>NZ_JBQXPN010000002.1:0-2368 GCF_052656125.1 Bacillus sp. WC2507 | reverse complement strand
CAAGCAAGCTTAAGACGAGTCAGAATGACTCGTCTTTTTTGTGTTTCTAACTACTTATCAGCCTCAAGTACCATTATAATTTGTAAGTAATCCTTATTCTTCTAATCCTCTCATATTCAATTTCTTTCATCATTTTCGATGTGTAGTTTAAGATTTTCTATTTCATTTTTTGTAGAAGTGATCTGCCAGTGTGTTAAAATAGTGCAGTTGTTTTTTTGAGTACTTGAATATAAGAAGATTTAACTTTGAAAAGGAGATAATATGAAAAAGATAGGTGTAATTACTATAGTAGTTTTAGTCCTTCTAGCAATTACTTATATGTTAGTCGGGAATTATTTTTATAATTATGCATTGAATGCAAAACAAGAGAAAGAATTTTTAGAGGATAATCCTCACTTAGTGGAAACAGTGAACGCATCGGGAGGTGTGTTGGCTACAAATGAAGAAAAGGATGCGAACTTTATAGCAAATCATAAACCTAATACATTGAACATAAATTCTATCGATAAGTTGAAATTAATAGGTTATGAATATATGAATGAACAATCTAGCCATAAATGGGCAATTGTAGTTCATGGATATGATAGCAGGGCATCGAAAATGACGAAATATATCCGAAATTTTTATGAACAAGGTTATAACGTCATAGCGCCAGATCTTCGTGGGCATGGAAATAGTGAAGGCGATTATATCGGCATGGGCTGGCATGATCGTAAAGATATTTTGATTTGGATTCAACAAATCGTAAAGAAAGACCCTAATGCTGAAATAGCACTATTTGGTGTTTCGATGGGCGGAGCAACTGTAATGATGACTTCAGGTGAAGATTTACCTTCTAACGTTAAAGTTATTATTGAAGATTGTGGTTACTCAACTGTTATTGATGAATTTACTTATCAACTAAAAGATCTATTCCACTTGCCGAAGTTTCCTGTTATGAATGCGGCGAATACAGTTACAAAATTAAGAGCTGGATATGATTTAGAAGAAGCTTCAGCTATTAAACAAGTTGCGAAAAGTAAAACACCGATGCTATTCATTCACGGGGATGCGGATACATTCGTTCCTTTTGAAATGTTAGATGAAGTGTATAATGCTGCAAAAGTAGAAAAAGAGAAATTAATTGTTCCAGGTGCTGGACATGGAGAAGCTGAGAAGATAGATTCGAATACATATTGGAATACCGTATGGAAGTTCGTAGGGAGATATATTCCAGCATAATTAGATTTATATATGCGATAATCAGAAAGCAATACTTTTGATTATCGTTTTTCTATTTGTAAATTCATTTTAGGTTTCAGTATATAGGGCTTGAAGCATAAATTTTTGAATTTCTTAGTGCCAGTGCTACAATGGTTGGAAACTACATGTTAATGAGGTGTTTCTATGAAAATTGAAGTATGGTCAGATTTTGTATGTCCATTTTGCTATATTGGGAAACGTAGATTAGAAATGGCTTTAGAGCAATTTCCGCATAAGAAGGATGTTGAAGTTGAGTTTAAAAGTTTTGAATTAGACCAAAATGCTCCAATCTATTCTGGAACAAGTATTAATGAAGTACTTGCATCAAAGTATGGGATTAGTATTGAAGAAGCTAAACGTAATAACGTGCAACTAGGCAATCATGCAGCTAGTATGGGTTTAAGTTTTAATTTTGATGAGATGAAGCCAACGAACACTTTTGATGCGCATCGTCTTGCGAAATTTGCAAAGGATCAAGGGAAAGAAAAAGAGATTACGGAAAATCTACTTTTTGCATATTTCACTGAATCGAAAAATTTAAGTGATGTGGATACGCTTGTTACTATCGCTGAAGCTTCAGGCTTAAAGAAACAGGAAGCTTTACATGTTATTAATGATAAAAGCGCATATGCAAATGATGTTAGAATTGATGAAGCGATTGCTCAGCAATATCAAATTTCAGGAGTACCTTATTTTATTATTAATCAAAAGTATGCTATTTCAGGTGCGCAACCACTTGAAACTTTTGTTGGTGCACTTCAGCAAGTATGGGAAGAGGAGAATCCTGCACCGAAGTTACAGGAACTTTCAGCAGATGGTGGAAGTGATCTTTCTTGTACTGATGGAAGTTGTTCGGCGCCATCAAAAGAACAATAGTTACTATGATGAAATAGCGACAGGTAGATAGTTTTACATATTGCTTCTATATTTATATAGAAGCAATATGTAAATAAAAAATTTGATTACCTAAATGAAATTTATAAAATATAAAGTTTTTTAAAAAACATGTTGACGATTATACAAATGAAGTGTAATATAGAACAAGTCGCCGATGCAATAACGCAGAACGCGGCAAACGAAATAAAAAACTTAGTTGACATTAACTAACGAAGATGTTAAGATAAGG
>NZ_JBQXPN010000001.1:5332500-5339450 GCF_052656125.1 Bacillus sp. WC2507 | reverse complement strand
CCGCAATGGACGAAAGTCTGACGGAGCAACGCCGCGTGAGTGATGAAGGCTTTCGGGTCGTAAAACTCTGTTGTTAGGGAAGAACAAGTGCTAGTTGAATAAGCTGGCACCTTGACGGTACCTAACCAGAAAGCCACGGCTAACTACGTGCCAGCAGCCGCGGTAATACGTAGGTGGCAAGCGTTATCCGGAATTATTGGGCGTAAAGCGCGCGCAGGTGGTTTCTTAAGTCTGATGTGAAAGCCCACGGCTCAACCGTGGAGGGTCATTGGAAACTGGGAGACTTGAGTGCAGAAGAGGAAAGTGGAATTCCATGTGTAGCGGTGAAATGCGTAGAGATATGGAGGAACACCAGTGGCGAAGGCGACTTTCTGGTCTGTAACTGACACTGAGGCGCGAAAGCGTGGGGAGCAAACAGGATTAGATACCCTGGTAGTCCACGCCGTAAACGATGAGTGCTAAGTGTTAGAGGGTTTCCGCCCTTTAGTGCTGAAGTTAACGCATTAAGCACTCCGCCTGGGGAGTACGGCCGCAAGGCTGAAACTCAAAGGAATTGACGGGGGCCCGCACAAGCGGTGGAGCATGTGGTTTAATTCGAAGCAACGCGAAGAACCTTACCAGGTCTTGACATCCTCTGAAAACCCTAGAGATAGGGCTTCTCCTTCGGGAGCAGAGTGACAGGTGGTGCATGGTTGTCGTCAGCTCGTGTCGTGAGATGTTGGGTTAAGTCCCGCAACGAGCGCAACCCTTGATCTTAGTTGCCATCATTAAGTTGGGCACTCTAAGGTGACTGCCGGTGACAAACCGGAGGAAGGTGGGGATGACGTCAAATCATCATGCCCCTTATGACCTGGGCTACACACGTGCTACAATGGACGGTACAAAGAGCTGCAAGACCGCGAGGTGGAGCTAATCTCATAAAACCGTTCTCAGTTCGGATTGTAGGCTGCAACTCGCCTACATGAAGCTGGAATCGCTAGTAATCGCGGATCAGCATGCCGCGGTGAATACGTTCCCGGGCCTTGTACACACCGCCCGTCACACCACGAGAGTTTGTAACACCCGAAGTCGGTGGGGTAACCTTTATGGAGCCAGCCGCCTAAGGTGGGACAGATGATTGGGGTGAAGTCGTAACAAGGTAGCCGTATCGGAAGGTGCGGCTGGATCACCTCCTTTCTATGGAGAATTGATGAACGCTGTTCATCAATATAAGTTTCCGTGTTTCGTTTTGTTCAGTTTTGAGAGAACTATCTCTCATATATAAATGTATGTTCTTTGAAAACTAGATAACAGTGTAGCTCATATTTTTTAATTTTTAGTTTGGTTAAGTTAGAAAGGGCGCACGGTGGATGCCTTGACACTAGGAGTCGATGAAGGACGGGACTAACGCCGATATGCTTCGGGGAGCTGTAAGTAAGCTTTGATCCGAAGATTTCCGAATGGGGAAACCCACCATACGTAATGGTATGGTATCCTTACCTGAATACATAGGGTAAGGAAGACAGACCCAGGGAACTGAAACATCTAAGTACCTGGAGGAAGAGAAAGCAAATGCGATTTCCTGAGTAGCGGCGAGCGAAACGGAACATAGCCCAAACCAAGAGGCTTGCCTCTTGGGGTTGTAGGACATTCTATACGGAGTTACAAAGGAACGAGGTAGACGAAGCGACCTGGAAAGGTCCGTCGTAGAGGGTAACAACCCCGTAGTCGAAACTTCGTTCTCTCTTGAATGTATCCTGAGTACGGCGGAACACGTGAAATTCCGTCGGAATCTGGGAGGACCATCTCCCAAGGCTAAATACTCCCTAGTGATCGATAGTGAACCAGTACCGTGAGGGAAAGGTGAAAAGCACCCCGGAAGGGGAGTGAAAGAGATCCTGAAACCGTGTGCCTACAAATAGTCAGAGCCCGTTAATGGGTGATGGCGTGCCTTTTGTAGAATGAACCGGCGAGTTACGATCCCGTGCAAGGTTAAGTTGAAGAGACGGAGCCGCAGCGAAAGCGAGTCTGAATAGGGCGTTTAGTACGTGGTCGTAGACCCGAAACCAGGTGATCTACCCATGTCCAGGGTGAAGTTCAGGTAACACTGAATGGAGGCCCGAACCCACGCACGTTGAAAAGTGCGGGGATGAGGTGTGGGTAGCGGAGAAATTCCAATCGAACCTGGAGATAGCTGGTTCTCCCCGAAATAGCTTTAGGGCTAGCCTTAAGTGTAAGAGTCTTGGAGGTAGAGCACTGATTGAACTAGGGGTCCTCATCGGATTACCGAATTTAGTCAAACTCCGAATGCCAATGACTTATCCTTAGGAGTCAGACTGCGAGTGATAAGATCCGTAGTCAAGAGGGAAACAGCCCAGATCGCCAGCTAAGGTCCCAAAGTGTGTATTAAGTGGAAAAGGATGTGGAGTTGCTTAGACAACTAGGATGTTGGCTTAGAAGCAGCCACCATTTAAAGAGTGCGTAATAGCTCACTAGTCGAGTGACTCTGCGCCGAAAATGTACCGGGGCTAAATACACCACCGAAGCTGCGAATTGATACCAATGGTATCAGTGGTAGGGGAGCGTTCTAAGTGCAGTGAAGTCAGACCGGAAGGACTGGTGGAGCGCTTAGAAGTGAGAATGCCGGTATGAGTAGCGAAAGACGGGTGAGAATCCCGTCCACCGAATGCCTAAGGTTTCCTGAGGAAGGCTCGTCCGCTCAGGGTTAGTCAGGACCTAAGCCGAGGCCGACAGGCGTAGGCGATGGACAACAGGTTGATATTCCTGTACCACCTCTTTATCGTTTGAGCAATGGAGGGACGCAGAAGGATAGAAGAAGCGTGCGATTGGTTGAGCACGTCCAAGCAGTTAGGCTGATAAGTAGGCAAATCCGCTTATCGTGAAGGCTGAGCTGTGATGGGGAAGCTCCTTATGGAGCGAAGTCTTTGATTCCCCGCTGCCAAGAAAAGCTTCTAGCGAGATAAAAGGTGCCTGTACCGCAAACCGACACAGGTAGGCGAGGAGAGAATCCTAAGGTGTGCGAGAGAACTCTGGTTAAGGAACTCGGCAAAATGACCCCGTAACTTCGGGAGAAGGGGTGCTTTCTTAACGGAAAGCCGCAGTGAATAGGCCCAAGCGACTGTTTAGCAAAAACACAGGTCTCTGCGAAGCCGTAAGGCGAAGTATAGGGGCTGACACCTGCCCGGTGCTGGAAGGTTAAGGAGAGGGGTTAGCGTAAGCGAAGCTCTGAACTGAAGCCCCAGTAAACGGCGGCCGTAACTATAACGGTCCTAAGGTAGCGAAATTCCTTGTCGGGTAAGTTCCGACCCGCACGAAAGGTGTAACGATTTGGGCACTGTCTCAACCAGAGACTCGGTGAAATTATAGTACCTGTGAAGATGCAGGTTACCCGCGACAGGACGGAAAGACCCCGTGGAGCTTTACTGTAGCCTGATATTGAATTTTGGTACAGTTTGTACAGGATAGGCGGGAGCCATTGAAACCGGAGCGCTAGCTTCGGTGGAGGCGCTGGTGGGATACCGCCCTGACTGTATTGAAATTCTAACCTACGGGTCTTATCGACCCGGGAGACAGTGTCAGGTGGGCAGTTTGACTGGGGCGGTCGCCTCCTAAAGTGTAACGGAGGCGCCCAAAGGTTCCCTCAGAATGGTTGGAAATCATTCGTAGAGTGCAAAGGCATAAGGGAGCTTGACTGCGAGACCTACAAGTCGAGCAGGGACGAAAGTCGGGCTTAGTGATCCGGTGGTTCCGCATGGAAGGGCCATCGCTCAACGGATAAAAGCTACCCCGGGGATAACAGGCTTATCTCCCCCAAGAGTCCACATCGACGGGGAGGTTTGGCACCTCGATGTCGGCTCATCGCATCCTGGGGCTGTAGTCGGTCCCAAGGGTTGGGCTGTTCGCCCATTAAAGCGGTACGCGAGCTGGGTTCAGAACGTCGTGAGACAGTTCGGTCCCTATCCGTCGTGGGCGTAGGAAATTTGAGAGGAGCTGTCCTTAGTACGAGAGGACCGGGATGGACGCACCGCTGGTGTACCAGTTGTTCTGCCAAGGGCATAGCTGGGTAGCTATGTGCGGAAGGGATAAGTGCTGAAAGCATCTAAGCATGAAGCCCCCCTCAAGATGAGATTTCCCATAGCGTAAGCTAGTAAGATCCCTGAAAGATGATCAGGTTGATAGGTTCGAGGTGGAAGCATGGTGACATGTGGAGCTGACGAATACTAATAGATCGAGGACTTAACCATATAATATGAAGCAAATGTTATCTAGTTTTGAAGGAATATGCCTTCATAGTTTGGTGATGATGGCAGAGAGGTCACACCCGTTCCCATACCGAACACGGAAGTTAAGCTCTCTAGCGCCGATGGTAGTTGGGACCTTGTCCCTGTGAGAGTAGGACGTCGCCAAGCAAGCTTAAGACGAGTCAGAATGACTCGTCTTTTTTGTGTTTAATAAAATAAGCTTGTAATTAATGTTGGCTCTATGAGCACTTTTATCTAGCAAGAAACAGCTTTATTTTATTATGATTTCACATCTAAATAGCATACCTTCAGAAAAATATGGACAAGTTTGTTAGACTCTTTAACTTTGAGTTTTAAAGTCTATTTATTAACAAGAATATATGCAAGGTATTGCCCTCTGTAGCCTGCGCACACCTTCTTTTATTTCTTCAGTTGTTAAATGTCCATACCCCATAATAATTCGATTATGATGTTTTCCTTTTTCAATAGCGTGGTCTTCCACAGGATATACTTTAACCCCAAGTTGTTGGATTTTCTCAAGTAATTCTTTGGTGAATTGAAATTGATTGAATTCGACAATCAGGTGTAATCCTGTAGAATGACCGAAAATATTGATCTTATTTGAGAATACTAATTTTAATTGCTGGATAAGGATGTCTCTTCAATTTTTATAGATTTTTTTCATCTTCATAATATGCCGTTCCAAATAATCTTCGACAATAAATTTAGTAAGGACAAGTTGATTTAAAGAAGATGTATGTAGATCTGAAAACCATTTTATCCTGCGACATTTTTCAATAAGGTGTGAGGGAAGAACTAAGTATCCCATCCTAAGGGCCAGTGATAAAATTTTACTAAATGAACCTATATATAACACGCTCGGGATCCAATCCCTGTAATGAACTTACAGGTGAGCCTTCATATCGAAACTCACTGTCATAATCATCTTCAATGAGATAACAATTTGTTTTTCTTGAGTAGTTAATCAATTGAACCCGTCGTTGAATCGGTAACGCTCCTCCTAAAGGAAACTGATGAGAAGGAGTAGTGAAGATGAATTTTTGGTTTTTATTTGCAGGCAACAAAGATGTATCCATCCCATTATCATCAACTGGTATAGGATAAAGGAAGGCTCCTGAATTTTTAAAAATTGTTTGAATGTCATTGGTGATGGGATCTTCTATTAGTACTTGGTCGCCTGTTGACAAAAGTAACTTAGAAACAAGTGTTAAAGCTTGCGTTGCACCGGAGAAACGAGACATGAGGGGATTGTGATAGCAAAAGAACTAATTACAAAAGGTTATCATACTTCACTAGAATACATAGGGGAAAATACTCTAGATATAGCGGAATGTTATAAAGCAAAAGATGAGTTTTGGAATCTTATTGGGGATATGGGTGCTCTATCTATGAAACAAACAGTATCACTCGATTTATCGCATATTGGGTTATCTATAGATCCAGAAATATCTTATATTCATTTAATGGAGTTGGCAGAGAAGGCAAAAGTACATGGAACTACCCTTATGATAAGTATGGAAGAATCATCTAAAGCAGCAGACATTCTTTCCATCTATAAAAAACGACTGAGCAATATCCTAATGTAGGGATAACGATTCAGGCGCATTTATATCGCTCAAACAAGGATATTCAAGAACTCCTACATTATCCCGGGGAAATCCGAGTTGTAAAAGGTGCCTATCAAGAAGTTTCGGATATTGCTATACCTAGATCAACTGACTTAAATCAACAGTATCTTCAGATCGTAGAACAACTAGTTGAAAATAACCATCCTGTATCTATAGCTACACATGATGAAATTCTTATTAAAGAAATGGAGCAACGTCAATACTTTAGTCAATCTAGTGTAGAAATAGAAATGCTATATGGAATTCGTCCGGATATGTTAAGTGATTTGAAAAACAAAGGACATAATGCTAGGGTGTATTTGACTTATGGGAAAGAGTGGTACTTGTATTTATGCCATCGGATAGCTGAATATCCGGAAAACTTATATCATGCAGTGATGGATATGATACATTCATCTTCAGTACAGCAGAGTAGGGAATATTAAATGTAAAAGTTATTTTGGCTATGGTTAGTATGAGGGAGTTCAGTTATAGCGAGTAAGTTAAATTACTTTAGTTGTGGCCCAAAAATAAGAGTCGGATTTTCCTTAGAGTAGAGATTCCGTCTCTTTTTTAATTGAAATTTTTTTAGTTTATATTTGTATTAAATGCGGACAGGACCCTTATAGGTGTTGAAAAGATTATGAGTTATAATTGTACAGCTGTAGTATACCTTGTTGTAGGATTTGTTTTTGTGGGTGTTTTATATGTGTTGGTTTCTTATTGGTATGTATTCTTAGGTTTATAGCTAGAAATAAATGAATTTGTAATTCTATATGTATTTCAAAACGGAGGATATATAATAGAAAAATTAAAATTACATACTTTGTTAGTAACTCGATTTGCTCTTCTAGCGGTAAAACGTAAATATAGGTATAGGATAAACATCCTTAAATGTGATAAAAAGTAATAAAATATAAGTAGAACAAACGTTTCTCTCGGGTGTGTTAGGTACACTCGATCAATTGAGGTACGTATTTTCAATCCAGTATATGTGTTTAAAAAAGAAATGCTATTAATGGGTTCGGGCCTCGAATATAGTTTATTTGCATATCTTAAATGTTTGTTAAGAGGATATAAA
>NZ_JBQXPN010000001.1:5322500-5327500 GCF_052656125.1 Bacillus sp. WC2507 | reverse complement strand
TCGTGAGACAGTTCGGTCCCTATCCGTCGTGGGCGTAGGAAATTTGAGAGGAGCTGTCCTTAGTACGAGAGGACCGGGATGGACGCACCGCTGGTGTACCAGTTGTTCTGCCAAGGGCATAGCTGGGTAGCTATGTGCGGAAGGGATAAGTGCTGAAAGCATCTAAGCATGAAGCCCCCCTCAAGATGAGATTTCCCATAGCGTAAGCTAGTAAGATCCCTGAAAGATGATCAGGTTGATAGGTTCGAGGTGGAAGCATGGTGACATGTGGAGCTGACGAATACTAATAGATCGAGGACTTAACCATATAATATGTAGCAAATGTTATCTAGTTTTGAAGGAATATGCCTTCATAGTTTGGTGATGATGGCAGAGAGGTCACACCCGTTCCCATACCGAACACGGAAGTTAAGCTCTCTAGCGCCGATGGTAGTTGGGACCTTGTCCCTGTGAGAGTAGGACGTCGCCAAGCAAGCTTAAGACGAGTCAGAATGACTCGTCTTTTTTGTGTTTAATAAAATATAGCTTGTCATCTACGTATTTCTGGAGTGATAGATGATAAGCTATATTTATTTTTTTACATCAATAAGTTTAAAATGCTCACAAACAAGTAGCATATCTTCAGAAAAGGCATGGCCAAGTTGATTATGCTGTCTCCCCAGTAATCATAAGTACAATCACCTTCAGCAATATTCGGGTACTTCATTCATTGGTGTTATAGTTACTTCTATTGTCCTAATAATTGCTACAGGTTCATCCTGGCTATTGGGTACAATACTATAATCATTAGTCGTCGGTAACCGTTTATTTTCTAATTCACAAAAAATATGACCGGAGCATGTTGCTGTTTGAATAGTATACGTCCCTTTATTATCGCTTTGATATAAATAAATTCGGTTAGTTTATAGTTGTTACGTAGCCTATTGGTGATTTGGTCTGCAATAAAATTAGGATCAATACCTGACAATGTATCGCCTACATGTACTTCCCTTCCGTAAGTATAGAAACAAGGAAGAGGTTTGTCTGCAGTTTCTATATAACTGTAGTGCTGAGTATCTCCGTCATATAGAGGTGTTAAGAAATCATGATTAATGGCCAAACAATACTGTAATTGTTTTTCTTCCGTTAGTCTTTCAAGTTCGGTTAAGGCAGAGATAATACCACGATGGTTACCTTCTTCATCTCCATATAGTTCAGCTATAATACTAACTTCGCCGTTGGTACTATTAATACTATTAAATGAAACCAAATGCCTTTGTTAGTAATTTAATTTGCTCTTATAGCTGCGGTTGTTTGTATATAGGCATTAGGATAAAATCTCCTTAAATATTATATTTAGGCTCTATTGTAGAGAAGTTAAGTACAAGTGAAAAACAATATAGAATGATTACTTAAATACAAAGAGGAAGTGATATATTACAGTATTAAGGAACGCTTGTTCTGCACTAGTGTGATGGGTACACTTGATCAATGAAGTTGTGTATTTTTAATCCGGTATATGTGTTTAAAGAAGAAATACTATTATTAAGTGCGGACTTCAAGTATAGCGTGTAAGTTTATATATTAATGGTGATTTATTACCACTATGCCATATTGAAGCAAGTAATACTAAAGGTGAAATAGATAAAAAACCGATATTCCAACTTGAATATCGGTTTAATAATATGTGACTTATACGAATCTATAGCAATACAAAAAGCGTAAATAAGATGGCCAATAAAATACGATAATATGCAAAAGGTTTTAAACCTATCTTCTCTAAAAGCTTCAGAAAAGTTACTACTGCTAGCATTGCTACTATAAAAGAGGTAATGAATCCTGCGGCAAACATAGGAATGTCATCGACACTTAAATACTTCCAACTTTTTAATAAGTCTAAACCTGTAGCTCCAACCATTACAGGAAGAGCAATGAGAAAAGAGAACTCAGATGCAGTCTTATAATTTACTTTCGCTAATAGACCTCCAGAAATAGTAGAGCCAGCTCTAGAGAAACCAGGATATACTGCTAAGCATTGAAATAATCCAATTGTTAATGCTTGTCGGTATGTTAAATCATCCAGTGAAAAGGCGGTTGCCTCTTTCTTTTTTACTTCTGCAAAAATCATAAGAATTGCCCCTGCTACAAGTCCAATCACGACAGTATACGGCTGAAATAAGTATGTTTTAATAACATCATGTAGTAGTAAACCAGCAATTACTGCCGGAAATACGCCAAGGAATACATGTAATGCGTTAAATTTTTTCTCTTTTCTTAGAAGAGGCTTAATATTACATAAAGAAACAAGGCGTTTATGATATAAGATAGCGATAGCTAAGATCGCTCCTAACTGAATGACAATTTCAAATGTTTTTGCCCGTTCTCCTTCAAAACCTAGTAAATGTCCGACTAATATAAGATGACCAGTAGAAGAGATAGGTAAAAATTCAGCTAATCCCTCTACAATACCGAGTATGAAGGCAATAATGATATCGCTCATAGTTTCACTCCTGTAAATTAATGAATATCTACTCTCTTAAAATAGAATAGTGTTGCAATAAATCCGAAAATGGTAGTTACCGCGATGATGATATAAGAATACTCTGGTGGATAAGTCGATTGTAATTCGTTATTTGCTATATCTAGAGTGGCGGTCCATGGGAATAGGTCTTTGTGTTTTGAATTTACGATCATAAGGTTAGTCATTGTAATAATAATTGTTAATATAATAGGTGGTACATAGGTTTTCATTATAAGAGTTAGTAGTACAATAGGTGAAGATAATAGAAAAAGAAGTCCACCACATATTAAAAACTTCACGAGAGAGTCTAAAAGTAAGGTGATACTAAATCCAGGGAAGCTACCTAGTAGCCCTAATAATAAAGTTAGTGCCCAAGCGACTAAAGTTAGCATCATGATCCAAAGGAATAGAAGGATGAACTTACTTATAATAAAGCTAATGCGAGATACTGGGATAGTTAGTAAATGCTTTAGTGTATCTTCTGTATATTCACGGGTAAACAGATAAGCAACCACTACTCCATATAAGGGGAATCCTATAATTAAGGTAGTATATAAGTTAACTTCAGTGAATAATTGATGGAATAAAATAGTCGGAGTTGGCTGTTTTGTTTTTATGTGTATATAAGACGCTACTACTACTAAGAAAGGTGCGACACCAGCCCCAATAATACTAATCAAAAACATATTAGAGCGTTTTAGTTTTAATAGTTCTGTATAGAGTAGATTAACCAATCGTTCCACCTCCAACTAGGTTGGTGAAATAATCTTCTAATCTGTCTGCGCTCATCACCATTTTTAATACTTCAATATCGTTAAGAACAAACGCTCTGTTAATGCGTCCTTGCTGTCCGAAATGAGAGTAAACGCGAATATTCCCTTCATCACGTACTTCATAATCAAAAATTTGAAAATGATTTTCTAATAGCATCGCAGCTTTATGGTCATTATTCACCTGGAATTCTATGTATTTACGGTTTGCTTTACGCAGTGTATCAAGAGAAACTTCCTCTAGTAACCTTCCTTCATGAATAATCCCCATACGATCGACTAATTGTTCTACCTCGGCTAATATATGACTAGAAATGAGTATCGTTATATTTCTTTCTTGAGCTAAAGATTTAATAAGTTTTCGCATTTCTTTAATACCGATGGGATCTAGACCGTTAGTTGGTTCATCTAATATGAGTAGTTCAGGATAATGAAGAAGTGCACGTGCAATTCCTAAGCGTTGTTTCATCCCTAAAGAGTATTTTCCTACTAATTTTTTTGTTTCGTGCTGCAAACCTACAATTTCTAATGCTTCTTCAATTGCATTCCTTTTATGAACTCCAATTATCTTTGCATTAATTAATAAGTTCTCTCTTGCAGTTAAGTTTTCTAATATGTACCATAACGGTATTATCGTCTTCTATATAATTAGCGTTCCACACATTTCGGAAGATTTTTGTTTTTGTAAATAATTGCTCTGGGTTGGAAGAGAAGAACTTTAATAGTTTAAGTTTTTTTTCGGTTAACGCAATCTCTTGTCCGTTCGTATGGACTTGTGTATTTTTTAAAATCAATGGTTAGTCCCTTAAATGTTAAAGTTGTTTTCTCTTGTACAGTAGTGTTACTTCCAAGAACTAAAAAGCGTCGCATAAGAGATTTTACTCGTGCAACCACTTCGTGAATACTGAAAGGTTTCGTAATATAGTCATCAGCCCCAATGCTTAAACCTAAAACTTTATCAACTTCGTGATCTTTAGCAGTTAGCATTAATATCGGTATGTTAGTTGTATCCCTAAGTTTTCTACAGACTTCAATCCCATCTACTTTTGGCATCATAAGATCTAATATAACGAGGTTATAGTCGTTTTGATTAAATAAATGCAATGCTTCTTCGCTGTTAATTGCAGTATCTACCATATATAATTCTCGCTCTAAATATCTTTTTAATAAGTCTCGAATTTCTTTATCGTCACCTGCTTCTAATAGAATGTTATTAATAGTACAATTTGATAAACAAAGGGGAATAGGGAGTGGTAATAAAAAATAAAGCAACTTTCTAATTATATACTATTAATTGTTAAAATAAGGTTGCTAGTTTAGCTGGAAAGAGTCAATCGTATAAGTTCGGTAAGATGGGGGAAGCGAGTTCTTTGTAATAGAGAAGTGTCTAAATTGAATAGTATTTAGAAGAATAGATTAGTAAAGAAAAGTAGACGATGGTTTCTATTTTAATGAAATCTTTATAGATCCTTACCTGGAGCTAAAAGAGTACGAAGATATTAAATTAAATATCTTTATAAAAAGGTGTTGACGATTAGAGTTTAGAGGTGTAATATAGAACAAGTCGCCGATAGCAACAATGCAGAAAGCGGCAAACGAAATAAAAACAAAATGAAAAACTTGGTTGACATTGAAATATGAAAATGTTAACATAAGGGAGTCGCAAATGAGCGGCAGACAAGTTCTTTGAAAACTGAACGAAACAAACAACGTGAAACGTCAATTTTTAT
>NZ_JBQXPN010000001.1:5317500-5320000 GCF_052656125.1 Bacillus sp. WC2507 | reverse complement strand
GAACCCACGCACGTTGAAAAGTGCGGGGATGAGGTGTGGGTAGCGGAGAAATTCCAATCGAACCTGGAGATAGCTGGTTCTCCCCGAAATAGCTTTAGGGCTAGCCTTAAGTGTAAGAGTCTTGGAGGTAGAGCACTGATTGAACTAGGGGTCCTCATCGGATTACCGAATTCAGTCAAACTCCGAATGCCAATGACTTATCCTTAGGAGTCAGACTGCGAGTGATAAGATCCGTAGTCAAGAGGGAAACAGCCCAGATCGCCAGCTAAGGTCCCAAAGTGTGTATTAAGTGGAAAAGGATGTGGAGTTGCTTAGACAACTAGGATGTTGGCTTAGAAGCAGCCACCATTTAAAGAGTGCGTAATAGCTCACTAGTCGAGTGACTCTGCGCCGAAAATGTACCGGGGCTAAATACACCACCGAAGCTGCGAATTGATACCAATGGTATCAGTGGTAGGGGAGCGTTCTAAGTGCAGTGAAGTCAGACCGGAAGGACTGGTGGAGCGCTTAGAAGTGAGAATGCCGGTATGAGTAGCGAAAGACGGGTGAGAATCCCGTCCACCGAATGCCTAAGGTTTCCTGAGGAAGGCTCGTCCGCTCAGGGTTAGTCAGGACCTAAGCCGAGGCCGACAGGCGTAGGCGATGGACAACAGGTTGATATTCCTGTACCACCTCTTTATCGTTTGAGCAATGGAGGGACGCAGAAGGATAGAAGAAGCGTGCGATTGGTTGTGCACGTCCAAGCAGTTAGGCTGATAAGTAGGCAAATCCGCTTATCGTGAAGGCTGAGCTGTGATGGGGAAGCTCCTTATGGAGCGAAGTCTTTGATTCCCCGCTGCCAAGAAAAGCTTCTAGCGAGATAAAAGGTGCCTGTACCGCAAACCGACACAGGTAGGCGAGGAGAGAATCCTAAGGTGTGCGAGAGAACTCTGGTTAAGGAACTCGGCAAAATGACCCCGTAACTTCGGGAGAAGGGGTGCTTTCTTAACGGAAAGCCGCAGTGAATAGGCCCAAGCGACTGTTTAGCAAAAACACAGGTCTCTGCGAAGCCGTAAGGCGAAGTATAGGGGCTGACACCTGCCCGGTGCTGGAAGGTTAAGGAGAGGGGTTAGCGTAAGCGAAGCTCTGAACTGAAGCCCCAGTAAACGGCGGCCGTAACTATAACGGTCCTAAGGTAGCGAAATTCCTTGTCGGGTAAGTTCCGACCCGCACGAAAGGTGTAACGATTTGGGCACTGTCTCAACCAGAGACTCGGTGAAATTATAGTACCTGTGAAGATGCAGGTTACCCGCGACAGGACGGAAAGACCCCGTGGAGCTTTACTGTAGCCTGATATTGAATTTTGGTACAGTTTGTACAGGATAGGCGGGAGCCATTGAAACCGGAGCGCTAGCTTCGGTGGAGGCGCTGGTGGGATACCGCCCTGACTGTATTGAAATTCTAACCTACGGGTCTTATCGACCCGGGAGACAGTGTCAGGTGGGCAGTTTGACTGGGGCGGTCGCCTCCTAAAGTGTAACGGAGGCGCCCAAAGGTTCCCTCAGAATGGTTGGAAATCATTCGTAGAGTGCAAAGGCATAAGGGAGCTTGACTGCGAGACCTACAAGTCGAGCAGGGACGAAAGTCGGGCTTAGTGATCCGGTGGTTCCGCATGGAAGGGCCATCGCTCAACGGATAAAAGCTACCCCGGGGATAACAGGCTTATCTCCCCCAAGAGTCCACATCGACGGGGAGGTTTGGCACCTCGATGTCGGCTCATCGCATCCTGGGGCTGTAGTCGGTCCCAAGGGTTGGGCTGTTCGCCCATTAAAGCGGTACGCGAGCTGGGTTCAGAACGTCGTGAGACAGTTCGGTCCCTATCCGTCGTGGGCGTAGGAAATTTGAGAGGAGCTGTCCTTAGTACGAGAGGACCGGGATGGACGCACCGCTGGTGTACCAGTTGTTCTGCCAAGGGCATAGCTGGGTAGCTATGTGCGGAAGGGATAAGTGCTGAAAGCATCTAAGCATGAAGCCCCCCTCAAGATGAGATTTCCCATAGCGTAAGCTAGTAAGATCCCTGAAAGATGATCAGGTTGATAGGTTCGAGGTGGAAGCATGGTGACATGTGGAGCTGACGAATACTAATAGATCGAGGACTTAACCATATAATATGAAGCAAATGTTATCTAGTTTTGAAGGAATATGCCTTCATAGTTTGGTGATGATGGCAGAGAGGTCACACCCGTTCCCATACCGAACACGGAAGTTAAGCTCTCTAGCGCCGATGGTAGTTGGGACCTTGTCCCTGTGAGAGTAGGACGTCGCCAAGCAAAAACCTAAGTCGATTCGACTTAGGTTTTTTTGTGTTTATTTTTATTTACCAAATGTCATAATCCATACATTTAATAACACTAAAGAAGAAAGGAGAATGAAATAGAGACTGTTTTTTTTAAAATTGGATGATCAGGTGATAAAAAGGTTATAAAGTAATACGTTTAAATATTAGTTTAAGGTAAGAATT
>NZ_JBQXPN010000001.1:5105000-5312500 GCF_052656125.1 Bacillus sp. WC2507 | reverse complement strand
CTGGAAGGTTAAGGAGAGGGGTTAGCGTAAGCGAAGCTCTGAACTGAAGCCCCAGTAAACGGCGGCCGTAACTATAACGGTCCTAAGGTAGCGAAATTCCTTGTCGGGTAAGTTCCGACCCGCACGAAAGGTGTAACGATTTGGGCACTGTCTCAACCAGAGACTCGGTGAAATTATAGTACCTGTGAAGATGCAGGTTACCCGCGACAGGACGGAAAGACCCCGTGGAGCTTTACTGTAGCCTGATATTGAATTTTGGTACAGTTTGTACAGGATAGGCGGGAGCCATTGAAACCGGAGCGCTAGCTTCGGTGGAGGCGCTGGTGGGATACCGCCCTGACTGTATTGAAATTCTAACCTACGGGTCTTATCGACCCGGGAGACAGTGTCAGGTGGGCAGTTTGACTGGGGCGGTCGCCTCCTAAAGTGTAACGGAGGCGCCCAAAGGTTCCCTCAGAATGGTTGGAAATCATTCGTAGAGTGCAAAGGCATAAGGGAGCTTGACTGCGAGACCTACAAGTCGAGCAGGGACGAAAGTCGGGCTTAGTGATCCGGTGGTTCCGCATGGAAGGGCCATCGCTCAACGGATAAAAGCTACCCCGGGGATAACAGGCTTATCTCCCCCAAGAGTCCACATCGACGGGGAGGTTTGGCACCTCGATGTCGGCTCATCGCATCCTGGGGCTGTAGTCGGTCCCAAGGGTTGGGCTGTTCGCCCATTAAAGCGGTACGCGAGCTGGGTTCAGAACGTCGTGAGACAGTTCGGTCCCTATCCGTCGTGGGCGTAGGAAATTTGAGAGGAGCTGTCCTTAGTACGAGAGGACCGGGATGGACGCACCGCTGGTGTACCAGTTGTTCTGCCAAGGGCATAGCTGGGTAGCTATGTGCGGAAGGGATAAGTGCTGAAAGCATCTAAGCATGAAGCCCCCCTCAAGATGAGATTTCCCATAGCGTAAGCTAGTAAGATCCCTGAAAGATGATCAGGTTGATAGGTTCGAGGTGGAAGCATGGTGACATGTGGAGCTGACGAATACTAATAGATCGAGGACTTAACCATATAATATGAAGCAAATGTTATCTAGTTTTGAAGGAATATGCCTTCATAGTTTGGTGATGATGGCAGAGAGGTCACACCCGTTCCCATACCGAACACGGAAGTTAAGCTCTCTAGCGCCGATGGTAGTTGGGACCTTGTCCCTGTGAGAGTAGGACGTCGCCAAGCAAAAACCTAAGTCGATTCGACTTAGGTTTTTTTGTGTTTATTTTTATTTACCAAATGTCATAATTCATACATTTAATAACGCTAAAGAAGAAAAAAGAATGAAAATAAGGCTATTCAAAGTAATAGCAATGATTTTTGGTTTTCCAGATTTTCCGAGTACTCCTAAAATAATACCTATGATAGGACACATTATTTCTAGCGCAAGTATATATTTAAAATAATGAGAGTAGAAAAAATGGGATGATATAAATAAGTATTCAATCATTACAGCAATTACTGCAATAGAGAAAAATAAATAGGATAATAGCATAGTTATTTTTTTCACGATTATTCCCCCCTTAGAAATTAAATCGCTACAATAATAAGTTCTATATACTTTGATCAAAACATACTGAAGTACTATGTAAACAGTTATATGTAAAATAGATCTCTAGAAATATATATTCTAATTCCCCTTCCTTCTTGCATATAGTTGCAATTCTTCTTTTGAATATAACTAAAACACGAACGTTATCAGCAACTAATAAAAAAACATTCGATTATTTATTGACATTGTTTATGAAATATTGTTAATATAGCCATAGAAACAATAATATATAACACCTCATATAATCGCGGGGATATGGCCTGCAAGTCTCTACCTAACGACCGTTATTCGTTAGACTATGAGGGAAAGTCACTCGGTATTTTTCTATTCACAAGGGATACGTATGCCTGAGTAGAGCGCTTTCTCTCATAGTAAAAGAGAAACTGTTCTATTTCAGGCTTTTTTTATTTGAATCGGGGGGATTCTAATATGAAATCACTAGTTGGAGTCATAATGGGAAGCACGTCAGACTGGGAAACAATGAAATATGCTTGTGACATTTTAGATGAATTAAATATACCGTATGAGAAAAAAGTTGTATCTGCTCATCGGACTCCGGATTATATGTTTGAATATGCAGAGACAGCTCGTGAACGTGGGTTGAAAGTTATTATTGCTGGAGCTGGTGGAGCAGCGCATTTACCAGGAATGGTTGCAGCGAAGACGAATCTTCCTATAATCGGAGTTCCAGTTCAATCAAAAGCGTTAAACGGCTTAGATTCATTATTATCCATCGTCCAAATGCCAGGAGGGGTTCCGGTTGCAACTGTTGCAATTGGTAAGGCTGGTTCAACAAATGCTGGTTTACTTGCTGCACAAATACTTGGATCATTCCATGATGATATACATGATGCATTAGAATTGAGACGAGAAGCAATTGAAAAAGATGTGCGCGAAGGTAGTGAGCTAGTATGACGAGAATCATTTTACCTGGAAAAACAATCGGCATTATTGGAGGCGGCCAGTTAGGAAGAATGATGGCATTGGCAGCTAAGGAGATGGGATATAAAATTGCTGTTTTAGATCCTACAAAAAATTCACCATGTGCACAAGTTGCTGATATTGAAATTGTTGCACCATATGACGATTTAAAAGCAATTCAGCATTTAGCAGAGATCAGTGATGTTGTCACATATGAATTTGAGAATATTGATTATAGATGTTTACAATGGCTTGAAAAACATGCGTACTTACCGCAAGGCAGTCAGTTGTTAAGTAAAACGCAAAATCGTTTTACAGAAAAGAATGCAATTGAAAAAGCGGGATTACCAGTAGCAACGTATAGATTGGTTCAAACTCAAGAGCAGCTTACTGAAGCAATCGCCGAGTTATCATATCCTTCCGTCTTAAAAACGACGACAGGTGGATATGATGGGAAAGGGCAAGTTGTTTTAAGAAGTGAAGGTGACATTGATAAAGCGCGAGAGCTTGCGAATGCAACAGAGTGTATTTTAGAGAAATGGGTGCCTTTTGAAAAAGAAGTATCAGTTATTGTGATTCGTAGTGTAAGTGGTGAAACGAAAGTATTTCCGGTAGCGGAAAATATTCATGTAAATAACATTTTGCATGAATCTATCGTTCCAGCTCGCATTACAGAAGAACTTTCTCAAAAAGCAATTGCTTATGCAAAAGTGCTCGCGGATGAACTAGAACTTGTGGGAACACTAGCGGTAGAGATGTTTGCTACAGCTGATGGTGAGATTTACATTAATGAATTAGCACCAAGACCTCACAATTCAGGCCACTATACACAGGATGCATGTGAAACGAGTCAATTCGATCAACATATTCGAGCAATCTGTAATTTACCTCTTGGAGAAACAAATTTGTTAAAACCAGTTGTCATGGTAAACATTTTAGGCGAACATATAGAAGGGGTCCTAAGACAAGTGAATAGATTAACCGGGTGCTATTTACACTTGTATGGAAAAGAAGAAGCAAAAGCGCAGCGAAAAATGGGGCATGTTAATATTTTAAATGATAATATTGAAGTCGCTCTAGAAAAAGCGAAGAGTTTGCATATTTGGGACCATCAAGAACAACTGTTGGAGGGAAAAAGATGATTAGTCGTTATACACGCCCAGAAATGGGTGCAATTTGGACGGAAGAGAACAAATTTAAAGCGTGGTTAGAAGTTGAGATTTTAGCTTGTGAAGCATGGGCTGAGCTTGGCGATATTCCAAAAGAAGATGTTAAAAAAATTCGTGAGCATGCATCATTTGATATTGATCGTATTTATGAAATTGAAAAAGAGACACGTCATGACGTCGTTGCATTCACTCGTGCTGTATCAGAAACACCAACATTAGGTGAGGAACGTAAATGGATTCATTACGGTTTAACATCTACAGACGTAGTAGATACAGCGTTATCTTACATCTTAAAACAAGCGAATGAAATCATATTAAAAGACTTAGAAAACTTTGTAAGCATTTTAGCTAACAAAGCGAAAGAGCATAAATACACGATCATGATGGGAAGAACACACGGTGTTCATGCAGAACCAACAACATTTGGTTTAAAACTTGGTCTTTGGTATGAAGAAATGAAACGTAACGTAGAGCGTTTCAAGCAAGCTGCTGATACAGTTCGCGTTGGTAAATTATCTGGTGCGGTTGGTACATACGCAAATATCGATCCATTCGTAGAAAAGTATGTTTGTGAAAACTTAGGATTAGAAGCAGCACCGATTTCAACACAAACATTGCAACGTGATCGCCATGCTCATTACATGTCAACACTTGCACTAATCGCAACATCTATCGAAAAGATGGCGGTTGAGATTCGTGGTTTACAAAAGAGTGAAACACGTGAAGTTGAAGAAGCTTTCGCAAAAGGCCAAAAAGGTTCTTCTGCAATGCCACATAAACGTAATCCAATTGGATCTGAAAATATGACTGGTTTAGCTCGTGTTATCCGCGGTTATATGATGACAGCGTATGAGAATGTTCCATTATGGCATGAGCGTGATATTTCTCACTCTTCGGCAGAACGCGTAATTTTACCAGATGCTACAATCGCGTTAAATTATATGCTAAATCGCTTTGGTAATATCGTTAAAAACTTAACTGTATACCCAGAGAATATGAAACGCAATATGACGAGAACATACGGCTTAATTTATTCTCAGCGCGTAATGCTTACATTAATCGACAAAGGTATGGTACGTGAAGAAGCTTATGATATCGTACAGCCTAAAGCGATGGAAGCTTGGGAAACACAAGTACAATTTAAAGAGCTTGTAGAAGCTGATGAGCGTATTACGAGCAAGTTAACACAAGAAGAAATTAATGAATGCTTCAACTATGAGCATCATATGCAACACGTTGATACAATCTTTGAACGCCTAGGATTAAACGAAGCATAAAATTTCATATGGCACAGAATAGAGTCATTCTGTGCCATTCTTTATAAAAATATTATTCACATTTTTCAAACTACAGGGGGCTTGCGAAATGCAAAAGCTAGAATTGCTGTATGAAGGTAAGGCAAAAAGAATTTATCGTACAGAATCAGCAGATATGGTTTGGGTAGAGTACAAAGATAGTGCGACTGCTTTCAATGGGGAGAAAAAAGAGACGATTACAGGAAAAGGTCGTTTGAACAATGAGATTACAACTTTATTGTTCAGAAAGTTACAAGAAGTAGGAATTAAAACACATTTTATTGAGAAGTTATCTGAGATAGAGCAACTTGTTAAAAAAGTGAGTATTATTCCTTTAGAAGTTGTCACAAGAAATGTAATTGCAGGAAGTCTTTCAAAACGATTAGGAATGGAAGAGGGAACTGTACTTGCAGAACCAATCGTAGAATTTTACTTCAAAGATGATGATTTAGGAGATCCGCTTGTAACAGAAGATCATATTCGTGTATTAAACGTTGCATCGCCAGAGCAAGTAAGCGTATTACGAGATATGGCTCTACAAATCAATCAAGTATTGATTGAGCATTTCGCAAGCTGTCGTGTAAGATTAGTAGATTTTAAATTAGAGTTTGGTGTAACGGAAGAAGGAGAAATTATTTTAGCGGATGAAATTTCACCAGATACTTGCCGTTTATGGGATGAAACGAGCAATGAAAAGTTTGATAAAGACGTATTCCGTCGCGATCTTGGAAATTTAACAGATGCTTATGAAGAGATTTTAAAACGTTTAGGGGGAATTTCACATGTATAAAGTTAAGGTATATGTAACATTAAGAGAAAGCGTATTAGATCCACAAGGAACAGCGGTAAAAGGAGCACTTCATAGTCTTTCGTTTACAGAAGTACAAGATGTACGAATCGGAAAGTACATGGAACTAACAATTGATAAATCAGTATCTGACCTTGACGCAAAGGTAAAGGAAATGTGTGAAAAACTATTAGCGAACGTTGTAATGGAAGACTTCCGTTATGAGGTTGAGGAGGTTGTCGCACAGTGAAATTTGCAGTAATAGTATTTCCAGGTTCGAACTGTGATGTTGATATGTTCCATGCAATTAAAGATGAGCTTGGCGAAGAAGTAGATTACGTTTGGCACGATACAGAGAATTTAGATGAATATGATGCAATTTTACTACCAGGTGGATTCTCTTACGGCGACTACTTACGCTGCGGTGCTATTTCTCGCTTTGCTAACGCAATGAAAGCAGTGCAAAAAGCTGCTGAGCAAGGAAAGCCGATTTTAGGTGTTTGTAATGGATTCCAGATTCTTGTTGAATCAGGATTACTACCAGGAGCGTTAATGAGAAACGAAAACTTAAAATTTATGTGTCGCACTGTTCAGTTGCGTGTTGAAAATAATGAAACGATGTTTACATCACAATATGAAAAAGGTGCAGTGATCAATATTCCAATCGCACATGGTGAGGGGAATTACTATTGTGATGAAGAAACTCTTAAAAGATTAGAAGAGAATAATCAAATTGCATTCCGTTATGTGGAAAATCCGAACGGAAGCGTTTCAGATATTGCTGGTATTGTAAACGAAAAAGGAAATGTTCTTGGTATGATGCCACATCCAGAGCGTGCTGTAGATGAACTACTTGGCGGTGCTGAAGGATTAAAAGTCTTTCAATCTATCTTAAAACAGTGGAGGGAAACATATGTCGTTAATGCTTGAACCAAATCCAACACAAATTAAAGAAGAGCGTATATATGCGGAAATGGGGCTAACAGACGAAGAGTTTGCCATGGTTGAAAAGATTTTAGGACGTCTGCCAAATTATACGGAAACAGGATTATTCTCTGTAATGTGGTCTGAACATTGTAGTTATAAAAATTCAAAACCAGTTCTTCGCAAGTTCCCAACAACAGGTGAGCGCGTTCTGCAAGGACCTGGAGAAGGCGCTGGAATTGTAGATATCGGTGATAATCAAGCGGTTGTATTTAAAATGGAAAGTCATAACCATCCTTCGGCTATTGAGCCATATCAAGGGGCAGCAACAGGCGTTGGCGGTATTATCCGTGACGTATTCTCTATGGGAGCACGTCCAGTAGCTCTATTAAACTCACTTCGCTTCGGTGAATTACAATCACCACGTGTGAAATATTTATTCGAAGAAGTAGTAGCAGGAATCGCAGGATACGGTAACTGCATCGGTATCCCTACTGTTGGTGGAGAAGTACAGTTTGATCCATGTTATGAAGGAAATCCACTTGTAAATGCAATGTGCGTAGGTTTAATTAACCACGAAGATATTAAAAAAGGGCAAGCGCACGGTGCTGGTAATACAGTAATGTACGTAGGAGCGTCAACTGGTCGTGATGGTATTCACGGTGCAACATTCGCATCTGAAGAACTATCTGAAAGCTCAGAAGCGAAGCGTCCAGCAGTTCAAGTAGGAGATCCATTTATGGAGAAACTTCTTATTGAAGCTTGCTTAGAACTTATTCAGTCGGATGCACTTGTTGGAATTCAAGATATGGGTGCAGCTGGTTTAACATCATCTTCTGCAGAAATGGCAAGTAAAGCAGGAATGGGTATTGAAATGTACTTAGATGATGTACCACAGCGCGAAACAGGAATGACACCATATGAAATGATGCTATCTGAATCACAAGAGCGTATGTTAATTGTTGTGAAAAAAGGTAGAGAACAAGAGATAGTAGATTTATTTGAGAAGTATGGTCTTGCAGCAGTTACGATGGGGAAAGTAACGGAAGACAAAATGCTTCGTTTATTCCATAAAGGTGAGAAGGTAGCTGAAGTACCAGCAGATGCTCTTGCAGAAGAAGCACCAATTTATCATAAGCCATCAAAAGAAGCAGCCTACTTTGCTGAATTCCAAGAAATGAAAATGGAAACGCCGAAAGTAGAAAATTATAAAGAAACGTTATTCGCGTTATTACAACAACCAACGATCGCAAGTAAAGAGTGGGTATATGATCAATATGATTATCAAGTACGCACAAGCACAGTTGTTACACCAGGTTCAGATGCAGCGGTTGTACGTGTACGTGGTACAGAAAAAGGATTAGCAATGACGACAGATTGTAACTCTCGCTACATTTATTTAGATCCAGAAATGGGCGGTAAAATTGCAGTAGCAGAGGCAGCGCGTAATATCGTATGTTCTGGCGGAGAGCCACTTGCAATTACAGATTGCTTAAACTTCGGTAATCCAGAAAAACCAGAAATCTTCTGGCAAATTGAAAAATCAGTAGATGGTATGAGTGAAGCTTGTCGCACATTACAAACACCAGTTATTGGCGGAAACGTATCGATGTATAACGAGCGTAGTGGGGAAGCAGTATACCCAACACCGACAGTTGGGATGGTTGGACTTGTACACGATTTAAAACATGTAACAACACAGGAATTTAAGCAAGCTGGCGATTTAGTTTATGTAATTGGAGAGACGAAAGCTGAGTTTGGTGGAAGTGAATTACAGAAAATGATGCACGGCAAAATTTTCGGTCAATCACCAAGTATCGATCTAGACGTAGAATTAAAACTTCAAAAACAAGTATTAGCAGCAATTCAAGCTGGCCTTGTTCAATCTGCACATGACGTTGCTGAAGGTGGTTTAGCAGTTGCAATTTCTGAAAGTGCAATTGGTGCGAACGGTTTAGGTGCTACTGTGAAATTAGATGGGGAAGCAACAGCAGCATTATTCGCTGAATCACAATCTCGCTTCGTTATAACTGTAAAACGTGAAAATAAGGAAGCATTCGAGAAAGCGGTAGAAGCAATTCAAGTTGGAGAAGTGACAAATACAAATGAAGTAACAATTCATAATGAAGAAAATGAAGTATTACTTACAGCAAATGTAGATGAAATGAGAAAGGCTTGGAAAGGGGCAATCCCATGCTTGCTGAAATAAAGGGGTTAAATGAAGAATGTGGCGTTTTCGGAATTTGGGGGCATGAAAATGCAGCACAAGTTTCGTACTACGGATTGCATAGTTTACAGCACCGTGGACAAGAAGGCGCAGGCATCGTTGTAAATAATGGTGAGAAAATTGTCGGTCACAAGGGGTTAGGTTTAATATCGGAAGTATTTTCAAGAGGTGAGCTAGAAGGCTTAAACGGAAAATCAGCAATTGGACACGTAAGATATGCGACAGCTGGCGGAAGTGAAGTTGCTAACGTTCAACCATTATTATTCCGTTTCTCCGATCATAGCATGGCGCTAGCTCATAACGGAAATTTAATTAATGCAAAAATGCTTCGCCGCGAATTAGAAGCAGAAGGAAGTATTTTCCAAACGAGTTCAGATACAGAAGTACTTTTACATCTTATTAAACGTAGTACGAAAGATTCGTTAATTGAAAGTGTAAAAGAGGCTCTAAATAAAGTAAAAGGTGCGTTTGCATATCTTTTACTAACTGGAAATGAAATGATCGTTGCGCTAGATCCGAATGGATTCCGTCCTCTTTCAATTGGAAAGATGGGGGATGCTTATGTTGTAGCATCAGAAACATGTGCTTTCGATGTAGTAGGTGCAACATATATTCGTGATGTAGAACCAGGTGAATTACTTATCATTAATGATGAAGGAATTCATGTAGATCGTTTTACAAATGAAGTAGATCATGCAATTTGTAGTATGGAGTACATTTACTTTGCACGTCCGGATTCTAATATTGCAGGTATTAACGTCCATGCAGCACGTAAAAACATGGGAAAACGTTTGGCGGCAGAAGCTCCTATTGAAGCTGATGTTGTTACTGGTGTACCAGACTCTAGTATTTCGGCAGCAATTGGTTATGCGGAGGCAACAGGCATTCCATATGAGTTAGGGTTAATTAAAAATCGTTACGTTGGACGTACGTTTATTCAACCTTCTCAAGAACTGCGAGAGCAAGGGGTAAAGATGAAGCTTTCGGCAGTAAGAGGTGTAGTTGAGGGGAAACGAGTGGTTATGATTGACGATTCTATCGTAAGAGGAACGACGAGTAAACGAATTGTTCGTATGCTTCGCGAGGCTGGAGCGACAGAAGTTCATGTAAGAATTGCTTCACCACCTCTTAAGTATCCATGTTTCTATGGCATTGATATTCAAACGAGAAAAGAATTAATTGCAGCAAATCATACAGTAGAAGAAATCCGTGAAATAATCGGTGCAGATTCATTAACATTTTTAAGTGAAGATGGATTAGTAGATGCAATTGGACGTCCATATGAAGGGAAATACGGCGGTCTATGTATGGCGTACTTCAATGGAGATTATCCAACAGCTCTTTATGATTATGAGCAAGAGCTTTTAGAAAGTATGAAATAAGGAGAAAAAAGCTTCTACTTCTTTTGATGTAGAAGCTAGCTTCTTTCTTAAAACAGCCCGCCCTGGATAGGGAGAAATTAAAAGACGAGGTGTAGATAACGATGGCGAATGCATATAAGCAAGCAGGAGTAGATATTGAAGCTGGATATGAAGCGGTATCTTGCATGAAAAAACACGTACAAACAACAATGAGAAAAGAAGTACTAGGCGGTTTAGGCGGTTTTGGAGGTATGTTTGATCTATCAAAATTTGCATTAGAAGAACCTGTATTAGTATCTGGAACAGATGGCGTGGGAACGAAATTGATGCTCGCTTTTATGGCAGATAAACATGACACAATTGGTATTGATGCAGTAGCAATGTGTGTAAATGATATTGTTGTCCAAGGAGCAGAGCCGCTTTTCTTCCTTGATTATATTGCTTGTGGTAAAGCTGAACCTAGTAAAATTGAAAACATCGTCAAAGGTATATCAGAGGGCTGTCGCCAAGCTGGTTGTGCATTAATTGGTGGAGAAACAGCTGAAATGCCAGGAATGTATTCTACGGAAGAATACGATTTAGCTGGTTTTACAGTTGGAATTGTTGATAAAAAGAAAATTGTAACAGGTGAAAAAATTGAAGCTGGTCAAGTATTAATAGGCTTAGCATCTAGCGGTATTCATAGTAATGGTTATTCTTTAGTACGAAAAGTATTACTAGAAGATGGAGAACTATCTTTAGATCGCATTTACGGACGCTTAGAACTACCTCTTGGTGAAGAATTATTAAAACCAACGAAAATTTATGTCAAACCTATTTTAGAACTATTGAAGAAACATGAAGTATACGGTATGGCGCATATTACAGGTGGCGGGTTCATTGAAAATATTCCACGTATGTTACCAGAAGGAATCGGTGCAGAAATTGAATTAGGATCTTGGAAAATTCAACCGATTTTCAGTTTACTTCAAGAAGTTGGAAAACTAGAAGAGAAAGAAATGTTCAATATTTTTAACATGGGTATTGGTATGGTAGTTGCAGTGAAGGAAGAAGAAGCGAAAGATATCGTTCGTCTTCTTGAAGAGCAAGGAGAAACAGCTCGTATTATTGGACGTACTGTACAAGGGTCTGGCGTTACCTTTAATGGGGGCACAGCACTATGAGTAGATTAGCAGTTTTTGCTTCTGGAAGCGGCTCTAACTTTCAATCTCTCATCAATGCGGTAGAAGAAAAAAGATTAGACGCAGATATTAGTTTATTAGTATGTGATAAACCAGAAGCACGTGCTGTTGGACGGGCACATTATCATCATATTCCATGTTTCGCTTTTTCAGCGAAAGCATATGAGTCAAAAGAAGCATTTGAAAAAGAAATATTAAAGAAGCTAGAAGAGTATGAAATTGATTATGTTATTTTAGCTGGATATATGCGTTTAATTGGACCGACTTTACTAGAAGCTTACGGCGGGAAGATTATTAATATTCATCCATCACTATTACCGAGTTTTCCAGGGAAAGATGCTGTTGGTCAAGCGTTAGAAGCAGGTGTGAAAGTAACTGGAGTAACAATTCATTATGTAGATGCAGGTATGGATACAGGGCCAATTATTGCGCAAGAAGCAGTAGTTGTTTCTGAAGGGGATACGAGAGAAAGCTTACAAAAGAAAATTCAACAAGTTGAACATAAATTATACGTAAATACAGTGAATCAAATTGTTCAATCTGTTAAAGAACCAACTGTTAACTAACATACAACCAGGGGTGAAGGATAAATGAAAAAGCGTGCATTGGTAAGTGTTTCAGATAAAACAGGAGTAGTGGAATTTGTTAAAGGTTTACTAGAACAAGGGATCGAAGTTATCTCAACAGGTGGTACGAAAAAATTACTAGAAGAAAATGGCTTACAAGTAATTGGTATTTCTGAAGTAACTGGGTTCCCAGAAATTATGGATGGTCGCGTAAAAACATTACATCCAAACATTCATGGTGGTCTATTAGCAGTTCGCGATAATGAAACGCATGTAGCGCAAATGAATGAGTTAGGTATTCAGCCAATTGATTTTGTTGTTGTTAACTTATACCCATTCAAAGAAACAATCGCTAAGCCTGATGTAACATTTGCTGATGCAATTGAAAATATTGATATCGGTGGTCCAACAATGATTCGCTCTGCTGCGAAAAATCATAAATTTGTATCGGTAATTGTAGATCCAGTAGATTACGATGTTGTATTAGCAGAACTGAAAGAGAACGGTGAAGTAAAAGAAGAAACAAAACGTAAATTAGCAGCGAAAGTATTCCGTCATACAGCGGCATATGATGCGTTAATTTCTAATTACTTAACAGCGCAAATGGGTGAAGAAAGCCCAGAAACATTAACAGTGACATTTGAGAAAAAACAAGATTTACGCTATGGAGAAAATCCACATCAAAAAGCAACATTCTATAAAGCGCCATTCGCGGCAACTTCTTCTGTTGCGTATGCAGAACAATTACACGGTAAAGAATTATCTTATAACAATATTAACGATGCAGATGCAGCACTTAGTATTGTAAAAGAATTTACAGAGCCAGCAGTAGTAGCAGTAAAACATATGAATCCATGTGGTGTTGGAGTGGGTACTGACATTCATGAAGCATACACACGCGCTTATGAAGCGGATCCAGTATCAATCTTTGGAGGTATTATCGCAGCGAATCGCGAAATTGATAAAGCTACAGCAGAAAAGTTACACGAAATTTTCTTAGAAATTATTATTGCACCTTCTTTCTCAAAAGAAGCTTTAGAAGTGTTGCAAAGTAAGAAGAACTTACGCTTACTAACTGTAAATATTGAAAAAGCGACAAGTGCAAGTAAAAAACTAACTTCTGTACAAGGTGGACTTCTTGTTCAAGAGGAAGATACGTTATCATTAGATGAAAGTACAATTTCAATTCCGACGAAACGTGAACCGTCAGAGCAAGAATGGAAAGATTTAAAACTAGCTTGGAAAGTTGTAAAACATGTGAAATCAAATGCAATTGTTTTAGCAAATGATAACATGACAGTTGGTGTAGGTGCAGGACAGATGAACCGTGTAGGTTCGGCGAAAATTGCTATCACACAAGCAGGCGAAAAGGCGCAAGGTAGCGCACTTGCATCTGATGCTTTCTTCCCAATGCCAGATACGTTAGAAGAAGCAGCAAAAGCAGGAATTACAGCAATCATTCAACCAGGCGGATCAATCCGTGATGAGGATTCTATTAAAGTGGCGGATAAGTACGGGATTGCTATGGTGTTCACTGGCGTACGTCATTTCAAACACTAATAGAGGTTGTTTAAAAAGTCCGGTCAAGATAACCTTCGCATGTCGTCGTTGCATAGCCAGTGCGGTACTCATGTAGGAAAGCTACACTCCGTGTCCTCCTGTCAAATGCGCCTCGACCTACTCGGTTCTCTTGATCCTCCTTTTTAAACCTTTATTGATATGGATGTTTAAAAAGTCCGGTCAAGATAACCTTCGCATGTCGTCGTTGCATAGCCAGTGCGGTACTCATGTAGGAAAGCTACACTCCGTGTCCTCCTGTCAAATGCGCCTCAACCTGCTCGGTTATCTTGGTCCTCCTTTTTAAACTTACATTGATATGAAAACAAACTAGGAGCATAGCTTCTAGTTTGTACTTATTTAAGTATTGGGGGATGAAATATGAATGTTTTAGTAATCGGCCGCGGTGGGCGTGAGCATGCTTTAGCTTGGAAGTTTGCACAATCTGCAAAAGTGAAAAAGGTGTATGTAGCACCAGGTAATGAAGGTATGCGAGATGTTGCAACACCCGTTGATATTGATGAAAATGATTTTGATGCATTAGTCTTATTTGCAAAAGAGAATCATGTGGAGTTAACTTTCGTTGGACCAGAAATTCCACTTATGAATGGAATTGTTGATCGTTTTAAAGAAGAGGGACTTCGCGTATTTGGTCCGAATAAAGCGGCTGCTGTTATTGAAGGTAGTAAAGCTTTTACAAAAGAGCTTATGAAAAAATATAGTATTCCAACTGCGGCGTACGAAACTTTTACAGACTATGAAGAAGCAGTACAGTACATTCAAAAAGTTGGTGCACCAATTGTTATTAAGGCAGACGGCTTAGCGGCTGGTAAAGGTGTAACGGTAGCAATGACACTTGAAGAGGCATTACAAGCTGCGAAAGAGATGCTACAAGATGTAAAGTTCGGCGAAGCAAGTAAGAAGGTCGTTATTGAAGAGTTTTTAGATGGACAAGAATTTTCATTAATGGCATTTGTGAATGGAACAACTGTGCATCCGATGGTAATTGCTCAAGATCATAAACGAGCTTTTGATGGTGATAAAGGTCCAAATACAGGTGGAATGGGTGCATATTCTCCAGTACCACAAATTCCGGAATCAGCAGTTCAAGAGGCGATAAAAACTGTATTACACCCCACTGCTAAGGCGATGATTGCAGAAAATCGTTCGTTTACAGGTATTTTATACGCGGGACTTATTTTAACAAATGATGGTCCAAAGGTAATTGAGTTTAATGCTCGCTTTGGTGATCCTGAAACGGAAGTTGTATTACCTCGCTTAGAAAATGATTTAGTTGATGTATGTAACGCTGTATTAGATGAGAGTGAACTAACGTTACAATGGTCAGAAGAAGCAGTTATTGGTGTTGTACTTGCTTCGAAAGGATACCCAGAAGCATATAAAAAAGGTGATATTATTAGCGGATTAGATGCATTGCAAGATGTGATTGTTTTCCATGCGGGTACAGTAATGAAACATGGGGACTTTGTAACAAACGGTGGCCGTGTATTATTTGTTGCTTGTAAGGCGAATAGTTTACAAGAAGCGAAAGATAAAGTATATAAAGAAATCGGTAAAATTGAGAGTGATGGTCTATTTTATCGAAGTGATATAGGATATCGTGCAATTGGACATGAGATGACGAGAAGCTAATATTATGAAGATAAGAAAAGTGGGGAATGGTGTAGTCCATTCTCCACTTTTTTATATTATTTTATTTAGGTAGTTTTATAAGGTCGATAATGTCAGGGCAGTGTAATTGATAAGTTATTGCTGTTGATGAAACTTTTTTAGAAATTTTTTGGCAAGAGTTATTGGAATATTGAATTTCCCTGTCTTCTGTATTTCGACCGCTTGTTTTTGAGTAATCAACATCATAATACAAAGATGTCGTTTCTCTTCCTTTCTTTACTGTTAAATCTATGATGAGAGGCTCATCTTTTTCGTTAAATTGAGTGATTCGAATGGAGTGACTCTTATTTGAATTATATTTTTTAATGAAGGTATCTAATTTTTCGATATTGTAAACTGTATCATTCTTTTGAATGACATCACCATATTTTTCGGCGGTTTCAAAACTATATTCTTTATTGGATGTATCAATCGTTGGTTGTTTATTTGAGCAAGCGACAAGATTGAATGAGAGTAGTGTGATAAAGAATAAACTAGTTTTTTTATAGTAGTGTTTGATATGCAAAGCTAACCACCTCTATATATAACATTATATTTGCATTTTACAATATATTTAAAAAGAAAACATCATCATCGAAAAATATTTAGTAATATAGTATTAAAAAAATCCCGCTGATTTCTCAGCAGGATTTTTTATGCATCTTTATCTTTTTTCAATTTTCCTTTTTGCTTTGCCATTTCTCGAAGTAAATACTCGATGTGTGCATTGACGCTACGAAACTCATCATTCGCCCATTTTTCGATGACTGCGTGTAATTCAGGATCAATACGTAATGGAAAGCTTTTCTTTTTAGCCATAAGGATTTACAACCTTTAATATAGGCTTCCTGTATTAATAACTGGTTGCGCACCTTTATCTGAAACGATGGCAACTAATAAATTGTTCACCATATTTGCTTTACGCTCGTCATCTAATTCGAGTACGCCTTCTTCATCTAACATATGGATTGAATCTTTCGCCATCTTCACAGCACCTTCAACAATCTCTTTTCTAGCAGCTAATACTGCTTTCGCTTGTTGACGTTGTAGCATTGCATGGGCAATTTCTGTTGCGTAAGCTAAATGTGTTAAACGAGTTTCTAATACTTCTACGCCAGCGATTTCAAGGCGTGCTTCTAATTCACGCTTTAATTCTTCAGAGATTTCTTCAGTATTTCCCCGTAACGTGATACAAGTTTCATCTTGGAAATTATCATAAGGATATTTTGTTGCGACGTGGCGGATTGCCGTTTCACTTTGAATTTCTACAAATCGATCGTAATGTTCAACACCGAACATTGCTTTTGCAGAATCAACAACTTTATATACGATAACGGCCGCAATTTCAATTGGATTTCCCTCAACATCGTTTACTTTTAATTTCTTACTATTAAAGTTTTCAACACGTAACGATACAGTTTGACGGAATGCGAATGGAATTGTTAAAAATAAACCGTTTTGACGAATTGTTCCTAAATAATTACCGAAAAACGTAATGACTTTTGCTTGGTTTGGTTGAACAATACCAATACCTGTAGCAAGAACTGCAGCTAAAATAATAGTTAATGCTGCTCCTATGAAAATTTCTTGTACAAGGAAAAATACGCCGATAGCAGCTAAAATTAAAATCCCGATAACACCAAGAAAACCATTAACATAAAAAACTTGTTTTTCTTTCATATGATCGCCTCCTGATATAAAAATGATATCACTTTTATATCATTTTAAGCAAGGGATTTACACCTAATTTTCTGAATTTTATTGATTGGGTATCTCTTATGTACATTTTAAGATTCAAAACAAGAATGTACGTTCTGTTTTGTGGTAAAATAAAGAAGACTTAACCGCCCACTGCAGCAGCTAAGTCTCTTTGAGAGCATCTTGCATCGTGACAAATGATTCAAAGCGGTTTTGCCAGGATTATATCTTCAATCGCTGACTCAATCTCTTTGTCAGAAGCGTCATAATTTCCATTTGACTTTGATTTGTCATCATTGGAAGTTTGATTCACTTCTTCTTTAGTATGGTCCTTTTCAGTAAAATTCATGCTAGGCATTTTAAATGCCCCCATATTCATGTATTTTCCGAATTTCCACATTTCAACAACAGGGCAGAAACGAACAATTCCCTCTGCAACTTTCATTGCACCAATCCATAGCAAAATGTTAGACCAAGTGCACCAAGGTTTGCGTACGAGTTTAGTTGCACTACAACCGAAGAGAACAAGTCCGAGTGTAATTCGAATTAGGGCATTTATTGTACCGATATTTTGCTTCATTAGAAAAACACTCCTTTTTATGAAAGTTGAAATAGATAATACTATTTCTTTTATTAGTATCCCATTTGATTTTTGGGATATGTAATCCAACATTTGACGTGGAAAAAGATGTTGGAATGTGCGTGTGTGTAAGTAGCTTTTTTTGTTATAATGAAAGAATGCATAAAAGGAACTTCAAAATTAGATCCTCTCGTTTAAAAAATATGGAAGAGGTAATTCCAAACTTAATTCTCCGTTTTAAACAAATATTTAAGATGAAGTTAAAACAATAATGATGAAAATAAACTGTTATTTTGAACAGAAATATATATAACTCGAGAAAAGAAAGGGTGTTTTCATGTACGATATTTCCGGGTGGAAACATGTATTTAAGCTTGATCCAAATAAGGAGTTAAGCGATGAACATTTAGAAATGATTTGTGAGTCTGGAACGGATGCTGTTATTGTAGGCGGAAGTGATGGAGTGACAATTGATAATGTACTACACATGCTAGTTAGCATTCGTAGATATGCAGTTCCTTGTGTATTAGAGGTTTCTGATGTGGAAGCAATTACACCAGGATTTGATTTTTATTATATCCCAAGCGTTTTAAATAGCCGAAAGGTAGAATGGGTAACAGGCGTTCATCATGAGGCTTTGAAAGAATTTGGGGATATTATGGACTGGGACGAAATTTTCATGGAAGGGTATTGTGTTTTAAATCCGGAAGCGAAAGTAGCCCAGCTTACAGATGCGAAATGTGATGTAACAGAAGATGATGTGATTGCATACGCGCGTTTAGCAGACAAGCTATTACGTTTACCGATATTTTATTTAGAATATAGCGGTACGTATGGAGACGTTGAACTTGTTAAAAATGTAAAAGCAGAATTAAAACAAGCGAAGTTGTATTATGGCGGCGGTATTTCTAATGCAGAACAAGCGAAAGAAATGGCACAGTACGCTGATACGGTAGTGGTTGGAAATATTATTTATGATGATATAAAATCCGCGTTAAAAACAGTTAAAGCAGTAAAAGGAGAGTAGGTGCAGGCGTATATGAGTAAGACAGATAAGTTATTAAATGGTTTAAATCCGCAGCAACAAAAAGCAGTACAAACAACGAACGGACCACTTCTATTAATGGCAGGCGCAGGTAGTGGTAAAACACGTGTGTTAACACATCGTATTGCGTATTTACTTGGTGAAAAAGGTGTAGCACCATGGAATGTACTAGCCATTACTTTTACAAATAAAGCTGCTCGTGAAATGCGCGAGCGTATTGATACACTTGTTGGACCAGAAGCAGAAGATATTTGGATTTCGACGTTCCACTCTATGTGTGTACGTATTTTACGACGTGATATCGATCGTATTGGTATTAATCGTAACTTTACAATCTTAGATTCAGGCGATCAGTTAACTGTAGTCAAAAAAATTATGAAAGAGCGCAATATTGATCCGAAAAAATTTGAGCCGCGCTCTATTTTAGCTGGTATTAGTAATGCGAAAAATGAATTGTTATCTGCAGATAAATATGCAAAAAAAATTACAATCGCTGATCCATATGAAAAATTAACGAGCGACGTGTATACAGAATATCAAAAGCGTCTTCTGAAAAATAATTCATTAGACTTTGATGATTTAATTATGACAACAATTCAGCTATTTGAACGTGTTCCAGAAGTACTAGAGTTTTATCAGCGTAAGTTCCAATATATTCACGTGGATGAGTATCAAGATACGAACAAAGCGCAGTACCTTCTTGTTAAACATTTAGCAGCACGTTTTAAAAATTTATGCGTTGTAGGTGACTCAGATCAGTCTATTTATCGCTGGCGTGGTGCGGACATTTCTAACATTTTGTCATTCGAAAAAGACTATGAGAATGCGCAAGTTATTCTGTTAGAACAAAACTATCGTTCGTCACAAAATATTTTAAATGCAGCGAATGCTGTTATCGAGAAAAATACGAATCGTAAACCGAAGAAATTATGGACAGATAATCAAGTTGGAAGCAAAATCTCGTATTATCGTGCTGCAACGGAAAAAGACGAAGCATATTTTGTTGCGAAAAAAATTCGTGACGATATTCAAATGGGAAAACGAAAATATACTGACTTTGCAGTGTTATATCGTACAAATGCTCAGTCTCGTATGGTCGAGGAGATTTTCCTGAAATCAAATATTCCTTACAAAATTGTCGGCGGCACGAAGTTCTACGATCGTAAAGAGATTAAAGATATTTTGGCGTATTTACGTTTAATTGGGAATCCAGATGATGAGATTAGTTTCGCGCGTATTATTAACATGCCAAAGCGCGGAATTGGTGCGACTTCTATCGATAAAATTATCAATTACGGTGTACAAAATGGAATTTCATTAACTGCTGTATTCGATGAGATCGAGCATGTTGGTGTAAGTGCAAAAATAACAAAGGCAGTAAAAGAATTCGCAGGTCTATTACACAACTGGGTAAATATGCAAGAGTATCTATCTGTTACAGAGTTGGTAGAAGAAGTTATTGAAAAAACAGGCTATCGCGATATGTTGAAAAACGAGCGTACTTTAGAAGCCGAAGGTCGTTTAGAGAACCTAGATGAGTTTTTATCTGTTACGCAAACATTTGAATCTCAAAGCGAAGATAAGAGCCTTGTTGCATTCTTAACAGACTTAGCGCTTGTTGCTGATATCGATCGTGTAGATGAAGATCCAACTGCTGGTGAGGAAGTTATTTTAATGACGATGCACTCAGCGAAAGGATTAGAATTCCCAGTTGTATTTATTGTTGGTTTAGAGGAAGGAATATTCCCGCATACGCGTTCTTTAATGGAAGAAGATGAAATGCAAGAAGAGCGTCGTCTCGCTTATGTAGGTATTACTCGTGCAGAAGAAGAGTTATATTTATCCAATGCACAAATGCGTACTTTATTTGGTAGAACAAGTATGAACGCCGCATCTCGATTTATTACAGAAATCCCGGCAGAGCTAGTGGAATCGTTAAATGAAACAGCGCCGAAGCGTGAAACTTCGTTTGGTGCAAAAGGAAGAACGGCCAGTAGCGGTAGAACGACAACGACAACTACAACACGTTCTCGTTCGGCTTTCGCGCGTCCTGCAGCTAAGACGACAGGTGGCGAACAAATCGGCTGGGCAGTAGGCGATAAAGCTTCCCACCAAAAATGGGGAGTCGGTACAGTTGTAAGTGTAAAAGGTGAAGGTGATGCAAAAGAGTTAGATATTGCGTTCCCAAGCCCAATTGGTGTTAAACGCTTATTAGCAAAATTTGCACCTGTGACGAAACAATAGGAAAGGAATGAGGATATGTCAAAAGAGTTAGCAAAAAAACGTATAGAAGAACTGCGTGATTTGTTAAATACATTTAACTATCAGTATCACGTATTAGACAATCCTTCTGTTTCTGATGCGGAGTATGACCGTAATATGCAGGAGCTTATAAAATTAGAAGCAGAGAACCCAGAATTTATGAGTGAAGACTCTCCCTCCATTCGCGTTGGCGGGACTGTTCTTGATATATTTGAAAAAGTAACACATAAGTCACCAATGTTAAGTTTAGGAAATGCGTTTAACGAAGGCGATTTACGTGATTTTGACCGAAGAGTACGTCAAGGAATTGATGATGCGAATGTAAGATATATATGCGAATTAAAAATTGACGGACTTGCTGTTTCGCTTCATTATGAAAAAGGACGCTTTATTCAAGGGGCAACACGTGGTGATGGCGTAACGGGTGAAGATATTACTCAAAACTTGAAAACGATTAAAGCGATTCCGCTTCGTTTAAATGAAGAAGTAACGTTAGAAGCTCGAGGCGAAGCTTATATGCCGAAGCGTTCATTTGTTAAGTTAAATGAAGAAAAAGAGCAAAATGGTGAAGATGTATTTGCGAATCCGCGTAATGCGGCAGCAGGTTCAATACGCCAACTTGATCCGAAAATTGCAGCGAAGCGTAACTTATCTATGTTTGTGTACGGTCTTGCGAATGTAGAAGAAAAAACAATTCCATCACATAGTGAATCGCTTGATTTCTTAGGTGAACTTGGGTTCAAAACAAATCCAAATCGTCGTACATGTGAAACAATCGAAGAAGTTATAGCTTATGTAGAAGAATGGCAAGAAAAACGTCCGCATCTTGATTATGAGATTGATGGAATCGTTATAAAAGTAGATGATGTTGCCCTTCAAGAAAGTTTAGGAACTACAGCAAAGAGTCCAAGATGGGCAATTGCTTATAAATTCCCGGCTGAAGAAGTTGTAACAAGATTAACAGGCATTGAATTAAGTGTTGGTCGCACAGGGGTTGTAACACCGACTGCAGAGCTAGAGGCAGTGCGAGTGGCTGGTACTATCGTTCGTCGTGCTTCTTTACATAACGAAGATTTAATTCGTGAAAAAGACATTCGAATTGGTGACTATGTTGTTGTGAAGAAGGCCGGAGATATTATTCCTGAAGTTGTGAACGTTATTTTTGATAAGCGTACTGGCGAAGAAGAAGAATATCATATGCCAACGCATTGCCCAGCATGTGAGAGTGAACTTGTTCGTTTAGAAGAAGAAGTAGCGCTTCGATGTATAAATCCGACTTGTCCGGCTCAAATTCGTGAAGGGTTAATCCATTTCGTTTCAAGAAATGCAATGAATATTGATGGACTTGGAGAACGTGTCATTACACAACTCTTTGATGCAGATTATATTCGTACATTTGCTGATTTATATTCGTTGACGAAAGAGCAATTATTACAACTAGAACGATTCGGCGAAAAATCAGCAACGAATTTAGTACAAGCGATTGAGAATTCTAAAGAAAACTCATTAGAGCGATTATTATTCGGTCTTGGTATTCGCCATGTCGGAGCAAAAGCAGCACGTACATTTGCAGAGCATTTTGAAACGATGGATGCACTTGTGAAGGCAACGGAAGAAGAACTAAAAGCAATTAATGAGATTGGTGAAAAAATGGCTCAATCCGTCGTGACGTATTTTGGTAATGAAGACGTATTAGAGTTATTACAACAATTTAAAGAGTATGGCGTGAATATGAAATACAAAGGCATAAAAATTGCTGATTTACAAAATGTTGAGTCGTACTTCGCAGGAAAAACTGTCGTTTTAACAGGGAAATTAGAAGTTATGGGACGTAGTGAAGCGAAGAAAAAGATTGAGGCATTAGGTGGAAAAGTAACAGGAAGTGTTAGTAAAAGTACGGATTTAGTTGTTGCGGGTGAAGCGGCAGGTTCGAAATTAGCACAAGCGGAGAAACATAATGTTGAGGTTTGGAATGAAGAGAGGTTCTTACAAGAGCTAAATAAGTAAGAGGTGCAAACTTACCATGAAAAAAATAGCATTAGCGGTATTAAGCCTTGGTCTACTAGTAAGTGGGTGTAGTGCAGGTGCCGATAAAGATGACAAAGTGGTTGAGAAATCGGGGAAAGCAAAAGAACAAGCAATCGTTCCGAAGTACTCTATTTCGGATGAATATTATAAGACGACTATTCCATTTGATGGAGGAAAGGCACGTGGCTTAGTTGTGCAAGGAGTAAGTAATCGTCTTGATATAGATGAATTTGAAACAGGATTAATGCGTATTGCGAAAGAATCATTTAGTACGAAAGATAATGTTTTAAAAGGCGGAAAGGCCCTAAAAACTCAGGATATACAGATGCTTGTTAAAAGAAAACGTACAGATGCAGAACAAAAGGAACTAGAAGATACATTAAAAAAAGATGCGGTTAACTTCCCGAACATAGGGTTAAATCCCGCATTAGGTGCAGGATCCGAATCACTAGAAGTGAAAAATAAAAAAAATCCAATATATATTTCAAATATTTTAGAGCATGATTATTATGTGAACAAAGGCGAAAAAGATGAGCGTAGCGGCATTACAGTTGGATTAGCGATGAATTCGGTTCATTATTACGAGGAAGAGCATGGTTACCCGCGTGAAGCTACAATCTCGAATGAAAAAATGTTAGCTGAAGGGAAAAAAATGGCGCAAGAAATCTTGAAAGTTATGCATCAACGAGATCCTGAAACCAAAACCCTTCCGATAACATTTGCAATTTATCGTCAGGCTCCGAAGTCTTCGCTCGTACCAGGTAACTTTGTTTCTTATGCGAATGTCGAAAAAGGCAGCGAAACGGTTGAGGATTGGAAACAAATTAATGAGAAATATTATTTGTTCCCATCTGAACAAGCGAAAACAGATAATAAACGTGAAGATCTGGCGAGAGTATCGAACTTTAAATCAAAACTAAGCGATTATTTCCAAGGCGACTATACAGCTGTTATCGGTACCGGTATGTATAGAGATGATGAATTAAGAGAAATAAAGCTTGATATTCCTGTCCAGTTTAATGGGAAAGCAGAAATAATTGGCTTTACACAATATGTAGCTGGGCTTGTTATGGAATACTTCCCGAATTATATGAAAGTACAAGTAACGATTAAATCTGTAGAACGCCCAGAAGCGATTATTATACGTGAAGCGAAGCAAGATGAACCATTTGTGAAAATTTTAGATTAAATAGGAGGGCTGTTCCTTTATGGAACGGCTTTTTTTCTTGAAGAATTTTGTTATAATTTAAAATGTTATAAATAATGGGGTAAGGGGTAAAGCACATGGACGAATTGAGTTTTCAAGTCATTATTTTATTAATTGCATTCGGATTTTTAGCAGCTTTTATTGATTCAGTTGTTGGCGGTGGAGGATTAATTTCGCTTCCAGCACTTATGTTTGTTGGTTTACCACCAGCTTCGGCAATTGCAACGAATAAATTAGCTGCAACGATGGGGACGTTTACGAGTGCGATTTATTTTATTCGATCGGGAAAGGTCGATTTTAAAATTGTAGGAAAGTTAATCCCGTTAACTGTTATAGGAGCAGTCGCAGGTGCTTTAGTAGTAAAGTTTATTCCGCCGGATATTTTACGTCCGTTAGTACTTGTAATGTTGGTGTTTATTGCCATTTATATTATTGCGAAAAAGGATTGGGGAAGTGTATCTACCTATAAGAAGATGACGAAAAGAAAAACATTAATATTTTTCTTTGTTATTTTAATGATAGGGTTTTACGATGGATTTTTTGGACCAGGGACAGGATCCTTTTTAATTTTTGCATTTTTATTAATTGGTTTGGATTTTATTCAAGCGGCAGCATCTGGAAAACTTTTGAACTTTGTTAGTAATATCGTATCTTTAATTACTTTTTTATTTTTAGACGTAATTCATTTTGAATACGGTATTATTATGGGATTATCGATGATTTTGGGCGCTTATTTTGGATCGAAGTTTGCAGTTCAAAAAGGTGTTGGATATGTAAGGACTTTATTTTTATTAGTAACTATTTTATTAATCGGAAAAAACATTTTGGAATATACTCATATTTTTTAGAGTTATACGTATGTATAACTCTATTTTTTTATTATATTTTAAAAATTAATTAATTTTTAAAATATAAGTCTAGGAATATTTGAATAAATCTAAATTATCGTGTAGAATAATGTTGTAAAATGTAAACGTTTTTCTAAGGGGAGGCTAAAAAGAATGGTAGTAGCATACAAACATGAGCCATTTACAGATTTTTCAGTAGAGGCTAACAAATTAGCGTTTGAAGAAGGTTTAAAGAAAGTAGAATCTTATCTTGGACAAGACTATCCATTAATTATTGGGGGAGAAAAGATCACTACAGAAGACAAAATTGTTTCTGTAAACCCTGCAAATAAAGAGGAACTTGTTGGTCGCGTTTCAAAAGCAAGCCGTGAGTTAGCTGAAAAAGCAATGCAAGTAGCGGATGAAACATTCCAAACTTGGAGAAAGTCAAAACCAGAAATGCGTGCAGACATTTTATTCCGTGCTGCAGCAATCGTTCGTCGCAGAAAACATGAATTCTCTGCTATTCTTGTAAAAGAAGCAGGTAAACCATGGAATGAGGCAGATGCTGATACAGCAGAAGCAATCGACTTTATGGAATATTATGGTCGTCAAATGTTAAAATTAAAAGACGGAATTCCAGTAGAAAGCCGTCCAATTGAATATAATCGTTTCTCTTACATTCCACTAGGAGTAGGTGTTATCATTTCTCCTTGGAACTTCCCATTCGCAATTATGGCAGGTATGACAACAGCTGCTTTAGTTTCTGGTAACACAGTATTACTAAAACCAGCTAGTACAACTCCTGTAGTAGCAGCGAAATTCATGGAAGTATTAGAAGAAGCTGGCTTACCAGCTGGCGTAGTAAACTTCGTTCCAGGTAATGGTTCTGAAGTTGGTGACTACTTAGTAGATCACCCTCGTACACGTTTCGTGAGCTTCACTGGATCTCGTGATGTAGGTATCCGTATTTATGAGCGTGCAGCGAAAGTAAACCCAGGACAAATTTGGTTAAAACGCGTTATCGCTGAAATGGGTGGTAAAGATACAATCGTTGTTGATAAAGAAGCAGATCTTGAATTAGCAGCTAAATCTATCGTTGCATCAGCATTCGGATTCTCAGGACAAAAATGTTCTGCATGTTCTCGTGCAGTAATCCATGAAGATGTATACGATCACGTATTAAATCGTGCGGTTGAATTAACGAAAGAATTAACAGTAGCTAACCCAGCTGTATTAGGTACAAACATGGGTCCTGTTAATGACCAAGCTGCATTCGATAAAGTAATGAGCTATGTTGCAATTGGTAAAGAAGAAGGTAGAATCTTAACAGGTGGCGAAGGAGACGATTCTAAAGGCTGGTTCATCCAACCAACAATCGTTGCTGACGTTGCAGAAGATGCTCGCTTAATGAAAGAAGAAATCTTTGGACCAGTAGTAGCATTCTGTAAAGCAAAAGACTTTGATCATGCACTTGCAATTGCAAACAATACAGAATACGGTTTAACAGGTGCTGTTGTTACTAACAACCGTGACCATATTGAAAAAGCACGTGAAGAATTCCATGTGGGTAACTTATACTTCAACCGTGGATGTACTGGTGCAATCGTAGGTTACCAACCATTCGGTGGCTTTAACATGTCTGGTACAGACTCTAAAGCTGGTGGCCCTGATTACTTAGCACTTCACATGCAAGCAAAAACTACTTCTGAAACTTTATAAGAAATAGTAGAAGAGATCTTCGCAGTCTGCGAAGATCTCTTTTTTTTGAAAAAATTTCTATATGTGGTTTAAAGCATGAATGGGTCTACAAATTAATTATATATATTGTCTATTTTATATACGCTTTTTCATTTTCCACTAAGCTAAAATAAAATTAATAAACAATAAATTCTCTAAAGAACTAAAAACCAACCATAGATTGTCCAAAAAATTTTAATACCAATAGGCTTTACTCTATTGAGATTGTGAAGTTTCCTGCTTAAACTAACGGGGCAGATTAGTTGAATAAAATCATATTCGGATTAAGATAGATATAAGTAGAAAAACTAATAAATAAGGTTTACTTCAGTAAAATAAGGTATATTATATTTGTTGAATAGATTCTCTTTAAAGACAAGAAAAGTAGGTGAACAAAGTGGGAAAATATCAATTGGATTACAAAAGTCAGGTAGCTGTGGCAAAGTTTCATGAAAAACAGACGCCTGCCAAATTTGATAAAAAGCAGCAAATTGAAAAATTGCGTGCAGAGTATTTGAAAAAGAAGCAAAAATAAACAGATAAATAATATGTTACGTTTTTGATTACGTTTTCCCTGATTTTTTGTATATGGTGTAAACAAACACAAGAAAATAGGTAAGTTATTCATCGTTCAAATATATATAAATTAGTAGTTTTTATTCCATTGCTACACATAACTCTGTTTTTGATTAAACGTTATTTTAAAGATACAACAAAACCAACGAATAATAGAGCTTATATCGAAAAGTAAATGGCCATTGAAAATATAGGATTTATTTTTCAATGGCCATTTATGGTTATATATTTAACGTTTTGGACAATGTATGCTTTAACTTACCCTATAATAGGGGAAGCTAATTCATTTGAACCGAAAGTGATTTCCATATATTACTATTCGGTGATTAGAACTAGCTAAACCCTATTAATATCAGGATAAACATGTAAATAGAAACAAATCAACGAGAAAAGTTGACTTATTAGTCACATTTTTTAGTATTCATTTTAAGGATTTCCTGTATAATACAATTTGAAAGAAAATCTATGGTTTGACAAGAAACACTCTTTTCGGTTTTGCTCACTGAAGGGAGTGTTTTTTTGTAGCCAAAAACTCCTCTGTACTCATTACATTTGCATATACTCCATTTAAACTAGCTAAAATTGTGTTATGAATATAAACGGCTGGTATAGTAGCACTCTTAAAGGAAAGATCTTTTGTAGCACAAGCATCATGTATAACGGTACATGGAAAGCCGAAATCAAAAGCAGCCCTTACAGTAGCATCAATACACATATGAGTCATCATCCCGCATATGACGACGTGCTCAATGTCTAAACGTTGTAATTGTTCTAGAAGATCGGTTTCGCGAAAACTATTTGGATAATGTTTGAGTATAACGGTTTCTTCTCTAAGTGGGCGTACGCTTTCATGAATATGTACACCCTCTGTATTTGGTAGGAAAAAAGTAGCGTCATCTTTTATTGCTACATGTTGGATATGAAAAATAGGTTCGTTTTTCGTTCTAAAGAATTGTAGCAGCTGGCTAGCATATTCGCTTGCTTCTACTGGATTACGCAATTCCATCTTTCCATTCGGAAAATAATCATTTTGAATATCAACGAGTAAAAGAGCTGTTTTCATATATTTATCTTCCTCCGATTTCATATTCAAATAATGGTATTCAATGTATAGAGAGGATTCTCCTTTTAAAAAATATGAAGGAGGAGAATTTTACATAACTTTAAAAATTACTATTTGTATTGTGATTTTTTATTTAAAAATTTTAATAGAGAAATAATTAATATTTTTCTAAAAAATGTATTGACTCTTATTATTCTGAGTTCTATAATGAGAATTAATTAAACGACAATTAAATCGATACATTCTTATCCAGAGAGGTGGAGGGACTGGCCCTACGATACCTCAGCAACGGTTTTTTTAATACCGTGCTAACTCCAGCAAGCCTTATAAAAGGCTTGGAAGATGAGAAGATGTGAACGAGTACATATAAGTGCTCTCCTTCTTATCTTTATGGTTGATAAGAAGGAGAGCACTTTTTATTTTACCTCGAAAGCTCTACTTCAAGTTTTTACAGCATATAGGAGGGGAAAAAATGATTTCTTTTAACAATGTAAGTAAAGTATATGAATCAGGTGGGCAATCTGTTCATGCGGTGGAGGATGTAACGTTATCAGTTGAGAAGGGCGAAATTTTCGGCATTATCGGTTTTAGTGGCGCTGGAAAGAGTACGTTATTACGCCTAGTAAATATGTTAGAGAGACCAACGGCAGGAACGATTTCAATAGATGATAAAGATATTACATCCTTATCGACGAAAGAATTACGGAAGCTAAGACAAAGAATCGGGATGATTTTTCAAAGTTTTAATTTATTTAATTCAAGAACAGTGTTTGGGAATATTGCTTATCCATTAAAATTAGCGAAAGTACCAAAGAATGAGATAAAAGAAAGAGTAAATGAACTGCTGAAGTTTGTAGGATTAGAAGATAAAGCAAACTATTATCCAGAGCAACTATCAGGCGGACAAAAGCAGCGTGTTGGTATTGCAAGAGCACTTGCAACATCGCCAGACATTCTTATATGTGATGAGGCAACATCAGCTTTAGATCCAGAAACAACGACAGAAATTTTGAACTTATTAAAGAAAGTAAATCGAGAATACAATGTAACAATTCTTCTTATTACACATGAAATGCATGTTGTGAAAGAAATTTGTCACCGTGTAGCTGTAATGGAGAAGGGAAAGGTTATTGAAGAAGGAAAACTGTTTGACGTTTTCACACAACCAAAAACAAAGACAACTCAAAACTTTGTACGCTCTATTATTAATGATCATTTACCGGAAAGTGTTCTAGGGAAAATTCAAAATGGTGGACAGATTTATCGCTTAACATTTACTGGTGAAGAGACAGGGCAGCCAGTACTATCATATATCGCGAAAAACTATAACGTCGATGTAAACGTACTGTACGGAAATATTATTGAACTTCAAAATGTGCTATTTGGAAATCTACTTGTGGAACTGCAAGGTGAGCAGAAAGAAATTCAAAAAGCATTACAACATCTAAGACTGCAAGTGCAGCTGAAGGAGGTAGAAGCTCATGCGAGTTGATTGGAGTATATTTTGGCCACGCATAGTAGATGCGACGGGGGATACCCTCTTAATGGTAATTGTAACCCTTATATTTGCTACAATTCTTGGTATACCTCTAGGTTTACTGTTATATGTAACGAGAAAAGGAAACTTTTTAGAAAATAAATGGGTCTTTTCTATTCTTAATATCATTATTAATACAATTCGCCCGGTTCCATTCATCATCTTCTTAGTAGCTTTAAGCCCACTAACAAGAAGCGTTATTGGAACGACGATTGGAACAGCAGCAGCAATTTTCCCAATGACGTTAGTCGCTTCGATTGGTATTGCGAGAATGGTTGAAACAAATCTTGTTTCTGTTCCGAAGGGGGTAATTGAAGCAGCACAAGCAATGGGAGCTTCACCAATTAGAATTGTTTTTGAAATTCTTGTGCCAGAAGCGTTAGCGCCATTGATCTTAGGGGTTACATTTATGACAGTTGGTTTAATTGAATTTTCTGCAGTTGCTGGGCTTGTCGGTGGTGGCGGTCTTGGTGACTTAGCGATGACATATGGTTATCAACGTTTTGATACATCAGTTATGTTCGTAACGGTCGTTTTACTTATTATTCTCGTACAGGTAGCTCAAAACTTAGGAAACTACTTTGCGAAAGTCTTTTTACGCAGATCATAAAAAGGAAGAGGGGAAAAGAAAATGAAGAAAATTTTAGCATTTGCATTATCAGCAATCGTAGGGATTTCAGCATTAAGCGGCTGCTCAAGTGGGGACACGGGGGCAGGAGCAAAAGAGAAAACAGTTCGCATTGGTGTAACTGGAACGGATGGAAACGCTTGGGAAATTGTAAAGGAAAAAGCTGAAAAAGAAGGAATTAAAGTTAAACTGGTTGAGTTCTCTGATTACACAACGCCAAATAAAGCGTTAGCTGATGGAGATATTGAACTAAACTCATTCCAGCACGTTGCTTTCTTAGAGCAATTTAAAAAAGAGCATAAGTTAGATATTACAGCTGTTGGTACAACGCAAATTGCACCAATGGGCTTATACTCTGAAAAATATAAGAAGGCAAATGAAATTCCAGATGGTTCAGAAATTGCGATTCCAAATGATCCAACGAACCAAGCTCGTGCATTAAAACTTCTTGATGCAGCTGGATTATTAAAGCTTAAGAAAGACTTTGGCTTATTTGGAGACCCAAGCGGCATTGCTGAAAATCCGAAGAAGTTAAAAATTACACCGGTTATCGCACAGCAAACACCTCGTGTATTAAAAGATGTAGCAGCTTCAGTTATTAATAACGGTGTTGCTGGTCAAGCTGGATTAGATCCAGCGAAGGATCCAATTTTCTTAGAAGATCCAAAGAATGAAAATGCGAAGCCATATATTAACATTTTTGCAGCTCGTACAAAAGATAAAGATGATCCAACACTGAAAAAAGTAATTGAACTATATCATTCAAAAGAAGTAACAGATGCAATTAAGAAAGAAACAAATGATGGTTCCATTTCAGTAGATCTTTCACTTGATGAGCTTGAAAAAATCGTAAAATAATTAGTGGGTTTAACGATTAACAGTAGGAACCCCTCCGCTGTTAGCTCGTTCAACATATAATCTACTTAACAAACAAAACCCTAATTCTGTACCTTCCAATTCTGTATAACGTAGAATCCAATGTTTGTTAAGTAGAGTAATGGACCAGGAGTTTTCCTGGTCTTTTTTTATTACTAAAAGTAGCTAGCGAGTAGTAAGATAATCCAAATTATAATGGGGTAAGAAAATAAGCTGAAAATAAGTGTAATTACGAATTGCTTGTTATGAATTAAGTATTTTTGGGATAAAAAAAAGAAAATAGAAAAAATAGCAATGAAAACAGCTGATATTACGCCAGGATTATAGGAACGATAAATAAAAAACAAAATAATATGTTGAACAGAGTTGAAGAAGATAGCCCCTTGTATAAAAATAATCCAGTATATAGAAGACAAGAAGTTCAGTTGATATAGAAAGACGATAAGTAAAACAAAGAGAGTTAATACAGAAATTGCAATGAAAAATTGTTGACTAGTTATAAAAGTAATCGAAAATTGATTAGCAAGATATCGTGGCATCTGGAAAGATTCTTCAAGGTTATGAATGAAAAATAAAAAGGGAATAATCCAAAGCATAATAGTGGAATGTTTTTTCAACAACTTACATCACTCCAATATGGAGATAGAAAGCCTAGAAAGGCTCTCTATCCAGAGATGTTCATTCAATTATGATACTTTTTAAATTATCTTCGTGATGCTCTTGTTCTTTCGGATAAGTAGCTAGCTCCTCTTGCAAAATATTTAGTATTTGCTTAGCTGATTGTTGGATTGGGGTAGGTAACTCTTCTAATATATTCATACCGACTTTTATTTTTGTACGAATTACCTTTCTTAGTAGTTCCTCATGCATGTACTACACCTCCAAACCGAATATTTAGTACATCTTCTTCGAACTTAGCTCCTTGAATAGAAAGGTGTGTTAACGTTTTTGGTAATGTGATGTTCCGTTTCACAGAACCTGAACGAATGATAAGTTCATCACCTTTTTGATTTAATGAAAGTTCACTTTTGTTTGAGAAGGGAATGGAGAGAACGAAAATATACTCATCACCATCTTTTTTTACATATTGAGTGCGCCCGTTAAATTTCACTTCGGTAGGAGAAGAATCTGATTTAAATAAAGTGTCTCCTACACGCTCTAACATGGACAAACCGACAACTTCTTGTTCAAACATAGGAGCTTCGTAAATAGGAAGCGGCTGAAAACTATCTTGAATTAATGTTTTATATTTTTTTTGAGTATCTTTCCATGCTTGAAAATAAGGATCAGTGACAGTGTTAGGAATGACGCGGTTAATCATAATGGCATCTACGTTATAATCGTATAAATTTAAATAAGTAAAGCTTCGCTGAGCTTCTTTAATGACCATTTTTTCGGGATTTACAACGATGCGGATACTTGTTATTTCTCGATTTGATAAAATATCTCTCATTTCTCCGAGCTGTTCAAGTGTATTTGTTAATTCGTCCATAATATCATCGGTTGGAAGAGGAACACCAAGAAGTGGTTGAGCTACAGGGCGAACAACTTTTAAAACTTTTCTTTTAATAGGAAATAATTTTTCCATCCACCAGCCGAGCATGTCTGGAAAGCTGAGCATTGCTAAAGTTTCTCCTGTTGGAGCGCAATCAATGATGATAACATCATATGTGTTTTGTTTATAATAATCGAGTACGCGAAGTAAGCTAATTAAATCTTCCATACCAGGAAACATTGTTAATTCTTCTGTTGTAATATCATCAGCTGCTTTGGAAGTGAAGAGTAGTGTAATATATTTCTGTAATTTCCCCCAGCCTTTTTCCATCTCATAAATCGTATTAATTTCTTGTGCCCACAAGTTTTCACGAATTTCTAATGGCTCAGAAGATAGCTTTATACCAAATGAATCTCCTAAACTATGAGCAGGATCTGTACTCATTACTAATGTTTTTAATCCTTGTTTTGCACTTTGAAATGCTGTTGCTGCTGAAATGCTAGTTTTTCCTACGCCGCCTTTACCTGTATACAAAATAATTCTCATCATTATATCCCCTTTGTTTCGGATGTCGAATATTACGAGTTACGAAATATTTTCTTGAATAAAAACCCTATTAGGGTTTTTATTCAATCGGAATGTTTTTCATTTTAGGTGTAGAAACCTTTTCTTCTGTTTTTTGCTGTGACGTAGCAATGTGATTCATGATCTTTTGGAAGATTTGTAGTAAGAATGTTTTTTCTTCTTCTGATAATGCTTCTGTCACTAAGCTAAAGTAATGGGCTGCATTTTGTTTTACTTCTTGAACGAGCATTATACCGCTTTCCGTTAAACGAATTAATACAATGCGTCGGTCGTTTTCATCACGGTACCGTTCAATATACCCCTTTTTTACAAGGCGATTTACAACGCCCGTCGTTGTACTCATCGGTATATCAAGAAGTTCAGCAATTTTTGTCATTGTAATATCTGTATTTCGCTCCATCCAAAGTAAACAAAATACTTCTGTTTTAGAAAGTGTTAAATCTAGGCTTACCCATTCCTCAGGATAGAAAAATTTCTTGGCGTTATCTAGCAGTAAGTCTAAAAAATGTTCATATTGCAACAATTAATTCCACTCCCGTATATTTCGAGGTTCGTAATATTTGTTTTTAGTTTATGTGGAATTGAAAAAAATGTCAATCATTTTGATTGTTTTTTCAGATAAGCCAGAAAACTATATGTGGAATAATGTTTTTTATGATAGTTTTATAAATCGAAAAATAGAATTTACATAAAAATCCATCATGATAAATATATTTATCTATAAAATGAATGTACAGATAAAGAGGGGGAGGACGATGAGAAGACGAAATACGCAAGCGTTCACGTTTTTAGCATGGACTTCATTTGTTTGTGCGCTTTCTGGAATGTTAATAGGGATATATACATTAGATGCAACGCTTAGTGTAAAAGGGTACTATTTATTAGGCACATTATTTTTAACGATGTCTTGTTTTGTATTACAAAAAACAATTCGTGATAATGAAGAAGATAACGAGAGATTTCCGAAAAATAAACCGGTAGATAAGGAGTAAATTGTAAAGAAAGGCAATTGCCTTTCTTTTTTTATGTAAAAATGCCGTAAGTGCCGTGTGTTGACTTGCTTGAAGTACTGAAAATTTGGTATCATCAATAGTATTGTAGATTGAACGATATATTATGGAGGTGGCCTAGCCGTGTCAAGAATTTCCGTTGAGAATGTAAAGCACGTAGCACATTTAGCACGTCTTGCAATTACTGATCAAGAAGCAGAAAAATTTCAAAAACAACTAGATGCAATTGTTACATTTGCAGAACAGTTAAATGAATTAGATACAACTGATGTAAAACCAACAACTCATGTATTAACTATGAAAAATGTTATGCGTGAAGATGTACCAGAAAAAGGTTTACCAGTAGAAGACGTATTAAAAAATGCACCGGATCACAAAGATAATCAAATCCGTGTTCCAGCAGTATTAGAATAGAGGAGGGGAATTTCGATGTCATTATTTGATCATTCAGTATCAGAGTTACATAAGAAGTTAAACAACAAAGAAATTTCCGTTACGGATTTAGTAGAAGAATCTTACAAACGTATTGCGGATGTTGAAGATAACGTAAAAGCTTTTCTTACATTAGATGAAGAAAACGCACGCGCGAAAGCGAAAGAATTAGACGCGAAAATTGGTGCGGAAGATAATGGTTTATTATTCGGTATGCCAATTGGTGTAAAAGATAACATTGTAACTAACGGTCTTCGTACTACTTGTGCGAGCAAAATGTTAGCAAACTTCGATCCAATTTATGATGCGACAGTTGTGCAAAAGCTAAAAGCTGCTGACACAATTACAATCGGTAAGTTAAACATGGACGAGTTCGCAATGGGTTCTTCAAATGAAAACTCAGGTTTCTACGCTACGAAAAATCCATGGAACTTAGATTACGTTCCAGGCGGATCTAGTGGTGGTTCTGCAGCAGCTGTAGCAGCAGGAGAAGTATTATTCTCTCTAGGTTCTGATACGGGTGGTTCTATCCGTCAACCAGCTGCATATTGCGGTGTTGTAGGTTTAAAACCAACTTACGGACGCGTATCTCGTTACGGATTAGTAGCATTCGCATCTTCACTTGACCAAATCGGACCGATTACACGTACAGTAGAAGATAATGCATACTTATTACAAGCTATTTCAGGTATTGACCGTATGGATGCAACTTCTGCAAACGTTGAAGTAGGAAACTACTTAGCTGGTTTAACAGGCGACGTTAAAGGTTTACGCATTGCTGTACCGAAAGAATACTTAGGAGAAGGTGTTGGCGAAGAAGCTCGTGAGTCAGTACTAGCTGCTTTAAAAGTATTAGAAGGTATGGGCGCAACTTGGGAGGAAGTATCTCTTCCACACTCTAAATACGCTCTAGCAACGTATTACTTACTATCTTCTTCTGAAGCATCTGCTAACCTTTCACGCTTTGATGGCGTACGTTACGGGGTTCGTTCTGATAATGTAAATAATTTATTAGACCTTTACAAAAACACACGTAGCGAAGGTTTTGGTGATGAAGTAAAACGTCGTATTATGCTTGGTACATTTGCACTTAGCTCTGGTTACTATGATGCATACTACAAGAAAGCACAACAAGTACGTACATTAATTAAAAACGACTTTGAAAATGTATTTGCTAACTATGATGTTATTATTGGACCAACAACGCCAACTCCGGCATTTAAAGTGGGCGAAAAAGTTGATGATCCAATGACAATGTATGCAAACGACATTTTAACAATCCCAGTAAACTTAGCTGGTGTTCCAGCGATTTCTGTTCCATGTGGATTTGGTGCTAACAACATGCCACTTGGTCTACAAATCATTGGTAAACACTTCGATGAAACGACAATTTACCGCGTTGCACATGCATTTGAGCAAGCAACAGACTATCATACAAAAAAAGCAAGTCTGTAAGGAGGCGAGCATAGATGAATTTAGAAACAATTATTGGTTTAGAGGTTCACGTTGAGTTAAAAACAAATTCGAAAATTTTCTCTGCGAGTCCAACAGAATTCGGAGCGGAGCCAAATACACAAACAAGTGTAATTGACTTAGGATACCCAGGGGTACTTCCTACTTTAAATAAAGAAGCAGTTAACTTTGCAATGAAAGCTGCAATGGCATTAAACTGTGAAATCGCAACGGAAACGAAGTTCGACCGTAAAAACTATTTCTACCCAGATAATCCGAAAGCTTACCAAATTTCTCAATTTGATAAGCCAATTGGTGAAAATGGTTGGATTGAAATCGAAGTAGATGGTAAAAAGAAACGTATCGGTATTACACGTCTTCATTTAGAAGAAGATGCTGGTAAATCAACGCATACAGCTGATGGTTCATTAGTAGATTACAATCGTCAAGGTATGCCTTTAATCGAGATCGTATCTGAGCCAGATATGCGTACTCCGGAAGAAGCATATGCATACTTAGAGAAGTTAAAATCAATCATTCAATACACTGGCGTATCTGATTGTAAGATGGAAGAAGGTTCTCTTCGTTGTGATGCGAATATTTCACTTCGTCCTGTTGGACAAGAGAAATTCGGTACAAAAGCAGAACTGAAAAACTTAAACTCTTTCACTTACGTGCAAAAAGGTCTTGAGCATGAGCAAGTGCGCCAAGAAAAAGAATTATTATCTGGTGGTATCATCCAACAAGAAACACGTCGTTATGATGAAGCAACGAAGAAAACAATCTTAATGCGTGTGAAAGAAGGATCTGACGATTACCGTTACTTCCCAGAGCCAGACTTAGTTGAACTTTACATCGATGATGAGTGGAAAGAAGAAATTCGTGCTTCGATTCCAGAACTTCCAGATGCACGTAAAGCTCGCTACGTTGCAGAAATTGGCTTACCTGCTTATGATGCACACGTATTAACATTAACGAAAGAAATGTCTGATTTCTTTGAAGCTGCAATTGCAGACGGTGCTGATGCGAAATTAACATCAAACTGGTTAATGGGTGAAGTGCTTGCATACTTAAACAAACAACAAAAAGAATTAAAAGACGTTGCACTAACGCCTGCTGGTCTATCTAAAATGGTTCAATTAATTGAAAAAGGTACAATTTCTTCTAAAATCGCGAAGAAAGTATTTAACGAATTAATTGAAAAAGGTGGAGACCCAGAAGAAATCGTTAAAGCAAAAGGTCTTGTTCAAATTTCTGACGAAGGTACACTTCGTAAGGTTGTAACAGAAATTCTTGATAATAATGAGCAATCTATCGAAGACTTTAAAAACGGTAAAGACCGTGCAATTGGCTTCTTAGTTGGTCAAATTATGAAAGCTACAAAAGGACAAGCAAATCCACCGCTTGTTAACAAAATCTTACTTGAAGAGATTAATAAGCGATAAAATAGTAGTAACTTTTAAAGATTAAGCAGAAAAACACCCGTACATGGGTGTTTTTCTAGGTTAATCAAACGTTTGTTTAAATGAGACAAAATCGTTTAAACAAACGTTTGATTAACTGTCAAAAGTGGAAAAATGTTTGTATAGCAACTATGGTATGATAGTTGCAAAAAGGTGGGAATAATGATAAATCTAGACATAGAGGTTTTTTTTCATCTCATGAAATAATAGATAATTATTATTCGTTATATGTAAATTGTTGTGAGGAAATAGATAGACATAAATTTTTTGTCAAATAAAACAAAACCATTGAAATGAATATTTACTTTTGATGGACTACACGAATCGGGTTCTTACTGCCTGTTTGAGCGGGATAAAAGAAGGATAGGAAGATGAGAGGAGGTAGGCATAGGAATACTGAATAGAAGTTCGGTATGTTCTTTTTGATATATAAAGAAATTTCCTGTGCTAATAAATGATGAAACGAGCAAGAATTATTTATAATCCTACTTCTGGGCGCGAGCTATTTAAGAAGAGCTTACCGGAAGTATTACAAAAATTAGAACAAGCTGGATATGAAGCGTCTTGTCATGCGACAACTGGTCCTGGAGATGCGACTGTGGCAGCTAGGCAAGCTGCGGATCGTAAGTTTGATGTTGTTATCGCAGCTGGTGGTGATGGTACATTAAATGAAGTGGTGAACGGTTTAGTAGGACATGAACATCGTCCAAAGTTTGGAATTATTCCAGTTGGAACGACAAATGATTTTGCGCGTGCGATCGGTGTACCTCGTGCTATTGAAGAGGCTGCGGATATTATTTGTGAAGGAAAAACAGTTCCGTTAGATCTTGGTAGAGCAAATGATACATATTTCATTAATATCGCTGGTGGCGGCCGTATCACAGAATTAACATATGAAGTACCAAGTAAGCTAAAGACAGTATTAGGACAACTTGCTTATTATTTAAAAGGTATTGAAATGTTACCGTCATTACATCCAACATATGTTGAAATTGAGTATGATGGAAAATTACTACAAGAAGAAATTACGATGTTTTTAATTACGAATACTCGTTCAGTGGGCGGCTTTGAAAAAGTAGCACCATATGCATCGATTAATGATGGTTTATTTGATTTATTAGTACTGAAAAAAGGTTCTATCGCTGACTTAATTAAAGCAGCAACACAAGCGCAGCGTGGTGAACATATTAACAATCCAAAAGTGTTATACACACAAGCAAATCGAATTAAAGTGCATTCACCAGATAAACTAATGATTAACTTAGATGGTGAATACGGTGGAGATGCACCGATGGAATTCGAAAATATATATCATTGTCTTGAACTATTTGTTCCTGAACAACAAGAGGATGCCCTGTAAAGGCATCCTTTTTATTATATAGAGGAATTGTAAATTGGAAGTTAGTTTGATTTTTATGGTATTTTTACAATTCGTTTATTTTATATCCATACTTTATTGATACACTGGAGGAGATAAGAAACGAGAGGTAGGATGCTATGGAGAAGGTAAAAGCAATACTATTTGATAAAGATGGGACATTAATGGATTTTCATTCAATTTGGATAAAAGTAGCTGAAGAACTTGTGGCGGAATGTATCAATTTATATCAACTGCCAAGGTCAATGCAGCCTACTTTACTAAAAGAAATCGGCGTGGATGGGGTGTTTGTGAATCCTCGTAGCGCAATAGCGGCAGGAACAAGCCTTGATGTTGCAAAGGGACTTTGCAAGTATATTACGTCATCTATGGAAGAGGAGATGCATGAGTGGGTAAGTGAAAAGTTATTTTCTCTTATGTATGAACACCGTTCCTATATGAAAATGACAACGGATTTACCGAGAATTTTACAAGGTTTAAAGGATAGAGGATTTATTTTAGGTGTTGTTACAGCCGATGATTTTGCACCGACAGAATTGTTTTTAAAACAGTATCAATTAGAGTCTTTTTTTGATTATGTTGTAGCTTCAGATACGTTTCCGGCACAAAAACCAGATAAAAGAATTATAGAATCTTTTTGTGAGAAGTTTCATTTAAAAGCATGTGAAGTAGCCGTCGTTGGAGATACACCAACTGATTTATATTTAGCGAGAAATGGCGGCGATTGCTATGCGATTGGAGTACTATCTGGTACAGGAGATCGTCAAACGTTAGAACCACTTGCTGATTTAGTAGTACAATCTGTTGGGGAGTTTATTTCTCATTCGGGTGAGTTCATTTGGAAACAAGGAAAGTCTAATGTGTAAGGAAAATAAGTCTATAAGGACTCTTGATGAGTCTTTATAGACTTATTTTTTATGTCGACATAGAAGGCATGTAGGATGAATGCTGGAAAAGAATATTGGCATACATTTTGCAATGAAAAGAGAAAACAATGTAAAGAAAAGGATGGGGTACGTAATGAACACAAAAAAATTTGCTAAAGTAAATGAACAAATTCCTGGACCGAAAGCAGCGTCTTTATTAGAACGCCGCCAAAATATAGTACCAAAAGGGGTAAGTAACGGCATCCTAACGTTTGTACAATCTGCAAATGGTGCTCTTGTAACAGATGTTGATGGCAATCAGTACATTGATTTCGCGGGAGCAATCGGAACAATTAACGTAGGACATTGTCATCCAGCTGTTAAAGAAGCGCTCCATAAACAAGTAGATCAATACATTCATACTGGATTTAATGTCATGATGTATGAGCCATATATTGAATTAGCAGAAAAACTTGCGGCATTAGCGCCAGGAAGTTTTGATAAGCAAGTACTATTTTTAAATAGTGGTGCAGAAGCGGTTGAAAATGCGGTGAAAATCGCTCGTAAATATACAAAAAGACCTGGTATTATCGCATTTTCTAAAGGGTTCCATGGGCGTACATTAATGACAATGACGATGACAAGTAAAGTAAAGCCATATAAATTTGGATTTGGCCCATTCGCTCCAGAGGTATATAAAGCGCCGTTTCCGTACGAATATCGCCGTCCAGAAGGATTAACGGAAGAGCAGTACGATGACTTTATGATTGAAGAGTTTAAGAATTTCTTCATATCAGAAGTAGCACCAGAAACAATTGCAGCTGTTGTAATGGAACCTGTTCAAGGGGAAGGTGGATTTATCGTTCCAAGTAAGAAGTTTGTTCAAGAAGTACGCAATATTTGTTCAGAACACGGCATCTTATTTGTAGCGGATGAAATTCAAACAGGATTTAGCCGTACAGGAAAATACTTTGCCATTGATCATTATGATGTCGTTCCAGATTTAATTACGGTATCTAAATCATTAGGCGCTGGTGTACCAATTAGTGGTGTTATTGGGCGCAAGGAAATTATGAATGAATCTGCGCCGGGAGAGCTTGGTGGAACGTATGCAGGAAGCCCACTAGGATGTGCGGCAGCGTTAGCAGTACTTGATGTAATAGAAAGAGAGAATTTAAATGATAGAGCGATAGAATTAGGAAAAGTCGTAATGAACCGATTCGAAGAGATGAAAAATAAATATAATTGCATCGGTGATGTGCGTGGTTTAGGAGCGATGTGTGCATTTGAGCTCGTTCAAGATCGGAAGACGAAAGCACCTGATAAAACGTTAACAGCTAATTTGTGCGCAGAAGCAAACAAACGCGGATTACTTCTACTATCAGCAGGGACATATGGTAATGTTATTCGTGTGTTAATGCCATTAGTTATTACAGATGAGCAACTTGAAGAAGGATTAACAATAATTGAAGAATCACTGCAAGTCTGTTATGAGAAAGCAAATACTGCTCGTGTTTAAAAGCTAAATAATAAATCGCAAACATTCTAGCTGACTCTATATAAAATGCAGAAAATTCACTTTATAATAAAGGTAGTGAAGTGAATCGATGGATTGGAAGTTAGGGGTGGCTAGGATGGTTGGAGAAAAGGAACGAGTGTTAATGGATTTACAAGATGTATTTGAATATGCGTTTGACGAAATTTTTGTGACTGATGAAAAGGGAATCGTTGTGCGTGTAAATAGTACATGTGAAAGGCATTATCAACTAGGTGCTAAAGAGTTAGTAGGTAAGCATGTGAAAGAATTGCAGAAGGATGGTATCTTTTATCCATCGGCAACGTTAGAAGTAATTGAAAAAAAGAGACCGATTGAACTCGTTCAAACGACAAAATCAGGAGAGTATTTACACGTTCGTACAAGGCCTGTTTTTGATAATGCGGGAAATTTAAGAAGAGTAATTAGTTATTCTCGTGATCTTACAGAACTCTACCAATTACGTCAAAAGGTAGAGGAAATGGATAATCAGTTAAAAACATATAAAAAAGAATTAAGAGAAACATATGAACATGAAGGACTTATTTTTAAAAGTATCGCTATGCAAAAAATAGTCGAGACAATCAAGAAAGTATCCGTGGTAGATAGTACAGTTCTCGTTTTAGGTGAGACAGGAGTAGGGAAGAGTCGATTAGTACGTCATTTACATGAAGTGAGTAACAGGAAGAATGAAAGTTTCTATGAAATTAATTGTGCGGCATTGCCAACGAATTTAATTGAATCAGAGCTTTTTGGATACTCAGGTGGATCTTTTACAGGTGCGAATCGTGAAGGGAAAAAGGGACTATTAGAATCAGCGCATAGAGGAACTCTTTTCTTAGATGAAATTGGCGAAATGCCGCTCGAAATTCAAGCGAAGCTTTTGCAAGTGTTGCAAGAAAAAACGTTTCGCCCTATAGGCGGAAGAGAATTAAAAAAGGTGGACGTTAGAATTGTAGCGGCAACAAATCGAGATTTAAGTATGATGGTGAAACAAGGAACATTCCGGAAAGATTTATATTATCGTCTGAATGTCATTCCAATTTTAATTCCGCCACTTCGGGAAAGAGCAGAAGATATTTTGCCGCTCATTTATCATTATTTACAGCACTTTAACGAGAAATATGGCCGGAATGTAAAATTAGCACCTAGTACATTACAAATGTTTGTTGGTTACCCATGGGAAGGAAATAATAGAGAAATTGAAAATGTGATTGAGCGAATTGTTATAACTGCTGATGATATCGTTACGATAGAAGATTTGCCAATAGCGATGCAAGAATCAACGGTTGAACAGTCCGGCCAAAGTCTCTATAAAATGTTAGAAGAAGTGGAACGTAATATTATTTTGAAAGCATATAAAACATATGGATCGAGTTATAAAGTAGCGGAGTTTTTAAAAATAAGTCAATCTGCTGCCACGAGGAAAATAAAGAAACTTATAGAGGAGGAAGAGAACATTGGATAAAAAAGCGACGTTTGTAAATGTAGAGAAAAAGGCGATGTATATAAATGGTGAGTGGATTACATTGCAAGAACAAATCGAAGTAAATAATCCAGCAACGAAGGAAATATTTGCGACGGTACCAAAGGGCGGGGTAACAGAGGCAAAGCAAGCTGTTGATGCTGCACATGAAGCTTTTCAATCATGGTCTAAGTTAACAGCAGCAGACCGTGCAACGAAATTAAAAAAATGGTTCACACTTATCGATGAAAATAAAGAAGAGATTGCAGCGATCATGACGAGAGAACAAGGAAAGCCGTTTCTAGAAGCGCTTGGTGAAGTAAATTATGCAAATAGCTTTGTTGAATGGTATGCAGAAGAAGGAAAACGCGTATATGGTGAAATGATTCCGGCTTCTCATCCAAATAAACGTATTTTAGTTATGAAGCAACCAGTTGGAGTGATGGCAGCTATTACACCTTGGAACTTCCCGGCTGCTATGATTACGAGAAAGGTAGCCCCGGCACTTGCAGCAGGATGTACAGCGGTTGTAAAACCTGCAAGTCAAACGCCGTTAACTGCGTTAAAATTAGCTGAATTAGCCCATGAAGCGGACATTCCTAAAGGTGTAATAAACATTGTAACAGGTAGTGCGAAAGCAATTGCTGATACGTGGATGGAAGATGGACGTGTTCGAAAAGTTTCCTTTACAGGATCAACGGAAATTGGGAAAGAATTAATGGCTAGTGCTGCACAAACGATGAAAAAAGTTTCACTTGAGTTAGGTGGTCACGCACCGTTTATTGTTATGAATGATGCGGATTTAGATAAAGCGGTAGAAGCGGTAATTGGTTCGAAATTCCGTAATGCAGGACAAACGTGTATATGTACAAACCGAGTATTTGTTCAGGAAGAAGTGTATGAAGTGTTTGTAGAGAAGTTCCAAAAGGCAGTAGGGCAGTTGAAAGTAGGAGACGGTTTCGGTGACGGAACGACTGTAGGACCACTTATTGACGAGAATGCAGTTTCGAAAGTACAAGAACATATCGAAGATGCTATTCAAAAGGGTGGAACAGTTTTATATGGTGGCCAAAAGGTTGCAGAGCTAGACGGACACTTTATGCAACCAACTGTAATTGGGTTGGCGAATGATACGATGCTTTGTATGAATGAAGAAACATTTGGTCCAGTTGCACCTGTTGCGAAATTTAAAACGGTTGAAGAAGTAATTGAGCGTGCGAACAATACGCCATACGGTTTAGCTGCATATATTTTTACGAAGGATATTAGCCAAGCATTCCAAATTAGCGAAGCGTTAGAGTACGGAATTATCGGTTTAAATGATGGACTTCCATCGGTTGCACAAGCGCCGTTCGGTGGCTTTAAAGAAAGCGGTATTGGCCGTGAAGGAGGCCATTTCGGTATCGAGGAATATTTAGAAATTAAATATATTTCATTAGGACTATAAGTAGTATACTAGAATCTCTATAAGGTAACAGAGAAGGAGACTCTAGTATGATATATTGGCTATTATTACTCGTAACAATTGTTTTTGAAGTAGCTGGAACAATTGCGATGAAATTATCAAACGGTTTAACAAAGCTCGTTCCAAGTGTACTTATTTTCGTATTTTATGGAATTTGTTTCAGCGTATTTGCAATCGTTGTCAAAAAAATTCATTTAAGTATCGCTTATGCCATTTGGTCTGGTGTAGGAACATTACTTATTACAATCATTAGCGTGTATTTTTTTAAAGAGCACATTAGCTTATTCCAAGCATTTTGTATTCTTTTTATTGTTTTAGGAGTAATTGGACTTAAGGTTTCATCGGCATCATAAAAGGCTATCTTCCGGTGCGGGAGATAGCCTTTTGCTTTTTATTAAAATGCCCAGTTACCTTTACGGAAGATTGGTTCATGTCTTCCGTCATCTGTAATACCATCGATATCAAGCTCAGCTGATCCGATCATGAAGTCGTTGTGTGTAATACTAGTATTTGCTCCGTTTTCAGCAAGTTCTTCTTTAGACATTGTTTTTCCGCCAACTAAGTTGAATGCATAAGCACTTCCGATTGCAAGATGGCAAGATGCGTTTTCGTCAAATAGCGTATTGTAGAATAAAATATTTGTGTTTGAAATTGGTGAGTCATGAGGTACTAAAGCCACTTCTCCTAAGAAGTGAGAACCTTCATCTGTTTCTACTAAATGTTTTAAAGCCTCTTCACCAGTTTCAGCTTTATAGTCTACGATACGTCCGTTTTCAAATGTTAACGTGAAGTTATCGATAATGTTACCTGCAAATGCTAACGGTTTTGTACTAGATACTTGGCCGTTTACACCTGTTTTAAGCGGCATTGTAAATACTTCTTCAGTTGGAATGTTCGCCATAAATGGTACGTTCTTTTCATTTAAGCTACCAGCACCAGCCCATACATGTTTTTCTGGAAGTTCGATTGTTAAATCTGTTCCAGGACCCGTATAGTGAAGAGCTTTATAATGTTTTTCGTTTAAGTAATCAACTTTTGTATGTAACGTTTCATCGTGTTCTTTCCATGCTTCTACAGGATTTTCTAAATCAGCGCGAGTCGCTTTAAAGATAGCATCCCATAGTTTTGCTTCTTGTTCTTCTGGTGCAACGTCAGGGAATACTTTCGCAGCCCATTCTTTCGTAGGAACAGAAATGACACACCAGCTTACTTTATCAGCTTGTACGTAATCACGATATACTTTCATTGCTTCACCGGCTACTTTATGAGCAGCTGCAATACGCGTTGAATCTACACCTTTTAATAAATCAGGATTTTCTGCATAAATAGACATAAATGCAGCGCCTTCTTTTGCTAATTCTTCACGAGCGTGTGCTTTCCAAGAAGGGAATTCAGAGAATGCTTCTTCAGGAGCTAGATCGAACTTTAAGCGTGTTAACGTTTCATCATTCCAATCAACATATACGTGTTTTGCACCAGATTTATATGCTTTCTCTGTAACGAGGCGTACAAATTGTACAGCTTCAAGAGGTGCACTAATTGATAATGTTTGTCCTGGTTGAATATTAACACCAACATTGACTGCAAGAGCAGCATATTTCTCTAACGTTTGTTCAAATGACATATGTATAATCTCCTTTAATTTGAAAGATTTCTTACTATATATAATACAAGAAAATTCAAAAAATATATATAAATATAGCGTAAAAAGAGAGCTCAAAATATATTGAGCTCTGATCGTTATTTAATCGAAGAAGCAAATTGTTCTACTGTCGTCGTATTGTGTATGCGAACACGCTTCATTTTTAACAGCTCATCGGGTTCACCTTTCGTAATGAACTTTCCGGGCTTTGTTGTCGTCGCAAATTGATAATACTTCTTCGTTTCTGCAACGACTTTATCATCTACATGACCGAATGGATAAGCAACTGCGATAACAGGCTTACCTGTTATTTTTTCTAGCTTTTCTTTCGATTCCTTTAATTCTTCTTCATAGTTTGTAATCTTCGGTAAGTCTGCATGTGTTGCAGTATGAGATTGCATGGAGAAAATACCCGAATCAACCATTTCTTTTATGTCGGATGTAGAAAGAGATCCGTCAGCATCGACATTATTAACAATCATATATTCTGTTGCTGTTGGTTTAAACGTATCGTCTTTTAGCTTTTGCAAAATATGAAATGCATTCATATTATTTTTCATACCGTCATCAAATGTAACAAAGATAGGTTTATTCACCTTATTAATATCGCCCCAGCGTTCAAAAGTTAGTAATGTATAGCCGTTTTCCTTTAAATATTTCATTTGGGCTTCAAAGTTAGCGGGTGATACGAATAAATCTTTAATGCCTTGTCCGTGATAATCATCGAGTGCATGGTACATAAGAACGGGAACCTTTTGTTCGAAAGTAATAGCAGCTTTTGTGAGTGGAATGATTTTCCCATCTTCTTTCATTCCTATTGCTTCAATTTGGAACTCACCGCGTTTTCCTTCAAATTCTTTTATATCAAAAGGAAGTGTAAATTGTTTCTCCTTTTCTTTAGAAGAAAAAGATTTAGCACTTTCCTTCCCATCAGCTGTGCGCCAAATTTTATATTGTACCTCACTTAAAGTATCCTTTATATCTGTCATATGAATAGTAGTGTTTGTAGATTCGTGTGTAATTGGATGATAAGAAATTTTACCTTGTTCTTGTACGGTCACTTCTTGTTTCTTAGTCTCTTGAACCTTTTTCTCTTTTTTAGGTTCAGGACTTACATTGCTACTGTTACAGCCAGCTAAAATGGCAGACGTACATAAAGCGATTGCTGCGTATTTTCTCATAAAATCACCTTCTATTGTGTATTATGTTGCATACGTATTTAAAATCCCCACCGCTGTAAGAGAGGTGGGGACATACCCTTGTTCAGCATATCATTTTTAATTATGAGATAGGTTAGTGCCTTTCGATAGAAATATTCTTTCGTCTTTTAGTAAAGTTTACTTTATAAGAGATATGAATTTTTCCATAGATGTATTAGGCCCTACAAAATGGCGTTTAATTAAGTACTGTTCGTTTGGCATCCCTTTTGTAATGTGATTACCATGATCAGTAGTTACTGCGAATTCATAATGTTTTTTTGTTTCTTCAACAGCTGGATCATTATAAGAACCTACTGGATAGGCGAGAGCAATGACTTTTTTACCAGTAAGGGCTTCGATTTTTTCTTTCGAACTACGTAATTCCTCATCATAATTACTTGAATGAGCCATCATCGTATGATTAGCAGTATGCGATTGAATAGAAAAAATGCCTGAATCCATCATTTGTTTTATCTCATCTGTTGATAGACGATTTGGTTTGTCTATCTCATTTGCAGTAAGAAATTCAGTAGCAGTAGGTTGGAATCTATCATCCTTTAATTTTTGTAAAATATGAAGAGCATTCATATTATTTTTTCGACCATCATCCATCGTTACAAAAATAGGTTTATTTACACGATTTATATCATTCCAACGTTCAAACGTAAGCATCGTATAACCGTTATCTTTCAAATATTGCATATGCTTTTCGAATTGCTCAGGTGGTACGTATAAGCCGTAATCCCCATCACTTGGTCCAGGGTATTTTTCAATCGCATGGTACATTAATACGGGTACATGTTGCTGGAATGTAATTTTAGATGTTACTAGATTTGTTTCAGTATGATCTTCTTTGATTCCTACTGTTTCAATTTGAAATTCGCCACGTTTTAAATGAAATGATTTTAAATGTAGTGGGAGGGCAAAGTCACGATCTTTTTCTTGTGAAGTAAAAGTTTGTTTGCTTTCAGGACCATCAGCAGTACGCCAAATATTGTAACGTACTTGTTTGAATGAATCCCTTAAATCTTTGGTATAAAGCGTGGTGTTTTGTGCGTTATATTCATACGGATCCCATGTAATAACTCCTTGTGTTAAAGGAATTTCAACTGCTTTCGCTTTTTTCTGTTCAACTGTTTGTTTCGCCGTTGCTTCTTTTATTTGTTTATCACTAGAGCTACTAGTGTTACAACCTACGAGAATAGCAGAAGAAAGTAAAGCGATATATGTATACTTTTTCATTCTATCATCCTTCTATTGTGTTTTAATTATCATCACTTATGTCATGAAACCATCGTTCTTATAAGTGACAATAATTCAAATTTTTGGTTTTAAAAATTTGAATTATACCCTTGTCCATCATATCACTATAGAATATATAGGGGAATACACTTTTGGAATATTTCGGAAAAAATACCTTATTTTTTTCTGGTGAGATTTACATAAAAATACATTTAGAAGATGAAAAAACTCCACCTAAACTTCCTTTAGAAAAAGGAGAAGTAAGGTGGAGTTTTTATTAAATAAACAATCCAGCAATTGTCGCAGATAAAATAGAAGCAAGTGTTGATGCAAATAGCATTTTCCAACCAAATTTTGATACGACGCTTCCTTGTTTTTCAGAAAGGGCACGGATTGTACCAACGATCGCACCAATTTGGCTAATACTTGCGAAGCTAATTAAGAATACTGTAACGATTCCGACTGTACGTGGAGATAATGTTGATGCAACACCTTTTAAATCAAGGATTGCTACAAATTCGTTTAAAACAATCTTTGTACCCATAATACCACCAGCTGGGATAATATCTTGAGTCGGAATACCCATTAAGAATGCGAATGGAGCAAGTATATAACCGAAGATTTGTTGTAAAGTAACAGCATATCCCATTGCACCTGAAGCTGCGCTAATTACGTAGTTTACAACTTCCATCACACCGATGAAGGCGATCATTAATGCAGCAACGATACCAGCTACTTTTAAACCATCAAGCGCACCGTTAATCATTGCGCCGATAAAGCTGTCTCCGAATAAAGTTCTATCAAATTTTTGAATCACTTCATCTTCTTTCTTCGTATCAACGGGTGTTAATAACGAACAAACGATTAAGCTTGAGAATAAGTTTAATGGAAGAGCTGCTAGTACATATTTCGCATCTAACATCATTACGTATGATGCTGTAACAGAAGCAGAAACGGAGCTCATCGCAGAACAACAAATGATAAACATACGATTTTTGTTAAAATGCTGTAAATCATTTTTAATAACGATTAACGCTTCACTTGAACCGAAGAATACAGAGTTTACTGCGTGGAATGACTCGACGCGTGGTAAACCGGTAATTTTTGAAATTGCACCGCCGACAACGCGGACGATGAATGGTAAAACACCTAAATAACTAAAGATAGAAAGTAATGCTGAGAAAAATACGATAATTAATAATACATTTAAGAAAAAGACAAAATCTCTTTGAATTCCATTAAAGAGAAAATCGACACCTGTCGTACCAAGTTTAATTAGTTTGTTGAAAACTTTACTAATGAAGATGATAATTTGTTGACCAATTTTTGTGCCAAACATAAACCAACCGATTAAAATTTGGAAACCAATCATAATAGCAATTGCACGGAAGTTGATTTTACTTTTGTTGTTTGACAAAGCAAAGCATAAACCTAAAACGACAAGAATACCGATAATGCTCATTACATATTGCATGTAGTTGCCCCTTTCAGAAGTTCGTATAAAGTTTGTACATAAAACGCTCGTTATATTACTAAAAATAAAACAAAGAGGTTTTATGTCATACGTAAGATGTCTGACCTTTTAGAAAAATAAAAATAAAAAAAGACCCATATGGATTCACTTTCATCTATGAGAGAAAGCTAATCAATATGAGTCCTTTTTTGCACATAGGCTAATATTCATTAGTTTTCCCCATAGTCCAGCAATTTAAGGTTGCCGGGTAGAAACTCTCGATCCATATTATCGAGTATATATGAGGTAACATCGTCCGTATTAAATTAGTAGTAGCGTAACATTAACAGAGAACTATCGTCAATAGCTTTTTTTCTTCCGATAGAAATAGACCGTATAAGTATGATAAAATGTAACGCAGTGTTATGAAAAAGAGAGGTCGGAAAATGAGTACAAAAATGACGCCACCAGTTGAAAAAAACGAATTTATAGATGTAGTGTTTGAAGATTTAACACATGATGGTGCCGGTGTTGCGAAAGTAAAAGGCTATCCTATTTTCGTTAAAAACGGATTACCAGGTGAAGAAGCACAAATTAAAATTATTAAAGTGAAGAAAAACTTCGCATTCGGTCGTTTAATGAAGCTTCATACAGAGAGCCCATATCGTAAAGATGCAGAATGCCCAGTGTACAATCAGTGCGGCGGTTGTCAGCTTCAGCACTTAACATATGAAGGACAATTACAAGCGAAAGAAAAACAAGTACGCGACGTTATGCAACGCATCGGAGGACTAGGTGATGTTCCTGTTCATCCTGTACTTGGCATGAAAAACCCGTGGGTATACCGCAATAAAGCACAAGTACCAATCGGAGAACGTGAAGGCGGACTTGTAGCTGGTTTCTATCGCCAAGGAACGCATGACATCATTAATATGGAATCTTGCTTAATTCAGGCTGAAGAAAACGATACATTAATTCAAGAAGTGAAACGTATTTGTGAGAAGCACGGTATTTCGGCATACAACGAAGAGCGTAATAAAGGAACACTTCGTCACGTAATGGCTCGTTACGGACAAGTAACAGGGGAAATCATGCTTGTCTTCATTACTCGTACAGCAGAATTACCAAACAAAAAAGCAATCATTGAAGAAATTGCTGCGAAATTCCCAGAAGTAAAATCGATTGTTCAAAACGTAAACACGAAACGTACAAACGTAATCTTCGGAGACACAACGACAGTACTGTACGGATCAGAATACATTTATGACTTTATCGGTGACATTAAATTTGCAATTTCAGCACGTTCATTCTATCAAGTAAACCCAGAACAAACGAAAGTGTTATACGATAAAACGTTAGAATATGCAAAACTAGATGGCAACGAAACAGTAATTGATGCCTATTGTGGAATTGGATCAATTTCCCTATTCCTAGCGCAAAAAGCGAAAAAAGTGTACGGCGTTGAAATCGTCCCAGAAGCAATCGAAGACGCAAACCGAAATGCAGCACTAAACAACATGACAAACGCTGAGTTTGGCGTAGGAGAAGCAGAAGTAGTCATTCCAAAATGGTACAAAGAAGGCATAATCGCCGATACAATGGTCGTAGATCCACCGCGTAAAGGTTGTGATGATGCACTACTAAACACAATCATCGACATGAAACCAAAACGCGTCGTATACGTATCATGTAACCCAGCAACATTAGCACGTGACTTAAAAGTACTAGAAGAAGGCGGATATAAAACGCAGGAAGTACAGCCTGTTGATATGTTCCCGCATACGACTCATGTTGAGTGTGTAGCTTGGCTTAAGTTGGTATAATAGAAAAGCAGTTGATATAGGAGAATCTATACCATCTGCTTTTTGGTTTACAAAAATACCATTTATAAGCGATTTTAGTTAAAATAAATATTGCTGATTTTCACAAATTATAAATTGAGAGTTTGAAATTGTATTCATAGTGAGAGGATTTGAATTTGAAATGATAGATAATTTTTGGCGTGATTTACCACGACCATTTTTCGTACTTGCACCAATGGAAGATGTGACAGACGTTGTTTTTCGTCACGTAGTAAGTGAAGCTGGTAGCCCAGACGTATTCTTCACAGAGTTCACAAACTCGGATAGCTATTGTCATCCAGAAGGTATGAAAAGTGTACGTGGCCGTTTAATTTTCAAAGAAGATGAGCAACCGATCGTGGCACATATTTGGGGAGATAACCCTGAATACTTCCGCCAAATGAGTATTGGTGTGGCAGAGCTAGGATTTAAAGGTATCGATATTAATATGGGATGCCCTGTACCGAACGTTGCATCAAGAGGAAAAGGGAGTGGCCTTATTCTACGTCCAGACGTTGCGGCAGAACTTATCCAAGCAGCAAAAGCGGGCGGACTACCTGTCAGCGTAAAAACACGACTTGGCTTTAAAGAGTTAAGCGAGTGGGAAGATTGGTTAACGCACATTTTCAAACAAGATATTGCAAACCTTTCTATTCACTTACGTACAAGAGAAGAAATGAGCCAAGTAGATGCGCACTGGGAACTAATTCCGGAAATAAAAAAATTACGTGACCGCATTGCACCAAATACGCTAATAACAATCAATGGAGACATCCTTGATCGTAAAATGGGGCTGGAACTTGCTGAAAAATACGGTATTGATGGCGTAATGATTGGACGAGGCATCTTTAAAAATCCATTTGCTTTTGAAAAAGAGCCAAGAGAGCATAGCAGTAAAGAACACCTTGATCTTTTAAGACTACAACTTGATCTTCAAGATCAATATGCAGAAGTACTACCACGCTCCATCACAGGGCTTCACCGTTTCTTCAAAATTTATGTGAAAGGCTTCCCTGGAGCTGCTGAATTGAGAAATCAATTGATGAGCACGAAGTCGACGGATGAAGTGCGTGCATTACTTGATAAGTTTGAGGCGAGTGTTAATAAAGATGGGGGTAGTGAAACAGTGTAACTTTTGAAAGTTACACTGTTTCATTTTAATTAAGGTGAACCGTATTATAAGTAAGGGCGGTATTCTATGTCGAACAAGGGTAAGAAAAGAATACAGGAGAAAATCGAAAATGGTTGGTCTTGATTTTCAATGATAGTATCATGTTTATTTTATTATGCCTATAATTGGAGGCCATGTGAATGTTAAGTGATCAGGCGAGATATTCTAGGCTCGCGAATATAACAAAAATCATAAATACAAAATTAGAACTACGTGAAGTATTGCAGCGTGTAACAATGGCTATATCAGAGGAGTTAAGTGCAACGCTGTTGGAATTTATTTACCCCAGGAAGATGGAACATTTAGAGGGTTTGCAGGAAAACCAGAGACAATAAATGGCGTAACGCTCGATACTCAGGTAATCGATCCTGAAATAGACTTACTAGCAAAAGAAGTTATTGAAACAAAAAAAACCATTTATATCCCTGATACATCAAAGGATGATCGGCCGGATTCGAGACCAGTTGCTGCGTTCAAAATTAAGTCCTTATTAGCTCTACCTATCTCATTTGGGCAAGAGTTATTTGGTCTGGTTTTTTTATTTGATTATGGAGTTCCAATGAACTTAACAAATTCAGAAATTCAAAGTGTTGAAGCTTATGTAAATATGGCCGCGGTCGCAATTCAAAACGCAAATAATTTAACTCAAAAGGAAAACCTTATTGCCGAGAAGCAGCTGTTACTAAATGTTACCCGTGATTTATCAATGTGTTCCTCGATACAGGAGAGTTTTGATAAATGTTTTCTTTACTTAGGACAGATTTTAGAGAGTAAAAACATGGCTGCCCACCTTTTAGACCCGCTAGACAAAACCACGATTAAAACAACGAAGTTAAGCAAGGACTGTGATTGGACAGAAGCGGATTGGATGGAGAAAAGCTATGAAGCGAAGATCCAAGAGGTTATTCAAACAAAAAAAATAGATTGTAAGGGTCTACTGATGATTCCATTGGTTTCAATGGGAGAAGTATTAGGGGTAATCGTCGTTGGCAAAGAGGGAAAAGCTCACAATTATGATAATTCCCAAATGCAACTGGCAAAATCTATCGTTGATGCCACAGCGCCTACATTTTCCAACTTGTTATATATGGATCGACTTGAAAGCATGGTGGAAGAGCGAACGAGAGAACTGGCTGTTGCTAATGAAAAAGTTACAAGTGTGATTGAAAGTATTACGGATGGATTTTTTACTTTGAATAATACATGGGCATTTACGTACGTAAATAAGCATCAATATTTTCCACAAAGAAAAACAGCAAAAGATGTATTAGGCAAGAATATATGGGGGATTTTCCCGAGTAGCGTTGACGAAGTTATGTATAAGGAACTTCATCGTGCAATGTCAGAGCGAACTACAGTTTGTTTCGAATTTTTTTCTACCTCTGATGAATATTGGCACGAAGTTATTGCATACCCGTATGATGATGGTATTTGTTGTATTTTTAAAAACATAACGGAAAAAAAGCAATATGAGCAGGAATTGAAAAGGTTATCGAACCTAGATTTAATAGGGCAAATGGCAGCAGGCATCAGCCATGAGATTAGAAATCCAATGACAACAGTACGAGGATTTTTGCAGTTATTAAAAGAAGAGCCAACCTATGAGAAACATAATAAGCACTTTAATTTAATGATTGAAGAACTTGACCGTGCCAATTCTATTATTACTGAATTTCTCTCAATGGGTAATACAAAGAAATCAGATTTGCAGATGTTAGATTTAAATTCAATTATCCGCGATATTATTCCTTTAATAAAGATTGATACGTATAATCAAAATAAATATATTCAAGTCGATACAAATGACATTCCGGAATTACTTTTAAATCGTAATGAGATACGGCAATTATTAATAAACCTATATCGTAATGGCTTAGAAGCGATGGGCACAGAAAAAGCTCTAACCATTAGCACCTACAAAGAAGGTCGAAATTGTGTGGTGCTTGCAGTGCGGGATCAAGGAGAAGGTATCAGGCCTGAAGTATTAGAGAAACTGGGTACTCCATTTTACACGACAAAAGATAATGGAACTGGATTGGGGCTAGGCATATGTTATGCCATTGCTGCCCGTCATAATGCAAAAATAGAAATTCAAACAGGATCGGAAGGCACGACCTTTTTTGTTAAATTTAATTATGAAAATAATGAATAATAACCTCATTTAGATTAGTTACGGTGAACTGTACCACAAATAAAAAGTAAAACTTAAGTAAATATAATCAATATATTTCGCCTGAATTTTACGTAACATTCACGTTTGAGCTGCCAATTAAATTAGAGCTGCATAAAAAGAAATGGACTAACCTATATCAGGTTAGTCCATTTTTAAGTGAGTTAATTAATAGTAAATCCCCATCCTTTTTTGCTTTATTAATATCATCCTCAAAGGAAGGAGCTATCCCACTACCAACTAAAATACCTTTTACAGTATTAAATTTGATTGAAGGCGTTTCTATCGATAGGATCTTTCTTAATTTCTAATAAAATAAATTCGTTATTAGAAGTATCTCTTAATAATAAATAAAATCATCCCCACAACCATTAATCCACCTAAGACTACAAAACCGCCCTCTAAAATGTTAAAGTAGTAACTTAACGACATTCATTTACACATGCTAAAAGCATTATTATAATCAACATTTCAGGAGGCAAAACAATGGCAATGAGCAACAACGATATATTAAAAAGAGTAAGGTACGCTTTAGATATAAGAGATATAGATATGGTAGAAATCTTTAAACTTGGTGGTATGGAAGTAACGAAAGAAGACGTAGTTGATATGCTTACAAAAATAAAGAGAGCTCCTCAGCATGAAGCTGAAAATGATGATGTAATCGAAGATGAGTACGTATTAACATGCGATATGATGATGTTAGAGGCATTTTTAAATGGATTTATTACTTTAAAAAGAGGGAAACAAGATCCGAAACCAGGACAACCGGCACCTGTACAAAGCAAAGAGAGTGCTAATAACCTTCTTCTAAAGAAAATGAAAATTGCACTATCATTAACGAGTGAGGATGTACTTGATATATTAGATAGCGTAGGTGTTACGGTAACAAAAGGAGAGTTAGGCGCTCTATTAAGAAAAAAAGGTCATAAAAATTACAAAGAGTGCGGCGATAGATACGCAAGGAATTTCATTAAGGGATTAGGTGTAAAGTATAGAGGATAATGAGTTCGTTAAAGCAGTAAATGATATAATAGGTAGAGTAGGATGTTCGTATCCTACTCTTTTTTATTTGTAAAAATACTATGCTAGGTGATGAAATGGTACATACATATTTAGGTGAGACAATTAATTTTCATATAACTTATAAAAAGAAAAAATCGGTGCGTCTTTTTGTAGATTCGTACGGAAATGTGGAAGTGCAGGCTCCAAAAGGAACGCCTGTTGAATACTTAGTCCAATTGTTAGAGGAGAAATGGGAGTGGATTCAGAAAACACGTCAGGAAATGCAGGAACGAGCGCTTGGACCACAGGAAAAGGATTATGATCAAGGCGAGGGTTTTCTGTACTTAGGGAATACGTATCCAATACAAATTTCTCAAGATGCAAGTATTACGCAAGACAATGCAGTGTTTGAAGGGAATAAGCTACATATTTATGTGAAAGAGCTTAAGGATGAGAAAATACAGCAAGCTTTAAAACGATTTTATTATAAGCAGTGTAAAACTTTAGTAGAGAAGAGTATTAAAGCGCATCAAAGTAATTTCAAAACAAAACCACGTTCTATTCGTATTACAGATAGTAGTCGTACTTGGGGAACTTGTGATTCAAATTTACAGCTAACATTCAATTGGAAGTTAGCAATGGCACCACAGCGAGTAATTGACTATGTAGTCGTTCATGAAATGTGTCATATGGTTCATTTAAATCATGATCGCTCTTTTTGGCGTCTTGTCGGGAAGATAATGCCTGATTATAAGGAAATGGAGAATTGGTTAGCGTTATCGAGTTGGAAGATGACGGTTTAGTAAGGAATATCGATTTTTGTCGGTAAATCGATATTCCTTGTCGAATCGTTGATATATTTTGAGTTACGATAGATATATTTGAAAAATCGTTGATATAATTTCATGTACCAAAGAACTGTTCAGCGAGGAGAAAATAAAAAGGAAGGGATACCCCTTCCTTTTCTTGCATGTAAATTATCGTCCAAACTTCACAATGAAAGTATCGTCTGTTTTCTCCATCTCATACCCACGATACCCTTCCGAAAGCAACGCCTGCTGTCCACTAGCATCACTCATTAGAATACGCTGAACATCCGTCCAATCTCTTTCTTTATCCCCGCGCAATTCCTTCACAAAAACATACCGCATACTCCCGCCGTATTTCTCTTTCAGCGCAGCAATTTCCATCCCTTGCGCAAACTTATCTTTTAAACTCGGAATGTTAAAAGGCGCAACTGTGCAGCAAACGTAATCGTATTTGCCATCTTCTTTTTGTAATTCGTCCATGATGACGTTTGCTAATATTTTTTGCATCCCATTTCCTCGGCAGTTCGGATGAACGTTTGAGATTTCTTGATAGATGACGCGGTGTAGTTCGCTTTCTGATAGGCCAATATCAAGTCCTAAATGTTCGTCGTCGATAGGAGGGACGAGTAGGGCGCGAAATGCGATGAGTTCGTTTTTTATAAAAGCACCGATCATCATGCCGTTTCCTTCTAGAATGTATTGAAATTCTTCTTGTGAGAGTGGTTGTAAACGACTTTTATCTTCTAGTGCTTCAACTACGATGTTTTGTAGTGATAAAATTTGTTCGATGTGCTCTAGTGATAGTAATGTAACATGAAATGATTCGTTATTTTGTTTTAATGCACCTTCATATAGAACTGTCATGTATGAGCCCTCCTTTAGCGTACAACATCTTGAAAGACGGTTAGTTCTTGTAATGTATCTTCGTTTATTTCAATGCCTAGTCCTGGTTTTTCGTTTAAGCGAATGAATGGCACGTCGTAATGTAAGTTACCAATGTCTTTCGTGAATTTTAATGGTCCTGTAAGTTCTACGCTTGTAATGATTTTTTTTGAGAAAGCGACATGGAATCCTGCGGAAGAGGCAACAGATGATTCGACCATGGATCCAACTTGGCACTCAATGCCTGCCATTTCTGCTTGATGAGCGAGTTTTACAGCGGGATATATGCCGCCGCATTTCATTAGTTTTATGTTCACTTTATCAGTAGCGTCTAATTTAATGATTTGGCGCATTTCACGAGAACTTTTTAATCCTTCATCAATCATAAGCGGAAGGTCTGTTTTAGAACGAATATGAGCCATTGCGTCAATATCGTCCGCTATAACAGGCTGTTCAATCCAGTCGATGTTTACATGTCCTAATGAACGAAGTGCCGTTAATGTGTTTGCGCTATTTTTCCACCCTTGGTTTACATCAACGCGAATCGCAATATCATTTCCTACACGTTCACGTACTGCTTCAATTCGTTTTACATCTTCTTTTACATTTGTACCGACTTTCATTTTGAAAGATTGGTAACCTTTCTGAATCATAGAAGCAGCTTCTTCAGCCATGTCTTCTGGGTCTGCGATACTTAAGACGTGAGTGACAGGGAATTCTTCATGGTATCGTCCGCCAATTAATTGATATACAGGTTGATTTAGTTTTTTACCCATTATATCGAAACAAGCGATATCAATTGCAGCCTTCGCAGTAGGAACACCGTAAATTGTGTTATCCATCATATCGTGTATTTTCTCGATAGTCATTGGATTTTGCCCGATGAGTGCAGGAGCCAGTGTATGTTTTAAAGTATGGAAAGTACTTTCCCATGATTCGCCTGTAACGTGATCATCAGCAACGCCTTCACCGTAACCGATAATGCCTTCGTCTGTTTCCATTTTGACGATAATAGAAGGCATATCAGAATAAGAACCATAACTAATAACAAACGGATCGCGAAGCGGTAAACGAATCGCGTAAAGATGAATAGCTGTAATTTTCATTGAATAAAGACCCCTTCCTGTTTACAATGGTTTTGTACATTTGATATAGTTGACGTTAAATAGTCGTTAATTAATGATAAGGAGTTAGAGAAAATGATGATAAAAATTGCAGTTGTCGGTTCAAAAGAGTTTATGGAGACACTTTTACCTATCGCTCATAAACTAGAAGAAATAGACATTGATCCATATATTTACCTTCATCCGGCAGAATCTTCTGAACTATTGAAGCGTTTAAAGCCTTGTGATTTCATCTTTTTCTCAGGTGCTTTACCTTATTATATGGCAAAAGAAATAAGAGAACAATTACGAATTCCAAGTACGTACTTACAGCAAGACGAGACAACTGTCGCATCTTCTATTCTTTCTGTCATGTATCACCAACGTATTCAACCACATAAAATTTCAATTGATTTAGTAGACCGCTCATTCATTACAAATGTGTTCCATGATATCGGTATAAAAGAAAATCCACAAGTGTTTGATTATGAAAATATGCTGTGGAGTAAAGATGAAATAAAGAGAGTTATTGATTTTCATGTAGCTAAATACCAATCTGGAGAGGCTCATTTAGCTTTAACTAGCATTCACGCTGTCTATGATGAACTTCAAAAAATAGGTATTCCTTCAGAGCGTATGATAGATCCGAAGCAATCCATTATACATGGGTTAAAAGATGCGAAAATAAAAGCTGAGTTAGCAAAAAGCCATTCAGCTACTGTTGGTGCTTGCATGATTTCTTCTTTAGAATTACGAGAAGGTTTGCTTGAGCAATTAGATGTCATTTCAAAAGAACTACGTGGTTCATTTAAAAAAGTTGATGAAATGACGTTCATTTTGTATACGACTCGTGGTGATATTGAATCGATTATAAAAACAAATATGATAAATGATTTATTTGCGAGTATAGAAGGAACGATAGCTATTGGATTTGGTTACGGAAAAACTGTGAAGGAAGCAGAGCAAAATGCTAAAATCGCTCAAGGTTTCGCGAAGAATAATCCAATAGACCACTGTTTTTATATACTAACAAGTGATAAAGAACTATTTGGTCCGTTCCCGAAAGAACAGAGAGTACAAAGTTTGAAGAATGATAACCCGGAGCTAATGAAAATAGCGAAGGAAACGAAACTTAGTCCAGCAAACTTATCAAAAATTATTCAATTTAGTCAATCACATCCGTCATTGAAGTTTACAGCAGCAGATCTTTCTGAATACTTACAAGTGACTCGCCGATCAACAGAAAGGTTATTAAAGAAACTAGTTGATTATGGGTATGTTCATATTTGCGGCGAGGAAATGCCTTATCAACAAGGACGCCCTCGCGCAATATACGAACTGAATTTACCGTTATCTTTAAGCTTCTAATTGAGCCTTTTGTTTTTTTAGTAGTTCTGCTTTTTCAATGTCTGATAGTTTCGTAATTGTGAGACCAGTTATGCCGTAAAGGATTGAGATAATAGGTACGATGAAATTCAATATAGCATAAGGAGCATATTCGAATGCACCAACTCCAAGTGTTGCGAGAATAAATACACCACATGTATTCCAAGGTACGAAGACAGAAGTTAATGTTCCGCCATCTTCTAATGCTCTGGATAAATTTTTAGAATGCAGTCCTTTTTCTGTGTATGCATTTGCGTACATTCTTGAAGGAACAACAATCGAGATATATTGTTCAGAGCAAGTAAGGTTTGTCGCAAAGCACGAAGCAATAGTAGAAGCGATAAGTCCTTTTGATGACTTCGCTAATTTCAAAATTTGATTTACAATTGCGCGAAGAATGCCAGTATGCTCTAGTACTCCTCCGAAGGTCATAGCGACAATTGTCATAGAGACCGTATTCATCATAGAGCTTAAACCACCACGATTAAAGAGTTCGTCTACTAGCTTATTTCCAGTTTCTATAACAAATCCACTTTGGAGTGCGCCGACAGCTGATGAGACAGAACCACCTTGAATAAAGACTTGTGATAAAAATCCTAAAATAATACCTACGAGAATAGCTGGTATAGCTGGAACCTTTTTAGCAACCAATACCATTACGATTACAGGTATAATTAATAGGAAGGGTGAAATAACAAAATTTTGTTGTAATACTTGTAACGTTTGATCGATACTTTTTGCATCAATATTGTTAGCGCCAAAGCTTCTTCCTAAGAGCGCATAAACGATAAGAGTAATAATTAAACCTGGAATTGTAGTAAATAACATATGACGAATATGTGTGAATAAATCTGTATTTGTTAATCCTGCGGCTAAGTTTGTCGTGTCTGAAAGCGGTGACATTTTATCGCCGAAATAAGAACCGGAAATGATAGCACCGGCAACCATTGGAGCTGGGATTCCCATACTTAGGCCAATTCCCATTCCTGCAACACCAATTGTTCCCATTGTAGACCAAGAGCTACCAATCGCTAATGCAACAATAGAACAAATAATTGTAATTGAAACTAAAAATAGTGATGGAGTTAAAAGATTTAACCCGTAATAAATCATTGTTGCGACGATTCCGCCGCCAATCCAAGCACCGATCGTTAAACCTACTAGAATAATGATAACGATAGCGGGTAATGCGAGGCGAATTCCTTTATACATTGATTCTTCAATGTCGTTCCATTTGTAACCGTAACGCCAAGCGACGATAGAAGCAACGGTTGTACCGATAATAAGTGGGACGTGAGGGCTTTGTTCTAATACAACAATTGTAACCATCATAACTGCAACTGTAATAATAATAGGGATTATTGCTATTCCAAAAGGTATTTCTTTTTTCATAAATTTCCTCCTTGTTATGTATGTTTGTTTGTATTTTTAGAATTGTCGTAAAATAGACGTTTATTAGGTTATGATAACTAAAAAGATATGTAAGCGTCAACATAAAAGACAGAAAATAAGTAATATTCTAGTTGTTTGTTTAGTTTGTAATATAGATGTAGAGTAAGCTTTTTAAGTGTTTGAAAATAAACAATTGACTTTTTTCTTAAAATTCAATATGTTCATAAAAACATCTGTTTTTCATAAGTATAATTAACCTGAATGGTTTTGGAATTTGGGAAGGAGAATGTAGCTTTGAAAACATTAGAACTACAAGAGCGTTTAACTGAAATTTTTCAGTATTTACATGAAAACCCTGAAGTGAGTTGGAAAGAGTATGAAACGACAGCGTATATTACTAACTTTTTAAAAGAAGAAGGAATTTCATATAAAATATTTGATGATTGCCCAGGCGTGATCGCTGAAATTGGAAGTGGAAATCCAGTTGTTGCAATTCGTGCCGATATGGATGCACTTTGGCAAGAAGTAGACGGAGAGTTTAAAGCGAATCATTCATGTGGTCACGATGCACATATGACAATTGTGATGGGGCTTATTTTACAATTGAAAAATATGAGATGGGGTAGTGGAACGGTTAGGTTTATTTTTCAGCCGGCAGAGGAAAAAGGAAATGGTTCTTTAAAGATGGTAGAGAAGGGTGCCGTGGATGATGCTGACTTCTTATTTGGTGTTCATTTAAGACCGATTGAAGAACTACCTTTGAAACAAGCTGCCCCATCTATTCGTCACGGAGCAGCAGGATTTTTAGAAGGAACGATTCACGGAGATGATGCACATGGGGCACGCCCGCATCAAGGGATAAATGCAATTGATGTCATTTCGATGATCAATATTGGATTGAAAAATATATGGTTACCGCCGCAAAGTTCCTATTCAGTGAAGATGACAAGGTGCCAAGCTGGTGGTGATAATTTAAATATTATTCCGGGTAACGGTCATTTTAGTTTAGATGTAAGAGCAGAGAATAACATATTACTAAATGAATTGAAGCAAAAAATAGAGCAAGTAATTTTGTCAGCTGAATCAATGGGATCTAAAGTATCTTATGAGTGGATCGATCTCGCACCAGGAGCTGAAGTGTCAGAAGAAGCTGAGCGCTTTATGCGAAAGGGCATTCTTGAAGTGTACGGGGAAGAGGGATGTACTGGACCACTGTATACGACAGGAAGCGATGATTTCCATTACTACACAGTGAAGAGACCACATTTAAAAGCTGTCATGCTTGGACTAGGGGCTAATCTACAACCTGGATTACACCATCCGTATATGAAGTTCGATCATAGTTGTATCATGGATGGAGTAGAAATATTGAAACAAACTGTATTGAAAGTATTAGAGGACAGGGGCTAGAGAGCTCCTGTTTTTTTGTCATACTTTGTCGTTAAATCGATATATTTGAAGTTACGATAGATATATTGAAAAAATCGTTGATATAATTTCACATACCAACTAATTTGATGAAAAATTCCTCTCCAATACATGGTGTATAATAATAAGTACCATTTTTAATAGGAGAAAATCAATGAACGAACAATATTATGATGCAGTTTTAAATATAAAAACAGTCGGCGAGCAAAAGGGATTTAATAAGTCTATGCATTACCACCGTTATGAGCCGACGCCATATAGTGGATTAGAGGAACTTTTGAACCAATACGAAATTAAAAGTAGCGACCGAATTGTAGACTTTGGATGCGGAAAAGGACGATTAAACTTTTACATGCACCATAAGTGCGGTGCTTCAGCAGTTGGAATTGAAATGAATGAAGAGTTTTATAAAGATGCGATGGATAATCGTGATCGTTATGTGCGAAAAGTACGAAACAGCAAAGATAAAATTCAATTTGAGTGCTGTTTAGCACAAGAATATGAAGTTGATTCGCGTGATAACCGATTTTATTTCTTTAATCCGTTTTCAGTACAAGTATTTATGAACGTAGTAAATAACATTTTGCTTTCGGTAGAAGAGGTAGAGAGGGAAGTGGATATTATTTTATACTATCCTTCGGAGGATTATATTTTCTTCTTAGAGAACCAGACAGCGTTTGAATTAAAGAGAGAGGTTAGATTGCCGGGTGCTTATGAGAAGAATGGGAATGAGAGATTTTTAGTTTATACGTTAGGATTATAAAAAAAACAGGTGCTAAGGCACCTGTTTTTTTTAATTAGTTACGGATTAAGTAATCAAATGCACCTAAAGCTGCGTTTGCACCTGAACCCATAGAGATGATGATTTGTTTGTACGGATTATTTGTACAGTCACCTGCAGCAAACACTCCTGGTACGTTTGTAGCGCCGTGCTTGTCTGTTACGATTTCACCACGAGCGCGTTCAACTGTTTCGCCTAACCAGTCTGTGTTTGGCACAAGACCGATTTGTACGAATACACCTTGTAATTCAACGTGATGAACTTCTTCAGTTTCACGATCGATGTAAGAAATACCGTTTACTTTATCAGTACCAGTAATTTCTTTCGTTTGAACGTTTTTCAGAACAGTTACGTTAGGTAAGCTGTTAAGACGCTCTTGTAATACAGCATCAGCTTTTAATTCTGGCATGAACTCAAGAACAGTTACGTGCTTAACAATACCTGCTAAGTCGATAGCTGCTTCAATACCAGAGTTACCTCCACCGATAACTGCTACGTCTTTTCCAATGAATAATGGACCGTCACAGTGTGGGCAGTATGCTACACCTTTATTTTTGAACTCAGCTTCACCTGGTACGCCAACGTTACGCCAGCGAGCACCTGTTGAAACGATTACGCTCTTACTTTTCAGAATAGCGCCGTTTTCAAGTTCCACTTCAATAAGTTCTTTTTTCTCTAAACGTTTTGCACGTTGTAGATTCATTACATCGATGTCGTATTCTTTTACGTGCTCTTCAAGGCTTGCTACTAGCTTAGGACCTTCAGTGCGTTTTACGCTGATGAAGTTCTCAATACCCATAGTATCCATTACTTGACCACCGAAGCGCTCAGCAACGATACCAGTGCGGATGCCTTTACGTGCTGCATAAATCGCTGCACTTGCACCAGCAGGGCCGCCACCAACAACAAGAACATCGTATGGATCTTTATCAGAAAGCTCTGATGCATCTGGACCGTTACCCATTTTTGCTAAAATTTCTTCAAGTGTCATACGACCGCTTCCGAAAGATTCGCCGTTTAGGTAAACAGTTGGTACTGCCATGATGTCTTTGCTTTCTACTTCCTCTTTGAATGCAGCGCCATCAATCATAGTATGTGTAATACCAGAGTTTAGAACGCTCATTACGTTAAGAGCTTGTACAACATCAGGACAGTTATGACAACTTAGGCTGATATAAGATTCAAAATGATATTCGCCTTGAATGTTTTTAATTTGATCGATTAATTTTTGTTCAACTTTTGGAGCGCGTCCACTTACTTGTAGTAAAGCTAACACTAATGAAGTAAATTCGTGTCCTAATGGAATACCAGCGAATACGACACCAGTGTCTTCACCAGGGCGGTTTACGCTAAAGCTTGGTGTTCTCTCTAATTCAACTTTTTCTACTGTAATCTTAGATGACATAGTAGCTAATTCGTCTACTAGAGCTAACATATCTTTAGATACGTTATCGTCTCCTGCGCTTACTTTAAGTAAAATATCGTTCTCCATTAACTGAAGGTATTGGGATAGTTGTGTTTTTATATCTGCATCTAGTATCATTTTGATCGAACTCCTTAGATTTTGCCTACAAGGTCAAGGCTTGGTTTAAGTGTTGCAGAACCCTCTTGCCATTTAGCTGGGCAAACTTCACCTGGGTTGTTACGTACGTATTGAGCTGCTTTAATTTTGTTAACAAGAATGCTTGCGTCACGGCCGATACCGTCAGCATTGATTTCCATAGATTGGATAACGCCGTCTGGATCGATGATGAATGTACCACGAGCAGCAAGACCTTCTTCTTCCATTAAAACGTTGAAGTTTGTAGTGATTGTGCGAGTTGGGTCACCAATCATAATGTATTCGATTTTGCCGATAGTTTCTGAGCTATCATGCCATGCTTTGTGAGTGAAGTGAGTGTCTGTAGATACAGAGTATACTTCAACGCCTAACTCTTTAAGAGTTGCGTATTGGTTTTGTAAGTCTTCAAGTTCAGTTGGGCAAACGAATGTGAAGTCAGCTGGGTAGAAACAAACTACACTCCATTTTCCTTTTAAACTTTCGTCAGTAACTTGGATAAATTCTCCATTATGGTAAGCATTAGCTTTAAACGGTTTTACTTCTGTGCCGATTAATAACATATTAAAATTCCTCCTAAATGTTGGTTTTGAGCATCAAAAAATAGTGTGCTCATAAAATATATTTTTTAATTAACTATAATAATTCTAATTCGATATTAATTATCATATAGAAGTGGTTATTTTGTCAAGTGAATAAACCAACTTTATACCAATTTAATTAATATTTATTCTCAATTAAGGCTATTAGGGAATTAAAAGGTAATTTTATGTCGTAAATTTTCAATGAGTGCTTAAAAGAGTGGTGTGTATGTTAGAGATATGGTGTAAGGATAGATTCTTAGGGAGGAAATATTTCTTAGAAGTTGTGTATTTGAAAAGTCGTTGTCTACTTCTATTTTACAAAGAATTGTGCGATAAATAAAATAAAATGAATCAGAATCTTTTTGAACAATTTTTGTCATCCCAAATATATAATTAGGAAGTATATTGTAATGATAATTAGAAATATTGACTCAAGGTGCTAACAAGATATAATAAAACCTAGATATACCTTTCAAAAAGAAGAATATATAATATAGGATGAAAAAATTTCACCCTATTATTTTTTACGGCCTTTAGAAAACGCTTACAATTGGTATGGAGGGGAAACCATGTCTACATTCACAAAGTATTTTTTAATGGAAGCTAAAGATGTGATTGCATATGTGAAAGAGAAATTATCTAAGTTTGAGGATGCAAAGGGGTTACAGTGTAAAGAAATAGGCGATGGTAATTTAAATTATGTATTCCGCGTTTGGGATGAACAGAAGAATATTTCTGTCATTGTAAAGCAAGCTGGAGATACAGCACGTATTTCAGATGAGTTTAAGTTGTCGACGAATCGTATTCGTATAGAATCAGATGTTTTGCAGTTAGAGGAGGAGTTAGCACCTGGGCTTGTTCCAAAGGTATATTTGTTTGATAGTGTGATGAATTGTTGCGTAATGGAAGATTTATCGGATCACACAATATTACGTACAGCACTTATAAATCATCAAATATTTCCGAGGCTTGCTGATGATTTAACGACTTTTGTGGTAAATACTCTTCTATTAACATCAGACGTTGTAATGAATCATAAAGAAAAGAAGGAACTTGTGAAGAATTATATAAATCCTGAGTTATGTGAGATTACAGAGGACCTCGTATACGCGGAACCATTTACAAATCATCATAATCGTAATGAGTTATTTCCGTTAAATGAAGGATGGATTAGAGAGCATATTTATAGTGATAAAGAGCTTCGTATGGAAGTAGCAAAGCTTAAATTTTCTTTTATGACGAATGCACAGGCGTTGCTCCACGGTGATTTACATACCGGTTCTGTTTTTGTGAAAGATGATTCTACAAAGGTAATTGATCCTGAGTTTGCCTTTTATGGACCGATGGGATATGACGTTGGAAACGTAATGGCGAATTTAATGTTTGCTTGGGTGAATGCAGATGCGACTATGCCGCCTGGGGCTGAGAAAGATACGTATATGGATTGGCTACAATCGACAATGGTGGATGTAATTGATTTATTTAAGAAGAAGTTTTTAGATGCTTGGGATATTCATGTGACAGAGATTATGGCGAAGGAAGAAGGCTTTAACGAAGTTTATTTACAATCTGTATTAGAGGATACGGCTGCAGTGACAGGCCTTGAGTTAATTCGTCGTATTGTTGGGTTAGCGAAAGTAAAGGATATTACTTGTATTGAGAATGAGGAAGTACGTGCTAGAGCGGAACGTATTTGTCTTCAGGCAGCGAAGAAGTTTATTTTACATGCGAAACAATATAAAACAGGTAAAAGCTTTATAGAAACGCTAAAAGAACAATCTGTGCAGAATGCGAAGTAAGGGGAGAAAGTGATGAAAGAGCAGTTAATACCGATTCAGTGGAAAGATGATACATTAGTTTTATTAGATCAAACACTATTACCGAATGAAGTTGTCTATGAGTCTTTCAAAACAGCTGAAAGTGTATGGAATGCCATTCAAGTAATGAAAGTGCGAGGAGCACCAGCAATCGGTGTTTCAGCAGCTTATGGTGTGTATTTAGGAATCAAGGAAGTTCCTCAAAGTACGGTGGAAGAATTTATAGAGGAAGTAAAAAAGGTATGTGCATACTTAGCAACATCAAGGCCGACAGCAGTGAATTTATTCTGGGCACTTGAAAGAATGGAGGCAGTAGCGACAGAGAACGCGCACTTATCAATCGCTCAGTTGAAAGATAGATTACTAGAAGAGGCAAAAGAAATTCATAGAGAAGATGAAGAAATTAACCGTCAAATTGGAGAGCATGCATTGACGTTATTCCATGATGGGATGGGAGTATTAACACATTGTAATGCTGGTGCGTTAGCGACGACTAAGTATGGCACTGCGACAGCTCCAATGTACTTAGCAAAAGAAAAAGGATGGGACTTAAAAATCTTTTCGGATGAAACACGTCCAAGATTACAAGGTTCAACATTAACGGCATTAGAACTACAGCGAGCGGGAATTGATGTTACTGTCATTACGGATAATATGGCAGCTATGGTTATGTCACAAGGAAAGATTGATGCGGTGATCGTTGGATGCGATCGTGTGGCAGCAAACGGTGATGTAGCAAATAAAATTGGGACATTAGGCGTATCTATTTTAGCAAAATATTACAACATTCCGTTTTATGTAGCAGCACCAACACCGACAATTGACTTGAAAACACCAACAGGAAAAGAAATTCCGATTGAGGAAAGAGATGCTGCTGAAGTAATTAATCGCTTCGGACAATATTCTGCGCCGAAAGAAAGTAAAGTATATAATCCGGCATTTGATGTCACGCCACATGAAAATGTAACAGCAATTATTACGGAAAAAGGGATTGTAAAAGCACCGTTTACGGAAAACTTAAAAAAGCTATTTCAATAAGTAGATAGATTTAAAAAGTCAGTCATCATAAGCTTCATACTTAGGGGGATGTATATGTTATTACAAAAAGAAAGAGAAGAAATTGTAGCGTATGGAAAGAAAATGATTTCTAGCGGTTTAACAAAGGGGACAGGCGGTAATATTAGTATTTTCAATCGCGAGCAAGGTCTTGTTGCAATTAGCCCAAGTGGTTTAGATTATTATGAAACGAAGCCTGAAGATGTAGTTATATTAAACTTAGATGGTGAAGTGGTAGAGGGAGAGAGAAAACCATCAAGTGAACTAGATATGCATCTTATTTATTATCGAAATCGTGAAGACATAAATGCGCTTGTGCATACGCACTCTCCTTACGCGAAGACGATCGCATCATTGGGATGGGAGCTTCCTGCTGTATCGTATTTAATTGCTTTTGCAGGCCCGAATGTTCGCTGTGCACCGTATGAAACATTTGGTACGAAGCAATTAGCAGAGGCTGCTTTTGAAGGTATGATTGATCGACGTGCCGTTTTACTTGCCAATCACGGTTTAATTGCAGGTGCAAATCATATAAAAATGGCGTTTACTGTTGCGGAAGAGATTGAGTTTTGCGCGCAAATTTATTATCAAACGAAAAGTGTCGGAGAGCCGAAGTTGTTGCCAGAAGATGAGATGGAGAATTTGGCGAAGAAGTTTGAAGGGTATGGGCAGCAGTAGAATGACACAAAAAAATACCCTCAAGATTTGACTCTTGAGGGTATTTCTATGCTTTCTTAAGCAACAAATACATAAAGTAAGGAGCACCAATTAAAGCGACAACAATACCTGCTGGGATGCCATTAGGATCAACGATATTTCGTCCAATTGTATCTGCTAATAGCAATAGCCATCCGCCGATTAAAAGGGCGATAGGCATGAAGATTTGATGTCTTGGACCTACTAAAGATTTCGCGATATGAGGAGCCATCAGCCCGATAAAGCTAATGCCTCCTGTTACGGAAACAGCTGCAGCTGCAAGCGCAACGGCTGCAACTAATAGGTATCTGCGTTCTTTTTCAATTTCAATTCCAACACCGATTGCGACTGGTTCGTTTAATGCTAGAATGTTTAATCGATTTGCTTTATAGAAAACGAACGGAATTAATACGATTAACCATGGGAGCATTGCTAAAACGAAGATCCAGTCATCTCCCCAAATATTTCCGGCAATCCATTTTGAAATAAAGTCTACTTTCATGCGATCTGCGGATGAAATAAGGACAATCATCATTCCGGATAGTGCAAATGCAAAACCGATACCGGTTAATGTTAATCGTATTGGCTGAAGTCCAGTTGATTTACTATATGAAAATACGTAAATTAGAACAGCTGTTAGAAATGCCCCGATAAATCCAACGACAGGTAGTAAGTAAAGAAATGAACCTACATCTATGGGAAAGTATAAAAAGAAAATAGCAACAGCAACACCGGCCCCAGAGTTGATTCCGAGAATACCAGGTTCAGCTAAATCATTTCGGGTAATTCCTTGCAGAATAGCCCCTGATAAAGCGAGAGCCATACCAGCTAATAATGTAATGATAATTCTAGGTAGCCTTAAAGAGTATAAAACAAACTCCTCTTTAAAAGTCCCTTGCCCCATTAATGTTGGGAGTAGTCGATCATAAGATAAAGATGCTGAACCAAGTCCCATTCCAACTACGATGGTGGTGATGGTTAGTATGAGTAAAGCGAGTATAATAAGACGTTGTTTTCTTAGAATAGATTGCATCATGAGAATGTTTTTCCTCCTTTACGTACAACGAATAGGAAGAATGGTAACCCTACAATTGCGACAATAGCGGCAACTGGTGTTTCGTACGGAGCGTTAATAGTACGTCCGATTGTATCTGCAAGTAGCATAAAGGAAGCTCCAGCAATTGCTGACATCGGTATAACAAATCGATAATCTGGACCGACAATTGGACGTACCATGTGAGGTACCATTAAACCGATAAATGCCATATTTCCGACAAGCGCTACAGACGCACCTGCAAGTAAGATAATAATGATAAATAGAATGGTTTTAATAACAATAATTTTTTGACCTAGTCCAATAGCCACTTCTTCACTGAAACTAAGAACTGTCAATTTTTTTGCTAGTAAGATAGCGATAAAGATGCTAATTGAAATGACTGGAATAATAATTTTCAATTGGCTCCAAGTTGTTCCAATTACGCCCCCAGCAGTCCAAAGTGATACATCTTGTGAAATTTTGAAGTAAATGCCGACTCCTTCTGAAATTGCGAGTAGGAATGCTGAAACGGCAGCCCCTGCTAATACAATTCGAAGAGGAGAAAGTCCGCCCTTTTTCATCATACCAATTCCAAATACCATAATTGCGCCAACCGCAGCACCGATAAAGCAAGCAAATGTTAAGTAAAGATAGCTGATGGAAGGGTTGAAAGCAAGTGTCAGCGCGAGCGCAGCATTTGCTCCACCAGATAGCCCTAATAATCCAGGATCTGCAAGAGGATTTCGTGTTAATCCTTGCATAATGGCTCCAGAAACAGCGAGTCCAGCTCCTACAAAAATAGCAGCAACTTCACGTGGCAAACGTATTTCGCGAATAATAGATATTTTGTCCCCTTTAGCGGAGGAAGTGAGTGCTAACCATACGTCTTTTATTGAAGTATCTGCAGCACCTAATACCATTGCCACCATAAAAATAAGAAAGAATGCAATTAAGCTCAAAATTAGTTTGTATGTAAAAGCTATCGAACGTGGATTGTCGTGATCTTTTGTCATTCGTTTCACATCTTTTCTGTTCATAGAATAAAGGAAGAGGAATTCTTAATTTAAGAATTCCTCATGTTTGTATTATTTACCAAGAAAGCTCTTCTTGAAGAAGTCTAGTTGGAAATCTAATGTAAGTGGATCATTGAAATAGAATTCCATCATGTTTGCTTCATATACGCGATTATTTTTTACTGCTGGGATATTTTTATATGATTCTGTCTCTTGGAATGAGTTATCAGTATCTTTGTTTTTACTTACGATTAAGTAATCACCAGCAAATTCAGGTAATACCTCAGTAGATAATGCGTAGTAACCTTCTTTTAATGCTTTTTCTTTTACTTTTTCAGGCATTTTTAATTTCATTTCTTGGTACAGAATTTCTGTTCCACGGCCCCAGTTTTCGCCGTATACATAAAGCTGTTTGTTGAAGTTTTCTACAACAGAAACTGTTGCATCTTCACCGATTTTTGCTTTAATTTCTTTACCAGCGTCTTGTGCACGTTTCTTGAAATCATCAACCCAAGTTTTTGCTTCTTTTTCTTTGTTTAATAACTTACCGATTTCTAAATGCTGTGTTAAGTAATCAACTTTTCCGTAAGTGTATGTTACAGTAGGAGCGATTTTCTTTAACTTATCGACATTTTTAATATTTGATAAACCAATGATTAAATCTGGATTTAGTTCAGCAATTTTTTCAACATTTTCATCTGATACTTCAGTAACATCTTTAAGTTTGCTATCAAAACGTGGGTTTTGTTTAGACCATGAATCTACCCCAACAAGATTTACATCTAATGACATTACGTTACCAGCGAATGATGATAAAACAACAACGCGTTTTGGATTTGCAGGAACCTCTACTTTACCATTTTCAGATTGGTATGTAATTGTTTCTGATTTACTGCCTTTTGTATCGTTCTTTTTGTCTGTAGAGCCATTGCTACAAGCGCTCATAACAAGAACGAAAAGAACTGTTAGTGAAATAAATAACTTTTTCATCGTCTTTCTCCTTTAACATAGATGATATGTGTATACAATAATTTGTTTAACTGCAATCTTTTTGAAAGAGTAGTGGTAATACAAAATGTTTATTAAAAATCTTGAATATGAGATTTCACAATATAGTATTAACCCTATTAATGAAAGAAGATGTAATCTCAAATTTGCTAATTATTAACAAATTGATAATGATTATCACTATTGATTCTTTAAATAATATAATTTTATATAGGTGTATTGTCAATAGTAATTTTGATTGTAAATTTTGCGGAAACAGGTTATATTTTATTGAGAATGATAATCAATGATTAGTAGCTGAGGAGTGACACGAATGAATCAAGAAGAATTGTTTGATGTAACCGTGATAGGCGGTGGACCTGCAGGGCTTTATTCAGCTTTTTATAGTGGACTCAGAGAAATGAAAACGAAAATAATAGAATTTCAACCACAGTTAGGTGGAAAAATACATGTTTATCCAGAGAAGATGATTTGGGATGTAGGAGGGTTATTGCCAGTTACAGGTGATAAATTAATTGAACAACTTGTACAGCAAGGGCTAACATTTAAGCCGGAAGTGGTATTAAATACAAAAGTAGAATCGATTATTCGTAATGAAGATGGTACTTTTACGTTAAAAGCAAGCGATGGAGAAGAACATTTTTCAAAAACAGTTATTGTTGCAACTGGAAGTGGGATATTGAAACCGCAAAAGTTATCCATTGAAGGTGCTGAGCGATTTGAAGTATCTAATTTAAATTATACAGTGAAATCTTTAAAGCGTTTCAAAGGTAAGACGGTCATTATTTCCGGTGGAGGAAATTCTGCCGTTGATTGGGCAAATGAATTAGAACCAATCGCGAAAAAAGTGTATGTAACATATAGAAAAGAAGAATTATCTGGTCATGAAGCACAAGTAAAACAATTGCTGAATAGCTCGGCGGAGTGTTTCTTTAATACATCGATTACAAAACTCATTGCTGGTGACAATCATGAAGCGATCGAATATGTAGAATTAACGAATCATGAAACAAGTGAAGTTTCACATTTACCTATTGATGAAGTTATTATTAATCATGGATATGAACGTGACATTACATTATTAGAAAATAGTGAATTAGACGTTGCAATTATAGATAATTATTATATTGCAGGGAATGCGAATAGTGAGTCCTCAGTAGATGGATTATATGCTGCTGGAGATATTTTAAAGCATGAAGGGAAATTACACTTAATTGCGGGAGCATTCCAAGATGCTGGAAATGCTGTAAATAAAGCAAAACAATTTATTCAACCAGATGCAAGTGAGTACGGAATGGTTTCTTCGCATAATGAAGTATTTAAGAAGAGAAATCGTGAATTGATCAAGCAGATGATGAAATAAGAAAAGAACAAGTATACCCCCATTTACTTCTCTATTCGAGTGACGAGAGAGATAAATGGGGGTTTTCCTGTTTACTATATTTTCAATCATTATAATGACACCGGTTTCATCAGTTCATGTGATATGAACGTTTTATTTGTAAATCTTCCTAGAAAACAATGAATCTATGTTTTGATTACGCAGAACAGTATTAAATTATGCTGTCCCTTTAGCTCGTTCGTTAGGAAATGGCATATTTAATATAGAAACAATGTACTGTTTTCCATGCATTCGAGCTAATGATTCTAATATTTGACGGATGCGTTTTGTAAGATGTCCTTGTTCTTTTATAGCTTCACAATATGCGTCATAGAAAGCGTATTTAGCCCAAAGGAAATCATCTTGTTGGAATAAAAAATGATTTTTGTACCATTCCCCAATTGTATGGTAACAATTGTTTTCATGTATTGCTGCGCTTTGAGAAAGAATACGATCAGATAAAGATGTAGTTAAATGAGAAATTGTGTTTTTTGTTTCAACTTGTAATGTTTGTTCTAACATTGTAATGATGTGACGAGTAGCCATATGTTAACTCTCCTTTGTGTAAATGGGTAATACCATTCTGTATTTAAAAAATCCTTACTATATTATTATACAATATATGGAATGCATCCACCTTCTTTTTAAATTGCATTTACAAAATCTTTTTTATTTGTTTACAAAAATAAAGTAAGATACAGTATATATGAAAAAATAATAAAGGAATGAACGCGTTGTATATAACATTAGAAGAAGCTGCGGAGTATTTGAATTTACCAAAGTCGTATATTGAAGAACTAATTCAGCAAAAGAAAGTTCGTGCGCTATTTGATGGAGAGCAATATTTATTAAATAAAGAACAATTCAATACACATTTAGAACAAATGGAGAAATATAAGCAATTAGTGGAAGAAATATTGAACGAACCAATTCCAGAAGATATGGATGTTAAAGACGAAGATTAAACTATGGGAAATCCCGTATGAAGATATGCAGAAATGTATCTTCATACGGGATTTTTTGTTTCAAGATATCAAAATTTTAAGGAGTCTCCAGGGCTTTTCGGGAGTTTGATAGGTATTAGTCTACCAGGTTAAAAGCATATTTTTTTCTAGCTAGGACAAACATAGAGAACGTAACCTGTACAGATACATATACTATCAGTGCAAAAGCTTATAAATTAATGGAAGGGGTTTTCTCGTGAGTTTATTTCATTGGGATTTTTTGAAAGACTTAATTGGATCTTATGTAAGAGTAAACAGAGGTGGACCAGAATCTCAAAAAGGAACAATAGTATCATTAGGTGTGGACTACTTCGGATTAGAGAATGAAAAAGGAGAGAACCATTACTACCAGCTTCGCCATCTGAAAAGCATTACCCAAAATACGAAAGATGGTGGAGTAGGTGATTTAGAATGGGGAGAAGAAGACATTGCAGAAGACTTTGAAACGCTACTTCAAAGCTTCAAATACCGCTGGGTGAAAATTAACCGTGGTGGACCAGAGAAAATTGAAGGTATTTTACAAGATGTTTCTGGCGGTTATGTAACATTGATTATTAAAGAAGAAGTTGTATTAATTACACTATCTCATATTAAGAGTGTTAATTATAATGCATCTGTAAGTGGAGAGAGTGATGAGAGTAGCAATGAGAAAAGTAATGAAAACAGCAATAATTCAAGTCGAGCTCGCGCACTAAGACAATCAAGTAGAGGAAGATAAAACAGAAAGGAGGGTATGAATTTGAAGGATGTATTATGCTGTGATCAAATCAAAGGTTTAGTTGGTGAGAATGTAAAAGTAAATCTTCGTGGACCGGAAAGTCGAGTAGGTGTACTGTCATTGTTAGGAAAAGATTACCTTACACTACAATTACCTCATGGAGAATTAGTGTATTATCAGCTGAAACATGTGAAGAGTCTAGTCAGAAAAGTAAAAGAGGCACAAGGAGAATATGGTTCATGTTTTTATGCGGAAGAAGATACTTTTTTAGATGTATTAAATGACTTGAAGTATAAATGGATAAAGATTAATCGTGGTGGACCAGAGTGTGTGGAAGGTTTATTGAGTGATATACATGATGGAAATATTACACTAGTTAACGGTGATGAGGTCATTTATGTGATTAATTCCCATATTAAGAGCGTGAGTCAAATAGTTAAAAACAAAAAGACTGAAGAAGAATAATGTTTAATAAATAAAAGGGGCATTATGATTGAAAGTGAAGAATGATTTCATATTTCTCTGTAATTATTTTTGGATATATGAAAAAGGGTTTCTTACTATTAAAAAACAGAACATTGCCCCTGGTTATTTTTTGAAATGGAGAATAGGAGAGTAAAAATTCATAGGAAGGAGGATACAGATGAATGAGTTAAACAAAAGTATTGGAGAAAATATATATGTTAAATTAATTGGTGAAAAAAGATTTAAAGGTGTATTAATAGACGTAGGAAATGATATTGTTGTTCTTTACAATGGACAAGACTACGTATATATATCTTTATACCATGTACAATATTATAAGTTTTTAAGACCATATGATGAAGAGATATCAAAACCAGATGTGGATTCTGTAATTAAGAGGGAATCCCCTTCCATTTCTTTGAGAAAAGTATTAAGTACTTCTAAAGGGATTTTTACAGAAGTTTATGTAGCAGGAAATGCTCCAATACACGGTTATGTTACAAGTGTAATGAACGATTATATTGTTTTTTATAGTCCAGTTTATAAAACAGTATATATATCTTTAAAGCATTTGAAATGGTTAATTCCGTATAAAGAAAATCAAGTTCCGTATGCCCTCAATAAAAATGAACTCCCCGTGAATCCGTTAAATATTACGTTAGCTAGAACATTTGAAGAGCAGCTTATTAAAATGGCTGGAAAAATTATGGTGTTCGATTTAGGTGAGGAGTCTAATAAGATTGGAAAGATGGCGAAGATTGATGAGGGGCATATTGAAATATTAAAAGCACGTGATGCAAAAATGTATGTGAATATTCAACATGTGAAATCTGTCCATTGTCCGTAGACGAGTTGAAAGGGCTGGCTTTTTCTTTTATATGTAGAAGAAAAGGTCGAGCCTATTTGTTTAGATTGAATTGAATATGAGGGTAAAAATGAATTGAATATAAATATGTTAGCTTTATCTATGAAGAGCTAATCTTGTGCGAAATTATAAAAAATATGTACGAGCCATCTTGTAATATATTCAATTTATTTTTTGAGGGAGAACTGCTCAACTAATATATTAAAGGGGTTTTGTTTGTGGAGCAGTTTCCAAATTCGTTATCGATTACATTACTTGGTAGTGCTGGTGGAGCAGCAAAAGCAGTTTTAGCAATTTTAAATCAAGCGATAGTAAATGAAAAAGACCCGATTTATGAAGCGATAAAGAATGTTACATTTCATTTGGTTGATATAAAACAAAAAGATAGGGCTTATTATGGTGAGTTGTTTCCAAATTTGAAAGATCAATTGTTTTTATATGAAATTGACCTTCAAGATGTAGTGAAATTCAAACAACATTTGAAAGAAAAAAGCACGGGTGTTGTTATTGATGTTTCGGGGGCAGATACAATCAGAGTATTAAGTTGTTGTAATGAACTTGGAATTTGTTATATTAATTCAGCTTTGGAAAATGAGGAAGTAGATCAGGACGATAGTTTAATCGGCTTTCAGCTTACGGAAAGATATACGAGGTTTGAGAAGGAGAAAGAGAAATTTACAAATACAAAAGCAATTATAGGCTCAGGTATGAATCCAGGTGTTGTTCAATGGATGGTTGTTGAACTTATGAAGGAGCGGCCAAAAGAAAAGCCAAGAGCATGCTATATAGTAGAACATGATACGTCATTTTTGAATGATACAGCACTGATAAAGCCTCATACACTTTATGCTTCATGGGCAGTAGAGCGATTTCTAGATGAAGCGATATGGAGTTATCCGATGTATATGAGTCAGCATCGTCCTCTTTATTTTTATGAAGATGTATATGCTTCAGAGTATAAAGTAAAGTTAGGAGAGAAAGAGTTTTATGGCTGTTTAATGCCACATGAGGAAGTTTTAATTTTAGGAAAAAACTTCAATATGGAAGTGGGTTTTCTTTACCGAATTAATGAGTATACGACTAATGTAATTAGACAGAACTTAGATCAAGTAGAAGATTTATGGAATTGGAATCGTAAAGTATTTAATCCAGCCGAAGAAGAGATTGCGGGCGAGGATCTAGTAGGTGTATTACTCGTTTATGAAAATAGCGAGACATATATGTATAACGTGATGAATAGCAGTCAAGTTTTTCATAAATATAAAACGAATGCGACTTACTTCCAAGTAGGATGCGGAATTTATGCTGGCTTATGTAGTTTACTGTTCGATAACTTTAAACAAGGTGCCTATTATGTAGAGGAATTATTATTAAATACAGAAAGTAAGTACGGAGAATATTTGAATTTATATATGAATAATTTTGTAATAGGACATAATAATTTTACGGATGGCCTGCTACATGATCGGGTAAGATGGATATAAGTTGTGACGAAAAGGAAGGGGAGATCTCCTTCCTTTTCGTGTTATAAGGTTACATATTGTTCTGAAAGCAATTTCATACTTATAATTTAAGGAGATAATATGTAGAGTTTTTGTATTGATCATGAGGAGTATTTATATGAACAAATTTAAAAGCTTGATTTATGAGGAAAGAGAAGCTTTAAAAGTATTTGTATTATTATTCTATATTATATTTTTTTTTATATGACGTTATTTATTATTTTGTGTATCCGGCTATGAATATTAATGGAACAGCGGTAGGTTGGCCAGAAGGTAGCCTTGGGATAGGTGTGTATATATTTGTAATAGCATTATTTCCTATTTCGATATATCTTCAAAAAAGAGGGTATGTATATTCTGTAAAATATTTATTTTTATTTGGGTACATGTTTATCAATCTTGTTAATAATTTAATGATTTATTTGCGAACGGATAGAGCTTTTGAACATGGTAGTATGGTAGAAATGTTATTAATTTTATTTGCCCCAGTTTTTGTGAATAGAAAATATTTTTATTTAGTTTCCTTTAGTGTAATTGGAAAGTACGTACTGTTCACATTGCTATTACAAGATTTAAAAGTGGTAATTCCGCTTGTTTTATGTGTATTCTATTTCATTATTTCACATTCTTTGTTAAAACGATTTCAATCTTATGTAAGAACAGTGGTAGAAATGATGAACAATATGAAAGAGACGGAGAATTTAGCTATGATTGGTACAATGTCTACAACAATTGCTCATGAAATTCGAAATCCATTAACAGCGTTAAAAGGGTTTACGCAAATGCAAAAAGAAAGAAACCCAGCAGATACGATAAGCTATGATATTATGTTACAAGAAATTGAAAGGATAAATGGATTTGTTAGTGAATTGATGTTGTTAGGAAAGCCGAAGCCAACAAATTATGAATTGTGTAATATACGAGAAATCCTTCTATATGTTGTGCAGCTAATGGAAAGTTATGCAGCGCAATATAGAGTACAATTTCATTTGCAAATAGAGGGGAATTTACCAGCTATAAACGGTGATGATAAACAATTAAAACAAGTGTTATTAAATATTATTAAAAATGGGATAGAATCTATGCTAGAAGGTGGAGACATTCATATCCGTGTATACGAAAAAACTGAAGGACATTTATGTATTTCTATCGAAGACCAAGGATCTGGTATAGAGAGCGAGAAGTTAGAGAAAATCGGTAAAGCTTTTTACACAACGAAGGAGAATGGTACAGGACTTGGGTTAATGATTACACATAAAATTATTAAGGAGCATCAAGGAAGTATCTCCATTCAAAGTAGTGTGGGAGTAGGAACGAAAGTGGAAATTTATTTGCCAACAGTGTAGCGTAGTAAAAGAAATTATTTTTCAGAAAAGTGTTCTTGTTGTGTAAATATAAACATTTTATAAAATGTTGCAAGAAGGGTTTTTTTTTAAAAATACTTCGTTTATAATGGAGGAAAATATCGACATGAGATTGTTTTCTCATGTAACGGTTTAGTAGTGTTATGAAAAGATAAGAAGGGGTGCACGCGCATCCTTTTTTCTATGCAGATATGATGAGAGGGGTGGTATGATGGAATTAACATTAAATTCGACTGTATGTTTACACACGATTCAATTTCGAAAAGAGCAAAAGAATTATATTGTAAAAGATACAATTACAGGAGAAAAATATGAAATGCCGCCACTTTGGATTGATGCATTGGCAATGATGCGTGACGGTTTTTTATTGGGGGAAATTGAGGAGAAATTAAAAGAAGAGTATCCGGCCAAAGAAGTGGATATGTTAGCATTCACGAGGCAACTGTTAGAGCTAGAACTTGTCGAAATGGTAGATGGAGAAGAGATAGCTTGTACAAAGAAGAAAGAGAAAGATTATTTAGCTTGGGTACGCCCTCGTGTTGAACAATTATTTCTTAATTTAAATAAAAAATATAGAAGCAAAGGTCAATGATGATCTTTGCTTTTTTTATAGACTGTGTTTAAAAAATAACAGCGAATGCTCTTGCAAAAGCACCGTCACTATCTTTAATTTTTAAAGGTGCCGCTGAGAAAAAGAAACGTTTCGTGTTAATGGCATCTAAGTTTGTTAAGTTTTCAATTAAATAAATATTATTTCCAAGTAGTATGTGATGAATCGGTGATGTTTCTGTCGTTACCTCATCAGGAGAAATAAAATCTAAACCGACCGATTTTACTTTTAATCGAACTAGTTCTGTAGCTAATTCTTCGGAAAGATAAAATGCTTCTTTCTCATAAGCTTCTGTATTCCACTTAGTAGATAGGTTGGAATGGAAAATGATAATATCACCTTCTTTTATGTCAGCATTATACAATACTTCCTTAGGTAATTTTCGCTCTTGAATATGAGTTACATCGATAAGAACGGCCTCGCCTACAAATTGATCAAGGGGTAATTGATCGATGGTTGTTGCACCTGAAATGAAATGTGCAGGAGCATCGCAATGCGTGCCAACATGAACGACAGAATGAAAATCTGTAACTTGATAGCCTGTCTCTTCAACGTTTGTAATTGCTTCTAGTTGGATTTTTGGTGTTCCAGGAAATTGAGACATATTGTTTTCAAATGTTTGTGATAGATCAATTACTTTCATTTTACATACCTCCAATATATGTTTTTCAAATAATAAAAAGCCCATCCTTCATAATCAAGAAAGATGAGCTTTACATACTAGTTGAGTATTATCTTCCAAAATGCAATGCATTTTGCAGGAATTAGCACCTATTCAGTTTGTATAAACTGAGGTTGCTGGGCTTCAAAGGGCCGGTCCCTCTGCCTCTCTTGATAAAAGGTATATTTAATTTTAAAGTTCGGAATATTTACGATATTTAAATTGTAATTCATTTCCTTTTTTTACGCAACACAAAATAGGTATTCACCCAAATAAAGTTGCTCGCATATTGTAGCTTATGTAAATAGAATGCTGCGAAGGAGTGAGTGCAGTGACAGGGAATATATTGAATTATTATGCTGGTGGAAATACAGCTAGAGGATTCCATAATTTATACGACGAGAATTTGAAAGGGCTAGATAGGTTATTTATTTTAAAAGGTGGTCCTGGAACCGGTAAATCTTCTTTAATCAAGGCAATAGGTCGTGAATGGATTGAAAAAGGATACGATATTGAATTTTTACACTGTTCTTCTGATAATAAATCGGTTGATGGTGTAATTATCCCGAAGTTAAAAGTAGGAATTGTTGATGGAACATCACCGCATGTTATTGAGCCGAAAATGCCAGGAGTTGTCGAAGAGTATATTAATTTAGGGGTTGCTTGGGATTCAGATAAATTAAGAAAGCAGAAGGTGGAAATTGAACGATTTGTTTCAGAAGCAAGCAAAGCTTTTCAAGCAGCATACGCTTGTTTTAAAGAGGCATTAATTATACATGATGCGTGGGAGAAAATATATATTAATAATATTGATTTTGATAAAGCGAATGAACTAACAGATGAGCTGATTCAGAAATTATTTACAGATAAAGGAGGGAAACAACCGCTTGTGAAACATCGCTTTTTAGGAGCAGCTACACCGAAAGGAGCAGTTGATTTTGTTCCGAATTTAACAGAAGGGTTATCACATCGTTATTTTATAAAAGGACGCCCAGGCTCTGGGAAATCGACAATGCTCAAAAAATTAGCTAAGGCAGCAGAAGAAAAAGGATTTGAAGCGGAAGTATATCATTGTGGATTTGATCCAAATAGTCTTGATATGGTTATCGTAAGAGACTTGGGTTTTGCAATTTTTGATAGCACCGCACCACATGAATATTTTCCGAGCCGCGAAGGTGATGAAATTATAGATATGTATGCCTTGATTGTGACACCAGGGACAGATGAGAAGTATGCGACAGAAATTCGCGACGTTTCCATTCAATATAAAGCAAAAATGAATGAGGCGATGTCTTTCTTAGCAAAAGCAAAATCAGTTCGTGATAAATTAGAACGAATTTATATTGCTGCTATGGACTTTTCAAAAGTGGATGCATATAAAGAGGAGATTCAAAAAGAGTTTGAACGAATTGCGGTTAGTGTAACAGAAAAGAACAAATAGGGATTTTTGAACTGTCAGAATTTTTCTGACAGTTATTTTAGTATGTAGTAAAATGAGTAATATATTTGTCGAATTTCCAAGGAAATAATCAAAAAATGGAGATGGTAAGAAATGAGAGAGAAAATTGAGCTGGAGTTAGACAGAATTGAAAAAGAGAATGATGTAAAAATTTTATTTGCAGTAGAATCAGGGAGTCGTGCGTGGGGATTTCCATCGAAAGATAGTGATTATGATGTTAGATTCGTTTATATACACCCTGTGGAATGGTATTTATCAATTCATGATAAACGAGATGTAATTGAATATCCGATTAGTGATGATTTAGATATAAGTGGCTGGGATATTAAAAAGGCATTACAACTATTCGCAAAGTCAAATCCAGCTTTACTCGAGTGGATTCGATCACCAATTTTTTATTCGAAAAACTCTCATTTTCCAGAGCAGCTTCAACAAATGAGTGAAAAGAATTTTGATCCAAAAGCAACGATATATCATTACTTACATATGGCATCAAAAAATTATCGTGAATTTTTGCAAGGTGAGAATGTAAAGTTGAAAAAGTACTTTTATGTATTACGTCCTATTTTAGCTTGTAAATGGTTAGAAGAGAAATCGACTTTGCCTCCCGTAGAATTTGATCGGTTGATTACAGAATTATCATTAGAACGTAGCGTGTTAGATGAAATTGAAAAGTTGTTAATAAAGAAAAAAGCAGGTACTGAAGTAGATGTTGGATTGAAAATTCAGGTGCTAAATCAATTCTTAGAAGAACAAATTCATTACTATCAGCAATACGTGAAAAGGATTGAAAAGGGATTAGGGATCGATATTGAGAGTTTAAATACATTGTTTCGAGATATGCTGTTTGAAGTATATGAAAAAGAGCACAAGTGAGTTTGTGCTCTTTTTTATTTTGCAGGAATAAAAAAACAGATATAGATGCGAGAAGACCTGCGAATGAGAATAAGTAAAAATTCCACGCTAAGTCATATTGCATTGTCTACTCATTATCAACTCGTTTTAACGGTTGATCTGCTGGACCTTCCATAACATCCCCATCAATTGAAAAGCGGGAACCGTGACAAGGACAGTCCCAAGTACAATCACCATTATTCCATTCAACTTCGCAGCCGAGATGTGTACAAGTTGTATCGACAATATGTAATTTTCCATCTTTGTCTTTATAAGCACCTGCTCGTTTCCCGTTAACATGAACGACAGATCCTTCACCAACTTCGAGATCTTCTGGCTTACGTAATGCGGTTTCAATCTTTCCTTCAATTAAATGTTTCGCAACATCAATGTTCTGGGAGAGGAACGTTTTTATATCTGGATTTGCATGGAAGCGTGATGGTGCATACAGCTCTTTATATGGGCTGTGGACTTTTAGAATGGAATCCTTCAGTAAATGAGCGGCAGCAGTTCCAGTTGTCATTCCCCATTTACGATATCCAGTTGCAACAAATATATTTGGATTTCTTTCGTTAATATGTCCGATATAAGGAAGCTTATCTAGCGTGATTAAATCTTGTGCTGACCATCTATAGGGAACTTCATCTACTCCAAACGTTGCGTCTGCAAAAGAATACAGTGCTTCATAATGAAGCATTGTGTTTACTCCTTGTCCTGTTTTATGACTTTCTCCGCCAATTAAAATTAATTTTTCCCCATTGCTTGTTGTATAGCGCAAGGAGCGTTTTGGGTCATCAATACTTAAATACATGCCACCTGGATAATCCGTTTTTGCTTTGATTGCAAGAGCATACGAGCGCTCTGCGTACATTCGTGTAAAGAAAAAACTATTTGCATCATAAAAAGGAAAATGTGAACAAGAAACAACGTATTTGCAAGTGATACGATGTCCGCCCTTTGTAATGACTTGTGGATCATCACCTTTTTCTACATCAATCGCTGTAGTTTGTTCATAAACTTTGCCGCCCATCTCGACAAACTTTTCTAAAAGTGTTTTCAAATAAAGGAGGGGATGGAATTGTGCTTGATTTTTCATGACAAGTGCAGATTGTACTGGAACTGGAATCGATAGAGATTGAACATAGTCACAAGGTATATTTAATTTTTGATAGGCTTCATATTCTTTTGATAAATTTCTTAATCCATTATCAGTAGTTGTATATAAATATGAATCTTCATTTGAGAAATTACAGTCGATTTTATATGTTTGCACCGTTTCATTTATGAATTGTAGAGCATGATTATTTGATTCATAGTAAAGCCTCGCTTTTTCCACACCGAAATGATTTATTAATTCATCATAAATAAGATCATGTTGTGCTGTTACCTTTGCTGTTGTATGTCCAGTCGTTCCATTTAAAATAAGACCGGAATCAATTAAAACAACGTTCATACCTTCTTTTGCAAGTAAATAGGCTGTGGTGATACCTGTAATACCAGCTCCGATAACAGCAACTTCTGTCTTTATATTTTCAGATAAATGGGGAAATGCAGGGACCTGAGTAGATTCAATCCAATAAGATAATGGCAATTGTGGAAATGTATCGCTTGTCATTATAGAAACCTCCCGATTTTAGAACAATTTTTCTTATAATATTTCCATATTATATGAAAATCATGTGTGCTGTTTTAGAAGGAGTCTATTTTTATTAAAAGAAAGATAAAGTTATTTTAGTATAATTATTTAATGTTGTCGGTATGAAGAGGTAGGAGTTGTGTAAAGCTAGATGCAGGTGAGTTTATTTGTTGTTTACATCGAGGGTTCTTGAATAAGATAGAGTCTATAGGATGTAAGCGTATGTATATGTATAACGGATAAAACCTTATAAAATCTATGTTTTTTCTTTAGTGAAATAAAGTATAATTATAAAAATATAACCAACTTTTATTACTAGGTCATAAAAGTTGTTGACAATATAGAAATTCTATTGATATGATTCATCATGTGGAAAGGTTGATAGAGAGTAAAAAGAGAAATGTTTTTCATTGATAATAAAAGCGAAAAATAAGTGACGATAGAGTGAGTATATTTTCCTTATAATAGATGCTTTTTTAATTACCTAGTAAAATCAATCTGGAAGCAAGAATTGATATATGTAAGTTGCGCGAGGCGCGGCATAAGAAAGGGGCAAAAGGATGAAGGAGCTTCATACGTTTGGGTGGTATGCAGCACGTGTATCACCACATTTGCCAAAAAAAGCATTTAAACCAGTTCCTACTCGTTTATTTGGTGGACTGGCTTATTTGCTTGTGGCATTGGCGGGGTTAATATCGATTGGTGTATTTGAATTGAATGTGTGGGCGAATCTAGGAATTGCGATTGTTCTCGGATTATGTTTTGCTTCACTTGGGTTTTTAGGACATGAAATTTTACATGGAACTGTTGTAAGAAAGGCATGGCTTCGTGATTTCTTAGGCGCCATTGCATTTATGCCATTATCAACAGGCCCTAAACTTTGGAGAAAGTGGCATAATGCAACGCATCATGTTCATACGCAGCATGAAGAGAATGATCCAGATGCATGGCCGACACTTGAGAAGCTTAAGAAGAGTAAGTTTCTGAGTTGGGTGTATCGTATGCCTCTTCATGTACGTTCATTCTTTAGCTTTCTGTCATTAACAATTCAATTTACATTGCATTCGACTCGAATGTTCTTTCATTTTATAAAAGAATTTAAGTCATCTAATCAAAAATCGGTATGGCTTCAACTTCTTTTGCCTTGGACTGTTTGGATTAGTTTATTGTTTATTATGGGACCTGGAAAATGGTTGTTTGCATATGTGATTCCGTTGTTAATTGCTAACTTTATTGTAATGGCATATATCGCAACGAATCACCGCTTAAATCCAATTGTTCCAGTAAATGATCCGTTAGCAAACTGTTTATCAGTAACAGTGCCGCGCTGGGTAGACGTTTTACATTTCAATTTCTCATACCATACAGAACACCATCTGTTTCCTGCTATGAGCTCTAAATACTATCCGTTAGTAAAAGAGAAAATTAAAGAAATGTGGCCGGAACGTTATCATGAGATGCCGATGACAAAAGCTTTGGCAGCGCTATGGAATACACCACGTGTGTATTATCAAGGAAGTGAATTAGTGGATCCGCATAGAGAGCATTTCTATGGTTCTTTAGGAAATGGACTAGATCCTCATAATATTTCATATCGTGAGGAACATATAGAGGAAAAAGAGAGTATTAAAAAAGTAAATCAGTAAAATTAATATATTTTTATAGTAGAAAAAGCAAGCCATCTCAGGCTTGCTTTTTCTTATAAAGAGACCTCTTTTTTATTATTTGCACGAACTTGAACTGAATTTGTTTCTTTTCGCTGTAGTCGTTTTTCTAAAAGATTAACAAAATAAGTAAATACAAGAACAAGTACGAGGTAATATAAACCAACGATTATGTATGTATCTAATTGTTGGAAGTTACTTGCAGCAATTGATAAACCTGATCCCCATAATTCGGACAATCCTACATATGCAACGAGCGAAGAGTCCTTTAATCCAATAATAAACTGATTTCCTAAAGGAGGAAGAGATTGCCGAAATGCTTGCGGTAATACAATACGGCGCATCGCTAAAGGATACGGCATACCTAGAGAGCGAGCGGCTTCTAATTGCCCCCTATCGACAGATTGAATGGATCCACGGAAAATTTCAGTAATATATGCACCGTTATGGATCGCTAAAGCAATGGCTCCTGCCCAAAAAGGAGTGAAAACAATAATAGATGTAATACCGAAATAGAGAATGGCGATCTGAACAATTAAAGGTGTACCACGAATAATAGCGATGTATACATGAGCAATACTATTTAAAATCTTATTGTTAGAGATTCGAAAAAAAGCGAATAGTAATCCAATTAGTGAACCGAGTAATAGGGATGTTAGTGTTAATTGTAATGTGACAATAGTAGCCTTTAATAGTGTGGGATAAGTAGACATAAAAATTTCAAACATATGTGTCACCTCATATTGTATAGATTTTGGTAGAGAATGAAATACCCCACTGATTATTATCTCGCATCAATCGGGAGCTTTACTGCCCTAAATAGCGGGATAAAAAGTGGGGCATAATTTATGAAACCTTTGAATAGCTAATTTACTTCGTTTTTTCCTCTTCACCAAGAATATTACGTCCAAACCATTTTTTACTGATCTTTTCATACGTACCATCTTTAATGATTTCATCTAAAGCCTTATTTACTTTCTCAACCATTTCTTTATCATCTTTACGAATAGCAATTCCCATTTCATCAAGATTTAATGGTTTTCCAGCTTCTTTTATATTTGATTTACCTTCTTTAATCATGCGTAAACCAACCATTTGATCAGTGATTACTGCATCAATACGTCCAGGCTCTAAGTCCATAAGTGCAGTAATATCGCTATCATATTCTGTAATTTGATCTGTATGTTTTGCAACAAGATCTTTAAAGGTGCTAGCTTTTACAACACCAATTTTCTTACCTTTCAAATTTTCTGGAGAAGAGATAGATGTATTCTTTTTAGCTACGAAAATCTGGGCCCCAGAGCGATAATATGGATTTGAGAAACTAACAGCTTTTAATCGTTCTTCTGTAATGGCCATACTTCCTAATATCACATCATATTTTTTTGATTGTAGACCTTGAATTAGCGTTTCCCATGGATTTGTAATGGGAGTGGGTTTCATTCCCATCTTTTTTGCGAGAGCTTCACCAATTTCCACATCAAATCCGGCAAGCTTTCCGTCATTTTCTTTATAGTTAAAAGGTTTGTATAATCCACTCATCGCATAACGAAATTCTTTTTCACCATTTGAAGAAGTAGTAGCACTTTCCTTACCACAGGCTCCTAGTATGAAGGATGTACATAATGTAATACTCGCAACAATGGTTAATAGTTTTCTTTTCATAAAACCCCTCCTATATATTGATCATACGGATGGTTTTAAGTATGTTATTGAGATATTTTTGTGCACCGTATGAATGTAGTTCTTTTCGTTTGAAACAGAAGTTACATTATAGAACGTTGCGTAAAAATTGTTTTGCGCGTTCATGTGATGGAGCTGAAAAGAATTGCGCTGGTGGAGCGTCCTCTACAATCTTTCCATCATCCATAAAAATGACGCGATCAGCTACATCTCTTGCGAAATTCATTTCATGAGTAACAATAACCATGGTCATTCCTTCTTCAGCAAGTTCTTTCATAACTTGCAATACTTCTCCAACAAGTTCAGGGTCTAAGGCTGAGGTAGGTTCATCAAATAGCATAATTTTAGGATTCATAGCAAGAGCTCGTGCAATGGCAATGCGCTGTTTTTGACCACCTGACAGGAGGTGGGGAGTTACATCTGCTTTATCTTGTAGGCCGACTTTTTGCAAAAGCTGATTTCCAATCTCCTTTGCATGTGCTGTTTCTAATTTTTTTACATGAATAGGTGCTTCTATGATGTTTTCTAGTGAGGTCATATGGGGAAAGAGGTTAAAGTGCTGAAAAACCATACCAACATTTTCACGGACTTTGTTTAAATTTGAATGCTTTGGATCAATTTGTTCACCTTGTAAGTGAATTTCACCTTCATCGTACATTTCTAAAAAGTTAAGACAGCGAAGTAATGTACTTTTACCGGAACCACTGGCACCAATTAAAACAACAACTTCTTTTTCTTGCACTTCTAAATCAATTCCTTTTAAAACATCAAGTGAGCCAAATGATTTTACTAGATTTCGAACCTGAATCATACAAAACCCCCAGTCAAAATATATTTTACAAATGTTGCCCCTTATTTCTGTTATTAGTCATAAATTGTCAGAATCCTTTATTTTTTTCGGGTGATTTGATATTCAAGGGAATAATGATTTTTAAAATCCCTATATCTTTCTATAACGAAAATATGGATAATAATATATAGGTAGTACTTATATTGCTTATAAAAAGGGGGAAAGAAGAGATGGAAAAAGAAAGGAAGACATTTTCCTTTGGCTTACGTACACAACTTATGCTATTCACTACAGTTTTAGCTTTTATTACATATTCAACAAGTATATTTTTTATTTACGTAATATACGATTATTTTCAAAGTCATGTAAGTCAAACTGTTTATAATATTATCGTTATGTTATTAGGTGTAGTATGGTCTGGGATTTTAGCGTATGGAGCAGCAATCTTTTTAATTAAACCACTTCGAAAGTTGGAGGAGGCGGCGAGAAAAGCGGCTGAAGGAGATATTCGTGAAGATGTTCCATTACCAAAAACAGATGATGAGATTAAATCTTTAAGTGTTGCATTTAATATGATGCTAGGAAACTTAAGAGGCATGGTAAAGAATATTGATACAACATTTTCGTATACAAACAATCAAGTACAGCAGATTAGAAAACAAACAGGCGAAGCAACGAAACAAGCACAAGGTGTTTCTGAGACACTTGCAGAGATTTCTTCTGGAGCTGAGCAATCGGCCGCTTCCATTCAGGCAATTGTGTCTGCCGTTGATACAACAACTTCTATTGCAAGTGAAGTAGAAGAGAAAGCGAAACAGTCTGATGAGTTGTCTTCAGAAATGGTTCAAGCTTTAGGGCATAGTACTCGTGTCTTTACTTCCTTAATTCAAGGTATTCAAACATTGGCAAAAGAAAATGAAGATTCAATGCAAAATGTACAGAAGTTAGAAGAACGAATGAAACAAGTAGAACATATTGTTTCTGTTGTGAGTGAGATTGCTAGTCAAACGAATTTATTAGCACTAAACGCTTCTATTGAGGCTGCTCGTGCTGGAGAACATGGAAGGGGCTTTGCAGTTGTAGCTGAAGAAGTACGTAAACTTGCCGATGAAAGCGATCATTCTGCAAGAAACATATCGCAGTTATTACGAAATATGAAAGATGAAGTACAACAAGTTGCAATGAAAATGACAGAACAAGTGAAAATAGCTAAAGAAGAGGCAAAACGTGGGGAAGCTACGGAATTAATTTTAAAAGAGATGTCATCAAGTGTTATGGAAGTGGCTGATGCAACGAAGCAAATTAGTAGTTATATGAATGAACAAGTGAGTCACATTCATCAAACAGGAGCACAAACAAAGGCTGTAGCAGCAATTGCTGAGGAAACATCAGCTGGTTCACAAGAAGTGGCACGTGTGACGTTGCAACAATCTAAAAATATGGTAGTAATCGATCAATTATTAAAGGATTTAGAGAAGCAAGCAGCGGACTTAAAACAAACAATTGAACGATTTTCAATGTAAAAAGGAAGAACAGTATTCTGTTCTTCCTTTTTTACGTATGAAAGGGTGGGATACTTTGTTGAAAATGAAAAACATTACAAGGATCATATATGGTTTTCACTTTACGCAATCTTTGAAAGTTAGGGCCATAATAACTAGTTTGCCAATTTTTAATGTCGATATCGGGCCAATTGACATAGTCACCTAGTGTATAAGGATCTAAGGTTTCTCGTAAATCTTTAACCCAGCGTATATTTTGATTTTCTTCATCATCGCATTTCCAAGAGGTAATGTATTCTTGCGCAATAATTGCTTTACGATGAAAATAAGCTGTTTCAGTAGGCGGAATATTTTCAACAGCACCTACGAGTGATTGGTGCCAAATACTCGCATCTTTATTTGGTGCATGAGAAAGAAAGTGTTGCATGATTTGAATTCCTTTAAGAGGGATAGGTTTATATACGTAGGAACCGGAGCGCTTAAAGTTTTCAGGGATATTACCACTGTTAAAAAATTCAACAGCCTTTATATAAGGAACTTCATCTATAAAGAGAGAGGGGATACCAGTTTCAAGAAGAGGAGATAATAAGGCGTGGAGTTCAGAGGGGGAGCCAACAAATTCACCTTGTGCTTCAATTTTATTTTGTTGCTTTGCAAATAATTCAATTGATGAAGTGAGACGTTCGTCTATATAAGGCGCCCAGTTTTGCCAAGCTTGAAATGCAGCAATAAAATCTTCCCATTCCCATGTAATGGAGAAGATTGATACATTTTTTATAGGATGTACTCGAAAAGTTAAAGAAGTAACAATGCCGAAGTTTCCACCACCACCACCGCGGCACGCCCAAAACAAGTTCTGGTTCTCATGTTCGTTTGCGCGAATAATTTTTGCTCCAAATGTACCGCACGCTTGTACCATTTCAACTTCTACTAATTGATCACATGTTAATCCAAATAAGCGTGAAAGCATACCGATGCCACCACCAAGTGTTAATCCAACAATTCCAACACTTGCACTTGTACCGGCTGGTATTGTAACACCATATTTCCAAAGTTTTTTATAGACAGTGCCGAGATTTGACCCAGCCTCAAGTGTTGCGGTTAAATTTTTGGTATTAACAGTAATTTGATTCATTTCACTTACATCAATAATAAGTCCTCTATTTAAAAGAGAAAAATTTTCATAGCTATGACGTCCACTTCTTAAACGAAATGGTATATGACGTTCGCGTGCCCATTTTAAGGCGTTACAGACATCATTTTTATTTTGGCAAAAAACAATAATACAAGGGATTTTTGGAATACTTAAATTTAAATTCATTCGGGATACGTCATAGTCAGGATCTGAAGGAACAACGATACGACCTGTTAATTTTGTTTGTTTCAATTTATCACGCCTTTCTAAAATAAGCAGTGCTTTTTATTAATATATGAAATGCGTATGTAACGTGCGTGGACAAGAGTAGGTGAGGAATGAGTTTGCTTTTGTGAGAAATAAATAAAGCATAAGAATAAAGAATCTACATTGAGTTCAATGAAAACAGTTGCAAACTATTCATATTTTGTTATGATAGTGTTACGAAAACGTTTGCATAAATTTCCCGACGGGATGCAAAAGGAGAGAATGACTATGAATAAGACATGGTGGAAAGAAGCGGTTGCTTATCAAATTTATCCACGTAGCTTTATGGATTCAAATGGTGATGGTATTGGAGATTTACAAGGTATTATTGCAAAGCTGGACTATTTAAAAGATTTAGGTATAGATGTAATTTGGATTTGTCCAATGTATAAGTCACCTAATGATGATAATGGCTATGACATTAGTGATTATCAAGATATCATGGATGAGTTTGGTACGATGGAAGACTTTGATACTTTACTAGATGAAGTTCATAAGCGTGATATGAAGCTTATTATTGATTTAGTTATTAATCATACGAGTGATGAACATCCATGGTTTATTGAATCTCGTTCATCTAAAGACAATCCGAAGCGTGATTGGTATATTTGGCATGATGGTAAAGATGGTGCGGAACCAAACAACTGGGAAAGTATTTTTAATGGTTCGGCATGGGAATATGATGAAGTAACAGGACAATATTATTTACATTTATTCTCGCGTAAACAACCAGACTTGAACTGGGAGAATAAAGAAGTTCGCGAAGTATTATACGATACAGTGAATTGGTGGCTTGATAAAGGAATTGATGGTTTCCGAGTGGATGCAATTAGCCATATTAAAAAAGAAGATGGTTTTAAGGATATGCCAAATCCAAAAGAACTAAAGTATGTACCATCTTTTGATAAGCATATGAATGTGGATGGTATTCAACCTTTATTAGAAGAGTTAAAAGAAAATACGTTTTCTAAGTACGATATTATGACTGTTGGTGAAGCGAATGGCGTTAAGATTGAAGATGCTGAGCTTTGGGTTGGAGAAGAGCAAGGTAAATTCAATATGGTATTCCAGTTTGAACATTTAAGCTTATGGGATGCAGAAAAGAAGAAAGACCTTGATGTTGTAGGGTTGAAAAAGGTATTAACAAAATGGCAAAAAGGGTTAGAAAATAAAGGGTGGAATGCTTTATATATCGAGAATCACGATAAACCACGTATCGTTTCAACGTGGGGAGATGATAAACAATATTGGCGTGAAAGTGCAACAGCTCTTGGAGCGATGTATTTCTTTATGCACGGTACACCGTTTATTTATCAAGGGCAAGAAATTGGTATGACAAATGTTCAATTCCCAAATATTGAAGATTACGATGATGTAGCAATTAAAAATTTATATCGAGAGAAAATTGCAGAGGGCGTATCACATCAAGAAATGATGGAGATTATATGGGCTTCTTGCCGCGATAATTCACGTACACCTATGCAGTGGAATGATGAGAAGAATGCTGGCTTCACAACAAGTGCACCTTGGTTTGGTATGAATCCAAACTACAAAGAAATTAATGTTGAAAAGCAGAAAAATGAAGAGAATTCTATTTTCAATTTCTATAAGAAAATGATTGCCGTGAAAAAAGAGCACGATGTACTGAACTACGGTACGTATGATTTACTTTTAGAAGATGATCCGCAAATTTATGCATATACTCGTACATTAAACGATGAAAAAATTGTTGTAATTAGCAATATCTCAAAAGAGGAAGCTGTGTACAATGAGAGTTCATTCGCACTAGAACGCAAACGTTTGCTTTTAAATAACTATGAAATTGTGGAACATGAACAAGTAACTACAATCACGTTAAAGCCTTATGAAACAAGGGTTTATCGCATTTCGTAATAAAAAAGGATGCTCTTAGAGCATCTTTTTTTATGAAAAAAAATAAATTTCTATTGCAATGTGAAAACGCTTTTATTAAAATAGATTTATGAAAACGGTTGCGTAAAGAGGAAAATGAAGTGACATAAGGAATCGTTTTCATAAGAAAAATAGAAATTATAATTTAAATCATTATGTTGTTATAAATAAAGGGGAGGAAGAACAGATGAAAATTACGTCTTTTGATTTTTGGCAAAAGTTCGGGAAAGCATTATTAGTTGTTGTAGCTGTAATGCCAGCAGCTGGTTTAATGATTTCTATCGGTAAGTTAATTGGGATGTCTGCTGGGGATATTAACGCAGTTCATACAATCGCTCGAGTAATGGAAGACATCGGTTGGGCAATTATTACAAATCTACACATCTTATTCGCAGTAGCAATTGGGGGATCTTGGGCGAAAGATCGCGCAGGTGGTGCGTTTGCAGCGCTATTAGCATTCGTCTTAACAAACAGAATTACAGGAGCTATATTTGGCGTAAACGCTGAAATGTTAGCGGATTCAAAAGCAAAAGTTTCTTCAGTATTAGCAGGAGATTTAATTGTAAAAGATTACTTTACTTCTGTACTTGGTGCACCAGCATTAAACATGGGAGTTTTCGTAGGGATTATCACAGGTTTCTTAGGAGCTACTTTATATAACAAATATTATAACTATAACAAACTGCCACAGGCATTAGCATTCTTTAACGGAAAACGATTCGTACCATTCGTTGTGATTGTTTGGTCTACAGTCACTGCAATTGTATTATCACTTTTATGGCCATTCATCCAAAGTGGATTAAATGAATTCGGTCGCTGGATTGCAGCTTCAAAGGATAGTGCACCAGTTGTTGCACCATTTGTATATGGAACGTTAGAGCGTTTACTATTACCATTCGGTTTACACCATATGTTAACAATTCCGATGAACTACACAGAGCTAGGCGGAACATATACGATGTTAACTGGCTCAAAAGTTGGACAAATTGTAGCAGGACAAGATCCTTTATGGCTTGCATGGATTACAGACTTAAATAATTTACTAGCAAATGGAGATACAAAAGCATATAACGATTTATTAAATAACGTTGTACCAGCTCGTTTCAAAGCTGGACAAGTTATCGGTTCAACAGCAGCGTTAATGGGTATTGCTTTCGCGATGTTCCGTAATGTTGATAAAGAAAAACGTGCAAAATATAAACCAATGTTCTTATCAGCTGCATTAGCAGTATTCTTAACAGGTGTAACAGAACCAATTGAATTTATGTTCATGTTTATTGCTCCAGTATTATATGTTGTATATGCAATTACAACAGGACTTGCATTCGCGTTAGCAGATTTAATTAACTTACGTGTTCATGCATTCGGATTTATTGAGTTAATTACTCGTACACCGATGATGGTTAATGCAGGACTAACTAGAGATTTAATCAATTTTGTTATCGTTTCATTCGTATTCTTCGGTCTGAACTTTACATTATTCAATTTCTTAATTAAAAAGTTCAACTTACCAACACCAGGACGTGCAGGTAACTATATTGATAATGAAGATGAGTCATCAGAAGGAACAGGAAATGTACAAGATGGTTCATTAGCAACGAAAGTTATTGATCTATTAGGTGGAAAAGATAATATTGCAGATGTAGATGCTTGTATGACACGTTTACGTGTAACAGTAAAAGATTTAGACGTTGTTGCACCAGAAGCGCAGTGGAAACAAAATGGTGCTTTAGGACTGATCGTAAAAGATAAAGGTGTACAAGCAGTATATGGTCCGAAAGCTGACGTATTAAAGTCAGACATTCAAGATATGTTAGGTGCGTAATAAGATGAAATTGCTAACTTTAAACTGTCACTCTTGGCAAGAAGAGAATCAAATGGAAAAGATAAAATATCTTGCTAAAGTCATTCAAGAAGAAGAGTACGATGTCATCGCATTGCAAGAAGTAAGTCAGTCGATACAAGCTGAAAATGTATGCGGTAACAAGAAAGAAGATAATTTTGGACTTTTACTACTAGAAGAGCTAAAAGTGTTACATGTAAAAGATTACAATATTACTTGGGATTTCTCTCATATTGGTTATGATGTGTATGAAGAAGGATTAGCGATTATAACGAAGCATAATGTTGTAAAAGAAGATACGTTCTTTATTTCAGAAAATAAGGATACAACGTATTGGAAAACACGTAAAATTGTAAGTACAACAATTGCTTATAATGGTAAGAACGTCACGCTTTACTCTTGCCACCTCGGTTGGTGGAATGATGAAGAAGAATCATTCCAAGATCAAGTTGAGCGTTTAATGGAGCGTGTAGATAGTAATGAACGATCCTTCTTAATGGGTGATTTTAATAATAACGCCCGTTTGCAAGGTGAAGGCTATGAATATATGATACAAAAAGGTTTGTACGACACATATGAACTAGCAATAGAGAAGGATGAAGGAACAACTGTCCAAGGTGAAATTGCTGGTTGGGATGAAAATAAACATAATTTGCGAATCGATCTAATATTGTGTAACCGAAGTGAAAAAGTTCGTTCTTCAAAAGTTATTTTTAATGGTATAAACCGAAAGGTAATTTCAGATCATTTCGGTGTGGAAGTACAAGTAGATATATAATAGAAGAAATCCTCACAGATGATGAAAAGCTGTGAGGATTTTTTTGAGGAATACAAGTATTTCCAAGAGAAAATACTTGTATTTTTTATGACATTTCCTATATATTTGTTATTATTGAATGTAAAACTAATTTGGTCATTTTGTATGCATACTTTTTTTACTTCGTTATATAATGAAGTAAGTGAAATATTTAATGGGAAAAATAGTGTGTTTTCGTTTAATCCACGATGTAGAAAGTGATATAATTGCAAAATGCATGTATCATTTTCTAAAGAAGGAAAAATATATAATTAGGTGATAACTTCTATGAAACAAATTTGGCGTATTTATAAGACAGATTTACGGAATGTAGCTAAACATTGGGCTGCAATTGTTATTGTTTTAGGATTAATGATTTTACCATCGTTATATGCATGGTTTAACATTAAAGCTTCTTGGGATCCTTATGGAAATACGAAAGGAATCCAGATTGCAGTTTCTAACCAAGATGTTGGATCAAATTTAAGAGGGAAAGATATTAACATCGGGAAAGAAATTGTAGATTCACTTAAGAAGGACAAAAATTTTGGGTGGAAGTTTGTTGATGAAAAGCAAGCGATTTATGGGGTAGAGCGTGGAGATTATTCTGCAAGTATTACTATTCCAAAGGATTTCTCTGAAAAGATTGCAACAGTCTTGAATGAAAATCCACAGAAACCAGAAATTGATTATTACGTAAATGAAAAGGTCAATGCCATTGCGCCGAAGATTACAGCTAAAGGTGCATCGGGGCTGACAGAAGAGATTAGTAAAAACTTTGTTAAAACAGCAAACGGCGAGATTTTTGAAATCTTCAACGATCTTGGAATCGATTTAGAAACTAACTTACCGAGTATTGAGAAGGTCAAGGATCTTGTCTTTAAGTTAGAAGCACAATTCCCAGAAATGAATACACTTGTGGATAAGGCATTAGATGATGCGACTCGGGCAGAAGATGTTGTGAAAGTAGCGCAAAAAGAGTTGCCAGTTGTAGAAAGTGTTATGAATGATGGGCAAGAAGCGTTAGGGAATTTAGATAACTTCTTTGCGAGAAATGATGAAACATTGAAACGTGCACCTGGAACAATTAAGAATAATTTAATTATAATGCAACAAGGTTTAGATAGTGCGGCAGCAATTACGGATTTCTTAAAAAATCCATCATTTGATTCTAATCTGACACTTCCAGATCCGGCTAAATTCCCGGTGTTGCCTAATATAACTATTCCGCACGTACCACAAATACCAGAAATTCCAGCGTTACCGCAAGTGAATGGTGAGGGGTATAAAAATATTGCTAAAAATATTGATCAAACTGTAAATAATGTTTTTAGTTCTACTCGTGTTGGAACGGCATATGTGAAAAGTGTTATGGATGGTCTTCAAAATAAGGGCGTGGATCCAGCTGTAGCACAGAAAAACGTTCAGGATGCTTCAAAACTTCTCCAAGACCGTATTGATAGTGTTTCATATTTAATTGATTTCTTTACAACTTTTAAAGAATCAGCTTCAACGGACTTTGGTAAACAGTTCTTTGGGAACAGAGTAGAAAGTTTAACGGTGCTTAAAAATTCTATGGTGGATGTTAACAATAGAGTTAAGCATGTAGGAGATTTAATTAGTTCCGGACAAGAAGTTAAACAAGATGTGCGAGATGCTGTGAATCAAAAATTAGATACAGTAAATAATTTAGTAAATCAAGCTGAAAAGGATTATAATGCAACATTTGTAGCAGATTTCGAAAAAGCAGTAAGCACAGCTGAGCAATTGAAAAACACAGCTGAAAATGTAAAAGAAGACGCTCAGCAGTTAAGAGGGAATTTAAATCAAGATATAAAAGCAGCAAATGATTTAGTAAACCAAACAAATGAAGCATTAGACAATGGTAGAGAAAAATATGATAAGGCTGTAAATGATTACAGCAGATTAAAAACGGAGCTTGAAAAAGCAAGAGAAGACTTAAGTAACAAAGGTGTTAATGGATTAGATTCTACAAAAGTAGCCTTAAATGAGTTAAATGGACAGTTCAAAGCAGGATGGAATTTAGTTAATGATATGATTCCGGTTATGGAAAGTACAAATAAAGTTTTGGGCGATGTGAATAGTGATAAAAATCTTAATGGCACAATTGCTAAGTTAAATAAAGCAAAAGATGGTTTGCAAAAAGGAATGGATTTAACTGATAAAGGAATTGACGCTATTAATAAAGGTCAAAAACCAGCAGCAGATGTTATTGAAAGTATTAATCAAGTGTCTAAAAATGTTTCGGGCCAAATTGGTGACATTTTAGCTAAATATGACTCGGAAATCACTCCGAATTTCAATGCAGCAATTGCTCGTACAAAAGAGATGTCTAAAAATACATCTCAAATTTTAGGCGAGGCAGATAAGAAGCTTCCAGATGTGAAAAAATTACTTGAAGACTCATCAAAAGGCTTAGTAGATGGTCAAAAGAAAATTGCAGATATTAAAGCTGAAATGCCAGCTACTGAGAAAAAGATTAAAGACTTAGCAAATAAAATTCGTGATTTTGAATCAGAAGAGGATATAAAAGACATCATACGCTTATTGAAAAATGATGTTGAAAAGCAAAGTGATTACTTCGCGAATCCAGTAAATTTAAAAGAGAATAAGTTATTTGCAATGCCGAACTACGGTTCAGCGATGTCACCATTCTACACAGTGCTTGCATTATGGGTAGGCGCACTATTAATGGTTTCGTTATTAACGGTAGAAGTACATGAAGAGGGCGCGAATTATAAGAGCCATGAAATATACTTTGGACGTTTATTAACATTCTTAACGATAGGTCTTTCGCAGGCATTTATCGTATCGATAGGGGATATATTCTTGCTCGGTACGTACGTAGTCGATAAATTCTGGTTTGTGTTATTTAGTTTATTTATTGGCGGAGTATTTGTTTGTATCGTGTACTCACTCGTTTCTATTTTCGGAAACGTTGGGAAATCGATGGCAATCATTTTACTTGTGCTTCAAGTAGCAGGATCGGGTGGTACGTTCCCAATTCAAATGACACCACCATTCTTCCAAGCAATTTATCCGTTCTTACCATTCACATATGCAATTAGTGCAATTCGTGAAACAGTAGGTGGCATGCTTTGGGATATAGTTATTAGAGATTTACTTGTATTAAGTGTGTTCGTAGTAGTCATCGTTATCGCTGCGTTATTATTGAAAACACCAATTAACAAATCGAGTGAAAAGTTTGTTGAGAACGCAAAAGGAAGTAAAATTATTCATTAATAAAAAAAGGTTCCTACCGATAGAGGTAGGAACCTTTTTGTTTAATCAAATTTTAATTTCTTTAATGCTTCTGCGAACGGGTTGTTTAATGGTTCTTCTTCTTTATTCTGTTGTTTCATATATTTTTGAACGTCGCGCTTATCAGCCTTGCTTCCAGATTCTTTTTTACGTCTCTCCTGGAATGTCGATAATTTCTCGCGATAGCCACATTTACATGCGAAAATTTGGCCAGCGCCTTCACCACGTAATTCTAACTTCTTCTTACATTGTGGGCAACGAGCGTTTGTTGTACGAGATACATTTTTACGATGACCACATTCACGGTCTTGGCAAACGAGCATTTTTCCTTTTTTGCCGTTTACCTCCAGCATTGGTTTACCACAGTCTGGACAAGACTTCGTTGAAATGTTGTCATGTTTATATTTTTTATCACTCGATTTAATTTCAGAAACAATTTCTTTCGTATAGTTCTTCATTTCTGAAATGAATACTTCTTTTTTCAGTTTACCCTTCGCAATTGCTTCGAGCTTTTGTTCCCAATCACCAGTTAGCGTAGGTGATTTTAACTCTTCTGGCACTAAATCGAGTAACTGACGACCTTTTGAAGTAATGTGAATATCTTTACCACGTTTTTCAAGTAAGAATGAATTGAATAGCTTGTCGATAATATCAGCTCGTGTCGCTACAGTACCTAATCCACCAGTTGATTTTAACGTATCAGCAAGTTGTTTATTTTGCGTATCCATATATTTTGTAGGATTCTCCATTGCTGAAAGTAAAGTCGCCTCGTTAAAACGTGCAGGTGCTTTTGTTTGACCTGATGTTTGCATAATTAACTTCACAGTTAATGTATCGCCTTTTTCAATGTGAGGTAGAAGTTGCTCTTTTACGTCATCGGTTACATCATCATCTTCAAAGCGATTTTCATATACTTCCTTCCAGCCGGCATGTAGAATAGTTTTTCCGCGTGCGATGAACGTTTCATTACCAACTTTTGTGCGTAGCGTTAGTTGTTCGTATTCGAATGCTGGGAATAAAACGGCTAAGAAACGTTTTACAACTAAATCATAAATTTTACGTTCTTTATCTGTGAAGGCCGAGAAGTTAACGTATCCTTCTGTTGGAATAATTGCGTGATGATCACTTACTTTACTATCATCAACAAATGACTTATTAGACTTGATAGGCTTTTGTAATACTTTATGTGCTAAAGGACGGTACTCTCCAACGCCACATGCTTTTAGACGTTCTGGGAGTGTTCCAACGATATCAGATGAAATATAGCGTGAATCTGTACGAGGGTACGTTAGCACTTTATGTTGCTCATACAATTTCTGCATAATGTTTAATGTTTCTTTCGCAGAATAACCGAACTTTTTATTTGCATCACGTTGCAATTCAGTTAGATCGTAAAGACCAGGAGAGAATGACTTCTTCTGTTTTTTATCAATTTCTACAACAGTAGCATTATGTTTATCTAAACCTTTTACAATACCATCGATTTTTTCTTTATTAAAACTGCGACTATTGCCGTTTGCATCTTGCCAAGTTAGTTTTAACTGATTCGTTGTTTGAGCTTCGATGCCGTAGTAAGTTTGAGCTTTGAAGTTCTTTATTTCATCTTCACGATTAGCGATCATAGCGACAGTAGGTGTTTGAACACGGCCGCAATTCAGCTGGGCATTAAAGCGAGTCGTTAAAGCTCGAGTCGCGTTAAGACCGATATACCAGTCAGCTTCTGAACGTGCAACTGCAGAAGCGTATAAATTGTCATATGCTTTACCTGGTTTTAAATTAGCGAAGCCATCTTTAATTGCTTTATCAGTAACGGATGAAATCCATAGACGTTTGATTGGTTTGTTAACTCGAACCTTATCAATAATCCAGCGAGCGACTAACTCTCCTTCACGTCCAGCATCTGTTGCTACAATAATTTCAGTTACATCTTTTCTAAGAAGCTGACTTTTTACAGCATTAAATTGTTTCCCTGTTTGTTTAATCACCGTTAATTTCAAACGCTCTGGTAGCATCGGTAAATCTTCTAAATTCCACTTTTTATATTTCACATCATAGCTTTCTGGATCTGCTAATGTAACGAGATGACCTAAAGCCCAAGTTACAATATATTTACTACCTTCAAGGTAGCCGTTTCCTTTTTTATCGCACTTCAGTACGCGAGCAATATCACGTGCAACGGAAGGCTTTTCAGCGATTACAACGCTTTTTGACATATTTAAAACATCCTTTCAAATTTCCATACGTTAACTATAGCATACATCTTCTTGAGATTCAGTTTCGCTCCAGATTTGAACGTTTTTTAGTGGGATAACATCTGTTTGAAAGTGAATGATGGCGACAGAACATAATATGCACCATGATGAGACTATGAGAAATAGATACTTATTTATTATACGTATTGTTTTATTAGTTGCTTCTATATTAAATAGAAAAGTAAAGAACTTGTTATTTTACTAGAATAAGAGTAGACTTTGAAGTAGAAGAATACTAAACACATGGGAGTTTGTGGATGCAAACTGAGAGTATGACTAATCCGTCATTGACCATTTGAACCTGTTGGATAATGCCAGCGTAGGGAGAGTGTAAAAGCACATGTTCAGGCACTTTGCGTACGCGCAAAGTGTCTTTTTGTGTATCTCCCATCACTATAGTTAGGGGATGAGAATGATGAATATAAAAGAAATTAGTAAAGTAGTGGATTTGGTGAGAGAATCTAATCCGCTCGTTCATAATATTACAAATGTCGTTGTAACAAATTTTACAGCTAACGGTTTGTTAGCGTTAGGGGCATCGCCTGTAATGGCGTATGCAAAAGAAGAAGTAGCAGAAATGGCTAGCATTGCTGGAGCGTTAGTATTAAATATGGGGACACTTCGCCCTGAAGAAGTAGAAGCAATGTTACTTGCAGGTAAATCAGCAAATGTGAACAATGTACCAGTACTGTTTGATCCAGTTGGTGCAGGAGCAACATCGTATCGAACAGAAGTTGCGAGACATATTCCAGCTGAAATCGAGTTAGCGATTATTCGCGGAAATGCAGCTGAAATAGCGAATGTTATTAATGAGAGATGGGAAATTAAAGGAGTAGACGCTGGTGCTGGAAATGGTAATGTCGTAAGTATTGCAAAGCAGGCAGCAGACGAATTGAATACAGTTGCGGTAATTACTGGAAAAGAAGATGTTGTTACAGATGGAGAGCGAACTATTCTTATTCAAAATGGTCACCCTATTTTAACGAAAGTTACAGGTACTGGTTGTTTACTAACTTCTGTAATAGGAGCATTTGTAGCGATAGAAAAGGATTATGTAAAGGCAGCGGTAGCCGCATTAACATTTTATGGTGTAGCTGCGGAACTAGCAGCTGCCAAGACAGTGGAAAAGGGACCGGGTAGTTTCCAAATTGAATTTTTAAATCAGTTAGCGAATACCACTTCAGGTGATATTGAGAAGTATGGGAAGATTGAGATTATATAGTAAGGAGGGGAACTAGATGTCGCGGATTACAAAGGCTGAAATGTCTAGGTTATTATCAGTATATTTTATTATGGGAAGTAACAATTGTACGAAGGAGCCACTACGAGTATTGAGAGATGCACTTGAAGGCGGTATAACAATTTTTCAATTTCGTGAAAAGGGGGAAGGCGCTTTAACGGGAGAGAAACGCATTTGTTTCGCAAAAGAACTACAAGCAATTTGTAAGGAGTACGGTGTACCATTCATCGTAAATGATGATGTGGAACTAGCTCTCGAGTTAGATGCAGATGGCGTGCATGTTGGACAAGATGATGAAGGAATTACTTCTGTTCGTGAAAAAATGGGGGATAAAATTGTTGGTGTATCTACACATACAATTGAAGAAGCACGTTGGGCAATTGAAAACGGAGCTGATTATTTAGGTGTTGGCCCTATTTTCCCAACGAGTACGAAAAAAGATACGAAAGCTGTGCAAGGAACGAAATGTTTAGCTCATTTTAGAGAGCAAGGAATTACAATACCGATCGTCGGAATTGGTGGTATTACAATTGAAAATACAGCTTCAGTTATAGAAGCAGGTGCGGACGGTGTTTCCGTTATTTCCGCGATTAGTTTAGCAGAATCTGCGTATGAAAGTACGAAGAAGCTAGTAGAGGAAGTAAGTAACAGTTTGTAGAAGAAGGCTATGTAGTATTAAAAGGCTACATAGCTTTTTATTTTTTTCTGATATTGATATTTAGAAAAAGGGAGATGATTGTTTGAAACGTAAACAGTTTGTAGAGTTGCAAAATGAATTATTTCGTTTATTCGAACAAGGAGACTTTGATGTTATTTATAGATACATAGATAAAGCGAAAAGAGAGTTCCCTGAAAGGATGGATAAAACTAGCTTTTGGGAAGCGTGTGTACTTTCGATAGAAGGGAAGTATGAAGAAGCAATTGTTAGTTTAAATGAAGCTTTAGAAAAGGGAATTTGGTGGAATCCACATACACTTATGCAGGATGAAGATTTAAAGGAATTACGAGAGAATGAAGCTTTTAAAATGATAGTGAAAAAGTGTGAAGAAATCTTTAAGAAACAGCAGCTAACAGCCGACCCGAAATTATTTACTTATGGAAATGAAGAGGCGAAGACAGGACTATTTTCTTTACATTGGAGAGGATCAAACATAAATGATTTTGCACCGTATTGGTATGGAGAAGAAATATTACGTGAGTATATGTTAGGTTTTTCTCAATCCTCACAAGTACATGGAATGAATTCTTATAGCTGGGATAATCATGATATAGCTATAAAAGATATTATGAAAAGTTTTAATGATTTTATGGGTAAATATGACTTGGAAGACACCATCCTTGCGGGAGCTTCTCAAGGGGGGAATATAGCGATAGAGTTAGCGTTAAAGAATATGTTAGAGACTCAAAAATTTATTGCAGCTATACCCGCTATTCGAGATGTTGAGGCAATTGAAAGTATAGTCGTATCAAATGATATAACGAATGTAGAAGGATATATTGTTACGGGAGATAAAGATCCGTTTTACGAAAACACGCTTCAATTAATGTCGATGTTCGAGAAATATAATGTGAACTGTAAATTAATTGTGAGAGAAGGTTTGGGTCATCTTTTCCCAGCGGACTTCACACAAATATTAAAGAACATAATGGCAGAATGGACAGTTAAAAATATTTAAACAAACGTTTGATTAAAAAAGCACAAACCCTTTAAAACTTTGGGTTTGTGCTTTTTCTTTAAAACATAATTGAAATTAAGAGCATTCCAATTCCGATAGAAGTGAATGTTGCGATTAGGCCTGGAATCATAAAGCTATGATTTAAAACATATTTACCAATGCCAGTTGTACCAGTGCGATCAAAGTTAATGGCAGCAACGATTGTTCCATAGTTTGGAATGAAGAAGTATCCATTTACTGCAGGGAACATCGCGATTAGTAGTGCTGGTGGAATACCGAGTGATAATCCAAGAGGCATTAAAGCGCGTACTGTTGCTGCTTGACTATATAGTAAAATAGATAGAATGAATAATGCGATGGCAAATAGCCATGGTGCACTTGTTACTAGGTGCTGAATTGATCCTTGAATCATATTTAAGTTTCCGTTAAAGAAAGTATCTCCCATCCAAGCGATCCCGAAAATAGCAACAACTGCTGTTGCCCCCGCTTTAAAGACGTTACCAGACACGATGCTTTCTACATTTGGTTTACAGAAAATAATAATAAGAGCTGCGATCGTTAACATAACCATTTCAATTGTGTTTGGCATGGAAAGACGGGCTAACTTCCCATCAACTATCCATCCTGGACGAAGTGCTTCAAATGAACCGAGAAGTACGACAAGAAAAGTTCCTACTAGGAAAAGGATAACTGATAATTTAGCTCCTTTTACACCAACAAATTCTTTTTTCTCTTCAATCTTAGGAATCATTCCTTCTTTTAATCGTTTTAAGTATTCAGGGTCTTCATTTAATTCTTTCCCCATTTTGCTAGCAACAAATGCAGCTACCATACAAGCGATGAAAGTAGAAGGGATACTTACTTTTAAAATATCTAATAAAGTGATTTTATAGTCAGCTAGCATTGCTAAAAGTGCAACTGTTGCAGCTGATATAGGACTAGCTGTAATTGATTGTTGGGAAGCGATTACGGCAATTGACATTGGTCGTTCCGGTCTAATACCAGATTCGCGAGAGACTTCTGCGATAACAGGAAGTACAGAATAAGCAACGTGACCAGTTCCTGCGCAGAGTGTAAATAAATAAGTAACAATTGGAGCAAAGAATGTAATGCGCTTTGGATTTTTTCGTAATGCTTTCTCAGCCAGATGAACAAGGTAGTCCATTCCTCCAGCGGCTTGCAGTGCACCGGCAGCTGTAATTACTGCTAAAATCATAAGCATTACATCAATAGGCGGAGCTGTAGGTTGTAAGTGGAAGACGAAAACAAGTATTGCCATACCAACGCCACCCATTACTCCTAGACCAACTCCGCCTAGGCGTGCGCCAATAAAAATGCAGAGTAGTAACGTAAGAAATTGTAGCCAAAACATGATAAACTACCTCCGAAATTCATTAGTTAAGATATATTCGAATAATTTAATTTAAATGAAAATTAAAATAAATACTCAAAACAATCCTTGTGTTATATACATTTTTTATTATATAACACAAGAAATGTAACATTCACGTAGTTTGTTAAATTATTTCGAAAAAATAATACATTAAAACTTTACATTTGCATCTCTAAATAGGTAGACATTTTAATTTTTATGTTGTAATCTTTTGTAGAGAATAATTTAATTCTCATAGAACTCCCATATCGTTCAACTCGTTCAGCGAGAAAGGCAAACTGATGGAAACATTAGGACGCAAAACTGCAGGAGCTAAGGCCGAAAGGCTACGCTAGCCAGTTACCGGACGGATAGGGTTGGTCTTGACCAATGCTCTTTTCATTGGTCTTTTTTTTATTTGTAAACAAATGAGAACTGTTATCAGTTGCTGGTAAGGTTTATATTTTAATAGTTTTCCTTTATATTAAGTTAATTAAGAAAGGTGATGTTGATGAAAAAATATTGGCACAAGCTATCATTTCTTCAAAAGAATGTATTGTTAACTGTGTTAGTTATTTTGACGCTTGTTGGTACTATGGGAGCGTTAAGTTTTAACATGTTTCAAAATAGCATGATGTCTATATTTGAAAGGCATTCTTTTGAAACAGGAGATACGGTATTACATAAATTAGACGAAGAAATAGTGAGAGATGTTACAAAAGATCCAGTGGCACAAAGAGAAAAGAGAGAGAAGTTAACAGAGAAATTAGATGAAGCAACGGAAGAGTTGAATAGTGTTGGACAAACCTATATTGTTGGAGCAAAAGAAAATGAAAAAGGTGAATTACTAATCGTTGATTTGTCTACAGGGTTAGCAAATGTTGTTGAAGTAAGGCCGGGAGAATATTATAAACAACCAGATCTTTGGATGAAAGCATATGATAAAGTAATGAGCACGAAAAAAGCAAATATGACAGAAGTATATGAAGACGCATTAGGAACGTGGGTAACGATATTAGAGCCAATTAAAGATGGAGAAGATAATATTGTGGCACTTGTTGCAGCTGATGTAGATGCCTCTATTGTTCCTAGTACAAAGGAAAAGTTCATTATACAAGGTTTAATGTTTATTTGCATTTCTGTTTTAATTGCAACTTTTATTCAATTCTTAATTGTACGTAACGCACTTGCTCCATTGCGAGATTTACGTGAAGGATTGCGCAAAGTCGGTGAAGGTGATTTAAGTATTAAATTAGAGGAAAGGCCAGATGATATAGGTATTATTAATGCGTATTTTAATAGTACCATCGAGAAGTTTAAAGGAATTATAGATAAAGTGAAGCAGACAGCAGAACAGGTTTCCTCATCTTCACAAGAATTGTCAGTGAGTACGAAAGAGAATAGCATGGCAGTCCAAGGAATCGTAAGTTCTATGGTTGAGTTAAGAGCTGGCGCTCAGTCACAAGAAACTTCAGGACCAAAGTATTTAGGTATTGTATATGAAATGGAAGATAAGATGGAAGAGATAAATAATGCTGCAAAACAAATGGCGAAAGAGTCTGAAGGTATGGAGCATCAATCGGTAAAAGGAAATGGTGTTATTGAACAGACGATTAATCAAATGAACATAATACAAAATGCAGTACAAGATTTATCTTCTACTATTTATTCTTTGGAAACAAGATCAAAAGAAATTAGTGATATTGTAACAGTAATTACCGGTATTTCAAATCAAACCAATTCGCTAGCTTTAAATGCTTTTATTGAAGCTTCACGTGCTGAGGAAACCGGAAATGGATTTGTCGTTGTTGCAGATGAAGTGCGTAAATTAGCAGAGCAGACGGAAGTATCAGCAAAAGATATAGCGAAATTAATAGGGGAAACACAAGTTGAAACGGAAGAAGCTGTTGTTTCAATGCAAAATACTTTAAAAGAAGTAGAATCTGGAATGAAACTTGTTGAAAGTAGTGGTGCTTTCTTTGGGGAAATTTCAAAATCAGCACAATCTGTTACAAATCAAGTTAGAGTTGTTTCTAGCAATTCAAGTGATATATTGCAAAATAGCCAAAATATTGTTCGTGTTGTAAATGAACTATCGCTTATCGCAAATACGTATGCGAATAGTAGTAGTAATGTTGAAGAAAGTATGAAAGAACAGGAAATGTCTGTACAAGATATTGCTGAATTAGCCAGTTCTTTAAGCTGGCTTTCACAGGAGTTACAAGAGTTAATTGGGGAATTCAAAAGTTAAATGAAGTGATTATATGTGCTTTTGTTTGTTCAATAAAATAAATCATGCTACAATGAAAACGAATTAAGGACCGGGGAGCCAATTGGCTGAGAGGATGTAAACAAACATCGACCCTCAACCTGATCTGGATAATGCCAGCGTAGGGAGTTACTTAAAGTGATGTAGCATATGTTATTCTATAATAACTTGCATACAAGGCTTTCCTACGCAGTAGGAAAGCCTTTTCTTGTTTTAATATTTCATTTTATAAGGGGGATTTTACTATGTCACAACAAGTTACAATTTCATTTTCAGTAGTACCACAAGCGAAGAACAAAGATGTGTATTCTGTTGTTGATAAAGCAATTGAGGTTGTACAACAATCGGGAGTTCGTTATGAAGTAGGGGCAATGGAAACAACACTGGAAGGAGAATTAGATGTACTTCTTGACGTCATTAAACGTGCGCAACAAGCTTGTGTGGATGCTGGTGCAGAAGAAGTGATTACTTCTATTAAAATCCATTATCGTCCAAGCACTGGTGTAACGATAGATGAAAAGGTTTGGAAGTACCGTGATGAATATGCAAAACCAGAAGCAATCTAAAATAATTACAACAATTTGGCTTATCCTTCTCATTGCGATATGGGAAGGATCTGTTTCATTATTTAAAATTGAACCGTGGATTTTACCGAAGCCTTCTGCCATTGTTCAAGAATTAATTGGAATGAAAGATTTACTATTACCGAATACGATACAAACGTTACAAGAGGTTATAATTGGACTATTTTTTGCAATTTTAATTGGGACAAGTATTGCAATTATTATGGACGTTATCCCTTTATTTCGTATTTTAATAAATCCGTTGCTTGTTATTTCGCAAACGATTCCAATCGTTGTACTTGCACCGTTATTTATTATTTGGTTTGGATATGGAATGCTACCGAAAGTAATGGTAGTAATACTCGTTTGTTTCTTTCCGATTGCGCTTAGCATTTTAGAAGGTTTTCAAACGGTAGATAAAAATATGTTGAAGTTGCTGCAAACGATGAAGGCAACGAAATGGCAAGTTTACCAGAAAGTAAAGTTTCCAGCAGTGCTTCCATACTTTTTCTCCGGTTTAAAAATTGCAGTTACATATAGCGTAATGGGAGCGATTATTGGAGAATGGCTCGGTGCAAGCGAAGGGTTAGGAGTTATGCTTACGAGGGCTACAAAATCTTTTTTAACTGCCCGGGTATTTGGTGTTGCAGCAATTATCGTCATGGTGACATTATGTCTGTATTTTATCGTGGAGTTTATGGCAAGAATAACAGCACCATGGATATATAGAAAGGACGGCAGAAAATGAAAAAAGGTTTAAAAGTTATGTTGGCTGCCTTATTAGCAGTAGGTGTGGCTGGATGTAATCCGGCGAAGAAAGAAGAAAGTGTAAGTAAAGATCAAAAAGTAAAAGTAGTATTAGATTGGTTCCCGAATACGAATCATACTGGTTTATATGTAGCGCAAGCGAAAGATTATTATAAAAAGAAAGGCTTAGATGTAGAAATTATTCAGCCTGGTGACAATGTAACAGCAGAGCAAATGATAGCTTCAGGAAAAGCTGACTTCGCAATAAGCGCACAAGAAAATGTAACGTTGGCTCGGGTGGAAGGTATTCCTGTTGTATCTGTAGGAGCGATTATTCAGCATAACACTTCAGCTTTTGCGTCACTTAAGAAAGATAACATGACTTCACCGAAAAATTTTGAAGGCAAACGTTACGGAGGCTGGGGAGGACCAGCAGAAGAAGCGACGTTGAAGACAATTATGGAGAAACATCAAGCTGATTTTAATAAAGTCGAAAAAATCATTTTAGGACAAACAGATTTCTTTAAATCAATTGGCCGTGATGCTGATTTTGAATGGATTTATTACGGCTGGGATGGTATTGAAGCGAAGCGTCAAGGAAAAGAGTTAAATACAATTATGGTGAAAGACTTAGACCCAGCGCTTGATTTCTATAGTCCTGTTATTATTACGAGTGAAAAACATACGAAGCAAGATAAAGACTTTGTGAAAAAGTTTATGAGTGCAACGACGGAAGGTTATAATTTTGCAATTAAAGAATCGAAAGAAGCTGCTGATATTTTAATTAAAGCTGTTCCAGATGTGAATAAAGACTTAGTACAAGAAAGTCAAAAGTGGTTAAGTACGAAGTATCAAGATGATGCAAAAGCATGGGGAGTACAGAAGGAAGAAGTTTGGACGAATTACATGAATTTCTTATATGATAACAAAGTTATTAAGAAGAAAATTGATGTAAAAGATGCCTTTACAAATGAGTTCCTTCCAAATGAAAAATGAGTGGATTACAAATAAAAGATATTGTGAAATCTTTCGATGGAAAGAATGTATTAGCAAATATTAGTGCTTCTATACGAGAGGGAGAATTCGTTTCCTTTGTAGGCCCAAGTGGTTGTGGGAAAAGCACATTATTAAATATGATTGCAAATGTTGAAAATCCAACAAGTGGGAATGTAACGTATAAGGATAAGTACGTACAAGAGCAAGATGTTGTAAGTTATATGCCACAGCAGGATTTATTACTACCTTGGCGATCAGCTTTGCAAAATATAGTTCTTCCATTGGAAATCGAAGGTAAACCGAAAAAACAAAGGCTGACAGAGGGAATGGAAGCATTAAAGCAGTTTGAACTAGATGAATATGCAGACCATTATCCAGATGAGTTATCTGGTGGTATGCGTCAAAGAATTAGTTTTTTGCGCACATATTTATGTGAAAAGCCAATTATGCTACTTGATGAGCCTTTTGGGAAATTAGATGCCTTTACAAAAATGGAAGTACATAGCTGGCTTTTAAACTCTTGGCACCAAGAGAAGCAAACAATCGTTATGGTTACACACGACCTAGATGAGGCGATTTTACTTTCAGATCGCGTATTTATTTTATCTCAAAGACCAGCATCAATAGTTGGTGAGGTACAAGTGAAATTACCTAGACCGAGAACGATGGATATGTTAACATCACTTGAGTTAAAGAAGGATAAGGAAGAAATTCTGAGAGTATTAGCTCCTTATATGAAAAAATAGAAAAAGCCTTTTAACAGTTTTTTGTATAATTACTGTTGAGAGGTTTTTTTATATAGGAGGAGAAAGATGAAATCTATAGAAAAAATAGTGAATTCATTAACGATGGACAATCTTGAAGAAGGAACAAAAGAAAAAATAGAGAATAGAATATAACAGAGTAGTTTATACTCTTAATATAACAAATGTTAAAGGAGTGAAAGGATAAAATGACTTTATCAACTGTTCTTCAAATGGTTTTAGCTTGATACGGGAGAAGTCTGCCTATTTTTTAAAATTAAGCTAAATTGAAGACAGCAGGTAAAGAACCTTAATCCTTTTTTACGATAATATGTAATGGGTAAGGTGTATTCACCTTACCCATTTTTTATATATACAATTAAATAAGGCTTTATACTGTTCTTCTCTCTATTTAGCTTATGAAGAAGTATAAGTAGAGGAGAGAAAAAATGAGTATATTAACAGTAGAAAATGTAAGTCATTCGTATGGTGAGAAAACTATTTTATATAATGCGTGTTTTCGACTATTAAAGGGCGAGCATGTTGGGTTAGTAGGGAAAAATGGAATTGGGAAATCAACATTGTTAAGGATTTTAACAGGAGAACTTATACATGACGATGGGAACATTGAATGGTTTCCACATGTGAAGGTAGGTTTTTTACAGCAGCATATGGATTTACAAGAAGGGATAACAATTGAAGGATATTTACAAAGTGCATTTTCTAATTTGTATGCGATTGAATGCGAAATGTTAAAAATTGCTGAAGAAATGAATGGAGCAGGAGAAATAGAAAAACTGTTAGTAAGGTATGGAGAATTACAAACTATATTGGAAAGCTCTAATTTCTATCAAATTCATACAGAAATTGAAGAAGTAGCAATCGGTTTAGGGTTATTTGAAATCGGGTTGAAAAAGGATGTTTCAAAGTTAAGTGGAGGACAGCGAACAAAGTTATTACTTGGGAAGCTCCTTTTAGAAAAAGCTGATGTTTTATTGTTAGATGAGCCAACAAACTATTTAGATACAGCTCATATAGAATGGTTGCAATCGTATTTGAGACTATATGAAAAAGCTTACATTATCATTTCGCATGATGAAGTATTTTTGAATAATATTACGAATGTTATTTATCATCTAGAAGAACGGAAGGTTAAGCGGTACGTAGGCGATTATGAACGTTTTTTGCAAAGTTATCAATTGCAAAGAAAACAATTACAATCTGCGTATGCGAAACAACAAAAAGAAATTGCCCAGTTAGAAACATTTATTCAAAAAAATAAAATTCGAAAAGCGAAACAGGCGAAAAGTCGGGAGAAAGTATTGGAGAAAATGCAAAGGGTTGAAAAGGTTAATCATGTACCTCGATCCCGTTTTGATTTCAATGTTTATGAGGAGCCAGTGAGTCGTATATTACAGGCTGAGAAACTGAGAATAGGCTATAGTGATCCGCTATTTCCAGAATTGAATTTACAAGTGAAAAAAGGAGAAAAGATAGCGATTGTTGGCCATAATGGTATTGGAAAAACGACAATATTAAAAACGTTATTAGGCCAAATAAAGCCGTTAAGCGGTTCAATTTCTGTTGGAGAACGAGTAAATCCTGCTTATTTTGCACAGGAAGAGTTTGCTTCAGAAACAACACCATTAGAGAAAGTTTGGGCAGAACGACCAGATATGACAAAGAAAGAAGTACGCCAAGCATTAGCAAAGTGTGGATTGAAAGAAGAACACGTATTAAAACCTATTCGTTTATTAAGCGGTGGAGAACAAACGAAAGTACGTTTATGTGAACTTATCGTAACGAAAAGTAACGTTTTAATTTTAGATGAACCAACTAATCATTTGGATATAGAAACAAAGAAATCTTTGCAGGAAGCGTTACAACAATATAAAGGAACAGTTTTACTTGTTTCACATGAGCCTTCTTTCTATGAAGCATGGATAACAAAAGTATGGAATATAGAAGATTGGAACGTTGAACAATATGAATAAAGAACAGGCATTAGCTTATAAAAGCTAATGCCTGTTCTTTGTGATTAACATGATTTTCGAGAATTCTTACATGAGAATTGTATGAAGAAGCACTCTTATGGTGCGCTTATAAGCGTGCTTTTTCTTTTGTTATGTTTATATTTATAATAATACTAGATGCCTTTCCCTAATAGGCGACTATCTTTCTTTATATATATAGATAGTTTAAAGTGGAATTAAAATAATTCCTATATGTAAAGGATAATGTGATTAGTATGGGAAGACAATAGAAGTTAAAGGAAATTCATGTAAAATTCAGATGAACTTCACACGAACTTCATATTAGAAACTAAATATAATTATAATAGGTTATTATAATATCGATTTGTGATTTTTCTAAAAGTTAAAAGTTTGAATTTAGGACAGAGCACTCAAACCTAAATTCAAACTTTAGTGAAATAATTAATGGGGATTACGTTTAGTTTTCGCTAATGGATGCATTTACAAGTTCGGCGGGATTGCCTGTTCCTGCCCCTCCGATTATAACAGATCCACCAGGAGGAATTTCACCATTCCATCCTGCATTCGTAATTACGTAATGATTATTTACTTTACTACTAATTTTAGAATCCCAAACTTGTGTTAAATTGCCGTTATAATCAAATTCTAATTTCCAGTTTTTAATAGGGTTCGTTCCGCTATTTTTAATTACAATCGAGAAGTTGTAACCACTTCCCCAATTTGAAGTGATTGAAAAGGAAGCATTACCATTTCCACCAGGAGGTGTTGTGTTAGCATCATCTGTTTTTACAATAATAGAAGTAGGCTGTGATTTATTCCCAGCAGCATCTTTTGCTACTATTGAAAATGTGTATTCTGTATTAGATTCTAAGTTTTTAATTGTAATGCTATTTGTTGTTGTACTCCATTTCTCTTCTCCAGCAGTAACTTCATATTCCGTAACTCCTACGTTATCAGTAGATGCAGTCCAGTTTAATTGAACTGAGTTTGAATTTTTATTTGTAACAGCAATATTTTTTACGTTTGTTGGTGATTCAGTATCTTTTTGAGTAATAGGTCCACCTAGTAATTCTTTTACTAACGTATCAAGTAATTTGGGCCCACTACAACTATATTTTGAACTTGTACGGCAATCCCCGCTAAGTTCCCAAAACATTGCGCCACTTAAACCTTTTGTCTTTATATAGTCTGTTTTATATTTCATAGATTCGTTGTCATCATAGCTAATAAACGTACCTGTAGTCGCATTATATAAATAAGGTACTTTCGCTACATCGTTCCATCCGCGAACAAAACCATTTTTATTAACATAATTAGCTGCTAAATCACCATAATCATACACACCTGTATCACCGGTAGAATAATCATCCCAAGTACCTTTAGAAGCGAGCTTTCCATCACTACCTGGTTTACAAGGTTGGTATTGTCCGTTATTTTCTTTTCCACAACTTTTCCATCCGCGTCCGTAAAATGGTACACCTAATACGAGTTTATCCGCTGGAACACCTTCATTTGTATAAATGTCTATCGCACCATCTACGTAAAATTTCGTATCCGCTGCTGGGTCATTTGGATCTTTGTATAGAGCTGCATTATGGTTAGAAGTAGCTTCCCATCCACCGTGGAAATCATATGTCATAATATTAATCCAATCCAGTATTTGAGAGATTTTCTTTAGCTCTGTATGATCGGCATAACGTTGGCTTGCACCTGATGCGATTGTTAGTAAATATTGTTTACCATCTTCTGCACCAGCTTTAGTTAATGCATTTCGAACTTCTTGAAGGAGTAGGGTGAAGTTTTGCTTATCTTCAGGACGATAACTATCACCAGGAATCGTTTCTACGCCCGGATATTCCCAATCTAAATCAACGCCGTCAAATCCATATTCGCGAAGAAAAGCTACTGTAGATTCAGCGAATACTTTTCTTGTTTTTTCATCCGCGGCCATGTCAGAAAAGCGGTTAGACCAAGTCCAGCCACCAACGGAAATAATTGTTTTTAGGTGAGGATACTTAGCTTTTAATCGTTTCAGTTCGCCGAAATTTCCGCAGCGTGCGTATTTATCACAATCTTCCCAAGTTGTACCTGAGCCAGGATAAGGTTTTGTGACATCAGCCCATGGTTCACCGAGTACGAGAGTGCCATTAGGGACCTCTTTATTTTGCAGTGGTACACCAGATTCTTTACAGTTCCACGTTTGTTTATTTGGATTATCGGGGTGAGTAGAAGGGTTTCCATGTTTTCCATTCCAGCAAATATCAGCGAAAGCATAGTTTAAATGGGTTAGCTTTGATGCATCAATGTCTGCAACTTGATAATTACGTCCGTAAATACCCCATGAAGGAAAATACCCAACAATTTTTTGACCTTGCTTCGGTGAATCTGCTAATGCGACATTTGGAGTAATAAAGTTTGTGAGAAAAAGAGGCAAGAAGAGTAGTAGGGATAGTAATAGCAGTGTGAATTTTTTTGATCTCATAGTCATTTCTCCTTTCAAAGTAAAAGATATATTTAAAGGCATGCGCCAATAAATCAAAATGAATCTAGACGTATGAAACGTCTAGAAAAAAATGATCAGACATCACGAAGTCTATACAAGGGAGCTGGGGTGATTAAATCGTAGCAAATGTAAGATTTGGTGTAAACGCTTTATTTGATTCAAAAAGATTTTCTCAATATTAAATGGCTCTAATATAGACTACATATGAAAATAAAATATTGATTAGGGAAGAAAAGGCTCTTTGTAATTAAATTTGAGAAAAAATTGTATGAGGTCAACTTGTAATGGCATAGCAAGATGAGAAAATATCATGTAAAATAATAGTAAAAATATGTAAAGGAGGGAATGGTGTGGATGTGTTTTTGAACATTGCTGAAGAAAAAATTCGACAAGCAATACGGAATGGAGACCTTGATCATATTCCTGGAAAAGGAAAACCACTACAATTAGAAGACCTTTCAATGGTACCTCCAGAACTTAGAATGAGTTATAAAATATTAAAAAATGCAGGTATGATTCCACCAGAAATGGAACTACAAAAAGATATATTAAAAATAGAAGACTTAATTGCGTGCTGTTATGATGAAGTAGAGAGAAAAAAATTACAAGAAGAGTTAACAGCAAAAATGCTTCGTTTTCAGCAGATAATGGAAAAGAGAAAGATTAAAGAGAATTCGGCTTTTCGTATGTATCAAGATAAGGTATTTCGTAAATTACGCTAAGAGGGATAAGATGACTACATTTAAAACGATAGAAGAATTAGCGACATATATTGAAGAACAACAATTAGTACTTCTGTTTATTAAAACGGAAAATTGTGGTGTTTGTGATGTTATGCTAAGAAAAGTAAATTGCGTATTAGAGAATTATGATTACGTAGAGAAAGTAGAAATATTACTACAAGACATGCAAGAGATTGCGGGGCGATATGCAGTATTTACAGGACCAACAGTTTTATTATTTTATAATGGAAAAGAGATCCTTCGTGAATCGCGCTTCATTTCACTTGAAAATCTAGAGAGAACGATTCAATTATTCGAAGATTAAGGGAGGCTTTTATATGGAATTTATTATTGTCATACTATTATTTGTTGTAGTTGGAACGATCGTAACAGCAGTTCGATCAAACAAAAAGAAGGTAAATCTTACGAAACAAAATAACATTCATAATTCATCTAACAGTTCATCACCATTATTTTTCTTTGCTGGATCTGATAATGATAGCTCGCACGATGGAGGTTCACATGATTGTGGAGGATCTTTCGGTGGAGATAGCGGAGGCAGCTGCGATGGTGGTGGAGGTGGCGGTGATTGATGAGAATGCGCCCTATAGGGGGCGTATTTCTTTTTAAACAAACGTTTGATTAGTTGGCTTACCTATGCATAAAAACAATTAAACAAACGTTTGATTAAATATTTTTAACATACTAAGGGGAATGGAAATGAAAAGGGAGCCAAAAGTGAAAAATAAGGGGAAAGTAGTGTTATTTTTATTAGCTGCGGGAGGCGTATTTCTTGTCAAATTAGGATTTAAAATTGGAATAATACATACGATTCGAACGTGGTTTGAGAGTACGTTTTCTTAAATAAGGAATATAGCCTCTTGCGATAGAGGTTTTTTATTTGTTATTATTAGACTGAACGGTCGGTTTAAAGAGGTGTGAATATGAGAAGAAGCGCAGAAGAGATAAAGAAAGAAATTGCATATAAAGCGGAAAGTCTGTTTTCACAGAAGGGCTATGCAGCTACATCTATGGAAGAGATTTGTGAAATTACAGAGCGAAGTAAAGGGAGCATTTATTATCACTTTAAAAGTAAAGAAGAATTATTTTTATTTGTAGTAAAACAGCATACGTATGATTGGCTTGAAAAATGGAATGAAAAAGAGAAATTGTATAGTACCAGTACTGAAAAACTATATGGTCTCGCGGAATACTATGTAGAGGACATACAGCAACCCATTTCAAATGCAATAGAGGAATTCTCTATGAGCCAAGTTGTAAGTAAAGAGATTTTGGATGAACTGTTAGCTTTAACTAGAGAATCATATGTTATGTTTGAGCAATTAATTGAAGCGGGTATACAGTCTGGAGAGTTTCGTGAAGAGAATACGCGAGATCTTATGTATATTGTGAATGGATTATTATCAGGGCTTGGAGTACTTTACTACGAATTAGATCATAAAGAGCTGAAACGTATTTATAAAAAGGCAATAGATGTATTGTTAAAAGGGATGGCAGCTGAATAATAAGTCAGTTGCTTTTCTTACAAAACAAATTAGACCGAACGGTCGGTTTATGAAAGAGGAATGAAAATGAACGCTTTATTTAAAAACCGAGCATTTATGCTCGTTATGACATCTGATATTTTACAACAATTTGCAATTTGGATTAGAAATATGGCTCTTTTGTATTTCATAATGGAGCGAACGAATAATGATCCGGTTTCAGTTTCGTTGTTATCGGTTATGGAATATGCACCTATTTTTATTTTCTCGTTTATCGGTGGTGCGCTAGCTGATCGCTGGAATCCGAAAAGAACAATGGTTGCTGGGGATGTGTTAAGTGTACTGTCTATTATCGGAATTGTCTTGTTGTTAAAGCTGGATTATTGGCAGGCTATATTTTTTGCAACACTCATTTCTGCGATTGTAGGTCAGTTTTCTCAACCATCATCTTCGCGTATATTTAAGCGCTATGTAAAGGAAGAACAGGTGGCAAATGCGATTGCATTTAACCAAACATTACAGTCATTATTTATGATTTTTGGACCAGTGGTAGGCTCGCTTGTGTATACACAACTTGGCTTATTTACGTCACTATATAGCTTAATCATTTTATTTTTGTTATCTGCTATCGCTCTTTCATTTTTACCAAAATGGGTTGAACAAGAGCAAGTGGCGAGAGATTCATTAAAAAATGATATAAAAGAGGGGTGGAAATACGTTCTTCATACGAAAAATTTACGTATGATTACAATCACTTTCACCATTATTGGCTTAGCTGTTGGACTATCGAATCCATTAGAAGTATTTCTTGTAATAGAACGGCTTGGAATGGAAAAAGAAGCAGTTCAATATTTAGCCGCAGCTGATGGAATAGGTATGTTAATTGGTGGTATTGTTGCTGCAGTTTTCGCTTCAAAAGTGAATCCGAAAAAGATGTTTGTATTCGGTATGAGCATATTAGCAATATCATTTTTAGTAGAAGGGCTATCTACATCATTTTGGATTACTAGTTTCATGAGGTTTGGAACAGGTATTTGTTTAGCTTGTGTTAATATCGTTGTCGGTACGCTTATGATTCAACTTGTACCGGAAAATATGGTTGGAAGAGTAAATGGAACAATTTTACCACTGTTTATGGGCGCTATGCTAATTGGAACTTCACTAGCTGGAGGATTAAAGGAGATGACCTCACTAGTTACTGTGTTTTGTATAGCAATGGCACTTATTTTATTAGGGATAGGGCCAGTTCTACGCATGCAAATAAAGAAAGAAGATGTCGTTAATAAAGAGGAACTAACAAATTCATTAGCTTCGAAATAACTATTGTAAGGGAGCAAAATTGCTCCCTTTTTCTTTGAGGAACTTTTGACAACTATATGAGCCAATTATATACTGATGTTGTAAAAACGATTTTACAGGTTAGGAGCAATGGTGTGAAAAATCAAATCTATGAATTACGCACTGAAAATAATATTTCACAAGGCGCATTAGCTGATAAATGCAAGGTTTCTAGACAGACGATAAATGCAATTGAGAATAATAAATATGATCCAAGCTTAGCGTTAGCCTTTCGTTTAGCGGAAGTATTAGGAACAACTGTTGATAAATTATTTTTGTACAAGCAGTAGAGTCTCTCATTGTAAGGCGCACCGTTAAAAATAAAAAATATCCCCTTCTCATGTGAAGAGGATATTTTTCTTATAGCGTTTTCGTTTTTGGACTAGGTGGTGTAACGGATGTATCATTTTCGGGAACTCTAGTTAGTAAAAATCCACCAATAATAAACAGGACAATAATACTAAGGACACCAGCGTTTGTTTTTCCAGTTAATTGCGTTGTAACACCGACTAATACTGGACCCATAATTGCTGCGAACTTACCAAATATATTATAAAATCCGAAGAATTCATTAGCAGATTCTTTTGGTACTAGTTTTGCAAAATAGGAACGACTAAGTGCTTGAATACCACCTTGAGAAGTGGCAACTAACATTGCTAAAATCCAGAAATCAAGTGTCGTTTTTAAGAAATAAGCATATGTGCAGATAATGATATAAATAATAATACCGACATATAGCATCTTTTTACCTGTAAATGTTTCTGATAACTTTCCGTATAATAAAGCGAATGGACAAGCTACAATTTGTGTTACAAATAAGATGATTAATAGGTTCGTTGCACTAATACCGAGATCTGTTCCGTAAGCGGTAGACATAGTAATAATGGTATCGACCCCGTCAATGTAGAAAAAGTAAGCAATTAGGAACATAAATACAGTTTTATATTCTTTAATGTTTTTAAAAGTACTAGCAAGGCGTTTGAAGCTCATTGTAATTGGTCTTGGGTGACGTTCAATATAATGTGTTTGCTCTACATTTTTTAGCATTGGAATTGTAAATAACCCCCACCAAAGAGCTGTTATCGCGAATGAAATTTGACTAGCAATACCAACGGATAAAGGAATAGTTCCTTTTTGAGCAAGAATAATAAGAGCGATACAACCAATAAAAGGAATAGTACTCCCAATATAGCCTAAAGCGAAACCTCTCGTAGAAATTCGATCCATTCTATCTTCAGAAGTGACATCTACTAAAAATGCATCATAAAAAATGTTTGCTCCCGCAAAACCGACTAATGCGAGCATATAGCAGCCTAGTAATAAGTACCACTGAGATGTTGGGACGACTGCTAGCATACTTGTAAATACGATACCGAGTCCAAAGAAGAATGTGAAAAATCGTTTTTTAAATCCTTTATAATCAGCGACTGTGCCGAGAATAGGGGCAAGTATAGAAATTAAAAGTGTAGCGAACGAGTTTGTATATCCCCAATATGCTGTTGAAGTTGCACCAGATAGTCCAGCTTCTTTTGCAGCTGTTTTAAAGTAAATTGGGAATAATGCAGTTGTAATGACGAGCGAATATACCGAGTTCGCCCAATCGTATAATATCCAGCTTTTTTCTTGTCTGGACATTTTTTTCATATAGTGTTCCCCCTTAAATTTGTTCTACTAACAGTGTACAAAAATAAAAATTGTAAAAAGAGAAACAGTGATGATTTTTACATAACTTTTACATATATACACAGTTCTTTACAATTGAAGTAAATCCTCTACAATTGACCCGTCTGTTTCACCTAAGTGTAAACCGAGTAGTCTAGCGATAGTTGGACCTTCATCAATAAGTCTCATATACGGAATGGTAACGCCTTCTTTGATACCTTTCCCAGCAGCGATAAAAATTGTTTCATAGTTAGGTTTTGTTGGAGAGTATCCATGTGTACCAAATGTATATTTTTTACTAGGCGTAACATCTTTTTCGGTAATTTCCTTTATAAAATCTCCTGTATAGTTTTCAGTGAAATAATACCCTTCTCGCGCTTCTAACATAAATAAACAATTACCATCTGCACCGCAGTCTTTTGCAGCTTCATCATGAAGCATAAATTCAATTCCATTTTGTTTATTTTGAAGCAGGTCTTCAAGGAGTAGTTGTACTTCCCGAATTGTATCCGTATCGTTTTTGTCTTTCACATATACATAGGCAGAGCCGTCGCAACTTTGACAATAGACCTTCCAGTCTACTAATTTTCCTTTTGTATTTAGAGATATAAGCCCTTTTTGATGAAATAGTACATTTAATTGAATGGCTTTGTTTTCACTTAAAGCGCTATGGTCACCAAGAGCGATAATTGTACTCTCTTCATATAGATTACTGTCTTTTAAAGCTTGAATAATTTTACCTAGCCTTTCATCATGTCTATGAATTGCAGCTATTGTTTCTTTGGATTCAAAGCCGTGATAGTGTCGTTGGGTATCTAAATCGGTGAAATGTACAAACATGACATTAGGCTTTTTTGTCTGGATTGTATGCACGGTAGAAGCAAGTACGAAATCATCGAGTTCAGGTTGTGACAGTCCATTTCGTATATGGCCGAAGCGCCGATTCAAATCTAATTGGTATAGCGGGCTACCGCTAAATAATGAAACTAAAACTTGATTTTGCCACGGTCTATTTGGAAAGATTTCTGGTAAATTGTAATCAATATTTGCTCTGCCAGTCACAGGCCAAAGAAGGGCAGCTGTCGTTAAATTTGCTTTACGTGCTTCATCGTATAAAGTTGTTCCTTTAATGGATTTTCGGTACCAATGCCAATCTGGTGACTCGCATCCAGGTTGAAGTAATGTATTGCTAACAACACCGTGCTTGTTAGGGTAATTACCGGTTACGATTGTTGAGTGGCTTGGATATGTTACAGAAGGATAAATTGGTTCTACTTTTTCGACAACCGTGCCCTTTTTTATTAGAGATTGGAAATGAGGTAATTTTTGTAGTATAGGAAAATCTAAAGCTGATAAACAGTCGAATGATAAAATAATGACACGATTCGTTAATGCTGTACCCATAGAGTAATCCTCCTAATTATATAAAACCTATTATTATATATTACTATTAATACCTAGTAATAAAAATATATTTTTAGGTGAAAATTTATTATTTATTTTCAGAAAAATCAAATATATAATAAGTATAAGGGAATCTAGGGAAGGAGGGAATAGTATGGACTGGCTAGATGGGTTCGGTATCTTTTACATCATTGGCGTAATCACGATTATCCTTGTATTTGCTATTTCGTATTTACTAAAGAAACGGTTTCCAGATAAACAGTTTGATATTATATTTGCACTTAGTTTAATACTTCTTTGTTTAGTATCCTTTCCCGTTACAATGATGGTTATTGGTGGATGGGAAGGAATGGGATATGGATTTATTGGTTTCTTCGTTCTACTGGGTACACTTATCGGTATGATTGCACATCAACTTGTAAAAATCTCGCGAAAAAGCTACGTATAAAACTGCAAAAAATGAAAAGAATATATAAAAGTAAGAAAATTAGCTATTGTTTTAAAAAAGAATTTGTATTATGATAATCAACAAATTTATTTCGTTATAACGATGAAAAAGGACTAGTACATGTTTACCCTTTTTAGCAGAGAGAGAATCCGCTAGGCTGAAAGATTCTTAAAAAGGCGATATGGAACCTACCTTCGAGTTCTGCATATGCAGCGGGAATTTCCCGTTATCAAAAAGAGAGCATGCACAATTTTTGTGCATGAATCAGGGTGGTAACGCCGGCAAAGCTCGGTCCCTATTTAGGGACGCGGGCTTTTTTGTATTTTCTAAAAGGAGGAAGACTGACTATGGCAAAAGAACAAGTACAAGCGATTACGAAGATGGAAGAGGACTTTGCACAGTGGTACACAGATATTGTGAAAAAAGCAGAACTTGTTGATTATTCGAGTGTAAAAGGATGTATGATTCTACGTCCGTACGGTTATGCCTTATGGGAAAATATGCAGAAGGTTATGGATGAAAAGTTAAAAGCAACTGGTCATGAAAACGTGTATATGCCAATGTTTATCCCAGAGAGTTTATTACAAAAAGAGAAGGATCATGTAGAAGGATTTGCTCCTGAAGTAGCATGGGTGACACATGGCGGGGATGAAAAGTTAGCGGAGAGACTTTGTATACGCCCTACATCTGAAACTTTATTCTGTGAGCATTTTTCAAAAATTGTGCAATCCTATAATGATTTGCCAAAGCTGTATAATCAGTGGTGTTCAGTAGTTCGTTGGGAGAAAACGACGCGACCATTCCTTCGTACAACGGAATTCTTATGGCAAGAGGGTCATACAATTCATGAAACAGCAGAAGAATCTCAAGCTGAAACGTTAAATATTTTAAATCTATATGCTTCTTTCTGTGAAGACTACTTAGCGATACCAGTAATTAAAGGACAAAAAACAGAAAAAGAAAAATTTGCGGGCGCAAAGGCAACTTATACGATTGAAAGCTTAATGCATGATGGGAAAGCACTTCAAACAGGAACATCCCATAACTTTGGAACGAATTTCTCTGAAGCATTTGATATTAAATTTTTAGATCGTAACGGTAAGTGGCAATATGTACACCAAACATCTTGGGGTGTATCAACAAGAATGATAGGTGGACTTATTATGGTTCATAGTGATAATAATGGGCTTGTAATGCCTCCTAAAGTCGCACCAGTGCAAGTTGTTATTGTGCCGATTGCTCAGCATAAAGAAGGTGTTTTAGCGAAAGCAACAGAGTTACAAGGATATATTCAAAAGGTTGCACGAGTGAAAATAGATGCTAGTAATAAAACTCCAGGCTGGAAATTTAATGAGTATGAAATGAAGGGCATTCCAATTCGATTAGAAGTTGGTCCTAAAGATATTGAAAAGAATCAAGTCGTACTTGTAAGAAGAGATACGAAAGAAAAAGAATTTATCTCAATGGATCAATTAGAAAAACGCATTCCAGCACTACTTGAGGAAATTCATAGTTCTTTATTTAATAAGGCAAAAGTATTCCGCGATGAGCATACGTATAGTGTGACGAATTTCGAAGAGCTGAAAAAAGTAGCTGATGAAAAGCAAGGGTTTATTAAGGCAATGTGGTGCGGGGAATTAGCTTGTGAAGAGAGACTAAAAGAAGAAGTTGGAGTATCTTCACGCTGTATGCCTTTTGAGCAAGAGCATGTAGCTAATGAATGCATTTGTTGTGGTAAAGAAGCTCAGCAAATGGTGTATTGGGGAAAAGCGTATTAATGCCCTTTTTGATAGAGAATGAAAAGGACTTTGGGCTGCATAATAAACTGCAATCCAAAGTCCTTTTTAGTTCTGCAATTTGTTTCATGTATGTTTTAGATGGAAGGATGTGGTTTTATTTTGCATTTTTACGGCGAATAAATAGTAACATACCGATTAGGAATGTTGAAAGTCCCATTAAAATAGATGCAGGATAATGTGTTGCCGTATTAGGTAACTTATCGCCTTGTTCTTTCGCATTATCTTTTACATTGCCCCCCTGAGAACTGCCATCGCCTTTAACGCGGTTGCCACCTTGAGAACTGTTATCACCTTTAACACGGTTGCCGCCCTGAGAGCCATTACCACCTTGAGAACTGCTATCGCCTTTAACACGGTTGCCACCTTGAGAGCCACTGCCGCCAGAACCGTTGCCACTAGAGCCACTGCCACCAGAACCGTTGCCACCAGAACCGTTGCCACCAGAGCCGCTGCCACCAGAACCACTGCCGCCAGAACCGTTGCCACCAGAGCCACTGCCGCCAGAACCGTTGTCACCAGAGCCATTGCCACCAGAACCGTTGCCACCAGAGCCACTGCCGCCAGAGCCATTGCCACCAGAACCGTTGCCACCAGAGCCACTGCCACCAGAGCCATTGCCACCAGAACCGTTGTCACCAGAGCCACTGCCGCCAGAACCACTGCCACCAGAAGAACCATTGCCACCAGAAGAACCATTGCCACCAGAACCGTTGTCACCAGAGCCATTGCCGCCAGAGCCATTGCCGCCAGAACCACTGCCGCCAGAACCGCTGCCGCCAGAACCATTGCCGCCAGAACCGTTGCCGCCAGAACCACTGCCGCCAGAACCGCTGCCGCCAGAACCATTGCCATCAGAACCGCTACCGCCAGAACCATTGCCGCCAGAACCGTTGCCACCAGAACCACTGCCATCAGAACCGCTACCACCGGAACCACTGCCGCCAGAACCGTTACCACCAGAACCGTTACCACCAGAACCACTATCGTCCTGAGAACCACTGTTTCCTGGTGGTTTATTATTATCTTTTGAGTTGCCTTCTGCTAAATGATCGTTATTTTGTACAATTGCGTTTGTTGCTGGAGAGAAGTTTTCAGTTGCTGCACTACCGATATTTAAACCACTAAAAAAAGATAAAGAGAGTGTTGATGCTAAAATGAAGATTTTCGTCATTGTTTTCCTCCTAAGAAATTAATATTCCATCTAAAATACATCCCTTTGTAATATTTCTTAGGAAAAAGAGTTTTATGCAAAAAAAACTATATATAGAAAAAGGTGGTGTATTTCTGAAGAGAGAAAAGAGTTAGTGTAAATTCTTTATAATAGTAGAGTGGTGGGAATTTTACACTCATTACAGTAGAGGAAGTGACAGCAGATGAAAGAATATATTGCATTTGATATTGGTGGTACACAAATTAAATATGGAATTGTTTCAGAAACAGGAACAGTACTAAAGCATAAAACAGTTCCAACAGAAATTCATTTGGGTGGGGAACAAATCATTCAAAAGCTTATTCTTCTATCCCGAAAATTAATGAATGAACATACGATTTCGGGAATTGGCATTAGTACTGCGGGAATTGTTAATATTCATAAAGGAGTTGTAACGGGAGGGGCGGAGCATATTCCGAACTACTCGACTATTCCTATTGTTGATAGATTGCAAGAGGTATTACAAGTTCCTGTGTCCGTTGAAAATGATGTGAATTGTGCAGCTTTGGGTGAGAGGTGGAAAGGTATTGGAAACGGAAAAAGAAATTTTATTATGCTTACTCTTGGAACTGGTATTGGGGGAGCGATTTTTATAGATGGAGAGTTATACAGGGGACATTCTTTTAGTGCTGGTGAATGGGGAAATATGTTAATAGAAGGAAAGCAGTTTGAAGAGGTCGCTTCGATTTCAGGGTTAATTCGTCTTGTACGAAAATATAAAGGTGAAAGTGATTGGAATGGAAAAACAATTTTCGAATTGTATGATAAAGGAGATAAGGAAGTTACGCAAATAGTTGAGGTTTTCTTTAAACATTTAGCGATTGGAATTAGTAATCTTGCTTATATTTTTAATCCAGAAATGATTGTTATAGGTGGAGGAATTACTGATAGAGGAAATAAGTTCTTAAAAGAAGTAAAAGAAGGGATTGATAAATATTTGAATAAAGAGATTTACAGTGATTGTGAGATTGAACTTGCACAAAACGGAAATTGTGCAGGAATGATTGGTGCTATTTACCACTTCTTACATCATCATAAGTAAATTATATGAATGTTTTCATATAACTGAGAATTTATCCTTTTTATCACTAGGTAAATAATGCTACAATATAAGGGAAGAATACAATATTTTCCGCCTTGGAAAATGCTTTGTAGAAAGGAAGAAACTGCATGCCTATTATTTTAGAAAAAGGTCAAAAGATCGATTTAACGAAAGGACAACCAAAAGTAGCAAAACTACAGGTTGGCTTAGGCTGGGATCCAATTGGGCAATCAGGTGGGTTTCTGTCTTCATTATTTGGAAGTAAACCAAATGTAGATTGTGATGCATCTGTTGTTATGTTAGAAGGGGATCGCTTTTTAAACAAAAACGATTTAGTTTACTTCGGAAACAAGCTTTCTACTTGTGGTAGTATTATTCATTCAGGAGATAATTTAACAGGTGAAGGCGCTGGTGATGACGAAACAATTTTCGTAGAATTACATAAAGTTCCGAGCCGTATTAATCGTTTAGTATTCGTTGTAAATATTTATGACTGTGTAAATCGTCGTCAAGATTTCGGGATGATTCGTAATGCATATATTCGGATTCAAAACCCGCAAACTGGTGAAGAATTAGCACGCTATAATTTATCGGATAATTATGCTGGCAAAACGACTCTAATCGCAGGTGAAATGTATCGCCACGGAAGTGAATGGAAGTTTTCAGCTGTTGGAGAAGGCACACAAGATAAAAACTTAAGTGAGATTGTATCACGTTATCAATAAAATAAACCGAGGAGGAATTGAATATGGCATCAATTTCATTGAAAAAAGGACAAAAGGTAGACTTAACAAAAACTAATCCAGGTCTTTCAAAAGTTCTTGTAGGACTTGGTTGGGATACGAATCGCTATGACGGACAAAACGATTTCGATTTAGATGTTAGTATTTTCTTAGTAGGTGCTAACGGTAAAGTTTCAGGTGCAGAGGATTTCGTTTTCTATAATAACCCTAAAGGTGCGAATGGTGCTGTAGAGCATTTAGGAGATAACCGAACTGGTGACGGTGAAGGTGATGACGAAGCGATTAAAGTAGATTTAAAAAATGTACCTGCACATATCGAACGTATTTGCTTCACAATTACAATTTATGACGGAGAAGGCCGTAGCCAAAACTTCGGACAAGTTTCTAACTCTTTCGTACGTATTCTTGATGAAGAAAAAAATGCAGAGTTAATTCGTTACGATTTAGGAGAAGATTTCTCTATTGAAACAGCTGTTGTAGTAGGTGAACTATACCGTCATGCAGGTGACTGGAAGTTCAATGCAATCGGAAGTGGATTCCAAGGTGGATTAGCGTCTCTATGTAATAATTTCGGTTTAGATGTAGAGTAATAGATTTGCCCCGCATTAACGGGCAGTAGACCCCCATCTCAAAATTTAGCGAGAGCAAAGAAGTTAGGTGGGGATCAACTACCCGTAAAAGCCCGATTGGTTCAACTAATAATCAGTGGGGGATGAAGAAAACCCCCACTGATTAAAGTTTCACTTTATATATCCATCGGTGAAACAGATGTTTACTGATGGATATATTTTTAAATATTAAAATATAGAGGTGAGTATAAATGGTAATTCAATTGCAAAAAGGACAGAAGATTGATTTAGGTAAGACAAGCCCTGGTTTAACAAAAGCAGTAATTGGTCTTGGGTGGGATATTAAATCTTATGATGGTGGATCAGATTTCGATTTAGATGCATCTGCTTTTTTATTAGATGCGAACGGAAAATGTACGAAGGAAACTGATTTTATCTTCTATAACAATTTACAGTCTCCTTGTGGATCTGTTTTACATACAGGAGATAACCGTACAGGTGAAGGTGACGGGGATGATGAGCAACTTGTTGTAGATTTGAAAAAGGTTCCAGCAGATGTTCATAAAATTGCTATTACAGTTACAATTTATGATGGAGAAGGCCGTAATCAAAACTTTGGACAAGTCGGAAACGCATTCGTTCGTTTAGCAAATGAAGAAACAAACGAAGAAGTTCTTCGTTTTGATTTAGGAGAAGATTTCTCCATTGAAACAGCAGTTGTCTTTTGTGAATTATACCGTCATAATGGACAGTGGAAGTTTAATGCAGTAGGAAGTGGATTCCAAGGTGGCTTAGGTGCGCTTGTAAGAGCGTATGGCTTGGATGCATAGAAAGGAAACGATATTCGTTTCCTTTTTTTGACCTTTCTATAAATCTAGCAAAGAATAGGGGATAAAGGTAAGATGAGTATTTTGCAAGGAATCCTTGATACGTATGCTCAGTTTTTCGACTTGGACATGTGGATTAAAGTGTTGCAAGATCCAGTATCTTGGGGATTAATAGGTACACTTGTTGTACTTGAAGGGTTATTATCTGCTGATAATGCACTTGTATTAGCGGTAATGGTAAAACACCTTCCAGAAGAAAAACGTAAAAAAGCATTATTCTATGGACTTATTGGAGCTTATGTATTCCGATTTATTGCAATTGGAATTGGAATGTTCTTAATTAAATTAGCTTGGGTAAAAGTGTTAGGTGCACTTTACTTAGCTTGGCTATCAATTAAATACTTCATTGATAAAAGAAAAGGTAATGCAGAAGAAGAGGAAGCTCATGGTATGAACCAAAACAGTATTCTCTTCAGAATGTTTGGTGTCTTCTGGGGAACAGTTGCGATGGTTGAATTAATGGATATCGCGTTCTCTGTAGATAGCGTGCTTGCTGCGTTTGGTGTATCAAATGAAGTTTGGATTCTATTATTAGGTGGAATGCTCGGTATTTTAATGATGCGTGGGATCGCTGGTGTATTCTTAAAATTATTAGAGCGTATTCCAGAACTTGAAACGACAGCATATATTTTAATCTTAATTATTGCAGCAAAAATGTTACTGTCTGTTATTCATATTGAAGTAAGTCATACACTGTTCTTTATTATTTTAGTTGTAGCATTTGGAGCAACATTTATACTTCACTACATGAAGAATTCTGGACAAGCTAAAGAAGAAGTTGCAGCTACTAAAAATAATCATAAATAATTGAAATGGGTTTGCTCGTTTTGCGAGCGCCCATTTTTTATAACCAAAAATAGTTTATAATAGAAGAAGGACTTAGAAAAAACGTAAATGTTTTTGGAGGTGAACTGTTGTGTTTTCACGTTTTACACTTCAACCATATGCATTAAAAGATGAATCAGATTTAAAGCAATTTGAAACACTTTTAGAAAAACGCCCACAATATGAACTGACAGAGAATGAGATGAAATTTAGTTATATAGCATGTCGAATTATTGGCGTTCCTAATGATGTAGATGAATATTTTAATGAACTATTTGATTATAGTGAAGCGAAAGGAATTGAAGTTTTACACGAACAAAATTTAAACAAAGTGATTGATTCAGAAAAGCTTCGTCACATTCAAGAAGTGTTCGGATTACATCAAGAAGCACCAAATGGTCTGACAGTAAATAGGTTAGTGGCACACTTATCTGGGAAACAACTTTTACCGAAAGTAGACAATCCTGACTTACAGCATTATATACATACGACGTTCATTTCAGTATTGAAATTATATGAGAAACAACATAATCAATCTTTAAAGACAGAAGGCTTCCGTCGTTTCTTAATCGACATGATTAAATTAAGCGAAAATTACGTCGCGAAGTGGTTCTCTACGGTTAATTATAAGAAACAAATGCCGCGTATCGTTTGGTATGGGGATGCGACGGAGAGCCGTATATATTTCTTATACTTCCTTATTATGCTCGGCTGCGATGTACTTTATTATCACCCAGAAGGAAAAGATGGATTTGAGAGTGTTGATGAAGAGGGAAGGACTTTTATTGTGTCTCATCCAGGCCGTATTTCTCTTGAACCATTTCCAGATCGTCGCCGCGAGCGTGTTGCAACAGTAGCATATCAAGCTTCAAAGGAAATTGAACAAGTACTTCACCACGATAATTCACTATTATACAAGCCGTGGCAATTCCGTTCCTATACGCCTGTAGCTCGTACACTAAAAACAACATACGATGAACTCTTTTTAATCACGAAAGAAAAGGCGTTTGTACGCCCGACATTCTTTGTTGAAAATAAACACATTTATATCCCTTCTTTATTTGCGAAAATATCAGGTGTTTCAAAGAATGATAAAGAGTATTTTCAGCGATTAAAGGCTGTTACATCATTTGATAACAGTTTATTAATTAATACATTTCCGTTTACGAAAGAACAAAAAGCAAATTTCCAATATCATTATCGAGATGCATTAGACCGTGCGGGGAAATTACATCCAGATTTAATTATGAACAGTCATTGGTGGCCGCATAAACGATTGCCAGAAGGATTACAACATGGTATTGCAGAAGCGATTATCCATACGTGTGAAAGTGAAATGTGTAAACCAATTGCAAAAGAGACGAAACAAGATGTAGCGCTATATGTTTTCGCGCAACTTTCTCAAATACCACCGAATATTTTAGAACAGCTTGAGAAATTTGATTATTCACAAGATGTACCGAAAATTGTTATATTTAATAATGAGAAGAGTGGAGAATTAACTCGTTCTGATGCTGTTTTATTACTATTTTTAAATCAAATAGGAGTAGATGTATTCCACTTCAATCCAACGGGACGAAATGATATTGAACCGTATATTGATGCAGCAGCATTTGATTCACATTGGCTTGAAGAAGTTAATTTCGATCTTGAGTTTCATGGTTCATCAGCCTATAAAAATTTATCACAAACAATAAAAGGACTATTTCGTCCATTTTTATAAGGAAAGGGAGAATACGATATGAATAACCCAGTCGTACTAGATTCGAAAACAGAATTAAATGAGCAAACAGCACAAGATGTTCGCTTGCAACTTAGACAAGATGCAGATGTGCAACGTATTTATAATGCGGTAGATATTAAAGATCAGTTAGAATTAATTGAACTTGGAAAAGAACCTTCTATGGAAATTTCACGCTTTGCAGATCAAATTTTACATACAATGTCTCTGTCAAAAATAGAAGACTCTGGTGAGTTATTAAAACAGCTTGGTAAAATTATGGACAGGTTTGATAGCAAAGACTTTGCGGAAGAGAAAAGCGGTTTCTTCTCACGTATGTTCAAAAAAGCGGATAAAATGATTGAACAAATCTTTAGCAAGTATCAAACGATGGGCCGTGAAATTGATAAAGTGTACGTGGAAATTACGAAGTATCAAGATGAAATGAAAAAATCAATTGGTACGTTAGACGGGTTATATGAGCAAAACTTAAAATATTACTTAGATTTAGAAAAATACGTAGTAGCAGGAGAAATGTTATTAGATCGTTTAAATACAGAGCTAGTTCCGATGTATGAAGAGCGTGTACGTAATAATGATCAATTGGCAGGTATTGAGTTAGAGTCGCTTAAAAACTCTGTTGAAATTTTAGAACAACGTATTGATGATTTAGAAAAAGCACGTATGGTTGCTTTACTTACAGCACCACAAATTCGTATGATTCAACGTGGTAATAATAAATTAATTGGTAAAATCAATACAGCGTTTATTACAACGATTCCTATCTTTAAAAATGGTATCATTCAAGCGGTAAATGCGAAGCGTCAAAAGCTTGTTGCAGATTCTATGGCTGAACTGGATCGTCGTACAAATGAATTACTTAAGAAAAATGCACAAAATATCGCAACGCAAAGTGTGGAAGTAGCGAGATTATCAGGTTCTTCTAGTATTAAGATGGAAACACTTGAGGAAACTTGGAACATTATTTCAAGAGGTATGCAAGAAACACAACAAATTGAAGAGCAAAACAAACGTGAGCGTGAAGAAAGCCGTAAGCGTATGGCTACATTAACAGAGAACATCAAAAAAGAATTACAAGGATAAAGTGAAACTTCAATCAGTGGGGTTTTGTTCTTCCCCACTGATTATTAGTTGAACCAATCGGACATTTATGGGCAGTTAATCTACCACCTAACTTCTTTGCTCAAGCTGAATTTTGAGGTGGGAGTTTTACTGTCCGGCGAATAGTGGGATAAATGAAAAGGCAATGAGGATTGTTCCTCATTGCCTTTTAGTTTCTTTTCACTAATTTAATGATCTCATTCACAACAAGTGGAATGATACTTAATAAAAGAACAAATCCCCAATCTCGCATCGTTAACGCATGCACACCGAATATATTTGCAAGGGGTGGGATGGAGATGATACAAACTTGCATAAGAACACCGATAAGAAGGGAGAAGACTAAATATTTATTTGTAAAAATCCCAATTGAAAAAATTGATTTCGTTCTTGAACGCAAGTTAAATGAATGAACGAGCTGAGAAAAACTAAGAACAACAAATGCCATCGTTTGAGCGTGTAATAGAGCATCTTCATCAATTTTCTCTGGGAAAAGAGGGAATAAATTTGTATCTCCAGTATAGAATTTTGCTCCGACGATAAAGGCTGCTAGCGTTAAAAATCCAATTATAGCGCCATTGAAAATAAGAAAAGGGACACTACCGCTAAATAGGCTTTCTTTCGCACGGCGTGGTTTTTCTTTCATCACATCTGAATCTTCAGGATCAACGCCAAGTGATAATGCAGGAAGTGTGTCGGTAATTAAATTGACCCACAAAATGTGAATTGGTCGTAATGGTGTCGCCCAGCCAAGTAAAATCGCTAAAAATAAAGCGATAATTTCTCCAAAGTTACATGAGAGTAAGAAGAGAATTGATTTTTTTATGTTACGATAAATATTTCTACCTTCCTCAACAGCTTTCACAATAGATGAGAAATTATCATCTGTTAATACTACATCCGCTGCCCCTTTTGCAACGTCTGTTCCTGTAATACCCATCGCTACGCCAACATCTGCTTGCTTTAAAGATGGAGCATCATTGACACCATCACCAGTCATAGAAACGATATTACCCTTCGCGCGTAATGCCTTTACAATTTTCACTTTATGCTCCGGAGAGACCCTAGCGAATACATGTAAGTGATTAATTTTGCTTGCTAGTTCTGTATCTGAAATATTATCTAATTCAGTTCCAATCATAATTTCAGATATGTCTTCGGCAATGCCAAGCTCTTTGGCAATTGCAAAGGCGGTATCTTTATGGTCACCAGTAATCATAACTGTGCGAATACCGGCTTTTTTACATTCTGAAATTGAATCTTTTACTTCAGTTCGTGGTGGATCAATCATACCGACAAGACCAATAAAGATGAGGTTTTCTTCAAGATGATCTATATCCACATTGCTTGAATTGTATTGTTTAAATGCGAATGAAAGTACTCTTAAAGCTTCTTGAGACATTGCCCTGGCAGCTTCTAATATTTGATTTTTATCAGCATCTGTTAGAGCCTCGATTTTACCGTTTTTAAATATGTGGGTACATCGAGGTAAGAGTTTATCAATAGCGCCTTTCGTCATGCTATAGTAGCTTTCATCGTATGTATGTATGGTTGACATCATTTTACGATCTGAATCGAAAGGCAGCTCATTAACGCGTTCATGTATCTTTTCTAAATGATCTTTTTGCATGTTAAAAGTGTTTCCGGCAACAAGAAGGGCGATTTCTGTAGGGTCCCCTGTTTGTGAATCGGAACCGTAAGACGCATCGTTGCATAGCACCATATTTTCTAACAATAGTCGTTGCGCATCATTATTTATATTTAAATTTTTTAAGTGATCGTATGTGTTATCACTATAAAAGTGAGTAACGGTCATTTTATTTTGCGTTAACGTACCTGTTTTATCTGAACAAATAATTGTGACAGAACCGAGAGCTTCCACAGCTGGAAGTTTACGAATAATAACATTTTGTTTAATCATTCGTTGCACACCAATTGCAAGAACGATGGAAACGATAGCTGGCAAACCTTCTGGAATAGCTGCAACGGCTAAACTAATAGCAGTCATAAACATTTCTAGCGTATCCCGTCCTTGTAAAAAGCCGATGAGAAACATAACGATACAAATAGCTACAGCGACAAAGCCTAAATACTTTCCGACTTGTGCTAAGCTTTTTTGAAGTGGTGTCATATCATCGTCTGCTTCATGTAACAGGGTAGCAATCTTACCAATTTGTGAGTTCATTCCTGTTTCAACAGCAATACCGACACCGCGTCCGTATGTTACAAGAGTAGACATAAATGCCATGTTTTTTTGATCGCCTAACGGCACTTGCTCATCACTTTGCATAGAAGGGTGGTAGATTGCATCTTTATCAACAGGGACAGACTCACCAGTTAGAGCAGATTCTTCAACTTTTAAATTTGCAGTTTCGATAAGCCGTAAATCGCATGGTATATACCGTCCGGCATCAAGCATAACGATATCACCTGGAACGACGTGCTCAGATGGAATCTCTTTTAGTTCACCATCTCGTTTGACGATAGCTTTAGGTGTCGCCATTTTTTTCAAGGCCTCTAAAGCTTGTTCTGCTTTCGATTCTTGGATGACACCGATAACAGCGTTTAAAACTACAACGAGCGCGATAATACTTGCATCAGCCCATTCACCTACAAAAGCAGAAATAAGGGCAGCAATAATAAGGACATATACGAGGACGTCATTAATTTGGGCGAAAATACGCTGCCATAAAGAGCGTTTTTGTTTTGTAGCTAATTCATTAGAGCCGTATTGCTGTAAACGTTCATTTACAATTTCATCTGTTAAACCGTGTTGTTCGTTTGTTTCTAGGTCGATTAATGTTTGATCTTTCGTCTTACTGTACCAATTGCTCATAAGTAAGCACCTCCAGTAAAAACAGTTAGCAATGGTAGTGTTGCTATTATTTGTGAGTAGTATGTATGGAGAAAAAATCTAAGGTGAGGTTCTACTTCTATTGTACAGTATTTTACAGTTGGGTGAGGGGAAGAGAAGAGTTGTCATGAATTTGTTGGAAATAAAAAAGAGCCTCATATAAGCGAGGCTTTTTTTACTTTTTAATTAATGTACCTAATTCTTCTGTAATAGCTTGCATTTCACTAATGCTGAATGTTTCACGTTTCATAACATGCTCATAAATGTCACGTAAGTCTTCGTACATTTCTTCATTAAAACTAGCAGCTCTCATCGCTCCAGCATTAACCATACGTAATTTTTCTTTAATAGCTTCGACCATATATTCAACGTTTTCTTCTGACTTTACGGATAAATCCACCGAAGTGTCCCCCTTTAAAATAACATAAGGCTATCTTAACATTTTTTATCATTTTCGTTAATGAATCTTTTCAATCCTATTAAATTAGTAGGGATTTCCTTTATAATTAATAATTGGTTGTTTATACTATAATTATATATTAAGAAATACACCAAGAAGGGAAGAAACAAAAATATGGTTCAAGTATTGTTTGTTTGTCTTGGGAACATTTGTCGTTCTCCGATGGCAGAAGCGATTTTTCGAGATCTTGTCGTAAAAGAGGGACTTGAAGAGAAAATTGTCATTGATTCTGCGGGAACTGGAGATTGGCATATTGGTCATCCGCCACATAAAGGAACACAAAAAATTTTAAAAGAAAATGCAGTCACTTTTGAAGGAATTAAAGCAAGGCAAGTAGAAAAAGAAGACTTAACAAAGTTTGATTATATTATTGCCATGGACAACAAGAATATAGCAGATTTAAAAAGTTTAGGTAAAACTGGAGGCTATATTGGTAGGCTGTCCGATTTTGTTCCAGACGGTGGCTGGACAGACGTTCCCGACCCTTACTATACAGGGAATTTCCAAGAAGTATATGACCTTGTAACAGAAGGGTGTGCAAAGCTATTAGCTTTCATTCGAAATGAACAAGGAATATGAGGAAGCTTAGAAAGAAATACTTTCTAACATAAGAAATGAAAGGGTGAAGGAATATGGCAAAGAAAAATAATATTGCTCGAAACATTGCGATTGGTGTAGCTGCAGGTGTAGCTGTATCTATGTTGAAGAAAGAAAACCGTGAAAAAGTAAAAAATACTGCGGAAAAAGCAAAAACAAAGATGATTGAAATCGGTGAAAGTGCGAAGATAAAAGAAAAAGTGCAAACTGTTACAGATAAAGGACGCGAACTCGCTGACTTCAATGTAGTAAAAGCGAAAGTAGCAGAAATTAAAAAATTGACGCCGTCTGTTGTAGAGACGTTAAAAGAAACGAAAGAAATTTTTAGTAAGAAAAAGGTTGAGCCAGCAGAGAAGCCAGAAACGATTGAAATTCAAGCTGTATCTTCAAAAGTAGATGAGCTGAAAGCAGAAGAAGAGCCAGTAGTTGCTGAAGATGGCGGTATGAAAGAAGCGCGTGAACTATTTATGAAAGACTCTAATGTAGAGGAAAAAAAAACTGAAGCGTACATTGAGTTGAAGCAAGATAAAGAAGAGAAGAAAAGCGTTTAAACGTATATGAGAAAAATTTTAGAAAAGGTGAGAAGAAATCGTGCTTATTCGTTTGGTAAAGATTTGTATGACCGGACGATGCGTGATGATGTAGCGGGCTTGGCAGCACAGCTCGCTTATTTCTTCTTGCTTGCGATTTTTCCTGGGCTTGTTTTCTTAATTACGCTTCTTGGATTCATTGACCTTCAAACAGAAAGTGTGCTCAATTTATTAGAACCGTACGTACCGGAAGATGCAATGTCCTTAATTGAAGTAAACGTGGATAAAGTTGTAAATGAGCAAAATGGTGGTTTATTATCATTTGGTTTATTGTCAATGCTATGGTTTGCTTCAAACGGGGTAAATGCGGTTATGAATGCTTTTAACCGTGCGTATGATGTAACAGAAACACGTTCTTTTATTAAAACAAGAGCGTTATCAATTGTGTTTACGTTAGCTATCATTTTTATGATTGTGTTTGCGCTAATTGTTCCAGTGTTTGGACAAGTCATTGGGGCAGCGGTATTTAAAGCAATTGGTTTATCGGATAGTTTTTCTTACGTGTGGAGCATTACACGATTAGTAGCGAGTTTCTTCGTACTATTTGCATTGTTTAGTTTTTTATATACATTTGCACCAGATCGAAAGTTAAAAAGAAGAGAAGTCATTTCAGGAGCAACATTTGCTACTGTCGGATGGATTGTGGTATCGTACTCATTTGCTTATTATGTAGATAAGTTTGCGAATTACGCCAATACATATGGTGGTCTCGGTGGTATTATTATTTTAATGTTATGGTTTTACTTGACTGGATGGGTAATTTTACTTGGTGGCGAAATTAATGGTTTACTCCATCATTATAGGACGAGTGACAATAATTCCCGTAATGAAAAGTGAGCTCTTGTTCCATAATAAAAGGGAACAGGGGGGATATTTCATGAGTAATAATAAAAAGAATCACAACAATAAAAATAACAATAAACAAAAGAGTAGTTCGCATCCAAAGCATAAAACGAGTAGTAGTGCGAACGGGCATAATAGCTACCATTAGAAAAAACGGGTCCTCTATGAGGGACCCGTTTTTATTTGTTTCCTTTTAATAATCGTAACCCGTTTAAAATGACAAGAATCGTACTTCCCTCATGCCCAATAACACCGAATGGCAGAGCTAAGAATTGCAAGAAGTTTGAACAAATCAGCATTGCAATTACAGCTAGTGAAAAGATTACGTTTTGCTTTACAATACGGTTCATTCGTTTTGATAAACGGATTGCTTGGGAAAGTCGAGATAACTCGTTCTTCATAAGTACAACGTCTGCAGTTTCTAAAGCTACGTCTGTTCCTTCTCCCATTGCTACACCAATGCTAGCAGTAGCGAGTGCAGGGGCATCATTTATACCATCTCCGACCATTGCTACTGTCCCGTATTTTTCTTTTAGCTTTTTAATCGTTTCCACTTTTGTTTCTGGTAAGCATGATGCGTAATATTCCTTTATATTACTTTCGGAGGCAATTGCTTTTGCTGTTTCTTCATTATCTCCAGTAATCATAATTGCTTCGACACCAATGCTTTGTAATTCGCGAATAGCAGCTATTGTTTCTTGGCGAAGCGTATCTTTTAAAGCGATAAGTCCAAGGATGCCGCCCTCATCGCTAATATAAACGACAGTTTTACCTTCTTTTTCAAGTGAGGCAGAAATACCATTATGAAATGTCTTTGTTTCTTCACCAATAAAATCAGCTTTACCTATTTTATAAGCTTTGCTTTCAAATATTCCTTTTAGCCCAAAACCAGTTACATCTTCAACATTTTCTGGTTTTTTTAATGTAATGTCATACGCATGTTGTGCATACTTCACAATAGATTCAGCTAAAGGATGTGTTGAGTGACTTTCAATTGCTGCTGTAATAGAAAGTACTTCTTTTTCTGTCATATTTTCTCGAACATATACATCTGTTACGGTAGGTTTTCCTTGTGTTAATGTTCCTGTTTTATCAAAGGCAATTGCTTTTACTGAAGCAAGGCGTTCTAAATGTATGCCACCTTTAAAGAGAATTCCATTTCTTGCTCCGTTAGAAATAGCAGATAATGTTGCTGGTGTAATGGCAGCAACGAGTGCACAAGGAGATGCGACTACAAGTAAGATCATAGCGCGATAAAACGTTTCATTCCAGCTCCAATCCAGTAAGAAATGAGGGACGAACATCATAAGCGCAACAATGAGTAGTACACCTTTTACATATGTTCCTTCAAACTTTTCTATGAATAGTTGTGATGGTGATTTTTCACTTTGTGCACTTTGGACGAGACGGATAATCTTTTGGAATAATGTTTGATCGCTCGGCTTCGTAATTTTAACTTCGATAGCACCGCGTAAATTTACAGTACCAGCAAATACTTCATCACCATGTTTTTTTTCATTTGGAATAGGTTCACCAGTAATCGCTGCCTCATCGATATTTGTTTCACCGCTATGAATCGTACCGTCAGCAGGAACGCGCTCACCTGGCTTAATTAAAATAACGTCGTTAATTTGTAATCGTCCAACAGGAACACGTTCTTCGGTTCCGTTTGAAATACGTAATGCTTCTTCAGGTTGTAGATCAAGAAGCGCTGAAATTTCTTTTTGACTTTTACTTAATGTATAAGATTCCATCGCACCGCTTAGTGCGAAGATAAAGATTAAAATTGCGCCTTCTGCCCAGTAGCCAATGATTGCAGCACCGATAGCAGCAAAGAGCATAAGCATCTCGACATTTAGCTCTTTCTCCTCGATTGTATCTTCAATACCTTCTTTCGCTTTTGCATATCCACCAACTATATAAGCAAGGATATAGCAAGTAATGCCTACATTCATTACATCGTTCTTTGTGAATAACCAACCAGCTAAAATGAAAATACCAGATGCGATTGCAAATATAAGTTCATAATGTTTCTTTAATGTATCCCATAAAGAGGGATGAGAAATAGACTTTTGTACTTGTAATGCTTTTACTTCTGAGTTCATTACTACTCGCTCCTTCCAAATTCTTATTGAGAAAAAGAATCAAAATCGAAACCCCTATAAAACGACGAAAGCTGCCATCCATAATGGATAGCAGCATTTCTGTTGAACCTGATTTTAATAGTTATTATGTTGTAATTATTCTATAGCATAGCACATGTTTTCTTTAGATGATAGGTTTTTGTTTGTGTATAAACTGAAAACTTGTGTTTTCACACTTCCTTTGGTATATATGAATATTGTTCATAAAAAGATCGGAAAGGAAGACAACAAGTGAAGACAGAGAAATTTTTTACCCATCCGATTGGCGTGTTTATTGCTGCGATAGTAGCGACTTTTTTATGGGGGAGCGCATTCCCTTTTATTAAATTAAGTTATGCTGAACTTGGAATTCAGCCACAAGAAGTTGGGGAGCAAATATTATTTGCTGGCTATCGTTTCTTTTTATCTGGAGTCATGCTCTTATTCTTCTTTAAAGCGTTAGGAAAAAATATGAGCTTCAAAAAAGGAACGGGAAAGCAGTTAGTACAAATTGGTTTATTTCAAACCTTTCTCCAATATATATGTTTTTATATTGGAATGAGCTATAGTTCTGGTATTGAAGGAGCTATCATTTCAGGAACATCATCATTCTTTCAAATTTTACTCGCGCATTTTTTATATAAAGATGATGCTCTTAATATGAGAAAAGTAATTGGGGTTTCTATCGGCTTTTGTGGTGTCATTTTAGTAAATGTACCGAGTGATGGTAGTTTGTCATTCCATTTCGGAATCGGTAGCTTATTACTTCTTAGTGCAGCAATGTTGTATTCATATGGAAACATATTGGCGAAAGAAGGTAGCAAAACATTAGATGTTGGCTATATGACAGCATACCAAATGATTTTTGGTTCTATTGGGCTATTATGTATAGGGGCTTTGCAAGTGGGAATCACGCCATTTACATTTAGTGTACATGCAATACTTATGCTTACCTATTTATCTTTCTTATCCGCAGCAGGATTTTGTATTTGGAATACAATTATGAAGTACAATAAGGTTGGAAAAGTATCAATGTACATGTTCTTTATACCCGTATTTGGTGTGTTATTATCGAGCATGATTTTAGGAGAAGCAATTCACTCATTTGTATTAATTGGTTTAGCGTGTGTAGCTGCGGGAATTATTGTGGTGAATCGTACGCCAGCTAAGCAGAAAATGGAGGAAGAAAAACAAGTAGCATAGATAACAGGAAAACGATTACAATGGAAGAACAGTACTGTTCTTCTTTTTTTATATAGAAAAAGGATAATAGACTAGGTGTAACGAAAAAAATACAAAAAGCATTTATTGAGGAGAACATGTTATGAATCTACTTTACATGGTGTTAATTGGACAAATCATTCTTTTTTTAATTGGTGCAATGTACGCAATAGGGCAGACAAAAAAAACAAGAAATAATATGCCGTTGCCTTTAGCAGTGCGTCTTATTCTTAGTTTTTCTTTAACAGCAAGTGCAATTTGGATATGGTTACAAGATCCATCAGTAGCGTATAGTACGTGGGTTGCACTAGGTATGACGTTATCAACTGTAGGGGATTTATTTATGGCAGGTTTGATTCCAATTGGTCACAGGTTAATTGGAGGGATGGTTACTTTTGCGCTTGCGCATTGTTTTTATGTAAAAGCATTTTTGCAAACAGGCATTTCATGGAATGGTTTTTGGATTGGTCTACTTGTATACGGACTCTTTCTCATTATAGGGTGGTTCTTTTTTATCCGAAATGATAAACAAGATAAATTGTTTACGATAGGAGCTCTAATTTATGGATTATGGGTTGGAGGAATGGCTTGCTTTGCATTCGCCTTATATTATGAGAATTCAGGAGTATGGTGGATACCAGCATTTGGTGGTTTATTATTTGTGATTTCTGATTTTATTATAGGCGTGACAGATATTGGAGGGCGTAAATTAAAGTATGAACCACTTTGGATTTGGTTTACATATGTAGCGGCTCAAATGTGTATTGTATATGTGGGAATATAAAAAGATACTCTCCAAATAGTGGATAGACTATTTGGAGAGTATCTTTTTTGCTTGTTTAATTTGATCAGCATCGCCATTTTGGAATTTCTAATATTGTAATTTTATAATTCAGAATTTTGTAGAAAATCATCGGTCGTATTATTTATAATAAAAGTAAAAAGATGATGAGATGGTGGAATGATGCAAAAGAAAAAACGTTGGCGTAAATTCTTTGGAACGATTGCAATTGCATGTTTGTTGGTGTTTTTAACGAAAATTTTTGTGTTTTTTCCTACGACTGTAAAAGGAGCGTCTATGAAGCCAACGTTACAAGATGGGGATAAGGTGATTGTTAATAAGTTGGCAAAGCAATTTGAAAGTTATGAGAGAGAAGACATTATTGTTGTGAAGACGGATAATTTTTACGTGAAAAGGGTTATTGGTTTGCCTGGCGATGTCATTGAGGTGAGAAATGATCAATTATATGTGAATCATGAAGTGATAGAGGAAGCGTATTTGTATAGTAATAAAAAACAAGCTGAAAAAAAACTTATGAATTTAACAGAGGACTTTGGACCAATTACAGTTCCTAAAAATAAGATTTTTGTTATGGGGGATAATCGCTTAATAAGCAGAGATAGTAGAAATGGTTTAGGACTTATTGATAAAGCGGATGTATTAGGAGAATTAGCGGCAATTTATTATCCATTTGAACATATGAAAATAATGAATTAAAGTAAAAAACCAAGCAAATTTTAGTTTGCTTGGTTTTTTATGTTAAATCGTAGGAGACTCATTAAATTCATAGACGTCTTCATTGTTTTTGTTCGTACTTAAAACGAATTTGTGCTGCAATAGTTGCAGTTTAAAGAATGCTAACGGATCGTGATAAGTTTCTGGGTTGCTTCTTAACGTTGCTAATGTTTGTTCGTCTTCCTCTATTTCAAGTTGAGCTGCTTCCACATTTTGTTTCAATATGCTAAGTGGATCTTTAAAGAACATCATAATATCTCGTTCTAATGCGCCTTCAAATACTTCAAATTGAAGGAAGAATTGTTTTGAAATCGTTTGAGAAATTTCCGTATAGTCTTCCGTTTCAATATATTGTTTATATTTGTTTGCGAGCATAGATTGATTTTTTTGCATGTTACCAAATAGTTTTCCCGCACTCTTTAAGAAAAATTGTGTCGGTGTAAAGCGTAATAAAATATTGATGTTCGATACTGTAATTCTATTTGTCATGCGTACAACATCTCGATGCCAATCATCTAATAATTTGAAATCGCAAGGAAGTTTCATGCGTTCTTCTTTATATAATTTATTAAACGTTTCACTCATTTCATCTAAATAAGATTGAGCTTGAATAAATTCATTATGTGCTGTTTCAATCCACTCTTGAATAAACCCAGTAAATTTAGGAAGAAGCACTTGCTGTACATGTTTTTGAATTCGTTCGTTCATTGCAGTATTTAATTCTTCATGAACTAATTTGAAATCACTATCTTCTTGAACAAGGTCAGAACAGCTCTGTAATAATTCAGGAATTTGAGAATGGATATCTCGTGTGATTTCTTCTTTCGTTAAAAGATAAGATTCTGTAATAGAACGAATTTTATCTTTTTCAAGAGCAGTAAGATTGTTAATAAATCCATTTAGTTTCACTGAGATATGTTTATTCCATCGTACTGATTTCACTAATGTATTTTCTAATTCCACACGTTCATTTACAAGGTATGCGATTGTCTTTTGAGTAAACCATATTAGTTTTTCTATACGTTCTTGTTCCATGTCGCGTCCAGCTAGATTAGAAAGAATAGACTCTGTCACGTCCCCAAGTTGCTGGCTACTCTCTTGTGAAGGAGAGTATGGGAAGAACTGTGCACTTGGGAAATGGACTTTAATCTTACTTATTAGCTTTTCATTATTGGTCGTATTATTTGTGTGTAATACGAAATGAATTTGTAAATTTGGCACTTGTTCACGTAAATAAAGTAATGTATCAAGCTCTGCCCCATGTAATGGTGAAGCTGAATTTAATACGTAAATAAGGCTATCTGCTGCTTGTAAGTATTCAAAATATGGGCTGTTTTTATCCACTTGCCCTTGAACAGATGGCGTAACAAGAAATGCAAATTTATTTTTTCTTAAAAATCTACTTGGTAACTTAATTTCTATGCATTTTTTCTCAAGTTCTGAATCGGAAGGTGTAGCCATTATTTGATGGAATTCATCAAAGTTCGGTATATTGTGTACATCTAACGCAGTGAATTCTGTTATTTCAGTTTGGCTATCATCTTTAAATAGAATAGGAGCTGTTACAGTCTCAGTTAAGATGTTCTCTCCTAATATTGAATTGATGAATGATAATTTATCATGGTCACTAGTTCCCGCTATTAGTAATTGTGTAACATTTAAATCACATAGTTCATGAACGAGTAACGTAAATTGATGACTTAAATCCACATCGTTTTTTTCAGCCCATACAGCAATTGTTTCGAATAAATGAGAAACGGTTTCCATATTTACATTTGTTTCAGCTGTTGAATTAGAGAGTAGGGCTCCCGCACTTTTTACGAGTAATGACTCTAAAGTTGTAGGTGAAACTTCATTCCACGCTAATACTGCAGCAGAGACAAATAGGGCATCTTTTGCTTTCGTTAAACTAAACCAATTTGTTAATAGATCGGGTACAAGTCCCTGCATTTCATGCATGAAATGCTCACCAGTAATTAATTCAAAGTACGTATCTTGATAGCGTTCAATAATTTCATGCCAATCGTCATTGTTGTCTGTCTCAATATGTAAGAATAAATGATTTATTGTTTGAATCCAAGGTAGATGCAATTTTTCATTTTGATAGCTGTTCCAAAGAGCAATAACAAGTTCTTTAAATTGGACTTGATCAATTGCATATAAAGCTTTTAAAGATTCATAGAAATATTCTGGATTGATTTGTTTCGTAAATCCTTGATTTACATAATTGATTAAAGTATCGAACCAGTGCAATGATTTTGTTCGAATTCCTTCTTGAACGGCAAGTTCGATAGCATTATTCCAATCTGCTTGTTTTTCATAGAATGAGCGAGCAATTGCAGTAATGTTTGGATAGTCAGGTTGAAATGCAACAGCCTCACTAATTGTCTTAAAAGCTAGACCTAAACGATCTTGTTCGATGTAAAGAGAAAGAAGTTGTAAGGAAACTTCCATTGTAAGAGTTGTATCTTCCGTTTGGATAGATTGATAAATTTCTTCTGCTTTTGGTAAGAAGCCTAGTTCAAAATAAGAATCTGCAATATTTTTGGTTGCCCAAAGTGCAAGCTCGTTATTTACTTTCTCCCATTTAAATATCGCTGCTTCAAAGTCTTTATTTTGGTAATAAAATTCACCTTGAGCAAAGCGGATATTAGAAATGTTGGAGAATTCATTTATAGATTCATTTATATATGCTTCACCGAGTACTTCCGATACTGGAGTAGAAGTTTCTTCTGTTAAAAATGTTTTATAGTAAACCTTTTGGATAAATTGATTTTCAATGGTCATGTTCGTTCCCCCTGTATAATTTAGAAAAATGATGTTGTATGTAAAGGGTGCATGTTCTTTTAATAGGTAGAAGTTGCATTATATCGACCAAACTATGTTTTTGCTAGGTATATCATTTTTCCTGAGAGTTAAACCGTTGCGAAAAGTAACTTTCCTTTATTGTAACAAAAAAACAAGCATATGAATTTTTATTTTTTAATCCTGTTATTTGTGGATGGTAAGACTAGCGCTTCGAAAAGCGGTGAATATAAGGGGAGGAGGCGGGAGTCTGGCGCACGATTGATGTGTACTAAGAATGAGCCAGGATGAACAAACCCTCACCGATTAATGGTTCACTTTCTTCCTGTTAAAGGAATGGATAGAAGTAGAGTTCATTATAAAAACAATGTATAGTGAATATGTATACCATGTTTGTCTGAAGGATAGAAAGGGCACAATGTGGAATAACGATCGTGCATAGGATGTGTCTTCCGAATGGAACAACATATTGGCGAGTTAATCGCACATTATGGGTATTTTGGAATTATTATAGCTTTGGCCGGTGGGATTGTTGGATTACCGATACCAGATGAGTTTTTATTGACCTTTGTTGGTTATAACGTTTCAAAAGGAGTTATGTCAGGAACTGCTGCGTTTTTAAGTGGGATGGCTGGCGCAATGTTAGGCATTACATTAAGCTATATATTAGGTTTGAAACTTGGACTCCCTGTTTTAAAAAAATATGGGCCGAAAGTTAGGATCAAAGAACATCACATCGAAAAAACACATATTTTATTTGAAAAATATGGCCCATTTCTTTTAATGATTGGTTACTTTATCCCGGGAGTACGTCATTTAACAGCATATTTTGCTGGGATGTCGAATTTAACACTTTGGCGTTTTTGTTTGTACGCTTACGGTGGTGCGTTTATTTGGATCAGTGTTTTTATTGGACTTGGCTGGAAGTTAGGAGAGAAGTGGCGTTTCGTTGAGTATAGTTTACATCATTATGGAATATGGATTTTATCCATTTCAGTAGTTGTTACATGTATTGTATGGTTTTACATAAAGAAAAAGAAAAACCGCTAATCGCGGTTTTTTTAGCTGAAAGCAATAAATAGTACACCAGCTGTAATAAAGACAACACCAATACTAGTCATAAAGTTTAACTTTTCGCCGAGTATAATCATAGCGAGAATGATAGAAAATACGACGCTTAGTTTATCGACAGGAGCCACTTGTGAAACTTTCCCTGTTTTGAGGGCAAGAAAATAAAATAGCCATGACGAAGCACCTGCAACCCCACTTAATGTGATAAAGAGCAGTGCTTTTTTATTTAGCAGTACATCGCCAATATTTTGAAATTTACCTTGGATAATAATAACGCCCACCATAAATAATGCCATGATAATAGAACGAACAGTTGTGGCGACATTGGCATCGATTCCATCTAAACCAATCTTTCCGAAAATAGATACAAGGGCAGCAGCAATTGCTGATAATAGTGCGAATAAGAGCCATGAACTCATAGTAAAATTCCTCCAATCTTACATTATTATACATGAAAACCATTCTCATGTATAAAGCGAAACTTTAATCAGTGGGATTTTATCGTCCCGCAAATAGCGGAATAAATAACGAAATAATCCCCACCTTATATTTTTAATAAGGTGGGGATTATTATACTACTCTGCAATTTCCTCATATAAAAAGTACGTTACATTATAAATATGTTCCACTTCATCGTCTGTCATAAACAATAATTCGTCACGCTCAATCCCTTTTTTCTTTTCAATAAACTCAATCATGTTTTTGCGTTCTTCTCTTTTCATCAATGTTATTTCTCCTCTCAATCTGTTTTAATACAGTTTATTTAAGTTACTGCTATTATATAACAGAATCTTTAGAAAGTTCCACCTATTTTATTGTTTTTTTCAGAAGAACTTTTCGACAAAACAAGCCCACCTAAAGGGGGCTTGTTTTATTTTATAGTCGTAAAAACTCGGGCTCCGTCGTACCAGCACCATCGATGTAATAAATTGTGTCGGGATTGATTTTTATTAATACGTAATTAGGGTCTTCAGGACCGAGTAACCAGCGTTTTAAGCTATTATTCCAAAACTTGTTTTTTAATGTGGAGTCTTCCTCGATGGAAGCTAAGCCTTCAACTTCAATATAATCTTCATCTAATTTTTTTCCTTCTCGTCCAAGTAGTACATGGACATTTGGATTGTTTTCGATATCTGTTATCTTTTTTGATTGTCGATCTGTTGCAACATATAGTACAAAATCTTCGTGGAAAAACATCATAAAGGCACTATGCGGCTTATCGTTACGTACAGTTGATAATACACCAGTTCTTTGTCCTTGAATAATTGTTGCGATTTTTTCTTTTAAGTGCATGTTTTTTACCTCTTTTCCTAATTTATATTTTCTCTGTTTAAACGAGATAATTTGAATATCTTTCATACTGTTTTCTTCAATCCGATTTTTTAAACGTAATTGTGATGAAATCGTACAAGTTAGGAGAAGAATAATAATAAGATCGAGGAGAAATACATACGATGGAAGGATGAAAGGCATGTTTAATAAAATATTTCTTATAGTAGGGCTTATAGGTGTACCACTGTCTGTACTTGGAAAAACACTTCATTGGCCCCAAACAATTATGTTCGCTGTGTATTGTATTACGATTATCGCGTTAGCTGGTTTTATGGGGAGAGCGACAGAAAGTTTAGCAATTGTCTCTGGACCTAGAATAGGTGGATTATTAAATGCTACTTTCGGTAATGCTGTTGAACTAATCATTTCGATTTTTGCACTTCAAGCGGGATTAATTGAAGTGGTGTTAGCCTCTTTAACAGGATCTGTACTTGGAAATTTACTATTAGTAGGGGGACTATCTTTCTTTGTAGGAGGTCTGAAATACAAAAGACAAAGTTTTAATGTGTATGATGCAAGACACAATTCAGCTTTATTAATCTTTGCTGTAGTAGTAGCTTTTGTTATTCCAGAGATCTTTTCAATGAAGATGGAAGCTGGAAAGACGTATCAATTAAGTATCGGTGTTTCTATTATTATGATTATTATGTACCTTGCTGCATTGCTATTTAAGTTAGTTACGCACCGCGGTGTATATCAGCATAAAAGTGATGAAGTCGCTCATGAAGAAGAGCCAGAGTGGTCAAAAGGAAAAGCGTTACTCATTTTAGCAATAGCGACAATTGCGGTAGCTTATGTGTCAGAGGCGCTCGTGCATACATTTGAAACAGTCGCGAAATCATTTGGCTGGTCAGAGTTATTTATAGGGGTTATTATCGTTGCGATTGTTGGAAATGCAGCAGAACATGCATCTGCAATTATTATGGCTTATAAAAATAAAGTAAATATTGCAGTCGAAATCGCAGTAGGTTCTACATTACAAATTGCCATGTTTGTTGCTCCTGTATTGGTATTGCTATCCATGTTTTTTGCAAATAGGATGCCTTTAGTATTTACCATACCAGAACTTGTTTCTATGATTACAGCTGTTTTCTTAACGATAGCGATTTCAAACGATGGTGATACAAACTGGTTTGAAGGAGGTACGTTATTAGCGGCGTATGTCATTATGGGAATTGGTTTTTATTTATTATGAAAAATAGGCATAACAATTGTGCTGAGAGAAAACAATAAAAAAAGTAGTATATACCTTTACGTAGGAAGGAGCCAGACAGGTGAAACGAGTATACAGCATATGTCTTTCAACTATGGTCTCGTTTATTCTATTATTTCCTAACATAAGTTTTGCAAAGACAACGGTAGAAACAAAAATGCCTTCATCTGTTTTAAATATTTCTAAAGACAATACGTTTCCAAATGATGCGCAAGATTTGCCGCGTTTACAGCCGAGTAAGTTTGCTCAAGAACTATTGAAAACAGCAAATATTAAAATTGAAAATCCGGACTTAATTCGAATGTTTAATGAAACGACAATTTCGAATGCGCCGCTTGCGGTAGGGTACCGAGCAAAAATCTATTTAGGTCAATGGGCTTTGAATTATGAATCGGTTGATACAACGATTAATTGGGAATATAAACAAGTAAATCGCAATGTGTACGATAATCGCGGAGGAGATCGCTTATATCCGTTACGCTATAAACAAGAAACGCAGAAGACAGTTGAAGGCGATTTAACAGCGGATATGAAAGATGCTACAGATGTGAAAAAAATGATGCTTCTCAAAGCACTTGAAAAAGTACAATTGCCACTTTCATTTAAAACAACCATTGGTTATGGTACAGGACATGAGCGCGTGTATAATATTAGCCCGAGTCAACTTGGATATTTATACGCCTATACACCAGCAGTAAATGAAAAAGGAAAAGTGACGTTTGGAGAAGTATACCTTGTATTAAAAGGAAATCAAAAAAGGCTTGTTGTAAAAAATATTACCTCACAAGGAATTGGAGCTGCTATTCCAATTCATGATCATTTATATTTTAAATTCATATCTTCTTCTCACTCGCAATAATATGAAAAAACGTCAGCTTATAAGCTGACGTTTTTATTTAGAATGTAATATTTGCTGTTTTTGATAAGAAATCTTCTGTTGGATAGTAGCTGTTTTTTACAAGAACATTCGGTCCGAGGCATTTTACAGCAGGACAGTGACAGCTTAATGATTTTGCTGTTTTTGAAGCACTCCATTTGTCATACGCTTCTTGTAGTGTGTTTGTTTGTACGTTACCTAGAAGAGGAACGTCACCGAAATCAGTTACAATAATATTTCCATCGAAAATGTTAACGTTTAAACGAGAACGGCCATCCGGATCGTTACGAACGGTTACATTTTTGCTTTCTTGTAATTTCTTAAATGTGGCGATGTCTCGCTCGTCATCGCTACAAGCGTAGAAAGGTAAAGTCCCAAATAACATCCATACATTTTCATCGCGAATTTCTAGTAAATGCTCAATTGCATCACGAATTTCAGCTTTTGTTAAAATTTCTAGATTACTCGCGAAGTCACTTGGATACATCGGATGTACTTCATGACGTTTACAGCCCATTTCTTCAACAATTTGACGATGAATATGTTCAATATGTGGTAGAGTTCTTTTATTCAGCATTGTTTCGGCTGATACGAGTACACCGGCATCTGATAGAGCTTTACTATTTGTAATCATTCGTTCAAATAGTTTTGCACGCTGTTCATACGTAGGTTTACGCTCCATCATTGCAAATCCGCCTTCAACGAAGTCATCAATTGTTCCCCAGTTATGAGATATGTGCAATACGTCTAAATAAGGAATAATTTGTTCGTAACGTGCTAAATCTATAGTTAAGTTTGAGTTGATTTGAGTGCGAACGCCTCGTTCATGGGCGTATTTTAAGAGTGGTGTTACATAGTTGTCGACGGATTTTTTTGAAAGCATAGGTTCTCCGCCAGTAATACTTAAAGAACGTAAATGAGGAATCTCATCTAATCGTTTTAATAAAAGCTCCATCGGAAGCGGATTTGGATCTTTCGGCTGTAATGTGTAACCAACAGCACAATGCTCGCAACGCATATTGCATAACGTTGTCGTTGTAAATTCAACGTTTGTTAATAGTAGTTTGCCGTACTCTTCAAGGTCCATATACGCTTCCCATGGATCGTAAGAAGGAGTAATCGGCTTCATTTTTTGTGATATCGTCATATGAAATACTCCTTTGACTATTGAAATAACAATTTGTCCATTCTCTATAATAGAAGAATATGTACTTTTTATAAAGTGAAACTTTTTTGTGAAAAAAGAGAGAGGGCTTACATTTGAATGAATGACCGTGACAAAATTGATGAAATTTCATGCCCATAGCAATCATTTTTGCGGTATAATAAAAGCAACTCGAATTAAAAGGAGAGTGCCTTCATGGGAAAAGCAATTCAAGATAAAGATACACAATTAGTATATTTAAAAGAACGTTTAAATATGTTCATTGAAGTGATTGATACAATTGAACCTGAAGAAGTAGAGTTAGAAGATGTAGATCGTCTACTTGCAATGTTAGATGAATTAGAATTAAAATGTGAGCAATTTAAAAAAGACGAATAATATATTAAAAAGGCTGCCAAAGCAAAATTGGCAGCCTTTTTCTGTATGGATAATAGAAGGAAGGTAGAAAAAAAGGTATAATCAAGTTGTGAAAAATTTCATTTATGCTTTATAGCGTGAAATAAATAAAAAGCTGAAGAGCATAACAATGGAATTTTCAGCTCATAACGTTTTGGTAGCGTTCACAATTGAGGGGGAAGTAACAATGGAAAAGCTTCAAGAAAGCATGTATCAACTAATTGTTGAAACGTCAACGAACTTACCGAAAGATGTTCGTCGTGCGATTCAACAAGCGAAAGAACGAGAAAATGCAGGGACTCGTTCAGCGATGGCACTTGGCACAATTACGAATAATATTAAAATGGCTGATGATAACATCTCGCCAATTTGCCAAGATACAGGGATGCCAACGTTTAAAATTTATACACCAGTTGGTGTGAATCAATTAAAGTTGAAGGAAGCTATCTATAATGCGCTTGAGCGGGCGACAAAAGATGGTAAACTTCGTCCAAATTCTGTTGATTCTCTTTTTGGAGACAATAGTGGAAATAATTTAGGACCAGGTACACCGGTTATTAAGTTTGAACAATGGGAAAAAGATTATATTGATGCTCGTTTAATCCTAAAGGGTGGTGGCTGTGAGAATAAAAATATTCAGTATAGCTTACCATGTGAATTAGAAGGACTTGGACGAGCTGGCCGTGATTTAGAAGGGATTCGTAAATGCCTTCTTCATGCAGTATATCAAGCACAAGGTCAAGGATGTAGTGCAGGTGTAATTGGTGTTGGTATCGGGGGAGACCGCACATCAGGTTACGAATTAGCAAAAAATCAATTATTCCGTACATTAGATGACGTCAATCCAATTCCAGAGTTACAAAAGCTTGAAGAGTACGTATTAGAAAATGCGAATAAGCTTGGCATTGGTACGATGGGATTTGGCGGAGAAACAACTTTACTTGGTTGTAAAATTGGCGTGTATAACCGTCTGCCAGCTAGCTTCTATGTGTCTGTGGCGTATAATTGCTGGGCATATCGCCGCCTTGGCGTAACAATCCACCCTGAAACAGGTGAAATTATGGATTGGTTATATCAAGAAGGTGAGGATACACTGGAGCAAGAAGCACAAGAAAAAACAGAGCAACGTGAGATTGTATTACAAGCACCAATTACAGAAGAGCAAATTCGTGAACTTCGCGTTGGTGATGTTGTAACAATTAATGGCATGATGTATACAGGTCGTGACGCAATCCATAAGCATTTAATGGATAACGATTGTCCAGTAGATTTAAATGGACAAGTTATTTATCACTGTGGTCCAGTTGTCGTGAAAGATGAAAATGACAATTGGCAAATTAAAGCGGCAGGTCCAACGACAAGTATTCGTGAAGAACCGTACCAAGGCGATATTATGAAGAAATTTGGTATTCGCGCTGTTATTGGTAAAGGCGGTATGGGTGCGAAAACATTAGCGGCTTTAGAAGAGCACGGTGGTGTATATTTAAATGCAATCGGTGGTGCAGCGCAATATTATGCTGAGTGTATTAAAGAAGTAAAAGATGTTGATTTCTTACAATTTGGTATTCCAGAGGCAATGTGGCATTTACGTATCGATGGATTTAAAGCAGTTGTAACGATGGATTCTCATGGTAATAGCTTACATGCAGATGTTGATAAAACATCACTTGAAAAATTAGCTAGCTTTAAAGAGCCGGTATTTAAGTAAACAAAAATGCATCTCGAATGATTCGAGATGCATTTTTTTGGTATATATAGAAAAACATGTTCAGCATGAAAGAATGCGAGGCAACAGAAACTACAAGTACGATTATATATGGAAAGGAGACTATTTATGAAATATAAATGGTTATATATCGGTCTCATTTTTTCAATTATGATGGCACTTGTTCCAGTTTCAACATTAGCTTATACAAATACTCCACATAACTGGGGAATTCCGCGTCCTAAAAATGAAACAGTACCAGATGCAGGGAAACTGTATACAGAATTATTACAAAAAAATGGCGGGTTTTATTTAGGGGACACGGAGAAAAAAGATATTTATTTAACATTTGATAACGGTTATGAGAATGGATACACAGGGAAAATTTTAGACGTACTAAAAGAGAAAAAAGTACCAGCAACCTTTTTTGTAACGGGGCATTATATTAAAACACAAAAAGATTTATTGTTAAGAATGAAGGATGAAGGACACATTATTGGAAACCATTCGTGGAGTCATCCTGATTTCACAACGGTAAATGATGAGAAACTTCGTGAAGAATTAACGAGTGTAACGGAAGAAATTAAAAAAGTAACTGGGCAAAAAGAAGTGAAATATGTACGTCCTCCGCGCGGTGTATTTAGTGAAAGAACGTTAGCTCTTACGAAAGAAATGGGCTACTATAATGTATTTTGGTCACTTGCATTTTTGGATTGGAAAGTGGATCAGCAAAGAGGATGGCAATATGCGCATAATAATGTTATGACGATGATTCATCCAGGATCTATTTTATTACTTCATGCAATATCAAAAGATAATGCAGAAGCACTTGCGAAAATCATTGATGATTTGCGCGAGAAAGGGTATCATTTTAAAAGTCTAGATGACTTAGTAAAAAGCAATCAACCGTAAGCATGTATGCTTGCGGTTTTCTCATGCTATAATGATTTGTAAAAAGGATGGGGAAACGTATGTGGAGCGAACATGTTACGTTAGAGTATCCGTATCACTTTGAAGAGGTATTAAGACGTTTATCTTTTGACCCTCTTCACGTCATTCAATTAGATGAGAAAGTTATGTATGTCCCGCTTTGTATAGACGAGGAACAGATTGTTGTTCGCTTACAAGGGATTGGTACTGTTCAAAATCCACAGTTTTGGATTTCTAGTCAGACAGGAGATCCGGAGAAAGTCATGAAACGAATGAGAGCCATTTTTCATTGGAATGAACCGTTTCAAGATATACAAAACCATTTTTTAAACACATCATTACGGCCACTATTTGAAACATATGCTTATACTCCAATTATTTTAGAATTTGATTATTTTGCTTGTCTTCTTCGCTGTATCATTCATCAACAAATAAATTTGAAATTTGCTACTGTGTTAACAGAACAGTTTGTGAAACGATATGGAACAGAGAAGAACGGTGTATTCTTTTTCCCCACTCCAGAAACAGTAGCAAATATTTCAATAGAGGAATTGAGAGAGCAGAAGTTTAGTCAGCGAAAGGCTGAATATATAGTAGGATTAGGTCGAAGTATTGTCAGCGGTACATTAGATTTAGCGAGTATAGAAACCAGGGCGGAAGAAGAGGTTTCGGCACAATTGTTACCAATTAGGGGGATTGGTACATGGACAGTGCAAAACTTTTTAATGTTTGGACTTGGACGGAAAAATATGTTTCCGAAAGCGGACATTGGGATTCAGCGTGCAGTACAAGGTGTATTTCAACTAGATGATAAACCTGATGATGCATTTTTAGAAAAAGTGAAACAAGAGTGTGAACCATACTGCAGTTATGCAGCGTTATATTTATGGAAAAGTATAGAGTAGAGGTGTAATAATGATACAAAAGCAACATGAGAGTAAGTTGGAAGTTGGTCAAACGTTTCCTGTGACAATTAAACGTCTTGGGATTAACGGAGAAGGCGTTGGTTATTTTAAGAGACAAGTTGTTTTCATTCCAGGGGCATTACCAGGAGAAGAAGTTGTTGCAGAAACAACGAAAATTCAGCGTGGCTTCGCTGAAGCGAAAGTGAAAAAAGTTCGTAAAGCTTCACCACATCGTGTGAAAGCACCATGTCCGGTATATGAAGAGTGTGGCGGCTGTCAGCTGCAACATTTAGATTATAAAGAACAATTAAATCAAAAGCGTGATATCGTTGTACAAGCATTTGAGAAGTACATGAATAACACTTTGGAAGAGAAAATTCGTCCGACGCTTGGCATGGAAAATCCATGGCATTATCGTAATAAGAGTCAATTACAAGTGGGACGTAAAGACGAAAAGGTCATTACAGGGCTGTATAAGCAAAACTCACATCAGTTAATTGATATTGCTCATTGTATGATTCAACATAAAGCAACGAATGAAGCGACCAAAGTTGTAAGACGTATATTAGAAAAATTAAATGTTTCTATTTACAATGAGAAAAAACAAAAAGGTTTAGTACGCACAATTGTGACACGTACTGCAGTTCAAACAGGGGAAGTACAAGTTACACTTATTACAACAAAAGAAGAATTACCAAATAAAGATCAATTTATCGCAGAAGTACAAAAACAGATGCCAGCTGTTAAATCAATTATGCAAAACGTAAACTGGCGTAAAACATCTGTTATTTTCGGTGATAAAACATTTAAATTAGCTGGAAAAGAAGTAATTCAAGAAACACTAGGTGATTTATCATTTGAATTATCAGCACGTGCATTCTTCCAGTTAAATCCAGAACAAACAGTTGTTTTATACGATGAAGCGAAAAAAGCAGCTGCTTTAACAGGCGATGAGAAAATTGTAGATGCGTATTGTGGTGTTGGTACAATCGGTCTTTGGCTTGCAAATGATGCAGCGGAAGTACGTGGTATGGATGTCATTCCAGAAGCAATTGCAGACGCAAGAAAAAATGCGAAGCGCCACGGATTTACAAATACGAAATATGAAGCAGGTAAAGCTGAACAATGGTTACCGAAATGGGTAAAAGAAGGATGGCGTCCAGATGTAATTGTTGTCGATCCACCTCGTACAGGTTGCGATGATAAATTACTGGAAACAATCTTAAAAGTGAAGCCGAAACAAGTTGTTTACGTATCCTGTAATCCTTCTTCATTAGCACGTGATGTACAAGCGTTAATGAAGAGCTATGAAGTGGAGTATGTACAACCAGTTGATATGTTCCCACATACAGCCCATGTAGAAAATGTAGTGAAGCTTGTTAGAAAGTAAAGTGTATTCATATTCCCTCACGACACGAGGGAATATTTTCTATGAAGGAGAATGAAATGTACAATTATAAATTAACGATTCAGTACGATGGTGCACGTTTTAAAGGATGGCAACGTCTCGGTAATAACGATAATACGATTCAAGGAAAAATTGAAAGTGTCATATCTGAAATGGTCGGAAAAGAAATTGAAATTATCGGTTGTAGTAGAACAGACGCTGGTGTACATGCTTTAAATCAAGTTGCTAACTTTCAAAGTGATGAGAAGTTAGTGGAACATAAAGTGAAAAAATATTTAAATCAATATTTACCTAATGATATTAGCATTACGAATGTAGAAGAAGTACAAGATCGCTTCCATGCTCGTTACAATTCTAAAGCAAAAACATATCTTTATAAAATTTGGAATGAAGAGCATACAAATCCATTTATGCGTAAATACAGCATGCATGTGAATAAAAAATTAAATGTGAAAAGCATGAAAGAAGCTGCGAAACATTTAGTTGGTTCACATGATTTTACTGCTTTTTCAAATGCGAAATCAAAGAAAAAGTCTATGGTTCGAGAAGTATATACACTTGAAGTGATGGAAGAAGCAAGATTTGTACAAATTAGAGTAAGTGGTAACGGATTCCTTCATAACATGGTACGAAAAATTGTTGGAGCATTAATTGAAGTTGGATTAGGACAATTAGATGCGGACGCAATCCCAAATATTTTAGAGGAAAAACAACGTAATCAAATTAATTGTCTTGCTGAGGCGAGTGGTTTGTATTTGGAGAATGTTGAATTTTAATAAACAATAAAAAAATCGAGCTGTGTAAGCTCGATTTTTTTATTGTTTTGGCGTTAAGAAGATTTTTCTTTCTTCATACGTATCTTCAAATTCCAAAAAGCAGCAAGCATAATAGCTGCAAAGGAGCCGCTAATTGTTGCTAATAGTTTTGCATAAGGATAAGCATTCATTTCAACTAGTAACATCATACATACAAGGGTAGGGAAGAAGGCTAAGTATTGTAATAACTTTAATTTGTTATCATTACTCATATATATCGTTCCTTTCTAGTATGTTATATGTTTATTATAGAATATTTTTCCAAGTGTTTATTTGCACTTGGAAGCGAATTTATCCTACATTTGATTAAAGTTTCACTTCATTTCATATGTGTAAATGAAGTTTTTTAATCCGATATTGTAAGTTTTGCCTACTTAATCCCAAAAACTTTGCAGCTTGTGAAATATTACCATGATACTCTTTCAAAATTTGATTGATGTAGTTCTTTTCCATTTCTGCTATTGTGTGCTTTAACGTTTTAGGTGCATCAGTATCGTTACTGGTTAGGAAAGGTTGCGTATTGAATTCTTTTTTTATTCGTTCGCGAAAGCGAGTGGGAAGATGAAATGCTGTAATGATATTTTCATCTTCAACCAAGTTCATTGAACCTTCAATGATATGTTCCAATTCTCGTACGTTTCCAGGCCAATTATATGCATACAGGAATTCTCTTACATGTATATCTACATCCGTTACAGCGAGTCCAAATTGAATGTTGTACTTTTCGATAAAGTGCTGAACAAGGGCTGGAATATCTTTTTTTCGTTCTCGTAAAGGCGGGAGACATAAAGTAACGACGCTTAATCGGTAATATAAGTCTTCCCGTAATCGATTGTGTGTAATAGCTTCAAGGGGGTCTTCATTAATAGTTGCTATAATACGAACATCAATTTCTTTTTCTTGTGTGCCCCCGATTCTTCGTATTGTTTTTTCTTGTATAGCTCGCAGTAACTTCGCTTGAAGTGCTGGACTTAATGAGTTGATCTCATCTAATAACAAAGTTCCTCCGTTGGCTTCTTCAAATAAACCAGCTTTATCGATAGCTCCTGTAAATGCACCTCGGTTCGTACCAAATAATAAGCTTTCCATTAGCGTATCAGGTATAGCAGCACAGTTTTGTGAAATGAACGGTTTTGTTGAACGTTGACTTTCATTATGGATACTTTGTGCAAATAGTTCTTTTCCAGTTCCTGTTTCTCCTACGAGAAGTATGGAGGAAGATGTACGAATTACCCTTTTTCCTTCCCCAATGGTTGATTGAATGGCTTCAGAATCACCAATTATGTGATCAAAGGTAAATTTAGTGTTTTGTTTTCGAGAAGAGTCCATTTTTATTGTTTGCTTTAAGTGATTCATCTCTTTTGAAATTTCAATAGCGCCTTTAATTTTTCCATTTTCTATTATAGGGAAAGTATCGTTAATCGTCGTAATTTCTTGCCCTTTATTGTTAAAATACGTTTGTTTTATATTTTTGTTTGTTTTTCCTAATTTTAATGCTTCTATAAGAGTACTATTTTTATTTTCTTCAAATGCGAATACTTCTAAAGGACTTTTATATAGCACATCTGAGCGTTCCATTGATTCAATTTCCATCATTTTGCGGTTATAGATAATCGTTTTACTTTCCTCATTAATAATATGAATCCCGATATCGAGTTCATTGAGTAAAGTTTCATATAGCATATTCATTTCAATGATCTGTTTAAAATTAATGTCTTCTGTACGCATAGATTATCTTCTCCTCATTTCACCCTATGAAGACTGACTTTTTATAATTTTATTAAAATTCTTATAAAATCGCAAAATTTTTTTGCTATTTTCTTTTTAAAACTTCTTGAATGATAGAAAAATTTTGCGGTTATGAAGATTTTTTCGTGAGGAATCCTCATTTTAAATAGGAATTGGAGATTGGTATGCTTTTTGCATAAATAATAGTTGAAATCTTTAAAGGAGGGATATGCAACGTTTCAGTACCAATTAATAAGAAGGAGGAGTTTATAAAGTGAAGACGGTTATAGAAGGCGTGTATAGTCCTTGTTACGGGAAAGTAGAGAAGTTATTTGTTGCGGAAAGTTCTTACGTATACGAGTGGGAGAAATTAGCGTTAATTGAAACGATAGATAAACAGAAAGTAGAAATTAAGGTAGGGATCAGTGGGTATATCGAATCATTAGAAGTAGTAGAAGGACAAGCCATCGCTGATCAAAAGTTATTAATAACAGTGAGGGATGATCTTTTAATAACAGGTAGTGATTAATACTATGTATTTTGCTCTTTTCAATAATTATTCTTATTATGGACAATTTTAAAAACGCTTACATGAAATGGGTTTCCAAAGGGAAGAGGGGGGAATTATATGATGGACCAAAACCAAGGGTTAAAAAGGGAATTGAAAAGCAGGCACATATTTATGATTGCACTTGGAGGAGTTATTGGTACCGGTCTTTTTTTAGGATCTGGGTATACCATCCATGAGGCTGGGCCTGGAGGAGCGATTGTAGCGTATCTTGTTGGAGGATTTGTTATGTATTTAACGATGCTCTGTCTCGGAGAGTTAGCTGTTGCGATGCCTGACGCAGGATCTTATCAAACGTATGCTACAAAGCACATTTCCCCTGCAGCGGGTTATGTAGTGGGATGGATGTCGTGGTTAAACTGGTCTGCTACGATAGGTATTGAACTGATTGCAGTTAGTATTTTAATGAAACGATGGTTTCCTGATGTACCGTCATGGATTTGGTGTGTAGTGTTTGCAGTGCTTCTCTTTGCTATTAATGCGTTATCTTCAAGAAGTTTTGCGGAAGTTGAATTTTGGTTTGCAAGTATTAAAGTAATTACAATCATTGCATTTATTATTTTGGGCGGGGCAGCAATGTTTGGTTTTCTAGATATGAAAGGACATGAACCAGCACCGATGTTTTCTAGTTTTACTGATTATGGTGGATTGTTCCCAAATGGATTATCAGCTATTTTAATTACGATGATTGCTGTTAATTTTTCCTTCCAAGGAACAGAACTAGTCGGTATTGCAGCAGGTGAGAGTGAAAATCCAGAGAAAACGATCCCGAAGGCAATTAATAATACAGTTTGGCGTATACTTGTGTTCTTTGTATTATCTATTTTCATTCTTGCGGGATTATTCCCTTGGCAGCAAGCAGGAGTGATAGAAAGTCCATTCGTAGTTGTATTTGATAAGATTGGTATTCCTTATGCAGCGGATATTATCAATTTCGTTATTATTACAGCGGTTCTATCCGTTGCGAATTCGGGGTTATATGCAACTTCCCGTATGCTATGGTCTATGTCTAATCAAGGAATGATTAGTCCGATTTTTGGTAAGTTATCTAAAAATGGTGTTCCTATTTACGCATTGATTGTAAGTACAGTTGTAGGTTGCCTTTCATTACTATCAGGTATTTATGCGGAAGATACAGTTTATTTATGGCTACTTTCAATTGCAGGATTTGGGGCGATATTAGTTTGGGCATCTATTGCTTTATCTAACTTATTAGCTAGAAGGTCATACATAAAGCAGGGCGGGGATGTGAAGGACTTGAAATTTAAAACACCATTATATCCATTCGTACCACTGCTTGCATTAGTATTAAATGTAACAGTAATTGTTGGTATGGCCTTTATTCCAGAACAAAGAATGGCATTGTATTGTGGAATTCCATTTATGATTGTTTGTTTACTGTTTTACCGTGCGACAAAAAATAAGGGAAGCAAAATAGAACATGCTGAAAAAATAAATACAACAGAAGCAGAAAGTTTATAAATATATTAGAAACTTATGCTGAAAAAAGAGACTGTAAAATTGTAAACAGTCTCTTTTTTTGTGAAAATAAAGCTGGAAACATACTATGTATGCAAAGGGGAATTAGCGATGAATCAAGAAGTTTCACAGCTATTAGAACAGATTGATTTACGAAAAGATGAGTTACTAGAGCTTACAAAGAATTTAATCCGTTTTGAAACACCAGCACCGCCGGCGAGAAACACAAGTGAGGCGCAAGAATTTGTTGCAGATTTTCTAAGGAAGCGAGATTTCAGTGTTGATAAATGGGATGTATATCCGAATGACCCAAACGTTGTTGGGGTGAAAAAAGGGATAGAAAGTGACACGCATAAAAGTCTTATTATTAATGGACATATGGATGTAGCTGAAGTGTCAGCAGATGATGTGTGGGAGGCAAATCCGTTTGAGCCATTTATAAAAGATGGTTGGTTAGTTGGACGTGGTGCAGCTGATATGAAAGGGGGACTGGCTGGAGCGCTATTCGCTATTCAGCTTTTACAAGAAGCAGGTATTGAATTACCTGGAGATTTAATCTTTCAATCAGTAATTGGGGAAGAAGTGGGAGAAGCGGGTACACTTCAATGCTGCAAAAGAGGTTATGATGCTGATTTTGCAGTCGTAGTGGATACGAGTGATTTACATATGCAAGGACAGGGCGGTGTAATCACCGGATGGATTACTGTGAAGAGCCCGCAAACGTTTCATGATGCAACACGCAGGCAAATGATCCATGCTGGAGGACGTTTATTCGGAGCGAGTGCGATTGAAAAAATGATGAAAATTGTGCAAAGTTTACAAGAATTAGAGCGTCATTGGGCAGTCATGAAAACATATGAAGGCTATCCCTCTGGAACAACAACAATTAATCCAGCTGTTATTGAGGGCGGACGTCATGCAGCGTTTATTGCAGATGAGTGCCGGTTATGGATAACAGTGCACTTTTATCCGAATGAAACACATGAAAAAATAATAAAAGAAATTGAAGAGTATATTGGGAAAGTAGCAGCTGCTGATCCATGGTTAAGTGAAAATCCACCACAATTTAAGTGGGGCGGAGAATCAATGATTGTGGATCGTGGCGAAATTTTCCCTTCTTTAGAAATAGATAGTGAACATGCAGCTGTAAAAACGCTTAGCTCAGTACACGAATCAATTCTCTCTAAAAATGCAATTTTAGATATGTCAGCAACGGTAACGGATGGTGGTTGGTTTAGTGAATTTCATATTCCAGCTGTTATTTATGGACCAGGTACATTAGAAGAAGCTCATTCAATAAATGAGAAAGTTGAAGTAGAACAGTTATTTGAATTTACAAAAGTAATAACAGCATTTATATATGAATGGTGTCATACGAAAAAATAGATTAGTATGTTGAAATCGTACAGGTATGTATACTTGTACGATTTTTTAGTGAACTATTTCAGAGTTGAATAGAAACAACTGAAATAGTTCTTTATTTTTCTATGTCTTTCGTTTTAGTTCCATTAATTTCTCTTTTGCTAATTCAACAGCAATTGCATCATCTAAATAGCCAATTGGAAAGAGGTAATCGGGAATAATATCTGTCGATAAAATGAAATACAGTAATGCGCCTCCAAGAACTGCACGCTCTTCTTTCGGATTAGTTTCATTGCAAAATTGTTGATACATATCTGTTAATTGTTCAATAAAAGGACCAGCACTATCAATTTGTTCTAATTTGCTTGCGAAACTTTCATGAATCCGTTTTTCACCTTCTGTTGTTTGAGCGTAGCGTTCATAGTTTTCAAGTTCTTGTTTTACGCGAGTTGTTGTGTAATCGAAGTCAAATAAGTTAGAGGATTGCAGTGTTTGTTGAATTGTATCAAGAGATGTGTACATATCCGTTTTTTCTTTATTAATGTGAGGAGAATCCGGATACATTTCATCAAATAATAATTGGGGTGGGACTTGCAGACATTCTGCAAATTTTTGTAGATGTTTTTGTTTTGGTGGTTGTTTACCATTCATAATTCTTGAGATTGTTGCGGGATCAATATTTGTAAGCATTCCGAGTTGGCGCATGGATAAGGCACGTTCTTTCAAAAGTTTTTTTATTAATGTACTAAGCCGTTCATTTGGATTTTCTTTAGGCATAGTGGAGGCACTCCTTTTTTATTGTTGAAAAAATGTTGAGCATTTATTACATGTATATGAAACAGACAGGCACAGTTGCTCAACATTTTCATAAGATGCATTGAAAAGTGAGAAGAAAGGGTGACTGTTTATGAGTACGGCAGGTCTATTTTCAATTTTTTTAATCGGGATTGCTTCTAATTTAGATAATGCAGGTGTTGGGATTGCATATGGCATTCGTAAAATCCGAATTTCGTGGCTTAACAATTTTATCATCGCATTTTTTGGCTTTTTATTTACTTTACTAGCTGGCTTTTTTGGGAACTGGATTGCTTTATTTATTTCAGAGTTTACGGCAAACCTGATTGGAGCAATCGTTTTAGCGATAATCGGGGTGTTTATTTTATGCCAGCCTTTCTTGGGGCAAAGAAATACCGTAGGCTCTAAAGAAGGTAATGTACTTATGGGAATTTTACGTGATCCAGAAAAAGCAGATTTTGATGGTTCTAAAACAATTAGTTTTTCAGAAGCAATTGTTTTAGGAGTTGCACTGTCTATTAATAATATTGCAGGTGGGTTTGATGCTGGGGTAACAAACTTGAATCTGTGGCTTACAGCAACTATTTCTGGTGTGTTTAGTTTTATTTGTATTAGTGGTTTTGCGTATGTAGGAAAACGATTTTTAGCAGAATACTTAGGGAAATGGGCTACTGTGATTGCGGGCGTGCTATTAATTCTTATTGGGATAGATCAGTTATTGTAACATACAATGTTCGAGCATTTCCTCGGAAATACTCGAATGAATTGCATATATCGACATCGGATGCGTAATTATCTAAACGCTACTGTTTTTATAAATATTAAAGCACCTACATAGGTGCTTTTTTAACGTATATCTTCAATTAATTGTTCCGATTCTTCATGCATACTGTATTCACTTAAAACCTGAATACAAAGCCACTTTAATTCTTCGATCGTATGTTCAAGTTCTTCAGGAAGCACATGATGAATGTCTTCAAGCCCCATTCCGAAATGAATAAGTTCAAGTACTTGATCATCGATATTCCGATCCATTAGTAGTTCAAGTACTTCTAAATTAAATATGTATCGGTGAGCTTCATCGAGTGAAACCACCTTTAACTTCAAGCTTTCTACAATACTCAATATAAAAAGAAGAATTGTTTTTTCAAGAACAGGCTGTTTTTCCATTTGAAATATTAGTTTCATCTTTCACACCTCCACATATAGCGCTAGGTTGTACTATATTATTCAGGAGGGGGGAGCAAATATGCATGATATAGAGAAAGTTTCAGTACGTTTTTTGTAAGGGTATGGATAGCTAATAAAGTTGAGGTTTTTTATGAAATAAAAAAATCCTGCTAGTATAGCAGGATAACTCTGAATTAAAAAATGCTCCAACCTTCTTGAGCAGAAAGAAGTTCAAGAATTTTAAAACCAGCGATACTATTCCCATTTGCATCTAAAGCCGGTCCGAAAATGCCAATTCCCATTTCTCCTTTTACGCAGCCGAAAATGCCACCAGCTACACCACTTTTTGCAGGAATACCAACACGGATCGCAAATTCACCAGACTCGTTATACATACCGCATGTAACCATAAATGTTTTACAGATTTTTGTAATATGTTTAGGGATAATTTGTTTTTTCTTATATGGATCATATCCATCCATCGCAAAAATTAAGCCGATACGTGCTAAATCGATACAGTTTACTTCAACTGCACATTGACGAGTGTATAAATCCATAAGTTCTTCGATGTCACAATCGATAATTCCGTTTTGTTTCATATAGTAACAAAGTGAACGGTTTAAGTAAGCTGTCTCTAATTCTGAATTGGCAACTTTAGAAGAATAATTAATGGTAGGATTATCTGTTATTTCACGTACAAAATGAAGGATGCGCTCCATTTTTTTTTCATTATCTTTTCCTGTTAACATGCTTGTAATAGCTAGTGCCCCCGCATTAATCATTGGATTAAGTGGTTTGGATGGGCTTGTTGTTTCTAACTTAATAATAGAGTTGAATGGATCACCAGTTGGTTCCATTCCAACTTTAGAAAATACATATTCTTCACCACGATCTAAAAGGGCAAGTGCAAGTGTAATTACTTTTGAAATACTTTGAAGAGTAAATAGTGTTTGTGAGTTGCCAGCATGGATGTATTCTGTATCTTTATGGAAAATGGCAATCCCTAAATCATCTGGATTTGCATTTCCTAGTTCGGGGATATAAGTAGCAAGTTTTCCTTTTTTCGTATATGGTTTTACTTGTTCTAACAACTGTTGTAAGTTGTTTGTTTCAATGCACTGCATAGTACCAACGCTCCTATTTCGAATTAACTACGTTTACTTTTCCCGATATGCTCGGAAATAAATAATAACATGAAAAAGTGGAATGATAAAACGAAAGTTACATGTTCGATAGTAGGTCGTTCGTTTCGGGTCTTCTGTATTAAAAAAGGAGAATTTCCCTTTTATATAACAGTTTGGAAATAGGAGATTTATCCATAAAAAATTCGAAAATAAAAACTACACATCTATACAACTATATGTTATTATGGTTATGTAAATAGAAAGCGTTTTCTAAGGCGTACTTATAATGATAACGATTTCATAAATTTGATAGGGGGAATTAAAATGTTGCAGTTTTTACAACGTATTGGTAAAGCGTTAATGCTTCCAATCGCCGTACTACCAGCAGCAGGATTATTGCTTCGTTTAGGGCAACCAGATGTATTTGATATTCCTGTTATGGCACAGGCCGGTGCAGCAGTTTTTGATAATTTAGCACTTATTTTTGCAATTGGTATTGCAATCGGTCTTTCAGTTGATGGTAGTGGTGCAGCAGGTCTTGCAGGTGCAATTGGTTATCTAGTTATGAAAAACAGTATTGATGCACTTAGTAAGGGATATTCTACTGTAGAATTACAAGATAAATTAGGCAAAGTTCAAGATTTAATAGGTAATAGCGCTAATGTAGATCCATCTAAGCTTGCAGATACAATGACACAAGTATCTAAGGCAGCCGAATTATCGACTAAAGTGGATATGAAAGTTTTAGGTGGTATTATTGTCGGCGTTATAGCAGGATTCCTTTACAATAAATTCCATAAGATTAAACTTCCAGAATGGTTAGGTTTCTTTGCTGGAAAACGTTTCGTTCCGATTGTTACATCGGTTGTGATGCTAATATTAGGAATTTTATTCGCACAAATTTGGCCAGCAATTCAAAATGGCATCGATGCATTAGCTCATGGAATTGTTAATTTAGGTGCAGTTGGTTCAGGTCTATTTGGTTTATTAAACCGTCTCTTAATTCCAATTGGTTTACACCATGTAATGAACACATACTTCTGGTTCGTATTTGGTGACTTTACAAATGCAGCAGGTAACGTTGTAAATGGTGATATTGCTCGCTTCCTTGCAGGAGATAAAACAGCAGGTATGTTTATGACTGGTTTCTTCCCAGTTATGATGTTCGGTTTACCAGCAGCATGTTTCGCAATGATTGCAGCTGCTAAACCAGAAAAACGTAAAATGGTTACAGGTATGTTAGGTGGTCTAGCATTAACTTCATTTTTAACTGGTATTACAGAACCAATTGAATTCTCATTCATGTTCTTATCACCAGTATTATATGGTATTCATGCCGTGTTAACAGGTATTTCTTTATTTGTAACAACAGCACTTGGCATTCACGATGGTTTCACATTTAGTGCCGGTGCAATTGATTACTTCTTAAACTTTGGTATTGCAACAAAACCAGTATTGCTAGCGGGAATCGGTTTAATTTACGCAGTAATTTACTTTGTAGTATTCTACTTCTTAATTAAGAAGTTTGACTTGAAAACTCCTGGTCGTGAAGATGACGATGAGTTAGCTGAAGAGGATGATGCGCCAGTTGCAGGTTCAATTGGTGAAACGTACGTAGCAGCTTTAGGTGGAAAAGAGAACTTAACTGTTATTGATAACTGTGCAACACGTCTACGCTTACAAGTGAAAGATGCTGGTCAAGTAAACGAAGCAGCATTAAAGCGTGCGGGTGCAAAAGGTGTTATGAAATTAAGTAACACGAGTGTCCAAGTTATCGTAGGTACAAATGTTGAATCTGTTGCCGATGATATGAAAAAACACGTATAAATAATAAGATAAGAGGATATCCAAAAAGATTGATGACATCAATTTTTTTAGAGGATATCCTCTTTTTTTGTTAATAATTTAACGGGAATCTTACTTTTGTAAATTTTCTTTTTCTTTTTTATGCATATAGGTTGGTAATATGTACAGTGCGTGATAAAGTAGGGATGACGTCGAATGGAATGTCAAAAATCTATGAAAAAGTTCTGGAATGAATCTTGTGTAGTGGAATTAAATTATCGGTAAATAAGGGGAAAAAAGCAATTATGGATCAGGAAAAAAATAATGCGAATGGGAAAGCACGTCAGCCGATTGTATACATAAAAAGAACAATCATTCTCGTCTTACTATTTTCAGTTGTATATTTCATGTATACAAAAATTGTTGCGGATAATAAGAAAGAAAAAACTTTAAAAGCAGCAGCAGAAATGAAGAAACAAGAAGAGCTAAAAAAGAAAGAAGAAAAAAAGAAGCAAGAAGCACAAAAACAAAAAGAGCAGGAAGAACAAGTGAAGCAAGCACAAGCTGTGGAAAAGCCTGCTGAGGGACCACCTCAAGAAATTAATGAAAACGCTCAATTAGATCAATATTTACAAAACGCAGGATTTAGTGGGACAGCTGTTATTGTGAAGAACGGAAAAGTTCTTTTAAATAAAGGGTACGGTATGGCGAACAAAGAGAAACAAGTACCGAATAATTCAGAGACAACTTTTTATATTGGCTCTATTTCAAAGGCGTTTGTAGCGACTGCTATTATGCAATTAAAAGATCAAAGTAAATTAAACGTAGAGGATACGGTTGCAAAGTATATTCCAGATTTCCCTCAAGGTAATGGTATTCAGTTAAAGCATTTACTAACACATACATCAGGAATTCCAGAGTATGAGCAGGGAACAGAGGATATTTCTCATGAAGAATTGATAAAACGAATAGGAAAGCAAAAGCGTATTGGGAGTCCTGGAGAGAAATGGAAGTATTCCGATTCGAACTATTCTATACTTGCCTACATCGCTGAGAAGGTAAGTGGGCAACCGCTAGAAGAATATATTAAACAACATATTTTTGCTACTGCGGGTATGAAACATTCTGGTTTCGGTAAAGCGTTAGAGCAAACAAGGTTTCCATCGACAGGTTATAAAATAGTAAATAACAATATGACAACACCTAATATTCCAAGTATGTCACAACTATATGGTTGTGGTGATATATATACAAGTGCACATGATTTATATTTATTTAATGAAGCGCTATTCTCTGGAAAGTTAATTTCAAAAGAGAGCTATAATCAAATGTTTACGGCCGTGAAAAAGGATTACGGATTTGGTTGGTATGTAGACCCGGGAAGTTATTCGAATCACGGTGTAATGCCAGGATGGAATTGTTTAAATGGATTTAGTAAAAACGGAAGTGTATATGTCGTTTTATTATCTAACATCCAAAACAACATTAAATCGTTTGGTAAAGTGAACAACGACATTTATACGATGTTGCGAAATATTGAAGTGTAAGAGGCTATCCTGATGGATAGTCTTTTTTTATTGAGGAAGTGTATGTGCAATGAGATAATGAAATAAAGTGAAACCTTAATCAGTGGGGGGGTTCTTCATCCCCCACCTAACTTCTTGGCTTTCGCCGAATTTTGAAGTGTGGGTCTTACTGCCCGTTAATGCAGGATAAATGGAAAAGGAGGAGGGGTATGAGTATACATAAGCATCACGCACGTAATGCGAAACGAATTTTCTTTGTATCTATCATTGTATGGATTATCGTTGCAATTGCATTGTTGATGGAATATAAAAAAGGGACGCTATTCACTTCGGAGAAAGAAAATCTAAAATTAATAGGTGTTGTACTACCGGCATTTGGATTATTAATATATAGCTTTATGGAAAAACGAAGATCAAAAATACTTAAACAGGAAAATTATAATATAGAGACTTCTGAATTATTTGAGCAACAAAAATTTGTTGTTCGCAAAGAGGTAGGGGTATTTCAAGCAATAACGTACTTTGGATTAGATGGAAATACAGTAGGGTTTTTAAAAGAAGAGTATGATTTTGTTATTCAACGTGTATGGCAAGCTGTACTTTCTTTTCTTTTTAGGGGATTACATAAGCAACAATTGTATTTATATAATCACTCGGGAGAAAGATTGTTGCGTGTTCAAAAGAAGATGGGAGTACGCAACGTCTATATTTTCTCTAATGTAGATGGAAAGAAAATTGGAGAGTTAACACAAATACTAAGTTTAACAAAGTGGGAATGGATTTTTTTAGGGGTGGATGGTAAAGAATTTGGTAAAGTGACTGGGGACCTTTCAGCAACAATGCAGAAAATAGATTGGCGGGATGGAACACATATAGATGTGAAAGAAGACGGTATTCCGTTAGAAGCTGTTAAGTATTTTTCGGCAAGCGGAGGGTCTCTTGTTACAGCTTCTATAAGTGAACAGGCAGAATTACCACGAGCAGTTTATTACAGTGTCTCTGCGATAGTTACAATTAAAAATTAATATATATATAAAGATAGATGGGATACCATCTATCTTTTTTTTTGTAATTAGAACATATTGTTTTGTTAAAAAATGTATGTCTTACCTATCACAAAAAAATCTGCTTTGTATACATTAAGATGTATGGATGTATTTTTATAATCTAAAAATAATAGGAGGAGAAGTGTATGTGTCTGTTCGGTAAGTATTGGAAAAAGTTATCGAGATTGTTTAATAGACAATTAGATTATTTTTTAGATAATAAGTTATTGCCTGCTGTGGAACGACTTTTATTTTCACAAAACTTCGCGAGATTTATTCAAAGAAACTCTAAGCAAGCTACGGAAGAATTTATTGAATCAAGCAGATTTCAATCTATTATTTGTAACATATTAAAAGAATGTAATACATCACCTTTTAAAGAAATTGCAGAGCAGTATTTGGGTGAAAACGTAGAAATTACGGTGACAGTTGGACAGTTAACGGGTGTAATTGTAGCAGTTGGTGATGATTTCTTAACACTGCAAGAAGGGATAGGAACAGAAATTTTATTACCATTTACAAGCATTATATCAATTAAAGAAGCGTAAGGAAGGAGACTTATATATGTTATTTACTGAAGAATTGCGTAACCATGTTGGTGAGCTAGTGCAAGTTGTGACAGCGGTTGAAATTGTTGCGGGTATTCTGTTATCTGTGACAGATGGGGCAGTAAGTGTTCGTACTTCTCCTTCTTATGGACCACCGGAAGATGTAGTTGTGCGTACTCCTATTATTGCTTATGTTCGCTTGGAAGGGTAAGCGTGATACAAATATGAGAGTATCAGTTGTTATTCCAGCGCATAATGAAGCGAGTACTTTATCACAAGTTTTAGTAGAAGTGGAGAAGCTCGAACCTTATGAAATTATCGTAGTTGATAATGGATCAACAGATGGAACGAAAGAAATAGCGTTACAACATCATTGCCATGTAATTTATTATAAACATTCTCTTGGCAATGATGTTGGACGGGCAATTGGAGCTAGAGAAGCAAAAGGTGAAATTGTATTGTTTTTAGATGGTGACATCGTCATTGATAATAAAGACCTACAACGTTTCGTGAAAGGAATTCAGCAAGGCCATCAAATTGTTGTGAATAATTTAACATGGTCTGTTTATTTAAAGATGAGACCACATTATACGACAGTGGGAAAATGTATGTTGAATCGTTATTTGAATAAGAAAGAGCTTGTTGTTGGATCTTTAATCGCAATTCCACATGCGATGAGTAGGGAAGTTATTCAGAAGCTTGGATGGTGGAATTTAGCAGATCCAGCATTATTTCAAGCGATGGCGATGTCTAGAGGAGTAGATATTGTGGATATGGCTTCGGTCGATGTAATTCACACAAATAAAGTTCGGCCTGTTCATACTGGTACATCACCTGGTTCTCCTTATCCGAAAGCGACTAGTCGTATTATGGGGGATCATTTACGTGCTTTGCAATACGTAATCGAAATATATGGTAAGCGTGGTGGCTTTTCGGAAGGAAATAGGGATAGAGAGTTTATAGGAAAGTATAAACCAGTTTTATTACAAAGAGAAAAAGCGAAATATAGTGCGATTATCCCAGTTTCAGAAGAAAAGATGACTATAAGATCTGTTATACAAGAAGTGAAAAAAGCAGGTGTAGATGAAATTATAGTTGTTGCGAATGGAGCGGACGTTGAGACAATTAAACAAGCGAAGCTAGAGAATGTCATCGTTATTGAATTCGAGGAAGCGCTCGGACATAATGTAGCCCGAGCGATAGGAGCTATGCATGCCACGGCCGATATTTGTTTATTTGTCGATGGTGATTTTGTTATTCCGGGAAAAAAACTAATTCCATTTTTACATGCTATTGAAGATGGACATGATGTGGCATTAAATGATTTACAGTGTTTATTAGATATGTTTCATCCGGCAGATCCAATTAGCATGGGAAAATATTTTGTGAATTTAGTAGCGAAACGACCAAATTTATGGAATAACTCATTAACGGCAGTACCACATGCTATGCATAAAAAGGTAATAGAGAAAATTGGATACGATTCTCTTATCATTCCGCCACTAGCTCAAATGAAAGCTATTTTGGAGGGATTCTCTATTACAGCAGTAGAATTTGTAGATGTTATAAAAACAAATCGGGTACGCCCAGAGCAACATGGATTTGTAAATGGGCGCATTCCAGCATTTGACCGTATTTTCGGCGATCAACTTGAGGCAATTGCATATTTATTGCAATCCACAGATGAGCGCGGGAGTTTTACAGATGGAGAGCGGGATAGAAATATCATTCAACAATTGAGAAAGGAAGAAGAGAATACAGATGAATGTTAGTAGTACAGTTGCCATTATCGGATTAGGATATGTCGGCCTTCCTTTGGCAGTTCATTTTGCAGAGAGAGGACATACAGTAATTGGATTAGATAAAGATACTAGAAAAATAGAATCAATTATAAAAGGAGAAAGTTATATTCCGGATGTTCCTTCTAAATTGTTACAAAGTTTATTGACTAAAAAAAAATTAATAGTAAATACACCGGATCAAGGTATTGCTGATTTTCAAAATAGTGATTATGTTATTGTCACTGTCCCAACTCCAATTAATGAACAAAGAGAACCAGACTTAAGTGCCCTCATTTCAGCTTCGCATTATATACAACAAAACCTTCAAAAAGGACAAACCTTCATTTTCGAAAGCTCCACATATCCAGGTACGCTTGAGGAAGTTATCATTCCTATTATTTCTCAAGAAGGTAAAGAGGTAGGAGAAGATTTCTATATTGGATATTCTCCTGAGAGGATTGATCCAGCCAATAGTCAATATTCAGTTCAAACGATTCCAAAAGTAATTAGTGGACAAACAGAAAAGTGCAAACAAAAAGTACAGGATTTATATAGCACGATCTTCGATGTAGTTGTTCCTGTTAGCTCTCCAAAAGTAGCGGAGATGTGTAAGCTATTTGAAAATATTCAGCGCTTAGTGAACATTTCGTTAGTAAACGAGTTAAATATGTTATGTGAAAGTTTAGGAATTGATTTTTATGAGGCGCTTGAAGCTGCATCTACAAAACCGTTTGGATTTACCCCATATTGGCCAGGACCAGGAATAGGGGGACATTGTATTCCAGTAGATCCTTTATATTTCCAATGGAGAATAAAAAAGAATGGGACAATTAGTCAATTAATTGAAGCAGCACATGTGATTAATGAAGAAATGCCAGAGAAAATAGTCCGGAAAGTAAAAGGCATGGTGCAATCGCCTGCATCAGTTTTAATTGTAGGAATTGCATATAAGAAAGATGTAAATGATTTGAGAGAATCACCGGCTTTACCAATTATTGAATTGTTAATAAAAGAAGGATATGAGATCGAATATCACGATCCATATATTTCTTCTGCAAAATTTGGAGATAAGGTGTACCAATCTGTTTCTTTGAATGAACAAGTCATGAAACAAGCGGATTGTATTTTAATTTTAACTGATCACTCTAATATCGATTGGAAGCTTTTTAAAGGAATGAAGCGAGTAATAGATACACGTGGAATTATAAAGAAGGTGAGTGTATGAGTAAGAAATGTTTAATTACAGGTGGAGCAGGATTCATTGGATCGCATTTAGCCGAAGAGTTGGTGAAAAGAGGAAATGAAGTCACGATTGTGGATAACTTCTATAAAGGAAAAAATAAATATCATGATGAGTTAATGAAAGAAATTCGGGTTATTCCAATAAGCGTTTTAGATAAAAATTCTATTTATGAATTAGTAAATCAACATGATGTAGTGTTTCATTTAGCAGCAATTTTAGGTGTGAAAACGACAATGGAAAAGAGTATAGAGCTTATTGAAACGAATTTTGATGGAACGAGAAACATTTTACAAGCAGCGCTAAAAGGAAAGAAGAAAGTAGTCTTTGCGTCTACTTCAGAAGTATATGGTAAGGCAAAGCCACCCTTCTCTGAAGAGGGGGATCGATTATACGGGGCAACTTCTAAAATACGTTGGAGTTATGCAGTTTGTAAAACGTTAGAAGAAACATTATGTTTAGGCTACGCATTAGAAGGTTTACCGGTAACGATTGTTCGTTATTTTAATATTTATGGCCCAAGAGCGAAAGATGGTCCGTATGCAGGGGTAATCCCACGATTTATCAGTGCGGCACTGCAAGGAGAAGACATTCTCGTATATGGAGATGGAAAGCAGACACGTTGCTTTACGTATGTAAGTGATGCGGTAGAGGCAACGATTCGAGCGATGGATGAGAAGGTAAATGGTGAGATTATTAATATAGGTTCTGAGAATGAAAAGAGTATAAAACAAGTAGCAGAAGTAATTAAAAAGTTAACGAAATCTTCTTCAAAGATTGTCCAAGTTCCTTTCGAAGAGGTATACCCACATGGTTTTGAAGAAATTCCAAATAGAAGACCAGATGTAACGAAATTAAAAGAACTTGTGCAGTTTGAAACGATAGTAACGTGGGAACAAGGATTGAAAGAAACTATTAAATGGTTTCGTGAAGAAAACAATGGCTAAGTCGCTATCAATTATTATACCTGTATGTAATGAAGCGGATACGATTTCAGACGTTATTCAATCGGTAAAAGGATTAAATCCAGTAGAGATTATTGTAGTAGCAAACGGTTGTAACGATAATACAGAAGCGATCGCTGAGCGTTTAGGATGTAAGGTAATCCGGTATAAGGATTCACTTGGTAACGATGTTGGCCGTGCGGTTGGTGCAAAACACGCGATAGGTGATGTATTACTATTTATAGATGGAGATTTTGCTATTCAAACTTCAAAATTACAATTATTCCTGAATCCAATTTTACATGATCAGGCCGACATCGTTTTAAATAATTTGGACGCATTATTTTTAAAGAAACAAAAACCGCACTCCGTGACAGTATGGCGCCAAATATTAAATGCAATGTTAGAGTGTGAAGAGTTAAAAATTGATTCTTTATTATCTGTACCTCATGCGTTGACGAAAGAAGTTGTTCAAAGCATTGGATATGAATGTTTTGTTAATCCTATTGTGGCTCATTTACGCCTAGTACAAAGCAAATGGAGAATTAGTCGTCATTGTGCAATTGACGTTATTACCCCGAATAAATTTCGTCCGACCGAGCACGCTGCGTATGGCACGGGTCTTTCCCCATCTGAAAAACGGATGATAGGTGATCATATAGAAGCAGTAGCGGAGCGGATAGTAGGCAGTGATGAGCGCGGAGGGTATGATGACGGAAATAGGAAAAGAGAGTGTGTCTATCATACTTTAAGTTTCAAAGATTTTTATCAAGGATGGGGCGTTACATCTAAGTTGTATAAAGGAAAGCAATTATCGGTCATTATTCCTGTACAAGATGAAGAGAAAACAATTGGAAACGTTATAGAAGAGCTTCGCAAAATTGAAGCTTTTGAAATTATCGTTGTTGTAAATGGTTCGTCTGATAAAACAGCAACGATTGCAAAAGACAAGGGAGCAACAACAATTGTATATAAAGAAGCACTTGGAAACGATGTGGGGCGTTCACTTGGAACTTATTTTGCAAAAGGGGATATTATGTTGTTTATAGACGGTGACTTTGTTATTCCGGCTAGGGAATTATATCCTTTCGCAAAAGCTATTGCAGATGGAATGGATGTCGCATTAAATGATCTAAATCATTATTTAGATTTAAGAGTACCGCTTCATCTTGTAACTGCATTTAAATATGCATTAAATTTAGCTTGTGATAGAAAAGATCTAGGAGTAGGCTCTCTTATCGCTGTACCGAATGCGTTTAGCCGTAAGTGTTTGAAAGAAATCGGGTATAGATCTTTACTGTCACCTTGTGTAGCACAAGTGAAAGCTATTCTGTCAGGATTCGAAATTGCATGTGTAAGTCGTGTAGAGGTCGATAAGATGAACCGCATTCGTCCCAGTGAACATTTTGCGAAAATAGGCCATCCTCCAGCTGTCTTGCGAATTATAGGTGATCATATAGAAGGATTGGAGCAATTAATTGTATTAGAAGGCAGTCGTGGTGGATTCTATGATGGGAATAGAAAAAGAGATGTTTTAGAGTAGTAACAAAAAAAGTGTACAACATATGTACACTTTTTTGTTCTGTTATAAAAACTATAACAGATTAGGAGATAAGAGTATTACAGCTCTACAATGGGTATTGTTCTTCTATTACAAAATAGGACTCGTATATAAGGATACCAAAAAAATACAATTAAGGAAAGGGTTAATTATAAAGACTTTTAAGTGAAGTTAATACTATGTATATAGTAGTTTGCTCAACATTTCACAAACATGTCACAACTATTTCGTTCACTTTCGCAAAAAAGTAGTATTCTAAGTGTGTAAGCTGTTATATAAAAAATCTTAGTCCTGTACTAATCAAAAATGGAGGAGATTAGGATGACTCAAGTATTAGAAAATGTTAAAAATGCATGGGAAAACTTTAAAGGTGAAAAATGGAAAGCAGAGATTGATGTTCGCGATTTCATTTTAAATAATGTAAACGTTTTCGAAGGAGACGAATCTTTCTTAGCGGGAGCAACTGAAGCAACGAAGCAACTTTGGGATCAAGTAATGGATTTAACAACGAAAGAACGTGAAAACGGTGGCGTTCTTGATATGGATACAAAAATTGTTTCTTCTATTACATCACATGAACCAGGATATTTAAATAAAGATATTGAAAAAGTAGTCGGTTTCCAAACTGAAAAACCATTTAAACGTTCTTTACAACCATATGGTGGTATTCGTATGGCGGAACAAGCTTGTGAATCTTATGGATACGAAATGGATAAAGAACTTAGTCGTATTTTTAGAGATTGGAGAAAAACTCATAACCAAGGCGTGTTCGATGCATACACACCAGAAATGAGAAATGCACGTAAATCAGGCGTTATTACTGGTCTTCCAGATGCATACGGACGTGGGCGTATTATCGGTGACTATCGCCGCGTAGCGTTATATGGTATTGATCATTTAATTGAAGCGAAAAAAGCTGATTTAGATTTAACTGGCGGTGTGATGAGCGAAGATACAATGCGTTTACGTGAAGAGTTATCTGAGCAAATGCGTGCACTTCAAGAATTAAAACAAATGGCTGCTTCTCATGGCTTTGATATTTCTAAGCCAGCAACAAATGCACAAGAAGCATTCCAATGGTTATACTTCGCATATCTGGCAGCAATTAAAGAGCAAAACGGAGCTGCAATGAGTCTTGGACGTACTTCTACATTCTTAGATATTTATATTGAAAGAGATTTAGCAAATGGTACTTTAACAGAAGAAGAAGTACAAGAAATTGTAGATCACTTTATTATGAAATTACGTCTTGTGAAATTTGCAAGAACACCTGATTATAATGAATTATTCTCTGGTGACCCAACTTGGGTAACTGAATCTATCGGTGGTATGGCATTAGATGGTCGTCCTTTAGTAACAAAGAACTCATTCCGTTTCTTGCATACATTAGATAATTTAGGACCAGCTCCAGAACCAAACTTAACAGTTCTTTGGTCAAAACAATTACCACAGAACTTTAAAAACTACTGTGCGAAAATGTCTATTAAAACATCAGCAATTCAATATGAAAATGATGACATTATGCGTGCTGACTACGGCGATGACTACGGAATTGCTTGTTGTGTATCTGCAATGAGAATTGGTAAACAAATGCAGTTCTTCGGCGCACGTGCAAACTTAGCAAAAGCATTACTATATGCGATTAATGGTGGTAAAGATGAAAAATCTAAAGCACAAGTTGGTCCTGAGTACGCACCGATTACTTCTGAAGTATTAGATTATGAAGAAGTTATGCATAAGTTTGATATGACAATGGAATGGTTAGCGGGTCTATACTTAAACACATTAAATGTTATTCACTACATGCACGATAAATATAGCTATGAACGTATTGAAATGGCACTTCATGATACAAATGTTCTTCGTACAATGGCAACAGGTATCGCGGGTCTATCTGTAGTAGCAGACTCTTTAAGTGCAATTAAACACGCAAAAGTAAAACCAATTCGCGATGAAAACGGTATTGCAGTTGATTTTGAAATCGAAGGAGATTTCCCTAAATACGGTAACAATGATGATCGTGTAGATGAAATCGCTGTAAATCTTGTGAAAACATTTATGAATAAACTTCGTAAACATAAAACATACAGAAATTCTGTTCATACAATGTCAATCTTAACAATCACATCTAACGTTGTATACGGTAAGAAAACTGGTAACACTCCAGATGGTCGCCGTACTGGAGAACCATTTGCACCAGGTGCGAACCCTATGCATGGACGTGATACAAAAGGTGCATTAGCTTCATTATTATCTGTAGCTAAATTACCATATGAAGATGCACAAGATGGTATTTCTAATACATTCTCTATTATTCCAAAAGCACTTGGTAAAGAAGATGATGTACAAGTACGTAACTTAGTATCAATGCTTGATGGTTATGCAGTAAAAGAAGGCCATCACTTAAATATTAACGTATTTAACCGTGAAACATTAATGGATGCAATGGAACATCCTGAAAAATATCCACAATTAACAATTCGCGTATCTGGTTACGCTGTAAACTTTATTAAATTAACTCGTGAACAACAAATTGATGTAATTAACCGTACAATGCATGAAAGCATGTAAGTGAAAAAGGTGTCCCTCTGCATTTTATAAATAGCAGAGGGAGGCTGTTTCAATAAAGGAGGAAGTAACATGGTAAAAGGAAGAATTCATTCTGTAGAGTCTTGTGGTACTGTTGATGGCCCAGGAATTCGTTATGTCATATTTACACAAGGGTGTTTATTACGTTGTCAATATTGTCATAATGCTGATACGTGGGAGATCGGTAAAGGAAAAGAAATAACAGTCGAAGAAGTAATGCAGGATGTGACATGTTACCTTCCTTTTATTGAAGCTTCCGGAGGCGGTATAACAGTTAGTGGTGGGGAACCATTATTACAGCTAGATTTCTTAATTGAATTATTTAAGAAATGTAAAGAAGCTGGAATTCATACAACAATTGATTCTTCGGGTGGTTGTTATTCTGAAGAACCAGAATTCCAAAATAAGCTAGATATTTTAATGGATTACACAGATTTAGTTTTATTGGATTTGAAACATATTGATTCAAAGAAACACCGTAAATTAACAGGGAAACCCAATGAACATATTTTACAATTTGCTCGTTATTTATCGGATAAAAATAAACCGATTTGGGTACGACACGTATTAGTTCCTGGTGTTACGGATAATGAAGAGGATCTACAAAAACTATCTAGCTTTATTCAAAGTCTGTCTAATGTTCAGAAAGTTGAAGTGCTACCATACCATAAGCTTGGTGTATATAAATGGGAGGCACTTGGGCATAAGTACCCACTTGTGAATGTAGAACCACCTACTGAAAAAAATGTAGAACAAGCAAGACATATTTTACAAGTAGTCTAATCCAAATATTGGATTAGGCTTTTTGCTTTCTTTACAATAAAACCTAGAGTATATATATATAAAAGAGTATACTGAAAACAGAATATCCATATTTTTGTAAGGAATAAGTGGAGAAATTTACATAATTGTAAAGGGAAATCAAAATAGTAAAAAGAATTAAGAAGTAAAAGAGTGAGTATCATGGAATAGAGAACATTTGTAAGTTATTGCGAAAGCTCTTATAGGAAAGTATAATGTAAAGATATGAGCACAGATAGGATTAAGGGGTCAATCTTATATGCTTTGCATATCCACGACAGGTACATAGCTGAAAGAGAAGTATTAGAATCTGTTTATGTAATTTTTAAGGAAAATGTTTTTCCTATTGTCGTATATGCAATATGGAGAAACAATAAGCTAGGAGTGGATTTGTTTGATAAAAAACCCCAAGGTTTTAATATTAACTGCACATTACGGTAATGGTCATGTGCAAGTAGCGAAAACATTAGAACAAACATTTCGCCAAAAAGGAATTAAAGATGTAATTGTATGCGATTTGTTCGGAGAATCACATCCAGTTATAACCGATATTACAAAATATTTATATTTAAAAAGTTATACAATCGGAAAAGAATTATACCGCTTGTTTTATTATGGCGTAGAAAAAATTTATGATAAAAAAATAGCATCTTGGTATGCGAATTTTGGAAGAAAACGTTTGAAATTACTTTTACAAGCAGAGAAACCGGATATTGTTATTAATACCTTTCCGATTATAGCTGTACCAGAATTAAAAAAGCAAACAGGTATTTCAATTCCTGTGTATAACGTATTAACGGATTTTTGTGTGCACAAAATATGGATTCATCGGGAAGTAGATCGTTATTTTGTAGCAACTGATCACGTGAAAAAAGTTATGATTGATATTGGTGTGCCTGCGGAGCAAATTGTTGAAACTGGAATTCCAATTCGTAGTAGTTTTGAGTTAAAGATAAATCCAGACATTATATATAATAAATATCAGTTATGTAAGAATAAAAAGATTTTACTAATTGTAGCAGGTGCTCATGGGGTATTAGGAAGTGTAAAAGAACTATGCCAATCATTTATGTCAGTACCAGATTTACAAGTAGTTGTCGTTTGTGGGAAAAATGAAGCGTTAAAACAGGATTTATTAGGGATACAGGAAAAAAATCCTGATGCATTAAAAGTATTTGGCTATGTTGAAAATATTGATGAATTATTCCGTGTTACTTCTTGTATGATTACGAAGCCAGGCGGTATTACGTTAAGTGAAGCGGCAGCATTGCAAGTACCTGTCATTTTATATAAGCCTGTTCCAGGACAAGAAAATGAAAATGCGATGTACTTTGAAAGAAAAGGAGCTGCAGTTGTCATTCGTGATGATAGTGAGGTTTTTGCAAAAACAGAGGCGTTATTACAAGATGATATGAAGCTTCTTCAAATGAAAGAAGCGATGAAAGGCATTTATCGTCCGGAGCCAGCTGGTCATATTGTGGATACAATTTTGGCAGAAAATCATGTAGAATCGAATCATATACCTATTAAATCACCTGCTCTTGCACAATTATTTACTTGATATGAAACCCTCTTTTATATGTTTAAAGAGGGTTCTTTATTGTTTTATAAGATAAAGTAATAACTTATCCACATGAAGATTACGCTTTCATTAAACAGTAAAGTCGAAATATTAACAACTATATCCACATTGTCCACAATTTTTAGAAAAATATCCACAATTCTAACATTTACTATGCGTTACAACATATAAACTCGTGAAGGGTTCGTGGAATTTATTCACAATTCTATAAATTATGTGGATAACGTTATCCACATAAAAAAAGTTCCTTATAAATAAGGAACTTTTTTATCTATTCTATCACGTAGAAAAAATATGTAATGAGAATGAATAATTAGGGGGAAAACTTCTAATTATTCATTCTCACTTTAAATACTTTTCGAGCGATAACCCGCTGCGCGATCTGCTTTGCGAAATTCTCGTTGGTATAGAACTTCTTGTGTACTAGATAATGTGTTTTTTGCTTTGTCACGTTTCTTTTTATCCATTACAAATCACCTCGTGTCTTAAAGTTACTATCTATCGTTTCCAAAGACATGGGGTGATATACGTATATGTCAAAATGTTAATGGTTAATTATTATTTCTGAAAATTTAGATTATGCTTCTTTTAGTTGATGAGCATCTTGGAATGTTGTATCTCGCATTGTAGCAAGTGTATATTGATCTTTTGGAATTTCATATAAGTTATATACTTCTTCATTTGCGTTAATTTCATCATAAACGGCTTTTCTTGTTTCGTTTGCTAGATTTACATATTGTAGTTTTTCGGCAGCTTTAATAGAACGAATATTTATTTTACGAATACGCATAAAGATGGTTTCAATATCTAATTCATAGAAAAGTTCGCTAAAAAATGAATCTTTCGCCAATTTATTATAGCCTTTTCCATGATATGGTTTACCAAGCCATGTTCCAAGGAATCCGGCTTTTTCTTGCACATCAAATAAAGTAATTGTTCCGATGGGGTTACCCCATTCATCTAAAATTGTGCGTGAAATTAATTCCCCACGCTCTTCTGCTTCAATCGTTTGTTTCGTTAAAAATAAATATTCTTCATAAGAATAAGCCTTTTGACGCACAAAAGGGAAGACAGCTGGATCCACCATTAACTCGTATAGAACGTGGCTGTCGTGTAAGTCGCGTTTTTTCAACATACTAACTCCTCCTCACACGAGGGTAGCATGCCGAAAAAACACCCCACCCTCGAAATTTTTATATCAATCTTTAAAAAATTTCGGGGTGGGAATCGAACCCACTAGAACCAGTTTCTAACGCTGGTGGCGCACCATTTGCCTTCCCCATTCATCAATTTGAAAATGATAATCACGACACAAATTGATTATGGTTTCATTCAGTTTATAATCGTATAATACTTTATCTAGTCAAAAAAATAAACTAGTTTTTTTTATTTTTTTTGTAAATTATTTTTCCATCAATCATGGTTAGTACAGGCTTGGCTAAATAATGGAAAGGATGATGAGTCCATAACACGAGATCAGCGTCTTTTCCAACCTCAATGCTTCCAATTCTATCCTCTAAACGTAAATTTCGCGCTGGAAATATAGTGATTCCTTCTAGTGCAGTTTTTTCGTCTAATCCTTCCCTTACTGCGACAGCAGCACAAACATTTAAATATTGAATGGGTGTATAAGGGTGATCTGTTGTGATAGAAACTTCCACTCCATTTTTTGATAATATATGGTAAGTATCCCATGTTTTGTTTTTTAGTTCGATTTTAGAACGGCGTGTAAGAGTGGGGCCAACGGAAACCTTCAAATTGTGTTTCGAAAGCTCTTCAACAATAAAGTGTCCTTCTGTACAATGTTCAATGCGTAAATCGAGATTGAATTCTGTTGCAAAGCGTAGAGCAGAACTAATATCATCTGCTCGGTGAGCGTGGATACGCACGGGTATTTCGCGGCGTAATGCTTTTAAGATAGGAAGCATTCGAAAATCAGCTTCATGCCCGTAGTGCTGTGCTTCATAAAATGATTCCCGAAGTAATCCCATAATTCCCATACGTGTTATGGATTCTTTCGTTCCATTACTATGGACCTTTTTAGGGTTTTCTCCAAAGGCAATCTTTAAGCCAGCAGGTTCTTGAATAATCATATGATCAATACAAGTTCCAGCTGTTTTTATTACACAAGTAGTACCACCGATAATATTTTGACTTCCTGGCATAACATGAACAGTTGTGATTCCGTTTTGTACAGCATCTTGAAATGCAATATCAAAAGGGTGGATTCCGTCCAAAGAACGGATATGTGGTGTTGAAACTTCAGATGTTTCATTTGCATCATTGCCAGCCCAACCAGTACCTTCATCATAGAGACCAAGATGAGTATGGACATCAATAAATCCAGGTAAGAGATGAAGAGCACGCGCGTCTATAACTGTCATATCTTGAGTAGGTTGAATGGAAGGCTTGACCTCAGCAATTCGTTCTCCTATAACGAGTACATCCCCTTGAAATTTCGAGGATGTAATAGGATAGACAATGGCTTGTTTGAGCAATATTTTCATAGGTACCTCATTTCTGTTACTTTATAATGTTAATGGAATTTAAGGGGAAGTAACTGAAAGATTATTTGTGTAATAATGCTCCGGATTCTAGAAAATGAAGGTTTTGAAAGGGCCCCTGTAAAACTGTGTTTTAGAAGTACTACATTGTATGCGAAAGTATATTTTGTAATGCATGGTCTACTGTTGGAAATGTGTATTGATACCCATGTTCAATTGCTTTAGTAGGTAATACATGTTGTCCTTCTAGTACAAGTATACTCATCTCACCCAATAAAGTGTGAAGCATAAATGAAGGGACAGGTAACCAATGAGGTTTTTTCATTATAGTTGCAATGGTTTCTCCAAATTCCTTCATTCTTATAGGTAGGGGAGCCGTAATGTTAAAAGGTCCATCAACTTCTTCTTTGTGTATGATGAAATCAATTAGGCGAACGACATCATCTATATGAATCCATGATAACCATTGGTTTCCAGATCCAATTGTACCTCCGATATAGAATTGATAGGGGAGTAGCATTTTTGGAAGAGCTCCTCCGTCTGCGCCTAATACAACTCCAAGTCTTGCGTAGATTGTTCGTATTCCGAGAGAACGTGCTTTAGATGCTTCTTGTTCCCATGAATATACTGTATTTGCTAAAAAGTCATTTCCAGGAGTCTCATGCTGTTCTGTAAAAGACTCGGTTTCAGAAGTGCCATAGTATCCAATGGCACTTGCGTTAATAAATGTGCTTGGTTTTGTATTTAGTTTTTGCAATTGTTTAATGAGTCCTTTTGTTGTTTGAATTCTACTGTTTAAAATGGATTCCTTTTGTTTCTTTGTCCACCTACTATTAATAGACTCTCCAGCTAGATTAATAACTACATCAATAGAGGAGAGGGGGAAGATTTGTAAATCTGGTGTCCATTGTACGTATTGAAGGTTAGGATGTGAAGTTTCAGTAGTTTTGTTTCGAGTAAGAATGTAAACAGTATATCCTTTTTGAATAAAAAAAGTAGAAAGGTATTTACCGATAAAGCCGGTACCACCAGAAATTGCGATTCTCACAATTATTTCCTCCTCATTATATATATTCTTGAAAAGCAAAAACGTTCCTTGACTATGGTGAACTACCCACCACTTAGTATCTCTTACGAGCTGACTTGAAGTGGGGGCTTCTCGGTTCATCGCTACTTTTGATAGCTAACGAATTTGTCTTAAGACAGCCGAGCTAACTCCCTTGTTCCAAAGGTTATTTTTTACGGTTTATATCAATGCGAATAACCGCATCGCTTCCTTTTTGATATTGATCGCTGCGTTATAGTCACGACTGATTGTTAGTCCACACGAACACGCATACGTACGTTCAGATAGTGACATTTCTTTTTTGTTTCCACAACGACTACACATCTTTGTAGAAGGAAACCATTTATCTATTTTCACAAGCTGTTTTCCTTGTTCTTGTAGCTTATATGCTAAAAATGTCGTGAACATCCCCCAGCCGTTATCAGCTACACTCTTACCAAAGCGAAGTGCTCGTGACATTCCTTTCATATGTAAATCTTCGATTGCTACAACGTCAAAATGAGTAGCCAATTCTTTAGACTTGTGATGAAGGAAATTCTTACGTTGATTTGCGACCTTTTCATGCAGCTTCGCTACACGAATGCGTTGTTTATTCCAGCGTACCGAATCTTTCACACGTCTGGCTAATACTCGTTGTGCCTTCGCTAGTTTGTCTAACATCTGATGATAAAAGCGAGGATAATTGGCTTTCTCATCTTCGCTACTCACATATAATTCAGCCATTGCAAAGTCTAATCCAACTACACTTTGTACTTCTTTTTGTACAATCTCTTTTTTATATTCAGTCAAGATAGACACATAGTATTTACCGGTAGGTGTCATCGAAATCGTACAAGATTTGATGATATGATTTGGCGGTATCTCCCTATGTTGCTTCAGTTTCACCATTTGCAATTTCGGTAATTTGATATAACCATGAAATAACATAATATTTCCGTTTACGCGATTCGTTGTATAAGATTTTCTACTCTTTCTACTTTTGAATGTAGGAAAATCACTTTGACCACTAAAAAAGTTCTTATACGCAGTTTGCAAGTTTAATTGCGCGTTAGCCAATGCTAAGGAATCGACCTCTTTAAGCCATTCATACGCCACTTTGTATTTCGCAGGAGTAGGGAATTTTTGTTTCTTCAGCTCTTCCTTGTTCTCTTTATATGTTTCGTATATTTCTTTCCGCTCAGCCAGCATTTTATTATACACAAAGCGTACACATCCGAACGTTTTACGTATGAGATGAGCTTGTTCTTCTGTAGGATACAGACGAAATTTGTACGCCTTATTCTGCTTTAGCATTTCCATTCACCTCAGTTTTCGCTTCATTTCCCATAAGCTATGACGGTGATCACACAACCTGAATATTACATTATTATTATCTACTTTCATTGTTATACCAAACTTTACCTCTTATAAGAATGATTATATCAGAGGCAAAAAAAATCAGAAAACCAAATGTTTGGCTACGCCAAACCGAAATTCATCCCCCACCTACCGCTAGACTATCGTCTTTCACACGCCCCAGGAAGGAGACTTCTTTCGGATAATACGTTAAAATAATAGAGAGGTGAGAGTATGGCTGTCATTACAAAAATAGAAGTGCAAAAACGATCGAAAGAACGGTTTAATATTTATATTGATAAAGGTCAAGGTGAAGAGTACGGGTTTAGTGTGAATCAAGTAATCTTAATAAAACACGGATTACAAAAGGGCTTAGAAATTGATGAAATAGCGTTAGGAAATATTTTGTACAATGAAGAGGTACAAAAAGCATATTTACAAGCAATCTCCTATTTATCCTATCAAATGAGAACGAAACAAGAAATAGAAGATTTTTTACGAAAAAAAGAAGTGGGACAGTCCATCATCTCTGAAGTCGTTTCGAAATTATTACATGACCGATATATTAATGATAAAGAGTACGCTGTTTTATATACGAGAACACAAAGTAATGTGAATCGAAAAGGTCCCACTGTTATTAAAAGAGAGTTGTTAAATAAAGGAGTTCAGGATCTAATTATTACGCATAGTTTACAAGAATATCCGAAGGAAAAGCAAATTGAGAATGCTTTACATCTTATAGAAAAGAAGAAAAGATCTTATCAAAAACATTCCTTTTTACAAATGAAGCTAAAGTTAGACGAAATGCTTGTTCGTAAAGGGTATTCTAGAGATGTGATTCAAATTTGTTTGGAAGAATTGAAAGACGAAAAAGATGACGAACAGCAACAAGAAGCGTTACACTATCATGGGAATAAATATTATGAGAAATATAAGAAGTATGATGGCTGGACATTTGAAAATAAGATGAAACAAGCGCTATATCGCAAAGGATTCTCTATTGATGAGATAGAGATATTTTTGCAAATGAAACGTGAAGAGGGATGAGGGGAATAAGATGAATATGCCAAAGCGCTACAGTGAAATGACACCACATGAGCTAAGGGAAGAAATTGGGGTTTTGAAAGAGCAAGCAATAAAGGCAGAGCAGCTCGGAATTGTAAATGAGTTCGATGTATTAATGAGAAAGATGGCAATGGCTCGTGCTTATATGACTGACATAAACAAATTCCATATTGGTGAGACATATGAATTGGTAGAAGAACCTGGTATATTATTTGAAATTACGTATTTCAATGGGGTATTTGCTTGGGGACATAAGCAAAATGATAATGAAGAGATTGGAATACCAATTTCCTTATTACAAGAAAAATAAAAACCAGAGAGCGAATATCTCTCTGGTTTTCATCTTTGGTAGGCGTTACAGGAGATAGGAGATTCTAAAATTGGCGTTTCTTACATTCATTTGCCAATATAATGAGAGACTGGGTTTGTTGCGTCTGTCCGTTAACTTGCGCTTTAGCATGTTTCGGACGAGTCCACGTATGGTTAAATAATTCAGAACGACTATCTAAGCGATCACGGTAGCTCATCTTTATCACCTCGTGTAGGAAGTTAATTTAATTTGTACTACTCTTCCTGCTGATTTGCAGCACGCATACGTTCTTGTGGGTGCGTGTTAATTGTGCCGTTAGGTCGTTTCGAAGCGAAGCGTGATTTCGCTTTCGGTTGACCGTCGATTTTGCTGTTGTTTTTTGACTCAGACCAAAATTCGGCTTGTTTACCCATTGCGAACGCCCTCCTCATCATCAGTTGATACCTCTTTAAGAAGTATCACTTATAGAATGTGCAAAATAGAAGAAACTATCCTTTAGAAATGAAGGGATAATTAGGTAAAAGGAGACTAGAACATGAATGATATTTATGAAGCATTAACGAAAGAACTATTAGACAAAAATGACAAGCTTTCTTACGCACAGGCTCGTGCGTGGGTTGAATTACTGTGGGAAGACTTTCGAACAACTTATGCGAAATCCGGTCGTTATCAAGGAGAGGAAATGACTGAACAAGTGGTTCGATCATGGATTAATAATCATGGAGGACGCCTTCATGAAATGCGTACAAATAATCCGAAATATAGCCATTTAATTAATCAAGAAGATCATTTGAAACATTAAAAAAAGCGACTTAAGTCGCTTTTTTTAATGTGGAAGTAATTCCAGCTTTTTTCGAAGTTTTTCTTCACTAAAAATCCATCCTGTATAGGAACTAATAATATTTAAATTTTGATCGAGTTGAACAATTGCAACGAATGGATAATAATCTTTACTGCGATATCGCAAATCAATGAATCGAACTTCGTAATAATGATCATAATCGAAAATGTCCCAGCGATACACAGGAGAGAAAGATAGAAATGCTGAGATGTTTTCATCTTGTTTAGCAGCGCGCATAATAGCATTATCTGGGAACGGTACCCGATCGAACTTATCGTATAGCATGATGTTACCACGATGCCATCTAGCAACGTAGTAATAATCAGTTGTAACGATTGCTAAATGATAATGATAAAATCGATAAGAAGGAGAAATGATGATCTTCTCAACGTTATTGAAACGTTTATATACGACGCTACGTATGTTTCTATGCATCATAATCCGTCCGATGTAGTAAACAGTCATCAATATATACGCTGCTAAGGCAGTATACCCTTTATGGGAACCTACGAGCATACAAGCAATTGCGAGTATATGGATAAAGAAAATGACGGTATCAAATGTATTAATGATGCCGAGTGCTACCCATTTTTTTGTGAAGGGCCGTAATGCCTGTGTACCGTAAGCATTGAAAATATCTACAAAGACATGAAGAAAGACGGCAATAAATGACCAAAGTAGTAGATGCAAATATGGAGCTTCTGAAAAGAAGGCGAAAGAGATGCCACTTATAAGGAATGACCAAAGAATCACTGCAGGAATGGAATGAGTAATACCACGATGATTTCTTATATATTTAGCGTTATTACGCAATTTTAAAACTGTATCGATGTCAGGAATATTGGAACCGGCAATTGTAGCAAGCATAACTGCTTGTGGCCCAATATCACTTTGTGCTATGGCTGGGTCTAATGTAGCCAAACTGCCTAGAGTAACGCCCATAACAAGGTGAGTGGCTGTGTCCATAGAAATCCACCTCCGTTTTTTATTAATGTAACTCTTTTTATTCGATACCTCAAGTCCTTTGCCTTCTATTTCCTATGTCATCTTACTTAAATTTTTTCCTAAAATCTTTATAATAGTACTTATATGCAAAAAAATGAGGGGGATCAAGTTTGACACTTGAAATTTTAAATAATTTTAACATAGAGCAGTTTCAAAATGATTTAATTGGTTGGTTTGAAAAAGAGCAACGCGACTTACCGTGGCGTAAAAATAAAGACCCATATCGTGTTTGGGTTTCGGAAATTATGTTACAGCAAACAAGGGTAGAAGCTGTAAAACCATATTACGCGAATTTTATGGGGAAGTTTCCTACTCTAGAGGCTTTGGCAAATGCGGATGATGAAGAAGTATTAAAAGCATGGGAAGGTTTAGGGTATTATTCTAGAGCGAGAAATTTACATGCAGCAGTAAAAGAGGTAAAAGAAGTATATGGCGGGATAGTACCGAGTGATGTAAAGAAAATTGAAAAGTTAAAAGGAGTCGGACCATATACAAAAGGTGCTATTTTAAGTATCGCATATGGTATACCAGAGCCAGCAGTTGACGGAAATGTTATGCGTGTATTATCTCGCATTTTATCCGTGTGGGATGACATTGCAAAACCGAAGACTAGAAAAGTGTTTGAAGAGATTGTGCGTGAAATTATTTCGGCTGAAAATCCATCTTATTTTAATCAAGGTTTGATGGAATTAGGAGCACTGATTTGTATTCCTAAAAATCCAGCATGCTTACTTTGTCCTGTACGTGAGCATTGCAGGGGATATGCTGAAGGTGTTCAAAAGGAATTACCAGTAAAAAGTAAAGCGAAGGCTCCTACGATGGTACCGATTGTTGCAGGAGTACTTCAAACAGAAGATGGTCGTTACGTCATTAATAAACGTCCAAGTACCGGTTTATTAGCTAATATGTGGGAGTTTCCGAATATTGAACTTGGCGAAGGGATTCGTAATCAGAAGGAACAGCTTATAGATTATATGAAAGAAAAATTTGAGATTTCGATTTCTATTGAAGAATACGCGATGAATGTACAACATACGTTTACACATCGGACTTGGGATATATTCGTATTTTACGGAAAAGTAACTGGTGAAATTGTTGAAACAGATACATTGAAATTTGTATCGAAAGAAGCATTTGAACAGTTACCTTTCTCTAAATCGCATCGTACGATTTATGAGAGTTGCGTTGAGAAAATTACAATGCAATAAACAAAAAAGTGTTCCCTAAATTGGGAACACTTTTTTAATCGTAAGAAATTTTTGTCCCATGAGTCCAACTAGCTTCACCTTCTTGTAAGCCGCCTCTTGATTCAATTTCTATAACAATTTCTTTATAAATACTTTGTCCTTCTGCGTTTAAATAGGGCAGAATCTGTTGTAATGAATGATGAAAATAAGCTAATTCATCTTCTTTCCATTCATTTTTTGAAAGCATCGTTAGTTCAGTCATATCGCGTCCTATATACATATTTCCACCTCCATTTTCTATAGTTTGAATGAGTAATAAGAGATATATGCGGAATTTTTTTAAAGAAAATTACGGATAGCTTCTAAGTGAATTGGTTACATTATTGGTTGTGGAGGTGAGAAAGATGAGTAAAAAACAACAAGGTTATAACAAGGCAACTTCTGGTGCTAGCATTCAAAGTACAAATGCTAGTTATGGTACAGAGTTTGCGACTGAAACAAATGTACAAGCAGTAAAACAAGCAAACGCACAATCAGAAGCAAAGAAAGCGCAAGCTTCTGGTGCACAAAGTGCAAACGCTAGTTATGGTACAGAATTTGCAACTGAAACAGATGTGCATGCTGTGAAAAAACAAAATGCACAATCAGCTGCAAAACAATCACAATCTTCTAGTTCAAATCAGTAATGAAAGAAAAACACTTCTCTAATTCGTGAGAAGTGTTTTCTTTGTGCTTTGGTCATGGTAATGAAAATAAAGCGAACGACATAACTTCTAATAAGTCAACAAATGTAGTCAAAGGAGAAGGAAGTTAAAGATTAGAAATATGTAATGAGGAATAATAACTGATAAATAAGTCCAAAAGGGGGTAAGTAATGAACGATTTTGATAAGTTGGTAGGAGAGCAATTGGAAACGATGGATGAGTTGTTGAAGTTACAAGCTCATCTAGAGAAGTATCAGCAAATTGAAATGAGCGAAAAGGATACGTGCGATAAAAAGGAATTACATTTTATCCGCCAAGAAATATATAGAACAGAATTAGCGTTAAAGCTGTTACATGAGAAGTTTGAAAAGCAAACAAATAGTGTGATTCAATCTTTTGAAACTGAAAAAATGATTTCGAATTTAGGATAAGATATATTGTTACCTTTCGGTGCAAGGTCCTTCTTTACATAGAAATAAGGAAGGGCTTTTTCTATTCCAATTTCCTCGTTTGTAAATAATTCAGCGAAGACACCGTCTCCTAAGAAGATTAGGGATATGGTATTCAGTGTGAAAAAATAGAGTCTTGTCGCTTTAGTTTTAAAATTTCGACAAAAAAGTTATAATAGAAAAAAAGTGAATGCAGTTCAAAGGGCATTTGCAGTTGAAAGAAGGGAGCATATATGGGATTTCCCAACGAAGGAGAAAAAGTACAAATACATAGTTATAAACATAATGGCTCCATTCATAGAATGTGGGAAGAGACAACAATTTTAAAGGGGACACAGAGTCTTGTGATCGGAGCAAATGATCGTACAGTAGTGACAGAATCAGATGGCCGAACATGGATTACTCGTGAACCAGCAATTTGTTATTTTCATGCAAACTATTGGTTTAATGTGATTGGAATGTTAAGGGAAGAGGGAGTATATTATTATTGTAATTTAAGCTCACCGTTTGCATATGATTCCGAAGCATTGAAGTACATTGATTATGATTTAGATATTAAAGTGTATCCAGATATGACATATACACTTTTGGATGAAGATGAGTATGAAAAGCACAGTCAAATTATGCAGTATCCACCTGTTATTGATACCATTTTAAAACGAAATGTAGCACAATTAACACAATGGATTCATCAAAGAAAAGGGCCATTCGCGCCAGATTTCGTAGATATGTGGTATGAAAGATATTTAATGTACAGAAATTAAAACAAACCTGCAGGGGATTTCCCGGCAGGTTTGTCCTATTAGAGGGGGGATTATGTGCAAGGCATAAAAAGATATTTGCAATTTGTTAAACCGTATCGATGGCTTATTGCTATTACGATTATGATTGGCCTAGTTAAATTCGGCATCCCGCTTATTATGCCGTGGTTATTAAAATATATTATCGATGATGTAATTCAAGGCGGAGGGTCACTTCAAGATAAAACGTCCCAATTAGTAACAGCCGTTGGAATTGCTTTTTTTATTTTTGCAGTATTAAGACCGCCAATTGAATATTATCGTCAATATTTCGCACAGCGTATCGCAAATACAATACTGTATGATTTGCGAAAGCATATTTTTGGTCATTTGCAAAAGTTGAGTTTACGCTATTATTCGAATACAAAAACAGGGGAGATTATTTCACGTGTCATTCATGATGTAGAACAAACGAAGGACTTTGTAATTACTGGTTTGATGAATGTTTGGTTAGATACGGCAACAATTGCTATTGCTATTATCGTTATGTTTTCTATGAATATAAAATTGACATTTGTTGCGCTTTTAATTTTACCTATTTATGTAGTGGCAGTGAAATATTTTTTCGGGCGTCTTCGAAAATTGACGAAAGAGCGTTCACAAGCGTTAGCAACGATGCAAGGATATTTACATGAACGTATTCAAGGGATGCAAGTGACACGTAGCTTTGCATTAGAAGAGTATGAGGGGAAGCAGTTTGAAAAAAGAAATAATGAATTTTTGACGAAAGCATTAACCCATACGAGTTGGACGGCGAGAACATTTTCGGCAGTAAATACGTTAACAGATTTAGGCCCGTTACTTGTGATTGGTTTTGCAGCATATGAAGTGATTCAGGGGCAGTTAACATTAGGGACTATGGTTGCCTTCGTTGGATATATGGATAGTTTGTATAGTCCGCTTCGCCGCCTTGTTAATTCATCTACAACATTAACGCAGTCTTTTGCATCGATGGATCGAGTATTTGAATTGTTAGATGAAAAATATGATATTGTCAATGTACCAAGTGCGGTACAAGTGAAAAAATTAAATGGTGAAGTGATATTTGATAATGTATCTTTTCGTTACAATTCGGATGAAAAAGAGATATTACATAACCTTTCGTTAACTATGTTACCAGGAGAGAAGGTAGCACTTGTAGGAGCGAGTGGGGGAGGGAAGTCATCTCTTGCTAGTTTAATCCCGCGTTTCTATGATGTTTCTTCAGGTGCAGTTTATGTAGATGGGATAGATGTAAGAAAGTATGATATGAGAAATTTACGTAGTCATATTGGAATTGTACTGCAAGATAATTTATTATTTAGCGATACAATCGGAGCTAATATTTTATATGGAAATCCGAAAGCTACAGAGGAAGAAGTGATTTCAGCTGCCAAAGCTGCACAAATTCACGATTTTATTATTGAGTTACCTGATGGTTATGATACTGTAGTTGGGGAACGTGGTGTGAAGTTATCCGGTGGACAAAGGCAACGTGTAGCGATTGCACGAGTGTTTCTAAAGAATCCATCATTACTTATATTAGATGAAGCAACGTCTGCTTTAGATTTAGAAAATGAACGATATATTCAACAGGCGCTTCAGACGTTAGCTGCTGATCGGACGACGATTATAATCGCACATCGATTGGCGACGATTACGCATGTTGATACGATTATTTACATTGAAGATGGTGAAATTAAAGAAACAGGTTCTCATGAAGAGTTAATGAAAAAAAGAGGATTTTATTACAATTTATATCAACTTCAACACATAACAGAAACAGCTCCTTTAGCGTAAAAGGAGCTGTTTTCTTTATTCGTCTTCTTTTTTATCGTCGATTTGGAGTTCTGCTTCTGGTTTATGGTATGTGTAGAAGCTATCCACAAGTAAATCTAAATGCTCTACTTCTTCACTATAGTTAATAATGGCAGAAATAAGAGGGAAGAGGTGTAGCCATGTTTTATACGCTTCCTCATCGTCTTTGTTTTGATAATCCATAAAGATATCAATTAATTCTTGTTTACCTGTTTCAACTTCATCAAGCATTTCAACGGATTGTTGTTTTTTTGCTTTACCAATAAATTTTAATAAAACTTGTTCATGATAATGCGTTAATGAATCAAGTTCGTTTTGGATAGATTCCTGAAATTCTTCTGGCATATAGCGCAGTTCATTTTCAGTACGATGTAATGATTTTAACGTACTTAAAGCACGGCTTGTCGTCGCTAACATTTGTCTGAATAAAACGAGCTTACGAATTTTTGCGAACTTTACTTTTTTCGTGTAGCTTCTTTCTTCTTTATACAGCAAATAGTAATGGTTTAGTTTGATCATTTTTTCTTTCATACGATCAATATCAGTTTTTAGCGTTGTAAAATCAGAAGCTTGCCTGCTATTCATTCGAATCCATTTTACAATTTCTTCTGTATTATCAACGATACGATGATATAGCTTTGTTTCGTATTTTGGCGGCATAAACACTAAATTTACAAGTGAAGCTGCAATAATCCCAATCATAATCGTCGCAAAGCGAAGTAAGGCAAAACTAAAGAAATCTTCGCCCTGATACTCCATAATGGCGATAACTGTTACTAAAGCAATTGATATTGTGTTTTCTAATCGTAATTGCAGTGTAAGAGCAATTACTAATATACATGTTAATCCAATAATAAAAGGATTATGTCCAAAAGCAGTAGCAAATACGATAGCGAATATCGCGCCAATGACGTTTGCTTGAATTTGTTCAAGTGCAGTTAAATACGAACGGTATACAGACGGTTGAACAGCGAAGATAGCTGAGATTCCCGCAAATACCGGACTCGGTAATTGAAGTAAAATACAAGCAAATAAAGCTAATGTGATGGCAATACCCGTTTTTAAAATGCGAGCACCAAGTTTCATACCCTTAATAAGATCCTTTCTCTTGTCATAATGAATGTACAACATGATACTATACATTCATTACAATATGTTAGCAAGTGATATTTTAGTGACGTTAATAAGAAATTAAGATTCATTTATAATTTTTCCTAATTTTTTTTAAACATCAATTTTTAGTAAAAAAACCTGCTGAATTTCAGCAGGTTTCAAATTGTTATTATAGATTACTATGAGAAGTGTACTTCGTCAATTTTTTCTTGAAAATGAAAATGAGGTATATCACTCTGTCGAGATAGATGGATCAGCCTGCTCTTTTTTCGGGATAATTTCAAAAAACTGGTGCTGCATATCATCGAGTAACGGTGTTAATAAAGCAACTTCCTCATATTGCTCATGCTCATTTAATACACGAATATAATCTAGCAATAACTCAGTCACATCTTGCACACCATTTTTACTAATTGATTGTAATGTAACATTTGCCCCTTTTGCGATTCTTCTTTTTAAGGCCTGTTCTGTTAAACCAAGGCTTGCATCATGACGTAAATAAACAACACCGCCAGTCATACCAGCACAGATCCATGGACCGGGATCCCCTAAAACAAGCGCTCGCCCATTTGTCATATATTCAAAAGCGAACCCTTTAATATTAGAGTATGCACCTATATTCCCTTGTTCTTTTTCACGGAGTGGCTTTGTTATTCGCCCTCCAATTATCATGTCTGCTCCAGAGAGGCGAATGCCAGCGCGAGCATCAGCGTTACCTTGAACGTATAGGGATCCTTTTTGTGCGCCGTATCCAAAACCTTTTCCGACAGAACCGTTATAATATATGCCGTCTTTTCCTTTTGCTTTCGTTATATAAATACCACCACCAAAGGAGGTTTTACCAATACCATCTTGTGCACCGCCATTTACGTGTATAAATAAGTTCTCACTATTGTAAGCGCCTAATCCATTTCCAGGAATAGAGCCATTCGTATACTTTAATGTAAGTGGTTCAAGTTTTGTGTCTTCATATAATTTACTACGAACGCGATAGCAAGATTCTAGACCACCCATAACGCGTTGCTCTACGCCGACGCCCACTAATTCTTTTGAGTGAGGGGAATGAACTGTTTCAAATTGTTTTTCCAGTACATATTCTGTTTTTGTAACAGATGGATGTTTTATCGTTTGTAGTAAATTACATAAGTTTAATGAATTTTTGCCTCGAACTTGCTCTAATAAATCGGAACGCCCAACAATGTCTTGTAAATTTGTATAACCAAGATTTCCTGTTAATCGTTTTAGTTCTACGCCAAAAGTGGTGAATAAATGTAATAATCCAGCAACGGCACTTTCTAATTCGCGTGGGACGAAGCGGCGTAATCCGTGTTCTTTCGCCTGAGCCTCAGACTCGATTTGTGTTGCGATGCCAACGTGACAAGTATCTAGGTGACATCCGCGGCAAGTTGTACAGCCGATTGCAATCATTGATAATGTGCCAAATCCGATGCGGTTTGCTCCAAGGAGCATGATTTTTAAGGCGTCATTTACACTTCGAATACCACCATCAGCCCAAATCTCTACGTTATGCCTCATATCGGCTTCTAGTAAAGCATTATGAGCAGCTTTAACCCCAATTTCTACAGGAAGGCCTACATGTTGCAATGCGTGAATGCGTGCAGCACCTGTACCACCATCAAATCCGCTAATGTTAATAAAATCAGCACCAGCTTTTGCGATACCGACAGCAATTGTTCCAATGTTAGGGACGACAGGGACTTTTACAGCTACTTTTGCAAGTTGATTAGCCGTTTTAATTTCTGTAATCATTTGAGCTAAATCTTCAATTGAATAAATATCATGGTTGTTAGAAGGTGAAATTAAATCTGAGCCAATTGTAGCATTACGTGCTTCAGCGATTTTGGCTGTTACTTTTGAACCTGGCAAATGTCCACCTTCACCAGGCTTTGCCCCTTGCCCGATTTTTATTTCAATTAAGTTTGATGAATTTAGTAGTTCGGCGTTTACGCCAAATCGTCCGGACGCAATTTGTTGTCCACGTGTATGTGGGTATTTTCCGATCATATCTTTAATTTCGCCGCCTTCACCGTTCAAACTAATCATATTTAGCTGATCGGCCGCTTCTGCATATGCACGAAAGGCAACTTCATTTTGAGAACCGAATGACATGGAACTAATAATAAATGGTAAATCATGATTGCGGATACCGATGGACACATCTTCAGTTGGAACTACCTGTTTTGTTTGTTTCGTTTGAATAAGGTGTCTAATTGCGATTGGGTTATTTTCTTCTAATTCACTTAACTTGTCACGGTAATCATCATAAGAGTTGCCTTTTGCGACATCGCCAATTGCTTTCCAAATTCGCGGAAATATGTGAAAAGATTTTCGCATTCTAATTTTAGGATTGTTATAATCATCCGCTCGCATTTGTGCATCTTCAGCAAGTGATTCAAGCGAAAAAGCTAAATCATTTGAACCGAAGAAATTCGTAATTTGTAATATATTTGCGATTTCCTCATGCAATCCGATAGAGGAATAGAGACGACCGTAACCACGCAATTCATGAATTCCAATTGTTGAAATGACTTTTTCCAGTCCTTTATTAAGAGCATTATACAAATTCATAATTGGTGTTTTTGTCCCATCATTGACGGTTGCAAATAATAAATATGGATTAATACTATCTGCTCCTAATCCATACAGTGTGACGATATCGTGTAAGGAGCGAAGGGCACCAGAACGTATAACGAGAGAACAGTTTCGGCGTAATTTATTTTCGCTTAATACTTGATGTACTTTAGCGGTAACTAAATGCGGATCAATCCATAACCGTTCATTTAGATGAGCGTTGGCATCGTCTATTAATAGTAGGGAAGCCCCATCGTTCACGGCTGTTATCGCTTCAGAACTAATTCGATTTAAGGCGCATTGTAAAGTTTCTGTCGGACTGAACGTAGCAGAAATTGTAGCGATAGAGCTATGAGTATTGAATAGCTGTATAAGTTGTTCGTACGTAATTGTGTGTAATTCCTCTGTGATAGATTGTGCTACACTTCCTTCTAAAATAATTGGAGAAAGCATCTCAACTACAAATGGCTGTTTAGCACCACTTAATAAACTTGGGCGCTCTCCAAGTATCGTTCGTGTGGAGAAGTGTTCGACCTCTCGATCGCGATCGATTGCTGGATTTGTAACAACGGCTACACTTTCCTTAATGAAGTCAGCGATATTTCGTCTATCAGTATCGAGTGCAGCAAGTGGTGAATCATGCCCCAGTGAGCGAATTGGCTCAACGCCTTTTGTTGCCATCTGTTCAAGAAGCTGAATATGTTCTCGGTCCCATCCGAAAGCAACGTATTGTTTTGTTTCAACTTGGACAGAATCACATAATCCCTGAATTTCTTCTGTTTTAGGGATAGATAAATTTAAATGATAATCTTTAGTATCAATTCGCTCTTTAAAACGGTTGTATACTTGGGTTTGGTATTTGTCATATTCATAAAGAACAAGTTCATCTCGTTCATTCCATTTTAATCCGACCTTTTCTCCAGGAGCGAGTGGTTTTGGTTCGGCTACATATTCAGTTGGTGATACAACTCCAGGTTCAGAAGAGAAAATATAAGAACTCTCTGTTTCCACTTTCCATACTGGTCGCAGTCCAAGGGAGTCGACACTGAAAACAGCTTCATCTTTATAACGTGAAATAATGCCAGCTGGCCCTTGTGCGAAATGCCCCCATGCTTCACGTATATACGTATATAAATCTTGTAAATGCGGTTCATAAAGTTTAATTTCATTAATAATTGGTGGGAATAGTATATCCATTGCTTCAAATAAACTGTAGTCGTATTGAACAAGTAGAGTTTCTAAGGTGCGGTTTAAATCTTGGGAGTCACTGCCCCCAGCAGTAAGTGGAACATGAATCATGTCAGCTTGATCGCGTAATTTTGCAATTGTGTTAATTTCACCATTATGTCCAAGGATGCTAAATGGTTGTACACGAAAAAAATTAGATAATGTATTAGTAGAATAACGGTTATGTCCTAGCGTCATAGTTGAAGCGATAAGTGGGTGTTGTAAATCGTTGTAATAGGCAACAAGTGTATCGCCAGCACCTAGAACTTTATATACAACATGATTACGACTTAATGAAGCAACATGAATCGCTTCGTTTTCCTCTATTTTTATCGTTACAGAAAATAATGTTCGCTCAATATTTTGAACTTCATTTTCTGCGATAAGGGCAACTTGCCAAAATAAAGGTTCTTCTTGTTTACCAAGTGGGCCGAGTGCATCGGAATTTATTACATCATCACTTTCAAAAATAATAGTGAAATTTTCGTTATTTAATTGCATACGAATATAATTTTTTAAAGTAGCAATATTTTCTTTTTTATTTAGAAAAAAATGTCCAACGATAAAGTGGGGATGATCCACAATCGTTGGATTGTATCCGTTATTTTTCAGCTTCTCATTCCAAAGTGCTTTTGGGACATCAACGTGAATTCCGATACCATCTCCTTCACCATTAATGAAACCAGCTCTATGATTCATTTTGACGAGTGATTGTATGCAAAGATCAATGTTCTCTTTCGTAGCAATTTTTCGTTTCTCCATAACGGAAACGATTCCACACGCATCATGTTCTGCATTTCTATAATCTCGAAATAAAGACGGTGTCCATGTATTTGTTTTATTGAGCATCCGTCAATCCCCCCTCTTATTAAAGTTTGAATAATCTTACTATTTAAGGCATGAACAGCCTTGTATACAAAGATAGTAAGGATATAAAAGAAAAATAAAACAGATAATTATGAATAATTATACTATTAATAAGGGATTTATGAAATAGAAAAAAGGAAAAAAGAAAGATGTGCTTTCTTTTTTCCTTTTCATTATAGGGATTATTTATTATCTGCTAAAGCAGCAAATGCTCTACCTACAGCTTCAATTGTATATTCAATATCTTCTTTTGTATGTTCTGTCGTTAAGAACCATGCCTCATATTTAGAAGGTGCTAAGTTAATACCTTCTTGAAGCATAAGCTTGAAGAATCTACCGAACATTTCACCATCTGTATCTTGTGCTGCATCGTAATCTTCAATTGTATTTGTTGTGAAGTATACAGTTAAAGCACCTTTTAGACGGTTTAATGTAATATCGATATTATGTTTTGCTGCTTGCTCTAAAATTCCTTTTTCAAGCATTGCACCAAGTTCATCTAATTTCTCATAAAGCCCTTCTTGTTGAAGAACTTCTAGACAAGCAATACCAGATGCCATAGAAGCAGGATTTCCTGCCATTGTACCAGCTTGATATGCAGGTCCTAGCGGGGCAACTTGTTCCATAATTTCTTTCTTACCACCGTAAGCACCGATTGGAAGTCCGCCGCCAATAACTTTACCAAGCGCTGTTAAGTCTGGGGTTACGCCAAGTAAGTCTTGAGCACCACCGTACATAAAGCGGAAAGCAGTAATAACTTCGTCGTAAATTACTAGTGCACCAGCTTCGTGAACAAGTTCATTTACTTTTTCAAGGAATCCTGGTTTAGGCTCTACAATACCGAAGTTTCCAACGATTGGTTCTACAAGGATAGCTGCTACTTCATGTCCCCATTTATCTAGTGCTTCTTTTAAAGTTTCTACATTATTAAATGGAACGGTAATAACTTCTTGAGCGATACTTTGTGGTACACCGGCTGAGTCAGGAGTTCCTAGCGTAGAAGGACCAGATCCAGCTGCTACAAGTACTAAATCAGAATGACCGTGGTAACAACCAGCAAATTTCATAATTTTTGTGCGGCCTGTGTAAGCACGAGCGACACGAATTGTTGTCATTACTGATTCAGTACCAGAGTTTACGAAGCGGACTTTATCTAATGCAGGCATTGCTTCTTTTAACATTTTTGCAAATTTTACTTCTAGCGCTGTTGGTGTTCCGTAAAGTACACCATTTTCAGCAGCTGTTGTAATTGCTTTTGTGATGTGCGGGTGAGCATGTCCAGTAATAATAGGACCGTATGCTGCTAAATAATCGATATATTTATTTCCGTCTACATCCCAGAAATAAGCACCTTTTCCGCGTTCCATAGCAACAGGAGCGCCGCCGCCAACTGCTTTAAAAGAACGAGAAGGACTATTAACGCCGCCAACGATATGTTCTAAAGCTTCTTTATGTAATGCTTCTGATTTTGTGAATTTCACTACAATTCATCTCCTTACAAAAATCTATGTATTATTCTAACATGTTTTTCGAAAAGACGTATTGTTTGTGATAGAGAAGGCAGTTGGGTAAACTATTCGTTGTGACATTTAGGAAGGGGGTCCGATTATGAAATCGGTAATTGAGGTACAAGGGTTACGTAAAGAATTTACAGCCTATTCAAGTCGTCCGGGTTTAAAGGGTGCATTTCGCGATTTATTAAATCGTAATTATAAAATAGTACCAGCAGTAAATGATGTATCGTTTACTGTAAAACAAGGTGAAATGGTTGGGTATATTGGTGAGAACGGTGCCGGTAAATCAACGACAATTAAAATGCTTACTGGAATTTTGACTCCGACATCAGGAGAAATTTTAGTAAACGGGATGAATCCACATAAGCAGAGAGAAGAATTTGTAAGAACAATTGGTGTTGTTTTTGGGCAACGCTCACAGCTTTGGTGGGATATTGCTGTACAAGAATCGTTTCGTTTATTAAAAAAAGTGTACGGTGTATCAGACGCTCAGTATAAAGAGCATATGGAGCACGTGATTGAAACGTTAGATATTGGTCCTTTATTAGATAAGCCAGTTCGAAAGTTATCTCTAGGTCAAAGAATGCGTTGTGAATTAGCGGCAGCATTAATTCATAATCCGCCGTTATTATTTTTAGATGAACCAACCATTGGGTTAGATGTACTTGTGAAATTGAAAATACGTGAATTTTTAAAAGAAATGAATGAACGTTATAAAACAACAATTTTATTAACAACCCATGATATTACTGATATTGAAGCTTTATGTGAGCGCGTTATCATGCTGGATGAAGGAAATATTATGTATGACGGTTCTTTAAATAATCTTCGTATGCAGTGGGGAGCAGAGAAGGAAATACATTTTCAATTTATTGCACCAGTTTCCTATCAGGCTTTATCAATGGTTATGCCAGATAGTCATGTCGTTTGGTCGAAAGCGAAAGAGGAAAACGCGTGGGTTGCAAAAATACCGAATGAAGAAGTTATCATTTCAATGCTTATTTCTAAAGTAGTACAAGCCTTTCAAATTAAAGATTTAAAAATTAACGAAGTGTCTACAGAGGAAATTATTCGTAACATTTATGAAGAAGGTATTAAACATGGGTAAGTACATTGAAATGATTCGGATTCGCTTTTTAATGATGCTTGCGTATCGTACAAACTATTATAGCGGGATTTTAATTTATACAATTAATATCGGTGCGTATTATTTTTTGTGGCAAGCAATTTATAGTGGAAAAGAGAATATTGAAAGTTTATCTATTTCGCAAATGACTACGTATATTGCAATTGCGTGGATGGCACGTGCCTTTTATTTTAATAATATAGACAGGGAAATTGCGATGGAGATTCAAGAAGGACGTGTAGCGGTAGAACTGATTCGTCCATATAACTATTTAGGCATGAAAGTGATGCAAGGTCTTGGTGAAGGAATATTTCGTTTTGCCTTCTTTTCAATTCCAGGCATGGTTATCGTTACCTTATTATTTTCATTGCAAATTACAACGAATTTTCAAACGTGGTTATATTTCTTCTTATCTTTAATATTTAGTTTTATTATTAATACACAAATTAATTTAATGACGGGAATGCTCACGTTCTTCCTATTTAATAATAGTGGAATTATGTATGCAAAACGTGTTGTTATTGATTTATTTTCAGGTCTATTATTACCAATTAGTTTTTATCCGTTATGGGCCCAGAAGGCAATGGTATTTTTACCGTTTCAGGCCATTAGTTATATTCCGAGTATGATTTTTTCAGAAGGTATACAAGGAAGTAAATTGTATGAGGCATTATTATTCCAAGTAATTTGGGCAATTGTACTTATTATTCCAATTGTACTCATGTGGAGAACGGCGAGAAAACGTCTAATTGTACAGGGGGGATGATGAGATGATATATATAAACCTATTTTTGCAATATGCAAGCCAATATATAAAAACAAAATTGGAGTATCGGGGCGATTTTATCGTTGGATTACTTTCTGATTTATCACTACAGGCTGTTAATTTAATCTTTATTCTCGTTGTATTTGGACATACACAAGCATTAAAAGGCTGGAGTAGAGAAGAAGTAATCTTTATTTATGGTTTCTTTTTAGTACCGTTTGCCATTTTCTCGGCTTTCTTTAACATATGGGACTTTAATGATCGTTACATTATTAAAGGGGAAATGGACCGTATATTAACGAGACCGATTCATAGTTTATTTCAAATTATATTAGAAAGAATGGAACTTGAATCTTTAATTGGAGCGATTACAGGAATGATTGTAATGGGCTACGCAGCTGTGGAGTTACAATTATCTTTTTACTGGTACGATTTCTTCTTATTCTTACTGATGGTAGGTGGAGGAGCACTTGTATATGGAGGGATATTTGTTACGCTTGCGAGTCTTGGTTTTTGGTCGGATGCGAAAAGTTCAATTATGCCGCTAATGTATAACATAGGTAACTATGGTCGCTATCCTGTGAATATTTATAACCGTGTGATTCGCTTCATTTTAACGTTTGTTTTACCATTTGCGTTTGTCGGAGTGTATCCGGCAGCATACTTTTTAAGAAAAACAGAGTGGAATAGCTATGCATTTGCAACACCATTCGTTGGTGTTATCTGTTTTACGATTGCAATTACTCTTTGGAATCAAGGGGTAAAAAGGTACCGTGGTGCTGGGAATTAATTATAGAAGCTTGTTTGTTTCTAAGGGATAAATCCAATGGCCGTCTCATACATATAAAATGAGGTGGAGGACATGTTATGGGGATTTATTCTATTACTTGCAACGATAGCTATTTTGAAGAGTGTCCAATTGTTATGGAGTTCCTATTCAGATTCAACGCGTTTTTTTTCGCTGTATAATTTAGCCACATTATTTTTGATTTATACAACTGTACTAATTGCGTTTGGATTAAGTTACGTTGTATTAGAGGAAATGGGTTTTGCAGTTTTGAAAGAGGATGGAGAAAGCTTGAACGCTCACTCTTTTCAACTTGTAGAAATTTGTTTATATTTTAGCGCGGTTACTTTATTGTCTGTTGGATATGGTGATATATCTCCGATTGGAATTGGGAGATGGATTGCAATTGCGGAAGCGCTAATTGGATATACATTACCGTTTGCTTTTGTGATGAGGTCTGTAATAGACAATGAAAAATAGGATAGCATTTGATATAGTAAAAGAAAAGAGTAGGAGTGATAACAATGATCACAGTAGGAGAAATGGCTCCAGAATTTACATTAGAGGGAAGTAACGGGGAACAAATTCGCTTAGCTGATTTTCGTGGTAAAAATGTAGTTCTATATTTTTATCCGAAAGATATGACTCCAGGGTGTACAACCGAAGCGTGTGATTTCCGTGATGCTTATGGATTATTTCAAGAGAAGGATACGGTTATTCTTGGAGTGAGTCCGGATCCGGCAAATAGACATTTGAAATTTATTGAGAAGCATGAACTTCCATTTACACTTTTAGTAGACGAGGATCATAAAGTAGCAGAATTATACGATGTTTGGAAGTTGAAAAAGAACTTTGGGAAAGAGTACATGGGAATCGAGCGTTCTACATTCCTTATTAATAAAGATGGTGAGCTTGTAAAAGAATGGCGTAAAGTGAAAGTGAAGGGACATATTGAAGATGTTCTTTCTTATATAAAGTAAATCTATGGTGGAGATAAAATATGTAAAAGTAAGGCAAGTGTCTATACATATTTTACTGTGTTACATAAAGTGAAGTGTAGGGCATACCTCCTCAGATGATAGTATTCCAAGTGCGATTATGTCGCACTTTTTTTCTATGTAAATGTATAGGAAATGGGGAAAGATACATAAGAATAAGGCTATATACAAAAATAAACCACATACTTATAGTAGAAATATTGACGATTTATAAGAAAAGGAGTACACTCTTTATAAGAATTATAAAATAATAATCCGTATAGAATCGGGGTGCATGACGGTGGTCAAAGAAGAATTAAAAGAAGCGCTAGAAATGCTGAAAAATACGGGTGTACGCATTACTCCACAGCGTCATGCTATTTTAGAGTACCTTGTGGAATCAATGACGCACCCAACAGCGGATGACATTTATAAAGCATTAGAAGGTAAGTTTCCAAATATGAGTGTTGCAACTGTCTATAATAACTTACGTGTGTTTAAAGAGGTTGGACTTGTAAAGGAATTAACTTATGGAGACGCTTCAAGTAGATTTGATTATGTTACAAGTCAACATTATCATGTGATTTGCGAAAAATGTGGTAAGATTGTTGATTTTCCTTATGGGGGCTTGGAACAGCTTGAAGAAGAAGCTGCGAAAACGACAGGCTTCGTTATTAATAGCCATCGCTTAGAAATTTATGGCGTTTGTCCAGAGTGTCATAAGGCGTAATATATAATAAAGAAAGAGGCTGACGGCTTTACGTCGACCTCTTTCTTTATTATATATGGGAATTACGTTAGGTTCAGGAGGATTTAAAATGTTAAGTGAAGAACCTAACTTAATTAAGGACAAATATAAAAGGTGATTTCTTGGTTAAGAAATCACCTTTTTAATAATTTGAAACCTCTTTAGTTTTTGTAAGGATACATTTTACTCGCTGTCCTCATATATACTTATGATTTATAGCTCTTCTTATTATATTTCTCATCAAATTCTTTTCCTTCTAGATTCCGATCCATTGTTAAAGGTTGATTGCAATGCATACATGCGTCGACACGACCGAGCATTTTTGTTGGCTTATCGCAGCTTGGACAAATAATTTGTACAGTTTTAGTAGATAACATGCCAATCCAAAAGTAAACAACAGTACTAGCGATAACAGCTAAAAAGCCAACCATCATAAATGTTGTCATAATAATAATGTTTTCACGGAAAAAGACTCCTAAATATGCAATGAAGAGGCCGATAAATACTAAACTTAATGCAAAGGTCCGGATTTTATTGATTTTGTTTGAATACTTAATGCTCATTTGCATCACACTCCTATAACAATAATATAACATAAAATTTAGAATTTTCACTCGTTCATAAATGTGATAAAGCGATGAGATATGAAATGTGGAGTATGATGAAGAATGACGGGAGGCTATAATGGTTTTTAGAACATGTTTTTAAACTTTTAACGGGATGTGAAATTTTTTTATAAAAAGTATTGAC
>NZ_JBQXPN010000001.1:4885000-5102500 GCF_052656125.1 Bacillus sp. WC2507 | reverse complement strand
TAATGGGTGATGGCGTGCCTTTTGTAGAATGAACCGGCGAGTTACGATCCCGTGCAAGGTTAAGTTGAAGAGACGGAGCCGCAGCGAAAGCGAGTCTGAATAGGGCGTTTAGTACGTGGTCGTAGACCCGAAACCAGGTGATCTACCCATGTCCAGGGTGAAGTTCAGGTAACACTGAATGGAGGCCCGAACCCACGCACGTTGAAAAGTGCGGGGATGAGGTGTGGGTAGCGGAGAAATTCCAATCGAACCTGGAGATAGCTGGTTCTCCCCGAAATAGCTTTAGGGCTAGCCTTAAGTGTAAGAGTCTTGGAGGTAGAGCACTGATTGAACTAGGGGTCCTCATCGGATTACCGAATTCAGTCAAACTCCGAATGCCAATGACTTATCCTTAGGAGTCAGACTGCGAGTGATAAGATCCGTAGTCAAGAGGGAAACAGCCCAGATCGCCAGCTAAGGTCCCAAAGTGTGTATTAAGTGGAAAAGGATGTGGAGTTGCTTAGACAACTAGGATGTTGGCTTAGAAGCAGCCACCATTTAAAGAGTGCGTAATAGCTCACTAGTCGAGTGACTCTGCGCCGAAAATGTACCGGGGCTAAATACACCACCGAAGCTGCGAATTGATACCAATGGTATCAGTGGTAGGGGAGCGTTCTAAGTGCAGTGAAGTCAGACCGGAAGGACTGGTGGAGCGCTTAGAAGTGAGAATGCCGGTATGAGTAGCGAAAGACGGGTGAGAATCCCGTCCACCGAATGCCTAAGGTTTCCTGAGGAAGGCTCGTCCGCTCAGGGTTAGTCAGGACCTAAGCCGAGGCCGACAGGCGTAGGCGATGGACAACAGGTTGATATTCCTGTACCACCTCTTTATCGTTTGAGCAATGGAGGGACGCAGAAGGATAGAAGAAGCGTGCGATTGGTTGTGCACGTCCAAGCAGTTAGGCTGATAAGTAGGCAAATCCGCTTATCGTGAAGGCTGAGCTGTGATGGGGAAGCTCCTTATGGAGCGAAGTCTTTGATTCCCCGCTGCCAAGAAAAGCTTCTAGCGAGATAAAAGGTGCCTGTACCGCAAACCGACACAGGTAGGCGAGGAGAGAATCCTAAGGTGTGCGAGAGAACTCTGGTTAAGGAACTCGGCAAAATGACCCCGTAACTTCGGGAGAAGGGGTGCTTTCTTAACGGAAAGCCGCAGTGAATAGGCCCAAGCGACTGTTTAGCAAAAACACAGGTCTCTGCGAAGCCGTAAGGCGAAGTATAGGGGCTGACACCTGCCCGGTGCTGGAAGGTTAAGGAGAGGGGTTAGCGTAAGCGAAGCTCTGAACTGAAGCCCCAGTAAACGGCGGCCGTAACTATAACGGTCCTAAGGTAGCGAAATTCCTTGTCGGGTAAGTTCCGACCCGCACGAAAGGTGTAACGATTTGGGCACTGTCTCAACCAGAGACTCGGTGAAATTATAGTACCTGTGAAGATGCAGGTTACCCGCGACAGGACGGAAAGACCCCGTGGAGCTTTACTGTAGCCTGATATTGAATTTTGGTACAGTTTGTACAGGATAGGCGGGAGCCATTGAAACCGGAGCGCTAGCTTCGGTGGAGGCGCTGGTGGGATACCGCCCTGACTGTATTGAAATTCTAACCTACGGGTCTTATCGACCCGGGAGACAGTGTCAGGTGGGCAGTTTGACTGGGGCGGTCGCCTCCTAAAGTGTAACGGAGGCGCCCAAAGGTTCCCTCAGAATGGTTGGAAATCATTCGTAGAGTGCAAAGGCATAAGGGAGCTTGACTGCGAGACCTACAAGTCGAGCAGGGACGAAAGTCGGGCTTAGTGATCCGGTGGTTCCGCATGGAAGGGCCATCGCTCAACGGATAAAAGCTACCCCGGGGATAACAGGCTTATCTCCCCCAAGAGTCCACATCGACGGGGAGGTTTGGCACCTCGATGTCGGCTCATCGCATCCTGGGGCTGTAGTCGGTCCCAAGGGTTGGGCTGTTCGCCCATTAAAGCGGTACGCGAGCTGGGTTCAGAACGTCGTGAGACAGTTCGGTCCCTATCCGTCGTGGGCGTAGGAAATTTGAGAGGAGCTGTCCTTAGTACGAGAGGACCGGGATGGACGCACCGCTGGTGTACCAGTTGTTCTGCCAAGGGCATAGCTGGGTAGCTATGTGCGGAAGGGATAAGTGCTGAAAGCATCTAAGCATGAAGCCCCCCTCAAGATGAGATTTCCCATAGCGTAAGCTAGTAAGATCCCTGAAAGATGATCAGGTTGATAGGTTCGAGGTGGAAGCATGGTGACATGTGGAGCTGACGAATACTAATAGATCGAGGACTTAACCATATAATATGAAGCAAATGTTATCTAGTTTTGAGAGAACATAAAAAACTTATTGACTTTTAAAGTGAATAAGTTATAATAATGATTGTCTCAAAAGAATAATGTCTGGTAATGATGGCAGAGAGGTCACACCCGTTCCCATACCGAACACGGAAGTTAAGCTCTCTAGCGCCGATGGTAGTTGGGACCTTGTCCCTGTGAGAGTAGGACGTTGCCAGGCAATATTATTCCGCAGTAGCTCAGCGGTAGAGCTATCGGCTGTTAACCGATCGGTCGTAGGTTCGATTCCTACCTGCGGAGCCATTGGAGAGCTGTCCGAGTTGGCCGAAGGAGCACGATTGGAAATCGTGTATACGTCACAAGCGTATCAAGGGTTCGAATCCCTTGCTCTCCGCCATAGGATTTATAATATTTGGCCCGTTGGTCAAGTGGTTAAGACACCGCCCTTTCACGGCGGTAACACGGGTTCGAATCCCGTACGGGTCACCACTTTTGGAGGATTAGCTCAGCTGGGAGAGCACCTGCCTTACAAGCAGGGGGTCGGCGGTTCGATCCCGTCATCCTCCACCATATAAATTATATGAATAATATTGTCGCGGGGTGGAGCAGCACGGTAGCTCGTCGGGCTCATAACCCGAAGGTCGCAGGTTCAAATCCTGTCCCCGCAACCAAATGGTCCCGTGGTGTAGTGGTTAACATGCCTGCCTGTCACGCAGGAGATCGCCGGTTCGACCCCGGTCGGGACCGCCATTTTAATAAGGCTCGGTAGCTCAGTCGGTAGAGCAGAGGACTGAAAATCCTCGTGTCGGCGGTTCGATTCCGTCCCGAGCCACCATTTATTTTAATAAAATACGCCGGCTTAGCTCAATTGGTAGAGCAACTGACTTGTAATCAGTAGGTTGGGGGTTCAAGTCCTCTAGCCGGCACCATGTAAGTTTCGGAGGGGTAGCGAAGTGGCTAAACGCGGCGGACTGTAAATCCGCTCCTTCGGGTTCGGCAGTTCGAATCTGCCCCCCTCCACCATTTACATAGGGGCATAGTTTAAAGGTAGAACTGAGGTCTCCAAAACCTCCAGTGTGGGTTCGATTCCTACTGCCCCTGCCAAATATATTTACACAACATGGCGGTTGTGGCGAAGTGGTTAACGCACCGGATTGTGGCTCCGGCATTCGTGGGTTCGATTCCCATCAGTCGCCCCATTTTTATTTTTAAAATTACAAATAATCTAATGGATACTTACATATAATTAAGTAAGAAATCGATGGGCTATAGCCAAGCGGTAAGGCAACGGACTTTGACTCCGTCATGCGCTGGTTCGAATCCAGCTAGCCCAGCCATTTTTGCGGAAGTAGTTCAGTGGTAGAATACAACCTTGCCAAGGTTGGGGTCGCGGGTTCGAATCCCGTCTTCCGCTCCAATGAAATTTAATATGGCGGCATAGCCAAGTGGTAAGGCAGAGGTCTGCAAAACCTTTATCACCGGTTCAAATCCGGTTGCCGCCTTTTCTTTTGTGCCGATGTGGCGGAATTGGCAGACGCGCACGACTCAAAATCGTGTTCCTTCGGGAGTGTCGGTTCGACCCCGACCATCGGTATCGGTTAAAAGACGAGTGATCGTCTTTTTTTATTTGTTTTTATCTTCAATTAATCGTGAGTATACAGTAATATCAAGCGTTCCTACTTTGTGGGGACGCTTTTTTTATGTGTTCAAATTAATGTTAATGTATCGCCTATTACGTTAATTCTTATAGGTTAACGTAATGCTGATGAACGTTATAATGGTAATTTAGTTGATGGAAATTTATCAGATGATAATATCGAAAAAGGTGCGAATCTAACAAAATTATCAGAAGGTATCTCGTCCGTTTCAAATCAATTACCATTGAAAGAACGATTTGCATTTGCAGGTACTAGTGGCTTTGGTAACAATCATATAAAGGCTTTTGAAGCTTTACAAGAAGCTCGTGATACATTTATGTTTTCCGAAACTGGTGGAAGAAGTAGAATTAAGGGTGTACAAGAAGTAATAAAAGATTATGTGGATAAAGTTCTTGATAGAGTAAATGTAAAAAAATGAGTATCCCGATTCGTATATAGCATCTAAAGTATTACGTGAAGAACTTAAGGCTGCAGGAATTGAAGCAATCCCATATTCTAATGCAGCACATCACATTGTAGCTTGAAATGATAGCAGGACAGTGGAAGTACAGGAATTATTAAAAGAGATTGAGATACATCATGCTTCTGCTGCTAATGGGGTATTTTTACCGTATAAAGTGAATGAATATGTGACTACTGAAGCATTACATATAGGTGATCATGGTCCAGAGTATATAAGAGAAGTATACAGAGTATTAGGCGAAGTTAAACGCTTTGGGGGTAATCGAGCAGTTGCAGCTTTGCAGAATATAAGAGAAAGATTATTGGACGGTAGTTAAAAATTAAATCAACCTGAATAATCTTAATTGTTTTACTAATTAAATTATAAAGGAGTAAAAGGTATGAAAATTTGGCAATTAAAAAGCTTATTTGATAACTATAAATCTTTTCAACTATTAAATTTGAAAGAAGACCGTAAAAAATATTTTGATGAAAAAATTGATTTGGCAATAAAGTTATCTGATTCATGGGGAGAAATTCTTGTTGAATGTGTAGAAGGAGATAACCATAGTGATTGTCCTATGTTCTGGGGGGAACTTGGCACGCCAATGGTTAGTAGAAAAGCAAAAGAGGTATTAGAGCCTTTAATTTGCAATAATGTTGAGTTTCTTCCGCTAACTCATAATGTTACAGGTGAATTTTATTACCTAATAAACGTTTTAAATACAATTGATGCAATTGACTACAATAAAGCAGTTTTTGAAAAACTAAGTACAAGATTAATAATAGGTTTCGAAAAATACGCATTTTTGCCTAATATAGTTGAAGGGCAGATAATATTTAAAACCTATTTAAATCAAAGATTACACTTCTCTACTGTTTTAGTGTCTGACGAATTAAGAAATGCAATTTTAGAAAGTGATTTAAAAGGTTTTGAATTTATAGAGATATGGGATTCAGAAGCAAACATGTAAAAGAAAGTCCTAAAATAACTGATAGAAGTTCAAACAATGGTTTACATTAACTAGACACTTACAAGATGGAGATAGTGCAGATATAACTTGATCTATACCCAAATATAATAGTTATCCTAAAGGAGAATAAATACTCTTAGAAAGAAGTTTTTTATATGTGGAAAAATCTGATTTTAGAAATTGGAGATATACTGAAAAGTGTTAACTTTAATTTGAACACACCAGCAACAGATACTGAAGTTCATAGATTAAGAAAACACGTAAAAGAGAAATTTAATGTTGACTTACCGAGTGAATACGAAGAGTTTCTTAAAACTGTAAATGGTTTAGACTTTGATGGATTGGTCCTTTACGGAGTCGATTCTCCTTTACTAGAAACAGAAAAAGATGAACATATTTGCGGCTTTATAGATACGAATGAGATTTGGTATGAAAATGAATTTCAAAAAGAGTATCTTTTCTTTGGGGATTCAAATATTGCGTGGTTTTGCAAAAACTTATCAGACGGTACTTATCTAGAACTTGATAAACCATCTGGCACAGTGATGAAAATATATAATGATTTCGATACAATGCTTGAGGAAGCGTTAAAAATAACCCTTCTGTAATAGGGGGATTAAGAAGAACAAAAAATCCATTTGAAAGAACAGTTTATTTATCTAATACGACTAAAGATCGAAGAGTATTTCTTTTTAACGAGTAAAACTTTGGAAGAAGAAACAGCTCTGTTATATAAACAACAATTAAAAGCTATTAAGGAATTAGAGCAAACTGCGAAACAATAAAGGGATAAAAACGAACATTCATTTTTATCCCTTTATATAATTCCATTACTATATAAAATGTCAGTAGATTCTTGTATATACAAGAATCGTTTCCAGCACTCTAGAGAGAATCTCCCCATCCTGGTGACATGAAGTTAAATCCGACACCACCAGTAGATATTAGCACATGATCAGCTGTTAATTTCGTAATTTCTAAAAACTTCTTTTCAAATTCTTCTCTGTTGTACTTGTACATAGTTGAGTGGCACGATCACATTTGCGTTGAAGTACTCAACCAGTCCCCTAATTCCTTTAATTCAGGAAACGACTCAAATTGAATTGGTTCATCTAATTTCATGAATCTCACTTGATAGATAGTTGGGTTTAGTTTTTCTCCTATCCCTTTAAGACCATATGCTTTTTTCTCATTTGAATGTGTCATAATAACTCTCCCCCATCCTTCTTTTAAATTTTTAGATTTCAAAAAATTTCCTATTTTAATTATATAGCGATAGAAAGTAATTAGGGGAATGTTGTGGTAATTTTTTACTTTTCCTTATTGTTTAGCGAGAGATAATAAAATAAATCATCACAGTAATAAATGAAATAGGATAAACTTAATTAAGGGAGAAAAATGAAAGTAAAAGGTGTCAGTTATTTTATTGTGATTCCATTTTGGCTCCGTCCCATTTTAATTTATCATGTTGAAAGAAGCTCAAAATTTTTGAAATGCTTTAAAATAAAGGATTTTAAGGGTAACACTCTATATAAATGTCACCTAAAAGACTCAAAATCGTGTTCCTTCGGGAGTGTCAGTATCGGTATCGGCGATGTAAAAAGACTCTAACAGAAATGTTAGAGTCTCTTTTGTTAAATTATGTTATGTAATTCTAAAATTCGTGATAAATGTAGGAATTCATGTATAATATAACTTGTCGAAAGAACAAAATGATAGTAATTTATATTATGTCTGTAATATGAATCAAAAATGAACTTTTTATATTTCTTTTAAAAATGTGTTGAATACACATTATATTTCATATTAATATTTTTATGTAGATTTAAAACGGGAAAGAGAGTGGAAAGTATGGGTCGTAAATGGAATAATATTAAAGATAAAAAAGCATCAAAAGATGCAAATACAAGCCGTATATACGCGAAATTTGGACGTGAAATTTATGTGGCAGCAAAACAAGGCGAGCCAGATCCAGAATCAAACCAGGCGTTAAGAGTCGTATTAGAGCGTGCGAAAACATATAATGTACCAAGAACAATTATTGATCGTGCAGTGGAAAAAGCAAAAGGCGGTTCAGAGGAAAATTATGATGAGCTTCGTTATGAAGGATTTGGGCCAAATGGAGCTATGGTTATTGTAGATACACTTACAAATAACGTAAACCGTACTGCAGCAGATGTACGAGCTGCATTTAGCAAAAACAGTGGTAACATGGGTGTAAACGGCTCTGTAGCTTACATGTTTGATGCGACAGCTGTTATCGGCCTTGAAGGGAAAACATCAGATGAAGTACTTGAAATTTTAATGGAAGCAGATGTAGATGCACGTGACATTCTAGAAGAAGAAGATGCTGTTATCGTATATGCTGAACCAGATCAATTCCATTCAGTACAATCTGCACTTAAAGATGCGGGTGTTGAAGAATTTACAGTTGCTGAATTAACAATGCTTGCACAAAGTGATGTAACACTTCCTGAAGATGCTCAAGTACAATTTGAGAAAATGGTTGATGCATTAGAAGATTTAGAAGATGTGCAACAAGTTTACCACAACGTAGACTTAGGAGAATAATATGATAGAAGCCCCTGTTCGTTTATCGAATAGGGGCTTTTTTATAAAGGTAATTAAGGTGCTGAATTAGTAAAGGTATTTTGTTGTAGACAGGGAATATGCTTATAGGGATATATGAAACATTCATTACTGCTAGGAGGCGTAATATGGAACATAAAACACCAAAGCATATCGTTGCTGTAGCAGGTTATTTAACAAATGAAAAAGACGAAGTGTTATTAGCTAAAGTACATTGGCGATCGGATACGTGGGAGTTTCCAGGAGGACAGGTAGAAGAAGGAGAAGCGCTGGATCAAGCTGTTTGTAGGGAAATAAAAGAGGAAACAGGATTAACGGTGAAGCCTATCGGTATTACAGGAGTTTATTATAATGCTTCCATGCACATTCTAGCTGTTGTTTTTAAAGTGGCATACGTGAGCGGTGAAATACAAATTCAGCCTGAAGAAATACAAGAGGCTAAATTTGTTGCTTTAAATGAAGAGAACATAGATGAGTATATAACGCGTCCTCATATGAAATCTAGAACGCTTGATGCGATGAGAGCAACACATTTTATTCCGTATGAAACGTGGGAAGTGCAGCCGTATAATTTAATAGGAAGATTGTAAAGAAAGGAGTAGCCGATTTGAGGTACAATCAAATCACTACTCTTTTTTGTATACTGTTTAAGAAAAAGGTCAAAATAATAATGGTGCTAGTATTGATTTCAAGAACGTTTGTTCTGTATAATGTATGGTATGTTATGTTATGTACATTTAGATTAATATATACTTAAAAGTATATATATTTGTAGATGATATAATGAAAATAGGGTGCTTTAATAGAGAAAGTATAATAGCCTTAAGGTTTAATCTGTTATTAGTTTAGCATAATCTATATTCAATATTTCAGATGAATAGTAGATAAAAAAGGACTGTGATACAATACTTTTTTATCCCGCTATTTGCCGGGCAGCCAGATTGGTGCGGGCTGATTAAAGTTTCACTTTATACCTTACAATGATGTAAGGTACGTGTAAGAGAAATCGATGGGATATTTTTTTACAACAAGGTATTCTTAAAGTAAGAGTTATACGCTGTGTGGAAAAGAGGTGTTTAAGATGAAAGAACGAGTATTATCTAGGGTGAACTATCATCAAAAAGTTGCATTAAATCCAATGACTAAATTTTTTTATAAAGCCATTATTTTATTATTATTGTTAAGTTTTACGTTATTATTCATTGGAAATGTAATGATCGAGCAAAGTGATATTAGTAAATTACATGTACCGGCTAAGTTAGAGGTGCCAGAATCATTAACACATGCATTCATTGCAACAGAAGATAAAAGGTTTTATCATCATAACGGTTTAGATTATATAGCGATTATCCGGGCGTCTGTTGAGAATATAAAAGCTGGTGGTGTTGTGCAGGGAGGAAGCACAATTACACAGCAATTATCCAAAAATGCTTTTTTAACGAATGAGCGTACATTTTCTCGTAAGTGGAAAGAAATTTTTTACACGAAAAAAATTGAACGCACATTTACGAAGGATGAAATTTTAAAATTATATGTAAGTAATATTTATTACGGAGAAGGAGCATGGGGAATTGAAAAGGCAGCAAACCTTTACTTCGGTAAAAAGGTGAGCCAATTAACGTTGGCTGAAAGTGCAATGATGGCTGCTGTAGTAAAGGCACCCGCTTATTACTCACCAGCACAAAATTACGATAAAGCAGTTGAGAGACGGAATGTAGTTTTGAGATTAATGGAGAAAGAAGGCTATATCAATCATGATGAGTATGTGCAAGCTGTTAGTGAGAAATTAGTAATTCGTCATGATATAAAAACAGAGCAATCGATGTTAAATAATGCGCGTGAAAAAGCAGTAAGCTAAGGGAAGTTCCTACATAGGAGCTTCTTTTTTTTGAATAAATTGTGACAAATTGTGACACAATATCGTCACAATTGTTGTATTTTTGTAATTTATGTGAGCGTGTTCATTGCGTGGTATATGTAAGTATTGATATTATGTGTATTGTGTACAATGCTGTATACAGAATATGAATTTAAAGAGGAATGTATATGAAATCATCGAACAAACTCATGGCTCTTGGTATAGTTTTTTCCATTGCAGTATTGATTGTAATCGGAACGATTGCGTATAGCATCATAAATGACAAAAAAGATAAAGGGAATGAGATGTTTGCTTATTCCACACAACAATCTTTAGGGAAAGATGATGCTCCAGTTAAGGTAGTTGAATTTGGAGACTTCAAATGTCCTGCTTGTCGTACTTGGGATGTAACAGTATTACCACGCTTAAAAGAAGAGTATATCGATAAAGGTAAAGTGCAGTTATATTTTATTAACTTCCCATTTATCGGAAAAGACTCTGATTTAGGTGCAGCAGCTGGTGAAGCAATTTATAAACAAGATAAAGATTCATTCTGGATTTTCTATGATGAGATTTATCAAAGTCAAAAGAAAGACACAGAAGAATGGATTACAGAAGAATTACTTCTTAACATTGTGAAAGAAAAGCTTCCGAAAGTTAATGTAGAACAATTTAAGAAGGATTTACACAGTAAAGAAATGAAAGAAAAAGTACGTAAAGATTCAGATCGTGCTCAAAAATTAAAAGTTCAAGGTGCTCCTTCAGTATATGTAAATGGAAATCTTGCAAACCCTGATTTCGATAGTATGAAGAAGGCAATTGATAAAGAATTGAAAAAGTGATGAGATACTCATCACTTTTTCGACTTTTTTCGATAAAATTCTTGCTTCCGATTTTTTTACATGCTATACTACTTTACATAAGTTATTCTAATATCTTTTATGTATTTCATATTTGCGGGTGTAGTTTAGTGGTAAAACAAGAGCCTTCCAAGCTCTGGTCGAGAGTTCGATTCTCTTCACCCGCTCCAAATTTTATTAAAAGTTTTTCTATAAATTGTGATCAACGCAGTGTTTCGTTTCCGAGATAAACGAGGCATTGCGTTTTTTAATGTTTGAAAAGCATGATTGTATGCGAAAATAGAAGTAAAGAATAGTATTCCAAAAGTGAATTGCTAACCAATATAGTCGTTACATAAGGGATGGATTCATCTGAGGAGGCGATTAGGAATGAATTTTGAACAATTAAAGCAAGATGTCATTGCGTATAGTAAAACAATTGGTATAGATAAAATAGGCTTTGCTAGTGCTTCACCATTTGAAGAATTAAAGCAGCGTTTAATCCAGCAGCAACAATTAAATTATCAATCTGGATTTGAAGAGCCTGATATAGAAAAGAGAACGAACCCACAGCTTCTATTACCTGGTGCGAAATCAATTATTGCGATTGCATTAGCGTATCCTTCAAAATTAAAAAATGCACCATTAAGTAAGCGTGGAGAACGCCGCGGGATTTTTTGTCGTGCCTCTTGGGGACAAGATTATCATCTTGTTTTACGAGATCGTTTGCAAAAATTAGAAGCATATTTAATCGAGAAACTTCCCGATATAGAAGTTAAGTCAATGGTTGATACGGGTGAATTAAGTGATCGAGCTGTTTCGGAGCGTGCCGGTATTGGATGGAGCGGTAAGAATTGCGCTATTATTACACCTGAATTTGGTTCGTATGTATATTTAGGAGAAATGATTACAAACGTTCCATTCCCACCAGACCAACCGATAGAAGATCAATGTGGAAGCTGTACAAAATGTATTGATATTTGTCCTACAGGTGCTTTAATACAAGGAGGACAGTTAGATTCGAAGAAATGTATAGCATTTTTAACACAGACGAAAGGGTTCCTACCGGAAGAATATCGCGACAAAATAGGAAATCGTATTTATGGATGTGATACATGTCAGACTGTTTGTCCGAAAAATAAAGGAATGGATTTTCATAATCACCCTGAGATGGAACCAGATCCTGAGTTAGTTAAGCCGTTATTAACACCACTTTTAACAATTAGTAATCGTGATTTTAAAGAGAAATATGGGATTATGTCTGGTTCATGGAGAGGTAAAAAGCCGTTGCAACGAAATGCGATTTTGGCACTTGCGCATTTTAAAGAAGCATCAGCAATTCCTGATTTAATAGGTGTTATGAAAGATGATCCAAGACCGGTACTTCGCGGAACGGCAGCATGGGCACTTGGGAAAATTGGTGGAGATGGCGTGGGCGAAGCCATTGAAAAAGCGATGCAACGTGAGAAAGACGAAGAGGTTCTTCATGAAATGAATCGCGGACTTGAATTGTTAGCGCAGAAAAAACAGTAGATAATATCTCCCTTTTTCATATTGTAATATGGGAGGGAGACGAAATGGTTGTAAAAGTAAATATTGAAAAGCAAGTACAACAATTTTTAGCGTATATAACAGAGAAACGAACAAATGTGGATGGTATTGCTGAAGATTTATTACAAATAGCACAGAGAAAGAAACAATTGTTTCAAAAACGTAGTGCACATATAGTGAAAGCAACTGCGGACGTTTCTTTTATGAGGCAATTAAATAATAGCAATCATCAAGAAATTGATTATCAAATACATTTTAAATATTTAATTAAGCATAAAGAATTATTTTATATCGAAGAGGAACAATTAAAAAGAAGAGTTTGTTTAAATAATAGCCGGATAATAGGTGATTATACTATTGAAGTGCCAGAAGCAGTTGGAATGAGTGAGACATTAGAAAGGGAAGTTACAAAGGAGAAGTATGGTTCTTATCAGTATAACCGTTTAGAGGCAGTTAAATATGCGGAGCGTTGGTGGGATGATCGAAACCCTATATATCGTAATTTCCCTGATAATTGTACGAATTTTATTTCTCAATGTCTTCATACTGGAGAAGTACCAATGAATGGATATCCTAATATTCGTAAAGGATGGTGGCAAAGGGAGAATCAGTGGAGTTGGAGCTGGGCTGTCGCACACTCTTTTTATTGGTATTTGTCAGGTGCTACAACAGGGCTTCGAGCAGAAGCAGTAGAAAGACCAGAGGACCTTATTCTTGGTGATGTTATCGCTTATGATTTTGAGGATGATGGTAGGTGGAATCATACGACAATTGTAGTAGCGAAAGACGCAGATGGTATGCCACTTGTAAATGCACATTCAGCGAATAGCCGTCGGCGTTATTGGAACTATGAAGATTCTAGTAAATATACACCACAAATGAAATATAAATTCTTTCATATTATTAATGGGTAGAGATTTTTCGCTCAAATGGTATAATACGTAGTAGACAAAAAACAGAGGTGAATATCGCGTGGGAGTACATGTTGTTTTATATCAACCAGAAATTCCAGCAAATACAGGGAATATTGCTCGTACTTGTGCAGCAACTGGAACAGAACTACATTTGATTAGACCGCTTGGATTTTCAACGGATGATAAAATGTTAAAGCGTGCAGGATTAGATTATTGGCAGCACGTAAAAATTACGTATTATGATTCAATTGAAGAGTTTTATGAGAAAAATAAAGATGGTGAATTCTTCTATTTAACAAAGTATGGCGAGAAAGCTCATACAGCGTTTGATTATAGTAAACGTGAGAAGGATTACTATTTTGTATTCGGAAGAGAAACAAACGGCTTACCAGCTAATGTAATCGAAGAAAACTTCGATCATTGTTTACGTATTCCAATGACTGATAAAGTGCGCTCATTAAATTTATCTAATACAGCAGCTATTTTAATTTATGAAGCGTTCCGTCAACAAAATTATCCAGGACTAGATTTAGAAATTGTTTATTAAAAGTCGCCATATGGCGACTTTTTTTCTAAAGATAAAAATAATATGTAATCATACATTTAAAAAAGGGTACATATTCATATAGAATGGGATATATGAATAAAAATAGATTAGACGGGTTGAGATAAATATGAAGGAACAATATAGTAATCAAAATACCTTTTTAAGTATGATAGATATGGATTTAATAAGAAGAGGGTTATTACATGCTATTCAAGATTTAGTATTTATTGTGAAAGTTATGGATGAAGAGACCTTTAAATATATTTATGTAAATAAGATAGGTATGGATTATGCGAAGCTAAGCGAAGAATGTTATGGAAAAACTTTTGCAGAAGTATTACCGGAAGATACGGCGGAAATATTGCAAGTGCAATATGCAAAAGTAGCGAGCGAAGCGAAAGCAAATACCTTTTGTGATGTAGTTAGTTTACCAAAAGGTGAGATACATTATGAATCTTCACTTAACCCTGTATTTGACGAAGAAGGAGTATGTCAGTTTATTATTTGTATTACGAGGAATATCACACCTCAAATTGAGGAGAAGATTGAGATAGAGGAAAAACAAATGTTATTTAAGTCATTACTAGAATATAATAATGACTCTATTATATCTATAGATTCTATAGGGAAAATTACATATGCAAATCCAGCAACGTATGAAATATTTGGATACCGATATGAAGAATTAAATAATAAATTTATTTTTGAATTTATTAATAAAGAATATGAAAAAGATTTTCATATTCTATTTAAAGAAGCCATGCAAGGAAGTGCAAAGCAAATTGTTTCAAAGAAATATGTTCATAAAGAAGGGTACGAGCTCTATATTTCTTTGAGAACTATTCCAATTATTGTGAATGGTGAAATTGTTGGGGTTTATATTGTTACGAGGGATGTTACAAGGCAAGTATTAAATGAGATGAGAACGGAATATTTAGCCTATTATGATCAGTTAACAGGATTAATGAATAGAATTTCATGTACAAATAAGTTAAATGATTTTTTAAATGAGAAGATAGATTTTGCGTTTATCTTTATAGATTTAGATGAATTTCACCTTATTAATGATACGTTTGGTCATAAAGAAGGAGATAAAGTATTACAAAAAGTTACAGAATGTTTAAGCAGTCTCCAAATAGACGATATGCATTTATTTAGAGAACATGATGATCAATTTGTTATGTTAATAGAAAATATAAAGAAAGAACGTGTAGAGTTAGTTGCAAAAAGCATACAAAAAAAGATTAGTGAACATTTTGTAATTGAAGAAGAGGACGTGTATTTAAGTGCGTCAATCGGAATTGTAATGGCTCCAACAGATGGAGAAGATGAAAAAATATTATTCCAAAGAGTTGATGCTGCTTTGGAAAAAGCAAAAGAAAAAGGAAAAGGACATTATCATTTTTATTGCAATGGATTAGATTGTGAGCGTGAACAAAGGTTTATAATAGAAAACCAATTACATCGTGCTATAGAAAAAAATGAATTCTTCTTATATTATCAGCCACAAATGAATATTGAAACGAAAAAAATAGCTAGTATGGAAGCCTTAATAAGGTGGAAGAATAAAGAATTAGGATTTGTCTTTCCAAATCAATTTATTCCGCTAGCAGAAAGAACAGGATTTATTATTAAGCTTGATGAATGGGTAGTAAATGAAGTGTGTCAGCAAATACGTGAATGGTTAAATAAAGGATATGAGGTTGTCCCGATTGCAGTTAATATTTCAGCCAGGCACTTTCGCTCTATTACATTAATAGAAATGATTACACGTGCTTTACATAAGTACAATGTACCAGCCCATCTATTAGCGATAGAGGTTACCGAAGGAGCCCTTATACATAAAGACATATCGAAAAGAGTATTGCTACAATTAAAAGAACAAAATTTAAAGATTCATTTAGATGATTTTGGGACGGGATATTCATCTTTAAGTTATTTAAAAACGTATCCAATTGATACTTTGAAAATCGATCGTTCTTTTATGGAAGGTATACATGTAGATGAACGTGATACGAATATTACGGCTGCAATTATTCATTTAGCTCATACTTTAGAATTGAATGTAATTGCAGAAGGAGTAGAAAAAGCGGAACAAATACAATTTTTGAAGGAAAAGAATGTGAAGTTTGTACAAGGTTATTATTATAGCCGACCTTTATCAAAATATGATGTGGAAAATGTGTATTATAAATAATTGATAAAAAAAGTGATGTGCTAAGAAGCACATCACTTTTTTCCCGCATTAACGGGCAGTAAAATTCCCACCTCAAAACTCGGCTAGGACAAGGAGGTTAGGTGGGAGATTAACTGCCCGTAAAAGCCCGATTGGTTCAACTAATAATGAGTGGGGGAAGAAAACCCCCACTCATTAAAGTTTCACTTTATGTGTACCAGGTTTATCGTTGTAACCAGATGTAAAAATAGCTGTAAGAAATGTGAGTGATACACCTAAAATTAATAATAATTTCATACTAATATCCCTCCTGTTTTTTCAGTTTACGAATCTTAAATATGAATCGAAATGTATGTAAGGTTCTCAGAAGAAAAGAATTTATTTAAAATGAATAGCGGTGTAAAAACTTTAATACCTATATTATACAGAATTTTCTTTGAATTTTGGAGAGAATTTTATAGCACTACTGTATATTTCATTTTGATTTAAAGAATGTTTAAGGACATCCTAGCATACCTTTTATAATAATCCGATTGAACAAGGAGATGGGGGAGGAGCTATAATGGATATTCTAAAAAAAATTGAACAGCATCGAGAAGCAGAAGAACGCTTACAATGGGAAGGTACGTTTGCGGAGTATTTGGAGCTTGTGAAGGAAAGACCATGGGTGGCTCAAACAGCACACTCTCGCATTTACAATATGATCAAAGATGCTGGAATCGAAGAAGTAGATGGTAGAAGAAAGTATAACTTCTTTAGTAATCAGCTATTTGGATTAGAGGAGGCTTTAGAACGTCTTGTAGAGGAATATTTTCATCCATCTGCAAAACGATTAGATGTTAGAAAACGTATTTTATTATTAATGGGTCCTGTTAGTGGAGGGAAATCAACATTAGTTACGATGTTGAAACGAGGATTAGAAACATATTCACGAACAGATCGAGGAGCAATTTTTGCAATTAAAGGCTGCCCAATGCATGAAGATCCACTTCATTTAATTCCGCATCATTTACGGGATGATTTCTTTGATGAGTATGGAGTTAGAATTGAAGGGAATTTATCGCCACTAAACGTAATGCGTCTAGAGCAAGAATATGGTTCAAGAATTGAGGATGTAGTTGTAGAGCGTATTTTCTTCTCGGAAGATCGCCGTACAGGGATTGGTACATTTAGCCCGTCTGATCCTAAATCACAAGATATCGCCGATTTAACAGGTAGTCTAGATTTTTCAACAATCGCAGAATATGGTTCAGAATCAGATCCACGAGCGTATCGCTTTGATGGAGAATTGAATAAGGCAAACCGTGGGATGATGGAATTCCAAGAGATGTTAAAATGTGACGAGAAGTTTTTATGGCACTTATTATCGCTTACGCAAGAAGGGAATTTCAAAGCGGGCAGATTTGCGCTTATTTCAGCAGATGAATTAATTGTAGCGCATACGAATGAAACTGAGTATCGTTCCTTCATAGCAAACAAGAAAAATGAAGCATTGCACTCAAGAATCATTGTAATGCCAGTTCCCTACAATTTACGAGTGAGTGAAGAAGAACATATTTATGAAAAAATGATTCGTGAAAGTGATGTGTCCAATGTGCATATTGCACCGCACACGCTTCGAGTGGCAGCAATGTTTACGATTTTAACTCGTTTAAAAGATCCGAAGCGTCCGGATATTGATTTAATTAAAAAGATGCGTTTATATGATGGAGAAACGGTAGAAGGTTATAATGCGATTGATGTAGAGGAGCTGCAACGTGAATATCAAGATGAAGGTATGAAAGGTATTGATCCTCGTTATGTTATTAACCGAATTTCTTCTACAATTATTCGAAAAGAGGTACCATCTATTAACGCATTAGATGTACTTAGATCGCTAAAAGACGGGTTGGATCAGCATCCGTCAATTAGTAATGAAGATCGAGAGCGTTATATGAATTTCATCTCATTAGCGAGAAAAGAATATGATGAAATTGCGAAGAAAGAAGTACAAAAAGCATTCGTGTATTCATATGAAGAATCAGCGAAGACACTTATGGATAATTACTTAGATAACGTTGAAGCATATTGCAATAAATCGAAATTACGTGATCCATTAACAGGTGAAGAAATGAGTCCAGATGAAAAGCTAATGCGCTCAATTGAGGAGCAAATTGGAATTTCAGAAAATGCGAAGAAAGCATTCCGTGAAGAAATTTTAATTCGCATTTCTGCTTATGCGCGTAAAGGAAAACGCTTTGATTATAATTCACATGAGCGTCTTCGCGAAGCGATTCAGAAAAAACTATTTGCTGATTTAAAAGACATAGTGAAAATTACAACATCAACGAAAACGCCAGACGAAAATCAGCTTAAGAAAATCAATGATGTTGTTGCACGCTTAATTGATGAGCATGGCTATAATTCTTCTTCAGCAAATGAATTATTACGTTATGTAGGTAGTCTGTTAAACCGATAGTTTGATAACAAAACGCTGTCTCTTGTATTTTGCGGGACAGCGTTTTATTATCCGTTCATATGTGTAAACTGTCATACCTTGTCCAAATGTAATAAATTAAGATGCAATTTCATGAATTTATTGTCAATTATTTTTACAATATGCATATGATAGAGTAACCAACCATTCATACGAAAAAAGCCAACACAATACAATATGTTGCAAAGTGAAAATGTGTGCAACTATGCATTGTGTTTCTTTCTTATCAACGACTGAATGTTTTTCTAGTATGTGAGTGGCAAAATTTTGTTTAGGATGCTCGGAGTATTGTATGAAAACGTTATATATGTTTATGGGATGATTTTCGATGAGCAGTTACCTTTCATTCTAGCTTGCACAGTATAAAACAAAATTTCTAGCTTGCTGTTCATATAGGAAGACAATTACAGTAAGGAGGGAAAGAAATGGGTGAAGAAAACCAACCAAATTATACGATTTCACAGGAAAACTGGTCCCTCCATCGCAAAGGATATGACGACCAACAACGCCATCAAGAAAAAGTACAAGAGGCAATTAAAAATAATTTACCAGACCTTGTAACAGAGGAAAGTATAGTTATGTCTAATGGCAAGGATGTTGTAAAAATACCGATTCGTTCTTTAGATGAGTATAAGATTAGATACAATTATGATAAAAATAAACATGTTGGGCAAGGAAATGGTGATAGCAAAGTTGGTGATGTCGTTGCGAGAGATGGATCAGGTGGTCAAAAGCAAAAAGGACCAGGAAAAGGGCAAGGAGCAGGGGATGCGGCTGGAGAAGATTATTATGAAGCTGAAGTCTCTATTCTAGAATTAGAGCAAGCGTTTTTTAAAGAGTTAGAGCTGCCTAATTTAAAGAGAAAAGAGATGGATGAAAACAGGATTGAACATATTGAATTTAATGATATTAGAAAAACCGGATTATGGGGAAACATTGATAAGAAACGAACGATGATTTCCGCATATAAACGAAATGCGATGCGTGGTAAAGCATCTTTTCATCCGATTCACCAAGAAGACTTAAAGTTCCGCACTTGGAATGAAGTGTTAAAGCCAGATTCAAAAGCTGTTGTATTAGCGATGATGGATACGAGTGGATCGATGGGGATATGGGAGAAATATATGGCACGTAGCTTCTTTTTCTGGATGACGAGATTTCTACGAACGAAGTATGAAACAGTAGATATTGAGTTTATTGCCCATCATACGGAGGCAAAAGTAGTTACAGAGGAAGAGTTTTTCTCAAAAGGAGAAAGTGGCGGAACGATATGTTCTTCTGTATACAAAAAAGCACTCGAGCTAATTGATAATAAATACTCACCAGACCGCTATAATATTTATCCATTCCATTTTTCAGACGGTGATAATTTAACATCAGATAATGCTAGATGTGTAAAACTTGTTGAAGAGTTAATGAAGAAGTGTAACATGTTTGGGTATGGGGAAGTGAACCAGTACAACCGCCATAGTACCCTCATGTCAGCCTATAAAAATATTAAAGATGAGAATTTCAGATATTATATTTTAAAGCAAAAAGCAGATGTATTCCATGCAATGAAAAGCTTTTTTAAAGAAGAATCAGGAGAGAAAATGGCATAACCCCTTTAAAAGGGGGTTATTTTTTTGTAAACTTTTTATTTTTCTAGTTGACATTGAAAATGAAAATCATTATCATTTATTCGAGATATGATTACATTTTGATTTATATATTTTGGAGGAGATGTAAGGTTGAGAAAAAATAAAAGAAAACATATAAATGCCATGATTATAGCGGCGACGCTATCGTTACCGTTTGCGGTGTATTCGACACCTGCGTTAGCAGCTGTAGCAATTAAGGCGAATAAAACTGGACAGGCTTTAGAAGATGGTACATATGATGCTGTTATTAAAGCATATAAAGATAAAACCAATGAAGAGTCTATGGCAGCTGTTTATATAAAAGATCCTAAATTAACAATCAAGAATGGGAAGAAAATTGTAACAGCAACGTTAAGTGATAGTGATTTCTTCCAATACTTGAAAACAGAAGATATTCATACTTCTGGTGTGTTTCATGATGTAAAAGTAATAGCAGAGGATAAAAAGAAAAATGGGACGAAGGTTATTCAATTTGAAGTTGGAGAATTAGGAAAAAGATATAATATGCAAATGCATATTTATATTCCGACAATGGGATATAATGAGAAATATCAAGTGCAATTTGAAGTAAATACTACAAACATAGAAAATCATGTTCAGGAAGAACAAAAAGAAAATAAAGAAGAACAAAAAGAAGAGACAAAAAATATAGTAGTGGATAAAAAATTACAACAATACATTAATCAAAATGCTTTAGGTCGAAAAGATATAAATGCACCAATAACGAAAGCCGATGCACTACAAATTAAAGAACTAGAGGTATATGTTGGGAAGGGTATTAATAATTTAGCTGGTTTAGAGCATATGGTAAATTTAGAAACCTTTAGATTGCATGAATCTGAAGTGAGTGATTTATCTCCAATTGCTAATTTGAATAACTTGAAGTCTTTAGATCTTTTCTCTAATCGAATTGGAAATATTGAGCCAATTGCTGGGCTGAATAAAATTCAATCTCTTTCTTTAAGAGATAATAACATTATTGATTTAAATCCATTAAGTAACTTGAAAAAAGTTAGAACATTAGATTTAGTCGGTAATAAGATTGAAGATATTAAACCGTTATTTACAATGGGGTCTCTAGGTAAGTTGTATTTAGCTAATAATAATATTAGTGATTTAACAGGAATTGAACAGTTAAATCATGTAAAGGAATTATGGATTGGAAATAATAACATTACTAATCTTGAATCCATTAGTAAAATGGAGAGCCTTACTCAGCTTGCAGTGAGAGATGCAGAAATTAGGGACATTACACCGTTAGCTAAACTGAAAAACTTACAATCACTTGATTTAGAAGAGAATTATATTTCTGATGTATCACCACTTAGTGAACTAACTCATTTATATGAACTTAATTTAAGTGCAAATGAAATTTCTGATGTAAGACCTATTCAAGAGCTTGGAAAGCGTTTTGTAGTTCAAGTTCATAGACAAAAAGTCTTTTTAAATGAAGGAGTAATAAATGAAGATATCAAGATTCCTGTATACGATTTAAGTGGCGAATCTCTTCAAAATATTAGATGGATAAGTGAGGGTGGAACACATAATAATGGTTTTGTAAAATGGAACAGTCTTGGAGAGAAAGCATACGAGTTCAATTTAGAAACAGGTTCTTCAAAGAATAAAGTACATTTCAATGGAACAGTCATTCAAAAAATAGTTGCTAAGCAAGCAGATTTAAGTGTTATTCCAGATAAAAAACTAAGAGAGTATATTAATAAACATAGTTTAGATAGAACAGACTTGAGTACTCCTATCACGAAAGAAGATTTATTAAAGGTTAAAACATTAAAAATAATTGATGGACAGAATAATGGAATAACAGATTTATCTGGATTAGAGTATATGGCAAATTTAGAAGATCTGACATTAGAAAAGTTTGAGTTGAAAAACATAGATTTTATCTCGAATTTGAAAAACTTGAAGTCAGTGAATTTAGCGAATAATAAAATAGAAAATTTAGAGCCGTTAGCTAAGTTAGAAAAGCTTGCAGTATTAAATATAAGCAACAATAACAACCAAAATATAAAACCATTATTTACATTAAATTCATTGAAGAAGTTAAATGTTTCAGCCAATAAAATTAATAATGAATCTCTTCAAGGAATACAGGAATTCAAAAATTTAGGGATACTAATAATAAACAATAATGACATTAGTAGCTTGGAAGAAATTAGTGGAATAACTAAAATGGATGAATTAGAAATTAAAGGTAATAAAATAGTGGATGTAACGCCATTAACTAAAGCTAAAGAATTAAGATTTTTAGACTTATCAGATAATAAAATTAAAGATATAACAGTTTTTAGTTCTATGTTAGATCTTTTTAAATTAAAACTGGCTGGAAATGAAATTCGTGATATAAAACCAATTATTCAATTATCTCAGTGGGTTACAATTGATCTTAGCAGACAAAAAATTATGCTAGAAGATGCTCAAGTGAATCAAGAAGTGAAAATTCCTGTTCATGATGTGGAAGATAATCCTCTTGAGGATATTACACTGAAAAGTGAAGGCGGAACATTCAATGAAGAAGAGGGGACAATTGTGTGGAGTACTCCAGGAGAGAAAAAATATGAGTTTGCTTTTGATGGAACGAGTTATTATGGGCTTGGCATACGGTTCAGCGGTGAAGTAACTCAAAATATTGTAGAAAAAATTGAGTCGCCGGAAAAAGAAGAAGGAAGTAAACCAGAAACAGAAGTAGAAAAGCCGAAGGAAGAAACAAGTAAACCAGAGGTAGAAGTAGAAAAGCCAAAAGAAGAAGAAAGTAAACCAGAGGCAGAAGTAGAAAAGCCGAAAGAAGAAGGAAATAAACCAGAGGCAGAAGTAGAAAAGCCGAAGGAAGAAACAAGTAAACCAGAAACAGAAGTAGAAAAGCCGAAAGAAGAAGGAAGTAAACCAGAGGCAGAAGTAGAAAAGCCAAAAGAAGAGACAAGTAAACCAGAGGCAGAAGTAGAAAAGCCAAAAGAAGAGACGAGTAAGCCAGAGGCGGAAATAGAAAAGTCGAAAGAAGAGACAGGTAAGCCAGAGGCGGAAGTAGAAGCAAGTGAACCTGTAACAAAAGGTGAAAATGTAAACGAGTCAGGAGCAAACGTTGAGAAACAAACAGAAGGCTCAAATGAACTAGGAACAGCTACTGTTCAGAAAAATGAAGCGGTACAAGTACCTGTACAAGCAAAGAAAGTAGTGGATCAAGCAGCGAAAGAAAATGTATCAGGTAAACAAGTTAGCAAGAAGAAAGAAGAAAGTAAAAAATCTTTAGTAGCAACAGGCGGACAAGAAAATAATATATCTTTATTTGGTGGCCTAGCATTAGTTTTATCTGCACTTAGTATGTTTGTATTTAGAAGAAATATATTTAAAAAATAAACAACTTTTTATCTTATTATAAGATTATTCAAAAGACGTTATCATAGCAATTTCATTTTGAAATGTGCTTATGATAACGTCTTTTTTATATTAGAAAGGATATGGGTAGAAAAAGTGTAAATATATTAGAGAAGGAGGAGAGGGTATGTATATTAGTTCTACTTTAAAGATTGAAGAGGTTGCATCATTTATGGCAAGTATGAATAAAGATGCTACTCATCATGTTGGTTATTGTGGAGATGAGAAAGAGGAGGTGTTACATACAATTCTTCATGATTTTTCTGATATAGGTTGGGAGAAATCTTTTGTTGTTACTTATGAGGACAATAAAATAATTGGTGTATTAGGATTTGATGTGGATGAAGTAAAGAAATGTGCAGAAATATGGGGACCGTTTATTATTACGGAGAATTGGGGAGAAGTTGCTTTACATATGTGGAAGGAGCTTATAGAAAATGTGCCCTTTCATATTGAGAAATTTTATGGATTTTATCATGTAGAAAATAATAATTGCGCCCATTTGATGAAGGTTTTACATGCTAAAGAACAAGATCGACATAGTATTTTCAGGTTAAGTAATAGTGGTGTGAAACAACATACTATATGTAATGTGGAAGAAGCTTTACCACAAGTATTTGAGCAGTTTATCGCTTTACACAATAACGTTTTTCCTAATACATATTACGAAGGAAATGAAATTATCGAACGTGTAAATAATACGAATAAATTATTTGTAAGTGTGGAGAATGATAGGCTAGAAGGTTACGTATACGTTGAAGTAAATCCGGAGTTTCAAGAAGCGGATATCGAATTTATTGCAACAGCTGAAGAGAGTAGAGGAAAAGGTATTGGTGAGTGTTTATTACGAGCTGCAATTCAGCATGTTTTTTCTTTCCAAGGGATGAGAGAGATAGAACTATGTTTGAATACGAATAATGATGGTGCTATGAAGTTGTACAAGAAAGTAGGTTTTGAGGAGAAAGCATGTTTACAACACTATATAATAGAGTAAAAAACCCATTCGTATGAAAAGTATATTTCATACGAATGGGTTTTATTTAGTTTACTTTGCCGCCTTCCGTAATAACGGATTCAGGACTAATTTGAGGACCGAATTCTTCTTTAGGAGAGGTGCTAATCGTTACATAACCTTCTTTATTTTTTGCGGAACTTCTTTTGCTTGTAAATTAACATCTTCTTTTTGAAGCTCCTTAAAGAGCGAAATGACCATAAGAACGACTACGATAGAAAATGGTAGCGCAGCAATTATAGCTGCTATTTGTAGTGCATTTAGTCCTCCAGCTTGTAATAAAATGGCTGCAATTATCGCGATTGTTAATCCCCATATAAGTTTTAAACTATTTTTCGGTGATAAACTTCCGTTACTCGTTTGCATTGAAACAACAAATGTTGCCGAGTCGGCAGAAGTAACAAAAAATGTGGCTACTAAAATTAACCCGATAATTGTTAAAAATGTAGAGAATGGTAGGTGTGAAATAACAGCAAATAATCCAATCTCTGTACCATTTTTTGCAATTTCATCAGCTATTCCAAGCGATTGGAACATTTCCATATGGATAGCGGTGCCGCCAAATACTGCAAACCAAAATGTACAGATAAGAGTTGGGACTAATACAACTCCAAAAATAAATTCTTTTATTGTACGCCCTTTAGAAATACGGGCGATGAATGTACCGACGAATGGAGACCAAGAGATCCACCATCCCCAATAGAAAATAGTCCAGTTTTCAATCCAAGAAGAAGATTTTTCATTAAATGCTCCTAAATTTAATCCCATACTAGGTAAAGCTCCAATATAAGAACCGAGTGTAGATGTGAAATATTTCATAATAAATACAGTTGGTCCTAAAAGTAAAAAGGAGACGAGTAAAATACCTGCAAGAGAGAAATTCAAGTTACTCAAATATTTAATCCCACGATCTAAGCCAGTTTGTGCACTCGTTAAATATAAAACAGCGAAGATGGCGATAAGTACGAGCTGTGTAAGTAAAGTGTTATGAATAGAAGGGAATAAATAGCTTAATCCTCCGGCGATTTGTTGAGCACCAATCCCAACAGATGGCACAATACCGAATACTGTGGCTAAAACAGCTAAAATATCGACTGTTTTTCCGATAGGAGAATTTTTCGATCGATTAAATAATGGAGTAACTGTAGCACCAATTGTGCTACCTTTTTGTTTGCGGAATGTGAAATATGCAATTGTTAAAGCAACCATTGCGTATAGTGCCCATGGAAAGAGGCCCCAGTGGAAAAATGAATATTGCATAGCGAGCTTGGCGCTTTCTTCTGTACCTGCTTTTCCTGTTAATGGATCTGTAAAATGTGAAATCGGTTCAGTGATTCCATAAAAGAGGAGTCCAATTCCCATTCCTGCTCCAAACAACATGGATAGCCAAGATGGATAACTATACTGTGGTTTTTCTCCATCTTTACCAAGACGAATAGAACCGTACTTAGAAAATGCTAAATAAGTGGCTAAAATAATCATTGCGGTCATAAGTAGAGAGTAAAACCATCCAAATTTATTGAGGATAAATGAGTTTAAGGAAGATGTAACACTTTGTAAATCATAGCCTTGTATCCAACTTGCCGGGGTAATTCCCCATATGATGAATAATGTTGTTAGCAAGATGGAGATATAAAATACACTGTTTTCTTTTTTTATCATAGAATCCCACCCTTGTTTAATAAAGTTAACAATTATATTAACCATAACAATTAAAAGATTAATTGTCAAAAAATTCGATTTTTATTGTGTGTAAAAGGACAGTTTAATCGCTATAGATTCATAATTATTGGAGGTTAGATAAAAGTAAGGCTGTTCACGATATGTACAAAATATGGGGAGAAATAATATGAAATATTGCATTTTATATTGTTGTATCCAGATTTTATGTTAAATTCTTGAATGGAATATTTAAATAGGGGGCAAGGATATGAACAAGAAATCAAAGATCAATAAAGTTATGCTTAGTATTAGTACAATGGCTCTATCGTTAGGGGCGCTTCAAGCTTCTGTATCAGCAGAAGAAAAAGTACCATATAATGTGTTGAAAACGAAACCGGTTGGAATTGAAAAACCAGTAGATGAGATTGGACACGTTTCTAAAGCCGAGGAAACATTATCGTTTCAAGAACGTTTAAAAGTAGGAGACTTTTCACAGCGACCAGCATCTATTATGAAGAGCTCAGAAGTTAAGCAAATTAAAGAAAGCTATTCAATGGCTGATTTAAACAAAATGAATGATCAAGAATTAGTTGAAACGTTAGGAAGTATTAAGTGGAACCAAATTACAGACTTATTCCAGTTCAATGAAGATGCAAAGGCTTTTTATAAAGACAAAGGGAAAATACAAGCAGTTATAGATGAATTAGCTCATCGAGGTAGTACATTTACGAAAGATGATTCAAAAGGAATTCAAACGTTTACGGAAGTGTTACGTTCAGCTTTTTATCTTGCATTTTACAATAGTGAATTAAGCGATTTAAATGAGAGAAGCTTCCAGGATAAATGTTTACCTGCTCTAAAGGCAATCGCAGCAAATCCAAACTTTAAGCTCGGTACAGATGAGCAAGATGCAGTCGTATCTGCATATGGTAAATTAATTAGTAATGCTTCAAGTGATGTGGAAACGGTTCAATATGCATCGAATATTTTAAAACAATATAATGATAATTTTCATACATACGTAGACGATCGTATGAAAGGACAAGCTGTATACGATATGATGCAAGGTATTGATTATGATATGCAGTCGTATTTATTTGAAACTCGTAAAGAAGCAAAAGATACAATGTGGTACGGAAAAGTAGATGGGTTTATTAATGAAATAAATCGTATTGCTCTTCTAAATGAAGTAACACCAGAAAATAAGTGGCTCGTTAATAATGGAATTTATTTTGCTAGTCGTTTAGGGAAGTTTCATAGTAATCCAAATAAAGGTTTAGAGGTTGTTACACAAGCAATGCATATGTACCCGCGTTTAAGTGAGCCGTATTTTGTTGCAGTAGAACAAATTACAACAAATTATAATGGGAAAGATTATAGCGGGAATACAATAGATTTAGAGAAAATACGTAAAGAAGGACAAGAACAGTACTTACCAAAAACGTACACATTCGACGATGGATCTATTGTGTTTAAAGCAGGAGATAAAGTATCAGAAGAAAAAATTAAGAAACTATATTGGGCTGCAAAGGAAGTAAAAGCGCAGTATCATCGTGTAATTGGGAATGACAAAGCTTTAGAGCCAGGCAATGCAGACGACGTATTAACGATAGTAATCTATAATACCCCAGACGAATATCAGTTAAACAGACAATTGTATGGGTATGAAACAAATAACGGTGGAATTTATATTGAAGAAACAGGAACATTCTTTACATATGAGCGTACGCCAGAGCAAAGTATTTATAGTTTAGAAGAGCTATTCCGTCATGAATTTACTCATTATCTTCAAGGGAGATATGAAGTGCCAGGTTTATTTGGAAGAGGAGATATGTATCAAAATGAAAGGTTAACTTGGTTCCAAGAAGGGAATGCAGAATTTTTCGCAGGATCTACTCGTACGAATAATGTAGTACCGAGAAAGAGCATCATTAGTGGATTATCATCTGATCCTGCAAGCCGTTATACAGCAGAGCGCACATTATTTGCTAAATATGGTTCTTGGGATTTCTATAACTACTCATTTGCGCTGCAGTCCTATTTATATACACATCAATTTGAAACGTTTGATAAAATTCAAGATTTAATTCGTGCGAATGACGTGAAAAATTATGATGCCTATCGTGAAACTTTAAGTAAAGATCCTAAACTAAATAAAGAGTATCAAGAGTATATGCAGCAGCTAATTGATAATCAAGATAAGTATAATGTACCGGAAGTAACAGATGATTATTTAGCTGAACATGCACCGAAATCATTAACAGAAGTGAAAAAAGAAATTAGTGATACGTTGCTTATGAAAGATGCAAAAATGACAAAACATGAGTCTCAATTCTTTAATACATTTACATTAGAAGGCACGTTTACAGGTAGTGTAACAAAAGGTGAATCAGAAGACTGGAACGCAATGGGTAAAAGAGTCAATGAAGCTTTAGAAAAATTGGCACAAAAAGAATGGAGTGGCTACAAAACAGTTACAGCATATTTCGTCAATTACCGTGTGAATAGTTCCAATCAATTTGAATATGATGTAGTTTTCCATGGTATCGCAAAAGATGACGGAGAAAATAAAGCTCCGACAGTTAATATAAACGGTCCTTATAATGGGCTTGTAGAAGAAGGAATTCAATTTAAAAGTGATGGTTCAAAAGATGAAGACGGAAAAATCGTTTCATATTTATGGGACTTTGGAGATGGAAGAACAAGTGCAGAGGTTAATCCAGTACATGCATATGAAAGAGAAGGTTTTTATAAAGTAGCGTTAATAGTAAAAGATGATAAAGGAAAAGAGAGCAGAAGCGAAACAACTGTTACGGTTAAAGATGGAAATTTAACAGAATCAGAACCAAATAATCGTCCAGAGGAAGCAAATCGTATTGGGCTAAATTCTACTATAAAAGGTAGCCTTATCGGCAGGGATCACACTGATGTTTATACATTTAATGTAGCATCAGCCAAAGATATCGATATTTCCGTTTTAAATGAGTATGGAATCGGGATGACATGGGTACTTCACCATGAATCAGATATGCAAAATTATGCTGCTTACGGTCAAGCAAATGGAAATCATATAGAGGCAAACTTTAATGCAAAACCAGGTAAGTATTACTTGTATGTATATAAATATGATAATGGCGATGGAACATACGAATTATCAGTAAAATAAGCGCTTTTCCAATGTATGTTTAACTTTACTTTTTGTGGAAAATAGTATATTATATAGATATATAATATATCGGTTATTTTCTAGGAGGAGCCTGTCACAATAGGTTCCTCCTGTTCTTTTTTAGGTACCTGTCTTACAGGTTTTTCTTTAAAGGTTAAATAACTGAAAATTTAGAATGATAATCTTTGAAAGAGGTGAGGCATACACATAACAAAAAAAGGATTGTTTAAGAAAGGGGGATAAGAAATGGTCTTGTTTGGTTATCCACTTGAAACAATTTATTTATACGGATTTATTATTGCTACTATACTCACTGTTATTTATATCTTTTTTGGAGATATATTTGAATCCATATTTAGTTTTGGAGGCGGATCGGTATCCGTTGTTACGTTATTACTTAGTTTTTTCGCCATGTTATGTGGACTTAGTTATATAGGAGAATATTTATTTTCCTTTAATAGCATTCTTATTTTTGGGGCTGCATTTGCTATATCCTTTATTGGTGTATTCATAATGAAAATATTAATTTTAAAGCCGATTGCAGAAGCTGAACAAAACACTGTGCAACGTATGGATGAATTCATTGGTTGCAAGGGAGAAGTCATTACAACAATTCCTACAGAAGGATTTGGTGAAGTATTAATCTCCTCTCAATTTGGAAGTAATGCAATCCTAGCTAAAACAATTGGAAAAAAAGATATTTCACAAGGAACTGAAGTTATTATTGAGGGAGTCCAAGATGGTGTTTTGCTTGTACAGAACATCGCTTATTCTTTAAAGAAACCAAAATTATAAGGGGGAATTTACATGACGATTCCATTAATTATCGGTGGAGTTTTACTCGCAATTTTACTTCTACTCATTTTAGTATTCATTACGAAGTATCGTACAGTTGGTCCGGATGAAGCGTTAATTGTTACAGGGAACTGGCTTGGTGGCGGGAAAAATGTTGTTACCACAGATGATGGGAAAAAGATTAAGATTATTCGTGGTGGCGGTACTTTCGTGGTTCCGATTATGCAAAGAGCAGAGCTTTTAAGCCTATTAAATTACAAATTAGAAGTTGGTACACGTGATACGTATACGAAGCAAGGTGTACCGATTACAGTAAACGGTGTTTCTATTATTAAAGTAGGATCAACAATTGAAGAAGTATCTACAGCAGCTGAACAATATTTAGGAAAAGAAACAGAAGAGTTAAAAATAGAAGCAAAAGAGGTTTTAGAAGGTCATTTACGTGCGATTTTATCTTCTATGACAGTAGAAGATGCGTATAGTAATAGAGAGCAATTTGCTCAAAAGGTGCATGAAGTGGCTTCTACAGATTTAAAGAAGATGGGTCTTCGCATCGTTTCCTTTACAATTAAAGAAATAATGGATAAGAATGGCTATTTAGATGCACTTGGTCAGCCACAAATTGCAATGGTTAAACGTGATGCAACAGTTGCGAATGCAGAGCGTGAAAAAGAAGCACGTATTGAAAAAGCACGTGCAGAGAAAGAAGCGAAAGAAGCTGAGTATCAACGTGATGCACAGATTGCTGAAGCTGAAAAGCATAAAGAATTAAAAGTACAATCTTATAAGAGAGAGCAAGAACAAGCGCGCGCAGATGCGGATCTTTCTTACGAATTACAACAAGCGAAAGCGCAACAAGGTGTTACAGAAGAGCAAATGCGCGTTAAAATCATTGAGCGTGAGAAACAAATTGAATTAGAAGAAAAAGAGATTGCGCGTCGTGAAAAGCAATACGATGCAGAAGTAAAGAAAAAAGCAGATGCAGATCGCTACGCTGTTGAGCAATCAGCAGAAGCAGAAAAAGTAAAACAAATTAAAAAGGCAGATGCGGATCAATATAAGATTGAAGCTGAAGCGAGAGCTCGTGCGGAAGAAGTACGTGTAGAAGGTTTAGCGAAGGCGGAAATTGAGAAAGCGCAAGGTCAAGCGAAAGCGGAAGTACAAAAAGCACAAGGTACAGCAGAAGCCGATGTTATCAGGTTAAAAGGTTTAGCAGAAGCAGAAGCGAAACAAAAAATTGCAGAGGCATTCGAGCTATATGGCCAAGCGGCAATTATGGATATGGTACTTAAAATGCTTCCAAGTTATGCGAAAGAAATTGCAAGCCCACTTAGCAACATTGATAAAATTACAGTTGTTGATACAGGCGGCAGTGGTAAAAATAGCGGCGCTGGAAAAGTTGCAGGTTATGCGACTGATTTAATGGCGACGATGCAAGAAACATTAAAAGCTTCTTCTGGCATTGACTTAAAAGAGTTATTAGAAGGATTTGCAGGAAAAGGAGCGGTACAACAATTATCAAATGATAAGCCTGTTGTATCTGTAGTAGAAGATGAGAAAAAAGAAGTAGAAAAAGAATAGTAAAGTGGGAAGAACCTCTAGTAGGTGAAATACTAGAGGTTCTTCTGTGAATTATAATATTTCGAATAATATACATTTTTATACATTGTTTTAATTATTTAATTTATATAGAATGAAAAAGGTATATATCAATCCTTTAAATGTAGAAAGAGATGAAAAAAAGAGATAGAGAGTCTCATTGATACATTTGAATCGTATGATTTATATAAAGGAATTAAGTGTAAAACGGTATGGAGGGGTAGAAATATGTTTCAAGGGAAATTAAGGCGTAGTAGTTTAAAAACAAAGTTACTTGTATCATTTATCATCATTTTAATTCTTCCAAGTATTGTAATTGGTTTGACGTCTTATCAGCAGGCAAAAACGAATTTTAATGAAACGATTGTAAACTCAGCGAAAGATAATATAAAAATTTTGGATAATGTAATTAATAAGGAATTGGATAGTAAAAAAGTAGATGCAACTTATTTTACGAAATTATTCACACAATCAAGTTACCAAGCAGACCAAATTCAAAACATCCAAAATAAGCTAGAAGAATACAACAAATTACATCCAGAAATGGAAGCAATCTATACAGGATCTAGTAATGGACAATTTATTCAATCGCCAGCTATTCAGATGCCAGACGGATATAATCCTACAGAAAGAGAGTGGTATAAAGAGGCAGTGAAGAAAAGCGGAGAGGTAATTGTAACTGCTCCATATAAGTCACAAACGACAGGAAATATTGTTATTACATTAGCGAAACAAAATGAGGATAAAAGTGGCGTCCTTGGGATTGACTTAATAATTAATGATATTGTTACTACTTCCAAGATGGTTAATATCGGTAAGAAAGGGTATGTAGCAATATTTGATCAAGATAAAAATGTAGTAGCACATCCGAAAATGAAGCCAGGAGAGAAATTAGAAGAGAAACTTAGTAAGGAATTTTATAAACAGGAAGCTGGTGATTTTCATTATTCATTAGATGGTGAAGATCGTAATGTTACTTTTAAAACGAATAAGAAAACTGGATGGAAAATAGCAGGAATTATGCCTTCAAAAGAAATTATTGAAGCAGCTGAACCTATTTTTTATAAGACGCTAACTGTTATTGTTATTTCATTAATAATCGGTGGTATTTTAATTTACTTCATAATTGCTTCTATTATTAAACCATTAAAACAACTTGTTATATCATCTAAAAAAATTAGTGAAGGTGATTTAACAGAATCAATTACAGTTCATTCTAAAGATGAAATTGGGCAGCTAGGAGAAAGCTTTAACGAGATGGCGGCATCATTACAGAATGTCATTTCTAATATAAATACTTCGGCAAGTCATGTAGCAGCATCTTCAGAAGAATTAACAGCTAGCATGAAGCAGACAAGTGAAGCGACGGAACAAATTACACAAGCAATAGAGCAAGTGTCGAGCGGGGCTGAAATACAAACGAAAGAAGTTGAAGAAGGCGCAACGTTATTAGAAGAAGTTACAGAAGGAATTCAGCGTGTTGCAGATAGTTCTTCATTAGTATCCACAGCATCTATGTATACGAAGAAAAAGGCTGAAGATGGTGGAAAGTTAGTTGAACAAACTGTGAATCAAATGCAATTAATCCATGAGTCTGTTTCACAATCAGATAAAGTTATTGTTTTGTTAGATGATAAGTCGAAACAAATTGGAGCAATCCTTGAGGTAATTCAACATATTGCAGAGCAGACAAATTTATTAGCTTTAAATGCTGCGATTGAGGCTGCGAGAGCTGGAGAGCAAGGTAGAGGATTTGCAATTGTAGCAGATGAAGTGCGAAAGTTAGCAGAACAATCAGGACAGTCTTCTACGGAAATTGGAAAACTAGTGAAAGAGATACAATTTGATATAAAAGAAACAGTAAGCTCTATGAAGCAGGTTGGGACAGAAGTACAATCAGGGCTTGTAGTTGCAAATGAAACGAAGCAAAGCTTTGCTGAAATATTGAAGTCTACAGATGATACTGTTGTACAAATTGATAGCATGGTAGAAGTAGCGAAACAAATGACAGTAGATGCAAAACAAGTTAGTGCATCTATCAATGAAATTGCAGCTACGATTGAAGAAAATGCAGCAAGCGTTCAAAATATTGCTGGTTCTTCAGAAGAACAATTAGCTTCAGTAGATGAAATCAATGCAGCAGCAGTTCATTTATCGCAAATGGCAGAAGAATTGCAGGAGATGATTGGGAAATTTAAAGTGTAATAAGAAATGTTAAGAAACGAGGTAGTAATTGTACTTCGTTTCTTTTTTTATGAAGATAAAAATAAAGAAATATAGAGTAACCGTGTTATGATTAAGTGTAACTATAAAAGACTGTATTTTCTTTTAATTCCATCTTTAATCATGTTAGGGGAATGGTTTTGAAATTTAAAAAATTAAAACTACAACCGAGAATTACATTAACGATTAGTACACTTATTCTAGTTGTACTTCTGTTAACGAGTTATTTATTTTATTACATATTATCTGAAACGGTAGAAGAGCAAATTGGTAAAAGGGCTTTGCATGTTGCAAAAACAGTTGCTGTGATACCAGAAATTCAAGAAGCTTTTCAAAGAGAAAACCCAGCTTCTATTATTCAGCCAATTGCAGAAAAAATTCGAATTGATACGGATGCTGATTTTATTGTAGTTGGAAATAAGGAAGGGATTCGTTATGCACATCCTGAGCGAGATAAAATAGGAGAAGCAATGGTTGGTGGAGATAACAAAGGAGTTCTATTAGAAGGAAAATCTTATATTTCGAAAGCGACTGGATCATTAGGCCCTTCATTACGCGGCAAAGTTCCAATCCGTAATCAGGAAAATGAAATTATTGGCGTGGTGTCTGTTGGATTTTCAATGGATGATATTCATGGAGCGGTAGAAGTGTATGGAAAGCGTGTATTTTGGATTACGATAATAGGTCTTTTAATCGGGGTAATTGGTTCTATATATTTAGCAGGAAGTATAAAAAGAATGATGTTTGGGATGGAGCCAGAAGAAATTTCCTCTTTATATGAAGAGCATAGTACAGTGATTCAATCTGTACGTGAAGGGATTATTGTCATTGATCAAAAGGGCATGATTAGCTTAGTCAATCAAGCAGCTTATGATATTCTTTCGCTAGATGAACAACGAAATATTATTGGAGAATTTATTTTAAATGTAATTCCTAATTCAACGATACTAGATGTACTTCAAACTGGTGAAGAACAGTTTGATCGTCAATTAAATATAAAAGGGCAGGCTGTGATTGCGAACCGTCTACCTATTAAAGTAAAGAATAAAGTAACTGGCGTTGTATCGAGCTTACGTTTGAAATCTGAAATGGATCAGTTAACAGCAGAATTGTCTCAGACGAAGCAATATACAGAGGCATTGCGAGCGCAAACGCATGAATATAACAATTTATTGTATACGCTTTCAGGACTTATCCAGTTAGAATCATATGAAGATGCTTTAGAGCTTATTCATAAGGAAACAGCGGTATATCAAGATTTTGTTCAATTTATTATGAAGCGAATTCAAAATCCATGGTTAGGTGGGATTTTAATTGGATTTTATAATAGAGCAAGAGAGTTGAAGATTGATTTTATGCTAGATCGAGAAAGTAGTTTAGACAAATTAAGCCCGCACATTGAGAGCAATTATGTCGTTTCTATTTTAGGAAATTTAATTACGAATGCATTTGAAGCGATTGAAAGAAATGAAGAGAATGATAAGAAGGTCAGAATGTTTGTAACTGATATCGGAGAAGAAATTGTAATTGAAGTGGAAGATTCAGGACAAGGGATTCATGATGAAGTCATTACTAGCATATTCTATAAAGGCTTCTCGACGAAAGAAGGCGGGAAGCGAGGATATGGATTAGCAAAAGTAAAAGAGTTAGTAGAAGATTTAAATGGAAGTATTGCAATCGAAAAAGGGGATTTAGGTGGTGCATTGTTTATTATTGCATTACCAAAAGAGAGAGGCGAATTGTAATGGGTGAGGAGATTGAAGTATTGATTGTAGAAGATGATATTCGAATTGCGGACATTCATCGTCGTTTTACTGAAAAGATTGAGGGATTTAAAGTAATTGGAACAGCAACGACTGGAGAACAAGCGAAAGAATGGCTAGATCTTGTGAAGCCACAGCTCGTTTTATTAGACGTGTACTTACCTGATATGCAAGGAACGGAACTTGTCACATATATTAGGAATAATTTACATGATACAGATATTATTATGATTACAGCTGCATCGGAAACAGATGTAGTGCGGCATGCTCTACGAGGCGGAGTAACAGACTATATCGTAAAGCCACTTATGTTTGACCGATTTAAAGCGAGTTTGGAAAGTTACCAAAAAAAGATTGTGCAGTTAAAGAAAACTAATCAATTATCTATAGAACAAATAGAACATTTATGGTCTCAAAGAGGCGTAAAGGGAAATGAAATGGAATATGCTCCGAAAGGGATAGATCCTTTAACTTTAGCAAAAATAAAAAAGCATATGTTAACAGTGAATGAAGAAGGAATTACAGCAGAAGTGTTAAGCTCGATGGTTGGGGTAAGCCGATCAACAGCGAGGCGCTATTTAGAGTATTTAATATCTGGAAAGAAAGTACATGCGGAGCTTACATATGGGAGTGTAGGGAGACCAGAAAGAAGGTATTTTCTTGTTTCTTCATAATAAAAAACAGTAGAGGATATTATGTCCTCTACTGTTTTTATCTTATATTGGAATAATCCCAATTACAATTCCAGTAATCAACATCACCATTGTCGTTCCAATTGCCCAAAGTAACGTAAAGCGTTGATGTTCACCAAAATCAACTTTGGCCATTCCGACTAATAAATAAGTAGAAGCGACAAGAGGGCTTAATAAGTGAACAGGTTGCCCAAGTAAGGAAGCACGTCCCATTTCAGCTGCACTAATTCCGTAAGCAGCAGCAGCTTTCGTTAAAATAGGTAATACTCCGAAGTAAAATGCATCATTGGACATGAAAAATGTGAACGGCATACTAAGAAGAGCTGTAATAATTGGCAGTTGTGGCCCAAGCGCGTCTGGTATAAGAGTGACTACACTTTGAGCCATTGCATCTACCATTTTTGTTCCTGATAGAATACCAGTGAAAATTCCAGCGGCAAATACGAGAGAAACAACCGCTAATACGTTTCCAGCGTGAGAAGCAATACGTTCTTTCTGTTGTTCTAAGTTCGGATAGTTAAGCATAACAGCAATAGCGAAAGCAATTGTAAATAAAACAGGTAACGGCATAATTTCTAGTATGAGACAGACAAGTAAGGTAACAGTTAATAAAAAGTTAATCCATAGAAGCTTAGGACGTTTATGAACGGCAGCTTCCACTGTTGCAGCTTGCTCATCCATCGTTTGCATTTGTTTTAAATATTGTACATCCATAATTCCTAATCGTTTTCTTTCTTTTTTTCCAAGATAGTAAGCAACGAAAACTACCCAAATTGCACCAGCGATCATTCCTGGTATAAGTGGTGTAAAGAGCTCTGATGCGTCTAGTCCAAGAGCACTCATAACCCGAGCTGTCGGTCCGCCCCATGGTGTAAGATTTGTCACTCCTGCCCCTAACATAACAACCCCAGCTAATATAAGTGGATTCATTCCAAGGCGTTTATATAGAGGGTACATTGCGGAAACAGTAATCATATACGTTGTTGTTCCGTCACCATCTAATGAAACGATAATAGTAAGAATTGCTGTACCAACAACAATTTTTAAAGGATCTCCTTTTACAAATTTTAAAATCCTACTAATGACAGGATCGAATAAACCGCTATCAATCATAATTCCAAAATACAAAATAGCAAACATAAGCATAATACCAGTAGGTGCTAGTTTTTGAATGCCTTCTAACATCATAGGTCCCATATTTGCATAAAAACCACCAATTAATGCGAAAGTAATTGGAATTAATATTAATGCTACTAGTGCAGACATACGTCTCGTCATAATTAAAAACATAAAGACAAATACCATCGCAAATCCAAGTAGTGCTAACATGTAATCTCCCCCTCAAAATGATTGCGCTTTCAAAATGTAATGAAAATTCAGAAAAAATGTTTTTTGTTTATCATAAAAGCATTTATTCAAAGGGTAAATAATTTGAAAAATAACATCATTAGAAGCATAATTTTTATTTTGGTCATTTTGTTCACGGTAGTTAATTTGAATTTTTAAAAAGGTAAGCAGCTCTCCGTAAGAATGGTAGAATAAGATGAAAATATTGAAGTGTGAAATAGGGAGTAGATTTTATATGAAAACGAGAATGGAAGAAATTTATAGTTCTTATGAGGGAAAAGTAGAAGAGATTTTTGTTAATGAATCTTCTTACGTATATGAGTGGGAAAAATTAATGATGATTCGAAAAAATAATGGTGAGCTTGAAAAAGTTGCAGTCGGTATCAGTGGAAATATAAGATTAGTAAATGTAGTTGCTGGGCAGCAAATTAATACAAATACATTATTAGTTACGTTAGAAGACGATTTATTAATTACAGGTTGTGAATGATGAGAGATGTGTAGAAATGGCTACACATCTTTTTTGTTCCTTATATTACAAAAAGCACATTATTTTTTCACAAATCTCACACAACTTTTTGATATGCTCCTTGTGGAAGATACGGTTAGGGAGGAAATAAAATGAGAACAAAGTATGTCATGCTTGCTATATGCTTATTCTTTGTCTTTACAGTAGTAGGATGTGGTAAAAAACAAGCAGAGGCTGTGGCAATCGATGAGAAACATGATAAATGTGATATTTGCCAAATTGGGGTAATAGATAATCAATTTGCAACAGAAATCATTTTAGAAAATGGAAAAGCATTAAAATTTGATGATATTGGTTGTATGTATAAATGGATGGAGATTAATCCAGGTGAAAAGACGAAAGAGAAATTTGTTCGGGATTATGATTCGAAAGAGTGGATCTCATTAGAAGATGCGACTTACGTATATGATAAAACAATAACAACACCGATGGCTTATAATGTTATTTCATTTGAAAATAAAAAGGATGCAGAGAGCTTTGTGTCTAACTACAAAGGGAAAGTTCTTTCATATAAAGAGCTAGCAGAGCATAAATGGGAAATGAATAAAGAAATGATGGGGAACCCGAAAAAGGGAAATCACGGTGGACATCATTAATAATAGAAAAGGATAACTATATAGTTGTCCTTTTTTTATTATTACTCAGGTGCAAATATAGAAAAGGTGTAAAATTTTTAGAAGAACGGTTACAATGGAATATAGTAACCTAAAGCAATCATTTATGCACTTTTTAGAAATGTATACAAATGCGGTAAAATCGTGCTAAACTAATTGCTTCGCTAATATAGGTTGAGAAACATAGGTATAAGTTTAGATAATCCGATTAAAGAAGGAATATAAAGAACTTATGGATAAATGTACTCAAGAAGAGTTATTGTATGTGATGGAGGAATGGTTAAGAAAACATTATCTTTCATAGGAGCTGTAGTTGTGAGAAAACAAAAAATTTTATTATGTATGTTATTAGGACTTTTAATGACGGTAGTGGCTTGCGATAAGCAAGAGGAGCCAGAATCGAAACCGGTTCATGTGAAAAACGAAAAGAAAAAAGAAAAGCATAAAGAACAGGAAGAATCTAAAGAAGAAAAAAGTATAAATTTAATGGACAAACAGTTGCTACTTTCTGCGACTCTTGGAGACACAGAAACAGCTATGAAGCTGATTCAAGATGGAGCCAATATAAACGTAGAAGGTGACAACGGAGAAACGCCTATCCTTGCAGCAACGTATCAAAATCATGTAGAGACAGTTAAGGCATTAATTGGTGCAGGTGCTAATATTGAAAGTAAAGATGAGAAACAAAGTAATCCATTTCTTTATGCAAGTAGAGAAGGATATACAGACATTGTAAAGCTACTAATTAATGCAGGGGTTAATACGAATGAAATTACTAAATCAGGTGGAACAGCACTCATTTCTGCATCTGAACGTGGCCATGTAGAGGTTGTAAAAGAATTATTAGAGCATACAGATATTGATGTGAATTATAGAAATGCTCGTGGTGGAACAGCTTTAGTAGAAGCAATCGTATTAGGAAATGGTAGTGAAAATCATAAGAAAGTAATTCAAATGCTTATTGACCACGGGGCAGATGTAAATATGGCCAATAAGGAAAATATTACGCCACTGCAATATGCTGAAAAAAGAGGTTTTAAAGATATTGCAAATATGTTGAGGGTAGCTGGAGCGAATGAAGTAGTACAGCCACAGCCACAACCACAACCAGTGGAATAACAAGTGTGAAATAATCCCATTTAGATAGACAGAATGAAGAAGTCATTTAGTATGATAGATTCAGTAATGTGTATTTAAATGGGATTTTTGTTTTGAAAAAATTATTTGAGGGGAGGGATAGATACATAGTAACTAAGGAAGAGAAAAATGAGATTTTCAGAACTTGAGTTAAAAGCAATTTAAGCAGAGATTTTACTTATTTATAATCAACTAGGAATAATAAATAAGTAAATGAATATGGCAATAAGAAAACCGCATCCTTTTTCAGGATACGGTTTTCTTTACAAGGAGATAAGGGATCAAAAAAATGAAGAAGTCTTATCTCTTTTATATGAGTAAAGGGTCTAGAATGAATCTTGTCCTTTTCATTATTTGTTTAACTCCATTGCAACTTGTTTGCCATTTACGAAAACCTCTGCCACTGCTACTACAACTTCCATCACTTTTTTCATTTCTCATCTCTCCTTGTTTTTTGTCTCATTTCTTACTTTTAGTATAAGGAAATATAGCAATTGTAACTATCGAATTGGATGACAAGAGACTTACATTGTTGTAAGGATAATCGTTTTATTTGTAAGAAACGTGATTTTGAATATGGATTCAGAAATTTCTGTTGTTTTGAACTATAATTAGAAAGAGAGTGGTTTAGAAAGAAGGGGATAATATGAAAAGGATTCTTGTTATTAGTGATATTCATGGAGAAATAGAAAAGTTCGAACAGTTATTGGAAGAAGCTCAATACGATGCAAGAAAGGATCAATTAATTTTATTAGGTGATTATGTAGATCGTGGTCCCAATGCGCGTGCTGTAATTGAAAAGGTAAAAGAGTTAAAAGAAGAGGGAGCCCTCGTCCTAAAGGGCAATCATGAAGATATGATGATTAAAGCGTTAACGACTGATGAGGAACGTCCATGGAACCATTGGGTAAAAAGGAATGGTGGAGATAAGACTTTATACAGCTATGGATTTGCAGAAAAAGATATTGTGGTTAATGAAGAAGCCTTCCAAAAACCAATTTTACAATCGAATGTTTTAAAGGAACATGTAAAGTTTATTCAAGAATTAGATCATTACGTTGAAATAGAAGAGTATATATTTGTACATGCTGGTGTTGAGCCATTGAAGAGAGTTTCGGAATGTGAACCATATACGTTAATGTGGATTCGTAATGAGTTTCATAATGGATATAGTGGCGAAAAGGTTGTTGTATTCGGCCATACGGAAACAAAAACACTTCATGGTAGTGAGAATTGCGGTGTGTATTTTGGTAGTAATCGTATTATAGGGATTGATGGCGGTGCTGTATATGGTGGCCAGCTAAATTGTTTAGAATTGCCGAGTAAAAAGGTATACGTAGTAAAAAGTTGAAAGAGATAAGGGGAGTCTTATTTCTTTCAATTTTTTATTAAGAAAAATTTAAGAAAGAATTTTTATAATAAATCTTTCAAATTTTATATTGAGAAAAACGTTAAAATATAATTATAAATAGGATTGAACATTATGGTGGAAGGTGAGAATATGCGCTTACTCGTAGTAGAAGATAATGCTTCTTTATTAGAGTCTATTGTCCAAATATTACGCGATGAATTTGAAGTAGATACAACATTGAATGGAGAAGATGGATTATTTCTAGCATTACAAAATATATATGACGCCATTTTGCTTGATGTGATGATGCCAGAAATGGACGGTTTTGAAGTAATTCAAAAAATACGTGATGAAAAGATTGAAACACCAGTCCTATTTTTGACAGCGAGAGATTCTTTAGAAGATCGCGTGAAAGGCTTGGACTTTGGTGGGGATGACTATATCGTTAAGCCATTTCAGGCTCCAGAGTTAAAAGCGAGAATTCGTGCTTTATTACGACGAAGCGGTAGTTTAACAACAAAGCAGACTATTCGTTATAAAGGGATTGAACTGTTCGGAAAAGATAAAGACGTTCAAGTAGATGGACAAAGTATGAAGTTAACATTAAAACAATATGAGCTTCTAGAGTACCTTGTTCAAAATAGCGGAAAGATTTTAATGCGTGAACAAATTTTTGATCGTGTTTGGGGATTTGATTCAGATACGACAGTAGCAATTGTAGAAGTGTATGTACATCATTTACGTAAAAAATTAGAGCCATTCGGTTATCAGAAAGATATTCAAACTGTTCGAGGTATTGGATATATATTAAAAGAACAATGAAAAAGGGAAGCATGTTTCAGAAGACGCGTATTCGATTGACTATATTGAACTCATTAGTATTTATCATTTTGATAGGCGTATTAGGTAGTATTATTTATTCGTACACGTATAATCGTATTTATAGTGAAGTAGATACATCGATAGACAAAGCCGTTCAGCATAGAGAAAATTCAGATGATAAAAAAATAACTAAAAAAATTAGGGGATATCCTCCAATTGGGGATCCTAGGATAATGAAGTTAACTTGGAGTGGAAAAACTGTGGAGATAGGTACGGGAAATCCAAAATTCCGTCTTATTTTTGAAGAAAACTTAGAAATGTTTGCTCCAAAAAAGTCAGGTTCTTTGCAAGATATAGAAGTGCAAGGGCTATATTTTAGAACGTTTGCATTTCAACAAGATGGAAAAATAGTTCAAATCGTACGCGATATAACAGCTGAAGAAGAGATGCTAAATACTTTATTTTTAATTCTCGTTATTGGCTGTAGCATAGGAAGTCTATGTGCAATAGGAATTGGCTTTTTCTTAGCTGGTAGAGCACTCGTACCCATTCAAAATTCATGGGAAAAACAGCAACAGTTTGTTTCTGATGCATCACATGAATTAAGAACGCCACTTGCAGTCATTCAATCAAAAACGGATGTGTTATTCCAATCCCCATCCGCTACGATAGAAGAAAAAGCAATGGATATCTCTACAATTTCAAAAGAATGTAGGCGGTTATCGAAACTCGTTAGTAATTTATTATTGCTAGCACGTTCTGATTCTAATCAAATTGAGATGGATAAGAAAATATTTGAAATGGATAAATTGTTAGAAGAGATAGTAGATCCATATAAGGAAATTGCTTCCTATCAAGAAAAAGAGATGATATTGAAAGTGGAGCATGACGTATCATTTATGGGTGATAGAGAGAGAATCCATCAAATGATGGTCATATTGTTAGATAATGCGATGAAGTATACGAATGAAGGTGGGCATATACAAATCGATTGTACGCAAACGAATAGCTCGATTCGTATACGAGTGAAAGATGACGGGATAGGAGTGGAAGATGAGGACATCCCAAAATTATTTAATCGTTTTTATCAAGGAGATAAAGCGAGAAGTGCGTCAGAAGGAGCGGGATTAGGCCTTTCAATCGCGAATTGGATTGTAGAAAAGCATTACGGGAAAATATCAGTAGAGAGCAAATGGGGAGAGGGGACTTGTTTTGAAGTGAACCTACCTAAAAATCAAAGAATATGAGTTAGAAGGCGATCTTGTTTTTTACAAGGTCGTCTTTTTTAAGGGAAAGTTAAGAAACTATTTATAACATGTATTATATACAGAAAGTTCGTCGCATAAAGAAGCGATTATAGAAATGTATTTGAGCAGATTATATCGATCAAAATGTTATTTCAATTATGTATAGGGAATGATGAAAAAGAAAGTGTAAGAGGGAGGAATTAATTTTGAAAAAGAAAATGATGACGGTATTCACTATTGGAGTAATGAGCTTAAGCATACTAGGGGGTGCCTCTCCTTCTGAAACATCAAAAGGAAAGACAGATTACACGCAACGCAGTAAAGAGCAATTAAATAATGGAAAGATACATGCGGTGCATACAGAAGAAAAGGCGGAGAATCTAGGTATTGAAACGGAAGGAAAAGAACAAATTACGCTAGAAAAAGAAATCCATGAAACAGAAGTAGGAAGGGAAGCAGAACAGTTAGGCATTTCAATTGAAGGAAAAGATGTTGGAACTCTTACAGAAGAAATCTATGAAACAAAAGTGAAGCAAGAAGCGTTAAAGTTAGGCATATCTATAGAAAATACATCGATTGTAAATTTAATTACTCAAATTAATACGATTAAAATTAATGATGAAGCGGGTAAATTAGGTATTTCGACAAATGGAAAAGAAATAGAGGACATTGCGGAAGAAATCTACGGAACGAAAGTAAGAGAGGAAGCAGGGAAGTTAGGTATTTCACAAAAAGGAAAAGAGATAGAAGCGTTAGCGCAAGAAGTGTACGAAAAAAAAGTGCAGGAAGAAGCAAAAAATTATCATATTGATTTGTATGGTAAAGATATATATCAAGTATTAAGCGAAATTAATGAACAAAAAGTGCTACAAATGGCGGATGAGCTTAATATGGACAAAATGAATATGAACGTTCAAGAATTAGCAGAAAAAATAAAAAAGAATCAGCCTGAAAAAGGAAAAGAACTAAATTTTATACCGGTGATTCGAACGGATGCTGACGCGTTTTATTCTTATTTAACGAACTAAAAAGGGCGTGAGAGTGATACGGAGGTTTAAGTGGTATATATGTATAGTATTACTATCTATAGCAGTATGGAATGTATATACAAATGGAATTACAAAGTATATGGAGAAGTTAACATTCTTCAATATACAAAATGGAAAAGAAGCGGAATTTAGTAATAATGATGAAAAGATTATCTTATCAAATGTTCCTTTAATTCAGCAATTACCAGAGTTAGATAGAGGCTGTGAAGTGACGAGCTTAGCGATGATGTTACAATACGCAGGTATTACAGTGGATAAGATGAAATTAGCAAATGAAATAAAGAAAGTTGATTTTATGAAAGATGGTGTACGTGGGAATCCGAATGAAGGATTTGTAGGAAATATTTATACGTTTTCTGAATCTGGATATGGTGTATATCATGGACCACTCTTTCAATTAGCGAAAAAGTATTTACCTAACAAATCTGTGGACTTAACAGGAAAGAGTATAGAAGAACTTTATAAGAGTGTAAAATCAGGACAGCCGGTAGTCATGATTACAAATGCAACATTTGAGCCATTAGATGAAGATGAATTTACTACATGGGAAACAAATAGTGGAGATGTTTCTATTACGTATAATGAACATTGTGTAGTGCTTATTGGATATGATAAGGAATTTGTATATATTCGAGATCCTCTCGAGGATAGCCTAGATGTAAAAGTGCCAAGAGAAAACTTTGAAGAGGCATGGGTACAAATGGGGAGTCAGGCAATTAGTTATGTGAAAAGCTCTAAATGAATTAGTAAAGAAATAGATGTAAAGAATTGTAAGGGGAGTTTTTGTTAAAAAATAAGAGAACTTCAGCTTATTATATAAGCTGAAGTTCTCTTATTTTTTATGATTAAATCTTTAGAAGTAGTGAATATGAAAAAACGCATAATTGACAAAAAAATTACATGTTATCATTATATATTGTTTTATATATGTTAATTGTATAAAATTACACAAGTATTCACATTACATAAAGGAGGCTTATTATGCAAAAAATATTTAACTGGGTTAAATGTATGAGTATCAAGAAAAAATTAATCATTTCATTTTTTCTTATTTTAACTATACCAGGACTTATTATCGGTGGTGTTTCATATCAAACTGCCAAAACAAATTTTGAACAACAAATTACAGGTAAAGCAAAGGAAAATATTTCTGTTTTAAATACTGTTATTTCTCAAAATATAGAAGAGAAATTTGTTGATGCGGCGTACTTTGCAGACGTCTTAACAGAGGATACATATCCAAACGGACAAGAAGAAATAGTAAGAACGAAGTTAGCTCAATATATAAAACTCCATCCAGAAGTAGAAGGTATTTATATTGGAACACAGACGGGAAAGTTTATAAGAGAACCATTTATCCAAATGGCTGATGGGTATAATCCAACAGATAGATCTTGGTATAAAGAAGCACATGAAAATAAAGGGAAAGTAATTGTTACTGCACCATATCAATCAGCATCTACTAAAAATATGGTAGTGACAATTGCTAAAGAAGTAAAAGATGGTAAAGGTGTTATAGGAATTAACTTAAATTTAGATAACATCTTAAAAATTTCCAAAATGATTAACATTGGTGAAAAAGGTTATGCAGTTATTCTAGATCAAAATAAGCAAATTGTTAGTCATCCATCTAGAAAACCAGGTGCAAAAGTTACTGATCCGTGGATTAAACCAATTTATGAAGAAAAACAAGGAAATGTGTCTTATACAGAACAAGGTGATAAAAAGAATTTAATCTTTGCAACAAATGAGAAAACAGGATGGAAAGTAGTTGGAGTTATGTTCGACGAAGAAATTACTCAAGCTGCGAATCCAGTGTTTTATAAGACTTTGATTGTCATTGCTATCGCTATTGTATGTGGTAGTGTATTAATTTATTTCATTACAAAGTCTATTACAAGACCATTAAGAAAAATAGCTGACTCGGCACATAAAATTAGTAAGGGAGATTTGACAGAGAAAATTACAATCCATTCCAAGGATGACATAGGGAAATTAGGGAATTCATTTAATGAAATGTCTGCCTCTTTACAAGATGTGATTACTCAAATTAGTTTTTCAGCAGAGCATGTCGCTGCATCGGCTGAAGAGTTAACAGCGAGCGTACAGCAAGCAAATGATGCGACAGATCAAATTACAATTGCAATGGAACAAGTATCAGGTGGGGCTGAATCACAAAGTCAAGGTGTTGAAGAAGGTGCGGCTACATTACAACAAGTAAATACAGCAATTCAAGATGTAACTGGAAGCGCGGAATCAATTTCTATCTCCTCATTACATGCGAGAGAAAGAGCTGAAGAAGGGGAAGAATTGGTTGAACAAACAGCAAAACAAATGCAGTCTATTTCTAGATCGGTATCCGAGTCAGATGCTATTATTAAACTTCTTGATGAGAAATCAAAGCAGGTAGGAGCTATTTCTGAAGCGATTCAAAACATCGCTACTCAAACGAACTTATTAGCTTTAAATGCGGCTATTGAAGCGGCAAGAGCAGGTAAACAGGGCCGAGGGTTTGCTATTGTAGCTGATGAGGTTAGAAAATTAGCGGAGCAATCAGGAGAATCATCTGGAGAGATTGCAAATTTAATTGCAGAAATTAAGGCGGATATTGAACATACTGTTAAGGCGATGGATAATGTGAATGGAGAAGTTCAACAAGGCCTTGATGTTGTAACAAAAACGAAAGCAAGTTTTACGGAAATTTTAAGTTCTACTACACATATTGTTTCTCAAGTTAATCAAATGGTAGAAACAACGAAGAGAATTGCTGGAGATGCAAATGAAGTGACAAATGCTATTGATGAAATTGCAGCGGCTGCAGAAGAAAATACAGCTAGTATGCAAAGTGTTGCTGCTTCAACAGAAGAACAAGTGAATTCAATGGAAGAAATTAGTTCAGCTTCGCAAAACTTAGCTGGGATGGCCGAAGAACTACAAGCCATGACTAGTAAATTTAAAGTATAATAACAGCAGATAAGTAAGGTGATATTATTTTCACCTTACTTATTTTTCTATTCAGCAATTAGGGGAGTCATTAACGGGATGAAAAAAAGAAAAAGACTATGGAATTTATGGAAAACGATTACATTGTTAGTTTGTACAGTTGTAATTTTTTCTTTACTTGTGACAGATATATTAATTAGTCATAATGTAGAACGGACGACGGAGGATAGCCAAGCAGAGAAAGCAAAAACAATTGCACACATTGTGGCGAATGATTCAATTGTAATCGATGGTTTGATTGGGAAAGCAGATACTTCTGCAATCCAAACGTATACAAATAGAATATTAAAAAACACAGGTGTTCAATTTATTGTAGTTATGGACATGAATGGAATAAGAAAATCACATCCAAATCCTCAAAAAATAGGCCATCATTTTATTGGGGGAGATGAAGGGCCTGCATTGAAAGGAAAGGAACATGTATCGCTGGCAGAAGGAACTTTAGGTATTTCAATGCGAGTGTTTGTACCTGTATTTTCTGAAACAGGTGAACAACTTGGAGCGGTGGCAGTTGGTATTTCAGCAGATAATGTAAAAGAGAGAGTTAAGGAAAGTAGATATATCATTTACATTGGTGTCGGAGTTGGAGTACTAGTCGGAATTATAGGAGCAATATTATTAGCTAGACATATAAAGAAAAGTTTATTTGGTCTTGAACCTCACAGGATAGCGAAAATTCTTGAAGAAAGAAATACGATGCTACAATCTGTAAAGGAAGGTATTATTGCTGTAGATAAAGAAGCTAATGTAACTTTAATAAATAATGAGGCAAAACGATTGTTTAAGAAAAGTGGACTTGAAGAAGATTTTATCGGTAAAGATGTTGAGTTGTATATGCCTAATTCACGTATAAAAGAAGTATTACAAACGGGAGAGGTACAATTAAACGAAGAACAAAATATTTATGGAATTACGATTGTGACGAATCGTGTTCCTTTATATGTAAAAGGAGAAATAGTTGGTGCAATTGCAACATTTCGTGATAAAACAGAGGTTAGAAAATTAGCAGAAGAATTAACTGGTATTAGACTATATGCGGAAGCATTACGGGCACAATCGCATGAATTTATGAATAAAATGCATGTCGTATTAGGACTTACACACATGAAGCAGTATGAAGAATTACAGAAGTATATAAGCGGTATGGTATCAGAGCATCAATATGAAATTGGTGGGGTTATGGAGAGAATAAAAAGTCCAGTATTTGCTGGTTTTTTACTTGGGAAACTTAGCTATGCTAGAGAGAAAAATATAAAATTAATCATAAGTGAAGATTCTTACATGCCGGAAATAGATGATGAAAGTATTATTCATGAACTAATTACGATTGTCGGAAATTTAATTGATAATGCATTAGAGGCAGTGACGAATTGTGAAAAGAAGCAAGTTGAACTTGAGATACAATATGGGGATACATTAATCATTACAGTACAAGATACGGGGAAAGGTATACCAGAAGAAGAAATAGGGGCATTATTTACGAAAGGTTATTCCACAAAGGGAGATAACCGTGGTTATGGTTTGTATCTTGTAAAAGAAAGTATACAGCGAATAAATGGGGAAATTCATATGCATTCATTAGTAGGAAAGGGAACAACGATAACAATTGAAATACCTAAAGGTAGGGATGAGAGGCAAATATGATTAAAGTTTTAATTGTAGAAGATGACCCGATGGTAGCAATGTTAAATACGCATTATTTAGAGCAAGTAGGAGGGTTTGAACTTGTTCAAGCAGTTAACTCCGTTAAAGAAGCGATAGAAGTATTAGAGGAATCACGAGTAGATTTAGTATTACTTGATATTTTTATGCCTGAAGAGACTGGATTTGAGCTTTTAATGTATATTCGGAACCAAGAAAAAGAAATCGATATTATGATGATTTCAGCTGTACATGATATGGGGAGCATTAAAAAAGCATTACAATATGGTGTAGTAGATTATTTAATTAAACCATTTACATTTGAACGATTTAAAAAGGCGTTAACTATATATCGAGAAAAGCTTACTTTCATGAAAGAACAACAAAAAATTAGTCAATCGGAATTAGATTCGTTAATTTTGCAAAAAGAAAAAAGAGAGCCTACTGTCACTAAAGAGCTTCCGAAAGGATTAACAAAGCAAACGATGCAATTAATTTGGCAGAAGATTGAGTCGCTGAATGGACGAGCATTTACAACAGAGGAAATGGCGCAATTAGTTGGTGTTTCAAGGGTTTCTATTCGAAAGTATGTAATGTTTTTGACTGAAATTGGAGTATTAGAAAACGAAATGGTGTATCAACATGTAGGAAGACCAGTGAGTAAATTAAGATGTATTGACCAAAATAAAATAGAGTTTTACGTATAAGCGACTTATTATAAGTCGCTTATACTTTTTTTAATTACAAAATCAATTACAAAACTTACAAAAACTATTTTTACTATTGAAAGCGTTTTAATATTGTTATTAAGAAAACAAGGAGGTGCCATATGGGAATTCAAAAGAATGTGGAAGCGGTATCATTTTCTGAAGGAAATGAAGTACAAAGAGAATCTTTCGCTTCTAAAATTATGAATGTAAAAATCGGTGTTATACCTTTACCGTTATATGTAGTATTGGCTGCTATTATTTATGGGGCATCTGTATATAATAAATTGCCAGCAGATATGATTGGTGGATTTGCAGTTATTATGATCATGGGTATTTTCTTAGGCGACATTGGGATGAGAATTCCAATTTTAAAAAATATCGGCGGTCCGGCAATACTTTCGTTATTTATTCCATCATTACTTGTATTTTTTAACTGGATGAATCCAGCTTCAATGGAAGCTGCGACTATGTTAATGAAAAAATCGAACTTTTTATATTTATATATTTCTTGTTTAGTAGTCGGAAGTATTTTAGGAATGAACCGTAAAGTGTTAGTACAAGGTTTCGTTCGTATGTTTATTCCTTTAGTAGTAGGGACGTTAGCTTCTGTAGCAGTAGGATTATTGGTTGGTTCACTATTTGGATTTGAAATGAAGCAAACATTCTTCTTCATCATCGTACCAATTGTGAGTGGTGGTATTGGGGAAGGGATTTTACCATTATCGCTAGCTTATAGTGATATTTTAAATGAATCATCAGCAACGTTTGTATCACAGCTTATTCCAGCAGCTATTATTGGAAATATGTTCGCAATCGTAAGTGCAGGGTATATGAAGCGTTTAGGTGAGAAGAAACCGGAGCTTAGTGGTAACGGTGTATTAGTAAAAACAGACAATCAAGCAGAGTTATTAAAAGAACAAAATACAGAGAAGCCAATTGACTTTTCATTAATGGGAGCAGGTTTATTAATTGCATGTACGTTCTTCATCTTCGGAGGATTTGCTTCTAAGTTCATCGGTATTCCTGGGGCAATCATTATGATTTTCTCAGCAGCACTTGTGAAATACTTTAAATTAATGCCAGCAAAAATGGAGCAAGGAGCATTCCACTTATATAAATTTATTTCGAAGAATTTAACTTGGCCGTTAATGGTTGGACTAGGATTGCTATATATTCCGCTAAAAGACGTAGCAGCAGTTCTTTCAGTAGGATATGTTGTTGTGTGTGCATCGGTTGTTCTTACAATGGTAGCGTCAGGTTTTCTTGTAGGGAAAGTGATGAAAATGTATCCAGTTGAATCAGCGATTGTAACTGGATGTCATAGCGGTTTAGGTGGAACTGGAGATGTTGCTATTTTATCAGCTTCAAATCGTATGGAATTAATGCCGTTTGCGCAAATTTCAACACGTTTAGGCGGGGCAGCAATGGTTGTAACGGCGACAATTTTATTAAAAATGTTTTCATGATCAAACAAGCTAGCTATATTCATATAGCTAGCTTGTCAAATTAAGGGGAGATTATAAGTATGTTAGAAAATCAAATTAATGAAAGATCATTGTTATTACATAAAGAGTTAGTAGGGAAAATTGAGATTACAAGTAAGGTAGAAGTAAATTCAGCGGATGATTTAAGCCTGACATATACACCAGGTGTAGCGGAGTCCTGTAAAGCAATTGCGGCGGATGAAGAAACAGTGTATGACTATACAGCACGTGGTAATATGGTGGCAGTTGTCTCAGATGGAACAGCGGTACTCGGTTTAGGAAACATTGGACCGAAAGCGGCTATGCCTGTTATGGAAGGGAAAAGTATATTATTTAAAAAATTTGCGAATGTAGATGCTTTCCCGTTATGTTTAGGAACAACGGATGTGGATGAAATCGTTACCCTTGTGAAAAATTTAGAGCCTACGTTTGCAGGAATCAATTTAGAAGATATTGCAGCACCGCGTTGTTTTGAAATTGAAAAAAGATTAAAAGAAGAAACGAATATTCCTGTATTCCATGATGATCAACATGGAACAGCTATTGTCGTCTTAGCAGCTGTTATTAATGCATTAAAAGTTGTTAGCAAACAAGTGGATAATGTGAAAATTGTTATTAACGGTGCGGGTTCGGCAGGAATTGCAATTGGAAAATTATTATTAAAGGCTGGTGCAAAGCACATTACGTTAGTTAGCTTAGAAGGTATTGTTTGTGAAGGTGAAGCATGGATGAACGAAGCACAAATTGAAGTTTCAAAAAAGACAAATCGAGAACATGTGCGTGGAACGTTAAAAGAAGCGATTCACCAGGCTGATATCTTTATCGGTGTATCTGCACCTAACGTATTAACGAAAGAACTTGTACAGACGATGAATGAGAAAGCAATTGTGTTTGCAATGGCGAATCCAGTTCCAGAAATCTTCCCTGAGGATGCATTAGAGGCTGGGGCAGCTGTAGTAGGAACCGGGCGCTCGGATTATGCGAATCAAGTAAATAATGTATTGGCGTTCCCAGGAATATTCCGCGGTGCGTTAGATGTGCGCGCGACTGATATTACAGAAGAGATGAAATTAGCGGCAGCATATGGGATCGCTAACATCATTACGGACGAAGAACGTAATGCGAATTATGTAATCCCGAATCCATTAGATAAAAGAGTTGTTCCGAGTGTTGCAGAAGCAGTAGCAAAAGCAGCCATTGATTCAGGAGTGGCACAGATTACGAAAATGCCAAGTTATTAATAGTTAAAAGCAGTGCCTAAAAAGGCACTGCTTTTTTGAGATAAGAAATCAAAATAATGAAGAAGTGTAAAATTATTTGTTTGTATTTCTTCACTATTTATTTAATTCCATTGTAACCTGTTTACCATTTACTAAAACCTCAGTTACTGCTACGATCACTTCTATCATTTTTTTCATCTCTCCTCATGTCATTTCTTACTTTAAGTATAAGAGAAAAGAGATACTTCAACTATCGAAGTACATGACGTAGAAACTACATTGTTGTAAGAAAGTGTTTTAGTTTTTTCACTTTACTCAGCAGTAATTACAAACTGATCATAATATTTTTCATTCACATATATATTTAATACCCATAATCCAGATGAAGGTAGTGACATAGTGAGAGGGAGTTCGTTTGTAGTAGAATCGATTGTATTTGAAGCAGTCCAAGTTTGTTTGGAAGTTTCTTGTTGAAAGAGTACTTGTGTTGGAGTTACAGATCCTTGTTTTAGCGCAATAATAGATAATTTTCCTGTTGGCATTTCAGGATCTAGAAAGTACCACATTATTTCATTTTGTTCATTTGCGATAATAGGGCTATCAGCCATTGCGATTTTTTCTTCGATACCTTTTAACGGTATTTTTCCTTCTACGAAGGATGGGGCTTCTTCCCAATTTACATCTTTTAAAACACTAAGATGAAAAAAGGAAGGTGCGTTAATTTGAGAGGATGACGTTTCTAGTATTTCTTTTTTAGGTACATTTGAATCGGGTTGCACTTGCGCACAGCCAGTAATGAGAAAGGAGAAAAGTAGCATAGTTCCGATTTTTTTCATGGTGCCACACTCCTAATTTTTATTGTTAGTGTAATTGTATTTGCTAGAAGGCGGGACAATTCCTTTAAAACGTTAAAAGAGGCCGTAAGTTTTGTACGACCTCTTTTGACATTTTTTATATTTGCTCAGTTGAAAAGGTGGGTTCTCTCTCTTTTTGAGGCATTGTTAAGAAAATAACCGAAAGAACGATACATACGCCGCCTAATAATTGATAGGATCCAAAGGGTTGATTTAGCCAAGCGATTGAAACGATGGCAGCTACTAGCGGTTCAATGCTAGATAAAATGCTTGTTTCTGTAGCTGCTAAATATTTCAGACTACCGATATAAAGGAGGAAAGAAAGAGTGCCACTTATGATGATAAGAATAAGCATAGAAAAGGTTTTTGGTGTAAAAGTTTGTGAAAGCTGATTCCATCCAAACGAGCGATTACAAATAAGCAGGGCGATGCCACCGATTAACATCCCCCAGCCAATTACTACAGTTGTACCGCATTCTTTAATAAGAGAAGCTGGATGAAGGGTATAAAATGCAAATCCAATTGCTGTTAATAGGCCAAAAATAATGGCTTCTTTCGATAAAACGATATTTTCAATTGAACCGTTTGTAATAATAAAGTACGTCCCCGTTAGCGCAGTTATAATTGCGAGTAGTTGCATAGAAGCAGGGAATTTTCTTTGCTCAAATGCAACATAAATAGTAATAAGAACAGGACCAAGAAATTGAAATAATGTCGCTGTGACCGCGTTACTAATATGAACCGTTTCGATAAAGGCGTATTGCGCACCGAGCATGCCCAGAATAGAGAAAATAATAAGTTGTATAGCATATCTAGGGTGTTTCCAAATTTGAAAAATATTTTGTTTCTTTATAAGTAAGAAAAATAAAATAAATATTCCAGCAAGCAACAAGCGAATTGTTAAAAAATCGATTGATGATACGTTAGTATGTTGAAATAGCCACTGAATCATCGGGCCAGATAATCCCCATAAGGTAGCTCCTGTAATAATCATAATGAGTCCAATCCGTCTACTTTTGTTCATGATCATGCATCTCCTCTCGAGTATTTGATTTTTTATGTGTGACATGATAAAAGGAATTATATATAACTTCTGGCACTGTAAAAAGTATCAGATTTTAGTTTTATTAAGGGGTCAGATATTATGTTAGAATTAACGCCTAATTTAAATACGAAAAGTAAAATAGCATTGTATGTGCAATTGTATGAGTATATAAAAAAAGAGATTAAAGATGGAACGATTGTCCCTTTTACGAAATTACCGGCTAAGCGAAAGTTAGCGATACATTTACAAGTAAGTAAAAATACAGTAGAGGCAGCGTACGAACAATTACTTGCAGAAGGTTATATTGAGTCGATATCGAGAAAAGGTTATTTTGTATGCAAGATTGAGCAAATGGTTCATGTAGAGGATAGCGGAGAGAGAATAGAAGAAGTACCGTTTCAGGAGAAGAGTTATAAATTTGACTTTACACAAACAGGAATTGATACAAATGCTTTTCCATTCAATATGTATCGGAAAATTGTAAATGAAGTATGGCAGCCGCATAATAACGAACTTCTCTTTCTAGGACACCCTCAAGGGGAAGCGAGCTTAAGAGAAGAGATTACGAATTATTTGTATGAATCTAGAGGTGTGCGTTGTTCAGCTAGTCAAATTGTATTAGGAGCGGGAACACAAATATTAGTGAAACTATTGTTTCAATTGTTAAAGGGAAGCAATTATGCAGTTGAAAACCCAGGGTATCATAGGAAGATGGTTGTTTTTGAACAGGGAGAAGCAAGAGTCCAAATGTTATCTTTAGATAGAGATGGAATTTGTATTGCAGATTTAGAAAATAGCAATGCGAATGTTGTATTTGTTACACCTTCCCATCAGTTTCCGTATGGAATGATTATGCCCATTACGAGAAGGATGCAGCTTTTACAATGGGCAAAGAAAGAAGAGAGTAGGTATATTATTGAAGATGATTATGATAGTGAATTTCGCTATTCTGGAAAGCCTATACCGGCGCTGCAAGGGTTAGATACAGAGGGGAAAGTTATTTATATGGGGACGCTATCTAAAGCATTATTGCCATCGCTACGGATGAGTTATATGGTGTTGCCGAAGAAATTAATTAAAAAGTATCAACAGCAATATTTATTTTATACACAAAGTGTTTCAAGGATGGACCAAGAAGTGATAAGAAGGTTTTTAAATGAAGGCTATTGGGAAAAACATATTCATAAAATGCGTGTCGTCTACCGGAAAAAGAGGGATCGACTTGTTTTTGAAATAGAGAAGTATTTCTCTAATCGTGTTGAAGTGATAGGGGAAGATTCGGGATTACACATTTTATTAAAAGTGCATAATGGAATGCGAGAAGAAGAACTAATTAAAGAAGCTGCAAAATATAGTATTAAAATATATCCTGTTTCTACGTACTATAAAGATGGTACTGCACCTGAAAATGTAGTTTTACTTGGGTTTGCGATTTTATCAGAAGAAGAAATTGCGAAAGCGATTCAACTATTAAATACAGCGTGGTTTAGAAGAAAGTAAAAAACATCCTCATATAAGAGAGGATGTTTTTTGTTATTTATTTTCATCTAAGAATAAGACCATATGCTCTTCGTCCCAATATTGTCCGTTATATTTTAATGAACGTTCTTGTACACCGAATGTTTTAAATCCTAATGATTCATAAAGTTTTTTTGCTCCATCGTTGCCAACAACAACATCAAGCATAACTTGTTCTACTTCTAAAGATTTAGCAAGTTCAAGACATTCTTTAATAAGTGCTTTTCCTGCTCCAAGTCCGCGTGCTTTTGGAGACACATATACAGAACCGATTTTAGCTTTATGTTCTTGTTTTACATATGGTTTCGTTTCCAGTGTTGCAACCCCGATTAATTGTCCATCTTTAAATGCACCTAGCGTATAGTTTTCATCTTGTGCTAATTTTTGTGCTTTATATTCAATCGCACACTCTTTATTAATAATATCTTCATAAGAAGAGCTGAAAGCTTCAGGATTTTGCTTTAATCCTTCTACACGAAGTTCTAAGTAAATTTCAGCTTCGTCTTTTGTTAATACATGGATATCCAATTGTATCACCCTCCAAATCTTTGACAAATGTACCTTTATTTTATATTGAAATAAGAATAATTTCAAAAGCTTAGCTTATATGAGCTGATTTTATGACAAAATAACACCAGTAGTGTTTACTACTACTGGTGTTTTCACACGCATCTTATTCAAAAGGTAGCTCAATTATAAAGTTTGTTCCTGCTCCTAATTGGCTTGTTACTAGAATGGAACCGTTATGCAATTCTACAATTTCTTTTGCAACAGCTAACCCGATACCTTTTCCGCCAGTAGCTCTTGTTCTGGATTTATCAACACGATAAAAACGATCAAAAATATGGGGGATATCTTCTTCGGGAATACCTTCTCCTTCATCATCTACACTTATTGTAAAAGAATCTGTTTTCGCGAGTACACGTATCGTAATAGATGTGTTTTCTGGCGAATGTTGATAAGCATTGTGTAATAAATTTAACATAACTTGTTCCATACGTCTTTCGTCTATGCAAACTTCTAAATCATCTTTGCAATATACATGGAGTTGCATTTGTTTGTTAGTTAATGTTGTTTTTGTTTTTTCAACCATTCGTTCTAAAAATGGTTGAAGAATAACTTTTTGTTTTTTTATAACAAACTGATGTTGTTCTAATTGCACTAGCATAAATAAATCTTGGACGAGATCAGTTACACTATCTGTTTCATCCTCAATGATTTGTAAGTATTCTTCACGCTCTTCTTTCGTTAAAGAGTCTCTCTTTGCTACCTTCGCATAACCTTTCATATAGGTCAATGGAGTTAATAGCTCATGGGCAACACTAGCGAGAAATTCATTGCGTTCTTTTTTCATATAAGTCAGTTCACTAGATAAATCTTCAATCGTTTTTGCTAAACTTCCAAGTTCATCATTCCGTTTAATACCTAATTGAATTGGTGTATTTAATTTTGACATTTTTTCTGTTGCCCTCTTCATTTTTATAAGCGGTTCTGTAATAACACGAGAAAAAACAAAGACAGAAATAGTCGTTAAAATAATTGTCAAAACACTAATGATAAGAAATTGATTCATGAGTTTAAGTAACATATTTTCTAAGAAAGATGTCTTTAATAACATATACAACTTACCTTGAAATCCTTGAAGTTCCAGCGGGCTTACTGTTGAGATGAATTTTGATTTTTTCCAGTTTTTTTCATTGATTAATCCACCTTCTGGGATAGTCTCTGTTTTACAAGTAAGTTGTTTTTGCATTTCTTTTGTTACAGGTTCTGAGGTAGAAATAATTTTGCCGTTATTGTCCGTTATAATGATAGCTATATCAGAGTTAGCAATTAATTCTGATTCAACTAAGTGTTCAGCCGCAGTGTTGATATCAAACTCGGGGTACATAGCACGTTTAGGCCGTTTACTGTGTTCAGCGCTTTCCATGAGTTTCTTTTCTTTAGAATATACATCCCACTTCGCGCGTTTTTTAATAATTTTACTATAGCGATTTCCTTTCTCTAAAAGAGCAAGTGTTTCTTCCTCAATGCGCATTGTTGAAATGCTTTTGTAAAAAGATACAAAAGCAATTGTTTCAATACATAAAGCTAATATTAAAAAGTATGTCCCAACTTTAAGTGAAAGTTTACTCATTTTCTCACCATACCTTATTTCATATAAAGGGTCAGTGGTATACTATTGTCCACTGACCGAAGTAATTATTCACTTTTCCATTTATATCCGACTTTATAGACAGTTTCTAAGTAATCTTCAACAGGAAATCCTTTTTTGCGTAATTTATCGCGGATATTACGAATATGTGAATCGATTGTTCTATATTCAATGTCTGTTTCATAACCCCAAATTTTTTCGATTAAATCATCTCGGCTATAAGCACGGTTTGTATTTTGTAAAAATAGTCCAAGTAACGAAAACTCGATAGGTGTCAGGGAGATTTTTTCATTATAAACTGTGACAGTATGTTTCGTTTTATCCCACTCGATACCATTGAAGCTGACAAATCCATCTTTCTTTGTACGGCGTAATATAGCCTCGATTCTTGCGACTAATACATGCTCATCAAATGGTTTTGTAATATAGTCATCTGCGCCCATAGTGAGACCTTTCACCATATCGTAACTTTGATTGCGGGCTGTTAGCATAATAATTGGAACGTTGGAAATTTGACGAATTTGATAGCAAGCATCCCATCCATCCATATTCGGCATCATAACATCTAACAAAATAATATCGAAGTCTTTTTGTTCTATTAACTTTAGTGCTTCAAGGCCAGAGGTAGCTTTCATACAAAAATAGCCACGAGGACTTAAGAACAGATCTAATAATCGTAACATGCGTTCTTCATCGTCTACTAATAAAATTTTAACCATAATATTGTGCACCCCAAACTGTTCATTCTACTTGTATAGTTTACATGAAAAGAATAAAAAACTCTTTTTATGTGATTGAGTGGAAGAGTTATTTTTTCGCTCAGAGTAATTGACATAAAAAATGCACTAGTTTTGCACAACTATTTTTTATAATAGAAAACGTAGCGACACAAAATACCCTATGTTGCGACATAACGTCATGTCATTTTATTTATAAAATGACAATTCCATTCTATTGTGTATGTGAGATAGAGAGGGTTTTCGTATTCACCTCGCATCGGATAAGAAAAATTTCCTATCTCACACTTTTTTTAAAAGGAGACCATACACATGAATCCAAAAGAAGAAATTTCAAAAAAAGAAAAGCAAGATCGTAATACCGTTGTCATGTGCATTGCCGTATCTATGGTTATTATTATAAGTTGTGTAAATAAAATTTTGGGGATTTTATAATATAAAAAAAGCTTATTGCTTCTTAAGGAGCAATAAGCTTTTTTCATTATTAGGGGAATCGTTCTATATAATAAACCAAGGTAAAATTGCTAACCCAGAAGTTACAATTGCTGTAGTAAATATTAAAAGCATAGCTCGTTTGTTTTGTTTCATGTCACATTCTCCTCTACATATCAATTGAATGCTATACGTTCATTTCATGATCAGTTAAGGATGGATTTCCTCACTGAGTAAAGTTTTACTTTATATTTTTAGTATAATGAATGGAAAGGTTTGGTACGATCGATAAAGGTGACATGAAGATTACATTGTTGTAATGAAAAAAGCACCTTTTTTAATAAAAAGATGCTTTTGGGAAAATCCCCCACTGAGTAAAGTTTCACTTTATATTGAAGTATTAATCATTTAAGAACAGAACCATATGTTCCTCGTCCCAGTATTGACCGTTATGTTTTAATGAACGTTCTTGTACGCCGTAAGTTTGGAAACCTAATGATTCATATAATTTTTTGGCACCAGCGTTACCAACTACAACATCAAGCATAAGTTGTTCTACATGTAATGTATCGGCATTTTCAATAATTGATTTAATTAGAGCGCGTCCTGCTCCAAGGCCACGCGCTTTTGGGGAAACAAAAACGGAACCGATTTTTGCTTTATGTTCTTGTTTAATAAAAGGTTTTGTTTCTAAAGTAGCGATACCAATTAACTCGTTATCTTTGAAGGCACCTAGAGTATACTTATCCGGATTGCTTAATCGTTTTGCCATAGCAGCTACAGGATCTTCATGTTTAAGAACATCTTCATAAGAAGAGCTAAAAGCTTCCGGGTTCTTCGTTAAACCTTCCATACAAACTTTTAAATATATTTCTGCGTCCTCTGTTGTTAATAAGCGAATTTCCATCGTTGTAACCTCCCTGGTGGATTTCAAATAAATCCATTACTTTTATAAGATTGTGTATGCGTTTTGTTAGCAGTCTCTTTTAATTTGTAAAAGAATGAAAAGATATATGCTACAATGTTTGGTTTTTTAATATGTAATGAAATTATATATTAACTTTATTAACTATTCAAGCGTTTAATATATTACGTTTTTATAACTAAAATAACTCCTCGATCGAGGAGTTATTTTAGTTATTCGATTGATAACCATCAATTCGATGTGGATGTGTGTAAATATTGCAGGATTCATTTCTAATAAACCCTACGACTGTAATGCCTAAATCGTGAGCGAGTTGCAATGCTAGTTTTGTTGGAGCGGATTTAGATAGAACAATTTCACATCCGATTTTTGAGACTTTGAGTAAAATTTCGGATGAAATACGCCCGCTAAATGCGATGATTTTTCCTTTAACAGATATATCGTTGCGCAAACAATGACCATATATTTTATCTAATGCATTATGTCTTCCAATATCCATTCTTGATAGGAGGATATTGTTTCGATCACATAGCGCGGTATTGTGAACACCGCCGGTTTGGCGAAAGGTAGTGGAAGATTGTTGTAAAGTATTCATTAAGTAAAAGCATTCTTCAGGAGTAATTTTTACATGTATATCATGTAAATCTTTTGCTTTTGCTGCGTCGTTTACGAAAATAAAACCTTGTCTACCTTTTCCACAGCAAGAAGTGATGTATCGTTTATTATATAAAGTTTGATAGAGTGGATTTACTTTTGATGATGTTACATGGACAATTCCGTTATCTTTTTGAACCCATAGTTCTTCAACATCTTTATAGGAAGAAATAATTCCTTCAGAAATTAAAAAACCAATTACCATATCCTCAATATAATTTGGTGTGCATACGACTGTTACATATTCTTCACCATTTAATTTAATAGTAATAGGAGTTTCTGTAACAATCTCATCAAGTTGTTTTGAAAATGTACCAGATTGATAGCGTACAATTGTAGAAGTTTCTTGCGTTGGCCCCATATTAAATTCCCCTTTTATATGTATTTCTCTCCCATATTTATCATAAAACAATGGGAAAATAAAAAACACCTATTAGCAAGAAGATCTCAGATTATTTTGGTTATTATTGTATATGTACGATATAATAGAACTGTAGAATAGTGATATTTTCAAGCTTTCGTAGTTATACCTTATAACATCTAGAATCGACTTCATAAGAAAAGTATTTGGGCAGAGCGTTTCAAAAATATGTACAGTAATGCGATTTTGAAAACGGATTCATAATTGTATTGTACAGTTGGTTGTAAGGAGAGGGGAAACTATGGCAGAACAGACAGTCCGTGTAACCGTAGATGGTGAAGAATTTTCAGCATCAGGTGAAAAGACAATACTACAATTATTTAATGAGAGTAATTTGGAACATCCTCAAATTTGTCATGTACCAGAAGTAGATCCAATTCAAACTTGTGATACGTGTATTGTAGAAGTAGATGGGAAGTTAATGCGTGCTTGTTCAACGAAGCTCGAGAACGGTATGCATATCGAAAGACAGTCACAGCGTGCAAAAGAGGCGCAGACTGAGGCGATGGACCGAATATTAGAAAACCACTTATTGTATTGTACCGTATGTGATAACAATAACGGTAACTGTAAAGTCCATAATACAGTACATATGATGGGAATTGAAGAGCAGAAATATCCGTATGAGCCGAAAGTAAGTGCTTGTGAAGTGGATATGTCACATCCGTTTTATCGATATGATCCAAATCAATGTATTGCTTGTGGACAGTGTGTAGAAGTATGTCAAAACTTACAGGTTAATGAAACTATATCGATAGACTGGAGCTTAGATCGTCCGCGTGTTATATGGGACAATGGTGTAAGTATAAATGACTCATCTTGTGTGAGTTGTGGGCAGTGTGTAACAGTATGTCCGTGTAATGCGTTAATGGAAAAAACAATGCTAGGTGAAGCTGGATTCATGACAGGATTAAAACCAGATGTGTTAGATCCAATGATTGATTTTGTAAAGGATGTAGAGCCTGGATATAGTAGTATTTTAGCGGTTTCAGAAGTAGAGGCTGCAATGCGTAAGACGAAAGTTAATAAAACAAAAACTGTTTGTACATTTTGTGGTGTCGGTTGTTCATTCGAAGTATGGACGAAAGATCGCCATATATTAAAAGTGCAACCTGTTTCAGATGCACCAGTTAATGGCATTTCCACATGCGTAAAAGGTAAATTTGGATGGGACTTTGTAAATAGTGAAGATCGTATTACAAAGCCATTAATTCGTCAAGGAGATATGTTTGTTGAAGCCACTTGGGAAGAGGCTCTTGAAGTTGTTGCATCTAATATGCAGTATATTAAATCTGAATACGGCAGCGATGCATTTGGATTTATTTCTTCTTCGAAAGTAACGAATGAAGAAAACTATCTTATGCAAAAACTAGCTCGACAAATATATGGCACGAATAATGTGGACAATTGTTCTCGTTACTGTCAATCTCCAGCGACAGATGGTTTATTTAAAACTGTCGGTATGGGTGGGGATGCTGGAACAGTGAAAGATATAGCTGAAGCAGGTCTTGTTATTATCGTTGGTGCGAATCCAACAGAAGGACATCCTGTACTTGCTACGAGAGTAAAACGTGCTCATAAATTACACGAGCAAAAACTGATTGTAGCAGACCTTCGTAAACATGAAATGGCAGAGCGTGCGGATTTATTTATTCATCCGAGCCAAGGAACGGATTACGTATGGCTTGCTGGTATTACAAAATATATTATTGATCAAGATTGGCATGATAAAAAGTTCATAGCTGAAAACGTAAAGAATTTTGATGAATATAGCAAAATGGTAGAAAAATATACGCTGGACTATACAGAGAAAATTACAGGGATTTCGAAAGAAAATCTGAAAGAAATGGCTCGTATGGTATATGAAGCAGATGGTACTTGTATACTTTGGGGAATGGGTGTAACTCAAAATACAGGAGGGAGTACGACATCAGCAGCAATTTCAAATTTACTACTTGTTACGGGTAACTATCGTCGTCCTGGTGCAGGTGCATACCCATTACGAGGACATAATAACGTACAAGGTGCTTGTGATATGGCAACATTACCAAACTGGCTTCCAGGTTATCAAGCAGTATCAGATGATACGCTTCGTGCTAAGTTTGAAAAAGCATATGGTACAACTATTCCGAAAGCACCAGGATTAAATAATATCGCAATGTTACTTGCGGCAGAAGAAGGAAAACTACGTGGTATGTATGTCATGGGTGAAGAAATGGCTTTAGTCGATTCAAATGCGAACCATGTGCAACATATTTTAGCGAATTTAGACTTCCTCGTTGTTCAAGATATGTTCTTATCAAAAACAGCTCGTTTTGCTGATGTTATTTTACCAGCGGCACCAAGCTTAGAAAAAGAAGGAACGTTTACGAATACAGAACGCCGTATTCAAAGATTATATGAAGTGTTGAAACCGCTTGGTGATTCCAAGCCAGACTGGTGGATTTTACAAAAAGTTGCTCGTGCACTGGGCGGGGATTGGAATTACGAAAGTCCAAGTGAGATCATGGACGAAATCGCATCACTTGCACCGTTATACTCTCAAGCAACGTACGACCGTCTAGAAGGATGGAATAGTTTATGTTGGGGTAGTCATGATGGTAGCGATACACCGCTATTATATGTAGACGGATTTAACTTCCCAGATAAACTTGCTCGTTTATCATTAGATGAATGGGTACCGCCAGTTGTAGCACCAGATGAGTATGATTTACTTTTAAATAATGGACGCATGTTAGAACATTTCCATGAAGGGAATATGACGAATAAGTCGGCTGGTATTTTATCTAAAGTATCTGAAGTATTCGTTGAAATTTCACCAGAACTTGCTATAGAGCGCAATGTGAAAGATGGTGGTCTTGTGGAATTAGCATCACCATTTGGAAAAATTAAAGTACAAGCGCTTATTACTGATCGTGTAACGGGGAAAGAGTTATATTTACCAATGCATGCAACAGTAAATGAAGAGGCAATCAACATTTTAACTGGGACGGCAACAGACCTTTATACGTGTACACCAGCATATAAACAAACGATGGTGAAAATGCGTGTATTACGTGAAAAAGGAAATCGTCCGTTACCATCTTCAAACCCGCGAGATAAAAAGCGTAATCCGCAAAATGGTGTTGAAATCGAGCAAAAGTGGCAAAGAAAACAATACGTATCACTTGTGGACTAGGGGGCGGAGATAGTGGCGAAAGAAATTACGTTAATTAAAAAGAAAGTTGTAACAGAGGAAGAACAGAAACAGCAAGTAGCAGATGAACTTCTAAATGAGCTATCTAATAATCGTGAAGCAGTAGAAGAAACGATGCAGCTTCTAGCACAGTTGCAGAAGGCTGGTATTTTAGATGCGGCGATTAGTTTACTTGCTGCGAAGGAAGATGTTTCAAAAATCGCTGTGGAGCAATTAAATCGTGAACCAGTTAAAAATGCACTTAACAATATGATGGGTGCGGGGGAAGCATTATCCTCAGTTGATCCAGAAGTAACAAAGCAAATTACATCAAGTTTAGTTACTGGATTACAATTTGCAACAGATGAATTAAATAGTGGTAAAAAAACGAAGGTAATGGATTTCTTTAAAGTATTAAAAGATCCAGACATTAACAGAGCTATTACGTTTGGTTTTAGTTTCTTGAAAGCATTTGGGCAAGGACTAGAGAAAAAATAGAGCAGATGAAAGAAGTGATGGGAAGTAGCCATCACTTTTTTCATTGTATGTATAAGAGTGTTCATGTTAAGCGGAATATATTATTATTAAAAAGATGGATTAGAACTGGAAATGTGGAATCCATCTCAAATACCGTTTTAGAATGTGGAGGAATATATGCAACACCGTAAAAGACTATCTATACCAGGAGTAATGAGACATTCCTTTCAAACAGTTAAATTTGCTTTTTGGAATGTATTAACCTTTCAACTTGCTTATAAATTATTAGCAGCGATTGTATTTGTCCCGCTATTTGGGATCATTTTTAATAAGTTATTGTATTTTGGTGGTTATGCAAATGCGACGAATGATGAATTATTAGCGTTTTTAAAAACGCCATACGGCATTTTAGCAATTGTAATTTTGTCCTTGTTAGCACTGTTTCTTATCTTTACGGAATTTGCGGTGCTTATTATTATTTCATATTTCGCTCATAAAAGACAAAAGGTGAAATTACGTCCGATTTTATATAAAACCGTAACGTATTTACCTACTCTTTTCACATATTGCTTACCAGGATTTATTTTATATGCTGTCGTATTGTTACCTCTTTTAAATATGGGATATGAAACAGCATTAATACCGCAAATTCAAATTCCTAATTTTATTACAGGAGAACTGTTTAAGACAACGATGGGACAAGTTGGTTATTATACGTTCTTTGCTGTAATTGCGTATTTGAATCTTCGCTGGATCTTTGTTTTACCTATTGTCGTTTTAGAGCAAAAGCCGTTTCGCACAGCAGCGCGTAAAAGTGCAAAGTTAGTGAAAGAAAGCTTTTTTAAAGTACTGTTCTTTTTAGTAGGATTTTTTATTTCAATAGGAATTGTGTATGTTGTATTTTTAGGTATTTATTTATTGTGTTTATGGGGTGTTTATGAATTTACAAATCCGAAAGGAACATTTGCATTATTAGCTGAATCAACAATGTCTGTATTTTTAACGAGTACATTGTATTTATTTAGTTTTATCGTGACACCGTTTTATATTATGGCGATCACACGATTGTATTTACAAAAGGTTCCGATTGAAGATGTTTTATTAGAAGAAGGATTAGACTATTCAAAAACGAAAGCAGATAAATGTTTCTTCCAAAAACACCGTTGGAAATTTATTGGCGTATACATTGTAGGGATTATTACTGCAGGAATGGTCGTCGCCTTCATTGTAACGTTTATTTCAAATTCATATAAAGAACCAATTATTATGGCACACCGTGGGTATATTTCAAAAGGGGTAGAAAATACGAAAGAAGCTGTGCAAGGTGCTATTGATGCAAAAGCAGATTACGCTGAAATAGATGTATTACAAACAAAAGACGGTGAATTAGCGGTTATACATGATTTGAAGTTAAAACGCCTTGCAAATGCTAATGTGCATGTGTCAGATTTAACGATGGATGAGTTAAGGCAGCTTACTCTTAGTCAAGATGGACTTTCAGGACAAATAAGTACGCTTGATGAAATCATTAAGCTCTCAAAGGACAAAATTAAACTCAATATTGAAGTCAAACTTCATGGGGGCGAAAAAGATTTTGTAAACAAAGTATTAAAAACGATTAAAGATAATGAATTTGAGAAGCAATGTGTCATTCAAACGTTACACTACCCGCTTATAAAAGAGTTTAAGCGTGCAAATCCAAATATAAAAGTAGGATATATATTGTATGCAAGTAGAGCTCACTTAAAGAATGTGAAGGCTGATTTTTATGTAGCGGAAGAATACATGCTAAATAAGAAATTAGTAAAAGAAGCAAGGAAGTTAAACAAACCAATTTACGTATGGACGGTAAATGATATGGAAAGTTTAAAGGGATATTATAAGTTAAACGTAGATGGTATCATTACCGATTATCCGGAAGATGCACGCGAAACAATTAAGATGTTAAAAGAGCAAGAAGAGGAAGAAAGCGATCTGTTTGATAAAATTACTGAAACAACAGATGATTTATTTTCCAAATTATTTATAAGTTACCCAGCTGCTGGCTAAATGTCAGCAGCTGTTTTTTTATAAAAAGAATATATCTCTAAAGTATTGTGCGAAGTAATCACTGTATATGTATACGGCATCATTAGGGTTTCTTACATCGTTACATTATTGTCAAATAATAAATGATTACTACTTATTTTGAAGGAGTATAATAAAAATAGAGTGATAGATAATGAAATGGAACGAAGATGCTAATAGAATCAATGTTTTATATATTTACACTATTCTAAATATATAAACTTTAAAAAAATAGTATGTTAGCGTTTTCATAACTTTTAAGTTATGCTAGAATAAGGACATAAGTTATTAATTATTACAAAAAGAAAAAAGACTTTCTTTTTTCTGTTAATTATAAGGGGGCATTTCATTATGCGTATTGGGGTACCAGCAGAAATTAAAAACAACGAAAACCGTGTGGCAATGACACCAGCAGGTGTTGTACATTTAATTCGTAACAATCACGAAGTATTCATTCAAAAGGGTGCAGGTTTAGGATCTGGTTTCACAGATGCGCAGTATGTTGAAGCGGGAGCAAAAATTGTTGACACAGCTGAAGAAGCTTGGAACATGGAAATGGTTATGAAAGTTAAGGAACCGGTTGAAAGCGAATACAAACACTTCAGCGAAGGTTTAATCTTATTCACATACTTACACTTAGCTCCAGAACCAGAATTAACAAAAGCGTTAATTGAGAAGAAAGTTGTTGCGATTGCATACGAAACAGTACAATTAGAAAACCGTTCTCTACCATTACTTGCACCTATGAGTGAAGTAGCTGGTCGTATGGCTGCACAAATTGGTGCACAATTCCTTGAGAAAAACAAAGGCGGTAAAGGTATCTTACTTGCAGGTGTTCCAGGGGTTAAACGTGGTAAAGTAACAATCATCGGTGGTGGACAAGCTGGTACAAATGCTGCTAAAATTGCAGTTGGACTAGGTGCGGATGTAACAATCATCGACTTAAGTGCAGAACGTCTTCGTCAATTAGATGACATTTTCGGAAACCAAGTAAAAACTTTAATGTCTAATCCTTACAATATTGCAGAAGCTGTAAAAGAGTCTGATCTTGTAATCGGTGCAGTATTAATCCCAGGTGCAAAAGCGCCAAAACTTGTAACAGAAGAAATGATTCAATCAATGGAACCAGGTTCTGTTGTTGTAGATATCGCGATTGACCAAGGTGGTATTTTCGAAACAACTGACCGTATTACAACTCATGATAACCCAACTTACGAAAAACACGGCGTTGTTCATTATGCAGTTGCAAACATGCCAGGTGCGGTTCCACGTACATCAACTCTTGCATTAACAAACGTAACAGTACCATATGCAGTACAAATTGCTAACAAAGGCTACAAAGAAGCTTGCCTAGGCAACTCTGCATTACTAAAAGGTATTAACACATTAGATGGCTATGTAACATTCGAAGCAGTTGCAGAAGCTCACGGTGTAGAGTACAAAGGTGCTAAAGAATTATTAGAAGCAGAAACAGTATCTTGCTAATAGAAGCATTATACAAAACAAAATCGAACAATATATAAACCAACATGATAAGAGCTAAGAGTGAAGATCTCTTAGCTCTTCTTGGCAAAAGGGGGCATACATCGTGGCCAACCTATTTAAAAAGAAATCCGTTACGCAATTGTTAGGGGAAAGTAAAAGTAAAACTTTAACGAAAACGCTAGGGGCATTCGACCTAACAATGCTAGGGATTGGTGCGATAATCGGTACAGGAGTTCTAGTATTAACAGGATTAGTAGCAGCAAGAGATGCTGGTCCAGCAGTTATTTTTTCATTCATGATAGCAGCGATTGTTTGTGGATTTGCAGCATTATGTTACGCAGAGGTCGCTTCTACACTTCCTGTTTCAGGTAGTGTGTACACATACTCATATGCAACAATTGGTGAGTTTGTAGCTCATTTAATGGGATGGACATTACTATCCGTATATGTTGTAACAACTGCCGCAGTAGCTGGTGGATGGACTGGTTATTTCCATAACTTAGTGAGTGGATTGGGACTTGAAATTCCAAAAGCGTTGTTAACGATTCCAGCGCAAGGTGGTATGGTAAACTTACCGGCAGTTATCGTTACGTTAGTAATAACTTGGTTATTATCACGAGGTACGAAAGAAAGTAAGCGTGTGAATAACATAATGGTATTAATTAAAATTGGTATTGTTGTTTTATTCATTGCTGTTGGTGTATTCTACGTGAAACCAGAAAACTGGATACCATTTGCACCATATGGCTTAAGTGGAGTCTTTGCCGGAGGAGCAGCAGTATTCTTCGCTTTCTTAGGATTTGATGCATTAGCAACTTCTGCTGAAGAAGTAAAAAATCCGCAACGTGATCTACCGATTGGTATTATTGCTTCGTTAGTTATTTGTACAATCATTTATGTTGTAGTTTGTCTTGTTATGACAGGTATGGTTTCTTACAAGGAATTAGATGTACCTGAAGCTATGGCTTATGTACTTGAAGTTGTAGGACAAGATAAAGTGGCTGGTGTAATTGCTATTGGAGCTGTAATTGGTATTATGGCTGTAATTTTCGCGTACATCTATGCTACGACACGCGTATTCTTCGCTATGAGTCGTGACGGTTTATTACCAAAATCTTTCGCGAAAATTAACAAGAAGACTGAAGCGCCAACATTTTCAGTTTGGTTAACAGGAATTGGTAGTGCTTTAATTGCTGGATTTATCGATTTAAAAGAATTGTCAAATTTAGCGAATATTGGAGCGTTATTAACATTCGCCATGGTTGGTGTAACTGTTATCATTCTTCGTAAAACGCATCCGAAATTACAACGTGGATTTATGGTACCACTTGTACCAATCTTGCCGATTATTTCAGTTGCATGTTGTCTATTCTTAATGGTAAACCTACCATTAAAAACATGGATATACTTCGGTGTTTGGTTAGCAATCGGAGTAGTTGTATACTTTGTTTATTCGAAAAAACATAGTCATTTAAAAGACGATGGAAGTTCGCAGGATAATTTAGAACAAGCTAATTAAAAGGGATATAAGTATAGTAAGCCTTGTGCGTCTAGGGAACGCGCAAGGCTTTTTTCTTTTGTGCAAAATGTATATCCTTTTTTCGTATGAGAATGTAATGGATGCGGAAAATATGTGTACGTCTTATTAAAATGTGAACAAAATGTTCGAAAAAATGTATGAGATTTCATTGACACATATGAATAGACGCTCATATAATAAGAGTATAAGATATATGAATGATTGTTCATATGTTCAAATGAAGAGGTGAGCTATAATGGCTGTAAATAAAGTAGAAACACCACAAGAGACATGTTCTCAAACGATAATTCATGAAGAAGTTGTTGATCAAGTAAAACAAACAATTCCAACTGATGAAAGTTTAAGTAAAGTAGCGGAATTATTTAAAGTATTAGGTGATCGTACACGTACGAGAATATTACATGCATTATTTGAAGCTGAAATGTGTGTTTGTGATTTAGCGTATTTATTAGGAATGACACAATCATCTATTTCACATCAGCTTCGTGTGTTAAAGCAAGCGAAACTTGTAAAGAATCGTAAAGAAGGAAAGGTCGTTTATTATTCGTTAGCTGACCAGCACGTAATTCATATCTTCGAGCAAGCGTTTGAACACGTAAACGAGGAAGAATAAAAAGAACGCGAGGAGGGAGAACGATGGCTGAAGCATTAGTGAAAAAGAAATTGATGTTAGAAGGTCTAGATTGTGCGAACTGCGCAATGAAAATTGAAAAAGGTGTTGGAAATATAGAAGGAGTAAATTCTTGCTCTGTAAATTTTGCGACAAAAACAATGGTTTTAGAAACAGAACAAAATAAAGCAAGCGAAGTTGTTACAGAAGCAAAACAACTCGTTACAAAATTAGAACCGCACATTAAAGTGCAAGAAGAAAAAAACACAAAAGTAGCAAAAGAAGTGTTTATATTAGAAGGTTTAGATTGCGCAAATTGTGCAATGAAGATTGAAAATAAAGTTAAGGGAATGCCGACTGTTTCAGCGGCAACTGTTGATTTCGTATCAAAGAAATTACGAGTAGAAGTTGCGAATAAAAGAGAATTAGAAGCGACTGTAGCAGATATAACAAATGTTGTTCAAAAGTTAGAGCCAGATGTGAAAGTTGTTCGTGAAGAAAAGGGTGGCCATGACCATGGACATAGTCACGACCATGGGGAAGCAAATGTGAAAAAGATGATAGGACGATTAGTGGTCGGCGGAATTTTGACAGCAATCGCTGCATTAGCTGGCTTACCACAAATGATAACAATTCCGTTATTCGTCCTTGCGTATGTATTAATAGGTGGAGATATCGTTTGGAGAGCGGTAAGAAACATAACTCGCGGCCAAGTGTTCGATGAGAACTTCTTAATGGCAATTGCAACTGTAGGAGCTTTCGCAATTCAACAATATTCAGAAGCTGTTGCGGTAATGTTATTTTATCAAGTAGGGGAACTATTCCAAAGTATTGCGGTAAATCGCTCCCGAAAATCAATTACTTCATTAATGGATATTCGTCCTGATTACGCGAATGTAAAGGTTGGAAATGAAACGAAACAAGTAGCACCAGAAGATGTACAAATCGGCGATTATATTATCGTGAAGCCTGGTGAGAAAGTACCGTTAGATGGAAAAGTAGTTGAAGGAACATCAATGGTAGATACTTCAGCATTGACTGGTGAATCTGTACCACGTGAAGTTGAAGTTGGAAATGATGTATTAAGTGGTTTTGTAAATCAAAATGGTGTATTAACAATTGAAGTTACAAAAGAGTTTGGTGAATCTACTGTATCAAAAATTTTAGATTTAGTTCAAAATGCAAGTAGCAAAAAAGCGCCAACAGAAAACTTTATTACGAAATTTGCGCGTTACTATACTCCTGTTGTAGTTATTACAGCGGCGATTATGGCGTTTGTTCCACCACTTATTTTAGAAGGAGCTACATTCTCAGAATGGATTTATAGAGCTTTAGTATTCTTAGTAATCTCTTGTCCATGTGCGCTAGTTGTATCCATTCCTCTCGGATTCTTTGGTGGTATCGGTGGTGCATCTAAAAGTGGTGTATTAGTAAAAGGAAGTAACTATTTAGAAGCTTTAAATGATGTGAAATATATCGTTTTTGATAAAACAGGAACACTAACAAAAGGTGTCTTCAAAGTTACAAAAATGGAATCAAGCGAAGGTATTACGAATGAAGAGCTGTTAGAGTATGCAGCATTTGCTGAAGTGTATTCTAACCATCCAATTGCACAATCTATTCGAAATGCATATGGAAAATCAATTGATGAAAAAGTAATCGATGACTATAACGAAATTTCTGGTCACGGTACAGTCGTAAAAGTACAAGGAAAAGAAATTTTTGCAGGTAATGCTAAATTAATGAGAAAAGAAAACATTACATTTAAGCAACCAGAAACAGTAGGTACATTAGTTCACGTTGCTGTAGATGGGAAATATGCAGGTTATATTGTTATCTCTGATGAGGTAAAAGAAGATTCAAAACAAGCAATTCAAAAATTAAAAGAACTAGGTATTAAGAAGACAGTGATGTTAACTGGTGATGCAAAATCAGTTGGTGAAGCTGTTGGTAAACAGTTAGGTTTAGATGAAGTTCACGCAGAACTATTACCGCAACAAAAAGTAGAAGAGATTGAAAAAATTGATGCGGCGAAGAACGGAAAAGAAAAAGTTGCCTTCGTTGGTGACGGTATTAACGATACACCAGTATTAGCGCGTGCAGACGTTGGTATTGCGATGGGTGGCTTAGGATCAGATGCAGCAATTGAAGCGGCTGATATCGTTATTATGACTGATGAGCCTTCAAAAATTGCAACAGCCTTAAACATTGCAAAACGCACACGACGCATTGTATGGCAAAATATCATCTTTGCATTAGGGGTAAAAGGATTAGTTTTATTACTTGGTGCCTTTGGTATTGCAACAATGTGGGAAGCTGTCTTCTCAGATGTTGGTGTGACACTACTTGCAGTGTTAAATGCAATGCGTGTACTACGAGTGAAAGATTTATAAAAAAGAGGACGCAATTGCGTCCTCTTTTTTAGGTTATTTTGTTGAAATTGACTCAATAAAATAATAACAAATATTATTTTACGAATGAATAACTTAATATTAAAATTTACAAATAAAAAACATTTGCCTTACTATTTTAATATATTTTTCACAAAGATACATATAGTATTGAAAAAACAGAGAAGGAGAAGCTTCTCTGTTTTATCCCGCTTTAATGGGCAGTAAGACCCCCTCTCCAAATTCAGCGAAAGCAAAGAAGTTAGGTGGGGGATCAACTGCCCATAAAAGTCCGATTGGTTCAACTAATAATCAGTGGGGATGAAGAAAACCCCCACTGATTAAAGTTTCACTTTATTTTTGTATATTTTTTTCAACTTGTTCTCGAACAGTTTGAATGTAATTCATTTTATGATCCCAACATTCTTGACTTAAATCGACAGGGTACTCTTCGGGATTTAAAGTTCTCATATATTCTTCCCAAAATAGTGCGAGACTTTGTTCATTATATTTTTGGATATCTAATATGCTTGGTAGCTCGTATGTTCTTTCACCGTTAACAAAAATATCTTTATGCAGTTCACGAGCTTCAAAGTTTGTTACGAATTTACTTATATAAGTGTGAACGGGATGGAACATTTTTAATCGTTCTTCTTTTCCTGGTTCTTCAGAATCTAATGCAATATAATCGCCTTCTGCATGATCGTTAACGCGATTGATAATACGATAAATTCGTTTAAGTCCTGGAGTGGTAATTTTCTCAGGGTTAGATGAAATTTTAATCGTATCATTTAACTTCCCATCAGTATCTTCAATCGCTACTAGTTTATAGACAGCACCTAAAGCTGGCTGCTCAAATGATGTAATCAATTTTGTTCCAACGCCCCATACATCAATTTTTGCGCCTTGAGATTTCAAGTGCATAATTGTGTATTCATCTAAATCGCTAGAAGCAATAATTTTTGTATTTGTAAACCCAGCTTCATCTAATAGTTTTCTGGCCTTTTTAGATAAATAAGCCATATCACCACTATCGAGGCGAATGCCATAAAAATCGATACGATCTCCAAATTCTTTTGCAACACGAATTGCATTTGGAACACCAGATTTTAATGTGTCATATGTATCAACGAGAAAGACACATTTTTTATGAGTTTCAGCGTATTTCTTAAACGCGACATATTCATCACGATATGCTTGAACAAAAGAGTGAGCATGAGTGCCAGCTACAGGAATGCCAAAGCGCTTGCCAGCACGAACGTTACTCGTAGACGAAAACCCACCAATAAAGGCAGCGCGTGTGCCCCAAAGAGCTGCATCGAACTCATGGGCACGTCTTGTACCAAACTCTAAAAGTTCATCATTATTTGCAGCGTGCTTCATACGAGCTGCTTTTGTTGCGATTAATGTTTGGTAATTCACAATGTTTAACAGGGCAGTTTCAATAATTTGTGCTTCGCCGAGCGGTGCATCAACACGTAATAAAGGTTCGTTATTAAATACAACTTCACCTTCTTGCATACTACGAATCGTCCCAGTGAATTTCATATTTTGTAAATAATGAAGGAATTCTTCTTCAAATTGTAACTCTGCTAAATAAGCGATATCGCTTTCGGTAAAGCTGAAGTTTTCTATGTACTCTACAATTTTTTCAAGACCAGCAAACACAGCGTAACCGTTCTCAAATGGAAGTTTTCGAAAGTATAAATCAAACACCGAGCGGCGATTATGAATACCATCTTTCCAATATGTATAAGCCATATTAATTTGATATAAATCTGTATGTAAGGCATAGCTATCGTCTTTATAATAAGTCATCGCGAAAACACCTCCATAATTTGGTTATAGTATACCAATTTTTCACCGCCCGTAGCAAAGAATGGATATGAAAGTGGAGTCAAGAGAGAAAAAAATGAAATATTGCATATTTTTTAGAAAATTTACATTTATCAATTTATATTTCTCTAGATTTTATGTATTATTAGAGTAATGGGGGTAATGAGAATGGAGGAGGACAATGCAACAAACATTAGAAAAAATAGGCAAACAAGTCTTTTACAAACGGCTACAGCAAAAAATGACACAAGAAGAATTATGTCAGGGCATTTGTTCTGTCTCATACTTAAGTAAAATCGAAAATGGAAAGATCGAAGCATCAGAAGAAATTCTACAATTGCTCTGCACAAGGTTAGAAATTGCCGTGACGGATTTGAGGGATGTAGAAGAAGATGTGAAGGGGAAGTTGGATGAATGGTTGAATGCACTCGTTCATTTGGACAAGCAACAAGTAGAACGCATATATGAAGAATTACAAGGTGAAATGAAGCATGTTTTGGATTTTGAAATTATAAATTATTATAAGTTACTTTATACGCGGTATTTAATTATGAAAAGGGATTTTTCTGCTGTCGAAGAAGAGTTAGAGAGTTTAAAGAAGATGTACAAAAAGTATTCACCATTTCAGAAATTATTATATACGTATAGCAAAGGGTTATATTATTTTTTACAACATAGATATAAGAGAGCATTGGAGTATTTGGCTCGAACAGAAGTAATGGCAAAGGAACAAGGGTATCATGAGAATGGAATATATTTCAATTTAGCTCTTGTTTATAATGAATTGGAAGTTGAACATATGACTTTACATTTTGCTAATGTAGCAATGGAAGGATTTAAGAATGAATATAAGTTCCGTTATGTGATAAATTGCCAGTTACTTATTGCGTTGAGTTATATACAAAAAAAACAATATAATGAAGCGCTATCTATTTATAATAATATTTTGAGGGAAGCAAATTCTTTTGCCGATAAAGAAAGCATAACAGCTATTGCTTTAAATAATCTAGGCTTCTTGTACTATAACTTAAAAGATTACGCAAAAGCTAAAGATTATTATTTGCAATGCTTAAAGTACAAGAAGGAAGAGGATTTAAATTATATTGATGCAGTGTATGAGATCGCTTTACAGTGTATTGAATTAAAAGAATTTGAAGAAGCGAAAGATTGGATTGGTAAAGGGATAGATATCGCGAAGAGGGATGAAAAGTATAAAAGTATGCTATATATACTTTTAATGCTTAAGCATAAATACTTTGAAACTAAAGATGTTTATAAAAAGTTTTTAGAAGTTGAGGCAATCCCATTTTTTAGAGGCGAAGAGAATAAAAAGGAATTAAAAATGGTGTATTTAGAACTAGCAGGATATCACGAAGAATTATTAGAGTTTAGGGAAAGTAATAATTATTATAAATTGGCAATTAATTTATTAGAAGAAAAGGGAGGAAAATAGTATGAAGAAGAAAATAATTATTGGTGCTTTGGCTTTGGTAGCTGTATTAGTGGTATTGGAACCGCAATATGCTTGGACATCGGATATCTATGGTCAAGGAGAAAAAGTAGTTGAAGTGGTAAATTCTTAATAAAAACCCCTTTCCAATCGGAAAGGGGTTTTTCAATATTTGTTCCTCAAAATTCTACAAAACTTGAGAAATTAATTATTTGAATTTTTAGTATATTAATAGTGAAAACATAATGCTAATATGAAACTACTCTTTTTCAAAAAATAATTTATTAGGGGGAAGGTTCATGAAAAAGAAAAGTTTAGCGTTAGTGTTAGCAACAGGAATGGCAGTTACAACGTTTGGAGGGACAGGCTCTGCGTTTGCGGATTCTAAAAATGTGCTCTCTACGAAGAAGTACAATGAAACGGTGCAATCACCTGAGTTTATTTCTGGTGATTTAACTGGAGCGACTGGTAAGAAAGCAGAATCTGTTGTGTTTGATTACTTAAACGCGGCAAAAGGTGATTACAAACTAGGGGAAAAGAGTGCGCAAGATTCTTTCAAAGTGAAACAAGTGAAAAAAGATGCTGTAACTGATGCAACAGTAGTACGTATGCAACAAGTATATGAAGGAGTACCTGTATGGGGATCTACTCAAGTAGCTCACGTAAGTAAAGATGGTTCTTTAAAAGTATTGTCTGGAACAGTTGCACCTGATTTAGACAAAAAAGAAAAGTTGAAAAATAAAAATAAGATTGAAGGCGCAAAAGCAATTGAAATCGCGCAGCAAGATTTAGGTGTTACACCTAAATATGAGGTAGAACCAAAAGCGGACTTATATGTATATCAAAACGGTGAAGAAACAACATATGCATACGTTGTAAATCTGAACTTCTTAGAGCCAAGTCCAGGAAACTACTACTATTTCATTGAAGCAGACAGCGGTAAAGTATTAAATAAATATAATAAACTTGATCATGTAGCAAATGAGGATAAGTCGCCAGTTAAGCAAGATGCTCCTAAACAGGAAGCAAAGGCGGTTGTAAAACCTGTAACAGGAACAAATAAAGTAGGAACTGGTAAAGGTGTGTTAGGAGATACGAAATCACTTAATACAACGTTGTCTGGATCATCTTACTATTTACAAGATAATACGCGCGGAGCAACGATTTTCACATATGATGCGAAAAACCGCTCAACATTACCAGGAACATTATGGGCAGATGCAGATAATGTTTTCAATGCAGCGTATGATGCAGCGGCAGTAGATGCTCATTATTATGCAGGTAGAACATATGATTATTATAAAGCTACATTTAATAGAAACTCTATTAATGATGCAGGAGCTCCGTTAAAATCGACAGTTCATTACGGAAGTAAGTATAATAATGCGTTCTGGAATGGCTCACAAATGGTATACGGAGATGGTGATGGTGTAACATTTACTTCATTATCTGGTGGAATTGATGTAATTGGTCACGAATTAACGCATGCTGTTACGGAAAATAGCTCGGATCTAATTTATCAAAATGAATCAGGAGCGCTAAATGAAGCAATTTCTGATATCTTTGGTACTTTAGTAGAATTCTATGATAACCGTAACCCAGATTGGGAGATTGGTGAAGATATTTACACACCTGGTAAAGCAGGAGATGCGCTTCGTTCTATGAGTGATCCAGCGAAGTATGGTGACCCAGACCATTATTCTAAGCGTTACACTGGTTCAAGTGATAACGGTGGAGTTCATACAAACAGTGGTATTATTAACAAACAAGCTTATTTATTAGCAAATGGCGGTACGCATTCTGGTGTAACTGTAACTGGTATCGGTAAAGATAAGCTAGGTGCAATTTATTACCGTGCAAACACACAATATTTCACGCAATCTACTACATTTAGCCAAGCTCGTGCTGGTGCAGTACAAGCTGCAGCTGATTTATATGGTGCGAATTCTGCTGAAGTAGCAGCAGTTAAGCAATCATTTAGTGCTGTTGGTATAAATTAAGGATTTAAGAGATAGCTATTAATAAAATACCTCAAAAATAAAGAAGGAGCATAGGCTCCTTCTTTATTTTTTTCTCCATTTTTTCCACAAATAATACAATCCGATACAACCTGCGATTGTTACAATCCACTTTGCTTCATTTGTACCGTTTATAACATGGTATGCAGAATATACTTCAATCAATAAGGACGGTATTTTACCTATTGTACTGGCAATACTGAAGGATAGTAATGACATTTTGCCTAGAGCCGCAAATAAAGTCACAATACTGGACGGAATGAATGGAATAAAGCGAAAAGATAGGACGAGTAGAAAGGCCTCTCTACCTTCTACGTAAAGAAGACGTTCTACCTTAGGATGCTTATTTACTTGATCGTGAGTGAACTTTTGAAGGCCTATACGATAAATATAAAACGAGATAATAGCCCCTAAGGCCTCACCTACAATCGAAATGATTGTGCCGTTTACTACGCCAAAGAGCTGTATGTTAATGGCGGTCAAAAAAATACTAGGGATAAAACCTAAAAGACTGATGATGATGTTGATTAAGATACTAAGTGGAATTGCGATTGAATAATAGTCTGTTAAGAAGTTTTGAATTGTTTCAGCCATTGTTTAAAATCCTTTATCTTTTTTTGCATTACACCATATTTCCATTGTGTAGGCAAGTGCAAATTTACATAATGTAGGAAAACGTTGACGGGACACCATCTACATACCTTATAAGGGTATTAGGTATGTAAAAGTAGGGGTATATTTTACATGTTTTAAAAACACTAAATAAACCTTGTATTTAAAGGTTTATTTAGTGTTTTTACGGGGTATTCAACTCGGGAAATAATCACAAAAACATAGGGGTATATTTATGGGGAGGTCGAAAATAGTGGTTTGATGAAACTAGGGTGGTAATATGGCAAAATAGATGAGGAATTTAAAAAATGTGTATGTTTTTTCTGTGTGAAATTGACTTTTAGTGAAGTTACGATAATAATCATGAAAGAGGTGATATGATGAAACGAATAAGCAGTCTTTTCTTGGCTAGTTTATTGGCATTAATGCTGATCTTAAGTGGATGTGCAGGAAAAGAACAAAAAACAGAGAAACAAACAGGGAATCAATCGACATCGGTAGAAAAAATTAGTGATAATATTTTAGATGAAATGGAAGGACCACCTAAAAATGGTCACACGATTGAAAGACATGTGGGCAAATCAGAAGAGGATTTAAAGAATCGTTTGAAGACAGATAAAGTATCAGCGGCAAGTACATACTATGATAAGGGAACAGCGACGAAAGCTGTAAAAGATAGTTTGAAGCAACATGATAAGGAAATTCAAGATTGGTTAAAAAATTCTAAAGAAGCTCGTCTCGTATTAAATACAACTCATTCATTCCCGGTTGGAAAAACGGTAATAAAGAAAAATATGAATGTAAAAGACAAGCTAGTAAAAACTGTTACTGTTTTAGCGAGAGATAAGTCAGGAGATTTAGGATATAAGATCATTACTTCTTATCCATCTGATAAATAAGAAGGGGGAGTAAATATGTATACGACATTACAATATTTTCTCAAATCGTATTGTACGTTAAGTATCCATGAAGATGAAATAGTAGGCGTGATGGAAGAATTTATAGAGCAAGAAGACGAAGAGATTGTTTTGAAATTACGCGATGAATTATTATATATGAAGAAAAAGGATGCTTGGGAAGAGGCGTGCGTATTAGCTGCGAAGCAAGGAAATCGTATGTGGTCTTTAGAAGAAACGAAAGACCATCTTGCAACCTTTTTATTATTAGTGCAAAAGAAAAAGGCGTGAGTAGATCACGCCTTTTTTTGTTGGTTTGATAGTACCTCATTGCGTTGGAGCGCTTTTATATACGCTTTTTGAAATTTGTCCATTAGATACTACTTCACCGTTTTGTGTTACTTTTTTATACGTAACTGCTGTTATTTTATCATTAGTCCTACTAATTACTTGAGAAGAAACTTCAACGTTTTTACCAGTATTTGTACCGAAAATGCGTGTAGTAATACTACCTCCATTTGAAAATGCTTGAATATAAATATGATTGCCTGTATTGTTTTTAAATTTTAAATCTGGACCATAATCTGCTACTGCTGCATCTTGACCAAGTGGTAAATAATTTACAGGCATAGAATGATTACTTCGAGAAACAATTCCTAGATCTGCCCTTAAAGCGGCGCTATATAAAGTACTACTAACTTGGCAAACGCCTCCGCCAGCACTTTGTATAACTTTACCTTGTGAATATACGGCTGCGGATTTATAGCCATGTGCAGCATCCGTTACGCCAACGCGGCCATTAAAACTAAATGTTTCATCAGGTGCGACAATAACTCCACTTAAAGTATTAGCTGACTTATTTACGTTAAAGGATTGATTCCCGTTACGACCAGCCATTGGGGTCGAGTATTCAGCGATTACTTCTTTAATCCCCATTTTTTGTATATCTTCTGTAGATCGTTCAGGTTTTAATAGTGTAACTGGTAATGTAACGTCTGATGTGCCAGAAGTAATGGCCTGCTTCGTTAAATCAGTTAACTTTCCTTTATCAATTTTTTCTCCATTTTGACTTTGGCTAATATTTACTGTAGAGCCTTCAACACTTAATTCTGCATTAACGGGATTTTTTAATGTTTCATTATATTTATCTTTCATAAAGCTTTCATAAGCAGTTGTATTTAATTGAGGTGTTAATTTATAGTCACGTTTTAATTCACCGTTTTCAGCTTGCTTCCGCATTTTGTAACGATTTATTGCGTTTCCTTCTTGTTCTTTAAAGATTTTGTCGACAATATCTTTCTCTTTATAATTCATTCCTAAATCTTTCCATGTGTAAGTTTGTTTATCATTTTGGAATATGTAGGTAAGAGATTTTTGATCTAATTCAGTTATTTTTTGATTAATTATGGCTTGAATATCTGTTTTATTTTTTCCATCGAGAGAAATACCTTCAAATGTAGTATGTGGTAATGCAGTAGTATCTAATTGATTATTTAATGTGGATACATATTGATATCCACCAACACCGCCTACACAAAGTAATATGCCTCCAGCAATTGCAGAACCGATCAGTATTTTACTTAGCTTCATTTATTTCCCCCCAGGAATTTTTGTATAAATATATGTATTACATTTTTTGTATAAAAATGATGAAAATAACATTATGTACGTACTAGTATACTATTATTTTCACTATGTGTGTAATGTTTTCATAAAAAATGTTACACTGCTGTAATAATTGTCTCTTTTTGTCACAATATGTACGAGAAATATGTTGAAAATTATAATAAAAAGGCTGTCTAGAAAGATCTAGCAGCCTTTTTATTATAATTTTTTATGTTCATTTTTATTCGTAACACCGAGATGTTCTTGTAGTGTTGTCGAAATATTATTGACGCTTTTTTCGTTTGGAACGTAATAATAAATACCACCTATATATTTATCAGTACCTTCTACTTGCATTTTCTCCATTTTTAAATCTGAATCCATTGAATTTTTAGCAATGGTCATCATATCATCAAAAGTTAAGTTTGTTTTTAAGTCTTTATCGACAGCGTCTAATAGGCCACCGATTTTATTAATGGAATTAAGAGATAGTGCTTTTTCAGCAATAGCTTCTAAAACAAGCTGTTGTCGTTGACCGCGCATATAATCACTATCGATATGACGAGTTCTAGCTAGTGCTAATGCCTCTTCTCCATTTAAATGTTGACGTCCTTTTTTCAGATGAATTGCACCTGCTTCGTCTTTACTATTTTGTTCTGTGAACTCAACCGGAACGTCGACAGTAATACCACCAAGGGAATCAACTATTTTGATAAATGATTTAAAGTTGAATTTTACATAGTAATCAACTGGAACATCTAAAAAGTTCTCTACGGTATCAATCGTGCTGTCCACACCACCGAATACGTGCGCGTGTGTAATTTTATCGTATTTATCACGTGATTTAATATAGACACGTGAGTCACGTGGAATACTGACAAGCTTAACAGATTTATCGTTTTTATTAATTGTTGCAAGTAATAGCGCATCCGTACGAGTTGCTTTTCCGTAATTCTTGTCCCTAATATCACTTTCATCAACACCCATAATAAGTACGGAAATGTTGTCAGTCATAGGTTTAACGGCTTTTTCACGTTTGCTGGATTTATCTCCGCGTCCTAGTTCAGAATAGGCGTTACTTAAAACAGATTTTGCTTTACTGTATATATGGAAGGAGTAGCCTCCTGCTCCAAGTGCTATAATCAGTAATGGAATAAGAAGGAACCAAAGTAGGCGTTTTTTCTTTGGGCGCCCTTTTTTGGCTCGGGTATCTTTGTTCATATCGGATTTCATCATTTTTTCTCCTTTAAAACTATCAAAGTGTATACATCTAGAAGCGTATTCAAACACATAGAAAACATTGTACGCTAAATAAAAGCGATTGTACATGTATAAAAAATAGATGTCTTGATTATTTATCCCGTATTAACGGGCAGTAAAACTCCCACCTCAAGGTCCAGCGAATGCAAGGAAGTTAGGTGGGAGATAACTGCCCGTAAAGACCCGATTGGTTCAACTAATAATCAGAGGGGGAAATCCCCCCTCTGATTAAAGTTTCACTTTATAAGATATCTATTCGTTATTGTATACAAAAGATAGGGATAAGAAAATGATAAAATTTTACCTAATTACAACATAATGCTTACGATAATTGCAGATAAAATGCTAACGAGAGTAGCTCCATATAGTAATTTAAGACCAAACCTTGCAACAACGTTTCCTTGTTCTTCGTTTAACCCTTTTACCGCACCTGAAATAATGCCGATAGAAGAAAAATTGGCAAAAGAAACGAGGAAAACAGAAATAATACCAACTGTACGGGGAGAAAGGCTATTAGAAATTTTACTAAGGTCCATCATTGCTACAAATTCATTCGTTACAAGCTTCGTTGCCATAATGCTACCAGCTGTGACAATTTCAGAACTTGGTACACCGATAAGGAATGCAACAGGCGCGAATACGTAGCCGATTAATTGCTGGAAAGTAATGCCGAATATAATAAGGAATAGGTCATTAATGCAGCTCATTAATGCGACGAATCCGATGAGCATAGCGCCAACAACAATGGCTACACGAAAACCATCAAGAATGTATTCGCCGAGCATTTCAAAAAAGCTTTGCTTTTCGCCTTTAATTTCTAAAATATCTTCTTCATCTTTCACGTCGTAAGGGTTAATGATGAGTACGATAATAAAACCACTAAATAAATTGAGAACGAGTGCGGTTACTACATATTTAGGTTCAATCATTGTCATATAGGCACCTACGATAGACATAGATACGGTTGACATGGCAGATGCACAAAGTGTATAAAGACGGTGCTTTGGAATTTGAGCTAATTGTTTTTTTACCGTAATAAAAACTTCTGATTGGCCGACGATGGCAGATGCGATAGCGTTGTAAGATTCTAATTTCCCAAGACCATTTATTTTGCTAAGGAAGTAACCGATCCAATGAATAAAAAATGGAAGTATTTTGAAATGTTGTAGTATACCAATTAAGACGGAAATGAAGACAATTGGTAATAAGACAGTAAGGAAAAATGACATTTCACCTTTATTGGCAAGACCGCCAAATACGAAGTTTATACCATCAGCAGCATACTCGAGTAGCTTTGTAAACAGACTGGAAATGAACCGAATAAGTATGAGGCCGATTTCTGTATTTAATAATAAATAGGTTAAAATCAACTGTATAATAAGCATGATGAAAATTGGTTTAAATTTAATATGTTTCTTATTGTTGCTAGCAATATAAGCAAGGAAGAAAACAACGATAAGTCCGACGAAAAAAGTAATAAATTTCATAGTAAGCCCCCTAAAAAAGATATTCTGCTATATATGTTTTTCATTTCAAGGGAGAATATGCATCTTTGGTAAAGAAAGGAATAGAGAGAACATGAATATATGTAGAGTGCACCACGTTGCAATTATTTGTTCGAATTATGAAACATCAAAGGATTTTTATACTAGGATATTAGGTTTTAAAGTGATAAATGAAGTATACAGAGCAGAGCGAGATTCTTATAAATTAGATTTATGTGTAGGAGAAGAGTATCAAATTGAATTATTTTCATTTCCAAGTCCGCCTAAGCGTCCAAGTTTCCCAGAAGCTGCTGGACTTAGACATTTAGCATTTGCTGTTACAAATATAGAAGAAGCTGTGAAACATTTAAATCAATGTGGTGTTGAGACTGAATCGATACGTATGGATGAAATAACCGGAAAAAAATTCGTCTTTTTCCAAGACCCTGACGGCCTACCTTTAGAATTGTATGAGGTTTGAAATTGGTGAATTTTATATAGGGTTGCTTTTGCGTAAATGAAGAAACTAAAGTGAAACTTCTTTTTTAAAGGAGGTGTAACTTTAGCTAAGAAAGCTAAAGGGCATATGTGGATATTTTAAAATTACTGATGGTAGCCATCCTTATTGCATTAACAGGTTTTTTTGTAGCTGTTGAATTTGCAATTATTAAGGTGCGTAGCAGTCGTATTGATCAACTCGTTAGTGAAAAACGACGAGGAGCATTGGCAGCTAAAAAAGTAACTTCGAATTTAGATGAGTATTTATCAGCATGTCAGTTAGGTATTACAATTACTGCTTTAGGGCTTGGGTGGCTAGGAGAGCCGACCATTAAGCATTTACTTGAACCGTTGTTTTTAAAATTACATTTATCTCCTGCAATTTCCAGTACAGTTTCGTTTATTATTGCCTTTGCAGTGATTACATTTTTACATGTTGTCATTGGTGAACTTGCTCCGAAGACGTTTGCTATACAAAGAGCAGAGCAAGTTAGTTTATTGTTATCGAAGCCACTTATTTACTTTTACCGAGTAATGTATCCGTTTATTTGGGCTTTAAATGGTTCTGCAAGGCTTGTAACAGGGTTATTCGGATTACATCCCGCTTCTGAACATGAAGTAGCTCATTCGGAGGAAGAATTACGATTAATCTTATCTGAGAGTTATGAGAGCGGGGAGATTAATCAAAGGGAATTTAAATATGTAAATAATATTTTTGAATTTGATAATAGAGTCGCAAAGGAAATTATGGTACCTCGTACGGAAGTTGTAGGTTTATATGAGGACGAACCATTTGAAACACATATTAAAATAATCGCACAAGAAAAATATACGAGGTATCCTGTATTTGGTGAGGATAAAGATGAAATCATTGGGATGGTTAATGTAAAGGATTTATTTATTCGTTATATGGATGGTAATCGAGATGAGGAGTGCTCGATTACGCCATATACAAGGCCAGTTATTGAAGTGTTAGAAAATATCCCCATTCATGATTTGTTATTACAAATGCAAAGAAAACGAATCCCATTAGCAGTATTATATGATGAATATGGTGGTACAGCGGGGATTGTTACACTAGAAGATATTTTAGAAGAAATTGTTGGAGAAATCCGAGATGAATACGATGAAGATGAACACCCGCCTATAGAGCATATAAGTGAGGGGTGTAAAATCGTAGAGGGAAAAGTGCTTATTAGTGAAGTGAATGATTTATTTGGCATACACTTAATCGCTGATGATGTAGATACAATTGGTGGCTGGATTATGGTACAAAAGCAAATCGTTGCTGAAGGAGATATTATTGAAAAACACGGCTTTTCTTTTAAAGTTCTTGAAAAGGATATGCATCAAATTAAACGAGTGGAAATAAAGAAGGTAGAAGGATGATTTTCTATAAATATTTATAAAAGGTATATATAGAAAAATAAATGTTTGCGCTTTCAAAAAAGGTGCTATATAGTGAAGGTGGATACTGAAAAATTCTTCTGAATGATACTCGTATTTTTAGAGGGCGAATTTTTTAGATAAGGATTTAGAATGAAAAGTATAGGTGATGAAAATGATAGCAACGAAGGATATACGTATAGAAAAAGATTTTTTAGGTGAGAAGGAAGTACCGAGTGTAGCGTATTATGGTGTACAAACATTACGTGCTGTAGAAAACTTCCCGATTACAGGATATCGCATTCATCCGTCACTCATTACGGCAATGGCAATTGTGAAAAAAGCGGCGGCACTTGCAAATATGGATACTGGTTACTTAGCTAAAGATATTGGACATGAAATTGCAGAGGCAGCGCAAGAAATTGTTGATGGAAAATTCCATGATCAATTTATCGTGGATCCCATCCAAGGCGGTGCTGGAACTTCTATTAATATGAATACAAATGAAGTAATCGCTAATCGAGCGTTAGAACGTATGGGATATGAAAAAGGTGAGTATGCGAAAATTAGCCCAAACACGCATGTGAACATGGCTCAATCAACGAATGATGCGTTTCCAACGGGAATTCATATCGCAACTCTTATGATGTTGGAAGAACTTCTTATTACAATGGAAGAACTTCATTCTGCTTTCCGTGAAAAAGCCAAAGAGTTTGACCACGTTATTAAAATGGGGCGTACACATTTACAAGATGCTGTTCCGATTCGTCTTGGACAAGAATTTGAAGCGTATAGCCGTGTGCTTGCGCGTGATATAAAAAGAATTAAACAGTCTCGCCAACATTTATATGAAGTGAACATGGGGGCGACGGCTGTTGGTACGGGATTAAATGCAAACCCTACGTACATTGAACAAGTGGTTAAACACTTGCGAACATTTAGCGGATTTCCACTTGTTGGTGCAGAACATTTAGTTGATGCAACGCAAAACACAGATGCATACACAGAAGTATCTGCAGCATTAAAAGTATGTATGATGAATATGTCTAAAATTGCGAATGACCTTCGTATTATGGCATCTGGTCCACGTGTTGGATTGGCGGAAATTCAATTACCAGCTCGTCAACCAGGTTCATCTATTATGCCAGGTAAAGTAAATCCTGTTATGGCAGAAGTAATCAATCAAGTTGCTTTCCAAGTAATTGGTAATGATCATACAATTTGCTTAGCATCAGAAGCAGGACAATTAGAGTTAAACGTAATGGAGCCTGTACTCGTATTTAATTTAATTCAATCTATTAGTATTATGAATAACGGATTCCGTGTATTCCGTGAATATTGTATTAAAGGAATTACGGCAAATGAAGAATTGCTGAAGCAATATGTTGAGAAAAGTGTTGGAATTATTACAGCAGTTAACCCTCATATTGGTTATGAAGCAGCATCTCGTATTGCACGTGAAGCAATTGAAACAGGAAAATCTGTTAGGGAGTTATGCTTAGAACATGGTGTACTGACAGAAGAAGAATTGGATATTATTTTAGATCCATTTGAAATGACGCATCCGGAAATTGCTGGTGCTTCTTTATTAAAGAATAAGAAGATGTAATTTGAAAAAACACCGATCCATTTGGATCGGTGTTTTATTTTTAAAAGATATTAAATACAGCATTTAATTGAAGTAAGCTAATAATAGCTAAGAAGATTAAACTGTATTTCATCGCTGTTTTAAATAGGGCAGATTCTTTACCAACTAGTCCAACTGCTGCACAAGCAACTGCTACAGATTGTGGTGAAACCATTTTTGCCATTGTACCACCTACTACGTTTAATGCAACAAGAGTAGAAGGAACGATGTTTAATTGATCTGCAGTTACTGCTTGAAGCGGTGCAAATAATGAACCACTTGATACTACTGATCCTGTAATGAATACGCCAATCCATCCTAAGATTGGAGAAAGAACTGGGAATGCATTACCAGTAGAAGAGAATGCAAGTCCAAGTGTAGATGACATACCAGAGTAGTTCTCTACGTAAGCTAAAGCGATAACGCTACAGATTGTATATACTGGAGCTTTTAGTTCTTTCATTGTTTCAACTATTAATTCTTTAACCATTTTACCTTTTACGCGGTACACGATAAGTGAAACGATAATTGCTAATACGATTGCAGTAGTTGTAGATGAAAATACATCGAATTTGAAAACAGCTGCGAAAGGTGTATCTGCTTTTGTAATTGGTGTAGTTTTCATAACAGCATTATGAAGACCAGGGAACTGAATGTTAAATACTAAGTTTGCTAGTGCACCATCCGGAGCAAATAAAGCTTTAATTGGTTTTAAATTAAAGATTGTTACGAATGCAGTTAAGAATACAAATGGAGACCATGCATATAAAATTTGATTGAATGTATGAGATTCTTGTTTTTCTTGTTTTTCTTCTTTAGAAGAAGATTTTGGCTGCCAAACACGTAAGAATAATGCAAGAGAAACCATACTTACAACGGCTGCGAAAATATTAGTAAGTTCTGCACCTAAGAAGTAAGTTACAAGGAACTGAGTAATTGCGAAAGAAACACCACTTACAAGAATACCTTGCCAAGTTTCTTTAATACCTTTAATTCCATCGACCATTGAAACAAGTAAGAAAGGTAAAACAATACTAATGAATGGTAAAATAAGAACAGTTTGACGACCGATAGTTAATGCGTCTAGCTCAGTTAATTGTGCTGGTACTGTAACTGGGATACCCATAGCACCCATAGCACCACCAGCGATATTAGCTACTAAACAAATACCTGCTGCTTTTAATGGGTTAAAGCCCATACCTACAAGTAATGCAGCTGTAATAGCAACTGGAACCCCTAGCCCAGCTGCGCCTTCTAAGAAAGCACCGAAAGAATAAGCGATTAATAATACTTGTAAACGTTGATCATTTGTAATGCTTGAAATACTATCACGAATGATGTTGAATTGCTCTGTTTTAACAGTTAATTTGTAAAGGAAAATTGCTGCGATAACGATAGTACAAATTGGATAAAACCCAGATAAAACACCGAATCCGGCAGATGCTACAGCTACTGTTGCTGGCATTTTATAAACAAATATAGCAAGAATAATAGCGACAATCACACTGTAAAGCCCAGCGATATAACTTTTCATTTTCAGTCCCATTAAACAAATGATGAAGCAGAAAATTGGTAGTGCTGCGATGAGTGCAGATAACCAAATATTGTTTAATGGGTCATAAATTTGTGTCCAAGTACTCATAATAATGACAACTCCTATCTATTTTATGTGAAGAAATTCACATTATTTGTGAAACTATTCACAATCAACTTACATGCTTAGTATATTCTCCTTCAACACTATTGTCAACGTAAAAAAGTATAATTATTCCATAATAGTGTTAAAAGAAATACTTTGTTCATAAAGTAGACAAAAAGCGCACTCAAGTATATTTGAGTGCATTGTATAAATTATTTACATATTCTTTTTATTAGCTGATGCCTTGGTATCGAGTATATAGGGTGTTGGAATACTTAAGATTTGATAGGCGTGACATGCTTATCCCATTTGATCTAGTTGGAAAGGGGAATCATGTATATTTAATAAGAGGTCTCGAATAACAGTCCAAGTGATTACAATACTAATTAAAAAAACAATAAGTCAATTTTTAATATTACATTGAATCTTTTTACTGAAAATTCCTTTTAGTGTAACAAAGAGGTTAAATATGCTCCAACTATTTTACGAAAGGTTATCAATTATAGATGGTATTTTACGATATCATTACCGCACGTTTCAATGAGGTGAAAATATAACAAAAAGCTTGATAAAACAACGTTTGCAAGCAAAGTATTTGCAGTCCGTTGTTTTGCTTTTTCGTTATATCATATAGTATAATATTCAAAATCAGCAGGGATTTTTTCCTGAGTTCTTTGCTGGTTAAGATGGAAAAAAATTTCGGCTTTATAAGTTGATAAAGTTATGTCGTAACAGGAAATATAAGAACAGATATATAAATAAATAAAAAGAAAATAAAAACGAAAATGAGGGGAACTTTATGAGCCAAAATCAATTCGAATGTCGTATTTCAGAAGAAGATGTACAAATGTTAAGAGCGTTAGCGCACCCGTTGCGTCTACGTCTAGTAATGGAACTAATGAAACGTGGAACTTGTAACGTAACACAATTACAGGAAGTATTAGAAATTCCACAATCAACGGTTTCGCAACATTTAACGAAATTAAAACAAAATAAAGTAGTGCGCTTTGAAAGACGAGGATTAGAAGTGTATTATCAAATTCATAATGATAAAGTAAGCGAAGTTGTAAAAACATTATTTTCTTAAAATTTGAATATTATGGAAAAGGGCGTGTGGAATATACGTCTTTTTTTATTTGTCAGAAAGATAACAAGAGAGTAAAGATTAGCACGTAAGGAAGAAAAGGCTATCAATAAACATGCTGCTGTATGGAATATATTCTAAAGGGAAAAGAAAAGATAGAAAGGAGTGTAGTAAGTAAAAGGAGGAATAGTAGTATGGATGTAAAACGTGTGAAACAAATCTTATCTTCTTCAAGTAGAATTGACGTTACATATGAGGGCGTACCTGTATGGATTGAGAGCTGTGACGAGCAGAGTGGGGTTGCTCAAGTGTATGATGTATCTAATCCTGGAGAAAGCGTTCACGTGAGCGTGAATGCTTTAGAGGAGAAGTAATAGAAAAGACGCTTCTACTTGTAGAAGCGTCTTTTTTGTTATTCCATCATATGTGCAATTTTTTTAGAGAACATAAGAAGTACTAATCCTAGTACAATTACGATAACACCGATGCTTGCGAATACTTCTAAATATCCTAAAGATTGAGTGAAAGCAGCTAATTGTCCTGCTAAGAAGTTTGCACATCCAGTACCAGCTAACCATACACCCATTAATAAAGAAGCTAATTTAACAGGAGCGATTGCACTAACCATAGATAATCCGATTGGTGATAAGAATAATTCACCGATTGTGTGGAACATGTAAGTGAATACAATGAATAGTAAGTTTGCCTTCATTGTAATGTTACCTTCATCACTACCAGTTTTTAAAACAGCTAAAGTTAGAACTAAGTATCCAATACCTAGTAAAATCATACCTAGTGCCATTTTTGTTGGGATTTTTAAATCACCATTTTTTGTTTTTGAAAGCTTAATCCATAAAGCTGAAACAGGTAATGCTAGCAAGATAATGAATAGTGGGTTTACAGATTGGAACCAAGGTGTTGGAATTGTAAATCCACCAATTGTACGATCTACGAACTTATCTGTGTAAAGTGTTAAAGAACTACCAGCTTGTTCAAAGCCTGCCCAGAAGAATACAACGAAACAAGTTAAAATTAAAATTGCAGCTGTACGTTTTTTCTCTTGTGTTGTTAAAGGTTTTTTTTCAATTACTTTTGCAGTTTTTTCTTTAGACTTTTTACCTACAACAGTTGTACCAATTGTTCCTAAGTAACGAGGTGCTAAGAAATTAAAAGCAACCTGTCCAATGATCATACCGATACAAGCTGTTAAGAATCCATATTTGTAATCTGTGAAGTAACCGCAAATGAATGGAGCGATAAGAGCTCCTAAGTTAATTCCCATGTAGAAGATAGTGAAAGCACTATCACGACGAGAATCGTTGTCGCTATATAATTGACCTAGTAAAGTCGAAATATTTGGTTTGAAGAATCCGTTACCGATAACTAATAATCCTAATCCTAAAAATAGTCCAGTTTTCGTATTCATTGAAAATAGTACAAAGTTACCAATTGCCATGATGATACCACCAATAGTAATGGCGTGTCGCTTCGTAATGAAATGGTCAGTTAACCAGCCACCAATAATAGGTGTGAAATATACAAGCATTGTGAAAATACCGTAAATTTGTACTGCAACTGCTTTATCAAATCCTAAACCGCCGCTTACTAAGCTCGTTGTTAAATAAAGAACTAATAAGCCACGCATTCCGTAATAACTAAATCTTTCCCATGCCTCTGTAAAGAACAACAAGTATAACCCTGGTGGATGTTTTTTTGGTGATTGTTGCTCTCCAGCTTTGTCTAATTTTAAAGCTGCATCCATTTTTGTTTCCCCCTAATCCTGTATAACGGATATTTATGTAATCATTTTAATTTACAAAATATTTAGAAGTCAATAGAATTATATGGAAATAGAAAGAAAATTTCTAAAAAAGTTCTATTTTACTTCGACCGTTACTGTATTTTGCCCTGAAAACGAGATGATAAGCGTTTTCAAATGTAATAATTGAATTCTAAAAGAAAATAAAATAGTGATTAATCAGAAAATTTAGATTAAAATATTTATTCTGATATAGAGAAAATATATTCTATTTACTTTTATAATATAACATATTGGGAATAAAAATACAAAATGAAATAATGTGACATTTAAGTGAATTGAAAAATAACCAGCTCCATAGAAGGGGAGCTGGTTAGGGAAATATTATTTAACAAAGCGTTTTTCGATATCATCTAATAGTAGGTTAGCAGCCATTACACCACCAGCTGTATTCCAAATAACGTCGTCAACTTTGTATGCTTTACCATTTTTCACTGCATTTAAGTTTTTAAATAGCGGATCATTGATATATTCTTTTTCTAATTCAGAGCCTTTTTTCTCGTTTCCTTTATCGAATGTGAAGTAGAATAATACGTCACCATCCATGGCAGAAATACGTTCTTTAGATACGTTACGCTCTGCAAAGTCATCTTTATTTTGATCACCAGGACGTTTAAATCCAAGTTCTTTTAAAATAACACCAGAGAATGTATCACCGTGATAAATACGAACATCACCAGGCATAAAGCGCACCATAGAAATTTCTTGGTTTACTTTATCTCCAAGTTTGCCTTTTAAATCTTTCATACGTGATTCGTAATCAGCTAAAACCTTTTGACCTTCTTTTTCTTTATTCAATGCTTTTGCATAAAATTTGAAGTTATCTTTCCATTCACCACGTAGCGTTTCAGAGAACACAGTAGGCGCAATTGCTTTTAGTTGCTCGTACACTTTTTCGTGACGCATTTTGTTACCGATAATTAAGTCTGGTTTTAAAGAAGCGATTGTTTCCACGTTCACTTGTCCTTCATCACCAACAACTTTTACATCTTTCATTTTATCTTTAATATGTGGATACCATGGATCACCAGTCCAAGATTTTACAGCCCCAACTGGTTTCACACCTAGTTCAAGTAAAGCTTCAGTTCCTTCGTTTGTTAAAATAACTACACGTTTTGGATTAGCAGGAACTTCTGTTTTACCCATTGCATGTTCCACAGGAATCATTTCTTTTTTCGTATCTTCTTTTGATTCTTCTTTCGTATTTGATTTTCCACAAGCACTTAAAAGTAGTGAAAAGGCTAGTAAAAATACAAATACTGTAAACGATTTCTTTTGCATAAATTTCATTATGTACCCCCTACATACTGAGAAGTTTTTTCAATAGCAAGCATGATATTAATACTTCATAGTCCAATTGTCAATGAAAATAATTCTCATTTCCGTTGACAATGAGAATTAAGTTGAAATACACTTACAACGTATCATTATACATTGAAGGGGAAACGCTGCATGTTATTAAAAACAAATCGAGCAAAATGGATTGGATTAATTGTTGGGATCATTGCAGTCATTACTTGTATTTGGGGAAGTATTATTTTTGGATATACAAATACGAGTTGGAAATTAGCTTTGGATGCTTTTTTTCATTTTAATGGTTCCAATGAACATATTATTATTCAAAATGTGCGTCTACCAAGGGCATTAATTGCAGCAAGTGTTGGTGCTAGTTTAGCCATTGCAGGTTGTCTTATGCAAACTTTAACGAAGAATCCACTTGCTTCTCCAGATTTTATTGGATTAAATTCAGGTGCTGCTTTCTTCATAGTTGTAGCAATTGTGGTTTTTTCTGTTACATCATTGTCAGCTTTTACCTGGATTGCTTTCTTAGGGGCAGCAGTTGCTGCAATCCTTGTATTCGCTTCTAGTTCTTTAGGAAAAGAAGGGACAACGCCTCTTAAGTTAACATTAGCAGGTGTAGCAATTAGTGCTTTGTTTTCATCATTAACACAAGGGTTACTTGTTTTAAATGAAAAGGCGCTTGAAGAAGTATTATTTTGGCTTGCCGGATCTGTGCAAGGGAGAAAGTTAGAAATTTTACAATCTGTATTCCCGTATTTATTAATAGGCTGGATTGCATCTCTTATGATGGCGGGGAAAGTAAATACGTTAATGATGGGGGAAGATGTTGCGAAAGGACTTGGACAACGAACAATTTTAATGAAATCATTCGTGTTACTTATTATTGTACTGTTGTCTGGTGGTTCAGTTGCGGTTGCTGGTCCCATTGGGTTTATAGGAATTGTTACTCCGCACTTTGCTAGATTTCTTGTTGGAGTCGACCACAGATGGAGAGTGCCGTATAGCGGATTATTAGGGGCAATATTATTAATCTTGGCTGATATAGCAGCAAGATATGTCATTATGCCACAAGAAGTACCAGTAGGGGTTATGACAGCATTTATCGGGGCTCCATTCTTTATTTATATTGCACGTAAGAGAGGGCTTAGCAAATGAAGAAGTATATCCCGTTTCGAATAGGAAAAGACGGATTCTCATTTTTAATGTATAAACGAGCTTGTATCGTCTTAGTAAGTTTATTAGTTGTTTTAATAGGATTATTTTTTGCGAGTGCAGGTATGGGAGACATGAAAATTGCTCCTTATGATGTATGGCAAGCAATCACTGGAAATGGTGATGCGATGTCTAATATGGTTGTAAATAAGTTTCGTATGCCGCGTATTTTAATTGCCATCCTTGTAGGAATCGCACTTGCAGTAGCAGGATGTATTTTACAAGGTCTCGTTCGAAATCCACTGGCTTCTCCTGATATCATCGGGATTACAGGTGGTGCAAGTGTTGCAGTTGTATTATTTTTAGCTATATTCAGTGATAAAAATAATGCGCTAACCGTAAGCATTCATTATATGCCGCTCGCAGCCTTCGCTGGGGCAACGATTGTAGCGCTTTTTGTATATTTATTTGCATGGAGAAATGACGGGTTATCACCGATTAGTCTCGTTTTAATTGGTGTTGGATTTTGGGCATTAACGAAAGCAGCAACGACTTTGTTTATGTTGTTAGCGCCAATTTATCAAGCAAGTCAAGCGAATGTATGGATTACAGGTACTGTTTACGGTTCTTCATGGCAAAACGTTATGGTGCTTGCGCCGTGGGTTCTCATTTTAACGGTAATATCATTTATAGCTGCTAGACATTTAAATGCTCAGGAGCTAGGGGATGATATTGCGGTAGGGCTTGGTGTTCCTTTAACGAAGTCACGTGTATTCATGTTATTACTGAGTACAGCATTAATTGGTGGCGCGGTTGCCTTTGCCGGAGGAATTGGATTTGTTGGTTTAATGGCACCTCATATTTCACGAAGATTAGTGGGTTCTTTTTACGGTGCATTACTCCCAGTTGCAGCTATTGTCGGTGCAATTTTAGTACTTGCTGCAGATTTAATTGGGCGTACAGTTTTTACCCCACTTGAAATTCCAGCAGGGGTATTTACATCAGCAATTGGTGCACCTTATTTTATTTATTTACTTTATAAAAGTCGGAATTCATAAAGGGAGATGAATATGCAAAAAGCATTGGAGACGAAACGTTTGACGCTGTCTTATGGTGAAACAATTATTATTGATGAGTTGAATTTAGAAATTCCAAAAGGCGAAATTACAATCTTTATCGGTTCTAACGGTTGCGGAAAGTCAACTTTATTACGTTCACTAGCTAGATTATTAAAGCCAACAACTGGTGACATTTTGTTAGATAATCAAGCCATTCAAAGTATGCAAACGAAGCAAATCGCCCGTCAAATGGCAATTTTACCGCAAGGACCGCAAGCACCTGAAGGGCTTACAGTATTGCAACTTGTAAAGCAAGGACGTTATCCATATCAAACATGGCTGAAGCAATGGTCAGAAAAAGATGAGGAAATGGTACAAAAAGCGCTTGCAGCAACAGGTATGACAGAATTTGCTGAGCGTGATGTGCATGCTCTTTCAGGTGGACAACGTCAACGTGCTTGGATTGCAATGACGCTTGCACAAGATACAGATATTATTTTACTGGATGAGCCTACTACATATTTAGATATGACTCACCAAATTGAAGTGCTAGATTTATTATTCGAATTAAATGAAACAGAACAAAGAACAATTGTTATGGTATTACACGATTTAAATTTAGCATGCCGCTATGCAGATAATATTGTAGCCATTCAAGATAAACAAATATATGCACAAGGTAAGCCGGAAGAAGTAGTAGATGAGAAGCTAGTACGCGATGTATTCCGAATGGAATGTCAAATCAGTACGGATCCGTTATTTGGGACACCACTTTGTATCCCGCATGGAAAAGGAAGACGTATACGTAAAGAAGTTGCTCAGGCAATGAGATAATGAAAAAAGACGATGAGGATTCATCGTCTTTTTTATTTTCGACAAGAGAATAAGAGAAAGAGGGGAATACGTAACCGACGTTCATATTCTTCTGCACTCTGAAAATAAGTTTGATCTGGTGTAGCTTCTTTTAAGTTTGTAATCGTGAATCCAGCTTGTTGTAATAGTGTGAAATATTCTTCAGTTGTACGATGATATTTAATAACTTCTTGATCAATCCAAGGCTCAACGCGTTTTCCCATTTTAAAATAATCATCGACGAGCCAGCTCGTAAATATGAAAAGTAAATGATAGATTTCTTGTAATGAATCATATATAATCTAGAATTGTAAGCGGTTACTTTAAACTATTTTTCTATAATAAATTCTGAAAACGTGTTAAGCTAGTAGAGGGATTATTAGAACTATTAAGACAATAATCCGCTTACATGAACGATGGGAGGCTTCACGATGTCTAGTAAAACACTTGCAAAATTTTTAGAAGAAAATTTAGAGGATTTAAAATCAAAGGGGCTTTATAACGTAATTGATCCGCTTGAGAGTTCAAATGGACCGATCATTACAATTGGCGGAAAAGAATATATTAACTTATCTTCAAACAACTATCTTGGATTAGCAACAGATAGCCGTTTGCAAGAAGCAGCAATTGGTGCTATTCATAAGTACGGCGTTGGAGCAGGAGCTGTTCGTACAATTAACGGTACTTTAGATTTGCATATTAAATTAGAAGAAACAATTGCAAAGTTTAAACATACAGAAGCAGCAATTGCTTACCAATCAGGATTTAACTGTAATATGGCAGCGATTTCAGCCGTTATGGATAAAAATGATGCGATTCTTTCAGACGAATTAAACCATGCTTCTATTATCGATGGTAGTCGTCTATCAAGAGCGAAAATTATCGTTTATAAACATTCTGATATGGAAGATTTACGCCAAAAAGCAATCGCGGCGAAAGAATCAGGTCTTTACAATAAATTAATGGTAATTACAGACGGTGTCTTTTCAATGGATGGAGATGTTGCAAAACTACCAGAAATTGTTGAGATTGCAGAAGAATTAGATTTAATGACATACGTAGATGATGCACACGGTTCAGGTGTACTTGGAAAAGGTGCAGGAACTGTAAAGCACTTCGGTCTGTCTGATAAAGTTGATTTCCAAATTGGTACATTGTCAAAAGCAATTGGGGTAATTGGTGGATATGTAGCAGGGAAACAAAACTTAATTGACTGGTTAAAAGTTCGTTCACGTCCATTCTTATTCTCTACAGCATTAACACCAGCGGATGCAGCAGCTTGCATGAGATCAATTGAAATCTTAATGGAAAGCACAGAGTTGCACGATCGTCTATGGGAAAATGGTCGCTATTTAAAACAAGGGTTAAAAGAACTTGGCTTTAACATCGGAGAAAGTGAAACGCCAATTACCCCTTGTATTATTGGGGACGAAGTACTAACACAAGAATTTAGTAAACGTCTAAATGAAGAAGGCGTATATGCAAAATCTATCGTGTTCCCAACTGTAGCTAAAGGAACAGGACGCGTTCGTAATATGCCTACAGCAGCTCATACGAAAGAAATGTTAGATGAAGCAATTCGTAAGTATGAAAAAGTAGGGAAAGAAATGGGCATCATTTAAGTAACGACATCTTTTGAATAGCTTGCAAATGAGGAGTGGGGAAAATGAAAAAAATTCTAGTAACCGGTTCTTTAGGGCAGATTGGTTCTGAACTAGTAATGAAACTTCGTGATGTATACGGCGCATCAAATGTTATTGCAACAGATATTCGTGAAACAGATAGTGAAGTAGTAACGTCTGGTCCATTTGAAACGTTAGATGTAACAGATGGACAAAAACTACATGATATCGCAAAGCGTAATGAAGTAGATACAATTATTCATTTAGCAGCTTTACTTTCAGCAACAGCAGAAAAAAATCCGTTATTTGCTTGGAATTTAAATATGGGCGGACTTGTAAATGCATTAGAAGCAGCTCGTGAATTAAACTGTAAGTTTTTCACGCCAAGTTCTATCGGTGCATTCGGTCCATCAACGCCGAAAGATAATACGCCACAAGATACAATTCAGCGTCCTACTACGATGTATGGGGTAAACAAAGTAGCAGGAGAATTACTATGTGATTATTATCATCAAAAGTTTGGCGTTGATACGCGCGGTGTACGTTTCCCAGGTTTAATTTCTTACGTAGCTCCTCCAGGAGGCGGAACAACTGACTATGCAGTTGAAATTTATTATGAGGCGATTAAAAAAGGCGCATACACCTCATACATTGCAGAAGGAACATACATGGATATGATGTATATGCCAGATGCTTTACAAGCGATCATTTCATTAATGGAAGCTGATCCAAGTAAACTTGTGCATAGAAACGCGTTCAATATTACAGCAATGAGCTTTGAGCCAGAGCAAATCGCAGCATCAATTCGTAAACACATTCCGACGTTTACAATGGATTACGCTGTAGATCCTGCTCGTCAAACAATCGCTGATAGCTGGCCAAACTCTATTGATGCAACAGCAGCAATGAAAGAGTGGGGTTTTAAAGCAGAATACGATTTAGACAAAATGACAACGGACATGTTGGCTAAGTTAAAAAAAAAGCTCACAGCTGAGTTAGTGATGAATTAATAGGAAGGGTCGATTCTTAGGAATCGACCTTTTTTATTCGTATTTTAGGAATATGCAAAAAAATACAAATATGACAGAATGAGTTAATTTGTGTGTGAAGGGGAGACAGAGAATGGAGAAATGGGAGTTAGCAAAGGGAATTTACAATACGTCGCGTTTAACGGGAACATTTAAGCTTCGATCAGGACAAGTATCAAATCAATACTTTGATAAGTACTTATTTGAATCTAATCCAGTACTGTTATTAGCAATTGCTAAACAATTGAAAGAGCTCATTCCTCCTGAGACAGAAGTACTCGCAGGTTTAGAGATGGGCGGAATTCCAGTAGCAACAGCATTATCTTTACAAACAGGTCTACCAGCTGTATTTGTAAGGAAAGAAGCGAAGAAGTATGGCACATGTAAGTTGGCAGAGGGTGTTGATATTACTGGGAAGAATGTTTGTATTATTGAAGATGTTATCACGACAGGTGGTCAAATATTATTAAGTACGAAAGATTTAAGAGAACTAGGTGCGAAAGTACATCATGTTTTAGGTGTGATTGAACGAACGAAAGAGGGAAGAGAAAACCTATTAGAAGATGGCTTACAGCTACATTCCTTATTTACAATGGATGAGTTAATTGAAGGAGAAAAGCAACATGCAAAGAGTTGACGTCGTATATGCACTAATACATGATGAAGAAACAGATAAAATATTAATGGTACATAATATAGAACAAAACGTTTGGTCATTGCCAGGAGGGGCTGTTGAAAAGGGTGAAACGTTAGAGGAAGCTCTAGTAAGAGAAGTAAAAGAAGAGACAGGTTTAACTGCTGTGGCAGGTGGACTTGTTGCGATCAATGAAAAATTCTTTGAAGAATCAGGGAATCATGCGCTACTTTTTACATTCCGAGCAAATGTAGTAACAGGTGAACTTATTGCAGAAGATGAGGATGAAATTTCCGCAATAGAGTGGGTGGATCGAACAATCGCAAATGAACGATTCCCATTCTACGATGGAGGATTTGAGTCATTACTAGAAGTTGCCATTCCATACAAGTTTCAACCAGAAACAAAGTGAATGAAAGAAAAAACAGGAGCGATAAGGCTCCTGTTTTTCTATTCAATCGTCTTTAGTAATAACTTTTTCAATAGTGGTTTAATCTTCAGACGTAAATCTTCAGCGTGATTTGCAACTAAGAAGTGATGGTTATAAATGTTTTTCATTAATTGATAAGTTGCTTCTTTCGCTTCGCCTTCTTCGATGAAGATTCCGATTACTTCCATACCACTTTTACGAGCAAGTTTGACAGCTTCATGCGTATCTAAAATACCGTCTTGTTGATAGTCCAGCGCAGAAGGCTCACCGTCTGTAAAGACAAGTAAGAATTTATGCTTTTCTGGTCTTTTTGCAAGCTTTTCAGAAACGATACGAATAATATATCCGTCGCGATTATCTTCTTCTTCGCGAAGCTGCATAATTTCGGGACCAACGTTTGGTAACGTTGAGTTTTTATATGTCACAACTTCATGGATAACGTTCGGCTTATCTTCAGGTTTAGCACTAGATGCATCTTCCCAAAATCCGCTAATAGCGTGCGGGATTTTTAAAGATTTCAATGCTTCATGGAATAGGACCACACTCTTTTTCGTTTCTTCCATTTTGTTATACATAGAACCAGAGCAGTCCACTAACAATTGGAATGCAACGTCGAGTTCTTGTGATTCTTGCCCTTTTTTATAAAACATGCGTGGCTGCTTTTCTGTATAAATACGAAGGAATTTCTTACGAAGTCTTCCGTAATATTTATCACTATTTGCATTCGTTTTATTTTCAATCGTTTTTTCGATAATTTTCTTTAATTCTTTTACATCTTTATTAACGACTGATTTGATAGCTTGGTAATCCTTTTTCTCATCGGTATTTGCTTTGCGAGCTTCTTTAAATGTATGAGAAGCACCTACATTATACTTACCGTATGCACCGTCGTTTTGACTAGAAGCGTGTGAAGCTCTTGCTTCCTCTGTATCAGCGCCATCAAAGTTGGATTGTGTACTCTTTTGAGAAGTACCTTGTACAGAACCAAGTGCTTGGTCGCCATCTTCTGATTCACGAGCAGTATCGCCCATCATGTTTGTTTTTGTTCCGCTTTCTAATTCAAAGCGTAAAAAGTTCTCGTTTTCGTTATTTTTATTTTCACGATGCCATGTGGAGAAACTTTCATCCATTTTGTTTTTATTTTCATCGTCATCTATGAGTTGCGTATCATCATTTGCTAAATCTTCGACGCGACAATTCTTTTCGTCTGCAATGACAGATAAATAAAGCGGAGCATGTCCGAAATAATTATTAAGCATATCACTTTCAAGAAGTCCTTCTAAACGATAGCGAATTTTTTCAACGATATACATAATATCTTCCGTATTACGAGCTTGGAATGTTTCATGCAAAATTGCTTCAATTTGCTCGAAATATTCATTATTAAACATTTCATATTTATCGCTCGTTAATGAAAGATAGCAGAGACAAAATAGACGGTCACCGTGATAGTTACGAACGCGATTGATTTCATTTTGTGAGCCGAAGTAATTGCGATACATTTCTTTTCTTCTTTTAAAAACATACTTTGTGCCAGGGCGTAAGTTTTTTACGATTTCCTCAACACGTAAATCTTCTAATAGAACAAATAATTGTGTTAAAAACTTTTTTAAGGATGATTCTTGTAATTCAATCGCATAAGAACGAATTAAAGTCATGTCCGAGTAATGTTTATTACCAAGTGCTTTTAAAAACACTTCGCTTTTTAATCCGATTATTGTATCCTCTTCTTTTCGATCATCCCAAAAGTGACTAATGACAACCTTTTTTTCAATTTCGTCGTAGTATGCTTTATAGCCATACTCAAGATAGGCATCGTCTTCTTTTAGAAGAGCATACATTAAGTTTTCCATTTGTAGAAACAGCGACGCATCAATTTTTTTGTCACTAAAAATTTGTCTCATGAATTATCCCTCAAAGAAATAACTTTCTGCTAATTCACGGACAGTCATTTGTTCTGTTTCATCGTTTAATTTTGCGATAATGCTACGTTCAATTGCGCGCATAACAGGAATATATACGCCTAAATCACATGCGTCGATAATACCACGAATACTTGCTGCCTCTTCACTTACACGTCCATCACGAGCTAAAGGCATAAGGTCGCTTGCAAATGCAACGAACTTTTCAATTGTCGCAGTATCTTTTAATTTTGATTCAGCTAATAATAGTTCTTTTAATGTATCACCTTGAATGTACGGAACTTCAATAATAACAAAACGGTTTTTTAACGCTTCGTTTAGTTCACTTGTACCAACGTAGCCTTCATTAATTGCAGCGATTACACGATATTCATCATCACCGTATACAACTTCTTGTGTAAACGGGTTTGTAATCATTTTACGGTAATCTAATGCGCCGTGAAGAAGTGGTAACGTTTCAGGTTTTGCCATATTGATTTCATCAATATATAGGAAATGGCCGTTCTTCATAGCTTTCATAAGAGGACCGTTAACGAATGTAACTTCAGATGCGCCTTCTTTCGTTTGTAGTGTGTTGTATCCTAAAATACCTTCTACATCTAGGTCAACAGAACAGTTAATGCTATGCATTGGCTTTTGGAATAAAGAAGAAAGAGTTTCCGCTAGTACCGTTTTACCACTACCAGTCGGTCCTTTTAATAGAATATTTTTGCCAAGAAGAAGTGCTGTAATGGCATCTTCAATAATGCTGTTATCAGATGCTTTATATATTTTCTTTCCAATTAAATGTGCATTTTCACCAGCTTCTTGCTTATTCTTTTCGTGAATTGTAGAAAGCTGCTGTTTTAAATCAGCATGTATATGAAATTGTTCTAACATGTATTTCCCACCTAACATTATTTTCATAAAGTAATATACCTTATGATAACTTGTTTTAATATGGTATGCAAAGAAAAGGAGAGAGGACAAATATAAAAGAAAAAGCAATCAATAGTACATTGATTGCTTATAGTAAAGGAGAAATGAGTCGCATAAAAGACTCCAATATTCGTTTTTTTATACTTCTTTTTTGGAAAGAGTTCCATTTAATTTCAGTGGAATGCTTAAAGTCTTCTTCAAAATCATGTTTAATATCATGAACTGTTTCAGATTCATACAATACACTAATAATTTCGTAATTCAATTCAAAGCTTCGTACATCCATATTTGCTGTTCCAATGGTTGCAATTTTATCGTCAACGAGTACAATTTTTGCGTGCATAAATCCATCTTTATAACTGTAAATAGAAGCACCAGCTTTTAAAAGTGGAGTGAAATAGGATTGAGATGCTTGATCGCTAATAATACTGTCACTCTTACCAGGATATAAAATGCGTACATCTATGCCAGATATTGCACTTAAACGTAATAATGTTAAAGTTTCTTGATCTGGAATAAAGTATGGTGTAGCGATCCAAATAGATTTTTTGGCAGATGCCATAACAGCTAGTAAGGTATTACGAATACTTTTATCATCTGAGCTTGGTCCACTTGCTACAATTTGAACAGCACCTTCTGCACTTGAAATTTCTTTACCTGGGAAGTATTGTCTATTCATAAATTGATCCCAAGAATAAGTATTCAACCCGCTAGAGGCATAGAGCCAATCTTCTAGAAAGATTGCTTGTAATTTATATAACGCTTTTCCTTCTATTTTTAAATGACTATCACGCCAAACGGGAAATTTTTTTGAACGGCCAAGATATTCATCACCGACGTTGAGTCCCCCAGTAAAACCAATTTCTCCATCTACAATGACGATTTTACGGTGGTTCCGATAATTAACTGTTTCAAGTAACCAAGCTGAAAAAATAGGGTCAAATTCAACAATTTCAATCCCAGCTTCTTTCATAGGTTTTAAAAAGCGTCTTCTTAGCGTATTACTTCCTAATCCATCATAAAGGAAGCGGACAATAACACCAGCTTTTGCTTTTTTTATTAACACATCCCGAACTTTTGTACCAATCTCATCAGATTTATAAATATAGTATTGAATATGTATGTGATGTTTTGCTTGCTCGATAGCTTGCAAAATTTCTGAGAATGTTTGATCTCCGTTTGTTAAAAGCTTTGTAGTTGTTCTATCTGCAGCAGGCCCGCCTCCAAATTTTTGTACGACTTCTGTTAAATGGGCAGAGCGTTCACTTAATGGGACCTTGAGTGATAACTCTAGTCGCCTTCCTTCTAATATTTCACGGAATAATTTTCTTTGTTCTTCTGAACGATGAAGATGCTTTTTTCTTCTCCAACGGCTACGCCCGAAAATAGAGTATAAAAGCACACCTATAACGGGAAGAAGTGCTAATACTAAAAACCACGCTAAGGTACTTTGAGGAGACCTATTTTCGATAAAAATAACAAATGAAATTCCTACAATTGTGATGGACCAGAGAACGCCGACAAATGTATATAACGAAATATACGATGTATTTAATAGGAAAAGAACGATAGATACAATTGTAAATATTAATAGTAATTGGACGATAGGTTTCTTCATTTCTATATAATTCCTCTAATCTTTCTTCAATATAGACTTCCTAAATAGCAGATGTACTGTGACATTTTTATTATAAAGTGTTTTCTATTTTTTACAAAATGTAGGTATATCCCCATACTTTCCGCATTTGTCCTACATACAGTGTATTGTTACGTTTTTAAAGAGAAAAGGAGGATGGATAAAATGTATGGTCGTCCAATTGGTGGTTTCGGTCACGGAGGTTTTCATGGTGGTTTTGGACATACACCATTTTTTGGTGGAGGTTTCTTCCCAGGTTTTGTAGCAGGTGCATTACTCAGCCCTGGGTTTGGTTATGGCGGATATGGTTATCCGTATTACTCGGATTATTCTTATTATACAGGTTACCAACAAGATCCGTATTATTCATACAATACCTATTAAGATGAGAAGATGGAAAAGGAGAGGGAAAATATGAATTATATAGAAAATAACGGATTGTATTATCGTAATCATCATCCTCATGGGGGGCACAACCATAACGGTGGACATCACCACCATGGAGGGCATAATCACTATGATCATCACCACCATCACGGAGGCGGATGGGGCTGGGGTGGCGGCTCATGGGGCGGTGGATTCTTTCCTGGAAGTTTTGCTGGAGGTGTGTTAGGTGGGCTTACGGCTGGCGCATTAACGGGTGCAGCAAGTGGAGGCTACTATCCAGCACCGTACCCAGTAACATATCCGGCACCATACCCAGCACCATACCCAACGCCATATCCGGGTTATCAGCAAATATCATATCCGTATTAAACTAAAAAAGAGGCTTTCCTCTTTTTTTAGTTTAATAAAGTAATTATTTATAAAATATTTCCAAAATAAAGGTGTAAATATGTTAATATTTTATTATTGTAATTCGGAAACGTATATACTAATTTTAATTTTTATATTATTATCCGTGAATAGTTGTATAGTGTGCTCGAACTTCTATTTCGCTAGTAAAGTAAAGAGGGTTAGATGTGAGCGGGATTAATAGGAAACAGTGGTTGTATAGAGCTAGTTATAAAGGAATGTAAGAGAATGAATAAGGTATAATAAAGTAAGATCAATATAGCGATAAGAAACTACTATTTATAATTGAAACGGTATTATATTGCTTTTTATTACAAATAATATTATGTTATTTTAATCGGCATATTTCAAAATATGATGAATGCAAATAGCTATTATTAAGAAATGAAATATCTCTATTTCTATGAAGAGAAACAAGTTGTGTTTTAGTCAGATAGGAAGCAAGGAGAGATGCGCATGCTAGAACAAAGAGGTCATGCATTATATGACTCTTCATTGCGAGATTTAAAGTTAGCATTAGATGAGTCTTCAATTGTTGCGATTACAGACCGAAAGGGTCTTATTACATATGTAAATGATAAGTTTTGTGAAATCTCCAAATATACACGAGAAGAGTTAATAGGGAAAGATCACCGTATTTTAAATTCAGGATATCACCCGAAAACATTTTTTCAAATTCTATGGAAGCGCATTTTGAGCGGAAAAGTATGGAGAGGTGAGATTCGAAATCAAGCAAAAGATGGTACATATTATTGGGTTAAAACAACAATTGTTCCATTTTTAAATGAAAAAGGAGAGCCATATCAATTTATTGCGATCCGAAATGATATTAGTAGTAGGAAAGAAGCAGAACGGAGGTTGCGGGTAAGCGAAAGTCGTTATAGGGAGCTTGCGTATCATGATGCTTTAACGAGTTTACCGAACCGATTGCAGTTAATAACGACTGTAAACGAGATGATTGCAGACAAAAAAGAATTTGGTATGATTTACTTTGATTTGGATCGTTTTAAATTAGTAAACGATACGCTAGGTCATATGATAGGAGATCTACTTTTAAGCGAAGTTGCTTCACGGTTGCATTATGTGCTAGGAGAGAAAGATGTTCTGGCTAGGCTGGGTGGCGACGAATTTGTGCTGTTAACAAAAAATCATACACAAGATGAGATGAGGCAGTTAGCGACATCTGTGTTGTCATGCTTTCAGGCACCATTCATGCTTGAAGGTCATGAAGTATACATTTCAGCTAGTCTAGGACTGTGCTCATATCCGCAAGACGGACAAGATGTAGAAACACTATTGAAAAATTCGGATTTAGCCATGTACAGTGCGAAAGAACAAGGTAGAAATGCCGCGTGTTTCTTTACAGATGAGTTACGTGCGAAAATAAATCGTAGAATGAAAATTGAATTCGCTTTGCAAAAGGCAATTCGTGATGAAGAATTAGATGTGGTACTGCAGCCTATTATTGATTTGAAAACGAAGAAATATACTGGTATTGAAGCTTTAGCACGTTGTTCGACAGAAGAAGGGCCTATTTCGCCAGGCGAATTTATTCCAGTAGCTGAAGAATCTGGACTTATTATAAAATTAGGAGACTGGGTATTAGAAAAGTCATGTCGCTTGTTTAAAACATTGCCAGATTACGAAGAAGGACTAAGGTTATCTGTTAATTTATCCATACAACAATTAATGCAAAAGCGTTTTATTTTATCTGTACGTAGCATTTTAAGGAGAACTGGCTTTCCACCGAATCGTTTAATTTTGGAAGTAACGGAAAGTATCGCTGTTCGCCATTTTGATTATATTATTGCTACATTACAAGAATTAAGAAATATGGGTATTTTAATTGCTTTAGATGACTTTGGAACGGGTTATTCTTCCTTATACTATTTAAAGCAACTGCCACTGGATATAGTGAAAATTGATCGTAACTTTATTCGTGAATTTCATTATGATCAAGCACAGCCAGAGCGAACGATTGTAAAATCTGTTATTGAAATTGCCCATAGCTTAAATTTAGCAGTAGTTGCTGAAGGGGTAGAAACAGTAGAGCAAGAAAGTTTATTACAATCTATGGGCTGTGATTACGTACAAGGATTTTATTATGCGAGACCTTTATCTATAGGAGAGTTAAAAGAAAAGTTAATTACAGATTTTTAATAAAAAAGAGAAGCCAGTAGCTTCTCTTTTTTTAATTCATTTTTTTTGAGTCTTTCATTAATACTGGATAAAGAATAAGACCTAATACAAACAATCCGATTCCTAAGAAGAACGTTTTTAAATCAGCAGTTCCTGTTTTGATAACCCAAATAGAGTAGACAAATGCTAGTGTAGTAATGATTCCATCCTTTATTCGAGAGCCAGGCATTATATCATACGTTTCTCCTGTAATAACCAATTTGAATTGGTACAGCGTGGAAACAAGGTATGGGATTAAATAAGCTAATGTTGCTACAACGATAGCGAAATTATAGGCTTCTGACACAGTGCCAGAAATCGTTGAGAATAAGAAAATTTGCGTCATCACATTTGTAATAAATAATGATTTTGAAGGACTACCTTTTTTATTTGTTTTCGCGAAAAACTTAGGGAAAAGTCCATTCTTGGCTGCCTGGTAAGGTACTTCTGAACTAACAACGATCCAGCCAACGGTAGATCCAAATAAAGATACAAGTGCAAGTAAAGCCATGATATAGGCACCTTTATTGCCAATTGCTAAATTTAATGCGTCTACTAATGGTTTTTGAGACTCTTTTAAAGCATCTTGTGGAAGAGCTCCCATTGTAAGTAAAGTAATTGACATGTAAATAAGAAGAGCGATAATTAATCCAAAAATGGTAGCTTTTTTTACATCGCGCTGAGATTTAGCACGGTTAGAAAGCATTACAGCAGATTCAATACCGATAAATGCCCAAAGTGTTGCGATAGCAGCTGAATTGATTTGTCCACCTAACGAAATTGATTGTCCTGCCTCATTCATAAATGTTTGACCGTCTCCAAAATTAGAGGCATTGAAAATGAATAATGTGATTACAATAAACATTGTAAATCCGATAATTTTTGCAATGGTAGCAAGAAGATTCATATTTCCAGCTCGATCAATATTTTGAGAAAGAATATATTGAATTCCCCATAGCATAAGGCTACATACGAGGAAAGTTAGTCCTTTTCCGAGTTCTAGTGAAAATCCGTTGAGTGAAAAGAGAATTTGCTTACTTTGTAAAACTGGAAAGAATGTTGATAAATATCCAGCAAAGGAAATAATAACAGATGCCGTTGCAGCCCAGTTCGCAGCCCAATATCCCCATGCCATACTATATCCTGCAACTTTCCCTGCTTTTTTTGAAGGAAACATCGCTTGAGCGTAACTTTGTGGTCCTACTTTTAATTCTGGTTTCCGAATTGCTAAATTTCCAAATACGAGTGCAATCATAAATACGCCAAGACCTGTAATACTCCATGCGAGTGTAGAACCCATTGGACCTGATACTTGTGCTAAATTTGATGGGAGCATAAATACGCCACCGCCAACCATATTTCCGATCACAAAAGCTGTTAAAATCCATAATCCCCATTTTTTCGTTTCCATTTTTGTTAACTCCTTTGTAGTAAGTTTTGCTTAAACATCATTTTTTACTAGCTTTTTGGCAATAAAAAAAGAGCCATGTAGATAAAAAATACCTACATGGCTCTTTGCCTCACGTAGGTACAACGGGAATAACCCTTGTACCTACGCGTAATTTTTCCGCTAGGTTTCAAGGGTTACGTATGATGATGATGTTTTTGTGCAAATGTAACTACAGTTGTATAAGTAAGCATAGTTCTTTGCTCCCTTTCTCCTCTGATTTTGAAGTTAGTATACTACATGTTTTTTTGAATGAAAAGAAAAATATAAAAATTTTTATAAAAATACGTTTTAGAGATTAAATATTTACCTGTATTTTTCCTATACTGGAAAATAAGTGAGAGATTGGCAGAAGAGTGTAGCATGGTATAATACATATAGAATTAGAAGGTGACAAGGGGCTATTGTAGATGATGAGTAAGTATGAACAAATTTATACAGAAATCAGTAAGTCTATTGATAATAAACAATTAAAAGAGGGGTGCAAAATCCCATCAGAAACAGAATTAATGAAGCAATATGAAGCAAGTCGAGGTACGGTCAGAAAAGCAGTAGATTTATTGCAAGAGCGTGGATATGTTCAAAAAATACATGGAAAAGGTGTTTTTGTTTTAAAGCGAAAAAACATTGAATTCAACTTTGGTGGTATTGTAAGTTTCCAAGAAGAAAATGAACGTTTAGGACGCCATTGTATTACAAAAGTCGTGGAAATAGAGAAAGTAAAAGCGACAAAAGAGGTTGCAAAGCTATTAAATGTGAAAGAGAAAACAGAAATAGATCATATTAAGCGCGTACGAAATATTGATGGAGAAAAAGTAATTTTGGATATCAATCATTTTGTATCGGAATATATTCCTGGATTAACGAGTGAAATTGCAGCGGAGTCCATTTATAAATACATTGAGAAAGAACTAGGGCTTCATATTAGTTACTCACAAAGGGTAATTGAAGTGCAGCCATGTACAGAGGACGATAGAAAGTATTTAGATTTAAATGGAACAGACTATGTTGTTGTTGTGAAAAACTTTACGCATTTCTATGATGGAAGTCAGTTCGAATATACAGAATCACGCCACCGCTTAGATATTTTTCATTTTTCGGATGTGGCGCGGAGAAAATAAGGAGATGGAACGAAATAACGTTTCATCTCTTTTTTTATAAAAAAATCACAAACTCGTATATACGAGTGTTGACTAACTTATATATACGAGTTAATATGTAATTGTAAACGGTATCAAATAAAGAAAAGAGGGACGGGAATATGGGGAAAGACTATCGTAAAACAGCAGAGGAAGTGTTGCAGTATATTGGTGGGAAAGACAATATTGAACAAGCTGCGCACTGTGTAACGAGGCTCCGTATCGCTTTAAAAGATGAAAGTAAAATAGATAATGATAAATTACAGTCTGTTTCATTAGTGAAAGGAGCGTTTCATAACGCTGGGATATTTCAAGTTGTAATTGGCCCTGGGGACGTAGATCGTGTATACGCTGAATTGATAACGCTTGCAGGTATGAAGGAAGCGACAGTAGCTGACGTGAAAGACTCTGGAAACCAAAAGTTAAATCCAGCTCAAAAGTTTGTAAAAGTATTTTCAGATGTATTTATGCCGATATTACCAGCGATCGTAACAGCTGGTTTACTAATGGGGATTAATAATCTATTAGGGGCAAAGGACTTATTTTTTGAAGGTAAAAATTTATTAGATGTGTATCCAAACTTAGGTGGGCTTTGGGATTTAATTAATATGATGGCGAATACAGCATTCGTATTCTTACCAGCACTTGTCGGTTGGTCAGCAACGAGGCGTTTTGGTGGTAGTCCGATATTAGGGATCGTTATGGGATTAATGCTTGTTCATCCGGCCTTATTAAACGCGTGGGATTATGGAAAAGCCGCGACTGGTTTAGAGGGACAAAAGATTGAGTACTTCGATATTTTAGGATTATTTCAAATTGAAAAGGTAGGGTATCAAGGTCAAATCTTACCGGTTTTAGTAGCAGCATTTGTATTAAGTAAAGTGGAAATTTTCTTAAAGAAACATGTGCCAAATGCAATTCAATTATTAGTTGTACCAATTACAACGATTGTTGTAACAGGTGTGTTAGCATTAGGGATTATTGGTCCGGTTACACGTCATATTGGAGATTTATTAACAGTTGGATTAGTAGGTATATATGAAACAGTACCAGTAGTTGGAGCGGTATTGTTTGGAGCATTATATGCACCGCTCGTAATTACAGGTATGCATCATATGTTTATTGCAATTGACTTACAATTAATTGCACAGCACGGTGGTACATTCATTTGGCCAATGATTGCTCTTTCTAACATTGCGCAAGGTAGTGCGGCACTTGCGATGTTCTGGATTTCTAAAAATCAAAATGATAAAAGTATGGCATCGACATCAGCAATTTCAGCATATTTCGGTATTACAGAGCCAGCTATGTTTGGTGTAAACTTACGAAATAAATTCCCGTTCTATGCAGCGATTATAGGATCGGCTGTGGCAGCGATATTCATTACGTTAAATGGTGTATTAGCACCTGCTATCGGAATTGGTGGATTACCAGCATTTATTTCTATCATTCCGAAATCGATTCCGATATTTATTGTAGGAATGATTATCGCAGTTGTAATCCCATTTACGTTAACATGGTTATTTGCAAAACGAGTAAAACAGAAGTAGGAGGAAGTTAAACATGAAGGATTGGCATAAAAGTGTAGTTTATCAAATTTATCCGAAGAGCTTTAATAGCTATTACAATAAAGAAACCGGTGATATAAAAGGGGTTACAGAGAAACTAGATTACTTAAAAGAACTCGGAGTAGATTATATTTGGTTAACACCGATATACCAATCACCACAAAATGATAATGGATACGATGTAAGTGATTACTACAGCATTGATCCATCTTACGGAACGATGGAAGAGTTTGAAGAGCTTTTAGAAGAAGCAAAGGCACGTAATATTGAAATTATGCTTGATATCGTTGTCAATCATAGTTCGACGGAGCATAAGTGGTTTAAAGAAGCGAAGGAAGATAAAAATAGTCCATATCGTAATTACTATATTTGGCGTGATGAAAAAAATAATTGGCAATCTAAGTTTGGCGGGTCTGCTTGGAAATATGATGAGAAGACAGAGCAATATTATTTACATTTATTTGATGAAACACAAGCTGATTTAAATTGGGAAAATGAAAAACTTCGTGAAGAAGTATATGATATGATGCGTTTTTGGCTTGATAAAGGGGTAACTGGATTCCGATTAGATGTTATTAATTTAATTTCAAAAGATCAACAGTTCTTAAATGATGACGGAAGTACGGCGACAAGTGATGGGCGTAAATATTATACAGATGGCCCGCGCGTTCATGAATATTTACAAGAGATGAACCGAAATGTTTTTGAAGGGAAAGATGTAATTACAGTTGGAGAAATGTCATCTACGACAATTGATAATTGTATCAAATATTCAAACCCTGAGCGTAATGAATTAAGTATGACGTTTAGTTTCCATCATTTAAAAGTAGATTATCCGAATGGAGATAAGTGGACGCAAGCTAATTTTGATTTCATTAAATTAAAAGAGATTATGTCTAATTGGCAAATTGAAATGCAAAAGGGTCGAGGATGGAATGCGTTATTCTGGTGTAATCATGACCAACCTCGCATAGTGTCACGCTTTGGTGATGATAGAAAGTACCGAAATGAATCTGCGAAAATGTTAGCGACTGCTATGCATATGTTGCAAGGAACTCCTTACATTTATCAAGGCGAAGAAATCGGTATGACGAATCCTAAATTCGAGTCCATTGAGCAATATCGCGATGTGGAATCGTTAAATATATACGATATAAAGCGAGAAGAAGGATTATCAAAAGAAGAGATTATAGGGATTTTAAAACAAAAATCTCGTGACAACTCTCGTACTCCGATGCAGTGGAATGAAAAGGTGAACAGTGGTTTTACAACAAGTACACCTTGGATTTCAGTGGCTGAAAACTTTACAGAAATAAACGTAGAGAAGGCATTAGAAGATAAAGAGTCTGTATTTTATCATTATAAAAAGTTAATAGAACTTAGAAAAACGTATGATGTAATTACAGAAGGGGAATATGCTATTTTAGATGGAAATCATCCTAAGATTTGGGCATATACACGTACTGTAGAGAATGAAGTACTACTTGTTATCAATAACTTCTACGGAGAAGAAATAACGTATGCTGTACCAGCTCATGTTCCATTAGGTGGAATGAAACAAGAAATACTACTGTCGAATTATAAAGATTTCAGCAAGGATATTACAAAACTGAACTTAAGACCATATGAATCAATTGTCTATCGATATACGAAATAAAAAGGTTGTATGCCCGCGTGGCATACAACCTTTTATTTTAAGACACCACTATACAAAATGTTTACTTCTACTTCAGGTTTGAATTTTACTTTTGCATAATCTTTATTCCAATTTTTTTTCTTCCATAACTCAGGATGATATGCGATAAGGTGTCTGCCGATACCGAAAGCATCACAATTTGCTTTTTGTAACCTGTTCGTTATTTGTTTTGCTTCTTTTGTAAGTTGTTTAGATAATTTTTCGTTTAATTTTTTCCTTTCTTCCATTTTGTAAATATTATCTCTTGGAGCCTCAAGGGCTATAACTTTTAGTTGAAGCTTAATGTGAGCATATACATTTCCTTTTTTATCTGTCGTTATTTGTAAGTCTCGTTTTAACTTTCGATTACTAACTTCCATTGTTAAATAATCAGATGTCTTCTCTGATTCATCGCTAGTAAGTTTTTGGGTTATACGGGCACTTGTTCCCATTTTTCCGGTTAATAACACGAATAAAACAGCTTGTTTCAGGGGGAGATGTCCAGTTAATTTGTCTTTATTAAATAAAGCTAATCCATTTGTAATAACCTCTGTTCCTTTTATTTTTATAGAAGGAAGGGTGAAATCTTTACCCGGATCTAACATTTTTGTAGCAGCTGTTTCTAAAGTTTCTTTTGGAAACACACTCATATCTTCTAAGCTTCTCACTTTCTTCTTTAGGAAATCTCCAATCAGTAAATTCCCTACTTTCTTTTTTTTGAGTATCTCGGATGTGTCACCATCTACTGAAATAAGTTTTACTAAAGCAGTTGGATTTGTTGGGTCCCGAAAGCTGACATCTAAATAGGGAAGTATACCTTTTTTTTGAATTTTTGTTCCTAATAATTGAACGCCATATTTAAAATATCGAATGTTTCCAGTTACATTTTTTTTTAGGGCATCGCTTGAATCCCTTATGTTAAGTCCGATTGCAGAATGTACTTCATTCGCAAACGAAGACTGCTCGCTACTGGAACTTTTTACGATTTCAAGTGTTTGCTGAAGTTTATTCTCTTCTGTAATATCATATCCAATACTATAAGCTAATCTTGCTTCTCTTAATGGTTCTTGATCCCAACAGCCAGAAAGGAGGGAACTAGTACATAATATAAAAAGTAATTTAACTCTTTTTTTGAACATACTGTTCTCCTTTCTTCTTTCTTATTACTGAATAAAGTAGAAATAAAAGAGGGAGGACAACGATGAAAATATAGGTGAACTTATCAGTGAAAGTTGCAATTACTTTTAATTCTTCAGGTGTATCTATAAATAGGGCTACGCTAAAGGCAATAATACCAACGATTGGAACAGCTTTTTTATAATTAGCGAGGTTGAATATATGTCCAATTCCGATTGAAGCAGCATAATAATAACTAGCAATAGAAGCGACAACTGTTATCATCCATATTGGTATGAATAGTAAATCAGTTCGGTCTATAATCCCGATATGTAAGGAGCGTAATAAGTAAGCAACTGGCTCTGGAATAAGCTCAACTTGTTTTGGGCTAAATACGATAAAGCAAATCCAAACAGTAAAAGTATAAAAAAGAGTTACAAATCCATTAGCGATAGAAATTGCTTTCAGTTTTGCCACAGAACTCCCGTTTACTTTTGGGAAAGCGATAAGAATAATCTCAAAACCATACATAGCTGTAATGGTTTCTTTTGATGCTTGAATAATATTCCACCATCCGGCTTCTGTAATTGGAAAAATGTAAGAAAAATCAGCTCGTGTAAGCCCTAGGGCAATTAAAAGAGTCATTGGTAAAATGAGAATAGAAGCCATGACGTAAAACCGTACGATGACTTTGAACGTATTATAAGCTATGTAACAACAAGCTATTGTAAATAGCATGAGGGTGGCATACCAAGGAGTTGCTTGTAATATCCAAACTTTAATGACATTACAAGCATTTAACATAACCGTCATACCGATAAGGGTAAAATAAAAAACATAAGCAAAACCTAATAGTTTTCCAAACTTATTCCCAAATAGTATACAAATACTTTCATACATATCTGCATCAGGAAATCGTTTTAAGAAAAGCCACATAAGTAAAATAATAAGTTGAATTGCAAGACCAGCGATGAGAGCAGAAATCCATCCGCCACCTTTCGCTATTGGGTGAAGACGGTTTGGTAGAGAAAGTATACCAACTCCGATTTGGCATTGAATAACGAAAAAGGTAAATTGAACAAGTGAAATTTTACTTTGCGTGTTTGTCACCGTTCTCATCCTCTCTCGTTACATGTTGTCGTTGCATTTTTTTCGGTTTTGAATCATGTGGTCGTTCCCAAAACGACCAAATTGGTAGTCGTACAAAAGAGTCTTTCATATCTTTTATCCGCATCGGAGCGACAGGAGAAAGATATGGGGTATGAAATGAATGTAACTGGCATAAATGAACGAAAGTTATAATGAGACCGAATGATATTCCTACATAACCGAATATGGCAGCAAGGAGCATTAACGGAAAACGAAGAATCCGAACTGCGGAACTCATATCATTTGATGGAACAAGAAAAGATGAGATTGCAGTTAAAGCTACAACGATAATCATTGTATAAGAAACGAGACCGGCTTTTACAATTGCATCACCAATTACTAAACCACCTACAATACCGATTGTTTGTCCAACTCGGCTTGGCAAGCGAATACCAGCTTCCCGTAATAATTCAAAGATTAATTCCATTAAGAGAGCTTCAAAAATAGGAGGAAGTGGCACTTTTTCTAATGAAGCTTTAATCGTATAAACAAGTTCGAGCGGCAACACATCAGGATGAAAAGCAACTGTTGCGATATATATAGCGGGCAAGAGAAAGGCAATCAAGAAACTGACTAAGCGAATCATTCGGATGAAAGAACCGACAATCCAGCGGTTATTATAATCATCTGGTGATTGATAGAAAGCAAATAACGTAACAGGAACGATAAGTGCAGTTGGATCTCCATCAGATAAAATAGCAACTCGTCCTTCCATTAAATTTGCTGCGACTCTATCTGGACGCTCTGTATTTAATTGTTGCGGAAAGGGTGAGAAAGACGTATCCTCTATAAATTCTTGTATATATCCTGGAGGCATAAGTGCATCTGTCTTAATCGTTTCTAACCTTCTTTTTACTTCTGTAACTAGATCGTCATTAGCTATGTTTTGCATATAAGCAATGGCCACTTTCGTATGCATTTCTTCACCAAGTGTGAAATATTTAACGACGACATGTGGACTTTTTATGAGTTTACGAATAGAAGCTAAATTGGTTGCTAAATCTTCTACTAAACCAGTATGCGGTCCACGGACAATCCCTTCATTATCAGGTTCTGTTATATCTCTCTTTAAAGATAGAGCTGTTTCGAAAATACAAAAACTGTCGACGTGTTCATGAAAATATAAAGATTTACCTTGTAATAAAAGCTGCACACCATAATTTAAATTTGTTTCTTTTTTCATATTTAATGTGGAAAAAGCTTTATCTAAAGACAAATCTGACCGAGTTAATAAAGGCTCAAGAGCTAATTGATGAATTAAATTTGGGTCGGCTAAAGATTCGATATATAAGATTGTTCCTTTTCCATTTTGAAAAGGGAGATCTAATTTTTTTATATCATCAGAATGAGAAAGTTTATTTTCAATGTAATTAATGTTCTCCGGAAGTGATGGGAACATATGCTTTTTGTTATTATCTTGTTGTGAGCTCTTCTGTTCGGCCATACTTTCCATCTCCTTTACATTGAAATTATTTCTGTTAATTTTTGTTTTTTTTGAGGAAATTATGCTTGGATTATTTAGAAAAGTAGGGGGGATGGAAAGAACGTATATATTTGCGATATTAATATATATCTTTTGTACTATAAGGGGGTAAACCTAGCGGTATGCATAATTACATCATTCGATGAATAGGAAGTTTAAGAAAAGCGATTTATAATACTAGTATTGTGTCTTGCCTTTTTAGGTACAGTACACAGCCGGTGATTGGCTAGTGGAGGTTCTTCCATTTTGCCAGTGCCGGTTTTTTATTGGATAATAGAGAAAATGAAGTTTTATAAAGAAAGAAGGGGTTGTTTTGAAGGAGGTAAATTCTATCTTTATGAGAGAAAAGATTGCTAGTACTTATCTTTATTTTATTTCTTTACTTGGTTTGGTTACTATAACTATATCTTTACTTGAAATTAAAATCCCTTCTCATCCAACAATACTAATATTGTTGTTACTATTTATGGGGATTGCAGAGTATTTTCCTGTAAGATTTTGGAGAGGGACTAGCTCGCTTACCTTTCCGATCATTTATGCTATGAGTTGGCAGTTTGGAATTCATATAACTATTGTTGCTATTGTACTCATAACGCTAATTATTCACCTGCATCGTCGTTCACCGATACAAAGAATGTTATTTAATAGTACTCAGCATGCACTTAGTTTGATCTTGGCCGAATGGTTTTCAAACAAATGTATGTCCTTATTAATTAACGAGATAGATATATCAGTTCTGTATGGAAATTTAATATCTTTGTTATTATTTTGCGTGTTTTTTGGTTTTTTCAACAATCGTTTTTACGATTTGTTAATGATACTCCTTCCGCAGCCATATTCAATCTATCAGTGGTATAAAAAAACTGTAACGGTATTTCTTTGCGAAACTTTTGGTTTCTCTTATGCGGCACTGATGCACGTATTAATTGGTACATATAGTGTGGAGGTAAACGAGATTACAGTACTGTTTTTCTTTTTTCCACTTGTAGCAACTTCCGTTATTAGTTCTTTTTCTGTACGGATAAGGATGGAGAAAGAACGATTATATGAGTTATTTCTTATTACGACCGAAATTAGTCGAGGATTAACCGGAGGAAACTTGAAACATATTAAACAAGCACTTAAAGGTTTTTTTGGCATACAAGCATATGTAATATGGACAAAAGATGATGGGAACTGGAATATTCTATTAAAAGATGGGAAAGTGCGCTCTGATATATCTGATTATTCAGAAAAGTTTAGGGCTTTTGAGGAACTTTCTAAAAATCTTGTATTTAATGATTGGAAAATTGGTACAGCTCCTGGAGATGAAATATTTGATAGTGTTATACGCTCACTTGTATATTTTCCTCTTATAGTAAATGGTGAATTAGTCGGAATGTTTGTTGCAGGGAAAAGTAGAAATGCGGGTTTCTTTCCGGAAGATGTACAGTCGTTAGCTACATTTTCTAACCAATTAGCTAACGTTGTTAAAACAAGGATATTGATTTCTGAGCAGGAAAAAAGAATGATCTTAGAAGAAAGAAATAGAATCGCACGAGAAATTCACGATGGTATTGCACAAACATTAGCTGGGGTGATATTCCAGCTAGAATCCGCGCAGAAAAAATACCGTGATAAACCAATAGATATGCAGCAAGTAGTAGAGAAAAGTATAAAAGATTTAAGAGGGAGCCTAGGAGAAGTTCGCTATTCTATTTATGCTTTAAAACCATATCCGACACAACAATTAGGGCTTAAGCAGGCGATAGCAAGTAAAATAAAATCTTTAAAACAAGAATATGAACTAGATATTACATATCATGAAAGAGGTCATGCACGTGCGCTTAGTTTTTCAAAAGAAAGAGTTATTTTTGATACATTACAAGAGAGTTTGCAAAACATCGTAAAACATGCACAAGCAGAAAAGACTGATGTTTTACTCAGCTATCAAAGTGAACACGTGCTTTTAAGGGTTAAGGATAATGGAGTTGGCTTTTCACTATTTGAGTCTATGGTTAAAACGAAGAATGAGCCACATTATGGTATATTACATATGAATGAACAAGCTGACCAACTAGGGGCTACTTTACAGATTGATAGTTCTGTAGGAAAAGGGACAGAAATTACACTGTTAATTCCAGATTCACAAACAAGGGGTGCGTAAAATGATTAAAATATTAGTAGTAGATGATCATGCTTTTTTACGGGACGCAATTCGGAGCATACTAGAGGATGAATCTGATATGAAAGTGGTTGGAGAAGCTAGCTCTGGGGATGAAGTATTGGGGAAATTCGAAGAATGCGGACCAGATTGTATTTTGATGGATATTAATCTTCCAGGGAAAAATGGAATTGAAGCTACAGAGTTAGTGAAAAAAAAATATCCGAATTGCCGAGTACTTGTGTTTACAATGTATGAGCATGATGAGTATTTAATGGATGCACTTCAGGCCGGTGCTGATGGTTATTTATTGAAGGATTCATCATCGGAGCAGGTAGTAGCAGCAATTCGAATGTTATATCGAGGCGATTCAGTTATTCATCCACGTATGACTAAAAAATTGATTACATATCATCAGCAAAAAATGAAAGTAGAATCAAATGAAAATGAACTGACGGAACGTGAAAAGGAAATTCTTTTTGAATTAGTAAAAGGGCTTAGTAATAAAGAAATTGCTGAAGTTCTATATATTAGTGATAAAACAGTTAAAATTCACATCAATAAAATTTTTAAAAAACTAAATGTGAAAAGTCGATCGCAAGCAGTGATTTATGCAGTTCGAAATCAATTGGTTCCGCTAGATTAAATAAGAAATCTATCAAAGAACTATCGTGTTGCTTTATTCTGTATCACAAAGAATAAAGGACAAGATAGTTCTTTTGTACTATGTAGGCATAGAATCCTTAGAGAAAAGATACTCCTTTTGGTTAATTTTCGGAATAATCAAAATGTGTAACAATAAAAATAGAATTACATTTTAATCCTATTAATAATTCATTTCATGAAAATCTTTTGTTGAAAATAAATGATGGGGGGCTCCTATAGAAAGAGTAAAGTGAGTGAGTAGCTATATGAGGCATGGGGATGGTAGTAGTGTTGGAAATCTTTCATGATACAAAAGATTAAGATTGATAGAGTTTCCAATGCTAAGTAGGAATGTAAGAATCAATTTGTTTCAAAAAATAATATTAATAATGGGGAGATGCAATATGAAACGAGGGAAATTTGGAAAGATTCTTATTGGAACGTTAACAGTTGGAATGTTATTGTCTCAAGGAATTCCATATAACGTATTAGCGGAAGAGGTAAATACGTCTACTTTAACTGGAATTGATGATGCAAATGCTATCTTAAAAGGCCTTACAAAGGAACAACGTAATGCCTTAAAAACGTTAGATACTAAACCAGGTTTTGTTATTTCGCCAGGTATCAATACAGCAAGTCCTAATAATGTGAATGTGATTATAGAATTTAAGCAAGCACCTAGCAAAATTGAGGTATTAAAACAAGCGGCTAAAGGGAAAAAGGTAGCTCTTTCAAATGCGGAACAAAAGGTAGAGGCATCACATAAAGGATTTAAAGCAGAGCTTGAACAGCTTCAAAAGAATAAAGAGAAAGGGACCAATTTAAAATCTGCAAAAATAACAAGAGAATATAAGAATGCTTTTAATGGTGTAGCGATTTCTTTACCAGCGAATATGATTGAAGACTTAGTTCGTACTGGTATCGTTAAGCGCGTATGGGAAGATCATGAGGTTAAAATTGATTTACCGAAAGACACAGCTAAGACTGCTGTTGAACCAAAAATGGCAGATAGTGTACCACAAATTGGTGTGGACAAGCTGCACGATGAAAAAATAACAGGTAAAGGAATTAAGGTAGGTGTACTGGACACCGGTATTGATTACAACCACCCGGATTTGAAAGATGCATATAAAGGATATCGTGCAAAACAAGGTGAGGATCCAAGCAAAATAGATCCAAACTCAATAAAAGGATGGGACTTTGTTAATAATGATGCTGATCCAATGGAGACAACGTATAAGGATTGGCAAAATTCTGGGGGATATCCTGAGATTTATGATGGAAGTGCATATTATACATCCCATGGTACGCATGTAGCTGGGACAATTGCTGCAGACAAACAGAATAGTGTGGATTATGCAGTGAAGGGCGTTGCTCCAGATGTAGATTTATATTCATATCGCGTATTAGGTCCATATGGAAGTGGACAAACAAGCGGTATTCTTGCTGCAATTGATAAAGCAGTGAAAGACGATATGGATGTTATCAATTTATCACTAGGAGCATCTATTAATGATCCTTTATATCCTACCTCTGTCGCAGTGAACAATGCGATGTTAGCTGGTGTTGTTACAGTAGTAGCAGCAGGTAATAGTGGTCCGGGAGAAGGTACCATTGGATCACCTAGTGCAGCAGCACTTCCAATTACAGTTGGAGCAAGTGACGCTGCAATGACTATCCCAACGTTTTCCGCCGATGCAGGTGATGTACATGTAGATAAAATGATGCTACTTGGAAAAGGCTTTACTGATAAGATTGAAGATTTGAAAGGGCAATCCTTATCGGTTGTATATGCAGGGCTTGGGAAAACAGATGATTTTACAGGGAAAGATGTAAAAGGAAAGTTAGCTCTTATTCAACGCGGTGAGCTTACATTTGATGAAAAAATTAAAAATGCTAAGGAAGCAGGCGCAAAGGCGGTAATTGTATACAACAATGTAGATGGAGAAATTACAAGTTATCTTGGGGAAAGTACTTCATCTATTCCATCGTTCCGCTTAACAAAAGTAGATGGTGAGAAATTGCAAGCAAAAGCTGTACATGGAGATGTGTCGTTAGCATTTGGAGAACTTAGTAATATAAAAACAGAGGGAGATCACTTAGCTGATTTCAGCTCCCGTGGTCCTGCAACTAAGACAGATGATATTAAGCCGGATATTGTAGCACCAGGTGTGTCTATTTTCTCAACTGTTCCTGAATATATTAATGATCCAAAAGATGGAGAAAATTATCCGGTAGCGTATGGACGTATGTCAGGTACATCTATGGCAACTCCTCATACTGCAGGAGTAGCGGCACTTATTTTACAAGAACATCCAAACTATAGTCCATTTGAAGTAAAAGAAGCACTTATGAATACCGCAGTTGACCTAAAAGAAGAGCGTTCTGTATTTGAGGTGGGCTCAGGACGAATTGATGCATATCGTGCAGTTCATGCAGATACATCTATCGAGGTTATCGATAAAACATCAAATGTTGTAGATGATGAAGAAGTAGAAATTGAAGAAAAAACAGGTTCTATTGCGTTTGGGTATAAAAATCAAATTGAAAATGGGCCTATTAAAGATAGTCGAAAAGTCTCAATTAAGAACAGCAGTAAAACAGATGGGAAAGAATTTAAATTAGAGGTAGAATTTTCACCTACAAGTGTAGGGGTACAAGATGCAGCAAAGAATGGTGTGAAGCTAAACGTACCAGATTCTATTAAAGTAGCTCCTGGTACATCAGAGGAAATTAGCCCTGAAATTATCATTCCAGAAAACGCTGAATTTGGTAGATATGAGGGATATATTCATATTTCAAATAAAAACAATGAAAAAGAAGTATATCAAGTACCATTTGCAGTTAAATTCACAGAAAAAGGGATTGCGTCTGTAGATTTACTGAGAGATGCAATGGCAACAGATACATCTAAATTCCATCCATTTATGGAAAGACCAAGTTCGCCGTTGGCATTTAAATTAAATAGCCCTCTTGAAACTATTGATGCAGTTGTGAAGGACCGAAAGACAGGGAAGGCATTAGGAGTCGTTGGTACACTTAATGCAAGTAGTCTAACACCGAATGTTGAATATATGATGTTTTCTGGTATGGGAGGGTATGTATTTCCATTCACAGGGGATCCAGCTCACCCAATTGGGGATAAACCTGTTATGTTGCCTGATGGAGATTACGAATTGGACTTCGTTGGATATGATAAAGAAGGAAAATCGTATACAAAAGGCGATAGCATAATCATTGATAATGTAATACCTGAAATGAGATTTAAGGATGTACAACCTGGTATACACGAAGTCAATGATTCCATGTTTAAAGAAGAAGACGGCCAACGTGCATTATGGGTGCATGGTAATATTTATGATTCTACAGTAGATACATTAAAGGCAAAAGGCTTGCAGTATGATCAAAAAGCGAATCAAATCGTATATTATCAAAACTCAGCCTTCCCATCAGGTTGGTTAAATACAATTCAAGCAAATGGTGATTTTAAATTTGGAGTACTTCCAGAGGAAATAAATGAGCCGTTAAATTTAAAATTATTTGGATATGACCTTGCCACTGCAGGGAATATGGCAACTGGATATAAAGATTATGTCTTTGTAAAAGAAGGGACAGAATACGCTGTTCCAAGTTATGACAAAGATAAAATCAAATTAGGAGAGAAAATTACTTTAACTTTGAATCTCAATAATGTAAAACAGCTTATGTCAGGTACATTTGAAATTCCTTATTACAAGCAGTTCTTTAAATTTACAGATGTGAAACCAAATCCAGCACTTACGGAATATGTAAAACAACATGGACTGAACCTTAAATTAGAAGATCCGAAGGTAAGTGAAGAAGGAGCTTGGGAAAACAAGGTGAAAGTTGGCGCGTCATTGGAAGGAAAAGAATTTAAAGGATTAGATGGAGACACACCATTTTTAGATGTTACATTCGAGATGACGAGCGATGAATACTTTAATGATTTAACTGCATTTGCAGCAGATAAGTTCTCTTATACAAAAGCTGGTGCATCAGAAGGCACTGAGATTCCTGTGTTTAAAGATAAATCTTTTGCTATTGTTTCGAAACATTCAACGGTTACAGGTTATATTGGTCCGGAAGCTTTCTTAAATGAAGAGGGGTATTTAGGTAAGAAAGACTATACAAAACTAGGAGCAAAAGTGTACGCAGTTGGCAAGGATGGAAAGAAATATACAGGAACGATTAATGAAAATGGGCAATTTGAGATTCATAGTGTTCCAGTAAGCGATAAAGAATATGATATCTTCGTAGAAATGCCAGGTCATTTAAATAGTAAATTAACAACAAAAATAGGGAAAATGCAGGATGGAGAATTAGTGGGACAAAACTTTAGAGCTGACATGGATGATAACCTTGCAGGTGATGTAAACGGCGATAAAATGGTGGATATTCAAGATGCTAGAATAGCAGCTCTGTCATATGGAAAAGGAAAAGTATCTGTAAAAGATGGAGATATAAATCAAGATGGTGTTGTAGATGAAACGGATATTCGTTTTATTGAGAAAAACTTCTTGAAAAAGGGTCTAGATGCCAAAGGAAATCAGAAACCGAAAGAAAATGTAGGGCCAGTGACGTTAGATAAAATCTTACGATCTATCGGTTTAGAACCCAAAAAATAAGTGGACAAACTTCTAGGGTAAATAAAGTAATCAGGCAATGAATAGTAAATGAAATGAGATTGGCTAACGAATGACCGGTAATGATTCTTGGTAATATTACCGGTCATTTTAAAAGTAATAGTTGTTTGGGCACAAGAAGTAACTAGTTTAAAGTTAGTTTTCTTTCGTTATGGGACAAGGTAGTTGCTTAATGATTATTGTTTGTGGGATGGAAATAAGGTTTGTAGTTTGAACTTTAAAAATAGGGGGACTTGTGAAATGGGTATGAAGAAAAAACTTGGTATGGGTGTCATAACTGCAGCGCTGGGCTTATCTTTAATTGGTGGGGGAACATATGCGTATTTTAGTGATAAGGAAGTATCACAAAACACGTTTGCAGCGGGTACTTTAGATTTGAGTGTGAATCCTGAAGTTGTTATTAATGTCGACAATCTGAAACCAGGTGATGAAATGGAGCGCGGTTTTCAATTAATTAACAAAGGAACCTTAGCAATAGGAGATGTGAAACTCCTGACAGATTACAGTGTAATCGATGCAAAAGGAGATAATGGAAATGCTGATTTTGGTGATCATATCCGAGTTGATTTCTTGTGGAATTTGGATAAAAATGAAGTTCCAATTTGGTCTACTACATTATCTGAATTAAAGGTAGCTACGCAAAACGGAAGTATTCCTAATCTTGTACAAAAAGGTGTTGTAGACCGAGAAGGAAATGGACTTGCTCCTGGTGATGATGATACTTTTTATGTAATGTTCACATTTGTAGATAACGATGAAGAGCAAAATGTATTTCAAGGAGATTCATTAAAATTAAATTGGACTTTCAATTCAATGCAGACAAAAGGTGAAGAGAAATAAAAATAAATGTTATATACGAGAATCAATTGATGAAGAATTAATGAATAGAACTTTTAATAGTGTAAAGGTTGATTTAGTGAATCAACCTTTTTCTTTTTGTGAGAAAATTATGCTTGGGCTGTTTGGAAAAATAAGCTTGAAAGTTACGTTACGTCATCTTTTATACTATAGAAAATAGGGTATAGGGGATGGTATAGATGACTTTGAGGTATATGTGGGGATGGAAAGAAATCTTATATTTATTTATGTTTGTATTTATTATTGTTCCAGTAACTGTTGAATCTCTTTTTTATGACTACGCTTTAAAAATAATAGGTAACTCATTATATGCTGGAGTATTAATGGGATTTATAATGGCAGTGATCTTTACTACTGTAGTTTATCTTTTTTGTATAAAAAGATATAACCTGTCGTGGAAAGATATTGGAATTCGGAAGCTTTCATGGAAAGATTTCTTATGGACAGTTGGAGCGGTTATTTTCTTACTTGTAGTTAGTGTTGCTGTATTAATGATAATGGAGAAAGTCGGCATTTCTTTTGAAAATAGTAAAACGGAGACGGTCCAAAATGATAAATCAATATATTCATTCTGTATCGCGGTAATTGGAGCGGCCATTATATCACCGATCTATGAAGAGATTTTATATCGCGGTGTTTTTTATACATTTTTTCGTGATAGGTATGGCATGTGGGGCGGTATGTTTATAAGTTCTATCATATTTACCGTTGTCCATATTCCCACATATAACACATTACCGGTGAACTTTTTGAGTGGGGTAGTATTTGCATGGTTATATGAGAAAACAAATTCTATTTTATCAGCTATGATTGCCCACGCACTATTCAATTTCATAGCAGTACTTTTAACATTTATGTCGAATTAAGAAGATATATAGGAGGGATATATATGGAAATAGCTGTAGAACGAGTTTTTACAAAAGAGATTTTAGCAAGAGCAGCAAAGGCATTTTATGTAACAGTGGAAGAGAAGCCGCTTGGAGATTTTGAAAATTATATTTTTAAGGCGAAGGGTGATCGTGGTAAAGATTACGTATTGCGTTTAACCCATTCTTCTCATCGTTCAAAAAAAGAAGTCGAAGCTGAATTAGATTTTTTACGATATGTTGCGGAGAATGGGGCAAAGGTAGCAGGGCCTCTTTATTCAGCGTCTCAAAACCTTGTAGAAGAAATTAGAGCAGAGGATGAAACTTTCTTTTTCGCTTCTTTATTTACATATGCAAAAGGTGAGCAAGTAAAAGGGGAAGGATCGCCTTATTGGGGAGATGCTTACTTTGAAGCATGGGGAAAGGCGATTGGCCAACTGCATCGCCTAACAATGAACTACCCTAAAACAGATTATCGTGATACGTGGGAAGAAGACGAAAGTGGGATTGTTAATGAATTAGAAGATGATCAAGTGAAAAAGATTGCAGCGGTATTAATGGATGAAATAAAGGCTCTTCCCATTGAAAGAGAAACGTTCGGCCTTATGCACGGTGATATCCATCCCGGTAATTTTCATTATGATGGTAAAGAGCTAACAATCTTTGATTTTGATGATGCGGCTTATAATTACTTCATTCATGATTTGGCAATGGTTCTTTATTACTCTGTTCTTTTTACACCTTGGACAGTGGAGGAGAAGACGACATTCGCTCGTAAACAGTTACAAGTGTTAAGAAAAGGGTACGAATATGAACATAAGCTTGCGGATAGTTGGTATGAATCATTACCATTATTTTTACGTTTACGCGATATAGGTTTGTACGGGACGCTCCAGAAGAAGTTTAAAGGGAAAGATATGCCAGATCATTTCAGAGAATTAGCTGAACAACTTCATGAAAGAATTATAAAAAAAGAAGCGATTGTGAATATATAATACATTCAGTTCAAAACAAAGTATATAAAACAATATATACTTTGTTTTTTTATACAAAAATATGTTTACTTTATTAAAATAATATTGTCCTAGATTCGGTATACACTTATAATTTTATATATATTCAGAATATTCTTTATAAAGAAGGAGGGGGAATATTGGAAGCTATCGTAAATTGGATAAATAATATTGTTTGGAGTCCAGCACTTGTTTATTTATGTTTAGGAGTAGGGTTATATTTTTCCATTCGAACGAGGTTTTTACAAGTAAGGCATGTAGGAGAAATGGTGAAGCTGACATTTCAAGGAGAAAAATCAGAGGCTGGTGTTTCTTCATTCCAAGCGTTAGCACTTTCGTTATCAGGACGCGTTGGGACAGGGAATATAGCTGGGGTAGCAACAGCGGTTGCATTCGGTGGACCAGGAGCTGTATTTTGGATGTGGGCAGTAGCCTTTTTAGGAGCAGGATCAGCTTATGTGGAATCAACACTCGCGCAAATATATAAAACGAAACATCAAGGACAGTTTCGTGGTGGACCTGCTTATTACATTGAAAAAGGTTTAGGTGTGAAATGGTATGCATTAGTATTCGTTGCAGCGACAATTATTGCAACGGGGCTTTTATTGCCAGGTGTGCAAGCAAATAGTATTGCCGTAAGTTTAGAAACAGCTTTTGGAATTAACACTACCGTATCAGGGGCTTTATTAGTTGTTGTATTAGCTATTATCATCTTCGGTGGCGTAAAGCGAATCGTTAACGTTGCACAAGTTGTCGTACCGTTTATGGCAGTTGGTTATATTTTAGTAGCTTGCGTTATTGTTGCTATGAATATTGAAAAATTGCCAGAAGCATTTATGTTAATTATAAGAAGTGCTTTTGCATTAGAAGCGGCTTTCGGTGGTATTATCGGTTTAGCAATTTCTTGGGGAGTAAAACGTGGTATTTATTCCAATGAATCAGGACAAGGAACTGGACCACATGCGGCAGCAGCAGCGGAAGTATCACATCCAGCTAAACAAGGTTTAGTGCAAGCATTTTCCGTTTACATTGATACATTATTTGTTTGTTCAGCAACAGCATTTATGATGATTATTACAGGCATGTATAACGTATTTGATGCAAGCGGAAAAAACTTTATTGTAAATAAATTAAATGGTGCTCAGCCAGGACCGGGATATACACAGGCAGCGGTAGAATCTGTTTTCCCTGGATTTGGAAACGGTTTCGTTGCAATCTCGTTACTATTCTTTGCATTTACAACAATTATGGCGTATTACTACATTGCAGAAACGAATATCGCGTACTTAAATCGTGATAAAGACCGTCCTTGGCTGTCTATGGTACTAAAATTTGTATTTTTAGGAGCTGTATTCTACGGCTGTATAAAAACAGCAGCAACAGCTTGGGCTTTAGGTGATATCGGTGTAGGAATTATGGCATGGGTAAATATCATTGCGATTTTATTATTACAAAAACCTGCATTAGTTGCATTAAAGGATTATGAAAAGCAGAAAAAAGAAGGAAAAGATCCAGTATTCGACCCAGGACCATTAGGTATTAAAAATGCTGATTTCTGGGAGCATGAATACGGCAAAGATAAGAAAGAAGAAGTATCTTAATGGAATAGAAATGAAAAAGCAAAGGGGAAATCCCTTTGCTTTTTTTTATGGGGAAAATGAGGCAGGTAGTTATTTTTTTGCCTATTTTTGAATATAAAAAGAATGTACATGCTTTGTTAAGGGAAGGGGGAGTATGTTGATAGAATTTCGTAATGTAAATAAATATTATGGCAATTTTCAAGTTTTAAAAGATATTAATGTGCAAGTGAAAAAAGGTGAAGTGGTAGTAGTGGTTGGGCCTTCAGGATCAGGAAAAAGCACGTTGCTTCGGTGTATAAATCAGCTAGAGACAATTACAGATGGAGAGTTAATTGTACAAAATACGGAGGTACACAATGTCAAAACGGATATGAATGAATTACGCCGAAATATCGGGATGGTCTTTCAACATTTTTATTTATATCCACATAAAACGGTTCTTCAAAATATTACACTAGCACCTATTAAAGTAAATAAAGTTTCAAAAGAGGAAGCTGAGAAAACAGCGATGTTTTATTTAGAGAAAGTAGGAATTCCGGAGAAGGCTAGTGTATATCCGCATCAATTATCTGGAGGACAACAGCAAAGGGTAGCTATTGCTAGGGGGCTCGCAATGCAGCCGGAAATTATGCTATTCGATGAGCCTACGTCTGCTCTTGACCCGGAGATGATCGGGGAAGTACTGGATGTTATGAAAACGCTAGCTAAAGAAGGGATGACGATGGTTGTTGTCACACATGAGATGGGATTTGCGCGAGAAGTAGCAGATCGGATTTTATTTATGGATGAGGGCCAAATTATTGAGGATACAACACCAGCATCATTTTTTGCAAACCCAGAACAAGAAAGAGCTCGTTTATTTTTAAGCCGAGTGTTAAATCATTAGAGGAGGAATTTCATGCTTAAAATGAAAAAGTTATTTACCTTAATCGTATTCTCTTGTTTATTCGTACTTATCGTTGCTGGATGTGGCAGTAAAAAAGATGAGGCGAAAGAAACGAATACGAAGCAAGGCGGGGCCATAGAGCAAATTAAAAAGCGCGGGAAATTAGCAGTTGGGGTGAAGAATGATACGAATTTATTCGGATTGAAAAACCCTTCAACAGGGCAGGTAGAAGGATTCGATGTTGATATCGCGAAGGCACTTGCGAAAAAAATTCTCGGAGATGAAAAGAAACTAGAATTAAAAGAAGTAACGTCTAAAACGCGTATACCACTACTAAAAAATGGTGATATTGATGCAATTATCGCGACGATGACAATTACGGAAGAACGTAAAAAAGAGGTTGATTTCTCAGATGTATATTTTAAAGCAGGGCAATCGTTACTTGTGAAAAAAGGAAGCAATATTAAGAGTATTGATGATATAAAACAAGGTGTGAAAGTATTAGCTGTAAAAGGCTCAACATCTACAAATAACATTCGTCAAAAGTCACCAGAAGCGACTGTATTAGAATTTGAAAATTATAGTGAGGCATTTACAGCGTTAAAAGCGGGTAAAGGTGATGTTTTAACGACAGATAACGCAATTCTTTACGGAATGGCAAAGCAAGATTCAAATTATGAAGTTGTAGGGAAAATTTTCACGGATGAACCGTACGGAATTGCGGTGCAAAAAGGTGCGGATGATTTGACGAAAGAGATTAATAGCTTACTAAAAGATATGAAAGCGAATGGGGAATACGATAAATTGTATGAAAAATGGATTGGTCAAAAACAGGAGAAGTAAAGTGAAACTTTAATTAGTGGGTTTTTATTCCTAGTGAATAGTAAGAGTGAGAGGATGAGGGATGCTCATCCTCTTCTTGTAAAGAAAGAGGGGAGAATATGTGCCTGATTTTTCTATATTAACAAATAACATTGATATGTATTTAGAAGGCTTTAAATATACAGTTATGTCTAGTGTAATTGCATTAATAGGAAGCTTTATTTTAGGCTTAATTTTGGCTGTAATGCGTATTGCACCTATTCGTATTTTAAATTGGATAGGATCAGCTTTTGTGGAGTTTGTAAGAAATATTCCACTCGTATTAATTGCATTTATATTCTATTTCGCTTTACCTGTAATAGGAATCACTTTAAATGGTTTTGTAGCAGGAACAGTTACGCTTACTGTGTATACTGCAGCTTTTATTGCGGAAGTCATTCGGGCAGGCATTTTATCAGTCGCGAAAGGACAAATGGAAGCAGCACGGTCTTCAGGGTTAACGTATGTACAGGCGATGTATTATGTTGTCTTACCTCAAGCGATGAAAATCGTAATTCCTCCTCTAGGAAATCAATTTCTCAATTTAGTTAAAAATTCTTCTATACTCGGAATTATTGCTGGGACAGATTTAATGTATCAAGGGGACTTAATTTCAACGAAGACGTTTGTTACGTTCGATGTCTATATATTTGTCGGGATGTTTTATTTAATATTAACAATTCCGCTCAGTATGCTAGTGCGTTATTTAGAAAAACGCTTGGCAAAGGAGGCGGTGTAAATGGATTTTAAGGGAGCCATAACAGGTGATCATATTCTATTTTTATTAAAAGGATTGCTTATAACGTTAGAGGTAGCGCTCGTCGCGATTGTACTTAGTTTTATTATTGGTAGTGTAATAGGGATATTGCGCTACATGAAAATACCTGTCGTCTCACAAATATTAGGGATTATCGTTGAAGTGATTCGAAACTTACCACTACTTTTAATTATATTTTTCACGTATTTTGCACTTCCAGAAGCAGGCTTGAAATTAGAAATTATAACGGCCGTAATTGTTGCTTTAACAATATTTGAAGCAGCGATGATATCTGAAATTGTTCGAAGTGGTTTATTATCTATTGAAAAAGGACAGATTGAGGCCGCAAGATCTTCAGGATTAACGTATGTTCAAGCGTTGTGGCATATTATTTTACCACAAGCATTAAGAAGAATGGTCCCGCCGCTTGTCAGTCAGTTTATTTCATTGCTGAAAGATACATCATTAGCAGTTGTTATATCACTGCCAGAGCTTATGCATAATGCCCAAATTATTAGCGGACAGAATGTAAATTATACGATTCCAACGTTTATAGTAGTAGCTTGTATGTACTTTATCGTAAATTATAGTTTATCAATTTTATCGAGAAGATTAGAACTTCGTTGACTCTTACAATATATGTAAGGGTTTTTCCTTGTTTCTCCTTATTTTCCTCTAAATAGAATCTAAATCTTGCAATAATTAGATTTTTTATATTATTTTATCAGAAAAGTTTTAATTTTATATAGAAATTGTAATCGCTTTCGTGTATATTTTTATTATCAGAAAATTTTAACAAGATATAGGGGTATCGGTAGGGGGAGGATTTAGATGCAGCAACCAACGAATGAGAAATTACATCGTACGATGAAGAGTAGACATTTATTTATGATCGCACTAGGTGGTGTAATCGGGACTGGTTTTTTCTTAGGTTCAGGTTACACCATTAATCAGGCTGGACCAGGGGGAGCCATCCTTTCATATTTAGTGGGCGGATTTATTATGTATTTAACAATGCTTTGTCTTGGAGAGTTAACGGTAGCAATGCCAGTTTCAGGATCTTTCCAAAAGTATGCGACGAAGTTTATTGGACCAGGAACGGGCTTTATGATTGGCTGGCTATATTGGCTTGGCTGGGCAGTGACAGTAGGTTTAGAGTTAACGTCAATCGGTTTAATGATGAAAAGATGGTTTCCGAATGTTGATGTTTGGGTATGGTGTCTCGTATTCGGCGTTATTTTATATGCTTCAAACGCTATCTCAGCGAAGAGTTATGCTGAATTAGAGTTTTGGTTCTCTAGTATTAAAGTAGTTACAATTCTTGCGTTTGTTGTTCTTGGTGGTAGTGCATTATTAGGGTTTTTACCATACGATGGAAAAGAAGCAGCACCTCTTTTCTCTAACTTTGTAAGCGATGGCGGGTTATTCCCGAATGGACTAGCTGCCGTATTACTTACAATGATTACAGTTAACTTCTCGTTCCAAGGAACAGAATTAATCGGGATTGCAGCGGGAGAAAGTGAAAATCCAGAAAAAACAATTCCACGTGCGATCCGTAATACAGTATGGCGCATTATGTTATTCTTCATTTTAACAATGACGATTTTAGTAGGATTAATTTCTTGGAAAGAAGCAGGGGTAATTGAAAGTCCATTTGTAGTTGTATTTGATAAAATCGGTATTCCATACGCAGCTGATATTATGAACTTCGTTATTATTACAGCGTTACTATCTGTAGCGAATTCAGGCTTATATGCGGCAACTCGTATATTATGGTCACTTGCAAATGAAGGAATGGCACCAACATCTTTCCAGAAAGTAAATAAGCGTGGTATTCCAATTACAGCGTTAGTCGTAACGATTGCGGTAGCTGGGTTATCTCTATTCACAAGTTTCCTTGCAGAAGATACAGTATACATGTACTTATTATCGATAGCTGGTTTATCGGCTGTTTCAAGTTGGATCATTATTGCTTTATCGCAACTTCGCTTTAGAAGTCAGTATATAAAAGGCGGAGGAAAGTTAGAGGACTTAAAGTATAGAACACCACTATACCCGATTGTTCCAATTTTAGCTTTAATTACAAATAGCATCGTTGTTATTAGTTTAGCGTTTATTCCTGAACAAAGAATGGCGTTATACTGTGGTATTCCATTTATCATTTTCTGCTATATATATTATTATATGAGTAAGAAACGGAAGAACCCGATGAAAGTGGAGATGGAAAAAACAAATGAAACTAACAATCAAACACGATGATATAGAAGCAGATTTATCGTATGGTCAATTAGCGATTGGAAAAGAAAACGGGTATTCACCGTTACAATTACTCATTTCTTCTATCGCAGGATGTAGTGCAATTGTCTTCCGAACAATTTTAGAAAAGAAACGTATTCCATACGATACGTTTACAATTGAGACTGAAATTGGTAGAAGTGAAGCTGTATCAAAACCAGTTGAAAGTGTTCATTTCCACTATAAAATCAAGGCACAAAACATTACAGAAGAGCAGTTGGACAAGGCGCTGCAACTTGCAGTGAAAAATTGTACGATTGTTCAATCTGTAAAAGATAGTATAAAGGTTACGGAAACAATTGAACTAATAAAATGAAACATAAAAACGTGAGAATACGGCTCTCACGTTTTTATGTTTTTAATAAAGGGGGAAATATGATGGAATGTTTAGGGTGTAAATTAGCCAACGAAGAAGAAATTATATATAAAATATATGAAGATGACTATGTAACATGTTTTTTAGATCATGAACCTTTCTATCCAGGACATACTTTAATTGTGCCAAAGCAACATGTTGTAGAAGTAGACGAATTAGATGATGTTGTGGCAAAATCCATTATGGATGCTTCTAAGCTGATTGCAAAATCGATTAAGGCATTATATAAACCTGACGGAATTACAATTTGCCAAAATGGTGGAATCTTTAACGAGTTAACACATTACCATATGCATGTCGTACCAAGATATAAAGAGCGCTCGTTTGCTGAGTTTTATACGGTACAGCTAGGAGAAAAGAAGAATTATAACTTGGAAGAGACAAAGAATTTGTTAAAAGAAGCGATAGAGCAAATGCTGCTTACTGAAAAGGCGTAAGAGAGTTGTTTTTAACGGGGCAGTCAGGAAAATTACAATAAACAAAAAGCTCAATTTCTCAGTTACAATAGAGAAATTGAGCTTTTTGTTTATTCTATTATTAAATTTTATCTATAAAAAGATTTTGCAGTGTCACAAAGTATAGCGCTCATTCGTTATATAGAGTGAGAGGAGGAATTATATGAAAGTTACAAACAACGATTATGAAAAGATGGAAGAGCTATATGAGTTGTACGAACAAAAAATTTATTATGTGGCTTATTCTATTTTAAATAATATTCAGCAGGCTGAAGATGCGGTTCAAGAGACGTTTATTACTCTTTATAAGAACTTGGAAAAGCTCCATAGCTTGAGCACTGAAGAGCTTAAACACTACATTTTGAGGGTCGCGAAAAACAAGGCGATTGATAGTTATCGGAAAAATAAACGACATGAAACATTCTTAGAAGAATATGAAAGAGAATCAACAGAAGCAGTAGATGAAAATATTGAAGATTGGGAAAAACGTAAAATGTCTGAGGTTCAAATTGATACATTGCTAAAAGAGTTAAATGAATCGAACAGACAGGTGTTTAAGTACAAAGTCTTCTATAACTTAACGTATCAAGAAATTTCAAGTGTCATGGGGATAACGGAGGCCAATGTCCGTAAGCAGTTTGAACGCGCTCGAAAACGAGTTCAAAATATGATAGGAGGTATACAACATGACGAATTCAAAGAACTCCAAAGAAATATATGAACTTGCTGAAAAAATTGCTTTAGATGATTTTGATAAACTCGAAGAACAGCATGAATTTTCACATACATATACGCGCAAAAAGAAATTGTTTATGGAGGAAATGAAGCTGAAAGATGGACAACCGCAGAAAAAGCGTAAAAAACGTAAAAAACATCGTATGTTAATCGCTGCTGCTTGCTTATTGATTGGCATGCCGACAACCGTTTTTGGGGCAGTGAAAGTCTATAATATGATTGTCCAAAAACAAAATTACGAAGTAAATGTTTCAGTAACAAACAATGACTCGAAAAAGAGTGACAAGTGGTATAAGTTGAAGATTGGTAAATTGCCAGAAAATATGGAAGCAATTGATGACAGTGCTATGAAATATTCATTTAAAGATAACGACGCAAATGGAGGCTTTTCATTTAGTCTTTGGAGAGTAGGGGAAAATGCGGACTTTCAAACTTTATATTCAAAAAGCTACAAAGAAAAAGAGATAGGTGGCAAGAAAGCAGTAATTGTTCATAAAGAAACTGGAAACAACAATGTAATGTTTGATAGGAAGGTTTTTCTCTTTTTTGAGAAAGAAGGGATTATGTTAGAAAGCTTTATTGGATCAGATATAAATGAAGAACAAATGATAGATGTCTTAGGGAATATTTCACTTGAGCCCACGTCAAAAGAAAAGGCATCACATATATCAAATTATGATAAAAAATATTTTAGCCAAGCAGATGAACCTAAAAAACCTAAAGTGATTCCTTTGAAAAAAGATAGCAAACGACTATTTCATATAGGGCAAAAGGTTCCAGTAACGATATCTATGGATAACAGCCAAATTGAATATGTGATAGAAAAAGTTGAAGTTTTTGATTCGATTAAAGATTTTAAACAAGAGAACTTTAATGAACTTGGCCTAGGGATATTAAGCAAGAAGAAGGCTTTAGATCAGACGGGAAAACTGCTATCGTACAGACGGGATGTATATAAATTAGGGAATGGTAAAGATTCAATTGATACATTAGTAGATTCGCAATTAGTTAATGTTAAATTTGTCTACTTGACAACTACAGTGAGAAATATTGGTAAACAGGCGACAGAAGAAATCTATATGCATCCATCCATAAAGCAGCTTAAATTTGAAGGGAATGCATGGAAATACGCTAAAGAAGAGGGAATGGAAGCAACGCGTATTATGACGGGAGAAGTTGATTATTTAGAGCCTCACGGAGATGGGAAAAGCTTCTACAATATTGGCAGTATCCGACCAGGAGAAACGGTAAAAGTTAACTTAGGTTATTTTGTAGATGAAGATAAACTAGATTCAATCTTTTTGGATGCTTTCCATTACAGAGGGAATGGAAGTACTGAAAATATGAATGCGTCATATCGTTGGTGGATTGATATTCGTCAACAGTCAAAACAATAGGAACAAATAAACAAAAAGCTGCTTATATCTAGCAGCTTTTTTCGTCTTCATACATATGTAAAACTTCTTTCGCACGTATACGTAAACTATCTATCAATTCTTTTGGCTCTAAAACTCGTGCATCTTTTCCAAGTCTATAAAATAAAGGGGTAATAAAATTGATTTCACCTTTATCAATTGTTGAATGTATATATCCTGTCCCGTCTTCGTTTCCTACCACGAATTCTTCAAGGTAAGGAACGCTTTTACATTGGCGCACACCTTCTGCTGTTAATGAGACATGTAACTGGGTAGGAATGTGTACTATGTTAGAGCTCGAGTCGAACCATTCTTCTAAATTCATGAACGTCTCTTCATTTTCTTCTGTTGATAATATAGAAAGAATACGATCAACGCGATACAGTAATACTTTTTTTCTGCTGAAGTCATAGGATGGTAAGTACCATAGACCATCATGAGCGTATACACCGATAGGATGAACATGTTTTGTTTTTATTCCTGTTTTAGATTCGTATTGAAAGTGTAAATTTTTATTTTCAATAGCGGCTGTTAATACTTCGTTTAAAAGAGGTGTATCAATTGTTCTCTTTGGATTCCAAAAAGCGATATAAGAACGTATTTTATCAACTTTCGTCTTCGCATCATGTTGTAGAGAGCTATACAGTTTATGTGTAACAGAATTGATCTCTGTATTAAAAGGCAGGTCTCGGTAGTAGCTTAAAGATTGAAAGGCAAAAAAGATGGAGACCGCTTCTTCTTCCGTAAATAAGATAGGTGGAATGACCCTATTTGTTAATACTTTATATCCTCCATTACGACCTTGTTCAGCATAAATGGGTAATCCCATATCACTTAAATCTAAAATGTATCTATGAACCGTACGAACGGAAATATTAAATTCATCAGCTATTTCTTGAGCTGTAAATGTCTTTTTGGCAGAAGCAAATATAAGAATATCTAATAAGCGTTTAGCTTTTGACAAATGTATCACCTTTTTCTTTTTAACATGACATAAAGTGTCATGTTTTATTGTTAGTATATTGTTTACATCATATGTTATCAAGATGAGATATAAGGAGGAAAAAATATGTCACGTGAAATAGTTTTATTTATTGCGGCGAGCTTAGATGGATATATTGCGAAAGAAAATGATGATTTAGAGTGGTTAATGGAAACAGAAGGAGAGGGAGATAACGGTTATACGGAAATGTATGAAACGATTGATACAATAATTATGGGAAAAAGAACGTACGATTATGTAGTAGAGCATACGGAAACATTCCCGTACTTAGATAAAGCATGTTATGTTTTTTCTCGTTCAGAAAAAGGCTCAGACGGAAACGTTGAGTTCGTAAATGAAGATGTAGTGGAGTTTACTAAAAGGTTAAAAGCACAAGAAGGATCTAAAATATGGATGGTTGGTGGAGGAGAGCTACTGAGAGAATTCTTTAAGAATAACCTAATTGATGAATATGTTGTTACGATTACACCGCATATATTAGGCTCTGGTGTTCCATTATTTAAAGAAAAGAATCCAGAAATTAATTTAACTTTGACGGATACGAAACGTTTTGGGCAATTTGTAAATTTATATTATGAGGTAAAGTGAATAACCTACCAATGAATAGACCAAATCACATCTGATTTGGTCTATTCTTATTCCTAGTTATATCAATATTTATCTGTCTTTAACATATCAATTAACATAAGGGATAACATATTAATTTCGATAATTCAAAAGGGAAATTGTAATTTTATGTTGAAATGAATATGGAAATTATGAAGAAATGTAATTAGATTACTGAGGTGGTTGTCTTGAATAAAGGGAGTGAGGAATTGGATGAAAAGAAACTATTAAAATTAGTTTTAGAAATTCAAGAGCTACAAGATTTTGGAGAAGATTTTGAACATAAACTGACTGTATTTGAAAAGAGTGTTCCTTATCCACGTGCAAAAGAATTATTTTTTGCTGATTACGGTGCAGAATACATTGTAAAAAGAGCTATTAATCATAAAAATATAAAGTTAGGAGAGTTAAATAGAGAAGAGTTAGTTACCTTGGTTCAAAAACTTATGGATACAGAAGGAGAAGAATGGGAGCTGGCAATTTGGTTGGACATGGTTATATCGTCTGTTATTGACCCTAAAATAAGTGATTATATTTTTTGGAATGATGAAGAATTAACTGCCAGAGAAATTATAGATAAAGCATTGGCTTATAAACCATTACAAATATAAAGTGTGTTACTTTAAGTAGAATTAAAGATTCTTTTTAGAATAAAGAGTGTGAAATGAATATGTTTAGAAATTTATTTAAGTTTTGTCTTTAATTTTATTTAAGTTAAAGGAGAATTTAATTCAATAAGACAATAAAAGACGCTCAGAGTTTTTTCTGCTCTGGGCGTTTTCATATGTCAATTATGATGTAATTTTGTAGGTTAATTAATGATAGTTGTATTTCTATATAGATGATAATGAAATGATAAAACAAGACCCATGATCGACTTCGCTCGTTACAGTAATATTCCCGCCGTGTAGTTCTACAATTTCTTTCACGATAGATAGTCCTAAACCAGTTCCGCCTGTAGAGCGTGATCTAGCTTTGTCAACTCGATAAAAGCGGTCGAAAATGTGAGGGAGGTCTTCAGGCGGAATACCTTCACCTTCATCTTCAATTGTAATGGAAATACATTTATTTTCTTCTGTAACAGAAATGTTTATATGAGAATGTTCGTTTGAATGTCTATAAGCGTTATTTAAAATGTTCACTATAACTTGTTCAAATCGCTGTTCATCTAAGCTTACTACCAGTGTAGGAGGACAAAAGAAAGAAACTTTAATATGTCTTTCTTTATACATGGCGTTTACTTTTTCGGCTATGCGAGTAAGGAAGGTGTGTAAATGTACTTCTTTTACTTGAATAGAGAAGTTATGTTGTTCTATTTGTGCAAGTGAAAATAAATCTTGAACTAAGTTTGTAATGTAATCAGACTCATCTTTTATAATAGATAAATATCGCAAACGTTGCTCAGGAGATGTGGTTTCTTTTAAAGCAATGTCAGCATAACCTCTTACGTATGTTAACGGTGTTCGTAATTCGTGAGCAACACTTGCTAGAAATTCACTTCGCTCTGTTTTCATATAATGTAAATCATTTGCGAGCGTTTGAATTGATGATGCTAGTTCACCGATTTCATCATTTCGAGTAGTTGTTAATGAAACAGATAAGTCGCCTTTACTCATTTTTTCAGTGGCATGTTTCATGTGTAACAATGGTTTTGTTAACAACCGTGATAATAGAAAGATGGTGATGGCTGTTAATAGAAAAGTAATGACTCCAGCAATAATGAATTGTCTTGTTAGCCCGTTAACCATTTCCTCGATTGATTTCGTTCCGAGAAACATATATACGTAGCCTTCTGTTTTTCCTGCCACTATAATTGGGCTAATTGTACATATATAATTAGATGTTTTCCAATGATTCTCTATAATTGCTCCCTCATGATCTGTCCGTGTTTGCATCTTTTCAATATGCTTTTTTATAGTAGTATTTATTTCATTGGATTTAGCTAGTACATCCTTATTTGCATTTGTAATAACAACAGTGGTTTCAGCTTCGGATTCCATTAGGGCAACATGGGAGATTGTTTGCTTATCAAAATACTTTTCAAGGACATCTCGGTGACTATTTCCGCGCTTTAATAAAGCTGTCATTTCTTCATTTACTCTATTGTTGACAAGGCTATAATAAAGCAAGACAAATAGAACACTTTCGATTAAAAGTGTAACAATTAAAAAATAAAATCCGAGTTGAATAGATATTCGCTTCATCGTTTTGCTCCTTAATCTAGAGTATCAATCCATCGATACCCGACTCCGTAAACAGTTTTTAAATGATGATCAATAGGAAAATTTACTTTTCGTAATTTATCACGCAAATTACGAATATGTGAATCGACTGTTCTATCTTCTGTATTTGTATTTAATCCCCAAATTCGTTCAATGAGCTGATCGCGGCTTAATACGTAGTTCACATGACGTAAAAATAATCCGAGTAAAGAGAATTCGATTGGAGTGAGAAGAAGTTCTTCATTATGGACAGAAGCGAAATGCTTTGCCTCATCCCATAAAATGCCGTGATATTGGATTTGTGCGTGTTGATTCGTTCGCCTTAAAACAGCTTCAATTCTTGCGAAAAGCTCCTCTTCATGGAACGGTTTCGTCACGTAATCATCTGCGCCAAGTTTTAATCCTTGGATGACATCTACCGTTTGATCACGAGCAGTTACCATAATGATAGGAACGTTACTAAATGATCGAATTCTTTTGCACGTTTCCCATCCGTCCATCTTTGGCATCATAATATCAAGTAAAACAAACTTGAAGTTTCGATTTTCTATATGTGAAATAGCTTCTTCACCGGATACTGCACATATGCAGTTGTATCCGATTGGAGTAAGATAAAGTGTTAATAATTCAAGCATTCTCGGCTCATCATCTACGAGTAGTATATCGACCATAGAGTACCTCCGCATTTGTAGTTATTATTTAAATTGTAAGTCAAAATCATGAAGAAATGGTGCAGATTATAATGCATCTGCATAATTTCTTCAGAATTGCTTGTTATTGTAAAGGTGAAATTCTAATTTAGGTAATCATATTGGCTCGAAAACGATTCATACGGAGGCGGTATAGTGAAAAAGATGACCCGAATTTTAGGGATAACAATAATTGCGGCGGCTGGTCTTGCGGCGTGTGGGCAAACGAACACAGATCATAAAAATCATGAATCTAAAGAAGAGAAGAAAACAGAGCAAAAGGAAATGAAAATGAAAATGAAGCAGGAGGTAAGTGCGCCGAAAGAAATGAATAAGGGGGCATCGAATGATGTATTAACGACGAGTTTAAAAAATGTAACGAGATTAAATACAAATGACCCTATGCAAATGGCAGTATTAACTTCGCAAACGATATGGCCAGCAACGCATAAAGAGAATCAGCCAGGCGCTATTATTTTAGTACCAGTAAACGAGTGGCAATTAGGTATTGCAAGTGCGGATCTTATTCACCATCCGAATAACGGGCCGATTTTATTTATAGAAAAAGAAAAGGTACCTGAAATGACGCTAAAAGAAATAAAACGATTAAATCCGATCGGAACGAAAGATGGAACACAAATTATGGTGATGGGGGATGTAGGTGCATCAATCCTTGAGCAATTAAAAGATTATCAAGTAAAGCAAATAAAAGAAACGGATCCAGCTACATTTGCTAAAGATGTGGATAAAGAATATGCCGATATAACAGGAAGTTATCCAAATAGTGTTATTATCGGTTCATCGGAAGAAGAAGGGCGTTTATATACAACACCGGCTGTAAACTGGATTTCTCATATGCCAGAACCATTACTCTATACAGAAAAAAATAAAGTGCCAGAAGCGACGATAGTGGCATTAAAGATGAGAAAAGATAAAGCAAATATATATTTACTAGGACCAGAAAAAATCGTTTCAAAAGAAGTAGAAAAAGAGTTAAGTAAATACGGGAAAGTAACGCGTATTAGTGGAGAGACTCCAGTAGAGAATTCTATTGCATTTGCGAAATTTAAAGATGAAAAAACAAAATTTGGATGGGGGTTTACAAAACCAGGTCACGGTTTATCATTTGTTTCAAGCAAAACACCAGACTTAGCAGTTGCAGGGGCACCATTTTCACATATGGGTAAACACGCACCTGTTGTATTGTTAGAAGAAGGGAAAGCTTCACAACCAGTGTATGAATTCCTTGCTAGTATTCAGCCGAAGTTTAAAGATGACCCAACGCTGGGACCATATAACCACGGCTTCTTATTAGGAAGTACGAGTGATATTTCATTTGAAACACAAGGTATATTGGATGAGAGGTTAGAGATTGTTCAGGAAAGTGGCCAAGGGCACGGTGGACATTAATGAAATGAGAAAAGACGCTAGAAGGTAGCGTCTTTTTTTAGGAAACTTTTACATAGCGCAAAATCCTCTACTCGTTATATAATAGCCTTCGTGCAGTCGGCTTAGATTTTCTTATGGAGAAAATTAAATGATAAAGTGAAACTTTAATCAGTGGGGGTTTTGTTCATCCCCCACTGATTATTAGTTGAACCAATCGGGCTTTTATGGGCAGTTGATCCCCACCTAACTTCTTTGCTTCCGCTGAATTTTGAGGTGGGGGTCTTACTGCCCGTTAATGCGGGATAAAAGAGTAGAGGAGTGGTATTTTGTTTCAAACGATAAAAAATGATTGGTTCTCCAATGTGAGAGGGGACGTACTATCAGGAATTGTTGTTGCTTTAGCGTTAATCCCTGAAGCGATTGCTTTCTCTGTTATTGCAGGTGTGGATCCGACCGTTGGGTTATACGCAGCCTTCTGTATTGCAGTTACCATTTCATTTGTTGGCGGAAGAACTGGGATGATTTCAGCTGCAACAGGTGCGATGGCATTACTAATGGTAACGCTTGTTAAAGATCACGGTTTGCAATATTTATTTGCTACAACAATATTAACAGGTATTGTCCAAATTATTTTTGGTGTGTTCAAACTGAGCTCATTTATGAAGTTTGTTCCGAAATCTGTTATGAGTGGTTTTTTAAATTCACTTGGAATTTTAGTTTTTACAGCGCAATTGCCACATTTTAAAAATGCAACTTGGCAAATGTATGCACTTGTCGCATTAGGACTTATAATTATATATGTATTTCCACGTATTACGACGGCTGTCCCGTCTACACTTATTTCCATTATTATTGTGACAAGTATTGCACTTATGAGCGGATTACAGTTGAAAACAGTAGGAGATATGGGAAGCCTGCCGAAAGAATTACCGTTCTTTAGCATTCCTGACGTGCCTTTTACACTTGAGACATTAGGGATCATTTTACCGTACGCAGTTATGCTTGCAATTATCGGTTTACTAGAGTCATTATTAACAGCTTCAGTTTTGGATGATATGACGCATACAGAAAGTAATAAACATAAAGAAGCACGTGGACAAGGTCTTGCAAATATTGTCGCTGGATTCTTCGGAGGAATGGCAGGCTGTGCAATGATTGGACAATCTGTTATTAATATTAAATCAGGTGGACGCGGTCGTTTATCGACATTTGTAGCAGGCGGGTTTTTAATCGTATTACTATTCGTTTTAGGTGATTATGTCGTTCATATTCCGATGGCAGCTTTAGTTGCAGTTATGATTATGGTTTCAATTGGAACATTTGATTGGAACTCTGTAACAACGATTCATAAAGTACCAAAAGGAAACGCATTTGTTATGATCGTAACAGTTGTGATTGTCTTAATTACACATAATTTAGCATTAGGTGTAATTATCGGAACAGTAATTAGTGCGGTTTTATTTGCACTCAATATGGCAAAGATTCACGTGAAACATTTATATATTGAAAATAAGAAAATATACGAAATTCATGGTCAACTTTTCTTTGCATCTACAGCAGACTTTATAAATAATTTTACATTTGAGGAAGATGTAAAAGAAATTGAGTTGAATTTTACTCACGCACACGTATGGGATGATTCAGCAGTAGCTGCAATTGATAAAGTTATCATGAAGTATGAACAAAGTGGTGTGAAAGTAAGTATAACGGGATTAAATGAACGAAGCTCGAAGATTATTTCAAATTTAGCTACTTATAATAAAAGAATTGCTAGTTAGAAGCCTCCTTTTTAGGGGGCTTTATTATATAATACGGGTAGGATAACGAAAAGGGGATTCAGCATATGTACAAACAAATTATATTAGCATGTGACGGTTCTGAACATGCACTTCGAGCAGCGGAACATGCAACATATATTGCGAAATGTAGCGAAGAAACAAATATTGAAGTTGTGTACGTAGTAGATAATAGAACGGCAAAATCAGATATTATACAAGGTCAAACAGATCTAGAAACAATATCGGCTAGTCGAAAAGATAAATTAAAAGAGATTGAAGGTTTATTAAAGAAAGAGAACATTTCTTATAAAATTACGATATTACATGGCGATCCAGGAGATACGATTGTTCAATATGTAAATACAGGGGATATAGATCTTGTAATTGCTGGAAGCAGAGGATTAAATACATTACAAGAAATGGTACTTGGTAGTGTCAGTCATAAAATAGCAAAGCGTGTGAAATGTCCGGTGATGATAATAAAGTAAAACGAAATAGAACGTAACTAAGACCTTGATATAATTCGGGGTCTTTTTTGCCGTATAAAGGGAGAGTGGGTGGGCATACTAGATATATAAGTTTAAAAAAATATTAACTTACAAATTTGTAAGTTTGTTGTCAGAAAAATCGATGTTATGAAATTTTTCCCATTGGTAAAATAAGAGTATCAAAGGGGAGATAGGGAGGATGGAAGCAATGAAATCATTTCAAAATTTATCATATAGTCAAGGGGTAAGCTTAATTTGTTTAGGGGGATTTGCGGTATCTGTTACGTTAGCTGTTGTAATAAAGATGATTCATCAAATCTTTTAATCTTAGAGTAGGGAAGGAATTGGTTGTTATAAATAGCAAGAGAAGGATTATAAATAAAAAATAGCTCCCGGCATATATCTCAGTGCCAGGAGCTATTTTCTTATTTCTCTGTTTCTGCTTTATCGCTTGTTACGCTAACTTTGCCCCACTTGTATTGATCTTCTGGTGTATATTTATAATCTTTTACGCGATTATTTACACCTTTTAAGTCAAATTTATAATGAAGTGGAATTAATGGTACTTCATCATGAACTAATTTTTGCCATTTGTCGTAGACATCTTTACGGTACTTCTCATCAGCAGCTTCTGGAGAAATACCTTGTTTTAATAATTCTGTGTTTTTGTCAGTAGCCCAACGTGGGTAATTGAATGCTGCATCTTTAGCCCAAATACCAGAAGGGTCTGGGTCAGATCCAGTTCCCCAAGCTGCCGCGAAAAGATCAACTTTTGGATCATCTTTTTTAATCATATCGTAGAATGAGTTAAATTCATGTAAGCGACCATCAAGAAGCTCTACTTTTAGGCCGATGTCTTTCCAAGATTGAATAAAGAATTTTGCAAGTGGTTCACTTACATCGCTACCACTCATTGATAAGAAATTAGCTTTAAATTCTTTACCATTCGGATCTTCACGGAATCCATCTCCGTTCGTATCTTTATAGCCAGCTTCATCTAATAATTTTTTAGCTTTCTCTACATCTTTATCATAGGCACCAGCTTTATTGTTATGATATTTTGGTAGAGATGGTGGGATTGGTGAGTTAGCCGGATAACGTAGGCCGTGATATAATTTTTCACCAATTTCTTTTCGATCAATAGCATACGCCATTGCTTGACGTACACGAACATCTTTAAATTTCTCCTTATCCATCACTACTTCTTCTTTTTCTTTATCCATATGGCCTAATTTAAAACCGATATAGCTATAGTATAAATCGGTTTTACCGACTAATTGTGCATTTTTTAATTTACTTACATTTGGATACTGATCTGCACTTACTTCAGCAATGTCAATATCACCATTTTTTAAGGACGCGTTAACAACGGAAGGGTTAACAACTTTTAAAACCATACTTTTCAGTTTTGGTTTTCCACCATAATAATCATCAAAACGTTCAAATTCAACAGATTCTCCTGGCGTAATTTTCTTCACTTTAAAAGGTCCGAAACCAATTGGATTTTTACGGATTTTGTCAGATTCCGCTAATTTTTCAATTGGTACATCTCCTAAATATTTCTTATGAAGAGGGTATGTCCAAAGCCCAGTTTTCACTGAAGGGTTCGGTGTTTTAAATGTAATCGAGATTGTTTTCGGATCCGTTACCTTAATACCTGAAATTTTTTCGGCTTTTCCATTGTGGTAATCTTCCATACCTTCAATCATTTGCATTTGAGTGTCATAGCGAGAACCGGCATATTTTTTACTACCAATCACTAGATAAGAGTATTCTAAATCTTCAGCAGTAACAGGGTTTCCATCATGCCATTTTACATTATCTTTGATTTTTAGTGTAATTGTCTTTTTATCTTTAGAAATTTCATATGTAGCAGCACCATCATTCGTGTATTCCCAGTTTTCGTCATTTGATAATAAAGATTCATCGAAAATTGTAATGACTTGGTTATCAGGATCCCCTTCATATACAGCGAAGTTCAAAAGACCTTCAAATGGTGTGTTAGAAACAAGACCATATGTTAATGAACCATCTTTAATTTCCTTTTTATCATTTTTAACAGATGCACTAAATTTATTTGTATCTACTTTTTTTGTACTGCTCGTTTTTTCACTACCACCACTGCCCCCACATGCTGAAAGTAGTAATGTTGAAACCGCAAGTGTACTTAATACTTTGAAAAACTTTGGCTTATTTGTCATTTCTTCCACCCCTTATCCTTTTCTTTGTCTTGCGTCGGCCGAACGACGTAGCGCTTGACCAATAAAATTTATACACAGCATCAATGTTAAAATCATGATTGATGCGGGTAACCAAATCCACCATTTCTCTTGTAATACATCTGGATTTCTAGCATAACTAACAAGTGTACCAAGGCTTGGTGTACTTTCTGGTAGACCAAATCCTAAGAAAGTTAGACCAGATTCAATACCGATGTTTCCAGCAAGATTTAATGTAACGCTAACAATGATAATTGAACTTAAGTTAGGTAGTACTTGGAAAAGAATGATTCTCCAGTTTGGTGTTCCTAAAGTTTTAGATGCAGAGACATAATCGAGTTCTTTTTCAGTTAATACTTTTGAGCGAATTAATCTAGCTTTTCCTGTCCATAAGAACACGCTCATAATTAAAATGAAAGTGAAAATATTGAACGTAGGAACAAGTGTAATAAATACAATTACAAGCATTAAAAATGGTAAAACCATAACAAAGTCGATAACGCGCATAATGATATTATCAATAGTTCCTCCGAAATAACCGGCAATTAATCCAATTGAAAGACCAATTAAACAAGAAAGAATAGTAATTGCTAATCCAATTGTAAATGAGTTACGTGTACCAATAATAAGTTGACCGAAAATATCGCGTCCTCCGTAATCTGTTCCTAACAAATGTTCAGCAGAGGGAGGAGCATAAATAGCGAATAAATCAACTCGTACAATATCTTCTTGTTTCATAATAAAAGATGTTGCGTAGACTGCTAGTAATAAGATTGCTAGGAAAAAAAGTGAAAACATTGCTAATTTATCTTTACGAAGTTCTCGCCACATAATAGAGAAACCGGAAGGGCTTTTTTCGTAATGAATAACTTCAGTTTGTTTTTCGGGTTTTGCTAACATAATGTTTCTTCACCTCCATTAATCAATACGAATACGTGGATCGACGATGCTTAGAATAATATCTGAAAGAAGAGTTCCAAGTAACGTTGCAAATCCAGTAAACATAACGAGTGCAGTTATTACACTAAAATCACGTTGAGAGATAGATTGTATAAATAGTTGTCCAATTCCTGGATAGCTAAAAATACTTTCTAAAAAGATGGCACCGCCAACTAATCCTGTAATTTCATAGCCTAAGAAGGCTGCAATTGGTAAGAATGAATTTCGTAAAATATGTCTAGAATAGATTTTTGATTCTGGAACACCTTTTGCTCTTACTGTACGCACAAAATCTTTATGTTTCGTATCAATAATTTCGCTTCGTAAATATTGAACAGTACCAACTGTTGCAATTAATGCTCCGGATAAAGCTGGTAGTAGCATGTGATTCAATTTGCTTAAATAGTAAGCAAATGTACCTGTTGCAACTTGAGGATCTACGCTACCGCCGGTTGGGAATATTGCAAACTTAAATCCGAATAGGAAGAGCATAACGAGTGCAAATATAAATAATGGCGTAGCAAAACCTAGATAGTTGTAAATGGTAATGAGTCGATCAGCCCATGTATCATTCCACCGCCCACTTATAACTCCCAGTGGTATGGCAATTAAATAAGTAAGAATAAGAATGACAAGTGCTAAAGATACTGTATTTCCAAGTCGTTCTCCAATTAACTCGGTTACTTTCATTTTGTGTGCATAGGAAATACCGAAGTCACCTTGAACTGCATTTTTAATCCAGCGAACATATTGTGTTGTAACTGGGTCATTTAATCCAAGCTTTTCACGTTGTTCTTCAATCACTTTTGGATCCGCTTTTGGATTCATTGCTTTGCCAGTTAAGGCATCGCCTGGCATTGCTTTAGCTAGTAGAAAGACAAGTACACTTAACACGAATAATTGCGGGATCATTACTAAAAATCTCCGTAATATAAACTTCCACATGTTTTATCACTCCCTTATGGTAATGCCACCCGGTGCGTTGGCGAGATTGCTTTTAAGTCATAAGCCCGACCGTTTTCATTGAAATAATTTTCGTATGATTTCTCATACTCAGAGCTTACTTGTTGACGGAGCTTACGTTGTTGTTCTCTGTTTTCAGGACGAATATCAGGAATGGCTGATATTAGGCGTTTCGTATAAATATGTTGCGGATTATTATAAATTTCTGTACTAGTTGCTTCTTCGACAATTCGTCCGCGGTACATAACACCGATGCGGTCACACATATGACGAATGACACCTAAATCATGACTAATGAATAAGTATGTTAGTCCGAGCTCAGCTTGTAAATCTTGCAAGAAGTTTAATACTTGTGCCTGTACAGACACGTCAAGCGCAGATACTGGCTCATCAGCAATAATAAGCTTTGGTTTTAATGTAAGAGCGCGTGCAATACCAATCCGTTGCCTTTGCCCACCGGAAAATTCATGTGGATATTTATAAATTGACTCTGGATTTAGACCAACTTTATCAAGATATTCTTGAACCGCTCTACGTTCTTCATCAGGTGAGAGTTTCTCAAAATTTCGAAGAGGCTCAGCGATAATGTCGAGAACACGTTTTTTGGGATTTAATGATGAATATGGATCTTGGAAAATCATTTGAATATCTTTTCGTTGTTCTCTTAGTTCTGAGCGATTTAATTTTGTTAAATCTCTATTATTAAAATGAATGCTACCCTCTGTTGCTTTCGTTAAATGCATAATCGCTTTACCTGTTGTTGATTTTCCACTTCCTGATTCACCAACGATTCCGTATGTTTCACCCGGTTGTAATTCAAAACTTACACCATCTACAGCACGTACGTAATCTAATGTGCGTCCGAAGAAACCACCTTTAATTGGGAAATGTACTTTTAAATCTTCTACTTTAAGCAGTGCCATGAGTTACGTCATCTCCTTTCTTATCTTGGAAGTTGAAATGCTTGTAGCAAGTGCAACGTACCCAATGGTCTGGTTTTACTTCATGTAAAATTGGATTTTCCTCGTGTTGATCAGGTCTAATCCATGGAATTCTAGCTTGGAAGCGGCAGCCTGTACGAGGAAGCTTCGCTAACGAAGGAACCACGCCTTGAATTACATGTAATTTTTCTTTTTCAGCATATGCAGATGGAATTGAGTTTAATAGAGAACGAGTATATGGATGAAGAGGGTTGTTAAAAATCTCTTCAACTTTTCCTGTCTCTACAACTTGTCCAGCGTACATAACGACGATACGATCAGCTGTTTCTGCAACAACACTTAAATCATGTGTAATTAAAATGATGCCCATTTTTGTTTGTTCTTGAATAGACTTTAGTAAGTCTAAAATTTGTGCTTGGATGGTTACGTCAAGTGCCGTTGTTGGCTCATCCGCAATAATGAGTGCTGGGTTACAAGCAATTGCAATTGCGATAACAATTCTTTGTCTCATTCCGCCAGATAATTCATGTGGGTATTGTTTATATGTAAGTTCTGGTTTTGGAATACCAACTTGATGGAGTAGTTCTAAGGTGCGTTCTTTCTTTTCTGCTTTTGAAAGGCTTGTGTGGTAGTCTAAGTTTTCTTCGATTTGTTTTCCAACTGTCATAAGAGGATCGAGTGCTGTAAGAGGTTCTTGGAAAATCATACCGATGTTTGATCCGCGTACTTTATTCATTTCTGCGGTCGACATAGTTAGTAAATCCTTATCTCTATAGTTAAGCTGCCCTTGTAATTTTGTATTTGCTTCATTATGCAGTCGCATAATAGAAAGGGCAAGTGCACTTTTTCCGCAACCCGATTCACCAACTATCGCGACAATTTCATTTTCATGGACAGTTAACGAAACATTATCAACTGCTGCATGATAGTGATCTTGTATGCGAAAGGAAGTCTGTAAGTTTTCAATGCGAAGAAGTGGATTCTTCATGGCTATCCCTCCATCTTTTCTGAAAAGACTAAATATTTTGTATGTTGTTGTTATTTTAATATAAATTGACAATGTTTGACAAGCATAAGTTGAGAAAATATTCAAAAATCTTTTTATACAGAGATTGAATGCTGTTATATAGGGGATTGAAGTTAGTTGAAAACGCTAACATATAAAAAGAGGAGAATAAATCTTTTGTAAGAAAAAAGATTTATATGTAGAAAAAAGAGAGGTGTTCTGGAAAGAACAGCCTCTCTTTTTTTGATAAGAATAATATTAGTACTTAAGCTTGTTTTTGTTTTGCAGATCCTGTGTTTAAAGTAAGGGCAAGGAAGAACATTGCGAGCACACAAGAAGCAAGGAGTAAAATGAATCCGCCATCCCATCCAAATGCGTCTACAATAAAGCCCATAGCTGCGCTAGCAAAAGTAGCGCCACCTAGGTAACCAAAGAACCCAGTTAAACCAGCTGCAGTTCCAGCAGCTTTTTTCGGTGCTAAGTCTAATGCGTGTAGGCCGATTAACATAACAGGCCCATAAATTAAAAATCCAATGGAAACAAGTGCGATACTATCAATGATTGGGTGACCGGCAGGATTTAGCCAATAAACGAGAACGGCAATGAATACACCGACCATAAATAAAATACCAGCAGGTGCGCGGCGCCCTTTAAACAGTTTATCACTCATCCATCCGCAAAGAAGTGTACCTGGAATACCAGCCCATTCATATAAAGCGTAAGCTGTGCGAGAGCTACTATGAGTAAAACTTTTTTCCTCTACTAAATAAGTAGGAGCCCAGTCTACAACGCCGTAACGTACGAAATAAACGAAAACGTTCGCAATAGCGATGTACCATAAAAATTTATTGTTTAGTACGTATGTAAATAAAATTTCTTTTACTGAAAGTTCACGTTCTCGATCTTTTACTTTTTCATCTGATGGATATTCCCCAGTATGTTCCTCTATAGAAGGTAATCCGCAAGATTGAGGTGTATCTCTCATCGTAATTAACACATAAATACCAACTAAAATTGAAAGAATACCTGGGAAGTAAAAAATACTCTTCCAGTCATTTGCAAAGAAATATAGGCCTAATGTAACGAGTGAAGGCATAAGTGCGCCGCCGACGTTATGAGCGACGTTCCAAATAGACATTTTTGTACCACGTTCACTAATAGAGAACCAGTGAACCATCGTACGGCCACAAGGAGGCCAGCCCATACCTTGTACCCATCCATTTAAAAACTGAAGGACAAACATAAGTATGATGCTCGTTGTAATGAAAGAAAATGAGCCGAAAATAATATTAATGATACCTGATAAAAATAGCCCAGCTGCTAAAAAGTAGCGAGGATTACAACGGTCGGATACGATACCCATAAGAAATTTACTTAATCCGTAAGCGATAGATACTGCTGAAAGGATAACCCCAAGTTCTCCTTTACTAAAGCCTTGTTCGATTAAGTATGGCATTGCTAGTGAAAAGTTTTTTCGAACAAAGTAGTAACCTGCATACCCGATGAAGATACCTAAGAATACTTGTAAACGTAATTTACGGTATTCGCTATCAACGCGATCAGCTGGTAAGCGTTCCGCGTGGGGCGCAGGTTTAAATAATTGTGTGAAAAACATAAAATGAAAATCCTCCCCTAATTAATTCGAAGTGTTGTGGTTCAGAAGAATATAAAAAGGCCATGAAATATAAAAAAGTTCCCTTTTTTATGATTCATAGCCTTGTACTCCGATTCTCCGTGACTGTCAATATTAACTTCGACGAAAATTATACAACTTTGTGATAAAAATGTAAACGTTTTTATAAATAAAAAGTGTTGACGGATTTTGTTCGCGGGATTAATATTTAAATACGTTAAATATTTTATTGTTTAAATAAGAGGTGGATAACATGCCAAATGATATGACGCATATCGATAAAATTCAAGCTCTTGCCTTTTCGATTGGAAAGAAAATGCAGACAGAGTTATTAGAACAAATGCAAGCAACAGGACTTACACCACCACAGTTTTATATTTTAAAGATTTTAGATCATTATGGAGCTTCAAGAGCGACAAAATTAGCAAAAAAGATGTATGTAAAGCCTAGTGCAATTACAGTGATGATCGATCGTCTAATTGATCAAGAGCTTGTAGAACGCTATCACGACAAAGATGACCGTCGTGTTGTCGTCATTGAGTTAACAAAAAAGGGGAAAGCTAGAGTAGAAGAGGCAATGACTGCTCGTAATGAGCATATTGCAAAATATTTTTCACACTTAGAGTTACAAGAAAGAGAAGATTTATTACGTCTTTTTGAGAAGTTAGAAACAATTATTTGCGGGACACAAGAGAAAAAAGAGAATAACTAAGAGGAATTGAGGAGATTACATGGAGCAACAAGAAAATATAAATAGAAAGTTGCTGTTAATCGGTTTAATAATCGCGATGCTATTTGCTGCATTAGATGGAACAATTGTTGGTACAGCAATGCCGCGTATCGTCGGTGAACTAGGCGGATTAAGCTTAATGACGTGGTTAACAACAGCTTATATGTTAACATCAACGACAGTTGTACCAATTGCAGGTAAATTAGCGGATTTACTTGGTCGTCGTAACGTATATATAACAGGGCTAGTTATCTTTATGGTTGGTTCGGCGTTATGTGGTATGGCAAATGGTATGACAGAATTAATCATTTTCCGTGGTATTCAAGGTCTTGGTGGCGGTATTATGATGCCAATGGCTATGATTATTATTGGAGACATGTTCACGGGAAAAGAACGTGCGAAATGGCAAGGTATTTTTGGTGCGTTATACGGTCTTGCTTCTGTAATTGGACCACAAGTTGGTGGTTGGATTGTAGACGCAGTGAACTGGAGATGGGTATTTTACATTAACTTACCAGTTGGTATTTTAGCAACAATCTTTATCGCAATGGGATTAAAATCACATAAACAAACGGGACCAATTAAAATTGATATCGCTGGAATCTTTACGATGATTCTCGGTGTTGTAAGTTTATTACTTGCATTAACGTTTGGTGGAAAAGATTACCCATGGGATTCTTGGCAAATTATCGGGTTATTTGCATTAGCTGTAATTGGTATCGTTAGCTTTATTATCGTTGAGACGAAAGCAGAAGAACCAATTTTACCGATGCATTTCTTTAAAAATCGCACATTTACATTACTAAATGCGATTGGATTCTTTATGAGTATTGGAATGTTCGGTGCTATTATGTTCGTACCATTCTTCATGCAAGGAATTGTAGGAGTAAGTGCTGCTGAATCAGGTACAATTATGACGCCAATGATGATTACAATGATTGTGATGAGTATTATCGGCGGGCAACTTGTATTAAAAGTTGGTGTAAAACCACAAATTATTACAGGAATGCTTATTATGGCTGGAGGATTCTGGTTATTAACAACGATGGATATGCACACAACTAAACTAACTGCTACTTCTTATATGATGGTTATCGGTTTAGGAATGGGTCTTGTAATGCCAACATTAACATTAGCGTTACAAGAAAGCTTCCCGAAAAAAGATCTTGGTGTCGTAACATCATCAAGTCAGTTCTTCCGTCAAATCGGTGGAACATTTGGTATTACAATTTTAGGATCAATCATGAATAATACTTCAGGTACAACATTAACAAAGAATTTAGTACCTGTATTAGATACATTCCCGAAAGAAGCGGGACAAATGGTAACAAAATTTAAAGATATGATTCATACAGATCCACAAGGTTTATATTCGATGTTATTTAGTCCAGAGGCATTAAAACAAATGCCAGAAGCATTCGCTAACAGCATTGTACCAATTTTGAAAAACTCTTTAGTAGACTCGCTTCATACTGTATTCTTAACAGGATTAGTATTCATAGTAGTGGGTGCCATCTTTACGATTTTCTTACAGAAGATTAAACTATCAGATCGTAAAAAAGGCGCTGAAGAGCCTGCTGCACAGGAAAAAGAACAAACGGTATCATATTCGTAATGAAAAAGCATCGCCTTATGGCGGTGCTTTTTTTTTTGAGTATAACCTTAAAAGCTTTTTTGTGAGAAATGATTGACGTATTTCTAGAAATACGTTATATTATTTTCTGTAAACGGTTACATGAAACGGAGAGGGAAGAGAATGAGTACGATTAAAGACGTTGCAAAATTAGCGGGAGTATCTGTTGCGACCGTTTCCAGAGTGTTAAATAAAAATGGATATGTTCATGAAGATACATTAAAGAAAGTAGAACGAGCGATTGAGATGCTAGATTATAAACCTAGTACAGTAGCGCGTTCACTGTATAATAAAAAATCTCGTTTAATTGGCTTAGTTGTTCCAAATATCGTGAATCCATTCTTTCCAGAAGTTGCACGTGCCGTAGAAGATGTAGCGCATAAGCAAGGATACACAGTTGTACTTTGTAACTCTGATGAGAGTTTAGAGAAAGAAAAGCAATATATTGATGTACTTAGGCAAAATAATGTGGATGGATTTATTGTAGCCACAAATCCACAAAATAGTGTTAATTACATGAGTTTGTCAGTACCAGTCGTTGCGATTGACCGTATGTTTAATGAGCGTATTCCTACTGTATATGCAGATAACTATGCGGGAAGTCAGGCTGCTACAAAGTTATTATTAGACAAAGGTTGCAAACATATTGCACATATTCGTGGACCACGTGATGTGAGTACAGCGAATGAACGTTTTGAAGGTTTTGTAGACGTTATTACGAAAAATAATCTTTCTTATATGATTGCAGAGAGTACATTTGATCCAGCTAATAGTGAGCGTGTAGCGGTGGAATTATTAGAAGAATACCCACATATTGATGGAATTGTTGCAGGGAATGATTTAATTGCAATAGGTATTGTAAAGGCTGCACTTCAAAAGGGGATTTCTATTCCAGATGATTTACAAATTATCGGATTCGATGGAATTTCTTTAACAGAAATGATGTATCCATCTATTACAACTGTTGCACAGCCAATTTATGAAATGGGGAAAATTGCAACAGAGCTGTTATTAGAGCAGATGGAAGGGAACGCATTAGAAGAGAAACACTATCGTTTACCGATTGAAATTATAGAACGAAATACAACGAAGTAAGGAGATGAAACAGATGCCAAATATTGCAGTAGTAGGTAGCATTTCAATGGACTTAGTGGCTGTTTCAAAAAAACGTCCGAAAGCAGGAGAAACAGTAATTGGTGAAGCATTTCATACAATTCCAGGAGGGAAAGGAGCCAACCAAGCGGTTGCGGCAGCTAGATTAGGTGCAAATGTAGCGATGGTTGGAGCAGTTGGAAACGATAATTATGGAACTGTAGTTAGGAACAATTTAGAGAACGAACGCGTTTTTATCGACTATGTGGTACCGGTTACAGATACGGCGACAGGAATTGCTCATATCGTTTTAGCAGAAGAGGATAACAGTATTGTTGTCGTGCAAGGGGCGAATGCTCTTGTAAATGAGTCGGTTGTAGATCGTTCAAAAGATCTTCTTATAAAAGCAGATATGGTTGTTCTTCAACTAGAGATTCCACTTGAAACAGTAAAATATGTATTGGCTATTTGTGAGGAGCATAATATTCCAGTTATGTTAAATCCAGCGCCAGCACAAGTGTTATCAGAAGATATTTTAGAAAAGGCAACTTATATTACACCAAATGAACATGAGTGCCGCATCGTATTAGATGATTTCATATCACCAATTGAAGATTTATTGGCTAAATATCCAAATAAACTATTGATGACAGAAGGTTCTAAAGGTGTTCGTTTCCATAATGGTACGGAGATTGTACATGTTCCTAGCATCGCTGTTGATGTAGTAGATACGACTGGAGCTGGTGATACATTCAATGGTGCATTAGCAGTTGCGCTTTCTGAAGGAGGAACACTTCAAAAAGCAATTCGTTTTGCGAATGTTGCTGGTGGTCTTTCTGTAACGAAACTTGGAGCACAGGGCGGTATGCCAACGAGAGATAGAGTACGTGAAGTGCAGGTGATTGTCGGATGAAAAAGCACGGTGTATTAAACAGTGAGATTGCATCAGTCCTTGCTTCACTTGGGCATACAGATACGATTGTAATCGCAGACTGCGGGTTACCAATTCCTGACGGAGTAAAACGAATTGATTTAGCTGTTGAGATTGGAAAACCTAGCTTTTTAGACGTATTGCAAGTGGTAGCTGATGATATGGCAATTGAAAAAGTAACGTTAGCAGAAGAAGTCATTAATAATAATGCGGAAGTAAATCAAGAGATCGAGCTGAAATTAATAGAACCAGCATTTGAATATGTATCGCATGAACAATTTAAAGAGCACACGAAGAAAGCGAAGGCGATTATTCGTACAGGAGAGGCTACGCCTTATGCCAATGTAATTTTACATGCAGGCGTGATTTTTTAATAAAGGGAAGTGATGGGAATGCGTATTGAAATGAAAAATATTTCAAAGGCGTTCAATGGCAATCCTGTTTTGAAGAATGCACAGTTTATGATTGAAACAGGGGAAGTCCATGCATTGATGGGGGAAAATGGAGCGGGTAAATCAACGCTCATGAAGATTTTAACAGGTGTATACAAAAAAGATGGTGGAACAATCAAGATTGATGGACAAGAACGAACTTTTAAAAATGCGAAAGAAGCTGAAGAGTACGGTATTGCATTTATACATCAAGAATTGAACATATTATCGAACTTAACAGTAGCTGAAAATATGTTTCTCGGTAAAGAGTTAATGTATGGGAAGACAGGTATTTTACGTACGCGTCAAATGAACGCGATTGCGCAGCAGCAACTAGCGGAGTTAGGTTTACATGTAAAAGGCGCGATGTTGGCAGGAGAGTTATCGGTTGGACAACAGCAAATTATCGAAATTGCGAAAGCGCTAATGACAAACGCGAGCGTTATTATTATGGATGAACCTACAGCTGCATTAACAGATCGTGAAATTGAAACGTTGTTTACTGTTATTAATAAATTACGTAAAGAAGGCGTTTCGTTCGTTTATATTTCACACCGAATGGAAGAAATTTTTTCAATATGTGATGCTATTACGATTTTACGTGATGGGGAATACGTAGGAAAGAGGTTAATTCCAGAAACATCGTTTGATGAAGTAGTGAGTATGATGGTGGGGCGCAGCATTGGTGAACGTTACCCAGAACGAAATAGTCAAATTGGCGATGTTATTTTTGAAATGCGTAACGGAACGAAAAAAGGGAAGTTTGAAAATGTTTCGTTTCAAGTTAGAAAAGGTGAAATCCTTGGTGTTGCTGGTTTGATGGGAGCTGGCCGTACAGATATTATGAAAGCAATATTTGGATACGAACCTTTAGATTCTGGCCAAATTCTTATAAATGGACAAGAAGTAAAGATTGATAGTCCGATAGATGCGATTAGACAAAGAATAGCATTCATTACAGAGGATAGAAAATCTGAAGGGTTAGTGTTAGATTTCTCAATTCGAGAAAATTTAGCCTTACCGAATTTAGAAAGTCTTTCAAAGGGAAGTGTCTTAAGTAACGAACTAGAACAACAGTTTACAGCGGACATGATGAAACTTCTTAATGTGAAAGCAGCTAGTGGAGAGCAAGCGGTGAAATCTCTTTCTGGTGGAAATCAGCAAAAGATAGTTATTGCAAAATGGTTAGGTATCCACCCGCAGCTACTTATTTTAGATGAGCCAACAAGGGGTGTTGATGTTGGAGCGAAAAAAGAAATTTACTCTATTATGAATAAGCTTACTGAGCAAGGAGATGCCGTTATTATGGTATCATCTGAGCTTCCAGAAGTTTTAGGGATGAGTGATCGCGTTCTTGTTATTCATGAAGGAAAAGTCGGCGGCATTTTAGAGAAAGATGAGGCATCACAAGAGTCTATTATGGCACTAGCTACAGGGGGAGAGTAAGGATGGCTAAGAAGGGGAATGTATTACAACAACTTGGGTCTTTAATTGGACTAGTATTAATTATTGTAGTAATTACAGCTTTAAATCCAGCATTTATTGAAATTCCAAATTTATTTAATATACTGCGTCAAGTATCGATTAATGCGCTTATTGCATTCGGAATGACCTTTGTAATTTTAACAGGGGGTATTGACTTATCGGTAGGTTCTATTTTAGCATTATCAAGTGCACTTGTTGCTGGAATGATGGCAAGTGGCATGGACCCGTTCCTTGCGATGGCAGTTGGATTATTAGCTGGTCTTGTAATGGGAATTGTAAACGGTATCATCATAGCGAAGGGAAAAGTAGCTCCATTTATTGCAACTTTAGCAACAATGACTATTTTTCGTGGGTTGACGCTTGTTTATATGGACGGACGTCCGATCACTGGTCTTGGGGATCATTTAATGTTCCAAATGTTTGGTCGCGGTTATTTTCTCGGTATTCCGGTACCAGCTGTTACAATGATGATCGCTTTCGCAGTACTGTACTTTATTTTGAAGAAAACGACATTTGGTCGCCGTACATTTGCAATTGGTGGAAATGAAGAAGCAGCAGCACTATCAGGTATTAATGTTACGAGAATTAAAGTAATGATTTACTGTCTTTCCGGAATTTTGGCAGCGCTTGCAGGTATTGTCTTAACATCACGACTAGATTCTGCACAGCCGACTGCAGGTACTTCTTACGAATTAGATGCAATTGCAGCAGTTGTATTAGGCGGAACAAGTCTTTCTGGGGGAAGAGGATGGATTGTTGGTACATTCATCGGTGTACTTATTATCGGTGTACTAAATAATGGTTTAAATTTATTAGGCGTATCTTCTTTCTTCCAACAAGTTGTAAAAGGACTTGTAATCTTACTAGCTGTATTAATTGATCGTCGAAAAGAAGCATAATGGAGGGACAATGCATGAAGAAATGGTTACTTATACTCGTTGCATGTATTATGGTCATTACTGCTGGTTGTTCAATGGAACCACCAGAATGGGCAAAGGATTCTAGCGATAAAGGTCGAAATAAAACTATTAAAGTTGGATTCTCTGTTTCAACTTTAAACAATCCATTTTTTGTGACTTTGAAAAAAGGAGCAGAAAAGCAAGCGAAAGAAAGCGGCATTGAATTGATTGCTGTTGATGCACAAAATGATGCAGCAAAGCAAACGAACGATGTTGAGGATTTAATTCAAAAAGGTGTCGATGTAGTTGTTATTAATCCGACCGATTCAGATGCTGTTGCTTCAGCAGTAAGTGCGGCAAATGCAGCAAATGTTCCCGTTATTACAGTAGACCGCGTTGCGAATTCAGGTAAGGTTGTTTCTCACATTGCATCTAATAATATCGAAGGTGGTCAAATGGCTAGTGATTACATTCGTGAATTAGTTGGCGGGGGAGCAAATGTTGCTGAGTTAGAAGGAATCCCTGGATCTTCTGCTGCTCGTGAACGTGGGAAAGGATTCCATAACGTAGCTGATAAGTCTTTAAAAGTAGTTGCCAAACAAGCGGCTGATTTTGACAGAGCTAAAGGATTATCTGTTATGGAAAACATTTTACAAGCAAATGGTGATATTAAAGCCGTGTTTGCGCATAACGACGAGATGGCATTAGGTGCACTTGAAGCATTGAAGTCTGCTGGAAAAACGGATGTAGTCGTTGTTGGGTTTGATGCAACAGAAGATGCTGTAAAAGCGGTTAAAGATGGGCGTATGGCTGCAACAGTTGCTCAAAAACCGGAATTAATCGGGGAGAAGGCGATGCAAACAGCAAAAGAAATCACGCAAGGTAAAAAAGTGGACAAATCTATTCCGATTGAATTAGAGCTTATTAAGAAAAACAAATAAATATAAATTGAAAATTAGGAAGGAAGAATAACAAATGAAATTCTTTATTGATACAGCAAACATTAATGAAATTAAAGAGGCAAATGCATTAGGCGTAGTAGCTGGAGTAACGACAAACCCATCACTTGTAGCAAAAGAAGGCGTAGATTTCCATGAGCGTATTCGTGAAATTTGCAGCTTTATAGAAGGACCTGTAAGCGCAGAAGTAATTAGCTTAGAAGCTGATAAAATGATTGAAGAAGGAAAAGAATTAGCGAAGATTGCTCCAAACGTTGTTGTAAAAGTACCAATGACAACGGAAGGTTTAAAAGCAGTAAAAGCATTCTCTGATTTAGGAATTCGTACAAACGTTACATTAGTATTCTCAGCAGTTCAAGCATTACTTGCAGCTCGTGCTGGTGCAACATACGTTTCACCATTCTTAGGTCGCTTAGACGATATCGGTCATAACGGTATGGACCTAATCCGCCAAATTGCAGAAATCTTTGCAATTCACGGTATTGAAACAGAAATCATTGCAGCATCTGTACGTCACAGTGTTCACGTAACAGAAGCAGCATTAAACGGTTCACATATTGCAACAATTCCAGCAAACGTAATTGCTTCATTAGTGAAGCACCCATTAACAGATCAAGGAATTGAGAAGTTCTTAGCTGATTGGGAAAAAACACAAGAGAAATAGTAGAAAATCGAGAATCCTAGTTTAATTGACTAGGGTTCTTTTTTTATTTAAAAGAATTTTCATGCAATTTTGCATATTGTCTTTTAAATTTGTTATATAAGCTATTTAATATATATCAAATCACTTTTTATTTTTCATATTTCGACATAAAAAGGTAGAAGTTCTGACCAGAAAACTGGAGGGGCATGATTCTATAACAGAAAGCTTAACGTTTATAGAATTATGCCTTTTTATATAGGGAGGGCAGAAAATAGGGATTTCGATTTAAATGCACTTATTTATCTGAATTTTAAGTTTTATAAAAGGAGAGAAATAGAATGAGAAGAAAAGCGCCATTTAAAGTGTTATCGTCATTAGCAATTGCGGCAATTATTGGATGTACATCTGTAATGAGTGCTCCATTAGCATACGCAGAAACGCCAGCAAAAGAGAAAGATAATGTGTCTACAACACCAATTGATTACAATTTAATTCAAGAAGATCGTTTAGCGGAAGCGCTGAAAGAAAGAGGAACAATTAATCCAGCATCTTCTAAAGAAGAAACGAAAAAAGCTGTAGAAAAGTATATTGAAAAGAAACAAGGCGATCAGGCAAATAAAGAAATTCTTCCAGCGGATACTGCTAAAGAGGCATCTGATTTCGTGAAAAAAGTAAAAGAGAAAAAGATGGAAGAAAAGGAAAAGGTAAAAAAACCTGAAAAAAATGTGAGCCCTGAGCAAAAGCCAGAACCAAATAAAAAGCAATTGAATGGACAAGTCCCAACTTCTAAAGCGAAGCAAGCACCATATAAGGGATCTGTTCGAAATGATAAAGTATTAGTATTACTCGTTGAATTTAGTGATTATAAACATAATAATATTGATCAAACGCCAGGGTATATGTATTCGAATGACTTTAGTAGAGAGCATTATCAAAAGATGTTATTTGGTAATGAACCGTACACGCTATTTGATGGTTCGAAAGTAAAAACGTTTAAACAATATTATGAAGAGCAGTCTGGCGGTAGTTATACGACGGATGGATATGTAACGGAATGGCTAACTGTCCCAGGGAAAGCGTCTGACTACGGTGCTGATGGTAGTAGTGGTCACGATAATAAAGGACCAAAAGGCGCACGTGATTTAGTGAAAGAAGCTTTACATGCAGCTGCTGAGAAAGGGCTAGATTTATCTCAATTTGATCAATTTGATAGATATGATACAAATGGTGATGGAAATCAAAATGAACCTGACGGTGTAATTGATCATTTAATGGTAATCCATGCTGGTGTCGGTCAAGAAGCGGGTGGCGGCAAATTAGGTGATGATGCAATCTGGTCACACCGTTCAAAATTAGCAGTAGATCCAGTAGCGATTGAAGGTACAAAATCAAATGTAGATTATTTTGGTGGAAAGGTAGCAGCGCATGATTACACAATTGAACCAGAGGATGGAGCAGTAGGTGTATTTGCGCATGAATTTGGACATGACCTTGGCTTACCGGATGAATATGACACGAAATATACTGGAACTGGTTCACCAGTCGAAGCTTGGTCATTAATGAGCGGAGGTAGTTGGACAGGGAAAATTGCAGGAACAGAGCCAACTAGTTTCTCACCACAAAATAAAGATTTCTTACAAAAGAATATGGGTGGCAACTGGGCAAAAATTTTAGAAGTAGATTACGATAAAATTAAGCGTGGTGTAGGAGTTCCTACATATATTGATCAAAGTGTTACGAAATCCAATCGTCCAGGCGTTGTACGTGTTAACTTACCAGGTAAAAGTGTTGAAACGATTAAACCAGAGTTTGGAAAGCATGCATATTATAGTACAAGAGGCGATGATATGCATACAACATTAGAAACACCGTTCTTGGATTTAACAAAAGGAACAAATGCAAAATTCGATTATAAAGCAAATTATGAGTTAGAAGCAGAGTGCGATTTTGTCGAAGTGCATGCAGTAACAGAAGATGGAACGAAAACATTAATTGATAGACTTGGAGAAAAAGTAGTCCAAGGAGATAAAGATACAACAGACGGAAAATGGATTGATAAATCATACGATTTAAGTCAATTTAAAGGGAAAAAAGTGAAACTGCAATTCGATTATATTACAGATCCAGCTGTAACATATAAAGGTTTCGCGATGGATAATGTAAATGTAACTGTTGATGGACAAGTAGTATTTTCTGATGATGCAGAAGGAACATCTAAAATGCAGTTAAATGGATTCGTTGTTTCTGATGGGACAGAGAAAAAAGCTCATTATTACTACTTAGAGTGGAGAAACTATGCGGGATCAGATAATGGATTAAAAGCAGGAAAAGGTCCAGTGTATAATACAGGTCTTGTCGTTTGGTATGCAGATGATAGCTTTAAAGATAACTGGGTGGGGGTGCATCCAGGTGAAGGCTTCCTTGGGGTTGTAGACTCTCATCCAGAAGCGTTTGTTGGTAATTTAAATGGGAAACCAGCGTACGGTAATACAGGTATGCAAATTGCGGACGCTGCATTTTCGTTTGATCAAACACCAGCATGGAGTGTAAATTCATTAACACGTGGACAGTTTAACTATTCTGGATTACAAGGTGTTACAACTTTTGATGATTCAAAAGTATATAGTAACAAACAAATTGCAGACGCGGGAAGAAAAGTTCCAAACCTTGGACTTAAATTCCAAGTTGTTGGACAGGCAGAGGATAAATCAGCAGGCGCTGTTTGGATTAGACGTTAATAAACGAAAGGCACATTCTTCATATGAAGAATGTGCCTTTTATTTTGTACATTAGGTTATTATTTTAGCTTATGTAATACAAGTGTCTGTTCATATGTAGTGTAGCAAATTATGTGGGGAAAAGAAATATTTCCGAGGAAATTGTCGAAGTATCGTTGGTATTTATACACTTTCATTGTAAAAGAAGCAATATAGTATTGTCTTTACAGTTTAATTTATTTACATTGTTACTTGGCTATACATAAAAGTAATATATTCGGCAATAAAAGAGCTCTATTCGATAGGGCTCTTTTTATGGATAGAGAGGAGTGAACTAAATGAACGAAATAATCGAATGTCCACAGTGTGAAGGGAATATTACTGCGCAACATATTATGGATCTCCCGCATCCTTTTTCATTCAAGTGTCCACACTGTAAAGCGAGGCTAAAAGAAATGAGGATCACACCGTGCTTAATATTAGCAGCAATTTGTATAATCCCACTGTTTATTATAATTGGAGAGAGTATTAAGGAATTACTAGTAAATTATTTTTCTATTATAGACGATGTACCAACTGTACTTATTTTCTTCTTATTTTGTTATCCATTGTATTATCTCTATGAAAAACATAATGCCATATTGTTTATTAAATACGGCTTATTGAAAGTTAAAAGTTGAATAGGAGTTTATCATTATGTTGTGGAAAGTTTATTTAGTCATTGTAGCGATATTAACTATTACTTCGTTAGTAAGGGGTATGTTTCAAACACCAATTCAAAAGTTTGATTTTGTAGTGACTATAATTACGTGGATTGGGCTATTTGGTTTTGTCTTTGATGTAGAGATATTAACCTCACTCGTTTGGAAATGCATTTTCGTGTTCAGCGTTATTTGGACTTTAAGTGCTGTTTTTGTTTTACGTTTATATGAAGAGAAGGATGACCCGCTACCTTTTATATTTAAATTAATTGGTATTATCCCAACTCTGCCATTATATTACGGGTTATATCAGTATGCATTTTAAAAAAGACAATGATGGAGTTATCCCATCATTGTCTTTTTTACTTTGCTTTTTATTTTACGTTTTATTTTGCTTCTTACATAAATCATTCCAGCAAATGTTAATAAGAATGCAGTTCCAATAACGAAGCTGACACTAGGGGATGCCCCTATTGCTCCAACTGTAAAGGATCCAGCAACAACTCCTAATGAGAAGAAAGCATAAAACAATCCGAATGCTTTTCCGCGCTTATCATCTGTCGTATTTTCAACAAGTAATGCATTTATCGATGGGAAGAGGATAGCGAATCCAATGCCATAAATCATCATAACAATAAAGAGCATACCTTTTGTTGCGAATAATCCAAGTAAAGATAACGCGAATGCCATTACTGTAATCCCAATTAGCATGAGTTTTGAACGATTAAATCGATCGTAAATACGGTTTGTTGGCAGTAAGAAGAAGAGGATAGCGGTAATTCCGAATACACTTAACATCATGCCTGTTGTAGATGCTTTAAGTGCTAATGCCTCAACTTTCACTGGTAACATATAAGTGACAATCCCTTGTGAAAACATTAGTGTGAAAGCACCAATATATGCTTGTAATAACGGTTCTGATTTCAATAGTTCAATCATATCTTCTTTGTTCATCATTTGTGTTCTTGAAGTATCTTTTCTTGATACGTTATTTGGTAAGAAGAATAGAGATACGATTGTACCAAGGACCATTAAAATAGAAATGGTAATGAACACCCACTCTATACCAGCAGTTGCTTTCATAATCCCACTGAAAGCAGGTCCTACAATTGCCGCTGTTCCAACAGCAGCACCAGATAGAGCCATTGCCTTACCTTGTCTTGCTGAATTTGTTTGTTTTGATAAAAACGTAAAGGCAGCAGGAATTAAAAATCCGTCACTAAAGCCGTGCATAAAGCGCACAACTAATAGTTGTTCACCACTTTGAACAACGGTGTATAACAAGACTATGAAACTCGTAAGTCCCATGCTTATATAAAGTATTTTTTTTGCACCAAATTTATCGACGGCAGCGCCAGCAATAATATTACCGATCATATTAGCGAATGAGTACATACCGACAACTAGCCCAATAATAAGAGGAGATCCTCCAAGACTTTGAGCGAACGTACTCATAATAGGTAATTGTGAAAATGTATCTAGAAACGCTACGATAACAATAAAGTAAATAAAATATTTCAAGCGATATTCACCTCTCCTATGCTATTATGGCATAATGCTAATTTCAACCGCAATGAAATTGAATTAACAGATGTGGAAAAAAGTACAAAGTGACAAAATATTGAACTTTATTTGTTAAAATTTAGTGGAAATGAGATTGTTTTTTTGAAATATATGGATGAAAGTATTATAATAGATTTGTAAACTTCACCAGGTTAAGTATATACGTAGAGAGGGATGTATAAAATGAAAGCATTACTTTGGCATAATCAACGTGATGTACGAGTAGAAGAAGTACCAGAACCAACTGTAAGACCAGGAGCAGTTAAGATTAAAGTTAAATGGTGTGGTATCTGCGGGACAGACTTGCATGAATATTTAGCAGGACCTATTTTTATTCCAACAGAAGAGCACCCATTAACACATGTAAAAGCACCGGTTATTTTAGGTCATGAGTTTAGTGGTGAGGTAGTTGAAATCGGTGAAGGCGTTACATCTCATAAAGTGGGAGACCGCGTCGTTGTAGAACCAATTTATTCTTGTGGTAAATGCGAAGCTTGTAAACATGGACATTACAATGTTTGTGAACAACTTGTTTTCCACGGTCTTGGTGGAGAAGGCGGCGGTTTCTCTGAATATACAGTAGTACCAGAAGATATGGTTCACCATATTCCAGATGAAATGACGTATGAACAAGGTGCACTTGTAGAACCAGCAGCTGTAGCAGTTCATGCAGTACGTCAAAGTAAATTAAAAGAAGGGGAAGCTGTAGCAGTATTTGGTTGTGGTCCAATTGGACTTCTTGTCATTCAAGCGGCTAAAGCAGCAGGAGCAACTCCTGTTATTGCAGTTGAACTTTCTAAAGAACGTCAAGAGTTAGCGAAATTAGCAGGTGCGGATTACGTATTAAATCCAGCTACTCAAGATGTATTAGCAGAAATTCGTAACTTAACAAATGGTTTAGGTGTAAATGTGAGCTTCGAAGTAACAGGTGTTGAAGTAGTACTTCGTCAAGCAATTGAAAGTACAAGCTTTGAAGGACAAACTGTAATTGTTAGTGTGTGGGAAAAAGATGCGACAATTACGCCAAACAACCTTGTACTAAAAGAAAAAGAAGTTATCGGTATTCTTGGATACCGTCATATTTTCCCAGCTGTTATTAAATTAATTAGCTCTGGCCAAATTCAAGCAGAGAAATTAATTACGAAAAAAATCACAGTGGATCAAGTTGTTGAAGAAGGATTTGAAGCACTTGTAAAAGATAAAACACAAGTGAAAATCCTTGTTTCACCTAAATAATAGAGAATAGTAAAAAGTAGCTCTTTTCTAGAAATAGAAGAGGGCTACTTTTTTTCTATATAGAAAGGTGATAGACTTTCCTTTAAATAAAGGTATTTTGTTTGGAAGGGGAAGTCTAATGCTTTCATTTATGTTGACATTGAAACGGATGCTAAAAGCTTGTTTACGAGCGTGGAAAGATAAAGAATTTCAAGTATTATTCGTATTAACATTTTTAACATTAACATCCGGTACGATTTTTTATAGTACAGTTGAAGGATTACGTCCTCTTGATGCTTTATATTTTAGTGTGGTCACGTTGACGACTGTCGGTGATGGGAATTTTAGTCCGCAAACTGATTTTGGAAAGGTATTTACAATCTTATACATATTTATTGGGATTGGACTAGTGTTTGGGTTTATTCATAAGTTGGCAGTTAATGTACAGCTGCCAAGTATATTATCGAATAGAAAAAAAGAGTAAAGCATGTGGATGCTTTACTCTTTTTTACATTACATTAGACAAGCATTTGCAGTAGCTTAACAATACTTTATTACAATATAAGTGCATGCATTCATTATATTCACTATGTATAAAGTTATAATGATATGAACATTTGCATATTTTAATTTAGTGATAGAAATTTCATGAAAGGTGGGATATTCTAGTCATAGGTTAACCGGACGGCATCATAGGATCCTAACAAAAAGTTTACAATAATTCAATTATAAAATGGAGGATTTCAGATGAAAAAGAAAGTACTTGCTTTAGCAGCAGCTATTACATTAGTAGCTCCGTTACAAAGTGTTGCATTTGCTCATGAAAATGATGGGGGAAGTAAAATAAAAATAGTTCACCGCTGGTCTGCTGAAGATAAACATAAAGAAGGCGTAAACTCTCATTTATGGATCGTAAACCGTGCGATTGATATTATGTCTCGCAATACAACACTTGTAAAACAAGATCAAGTTGCACAATTAAATGAATGGCGTACGGAATTAGAAAATGGTATTTATGCTGCTGACTATGAAAATCCTTATTATGATAATAGCACATTTGCTTCACACTTCTATGACCCTGATAATGGGAAAACGTATATTCCATATGCAAAGCAGGCGAAGGAAACTGGAGCTAAATATTTTAAATTAGCTGGTGAATCATACAAAAATAAAGATATGAAACAAGCATTCTTCTATTTAGGATTATCTCTTCATTATTTAGGAGATGTAAACCAACCGATGCATGCGGCAAACTTTACAAATCTTTCGTATCCACAAGGATTCCATTCTAAATATGAAAACTTTGTAGATACGATAAAAGATAATTATAAAGTAACAGATGGAAATGGATATTGGAATTGGAAAGGTACAAATCCAGAAGATTGGATTCATGGAGCGGCAGTAGTTGCGAAACAAGATTATGCTGGCATTGTAAATGATAATACGAAAGATTGGTTCGTAAGAGCAGCTGTGTCACAAGAATATGCAGATAAATGGCGCGCTGAAGTTACACCAATGACAGGTAAGCGTTTAATGGATGCACAACGTGTTACTGCCGGTTACATTCAGCTTTGGTTTGATACGTACGGAGATCGTTAAGTATTTAAAAAAGGTCAAATCTCATAATAGAGTATTTGGCCTTTTTATCACTATACACATGGAGGTATGAAAAGTGAAAGGAAAATTGCTAAAAGGTGTACTTAGCTTTGGGATTGGTTTAGGGGTTTTATACGGAGGATCTTCAGCTCAAGCAGAAACGTCTACAAATCAAAATAATACTTTAAAAGTGATGACACATAACGTGTACATGCTATCAACAAACTTATATCCGAACTGGGGACAAAGTGAGCGTGCGGATTTAATCGGAGCAGCGGATTATATTAAGAATCAAGATGTTGTTATATTAAATGAGGTGTTTGATAATAGCGCTTCAGATCGTTTGTTAGGGAATTTGAAGAAAGAATATCCAAATCAAACAGCGGTATTAGGTCGTAGTAACGGAAATGAATGGGATAAAACGTTAGGTAGCTATTCATCTTCAACTCCTGAAGATGGGGGCGTTGCAATCGTAAGTAAATGGCCGATCGTTGAAAAGATTCAATATGTATTTGCAAACGGATGCGGGCCAGATAATTTATCAAATAAAGGATTTGTATACACGAAAATCAAGAAAAATGATCGTTTCATTCATGTGATTGGGACGCATTTGCAGGCTGAAGATAGTATGTGCGGAAAAACTTCACCTGCATCTGTACGTACAAACCAGTTAAAAGAAATTCAAGACTTTATTAAAAATAAGAATATACCAAGTGATGAGTACGTCCTATTTGGTGGTGATATGAACGTGAATAAAATAAATGCAGAGAACAATAGAGACTCAGAGTACGCATCCATGTTCAAAACATTGCACGCTTCTATTCCATCTTATACAGGACATACAGCGACTTGGGATGCGACGACAAATAGTATTGCGAAATATAATTTCCCTGATAGCCCTGCTGAGTATTTAGATTATATTATTGCAAGTAAAGACCATGCGAATCCATCATTTATAGAGAATAAAGTATTACAACCGAAATCTCCGCAGTGGACTGTTACATCATGGCTCAAAAAATATACATATAATGATTACTCTGATCATTATCCAGTAGAGGCGACTATTTCTATGAAGTAGTCCTAAAAAAGTTTCTTCTTAATAGGAAGAAACTTTTTTATTTTGTAAGAGGAAATTTAAACTTTCTTTCCAATATGTATAAGACATATAGAAAAGAGGAGAGAAAAAATGTGGATCGAGGAATTTTTAAAGAGGTTCCATTACCGTGTGCATTTTTGGATGAAGTAGCTTTAGATAGAAATATTCAATCGATTATAGAATTAAGTGGAAATAAGAAGATTCGTATAGCGAGTAAATCGTTACGTTCTGTTCCGGTTATGCAAAAGATTTTAGCTGCAAATGATCGATTTCAAGGTATTATGTGTTTTTCACCTAGGGAGGCTTTGTTTTTAATTGAACAAGGATTCAATGATTTATTGCTCGGATATCCTGCTTATGATGAAAGAGCGTTACATGAAATAAGTTTGTTAACAAAGCAAGGGCTCATTATAGCTTGTATGGTGGATTGTGAAGATCATATTGTTTATTTAGAAAAAATTGCTGAGAAGTCTAAAGGGTATTTTCGTGTTTGTTTGGATATTGATATGAGTAGTCGTTTTGTAAAGTTTCATTTTGGGGTCAAAAGATCACCGGTAAAAGATGTACAAGGTGCTTTGAAAATAGTAAAAAGGGTGAAAGAATCATCGTTTTTAATACTAGATGGTGTAATGGGATATGAAGCCCAAATTGCTGGGGTAGGAGATCGCATACCGAATCAACGAGTGAAAAGTAAAGTGATTTCATATTTAAAGAAGAAATCAGTGTTAGAAGTTAAAGAAAGAAGAGGACATATCGTAAAAGAAATACAAAATCTAGGTATTGAACTAAGGTTTGTAAATGGGGGCGGCACAGGAAGTATAAAAACAACTGAGCAAGATCATTCAGTTTCAGAGATTACGATAGGCTCTGCTTTTTATGCCCCGAAGCTGTTTGATTATTATAAAGCAGTGCAATTTTATCCAGCTGTCGGATTTGCTTTACCAGTTGTGCGTAAACCAGCCCCAACTATTTACACTTGTCTAGGTGGTGGATATATTGCCTCAGGCGCAACTGGGAAAGATAAAGAACCTGAGGTTTGGATGCCAAATGGTGCCAAACTATTAGCTTTAGAAGGTGCAGGCGAGGTACAAACACCGATTTTTTATAACGGCGAGGAACGAGTAGAGATAGGAGATTCTATCTTGTTTCGCCATAGTAAAGCTGGAGAATTATGTGAGCGGTTTCCTTTTTTATATCGTGTGAAAGAAGGAGAGATTGTTGGGGAGTATTCAACATATCGGGGGGATGGCCAATGCTTTCTATAAAGGGACAAAAATGGAGAAATTGGACAGGGAATGTAGAAGGAACGCCGCATTATACGATGTATCCAGAAAGTATACAAGATGTAGTAGAAGTTGTAGGACTTGCGCGAAAAAAGGGGAAGAAAATTCGTGTTGTCGGTTCAGGGCACTCGTTTACACCTCTTGTGCAAACGGAAGAAATTTTAGTTTCTTTAGATGAATTGAAGGGCATTGTGAATATTGATGCGGAGAAGATGACCGTTGAAGTGTGGGCAGGAACAAAGCTATATGACCTAGGGAAGTTACTTGAAGAAAAAGGTTATGCACAAGAAAATTTAGGGGATATTGATTCGCAATCTATTGCAGGAGCGATTAGTACGGGAACTCATGGGACGGGTGTTACCTTTGGGAGTTTATCAACACAAGTTATAGAGATTACCGCAGTTTTATCTACAGGTGAGAGTATAGTTTGTTCGGAAACTGTGAATGTAGAATATTGGAGAGCCTTTCAGTTGTCGCTTGGGATGCTAGGTATCATTGTAAAGATAAAATTGAAAGTTATCGGGGCGTATTCACTTGTGTATGAAAGTGAAAAACAGTCACTATCTACTGTAATGAACAAATTAGAAGAATATAAGAAGAATCGCCATTTTGAGTTTTTTGTTTTTCCTTATTCAGATGAAGTACAAGTGAAATTTACAAACGAAACAACGGGTAAAAAAAGTGATTTGAAATGGCATAAACTAAAGGTAGAGTTGCTTGAAAATAAGATGTTTTCTTTGTTATCTAAAGGGTGTAAATGGTTTCCTTCTATAAGTAAAGGAGTAAGTCGATTATCGGCTAAAGCTGTACCGAATACAAAAATAATCGGCCCGAGTTATGAAGTATTTGCTACATCGCGTGCGGTTCCATTTTATGAAATGGAGTATAGCGTTCCTTCAAAGTATATGCGGACCGTTGTAGAAGAAATTTCAAACCTTATTGAAAAGAAAAAGTATAAAGTGCACTTCCCAATTGAATGCCGTTATGTGAAAAGGGATGACATATGGCTCAGTCCAGCGTATGGAAGGGATTCAGCGTATATTGCTGTTCATATGTATAAAGGTATGAAGTATGCGGCTTATTTTGGTGAGGTGGAGAAAATTTTTCTAAAGTATGAGGGACGCCCGCATTGGGGGAAAATGCATACGTTAACGCACGAAAAATTACAAAATATATATCCAGAATTGCATTCGTTTCTAAAGGTGAGGAAGTTATTAGATGAAGCAGAAATGTTTTCAAACCCTTACACAGAAAAATTATTTACGATTATGAAAAAAAGCTGACAAAGTATTACTTGTCAGCTTTTTTTAGTATGATCGCATTTCTTGTTTGACTAATTCGCTCGTAAAATAGTAACTTATCACGACTAAATACATGTAATAAAACATGAATAATAAATAGACCGTTAATTACGAGTTGGAATAATAATATAACTACTAATACTAAAGGCTCTTTAAGATTTAAGATAGAGCTACTAGAAAGAATATAATTGATTCCACCTAAAACGAAATAGAATATACCATAACGGATGAATAGTTCCTTCAACGTAATACGATCTGATTTTCCTTTCACGTAAATACGAAGCAATGCTTTACCAATTGTCTTTCCATTCGTAAAGTATGGAATGATAATAAAGTAAATAAAGATTGAACACGTTATGAAAATGAGTTCGTATATGTTCGTGTAAGATTGAATATTAGAAACAAAGAAGGAATTTCCTTTGTTTTTAATGACAGGTACAACGATAGATAAGAAAATCCAATCAATTTGCATCGCGATAAAGCGACGAACGAATCCGACTGGTTTCGTTTCCAAATCAATATGACTATCTAATTCGTTTGCTTTCGGAAGGAAGTACGTAAATATTGGTGCAATGATAAAGCCAATTACGCCGCCTAATGTATTTAAAAACAGATCGTCTATATCAAATAAGCGGTAGGCACAATTATATATACCGTATAGTCCAGTCACTTGTGTTAGCTCGAAAAAGAGTGAAAGACAAAAAGAAATACAAATTGTTTGTAAGAAACTACGTCGGAAATAATAACGTAAGTAAATACCAAATGGAACGGTTAATAGAACGTTAAATGCTACTTGTAAAAACGCAGATTCTTTTAATAGGTAGAAATAAGTAGCTGGTTTCGTTAAAATTGCCGAGGTGTGATTACTAATTTCTTGTATGAAATAAAATGGTGATAGTTGCATGTGCTGCGTATTAGCCGGTTGTAGGCTACAAGTATCATATGTTTGTGGTAACGGCAAAATCACAAGAAAATAGGCATTTAATAAGTAAAGTAATAGTGAGTATAAAATAAATGAACGCCATTTATTTAAATAACCATACTTTCGGTAGTTAAATATTAAAAAAGGTATTAAGAGAAACATTGCTAAAATAGGAAATAAAATAAATGCAGTTTTTACTGGAAATAAATATGCAGTCAAAATGAAGCTCCTTTCAATGAAAATTCGTTTATCATTATAACGTTAAAAGAGCCTGAAAACAAAATTAAAATATTTCGAAATAGAAAAAATTACAAATCTCAATGGAATTAAGTTATATTAAATTTAATATAAGGATATTATGATTATTATAAGTTGAGAGAGGGTACAAGATATGCGATATGAGCTTTTTTCTGTAAGTGGGGATCATATTACAACTTTTGAAAGTGCGTGGCGTTTTCTAGAGGGAGAACAGATTTTTGTTCATGATGATCAAACAAAACGAAATTTTATTATTATCCGCCTAACGCATGATGTATTTCAACAAGATAAACATGTTATTCGTTTGTATTGTCAAGAAAAGAAAGTATACGCATAAAAGGGCCCCTCTTACTGTACAGAAAGGTAAGAGGGGCAAAGATATAAAAAAGCGAGTCATCCTAGTTTAATAGAATGACTCGCTTTTCGCTTTGTAAGTTTCACTTTATAAGAAAATAAGAGTAAGTACACCTACGATAATGCAATAGAAAGAGAAATATTTTAAATTTCCTTTTGCCATAATGTTCATAAACCATTTTAACGAAATATACGTCATAATAAATGTTGCGATAAATGCAACGACATATGGTACGAATAATGTGTCTAGATTTGGATCTTTTGCAATGTCTGTAATACTTAGTAATAAACCACCTAAGCTAACAGGGATATATAGTAAGAATGAGAAACGAAGGGCTGTTTCTTGCTTCATACCAAGTAACATCGCTGCTACGATTGTTGCACCTGATCGGCTAATTCCAGGGATTAGTGCGCAAGCTTGTGCTAATCCGACGATGATTGCATCTTTCATAGAAAGGTCGCCATCATTTTTACGCCCACGCAAGTTTCTAATAATCCAAAGGCCGACAGCAGTAATAAGAAGGGAAATCCCAACCATTTTCACACCTTTTAAGTACTGATCGATGTAATCTTTAAATAAAACACCAATAACACCTGCTGGAATGGTCGCAATAACAAGATAAATAATAAAGAAGAAATCTGATTTTGCGTCTTCTGCTCTTGTGAATATATAAGATAGACCATTCTTCGTTAGACGAATTAAATCATTTCTATAAATAAGTAATACAGCTAATAATGAAGCTGAATTAACAAGTAGTTCGAAGCTAAACCCTTCTATTTCTAGTCCTAGCAAATGTTGTGCTAAAACGAGGTGACCGCTTGAAGAAATCGGAATTGGTTCCGTTAGTCCTTGGAACAGACCAAGAATTAAATATTTTAAAATGAAATAAAATTGTTCCATAACATCCTCCTTGTTTATTAGTCGAAAGAAACAACTTTTCCATTATAACAAAGATATGGATGAGTATTGAAAAGAAATAAAAATTCGAAATATAATAAAAACCCCTTATAGCGTTATAAGGGGTTTTTATTATTAATGAGAAACTGCTGTTTCTTGAAGACCTTGAGTCAATTGAACATCGACTTTTTCAGCATCATGAATATGGTTCATAATAGTAGTATTTAATTTTTGGAACATTTGTTGTGTATTAGCGAATTCTCGTAATATATCATCATTGCAAGATTTTTGGTTTTCGATAGCTTTAATAACATTGGTAGCACCATTTTGTAACGTTTGAATCATAATTAAAATATTTTCAATTCTAGCGTTTGTATCGGCACTCATTTCTACACCTTCATCGACTAAATGCAAATTATCTTTTGTGTTATCATATGCTTTTTCAATTTCTTCTTGAATTTTTTTCGTTAAGTTGCCAATGTTTTTTGTACTTTCTGCTGTGCTTTCTGCTAGTTTTCTTACTTCATTGGCAACGACAGCGAATCCTTTACCGTGTTCTCCAGCACGTGCTGCTTCAATACTTGCATTTAAAGCTAGTAAATTTGTTTGTGCTGCAATGTTTTGAATGACTTCTACAATTTGCTCGATTTCTTTTGAGCGTTCGCTTAAATGATTCATACTGTTAGACGTACGCTGAGATTGTTCACCTAATTTGTTAATTACAATAAGTAGACGGTGAACAGATTCTTTTCCTTCATTAGAACAGTCAATAATTTCTTCAATAGATTGAATTAAGCTTTGTTCTTTTTGTAACATTTCGTTATTCAATTCATTGGAATGTGTAGTACGCGTTGAAACATTTTCGAAACATGAGTTTAATTGTTGAACTAAATTTTGAAGTGTATGGTGTTGATTATTTACAAGTTGATGCTCTTGAATGACGCTTTGCACACGGTCGTGAATAGAAGAAATAATCTCTTGTTTTTCAATATCTTTTTGTTTTAATTCTGCTTCTAGTTCCTGTATACGATTTTCTAATTGATCAATTTTATGTTGGAGTGATTTCTTTTGAGTAAACATATATTTATTTCAACCGCCTTTAGAAGTTATATTTTCTCTATATTTGGATTTTAGCATCTTTTATAATTTTTAAATATAGGAATTGTTAAATATTTAAGAATCTATTACATTTTATGCATAATTCCCTTTTTTTCGTCATGAAAAATAAACTGTATTTAATGGTATTGTAAACAAACTGTAAAATAAATCATGTATAACTGTATAAGAAGGGAGTCGGATTATGAACTATTTTAAGCGAATCAGTAGTCTAGTATTAGCAGGAATTATCGGTCTTTCTAGTACAGTCGCTGTAAAAGCAGAGTCAAACGACGAGAAACTTAACAACATGCAACAGCAATTGCAGCAAAACGATGCAGATATGCAGAAGAAAGAGCAAGAGAAGCAAGCTGTTAGTAAAGAAATTCAAGGTATCGAAAACGAACTACATAATTTAAATAATACAATTGCAAAAAATAAAGAGGATCAAGCTGCTATTCAACGTAAAATTGATGAAACACATAAGCAGATTGAGCAAAAAAAGAATGAAATTGTCGTTTTAGAGGATAAAGTCCTTGCTCGTAAGGATATTATGAGAAAACGTATGGTTTCTGTTCAAAACAGTTCAAATACAAGTTTAGTAGTGGAAGTTGTAGTAGAGTCAAAAAACTTTGCAGATTTCTTACAACGTATGAACGCAGTTTCTACTATTCTAGAAGCTGATAAAGAAATTTTACGTCTACAAGAACAAGATCTTCGTCAAATTGAAGAGGATAAGAAAACAATTGATGAAAAAGAAGCATCTTTAGTAGTAGACAAACAAAAATTAGCAAAAGCACAAGCTGAGTTGCAGGATAACTTGAAAAAGCGTCAAGATAACTTACAAACAGTTCAAGCTAAATATAATCAGATTGCAAGCCAACTTAATTTAGCAGCAGAAGAAAAAGCTAAAATTGAGTCAAATATGAAGGCAGTACAAGAAACGATTGCTCGTGAGCAAGAAGCAGCAAGAATTGCAGCAGAAGAGCGTGCGAAAGCAGAAGCGGCTGCAAAGGCTGAGCGAGAAGCTTTAGTGAAAGCACAAGCAGAAATTGCTGAAAAACAAAAGCAAGAGAAAGCTAATAAACCAGCTGAACCTGCTGCTAATAATAATTCGAAGGTAGAACCTGCACAACCTTCGAAGCCAACTGCTGGTGGAAGAGAAATCTATGTACATGCAACAGCTTATACAGCAGATCCAGCTGAAAATGGCTATGCGTCAGGACAACAAGTTTATTCTGCATGGGGAGGCTATAATCTAACTGCAAACCCAGGAATGAAATTAATTGCTGTAGATCCAAGTGTTATCCCATTAGGTTCTACTGTATATGTTGAAGGTTATGGACAAGCAATTGCAGCCGACACTGGTGGCGCAATTAAAGGTCACAAAATCGATGTTTTAATGCCTGATAAAGCTTCATCTAGTAATTGGGGCAGAAAAAATGTTAAAGTTACAATTTTAAACTAAAACGTAATCCAACTTTACAATATGTAAAGTTGGATTTTTTTGTAAAAATAATGTTAAGTTGAGTTTACATTTTGTTAAGGATAACATACAATGAAATTGAGAGGTGGTAAAATTGACCATTTTAAATAGAGTGAAAGAATTAAGGGCTCGCTTCAATTTTTCGCAAAGTGTATTAGCAGAAAAGGTTGGAGTGACGAGACAAACAATTGCAGCAATTGAAAAAGGGGATTACGTTCCTTCGTTGTTATTAGCACTTACGATTTGTGATGTGTTTCAGTTAAAGATGGAAGATGTGTTTGTTTTAAATAAGGAGGGGGAAGAGGATGAATAGAATTATTGCTTCATATATCATAAATTTATTTTACAGTGTATTGGCATGCTGGGCATTTGTAGAGTTTTATGATTTTTATATACAGTTTGCTGATATTATTGAAAATGAGAATTTGTCATCTAAAATAACAATGAGTTTGACACCTGTTGTATTACTATTTATTGTAGCTATCATATTAGCGTTTTTTAAAAGATTGCATAAGAAGAAATATAAAAAATCATCATTGCGATTGTATCCTTTATTATTTCCCCAAGAGGATGAACGTGAGAAGGATATTACAGATAGAGCATGTCGAACAACATTTGTATCATTGTGGTTTGTATTACCTTGTGCACTAGGATTATTAATATTTACACCTGTAGCAAATTTGTATATTCCAGCGTATCCTTTATATGTTGTATATTTGATTTATTTGACTCAAGTGACAGTATTCCACGTATCACTATACAGAAATAAATTAGCTTAAAAAGAAACCTTCTTGCACCGGCAAGAAGGTTTCTTTTCAGCTAATACTTGTACATATAGCAATATTATCTTATCATTTTATATAGAGTAAGATTTTGTAGGGGAAAGGAATTGTATATGAATAAGCAAAGAATTTATAGTATAGTAGCAATTCTGCTATTTGTTGTAGGTGGCGTGTTAATCGGAAAGCCATTTTATGATGGATATCAGGCTGAAAAGAAACAGACTGAAAATGTACAGGCTGTTCAAAAGATGGATTATGAAAAACATGAGACGGAATTTGTAGATGCTTCGAAAATTAATCAGCCAGACTTGGCAGAAGTAGCGAACGCATCATTAGATAAGAAACAAGTAATTGGTCGTATTTCGATCCCGAGTGTTTCATTAGAAATTCCTGTTTTAAAATCTTCTACTGAGAAAAACTTATTATCAGGTGCAGCAACAGTAAAAGAAAATCAAGTAATGGGAAAAGGGAACTATGCATTAGCAGGACATAACATGTCTAAAAAAGGTGTTTTATTTAGTGACATAGCGTCTCTAAAAAAAGGCGATAAAATTTATTTGTATGACAATGAAAATGAATATGAGTATGCGGTTACTGGTGTATCTGAAGTAACTCCTGATAAATGGGAAGTTGTTGAGGATCATGGGAAAGATGAGATAACGCTTATTACATGTGTATCAGTGAAAGATAATTCTAAACGTTATGTTGTTGCTGGTGATTTAGTAGGAACAAAGGCGAAGAAGTAAAAAAGAAGGTCAACTCTTTAAAGAGTTGACCTTCTTTTTTACTAATGTTGAGAAATAATAGAATATTTTAGTTGGTATTCAAGTATTTTTCTATTTATGTATAATGAAGTTATAATTCAAGATTTTGGGAGGAACAAGAGTGAGACAACAGGTGAAGAAACTTCTTTTAACAACGAGTATAGCGTTATTGGTAGCTCCAATTTCAGCTTATGCGCATCCAGGGCGTACAGATGCTAATGGCGGACATACGTGTCGTACAAATTGTGAGAAATGGGGATTACAGTACGGGGAATATCATTATCACAATAAACCAGCTTCTAGTAGTGGTGCAACGAGCCCAGCTCCTAGCCAGAATAATAATAGTACTGTAGAAGCTGAGAGACAAGCAGAAGCACAGCGCAATACTGAGGCTGAAAAACAACGTGCTGCAGAAGCACAGCACAACGCTGAGGCTGAAAAACAACGTACTGCAGAAGCACAGCGTAAAGCTGAAGAAGAGAGACAACGTGTAGCCGAGGAACAAAGAAAAGCTGAAGAGGCACGTAAGCAAGAGGAAGCGCAGCGCCAAGCTGATATGGAAAAAGGTCAACTTGAAGGTCAAAAGAATGGAGAAACTGATTTTAAAGCAGGAAAAAATGATGCAGAAGTGCATGTAGCTGGAAAATCTGATGCATATAAACAAGCGTTTAAAGCGACTTATGCAGCCGCATGGTCTTTAGAAGAGCAGAAAAAAACGTATTTTGAAAAAGGAAAAGAACAAGGTTTAGCACAAGAGACGATGGACGATAGTCAAGTTGCTCCAGAGTTTAAGGTAAACTTTGCAGACGGGTTCAAAGTAGGGAATAAAGAAAGAACAGAAAAAATTGAAAAAGTGCAAACTGAATTAGGGGAAAAGACAGGGAAAGAACTAGCTGAAAAGAATCCTGGAAATAGAGAGAAAGAAGTATACGTGAAGGCATATGAAACAGCCTATGAAAAAGGGTATAAGTCTACAAAAAAGGCAGTAGAAAAGGCTGGCTATAAGTATGCGTTTGAAAACTATGATTTAAAGGTACCTGCTAAATATGAAAAGAATGAATCGTTAAAAAAATGGTTTGTTGAAGGATTCAAATCGAATAAAAAAGCGGCTGACATTCGAGAAGAAGGATATAAAAAAGGAGACAGTTGGCTTGCATTCTTCTATAAGAATTTTGTTCCAAGTGAATATAAAGAACATAAAGAGCTGTACGAACAAGCGATAGAAAAAGGTAAGAATGCATAAAAAAAGATGAGGGGAAATCCCTCATCTTTTTTTAATCCATCCACTTCACTAACTTTTTGGAAATTAGTAATAAAACACAACCTAAAACGATTGCTACAGCGCCAATAACTGTAAATACTTCAGCATATCCAAGTGAAGTTGTGAAGCTTGCAAGTTGTCCACCTAAAATGTTGGCGATACCTGAACTCGCTAACCATACGCCCATTAGTAAAGATGCTAGTTTTACTGGAGCGAGCGAACTAACCATTGATAGTCCAACAGGTGATAAGAATAGCTCACCTAATGTATGGAAAAGATACGTAAAGACGATAAATAGTAAGTTTGCTTTTTCTGTAATGTTATGTTCATCACTACCTGTTTTTAATGTAGCGATAACAAGAATGATATAACCGATACCGAGTAGGATCATACCAAGTCCCATTTTAGTTGGGATTTTTAAATCCCCGCGCTTACGAGTTGCAAGTTTTGCCCATAATGCTGAAATGACTGGGGCAAGTAAAATAATAAATAATGGATTGACCGATTGGAACCAAGATGTTGGAACTTCCCATCCGAACACAGAGCGGTCTACAAATTTGTTTGTATATAATGTTAATGAGCTACCAGCTTGTTCAAAGCCAGCCCAGAAGAAGACAACGAAGCATGTTAAAATGACGATAACTGCGGTACGTTGTTTTTCTTTTTTTGTTAACGGTGTATCTCCTACTGATGGTTGTCCAGCAGCTGTTTGCAAATCGCGAGTTGGTTTTTTACCAATATCACCAAGGAAGCGATTTGATAGTGTTGTAAATAAAATTTGTCCAATGATCATTCCGATTGAAGCGGCTAAGAAACCGTAACGGAATCCGTAATGTACAACGCCATCAACTGTTGTTTTGAATAAATTTTCTGATAAAAATCCGCAAACGAGTGGAGCTAAAAATGACCCGACGTTAATACCCATATAGAAAATGGTAAATGCACTATCACGTTTTGGATCATTCTCTTCGTATAATTCTCCAACCAGTGTAGAGATGTTCGGTTTGAAGAATCCATTACCAATAATAATAAGCGCTAATCCGAGGTATAGGCCTAATTGGTTTTGCAAGGCAAATAGTGTAAGGTTACCGATTGCCATTGTTATACCACCAATTGTGATTGCTTTTCGTCTACCTAGAAAACGGTCTGTTAAGTATCCACCAATCATTGGTGTGAAATAACAGGCTCCAGTATAAAATCCGTAAATAGAGAGTGCCCATGCGGGACTAAACCCAAGACCACCGCTTACTAAAGCTGTCGTTAAATATAATGTTAATAATCCTCGTAATCCATAGTAACTAAATCTTTCCCACATTTCTGTAAAGAAGAGTAAGTATAAACCTGGAGGATGTTTCTTTTTTCTTTGTTGTTCTCTTTCTAGTTGTATCGTTGATTCCATGTTATTTTCCTCCTGACACAAACAAAAACAAAGTTAATAATTTTGTACATTTAATACTTTACCTTATTAACTATTATAAGTCAATAAAGGTTGATTTTTCAGAAGAAATTGGAAAAGAGAGATAGCTATAGAATGGGTGTTTCTTTTGTGATAGACTATGGACTATGTTTTCTTTGCTAGGAAGCGGATTATTGCACTTTTTTTATATGTGAAATTGATTTCATAAAAGATGAAATTAAAGAAGGAGAAACAAATGAAATTGTTACAGAAAAAAGAAATTTTACTGATTAGCCTTATGTTATTCTCGATGTTCTTTGGAGCGGGGAATCTTATATTCCCACCTTTCCTTGGGTATGAAGCGGGAGAACATGTGTGGATTTCATTAGTAGGGTTTATTATATCAGCAACAGGTCTTCCTATATTGGGAGTTATTGCTATTGCGAAAGCAGGAAGTTTTCAAACGCTAGCGGGTCGGGTTCATTCTTCATTCGCCATTATTTTTCCGTGTATCGTGTATTTATTTATTGGACCAGGTCTTGGTATACCACGTGCAGGAAGTTTAGCTTTTGAAATGGGGCCAGGTCAGTTGTTCCCAGAAGCGGGAAGTGTAGTTGTATTATGTTACACGGTTATTTTCTTCAGTATTGTGTACTGGTTAAGCTTATCACCGTCTAAATTAATGGGGTTGTTCGGAAAGGTTTTAACACCGTTATTATTAGGGATGATTGCCCTTATTTTTATAAAGAGCATGTTTACATCAGTAGGTAGTGTAAAAGAGGCTACTGGAAGCTATGGACAAGCTCCTATGTTCCAAGGGTTTTTAGATGGGTATTTAACGATGGATGCATTAGCAGCTTTAATTTTTGGGATTGTTATTGCAAATGCTTTACGTGCAAAAGGTATTGAAGATGATAAAGGTTTAGCGAAATATATGAGTATTGCTGGAATTGGGGCAGGACTATTACTATCTATTATTTATGTCATACTTGGATATGTTGGTTCAATGAGTGGCTCATTAGGGACATTTGATAATGGGGCGAACGTGTTAGCACAAGTGATGACTACATTATTTGGACAAGGCGGAGTGGTTTTATTAGGTCTTATTTTTACGATCGCATGTTTATGTGTTTCAATCGGACTTGTTACATCTTGTAGCCAATTTTTCGCAAGTGCATTTCCGAAAGTAGCGTATAAAGTTTGGGCATTTATATTAAGTTTTGTTAGTATGATTTTAGCTAATTTAGGATTAACGCAAATTTTAAAAGTATCAGTACCGATTCTTGGATTTATTTATCCAGTTGCATTAACACTAATTATTTTAGGGTTATTCCATAAATATATTGGAAAGTATGCATACGTATATGCAGTAACTGTTGGGATTGTAGCGTTGTTTAGTGCAGTTGATATTTTCAATAAAAATGTAATCTTGAATCAGTGGACGCCAGTATTGAAATATATTCCGTTTTATACAGAAGGTGTTGGGTGGATTGTTCCAGCTATTATAGGCGCTTGTATTGGCGTTATCATTAGTGTAGTTTTAAATAAGAATAAATAAGTAAAAGGTGTTTTCCTATTTCGGAAAACACCTTTCTTTTTTTGGAAAAATAGTATTGAAAATGAATAGACTAAGAGTATGATAAAGATAATTGGTAATATATAGGTTTTGAATAGGTGATGAGGGGGGAGCGTATGAAGGAGGATTTAAATAAGAAAATAGAAGCGCTTGAAACGGCAATTGAAACGATTCAAGAAGCGCTTTTTGAATTGAAAGCAAAACAAAGAGAAATAGAAGTAGAAAATGCTCAGCAACATGTTAGTAAGGAAAAGACAGAATATATTGAAACGGTAATGGAGGAAAAACAAAAAGAAGAAGTAGTTACAATAAAAGAGCCTGTGCAAGAACGTGAGGTAAAACAAGTGGATATATCTGCTTTTAAACCAGAACCATTTAATATTATTAAGTTTTGCCAAACTTGGTTACCGCGCATATTTGTCGGCATTATGTTACTTGGAGTAATCTGGTTATTTAAAGCAGGGGTAGATGCTGGATTATTAACACCAGCAATACGAATTGTGTTTGGTATTGTCCTATCGATCGGTTTTTATTATATAGGGGATATTCAAATTAAACGAGAGCGGCAAGCGTTAGGGTTAGTATTAGCAGGAGGCAGTATTACAGGTATAGTTTTAACGACATTTGCGGCACATTATTTATATGGATTTATTCCAGCAAGTGTCGCGTTTGTATGTAATATTGCATGGGTCATTTTAGGTATTTATGTAGCAAAGAGGTATCAATCGGAATATCTTACTATCTTCGTAGCGGTAGGAGCTTTCTTCGTACCATTCTTATTAAATAGTACGACTCCTAATCCGTATATTTTCTTTGGATATGAGACGATACTGACACTTAGCTTATTATGGTATGCGTTGAAAAATCGTTATCAGTATTTATATATGATTTCTTATGCTGTTGCTGCTATTGTCCTTTTTGTCTTCTTTGCTATTATGTCAATGTTAGTAGAGGATTTGCAAATACAGTTAACAGTTGCTTATGGTTTAATTCACTTACTATTATTTTGGCATATGTTTACGGAGAGAAGTTTTATAGTAGAGCCACGCTTGGCGATATTTAGTGCGAATGCAGTTCTCTTTATATTAGCTATTTCAAAAATACCTGAATTTACAACATGGGGATTAATGATTAGTGCACTCGTGCACGCTACTATGTTCGTGCTTGAATATAGGAAGAATAGACATTCTACATTTACAAATCTTTTATTTGGTTTCGCAATGGGTGCATTTAGTTTAGCGATCTTATATGAGTATAGTCTAGTGAATGCAGCGATTGTATTATTATTACAAGGTTTCCTCGGTATGGTGACTGCTATTAAAGTAAAACAACAGATAAAATTGTATGTTAGTGCGACGGTTTACGCGATTGGAATGATACAAACTATTTTTAGTCCGTTTGATCATTTCATTTCAGCTGGGTTCGTTGCTCATATTATTTTAATAGGTACATTTTATTACTGCATGAAGCAAGTGAAAGATGTGTTAATGAGTTTTGGAAAATATGTTTATTCTATAACGCTCTATTGGTTTATGGTTATTGTATTTATTGTAATTACTAGAGTCGGTGAAGTGCTTTCTACAGATGGAAGTATAATAAGCGTATCGGTATCATTATTATGGATGGTATATGCATTATTTTCCGTTTGGCTTGGACGGAATAAAAATATGAATGAAATATTGTATGCCGGCTTAGTCGTGTTAGTCGTAACGATAGGGAAGCTATTCCTTCTGGACTTACCAGAAGTATCGATGATGATCAGGGCAGTGTTATTCTTAATAGTAGGTAGTATAGGTATCGTTATTTCAAGAATGTTTTTCTCAAAAGAAGAGAAGTAAAAAGAAGGCAATCCATATCCGGATTGCCTTTTTCATTATTTCTTATTAATTATTACAGCTTCATTGTATTTCGCTGTCGTATTTTGGCGTAGACGAAGCGTTGCTTGTCCAGCTGTATTTGAATCGATTTGTACGTTCACAATTTTCTCAGCAGTACCTAAGCTGTTTGTTGTGAAAGAGAATGCACTACTATATCCAAAAGTAGATGGCCAAGTACCATTTGTATTTTGAACCTTTGCTACTTGTGTACCGCCAGTAGTAAATATACCTAAAGAGTAATTATTGTATGTTGTGTTTGGTAATAAGTTATTTACTTGAATTTTTATTTGGAACACTTCATTGTTTGGTAGAGTGCTAGGGTGTGTAACTACGTAGTCGCTTGCTGTTACCGCACCGTTATAACCATATGAACCTGGTTTGAAAGTATTTGTATTAAACCATTGATAACCTGCATTTGGCGCGCTCCAAGGTTCAGGTTGTGGTTCTGTTGATAAGCTTGGTTGTTCGAATGTTTGTAAAGCAGTAGGTAGATCAAGTTGTAAACCATTAACTTGATCTAAACTTGTAAATGTCTCTTTTTTCGATAACCAATTTACGATATTCTCTAGTAAGATAGCATCGTTTTCTTCCTTGTAGCCATCGTAAGTTTTCTTTGTTTGACCAGAGTCTTCACGGACGTATTTTGGCGTAGCATCTTCAACAGGAGAAGAGTCCCCAATAAAAGCAGCTTTTCCAAGACCTACTTTTGAGATAGCGGCATAAGGACCCTCTGCAACACCACCGCTGTTATAAACACCGCTATCAACAGCGTTATTCCATTTTGATGGGTTTTCTGGAAGATACACAAGGCCTTTTGCTAGTTTTGGGTTTGTAATTGCTAGAGTAGAACCAGCATGCATTGCTACAGATGAAACCCCTTCTGTAATTCCGAATGATTGTGCCGGTGATACAATGTTTTTAGCTGAAACATCACCAATAGCATTATAGCGGAAGCGAATACCGAAGTTGTCAGATAGCCAATCAGAGCTTTCTACTCCTTGCATAGCTTGTGAATTTGTTTCCTCGTTAGACATTCCTTTTGCTGGATTATCCCAAGCACCACGTCTATATCCATTAAATACTTCAGAAGAGTCCCAACGATTTTTATTACGATCTGCATTATAATGGTCGGCAATAAAGAAAATACTTCCGCCACTTTTCACATATTGTAACATTGCATCTTGTTCAGATTTCTTGTAAGGAATATTAGCTTCTGGAACGATAAAAACATTGTAGTCTTTTAAATCTTCGTACGTAATAGGTGTTGATTTACGAAGTTCTTTTACATGATATCCGTTTTGGGCAATACCGTTTCCGAAGTCAGAAAAGCCGCCATCGATAACCCAGTCAGCTGTCCCGGCAGTTTGACCGTGTGTATTATCGAATAATACTTTCTTCCCGTTATTTTGATTTACAACTTTTGCAGCAATTTCAGGAGCTGGGTCTACTGAGCTTTCGGCATAAGTAGACGGAATGAACGAGGCTCCTATACTTAGTGTAATTGCTGTTGCTAAAGAAAATGTAATCCATTTTTTATTCTTCATAGAAGAATCCCCCTAATAAAAATATTTGCTTTAATAATGTAATCTATTTTTGGGTGGAAAGAAAGATAGAAAATATTAAATAGTGTAAAGATAGCGTTAATTTAATTGAAAAATATTTGTTAGAATAATGAAAAAATCTCTTCCTAGTAAATAGGAAGAGATTTTGGACTTAACTAATTTTTGAATTAGGTGTTTCATCAATTTTATGAAATCCCTTCATGTAATACACGATAGCTAAACCAATAAGCCAAATTGGGCCGACAATCAATGCGATTCTTGTATCTTCTGAATACGCCATTATACCTAATACTAGTGCAAGGAAAGCGAGTGAGAAATATGAACTTAATGGATGTAAAGGCATTTTATATGTTAGCTTGTCCTTTTTATCAGTTTGCAATCCTTTACGGAATTTAATTTGAGCGACTAATATGATGCCCCAAGTCCAAATTGCCCCGAAAGTTGAAATACTAGTAAGCCATGTAAATACCTTTGCAGGTACGAGATAGTTTAATATAACGCCAATGAGTAAAACGATAGCAGTTGCTACAATTCCTTGACTCGGAATACCGTTTTTATTTAAACGACCGAATCTTTCAGGTGCTTTCTTTTGCTGTGCCAATGTAAATAGCATACGGCCTGTACTAAATAGACCGCCATTACAAGAAGAAAGAGCTGCTGTTAATACGACAAAGTTAATAATACCTGCTGCTTTTGCGATACCGATTTGCTGGAATGTTAATACAAATGGACTTCCTTTCTCACCAAGTTCGTTCCATGGATAAATTGCCATCATAACGAATAGAGCCCCAACGTAGAACAGTAATATTCTCCAAAATACGTTATCGATTGCTTTTGCGAGTGTTTTTTTCGGATTTTGAGCTTCACCCGCTGTAACACCGATTAATTCAACGCCTAAATAAGCGAATAACACCATTTGTAAAGAGAGCAGTAACCCAGAAAAACCATTTGGGAACCAGCCACCATGTGACCAAAGGTTTGAAATGCCGGTAGCGATACCGCCGTTTCCGAATCCGAATAAAATAATACCAGCTCCAACAATTATCATACAGATAATTGTGACAATTTTGATGAGAGCGAACCAAAATTCAAGTTCCCCAAATACTTTTACGGATAAGAAGTTAAAAGCACTCATTAATAATAGAGCGAGTAAAGCCCAAGTCCAGCGTGGGATATCTGGGAACCAGTACTGCATGTAAATGCCAGCTGCCGTAATTTCAGCCATGCAAGTAACAACCCATAGGAACCAGTAGTTCCAACCGGTAATATAGCCAGCTAGTGGTCCAAGGTAATCATAAGCATATTTACTAAAAGAACCGGCAACAGGTTGTTCAATTGCCATTTCTCCGAGTGCTCGCATAATGAAAAAAATAACGAGTCCAGCGATCATATAACCTAGTAGAATAGAAGGGCCAGCTAGCTTAATAGCAGAAGCGGATCCTAAAAATAGTCCAACGCCAATAGCTGAACCGAGTGACATTAAAGTAATGTGTCGTTCTTTTAAACCACGGTTTAAAGTTCCAGATTTGTTTGTGTGCTGCATAAGAAGAATCCCCCTTGTAGAATGAGCTACCTAAATATTTAACTATTTCAAATTATAAAACATTTTTATCTGTTATGCTACAAAAATAATCGTGACGAGCTGTACTACATCTGTACTTGTCAGACTTAAACTTAAAATTCGAACTATTAGTGAATATATTGACTCTTCTTTTTATTGATTGTTAAGATTAAGTATTATATTTTCTCACATACTAGTAAGAAAAGAATGTGTGATAATAATTCAGATGTAGGAAGGGTACATAACCATGTTTCAATTACAAAAATATAACACTTCTGTGAAGCAAGAGCTTTTAGCTGGCATCACAACTTTTTTTACATTTGCGTATATTCTTGTCATCAATCCGAAAATATTATCTGATGCAGGTGTACCATTTGATCAAGCTTTTACGGCAACTATTATTGCGACGGTTGTAGGGACGCTATGTATGGCATTTTTAGCTAACTATCCAATTGTTATTGCTCCAGCTATGGGAATGAATGCGTATTTTGCTTATTCTGTTGTTCAACAGGCAGAGGGGATTACATATGTCATTGCGTTTTCAGCAGTATTTGTAACAGGTATTATTTTTCTTTTATTATCTTTCACTTCATTTAGGCAAAAGCTAATTGTCGCAATTCCTGACAGTTTAAAACATGCGATTGCAGGTGGAATTGGGTTATTTATTGCTTTTATTGGATTACGTCTATCTGGAATTATCGTTGATCATCCATCTAACTTAGTTACGATTGGTGACTTCCATTCTCCAGCTGTTATTTTAACTCTAATTGGTTTAATATTAGCGGCGGTATTAATGGCATTGCGTGTGAGCGGTGCATTATTTATTAGTATGATTGTGACAGGAGCTATCGCCTTCTTTACAGGGCAACTGAAGTTCACGGATAAAATTGTTGCGATGCCTCATTTACCAGAGGGTATTATCGTTTCAAATCCAATTAACGCCTTTTCAGATGTAATTGAATACGGATTATATGGCGTTGTATTCTCATTTTTACTTGTACTGTTATTTGATACAACAGGTGCATTACTCGGTTTAATTAAACAAGCAGGTTTAATTACAGATAATACAGAGAAACGTTTTGGTAAAGCGTTTATTGCAGATGCAATCGGCGGGACTACAGGCTCTATCTTTGGAACAAGCCCAACAGCAGCGACGATTGAATCGTCAGCTGGTATTGCCGCGGGTGGTAAAACAGGATTAACAGGTATTGTAGTTGTCGGTCTAACGATTATAACGGCATTCTTCAGCCCTGTAATTGCTTCTCTATCAAGTGTAGCCGCTATTACAGCTCCTTCATTAATTATTGTAGGTAGTTTAATGGCACAAAGTCTTCGTGATATTAATTGGAATGAATTTGAAGATGCATTACCAGCATTTTTAATTTTCGTTGGTATTCCGTTAACGTCTAGTATTGCGAATGGAATTGCGATTGGGTTTTTAGTGTATCCAGTCTTAAAAATTGTGAAAGGGAAAGGGATGGAAGTACATCCGTTACTATACTTATTTACAATTTTATTTGGATGTCATTTATTCTTATAATATAGATATAGGAGAGGGGGCTTCTTATGAGAGGCTCCTTTTTTGTGTATAATAAAGTGAAACTTAAATCAATTACGTAAATTATAAATTACTTAATGGAATATATATGTTACACTAAGAGTAGAGGAGGAACATGAATGGCTGTAAGTAAAATAAAAGTCGCGCGTGTTCAGTTAGATTTAACACAGCAACAATTAGCAGAAAAAGTAGGCGTTACAAGGCAAACGATTAGTTTAATTGAGAAGGGGAAATACAACCCGTCTTTAGATTTATGTTTGAAAATTTGTTATGCGGTAGATAAAACATTGAATGATTTGTTTTGGGAGGACAAGGAGTGAGGGGATGAAAATCGTGAAAGATGAACGTTTAATGATTGAGGGGCTAAAACATATTAGATTAGTTTTTATCTTACAAAATATTATCATACTAGGTATTGTTTTTTATCGCTACGTTTTGCAAGGTGCAGGATATGAAAGTGTTTCGGATTTATTAATGGTATTTATGGGCGGGATAATAGTTATAAACTTTTTAAATCTGAAAAATTCAGTGGAAGTGTATGAGCATACAGGGGGAGTATCGCGCAGTTATTTTATGAAGTTATTATTCATTCCAGTAGGTATTGTTATTGGGATTTTAGCTATTTGTATTATTGTAACACCAGATATTTCGATAAAGGAAATTAGTATGACAGGGCTTATTATGTTTGCTTGTTTTTTAGTTCCTAGTTTGTTTATATACATATATATGAAAAAAATAAAAAGTGAAGATTGAAATATAAGAAAAGCTTTCCCATACTGCGGAAAGCTTTTCTTATATCTTTTTATACAGTACTTTATGAAGGCCAATCGGTTCAATTTCAAATATCTCACCATGTTCCTGAAAGCCTAAGCGCTTGTAATAGTCAGCTACAGTAACTCGGCCATTACACCATAAAATATTTGCTTGACGTTCTTGCAAGATTTGTTCCGCCTTCTGAATTAATGAGCTTCCAGCACGGTTATTGCGAAACTCAGGTAATGTTGCCATTCCTCGTAGACGATAATGCATACCTGCTGGTAAGTCAGGGTATATTTCTTTTGAGAAGGAAGCGATACTAATAAGTTCATCGTTTATAAATGCGCCTAAGTGAAAGGTATCTGTTTCATAGTCGGAAGAGTATTTACAATCTGTTAACGTTTGACTCGGGCGTAAAATTTTTTGACGTAATACGTAAGTTTCAGATCCATCAATATTTTTCACAGTAATCATATTAACATCCTTTCCTATAAGGCTTTTTCTGTTAGTTGTATAAAGAAATAGGCAGGTGCGGCGAAAAGTCCGAGTATGCTAGCAGTTCCGAGAAGGAGTGAAAGTAGGAGGCAAGAGTATTTTATTCCATTTGATTTTTTCCATCCGTAACTACAAATTTCAATGCTAACACCGATGAGAATAATGGCAACGAGTACTTCCGCTAATAATAAGAGAGCTAAAGTTACAATAGACATAATGTGATCCATCCTCATAATATATGATAGTAACATTTTACCATATAAAATGGAAAAAAATGCCCCTCAATTATGTGAGGGGCATTTTTCTATTCTAATATGCTTTTAAGTGTATCGATGTGTTCTTTTGAGCCAGTTACAAGTAATGTATCGCCGTGCTGTAGGCTTGTATCACCATGTGGGATTAATGCTTTATTCCCACGATAAATTTGAATGACGAGTACATCGCCTAAAAATGGAAGGCGACGAAGTGCAACGCCGTTATATTTATTACTCCGTAGTTCCACTTCACGGACTGTTTCGTTTGCTGTTGTAATTAAGCGAACGAGACTCGGTTTATCAATTAGTGCACGTAATAGAATACGTGTAGAGTTAATTGTTGAGAATACGGCGATATGTTCTTGCGTTGCTTTTTCTTGTAGAAGTGGATCTTCTACACTTGCAATAACATGTTCAACACCTAGCTCCTTTGCATGTTCTGCTAATAATAAGTTTTGTTCATCATCGCTTGTTGCAACAACAACGCGGTCTGCATGAAACGCTGTTTGTTCAGTTAATGATGCAATTGTGATGTCATCTAATTTCACGATAGGGAAGTCATGCGATTTCGCTTCCTCATCATTTATTTTATTTTGACGCATCATATATAGTGTCACGTCATAATCTTCTCGTTTTAAATCAAGTGATAATGGAAGTGTAATTCTGCTCGCACCAATAATAGAAACTTTTGGTTTTGGTGTTTCTACTTTCGGGAACATCTTTTTAAATAATATAGGTGCGAAAATACAAGTAATAACTGCGCTTAAAATAAGGGAAGCAGATAAACTTGGACTGATGATTCCTAGTTTTTCACCAATTTGTGCAGCTGCAATAACTAAAGAGAGTGTCGATGTTAATAAGATGGCACTTCCCAGTACGATATTACGTGGATACCATTTTCGTAAGACGAGTGATGGTAACAGTTTTGAAATAAAGAGTCCCACAATTAAAATTGGGATCATGAGCATACTAGAAGGTTCTTTGAAAATAGACCAAACCTCTAAATTTACACCAACCATTACGAAGAAAATAGGGATGAAGAAACCGTAGCCGATGGAATCCAGTTTTTCAACCATATCTTCATTTGGTGATAATAACGATACAAGTACACCCGCTAAGAAGGCACCTAAAATATTTTCAGCTCCAACAGATTCAGATAACCCGACTAATATTAAGATGAGTGCAAAAACAGCTCGTGTATCAATTTGTACACTACCAGCTTTTAAGCTATCTAAGTATGGAATGTTTTTAAAGCGTTTTGCAACGAAGTAAATAACAATACCAGCACCGAATAGAAGAAGAAGGAGCCACATGCTTTGGCCGCTTTCGGAATTTAATCCGACGAATACAGCGAGTAAAATCATTGTAACTAAATCTGCAATAACAGCAACTAATAAAATGATTTGTCCGATTGCCGTTTTTCCTAAGTTATTCTCTTTTAATGTTGGTACAACAACACCTAAAGAAATAGTTGAAATAATTAAAGTCATAAACATTGCATTATCTACGAATCCTAGCCATACGAATAGTAATGATAGAGCATAAGATAAGATGAAAATAAATAAGAAGATAATGCTTGCTGCTTGGAATGTGTTTGGTTCGTTTGTCGTATTCTTTTTCCCTTTTTGTTTAAAGATCGAAAAGTCAATTTCTAGACCACTTAAGAACATTAGGAAGATAAATCCTAGTGTTGATAAGACTTGAAGCCACATATCTGGCTCAATGATGTTAAATCCACTTTTACCTACAAAGATTCCTGCGATGATTTCTGCAACAACGACAGGAAGTGCTTTTAATTTAAAGCGTTGTAACAAAAGGGGAACGAAAAACGCGATTGCAACGACAACCATAAGTGATAGAACAGAAGTGTGATGTTCCATTGCGTTCTCTCCCTTCAAATAAATATAGTAACTATTTAGCCATATAATAGGTAGAAAAGCAACGCATATGGATTCGATTTCATAAAGAAAGAGTTTTCTTAACATTTGTCATAATAAGTATATTTTTCATGATTCTGTTGTTAATTCCGTAATGTGGATGTAATAGGGGAGGGGATAAAGTGAAACTTTAATCCGTGGGGGTCTTACTGCTCGTTAATGGGGATAAAAAAAGACTGCTGAGGAATCTCAGCAGTCTTTTCATGTACATTACATTGAGAAGAAGATCCATACAGTTAAACCAACTGTTGCGGTTGCAACGAAGAAACTGTATATCATTGTAAGAATTTGAACTCTTCCTTCTCCTTCTTTTAAGTGCATGAACATGATTAATTGTAACAACGCTTGCGCAACAGCCATTACGATAATAGTTGTTAAGATCGTTGAAAGTGGCAGGCTTGTGTAAAGTGCCACGTATAGCGCTAGGAACGTTAGTGCAAGCGATAAAATAAATCCGAAAACGTGTGACCAAGGGAATCCGCTATGCGCATGCCCGTTTGCTTGGTTGTTATTTTGACCCATTTACGCCACCATCCCGTTCAAGTAAACTAGTGTGTAAATAAAGACCCAAACAAGATCAAGGAAATGCCAGTATAAGCTGATAATGAATACTTTACGAGCTGTAACTGGTGTTAAACCTCGTTTTAAAATTTGGATAATAACACAAGTTGCCCAAATGATACCGCCTGTTACGTGGGCTCCGTGCGTTCCAAGAAGAACGAAGAATGCAGATAGGAAAGCACTTGTTTGAATTGTTGCGCCTTCACCGATGTACATAATGAACTCTTCGATTTCAAAGAATAGGAAACCTGCACCTAAAAGTAATGTAAGGATGAACCATCCAAGCATTGCTTTTTGGTTGTGCTTACGCATTTCGTGAATTACGATACCACATGTGAAACTACTTGTTAAAAGTAGTAATGTTTGAATTAAAAGCGTTTTAAGTTCAAACAGTTGCGCTGGAGTTGGGCCATCTGCCGTACGACCAGCAAGGACTAGATAAGAGGCGAAAAGTGTTGCGAACAGCATAATTTCAGCCCCAAGAAAAATCCAGAATCCTAGGATATTCAATCTGCTTTGTTCGGATTGATATTCCAAAGGTAAGCTTTTATCTAAAGCCGCCATGTCATTTCACCTCTCATGCTATATGTTCTGTTTCTTTAATTTCATCAACACTTACGTAGTAACCATCGTCATAATCGAATGAACGATAGATTAAGCAAGCTAAAATACCAACGCCGCCGATTGCTGCAAGCCAGAACCAGCTAAATACTAATGCGAAACCTGCAAGACCGAAGAATAAAGACGCAATAATAGGCACACCAGAGTTACTTGGCATGTGAATTGGTTTTAAATCTTCTGCTGCTGGTGTAACTGTTTCTCCACGTTTTTTCATGTACCAGAAAGCATCAGCTTCTTTAATTTCAGGAAGCTTCGCGAAGTTGTAATGTTGTACAGGAGATTGAGTTGCCCATTCAAGTGTACGGCCATCCCATGGATCTCCAGTTGTGTCACGTTCACCGTGACGTGCACTCCAAATTACGTTGTAGCAAAGAAGTAGGAAGCCAATACCCATCATTACCGCACCAACAGATGCGATTTGGTTTAGCCATCCCCATCCAAGACTTTCAGAGTAAGTGTACATACGACGAGTCATACCGTCTAAACCTAAGAAGTACATTGGGAAGAAACAGATGTTGAATCCGCTCATAAAGATCCAGAATGTCCATTTACCTAGGCGTTCATTTAACATATGACCAGTCATTTTTGGATACCAGAATGTGAATCCAGCAAGCATAGCGAATACTGTACCTGCAATTAATACGTAGTGGAAGTGAGCGATTAGGAAGTAGCTGTTATGGTATTGATAATCAGCTGCTGCCATTCCAAGCATAACCCCTGTAACCCCACCGACTACGAAGTTTGGAATAAATGCCAATGACCAAAGCATTGGAACTGTAAAACGAATACGTCCTTTATACAGTGTAAACAACCAGTTAAAGATCTTAACCCCGGTTGGAATCGAAATCGCCATTGTCGAAATCGAGAAGAAGGAGTTAACCGCTGGACCTGCACCCATCGTGAAGAAGTGGTGAAGCCATACGACGAAACTCAGTAAAGAAATTGCAACCATTGAGTATACCATCGCACTGTAACCGAATAGACGTTTACGTGAGAATGTACTAATGATTTCAGAGAAAATACCGAATGCCGGTAAAATAACGATATATACTTCAGGGTGACCCCATACCCAGAACAGGTTGGCCCATAACATCGGCATACCGCCGCTCGCCATCGTAAAGAAGTGAGCATCGAATAGACGGTCAAATGTCATTAATGCAAGAGCAACTGTTAATACTGGGAAAGCGAAAATAATGATAACTGTTGTAATTAAGATTGACCAAGTAAACATTGGCATTCTCATTAAAGTCATACCAGGTGTACGCATTTTTAAGATAGTAACAAGGAAGTTAATACCGGTCATTAGCGTACCGAGACCTGAAATCTGTAATGCAATTGCGTAGTAGTTATTTCCTACACCAGAAGTAAACTCTGTACCTGCCATTGGGAAGTAAGAAGTCCACCCAGCGTCTGGAGAACCACCGATTACGAAAGCGATGTTGAATAACATTGCTCCGACAAAGAATAACCAGAAACTTAAAGCATTTAAGAACGGATATGCAACGTCACGAGCACCAATTTGTAATGGTACTACAAGGTTCATTAATCCCATAACGAATGGCATTGCCATGAAAAGAATCATTACTGTACCATGTGTTGTGAAGATTCCGTTATAGTGTTCAGCGTTTAAATAAGTTGTTTCTGGGAATGTTAACTGTGCACGGATCATTAAACCATCCATACCACCACGGAATAACATGATAACCGCAGAAATAATATACATGGCGCCGATTTTTTTATGGTCAACAGTTGTTAACCATTCGTCCCAAAGCCATTTCCATTTTTTATACTTTGTTAGTACGAAAATGATTGCTAATGTCACAAGAACGATAGAAGCGTCTGCACCGTAAATAATCGGGTCACCTGTGACAAAGAATTCATCAAGCTTCACTGTGTTCACTCCAATCTGTTGGAATTATAGCTATTATTTTTTTTTGTTTTTGTAGTAGTTGTAATCACAATATTCAAGTGATTTTGGATCTACATAACTTAAGTGGTGACTAGAGAATGTCATACGACCAACTACACCAGGTTTAACAATTTCGTTGTACTTATCTTCTGTTAGTTTAGGAGCAGTTTGTTGTACTTCTTTAACCCACTTGTCATATTTCTCTTTAGTTTTTGCTTCAACTTCGAACTCCATGTGAGTGAATCCTTCACCAGAGAAGTTCGCGCTACGGCCTAGGTAAGAACCTGGCTTATCAGCTTGTAAATAAAGATCCATAATCATGCCATCCATTGTGTACTTCATACCACCAAGTTCTGGTACCCAGAAAGCATTCATTGGGCCGACAGAAGTCAGTTTGAATTGAATTGGTACACCAGCTGGGATGTTTAAATAGTTAACGGTTTCAATTTTTTCCTCTGGGTAACTGAATAACCATTTCCAGTTTGCAGATGTAACATAAATTTCAACTGGTTTAATATGTTTGGACTCTTTCGGAACCTCTTCCGAAGCATAAGTTGCTTTTACTGTTGGGATCGATAATGCGATAACGATAATAACAGGAACAAGCGTCCAAATAATTTCTAATAATGTGTTACCGTGTTGTTCAGGTGGCTCGTAGTCCATATTCTCTGGTTTTTCACGATAACGAATCAAGATGACTGTAAACAAGATGAATACAATTGCGATAATTAATGACATAAGCAAGAATGACCAAACAATTAAATCATACTGTGCTTTTGCAACAGGTCCTTGCGGATTTAATACTGCGAGTTTCTTATCACAGCCGCCTAGGAACAGAAGTAATGATAACGGAAGAAGCGAAGCCAGCTTCCAAAACGTTTTCTTTAGTTGCACGATTGAAAATCTCCTTTCTCCTTGGATTGAAACTATGCCAATAAAACAATATAAACCTATTAATTTATAGATGGCAATAGTTTTTGCGATATTGTTAAAAAATAGACACAAATGCACACTTTTTAAGGTGAATATCATTTGTAACTTGATAACATTGTAAACTATTTTCCAATGAAAAACGTGATTGTGAAAATTTTAAGATAAATAAAGTTATACCAAGATATCCAATAAATAGAAAAAAGCTATCTTATTATAAGGAAGATAGCTGAATATTTTGTATATTTAGTTTATTTCTTGTTTTATATTTATTTGTTGTTCAAGTGTGACAATTTTTTTATATTTAACTTGATATAAAATGTAACAAATGATCATAAATGGAATACCGCAATAAAGAGCGATTCTCTGATCTGGAATGAAAGCTAAACTAACAAATGTAATGAAATTGAGTGAGAATGCTACGATTGGAACTATTGGATAAAGTGGTGTGCGATATTTTAAATCATTAATGTCCCCACCGTTTTTTAAGAAGTTTCTACGGAAGAAAAACTGCGAAGCTGCGATTGACATCCAAACTACGACAGCGGCCATAGCTGCAATAGATGTTAAAACTAAAAAGACAGTATCTGCCGCAAATATACTTGTTAATAGAGACAAACTTGCAAAGATCAGACTGAAAATTAATGCGTTTAGTGGCACACCTTTTTTAGTTAACTTCGTAAAAGCTGGACTTGCCATTCCTTGTTTTGCCATCGCCCAAAGCATACGAGAATTTGCATATAGGCCAGAGTTGGCTACGGATAATACCGCTGTAATAATAACAAAGTTCATAATGTCTGCTGCATATGGAACACCAGCCACATCAAATACAAGTACAAATGGACTTTCGACTAGATTAGCTTCTTGCCACGGGAGTAAACCTACAACAACTGATATTGCTAGGACGAAGAAGAAGAGAGTTCGCCAAATGGTATTTTTGATTGCTTTAGGGATTGTTTTTTCGGGATTTTCACTTTCTCCCGAAGCAATTCCGATTAATTCTGTTCCTTGGAAGGAGTAATTTACTGTAATCATCGTAAGAAGAACAGCTAATGCACCATTTGGAAATAATCCGCCATTTTCAGTGAAATTGTGAAGCATTGGAGCTGGCTTTCCGTTAAAGTCTAGTAGACCGAACATAACTGCACCACCGAGTACGATGAAAACAACAATAGTTGCGACTTTTACACTTGCGAACCAAAATTCTGCTTCTGCATATGCTTTTGCTGATAAAGCGTTTACAAGGAAGAGTGCTGCTGCAAATGTAACACACCAAATCCACGAAGAAACGTCTGGAAACCAGCGTTTCATTAAAATACTTACAGTTGTTAACTCTACTCCAACTGTAACCGCCCAATTTAACCAATACATCCAACCGACAACAAACCCAAAACCAGGTGAAATAAATTTGCTTGCATAGCTTTGGAATGAACCTGCTTCTGGCATAGCAACAGATAATTCACCAAGACATAACATCGTTAAATACATAACAAATCCACCGACTAAAAATGCAAGAATAGCACCACCAGGACCAGCGTTATGGACGATTTGACCAGAGCCCATAAATAGGCCGGTTCCGATAACACCACCAAGTGCAATCATAAATAAGTGTCTACTTTTCATTGTTCGTTTTAAATCTGTTTGTTCTACTTGTTGATTCATATGCCCTCACCCCGTTATTTTCTTGTATGTATAGACAGCTTTTCATTCCGAGTTTTTAATCATTAGTGGGGGATGTGACACATACTCGGCTTATTTATTATGAAACGAATGGAGTATGTAAAAATACGAACTATGACTAAATACTATAAGAATGTTTATTAACAAGGTAATATCTTCACCATGTTAATTATTTTGATTTTAGCAAAATAATTCAGAAAAGTATATTGTTTTTTCTTTTTATTAAAAATAATTAGAATTTTAAAACGATAAAAGTGTGAACAATAATTCACAGAATCTTTCTAGCAAACTAGTAAGAAGAAAGGTACAATGATAGGAGGTATGTCTGTAAAATAATAATTAATGGAGTTTTGTTTAAAATGAAAAAGTTAAAATATCTTTTTGTTTTTGGAATTATATTTGCTGCCGCGTTTTTTATAGGGAAAGATAAGATTATACAAAAGGCACAAGTGCTACGCTTAGACTTTCTATCTGAAATGAAAGAAGCGGCTATGATTGAAAATGTTCCGTTTATAAATCAGTTACCAGAATTACCTCGTGGATGTGAAGTGACAAGCTTAGCTATGTTGTTACAATATAAAGGTGTGCAAGTAGATAAGATGCAACTTGCTAGTGAAATTCATCGTGTTCCATTTGAACAAAATGGTTTGCGTGGAAATCCTTATGAGGGATTCGTTGGAAATATTTATACGAAAGCTGAACCAGGATATGGTGTATACAATAAACCAATCTTTAATTTAGCAGAAAAATATGTTCCTGAAAAAGTAATTAATTTAACAGATAGAGACGTGAAAGATCTATATAAGGTAATTAGTTCTGGTTCTCCAGTATGGGTTATTATTAATACAACGTTTAAGCCGCTAGCTGAAAGTAGTTTTGAAACATGGAATACAAGTTCTGGTGAAGTGAAAATTACATATTTTGAGCATAGTGTAGTAGTGGTTGGATACGATCAAAACTTTGTATATGTAAATGATCCTCTAAAAAATAATCCACGTTTCGCTGTTCCACGAGCAGAGTTTGAGAAGGCGTGGGAGCAAATGGGGAAACAAGCGATTACTATTTTATAATAATGAAAAAGCCATCTTTTTGATGGCTTTTTATTTTTAAGTTAATATAACGGAAAATTCAGAAGATTCTTTTAAAAGTTAACGATTCACGTTATAATAACATTTAACTTGGTGAAGAAGGGGAGAAGAGAAATGGATGTTGCGAAGGAACTGGTTTTATCGAAAAATCAATTAATTGAGTGGAGAAGGCATTTTCATAAATATCCAGAGTTATCTTTTCAAGAAGAAAAAACATCACAGTTTGTATTCGATATACTTCGGAAAATCCCATGTTTAGAAGTATCAAGACCTACTAAATATAGTGTAATGGCAAGGTTGATTGGTAAGCAACCTGGTAAAATAGTTGCGGTTCGAGCTGATATGGATGCTCTTCCTATTCATGAAGAAAATGAGTTTGATTTTATTTCTACATACCCAGGTGTGATGCATGCATGTGGTCATGATGGACATATAGCGATATTACTTGGAGTTGTACATAAGTTAGTAGAAGAAAGAGAAAAGATTAAAGGGGAGATTCGTTTTCTATTCCAACATGCTGAAGAAAACTTTCCTGGTGGTGCAGAGGAAATGGTCGCAGCAGGTGTAATGGAAGGTGTGGATTATATTATTGGTGCTCACCTTTGGGCGTCGTTAGAGGTTGGGAAAGTAGGTGTAATTTATGGTCCTGCAATGGCTGCCCCAGATGTTTTTAAAATTACGATAGAAGGAAAAGGTGGACATGCTGGAATCCCTCATGAAACGGTTGATAGTATTGCAATCGGCACACAAGTTGTTGCACAAATGCAGCAAATTGTATCTCGCCTCACGAATCCGTTGGACTCCCTTGTAGTATCTGTTACGCAATTTCATGCTGGGACAACCCATAATGTGATTCCAGAACAAGCGGAGATTGAAGGGACAGTGCGGAGTTTAAGACATGAGTTGCGAGAAGAAACAGTGAAAAGGATTGAACAGATTGTAAAGCACGTGACAGAAGCTTACGGAGCGAAATATACGTTTTCTTATGAATATGGATATCGTCCAGTAGTAAATGATTATGAAGTTACAGAGATTATTGAGCAAACAGCATTACAGCTTTATGGAAGGGAACGAGTTACTCGTTTACAGCCGACGATGGCTGGAGAAGATTTTTCAGCGTTTTTACAAAAGGCGCCAGGGACATTCTTTTTTATCGGAGCAGGAAATAAAGAGAAAGGAATTATATATCCTCACCATCATCCTCGTTTTACGATTGATGAAGATGCATTACCGATTGGCGTGGAAGTCTTTGTATCATCGATTATGAATTTCATAAGTAAAGGAGAATGAGATGAAGAAAATACACGTATTAGCGCTTATTCCAGTTTTTTGTTTAGTTGTTGGACCCGTATTTGCTAATTCAGTTACTCCTTACATATTAGGGATGCCATTTTTATTATTTTGGGTATTATTATCAGTGCTCATTACGTCTCTTTGTATGGGGATTGTGTACGTATTTGATCCTGCTAATAAGGGGGATGTAAAATGACCGCATTACTTATCATTATTTTATTTTTGTTTCTCGCACTATTTTTAGGAATTCGAGCACAACATGGAAAAGATATGAATTTAGAGCAATGGTCAGTTGGAGGAAGAGGATTTGGCACTATTTTTGTTTTTCTTCTTATGGCAGGTGAAATTTATACGACGTTTACATTTTTAGGTGGAAGTGGATGGGCGTATAGTAAAGGAGCACCTACTTTCTATATTTTAGGTTATGGTGCATTAGCTTATATTTTATCTTACTTTTTATTGCCGCCAATTTGGAAGTATGCGAAAGAGCATAATCTTGTTTCGCAGCCAGATTTTTTTGTGAAGAAATATAGGAGTCAGACACTTGGCATTATCGTTTCTATCATTGGAGTTATTTCGATTATCCCCTACCTCGTTTTACAGTTAAAAGGATTAGGAATTATCGTTTCGGAAGCGTCGTACGGAAGGGTGTCACCAGTTATCGCAGTGTGGATTGGCGCAATTGTTATAACGATATATGTAATGGTTTCAGGTATACACGGCTCTGCTTGGACGGCCGCTTTGAAGGATATTATGATACTGTTTATCGTTATGTTTTTGGGTATATATTTACCGTACCATTATTACGGAGGATTTCAGCCGATGTTTGAAGCTGTAGAAGCAGCAAAACCAGGATTTTTATCTTTACCTGATGAAGGAATGAGCATTTCTTGGTTTGTTTCTACTATTGTATTAACAGCTCTCGGTTTCTATATGTGGCCCCATACATTCGCTTCTGCTTTCTCGGCAAAAAATGAAAAAGTATTTCGTAAAAATGCGGCCATTATGCCACTGTATTCTTTAGTTTTACTTTTCGTGTTCTTTGCAGGGTTTGCAGCTATACTGCAAGTTCCTGGATTAAAGGGAGGGGATGTAGACCTTTCGTTATTCCGTCTGGCTCTTCAAACTTTTGATCCTTGGTTTATTGGTATTATTGGTAGTGCGGGAGTATTAACAGCATTAGTTCCAGGTTCCATGCTTGTTATGGCGGCATCTACGTTGTTAGCGAAAAATATTTACCGAACAATGGTCCCGTCTGCTTCAGATAGACAAGTTGCTAAAGCAGCAAAATTATTTGTGCCTGTAGTAACACTTGTTGCAGTATTGTTTACATTTAAAGGAGGAGAAACAATAGGAGCTCTTCTTTTAATGGGATACAGTATAGTGACACAACTTTTCCCTGCACTTGTATGTAGTTTGTTTCCACGTCAAGTTATTACGAAGCAAGGTGCAATTGCAGGAATGGGGATTGGGTTGTTAGTGGTCGCATATATTACTTTATCTGGTTCAACTATAGCTACGATGTTTCCTGATTTCCCTCAATATATAAAAGATTTAAATGTAGGAATAGTCGCATTGTTAATGAATATGATTGTGATGTTTATCGTTAGTGGATTTACGAAAAATGTGTCTATAAAAGCAGACAATATAATAGTAGAAAAGTAATCCGTGTGCTAGAGCTATCTTTAAAAAGAGATAGCTCTTTTTTTGTATATATTTTCTTCTATTAGCGAAATCTAACTAAAAACTTGTTGAAAAGGAAGTTAGGTGGGGGACTTGTTAGAGTTAAAAGGTAACTTATTTGAAGTTATGAAAGAAATTAGGGATGAGTTAGGTTCGCCTAATGATTTAACAATTAGGGAAGTTGCCCTCGCTGGTAGTTTTACACGCTGTGCTGTTATTTTTTTATGTGGGTTAACAGATAAGGATAATGTTTATAAATATGTAGTTCATACACTTCAATATGAAGAAGTACAAAAAGAAGAGGCTGTTGTTCAAACGTTATTGGATCGTTTTATTTCTATTGCAGAAGTTGGTAAGAAGACGACGTTTCCGGATATTATAAATGCGATTTTAGCAGGAGATACAGTTATATTAATTGATAATATTCAAACCGCTATCGTGATTAATAGTAGAGCTTGGGAAAAAAGAAGTTTAGAACCGCCAGTAACAGAAGACTTAATACGTGGACCGAGGATTGGATTAAATGAAGATATTAATGTGAATAAAATGTTAATCCGACGTGGTTTGCGCGATCCAAAGTTGAGGTTCCAATCTTATATTATGGGGAAGCGATCGCAGAAAGAAGTAACCTTAGTATATATAGAAGATATTATTAACCCTTATATTGTGAAAGAGCTAGATCGGCGTCTTCAATCAATAGAGACAGATGTCGTTTTTGAGACGGGTACGATTGAGCAATTAATTCAAGATAATAATTTGTCACCGTTTCCGCAGTTTTTGAATACAGAAAGGCCTGATAATATTGTGGCCTCGTTAGCGAAAGGAAAGGCAGCTATTTTGGTGGACGGATCACCGTTTGCCCTTATAGCTCCGCTAGTATTTGTTGATATTTTTCAATCTGTAGAGGATCATTACGAGCGCTGGGTGATTGGGACGTTATTGAGGATTTTGCGAATGGTCTCTGGTATTATGGCGGTTTTATTACCAGCGACGTATGTAGCGCTAGTTTCATACCACCAAGGGCTTATTCCATCTAAACTAGCTTATTCTATTGCGGGAGCGAGAGAAGGGGTACCGTTTCCTGCATATATAGAAACGTTAATGATGGCATTAACGATGGAGTTAATACGAGAAGCGGGAATTAGGTTGCCAAAACCGATGGGGCAAACAATTGGGATTGTAGGTGGTCTTGTAATTGGAGAAGCTGCGGTGAACGCAGGGATTGTAAATCCGTTTTTAGTAATTATTATTGCAGTTACTGCAATTGCTACATTTTCACTTCCTGTATATAGCATAACAATTACGTTTCGAATTTTACTTTTTGTCTTTGTATTAGCAGCGACTGCTTTTGGGTTGTACGGAATCATTTTAGCTCTTATTGCACTTGCGATTCATATTACGAATTTAAAGAGTGTTGGGGTGCCATATACAACGCCTATTGCTCCTGCATTTTATAAAGATTGGGAAGAAGAAATGATCCGCTTGCCAAAATCAATGTTGAAAGAAAGACCAGAGTACTTACAAACGAAAGATTCTACAATACGTCCAAAGGAGCGAGAGTAATTGAAACCATTTGAATATGGGGATGAAGAAATTGGATCTCGGGAACTTGGTTTTGCGGTATCGTCAACAATTATCGGTATAGGTGCATTATCTATGCCGCGAGATATTGCTACGCAAACTTTATTTTCGGACGGTTGGATTATTTTGCTTTTGGGTGGATTAGTCTGTGCGGTTTTAGGGTGGTTTGTAACGAGGGTAGCTATTTTATTCCCAAAACAAAACTTTGTTCAATATACGAGTGCACATTTGACGAAGCCTGTTGCATACACAATTAGTAGCATTTTAGTATTAACGTTTGCTGCTTTGACAGCATATGAATCGCGAATGATTGCAATTATTTCACAAACGTATTTGTTTAGTGATACACCAGTGCAACTATTGTCTTTCTTTTTCCTATTAGTTGTTATTTATGGAATAGCAGGATCGAGAGCAGCTTTAGTAAGGCTAAACGTTTTGTTTTTACCTATAGTTTTAATTGCGATAGTGCTGCTTTCTTTATTGAATATAAATTTAATGGAGATAAATAATTTACTACCAGCTTTTCAAACGGACGTCAGTCAATATGCTGTAGGAGTTAAAAACTCTATTTTCACATTTATCGGATTTGAGGTAGCTCTGTTTTATGCTGTGATGTTGAACGATAAGTCAGTGAAAAAGGCACCGATGGCAGTTGCAAAAGCGGTGATGGTAAACGTGTTGTCATACATTTTAATTTATGTAACTTGTATTAGTGTTTTTACTTATATGACAACCCGTGGATTGACGTATCCAACAATTGAATTAGGGAAAGAAATTGAAATTGGAGGAGGGTTTTTAGAAAGATTTGATGCAATTTTTTTCACTACTTGGATTATTACTATTTATAACACGACAGCAATGTATTATGACGTCGCATCTTTATTGTTTTGTGCTATGTTTCCGAAAGTGAAGAAACATATTTTTATTTTCGTAAGTGCCCCGATTATTTTTATGCTGAATATGATACCTAGTAGTTTGAAGGACTTGTCAAATTACGGAACTTATTTAGCTTGGATAGATATGGGCTTTGTCGTGTTAGCACCTTTGTTAGTTTTTATTGTATATAAAATAAAAAGAAGGAATGGTAGAAATGAAACACCTTCTTAAAATCATAATGCTTATAGTTTTAGTTGGATCTATAAGTGGGTGCTCTGAGTTAGAAGAAATAGAAGAAAGAGGATTTGTAGTAGGTGCAGCCTATGATATTGTGAAAAAAAAGAAAGCGAATCCAATTATGAAAGGGACGTATCAGATGGTACTCCCCAGTAAATTGTCGCAACAAGGTGGACAAGGTGGTGGAGATAGCGAAAATTATATTAATGTGAGTGCGAAGGCAGATAGTGTCTTTGAGCAAATACGAATTATTGCCAAAAAAATTAGTCGCTCACTATTCTTTCCGCACATACAAGTGATAATTTTCTCTAAAGATTTATTGTCGAATCCATATGTTTTACAAAATACGTTAGATGTATATATTCGTGATCATGAGATGAGAAGAAATATACGTTTGTTCGTTTCTAAGAAAAATGCAGAAGCTATTTTGAAGCAGAGCGCTAAACCTGAAAATTTACCGGCGCAGTATATTGATATGTTAGCTGAACATCCTCCGAAAAATGCTCAAATGATTGAGGCTGCAAGAATTGGTGAAGTTCAGGAAAAGATGATTTCCAACCGAAGCTTCGTATTACCTATTCTTGAATTAACAAAGCAAGGGGTACAAATGAACGGGGCAGCGTTGTTTCGCGGGAAGGATAATAAGTGTGTAGGTAGTTTGAATGGAGAAGAAACATTTGGAATAAATTATATAATAGGTAAGAAAATTGGAGGATTCTTTACCATTCGTAAAAAAGACCAGCTTACTACATATGAAATTCATAAAATGCGTCGAAAGATTAAAGTATCTACAGAAAATGCTACAAAACCGAAGTTCGATATTCACTTGTTTTTGGAAGGAACATTGGCTGAGTTGCATTTTAGTGATCATAAACAAATTATGAACGAAAAGCGATTAAAGAAAAACATCACGGAGGAAATGGAGAAGCGCATTCAAAAATCGATTAAGCTTGTTCAAAAAAAATATAAGGTAGATGTATTAGAGTTAGGGGAAGTATATAAGCGGCATAATTATAAAGAATGGAAGAAGATAGATAAGAATTGGGATCAAGGTGAAAATTACTTTAGTAATGCTGAGATTACTGTTCATGTTCATCCGACAATTGAGCATTCAGGTTCAGCTTTACCAAAAAGAGTAAAGTAAGGTGATGGAAGGTGTTTACTGGATTAGGAATTAGTTGCACAATATTAATGGCAATTCTTCCGGGGGCCATATACTACATACATAAAAAAATCACAACGTATGGAGCACAACCTTGGAATACTGATATACAAAAAAAGAAACCTGAATAAATTCAGGTTTCTTTCCAGGCTGTGGAGAAAGTCTTCTCTACAGCCTATTTTTGTGTCTGAACCTCTTTTTATGTGTCAACACTGATAAAAAAGAGGAAAAGGAGCGATTTTTTATGATGGGTGCTTTAAAAAATCATCGTGATGAGCGTGTATCTGTTTCTGTAGAAGAGTTGGTTCCGCAAGATCATTTCCTTCGTGCAATTGAAGCGACAATTAGTTTTGACTTTATTGAGGAGAAGTTACGCCCGTATTACTGTGAAAATAATGGGCGTCCCTCAATCCATCCTATTGTTTTATTTAAGATGATGTTTATTGGATATTTTTATGGTATTCGTTCTGAACGTCAATTAGAAAAGGAGATTAAAACGAATATTGCCTACCGTTGGTTTTTAGGGTTTTCTCTATCAGATACTATCCCAGATCATTCTACAATTAGTTGGAATCGTCGTACCCGTTTTATTCATACAAATATTTTTGAAGAAATTTTTGATGAGATTGTGAGGCAAGCGACGGAGCACCGGATGGTGGGAGGACGTGCGCTGATGACAGATTCTACACATATTAAGGCCAATGCTAATAAAAATAAATTTGTACATAAATATAAAAAAGAAAAGGCAAAGTTTTATATAGATGAACTAGAAGCTGCGGTAATCGAAGATCGTGAGGGACACGGAAAAAAGAATTAAAACCTAGAAAGGAAAGTGATACCCCTACTAAAAAAACTCGTATAAGTACTACGGATCCAGATAGTGGATTTTTAATGAGAGATGGAAAACCGAACGGTTTTCATTTCTTAGATCATCGTACGACTGATGCGAAGTACAATATCATTACAGATACCTATATAACGGCTGGAAATACGGCAGATTCCGAGCCGTATTTAGCACGTCTACAAGCCCAAATTGATAAATTTGGATTTGAAGTGGAAGCTGTCGCTCTTGATGCGGGTTATTTTACAGGTTATATCTGTAAGAAGTTATCAGAAAGAAATATATTTATGGTGATGGGGTATCGCCGATTTGGAAAGAGAAATAAAGAAGTACCGAAAAGCCAATTTAAATATGTAGAAGAAATGAATGCATTTGCTTGTCCGATGGGATGTATTTTAGAGTATGCGACAACGGATCGCGAAGGATATCGTCAATATAAATCGAATCCAGAAGACTGCGCTGTTTGTCCGTTACGTGAGGTGTGCTTTTCAAAGAAACAAAAACAAAAAGTTATCACTCATCATATATGGGAGAAATATAAGGATATCGCTAGAAAAAACAAACTAACAGCTACAGGGAAAAAGTTGTATAAAGTACGCTGTTCAACTATAGAGCGAAGCTTTGCGGACGCCAAAGAACTCCATGGCTATCGATATGCTCGGTTTCGGGGACTGAAGTCTGTCCAAATGCAGGCTTATCTCACCGCAGCTTGTCAAAACATGAAAAAAATAGCCCTCCACCTGACCAAAAAGGGTCTGGTGGAGGGCTATTTTTCTAAATTCTATTATTTTATGGTTTTTTCATTCGCTAAAATCAAAAAAGATTCCAGAGCGTTGGGAACCCTAAAGGGTTTCCCAACACTCTGAAAAGAAACCTGAATAAATTCAGGTTTCTTTCGTGCAAAGCAAATGAAGGGGGATACCTTCTATGTATGCTTTGCTTTTATACAAGCCCTAACCAATGTACCAATTGTGTAGAGAGGAATGTCACAACAATAGCGATAACGGTAGGGATTGCAAACGATAAGAATGTCCATTTTGCACTTTTTGTTTCTTTATATATGTTAACCAGTGTTGTTCCACATGGGAAATGAAGAAGTGAGAACAACATTGTGTTTAACGCTGTTAACCAAGTCCAACCATTTTCTAAGAATAGATTTTTAATTTGGTTAAAATCATCTATTTCAGTTAAAGCTCCGGTTGATAAGTAAGACATTAATAAAATCGGGATAACAATTTCATTCGCTGGTAGTCCAAGAATGAATGCAGCTAAAATAAATCCATCAAGTCCTAACATTTTAGCGAACGGATCTAGGAAGTTTACAAAATACATAAGTAAGCTCGTGTCACCGATGAAAATATTAGCAAGTAACCAAGTTAATGCAGCCGCAGGGGCAGCTACAACGATAGCTCGTTTTAAAACATAAATTGATTTATCGAGTGTTGCACGTACAATTGTATTCCAAACTTTTGGCTTACGGTACGGTGGTAACTCAAGAGTGTAGTGAGTTGGCACGCCTTTTAAAGCTGTTTTTGATAGTACCCAAGAAACAGTTAATGTCATAATAACACCAATTACAACCATTCCAACTACGACACCTGCAGTAACTAATGTTTGCATACTACCTGTATAACCAGCAGCCATAAATAATGAAGCCATTAAAATTAACATAGGCCAGCGACCGTTACAAGGAACGAAGTTGTTTGTTAAAATTGCAAGCATTCGTTCACGTGGTGATTCAATAATACGTGTTGACATAATAGCGGCTGCATTACAACCAAACCCCATTGCCATTGTTAAAGATTGTTTGCCGTGTGCACCGGAGCGTTTGAATAAGCGGTCCATATTAAAAGCGACACGTGGTAAGTATCCGTAGTTTTCTAATAGTGCGAACATAGGGAAAAAGATTGCCATAGGTGGTAACATAACGCTAATAACAGCACCGATACCGCGGAATAAACCAAGTATTAAAATGCCATGTAACCATTCGGGTGCATGTGCTGCCTGGAACCAAGATGTTAAATACCCTTCGGCCCATCCGAAGAACTCAGCAATCATATCAGAGGGTACGTTAGCGCCTGCAATTGTAAGATAAAAAATAATAGATAAAATACCGAGCATAATTGGGAATCCCCAGATGGGAGATGTGAAAATTTTATCTAGTTTTTCAGAACGATACAATTTATCAGTATTTGTATATTGAACAGACTCTTTACATATGCTTGCAGATGTTCGATAAATATCTCCGACAATATCATCTCGTATATCGTCTTTTGATAGTGCTTGTGCATGTTGAATAATGTAGTCCAATGGAAGAGCTTTACTGGCTGAGTGAGATTCCATTTATTACGACCTCCCTTACAAGTGGTTCATTATGGTGTTTTTGAAGTGTAGTTAAGAAATTTTTATCTCCATCTAATATACGTAACGCAATCCAACGTGCTGGATACGCATCACCGAACACTTTATAAATTTGCGGTTCTAATTCCTGAATCATGCTTTCGATTTTTTCGCTGTAAGAAATTTTAATTGGTGTTGGAATTAGTTTTTTATTTGCTACTTTAGCGATCACATTTAGCAAATGTCCAATGCCTACTCGGTTACGAGCAGAAATCTTAACTACAGGTACACCGAGTGATTTGGCTAATTTTTTTTCATCAATAACGATGCCTTTTTTCTCAGCTTCATCAATTAAGTTAATACAAATGACTACGTTGCTCGTCATTTCCATCACTTGGAGTGCTAAATTTAAATTTCTCTCCATAGCAGTTGCGTCTATAACAACTACAGTTACTTCTGGTTTTTCAAATATAATATAATCCCTCGCTACTTCTTCGTCCGCAGAATTTGAATATAGTGAGTAAGTTCCAGGTAAATCAATTAATGTATATTTACTTCCGTTATGTTCATATTCCCCTTCAGCTTTTAAAACAGTTTTTCCCGTCCAGTTTCCAGTATGCTGTTTTAAGCCTGTTAAAGTATTAAATAATGTACTTTTCCCGGTATTCGGGTTGCCAGCTAAAGCAATGCGATGTTTGCTCATCTGAAATCATCTCCTATTAATACCCCGAAAATAAGGGAACTTTCTTCCTTGCGTAGTGCAATAGTGGTGTTGCTTACTTGATAAGCGACAGGATCTCCAAGTGGACTGCGTTGTAATACTTTAATCGTTGCCCCAGGGATAAATCCTAAATCTAATAAACGTCGTTTCATAGTTCCTTCTAATTGTATCTTCTCAATTTGTACAAACTCTCCTGTCTTAAATTCGGAAAGTGGTTTTGTATTAGCCGATACCATAAAAGTTACCTCATCTCTATATTGTTAGTTTAAGTTTAAAAAGTTTCCTTAGGTAAACTTTTTGTTAGTAATATAGTAGACTACATTGGATGATGCTGTCAATTGGTACTTTAAAAATATTCATTTATTTTTAGAATTGTTCCAATTTATTTAGTTGTACTAAAAAATATTACTGAAATTTTATTTAATGTAAATGAAGTAAGAGTGTAAAAGTTAAAAAATACAAAGGATTTGTAAATGTATTTTTAACTAAAAGGGGAAAAGAGCGAAAAACATTTACATTGAGTTTACATTGTTAAGAATAAATTTACATTACAGCTTAATTAGTGTGGATTTTGTTGGGTTCTTTAACTATAAAGCTTGGGATTCCTAGCTTTTAAGGGTTATTATCGTTATTTACTTAAAATTAAAGATTGCTTAACACTCACATAATATTGCTGTCCTACAATGAATTTGTGTTCGAAAGAAAATGAATTCGAAAAGTGATAATCCAAATGGGGGTACAAGACATGGTTATGAAAAAAGGTATTAAATTTTCTTTAGCGGCTTTAGTGGTAGCAGGAGCGTTGGTTGGATGTGGGAAAGCGGAAGATACAGCTAGTAAAGAAAGTGCTAAAGGAAGCGATAATACAAAACAAGAATTATCAGGCACGATTGCAGCAGCTGGTTCTACGGCTCTTCTACCTCTTGCGGAGGAAGCTGGAAAGAAATTCATGGAAAAAAATTCGAAAGTTTCTATTCAAGTTCAAGGTGGCGGTAGTGGAACTGGGATTAACCAAGTAGCATCGGGTGCAGTACAAATTGGTAATTCAGATGTTCCGTCTGGAGATAAAATAAAAGATGCTGAAAAAGCGAAAGAATTAGTAGATAACAAGGTAGCGGGTATTGCATTCGCACTTGTCGTAAATAAAGATGTAAAAGTTGATAACTTAACAGTAAAACAAGTACAAGATATCTTCACTGGAAAAGTAACAAACTGGAAAGAGGTAGGCGGGAAAGATGAAAAAATCAACGTAATTAACCGTCCGGCTTCATCTGGTACACGTGCTACGTTTGAAAAGACAGTTATGAAAGAAGCGAAAATTAATGATGGAACTGGTACAACACAAGATTCTAACGGTGCAGTAGAGCAAGCGATTAACTCTACTCCAGGTTCAGTAAGTTATTTAGCGATGTCTTACATGGTTGGCGATAAAAAAGGTGCGCTACAAACAGTGAAAATTGATGGTGCTGAACCAAAAGTTGAAAACATTTCGTCGGGTAAATATCCATTCTGGTCTTACGAGTACATGGTAACAAAAGGTGAGGCAAAAGAAGCAACGAAAGCTTACATTGACTATGTAAAAGGTAAGGATTTTGAAAAGCAAGTAGAAGATATGGGTTACATTCCTATGTCTAAATTAAATAAATAAGAAAGTTTTATGGGGCTGGCTGCAAGGCCAGTCCTGTTCATTTCAATCTATGAAGTGGGGTCTGACCTGTGATGAAGGGGAAAAAACAAATTAATTACGTAAAAAGTGAATATATAGGAAGATCGCTTGTTACGTTTTGTGGTATTTTTATTGTTTTAATTACATTAGCTATTATTGCGTTTATTTGCGGTAAAGGTATTCAATCTTTTACACAAAGCGGTATCTCATTTACTGAGATGTTAACATCGACAAAATGGAATCCAAATGCTGACGAAGGAACCTTTGGGGCTTTGATTTTCATTGTAGGTTCAACAGTGGTTTCGTTAGGTGCGGTTATTATTAGTGCGCCAATTGCTATAGCTCTTGCTATATTCATGAATTTAATTTCGCCGAAGTTTGGGAATAAAGTATTGAAGCCTGTTTTAGAATTATTAGTTGGTATTCCTTCGGTTGTATACGGATTATTAGGGGTTACGATTTTAGTGCCGCTATTACGTGATTCGTTTGGGGGAGTGGGCTTTAGTTTAATTGCAGGTATCGTTGTATTAAGTATTATGATTTTGCCTACTATTGCTAGTATCGCTTCTGATGCAATACGCTCTGTTCCATTTGATTATTTAGAAGCTTCTTATGGTCTAGGATCAACGAAATGGCAAGCGATTAGCCGAGTGATTGTTCCTGCTGCGAAAAAAGGGATTTTAACAGGTGTTGTTTTAGGTTTAGCACGTGCTTTTGGTGAAGCGTTAGCGGTTCAAATGGTAATTGGAAACACAATTAAATTACCAGAAGGAATATATAGTCCGACAGCAACGTTAACTGGTATTTTGACAATGGACATGACAAATACATTAAACGGAACTGCTTGGAACAATGCGCTATGGAGTTTAGCGATGATTTTACTTGTTATTTCATTCCTGTTTATTTTAGTAATTCGAGCGATTGGGCAAAGAGGTGAGCGATAATAATGAACGCAAGAACGGTAAATAAAGTTTGGACAGGTATCTTTTATGCAGTTGCAACTTTAGTTGTAGCTCTTCTAGTATTCTTAGTGTTTGAAATTCTGCAAAAGGGATGGGGATTTTGGGATCCTAATTTCTTGTTTGGAGAACCAAGTAATACAAGAGCTGGTGGTGGGATTGGTCCGCAGTTATTCAATTCCTTCTACATGCTTGTTATAACGCTTGTTATATCTATTCCTCTTGGATTAGGTGCTGGGATATATTTGGCAGAGTATGCAAAACAAGGACGTTTCTTAAACTTTGTTCGTTTATGTATCGAGACAATGGCGTCTTTACCATCTATTGTTGTTGGTCTATTCGGTTTGCTAGTGTTCGTTACTATGACAGGTTGGGGATATACAGTAATGGGTGGTGCCCTTGCTTTAACGATTTTAAACTTACCAGGTTTAACACGTGTTTGTGAAAATGCGATTTCAGAAGTGCCTCATAATGTAAAAGAGGCGAGTCTTGGATTAGGTGCAACGAAATGGCAAACAATCGCTCGTATTATTATTCCGTCGTCATTACCGCAAATTATTACTGGTATTATTTTAGCGGCGGGTCGTATATTTGGTGAAGCGGCAGCGTTAATTTATACAGCGGGTTTAACATCCCCGATTTTAAATTCAGCAGCGGACTTCTCAAGTCCTGCGCATCCTTTAAATCCATTTAGACCAGCTGAAACGTTAGCGGTTCACATTTGGAAGTTAAATTCTGAAGGAGTTATTCCGGATGCAAAGTTGATTGCGACAAAATCTGCAGCTGTATTAATTATTATGGTATTACTATTCAACGTTATTTCACGCTTGGTAGCATCTATCTTGCACAAACGTTTTACAGGAACGAAAAGAAAAAGTAAAACGACGAAGAAAGTAAAAGCGGCATAAATTATAAAGAGGAACTCTCTACTTATAAGTAGGGAGTTCTTTTTGTATTTTAATATAGAAGGAATGGATGTAATGATTGTTGAATTTGTAATTGATTATATAGATGAATAGGTACGAATGAGAGGGGAAGTTAATTTGTTTTTTCTGCAAATGTCAGGTTTTCCTGGTTCGGGAAAATCGACAGTTTCTAAGTATATAGCGAAGTTAACAGGTGCTGTAATTGTAGATCACGACGTTTTGAAATCGGCATTGTTACAATCATTAGAAATGAAAGGGGTTGAATCGACAATTGTTGGCGGAGTATCATACGATGTTGAATGGTCATTGATTGATTCTTATTTAGAACAAGAGCATAGTGTTATATTGGATAGTCCATGTCTATATGAAGGGATGGTTGAAAAAGGAATGAAACTGTCTAATAAACACGGTGTAAAATATAAATATATTGAATGTTATCTTAATGATATGGAAGAGATTAATAATAGGCTACAAACACGTAAGCGTATGGTCAGTCAGATTGGAAGAGTGGATTCGGAAGTAGCCTTTAAAAAGTGGTTAGATGGTAGTAAAAGACCTTTAAATAGTGAATATCTTATTGTGGATTCTAGTAAACCTCTAGAGCAATATGCGGAAAAAATGATGGATTATATGAGTAGGTAGAGAAAAAAGCGTTATCTTCATTCGTGAAGATAACGCTTTTTTTTAAATATCAGGTGTTTCTGTAGAAGTGCTTATTTTTCTGCGCGAGCGTCTTTTTCTCCCAATTTTATCTAATAGTTCATACATAACTGGAACGACTACTAATGTAAGAACAGTTGAGACTGCTAAACCACCGATGACAACGACTGCCAAACTTTTTGATACCATACTTCCTGCTTGGGATTGGCCAAATAGGAGTGGCAGCATAGCGACGATTGTCGTTATAGCTGTCATAATAATTGGACGTAATCTAGTGGATCCAGCTTCTAGTAAGGCTTCTCTTGTTTCCATTCCGTGTTCCCGATTTTGTTGTACTCTTTCTATTAATACGATAGCGTTTGTAACGACAATCCCGATTAACATTAATGCGCCGATCAAGGAATTTACATCAACAGGTGTTCCTGAAATGATTAATCCTAAAATACCGCCAACGGCAGCTAATGGCAAGGAGAACAAAATTGCAAAAGGAGCGCGTGCTTGCCCGAAGGTGATAACCATAATTAAATATACAATCCCGATTGCAATCCCCATAATTTTGAATAGGTCCGTGAAGTTTTCTTGCATAGATTCAGTGGCGCCTGCAATAGTTACTTTTGCGCCGCTAGGTAAATCTAAATCAGTTATCGCTTTGTTTACTTCTGTGCTTACTTTACTTAAATCTTCACTTGAGGCCTCGGCAGTAATTTGAATCGTTTCTTTACCGTCTTTATGGAAGACTTCTGTTTGAAGTTGCTTTTCTGAAATAGTTGCAATGTCTTTTAAAGGAATTGGTCCATTGATAGGTGATAGTATGTTAGTGTTTAAAATGTCTTCTTGTTTAGTAATGTTTTCTTTTTTGTGTTCTATTATAATAGTTGTTTTTTCATTATTGATTGAAACTTCACCAATAGGTGATTTCTTCATAAGGAATGCTATTTGTTGTGCTGCTAATTCTGGTGTTAATCCCAGTTGTTCGGCCTTTGTCTGATCAACATGGATTTGCCATTCTTTCTTAGAGTCTTCTAAATTCGTTTTTACTTTAGAGAGAGCAGGCATATCTTTTAGTTTTGTTTCGACGATAGTAGCAGCCTTTTTTAAATTCGTTTCGTTAGTGGCTGTTACGTTAAATTGCAAATTGTTGCCGCCACCAGAGCTTGAATAACTCGTTTTTATGTAATCAAGTTCAGCGGGCTCAAAAGCTTTATGTTCTTTTTTTAAATCTTTAATATATTGATCAATATCAGAGCCTTTCTTGAAGACTACAAATATACTGGCAAGATTATTTTTTGTCGTTTGTCCCCATTGTGCATCTTCTGCGCTAGATCCCATTCGTAAAATAACATCCGTTACATCTGAATTAGAAAGTAATTTCTTTTCGAAATCGAATGCTTTTTGTTTTTGCGTTTCAGGAGCGTAATCAGCTGGGAATGTCATGTTAATAGATAACATTGTGTCGTCTTCAGATTTTATGTTCGCTTTCGGTAGTAATATATAGGCTGCAATCGATCCTGCAAATAATAAAAAAGAAGTAAGTAGAATAATGAATTTATGCGAAAGAGCCCACTTTAATGTAGCGACATATCGTGGTGAAGAATTTGGCTTTCGATGTTTTGTCTTTTTGAGTAGTAAAAAAGCCATAAGTGGAACAACTGTTAGTGCGACGATTAAGGATGATAGTATGGAATATACAACTGCTAATACCATAGGTAACATTAATTTTCCAATTACTCCTGATACGAGGCCGATAGGTAAGAAAACAGCGACTGTTGTTAAAGTAGAAGAAGTAATTGCGACGGCGACCTCTTTCGTTGCATCGAGAATAATATCTTTAGAGAAAGATTCTTTTTGTAAACGACGGAAAATATTCTCAATGACAACGATGCTATCATCGACGAGACGTCCAACTGCAACAGCTAAACCACCAAGCGTTAGGGTGTTAAGTGTGATGTTAGATTGGTGGAGTAAAAAGAGAGTTAATAAAATAGATAATGGGATACTGACAACAGCGATGAGTGTTGTTCGG
>NZ_JBQXPN010000001.1:847500-4880000 GCF_052656125.1 Bacillus sp. WC2507 | reverse complement strand
CGATTGGTTGTGCACGTCCAAGCAGTTAGGCTGATAAGTAGGCAAATCCGCTTATCGTGAAGGCTGAGCTGTGATGGGGAAGCTCCTTATGGAGCGAAGTCTTTGATTCCCCGCTGCCAAGAAAAGCTTCTAGCGAGATAAAAGGTGCCTGTACCGCAAACCGACACAGGTAGGCGAGGAGAGAATCCTAAGGTGTGCGAGAGAACTCTGGTTAAGGAACTCGGCAAAATGACCCCGTAACTTCGGGAGAAGGGGTGCTTTCTTAACGGAAAGCCGCAGTGAATAGGCCCAAGCGACTGTTTAGCAAAAACACAGGTCTCTGCGAAGCCGTAAGGCGAAGTATAGGGGCTGACACCTGCCCGGTGCTGGAAGGTTAAGGAGAGGGGTTAGCGTAAGCGAAGCTCTGAACTGAAGCCCCAGTAAACGGCGGCCGTAACTATAACGGTCCTAAGGTAGCGAAATTCCTTGTCGGGTAAGTTCCGACCCGCACGAAAGGTGTAACGATTTGGGCACTGTCTCAACCAGAGACTCGGTGAAATTATAGTACCTGTGAAGATGCAGGTTACCCGCGACAGGACGGAAAGACCCCGTGGAGCTTTACTGTAGCCTGATATTGAATTTTGGTACAGTTTGTACAGGATAGGCGGGAGCCATTGAAACCGGAGCGCTAGCTTCGGTGGAGGCGCTGGTGGGATACCGCCCTGACTGTATTGAAATTCTAACCTACGGGTCTTATCGACCCGGGAGACAGTGTCAGGTGGGCAGTTTGACTGGGGCGGTCGCCTCCTAAAGTGTAACGGAGGCGCCCAAAGGTTCCCTCAGAATGGTTGGAAATCATTCGTAGAGTGCAAAGGCATAAGGGAGCTTGACTGCGAGACCTACAAGTCGAGCAGGGACGAAAGTCGGGCTTAGTGATCCGGTGGTTCCGCATGGAAGGGCCATCGCTCAACGGATAAAAGCTACCCCGGGGATAACAGGCTTATCTCCCCCAAGAGTCCACATCGACGGGGAGGTTTGGCACCTCGATGTCGGCTCATCGCATCCTGGGGCTGTAGTCGGTCCCAAGGGTTGGGCTGTTCGCCCATTAAAGCGGTACGCGAGCTGGGTTCAGAACGTCGTGAGACAGTTCGGTCCCTATCCGTCGTGGGCGTAGGAAATTTGAGAGGAGCTGTCCTTAGTACGAGAGGACCGGGATGGACGCACCGCTGGTGTACCAGTTGTTCTGCCAAGGGCATAGCTGGGTAGCTATGTGCGGAAGGGATAAGTGCTGAAAGCATCTAAGCATGAAGCCCCCCTCAAGATGAGATTTCCCATAGCGTAAGCTAGTAAGATCCCTGAAAGATGATCAGGTTGATAGGTTCGAGGTGGAAGCATGGTGACATGTGGAGCTGACGAATACTAATAGATCGAGGACTTAACCATATAATATGAAGCAATGTTATCTAGTTTTGAAAGAATATAAAAAAACTTGTTGACTTTAAAAGTAAAATAAGTTAAAATGATTCTTGTCTTAAATGAATACAGTCTGGTAATGATGGCAGAGAGGTCACACCCGTTCCCATACCGAACACGGAAGTTAAGCTCTCTAGCGCCGATGGTAGTTGGGACCTTGTCCCTGTGAGAGTAGGACGTTGCCAGGCAAAATGGAGGATTAGCTCAGCTGGGAGAGCACCTGCCTTACAAGCAGGGGGTCGGCGGTTCGATCCCGTCATCCTCCACCATATATGTCGGAGGGGTAGCGAAGTGGCTAAACGCGGCGGACTGTAAATCCGCTCCTTCGGGTTCGGCAGTTCGAATCTGCCCCCCTCCACCATTCTTAATTAATGGGCTATAGCCAAGCGGTAAGGCAACGGACTTTGACTCCGTCATGCGCTGGTTCGAATCCAGCTAGCCCAGCCATTAAGAGCCATTAGCTCAGTTGGTAGAGCATCTGACTTTTAATCAGAGGGTCGAAGGTTCGAATCCTTCATGGCTCACCATTTTAATCAAATATGCGGGTGTGGCGGAATTGGCAGACGCACTAGACTTAGGATCTAGCGCCTTTGGCGTGGGGGTTCGACTCCCTTCACCCGCACTTTTAATGAAATAACTCAAACATGTCTTGCGGAAGTAGTTCAGTGGTAGAATACAACCTTGCCAAGGTTGGGGTCGCGGGTTCGAATCCCGTCTTCCGCTCCAATTTTCAATATGACATGCCGGGGTGGCGGAACAGGCAGACGCACAGGACTTAAAATCCTGCGGTGGGTGACCACCGTGCGGGTTCGACCCCCGCCCTCGGCACCATATGCGCCCGTAGCTCAATTGGATAGAGCGTTTGACTACGGATCAAGAGGTTAGGGGTTCGACTCCTCTCGGGCGCGCTTTTATTAACGGGAAGTGGCTCAGCTTGGTAGAGCACCTGGTTTGGGACCAGGGGGTCGCAGGTTCAAATCCTGTCTTCCCGATATTCCCAAAAACAGGGGGCCTTAGCTCAGCTGGGAGAGCGCCTGCCTTGCACGCAGGAGGTCAGCGGTTCGATCCCGCTAGGCTCCACTTTATTTATTATATGTCTCGGAGGTATACCCAAGTTCGGCTGAAGGGATCGGTCTTGAAAACCGACAGGCGGTGAGAATCGCGCGGGGGTTCGAATCCCTCTACCTCCTCCATTTTCTTTTTAAATGGTTTAGATACATATAATAATAAAATTTTATTTTTCCTTCATGGAGGTATACCCAAGTTCGGCTGAAGGGATCGGTCTTGAAAACCGACAGGCGGCGAGAGTCGCGCGGGGGTTCGAATCCCTCTACCTCCTCCATTTTTTAAAAAACATTATATTGTCGCGGGGTGGAGCAGCACGGTAGCTCGTCGGGCTCATAACCCGAAGGTCGCAGGTTCAAATCCTGTCCCCGCAACCAAATGGTCCCGTGGTGTAGTGGTTAACATGCCTGCCTGTCACGCAGGAGATCGCCGGTTCGACCCCGGTCGGGACCGCCATTTATGTTGGCTCGGTAGCTCAGTCGGTAGAGCAGAGGACTGAAAATCCTCGTGTCGGCGGTTCGATTCCGTCCCGAGCCACCATTTTTTTTATGCCGGCTTAGCTCAATTGGTAGAGCAACTGACTTGTAATCAGTAGGTTGGGGGTTCAAGTCCTCTAGCCGGCATCCTTTAGGGGCATAGTTTAAAGGTAGAACTGAGGTCTCCAAAACCTCCAGTGTGGGTTCGATTCCTACTGCCCCTGTAAAGTATATGGGCCTATAGCTCAGCTGGTTAGAGCGCACGCCTGATAAGCGTGAGGTCGATGGTTCGAGTCCATTTAGGCCCACCATATATATTATTCCGCAGTAGCTCAGTGGTAGAGCTATCGGCTGTTAACCGATCGGTCGTAGGTTCGAGTCCTACCTGCGGAGCCATGGCCCGTTGGTCAAGTGGTTAAGACACCGCCCTTTCACGGCGGTAACACGGGTTCGAATCCCGTACGGGTCATAAAAAAAGAGTCAGCAATATGCTGACTCTTTTTTATTGTGCGTTAATCTTCCTTTATCAACTGATTTTCCTGAAATAAATAAAGGAATTTAGGAAAAGCTATGGTATGTATAAAAAGGAGGAGACAAAAATGACACGAGTGAGAGACTGTATGAGCACTCATATTGTACATTGTACACCGCTAGACAATGTATATGAGGCTGCTGTAAAGATGAAAGAAGAATCGATTGGATTGATTCCGGTTGTTGAAAATGAGCAAGTTGTTGGGCTTGTTACGGACCGAGATTTAGTTGTTCGAGGGATTGCTGAGAAACATCCTGGATCTAATAAAATTACAAATGTAATGACAACAAACATTGTTTCAGTTTCTCCAGATGATTCTATTGAAAAAGCCACAGAGTTAATGGCACAGTATCAAATTAGACGATTACCAGTAGTTGAGAGTGGTCAACTCGTTGGGATGCTAGCACTAGGTGATTTAGCTATAAGAGAATCGGCAGATGATCAAGCAGGATTTGCTTTAAGTGAAATCTCGGAGCATACGGAATGAAGAAAGATTTTAATTAGTGGGGTAAGTTACGTATAAAAATCAGATGCATTATTCTAGTATATAGAATTAAACTAATATGTTAGCATGATGTATCTGAGACATTATATAATAAGTATACAGTTAGTAATTTCGACAGTTTATTTAAATTTGTCATTCCTAATTTTAAATAAGAGAAAAAATGATATACTGATAGATATAAGTATTATGAAAGATTTTGAATATAACAATATCCATTGTTAGTGATGTAATAATGGATTAATATTTCCTATGTAGACAAAAGGGAAGGGGAATTATATGAGGGCTGTACAGCGCGATCCAAATTGGAATTTGGTTACAGATACATATATAGAACCAAATAATTTCGCTGAATTATTTTCTTTGCTTGTACCTTGTCATCCAAAAGGTGAAGGGAAAGAACGAACTATATTAGTGTGGAAAGAAAAAGAATTTTATAAAGAAGAAAATTTAGCGGCATTTATCGTATATGGAATGAATAAAACAAAGAATTTACCGCAGTTTCATAAAGATGAAATTCCAACTTTAGTACGTATTCTTCGCTTATGCCAAGAGATTGGTTGGTATGAAGAAGCAAATACTTTTATGATAACTCAAGGATTAGCTGAGTTTGTTCACACTTCATTGGAATATGAAACATGGGATCTTTTGACGCAAGCGGTTGCTTTAAACTATTTAATTATTAAATATCGTATTGGTGAATTAACTGATGGGGATGTAGAAATCTGGGATAGAGTTAAATTTAATGAGAAATGTATAACAGACTGTAAACATCTATTATCCCATAAAGAAGTATTAGAATTTGCATTCTTTTATATGTGTAAGAGAGCTAAGTTCCTATCAAAAGAGCAATTAAATAGTGATATGATGAGTCTAGCTATGTATTGTAATACTTTCGTGTATGATTTATATACACACGACTTATTACGAAAATATCGTAAGTGTACAGACTTCTTATCATATTATGGACCTAGTCAAGCGGTGTTAGCTTGTCAAAGAGCTGTACTTTCTCAAATTTCAGATCGATTAGACCCATTGAAAACTACTCATGTAGATGATTATTTATATGTAATGAAAGAAATGATGGAGCATATGACGATAGGAATAATGGATCGATATGATCATTTTATCGGAAAGTTATTATCATATGTGCCATTTTTCGAAATGATTCAAGTTCCACAACATGCATATTATTGTGAAGAATTATTGTATATTTGCAAGGGAATTGAATATAAAGAAGAAATATTACGCAATTATATATTTATACAATTACATGATTGTTTACCATCATTCTTTAAACTATTTCTTAAAAATAAGCGTTATGCAACAATTCATGATATTCTGTTCTATTGGTGCGATGATGAACAAAGAATGAGCTTAGAGAAAAAATATAATCTTAGTTTTATTTATGAAAAATATGCTTGCGGATAAAAGAGCATTTTCTATATAAATTAAAAAGGATCTCAAGTTTATGTGAGATCCTTTTTTTTGTTAGTAAAGTAAGGAGAACGCAATTAAGACGAGAAATAACATTCCATAAAGGAGAAATTGTGCCGTATAGCTTCCTTGTATACCAAAAAAAGTATTTGTTTTTTTATATAAATTCAATATATATTTTAGCGGATTATCTTTGAAAGATTGGTACACAGTGTCTCCTCTTTCTAAGCTTCTTGTTCGTGTTTTTTGTTATTAGGGACATGAATGTACCTAGCTATGAATAATAAAACAGCCATAAAGCATACGGGAAATACGGTAGTTAAATAAAAACCATTACTAATAATATTTGTTATTAGGGCACTTAATAGAAAGATGGCATTATAAATATGGGCAATTTTTTGTTTTAGTTGTACTTGAAAGGCTTCCATCATAATTTCTAAAGTAACAAAAGCAATGATAATAGATAAAAATACAGTATTTGTATTGTAAATGATTAAACAAAAGATTAAACCTAAAAAGGCTAAGTATTCAATTAAGAGAGATATATTGATATTGCGTGGCATACAATTTACCTAACTAAATATGGCAGTGGGTTTACTGCATTTGTTTTTTCAAAATTCCACTCTCCATTGTGTAATTCAAAATGAAGATGTTGCCCGTATGAATGACCTGTGTTGCCCATATGACCTACTAATTGTCCAGCTTGTACTTGATCACCAGCTTGTACAGTGCGATCTTTCATGTGAGCATAGACTGTTGTATATAATTTCCCGTTTATTTGATGGGCGATGAACACAACATTGCCATAGCTAGCTGAATAATATGATTTCACAACTTTACCTGCAGCCGCCGCCTGGATAGAGACATTACCCTGAGCTGCAATATCTATACCATAATGCATTTGTTCCCAGCGCATATCAAAGGTTGAGCTAACTCTTCCTTGAGTAGGGAATTTAAAAACTGCTGGAATTGAAGTAGGTTGAGCTGTTTGAGCTTGTGATTGCGTTTGATTTTGCACCACATAATGTTTTGCCACATATCCGTATCCTGTGCCAAAACGAATTTTATACCAAGTTCCTACAGTTTCCACTACTTGTATTTGTGTACCATTCTGTAATGAACCAAGTAGTGCACTACTTGTACTAGCGGTGCTACGTACATTAAGTTTAGGTGTTGCAACTGTGTATTTCGTATTATTTTGAACTGTGATGCCTTTTACTAAAGGCTGTGAACCATTAGACACGAATGCCTTTTGTACGTAACCTGTTTTGCCATTATGTAAAATTTTATACCAATCACCTTGTTCTTCTTGAATGGTAACGAATTTCCCATTTGGTAATACATCTAAAATTGAAGATTCTAAATTAGGTTCAGAACGAACGTTTAATGCATTGGCATTAACGATGTATTGATTATTAGATTGAAGTTTGTTTTTTAGTAGAATAGCATCTTTTTGTACGTAACCTACTTTATTATTAACAGATACTTTATACCAGCCATTAGTTGTTTCAAGTATGTTCACTTTCGTATTAAAGCGGATTGTATCAATTGATGAGCTATTTGCGTTATCTTTTGTATGTAAGGCTACTTGATCGACTTTTACATATCCAGTTTTTACATTAGATAATTGTTCAGCGTTGGCTGTTTGTACATTTGTTTCTCCCATAGAAGGAAGTAAAGAGGCAATTGCGACAGTAGTTGCTGTTAAAGCAGTAGCTTTCATATTCATATAATAGAGACCTCCTCTAGTTGTATAGTTGTAATTTTATTATAGTATAAAGATATAATATAGTGGGTGTATTCACATAAATGTAATATGAAATCAATATAAAAATAAATTTTTTGAGGATAATGATTCCTTTTTATCCAATTAATTAGGATAATAATTTCTAAGATAGAATATAAGTATTATATAGTTCCGTTATTTTGTTGACAATTGAGAAAATTAAAATAGTTGATGATGTCTTATTACGGTGTTATACTGACAGTGATAATTTCATAGTTTGCTAGGAGAGCTGGTGTTGCCAGCTGAGAGTAGGCCGTAAGCCTTTGATCCTTTTCATTACCTGATCTAGATTATGCTAGCGTAGGGAAGCAATTCGGACAATAATAATGAGTCCCCGTTTCTTTGCGTATAGAAACGGGGCTTTTTTATTTGAAAATTTCATATTGAAACCACTAGGGGTGCTTGTTGTGCTGAGAGAGGAATAATCCTTAACCCTTACAGACCTGATCTAGGTAATACTAGCGAAGGGAAGTGGAGCAACGAATAAATTATAATTTTATTTGCTGTAACCACTTCTTATTTAGAAGTGGTTTTTTATTTAGATATATAAATTGAAAGGGGATAGAGAAATGAAATTTTGCGATAGATTATTAGAAACTGTACAACCAGTTTGGGAGATGAGTCATAATCACCCGTTTGTAGTAGGTATGGGAGATGGCACGTTAGAAAAAGATAAGTTTCAGTATTATATTATTCAAGATTATTTATATTTGTTAGATTATGCAAAGCTATATGCGATTGGTGTTGTAAAAGCAACGAATCCACAAGTAATGGGGAAATTTGCTGAACAAATTGATGGCATATTAAATGGAGAAATGACAATCCATAAACAATATGCAAAAAGACTTGGTATTTCTATAGAGGAGATAGAATCTGCAAAACCATCTGCTAAAAATTTAGCCTATACAAATTACATGATGTCTGTATCTCAAAATGGCACGCTTGCGGAATTAATAGCAGCACTTCTTCCATGTATGTGGAGCTACTGGGAAATTGGAAAGCGTTTAAACGATATTCCTGGAGCAAGAGATCATGAGTTCTTTGGTGAGTGGATTCAAGGATATAGTTCGGAAGAATACGGTAGCCTTTGTATTTGGTTAATAGATTTATTAAATGAAATGGCAGTTGGAAAGTCTGACAAAGAGCTAGATCGATTAGAGGAGATTTTCCTATATTCCAGTCGATTTGAATATTTATTCTGGGATATGTCCTATCGTAAGGAGATGTGGGGATTTGAGGAGCAAGAACATACTACAGTTTCATAATGTTTCTTTTCATTATGATGAGAAACCAATCATCAAGGAATTAAATGCTTCTATACAAGATAAAGAGTTTGTAAGTATTATCGGACCGAGTGGATGCGGGAAAAGTACTTTATTTCGCCTTATTACAGGTTTAGAAGAAACAAGTACGGGACAGATAGAGCTGACAGAAACAAAGAGCCATCCTGTAGGGTATATGCCCCAAAAAGATATGCTCCTGCCATGGAGAACGATTATTGAAAATGCTGCCCTGCCGCTAGAGTGCCAAGGTGTACAGAAGAAAGAAGCACAAATAAAGGCAAAGGAACTGTTACATAAATTTGGCTTACAAGGGTATGAGACAAAATATCCGAAAGATTTATCTGGTGGTATGAGACAACGCGTATCTTTTATTCGAACTTTATTAACAGGCGGGGAGATATTGCTGTTAGATGAACCGTTTAGCGCGTTGGATGCGTTAACGAAGGCATCTTTGCAAGAATGGCTGTTTGAACAATGGAAAGAGTGGGAAAAAACAATTTTATTTATCACTCATGATGTGGAAGAAGCATTGTTTCTTTCTAATCGAATTTTCGTTGTAGAAAATCAACCGATAACTACTTTAACCGAGAGGATTGTACCGCTTGATCGTAATCGGACAAGAAAAGATTTGTATAAGCCTGAAGTGTTAGCGCTTAAAGATGAGCTTCTTAGTATGTTACAAAGGCAGGTACTCGTATGATGAACCGGTTGAAGGAACTATTACCTGCCCTTACACTTTCTAGTGTTTTACTTGTCATGTGGGAAATAGGCGCAAGAATTGTAGATGAGATGTACATTTTACCGTCACCGTCTGCAATTGTAATGAAGATATGGCAACTAAAAGATATATTATTTACAGTTCATTTGCCGGCAACATTATACGTCGTTTTAATAGGGGTGGCTATTTCTATCGTACTTGGGGTAGGGCTAGCAATATTAATGAATGCGAGTAATTGGATGGAGAGAGCATTTTATCCATTATTAGTTGCCTCACAAACGATTCCGATTACAGCGCTTGCTCCGCTCTTCGTTTTATGGTTTGGATATACGATCTGGAGTAAGGTTGTTGTCACGGTTTTAATTACGTTTTTCCCAATTGCGGTCAATACGTATGATGGACTACGTAGTACAAAAAAAGAATGGGAGGAGCTCTTAGTTACGTATGGAGCAACGAAAAAAGATATTTTTCTTAAATTAAAGTTACCATCTGCTCTTCCTTATTTTTTCTCAGCTTTAAAAATTGCAGTTCCGCTTAGTGTGATTGGGGCGGCAATTGGTGAATGGCTCGGTGCACAAGCTGGGCTAGGATATTTCAGTAAAAGAATGATGACGCAATTAGACGGAGCGGGTGTATTTGCCCCCATTGTATTGTTATCATTATTAGCTATTTTCTTTGTTGTCCTTATTTCGATTTTAGAAAAGAAATTTATTAGTTGGAGGAAGCATTCATGAAATTTTTAAAACGCATCTTTGTGTTTACATTATTAGTTGCAATGATCGCTGGATGTTCTAGTAATTCGGCATCAGATAAGAATAAAAAAGAAAAAGAAATAACGGTCATGCTTGATTGGTACCCAAATGCGGTACATAGCTTTATTTATGCGGCGATTGAAAAAGGCTACTTTAAAGAAGAAGGAGTAAAGGTGAATATTAAATTCCCTTCTAATCCGACTGATCCATTAACTTTAGCAGCTGCAGGAAAGGTAACGGTTGGCTTATATTATCAGCCAGATGTTGTCATGGCAAAAGCAAATGAACAAATTCCAGTGAAATCAATTGGAGCTGTCGTACGTTCGCCATTAAATCATGTTGTATCGCTGAAATCAGCAGGCATTCAATCGCCAAAAGATTTAGAGGGGAAAACAGTTGGATATTCTGGAACACCTTTAAGTGAGATGTATTTAAAAACGATGGTAAAAGAAGCTGGTGGTAATCCAGATACAGTGAAAGTAGTCGATGTTGGCTTTGATTTAGTACCGGCACTAATTACGAAAAAAGTGGATGCGGTAACAGGGGCATACATTAACCATGAAGTCCCTGTTATGCGCCATGAAGGTCATGAACCAGCATACTTTAATCCAGCTGATTACGGTGTACCAAACTATCATGAGCTTGTATTTGTAACAGGTGATAAAACGTTGAAAAAAGATAAAGAAGCGTTGCAAGCCTTCTTACGTGGTACGAAAAAAGGCTATGATTTCATGAAGAAAAATCCGGATGAAGCATTAAATATTTTATTAAATCATCAAGAAAAAGAAAACTTCCCGCTTGTACCAGAAGTTGAAAAAGAAAGTATGAAAATTTTATTAGAGAAGATGGAAACGAAAGATGAGCCATTCTTATCAGATTCAAAAGAGTCATGGGAGAAACAAAATAAATGGCTGAAAGATAAAGGAATGACGAAAGAAATCGTTCCGGCTGAGGAATTATTCGAAAACATTTTAAAGTAGGCGAATGAATATGAAAAATGAGCTTCATGTAATCTCAAATGGTCACATGTCATTCGAAGAGCTAGTGAATGTAGCAATGCAAATTGAGAGTGAGATTGATTATTTGCATATTCGTGAGCGTGAGAAAAGTACGAAGGAATTGTATGAAGGTGTGGAAGGTCTTTTGAAGAAAGGCTTTCCGGCATCGAAGATAGTAATAAATGATCGAATTGATATTGCTATTTTATTAAACATTCCGCGCGTGCAGCTAGGATATCGAAGCGCAGATGTAAGGTCAGTGAAAGAAAAGTTTTCTTATTTGCATGTCGGTTATTCTGTGCATTCTTTAGAAGAGGCGATCGATGCATTTAAGAATGGAGCGGATTCACTCGTCTATGGTCATGTATTTCCGACAGATTGTAAAAAAGGTGTGCCAGCGAGAGGGCTTGAAGAAGTTTCAGACATTGGAAAGTGTTTATCCATACCGATTACAGCAATTGGAGGAATCACCACGGAAAACACAGGGGATGTTCTTACTAACGGTGTCAGTGGTATTGCTGTTATGTCTGGGATTATAAGCAGTAGTAACCCGTATAGCAAAGCGAAATCTTATAAGGAATCAATAAGAAAGTGGGCGGAAAAACATGTGTAAGAAGTATGATGTAGCGATAATTGGCGGAGGTGTAATTGGTAGTTCAGTTGCACATTTTCTAGCAGAACGAGGGCATAAAGTAGCGATTGTAGAGAAGCAAAGAATTGCATCTGAAGCCTCGAAAGCGGCTGCTGGTTTACTTGGGGTTCAGGCAGAATGGGATGCATATGACCCACTATTTGAACTTGCTAGAGAAAGCCGTGCTATATTTCCACAACTTGCAGAAGTTTTACGTGAAAAAACAGGCATCGATATTGGGTATGAAGAAAAAGGCATTTATCGTATTGCCCAAAATGAAGATGAGAAGGAAAGAATTCTTCACATTATGGATTGGCAGCAGAAAACAGGTGAAGATTCTTATTTTCTAACAGGAGATCGTTTACGAGAGAAAGAGCCATTTCTATCTGAGTCAATTATAGGTGCTGTATATTATCCAAAAGATGGTCATGTTATTGCACCAGAGCTTACGAAAGCCTTCGCACATTCCGCATCATTTTCGGGTGCTGATATATATGAACAGACAGAAGTGTTTGATATTCGTATTGAAAATAATAAAGTGACTGGAATTATGACGAGCGAAGGTATTATCACATGCGAAAAAGTTGTGATTGCGGGTGGTTCATGGAGCACGAAGCTACTAGCGCATTTTCACCGAGAATGGGGTACATATCCAGTTAAAGGAGAAGTAGTAGCGGTAAGAAGTAGAAAACCACTTTTAAAGGCACCTATTTTCCAAGAAAGATTTTACATTGCACCAAAGCGCGGTGGACGTTACGTAATTGGAGCAACGATGAAGCCTCATACGTTTAATAAAACTGTGCAACCAGAAAGTATTACTTCTATATTAGAGCGTGCTTATACAATATTGCCGGCTTTAAAAGAAGCAGAGTGGGAAAGCACATGGGCAGGATTAAGGCCACAATCAAATCACGAAGCTCCTTATATGGGAGAGCATGAAGAAATAAAAGGTTTATATGCTTGTACGGGGCATTATCGAAACGGTATTTTATTAAGTCCTGTTTCTGGTCAGTATATGGCTGATTTAATAGAAGGAAAGCAGGAAAATCACTTGCTAGATTCATTGCTTTCTAAAACAGTTTAGAAAGGAGATGGAAGTTTGAATTTAAAAATTAATGGTAATCAAATTGAAGTGCCAGAGAGTGTAAAAACAGTAGCTGAGTTACTTACACATTTAGAGTTAGATAACAGAATTGTTGTAGTAGAGCGTAATAAAGATATTTTACAAAAAGATGATCATACAGATACATTTGTTTTTGATGGAGACCAAATTGAGATTGTAACTTTCGTAGGAGGCGGTTGATTATGTTAAACATTGGACCATTTTCATTTCATTCTAGACTTTTATTAGGAACAGGAAAATTCCCTGATTTTGATGTGCAGCAAAAGGCAATTGATGTATCTGAGGCTGAGGTTTTAACGTTCGCAGTACGTCGTATGGATATATTCGATGCACAGCAGCCTAATTTATTAGAGAAACTTGATGTAAAAAAATATACGTTATTACCGAATACAGCTGGAGCAAAAAATGCTGAAGAGGCTGTTCGTATTGCAAAATTAGCAAAAGCTTCAGGGCTTTGCGACATGATCAAAGTTGAAGTTATTGGTGATGATAGAACGTTATTACCTGATCCGGTAGAGACGTTAAAGGCATCTGAAATGTTACTAGAAGAAGGATTTATCGTACTTCCGTACACATCTGATGACGTTGTATTAGCACGTAAGTTACAAGAACTAGGCGTGCATGCAATTATGCCAGGAGCATCACCAATCGGTTCAGGGCTTGGTATTGTAAATCCGTTAAATTTGAGCTTTATTATTGAACAAGCGACAGTACCAGTTATCGTTGACGCTGGTATCGGTAGCCCAGCTGATGCGGCATTCGCGATGGAATTAGGAGCGGATGGTGTGTTATTAAATACGGCTGTGTCAGGAGCAAAAGATCCTATTAAAATGGCATCCGCAATGAAATTAAGTATTGAGGCAGGACGTTTAGGATTTGAAGCAGGTCGTATTGCACGTAAACGTTGTGCAACAGCAAGTAGTCCTTTAGAAGGAATGAGCGTAGTTGAATAATCGATATTCTCGCCAAGAATTATTTTCTCCGATTGGGGAAGAAGGCCAGCAAAAGATAAGAGAAAAGCATGTGCTTATTATCGGCGCAGGTGCATTAGGTAGTGCAAATGCAGAGATGTTCGTAAGAGCAGGTGTTGGTACAGTAACGATTGTAGACCGGGATTATGTCGATTGGAGTAATTTACAAAGGCAGCAATTGTACGCAGAGAGTGATGTAGAAAATAATCTTCCGAAGGCTGTAGCAGCAAAGAAGCGTCTAGAAGAGATTAATAGTGAAGTAAGAGTAGAAGCTCTCGTTCAAGATGTAACAGCTGAGGAATTAGAAGAGCTTGTGACCAACGTTGATGTAATCATTGATGCAACTGATAATTTCGAAACGCGTTTCATTGTAAATGATATAGCACAAAAATATTCTATTCCATGGATTTATGGAGCATGTGTAGGGAGTTACGGCCTTTCTTACACAATTCTTCCTAGTAAAACGCCATGTTTATCATGTTTATTACAATCAATTCCGCTTGGCGGGGCGACATGTGATACAGCGGGCATTATATCACCTGCTGTAGCTCTCGTCGTTTCTCATCAAGTAACGGAAGCTCTTAAACTGTTAGTGGAAGATTCCGAATCACTTCGAGATGGACTTGTATCGTTTGATGTATGGAAGAATGAATATTCATGTATGAATGTGCAAAAGCTTCGTAAACACAATTGTCCTTCGTGCGGAGAGAATGCATTATATCCGTATTTAAATAAAGAAAACACATCGAAAACAGCAGTTTTATGCGGGAGAAATACAGTTCAAATTAGACCACCTCATAAAGAGGAAATGGATTTTGAACGATACAAAGAGCTGCTAAATGATCGTGTGAATGATTTAAATGTAAATCCATATTTATTATCATTTTCTGTGGAAGAAAAGAGATTAGTTGCTTTTAAAGATGGTCGTGTACTTGTACATGGAACGAAAGATATAAGCGAAGCAAAAACAATTTATCATCGTTATTTTGGATAGAAAAGGATGAGTGGGATGAAAATAAATAAAGCTCTAACAATTGCCGGATCTGATAGCGGAGGCGGTGCCGGCATTCAAGCAGATTTAAAAACATTCCAAGAGCTTGGTGTGTACGGAATGACGGCAATTACGGCAATTACTGCTCAAAACACGCTTGGCGTTCAAGGGGTATATCCAGTTCCATTAGAAGGTATTATGGAACAGCTGAATTCAATTGGTACGGATTTAACACCAGATGCTGTGAAACTAGGAATGTTATTTAGCAGTGAAATTATTCAAATTGTAGCAGAACATATAAAGAAGTTTGGCTGGAATAATATTGTACTAGACCCTGTTATGATTGCTAAGGGTGGTGCATCATTATTACAACAAGAAGCAGTACAAGCATTAAAAGAATATTTATTACCAGTAGCAACGGTTGTAACACCGAATGTTCCTGAGGCAGAAGTGTTAACTGGGATGGAGATTCATGATGTTGAAGATAGTAAGGAAGCTGCGCAAGTACTGCATGAATTAGGTGCGAAATATGTGCTTATGAAGGGTGGACATGCAGAATATCAAGGTAATGAAGTAATTGACTTACTCTTTGATGGAGAAGAGTTTATCGAATTTAGAAGCGAACGGATTCCTTCAAAGCAAACGCACGGAAGCGGGTGCACATTTGCTTCAGCGGTTACAGCAGGACTTGCGAAAGGCTACTCGATTGAAGAGGCAGTTCAAGAAGCAAAACGATTTATTAGTATAGCAATTGAAGAGCCGTTGAATATTGGTAGTGGTCATGGACCGACGAATCATTTTGCATATAAATTGAATAAAACGCGTGCTTAGGTAAGTAAAAAGTCAGTTTTATAACTGGCTTTTTTTCTGTTTACTTTTTCCAAATACAGGAGTAATATATCAGCCAGAATATATTTTTTTGTAAACGCTGAGTCCGATTGTATGGAGCGGAGGAACCAATTTGTGCAGTGTCACTAGGGGTGAATCTTTCAATTTTGAAAGTAGGGCTACTCTCAAAGCCCGAATCCGACAGCTAACTTCGTAAGCGTCTTGAGAGAGGACGGTGCCATGATGGATACATCACTTCATCGATCTGATTAGTATAGGGGAATATCAATCTATGTTTGAGTTCTTTTATGCTAAGGAGGATGAGGTACATGGAACTAACACTTATTTGTGTTGGAGAAGAAAGCAAGGTAAATAGTTTAATAGATTTAGTAGCATTTCAACATGAGTTAATTATTTTTACAGCAAATGAAGAGATAGCGGCTGAAGTGAGGAATTGTGGGTTTGATTGGACGTATAGTTGTAGTAAGGAGCAGGATTTTACTAGTATTTGTGAGTGTATTAAGAAAGTGATTTTACTAGGGGATGAGCTTCCAATTATTAGTTTCTTTACAGAACACATTCGCTTTTCTTTTCAAGCACCTATTACTGTTGTTACAAGGAATAAACGATATCCAGCGAGGCTCTATGAAACAATTGGAGCTACATTCGTCGTGTTTACAAATTGTGATAATATTTCTTTTTTATTTTTTGAATAGGGCGGGGGAGAAGAAGATGAAGGTGTTGTTATTAGGAGATATAGCGAATCGTTGGGCGGTATCGGTAGAGCGAGTTCAAGAATTGGTGATGCTTGATCCTATTTTTCCAAGGCCCTATATTATATTGCCATCGAAAGACGCTTTATATTTAAAAACAGATGTTATCGAATATGAGCAACTACATGCAGAATTGTCACAAGTTTATATTCGCGGGAGAAATTTACGTGCTTTTTTACGAGGAGAATAAATAGTGAATAAAAAAGAGCGAATGCTAAGTGCACCAAGCTATGCACTTCATGTCATTCGCTCTTTTTATTTCGTATTTAAAAGATCATTTATGTGAAAAAGAAAGAAAAGACGAGAAAACAGATGAAAGAATATTAATAATACTCAATGTAAGCGTTTAAATAGACGGATATTTTCTTATTTTCAGTAATTTGCCTCTTTACAAGTGAAATATAGAGGAGTATATTTACTCTCATAAATCATTCATAAAATTTCCAAAAAAACCTAAAATCGCTGAGTTCCAGAAATGGAGCGGGGGAACCAATTTTGTGCATCGTCACTTGGGGTGAATCTTTCAGTTTTGAAAGTAGGGCTACTCTTTAGGCCCGAATCCGACAGCTAACCTCGTAAGCGTTTAGAGAGGAGGTTTACTTTGTGTTGTTCATTTCGAACACTAAGTAGAGCTTAGTGTTCTTTTTTTGATAACTTAATGGTAAATTTTAACAAAAAAGTGAGGGGTAGTTATGTTAGATGTTGTAATGATCGGGATTTTTGTTGTGTTAGTCGCATCGATGGCAAGTCTTGCAAGTTGGTCAGATAAAGTTGTGAAAGAAGGGAAGCAATCATGATGATTGCCTTATCGGTTATTGTTGCAGCAATTACGGTGTACTTAGTGTATGCATTATTAAATCCAGAGAAGTTTTAATTAGGGGGAATCATTCATTATGATTTGGGTCGCAGTTGTTATTACCATGCTGTTGTTTATTCTTGTGGCAAAGCCAATGGGGATATATTTAGAGAAAGCCTTTCAAGGTAGTCAAAAGCTAGATAAAGTATTCGGGCCTTTTGAAAAACTTATTTTTAAAATTACGGGTGTAAAAGAATACAATCAAACGTGGAAACAGTACGCATTGTCATTAGTTTTATTAAATGGATTTATGATTGTTGTCGTATATTTCATTTTCAGACTACAAGGAGTATTGCCATTAAATCCAGCACACATTGAAGGAATGGAGCCTACGCTTGCTTTTAATACAGCAATTAGTTTTATGGCTGATACAAACTTACAGCATTATAGCGGTGAAAATGGTTTATCTTATTTATCACAATTAATCGGAATTACATTTTTAATGTTTGCAGCACCGGCAACGACGTTAGCACTCGTTATGGCATTTATAAGAGGGCTCGCTGGAAAAGAACTCGGTAACTTTTTCGTTGATTTTACGAGAGCACTAACGAGAGTATTTCTTCCTATCGCATTTATTGCGGCGCTAGTCTTTGTCACACTCGGTGTACCACAAACGTTAGACGGTGCAGTTACGGCACAAACGATTGATGGGGCAAAGCAAAGTATATTACGCGGGCCAGTTGCATCATTTGTTTCCATTAAGGAACTTGGGAATAACGGCGGTGGATTTTTCGGAGCAAACTCTACACATCCTTTTGAAAATCCAGGACAAATGAGTAATATTTTGCAAATGATGCTTATGATGCTATTGCCAACAGCACTTCCATTTACGTACGGACGAATGATAGGGAATAAAAAACAAGGTCGTATCCTTTTCGTATCACTATTTATGGTGTTTTTACTTGGATTTATAACGATTACGACATCGGAATTACATGGAAATCCAGCGTTAAATGGAATGGGTATCGAACATGTACAAGGAAGTACAGAAGGAAAAGAAGTACGATTCGGAACTGTATTTTCTTCACTATACGCAACAGTAACGACAGCTGCTGAAACAGGGGCTGTTAATACGATGCATGATACATTAACACCAATTGGCGGTCTAGTTCCACTCGTAAATATGATGTTAAACACAGTATATGGCGGTGTTGGAGCAGGTTTTGTAAACATTATTATGTATGCCATTATTGCAGTATTTATATCTGGTTTAATGGTTGGACGGACACCGGAGTTTTTAGGTAAGAAAATTGAAGGTAAGGAAATGAAATTAATTGCGGTAACGATTTTATTCCATCCATTGCTTATTTTAGGATTTTCAGCATTAGCTCTTTCAACAAGTTTAGGAACAGATGCTATCTCACATTCCGGTTTCCACGGTTTAACGCAAGTTGTATATGAATACACATCGTCAGCTGCGAATAACGGATCTGGATTTGAAGGTTTAGCAGATAATACACCGTTTTGGAATATTACAACTGGTTTAGTTATGTTTTTAGGACGCTATTTCAGTTTAATTACGATGTTAGCTGTGGCAGCTTCGTTGAAAGAGAAGACGGTAGTACCAGAAACAGTCGGAACGTTCCGTACAGATAATGGTTTATTTGGTGGCATCTTCATCGGAACGATTGTAATTGTCGGTGCGTTAACATTCTTCCCGATGTTAGTACTTGGCCCAATTGCAGAATTTCTTACATTGAAGTAATGGAGGGTAAATGATGAGACCGGTAGTAGTAAAAGAAAAACAAGTAAATCAGTCACAAATACATGCTATAGAAGATGAGGTTAGACAAGCGAAAACGATGGATCGTGATATCGTAACACATGCGATGAAACAATCCTTTGCGAAATTGAATCCGAAAGTCATGATAAAGAATCCGATTATGTTCGTTGTGGAAATTGGATTTATCATTACGTTCATTTTATCGTTTCTTCCAAGTAGTGCTAGTAGTGTACCAGGATGGTTTAATATAACAGTTTCTCTCATTCTCTTATTTACAGTTTTATTTGCTAACTTTGCAGAGGCGTTAGCAGAAGGGCGGGGGAAAGCGCAAGCCGATTCTTTAAAACAGTCGAAGAAAGATGTGTTTGCAAATGTGGTGAAAGAAAATGGGGACATTGTTCAAGTTTCAGCAACTGATTTGAGAAAAGGTGACGTTGTTATTGTAAAGCAAGGTGAGATGATCCCAAGTGATGGTGAAGTAATGAAAGGGTTAGCTTCTGTAGATGAATCTGCGATTACAGGTGAATCAGCTCCTGTAATAAAAGAAGCGGGCGGTGATTTTTGTTCCGTAACAGGCGGAACGATGGTCGTAAGTGATGAGATTACAATTGTCATTACGAGTAATCCTGGTGAATCATTTATTGATAAAATGATTTCGTTAGTAGAAGGCGCTGCTCGTCAAAAAACGCCGAATGAAATTGCTTTAAATACAGTATTAACGAGCTTAACGCTTATTTTCTTAATCGTTGTTGTGACGTTGCCGATCTTTACAAACTATTTAGGGTTTCAAATTGATACAGCTGTACTTGTCGCATTGTTAGTTTGTTTAATTCCAACGACAATTGGTGGGTTGTTATCAGCAATTGGTATTGCTGGGATGGACCGGGTGACAAAGTTCAATGTGTTAGCGATGTCGGGTAAAGCAGTAGAAGCTGCAGGTGATATTAATACAATTATTTTAGATAAAACAGGTACGATTACTTTCGGGAACCGAATGGCACATACATTACTTCCTGTAGGAAATGAAACGATTGAGCAAGTAGGAAAATGGGCTGCGATTAGTTCAGTTTTAGATGAAACACCAGAAGGTCGATCAGTTATAGAATATGTAAAAACGAAGTCTATATCATATAATCGAGAAATTGCAGAACAAGGTGAATTTGTTCCATTTAAAGCAGAAACGAGAATGAGTGGTGTTGATTTACAGGACGGAACGAAAGTGAGGAAAGGTGCTGTAGGTAGCGTTATTGAATGGGTTCAGTCACAAGGTGGAACGATTCCGAAAGATGTAAATCAAAAAGCAGATTTCATTTCAAAAGAGGGCGGGACACCACTTGTAGTTGCAGTGAATAATCGTATTTACGGTTTAATTTATTTAAAGGATACAGTAAAACCTGGTATGCGTGAGCGTTTTGAACAATTGCGTCAAATGGGGATTAAAACAGTTATGTGTACAGGCGATAACCCATTAACAGCAGCGACAATTGCAAAAGAAGCAGGGGTAGATGAATTCGTTGCTGAGTGTAAACCAGAAGATAAAATTGCGGTTATTAAAGCAGAGCAAGATAAAGGGAAACTTGTAGCGATGACAGGTGATGGTACAAATGATGCGCCGGCACTAGCGCAGGCTGACGTTGGATTAGCAATGAATAGTGGTACGACAGCTGCGAAAGAAGCAGCGAATATGATTGATTTAGATTCGAACCCGACAAAAATTATTGAGGTTGTAGGAATCGGTAAGCAATTGTTAATGACGCGTGGTGCGTTAACGACGTTTAGTATTGCGAATGATATCGCAAAATATTTTGCAATCATTCCAGCGATGTTTACACTTGCGATTCCGCAAATGGAAGCATTAAACATTATGAAACTAACATCACCACTGTCAGCGATTTTATCAGCACTAATATTTAATGCTGTTATTATTCCGTTACTCATTCCGTTAGCGATGAAAGGTATTGCATATAAACCGATGAGTTCGAATGCACTACTTGGCCGAAACCTATTTATTTATGGGCTTGGCGGAGTTATTGTACCGTTCATTGGAATTAAAGTAATCGATATAATTGTCGGCTTGTTTATATAAGGAAGAGGGGAAAAAGATGGCGAAGAAACAAAGTATACTATCACCGATTGTCCGTATTACTTTTACATTTTTAGTGTTGTGCGGACTTGTATATCCGCTTATTGTTACTGGTATTGCACAAGCAGTAATGAAGGAGAATGCGGATGGAAGTCTAATATATAATGATAAAAATGAAGTGATTGGTTCTAAGTTAATTGGCCAAAATTTCACAGATCCACGTTATTTTCATGGGCGTGTCTCTAGTATTGAATATAAAGCAGAAGCATCTGGTTCAAATAACTATGCACCGTCTAATCCAGATTTAGAGAAACGAGTAGAGAAAAGTATGGAAGACTGGAAGAAACAAAACCGGGCGGTTCCAGTTACAGAAGTGCCGATCGATTTAGTGACAAATTCAGGTTCAGGGCTTGATCCTGACATTAGTCCGAAGGCAGCTTCTGTACAGGTAGAGCGCATTTCGAAATTAACGAAAATCCCGAAAGAAACGCTAGATCAATTGATTAAAGATCAAACGGAAGGTGCGGCACTTGGTTTATTTGGAGAAGATCGTGTGAACGTCTTAAAGTTAAATATAGAATTACAGAAACTAATGAAATAGTAACAGTGCTACCTCAATCTAACGGATTGAGGTAGCGTTGTTTTGAAAGAAAGGTTGTGAGTGTTTTGTATGCGGATGACTATAAACCAACTTTTCAAAGGCGAACACCAGAAGAGTATTTAGAATATATTCGTCAGCAAAATCGAGGAAAGTTAAAGCTATATGTAGGAGCGGCTCCAGGAGTAGGGAAAAGTTATAAAATGCTATTTGATGCAAGAGAAATGCAAAAAGATGGTATGGATATTGTAATTGGTTTAATTGAAACACACGGGAGAAAAGAAACGGAAGACGCAATTGCTGATTTAGAAAAAGTTCCTTTAAAAGAAATTGATTATAAAGGGAAAGTATTTTATGAACTCGATGTGGAAGGAATTATAAAACGTGCACCACAAATTGTTGTTGTGGATGAACTTGCGCATAGTAATATTCCCGGGTCGAAAAATAAGAAACGTTATATGGATGTACAGGAATTGCTAGATGCTGGTATATCTGTATTATCAGCGTTTAATATTCAACATTTAGAAAGCGTTCATGATATTGTAGCTCAAATTACGAATGTTAAAGTGCGAGAACGTATTCCAGATTTTATTTTGCAAAAAGCAAATGAAATTCAGCTTGTTGATGCAACACCTGAGGTATTAAGGAAGAGATTAATCGATGGAAAGATATATAAGGAAGAAAAAATTCAACAAAGCTTACAAAACTTCTTTACGCTTAATAATTTAGGAGCACTAAGGGAATTATCGCTTCGTGAAGTTGCAGATGATATGGATGAGAAAATTAGCCAAACAGTTATAGAACCGATTGGGGTGAAAGAAAAAATTCTCGTTTGTGTACAATACAGTTCAACAGCAGAGAAGTTAATACGAAGAGGTTGGCGTATGGCAGATCGGTTAAATGCTGAATTGTATGTCTTAAATGTAGAGCGGGAAAATATAGATTCACTTTCAGCAGGGAAAAAGCAAACAATTGAAGAGTGGAAATCGCTAACGAATCAATTTGATGCAAGTTTTGTATTAGAAGAAGCAAATGGAAGAAAGCCAGCTGATGTTATTATTGAAGTCGCGAAAAGACTACAAGTAACGCAAATTTTACTCGGACAATCGGCAAGAACAAGGTGGGAAGAAATACGAAAAGGTTCTATTGTAAATGAAATTATGAGACAAACGAAGTATATTGATATTCATATTGTTGCGGATCAAAGAGCTTAAAATAGAGACCATCTGTAGGTCTCTATTTTACTTTTTGTGTGACAGGGAAGCATAGTATTTTCATCGCATATAAGATTATGAGTAGAAACATAATTGCACCTAGGAAGAAAATCCAAAAGTAATTTTGATTAAATAAAAGAAATCCACCTACAAGTGGCCCTGTGCTCATACCGAGATAGCGGATGAAGTTGTACATACCGATAGCAGTTGCGCGTTCTTGTACGAATTCTTCCGTTAATAAAGTAGTGTGAGTTGGCATAGAAAGTCCCATACTAAAACCGTACAAAGATGTAACGATAATGAGGAATGGGATATTGATGCTATATGTGAAAGAGAATAAAGTGACACATATAATATTGAAGAAACTAGTAATGAATAAAGCTTGCTTTGTTGTAAGGTGCTTTTGCAAAACCTTGTAGCAATAACTTCCTAACATAATAGAAAGGGACATCGGTACAAATACAAGACCAATTTCACTTGCAGTTAAGTGAAATGAATTTGTTAAAATACTCGGTAAAAAAACGAGAAAGCAAAAATAAATACAAAATTGAATAAAGCCAATAAGAGTAATAGAACATCCAGTTTTATTTTTTAAGATAAACCAGTAATTTTTTTTTGCTTGCGGTTGCTTAATTACAGTTGGTTTTGTTTCTGGAAGTAGTGAAATGTTTATAATGAATAAGAGAATGCCAAGTATAGATAAAAACAGAAATACGGATAAGTGTCCATGTATGCTACCGAGGTAACCACCTATGAGAGGGCCAATCGCAGGTGCGAGAGCAAGTAACATTTGGTATAGGCTCATTGCTTCCCCTCGTTCTTTTCCTTCAAACAAATCACCGATAATCGTTGCTGCGACTACAGGTATAGCTGCTATTCCTATAGCTTGAACAACTCTAAAAAATAAAAATAAATAAATGTTCGCCGAAAAAGCACATCCGATTGAACCAATTGTACTAATGATTAAACTAGGGATAAGGACAGATTTTCTTCCTTTTGTATCAATGAAAGGCCCATATACGAGCTGCATAATTGCAAGAACGAATGTGAAAAGTGAAACTGTTACATTTACAAGATAAAGAGAAGTGTGAAAAGAAGCTTGAATCATGGGCAAGATAGGCGTGTAAATATTTTGAGCGAAGGAACCGAGTAAGGCACTAATACAGATAATATATAAAATGAAATTTAGTTTGGATTTTTTCATTGTGGTAACCTCCTTTTAATTTAGTTTCCTAGGAAACTAAATTTATTTTAACATGTTTTTCTCACTTGTAAATATGAAAAAATGATTTTAAAATGGTATATAGTTAAATTGTTTCTTTGGAAACTTAGGGGGCGAACGGGTTGGATTATGCAACGAAACAAATGGAAATACTTTCGGACATTCGTACACTTTTGCATAAAAAAGAAGAACATTTGAAAGGACAAAATGAGAAATTTTTTCGTGAGACAGGTATAAGTGGTATGTCTTTATCTGAGTTACATGTGATCGAGTGTATCGGGAAAAATGGTTTGATGAATGTAACGGCAATTACGACAGAAATGGGAATAACGAAGGGTGCAATCTCTAAAATTTGTACAAAATTGTTCCAAAAGGCATTCGTTGAGAAGATGCAAATGTTAGACAATCAAAAAGAAATTTTCTTTCGCTTAACGGAAAGCGGAAATGAAATATATAAAGCTCATGATAAATTGCATAAACAAGCTGAAGAAAAGTGGCTGTTACTTTTAGATAGATATACGAAAGAAGAACAAGATTTTATTCAAAGGTTTATAAAGGATGTCTCCGATCATTTGGAAATATAATTGGAAGAAAAAACTCCTTTATTTCAAGCCTTTTGAATATAATTTCTAAAAGAACTCATATATAATAGAAAAAGATACTTAACATAGTGAATAATTAAAGAGTCAATATATAAAGAGGAGAGAATAACATGCTTGAAAATACGGGGTTAGTATTAGAAGGCGGCGGTATGCGTGGTGTATATACGGGTGGGATATTAGAATATTTTATGGAACAAGATTTATATTTTCCATATGTAATCGGTGTATCAGCTGGTGCTTGTCATGCAGCGTCGTATCTTTCCAGACAACGAAATAGAAATAAAACAGTAAATATTGATTATGCATCACACCCACAATATTTATCGTATAAAAACTTATGGAAAAAGCGTCAGTTATTTGATATGGATTTCATTTTTCATGAAATTCCAGAAAAGCATGTGCCGTTTGATTTTGAAACATACTTTAATAGTCCTGAACGCTTTCTTGTAGGAACAACGGATTGTGAAACAGGACAATCTGTTTATTTTGAAAAAGAGGGAACGAATGATGATGCACTAAATTTATTACAAGCATCTAGTTCATTACCTTTCATTGCACCGGTAGTAAATTACCGTGGTAAGCAGTTATTAGATGGTGGGATTTCTGATCCAATTCCAGTTCGTAAAGCACAGGAAGATGGATTTGAAAAATCAGTCGTAATTTTAACAAGAAATCAAGGGTATGCGAAGAAAAAATCAAAGTTTGGATGGGTGGCAGCCAAAGCGTATAAAAAATATCCGAACCTTGTGAACACGATGCTAAATCGTTATGAAGTGTATAATGAAACACTTCACTACATTGAAAAAGAAGAGCAAGCTGGTAATTTATTTGTTATTCGTCCAGAAATACAGCTTCAAGTAGATCGTATGGAAAAAGATAAAGAAAAACTACAAAATCTATATGAGCAAGGCTATGAAGATGCAAAGAGACAGTTTGCAGATTTGCAGGCGTTTTTACAAAAATAAGTATTAGGCTGTGGAGAAGAGTTTCTCCGCAGCCTTTTTTGTATTGCTTATCCGTTACTTTTTAAAAATGTATGAATGTTTAAGGGTTTAAAGAGTTTGTAAAACATATGGGTGTCTTATTGAGGGGAAGTTATTTGAAGGATAGTATGATGATGTAGCGCTACTAAACTATTTAATTTATGAGGTGATTGTTAATGAAAGGAGAAGTTTTTTCAATTACGACTTTAGTATTATTAGCAACATCAATCTCAACAAGTGCATTCTATCCAACTCTAAGCGGTCACAAAAGCGGTAATCTACTATCGAAAAAATCATATAAGAAGCCTGTTATTAAATATATACCAACGTTAATATTGTTTATTTTGGCTTCTATTTCTTCCGTTATGTTTGTATTAAATAACGGAATGGGAGAGCTGATGATAGCAGTCTTTTTAGGGATTGCAACGATAGTGAACGGTCTTTTACTTCTTACATTGAAAGTAGTTCGTGTGATTGTTGCAAGGGGAAAATAGAGCATCGAATTTCGATGCTCTATTTTTTTATATAAAAAAAATCCCTCTTTATGAGGGATTTTAATGTGGTAAGAAAATCAATTGATAAGCGAACAAGATTCCAAATAAGTATACAAGTGGGTGAACAGAACGGAATTTACCTTTTGCCACTTTCATAAGTGGGTATGAAATAAATCCAAGTGCGATACCTGTTGCGATACTTGATGTAAGTGGCATGCTTAAGATTACTAAGAATGCTGGGAATGCTTCATCAAATGCGTCCCAATCGATGTGGCGAACTGAACCCATCATAAGACTACCAACGATAATTAATGATGGTGCAGTAATAGCTGATACACCAGAAACGGCACTTACTAATGGTCCGAAGAATGCTGCTAGTGCGAATAGAACAGCTACTGTAACAGTTGTTAAACCAGTACGACCACCAGCTGCAACACCAGCAGATGATTCAATGTAAGCTGTTGATGGTGTTGTTCCGAACATAGAACCGATTGTTGCTGAGAATGAGTCAGATAGAAGAGCTCGTCCAGCTTTTGGAAGCTTTCCGTCTTTCATAAATCCACCTTGTTGAGCAACGCCAAGTAATGTACCTGTTGTATCGAATAATGTAACAAGGAAGAATGAAAATACAACGCCGTACAATCCGTAGTTAATTACATCAGATACAGCAGTAATTGGATTTGAAACGATAATTCCTTCTGGTAATCCAGGCATTGAAGTAACACCGTTTGAGAATGTTAATTGTCCTGTGAAGAAAGCGATAATACCAGTTAATAGCATTCCGATAAATAGCGCACCATTTACATTTAAAGACATAAGGACAATTGTAATTCCAAGTCCAGCTAATGCTAGTAGTACTGGAGCAGAGTGAAGGTCACCAAGTCCAACTAAGTTTGCTTCATTTTTTGTAACGATACCTGTTAAACGTAAACCGATAAAGGCGATGAAAAGACCAATACCAGCAGTAATTGCATGTTTTAAGTTTTCAGGAATTGCTTCCATTAATTTTGTACGGAAAGATGTGAATGATAACAAAATTAAAATCATACCTGCTACGAATACAGCAGAGAATGCAATTGCGAAAGTCATGCCTTCATGAGCTTTTACAACAGAGTAAGAGAAGTAAGCATTTAATCCCATACCTGGTGCAATTGCGATTGGTAAGTTTGTAAAGATCGCCATAAATAATGTTCCGACAACAGCAGCGATAATGGTTGCTGTAAATGCTTGTTCAAATGGAACACCTGCATCCCCAAGGATAACAGGGTTTACCACAATGATATATGCCATTGTTAAGAAGGTAATAATACCTGCCATAATTTCAGTTTTAATAGAAGTTTTATGTTTTGAAAGGTTAAACATATAAACATCCTTTCTGTTTACGAATAATTTTCACAACAGTTATATATAATATTCGTTTTTTAACTATTTTGCAATAGTTTTGCTTAAAAAGTTTACAATAATTCATATTTTGTGTCTTAAATTCGAATATTAATCGTAAAACGATGTGTGAATTTCAGTTTTTATTATGCACATTATAAGAAGAAGGAGTTGAAAGAAGCTATGCCGCAGCAAAAAAACTTTGTAACAATGCCAGCGCAACATCAAAATAAACAGCCTGGTATTGAATCATTAATGAATCCTCTACCACAGTTTGAAGATCCAAATTATAAAGGTAGCGAAAAGTTAAAAGGAAAGAATGTACTAATTACAGGCGGAGATAGTGGAATTGGACGAGCTGTTTCCATCGCTTTTGCGAAAGAGGGAGCAAATATTGCGATTGCGTATTTAGATGAGGAGGGAGACGCAAATGAGACGAAGCAACGTGTAGAACAAGAAGGTGTAAAGTGTGTATTGTTACCGGGTGATTTAAGCAATGAACAGCATTGTAAAGATATTGTACAAGAGACCGTTCGGCAGCTAGGTAGTTTACATGTTTTAGTAAATAATGTCGCGCAGCAATATCCGCAGCAAGGACTAGAGTATATTACAGCAGAACAGCTAGAAAAGACTTTTCGTATTAATATTTTTTCTTATTTTCACGTTGCGAAAGCAGCACTTTCTCATTTAAAGCAAGGGGATGTCATTATAAACACGGCATCTATCGTTGCGTATGAAGGAAATGAAACTTTAATTGATTATTCCGCAACGAAAGGGGCAATCGTAGCTTTTACAAGATCACTTTCTCAATCGTTAGTGCAAAAAGGGATTCGTGTAAATGGTGTTGCTCCTGGGCCGATTTGGACACCGCTTATTCCATCTAGCTTCGATGAGAAGAAAGTCTCACAGTTTGGAAGCAATGTTCCGATGCAACGACCTGGTCAACCATATGAACTAGCGCCAGCATACGTATACTTAGCGTCTGGCGATTCATCCTATGTTACCGGGCAAATGATACATGTAAACGGGGGCGTTATTGTAAATGGATAGTTTTCATTTATAAGAGCAAAGTAAAGTTAATTCCACTTATTATAGTGAGCGCTAGGGGGGATATAGATGAAAAAGTTATGTTTCGTCATCCTATTACTTTTCATCCTACCGGTTAGTGCTTTTGCTGATACAGATCATTTAATATTAGTGAACCTTACGACGAATCAGCTATCTTTTTTTGAAGAGGGAAACTATATGAAAACATTTCCAATAACGACTGGAAGGGATAGTACCCCAACGCCTGAAGGTAATTTTTGTATTATAACTAAATATAAAAATAAAGAATATCATCGAAAGAAAATACCTGGTGGTGCACCGAACAATCCTCTCGGTACAAGGTGGCTCGGATTAGATAAAAAAGAGTATGCGATTCACGGGACAAATCGGGAATGGACAATTGGAAGTAAGGAATCAAATGGTTGTATCCGTATGCACGACAGAGATATACAGTGGCTATATGACCGAGTACAATTGCAGACAAAAGTAATCATTTCTCGTTTTCATACGAGCCCCGAATATGAAGCGAATAAGCTTGGTTATCGTGTTGTGAGTTGGAGTGGTCGTAAAATAGAAGAAGAACAAATTGGCATACTTACGTTAGTAGACCGTGCCGATATATATTGGCAAGAACCAAATGGGCAGTTAACAAAAGTGAAAACGGTATTGCCAAACGAAAGATATGCAGTGTACTCAAAACGAAAAGATGGAATATATTATATAGGAAACAATTTGTATATTGTGGATGAAACAGGAGAAAAAATTCGTTATGAGCAAATTCCTTCTTCGACTTTAAGTAATATATATAAACGGAAATATAATGTTCCGTAATGGCTACCGTATTATAGACGGTAGCTTATTTCTACTTCGAGTTTAACTGCAACTATTGTATTTTGCGGAATATAATACAGTACAGATAGGGGGCGGTTATATTATGAAAAGTGAATTTGCATTTAAAGTTTTCTTAGTAACGACCTGTTTATTTATCGTGTATTTGTATGCGTTTCTCGTCTTTTCTTTTTATGTTCCATATGTTGATTTAATATTATTCTTCGGATTCATTTGGGCGTTTGTTAAGGCAAGGGAAGGGGAGAAGAGTATATATCGGCGCATTACCCTATGCGGTACAGCTGTTCTCGTTATTTTGTACTTTTTTATCATGCATGATTTTTGGAGAGGGATGTAAAAAAAAGCATACGAGTAATCGTATGCTTTTTATGTTTAATATTTTGGCTTAAATGTATGACAACAAGTTTCTACACTCGTTGTTACAGAGCTTTCTAGCGTCTCGTTTGTAAAAACCGCGCCTGTATACGAATCATTTGCATTCGAACCAGCTTCTTGTGCATCTGGTTGAACAACGATTGCACTTGCTTGACAAAAGTTACCTTGTCCCCAAAATGAGCAATTGGAAACAGAGCATTTCACTTCTGGCATAAAACCCCCTCCTTATACATTAGTGTGGGATTTTACGCCCATTTCATGTGTAGAAGGAGTTTCCTTTTCTCTTTATTTTTTCGTTTGTTCAAACCATTCTTTGAACTTTTCTTTTGATTGTTCTCCGCTAATACGGCTTACTTCTTTACCATCTTTAAAATGAATAATTGTCGGTGTTCCTTGGATATTGTACTTATCCCAAGGTTCGTTTAAATTTTCAATATCAATTACTTTCATATCAACATTTAAATCTTTCGCTAAAGGTACAACAGTAGGAGAGATCTTTTGACAATGAACGCAAGAGGTTTGATAAAAGTAAATCGTTTGTTCTTTTTTATCTTCTATATTTTTATTGAGATCCTCAAGAGAAATTTTATTTGAGTAGTAATCTTTTTCATCTGTCGATGCGTTTTTCTTTTCCATTTGTGTTACAGCAAAGATTGCCGCAAATAAGACGATAATAATACCGCCAAATATAAGCATTTTTTTCATTCTTTCATCTCCTTATTTGTTTTTGATGACAATAAAGCTACAAACCGCGATTGTAATAAAGCCGATAAGTGCTAAAAACGGGATTGTCACAAAGCCGAACCAGTTTATGTATTCTCCCGTACATGGTACACGACCGCAAGCTGCCCCAGCAGCTGAAAATGCTGCGATTTTTTGAATCGCATAGTGATATAAAGAAATACAAGCACCAATACTTGCAATTGGTAAAGAATAACTTGCGATGCGATAGTCTTTTTTTACTACAGCGATACCGAGCCATAAAACGAATGGATACATAAAAATACGTTGATACCAACAAAGGACACAAGGCTCAAATTTCATGACTTCGGAAAAGTATAAACTTCCTAGTGTAGCGATAAAAGAAGCTCCCCAAGCGGTAAGTAAAGCATATTCTTGCTTTTTTTCTCGTCCCATATTTTATACCTCACTTATAATAGTTACATACTAAATTATAGTATGAAGTGGCACAGAAAAGAAAGAAAAAATATGTTTATCAATAAAAGTTTTATAAGGGGAAACTTTTATTGATATAAACATTTTAAAAAAGCGCTATTCTCCAGAAGAGAATAGCGCTATATTTTACATTTGAATTTGCTCTACTTCTTCTATATGTGACTTTTGGGATGCGTGGTCAATATATTGAAATAGGAGCTGCAATTGTTTATCAACTTCTGGTAGTTCTTTACTGTATTGATAAGCGTGTAAAAAATGTTCAATACGCTTAGAAAATAGTTGATCGTTCGTTTGAACCATGAGAACGAGTAATTTATCCCAATTACAGCAATACGTGTAATAGAGAGCTTTATCATAGTCGTTATATGTTTGCACTGTGTACCCTCCTTACTGAGGAGTTATATATAGTGTGTGACAAGTAAGGAGAAATACACTTGAAAGAATTTGTTAAGAAAAAAAGTGAATGAAAAAAAAAACGAGGTGCTTCCTCGTTTTTAAGCTTTTGGCATTGGCGTAGGTGTTGGCTTGCCATAGCCTTCTTTGTATTTATTATCGATATAGTTACGAATTTCAAGCGTTGATTTTCCTTTTTGTTTCATCGAAGCAGATTCAACTGCGATTTCTAGGCAATTGACGCAAGTCGTTGCATGGGAATCCCAAACAACTTCACCATTCTTTTTCATTTCACGAATAAAGCAGTTTTTATTATTTTTATGTCCCACACTTTCACCGCAACCGCAGTAACATGGAATCCAATCTAATAGCTCTGCATTTTGTCCAGCAACAGTGTAAATGTCTTTCATTTGTGGATCAAGCTTGTCTAGGAAGGTAGGAAGTGTGTCGACTCCTTTTGTTTTCTCTTGAATGTCAGCTTGCTGAGTGTGCGTGGCGTGGTCATGCTCTTCTTTTGATTCAGATGATTTTTTTTCATTTGTACTAGTAGCTCCGCATCCAGCAAGAATTAAACTCAGTACTGCAAGTAAAGAAAATACATATTTCTTCATACGCTTGTCCCCTTTACAAATGTATTAATCAAATTGTATCAGAGATTATGGTGTATCGGTTGAAGATTTTTTCGACGGATTTTTGAAGCGCCATCGTAGTGAATGAAATAGAAATAAAATTGGGATATAGGCGTATACAATATATAAACCAGCTTTAGATAGTACTGTATTTAATGTGTTGATACTTTCACGGTTTGTGAAAAATAAGGATGAAATAAATATGACTGCGATAAATAATGGTAGTGTGATTTTAAATGGTATGTGAAACGATTTTTTACTAATGCAACAAGAAGACCAAATGGTTAAACAAAGATTAGGTAAAATAATAAGATACCATAGAAAAATAATAATGTACTCAAACCTTTGGATAAAAGGAACTTTAATGATTTTTAGCATCGTTAATGTTGGCCAAATGGTATGGTGTAGCTGCCCTTGACTATAGTACATAAGGGAAACAATTGCCAGTACTACGTATAAAACAGTTGAAAAAGCAATACCACCATGTGCCCATTTATTTATCGATTTTCCTTTTTTAATAAACGGATAAAAAATAAGAATCGCTTCAAATCCAAGAAATTCTAATGCAGATGCTTTCGTTGCATTTAGAATTTCTAAAGGTGAATGAGTAAGAATTGGGAAAATGTTACGGACATGTGCATATTTCATTGGGAAAACTAAGAAAAATAGGACGAAAATCGGTATGATAACTCCCCAAAAACATATTCCTGTTACAGACCGCAAGCCACCTCTAATTATGTAATAAGCTACAAGTAAAAATAGTAAGGTTAATTTCCACGGTTTAATTGTAGGAAAGACCCAAACTTGAATCACTTCAATATATGAACGAAGAACAGTAAGGCAAAATAATAAAAGATATGCGGCAAAGCATACAGAAAAAAATGTTCCAATCCACTTTCCGAAACATGTCGTATGAATATTCATTAAATCATTATCTTTTTCTAACATTTTAAGCATGCAAAATAGTACGATATGAGCTGCAATGCCCGCAACGATAAGGGAAATCCAAGAATCATACCCAGCATATTGCGCAATAATCCTTTGGTATCCTAACACACCTACTCCAATTTGAAGAGAGTGTAATAGAAGGAATGTGAAATAAGGGGAAACAGTATGTGTTTTATCTTGTTCAGCCATGATAGCACCTCACTATTCTCCGATACCAGATTGTACGACATTAATCTTTACATTGACAGCAACGTCTACGTTAGGATACATGTTCTGAATTTGTTTCATGCTCCATTTTCTTGAGTGACTACGAATTTCTTCACGTATACCAATTGGATCGATTTCATTTTCTTGGAATGTTTGTATTAATTCGTTTAAATCCTTTTCAAGCGCTTTTTCTACATGTCTTTTTACGTAAGTTACATTTTTGCTCTTCGATAAATCAAGCCAGCTGGGAGCATTTTTTATGAGTCCATTTAATTTTAAGTGTATGTTAACTTTCGGAATATCACCGTTTGGTGAAAGAGAACATACACTTTTTCCAGATATGTTTTGAGTAGCAATTAATCCTTTATGTTTACCTTGACGTATTGGGACTTCGTAACGCCCATTTTTCGTTGGATTAATGAGTAATTTAAATAAAAAAGACCTTTTCTTATCTGTATACATAACCACTTTATCCTTTTTTAAAAAAGCTAGCCCTTTAATGGAAGCAGATTTGTCTTCTGATACTTGAATGTAAGGAAGAAATGGATCGCATCCAGATGAATAGAAGTTATATAAAAAAATATTTAAAGCTGTCCGCGGGATTGTCTCGTTTTTTATATTTTGCTCCAATAAATCAGATAAATAAAGTGATCCATTTATTCTGACATGTTTCAGTAATTCTTCTGCTGAACCATCTACAAGTGCTAGCTGCACATCACGGCCAATGTTAGGATCACGTTGTAAGTTGTTAATAACATCTCCAAGTCCATGTTCACCAAATGCTTTTCCAAATAGGACAACACGCATTTGACCTACAGCGATCGTATGTGGAGATTTGGCGTTTAGAAGGGAAGAGATTGTTTCAATTGTACCTGCATGAGTTGATTGAGTTTCTGGTTTAGATTGTACGCCCTTTGTGTAATCGGGATATAAAATGGTTCCGCGAAATTTTTTATCTTTTATTATATCGAATCCACCTACGTGAATCATTCGCTGTGTATCAACTATATATGCTTCTGTACAACCAGATTGAACAATTAAAATGATAATGGAAAAGCATAATAAAATATTTTTCATTTTTCCTCACCGTCGCGTTTTTCTTTCGCTTTGTTCGGGTCATAGCGCCATTTCTTTTTGGGCCTTAGAAAAGAAGCGCGTTCTGCAGTTTGACTAAATGGAAGGCGAAGGAGTCCTTCTGCTGTCCCTAAACCGCGAAATGGATATAGAGGTAATAAATAAGGTGATCCAAGTGATTTTAAGCGAATTAAATGAGCTAATATGAGTACGAATCCTACAATAAGACCTAAGCCCCCAAATGCACCAGCTAAAAGAATAAGTGGAAATCGTAGTATCCGGATAGTAGAAGACATTTTTACAGTTGGTGTTGTAAAAGAAGCGAGTGCTGATAAAGCAACTGCAATTAATAAAATGTTACTCGTTAAAGCAGCTTGAACAGATGCTTGGCCAATTACAATCCCGCCAACGATGCCGATTGTTTGTCCAACTTTTGTAGGTAATCGTGCTCCAGCTTCACGGAGCAATTCGATTGTGATTTCTAAAAAAAGTGCTTCTAAAATGGGCGGAAAGGGTACATTAGCTCTTGAAAAAATAATCGGACCTAGTAAATCCACAGGAATCATTTGATAGTGATACGTTAATACAGCTGTATAAATAGCTGATGAAAATAGCGAGAATGCTGCTCCGAAAAAGCGAACCATTCGAAGAAATGAGCCTGCTATCCATGGTAAATAATAATCTTCTGGCGAGACGAAGAAATCAAGTAACGTCGCTGGTCCAGCTAATGCGTAAGGTGAACCGTCTGTTAAAATAACAACGCCTCCATTCAGTAATGCGTACACAGAGCGGTCTAACCGCTCTGTAGGTAGTAAAACAGGGAAGGGTGAGTTACTATTATCGCTAATAAACTGTTCAATCATAGTTGCATCAAAAGGAACATCAAAGTCAACATCTTGTAAGCGCTGCATTGCAGTATTGATGTGTTGTTCATTTGTAATGCCTTCGATGTAAGCAACTATCACCTTTGTTTTTGATATAGAGCCAACTATAACTTCTTTGAAAACCAATTGCTCTGTTACTATATTTCGGCGAAGTAAGTGTGTATTTGTATCAATATTTTCAACAAACCCGACTTTTGGACCGATTACACTATATTCATTTTCGGTATCGTTATATAATCGTGTACCTAAAACTGAACTTTCAGCACGAATAAGTGCATATTCTGCTGCTTGAGAATCGTTTTTTATCTGTATGAGTACATACCCAACTAATAATTTTTCACGAATATCATCAATAGAAGGATTGGTGATGATCCCTTCGAGTGTAACGATATTTGCTATGTCACTTATATTTTCAATGCGATCTAATTCTCTTTTTATAGGTGTTAAAATGAATCGATTAATGAGGAGTGATTCAGCTGTAGATTTATAATAAAACAAACATAGTGTCCCATCTTCTACGATGTTATAGGAAACGAAATCACTAGATTCTTTCATAGTGAGGACAAACTCTGGAATGGAACAGATTGTTTTTTTCTTCTTTTTAGACGATAAACGAAACATTTTCTCACCCCTTACTACATCATTTGTTTATGTTAGTTTTTGGGAAATACGGGAATTTATACTTCAAAGTTGAAAGTTCATAAAGAAAAGGAAGAGCAGTGAATACCTCTTCCTTTTTTGCGTGTTAATTTGTTTGCTTCTCTTTAATAGACTTCACTAATTTAATCATCTCTGCTCGTATATCTTCTCTTTTAACATTTAATTTTTCCGCGATTTGTTTAATATCCATACCGTCTTTTTTCATTTTTAGTACATCATCAAGAGGGGTATTACTCTTTTGAGAGATGATTGTTAATACCGTGAGCTGACGTAATCCGATATTATATTCTTTCATTTTTTGTTTTAGTCCGTCTGGTGTAGATTTTTGCATATTTGCTAATTCTTGCAGTAGTGCTTTTTTCGTTTCTTTATCCATATGATGCTTTTTCAATTTACTTGGATCTACGCCGAAATGCTCAGCTGTTTTCTCCCAAGATTTATTTTGTTTATAGTAAGCTAAAACGTCTTTAATTTCTTTTTTACTCATTCTTGCAATGTGAGCAGCTTTCCAAATTTCATGTTTGTTATAGCCGAGTTTTTCGAGCGACTGCATTTCTTCTTCTGAAATTGGTTTATGATGGTGCAATGTTACTTCTTTTGGTGTAGCGGCGGAAGCGGGGAAGATAGATATCCCGCATAATAGGGCTGCCATAGTCATACTTATTGCGATTTTTTTGTACATATAGACTCCTCCTAGATGGATAATGTGGAAAACTGTATACATATCATTTCCATAAAATGTGAAATACTTGTGAACAAGTTAAGTTTTTTTATTCACAGTATGAAATGATGTTTTTGAAAGTTTTCCAACATAAAACATTGATTAATAGTAAAAAACTAGGTTATAATCGAAATTGAAAATCAATATCAATAACAAGCGTTATACATATAGATAAAAATAAGGGAGAGAAAAATATGACTACATATACTTCCATCGCAAATGTGATTAAAGAAAGACGTTCTGTTCGTACATTTACAGATAAAGCAGTGGACAAAGAATTACTAATTGAGCTATTAAACGACGCAACGTGGGCACCGAATCATAAGCACCGTGAACCATGGAATTGTAAACTATACATGGGAGAAGGCCGAAAGAAATTAGTAGATGCAGTATTAAACTCTTTCACAGAAGAAGAAAGAGCGAAACGTGGTAAAATTTTATCAGATCGTTTCTTAAGTACGCCTGCACAAATCGTTGTATATATGAATGAAGATCCACGCCAAATTCAGCGAGACGAAGATTACGCTGCGACATGTGCATTTATGCAAAACTTCCAACTTCTTGCTTGGGAACGTGGATTAGGTTGTGTTTGGAAATCAGGCGGATTAAACTACAATCCATTATTTATAGAAGGACTTGGTTTAACAAGAGGTCAACGCATCGTTGGAATTCTTCACCTTGGCTATTTCGATAAAGCACCAGAAGGAAAAGCTCGTACACCGATTACGGAGAAGATGGAGATTATTGAAGGTTAATAGATGAGACATTCTCGTTTTTTATGAGGATGTCTTTTTATTATGCAATCAATCCTCATGAAAGCTTGTTCCTCATCATACACTTTCTTAAGGGAAAGTGTAAGGAGGGAAAATAATGAGAGTAAGTGACGATAAAGCACTGCAATATGCAATTGCGGAAATTACGGAAATTGCGACTGGATTTGGGCTTGATTTTTATCCGATGCGTTATGAAATATGTCCAGCGGAAATTATTTATACATTTGGTGCGTATGGGATGCCGACGCGGTTTTCACATTGGAGTTTTGGAAAACAGTTTTTCAGAATGAAATTACAATACGATTTAGGTCTTAGTAAAATATACGAACTCGTTATTAACTCTGATCCATGTTATGCCTTTTTACTAGATACGAACTCGTTAATTCAAAATAAATTAATTGTAGCGCACGTTTTAGCACACTGTGACTTCTTTAAAAATAATATTCGTTTTTCAAATACGAAGCGAGATATGGTAGAAAGTATGGCGGCAACAGCCGACCGTGTGAAAGCATATGAGCATAAGTATGGAAAGGCAGAGGTAGAAACATTTTTAGATGCCGTACTTGCCATTCAAGAGCACATTGATCCATCGCTTATGCGTCCAAAACTTGCGTGGAGTATTGAAGATTTAGAAGAGGATGTAGAAAAGAAAAAGATATCACAGTACGATGATTTATGGAATTTAGATGATCGAAACAAAAAGAGAGAACGGCCTAATATGCATAAAAAGAAGAAAATTCCGCCGCAACCAGAGAAAGATTTACTACTCTTTATTGAAGAATATAGCCGTGAGCTAGAAGATTGGCAGCGCGATATATTAACGATGATGCGCGAGGAAATGTTATATTTCTGGCCGCAGCTTGAAACGAAGATCATGAACGAAGGTTGGGCTTCGTACTGGCATCAACGCATACTCCGTGAAATGGACTTAACATCTTCTGAAGCGATTGAATTCGCAAAGCTTAATGCAGGTGTAGTTCAACCATCTAAAACAAGTATTAATCCATACTACCTCGGTATTAAAATGTTTGAAGATATTGAAGAACGCTACAATAACCCGACAGAAGAAATGAAACGACGCGGCGTAAAGCCAGGATCTGGTCGGGACAAAATCTTTGAAGTACGCGAAATCGAATGGGATGTATCATTCTTAAGAAACTACTTAAACAAAGATCTCGTAATGAGAGAAGATATGTACTTATTCCAGCGCCAGGGAAAAGAATATAAAGTAATAGATAAAGAGTGGGAACATGTGCGTGATCAACTCGTAAATATGCGTACAAACGGTGGCTTCCCGTACTTAGTAGTAGAAGATGGAGATTACTTAAAGAACGGAGAATTGTACATTAAACATAGTTACGAAGGAATCGAGCTCGATTTAAAATACTTAGAAAAAGTGCTGCCATACATTCATCAGTTATGGGGAAGAACGGTGCATATGGAGTCGATTGTGGAGAGTAAGGGCGTTGTGTTTTCTTATGATGGGAAGATGGTGCATCGGAAGTATGTGTGATGAAAAGAACGGACATAGAATGCTATGTCCGTTCTTTTTTATTTGGAACAAAGTTAAATATGCTATTCTTGAAAAAAGGGAGTTACATAGAGAAATGGAGCGATATAAATGAGCAAAATAGGGGTATGTAAGGTTGATATTACGCCGCCTGTAGGTATTGATTTTGTCGGATACCATAGAGAGACAGGAATAAATAATATTGAAGAGTGTATGTATGGGACAGTTTTTGTATTTGAAAAAGATGAAACGAAAACTGTGTTTATAAGTATTGATAATATTGGAATGTTAGTAGAAGATACAAATATGATTCGTGAACAAATAGCGAGAGAGCTTCATATACCATTTGAGCGAATAACTGTTGTTTATACACATACACATTCTGGTCCGGAAACAGTCGGTGATCATCCTTTAGTAAAGTCGTATAAAACGATTTTAGTAAATAATGTAGTGCACGGTGCTGTTACTGCGAATAACAACTTGAGTCCATGTGAAATTGGCTGGAGTGTTACGACAGGTGATATTGGGGTAAACCGAAGAGAGAGAACATCTGATGGAAGAGCGAAGATGGGAACAAATATAGAGGGTGTTGTAGATAAACGAATTGGCATGTTAGCAATAAGAAATGCTGAAACGAAGGAGCTATCTGGGATTATAGTATTTTGTACGGCACATCCGAATGTGTTAAAAGGTGATAGCGATGTATTATCAGCGGATTATCCGGGAATGACGAGAGAGATTCTTGAGAAAATCGTAAACTGTCCTGTTATTATTGTGCAAGGTGCTGCTGGCAATGTAAATGCAAAGTATCGCGGTTCAGGGGACGCATTAACACAAATGGCTTACACGCTTAGTGGACATGTATTAACGATGTTGCCAATAGTTACATATAGCCCAATTGTAAGTTTAAGGACAGTTTCGAGCACGATGCAAATGAAGTTGAAAGATATTCCTGAAATGAATGAAATACGAAGCATGGCTCAATTAGCTGAGAAGCAGTGGGATGTGAATACGGATGAATGGCTTGCTATAATTTTAGAGAAATATAAGCAAGGTATGCGGCAGTTAAGTATCGATTTAGAAATTCAATTGTTTCAAATGAATGATGGTATATTCTCTGGAATACCGATGGAACCTTTTTCAGAAACTGCTTTAGAAATGAAAGAGAGTCTTCAAAATGAACTAGCTTTCTTTGGTGGCTATACGAATGGATATATTGGTTACTTACCGACAAAAGAGGAGTATGCATATGGTGGATATGAAGTGGAATTAAATCCTGTTGTGTATGGTCCAGTTACAAACTTGTTGATGCCGCCAGAGGAGAATACGGCAGAGCTGATCGTGCAGAGAGTTACGGAATTATATAATGCATAATATATGGATATCCCATATATTTAAAACAAAATTTAAAGGAATCAATGATTTTAATAAAGCTGTAAAAAACGAATCCATTTTGAAAAAGAATAATCAAAGTGGATTCGTTTTTTATATGGAGTTTTTGTTCACCAAACAGGTCGTATGCTTGATGATAATTTCTCTGTATTTTCTTTAGTAACGAATGTTGTTAAATCTTCCTTGAGCATTTGCATTCGTTCAGTACCTATGTTTTCAATCCATCGTTGCTCTATTTCAGCTACTATTTCTTCTTTCGCTTTCATTACAGCTAAACCACGTTCGGTTAAAATAATGATTTTACCTCTTTTATCAGTAGGATGCTTTTTACGCGTGACATAACCACTGTTTTCAAGAGAATCGATCATTTTGCTTACAGCTTGTTTAGAAACTCCTAAATACTCAGCTAGTTCTATACCTGTTGCTCCATTAGGAAGGATTCGTTTGAACATAAAACCGTGTGCTGGCCTAATATCTTCAAATCCTAATTCACTTAATCTGTCATGTAGTTCAGTAATTAATGTGCTGAAAGATAATGATAAAAGTGAAGTGAGATCTAATTCGTTAAATGTTTGATGATCCATGTATATAACCTCCGCACTTGTAGTCAATTAAGTTGACTATCGGTAAGGTCTATTGTACTATACATAATATAGTCAATCAAATTGACTATATTATGTTGGTAGAACAAATAATAATTTATATAAATAGAATCAACGGAGGTTTCACATGGTTAATATTGTAAAAATTAGAGGGAGTGTATTTGCACCGTATGCGTTGCTGAAGCCTATTAAGGATGCTGCAACAGGAAGAGTTTTTGAATACGCTGGAGATGCACGTGAATTTACACCATTCGCTGTAAATACAAAGCGTTCAAGATTAGAACAAGAAGTGATTGTTGATTTTTATAAAAGAGAAATTTTCACATATGTAGATGCTTGCATCGTTACTGTGAAAATTACAAATTCAGATGGCTCAATTGAGTATCAAAAAGGAGAAACAAGTACAGAAAATATTGTATGTACTAATATCGTATGGGGCGAGGATGAAGTTTCATTTGAAATGAGAGCCAGTGCAAGTAATCCGTTAAATGCGGCGGCACCCGCAGCAGATTATTTTTTGACTATACGAGTTAATGAAAGTGGTACTGTGCATGTTGAAGGTGTACATGATGGTTTCCCTTGCTATGAATTTTATAAACAAATAGACTTTCGTTCATTTGAAAAAATATATACACATGATTTCAGAGAAACGGATGATACCCCAGCAGCACTAGCTGGAGAAATGGAATATAGCTTTAAAACGACAATCTAGATATAAATATAGCGCTATTTTTCAGAAGGAAGTAGCAAACGTAAAAGAGAAAGCTATTGATTATGGGAGCGAAATTGTGGTTTGTTTTACTCAATATTATGCAGTATTTAAAATAATATTATAGAGGTGTTTCTTATGACTAATATCGTAAAAATTAGAGCTAACGTATTTATTCCAATGTCTTGGACAGAACCAAGGAAGGATATGGAGACAGGAAAAACAATTCAATTCGAAGGTGATTCACGTGAATTTACACCACATGCGGTAAATACTATGCGCTCTAGAGTTGAGCAAGAGGTAGTAGTGGATTTTTATAAAGAAGAAGTGTTTTCATATGCGAACACGGGTATTACGACTGAGAAGGTTACGAATCCAGACGGTTCTGTGAATAAAAGAACAGGAAAAGCGAGTGCTGAAAATATTGTGTGTACTAATATCGTATGGAATCCTGATGGTGTGCAATTTAAAATGAGTGCGAGTGCAAGTAATCCATTAAATATATATGCACCTCCTGTAGATTATGTATTACATGTATGTGTGAAAAGGGATGGTAGTATTGATATTCAAGGAGAGCATGATGGATTCCCTTGTTTTGAATTTTATAAGCAAGTAGATTTCGGTTCATTTGAAAAAATATATACACATGATTTTAGAGAAACTGGTGATACAGCTGCAGCACTAGGTGGAGAAATGGATTATAGTTTTACAAAGAGTTTATAAGAAATAAGATAATAATGCAGTGTAGGTGAGAAATGCAAAAGTCAATAAAATCAATGGCTTTTGCATTTTTAATATACCTTAGAGGGTTTCAAAAAACAAAACCCTTTACAATATACCCTCAAGGGTATATGCTATTATACAAAGTTACAAAGTAATGTATAATATAGTTATAAATACGGAGGTGGTCTACAGTGGAATATAATCAAGATATGAAAAATAGATTGAAACGTATTGAAGGTCAAGTTCGTGGTGTGCTTCGCATGATGGAAGAGGGAAAAGATTGCCGAGATGTTATTACACAGTTAACTGCATCCCGTTCGGCGCTAGATCGTACAATTGGACTCGTTGTGGGAACAAATTTAGAGCAATGTTTACGTGAGCAGTTTGAAAAGGGTAATGGTTCAAATGAAGATTTAATTAAAGAAGCTGTTCAATTACTTGTAAAAAGCCGATAATCTGTCAAACATAAGTGTTGACAGATTTTCAAAAACATTTTAATATACCCATACAGGTATATGTATGTGAATTGTGGAGGAATCGACTATGAGTATAAAAGTGGATGTGAGTTTAGATTGTAAAGGTTTGGCTTGTCCGATGCCGATTGTGAAGACGAAGAAGGCGATGGAAGGTTTGATATCAGGGCAAGTGATTGAAGTTCAGGCAACGGATAAAGGGTCTACTATAGATATACAAAGTTGGGCGAATAAAGTAGGTCATCAATATATCGGTACGAAATACGAAGGTGATTTATTGATGCATTACGTTAGAAAAGCACACGAGCATGAAATGAATGAAGTAGTGAAATATCCTCATACAATTATGAATGCGGAATTGCAAGATATATTATTAAGTGGTGAAGAGTGCATCGTATTAGATGTTCGCGAAGCGGCAGAATTTGCTTTTGGTCATATTCCATCCGCCATTTCGGTGCCATTAGGTGAGTTAGACAGTGCTGTCTTAGATAAGGAGAAGCAAATTTATGTTGTTTGCAGAACAGGTAACCGTAGTGATGTAGCTTGTCAAATGTTGAAAGAGAAAGGGAATTCAAATGTGAAAAATGTCATTCCAGGTATGGTAGAGTGGCAAGGGAATATAGAGAAGTAAATTTTTTTAAATAAAAATATACCTATGGGGGTAATTATATGAGCGTTAAACCGTTATATGCAAAAGATGTTGCAGAGAAAATTTTATTCGGAGATTTGTTTATTTTAGATGTTCGTAATGAGACGGATTATGAAGATTGGAAAATTGAAGGAAAACAAATTTTTTCTATAAATAAACCGTATTTTGATTTGTTAGATGGTGTAGATCATATTGCAAGTGAATTGCCGAGGGAGAAAGAAATTTTAGTCGTATGTGCAAAAGAAGGTTCTTCGCAGTTTGTTGCAGAGCAATTGTTGGGGGCTGGCTTCCATAATGTTTTTTATTTAGCTGGAGGTATGAAAGCTTGGAGTGAATATGTGAAGCCGTTAAAAGTAGGAGATGTACAGGACGGAGGAAGCATATATCAATTTAACCGCCTTGGGAAAGGCTGTTTATCTTATATGGTCGTTTCAAACGGTGAGGCAGCAGTTATTGATGCAGTAAGAACAGTTGAAGCATATGAAGAGTTTGCGAAAGAGCAGGGCGTTACGATTACGAATGTAATGGATACACATTTACATGCAGACCATATTTCTGGAGGACGTAAGTTAGCTGAAAGAGTAGGTGGTACGTATTGGTTACCGCCAAAAGATGCGGAGGAAGTTGTTTTCTCATATGAACCGCTTGTTGAAGGATCTGTTATTACAGTGGGGGGTACCAAAATTGAAATTGACGCATTATACTCACCGGGGCATACGATTGGGAGTACATCATTTATTGTAGATGATTTCTATTTATTATCAGGCGATATTTTATTTGTAGATTCAATTGGGCGTCCAGATCTTGCTGGAAAGGCTGAGGATTGGGTGAGTGATTTGCGAGAAACTTTATATGACCGATATAAAGTATTATCTCAACAATTAATCGTGTTACCAGCTCATTATTCAAAAATAAGTGAAATGGATGAGAATGGTGTTGTGAGCGCAAAGTTAAAAGATTTATTCGCGTATAATGCAGGACTAAATATTGAGGATGAGGGAGAGTTTCGTAAAGTTGTAACAGAAAATTTACCACCTCAGCCGAATGCTTACGAAGAAATTCGTCAAACGAATATGGGGAAGATTCATCCGAGTGCGGATGAAGAGCGTGAAATGGAGATTGGTCCAAATCGTTGTGCAGTGCACGGATAATGAAAGAAATAAAAAACTGGAGGAATAGATGATGAATGTAAAACAAGTATTAGATGCGACAGGTTTAGCATGTCCAATGCCGATTGTAAGAACGAAGAAAGCGATGGATACGTTACAAACTGGAGAAGTGTTAGAAGTACATGTAACGGATAAAGGGTCAGTTAAGGATATTCCAGCGTGGGCGAATAAAGGTGGTCATGAAATCGTAAAGCATGTAGAAGAAGCTGATGTACTGAAATTTTGGATTAAGAAGGCGTAGTAGTTTTATAAATGTGGAGGGGTTGGTTATATGAATATAATATTGAGTACGCTTTTCATTGTATTTACTGCAGTGTTTGTTATTTCACGTTTTTTACCAGTGAAAGGTGTTCAAAATATAAATGGAAAAGAATTACAGAATATAGTGGGGAAAAAAGGGAAACAACTTATCGATGTTCGTACAGTAGGTGAATATAGAGGAAATCATATGAAAGGATTTCGGAACATCCCGTTAAATGAGTTAGCTAGTAGAGCAAGTCAGTTAGATAAAAATAAGGAAGTAATCGTTATTTGTCAGAGCGGGATGAGAAGTAAGCAGGCTGCAAAAGTATTAAAAAAATTAGGATTTCAGCACGTTATCAATGTTTCAGGCGGGATGAATGGTTTGTGAGGAGGAAATTTAAAATGAAAGAAATGACAGCAAAAGAATTAGAAGGAAAATTGTTACGTAAAGAGGCAGTAAATATTATAGATGTACGTGAAGTAGAAGAAGTAGCTGAAGGGAAAATTCTAGAAGCATGTAATATTCCACTAGGACTATTAGAATTTCGTATGCATGAGCTAAATAAAAAACAGGAATATATTATCGTTTGTCGTTCAGGAGGAAGAAGTGCAAGAGCAGTTCAGTTTTTAGAGAGCCACGGTTTTCAAGCAATCAATATGGTAGGTGGTATGTTAGCTTGGGAAGGTAAAGTCGTATAGTACAGAGGTAAATGATTTGAGCCTTTTTATAAACAATCAAATACCCCTATAGGTAATTGGAGGGAGAACAACATGGAACAACAGAAGAAAACAACAATCGTTTTATTTAGCGGAGATTATGATAAAGCGATGGCTGCTTATATTATTGCAAATGGTGCAGCGGCGTATGATCAAGAGGTTACTATTTTTCATACTTTCTGGGGATTAAATGCTTTAAGGAAAGATGAACATGTGAAGGTAAAGAAAACTTTTATAGAAAAAGTATTTGGAAAAATGATGCCGCGCGGAGCTGATAAGATGGGATTATCAAAAATGAATTTTGCAGGTATAGGACCAAAGATGATTAAAGGTATTATGAAAAAACATAATGCGATGCCTTTACCAGATTTAATAGACTTGGCGAAAGAACAGGGGATTAAACTTGTAGCTTGTCAAATGACAGTAGATTTATTAGGGTTAAAAGAGGAAGAGATTATGGAAGGGGTAGAGTTTGCAGGAGTAGGAGCTTATTTAGCAGATGCTTCGGATGGGAATGTGAACTTATTCATTTAAATCACCTTCTTTTTAGAAGGCGGGGGATATAAGGTGAGTTTAGTCGTATTACTTTTTATAATTGGGTTTATAGGATCGTTTATATCAGGAATGGTTGGAATTGGCGGTGCGATTATTAATTATCCGATGATCTTATACATTCCGGTATTGCTAGGGTTTGCGGGATATACATCACACGAAGTGAGTGGTATTACAGCGGTGCAAGTATTCTTTGCAACTTTTGCAGGGGCATGGGCCTATCGGAAAAGTAATGATATGGATAAAACACTAGTTGTGTATATGGGAGCTAGTATATTAATAGGAAGTTTCATAGGTAGTTTTGGTGCGAATGTATTAGAGGAACATACGGTCAATGTTGTTTATGCAGCGTTAGCCACAATTGCTGCTATTATGATGTTCGTACCGAAACGAAATAATGGTGATGAAGTGAAATATAATAAATGGTTAGCAAGCTTGTTAGCATTTATTGTAGGCGGAGCATCAGGCATTATAGGAGCTGGAGGTTCGTTCCTTTTAGTTCCGATTATGCTAGTTATTTTAAAATTACCGATACGTACAACAATAGCAACTTCTATCGCTATTACGTTTATTTCCTCAGTAGGGATTACGACTGGAAAAGTGATAACTGGGCAAGTAGTTGTAATTCCAGCCCTTATTATTGCGGTTGCAAGTATCTTTGCTGCGCCGCTTGGAGTGCGAGTTGGGAAAAGGGTCAATCAAAAAGTACTGCAATATATGTTATCGATTTTGATTGTAGGCACTGCTGTTAAGATGTGGATTGATATGTTATCGAAATAAAAGGATGGCGCTGCTTGCAGCCCATCCTTTTATTTATGCCCAAATAACTTTCATTAAGTTTTTATATTCGTCATTTGCTAATTTATATAGCATTCTCGTATGTTCAAAGACAAGTGCTGGATTGAAATTTGGTTCTGAGAATGCAAGAGATGCTGAGATATCAATTGCATTTTGCTTGTTTAGCGTGAATTTTGCAAATCGATAAGATGTGTTTAGTTCATTAATGACATGCAAAATATCATTTGTTGATGCTTCATTAGGTACGTGAGCAACATTGAAGCAGTATATATCCACAGTAGGATGTTCGTTTTGGAAAGCAGCGATAAGTTGGATTTTTGCTCCAGCTTCTGTCTCTAAACCTACTGAAAAATGAACAGAACCATCATTTTCATCTATATTTTCTTCCATGTATATATCGTTTGATTTTAAGTAGTCTTTAAAATCTGAGATGTTATGTTTTACTGCAGCTTTCATATGTATGAGCCCCCTGATAATTGGAATAGATTGCTACTATTTATTATAATTTAAAAATATTAAAAAAGATAGTTAGAAAGTTCTGATTTTTGATTGTGGAGAAATAAAAAGAAGCAGTACTCTACCTCCATAGAGAACTGCTTCTTTTTTATTCATTGTCGTTAGACGATGTTTCTGTATCTTCATTGTTATTTTTATTCTTATTTTTCACTTCATTGTTACTTGATTCGCGTTCACTTGAATTTTCAGACTTAGACTCTTTTGTTTTCTCTGTGCTTGTTTTCTTTGAATCAGAGTCTGTTTTTGTATATGCAGGTAATCCAAGGTGAGCACGAAGTTCGTTTGTAACATTTGCTAATTCTTTTTTATCTGGATTGTAGTAATATGTTCGACCACCACCAGCAGATTTGCTGCATGTATCGTCACCTTTTTCCATATAGCAGTCGTCACCTTGAATTTGTAATTTCTCAATTGAAGAATCCGCTCCATACTTATAGAATGAAAGCATATCATCGAATGTTAAGTTTGTAACGAATTGTCCGTTAATATCATCAATGATGTTGCCAACTTTTGTTACAGAGCCAACGCTTGTTAGTTTCTTTAAAATAGCTTCAATAACGAGCTGTTGACGTTGTCCACGCATTGCATCACTATCGATGTGTCGCGTTCTAGCAAGTGCAAGCGCTTCTTCACTATTTAGCTTTTGAACACCTTTTTTCAGGTGAATTGCATCAGCATTGTCGTTACTATCTTGTTCAGTAAATTCAACTGGTACATCGACTTCAATGCCACCTAAATCGTCGACAATTTTCATAAATGATTTGAAGTTAAACTTTACAAAGTAATCAACAGGAACGTTTAGTAATTTTTCAACTGCATCAATACTTGCTTGTGGTCCACCATCTTTTCCGTTTTTAGTAGAACCGTATGCATGAGCGTGTGTAATTTTATCTTTTTTCTTTTCCACTGGAATATAAGTATATGTATCTCGTGGAATACTTAATAGTTTTACAGTTTTGCTATCTTTATTAAACGTTGCAAGTAATAGTGCATCCGTTCTTATAGCTTCACCATATTCTTTCCCGCGGACATCGCTTTCATCAACACCCATGACTAAGACAGAGACATTGTTTGCGATAGGTTTTACAGCTTTATCACGTAAATCAGATTTATCACCGCGTGCTAAATCGTGTGCGGCATTTCGAACAGCAGAAGATGCTTTATTTACTAAAAACCAAGTATAACCGCCACCTATTATTAAAAAGAATAGAATAACGCTTATAATAATTTTTGTTTTTTTCTTACCTTTTTTCGGTTTACTGCGTGTATTTTCTTGCAAAGATGGGTTTTGCTCCATTTCTTGTACTCCTTCATTTGGATTGAAATACGACACTCATATCCACTTATTATAATGAAATTTGACGAAAAAAAACATTACAAATCATTTACATTTCGTAAAAATTCAATATATTTATAAAAAGTCAGATTTTTTATATTTTATTTTTGAGATGTAGAATAAGTATAAGTTGTTTTAGTGGAAATGAAAATATGTATTATGAGAAAGTAATAGAGAAGTAAGATTTGTTGAAATATAGCCAAGAAGAAATGAGTAGGTTTACTTGTTTCTTCTATATAATAAAGTGAAACTTTAATCAGTGGCGGTTTTGTTCATCTCCCACTGATTATTAGTTGAACCAATCGGGCGTTTACGGGCAGTTGATCCCCAACTCACTTCTTTGCTTCCGCTGAATTTTGAGGTGGGGGTCTTACTGCCCGTTAATGCGGGATAAAGAAGAATTTTACGGATAAAGGAGATTACATAATGAATCATACATCATTCCGAGCAATCGTTGTGAACGAAACAGATAGTAAACAATTTGTCAGAAACGTTGTAGAGAGAGAAGTAAGTAGTTTACCTGAGGGGGAAGTATTAATACAGGTTCATTATTCTTCATTAAATTATAAAGATGCTCTTTCAGCTACTGGTAATAAAGGTGTTACGAGAACATATCCTCATACACCAGGAATTGATGCAGCAGGAGAAGTTATGAGTAGTGAAGATGAAACCATTAAGGTAGGAGATAAAGTCATTGTAACGGGTTATGATTTAGGTATGAATACTTCTGGTGGTTTCGGAGAATATATTCGCGTGCCAGCATCTTGGATTATCCCTTTACCAGAGGGAATGTCATTAAGGGAAAGTATGATGTACGGGACAGCAGGTTTTACAGCTGCTTTATCAGTATATAAGCTTATTGGAGCAGGCATAACGCCTAGTATGGGAGATGTTCTAGTAACGGGTGCCACAGGCGGCGTAGGGAGTGTAGCGGTTAGTATTTTAAGTAAGTTAGGATTTAACGTAGTAGGAGCGACAGGGAAAATGGAAGAGGAACAGATGCTACTACGTTTAGGAGCGAAAAAAGTGATTCATCGCGCGGAATTGAATGATGAATCAGGAAGACCGATGCTAAAAGGGGTATACGCCGGGGTTATCGATACTGTAGGTGGACATATGTTAGAAACAGCTTTAAAAACGGTAAAGTATGGTGGTTGTGTAACGACATGCGGTAATGTGGCAGGACAGGAATTACAAACAACAGTATATCCGTTTATTTTGCGAGGGATAAGCCTTTTAGGAATAGATTCTGTGCAATGCCCAGTGGATGTAAGAAGAGATGTGTGGACGCTTTTAGCAAGTAAATGGGAAAATAAAGAGCTATTATCTTATACAGAAGAATGTACATTAGAAGAGTTAGATGAGAAGTTTACACTTATATTGCAAGGGAAGTTAAAAGGAAGAACAGTTATAAATATGAAATAAAAAAAGAGACGCTCAAGTTAGCGTCTCTTTCCTATTATAATGATTGTTTTAAATTAATCTTTCCTTGTTCACCTAGAACACCGTCAGCAATATTTACAGCGTGATCACCGATACGCTCTAAGTTACTTACCATGTCAACGAAGATGATACTTGCATCGCCTGAACAGCTACGTTCGTTTAGACGTATTACGTGACGTTTGCGAAGAACACGTTCCATTTGGTCAATTTTACGTTCTTTTGCAATAACAGTTTGAGCTAGTTCAGTATCGAAGTTTGTTAAAGCTTCGACTGCGTCTTGTAATGTTGAAATTGTTAATTCAAGCATTTCATTTAGTTCAGCTAGTGCTTCATCCGATAGGGAAACACGGTTTGAAATTTGGAAATCTACAAGTTCTACAAGGTTTTCTACATGATCACCAACACGTTCAATATCTCCAACAACACCAGCTAAAATAGAATGCTTCTCAGAATCTGCTGATGAAAGTGGTTTTTCTGATAGTAAAACTAAATACTCGGTAATTTTTTTATCTAAATTGTTAATAGCGCCTTCTAATTGAGTAGCCATGTTAGCGTGTTTTTTGTCTTGTGTATTTAAAAACTGGTTTGCTTCTTTTAATCCATCTAATGAAAACTCCGCCATACGGATAATCTCTTTTTGAGCTTCTGTTAAAGCAATAGCTGGAGATTGTTCAATAAAGATTGGATTTAAATGTTGTGGTTTGAAGTTAATCGATGCATCTTCACCACGAATGATTTTTGTTACAATCCAGGCTAATACTGCAATGAATGGGAATTGAATGATTGTATTCGTTACGTTAAATGTTCCATGTGCGAATGCAATTGTCATTTCTGGATTTAAATTTAATGACGTTTGGAAATATTGAATTAAATTTGTAAATGGTATTAATATGATCGTAAAGATAATGGTACCGATAATATTAAAGATAACGTGGACTAATGCTGCACGTCTTGCAGCAATTGAAGTACCGATTGCTGCTAATATTGCTGTAATTGTCGTACCGATGTTATCACCGAATAATACAGGAAGGGCAGCTTGTAAATCGATTGCACCTTGACCGAATAATTCTTGTAAAATACCGATTGTTGCGCTTGAGCTTTGTACAATTAAAGTGAACACTGTACCGACAATAATTCCTAAAATTGGATTATCACTCATGCTAATCATTAAATCTTGGAATGACTCTAAAGAACGAAGAGGTTTCATACCTGCGCTCATTAATTCTAAACCGAAGAATAACATACCAAAACCGAATACAACTTGACCTACAGAATGTACTTTTTTATTTTTAAAGAAGAATAGTAAAATCGCTCCAACTGCCATAACTGGGAGAGCGTATTCTCCGATTTTAATTCCGATAATAAATGCAGTAACTGTCGTACCGATGTTCGCACCCATAATAACACCGATTGCTTGTCTTAATGTCATAAATCCGGCACTTACAAGTCCGACTGTTAAAGCTGTTGTTCCTGAACTTGATTGGATTAATACAGTAACTAACATACCTGCTAGTACACCCATAAGTGGGTTTGTTGTAAAGCGATCTAAAATATCGCGAAGACGATCTCCAGCTGCTTGTTGCAGTCCATCGCCCATGTATTTAATACCGAATAAGAAAATACCTAATCCACCAACGAACTGGAAGATCATTTCTTGAACATTATATTCCACGCATTCCACTCCTTAAATTTCATGTACGCTGTAATTATTAACTAAACCTTGAGGTACTGTAAACGGTTTGCTAGTAAAATTTACACTAAATTTACAAAGAGATAAAAAGTTTACAAATCTTTAAAGAAACACCTGGATTTAATTGGTTTTTTAGATGATATATCTAATCAGTTTGTAAAAAAGTCACAGTTGTCACACTATTCTTGGATAGTAAAAATAGGAGAGGTTCAGCTTATTCATACTAATAGTTCTTTGCATATTTTTTGATTAAAGTTAGAAAAATATGTAGGGGAAATGGGGAGGTTTGAAATGGATTTATTTAATGAAAGTAAAAAACGATTACATTATTTTAAACTGTTTTCTTTTGAGATGCTCGCAACAATAAAAAAGAGCAATTCGCATATGAATTTGCCCTGTTTTTTTATGTTGAAAAAGTTTGAGTACTTCGTATTGTAAAACTATGTGCAGTGTTCTTCTTTTATTAGGAGTGTTCGTTATGTTTCACATTTATGACGACATTTCCCTTTTTGTGTCCTTTTTCTACATATATATGAGCTTCAACAATTTCCTCAAAAGTATATTGCCTATCAATGATCACTTTTATTTTACCGTTCTCAACAAGTTCTTTAAGGAAATTTAATGCTTCGGAAGTTTCAGGTGCGTTTTGACTTAATATGAGTTTCATGCGACTTGTCAATTTAGTCCAGAGCATTTGAGCACTTGGTAACGGTTCAACGATATTTATATAGGTACCATCTTCCTTTAACATTTTAATACACTCTGAAAAGGAGCTCCTGTTTACCGCTTCAAAAATAACATCATACGTTTCGTCTGTAGTAGAAAAATTTTTTGTGGTGTAATCAATTACTTCGTCAGCTCCTAGAGATTTGACCAATTCTAAATTGGAGCTACTGCACACACCTGTAACTGTTGCGCCGAAATACTTGGAAATTTGTACTGCATAACTTCCGACACTTCCAGAAGCTCCGTAAATAAGAACGTTTTGGCCGCTTCGAACATTAGCTTTCCTTAGGAAAAATAAGGCTGTACGTGCTCCAATTGGGATGGCTGCAGCTTCTTCATAGGTTATATTGGAGGGCTTCGTGCATACTGGTCCATCTTCAGATATACAAATATACTCAGCATAAGAACCGAAATTTGCTTGGGTAGCAGCAAAAACTTGGTCTCCTGCTTTAAAACGCGTAACGTTTTTTCCTACTGATTCAACTTCACCAGCTAATTCCATTCCGAGTATTTGTTTTTTCGGTTGTTTGAAACCAAGTGCGATTCGAGCAGGTAGCCAAACAGAAGAGGGAACTGTAAAACTTCTTGAACGAATATCTCCTGCTGTTACGGTTGTCGCTTTTATTTTTACTAGTATTTCATTGTCCTTAGGAGCAGGTTTTTCTATCTCTTTCAGTTGAAGAACGTCGGGGGGACCGTATTTTGTGTACACTATTGCTTTCATTAATATTTCCTCCAATTCGTTCTATATATTAATATCATACGAACAACATGAATAAATAGAACAGTGGTTCACTCTTCAATACAATGCAAAAAGCAGTGTGATTTTTCTTAAGAATCCACTGCTTTTTGTATTTGTGTATATATGATTTTCTTAGTCCAAGCATCTCAAAAAAGAATGAATTAGCATTATCCAACAGCTTTTTCGTTTGTTGTATCTCCCTGTTTTTGCTTCCGTAAGCTTGTGATGTAAATGAACAGGAAAGCAATAAGTAATAGAGAGGAATAACGATATACAGTTGCGTAGTTTGTAAAATGTGCAATGAATCCAAAAATAATCGCGCCAGCGCCAATTCCAAGGTCAAATGCGGAGAAGAATGTAGCTGTTGCAACTCCTCTTCGGTGCGGTGCTACTCGGTCGATCATCCATGCTTGTAGTGCAGGCTGAATCGCTCCAAAACCACTTCCGTAGCATGCTGCTGCAATAATTAAACTCGGAATTGTAGTTGTATACGACAGTAAAATAATACCTGTAAACGTAATGATAACTCCTGGAATAATAACAAATGCATGACCTTTCGCGTCATATAATTTTCCAGAAAACGGACGAGTGACAGCGATTGCAAGTGCATTAAATAAGAAGAAAAGGCTTATATCAGCAATTCCGACTTCCGTAGCAAATAATGTAATAAAGCTCCCGATTCCTCCGTACATTAATGTAATACATAATATTAATAATGAAGGAAGTAAAGCTTTGCGCTCAATAAATCCATCGAGAAAGGTACCAGATGTTTGCTGTGGTGGTTGTGGCGATTTTTTGATTTGAAGTAGTTTCGTTAATATTAATGAAACAATTGTACAGGAAAGTGCACATAAAAAAAGAATCGTGAAGTTATATGTTTGCATAAGCCAAAGTCCGATCAGTGGACCGAGCGCCATTGCAATCGTTCCGGAAAGACCGAAATATCCCATGCCTTCACCGCGGCGAGCTTGCGGAATTAAATCTGAAACGACAGTTCCATATGTAGTCGTTGTAATACCAAAACCAGCTCCGTGTAAAATTCGAACGGCAAGCAATAGGAAGACAGTTGAAGCGAAAAGATAACTACCCATAGCGAGTAAACAAATAGCAGTACCGATCATTAAAATGATTTTTTTATTGAATTTTTGCAAGGCGTTTCCAGTTAGCGGTCTAACAAAAAGTGCCGCCACGGTAAACATACCGACAACAAATCCGATATTGGAACTTGTGCCACCAATTTCTTTCACATAAACAGGTAAAGTAGGAATTAACATTTGAAATCCTAAAAACATACATAAGTTTGCTAGAATTAGCGCAAAAAACTCTTTCGTCCATAACGGTTCTCGTTTTACGAGTATTGCCTCTCCCATATATTCATCCCCTATATAAAATTTTCCCGCTATTCGCGGGCAGTAAAACTTCCACCTCAAAATCCGGCTGGAGCAAAGAAGTTAGGTGGGAGTCGATCTGCCCGTAAACGCCCGATTGGTGAATGCTAATAATCAGTGGGGGATGAACAAAACCCCCACTGATTAAAGTTTCACTTTATCTCTGTTCTTTCGAGTATATGTATTGGTCAATGTAACAGTCAAGGAAGGTGCCTTGAAAACGTACAACAATTTTCGAGGTGAAAAAACTGACAAATTTGTGGAAAGACTACACAACTATGAAAAAAAGATGTAAAGTATAGATGTATAGACTAGTAGTTGTTATGAGTGATAGAAATTGTTTTTTCTTTAACGAAAGCGGATTCAAAAGGTAGTGGAAGAGAAGGGGATATATACTTTTTCGCTACATATATTTGAAAAGGTTTACAATATGATGAAGAAAGAGGCGTGTACATATGAGACGATTAGGTATTTCTATTTATCCAGAACATTCGACAGTAGAGAAAGATAAGGAATATTTAACATTAGCAAGTAAATACGGATTTACTCGTGTATTCACATGTTTATTATCTGTAGATGGTGAAAAAGAGAAAATTATAGAAGAGTTTAAAGAAACAATCTCTCATGCAAATGCATTAGGGTTCCAAGTATTAGTTGATATTAGTCCGTCTGTTTTTGAACAACTAGGTATTTCATATAATGATTTATCGTTCTTCCATGAACTAGGTGCGTACGGTATTCGTTTAGATGTTGGATTCTCTGGTTTAGAAGAATCGATTATGACTTATAATCCATACGGCTTAAAAATTGAGATTAATATGAGTAACGGTACGAAGTATGTAGATAACATTATGAGCCATAGACCAAATCGTGAAAATTTAATTGGTTGCCATAATTTTTATCCACATCGTTATTCAGGATTATCATACGATCATTTCATTAAATGCTCGAAACAATTTAAAGATTACGGTATGAGAACGGCTGCTTTTATTTCATCATTTGATGCAACATACGGACCTTGGCCAGTAACAGAAGGTTTATGTACGTTAGAGCAGCATCGTGAATTACCGATGACAACACAAGCGAAGCATTTATTTGCGACAGAATTAATTGATGATGTCATTATTGCAAACGCTTATGCATCAGAAGAAGAATTACAAACACTAGGTGCATTAAATAAAGAGAAACAAACATTTGATATAGAGGTATATGATACAACGACAGAACTAGAAAGAATTATCGTATTAGACGAACCTCATTTTTACCGCGGAGATGTATCTGAATATATGATTCGCTCGACACAAAGTCGTGTGAAATATAAGAAAGAAGAGTTCAAACCGCATAATACACGCGAAATTAAGCGTGGCGATCTTTTAATTGATAATGAGCAATATGGTCAATATAAAGGCGAATTACAAATTGCTTTAAAAGATATGGTGAATACAGGAAAAACAAATGTAGTTGGCCGAATTGTGGAAGAAGAAATTTTCTTATTAGATTATTTACAAGCGTGGGATAAATTCGGATTTACATTAAAGAAATAGAGAGAATATAAAGGGGAAAAACTACTGATTTCAGCAGCTTTTTCCCTTTATCTATAAAGAGCGAGAGGAAGAGCTATGACAAAGGTGCATCAGCGATTAATTTCTATTTTAGAAGAGTTTTTAGACGAGAAATCGATGTTAAATCGAGCTTTTTTAGCGAGCCGTTTACATGTATCAACGAAGACGATTCAAAAAGATATAAAATTATTAAATGATATATTGGAAGAACACGGAGCGAAAATTGAATCGCAAAGAGGGACTGGATACGAACTAGAAATTATACAAGCGAAGAAGTTTGAAGAGTTTTGCGTGAGTCTATTTCAAAAACAGACGGAAAAGATCCCAACTTCTTATCAAGAAAGGATAGCGTACATTCTGCAGCGTATTGTAACGACAGAGGGATATGTGAAGCTTTCACAGTTAGCAGAGGAGATTTATGTAAGTAAATCGACTGTAAATTTAATTATGAAAGATGTTACAGATATATGTAGTCGTTATAAATTACAAATTGAAAAGAGACCGTATTATGGTATACGTATTGTGGGAGAGGAGTTTCATATTCGTTCTTGTTTATCACAATATGGTTTACCGCGTTATGACCATACTCCGTTTCATGAGCAATTTGAGCAGAGTGATACATATTTATCGTTACCTCATATACCGCTTATCCGTTCGGTTATATTAAAGTATATCGAGGGAGGAACGATATATTTATCAGATATTGAAATTGATAATTTAGTCATTCATATTGCAATTGCATTAAGGCGTTGTGAAGATCAACATTATATAAAAGGACTGAATGCGGAGCAAGCTGAACTTATCATAAAGAAAGAATATACAATTGCGAAAGAGATTTTAGGGGATTTAGAGAATGAGTTGCATCTTTCATTTCCAGAAGAAGAAGTTTTATATGTAACAATGCATGTATTAAGTACTGCTGTTACAGCGAAAGATCGTTATGAAAATGTGGAAGAATTATTAGGGAAAGATTTATATGCATTCATGCAACATATTCTTTTTAAAGTAGCGGAAGAACGGAATCTTATTTTTTATTATGATGAAGAATTATTATTTGGATTTGGTGTTCATTTAAAAACGTTATTAAACCGTTTGAAGTATAAGTTAAATACGAGAAATCCTCTTTTGGCAGAAGTGAAAAAGAATTATCCTTATGCTTTTGAAATTGCGGTTCTCGTTGGAGATATAATTGGTGAATATACGGGAGAATCGATTTCGGAAAGTGAAATTGGTTATATTGCGATTCACTTCGGCGGAGCGATGAGTCGTTTACAGGAACAGAACCAAAAGAAAAGATGTTTATTAGTTTGTGCGACTGGTCAAGGAAGCGCCCAGCTATTGAAATATAAAATTCTATCACAGTTCCGAGATAAATTAGAAATTGTAGGGATTACAGGCTATTATCAATTGAAAGTAGAAGACCTTTATAAAGGAAAGATAGATTGTATTATTAGTACGATTCATATACCGAGTGGTTTGCCTGTACCAGTTATAAAAGTGAATTCAATATTTGATGATAAAGAGATTAAATCGATTGGTCAGCAGTTGTTTACGCATGTGAATAATAGTGTGCAGCAATATATGAAGGAAGATTTGATTTTCTTAAATTATAGCGCTTCTACGAAGGAAGAGGTTATCCAATTTTTATGTGAGAAAGCTGCTGAGAAAAATTATGTACCAGAAAACTTTTATGATTCTGTTATAGAAAGAGAAAATACATCTCCGACAGCGGTTGGGAATTTAGTTGCGATTCCTCATCCGATGCAGTTATTAAGTGAGAAAACTTTTTTGATGTTTTGTACACTTGAGAAAGCGGTTGAATGGGGAGATAAGAAAGTACAAGTTATTATTTTATTTAGTGTAAAGCGCAATAATAATGAAGATTTACAAAAGCTTTATGATTTTTTATATGATATTATGTCTAGTCAAAGTGCGATAGAGAAATTAACGCAGGCTAAAGGAATTGAAGATTTTCAAGAGGTATTACTATCTATATAAGAAAAGTATGTAAAAACTTCCGTTACACAACGGAAGTTTTTTATGTTTAATTGTATGCGTTTTCATAATAAGATAAAAATATAGAAAAAAGATAGCTTGGGGGAATTTAAAATGACTGATATGCAAACTCCATTTGCGTTAATTTTACATGGTGGTAACGCGAGAAGCGCGGCGCTTGAAGCAATTGCTTTTGCAAGACAAGGAGATTTTGAGAATGCGAGTGAAAAAATGACAATTGCTAGTGAAGAAATTACAGCGGCTCATCGTATTCAAACAGACTTAATTCAAGAAGAAGCGAGAGGAAATCATGCAGAAATCAGTTTACTGTTAGTGCATGCACAAGATCATTTAATGAATGCAATTACAGTGAAGGAACTTGCTGCAGAATTTATTACTCTTCATAAACGAGTGGAAGAGAAAGTGACAGTATAAGATGTACATTTTATTATGTTGTGCAGCAGGCATGTCGACGAGTATGGTTGTAAGAAAAATGCAAGAAGAGGCAATGAAACAAGGGAAGGATTATAAAATTAAAGCAGTGGATTCAGAACTTGTGAAATTAGAAATAAAACATGCTGATGTTGTTTTAATCGGGCCACAGGTGAAGTACTTGTTTCCAGCGGTACAGTTTCTTGCGAATTCATACGATATACCGGTTGCAATTATAGAACAACGAGATTATGGCATGTGTGATGGTTTAAAAGTACTGAAACAAGCAGAACAATTAGTTTTAGCATAATTATATTTTTTTAAATATAAACATTATAATGTTATAACTTTATTTTGTTCTTTCGTAGTAAAGAGAAAGAGGAGGGGTATTGATGAATGGTTTTATGAGTTTTATGGAACAAAAGATTATGCCAACAACGCAAAAAATTGCAGGACAACGACATTTATTAGCAATTCGAAACGGAGTTATTTCTACATTGCCGTTAACGATTGTCGGATCATTTTTCGTTATCTTTTTAAATTTACCAATTGATGCATATATGGAGTGGATTGCACCGTTTCGCCATATTTTAGATATTCCATTCCGATTTACAGTAGGTTTAATGGCGTTATACGCAGCATTTGGGGTAGGGGCTTCACTCGCGAATTTTTACCAGCTCAATCAGTTAAGTGCAGGGTTATTATCTGTACTCGCCTTTTTACTAGCATCAGTTGAACCAATTCAAATTACGAAAGCTGTACCAGGTGTTATTGATGCGGGAAGATACATTTCAGTAGGAACATTAAGTGCAACGTCTTTATTCGGCGCAATTGTTACAGCATTAATTGCAGTAGAAATTTATCACTTTATGATTAAACATAATATCTCAATTAAATTACCAGACAGTGTACCACCAGCAGTTGCAAACTCGTTTGCAGCATTAATTCCAACTTTAGTCGTTATTCTTTTATTCTGGGGCATTCGTTACGGTTTAAAATTTGATGTGAATACAACAATCACATATTTAATCGCACCACTAAAATCAGTATTAGTAGGAAATAATTTATTCGGCGGTTTATTAACGGTATTCTTAATCGTGTTCTTCTGGTCATTCGGTATACATGGACCTGCGATTTTAGGACCAATCATTCGTCCGATGTGGGATTCAGCAATTCTTGAAAATATGGAAGTATTCACAGCTACAGGAAATGCACATCAATTACCAAACTTATTTACAGAGCAATTTATTCAATGGTTCGTATGGATCGGTGGATCAGGCTCAACGTTAGCTTTAGTTATTATGTTTATGTTCTCTAAATCTAAGTTCCTAAAAGAGTTAGGTAGATTATCATTCGTGCCAGGTTTATTCAATATTAACGAACCAATTATTTTCGGGGCACCAATTGTAATGAACCCAATCTTAATTATTCCGTTCGTTATTACACCGTTAGTTACAACGACAGTATCATATTTCGCAGTTGTTTCAGGTATGATTCCGTTGATGATGGCGAAATTGCCATTTACGATGTTAGCACCAATTGCAGCGATTATTAGTACAGACTGGACAATTATGGCTGGTGTACTTGTACTTGTTAACTTTGTTATCTCATTCGTTATTTACTATCCATTCTTCAAAATGTATGAGAAACAACAATTAGCAGGAGAGGAGAAAACAGAATGCTCGGAGCAATTATCATCTTAATTACATTCGTGGCGGGGCAGTGTATCGCACATTATTCCAAATGGGTACAAAGTAAATCTTTATTCGTTTTACTACTAGTATCAATTTTATTTATCGGTAGTTCAATGGGTGCATATGTAATGCTAGGCTTGCAATCACCGTACGTTATCATTGTACCGACAATTTTATGTGCAACATGTTTATCTGCAAAATATCGATTTACAAGTATGGCATTAATACAACGTGTGAAGGAGATGCAAAAGCATGGAGCGTAAATTAGGAATTTCACTTTATCCAGAGCATTCAACGAAAGAAAAAGATATGGCATACATTTCGGCAGCGGCACGCCACGGTTTTTCAAGAATATTCACATGTCTATTATCTGTGAATCGTCCAAAAGAAGAAATTGTAGCTGAATTTAAAGAAATTATTAATCATGCAAAAGATAACAATATGGAAGTTATTTTAGATGTAGCTCCGGCAGTATTCGATCAACTTGGTATTAGCTATAGTGATCTATCATTCTTTGCAGAGTTAGGTGCAGACGGTATTCGTTTAGATTTAGGTTTTGATGGATTAACAGAAGCGAAAATGACGAATAATCCGTATGGCTTAAAAATTGAACTGAACGTAAGTAATGATATTGCATACTTAGAAAATATCCTTTCACATCAGGCGAATAAGCCAGCTTTAATCGGTTGTCATAACTTCTATCCGCAAAAATTTACTGGACTTCCGTATGATTATTTCATTCGCTGTAGTGAACGCTTTAAAAAACACGGTATTCGCACAGCAGCATTTATTACGTCACATGCAGCTGAAATCGGTCCATGGGATATTAATGACGGATTATGTACGTTAGAACAACATCGTAACTTACCGATTGAAGTACAAGCGAAACATTTATGGGCGACAGGGCTTATTGATGATGTTATTATCGGAAATGCTTATGCGAGTGAAGAAGAGTTAGAGAAACTAGGAAACTTAAATCGTTACATGTTACAGCTAAAGGTACACTTTGTAGACGAAGCAACTGAAGTAGAGAAGAGAGCAACACTGCAAGAATTACACGTAAGACGCGGCGACATAACAGAATATATGGTACGTTCTACAGAAGTGCGTAAAAAATACAAAGACTATGACTTCCCAGTGCGCGAAAGCGTACGACAGGAAAGAGGGCAAGTTGTAATTGGGAACAACTCATTTGGTAAGTATAAAGGCGAACTGCAAATCATTTTAAAAGAAATGCCGATAGATGAACGGAAAAATATTGTCGGTACAATTGCGGAAGAAGAGTTATTCTTACTAGATTATGTAGGAGCTTGGACACAGTTTACTTGTGTGGAATAGGGAAGAGAAGGAGGTTGTCCAAATTTTGGGCAGCCTTTTTATTATAAAGTATTTTTTTAATGTCAAAGTTTGTCGGTAAATCGATATCTTTTGTCGAACCGTTGATATATTATAAGTTACGATAGATATATTCGGAAAATCGTTGATATATTGTAGGTTACGATAGATATATTTGAAAAATCGTTGATATAATTTCATTTACTGTGACATTTTTATGAAAAGAGAAGGAACGCAAAAAGAGTCAGCCTCAACAATGAGACTGACTCTTTTTTTATATAGTAATTAGTTTAAAATCTTTACTGTAACTGTTTTACGTCCCCAGTTACTTGATGTACCTTTGTCTGGCATTAAAACGTCGATTTTATTTCCTTTAATAGCTCCACCAGTATCACCAGCGATTGCTACTCCGTAACCTTCAACCCATACTTTTGAACCTAATGGAATGACACTTGGATCAACTGCGATTAGTTTCATGTTTGGATTAGCTGTTAAGTTGTGACCTAAAGCTGATTTTACTTGGTCGCCTGCTTTATAACCATTTTCAAGTGGATCTGCTGTGTAAGCTGTTGCTACAACGCGTAACTCACGAGAAGATGATGGTGCACTTGTTTCAGTTTCTTTTGCAACAGGTTGTTGTGTAGCTGGTTTTTGAGCTTTAGCAGCTTCACGAGCTTTAGCAGCTTCTTGAGCCTTAGCAGCTTCTTGAGCCTTAGCTTCTGCTTGAGCTTCAGCTTCTGCCTGAGCTTTAGCAGCTTCACGAGCTTTAGCTGCTTCTTGAGCTTTAGCCGCTGCTTGAGCTTCAGCTGCTTCTTGAGCTTTAGCAGCTTCACGAGCTTTAGCTGCTTCCTCGGCCTTAGCTTCTGCTTGAGCTTCAGCTTCTGCCTGAGCTTTAGCTTCTGCTTGAGCTTTAGCAGCTTCACGAGCTTTAGCCGCTTCTTGTGCTTTAACTGCTGCTTGAGCTTCAGCTGCTTCACGAGCTTTAGTTGCTTCCTGAGCTTTAGCTTTTGCTTGCGTTTCAGCTACTTCCCCGGCTTTAACTGCTTCACGAACTTTAGCTGTATCTTGAACTTTAGTTACTTTTTCAACTTTAACTGCTGGTTGAACTTTAACTGGAGCTTTACCTGTTAAGTAAGGAACATGAACATAAGCTGTTTTTCCGTTATATTCAAATTGAATCCAGTCATTTTGCACTTGGTGTGTTGTTTCGATTACATCATCTTGTTTCAACTTACCAAGAATTTCTGAGTCTGTGTTTGCACCAGCACGTACGTTTAATACGTTTGCTGTTACATAGTAAGTGTCTTTTGTATAGTCAGCGCTTATGAAAGCTTCTTTACCGCTATTCAATTTAACTTTTGACCATCCGTTTTCTGTATGTAAAACATCTACTTTATATCCATCTAATAATTTTCCTACAACTTTTGATTCAGTAGTTGGGTTTTCTCGTACATTTAGTACATCAGTCGTTACGATTGTTTCTGCTTTAGCAGATGTTGTGAAAATCCCAAGACCAAAAACCGCTGCTGTTGCTATACCCATAAATTTTTTCATAATAGCCTCCATTGCATTTGTTTTCGTTGACCTCATTATAGCAACCATTATTTTCTTATTTGCGAAAAACATAGAATTACAAAGCTTTCGTAACGGGGCATTAATATTCTGTAATAATTCCAGTAATATCCTAAAAGCGCTTTCTTATAGTTTTTAGGGGAGGTTTGAGCATACGATACATAAAAAGGGGAGTATTTCAATTTCTAATAGGTTAATAATGTTTCTGTAGCGTTACACAAATGTTTCTGTGGTGTTACAAAAATAGCGTGTTTTGTTGTTGGAACAGGAAAGTAGTTATGTAAAAATAACTATTTTAGTTGTGGAGAAATATAAATGAGGTGAAAATCAATAAAAAATCACCATAATTGTTACAAAATAAGTCGAGGTATGGAAAAAATTACGCCTTGATTTTAGGTCATCACATATTATTTTTGCAATAATAGGATTCTATAATAGCTTTAGTAGGTTAAAATAATTAAAGGTGTTGATAACGTGAAACATATATAATAGAAGAAACACGATTTAATAGATAAACAAAAACGTAGGAGTGTAAACTCCTACGTTTTTGTTTATTCATATCGTAAACATTCAATTGGATCAAGTTTTGCAGCTTTGTTAGCTGGCAGTAAACCGAATATAATACCGATTAACATTGAGATACCTACTGCAAGAAGTCCAAGTTCTTTTGAGACAACGAGTGGCCATCCAGCAAAGATTGAGACAATCCAAGCGAAGAAAATACCGAGCATGAATCCGATGAAACCACCGAGTCCTGTTAAAATACAAGATTCGATTAAGAATTGTGTTAATACTTTACCGCGCGTTGCACCAAGTGCTTTACGAATACCAATCTCACGTGTACGTTCTGTTACAGATACAAGCATAATGTTCATTACACCGATACCACCAACAAGTAAGGAGATAGCAGCAATACCACCGAATACCATTTTCATCATACCGATGGATTCATCTAATTGCTTCGTAAATTCACCTAAGTCTTGTGCTTCGAATTTGTGCTCAAATTTAGGAGCTTTCATTTCGTTTAAAACAGAAACGGCTTGTTTTTCTACACTTTTACGTTCTGCTGGAGAAACGAGTGTTAATTTTACTGAGTCATACTCAGTTACTCCTGAAATTACAGGGGCATTTTCAAGTGATGTATAACCTTCTGACATAGCCATTCCAAACTCATTTTTCGTTTCGTACACACCGACTACTTTATAAGGTTTTCCTTTTATATCCGTGTATAAATTTGATTCCCAGCCATTAAATAGTTTATTGAAAGCTTCTTCATTTAATATAACAGCAGGAGCTGCTTGGTTTAATTCGCTGTCGTTTAATTCGCGACCGTGAACTAATTTTATTTTCGAATCTGTCATAAAGGCGCCTGTTCCACCTTTTAAATCAAGGGAGACATCTTTTGAACCAGAAGAGGCTTTTACTTTCATACTTACATCTGGATACACATCTTTAACGCCTGGTACAGTTTGAAGACGTTTCAGCATATCGGCTGTAATTTTGGCGTTGTCTGGTCCATAATCAGGGTTTTTGTAGTAAATCGTTACTTCATTATCTTTTCCTTGGCCTAACTCTTTCTTAAACTTTGCGTTTGTACCATCACCCATTGAAATGATAGTAATAATGGCACTAATACCGATAATAATTCCTAGCATCGTTAAGATAGAACGCATTTTATGGGCAAAGATAGAGGAAAGGGCCATGCGTATATTTTCACTCGTGTTCAAAATTAACCTCTCCAATCTTGGACGATATTTCCGTCACGAATTACAATTTGACGTGCTGCAGCTTCCCCGATTTCACGGTCATGGGTAATCATAATGATTGTGGAGCCTTGTTTGTTTAATTCGTAAAAGAGGTCCATAATTTGTGTACTTGTTTTCGTATCAAGTGCCCCCGTCGGTTCATCGGCTAAAATGAATTTTGGGTTATTTACGATTGCACGTGCGACTGCGACACGCTGCTTTTGTCCACCTGACAATTCATTCGGCAGGTGAGTAGCACGATCAGCTAAACCTACTTTTGTTAAAGCAGCTAATGAGCGCTCACGTCTTTCTTTTTTATCCACTCCAGCGTAAATAAGAGGTAGCTCTACATTTTGAAGTGCTGTAAGTCTCGGTAATAACATGAAGTTTTGGAATACGAACCCGATCTCTTTATTACGAACGCGTGCAAGTTCTGTTTCAGACATGTTTGAAATATTTTGACCAGCCAGTTCATACGCACCTGTCGTTGGTTTATCTAAGCAACCGATAATGTTCATTAATGTTGATTTACCAGAACCAGATGGTCCCATAATAGAAGTGAATTCTCCTTGGTTCAGTGTTACGTCAATGCCGTGTAATATTTGAACGGACTCTGCACCATTTTGGAAAGATTTCGTGATGCCTTTTAAGTTAATCATTCAACGACAACCTCCATACCATCTTTTAAGTCTTTTTCAGGTTTAGAGATAATTTGCTCTCCTTTTTTCACTCCAGAAACTTTTGCTTCGCTATCTGTCTCGAACTCAACAGTAACTGCTTGTTCTTTCGCTTTACCGTCTTTTACAACGAAGACAACATTTTTGTTATCTTTTTTCACGATGCTGCTCTTCGGAACAATCGTACCAGTTGCTTCGCCAGATTTACTTGTTACGTATACGTGGAAGCCGTTTTGTAATTCTTCACTATTGTCTAATGTGACAGTGAATTGATAGTTAGAAACTGTTTTGTTTTCGTCCATGCTCTTTAATGGTGTAGAGCCAATTTCTGTTACTTTTCCTGTCCAAGTCTTACCAGCGACAGTTTTTGATGAAACAGTTACTTCTTGCCCAACTTTCATACTAGCAAGCTCATATTCAGAAAGTTGACCTTTTACTTTAAATGGACCAGCGTGACGAAGTGTAATGCCGCTCATACCTGTTTTTTCATCAGCAGTTTTTACGATATCATCAATTACGCCATCAGTAGGGCTCGTTACAGAAAGCGTGTTTACTTTCTCTTTTGCTGCTTTAATTAGTTCATCAGATTTTTCAACTTCAAATTTTTTCATTTCAAGTTGTGATTCTAATTGTTGCACTTCGATTTCTGAAGCTTTTAATGCTTCAGCAGGAAGGCCTGCATTTTTATCTTTTTGTAATTTTTGTTTCGCTGCATCAATCTGTTTTTGGAACAATGTTACTTCTTTTTGTGCGATTTTTTTTTGCATTTCTGCTTCTGTTACACCTTGTTTCGCAGTAGGATCATTATATTTAAATAGAAGCTGTCCTTTTTTTACTTCGTCACCTTTTTTTACAGCTAATTCGTACGTACCTTTTGTTGGATCAAATGAGATTGTTTCAATTCCACTTGGGATTACTTCGCCACCAAATTTTTGTGCATTTTCAATTTGTTTTTCTGTAACTTTATAACCGCTATATGCCATTGCTACTTCTGAACCACCGCCACCAGCAAATGCAAAATATGATCCAGCTGCAATTCCAATTGCTACTACACTAGTAATTAACACTTTATTTTTCTTCTTCATCTATTTATCACCTTTTCGTTCGTATTAGTATCTACATTAAGTATAAAAGAGGTGAAGAATCTGACAAATCGTTTTAGCTTACAATAACCTTACAGTTTTGTAAGGTATGAATATGTAAATGTAAGGTAGAGGTTGTCCCAGCCTAAGCAAATGAATTGACTCGTTGTTTCTTTCTTACAATAATATTGTATGAAGGAGAGGAGGAAGGAAGATGGAAGCTTATTTTAGTGCGCATCCATTAAAACCATTTATTCCATACTCAAGGCAACATGCCATTATATTATTTATTATGTTGGTGGGGATCATTTTTCTGTATCAATACCAAGATATATTACGTCAAAGTGAGTGGAATATAACGGTTCGATATGTGATTGCATTTTTATTTATTGGAAGCGAAATTGGGCTTCATATGTGGGAATGGAAAGCAGGGATTTTTGAACTAGGCACTTCATTACCATTTGAGTTATGTACGATTAGTTTATTGTTAGCATCGATTATGATTGTAACGAAAAGTTACCGCATATATGAGATTGTATTTTTTACGGGAATTATTGGTGCATCACAAGCTATGTTAACACCAAACTTGCAATATGCTTTTCCGCATTTTCGTTTCATTGAATATTTTATCGCGCATATATTGCTCATTTGGGCACCACTCTTTATGACTTGGGTGGAAGGATATCGTCCGACAGTACAATCTATTAAACGCACAATGATATTTTTAAACATATTGATTCCAATTGTTTCGTTTGTGAATTACAAAACAGGCGGTAATTATATGTTTTTAGCTCGTAAGCCAGAAACAGCTTCATTACTCGATATGTTAGGGCCGCACCCTTACTATATTATTTCATTAGAACTCGCAGCGCTTATTGGATGTTTTATTTTGTATATGCCGTTTGCGAAAAGAGAAGGGCATGCGCATAAAGAATCACTAGGATCATAACCTAGTGATTTTTTTATATAAATATTTACAATTCAGAAAATTAAGAATAAAATTAGAAGGTAAATTATATAGAGAGAGAAGGGAAAACGTGGTCAAAAAAGTTTTTCTGAATGGGATGGAAGTGACGGTTCAATTTATTATTTCGATTTTGGGGATTATTTGTTTAGGGACATTGCCGAAACTATTTTATGGATTTGAGCTGCATGCATCACAGTACATAAAGAGTTTAAAAGAAGTGTTTGTGAATTTAATGGACATCTCCAATTTTAAATATGTGGGAGATAAATTTTTATTTCCGCAGTTGTTTGTTCATTATAAAGAAACAATTGTTATATTTTTAGCTGCTTTTTTCATTTCATTATTTGTAGCATTTTGTATTGTTTATGTCATTATGAGTAGTTCACCTCGTATACAACATCGTATTAAATCATTTCTTATCTTCCTAGAATCTATTCCAGACATTTTACTTATTTTGTTATCGCAAATTTTAGTTGTATGGGTTTTTAAACAAACAGGCTTTTTACCTTTTCAAATTGCGTCAATCGGAGGCGAGTCGATTAGAGGATTGCCAATATTGTGTTTGAGCATCCCGACTACGATTATGTTTGTAAAAATGGTCGTGCTTCGTTTTGAAAATGAACTAGAAAAAGATTATGTACTATTTGCTAAGGCGAAAGGGCTGGGGCGCTTTCATATTTTAAATCGTCATATTTTACGAAATGTGTTGCTTAGTACATTATTCTTTGCGAAAACGAATATCTTTTTTATGTTATCTAATTTATATATTATAGAATGGATTTTTAATACGGGTGGTATTTTTATGTTTTTGAAATCGTATTTCGGTATTAGAGTTGAGGTTTTCATCGTTAGTGTGCTGCTTATTTATATTCCGATTTTTATTTTGTTTAAATTGTTTCATTATCTCATTCCAGCTGCGATGAAGGAGAGACTATAATATGTGGACGTATATAAAACGCGATAAAAGATTTTGGATAAGCATTGGGTTTCTTCTCCTATTAGTTCTTTTGAGCATCGGAAATACGTTATGGAATGATGGACATATTAGACAAGTTACATTGCAATATGATGCGGATGAAAATCCACAAGTGCCACCGTTTCCACCTTCATTACAATTTTTACTCGGGACAGACCGGAAAGGGTATGACCTGTTACATTTAGTCATTGAAGGCGCGAAGTGGACGATTGGTATATCTATTTTAATTGCGGCACTTAGAATGGTAATAGGTGTGTTTTTCGGTGTCGTACTCGGAACGTATATAAAAAGAGGATTTTCAAAAATTGAGGCTTTCTTTGATAGTTTTACAGTTATTCCGACAGTTATGATTGCGTATTTTTTTCTTCAATCTGCAAATGCATTTGGAAGCGGAGAGGAGACAACAACCTTTTTTGAAAGGGCTTCGTTTCAAGTGGTATTACTTGTACTGCTTGTAATGCCAGTTATTGCACTGTATGTTGCGAAGGAAGTTCGTAAATTGCGAACGGAAGAATTTGTTGATGCCGCGCGCATATTAGGTGGATCGAGAAGACATATTGTTATAAAACATATTTTTCCGCATCTCTATATGCCGTTTATACTCGTATTTCTTCAGCAGTTTACGCAGACTCTTACTATTTTACTGCACTTAGGATTACTTGAAGTGTTCTTTGGTGGGACTGTAATGTTTGGTGGACAAATAAAAGAGGTGGAATCTTATACGCATGAATGGTCAGGTTTAATTGGAGTATACTTTAGGTCATTAACAGTGAATCCGTGGATCCCTCTCGTTCCGATTACATTTTTTGGACTTACTATTTTTTCAGGAAATATGATTGTAAAAAGTATCGAAGAGGCGATGATGAAAGTAAGGTTAGGAGGAGAGCTAAAGAAGGATGTTGTAGAAGAGGAACAATCTGTTGTGCAGTCAAAAGAAGAGTTATTTACTTTTAAACATACGATGTGAAAATAAAAAAGAAGCAAGCACAATTACTGCTTGCTTCTTTTCTTTATTTTGTAGAAACTTCACCTTTAGCTTCTGTTTGTGGAATAAAGTATCCCATTATACCACCGATGATTGCCGGGATAATCCAGCCAATTCCTAAGTTATAAAAAGGAATGGTGTGTACAATATTAGCAATAAAACCTGGTATCATTTCCACATTATCCAGTGCATGAATACAGCTAATAATAAATGCTGCGATCATTGCTCCGATGTAGACAGAAGGTTTACGTTTCGTATATTTATCTATAAATGATACGAAAATTAAAATAATCGTAATTGGATATAAAATAATTAATACAGGTAATGTAATTTTTATTAATAAGCTTAAACCTAAGTTTGAAATAACGAAGCTAAAGATACAAACGTATAGTACGAGTTTTTTGTAGGAAATATTTGTTAGTACTGTTGCGAAATAGTTTGCGAATGCACTTACAACGCCGATTGCTGTCGTTAAACAAGCGAAGATAATGGCGATACTTAATAAAACATTCCCACTTGTCCCAAAGAATTGGTACATAACAGTAGCTAATAGTTGACCACCGTTTTCGAATTGTCCTAGATTACCGTTTGAAGCGCCGATATAACCGAGTAAGAAATAAACAATTGTTAAAAATAGAGCTGCAATGCTACCGCAAATAATGGTATATTTCGCAATAGATTTCTTCTCTTGTATACCGTTTTGGCGAATTGCATTTACAACAATCGTTGATAATACAAGTGCGCCAATTGCATCTAACGTTAAAAACCCTTCAAGAAATCCTTTGAAAAATGGGATTTCTTTATAGTCACCAACAGGTTCTGCAAACGCTCCTGGTGAAAGAATCGCTTTTGTTGCCATAATTGCAATAATTACAAGTAAAATTGGTGTTAATATTTTTCCAATATGATCTACTAATTTTGATGGATTTAATGATAAGAAGTAGACGACTGTAAAGAAAATAGCACTAAAAATTAACATAGAGTACCATTGGTCCGGGAAAAGTGGTGCAATCCCAATTTCGTAAGATACAGATCCAGTTCGTGGAATAACAAATAGTGGGCCGATTGAAAGATAAATAATGATAGCGAATACTGCTGCGAATTTTGGATGAACACGGCTTGCTAAAGTATTAAAACTACCACCGGCAAGGGCAACAGCGACGATAGCTAGTAAAGATAAACCGACGTCTGTAATAATAAATCCTGTAATGGAAACCCACATATTTTCTCCGGAAGAAAGACCGAGAAGGGGCGGGAAAATCATATTACCAGCACCGAAGAAAACTGCGAATAGTAATAAACTAATCGAAAGTATTTGCGCTGGCTTTAAAGTTGTACGCATATAAAGAAAATCCTCCTAATGAGTATTTTTGTCGAAAATTCAAACAATTTGTCGAGTAACTGTTACTATTTTAAAGGTCTGATGACTAGAAAGCAATAGGGAATTTTGAAAAAATTAAAAAATAATGCATTAAATCGAATAAATATACTATTTATATGTTTAATAGGAAGGATTTAACTTTAAACGTAAAAAAACACATATCGCCAGGATACGTGTATTAAAAATAAATTTTTCGATCGCGTTCTTCTTTTAAAATTTCAACTGCTTCTCGGAAACGTTGTGAATGGACAATTTCTCGTTCACGTAAAAAGCGCAAGCTATCATTTATGTCGGGATCGTCAGATAAATCAATGAGCCATTGATAAGTTGCTCTTGCTTTTTCTTCAGCAGCAATATCTTCATATAAATCTGCGATAGGATCTCCTTTTGCTTGAATATAAGTAGCAGTAAAAGGAACGCCACCAGCATTATGATAAAACAAAGCGCTATCATGATTAGCGTACTGTGCGTCTAATCCAGCAGCTTTCATTTGTTCAGGTGTTGCATCTTTTGTTAATTTATAAATCATTGTAGCGATCATTTCTAGGTGTGCGAATTCTTCTGTACCGATATCAGTTAGTAAGCCAACGACTTTGTCAGGAATCGTGTAACGCTGATTTAAGTAGCGAAGAGCAGCGGCTAATTCACCATCCGCACCACCATATTGTTCAACTAATAATCTTGCGAGTGCGGGATTACAAGTACTTACTTTAACAGGATATTGTAATTTCTTTTCATAAATCCACATAGTTTCTCTCCTTTATATTTGCCATGGCCACGGTCCTTTGCTCCATTCCCATGGGGCGTTAGAATAACTATTTCCAAACTGCTGAAGTGGTCCGTATTTTTCTTCAATTTTTTGTTGTAGTACTCTTCGTTTATAAGAAAAATCATTGAATTGATTTATAGCGGCAGTATCGTCGGGATGCGTATCTAAATAGAGGGTAAGTTCAACTAAGACAAAGTCTAGTTCTTGCAGTTCTTCAATCCATTTGTAATATTCATTAGGCAATGTTTGTGTCACGTTTTTATTCACCGTCCTTTTTTGTAAGGATTTTCATAGTAATCATAAAATGCTGGCCATAGAGTCCCTTTTCTTAAAGCTTCTTTTGGTGGGAATTGGGGTAAATTAGCTGGTTGAAAGCCCATATATAAGTGGGGGGGAGTTGAGTAATATTTTTTCCCAATTGGAGGACAAGGATCGTTTGGACCATGATAAGGTATGTAGGATTTCATGTATTTATCCATGTTATACGCCTCCTTTATTAATGAAATATTCATCACTACGTATTGTATTCGTACATAATTAAGATTTATGACACATATAGAAAACTAATAGAGACAGGAGGAGTGCGGATGGAAAGGATTACAACATGCATTGTATTAGAATCTAAAAATTTAAAGGAAACATTATACTTTTACGAAGGGATTCTAGGCTTTAAGCCAAGCAAGGAAAGACCACAATTACGTGTAACAGGTGTTTGGTATGATATTGGTTCAACGAGAATTTGTTTTGTTGTAAACAGGGGACTGGGAGAATATAGAGAGACCGTCACATCATCAGTGAAGGAAATATTTTTAAGAACTACAAACATTGAGCGGATCAAGAAAAAGTTAGAGTTTTATCAAGTAGCATTTTTAGAAGAACGATGTGGTGAAGAAATAAGGGTAACTTTCTATGATCCAGATCGTTTTAAAGTCCAAATTGTTTCAGCGGAGAATACAGCATAGTATTATTTATAGTGCAATAACCTGAATGGTGGATGAAAAAAATATTGACAAGCCCCTCCAAATATTTTAATGTGATTGTATAAAATTGTGTATATAAAGGGGAGTAACTTATTACAGTAAAGTCGTCATTACAGGGAGAAACCCTCGGCTTTATTGGCAACGTTTCGTTGTTAGTGAGACCTTTACCAGCAATGGTAAAGGCCCCTTATTGTCTTTTTTAGGACCCTTACCATATTTGGTAGGGTCCTTTTTGTATACAAAGAGAGGAGATATAAAAATGAAAAAACTTATTAGTAGATTAAGAGTTGTATTTCATGTCCGTCGTTTTGTTCCATTCCTATTTGACTTTTTTACTTCAAAAGAGGTTTCAATAAAGAAGAAAATCTTATCTATTGCTTTTTTAGTTGGTTATGTAGCGATGCCGCTCGATTTAATTCCAGACTTCTTACCGTTCATCGGTATTTTAGATGATATTGGAATTGTGTTATTCATTTTAAATCGAATTGTAAAAATGGCGCCAGTACAATTGCAAGAAAAGCATAATGTAAACGTAGGATAGGAGTTGAAAGTATGGAGCAAATTATTTTAGATATAATCGAGTTTTTAAAGCAGTTTTCTTATTTTGGAGTTGTGTTAGCATTAACGTTTGAATTTATTCCAGCAGAGGTAGTTTTGCCCATGGTTGGGTATTGGGTATACGAGGGTGATATGAATTTTTGGTTAGCTGTATTAGCAGGGACACTTGGCGGAACGACAGGACCGTTAACGTTATACGCACTCGGTTATTACGGTGGTCGCCCCCTATTAATAAAGTATGGGAAATACTTCTTTATTAAAGAAGAACAAATTCAAAAAGCAGATGATTTCTTTGAGAAATATGGGCCAGTTGTAGCGTTTGTTGGACGTTTTGTACCGGGAGTTCGAACACTTATTTCTGTTCCGTGTGGTATGGCGAAAATGAACATATGGAAATTTAGCATATATACATTTGTAGCAATGTTCCCATTAACGACTTTGTATATTTATTTTGGAATGAAATTAGGTCCGCATTGGGCAAAAGCAGCAGATGTTGTTGGTCAATATATGTTACCGATATTAGCAGTCGTTGTTATTATTGTCGGTGGTATCTTAATCTATAAATTTATGAAAAAACGAAATAGATCGGAATCTATCTAGTCATTGGTATTGGAATTTGCACATTTTGTGAAAATAGATGAATAGTACAGGCAAAAGACTCTGAGGGACATACACATATAGGGAATATAAACGAGAGAGGGGAAACAACTATGTCTTGTGAGTGCTCAGGGTCAGCATTAACTTGCTGTCCAGATAAAAATTATGTGCAAGATAAAGTGTGTAGTCCGTGGTCTGCTACTGTAGTTGCGGCAGCAATTGATAATGTTCTCTATACAAATAATATTAACCAAAACGTAGTGGGTACTGGTTTTGTTAAATATGATGTTGGACCAGGTCCGATTACTGTAGAAGCACTGGATTCTGCTGGGGCTACAATTGATACACAAACATTAAACCCAGGAACGAGTATTGCTTTTACGTATCGCCGCTTTGATAGTATACAAGTTGTGTTACCTGCAACACCTGCTGGAACGTATCAAGGAGAATTTTGTATTACAACACGTTATCCACTTTCATAGCAGAATAGGAGAGGATCGAAATGGGAATGAGAAGTTCCAGTTTGTCTTGTTGTTCGAATAAAACGCTTGTACAAGATCAAGTATGTACAGACTGGTCTATTACAGGTGCTGGTACTCAAATTGTATATACAAATAACATCACGCAAGAAGTATATGGTTCAGGTTACGTGAAATATGATGTAGGTGCGAACCCGATTACAGTGGATTTTTTAGTAGGTGCTACAGTAGTTGATACAATTACTGTACAGCCACAAAGTAGTGGTACTTTCACTGTACGATATTTTACGACTGTTCGAATTACTACGACAGGAACAACTGTTAATCAAGGAGAGTTTTGTATTACTGTACGTTATCCGATTTCATAAAAAAAGCATACCGTAAATGGTATGCTTTTTTAAATTGAGAAAGTAATGAAATTGGTATTCTATAAGCAACATGTAAATTGGCAACAGTACTTGCCTTCTAAATATAGTGAAGGATCACTTTGTATATTAATAATACTGACAGATTGTAAGTCTTTTCCTGTGTAAGATATAGTATTGCCAGGAAAGACAGTGAAAATATTAGTTACTGCTCCAACGATTTCAATTGTAATTGCCTCTGTGCTGCTAGTACTATTGTAAACCGAGACAGTACCTGATATAAGTAGTATCCCATCACTTTGCCACAGTATCATTGATTGTAGTGCATCTTTGATAGAGGGAATGGTGTTGTTAGTTATGAGGAAATTCCCTGCAAATTCATTTGTTACTCGCTCACAACTTGGATTTGGAGGAGGGGGCGGTGGACAAGGGTTTGGGCAAATGATAGATAAAGGAGCGAAACAGCCAATATTTTTTTTGTTCTTCAATACAACCCCTCCTTTTTAAGTTGTCTTTTACTACTATTAAATGTAGAAGCATGGCCGATGTGTTAAGAAAAGAAGAAAATTTTTAAAATTAAGATTGTCTAATAGGCTTAAACCTTAACTTATCATTAGTGTTATAGAAAAGATTATATGTGAATAGTCATAGGAAAAGAATGATCAGACTCTTTTAGACAAAAGGTGGTTGTATACAATAGTACGAGGAATGTTGGACTTAACTTTTAATTAACTGTATATTTACAAAAATCTAATAAAATTTATTTGTTATTTAAACGACATTAATATATTTTAGATAAAATAGCCCTTGTAATGAATCAATTATTATGAGGAGGATTCAAGTGGAAAGAACAGCTTTACGAAAAGTAAAAGGTCTTATTGGGTTATTAATGGTTTTTGTATTAGCATTCGTATCATTTCCGTGGAGTACATCAGTCAAAGCGGAAGAGAAAAAGCAAGAAAAGGCACCAAGTGAAAAGAAAATAGTTTTTCCAGTCGTAAGTGATGTACATATTAAAAGTAGTGGAACGGATGATACGTTTCGCTGGAAACGAGCAATCGAGCAACTTAATACACTTGCACCTAAACAAGATGCGTTCGTAATTGTGGGAGATTTTACTGATTCAGGATCACTGCAGCAATATGATCGTTTCATGCAAGTGTATAATGAAAATGCAAATAAAGATGCAGTACGAATGAATTCTCTTGGTAACCATGATTATTGGAACGGTTTATCTGTAGAGGGAGCGCAGAAGCGTTTCTTAGAAAAAACAGGAATGGAATCGATTTACTATCATAAAGTGGTGAAAGGGTATCACTTCCTTGTTATGTCTCCAGAGGATGGGACAACTCATGGATATTATTCGGACAAGCAAATTAATTGGTTAAAAGAAGAAATGGCAAAGGCACAAAAAGATGATCCAGAAAAACCAATTTTCGTATTTTTACACCAACATATTAAAGATACAGTATACGGTAGTCAAGAGTGGGGAACGAAAGATAGTGCGAAAATTAATGAGGTGTTAAAAGGATACCCGCAGGTTATCACGTTTTCAGGTCATTCGCATTACCCGTTAGACGATCCAAGATCAATTCATCAAAAAGACTTTACATCAGTTGGTACATCTTCAGTAAGTTATATGGAGGTTGAAGGTGGTAAAGTACAAGGGAATATCCCGCCAGGAGCTAGTACGTTAAGCCAGGGTTTATTAGTAGAAGTAGATGATAAAGAGGTAACAATTAATCGTCGTGATTTCCATACGAATTCTTGGACAGGCGAGCCTTGGAAAATTAAATTACCAGCAAAGAAAGATACATTTACACATGTAGAAGATCGTGATAAAGAAAAGCCTTACTTTGCTAAAGATGCAAAGCTTGCGGTATCAAATGTAACAGAAAATGCGGCAACGGTGACATTCCCGCAAGCACTGGATAACCTACTTGTCCATTCTTATCGTGTACAAGCTAGAGATAAGCAAACAGGAGAAATTAAAAACAAGTTGTTAGCATTCTCAGAGTTTTATCGTGACCCAGTGCCAAAAGATCTTACGTTTACACTGGCAGGATTAGATGACGGGAAAACATATACACTTGAAGTCGTTGCGATTGATTCATTTGGTAATGAAAGCGCACAACCGTTAACAGCAGAAATCACTACGAAAAAAGATAATATTGACCCGAATATAAAAGTACCAAAGGCAGATGTCTTTGATGTGAATTTCTTAGATGGCACGTTTAAAGATAACTCATTGTTTGGGACGAAAGGCGATGTGAAAGGGAATGTATCTATTGCATACGATAAAGCTTTAAAAACAAATGTAATGAAATTGAATGGACAAGCAAATACATTTGGATACCTTCCGTTTTCAGCAGCACAAAAAGAGAAAGCAGCAAATACATTTACGTTAGAAACTGTATTTTCAATGAATGAAATTCGTGGACAAGGTATTTTACAAAATACAGAGAGTGGCGGAATTGGATTTGAATCTACAGGAAGTGGATATGTTGAATTGTGGGCTCATATTGGTGGTAGTTATAAGCGTGTTGGAGTTCAGCTAGAAGCAAACAAAACATATCACTTAACAGGAACATATAACGGAAGTGAAGTAGCTATTTACGTAGATGGTAAAAAAGTAAATAGCCAACCAGCTCAAGGAAAAGTGTATCATCCAAACGTACCATTTGCATTTGGAGCTGACCCAGATAGTAATGGAAATGGCGGTATTCCGTTAAATGGACAAATCGCGCTTGCAAGATTATATAGTAAAGCGTTAAGTTCTTCAGAAGTATTAGCAGCGTACAATGAGTTTTCTAACCGCACGAAGTTAGAGCAAGTAAACACGTTATATGAAGAGCTTGGGAAAGTGAAAGAAGTGTTAGCTGGTAAATATGGGTTTGGTGACAAACCAGGTCAATATTCAAAAGAAGCATTTCAAGAACTAGAGAAAAGCTATAACACTGCAAAGCAAGCATTTGAAAATGTAGGAAGTACTGGAGAGCAAATCGTTCAAACGTATAACGAATTAAAAACAGCTAATGTAGCATTTGTACAATCAAAGGTGGAAGAAGAACAACCTAAAACACCGAAAGAAAAATTACAAATCAATATTGAATCTGCAAAAACAGTGGTGAAAAAAGCGCAAGCTGCAAATGTAACGGATGGTTCAGTGAAATCATTGAGTCAAAAAATTACAGTGGCAGAAGCTGTATTAAAAGATGCGAAAGTAAAAGATGCACAAGTAGAAACGATGAATCGTACGATAGAATATGCGATTTCGCTTGTTGAAAAAAGTATGAACAAATAAGAGAGAAGAAAAAGAAGCTTATCATGATAGGCTTCTTTTTTGTTATACTAAAAATAGCATAGAAAAAGGGTAATTAACTGTTACGATTTATTTAACCAATTATAACGAAAGTTAATTAAATATATCAGTAAGCCCTGCTAGTCAAGTGATTGGCTAGTAGTGAGGGTTAACTGCGGGCAATCCCTAAAGCTGATTGAACTACAACGTGGCTAGAAATAGCGAGCGTGAATGTCGCGAAAGCAGAAAAAATCAATCAGATGGTGCAAGGTTAAATCCTAAACACTAGAACAATGGGTCTTCCGCCTCGAATCATCTAAGTCAAAAGTGATAAGATGAACGTTCAACGACTATCTCGTATAACTGACGAGAGTACATCACAAGCCTATGGTGATGGAAAAATCCTCTATCTCTAAAGAGATAAACATATAGTCTGCGCTCATGTGAAAACATGAGAAGTTCATAAGAGAACTGGCTAAGGAATTGCGCCCTTAGTTGAACGAGATAAATTTAATTAAATCTATCAAACCTCATCGAATCTGTCGAACGTATGTGCTATGGTGGATTCAATGAGGTAAGAATAATAATGAAATTTGTACGAGTTAGTCAAGTATCGGAATTAACAGGTTTGCATCCGAGTAGTCTCAGGAGAATGCTGGTGGAACACGCTACTATTCAGAAGAACCAATCTTTCATTATCTGAAAGGTGAGTGCCCGAATAATCGCACAGTAAAGGAGTAGGCTTCTGATGATATTGGCGAAGAAAGTTAGACTAATCCCAACGCCTGAACAAGAAAAAGTGCTTAGAAACCATGCTGGTGCTGCAAGATTTGCTTATAACTATTGTAAAAGAATGAGTGATAGATACTATAAGCTATTTGGAAAATCTGTTTCACAGTTAGCTTTACAGAAACGATACTGCCTCGTGTGGAGTGTTATACCCCTCGTCCCTTTGGGGCTGCGAGAACACGATGAAGCACTAACTTGTGTAAATTTGATTGAATTGTATAGATTTAGTTAAGTTTATCGTATCGGAGCGAATAATTTGGAAGAGAAAAAGCTAAAAAGAATTCTTGAATATGTATGGATCGCGGTTGTGCTCCTTGTAGGATATTATTTCTTAAAAGAAAAAAGTATATGGGTTCTATTTTTAATGACGTTTTTATTAGCGGGTTTAGGCACGTTATTTATTAATTTCTTCTTTGATAGTTTAAATGCATGGAAGAAGAAAAAGAAGGGAACGAAGTAAAGGAGGGAACATATGCAAAAGTGGAAGCTTATATATCAGGTGATTATTTTTCTAGTGCTTGTAGGTATTGGCGTTTTTAAATATTCTACACCAATAGGAAATTGGGCGTGGTTTACAGCTTGCATCGGCATATTTTTTATTTTACAATCGTTAACGAAAAAATATAATAGTACAGAAAGATAGCTCGCCGTTTCATCGGCGAGCTATTTTGTTATGCTTTTTTCTCTTCATCATTCGTTTGTTCAGTAGCTAAGTGACTATGTTTTCTAGAGTAGAAGAAATAGAAGCATAAGCCGACTAGAAGCCAAACGGCAAAGCTAATCCATGTCGTTTTAGACAAATTAATCATTAAGTATAAACAGCAAAGAATTGCAACAACTGGTAATACAGGTACGAAAGGTGCGCGGAATCCGCGTTTTAAGTCAGGGTGTGTTTTTCGTAAAATAAGTACCGCGCAGCAAACGAATGTGAAGGCCGTTAACGTACCGATGTTCACTAAGTTAGCTAATACATGTAAGTCTAAAAGTCCTGCTAATAAAGCTGACACAAAGCCAGTAATCCACGTGTTTAATAAAGGGATTTTTACTTTTTTATTCACACGTGCTAACGCTTTTGGAAGTAAACCGTCGCGGCTCATCGCATACGAAACGCGAACTTGTCCATACATAACGACTAAAAGAACGGTTGTCATTCCAGTCATTGCCCCAACAGCGAGTAGTCCTGCAATTGTATCTTCACCAACGAAATGTAAGGCAAACGCAACTGGATCCGAAACATCTAATTGTGTATACGGAACCATACCTGTTAAAACGAAAGATACAATCATGTATAAAACAGTACAAATAAGAAGGGAACCGATAATGCCAATTGGTAAATCGCGCTGTGGTTTTTTCGTTTCTTCTGCAGCGGTTGCGATTGCATCAAAGCCTAAGAAGGCGAAGAATACAGTGGCAGCCCCAGTAATAATACCGTCGTATCCGAATGGAATGAACGGGGTCCAATTTTCAGGTTTTACATATTTTGCGCCTGCTACGATAAAGGCGATAATAACAGCTAGCTTGATAAGAACCATAATATTATTAATGCGTGCGCTTTCGCGTATACCGAAACTTAAAAGTCCTGTAATGAGTAGTAAAATACAAACGGCAGGTAAATCGATAATGCCGCCTTTTCCTACGCCAGGGGCCGAGGCTATTATGGCGGGCAGGTGTATGTTAAAGCCTTGTAGTAAAGATTGTAAATAACCAGACCAACCGACAGCTACCGCTGCTACGGCAAGTAAATATTCGAGCATTAAACACCAACCAACGATGAAGGCTACAACTTCTCCGACTGTCATGTATGCGTAAGTATACACACTTCCTGAGACAGGAATAGACGAAGCAAATTCGGCATAACAAAAGGCTACACAAGCACAAGTAAAGGCAGCAATAAGGAATGATAGCATAATACCAGGACCAGAATGTTTCGCTGCGACAATACCTGTTAATACAAAGATCCCTGTCCCAATTACGGCGCCAATTCCTAAAAACGTCAAATCAAGTGCAGTTAATGTTCTATCTAACTGCCGTGGTGATTCAGTACTAAGCGCTTTTTTTCGTAATAATGACTTCACTTTGGACTCTCCCCCCGTTTTTTCATTTCCATAACTGCGAATATAGTATGAGCCCACTAGAAAAGAGTACGTAAGTAAATGGAGGTACAGTTATGGTGTCTAGTTTTTTAAAATTGCTGGATTAATCTTAATATAATTCAGAATATTTTGTCAAATAAAAATATGACAAATAAAATGCGGATGAATAGGGGAAACTACTGGCAGGAATGGACGAGGGTTAACAGAGTGACAAAACCGCTCATTACAGTTTCACTTTATCCCGATTGGTTCAACGAATAATCAGTGGATATGGGGAAATTCCCCACTGATTACAGTTTCACTTTATAAAGTAGGAGAAGATGTTATGTTATTTTATTTTGAACTTGTCGTCATTTTACTTTGTACGAAATTAGCTGGTGATATTAGTGTAAGACTCGGCCAGCCCTCTGTACTTGGTAAGTTAATTGTTGGTATTATTATCGGTCCGGCTGTGCTTGGTATTATTAATAGTTCTGAATTGATTGATGAACTGAGTGAGATTGGTGTTTTACTACTTATGTTTATGGCGGGGCTTGAAACGGATTTAGAAGAGTTAAATCGGAATTTGAAATCTGCATTCGCAGTAGCGATGGGAGGGATTATTTTCCCATTCCTTGGTGGGTATTTAGCAGGACTTGCGTTTGGAATGTTACAGTCGCATGCGATCTTTTTAGGGTTATTACTTTGTGCCACTTCGGTTAGTATTTCTGTTCAAACATTAAGAGATTTAGGGAAAATGAATACGAGAGAAAGTACGACGATTTTAGGGGCAGCTGTATTTGATGATGTAATTGTTGTTATTTTATTAGCATTTGTGATGAGTTTTTTAGGTACACAAGATGTAAATGTAACGCTTGTCATTGCAAAGAAAATTATCTTTTTTGTAAGTATCGTTTTCATCTCCTGGAAAGTGGTTCCATGGATTATGAAGATGCTCGTACCACTTCGCGTAACAGAAGCATTAATTAGTGCAGCACTTATTATTTGTTTCTCTTTTTCGTATTACAGTGAAATGATGGGAATCGCCGGTATTATTGGAGCATTTGCAGCAGGGATTGCGATTTCTCAAACAGAATACAAGCATGAGGTAGAACATAAGATTGAGCCAATTGCTTATGCGATATTTGTACCAGTGTTCTTCGTAAGTATCGGAATGGAAATTACATTTCAAGGTATCGGAAGCCAGCTTTGGTTCATTATCATTATGACGCTTATTGCGATTTTTACAAAGTTAATCGGATCAGGTTTAGGAGCAAGACTAACAGGATTCAACCTTCAATCTTCTATTAGTATCGGTGCGGGAATGGTATCGCGCGGAGAAGTGGCGCTTATCATCGCAGCGAATGGACTTGCGGCGAATTTATTAGCGAAAGAAAATTTCACAGCAATTGTCATTGTTGTTATATTAACGACGATTATTACGCCGCCGCTTTTGAAGAAATATTTTGTATAGAGAGGAAGAGCTTATCTGATGTAGGTAAGCTCTTTTTTATTGGAAAAAAGCAATAGTCATATAGCGTGAATAGGTTGTAATTATGGTAAAATCTACGTATATGATAAGTCGAGGAGAGAAAATGTGTGAGGATTACGAAGGGGAAGGTTATCGGTGTAATCATACTTATTGCACTATGTATACCATTTACTGCATGGAAAGAATCAAAAGTGAAAGATTTTCCAGTTTCTATTTTTTCTTCCTATGTAGAAGACGAAAATCCGAAAGACTATAAGTACACTGCTTTTGTACCTGACTTTGCAATTTGGATACATGGATGGGAAAAACAGCGATCTGAAGGTGAAATAACGTCATATAAAAAAGGGGAGCGAACTGTAATTGTTCATCATCCACCTGGTAATGATGCTTTTTATCTATATGATACAAATGATAGTAGAGAAGATACGCAACCGTAAGAAGTGGAGGTTAAATAGTGAAAGCTTCTACATTACTATTTAAAATTGAAAGTAATATGGATCAATTTTCACCAGCTGAAAAGAAGGTTGCCATGTACATAATGGAGAATGCAGAGATTGTTCCGAACTTAACGACGAAAGAAGTGTCAACGAATGCAGGCGCAAGTGAGGCGAGCGTTGTTCGCTTTTGTAAGTCGATTGGAATCGGAAGTTTTAAAGCATTTAAAATCGCACTCGTTCGCGAATTAACGATTGCTGATTATAATATTAACGATTTTTCAGTGATGAATACGGAAGATGGACCGTATGACTTGTTTAATAAAGTTACATATGTGAATAAAGCTGCAATTGAGGCGAGCGTTACGGCTATAGATAAGAAGGAGCTGGAAAAAGCAGCAGACCTTATTGTAAATGCGGATAAAATTATATTTTACGGAGTAGGCGGATCAGCTACTCCAGCGATGGACGGGGCTTATAAATTTACAAGGCTCGGATTTACTGCAATGATGCTATCTGATTTTCATATGATGTTGCCGCTTGTGACAAATTTAAAAGAGGGTGATATATTTGTGGCGATTTCAACATCTGGTCGTACGAAAGATGTACTTGAAATGGCGCAATATGCGAAGAGACAAGGTGCAACAGTTATTGCGATTACCAAGCTCGATCAATCATCACCGTTATATAAAGAGGCGGATATTCGTCTTTGTATGCCAGATGTAGAACAAGATCATCGTATTGCGAGTATTGCTTCGAGAATGACACAATTGAATATGATTGATGCTTTATATGTGATTACGTTTAATCGGATTGGTAATAAAGTGTTGGATCAATTTATGGAGACAAGAGAAGAAGCTTTGCGGTTACGGAAGTTAAAATGAAAAGATGGGGGAACCCATCTTTTTTTCGTACTGACATAAATTCGTCATGAAAAGAAATTAAATTTCATAAAATAATAAAGTGATATTGATTTTAAATTTCTTAAAGTTATAATAAAATTATGAAATTAAATTTCAAAGTAGGTGGTAATATGTTAGAAAATTTATCGACAGAACACCGTAATGAAAAGACGATGAATTTAGATGAGATGAGTATAAAAGAAGTTTTGCAAAGCATGAATGAAGAAGATCGAACTGTTGCGTTAGCAGTTGAAAAAGAGATAGAACAGATTGAACAGGTTGTGCAAACTGTAATTCAATCATTTGAAAGAGAAGGGCGACTCATTTACATTGGGGCTGGTACAAGTGGTCGTTTAGGTATTTTAGACGCAGTGGAATGTCCGCCGACATTTGGCACAGATAATAAAATGGTACAGGGGTTTATAGCAGGAGGATTGAAAGCGTTTACTAAAGCGGTGGAAGGTGCCGAAGACCGTGAAGAGTTCGCGGAAGAAGATTTAAAAAGTATCGGATTAAACGAGAAAGATACTGTAATTGGAATTGCGGCAAGTGGTCGAACTCCTTATGTCATTGGGGGATTGAAATACGCGCATAGCGTGGGAGCGAGTACAGCTAGTATCTCCTGTAATAAAAATGCTGAAATAAGTAAATATGCAAAGCTAAATGTGGAAGTAGAAACAGGCGCCGAAATTTTAACAGGCTCAACGCGTTTGAAAGCTGGTACAGCGCAAAAATTAGTACTCAATATGATTTCAACAGCTTCTATGATTGGTGTAGGGAAAGTTTATAAAAACTTAATGGTAGATGTTCAGTCTACAAATGAAAAGTTAGTAGAACGATCAAAACGAATTATTGTGGAAGCAACAGGTGTTAGTTATGAAGTAGCAGCAGAGTATTACGAAAAAGCAGAACGTAATGTGAAAGCCGCGATTGTTATGGTGTTATTGCAGTGTGAGTATGGGGAAGCACTGGAGAAATTAAAAGAAGCGAAAGGGTTTGTGAAGAAGGCACTATAAAATAATAGGGAGGGGGATTCTATTATGAAGAAAGAAGAGAGAATGGCCAAAGAAATTTCAGAGCAACTTGGGGGAGTAAAAAATATTCGTGGTATTGCTCATTGTATGACGAGACTGCGATTAACGCTTCATGATGAAAGTAAAGTGAATATGGACCTTTTGAAAAAGGTTGAAGGGGTTATGGGTGTTATTGAAGATGAGACACTTCAAGTTGTTGTTGGACCAGGGACAGTAAATAAAGTAGCAGCTGAAATGGAAGGTTTAACAGGACTGCGAATTGGTGAGGTGGCAGATCATCATCTTGAAGATCTCGGGCAAGAGATGAAATCAGAGATTAAGAAGAAAAATAATACACCAGTGAAAAACTTTTTAAGAAAAATAGGAAGTATTTTCATTCCATTAATTCCGGGTCTTGTTGCGTCAGGAATTATAAACGGGGTTGCTAACTTTGCGAAAAACGCAGGTGCTGATCCGAATGCAACGTGGCTACAAATGTTACTACTCATTGGTGGCGGTATCTTTACATTCTTAGGGATTTTAGTCGGTTGGAATACAGCGAAAGAGTTTGGCGGGACACCGGTTCTTGGGGCAATTGCTGGTATTTTAATTTTTAACCCGGCGATGGCGACTGTAAAATTATTCGGTGAAGCACTCGTACCCGGACGGGGCGGATTATTTGCAGTTATTTTTGCAGCATGGCTTATGGTTGTAGTGGAAAGACAAGTTCGAAAAGCAGTGCCAAATGCAGTTGATATTATTGTAACGCCGCTTATTACTGTATTAGTCGTAAGTATCGTAACGATGTTAGCCATTCAGCCAGCTGCAGGTTTCTTATCTGAAGGAATTACAAGCGGAATTAATGGGATTTTAAATATTGGCGGCGCGTTTGCAGGAGCAGTACTTGCTGGAACATTTTTACCGCTCGTGATGGTCGGGTTACATCACGGTTTAACACCGATTCATATGGAGTTTATTAATCAAACGCACGTAACACCTTTATTACCAGTACTTGCAATGGCTGGAGCTGGGCAAGTAGGAGCAGCGATTGCGATTTTTGTAAAAACAAAAAATAAACGACTGCGTAACGTAATTAAAGGTGCATTACCAGTTGGATTTTTAGGAATTGGTGAACCGTTATTATACGGTGTTACATTACCACTTGGGAAACCGTTTCTTACAGCTTGTCTCGGTGCAGCTGTCGGCGGTGCATTCCAAGCCGTTATGAAAACAGCCGCACTTGGAATCGGCGTATCAGGATTATCATTAATTCCGTTAATTGCTGATAATAAATATTTATTATATTTCCTTGGATTAGTAGTAGCATATACTTTCGGATTCATCTTTACGTACTTCTTCGGATTCAAAGAAGAAATGGCAGAAAACATATAGAGAAAGGGATTCCTTTCTCTTTTTCTATTCATAGAAAGGGAGATTCATATGATCGGGGTTTCAATTTATCTTGCAAAAGAACGAGTAACGAAACAAGAAGAGTGGCTAAAAGTAGCGAAGAAAAACGGGTTTTCATCTATTTTTACATCACTTCACATTCCAGAAGATGATCCGGGTACGTATAAAGAGTTAATTCAAATACTTGGGAAACAGGCTCTTGAAAATGAAATGGAATTAATGGTCGATGTTTCTCCAAAATCGCTACACCATTTAGGAATGACGTACGAAAATGTGGAAGAGTTAGTAGAATGGGGTATTACTGGTTTACGAATGGATTATGGCATTACGCCGAAAGAAATTGCGCGCGTATCTCATAAGATGAAAGTGGCTTTAAATGCGAGTACGATTACAAAGTCATTTTGGAAAGAGTTACTTGCAGAAAGTATACGAGTAGAGAATGTAGAAGCATGGCATAATTTTTATCCGCGTCCAGAGACAGCGTTAGCAAAGTCCTTCTTGCAAAAACAAAATCAATATTTGCATGAGTGCGGAATAACAACGATGGCATTTATTCCAGGCGATGGGGAAAAACGTGGTCCGTTATATGAAGGCTTACCAACGTTAGAAAAACATCGTTATATGCGACCGCTCGAAGCCTATTTAGAACTTGTACAAGAGTGTGATGTTGATAAAGTTTTAATTGGGGATATAAGCGGAAGTCTAGAAAGTGTACAAGAGATAGCGAGTGCGAGTAGAGGGATTATTCCTCTACGATATGAGCCATTGATAAAGGAAAGTGAAGCATTAAAAATGATAAAACAAGTGCATACAAATAGACTAGATCCAGCTCGTGATGTCATTCGTTCTGTAGAATCACGAGAAGGAAATAAAGTGATTTTACAGCCGGTGCATACAATTGCAAGAAAGAAAGGCAGCATTACAATTGATAATGAATTGTACGGTAGATATGCAGGAGAGATGCAAGTTGTTGTACATGATTTGCCTAAAGATGAGAAAGTAAATGTTGTTGGCACGGTTGTAGAAGAAGATATATCTTTATTGCCGTATGTTGGCGCTGGAAAAATGTTTCAACTTTTTTGTGCGATAGAGTAAAAGCTTGAATTAGCGCTACTTTGTAAGAAAACATTATCCGTAAAAGGGATAATGTTTTTTGTTTTCTTAAAAAAATCATTTGACGAATGAAATGAAATACCGTATTGTTTTGACTTGTAAATAAAAGTTCACCATAACAAAACAAAAAGGAGAGTTCAAAATGAATCAATATATTGGGAATTTAATTATTCGTATCGTGTTAGGAGTAACGTTCTTTGCACATGGTTTAGCGAAATTTCAATCAGGAATCGATAACGTAGCAGGATGGTTTACAAGCATTGGCTTACCAGGTGGTCTTGCATATGGCGTAGCAACTGTAGAATTAGTTGGTGGTATATTATTAATTATCGGTTTAGGCGTACGATATGTAGGATTGTTATTCGCTCTTATTTTAGCTGGAGCTATCGTAAAGGTAAATGGAGCAGCAGGGTTATTGGGAGATGGAAAGAATCCAGGATATGAATTAGATCTTGCATTATTATCAATGGGTGCGTATTTATTCGTTGTAAAAGCAGAAGGATATGTAGACCGTTTCTTAAAAGAGAAAGTAATGAAAACGAAGTAAACTTATTTATAAATTGTTGACTTAAAGAACTATTGTAACTATAATGATTACAACTTGTGAATTAAGAATAAAATAATTTTAATATTTTTTTATAAAAGGTGTAACAAAATTGGTTACATCATGTGTAAAAAATGAATAAAAACGGGAGGAAGTAACATGCCTAAATCAAATTTAGAAATTATTCGAAGTACGTATGAAGGATCAGCTTCTTCGAATGCAAAACATTTAGTAGAAGCCCTCTCTGAAAAAGTAGAATGGACAGAGGCAGAAGGATTCCCGTACGGGGGAACTTATATAGGTGTAGAAGCAATAATGGAAAATGTATTTAGCCGATTAGGATCAGAATGGGATGATTATAAAGCGAGTGTAAATACGTACCATGAAGTAAACGGAAAAGATGTAATTATTGCTGAAGGTATATATTCTGGTGTTTATAAAGAAACGGGAAAATCATTTAAAGCAGAATTTGTTCATGTATGGCAACTTGAGAACGGAAAAATTGTGAAGTTTAAGCAGTATGTGGATAGTTATATTGTTAGGGAAGCGATGAAGGTTTAAAATGAAATAAGGAAACAAATGGAATCGACTGTGCCTAGGCGATTCCATTTGTTTATGTGATTATTAGGGGAATGGGGAGTACATAATATGAAGAAATGGATAATAGGGACAATTACCATGATTGTAATTGTGATAGGGGCTGTATTCGGTACTACTAAACTTCTTAATTATATAGAGGAAGAGGAGAAGAGTCTTAAAACACAAAAAGCAATGGGCCAACAGGAGAAGAAAGTTGAGGAAGAGAAGCCACAATTTAGTGAGGATGAAATTATTTCTACCATGCATAGGATGGTACATCAAAAAGTGAAATCCTCTGAAAAATGGGGATTTATTGAAATGACAAATAAGGAAATTATTAGTGCTAAGAAGGCAGTAGAAAGTAGTACAAATTTTAAACATAAATCAAAGCTACTTGCCACTTTAGAGCGTTGGGAGAAAGGGGATTTCTCACAAACGGTTGAGGAGCATAACTTTTTGTGGGAAATTCAAGGTGGTGATACTGGAAAGGCAACAGAACGTTTATCGCCAGAAGAAGAAAAGCAGTATGTGAAAGAAATGAAAGGTAAATAAAAAGATCACCACTTTGATGGCGATCTTTTTGATTAAGAATGTTTCCGCATTAAAGCTCTAGTGGGCTGAACCGTAACCGTTTTGAAATGAGAAAATAAATAACATCCTGTCACAACGATCATTGTCCCGAAAATTTGTATCCACGTTAGTTCTTCACCGAGGAAAAGGAATGCTAGAATAGCTGTGAAAATCGGATTGAAGTTTAGAAAAATCCCTGATGTTGTAGCTCCTAATTTTTGCACGCCAATATTCCAAAATACCATACAAAGAACTGTGGAAATAAGCCCAGTATATAAAAGTGATGTTATGAAAGAAGTGTTTATATTGGAAACAGTGAAGTTCCCTATGTTAAATGGCAGTAATAAAATAACGCCGAAAATACCAGAATATAATGTCGCCATAAGTGGTGTAGTTGTTTTTGTTGCCCACTTACTGCAAACAGAATACATTCCCCAAATACAAACTGCCGCAATCATCCATAAATCTCCGCTATTAAAATGTAGTGAAAATAAAAGTGCAAAGTTACCTTTTAATAGAACAAGAATAACCCCAAAAAATGAAAGAATCATGGATAGAATTTGAAGTGTATTTACTTTTTCTTTTAGAAATAATACTGAAAATAGTGCAATTGAAATTGCGTTCAATGTAGAAATAAGTCCTACATTTGTTGCGGATGTTTTTTCTAGTGCTAAAAATTGAAAAATGTTAAAAAGAGCGACCCCTGAAATCCCCATTAGTATTAAAGGAAGTATGGCAGCACGTGGTGGAATGATTTTCTTCTCTTTAAACCAAACCATCGGCAATAAACAAACGATGGCAATCATCCATCTTAAGTTTGTAAGTGTCATCGGCGACGCATGATCAACGAGTGATTTTCCAACGACGAAATTTCCTCCCCATAATAAACTCGTTAATAATAGTAAAAAGACATAAAAATAAGGCATACTAAAATCCCCTTTGTTGTAATCAATGTGAATTGTAAATAATTTTAGCATTTTTCTTCATTGTGTAATATATTCTTTTGTATAATGGTTAAAAGTCGATAAAATGTTTTGTTTTGAATATCATTTGCGGAAAAAAATTCAATTTTATGTAATTTATAAGGTGTATTTCCGAATAATCATCGGCAATAAAAAGGGGGAGTTTTGGTGGAGTCGTCTGTTATTAAAGTGTTAGATGATTTAGATGTACAAATTTTAGATATATTGCAGAAGGAGTCACATGTAAGTAATGCAGAGCTTGCGCGACGTGTTAATTTATCACCGGCTGCGATGCATGCAAGAATAAAAAGATTAGATGGAGAAGGGTTCATTGATAAGCAAGTAGCCATTCTAAATCAAGAAAAGCTTGGTTTTGATTTGTTATGCTTTATTTTTATGAGTACGAATATTCATCAATCGGATAAACTTGAAGTGTTGGAAAAAGAATTAGAGTCGATGCCGGAAGTATTAGAATGTCACTGCTTAACGGGAGAGTATGATTATTTATTAAAGGTTGCAAATCGTGATCGTAAAGAATTAGAGCAGTTTATTAGAAAGCTGAATAAGCTTGGTATTACAAGGATACAGACGAGTTTAGCACTTCGTGAAATTAAATATTCGACCGTATTGCCGATACGAAATGAGGAACCAAGCATCGATTAGATTGCTTGGTTTTTTGTTTGTGTAAGGTTAAGAAAAGTGATTGACGGGGAGAAAGGAGAGATGTATTATTATATAAAATTATGTATTAAAATTCAATTTAGGTTATAAATATTAATATCGGGGCAAGGGGATATAATATGAAAATCTTTAATGCAGTTACGAGTGATGTGAAAGAAATTTATAGTCTCATTGAAGCTTATGCAAAAGAGGGAGTGGTTTTACCGCGTTCTCTTTTATCTCTCTATCAATATTTACAATGTTTATATGTTATGAAGGAAGACGAGAAAATTGTTGGGGTTGCTGGTTTACATGTGTTAGGGGAGGATCTTGCAGAAGTTCGGTCGTTAGTCGTTTCGCATACATATGCAGGAAAAGGAATTGGACGTATGTTAGTGAACCATGTAATAAATGAGGCAGCGAAAATAAAAGTGAGTAGAGTCATTTCTTTAACATATGAAACGGAATTTTTTCAAAAGTGCGGGTTTGATTTTGTGAATAGAGAGGCGTTACCGGAGAAAGTATGGATTGATTGTAGACATTGTCCAAAAGTTGATCATTGTGATGAGGTGGCGATGATTCGATATGTTGGGTGAAATTTTCAGAGAGAAAAAAGTCCCACTATTATTTACGTAATAGTGGGCATCTATATTTTAGGGGAAATTAAGAACTTGAATTAGTTTTTCTTACTGCAAAATTAAAAATGGGGTTTTTAAGCTCATAGTTATAAGTATAACCATCGACAATCCCTACAACTTTATCACTGTCGTAAAGATCAAGCATAAATTGTGCCATTTGTTTTGCAGTGTGGAATTTCGGTACAACATTATTGTATTGGAACTCATCAATATCCAATGAACGTTTTGCAAATTCTGTTTCAGTTGCAGCAGGTGCTAAAACCTTTGCTTGCAGTTTTGCACCTTGTTCTTTCAATTCGTGAGATAAGCCTTCTGTAAATGCACTTACATAAAATTTCGTAGCGCAATACGTAACAGCATCAGCAACGATCGTGTATCCACCGCCTGATGAAACGTTAATAAGTTGTGTGCCATCAACCATTGAATAATCTCGAACGAAAAGGGAAGAGAGTATTGTTAATGCTTCTATATTTACATGTAACATCGTTTCAATTTTATTTAAGTTTTGTTCAGCAATTGAGGCGAAATTACCAAACCCTGCGTTGTTAATCCACGTTTCAATTTGAAAAGTTTGTAGGCTTTCATAAAGTTTATAAACATTTTCCGTGATAGATAAATCCGTTCTTCGAATGACAACATCCAATTCTGGATTCATTTCGTTAATTTTTAATTTTAATCCATCTAATTCTTCTTGTCTTCGAGCTACAAGTATTAAGTTCTTTCCGCGAGATGCAAAAGCTAAAGCTGATTCATAGCCAATTCCAGAACTGGCACCAGTAATAACAGTGTATTTCATATAAAATCCCCCTAAGTTCAAATGAATGTATTATGGTTAGATTGTATTTGTTAGAGTATACTCTAAGTCAAATGTTTTTTTATAAATTTGATAAGGCTATAAAATATATGAGGGTAAGCACGTGGAGGGAGTTAGAGTATGTATACAATTAGTGAGGTAGCTACATTATTAGGAGTGAGCACACATACACTACGTTATTATGAAAAGGAAAATATATTAATTGCAAATCGCGATACAAATGGGAATCGACTGTATGAAGAGTCACATATAAAGTGGTTGCAGTTTGTCATGAAATTAAAACAAACGCAAATGCCAATAGCGAAAATAAGAGAATACGCTAGGTTATATTTAGAAGGAGAGCATACGACTGAAGCTCGTTTACAGCTCCTAGAAGATCATAGGAGATCTATTCAGATTCAAAGAGAAAACTTAGTAACTACAGAAAAGATGCTTGAGAATAAAATTATTGCATATAAGGCCTCTTTGGAAAATAAATAGAAAACATAATCTGCTCCTTAGTTATATGATAAAAATGGATTTAATCTCACAGTGTGCTGGAAAATAAAAAAGAGCAGTTAGCAAAAGCTAACTGCTCGGTAAATTGGATGTGAAGATTTAGTGTTTATATTTTCATAGTAGATAAATTATGATTTCTTGAATGTAATTTTTTACTGAAAATCGCATCTTAATACAAGGTACATAAACGAAGAAGAGCCTGATATGGCTCTCAGGCTCTTCCCTCAATAGCAAAGAGTAAGTCTTTTAATTACTCTTCTCCTACATAATACACAAGATGTATTTGGATGTGTAGAACAAGAAATTCCAATATAATTATCCGAATATAGTGTTTAAAAATGAAAACTAGCTGATTTAAATAAGGAATTAAATTACAAATGTTGATTTATCGCATAACAGGAACCCATTTATATAAAATGAAGGTTAATAAAGTGATATTGCGATAATAAAATATGAAATATTGCATATCGAATTGTAGAACAAAAAAGTGAAATGGTAATTGAATAAATTAAACAGCTCATTACCGATTTAGAACGAAGAAAATCAGATCTAAAACGAATCTGAAATGACTTTTCGGGAATTCATGGCGAAGAATATCGTGATAGTATTGCATAAGCAAATATTTATTTTGGATCAAGTGAACATGCGATTGAATTGGATTATGAAAGATGAAAAATAAAAAGAGCAGCTAGCAAAAGCTAACTGCTCTATTAAAGGGATCTCTCCAAGGGGGAGTGGAGAAAATATTATGTTACTAGCAGTATTAACAGATTATTAGGAAATATACAAATCGGATGAAAGAAATTTTAAATAATCTTTTTGCATTGACAGTTCTTAAAATATTCATGTACAATATTTATGAATGACATTCAGTCATTTTTTCTGTGGAAGGATGTAGTTAGCTTGGAAATGGAAAGAATATAATGATAAATGAGGATGATAGCTGTTTTTATATAGTAGTGATTAAGGAGTATATTTTTTTAAAACAAAAATGACTGATAGTCAGTCATAAGAGGTGAGAGGTATGAAAAATAGAGCTTGGTTATATGTCATATTAACATGTATCTTTGAAATTTTTTGGGTGTTTGGTTTTAATACAGCCCATACTTGGTGGCATTGGATTATTATTTTAGGAGTTATCGCTGTTGATTTTCACTTTCTTTCTAAAGCGTGTGAACATCTTGCGACAGGGACTGTATATGCCATTTTTGCCGGAGCTGGTACGGTAGGTACTTTCTTAATGGATGTATTCCTTTTCGGCGGAAGTTTCAGCGTCGGAAAACTATTTTTTATCGTGATGGTTGTAGCTGGCGTTATCGGTTTAAAGCTAGCTGATAATAAAGAAGAAACTGTGGAAGGAGCTGCTTAAAGATGGGTTGGTTTTTCGTATTTTGTGCCGCAATTAGTGAAATAGTCGGTGTGATTGGTCTTAAAATGTATAGCAAAGATAAAACGTTAGCAAATGGAGCGCTTTATATAGGTGGATTTGCTACATCCTTCGCATTCTTGTATACATCTTTCTTATTCTTACAAGTAAGCGTCGCGTATGCGGTTTGGATTGGTATTGGAACAGCAGGTGCCGTTTTATTAAATATGTTCCTGTTTGGTGAGTCGAAAAGTAAAGCACGTATCATTAGTGTGGCTCTTATTGTATGCGGCGTGACAGGATTAAAGGCTCTGTCATAAAGGTATACTGCATCTCCTAACAAGTCGTTAGGAGATTTTTATTATAAAAAGTGCACGATAATTGACAGTATAGCTAGTTATTTTATAAAATGAGTGACAGTCATTCAATACGCGTGTGAAAGGGTTTAGATGATGAATAAAAAAGAGAAAATTGTCTATGCAGCTATTGAAGTGTTTCAGGAAAAGGGCGTTGAAAAAACGAAGATTTCTGATATCGTGAAATTGGCGGGCATTGCACAAGGAACTTTCTATTTATATTTTCCTTCTAAGTTATCTGTTATGCCTGCAATAGCAGAAGTGATGGTTGAAAAGATGATACTTGCAGTAAAGGAAAAAGTGCAAAATGATGCGCCTTTCTCAAGTAAAGTGACGCAAGTAATAGATGCGGTATTTCACTTTATAGAGGAATATCGTGAAATACAAGCTTTAATGTATGCGGGGCTTGCATCTACAGAACATATAAAAGAATGGGAAGCTGTGTATGAGCCTATTTATAAGTGGCTAAGCGAGTTTTTAAATGAGGCAAAAGAAGCTGGTGAAATTCGTGATTCGGTTCATGCAGAGCGAACAGCGAAGTTATTTATTGCTCTTGTTGAATCAGCAGCGGAACAAGTTTATTTATATGATCATAAAGATGATGAGCAAGTCGAGCTACAAAAGGCAGAAGTACTAGATTTTTTAACACATGCACTACATATAAAGAAATAGTGGGATGAACCTGTCTGAAAAGGTAGGTTCATTTTTGAGGAAAACTGAATGATAGTCATTCACCTAATGCTTATGTATGTGTGGAAGGATAGAGTGAAATTCTAATGGGTGGAGGCATTTCTACTCATGATTAGCCCACAAATAGCAGGATAAAGAAAAAGCTTCTTAGGCATTTTTTTGAGAGGAACTTACGGGAAGAGGTGTTAAAAGTGAAGAAACCGATAAAAGAACAAAAGATGGTATTGGTCATTCTTTTGAGTAATATATTTATCGCTTTTTTAGGGATTGGATTAATCATTCCGGTTATGCCGTCCTTTATGAATGATATGGGTTTAACAGGGAAGACGATGGGATATCTCGTTGCAGTGTTTGCAATGGCTCAGCTTATTGCTTCACCTATTACAGGCCGGTGGGTCGACCTTTATGGTAGGAAGAAAATGATCATCATTGGATTATTTATTTTTGGTGTTTCAGAGCTTCTTTTTGGTTTAGGAACAGATGTATGGATGCTCTATGCAGCGAGGGTGTTAGGCGGAATTAGTGCTGCGTTTATTATGCCTGGTGTTACGGCATATGTTGCGGATATTACATCTATGCAGGAACGTCCAAAGGCGATGGGATATTTATCTGCTGCGATTAGTACCGGCTTTATTATAGGACCTGGAATTGGCGGATTTATTGCAGAATACGGTATACGTGTGCCGTTCTTTGTAGCTGCAGCAATTGCTTTTATAGCATGTGTAATTTCTATCTTTATTTTAAAAGAACCGTTAACAAAAGAAGAGCTTGCAGAGATTTCTGCTAATACGAAAGAATCAAGTTTTATTGGTGATTTAAAGAAATCTTTACATCCAATGTATGCAATTGCATTTATTATCGTATTTGTACTTGCTTTCGGTTTATCGGCGTATGAAACTGTGTTTAGCCTGTTTTCTGATCATAAGTTTGGTTTTACACCGAAAGATATTGCGGCAATTATTACAATTAGTTCAATCTTTGGGGTAGTTGTGCAAGTATTTATGTTTGGCAAATTAGTCGACATGTTCGGTGAAAAAGTGTTGATTCAAATATGTTTAATTGTAGGTGCGGTATTAGCGTTCGTTTCAACTATAGTCTTTAATTATTGGATTGTACTTCTTGTTACTTGTTTTATTTTCCTAGCATTCGATTTACTGCGTCCAGCTTTAACGACGTTTTTATCAAAAGCAGCTGGAAAAGAGCAAGGATTCGTTGCTGGTATGAACTCGACTTATACGAGTTTAGGAAATATCGCAGGACCAGCGATGGGCGGAATATTATTTGATATGAATATTCATTATCCATATGCATTTTCAGGAGTTGTTTTAATAGTTGGTCTCGGTATTACATTTATGTGGAGAGAGAAGCAACTAGCTGAAAGTTTTGCGAAGTAATCAAACCCCTTACGACGGTAAGGGGTTTTTGTTTTATAAATTTAATCCAAACCGTTTTAATTCAATAAAAATCCCCTCTAATTGCTTTCCTTTATCCGTTAATGTGTACTCTACACGAGGCGGAACTTCTGGATATACTTTTCTCGTTATAATGCCTTGAGATTCTAATTCTTTTAGTCGAAGCGATAATGTTTTCGGACTAATCCCGTCCATTGATTTTTGCAAATCACTAAAGCGTAATGTTCCTTCGATAAGAAGGTCACGAATAATTAAAAACGTCCATTTTGTACGAATTACATCAAGTGTTTTAGCGATAGGACAAGGTATGCCAGGTAAACCTTTCGTTAATTCAACTGGATCTATATTGTTCATGGAACTAGCCTCCATAAAATTTTTTTGAATGAATTTGCTTTATAGTATCACAAAACTATACTTTTGGTAACTATATGAAAAAAATATCACTACTTCCATATAGGAAGTTAGTACATATACAATAGCAATAAGAAATATAAAGGGTTTGTATGAGGGGGAGGTGATTTTCATGGAGATAAAAAAGTTGTTTGGGTTCCTTAGTTTGTTTGTTATTTGTATTGTACTTGTAGCATGCGGCGGGGAGCAAAAAACTGAAGTCCAGTTATTAAAAGAAATGCCACAGCCAAAAGCAATGACAATTGATCCTTCAATCAGTAAAAAGGAAGCGATCGAAATGGTTCATGCCGCGCAGCGTTTTTACGCATTTTGGGATACAGGTAAAGAGGAGCTTATTCCGCAGACTGTTGCTGAAAATTTTTTCGATAATACATTGCCGAAAGGGCGACCACAAGGCACGGAAGGATTAAAGTTTGCGGCACAAAATTTTCGTAAAGTTGTGCCTGATATACATTGCGAGATTGAGGATTTATTAGTCGTTGGAGATAAAGTAACAGCTCGTCTTTCTTTTACAGGAACGCATAATGATAAGAAAATCAATTTTTTTGCAATTGATATTTTACATGTGAAAGACGGAAAGATAACAGAAGACTGGCATTTAGAAGATAATCTTACGCTGAAACAGCAACTTGGGTTAATAGCTGAGGAATAAAATAAGGGAGAGAAAAGCGATGGAAAATATATTGATTATAAATGGACATGAAAAATACGGTACGAAAGAAGGGCGATTAAATAGAACGTTAGTGGATCATATGGTAACGGTATTAAGCGAGAATCATCATGTGAAAACAACAACGATTCAAGATGACTACAATATGAAAGAAGAACAAGAGAAGTTTTTATGGGCGGATGTTGTAATTTATCAAACACCGATTTACTGGTTTAGTGTACCGGGCTTATTTAAAACGTATATGGATGAAGTATATGAATACGGTTTGTTCTTTAAAGGTGCTGATGAATATGGAACAGGTGGTTTATTAAAAGAGAAGAAATATATGTTCTCTACAACTTGGAATGCACCTGAGAAAGCATTTGGAGATAAGACGAAGTTCTTTGAAGGAGAAAGTTTAGAATCAGTGCTTAGTCATTTACATCGCGTGCAAAAGTTTCTCGGTATGAGTCCGTTAAAGAGTTTTGCTTGTTATGATGTGGTGAAGAATCCAAATATCGAGCAATATTTATTGAACTTGAAAGATCACTTAGATGGAGTAATGAAATAATAGTTTGGATCTGTATGTGAAGAAGGTACTACTAAGGATGTAGTACCTTCTCTTTCATGAAATACGTTGAAAATCTTTACTTATACAGGACTGTTTTAGCTTTTTTGATTTGATTAAATGTTTTATATCAGAGATGTTATCGTATGAAAGCTGAGTATGATAATAGTTAATGTACTCAAGTAATGCAAAAATATAAACAAATAGAGTGAATGATAGCCCGCCTAAAGGTAAGTGGGGATACCAAATTACAAAATCAATAGTAAACGTAATAAATCCCGTGATAATGAATAATATATTTATCTTTTTAAGTACTTTTAAATATTGAATCATTCTAATAGGCGTAACAGATGTTTTCTCTTTTTTTAGTCGTTTCCACTTTACGTACCAGTAAAGTGTTCCTTGTAATAAGATAAACTCTAAAAGAAGAAATGAGACCCAAAAAGAATATAGGGAATATAAATGTAACGTAGGATAAGCATAATTAAGTAAGTAACTTGTGAAAATAAAAGTAATGACTGAAAATAATTCACCTGTGTATAGATAGGAAAGTCTTTTTTCTAGGTTGCGTTTCATGGTTCTTCTCCTTTTATCCCGCATTAACGGGCAGTAAGACCCCCACCTCAAAATTCAGCGGAAGCAAAGAAATTAGGTGGGGGTCGGGCTGCCCGTAAAAGCCCCATTGGTGAAGGCTAATAATCAGTGGGGATGAACAAAACCCTCACTGATTAAAGTTTCACTTTATAAAAACTCACATTTTAATACGTGGATGGCTGTATCCATAACTTCGCAAAATTTGCCCAGCCGAATGAATCAATTGTTACGTTTTTCAAAGAAGAAGGGTATGTTTTTCTTTTTAAAACGTGATAGTTAAATAAAATGATGTGTTCTGCTTGTAAAAATTCTTCGATCTCATACATAAGCTTATAGCGCTTCTCTTTATTTTCTTCTAATAAAAAGGTATCAAGTAAACAGTTAATTTGGTTTCCATAGTGTGAGTCCATGAACCGATTTACGAAGCAACTTTTATTTTTAAATACATTTAAGAATGCAAGTTCATGATCAGCAGCAAACACTTCTCCCATGAAAATAATATCGGCATGTTTATCAATAGAACGATCCATATAATCTGAAACGAGAAATGGATGAAGTTCTACGTGTACTCCTAATTGTTCACACCGTTCTTTTAGGAAATATGCGTCATTTGCACTATCTTTAAATGCGAAGAAGTAAATATGTATCGTTTCTCCATTATAGGTGCTCTTGTTTACATACTCTTTCGCTTTTTCTAAAGAGTAGGACCTTTTAGAAGCTTGGCGACTCCTTTCAGGGAAAAAGCTGGATGCAGAAATTGTTCGTCTACCCTCTATGTTACGAAGTATCGTTTCAACATCATATAGTTCTCTCCAAGCTTTTCGAAAGTAAATGTCGTGATGAGGGCCAGGTTTGGTAAAGTTGAAGCTAGCATAAATACAACCTATTTCCTCTATTTGTATATCATGCCTTTCATTTTGCTCTTCATTTGGTAGTTCATAATCAGCATCTATTTGTACATGATCAGGAATACCCCAAAATTCAATACGGTCTAATAACGCGCGCTCTTTAAAATAATGAGTGAACGCTTCGAGTACGATATTATCTTCAGAGTAATGAGCAAGTTTGAAAGGTCCAGTACCTATATAATGATGATTTTGAATACTCGCATCACGCGGCAAAATTGCTAGTTGCATGGAACTAACATAGTGTAAGAAAAAAAAGTTGGGTTTTGCTAAATGAAATCGAATTTGCAGTGGTGATGGTGTTTCAATTTGAACAATTTCTTCTGTTAACCATTCGAAAGGAGATTGAACTTGTTTTAGTCTTTCAAATGAAAATTGTACATCTTTAGAAGTTAAAATTGTTTCGTTATGAAAATATATATCTTTTCGTAAATAAAAGGTCCACGTCAGCCCGTCTTCACTTAATTCCCACGTATGCGCAATGTGTGGTTCCATTTTTTCAGTAACATCGTTATAAACGACTAACGTGTCAAAAATCTGACTCGTAAGATGGCTCTCCGTAGTTACAGCCACAAAGGCCGGATCTAATGGGAATATCTTTCTCGATATAGGAATCTTTAATATATCGTACATATCGTTTGAAGGTTCGTATCCAAAATGATGATGCAGTTTATTTTCTATCTTTTTTTGAAGTGCAAGAGGTAGGGGTTCTTTTAAAAGAAGAAAAATATCCTTTAACTTTTCTTGCGTTAACAGTTCATCTGTATAGGATTCAATCGCTTCTAGGAAACTATGCGCAAATTTAATTTCCGTTTTATTCCCGCGGCCTCGCCCTGGAGTCCAGTGAATTAATTGTTCCTCGCTCATTTTCTTTAATAAAATCTTTACGTTTTTCGTACTGCAATATAAAACATCCGCTAATTCTTGTAAGCTATTTCGGATATGTTGTTGATCTTGTGCGTGTAATCTTAACCGAATGTAATAGTCCATAATCTTCATGCATATACACTTCCTTTTATAAAAGGGGAAACTCTTTAGAATATTCTAACCTTTTTCTTCCTCTTTTTCAAAGTAAAATAAGTAAGCATAAGGAGGGGGAACAATGGGATTTTGGAGTATGCATCGAAATATCAAAATTAGAATTATAACTTCGTTTTTAACACGTACTGTGTCCACGATGATTTTTCCATTTATGGCGATTTATTTTTCCATAAAGTTAGGTAGTGCGATTGCTGGTGCTTTACTACTCATTAATGTCATAGCTTCATTAGTAATAGGTTTATATGGTGGATATGTTGGAGATCGGCTCGGTCGTAAAAAAGTGATGATTATTGGCCAAAGTATACAAGTCATTTCCATTGCTTGTATGGGAGTTGCGAATTCAGATTATGTAGACTCACCGTGGTTAACGTTCGTATTTATGTTAGTGAATAGCTTAGGATCTGGACTTATGAATCCAGCGACTGAAGCGATGTTAATTGATGTGAGTACACCTGAGAATCGAAAAGTGATGTACAGCATTAACTATTGGGCTATTAATTTATCAATTGCAATTGGAGCAATATTTGGCGGATTACTATTTGAAAACTATAGATTACAACTGTTTATCGTATTAACGCTTGTTGCAGCCATTACTTTATATGTGATGGCTGTATATATGGAAGAAGTGTATGTAGCACGAAAAACGCTGGAGAAGAAAAATGTATTAAAAGATATGGCGGATAGTTATAAAGTCGTGATGAAAGATAGAGCGTTTTTAATTTTTTGTGCAGCAAGTATATGTACATTATCTTTAGAGTTTCAAATAAATAATTATTTAGGAGTGCGTTTGCAGAAGGAATTTGAAACGGTGCACTTTTTATTTGGGAATGGTTTTACGTTTGATTTAACAGGTATTCGCATGCTGAGCTGGATTTCAGCAGAGAATACAATTTTAGTTGTGTTATGTTCAGCACTTCTTATTAAAATGCTGAAAAGCTTCAACGATTTGAAAATTTTATATGTAGGCTTATTCATTTACACGATTGGCTTTACAATACTCGGAACGAGCAATACTTTATGGATTTTATTAATTGCAGGGCTTTTCCAAACGGTAGGCGAGATGATGTATGTGCCAGTGCGTCAATCTATTATGGCAGATATGGTGCCAAATGAGGCGAGAGGTTCATATATGACGATTAACGGAATGGTCTTTCAAGTGGCAAAAATGAACGGGGCATTAGGTGTTATGCTAGGTTCATTTCTTGCATCTTGGGGCATGAGTGCCCTGTACTTTATTGTTGGTATGAGCAGTATTGTATTATTTATGAAGGCGATAGGGAAAGAGAAGTATGAGGATGAGAGAAATGTTTCTCAGATTGGATGAAACTATATAAAAGCGAACCAGTTATACTGGGACTCGCTTTTTATATAATTTTTAAAACGGATCAACTTCAGCTAAATTTGGAGTAGTGCTAGGCTGTAGCAAAAGATTTTTTAACGTTCCTACTTCAGAAAGAGCTACTAATATGTAGCCGCTAATCAGTACAATAAGTCCAATGACGCGTAACGTTTGCAAGCTTACTTCACGATTATTTGTTTCTGTAGGATTTGGGGGCGTTGAAGGTGGATTGTTATTCATAAATAAGGCTCCCATCTTTTGTATTTATATATGTGCAAAATGATTATTTAACTTATGGATTGGAATGGTATAGTCATTTTCACTATATGAGAACTGCCTATGAATAGTGATTAGAAATTTTGGGACGAAAAAAGGAGGGATCCAAAAAATTATTAAAACTGAACTTTTAGATTCCCTTCTTTTTATTTATCCCGCTGTTTGTGGAGGTCTGTTTGCCTGTAAACGACCAGTTGATGAGGGCTAATAATCAGTGGGGGATGAATAAAACCCCACTGATTAAATCTTTTTATATAAATAAAAGGAGGTTAGTGAAGCAAATTAGCTATCCTAATATACGCAACGATTCTTCAATAAACGCTGGGATGTCCTCTGGTTGTCTACTTGTTACTAGCTGATTTTGGCATACGACAACCTCTTTGTCATGAAAATTTCCACCGGCATTTTTCAAATCGACTTCAATAGATTTATATCCAGTCACATCACGTCCTTCAAGTGTTTTTGCAGTGATAAGTAGCTGAGGTCCATGACAAATAGCGAAAACAGGTTTATCCGCATTCATAAATGCTTTACTAAAGCGAACAAAACGTTCATCTGCACGAAGTATATCTGGGGAAAACCCGCCTGGTATGAAGAGGGCATCAAAGTCCTCTGGAGAAACATCATCAATACTTTTATCAATTACGACTTCACTTTTTCCTTGTTTACCGTGTACCGTTTTCCCTTTTTCCGTTTCAATAGTTGTTAATTCATATCCCTTTTGATTAAAAGCTTCTACTGGCTCTGTGTATTCTGTATCCTCGAAATAATCCGTTATTAAAATAGCAATTTTTTTACTCATTGCAGTCAGCTCCTTACATTATAGTATCGGTTCCAGAATCTTCTTTGAGCAATGCCTTTTATAAAGTGAAACTTTAATTCATGTTTTTTCATTCCCTCCAGTTCCTTTGCCCTGTTAATTTAATACATACCCTTTTTATTAGGACGTAAACATGTATTATCGTTTTTGTATGTAAAAATCATAATTAAGCTATAAAACACCGGAGGGGAAGGCGGGGTGTCTAGCACTCTATGCTTAAGAAAAAACAGGACGAACCTACCGGGATTTTTGATAGGTGTAGAATTAAAAATAAAAAGCCAAGGAGAAAATTTATTCGCTCCTTGGCTTTTAAGATATTTCTTTTCGTTAAAACGAAGAAATACGTTGCTTCGTTTTTGGTACAATAATAAATTTGATCCAGATTACCCCGATCACCATAATAATCAAAGCATGCAGTAATTGTCCCGTAGCAATGAGTATAACAATTGAAAATACAATGAGTTGAATACTTAACAATATAAAGATTAAGCGAAGAAATTGATGCATTCGTTTTTCAGTATCAATTGGATATAATGCTACAATAATATTTCCTGAAAAATATTTCCATAGAGAACGAAGCTGCATAGAAATCATATATAGGACGATGTAAGCAATAGCACCTTTTACGTATATATTTGGAATAAAGTATAGGGCGAAAGCACCGATTAACCCTAAGCGAATATATATACCAAAATAATCATTTCCACGTAAAAATGCTAGTGTATGTAAATAGAAGAAAGTTGCTCTTTTTTTATGTAATAAAGGTTCAATCCAATTTGTAAGCCATTTTCTTTTATTTACTTGCTTATTCAGTTGCGGAACATCGGTGAAAATGCTAGCAAATTGATAAAAACGAACGTCCATTTTCTCTTCTTGTTCGATTATGTAATCCCACGGTATTCGTTTTGTAGGCTGTTTTTTCGTGTATAGAAGCAGGAAAGCAAGTAGCAAGAGCAATCCGCCTAATATGAGAACATTTGCCGAATAAAACAGCATGTAAATGAGTAAGGCGTTACAAGTAATACGGATGATCAGCCATATATTTTTTTCATAACCATCACGCCACATCCAATGTATGTACATGTTCCAAGCTTTCGTAATCATTAAAACGATAAAGATTGTACATAAGAAAGGTACAGTTAATTGTAATGATTGCAGTGCAAGTGGTACGAGAATAAGGAACGTAAATAATAATGGGAAAAGCTGAATGATGTAATTATATAGAAGAGATTTTTTAAAATAAGATGTTAATTTCTCTTCTAGTGCGAGTAAATAGACAGCATCAGGTTTCTGAATAAATGTACGGATAGGGCATCTCGTTATAATGAATGTAAGTACAATCGTGATGAGTAGTAAAGATAGTCCTTTAGAAGGAGCTGTCTTAAGAAACTTTGCGTAATAGTAAGCACCTATACAGGCAACGAAGATAAAGCTATATAGTAAACCGTTAATCATACGTGCAAAGTATGTAATGATATTTTGAATATGTTGTTGGAAGCGACTGCTCCATAACGATTCAATTGACATGTTTTCACCTCTTTGTTCTATTATATATGTTTTACAAAAGAAAAAACGAGCAAATTGCGTTATGCAACTTGCTCGTTTTTCTTTTCGTTATTTTTTTTCTGATCACGATTCATTAATGGATAGAAAGCAAAGCCGATTACGAATAAACCAATTCCGAGAAGGAACGTTTTTATATCGGATGCTCCTGTTTTAATAACCCATAGTGCGTAACAAAGTGCGATAACTGCAACTATGCCATCTGTAATTCTTGCCCGCATTTCATTTTTATATGTTTCACCAGTTGCGACTAGTTTTAACTGGAAGATTGGTGAAACGAGATATGGAATGAGGTAGGCTAATGTTGATACGGTAATAACGAATGTATAAGCTTCCGCAATGGTTCCTGATAATGTTGAGAACAAGAACACTTGCGACATAATGTTTGTTAAACGTAATGAGTAAATTGGACTTCCTTTTTTATTTGTTTTTGTGAAGAAGGAAGGGAAGAAACCTTCTTTTGCTGCTTGATAAGGTACTTCTGAGCTTAATAAAATCCAACCTAAGATAGAACCGAATAGGGAAGTAAGAGCAAGTAATGCCATCAGTTTCCCGCCGCCATGACCCATTGCAGCGTTTAATGCATCTGCTAATGGACGTTCAGAAGCTTGTAATGTATCAACGTGAAGTACACCCATTGTTAAAATTGTAATTCCTAAGTAAATGGCAACTGTAATAAGTAATCCTGCCACCGTTGCGCGTTTTACTGTTTTCGGAGAGGTAGCACGGTTTGATAAAAGTACTGCTGATTCAATTCCGATAAATGCCCAAAGCGTTGTAAGAGCAGCTAAATTTACTTGTGAAAGTAGACCGTGTGAAACACCTGATTTATCGATCATCGGTGTGTACCATTGTCCGAACTTAGAAGCTTCGAAAGCAAATAAAGTAACGACGATGAATAATAGGAATCCAGTTACTTTCGTTGTTGTTGCTAAGAAGTTTAGTTTTCCAGCTCCGCTTACACCGTTTGTTAATATAATGTGAGTTCCCCAAAGTAGGATGGAACAAATCGTAAATGTAATAAGTTTCCCGACTTCTATGTTAAAAGAACCGATTGAAAATAGTAGTCGTGTATCTTTCATAATTGGGAAGAAGAGTGATAAATATCCCGCGAAAGATGTAATGATGGCAACGTTACTTGCCCAGTTTGCAACCCAATATCCCCACACCATACTGAAACCAGCCATTTTTTTCTTTTTTGGTGATGAGAATAAAGCATATGCATGACTTTGCGGTCCTGTCGTTAAATCAGGACGACGAATTGCTAAATTACCGAAAACAAGAGCTAGCATTAAAACACCAAATCCTGTTGTTAACCAAGCTAAAGTGACACCGAGAGGGCTTGCTGTTTGTGCCAACGTACTTGGCACCATGAAAATACCAGCGCCAACCATGTTGCCGACAACGAAAGCTGTTAGTACCCAAAAGCCCCATTTTTTTTGTTGCATAGAAAATACCTCCAAAGTTAGTATAACCAAGTCAAGCGAGGAGATATGTATGTCTTCCTAGTAGAGAAGAAAAGTTCCAAACAAAACAAAAAAAGCACGTAATTTGCCGCTACATGCTTTCTATCTTATAAGAAACCCACGACATACCTCTCGATAGCTCTCCACAAACGAAACGTTTCGTTTGTGACAGTTCTGCACTTATTAAATGCAGACCCAGCAAGTGTGCATGGTGGACACAACTTACTTCGGCAATCATTCCTTTCTCATTCCTTCATCAATGCCACTACATCTCCTGAAATGATACTCTTAATGACTGCAACCTCTACCTCACCGAGATACGAATGAGGATTTAAATATTAAATTAACGTATTTAAGAGTAACAAATGTATTTTTATACGTCAATGGATATGGTAATAATCAGATTATAGAGAAGAGTTTGTGATTAAAAGGGATAGGGATTATTATGTAATATTGAATTTTCATAATATAATAAACATTATTGGTGCTAGAAGATTGAGAAGGGGATGAAGTATATGTCTACATGTCATAAAAATTCAGTAATAGGTGTGCTAGATTCGGGAGTTGGGGGATTAACAGTTGCGAGTGAAATTATAAGACAATTGCCTAAAGAGAGCATTTATTATATTGGTGATAATGAGCGTTGCCCGTATGGGCCGAGAAGTGTAGAGGAGGTACAATCTTTCATATTTGAAATGGTTGAGTTCCTCAAGCAGTTTCCATTAAAAGCTCTAGTTGTAGCATGTAATACTGGTGCAGCTGCAGCATTGACCGCGTTGCAAGAAGCACTTCCCATCCCGGTTATTGGTGTTATACATCCGGGAGCAAGAGCTGCAATTAAAGTGACAAAGAAAGGGAGAATTGGAGTAATTGGAACTGTAGGTACGATAAAATCTAATATGTACGAACAAGCATTACACGAGCTGGATACATATTTGGAAGTGCATAGTCATGCATGTCCGACTTTAGCTACAGTTGTAGAAAATCAATTAGAAGACACAGCATATGTCATGCAGCAAGTGAAACAAGCTTTACTGCCATTAACGAAAGAAGATATAGATACGTTAATTCTTGGGTGTACGCATTATCCACTTTTAGAGTCCTATATAAAAAAGGAGTTAGGAGAGGCTGTAACGATTATTAGTTCTGCAGAAGAAACAGCGATAGAGTTAAGCACTATTTTACAGCACAAAGGAATTTTGTCTGACAATTTGAATCCGAAGCATCGCTTCTTTACAACAGGCTCTATTTTATCATTTGAACATATTGCTGAGCGTTGGCTAGGGTATCAAATTTCTGTAGAAGGTGTGAATTTACTTATGGAAAAACAAATCGTGAAATAAAAAGAAGCTGATCTAAAACTAGATCAGCTTCTACATATAAGATTAAACTAAGTTTAATACAGTTACTTTTTCACGTGTCATAGACTCAAGGCTCTTACGAATACCTTGTGCGCCCATACCTGAACCTTTTACACCGATGAATGGGAAGTGGTCAGGGCCGCGCTCTGTGCGTCCGTTAATTTGAACAGAACCAGTTTCGATTTTGTTAGCAATTGCAAATGCTTTGTTAATGTCTTTTGTGAAGACACTTGCTTGCAAGCCGAACTCTGATTTGTTAGCAATTTCAATTGCTTGCTCATCTGAAGAAACACGGATGATTGGAAGGATTGGGCCGAATGGCTCTTCCCAAGCAACTTTCATTTCTTCTGTTACGTGGTCGATTAATGTTGGGTAAATTAAGTTACGCTCACGTTTGTTACCGATAACGATTGTTGCACCCTTTTCAACAGCGTCGTCAACTAAGCTTTGGACGAAGTCAGCAGACTTGTCGTCGATTAATGGAACGATTGTGCTGTCTTGTTCTGGAGATCCAACTGATAGTTCAGCTACTTGCGCTTTTAATAAGCCAACAAGCTCATCCGCTACGTTTTCGTGTACAAGTACACGTTTAATAGCTGTACAACGTTGACCAGAGTAAGAGAATGCACCACTTACGATATGGTTTGCAGCATCTTGTAAGTCAGCATCTTCGCGAACGATACCAGGGTCTTTACCACCAAGTTCTAATACAAGTGGAATCATTGCAGCTTTTTTCGCTAAATGTTTACCTGTGTTTGTACCACCTGTGAACGATACCATATTGATGCCATCATGTTCTACTAAGTAGTCACCAATTACAGAACCACGTCCTGTCGCTACGTTTACAAGACCTTTTGGAAGGCCAGCTTTATGAAGTGCTTCAACCATTTTAATACCACTAATTGCACCTTGAGTTGCTGGTTTGAAAATAACAGCGTTACCCATAATTAATGCTGGTGCAAGTTTTGCAGCAGATAAGTTTACTGGGTAGTTAAATGGTGCGATTGCTAATACAACACCAAGTGGTGCGCGTTGGATGATCGCAAGTTTAGACTTCGTTCCGCCAGGGAAGCTATCGCCCATCATGCTTTCTCCGTGCATATGTAAAGCTTCTTCGATTGTGTAACGAATGAAGTCAGCTGTACGAACAACTTCTTTTTTCGCATCTTTATATCCTTTACCGACTTCTTTCATAATGATATCGGCAATTTCATCTTGCATATTTACGAGCTCATCAGCCCATTTATATAAATATTTTGCGCGATCTTGTAGAGAAGCTTCCGCCCATGATTTTTGAGCTTCTTTTGCAGATGCAATTGCTTCATCTACTTCTCCGCGAGTAATTGCTTGTACTTGTCCAATTACTTCGTGTAAGTATGGAGATGGAATTTCGATTGTTTCTCCTGAAGAGCTTTCTCTCCATTCTCCGTCTAAATAAAATTTGTACGTATTGCTAGTTGTCATGATTAGTCCTCCTAAAATAGCAACTTGTAAGAGTGAGTATAAGGTGATTGTAGGGGGTTTGATAACATTTTTCAAATGAAATGTTTGTGAAAACGATTTCTTATTCTTTTTTTGTTGTGTATGCCCTTTCTTACAGAAGATTCTCTTATTTCAAACGGATGTATCGTATTATGAATCCCCTTCATTTTTGGTGATAAAAAATTATTTTATTCTATAGCTAAAAAAATAATTGACAGAATACTCAATAAAGTTGTAAGATTATAAATGGAAAATAAATGAAGGGGGTGTGCGTAATGATTGTAATCGTAAATGTAATGAGTTTAGCTCTGTTAAATGGCAGAAAACATTCATATCATTACGCAACCCGTACGGATATATAGGGCATCTTTGTCTTATAAAAAGCGTACGTTGCGTATATCGTAACGTACGCTTTTATGCATTTTTGTGCATATCGTCAAGCGGCGGTATGCTTTTTTTTGTCTAATTTGCTTGTTTCCATACTTTGTATGGTTACGATAAAACAAACTTTGGAAGGTGGAAAAATGTGATGAGATTGTATGGGTTACGAAATGTAAATATGATGGGTCTGGATAGTGGATAAAGATGTGAGAGTGAAACGAGAACGAGAAGGGAGAGGTTACATTGTTATCAGTATTACTAAAGTTAAAATGGTTTTTTCAAGAGCATTGGAAGAGATATAGTATCGCCATTGGAGCTCTTTTAATTGTGAATATAGTTGAGGTTATTCCTCCGAAAGTGTTAGGGGTTACGATTGATAATATAAAAACAGGAACGTTAACGAACGAAGCAATTATGCAATCTATTCTTATTTTAATAGGGGTTACGATAGTTGGATATGGCCTCACATTCGTTTGGCAACATCAATTGTTTGGCGGTGCATTCGTACTGGAGAAGACGATGCGCTCTAAATTTATGGGGCATTTACTTAAAATGACACCGACGTTTTATCAAAAAAATCGTACTGGCGATTTAATGGCGAGAGCAACGAATGATTTAAAAGCAATTGCTATGACGGCTGGTTTCGGTATATTAACGCTCGTGGATTCGAGTTTATATATGCTTACGATTGTCTTTATGATGGGATTTACAATTAGTTGGGAGCTTACATTTGCGGCACTTATACCGCTTCCAATTATGGCGTATGCGATGAATATATATGGAAAGAAATTGCATGAAAGATTTACAGTTGCGCAAGATGCGTTCGGTGATATGAACGATAAAGTATTAGAATCAATCGCTGGTGTGCGCGTTATTCGTGCATACGTACAAGAAAATGCAGATCAAGAAAGATTTCATCAGTTAGGAGATGACGTCTACGAAAAAAATATGAAGGTAGCCAGAATTGATGCATTATTCCAGCCAACTGTGAAAATGCTTGTTGGCCTTAGTTATTTAATTGGTTTAGTGTATGGCGCATATCTTGTATTTCAATCGAAGGTGACACTTGGTGAACTCGTCTCTTTTAACGTGTATTTAGGGATGATGATTTGGCCGATGTTTGCAATTGGCGAATTAATTAATGTTATGCAAAGAGGAAACGCTTCGTTAGACCGAGTAAATGAAACGTTAGCGTACGAACCGGATGTAAAGAATCCAAAAAATCCAAAGCTTGTACAAGAGCCGAATTATATTCAGTTTGATGAAGTTACCTTTTCATATCCCTCATCAACTGAAACAAATTTAAAGAAGGTTTCGTTTACCTTAAAACAAGGAGAAACGCTTGGGGTTGTTGGAAAAACAGGAAGCGGAAAAACGACGCTTGTACGTCAGCTTCTTCGTCAATATCCGCTTGGAGATGGGGATATTGCAGTCTCTGATGTGACGTTAGATAAAATGACGAATGAAAATGTACTCGGCTGGATTGGGTATGTACCTCAGGAACATATTTTGTTCTCAAAAACGGCGAGAGAAAATATTTTATTTGGAAATAGGAAAGCGACGGAAGAAGAACTCGAGAAAGCAATTGAAATTGCGGCGTTTAAAAAGGATTTAGAGTTTTTACCAGAAGGGTTAGAAACGCTCGTTGGAGAGAAGGGTGTTTCTTTATCAGGAGGGCAAAAACAAAGGATTTCGATTGCGCGAGCGGTTATTCAAAATCCGGAAATTTTAATTTTGGACGATTCTTTATCAGCTGTTGATGCTCGTACTGAAGCAGCGATTATTGAGAATATAAGAACAGAGAGAAGCGGAAAGACGACAATTATTACGACGCACCGTTTATCTGCCGTACAACATGCGGATTGGATTCTCGTTATGGAAGAAGGCGAAGTTATGGAAGAAGGTACGCATGATCAGCTTATTAAAAGCGGAGGCTGGTATGCGGAGCAGTTTGAAAGACAACAAGGGGAAAGTGAAAGTGCGGATAGTGGGGTGAAAATATGAGTGTTTCAAAACGATTGTTTCAATATGCGATGAAAGTGAAAGGGGCAATTTTTGCAGCGATGCTAATGTTATTTATTTTCGTCATCGCAGAGCTTGCGGGTCCTCTCGTCGCGAAAACGATGATTGACGATCATATCGTCGGGATAGAGAAACCTTGGTATGAAACAGAAAAGAGTGCAGAGGCTGTTTCGTATAATGGCACCTTTTATAAGCGAAGTGATCGCTTTGAGGAAGGCGAGAAAAAAGGAAAAGAAGTACGCGTGATGCAAGTCGGTTTTCAATACTACTTTGTACCGAATAAAGTGAATGTTGAAGGGTCACGTTCTGTAAAAGGTGATATGATTACCGTTCAAAATGGTAAGGCGGTGCAAGTGTATAAAGCGAAAGCATTAACGAAAGAAGAAGTGTTTGCTTTTTATAAACCAGAAATAAACCCCCTATTATTACTTGGTGGTGGTTATTTCGCTTTATTAGTAGTTGTCTCATTGTTTGCATACGGAAAGCAATTTTTCTTACAGAAAGCAGCGAACAAAATTATTCAAATTATGAGGGAAGATGTCTTTTCTCATATTCAAACGCTACCGATTCGTTATTTCGATCATTTACCAGCAGGAAAAATTGTATCGCGTGTAACGAATGATACGGAAGCCATTCGTGATTTATATGTAACGGTACTTGCGACATTCGTTTCTAGTATCATCTATATTATTGGAATATTTGCTGCGCTATTTTTACTAGATGTGAAGCTTGCGTCGTTATGTTTATTAATTATCCCGATTTTAATTGTTTGGGCGATTCTTTATAGAAAATATGCGTCTGTATACAATCATAAAATGCGTTCACGTTTATCTGATATTAACGGAACAGTGAATGAATCCATTCAAGGGATGCCAATAATTCAAGCGTTCCGTCAAGAGCGTGAAACGAAAAAAGAGTTTGAAGAATTAAATGGCGATTATTTTAAGTATCAAAATAAAATTTTGAATTTAAATGCAGCAACTTCGCATAACTTAGTGTCTGTATTAAGAAATATCGCTTTCACAGGTGTGATTTGGTATTTCGGTGGTGCTTCATTAAGTGCTTCAGGCGTCATTTCTCTAGGGATACTGTATGCGTTCGTTGATTATTTAACACGATTGTTCTCACCAATTACAAATATGGTAAATCAGCTTGCAAACTTAGAACAATCGCGTGTTGCATCAGAGCGCGTTTTTGAACTGTTAGAGGAAAAAGGGGAAGCAGTAGAAGAAGAACGTATGCCTCGCTTACAAGGAAATGTGAAGTTTGATAATGTGTCATTTTCTTACAATGGAAAAGATGAAGTGCTAAAAAATATTTCTTTTGAAGCGAAACAAGGAGAGACAGTGGCACTTGTCGGTCATACTGGATCAGGAAAAAGTTCGATTATGAATGTACTCTTTCAGTTTTATGAGTTTGAAAAAGGAAAGCTTACAATTGATGGACACGATATAAAAAAGATGCCGAAACAAGCAACGCGTGAGCATATGGGAATCGTACTGCAAGATCCGTTTTTATTTAGCGGGACAGTTGCTTCTAATGTAAGCTTAGAGAACGAAAAAATTTCAAAAGAGCGTATCGTAAAAGCATTGCGTGATGTTGGTGCTGAACGGTTTGCAAACAATATAAATGAAGAAATTACAGAGAAAGGAAGTACACTTTCAACCGGAGAACGTCAGCTTATATCGTTTGCTAGAGCGCTCGCTTTTGACCCGGCCATTTTAATTTTAGATGAAGCAACGTCTAGTATTGATACAGAAACAGAGGCGATGATTCAACAAGCGCTAGAAGTTGTGAAAAAAGGAAGAACGACATTTATTATCGCTCACCGTCTTTCAACCATTAAAAGCGCGGATCAAATTATTGTGCTTGATAGAGGAACGATTTTAGAAAAAGGCTCTCATGAAGAGCTAATGAAAAAGCGCGGGCGTTATTACGATATGTACAAAACGCAAATGGAAGGTAATCAGAGCGCTTAATAGGTAGAGGAGAACTTGTGATTTTCACAAGTTCTTTTTTTAGTGAATCAGGGCAGTTAAATAAGAAGTATTGTTTTACCTTTTTCTTTATAAATGCTATATTAAAAAATGTTACTTATTTTTTGTATGTAGCGTTATTTTTCCATTTTGTTTGATTATGAAGAAAAAGGATAAACTAAATAAGAACATTTTCATTGAAAAATTGTTCAAGATTGCATACAATCAATATAGTTTTTAAATTCCTATCAGAATACTTGGAGGATTACCATTATGAAAAAATTATTTTCAGTACTTGCAGTAACTACATTAGCGATCGGGATTGTAGCGGGCTGCGGTAAAGAAGAGAAAAAAGATACAGCTAATCAAGATGCGTTACAAAAGATAAAACAAAGTGGTGAACTTGTAATTGGAACAGAAGGTACATATCCACCGTTCACATTCCACGATTCAAGTAATAAATTAACTGGATTTGACGTTGAATTAGCAGAAGAAGTTTCAAAACGTTTAGGAGTAAAACCTGTATTTAAAGAAACACAATGGGATAGCTTACTTGCTGGTTTAGATGCAAAACGTTTCGACATGGTTGCGAATGAAGTTGGTATTCGTGAAGATCGTCAAAAGAAATATGATTTCTCTAGTCCATACGTTTCATCTTCAGCGGTATTAGTTATTGCGAAGGATAAAGATAAACCTGCTACATTTGCTGATGTAAAAGGGTTAAAAGCAGCACAATCTTTAACAAGTAACTATGCAGATATTGCTAAGAAAAATGGTGCGGAAATCACGAATGTAGAAGGCTTTAGCCAAGCGGCAGAATTATTAAATACTGGCCGTGTTGATTTCACAATTAATGATAAATTATCAGTGTTAAACTATTTAGAAACGAAAAAAGATGCAAAAATTAAAATTGTAGATACAGAAAAAGAAGCGTCACAAAGTGGATTCTTATTCCGTAAAGGTAGCGACAAGCTAGTACAAGAAGTAAACAAAGCGTTAGAAGATATGAAAAAAGACGGTACGTACGACAAAATAGCGAAAAAATGGTTCGGTGAAAATGTATCTAAGTAGTGCATTGGTTTCAGATCGATTGTCTACTTGGATAGATATTATGCAGTCTTCCTTCATGCCTATGCTGAAGGAAGCTGTGTTTACGACAATTCCATTAACGCTTATTACATTTATTATCGGGATTATACTTGCGACGTTAACTGCGCTTGCACGTATTTCAGGTAGTCGTATTTTACAATGGATTGCTCGTATCTATGTATCTATCATTCGCGGAACGCCACTTCTTGTACAATTATTTATTATTTTCTATGGTCTTCCAACTCTTAATATTGAAGTTGAGCCATATACAGCAGCAGTTATTGGATTTTCATTAAATGTCGGTGCATATGCATCAGAAATTATTCGTGCTTCTATCCTTTCTATTCCGAAAGAGCAGTGGGAAGCAGCTTACACAATTGGGATGACATACCCGCAAGCGTTAAAACGTGTTATTTTACCGCAAGCAACGCGTGTATCCATTCCGCCGCTTTCAAATACATTTATTAGCTTAGTGAAGGATACTTCGTTAGCATCGTTAATTTTAGTAACAGAAATGTTCCGAAAAGCGCAGGAAATTGCGGCAATGAACTACGAGTTTTTAATTGTTTATTTCGAAGCAGGTCTTATTTATTGGGTAATTTGCTTCTTATTATCTATCGTGCAACAAATATTAGAAAAACGTTCAGAACGTTACACTCTAAAATAACCCTTTCATAAAAGGAGTTTTTGTTTTTATGATTTCAATTCAACATTTACAGAAAAGTTTCGGAGATAATACCGTACTAAAGCATATAGATTTATCAGTTGAGAAGGGGGAAGTTGTTGTTATTATCGGGCCATCGGGATCTGGTAAAACGACATTCCTGCGTTGTCTCAACGTGCTAGAAACGCCGAACGCTGGTAGTATTCGTATCGGTAATAAAGAGCTCGACTTCGCTCAAAAAGTATCGAAGAAAGATATTGTCAATCTTCGTACACAAACAGGTATGGTATTCCAGCACCATAATCTATTTCCGCATTTAACAGCAATTCAAAATGTAATGGAAGGGCTCGTTACAGTGAAAAAGATGGGGAAAGAAGAAGCGAAGAAAAAAGCAAACTATTTCCTTGAAAAAGTTGGTCTTGCGGATAAAGTAGACTTATATCCGTTCCAATTATCAGGCGGACAACAACAGCGCGTTGGAATTGCTCGCGCGCTTGCAATGGAGCCGGAAGTTTTATTATTTGATGAGCCGACGTCAGCGCTTGATCCTGAACTCGTTCAAGAAGTTCTGAAAGTAATGAAAGAACTTGCTAAAGAAGGCATGACGATGGTTATTGTAACGCACGAAATGCGTTTTGCGCATCAAATTGCGAACCGCGTTATTTTCATGGATGGCGGTGTCGTTGTCGAACAAGGTACACCAGAAGATGTATTTACAAATCCAAAAGAAGAACGTACGAAAAAGTTTTTACAAATGTTGCAATAAATGAAGGAAGGTCTCAAGGCATATGCCTTGAGACCTTTTTGCCATATATATTTATTTTTGGAATCCGCCAAGGCTTTGCTCAGCCATTGCAACTAGACGTTTTGTAATTTCTCCACCAACAGAACCGTTAGCACGAGCCGTAGAATCTGCTCCTAATTGTACACCAAATTCTTGAGCGATTTCGTACTTCATTTGATCGATTGCAGCTGTTGCTCCTGGTACTACTAATTGATTGTAAGAACTTTGGTTTGCCATAGGAATATATCCTCCTTAGAGTTATAAAAATTTTTTTTGGTTGGACTAGCTGGATTTGAACCAGATTATCGCCCCGTTTGGCGCTAATCCATCGGTAATTAAGTTTGTACTCATAGTATGGATGTTACCTAGAAAGATATACGAAATAATAATTTGTAAATTTTGTAAAAAAATCTTAGTGATTTCGTAAATTATGAAATAAGAGTAATCGTTGTATTTTTTAGAAAGAAGGCTAAACTAAGAGCGATATGAAATATGTTTTTCTTTTTGTATCCCGTTATTTGGGGGCAAATCATTAACTTCTTATTTATGACTTATTACAATTAAATCGATAGCAATTTCATAGTTCTATTTTTAAGTAGGGATGGGGCAGAAAAAGGAACTGGCCACTGCTATGCGTGGCTAGATACTCTCTTCAATCTGCTTGTAAATGATAACGTATGGAGGAATCATGATGGGAATTTGCCCGCTTTGCAACGCATTAGAATCACAAACATATTCTTGTCAAAATTGCCAAAGTATACTCCAAGATTATGGGAAAACTGTAGATTACATAGACGATTATAGTGCGTATATGGATCAAGAATTATTAAGTGCAGTAGATGGATTCACACATAATAATTCAAATGAATACTGCAATCATGTTTTTTATTGCGGGGTGTGTAATGTGGAAACAGAGGTTGTAGTGAAACTGGTATAAATAGAAAACTTCCACCTTATGAATGAGGTGGAAGTTTTTGTTTTCGTATTTGTGAGTGAATCATAGGGGACGGGATATGCTCGTTGTTTGAGGAAGCCTCTGATTTTATTTGAGACATTTTTTCTTTTGCATCACGCAAAGAATGTTCAGTTAAGTAGATGGCATATTCGTAAAATAATTGGCGCGTCAGTTCACTTTGTTCTTTTAACTTTTCATCTTGGAATACAGTTCGACCAGGTTTAGAGTTTGCTTCAAAGAGCCACGGGTTTTCTTGCGTGTCTAAGCCGATATCAAAACCAATTTCTCCAATATTTCCGGTTACTTGTTCATCGAGCGCGTAACTGATTTGTAAGGCTGTATGTTTTAATTTATTTTCAATTTGAACTTGTTTCGTTGAGTCTGGAAAAAGTTCTTGCAGTAATTTTGTATCACCACCGCTATTTACATGCGTTGTTAAGCTACCTTTGCCAGCAATTTTTGCAACGATTGCACTGACCATCCATTGACCGAAATGATTTTTATTTGTATGAATGCGGAAATCAACAGGTTGCCCATCGAAGCGAAGTAAGGGAATACCTTGTTGTACGATAAACTTTTTTAAATCATGTCCTTTCAACACATGGTTCAGAAGCGTTTCTAATGATTGGTACTTTCTTAGTTTATTTTCTTCATTTTCGCGATAACGACAGTAGTAGCAATTCTCTGCTTGAGAATAAAATAGTTGATGAATATTTCTACCGAAGCTGCCGTGAATCGGTTTCATGTAAATGGATTTATACGTACCGAGAAATCGTTCTACTTGTTCGAAGTGTTGAAATGTTTCTGTGTTTGGTAATAATGGCATGATTGAATCGTCTTTCATAAGAAGTTGATGCACTTCCCATTTATTAAAAAATCCTGGATTAAACCATGGAATAGCATAGTCATGCTCTAATTTTCTTTTTGCTCTTACGATTGGTTTATAATTTTCGGCTTTACGATTTGGTAATCGGTCATAAATGACATTCGGTAAAGGGACTTTTTTCTTTATCCATTGCTGCTCTTGAAAGAAATATCCTTCAATTGTTTCGTCTTCCCAGTCTATATGTTGAACACCAAAAACGAATACAAATGGTCGCAAAGTGAATGGCGGCGTTAGTAACTCGCCAAGAGAAGTTGAACGGTTTCCTAAAGGATTAGAAGAATCATCGTTAAAACCAGTTGTAAAAATCCCGATTAATGGTCCGAAAATAATGGTTTCATTTTGAGTGAATGCATGGATAGTAGTGGAATGAGGAAGTAAAAGTTTTTCTGCAATTTGTTGTCCGATACTGATTTCGCGAGTAAAGGAATAATGAATTTTTACATCTTCACTTGCAACATGGCGTACGCCGAAGGAAAGGGATGTAATCGGTGGTGTAATGGAAAAAATATAAGGTAAAGTAATACTATTTGGATGCTCATCTGAAATATTTAATGTATATATGTGCTCTTTCAAAATGGGTTTCCCCCCTTTCATTATGGTGTGAAGCGACTAAACTGTAGTGGTCCGTGATATATTTTTTCGGCTAATGAATCACTATGACGAATGTAATGTTCGTACGGGGGAATCGTGTTGACATACATAAGCCAAATTGCCCCTTTTTGATCCATAATGGTGGAAAGCTCTAGCTCGAATAACGAAGAATAAGATGCATCTAGTGTTTGAAACACTTCATTTATAATGTCTTGTAAAGCGTCTTGTAGTAGTTGTACACCGGTACTAGATAGTACGTATTTAATTTTTGAAAATGAATGCAGAGAGGAATCATCCGTTGCCGAAAGTAAAAGTTGATTTGGAAATGAGCTTTTTTGTATAAATTGACCGATAACGTTCCACTCGCGTTCTTTATTTTTTTGCAAAATGGTTCGAATATGGAGTGGGTATGTTAATTGATTTGGTGGTTGCAGCATGGTATGCGTGATGTAACGTGCTGAGCGTATGTTACGTTTGTACCAAGATATAAATTCATCTGTCCGTTTGATTGGAGTAGAAGTATGATAGGCGTCATTTATTGTATCGATATGAAACGTTTTATTTTTATAAGCGACCCGGTACAGACTTTCAGTGGAATGTGTATGAGTAGGACGTATAATAATATCTTTTGTTTTTAATAACAGTTTGAAAATATTTTGTATCGTTGCTATTTCAAATTTTGGTATATAAGGAGATAATTTTTTATTCGTGAGAAATACATCATGTAGTTCGCTTAAGTCAATGAGTGTGTTATTTAAAAAAGTAGTGGAAGGACGGTTGTGTAATGAGTGAATAATTGACTTTGCTTTTTCGAAGTCTGTTTCCTCATTAAAAGAAGAACGATCGTATATATAAGAAGGAATAGGGAATGTTTGCTCTTTCCATTTCCCTGTATCTGTATCATAAATCAGACCAGAAATAAGATCTGTTTTAGGATCAATACCAAATGGCGTAAACTGGGCAACGACATTATGATAAAGTCGAGCGCGTTTAGCGATTTCGGTGTAATACGTTTGCTCATAATGAGGCCAGCAAGTTAAAATACCGAGAACCAACGAAATCACTCCTTTACTAACAAAATGTTGACATAATAGGCGAAGCTATATATTGCAAATACGTTTTTATACCATTATACTTTTGTCCGTATGATGATATGCTATAGTTTTGGAGAAGCGAAAGGTTGATTGTAATGAATATATGGTTAAGTATGTTAACGACGACAGGGCTCGGAGCAATTATTGGAGGATTTACAAATCATTTAGCGATAAAAATGTTATTTCGTCCGCATCGCCCTATTTATATTGGGAAGTTTCAAGTGCCATTTACCCCAGGATTAATTCCGAAGCGCCGTGATGAGCTTGCTGTTCAATTAGGGAAAATGGTTGTCGAGCATTTGTTAACGCCAGAAGGAATCGGAAAGAAGTTAACAAATGAAGAGTTTCAAAAAGGTTTAATCCAATGGGCACAAGTAGAAGTGGATAAAGTAATGACGAATGAACAGTCGTTACGACAAATGTTAGAAAAATGGAACGTAGCGCATGTAGAAAAAGAAGCAATCAGCAAAATCGAGCATGTGATTACAGAAAAAATAGAGGCATTTTTAGCGGAGTACTATACATATACATGGGAACAAGCTTTACCTCATTCTGTTCATGAAAAAATAGAGAATGCGATCCAAAATGTCTCGGCGTTTATTTTAGAGCGAGGAAGTAGGTTTTTTGAAAGTGAAGAAGGGAAAGCTCGTCTTTCAAAAATGATTGATGATTTCTTTGCTTCTAGGGGAACTCTACTTAACTTAGTCGGAATGTTTTTAGGGAATGTAAGTGTAGTGGATCGTGTGCAGCCAGAAGTCATTAAGTTTTTAGGGCAAGATGGCACAAAGCAGCTTTTAACTGATGTACTGCAAAAAGAGTGGGAAAAGTTAAAAGGAAGAGATGTAAAAGAATTAGAAACGTTTGTAGAAAAAGAAATGATTGTAAGCTCCATATTGTCAGCAGTTAAAGTTGAGGAAACAGTGAGTAAGTTTTTAAACCAATCTGTGCAGCAAGTATGTGAGCCGGTTCGAGAAACAATCATGGAAAAGGTAGTCCCAAGTGCAGTAACGAAAGGCTTGAAGTGGGGGGCAGAAAACGTAGCGAGTATATTAAATAATCTCCATCTTGCGGAAATTGTCCAGCAAGAAGTCTCCACATTTTCAACGGAGAGACTAGAAGATTTAGTCCTGTCCATTACAAAAAATGAATTGAAAATGATTACGTATTTAGGAGCATTATTAGGCGGAATGATCGGACTCGTGCAAGGACTGTTATTGTTATTTCTTAGATAATAAGGTGAGTACATAGAAATAAAAGTGAAATTTCTTCACATCTCTTGCATAGTTTGATATGGTAAGAAGAGGTGCGTATGTAAATGCACGTAAAAGGCAGTGCGAGAGAAAAGCGCTAGCCTTCTAAAGGAGGAAAAATAAAATGACAAAAAACATTCATGATGTAGCATATGAATTACAAAAAGCAATCGCTGAAAACGAAGATTTCAAAACGTTAAAAGAGAGCTACGCAGCAGTTCAAGCTGATGCAGCTTCAAAGAACTTATTCGATGAGTTCCGCACAATGCAACTTGGTCTACAACAAAAAATGATGCAAGGTCAAGAAATCACTGAAGAAGACAACCAACAAGCACAAGAAGTTGTAGTTCGCATTCAACAAGATGCTAAAATTACAAAGTTAATGGAAACTGAACAACGCCTAAACATCGTTATCACTGACGTTAACAAAATTATCATGAAGCCACTTGAAGATTTATATAACGCGCAACAACAAGCGTAATAGTGAAAGACGCCCCTTGTATGGGGCGTCTTTTCAGAGTGTTGGGAAACCCTTTAGGGTTCCCAACGCTCTGGAATCTTTTTTGATTTTAGCGAATGAAAAAACCATAAAATAATAGAATTTAGAAAAATAGCCCTCCACCAGACCCTTTTTGGTCAGGTGGAGGGCTATTTTTTTCATGTTTTGACAAGCTGCGGTGAGATAAGCCTGCATTTGGACAGACTTCAGTCCCCGAAACCGAGCATATCGATAGCCATGGAGTTCTTTGGCGTCCGCAAAGCTTCGCTCTATAGTTGAACAGCGTACTTTATACAACTTTTTCCCTGTAGCTGTTAGTTTGTTTTTTCTAGCGATATCCTTATATTTCTCCCATATATGATGAGTGATAACTTTTTGTTTTTGTTTCTTTGAAAAGCACACCTCACGTAACGGACAAACAGCGCAGTCTTCTGGATTCGATTTATATTGACGATATCCTTCGCGATCCGTTGTCGCATACTCTAAAATACATCCCATCGGACAAGCAAATGCATTCATTTCTTCTACATATTTAAATTGGCTTTTCGGTACTTCTTTATTTCTCTTTCCAAATCGGCGATACCCCATCACCATAAATATATTTCTTTCTGATAACTTCTTACAGATATAACCTGTAAAATAACCCGCATCAAGAGCGACAGCTTCCACTTCAAATCCAAATTTATCAATTTGGGCTTGTAGACGTGCTAAATACGGCTCGGAATCTGCCGTATTTCCAGCCGTTATATAGGTATCTGTAATGATATTGTACTTCGCATCAGTCGTACGATGATCTAAGAAATGAAAACCGTTCGGTTTTCCATCTCTCATTAAAAATCCACTATCTGGATCCGTAGTACTTATACGAGTTTTTTTAGTAGGGGTATCACTTTCCTTTCTAGGTTTTAATTCTTTTTTCCGTGTCCCTCACGATCTTCGATTACCGCAGCTTCTAGTTCATCTATATAAAACTTTGCCTTTTCTTTTTTATATTTATGTACAAATTTATTTTTATTAGCATTGGCCTTAATATGTGTAGAATCTGTCATCAGCGCACGTCCTCCCACCATCCGGTGCTCCGTCGCTTGCCTCACAATCTCATCAAAAATTTCTTCAAAAATATTTGTATGAATAAAACGGGTACGACGATTCCAACTAATTGTAGAATGATCTGGGATAGTATCTGATAGAGAAAACCCTAAAAACCAACGGTAGGCAATATTCGTTTTAATCTCCTTTTCTAATTGACGTTCAGAACGAATACCATAAAAATATCCAATAAACATCATCTTAAATAAAACAATAGGATGGATTGAGGGACGCCCATTATTTTCACAGTAATACGGGCGTAACTTCTCCTCAATAAAGTCAAAACTAATTGTCGCTTCAATTGCACGAAGGAAATGATCTTGCGGAACCAACTCTTCTACAGAAACAGATACACGCTCATCACGATGATTTTTTAAAGCACCCATCATAAAAAATCGCTCCTTTTCCTCTTTTTTATCAGTGTTGACACATAAAAAGAGGTTCAGACACAAAAATAGGCTGTAGAGAAGACTTTCTCCACAGCCTGGAAAGACGCCCCTTGTATGGGGCGTCTTTTTTGTGGTTTCTATTTGTATATATCATTATTTCTTGAAATACTCAGTATCAATGTTCTTTTCCTTCAAAAACTTTTCAATTTCTTTTTGTTTCCTGCCATTAACTTGTTCAAAGCGTTTTGTAAAAGAAAAATCAGTTTTGAACAAGTTACCATCTTGAGCGAGTTTTTCTAATTCTTGCTCTAGTTCTACTGAAAGTGCCGTAGACGCTGAAATATAATCATGGATTTCCTTTGAAGGCTGTTTGTAATCATCAGGGATCGTATTGTTACTAATAAAATGATGGAAGTTCGCATCATTTTGTTGCGCTAAATCGATTAGTTTTTGTAATTTCTCTCGGTCGGATTCGGTGATATTCTCGTCAGACATGGCTGACGAAAGTGGAACGGTGTTTTCGTATAATTCTCCGCTATAATCTAAATAAGTTTTTATATTTTGTTTCATTTCATCTTCATTAATAGTTTCATTCTTTTTTGAGGAAGTGAATATAGTTTCCGGAATTTTAATCGTAACATCTTTAATAGATTGTATATCGTTTTCTTCCTTAGGTTGTGCACTGTTTGAACAAGCTGATAGAAATAAAATTGTAAGTAACATGAGTGGATATAAAATATACTTTTTCATATTAATCTCCTTGTACATTCATTATTATCTTTGTAAAATAGCTACATTCCATTTTAAATACTTTACTAAAGTTGCGTATAGATGTTTTACCATTTGATAAGATATGACGGATATGAGCAAACCGCTGCAAAAAGCGATGAACACGTTGTAAATATCGGAATAACTAATTTGATGAAACCCTTTAAAAAATCCTAATCCTATTAATAAAATAGGTGAAATAATTAATAATGGAGTGGCAATGATAAGTGCTAGAAGAATCGGTAATAGAAAGAGTAGTACGAAAAAGGCGATAATGATAAAGGTAAAGTTTAAAACACTTAAGCCCATAACAGAAAATAGTGCGGTTATCATATTTTTAAAGCTTCGTTTATTGTCAGCGTTATGTATTGCATATGAAACATTAAGTTCTTTAGCAATCGTTTTAGGGTTTCCTAGTTTTTTAGAAATTTCCTCTTCAGATATTCCATCTCGTTTACCACTAATAAAATGAGTTTCGTACTCTGAAATAATATCTTTCTTTTCTACATTAGGCATATTCCGCAGGGAAGAACTAAGTTGTTCCAAAAATTCACTTTTGTTCATAATAATCACTTTCCTTTATAAAATGATGAATTATAGCTGAGAATCCTCTCTTTTTTGAAAGAGGGATATACGAATCGTAAATGGTATTCCAATTAATGGGTGTTCCAATATTTACAAATATATCATTTGCTAGTGTTCTTTGCAAGGTACTGTAAAATTTTTGATACTGTGATGAGATAGAAGTTTTTTGTCCATTTTTAGAGGAGATATAAAAATATTATTTTAGGATAAATAAAGGGTTGTAAGCGCATTCTCTAGTGGTTGTCAAAATAATGTCATATTCATATTCTTGGAAAAATAATGAATTTGTAATATAATAATAAATAATACTTCACCACATTAATTAACTAGGTGAAATTTAAAATCTTTATTACACACATTATGAAATAAAGGAATGATTAGTTTGAGTACAGGTGTAAAAGCAAACGACGTGAAGACAAAAACAAAAGGAGCAGATCTTGTTGTTGATTGTTTAATTAAACAAGGTGTTACACATGTTTTCGGTATTCCAGGAGCGAAGATTGACTCTGTATTTGATGTACTGCAAGAAAGAGGACCAGAGTTAATTGTTTGTCGTCATGAACAAAACGCAGCATTTATGGCAGCTGCGATTGGTAGATTAACAGGGAAACCGGGCGTATGTCTTGTAACTTCAGGACCAGGGACATCAAATTTAGCGACAGGTCTTGTTACTGCGAATGCAGAGAGTGATCCCGTTGTTGCTTTAGCTGGTGCAGTTCCGCGTACGGATCGATTAAAACGTACGCATCAATCGATGGATAATGCTGCACTATTCGAACCAATCACAAAATATAGCGTAGAAGTAGAGCATCCTGATAATGTGCCAGAAGCACTATCGAATGCATTCCGAAGTGCGACTTCTACAAATCCAGGCGCTACTTTAGTAAGTCTTCCGCAAGACGTTATGACTGCGGAAACGACTGTAGGGTCTATCGGTGCGCTTTCTAAGCCACAGCTTGGAATCGCTCCCACACATGATGTTACATATGTAGTAGACAAAATAAAATCAGCAAAATTACCGGTCATTTTACTCGGTATGAGAGCGAGCACAAATGAAGTGACGAAAGCCGTTCGTGAATTAATTGAGGATACAGAACTCCCTGTCGTTGAAACATATCAAGCAGCTGGCGCCATTTCACGTGAGTTAGAAGATCATTTCTTTGGCCGCGTTGGCTTATTCCGTAACCAACCAGGTGATATTTTACTAGAAGAGGCAGACCTTGTGATTTCTATCGGTTATGACCCAATTGAGTATGATCCGAAATTCTGGAATAAACTTGGAGACAGAACGATTATTCATCTTGATGACCATCAAGCAGATATCGACCATGATTACCAACCAGAACGTGAATTAATTGGTGATATTGCCTTAACTGTAAATAGTATCGCGGAGAAATTACCGAAACTTGTATTAAGTACGAAATCAGAAGCAGTGTTAGAACGATTACGCGCGAAATTATCAGAACAAGCAGAAGTTCCGAATCGTGCTTCAGAAGGTGTTACGCATCCGCTTCAAGTGATTCGTACACTGCGTTCTTTAATTGATGACGATACAACTGTTACATGTGATATCGGTTCCCATTACATTTGGATGGCAAGATGTTTCCGTTCTTATGAACCACGTAGACTATTATTTAGTAACGGTATGCAAACGTTAGGTGTTGCACTTCCTTGGGCAATTGCTGCTACTTTAGTAGAACCAGGTAAGAAAGTAGTTTCCGTATCAGGTGACGGTGGTTTCTTATTCTCAGCGATGGAGTTAGAAACAGCGGTACGTTTAAATTCTCCGATCGTACATCTTGTATGGAGAGACGGTACGTATGATATGGTTGCGTTCCAACAAATGATGAAATACGGTAGAACATCAGCTACAGAGTTCGGCGATGTTGATATTGTAAAATATGCAGAAAGTTTCGGTGCGACAGGTCTTCGTGTTAACACGCCAGATGAATTAGAGGGCGTATTAAAAGCCGCATTAGCAGCAGATGGTCCTGTCATTATTGATATTCCAATCGATTACCGTGACAACATTAAATTAAGCGAAAAATTATTACCAAACCAATTAAACTAATGGAGGCATGGTTGAGATGACTGTTGCGCAATTAATTGATATTGATGCAAAAAGAACGAGAACGAATAACGAAGTATATCAAACATCTACAATGCTTGCGCTATTAGATGGTATATATGATGGTGTGATTAGCTTTGAGGAATTGAAAGAACGCGGTGATTTCGGCATCGGCACATTTGATCAATTAGATGGTGAAATGATCGCATTTGATAACGAATTTTATCATTTACGTTCAGACGGTTCAGCAGAAAAAGTAGAACCGGAAGAAACAACACCATTTGCGACTGTAACGTTTTTTGAAAAAGAAATGAGTTATACGATAGAGCGTCCGATGAATCGTGAAGAAGTGGAAGCTTTATTACATGAATTGATGCCGAGTAAAAACTTATTTTACGGTATTCGAATGGACGGTACGTTCCGTGAAGTAAGAACGAGAACTGTTCCAAGGCAAGAAAAACCGTATACACCGCTCGTTGAAGTGACGAAATCACAACCAATCTTCTCATTTGAAAATACAGAAGGTACGCTAGCTGGATTTTGGACACCAGATTATGCGCAAGGTATTGGTGTAGCTGGTTTCCACTTACATTATATTGATGATGAAAGAAGCGGGGGCGGACATGTTTTCGATTATGTGGTTGAAAACTGTACGATCCAAATTTGTCAAAAAGCTCATATGCATTTAGCACTTCCAGAAACAGCTGATTTTATGGCGGCTGAATTATCTAGAGAAAATTTAGAGGATAACATTGCGACTGCGGAAGGTGCGGAGTAAAAAGAGAAGCCGATTTGGCTTCTCTTTTATTTTGGATTACTCCCGATATGCGGAACAATGCTCATCAGAAATGAAATAATTCTTTTTACCGGTTAAGGCTGATACTTCTATCAATTGATGCCCTAGCCCATCCCATACCGTAACAGTATATAAGGAGGGCCATTCAATATTCCCACGAGCCAGTCGGAAAGAATAATAGTCGTTATCTGTTGTTACTAAAACTTTGTTATAAATAATAGTTTTCGTTTTTCTATTTTGTAAAATAAGAACAAAGTCTAGTTTATCTTCTTCTTTTGGAATTTGTAGTATTTTGGCTACAAACATTCCATTAGGATTTTTCTTCGTTTTATATACTTTTTCTGATTCTATTTTTAGTTCAGGTTTGCCCCTCATAGTCTCTCCCTTTACATATGTTTATTTCTTTGAAACAAACGGATGCCCCTCGTAATAAAAACGCCACGGATAATGTACAGCTTCTTCTGCATAGTCGATGTTAATACGAGGCCCTGCTGTTATTTTATATTTTGATGATATGTGTTCTTCTTCTGGGACGAGTTCAATATGTAATGTGTCACTTTGTAAGGATACGCCTCGTTCTTCTAACGTAATTCCGAGGGCACGGCATAGTTTGCCAGGACCGTTTGTTAAATTTTTATACTGCGCCTTTGTAATGTCGGTTTTGTTGTAGCGCGCTAGTTTTATTTCTTCTATTCCATCTACCGGTTCAAGGGCTCGAATGAGAACGCCTTGCGGGGTGCCAACTGGCGCTGTAATGACGTTAAAACAATGATACATACCGTAAATTAAATATACGTAAGCATGCCCCGGTGCGCCAAACATGACTTCTGTGCGATCCGTTCTTCTGCCGCCGTAACTATGTGCGGCTTTATCATCGGGACCTTTATATGCTTCTACTTCTACAATCGTTCCGCTTCTTTTTATTCCATCTACAATATGTACAAGTTTGTGTCCAAGTAACTTCTTTGCAACTTCTAACGTATCGCCTTCAAAAAAGGAAGGTGGTGCCTGCATTGTACTATCTCCTTTACTGAGTGTATATGTATATAGTAAACCAAATTTTCAGTAGTAATTCTAACTCGTTCTATTTGCTACATTTATTTCATAAATTATGGATAGAGTACAACAGCGAAGAGGGGGAGTGCGACATGATTTATCGCTTACTAGCTCTTAATATAGATGGGACACTACTATACAACAACGGAAAAATTGCAAAAGGATTAAGAGAAACAATTGAATTTGTGAAAAGAAAAGATGTATACGTTACATTATTTACGAGCCGTAATTTTCAGTCCGCTCATAAAGTAGCGAAGGCGTTAAAATTAGATTCTATATTAGTGACACACGGCGGTGCTTTCGTTTCAGCAACGTTAGATAAGCCGTACGTTCAAAGAAGATTATCGGAAGAGAAGACGTTTAACATTGTGCAAGTATTAGAGCACTTTGATTGTAACGTACGTATTTCTCATGAACGGTTTTCAATCGGAAATCGTGAGAGAAATACACCAAACTTAATTGCGCGTACTGTATTATCAAGCGCAGATCCGTTGTTTTATCCAGTTCAATTTGTAGATTCGTTAGGTGATGCGCTTCGTGATCATCCAGTAGCGGCGCCAAAAATTGATGTTATTTTCCAAAGTAAAGGTGAAAAAGAACGAGGGATAAATACATTAAGAAAAGCATTCCAAGATATCGAGTATGTTGAGTGTGATTCGAAACGAATAGAAATTTTGCCGCAAAATGTATCGAAATTACGCGGATTACAATTGCTTGGAGAGCATTTAAATATTTCACTAAACGAAATGGTTGCGATTGGAGATAGCATGGAAGATCTAGAGATAATTGAAAATGTAGGGCTCGGGGTAGCAATGGGGAACTCGCCTGTAGAGTTAAAACAGGCAGCCGACTGGATTACACGTTCAAATAGTGAGAACGGCGTAGAGTATATGATTAAAGAACATTTCCGTAAGCAATTCCCGCTTCCGTTTTTGAAAAATCATAAAAATACACCGAAATGATGAAAGAAAAACGTAGCTTTTGGCTACGTTTTTTGATTGGTTTTATTTTAGAGATGAAAGCGTTTCATAAAGATGAATTGTGTCTAAAATTCATACAATTCACTTGAATCATTTAGAAAACTGTTGTAAAGTGGAGGATGTTACCAAAAAAGTTACACCACGTGAAATATTCTTTAGATTAATTTTATTGAGCTTTCGTAAGTAAAAACATTTCCGCATGTTAGTTTAGTGCACGTATTATTTCAAAAATGAATTGTAGTAATGTTATTAATTCGTTGTAGAGTTTCTTTGTTTTATTTAAATGGATTATTTTAAGTTAATGTGAGTAAGATTTGGTATGTATGAAATGAGCTTCTTTTCATAAATCTAGGAATTATAAAAGGGGGAATGAATTTTTTGAGGAAATCATTTAATCAAAAAATAAAAAAATTAAGTAGTAGTTTTATAGTCTTATTATTAGTATGTACGAATTTTTTAATCCATTTACCATATAAAGCAGAGGCAGCTACAACAGAATTAAAAGGCTTAGGTGATGTATCTTATTACAATGCAATCATTTTTGGAGATCATAGTGCAACGAGTGCGGATATTGAGGGTGCAATGGCCATTCAAAAAAATATGAATGCATCAGGTTACACAGTCTTAGCAGCTGCATTTGGAGAATGGAACATAGCTGGAGCACCCTGGGTAGATGAAGGATATCCATCATTATTACTAGGTGGTCAATTTACGAAAGCGGGAACAGGACAAGTAATTATTCAAGATGGAACAGTGGCAATGACAAAAGATGGTGACCCAGAAGGTGCAATGAAATCATCATATGACCGTATTTCTTATAAAGAGCAAGCGGAGATTGATGCTAAATTTAAAGAGTTTAGAAAAGACGTTGATAGTGTAATTGAGGATGCGGGCCAATTACATACTGATAAGCCAAAACCGGGTATGACTTTTGGAATCGGTGAAGATGTAAATAACCCTAATATTTACGTTTCTTCAGGCCAAAATGGAGAGAAAACATTTAATGTAAGTGATGTTTATCTTCCGAATGTAAGTAATAAAGACTTTATTGTTATTTATTCAGATGCAGAAGAAGTGAATTTTGGTGGCGGCGCAATTTTGTATGATACAAAAAATACTGGGATGGCAACAGACCTAATTGATACATCGCATAAATATGTTCCTGATTCACCGTTTACTGAGTTAGCTAGTAAAGTCATTTGGGTGTTTCCAAATGCTAAAAACATAACAACTAAAGGATATGGTGTAATAGGAAGTGTATTTGCGCCTAATGCAGTTGTAGATACAAAGGGTGGCTCAATTAACGGACAAGTCTTTCTTGGTGGATTACACCAAAGAGATGGCTTTGAGGTTCATAATTTTAAATTTAATTGGCCGAAATGGAATAAGCCATCAGTTGAAAAAGTAACAGGTCAATTTGAAATTGTAAAAGTAGACGCAAGTGATGAAACAAAATTATTACCAGGTGCCGAATTTAAAGTGTATAAAGATGGTAAACAAATAGATACATTACGAACAGATGAGACAGGTAAAGTAATCTCTAAAAAATTAGAACCAGGTAAATATACATTAAAAGAAACGAAAGCACCAGAAGGATATAAATTACTAAAAGAAAAAATTGAAGTTACTGTGGAAGAGAACAAAGTAGCACCGGTAATAGTTAAAAATGTGAAAGAGTTGGGAAGTTTACAGGTAGTCAAAAAGGATGCTGAGAGCAAAAATGTGCTAAAAGGCGCGGAATTTAGACTAAAAAACGAAAATGGTCAAATAGTTGGAGGGGCGAAAACAACAAATAAAGATGGTGTTGTTACATTCGAAAACTTAGTTCCAGGTAAGTATACATTAGAAGAAACGAAAGCGCCAGAAGGCTACAAAGCGATAGAAGTTACAGTAGAAGTAAACGTTGTAGCAAATAAAGTAGCGAAACGAGAAGTATTGAATGAAAAAATGAAAGAAGAAATTACAGGTCAATTAGAAATTACAAAAGTAGATGCTAATGATACAGGTAAAACATTAGCTGGCGCAGTGTTTGAAATTTGGAAAGATGGATCAAAAATAGACACATTAACAACAAATAAGAATGGTAAAGCAATTTCTAAGAAGTTAGAACCTGGAGATTACATTTTAAAAGAAGTTCATGCACCAGAAGGATATAAATTATCTGATAAGGAAACTAAATTTAAGATTTCTAATGAAAAAGTAGAAGTTAAAAATCTTGAAATTACAAATGAAAAAGAACAAGACAAAGGTCCAGAAAAACCAGGTGCGGGAACAGAAAAGCCAGGTGAAGAAACAGAGAAACCAGGTGAAGAGACAGAGAAACCAGGTGAAGAAACAGAAAAACCAGGCGAAGAGACAGAAAAACCGGGTGGAGAGACAGAAAAACCAGGTGAAGAGACAGAGAAGCCAGGTGAAGAAACAGAAAAACCAGGTGAAGAAACAGAAAAACCAGGCGAAGAGACAGAAAAACCGGGTGGAGAAACAGAAAAGCCAGGTGAAGAAACAGAAAAACCAGGTGAAGAAACAGAAAAACCAGGTGAAGAAACAGAAAAACCAGGTGAAGAAACAGAGAAACCAGGTGAAGAGACAGAGAAACCAGGTGAAGAAACAGAAAAACCGGGCGAAGAGACAGAAAAACCAGGTGAAGAGACAGAGAAGCCAGGTGAAGAAACAGAAAGACCAGGTGAAGAAACAGAAAAACCAGGTGAAGAAACAGAAAAACCAGGTGAAGAAATAGAAAAACCAGGTGAAGAGACAGAGAAACCAGGTGAAGAGACAGAGAAACCAGGTGAAGAAACAGAGAAACCAGGTGAAGAAATAGAAAAACCAGGTGAAGAGACAGAGAAACCAGGTGAAGAGACAGAGAAACCAGGTGAAGAAACAGAGAAGCCGGGTGGAGAAACAGAAAAGCCGGGTGAAGGTCCAGAAAAACCAGGTGAGGGAACAGAGAAACCAGGTGGAGAAACAGAGAAGCCGGGTGAAGGAACAGAAAAACCGGGTGAGGGAACAGAGAAACCAGGTGGAGAAACAGAGAAGCCGGGTGAAGGAACAGAAAAACCGGGTGAGGGAACAGAGAAACCAGGCGAAGAAACAGAAAAGCCGGGTGGAGAAACAGAGAAATCAGGTGAAGAAACAGAAAAGCCAGGTGAAGGAATACAGAAGCCGGGTCAGGGAACAGAAACTTCAAGTGAAGAAGTAGGAAAGCCTAACTTACCAGAAAAAGAACAAGGCAGTTCCAATGATCAAAAACTTCCAGCTACAGGGCATAATATAAATTACCTTCCGTTTATAGGTGTAATTCTTGTGTTATTGGGAATACGTTTAAGATTTATGACTAAGAATAGCTAATGTTTATAAAAGGCAGAAGAGAAATGTCATCTCTTCTGCCTTTAAGTTTTTAAATAGAAGAAATAAGGTAAAAGCTTCTGTATTGACCTGCAAACGCCCTTCAAGTAAACTAAAGAGAGTTTGCAAATGAAAAGGTGATAATGTTGTTAATTTCAATTAAAACGTTACAAGATGATCGTTTTTTACGTCCGCTGCAAAATATTGGCGGCTTATTTTTTGAAGATAGTACGATTGGATTTGAACAAGAGGAAGCAAATCTTATCGTTGATATACACATTGAGGATAATGTGAAAGCATCTGCTTGTTTAACAGATGTTGCTACTGGAAATGTGTATGAAGAAACATTCGCAAAAGATTTATCTGCTTTCACAGATGAAAAAGAGCGTATGAAGCAAGTGAAGCACGTTGTTTCTTATGTATATCTTTCTGTTCTTCAGCAGTTAACTGGTCTTGAACAAAGCTGGGGCATTTTAACGGGAGTTCGTCCGACAAAACTTCTTCATAAAATGCTTCAAAATGGTATGTCAAAAGAAGAAGCACACCAAGAACTTCGTGAAAGTTATTTAATTCATGAAGAGAAAATTGAACTTCTTCAGCGCATTGTTGATTGCCAATTAGCGGTTGTTCCGGATTTATACCGTTTGAAAGAGGAAGTAAGTATTTATATCGGTATTCCGTTCTGCCCAACGAAATGTGCATACTGTACATTCCCTGCGTATGCAATTAACGGACGTCAAGGCTCTGTTGATTCGTTCTTAGGTGGTTTACATTATGAAGTTCGTGAAATTGGTAAGTTTTTAAAAGAAAAAGGTGTAAAAGTTACGACGATTTATTACGGCGGCGGTACACCGACAAGTATTACAGCAGAAGAGATGGATATGCTGTATGAAGAAATGTATGAAGCGTTCCCAGATGTGAAAAATGTGCGTGAAGTAACAGTTGAGGCAGGTCGCCCAGATACAATTACGCCAGCGAAGCTAGAAGTGTTAAATAAATGGAACATTGACCGTATTAGTATTAATCCGCAGTCATACCATCAAGAGACACTAAAAGCAATTGGACGTCATCATACTGTAGAAGAAACAATTGAGAAGTATCATTTAGCTCGTGAAATGGGAATGAACAATATTAATATGGATTTAATTATTGGTCTTCCTGGTGAAGGGTTAGATATCTTTAAGCATACGTTAGATGAAACAGAAAAGTTAATGCCAGAATCATTAACAGTTCATACGTTATCATTTAAACGTGCTTCTGAAATGACGCAAAACAAACGTAAATATAAAGTAGCAGGTCGCGAAGAAATTACAGCGATGATGCACGAAGCAGAAGAGTGGACGCAAAAGCATAATTACGTACCATATTACCTATATCGTCAAAAGAATATTTTAGGTAACTTAGAGAACGTTGGATATGCAATGCCGACGCAAGAAAGTATTTACAACATTGTCATTATGGAAGAAGTACAATCGATTATCGGACTTGGCTGTGGTGCATCAAGTAAATTTGTTCATCCGAAGACGGGAGCAATTACGCACTTCGCAAATCCGAAAGATCCAAAATCATATAACGATGGCTTCGTAAAATATACAGAAGACAAACTGAAAATTTTAGAAGAGCTATTTGTATAAGAAGAAGGAGGTTGTTCCGATTTGGGACAGCCTCTTTTTTATGTTGTTAGCTTTTGTCGGTAAGTCGATATGTTTGAAAAATCGCTGATATAATTTGAGTTGCGGTCGATATAATTTCACTTACCGCCAAGCGGCACTGTTTGTAAAACTATGTCGATAATAATCAGAAAAATTAGTCAAATCATTAGAGGACAATGTCTACTTATGGACGAAATGATAGATTTATGAAAGAGAAAAGGGGGAAATTGTTGGCATGTACATGACGATAGGGAGAATTTTTGATTTAGCAGTTGTTAAGTATCCGAATAAAGAGGCGTTAGTAGAGCCTGAAAAAAATATTCGCTGGACATATAAACAGTGGGATGAGCAAATAAATAAAACGGCGCAAGCTCTATTGAAAGAAGGGGTAAGAAAGGGAGATACTGTATCTGTTTACTTATATAATTGCCGTGAATTTGTAAACGTTTACTTAGCCTGTGCGAAAATTGGGGCGATCTTTAACCCGGTTAATTTCCGCTTAAAGGCAAAAGAATTATCGTATATCCTCCAAGATGCAGCCTCGAAAGTAGTAGTCTTTGAAAAAGCAGTTGAATCAACTGTTGCTATTATTGAACGAGATTTTCCAAATTCGTCATTTTGGTATGTAGAAGATGATACACCTTCCTATGCTAGTTCTTACCATGAAAAAGTAAATGAAGCACCAGCTGAAAAAGTAGATATTGTAGTCGATGAAATGGATTATTGTTCTATGCTTTATACGAGTGGTACGACTGGTCATCCGAAAGGCGTACTGCATCGCCATCGTGATATGGCTGAGCATAGTATGATTTGTACGTATTTCATAAAATATAATAGAAATAGCGCCGGGCTTGTAGTTGCGCCTTTATATCACTGCGGTGAGTTAAATGCGGGGATTATTCCGCGCATTCAAGTTGGCGGAAAGAATGTTATTTTACATCACTTTGATACGGATAGAGTATTACATACGATTCAAGAAGAGAAGATTACGACGTTTTTTGCAGCACCGACGATGTGGAATATGTTACTGCAAAAAGATTTAACGCAGTACGATTTAACTTCGATGAAGATTGGTGTATATGGTGGGGCAGCGATGGCTCCAGCACTAGTGAAGGAATGTAAAGAACGTCTTTATATTGATCTTGTACAAATTTACGGAATGACAGAAATGGGACCAGTTGTTGCGTTTCTAGTAGAAGAAGATCAAATGACGAAAGCAGGTTCAGCGGGAACACCATGCTTTAGTCATGAAATTCGCATTGTAAAACCAAGCGATGATGCACCAGCAGAGCCAGATGACGTATTGCCTCCTTATGAAGTTGGGGAGATTATTTTGCGCGGCCCAACTATGATGGCTGGTTATCATAACCGAGAAGAAGCAAATGCAAAATCGATGTATAAAGGATGGTATCACTCTGGTGATTTAGGTTACTTCGATAATGATGGCTATTTATTCGTCGCAGATCGTGTGGATGATATGGTAATTAGTGGTGGCGTTAATATTTATCCACGTGAAATTGAAGATTTCCTTCATAGTCATCCTGGTGTATTAGATGTTGCAGTGCTTGGAGAGCCAGATGAATTATGGGGAGAACGTGTTGTGGCTGTCGTTGTAAAGAAGGATGAAACGATTACAGAAGGTGATTTAGAAACATATTGTAAAGAAAGTGATGAATTAGCAGACTATAAACGTCCGCGTCATTATTTATTTGTGGATGAACTTCCTCGTAATGCGAGTGGGAAATTACAAAAATTTGTGCTGAGAGAGTCGTTGAAGGGTGCGAAACAATAGGGAGTAGAGCAGTCGTCTATACAGATAAAGCTATCTTTTTTAATAAGAAAAGATAGCTTTATTTTTTTGAAAACGATTGAAGAAATGGTATATATCTTCTATTTAAATCCTCTTTTATTATTATATAAAATATTTTTTGTAGCATTACACTTTGATTGTAAATGCATGTATACCGCTTTAAATAAAGGTTTAGTAAATTGCTCAGGTGGATTTTATAGATGTTGAAATAATAATTTTAGTGTGAGTGGAATAAAGGTATTGGAGGAGTATATTCGAGGGATAAAGATAGTTAATCATCAGATGACCTTATGAATAAAATGGTCATTTATTTCAAAAAAAAGTTACTACTATAATAGTAACAAAATAAATAGTGGATGAACAGTCTTGTAATGCACTTTTATAAGGACTAATATTTATTGTTGGCTGCCCAAAAGATAAGAAAGATAGTTTGATGCTGCAAATAATCTTTATTTTAAAGTGTGGTTTAGGGTAGAAGAATGAAGTAATCAAAGATGGAGGGTTTATGAGTACATATTTAAAAAGAATATCTGTAATTTGTTTTATTTTTACTGTTATCATTGGACAAGTTTTTACACCTATCGTAGGTCATGCACAAGAATTAAACACAACTGGATTTGTTGATAGTTTTGCATTTGAAAAGACGAAATTAAATTATGGGGAAAAGACTAGCATACATGTAAACTTTAGTGAAAAGCCTGGAAAGAAGATGAAGTCTGGGGATACATTAACGTTAACACTACCTCCAGAATTAAAGGGCTATAGTGGAACTATCGCATTAAAAGATGAATCAGGACGCGTTTTTGGTACGTGCCAGATTAATACAAATAATGTAGTTTGTACATTTAATGATACAGTGGAACAGCTCCAAAATATTCGAGGGAATTTTAATTTTGCTGTTCAAGGTACGAATGTAGAAGCAGGAAAAACGAAAGATGTACAAACGAATTTAGGAACAAGTTTAGAAAAGCAAACGGTAAGTATTACGCATCCAAAAGGCGAAGGTACAGAACCGGGAATCTTTTTCTATAAGTCTGGTGATATTCAGCCAGACAAAAGTAATGAAGTACGTTGGTTTTTAAATATAAATTTAAAGAAACAACATTTACATGACAACATCATTTTGAAAGATACTTTACAAGAAGGACAAATGCTTAATAAAGATAGTTTTAAGATAACTATTAATAATAGAGAATATTTTTCTCTTGAGCAATTTCAAAAGCGAGGTTATGGATATATTAAGTTTACTAGCGATAACTCATTTGAAGTTGTAGTTTATAGACATATGGGGAGCGCTAATTCCTTTACGGTTTTCTACACGTCAACTATTACTGATAGCGGGAAAAAATTAAAATATTTACAGAATGACTATAAACTTGATTATCAAATTTTATATGAAAAGCCTATTTCTGAATCTAATAATGTAAAGGTTGAAAATATATCGTTTGGCGGCGGAGCTGAGGGGGATTTACCTGCGAAAGGAACGCTGCAAATTGTGAAACATATTGAAGGAAACGAAGGAAAAGTTATTCCAGGTGTTTCTTTTAAATTGTATAAAGAATCAGGTCAGCAAATTGGTGATTCTTATACAACAAATAAAGATGGAGTAGTTGAAGCACCAAACCTTACTCCAGGTAATTATTACGTGCAAGAAATTTTTGCTCCGAATTACGTAGAGTTTGATCCAAAAGCAAAGATTCCTTTTACAATTAAGAAGGATGATGTACAGGGAATAAAACTTATGGTTCCAAATAAGTTAAAAACTACATCAGTTACGGGAACGAAAACGTGGGAAGGCGATAAAGTAAACGATCGCCCAAAAACGATTAAAGTAGATTTACTGCAAAACGGTAAAGTCATTACAACGAAAGAAGTTACGGCAGAAAATGGTTGGAAATATGAGTTTGGAAAGTTACCAGCAGTTGATAGTGAAGGAAAAGCTCATACGTATGAAGTGAAAGAACAACCAGTATCAGGATATCAATCGAAAGTTAACGGATATGATATTACAAATATAAAAATCCACGAAGTAACAGAAGTGGAAGAACAAGGTAAAGAAGAATCAATAGAAGAACTGGAAGCTCCAACTAACCCAGAAGCACCAAAAGTAACAGAAGAGCAAAAAGAGTTAGAGAAGCCAGAAGTTACGGAGAAGCCGGAAATTCATGTAACACCAGAAGAAGAACAAACTAAAGAAGAAACAACAGAAGAGATAAAAGAAGAAAAGCCGGAAACACCAAAAGTAACAGAAGAGCAAAAAGAGTTAGAGAAGCCAGAAGTTACGGAGAAGCCGGAAATTCATGTAACACCAGAAGAAGAACAAGTTGAAGAAGAAACAACAGAAGAGATAAAAGAAGAAAAACCGGAAACACCAAAGGTAACAGAAGAGCCGAAAGAGTTAGAGAAGCCAGAAGTTACGGAGAAGCCGGAAATTCATGTAACACCAGAAGAAGAACAAGTTGAAGAAGAAACAACAGAAGAAATAAAAGAAGAAAAGCCGGAAACACCAAAGGTGACAGAAGAGCCGAAAGAGTTAGAGAAGCCAGAAGTTACGGAGAAGCCGGAAATTCATGTAACACCAGAAGAAGAACAAGTTGAAGAAGAAACAACAGAAGAAATAAAAGAAGAAAAACCGGAAACGCCAAAGGTGACAGAAGAGCAAAAAGAGTTAGAGAAGCCAGAAGTTACGGAGAAGCCGGAAATTCATGTAACACCAGAAGAAGAAAAAGTTAAAGAAGAAACAACAGAAGAGATAAAAGAAGAAAAATCGGAAACACCAAAGGTGACAGAAGAGCAAAAAGAGTTAGAGAAGCCAGAAGTTACGGAGAAGCCGGAAATTTTAGTAACACCGAAAGAAGAACAAACTAAAGAAGAAACAACAGAAGAGTTAAAAGAGGAAAACCCAGAAGTATTAAACAAACAAAGTGTACAAGAAAAAGTAGAAGTACAAAACAAGCAAGAGGTACACAGTAAAGAACAAAATAAGTCTGAGGTATCATCAAGTGAAGAAAATAATAAGAAAACAAAACTTCTTCCTCAAACAGGTGGAGTATCAACAGAAGCTACTTCTGTTATGGCAGGTATGTTCTTATTACTTTTCGGAGCGATGTTGTTTAGACGTCAGAAAAACTAATGAACATGAGAGTTTGTTCGGAAACAAAATGTGTGTAAAAAAAGCGGAGACTATAGTCTTCGCTTTTTTATTTTCGTACGTAGTTAAGCTGAATTTTATTGTTTTAATTGATAAGTTTTAAAATCATATGCTTTATATTTTTACGAAATCGGGTGATTAGTGTAATGATAATCATACCGAAGAGAATTTTCCATATGTGTTGTCCAAGTATTTGGAAGATCTCTTCTAAATTTTCACCTAACCAATAACCGCCGATCAAGAAGAATGATACCCAAAATAGAGCCCCTGAATAAATTGTCATCGCAAAACGGCGAAATGGTAAGTTAATAATTCCTGCAAAGTATCCTGTGAAATGACGGACGCCTGGGATGAAAAAGGCGATAAAGATTAGAAAGTAGCCGTATGTATCGAACCATATTTTTGTCATATCAATTTTTTTTTGTGTTAAAAATACATATTTTCCGTACTTTTGAATGAAGGGCATGCCTAGTTTATTTCCTAAAAAGTATTGGAATGTCATACCTACACTTGTCCCAATAAAAGATAACATAATTAAAATTGGTAGGTTCAAATCACCTTGGTGTGATAAAAATCCTGCATAGGCTAATGTAGGCTCTCCTGGAAACGGAAGCGCAATATATTCTAAAAGTAAACCGACAAGTAATACATAATATCCATATTGCTGAAATAACTCGTGAATCCATTCCATGTTGTGCGCTCCTTTTAAAGTGAGTTCCCTCTATTTGAATTGACTTGAACGAATAATAGCGGAAGTTTTTTTATTTGACCATACTTAATATAGCTCTTTGCTAATTAGCAAAGAGCGCTGAAGTGTACATATTACGATTAGTTAAAGTTATAGCGGTACAAAAATACGTTGAAATCTTCTTCTTTTGGTCCAAAATTAACTGCTTTTTCTTGTATGCGCTGGAAGTTTTGTCTGTCATAAAATTCATAGTTGCATTCATTATCTGTATATAAATATAAAGATGTTACATCTTCTTTTTTCATGTATTGGAATAAATGACTTAGTAAAGACTTCCCAACTCCAAGACCTCTCGATTCTTCGGATACGATAAATAATTGTATACAGCCTTGAAATTGATCTTCTTTTCCTTGAATGAGTTCTTTATAGGTTTTTTGTACTTGTATAAATGCTTTTAAAAATTCTCTATTCTCTTTATTCGTTATGAATAGCTTTAGCGTATGAAAGGCAAAGCTAACGGTATTATGGAATCTCTTTAAACGGTTTTTATCTTTTTCAGAATCACCTAAAATGACACCGATCACTTTATTATCTTTTTCAGCTACTTTACTGAAGGAACTTTCTAAAATACAACTGTGTAGATAAAAGTTTAATATTGAGTTTAAAAATTTTTTATCGGCAATGAATTTGTTAAACCCAAATGCTTCACCAATTAAATGTTTTATAGACTCATAGTCTTCTTTAACAAGATTTCTATATTTTACTGTGTTCATAATTGTATACTCCCTTTATCAATGTAAATGACTTATTATAAATAGTAAGGTCTCCTCTTAGGGGAGAGTCAATGGTTGCATACGAAAAAAATATAAGGGAAGAGATGCAAATGAAAAAATTATTTTCTATTGGAGAAGTTGCAAAAATAAAGGATATTACGATAAAAGCGCTAAGATACTATCATAAGATGGGGATTCTTATTCCAAAACATGTTGATGAATCAACGGGGTATAGATATTATTCTATAGATCAATTTATTCACATTGATATTATAAAAAGCTGTAGAGAGTTGAACACCAGCATAGTAGAGCTCCAAGAGATTTTTAAGGAATGTAATACGGATAAATTGCTGCGATTTTTACAAGTGAAAAGAGAAGAAGCGGAAGAGCATATGAAGAAAATGGAAGAGGTAATGGAAACGATTGATGACTTACATACGAAAGTAGTGAGTTCACAGGAAATATTAAAGAATGATGAAATCTCTATTGAATTTTTTGAACAGCGTTATGTAGTTGTTGCGCCTTGTAAAGAAGTAGGGAGTTTACAGGAGTTACTGTATTATTCCGATTTAGAGAAAATCGTGCAAGATTATGAAGAGAAAATGGCAATGGAGATGGGGATTCTCTACAATGTAAATGAAAATTGGAATGTAGAACCGAAGTATGTTTTTAATAAAATACGAGATGATGTACATATGGAAGAGATGCAAAATATAAAAGTATTACCAGGCGGGAAATATATAACGTTAGCGTATAGTAAAGAGAATGAAGAGGAACGTAGAAATACTATGATTAAATATATAAAAGAAACTAATATAGAAGTAGAGAGTTTTATTGAAGTGGAGTTAGTTAGTGATATTTTTAATACGGAGACATACAGTTGTCAAATTCAAATTTTTATAGGGGATAGTGAAAATAAGAAATTTTGATGCCATAAATTTAGGAGTGGGACTATCCAAAAAGCCTAACTCTAAATACATCGACTTAACTGGGTTGCCTACTTATTAATAAGAGAGGCCATCCCCAAAAATGGGATGGCTTCATTGGATCGTATTATTTACGTGAAAATCCTTCTTCATCAAGGTATTCCGCAGCTTCTGGATAAGAGTTGAATGTACCGTCTAAGTTTACACCAGCGTACACGTTCCACATATCATCTTCTGAGATAAGAGTAAGGATATGACCGTCTTCGTTATGCCATTCTTCTTCTTTCGCAGGTTCTGCAGGAATGACTATTTCTTCTTGTGAAAGTAATTCAATTGATTGCTCGATTACTGAGCGTAATTCATCTGCTGAAAATTCGCGGATGTTAACCATACCTTTATCATCCGTTTTGTAACCTTTAATACCACTTGCATATACAAAGCCGTTTCCATTTGGATGTAAGTGATAAACAACGTTCTTTTTATCTAAACGACTTTCTTCAAAGTGAAAGTTCACGCGTTTTAATGATACGTTTTTTCTTTCTAATTCAGGGAAAGATTCAATAATCGATAATTTTTCTTCAAAAGTTAGCATAGTGCCTCCAAATATATAATAAAAGATTTAATTTATCTATTATAGCATAGTTATAATGGTTTCCAAAGATGGGGGGTAGCTTGAAATTGAATGCGTTTACGTCACGATACTGTAAAAAGTGGACTAACGAATGTATCTTTTTAGGTGTACAATGGAAAATGGACTTTATCCCGCATTAACGGGCAGTAAAACTCCCACCTCAAATTTCGGTGAATGCGAGGAATTTAGGTGGGAGATCAACTGCCTGTAAAAGCCCGATTGGCTCAACTAATAATTAGTGGGGAGGAACAAAACTCCACTGATTAAAGTTTCACTTTATACGAAGGTGGTTTTTTTATGTTTCAAAAAATAGCAAAGGAATGTTTAGCAGGTTTTACGGTTGCGATCGTTGCGTTGCCACTGGCCATTGCATTTGGTATTGCTGCAACGGGAACGTCTGAGGGAGCATTAGTCGGATTGTATGGTGCGATTTTTGCAGGTTTATTTGCGGCGTTGTTTGGTGGTACACCGGGTCAGGTTACCGGGCCAACGGGGCCGATTACGGTTATCGCAACAGGAGTTATTGCGACGCACGGATTAGAGGCGAGTTTTATAGCCTTCATGATGGCCGGACTGTTCCAAATTTTATTCGGGGTATGTAAGCTTGGCTCTTACGTGAGGTACATTCCATATCCGGTCGTTTCCGGATTTATGAACGGTATCGCATTAATTATTATTTTAGGTGAAATAAAGCATGTGCAAAATAGTTTTCTACTCGTAGTATTAACGATTATTGTGATGATTGTTTCTGGAAAGTGGATTAAGGCCATTCCATCTAGTTTAGTTGCATTAGTTGGTGTGACAGCTATGCTTCCTTTATTTTCTTCGGCGTTAGAGGGGCTTACAGTGAAGTTACCGGTTATCGGAAACCTGTCATTAAATAAGGTGATTGAAAAGATTGGAACGATTCCAGAAGCAATGCCGACGCTTCATATTCCATCTTTAAGTGGAACAGGCATCGTAGAACTTATTTTACCAGCGCTTAGTATTGCTTTATTAGGATCGATTGACTCGTTGTTAACATCGGTCGTAATGGATAATGTGACGGGTACACGTCATAAAAGTAATAAAGAACTGGTCGGACAAGGTATTGGTAATATGGTGAGCGGATTGTTTGGCGGATTAGCAGGGGCAGGAGCGACTGTACGGTCTATCGTTAATATAAGAAGTGGTGGTAAAACGGCGCTTTCAGCAAGTATGCATAGTATTATATTATTTATTTTCATTATGGGACTTGGATCAGTCGTACAATACATTCCACTTGCTGTATTATCAGGTATTTTAATTTTAACTGGTATTGGCATGTTTGATTGGGAAAGTATGAAGAAAATGCATGTAGCACCAAAAGGTGATGTCATTGTTATGCTCGTAACGATGGTTGTCACAGTGAAGTTTGATTTAATGATCGCTGTTGCGTTCGGTATTATTCTTTCGTTCATTATATACATGGTGAAATGTAAAGAACGTAAAGCTTCTATTGTAAAAGAAAAGGAAGCGACGTATAAAATTAAAGGCCCACTTTCATTCCTAACAGTGGATCGTGTTTTTTATACTCTACAAGACGTAAAGTCTCCGGTCGTTTTACGTATGAAAGATGTGCATTATATGGATGTATCAGGAGCTATGGCATTGTTAAACTTTGTTGAGCAGTCGGGTAAAGTAGGTGCGAGTGTGACACTTGAACAATTGCATCCGAGTATTGAACAAATAATCGTGACGATGGCAAGTGATGAGCAAAGGGAACAATTACAATTCTTAAAGGCCAAAATAAGTTAGAGATAAGAACCCTCACGTGATAAAGTGTGAGGGTTTCTGATTATTCGCATATGTATGTATTGAATTTGAATATCTGGATGTTATACGTCTGTTGACAATTGCCACACTTAGCAGTATAGTAACATTTTAGATTAGCAGTATGCTATCGTAATAAGTGTAAGAATTTTAAGATTTCTTTACGCTGAAAAGAAATCGCTTTAAGCTGGAGGGAATATTTGATGTACAAACAGTTACCACATGGAGTAAAAGTCGGGATTACACGTTCAATTGTTGCTTCTTTTGAGAAGTATATGAAGGAAATTGAATGGAACGAAGAAAAGTTTGACATACAACAATTTGTTGAACAGTGGAAACAATATTTATATACAAAATCAACTTGGATTAATAAAGTAGATGACAAGTTGAAAGAACATCCAGATTTCCATCAAGCGTTAGCAGTAAAAGTGAATGAAAAAATTAACGAGCTTATTAATGAAGAGCCGACTGAAGAGCAATTGAAAATTTTAAAAGATCATGAAGTAAACAATATAGATGATTTTTGTAAGTTGAAAGCAGCGTATTATATTGAACGCATTTAATTGAATTACATAATAGTTTACATAGGAAAACACGTCGTATTCATAAAAGAATACGACGTGTTTTTGATTACTCACTTAGCGAGTAATGAAGGTTATTGCGGGATAAACGCTTTCCACTTAGATAAATCGATTGGTTCTTTTGATACTGAATCAGCAGGGAATGTAAAGGTCCAAGGCTTCGTAGAATTGGCCTTAATTTGAAAATCTTTTAATGCAAATGTTTTTTCCGCAACGGTAGATTCAGAGCGATCTGAAATATGCAATGGAAGTTGCTCAAGGGTTATATTTTGATTATAGCCATTACGAATTAAAATAGTTGCGTTCAAATCTCCGTTTTCTTCTACAACTGCGTTTAGCCCTCGGAAGTTAATTTCATCTTCTGCAGGTGGATTTAAGTTAGCAACAATTTCTTGTAATTTCATTATTGCACTTTCAGGTAGCTTTTCTTGCCATATAGGATCTAAATCTAATGAATGTTTTCCTTTTAATTCAAATACTAGTTGCCAGTCTTCAGGTGATAGGGTTGCTTCCGTAATTGAATTTTCTTCAAAGACGAAAGTCCAAGGCATATTTACATTTGATGGGATTTCTTCTAAGTGTGATAAATCAAATGCTTGGCGTGCACATGTTTCTCCATTTTTATTTAATAAAGATAGAGTAAGAGTTTCAAATTGAATTGGATGCTTTACACTACTACGAATGAATGTAGTAATATAATAAGCATTTTCATGTTTTTTACTTTCAATTCCGGCTAGCGAAATTTGATTTTCTTGTAAGGTAGGCAAAGATTTATGTAAAAATTGATAAATATACTTCTGTTCTTGTGAAACCTCATTCCAAGAAGGATGGAAGTATAAGTTAGGTTTTACGTTTTTTGTATTATTGCTGTTTTCTTCGCTTCCTAATAATTGAGAACTCGAAATTACAGAGTCTCTACCTTTTTTTCTTGCCTTCTTTAAAAATGATAGCATGCAATTCACCTCATTATATATTTTGTGGGACAGTTATATATCTTGCTAAATATAAAGCAACCTCTTTTTCAAAATGGCTAAATGTGTGTAAAAAGATTTCAAAACCTTCTTTTTGATAAAGGCGTGCTGGGTCCTCTTGTTGGTATTGTCTTAAGCCAATACCTTCTTTTAAATGCTGCATTGCACTTAAATGGTTTGTCCAACCAGAATCAAGGAAGTGCAAGCTAATTTGACGTAATACTTCTTGTGCATCTTCATTACTTTCTAAGTCGTTAACACGCTCTATATAACTTGTAAGAGTATCTTTTAATAGTTCTTGTAAGTCCTCAGCAGAATGAACGTTATTAGCAGATAATGCTGGAATTTCTTCGGTAGATAAAACTTCTTTTAAATCTTCTACTAGTCTAGTGAAATCCCATTCTTCAGGAAGCATGCCTTCTAATAAATGATCTTTAGCAATAACAGTTAGTGTATTTTTGATCATTGGAATGACAATCTCTATCATATTTACTTCTTCGTTTAAAAGGTTATTACGAAGTTTATAAACTACATTTCGTTGGTCGTTTATGACATCATCTAATTTCAAGTTGTATTCACGCATTGAAAAATGACTACCCTCACAAATTAATTGTGTACGGTTAATTAAATCATAAATTTTAGTGTTTAAAATTAAACCGTTTTCATCAGTTTTAAGTGGTTTTTTTAGCTTCTCTATATCTTCACCTGCGTAGCGTTGCATCATTTCATCTTCTAATGAAAGGAAGAATTGAGAACTTCCAGGGTCACCTTGTCGACCAGCTCGCCCTTTTAATTGATTATCAACGCGGCGAGATTCATGTCTTTCTGTTCCGATTACATGTAAACCGCCAAGCTCATGGACGCCTTTTTCTAATAAAATATCTGTTCCGCGTCCGGCCATGTTTGTAGCAATTGTAATTTTTCCTTTTTTCCCAGCTAATGCAATTAAATCAGCTTCTTGCTCAGCGCTTTTGGCATTTAATAGTTGATAAGTTAAATTAGCTTCATCTAAATAACGTGCAACTGTTTCAGATTGAAGGATGGACATCGTACCAATTAAAATAGGACGTTCTTTTTTATGTATATTTATTACTTCTGCACAGACAGCTTTATATTTAGCGTCGGCTGTTACATATACGACGTCTTTTTTATCTTCACGAAGTATAGGACGATTCGTTGGAATTGAGATAACTTCCATATTGTATACGCGGTTAAATTCTTTTTCCTCTGTTTTTGCTGTACCTGTCATACCAGATAAGGCTGGATACATGCGGAAGAAGTTTTGAATAGTAATAGATGCTTGCGTTTGATTCTCATCTGTAATCGGTAAGCCTTCTTTCGCTTCAAGTGCCTGATGCAATCCGTCACTTAAAGAGCGGCCATCCATAATACGTCCTGTGAAAATATCAACAAGCATAATTTTTTCGTCTTCGACAATATAATCAACGTCTAGTTGGAAAGCTACGTGTGCACGTAATGCTTGAATCATATAATGATATAAAGTTTGGTGCTCTAGATCATATAAGTTATCGATATCAAATAACTCTTCAATTTTTGTAATTCCATCTTCTGTAAAATTACATGCTTTTGTTTCCGCATCATAAGTGTAGTGCAAAGTGTCTTGGAATGATTTCATTACTTTTGCACATAAATGGTGGAAATCGGAACTGCTTGACTTTTTCCCAGCGATAATAAGTGGAGTTTTAGCCTCATCAATTAAAACACTGTCAATCTCATCTATAATTGCAAAGTGATAGGGGCGCTGTACTTGTTGCGCCTTAGATGATGCCATGTTATCACGAAGATAATCGAAACCAAACTCAGTACCAATTCCGTATGTAATATCAGCTTCATAAGCGCGTTTTTTATCGATAGATTCCATTTGTGCCATATTTAATCCAACTGTTAATCCAAGAAATTCATGAACTTGTCCAATCAATTCCTTATCACGCTTTGCTAAATAATCATTTACTGTAATAACGTGAACGCCTTTTTTCTCAAGAGCACGTACGTAAGTAGGTAAAGAAGAAACGAGAGTTTTTCCTTCTCCTGTAGGCATTTCAGCGATGTTTCCTTCTAGTAACACAAGGCCACCGATTAACTGAACGTCGTAGTGACGAAGACCAAGTACTCGTTTTGCCGCCTCTCGAACGACAGCAAATGCTTCTACTTTTATATCGTCAACTGTTTTTCCATTTTGTAACATGTTTCGGAAAGTGCCAGTTTTTTGGCGTAATTCATCATCTGATAATGTTTCCATTACAGATTCTAATTGATTAATATCATTCACAAGTTGTTCATAATTTTTAATCTTTCTTTTTTGTGAATCTCCCAACAACTTCTTGACCGAATTCAGCATTCTTGTAACACTCCTCTTACTGACAATAGATACATTATAGTATAGTTATACTAGAAAAAAGTAGAAATGGAAAGTGGTAGGAAGTTTGAGTGAACTCGTTTTTTGAGTAAGAATACTTTCATTTTGCTATAAAAAAGAAAGTATTCAATATATAAGAAATTTGGTATGATAATTTAATGAGATAAAAGCAGTCTCTATATTTAGTAATAATTCGTTTGAGAATATATGTATAAAAGAAAAGAGAAGGAACATGAATAAGAAGTTTGTAAAAGGTGCAGCAATTTTAACAATTACAACTTTTTTGTCGAAATTGCTTGGAAGTTTCTTTCAAATTCCGTTACAAAATATTGCAGGAGATGAAGTGCTTGGTATTTTTCGCCTCGTGTTTCCTGTATATATGATTGCCCTTACCTTATCAGTAGCTGGTGTCCCATTGGCAATTTCAAAATTGATTGCAGAATTGAATGAAAAAAATAAGCATAAAGAAATTGCGAAATTATTTAAATCAGCATCGATTATAGGGATAGCATTTGGAATATTCGGGTGTTTAGTAATCGTGTTATTTTCTACTGAAATTGCAAGTATGCTTGGTGGACAAGAAACGAGGGCGCCCTTACTGGTTACGTCATTAGCGTTACTCGTTGCACCATATATGGCGGTTTATCGTGGGTATTTTCAAGGATTCGGTGATATGAAACCGACGGGGATATCACAAGTCATTGAGCAATTTGTACGAGTATTTTTTATGTTAATCATCGCTTATATATTAGTATATTGGAATAAAAGTAGTGCTATCATTACTAGTGGGGCAATGGTTGGATCTTTTCTTGGGGTAATAAGTTCGCTTATATATTTACGTATGACATACAATAAAAGTTCATATCAATATAAGAGCAACTCGTATTCACTACAAGATTTGAAAAAAGATGGAAAGAAAATATTGCAAGTATCTATTCCGATTGCTATTGGAGCTTTATCCATGCCGCTTTTAAATTTGGTGGATTCGCTAACAGTGCCGCACGTGCTGCAAGGATCGTCGGCCGAAATTCAAGCGCAATTTGGTATATATAGCCGCGGTTCGGCATTTACACAATTAATTGTTGTTTTCGCCAGTGCAATTGTATTTCCATTAATACCATTATTAACGTCTGCACTAGCAAAAAAAGATATGAATTTAGCAAAAGCGACAGTTCAAAATACGAACTCACTTATGCATGTGTTAACAGCGCCATTAACGATATGGTTAATGGCATTAACGGTTCCGTTAAATGTGGGATTGTTTACAGATGCGAAAGGAAGCAGTATGTTAGCTGTTATGATTGGTAGTTCGTATTTCACATCAGTTATGGTATTATCAATAGGAGTTTTACAAGGAATTAACCGCTCTGCCCAAGCTGCGTGGATTGTTATTGGCGCAAGTTTTGTGAAATGTTTCTTAAACATAGTATTAACAAAAAAGTTTGGCATAGATGGTGCGGCGTATAGTACATTGATTATATATGTGTTAATCTGTATCATAAATCATCTGTACATTCGAAAATATCTTTCCTATTCTGTTCATATAGGGAGATTTTTTATTGTAATAGGTGTATCTTGTATTTTAGGATTAGGACTATATGAACTATCTACTATGATAGATGTTACATCTTCAAGAATGATTGCGTTATTATATAGTGGCGTAGCACTTGCTATTGCAATAATTTTGTATGCGGTATGTGCTTTGAGATTAAACTGGATATCAAAAAAACAAATACCATTTTTGAAAAAATAAATATAGAACTACGAAATGTAAGGATTGGAATTCGGACGGGTTTATTGTGATGATGCTTTTTTAGGTAAGGAGTTGGTGCCAGTTATGACATGTGAAACGATTGGTTACCAAATGTTGGAGGAGATTAAGAGTGCGGTTAGTTTTATCAGGATATTATGGTTTTTATAACGTTGGAGACGAAGCTATTCTACAATCGATTATTGAATCGTTACATAAAGAGAATCCGAATATTGAACTCGTTGTGCTGTCAAATGATCCTGACTATACAAGGAAAATGTACGGAGTAGAAGCGGTGGATCGTTGGAGTATCAAATCGGTTTATGATGCAATAAAAACAAGTGACGGGCTTATTAGTGGCGGAGGGAGCCTCCTCCAAGATAAAACGAGTATAAAAAGTATTTTATACTATACGGGTATTATGGGGTTTGCTCGTATGTTAAAAAAACCGTATTACATTTATTCACAAGGAATAGGTCCGATTACAAAAAGGCATAATCGACTATTAGTGAAATGGCATTTGTCGAAAGCTGCATATATATCAGTTCGCGATGAGGATTCATTTTTATACTTAAAAGAACTTGGCATGAAAAGGGATATTGAACTTGTTCCAGATCCAGTTTTAACATGGAAACAAAAAAAACAATCAGATTGGCTACAAAAACATGCTCTGCATGGGAAAATAATTGCAGTGAGTGTGCGTCACTGGAATGCAAAAGAAGATTATATAAAAAAGTTAGCGATTGCTTTAAAAAAATTAAAGCAAGAAGGGTACCAAATTTTATTCGTCCCGATGCATGGTCCGTTTGATCAAAATGCTTCGCGTGACGTAGTGGATTTAATGGGAGAAGAGACGTATATGCTTCCATATAAAATGGATATTGATGAGAAAATATCTATTTTATCAGAATGTACCCTTTTAATTGGTATGCGTCTTCACGCTCTTATTTTTTCGGCTGTCGCGAAAACACCGATGGTTGGAATTTCATACGATCCAAAAATCGATTCATTTTTAAGACAAGTGAATCAACCGGTTATAGGGAGTGTGGATGGAGACTGGAGTGCAGACGATTTATATAAAATTGCGAAGAAGCAAGTGACGCAGCATGAAGAGATACAGCAATCTCTGCAAAGAAGAGTAGATGAGCTGCAACTGCAAGGAGAACAAGCGGCTAAGAAAATTATTTATCATATAGAAAAAAACACTCTACAGAAAAAGTAGAGTGTTTTTTTGTTAGTGTATTTCTTTACGTTGGAATCTTTCTTTTATATATTGTGTAATGAGATAGACACCGTAACCTTGTATGATCATAAACGTCGGGATGATAAAGTAGCGATAGCGCGATTGAATTTCAATGAAGAAGTGCACGCCTACGTACCCTAAAATTAATAATGAGAAGAACAGTAACGTTTTATTTCGTTGTTCTTTTATCGTTTTGATAGAAGCTATGCAAGCGAATATACAAATGCTTACATAACATAATTTTTCTAACGTCCACAGTAATCTTGATAATTCGGGTCTTGGATGTCCTTCTAATCCCCAATAAATGGCTGCGTCATAATCTCCCCACATAATTTTAAATTTATCTTTGAATAACAATAATAGTTGTCCTTTATCGGCAGTTCTTTCTTTAATGAGCTGTTTTTCAATTTCGAAACGTTCCTCGCCAATCGGATATTGAAAAACAAGTTTATGGTCAGGGAAAGAAAATCCACCTGTTGTTTCAGGATTGAATCCGACTACAAATTTCCAATAAGGGTCTCGACTAGACAATGGATATTGTGTAACCCCTGTAGCGATTAATGTATAGCTAAAGATGAAATGCACGATATAATAAATGCCAATCATGCCAATTAGCTTTGATATAACCATTTTTTTATTCAGTTTCTTATCACCAATTATATGAGTGATAAGTAAGAAAAGAATGAGAGCTAGTAAAATAACAATACCAATCGGTCTCATAATATCGCCAAATGCAATAAGAATACTAACAAATATCCATGCATATGAATGCGAGATTCCTTTTTTTACGAGAAGATAAAAACCACCGTAGAATAGAAATGTTGCGAGATGCTGATTTGTTAGTACAGAAGTCATCATAATGTTAGGAATGTACGTTGCGAAAATAAGTGCGGCAACTCTACCGCTAAATTCATTAAATAGATGCGTAGCTATGCGATATATAAAGTATGTAATGCCAGTACAGTACAGTATGTTTAATAGTTTAATCGCTAGTACACCTTCACCAAACAATTTGATGACACCAGCTTGGTACATTGTAAAGCCTAATTGATATACCCAAGTAGTAAAATATGCTTTGTCCGCGAATGAGAAATTGTTATTTGCTGCATCAACGGCTCCGTTATACATTTGTTCGAAATCTTGTACGACATTTGTTTGAACTGTTAACACCCATGCAAGACGAAGTGTGAACGCTAGTAGACAAATAAAGATGATAAATTGTGTTTGAGTGAAAAACCGATTCACGATGATAGACATGAATATAATACCGATTAGAACGACTATAAGTGCCACTATAAGGAAATAGGGATGATCGTACTTCGGTTCAGTTATTAAAAATTGCAATGAGTATATAAGAGTCATTGCAAAAAATAACAATGTTAATATTTGCAGTGATTTAAATGCAAATGCATATAATCTAGGCATAATGATCCTCCGTCGTATGTAATATCTTTGTAGTTATTTCTATATAAACAGAAATAACTACGTCATTATATCATAAAGGATTTTACGGTTGTAAAAGGAATGGGGAGCATAGGGCAATCAATAGGGTATATAAATATTTTAATATAATAAAATATTCATTTTAAAAAGACTGTATGTTAATTTTTGTTTATCATGTTTATATAATTAGTATATAATCGATGTTGGAATGATAAATTCGTAGATTACGAGGAGGATTACATAACCGTGAAGAAATTTTCAAAAGGTATTACAGCAGTTGCGTTAACGGGGTCATTGTTTTTAACTCCTATTTCAAGTTATGCGGCGAGTGATGATATTACAGGTCATCTATTTGAGCAGCATATGCGTACTCTTATTAATAAAGGGATCATGTCAGGATATGGAAATAATGTGTATTCACCTGACAAAGAGATAACGAGAGCAGAGTTTGCTACATTAGTAGCGAAAGCCCTGCAACTTCCACAAGCAGATTCGAATTTTAATGATGTGCCAAAAACATACGGATTATATGACGGTGTAAGTAGAGCGTTCGGAGCGGGAATTATTAAAGGGCGTAGTCCTGAGACTTTTGCACCAAATGATGTGATTACACGTGAAGAAATGGCCGTAATGGTAAAGCAGGCACTAGATTATAAAAAGGTTAACGTAACTGTAAGCCCGCTTACATTTGCTGATACGAATCGTATTAACTATAAAGAACATGTACAAGTTATGGTAGCAACGGGTATTATTAAAGGCTATCCAGAAGATAATACGTTTAGACCACACTTATCAGCGACAAGAGGCATGGCTTCGGCGATGCTGAACTTAATGCTTGGTAAAATTGGTAACAACGGTGGGGAAACTCCAATAGAAACAAAGAATTATGTGTTGTTAAATGATGCAGGAAAAGTAGTAGAGCGTTACACTACATATAAAGAAGCTGTTACAGCTGCACAAAATAAAGGCATGAATGCAGTGAAGTATGAAAATGAATACGTATGGATTAAAGATGGCTTTGCAGCGGCGAAGCAAATTTCTGGAGATACAATTAATGTTTACGGTGATAATTTAAAAACAGTATATACGTACATTCAGTATGGAACGGAACTTAAAGTGTTAGAAGTTGGAGAAGATCGTGTGAAAGTACAACTCTCTGATTTAACAGGTTATGTGCAAAAAAATGAAGTCACTTTAATTCCTGAAAATGAAATGAAGAAGTCATCTTATTACGTAAAACCAGATGGATATTTATATCACAGATATTTCACGTATAATACAAGCTCACCTGGATATACAGAATATAGATTTGGTGCAGCCCCTTCGTTCATGAAACAAGGGCAATCAATGTATAGTGTAGATGGAAAAACATTCGGAAATGAAACGTTCTATCAATATTTTAATTACGTATCATTACGTTCTAAAACAGAGTACACGGCAGAACAATTAGATAGTTATATAAAATCAGTTAAAGCAGATTCTCCATTAATCGGTTTAGGTGCGAAATTTAAAGAAGTAGAAAGCAAGTATAATGTAAATGCATTATTCCTATATTCATTAGCAGCTCATGAGAGTGATTTTGGGACAAGTAGGCTTGCACGAGAAAAAAATAATTTATTTGGCTTAAATGCAACAGATAATAGTCCATTTGGTAACGGTCTATCATTTAATTCAAAAGAAGATTGTATTGAACATGCTGCAAAAGTATATATGAGTGAAGGATATTTAAATCCAGGACATTGGCGCTATACGGCAACATATACAGGTGATAAAGCTGGCGGTTTAAATATGAAATATGCATCTGATGCAAACTGGGGTAAAAAAGTAGCAGGGCATATGTTCCGTTTTGATTCGTACTTAGGTAAAAAAGAGTACAACAAATACAAACTTGCTCGTGTAACGAATAAGGTGGAAGCGAAAAAAGATCCTCGTACGTCGAATGAACGACTGTATAATTTAGCGGCAAATAAAGTTGTTACGATTACAGGCGAAGAAACGATAAATGGACAAGCATGGGTTAAAATCATTTCTGATGACCCTGCTGTAAATGAAGCGTATATTGCAAAAGAAAATGTAGAGTACGTAAAACAATAATAAAGAAAAAACAAAAAGACTGATCACCTAGAGGATCAGTCTTTTTGTTTGTCGAAAAAAGGAATAAATGACCTAAATGCTATTTAATAACATTTATATGAAAATAATACCACTTTATAGAAAATAATAACAAATAATTCGACAAAATAACAAAAATAAAGCGTATTTTTGTCGAAGAGTGTCGATAATTTTAAAAAGTATAAATTGTCATTTCATTTATATTATGTGCTATAATGCTATTTGTATATTAAATACAAGCGATGTATATACGTTTACATATTAGAAAAGTTGATAAATATATAATTCGACAAACATTTTAAATTTGTCGAATTATGCGATAAAAAAATCTTTTAAAAAAAAGAATTATGACGTATTATATACATGGTTTAACTTTTTGGAAAAAGATAGTATTTATTATGGCTAATAAATTACTATTCTCCAAAAAGTGTTTGTAGATTAATATATGAATTTAGTAAATCACTAGTTTTTCAAATACATATTTCTAAAGCTAGTATTATATTTCTCAAGGAGGAAAATAAATCAATGGCAAAAAATAAGTCTTTTAACAAATTAATGGCTGGTACAATGACAGCAGCAATGGTAGCGGGAGTAGTAGCTCCAGTTGCTGCATCTGCAGAAGAGGGCGCGTTTAAAGATGTTCCTAAAGAACATTGGTCTGCAAAAGCGATCAACGCTATGGCTGCAAAAGGTATTATCGTAGGTACTGGTAATGGCATATTCGGATTTGGTGACGATGTAACTCGTGCTCAAGTAGCTACTTTCATGGTAAAAGCAAAAGGTCTTGAAACTGGATCAACAAAAACTCCATTCACAGATGTACCAGAAAGCAGCATTTATGCTAAATTCATCGCAACTGCTGAAGCTAACAAAATCATGGCTGGTTTAGGCGAAAATAAATTCGGTCCAGACGAGAAATTAACTCGTGCACAAATGGCACAGCTTCTTGTTAACGCATACGGTTTCAAAGCTGATGAAGAAAACAAACAAACTTTCAGTGACATCGACGGTTTATCTTGGGCAACTGCAAAATCTTCAATCGAGACTCTTGCAAGCCTAGGTATCGTATCTGGTGAAGGTGAAGGCAAATACAATCCAAACGGCGTTGTAACTCGTGAGCAAGCTGCTCAGTTCATCTACAATGCAATGACATACAGCCCGAAAGTAAAAACAGATGCTAAAGTTGAATCTGTAAGTGCAATCAACGCGCAAGAAATTAAAGTTACATTCACAAGCCCAGTAAATGAAAAAACTGCGATTAAAGAAGGTAACTACATTTTCAAACAAAATGGTAAAGATTTAACATCTGCTGATTTTGAAGGTGATGTTAATGAGAAAGGTGTTCTTTCAAAAGATGGTAAGAGCGTAACTTTCAAATTAGTAGCTGGCAAAGCATTTGCTAACTCTGACAAATATGCAGTACACTCAACTACAGGCGTATTAGGTGCTGACTTAAAACCTGTAGAAAAATATCTTGATTCAGAAAAAACATTCTCTGACTCAACAGCTCCAGAATTATTAGGTGCACGCGTTATTGGTGACAAAGTTGAATTAACATTCAACAAACCAGTAAAAGAAAATGCTGACGTTAAAATTGATGGCGTTAAAATTGCAGGTGACAAAGTTGCAAGTAAAACACCAGGTGTATACACTTTAACAACTGCTGCAATTGCTGATAAAGGAATCTTCGCAAAAGGCGATCATGAAGTAGTTGTATATGATGCTGAAGATACATTACGCGTAAATGCTAATAAAGCATCAATCTTAACAACAAAATACACTGTATCTTCTGATACAACAGCACCAGAAGTGAAAGAATTAAAAGCTATTAATAGCCGTACTTTCAAAGTTACATTCTCAGAGCCATTAAGCCAAAACCCTGAAGTAACTGTGAAAAAAGGTAACTACACGTTCCCAACAGCAGCATATGGTGCTCAAGGTGAAAAAGGTGCAGTACAATTTACAGTTGATCCACAAGATCCAACTTCATACATCGTTTCTGTTAAAGAAGATAAAGATGGAGAGCGTAACCCATTATATGCAGGTAGTGAAAAGAACGTTGACTTAAGTGTTAACCTTAAGAACTTCAAAGATGGAGCAAACTTACTTGGTAAACCAGTTGATATGAGCGTTTCTTTAGCTGCTGATACTGCTACACCAAAAGTATCTACTGATAGCTTAAACAAAATTGAAGGCAATAACTTACTAGTTAAATTCAATGGTAAAATTGATTTGAATAAACCAGAACAAATCGTAGTACGTGACAAAGAAGGCGTAGTTGTAACATCTGAAATCACAGCTGTTGGCGATGTATTAAATATTAAACTTGCTTCAGAAGCAAAAGATGAGCCTTACTCAGTAGAATTAAAAGCTGGTGCTATTAAGTTTGCAAAAGATAACAACGTAGCTTCTTACTCTGTAAATACAAACAGCAACGTTGCGTTCATTACAAATGTTGGTAAAACAGGCATCGTAACACCTGTTGTAGAGATGGGCAAAGAAATTATTACAATTGCTGGTGATGTAATCACTATCAACTATACACAAGACATGAGCGGTAACGCGAAAGATGTAGAGAATTACAAAATTGACGGTAAAGCATTACCAACAGGTACAACTGCAGAGTTCGTTGGTAACAAAAAGACTGTTAAGGTTTCTCTACCAAAAAATTATTTCTCAAAAGATCAATCTGCTAAGTTCACAATTAGCACAAACGTATTAACTGCATCTGGAAGCAAAGTAGTAGCTAACGCTCAAACAAAAGCTCCAGTGGAAGATCTAATTAAATTCGGCGATAACACAGCTCCAAAATTAGCAAGCGCTGTTTATGTGAAAGCTACGAATGAAGCTGACGTTTCAAACACAATCAAAGTTACATTTGATGAAAACATTAAAGAGTTCGCTGCAGACGACGCTCAATTTATCAACGACTTAAAAGTTGTTGTAAATGGTAACAATGCTCCAGTTGCTGGTATTAAACATGGCGGCAAAGATGAAGCTAACGTTGTTTACTTAACAACTGCAAAAGATCTAAACGTTGCTCAAGCTGCAACAATTAGTGTAGTAGCAAAAGGTTCTGCTAATGCAGACGGCATTAAAATTGCAGATGCTGCAGGTAACCAATTATCACTTGGTAACGTAACTGCATCAACTGCTATTGTTCAAAAATAATAATAGATAGTATATCTGTTATTGACGAAAAACCCTTTCAGGAAAATTCCTGAAAGGGTTTTTCTATATGATTCAGTTATTTGCGAGCAGGAGGCTTATGCTGTTTGATTGTTGTAAGAAGTAAACATAGCAAGTATAAAAAATGGCATGCCCTTAAAATAGGGGCATGCCATTTCAATGTTATTCAATTTCCAAATCAACAACCATATAAGCAAGTATGACAGTAAAGAATATACTTACGGCTGGTGCTGTTAATACGTGGCCGGACATAAAGCCGATTCCGAGCGATAGGACGAGTGTGCTAGCTAGTAGCATATGTTTTACGCTAAATAGCTTCTTGAAGTTTGTGATGATGCGAATGAATATTTTTATACCGAAATAAAGAAGCGGTAGTAAGTACATAAGGAATCCGACAATACCAAATGCGAAGAATAGGTCGTAGAAATCCATTTCGACTAACTTCATTTTTGTTGTATAGTTACCAGCGTAGCCCATTCCAAATAGTTTTTGAGACAGTGGTGCTTCTTTATAGTATTGTTTATATACTTTTAAAAACTTGTCGCGATCACTGTAAATTAAACTTTTCATTTCAGAGTCTGTTAGTTCGCCTTGCTTATGTTCTTCATCTGTAACTACTTTTCCTTCTTTTCGGTCTTTTTCTTCTTGTACTGATTTTTTGTATTCATATATTTGTAAATGGATGGTCATGTTTTTTGCGATAGGAGTTTGCGGTGTAAGTACGAGTAACCCTCCTAATACGACAGCAGCAACAATTGTATTTACAAGATATGTGAATCCTTTTCCTTCTTTTTTACGATGAATCATATATTCAATGAATAGGAAGAAAAGGGCGATACCAAGTGTAATAACGATGGCACCATAGCCTACTTTTGTTCCAATCATAATGCTTGCATACATCGCAAGTACAGTTGGAATCCAGTAATACGCTTTTGAGAAAGAAGTTGTTTTATGAACCGAGTATAAGACAACGATTGGGAACATAATGGCGAAAATGGAACTTAAATCATTTCCAGCAAAGGACCATCCTCTTGAACCAATCTTTGAGTTTGGATAGCTTGGGAAATCTGTACCAGTTGCCATAGCTGCGATGATTGAAATACTTAAAATTAACGTTGCATATAAGAAGTACGTAATGATTTTATGAAACGCATATTCGTTATTTTTTAATTCTTTTAGTGCGATAATATATCCAAACAGTAGTACAATTGGATATATACTTTTCAAAATAAATTTCACTTCTTCTCCAAATGAAACTGGAGATTTGACCATTAAATTATTCACAAGGCCGATTGCGAGTACGATGCCAAAGAGACATAAGTAGAGAATATACTTTTTCGCACCGTGTTGTTTATGATGAAGAAGTAGATAACCTAATGCAAGAAGCATAAAGGCGAAACGGACTACGATTCCGACTGTTGCACTCATGTGTAATACATAGATTGAAAAAGATGTTAATAAATCTAAAATTGGTTGAAACACAATGAATAGCAGTAGGAAATGCGGGAAGGAATTAGCCGTCTGTTTTAACTTAGTAACCATATGTTCCTCCATTTCTTCATTCCTTTATTTCAAAACCTCTATATTAATAGGAAGGAAAAAGAATTTCTATATTTAATTTTTTATATCAAACTTAAGAATACACCATTTCATTGTAATGGTAAATAGATGAAAAGTATGGATAAACCGACTTTAATTTCTATATTTTTCAACGGAATTGTATGTTTTATACAAGGTCATATACAAATTACGAGATTATTAGACAGAAAATTAAGAAAAAAGAAGGGTTTTTCACCTTCTTTCTATAATTATATAAGTATAATCTTTATGTAGAAAAGAGGGGTATATATAATGGAAGTAACAAGTAAAACAGAATCTGTCGTTGTGAAATATGAAGGGCGCGTTGCAACGGTTATGGTCAATCGCCCAGAGGTGTTAAATGCATTAGATGAGCCAACGTTAAAAGAGCTATTACAAAAACTGAAAGAAGTAGCGGAGAGTTCTGCACATATTGTTGTGTTATGCGGGAACGGCCGTGGTTTTTCTGCGGGCGGAGATATTAAATCGATGCTTTCAAGTAATGATGAAAGCAAGTTTGATGGTATTATGAATACCATTTCTGAAGTTGTCGTGACTTTATATACGATGCCAAAGCTTGTGATTAGTGCTATTCATGGACCAACTGCTGGTCTTGGATTAAGTATTGCATTAACAGCTGACTATGTAATGGCGGATATTTCATCAATTATTGCGATGAACTTTATTGGAATCGCTTTAATTCCAGATGGTGGCGGCCATTTCTTCCTTCAAAAGCGCGTCGGTGAAAACATGACGAAGCAGATTATTTGGGAAGGAAAGAAATTATCAGCAACAGAAGCGCTTGATATCGGTTTAATTGATGAAGTAATCAGCGAGGATTTCCAAACGGCTGTGAAGCAAAAAATTAGTGAATGGTCACAAAAGCCGATTAAAGCAATGATTCAAACGAAGCAAATTTTATGTGAAGTAAATCGCTCTAATTTAGAACAAACGCTGCAGCTTGAAAAACGCGGGCAATATGCGATGAGACAAACAGCGGACCATAAAGAAGGTATTGCTGCATTTTTAGAAAAGCGTTTGCCAGCATTTAAAGGAGAATAAAATGAAATTTTAATTAGTGGTAGTTTTACTGCCGGCTAATTTAGGGTAAAGGGGAGAAAGTGCTAACACATTTTAGTATAATTGTGTTAGCACTTTTTTTAAGGAGTAATATATGAAGAAAATTATCGGTGTTATCGGCATGATTGTAATAGCATATTATGCTTTGCATAGTACACCATCTATGGCGGTGCGAACTGCTTTGTTTTTTGAAGGACATCCAAGCGTTGCGTTTTCTAGCGGGGTGAAGAAAGAAAAAGATGTGAAAAAAGAAGCAATTCCAGCTGAGTACCAAACTTTATATGGTAAGGAAGAAGAATCAGAGCACTATTTCTTTCCGCATGTAAGAGCACATGGATCAGGAATTGATATGCTTAGTGCGTGTGTGACGAAGAAGTGGTTTTTCTATACAGCAGAGCTCGGATGTTATTAAACATAGGAGGATAAATGATGTCAGCATATAACAAGTTAGTAAGAGATCGTGTTCCAGAGAAGATTTTAATGTCTGGAAAAACATATACAGCACAAAATTTAACAGGACAAGCATACATACAAGCTTTAGCGAAAATTGGAACAGAAGAAATTCGTGAATTTGCTTCTATGAAAGAGCGTGAACATGCGCTAGATTCTCTTGCGGATGCACTGGAAGTGATCATCTCATTAGCGCGTGCAGAAGGTGCAACAATTGAAGATGTAGAACGCCTTCGTAAGCGAAAAGAAATAGAGCGCGGTGGGTTTGAAAGAGGCATTTATTTATTAGATGTTTCAGAAGAATAGTTTGATAGAAAACATAGTGTTCATGAATAACGCTATGTTTTTTAGTGAATTTTAATATAATTTAGAAAATTAAACTATATTAGTAGAGGATTTATAGTAAATTCGGTATACTAAATAATAGAGAAAATGAGGAGGAAACGACAATGGCACATCATACGAAAGAAACGATGGAACTTATTAAGGAGCTTGTCTCTATTCCGAGTCCGTCTGGAAATACAGAGAAAATCATTCGTTTTATTGAAAACTATGTAAGTGAGTGGAACGTAGAAACGAAGCGTAACAATAAAGGCGCTCTCATTTTAACGGTAAAAGGGAAAAATGATGCACAGCACCGTTTATTAACGGCACACGTTGATACGTTAGGGGCGATGGTGAAAGAAATTAAGTCTGACGGTCGTCTGAGTCTTTCTATGATTGGTGGATTTCGCTGGAACTCTGTAGAAGGAGAATATTGCGAAATTGAAACATCAAGCGGTAAGACGTATACAGGAACGATTTTAATGCATCAAACATCTGTGCATGTATATAAAGATGCAGGTGAAGCGAAACGTGATGAGAAAAATATTGAGGTTCGTATTGATGAGCGTGTCTTTTCAGCTGATGAAGTACGTGAATTAGGAATTGAAGTAGGAGACTTCGTTTCATTCGATCCGCGCGTTCAAATTACAGACAGTGGATACATAAAATCACGTCATTTAGATGACAAAGTAAGTGTTGCGATTCTATTAAAATTAATTAAAAGATTACAAGACGAAAACGTAACATTACCATATACAACTCATTTTTTAATTTCTAATAATGAAGAGATTGGATACGGTGGTAACTCTAACATTCCAGAAGAAACGGTTGAATATTTAGCAGTTGATATGGGGGCGTTAGGTGATGGACAAGCATCTGACGAATATACAGTATCTATTTGTGCAAAAGACTCTAGCGGTCCGTATCATTATGCACTGCGTAAACATTTAGTAGAGCTTGCGAAAACGAATCATATTGAATATAAAGTAGATATTTATCCGTACTATGGATCGGATGCATCAGCTGCGATTCACGCTGGATTTGATGTGAAACATGCATTAATTGGAGCGGGTATCGATTCTTCTCATGCATTTGAGCGTACACATGAAAGTTCGATTGCACATACAGAAGCGTTAGTATATGCATATGTAATGTCTCATTTAATTGAAGAATAATTTTATAGAAAATAGAGAGGGCTGATTAAAAATATTATTTTTAATCAGCTTTTTATTTGGGGGATAAATATGAAGAAACTATTGATGGGTGGTATCGTAGTAAGTTTAGCGTTAAGTGGATGTTCTACAGAAAGTGCTAAAGAAAGTTCAGGGGAAAAGGAAGTAAATAAGGTAGAGAATATTAAGGTAAGACATATGTCGAAGAAAACTTTAAGTAGTATAGAAAGGGCGATTCGTTTAATGAATAACGAATCTCTTTTTTGAATTTTATTTATATTTATTGTTTCTTATATGTTCATCTTTAATAATATGAGCGGGAAACGTATTTACTACAGTGATAGAATGTTATAAACTATTATAGGAGTTATTTACCAGTTAATATTTTTAATATTAGTTTGATTAAGAGAATTGTATAACGTGAGATTTCGAGAGGAGATTTAATTTTTATGAAGTACAAGGCAATAGCTGCTGGTATGTTAGCAGCAAGTTTACTAGCTTATCCAGTTAGTAGTTTAGCAGAAACGAAGAAGTTTTCAGATGTTCGAGACGACTCATTTGCAAAAGACGCAATTTACTATTTAGTAGAGCGAGATGTCATTAGCGGTATGACAAGTGATACGTTTGCTCCAAAAGGTCTTTTAACACGTGCGGAAGCAGCGACAATTATAGCGAAAGCAATTGGATTAAAAGTGGATCCAGCTGGGAAACCATCTTTTCATGATTCAAAAAATCATTGGGCAACTCAGTATATTGCAGCAATTGAAAAAGAAAATATCATTGCAGGCCGAGGAGCAGGCGTATTTGATCCTGACGGAAAAGTAACGCGTGCTGAAATGGCTTCTATGCTTGTTAAGGCTTATAAATTAAAAGGTTTAGTACCAGCCCCAATCACGAATCCATTTACTGATTTAGAAGGTCATTTCGGTAAAGAAGCAGCAAATATTTTAGTAGCGTTAGAGATTTCTGCTGGTACTGGGAAGACAATTTGGAGCCCGGATCTGTCTATACCACGTGAGCAAGCAGCGCAAATGACGTATAAAGCGGACAAGCTAAAGAAAAATAATGATAATACTAGCAAACCAGAAGAAACAACGAAGGAAATGTATATAGATCGTAAGTTCATTACATATCACCAACCATCTTTATCATCAGGAATCACTGACATGCAACATGAGCCACAAAAAGTTGTAGTAAAAGAAGAGCGAGATGGATGGATTAAAATTGTAACGAGCAAAGGTGAGAAATGGACACCTTTAAAAGAAAAAACAGAAGTTATTAATGAAGGATTTACAACATATGCAGAAGCGTCACATTCTTCTAAAGTGCTAGCGAAACGTGAAGCGCAAAAAGTAGTAGTTATTGAAGAAAAAGATAGTTGGATTCGTATCCGTACAAATAGTGGCTTCCAATGGGTTGATAAAAATCAATTAAACCCAGTGAAGCAAGAGAACTTCCTAGAAGGTAAAGCGATTATTATTGATCCAGGTCACGGTGGAATTGACTCGGGTAATGTTGGTTATTATGAGAAAGAAAGTCAAATCGTATTAGACACATCTTTACGATTACAAAAAATATTTGAGAAAAAGACACCATTTACTGTTAAGTTAACACGTACGAACGATACACGCCCAGGAGTAGATTCTAGTGATTCTTTAAGAAAAAGAGTAGAATTTGCTAATGAAAATAAGGGTGATATTTTCGTAAGTATTCACGGTAACGGTTCGGATGAAAAAAATGGACACGGTACAGAAACTTTCTATTATGCAGCAGCACCGACAAGATCAACGAATCCACATACGGAAGACAGTCGCTTATTAGCAGACAAAATTCAAAAACGCCTTGTAGCAGCACTTGGGACATATGACCGTGGTGTGAAAAAGGATATTTGGTACGTAGTGAAATATAATACAATGCCAGCTGTACTAACAGAATTAGCATTTGTAGATAATAAGAATGATGCAAATAAACTCGCTACACCAGAACAGAAACAACGTGCAGCAGAAGCGATTTATCAAGGTATTTTAGATTATTACGAAGCAAAGGGTAATAGCGTATCTTCTTTCCGTTAATAAATAAAAAGAGATTGCCAATGGCAGTCTCTTTTATTTATTAACGTTTCTCTTTATTTCTGGCATGTGATATCATTTAATTTTACGTGAAAAGATATTCGAATAATTGTAATCATAATAATTTTAAACGATAAAGGATGATAATAGATTGAGTAATCATAGTAAAACACCTGCATGTATATATACGTATGCGTTTCGCGAGGAGGAGCGTGCTTTATGTTATTTGGAAATGCGCTCGTTCTTTGGAATGGAGTCTCACGTTAATATTTTGAAAAGTGATGTCAAAATTGAACCGAGTAGAAGTGCGTTTATGAAAGAGCGCGTTGAGGTTATGTATGAAGGAGACGACTTAGACAGTATTCTAAAACAAGTGGAACAAATTGATTTGGCGGGGGCGTCATTTAAAGTTATCTTCGTTAAAATCAATGACCTTGGGAAAGAAAATAAAATTGAATATGGGGAAAGACGTCTCATTGAACGCGACCTCGGTATGCATATTGAAGGAGAAGCGGATGTTCGTAATCCAGAGCGTGTATTCGGGATTGTTCCTCTTGGAGGACGCTGGTACTTCGGACACTATGTAGAAAGTGAGCCAGTTTGGTATCATCACATAAAAAAACCGCATAGCTATTCGACATCTCTTAGCACACGTGTTGCGAGATCAGTTGCAAATATTGCTGTACCAAATCCAGATGGAGTACGAGCAATTGACCCGTGCTGCGGTATTGGAACAGTAGTAGTAGAAGCACTTTCTATGGGGATTAACATCGTTGGTAGAGATATTAATCCACTTGTAGTTCTTGGAACGAGAAAAAACATCGCACATTTCGGGTTTGAAGGAACAGTAACAAAAGGTCCAATCGAAGAAATTACGGAGAACTACGACGTTGCCATTATCGATATGCCGTATGACTTATTTACGCATGCCACACCAGAAGACCAGTTCTCCATTCTTTCAAGTGCGCGCCGCATCGCTAAAAAGGTAGTCGTTGTCACGATGGAAACAATGGACGACATGATCCATGAAGCAGGATTCGAAATTACCGATCGCTGTGTTACAAGAAAAGGATCATTTACTAGACAAATTCTTGTTTGTGAATAAGAAAGGTCACCCGTTTGGGTGACTTTTTTGCTTTGTATGAATGTGGGATTGGTTGGTGGAATGGAGGAGTGATTTGGCGGGAATTGTTGAATCGCTGATAAATGCCGAGAAGCACTCGATAACAGATTACTCTTTTTTTGTCTTCTCCTGTTCTGCAGTTAGTAAATTACGTAAGACGTGTCCGCGGTAACTTTCTAATTTTCGTCCTTCATGATAGCGCACGCCTAATTTTTTTAGTTCAGCTACGTACCAGCCTTTTGTTCCATAGTACATTGGATCACTTCCTTTTGCTTTTGAACAGTATATGTGGCGGGGGGAGAGAATTTTCTATTTTATTCAGCATTAGTGCTACAAATTTGAAAAACATGTAAGAAGAATATGATATTACTTCTATTTTTAGTTTATAAAAATAGGTTTTATAGTAAGAATTTCTAAAAATATAAAGGGGGAATATGCTTTGTTTCCAGGTACTTTATATGAAACACATGTTAAAACAAAAAATTTAGAAGTGGCAAAGGAGTTTTATACTAAACTTGGATTATTTCATGCTCTTACAATTGAAGAACGCCGTGTAGCATTCTTTTGGTTTGATAAAGATAATAAAAAGGAACAAATGCTGGGTATTTGGGAGGTATCAGAAGACGCATTCCATACAAGTCACTTTGCATTCAAGGTTAACTATGAAGAAATCATTCATGCAAGAGAATGGCTTCTTAATAAAGGAATAAACCCAAGGGCCGCTTTTGGTCTTGAACCTTCCGAGCCTATGGTCCAGACTTGGACACCTACTGCAAATCTTTATTTTTATGATCCTGACGGTAATTCTTTAGAATTTCTATGTTTACTTCCTGAAAAGAAAAACGTAAAACAAGATGTCATGTATTTAAGTGAGTGGGAAAAATTGCCGAATTGAATTTGATTTTGGCACAAATCCCGCAAATCTATTTTAAAAGGAACTATAACCTCGCCTATGCGGCATCACACCCTGAGTTTTCGGGGTTTTTTGTTTTGGATTTGGTGAGTACGGGACTAGGGGTTAATACTCACCGACTGTCTACTGTATAAAAAAGTAGACAGTAGTGTATGCTTTTTTAAACAATGTATACAAATCTATACCCTATGCGTTGGCATGATATTTGCAAAGGAAATAGTATCAACATATAGGGGAGAGATAGAAATGAAGGTTAGTAAAATATACACGACAATTGATGCGCACGTAGCTGGGGAACCGCTTCGAATTATTACGGGCGGCGTGCCAGACATAAAAGGAGAAACGCAGCTGGAAAGACGCGCATACTGCATGGAACATTTGGATCATCTTCGCGAAATTCTTATGTATGAGCCGAGGGGACATCACGGTATGTACGGTTGTATTATTACACCGCCAGCAAGTGCTCACGCTGATTTTGGTGTGTTATTTATGCACAATGAAGGTTGGAGTACGATGTGTGGTCATGGCATTATTGCTGTTATTACAGTCGGAATTGAAACTGGTATGTTTGAAGTGACAGGTGAGAAGCAAAAGTTCATCATTGATAGCCCTGCTGGGGAAGTGATTGCGTACGCAAAATATAACGGTAGCGAAGTAGAGTCCGTATCATTTGAGAATGTCCCTTCATTTGTATACAAAAAAGACGTTCCTATTAAAATAGATAACTATGAATTTCAAGTAGATATCGCGTTTGGCGGAGCATTCTACGCTGTTGTGGATAGTAAAGAATTTGGTTTGAAGGTCGATTTTAAAGACTTAGCTGCTATTCAAACGTGGTGCGGTAAAATTAAGCACTACATTGAGAGCAAAATGGAAGTAAAGCATCCACTTGAAGAAGGGCTAAAAGGAATATACGGCGTTATTTTCTCAGATGAACCGAAAGAAGAAGATGCAACTTTACGAAATGTAACGATCTTTGCTGACGGGCAAGTGGACCGTTCTCCTTGTGGCACAGGAACTTCCGCAAGAATCGCAACCCTTTTTGAAAAAGATGTTTTACAAAAGGGAGAAATTTTCGTCCATGAATGCATTACTGACGGGAAATTTGAGGGAGAAGTATTGTCGGTAACAGCGGTAGATACATATGAAGCTGTCGTTCCGAAAGTAACGGGGTATGCATTTATTACAGGATTTCATCAGTTCGTTGTAGACCCGAGAGATGATTTGAATCGGGGATTTTTGTTAGGATAAGAAGAGGGGTGAATAAATATGTTAGTCATAAGTGCGAACGAACAAAGAAACTTAGTAAATATGAACGAAGTCATTGCATACGCGGCGCTTGCTTTAAAAGAATTTTCCGCAGAAAGAACAATCACGCCAATACGAGGTTCCTTACCATTTGCGAACGAGCAAAATACGGCATTGATTATGCCTTCAGTAGCGGAAGGACTTGAGGCAATCGGTTTAAAAGTAGTAACAGTAGTCCCTGAGAACAAAAAGATAGGAAAGAAAACGATAAACGGGATTGTTATGCTATCTGACTTTCAAACGGGAGAACCGCTCGCACTTTTAGAAGGATCCTACTTAACGATGATTCGAACAGGCGCCCTATCAGGAGTAGCGACAAAACATTTAGCTCGTCATAACGCCAAAACTTTATGTATTATCGGCACTGGTGAACAGGCGAAAGGAATCGCTGAAGCTGTATTTGCGGTGAGAGATATTGAAAAGGTCATTTTATACAATCGAACAGAAGAAAAAGCATATGCATTTGCGCAATATATACAAGAGAAGTTTGGTAAACCGGCTTATGTTAAAACAAATGCAAATGAAGCAATAAGCGAAGCAGACATCATCGTCACAACTACGAATGCATCCACACCAGTCTTCTCAGAAAAACTACAAAAAGGCGTCCACGTAAACGCCGTCGGCTCATTCAGGCCAAGCATGCAAGAATTACCATCTCGCGCCATCGTGGGCGCAAACAAAGTAGTAGTCGAATCAAAAGAAGCAGCACTAGAAGAAACAGGGGATCTTCAAGTTCCAGTGCGAGAAGGTTTATTCAAAGCAAGCGACATCCACGCCGAACTCGGCCAAATCATAAGCGGAGAAAAAGCCGGCCGCGAAAACGACGAAGAGATTACTATTTTCAAATCAGTTGGTTTGGCAGTAGTAGACATTATCGTTGCGAAGTATTTGTATGAGAAAGCTGTGGAGCGCGGAGTGGGGAATAGGATTGAGTTTTGAGGGACTGCCTTTTGGTGGGGTGTTTGATACGGTTGTGGGATTGGTTGGTGGTTTTGGCGCTAACTTTTGCGGGATTTGTCGGTAAGTCGATATGTTGTGTCGAAACGTCGATATATTCGAAGTTACGGTCGATATAATTGGATAATCGTTGATATATTTTTGGGGAGTGTGGGGGTTGGTTGTAGACTAATGGTCAGCGACTGTTTATATTTGCAACTCCTATCATATAATTCTCCTTATTTTTTAACTATAATTTGAATGACGAACTTCTTTTTGTTGGGAAAGCACGTAAAGTAAGACAACGTATTAAAAATCATCGTGATGAAGTGTATCGTATTGATGTATGTATTGTAGAAGATCCGATGGAAAGAGAAATTTACGAAACATATATGATTAACGAATTTCAAGCGAAGTATAATATGGATAAAGTATTTTATAAATAACATCAACGTAAAACATGATCTTGGTACTACATCAAGATCATGTTTTTTTATATGCAATAAAAACGATTGATTATTCTCAATCATTCGACAAGATGCAACAATTTAAGATTGTATTTTTTGCTATGATAAGTAAGGAATTTATATATCGTGTTATTGGGGGATAAAAAGAGATGTTGAAAAAATTTACTACATGTATTTTAGGTGGCGCTTTAGTATTCAATTTATCTGGTTGCGGCAATACATCCGACAAAACTTCTTCAGAATCTAAAGAAACCAATTCTAAACAAGAAGAAAAAAAAGTGCAAACAACTGATGAGGCGAAAACGAAAGAGAATGCAAAGCAGAAAAATACAGAACAAACAAAAGAGCAATCAAAAGTAAAAGAAAAAGAGTATGCTGTAAACAAGGATTTTCATACACCTAAATTTGATGTAACTGTAAAAAGAGTTGTAGAAAGAGATAAGGTTGGTAAAGAAAGCATCGGATTCCAAGAACCTGAAAATGGACATGTCTTTATTGTGGTAGAAGTAGAAGGGAAAAACATCACAAACGAAGCGATGAAATTAGCCGTTTTACCATCAGTGGATTTAGTGGATGAAAATAATAATGCTTACCAAAGTGATGTGTGGGCAGCTAGTAGTTATGGGGTTGAAAAAGGCGAGACCTCTACTATTACTAAGGAATTAAAACCAGGGGATGTAAAGAGAGAAAATAAAGTTTACGTGATTAATAAAGAAAAATTTGATACAGGAAAATGGTATGTACTCGTTAACCATGAGTATAAGGAACAAATTAAATAGTGTTTATTTATTAAGAGGAGATGGCTCCTCTTGTTTTTTTACAAGTTAACACAAAATTTCGTTCTGAGTGATAAAATTGCAGGAGATATTATTGGTAATGTTGTAGTAGGAGGAGCAACAACTGTAGGGGCTGCGGTTCTGACCGTTGCCGCTTTTCCTGCTGCACCAGCTTTGGTAGTTGCAGCAGCAGGATTCGGTATTTCAGTAGGATTAACATACTTAACAGAAGGTGTAAAATGGGATGTTGATTTAGATGGTGATGGTGAAGATGATAGTATTAAGGATATGGTGAAAACGGGTGCGAAAAAAACTTGGTCAACAGTAGCAGGGTGGTTTAATTAACATGAAAAAAAATACAGATTTTAATAAAAAAGTTTTTGAATATTATATGGCTCTTTATGCTGTAAATGATATAAGATCGACTATAATTACTCTTGTCATTGGGATAGCAGATATATTTGTGCTTTTGCCTGCTTTTGCGAATCCTTTTCAACCGATATATATGTACATAATAGTTCCACCAGTTGTTTTTTTAAATGTATGGACAATATGGATTGTTATAAATCCTCGGAAACGGCAATTACAATACACTCTATTTCGTGGGGTATTTGGCATCGTATGTTCAGTAGGATTATTAGTTATAACCCAAAAGTTTGCATATGGAATGTTAGGATTACAAACTCCAATCTATTTTATTTTTTCAGTTGGTTTGTATATTTTTGCTTTGAATCATTATTATAAAAACCATATTAAAAAACTTCAGGGACCAATCAAAAAATCAAAGTCATCGAAAAAAAATTCTGGCTTCGGAGTATTGGCTTTTGTAGGATTGGGTCAACTCATTGCTAATATCAGTCTTGGTTTTGCAACACAAAAGATGGTAGCAATTGTATTAATGTGTGTATACTCCATGCTTTCGTTTATGTTGTTTCATTTCATTATGGAACTTCATAGGTATTATTATTTAAGGAAGCATATAGAAGGTGGAGGTAGAACACATGAAACCTTTTAAAGAGTCTGTATTGAATATTCAGTATATAATCGCGGTTCTCCTATAGTCAGTAAAGACTACGGAAAAGAAAAGGGAGAAGCAACATCATGAATATAGAATTACATTTAGATAAAGGAAGGATGGGGAATAGGATTGAGTTTTGAGACTGCCTTTTGGTGGTCTTTTTTGCATAAAATCTTGTAAAGCAAGAAAAAGTAGAATATTTAATGATTAGAATTGAATATTCATATTCTAATATTCAATAGAAAGATAAAATATTTAAAAGTTCGGAATAATGAAATATAATACATTTGGTGAAATTAACCAATATATATTTTGCTCATTATGTATGAAAGGTGAGATTATAATAGGCGGGTATGGTTATAGATTCCATGCAGGTGAAGAATCAGGTTTTTCCGCAACCTCACCTAACGGTTATGGCGGGGGATTTTCATTTAAGTTTGAGAAGGAAGCGAGATAATAGAATGCGAAAATTTTCAAAAATAGTTATATATGTTGGTGCGTTAATAATGATTATACTGGGCATGAGTATACATGATACATGGAAGGATAGGATTTATTTTTCTTTAGCTGTACTTTTTGTCACCGTACTTTCTTTACTATGGAATATAGTTGCTCATAATATTATGGATAAATTTAAAAAAAAGGAGAATAAATAGCTATGAAACTTTTACCGATTGGAACAGTAGCGGGGTGGTTTAATTAATATGAAAAAAAGTATAGATTTTAATAAGAAAGCTTTTGCACATTATATGGCTCTTTATCCTGTAAATGAAATAAGAGTCCACGTAATATAGTAATGACTTGGAAATTATGCGAAATTTATATATATAATATAGATTCCCCAAAGAATGTAACTAACTTGTGTTATGATATACATTGTAAATTCGAAACCAGTGAGCTTTCTTTCTCTTTTTATTTTTCGTAAATACAGATAAAAACAAAAAGTAGATAAAAGCATTAAGAATACAGAAACATTATATATATTCTCTATACTAGTAATAACCGATCAACTCCTCACCTGAAAATTAGTTAGTATAGAATAAGCATATCATATGAAAGTTTAACTTACTTCAAATCTACTTTTTTTCAACAGAATATACTTAATATTTTCATATTTAACAGAAATACTTGTTTAAAAAGATAAAAGATTCTAATTTTAGTTCATTTACTTATAAGATATCAGGCTTATTATTCATGAGGGTTAGGTGCAATATAAGCTGGAGCTGGCCCGCAAGTTACTGCAAAAGCAAATAACATCGCAGGCTTATATGGTAGCCCAAGCAATGAAAGCATTCCCAATGCTCCCCAGTAATCCCCTTTCTTAAGATACGATTTTATTTGATTAAAATATGATTTACTAATACCTAATGCATCCTGCCAACATCTTTCCCAAACATTACTTGAGTACATATTAGATGGAATATCCTCATCTTTAGTTACTTATTTCTAGTCATTAGATTTTAGATATAAAATACTCTGCTTCACATTAATGAAGTGAAAGAATTGAAGATTTTATTATTTCCAAGGGGAATCCCACTGCCGATAATGAAGAGTTGTTTTACCTTTGTAAAAGCATATCGACGTGAGGAATATTATCTTCTAAATATGTTTCCGATATAGCTTGAAAACCAAAGGAACTGTAGAATTTTTTTAAATAATCTTGGGCTTGAATTTTAACAGTTGTTTCTTTTAATTCGTTTTGAATAAAATCTAGCCCTTTTTTTATAAGTTTCTCTGCAATTCTTTGGCCCCTGTATTCTTTCTTTACAAAGACTCTTCCAATAGATATCTCTTGATAGGTAACACCTGCAGGAACAATCCTTAAATAGGCAATGATTTCTCCATTGTCTTCTTTAAAAAGATGATAAGAAAAAGAATCATTACCATCAACTTCTAGATAAGGGCAATTTTGTTCAACCACAAAAACGGAGGTTCGTTCTTTTAAAAGATTGTATAGCTCAGTATTTGTTAACTCGTCAAATTTTTTTAATTTCCAACTCATTAAATTTCACCTCTTGTTTTTTGTTGCATTTGCGATAAAAATACATGTATTAAATCTAACCTAACTTTATTGCGTTTGCAACAAAAATAATGATGAAGTGTTTTAGCTCCCTTTTATATAATCAATAATTTCTTTTGTTTCCCTTTTTAACAAATTCCCAATCAACTTCTACATTTTTTCTCAGTTTTTGAAGAAGATTAAAAATAATCTCTACTTCCAGTTCAGAAAATCCCTCTAATGCAACCTTATTGGAATGATCATTTTCTCTTTTTATAAAAGGATAAACATTTTTGCCTTTCACTGTTGGAAAAAGCTTTTTAATTTTTTGGTTATGTTCATCATCTTTCTTATTAATAAATCCATTTATTTCTAGTTTTTTTATAGCACGAGCTGCTGTTGTTCGGTCAACTTTTATCATCTCAGCTACCTTTTCTTGAATGATTCCTGGATTTTCACATATTCGGACAAGGTACAAATATTGCCCTTTTGTAAGGTCAAATTCTTTAAATTCAATATTACTTATCGAATCCAAAGCCCTTGCAATCATTCCAATTTCACGAAGAATTTCTTTCATAATTAACTCCCTTAATAGATATTTTTTGTTGCAAATACAATGAAAATTCTATCTATTAAACGTAACGTATTTTCGTTGTATTTGCAACAAATGATAAAGAGGGTGGGTAAAGTGCAATATGTTTTTTATGTAGTAGGAATTTTAATATTAACTCTTGGTATTTCTTTTACAATACAATCAGATCTTGGAACTTCACCTTTTGATGCACTTTTGGTGGGACTATCCCAAAACGTGGGGCTAACGGTAGGAAGTTGGGAAATCATTCTAGCTTTCCTATTGATTGGTTGTAATTCATGTTTAAAAAGACAAAGACCTGAAGTTTCGGGGGGCTGATATTGAACTACTTTATGCCAGTGACTGAAAAAGTATTAGACCGTGTATTTACAAACTCTAGTACAACATCACATTCTGATACAGATAAAAACCATTCAAAATAGGATGGTTTTTGTGGTTCTTATTTCATGAAGAAGCAAGTTAGTGCAGCAAGAACGACTATACTTATAACCGGTTCCTTAACGTACAGGGAATCGGTTAATCTGTGTCTAAATTGTGTCTAAACGTAAAGTTTTGGTGATCCCATGCCCATCAACTTAAAAATTTTATAACACCCCAAAACGAGAAAATTGAACATTTTCACCTGGAGATGCCAATTTTCTCGTTTTGGGGGTATTTGCTTTTCTTAGCTTGATGGTGATGGGGTAGCACCATCAAAATGTTCTTTTTTCTTCAAAGCTTTTATTGCTTCACTTAAATAAATAGTATTCTACATACTAATTGCATTAATTATGAGGTTTAGTGCACTACTTCTTGGAAGTTGATCTTGTAGCGCTCTTTCTCGTAATTCACTATGTTTTCCAAAGAAAATGGTGAAAGAAAAGGCGATGAATACATTTACAAAATGACAAAACTGTAAGAATACACGAATGTTTGTAAGAAAGTTCGATGTTTTCCTTTTTCTTTTTTTATTATAGTGAAAAAGAAGAACGAAATATTCTCTTATGTAGGAAAGGAAGATAATAATGATTGATCTATTAAATAAATGGATGTTAGAAAGTACAGGCAATTTTAATATCGTTGTAGGACTTACAGCACTTCTATTTTTGGGTTCAGTAATTGCACTTATTATTATTTACAAAAAAATTGGTAAACCAGATGCAAGAACAAATCCTATTTATTTTAAAATTATTTCTTGTATGTTTACTACTCAAATTCTAATGAATTGCATATTTATTTCTTTAGTTGGTAAAGATATCGAGAATTTCCGTCAAATCTTTATATTATTTGAAGCCTTTGTATTCTTCGTTGGAGCTATTTATTCGTTTAAATTATATAGACAAGAATTTAAATAATTTACTTGCAAGAAACAATAAAAAATGTAAACTTTTTATTTTTAGTTAACTGTATATTCTATACATGCTCAGATAACATAACGCATCATTATCGGGATTCAACGTATTTAGAAAACTATTAAAAGTCCTCCAGATTGTTTAACTGGAGGACTTTAGTGTTCACATAATATAACGTTATTGGAAGTTGATTAATATTAGCTTATTTGTCTTATAAGTTAAATCGAGAACAATTAGATCCCAAAATATTTCAGTTCTTTTTGTATGTTATTTAAGGCAAACCTCTTTCGTTCTTTAAAGAAGTTCTTTGGTTCGTTTGAAGATAATCTCCAAAGAAGTCGTGTATCCTGAGATTGTTAGAGTAAGGGCTTGAACAAATTCCCAACCATCCTCAGCATGTTCGATAATAATACGCTTATAATCTTCTTTGGGTTGCCCTTTCCATCCATCAATTTCGACTTTCACAAATTTGTAATCATACATATTCTCTCCCCCTTTTTTTCCTAATTGTACCATTTGGAAGAAGCGATGTATTGTACTTTTTTGACTGTATACTTTATACACGTTTGGTTAACATAAAGCATCAAATTATCGGTAGAAAAGACAAAGTCGTCCCCTTACTCTCACAAGGGATACGCCTTTGTCTTTTTCTATGATTCTATGCATCTTTTTATACATTCCTATTCTGGTGCGGTTTTATGGCTCTTGTTTGTTACTGAATGAGCCGAAAAACTGTATAAAATCTTGCATACTCTTAGCTTGTTTTTTCTATGGAATGTTGTCGATACCTTTTTAATGCATAAAGAAAAAACACCCTAAGGTGCCTTCCTCTGACTTGAACCACTTTAATTTTAATAATATTTGGACTCCCATCCAAATATTATTTTGTCGAATGAAAATAAAAAAAGAGAGCTTCCGCTTATGTGAAGATCATTTATCTAGTAATTAGCATTTAATAATTATGATAAATACAAGCATTGTAAGGAGGTGTGTACATGAATGGAAAAAATGAGTTTTTGAGTGGAGCAGCGTTTGATCCGAATTTACTGGGTCCTACATTACCACCTATTCCGCCGTTTACTTTGCCTACAGGACCCACTGGTCCAACAGGCCCTACTGGATTAACAGGTGTAACAGGAGCGACAGGCCCAACAGGAGAAACAGGTCCGACTGGAGCAACCGGCCCAACCGGTCCAACGGGAGAAACAGGTGTAACTGGAGCAACCGGCCCAACCGGTCCAACGGGAGAAACAGGTGTAACTGGAGCAACCGGCCCAACCGGTCCAACGGGAGAAACAGGTGTAACTGGAGCAACCGGCTCAACAGGTCCCACAGGAGCAACTGAAGGCTGTCTTTGTGATTGCTGTGTTTTCCCTATGCAGAACGTTTTACAACAACTTATTGGACAGACTGTGATTCTTGGCACAATTGCAGACACGCCCAACACGCCACCACTTTTCTTTTTATTTACTATCACGTCTGTGAATGATTTTTTAGTTACAGTTACAGACGGCACCGCAACCTTCGTGGTCAATATTTCTGATGTAACAGGCGTAGGTTTTTTACCGCCAGGACCACCTATAACATTACTTCCACCTGTCGATGTAGGATGTGAGTGTGAATGTCGTGAACGACCAATTAGACAATTATTGGATGCATTTATTGGATCTACAGTAAGTCTTTTAGCAAGTAATGGTTCTATTGCAGCAGATTTTAACGTGGAACAAACAGGACTAGGTATAGTACTAGGTACATTACCTATAAACCCAACTACAACCGTTAGGTTTGCTATTTCAACTTGTAAAATTACAGCTGTGGATATAACTCCTACTGCGACGTAGTTCATTTCTATCAAGAGGTCAGGAAATCTTTGTAGAATTTGCTTCAAACCAAAATGGAAAGTTTGCTTAAGGGTCATTTTTATATACTGCTGGAACGATATTATATTAATAGATTAAGTAAAAATAAGAAGAGAGCCAATCGGCACTCTTCTTGTTTTTGGTGAAATTTCACTTCTTTGTTTTGGAAATGCTTTCTTTTATGATGAAATCAAATAATAGTATATCTAGCGTTTTCAAGTACAATGGAACTACAATCTTGTTGACGTCCATCGTACTGCTCAAAAGCCCATTAGATATCGTTACAAAATGTGAAATTTCTTATCAATTGTAAAAAGAAAATATTAATATATTGCCGTAAAAAAAGACACCCAAAGGTGCCTTCCTGCGACTTGAACCATCTTAATTTTAATAATATGTATTGGACTCCCATCCGAATATTATTTTCCCATGTTATGATAGCTATTGTATCGTCAATTCCAAAATCTCCAAAGAACAATACTTTTTCCCCATACAATGTTTCTCCTTAATTTTACTAGTTTCTTAAATGGATTATAATTAAATATCGTTATATAATGTTATAATTATGTATTTTGTAGTACTGTATATGAATGAATTCATTTAGTTAACATACACTTTGGTTAATAATGAACCAATTCCTTTTGTATTACACGAAATGGTATATAAATACTGATCTTAATGCGTTTTTTCTGGTATCCTATGCTCACCAAGTGGCACCCAAAACTCAAAAAATGTATATTTCGACCTGGAAATGCAAATTTTCTCGTTTTGGTGTATTTGCTTTTCTTAGCTTGATGGGCATGAATAGTGACCCCTATTTTAGGATTCTTTGGCTTTCTAAACGCTAAGGGTGCATGGAAAGAGGCTGGATTTTTGATGATTGTATCTGCAATAGGTTTATTTGTTTGTGTAAATCAAATTATATTTTATCTTATCTTATCTATTCCACGGCTTGGCACTTTTACTTAGTGGACTAAATAATATTTTTTGCAAGAAGTAATACATCAAGAGCAAAAAATTATTAATTAAGGAGTGGTAAGTGTGAAATATTTTGTATTTGAAGATGATGAATTAATAGGGGGATGGAATTTTAGAAAGGTTTTCTCCTGGCTTAGTAGAGGTACCAAATGAGGGAATTGTGACGGAAAACATATAAAATGTTATAATATCATTTGGAATATATAACCTTTTGATTCTAGGAAACAAAAAATCTACTAATTGTTATATCGCAAAGAGAGAAAGGAAATAAATATGTTTATAAAAAAAGTAATAAGTAGGGGGCGCGTTCAGAGTTTACTCATTCCTATTTTGTTTCTGGCACTTATTATATCTGCTTCTAGCGTAGAAGCATCAGAACAACAAGCCATAAATAAAAAACGTGAACTACGTGCCGTTTGGATTTCAACTGTGTTCAATATCGATTGGCCAGTGAAAGGTGCAAGCGCTGATGAACAAAAGAAACAGTTTATTAACATCTTAGATGATGTTAAATCAATGGGGATGAATGCTGTTGTTGTACAAGTAAGGCCAACTGGTGATGCATTTTATCCATCAAAACATAGCCCATGGTCAGAGTATTTAACAGGTACACAAGGAAAAGACCCAGGCTATGACCCACTAGCATTTATGGTAGAAGAAGCGCATAAGCGCAATCTAGAATTCCACGCATGGTTGAACCCATATCGCATTACAACAAGTCACCAAGATGTAAACAAACTAGCTGTAAATCACCCAGCTAAACAACATCCTGATTGGGTTGTTAAACACGGCAAGCAACTGCTCTATAACCCTGGCATCCCAGCTGTTCGAGACTATATTAAAAATAGCACTCTCGAAATTGTCCAAAACTATGATGTAGACGCGATTCATATGGATGATTATTTCTATCCATACGCAGATGCGGAAAATTTCAAGGATGAAACAACTTACGAAACATACGGGAAAGGTGAAAATAAAGACGATTGGAGACGTGAGAATGTCAACACACTTGTTCGCGATTTATCAACAAGTATTAAACAAACAAAATCTCACGTGAAATTCGGAATTAGCCCATTCGGTATTTGGAGAAACAAACATAATGACACACAAGGTTCCGAGACAAATGGCTTATCCGCTTACGACAACATCTATGCTGACTCAAGATTATGGGTGCATAAAGAATGGGTGGACTATTTAACACCTCAAGTTTATTGGAGCATTGGCTATAATGCCGCAAACTATGACGTAATAACAAAATGGTGGAACAACGAAGCACAAGGAAAGAACATACACCTATACATTGGACAAGCTGCTTACAAGATTAATAACGATTCGGACAAGGCCTGGGAGAACCCGGCTGAGACAAACAATCAATTGGCTCTTAACTCAACACTTCAAAATGTAAAAGGAAGTATGTTCTTTAGTTACCGCAATTTAAAGACAAATATATTAGGTATCAAAGATCAATTACGAGCAAATGCGTACAAATACCCAGCATTAATTCCAACTATGCCCTGGTTAGATAACTCTGCGCCAAGTAAGCCTTCTATACATTCTGTGACAGACGGCTCTAACGGTGCAACAATCTCATGGAATAACAATGCTGGTAATGACGCGGCCTATTTCGTTATCTATCGTTTTAACAGAGGACAACTAATCGACGGAAACAACTCATCTGTGATTGTCACAACAATTCGTAACAACGGTTCAAAGGTACTATCATATGTAGACAAGGCAGTAACGAATAGTAGTGACTACACATACGCAGTTTCAGCAGTAGACCGCCTTCATAACGAAAGTGACCTAGTTCCGGCTTCTACGCCTGAACCTGAACCTGAACCTGAACCTGAACCAAAAACGCAATTTAAAGATGTATCTACTAACCACTGGGCTTTGACTTATATTAATTTTCTAGCTGAAAAGAAAATTATTTCAGGTTTCCCAGACGGGACATTCAAACCAGAAGACAGACTCACTCGTTTACAAGCTATTTTTATGATTTTGAACGAAAAAGGTATTAAAGATGTATCTAATGTATCCAATCCTAATTTTATCGACGTAAATCCTAGTACTTATGGGTACAAAGAAATTGCAAAAGCAGTTGAATTAGGTATTGTTACAGGCAAAGTAAACGACAGCGGCCAAAAATATTTCGATCCAAATGGCGTGTTAACCCGTGCTGAAATGGCAACTATTTTAACTCGTAACTATAATTTAAATGGGACACACAGCGAAGAATTTTCAGATGTTCCAAAAGATTATTGGGCACATCCGTACATTCAATCATTAGCCAAAAATGGTATTGCGGTTGGATATGGCAATGGAATGTTCGGACCAGGGGATCCGTTAAAACGAGAACAGTTTGCGACTATGATGGCGAGAACGATAAATAAGGAATTACGTTAACATTTTAACGCCAAATATATTTTGAATAAAAAAGATTCTTCACCGGAAGGTGTGATTGGAATTTTATTACAATCATTCTCCTCAGTAATTATTGATATTAAAAGTGTAATAAAGTAAGTGCTAATAATATTGTATAAACAATTTATAAATTTTTGTTAAAGAATCCTTGATGAACAAGGATTCTTTTTTGTTACAAATCCACAATTGGGGTACTGCCACATTGCCATCAACTTAAAAAATTGATTGTGCTCCAAAACGAAAAAAATGAGTCAAATTCTCATAAATAACTGTGAAAAAGTAAATTTCTCGTAATGGAGATGTCTCAAAATCTTAGCTTGATGGGCATGGCGTGCTACCCCACAAGAAGTTATAAATTTAATAGTTTAAAGTTATAGAGCATTTCCTTGTAATGAGGAATGCTTTTTATCTTTGTTTAAAATAAAAACAGGTAATTGTTAACAATAATAACATAATAAAAACAATAATAATTTATTGCTAAACGATAAATCACGTGGTAAAATCACGTTGTCATTAAATAAGTGAGGTGTTTTAAATGAATGGTAAACGTGGTTCAACCACTTTCTTAAAGGTAATTATTTTTCTGGCTGGAATTGCAGTGCTTACTTTGTGTATTTATTGGATGCCTGTGTTAACCATTAGAGATGTAAAAGCACATCCAGGTGGGGATTACTCGCTATATCCCCTTTTAGTATGTGCGTATGGAATCTGTATTACATTTTCTTTTACGCTGTATCAAGTATATAAACTATTAACCTATATCGAAAGGAACAACGCTTTCTCCGAGTTATCTCTTGAATCTTTGAAGGTTATAAAAAGATGTGCTTTTACAGCCATTTTCTTCATTGTGTTAATGATAATAAGCTTAAAGGTGATTTCTAAAATTACAGGAGACGACCCAGCAGGTCCTATATCACTAAGTCTAATGGGTATTTTAGCAACATGTATCATCGTAGCCATTGTGGACGCACTTCAAAAGCCAATAAAAAACATCCTAGAATTAAAACCAAAAAATGATTAACGTTTCGGTAAAATTTAATTAACTTAATTAACGAGATACTTTTTATGAAACAAGAGGCGAAAATAATGACCAATCCGATCGGTATGATACCTGGAGGGTCAACTCTTTCCGCCATGAGATAGTAGAGTGGCATACCTAGCAGGTACAAGGTACTGATCGTGATGGCACAGAATTTTATATTCTTTAGGGGGTATGTGTTTTAAAAAAGAAAAAGCTAAAAATATATGAAATTCTTATTTATTAAACCTTGTTTTAAAAAATAAATACATTAAATACATTAGGATTTATATTTTGTTATTTCCTGTTGCAGAATCCTTAGTATAAGGGTTCTCTTTTTTGTATTACAAATTAATAAATAAAAAAGATAAGATCGGAGAGTAGGATCTTATCTTTTTCCCAAGGAGAAAAATGTTAAAAACTATCTTATTATTTATAATATTGTATTAAAAGTTGAATTTCCATATACAAAACTCATTTAACAATTATATCTATATTGAGAGTTTGACCATAAATAATTCCAAAAATCCAAAGTAAACTTTTACCCAGTAGTTTACTTTGGATTTTTATACGTGTTTGGTAAAAAAACAATGAGTTGAAAATAAAAACTATACGGAAATCTAGTTCAGTATAGTAAAGTTCATATGAAAAATCCCTCTTTGCTATCTTCCCCAAAAAAGAATTATTGCTCCGAACATTATAAACTGTATTTTCAGAAACATTACAAGTGTGTAAGTAAAATGTAAGACAATTCAATATTAAAAAAATAATCTTACTACTACAATGAATAAGAGTGTTGTAAGGAAAAGAAGTAATTTCTGGGGTTAACATACTTGTAAAAAAAGAGGGATTTACCGTTTGTTAGGACAAAAATAATCATTATGAAGATAATTACAAATTCCATGTTGTCCTTTTGTCATTGATGGAGATGATAGCTGTGTAATTAATACGAAACAACAAGCAACCACTCATACAATATGAATAGAGGAGAGGAATGCCTTATGAAAACACGTAGTCAAATTACATTTGTAAAAGCAGAGCCCACTGAAAATGTATCTAGTTCGTCACACACAAGCACTCAACGAGATCGTAATTCTGTCAAACAAGCAATGCGTGATATCTTGAAATTTGGAATCCCGGGGGTACTTGCTAAAACTTCCGAGGATGGGAAAACGTGGAGTTATGCGGCCGGGGTAGCGGACCTGAAAACCAAGAAACCAATGGAAACAGATTTCCGCTTTCGCATCGGCAGCGTGACGAAGACGTTCACTGCAACAGTTGTACTTCAATTAGCAGGAGAAAAACACCTAAATCTAGACGATTCTATTGAAAAATGGTTACCTGGTGTCATTCAAGGAAATGGATATGATGATAAACAAATTACTATCCGGCAATTATTGAACCACACAAGTGGTATCGCTAATTACACAAGTTCAAAGGATTTTAATATGATGGATACAAAAAAATCTTATACTGCTGAAGGATTAGTAAAGATGGGAATATCCATGCCTCCAGATTTTGCTCCAGGAAAGAGCTGGTCGTATTCAAATACAGGATATGTATTACTAGGAATTCTTATTGAAAAAGTAACTGGGAACAGCTATGCGGAAGAGATTGAAAATCGAATTATTGAACCACTTGAATTAGCGAATACATTCTTACCTGGAAATTCAAGCGTCATTCCAGGAACCAAGCATGCCCGTGGATATATCCAATTAGACGGAGCAAGTGAGCCAAAAGATGTTACTTATTATAACCCAAGTATGGGGAGCTCGGCCGGAGATATGATTTCTACAGCTGATGATTTAAACAAATTCTTCTCTTATTTACTTGGGGGTAAATTACTGAAAGAACAGCAACTAAAGCAAATGCTTACAACAGTCCATACAGGAATAGATGAACTTGGCGATTCCGGGCTTGGAATTTTCAAAATGAAGCTTTCAAACGGTGTATCGATATGGGGGCATGGAGGAACCATTCTTGGATTTTTAACTTTTGCTGGGGGCACACTAGGAGGCAATCATACATTGTCTGTCAATTTGAACAGCCTTAAAGCTGATAGTCCTGATCCTTTTAAAAATATTTTACTTGCTGAATTTAGCAAATAGGCAAAAAGGAAACCCGGATAAATTTTGTCATAGTTTTTATAGGGGTACAGCCACACATCCATCAACTTAAGAATGGAAACAAAGTGTACTTTCATTTTGTGGGGTAAAGCATTCCTAAAATAGAAGAATACTCTTAATAATACGCATACCAAATAAACACTATCGTTTTATTAAAAGTCAAGGAAATAGTAATGAAATCCTATATTTATACGAGTGAATATAATGTCACACATTTTATAAGGTAAAAAGGAAAGGATAGATGAATAGGAGAGTATACCTGTTTACATCTATCCTTTTTTACAACAATATGACCATATTTACTACTACAACAAGGATTTTTACCACAACAAATTTTCATATAGTTATTGAACTATTTTTTGAATAACTAAATTAATCTCTTCGTTAACTTTAATTACGAATAAATGGTCCCCTTCACCTTCAATTGGAACAACTACATCTTCATTAAAAAATTCAGCATGTTATTTACCATATCTATTAAACTAGCGGTTTTTATTTTCCCTGATTCCTTTCCATACCTAAGGTATCCAAAAGTCCACTGGATTCCCGAGGCTACCATCCACATTTGTGTCTCTGAAAAGACATTTTGTGCCACTAGACGTAACTGTAGATTCCTGAACAAGCTAAATCATGAAAATACACACAAAGATAGATTATCATCCATTACATTACTGTTTTGCTTCGTTCGAATAGAAAAACTCGGAAGAACGCCACTTGTTCGATATCCCCTCAATGTGATAAGGTGTCGTTCTGCAGCATCCACCTATTAAACGTGCACCTGCTTGGTACCATTCTTCAGATTGAATATCCAACGCGTTACATTGTTCATGATCATGCCATGTTTTTGTTTCTGGATTATAAGTTTCACCAGAGTTTGGATAAACAATAATCGGTTTTTTGGTGTTTGCCCTCAACTCTTGGATTGCACCAGTCACAACGGTTACTGGCGCACAATTGATGCCTATCGCTACAATTTGTTCACTTTTCTCAAAAGCTCGTGCACACTCCACGAGTTTCATACCTTCACTAATCTCTTTCTCATTTTTTAGCGAAAAGGAAAGCCACGCATATGTTTCTGGAAACTCACGCAATAATGTATCTAATACTCTTGCTTCTTGCAGGGAAGGGATCGTTTCAAATGCCAATAGATCTGCACCTGCTTCGATTAACGCAGACATTCTCGAACGGTGAAAGTCTGCTAATGTTTTATCTGTCACACCATAGTTGCCTACATACTCTGAACCATCTGCAAGGTAAGCCCCGTACGGCCCAACTGATGCAACAACCAATGGTTTAGGCCTATTCGTTTGCTTATTTTCCTTCCAAAAATCATCTCTTGCCCTTCTTGCAAGTAACACCGTTTTCTTAATTAATTCCAAAGCTTCCTGTTCTTGTATTCCACGCGTGGAAAACCCACTAATAGTAGCTTGATAGCTTGCTGTTATGGCACAGTCCGCTCCAGCACGAAAATAGTCTGAATGAACCTGATAAATTAGTTCCGGATTTTCTAGTAACACACTTGCCGACCAAAGGGGATCGTCCAAATTACATCCATGCGCCTCCAATTCTGTAGCTAATGCTCCGTCAAGAAGCATAATGGAATGTTGGGATAAAATATCATCAATTGGGTTGATTTTGTTCGACATAATCTACGCCCCTCTTTTTTAGATTTTTTGTTAGATAATAACTTCCATAGCAAAACAAAATAAACGGTATGCCGCAATATAAGGCAATTCTCTGTGTTGGATCGAATGCAATTCCAATACACGATGCCAGACAAAGGATAAAAGAAGCAATTGGTACTAATGGATATAGTGGTGTGCGATAAATCAAGTCCTTTTCAGAATTTCCTTCTTTCAAAAATTGTCTGCGAAATAGGAACTGGGAAGCACTAATACTCATCCAAACTACAACTACTGCTAGACCGGAAATGGAAACAAGTACGATATAGACAGTATCTGGTGCCACAATACTCGAGAGCAAAGCCAAAGCTCCACCCACCATGCTGAAAATGACGGCGTTGATTGGAACACCTTGCTTCGTCATTTTTCCAAAAATCGGGGATATCGTATTCTTATTAGCAAGCGACCAAAGCATTCTAGAAGAGGCATAAAGGCCTGAGTTTGCCGCAGATAAAATGGCTGTTAAGATAACGAAATTCATTATGTCAGCTGAATATGGCACCCCAATTCGTTCTAGTACTGCAACAAAAGGGCTCTCTAATACCCCTGCATCGGAAATAGGCAATAACGCAGATAAAACAACAATCGTTCCTACAAAAAAGATGATCAATCTCCACAGAGTAGTTCGAATGGCCTTCGGTATCATTTTTTCCGGGTTCGCTGTTTCTCCAGCTGCAATGCCTATTAATTCTGTTCCCGAAAAAGAAAAATTAACCGCAAGCATGGTCATTATAATGGCCGTAGCACCATGGGGAAATAAACCTCCACTTGTATAATTAGAAAAGAATGGTGCTGCTTTTGAATGAGTCATCGGAAGAAACCCTAGCATTGCCGCTACTCCTAAAACAATAAAAATCACAATAGCTATAACCTTTATCGATGAAAACCAAAATTCGGATTCGGCGAAAAATTTAACAGTCAGGACATTTAATACAAAGATCAAAATGGCAAAAAGAGCACTCCATACCCAAACATTAATCGATGGAAACCATCGCTTCATAAGTAATCCTGCGGCTGTAAATTCAGAACCTAAAGCAACAGTCCAAGTTAACCAATACAACCAGGCTACTGTATACCCTGTACCCGGTCCAATGTATTTAACTGCATAACTATGAAATGCGCCCGTTTCAGGCATATGTACGGAAAGCTCTCCTAAACATAGCATAACTAGATAAACCACTAGCGCACCAATCAGATAGGATAGAATTGTTCCAAATGGGCCAACTTGTTGAATAGTGTAACCTGGGCTTAAGAATAAGCCAGTTCCAATCACGCCACCAAGTGATAGCATGACTAAATGACGTGCTTGCATTTTCCTTTGAAATCCTTGCCCATTTTTGTTCTCCATTTCTACTCTCCTTTAGTTACTATCCAGAAAAAACAAAAACGCACTCTAAAAAAGAGGGCGCTACTGACAAATAAAAACGGAAGCTCTCATCTATCAGGATTTTCACCCGCTGGAATTAGCACAGTGTCTACTTAAGCAGACCTGTTGCTGAGGTTTCATAAGGCCAGTCCCTCCACCTCTCTGGATAAGAAATATTTTTTTATAACCTTATCAATCCATTCAATAACTGTAAAGATAATTCTGTTTTTTAAAAAAATTGTCTATTATAGAAATACAAAAAATAGAGTATTACTATAACTGCAACCCACTCCTTCTTGGGTATTATTTAAAAATCGAACATACAAAACCTCATTTATTTATGATACGGTTCACAAGCACTTGCTCAAAATTTGAAACCCGTCAGGGTTTATTTGATGTGCCTACTTTTATAACATCTATAAAAGATAATAAAAAAACTACGTGGAAAGACCGCATTTTGTATAAAAAATATACGTTAAGTTGATGGATGTGGGGTAGTACCCCTAAAATTTGAATTTACAATATTAATTTGTTTCTAGTCTTAAAAATGAATAACTTTAACATTATAAGGATTTTGAGATAAGTCATACGAGATATTTGTAAGCCTTAGTTGAAGTGTAAAATTAATTAAATATCTATCAATAGAATAAATCATATTGATAGATATTTAATATTGTAAATCTGCAAGTTCTTGATGTTATTTCAGTTAAAAAAACTTCAGGGACCAATCAAAAAATCAAAGTCATCGAAAAAAACTCTGGTTTCGGAGTAGTGGCTTTTATAGGGTTGGGTCAATTCGTTGCTAATATCAGTCTTGGTTTTGCAACACAAAAGACGGTAGCAATTGTATTAATGTGTGTATACTCCATGCTTTCGTTTATGTTGTTTCATTTTATTATGGAACTTCATAGGTATTATTATTTAAGGGAGCATATAGAAGATGGAGGTAGAACACATACAACCTTTTAAAGAGGTTTATTGAATTTTAAGTATTGTGGTTGCAGCCCTCTTCTAGTCAGTAAAGACTATGGAAAAGAGAAGGGGGAAACAACATCATGAATATAGAATTACATTTAGATAAAGGAAGGATAGGGAATTATACAATTTTCTAAAGAAAAATTTTTACCAAATGGTTCTATTAAAAGGTGGGACGAAGAAAATTGTGATTTATGGAAGGAAACAACTACTTATGGGTTAAAGAACCTGTAATGTATGACTATATTGGCTGTTTTTATCCAGAAGGATATATTGATCATAATTATACATTTGTATTTAATCATGATGCTATTGAAGAAATTATATTTGTAGGTTTTATAGATGAGGAAGAAGAGGCATTTGTAGGATTGCTTAATTGAATGTGATCTAGAAACAGGGAAAGTAATCAAAACGATTCATGCCATTTATAAATAAAAACGAAGTTTGCAACCAAACTTTGTTTTTTCAACGTGCAATGAATTAAAAAATTTATTTGAAATTGCATAACATTTATCCCACATTAACGGGCAGTAAGACCCCCACCTCAAAATTCAGCGAAAGCAAAGAAGTTAGGTGGGGGATGAACAAAACCCCCTACTGATTAAAGTTTCACTTTATAGGAAACTGCGATGTAATAGCAAAAGGGGAAGTAGGATTAGGTACATTCGGTTTTAAAGCAAAGCTTGGAGCTCAAAATGGGGGATACTTTGGTGAAGAGTTTGGTCTTGGAGGGGTTATTAAATTTGAAAAACCAAAGAAGGAGGAAAGCTGATATGCAAGCATTTAAAGTTGGAAAATTAGTCACATTCGTTGCAATTATAATACTTCTTGTAGTTGCTATTTTATCTCCTTACAACTTATTTAAAAAGATTTATTTTATTATTGGTGTTCTTATTATTGGCGCAATTTCACTTGGTGCAAATAAATTTTTTGAACGGGTACACAGTAAATTTAATAAGAAATGATATTACTTATGTGATAGGGTAATTCAAAATATGAATAAATCATTAAGGATTTAGAGGGGGATTTCTACAAAATGATTTTACAGAATTACGTGGAACTAAATTAGTTCATCACCATATTGGTGGTCAAGCTGTTGGTATTCCGATGCCACTACATCCTGGTTTTGGAGGGATTCATAACGCAGAAAAAGCGATTGGAGCATGAGGAAAAGATGCAGAATATGCAGAAATGCTTCAGAAGTTTATGGAACATCATAAATTAGGAGGTAAATAAAAAAATGAAAAATGAAATGAAAAATTGTTTTGATAAAATAATTAGAGAGTGGCAAGATTGTAATAATTCATTGCCAAAATCTTTATGGATAGAAGAAGCAGATGCTTTTATCTATGAAGGAGAACCAGATACAGAGGGGTACGTATTCTGGAAACCTTTAGAGAAAAATATAATTCATGATTTTTCTGATATAGAAAAAGATTTGGGGATACAATTACATAATTCAATTAAAGAATATTATAATTCTTATTGGTTTTTAGACTTAGGAGGTAATTATTTAGGTTATGATTTTGAATTAAATCCTGTTATACCAGGAATTGAATTGCATGATTTTTATGTATCTTTACAAGGATACCAAGGCGCACATGATAATCAACTGAATAATATTCCTATTGGTATGGAATGTAATGGTCTCTTGGTAGTTGTAGATAATGAAAATGGACAAGTAAAATTAGAAGATTATGAAAGCGGAAGCTTCGAAGTTATTTGTGATAGTTTAGCAGAATTAATTTTAAATATATAGTTTGGATTTATTTTTTTTAGCTGTACTTTTTGTTACCGTACTTTCTTTACTATGGAATGTAGTTGCTCATAATATTATGGATAAATTTAAAAAAAGGAGAATAAATAGCTATGAAACTTTTACCGATTGGAACAGTAGCGGGGTGGTTTAATTAATATGAAAAAAAGTATAGATTTTAATAAGAAAGCTTTTGCACATTATATGGCTCTTTATCCTGTAAATGAAATAAGAGTCCACGTAATTGGTCTTGTCCTTTTGGGGGCAGACGTGTTTGTTCTTTTGCCTGCTTTTGCGAATCCTTTTCGATTACTCTATGTATATATAGTAACTCCTCCAGTTGTTTTTTTAAATTTGTGGGCGATATGGATTGCTATCAATCCTCGGAAACGACAATTACAATACACTCTATTTCGAGGAGTATATGGCACCATATGTTCAGTCGGATTATTGGTTATAACTCAAAAATATGCTTATGAAGTGTTACAATTACAAACTCCCATCTATTTTATTCTTTCATTTGGTTTGTATGGTTTTGCTTTGTATTATTTTTATAAAAATCATATTGAAAAACTTCAGGAACCAAGAAAAAAATCAAAATCATCGAAAGGAACTGGTGGTGTAAAAGTAGCAGCTATTGCAGCGGGATTGGGGCAGTTAATTGCTAATATAATTCTTAGCATTGCAACACAACAGATGGGGGCAATTGTATTTATGTCTGCATGCACAGTGTTTTCGTTTGGTTTGTTTTATATGATTATAGAACTCCATAAGTATTATTATTTACGGAAGCATATAGAAGATGGAGGGAAAATACGCATAGGCTTTTAAAGAGGATTTGTTGCATTTCAAGTATATAATCGCATTCTTATTATGGAAGCCATTCACGAGGCTTATAGCAATAAAAGATGTATAAGTAGAAGGTCACATTCTGGTAAAACATCTGAAGGAATGGAAATTAGGTTTGTTCATATTAATGATAAGATTATAACTGTTTATCCAATGTATTAAAGAATGTGAGGTACTCAAAAATGAAAGTAACTACTCAGCCCATAGTTAAAAATGCAAGACAATTGCTAAGAAGCACTCCCCCTAAGTTTCAGATGAAATTAAATGATTGAATATTTATATTTAAATAATCGACTACTTATGCTTTAATATTTCTATGTACACAACTGGGATAATTAGGGATTTATATTTAATATGTTTTAAGAAAGGGGAATGTTTTTTTATATGGAAACTCCAGAAAATCAATTTAAACGTGCACTTAATCCTTGGTTCTCCATTTGGACAAAACCACGTGATACAATGAAAGAAATTTTTATATCCAAACCTAAGAATGTGTTTTTACTCATTTTATTAGGCTCATTCGTACAGACTTTAGATCGAGCATCTTCTAAAAATATGGCGGATTCAATACGTAGTCCATTTTCAATAATCTCAATAGTTATATTCGGTACCTTCGTTGCTTTCTTAATTTATTATTTTTTGCTACCAGCGTTATTTAATTGGGTGGCAAAAAAACTTGGTGGACAAGGTACCTTTGAAAAAACACGTTACTCAGTTGCCTATTCTTATATCCCTTACGTTTATTCTCTTATATTAGTTTGGGTGCCTTCATTTTTCTTGTTTGGGATAGAAAACTTTACGAGCGAGACACCGAAAATGGAGAGTAGCATAACTTTAACGATTCTGTTTCTTATTTTTGCCATAATTGATATAGTTATTGGAATTTGGACAATCATTATTTCCTTAAAATGTTTAGGAGAAGCACACCAATTTTCAGCATGGAAAGCATTATTAACAATAATAGTGTCCTTTATGATTATTATTCTTCCTTTGGTAATAATAGTATTTCTTATAGTAGGGGTTACAACCCTTTAATAATTTATTTGCTTCTTATTTATCCAAACGTTTTCTACTTGCTGTTAGTAAGTGTTACAGGATGAACAACCACATGATTCGGATGTTCCACTTGGCGAAGCGTATAACCTTTATGATCAAATTGATCGCCCGTTTTACGGCCTGTTTTTCTTTTAACAGGAATTTGTGAAGGCAAACTTGAAAATCAAAATATTAAACCATTAAAACCTTAGGGTAGCTGGGTAGATTGTCTTTGTTTGTCCCTTATTTTCCAATTGGAGAATAAGGGACAAATTTTTATGGAGGAGTAAATGCAGCCTTTGTTACCATTCCCGCCATTCTTCTGTTATATCTTCTTCGGATTCTAAGCCAGCTATTCGTGCTGCTGTATCGATAAATTCATAGAGATCTTCTCTTTCCATTGTTTCGATAAAATGGTCATGTTCGATATTTAGTTCATTTATTTTAATAACTACCTCTTTAACAACTTGCATTACTTCGACTTCGGTTGGATTCTCACCTAATTGCTGTAAATGGTTAATGTAAGTGTCAAGAACCTTATTTGTTGCACTTATATTTTCTTCAGTGAAAAATTCCCCATCTTCATCATACTCAACCCATGAGGCTGTTGGTTTGTTTTTTTTCAATTCATCAAATGTCATGATAACCTCCTAAAAGTGTTTTTTATCTTTAATCCCATTCTACATTTTTGATCATATATAACAATCATTTAAGAGGAGTTTCTTTTAGGTTGCTAGGCTTAAACTCATTTTGAGAGGCCACCTCTTTCAAGGTGACCTCTCGTACTGCATTATTTTGAAACCTTGGTTAGCTATTCAAACTTTGAAGTATTTACTGTTTTTAAATCAATGAGTAAGGTGCAAAATTCAAAGTATATGGTGGCACTATTTGTACTTCGTCCTGTAATCTTTGCTCATCGAATAAACCTAGAGCTATCACTCATGCCTTCAGTTGAACACCCTGATGACTGAGCCAAGATAAATTATGGATGAAGTGCCCGTGCTATCGCATCAAAATAATTCTGACTGGCACGCTGACTTACTACGGCTTCAGGCACAAATACTTCAAAGCAATGGAAGCAGCCGGGGTAGAGGTGAAATTCAACGTCTACTCCTGCTTGTGCAAGTCGTGTTACATATTCAATGGTTTCATCTCGAAATAAATCGAGTTGACCTACACATGTATAAGTTGGCGGTAGCCCGGCTAAATTTTCTGCTCTCGAAGGTACGGCATAGGGAGATAGCTCGTTGGAATCTTTCTCCTTGCCCAAGTACATACTCCAAGCCGTCAAATTGTTTGCTCTATTCCATGTTGCGTGGTCTTCTGTAATCTCATAGCTTGATGGTGCTATGTTGCGATTGTCAAGCATCGGATACAGCGGCATCTGGAATATAATAGATGGGCCTCTTTTATCCCGAGCCATTAACGCAAGCGCTGCGGTTAGTCCACCGCCTCCACTTGCACCGGCGATCGCAACTCGATTCACATCAATGCCCAGCGAGTCTGCCTCATTTGTCATCCAAACCAAGCCTGCATAACAATCTTCGATAGCCGCTGGATAAGGATGTTCGGGAGCAAGTCGATAATCGACAGACACAACAACGCATTTAGCATTCTGAACAAAGCGTTCACACAAAACATCGTCCATATCGGGGTGTCCCATTACGTATCCGCCACCGTGAATCCACAGCATAGCTGGAAGTTTATCAAGATTGTTCTCAACGGGTTCGTAAATTTTAACTAACATCTCGCCAGCAGCGCCAGGAATCATTCGCTTGGTCATGTGTACAAGCTCTGATTTTTCCAAATGTGGATTCGACAAGAGACTTCGACTCGCCTCTAAATCCCCCTCTAATTGAAAGCCTGGAAATTGTGAGAAAGCCTGTTTTAATTCTGGTAATACTCGACTGTCAATTTTCATATAAATTCCTCCAGTTAAATAATGAGACTTGATGCAATCCTTATGGAATAATTAACGGAATAGATGTGTCTCCTGTTCTCCTTCAGCTTCCCATTTGGCAATTTCCTCTCTTACACGAGGGGCAACTTCTGTTCCAAGCAATTCTATGGCACGCATGACTTGATCATGTGGCATGGTACTTAATGGTACATACATCATAAAGCGTGTAATCCCTACATGCTTACGAAGATGGATGATTTTTTCGGCGACTGTATCTGGATCACCAACATACAATGCCCCTTCAAAACTTCGTGCAGCATCAAAGCTGGAACGATCATAATAAGGCCAACCCCGCTCTTTACCAAGTTTATTCATGCCTGCCTGAGTGGACGGGAAAAATGTATCTGCTGCCAATTCCGTATTCTCTCCAACAAATCCAATCGAATGAGATCCCACCTGAAGTTTTGATACATCATGACCAGCGTGAGCCGCCGCTTTCTTATATAGCTGTACAATTCGTGCGAAGTGCATTGGGCTACCACCAATAATCGCCAGCATAAGTGGTAATCCCAGAAAACCGGCACGGATAGCAGACTCCTGATTTCCACCGCTACCAACCCATATCGGTAAAGGATTTTGAACAGGTCTTGGATACACACCTAAATTATTGATTGCTGGTCGATGTCCGCCTTCCCAAGTCACTTTTTCGGACTGACGTATTTTGAGAAGTAGGTCCAAATGTTCTTCAAACAGTTCTTCATAGTCCTTCATGTTATAGCCAAACAATGGAAAAGATTCGATAAAGGAACCACGCCCCGCCATAATCTCTGCGCGTCCATTTGAAATGCCATCCAGTGTAGAAAAATCCTGAAAAACGCGCACAGGATCAGCTGAAGAAAGTACAGTTACTGCACTCGCTAGCCGTATCTTTTTCGTTTGTGGTGCCGCCGCTGATAGAACCATCGCTGGAGAGGATGCTGCATAATCCTTCCTATGGTGCTCACCAACACCAAACACATCAAGTCCTACTTGATCAGCAAGAACGATTTCTTCAACAACTTCACGCAATCGCTGTGCGTGACTTATCACTTCACCAATATGTACATCTGGTTTCGTTTCTACAAAAGACGTAATCCCTATTTCCATTTGTCATCTCTCCTAGTTCAATTAGATTTTAAGTCAAAAAAATTAATCATTTCCTTTATAGTAGTAACGTGTTTCTCATATTGGCTAACACACGTTTATTTCATGAAATCTTAACTCGTCTGGTCATAGCCCAAAAAAGAAGAGCGAAAGTACTGACAGAGGCTCCGAGTAAGGAAACCCCTCCCCAGCCAAAGTGTGCGTATATTTGAGTCGAAGCAATTGAACCACCAGCACTGCCGATAGAATAAAACACCATATATCCAGCAGTAAGTCGACTCCGTGCTTCTGTATGCAATGGAAGGATCATGGTTTGATTCGTGACATGTATTGCCTGTACGGCCAAATCAAGTAGAACTATCCCTATCACTAATGAGATTAATGACTGCTCTATATAACTGATGAACAACCATGAAATCAATAATAGAGCTAAAGCAATACCTGTCGTTCGTTGTCCGTAACCTTGATCGGCCCATGTCCCTGCCCGTGCCGCAGCTAAGGCTCCAGCCACACCTACAAGACCGAATGCGCCAATTGCACTATGAGATAGAGCAATTGGCGGTGTACTAAGTGGCAGTACTAGTGAAGTCCACAAAATGCTGAAATCAGCAAAAATCAGCATGGCTAGAACGGAGCGAACACGTAACGTTCGTTCTTGAATAAATAAAGTAAGCACCGATCTAATCAACTCAGGGTAGGATAGCGATTTTACCTCGCGCTTAACATTGGGCAACATCTTTATAAACATAAAAACCATCAAAAGCATGAGCGCAGCAGAAAATAGATATACAGAACGCCATCCCGCAACATCTGTTAATATACCAGCAAAAGTGCGTGCGAGAAGTATGCCAATAACTATCCCACTTGTTACAATTCCAACGACACGTCCTCTTTCTGTAGGGGAAGCGATGGTCGCTGCAAACGCCACGAGAGTCTGTGTCACAACTGCAAGCAGACCCACCAAAGCCATACCTACGAAAAGTACCATGCTGGAGGAAGCAGTACCAACTATAACCAGAGCTGTTGTAGATAATAGCATCTGACCGACAATTAGACGTCGCTGGTTTAGCAAATCTCCAAGCGGTACGAGTAGCAGTAAGCCCACTCCATAAAAAATTTGTGTAACGGTAATAACAACACCAATAATGGAATGGTTAATACTAAACTCATTAGATAGTTGATCAAGCAACGGCTGTGCAAAGTAAATATTGGCAACAGACATTCCACAGGCAGTCGCAAACAATAATGCCAAAGCGTGAGACATGGATGGCTGTTGATTCAAATTAGGTTTTGTTATGGAAGATTTATGACTTATCTTAGTGTAGAGTGGATCATCTTCTATATCTGTCTCTGTTTTAAACATACCTTAACCTCCAATCACATTAGATTTTTAATCATAACATACCGTTCAGTACAATATGATTACTGGTAAATATAACTTATTCTCATTCGTGATGTCAACGATTTTTGCACTAAAGTTTATGTTACATTAAATGAATGGAGCTTGATTTGACATAAATAATGGCTAATTATATAATAATTACATACTGTTTGGTAATGAAAAATAATTGTAATTACCTACACACCTATCCTAAAACAATTAATAAAATCAAAGTTTGAGAAGGAGAATTCTTAATGGCAAGAACTCGTGAATTTGATGAAGATCAAGTTTTAGATGCAGCAATGCAGTTATTTTGGGAGAAGGGATATGAGGCTACCTCATTAAGTGATCTTACTTCTAGAATGGGCATTCAACGCCCTAGTATTTATTCGGCTTTTGGAGATAAGAAAGAATTGTTTGAAGCCGCACTTCGTAGATATACAATGTCTCGGGCATCTGATATACGAAATAGGCTTCAAAGTCACTCCTCTGTAAAAGAGTCATTTTCTATTTTCTTTGCGGATGTCGTCAATGAAGAATACGCGGGTGATCTTAGTAAAGGTTGTTTTTGTATCAATACAATGGTTGAATTAGCACCTCATGATGAGAGATTTGAAATTTTGACCAGAGAACATCAAATGTACCTCGCTGTCATTTTTCAGGAGACGATCGAACGAGGAATCCAATCAGGTGAGCTGGAAGTCAACACAGATGCAAAGTCTTTGGCACAGGCACTGATTGTAGCGTTAATCGGTCTAACGGTTATGATGAAATCTCGCCCCCAACGTTCATTTGTCGACAATGTAATAGCAGCGACGCTCACATTACTTAAGTGACATGATTGTATATGAAAGTACGAAAACTATACCTTTATAGGGGTAGCGTCACATCACCATCAAACTAAAATTTTATAGTACCCCCAGAACGAAATTTTGTGCTAACTTGAAACAAAAAAACTCATTTTTTCGTTTCGGGGTAATTCTGAATTCTTAAGTTGATGGGTATGGGGTAGTACCCCTAAAATGTGAACTCACAATATTAATTTGTATCTAGTCTTAAAAATGAATAACTTTAACATCGATAAGGATTTTGAGATAAGTCATACGAGATATTTGTAAGCCTTAGTTGAAGTGTAAAATTAATTAAATATCTATCAATAGAATAAATCATATTGATAGATATTTAATATTGTAAATCTGCTGTTATATAAATTGAGGATATCAAAGGGAATTGTTGAGAAGTCAATATTTAAGGGGAAATGAATGTAAACTAATAATAAAAAGTTTGCTTTTATATTAGAAAAGGTTAGTCCCTCACTCCACTCCAGCTAAAAACCTCACACCCAAAAACAAAGGGGAACTCAATTGTTCAAACTCATATAAAGTTTCAATCTTGTCTAAGCATCCATTAGGATATACAATGGATCATCCATTTTTCTTTACATAATCTCCAGATACAGTCCATATCAACTATAGATTCTTGTCTTATGCTAAATGTAATCAAAAAGCAAGTAGATAAAGATAATGACTAAAACATTAACTCTAGATACTTTTTTGATGAATATTACAAATAAACAGGAGGTAATGAAAGATGTTTAAAACATTATTAGCAGGAGCACTTTTAAGTACAGGATTAGTAGCGGGAGGTGCAGATGATGCGAAAATGGACAATTTAAAGTCAAATGAAAATAGTTCAAATCAAGTAATTACACAGAGTGCAGATGGAACAACGTCTTTCTCACAAAACTTTGATTTACCTAAAGATGCAGTGCCAGCAACTCCTAAAGGAAACGCAAAAACTGTTGAAAGAACAGAGGGTACAGGTTCTCAAGAAGGAAAAATGGTACCAACAAAAGAAGGTACAGATTCTCAACCTGGATTTGAAATGGGAGCCCCTGAAAAACCAGAGCATGCAAAAACTGTTGAAAGAACAGAGGGTACGGATTCTCAAGAAGGAAAAATGGTACCAGCAAAAGAAGGAAATTAAATAATATATAGTTATAACGAGGAGCATCCAAAAAGTGGTGCTCTTTTTATATTATAGGAATTAACTAGTTCTACTGAATATAGAACTGTAGGAGGAATTGAGACTAGAACGTGGGGGCCTATCTCTTCAAATCATGGTGTTTAGGGCAATAGTTTTGGTGGTAACGTTACAATACAAACATTTTATTAGAGATTTTCTAAATTTACATACACTCTAGATAGACTACATATCAACTTCAGATACTTATTTTATGATACAAGTAATCAAACAAAAGGAGGGCAATATAAAATGATTAAAACAGTATTAACAGGGCACTCTTTTATGTACAGGAGATTATTAGCAGGTGGAGCAAATGTTGAAGATGTACAGAAAGATAAGCATATTCCATATGAACAAAATGAATTGTAGCAAATTCTAGAAAAGTAGGATTCGAAGAAGTTTGAGTTATAAAAAGAAAATAGATAAATATAGTGAAATAGATAAATAAACAAGAGAAAAGTACTTTGTGTATATCACAGGTGATTTTTATTTTCATTTGGATATAGGACTTGAATCAAATTTTTATACTAAAATATATACGGCAAAAAGGAGGGAGTACATTGCACAAAATTATTTATGGAATATTAATTTTAATTTATACTTTGTATTCATTTTTTGTAAGTGACGGAAGTGAAGTAAGGTTTATTATGCTGTTAACTATAGTACTTATCTTTTCTGTGGTTTTAGAAAAAGGAAATGCAAACAAAACGACTGATTAAGGGTCGTTTTGTTTGCATTTTTTTAATTGGCTATTATAGTCCAGATGCTTTAGGGGGAGCGCCAAATTTCGTTTTTGAGACACTATTAAATTTTTAGTTGATGAAAATACGGTACAACTCCTACTAGAGAAAACACCCGCCAAAATAGAAAACTTATAACCTATTATCCTTTATTCCGTAGCTTTTAAGGTATTTAACACGACTTTGGTTGCGTCTGCAATAAGTATATCATCGTATTCAGCATCTTCTTTATCATGATTAGAAAGTATAGCAAGAACAATCGGATTTTTATTTGGTGGCCAAATAATTGCGATATCATTTCTTGTTCCGTAAGATCCCGCGCCTGTTTTATCAGCTACTTCCCATCCTTTTGGTACGCCAGCACGAATCAATTTATCTCCAGTTGTATTTCTCTTCATCCAATCTACTAATAGTTCACGTTTTTCTATTGGAAGTGCAGTTCCTAATGTAAATGATTGAAGTGTCTTAGCTATTGCTTCTGGTGTACTGGTATCATGTGTTTCTCCTGGATGCACTTCATTTAATTCAGGTTCAAATCGTTCTGAAGTAGTAACAGTATCTCCCATTTCTCTCAAGATTTTTTCAAATTCAGAGGGACCTCCTAACTGTTTAAGAATCAAATTATGTGCTGTGCTGTCACTATATCGAACAGAAGCATCTGCGAGTTCTTTTAACGTCATTCCTGTATCAACATGCTTTTCAGTAATTGGATTATAATTAGAAAGATCTTCATGAGTATACGTAATCCTTTGATCAAGAGCTTCTAATGAGTTCTTGCGTAAAAGAGCGCCCACAGCTAATGATTTAGATGTAGATGCAAACGCAAAACGATCATCTGAATGATAAGCAATAGTTTGATTCGTACCTGTGTCCAGTGCATAAATACCAAGCTTAGCATCATATTCTTTTTCAAGTTTAGCGAAAGATTGGTTACCTGTATTTTCTTGTTTAATTTGATTAGCTTGATTCGTTTGTTTAGGTGGTTCAGATTGAGTGTTACTATTGGAACATCCTATAAGTGATACACATGAAAGTAATACTACAGGCACAATCTTTTTGTAATGTAAAATGTTAAAGAACTTGTTTAAAACGAACATAAATTTTCAACCTCTTTCAAGAATATATGGATTTTGTCTAGGTATTCTAAATACCAATGCAATTAAAGATGGCATTGGGTAACAATACTACTGCAGCTAAAATTTCACAGGTTAAATGACATCCAAAACATTTATCCCGCTATTTGCCGGGCAGTAAGACCCCCGCTGATTAAAGTTTCACTTTATATGATTGATAAGTCACAGTTTGCGTTATTTCTTTTTTGTTTCCACTTGTAATACTTAACCGTAGTATTACAATACATGTTTTTTACTTTTGGGAATAATAAGTCCTTTCATTTTTTTATAATACATAAAAATAGATGTCAAACGGGATATGTTGTATCCAATCTGGAAAACTCATATTAGAAATACACTTATTAGACACTCTAAGTAATAAATTTGTTCCACTTTAAGAGGAGGAAGAATTTGGGGTTTGTAAAATAACAATGGAACTACGTGTTTTTTCGTCATACAAAAACCTCTACATATAAGTAGAGGCTTTTAAATTATATATGAATGAATTATGCTTTTTTAGAAAAAGAAAATCGAGTTCAGGTAAACGAAGAACATAGAATACGTAATTTTAACTAGATTTATTATTAGCTAGTTTACCTCCACCATTAAGCTCCGCCTCAATCTGCGAAGTCTTCGATGACTCATCCATACGCCAATACGTAATAAAGCTTATTGCGATACATCCAGCTACGTAGAAGTAGAATAGTGATTCCATTCCGATACTCTTTAGCCATAATGCGATGAACTCAGCTGTTCCGCCGAATATCGCAACGGTTAGTGCATATGGTAAACCTACGCCAAGTGCACGAATTTCAGTTGGGAAGAGTTCGGCTTTTACAATTGCGTTAATGGATGTGTAACCAGTAACGATAATGAGGCCGATCATCATGAGTAAGAATGCTACGATTGGTTCTGTCGTTTTTTCCATAAAGAAGAAGATCGGTGCTGTTAGTAATGTTCCGAGAATACCGAATGCCATTAATAGTGGGCGACGTCCAATTTTATCGGATAGTAGCCCCGCAATTGGTTGAAGTACGACGAAAATAAGTAGTGCGACAAAGTTAATCCAGCTCACAACTTCTTTCGGAAGACCGACTGTGTTTACCATGAACTTTTGTAAATATGTTGTGTACGTATAGAATGCGACAGTGCCTCCTAGTGTTAGGCCGACTACTGTTAATACTGCTTTCGGATGTTTCATAAGAGTGCGAACGGTTCCTGCGCTTTCGCGTTTTTGTGATTTTATGTTTGCGAATTGCTCCGATTCATCCATCGTGCGGCGAAGCCATAATACAGCTACTGCCCCCATCGCTCCAATAATGAATGGAATTCGCCATCCCCAAGCTTTCATATCTGGTTCGCTTAGTAATTGCTGAAGAACAATTTGAACGCCTAACGCAACCATCTGTCCAGCAACGAGCGTTACATATTGGAAACTTGAATAAAAACCGCGGCGACCACTACTAGCCATTTCAGATAAATACGTTGCGGAAGTTCCATACTCTCCGCCAAGTGATAGTCCTTGAAGTAAACGGGCAAGGACTAAAATAATTGGTGCCATGATCCCAATGCTTTCGTAACTAGGTGTACAGGCGATAATTAAAGAACCACCGGCCATAACTGTAATCGAAAGAGTCAATGCTGCCCGGCGACCGTGCCGATCCGCATATCGTCCCATTAATAAACTGCCGATAGGGCGCATTAAAAACCCAACTGCGAAAATAGCGGCTGTGTTCAGTAACTGACTCGTTGGATCTCCTTTAGGAAAGAACTCTGCTGAAAAATAAACGGCGAAAGCAGAGTAAACGTACCAGTCGTACCATTCAATTAAATTGCCGACAGAACCTTTGAAAATATTGCCGGCGACTCGATTAGATTTTGCTTGAGCCATACTAATTCCTCCTCTTGCTTATAAATAAAAAAATAATATGAAAGCGTGTTCATTGTAGTTGAATTGTACTGTTCTTTGGTTAAAATCTCAATATTATGACAATTTTATTCTTTTTGTACTTTATGTACATGGGTATTTTTAATAGTTGCTTCATTTTCAGTTTTGTCATAATAATAGAAAAAAGGAGATTGATAGTTTTGAATATTTTATCAAAGGATATGAAATATGAAGAAATCACGCAAAGTGTCATTACAAACGAAAATAGTAAGCTTAATTATTACGTTAATTTTATTTGTCGTTCTCCTATTAGCGGGAATATTTGTTTACATTCAGTCCGTTGATACGAAGCGCCAAGTAGAACAGTTAGCGCTGCAAACGGCTAAATCTCTTTCTTTTATGCCAGCTATAAAAGATGCTTTTCAATATAACGAGCATAAAAGTACGATTCAATCCATTGCGGAACAAGTTCGTGAGCAAGCTGGTGCAGATTATGTCATTGTGGAAGATCGCTCTGGGGTTATGTATTCCCATTCTAATTCGGAGTTAATTGGTACAAAGAGTAACAATCCATATAACTATGAAGCACTCACTTTTGGCGGATACTATACGCTTGAAGGAAATGGTGAAAGCGGTCCAGCCTTAATGGCGAAGGCACCTATTATTGTTCATAACGGAGACTATGATCAAGTCGTAGGCGTTGTGACAGTAGAGTTTTTAATAAAAGGTATCGAATCTAACATACTGAGCAGAACGAAAGAAATTATACTCTTTTCTTTAGCTGTATTACTAGCTGGAATTGTTGGTGGCATTCTTTTAGCACGTAGCATTCGTAAAGATACACTCGGTCTAGAGCCGAATGAAATTGCAGCGCTATACCGGGAACGAAGTGCGATACTACTATCTATAAAAGAAGGGATTATCGCCATTGATCAAAATGGCTTTATTACGATGATGAATACGTCTGCAGAAGAGATGCTACATGTAAATGATGATTATATGCAGCGGCACATTTCAAAAGTTTTACCGGAATTTCATATGGAGAGAGTACTAGAAAACGATCAAGAAATCGCATTTCAAGATAAAGTGTTTATTTTAAACATGACGCCGATACTCGAAAATAATAATACGGTAGGCGTTGTATGTAGTTTTAGAGATAAAACAGAACTGCAAAACCTTGTGAACACAATATCTGAGGTAAGAAAGTATTCGGAGGATTTACGTGCTCAAACGCATGAATTTACAAATAAACTTTTCGTTTTATCAGGATTACTTCAGTTAGGGCACTATAGAGAAGCAATTGAATTTATTCAGCAAGAATCTAACATTCATCAAAGCCAAAACCATATTTTATTCCATCAAATTCACGATGCGAAAGTACAAGCTATTTTATTAGGAAAACTCGGAACAGCGTCTGAGAAGAAAATTGATTTTCATATTGAAGGAGATAGTGCGCTTCATCCGTTACCAGATCATATAAAAGTTTCGCATCTTATTACGATCCTTGGAAACATAATCGACAATGCGTTTGATGCGGTGAGTGAACGAGAGGAAAAGAATGTTTCGTTCTTTGTTACGGATATTGGACACGATATTGTGTTTGAAGTGATAGATAGTGGAGCAGGAATACCGGCAGAAAAAATCACGACTATTTTTCAAAAAGGATTTTCAACGAAAGGAAACAATCGTGGTTACGGACTAGCAAACGTGAAAGAAATGGTAGATCTACTAGGAGGAACAATTGAAATTCAAAACGAGAAAAATGGGGGAGCTATTTTTACAATTTACCTTCCGAAAACATTGAGAGAAAGTACATGACAAACAGGGGGATGGGCATATGTTGAAGGTTGCAATTGCAGAAGATGATTTCCGCGTCGCACAAATTCAGGAAGAGTTTTTATCAAAAATAAAGGACGTAAAAGTAATTGGAAAAGCATTGAACGCGAAAGAAACGATGGAACTACTACAAAAGGAAGAAGTCGATTTGCTTCTATTAGATAATTATTTACCAGACGGAATTGGAACCGACTTATTACCACAAATCCATGCTGATTTTCCAAACGTTGATGTCATTATGGTTACTGCGGCAAATGAAAACCATATGTTAGAAAAAGCAATTCGAAACGGCGTAAGCAATTACCTTATAAAACCGGTCACGTTAGAAAAATTTGTTCGCACAATTGAAGACTATAAAAGAAAGAAGCAATTATTACATAGTAGCAATGAAGTGAATCAAGCACTCATCGATAACTTCTTCGGTACGTCGCAAACACAAGATGTAAAAAACTTACCGACAGGCGTTGATCCGTTAACGCTGCAAAAAGTGAAAGACATTATAAAAGGATTCGAAGAGGGAATTACAATAGAAGAAATGGGAGAACAAATGGGGGCCTCCAGAACAACCGCAAGAAGATACTTAGAATATTTAGTGGCGACAAACGAATGTACAGTAGAGTACACATACGGCATTATCGGACGACCAGAACGAAAATACCGAATAGGACGAGGACTATGAAAAAACGATTATTACTATGTATATGGATCATGACAGGAGTAATAGCTGGTTGTTCCTCGGAAAAATCCCAAACAAATAAAGTGAACATCGACAAAGTAGAAATCGTTGCCCCAAACGTTCAAGGAGCAGGATGGGACTTAACAGCACGAGCGATGCAAAAAACGCTCACAGAAGAAAAAATCTTCACAAAACCAATCACTGTCACAAACAAAGTAGGTGGCAGTGGTGATGTCGGATGGAAATATACGAAACAAAAAGGCGGTCACGTACTGGCGATTAACTCAAGCTTACTCATAACGAACAACCTACTAGGCCACAGTAAACTAACATATAAAGACTTCACGCCGCTCGCAACACTCGCATCGGACTGGGAAGTTGTTGTCGTATCAAAAGACTCAAATATAGAAAATGCAAAACAACTAATGGAACAACTAAAACAAAATAAGAAAAGCTTCAAAATCGGCGTTGCCCCCGGCCTAGGAAACGACGATCACCTATCCTTCGTACAAGTAAGCAAAGCATTCGGCATAAACCCTGCCGAACTACAATTCTTCGTCTATGAAAACAAAAAAAAAATCATAAACGCCCTAACGAACAAACAAATAAGCGCCGCAACCATGACCCTATCCGAAGCCGAAAAACAATACAAAACCGGCAAAATAAAAATACTAGCCGTATCCGCACCAAAACGGCTAGACCGACTACCAGAAATCCCAACATGGAAAGAACAAGGAATCGACGTCATATTCCAGCACTGGAAAGGGATTATGGGCCCGAAAGATATGACGGAGGAAGAGGTTGCTTATTGGGATGGTGTTATTAGGAAGATGGTGGAGAGTGATAGTTGGAAGGGGATTTTGAGGGAGCGGGGTTGGGAGGGGTTTTATAAGGGGAGTGGGGAGAGTATAATATTTCTTGAGAAAAGTAGTCAGGAGTATGGGGAACTAGTGGGGAATAATAGAAATTATTAAATCATACGGTATGGCGTATGATTTTTCTTTTATACATAGTTTGGTAAAATAGTAGTAATTGTAATTTATTGTAACGGTGGGGATGAAAATGTTAGAGCAACTCATAAGTGAATTGGCTAAATCAACAAAGCAGGTTGAAGATATAAATAGTGATAAAACTTATTTGGTTAGAAATAAAGATAATGGAGACTTAGACGTTGAAATCAAATTTTCACGTGAGCAATACGAAAAGGAAGCATCATCTTATTTTAAAGTGAGTTCTGAGCTCCTTAAGAACGCTTGGCAAAAGTTTATTGATATACGCACAGTAAAGAGGGAGGGTTTTAGACAAGCAAGTGAAATGAATAATTTCTTGGTAGCTTTCTTTTCACAGCTTCCATTTGTGAATGTAACGGAATCAGGAATTATTACATTTAAAGAGTTCCAAACTGATAATCTACCAAGCGAAAAATATGATAAAGTCATGCTCTTTTTAGAAGAGATAATGAATGGTACATATAATCCAAGTACGTTACGTCAACAAACGGATGAAAATTTATATAGAATGAAATCTAATGCGCGCCAGGATTTAAGATTGTTGGGATTTTTGAATGAACCTCATGAAATGAATCATCTTCTATTAAATGAATATGTTCAATCAGAAGATAAAAATATCTACATTGCCCAGTTAGTTTTAAAGCAGGAATATTTCCGACATGCTTTATTTGTTCTTGGATTGTTAGAGAAGTATTCAAAGGATGAAAAGAAAGAAGCTTTAGTAGGTTTGGGAATGACGATTGTCCGAAATTCAATAGGAGATAATTTGATGGTTGAATCTGTGGCGAGGAAGCGTACGAATAACTTACTGGATTGGCTTGAGCAAGTAGGGCTAATTAATGATGAAGGGGTTCCAGCCGAACGATACATAAAAAAGAGTGAAGAAAAGGGCGGTAATATGAGTAGTAGTTTACGTGAAGGTTTTTTGAAGATAATGAAAGAATATTTGGATGCAAAAACAGAAAAATTAGCAGGACATAAATTAGGGTCAACAGTCCGAAATGATATGGCAACAGAGATCATTCGTTTACCTTTTATAAATGAGGCGCAGTACAGTGTAATAGGATCGGTTGGGAAAGGAAATTGGGCAACAGTTCCGTGGATTGCATTAATGCATAGAGATATTACAACATCGACACAGAGAGGATATTATATCGTTTATTTATTTAGTGAAGATATGCAACGACTATATTTGACCATTGGACAAGGTGTAACGGAAACCGCTAAAGAAGATATGCAAAAAATTAAAGAAGAGATTCGAGAGCAAATACATATGTCTCAAAAGGTGAAAAAAGATGATGAGATTTTCCTAGGGACAAGCCCAAAAGCGAAAGGATATGCGAATTCAACAGCGGCTTATATTGCGTATGATGCTAATAAAATGCCAAGTGAAAAAGAGTTAGTAGAGGATCTAGAAGAAATGCTTCGCTATTATGAGGGATTTATTGCTTATAAAGAGGAAGGAATAAAATATGAAGTGATTTATGGGAGGAAAGAAGTTCATTTAGATCAGAAATCCCTTATTAATCATGTGTCTTCTTATATTCAAAGTAAAGGTTTCTATTATGAGAAAAAGGATCTTATTAATTTCTTCCTTTCATTAAAGACGAAGCCATTTGTGATTTTATCGGGTATTTCAGGTACAGGGAAAACGAAAATTGTTCAGTGGTTTGCGGAGAGTTTAGGAGCAACGGAAGAGAATGGACAATTTACACTTATTCCGATTCGACCTGATTGGAGTGACAGTTCTGATTTGCTTGGGTATGTGAACCTTCAAGGGGAGTTTCAAGAAAGACCGTTAATTAAGGTGCTTGAAGCTGCAGATGCAAATCCAAATAGACCTTATTTTGTAGTATTGGACGAGATGAACTTAGCTCGAGTGGAATACTATTTTAGTGATTTCTTAAGTGTAATTGAGAGCCGTAAATGGAAAGGTGGAAAAATTGTTACGTCACCAGTACTTCCAGAATCAATTACGAATAAGCACATTACGATCCCATCAAATGTATATATTATCGGAACGGTAAACATGGACGAAACGACACATCCTTTAAGTAAGAAAGTATTAGATCGTGCAAATACAATTGAATTTAATACCGTTAACTTAGATTATTTTAATTTCTTAATGGATGTAGAAGAGAAGGAAGCTGAAATTGCTTCAAATCGCTCTTTAGAAACCGAGTATCTTCATCTAAAAGAATGTTTTAAAGAAAACGAAGATCTTGTGAGAAATATCTCAACTATTTTAATAGAAATAAATAGAATACTTGAATCAGTAGGTGCTCAAGTTGGATACCGTATACGAGATGAAATTTGTTTCTATATGGCATACAACGAACAAGGAAAGCTATTATCGTTTGATGAAGCGCTTGATTATCAAATATATCAAAAGATTTTACCGCGTCTTGCAGGAAGCGATGGAAGAACAGAAGAGGTATTAAAACAGTTGTATGTATTATGTGCAAATGAAGAATATGATAGCGGTAATAATGACGCTTCATATGCTAAATATCCTCGTTCAGCTAACAAGCTGTCTCATATGTTAAGGAGGTTCGAGTATGATGGTTTCACCTCTTTCTGGATCTAATAATGAGATAGAGCTAGTTAAGATTGAAACAGATGAACTATCATTGACGATTAAAGGAAATCCTTATCATGAAAAATATGAGAGCTTAAAAGAATATCACGCTATGAACGCGGATGAAATGATGTATTTTCATGTAGATGGGAATCCGGAATCCGTTTCTGTATTTGATGCGGGATTGCAGAGGTTGGATGAATGGAGCGAACACCCGCCAATCTTTTTTGAAAATAGAAGTTATCAGCTTGTTGTTGTTCCGAAAAATAACAAGCAGCTCTCTTTTTATCATGAACATCCGGGTTTTCGAAAACAAGTTAGTTCTATTCAAATGGGATCACTTCATGTGTTAATGGGGAATCTTTCGTTTCCGAATGAAGTAGGAAATACAACGTTTGAAATTAAAGATGATCAAGATACTTTATTAACCGTTACATTTGAAGTTTTTCCAGCAAAACTTGATTATAAGGATGATTACAGAGCCTTATTAGATGAAGTGAATGATGAAATTTATAATTTAGCGTTTCATTTATTAAAGAGAACTTACTTAGGAGCGTCTGCAATTTACGCTACAAATCCATCGAAGAGTGAGTTTTATCGTATTTTAAATGATTCCTTTGAGCGGTTTATGAAGTCGATCTCTCACATTAAAAGACAACCGCATCATACGCTTATGACTAGACATCAACTAGTACGAGGAGAAAAAATTCGTAAATTGGATTCTGTCGGAATGAACTATTTGCGAAAGCGACCACACTTGCTGCAAGGAGAAAACAGTATACCGACTAAAGGTGTTACAGCTTATAAGGAAGTGTCTTATGATACGTTAGAAAATCGATTTGTTAAATGGATGATTCAAAGAGTCGTACATAAAATCGATGATTTACTTAAGGCGCTAGAGAAAAAGTCTAGATATACACGTGGTGAAACTGATGAAGATTTGCTGAAACGTGTAAAAAATATGAAGTATCGAATGAAAAATGAATTGAACGATCCATTTTGGAGAGCAATCGGAAAATTAGATCGCTCAGTCTTTTCACTCGTTATCCAGATGGCAGCAGGCTATAGAGATGCATATCAAATCTTCTTAATGCTATCGCGCGGTTTAACATTACGAGGACAAATTTTCAAAATGTCGGTAAAAGATGTCGCAAGGTTATACGAATACTGGACGTATTTAAAACTTGGACAAATTCTATCTAAAAAATATATACCGCTTCATCAAGACGTTATTCAAGTTAAACAAGATGGTTTATACGTAACGCTTGATGAAAGTAAAACTGCAAAAAGAACGTTCAAGCATCCAGTCACTGATGAAGTAATAGAACTTTATTTCCAGAAAAGAAACGGTAGACTACCAACAGTTACACAAAAACCAGATACGATGCTCGCTATTGAGAAAAAGGGAAAGAACTATCAATATCAATACATTTTTGATGCAAAATACCGAATTGATTTTGCTGAAAAAGCTCATTACAAAAGGAAGTATGGCACTCCTGGTCCAATGGAAGAAGACATTAATACAATGCATCGTTACAGAGACGCACTAGTAGTAGAACAAGAAGGACCATTTGAGCGAACAGCTTACGGAGCGTACGTACTATTCCCGTGGGACCAAGAGGAAGAATACGAGAACCATCCATTTTATAAAAGTATCGAAAAAGTAAATATCGGTGGCTTTCCATTCTTACCAAATGCAACAAGACTAGTCGAACAATTTCTAGATCATCTCATTGAAAAAAGCCCAGAAGAAATTATAAGAGAAGGCATCCTTCCAAGAGGAACAAAAGAAGAATGGCACTCTTCACTAGAAGAAAAAGTATTAGTGGGCAGCGTGAAAACTGAAAATGACTATGAAACGTATAGAAAGAATGGCTTATATCAGTTACCAGCCATACAGCTAAAATCAGGATGGCAAGAAGCAAAGTACATAGCATTATATGCACCGAAAAAATGGCACGGAGAAAAAGGTGGCATTCAATACGTAGCCAAAATCAAACACATTCAAATGCCACAAAACGATGAGCATGTACATTTCGAACTAGAGCCATGGAAAAAACTAGACCACCTCATTCGTCCAGTAGGATATGGTATTCAAACATACACCATAACAACTATGTCGTTATTAAAAGAAGTACAAGAACTCCCAGAACTCTTCATGAAATCAAAAGAGGAACGAATTCTTTGGAAAACGTTACGTCGTTTCACGAAGCAGGTTAAAGTTGAGCTGGATCATAACAACTTAGATGAGGCTTCTACTATTAAGAGTTATTATGTGCAGGATGTTCAGATTTGGGTTGATTATGAGAATGGGGTTGTTATGGTGGGGAGAGATGGACGAGTTAAGGAAGTGCCTTTGGAGTTAGCCATTGGTAGGGGATCGGTGTTGTTTAGGGAAGTTTTAGAAGTATTGAATGTTGGGGAATAGCGTTTAGATACAAAGGGGAGTAAATAATGGATAAGAGACCGAATTTATTTTCACATGGAACAAGTGAGTTGTCGCAAGATGCTTTTATTTGTTGGCTAGCAGAGTGGGCAAACCCAATCTATAAAGAAACCGATGAATGTTTACATGAAGCCGGTATAGGTTTTATTAGAAGAATATATGACTTACATAAAAAGACCTTTCCAGCCGTTATTAAAGGAATTAAGATTACGAAACAATTTAAAGGTTTAGATATACTCATTGAAATTAACGGTAATCAGGCTATTTTAATTGAAGATAAAACGTATACAAAAGAGCATTCTAATCAACTGAAACGTTATTATGAAGATATAATGAAATTTAAAAAATATGAAGAAAATGAACTGTTGCCTATCTATTATAAAATAGGGAATCAAAGTGATTATTCAGCAGTAATTGACGCAAAATATATGTTGTTTACAAGAAAACATATGCTTGAATTTTTACAAGAGAATATAGATAGAGGAGTTCAAGATCAAATATTTTTAGATTACTATTTTTATTTACGAGAAATAGATCAAAAATATGATTCATATAAGATACTTCCGTTAAGCGAGTGGAAAGGTGAAGCTTGGGAAGGATTTTATGAGGAGTTAAAGCAACGCGGGATCAAAGGTCAATATGGATATGTAGCTAATCCCAATGGTGGGTTCTATGCGTTATGGTGGAGTGAACAAGAAGATAATAATTGTAAGCAGTATTTGCAGTTAGAAGAAGGACGTGTATGTTTTAAAATACATGTTGCTGATAAGGATAGAAGAAAAGAACTTAGGGATAAGTGGAGTAAGGCGCTAATCGAACGAAGGCATAATTATTCTTTCAATGTGGAGAAACCTAGGTTTGGTAATGGGCGATATATGACGGTTGCTGTGGTGAGGGATTATAGAGTGGGAGATGGAAAAGGGATAATTGATATTCCTGGAACGATGGGAGTTTTAGGTGAAGTGGAGAAATTGTTAAAAATGATGGATGTAATTGTGAAATAGATTAGATAAATATTAGTCGGATAAATTGTATTATTAGCTATGGGAAGAAGAGCATATGAGATATATGCTCTTCTTTCTATTTGTAAATAACGTGGATGTGAAATTTAAAATGATGACCTCCACCCTGTCAAGGTAAAAGTCTAATTTTACCTATATCGGTATTAATCAATTTTCCTATACATTCTCCCTTGAACCTCCCCCAACGTCACCCCCTAACCTAAAGAAGACAAAACAAAAAGGGGGACAAAACTACTCATGAAAACCACCACAAAAGAAAAAAGAAACACCATTATCATGCTATTACTCTCAGCCGCAATAGGAATCTTTTCGCCACTACTCATGTACATCACACTGGCACGTAAAAATGAAGTGTACAAATACCATTGCCGAAAGGCGTTCAACTTTCATTTGTTAATCTTTCTTCTATTTAACATTAGTTCGCGTATTAGTGATATTTTGTTTTGGATTCTATTTGCCTTTGAGGTCGTTCAAGTGATCATTGTTGCGTGGAAAGTAATACGCGATGAAACATATCGTTATCTCATTCGAATTCCGTTATTTAAAGAAGATAAGTATGCATTGGAAGGAGAATAGGTGATGAAACAAGAAGTGGAGATAAGGGGAAAGCGACTTTTGGTTATGATTGCTGTGTTGTTTATTGCAATTTATATCGTTTTACGAAAAAGAAAGTATGATTACTTTTATGATGGGATTAGTGAGTATGAAAATCGTTATAGAGGGAATATTTCTTTTTTATTGCTTGTTGTAGGTTTGTTTCAATATTGTAGGCAGAATGAGAAGAGTTTTTCTCGTATGCTTCAGTATGTGAGAAAGAAGTTAGCGGAGTAGGTGATGGTATGGCGTGGATGATTAGTGAGTTTGCAAGTGTTGGGGATGTTACGGTGCGGACGCTTCGTTATTATGACAAGATTAATTTATTAAAGCCGAGCGATTATACTGAGGGTGGGCATCGGTTATATACGAAAGATGATTTGTATGTGCTGCAGCAAATTCAATCGTTTAAGCATCTTGGTTTTTCGCTTGGGGAAATTCAAAATATTATATTGCAGCGTGATATAGAGACGGAAGAATTTTTAAGGCAAGTGCATTTTCAAAGGGAATTGCTTTTGGCAGAGCAAGAAAGAATTGCAAAGGTGCTTTCGCATATGGATGAGATGACGAAGAAGTTTCAAAAGGAAGAACGAGTGGATGTTGCTTTGTTTTCTTCGTTTTTGCAAACTTTTATATGGGAGAAAGAAAATAGTGAATGGTTAGAGGAACACTTTTCAACGGATAGTGTTCGAGCGTTTTATAATAATAAGGAATTAAAAGAAAAGTTTGATCGGCGATTTATGGATGTGATAGGGAAGTTGAAAAAGTATAAGGAAGAAGAGAAGGATCCGAGTCATCATGAAGTTCAAGTTACTTTGAAGAGATTTTTCAATTTAATAGAAGAAGTAACGAACTATCTTGATACACCTCAAAGCGATATAGAGCATATAATCCAAAAAACAAACCTTCCACTATCCGAATTCCCAACCCTCTTCACAACCGAAGAAGAAAACTATATAAAAGAAGCAATGCAGCAGTTTAACACCTAGTTAAACTGCTTTTCCATTATAATAGAAGAAAAACCAAACGGAGGAAAACCCCATGCCAACCTACAACAAACTAATCCGAAACAAAATCCCACAAATAATAAAAAACAACGGAAAAACACCCACAACAAAAATCCTACCCGAAGAAGAATATATAAAAGAAATCTGCAAAAAAACAGAAGAAGAACTAACCGAGTATCTAGAGGCAGATGCAAAAGAACATAAACTAGAAGAACTCTCCGACCTACTAGAACTAATAAACGCCCTAGCTGAACACGAAGGCACAACACTAGAAGAAATCAACAACATCCGAAAAAAGAAAGCAGAAGAAAGAGGCGGCTTCTCAGATCGAGTGTTTCTAATCGAAGTAACCGACAACTAACCCCTCCTAAGCCCCTTACAAGCCCCTACCAAGTAATAAATCACTAAGAAAAAACATAACAAAACAAAAACACCAACAAACACCGTAGTAGGAGTCGAAAAAAATTTTGAAATAACACGCCAAAAACCCGGCCATCCTCCCATATATATTATGAAGAGGTTTTCACTTTTGAACGGAGACGGGAGGAATTAGGATGGCGGTATATCGTAATGTGCAGGTGAATTTTTGGCAGGATGATTTTGTTTTGGATTTGACGCCGGAGGAGCGGTATTTTTATGTGTATTTGCTGACTTGTTCGAAGACGACGCAGTGCGGGATTTTTCCTTTTCCGAAGCGGTTAGCTGAGATGGAGACTGGTTATAATCGGGAGACGGTTGATAAGCTTGTGCAGCGCTTTGTTGATTATGGAAAGATTCTTTATGATGCGGATACTCGGGAGTTATTTGTTTTAAATTGGCTTCGTTATAATCCTGTGACGAATACGAATGTGGAGAAGTGTGTGCTTCGTGAGCTTAAGGGTGTGAAGAATAAGGAGTTTGTACATATGTTTCTTCAGAAGTGCGTAGAGGAGGAGCTGAATGTTCCGATGCTGTTAGCGCATTTCGGTATGCCGGGTGATTTGGCTGTGGATGATGCCGATCCGATTTGTGAGGAGGCAGAGGAAGAAGAGGTTGTAGAGGAGGAAACGGGAAGTCGCGTGTTTTCTTTTTATGAGCAACATTTTGGTAGTTTGTCTCCGCATACGGTGGAGGAATTGAGTGCGTGGATGGAAGATTTGTCAGAGGAGCTTGTGCTGAAGGCTCTTCAAATTGCGTTTGAGAATAATAAGCGGACGGTTGCTTATGTGAAGGGGATTTTGAGAGGGTGGCACGGGAAAGGATTTACGAAAGTATGTGAGGTTGAGGCGGATACGGCTCAGTTTCGGAAGAAGGAGTCGTCTGTTAGTACGGGGGAGACGGAGGAGTTTTTGGCGAGGTGTGAGGAGTGGGAGAAGAGTGCGCCGTCTGAGGAAGAGTTGCAGCGCTTTTTAGCGGAGCGCGGGTGGCGTCCATGAGTATTCAAAATGTGGAGGCGGAGAAGACGGTGTTAGGTTCTCTATTACTTGATGGAGAGCTTATTAAGGAGTGCCGTTTGACGGAGCAGTATTTTTCGATGCCGGTGCATAAGTCTATATTTCAGTTAATGCGAAAAATGGAAGAAGAGGGGCAACCAATTGACCTTGTGACGTTCACTTCTAGGATAGATCCGAAATTTTTGCAGGGAATCGGGGGAATGGAGTATTTTATCGGGTTAATGGATGGTGTGCCTACTACTAGCAACTTCTCTTATTATGAGGGGCTTGTTCGAGGTGCCTGGAAAATGTATCAGGCTGGTGTTCTCGGGCACAAGATGGGAGAGCGTCTTATTGCGGAGAAGAATGAGAAAATTATTGGTGAGACGATTACGGCACTTTGTGAGTTAGAGGAAAAGGACTGTGTATGTGAGTTTGATTTGAAGGATGCGTTAGTTGATTTATATGAAGAGCTTCATCAAGATGCGAAAGAGATTACTGGTATTGAGACTGGTTATATATCGCTAAATAAAATGACGTGCGGATTGCAGGAAGGTGATTTTGTCGTTCTTGGTGCGCGTCCTTCTATGGGGAAGACTGCGTTTGCGCTAAATGTTGGACTGCATGCAGCGAAGTCTGGAGCGGCGGTTGGATTGTTTTCGTTAGAGATGAGTAGCAAGCAATTGTTAAAAAGGATGGCCTCGTGCGTAGGTGAAGTGTCAGCAGGCAGGCTGAAAAATCCGAAGCACCGTTTTGCGATGGAAGATTGGGAAAAGGTGAGTCAGGCGTTTGCGGAGATTGGTGAACTGCCGCTTGAGATTTACGACAATGCAGGCATTACGGTGCAAGATATTTGGATGCAAACTCGTAAGTTAAAAAGGAAGCACGGTGATAAAAAGATTTTAATTATTGTAGATTACTTGCAGCTCATTACGGGCGATCCGAAGCATAAGGGCAATCGATTTCAAGAGATTAGTGAGATTTCGCGTAACCTTAAGGTATTAGCACGTGAATTACATGTTTGTGTAGTAGCGTTGTCGCAATTGTCTCGTTCCGTAGAGTCACGTCAAGATAAGCGCCCTCTTTTATCTGATTTAAGAGAGACGGGACAAATTGAGCAAGATGCGGATGTCATTATGCTTATGTATCGCGAGGATTATTACGATAAGGAAACGAAGCAGAAAGAGATGACGGAGATTCATGTGGCGAAGCATCGGAATGGACCTGTGGGGAGTTTTAAGCTGCGGTTTTTGAAGGAGTTTGGGAGGTTTGTGGAGGGGAAATAGTGAAAAGGATCGAGTATCGCTTTGCGAATAAAATAAAGCATAAGTGTTTCATTTCATTAACTTATGCTTTATTCTTTGATTCTTTAAATATGTTTCTTATTTCCCCATAAAGAAAGATCTTCTCTCTGCAGTAATCCATTGCTGCAAATCATCTTGGCTACGTCGGACAAGTCGATTTACTAAAACATCATGCCATACATAATCCTCTAATAGGTATATATGAACGGGGTCATCTGTATAAAAAGCAATATTACGCTCTTCAAGTGATGGTCCATAAATCATCTCTTTAGAATCTATCGATAAAATGAACCAATGTTCTGTAGATAAGGTTTCTGTATAAGGTGTTATACGATGGGCTTCTAGATTTTTGATGGGATTTTCAACATGCAGGGTAATACCTTGTATTGTAACTTTATCAGCTACTTCAGATAGATCCTCTTCTAACGCTTCATACATCTCATCCCACATTGAAATGACAATACGTTGTTCTGCTTTTTTTATTAATGCCTGACAATAGCTAATGATTGTTTTATTGTCTTTTAACGTAATGACTCGATTATCCGTTTTTTCCTCGGAAGTTTCTAGTTTTTTTAATGAATCACTGATTCCTTCATAAGTAGACTGCCATTCTGATTGAGCCTTTTGTAAAAAGACTTCAACCGGTAGAGGTGAATAGCGAGTGGTGTCATTTATTTCTTCCTTCATGACAATTCCTTTTTCTACAAGGTTACCCAAAATCTCATAAATTCGCGCTCTTGGGACACCCGAATCCTTACTCACTTGGTAGGCTGTGACAGGCCCTTGTTTAACAAGAGATACATAAGATTTAGCTTCATATTCATTAAAACCCATTTTTTTAAGCTGTTGCACTATGTAATCCACTTTTTTCGTCCTCCGATGTTTGCTTTTATCCCGCTTTAACGGGCAGTAAGACCCCCACCTCAAAATTCAGCGGAAGCAAAGAAGTTAGGTGGGGGATCAACTGCCCGTAAAAGCCCGATTGGTTCAACTAATAATCAGTGGGGGATGAACAAAACCCCCCACTGATTAAAGTTTCACTTTATATTTCAACGTTACAATAACTGTTTACATTTAGCAAATTATTAGTTACTATTCTGATAGTGACTAAAGGGGAGGTTAATAACATGGATTTTTATTTAGACCCATCCGTATTAATGATTTTGATTGCTTTTGGATTTTTAGCTGCATTTATTGATTCAGTTGTAGGTGGTGGTGGACTCATTGCCTTACCTGCTTTATTATTTACAGGATTGAATCCAGCAAGTGCAGTAGCTACGAATAAACTAGCGTCGACAATGGGGTGTGCAACTAGTAATATTGTGTTTTATCGTTCTGGTAATCTTGATTTGAAATCGGCGTTTAAATTAGTTCCACTCACTTTCATAGGTTCCATAATAGGGGCATGGACCGTCCATTTAATGAACCCAGAAGTACTGAAGCCATTGATGCTGATCATGCTTGGTGCGGTGGCTATTTATACGATATTCAAAAAGGATTGGGGTAGTATTTCCACTCATAAGAAATTGTCTGGTCGACACGTCATTATTTTTACTTTTTTTGTTTTTACTATTGGTTTTTATGATGGATTTCTAGGTCCTGGAACAGGTTCGTTTTTAATGTTTTCTCTTTTATTTATCGGGTATGATTTTTTAAAAGCAGCAGGTAATGCGAAGCTTCTTAATTTAGGAAGTAATGTTGGGGCATTGTTGATGTTTATGTATGTAGGGCAAGTAAACTATGCGTATGGTTTTATAATGGGGATTGCTCAAATTGCTGGAGGGATTGTTGGTTCCCAATTTGCTATAAAAAAAGGAAGTGGGTATGTTCGTGCTCTTTTCATTACAGTAACTTGTTTATTGTTAGCGAAAAATCTGTATGACTTTATTCAGTAAGTAATCAAAGAACGTAGAAAAGGTCAAATATGTAAACTACATCAAGTATAAGAAGATACTAAGGAGAAATTCCTTTTAACATTTTTTCGATGCTACCTTGTTTGAAGATAGCATCGAAAAAGAAAATCTAAGTGAAGAGCATGAAAATAATATAAACTCATATTTTTCTAGGGTATGTTTATTGATCATAGTGAAATGTTTACTCTATATTCTTCTTATAATTAGGCCTCAACAAACTCTTAAAATCCAACTCAGCAATCAACACACTTACTAATATAAGTGTCGCCCCTAAGTATCCTTTTCCAGTAAGTGTTTCACCCGTGAAAACGAAAGCAAAGCCTGCGGAAAAGACAGGTTCTAATGAAAAGATAAGTCCGGTATGTGTGGGCGTCGTGTATTGCTGGGCAATTACTTGCACGATGAATGCGACTGCGGTGCAAAATATGCTTAAGGCTAAGATGATGAGCCATGAGTTGGTTGTGCTAGGCAGCTTTGGTGTTTCTATAATGAATGAAAAAATAAGACTAAATAGGCCGACGAAACCGAGTTGTATGACTCCAAGTGCAATGGAATTTACATGTTTCGTTACGCTTCCAGTAATGATGACGTGGATCGCATAAAATAGGGCAGACAGTATGCAAAATATATCGCCATTACCGATTTTGAATTCGCTCGTTAATGTTAATAAACCAATTCCTATTATCGTTAAAATGATTCCTACTATAACTTTCTTTTCAGGAATGTGTTTTAAAAATATAGCTGATAATATTGGAATGAAAATGACTGTGAGACATAATAAGAAACCAGCATTAGAAACACTTGTATACTTTGTACCGAAAGTCGCGAAAATGTAAACGATAAATAAAACAGAAGCCAGTATAAATGCATATTTTACAGTTTTAAAATCAACTTTGAATAAATGTTTGTAAAATATTAAACCTGATAAAAGAAAGGCAATAATAAATCGTAATGCGATTAAATTATATTCTTCTATGCCATCAAGTCCAAGCTTTGTAAGTAGGATGGATGCACCCCAAAAGAATGTAACTAGTAGTAGCATTAAATCCGCTTTTAATTGTAGTTTCATTTCTATTCCCTCGTTATGTATAAAATTTTAAATCCCATACCCCTATCCCCATTTTTTATTTTAATATTAATTCTGAATATTTGAAATAGAAATTTATCGACGTTTTTTTCATAACAATTGGGAAGTAATAGCATGTATATAAAAAGCCCAGTTTAGAAGGGCTTTTTAACTATGTAAAATTTCATTTGTTTTGTTTACATAATATCTTTACAATCATTTGATAAAACAAAGTCAACTGCATATTGTGAGGGTGGATGGTTATCCCTTCTTTCTATTCGGAAGGAAAGGAGGTGATAATATGGAGTTTTTGATTGATCTTGTAAAAGAGTTTCTGAAAGCGACTGTGCGCGAAGTTTCAGCGTATTTTTTGCGGAAGCAACTTCTAGATAAGGACAACAAAAAACCCACTCCGCGCCGTAGGAAGCAGAAGGGTGGGTTTCGTAAAAAGAAATAACTTATAATAACTACCACCCTATACGGTAGCAGTTAGGGAAGAGATGTTAGCGCATCTCTTCTTTTATTATATGCCATTTTATTTGATGTCATACTTATATAGTATTCTACCGAAAATATATCATATTCCTATTTTATGGTCAATTTGATTACATTTCCTCCGTAACATCATACCGAAGCAACTGTCCCTGATCATAAAACCTTTCAAAAATAAGCCCCATTACATAGAAAAATACGAGACCGAAACCAACATGAATAAGTGTAAAAGTAGCGCCAAATGAAGAAAATTCATACACGAGAATTGGCAATTTTGCAGTTGTCCAAACGCCTAAGAAAAATACGATGTACCGAATGCTGGCGCCTTTTTTTAATAGTAGTGCTGCCATTGGGAAGGCAACGTAGAGAGGGCCAGCTGCAATTCCGCCTAATAATAAAGAGAATAAGATTCCATATATGCCGGACTTTTCTCCCATATATTTCATGAGCGTTTCTTTCTTCACCCATTGATCAAGTAATCCTACAAATACTAGGACAGGGGGGAGTAGAAACAACATATCTAAAATGCTATTCCCCGTTAATTGTAATGCGCTCCATCCTAAAGATTGATTTATAAAAGTTAAGACAAAGAGCCCCAGTAATAAAATGAAAAAGAAGCGATATTTTTTTAGTTCCTTCATACCATCACCACCCAAATGATATAGGAGAATAGGAGTGACATGAGTAATGCAGATGCATTACGTGCGTAAGCAAAGCTTCGTCCGAATATTTTTTGTTCCATCGGCAATGTTGTAATTCCTACTGACATGAATGTAGACATGAGTGCCGCAACTTGAGGTAGACCTGCGCCGTGTTGTAATAGCGTATTACCAAGTGGGAACACGACGAAGCTTGGAATAAGTGCAACGGAGCCGAGTATCGCTGAATAAATAATACCTAACAATCCAGACTGTTCTCCAATGATAGAAGAGATGAAGGACGGTGTTAATATAGAAAGCGATAAGCCAACGAAAAGCATGATGGAAAGCATGGCGGGTAGAAGATTGCGAAACATTTTCCATGACTTACATAGAGCTTCTTTCGTTTTCGTACGATCCTTCATAAAAGAAAGCCCCGTAAGAATAATGGCTAAAGTGTAAAGGATCACGCCGTTAATCATGATCAGATTCCTTTAAGTCTTTATATTTATCTAAGAAAAAGGATAAGTTCTTCATTTTTTCTTCAATATCCATTTGGAAATCTGCCAATTGTTCCTTTCCAGCAGGTGTAATTTTGTACATCTTTCTCGGTTTGTCTTGATGATCTGTACTTACGTAAGATTCAATTGCACCTTCGTTTTCTAATTTCTTTAGCGTGCGATATAAAATGGCGCTATCGATTGGATTGACTGGAAGTTCTTCTTCGCACTTTTGCAATAATTGCCCACCATAGTTATCCCCCTCAGCTAAAAATAACAAAAGAAATGCACCTGTATGTCTTCCTGTATGTTTCATGAATAGACCTCCTAGAATGAATTAGGATTTATACTGTTAATGACAGTATACTGTTGTTAACAGTATATGGTGCATGAAGTGTTATGTCAATTTGTAATGTTACATGTACTGAAAACGGTGTAAGAAAACTTGCTACGAGCAAAGCACAAATGGAAACTAAAATAAAGGAAGGGTAGGATATTTAAAATGAAGTGTACAACAGAATTGGTATGAGGGTTATTGGATGTACATCTATGGCCGCACTTCATGCAACAGGGGCAATAGCGCTTATAATAAAAATGATAGGTAAACAAGAAATAGAAATACTTCTTTATCTGGTGAAATTCTATCTAATTGTTTATTCTCAACGACTAGGATTTCCAAATACACAAGAAGGTTATGGATTAATCCAATTCAAATAAATAAAAAAGGCACCTTAGTATGCCTTTTTTATTACCACACTATGATATGTAGTTAATAATAAACTAATAAATTTCTTCATTTCTCTCTTCATTGGCAAACATGGTTTTTCTAATATTAAATGTTATGATCGCAAGTATAGAAATAATAATAATATTAGTGAGCTGACTGAAAAACTCATTATTTAATAACTGCGGTAAATTTCCTATCAAGATAATACAGATTGTTGTATATACTAAAAATGTTCCAATCCAAGAAATAATGTAATTAATAAATGCGGCTATTCTAGGGAAGTTAATAACTAGATAATTTAAAACAATGTAATATAGAACACAAGAAAGGATAAAAAATATAATATCCCAAAAATAAACGGCATACCCACTTGCTATGTTTACCGATATGAGTTTATGTAATGAATAAGCAGTGAATCCTCCTAAAAATAAAAAATCAACTAACACAGCTACGGTTCTACTAACCATTTTAGAAATCTTATAAAGGATAAATAATAAGAATAACAGTATAGGTAATATTAGTATCATTATTTTTTCACCTCCAATTTATTTATATAAAATAATTATAACAAATATAGAAAAATTAACCATATGAATAGGGAGAATTTTTATAATTATCAATCATATTAGGATGCCGTATTTAGGTGGAAAAATACGAAAGGTTCTTATCCGTCTGTTCCACATTCTACAGAAGATAGGAGCTGTACATCCAAAAACACAAAAAAAAAGACACTCTCAAGAGTGCCTCCCCTTAGCAGCCGAATCCGCCGCCCCAACAACTAGCTCCAACGATGATTAATAAAATAAAGAGTACAACAAGTAAAGCAAATCCGCCGCCGAAACCACAGCCTCCACCACAACTACCGCCATAGCCCATATTAACTCCTCCTTCCATAAAGACCATTAATTAATGGATTTAATTTACTTTATGTTTTTACGGATAAACTTGAGCAGGTCCTTTTGAAAAATAAAAGATACTTGGGATTTTATAAGAGTTGACAACCTTATTTTGTCACCGGTATTGGGTCGTTTACATATTGTATTTTATTCTGTGTATTGGGGGAAGGAGGATCTGTATGGCTAATTCTGAAATGATTTTACGCTTACTTACGGATTTAAAGATTGAACAGCAAGCTTTAAAAGAGCAGTTGGAAAAAATACAAACAGCTGTGACTACTCTTGAAGAAAAATCAGCGATTGTGGAAGAGAAACCAAAGACTATTGAAGAAAAATCAGCTGTTGCTGCTGCAAAGCAAAGAGCTTATTCTGGACGCCCAACATCTTTTCGTGATTGGAGAGCATCTTCGCAAAAAAATTCATAAAAATATAAGAAAAGAAGACATCAATTATGATGTCTTCTTTTGCTTGTACAATCCAAATGCGATAAGAAGGTATATATCATATTGCTTTAAAAATAAGAAGAAAATAACGATTGTCGACTCCTGTTTTAGTATAGCATGTAATGATGAAATTTTTTATGTAATATTGCATATATATAGATTATATAATTTTAATCATATATATTTTAGTTGTCTGTTATTTTTTTAATTCATTTACTTATATTATTTTTGGAGCGCCCCAGTGATGGGGCCTTTTTTTATAATTGTGTTAAAGCGGAAACCCCTCAAGCATAAGGAGGGGTTACATGACTAGGAAAATGGTTATTGGTGTTTAATGAGGTGAAGACCTGAATGTTGCTTCTGAATTTCTTCTAAATGGATTACTATTTGTTTTTAAACTGTTCCCCATAAGTGATAAACCATGCCGATAACAAAAAATGCTAGTCCTACAAACAAAACAATTAAAGCAAGCATTCCGTTTTTATTATGTTCCATACAGTCAGCTCCTTTTTTTATGTACATACAAAAAGCCCTTAGTCGTAATTATGGCTAAAGGTTCCATTTCTCATACTTTTTAGTTTTTAAAGAAAAGGTACCTTATGGTGTCTTTTCTTTAAGGGGCATGGTAACGATTAGATGTTCTGGTTACAAAATAAAACAGGCTCCATAAAGGAGCGACCTTATTACGGACATAGTATTCTACTTTTTTCTTTCTTTGTAATTCAATGCAATCTCTACTATTTCTTCAGGTGTTAAGTCTCTAAAATCCCAAAAGATTAAGTCACTTGGAGCTGGGTGGGGTACATTCTCTTTTAAGATATCAATATACTTACTACCTAACTCATCTGGCAATTTAGGATCACATATTTGCTCTACAAGTTTAATAAGCTCTTCTTTAGTCATTTTACTATTCATGTTATATTCCTCCTATCATTTATAGCCCTTTTTTCCAAAAATGGTAAGATGGATCTAATATTGTTTGATGAATCTTAGGAGATACAATGATTAAGTTATCAAGGTTATAGACATCTCCACTTTTATTAATAGGCTGTTTCGGATGTAGTATATATTTATTATTGTTACCACAATGTTCTGTTATTGGTGAGTAAGGTGCCTTACCTTTTTTCATAAGTTTTATATTCATAGAACTAAATTCTTTAGCATAGCTCGAATCAGAAAGTGTTTTCCAAAATTCTTCTCGAACTTCTTGCGGAATAATACCAATAGCACCATCATTATACATTAACTTCTTTTGGGTACCTAAACTTCGTTCGAGGTTAAAACTTGAGGTCACTGTACCTGGTGTCTTTCTTTTTACTGCACTTGAAGTTTTGGTAAACATAATGGAGGGATTTTTTGGGGAGAAGGAACAGCTTAGAGCAGTATTAACAAAAGGTAAACAACTAGCAGGAGAATATGAAGAATGAAATAGGCAATATAATAGGGCAAAGAGACATATTCTTTTAAGTGGAGCCTTACTAGTAATCATTTTAGTTATTTTAGAAATAATTGTTATATCAATAAAATAAATTATATCTATGACTCTTATATTAAAAGAACTTTTTATAACTAATACAGGTCAATGGCCTATGCTGATAGGAATTAACGTAATCATAGCATTAATTCTTTTGTTTTTTCCAATTATTAAACAAGTCACTAAGATTTATGTTTATTTCATAGGCAAGTGCTTTTTATTAAATAAACAAAAAAGACTAAAGAAAGAAATGTCACATAAGTTGGATTAACTTATTCATTCTACACAATTACCTCAATTATTTTGCGAAACTAAAATAATTGATAAATTTATGGAGTATTTAGATATACATCAAGCTGATAGTCTAAAGGAATGTGTAAAGCTTTATAAAGAAGAGGAAAGACATGATAAAATATTAGAGGGAATAGGAAATCTAAAAAAAGAAATGTCTGCCGTCGGCGAAAAAGTATCCGATGTTAGTGATAGAATATAAATAATCTTTTTTTATGCAAAAATAAAGAAAAGACACCCATATAAGAGTGTCTTTTCCGATAGTTTGTTTAGCAGAAGCAAGAAGCTCCAACGATGATTAATAAAATGAATAACACAACTAATAATGCAAATCCTCCAGAAAAACCGCAGCTTCCGCCGCAACTACCACCAAATCCCATAACAGTTCCTCCTTTAATAAGAGGGGAAAACAAAGGGTCACTCGTGTTTTTTAACGGATTCCATTTACTTTATGTTTTGACGTATAAACGTGAGCAGGTCCTTTTGAAAATAAAAAAGACACCTTGAGGTGCCTTTTGTCCCATGTATTTCATTCATATTCGTTAGTATAAAATTCTTTTATTAGTTTTATTTCATTTGTATCTGGGTTAAATTTAAATATTTTAATTTGATTAGATTCGTCTTTATAGGCAAATGTATTATCGCCAACTTGGGTCATATTGCTGGTGTTTACGATAGGGTCACTACCATGGTCAGTGATTTCCACAGTTTTCTCACGATCCCAAAACGCAATGACAATGATCAAGATGATAAGGCATATACGTATGTTACGTAGTTCTCTCGATACAGTATTCTCCATTTAATAGTCTCCTTCGTTGTTTAATAGATTTTGTTTATAAAAGAGATAATTATTATGAAAATAAATAAAAAAGACACTTTCAAGTGTCTTTTTTATTTGAGTTATGCGCATTACTTAATAAGACGCTAGTTCCTCATTCCGGATATGAGTAACTATGTAGGGTAATTAAATTATAACATTTTAACCAGTAATGGGTCTATATGGAATTTTATAGATAATTATGTTTGATTATTTAGAATGATATATGTAGTGAAAGGTATACGTTACCTACAGTAATTGTAAAATATAATGATGTATATAACTAGTCTTGTAATGAATGTAAGCAACAGCTGATCGATTGTTAGTATTTTCTTTGTAAAAAAATATTCAATAATTTATCGTTGCAACCGCTTACTCTTTGTGTATAATAAAGGTAAGTTAATAAGTAAAAGGATTGTTACTGTTCGGCAGGCAAAACCTAAATTGATCTAGAGGCTACGGGTGTAGTGTAGCTTTTGGAATCAGTTTAGGTTTTTTTATTACCTTTTGTGACTTTAAGAAGAAGAAGGCGGAACAATATGAGAATCCATAAAATCTTAAATAACAATGTTGTTTGTACGATGAAGGATAATGAGACAGAAGTTGTACTTATGGGCAGAGGTTTGGGATTTCAGAAAAAAGTTGGCGATGCGATTGATGAATCTAAGATAGAAAAAACCTTTGTGCTAGAAACAAGAGAATTGTCAGAGAAACTTGCTAGGTTACTTACTGAAATTCCTGTAGAAAATTTAGAGATTACAGAGAGAATTATTCAGTTTGCTAAGACTGTTTTGCCGGGGACTTTAAGTGATTATATTTATCTTACATTAACGGATCACTTAAGTTTCGCCTTAACTCGGCATAAAGAAGGAATGGATCTCAAAAATACTTTGCTTTGGGAGATTAAGAGATTCTATCAGAAAGAGTTTGAAATTGGTCTACAAGCTTTGAACATCATTGAAGAAGAGACTGGCTTTAGACTTTCTGAAGATGAAGCAGGGTCAATTGCACTACATTTCGTGAATGCGCAGCAAGGGGAGCCGGCAATGCAGCAAACGGTGGCGATGACGAAAATCGTCCAAGATATTTTAAATGTTGTAAAGTACCACTATAAGATGAACTTAGATGAAAATTCATTTAATTATAGTCGGTTCGTAACGCATTTACGATACTTTGCCCAGCGTTTAATGCAGAAGGAATTGAACTCGGCCGATGATGATTTTTTATACGAGCAAGTAAAAAGTAAGTACGAAGAGGCATATTGTTGTACAGAAAAGATTGAAGCATACTTGCAAAAAGCACATAATAGTCATCTTTCAAAAGATGAAAAAGTGTATGTAACGTTGCACATTCATCGTGTAACAAAACGCAATGAATTATGTAATTGAATAAACGGGATTGTTACTGTTTGGCAGGCAAAACCTAAATTGACTTGTAATGGAGTGATTCGTATGTATCGCACCGTTATGGTTAGTTTAGGTTTTTTCTTTTATAAAAATGGGATGATTGTAGGGAGGGGAAATTACTATGAAGTATGAGCAATTGGCAAAAGACATACTGAAACATGTTGGGGGAAGAGAAAACATAAATAGCGTTGTACATTGTATAACTCGCTTACGATTTCAGTTAAAAGATGAGGGGAAAGCAAATACGGAAGTACTGAAGGGCATGGAAGATATTGTGACTGTTATGAAAAGCGGCGGACAATATCAAGTTGTAATTGGTAACCATGTATCCAACGTGTATAAAGCGGTTATTGTTGCCGGGGGATTTCAAGAAACAGAGGAAGAAAGTGCGAGTGAGAAGAAAAAGAGTAGTCTTATAGATATTCTTTCTAGCATTTTTACTCCTATTTTAGGGGTGTTAGCTGCAACAGGGATGATTAAAGGGTTTAATGCACTATTTGTGGCGTTAGGCTGGTTAAGTACACAGTCAGGAACGTATCAAATATTAAATGCGGTAGGCGATTCGCTATTTTACTTCTTCCCGATCTTCCTTGGATATACAGCAAGTAAGAAATTCGGGGGATCACCATTCATCGGTATGGCAATTGGAGGAGCGTTAGTCTATCCGGCTTTATCCGGTTTAAAAGCAAGTGAGCCATTATATACGTTATTTGCAGGAACGATGTTTGAATCACCCATTCATATTACGTTTTTAGGCATACCAGTTATTTTAATGAACTATGCATCATCTGTAATTCCAATTATTCTCGCTTCTTATTTTGGAGCGAAAGTAGAACATTCTTTAAAGAAAGTCATTCCAGATGTTGTGAAAACATTTTTATTACCATTTTTCACATTATTAATCGTTGTACCAGTTACATTTCTCGTTATTGGTCCAATTGCGACGTGGGCAGGGCAGTTTTTAGGACAGGCGACGCTTTGGGTTTATCATGCAAGCCCATTAGTAGCGGGTGCTTTACTCGGTGCTTTCTGGCAAGTGCTTGTCATATTCGGCCTTCATTGGGGCGTCGTTCCGATTGGCTATAACAATTTAGCAGTACACGGTATTGATCCAATACTAGCGCTTATATTTGCTGCTTCATTTGCTCAAATTGGTGCTGTGCTTGGCGTTTGGGTGAAAACGAAAGATAAGAAATTAAAAACACTAAGTATTCCAGCTTTTATTTCAGGTATTTTCGGTGTTACAGAGCCGGCGATTTATGGTATTACACTTCCTCTTAAAAAGCCGTTTATTATGAGTTGTATCGCTGGAGGAATTGGCGGCGCAATACTTGGCGTATTTGGTACACAAGCTTATATGACAGGCGGGCTTGGCATATTTACGCTTCCCACATTTATTAGTCCGAAAGATGGGATTACAGCTGGATTTTGGGGAGCAATTGTTTCGATGGTTGTTTCTTTAATAGTCGGTTTTATTCTGACTTACTTATTTGGTTTTACGAAAAAACAAACATCTACAGAAACAGAGGAAACAAGTAATAAAATTGCTGCATCAAGCAATGATGAGGTAATATTTAGTCCTTTCCATGGTGTAGTTATGCCACTTCAAAATATTGACGATGCTGCATTTGCATCAGGTGCGTTAGGAGAAGGAGTTGCGATCGAGCCTTCAGAAGGAAAGTTGTTTTCACCAGTTTCAGGTACGATTTCTGCGCTTTTCCCGACGAATCATGCAGTAGGAATTACATCGGATTCAGGAGCTGAAATTTTAATCCACATTGGGATGGATACTGTGAAATTAAATGGCGAATTTTTCTCTTCTCATATTGAACAAGGAGCGAGAGTAGAAAAAGGGCAATTACTTATTGAGTTTCATATAGCTGAAATTCAAAAGGCGGGTTATATTGTGACAACACCAGTTGTTGTTACAAATTATGATAAATATAGCTTGAAAAAAACAGAAGTAGAAAAGATACAAGCAGGAGATTCCTTACTAAAGTTAGGAGTTAAATAGTAGTACATTTCATACAGGTTCAAACGAAGAAAGGTATTCTTTAAAACTTATAATACCTTTCCTCGTTCATTCTTATATAAAGGAGTTTTTCTATATGTCTAAAGTGATTTTTCCTAAAGGATTTTTATGGGGTGGAGCGACTGCAGCCAATCAAGTTGAAGGCGCATATGTAGAAGACGGAAAAGGATTAACGACGGTTGATTTATTACCAACTGGTGAAAACCGCTGGGACATTATGAAAGGAAATATTCATTCCTTTACACCGGTAGAAGGGGAGTTTTACCCATCACACGAAGCAATTGATTTTTATCATCGTTATAAAGAAGATATCGCTCTATTTGCAGAAATGGGATTTAAAGCGTTACGCGTATCTATTGCTTGGACACGTATTTTCCCAAATGGTGATGATGAAAATCCAAATGAGGCAGGATTACAGTTTTATGATAACGTATTTGATGAACTATTAAAGCACGGTATTGAACCAGTCGTTACGATGGCTCACTTTGATGTGCCTGTTCATTTAGTAGAAAAGTATGGAAGCTGGAGAAGTAGAAAGCTTGTAAACTTCTTCGAGACGTATGCAAAAACGATTTTTAATAGATATAAAGATAAAGTGAAATATTGGATGACATTTAACGAAATTAATATGCTTTTACATTTACCTTTCATGGGAGCAGGTCTAGCCTTTAAAGAAGGCGATAATAAAAAACAAATTCAGTATCAAGCGGCGCATCACCAGCTTGTCGCAAGTGCGTTAGCTGTAAAAGCGTGTCATGAAATCATTCCAGATGCAAAAATCGGTTGTATGCTTGCTGCTGGTGCAACGTATCCATATACATGTAATCCAGATGACATCCAACGCGCGATGGAACAAGACCGTGAATCATTCTTCTTCATTGATGTACAAGCAAGAGGAGCATATCCTGGATACGCAAAACGATTCTTTACAGATAACAATGTAACAATTGAAATGGAAAAAGAAGACGAGGTAATTTTAAAAGAACATACAGTTGATTATATTGGATTTAGCTACTATGCAAGCCGAGCAACAAGTACAGATCCAGAAGTATTAAAAAGCATAACGAGCGGAAATGTATTCGGTTCGGTTGAAAATCCGTATCTTGAAAAATCAGAGTGGGGATGGACGATTGATCCGAAAGGCTTCCGCATTACGGCGAACCAACTTTACGATCGTTACCAAAAGCCTTTATTTGTCGTTGAAAATGGCCTCGGTGCAATTGATCAATTAAATGATGAAGACGAAGTGAACGATGAATACCGTATTGATTACCTAGAAAAGCATATGATTGAAATGTCAGAAGCAATTCAAGACGGAGTAGATATTATCGGATACACAAGTTGGGGCCCGATTGACCTTGTAAGTGCTTCTACTGGAGAAATGAAAAAACGTTACGGATATATATACGTTGATAAAGATAATGAAGGAAAAGGTTCATTAAACAGATCGAAGAAGAAAAGCTTCGATTGGTATAAAGAAGTAATTGAGACGAATGGTGGGAGCTTGGAGTCTTAAGTATGAAAGGGAGACATCTTAATGGATGTCTTCTTTTTTCGTTGTGAATAAAGTATGGAAATTGATTTCCCTTTACACAAAGATAACGGTATAATATAGTTAAGTTAAGTGAACTTAACTATTAAATAAAACAAAATAACAGCATGGAGGAAGAACGCTATGACGAGAACGTATAAAGAAATAATTAATGAAATGAACCGAGCCTATAATGAATTCTACATTTTACTATTTCAGGAGTTGAAAGATGAGTACGGTCTTACAGGGCAGCAAGAGAGTATGTTATTTCATATTAATTTAAATGAAAACACGACAGCAAATCACATTGCGACTACTTTTAATATATCAAAAAGTGCTGTTAGCCAAGTTTTATCGAAATTAGAAAAACAGAAGATGATTTCGAAACAAGTAAACCCTAACAATAAACGGGAGTATTTCCTTACGCTTGGTCCAAACGGTAGTAAGTATATAGAGCGGTTGTCTGAGTTAGATGATGTATTAATTGAGAAGTATTTTTCTAAAATCGATATCGGTGCTTTAGAACAAATGACGGATACATTAACGAAAATAAATAAAGTGATATTAGAAGAAAAACAGAAGGATCTTGATTGTAATGAGTAAGAACTTAGATGAGGTAATGAGTAGAAAGGAGGAGAAGCGTGTGATGAGTTACATACCAAATATGATGACGATAGCTAATTTTATTTGTGGGATATTGGCCATTTATTCTGTTTTCGTTCAAGATATGTATGGTACAGTCATGTTCATTATTACAGGTATGGTATTTGATTTGTTTGATGGTATAGTTGCTCGGAAACTGGATGCTGTTTCGGAAATTGGCGGAGAGTTAGATTCATTTGCGGATTTAGTTACCTTTGGTGTGGCGCCGTCTATTCTTGCCTATAGTGTCGTGTTAAAAGATTTGCAGTCTATCGGGATGATATGTGCACTTGCTTATAGTATTTGCGGAATGCTGCGGCTTGCGAGATTTAACACGCAACAAAGCAAACTCCCAACATTTATCGGCATGCCCATTCCATTTGCGGCAATGTGTCTCCTTATTTTATGCCTCCTGAATAATCCAGTTTCCGTGGCGTTTGGCACATGCGTACTCGCTTATTTAATGGTAAGCAAAATCAAATTCCCCCATTTTAAAAAAGATATATCGGAAAGCTTGAAGTCCGAAAGATGGGACTAAAGAGAAAGGTAAGGAACAGAACATGATTCGTATGGCATTAAGATCATTCAACATACAAATGTATTGTTTACTAGGCGTAATGTTATTAGGGTGGCTTGTGACACCTTTTCCAGCCCAGTTTGTAGGGATAAGCATTGGCCTTTTGGTGAGTATGTACTGCGCCTGGATTTTAGGAAGGCGTATTGAAAAGTTTGGGGATAGCATTGTAAAAAAAGAAAAAGCACCGATGCTCGGCATGATGAATCGGTTTGCAGCCGCAATACTCGGCGCGATTATTATGTATGAAATTGAACACCGTGAATTCATGTGGACATTTGCTGCGGGAATTATGGGTGGATATTTCTTGGTTATTATTAATTTGGGGTATTACAGTATGAGGGATGAGAAGGAATAAGGTGCTGTGTAAATAACTAATTTGGATGATTTGAATGTAAAAACCTAAAAACCTAAAAACCTAAAAACCCTCCTTTATAGAAAGCTTTTTATTACAAAGAAAAGACACCCATATAAGAGTGTCTTTTCCGATAGTTTTTTAGCAGAAGCAAGAAGCTCCAACAATGATCAATAAAATAAACAATACAACTAGTAAAGCAAAGCCGCCGCCACAACCACTACTACAACTACCACCAAATCCCATAATAGTTCCTCCTTTAATAAGAGGGGAAAACAAGGGGTCACTCATGTATTTTAATGGATTCAACTTACTTTATGTTTTTTACACAATAATTGAGCAGGTCCTTTTGAAAATAAAGAAAAGACACCCTAAGGTGCCTTCCTCCGACTTGAACCATCTTAATTTTAATAATATTGGACTCCCGTCCGAATATTATTTTACCATGTTAAGTTGTTTTGGGAAATGTTCCATATCGATAATTGCAATAAACGTTTTAGTTTTGGAATTATGTATCTGTCTAAACGTTGAAATTAATAAAGGAACGATATACGTGAGGGTATTTATGAGTGATTACAATCATACGATTAAAAAGAACCCCATAAATGATAAACCATTCCACTAACAAAAAACACTAATCCTAAAAACAAAACAATTAAAGCAAGTACTCCATTTTGATTATGTTCCATAAAATTAGCTCCTTTTAGAATTATTTTTATATACAAAAAAGCCTTTAGTCGTAATTATGGCTAAAGGCTTTGAGCGTTATACTTTTTAATTAATAAAATCTTATAAGAAGAATTTATAACGTTTTTTATCGAATTTGGAACTGAAAATGTACTAGCTTGATAATGAAGCCTGGCTATTAGAATTGAAAAATTTTAGTTTTATTATAATTAATACAAATGAGAGTAGTGTGAATATAAATCCGCTCCAAATAAGCTGGTGAATACCTAAGTTTGAAATGAACCAGCCTCCAATAGTGGTTCCTAAAGTAATACCGAGATTTGAGAAAGAAACGAATAGACTGTTACCAAATTCAGGTGCTTCTTTAGCTTCACTTATTAACCATGTTTGACCAACAATTAATCCACCAGCATGTACGATTCCCCAAATGAATACTATAAAAATCATTGGAACAAGGTAGGAACCTAAATAATAAACCAATATGTAAACAATAGAATATAGAATAGGGAATGATATTACAGTGTTTATTATGCTTTTTTGCAGAAGACCACCAAATAAATGATTACCTAAAATCATAACTATACCAAATATGAATAGCATGATACTGATGAGAGATCCATTCATGGAAGTTACTTTTGCAAGGTACTCAGCGAAGTAGCTGTATACGGAAAACATGGCTGCAAAAAGGAATGTGACGGTTAAAATATTTAACCATAATCCTGGTTTGCCGAGTATACGAATTTGTTTGCCGAAAGACATTTTTTCTTTAACAGGCATGGAAGGAAGTAGCGGTAGTATTCCAATGAATGCAAGAGTGTTAACGAATGCTCCGAATAAGAAAGCCATTTCGAGTGAAAATTGGTCTGCAAGGTAAGAGGTTAGTGGTACACCTAAAGCAAAGCCAACAGTAATTCCCATGAAAACTTTTGTAACTGCTTGACCGCTCTTTTCTGGAGGGACAAGTTTAGCAGCTGTTACAAGAGCGATTGAAAAGAAGAGTGGATGAAGCGCTGCCGGTAAAATACGAAAAATAAGCATGATTTCAAATTGTGTTGTATAAGCGTAGATTATATTTGAAATAACAAATATGAAAATTGCTGTTAATAAAATTATTTTACGATTAATACTAGAGACGAGCAGAATTAAAAATGGACCAGAAATAGCAACAACTAGTGCAAATATACTTACTAAAAATCCAGCTTGTGTAGTTGAAATTCCGAACTTTTCAGTGATTTGTGGTAATACGCCGACAATACCCATCTCGGTAGTAATAATTCCGAACACACCTATTGCGAGTGTCAGAATAAGTAAAGGATTTACTTTTTTCATTTATAAAACTCTCCATTCGTATCAGTATTTTGAAAGTAAATTCATTAACAAAGAAGCATTATTATAAGCGTGATTGGATGCCAATATTATCTGGAGTATGTAATCCGAAATACAATAACAGATATCTAAATAACTAGATATGATGTGTTAAAAAAAATTTTCCTTTCGATGTTTCTTGCTTTTATAGGCAGTGCAATTTATACAAAAATTATTGGATACCTGTAAAAAAGCAGAATGTGTGAAAGCTAATAATCAATTAGTATGCTGATTGATTATTAGCTTTCATTTTATAATTCGTTTTGGACGTATTCAGAAAACTCTCGTATTGTTTTTTCATTTCGACGATAGTAGGTCCATTTTCCAATTCGGTCAGACTCTAGTAAGCCTGCTTTTTTCATAGTTAATAAATAACTAGAAATAACCGATTGGGCTAAGCCAGTTTTAAGCTGGATATCTCCTACACATACGCCAACTTGAAAGTTAAGGTCTTGTTCTAGATAAGGTTTTTCATCGAAATGGTTTTCTGGATTTTTCAACCAGGATAAAATTTGACATCTTGTTTCATTTGACAATGCTTTATAAATTAATAAAGGTTCCATAAGGATATTATATCTACTTTTATAGATTTGTAAATGGGTTTTAGTGATTTTAAGGGAAGAAGGTATAGTTGATCCCTTTGAATAGGCATAAGGTGCTCTTGATCTGTACCCTTTGTAAAGGACATTCTAAAAAAAGTTAGGCAACCTAAAAAAGATGATTTCTGTATGCAAACAGGAGTCATCTTCTTTAAATTCTATTGATAGCAAGAGTGATTATAGTACGGCATATATTTCTTAATTTCATGTTTTAACTGAACAAACGATTCACATGATTATATATACTGTATGGATGAAAATACTATAGAGGTTGCATGTGAAGATTTAAGAAAAATTTTATGTTTACCCCACTTTTTATTTTAAAAGTTTTTCCTATCCTATAAACAAGTTACATCAAGAAGGATACTAAAAACGACAAAGTCATAGATGAAGATGTAAAGTTAGGGGATTCTACATGCATACAGAGGTTTTGATTAGTTATTTATATACTTATTTTTTTACTATTATTTTTTGTATTATGTTTCAAGTTGGAGTTTATTTTAAAGCGAAAAGAACTATATCTATTCGGCATTTTCTATGGGTATATGTTTTTCTGTTTTACCTTTCGCTCGTGTATAAGGTGACGCAAATCGCGACTGTATGGGATATAAGTAGATACGAAACGTGGATTCGTGTAAATCAAATTAATTTGACTCTATTTGATACGGCAGGTAGTACTACGTATCTTTTGAACATTGTACTGTTTATGCCGTTCGGTTTTTTATTACCGACTATTTGGCCGCAGTTTAGAAAAATGAAAAACACCGTATGTGCAGGATTCTTTTTTTCATTGGCAATTGAGTTAAATCAATTACTAAATAATAGAATTACAGATATTGATGATTTATTTACGAATACCCTCGGGGCAATTGTTGGGTATGTAATATATAGAGTTTTATTTAAAATGATATGTAAAAGAGAGGGGAAAAAGCTTGATACCGACTCGTCTCTAGTTATAAAATACGAGGCTGTTTTTTGTTTAGTGTGTTCATTTGTAGGGGCGATGTTAATATATTATCCAGCTTTATTTGGAAGACCTGTCATCATTCAGTGAGGTGATTATGCTCTTGTGAGATATCCTAGTTTATAAAATGATTCTAGTTCTCTAGGCTCAAACAAGGTAAAATGTGAACGGCTCATCCCTTTTTCTAACTTAATAGATACAGTTCATGTATTACATGTTAGGTAGGTGTAAATGTGTTAAGTGTTCAATTATCTCAATACTTACTAAAAGAGTCTCAACCAGCTCTTCATACTGATGGAAAACGAGTGTATATGTCAAAAGATGAAGGGGTATCACCGTATCCTATTTATTTAAATCACCCTATTATGATAGGAGTGGGGACGAATTGGAATCAGCATATAGGATTTGAAGAAATCATTAAAGGGTTTTTCCATCTTGAGCAGATTACAGATGAGCTAACTATTGATTTAAGAATATGAGAGAAGAAATAGATGAGTAAACCCTCAAGTATAGAACGATATACTTGAGGGTTTTTATTATATAAATTTTTAGTTTGTAAAATTTATATAGATGTTTTTACATAAAAAAGTTTGATCATTTTATACTTGCGTATCTTCCTCAATTGCGTCCGATTGTTGAATCATGAAATGTGAAAAAATCTTTATAAATGAAACATCAGTTATTGACGTTTAATAATTCTCTTTCAACTATGCTTCCTTCATAAACAAAACGTTTAAATAGGCTACACTCTCCTGTAAAAAAGCTTGATGCTCTTCAATACCTCTTCTTTTACACCAACCAATGGCATTAAACGCATCGGTAAAGCGATAAAACGGTAAAACTTCTTGTAAATTAATAAGTGGACGAATGGACTCATAGCCTTTTTTATATGCATCCCATGTTCCAGGAGATTTCATGAGAATATCACTATTAATTTTTGTAAAGTCTATTTCGGTTGCACCAATTCGGGCACTTTCAAAATCAATGATGCCGACTACTTGATTTTCATGAACTAAAATATTACCTGGTCGAAAATCCATATGTATAAAACTAGGTCCATCTGGAGCTGGAAGTAATTTCACTTGACGGTCAAAATGCTTCAATGATTGTTCGTATAAACAAGGATCAATCACTTCTTTTACATCTTCTGCAAAGGAATAAAATTGTCGCTCAATAAACTCAGACCATTTCCCATATACATTGGAAACAGAGCTTTTGAAATCCTGCTCATTTGGAATGATTGCATGCAGCATGGCATGGTGTACTCCGATAGGATAAGCTAAAGCCGTATCCACCTTCTCTGTAATCGGAACACCTTTGATTTCGGATAATAATAAAGCACCAGTGACATCTTCATTACCTTCCCAATAGTCTAATCTTTCTGGTACAGGTAGCTCATTGTGTAATCGTTTAAGTACAGTATACTCACGTTCAAGCTTTACTTTGGAATAAGGAATTTTTATATATACCGTACGATGATTAATTAGCTGGATTTTATATACAGTTGAACTAAAAGACTCAGGAACGTTCTCGACTGATAACACATTCAACTTAAATTTATCTATTACTTGTTGTAACATATCCATTAGAAAAACCCCATTTCAGTACCGTTTATCTTTTTCAGTACCTCTAACAATATTTCAAATATAATATATATATATGTTATATTTGAAATATTAATCTATTACATGTTCCTTTTTCGGGGTTCACTTCATTTCGCTAGAAGGCTTTTTTATTTTTTCCTAGAATGAACAGTAATGTATAATCTAATTCCTTCATGTAATAAGGAGGCAGTAAAATTTGAACAGGAAAATTTGGTTTGTATTTACTTGTTTTGCTTTTTTAGTAGCTAGTTATATTGTTGTCCAATATTCTATTATGGATGGATTTCAAACAGGACTTGTAAAAGCGAAGCTTATGTATGGGTCTAAATTAAGTGAGTTCTGGTATAGTATGTTATTTATACATATTACAACTAGTATAGTAGCATTAGTAATTGGTCCGTTTACATTATCCACAAAATTTAGAGAAAGGAATATCAACCGTCATCGAATAGTTGGGAGAATCTATATGGTTGGTATATTATTAGGCGGCGTTTCTGGACTGTACCTATCCTTTTATGCTACGGGAGGATTTGTAGCGAAGCTAGGTTTCGGTTTGTTATCCGTATTTTGGCTAACATCAGCATATCAAGCATTACATAGAGTTAAGAATAAAAAAATTAAAGAACATCGAAAGTGGATGATTAGAAATTACGCTTTAACCTTTGCGGCAGTTACATTAAGAATTTGGCTACCGTTGTTTATCGTTCTATTTGGAATAGAGCGGTTTGAATTTAGCTACGCTATTATTGCTTGGTTAGCGTGGGTACCCAATTTAATTGTTGCAGAATTATTCATAAGACAAAGACGTAATAAAGGAAAATACCAAGGAAATGAGGATTTACATTTTTAATGTAAATTTGCTGTAATATTGAAGGCAGAATTCCTTAGTAATTGAATTTTTTTAAATAGGTGAATTACGTACAAAAATAGGATGGCCAATTGAAGCCATCCTATTTTCTTTGTATTACCAACTAACAGTTTCCGTATTTTCCTTCAACCACTTCACCCAATCCAAATCCTCCACCTTAAGCAAACTGAGCGAAACACCTTTCATATCTAAAGAAGTTAGAAGGGTACCGACCTTTACGAATGTAATCTGTAATCCTTCCAGTTCACATAAACGGCGAATGTCATTTGCGAAAATGTATTGTTCCATTAGTGGCGTTGCGCCTAGTCCGTTAATGAGGATGGCAAAGTTGTCGCCTTTTCTCCAGCGGTAAATGCTTTTTAATTTATTCATTAGTTCGATCGCTAATATTTCAGAAGAGGATAGTGCTTCTTTACGGTAACCTTTTTCACCATGAATGCCGACGCCGTAAAACACTTCATCATCGTTTAATGAAAAGGAATCTTTTCCTTTCGCTGGATTGTTTGCAGGTGAAAGGGCGACTCCTAATGTGTGTAAGTTTTCGGTGATAGAACGGCCGAGTGCTGTTAGTTCTTCTAAAGAATGACCTTCAAGAGAGGCCGCACCAAGTATTTTTTGAACGAAAACAGTGCCAGCGACGCCGCGTCTTCTTTTATTAAAAGAAGCATCATCTTCAATTGAAACGTCGTCATTTACGATGATGTGTTCAATTTGTCTTCCTTCTTCTTTTGCGATTTGCATTGCTGCTAGGAAGTTCTCAACGTCATCTTTAAAGTTTTTAATGATGAATAAAATACTTTTTTCTTTTGGCATGAGGCGAGTAGCCGCTACAATTTGTTCGACTGTAGGCGGAGTGAAGATACTGCCGTTTACTGCTGCCGTAAGCATTCCTTTTCCTACATAACCAATATCAGCTGGCTCATGTCCGCTACCACCGCCGCTTATGATGACAACGTTTTGCTTCAGTTTTTCGATATCTTTTACATAAATGATGTTGTTTGGTACGTCGTAATTTACTTTGTCGTCATGTTCAAAATAAAAGCCATGCAGCATATCTTGAACGATATTTTGTACATCATTCATAATCTTTTTCATTGCTTTTGCCACCCTTTAATTACTTTGCTGATTGCTCCAGTAATAGTAGTAATTGATTGTTTATCATATTTTTCATGAGTGAAGACATAATGGACGGATCTACTTCGCATTTGCTTTCAATCCAATCTTTTATCGTTCCAACGAAGCCGTGACTATAAAAAGAGGCAATCGTATTTTTTGTCTCATCAGAAAGGCTGAATCCACAGCTCATAGATAGTTCATCAATAATTTTCATATATAAGTTTTTCGTATGCTCAAATAAATAGTGATTAAACGAGTTTTGCTCAATGACTTTAAAAGCATTTCGGTAAAATTTTTGATTTTCATAAAAGTAATCAAATAATAAATCAAAAATGTTTTCCCATGTTTCATAGTCGAGAAAGTCGATAATATTTTCTTTCGTTTCTTCTTTATAAATCCAGCTTAATAGTTCGAATTTATCTTTAAAATGATAATAAAAAGTTTGCCTACGCATTTGACAGTGTAACATAATATCGCTCACTGATATTTTATGAAACGACTCTGTTTCCATTAAATATTTCAATGAGTTCGCGATTATCTTTTTAGAAATTATAGAAGAGGTCATCTAAATCATCCCTAGAATGTTATTAATATAAAAATCCTATCTATAAATGAGAGCGGTGTCTTTAGACAGATTGTCCATTTTGTCCGTTTACTATAAAACGCTTTCATTTTAACATGAGTAGTAAGAAGAAGATTTCAAATATATCACAATATATTAAAGGAATTGAGGGATAATCACAATGAAAAAGATTATAAACAAACCAGAAACATTAGTAATGGAAATGTGTAACGGAATGGTTATGGCTCATCCAGAGCTTGAGCTTTTGAAAAAATATAAAGTCATTAAGAAGAAAGAAATGAACGAAAACAAAGTAACGTTAATTAGTGGCGGCGGTAGTGGTCATGAGCCAGCGCATGCAGGACTAGTCGGAAAAGGAATGTTAGATGCGGCAGTGTGCGGAGATGTGTTTGCTTCGCCATCACAAATTCAGGTATATCAAGCGATTAAAGAGACAGCTAGTAAAAAAGGTACGTTATTAATTATTAAAAATTACAGCGGCGATATTATGAATTTCAAAAACGGAGCTCATTTAGCGACGGAAGATGGAATTGAAGTCGACTACGTAAAAGTGGACGATGATATTGCGGTAGAAGATAGTCTGTATACAGTAGGACGCCGCGGCGTTGCGGGCGTTATTCTCGTTCATAAAATTGCCGGCGCAGCAGCGGAAGCAGGTATGGATTTAGGAACGGTGAAAGCAGTAGCGGAAAAAGCAGCGGCTAACGTGCGTACAATCGGTTTAGCGTTAACGTCTTGTACAGTTCCAGCGAGCGGATCACCTACTTTCACACTTGCGGAAGATGAAATGGAATACGGCGTAGGTATTCACGGTGAACCAGGAATTAAACGTGAAAAAACGATGTCAGCAGATGAATTAGCGAACCGTATGACAAATGATCTTGTAAAAGATTTAGGAGTAAAAGATGGCGAAGAAATTGCGCTTCTAGTTAACGGTTTTGGCGGAACACCACTGCAAGAACTTTACCTATTTAACAACGCAGTTACGAGAGAATTAGCTGCTAGAAACATTAAAATTAATAGAGTATTTGTCGGTAACTATATGACGAGTATCGATATGGCAGGTATGTCTTTAACAGTAATGAAATTAGACGATGAGCTAAAAACATTACTATCTAAAGAGTGTAATACACCTGCGTTTAAAGTAGATGGACCGGTTGAAAGTGTAGAGTACGTGAATGTACTTGAAGATGTAGAAGAGAAAGAAGTTTCCTTTGAAATAGAAACAGCGGAAGAGCACGCTGTTATTAAAGATAATGTCATCACATTAAACAACATGATTTATCTCGTTGATAAAATGAGTGATATTATTATTAAAAATGAAGTACCGTTCTGTGAGTTAGATACGCATGCTGGTGACGGCGACTTCGGAATGAGTGTTGCAAAAGGATTTAAGCAATTAAAACGTGAGTGGCAATCTATTGTAGGACAAGAGAATGTAACGATTGGATCATTCCTTGACGGTTGTTCCATGATTATTATGGAACATTGCGGCGGCGCATCTGGTCCAATTTGGGGCGGTGCATTCCGCGCAGCTAGTAAAGCAGCAGGCGAAAAACGTGAGCTAACAGTGAAAGAGTTCGCTGAAATGTTGCAAGTAGCACTGCAAGGCATACAATCGATCGGTGAAAGGTCATTCGGTAGAGGAGCAGTAGTTGGTGACAAAACACTTGTTGATGCACTTGCTCCATGTGTAGACTCTTGGTTAGCTAGCGCTTCAAATGAAGAAGACATGAAAACTGCCTTTGAAAAAGGTGCAGAAGCAGCGGTCAAAGGCGCAGAGTATACGAAAGAAATCGTAGCTCGCATGGGCCGCGCCGGTACAGTTGGCGAAAGAAGTTTAGGCTATCCAGATGCAGGTGCACATGCGCTTGGAGTTATCTTTACGGAGATTGCTGGTAGTTTGAAATAGGAATTGGAAAGTCCCCTCTGCCTTAAGGTGGAGGGGTTTTTCTGTAGTTGATTGATATATAATTTCGCTAGATGATTTCTCCGTAAAGATATGTATGTTTATAAATAATGAAATAAGGATTTTAAAAGAAGCAACGTGAGTTCTCATATAAATATGGATATGATCCAAAACTTGCACCAACAGTGACGATTGAAACAGGAAAGGGGTTACCACATACTATTATTACTAATGCGCAGAACTTGAGACGTGATGAACGTGTAGCCTTAGGAAATAGAAAATGGGGCTCTTCTTTACAAGAGGAATTAAAGAATATAGTTTCTGATTTTGAAAAAGCGGGATTTTCTAAAGAAACTATTAGAGGAACTTTAGAACAACAATATAGAATGCTTGATAAGTTAAAAGTAAAATATGAAAGGATTGAGTATTAATGAGTATACTTGAGAACTTAAATGCAGTTTTCACTTTAGAAACACAAGAACCTCCAGCAACTAAAGAAACGATTCAAGAATTACAAGGTTTTTCATCAATAGATGTTCCTTCAGATTATATAGAGATAATTCAACATTGTACAGATGCAGAGATTAATGTAAATAATGAAATATATATCCGTATTTGGAGTCCAGCGGGTTGTATAGAGATGAATGAAGCTCATAATATCCAAAAATATATACCTAACTCACTTGCAATTGGTGATGATGAAGGTGGGAAAGTGCTATTATATGCAAATGGAAAAGAAGGATTTGGATTATATATGGTGGATTTTGGAGATTTAGATATCGAAGAAGCAATTAAAATATCACCTTCTTTGAAACTGTTATTAATAGATGGCGTAGGTGTAGAAAAGTTATTGTTATAATTTTAGGGACATATGAAAACCACTGTATTTTGAAAAGATATGGGCCTTATGCAGCAATATTATGGTTGGCTAATAATGCGAAAGAGCATTCTAATGTGTTTAATAAATTGTATTTAAATTTATTTGTAGAAAGAAACAGTAAATACGTTTGGGTATGGATATTGTCTACAAGTTTTGTGTCTGCACTCATGCATGAGCCTAGTGTATTGAATTTCGCATTCTATTTATATATGCTTTACTTTTCTTAAGATACGGTCTTTTTTCGGCTATATTAGCTCATAGTTCATATAATTTGTTTTCAGGAATTATATATGGAGTAAATGTTTCAACGGAACAATCAAAGGTTAATACAACAAGCGTTATACAATATACGCATGGAGAGCCGTGGGGCTGACGTAATATTGAAGTATAAAGAGTTATTAGATCAAAGTGAAGAAAAAGTAATTATTAGGTATTATATAGATGAAACGCTCAAATGAGCGTTTTTTTATTTTTATAATCAGATGATTTATTTTCATATGTACCGCAGTAAAAACTTATTCCTGACTAAAAAAAGACACCCTATGGTGCCTCCACCGGAATGGTATTTGTATTAACTACAACCACGTCTACCAAGAGAATTAGGTTGAAGGACATCTCGATTCTAATGTTTTATTCATTAAATATCTCCGGCTTCTCCACTCTAAATGATTTCACCTCACCACATTCTAAACAAAATGTAGTTAAGAGTTTGCAACGTTTCCCTACTGAAAAGAGCCTACTAGAATCATCTTCACAAACATATGCATGATAAGCAGATCCAACTCTTCCTTCTTTAAATGTAGTAGAACCACAATTCTCACATCGTTTATTTTTCATGCTACTAACACCTCTTTTGCTGTGTTTTTAAGATAGAAGTAAAGCAACTTGGTTATACATGATGTTTTCGACATAAGACACCATAGCCCTTTATATATTCGCAAGTAAAGCAACATAATACCCTTATAAATCTCTATAACAATATGGTTTTTCATATATCATTTAATGTATATCGGAAAAATAAGTATTAAAATATTGATTTTTATTATTCTGATGATTATAATAAATGAAAATCACACAAACAATTCTTATGTTGAGAAGTGGAGGGACGGGCCCTATGAAACTTCGGCAACCTCGTTTTAGACGAAAGGTGCCAAATCCTGCAGGTGAAGAAACACCTGAAAGATAAGAGCGGTTCCCTTAGTCAAGAAGGCTACTCTTATTTCGATAAGAGTAGCCTTTTTTTATGGCTAAGGGATAAAGGGGGAATAGGTAGTGGAGTACGGTTTTTGGTTACCGATTTTTGGGGGATGGCTTCGAAATGTAGATGATGAATCTATGCCGCCTACGTTTGAGTATGCAAAACAAGCAGCGCAAGAGGCAGAACAATTAGGTTTTTCAACAACACTTATTGCAGAATTAAATTTAAATGATATAAAAGGTGTTTCAGCACCAAGTTTAGAAGCGTGGACAACTGCGGCAGCACTTGCAGCAGTGACGGATAGATTAGAGATTATGACAGCTGTAAGACCTGGCTTCCATAATCCAGCAGTTACAGCGAAAATGGCAGCAAATATCGATCAATTAAGTAATGGCCGTTTTACATTGAATGTAGTTTCGGCATGGTGGGAAGAAGAAGCCAGACAGTACGGCGGAGTATTTACTGCACATGATGAAAGATATGATCGCACAGAGGAATTTGTAACAGTTTTGAAGGAGCTTTGGAAAGAAGAAGAGTTTTCTTATAAAGGGAACTTTTATGAGCTTCATCATACGCATTTAAGTCCAAAACCTGTTCAGAAACAAGGAATTAAGCTTTATGCAGGTGGTGAGAGTGAGCGAGGAAAAGAGGTCATTGTAAATCACGCGGATGCATATGTAATGCACGGGGGAACAGTGGAAGAAGTATCTGTGAAAATAGAAGATATGAAGAATCGTAGAAAGAAAGTTACAGAGGAGCCATTGCAGTCATTCGGGCTTGCGGCTTACGTCATTTGTCGTGATACAGAAGAAGAGGCATTAGAAGAATGGAGACGCATAACGGATGTGAAAGACGATGCGTTAGGTTATGCGGGTTACCAAGACTTTATTAGTAAATCGCATTTGGAACAGCAAGTGAAGCTCAATGATTATTCCGTATCTAATCGCGGGTTACGTCCTAATTTAATCGGAACACCAGAACAAATTGCAGAAAGGATACTTGCTTTTGAAAAAGTGGGTGTTACGTTATTACTTTTACAATTTTCACCGCAGCTTGAAGAGATGAAACGATTTTCTGAAAAAGTGATGCCATTAGTTGAAGCAAAAAGAAAGGAATTGATTACAAATGAGTAAAATTTACATATTACATGAGAATAAGGAATGGACGGATCATTTAGTGAAAAGGTTGGAAGAACTGGAGTTACCGTATGAGGAATGGCTTTTAAATGAAGGAACACTTTCATTAGAACAAGAACCTCCCAAAGGTGTTTTTTATAGCCGCATGAGTGCTTCTTCACATACGAGAGGGCATCGATATGCACCTGAGTTGACTGAAGGTGTTCTTGCTTGGCTAGAGGGACACGGACGAACAGTATTTAACGGATCTCGTGCATTACGCCTTGAAGTAAGTAAATTGAATCAATATGCAGCATTAAGAAAATTTGGGATACAAGTGCCGAAAACAATTGGTGCTGTTGGCCGTGATCATATAGTAAAAGCAGCAAAGGAGTTAGGGGAAGTACCGTTCATTACAAAGCATAACCGTGCAGGTAAAGGCCTTGGTGTTCAACTCTTTCATTCCATTGATGCTTTAGAACAATATTTGGATGGTCCGGCATTTGAAGAACCCATTGATGGAATTACTTTAATCCAGCAATATATTGAAGCACCCGAATCATATATTACACGTTGTGAGTTTGTAGGGGGCCAGTTTGTATATGCGGTTAAAGTAGATACATCAGAAGGATTTGAACTTTGTCCAGCAGATGCATGTTCGATTCAAGATGCTTTTTGCCCAGTAGGAGAAGAGGGTAAGAAAGAGACGTCAACAAAATTTGAAATTATATCAGACTTCCAAGAGCCAATTATTGAACAATACAAAGAGTTTTTGAAAGAAAATGAGATTACCGTTGCTGGTATTGAATTTATTCGCAGTGCGGATGGAACAATTTATACGTATGATATTAATACAAATACAAACTATAATTCTGACGCAGAGTCTGTAGCGAATCAATTTGGTATGCTTGAACTTGCTACATTCCTTGGAAGAGAATTAGAAAAACAAGTAGAGTCAGTTAAATAATGTTGATTAAAAAATAAGGTTCTGGTGCAAATATAGGAAAAAAGAAGAGATAGCAGATTTTATAGGTGAAAGGTCATTCGGTAGAGGAGCAGTAGTTGGTGACAAAACACTTGTTGATGCACTTGCTCCATGTGTAGACTCTTGGTTAGCTAGCGCTTCAAACGAAGAAGACATGAAAACTGCCTTTGAAAAAGGAGCAGAAGCAGCGGTCAAAGGCGCAGAGTATACGAAAGAAATCGTAGCTCGCATGGGCCGCGCCGGTACAGTTGGTGAAAGAAGTTTAGGCTATCCAGATGCAGGTGCGCATGCACTTGGAGTTATCTTTACGGAGATTGCGGGTAGTTTGAAGTAGGAATTGGAAAGTCCCCTCTGCCTTAAGGTGGAGGGGATCTTTATTGATAACCATCATTCTTCCAGTGAAAACTTTTATTTGTTAGCCAATCTAGAAGCAGCCTCTTCAACTTCTTTATAGGCATTTTGTAATACTTCATTTGGATCTAGTACTGCTGTTCCTTGTGCACGAACGATTTGATAATCTTCAATACCAAGGAAATTAAACATTGCTTTTAAATATTTATGAGAGTATTCCACTTCTGTATACCAATCATCATTTGTATAGATTCCTCCACTTGCTTGTATAACAAGCATTCTTCTTCCATCTTTAAGTAGTCCCACTGATCCAGTTTCAGTATATTTAAATGTTTCACGTGCAATCATGATATTGTCCATGTAATCTTTTAACTTTGATGGAATATTAAAATTGTGCAAAGGTAATACGATAACATACGTATTTGCACTTTTAAATTGTTGTAAAATTTCGGACATACGCTCCGTTACTTTTTGTTCTTCACCGGTTAACTCTTGTTCAGTTCCTTGTTTTTCCCATGCGCTTAAAACAGTTTTATCTATCATTGGTACTACATCATCGTATAAATTAATCTGTTCAATCGTTTCATTATTAGGAATGAATTCTTTATAAGATACTAAAAAGTGGTTAAGAACCTTAATGCTGACTGATGATGTATCATCCACTTTCGGATGTGCGTTTATAATAAGTGTTTTGTTCATTTGTATTTCCCCTTTTTAAAAGTTTTTACGTTTTAATTGAAGACTAAGTTAATCGCCGATTAACTTAGTCTTTAATATAAACTTTGAAATTATTTTTGTCAAATGAAATACATACTATTCTAAAAGCCCGATTGGTGAGGGCTGATAATCAGTGGGGGATGAACACCATCCACTGATTAAAGTTCCACTTTATTTGACTAAAATTCTAAATGGTCCTAAGATACAATTTGATAACCCTTAAAATAAAAAGCAGGTGATTTGTATATGCAATATAGTGTTGGGGTTGAATATGCCTTGCATTGCTTAGTTTATTTAATTAATACTCCTTCCAAGGAAAGTGTTGGAATAAAAGATTTGGCAGAGTTCCAAGGACTTTCTGAAACATTTCTTTCAAAAGTTTTCGGTAAATTATCTAAAGCTGGCATTGTGAGTTCTGTCCCAGGTGTAAAGGGAGGATATAGGTTAGCTAAGTCTCCAGGAGATATTTCTTTTTGGGATGTAATAGAAGCTGTCGAAGGCCCGAAACCTATTTTTCAATGTAAAAATATTGTACAGAATGGTCTACTATATCGAGATGAGGCTTGTAATTCTTGTGAACCTAGCAATTCTTCTTGTACAATTAACTTAGTAATGCTTGAAGCAGAAGAACACATGCGTGAGTTTCTCCGTAAAAAGACTCTTGCATGGTTAGATAAAGAACTTGATATTGTTTTACCTGAAAAGATAAGGGTAGATACTCGTGAATACTTCAAACAAAAAAACTCTAACTAAATCGCCATGACGAATTAGTTAGAGTTTTTTTGTGATTGCAGCTTATCGATTTTCCAGTGTGCTCCTAGAGGATCTAAAGAGCTTTCAATATAAAACATATATTCATCTGCGGTACCTGGTACTTCAAAAGCTATTTTCAATTCTACCGTTTCATTTGGTTTAACTTGTATATCAGAAAGGTTTTGATCAAGCACTTTTCCTTCATAGGCCTTTCCGTCTTTTTCATCTTTTAAGTTATATTTTAATTCTGATAGTCCAATCGTTTGACCTCGTACATTTTTTACAGAGACATTAACAACGACGGAATCATTGCTAGCATTTAAATATGCACTTTGAACGGCGGTCAAGTAATAGCCTCCCTTAACACTCTCACCAACTAATAAAATACCTTGTTCCAAGCGGCTCATATCTTCTTTTTCTTCAAAATTTATTACTTCTTCATTTTCATTTTTTGCGGTTGGTTCTTCTATTGGACCACTTTCAATGGCACTATCTTTTTTATCTTGTGTGCAAGCAGCCATAACACTGACTAATACTAGAATGAAAGTAAGTAATATGGATAATTTCCTCATAAAATTTATCTGTCTCCTTAAGTTTCTCGATTTTGTACAACTATACATATAAGATTAACATAATGTCTCATTATTGGCTCAAAATAGGGGGCCTTTTAGACACCTTATTCTTTTTACTTTTACTATACATTCGATTGGTTCTCGCGATATTTGTTAATCTTTTAAAACATTGGCTTAGTAATACCAAGGGTTATTATAAATATATTAATCACATAATTTGTCCCTATCAAAATGAACGTTTTTTGCATCTAATATACTGTAAGTATATTTTATTTTGAAAGGATGTGATTATATGGCTCATAAATCTACTGGAGTGTTTCGAGTTCCGGTTTCTGAAAATGGGATTATTCCAACTGCTCTCAACATTATGTTAAACAATGATTCACGCTGTCATACTAGTAATGTAACGGTAACTGTTAAGAGAAGTCGAAACATTTCTTTCCCAACTCAAAATGAATTAGTTGAAATTTCTCGTACTTTTGTTTCTTTAGAACCAAACAGAACGACTAAGATTGTATTGTTTACTCCAGAATTCCAAATAGAAGATTTTCTTGATGTTATCATTAGTGGAAATAAAGATGATGTTAAGGATGTTCTTGTATATTCTTTCTTAGCAGATTCAGCAGGTCACAATTTGCCATCTACTGTTTTCAGAAATGCAGAATACACTTTTGCTTGCTGACACCGTGATGATGTATTCTTTACTGTTATATATCTGAAGGGAAATGTTAAATAGGAGTTGATTTAACTTTTATTTGGGTTCTCCAAAGAAGTCTGTTTTAGCCAAATAAACAAGGAACCGACTAATAGGTTCCTTGTTTATTTGAATTTAACATGAAATTTCGTGTCAACGATTCCGAAAGCAACCTGGTTATAAATGATGTTTTCGACATAAGACACCATAGCCCTTTATATATTCGCAAGTAAAACAACATAATATCACTATGAATTCTTATAACAATATGAGTTTTTGCATATTTCAAAACTTAATATATCCTTCAAAAAATTTTAATAGTATAATATGTTTTGTCATATTCTTTTAGATTTTTCGACAAAATATAAAATAGAGAACGTATTGGGAGAAGGAATTATGTACACAAAATTATTAAAATCAATTACATCATTATCACTTATTGGTGGCGCTTTATTGTATACAAATGGCAGTGATGTGAGAGCTGCTGAGGCGGGTGTTTTTTCTGATGTGCCTACATCGCATTGGTCGTATCCGGCAATTAAAGATTTAGCGAGTAAAAATATTATTTCTGGTTATGGAAATGGAATATTTGGTTTTGGAGATGTTGCGACGAGGGAGCAAGTAGCTGCTTTAGTGTATCGAGTTATGCTACCGAATAAACAAGGCGGAACGTTTAGTAATAATAATACTCTTTACATATTAAAAGACGGATCTAAGTTTAATAATCCTTATGGTGATATTAATCAGAACTCTACGATGTTTCCTGAGGAAATTTTAATGTTAACGAATGCAGGGGTATTTAAAGGGGATGAGAAAGGGAATTTTAGACCGAAAGCTCCTGTGAATCGCGCAGAAATGGCACAAATTCTTACAAACGCTTTCCATCTTTCTGCGAAACAAAAGCATACATTTAATGATGTTCCAAATGGTTTTTGGGGTGAAAACGCTATTAGCGCAGTGCAGTCAACCGGAATTGCTTCTGGTACAGGCGAAGGAAAATTTGAGCCATCTAAAACGGTAACACGTGAACAGTATGCACAGTTTTTATATAATACTTTGAAATATAAAAAGCCTGAAGTTGCGGTGCAAGATACAGGGGATGCGGCATTATTAGCAGCATTTAAAGATGAAGTGCAAAAGCGTATTAATGCGTACGAAACGAATATTACACTTCCATATAAAACGAAAAATAGTAATCAGGAAGAAGTAATGAAGACACTTTTCAACGCCTATAAAGAAGTCGCAAGTAAAAATGAGTATACAAATTATAATAGATCGAATGTTTCATATGGCATTTCTGGATCACCTGGAAATTATACGTTTACGTTAAAGATTACATATCGTGAAACGAAAGAACAAACGGAATATGTAATGAAGCAAGCAAAGGCAATTGTTTCTTCTATTACGCAAGTTGGAATGGATGATCATGAAAAAGTGAAGGCGATTCATGATTATGTCGTAAAACATATTTCTTACGATACGTCTTATAAAGCTTACACAGCATATGAAGCGCTCGTAAATCGTTCTGCGGTTTGCCAAGGTTACGCACTATTAACCTATCAATTATTAAAAGAAGCTGGAATTGAGAACCACTTTGTAGTAGGAACTGGAGACGGTCAGCCTCATGCTTGGAACTTGGTGAAAATCGAAAACAAATGGTATCACCTCGATACAACATTCGATGATCCAGTGCCAGATGAACAAGGCCGCGTAACGTATTCCTATTTCAACTTATCAGATGAGCAAATCGCAAGAAATCATGAGTGGAACAGAAATGATTATCCGCAAGCTACAACAAATTATTATAGTACATTAACAAATAAAATTGCGGCAGGTAGTACGAAAAACCCTGCATATCAGCAAATTTTAAAAGATACAAAATTAAATTATTTAGGAAATGAATACATCGCAAATAACTATAATGAATTCAAAAATAAAATGCAGCAACGTTATAACGAAAAGTCACCAAAAATCGAAATCCTTTATAAACAATCAATGGATGGCGCATTGCAAGATGTGAAAAAAGTAATTGGAGAAATCGGTTATCCGCAAGGGGCGAACCGTGTTTCTTATAAAGCTGAGCCGTATAATGCAAAAGAAGGATATTCTTTAGTGACGATTACGTTTATGTAGTGAGAATGGGAAAAAGCATCTGTTTTAGATGCTTTTTTATTATTTTAGTTCGACAAAATATGACAAAGGAACATAGCTGCATCTGTTATGATAACTTTGGTAATTTTACATTTTGGAGGATTAATAATGAACAAAAAGAAGATTTTAGCTGCGTTAATAGGAATCATAGTGTTACTTGTAATTATTAATGTAGTTATTGCGAAGGGAAAAACGACATCAACTAGTGAAAAAATGTACACTGAGAAAGAATACAATAAATTAGTAGATGAACATTATGAAGAAATGCAAAAGTTAAAAAGTGATATGAGTGTATTAGAAACTGAAAAAAAATCTCTTGATGCGCAAGTTAAGAAGTTAAAAGATGAATTAGCGAAAAAAGAGCAAGAAGTAGTACAACAGCCAGTTCAACAAGAACAACCTAAGCAACAACCAGCCCCAGCTCCACGGCCGGAAACGAAAGAAGAGCCGAAACCAGAACAGCCTACAGGCGCATTCGCAAATCCTGTGAAAAGTATAAATAAAACAGATGCAATGAACAAAGTGAAAGAAAAAGCGAAGCAAGACTTCCAAGATGACTATATGACGCAAAACTTTGTTGCGGATGAACAATCAAAAGCATTTGATTTCTTAAACGGAGTAGAGATCAAATCACAAGAAGAATTGAACGTGATGAAGAATGCATTAAAAGATTTTCCTAACGATTTTATGACCGCGAAGTTTGTTTACGAAGAACAAATGAAGGCGAAGAATAAGCAATGATAATATGAAAAACGCTATCTTTTAAAAAGATAGCGTTTTTTGTTATGGGTTATAAAATTATTCCTGTATTTGACATATACAGTCTAACTGTATAAAATGAAACTATACAGTTGAACTATATAGTTTGGCTATATATTTATCGTTACATTGGAGGTCTTTATGAATAGAGATAAAAATTTACCATTAACGGAAACAACGTATTACGTTCTTTTAGCTTTATTAGAGCCAGCTCATGGTTATTTAATTATGCAAAAGGTGGAGGAACTGAGTAATCATCAAGTGAAAATCGCAGCGGGTACATTGTATGGTGCGGTTGAAAATTTATTAAAACAAGGGTTAATAGAATCGGTGAAAAGTGAAGATAAACGAAGAAAAGTGTATGTCATTACGGAACGTGGGAAAGAAGTATTGCACTTAGACTTTATGAGAATGCAACACATTATTGAGGTTACAAAGAGTTTATTACACGTATAGTTAGGGGGAAACGATGATGTGGAGATTGAAATTCTTTTTAGACTTTGAGAAAGAGGAAAAATGGTTAGAAGAGATGGCTTGGAAAGGCTATCAACTAGAAAGCAATACATTTGGTTATACATTTAGATATACAGAGCCGGAAGATGCGACGATTAGAATAGACCATAGAGTATTTAGTAGAAAAAGTGAATTTATTAATTACTGCACATTATTTGAAGATAGTGGCTGGGAGCATATAGCTGGTAATCGGTGGTCAGGTACGTACTATTTTAAAAAGGTAAATGAAGAAAGTGAAGATGACATTTTTTCAGATCCAATGTCACGAGCAGGGAAGTATAAACGTCTATCTAAAACCTTTTTAGAATTAGCGATTTGTTATTTGCCGATATTATTTCTATTTATGTATAATAATACGATTAATGTAGAAGCATTTGTAAATCCGAAAGAACTATACTTGACGCCAGGATTATGGGATAAGCAAGGCGTATCATTTCTATGGTCATTCTTATTTGAAACGCCATTTGCATTAATGAGAGGACTGTTTTGGACGTTTATCCCTGTTGTGACATGTATGTATTTTGTTTGCTCGTATAAAGCAAATCGGTTGTATGAAGAGAGAAGATGATAGAAGAAATCCCCTTAAAGCTGACGCCTTGAGGGGATTTTTTGAGTTCGTAAATGGTATCTTTTTAAAATGGATAAAGGGAAAGAATGCGCATTGGAAACAAGTTATTATGATTTTTATTGTGCGAACAATATCAAATGGAATAATATGCTTAAAATATCCAAAATCAACCTAAATTAAGGTTTTTATATGTTAATATGGAAGAAGATGTGTGCAATATTCTTTATGAACATTTTATTTTAAGGATAAGGGGATTCAATTATGAATTTTAAACAACTAATCTTGGCGGGGACAGTTATCGCATCAACAACACTAGCGCCTCTAACAAATGTGCAAGCAGAAAACACAACAGGATTTAAAGATGTTCCTGAAAATCACTGGTCTTATAAAGCGATTATGGATTTGCAAGAGAAAAATATTGTATCGGGTTATGGAAATGGAATATTTGGTTTTGGTGATAGTATTACACGCGGACAAGTAGCTAGAATGTTATATGCCTACTTGAAGCCAACGGATGAACCTAACTTACCAAACCCTTACACAGATGTGAAAAATCATATGTTTGAAAAAGAGATTTTAACTCTTAGTAAAGCTGGTATTATAAGTGGATTTGGTGATGGAAGATTTGGTCCAGATAGTATTTTAACGCGTGAACAATTGGCTGCTGTATTAACAAATGCTTTTCATTTAAAAGCAACATCTACTACCACTTTTAAAGATGTAAATAAAAATTACTGGGCAACAAATGCTATCAGCGCATTACAAGAAAATAAAATTGCTGCTGGCACGGGTGATAATAAGTTTGAACCTTACAAAATTGTAACTCGTGAGCAGTATGCACAATTCTTATACAATGCAATTATTAAATTTGAAAAACCAGAAAAAGAGCCTGAGTCAAAGCCTACTGTTATCCCGCAAGAGTTAGCAGACGATGATATTTATTATTATGAAGGTTGGATGGAGAGCTCATCTGTACTGAAAAGATCTGTATCTAAGGAAGCACAAAATTTTGTTACTCAAATCAACACAAAATATAATGCGGAATTAAAGTATGCAGCGATAGGCGGTCCAGGTTCAGAGGTCGTTTTATTCTCTCCGGTATTAGAGGGGATTCCAGAATTCTATGGGAATTTCACTGTCAGGGGCGATGATGAAAATAACTATACTGTTAATTTTGTAATTGATAGAGGTCAAGGTAATACGGCGTTACTAGAGTTAGGGAAAAAGTGGATCACTATGATAAATCCAAACTTAGATTTGAGTACAGAGATTGATAATATAGTGGCTTCTAATACACGCACAGGTACATTTGATATTAATAAAAACAATCTTAAAATAGAGATAAGCTTAGAGAAGCAAAATTCTAGTAGCGATCTAATGCGTGTTGAAATCCGCAAGTAAAAAAGAGGAGTGAAATTTCACTCCTCTTTTACTTTCTCTACTTTTATCCTGCTATTTATTAACCGTAACGCCCAATTCGTGGAGGCTAATAATCAGTGGGGAAGGAAAAAACACTGATTATAGTTTCAATTTATTTTTGGTATATTTAGTTTTAATTGGTGTTTAATACCTTTTTTATTTTTGAGTGTGATATACTTAATGATAATAATATTCCTTAGGAGGATGATTATCATTCATATACTTTTAGGTATTATTGGAGCAATTGTTTTACTTGCTTTTGTTATCCACCCAGGCGTCCCAGACAAACGTGTCCCTCTAAAAAATAAACTCGCAGTAATTCTTCCATTGATTGTTATATCTGGTTTAATTTCATTGTATATATAATTTGAAAAAGTACGTACCTTAATTTAGTAAAAACCTCACTAGAACTACCACTATGGCTTCTTCTTCACCATAATTATGAACTAATTCCTTTTTTTCGGTTCCTACGTAATATATAAGATATACAATGTGAATTTTATTGGTATGTTATACCGGTTTAGCATGTGGTTTTACCTTTAATTAATAGCTTGTTCCCTTGTTAATCATTGTATGGATTACAAAAATATCTAATACAGAAGACCGGCATACATAAACTATTGTATTTCTCAATAAACAAAACAATTTAATGTGGTAAAATAATAGTTGGATGGGAGTCCAATACATATTATTAAAATTAAGATGGTTCAAGTCGGAAGAAGGCACCTTAGGGTGTCTTTTTCTTTTTTCCAAATGACAGTTTTGACCTAAAGAAGTTAAATCTTCAATGGATGATTCCCATGAATATATAGATAAAGTTCATCCATATATTTGTAGAAAGGAGGAATTAAAATGAAGAGAGATGATAATAAGATTGGTCACTTTATATCTGAAAAAGGGAAAGAAGATTTTCAAATTGCCTACGATGAATCAATGGCACTTCTTCCAGAACCTAACGATACGAAAGATATAGAAACTACATATGGCACAATTCGTACTTATTATTTTACTAAAGAGGAAAATAAACATAAGGAACCAATACTTTTACTCCCTGGACGTGGTGCATCTACTCCAATGTGGGTACCAAATTTAGAAGGGTTAAGGGAGAAAAGGCCTGTTTACACAATAGATTTACTCGGTGAACCTGGAATGAGTGTGCAAACGAAGGTGATCGAAAACCAAAAACAACAAGCAGAATGGTTAAATGAAGTAATTGAAGGATTAGGTTTAGAAAAAGTGCATATCGTGGGTGTCTCCATTGGAGGGTGGACAACAATGAACTTGGCTAGATATAATCCTGAGCATATTGCGACGGCTAGTTTATTGGACCCAGTCTTTGTATTTGCGCAAATATCCATAAAGATGATTCTAGCATCTATTCCAGCTTCCGTTCCTATTGTACCTAAGTTTATAAGAGAAAAGATGTTAAGCTATGTTTCTGGGGGAGCAGAGATAAATGACGATGAGCCTATCGCTAAGTTAATTGAGTCGGGTATGCGTAATTATAAATTGAAAACACCAGCACCTGATCTATTTAGTAAAGAAGACTTAAAAAATATCAATATTCCAGTGCTTGCATTAATGGCTGAAAAAAGTACGATGCATAATTCGGTAAAAGCAGTTGAAACTGGGGAAAAATATGTGAAAGATATCGATATAGTGAACTGGAAAAATGCATCTCACGCAATCAATGGTGAGTTCTCTAACGAGGTTAATGCTAGAATTCTTGATTTTGTAGAAAAACATGCTAATGATAACTAAGTTGAACGTGGAAGATATGCTGTAATAACAACTTTATCTTAGGGGAATGTAGCTCATTTTTAGTTTTGGGATATTTTACTTCTTCTATATTTATGAATATGTATAATTACATAAAAATTCAAGGGAAAAGAGAGTATACTTTCTTATTGTGTAATAAAGATAAAGCCCGCCTACGGAAATAGGTGGGCTTTTTTTACATATAAAGAAAAGACAACTGTAAGGTGCCTTCCTTCGAGTTGAAACATTTTACGTTTCATAATACGTATGAATTTCCATTCGAATATTATTTTACTAGGTTAAGTTTTGTGGTAATCATCCTTATCGCTTCATATTCACTTAATTCTTTTTTTCTTTTGTAAAAGAATTTGGTGCATTTTAAACATTGTAGAGGAACATAGGAAAATAGTGATTATCTTTCTATATAGTTGGCACTCTAATCGCTCCTGTTTTACATTACGATAATGGTCTATTTCGAATTCGCAGTTTTCTGTTATTTTTAAGGAGACTGTATTGGATATATATGCTAATATAGGGGGGCGATTATACAGAAAACTGAAAAAATGGAGGCAATTATGAAAACTTTTATATATATGGTGAGACACGGGGATTCACCAAAGTTTGGAAAAGAAAAAACAAGAGGATTAACTGAAAAAGGAAAATTAGATGTTCAACGAATAACAGATGCATTACAAGATGAGGGAATCGACGTTGTTATCTCAAGTCCATACGATCGTTCAATTCTAACCGTTCAGCAGTTAGCGAAGCAAATAGGACAAGAAGTTTTAGTATTTGAGGACTTAAAAGAAAGAATTTTTATTGCTGAAGAGGAACGAATGTCGGATAAAGAATTATTCCCTTTAATAAAAAAGTCATTCTTAGACCCCGACTTTGCTTTAATGGGAGGAGAGGCTAATGTCGACTGTCAGAAACGTGCTATAAAAGTCTTAAAAGAATTATTAAACACCTATCGAGGACAGAAAATAGTATTAGGCACTCATGGAGCTATAATGACTTTGATGATGGGGTATTATGACAGTAAGTATGATTTGAATTTTTTACTACAGACATCAAAACCAGATATATATAGGATGGAATTCAATGGACAGGAATTGGTGGGAGTTAAAAGATTGTGGGAAATTTCATAGATTGACTTTATTCATCCATAGCTTCTCCCAATGACGTGTATTATAAACAATAGGGTTACTGCGGTAACTCTTTTTCTTATGGCACTGACGGGGGATTGATTTCAACAATCTAAAAAATTCGGTTCCTTAGCGTACAAAATTCAAGTTTTGTTCTTGCTATCTCGAGGTGAAATGGGAGGGAATGTTTTTTGGGCAGGATACCTTTAAAAATTTTTAAAAAATTAATCGTATTTTTTTTCTTATGCGGTATTGTTGTTTATTCTATATTTCAGATTATTTTTGTCTGGAGTGTTTCGACAGGATTAGGGAGGGATGATATAGTCGGATTTTCTGATAATAAGTATGTAATTGGCCGTCCACCTGTTAGCTATAATTTATATAAAAAAGATAGTGGAGAAACTATATTAGATAATGTTATTGGTTATAAAAAGGGGAAAACTAAAAGCTATGTTCGAAATGAAGTTGAATTTGTAGTGATAGATGAGATAAAGGGTAGCTATGAACTGTATAAAATAGAAAATGCTTCAGAAAAGGATATAGAACGGATGAAAGAAATGAAGAAATTAGAATAATAGAGACTATCTGAAAGGTAAAGAAGCACACTTGTTATTGTTAGATCTAAAAAATGGTTTAGACTGATAACTGAGTTTTGTTTCATGAAAAGAGTCATTATTAATATAAAGTATTAGGGGTTCAGTCCTATTGTCATCAAGCTAAAATTTTATCGAACCTCCAGAACGAAATTTTGTGCTAACTTGTAACAAAAAAGCTCATTTTCTCGTTTTGGGGTAATTCTGAATTCTTAAGTTAATAGGCATGGCCTCTGCACATTGCGGGGGGATTTTTTTATGAAGAAAAGACACTCACATGAGTGTCTTTTCGATAGTTTTTTAGCAGAAGCATGCCGCTCCAACGATGATTAATAGAATAAACAATACAACTAATAAAGCAAATCCTCCAGCGAAGCCACAGCCGCCACAACTACCACCAAATCCCATAACAGTTCCTCCTTTAAATAGGAGAGGGAAAACAAAGGTTCACTCATGTGTTTTAACGGATTCCATTTACTTTATGCTTTTACGAATAAATGGAGCAGGTCCTTTTCAAAATAGATTTATTCTTAGAAGGAATTCAAAGGAAAAACAGGAGAATCTATATGATTCTTTAAGGGCGAATAAATGAAAAACAAAATATCCAAACATGCAGATAGAAATCCGCTTTTATACCTTTCACTAAAAATAATAATAGCATTATATATTATAAGGAATACTTGTCCTTAATTGTAAAGGAAAGGGGGAATTGATATGAGTTATGGCTATGGTTATCCTCCTGGAAAACGTTGTAAACATCATAATGAAATTTTATCAACGGGTGTATTACGTAGACATTCCGCTACATTACTTCTTACTGTTGAGGCTATGAATGTTGATCCAGATGATACTCATAGAGTAACAGTTGAAATGTTTGATTGGTCATCGGGTTCTCCGGTATTGTTACCATTAGTAGACCCTTCAACACAAACATTGGCACCTAATCGATATGTTACTTTTCGTTCAGCAGCTCTTCCTCCAGGACTTTTTGCTTATGAAGTAAGAATCATTCGTCCAAAAGACAGAGATGTTGTTACGAATGTTTTTGGTCTTAGTGCAATCGTATTTAACCCACAAGAAGGAAATAATGTTTTACAACATGATTTAGCAAAATTAGACCTTAAATAGATTTTGTAAAAGTCCATTTATTGGACGTGATTAAACAAAAGAGTAGGATTATATCCTGCTCTTTTGTTTTAACATCAACTATATTAGAGTTTTAAAAAAATCTTTCATCATTTTAGCATCTTTAATGTTCACCGTCACACCTTTTACTTTATCTTTCTTCTCATCTTTAGCAATTGTAATTTGCTCCTTATTATCAACCCAAACAAGAAATTCTTCTTTTGAGTCATCTTTATATGTAACGGTAATAGTAGAATGTGCAGATTCTCTCTTTTTTTGATCTAAAGTGATTGTTTTAGGTGTTCCATTTTGAACTGCTGAAACGATAGATTTTATCATTTCTTCGTTATCTGTTTGAGATTTGGAAGTAGTATGATTTGTTGTTTGGAGTATTTCAATGTCTGTAATATTAGCGGAATTTAATTGAAATGTATTTTGTGTATGTTCTTGCTTAACTTGTGAAGCTTTATCTGTAGCCGAGGTGCTTGTACAGCCTATTAAAGTGAACGATAGAGCGGTTAGAGTGCATATAGATATGATTTTTTTCATAGTATCCCTCCTTACGTTTAATTATAACAATTTTCTGCTATTTTAGGTAGTTATTGTAAGGGGAAGATGTTTTAAAGTGGTAAATCACGCTATTCATTCTCTATCAAAATCAAAATTTACATAACTTTTTTCATATTTTATGTTTAATATTTCGAAAATGGGTGTACTACATATAATATAACAAATAATTCATTTTAAAGGAGGAAGTTAAAGATGGAAACGAAGTATAGTAAACCTTTTGTATATGAATTTATTACGGAGAAAGAGGTCATGAACGCAGCGAATGATCTAGTGAAGAAAGGAATAGACCAAAAAGATATTTACGTATTAACACATGAGAAAGAAAGGACAGATAGAATCGCAGACAATGCAGACGTGAATACAATTGGTATAAAAGAGGAAGGACTTGGAACAAGCATTATGAATGTCTTTCAAAAAACGGGAGATCAGTTAAGAAATAAGATGCAGGAGTTAGGGCTTAATGAGGAAGAAGCGAACTTCTACGAAGAAAAGCTGGATGAAGGGAAAATCTTGTTATTCGTTAAGGATTTAGAAAGAGTCGGTGAATGGTTACAAGAAAGAAGATGCACGTATTCTATTTAAATTTGTATCCTTTATATCTATAAATCTATTACGAAAAGGAGATTGGAAATATGAGTGAGAGCGGGCTAAAAGAACAAATTACAGGTAAAGTTGAAAAGAAAAAAGGACAAGTAAAAGAAGGAATTGGTGAAGTTACAGAAGATAGAGAGTTGAAAAATGAAGGGAAGTGGGAGAAGACGAAGGGAACGATAAAAGAAAAAGTCGGAAAAGTGAAACAAAAGATAAGTGATGAATTGGATCATAAAGAATAATACATGTTTATCAAGCTTTGGTTACATACCAAAGCTTGATAAATCCATTATAAAAATAATATAGGAGGTCTAATTGTGGGACTTATTATTACGTGTATTGTAGGTGGACTTATTGGGGCGTTAGCTGGAATGATTACAGGAAAAGACTTTCCTTTAGGTATAGTTGGTAATGTGATTGCTGGTTTAATTGGATCTTGGGTAGGTAGTGCGTTATTTGGTCATTGGGGTCCTGAATGGGGAGGCATTTTTGTTCTTCCAGCGTTATTAGGTGCAATCGTCTTTATTTTAATCGTTACATTCTTCTCTAGAATGCTACGGAAAGCGTAAGTATGATAATGAATAGTAATCTTAAGTTTATTATATATAGCTATAAAGTTAATAAACTGATAAAAATACATAAAAAAGCATCCAATTAAAATAATTTGGATGCTTTTTTTATGTAATCTGCATGGGAATGAGTGGGGAATAAAGAATTCCCCACTCATGAAAATTACACTTTCTATTATGTATTAAACCATCGTTACTTTCTTACAATTATTTATTCTTACGACCTGCCTTGGTTCTATATGAGATAAGTCCTCGCTATTACCTATATCCACTACAATTGTATTCGTTAGTATGTTAATAATGGAACCAATTAATTTTGTAGCATGATCGTGTCGATAAGAAAATTGAACGAAATCTCCCTTTTTAAAGTTGTGCTCTTCCATAGATAGATCCCCCTAAAAATAATGTTTATACATAATACATACACAAATTTATAAGGTTTAAACATTTGTTAGTATTTTTTAAGCATGAAGCTGGGAAAGGTGTAGAAAATTTATCCCGCTTTAACGGGCAGTAAGACCCCCACCTCAAAATTCAGCGGAAGCAAAGAAGTTAGGTGGGGGATCAACTGTCCGTAAAAGTCCGATTGGTTCAACTAATAATCAGTGGGGGATGAACAAAACCCCCACTGATTAAAGTTTCACTTTATTTATAATAAAAATAAAAAAATATGTTTAAAACTAATTTTTATGGGTAATTAAATAGTAAAAGTTTGAGATAAGGGGGCGGAAATGATGAATTTGGCAATAAATATTTTGCAAAATGATTTAGGTTATACGGTACAACTTAATGGTGAAATTGATGCGTATACGGCATCAGATTTAAAAAATAAGATTATGCCTATTGCAAGCGAGAAAGAGGTTTATATCGTAGTAGATTTTAATAAGGTAGAGTATATGGATAGTACTGGTTTAGGCGTTTTTATAGCTTTATTAAAAGCAGTTAAGAAAAATGATGGAAAACTAGAGTTTATTGGTGTATCTAAAAGGTTAAAGAGATTATTTGATATTACAGGGTTAACAGAAATATTAAATTTGAATTCCGATTTTGAAAAAGTAGAAAGAAGGTGACTAGGGATGATGGAGAGATTTGAAAAGATAGAAATGAAAATTCCTGCAAAGGCAGAATATGTCGCTATTATTCGTTTAACAATGGCTGGTGTTGCGAATCGAATGTGCTTTGCTTATGACGATATAGAAGATATGAAAATTGCTATTAGTGAAGCATGTACAAACATTGTACAACATGCATATAAAGAAGACGTTGGAGAGATTACAATTGTCTTTGGTCTATATGAAGATCGATTAGAAATTATGGTTGCGGATAATGGGGTTAGCTTTGATTTTAGCACCTTAAAAAGTAAAGTTGGTCCGTATGATATTAATAAACCAGTAGAGAACTTGCCGGAAAATGGTTTAGGTTTATATTTAATAAATACGTTAATGGATGATATACAAATCATGCATGATGAGGGCATGACAGTTTTAATGACAAAATATATACAAAGAGAGCAGGTGGAGAATGATGGAAATCCAATCTCAACCTACAATTCTTACTAAAGAAGACGTTATTAAACTAATTGCAGAATTTCAACAAAACCAATGTGATGAAGCACAGGAAAGGTTAGTTGACCATTATAAAAATCTCGTATATTCCATTGCATATCGCTATTCGAAAGGCGGGCCGATGCATGAGGATATTATACAAGTAGGGATGTTAGGGCTCTTAGGCGCAATAAGAAGGTATGATTATTCGATAGGGAATGCTTTTGAGCCGTTTGCAATACCTACGATAGTAGGAGAAATAAAGAAGTATTTACGTGATAAAACATGGGGCATTCATGTTCCGAGGCGAATTAAAGATTTGGGCGGGAAAATTAAACTTGCGATAGAGGAGCTAACAGATCACCTGCAACGTTCACCGAAGATTATAGAGATTGCGGATCATTTAGGACTATCAGAAGAGGAAGTTCTAGAAATTATGGATGCTAAAAATAATTATCGAGTATCTTCCTTAGATGATGTAGTAGAAAATTCATCTGATGGAAGTTCGGTAGCGAGAATTGAATCTGTAGGTGAAGTAGAGCAAGGATATGAACAGACAGAAAGACGTCTCATTTTAGAGGATATTTTTAACGTATTAAATGAGACAGAAAAGAGTGTTATTCATTATATATTTGGAGAAAATTTAAATCAAAAGGATACAGGGGAACGGTTAGGTATTTCACAAATGCACGTTTCTCGTATTAAAAGACAAGCGATAAGTAAATTGAAGCAAGCGGCGTTTTTAGATACATAAAAATTTTAAATAATTATGTTTAAAACATGAGAAAAGGGGTAGTTATTAAGTATAGGAGGAGATATGAAAATGTCACACGATGTGAAAGAACTAATCGAAGGATTGAATGAAGACTTAGCAGGAGAATACTCAGCAATTATTATGTATAACCATAATGCAGCTACAGTTTCTGGTATATATAGACAAGTGTTAAAACCTTTCTTTGAATCTGAAATTAGTGATGAACAAGGACATGCCCTATATTTAGCGGAGAAAATTAAGACGCTAGGTGGTACACCTACTACAATCCCTTTACCAGTGAAACAAGTAGAAGATGTTAGAGAAATGTTAGAATACGCTAGACAATCAGAATATGAAACAATTAAGCGTTATGAAACGAGAAAAGAACAGGCAGCGAAATTAAATATGACAGAGTTAGTTGTAAAGTTAGAAGATATGATTGCAGATGAAACAAATCATATGGAAGAATTGGATCGTCTTTTAAATGATAAAGCAATGGTGCTAAATTAAAAGTGGAAATTTATAGAGTGAAAGAACAAACTCTCATTTCTGGGGGTTTGTTCTTTTTCTGTATAAAAAATATGTTTGAGTAGGAAATTTTCATTTTATAACTGAGTATGTAATACTAGAAAAATAGAAAATGATAATAGATTTACATTTTAAATACGAAAAGGGGAAATAACTTGTGTCCATTTTAATTGTCGATGATAATCCGGTTAACATCTTTGTAATTGAAAAAATTTTAAAACAAGCCGGATATCAGGATCTTGTATCGCTGAATTCTGCACAAGAGCTTTTCGAATACATTCATTTTGGAAAAGATTCTTCCAGGCATAATGAAATAGATTTAATTTTATTAGATATCATGATGCCTGAAATTGATGGACTTGAAGTTTGTAGGCGATTACAAAAAGAGGAGAAGTGTAAAGATATTCCTATTATTTTTGTAACAGCTTTAGAAGATGCGAATAAATTAGCTGAGGCTCTTGATATGGGGGCAATGGATTATATTACGAAACCTATAAATAAAGTTGAATTGTTAGCGCGTATGCGTGTAGCATTACGCTTGAAATCGGAATTAAATTGGCATAAAGAACAAGAAGAAAATCTTCGAAATGAACTAGATTTAGCTACACAAGTACAAAGAAACTTATTAAGTAGCCCATTAAGAGAAGAGCATATAAAAATTGAAGCAAGTTACTTACCTTCATTTAAACTAGCTGGAGATATGTATTATTGGTATAAAATCGATGAAAATCGCTACGGTATTATATTATTAGATGTGATGGGACATGGTGTATCTGCTTCATTAGTTTGTATGTTTATTTCGTCTGTATTACGTGAAACGATTAAATGTTTAATCGATCCAGAACTCGTTATTAAAGACTTAAATAAATATATGACTCTTTTACATAATGAGAATGACAACATTCCGTATTATTTTACAGCGATATACTTAGTAGTGAATACAGAAAATAGAACAATTGAATATGTAAATGCAGGACATCCTTCTGGATATGTTTTAGTTGATGAAACAAATGTAGTTGAACTAGATCGCGGGAGTTGTGCGGTAGGATTTTTTGATGAAATAAAAGTTCAGAAGACAGTTATACCTTTTGAGAAGAACGCTCAAATCGTATTGTTTACAGATGGTGTACTTGAAGCAATTGCAAATGATGAATTTGAGTCTGAAGAGAAACTACGCACTTTTACAGGAAGAAAATGGGGAGATTTAGAAGAAGAGATAGAAGGGTTTTATAAGGAAGAACAGAAGAAAGCACAATCAGATGATATGTGTCTAATTATGATACAAACGAATGCGAAATAAAAAGCGTATGAAATCCAAACAGAGGATTTCATACGCTTTTATTGTATTTTTTGATAAATTTGTTCGTTAGGATTAAATTGGATATAATGCGGCATTATATCTGAAAAACGAAGAGTTTCTTTATTTCCTAAACATAGGAATCCATTGTGACCTAAACTTTCATAAAATAGTTGCTGTACTTGGTTTTGAAGTTTACTCGTAAAGTAAATTAAAACGTTACGGCAAAGTATAATATGAAATTCGTTAAAAGATTGATCAGTTACTAAATTATGCTGCGCAAAAATAATGTTTTGTAAAAGAGAAGGATTAAAATAAGCGAAACGATTATCTGTTGAATAATAGTTAGAAAATGCTTGTGTACCACCAGCTTGTAAATAATTTTTCGTATAAGTTTGCATTTTATTTAACGGAAGGATAGCTTGTTTTGCTTTCTCTAACACATCTGTATTCATATCTGTTGCGTAAATAACAGCTTTTTCACTTAATCCTTCTTCGTGAAGTAAGATGGACATTGATAATACTTCTTCACCAGTTGCGCATCCAGCGTGCCAAATTCTAATTTCAGGATACTTTTTTAATTCAGGAATCACATGCTCTCTTAGCGCTTTAAAAAAGTTAGGGTTACGGAACATTTCAGTTACATTAATGGAGAAATCATTTAATAACTGTTCTAAAACCCCTTCCTCATGAATTACTTTTTCAATTAATTTTGAAATGGTAGGGATATTAGAGAGCTGCATTCGATTACAAATTCTTCTATAAATAGATGTGCGAGCATATTGTCGAAAATCAAATCCTGATAGTTTAAATACCGCTTCCAATAGTAATTCAATTTCTAAGTTCGTGCGCTTATCCATATCTACAGATGGATCAAAATTATAATACTTATTTTCCACTTAAACTAAACCTCACTTATTTTATTAACCATACACTCATTACCGAATAGAGTTGATGTAAATTTAATGGTTTACTTATATAATCTGAAGCGCCAGCAGATAAACATTTTTCTTTATCATTTGGCATTGCTTTAGCAGTTAATGCGATAATAGGTATTTCATGTAACCTTAAGTTCATTCGGATATGTTCCATCGTTTCATAACCGTCCATATTCGGCATCATAATATCCATTAAAATAAGGTCAATATTTATATTGTTTTTTAGTATGTCTAAACACTCTATGCCGTTTTGTGCAGTAATAATGTTGGCATGTTGTTTTTCTAATGCATTTTGTAATGCAAATATATTTCGATGATCATCATCGACAATTAAAATAGTTTTCTCTTGGAAGACGTTATTTGTTTCTGGAGTAACGATAGTTTCCTCGACAACTTCAGCAGGAATAACGTCATCTATCGTTGCTGCGACTTCTAAATTGGATACCTGTATATCATGTAATCCATTTGGAAGGTTAGGAATATATACGGTAAAAGTACTGCCTTCTCCTATATGACTCTCTAACGTAATCCAACCACCTAATAATCTAGCAAACTCTTTACAAATAGATAAACCTAAGCCTGTACCACCATATTTTCGAATCGTTGCTCCATCTGCCTGTTGAAAGGCTTCGAAAATAAGTTGATGCTGTTCTTTAGCGATACCAATACCAGTATCTTTTACTGAAATTGTAATCCAATCATTACTGATAGACTGCATATCATGACTCAAATTGGTTGTTTCTATTGAATCGAAATGTAAAGAGACAGATCCTTTTTCCGTGAATTTAAATGCATTGGATAATAAGTTTTTAATAATTTGTTCAACCCGTTTTGCATCTGTATAAAACAGATCAGGAATTGTATCACTGTCTTCAATCGTAAATTCGACATTTCTTTGTGCAGCTATATGTAAAAAGTTTTGATGCATATTTGCTGCCATGTCACTTATGTTCGTTGCTTCAAAAATGACATCTAGTTTTCCGGCTTCTACTTTAGATAAATCTAGTATGTCATTAATTAAAGTAAGTAAATCTTTCCCTGATGAATGAATAACGGTTGCTAATTCAATTTCATCATCAGATAAATGATTATCATGATTTTCTCTTAACATTTCAGATAATAGTAAAATACTATTTAACGGTGTGCGTAATTCATGTGACATATTTGCTAGGAATTCTGATTTGTATTTTGAGCTACGTAACAACTCGCTTGCTTTTTCTTCTAATTCTGATTTAGCAATTTGTAAGTCAGTTGTCTTCTGCTCGGCCTCTTCAGTTCTAGACTCTAATTGTTCATTCGTTGTTCTTAATTCTTCGGCTTGCATTTGTAGTTCTTCAGCTTGTGTTTGCAATTCTTCTGATTGAACTTGCAACTCTTCCGTCATTGCTTGTGATTCATGTAAAAGATTTTGAATTCGCATACGTCCCATAATACTATGGATTGTTAAGCCTAGATTATCAACGGTTTGTTGAATTAAATCTTGATGTAAATCTGAAATCTCAGTTACACTTACTAACTCCATTACTGCGATAACTTCATCTTCAAATAAAATAGGGATGACTAGTAGATTTTTGGGACGTATTTCTAATAATCCAGTAGTAACGTAACGAAACTCTTCGGGTATGTCTCGAAGAATAAAGCTTTGTTTTTCTAAAGCACATTGCCCAATTAAACCTTCACCCATTTTAATGGATTGTTTTCCAATATCAGAAATTTGATCGGCGAAAGAAGCTTTTTTCACATAGTAGACAGTTTCTTCAACTTCTTCACGTACATAGAATGCACCGCAAGAGATTTGCGTTTTTTGTATCATTCCACTAAGAATTTTGTTACCCAACATCTCAATAGAAGGTACACCTTGATACATTAAAATTAATTCTGCAAGCTCGGTTTGTAACCACTCTCTTTTAGATATTTCGTCTAGTAGATGGTTCGTTGTATGAGCAAGCTCTTTTATTTCATCATGGGTGTTTACATGAATTCTTTCCGTAATTTTTTCTTTAGAAGAAATGGATGTAATAGCTTGAATTACATTTTTAATCGTTTTTGTAATGGAATTCGAAATATAGAGTGAAATGATAATAGAAATACAAGAAAGTAAGAACAATAAACTGTATAACCAAAGTTCTAATTTATTATTTTCAGTATCTAATTGTGCAGCTCTTTTTTTTGTTAGTTGCTCCTCTACACTACGGAAGTTAGTTAGCTGTGATTGTAATGATTGAATTTGAGTCGTGTCGATTGCTTGTATGTTATTACTATTGTGATTCGTAATGAATGGGTGAATCTCTTTATTAATCCAACTAGTAATGTTTTCATTAATCTGTTTTAATTTTTCTTGCTGAGAGGGGTTATCCTCTAATAAAGCAAAAAGATCTTGATAATGTTTTTCGTAATCCTTTTCCGTAGCGTTAAGGGATTGAACGTAATTAGGGTTATTAGAAGTGATAAATCCTTTCGCTTTATTTTCAATTGTTAGCAGCTCTTTCTCTACTTGATTCGTTAAATTAAGAACTTTAAAATCGTGATCAATAATAAAATTACGAGATTTTTGTAAATTAGAAATCTCATTGTTTAGCATAATGAAAGAAATAAGTAAGAACAAAATGATAACTAAGTAACCAGCCATAATTTTGTAGCGAATACTAAATTTTGCTTTCGGGTTCATTAAAAATTCCTACCTTCAAGGTTAGTAAAAGTTTTCTATTGTAAAGAATGAAAAACGTAATATATATTATATCAGTTTTCGTAAGGCCAAACTAGAAATCCCCCTATTGTATTAGGGGGTCTCGTTTTGAATAGAGGAAATCATTTTGAAATATAAAAAGATATGTGAAAAGTAACAATCGAGGGAATAGGGGGATTATAAAACTTTTAAGAAGGAAAGAGTGTTCTTAAAGCTTTTTTTGCATCTATTCCTTCAAAGATAAATAATACAAGCTCTCTCTTTTTTACAGTAAGGAAAAAGGATATTAATGTACTTAAGTTTTTAATAGAAGTAAGTGTCCCGTGTTTACTTATAAATAAATTCGTTTGAAATGTTGTCATTAAAGCATAAAAATGATGAATCTGAGTTATTGTAGGTGTTTCATTATAAGAAATAGTAGTAGAGTGAATGGCATTCATCGAAATATTCCTTTCTGTATAGTAAGCATAACAATATAAACATACCCGTTTTAAAAAATGTTAAACATATAAATACGAAAAAATATAATTATAGTTTTTTAGGTTTAGAAAGGGTTACGAAGGGTATACATATACTACAAAGAGATTGGCTGAAGAGGAATGATAAGATTTCTAGTCTATAAAAATATACTTTTACTTTAAATAAAAAGGAGTCTGGTATACATGAATGAAATGATGATTGATATTACGTTTGATTTAATTTACTTGTTAAGTAGTTCGCTTGTAATGCTTTTACTATTCGCTTTTTTCGTAAATGGTTATGTTAATAAGAAAATTAGTGTATACAGAAATGAAGAAAGATAAAGATACAATATATAAAACTTTAGGAGGTTAATAGTTATGGATGTAGATAGAAAAATAGTAGGTATTTTTAGAACAATTGATGATGCGGCACTCGTTATTAATGAATTAAATGAAAAAGGATATGCAAAAGATAACATTTCAGCTATTGCGAAGGATCAAAAGGAAATTGAACATCTGGAAGAAAAATCGGGTGAAAAAGTAAATAATGAAACTGCACATAAAGCGGATATCTTTTCAGCGACAGGGCTTGTGGCAGGAGGAGTAGCAGGCGGACTCGGTGGTTTATTAACCGGCCTTGGCATACTTGCCGTATCTGGGATGGGTCCAATCGTAGCAGCGGGACCTATCGCAGCAGCTGTTGGAGGAGCCGGTATTGGCGGAGGAGCTGGAAGTTTAATAGGAGCATTTATCGGCTTAGGAATCCCTGAAGAACACGCTAAGAAATATGAAGAATACATTTACGATGGAAATATATTAATTTTAGTAGATGCAAAATTAGATGATAAGTTAGAAATTTATAAAATATTTGATAAGCATAATGCTTATAACTCTGATTTCTTTAAATAAAATGATGAAAAATGTAAACATAGTGAATATCGTTTTTGGTCTTACAACTTTGGCGCGACCGAGGAGTCGTATGACTATAAGAGAGGAAGGGCTTATAGTAAAAGATCAAGTTCTATTACGTTATTGAAAAAGAGAGAGGTGTCTATTCGTGATTGTGAAAATATTAAAGGATAGTAGTAATAGTTTCCTTTGTACAGTTCAAAATAAAAATGGAGATCAGTATGTGAAGAGATGGTTTCGTAAACAGGAAAACAATGAAGAATTAGGACGACCAACTTTCAAAGAAGTAGAAAAGGACTGGAGAGAAAATAGAGAATCATTTATGTATCCAAATGTTAAAGCGCTTTATTAAACATAATAGGCGTTTTATTCTTACAAAATTGTCACACTCCTGTAAGGTAATTCAATAGATTCGTTGCTTGTTCCATGTCATAATAAAGACATAAGAAAGCTAATCAAAAATTATAAGTTATAGGAGAGTGTCAGTCATGATTGTAACAACAACGTCTGGAATTCAAGGTAAAGAAATTATTGAGTATATCGATATTGTAAATGGTGAAGCTATTATGGGTGCAAATATTGTCCGCGATTTATTCGCTTCCGTTCGTGATGTTGTCGGTGGTCGTGCTGGTTCTTATGAAAGCAAGCTAAAAGAAGCTCGTGATATCGCAATGGATGAAATGAAAGAACTTGCAAAACAAAAAGGTGCGAACGCTATCGTTGGTATTGACGTAGATTATGAAGTTGTTCGTGATGGAATGTTAATGGTTGCTGTAAGTGGTACAGCTGTACGTATATAATTAAATAAAAAACAGGCTCACCCCTTGAAGTTTATGCTTTGAGGGGATTTTTTTGTCATCACTTAGTCTGCAATCGTTGAATTATGAAAAACTGTTTCCTTTCTTGCTATACATTTCATAAGCAAAAAATCCAAATAAATAGCCGATTCCAGCTCCTAAACTAATGGAAAGCAGCGAGAAATCCGGTAAAAACATGCCGAAAATTAAACCGATTATACAGCCGAAAAGCATTCCTATAGGTATTAAACTATCTAATAAAACTTGAGCATTTTTTGATTTTTTCTTACCTAAGGTGCCGTTGTTATATTTATGTTTCAACCTTCCAATCACATATAATACGATCCCACCGACTATTAAAACGGGAGCAATTGCCGTGAGTAACCACATATTAGAGTCTCCTTTCACCTTTTAATAGGATTATACCAGATACTTACAATTGGGTATTCCTAAACGTACTATCTAGTCTATTTAAATGGCCCATCAAAAAGACTCCTTCAATTGTAGTCAATAACTCGTCAAAAACACTTTTCCTTTCGTTTTCTCAGCAGACTGCACGACATCAACCGCTGTTTTCACATCCGCTAAGTCATACGTAGAATGGACTTTCATTAAACGTAATTGTTTATTTTCAACTAAGCGAATTAAGTGACGAAACGTTTTTTGCCATTTATATGGTGATACTTCGTTATTCCAATGTCGTAAATGAAATATGTTCGCGTGCACTTTTGCTTTCGTGACAATCTCTGCCCAGTTCACTTGTATTCCTGATAGAAGACCGATCGTTAAAAAGTGCCCGTTTGGACGTAAGGAGAAAGCTAATTCATTTCCATCTGGTCCCCCGATAGAATCAATCGCAGCATCCGCACCGATCCCGTTTGTTAATGTCATAACGGTTTCATAAAGTGGGGCAGTGGAAGTATCAATTACATATGCAGCACCAAGGCGCAATAACTCCTCTGTATGCTTATTATTCCTTGTAACGGCAATGAATCGGAAGTTTAAAGTTTGTGATAACTGTGCAAATAGATGCCCAATAGCGGATCCACAAGCATTCACTAATACAACATCATTACGTTGTAAGTTTAGCGTTTCTGTACACGTAACCCACGCCGTAAGAGGATTAATATACATTTGTGCCGCTGTGAAATCATTAATCGAATCAGGAATAGGGACTACAAAATCAGCGGAGGTCTTCACATATTCTTGCCAAGTACCTTCTCCGCGTAAAGGTAAAACACGTTTGCCGATAAGATCTCTAGAAACAAAAGCTCCTACATCTTCTACAATACCAACACCTTCATAACCAGGTATGTTAGGTAAGGGAATTCTATGTGCATACGCTCCGGTAACGGGAATTAAGTCAGATGGATTAATCGGTCTAACTAACATACGAACTAGCACTTCATTATCTTTTAATGGTTCTATATTTTTATATTCAACTTGTAGTACATCTTTTGGGTTGCCAAACTCGTGAAATTGAATGCATGTTCCGCGCAAGATAAATGTGCCCCCTTAGTTTGATTGGGTTTATTATAGCATTTTTGATTTTGGGTGTTATTTTTTGAAAGGTATAAAAAGAAACAGAAATTTTAAATAGAGGATAGAAAAATGTACAGAAGTATTTGTTGGAAAAATGAGAAAATTACAGTTATAGAAAGAAATTAAGAGGTTTCTTTTATAAAAGGTGTTTTTTCATCTATATAAAGGTAAAAAAAGAATAATATACCTTAAAAAGTTGGTTTTTCCAGTGTAATATTTATTTCATTCGACAAAAAACGACACAATACAACTGGGTCATCTGATATTATGATTTTTGTAAATCTTACATATTATAATTGGAGGAAATATTTAATGGGTAAAATTTTTAAGTTTGGGTGTTTAGGAATTATCGGTTTAATCGTACTAGGTATCATTGCAGCATCATTAGGTGGTGGAGATGATAAGAAAGAAAAATCTTCAAATGAGTCAAAGCAAGAAACGAAAGCTCCAACTGCTAAAGAAGGTGAGTCTTCTAATGTTAAAATTGCTGTAGGGTCTGTTGAGTCTGTAGATTCTGTAGGTGGCGAATATTTAAAAGAAAAAGCACAAGGTGTGTTTAAAGTAGTTGAAGTTACAGTTACAAATAATCAAAAAGATGCTATTACTGTTGATGCGAACAGCTTCAAATTAGTTGATAATAAAGATCGTGAATTTACGTACTCTACTCAAGCTCAAACGGCTTTTGATGTAGGTAACGGTGGTCAGTCTGATTTCTTCTTAAAACAGCTTAACCCTGGTTTATCTCAAACAGGTAAAATTATCTTTGATGTTCCTGCTGACGCACAAGGATTAGTTTTAAAAGCTCGTGGCGGTATGACAGGTAAAGAAATTACATTAAAAGTTGAATAGTGAAAAGCACTCGAAAGAGTGCTTTTATTTTGCTTTTATCAATATAAATTAACAACTCTTACATAAATGGAGGAATCAACATGAACAAAAAGATAATCGGAGGGATTTTAGGTGTTATTGTAATCATCATAGCTCTTGTGAGTATGAATGTATTACAAAAAAATGCTAAAGAAGCGGAAGAAAAGAAGAAACGTGAAGTTAGTTATGTTCAAGCAGCAGCAGAATTTTATCATAATAGCGAACTAATGGGATTTGTTGCTGATTTGGTTTTACCACAATATTCACAGACTTGGTCTCAAGCTATTGATGATCGTCGAGATTTTAATATAGCTGTAAATGCGAAGAAAAAATCGCATGATTCGATAATTTCTCAAGCCGCTGCAATATATAGTGATATGGAAGGGCAATTAAAAACTGTTTCTGAAGCGGCAAAAGAAAATCCAGATAAATATAAAGAACTGTATGATGAATACAAAAAGATGTATGGAACTATTACATCCTTAAAAGAGCAAACAGAATCACCTAGTGGAACCCTAATGACATTTAACCAAAATGCAAATATGTTATTTCAAGAATACAAGAAGTATAAAGGGAATATAGATGTGGCCATATCTGAGGATATAAAAAGTGAAGTTGAGAAGATAAAAGAAAAAAATCAAAAATAATTACAAAATAAAATATATGGCTTAAAAAAACAATTATTAATTCTATTATATAGTTAAGGCTTTAAAAGTTTGTGATGGAGGAATTTTAAATGGAGCTATTTAAAGGGAAAATAGTTTGTCCAAGGTGTGATGGAAATGGTCTCGTCTATAAAGCAGAAATTAAAGATATAAATAAAGTTGTATATGTTTGTGATGAATGTGATGCAATGTGGTTTCAGAATGATAAATTTGGAATGGAGAATTTTGTGGACTATGAGACGTTTCTTGAGGAGAATTCATTGTCTTATATGGAGGCGAATGTTATTCATTTAGGCTATGATTGGTACAAAGGATAGTAAGTTTTTCAAAAGCAAGAAGCTACTTTAAAAGTAGCTTCTTCTATTTTTTATTAAGCCGAAGCCTTCTTCATTCTCTCAAGTAAACTAGATAACACATGCGTACGATACGATTCTAGTTTTTTACCTTCATAAGTACGAATGCCTAATTTTTTAAGTTCTTTTACATACCAACCTTTGCTTCCGAAATACATGTGATCGCTCCCCTTCAACTTTGTTTTTAGTTGTTCTGATCGTACTTGGAGGTACGGGATAATAATGAAGGAAATGAATTTCGCGCGAAAATGGTTAACTTTGTTGCAAAAGACATATATACTAAAGATAGTATACAACGAGGTGGGCAAGACGTGATTATAGAGAAGCACGAAATTCAAATTGACCAAATTACGAGCGGTAAAGTGAATATCTTTACTTTCTATCGAAATAGAAAGCAAGTTGATGATCATTTTTTACGATTGCAAGAACCATCGCTTACAGCAAACTACTTCTTCCATTTTCATTTTGATGCAGAGAGCTTGCATCTACTGCAGGAAGAGTTTCCAAGCGTATATCCGTACGACGGTAGTGAAACGATTCACGACTGGACGGAAAAGATGAAAGCAGAATTGCAACATCAGATCCAAACAGGAAAATGGAATAAACGCGTACGTATCGGTAATCGCATTCTAGATGTGGTGTTTACGTGGTGTGACGAAGATATAGTAGAGTGAAAAAGAAGCGGATAACGCTTCTTTTTTTAGCGCTGGAATAAAACGAGCTTACCTGCAGAAGATGTGCAGCGATGTGTTTTTTCATACAATCCTTTTTCTTGTAAAATAGATTCACCTTTTGCTTTCGCTTCTTTTTCAGTTGCCGCCTCGAATGATTCGTCTAATGCTTTCGAACCATCTTTTTCAAAGACTGTTAGAACGTATACTCCCATGAAAATTCCCTCCAATAATAAAAATCAGAATCTTATAACTATTTTGGCATAAATCACTAGAATATGCAAAGAAATATATGACATTGCGTGTTAAAATAGAGGGGAAGTTTTATGGACACTAGATTTACTATTCGTAGTAAAGTACGGAAAAGGAAAGGATCGTTATTTGTGAAACAAGTGAAGTTTATACATGCGGCTGATTTGCATTTGGATAGTCCGTTTAAAGGGATGGAGATGAATGTACCACAGTCTGTTTGGGAGAGAATGAAACAAAGTACGTTTGAATCGTTCGAGCGTATTGTTGATAAAGCGATTCAAGAGCGCGTTGATTTCGTATTACTAGCCGGGGATTTGTATGATGCGGAGACGAGAAGTTTGAGAGCGCAAGTGTTTGTGCGCGAGCAAATGAAGAGACTTTCGCAGTACGATATTCCCGTTTTTATTATTCACGGTAACCACGATCATTTAGGGGGAAGCTGGGCAGCTATTGAGTTTCCGGAAAATGTTCACGTGTTTACAGAGCCGTATGCAGAAGAGAAGTCATTTTATAAAAATGGTGAGCGATTAGCTTCTATTTACGGGTTCAGTTATTTGCAGCAAGCGGTAACGGATAATATGACAGCACAGTATACGAAAATGAGTGATGCGCCTTTTCATATTGGCATGCTTCACGGAAGTGTTGAAGGGGATGCAGAGCATAATCGCTATGCGCCGTTTCAAATTCGTGAGCTGAAAGAAAAGCAGTTTGATTATTGGGCCCTTGGCCATATACATAAACGTGAGATTTTATCAGAAGAGCCGTACATTATTTATCCGGGCAATATACAAGGGCGTCATCGGAAGGAAACGGGAGAAAAAGGTGCGTACCTTATTGAACTCACGAAACAGGGATCGCAATGTTCATTTTTCCATACGGCAGATGTTGTATGGGATGAGATAGAAGTGAGTATTGATGGACTTGAAACGATTGATGATCTTATGACGGCTGTGTCAACTGCGATGAATGAGTGCCGAAGAGAAGAGGAAGGGACGCTTTTAACTGTCGTATTTACAGGGCAGGGCCCACTTTCTCCATATTTACGTGAAGACAAGCGTGTCGAAGAAATTTTTCATATTTTAGCGTCTAGCGAAGAGCGAAAAGATTTTGTATATGCGATGAAGTGGAAAAATGAGACGGTTTCTTTTGCGGAAATCGAGCGTTTGAAAGAAGAAAATCATTTCGTCGGTAGTGTGCTGAAAGAGTTAGAAGCTTTCACTAATATGGACGGCGTGTTGCGCACGATTTGGACATCTCCTGTAGCGCGTAATAGTATTGAATCTTTTACAGAAGAAGAGAAGAAAGAGATTCAAAAAGAAGCAGAAAATATTATTTTAGAGCAATTATTCCAGCAAGAGAGGGATAAGAAATGAGAATTGAAAAACTCCATATTTATGGATACGGAAAATTAGAAAATGTGGAAATGGATCTTTCGTCGCTGACTGTTTTATACGGTGAAAATGAAGCGGGCAAATCGACTATTCGCTCGTTTATGAAAAGTATTTTATTCGGTTTTCCGACGAGAGGACAGCGCCGTTATGAGCCGAAAGAAGGCGGCAAGTATGGCGGTGCGATGACTGTGCAAACAGAGAAGTACGGTCGTTTGAAAATTGAACGATTGCCAAAGACGGCAGCTGGTGAGGTAACCGTTTATTTTGAAGACGGGAAAACGGGCGGCGAGGAGATTTTACACGATATATTAAGCGGAATGAATGAAAGTTTATTCGAATCGGTCTTTTCTTTTGATATGCATGGTCTTCAAAACATTCATCAGCTTGGCGAAGCGGATATCGGCAATTATTTATTTTCGGCAAGTGCAGTCGGAAGTGATGCATTATTGCAGCTCGATAAAAAGTTAGAAAAAGAAATGGATCAGCGTTTTAAGCCGAGTGGGCGAAAACCAGAAATTAACGTGTCACTGCAAGAGATGAAGAAGCTTGAAGAGAAGATGAAAGAGTGGCAAGGGAAAATTGGCACGTATGAAAAGCAAGTGGAGCAGTTAAAAGAAAGTGAAGAGAAACTTGCTTCTGTTCGTGCGGAAAAAGAGAGTGCAGAAAAGAGAAAGCAAGATTATGAAATATTAGCAGCGCTAGAGCCTCTCGTTATTGAAAAGCGTGTGCATGAGAAAGTGTTAGAAAACGAGAATGGGCAGTTTCCTGTAAACGGGATGGCACGTTATGAAGCGATTAAGGCGAAGATGGAGCCGCTCCAATTACAAGTTGATTCGCTCCATAAAAAAATAGAGAATGTGCAATCGGAAATGGAATCGATTCAAATAGATGAAGCGTTTTTACAAAAAGAAAGTTACGTAGAAGAACTTCGTATGCAGCATATGTCGTATGAAAATGCACGCCAAGAAATGCGTGATTTGACAGGAACGATTACGAATATAAAAGAAGAACTGGCAGAACTAGAGCAGCAAATTGGTGCTGCTTTTGAAAAAGAAACAGTTCTTTCGTTTGATATGAGTTTGGCAACGAAAGAGCTGATTACGCAAACGGTGCAAAAGGCGCGCGAGTTAGAAACACAAAAAGTACAGCTTGATGATCGTTTTAAAGTAGCGCAGGAGCAACTAGAAGAACAAGAAGAAAATATAAGACAGATTCAGAAACAAATGTTAGTGGATGAAGAGCGAAATGCGTTAAGTGAGAAAGAGAAGTCGTTCCAAGACGCGGCATTTATCGGTATGGGCGCTGAGCGAATGAAGCGCAAGTATGAGGAAAAAGCAGGAGCCGCTATGCAAAAGAAAAAGCAGTGGCAAAGAGTTTGTCTTCTGTTACTGCTTATTAACACAGTTGTTTTATTCGCGAGTCTATTTATAGATTACCGCCCGCTTTTATTTATTAGTGTTATTGTTTTTGTAGGGATTATTCTTGCCCTTGTTTTATATAAAGATCCGTCAAGTGGATTACAAGAAGAACTCCTTACCCTTCAGCAAAGTGCTGGCGGGAGACAAAGTGAAGAAGCAATGTCTGTGCGCTATCAGTTAGAAAAAGATGAAGAGATTCGTAAGCTATTTGAGCGTGAGTCATATAAATTACAGCAAATGGAGCGCGCATATGATAAAGTCGTTTCATCGTATGAGGAATGGGAGAGAGAAACGTTCCGCATTAGTGAACAAGTACATGCATATAAAACACGTTATATGTTCCCTGAATTTTATACGTATGCGCACATATTGCCGGCGTTTGAGCGTATGGAAAAAATGCAGCAATTATATCGTGAATTAGAGAAGCAAGGCGCGCGAAAATCTTCATTATATGAAATGATTTCGCAATTTGAACATAAACTAGAAACTGTTATCGGTAGCGCAGAATATAGTAAGCTGCACGAGGCACAAAGTCGTATGCAAAATGAGAAAGAGAAGCGCCAAACTTGTAAGCAGCTAAAAGAGAAATTAGCGGAATGGCAAGAAGAATATGAGTTTATGCAAGAGCAATTAAAGCAACTGTTAGTAGAACGAGATAGTTTATGGCATATTGCAGAGGCTACAGGTGAAGAGATGTTTTTAGAGGCAGGTAAACTGGCGGAAAAACGTGAAGATGCTGAGAAACAAGTGGGTCGTTTATTACCGCAAATTGATCTTTTAGAACAACGTTTAACGAGTTTATCATTAGCTGAACATTATGAAGCTGACGGTTATGATGAAAAATTAAAGCAAGAAATGACAGCCGCGCAAAACTGTCTGGCAAAAGAAAAAGAACTGACAGAGCGTATTGCGAAACATCGTATGGAAATTGCGAATTTAGAAGAAGGCAGTACGTACGGCGATTTAATGCACGAATGGGAAATGAAAAAAGCGCAAGTGCGTGAACAGGTGAAGAAATGGGCTGCTTATGCGGCCGCAAAGACAGTGTTAACGAAAACGAAGCAATATTATCATGAGGTACACCTTCCTCGTATTTTACAAAAATCAGAAGAGTATTTCGTCTATTTAACAGGCGGGCGATATAGTAAAATCTTTTCACCGTCAGAGGCGGAACCTTTTATTGTGGAACGTAACGATGGTATGCGTTTTTACAGTCATGAACTAAGCCAAGCGACAGCAGAGCAGTTATATTTATCGTTACGATTTGCATTAGCGAAAACATTTGAGCATGATTATCCGTTTATTATTGATGATAGTTTCGTGCATTTTGATGCGGTAAGGACGAATCGTACGATTGAACTAATAAAGGAAATTGCGCAAGATAGACAAGTCATCTTCTTTACATGTCATGCACATTTGCTAACATATTTTACAGAAAAACAGATTATAAAATTAACGCATAAGCGTAAAGAAAATGAGTTGTAGTGTGCTATACTAAAAGTAACTGATATGGTGGAGGAATTCGAATGAAAAAGAAAATTGCAGAATATGAAGTTGGTGAACAAGTCGATGTTTTCTTGTTAATTAAAACAGCGACAAAAGGTCTAGCAAGCAATGGAAAGCCGTTTTTAACAGTAATCTTACAAGATCCAAGTGGAGATATTGAAGCGAAGCTATGGGACGTATCACCAGAAGTTGAGAAACAATATGTAGCGGAAACAATCGTTAAAGTAGCTGGTGACATTCTAAACTACAAAGGACGTATTCAATTACGTGTGAAACAAATCCGAGTTGCGAATGAAAATGAAGTAACGGACATCTCAGACTTCGTAGAAAAAGCACCAGTGAAAAAAGAAGATATGGTCGAGAAAATTACGCAATACATATTTGAAATGAGAAACCCGAACATTCAACGTCTAACAAGACATTTATTAAATAAGCATCAAAATGAATTTTTAGAATATCCAGCAGCGACGAAAAATCATCACGAGTTCGTATCTGGACTAGCTTATCACGTCGTATCGATGCTTGATTTAGCGAAAGCTATTTCAGCTCTATACCCATCATTAGATAAAGACTTACTATATGCAGGCGTTATTTTACATGACCTTGGTAAAGTAATCGAATTATCTGGTCCAATTTCCACAACATACACGTTAGAAGGAAATTTACTAGGCCACATTTCTATTATGGTGAACGAAATTGGGAAAGCTGCAGACGAATTGCAAATCGATGCAGAAGAAGTATTAATTCTTCAACACATCGTCCTTTCTCACCACGGAAAAGCAGAATGGGGTAGCCCAAAACCACCATTAGTAAAAGAGGCAGAAATTCTGCATTACATCGATAACTTAGATGCAAAAATGAACATGATGGACCGCGCATTAGGACGCACAAAACCAGGCGAATACACAGAACGTGTCTTTGCTCTTGATAATCGTTCGTTCTATAAGCCGACGTTCCATAATTAATAGTGTGAATCGAATGGCCTCATTAAGTGTTAATACGCTTAGTGAGGCTGTTTTTTTATTAAAAATTAAATGAAATGGTTAAGAAGTACGCATGGGGTTAACGAAGAACGATTAAAACATATCTCACCACTAGAATGGGAGCATATCAACTTTAATATGGCAGATACTTAGAATCGCTTCAGCCTGTATAACAGGCCTAAAAATAAGAGTTGAAACTTGTTTAGCATCTATTTTTGTTAAAAGGTGAGAGGGATCCTTATATAAAAAAGACACCCTAAGGTGCCTTCCCTCGACTAGATCGGAGTACCGCCAGCATTTCAGAAAAAATATGCTAAGCAAAAAATACAATAAGCTGTCCATATGGACAGCTTATTTACATAATTATCGTTCTCGGAAGTAAATATATTTGCTTTATCCGTGATTCGTAGTAATTTCATCAAAAAAACATTTTAATTCAGAAAACTTTTCTAAATCTCCCATTGTTGAAAAAACTTCTTCCCCTTTTTCATGACAAATAACAATTGAAGGAATCTTCTTAAATAAACCAACAGTTTGCTTCTGTTCTTTAAATTCTATGAGTTCTTCATGTTTAATTTCAAAAAGAATTTTATTCATTTTCATTGTTTCTGTATAAAAAATTATTCTTTTATTTGTTGATAACAATAATCCAAATACATCAGGAGAATTAGAAATTATACCGCTTAACATTGAAAGAGAAGTCAAATTGCTATATTTATAATAAGCTTTAATTTGATTTTTCACTTTTTCATTCTCTTCTAATAAAATTTGTTTTAACATATTAAGTCTCTCCTTATATAAAAATAAAATATTGATGATATTTTCTGAAATCTCTATATCTCTATATTATCATAAAACGAAAATGTAACAACTTATTGTTTTGCATAATTTTGATTAATAACGAGATTCTTAATGTGTTTTTTAAAGAAACAATGACTTTCATAGTAATCTACACTCACTAATCATTCTCACCTGAATATACCTTTAAATCTTCCATTGCTATGGCTATAGCGTGTTTTTCTGTATCAATTAACGATATTCCTTGTTTAATAGGAGCCCAATACTCATATTCATAATCCAAAAACCAAGCAAAAACTTCTGTAGTGAAAAAACCATTATTTCGTTTGATCACTTGAACCTTGTATCTTTTGTTTTTGGAAACAATCTCTTTAATAATTTCTTTCATTGTCTTTCTCCTTCTACCTTTTATCCAGATTGTACCACATCAAGAATATAGATAATGAAAGGTATTTTGATTGCATAAAGTATTCATTTCATGTTTACATAACGTCTCATTATCAGCAGCAAGGAAAAGGAGGAACCTCCTTTTTTCGTTCTATGGACCTATGCATTTTTTCATACATTCCTATTCTGGCGCGGTTTTAGATTTCTCGTTTGTTTTTGGATCAACCAAAAAACTGTATTAAATCTTGTTTGATCCTAGGGGTCACTATATATGAACACTACGTATTTGACTTTCTCAATGACCAATATTACTTAACGTGGTAAAATAATATCCAATGTTATTAAAATTAAAGTGGTTATCAAGTCGGAGGAAGGCACTTTAGGGTGTCCTTTCTTTTTTTAATATATAAGCGCACCATCCCTTTCCTAATAGAGATCCTCTCATGCCTCCTTACAGGGAGAATGATAAGGCATTTTTTATTTACCCAATTACCGAGCTCTCACATGTTTTAAATAGTTACAATACTTGTATTGCTTCAATAGATTCTAGTGTAGCAAAATAAATTGTGCTATGATGTGAGCAAATATAAAACTATCTAACGGAGGGATTCACATGCCGCATGTTGTGTTTCGTGGAATTACTACTGAACAATTAAAACACATAAGCAAGCCATTAGTAGAAGAGCTCGCAGAGATTTGTGAGTGTGGTACGGATAATTTTACGTTGGAACTACCAAGTTCTACGTTTGTATTCAATGGAGAAGAAATAGAAGCGTTTCCTCTTATTGAAGTGAAATGGTTCGAGCGTGGACAGGAAATTCGTGATCGATTTGCCAAGGCCATTACTACTTATATAATGGATTTTGGACTTCCAGAAGTAGAGGTTGTATTTACGGTTTTCACAGAATCAGCGTATTATATTAACGGGAAGCATTGTGCAAGTTAGAGCTATTTGAAAGATTTTTGTAACATTTATAAGGGGTAGAACCACATCGCTATTAAGCTAACTAGACAAAATACCCCCTAAAAAGAAAAAGGCGTTATTCTTTCTGAGAAATCATAGGAAAGGATAACGCCTTTATATCAATATGGGGTACAGCCGAGATACGTGTAAAAATAGGCCATAGACTTCCTTTTTTCCAACTTTGACCTATTGAGTTTATAAAGGGATTGCTTCTTCTATTGGTTGGGGGATTTTCTGTAAATCAATTACATAATCCCCAAAGCGTTTTATATGCATAGTCATATAAGGACTTAGCCTTTCTAAATCTTGGCGTGAAAAGCGATAATCTTCTTTTTTAGTTGCCATAAAATTATAGTGATATCTACTACATTTTGAAAAATTACAGAATTGGTGATTAAATCATTGTATTTAATACGTTTTTCTTGTTCGATTGGATCGTTTTCCGTAATAATACCATCGCGGCCAAAAAACAACCATCATGATATAGAGGCAAATATAAAGAACATGTTAATCAAAACATGTTCTTATTTAATATAATCGATTCACTTTTTTATAAAAAGTTTGGTTATTTTATTGAAGCTTACTCCACAAACGCACCCGCTTGTTAACTTTTTTACTGTTTGAAAGCCATACTTTTTATATTGCTTCATTTATTGGAAAAACCGAAAGCTTTAAAATCTCTCTATTACATATTTATTTTTGGAAAAATAACCTAACTCCAAATACTAATAATACTGTGCCAGTAATACCCTCTATTGTACGGTTCACCTTTTCTTTTCTTAAAAAAGTTCTTAATTGACGTATTAGAGAGATATAAAGTAAATACCATATTGCTGTCAAAGTCGTAAATGTGAATCCCAACAAAAGAAATTGGAAGAAATGACTTTGATTACTCACAATAAATTGGGGTAGAAAACTAAGGAAAAATACAGCCGTTTTTGGGTTTAAGATTGCCGTGGTAAATCCTTGTCTAAAACTTTTAACCGTTCCAATATCCTTAGAGTTTATTTCCACTGAACCTGACATATCTTCTTTTTTAGAAAAGGCACTTTTAATTGACTTTACAGCTAAATAAATTAAATAAAATGCCCCAGCATATTTTATTAATGTAAATAGCATAGCAAATTTCATTAAGATAGCAGAGAGTCCTAGTGTAGCCATTATTGTATGAATCATCATTCCAGATACCGTTCCTAAGACGGTCTTTATCCCACCATTTCTACCATGAGAGATAGTGTTTTTTGTAACTAAAGCAAAACCGGGACCAGGCATCATTATAATAAGGAGTGCTGTAAGGATAAATAGCAAGTAATTTTCCATGTTCTGGTATTTCCTTTCTGATTTTTAGTTTCGCTTATAGTATAGCTTTTTTCCTTAAAACATTAAATATAAAAAGTGTGATCAGGATAGTATCAGAAACTTTCAAGGTGTTGTAATTGAATTATAGAGGGCTTCACTTGAATAATGTTCGTCTGTAAATGAGCGTTTTAATGGAATGTCAATTACATGAATAATCAGATTTTTGCATGAAAGGATAACTCAATTAAATAAATTAAGAGCGTTTTTTAATTGCTTTCTCTCGGAATACTCTTAATTTTCTTTCGTTTATCGAGGGTATTAGTATCAACTTGACCAAACATTATCCAAAAACTACATTTAAGATTTACGAAAGCATATTCGAATAATCATTCATTAAATTTCTTATCAATCACCAAAAATTAATTATCATAAGGAAGAGGTACGTGACCTTTTATTTAAGAAATTACTTATTCTTGAAAAAATGAATTAACTCCCCATAAATAATTGTAAAGATATAAAATTCTATAATCCCCTCGGAACAAAAAAATTATCTTTTATAGCAACGAAGTTCATTTTTATCGTTTTGGGGTAGTGTATTCTTGTTAGCTTGATGGGCATGGGGAGCTATGAGTCTTTAGTTTGATAGTGACGCTATCCAGAAATTAATGATTTTACACCCTAAATATTATTTAACTAAAAAAATCTCAAATTCGAGATTTTTCACTTGCTTTTTAATCACTTGAGTTGTAAAGTGATAGTAACGAAAGCGATTGAGTCATATGAAAAACATACACTCACTTGCTTTCGATTAAAAAACGAAGTAACTTATTCAGTAAAAACTAAGATGAATTTACAAAAATATAATGAGAATAAATTGAAAAGCTAAGAAGCATATTATTTTTTAATTATCACTTGACTAGTAAAATGAAGCGGAGGAATTATCAATGTATGAAATTAAAGGGCATCATCACATTTCAATGGTTACGAAAAATGCAAATGAAAATAATCACTTTTATAAAAATGTACTTGGTTTACGTCGCGTGAAAATGACAGTGAACCAAGATGATCCGTCAATGTATCACTTATTTTACGGAGATAAAACAGGAAGTCCAGGTACGGAACTATCGTTTTTCGAAATTCCTTTAGTAGGAAAAACATACCGTGGTACGAATGCGATTACTCGAATTGGGTTACTTGTTCCTTCAGAGGATAGCTTGCATTACTGGAAAGCACGATTTGAGGAATTTGATGTGAAACATAGTGAAATGACAACATATGCAAATCGTCCTGCTTTGCAATTTGAGGATGCTGAAGGTCTTCGCTTAGTACTACTCGTTTCAAACGGAGAAAAAGTGGAGCACTGGGAGACTTGGGAGAAATCAGAAGTTCCTGCTGAACATCAAATCCAAGGAATGGGTTCTGTGGAAATGACAGTTCGTAGACTTGATAAAATGGCGAGTACACTTACAGAGATGTTTGGTTATACAGAGTTTAGCCGAAATGACGAAGAAGCGATTTTTCAGTCCATTAAAGGAGAAGCTTTTGGAGAAATCGTTGTGAAATATTTAGATGGTCCTACTGAAAAGCCGGGCCGCGGTAGCATTCACCACCTAGCAATTCGTGTGAAAAACGATATAGAGCTTGCTTATTGGGAAGAACAGGTGATACAAAGGGGCTTCCAGTCTTCAGGAATCATCGACCGTTTCTATTTTAAAAGCTTATATTTCCGCGAATCAAACGGAATCCTATTTGAAATTGCGACAGATGGACCAGGATTTACAGTTGATGGAGATGTGGAACATTTAGGAGAAAAACTGGATTTACCACCGTTTCTAGAAGAACAGCGTGCAGAAATTGAAGCGAATTTAGCACCTATTGAAGAGAAGTAATAGTAGAGAAAATATAAAACTTAAAACCACTGGAGGAATATAAAATGAACCAATTAAAAGGAATTCACCACGTTACAGCGATTACAAGTAGTGCAGAAAAGAACTATGAATTTTTCACTCATGTTTTAGGAATGCGTTTAGTTAAAAAAACAGTAAACCAGGATGATATTCAAACGTATCATTTATTCTTTGCAGATGATAAAGGTAGTGCAGGAACAGATATGACATTCTTTGACTTCCCAGGTATTCCAAAAGGAGTACACGGTACAAATGAAATTTCAAAAACTTCATTCCGTGTTCCAACTGATGCAGCATTAGAGTATTGGGTAAAACGCTTTGACCGTCTTGAAGTGGAGCATACAGGCATTAAAGAGCAATTTGGTAAGAAAACTCTTTCTTTCGTTGATTTCGATGATCAACACTATCAATTAATATCTGATGAATTAGATAAAGGGATCGAATCAGGTACACCGTGGCAAAACGGGCCAGTTCCATTAGAATATGCAATTACTGGTTTAGGACCTGTATTTATTCGAATCGCGAACTTTAGTTTCTTTAAAGAAGTGTTAGAAAAAGTTCTATTATTTAAAGAGGTTGCGCAAGAAGGAGAATTCTATTTATTTGAAGTAAACGAAGGTGGAAATGGTGCTTCTGTCATTGTAGAACATAATACAGTTCTCCCAGAAGCAAGACAAGGTTTTGGTACAGTGCACCATGCTGCATTCCGCGTAGAAAATCGCGCTGTATTAGAAGAGTGGATTGAGAGAATCGGTAGCGTTGGACTTCCTTCATCTGGCTATGTAGACCGTCACTTCTTCGAGTCATTATACGCAAGAGTTGCACCACAAATTTTATTTGAATTTGCAACAGACGGCCCAGGATTTATGGGAGATGAGCCATACGAAACACTTGGCGAAAAGTTATCATTACCTCCATTCCTAGAGCCAAAACGTGAAGAAATCGAAAAATTAGTTCGTCCAATCGATACAGTGAGAAGTACAAAGGAATTTATTAAAGAGTAAAAGTAGAGGTAATAAGTAGGAGAGCAAGTATTTTTGGCTGATAGCTAAAAATACTTGTTTTTTTTATTTTCGCTTTATAAGTATATTGAATAAAATAATTGACTTACTTTTTATATGTAACTATAATAGTTACAAAGTAATCTTTAACAATGGCAGTGAGTAATATTTTTTTAGTATAATTGTAACTGTTATAGTTACAATTAAAATTAATCATAAAAAAACCAAATAATGTAAAAACTTTAAATAGCAACAAGAGAAAGGAGACGGGAATGTTGAAACGGTTTAAGTTTTATATGATTAGCGGTATTGTGCTCGTTTTGTTAATCGTTTGTAACTTCGTTGATAAGCCGATTGCGAAGGTTGGAGAAGTGAAAGATACTGTTATGATGAAGATAAATACGAAAGAGAGTATGGCACAGATTGATGGGCAGACGATTTATTTTAAGCAAATTGGTGAGGGAAAGCCACCTTTACTTATGCTGCACGGGTTTGGTGGTTCTTCTGATGGATTTAGTGATATTTATCCGGAACTTGCGCGAGATCACACAATTATCGCAGTTGATATTTTAGGATTTGGGCGTTCTTCTAAGCCAGTTGATTTTCAGTATTCGTTTCCTGCGCAAGTGAATTTATATTATAAGTTAATGAAGAAGCTTGGATACGATCAGTTTGCGGTGCTCGGTCATTCAATGGGCGGAGAGATGTCTCTCAATTTAGCGTATTTATATCCGGATGCAGTGACGCATCTCATTTTGGCAGATTCTACAGGAATAGAGTCTTTCCAGCAAAAAGAAAGTTATGAAGTGCCGCCGTTATCAACTGATCTTCAAACGGTAACAGAGATTACGAATTATAATAAAGATGAAGTAAAAAATAGTCGCGACGATAAAGAGCATTATGATCAGCTGACGAAAATGAGAGAGCGCCGCATTGCGATGGAAGCTGATAAAATTAAGGTGCCTACTTTAATTATATGGGGACGACACGATAAGAGCGTTTCTTGGAAAAATGGTGAGCTGTATCATCAGCTATTTGCAAATAGTACGTTCCATATTATTGAAAAAGGATACCATGCGCCGTTTCGCCAGGAACCAATAGAGTTTATGGAATATGTACAAGCGTTCTTCGCGAAGAATCCACAACGATAAAATTTTAAGCATAAATCCACTTCTTTCCTCATACAGTGAAACTAATAAGGCTTGTCTAAGGAAAGGAATGAAGTGGAGTGGAAACTTTACCATGGTGGGTGTATCTTGTAATTGTTGGGATTGTACTAAGTGGCTACATGGTTTTATATACTTCAAAAAAAGAGCAAGAGATGGATAATGAGTTTATCGAAAAAGAAGGCGAAGTGTATATGAAGCGCTTAGAAGAAGAGCGTGAGAAACGTAATCAGAGTAGTGATAAGGATTCGGTATTGCTTTAATAGAAATTTTGAATGGCTACCATCTAGTAGAACTTTACATCTAGGTGGTAGCCTTTTTCTTTTTGGAAAGCATGTATACGAAATTCATCATGAACTTTTATTGATGGTATTTATATATATTTCTACTCATAAGAATGGAACTAGCGTGTTATTTACTGGGGGGGATTAACAATGCATAGGGATGAAACATCATTACATCCTGATACAGGTGTTACATCTGTAATGTTTGTTGAGCGTTCATTAAATGAAATTCATTTTTGGTCTAGGATTATGAAAGAGCATTCTTTTTTTCTTCGCCTTGGATTTAGATGCGAGGATACGCAACTAATTGAAGAGGCGAATCAATTTTATCGATTGTTTGAACATATTGAACAAATAGCGCATTCCTATACAAATGAAACAGATCCTGAGCAAATAAAAAGATTTAATGCAGAAGTACAACAAGCCGCAACTAATATTTGGGGATTTAAACGAAAAATTTTAGGGTTGATTCTCACATGTAAATTGCCAGGACAAAATAACTTTCCGCTGTTAGTTGATCATACAAGTAGGGAAGCAGATTATTTTAGAAAACGTTTAATGGAATTAAATGAAGGGAAATTAGATGCTCTTCCTGATGCTATTATTAAAGAAAATGTTTTCTTTCTAAGGATTATGGCAGACCATGCTAAATTTATTGGTCATCTTCTTGATCCATCGGAAAGAAAGCTTGTAGATACAGCTCGGAATTTTAGCAATGATTTTGATGCATTAATGTATCAAGCAATTGACTTAGAATCAATGAAACCACAATCCCAAACAGTCCCTCTTTTAGATCAATTTTTAGATCAAAATCGTGTGTCGGTTGCATCTCTTCGGGATTTTAAGAAAACAGCACGTGATTTAATTGAGCAATGCAAAATAAAGAGCATCATTCACCCATTATTGGCAGATCATGTTTTCCGTGAAGCTGATAGATTTCTTGAAATCATTGATATGTTTGATGTTCATCTTACAAATATTCAATCACAACCTAGATATTAGAAGATAAGGAAAGATACTATTTTACTTTCAGTTGAGAAGTTAACAATTTATTGTTAGCTTCTTTTTTTTGAAGAAAAGGTTTGAAAATGGAACTTTACGTTATTCTTTCTGGAGAATGATAAGAAAGGATAGCGTATTTTTTATGCCTCATTTAGTCTTTATTAGTATTAATTCTTTGTATTATTGTTCGGGAAATTATTATAGAAGAAAAATATATGAAACCTACATCGTATAGCATATGAAATAGCGCCATTACAAGCTGTAACGCACAAGTTGCACAGGCTACGCAACGACAACTAGCTTTACTCTTCATCAGTTATTTGTCCATACTAGACGTAGAGAGGTGATAAACACAGTATGATTTTTAGTGAACGCTTAAAACAAGAACGAGAGAAACGAAATTGGTCGCAAAATGATTTGGCTGAAAAAATTCATGTAAGTAGGCAATCTGTTTCGAAATGGGAGACGGGAAAGAACTATCCGAGCATCGAAATTATTATTCATTTAAGCGATCTGTTCGGTATTACGATTGATGAGATGCTAAGGAGTGATGAAGAGTTGACGCAGAAAGTAATTGAAGATAGTAAGCAATTAGCATATCCAAAATGGAAGGTGTTTTTCGATAGTCTATTCATGCTGGGAGTATTTCTGTTTCTTACAAAAATCGTTGTATGGATGTTAAATAAATTTGCCGGAGCGAGCATTACCATTATAGCGGACGCACCGTATGTAATGAACTTTCTACCTCTTATATTAATGATCATAGGTGGCACGGCTTCTGATAAGTTGAAGAAAATATATAGATAGAGGAAAGAAATCCCCTACACTAGCTGTTCTTTTCACTTAAATTGTGTACTATAAAGGATAGGATGACATAAAGAAGGGGACATTTAGAATGGAATTTCATGAACAGAAGATTTTGCCGGCAGTGAGGCAAATTAAAGATTTGGAAAAGCTATTACATAGTTCGTATGAATATATCGTTATTTTAGATATTCATGTCGGTCAATTGAAGAGTGTTATATCACTTGCGAAGCAATATTGTAAAAAGGTGTTTTTACATGTGGATTTAATTCATGGTTTGCAGAGTGATGGGCATGCGACGGAATATTTATGCCAAGAGTTTAGACCGTACGGGTTACTTTCGACAAAGGCGAGCGTAATTATGAAGGCGAAGCAAAAGGGTGTTGTCGCAATTCAGCGTATTTTTTTAATTGATTCTAGTGCAATGGAGAAGAGTTGTAATCTTTTAGAAAAGACGAAGCCAGATTATATAGAGGTGCTTCCAGGAGCGTTAACGGATGTTATTACTGAAGTGAAGGAGCGCACTGGTTTACCAATTTTAGCAGGTGGTTTCATTCGTACAGTTGATGATGTGGAGAAAGCGTTAAATGCTGGTGCGACAGCAATTACGACATCAAAACGCGAACTATGGAAACATTACCAAAAAAAGTGACGAAAATGTGAAAAAATTCTGTTGACACCGCTTTCATGAGAGGTTAACATTATAGACAAGTTAATAAACGTGACGGAGAAAAGTAGAGATCCACATTTCATTGTTTCTATATAAACTTATATAGAAGCGTGCAAAGCTGTGGGTCTTTTTCTTTTGACAAAAACGAATGGCCATTCATTTTACCTCTATCACATTTGGAAGCGTTTAAATTGATTGTGGAGGGATACTATGTCAGCATTTTTAGGAGAGTTAGTAGGGACTGCGTTGTTAATCTTACTTGGTGGCGGCGTTTGCGCTGGTGTAAGTTTAAAGAAGTCGTTTGCGAAAGATTCTGGTTGGATTGTTATTACAATGGGCTGGGGCTTAGCGGTAGCAGTTGCAGCGTATGCAGTAGGATCAATTAGTGGGGCACATTTGAATCCGGCTTTAACGATAGGATTAGCATTTAAGGGAGCGTTCCCATGGAGTGACGTACCAGGTTATATCGCAGCACAAATGATTGGGGCAATTATCGGGGCAGTTCTTGTATATTTACATTACTTACCACACTGGAAAGAAACAGAAGATCCAGGAACAAAATTAGGTGTATTTGCAACAGGTCCAGCAATTCCGAACACATTTACAAACCTTTTAAGTGAAATGATTGGAACATTCGTTTTAGTATTTGGTATATTAGCAATTGGAGCAAATAAATTTGCAGATGGTTTAAATCCATTCATCGTAGGTTTCTTAATTGTAAGTATTGGTTTATCATTAGGTGGAACAACAGGATACGCAATCAACCCGGCTCGTGATTTAGGTCCGCGTATTGCACACTTCTTCCTTCCGATTGCAGGAAAAGGCGGTTCAAATTGGAAGTATGCATGGATTCCAGTAGTTGGTCCAATTTTAGGTGGATCACTTGCAGGTTTATTCCATCAAGTTGTATTTGAAGGAAAACAAAACTCAGCACTTATTTATGTGATTATCGCAACTGTGATTGTACTAGCAATCTCTTATATGACAAGTAAAAAAAGTGAAAGTAACACAAATAGTAGAAAAGTAGCATAGGGGGAAACCATTATGAAAAAATATATTCTTTCATTAGACCAAGGAACAACTAGCTCACGCGCAATTCTTTTCAATAAAAAAGGTGAAATTGTTCATTCAGCTCAAAAAGAGTTTACACAACATTTTCCGAAGCCAGGTTGGGTAGAGCATAACGCACAAGAAATTTGGGGATCTATTTTAGCAGTTATCGCAACTTGCTTAAGTGAAGCAGATGTAAAACCAGAACAAATCGCTGGTATCGGTATTACGAACCAACGTGAAACAGCGGTTGTGTGGGATAAAACGACTGGAAAACCAATTTACAACGCAATTGTATGGCAATCTCGCCAAACAGCTGAAATTTGTGATGAGTTAAAAGAAAAAGGTTATAGCGAAATGGTTCGCGAAAAAACAGGTCTTTTAATTGACGCATACTTCTCTGGTACGAAAGTAAAATGGATTTTAGATAACGTTGAAGGTGCAAGAGAAAAAGCAGAAAACGGCGATCTATTATTCGGAACAATTGATACGTGGCTTGTATGGAAACTATCTGGTGGTAAAGCGCACGTAACTGACTACTCAAATGCATCACGTACATTAATGTTTAACATTCATGACTTACAGTGGGATGATGAGCTTCTAGACATGTTAACAGTACCAAAGAGCATGCTTCCAGAAGTACGTCCATCATCTGAAATTTATGCTGAAACAATTGACTATCACTTCTTCGGTCAAAATGTACCGATCGCAGGTGTAGCTGGTGACCAACAAGCGGCATTATTTGGACAAGCTTGTTTCGTTGAAGGTATGGCGAAGAATACTTACGGAACTGGTTGCTTCATGTTAATGAACACAGGTGAAAAAGCAGTAGCTTCTGAGCATGGTCTATTAACAACAATTGCATGGGGAATAGATGGTAAAGTAAACTACGCATTAGAAGGAAGTATTTTCGTAGCAGGTTCTGCAATTCAGTGGTTACGTGACGGAATGCGCATGTTTAAAGATGCAAGTGAGAGTGAAGTATATGCTTCTCGCGTTGAATCAACGGACGGTGTATACGTTGTACCGGCATTCGTAGGTTTAGGTACACCTTACTGGGATAGTGAAGTACGCGGTGCTATGTTTGGTGTAACGCGCGGTACGACGAAAGAGCATTTCATCCGTGCAACACTAGAATCTTTAGCGTACCAAACGAAAGATGTATTATGCGCAATGGAAGCAGATTCAGGTATTGAACTGAAAACATTACGCGTTGATGGCGGAGCTGTTAAAAATAACTTCTTAATGAAGTTCCAAAGTGATATTTTAGATGTTCCTGTAGAGCGTCCAGTGATTAACGAAACGACTGCTTTAGGTGCAGCATACTTAGCTGGTCTTGCGGTTGGATATTGGAAAAACCAAGATGAAATTAAATCACAGTGGCATATGGACAAACGCTTTGAACCAACGATGGAAGCGGAAACAAGCGAAGAGCTATATGCTGGATGGAAAAAAGCAATTGAAGCAACAAAAGCTTTCAAATAATCATAAACAGTGTTATAATGGTGACAAGTTAATAATTCGGTAGGAGATTTGGAGAGACCACAACGCGCTATAGAGGCGAAATCTATAGCGGAGTTTGTGGTCTCTTTTTTCGTTATCAAAGGGAGGAATTACCATGAAATTTTCAAGTACACAACGTAAAGACGTATTAAACGGAGTAAATAAACAAGAGTTAGATGTGATCGTAATTGGTGGAGGTATTACTGGTTCTGGTATTGCATTAGATGGGGCAACACGCGGGTTATCAACAATTGTGTTTGAAATGCAGGACTTTGCAGCAGGTACATCAAGTCGTTCAACGAAGCTTGTACACGGTGGTCTACGTTATTTAAAACAACTTGAAGTGAAAATGGTAGCAGAGGTGGGGAAAGAGCGTGCGATCGTATATGAGAACGGTCCCCATGTAACAACACCAGAGTGGATGTTACTTCCGTTCCATACAGGCGGTACGTTCGGATCATTCAGTACATCAATTGGTCTTCGTGTATACGACTTCTTAGCAGGTGTAAAACGAAGCGAGCGCAGAAAGATGTTTAACCGTGAAGAAACATTAAACAAAGAGCCTCTTGTGAAAAAAGAAGGATTAAAAGGTGGCGGTTACTACGTAGAATATCGTACAGACGATGCGCGTCTTACAATTGAAGTAATGAAAGAAGCAATTGAGCATGGTGCGAAAGCTGTTAACTACGCAAAAGTAGACAGTTTCTTATATAAAGATGGGAAAGTATGCGGTGTACGTGTAATCGATTTACTAGACGGAGAAGTGTACGAAGTTTACGGTAAGAAAATTGTAAACGCAGCTGGTCCTTGGGTAGATACACTTCGTGAAAAAGATAACTCGAAAAAAGGGAAAGTACTTCAATTATCAAAAGGTGTTCACTTAGTCATTGACCAAAAACGTTTCCCATTAGGGCAAGCGATTTACTTTGATACACCAGATAAACGTATGGTGTTCGCGATTCCTCGCGGAGGAAAAACATACGTAGGTACAACAGATACGTTCTATGATAAAGATGCAGCTGTACCACACATGACAACAGAAGATCGCACATACATCATTAACGCGATTAACTACATGTTCCCAAGTGTGAAAATTACAGAAAAAGATGTGGAGTCAAGCTGGGCTGGTGTACGTCCGTTAATTTACGAAGAAGGTAAAAACGCATCTGAAATTTCTCGTAAAGATGAAATTTGGACTTCTGAATCTGGTTTAATTACAATCGCAGGTGGTAAATTAACAGGATACCGCAAAATGGCTGAAATGGTAGTAGACTACGTAACGAACTTACTACAAAAAGAAGGTCATAGTGCATATCCGAAGAGCGACACGAAACATATGCCAATCTCTGGTGGACATGTAGATGGTTCACACGGATTCCCAGCATTCGTTGCGAAAAAAGCAGGCGAAGGTACGAAATACGGTTTAACGACAGCACAAGCAGAAGAATTCGCGAAATTCTACGGCTCTAACGTTGACGTACTGTTCGACTTAGCGAAAAAACATAAAGACGAAGCGAAAGAATACAACATGCCGCTTGACGTTCTAATCCCACTTGTATACGCAATGGATTACGAAATGACAGCAAAACCAGTTGACTTCTTCGTACGCCGTAGAGGCGCTGTATTCTTCAACATCCACTGGGTATATGAGTGGAAAGAAGCAGTAATTAACTACATGGCTGCGAAACTAGGCTGGAGCAAAGAAGAGCAAATGAAATACACAGCTGAATTAGAAAAAGCATTAACAGACGCTGTCATTCCTGTAGATCAACAAGAACAGGCAGCTGCATTAGCATAAAATAGAGAAACACCTGGAGGGAAGCCCTTCAGGTGTTTTTCATCTTGACTAAAAATAAATAAAATGTGTTACAATGATGATAGAGTATTTAGTATGAATTTTGCATAAAATAAAGAAGACAGAAGCCTGAGAAACTTCTGCCTTGTGTAACCTAACTTGCTATTGTGGTGGTAGTAGGTGCGGTTATAAGACAATTACATTAACGTTTTAGCCGAGAACCGCCCTTACCTTTTCCACGAAGCAGGGTGGTTCTCGCTTTTTTGTATACAGAAATTAGCCATGGACCGACGTATCTTCTACCGATGACAACGCCAGCTCCGGTTAGGATACCATACACTAATTTAATTACAAACATCGCGATCATTTTATCACCTCCCCCTTTTTTCAAAATGGAAGAGATGATTACCACACCTACTAGTTATAGCTTATTAAGTTACGCATTAATTGTATTATGTTTTAAAATAGGGAACAAGACATATGGATGAAAAGCCCTAGTTTTAAATGGTTGGTTATTGTGTAAAGTGTGGTTTGTCATATACAACTTGTTTGTGAGCCTCCTACAAGTCAAGGTTTTCATTCGAGTTACGTTTCTTTTCTTTAATTTCATTAAGTTGTTCCATCAAGAATGTAGCATCAGATTTTGTTAATTCAACTTTCGGAATGCCATTTTCAAAAATGATTAAAAAGTAACTTATAATTCTCCTTACAATTTGTTCCTTGTTAAATAAACAAACATAATTAAAAAAATAGGGATACTGATAACAACGTTCAAATGAAATACACAGCAGAACTAGAAAAAGCAGCTGTGTTATGTATAGAACTTCAAATACTATACTTGTATTTTATAACCAAAAAACCTAATATTTAGTTTATAAAGATAGATTTAATGAAAAAATAAGATACCAATATGAGTTGTATCATGAAAAAATTAATTACCTATGACCCTGAAATCCAGATGGCATATCTGTATGTAATTCCATTTACTTCAGAAATTGAGATTGAATCGACTGAAGAATTGGAAGAAAATCCGAAATTGAATTTAGATATAGATCAATTTGATCGTATAGTTGGGATTGAGTTTTTTGGAGAAAATGCAAGTAAATTAAAAGGATTAACAAATAGGAGTAAAATATATATAAAGAAAACTTCAAATGATAATAACTACATATACTCATTTCGGGTTTCTCAGGAAAATCATTTGCAAAAAGTAGCATTTCATCATGTTGTATTTTATTTTGCGGATAAGAAGTATGAAGGATTTATTGGTTTTGATATTATCAAGCCATCTTTGTATGGTTATGAAATATTAGACTCTTTAAGTGAGTGTTAGGAAGAAGGGGGACTCGGTGAAATGAGTTCTCTTTTTCATTTAGCGGTGAGGGGAATATTGACTATAGAAAACGAAGGCAAAATCCTTATTGCAAAATGAAAGAGCGCCTTGGGAGGAAGACGCTTTTTAGGTGAATGTAGTGTAATGACTATTCGATTTATTATATGTAATTTGCTGAGGGAATGATTTCGCAAAAAAATATTATTTTAAAAAGGGAGTTGTAATTGATGAAATCGAGAGTTCCTAAGGTTGCTATTCATTAGGTATTTTTTCAATCGTAGCATCATTTGCAATTGGAGGTGTAGATTTAGTCGTTGCGCCGAAAGATATAACGAGTTTATCCCCCAATTGATAATTCCTATTTTTTTCGATAGGAAGTTTTAATAGTTTATTTGGAATAAATTTCATTGCTTCCACCTCGGAGTAGGAAAGTGCTTCCTTTTTTGTAGGGGTATCTGCAACGAGTATGTATACAGTGTCAATTGAAATAACATATCCTGTGAAAGTCTCCGTTTTTAGAGAAGCAGTACTAGTTTGGTTGGGCGAATCTAGTGCTACTGTGCATCCGCAAGCTAATGTTAGGGTGGTTAGTAAAGTTATGATTTTTTTCTTTGGCATTATTAGTTTTGGCCTCCGTATAGTACATGTTTTTATCATTATATTCGAATGACTAGATTAATGAAGTTATACCATGAGAAAGTGGATTTAAGTTAGAGATATAGTATAAGTACGATTAAAAATATTATGTGGAAGTGAAAATGAGCTTGAACTTTAGATGGAGATGGAGTAGTACTTATAAATAAGTGGCTGTCTCCTATGCAGAGTTTAAAGGGCTACATGGATTTTATGAAATCAAGAGTACTTGAAATAAAGGTTAAACAAAACGGTACGGACATTGCCATCTGTATTTTTTTATAAATTTATAAAACTTTTCCATACAGTACGTCGTCTAATATATGGGAAGGAGGAAATGCTGTGGATGAATTAACGATAGAAGCGTTTGAAATAGAAGATAAGGAACTCCTTATTGATGAAATTATGAACAAGTATGGACAAGAAGTCCTGCAGCTTGTGTATTCATATGTGAACAATAAAGAGGTTGCGGAGGATGTAACGCAAGATATATTTGTGAAATGTTATAAATCTCTTCATACATACAAAGGGAAGTCGAATGTGAAAACATGGTTATGGAGAATTGCGATTAATCAATGTAAGGACTATATAAAAAGTTGGTATAACAAAAAGGTGATCGTGACAGAGGATGAATCTGCTTATATGGGGGTTCAAAATGATAGTGTCGAACAAACTGTCATTCAAAATGCGGAGGACCGTGAGCTCGCTTCTGCAGTAATGAATTTACCGATAAAATATCGAGAAGTCATTTATCTATTTTATTATGAGGAATTATCAATTAAAGAGATTGCTATTGTAATAGACGTGAAAGAAAACACGATAAAAACGAGACTGAAAAAAGCGAAGGAGCTTTTGAAGAAAGGATTGGAGGAATAATCAAATGGAAGATCGATTAAAAGGCCTGCGAAAATCAATGGAGAATACAACGTTTAAACATTTGAGTTTTTCTGATCAGCATCGAAAGCGGGTGCGCGAAAAAATCAATGCGTCAAACGAAAAAGAAGAGGACATTTCTTTAGCGATTTTACAACTCCTCAGTAATGAAAAAACAGGATACGAATTGTCACAGCTACTACGAGGGAGAGGGATTCGGAAATTCGAAGGAAATGAAGGGTTTTTATATACCGTATTACATCGTCTAGAACAGAATCGTTTTATCCAATCAAGCTGGGATCACGCGGGAGCTAAATATTATCAATTAAATGATAAAGGAAGAAAGATGCTGCGAAAGGCAGAAAAAAATGCTACGAAGGCACAATTTATATTAAAAGGCTTAGTACAGGAGTGAGGCGAAATTGAATAAAAAAGGGGAACGTTTTGTAAGCGAAGTTACGAATCATATTAAATCAAAAGAAGCAAAGAGCTTTGTAGCAACTGAACTAGATTTTCACTTAAAACAGGCAAAGAACACATGGGTAGAAAAAGGATTAAGTGAGGAAATTGCTGAAAATAAAGCTGTAGAACAAATGGGAAGTCCGATTAAACTAGGGCAAGAACTTAATAAACTGCATAAGCCAAAGGTGGATTGGTTTTTACTTATTTTATTAGTGGCTGCTATGGGGTTAGGGTTTTTGCCAATAATCGCTCTTGGGCATACAAACGATTTACTAATGAACAAATTAATTTCTGTTATTCTCGGCATTGCAACAGCTGTTGGGATCATGCTACTTGATTATCGGAAGTTAGAGAGGATCGGGTGGCTGTTTTATACAATCGGTGTACTTATCTTGTTAATGATAAAATGTTTTCCGACTGGTTACGTGATTGGGGAAGCAATAATAAAAATTGGCCCCATCAAAATTGACTGTTTAATGACGATACCATTCTTCTTTCTAGCTTGGGCTTCTTTTTTCAATAATAGTAGGTTAAAGTTTATGCATCTTCTTATGTTGTACGTATTTTCTTTATATCTATTTTCAACTATATCAATTCTTTTACCAATTTTCATCTATATTACGATGGTATTCGTTATGCTTTGGTGGAGTAAGCTAGGAAAGAAAACGGCATGGCTTATTACAATATTACCAGTTTTACCCTTTATTATTAGGGATCTATTTTCTTGGTCTGCCGTAAAAGAATACCGGATAGCTAGAATTTTAGGATTTATAAACCCAGCGCATGATCAATGGGATTTACGTTTACAAGAGGCGATGTCTTCAGCAGGCTGGTTTGGTACATATGGAAATATAAAGTCTATCCCTGCTGCCCATACTGATTTTGTATTCGCGAGTTTGACTTACTATTATGGATATGTGCTTGCGCTAGTTCTTGTCCTGATTCTTTCTCTTTTTGCAGTAAGAATAATGAACATAGCTTATAAAATAAATGATGGTTATGGTAAATTGCTTCTCGTTGGCGGAGTGACTCTTTTTGTAGTTCATTTCATTTATAACGTTGGCATGATTTTAGGATTATTACCGCGTACTTCTATATCATTACCTTTTATTAGCTACGGATTGATACCAACTTTATTTCATGCATTTATAATGGGGATTGTGCTGAGTGTATATCGACGTAAAGATATGCCGTTTAGAATGAGAAAAACACCTTGATGCTAAAAGAATTCATTATTATGATCAAGTACAAACGTAAATAGATAGTAGGAGAGGGTTATCATAAATAACCCTCTTTTCGTGTTTAAATAAGTACACTCTCTTTAATAGAAATACATAATTCAGAACGAGATATCGATTCAGTTAGTTGTTGTAAATAAGCGTATTCTTCCACATTTTTTTCGGAAGTGCTAGGATCTAATAAAGGTGAAGATAGAAGTACATCAATTGTAAGTATGTCTGCATCATGAGAAGTGATGTGATAACCTGCAAATACTGGGCGTTTTAAGTCTTTTACTTTTTGAATCATCTTATGGAATTTCGTAACACTTATATGGATTGTGGCTAATGGAAAGCATTTTTCGGTAGGATTGTCGATAGTCTTTCTAATTTTATAATCGTATACGTAATAGTACTTTTCTTGTTCTTCTAGTTTTTGTAACTCTTTCGTTAATAGATGATATGTATCTGTAATACCAGTTGTGAGTGCATTGTGTTCTGCGCCAACTAATAATGTGAAAGGTCTTGGTGATGAGATTGCGAGAGGGCGGACGTTTAGGTCGGTAAAAGTAGGATTAGATTGTAAAATGGTATGTAATTTTTCGGTAGGAAATACGCCGTCATAAATAGCAATAAAATAATGGTTCATCTTGTCACTCCTTAGCTTTTTCTAAACTGATATATTCTACTTTTAAGGTGTAAATCCTGCATAAAAAAGAAACACCTTGAATCATCAAGGTGTTTTCGTTATAAGCTCAAAACTCTCCGAATTAGCCCCAAGTATAAAAGGACTAACCTCACCAACGCTATATAGTTGTAATTCATGCATCGCGCGCGTACAAGCAGTGTAGAACAATCTGCGTAGACTTTCATCACTATACACATCTTGAGAGGCATCGTAAATAATAACAGCGTCAAATTCGATACCCTTCGCTAAGTAAGCAGGAATCACGACAATGCCTTGCTCATATTCGGCTGAGCTACTCTTCACAAGTTTAATACCTTCAATGCTACTAAGTGCCTCATAGGCAGCGGCACTTTCGGCAGCGGATTTACATATAATTGCGATCGTATTGTGCTGCTCTGTTTGTAGTTCAGCAACTTTGGCAGTAATATGCTCGTGCAGTTCGTTGTCATTCGATACTTTGGTCACTGTAGGTTTCTCGCCGTCACGTTCAAAGGCGTGAATGTTCTCTCCTTCTGGTACGAGGGCACGTGTAAATTCAATAATTGGTTTTGTTGAGCGATAGCTACGAGTTAAGTTGATGCCGTTCGTTTCATCTGGTCCGTATAAGCTAGTAAGTGTATTGAAATTCACTGCTTCACTCGCATGGGCAAATATCGCTTGGTTAAAGTCCCCAAGTACCGTCATTCTTGCAGCAGGGAAGAGACGTTTCAAAAACTCGAACTGAAACGGCGAATAATCTTGCGCTTCGTCTACGAGTACGTGTTTAATCGATCTGTTCGTTTGGAAGCCTTCAATTAACTCTTTTAAAAGTAAAAATGGAGTCGCATCCTCGTAATATAGCTTTCCTTCATCGAGCATGTTTACTGTTAATGAGCAAATATCATCCCACTCTTTCGGTTTTTCTCCAGTAACCCATGATGCATCTGTGAAGAGTTGTTTATATATTCCTGTGAAATTGATGAAACGTAATGTTTGAACACCTTTACGAAGTGGCTTCAATTTTTTGCGGACAATCATACGTCCAAGTACTTTCGTTTCTTTCTCAAAATCATGAAAGGAGTTGTCGTCAAACTCGCCCTTTTTCTGCAAGTATTTATAAGCTTTTTGATATTCATCTTTACTAAGTAGTTCAATTTCTTCTTCTACCCAAGGCTTTTTCAGTTCTGTCTTTTCAAGTGCATCTATTTGTTTATTTAGCCAATCTGTTAACTTCTCAATTCGACTATGGAAGCGGAGGGAGGAGTCAGTGTTGTAAAATTGCTCTGTAATTTCTTTTGCAGAAACAATTAGTTTTCCTCTAAATTTCATTCCTCTAAATAGCATGCCTGAAGATTCAAGGGATTGTCTGTACGCTCTAATCATCTCGAAAAATTGAGTAGATGCTTTAAATCGAATGCTAGCATTTCTCGTTTTATAGGTAGGGCTATTCGTTTCAGTTAACATATATTCTAATTGCTCATAAGGATCTTCAACGTCAAATGACTTACTTAGTCTATGGTTTAAATATTCTTGGAATGTAACTTGCTGCATATTCTCTTCACCGAGTTCAGGCAATACGTTAGATACGTAGCTGTTGAACATAGAGTTAGGGGAGAAGAGAATAATTTGATCTGCTTTTAACCATTCGCGATATTTATATAGTAAGTAGGCGATTCGTTGCAGGGCAGCTGACGTTTTACCGCTACCAGCAGCTCCTTGCACGATAAGTAGTCGGCCTTCATCGTGACGAATAATTTCATTTTGCTCGCGCTGAATTGTAGCAACGATGCTTTGCATATGTTTGTTCGTACCTTTTCCGAGCGCTTGTTGCAAGATTTCATCACCAATTGTAAGGCTCGTATCGAACATAGAATCAATCTCGCCATTTTGAATAATGTATTGTAATTTCTTCTCCACATTACCGTGGATTACGCCTCCTGGTGTACTATATTCGGCTGGTCCTGGTGGATAATCGTAGTACACACTCGAAATGGGTGCGCGCCAGTCATATATAAGAAAGTTTTCTCCGCTTGCATCAGTAAGTGTAGCTACGCCGATATAAATTTTCTCTGCAGCAGATTCTCCTTCTTCTTTGAAATCAATTCGTCCGAAGTAAGGTGCTTTATGCATGCGTCTTAATGCGGCAAGTCGATTAAAGGTGTGCTTATGGGTAATTTGTGTGACAGCTAGTGACTGAGCTTGTTGTCTTAAGTTGATAACTGTTTCAAGATAATCATCAAAAGTATCAGTATTCACTTTCACGTCATCCCAGAAGTGTTTACGAATATGGATTACTTCTGCCCGGCGTCTGCCAGTTTCGTTTTCCAGTTTATCAATTTGCTCCGTAATGGTTTCTATTACGGTATCCAATCTTTTTTGCTCTAGATCAAGTTTTTTATTCATAAATAAGCACTCCTTTAAAAGTGAAAAATAGGGGTTGACTGAAGATGTGTTTTGGTGTAAAATTAAGATACGGATAAATACGTTCCTTCTATTTTAGAAAACGTGTTTCTGTACTAATTTAACATAATTTTTTCATTTAATCAATGATAATAAGATAAACCTTGGTCCGTGCTACGTGGATCAAGGTTTTTTTGTGTTTTTGAAGAGGGGATCGCAATCACTGTCAGTTTTTACTGGTGAGTCGATATAATTGAAAAATCACTGCTATATTTAGGACCAAGGTTAATCTATTTGAGAATTAACCTTATAATTTCATTTATCGAGAGAAAAGAGTATACAAAAAAGCTTGGGCCTAAGCCCAAGCTTTTTTCAATTCATTATTTCTTTTCGTCTTTCTTAGCGTCAGCTTTTTGCTCTTTGAAAAGATCTTTTAAATCTTTATCGTCAACTTTTACGTCAGCTTTTTTGATTTCTTTCATCATAAGATCGTTCATGAATTCGCCATCTTGTGCTTTCTTCGCAACTAACTCTTTTTTCAGGTCAGCTTTTGATTGCTCAAATGATTTTTCTGGCTCTTTAATGTCTGTAACTTTAATGATGTGGTAACCGAATTGTGTTTTTACAGGTTCGCTTACTTCATCTTTTTTCAGTTTATAAGCAGCATCTTCGAATTCTTTAACCATTTTACCATGTTCGAAGAATCCTAAGTCTCCACCTTTTTCTTTTGAACCAGTATCTTCAGAGTATTGTTTCGCTAACTCTTCGAAAGATTTACCTTGTCCAAGTTCTTCTTTAACCTTTTTAGCAGTCGCTTCATCTTTTACAAGAATGTGGCTTGCTTTAATTTCAGGTTTGTAGCTTTCTTTTAGTTCTTTATCAGTGATTGTTTTCTCGATAGCTTTTTCCTGCGCTAATTGAGCACGCACACCAGTTTTTAAAGTTTCTTCTTTAATACCTTGTTGTTTTAATAGTGTATCGAATTGATCACCGTATTGTTTTTTCATCTCATCGAACTTTTTGTCTACTTCTTTGTCTTCAACTTTGTAGTTTTTAATAAGTACTTTTTCCATAACCATGTTGTTTAATACTTGTTTACCAGCTTGTGTCTTCATTTGATTGTAGAACTCGTCTTTTGTAATGTCACCAGCTTTAGATGTAACGATTTTGTCTGATGATGATGTTCCACATGCTGATAATGCGATTACACTTGTTGCGGCTAAGGCAAGCATAGCTTTCTTCATTCGATAAACACTCCTACTATTATGTATTTTTAATTTATCCCACACCAATGAATTTTGGTTCATAAGAGCCCGATTAAGTCTCACTGATACTTTTGCTTTTTTCGTTGGTAAAGCGCGCTTAACAGGGCTTACCGAGGCTGAGGATAAAGTTAAGATGCGTGTCATTTATTTCATAGTATAAGCAATATGTACAAAATTTAATATATCATATTTCGACTCGATTTCATATTGATAAAGAAAAATTAACCAGTGTGTGTCAGATTTTGAAGGTGTAGCCTATTGGGCGCATGCCGCATATATAGAAAAGAGGAGGGGATGGGGATGAATTCTCAACTTATTTTATTACTTGTACTGTTTATTTTATTGGTTATAGTAGGTATAATTTGCTTATAGAGGAAAAAAGTGAGGAAAGGGCTTTCCTTCCTCACTTTCCATGAAATATAATTTCTATATAACTAGAAATTAATAAAATTGTTATACATACATTAATAACCCGAAAGACACCGGGTTGGCGGCTCGCAGCTATTTGTTTTCGTTCACACAGTGTATGTGTCATGAAATTCGTGTAAAATATAACAAGAAGTGCGAATGCGACAAAAACAACTGTTATAAGTGTCATGAGGCGAGACCTCCTTTTGGCTAAAATACATATACTTTATATATTGTATCATACGATATTTTGTTCGTGTTATAAAATTCAGAAATAGAAGACTTTGTGTTAGAAAGTGAGGGAGAAAATGGACGTTGTTAGAAGATTAGAACAAGCTGAATACTACGTAGACCTACTATTTAAAATGATTGATGAAGAAAAGTGTCCATTTTATTCTTTGATCATAAAGAAAAAAGCTCGTAAAAAAGATATTGAACGTATACTAAATCTTTGTGAAATACTGAACGAGCAATATGTAGTGGAGAAAGCAGAAGGGCTTCTTTTGTTCGATGCGCTGTTAGATCAATTTGAAAAAGCGCTTCCACATCAGCTCGAAGTACACGAAACTGCGGAAGCGCTAGCAAAACAAGGTTTATTTAAGCCGCTTATGAATGAATTCTTAAGCATGATTGCGAAAAAATAAATAGATTACTTCTTAACTAACTTCTGATCGGATTCTGTAAAGTTCTCTTCAATATCTTCTAATGATTTCTCAAAAATATCGATGAAGTCTTGTCCATAAATATTACGCAAGATAGCAATCAGTTCGATATTTTCTGGGAACTTCCCATAAAAATTACGAAGTGCAAGAGCCCCATTAAACACTGAATTATTTTCAGGATCATACTCCTCCATTAAGCGAAGTAGTAATTCTTCCCCTTTGTCTGTAATTTCAATGTACGTATTTCGTTTGTCATCTTCTTTTTTCGAGAATACAAGATAGCCGCGTTCTTCCAGCTTTTTCGAGAAGTTAAACGCCGTTGATACGTGCATAACTCCAAACTTAGCAATCTCAGAAATAGAAGCCCCTTTTAAATGATAAGCGATTGTTAAAATATGATGCTCATTGATGTTTAAATCATAAGGCTTAATCCACATCTGCCAATCTTTCTCTACACATTTCCATAACGCTTTCGATAATTGAGCAATGCGTTGGCTGAAAATCATCGCTTCTTTTACCGAGTAATCTTTTTCTCCACTTTTCATTTACTCACCCACTTTAACATTCTTTTTCATTACTATCTATTATGCCAGTAAAATAAAAATTAATAAAGTCTTTTTGTGAGAATTGTGAAAATTTTTTAAAAAAATGACATTCTATACAAATCATGCATAACTATGGAAGCGGTTTATGAGTCACGAATACATGTGTTGTCCATACATGTTAAGTGATAACATATATTGTAAATGCATAAAAACACGGCATATCTATGTGATATGCCGTGTTAAGGTCAATTTATATAAAAAATATTTGTTATATGCAAAAAACTAAGCAGGAATTTGTTTACGCTTTTTCCGGAACAGCTTCTTGCAGTTTCTCAATTGATTTTTGAATGTCCAAAATCTCTTGTTCAATATGTCGTTTGTTTTGAGAAATATCTTGCTTCCAGTTAGAAAGCGTATCGTGCATATCGTCTTTTAATTCTTGAAACACTTCTTTACCTTCTGAAGCAGTTTCAACGATTTGACGTTTTAATAATTTTGTATCAGCTGTAATATCAGCTAAAGTCTTTTTAATATCAGTTCCTTTTTCTTTCAGCTTACTGCGCATAGCTTTACCAGAAGAAGGGGTAGAGAAAAGAACAGCTAATCCAGCAACTGCTCCGCCGCAAATGACACCTGTAATAAAGGATTTAGCTTTTGACATAAAAGGAAACCTCCTTATTTTTTGTTCGTATTCATGATGTGAAAAAATATGCATATCTGTAAGACAAGGGAAAGAAAAGTGTGCAGTGCACAGTCCCCGGCATCTTAAGTGGAGAAACAAGCCGTGCAATATGTAATCACTTTAGGAAAGTGGCTTGCTATGTATTACTTCTTATTATAGTGTCACTATTTTACACTATTTGCAATTGTACTTGCGATGTTTTGTAAATTTTCCATTGTGTATTCATTTTGATGTGATTTCCAAACAGCACCGAAACCATCGTTTTCACCGTAGCGTGGAATTAAATGAAGGTGGAAGTGGAACACAGTTTGTCCAGCTTTTTCACCGTTATTGTTAAGTAGGTTAAAGCCAACTGGATTAAACTCTGCTTTAATCGCATTTGCGATTTTCGGAACGACAGAAAAAATATGTGACGCGATTTCTGGCGTTAACGCAAAAATGTCTTGTTTGTGAACTTTTGGAATAACAAGGGTATGTCCTTTTGTTACTTGACTAATATCTAAAAATGCAAGCACATGTTCATCTTCGTATACTTTTGAGCAAGGGACTTGCCCGTCAATAATTTTACAAAAAATACAATTATCCGCTGTATGATTCATTGATCTCATCCTTTCAAATAGCCTTAGCCGTATTTTACCATAATTATATAAGAGAACAAACACGAAAAACAGGAAGCTGACTCAGCTTCCTGTTTTCTGAAGAGGGATTGAAAAAGCATTATCGTAATTTACGTTTCGCAGACACCTCATTTATTTAAGAAATGCACGGTAAATCGGCTAAAGTTTCTGCCGTAGACACCCCATTTTCAAGTGAAATGAATTGCAATCTTTATAAAAGGAAATTGTTTATTTTTTAAAACAGTATATGCTCTTTCGGAGACACCCCGTTTCTAAAATGAAACAAATGATCTGGTTATGTGTAAATTTCTTTGTCCAACATGGACACCCCATTTCATGATGACTTCACTATGTTGTTGTACTCATCAATTGGTGGTCGCTTTTTCAATGTGTTCCTTCTTCACTAATTATGATGTCCGCTTTCGTAAAAATATATGCTAACAAATTTAAATTTTTTTTAAGACATCGATACTATGTAGTACAGCGCCATTTTTGGTAAGATGAATATAGAATGAATACTAATGAAGAAAGTGGTGTCGTATGAGCGAGTTATTGCGTGTAGAAAATGTTACAGGAGGATATACGAAACGACCTGTACTAAAAGATGTTTCGTTCTCTGTTAATAAAGGCGAACTTGTCGGCTTAATCGGTTTAAATGGAGCTGGTAAAAGTACGACGATTAAACATATTATCGGTTTAATGGAACCGAAAAAAGGAACTGTCACAATTAATGGGAAAACAATTCGTGATGATATGACAGCGTACCGTTCGAGTTTTTCGTTCATCCCAGAAACACCAGTATTATATGACGAGCTAACGCTAGAAGAGCATTTGAAATTAACGGCGATGGCGTACGGTGTCGATGAAAAACAATATGAAGAACGTGTAGGACAACTATTACAAGAATTTCGCATGAAAAATCGTTTAAAATGGTTTCCATCTCATTTCTCAAAAGGGATGAAACAAAAAGTAATGATTATGAGTGCGTTTTTAGTGGAACCATCTCTTTACATCGTGGACGAACCGTTCGTTGGGCTTGATCCGTTAGCGATTCAATCCCTACTTCAAATGATGGATCAAATGAAAAAGAGTGGTGCAGGAATCTTAATGAGTACACATATTTTAGCGACGGCAGAGCGTTATTGTGATTCGTTTATTATTTTGCATCAAGGCGAAGTAAGAGCGAAGGGAACATTATCTGAACTGCAATCACAGTTTAGTATGCCAGGTGCAACGTTAGATGATATTTATATTGCATTAACGAAGGAAGAAGATTATGAATAGCACAGCATTATGGAAAGAACGATTTCGTCACTTTCTAAAAGAAGTTCGTACATATAGTAAATACGTATTTAATGATCATTTGAAATTTATTTTCGTATTCATCATCGGCGCAGGAGCCTACTATTACCAGCAATGGTTACAAACGTTAACACCTTCGTTTCCAACAGCGCTCGTTATGGCAGTGTTGCTTGGTCTCGTATTAACGGCGGGATCCATCCAAACGTTATTAAAAGAAGCGGATCTCGTTTACTTACTGCCAGTTGAAGAAAAGTTAAAACCTTACTTCACAAAGGCATTTCTCTTTACGTTTATGATTCAGTTATACATAATCGCAATCGTGGCGGCAGCGCTTGCTCCGTTATACTTCCAGCAAATGAAACAAACAGGTGCAGCTTACATATGGATTGTAATCGCGTTTGTCATTGTAAAAGCGTGGAACTTATTCGTCGCATGGGAAAAATCATTTTTAACAGATCAAAATATACAAAGGGCTGATTGGTTCATTCGTTTTATTTTAAACGGCTTATTTGTATACTTCCTTGTAGAGCGTACTTCAGTTATGTTTATTGGCGGAATCGTTCTTCTTATGGTGTTATATCTCGCTATCCTGCATCAAATGGTGAAGGGAAAGCCGCTAAACTGGGAGTATTTAATTTCTGAAGAAGGTAAGAAAATGATGCTGCTGTACCGCATCGCGAATATGTTCGTTGATGTACCAGCATTAAAAGAGAGAGTAGCACGTAGAAAATGGCTTGATTTCATTCTTTCGATGATTGGTGAGAAGCGTACATATTTATACTTATATACGAGAACGTTTTTACGATCTGGTAACTATTTTGGCTTATATGTGCGCCTGCTCGCGCTTGGAGGAGTTATTCTTTACTTCATTCCGTTTTTATATGGACGATTTATCGTAAGCCTTATTTTCCTATACTTAATCGGTTATCAGCTATTAACTTTATGGAAGCATCACCGCATGAAGATTTGGCTTGATTTGTATCCGGTAGGGGGAGAAGAGAAGAAGAAAGATTTTCTTACTTTATTAAATGCGATCCTTATGATCGGCAGCGTTGTATTTACAGTTATATTCGCCCTTGCGACGAAAGATTTCATGATGACGGGAATTTTACTAGTCGTAAGCATAGTATTTAGTATCGGTTTCGTTTATCAGTACGGGGCAAAACGTATTGAGCGTTTAAATTGAAGGGAATGAACCTATGATTACATATGAAGAGAAGGTTATAAAAGAGCTGGAGCAGTGGAAAGCTACATTCATGAAAGATTCTTCTATGATGACACGGTTCTCAAAGAAAGTGCAGACGAAAGTACAACAGCTTATTCCGGCGAAAGTACAAAAAGTATTAACAGAAACGATTCGGATGATGGTGCAAACAATTAGTGCCGGGTCAAACTTTATAAAGCCGAAATTAAAAGAGACGAACTGGTCACTGCAAAGACGAGACGACGAAGTACGTAAAAAAATGGATGAGTACAAAAAAATAGCAGCGGCAGAAGGAGCAGGGACGGGAGCAGGTGGTATTCTCCTTGGCCTTGCCGACTTTCCGCTTTTACTCGGCATTAAAATTAAATTTTTATTCGATGCCGCAACATTGTACGGATTTGATACAAGTAACAAAGAGGAGCGCCTTTTTATCCTTCATGTTTTTCAACTTGCTTTTTCAAGTGACGATCACCGAAAAGAAATATGGAAAGCAATCGAAACGTGGGATACAGAAGAAGAAAATCATATGGACTGGGAAAAGTTCCAAACAGAGTACCGAGACTATATCGATTTAGCAAAAATGCTTCAGCTCGTACCAATAATCGGTGCCCCAGTCGGTGCATATGCGAACTATCAATTACTGCAAAGACTTGGAGAAGTGACGATGAATTGTTATCGTATGCGATTGCTTAATAGAAATTGATTTGCTTTATAAGAAAGAAGGCATCCTAACTTCCACAGTTAGGATGCCTTCTTTTTTATATTTATTATTCCCTGTCGAATGAAGGAATGGAGCGCAGTTTCTATAATATATTTACGGAAATCTTATTAAACCATAACAATATCTGTACCACCTCTAATCAATTACTTATAAGTAGGGTCTCGCCACATCGCCAGCAGCTTAAGAAATTGGCATTTCCCCATATCGAAAAAAATGAGCTGAATTATTATAAATAACTCTGGAAAGATAAAATTTTCATTTTGGGGATACTTCAAAATATTAGCTTGGTGGATATAGGTATCACCACATGTCCATGGATTAAAGAAAGAGCCTATTATTAAACTGTATACCCTACTCTTTGGGTCGGAAGAGGTGCTATAGATGAATGTAAAGACATATAGGGCTCAAGTGTTTTCTTGGTCTAAGGAGGCCAAGGTAGAAATAGTAGAACTCATTTCCGCCGGCATAGGTATGGCTGGACCTGTTCTGTTCGCCACAGTTCTAGGCTATCCCGCTCTTGGTTTTGCTGCATCGGTCGGCAGTTTGGCAGTCAGTAGCGTGAAAGTCGGTTCGAGTTTTATAAATCACGGAAAAAAGTTGGCATCAGCGCTAATATCAGTAGTGCTCGCTGCGATTGCTGCTGTTCTCTCTTTCGGACATGGCTATCTGACATTTGGAGTCTTGATCCTGCTAGTAAGCCTTGCTGCGTTAATTGGCGGATATAGTCGTGCCTTGGCGGTGGCAACAACACGCTTTGTCATATTCCTGATCATCATCCTCAACATGGTCGACCAGACGGAGTACAGGATGGAACTAATTTTTTCAATCTTAGCAGGGGCGATTTGGACCGTCAGTATCAGCTTGGTGCTAGGCATCTGGGTACACCGTTGTTATAAATCATCGTTAGATGGAGATGTGAAAGGGCCAATATCGAAAAAAATCATTCTATGGCGGAATTCTCTTTCACACCTATCCGGTTGGCAATTCCCAATCAGGCTCGCATTATGTCTAGGTATAGCTGAGGGATTGCGAATACTTTGGCCCGAGCACCACTTCTATTGGATTGCAATTACCGTAGCGATTCTTACTCAGCGGAAAATAGAACTCTTTCCAATCAAAACAACGCAACGAGTGCTTGGCACAGTAATCGGCGTGATTGTTGCGAGCTTGCTTCTCGCAACTAGTCTACCAATTTGGGGGGTAGTTATAAGTATCGGACTATTCGCAGGTGTTCGACCTCTTCTAAAGGTTCGAAATTATCTTGTATACTCTGCAACCATGATTCCGCTCATTATTTTGATCATGGAAGCCGGCAAGCCGTTCCAGTTTATCATTCTGTTCGACCGTGTATTGGCAACCCTTATCGGTGCAGTCATCGTGATTGCAGTGAACTTGATATTCAGTAGAGCGATGGTGGAATCAGTGTAAAGGTGGTTATCTAGCCAAAGATATTTTAATATTTCGGGTATCTTTTCCAGTTGAACAAAATCCCCTAAAATGAAAAAAACGCTATTCTTTCTGTAGAATCATAAGAAAGGATGGCGTTTTTTTATGAATCCACCACCTAGTGAAATGGAGGAAGAATGGAGGCTGAACTTGGTTTTTCATGCGGCCAATCGCTCGGCAATGAAGCTTCTGTCTTATGGGAAGTATAAAGCGAAACAATCTGAAAGTGGATGGATGAGATATACAAATCCATAAGGTTTACTTAACAGACACTAACTAGCTTGGTGAGCATGAGGCACCGTCACATGCCTATCAAGCTAAGGTCTTTAAGTACCCCCTAAACAAAATTTTTAATTTTTTTACAGTTATTTATGTGAATTCAACTCGTTTTTTCGTTTTAAGAACAATGCATTTTTAAAGTTGATGACTATGCTCAAATTTGAGAGTCTTTTTTTCATATTTCTATTCATATTTTTTATCTTTTTACCAATAATATACAAATAGAGTTACTTGAGCTTATTTTATTGTATGTAGGGGTGCAAATATGAAAGTATCAATTTTTATCACTTGTGTGGCAGATGTTTTTTATCCAGAGGTCGGAAGTGATGTCGTCGAAATTCTTGAAGATTTAGGCTGTGAAGTTGATTTTCCTAAAAGCCAAACTTGCTGCGGACAACCTGCCTATAATAGCGGGTACGTGAAAGAAACAAAAACAGCTGCAAAACATATGATTGAAGTCTTTTCTAGTTCAGAATATGTTGTGGCACCATCGGGTTCTTGCGCGATGATGGTTCACGAGTTTTCTAGCTTATTTTCTGACAGTGAAGCGGAGTGGAAGAAAAAAGCGACGGAGCTTGCGAATAAAACGTATGAATTTACACAATTTCTCGTTGAAGTATTAGGGAAAGAAGACTTAGGTGCGGAGCTTCATAAAAAAGCAACGGTTCATACATCGTGTCATATGAGCCGATTAATGGGAATTAAAGAACCACCGCAAAAATTATTAAAGTGTGTCAAAGGACTGGAAGTAGTTTCGCTACCGCACAATTATGATTGCTGCGGATTTGGAGGGACATTTTCAGTAAAGATGCCAGAAATCTCTGAACAAATGGTCGATGAAAAAGTAAAGCATATTATGGAAACCGGTGCGGACTTGTTAATTGGGATGGATTGTAGCTGCCTAATGAATATAAAAGGACGTTTAACACGAAATGGCTATCCAATTGATGTAAAACATATCGCTCAAGTATTAAATGAAGACCGAAAATAAGAGGGGGAAATAAAGATGGGAATGAAAATCGGGAACGATCCCTTTCATAAACGTACTGCAACCGGTATTGGTGATCAATTTATGCGACAGGCTGTTAGGAAAGCACAAGATGGTCTTAGGGGCAAGAAATTAAAAGCGACTGAGAGTCTTGGGAATTGGGAAGAATGGCGAGCTTTAGGAGAAGAAATTCGAAAGCATACATTAGAAAACCTTGATTATTATTTATATGAGCTGAGTGAGAATATTGAGAAAAACGGTGGTTTTGTTTATTTTGCAAAGACGGCCGAAGACGCAAGGGAATATGTAAAAGAGATTGTAAAAAAGAAAAACGCGAAAAAAATTGTGAAATCAAAATCGATGGTAACGGAAGAGATTAGTTTGAATGAGGCAATTGAAGAAGCTGGAGCAGAAGTGTTAGAAACAGATCTTGCTGAATTTATTCTACAAGTGAACGACCACGATCCGCCGTCACATATTGTTGTTCCGTGCCTTCACAAAGATAAAGAACATATTTGTGAAATATTTAAAACAAAGTTAAATTACACTGGAACATCTGACCCTACGGAAATGGCGAGGTTTGTAAGAAGCTATTTACGAGATGATTTCTTCGCGGCGGATATAGGAGTGACTGGATGTAACTTTGCAGTTGCAGAGTCTGGGTCCATTTCTATCGTAGCAAACGAAGGAAATGCAAGACTTACTACGACACTTCCGAAAACGTTAATTACAGTTATGGGAATGGAGCGTATTGTTCCGACATGGGAAGAGCTTGATGTTTTAGTAACACTTCTATGCCGAAGTTCTGTAGGACAAAAGTTAACAAGTTATATTACAGGATTAACGGAGCCTGGCGGGACAGATGGACCTGAGGAATTTCATTTAGTTATTGTGGATAATGGTCGTTCTGATATTGTAGGGACAGAATTCCAAAGTGTCCTACAGTGTATTCGCTGCGCAGCATGTATTAATGTGTGTCCTGTATACAGGCATATTGGTGGACATGCATATGGCTCCATTTATCCAGGGCCAATTGGAGCTGTGTTAACACCGCTTTTAGGGGGATATGATGAATATAAGGATTTACCTTATGCCTCTAGCCTTTGTGGTGCGTGTACAGAAGCATGTCCAGTGAAAATCCCGTTACACGACTTATTAATTAAACATCGCAGCCGCATTGTAGAAGAAAAACGATCACCTGTAGCTTGGAATGCGGCTATGAAAGGTTTTGAAAAAGTAGTGAAGAGTCCTAGCTTATTTTCTTTTGCGGCGAAGAGCGCTCCGTATGCATTAAAACCTCTTGCGAAAGGTGATAAAATCGAGCGTGGCATTGGGCCGTTAAAAGCTTGGACAGATGCGAGAGATTTCCCGGTTCCGAAAAAACAACCGTTTCGAAAGTGGTTTGAAAAACACGTAAAGGAGAACGATGATGGCCATCCAAAATCGTGAGGAATTTTTACTCCAATTATCAGAAAAGCTTGGTAGGAAACGTCCAGAAGCAGTGGAAAAGCCGAAATGGTCTTTTGCCCCGCAGTGGACTGTTTTTGACGGACTCGCGCAAGACGAACTTGTAGTACAGTTAATGGAGCACTGCGAAGTCATTCATACAGAAGTAAAGCGAACAACGAAGGAAAATCTAGTTGAAACATTTCAATCTTTACTAAAAGAATGGAATATTAAATCCGCAATGTATGCGAACGATGAGCGCTTTCATGAGTACGGCCTTACTCCACTTTTCAACAGTGAAGGCACAACGCATTTTCGTATTTGGGGATCGGATCATAAAGAAGAGGACATAGCATTTGCGAAAGCTGCTGACCTTGGCATTACGTTCAGTGATATGACCCTGGCAGAATCAGGAACCGTTGTACTATTTAATGACGGGTTAAAGGGAAGACATGTTAGCCTTCTTCCAGAGTCGTACATTGCAATTGTTCCTAAAAGTACGATCGTGCCAAGATTAACCCAAGCTACAAAAATGATCCATGACCAAAATACATCAGGAAAAAAACTGCCCGCTTGTGTGAATTTCGTTTCTGGTCCATCAAATAGCGCAGATATTGAAATGAACCTTGTCGTAGGTGTACATGGGCCAATCCGAACAGCGTATATTATTGTGGATGATCAATAATGAAAATAGAAAGCACTGGCCGTTTATATAGCCAGTGCTTTTCTTACTGATGAAAGTTAAAGACCGAGTCCACTATAGCCGCCGACTCCAGCTACGATTAATATGATAAAGAGCACAATGAGTACTATATAACCGCTACTAACGCCCTTACCATCTTGTCCAGCTTCACCGCCGCCAGTGCCACCACTACCACTACCACCTTTACCACCAAGTCCCATAGGAATATCCTCCTTATTGTTATATGTTGCTTTTACTTTATACTTTTCTGTATTTACCAATAAATTCCTTCCGTAGCGTTAACTAACTTGCAAATCATTTCGTTTCATTTTATAATTTACTTACCGACCGGTAAGTAAAAATAAGTGAGGTACAGTATGACAAAGAATTTACAAACATCGCAAAACATTGTCGAGGCATCATTTAAACTTATGGCAGAGCACGGTATTGAGAAGATGAGCCTTTCTATGATTGCGAAAGAGGTAGGTATTTCAAAACCGGCTATTTATTATCATTTTTCTTCTAAAGAAGCGTTAGTCGATTTTTTATTTGAAGAAATTTTTTCTGGGTATCATTTCGTGAGTTATTTCGATAAAGAACAATATACGAAAGAAAACTTTACAGAAAAGTTAATTTCAGATGGTTTACATATGCTCTCTGAATATGAAGGGCAAGAAGGAATATTACGCGTTATAAATGAATTTATCGTAACTGCATCGCGAAATGAAAAGTATCAGAAACGCTTATTTGAAATACAAGAAGATTTCTTAAATGGTTTTCACGATTTATTGAAGAAAGGTGTAGAACTTGACGTTGTTTCACAACAGGCAACGGAAGAAAATGCTCATACGTTAGCGCTTGTGATCGATAATATGAGTAATTACATGCTGATGGGATTCCAGTTAAAGTATAAAGAAATTTGGATTCAAAATGTGAAAAACGTAATGAAGGAGGAATAAAAGTGAAAATGCAAAAAAACTGGTGGCTCGGTTTTCTTGGGTTCATTGGAGTGTATAAAATTCCAGGCATGATAGAAGCTTTTCAAGCGGATGGAAGTTGGATGAAGCTAATCGGTTTCATTTGGCTACTTTGGTTCGGATATTTTATTCCCGAGAAGAAAGAAGATTGAATTTCAATTCCCTGTAAAGTTATGTAAAATATAATTTGAGAGTATTCATATATTAGATTACTAGATTTGGAGTGGTTACATGGATCCATTGAAGAATGAAATTCACCCTGACATGGTCAAGGTGTGGAAAGTTCGTGCTGTCATTGAAGAAGGGATTGGTATCCTCGTTATTTTAGCTTACCTTTTCCTCATGATAAAGTTTGATTGGTGGGCGTGGATTTTGTATGTGATGATTGGGCTAACAGTTGCGTTCGCACCATTTTCGTACTTCTTATTCCCGAAACTACGTCAACGTTATTACAGTTATCAATTAAATGAAGAAGAGCTTGAAATTCAGCACGGTCTTTTCGTCGTAAAGCGCGTATTAGTGCCGATGATTCGTGTACAACACGTGACGATTGAACAAGGGCCGATTATGAGAAAATATGGCTTAGCAGAATTACACATTTCAACGGCGGCAACTTCTCACAGCATCCCAGGCTTAACGATGTATGAAGCGGAAATGTTGAAAACGAAAATCGCAGAATTAGCGAAAGTGAGTGATGAGGATGTATAAGAGGCAGCATCCCATTACGATGTTATTAGAATTAAAAATAAAAGACTTTATACCACTCATTATTTTCATGTTTAGCTTAAACGGAAAATTCCCATTTTGGTATTTAATTCCCGCTGGATTCGGTTTACTCACCGTTTTTTCAGCGCTTGAAAAATGGTATTACACAATATATTGGGTTGAAAATAACGTATTACATGTGAAACAAGGGCTCTTTGTGAAGAAGGAGAGCTATTTAAATAAAGAACGTGTTCAAACGATTAACACAAGTTCTAACGTGTTATATCAAATGCTCGGTTTAAAGAGAATTCAGATTGAAACAGCTGGCGGAGGCGATGATGCAGAAGTTAGCTTAGCTGGTATTACAGTAGAAGAGGCAACAGAGCTTATTGCAATGCTAAATGAGCCAACTCCAGAAGTGAAAGCAGAAGATACATCAGAAAAAGTAGTCGAAAAAGAAATCGTTACAGAAGAAAAACAAGCGACAGAATACAAATTAACTTGGAAAGAAATTTTATTAGCATCTGTTACATCTGGTCAGTTTGGACTATTATTCTCATTAATCTTTTTCGTGTACCACCAAGTAGATGAGTACATTCCAAAATGGATAGAGAATGGCGTAAAGTCGTATGTAATGGAACATGATATATATGGCTGGATTTTCATGGTAGCCATTTTGATCGTCCTTTCGTGGATTATATCGACAATCGGTTATGCGCTAAAACATGGAGATTTCACAGTGAATCGAAGGAATGATGAAGTCCGCATTTCGCAAGGTTTGCTTGAAAAGAAAGAGCTTGTACTAAAATTGCACCGTATTCAAGGTATTACGATAAAAGAAAGTATGTTACGTCAGCCATTCGGCTATTGTGCTGTGCAAGTAGAAGTGATTCAAAGTAAGGGACTGGGTGACGAAAAAGAAAAAGTTACGCTGCATCCTATCATTCGAAAAGATCGCGTACAACAGTTACTCGCGCATTTACAATTACCATACGAACTGAATACAAATATTATTTCATTACCAAAAACAGCATTACGCCGCTATCTCATTGATAGTTTTATCTTCTTCGCAATGCTAGCAATCCCGCTTACTGGGATAAGTATATACTTTGAAAAGCACTACATCATGTGGGCATTAATTCCGCTAGCAATCCTCATCTTTACACTTGGATACGCAACATTTAAAACAAATGGTTACAGTGTAAATGGAGAGCAAATCACGCTTGTATATCGCAGCGTCGGAAAATATACAGGACTTGTTAGAAGAAGACACGTCCAATCAATGGAAAAGACACAATCATATTTCCAGCGCCGAGCAAATTTATGTACGTATAAGTTCTCTAACGCATCATCGGAGTATAAATTAGAGCATACGAGAGTAGAAGATGCGGAGAGAATGCAGGATTGGTATAAGAAGAGAATAAGTGAGAATTAAATGGAATGGCTCGTCTTTTGCAGAAGACGGGCTATTTTTTCATGTAAAAATAATGAATAATATATGGGGAAGGGAAAAAGTGAGGTGAATGAGAGTGAGCAAATTTTTAATTCCGTATTCATTTTCTATATTAAGTTTTTTTATTTCAGTAACGGCACTTGATTTATATGATAGGATAGAAAATTTTAATGAGGGGACGTCGCCGAACATAATTGGAAAGGTAATTCAATCTACTTCGCAAATGGGAGTCCTTACATTGTATTTCGGAGTACCTATTATTTTAGGTGGATGTCTTCTTGGTGAGCTATTGTTTAGAGGTATCATTTTACGATTTAAATTGAGCTATATTATATCTTTATTATTATATCTACTTTTAGCTTTTAGTATCGTTTTCGTAACGGTAGGGATTCCAACTACATATGAAGATTCTAATAATTTTTTCATGGGGATAACTGTGATTTGCGCTGTTACATTCTTTGTGAGTCGGAATATATGGGAGAAAAAGTTGATAATGGAGTGACAAAATGAAACATACATGTCCATGCTGCGGATATAAAACAATAGAAGAAGAACCACCAGGTACATATGAAATTTGTAATATATGTTATTGGGAAGATGATGAGTTTCAGTTTAACGATCATGACTTTGAAGGCGGAGCAAATGAAGTTTCGTTAAGGCAAGCACAGAAAAATTTCATTGTATTTGGTGCTTGCGAGGAATGTTTTGTTGGATCAGTTAGAAAGCCGACTAGTGAAGATGTGAAGGATGCTAGTTGGAAGCAAACTTGTTAAATAGCTTTAAAAAAATGTTATTACTCAATGTAACAAGAGTAATAACATTTTTTTATGCAACGATGAAAGGATTAACTCCGTCTTATAAGGTGAAAAGAAGGAAGTAAATTTCACTAATGGATATATTAGGAATAAACACAAAAGTATAGATGTATAGTCAGCTTTGTGTATTTAATGTTATCATATTGAATGATATGGAAATTTTTAATAGAAGAAGTAACGAACAATTCAAAGGCAATGAAGCTTTTGTTGTATAAAGAAAATATTTATTATTACTCAGCGATATTAAAAATAAGATACCTATTTATATAAATTTAGTAGAAATGGGGTTTTAAAAAGGAATGAGTACAAGTATAACACGGCAAAAGATTTTAGAAGCTGCTTCTCAAATTGTGCAATGTAAAGGGGTTGCTAAATTAACCTTAGAAGCGGTAGCAAAAGAGGCGGGGATAAGTAAAGGTGGATTGTTGTATCACTTTTCAAACAAGGAGGCTTTAATAGAGGGCATGATACTGAAAGGGACCGAGGAGTATCAAGACGCTATTCACAATAAAGTAGCGGAAGACTTAGAGAAGAAAGGAAGGTGGGTACGTTCTTTTGTAGAGGAAAGATTAAGTAATGAGAGAAGAGTAGAAGAGCTGGGTAGTAGTATGATGGCAGCATTAATGCTAAAACCTGAATTACTTGAACCGTTACAACAATCATTTCAGCAACTGCAACATAAAATAGAAAATGATGAGATAGATTCAGTTTGTGCCACAATTATTAGATTAGCAGCAGATGGATTATGGTATTCGGAATATTTAGGGGTTGGAAGATTAAGCCCCGAATTAAGAGAAAAAGTAATTCAAGCTCTTATCTATAATTCATATAAATAGAATATACAAACTATATAATGTAAAATAATTCACCATTACTTATTTAATGCAGTGGTGAATTATTTTTTTTTATTAGAAAAATAGAACAATTTTATAGAGTATTGAATTATAACCGTCCAGACGGTATAGTAATATTTGGTTTAAGAGGAAAATGAAACAAAAAAAGAATAAAAAATATTTTTAGCACACTATTCGAAAGGATAGGCCGCAAAGCTTAGAGTCTACGGTAATACATATTGGTTACTAAGATCGTCTGGTTGCACATTTTTGATGCAACCGGACGGTCTTTTTTTGTTATATAAATATAAAAAATAGGAGGGAATTATGCAAATGAAAAGTACTAAAAGGCATATTTCAATGGTTTCATTAGTTTTTCTAGTATTATTTTCAGTGCTAAATGTGTGGGCTCCAGTTATTCAAGCCGCTGTGATAAAAAATCCAGTGGACGAGATTAATATCTCCCGTACTGATGGTACAACGTCTGAACCATATCAAGCCTCAGATGGCATGAAAGTAGAAGTGAAGTGGTCAGCTAAAGAAAAAATAAAAAGTGGTGATCAATTCACAATTGATATGCCAAAAGAATTTAGAAAAGATCTTATGAATATGAGTTTTCCTTTAAAAGATGCTGAAGGAAAAACAGTTGGTACATGTGAGATGAAAAAGGGTCTATTGACATGTACTATGGGTGATTACGTAGAAGGAAAGAATAACATTAAAGGTTCTTTATTCGTAGAATTTTATTTTGGTCTAGAAGCATATGATGGTATTAAAAAAATCCCATTAGAATTTAACGTTGATGGTCAAATCGTAAATAAAGAAGTAAGTGTAAATAATACGACAGAGAGACCGAAGCCACAGCCCAATACAGATAATCTAATGAAATGGGGTTCTTATAATCAGGAAGATCCTTCAATTGCAGACTGGACGGTATATGTAAATGCAACTGGAACAGAAATGCAAGATCTTAAATTAACAGACACATTAGGACCTGGACATGAATTAATTACAAATAGCTTAGTATTAGAAGAGGCTGTATTTGAAGATGGCTATGCACCAACAAATGTTAAGCCAGCAGATTTATCTAAAATTAGAATTAATGCAACGAAAACTGGATTTACAATTGAGTTTCCAGACAGTTCAAAAGGTTATATTTTAAGATATAAAACAAAGGTTACTAATCCTGCTGCAAAGCCTCATAAAAATACTGTGAAATTAGAAGGTAAAAATATTGTAACTGAAGAAAAAGTTGGAGAAGTATTCGTAAGTGGTGGGGGAGGAACAGGTTCAGGTGACAATAATCCACCTAGCATTGAAAAAAATATAGTTGATGAGAATGGTAAACTTGTAGAGAATCAGCAGTTAACACAAATCGATCAAGCTATTCAATACCAAGTTGGTATACATATACCAAACGATCCTCCTAAATACACATCTATGGTAATTAGTGATGATTTAGAAGATGTTTTAGAAGTATTAGAGGCAAAAGTGTATGATCAAAATGGCCAAGATATTACTTCTAAAGGAACGTTAAATATAGATAAACAAAGAAGTGAAGTAACATTTACGTTTGGTGAGAATTTTGACTATAAGTCATATGAAGACCAGGTAATTAACTTGAATATTAAGGCGAAAATTAAAGCCAATGCAGATTTATCTTCTTACGTAGATAAGAAGATTCCTAATAAAGCGGAATTACATTTTGATGATAAAACATTAACATCAAAAGAAGTAACTGTTACGCCGCCTGAAGCTCCAAAAGACGGTACAGTATCGATTCATAAAATAGATTCTGAGAATCCGAACAAGGGGTTAAAAGGTGCCGAATTTGAAGTTCGAAATAGTGCAAATGAAGTTGTTGCAAAACTGATAACGGACGAAAACGGCTTTTCAGTACCTCAAACTTTAGCCCCTGGGACGTATAAAATTTATGAAACAGTAGCGCCAGAGGGATATCAAAAATCAACAATTCCAGTAGAGGTTACACTTCAAGCTGGTGAAACAAAAGCCATTGAAGTCAAAAATACTTTGCAGAAGGGTCAAATTGAATTAAAGAAAATTGATTCGGAAAATGGTGAAAAACCATTAGCAAATGCAGAGTTTGATATAGTAAAAGACAGTGTAGTAGTTGAGCATATTGTTACAGATAAAGATGGTAAGGCAATCTCTAAACCGTTAGCGCCAGGGAAATATATGTTAAAAGAAACGAAAGCGCCTGAAGGATACCAATTAAAAGAAACAGAGTTCGAAGTAAATGTAACAGGGGACGGCATATTCCCAATAACAGTAAAAAATGCAATGACAGACAAAGGTAATGTAGAAATTACAAAGGTGGACAAAGAAAACGGTTCAGTATTAGCGGGTGTCGAATTTGAAGTTCAAGATGAGAAAGGTGAAGTAGTAAAAAAAGTAACGACGGATAAAGAAGGAATGGCAAACGTTTCAGATCTTTCAGTAGGAAAGTACAAATTAGTAGAGACGAAAAACTTACCAGGTTACAAGAAACTAACAGAGCCAGTATCGTTTGAAATTACAAAAGGTATGACGAAAGTCCTATCATTGAAAGTAGAGAATGAACAGTTAGATAAAGGTTCAGTAGAAATTACAAAAGTAGATAAAGACAGCCAGAAAGCATTAAAAGGCGTAGTTTTCGAAGTACGAGATGAAAAAGATAAAGTAGTGAAAGAAGTAACAACAGATAAAGAAGGAAAAGCAAACGTTTCAGATCTTTCAGTAGGAAAGTACAAATTAGTAGAGGCGAAAAGCTTACCAGGTTATAAGAAACTAAAAGAACCAGTATCATTTGAAATTACAAAAGGTATGACGGAAGTCCTATCATTGAAAGTAGAGAATGAACAGTTAGATAAAGGTTCAGTAGAAATTACAAAAATAGATAAAGACAGCCAGAAAGCATTAAAAGGTGTAGTCTTCGAAGTACAAGATGAAAAAGATAAAGTAGTAAAAGAAGTAACAACAGATAAAGATGGAAAAGCAACAATTGCAGATTTATCAGTAGGAAAGTACAAATTAGTAGAAAAAGAAAGCTTACCAGGCTATAAGAAATTAACAGAGCCAGTATCGTTTGAAATTACAAAAGGCATGACCGAGATCTTATCATTAAAAATAGAAAATGAAGTGGTAGATACGGGGAATGTAGAGATAACAAAGATAGACAAAGATAATAAAGCACCGCTAGCGGGAGTAACGTTCGTTGTCCAAGATGAAAAAGGTAACGAAGTTAAAAAAGTAACGACAGATAAAGAAGGAAAAGCAAATGTTGCAGATTTACCTGTAGGCAAGTATGAATTAGTAGAGATAGAAAGTTTACCAGGTTATAAAAAGCTAGAAAAACCAGTATCATTTGAAATTACAAAGGGCATGACCAAGATACTATCATTAAAAGTAGAAAATGAAATGATGGATACTGGAAATGTAGAGATAATAAAAATAGATAAAGATAGTAAAGCACCATTAAAAGATGTTGTATTTGAAGTACGTGATTCAAAAGGAAAAGTAGTAAGAAAAGTAACGACAGATAAAGAAGGAAAAGCAAACGTTTCAGATTTATCTATTGGAAAGTATGAGTTGGTGGAGGTAGGAACACCAGCAGGATACAAACCACTTGAAAAGCCAATTTCATTCGAAATTGAAAAAGGCAGAGTAACAGCATTAAAGCTAACAGTCGAAAATGAATTAGTAGATACAGGAAATGTAGAAATTAAAAAAGTAGACAAAGAAAATAAAGATGCTTTAGCTGATGCAGTATTTGATGTTCAAGATGAAGCAGGACAAGTAGTCGCTAAAATAACGACGGATAAAAAAGGACAAGCACAAGTCACTAATTTATCAGTTGGCACATATAAGCTAGTAGAAGTGAAAGCACCAAAAGGATATAAGCAATTAGTAGATCCGATTACTTTCCAAATTGAAAGAGGTATGACAAAATCTCTTGCTTTAACAGTAGAAAATGAAATGTTAGATAAGGGTAACGTAGAAATTACAAAAGTAGATAAAGACAGTCAAAAAGCATTAGCAGGTGTAGTCTTCGAAGTACAAGATGAGCAAGGAAAAGTAGTAACGACAGTAACAACAGATAAAGAAGGAAAAGTGAAAGTCTCAGACTTATCTGTAGGAAAATACAAATTAGTAGAGAAAGAAAGCTTACCAGGTTACAAACAATTAACAGAACCAGTATCGTTTGAAATCAAAAAAGGTATGACGAAAGTTTTATCACTAAAAGTAGAGAACGAACTGTTAGATAAAGGAACAGTAGAGATTACAAAAGTGGATAAAGAAAGTGGCGCAGTATTAGCGGGCGTAACATTCGAAGTGCAAGATGAAAAGGATAAAGTAGTAACAAAAGTAACGACAGATAAAGAAGGAAAAGCAAACGTTTCAGATTTATCAGTAGGGAAATATAAGCTAGTAGAGGTAGAGAGCTTACCAGGATATAAAAAACTAGCGAAACCAGTATCGTTTGAAATTAAAAAAGGTATGACAGAAATTTTATCACTAAAAGTAGAGAACGAATTAGTAGATAAAGGTTCAGTAGAAATTATAAAAGTAGACAAAGAAAGTGGCGCGTTATTAGAAGGCGTAACATTCGAAGTGCAAGATGAAAAAGGAAAAGTAGTAACGAAAGTAAAAACAGATAAAGAAGGAAAAGCGAAAATTTCAGATCTATCTGTAGGAAGTTACAAACTAGTAGAAGTAGAGAATTTACCAGGCTACAAAAAATTAACAGAGCCAGTATCATTCGAAATTAAAAAAGGTATGACAAAAGTCTTATCATTGAAAGTAGAGAATGAACAGTTAGACAAAGGCTCAGTAGAAATTACAAAAGTAGATAAAGATAGTCAAAAAGCATTAGCAGGCGTAGTCTTCGAAGTACAAGATGAGCAAGGCAAGGTAGTAACCGAAATAACGACAGATAAAGAAGGAAAAGTGAAAGTCTCAGACTTATCTGTAGGAAAATACAAATTAGTAGAGAAAGAAAGCTTACCAGGTTACAAACAATTAACAGAACCAATATCGTTTGAAATCAAAAAAGGTATGACAGAAGTTCTATCATTAAAAATAGAAAATGAAATGGTAGATACGGGAAATGTAGAAATCACAAAAATAGATAAAGATAATAAGGCACCATTAGCAGGTGTAGTCTTTGAAGTTCAAGACGAAAAAGGCAAAGTAGTAACGAAAGTAACGACAGATAAAGCTGGAAAAGCAACAGTTGCAGATTTATCAGTAGGAAAGTACAAGCTAGTAGAAGTAGAGAGTTTACCAGGCTACAAAAAAATAGAAAAGCTCGTACCATTTGAAATTAAAAAAGGTATGACAAAATCTCTAGCGTTCACTGTGGAAAATGAAATGGTAGATACGGGGAATGTAGAAATCACAAAAATAGATAAAGACAGTAAAGCGCCATTAGAAAATGTTGTATTTGAAGTACGTGATTCAAAAGGAAAAGTAGTAAGAAAAGTAACAACAGATAAAGAAGGAAAAGCAAACGTTTCAGATTTATCTATTGGAAAGTATGAGTTAGTAGAAGTAGAGACACCAGCAGGATACAAACCACTTGAAAAGCCAATTTCATTCGAAATTGAAAAAGGTAGAGTTACAGCATTACAATTGACTGTAGAAAATGAATTAGTGGATGTAGGAAATGCAGAAATTACAAAAGTAGACAAAGAAACGAAAGATGCTCTAGCTGATGCAGTATTTGAGATTCAAGATGCAGCAGGACAAGTAGTCGCTAAAATAACGACAGATAAAAAGGGACACGCACAAGTTACTAATTTATCAGTTGGCACATACAAGCTAGTAGAAGTAAAAGCACCAAAAGGATATAAGCAATTGGTAGATCCGATTACTTTCCAAATTGAAAAAGGTATGACGAAATCTCTTGCTTTAACAGTAGAAAATGAAATGTTAGACAAGGGAAATGTAGAAGTAACAAAAGTAGATAAAGATAGCCAAAAAGTATTAGAAGGCGTAGTCTTTGAAGTACAAGATGAGCAAGGAAAAGTAGTAACAGAAGTAACGACAGATAAAGAAGGAAAAGCAACAATTTCAGATTTATCAGTAGGAAAGTATAAATTAGTAGAAAAAGAAAGCTTACCAGGCTACAAAAAATTAACAGAGCCAGTATCATTCGAAATCAAAAAAGGTATGACGAAAGTCTTATCATTGAAAGTAGAGAATGAAAAGTTAGATAAAGGTTCAGTAGAAATCACAAAAATGGATGCTGAAAGTAAGAATGTATTATCAGGGGCAGTGTTTGAAGTTCATGACGAAAAAGGAAAAGTAGTAACGAAAGTAACAACAGATAAAGAAGGAAAAGCGAAAGTCTCAGACTTATCTGTAGGTCACTACACACTTGTAGAAGTAGAAGCACCAAAAGGTTATGAAAAATTAACTCATCCAATTCCATTTGAAATTACAAAGGGAATGATAAGTTCAGTTCAATTAGAAGTATTAAACAAATTGACTTCTTTAGCACCACCAGGCCCAGAGAAACCAGAAACAACGGATCCAGAAAAGCCTGAAACACCAAATCCAGAAAAACCGGAAACAACGGATCCAGAGAAGCCTGGAACACCAAATCCAGAAAAACCTGAAACAACGAATCCAGAGAAGCCTGGAACACCAAATCCAGAAAAACCTGAAAAAGAATTACCGAAGACAGGAAAGAAAATGCCTGTGGAACCATATATGGGAGCATTTCTTGTAATGATGAGTTTTGGATTACTCGTATTAGGTAGAAAACAGCAGAGATAATAAAAGTGAAAAGGTATCCTTCAAGTATTGAAGTGCACCCCAATTGTTAGACACGGTCTAACAATTGGAGGTGCATTTTTTATTTTATTTGGCATAAAAAAAGCATCTAGCACAAGAACTCGATACCAATAAAAACAAAAAGGAAGACAAAGTGCGTCCTATTTTCTTAATGCGGTTATATCAAAAAAGTTAGCTATATATATTTAATGTGAAAGTACAAGGTTAAAGGTCTTCGTAATATTTGGGTGAAAAAAGAGTTATCTATGTAATTAATTTGAGTACTTTAGAAAAGAGGTCTATTTCCTAAAGTATTCAAAGGATGATAGTCCAATAGCAGGTGGAGATGAAACTCGTTTTGGCACTGTATTAGCGCCTTAAAATGTAGATTGGGGAAAATAATGTAAAAAAACTATTGTATATTCAAAAACCTTATGTTACATTTGTGTTACAGAAGAGTTACAAATCGTAACTTATATTACGGTTTGTTTTCTTTTGTCTTTCGGTATGTTACGAATTAGGTTTCGTATCCAATCAACTGAGAATATATAAAATTAAAAAAGAGTTTTTCTATGTGTATAAGAGTGTGTGTAGTAAAGAGCCTGGTGAGAGCTTTACGCACATTATTAAAATTCCTTTCTGTCTTAAAAGAAGAAAACCAACTACCAACTATTTAGGAGTTTTAAATAATGATAGTAAATGAAATGTACTTCCTTTCCCACACACAATGTAGTACATATTTACTTTCAGTCTAATTACTACACAGATTTTTATACATATGACGTTATTGTTTTAGGAATACATAGGGGGAGAAACATTGAGGAAGTTATTAACGGTAATTGGGATTACATTTTTAATGTTAGCAGGATGTAGTAATGGAGATTTTGAAAAAGAAATAGATGCAGGGAAGACCGCGTTAACGAATAAAGAATATAAGAATGCTTTATCATCGTTTGAACGAGCGCTGGATGAGAAAAAAGACGATTCAGATGCAATAGTGCTTGCAGAACAAACGAAAATCATGATGGAAGCAGTAAAGTTAAAAGAAGAAACAAAGATAGAAGAATCAATTCAGTCATTTGAAAAAGTAGAGAACATGAAGGATGGAAATACTACGCTTATAAAGCAGGCCAAGGAAGAACGAACAGCATTACTAGCCATTTTAGAACAAAAAAAGAAGTATAGCGAGCAACTGACGAAAAGTGAAGAGTTAATAAATAAGAAAAATTATGCAGAAGCGAAAGAGACATTAAATAAGCTAGTTTCAGAAACAAAAAATAACAAGAACCTTGAAGAGTATAATAAAAAAGCAGTAGGATTAGTTACGAAAATTAGTGAAGAAGAAAAAACTACAAAGAGTGAAACAGCAGCAAAGGCACAAAAAACTGATGCAGGAACGAACCAAAAGGTAGCAACAGAAAAGACTCAAAAAACAGAGGCAGAAAAAAATCAAAAGGTAGCGACAGAGAGTAATAAAAAGGTAGAAGCAGACAAGACTCAAAAAGTAGCGACAGAAAATAATAAAAAAGTAGAAGCAGACAAGACTCAAAAAGTGGCGACAGAAAATAATAAAAAGGTAGAAACAGGAAAGACTCAAGATACATTTACTTTTGAGAAAGCTAAAGCATATATTAAAAATGAATATAAAGAAGACTATGATTACACACTAGAACATACGCAAGTAGAGAATGGAAAGAAATATTATCAAATTAGAGTGCGTACGACATATAAAATAGAAGGCGCAGCTGGACCAGGATTTACTGGCGTATTCAAAGTATTCGAAGATGGTACAATTATTGAAATGCACTAAATTGATGAAAAAGGTATCCTCAAAGTATATGAGGGTACCTTTTTTCCATAAAAAAAAGCATCTAGCAAAAGTACTAGATGCAAATAAAAACACAAGGGAAGACAAAATTCTTCCCTTTTCCCGTAAGTAATTATATCAAAAAATTTATAAAAAACTAGCTTTATTTTTAATATAATTGATGTGTGAAGCTATGAAAGTATAAGATTACACTATTTTTGTAGTGTTTTATTGAAAAAAGGAGCTGCGAATATGATTAATTTTAAACCAGAAAATTTGAACCAACTATTAAAAGTGATGTTAATTAGTGCGAATAAGTCTTATGATGCGATTAAAGAGTATGAATGTACGGGAGAAGCAGTAGCATTCCGTGTAGATCTCGAATATATTGACGTTTCTCTTATGATTGTAGATATGTTAGGAAGATCAGCTTCTCAATTTACCATTTTGCCATTTGCTAAACCAGATACGAATGAAATAGATTACATTCAGTTTCAAGTGTATGCCATTAATGAAGGGAATTTTAAAGAAATGATCGATACGATGTAAAAACTATAATTTTACAAATATGTATATACCAACTAATATATAATTAATAAATTCATATAATTGGAGTGATGAGATGCAGCCGTTAGAAAGAGAGATTCATGCTAATATGCTGAAAGTGTGGCGAATTCACGCTTTAATTGGGGCGGCGGTTATACTAGCAGTCGTAATTGCATATTTCTTTTTTATGATCAATTTTAATTGGTGGGGTTGGTTGTTTGGCTTGCTAGTAACAGGAGCTATTATATTTATCCCACTTGATTATTTTGTGTTTCCAAATTTACGTCAACGCTATTATAGTTACAGATTAAATGAAGAAGAGATTGAGATTCAAAAGGGAATGTTCGTTGTAAAACGCGTGCTCATTCCGATGATTCGCGTGCAGCACGTAACGATTGAACAAGGACCGATTATGAGAAAATATAATTTAGCAGAATTACATATTTCAACAGCAGCAACTTCTCATAGTATTCCAGGCTTAACGAAAGAAGAAGCAGAACAGTTGAAAAGACAAATTGGAGAGCTTGCGAAAGTGAGTGATGAGGATGTATAAGAGGCAACATCCGATCACGATATTGTTAGGTATTCGAGTTGCGACTTTGTTGCCTTTTATTTTGCTTGTTCTATTTCGCTCAGATGGCGAAGTGAAACCTTGGTATTTATTTCATCTTGTTCTCTTGGCCATATTATTTATTATGGCTATTTTCTCAGCTATAAAATGGTATTTCAAAGTGTACTGGGTTGGAAACAATATTTTACATATTAAACACGGCGTTTTTGTAAAGAAGGAAAGTTACTTAAATAAAGAACGTGTGCAAAATATTAGTACGTCTTCTAACATTATTTATCAAGTGCTTGGACTGACGAAATTAAATATAGAAGTAGCGGGCGGCGGGACTGAGCCAGAAGTGATGTTAGCGGGTATTAGAGAAGAGGAAGCGAAGGAACTCATTGCATTATTACATAAAGAAAGAAGTATTGTGAGTGAAGAGGCGCCTGAGGAAGAAGGAAGTAAGACGGTTTATCAGTTAACAGCGAAAGAAATTTTATTCGCATCTATTACATCTGGTAGATTCGGGTTAGTATTTTCTGGACTTCTTCTTATTTACTCAGAGTTTAATCAATTTCTACCAAAATGGCTTATTAATAAAGTGGAAGCGTACGTGATGGATAACGGTGTATATGAATTAATCGTTATGGCTGCGATTTTAATGGCGATTTCGTGGGTCATTTCAACAGCTGGCTATGCGTTAAAATATGCGAACTTTAAAATAGAGCGAAAAGGAAATGAAGTTCGCATCGTGCAAGGGTTATTTGATAAGAAAGAGTTTGTGTTAAAATTACACCGCATTCAAGCGATTACGGTGAAAGAGGGAATTCTCCGTCAGCCTTTCGGTTATTGCTCTGTTGAAGTAGAAGTCATTCAAAGTATAGAATCGGCTGGAAATGAAGTGATGTTACATCCTTTTATGAAAAAGAAAGATGTCCAGCAGCTACTTACGTATTTGCAGTTGCCGTATGAAATGGAAGAGGAAATCGTTCACTTACCGAAGGATGCATTGCGCCGTTACGTAATAATGGGCTGGATTACAAGTACGGTGCTTGCGCTGCCGATCATCGGTGCGAGTATATATTTTAAACAAAATATTGCGTTGTTCACGCTAATACCACTATTTATCACATTTACGTTACTTGCATACGCTCGGTATAAAAGTGGTGGATATATGATACGAGAAAATCAGTTAGTCATGGTATACCGTGGCCTTGCGAAATATACAGGGATCATGCGAAGAAGGCATGTTCAAGCAGTAGGATACAGTCAGTCGCGTTTTCAAAAGAAAGACGAGTTATGTACAGCTGCCGTATCAGTAGCGGGGCATAGATATAATGTGAAACATATGCGAAAAGAAGACGCGCTTCGTATATATAATTGGTATAAAGAAAAAGGAACCACCGGTGTGTAATGGTGTTTCCTTTTTTGTGTCGTGATTTGTCGATAAGTCGATATATTGGAAAAATCGTTGATATATTCAAAGATACGATAGATATATTCAGAAAATCGTTAATATAATTTCACATACCGACAACGCCGAATGCCGAAACCTAAACTAACACATCAAAAGTAGTCACAAAAGACGGACGAGAGAAAATACTTTTTTGCTGCTCTGCATGTGGATGCGCTTGAGCTTGTCCCTCTGCTTGTGCAGGGCGTTTTTTATGAGCATTTTCAAATGAACGTGATTCTGTCCAGTCTTTAAAGTTTTGCTCTGTTTCCCACATCGTTAAGATAACATATGTATCGTTACTTAATGGGCGAAGAACGCGGATCGCTTGGAATCCTGGTTCGTTTTCGATAAGGCCTGCGCGGTTTTTAAAACGGTTTTCAAATACAGGGCGACCTTCGTCTGTTACAGAAATGTTGTTACAAACGATATAGCCAGGTTGTCCGTTAAATTCGCCAACAGCGTCTAGTACGTCATACTGAAGTGATCCTTCTACAGATTCTTCAGTATTTTCTTTATAAAACATATTCTTCTCATCATTTTTTGCAGTGAAATGTGCTTGTTCTAGAGGTGTTTCGTATGAAATAATAGCCTTCATTTTAATGCCCCCTTAATTGTTTGTTTCCATTATATCAACTCTCGTAAAAAACTTCGAAGATTATATACATAAAGATACTTCTTTTTCAAATAATAAATGTACCATCATTTGGAAAGAAGGCCGATGTATGAAGAAAGTAAAGTGGACTTTATTAGGTGGGTTAGCAACGATTGTATTAGCGATTGTACTCTATAAACTTATTGTGTTAGCTGGTGGCTATATGATGGATGAAAAGCAGCTCGTTTTCCACTCTTCATCACGTATCGTTGACCAGAAAGGGAAAGAAATTACGAAATTATATGTAGAAAATAGGGACATCGTACCAGTCGAGCAAATTCCAAAGCATGTACAGCAGTCGTTTATTGCGGTGGAAGATTCTCGTTTTTATGAGCATCAAGGAATTGATTACCCGTCTATATTCCGTGCTCTTTATAAAGATACATTAGCTGGAGAAAAAGTAGAGGGCGGTAGTACGATTACGCAGCAACTCGCTAAAAACGTCTTTTTAACTCGTGAAAAAACATTTACACGCAAGTTAAAGGAAATCGCAATTTCCCTTCAATTAGAGCAAAAATATACGAAGCAACAAATTCTTGAAATGTATATGAATCATATTTATTTTGGTCATGGAGCTTATGGTATTCAAGCTGCAGCAAAGTTGTATTTTAATAAAAATGTAGAGGATTTAACAGTAGAAGAGGGGGCAATGCTTGCAGGCCTTCCGAAGTCGCCAAACGGATATTCACCGTATTTCTCTCCAGAGAAAAGTAAGGAGCGCCGTGATCTCGTATTGTCACTTATGCATAAACAAGGTTATTTGACTGCAGAAGAAAGCGTACGTTATCAAGGAAAGACGATTGCTCTTTACAAAAACTTAGATGAGAATGAGCTCGCATATATGCCGTATATTGATATGGTCATAGATGAAGCAGCTCGTTTATACGGGTTGTCTCATCAAGAGGTACTCCGAGGAGGATATACGTTTGTCGTACCGATGGATGAAAAAATTCAAAAGGTAGCGTATAACCAGTTTCAAGATGCAAGGAATTTTCCTGGTAAAGAAGAGGGGGCGCAAGGTGCTTTTTTATTAATGGATAATCGTACGGGCGGAATTAAAGCTGCGATTGGCGGAAGAAAGTATGTCCCGAGAGGGTTTAATCGTGTTTTTGCAAAAAGACAGCCGGGATCTGTGCTAAAACCACTGATTGTCTATGCACCAGCACTCGAAACGAAAAAATATAATCCGTATTCTTTATTAACGAATGAAAAAACTTCTTTTGAAGGTTATGAACCTCGAAATTACAATCGTCAATATACGAAAGAAATGACGATGTACGATGCGATTTTAGAGTCAGCAAATGTACCGGCAGTTTCTTTATTAAATGAGTTAGGGGTAGAAGAAGGCAAGCAATATTTAGAGAAAGGCAATGTTCATATTGCTGATGCTGGTTTAAGTACAGCGCTTGGCGGATTGAAAAATGGTGTTTCAACATTTGACCTTGTGAAAATGTATCGTGCATTTTTAGCAAATGGCGCTATTATTGAGCCGCACGTTATAGAAAAGGTGTTAAATAGACACGGCGCAGTCATTGGAGAATCGCCAAAAGTAGAAACGAAAATTTTCTCGAAACAAACGGCATGGTATATGACGAAAATGTTAGAAGGAGTTGTGAAGGAAGGGACAGCGAAAGCAGGTATATATAACGGGGCGTTAGCTGGGAAAACGGGTACCACTTCCTTACCAAATGACGACAATGGAGCGAGAGATATGTGGTTCGTTGGCTATACGCCAAATTTAGTAGGTGCAGTTTGGATTGGTTATGACCGTACGGATAAAGAGCATCAGTTGCAAGGAGAAAGTGCGTCAGCAACGAAATTGTTTAAGAAAATTTTAACGAAGGCAAATGTAGAACAGAAAGAGCAGTTTATGAAACCAGAAGGTGTGGAAACAATCGGTGCTCCAATTCGGTTGCGCAAGATTGAAGATGTGAAAATGAAATTAGCGTTTAGCCCTTTCGGTTTATTTAAAGTGAAATTAAGCTGGACACCACTTCCAGATGAAAGAATTATGTACCGAATTTATAGAGTAGAAAATGGTATTCATACGCATGTAGACACTGTAAACGGTGCTGGAGAATATGAAGAAAAGTTTGTTAACATCTTTTCAAAACCTAGTTTTTACGTTGTACCATATAACACACAAACGAATCGCGAAGGGGAAAAGTCAAAAGTAGCTAAACCATAGTTTTTCTCTGTGCTATAATAAGAATGTTGTGAAAATAGTAAGCGGTTTTACGTATGTTTGTGTCAATTTCATGAACAACGTACATAATGTTATGCATTTTGTTTTTACAAGCTGTATAGTAAAAAAAGATAAATATCGGAATAGAACGTATTTAGAGCAAAAGCATTGGCAAGGAAGGGAGCAAGGGTCTTGGTAAGAACTATAAATGAGACATTTTTAAAAGCATGTAGGGGGGAACGTACCGAATATGTACCAGCATGGTATATGCGTCAAGCAGGTCGTTCACAGCCGGAATATAGAAAGATAAAAGAAAAGTATTCTTTATTTGAAATTACACACAATCCAGAGCTATGTGCTTACGTTACAAAGTTGCCAGTTGATCAATATAACGTAGACGCAGCAATTCTGTATAAAGATATTATGTCACCACTACCTGCAATTGGTGTGGATGTAGAAATTAAATCAGGTATTGGCCCAGTTATTGATAATCCAATCCGTTCTTTACAAGACGTAGAAAAACTAGGGGAAATCAATCCAGAAGATGATGTGCCGTACATATTAGATACGATTCGTTTATTAACGACTGAAATGTTAGACGTACCGTTAATCGGTTTTTCAGGAGCTCCATTTACGTTAGCAAGCTATATGATTGAAGGCGGTCCGTCTCGTAATTATCATAATACGAAAGCGTTCATGTATGCAGAGCCGAAAGCTTGGTTCGCATTAATGGATAAGCTAGCAGATATGGTTATTACATATTTAAAAGCGCAAATTAACGCAGGAGCAAAAGCAGTTCAAATTTTCGATTCTTGGGTTGGCACAGTGAATGTAGCAGATTACCGCATATTTATTAAACCAGCGATGGAGCGTATTTTTGCAGAAGTTCGTACGATGGGTGTTCCAATGATTATGCACGGCGTAGGAGCTGCGCACTTAGTGAATGAATGGCATGACTTACCTCTTGATGTTGTAGGTTTAGACTGGCGTTTACCGATTGAAGAAGCACGTGCACGCGGTGTTCATAAGGCGGTACAAGGAAATATGGATCCTTCATTCTTACTAGCACCTTGGTCTGTTATTGAAGAACATGTAAAAGCTATTTTAGATCAAGGGATGAAAGAGCCAGGTTATATCTTTAACTTAGGTCACGGTGTATTCCCAGAGGTAAATCCAGATACATTAAAACAATTAACTACATTTATTCATGAATACTCTAAAGAACAGTTAGCGAAGTAAAGGAGAATAGCTGTATGAAAAAGAAAATTGGTTTGCTTGTAATGGCATACGGAACGCCATATAAAGAAGAAGATATTGAACGTTACTATACACATATTCGTAGAGGAAGAAAGCCAAGTCCTGAAATGCTAGAAGATTTAACAGAGCGTTACCGTGCAATTGGTGGCATTTCTCCTTTAGCTACTATTACATTAGAGCAAGCTAAAAAGTTAGAACAGCGTTTAAATGAAGTACAAGATGAAGTAGAGTACCATATGTATCTTGGTTTAAAACATATCGAACCTTTCATTGAAGATGCAGTGAAGGATATGCATAACGACGGTATACAAGATGCAATCGCACTTGTTCTTGCGCCGCACTATTCTACATTTAGCGTGAAATCGTATGTAGGACGAGCACAAGAAGAAGCTGAGAAACTTGGAAACTTAACAATTCACGGCATTGATAGCTGGTATAAAGAACCGAAATTCATCCAGTACTGGGTTGATGCAGTGAAAGGTATATATAACGGTATGTCAGACGCAGAGCGTGAAAAAGCAGTATTAATCGTATCTGCTCATAGCTTACCAGAGAAAATTATTGCAATGGGCGATCCATATCCAGATCAATTAAATGAAACAGCGGATTATATTGCAAGAGGTGCTGAAGTAGCGAACTATGCAGTAGGTTGGCAAAGTGCAGGAAACACGCCAGATCCTTGGATTGGTCCAGATGTACAAGATTTAACGAGAGAACTAAATGAAAAGTATGGATACAGTTCATTCGTGTATGCACCAGTTGGATTTGTTGCGGAGCATTTAGAAGTTTTATATGACAATGACTTTGAGTGTAAAGTTGTGACAGATGAAATTGGCGCGAAATATTATCGTCCAGAAATGCCAAATGCATCGGATGCATTTATTGATTGCTTAACAGATGTTGTATTAAAGAAAAAAGAATCTGTAATGTAAGAAGAAAGGGGGAGCCTGCTTGAGGAAAAAAGTTGTAATTATCGGCGGTGGCATCACAGGATTAACAACAATGTATCACTTACAAAAAGATATTCGTGACAAGAACTTGCCGATTGATACATTACTTATAGAAGCATCGGGTAAACTTGGCGGGAAAATTCAAACCGTTCGAAAAGATGGATTTACAATTGAACGCGGACCGGATTCTTTCTTAGCACGAAAAGAAAGTGCAGCTAGATTAGCGAAAGAATTAGGTCTTGGCGATGAACTTGTAAATAATAAGGCCGGTCAATCATTTATCCTCGTAAACAATCGGTTACATAAAATGCCGAGCGGATCAATGATGGGAATTCCAACGCAAATTACGCCGTTTCTATTTTCCAGGCTGTTCTCCCCAATTGGTAAGATAAGAGCTGGTTTTGATCTGTTAATGCCGCGATCAAAACCAGTATCTGACCAATCACTCGGGCATTTTTTCAGACATCGCCTCGGCAACGAAGTGGTTGAAAATTTAATCGAACCATTACTATCGGGTATTTATGCAGGGGATATCGATGAAATGAGCTTAATGTCAACATTCCCACAAATGTATCAAATTGAGCAGAAACATCGCAGTATTTCACTCGGTATGCGTACGCTCGCTCCGAAAAAAGAGACATCTGAACCGAAAAAGGGAATCTTCCAAACAGTGAAAACAGGTTTAGAATCTATAGTAGAATCTCTCGAAGCGAAGATACATGAAGGTACGATAATAAAGGGAACTCGCATTGAAAAAGTTGCAAAACTTGGTGATGGCTATACGATTATTCTTAGTAACGGAAAAGAAATAGAAGTGGACGCGGTCGTAGTGGCAAGCTCACATAAAGTATTGCCATCTATGTTCGCGCAGTACAAGCAGTTTCGTTTCTTCCGCAACATTCCGTCCACATCAGTTGCAAATGTGGCAATGGCTTTTCCGAAATCAGCCATTCAGCGTGATATCGATGGTACAGGATTTGTCGTATCAAGAAATAGTGATTACACAATTACAGCATGCACGTGGACACATAAAAAATGGCCACATACAACGCCAGAAGGAAAAACGCTTCTTCGTTGTTACGTTGGACGACCTGGTGATGAAGCGGTTGTAGAACAAACAGAAGAGGAACTCGTTCAGCTTGTGCTAGAAGACTTACGAAAGACGATGGATATTACAGAGGATCCAGAGTTTACAGTCGTAAGCCGCTGGAAAGAAGCGATGCCCCAATATACAGTAGGCCATAACGAGCGAATGAAGAAACTCACAACATTTATGGAGAAAGAGTTGCCAGGTATATACTTGGCAGGTAGTTCTTACGCTGGTTCTGGTCTTCCGGACTGTATTGATCAAGGTGAGAAAGCCGCAAAGCGTGTGCTATCTCATTTGGAGAAAGTAATGCATACGGAATTAATTGCACAATAAAATGAAACGCCTTCAATCATATTGAAGGCGTTTCGCTTGTTATATAAAATATTTATTCGCCAATAAACATATATAAGTTATTTGGCTTTATCACTGCATCTCCCGCATAAATAACCCACTCTGTTAAGTTATCAAAATCTAAATGATAACTATTTCCTTCACTCATATCTTTTATAAAATATGGTTCATTAATGAGTATTCCTTGAATGAAATCTTCCGTAATGTCTTGCATTTCAAACCACATATGTTCACTTTTTCCTTCTTCGTAGGAGACACCAAACTTAGCGAGGAAACGAAAATCTTCATTTGATTGTTCAATGTGAAAAATATTGCTGAAATACCCGAAAGTATTCTTCGCATTGTAAGCCATACGGTCGGTTTCACTATTTGTTTTATAGAACATAAGCCCTGTAGCTTCCTCGTGTTCTTTGAAAAAACTTTCAATATATTCTTCTGAAGTATTAAATTTGAATAAGAGAACGGATGGAGATTGATGGTATTCATCTCGGTCATCCATCCCGCCTAAGAATACGTTTTGTGCATCTATTGGTTGTAGTTTCACTTCTTCATCCTCGATGGAAGACAATTGATCCATACTCGTTTTATGCCCAATATAAGATAATCCTTTTTCCCACGGAACAGCTACTGTATGGATAGAACCTTGCTGACTATGTGCGATAACGATAGGCTCATTCATAGGGACTTGTCCATTCTCAACGGCATTATTAGCAAATGTTTGAAAGAGATCACCAATGCCGTAATAAGAAGAAATGCGATTTGGAATCATTAATTCTATTTCTGTTACGCCTGCTCTTAAAAGGCCGTGTGTATGAAACCAATATTGCGTAGGCTCGCCTTCTTTATCGTCTTCATAAACAGAATGAATAACGTATAGGTCAGGAATGTCAGGTAATAATTCATTTTCAACGTGATATTCAATATAGTTTCTAGATATCACTTTCATTGCTGCGCTTGAATCAATTACAAATAATAAGTCTGGAGCGAGGTTCCATAAAAATTGTATTTGCTGGAAAAAGCAGTCCAGTACATCACCTACAAATAGCGTGCGAGTGAAAATTTCAGTACCATAAGCTGCATCTTCAAAAGTACGGTCTACGATTGTGGAATCTTGTCTATTGTACAGTTTATATTCTTCAGGATCATTCGTTTCATCAATATGCAGTTCATACGGTATGACTGTTTCATCCATATGTAACTCAACAATAAGGCTTGTCTCATCACTATAAACAATTTTTAACTCATCAACTTTAGTAGAGACAGTTTCTAGCCGCTGTTTTAGCTGCTCAATTGTAATTCTAGTTGGTATAACGGCAATCATATCTGAAAAATGACGTTCTAATGTTCCATTCATAGCTGCGCGGTATGTTTCTGTTTGCACTTCCATCCAATCACTCCTATTCAAATGAATCCATTTTACATGCCAATTAAATTTCGATATTTTCTGTTTTCTCTCTCTACTATTATAGTTCGCATTCGTAGAAGGTGTAAAATTATTATTTTGTATTGTAGTTTGAAAGCTTGTAAATTAAATAAATTTTTTGTAAAATTTGTCGAAATATCATTCTATATAACGAATCATTTGATATGATAGAAATGCTGAGAAAATATGAAATAGGGAGAGGAAAATGGCTGTGAAGAAATTGTTAAGTATCTTTTTATCATTCTTGCTATTGCTTTCATTTACTGGAACTTTAGCACAGGCAGAAGAAACGACTTCTATGTCAGTAGAAAAAGCAATTCAAGTATTTAAGCAGCAAGGGAAAACGAAGGGGACAGTGGAAGGATATATTGTCGGATATACGCAAAGTCCTTCTAAATACACGAAAGATCCGGCTAAGTTTGATGATACAAACGTAGCAATTGCGGATTCGCCAAATGAAACGAATCCAGACAAAATTATGCCTGTTCAGTTGCCAAAAGGCGATGTGAGAGCAGCAGTAAACGTGAAAGATCATCCTGAAAATATCGGGAAGAAAGTTAGTTTAACAGGGACGCTTGAATTATATTTTAGTAGCCCAGGTTTAAAATCCGTAACAGCTCATAAGTTTCAAGGGGAAGGACAAAACCGTGTTAGCGATGTAGTAGCTTCGCCTGGTGGCGGAGAAATTGCGAAGGGCACAGCGGTAACATTAACAACGAATACAGAAGGAGCAACAATCTACTATACGTTAGATGGCTCTAACCCTACAAATAAAAGTGTTCGTTATAACGGACAAATTGTAATGAATGAAAATAGTGTGATTAAAGCAATTGCAGAGAAAGAAGGGTTTACTTCTTCAGCAATTTCAACGTTTTCATTTATTATCGTAAACAATGAACAGGTTCGTATTCATGATATTCAAGGAAAATCACATATTTCTCCTTACAAAGGGAAGAAAGTATACAATGTGGAAGGCGTTGTCACAGCGCTTGATAAAAATGGTTTTTATATAGAAGATAATCAGCCGGATAATGACCCAGCTACGTCAGAAGGTATGTACGTATACAAAAAAGATGCGAATGTAGCGGTAGGAGATCTTATTCAAGTTGATGGAGAAGTAGAAGAATACGTTGGACCTGGATATGCAGAACGATTTGAAACTGACTTAACGACGACGGAAATTAAGGCGAGCCGTGTTGCTGTAATCGCAAAAGATCAACCTTTACCAGCACCGATTGTATTAGGGGAAAACGGTGTGAAAATTCCTGATCAAATTATCGATAATGATGCATTCGGTTTATTTGATCCAAATGAAGATGCAATCGACTTTTATGAAAGTGTAGAAGGTATGCGCGTTACGATGCCAACGCCAAAAATTATTGCACCTCAGAAAAACGGGAATTTATATGTAACAGTAAAAAATGGTGGAGATAAAGTCGTAACGAAATATGGCACACCTTTATTAGATGAAAATCAATTAAACCCAGAGCGCCTTTCTGTAAAGGTACCTCGTGATTATGTAGCAAAAGTAGGAGATACTTTCACTGGAGATATAACAGGGGTAGTAGGATATGATTACGGTTCGTTCCGCATTTCACCAGTAACAGAATTACCATCTGTAGTGGACGGTGGATTTAAGCAAGTAGGGGCAAATATTCAACCTCGTCTTGATAAGTTAACAGTTGCTACATATAACATTGAAAACTTCTCGGCGAATAAAAAAGAAACAACAGATGAAAAAGTAAAAGCGTTAGCCTATTCAATTAAATACAATTTAAAAATGCCAGATATTATCGGTGTAGAGGAAATGCAAGATAATAATGGAACAATTAATGACGGTACAACAGATGCTTCGTTAAGCGCAAAACGTATCATTGATGCAGTGCTAGAAATTCGTGGACCGAAGTATGAGTATGTAGAAATTGCTCCGCATAATAATCTAGATGGGGGAGCACCAGGAGCGAATATTCGCGTCGGTTTCTTCTACAACCCATCACGCGTGAAATTAGCAGCAGTACCGAAGTTACTTGATAAAAATGTTGTTCGTATTGGAGATGAAAACCCATTATTTGAAAGTACACGTAAACCGCTTGCAGCAGAATTTACGTTCCAAGGACAAAACGTTGTTGTCGTTGCAAATCACTTAAACTCAAAAATAGGGGATGCAACGCCATTTGGAAAAGTGCAGCCGCTCGTATTAATGAGTGAAGAAAAACGAATTCAATTAGCGCAAGAAGTAAATCACTTCGTACAAGGAATTCAGAAAAAGAACACGAATGCACCAGTTGTTGTGTTAGGGGATATGAACGATTTTGAGTTCGCTAAACCACTAAAAACACTAGAAGGAACAAACTTAAAAAATATGTTAAACACAGTGCCGAAAGAGAACCGCTACACGTACATTCATGAAGGAAATGCACAAGTGTTAGATCATATTTTAGTAACAAACAACATCGCACCACACACAATTGTAGATCCAGTACACTTAAACTCAAACATTATGAAAGAACATGGACGTGTAAGTGACCACGACCCAGTACTTGCTCAAATCGATTTGAAGAAAGCTTCTTAAATAGTTGAAAAAGAGCGCTTAATATACTAAGCGTTCTTTTTCTGTGAAAATCATGTTAAAATTGATTAAAAATTCAGTTTTTTAACAAGGAGGTTAAAGATGCAAGCAGGAATAAATGGAAAGTTAATGAATCAGCTTGCAATATTTTTTAGTACAATTGTCATGCTCCAATTTGTAGCGGAGATAACAGGACTTACTCAAAATTTGGACATTACGTATAACTTAATACATACAGCATCGTCCTATGTAACATTTAGTTTGGCAGTGATTTTTACTTTAATAGGTGCAAGAAGAGAATTAAGTAAATATGCAATTATTTTATTATGTTCAGTTGTAGGTATTAAAGCGATTTATTTTGCGGCGGTCGTTATTTTATGGGGATTGGCAGGTACGCCGTAAAGGGGGGATGATTATATGAGTATTGAAAATATAAGATTGATACATGTAAATGAGAATAAGAGCGTAATTCTCTAAGCTAAATTAGGGAATTACGCTCTTATTCATATCATCATTTAGTCTGAAATTGCTTGAAACGCTTTTCTACACCGATCTCTTTTTTGCAGTCTTCTTCTATATTTTTTTCGATCCCGTTTTACTCCTTGTATATACATGAATAAGCTAACGAGAAGGAAGAAAGTACATTGCATCGTTAAAATATACGGTGACATGCCTTGCAATGGTTGTTTCGGATCATATAAATGAAAAGGTGCTCCGCCTATTGAAGGAAGTATTGTATTTAGCAGGACGTACGGAATGGAGGCAACTGCAAATGGAAAGAGAATTGCCATATAGTCCTTTTGTGACCATACAGATGCAGCAAGTCCTAAAAGGGCCATTAAACCTGCAAATAAAAAATTAATTCCGATATATACAGTAATGTAAGTGAGAGGTGCATCAAAATATAGGTTTGCGAACATTCCCTCATCATTTATGATGCCTGAACCAGCTGTAGGTTCTCCGTCTGGAATGGTTAATTTGCAAAATAATAATGATAAGATGAATGGAAGCGTATAAAGAAATCCTCCGCAAAAAAACGTAACGATATATTTCGTTACTGAATAAGTAAAGATAGAAATCCCCTTACTCACAAACGGTTTAAAACCATCTGACTTATCCGAATTGTAACTTGTACTAAAGGGAAAACTCGCAATAACTGGCATTAATAACAAATAAACGTCCATTTCATTGTCGCGAAATCCAATCCATTTCATATCTGTTGAAATAGGTCCACTCGCTGGATCTCCTAAATAACGAATTACATAATAATAGTGATAAATACAAATAAGAACGAATCCACTAAACATAATAATTAAAGAAACACGATTACAAAAAGCTTGCTTTATATTTAAACGAAGCGCACGCATCATGACTGAAAAAGCCTCCACTATTTTGATAAACTTGTCTATTTTCTATATTACTATTAAATGTAAAGATTTTCTTGGTTTTTTTATTTGATTATTTGAAAAAAGGGAAATTTGTTGTTAAGTAAGGTTTAGTTGAAAGTATTTTTTTCTAAAATTTGGTTGACAATTAAGTATTACATTTGTAATCTTAGTTATAGATTACAAATGTAATACAAGGGAGTGAAATATACTATGACAAATCAATTACCTAAAATATCTGAAGCAGAATTAGAAATTATGAAAGTACTTTGGTCGAACTCTCCACAAACAGCGAATGAAATTATAGAAGAACTGGAAGATGCAATGGATTGGAAACCGAAAACAATCCGGACATTAATTAATCGGTTAGTACAAAAGGAAGCCGTTTCTTACCATCAAGATAAAGGGCGTATGTACGCTTATTATCCGTTAGTATCACAAGATAATTATTTACAAGTTGAAACGAAATCTTTGCTAAAGCGTTTTTGTGGCGCAGCGTTTAAGCCACTACTTGTTAATTTTTTAAAAGAGGAAAAATTATCTTCAGAAGATATTAATGAACTGAAACGCATTTTAGATGAGAAGACTGAGGAGAACAAGAGGAAGGATAGATAACAATGATAGACACGCTTATAAATGTATACCTTCCTCATTTTTTTGATTGGCTTATAGAAACGTCACTTATGGCTAGCATATTAGTTGGATTTATTCTATGTATAAAAGTGCTATTTAGAAATAAATTAACGCCCCGGTGGCAATATATGCTGTGGATCGTACTAATGATAAGACTCCTTTTACCATGGTCACCAGATAGCTCTTATAGCATTTATTCATTACTTTCTTATAGTTCTAGTGTGTCGGAAGTTATTCCAAAAAATATGCCGGCTACTGAGAGTATAGTGAACATAGAAAGCGACCGTAAAGTGGAATTCGAATCAAATTCAGAAACTGTGACAAAAAATAGTGGACCTGAAGTAAAAGCGGGTGCGGAACAACAGACTGCATTTTCTTTATACAAAATCGCTCTATATGTTTGGTTAGCTGGGGTAATCATATTAGCAGTCATAACGTTTATTACAAATAGACGTTTATATTCTTACATAAAGAAACAACCGGATATTACAGATGAACAGGTCGTTACAGTGTTTAATCGCTGTAAGCAGTCTATGAAAATAAAGAAGGCAGTTTCATTACGTCTAGCAGGAAAAATTGCGAGTCCAACCGTATTTAGTTTCTTTCGTCCGAAAGTATTACTATCAAAAAAACATATGAAAGTATTAAATGAACAACAATTACAATATGTCTTTTACCATGAGTTAGCCCATATTAAGAGAAATGACGTAGCGGTAAATTGGATTATGTATAGTTTACTCCTATTAAATTGGTTCAATCCGATTCTTTGGTACGCCTATTTCTGTATGCGAGAAGATCAAGAATTAGCCTGTGATGCATATGCGCTTACTTTTATAGATAAAGAGGAGCAAATTGCATACGGTCATACAATTATTACCCTTCTAGAACACTATTCCTATCAAGCACCAAGCCTAGCAAATTTAAGTAGAAATAAACGAACACTAAAAAGGAGAATCGTTATGATTAAAAAGTTCCAAAAGAAATCGTATCGTCTTTCTTTACTTGGAGTTATTGCTATAGTTGCTATAGCATCCCTCTCTTTATTCAACGCACGTGCAACGGAAGGGCAAGAAAAACAAGAGGATCAGGTAGAGCAGTCAAAGGATGCTTTCCAAAATGCTGTAGATATGCTGTATGGTACAGAAGAAAATGCGAAAAAAGAATATCATTATTCAGCAAGAGTGTATGAACAAAAGACAGATTATATATATTTAGCTGAAAAGGCTTTAACAAAAGATGAATTCCAGCAGTACATAAAATTATCTAAAGAAATTATTAATATACAGAAAAAAGGGGCTCCGAGAGATTCTGACTACGAGTCAATATTTTTTAGAGAAGAGCGTTTAACAGAAGCTGATCGTGACAAATTATATGCACTTTATGATCAAGCAAAACCATTTGATGACAAAGTGCATGAATCTTTAAATTATACGGTGAAGGAAGCGCAGGAACATGTTGATTTTCAAATTAAGAAGCCAACGTACACAATTGAAGGATACAATCTGAAGGATGAAAAGGTAAGTTATTTTATTAAGAGAAGACCTGAATTAATTATTGATTTAGAATATACAAACGGAAAAGGAAATTATGCAATTTCTCAATCACAAGTTTTTGGGGAAAGTAAAGATCCGTTCCATGCTTTGTTTGTTGTAGAAGAAAACATTGAACAGTACGAACTAGAAGGTAATCAAATATACTATGCGACTCATAACTCGCATAGTAATTTACAAGGTATGAAGATGATTGTTCCTGCAAAAGGGAAAAATAGTGCATACCAAATCGTTATTATTAATCATAGTTTAGAGAACCCAGGAGAAGCAGTATTCGATAAGAATGTAAATAAAGAAGAGTTAGAGAAGGTTATGCTTTCTATGTTGAAATAATAAAAAGGTGTTCTTGAGATGTATATCTCAAGAACACCTTTTCCTTTTCTCTTTTCTTCTGATACACTATGGACAGTATGATATAACTTGACTGGAATTTTTTATACTGGAAATAATAAAAAAGAGAACTTGTATAGAATGTAAGCGTGTGGTAATATCAAAGATGTACTGATTGACTATATTATCCAATTGGTCATTTTTGGAGGTGACGATGTGGCGATAGATCGAAAGCGTTCTATTATTGAAGCTGCAACAAAGTCTTTTTCAGCGTTCGGTTATAAAGCAACAACGATGGATCAAGTAGCGAAGTTAGCGAATGTAGGAAAAGGAACGATTTATACTTTTTTCAAAAATAAAGAAGAGCTATTTGGTGAAATTATTTCTAATTTAATTACAGAAATGAAGCAAGTTGCAGAACATGCAATTCGTTCAGATGTTTCATTTTTTGAAAATGTACATAGAGCATTATATAGCATATTAGAATTCAGAAAAGAACATCAGCTCATGATTAAGTTAATTCAAGAAGAACGTGATATGGGAACGAAAGAAGTACAAGAAGTGATGCAACAAGTAGATGTGGAAATCGTTTCTGTCATTCAATCGTATTTAAAGATTGCGATTGAAAAAGGTGAAATTAGCAAATGTGATCCAGAAATTACAGCATTTATTATGCTTCGCTTATACGTATCGCTTATTTTTGATTGGGAAAAAAATCATAAACCGTTAGAAAAAGAAAAAATCGCAGAATTATTTGAACTTTATTTATTAAAAGGATTGTCAAACTAAGATAATCCTTTTATTATTATAAAAAGTGACCACTTGAACAGAATGGTCATATATTTATTTTAGGAGGGATAATAGAAATATTTACTTCATAGTAAGGAACATTTGCATAGTATAAATTCGGGGATAAGGCATATGTATGAATAAGTATAGCCTTTTTATTTGGGTAAAAATGACCAAATGAACATTTTGGTCATTCAAAAAAAAGGGGGAGAAATGATGAAAGGAAATCAGTTACTTCGTAAAGAGTTCACACAAATTATAAAAAGTAAAAAAATATTAATTCCAATTATCGCGGTTTTATTCGTACCAATTTTATATGCAGGTATGTTTTTATGGGCCTTTTGGGATCCGTATAAACAGTTAGATGATTTACCAGTTGCGGTAGTCAATTTAGATAAAGGTGCAGTATTTGATGGGAAACCAATTGAGGTCGGAAAAGGGCTCGTTGATAACTTAAAAGATAATACAAGTTTTAAATGGGAATTTGTAAGTGAAAAAGAGGCGAAAAAAGGAATGGAAGGTAGAAAGTATTACATGTTAGTACGCATTCCAGATGACTTCTCAAGTAACGCTACAACGTTATTAAAAGATGATCCAAAACCATTAAACTTAGAATATATTCCAAACGAAAGTTTAAACTTCTTATCTTCACAAATTGGCGGAACAGCCATTGAAAAGATTAAAACTGAAGTATCAAGTACGTTAACCAAAACATATGCAGAGAAAATGTTTGATTCCATTCAAGACGTCTCAAAAGGATTAGCAGATGGGGCGGAAGGAGCAAATAAACTACACGACGGATCAAGTGAATTGCACGATGGTTCAAGTAAAGTGACAGATGGCCTTCATACACTGCAAGGGAAGTCTGGGGAGATGAAGGATGGAGTAGGGAAACTATTTGATGGATCTGGGAAAGTGACAAATGGTTTAAATACGTTAAACAGCAAAACAGGTGAGATGCAAATAGGTATCGGAAAATTAGTAGATGGTTCCGGAAAAGTAACGGACGGTTTACATGTATTAAATAGCAATGCAGGTATCGGGAAATTAGTAGACGGATCTGGAAAAGTAACAGATGGTTTACATGCACTAAATAGCAATGCGGGTATCGGGAAATTAGTAGACGGATCCGGAAAAGTAACAGACGGTTTAAATACGTTAAATAGCAAAACAAGTGAGATGCAAACAGGTATCGGAAAATTAGTAGATGGTTCCGGAAAAATAACAGCAAGTTTAAATACGTTAAATAGCAAAACGGGTGAATTGCGTGATGGATCTGAGAAAGTGACCGGTGGCTTGAACCAATTAGTAAGTAAATCCGGCGAATTAAAAACAGGAACAACTGATTTATCAAATGGTATGGGAAAACTTGCTGAAGGGCAAAGGCAATTAGAAAAAGGATCTCAAGAAATTCAAAAGGGATTGCAAGATTTAAATAGTAACGTACAAAAATCTGCTGCAGGCTTGGAGGAAATGCAGTCGAAAGTTCCTTCTATATTGAATACAGTAAATGAGAAAATAGATGGAGCTGGGGCGAATGTAAATCAGTTAAATGAACTTACACAATCAACAGCAGGAGATGCCAAAAACGCAGCGCAAGATGTAGCGAATTTACAAAAGCAAATTGAAAGTTTACCAAAAGAATATCAAGAGCAGTTACAACCATTCATAACAAGTGCTGTAAAAAGTACAGCGACAGTTCAGCAAAAAGCTGCCGGAGTAGCGGGTGGAACAAATAAATTAAATGAAGAAGTAAAACAATTAACAGGCGAAATACATCAAACAACAAATGGATTGCAAAAACAATTACCAAATCCAGCAGGGGTGAAAACTCTGGCGGGTGGTGTTGAGAAACTAACGAACGCACAAAATGAATTTGTTAGTAAGTTTTATGGATTTGGTGAGGGATTAGATAATGCAAAAATAGGTGCTGATAAATTAAAAGATGGATCGGTTCAATTAATTGATGGCGTAACACAATTACAAAGCGGCTCAGGAAAAGTGACAGCAGGATTAGGTCAATTATCTGCCGGAGTAAATCAATTAGCAGATGGCTCAAGCCAAGTAACAGGCGGTTTAGGTCAATTATCTACAGGAGCAAACCAAATGGCAGGTGGAGTAAATCAATTAGCAGATGGCTCAAGCCAAGTAACAGGCGGTTTAGGTACATTATCTGTAGGCGTAACGAAATTAGCGGATGGCTCAAGCCAAGTAACAGGCGGTTTAGGCACATTATCTGGAGGCGTAACGAAATTAGCGGATGGCTCAAGCCAAGTAACAGGTGGTTTAGATACATTATCTGCAGGAGCGGGCCAAATGTCAGGCGGAATAACGCAATTAGCAGATGGATCCGGTCAAGTAACAACAGGCTTAGGTACATTATCAACTGGTTCAACCCAGCTAATCGACGGCGTAAATAAACTAGCAGACGGCTCAGGAAAAGTGACAGATGGCCTCGTAAAAGTAAACGACGGTTCAGGTGAACTTGCTGAGAAACTTGGCGAAGGGGCTGAGAAAACGGGTGAAGTAAAAGGAACCGATAAAACGTATGATATGTTTGCAAGTCCTGTAAAAGTGAAGACGGAGAAAATGGCGGAAGTTCCAAACTACGGAACAGGATTCACACCATATTTCTTATCACTCGGTTTATTCGTTGGGGCATTGCTACTATCAATCGTATATCCATTACGTGATACAGTCGGCGTTCCGAAATCAGGATTTAGCTGGTTTATTAGTAAGTTTGGTGTTTTACTATCAGTTGGAGTTATTCAAGCGGTAGTAGCTGATGTTATATTACTATTTGGGTTAGGTGTAGAAGTACAAAGCATTCCGTACTTTATACTCTTTAGCATCGTTACAAGCTTAGCGTTTATCGCATTAATTCAATGTTTAGTAACAGCATTCGGTGATGCAGGGCGTTTTATTGCCATTATCACATTAATTATTCAGCTTACAACAAGTGCTGGAACATTCCCACTAGAATTGATTCCGAAGTTTTTACAACCATTCAACGCTTGGTTACCGATGACATACTCTGTATCAGGATTGAAAGCAGTCGTATCAAGTGGAGACTTTAACTTCATGTGGCAAAACATAGGAATACTCATGATTTTCATCGTTGTGTTATCACTTGGAACTATCGCCTCATTAACTTGGATGCATAAACGACAGTTTAAAAATATTGCTGAAAATCAATCGGTTGAAGCGTAAATAAGACCAATAAAAAAGGCACTGAAAAGGTGCCTTTTTTATCGGTTTTATTTTATTGGATGAGAAATTTTATTTGTTTTTTTATTTTTACGGAACAAGTGTATACCAACACTTATGAGGAGAATAGTAGCTACAATCCAAACAAATGGACCATATCTTTCAGCAAAAGTATATAGTTTCATGTTCCTGGCAATATCCTCTTTTGTTTTTCCTATTAGAATTTCTGAGCCACTATAGCCTTCAAGTGTATCTCCTTTTTTTATACCAAAAATAAGAGTATCTGATTTGTTTTCTATTCCTGTATATCGGTAGCCCTTACCTTTAATTGTTAATTGAGTATCATCCTTTTTTAGTGAGTAATCTTCGGCAGAAATATCTTTTCCTAACAGTGTAATTGGCTCCATTGAAAAACGGATTTCTTTTAATGTAGGAAGAGTTTCATTGTTTAATAAGAGTTGCTTTGCAATATGCTGCTCAGTATCAATGTTTATCCAATTTGCCTTTCGGCGTTTATACGTATTAATTTCAAGGAGTGCGAATTCTTTATTTTGAAGTTTTTCTTCTGTAATAGGTTGCGCAGTAGTTAACGTCCCTTTTAATAAAATTACACCGTCTTTTGCAGATTGAAATGAAGAGACTTCTTCCGTTTTTTTTAATGTATTGATAGCATTTCTATAATCTTCTTTTCCTAAAAGAACAGCTCCTGTATGTACAGTTAAAATCAGATATAGGATGCTTAATACTATAATAGCTTTTTTCACTATGTACCCTCCAAAGTATGTATAAGTTAATTATAACATAATTTACCATATGAAATTATTGATTTGAATAATAAGTTACAATTATAAAAATGATGAATAAATTAAAAAAGTGTGGAGGAGAGGAGTAAAAGTGAAAAGGACTTACAACAATTTACAGAGAAACATAGGGTAGGGGAGTTGATATGATGAAAGGAAATCTTATTTATTATTTTATCTTAAATCCATTAATCATCTTTCTTGTTTCACAAAGAAAAATATATAAATATGAAAGATGCACTAGGAATACTTGTAGTTTACTATGTGCTAATTAGTGGGTATTACTTTATGGATGTTGTAAGTGAAAGAATGAAGAAGAATAGTAAGGACAAACAATAAAGTTTTATTGTATAAAAATCAATGGGGGACAATAAAATGACTGAAAGTGAAATGAAATTTAGGGATACGACTATCCGTAACTTTTTCGATAAAGAGGATCGTTTAAAATCGATTCCAGGTCAAAAGAAGAAAAAACTAGTATTGTTAGAGCATTTAATTAGCAAATTAAACGCTGGAAATCAATATACGGAAAAAGAAATGAATACATTTATAAAACAATACCATGATGATTTTTGTACGATTAGACGTGAGTTTATTGTGCACGGGTTTATGGATCGAGAGGATAATACGTACCGTATAAATGGGAGAGAAGTTTGGGTGAAGTGGGAGGAGTTAAAATAATGAATCAGCAGGGGGATCCCCACTGATTATGAGCTCGTACTAGTCTTGCACTTTCTGCGTAGTAAGTCTATGAATTCTTCAATATTTGAACTTGTAATGTATCCCAGCGTGATATATTCATCTTCATAGTAAAATATTATTTTTTTATCAAAGATTCTTCTCTTCGTTTCTATGGATAGAATTTTTTCATAATCAAATTCGGCAATGAATGTGTTTTTATATTGGCTAAAAAAGAGAAGTCTTCCATTCGTAGCAAGTAGCATGCCTGGATGCGGAACTTTATGCGTAATTATATAGCCAGTAAGTGAACAATTTAAAGTAGATAAAATTGTTTCTTCTTTATGTAATAGTTGTTTTGCAGCTGTTAAAATTGGATTCATTGTATACATTCCTTTTATATAGATGTAAAGATATTGTATCAAAAGTGGAAAAATTCTCAATATGTAATGTTGCATTTTGAGCGTTATATAGTTTTAATGTTATTTTTTAAAGAAAAAGGTACGAGGTGATTTAGTGATACGATTTGCAAAAGAGATTGATGCAGAATCAATTATAGATATTAGAAAAGAAATTATACTATTGGAAACTACTACAAAGTTTTTTATAGTATCTCCAAATAAATTACCAAATGATAGTAATGCAGAAATTGAAAAGATACGGAAAAGTAATGAAAAAGGTAATCTTTACATAGTTTATGAAGTTGATAAAAAAGTGGTTGGTTTTTTAATTTTCAATCGATATGAACTAGAACGCTTACGACATGCAGGTACAATGGGAATGGGGATAAGGGAGGCGTACTGTAATCAAGGCATTGGTACGAAACTAATTGAATTTCTTATTAGTTGGGCTAAAGAGCAGAAAGGTTTAGAGAAAATTTGCTTAGGCGTAGTTTCTGTTAATGATAGAGCGATTAAGGTGTACAAACGTATGGGATTTGTAGAAGAAGGCAGACAAAGAAAGCAAATTAAATATGAAGATGGGTCATATGGAGATGACGTATTGATGTGTTTTTATATTGAATAAAAAAGAGGAGTCTTCTATTGATAGCAAGTGGGAATTTATGAATTGTATAGGCGGTGCATATTTTAGTGAAGAGACTGCCAATATGGGCAGTCTCTTTTTAGTGGAAATGTTAACACTTAGCAAACCTTAAGTTCCAATCTTTCTTTCTGACGTAAATGATGTGCAAAATGCATAGAAATAAGCTGGAACCATTCTGCTGCATGTAAGTAACCAAGCCCAGGATGTTCGACTTTACAATCACTAGAGATAGAAGAAAGCGTTGGCTCAATGTCTTTAACAATTGTAATTAATTCTAGAATCTGTTTCTGTACGTCTTCTTTATTAGCTGGGTTTTCAGGCGTATATCCAGGATGATCTGGTAATTTGATTTTTATGTCTGGGAAAGCTCCCATCATATATACCTTTTCTCCCATATCTGTTTTCTTGTTAGTTACAGAAGGTAATTCAGTTCTGCATTTTGCGATTGCATCTAACTGCATGCGTGTAGCTGAAATTAAGTGATTATACATTTGACCGAGAGACCATTCCTCATTAGAAGGCTTCATCCTAAATTGTTCTATAGAGTACTTTTCTAATTCCTCTATGTAGTACGTTGCTAACTCTTCAAATTTCTTCATATCACTAACTCCTTTTTATGAAAATGTATTTGTTAATACCTACTATAAAGGAGAGATACTGACAGCATTATGTCAGTAGTGAAATTACAGTTTTAACATTTTTTTTGCTTCATCACGGATTTTCTCAGAAAGAATTTTTGGCTCAAGTACTTGTACTTGGCTTCCCCAGCTTAATACCCATTGAAATACTTCGTCTATGTTTCTTGATTTCAAAAAAACGTGAAAACCGCTATCTCTATGTTCATATGAATCTATAAAATAATATCGTGATTCAATAATTTTATGTGCAATATGAGATGGAAACAATAAATGAATCATAACAGTGCGATTATTTTCAGGTTGATAGTTTTGTAAAGAAAAGTCTTTCGGTTTCGTAAAGAATTCTTGCTCTTGTTGTAATTCCTCCATACGATCTAAACGAAAATTACGTATTTGTTTTCGAAGTAAACAGTAGGCAACGATGTACCAAATTCCCGAAATATTGACTAAACCGTAAGGATGAACGGCCCGCTGTATTTTTGTAGTTTCCCTAGGTTTACGATAAGAAAAAGAGATAGCTTGTTCTTTTTGAATAGATTCTTGCAATAGGAGAAGTTGATTTTCTAGTGTTTCTTGTTCAGATTGCTGATGTGAGAATATAGGAGAAAGGAAACGAAAAGTTCCTCGTAATTCCTGGGCTTTCTTTTGTTGATCAGCAGGGAGAACAATTTCAAGTTTCTCTTTTGCTGATCGTGCATGTACAGCAAAAGAAGAAGTGAAAGTTTTCTCGATATAATCACCGCCTAATAAAAGAGTAACAGCCTCTTCAGGCGTAAGTTGAATGGGGGGTAAGAAATAACCATCCATTAATGAATAACCGTGGCCGGGCATGGCGAAAAGTGGGACGCCAGATTCACTAAGTGCATCCATGTCTCGATAAATAGTTCTTATACTTGTCTCAAATTTTTCCGCTAAGCTTTGTGCTGTAACAGTGTGTCTTCTTTGTAATTCAATTAATATAGCTAATAAACGATCCGTCCGATTCATGAAATATCTCCCTTTATCTTTAGTAAATATGCCTACTGTAAAGTTCTAAAAGTAGTATAAATTCCCCTCCCATTAACAGACTTTTCCCTATGAATAATATTAATATAGTAAAATCATAACAACCCATATTGCAGTTTCCAATAATATACTATATAATCAATTTAAGAAAACGTTTTCATGCAAAGGGGGAGAATTTCGTGTCGACTATAGAGGACGTGGCGAAATTAGCGGGGTTATCAAGGACAACGGTTTCTAGGGTGATTAATAATCATCCATATGTTTCAGATGAGAAGAAAAAAAGGGTTCAATTAGCAATGAAGCACTTAGGCTTCGTTCCTAATTCTGCGGCGAGAAGGCTTCGTAAACAAAAGACGGAAACAATTGCGGTGCTCGTTCCAAGGATTACAAATCCTTTCTTCAGTAGATTTATCGAAGCAATCGAGATTGCTGCTTCTGAACATAAATATAAACTGATTATTTGTCAAACAAGATATTTACCAGAAAAAGAGATGGAGTATTTACAATTATTATCTACGAAACAAGTAGATGGGATTATTCTATGTTCACTAGAAAATCCGTGGGAAGATGTAGAGCCATACTTACAGCACGGTCCAATTGTGTTATGTAATGAATATATTGAGGAAGCAAATGTTCCAACAGTGAAGTTTGATCATGCGCAAGGAGCATACATAGCTGCTAAGCATGTGTTAGAACAAGGATATCGTAATCTTATTTTTTGCCGTGGTAACGAAACCAAAGTAGTTAGCCAGCAGCGAAAAATGGGCTTTTTACGTGCCATAACGGAGAAGAGCCGCCAAGTAGAAGCGATCGATTTTCTTGAAAACGCTTTCTCTTGGGATGATGGAAAGAGAATATTCCATGAAGTATTAAAGGACAAAAAAAATCCTACCGCGATTTTGGCAGGAGGCGATGAGGTAGCAGCTGGAATTATTTCAGAGGCGAAACGCCATAATTGGAGTATTCCAGATGATCTCGCTGTTATTGGTTTTGATAATCAAATTTTATCACAGATTACAGAGCCAGGTATTACGACAATTGAACAGCCAATCGATGAGATGGCCCGAAAAGTTGTCGACCTGATGATGGATAAAATCCATACGAAAAATTATCGAAAAAAAGAATTGTATGAGTTTGAACTGGAGCTCTTGGTGAAAGGTTCAACGATGAAGGATACGATGTTATTAGCCTAGTAGACTATGTCTGCTAGGTTTTTTTATGTTCATAAACTACTATTCTTCGTGAACGCAGTCATCACATTTGTTATGGTATGCTTCGTGTTGCTCATCAATTTCTTTCCCGCAGTGCGCACAAGTTTTCGTCGGTAAATTTCTGAAAAACTCCATTGGTTGATCGATCATGTCAATCCCTCCATTTCCATTTCTTACTATCATTGTATTAGTACAAAAAACAAAAGTCAATAACTGTTTTATAACAAAAGTGAAAATTAATGAAAAAGTTTAGGAAATGGATTATAGTTAACAATGTAGGATGTAAGTGAAACATGCATTCCTACTCGGTTTAGAAAGGATGGATACATATGAAAATGACTGTTGTCGGCTTTTGGGGCGGCTTTCCAGAAGCGGGAGAAGCAACGTCGGGCTATTTGTTTGAACACGATGGTTTTCGTTTACTTGTAGACTGTGGCAGTGGTGTACTAGCACAGCTTCAAAAATATATAACACCATCTGATATAGATGCAGTTGTACTTTCGCACTATCATCACGATCATGTTGCAGACATTGGGGTATTGCAATATGCGAGATTAATTACGAGTGCGACAAAGGGGCAACTACCGGAATTACCAATATACGGTCATACGTTTGACGAGAATGGATTCCATTCTTTAACGCATGAACCACATACGAAAGGAATCGCGTACAATCCAGAAGAAACACTTCAAATTGGACCGTTCTCGATTTCATTCTTAAAAACTGTTCATCCTGTTACATGCTTTGCGATGCGTATTACAGCTGGTAGTGACGCTGTAGTATACAGTGCTGATTCAAGTTATATTCCTGAATTTATTCCATTCACAAAAGATGCTGATCTTTTCATTTGTGAGTGTAATATGTATGCACATCAAGAAGCTGCAAAAGCAGGGCATATGAATAGTACAGAAGTAGCAAGTATTGCGAAAGATGCAAATGTAAAAGAACTTTTATTAACGCACTTACCGCATACAGGCAATCCATCTGATTTAGTAACAGAAGCAAAACAAATTTTCAGTGGCCATATTACGCTAGCGCATAGTGGCTACGTATGGAACTCATGAGGTGATACGATGTTATTTATTGATAATAAAGGGATTACAGATCCTAGAATAAACTTAGCAATTGAAGAATATTGTGTGAAGAATTTAGATATTAACGAAACATATTTATTGTTCTACATTAACGAGCCTTCCATTATCATTGGTAAAAACCAAAACACAGTAGAAGAAATTAATGCAGATTACGTAAAAGAAAAAGGCATTCATGTCGTTCGTCGTCTATCAGGCGGAGGCGCAGTATATCATGATTTAGGAAACTTAAACTTCAGCTTTATTACGAAAGATGATGGAGACAGTTTCAGCAACTTCAAAAAATTCACAGAGCCTGTAACGAAAGCGCTTGGTAAATTAGGAGTAAATGCAGAACTAAGTGGTCGTAACGACATTTTAGCTGAAGGTAGAAAAATTTCAGGTAACGCGCAGTTCTCAACGAAAGGTCGTATGTTCAGTCACGGTACGTTACTATTTGACTCTGAAATCGATCACGTCGTATCAGCGTTAAAAGTAAAAATGGATAAGATTCAATCAAAAGGCATTAAATCAATCCGTAGCCGCGTTGCGAACATTACAGAGTTCTTAAACGAAAAAATGACGACAGAAGAGTTTAGACAACTTCTTCTAGAAACAATTTTCGAAGGAGAAACAGAAATTCCAACGTACGAATTAACAGAAAATGATTGGAAGGAAATCCATAAACTTTCTGAAGAACGCTACCAAAATTGGGATTGGAACTACGGAAAATCTCCGAAGTTCAACTTACAACATTCACACCGCTTCCCAGTTGGACAAGTTGACGTTCGTCTTGAAGTGAAAAAAGGAACAGTAACAGAATGCAAAATTTACGGTGACTTCTTCGGTTCACTAGATGTGCATGACATTGAAGAACGTCTAACAGGCGTACAATTTGATAAAGATGCATTCACTGTAGCTTTAGAAGGCGTAGATATCGCACGCTACTTCGGTAATATTACAACAGAAGATTTCTTACATTTGTTCTTCTAAAAATAAGAGGGGCTGTCATAACTGGCAGCCTCTTTCTTTTTGCGTAGATTGTCATGTTTTTTCGGTAAGTCGATATAATTTCACTTACCATAAAATCACAGGGCATCTGCCCCTTACAAAGGAATATATATATTCAAAAGGAGGCGGATCGAAATGAAAAGGGTAATGTACGTTGTATTATTGCTTAGCTTTGTCATCGGAATGACAGCTTGTAACGATGAAACGTCCTCAAGTCGCATACTTTTATCGATTGGAAAGCCAGCGAAAGATAATGTTATATATTTTACGCATACAGATAACAGACGAAAGATACAGGAAATACAAGACATGTTTCAAAATAAGAAGTGGAAAAGAAATGAAACATTCAGCACTGTTAATAAGACACCAGATGTCGTTTTTTCAATAGATGAAGACAATACAGGGTTACCGACATTATATGTTACGGTGTATTTTCATGAAGATGGAGCGGACGCGATCAACTTGTTTGGAGAGCATACGACGTTAAATAAAGAGGAACTTAATAAACTTAGAGAAAAGATGAATGCATATTATCCTAAAATGATTTCTGGTCTAGTTTCATAAATTACTTGCAAACAAAATCCCCTTATCCTTCCAAAGTAAACTAAGAGGAGGTGATCCTTGTATATGCAGTTAATAGAATATCACTTGCTACTTTAATTTTCTTTTAATATAATTAATTTAGAATTTTTAAATATTCTAAATTTTATAAAGGTGGGGTTTGTGTGAATCTCGTTCAATCTTTGGCTGAAACGGCGAAAAAAAAGGGGGATAAACCGGCTTATATATTTATGGATCAGTCGGTCTCGTATGACCAATTAAACAAAATGGTCACAAGGTTTTCTAACAATTTAGCAGAAATGGGCATTGGAAAAGGGGACAATGTCGCATTAGTTGTTGGAAATTCACCACATTTTTTGGTCGGTTTATACGGAACAATGAAAGCCGGAGCAACTGTCATTCCAGTTAATCCAATTTATACAGCAGACGAAATGCATTACATTTTACAAAATGGAGATGTAAAAACAATCATCGTACTCGACGTCCTTCTACCTGTTATACAATCTCTTACAACAAGACTTCCTTCATTAGAAAACATCATTATATGCGAAACCTCATCAGATTTTAACCATACAGAAACCGGAAAAATGAAAACGTTTACCAGAATGATAGGGGCTGGAGATTTAACTTACGAAGGCCCAGAGCTAGATGAAGAAGATGTAGCGGTTATTCTATACACTTCAGGCACAACTGGAAAACCAAAAGGTGCTATGTTAACACATAAAAATTTATATAGTAATGCGAGCGATGTGGCGTCGTATTTACAATATACTGGTGACGATCGCGTCGTTGCGGCACTGCCGATGTTCCATGTATTTTGTTTAACAGTGGCGGTCAATGCGCCGATTGTGAACGGGGCAACGATTTTAATGTTACCGAAATTTAGTCCGAAAGAAGTATTCCGTATTTGTCGTACGTACGAACCAACGATTTTTGCTGGTGTACCGACAATGTACAATTATTTATATTTATTTGAAGAAGCGAGCGCAGAAGATGTGAAGACGCTTCGCCTTTGTATTTCAGGTGGTGCATCAATGCCTGTTGCTCTTCTGCAAAACTTTGAAAAACGTTTTGACGTAATTGTTTCAGAAGGGTACGGTTTATCAGAAGCATCACCAGTTACTTGTTTCAATCCGCTAGATCGTCCGCGTAAACCAGGTTCAATTGGCACAAATATTTGGCATGTAGAAAATAAAATTGTGAACGAACTTGGAGAAGAAGTACCTGTCGGTGCAGTCGGTGAATTAATTGTTCGCGGACCTAACGTGATGAAAGGATACTATAACGCGCCAGAAGATACAGCTGCGACATTAAAAGACGGCTGGTTATATACAGGTGACTTAGCGAAAATGGATGAAGAAGGTTACTTCTATATCGTTGATCGCAAAAAAGATATCGTCCTAGTTGGTGGTTATAACGTATATCCGCGTGAAGTAGAAGAAGTATTGTACACGCACGAATCTGTAGCGGAAGTTGTCGTAATTGGCGTACCGGACGAAAACTTAGGAGAAGCAGTACGAGCTTACGTCGTTCTAAAACAAACGAGCGTAACAGAAGAAGAACTTATGCATTATTGCACGTTACATTTAGCGAAATATAAAGTGCCAATGAGTATCGAGTTTTTAACAGAGTTACCAAAGAATACGACAGGTAAGTTGTTAAGAAGAGCTTTGAGAGAAAAAGCGATGCAAGTTTAAAAATAGGGGCAACCATCTTTCTGAAGATGGTTGCCTTTGTATTTTTTAGCATTGGTTAAGCTATAATCCCATATATTTAAACCGTAATATGACTAATAAGGAGGAGATATACGTGGAGCAAAAGGAATTACGCTTGCGGCGAGTGCAATATCTTATTTGTGACATTATGGATGAAATGAACGCTGAAAGTGAGAAGAAAAACTTAGAAATTTTGCAGCAAGTCATTGATCATCTTTCAGGTGCGATAGGTGATTTAGTGGATCCATCAAGCTCGTATTCTATCGATTATTTAGAAAGGAAAGTTCATACTGCATGAATCCTTCTATTCAAAATGAATTTTAACTATTTTTTGAAGAATTCCACTTTAATTCAATGTTTTTATTTGTAAAAATTAACAAATAGAAAAAGAACAATTGTGAACCAGATTCTTTTTTATAATTAATTTGCTATAAACTGAAAAAACTTGAGAAAATTTATAAATCTTTCTATTCAAAATGAATTATAACTATTTTTTTGAATAACTGTGCTGTAATTTAACGTCTTCTCTACTAGAAAAACTGGCAAATAGGAAAAGAAATAATTGTGAAATGGGTTCTTTTTATAATTAATGTACTATAAACTAAAAAACTTGATAAAATTTTATTTATATTGAATATTCTGTCTTTTATTGCTAAAATTTGTAATGTATTACCAATACTTTACAAAGGGGTTGTTAGTATGAGTAATGTTTTAGCAAAATTATTTGGGGTAAAAAATGAGGTTGTTGGTCCACAATATTATGAAGAAGGCTGTGACTATGATAGTTATTGTGGTACAAGCCGTCGCACATTACTTCGTCATTATGGTAACGGACGTTTTGTTGCTGTTGGTTGTTGCTAAAAGTGTAAAATTCAAAGCTAAGAATATAAAATTCTTAGCTTTGAATCCTATTAAATTAAAGATAGAAAGGCGTTTAATATGATTATATATCTTCTACTATTTTTCATATGGTTAATTTTTCTATTAGTTCTACTTATACAAATTAGTAAGTTGAAAAAAGCGCTCGCTCTATTACCCAAACCAAAATTTATTCAGAAAAAATCAAACTCCTTAATAAAAAAAGATATTAGCAATATATTACAATTACCAAATTCCTACTCCACCCATGATGAATCTATTATCTTGTTAATGGCCGCATCATGTAAAATATGTCATGAAAAATTAAATGAAATTATTCATAAAAATAAGCACAAATCACATAACCTAATAATATATTTATATTCCGAAACCCCAGATTTATACAATCAATTTAATAATAGTATTCCAGCACATTGTAAGATTCCGATATTTCCTTTATCTGAGATTCAAAAAAAACAATTACAAATATTTGTTTTCCCGACATTTATACGTATCAATTCTGAAGCTACTATTACTAAGTTTTCTCCAATATCTGACAATGTCCTCTAAAAGAAGAAAAAGTGAGGGTTTTTTATATGTTCATTACTTACATACTAAGAACTATTAAACTAATTTGGAAACTCAATAAGATTTGGTTTTGCTTTTCTAGCATATTCATGATTATTTTAGGGATGTTACCTGTGGCTACAATATGGACTACAAAAGAACTTGTTAACAATGTATCCACCATCATTACAAGTGAAAATAAAAATTATACATTAGCTATTACTCTGCTTGTACTACAATTTTTGCTATTATTAATTGAAACTATCATTAAACAATTACAGTATTATATTGACGAAAATATGCGCTTTAAGCTCACTAAATTTTTAACTGAAGAAATTGCTTATAAGACATTTAAAATACCGTATTCATATTTTGATAATCCTGATTTTTATAACTATACCAATCGAATAAAATCAAATACTGGTAGACGTCTACTATCACCAATTAACAATTTATTTTTAATTGCACAATCTTTAATAACCATTTCATCTTTAATTATTTTTTTACTCTCTATTCATTGGAGTTTAGCTGTAGTTGCTAGTATTACCTTTTTTCCAGCTCTTTTCATAAAATCATATCTTGGTAAACAAGGATTTGAACTCACAAAAAAAACTACTCCCCTCTTAAGGGAGACAAATTATATAGAGAACTTGTTAATGCAAAAAGATACGATTAAGGAAATTAGAATTTTTAACCTACATACGTACTTCATACAAAGATGGGAAAAAAAATATAATAAAAATATGAGTTATTCTTTAAATTTCTTAAAAACCAAAAGTAAAGCGGAAATATTCTTAGATTTGCTAGTAGCTCTTTCATATTGCGGTTCGGCCGGAATTATTATTTGGCTCATTAAAAAATCTGCTGTTAAAATTGGTGACTTCGTTTCTATAGGACAAGCAGTACATAATACACAAAATGCATTACATAACATTTCAGCTAATTTGGCTCAATTATATGAGGATGTATTATATATATATGACTATTTTCATTATATCGATTCACTAGATGAGGATGAAATAAATACCGATGAACAAGTACCATTTCCTAGTGTTTTACAATATGGCATACGCTTTGAAAATGTATCTTTTTCATACCCTAATAATAAAAATAAAATTTTACAAAATGTATCTTTTTCTATATTACCTAATGAAAAGATAGCAATAGTCGGTCATAATGGATCTGGAAAAACTACATTAATAAAATGCCTGCTTGGACTATATCCACTTACATCTGGAAATATATATTTTGATAATATACCTATTAACAAAATTCAATTACATTCTTTAAGAGAGCACACGACAGTAATGTTTCAAGATTTTATTCAGTACCATTTAACCATAAGAGAAAATATCGCTCTTGGTAATGTTTCCGAAATAAATAATGATGAAAAACTAAAAAATGTAGCTATGCAGTCAGGAATCCATGAAGATATCCAACTATTCCCGAATGCATACAACACTCCATTAGGGAGATTTTTACAAGAGGGTGAAGAGCTCTCAGGAGGTCAATGGCAAAAATTAGCAATCTCTCGATCGTTATTTAAAAATGGTAATATCATGATTCTAGATGAGCCAACTGCTGCGTTAGATCCTATTTCAGAAAGAGAAATTTTTGATAAATTTGAATTACTGACCAACCAGAAAACTACAATTATGATTTCTCATAAAATGTCTGCAGCTAAATTAGCAGATAAAATTGTTGTATTAGACAATGGTGAATTAGTTGAGTTCGGCACTCATGAAGAGCTCTTCCTAAAAAAAGGGAAATACTATGAATTATACACAACCCAAGCAACTCTATATCAAAATAAACTTGATGAGGTTTTAATATGAATGAAATTATCTTAATTTTAAGGATATTAATAGGTACTCTTTTTCTATCGTCCTCTATTAGTAAACTATTACATTTTAGCAAACACGTTGTCATTGTAGGGGAATATAAAATCCTCCCCAAAAAATTCATAAAATTCTTTTCTAGGATGGAAGTAAGCCTTGCGTTAATTTGTTCCATTTCACTCATTCTAGGATTATTACAGCTTTGGGTAGGCGCTATACTTTTACTTTTATTAATTATGTATACAATAGGAATCATTGTTAATTTATATAGGAAGAGAACCAATATTTCTTGCGGATGTGGTGGAATTGTAGGAGATCATAACTTATCTTGGACTTTAGTGTTTCGCAATATTTTTTTAGTAGGATTAATTATTTTCCTTATTAAAAATGAAACAGATTTTTTCAGCTTGCAATCTCTTCTTATATATGAAAAGGATATATCACTAATTTTCAATCATAATGGAATCTTCTCTATACTTTTATCAACATTCTTAGTTTTATTAATAGCAATTTTAAACTCAACATTCACAATTTATCGTAGTATGAATCATTTTTTATATCTTACAAAACAAATAAAGGAGTGAAAGATATGAACTGGACGGATTATTTACTTTGGGCTTGCATGATTATCCAAATGATTATTTTCTTTTTGTTAATTAGGTTAGTAACAGACTTCTTGAATAAATTCCAAAATCAAGTAAATATAATCGAATTTAAAAATTCTGCTAAGACAAATATGGAGATAAACAAAGAAGAGTTAATGAAAAGCTAATAAATAAAATTTTTCCCCTGTCAATTCAAGTATATGAAGTGTTTCTTTTTCCTGAATTTGTTGTAAAAACTAGTTCATTAGGCTACCATCAGTAGAGAATCTCTACTGATGGTAGCTTCACTTTATAGGAAAGGTTAGGCTAACATGAAAAAAATTTCTGCACAAACATATTTAACGATACCGTTCCACCTATTCTTATCGTTTATTATCATTATATTTATCGGCACATTACCGCACTTATTTATTGGGATGAAGATTGACTTTAACAATTACCTGCACACACTTACGGACGTCACCTCTAAATTAATAGGGTGGGATCCATTAACTTACACGAAATTTGCAAAACCCCTATTTCCTCAAATTCTAATTCAATATGGAAACACGGTTATTATCTTTTTAGCTGCTCTTTTTATTTCCGTATTAGTTTCTTTTATGACTGCTTATGCCTTGTTGCTACTCCCTGTAAAAAAAAGAGAAAGAATAAAATCATTTTTTTTACTATTAGAAGCAATTCCCGATATTTTTATTATTTTGTGTCTCCAATTACTTGTCGTTTGGATTTATAAACAGACAAACTTTTTAATCGCAAATATAGCTGGTACAAAAGACAACTCAATCTTACTATTTCCAATTATTTGCTTAAGTTTTCCAACTATTCTTATGTTTAACAAACTACTATTGCTACGTTTTGAAAATGAATTACAAAAAGATTATACCTTGCTAGCACGCGCCAAAGGATTTGACACGTTTTATATTCTCAATCGTCACGTTCTAAGAAACGTCTTTTTAAGTACTCTCTACTTCTCAAAAACAAATATTTGGTATATGTTATCTAATTTATACATTATTGAATACTTACTCAATGTTCAAGGTATTTTCACATTTTTAAAAACGTATAATACCGAATTAGAACCAGCACCTGAAATATTTTGCGTTACATTGTTTTTAATTTACATTCCTATCTTTATTGTCTTTAAGCTTTTCAATATTTTCATACCTGATGAACTGAAAGGAGAATCTTAACATGTGGGCCCATTTAAAAAGAGATAAGTATTTCATAATTTGTATATCCTTTTTGCTTCTATTAATCATAGTAAGCATTGGAAATTCCATATTCTTTGATGGGAAAGTTCGCCAAACATCTATTCTATATGATGAAAGTGGTAATGTACAAGCGGCACCATTTCCCCCTTCTTTCACTTTTCTGTTAGGTACGGATATGAAGGGATTTGATTTATTACATAGAGTAGTAGATGGAGCGAAATGGACCATTGGTATATCGTTATTGATAGCATTTCTACGAACATTTATCGGGCTAGCAATTGGATTATTCTTCGCTTTTTATGTAAGAAAAAGTTTTAAGACACTTGAAGCTCTCTTTGATTGTTTTACAGTTGTTCCAATGACCCTCATTGGTTACTTTATTCTTGATACAGTATTGCGTTTTCAAAACGGGTCTCCAGTTCCCTCTTTCTTTGAACGAGCATCCTTTGAAATCATAGTCTTAGTCATTCTCGCTTTACCCGTTCTTATATTTTATTTTGCAAAAGAGACAAAAGAGATACTGAACGAAGAATTTATAGAAGCTGCTACAATATTAGGAGGAAGCAAATTTCATCTCGCTATAAAACACATATTTCCAAATATATTTCCTATTCTAATCATTGTCATGATGCAACAATTTGTACAAACTTTAATCATTTTCTCTCATTTTGGTATTTTAGAATTATTTTTTGGTGGTACAATTCTTTTCTACGGAAATGAAGCTGAGTCAGTTAGCAATGAATGGTCAGGTTTAATTGGTCTCTATTTTCGTTCCCTCTCTGTTCAACCTTGGATTCCAATGGTTCCTATTACATTTTTCATCCTGACTATTATTACAGCACATATTATGCTACAAAGGATACAATTAGCATTTGAAAAACGACACATGAAACAAACATCTCAAGAACCAATAGAACAACTCAATACTCCTAATTTTACACAACAACTCCCGGCTAATTCATTTACACTCTATGATGACAAATAGCAAAGAAAGGATTAGGTATATTCAGAGGTATATCTAACCTTTTCTATAAGAGGTACCATCACATATCCATAACTTAAGGATTGAGACTATTCTTGAAGGTGAAAGCACGTTACTATTTTTTTATGTTAATGAGAATAGTAACGTGCTTTTTACGAATATGCATCAAAATCAAAAGTTGTCTTTATTTTCCTGAAGGGTTATATCGCTACTACCTCTCTTGCTCTTTCTGCTTCCGTTGAACGTATTCTGATCCTTGATTCTACAACATTTCAAGTACCGGATCGATTCTTGATGCTGGAGGATATAGTTATAAAATTGGGACTTTGGTGTGCAAATAGAATTAGAAGATTTCATGTTATATACAAAAGAAGTATTACATTTCATTGGATATGATGAGGCTCAAAGAGGATTAATTCATTCTAGCCTTATTGTAGTAAATGAGTCTATGAGAAGTGCATTTTCTTTTTTAAAAAATGAGTATAATGTCGAGATAGTGATATGGAAAGAAAGCTAAATGTATTAGATAGAAGGAGTAACGAAATGGATATTTACGATTTAGCTGATGGTGTAGATTCAAAAGAAAAACTAGTAGAATTCTTATTTTATCTTCAAAAAGATTTCAAAGAAAATCAAGGAGATTGGGAGAATATAACGTTAGCAGATTACTTAGAATCGATGGAAGCATGGCTAAATGATTGTGATGGTGCTTTTCAAAATAAAGGTGAAGAGATGCCTCATGGAATTTTTAAGCGATGGTATTACTAGTTGGATCTTTTTATGAGTAATGAAAATTTTAAAATGAGGCGACTATATGATTAAACTGATTAAGCAAGAAAAAGATAAAATGTTGTACTGGGAAGTATGGGGAGAAGATGAGAAAACTTTAATTGTACATTGTGGCTGTGTTGGTGATACAGGTGAAATGTATGAAATAGAACTTTATCCATTTCAGCGTGTTGAAAAAGAAATGAAAGACTTAGCAGATGAACAGTTAGCAGATGGGTATAAGAAACTCGATGAGGAAGAATTGATAGAATTTGTTTTGCAATATGAGTATGCAGACGATCAGTTGGAAGAAGCATTGGAAAAGCGCCATCAAGTTCAAGAGGTTATGGATGAAGCATTAGGCTGGTCTGGAAATGGACATTGTGATGGTGGAGATATTGGTAGCGTGACAATTAACATATTTACTTTTGTAATTGATGTTGATAAAGCGCTGCAAACAACGCTAGAGGAATTGAAAAACCAGCAGTTGTTAGATGGTGTGAAGATTGCTTATGTGAATGATGAGGAAGATTATATACAGGTTTATCCTAGTGAAGGGGCATTTAATTTATTATAAATCTACCAAGTTGAGGTACAAAAATGTATGTATCAGGAGTAGGTATTTTTGAAGACGATTGATCCGAAAGAACGTATTCACCTCGTACATAAAAATATAGAAGTACCATCAAAAGAAACATATCCAATCATGTCTGTAGCATGGGATGATTTGGATGATGATATCGAGGAATATTACGGATTAAAATAAAGGCGTTAAAATGTAAAAAATGCACCCAACAATCTGGGTGCACTTTTTCATAACCGTTATATATTCCTCCTCATCAACTCCCCAACCTGCTTCGCAACGTACTCAACATCATTATCAATCTCATCCAACACGTAAGATTCCAAAATGCCCATGACAGCGGTTCCTAAAAACTTTAAAACGATGTGTGTATCAATGTTTTTATTTAATGAGGTATTTGTATTTAATTTTTTCTCTAGTTCACCCATGATGAACGTTAGGAACTTTTTCTGAAATGATAATGTGCTGTTGCTTCTAAATAACGATGTAAAAAATGGTTTATGTTCTTTGAAGTATTCAAACCATATGATAGTTCCTTCTATATAGCCTTTTGTTTGCTTTATATCACATATTTCTCTTAATTGATTTAAATGGTCGTCCACAATTTTGTCTAATAAATTGTATTTATCTAGGTAGTGTAGGTAGAAAGTTTTTCTTCCGATGTTCGCTTTTTCTGTAATGTTTTTTACTGTAATTTCATCAAAGCCATCTTCAATTAACATTTCGATAAATGCGGATTGAATGGCGTTTTGTGATTTTATAATTCTTCTATCGATTTTCTCCATATGATGTTCCTCCGGTATTGATACACATATTTCGTTATGTGTGTATTATCACCCAAATGCGTAAATGTGGTCATTGAAACAAGTGGTTGCTCGCTTTATTATAAATATACACGTGAGTATTAACTCTCACAAGTGTAAATGAAAAATAAAGTAAGGGTGGTTTTATATATGGCAGTTACGAAGAGAAATGTTCATTTTTATGCAAGAGGATTAAGAGTTGCAGGCATTTTAAATATTCCTGTAGGTGCTGAGGAAAAGAAACAAAATGCAGCGATTGTTTGTGTGCATCCAGGTAGTAGCTGTAAAGATCAAACAGCAGGATTATATGCGGAGAAATTAGCAGAACAAGGTTATGTAACGCTTGCGTTTGATGCATCGTATCAAGGTGAAAGTGAAGGGGCACCGAGATATATGGAAGAACCAGCTGCGCGCGTCGAAGATATTCGCTCAGCGGTAGATTATGTAACTACTCTTCCTTATGTAGATGAAGAACGTATCGGTGTGTTAGGTGTTTGTGCGGGCGGAGGATATGCGGTAAGTGCTGCAATGACGGAGCGCCGTATTAAAGCAGTTGGCACAGTTGTTGGTGCAAATATCGGCCGATTAAATCGTGAAGCTGATCCAATCGGGGGTTTAGAGGCTATCGGTAAACAACGTACCGCTGAAGCACGCGGAGCAGAGGCGATGATTACAAACTGGATTCCTAAAAATCAAGAGGAATTAAAGGCAGCAGGTATGACGGATATAGATATTGTAGAAGCAGTTGAGTATTATACAACACCGCGAGGGCGAAGTGTTAACTCTCCAAATAAGTTAAACTTTACGAGCATGGGGTCGGTAATTGGTTTTGATGCGTTCCATTTAGCAGATACATTATTAACACAACCGTTACAAATTATTGTCGGCAATAAGCAAGGTGCATTCGGTTCTTATAAAGATGGTCATGAGCTGTATGAGAAAGCAGCTTCGGAGAAAAAAGATTTACTTGTTGTGGAAGGTGCGAGTCATTACGATTTATACGACCAACCAGAACCAGTTACAATTGCAGTTGAAAAATTAACAAGTTTCTATAACGAAAATCTGTAAAAGTAATTTTGTTTTGAATGGCACCTCTAATTGTTAGGTTTGCATCTAGCAGTTAGAGGTTTTTATTGTGAAGGTTGCTGTGCTTAATATTTACGTTAAACGTGCATAACAAGATATAATAGAAGAAATCAATAAGGAGGCTATCAGTGAAAAATTTTCGGTATCTCAATATATTTACTATTTTAATTGTATACACACTACTCATGTTTTACATTGGCTGGAACGGATGGGTTTGGCTTCATGCGGTGTTCGGCTGGGAATCTTGGGGATATTACGCTTTCGTAGTCGGTTTTATTTCATATGCGTACATTCTTGTGCAAGTGTTTAAGTTTTTGCCATTTCTACGAACGGTCGGTTCAATTTGGTTTGCGGTCATACAATATGCGATTATGTTGTTGCCACTTGCTGATATTACAGTTTTCCTTCTACAGTTTTCAATGGAGAAAGAGACGGCAATTATTTGGACAGGAACGGCAGTGTTACTTGCGTTCATCTTTATTTTTGCATATGGGGTATTCAACGCATATAGCCCAGTAGTAAGAAAGTACGAGGTGCACATCCCGAAAAAAGTAGAGGGACGTAAAAGCTTACGCATTGCGATGGCTTCTGATATGCATTTCGGTAAATTATCTGGCGTTGCACATTTAAAAAGACTTGTCCGTCATGTAAATGAGATGGAGCCTGATATTATTTTACTGCCAGGTGATATTATCGATGATCATCCAGGTGTATTCATTCAAAAGAATATGGGACCAATTATGAAACAAATGAAGGCTCCATTAGGCGTATATGGTGTGTTAGGAAACCACGAATATTACGGACGAGCGGTTCCTGAATTTTTACAAGAGATGGATAAGATTGATATTCGTATTCTGTTAGATGAAGTGATTACAATTGAAGATGATTTTTATATCGTTGGAAGAAGAGATAAAACAGAGCGAGATCGCCAAAGTTTTGAAAGTTTAATGAGTACGGTGAATAAATCTATGCCAGTTATCGCAATGGATCATCAACCATTTGAGTTGAAACAAGCAGCGGATGCTGGCGTCGATTTATTATTATCCGGCCACACGCACCGCGGACAAATGGCGCCGAATCATATTGTAACGAGAAGAATGTACGAATTAGACTGGGGATACGCACAAAAAGGTGCATTCCACGCGATTGTTTCTTCTGGTTTCGGATTCTGGGGACCACCGCTTCGACTTGGAAGTAGATCTGAGATTGTGCAGGTGGAAGTTACATTTGAATAGGTGTATAAAATAGAGAGCGAATTGCTCTCTATTTTTTCAATAAAAAAAGGCTCCACATAAGGAGCACGCAATAAAAATAAATGAATTAAAACAAATAACAGACATGTATAATATATAATATCAATATATTTAGATTTATTATTTTTATAGTGTTCATTTCATAAAAGAGGTACGATTATAAGACTCGGCTGAAATAAAGGGGGATTATAAGTGATCATATCAGATGTACTATACGGAGAATTTGAAGTGGATTCAGTAGTAGAAGAATTAATTGTAAGTAAGTCTGTGCAAAGGCTGAAAGGTATTCATCAAAATGGCGCAAGCTACTTAATAAATGAGAACTGGAATGTAACGCGCTTTGATCATTCAGTTGGCGTTATGTTGTTAATTAAGAAACTCGGTGGCTCAGTAGAGGAACAAATTGCAGGTTTACTGCATGACGTATCGCATACTGCTTTTTCTCATGTGATTGATTACGTTTTTGATAATAGCAATGAAAGTTATCATGAAGAGATATTTAGTTCTGTTGTGAAAAACTCAGAAATTCCAGCGATTCTTTCAAAGTATGGTTATAACTATGAAGATATTTTATTAGATGATTCGAAGTGGACGTTACTGGAAAGGTCAGCGCCCGAATTATGCGCAGATCGTGTGGATTATACGTTACGAGATATGTATACATACGGATATATTTCGTTAGAAGAAGTTCATAGATTTTTAGAGGATATCATTGCAGTAGAGGGGAAAATGGTCCTTCAAAGTATCGAAATGGCAGAGTGGTTTACAGAAACGTACTATAAAGAAGTAATCGATTTCTTTATGAAACCAATGAATATTTACGGAAATGATATGTTAGCGAAAACGTTAAAGTTAGCCATACACAAAAAGATTATTCAGGCAGATGATTTTCTTCTTGAAGATGATGAGCTAATTTCGAAATTGAAGCAATGTAGTGATCCAGAAGTACATGCTTTAGTAAGAAAAGTTCATCCGAATGTAAAAGTAAAAGAAGATAGAAACGATTTTGATTTACAACAGAAAAATAAAGTACGTCTTATTGATCCGCCGTTACTTCATGATGGGGGAGTTATTCACTCGTCTGTCGTATCGGAAAAAATAAAACAGATGAGTGAAGTCGCTTATGAAAAAGCGGTGAGAGGGATGTATGTGAAAGTGATTTCGGATTAATAGAAAGAAGGTATCATCACATAAGATGATACCTTCTTTTTATTCATCTAATATTTTCCACTCGTTTCCCCAATCCTTCATCGCGTCAAAAATAGGACGGAGTGTTTCCCTTTTTTTCACATTAATTATCAACCCAATTCCAAATCTCAATATCTCCAAGAGTCGCATAACGTACGTGCGGGGAGTTTTGTAATTTTAATAACTCTTTCGACGGGCCAGTAATGACAATACCGTATACTTTTACGCCATTCTCTTTTACATATTCATAACGTTTATCTAAGTTTAGTTCTTTTTCAGGAAGCGCAGCTATTTGGCTTACCGTTTTTTTATGGATAGAAAGGACGCGCATCATTTCGATTACTTTGTCTTCTTGCGTTTTCTGTTTGTCAGTTTCATTATCAAAGAATCTTACATGTTCTGGAAACCCTATAGCTTCTCCGCCGTGAAGGATATAGTCGTCTACATTTGTTCTTTCTTGTCCCGTATCTAAAGCGCACCATACAGGAGTTGGAGGGAGTTCTTGTGCTTCAAATATGCTATATAAAAGCGGTTCTAATTCTTTTAAAGTGTAAGATTTATCAAAAGAAATTGCTACTTCTGCAACGGTTCCCTCATGTACTTTTGCAAGTGTATCCCATACTTTTTTTGAAGAATCCTTTAAATAATCTCCCTGCTCTGTTTTGGGATGAACAAAGAACAGTTTTGGTTGATAGAACGGATTCATCCAAGTTTGCTTCGTGACATCTACAGAAGATAAGAAGCTTTTTGTTTCTACTGTACCGAGTGGCATTTCTTTTTTACCGACGGTTCTTACTAAATCAAAGCTGCTGTTCGTACGGAAAAAAGCTTCTACACTTGTTCCGCCCCCCATAACACGGCTATTTGGGATAGTTGCTTCAAGTGCAAGAGAAGGAACCTCTCTAATTTCTTCTAGCCTTTTATCATTATTAGATTGAAAATAAAAGGCAGATGATATCCCGCCAATTATATATATAACGATGAAAATGGATAGGATGAAACCAAGCGTCTGTAACCGATGTTTCCACTTAATTCTCCAAAAAGGAACTTTAAGATCTTTTGGCGGTAACTTTTTCTTAATTGGCTCTGTTTTTGCTAACAGTTCATCTAAGTAAGCGTCACACTCTTCACATGTCTCAATATGACTTTCTAACTGTTCTTGTTCATCATGCGTGAGCGTTCCGTTGTCGTACTTCTCCCATAGTTTTTTAAACTCTGTACAACCCATCCTTATCACTCCTTTATACTTTTCGTTTCTTTTCGTCCCCTGTGTAATTCAATTTTCACTTTCGCTAGTGTGAGACCAGTCATTTCGGCTATTTCCTTATACGAGAATCCGTAGTAATCTCGTAGTAGCAGGACATTTCGTCTTTCAAGGGGAAGGGAAGATAAGCTGTCTAACCAACTAGCAATCTCATGTTTTATGAAATAAGAGTGCTCTGTACTTGGTACGTTTGGTAAATGGAACTCTTCAACTGTCGTTGTTTTATATCTGTTTTCTTTTCGATACCAATCGATAAAGGCGTTGTAGGCAATCGTAAATAACCAAGGCCTAATTTCTTCTCCTTTATAGTAGTCAATATGGACGAGCATTCGGTAAAATGTTTCTTGCATGAGATCTTCCGCGTAGTGGGAATCTCCGGTTAGGGAGAGAAGATAGCGAAATAAATCTTGCATATGTTCGGAGTAAATTTCTTCTAATGAGTGTTTGCGTTTCACTACATTTCCCTCCCTTCATACATAACAACGAAATACATATAAAAAAGTTACAATTTTTTATGGAATTATAGTAAAAAACGTCAAGAATTGGATAGGATTCTCTTTTATCATAATACATATAAGGCGGGTGAACAGAGATGGAAAGCTATGAAACACAAATCCAAAGGTCCATTGATTATATTGAAGAAGATGTAATGGAAAAACAGACGCTGCGTAATTTAGCACGTATTGCAGGTTTTTCTGAGTCGCATTTTCATCGTGTATTTCAGGCGTTAGTAGGCGATACAGTAATGGAGTATGTTCGAAAGAGGAGGTTAGCCCGGGCAGCTTATCAACTTTCTCATACGGATGAAAAAGTTATTGATATTGCGTTTGAGCATGGCTTTCAATCTCACGAAACGTTCACGAGAGCCTTTAAAAAATTATTTCAAATGACACCGAGTGAATATCGAAAACAAGAAATTGAAACACCGATGTATTACAGTGTGAATGTAAAGCAAAGAAAATTAAATCCGTATTTAGGAGGCATACAAATGGAATATCGTATTATAAATAAACCAGAATTTTTAGTGGCGGGTTATGAACTGAAGACGACAAGTAAAGAGGGGAAAAATCATCAAGACATCCCAGCTTTTTGGCAAGAATATTTACAAAAAGATCTTGGAACAACGATTCCGAATCGTAAAGATACGAGTCAATGGGTAGAGCTTGGATTATGTACTGATTTTAATTTAGAAACGGGCGACTTCACTTATATTATCGGAATGGAAGTTACAGGCTTTGAAAATGTACCAAATGAAGTTGCGAAGCGTACTTTCCCAGCAGCAACATATGCTGTATTTACAACGCCGAAAGTTCCTCATGAAGAAATGGTATCGTCTATTCACCAAACGTGGAACGCAGTATTCTCAGAATGGTTCCCGCATTCAGGATACGAACATTGCGGAGTTACAGAGTTTGAACTATACGATGAGCGCTGTCATGCAGATAAAAGTGAGTTTGCTCAAATTGAACTTTGGATACCGGTGAAGAAGAAGTAATAGAGTGAGAGCGAGTCATTGAGAAATGGTTCGCTTTTTTATAAAGGGGGAAATGGGAAGATGTTCAAAAAACTAGAATGTGTATCTATACATACGAAGGATATAGAAAAATCCGTTTCTTTTTATAAAGACATGGGAATGAAGCAAAACTGGATTATAGAGAGGGAACTAGAAGAAGGGGTTATTTGGACGTTAATAGGATTGAAGTTTCCAGATGAGAAAAGTTCGGAGTTAGTAATAAGCAATCATCCGGATATTAATTTTACAGAAGTCGAAGTATTAGTAGAAGATGTGCAACAAACATATGAAAGTTTAAAAGATAATAAAGATGTAAAATGGATTCGTGAACCATTTCAAACAGAATCAGGACACGTTGCGGTAATGGAAGCACCTGATGAGAATGTGTTTGTGTTAGTAGGAAAATAGCTGAAATATGGAGTGACCTTTCATAGTGAGTTATGGAAGGTTATTTTTACTTTGTATAGTAGTAGGTTATTATTGTCAGTTTTTGTCGGTAAGTCGATATATCAGCGTAAATCGCTGATATAATCCGATTTACGCTGATATATTCAGAAAATCGCCGATATAATTTCATATACCGCTAAAATAACTCAGAAAGATGACCTACATAATTTCATGTATCGTTGAACTCTCCCAAAAAAGAAAAGACGCCACATAGCGCCTTTCCTACGAATGAAACGGGAACACAAGTGTAATCGTCGTTCCTTTTCCAAGTTCGCTATCAATAGAAATCGTTCCGTTATGAGCATGAACGAGCTGTTTTGTAATAGCGAGGCCAAGTCCAGTTCCGATGTTGCTTTCTTCTGTATTTGTTCCTCTGTAATAGCGCTCAAAGAGAAGTTCTTTCGTTTTGTCATCCATTCCTTTTCCGTTATCTGAAATAGAGAGTGTAAATGAAGTAGCGTTTTGAGAAAGTTTTACGCTGACATTTGTCGTTTCATTATTATGTTTTACAGCGTTTACTAGTAAGTTTTCGATAATACGCTGGAACCATTTTTCTTCAATAAAATATTGAATTTTGTTTGAGCTCGGCACGAATTCAATATTTTGATTTTGAAGTGTCGGATTATTAATAAATTGTAATAAGACTTTTTGGACGAATTGATTCATTTCAATGTTCACGTGCTGCGCAGGGAGACTGTTATTTTTTAATTGATACGTTAAGCTTAAATCATCAATTAATGTCGTCATATATTGAGATTTCTCTTTCATAACGCTACCGAACTGCTGGATGTCTTGATCGGTCCAGTTATACTGCTTTGATTCTAGTAATAAAGCGTAGCCGTAAATAGAGCTTAGTGGTGTTTTTAAATCGTGCGTTAGACCGGTAATCCATTCTTCACGTGTTTGCTGTAGTACTTGCCTTATTGCATCATTTTTTTTGAGTGTAATAGAGAGGTGCTCTAGTGAATTTGTAACATCTCGAAACAAGCGGAATGACCATTTTTCTTTACCGGACCGCCTGAACCGGATAGGTTTCCCTTTTTTACTAACAGGCTCTTCGTACTTTCCACCAGCGATGTTTTTAAGCCAGCGCATCGCATGTAATAACGGTTTTCCAAATTTATTACCGTACCAAATAGAAAGAATGACTAAATAAACAAATACAATAAGAAGGATTAATCCGCATCCGATTAGAAACTTTTTAGTAAATACATCGTCTATTTCATCATCTGGGTAGTAGTACTCATTTTTTGCAGTTACAACAAGAAGATGATTGCTAGTTGTGTCATAAAAGCTAGACGTGTTTTCCTTATGATTCCACGGTTCTTTTTCGCTAAGAGCGGCTTGTATAACGGAAAACGTTTTTTTCTTTCCATTTGGATAGGAGAAGACTTCATCGCCGTTACTATTAAAAATTTGAAGTGTTGCTTCTTCTTTGGAAAGTAACTGTTGTTCTTCTTCTGTTAATGTGAACGAATCAGTAGATACAGAAGGGTGCCCTTTCTGAATTGTTTTTAGTAATGCATTGCTTTTTAACATACCACCGTAAATAACAAGTACGTTCTTTTCTTCTAATTCAATTTCCCAATATGTAAATGTATAAGGGCTTTCTATTTGATTCTGTATATATGAGAATAAAGATATTTTCGTATAAGATGTTGGTACGTCACTTGGCGTATTAAAGTGATAGAGAACTTTTCCGTTTTCCTCCACAACTTGTATCCAATCATTTTTCTCTTTAATTAAGTCTTTTACTTCAGCTTTTAACGAAATATCGCCATCTTCTGAAGATATATATCTTGAAATCATAAAACTATCAGAATCTGGAATGTTCGGTTCATATGAAGTACTAGTAACAAGAAAAAATAAATAAGTAAAAGCAGCTACTACAGCAATCAGTAACGTAACTAAAACAAATACGTGCTGCAGGATAAACTGTATAATAAGTCGTTTATTAAAGTTCATATCGTCACCCTACTTTGTAATGAACTTGTAGCCAAGTCCGCGAACGGTTTTTATATATTCTGGTTTACTTGGATCTTGTTCAATTTTTTCACGTAGTTTTCGAATGTGAACCATAACGGTATTATCATCGCCATTATAGGCAGGTGCTCCCCAAACTTTTTCGTATATTTCTTCTTTCGAAAATACATAGTTCGGATTCTCGCAAAAGAAGAGTAGTAGCTGAAATAGCTGGGCTGAACATTCGACAACATGTCCATTTACTGTAAGTTCTGCGGAATATCGATCAATTTCAAATCTACCAAATGAATTGGAGTGTACTTTTTGTTCATGTGGCATTACTTGTTTTATATGTCTTCGGAGTTGTGCTTTCATACGAGCTACTACTTCAAGTGGATGAAATGGCTTCGTAATATAATCATCTGCACCGTGTGAAAATCCAGATATTTTATCTAAATCAGATGTTTTAGCTGTGAGGAAGAAGATAGGGCAATCTGTTTTTTGGCGAATGATTGGACAAATATCAAAACCAGATTGTCCAGGAAGCATGACATCTAAAATAATTAAATCGTAATTGTTTTGTTCAGTGAGAGATAAAGCTATTTCAGCTGATGTTGCAGTTGTAATATGAGAAAAACCTTCTTTTTCAAGAATGGTAGTTAGTAATTGTAAAATCGCTGTTTCATCATCAACGAGCAAAATTTTTGCTTGATACATAAAAAATCCCTCCTAATTTTCTCGAATATCATATCATCTTTCTGTAACTTATGGAATTTTTAAGGAAATTTTAAGGTTTTCTTTCTCAAAAAATTAAGAATCAAATGATATGATAAAAGTAACATAGGGGGGAGATGAGTGTGAATCCGTTTCAAACGATGCGAGCTAGATATTTTTTAATTGTATTTGCACTATTAACTTTAGTTGCAAGAGGCAGTAATGAATTGATAAAAAATACATTTCATATGCAAAATTCTACTTTTGTAAATATTCTTATATTCTATATCCTTCCGATTACGTGGATTTTTTATGAGTATAGAAAGCACCGTGTTTCCTTTTCATTATTTATTAATAAAAATGAAACATTTAACCTGGTGCAAGTTTTATACATTACGATTATGTTATGCGTGTTTAGTTATGGTTATCTTATTTTGTACATGTATAGCTTTGCATGGATTACACCGGACTTTATTATGAACGCATTACGTGAACCGATTATAGATAGTACAGGGGGATATGTATATCAAGTTATTATGGTCGTATTCATCGCACCAATTATTGGCGAATTTGTTTTTCGGGGATTTTTGCTGCAGCGCTTCGCCGCAAAATGGGGAACGAGTATAGGGATCATCGTTGTGGCGCTATTGTTTGCGTTGTTACACGTTGATTTCCTAGGTGCAGTTGTATTTAGCGTTGTACTATCAATCGTATATATTCGTACGAATAGCTTACTCATGCCAATTGCTATTCATATGTTAAACAATGCATTTGTAATCGGCGTTTCTTTGCTAATAAATAAAGAAGAGATAATGAGTTTTGCAGATTTCTCAAATTATACGACTTTCTTTCCAGGACTTCTTATTTTTATAACGGGATTAAACTTAGTACTCATCTTTTTATTTGTTAACCGCAAATATTGGAGTAAAGAAATGCCAGCTATATATGTAGAGCAGGAAAAAAGCTTTTCAGATGTAGTGGGGAGTAAATGAGATGAAGAAGACGATTGAAAAAATATTGAAAGACATTATAGATTCTACGTCTCTTACAGATATGTGTGATAAAAGCGTTTGTCATTGGGTGCAACCTGTAGTAGATACGATTGTGTTTCCAGAGTATTACTTATTTTCTAGTACTCATTTAAAAGAAAATATTATTTCTCTTCTTATTGTGTTAGGGGTTTTACTAATATTTGGTCTAATTGTAGAAGAAATGATGAAGCGCATCTTCAGAAAAAATGAAGAGAAGCATATGTGGGTTCATACAGTATTCGAGAAAGTAATAGTGGCTTTCCTTTTGTTTTATAGTATGAAAACAATCATTTACTTTATAGCTTTGAAACATCATTCATTCTAAATTTGAAAGGGATGTATAAAATTATATGAATGAAACAATATCATCAAATAAGTTTTTTTATTTGATTGTGCTTAGTATAGTGCTGATAACAACAGTCAATGTTATTCTTCGCTGGGAGGAAGCTTATTTCTTCATGTATTTAGCGCTCCATTTGTTAGGGGTATTATGTATAAGTGGCGGAATAGTTGCTGAAAAAAAGAGTGAAGAAAGAGTTAATTATATGTGTGTGACCGGTCTTATTTTACTTTTAGCTGTACAAGGTATTATGAAATATAGTTCTTTTTCTTTACAAGATTTTAGTTTATTAGTGGATGTACTTCCTTAAGGGGGACACGTTATGTTATCTAAGAAGCAAATAGGATACGTACTAGTTTTAATTGGATTTTTTACGCTTATTGTAACGACTTTATTTTTTCAAGACTATGAATATATACGCTATATAAAAGGCGCTGGTTTAATATGTTGGGTTGTAAGTACATTTCTTATCCCAGAGTATGAACCGAAGAAAGTGTCTAAAGGTAGGTAAAGCTCTTCTTTTTGTAGAAGAGTTTTTTTATGTAAATAGAAGGCTCTTGAGCAATTCGCGTAATAAGCTTGTTCTAATTTAGCATGTACGAACTTACAATAATAATAGACAGGCAGCATAGAGGAGGGAATAGCGTGAGGAAGGTTATTGGGTGGTCGCTTTTTTTGTACGTTGGGTTTGCGTTGCTTATATATTGGTATTTATTTGGATGGAATCATGAACTGATTCCGGACATGTATAAAGGAACGAAAGCAGATCCAGAAACGTTTATGAATGCAAGGGAGCTTACGCTAAGCCAAGATTATTCGCGCGTGAAAAACTTACTGTACTTTTTAGCGACGCCTCTTGAATGGATTATTTTATTATTTGTACTTGTGCTCGGTGTTTCAAGAAAGTTTGAGAAATGGTCGAAGGAAACGACGAAAATAAGTGTCCTGCAAGTTGCGATTTATTTCTTTTATTTATCACTACTCACAACAGTTCTAGCCCTGCCGATGCAATGGATTAGCCGAAAAGTATCCGTTGATTACGGCATTTCAACGCAAAGTACACAAAGCTGGATAAAAGATCACGTTATCGGTTTTTGGGAGAGTTATGCGACGATGTTAATCGTAGTTACGGTTCTGTTATGGCTTATCCGTAAATTCCCGAAAAGATGGTGGCTAGCAGGGTGGGCGCTCTCTGTTCCATTTACAATCTTTTTAACATTTATACAGCCTGTTGTTATCGATCCACTGTATAACGACTTCTCGACGCTGAAAAATAAAGAATTAGAAACGAAAATTTTAGCGATAGCAGACAAAGCTGACATTCCTGCTAAACATGTATATGAAGTAAATATGTCGGAAAAAACGAATGCGTTAAATGCTTACGTGACAGGAATTGGTCCTAACGCACGTATTGTAATGTGGGATACAACGCTTAAGCAATTAAAAGATAAAGAGATTTTATTTATAATGGCCCATGAAATGGGGCATTATGTTATGAAACATATATATTGGGGCGTTGCGAGTTATGTGTTGCTATCGTTTATAGGTATGTATCTCATTAGTCGTATTATAAATATGTGTATTCGAAAATGGGGAGATACGCTGCAAATTTCAAAAGTAGCATGTTTCTCAATTTTACCTTTATTTTTCTTAATTTCTTCTGTACTCTCGTTTGCATCACAGCCAGCAACAAACTATGTTTCTCGTATAGAAGAACGAGCGGCAGATCAATATGCTTTAGATATGACGAAAGATGGAGAATCTGGTGTAAAAACGTTTCAATATTTATCAAAAACGAGTTTAAGCCAAGTGAATCCACCTGCGTTAGTGAAGTTTTTCTTATACACACATCCACCAATTTTCGAAAGAATTCATACGTTTGAACAATATGAGAAACAAAGCAAAAAGGAGTAGCTATTATGCTACTTCTTTTTTTATAGAGATATAAGTTTGATATTGGGAATATTTATCATTGCTTTTTATTGTGATTTTGTAAATAATAAGCTATAAAATTCTAAAAATCTATATATAAAGGAATAAAGGTGGAAAAATGTATTTTTTACAAAATTTAAAAGTGAAATATAAATTATTATCGCTTATTTCATTAGCAGTTTTAGGTATGGTAATTATGAGCTATGTAGCAATTCATTCTATTAATAAGATTAAGCACGATACAGAGGTTGTAGTAGATGATTATCAATATTCTGCAATTTTATTAGAAGGAATGCTTCGTACACAAAATTCATTAGAATATAACTTATTAGAATTAATTACGGCATCACAAAATGAAGGGACAAATAAAGAGGGGATAATTGATAATATTGAAAAGGATCTTAAAAAATATGATTCTTTATTAAAAGAATATGATGATGGCTTTAATTTAAGTAAGCAAGAGGATGAGCTGTTTCAAAAGATGAAGAAATCTTTGCCAAGTTATATAGATACATATAAAAAGTTGTTTGAAAAGGCGAAGGTAACAAACGAGCTACAAATGGTAAACGAATTTCAGAAGGAATTAAAACCGAAGGGAGTAGAGTTAGCTGGCTATGCGGTGGATTTAGAATCGTATGTTTCAAATTTAGCTGATCAAGTATTTAAAGATTCTCAAAAAATGATAGATCGATCCGTTATTACTTTTATCGTTCTTGTAGTAGTTACTACAATCGTTATATGTATAGTAAGTTATATTATTAGCAGGCTTATAGTTGCTCCTTTACAAACGGTTAGTCGTATGATGGAAAGAGCAAAAGATGGGGATTTAACTGTACATGGTGAGTATAATGCTAAAGATGAATTAGGTGTATTAGTAAGTGATTTTAATGAAATGATTAAAGGGTTAAGAACAAATATGAAAGAAGTAGATAATAATATTCAGCTTTTATTCCAACATGCAGACGGAGTCGTATGTGCATCAGAAGTATCTAGCAGTGCGGCGAAGAAAATAACGATGGATATTGAAGAAGTTGCAAATGGTGCAGAGAGCCAAATGCAAGCAATGGAACAAACTGCGGGTGCGATGGAAGAGTTGACACAAGGAATGCAGAGTATAGTGAATACATCATCATCTGTAAATGAATTGTCTGCTCAGTCAGCATTAGATGCAGAGAGTGGTAATAAGTTAATGAAACAAATGATTCAACAGATGGATATAATCCAAAATTCAGTACATAGCGGTGTGAAACAAGTAGAGACTATGAAAGAACAATCAGAAGAAATTGTTAAAATCATTGATGTTATGCAAGGTATTGCCGCTCAGATTAATTTATTAGCATTAAATGCCGCAATTGAGGCTGCCCGTGCTGGGGAAAGTGGTAGAGGGTTTGCAATTGTGGCAGATGAAGTGCGTAAATTAGCTGAACAATCTAGTAATTCTGCAAAACAAATTGAGAAGCTTATTACTCAAGTTATGGGAACAACGAGTCACACCGTAGATATGATGGGGGCAGTAGATAATGAGGTACAGGCAGGTACACAAGTGGTACTGCATACAGAAAAAGTATTTGGAAAAATTACAGAAAAAGTACAGCAAGTATCTGAGCAAATTCAAACTGTATCTATGTCTACAGATGAAATTGCAGCTAGTAGTGAAGAGATTTCGGCTTCTGCAGAAGACATGGCTCAAATTTCCCAAAGATCATCTGACCGAACTGATAGGGTAAAAGAGTCTATTCAACAGCAAGAAAAATCTGTTCAAGAGATCTCGGTTTCAATGGAACATATGCATAACGCAGCAGGAGAATTAAAACAAATAGTTGCTCGATTTACTCTTCAAAAGTAGTAGTATATTTAAGCTTTAATATAGAGAAATTCCTCTCAATAAATAAAAAAATCATCCTATGTAAACAAGGATGATTTTTTTTATGGGAATTTTGTACGGCTGTCACTTATTATATTCTAATTTTTTACAATTTTCCGATTGTAATATATAATAATACGTAATGTTTTGGAGATTTTTCGTTTGTAAAAGGTAGGTTATAGGAGGAGAGAAAGGGTGTTCAATAAAAAATCAATGCCGGCTATAAAAATGATCCTTTCGATGTCTATTTTCGGATCAATTGGATTTTTTTCTGTTCAAACAGGTTTACCGTCTTTTGAATTAGTATTCGTTCGTTGCATTTGTGCGACTCTATTTTTAGCATTATGTTGGCTCGTAACAGGACAGTATAAAAGTGAGAAATGGAATAAAAAAGAAGTAATGCAAATATTAGCATGCGGCGTATTTCTCGTCTTTAACTGGGTGTTTCTATTTAAAGCCTTTGAAGTTATGTCAATTACAATTGCGATTTCAGTGTACCATCTTGCACCAATTATCGTATTAATGATTGGTAGTATTGTATTTAAAGAGAGACTTACAGTGTTTGCTGTTATGTCCATTGTCATTTGTTTTATCGGTACAGTTTTAGTAGCTGGAGTAGATGGAAGTCTATCGCTCGAAAAACTTATGTCATCTGGCATGGTATGGGCACTTCTTGCAGCTGTATTTTATGCTTTTACCACTTTATTAGGAAAAGGAATTCGGCATACGAGCGCATATGCGATGACATTTTTACAAACATTTTTAGGGATATTTTTATTGCTACCATTCGTAGACTTCGGGAAGTTTCAAGGACTAACAGAGATGAACTGGATGATGATCACAGCGACAGGACTTATACATACGGGGTTTGTTTATTATTTATTTTTTGACAGTTTAAGAGATTTATCGACAAGATTAATTTCTGTATTAGTGTTTTTAGATCCTGCGGTTGCAATACTATTAGATACAGTCTTTACCGGGTTTAGACCGACTAGTATGCAAGTAGTAGGAATTGTTCTTATCTTTGTAGGGATGGCTCTAACTTTTCGCAAGGGAAGAGAAAAGGAATTATCGGTAAAGGAAAGTGCTACTTCTTAATTTTAGAAGATATCATTTTCATTTCAATAAGAAGATATTGCAATTTATTTACATGTTTTATACAATAAATTAGTAAATAAAGGGAAAAAGAGAGAAAAGAAAAAAGGGTGGATGGACGTAATGAGACAGCACGTATTAAAAGGAATCACAGCGATGACTTTATTAAGTGGAGTATTTGTGAGTGCAAATAGTACTAGTGCAGAAGAATGGCCAGTGCATGAGCCAGAAATGATTGTATTTACTGATGTAGCCGAGGATCATTGGTCGAAGGATGCAATCTATGATTTAGCATATCATAAAATCATGGTTGGTTATGGAAATGGAACATTTGGTGCTAAAGATAATGTAACACGTGAGCAAGCGGCAGCTGTAATTGCTCATGCTCTTAAAATACCAAATAATCTAGAACTATTAGACAATCCATATACAGATATCAATGAAAGCACAACAAATTTTGCTTATGAAATTAAAGCATTAACGACTCGTCGAATTTTCGCAGGATACGAAAATAACACATTTCGTCCGAAGGATCCAGTAACTCGTGCACAGCTGGCACAAATTATTGTGAACGCCTATGAATTTAAAGTGAAACAGAAGCATACATTTACAGATGTACCAGATACCCATTGGGCAACAGATGCAATTAGTGCGTTGCAATCTAATGATGTTGTTAAAGGGATGGGTAATGGACAATATGAGCCGAATACTTTTGTAACACGTGAGCAATTTGCGGTGTTTTTAAAAAATGCAATGGTAATGAAAGCATTAAATAATTAATCTAGTTTACTATTTGTGCTAGATTTGGACAAAATCGTTATTAATTCATATAGAATTACAAAAGACGCAAATATATATTATTTGCGTCTTTTTGTGTCAATAAAGTGAAATTTAAAAATGCAAAGGAGTTCACAAAGAGATTGTAGAATATTTCATTATATAACACCTTAGATTTGACAGCTTCCTTTTTGACAATAGAAGAAGGAGGTATGAAGCAGAAAGGTAGTAAAAATGTTTCTTCTAGAAGATTTGCATTTTATCGTACATTCATCAATAAATGAATACTCCTAAAGCAGTGAAGCTTATTAAAATGCATGGCTAAAAATATTTGCTCATGTTATTTGGAAATACTTCATATGTAGTATGGATAACTTCGTATTATCTATTATTTTTCTATTTAACATAAAATAGAAATAGGGAGAGAGGACAATGAAGAAAAAAATATTGGGTGTAATGATGATTGCGACAATGGTAGGCGGTATATTTACAGGAACGAATGTGGCCCCTGTAAAAGCGGAAGAATATCCGGAAATGATTGTATTTGATGATGTTCCATACGGATTTTGGGCATATGATGCTATTTTAGACTTAGCTTATAATAAAATTATAGTTGGATACGGAAATGGAAAGTATGGTGTTGGAGATCTTACAACACGTGAACAAGTAGCTGGGGTTATTTACAAAACACTTGAAATGAAAGAAGAAGGGGCAGTAGCGAATCCATACAAAGATATTTCTGGAAGTTCAACTAATTTCCAAAAGGAAATTTTAGCGTTAACAAAACGTGGTGTTTTTAAAGGTGATGCAAACGGAAACTTTAGACCGAAAGCACCAATTACTCGAGCTGAAATGGCAGTAGCACTTCAAAAGGCATATACTTTCGAAGCAAAACAAAAGCATACATTTAAAGATGTGCCAAAAGGACATTGGGCAGAAGGTGCAATTAGTGCATTACAATCTAATCAAGTTGTGACAGGAACTGGAAAAGGTATGTATGAATTAAATAGCTTCGTACCGAGAGAACAATATGCTCAGTTTATAAATAACGCAATTATTAATTATCATTTGAAAGAGGATTGGAAATAGGGTGAAATAGGAAAGCACAAATAGAACTATTTGTGCTTTTTGTTTGTTTATAGAAGAATTATTATGCGTTTTTATGTATTTTTATTGTTGTACATGAGCTTTATAATCAACCCCGTAAAAAAGACATGATATGTAATATGATTCACAAAACCGTCACGAAATGTGTCGAGAAATCTATTGTCACTATACCATTTGTTATGTATATTTTTTAAAAACATATACATATTGGGGAGATAATTTGATGAGCAAAAAATTATTAAAAACAGCTACGGCATTAACAATTATGGGTGGGATGTTATTCTCAGCAGAGAGTAACAATGTAAAAGCGGAAAGTGCACCGTTACAAAATACAAATCCAATTGTATTTAAAGATGTACCAAAAGGACATTGGTCAGAAGAGGCAATTCATAATTTAGCGGCAAACGAAATTATTTTTGGATATGGAGATGGAATTTTCGGTTTTGGAGATGATGTAACACGTGAGCAAGTTGCAGCTTTAATTTATCGTGTGTTTGATATAGAAGAACAAGATGAATATGAAAACCCATATGGGGATATCGATGAAAACTCAACAAACTTTATTGAAGAAATATTAGCTTTAACGGAACTAGAAATTTTCATGGGAGATGAGCATGGAAACTTTAGACCGAAAGCAACGTTAACTCGTGCAGAAATGGCGCAAGTTCTTACGAATGCGTTTGAGTTACAGGCGAAGGGTCCTCATAATTTTAATGATGTTTCAGCGAATTCATGGGCAACGAATGCAATTAGTGCAATACAAACAAATGGTATTACAGCGGGAATCGGAGATAATAAATTTGGTCCTTCCATGAAAGTAAAAAGAGAACAATACGCACAGTTTTTATATAAAGCAATTTTGCATGATATGGAACAAGGACAGTAATAAGGTTTAATTAGTAAATTGAGGTTTGGAAAATAATACAAAAAGGTCATTGTTGTATAACAGTGACCTTTTTTTGTATGGAATAAAGCGCGAAAGAAAAGCATTTTGGAAAAAAACGAAATGAATTTTCAAAAAAAACTTCCTTTTCTGAAGATTTGTTATATAATATAAAACATAAAATCAAATCTGTTATAAAACAGTTTAAGAAGGGGATGCTAATATGTCGACGCAAACTTCACGGGTTACACTCGTCGGAGAAATGTTACCAGCGTACAACGAAATATTGACACCTGAGGCGCTTAGTTTTTTAAAGGAACTACATGAAAATTTCAATGAGCGCCGCATAGAACTTTTACAAAAGCGTGCGGAGAAACAAAAAAGAATTGATGCAGGAGAGTTTCCGAAGTTTTTAGAAGAAACAAAACGTATACGTGAAGCGGATTGGACAATTGCCAAACTGCCAAAAGATTTAGAGGATCGCCGTGTAGAGATTACGGGACCAGTAGATAGAAAGATGGTTATTAACGCTTTAAATTCAGGAGCGCATCTTTTTATGGCGGATTTTGAAGATTCGAATTCACCAACTTGGGAAAATGCAATTGAAGGTCAAATAAACTTACGAGATGCAGTGCAGGGAACGATTTCGCATAAAAATGATAACGGAAAAGAATATCATTTAAATAGTAAAACAGCAGTATTAATTGTGCGTCCAAGAGGATGGCATTTAGAAGAAAAACATATGCAAGTTGATGGGAAGAATATGTCTGGTAGCTTAGTAGATTTCGGACTTTATTTTTTCCATAATGCGAAAGCTCTTTTAGCAAAAGGAAGCGGTCCATACTTTTACTTACCGAAAATGGAAAGCCATTTAGAGGCGAGGTTATGGAATGATGTTTTCATATTTGCTCAAAAATATATCGGTATTCCAAACGGAACGATTAAAGCGACGGTGTTACTGGAAACGATTCACGCTTCGTTTGAAATGGATGAAATTTTGTATGAGCTTAAAGATCATTCTGCTGGATTAAATTGCGGAAGATGGGATTATATTTTCAGTTTTCTAAAGAGTTTCCGTAATCATAATAAATTTTTACTTCCAGATAGAGCGCAAGTCACGATGACGGCGCCGTTTATGCGCGCGTATTCTTTGAAAGTAATTCAAACGTGCCACCGCCGCAATGCACCGGCGATTGGTGGAATGGCAGCACAAATTCCGATTAAAAATAATCCAGAAGCGAATGAAGAAGCATTTGAAAAAGTGCGTGCAGATAAAGAGCGCGAAGCTTTAGACGGTCATGACGGGACTTGGGTTGCCCACCCGGGACTTGTACCAGTCGCGATGGAAGTATTTAATCACATTATGAAAACACCGAATCAAATTTTTAGAAAACGTGAAGAAATACATGTTACAGAAAAGGATTTATTAGAAGTACCAGTGGGAACGATTACAGAAGAGGGGCTTCGCCTAAATATTAGCGTAGGTATTCAATATATCGCATCTTGGTTAAGTGGACGGGGAGCAGCGCCAATTTATAACTTAATGGAAGATGCGGCAACAGCGGAAATTTCTAGGGCACAAGTATGGCAATGGATTCGCCATGAAGGTGGAAAGCTACATGATGGCCGTAATATTACGCTTGAATTGATGGAAGAGCTAAAAGAAGAAGAATTAGAAAAAATAGAAAGAGAGATTGGTAAAGAGGCCTTTCAGAAAGGGAGATTCCAAGAGGCAACAACGTTGTTTACCAATCTCGTTCGGAATGATGAATTCGTACCATTTTTAACATTACCGGGTTATGAAATTTTATAAAAAATGAAAAGGGGATGGATCATATGAAAAACGAAAGAATCGAGAAATTACAAGAGAGCTGGGAATTAGATACGCGCTGGAAAGGGATCACACGTCCATATTCGGCAGAAGATGTAATTCGCCTGCGAGGATCAATTGATATTGAACATACATTAGCGCGCCGTGGTGCTGAAAAGCTTTGGTCGTCGCTTCATACGGAAGATTACATTAACGCACTAGGCGCATTAACAGGAAACCAAGCGATGCAACAAGTAAAAGCTGGGTTACAAGCAATTTATTTAAGTGGATGGCAAGTCGCTGCGGATGCGAACCTTTCTGGACATATGTATCCAGACCAAAGTTTATACCCAGCGAACAGCGTACCTGCTGTAGTAAAACGAATTAATCAAACACTTCAACGTGCGGATCAAATTCAGCATATGGAAGGAAGCGGTGATACAGATTATTTCGTACCGATTGTAGCAGACGCAGAAGCTGGATTTGGCGGACAATTAAACGTATTTGAACTGATGAAAGGTATGATTGAAGCAGGTGCATCTGGCGTGCACTTTGAAGACCAATTATCTTCAGAGAAAAAATGCGGTCATTTAGGCGGAAAAGTATTACTACCGACGCAAACAGCGGTGCGGAATTTAATTTCGGCACGCCTTGCGGCAGATGTAATGGGAGTGCCGACAATTATCGTTGCAAGAACAGATGCGGATGCAGCTGATTTAATTACGAGCGATATTGATCCGGTTGATAAAGCATTTATTACAGGTGAAAGAACACCGGAAGGATTTTACCGTACGAAAGCAGGGCTTGATCAAGCAATTGCGCGTGGTTTAGCATACGCTCCTTATGCAGACCTCGTTTGGTGTGAGACGTCTGAACCAAATTTAGAAGATGCAAAACGATTTGCGGACGCAATTCATAAAGAACATCCAGGGAAATTGCTTGCATACAACTGTTCACCTTCATTCAACTGGAAACAAAAATTAGATGAGAAAACAATTGCGAGCTTCCAAAAAGAAATCGCATCTTACGGCTATAAGTTCCAGTTCGTAACACTTGCTGGATTCCATTCATTAAACTACGGCATGTTTGAATTAGCACGTGGCTATAAAGAGCGCGGCATGGCAGCGTACTCTGAACTACAACAAGCAGAATTCGCAGCAGAAAAACACGGCTATTCTGCAACTCGTCATCAACGTGAAGTAGGAACAGGTTATTTTGATGAAGTAGCACAAGTTATTACAGGCGGTACATCATCAACGACAGCATTAAAAGGATCAACGGAAGAAGCACAGTTTACGAAATAAAAGGAAAGGGCACCTTTTTCAAGGGTGCCCCTTGTTATTTTATGAACGATTCGACAAAAAAGAAGATATTATCAAATCCATTCTTTCCCATGCGTACGAATGAATGCAATATCTTTCTTATAATGCTCTAAATGTCCTTCATCAATCATTCTTTGGAAATTCAAGTCGCCTTCTTGCGCTTTTCGTTTCATATAGGCACATAACGCTTCTAGGCGTAGTAGTACCATACCTACGTAATCTTCGTCCATACTTTTACCGTAGGACTGGACAAACAACTTCACTCTTTCTTTCGTATGGGCAGCATGTCGTGACGATTCATAATGAACGGCCTCACCCGATTCTGTATAATACATTCTACTTAAAGGTACACAAGTATAAAGCGTATAGGCGATATCCCAAATTCTTGGACCAGGAGCAGCAACATCAAAATCAATAATGCCTACTGGTTTTTCTTGATTAAAAATAATATTGTATATGGCAAAATCGTTATGGCATACAACCTCAATATTATTTGGAGTATGATCCATCGGTTTCCAATCATCTAATAAAGGAAAATCACTTACAGCATCATGGTACAGACGAAGCATCTTTGCTAGTTCTTTTAAAACAGCATTAGACCGCATATATTCTTTTAACGGATAATTCCCAGATTCTCCTTCAATAAAGGATAAAATTTCTCTATCTTTTTCATCTACACCTAAAAACTTTGGAGCATGATGAAACCCTTTGTTTTCTAAGTGTTGTAATAACTTATGAATTTTTGTACTGTCTGGCTTTAATTCTCTACGAACAGTATTTTCAGAACGATATACATTGGATACATTTCCCCCTGTAAGCTTTTCTTCGTTAGCGTAGTTTGGCATATAATCCCCTCCATTATCACGACTGTACGATTATATTGTAACACCTTAGAATAAGGGATGTAATCGCATTCGAATGATGTGTGTGTTCATTTTATAGTGAAATCCGTATATGTTAAAATCAAATATTTGTGTGTGTACAATCAATTTAATTTGTCAGTTATTTTCAAAAAAGATTGTACATTTCATTTTAAGTGTGCTATGATGGTGTCAGTTGAATAGTTAAATTAAGCAATCCATATGTTATCAAGTGCTGAAAACGAACGAGAAAAAGTATGTGAGAACTAGTTTATGTTTCGTATTTGATAATGTGTGGATTCTTTTTTTAGACAGGAAGACTAAAATAAATTGTGTTTTCTTTAGGAGGAAATAATTATGGCAGTAACAGGACAAGTAAAATGGTTTAACAACGAAAAAGGCTTCGGTTTCATCGAAGTTCCAGGCGAAAACGATGTATTCGTACATTTCTCTGCAATCGAAACTGAAGGTTTCAAATCTCTAGAAGAAGGTCAAAAAGTTAGCTTCGAAATCGAAGAAGGTAACCGTGGACCTCAAGCTAAAAACGTAATCAAACTATAATTTTATAGTTTATTATGGAAAAAAGGGATGGCTGCTGCCATCCCTTTTTTTGTTGTAATATACGAGCATAATGATTATATTTTGGGGAAAAGTATACAAATGAAGTCATACTCAATGTTCGTAGAGGTAACGAAGAAGACTTAAACAATACGATTGAAGAGATAAAAGCGTATGCGAAAACGTATGAACATGATAAAGTGACGTTAATTGATTTGAAGAAATCTCATTCTCCTGTTTTAGATGAGGATCGATATATAGTTCTATTACAAATTGAAAGAGATACAAAGAATCTTGGAAGAAAATATGAATATGAAGAATAGTAAAAGGCTTTCCGAAATGGAAGGCCTTTTACTATTCTTTTTCAACCTTTTTCTTCTCGCGTTTCTTACATTCAGAGCATTTCGATTTACGAAAAGGCTTTGCAAAAAATAATAGAATGAAAAATAAAGCGAATATAATGCTAGCTGAGTTTTTCACGATCACAATGCTACTATTTTTCATTTGAATCGTTGGTTGAATTTCTTTTTCTTCCATAGTGGACCTCCATATATTGGATTTTCCTTTTAATTATAGCAAAGTTAATTGTCGTAATGATGCGAAATGAGGAAGTGATTGTAAATATTTATAGATAGTATAAATACATTTTGTTTAGGTTATTTATTATTTAATCACTATATAATTATTTTTTAATTTAAAAAATGTTTGATAAATGATAAAGTATTGTAAAAAAGCGGAATCTGTAGCCTATTTTCGTCTCATAGATGCTAAAATTACATATGCAGCTGCTAATATAAATAGAAAAAAGGAGACAGTAGAATATGGAAAGTAAAGTAGAGCGCTATGTCGAAAACTATGTGGTAAATAAAAATACAATGGCCTTACTTCCTGTTATTTTGAGTGAGAAGAAAATTGTTACACGAGTTGTTGAGAGGGAAGATTCTTTTTTCGTATTTCAAAAGCCACTAGATATTATAAAAAGAAGTTGCCGTAAGCATGGCTCTAGCTTCTTAGGCAGAAAAGAAGGAACGAAAGAGTTAACTCATATTACACATAAAGCACCGATTGCGATTAGTCCGACAGATCAACTTTATTTTTTCCCTACTTATTCTTACTCTAGAAAAGAGTGCGCTTGGTTGTCTCATTTTTATATCGAAAGTAATAAACAGTCAAAAGATGGAAATGTCATTGTTCGATTTATAAATGGCTTTGCTGTGAAATTAGAAATATCAAAAAGTAGTTTTGAAAATCAACAAAATCGTACAGCGAAATTGCGTACTGAATATGAAGATTGTAGAAAAAAACAAGGGAACCCTTCCTTTAAACTAATTGATAAAAGTGAAGAATCTAAATTAAAACCAGCATACGAGAAAGTGTATTTTGTTAAGGAAGGCGAAGTTTGAAAAGATGGGGGAAAACCCCATCTTTTTTTATTTGTCGGTAAGTCGATATAATTTCACTTGTCGTGACAAGTACTGAGAAAAATCACCCAAGTAACCAAACATACGACACATCCTGTCGAATATTGATAGATTATCATAGCTAAATAATGAAGGAATTCTCATGAAAGATATGGAAACTTTAATAAATACATCTCCATATGTCGTATCTACCATTTCCTCTTTCTTATAAGCGATGATACAGTAGAGGTAGTATTTAGAGTAAAGGGGTAAAGTGTAGAATGGATTTTCAGACAATCAAAGATTATTTTTCACCAGAAAATATGGATCATATTGTTGAAAGTTATAAAGCGTTCGGACCACTTCTTGGTATTGGTTTACCGATGATAGAAGCGTTGATTCCAGCATTGCCACTCATCGTATTTGTACTGGCGAATGCTGTTGCATTTGGATTTTGGCTCGGTTTTCTTTATTCTTGGCTTGGATCAGTAATGGGTGCCTTACTTGTCTTTTTCATTATCCGCCATTTTGGCCGAAGTCGTTTCTTTTCTTTTGTAAATAAGCATGAGAGAGTACGAAAGGCAATGGGATGGATTGAAAGGAAAGGGTTCGCGCCGATTTTCGTCATATTTTGTTTTCCGTTTACACCGTCTGCGCTTATAAATGTTGTCGCTGGTTTATCTCGCATTAGTGTAAAACAGTTTGGACTTGCGCTCGCGTTCGGAAAGCTTGTAATGATTTTTATTTTAACGTATATCGGCCATGATTTAATGTCATTTATTCATAATCCGGTGAAATCAGTCATTGTAGCAATTGGTATTTTTATTTTATGGTATGTCGGTAAGAAAATCGAAGTAAAGTTAGAGCTACATTAAGAATAGTCTTCTTTGTCCCGCTATTTGTGGGCAGTAAAACTCCCACCAAAAAAATCGGCTGAAGCAAAAAAGTTAGGTGGGAGATCAAACTGCCCGTAAATGCCCGATTGGTGCGGGCTGATAATCGGTGGGGGATGAACAAAACCCCACCGATTAAGTTTCACTTTATAAATGCAAGCTTCATTATTAAAGGGTAAGGGGAGAAGCGGATGAAGAAAACTTTGAAAAAAGAAGGCATAGAGTGGATACGAACAATTTTAATTGGTGTATTATTAGCTGTATTTTTTCGAACGTTTTTCTTTTCAACGTACGTTGTAGAGGGGAAGTCAATGATGCCAACATTGCAAGATGGCAATATGCTCGTTGTAAATAAGGTGAGTTATCAAGTAGGGGACTTGAATAGGTTTGATGTCGTTGTGTTTCATGCGAATAAAAAAGAGGACTATGTAAAACGAATTATTGGTTTACCTGGGGACCATATTGAATATAAGCATGATAAGCTATATATAAATGGACAATTCGTAGATGAACCTTATTTAGAGAAATATAAGAAAGAGATAAATGGACGACAACTAACAGGTGATTTTAAATTAGAAGAATTAACGAAAGAGAAGTTTGTACCACCTGGTTACATTTTTGTGGTAGGCGATAACCGCCTCGGGAGCTGGGATAGTAGACACTTTGGATTTGTAAAAGCTGATACAGTAGTCGGTAAAGTTGATTTACGATATTGGCCAATTCAAGAGGTACAAACGAATTTTTCAAAAGGTTGATATAATAGGTAGAAGTATAGAAAAAGACAAACTACTCCGTTTGTCTTTTTTCGTGTCCTATAATACAATTATAGTAGCAAACTAACGTTCGTTATGTAAGTGAAAGGTGGGGTTACATGTCACTTCGATTTGTGATTGGTAGAGCGGGAAGTGGAAAAAGTACACTTTGTTTACACGAAGTGCAAGAAGAGTTAAAGCAGCGCCCAAGAGGGGAAACAATATTATACCTTGTGCCAGAACAGATGACATTCCAAACGCAGCAGGCCTTAATTGGAAGCGAGGATGTAAGAGGTTCTATTCGGGCACAAGTTTTTAGTTTTTCACGGTTAGCGTGGAAGGTGCTGCAAGAAGTTGGCGGAGCGAGTCGTCTTCACATTGATGAAGCGGGCGTACATATGTTGCTTCGTAAAATTGTAGAGTCTCGTAAAGATGGATTATCGGTGTTCCAAAAAGCAGCGGAGCAAAACGGTTTCTTTGAACATCTTGGTAGTATGATTGCGGAGTTTAAACGTTACAACGTGACGCCATCAAACGTATATGAAATGTGGCAACAATTAGATGCGCATAGTAGCAGTGCCGAGCAAAAGCTATTAGCGAATAAAGTGTATGATTTACAACTACTATATGATGATTTTGAACGTGCTTTAATCGGAAAATATTTAGATTCAGAAGACTACCTGCAATTACTAGTCGAAAAGCTTCCGCAGTCTGAATATGTAAATGGGGCTGAAATTTATATAGATGGATTTCATTCATTCTCACCGCAAGAGCTAGAAATTGTAAGACAGCTTATGATTTGTGGAGCGAGAGTTACGATCACGTTAACGATAGATGAAAAAACGTTAGCACAGCCAGTAAATGAACTAGATTTATTTTATGAAACGACGTTAACATATGAAAAAATAAAACAAGTAGCACGTGAAGAGAAGATAGAAATTGAAAAAACGATTCCACTTATGGAACAACCGCGTTTTCATTCTCCGGCATTAGCTCATTTAGAAGCTCATTATGAAGCGCGTCCGAATGAAAAGTTTCACGGTGAAGCAAGTGTAACGATTAGTACAGCCGCGAATTTACGAGCTGAAGTAGAAGGTGTTGCTCGGGAAATTCGTAAACTTGTCGGGGATGAACAGTATCGTTACCGAGATATTGCAGTCCTTCTTCGTAACGGAGAAAGTTATTACGATGTGATGCGAACGTTATTTACGGATTATAATATCCCGCATTTCATCGATGAAAAACGCCCGATGTCACATCATCCGTTAGTAGAATGTATTCGTTCTGCATTAGAAATTATTAGCGGGAACTGGCGCTACGACGCGGTGTTCCGCTGCGTGAAAACAGAGCTTTTATATCCATTAGATGTAAGAAAAGAAACGATGCGCGAAGAGATGGATGAGTTTGAAAACTACTGTTTAGCGTACGGTGTACAAGGGAAGAGATGGACTTCAGAGGACACGTGGATGTATCGCCGCTATCGTTCTCTTGACGATACGGACGGAATGGTTACAGACAGTGAACGTGAAATGGAAGAGAGAATAAATCGACTGCGCGACGTTGTAAGAACGCCTGTTATTCGTATGCAAAAAAGACTGAAGCGTGCGGGAACAGTTATGCAAATGTGTGAAGCTGTTTACTTATTTTTAGAGGAGCTTGACGTTCCGAAAAAACTAGAAGCATTACGTATTCGTGCAGAAGAGAGCGGAGATTTCTTATTTGCGACAGATCATGAGCAAGTATGGGAAGAAGTAATGAGTCTTCTTGATACGTTTGTAGAGATGCTTGGCGAAGAGAAAATGTCACTTTCTATGTTCACAGATGTTATGTCGACAGGTCTTGAAGCGCTTCAATTCGCTAACATTCCGCCGTCATTAGACCAGGTGTTAGTTGCCAATATTGATCACTCCAGGTTATCAAACGTGAAAGCAACATTCATTATAGGAGTAAATGAAGGCGTCATTCCAGCAGCACCTATGGATGAAGGTATGCTTTCTGATGAGGAAAGAGAAGTTCTTGGCGCGGCAGGAATTGAATTAGCGCCAACGACGAGACAAACTTTATTAGAAGAACAGTTCGTTATGTATCAAATGGTAACGAGAGCGACTGAGAAATTATATATTTCATGCCCGCTTGCAGATGAAGAAGGAAAGACATTACTAGCGTCTAGCTTTATTAAGAAAATAAAAAGAATGTTCCCGGATGTGAAAGATTCGTTTATTACAAATGACGTAAATGACTTATCACGTTCAGAACAAATTTCATACGTAGCAACACCAGAAGTAACGTTGTCTTACGTTATGCAGCAATTACAAACGTGGAAGCGATATGGATTTGAAGGGAATTTAGACTTTTGGTGGGATGTATATAATTTCTACGTAACTTCAGATGAATGGAAGCAAAAAAGTAGCCGCGTGCTATCAAGTTTATTCTACCGAAATCGTGCGCAGAAACTAAGCACAGTTGTAAGTAGAGATTTATACGGAGATACCATTAAGGGAAGCGTCTCTCGTATGGAATTATTTAATCGTTGTGCGTACGCTCATTTCGCGCAGCACGGTTTATCATTAAGAGAGCGTGATATTTTCAAATTGGATGCGCCAGATATCGGGGAGCTATTCCATGCAGCGCTGAAGAGAATTGCAGACAGGCTATTGCGTGAAAACCGTACTTGGGCAGATTTATCAATAAAAGAGTGTGAGCATCTTTCTGTTTTAGTAATAGAGGAGATTGCACCGTTATTACAAAGACAAATTTTATTAAGTTCAAATCGTCATTTCTACTTAAAACAAAAATTACAGCAAATCATTTTCCGTACATCAATCATTCTACGTGAGCACGCGAAGTCAAGCGGTTTCGTACCAGTTGATTTAGAAGTGCCGTTCGGTATGGGCGGTACAGGATCACTTCCGCCGATGGAATTCTCATTACCAAATGGTGTGAAGATGGAAGTTGTCGGCCGTATTGACCGTGTGGATAAGGCAGAAGATGAAAATGGGACATTCCTACGTATTATTGACTATAAATCAAGCTCAAAAGCGCTAGATTTAACGGAAGTGTATTACGGATTAGCACTGCAAATGTTAACGTATTTGGATGTTGTTACTTCGAATGCACATACGTGGATGAAAAAAGGCGGCACGGCATCACCGGCAGGTGTACTGTACTTCCATATTCATAACCCGATTGTTGAGATGAAAGGTGACGCATCGGAAGCAGAAATTGAGAAAGAAATTTTAAAGAAATTTAAAATGAAAGGTCTCGTACTAGGCGATGCTGATGTTGTTCGTTTAATGGATAACAAACTTTCAACAGGAAGCTCTGATATTATTTCTGCTGGTCTGAAAAAAGACGGTAGTTTTAGTGCGCGTTCGAGCATTGCAAGTGAACAAGAGTTTAATGTACTGCAAAAATACGTACACCATACGTTTGAAAATATCGGAAAAGACATTACAGAAGGTGTGATCGATATTGCTCCTTACAAAAAGGGAAATAAAGCGGCATGTACGTTCTGTAACTTCAAATCTGTTTGTCAGTTCGATGAATCACTTGAAGATAATCAATTCCGTACGTTAAAAGATATGAAAGATAGCGAAGCGATGGAGAAAATTAGAGAGGAGGTTGGCGGAGAATGATTGAAAATTGGCCTGAAAAACCAGAAGGTAGTCAGTGGACAGATGACCAGTGGAAAGCGGTTGTAGCGAACAGACGTGATATTTTAGTCGCAGCAGCAGCTGGATCGGGTAAAACAGCAGTATTAGTTGAACGTATTATTAAAAAGATTATAAATGAAGAAAACCCAGTCGATGTCGACCGCCTGCTCGTTGTAACGTTTACGAATGCAGCGGCGCAAGAGATGAAAAACCGAATTGGGGAAGCGTTAGAAAAAGTATTAATTGATGAACCAGGCTCTCAGCACGTAAGAAAGCAGCTTAGCTTATTAAATAAAGCTTCTATTTCGACAATCCATTCATTTTGTTTACAAGTAATTAGAGGATACTATTACATGCTTGATGTGGATCCTCGTTTCCGCATTGCGAATCAAACGGAAAATGAACTGTTAAAAGAAGAAGTATTAGATGACATATTAGAAGAAGAGTACGGAATTGAAGATAATAGTATTTTCTTTGAACTTGTTGATCGTTATACGAGTGACCGTAGTGATGATGACTTACAGCGTATGATTTTAGCGCTTCATACAGAATCAAGAGCGCACCCGAATCCGGAAAAATGGCTCGATAAATTAGTAGAAGCATACGACGTGGAAGGAAAGACAATTGAAGATTTAGTGTACGCTTCTTACTTATTAGAAGATGTGAAATTCCAGCTTGAAACAGCGGAACAGCATATTCGTAAAGCGACTGAACTTGCGATGCTTCCTGACGGTCCAGCGCCTCGCGTTGAAACGCTGCAAGCAGATATAGCTTTACTTGGAACGTTATCAGCAGCGGCTCGTGAATCATGGACAAGCGTGTATGAAGCGATGCAAAATGTATCGTGGCAAACGTTAAAACGTATTAAGAAAAGTGATTACAACGAAGATGTTGTAAAACAAGTAGACGCTCTTCGTAATAAAGCGAAAGATGAAGTGAAGAAATTACAAGAAGAGTTGTTTAGCCGCAGACCGGAAAGTTTCTTACGAGATTTTCAAGATATGCATCCTGTATTAGAAAAACTCGTACAGCTCGTAAAAGTATTTACAGAGCGTTTCCAATCGATGAAGCGTGATAAAGGAATGGTCGATTTCACAGATTTAGAGCATTTCTGTTTACAAATTTTAAGTGAACAAAGTGAAAACGGTGAAATGAAGCCGTCAGCAGTAGCGCTTCAATATCGTAATAAATTTGCTGAAGTACTAGTCGATGAATATCAAGATACGAACTTCGTACAAGAATCTATTATTAAATTCGTAACGAAAGATTCTGAGAGTGAAGGAAACTTGTTCATGGTTGGTGATGTGAAGCAGTCAATCTATCGTTTCCGACTAGCAGAACCAGGCCTATTCCTAGGAAAATATAAACGTTTCACACAAGAAGGATTAGACGGCGGAATGAAGATTGACTTAGCAAAAAACTTCCGTAGTCGTCATGAAGTGCTAGCAGGTACGAACTTTATATTCAAACAAATTATGGGTGAAGAAGTCGGGGAAATCGATTACGATGCTGACGCTGAATTAAAGCTAGGTGCTAGCTATCCAGAAGGTGAAGATGTAGCAGCTGAGCTACTATGTATTCAGCAAACAGAAGAAGAAGTGATAGACGGAGAAGAAGGTGCCGAGGTAGAAAAAGCACAGCTGGAAGCTCGTCTTATGGCGCAACGTATTAAAGCGATGGTCGATTCAGGTTATGAAGTGTATGACCGTAAAAATAATAGTATGCGTCCGGTGCAATACCGTGACTTCGTTATTTTACTTCGCTCCATGCCGTGGGCGCCGCAAATTATGGAAGAGTTAAAGCTGCAAGGAATTCCAGTATACGCTGATCTTGCGACTGGTTACTTTGAAGCGACAGAAGTAAATATTATGATGAACGTCTTCCGTGTGATTGATAATCCGATGCAAGATATTCCGCTTGCTGCAGTACTTCGTTCACCAATTGTTGGACTAAATGATGAAGAACTTGCAACGCTTCGTTCTCACGGGAAAAAAGGGTCATTTTATGAAGTAATGAGCTCATTCTTAAAAGGAGCACCGCTTGAAGAAGAGCAAGAACTACATGATAAATTAGAGTGGTTTTATAATTTACTGCAAGGATGGCGTGAATTCGCGCGTCAACAGTCACTTTCTGATTTAATTTGGAAAGTGTACGGTGAGACAGGATATTACGATTTCGTTGGTGGTTTACCTGCTGGAAAGCAAAGGCAAGCAAACTTACGCGTACTATATGATCGCGCAAGGCAATATGAAGCAACATCGTTTAGAGGATTATTCCGCTTCTTACGCTTTATTGAGCGTATTTTAGAACGCGGTGATGATATGGGTACGGCGAGAGCTTTAGGTGAACAAGAAGATGTCGTTCGCATTATGACGATTCATAAAAGTAAAGGACTAGAGTTCCCAGTCGTATTTGTAGCTGGACTTGGGCGTCGTTTTAATACACAAGACTTAATGAAACGTTTCTTACTTCATAAAGATTTCGGTTTCGGTTCACAGTTCATTGATCCTCGTAAACGAATTAAATATACGACATTATCACAATTAGCGATTAAGCGTAAAATGAAGATGGAATTAATTGCGGAAGAAATGCGTGTATTATATGTGGCGTTAACGCGTGCGAAAGAGAAGTTAATTTTAATTGGAACGGTTAAGGATGCAAATAAAGAAATGGAAAAATGGCTCGATGCGAGGGAGCATAGTGAGTGGTTATTACCAGACCATATACGTGCCGGAGCGTCTTGTTATTTAGACTGGATTGCACCTTCATTATATAGACATCGTGATAGTGAAATGCTTCTGGAATTAGGACAAGGAAGTATTCCAGGTGAAATTTATGGGTATGACACTAGCTGGAAAGTAGAAATTGTAGACGGTAACACGTTACTCGCACCAGAACCGGTTCAAGAAGAGAAACAAGAATTACTAGAAGCGCTTCGTGAGAAAAAAGCTGTTCCGTTACAAAGTGAACGGAAAGAAGAAGTGTACGACAGATTAATGTGGAAGTACGGATATGAGGAAGCAACATCATATCGTGCGAAACAGTCTGTTACAGAAATAAAGAGAAATTATCAATCTGAAGAAGGTAGCGATAACGCCTTTATTAAAAAACTACGTGCGCCAATTAAAACACGTCCTCGTTTTATGGAGAAAAAAGGATTAACGTACGCTGAAAGAGGTACGGCAGTACACGCTGTTATGCAGCATGTAGATTTGAAGAAGCCGATTACAGAAGAAGTGATTCGGGAGCAAATTAATGGCATGGTTAATAAAGAACTATTAACATTTGAACAAGCGGAAGAAATAGCAATCGAAAAAGTGATTTCATTCTTTGACAGTGATCTTGGTAAAAGGGTATTAGCGGCGAAAAGTGTTGAGCGTGAAGTACCATTTACGATGATGCTTGCAGCAGAAGAAGCATATCAAGATTGGCAAGGGAAGAGCGGAGAATCGATTCTTGTCCAAGGGGTTATCGACTGCATGATTGAAGAGGAAGATGGTATCACTTTAATCGACTTTAAAACAGATACGATTGAAGGGAAGTTCCCAGGCGGATTCGATCAAGCGAAACCGATTTTAGAAGATCGATATAAAGTGCAGCTTTCGTTATATGCAAAGGCGCTAGAGAAAAGCTTGCAACATCCTGTGAAAGAGAAATGCTTATACTTCTTTGATGGCAACCATGTTGTGAAAATTGAGGAATAGAGGAACTGGAAAATGGCAACGGAAAAAACGTTAAGAACGTGTGAAAAAGGACATGAATACTATAAAAGTAGCGATTGTCCAACTTGCCCAGCTTGTGAGAAAGAAAAGAAACCAAAAACAGGATTTCTTTCACTTCTTTCATCACCGGCACGAAATGCGTTACAACATCATGGAATTCACACTATAGAAGAACTCTCAAAATATAGTGAAAAGGAAATTTTAAAACTACATGGTATGGGCCCGGCATCTTTACCAAAGCTTAGAAAGGCTTTGGAGGAGAACGGGTTATCATTTAAATAAAATGAAATTATAATTTGCATGGGAATAAGAAAAAAGTAGGAGAGCATCTCCTACTTTTTTTACGCTGTTCCAATTTGATCTTGATCTGCCACATCAGAATCAAACGTATTTGTTGCACTAACGCCGCTAAACGTATTCACGACAAATCCAACATTGGAAGCACCAGATCCGTTATAAGCTTTCGTATTTTCTTTCGGAGATACGTTATAAAAATCTCCTAAATTGAAAGAGCCATTACTGTTTTGAACGACAAGATTTCCAACAACAGAGGGCATACCATCCACCTACTTTTCTAAGCTTTTTAATTACTATATGAACTATTGAGCGGAAGGTTCATCCGAAATATATTGGCGGATTTGCATAATACGAGAGTTATTAAAAACATAATCAACATTTCCAATTTGAAAGCAACCAGAATTTAAAAGGGTTCGTAATTCAACATTGTTTACTTCAATAAAAGGGTATTCATTTACAATATTTAATTTTACATCTGTCGTTCGCTTTGGGATTGTGATGTGTTCGTCTGTAAAGATTTCAAACGCATCTAAGCGACCTTCTCCCTTTATATAACAAGGAATTTCCCTGTGTACGGCAAGAGCTCTACTTTTTAATTCCATTTGATTTGCATCTCCAACTTGAAATACACCAGTAATCCCTAAAGAAATAATAGAAACATTTTGGACAACAGACACATGATGTAACATAATTTCTCAGTCTCCTTAACCTGGAGTAGGAGGGACATCTGTGACTAGTGGTACAAATGGACCCTCTGTAACAGTTTCAAATGGTGTATCAAGAATAGAAGATAGTATGAGGAGATTCGCATCTCCAATTAAAAAGAGTGCGGACGACGATACACCGTTCATTTTAATCTGTCCGACTTTTAATTCACGATTTACAACGTTAACATTCATACATACTTACTCCTTTCGGAAATTGCCCGGTATGTGTTGAATAAAAGATAGGAAAGCTTTGTCGATATCATGTTTCATTGCTTGAATAATGATATCTCGTAAATAATCTGGATCTGTTGAAATCCCTTCATATGATTGCGCTTGTGATAAATAATAAGGAAGTCTATGCTCCATTTGTTTTTTTATGTCATCCACCATCATTTGTCGATACATTTCATCGAGCGGCGTTCTCTCTTCTTGTTCAAAATGGAGAATTCGATTATATGCTTCTTCATCTAAGTAACGATGCATTTCTTGAAGGATGCCTTGGTAAAAATCTGGGTTTGTATCTGTTTCAGGATTTACCTTTAATGTTTCTGTATCCACTTGAAAATCCTCAATTGGCTGTCCTTTTGCTGAAAACGGATTTAAACCAATATTTAAAGTACCATTTAAATTTTCTACTTTTAACTGATCGAATTTGTATTCCACTTTTCCTACAGAAGAGGAGGGGCGATTTTTTAATTCGGTAAGCTCTTCTTGTAATTGGCGCACTTGATCTTCTAGGTGAAGAATGTTTGCTTGTTGTGCTTGAAGAGCTTGTTGAAGTTGGTGTAAGTAAGTATATATATCTTGGTTCATTTTGTGAAACCTCCTTTTCAATAGGGAGGGTAAAAATATTCCTGCTATATATTTATGACAAGGATGTCTTAAGAAGAACTAGTTGATGGTTTGATAGAAATAATTTGTCCCTTCCCCTGTAATGGGCGAAGAGGCTGTGTAAATCCGCCGGAATTTGAAAATTTAGATAGAGCTTTAATACTTCCGGCAGTGCCAATTTGGAATACAGAAGAGGTTGTAATGCTATCAATCCTAATACTGTTGATGATGATACTTTGGTTTACATAAAAATTCAATGCAATCGCCTCCTCTAAGTTGAACCAATTATCGCTTGATCAATTACATCTGAATCATTGACAGTCGTTGTACTTTGATAATTGTAGACAGAAACGTTATCTCCAACATTAAAGGAGCCTGCCCCAGCGAAAGCGCGTGAATAACTAATAGGTCTAATCGCAAATACATCTCCAATATGAAAAATACCACTTGATCCAATATTAACGATACGAATATGTCCGACCATAGCTGGCATAAAAAACACCTTTCGTTTTTAAAATTTTCTTTTCTACTATTGTATGGGCGTTTTCAATAAAATGTGTGTGTTTTTGAAATAAAAGAAACACACACGTTATTGTGTGTGTGTATCGAGTGTTTGATTGGGGTGAAAATCCGTATGTACATGCCAAATTGCATTTAAGAGCCTGTCCAGTTCTTGGCTACAATCCACTGTTTTTTGAGAAGTCATTCCGTAGCGTTCAGCAAAATAAATCATTTTTTCACGTTTTTTTTCAATCGCTTGCTCAAACATTGAAATCGGCTCCATCTCTAAATGAAATTTTTAGTATATATGTAGTACATATTATACAAAAATCCCATAAAAAAGAAATACCTTCGCTAAAAAAAGTAAAATTTCTACATTTTATGCCAAATGATAAAGGGGTAACGAATAGGATATGAGAAGAATATTGTAAAAATTAGCGTGCATGAGAAGGTTTTTTTCTTACGGATGCGAATACAATTAAAGGGTATGAGTTTTAGGATGGAGAGTGGAAATATTGCGTTTGGTAACAGCGAAAAAAGATGAAAAGGTATTTGTAGGTATTGTGGATGAAGAGGAAGAAAAGGTATTGCACTTAAGAGAAGCGCAAAGGCAAAAGGGAGAAAAGGTTACAATCCCCATTACAATGTTAGAGTGTATTGAAAGAGGGACTGAATGTTTTGAGAAAGTACGTGAAATTGTAAATTGGGCAAAAGAGCATGGGGAAACGGCGTATTATCCGTTAACTGAGGTGAAAATATTAGCACCGATTCCAAGGCCAAGAAAGAATATTTTGTGCGTTGGAAAAAACTATCGTGAGCATGCGATAGAAATGGGCGGAGTAGAGTCCATTCCAGAAAATATAATGATCTTTACGAAAGCGCCAACGACAGTTATTGGAATGAATGAAAAAATTAATAGTCATCCCCACGCAACGAATGAACTAGACTATGAAGGAGAACTAGCTATCATCATTGGTAAGCGAGGGAAACAAATAAAAAAAGAAAAAGCGCTAGAGCATGTTTTTGGTTATACCATTATAAATGATATAACTGCTCGCGACATTCAACGGAAGCATAAACAATTTTTCCTTGGAAAAAGTTTTGATACATTTTGTCCGATGGGACCGTATTTAATTCATAAATCAATGGTTGAAACGCCAAATGCGTTACACATTGAAACGGTAGTAAATGGGGAAGTAAGGCAAACTTCAAATACAAATAAAATGATTTTTTCAATAGAAGAAATTATTTCAACGATAAGTAAAGGAATGACATTAGAACCAGGAGATATTATCGCAACAGGAACGCCATCTGGTGTCGGAAAAGGTTTCACACCACCGAAGTTTTTACATGCTGGTGATGAGGTGATCATTACAGTAAAAGGAATTGGTACTTTGCGAAATGTAGTGAAATGAAAAAAGAGCTATCTTGTGAAAAGATAGCCCTTTTCTATGGTCTTGGGTTATAGAGGTAATCGATAACGGAAAAAGTGTAAAGACCAATAAATGCAAGTGTACAAATACCAAATAGTATAACCGTAAGTGCGCTTTTTTCTCGTCCAAAACCAATGATAGTCAGAATAACAGCAGTCCAAAATGATGCTTTCAGTAGTGTGAATGTAGTAGAAGATGAGTAGTGACTAAGTAATGTTACGGAAACGAGGAAGCCAAAGAATGTAACTAAAATAAAAGATGTGGCTAAATAGTTAATATGTTTACCATACCTTAATAACATATCGCACCTGCTTTCTAAAAAAAAATACAGAAAATTACAATTTTATTTTAGTATAAATCAATATAAAAAGAAAGAGGTTGTCCCAACATGTAGGACAACCTCTCTATTATTACGATAATACTGCTTTAATTTTTTGGAACGCCCACTCTAAATCTTCTTCAGAGATTACTAGAGGTGGTGCGATACGAATTACATTTTCGTGTGTTTCTTTACATAATAGCCCAGCTGCTTTTAGTTGTTCACAGTAAGGACGAGCTGGCTCGTTTAATTCGATACCGATGAATAAGCCTTTACCGCGAACATCAGTAATCATTGGGTTATCAATTTCTTTTAATTGCCCAACTAACTTTTCACCTAATTGAAGAGAACGCTCTGTTAATTTTTCTTCTTCTAACACTTCAAGAGCTGCGATAGAAACAGCACATGCAAGTGGGTTACCACCGAATGTAGAACCGTGAGAACCTGGCTCGAATACGCCTAAAATGTCGCGGTTTGCTGCTACGCAAGAGATTGGGAATACGCCGCCACCAAGGGCTTTACCAAGTATGTACATGTCAGGAGTTACATTGTCCCAGTCGCAAGCAAATACTTTACCAGTACGGCCTAAGCCTGTTTGGATTTCATCTGCTACGAATAAAACGTTTTCTTTTTTACATACTTCAAGAGCTTCTTTTAAGAAACCAGCTGGTGGAATGTTAATTCCTGCCTCACCTTGAATTGGCTCTAAAATGAATGCAGCTGTATTTGGTGTAATTGCAGCTTTTAACGCTTCTAAATCACCGTAAGGAATTACGATAATACCAGGAAGCATTGGACCGAATCCACGCTTGTACTCTTCGTTTGATGACATAGAAACAGCACCCATTGTACGGCCGTGGAAGTTATCTTCACAAACGATGATTTCAGCACGATTTGCTTCTACTTTTTTCACATCATAAGCCCAGCGGCGAGCTGTTTTAATTGCAGTTTCAACAGCTTCTGCACCTGTATTCATTGGAAGTACCATTTCTTTATTAGTTAGTTTCGCAACTTTTTCGTACCAAGGACCTAATTGATCGCTATGGAAAGCACGAGAAGTTAACGTAACACGATTAGCTTGGTCAATTAAAGCGTTAATAATTTTTGGGTGACGATGACCTTGGTTTACTGCAGAATATGCACTTAATAAGTCCATATAGCGGTTTCCTTCAGGATCTTCTACCCAAACGCCTTCTGCTTTAGAAATAACGATTGGAAGTGGGTGATAGTTATTTGCTCCGTATGTGTCTGTAAGTTCGATAATATCCTTAGTTTGAATCATGATTGTTCCCCCTTTTGTTATTACAAGAAGTTTGTAAATACTCTAAATATTATATCATTTAAATGTAAAAAAGCGAAACATTTCCTGAAAATAAATGAACATGTTATCATATAGAGTGAAAAAGTGTGAAAAGAGGAGGTAAAGGATACGATGGTACATATGCATATTACAGCATGGGCGTTAGGTTTAATTTTATTCTTCGTTGCGTATTCGCTTTATTCAGCAGGAAGAAAAGGTAAAGGTGTACATATGGGGCTTCGCCTAATGTATATCATCATTATTGTGACAGGCTTCATGTTGTACATGAGTATTGTGAAAACAGCAACAGGTAGCATGCACATGTGGTACGGCTTAAAAATGTTAGCTGGTATTTTAGTTATCGGTGGAATGGAAATGGTTCTTGTAAAAATGAGCAAGAACAAAGCAACAGGGGCAGTTTGGGGACTATTTATTGTTGCGTTAGTAGCAGTATTTTACCTTGGACTGAAATTACCGATTGGCTGGCAAGTATTTTGATTAAAAATAAAACCACCTTATAATCTCAAATATTTGGGAGATAAGGTGGTTTTTTTACTTTATGTCGCATCGATATGCAACTCTTCTCCGTTTACTTTCGTAAAACGAAACATGTTTTTATTTGACGTAGGGTGACGAACGAAATGGTGTTGCAGTGTACAAATCATCTCTTCGTTATCGAACAAAAGAATATTTACTCCTTCGCACGTTTCCTCTTTCGGTAAGAAAGATAAATAATTATGACAATACATGCAATCATATAAAGAGTAATGAAGGGATTGCAATGATTCCGTTAATAATGTAAAGACAGAGTCAGGTAATTCCTCAAGCCATTCCGTATAGCTAAGAAGTAATTTTTTTCGAATTCGTATCATTTCCCCATTTTGCAAATGGTGCTGTTCGTTGGCGATTTGTAATACATCTTGTTCATAGAAACGAGCTGGTAGCCAGTTGTTGTTATATAAAATCTCAAAGCCATCTTCGGCAATATCTTCTAATAAAAATGCTTCATCATTTTCATCGTCAAAGAATACCCATTCATTGTTTATATATTCTACATTACCGACTGTATGAGCGCGTGGCTGGTTATATAAAATATGGTTACGTTGTATCATACACGATTTCTCCTTTATGAAAAGTAGTTATTTCTGTTATAGACAGTTCGGGCGTACTTTATAACTAGACACACCTAGACATAGGTGGGCATACAATAAAACACGTTTTACTGAGTGAAAATGCTATTCCGTATGTGGATAGTACGTTATCGTCAAGTTTGTCATTTTTTTGATCCGCATCTCTAAGGTGGGGATTACTGCTCGTTTAGGAAAAGAAATAAGATGGAAGGATGATTTATATGTGCGGGATTACAGGATGGGTGGATTATAAACGCTCATTAGAAGGAGAACGGGACGTCGTTACGAAGATGGCTGAGACGTTAGCGAAGCGTGGCCCAGATGATAATAAAGTTTGGATTAAAGGCAATGTCGCATTTGGGCATAAACGGTTAATCGTTGTTGATCCTGAGGGTGGTAAACAACCGATGACTTGTTTAAAGGACGAAGCGAATTATGCAATTTGTTATAACGGGGAACTGTATAACACAGAAGATATTCGAAAGGAACTATTAAGAAGAGGATATACGTTCAAAGGTCATTCTGATACGGAAGTACTATTAGCGTCGTATATTGAGTGGAAAGAAGAATGTGTCGATCATTTAAACGGTATATATGCGTTTGCCGTATGGGATGAACAGAAAGAACAAGTATTTATTGCAAGAGATCGATTAGGTGTAAAACCGCTATTTTATAAATATGATAGTGGACGATTGCTATTTGGTTCAGAGTTAAAAGCGATACTGGCTCATCCAGATGTGAAGGCGGAAGTAACGTTAGAAGGGTTATCCGAAATATTCGGCCTTGGACCATCTAGAACGCCTGGTCACGGCATTTATGCTGGTATAAAAGAATTACGTCCAGGTCATGCGATGACATTTTCAAAGAACGGTTTATGTATATGGAGATATTGGAATGTGGAAAGTAAAAAACATGAAGACTCCTTTGAAGAAACAGTAGAGAGAACACGCTTTTTATTACAAGATGCGATTACAAGGCAGCTCGTTTCTGATGTACCACTATGTACTTTTCTATCAGGTGGTGTAGATTCGAGCGCGATTACAGCGATTGCTGCGAAAGAATATGCAAGGTCAGGAAAAGGGCAATTACACACATATTCTGTTGATTACGAAGATAATGATAAATACTTTAAAGCGAATGCGTTCCAGCCGAATTCAGATGCACCATTTATTCATTTGATGACGGAGACGTTTCAAACAATCCATCATCGCTGCGTCATTTCAAATGAACAATTAGCACAGTATTTAACAGAAGCAGTAATCGTTCGTGATTTGCCTGGTATGGCAGATATCGATTCGTCATTATTATGGTTTTGTCGCGAAATTAAACAAGATTTTGTCGTCGGTTTATCTGGGGAATGTGCAGACGAAATATTTGGTGGTTATCCGTGGTTTTATAGAGAAGATGATTTGCAATCGAGTGCATTTCCGTGGATGCGCTCTACAGAAGCGCGTGAACAACTGCTAAAGAAAGAATGGAGAAGTAAATTAAATTTACAACAATATGTACAACAGCGTTATGAAGAATCTATTCAAGAAGTTCCTATTTTAGAGGGAGAAAGCCCGCTAGAAGCAAAAAGAAGACAATTATTTTATTTAAACATGGTATGGTTTATGACAACATTATTAGACAGAAAAGACCGTATGAGTATGGGCGCAAGCTTAGAAGTACGCGTTCCATTTGCGGATCACCGACTTGTCGAATATGCGTGGAATATTCCTTGGGAAATGAAAATGTATAAAAACCGCGAAAAAGGTCTATTGCGTAAAGCGTTAGAAGGATTACTTCCAAATGACATCTTATATAGAAAGAAGAGCCCCTATCCGAAAACGCATAATCCGCACTATACAAAAGCAGTAACAGTATGGCTACAAGATTTATTAACGGATAAAGGCTCAATTTTACACGAACTATTTGATAAAGAACAGCTTAGCGGATTAATTGAGTCAGGCGGCAGTGCATTTCAAACGCCTTGGTTTGGTCAATTGATGAGCGGGCCACAACTTTTAGCTCATTTAGCACAAATTCACGTTTGGTTTAAAGAATACGGGGTAAATATTAAAGAATAGAAGAAAAGCGGCTTACATAAAAGTAAGTCGCTTTTTTATTAAATAAATTGTCAAATAAAATTTAAAATCATATTAGAAATAATACTTATTTATAATAATTATTTTGACGTACTTATTATTAGTTGTTATAATTGGAAACAAATGTTCTTGAAAAAGATTCTCATTTATAAAATTGAGGTGTGATATAGATGACAAAGAAAAAGATAGGTTTACTCGTAATGGCGTATGGGACGCCAGAATCATTAGATGATGTAGAAGCGTACTACACACATATTCGCCACGGGCGTAAACCTTCCGAAGAAGCACTCCAAGACTTAATCGGGCGCTATAAAGCGATTGGCGGAATTTCACCACTTGCAAAAATTACGAAAGAGCAGGCGCATAAATTAACAGATTCAATGAATAATATATTTACAGAGTATGAATTTACTTGTTACTTAGGCTTAAAACATGTTGCACCATTTATAGAAGATGCAGTAGAAGAGATGAAGCGCGATGGAATTGAGCAGGCAATTAGTATCGTATTAGCGCCGCATTATTCTACTTTTAGCATTAAAGCGTATAATGACCGTGCGATTCGTCTTTCAAAAGAAATCGGTGGTCCTGTTATTGAACCAATTGAACAATGGTACGATGAACCGAAATTTATTTCCTATTGGGCAGATCAAATACAAGAAACGTTTACTAAAATTATAGATAAAGAGAAAGCCGTCGTAATTTTTTCTGCACATAGCTTACCAGAAAAAATTATTGCAGCAGGGGACCCGTACGTAGAGCAATTACAACATACAGCGGATTTAATCGCTACAGCTGCGAATATTCAAAACTATACAATTGGTTGGCAAAGTGCTGGGAATACTCCAGATCCATGGATTGGACCGGATGTGCAAGATTTAACGAGAGATTTATTTGAAGAGCATGGATATGAATCTTTCGTATATTGCCCAGTTGGCTTTGTGGCAGAGCATTTAGAAGTTTTATATGACAACGATTACGAGTGTAAAGTGGTAACTGATGAATTAAATTTGGCATATTTTAGACCAAATATGCCAAATTCAAAATCTGTATTTATCGATTGCTTAGCTGCAATTGTTTCCAAAAAAATGAAGGAAATAGTTGACAAAGATTTAGTTTTGAATAATAATTAGTTTATAATAATTTTAAATAAATAATAATTACTATGAAAGAAAGAGGAGGATCCCCCTAGATGAATCCAAATAATCGCTTAACAACAAACCAAGGTGCTCCAGTTGGAGACAACCAAAATTCTCGTACAGCTGGTCGCCGTGGACCGGTATTATTAGAAGACTATCATTTAGTAGAAAAACTGGCACACTTTGATCGTGAACGTATTCCAGAGCGTGTTGTGCATGCACGTGGTGCAGGTGCTCACGGTGTATTCGTAACGAAAAACAGCATGAAGCAATATACGAAAGCGGCATTTTTACAAAATGAAGGAACTGAAACGCCAGTATTTGTTCGTTTCTCAACGGTTATTCATGGTCAAGGTTCTCCGGAAACAGCGCGTGACCCACGTGGGTTCGCTGTTAAATTTTATACAGAAGAAGGAAACTACGATATCGTAGGTAATCATTTACCAGTTTTCTTCATTCGTGATGCAATTAAATTCCCAGACATGGTGCATTCTTTAAAACCAGCACCTGATACAAATATTCAAACTCCAGATCGTTACTGGGATTTCATGACGTTAACTCCAGAATCAACACATATGATGACATGGGTATTTTCTGATTATGGTACACCAGCGAGCTATCGTGAAATGGAAGGTTTCGGTGTCCATTCATTTAAATGGATTAATGCAGAAGGTAAAATCGTTTACATTAAATATCACTGGAAACCACAGCAAAGTGTACGGAACTTAAGTGCAAAAGAAGTGCAAGAAGTACAAGGGAAAGATTTCAACCATGCAACTCGTGACTTGTTCGATGCAATTGAAAAAGGAAATTATCCGAAGTGGGATTTACACGTACAAGTGATGCAACTAGATGAAACGGATTCTTTAGACTTTGATCCGCTAGATCCAACGAAAGTATGGCCAGAAGATCGCTTCCCGTTAATTGAAGTAGGGACAATGACGTTAAATCGTAACCCGAAAAACTTCTTCGCAGAAGTAGAACAGGTGGCGTTCTCTCCGAGTGCAACTGTAAATGGTATTGAACCATCTGAAGATAAATTATTACAAGGTCGTTTATTCTCTTACCCAGATACACAGCGTTACCGCCTTGGTGCAAACTACTTACAAATTCCTGTAAACTGCCCATATGCAGCTGTCCATAACCAACAACGTGATGGTGCGATGCAAGTGAATCAAAACCCATCTACAATTAACTATGAACCTAGTCGTCATACTGAAAATCCAGTTGAAGACCCGACTTACCGCGATTCAACTATGAAAGTAGAAGGCTATGTATCTCGTGAAAAAATCGAGAAACCAAATGACTTCAAACAAGCAGGTGAGCGTTACCGTTCATTCTCTAAAGAGGAGCAAGCGAACTTAATTGCAAACTTAACAAATGACTTAAAAGATGTAAATGAACGCACGAAATTATTAGCTGTGTGTAACTTCTTCCGTGCAGATCAAGAGTACGGTATGCGTTTAGCACAAGCGTTAAATGTTGATATCACGCAGTACGTTGGAAACGCTCCGAAATAAATAGAAAAAGACGACCGGATTTCGGTCGTCTTTTTTATGTAAAACATGTTTTACATAAGGTGTAAAAGATGTTATATTTTTGTCAAATAAATTTTACATACAAGAGGTGTATTGAATGGATGTTGCTATTTTTATTATTGCGCTCAGTGTCTTTTTATTTGTAGTGTTTGCTATTATAAAAATGTTTATAGCGATTGGAAAACAAGGTGATGAACGCGCTGCATTTATAAAAAACAAAGCGATGGCTGAGACGTTTCAAATTGCGATGGGGCTAATGGTGCTTGAGATGATCCCTTTTATTTATCATCGTTTTAATGAAACGGTAGGAACACCGTTTAATCCAGTTCGCTTTTTAGCTGTCATAGCTGTGGCATTTCTTATTATCTTAAGTGCCAATAAAAGAAAGTACGGTGATTCGTAAGTTACAAGGGGTATTTTACGTTTAAATCAGGTCGGAATTTGTTGGTAAATCGATATATCGAAATGAGCGCTGATATATTCATAGAAATACTGAATGGGGTATGCCACCAACAAGTACAATAAAAAGAGATGCAATCTACTACCAATAGATTGCATCTCTTTTTTAGTTCACTCGCTCCGTATACTCATAAGCTTTCTCTCCATGCATCGAAATATCAAGTCCCATATGTTCCTCATGCTCATCTACCCGAACGGGGAGGAAGAAGTTAATCGCTTTAATGATGGCGTATGTCATGATAATTGTGAATGCATATGTTGCACCGATTGCTACCAGTTGCTTAAACAGTAAAGCGGCGTTTCCGTACAATAATCCGTTAGCGCCATCACCGTTTACAGTAGTAGTTGCAAATAGTCCTGTCGCAATCCCACCCCAAGTTCCGCCGATGCCGTGGCATCCGAATGCATCAAGTGTATCATCATATCCGAATTTCGTTTTTAAGAAGAAGACCGCTCCGAAGCATAATACGCCGCCAATTGCTCCGATAAGAAGAGCGGAGAAAGGTGTAACGAACCCGCAAGCTGGTGTAATAGCGACTAGACCAGAAACTACACCACAAGCGGCCCCCATCGCAGTCGGTTTTGATTGGAAGAACCACTCTGAAAGCATCCAAGTTAATGCTGAGGCAGCGGCGGCTATATTTGTATTAATAAATGCGGTTAGTGCTACATCATTTAAAGATAATGCGCTACCGACGTTAAAACCGAACCAGCCGAACCATAGTAAGCCTGCGCCTAACATCGTAAATGGTAAATGATGAGGGGAAGAACCGTTTATGTTTTTTCGTTTTCCAAGGAAAATAGCTAATACAAGACCAGCAACGCCGGATGTAATATGAACGACATTACCACCAGCGAAGTCTAACGCGCCAAGTTCTCTTAGCCACCCGCCAACGCCCCATACCCAATGAGCGACAGGATTGTAAACAATTGTTGTCCATAGAAGGATGAAAATAAGGAAAGCTGAAAATCGCATTCTTTCGGCGAATGCACCTGAAATTAAAGCGGGAGTTAAAATAGCGAACATGAGTTGGAACATCATAAATAAATTGTGAGGAATAGTGGATGAATAGTCTGGATTTGGTGCGTAGGTAACTCCGTTTAAACCGAACCAATCGAGATTGCCGATAAGCCCGTGCCAATCTGGTCCGAATGATAAAGAATAACCAATTACGATCCACTGAATCGAAACGATAGCCATTGCGCTATAACTATGCATTGTCGTACTGAGTACATTTTTACTGCGAACCATACCCCCATAAAAAAGTGCCAATCCTGGTGTCATCAACATGACCATTGCTGTCGTTACAAACATAAAAACCGTATCGCTTGTATTCATTCTCTCTCCTCCTGTAATGTTAGAAAAAATAACATGAACTTGTTATGTTTCATATCATATTCGAAATAAAATGAAAAATCAACTAAAAATTCAGAAAACTTTATAATTCATGTTAGGAAATCTGACATGAATTATTTTAGGGAGAAAGAAATCAACGTATGCGATTCATTCGGATAATTGGTATAATATTCTTACAATTAAAAAACATGGGGGATGCGTGTGGGAAAAATACAGACTAGGAAACTATTCATTTGTTTTTGTTTAGCTGTCGTTTTGTTTGTACCAATACATGCTTTTGCAGATGAAACAAGAGAGTGGCGAGACGAAGTTATATACTCCATTATGATTGATCGCTTCAATAATGGAGAACCGAAAAATGACAAACAGTTAGAAGTTGGTAATTTAGAAGGATATCAGGGCGGAGATATAAGAGGGATTATAAAAAGACTGAATTACATAAAAGAAATGGGCTTTACCGCTGTTATGCTTTCTCCGCTTTTTGAAAGTGGAAAGTACGACGGATTAGACGTGCGCGATTTTCAAAAGGTAAATGAACATTTCGGAACAGAAAATGATGTGAAAGAACTTGTACAAGAAGCGCATGCAAAAGGAATGAAAGTTGTACTTCAATTTCCGCTTGGAGAAAACGAACAACAAGTCATCGACTCGATGAAATGGTGGATCAAAGAAGTCGATTTAGATGGAAGTTATGTAATACATAGTGAAAAAAAGCCGCGTTCTTTCTGGGATGACGTGCAAAAAGATATGCAAGTGATAAAGAAAGATTTTCGTGTTACAACAAAAGAAGATAGTGAATATAACGAAAAAATAGTAGAATCGTTTTCCGAAGCGGATGTATCGGTGAAACCCTTATATGATGTGAGTAAAAAAGAAGGGGAATCCATTACATTTTTAGATAATCAAGATACAAAAAGATTTGCCCGGATTGCAAAAGAGAATATGAATTATCCACCATCTCGTTTGAAACTAGCTCTTACATATTTATTAACATCACCCGGTATTCCGAATTTTTATTACGGGACTGAAATTGCATTAGATGGAGGGGATACTCCGGATAATAGACGATTAATGGATTTCAAATCAGATGAAAAATTTATGCAACATATAACGAAACTTGGTGAGCTTAGACAAACGAGACCATCTCTACGACATGGTACGTTTGAGCTTTTATACGATAAAGATGGAATGAGTATATTAAAGCGAAAGTATAAAGATGAAGTGACAGTAGTAGCGATTAATAATACGAAAGAAACACAAAAAGTTGCTTTACCTGTAAGTGCAATTGGTGAAAAACAAGAGTTAAGAGGATTGTTAGAAGATGAAATTATAAGAGAAGAAAACGGAAAGTTTTATCTCGTTTTAAAGCGGGAAGAATCAAATGTGTATAAAGTTAACAGAGAAACAGGTGTGAATTGGTTATTTATCTCCTTAATCGTCGGTGTGAACGTATTATTTATTGCGTTTTTAATTGCCGTTAAAAAGAAGCGTAGATAAGGGGACATTCTCTTTTGTGTTGAATTGAAAGTGCGTGGTGGGGTGAGATGTTTGGGACAACCATGATGATGGGGAATTTGTTCGGTGGGGCGATAGTGTTCATTCTGTTGATACAGCAATTCTGAAGGGAAATAATACAAAATCGAAAATGATAAAGTGTACATTCCTAAAAAATCATTTGATAAAGCGATATGGTGTTGCTCTTAATAAATATAAAAACTCCTCGAATGAGAGGAGTTTTCCAGGTTAGGGAGAAATTTTTCTTCCTAGCCAGTTTTTTTGTCAACACCGATAGAAAAAGGGAAGGGGAAGGTTTCTTATAGTGGGAGGAAAAGACCTTTGAAATAAACAATCATTGCAACTATATTAATTTTACATTACATTAAAAGTTAGAGAATACTCTTATACTAAAGTACTAAATAGTAGGAGGAAAAATGGAATTTTACGATTTGGGTATTACCATTAAAGAACTTAGAATTAAAAAAAATATATCGCAATCCGAATTATGTCATGGAATATGCTCACAAAGTCAAATTAGCAAGATCGAAAAAGGTGTGATTTATCCATCTAGCATATTGTTATATCAATTATCAGAAAGACTTGGTATTGATCCAAATAATATATTTGCACTAACTAAAAACAAAAAATTTAAATATATAGAAAATGTGAAATGTGTAATGAAGGATTGCATAAGACAACATCAATATAAAGAGCTTTATGAAATAGTAACAAAAGAAAAAAACTTAAATAATTTTCGAATAAAAGAAGATAAACAATTTCTAATATGGCATGAAGCAATTGCTATATATCGTGTGAATAACTCAATAAAAACGGCTTTAGCTCTTTTAAATAATGCATTAAAAATAACTGTAACGAATATTGATTTTTTAACAGAGAGAGAAATAGATATTATGCAGACAATGGCTATATTTCATGCAGAAAATAAAGAATATAAAGAGAGTATTAACATATTAAAAAGATGTTTAAATAATTTTAATAAGTTAGATTTTCCTAGAGATAAAGAAATTAAATTAAAAATCATTTATAATTTAGCAAAATGTTTAAGTTACACATATCAATACGAAGAAGCAAAAAAATACATTGATAAGGGTATCAAATTAGCTATTAATCTAAATACTTTATACTTATTGGGTGAACTATACTATGAAAAAGGTTCGAATTTATTAAAGCTTAAACAATCTAATAAAGAAAATGTTGCTAATAACATGAAAAAAGCGTTATTTATATTTGAATTAACAAAAAACGAAAAAAAATTACAAATAATTAAAGAAGAATATTTCGAAAAACATAATTGTTAAATAACTACTTATAGTACAATAAAACCCACAGGAAAAGTTCCCGTAGGTTTTACACTTATAAACCTCTTAATATTTTTTATAAACTTGATTCTAAAATATTATTACTTAATATGTTGAATGAAAGTTTACTTAACGTACTTTCTATTTTGAAATCTGCATCCCTATTAACACTTTATACTTCTTTTCACTTCCATATTAAAATTAAGATGGTTCAAGTAAGAGGAAGGCACCTTAGAGTGTCTTTTTTATGACCTTTATCATCAACTATTTAATGTTTCTTTAAATTATTACATAACATAGTTTTTTTGTACCAAGCTTTGTTAATGCAATTAGATTTATCCTTTAGTGTAGTCATATTATTAGAACATCCTTTAATATTTAGAAAGAATATAGCCAATAAAAAACATAATATTAACTTCTTCAAATAACCACTTCTAACCCTTTTATAATTAACTTTTTTTCACAAAATAAGATTCCTTATTAATTCTACATTACATTGAAGGGTGGAAAATATTCTTATACTCATAAATTGTTACGCTTGAGTAGGGAGAGAGATTTTGGTTTATGGAGGTAGTTGTGGTGACTTTGGCTTGGGATTCAATTGATAAGGAAAGTGATTCAAGTTGAAGGGAAACGTCCTAAGGTGTCTTTTCCTTATTTTTAAAAGGACATGCTCAATTCCATGTATAAAAAAATTCTACAATGAGACCTAGTCTAACCACGCGGTCACCGGTAAGATATTCGTATGAATAGACTCTGTTCGCTCAGCAATTTTCACCGCAAATACCCTCTCATGTCCTTGTCGTATTGTCCCTACATGATAAAAAGAAAAACTCCTCTAATTAAGAGGAGTTTTCTTTTTAGCGGTAGTTAATAAATTGTACGTCAATCGGTAAGTCAGCGCTGCGAACAGCTGCGATAACTGCTTGTAAGTCATCACGGCTTTTCGCTGTAACACGTACTTGGTCATCTTGTACTTGTGTTTTTACTTTTAATTTCATTTCTTTAATGATGTTGTTAATTTTTTTCGCGTTATCTTTATCGATACCTTGTTGAAGTGTTGCGCGTTGGCGAACAGTGTTACCAGTTGCAGCTTCAACTTTTCCGTAATCTAAGTTCTTAATTGGAACGTTACGTTTTACAAGTTTAGAAATTAGAACGTCCTTTACTTGGTCTAATTTGAACTCATCGTCAGAAGTTAAAACTAGTACTTCTTTTTCTAATTTAATATCACTTTTACTTCCTTTAAAGTCATATCGGTTTTGGATTTCCTTTAATGCGATGTTAATTGCGTTTGTTACTTCAGGTAATTCTACTTTCGAAACGATGTCAAAAGAACTATCTTTTGCCATAGTTAGCACCTCCAAATAAATTTCTAATCTTTTTATGTACTGTACATACTAAAGTATAGCTGAAAACGAGCTTAGACTTAAGTGTTTTCATACTTATATTCATGTAACCTCATTTTATTATAGTGAATTTTGGGCAGTTGGACAAATAAAGGAAAAATCGTGTTATAATTAACTTTTGTTTGGAATGATAAAAAAGATAATTTTATATATATAGAAGGGAATTAAAAAAATATGTATTTGCAATTAGGATCGATTGAACAGGTAACTGTTTTACGCGAAACGGAAATCGGATATATGGTTGGGAATGAAGAAGAAGAAATTTTCCTACATAAAAACGAATTAGTTGGAGAAATTGAAGAAGGCGCTAAGATTGATGTATTCTTATACCTTGATCACCAAAATCGTATTTCAGCAACAATGAAGGAGCCACTTATTACAACTTTTGATTGGAACTGGGTAAAGGTTGTAGAAGTTATTCCTAGTTTAGGTGTGTTTGTTGATATTGGTGTATCAAAAGATATACTAATCCCAGCTGATGAGTTCCCGATTTATATGCCAGTATGGCCAGAAGTTGGAGACGAATTATATTGTACGTTAAAATTAACGAATCGTGATCGCCTTATCGCTCTTCCGGCAAGAGACAGTGATATGCAAGAAATTATCGTAGATGCGACGCCATCTATGCGTAATAAAAACGTAAATGGACGTGTGTATCGTTCACTTCAAGTTGGTTCATTCATACTAACTGATGAGCATTTCCGTGCTTTCTTACACCATACTGAAAGAAAAGAACAAGTCCGCATCGGTGAACGTGTAACGGGCCGTATTATTGACGTAAAAGATGACGGTACAATTAACATTTCACTTCTTCCTCGTAAAGAAGAAGGAATGGAAGATGACGCTGCAGTGATTTATGCATATATGGAAGAACGTGGCGGAGCAATGCCGTTTTGGGATAAGAGTCACCCAGAAGATATTAAAGAACGTTTCAACATGAGTAAAGCTGCATTTAAGCGCGCGCTTGGTAAGTTGATGAAAGAAGAAAAGGTTTATCAAGAAGAAGGCTGGACTTACTTTAAAAAATAAAGCAAATAAAAGCATCCCCTTATATTTTGTGAAATATAAGGGGATGCTTTCTTAATTTCCTCGCTCATGCGCAAAAGTAAATGTATCTTTCAAGTCATTATCACTTATTTTAATATTTGCCTTTTTTAATTCTCTTTGTAACAACTTTTGACTGAATGTAGGATCAGCAATACGTTCTGCTTCTAAGTTTTTGCGGATGGAGTCTTTTACTTCATCGTAAGGTTGTAAATCTTTTTTACCAGTTAGTTTAATAATGTGATAGCCATTTGGTGATTTGACTGGATCACTAACTTGGCCGATTTTTAGTTTGTAGGCAGTTGTTTCGAATTCTGGTGTCATTGCACCGGAATGGAAGTATCCGAGGTCTCCGCCTTTATCTTTTGATAGTAGATCTTGTGATTCTTGCTTTGCTAATTCTTCAAATGAAGCACCAGCATCTAATTTTTTCTTTATTTCTTTCGCTTCATTTTCGTCACTTACTAAAATGTGACTCGCTTTAATTTCTGGTTTATAGTGGTCTTTCACATCTTTTTCTGTAACACTCTTCTTAATTGCTTCATTCATAGCAAGTTTGAACTTAATTTGATTTTTGAAATCGGCTTCATCTTTTAAACGATTGTTTTCTAGTACTGCTGTGAATTGATCTCCGTATTGATTTTTCGCTTTTTGTACTTCTTTATCTACATCATCGTCAGATACTTTATATTTTTTTGTGATAACGTCTTGTGCCATCATTTCGTATAGCATGTCTTTTCCATAACGATCTTTCAACTGCTTTTCGAAGTCACTCTTCGTAATGGTTGAGTCTGTTGCCGTAGCGACTGTAGTTGAGCCGTTTTTTTGTCCACAAGCAGATAGCATTAATATACTTAGTAGTGCAGTAATAATGAAAATATGTTTCCCTCTCATGCTAACACCTCATCCGAATATGTTATCGCTATTGTAGAATATAGAAGTGAACATGAAGTGAATTTTTAATGTTTTTTCCCCGTAAACTGTAAAAAAAGTACACCAACAATACTGTTGGTGTACGATGGAATCAAAGGTGATCGGTCTTTTTGGAATAGGCACGCTTACCTTGCTCTATATTCTTTTGTTCTTGTTCATTTTTTTGCGTACGCTTTGCATTATTATCGCGTGCTTTTTTGTCGTTATCACTTGTATGTGGCATATGTATCAACTCCATTTCTAAACGTTGTACGTTTATCATTTCCTTTTTCGTAAAGACTATGTATAGCAGTGCATTCATGAATAATAAGGGTGGATTAGAAATGGATTTGAAGTTGAATTATACCGAACTTATAAAGAAGTTAATCGTTGTAATCGTCGCAGGTTTGTTAAACGCGATTGGAATGAATTTATTTTTAACGCCAGCGAAAGTGTACGCGAGTGGTTTTGCTGGATTGTCTCAATTATTATCACAAATATTAAACGACTTTTTATCTATTCATATATCAACGGGGGTATTGTTTAGCTTATTTAATATTCCTGTCGTTATTTTAGCGTGGAAAAAGGTTGGGAAGGCTTTTACTTTTTTTAGTTTTCTTTGCGTTATATTTATGACTTTGTTTCTAGAAATTATCCCAGTTAAAGCAGTTTCGAACGACATCATATTGAATGCGATTTTTGGCGGGATAATTTCAGCAATTGGGGTAGGGATTGCTTTAAAGTGGGGGGCTTCTACAGGTGGTTTAGATATCATCGCGATGATTTTATCTAAGATAAAAGATAAACCTGTTGGCACATACTTTTTCTTTTTTAATGCAATTATCATTATCGCTGCAGGTTATGTATATGGATGGGAAAAAGCGTTATATACTTTGTTGACGTTGTATGTTTCAACGAGAATTATTGATGCGATTCATACCCGTCACGTGAAGATTACAGCATTAATCGTTACGAAGAATGGGGCAGAGGTACGCAAGGCGATTCATTCACGCTTAGTGAGGGGGATTACAACTATACCGGCAACAGGTGCTTATACAAATGAAAATAAGGAAATGTTAATGATTGTGATTACTCGTTACGAATTGTATGAATTAGAGAGGGTTATTAAACAAGTGGACCCAGGTGCATTTACAAACGTACTGCAAACGGTTGGGGTGTTTGGATTGTTTCGAAAAGATTAAAGAGGACCAAAGCTGGTCCTCTTTTTTAATGTAAATTCGTAATGTTTTGCAACTGCTCCTGCATTTCGCGTAGCTGAACTTTTTCAGCTGTTGAAGAGTTTGCATAAGCAGAGTGCAAAGCGTTTTTTGCTCTATATACGAGATCTTGTTGCTCAGCGCCGCTTGAACAAGATACGGCATTTGTGACAGCATCTCTAGCTTGTTGGAATAGTAAGTTCCCCATTTAAACCCCTCCAAAAGAAGAGTTGTTTCTCGCTTTTTCTGCCTCAGCTAATGTACCTCTGTACGGGAATCTTGCATCATGCTTCATAACAGCATCGGCTCCTTGTTGGATAAAACGTTTTGATTTGTTCTTTTTACCCATTCGAAAAACCCCCTTTATTTAGCTGAAAACAATCGACGCGCTGACTTTTGCGTCTAATTATAGTATGAGCGTTTGGCGAGAAACTATAAGCAGGGAATTTTTAGATTATAACCCAAGAACCTCTTCTAAATATAGAGCGATACCATCTTCTTCATTCGTTAACGTTGTATGGTTTGCAAGTGATTTTAATTCAGGGATGGCATTTCCCATTGCGATGCCGTGACCAGCAAATTCAATCATTTCAAAGTCGTTATCTTCATCACCGAAAGCGATAATTCGTTCTTGTGGAATGTTGTAATGACTAGAAATTTTTTGTAATCCGACAGCTTTATTTAACCCGCTTTTTACAATTTCAATAATTGGCCAAGGTGCGCCCCATTTTCTATGATCGATTACTTCAGCATGCATATCAGTTAAGTGTTGACGAATTGCACTGGAATGCTCGTCATGTGCGTCGATTAATAAGCAAGTTGGATGATCGTTTAAAATATTTAATAAGTCTCCTGTAAAAATCTTTGGAGAACCGAATTCGAAAATATGTTTTTTATCTTCATCAATTTCACGAACATACACATCGTCCATTACTTCAGCGTATATATTTTTCACGCCAAAATCAAAGCAAGCTCGGACAATTTCTTGAGCTGTTGCTAGCTCGAGAGGTGAGTGATGTGTACCCCACTTTGAATCAAGAGGGTGATGTACGTAAGCGCCATTAAAGTTTACGATTGGTGTGTTAAGACCAAGTTCTTTATAGTAATCAAAACTAGCGCGGAATGGACGTCCTGTTGAAATAACGACAATATGTCCTTGTTCCTTTGCTTTTGCAATTGTATGTTTCGTTCGAGTAGAAATTATTTTGTTGTCTGTTAATAAAGTGCCGTCTAAGTCTAATGCGATTAAATGCTGTTTTTTCATAATTTCACCTCTTATAATAATTTTTTTGTTTTTATCTGTATTTCCGTTTTTTAATATGCAGAAATAAGAGGTTAAACTGGGTGATACCACCATAGATGGGAATTTCACTATATATCCATCTTACGTCTCGAAGTGCTGTGGTGTCTACTATTTCTCGCTGGAAATTAGGAAAAGTCAACATCTTTTTAGAAAGTTCAAACAATGTTTCTTTCATTATGTACAAATTGTGAAAAGGGTTACATTGCTCGTATGAGGAGGCTTATAATGAACATGTAATCTTCTCGTATATGTTTGACTCTCCTTTGAAACTAGCCTAGAGTAGGTTGGTTTCTTTTTTTTCTACAAATAGGGAAGAAATCCCTGCTTACACTTGTGTCATTCATATATATGTACAAGAACGAGATGTAGTACTTGTTTCCTAAACATGACAGAAAAGCTTTCTTTTAAAATGGATATACTAATGAGGCAAGACGTCATGGAAGGAGAATGAAGATGGGACAAAATCGCAGGTTTCGTTCTGGACAAAAAGCGCCAAATGATGGCATTTACGTAGAAATTGGTGAAACGGGAAGTATGGTGAAAAATCCCCAAATGGTACAATTAACTGCCGGTGAAAAGTTTCCAGAGAACACGAATCATAACCGTCAGTGGACATATAAAAGAAAACCGTAAAAGGAGCCGCAATCATCATTGCGGCTTTTTTGTCATTACACGTTATAATTTCATTTACCGTATATTTTTCAATTGTATCATGCATGCGCACTTTTCTTTTTTCCAATAATAAGTTTGAAAATACATAAGCAAAATTATTGTATAAAAAAGTCAGTTGGCGTATAATCAAATCAAAGGTCAAAGAAAGTCAAACATTTGGAGGGCTGTAAAGATGGACTTAAATCAAATGACAACAAAAACACAAGAGGCGATTATGAGTGCCCAATCTTTAGCGGTGTCTCATCATCATCAAGAAGTAGATACTGTTCATCTCTTGTTTACATTATTAGAAGAGCAAGATGGGTTAGCAGTACGTATTTTTCAAAAAATGAATGTCGATATAGAAGCGTTAAAGCAAGGCGCCGAAAGTTTAATTAAGAAAAAGCCTTCTGTAACGGGAAGCGGAGCAGAAGCGGGCAAATTATATATAACAGGTGCTCTGCAACAACTACTTGTAAGAGCAGGAAAAGAAGCAGAGAAATTGCAAGATGACTACATTTCAGTTGAACATGTATTGCTTGCTTTTGCTGAAGAAAAAGGCGATATAAATCAATTACTTACAAGATTTCATATTACGAAAGACAACTTATTACAGTCTTTAATGACAGTTCGGGGGAATCAAAGAGTGACTAGTCAAAATCCAGAAGCAACTTATGAAGCGTTAGAAAAATATGGCCGTGATCTAGTGGCGGAAGTAAGAGCGGGGAAAATTGACCCTGTAATCGGCCGTGATAGTGAAATTCGCCGCGTCATTCGTATCCTTTCACGTAAAACGAAAAACAACCCGGTTTTAATTGGTGAGCCAGGTGTTGGTAAAACAGCAATCGTTGAAGGATTAGCACAGCGTATTGTAAAGAAGGATGTACCTGAAGGATTAAAAGATAGAACAATCTTTGCGTTAGATATGAGTGCGCTTGTAGCTGGAGCAAAATTCCGCGGTGAATTTGAAGAGCGTCTGCAAGCGGTATTAAATGAAATTAAAAAGAGTGAAGGCCGCATTTTATTATTCATTGATGAACTTCATACAATCGTCGGCGCTGGTAAAACAGAAGGTGCGATGGACGCAGGAAATATGTTAAAACCGATGCTTGCGCGTGGTGAATTGCATTGTATCGGGGCGACAACGTTAGATGAATATCGTAAATATATTGAGAAAGATCCAGCGCTAGAAAGACGTTTCCAACAAGTATTAGCAGAAGAACCAACTGTTGAAGATACAATTTCCATTTTACGTGGATTAAAAGAGCGTTTTGAAATTTATCACGGTGTAAATATTCATGACCGCGCGATTGTAGCAGCATCTGTTTTATCAGATCGATATATTTCAGATCGCTTCTTACCTGATAAAGCGATCGATCTTGTTGACGAAGCGTGCGCAACAATTCGTACAGAAATTGATTCTATGCCGACAGAATTAGATGAAGTAACGCGCCGCATTATGCAGCTGGAAATTGAAGAAGCGGCTCTTGGAAAAGAGAAGGACTTTGGTAGCCAAGAACGTCTCAAAACATTGCAACGTGAATTATCGGATTTAAAAGAAGTTGCAAGTGGTATGAGAGCGAAATGGGAGAAAGAAAAAGAAGATATTCACAAAGTTCGTGACTTACGTGAACATTTAGAGCGACTGCGCCGTGAATTAGAAGAAGCAGAAGGTAATTACGATTTAAATAAAGCAGCGGAACTTCGTCACGGGAAAATTCCTGCAATTGAAAAAGAGTTAAAAGAAGCAGAAGAAATGGGCGCGCATAATAAACAAGAAAATCGTTTATTACGTGAGGAAGTAAGTGAAGAAGAGATTGCTGATATTGTTTCACGCTGGACTGGTATTCCTGTCGCAAAACTCGTTGAAGGTGAACGCGAGAAATTACTACGCTTAGAGCAAATTTTATCAGAGCGTGTAATCGGACAAGAGGAAGCGGTAAGCTTAGTATCAGACGCAGTTCTTCGTGCACGCGCCGGTATTAAAGACCCGAACCGTCCGATTGGTTCCTTCATCTTCTTAGGACCGACTGGTGTTGGTAAAACAGAACTTGCAAAAACGTTAGCACAGTCTTTATTCGATAGTGAAGAGCAAATGATTCGTATCGATATGTCTGAGTATATGGAGAAACATGCTGTGTCACGCTTAATTGGTGCGCCTCCTGGATATGTTGGATATGAAGAGGGCGGTCAATTAACAGAAGCAGTAAGACGTAAACCATATTCTGTTATTTTATTAGACGAAATCGAAAAAGCACATCCAGAAGTATTTAACATTTTATTACAAATGTTAGATGATGGACGCATTACAGATTCACAAGGTCGTACAGTAGACTTTAAAAACACGGTCATTATTATGACTTCAAATATTGGATCCGCTCATTTGTTAGATGGATTAGAAGAAGATGGTTCCATTAAAGAAGAATCAAGAGAACTTGTAATGGGACAATTAAGAGGACATTTCCGACCAGAGTTTTTAAACCGTGTCGATGAAATTATTTTATTCAAGCCTCTTACAACGAATGAAATTAAAGGTATTGTTGATAAAATTGTAAAAGAATTACAAGGCCGTTTAGCTGATCGTCACATTACAGTGGAATTAACGAATTCTGCAAAAGAATTCGTTGTAGAAGCTGGCTTTGATCCGATGTACGGAGCTCGTCCATTAAAACGATACGTACAACGTCAAGTTGAGACGAAATTAGCGAGAGAATTAATTGCAGGAACGATTACTGATAACAGTCACGTAGTTGTAGATGTAGAAAATAACGAATTAGTCGTTCGTGTGAAATGAAAAAAGAGTTCGGATAAAATCCGGACTCTTTTTTTAGTGTTGTTCTACTGGCTCGTTTGGAATTGCAGCTGAAATCGCAAGTACTAATACCGCAAGAACAACTGAGAAAATAGACGCTTGGTTAAAATCGTATGTACCGCCAGTCATAGAACCAATTACATAGCTCATCATATGTACAAGCGCGAACGACCAAATTAATGCCCAAATGAAACGCATATTTTACACCTCTATTCGTTCAATCTGTCCTTATTGTAACACAATTGAAAAAAGAATATAGAAAAATATTTGTAGATTTTTCAACGCAAATTTGCATTCTGTTCATACATTATAAAAGAGTACTTTTATATGTTTAGAAAATAAGGCGGGGGAAAAATGAGTATTACGGAACGTTTTTTTTACTTAGAAAAAGAACCATGTGTCATTTATTTACCAGAGAAGCCAAATGGATTTTCTGTAATGCTTCTTGGTGATTACAACTACTTTATTGAGAATGGTACAAGTTTATGGACACAGCATGCGGGAAGATCTTATTTTTTACATGGCCTTATTGAGGAAGGCTACACGGTCTTTTCTTCTAATTTATACGGAAGACATTGGGGAAACGACCAATCTGTTCGGCTAGCAAAACGTTTATATGATGTTGTTTTGAGAAAAGAGACATTGAATGCGAAAATGCACATTATGGCAGATGGTATGGGTGCACTTGTAGCACTTGAAATGATGAACAAATACCCTGAATCTATACGCTCTGTCATTATGTTAAATCCGTGTTTAGATTTACCAGAATATGTGGAGTTTGAGAAAGAGCATAAGTTTTTTTACAAAAGGTTAGTGAAGGAATTAAGTTTGGCGTATGATTCCAAAGAAGAAGAATTAGCATCAAAAATAAATAAGAAATCATTTACGCTTCTTCCGTCTTGTGTACCTGTTAAAATTTTCGTGTCAACACAAGAAAAAAGAGGAAGAAAACAGTTGTTACGTAAATATGAGAAAATGAGGCAATTTAATCAATGTGATACTTCTGTCTTATTCCATCTGCAAGATGTGAAATATAAAATGGTTAGGCAAGCGACTGATTTCTTTAAAAAATATGAAGAAGAATTGTGAAGCTCCCATATACATAAATGAGGAGCTATTGGTTTCAAGGGGAAAGGGTTGGTGGTATGGAACGCGTGCTAATTATAGGTGCACTTACGTTTGTAGGTTATCACCTTGTGAATAAAATGATCGCAGAAGAAGTAGAAGTGTATGGTCTTGATTTTGATGAATTCGATAGTATGACAAAAATCAATGAAGAGAAGTTATTGTTAATTGGGCGAAATGCGTTATTTACGTATTATTCGATAAGAGGTGAAGATGGATGGAAATCAGTGGAAGGAGAGAAGTTCGATACGGTTTACTTTTGCTTGTATGAGCCAAATCAGCATAGTGGGTTTCGGAATGAAAGGCTTATATTGCAATATTTAAAGCGAATTATAAAAATGTGTGAAGAACATAAAGTAAAGTTAAATTTAATTTCTTCTATTGAAGTAGGAAGTGCAGATGAATCTGAAAATAAACGTCTATTTTCGAAAGTGGAAGAAGGATTGAAAAAAGGAGAGGTACAATATAGTGTATTTCGAGTTCCTACATTATATGGACCATGGCAACCATCTTTTATGATGTATCATCAGCTCATCTTATCAGAACTGGATGAGAAAGAGTGCCGTTATGCGAGCGAGGAAAACGGAAGTGATCTACTGTATGTTGAAGATGTATGTGAATGCTTATGGGAAAATGGAATGAACGAGGAGTATCTCGGTATATACAATTTACTTAGTGGTAAAAAGTCATTATGGAAAAAAGGTATGAATCTTTTACGTGCAGAGGATAAAGTGAATAAAAAGAATGAGGAAGAAAGAGATGAAGCTGTAGAGGTTATTTCGATAAAAAGAAATACCCCGTTAGAATACGGTTTAAATAAACAATTGGCACATATGAAAAAATATAAAGAGTTATACGAAGGGTAGAGCACGTGTTACACTATTGTATGTGAAAGTTTATTGGAGAGAGGAAGAACATACTATGAACGAAAAAAGCATGCAATTTTTACAAATCGCAATGAAGCATTTACCAGAAGCAAAAGCAATTTTAGATGATAATGGAATTGCACTTGATATGGAGAAAGCACAACCAGTATTAGAGTTATTGATGAAAGTTATGAATGAAGCATATGAGCTTGGGAAAGCAGATAAAGAGTAAGACCCTTCTTTTTTGAAGGGAGAGAGGCTCGAACCGTAAGTAGAAGCGGTTCGGGTCTTTTTATATTTCGAAAGAAACTAGGAAAGGTATGTTTCTGTTTCTTTTTATAAACAATAAAGTGAATAATGCCTAGCTTTATGCTTTAGCTGAAATATATTCTAGACAAAAATACATTTATGTTTTAAAATTAGTACCAAGTCATAATAATTGATATAAAACGGAGGGCTGCGATGTGAACGTGGGCATTTTAGGGATCGGAAGATATGTGCCAGAAAAAGTAGTCACAAATCACGATTTAGAGAAAATAATGGATACATCCGATGAATGGATTCGTACGAGAACGGGAATTGCAGAAAGACGCATTGCCGATGATACAATAGATACTTCATATATGGCCGTAGAGGCTGCTAAAAAAGCACTTGAAGATGCAGGGGTTAGCGGAGAAGATATCGATCTTATTTTGGTGGCGACAGTAACACCAGATCGTGCGTTTCCAGCAGTAGCTTGTGTCATTCAAGAAGCGATTGGAGCGAAACATGCAGCTGCAATGGATGTAGGTGCAGCATGTGCTGGTTTTATGTACGGAATGATTACAGCGCAGCAATTTATTCAAACGGGAACTTATAAAAATGTATTAGTAGTTGGTAGTGATAAACTATCTAAAATTGTAGACTGGAATGATCGCAATACAGCAGTATTATTTGGAGACGGAGCCGGTGCGATCGTAATGGGAGCCGTTTCAGAAGGAAGAGGCGTTCTATCTTTCGAATTAGGAGCAGACGGAAGTGGCGGTAAGCATCTTTATCAAGACGAGTATGTTATGATGAATGGCAGAGAAGTCTTTAAATTTGCCGTTCGTCAACTTGGTGAATCTTGTCTTCGCGTGCTGGATAAAGCTGGTCTTACGAAAGAGGATGTGGATTTCTTAGTACCACATCAAGCGAATATTCGTATTATGGAATCTGCAAGAGAGAGATTAAATTTACCACAAGAAAAAATGAGTATGACAATTGAAAAGTTTGGTAATACATCAGCTTCTTCAATTCCAATTGCAATGGTAGAGGAATTGCAAAATGGACGTATTCAAGATGGGGATTTAATTATACTTGTTGGTTTCGGAGGCGGATTAACATGGGGAGCGGTCGCTCTTCGTTGGGGTAAATAAGGACTGAGAGAAAAAAAGGAGTGTATTTTGTATGGAAAAAAAGAGGGTCGTAATTACAGGACTAGGAGCTGTTACACCGATCGGAACAGATGTTGAAACAGCGTGGGAAAACATTAAAAAGGGTGTATCTGGAATCGGACGACTTACAAGAATTGATCCGGAACTATTTCCAGCAAAAGTAGCAGCAGAAATTAACGACTTTGAAGTCGAGAAATATATTGATAAAAAAGAAGCGCGCCGTATGGATCGCTTTACACAATATGCAGTAGCAGCAGCGAAAATGGCAGTTGAGGATGCAAAACTTGAAATTACAGAAGAAAACGGACCTCGAATTGGTGTATGGATTGGTTCTGGTATTGGCGGTATGGAAACATACGAAGAACAATTTAAGATTTTTACTGAGAAAGGCCCGCGCCGCGTGAGCCCATTCTTCGTACCGATGATGATTCCAGATATGGCAGCAGGTCAAGTATCAATCGCGACAGGAGCAAAAGGGATTAACACTTGTTCTGTAACGGCTTGTGCATCTGGTGCAAACTCAATTGGTGATGCATTTAAAGCAATTCAGCGCGGTGATGCTGATGCAATGATTACAGGCGGAGCTGAAGCACCGTTAACAAGTATGGCATTCGCAGGATTTAGTTCAGCGAAAGCATTAACATTTAATGAAGATCCAGCAACAGCTTGCCGTCCATTTGATAAAAACCGTAGTGGTTTCGTAATGGGTGAAGGTTCAGGTATTCTAATTCTTGAAGAATTAGAGCACGCATTAGCTCGTGGTGCTCACATTTATGCGGAAATCGCTGGTTACGGTGCAACTGGTGATGCATTCCATATTACAATGCCGGCTCCTGGTGGTGAAGGCGGCGTGCGCGCAATGCGTCAAGCTTTAGCAGATGCAGGTCTACAGCCAGAAGATATTGATTACATTAATGCACACGGTACAAGTACGGATGCGAATGAAAAGTATGAAACGATGGCAATTAAGGAAACGTTCGGTGAGCACGCGTATAAAGTAGCAATTAGCTCAACGAAATCAATGACAGGTCACTTATTAGGAGCAGCTGGTGCTGTTGAAGCGATCTTCTCAATTAAATCAATTACAGACGGAGTAATCCCTCCAACAATTAACTATGAAACACCAGATCCAGAATGTGACTTAGATTACGTACCGAATAAAGCGAGACAACAAGAAGTAAATGCAGTATTAAGTAACTCACTTGGATTCGGTGGTCATAACGCGGTGTTAGTATTTAAATCGTATAAATAATAGATGAAATAAGGAGTTTTTTCGTAATATATTACGAAAAAACTCCTTATTTATTTTTACGCCTTTTTCTCCTTTTGCATATACATAAGAAAAAGGAGGGATAAAGATGGGGGTTATTGAAACAGCCGAGTGGTTACATCTATATTACGGGCGGCCAGAAAAGCTGTGTGAGAAATTTACGAAGTATATCCCGCTGCCAAAAGAAAGGTTGTATCGCTTTTTAATTTCTAAAGGTATGTATCGTCCAGTTATGCGGGGAGAACAAGAAATTAAAGAGTTAGAGAAAAAGGAAATTTGGAAAGAGTTACGTATGGAGTATGAGAAACTGAAAAGTTGGTTAAAAGGTCCGGATGTCCCTGTCTTTATTTTATTATCAGATTCTTATAATCGGACTGTACAAGAAGAATATAACGGCAGGGCTGGATTATCTATGCGTCACGTTATTTTCTTATTCGTATGTGGACGGAATTCGGTGGAAGAATTAAAAGTGTTATTGGCGCATGAATATCACCACATATGCAGGTTACATCAAATTGAGACGAAAGAAACAGAATATACATTACTTGATACGATGATTATGGAAGGGTTAGCTGAGCAAGCAGTAACGGAAAGATATTCAGAAAAAAACAATGCACCATGGACGACGTATCTTTCAAAAGAAGAGGCTATATACTATTGGAAAAACGTTGTACATGAAAGAATAAGTATAAAACGAGGAACAAGGGAGCACGACATCTTATTAAGTGGACTTCATTCTTATCCGAAGATGCTTGGCTATGCACTTGGATTTCATATTGTCAAAGACTGTGTAGCTTCCGCATCTATAGATACACTTTCTTTATTATCTATAGATGCAAAAGAAATATTGAATAAAGCAAATACATTTCATATATAAAAAACAGGAGCTCTATTTCCTGTTTTTTTTAGTATTAATAGAAGAAAAAATAATAATTAGAATATATTTCCTTAGGTGGAATAAAGTTAAGAAAAATTGAACATAATGATTGATACAAACAGTAGTGAAGTGAGGGGTAGTGAATGTTATATCTACATGATGTATGGGTAAATTGGTTTGAAGGTGAAGAAAATGGGTATAACGTTTGTCATTTTTACGAATGGCGGAAAGATGATACGATTGAGCTATTAGATCAAGTGCCATTATTAAAAGTAGATTCCACATTATATCATTACATCGAGGACGAATTGTTAGAGCTTCCGCAAAAATTGTTGGAAGACGTACATCATAAGGCTTATATTCGTAAAAATCATGAACGTTTGCAGCAAGAGTATTGCTTTGTTGTTACAGATGGAAAAGGAATTATTGCGATCGACACAATTGGTTACAATGTACCAATTCGAAAAAGTAGACTTATACCACGCCAAGAGCAGATGGTATATGAGATGGTAGAAAGCGTACAAGCAGAAAAGTATGAGTTCCAAGTAGAAGAAATGGAAAAAGAACATCATATTTTATCACCATCACCTTTCATTATGAATGGCTTAACTCGTAAAGAAAGACAGCTAAAACAATTATTATTTATGGCGTTAGATCAATTACATACAACGAAAAACACAGCAGAAATTCGCTATTGGTTCACAGAGTGGGATCCATCAGCATACGGAATGGTTCAACATATGGAATTTGAAGATATTTGGGCTAGATTGTATGATGAAGCGAAAGCAGGCTGGTCTGAGAAGCACGAACAATTATGCGAGCGTCTTGTAAAAGGACAGCCATTTTTTGAAAAGTTATGGGAAATGGAAAACGAGCAAAAGGTAAATTAAAGAAACCGCCAATTGGCGGTTTTTTTAATTTTGTGTAGTCTAGCTCCGGCGGCAAGAATATTCGGTGGCTTCGCGCCTTCCTGCGAGGCAAAAAGCACCTCTACGTCAGGAGCTCCATCCCCCTCATATTCTAAGCGAGCCGCCTCCGCTTTTTATGTAATCCAGCTCCGGCTCCTAGCCCTTCGCGTCTAAGAACCTTCCCCACGAGAAGGTAAAAAGCACCTTCTGTGGGAAAGAACCTTAGCCGTCAGGGCTAAGCAGTCGCCTCCGCTTTATAAATTACCTACGTTTTCTACTTAGTCCCATTGCGTTTTCTACTTTGCGTAGTTGTTTGAATGCAACGCGGTTTGCTTTTTCGGCACCTTTGTCTAGAATTTCGTCTAGTTCTGGTGAGTTGATTAGTTCGTTATATTTGTCTTGGATTGGACGAATTGCTTCTACGACTACTTGTGCTAGGTCGCCTTTGAAGTCGCCGTATCCTTTTCCTTCGTACATTGCTTCGATTTCTTCAACTGTTTTTCCAGAGAATGAAGAGTAGATTGTTAATAAGTTAGAGATACCAGGTTTGTTTTCTTTATCAAATTTCACGATACCTTCAGAATCAGTTACAGCACTCTTAATTTTCTTTTCAATTGTTTTTGGTTCATCAAGCATGCTGATCATTGATTTTGGATTTGGATCAGATTTACTCATTTTTTTCGTAGGCTCTGTTAATGACATAACGCGAGCTCCTACTTTTGGAATGCGAATTTCAGGAACAGTGAACACTTCACGGAAGCGTTTGTTGAAACGCTCTGCTAGATCACGTGTTAATTCCATATGTTGTTTTTGGTCATCACCAACAGGTACGATTTCAGTGTTGTAAAGTAAAATATCAGCAGCCATTAATGGTGGGTACGTTAGTAATCCAGCTGGAACTGAATCTCTGCCCGATGATTTATCTTTATATTGCGTCATACGCTCTAATTCTCCAACGTAAGCAACTGATTGCATAATCCATCCTAGTTGAGCGTGTGCTGGTACTTCTGACTGTACAAATAAAGTAGCTTTTTCAGGATCGATGCCGCATGCTACATAAAGTGCAGCAAGACTGCGGATGTTTTTACGAAGTTGTACGGGATCTTGAGGTACTGTAATTGCATGTTGGTTTACAATACAGAAATAACAGTCGTGTTCATTTTGAAGCTCTGTAAATTGCTTCATAGCTCCTAAATAGTTTCCAAGTGTAATCGTTCCACTTGGCTGAATACCAGAAAAGATAACTGACATAAGTAATTCCTCCTAAATTTGAATGCGTGATGGGGGAAGAGAAGGCAAACAAAAAAGCCCATTCATCCCAAAAACTATAGGGACGAATGGACCGCGGTACCACCCTAATTATTTCACTACTGTGAAATCTCTCTAATCCATAATAACGTTTGGATATAACGCCAAAGCCTACTACTTTCGGTTCGGTTTGGTGCTCAAAAGCCCATTCCATACTGTACAATTACTTGTTCACACCAGCCACAAGCTCTCTGAAATTGCCTCAATATGTACTCTTCTTTATCATCGCATACATATAAATTTATTTATTGTTACCTGAGCTCTTTTAATATGAAAGAACTAAAGTTTTATAACAAAATGTTTTGCTGATTATTATATCATATGGGATAGTGTTTGCAAACTACATCAAAATAGTAAAGCTAATGATGGTCGAGAACAACCCAAGAACGAGACCTGTAATGCAAATTGGATACGTCCATTTGAATGAATATGTTTTATAAATACGTTCTTTCTTATCGACAGGTTCCTCTACTTCTTCAATTAATGAGTCAATTTTTTTGTTCGTACCAAATACTCTTTGGAAGGCGTAAATTGTTACGTTAAAAAATCCATTTTGAAATATGAATAAAAAACCGCCTATAAGAATAAAAAATAGCGCAATATAAAACGAGATATTGACAAAATTCAACAAAAATTGCGATGAAACGAGGAATGCGCCAATACTAGAAGCGACTATGGCTATGAAAATTAGTATACAAGTATGAAAAAAAACTTTATTCAAAATGTTCCCCTCCGTCAAAATATTACTAGAATTATTATACTATAAAAGCTATAATATGTACTAGAATTAATTTTTTGAAAATTATACGCAATTAAAGGTCTGATTTCAAGATGATGGTAGCAATGTTAACGTATCCCTTTACAAAAAAATAAAAAAATAAACATTTTATTAAAAATTTTAACAAAAAAACAAAAAACTATATTCACAATTGTTATATTATATGTATAATGAAAATTGTAGAAACTTGGAGATTATTCTTTCAATTCTACTTTTTTACAAGTGAGGGTACAGGAAGTGCAATTAGGGGAGGCAACACAACATGAAGAAAAAGATACCGTTATTACTTGCATCGACGTTGACGGTCAGTATGTTAGGAGCTTGTAGTTACCAAAAAGAGGATAATAAAGCAGGCGCAAAAGAAAAATCCTCAAACAAGCAAGTGTTAAATCTAACCGAGACAGCTGAAATTCCAACTATGGATACGACGTTATCAACAGATGCAGCATCTTCTAACATCATGAATAACACAATGGAGGGATTATATCGTCTGGGGAAAGACGATAAACTTGTTCCAGGTGTCGCTAAATCTTATGAGAAATCAGAGGATGGAAAAAAGTATGTATTTAAATTACGTGAAGATGCGAAATGGTCTAATGGTGAACCTGTAACAGCGAAAGACTTCGTTTATTCTTGGAGAAGAGCTGTAGATTCAAATACGGGTGCTAAGTTTGCTTACATACTATTTGATGTTAAAAATGCGGAGAAAGTTAACAAAAAAGAATTACCAGTTGAAGAACTTGGTGTAAAGGCAATTGATGATCATACACTTGAAGTGGAATTAGATAACCCTGTTCCTTATTTTGTAAGTTTAACAGTCTATCCAACCTTGTATCCTTTGAATGAGAAGTTTGTAACAGAACAAGGAGCAAAATTTGGATTAGAATCCAATACGACACTTTATAATGGTCCATTCGTATTAAATGAATGGAAGCATGAACAAAGTTTCCAACTTAAGAAAAATCCAACGTATTGGGAAAATAAAGAAGTAAAACTTGAGGAAATAAACTTCAATATTGTTAAGGATCGTTCAACTGCTATAAATTTATATGAAACGAAAGCAATTGATCGTGTAGTGTTAACATCAGAATTTGTAGATAAATACAAATCAGATGCTGACTTTAAAACGATTAAGAGACCATCTACACAATTTATTCGCTTAAATGAAAAGAATAAATTTTTAGCAAATAAAAATATCCGAAAAGCAATTGCAATGTCCTTTGAACGTGAAAACATCGGAAAAGTGATCTTAAACGATGGTTCAGAAGGAATATATGGTTTTGTTCCGAAAGGCTTAGCAAAAGGTCCGAATGGAAAAGACTTCCGTGAAGAAAACGGAAAGCTTATAAAAGAGGATATGAAAGAAGCACAAAAATACTGGGAAGCTGGTAAAAAAGAACTTGGTGTAGACAAAGTAGAGTTAGAGCTATTAAACTTTGATACTGATGATGCGAAAAAAATCGGAGAGTATTTAAAAGGCCAATTTGAAAAGAACTTACCAGGTTTAACAGTTTCAACAAAAATGCAGCCATTTGCACAAAAACTAAAACTTGAAGCAAGTGGAGATTATGCAATGTCATATGCGGGATGGAGTCCAGATTATATGGATCCAATGTCATTCCTTGAAATGTATACAACAGGTAATGCACAAAATAAAGTGAATTACGCAAATGCAGCGTATGATGATTTAATTAAAAAAGCGAAAACAGAAGTTGATGTACAAGCTCGCTGGGATGCTCTATTAAAAGCAGAAAAACAATTGCTTGAAGATGCAGCGATTGCTCCAGTATATCAACCTGGTAAAGCATATTTACAACGTGGCTCAATTACTGGCCTATTAGAACATAAATATGGCGGAGAATTTAGCTATAAGTGGGTTGAACTTAAAAACTAAAAATGGTTTCCATCATGAATAAGGGTATATGCCTATGATGGGCATATGCTCTTATTTTAAAAAAATAAAAGTAAGAATATTTTAAACTATCTTATTGCTTTTGAGAAAAACGGGGAGGTGCTTGACTATGGGACGTTATGTATTAAAACGTTTCGTGTACATGGCTTTGACATTATTTTTAATTACTACACTGACTTTCTTTTTGATGAAATTACTTCCGGGTTCTCCGCTTAAAAACCAGGAGAAGCTATCACCGGCACAAAAAGAAATCATTCTTGAAAAATATGGCTTAAATGATCCAGTACCAGTTCAATATGCACGTTACTTAGGTAACTTAGCAAAAGGTGATTTAGGGGTATCATTCCAATATGATAACCGTCCGGTAACAGATATGATTGTGGATCGCATTGGACCATCAGCACAACTTGGTTTACAAGCGATTATATTAGGAACATTTATCGGTTTAATTTTAGGAATCGTTGCGGCACTTCGCAACAATACGTGGGTCGATTATGGGGCGACAATTATTTCCGTACTCGGGATGTCGGTACCATCGTTCGTATTCGCCGCATTACTACAATATTTCGTAGGGGTAAAACTTGGATGGTTCCCAGTAGCATTCTGGAAAGGACCAGAGTTTACAGTAATGCCTACAATCGCTTTATCGATGGCAGTTATCGCAACAATCGCACGTTTCGCTCGTGCAGAGTTAATTGAAGTTATGCAAGCTGACTACATTTTAACAGCGAAGGCAAAAGGAATTAGCCAAGGCGTTATCATTATCAAACACGCACTTCGTAACGCGTTAATTCCAGTTGTAACAATTTTAGGACCAATGGTTGCAGGTTTAATTACAGGTACATTAGTTATTGAGCAAATTTATGCTGTACCAGGACTTGGGGAACAATTCGTTAAATCGATTACAGTGAACGACTATACAGTTATTATGGGAACTACAATTTTCTATAGTGCGATTTTCATCTTAGTTATTTTCATTGTTGATATTTTATACGGAATTATTGATCCTCGTATTCGTTTAGCGGGAGGGAAAAAATGATGAAAGATGTACAAAAATTATCTCCAGATTTATTTCAACAAGCCAATCAAAATAATGTTGATAATGAAGTCATTGCCCGTCCAAGCTTAACGTTTTGGCAAGATGTAAGAAGACGTTTGTTCCAACATAAAGGGGCAATGTTCGGTTTCGTTTTATTAGCGCTTATTATCTTACTAGCAATTTTAGGACCGATGGTAAGTAAGCATTCTTATAAAGAGCAAGATTTAGGTCGTTCGAAATTACCACCGAAAATTCCTGTTATTGAAAATGTTCATTGGCTACCATTTGACGGTACAGATCAATATGGTGTTGACCAATATGAAAAACGTGATATTAAAGAGTATTTCTGGTTTGGTACAGATGATCTTGGACGCGATTTATGGACAAGAACATGGGAAGGTACACGCGTATCATTATATATCGCTCTTTTAGCAGCAGCAATTGACTTAGTAATTGGGGTTGCATATGGAGGTATTTCAGCGTTCTATGGCGGTAGAGTAGATAATATTATGCAACGTATTATGGAGATTATTAACGGTATTCCATACTTAATCATCGTTATTTTAATGGTAATCATTATGGGATCTGGTATATGGTCAATTACACTCGCAATGGCGATTACAGGTTGGATAGGGATGTCGCGTATCGTTCGTGGACAAATCCTGAAATTAAAAAATCAAGAATACGTATTAGCATCTCGTACATTAGGTGCAACAAATACACAGTTAATTGTAAAACACTTAATCCCGAACGTAATGGGACCAATTATCGTAATGACAATGTTTACAATTCCAACAGCAGTGTTTGGTGAGGCGTTCTTAAGCTTCATCGGTTTAGGTATTCAGCCACCATTCGCATCACTTGGTTCTCTTGTAAACGATGGTTATAAATCAATTCAAACGTATCCACATATGATGTTCATCCCAGCGGTTGTCATCAGTATGTTAATCTTAGCATTCAACTTAATGGCAGACGGATTACGCGACGCGTTAGATCCAAAAATGCGTAAGTAAAAGAGGGGAGAAGTAAAAATGAAAACATTGCTAGAGGTAAAAGATTTGCAAGTCTCCTTTGATACACATGCAGGTGAAGTACAAGCTGTACGCGGTGTTACTTTTGATTTGAAAAAAGGAGAAACATTAGCGATTGTAGGAGAATCTGGTTCTGGTAAATCAGTTACTTCTAAAGCGTTAATGGGATTAATTCCGAATCCTCCAGGACGTATTAAAAACGGTGAGATCGTATTTGAAGGTCGTGACTTAACGAAACTAACAGAAAAAGAAATGCAACAAGTGCGCGGTAAAGATATCGCGATGATTTTCCAAGATCCAATGACATCATTAAACCCAACGATGACAATTGGAAATCAAATTATGGAAGGCCTTATTAAACACCAAGGGATGAGTAAAGCTGATGCACGTAAAGTTGCGTTAGAATTAATCGACCTTGTAGGTATTCCAAATCCAGAAGCGCGCTTAAAACAATACCCTCACCAATTCTCAGGTGGTATGAGACAGCGTGTAGTTATTGCGATGGCGTTAGCTTGCAACCCAAAATTATTAATTGCCGATGAGCCGACAACAGCGCTAGACGTTACAATTCAGGCGCAAATTTTAGAGCTTATGAAAGACATTCAGCAAAAAACAGAAGCGGCAATCATTTTCATTACGCATGACTTAGGTGTAGTGGCAAACGTTGCGGACCGCGTGGCAGTTATGTACGCTGGTAAAGTTGTTGAAATCGGAACTGTAGATGAAATTTTCTACAATCCAAAACATCCGTATACTTGGGGCTTAATCGCATCTATGCCAAGTTTAGATGGTTCAGAAGAAGAATTATATGCAATCCCTGGAACGCCTCCAGATTTATTGAAGCCGCCAAAGGGAGATGCTTTTGCACCACGTAACCCACAGGCATTGAAAATTGATTTTGAAATGGACCCACCTTTATTTAAAGTAAGTGATACACACTTTGCGGCAACTTGGTTACTTCACGAGCAAGCTCCAGAAGTAAAACCGCCGGCAGTTGTTGAAAAACGTATTCTTCAAATGAAAGCAGGTGAACAACATGACTAAACAACGTGAGAAATTAATTGAAGTAAAAAATGTAAAGCAGCACTTCGACGTGAGTGGTGGTGTTGTCAAAGCGGTTAATGATATTTCATTTGATATTTTCCGCGGAGAAACATTTGGTCTTGTAGGAGAATCAGGTTGTGGTAAATCGACAACTGGAAGAACGATTATTCGTTTATATGATGCAACTGCTGGTGAAGTGTTGTTTGATGGTGAAAATGTACATGGTAAAAAATCACGCGCACAACTGAAGAAGTTCAACCGTAAAATGCAAATGATTTTCCAGGATCCATATGCATCATTAAATCCTCGTATGACAGTAGGGGATATTATCGCAGAAGGTATTGATATTCACGGACTAGCAAAAGGCAAAAAAGAGCGTATGGACCGTGTGCATGAATTATTAAACACAGTTGGTTTAAATAAAGAGCACGCAAACCGTTTCCCTCATGAATTCTCAGGTGGACAACGTCAACGTATCGGTATCGCTCGCGCACTTGCTGTAGAACCTGAATTTATCATTGCTGATGAGCCAATCTCAGCACTTGACGTATCAATCCAGGCGCAAGTTGTAAACTTACTGAAAAAGTTACAAAAAGAAAAAGGTTTAACATACTTATTCATTGCCCATGATTTATCAATGGTAAAATACATTAGTGACCGCATTGGCGTAATGTACCGTGGTCAAATCGTTGAGCTAACAACAAGTGAAGAGTTATATGCGAATCCAATTCATCCATATACGAAATCACTATTATCAGCAATTCCGCTTCCGGATCCAGATTATGAGCGCAATCGTAAACGTATCGTATACGATCCATCTCAGCATGATTATGCTAGTGAAGCACCAACAATGCGTGAAATTCGCCCAGGACATTTCGTATTATGTTCTGAAGCAGAGTATAAGAAATATAAAGAGATTTATCAATAATAAAAAAGCCAATCTTCCGTTATGGAAGATTGGCTTTTTTCTACTATATAAAAGAGTTGTCAACATTTCTCGGTAAGTCGATTTATTTAAAGAATCGCTCATATAAGTTTCATTTACTAAAGACTACACCTTAATCAAACGAGTATTATTGCGCCTGAACAGAAACAATCTCTTCTTTTTCTTCAGGTTTAACAAGTGCATAACGCTCCCACGCTCTACTTTTCCAGCGGAAGAACATAATAATGGCACGTGTCCATTCATCGATAGCAATGGCTAGCCAAATACCAACGAGCCCCATATCTAAATGGAAGGCGAAAAAATAACCGAGTGGTAAACTCATTAACACCATAGAGAATGCGCCGATTAAAACAGGATATTTTGCATCACCAGCTGCACGAAGTGAATTGATAATAACGATGTTCATCGTGCGTCCCGTTTCAAGTAGTATACTTAGTAAAAGAACTGATGCACCTAATGTAATAATGTGCGGATTATCTGTAAATAGTCCCATTAATTGTGTGCGGAATGTAATAACGAGAGCGACCATACATAAAGTGACGCCAATTGCCCATTTCACACTTTTCCATACGCGTTCATATGCTTCATCTTTTTCACCACCGCCAACGAGGCGCCCGATAATAATTGCTGTTCCCATACCGATTGCAATAGCGAATAAATAAGTGAACATAGAAATATTCGTAGCGTATTGTCTAGCCGCTAATGATTCCGTTCCTAAGTACGTTGCATAATACAGAAAGACAATTTGGCAAGCTTGATACATAACTTGCTCAAATGCAGAGGGAATCCCGATTTTTAAAATTTTCCCGATGTATTCTTTTGATAAGGTGAAGTAATATTGTATTTTCACACGGTATTCCATAACGCGGTACAGTAACCAGAAGAAAACGATAAGAGCGATTAATCTGCTGACAGCAGAAGAAATGGCAGCCCCTTGTACACCGAGTTCTGGGAAACCAAATTTCCCGAAAATGAGTACATAGTTTCCAGCGATATGAATAATATTCATTCCAAGTGAAATAAACATCGCTTGCTTTGTGAAGCCGTGTACGCGGATAATTGCGGCTAATGAATTAATAATAGCTTGAAGGAAAATAGCTCCCCCGACGATGGATAAATAGTTTTGTGCATACATGAGTACATCGCCTTGTAAGTTCATTGCCATCATCATATGTTTTGAAAATAAAAGAAAACCAGCGCTTATAACGAGTCCGACCACTAAATTTAATGTGACGGCTAAAGCTGATATTTTAGATGCTTCCATAAAACGTTTGGAACCGAGGTATTGAGATACGACGATAGCTGCGCCGTTCCCGATGACTTCTAGTACCAAAATAGCGATATGGAGATATTGATTCGCTGCACCAACCCCAGATACAGCATCGTCTGATAATGCACTTAACATGAAAGTATCAGCGATACCCATTAACATAAATAGAAAAACTTCTAGAAAAATAGGCCATGTTAATAAGAATAAACTTAATTTCTCTGTTGGCCCGTTTTTTGCCTGAATTGCTGTCATGTCCGTCCCCTCTTTACCGATATCTATTTTTAGCAAAGTGTATCGTAACATACTTTCTTATCCTTTGCACCCATTTGAGCCTACATATTTTTAATATGAAGGGCCTGCAATTTTATGTTAAAAAGAGAAGGATAATTATGCACAAAGTATTATGAAATATAAAATTTATTTTTCTCTGATAATTTAGAAAAATATAAAAATAGTTATTATCGACACTTTAGCGAGGAAAAATAGTAATATGAAACGTTTACATGGATACATTTTTTAACAGAAAATTTTAATGAAATAGAAATATAAATATACAAAAAATATATTTGTGTGTATAATATGAATTATTAGAACATATATATATTTCTTTCTGTTTGAAAATGAAAGGGCTAACATTTTTTGGAGGGTGGAAGTATGAAAAAAAAGATACCAGTTTTTGTAGCGTCAACAGTAGCAATGAGCATGATGTTAGGGGCATGTAGCTATCAAAAAGATGAACCGCAAGCGAACGCAAAAGGGGATAGCGGGAAAAGCGGTGCGAAGCAAGTTATTAATCTAACAGAAGTGTCTGAAATTCCGACAATGGATACAACACTTGCCTCGGATGCTGCTTCTTCAAAAGTTATGAATAATACAATGGAAGGGCTATATCGACTTGGGAAAGGCGATAAGTTAGTTCCAGGTGTAGCGAAATCCCATACGAAATCTGAAGATGGTAAAAAATATACATTTAAATTGCGTGAAGACGCTAAATGGTCGAATGGTGATCCTGTAACAGCAAAAGATTTTGTATATGCATGGCAAAGAGCTGTTAACCCGGATACGGCAGCGAAATCAGGATATATTATGTTAGATGTGAAAAATGCAGAGAAAATTAATAAAAGAGAGCTATCACCGGATCAATTAGGTGTAAAAGCGATAGATGATTATACATTAGAAGTTGAATTGGATAATCCAGTTCCATATTTTCTTGATTTAACGGTGTATCCACTATTTTTCCCATTAAATGAGAAGTATATGAAAGAACAGGGAGAAAAATTTGGTTTGGAAGCAAATACAACGTTGTATAACGGTCCATTTGTATTAAATGAATGGAAGCATGAACAAAGTTTCCAACTAAAGAAAAATCCAGGTTATTGGGATCAAAAAGAAGTGAAATTAGAAGAAGTTAATTTTAATGTTGTAAAAGATACAGGAGCAGCTGTTAATTTATATAATACGAATGCGATTGACAGAGTTGGTTTATCAGCGGAATTAGTTGATAAGTATAAAGGGCAAAAAGATTTTAAAACAATTAATGATCCAACTGTGTTCTTCTTGCGTTTTAATCAAAAAAATCCAGCGTTAGCTAACAAAAATATTCGTAAGGCTATTTCTAGTGCATACGATCGAGATGGTATTGGTGAGGTTATTTTAAACAATGGTTCTAAGGGAGCTTATGGTTTAGTACCATCTGATTTTGTTAAGGGACCAGATAAGCAGGATTTCAGAAAAGAAAATGGAAAACTTTCAAAAGTAGATGTGAAGGAAGCTAAAAAATTCTGGGAAGCAGGAAAGAAAGAATTAGGTAAGGATAAAATAGAACTAGAATTTTTAAACTTTGATAATGAAGAATCTAAGAAAATTGGTGAGTATGTAAAGGGAGAATTAGAAAAGAATTTACCAGGTCTAACAGTAACGATTAAGATGCAACCATTTGCACAAAAATTAAAACTTGAAGATAGTGGACAGTTTGATATTTCATTTACTGGATGGGGGCCTGATTTCCCTGATGCAATCACATTCCTTGATATGTTTATAACAGATGGTTCACAAAATAAAATGAGTTATTCTAATGCCCAGTATGATGGCCTTATTAAAAAGGCAAAGCAAGAAGGTTCAGATGTAAAAGGACGTTGGAATGACCTGTTAAAAGCGGAAAAAATCTTATTTGAGGATGCAGCAATTGCACCAGTATTCCAACGCGGTAGATCTATATTAGAAAGAGAAACAATTAAAGATGTATATATCCACAAATATGGCGGCGAATTAAGCTTTAAGTGGGCATCTGTAGAAAAATAAAAAAAGTAGGCTGACCGCCTGCTTTTTTTAATACGTACGTTTCTTATAAATACCTTTTCCGCCAACTTGGTTCCAGCCGGATTGTACATCCAAGCTTTTATTAACAAACTTCATCTTTTCTTTTCCGCCAAAGAGTTTTTCACCAATGCTATTTGTAATGACACCAATCAATGCTGTTATTCCGATGATGAGGGCAGCAACAGTGACAAAATCAATAAAAAAAGCAATCATTTGCAAATTCCCCCTTTGCCTGTCTGTATTTTTATTGTATGAGATAAAAGATAAAAAAGAAAGAACTGTCAGAAAAATAATGGATTTATTTTAGAAATCGTATAGACATGAATGAGAATATTTGTTAAAATAAGAACAAATGTTCCTTTCAATTCTCACTTGTACAGTCTTACATTTCTTAATTGATTTATCAGGAAAAGGTAAGAAAACGTTCTCTTTTTCATAGGAAAGATTATGAGAAAATAACTATATATCATATGAGGAATCTATGAAAACTGAGTGTTAAAAGGGTTAAAGGTTATTGTTAAAGAACAGGTAATGTGAGTGTAATCTTGTTACATAGCAGTGGAATGCACGGAAGAGTTTTCTCAATTAGAAGGAAATTTACTGTATATTTCTTGCAAAATCTATTGTATAATGATTATAGAAGTTACTTATTAAAAGTAATTGTTGTTTGCTTAAAGTTGTTGCTTACATGAAATGCGATTTTTGCACTTTGTTTTAAGACAAGGTATCGCGAAAAATTGCTGAATTTAGAAATTTAAACTGTAATTAGTACAGAATTTGTACTCTTTAAGGAGAGTGAGCTTTGTATGGTAACATTATATAGTTCTCCAAGCTGTACGTCTTGTAGAAAGGCGAAATTATGGCTAGAGGAAAATCATATTCCTTATACAGAACGTAATATTTTCTCAGATCCATTAACGATTGAGGAAATTAAAGAGATTTTACGTATGACAGAAAGCGGAACGGATGAGATTATTTCTACTCGTTCAAAAGTTTTCCAAGAATTAAATGTAAACTTAGAGTCTTTACCACTTCAAGATTTATATAAGATGATTCGTGACTATCCAGGGATTTTACGTCGTCCAATTATGATTGACGAGAAACGCCTTCAAGTAGGTTACAATGAAGACGAAATCCGCCGTTTCTTACCACGTACAGTAAGAACGTTCCAATTACGTGAAGCACAGCGTCTTGTAAATTAATTATAATAATATGAAAACCTTCTACCTATTATATAGTAGAAGGTTTTTTTTAATGTTTCACATTTCGTAATCGAACTTGTTGAACGATAAAGCCGATACATAAAATGGTGAAAATAAACAAGTATGGAATGCTTGCAGTGAAACTTGGGTTGTTATGAAAAAAGGTTGCAAGTCTGTCTTCATGTGTGACCATTTTTCCTGCTGTATAGGAGAGAATCGCTGCCCCGCAATAAATGAGGAATGGAAAGCGTTCCATCAGTATTAAAATGAGTTTGCTGCCCCAAATAATAATCGGGATCGAAATGAGTAAGCCGATTATTACGAGTAAAAATCTTCCGTGAGCTGCCCCTGCAATGGCAATAACATTGTCAAATCCCATAACGAGATCCGCGAATACAATTGTACGCACAGCTTGAAATAAAGTTGTTTTTCCTTGAATAGAAGAAAGATCGTTGCTATTATCAGTTAGTAAATTTACTGCAATTAATGTAAGTAAAACGCCCCCGATAAGTTGCAGAAATGGAATATCGAGTAAATAGACAGCTAGTATAGTGAGGATAATTCTTAGTACGATTGCTAAAAGAGTACCAATTAAAATAGCTTTATTTCGTTTCGATTCAGGTAAATTTCGGCTAGCTAGTGCGATGACGATTGCGTTGTCACCACCTAGTACAACATCGATACCGACAATCATTAGTACAGATGTTAAAAACTCTAAGTCCATTCGTCTGCCTCCATTTATGATGTTTTAATAAGCGAACTATATGTATGTGGTGAAGAAAGAGACTAAGTAATCTTCTCTAATAAAAGTTTCACTTTATTACAGTGTACGGGGGAAGGGGGAAATGTATGTCCAAATTTTTTGTGAGTGAGAAATCGCTATAATGATATATTTGTGTAGATGGTCGAATAAAGATAGGTATATAACTATTTTTGTAAAATAAATCGATTTTATTTCCATTCTGGAGAATCTTATCATAAAATGAGAGTACAAGAATCTATTGATTTGTCATATGAGTGGGGAATCCCTTCATAACAATTCTAAGCAGGAAGGGAGAGTTGTATTTTGGATATTGAAAGAATTAATGACCATACGATGAAATTTTTTATTACGTACATTGATATAGAGGACAGAGGGTTTAATCGTGAGGAAATTTGGTATGACCGCGAACGAAGTGAAGAGCTCTTTTGGGAGATGATGGACGAAGCTCGTGATCATGATGACTTCTTTATTGATGGACCGTTATGGATTCAAGTGCAAGCAGTCGATAAAGGGATTGAAGTACTTGTAACGAAAGCAGAGCTTTCAAAGGATGGACAAAAGCTAGAACTACCAATAGGTGTAGATAAAATTATAGACATTCCTCTAGATGAAGGCATTGAATCATTATTCCAGCAAGAATTAGTGGAAGAGGTAGAAGAACAAGCAGGAACAAACTTTAACGAAGATGGTACGTTTGGCTTTTTAATTAAATTTAATGATTTTGAAGATGTCATTTCATTAAGCCACCGTCTGATCTTTGAAGATATAAAAGATGAGCTATATTCATTTGAGAACCGCTATTATGTATATGTGGAATTCGATGAAGTGCTACATGATGAAGAAGAAATTGATCGTATTTTAAGTATTGTTTTAGAATACGGAGAAGAATCAACTTTAACAATTCATCGTGTAAGTGAGTATGGGAAACAAATTGTGAAAGAGCATGCGCTTGAAACAATTCGCAATAATTTTCCTGCTAAAACGTAGGCCGATTTCTGTAGTATGAAATCGGCTTTTTATATGAAGAATAGGAAAGCTTTCTTAGTAAGGAGGTAAGAGATGAAAAATACGTTAAAGTTGATTTTCTTTGTTCTACTATTGTTCGCATTATTTGTTTCGTTACGTATGTTTATTGATGTAGCATTTTATTCGGATGTAATTGGGATAAAAGATGTTTCGATTTTAGGTATTATTAGTATTTTATTTACAGTATCTGCATTTTTAATTGGCTGCGTTATTTTCTTAGAGAACCGTCATCCGTCTAAAACACTTACATGGCTCATTGTGTTAGGTATTTTTCCGGTATTTGGATTTTTCGCTTATTTATTATTTGGACAGAATTTTCGGAGGAAGAGAATGTTCCAAAAGAAGGCGTTGCTCGATGAACAAGCATTTTTACAATATAAGGGGCATGAAGATTACGAAGAACGGATTTTGCGCAATCATAAACATCAAGAGCTGTTATTTCGTTTAGCGGACCGCTTAGGCGCTTTAAATATTTCATTTCAAACTGAAACGAGAACATTAACAAATGGAGATGAAACATTTCAAGCCATTTTAGATGGATTAAAACGAGCGAAACATCACATTCATATGGAATATTACATTGTACGTGATGATAAGCTTGGAACAGAAATTAAAGATATTTTAATACAAAAATCAAAAGAAGGCGTAGTCGTTCGTTTTTTATATGATGCGGTTGGAAGTTTTAAATTATCGAATTCGTATATTGAAGAATTGAATGATGCAGGAGTAGAAATGGTTCCATTTTTCCCTGTGCGCTTTCCGATTTTAAACGATAAGATTAATTATCGAAACCACCGAAAAATCGTTATTATTGATGGAAATGAAGGATTTGTAGGTGGATTAAATATTGGTGATGAATATTTAGGGAAAGATAAGTACTTCGGTTTTTGGCGAGACACGCATTTATATTTGCGTGGTGAAGCTGTACAAAGTTTACAGCTTATTTTCCTTCAAGATTGGTTTTATATGACTGGTGAGGCTGTGCTGGCCCCTGAATATTTACAAGCGAAAGCAGTTGAGGGTGATCATTGGGGAGGCGTGCAGCTCGTTGCAGGTGGACCGGATAATAAATGGGAAACAATTAAACATTTATATTTTGCCATGATTGCTTCTGCGCGGAAATCCATTTGGATTGCGACGCCGTATTTCATTCCGGATGATGATATTTTATCCGCATTAAAGGTAGCGGCACTTGCTGGTATTGATGTTCGTTTGCTAATGCCGAGTAAGCCTGATAAGCGCACTGTCTTTTACGCATCAAGATCGTACTTCCCAGAGCTTTTAGATGCAGGGGTAAAGATATATGAATACGAAAAAGGTTTTCTTCATAGTAAAGTTGTCATTGTTGATTCTGATTTAGCGTCAATTGGGACCGCTAATATGGATATGAGAAGTTTTCATTTGAACTTTGAAGTAAATGCCTTTTTATATGATACAGATAGCATTAGAAAACTTGTTCAAGATTTTAAAGAGGATATAGAAGAATCAAGTGAAATTCATGTCGATCGTTTTCATAAAAGGCGTCTTCATAGACGAATTGTTGAATCAACGTATCGGTTATTATCACCTTTATTATAAAAAGAGATGTCCGAAATTGGGACATCTCTTTTTTTAAAAGGAATTTGTAATAAATTGTAGAATATAAGGAGCTGAAAGGGTGTGATTACGATGTTTATCGCCGAAAGAGAAAACGGAGAAAAAATTCATCTACTCTATCATCATGATGAAGAACTTTTACACCGTATGCGTAAAACGGAAAGCTTCTTTTGTATAGCTTGCGGGAAGGAAGTGCAAATGAAATTAGGGAAACAAAAAAGTTGGCATTTTGCTCATAAGAAAGTGGATTCATGTTTAGCCTTTTATGAAGCGGAATCTATGTATCATATGCATGGTAAAGAATTGCTATATAGGTGGTTCAAACGTCAAAACTTTCATGTAGATATAGAGCATTATCTTCCGGAGATTCAACAAAGACCAGATATTTTCTTAGAGAGAATGGGCAAAAAAATTGCGATTGAATACCAATGCGCAAATCTCTCCATAGAGCAGCTGTACAAGCGAACCTATTCGTATTGGCGAGCTGGTATACAGGTTATTTGGATCATTGGTGGAAATCAATTGAAAAAGCACTCTGCATACTGGATGAAATTCTCCTCACTTCTGGCTTTCTCCTTACAGTCTTATCCTCAGCCACTTCTTATTTTCTTCTGTTCGAAACAAAAATCATTTATGAAATGCGCATTTGTTACTCCATTTTCTACAAATGTCTCTTTTTCACATACTATATATTTATCAACTGAAACGACTACTTTTGAAATGCTATTTTCCCCCATCTCTTTCCGAAAAGAAACATTAGGTGAGGAATGGAAAAAGCGAAAGAGCTACTTTCGGCAAAATGCTTTGCCTATTTGGAGTTATAATCATAAGTCACTATTACGCCTCTTATATCAATGTAAATGTACCCCAGCGAATTTTCCTTCTGAAATCGGTGTGCCGCTCCCGTCCTCATTTGCTTTTCAAACAAATCCGTTTGTATGGCAAGCTTTTCTATATATGAAGTGTATAGGTAAGTTTGTGGTAGGGGATTATATTTCCCTTCAATATGTGTGTAGTTATGTGAAAACGTATACGAAAAGGCGCATGCTCCCGTACTTTTCACAGCATATATGGAAAGTAGCAGTTACTGAATATATGACATTTTTATGTTATGCAGGTGTATTGCAGAAAGTAGGGACTTATAAGTACCGCAAAAAAAGGGGGATAGTTATGTTAAAAACAGAGGAGGAAATCATGAAATATGATGAAATTTGCTTAGCGTATGCCTTATCTTTATTTGAGGCAAAGTACAACATGAGAGAAGGAAAAAGGGATATAATAAAGACTGATCGTGAAGGAATTACATAAGAAAAATCGAATTGTATGTAAGTAGAGATATTTAAAGGAGGGCTTAAAGGATGTCTGAACAAAACACAAAAACATTACCAAATCGCAGTGAGATTGAAGAAGCAAACACATGGCGACTAGAGGATATTTTCCAAACAGATGCAGAATGGGAAAAGGAATTCCAAGCTATTAAAGAGCTATTACCGAAGTTAACTGAATTTAAAGGGAAACTTGGTGATTCTGCGAACAATTTACTTGAAGCATTGCAATATGAGGATGAAATTTCAATGCGATTAGGTAAGTTATATACATATGCACATATGCGTTACGATCAAGATACAACAAACTCTGTGTATCAAGCGTTAAATGACCGCGCGACAAATTTATATTCACAAGTATCTAGTAGCACAGCATATATTGTGCCTGAAATTTTATCGATTTCAGAAGATACACTGCAAACATTCTTGAAAGAAAATAGAGACTTAAGTGTATATGAACATGCATTAGAAGAAATTACGCGTCAACGCCCTCACGTATTATCTGAAGCGGAAGAGGCTCTATTAGCAGAAGCATCTGAAGTAATGAGTGCGTCAAGTAATACATTTGGTATGTTGAATAATGCGGATTTGAAATTTCCATCTATTAAAGATGAGGATGGAGAAGAAGTAGAAATTACACATGGTCGTTACACTCAGTTTTTAGAAAGTGATGATCGTCGTGTGCGCGAAGATGCATTCAAAGCTGTATATGAAACGTACGGAAAGTATAAGAACACATTTGCAAGTACGTTAAGCGGAGCTGTGAAGCGTAATAATTTCAATGCGCGTGTTCGTAAATATGATTCTGCACGTCAAGCGGCATTGAGTAATAATAATATTCCTGAAGCGGTGTATGATCAACTTGTTGAATCTGTAAATGATAATTTACACTTGCTACATCGTTACATTGATATTCGTAAGCGTGCACTAGGACTTGAGGAGCTTCATATGTATGATTTATATACACCACTTGTACCAGAAGTGAAAATGAACGTGAAGTATGAAGAAGCACAAGACATGTTATTAAAGTCTTTAAACGTACTTGGTGATGAGTATGTTGACATTTTAAAAGAAGCATATGAAAATCGCTGGGTAGATGTGTATGAGAATAAAGGAAAACGAAGCGGAGCATATTCATCTGGTGCATATGGAACAAATCCGTATATTTTAATGAACTGGCATGATAATGTAAATAATCTATTTACACTGGCTCATGAGTTCGGTCATTCCGTGCATAGTTACTATACAAGAAAGACGCAGCCGCACGTATACGGTGATTATTCAATCTTCGTTGCGGAAGTAGCATCAACTTGTAATGAAGCGCTTCTAAACGATTATTTATTAAAAACGACAGAAGATAAGAAAGAGCGTCTATACTTATTAAATCATTATTTAGAAGGATTCCGTGGTACTGTGTTCCGTCAAACGATGTTCGCAGAGTTTGAGCATATTATTCATAAGAAAGTACAAGAGGGACATGCGGTTACGCCAGACATGTTAACGGAGATCTACTATGATTTAAATAAGAAATATTTCGGTGATGCTTTAGTAATCGATGAAGAAATTGGCTTAGAGTGGTCTCGTATTCCGCACTTCTACTACAACTATTACGTATACCAATATGCAACAGGATTTAGTGCAGCAACGGCTCTATCTAAACAAATTTTAGAAGAAGGGCAACCAGCAGTAGAACGTTACATTAATGAGTTCTTAAAAGCGGGAAGCTCAGATTATCCAATTGAAGTGCTGAAAAAAGCTGGAGTAGATATGGCATCTCCAGAACCGGTAAAAGAAGCGCTACAGGTATTTGAAGAGAAATTAAATGAATTAGAAGCATTATTATTTGAAGAGAAGTAATAGAAAAGACGAGGGATTTACCTCGTCTTTTTGTTTACATGTTATTTTGTCGATATTTGTCGAAAAAACAAAGTGGGTTTCCTTCTTTTTTCTAAATTAGAAGGCAGTTTTGTAGTTAATTAAAATCCTTTAAATCGTTTTTTATGGTTGAAATAAGAGAGAGCGATGACAATGACTCCAAATAAAAGAGGAAAGGCAATAATTTTAGGAAAAGCTTGTAGTAGAGAGAGGATATACAAGAAAAAAGAAACGATGACAGCTAGAAAGATAAGTGAAATATACGTTTTTTTCATACAGAACACCTCCAAAATAGCTTTTTTATAGCTTATTCAGAAATGAAAACGTTTAGAATGTGACAAAAGTGTGAAATTCGACAAAAGGGGTTGTCATCTGACGTCGAATCTTGTAATATAATAAGCGTGAACGAATTCACATACAAACATATACCCCTTTGTTTGAACGTGAAAATTTCTCCCATCCCCTTTAATATTTTTATAAGCCGTAAAGAAGAAGACCTGGTGTTTACACCAGGTCTTTTTCTTTTGCTATCCATTTCCAATAACGCTCACATTTTACGTCAATCATTTGTACTTTTCGTTTCAGTTGTAATTTTTTTAGTTCACGCTCGATCTCTTGCTGCGAGCAGTCATATATAAATGCTACTTCTTTTGAAGATATAAATTGCGTTGCTTCTAGTAACACTTCTAAAGGTGGTAATGGTTCTGGCTCGATTTCACATTTTACAAGTTCTTTCAATAATTGTACGTATACGTCGTAGGAATAAGTTCCAGCGATTTTAATACCTTCTTCATCTGAATTCACATGAAAAAATACGAGAGAAGGTATTTCTGTAATATGCATCTCATTTGTGAATTTTAAGTCACATTGGAAAGCTTTTTTTGCGCTAGCGGAATGTAGGTCTTTTTTAAATTCTTCTACATCAATGTCGCTATCTCTTGCACATGCAAGTAATAATTCGCAGTCAGGGTTTGATACATTTTCAAGGAAAATGTATTCTTGGAGTTTTCGCAAAAACTTCGAACCTGCTTTTCGGCCCTGTAACTCCGCTGCCTTAATTGCCATAGAAACTAAATATGGTGTTGACGATGCCTCTTGCATATGTATCTTTCCATCACATGAAAAACCTTGTAAACTTGTTGTCTTTTCCCACACAAATCGAATATTAGCAGGTTTATTCCATTTGTGTGAGGAAGCGTTCGTTCCGTCCACTTTTCCTGTTACGATATGACGAATAGAGAAGTATTTCCCGTATTCAAGCCATAGTTTAATAATAAAGGGCTCAATTTCCCAGCAATCTTTACAAAGTGGATCAATAAATAAATATGCTTCTACAGACTTATGCTCACATGCGGAAGGAGATGGCATATTGATATGCTTTGCTTCCTGCTTATCCATTACACTTCACCTGTTTCGTTTGGAGTATTAACCATATGCTGAGCAGTTAATGCTAAACGTTCAAAAACGAACTCTCTTATATGACCGTGCACTCCTGTGTCATCCATTGCTTGCTCCATACATGATAGCCAAGCCTCTGCTCGTTTTGGGGTAATCTCAAACGGAAGATGGCGTGCTCTTAACATGGGATGACCATGTTCTTCAGTGTACAAATTAGGACCACCTAAATATTGTGTTAAAAATTGTTTCTGCTTCCTAGCGGTTTCTGTTAAATCATCCGGGAAGATGGGAGATAGGTCAGGGTGTTTACTGACATAGGAATAAAATGTGTCTACTAATATTGCAATGCATTGTTCACCGCCAATTGCTTCAAATGGTGTCATCGGTTGCTTGCTCATCCTTTATAAACTCCTTTTTCCATGAAATGTATATCTATTGTAGCAATGGAATGTTAGGGAGGGCAAATAAACAGCCTTCATAACATTCTTTGCTTATTCTATAAGTGTAAATGAATCTTTCACTTTTTTAAAAGTGAGATGTATCCACTAGTAGAACGTATTCACTAGTGGAATTTTCACTTTAGCGTGCTTTGTTTTGTTTGGCAAGGAAAAAGCGTTTTACTTTGTTATTTGTATGACGGATTGGTATGTTATGCTGCGTTAATAAATGAATAAATGCAGCTTTTCCTGTTTCTTCATCTTGCACTTCAAATTCAATTTCATAATCATCGTGATTGTAATAGAAACTATGATCAAAGACAAGCGTTCCGCCTTCAAATAATGTTTCAGCTCTTTCTGTTGTTAAACTACCCATATAAGTTAAAGTGGAAACAGGAATTTGTAATTTGTGTAGTTGATCTAGTACGGCCCCTTGAATGATTACGTTTGTTTCCATCATCTTTCTTGCTTCGTCTTCTGTTATGACTTGATGCGTCTCTAACAAGCCGACTTCTGCAGGTTGTTTCAATGTTAATGTATAAGTTTCCCCTTTATGACGAATACGAAGTGCAGAGCCAGCTTCTTTTAAAGAGAAATCCGGTGTTTCAAAGTAGTGATTCACTTGCTTCGTAAATACCTCAATAGAGAATGATTTACATAATGTATTGAATTCTTCTTCTGTAACAATATTTTTAAATTCAATTTCAATTTCTTGTGTCATTGTATGCGCGCTCCTTTTGAAAAATAATTCTTTACACATTATCGCTTTTTCGCAAATTTGGTTCAATGTTTTATTTGTTTGCGTCCATGTTATGATACAATAATACTGTTAAGTAAGACAGGAAGTTGAGATGGAGGAGTTAGAGCATGCAAAATAAAATTCAAGTTAAGAGCGTAGAAAAGAGAGAGAATGCTCTTATTTTTTGTGCGGAAAATAATGAGATAGAGGTAAAGGAGTTAAGTGCGCGTAATCATGTACTTGTAGACTCAGACAATTTATCATTTTTATATATCTTAGAAAACGAATCGTCTTTCATTTATGTAAGTATTCCGCACACATGCTGGGAAGCAATGCATGAAGCGATGAATAAAGATATGGCAATGTTCGTTCGCGTGAATGACGTTGAAATGGAATTAGAAAGTTTAAAAGAAGAAGTAGAATATTTAGTTGAAAATATTGAAGGTAATGCAAATTACGGAGAAGAACTAGTAACTGCTGTAGAAAAAGTATTTCTATAAGCAAATGGATTGATTTTGGTGGTGGTTGAAATGAATCGAAATTGGGAAGAATTTTTAGCACCTTACCATCAAGCGGTGGCAGAGCTGAAAGTGAAACTAAAAGGAATGCGCACTCAATTTGCAATGTTAACAGAGCATTCTCCAATTGAGTTTGTAACAGGAAGGGTAAAGTCGGTTGCCAGTATTATTGATAAAGCGGAGAAGAGAAATGTACCGCTAGACCGGCTCAGAGAAGATATGCAGGATATCGCGGGCCTTCGAATGATGTGTCAATTTGTTGATGAGATTAAGCCTGTGGTAGAATATCTTCGAAAACGAAATGACTTTGAAATCGTGGAAGAGCGTGATTATGTCACGCAAAAGAAAGACAGTGGCTATCGCTCTTATCACGTTGTCATTAGTTACCCTGTTCAAACGATTCAGGGAGAACAAAAAGTATTAGTAGAAATCCAAATACGCACACTAGCAATGAACTTTTGGGCAACAATTGAGCATTCTTTAAATTATAAATATAGTGGACGTTTTCCTGAAGATATTAAAATACGCTTGCAACGTGCAGCGGAAGCGGCATTTTTATTAGATGAAGAAATGTCTTCTATCCGTCTTGAAATTCAAGAAGCGCAGAAGGCTTTTTCAAGAAAGCAAGAAACGAAAGATTCCGAATCATAAACTAAAGGGTGTTGGGCGATGAAATTTACAATTATGTCAAAGGGAGATCAATCATCAGATACACTGGCAAGCACGATGAAAGAATACTTGCTAGATTTTGGATTTATAATGGATGAACAGGAACCCGATATTGTAATTTCTGTTGGGGGAGATGGAACGCTTTTATATGCGTTTCATCGTTATTACAATCGATTGGATGAAACAGCATTTGTTGGTGTACATACAGGGCATTTAGGTTTCTATGCAGATTGGTTACCGACAGAAGTAGAGAAATTAGTAATTGCAATTGCTAAAACACCATTCCAAGTGGTGGAATATCCGCTTTTAGAAGTGATTATTCGCTATGTGAATGGGAGTAAAGAGTCACAGTATTTGGCGATGAATGAAGCAACTGTAAAAAGCGCAGAAGGTACATTAGTAACAGAAGTGGAAATACGCGGAGAGTACTTTGAAACGTTCCGCGGGGATGGTCTATGTATTTCTACTCCTTCAGGAAGTACTGCGTATAATAAGGCGCTTGGCGGAGCGATTATTCACCCTTCTATTGAAGCGATTCAAATTGCAGAAATGGCATCCATTAATAACCGTGTGTTTCGTACTGTAGGTTCGCCACTCGTACTGCCGAAACATCATACATGTGTGTTGAAGCCGACTGCAGGAATGAACTTGCAAATTACGGTGGACCATTTAACAATGGTTCATCAAGATGTGAAATCAATTCAGTATCGCGTTGCAAATGAGAAAGTACGATTTGTTCGTTTCCGTCCATTCCCGTTCTGGAAACGAGTTCGTGACTCGTTTGTTGCAGATAAATAGAAAGGGTTTATATATTTGAACAGATTTACATTGAAATGGGATATAAAATTGGCTGAAGAGGGAACTTTAGTTAGAGAATTTTTAAAAACAAAAGGGATTTCTAAAGCCGCATTAACGGATATAAAGTTTCACGGCGGAGCTATTGAAGTAAATGGTCAACATGCGAGCGTTCGTCATCAGTTGCAAGCTGGTGAAGAATTGCGTGTCTTTTTTCCAGTGGAGGAAAGAAGTGAAGGGATGATTGCAGAAGATATCCCTTTGTGTATTGTCTATGAAGATGATGCGGTTCTTGTCATAAACAAAGAGGCGAACATGTCAACGATTCCGTCTAGAGAACATCCGGCAGGGAGTGTTGCTAATGCACTCTTATCTCATTATGATAAGCAGCATCTTGCAAGTACGGTGCACATTGTAACAAGGTTAGATCGTGATACTTCAGGGCTTATGCTTATTGCAAAAAATCGTTTCGTGCATCATCTTTTATCGAAACAGCATCAACAAAAAGCTGTGAAAAGGACATATGAAGCAATCGTTCATGGCGAGATGATAGAACGAGAAGGAACGATTGACGCACCGATTGGACGAAAATCGGATAGCATTATTGAGCGAACCGTTTGTGAGGATGGGCAGAGAGCAGTTACTCATTTTAGAGTGATTGATAGTGCCTATCATAAGACGCATGTATCACTTGAGCTTGAGACAGGCAGAACGCATCAAATCCGTGTACATATGGCGCATATAGGACATCCGTTGCTTGGCGATAACTTGTATGGTGGAAAAAGGGATGAAATGAAACGACAAGCACTTCACAGTATATCTTTGACGTTTTATCATCCTATTTTAGAGAAGGAAATGTCTTTCACTACAATCATTCCAAGCGATATGCAAGAGGTATTAAGACATACTTAAAAAGGGAACAAAATTCTTCTGTAATGAAGAATTTTGTTCCCTTTTTTTCTTAGCGGAATAATATTAAAATTTGGTTTTCACCTGTGCGCTTTATAACGAAAAATCCACTTTCGGATTTTGTAGCAATGCCATCGTTATTTGGACGACAATATCCATGCGTTTCGCAAGTGCCGTCATCACGTACTAACATTTGTCCAATTAATCCTACAGGAAGCCACTCGGTACGATCTTTTCTTGCTATATATTTGCAAGTTGGATCCCATTCGGTATTTAAAAGAGGTTGTATGTCTTGCGATTCCGTACTTACATATTGGCGTTTTCCAAAGCTATCTGTTTTGTAGCGCTTTTGCCAACTTAAAGCACCGCTATTTCCTATAAGAGCGGGGGTTGCACTAGATATACCTAAGATGAATGAATCGTTTGAAGTAGCGATTCGAATTTTTTCTTCGCTACTAAATGTAACGAAATAACCTACATCAATAAGTTTATTGTCTACTGTTTCAAACATTTGTGCAAAATCAGTTCCGCTTGCATTGTAAGAAGCGCCATCAATGTACATTTCTCCATTATGAGCAAGCCACTTTGCACCGATATTATGATCGGTTTCATTTGTGCCGTTTGCAATAAACCAAGAATAAGATTCTTCTGCTGTGCCGAAGCGTCCCATAATATGGCTACCTGCAAAATGAGCTGTTGATGTATGATTACCTTCCGCATGAGAAGAGAATCCGTTAGCGATAGTCGCGGTTCCTTCTGCATGTGCTGCTTCGCCTAAAGCGATCGTATGTTTACCTTCCGCATGAGAATAAGAGCCGCCTGCTGTCGTTTCACTTCCTTCACTATGGGAACTATGTCCAGTGGCTTTTGTTTTTGATCCTTCTGCATGAGAGAAAGAAGCTTTTGCGTGTGTCAAGAAGCCTTCTGCATGTGTTGCTATGCCTTCAGCATGAGAGTGAAGCCCCTCTGCATATGCATATCGACTGCCCTTTTTTACTTTTGTATTTTCAGATGTAGGAGTCTCAATTATGAGTGGTTTTTCTATCTGTATATCATTCGATGAAGCTAATGCTTCTTTTATTTTTTTTACTTGATTTATTATAGTAGCTGGAATTTCTGGTTCCGCTTTTTTATTTATTGCTACAGGAATGTTTTCTTCCTCATTTTTCTCTGTTTGCTCGGAAAGCATTATATGTTCTGTGTGAGTAGAGAGAGGTTTGTTTTTTTGCTGCATCTTTGTTTTTCTATTATCGATTATGCGGCTCATTACAGCATTTTCTAAAGAGACATATTTTGGTCTAGTTTTGTTTTTGGGGGATGCCTCTTGTCCTTCCAGTTCTTCTAAAGCTGCAGCTCGAATGCTGCACCAGTTGTTAATTCCGTACATGGGCAGATAAAAAGGCGGGCATTTTCTTTTTTGTTTAGAAGATTTTTTCTTCATTCTGTCACCTCCTGCGACAGTATATGCGGTGTAATTAAAAAAAGATGCACTTTATTGCATCTTTTTTTAATTACTTCACCCAGTTTTTATATGAGATCCGCCTAAATGATGCGGTAATCCCTCGTAATTTATGAATGGTACCTAAATAAGGAGAGTTATGAAATTGGGCGAAATTTCTCAGGGACAAAAGGCAGGGAGGAAGGGACGGAAACAGTCTCCATTTCAGGATAACGTAATCCAGTTAAACTGCCACCAAATACAGCGCCAGTGTCAATGTTGACTGTATGCTTTACAAAGCGAGGTTCTTTTACGGGTGTATGTCCATATACAATCCAAGCTGTTCCTGCATAGTCCTTTGCCCAGTCATGACGGACAGGTGAGCCGTCAGCATGTTTTTCTCCTGTAATATCGCCATATAATACAAAGGTTTGTACTTTTTTATCTTGTCTTCCTATGTAATCTTGCCGAATTCCGGCATGACATACAAGTAACCTTTTCTCATCGAGTACGTGATATAAAGGGGATTGCTCGTAAAGTGTGATGAATTTTTCTTTTATCATGTTTTGTTTATGAGAAGGTAATGCTTCATATTCGGCAACAGTTGTTTCGAGTCCATGAGCGATTGTCACATTACGCCCAAGGAAAAATCGGTATAGTTTATTACAGTGATTTCCCGGAGCGTAATAAGCTAATTTTTTATTTATAACAAGTTCCCATACAATTTCAATCATACGTAGTGAATGAGGGCCACGGTCTGTAATATCACCAACAAATGCAAGCTTACGTCGATTGGGATGAATCGGTAGACCGCTATTCCAGTTATATCCGAGTTTCGTCGTTAAATTTTGAAATTCTTGGAAGCATCCATGAATATCCCCTATAATGTCATATTTCATATTTAAACCTCCATCATATTTTTCATTAGTATATCTAAAAAAGGATAGAGATAAAAATATACCGTTTTTATGCTTCATTTGAACATAAAGATTTTCGTTCTGGAGCGAACGTTTAAAACAAATCCAATTGCTATCATGTATGTGAGTAAGGAACTTCCTCCGTAGCTCATAAGGGGTAATGTGATTCCTGTAATAGGTAGTAATCCGATGGTCATCCCGATATTTTGAAATACTTGAAAAGTAAACATTCCGATTGTACCAGCGCAGATGTAACTACCGAAAGGGTCATTACTTTCTAAAGCGATATGAATCATGCGGAAAATAAGTAGGAAAAAAAGTGAAATGATGACACTTGCGCCTAAAAAGCCAAATTGCTCAGCGACATTGGTGAAAATAAAATCTGTATGTGGTTCTGGAAAGTATATTTGTCCATTTTCCCAACCTTTTCCTTGCATTTCCCCTGATCCAGTAGCTAAGAAAGCTTGTCTTAATTGATAGCCTTGCGCATCATACTTGTATGGCGCTAACCAGCCGTAGAAGCGATTTAGTTGATATTCTTGTAAAATGTGTGCTTTAAAGAATTTTGCATGCGTGAAAAAAATATAAGTTAATGTAACGCCAACTGCAAAAATACCGGAAACTAATCCGAAAATAAAGCGCCAACGTATACCAGAAACTAGTATCATTGCTGCGAGCATAGCTGAAATTACCATTGTGTTTCCTAAATCAGGTTCCTTTGCAATAAGTAGTAGTGGTGGCAAACTTGTTGCGAATATTTTTCCGAGTAATAAAAAATCGTCGTGTATTGTTCGGAAAAAATATTTCTCATTGTGATTTGCTATAATTCGTCCGGTGACGATAATTAAAAACAATTTCATAATTTCAGAAGGTTGGAAATTTCCGATGCCTGGAAGCCTGTACCAAGCGGTAGCACCTTTTATTGTAACGGCACCTGGTACTTGAAGTTCTAGTCCAATAAGTAGTACCAATGCAAAGCTATATAAATACCAAGCAATTTTTTGATAACGATCGAAATCAATAATCATAATCATGCCAATGGCTATAAATCCAATGAAGTACCATTGGATTTGCTTTAATACAAAATTTACATTTTGCAAAAATGGTGGTAAAGAGGCTTGTGCACTTGCAATTGCAAAGCAACTAACAGTCCCAATGGCAAATAAGATGAATAGTAATACGTAGTCTATTTGATATTGAGAATTTGGATCTTTCAATGTATGTATTCCTTTCTATCGCCTAGTAAGTATATGGATCATGTCATGATAAAAATAATATACAAGCAGACTATGCATACATTTATTCCACTATTTGTGGGAAGTCATACATCACGAGGAAGGAATAGTTCCTTCCTTGTGATGGACTATATTGCACGGAGTTCTTTTGTAATTATATTTAAACAATAGGAAAGACGTGCATGTGTATTTATATCTGGAATGAGGTTTGGAAATAGATTGTAAAATTTGACCGCATTTTTATACCATCCGTAAGCTCTTATCAACCCTTTTTTATAATATTTGGTGTCTTGTAAGAAACCATACTTTTTTGAGGTTAAAACGAGCTGGGAAAAATCTTCACAGCCTTCAAGGAATTTGTGACGTACTTGCTGTCCAGTATGAAGGCGGAATGAACTTAAAGGCTCAGTGATATACATCGCATCACCTTTTGAAAGTAAACTTATCCAAGAGGCCATATCAACACTACAACCATATTTTCTGCCATTTAAAGTGCCGAAAGGTTCTGTTAATAGATTTTTTCTAAAGAGTACGATTGTAGGTTCGCCGATAATATTTTGTCCAGCTAAAAGCATACGGTTTCCAAAATCTTTCCCACTTAGTAGAGTATCTTCGTCATATAATTTTTTCATGGAGGGATGTTGTTCAATTGTATCGCCATTATCATCAATCCAAGTACGATAGGATGTGATAAGTGCGAGATTTTTATTTAAGTCTTGCTGGAAATAAAACATCATTTTTTCGATTTTATTATTATAAAATATATCATCGTCCATTAAGAAATTTATGTACTCTCCATTTGACTGTTCTAAGAGCATAAGGGCGTTATGAAATTGTCCTAGAGTAGAGGCATTTCGAATGTACGTTATATGTTTATGCTTATGTAAATAATGTCTGTATATTAATTTTTCTGTTTCATTATTTGTGCTATCGTCTCCTACGATAATTTCAATATTTGAATACGTTTGTGCTAATGCACTTTCTAGAGCGATTTTAAAATAATGTGGTCGATTATAGGTGGGAATAAGGATGGAAACGAGAGGCGGACCATTTTTAATATTCATATACAACTACCTTTCAGCAATTTTTTGTGTAAGAATAATATCTTGATAGCTTGTATGTTCAGTTCTGCTACACCATGAACCATAATGGGGGGGAGTCTGTACTTTTAACCCATATTTATTTAATAGGGTGCGAATATCTTCCTCAGGATAGGCAACTGCGAAATTCGGGATATCTTTATTTAGTACATAACAATTGTCAATTTGATGATAAAAACCTAACGTACTTAGTCCTGCATTTAAGTAATAGGAAGATTCATGATTAATTAAAAAGAGAGTAATAAAACATCTCCCATCTTTTTTCAGAACTCGTGCAATCTCGCATACGTAATGTTCTAATTCTTTCGGAAGGAGATGGGTAAATACAGACGTTAAAAAAATAAAATCGAATGATTCATCTTCATATGGAAACTTGTATTGGGAGGCATCTTCTTTTCCATCGGGATTGTAGAATTGGTTATATATATCGACATGTTCAAAATGGAAATTGTTACGGCGTGTTGAAATGTTATTTTTGCACCATGTAATTCCCACATTGAATAAGTCAAATCCATAATAAGTACCATCATCGTTTAAATAATTCATTAATGGAACCGCCATTCGGCCGATACCGCAGCCTATATCTAACACTGTCTCATTTGATTTTAAGTTGCCAATTTCAATAAAATACTGCATAAATTCTTTTCCAACCTCTTCAAAGTCACCACCTACATATTGAACGAGTTCTGGGGGTGGAATTAATGTGATTTTTTTCTCATTTTCGTTCATACATTCACTCCGTCCTTGTAGTAAAGTCGGGGATTTCTATTGTATATAAGTTAATCATTTATAGTGAGGGGAACTTTACACGATTGGTTCTTATGAATAAGTAGTGTGATAGAACCCCTCAAAAAATAAAATTGTATGCTATTCTTTTCGCCAATAAATACCGAAATCATCAATTTTAGTAATAGGAGCTTTTAAGTTTCTTTCATTTCTGAAATCTGTTACAGCCTCTGCGCATGTTACCAATCCATAATCATCAATAATCATATAGCCACCTGTTGAAACTTTATCGTATAAGTTTACAAGACTATCCATCGTTGATTCATACATATCACCATCAAGGCGAGCAATTGCAATTTTTTCTACCGGTGCTGAAGGCAATGTATCTTTAAACCAACCCTTTAAAAATTTCACCTGATCATTTAATAAATCGTATTTTCTAAAATTTTCTTGCACTGTTTCTAAAGAAACTCGTAAGTAATCAAATGTGTGTAAATAATCACCGTAATCTTTCGGATATTGTTCTAAGTTAGGTGCTGGCAGACCTTCAAACGAATCGGCAACCCACACAGTACGATCCGTAATGTTGTTTGCTTGTAAAAAACCATTCATAAAAATGCATGATCCTCCGCGCCATACACCAGTTTCAATAAAATCACCTTCTATATTTTCACGGACGACAGTTTCCATAGCCTCATGTAATTGATTCATACGTTTTCGACCAACCATGCTGTGTGCTGCTCTTGGCCAATCCTTGCCGCCTTGCCGCTCATTTTTTGAAACGTTAGGATCAACGATTTTTAAATTGTGATTTTCTACGTATTGCTTAAGAAATAAAGGAAGCGGAACTGTAACTGGTTCATATGATAGCTCTTTAGATATATGTAACGAAGCAGGTAAGTATGGTTCGTATTCTAACCATATTTCAAATAAAATTGTTTTCTTTAATAACTCAAGATAAAGCTGGACAGCAGATTTATTTTCCATATAAGAGCCTCCTGCGGAATGTCATACAACATTATGACTATGTAGAAAAGAAAGATTTAATGATTGAATTGACCAATAAAAAAGCAGTAAAACTGATTTCAGTCTTACTGCTAGGTACAAAATTAAGCGATTTTCTCAATAATAATTGATGCACTGGTACCAAGAGCTAGTGATAATCCAATTCCTGTAACAACTGCTTCAACGAGTGATGGTGTTGTAGTAATTTGTGTAATGGCTTGGATAACGATAGGAGCTCCAAGTGAAATTAAGCTTGTGCCCGCACCCGGTACATTAACTCCATTAACTTGAATTCCAAGACTTCCCAATAAACTTACTGACGCTGTATACGCAATAACAGTAATTTTATAGAAGCCAGTTTCACTAATTACGAAAGTATCAGGGTCCATTTGAGAAATTGCTGTACCAAACTGAGATCCAACAGTATTAAATGGTACGGGATCATTAATTCCAAGAGCTAAAGAAACTGTAGCTGAGTTAAAGGCATACAATCCTGCTGGAAGTCCTAATCCAGAAGGTCCAGTCGGTCCAGTAGGTCCAGTCGGCCCAGTCGGTCCAGTAGGTCCAGTTGGTCCGGTAGCTCCAGTTGGTCCGGTAGCTCCAGTCGGTCCAGTCGGTCCAGTCGGTCCAGTCGGTCCAGTCGGCCCAGTAGGTCCAGTCGGCCCAGTCGGCCCAGTCGGTCCAGTAGGTCCAGTCGGCCCAGTCGGTCCAGTCAGCCCAGTCAGCCCAGTCGGTCCAGTTGGCCCAGTCGGCCCAGTTGGTACAGTTGGTCCAGTCGGTCCAGTAGGTCCAGTTGGCCCAGTCGGTCCAGTTGGCCCAGTTGGTACAGTTGGTCCAGTCGGCCCAGTTGGTCCAGTCGGTCCAGTCGGCCCGGTTGGAAGAGTAAACGGTGGTATTGGTGGTAATGTTGGTCCTACAAGATTAGGGTCAAATGCACTAGCTGATAAAGATTCATCGGGATTTAATCCATCTGAATAATTATTATTTGACATAAATTCACCTCCATAAAGCGTTCATTATATAGTAGATGCAAAACCGGAAGAAAATGACACGGACATTTGAATTATTGAAAAGAAATCTTAAACTGCTTGTGCAAGTTAAAAAAGTGGAAAGTTTATTGTATGTATAACATATGATTGATTTGGAAGAGGGTGATTATGTTGAACAAGCAAGGAATTACAATTAGTTTATGTATGATTGTTCGAGATGAGGAAGATACAATAGGTCGATGTTTAGATGCAGTAGAAAAAATTGTTGATGAAATTATTGTAGTTGATACAGGTTCCATTGATCGTACGAAAGAAATTGTAACTCAATATACCTCTAACATATATGACTTTCCATGGATTAATGATTTTGCGGCAGCTAGAAATTTTTCTTTTTCGAAAGCAACGCAAGAATATATATTATGGCTAGATGCTGATGATGTGTTATTAGAAGATGCTCAAGAGGCATTGAGCCTATTAAAAAGAGAATTAGATCCTAATGTGGATGCTGTTTCGATGCCTTATCATCTTGTAATGGATTCTAACGGGAAACCTTTATATTGTACAAAAAGATATCGACTTGTAAAGCGTGAAAAACAATTTCAATGGTTTGGAAAGGTGCATGAGTATTTAGCTATTTTTGGTGAGATTTTTAATAGTAATGTTGCGATTACGCATAAAAAAGAAAAGAAAGTAACGAACCGTAATTTAAAAATTTTTCAAGATGCTGTAGCAGCTGGAGAAGAATTGAGTCCGAGAGATTTGTTTTATTACGCGAATGAATCTATGGATAATCAAAAATATGATGATGCAGTTCTACTATATGAAACATTTCTTAATCAAGACGAAGGTTGGTATGAAGAGAAAATTTATGCATGTGGTAAATTAGGAGATTGCTATGCAAAGCTTGGAATGTGGGAGAAGGCAGTTGAATCTTGTGTAAAGTCATTTCGGTATGATGTCCCTAGAGGAGAGAATTGTACAAGAATAGGATATATATATATGGATCAACAAAAATACAATGAAGCAATTTTTTGGTTTAAACTTGCAACAGAAGTGCAAATGGCAACAGATAGTCCTTTTCACAGTCCAGCTAGCTACACGTGGATTCCTTATTTACAAATGTGTATTTGTTATAGCAAGTTAGGCGAGCAAGATAAAGCTTATTATTACAATGAATTAGCAGCTTCATATGTTCCAAATAATGCTGCAATTGAATATAACCGCAAATATTTTCGGAGTGTTTTTGATAAGCAATATAAATCGTTATAGGTTGCTTTTTTTAGAAATGGCTTATTGGGATTCTAACTCTAATAGATTGGCTATATAGTAAAGTATTGGTTACATCTATAGACTTTAGATGAGATTTATATTTCTAATTCTAATTCAATTTGCATAAGGAGTGTGTGAAATGAATTCCCAAAAAAATTCTTTATACGAAGAAAAGTCTGGGCATTATTATAATGCAGTGAATCCGAATTTATTAAAGCATATAAAAAAGGAATGGAAAGAAGTTCTTGATATCGGTTGCTCGAGTGGTGCACTGGGAGCTGCCATAAAAGAAAATGGCACACGTGTATCAGGAATCGAGGCATTCCCAGAGGCGGCAGAACAAGCAAAAGAAAAACTAGATCATGTTGTCTTAGGAGATATAGAAACAATGGATATGCCGTATGAGGAGGAGCAATTTGATTGCGTTATATTTGGTGATGTATTAGAGCATTTATTTGATCCGTGGGCTGTAATAGAAAAAGTAAAGCCATATATAAAGCAAAATGGTGTAATTTTGGCTAGTATACCGAACGTTTCTCACATTTCAATATTAGCGCCCTTACTCGCTGGAAATTGGACGTATACAGAATATGGATTATTAGATAAAACGCATATTCGCTTCTTTACATTTAATGAAATGCTACGAATGTTTTTAAAAGCAGGTTATTCGATTAGTAAAGTAGATCGTGTATATGTTGATCATAAAATATATGAACCGCTTATTGAGGAGTTATATGGAATTTGTAAAAAATATCGTCTTGGAAGTGGCTTCATGGCTGAGACGGTTGTATTTCAATATATTATTGAAGCAGAAAAATCACAATTATGAGTACGGCAGATAAAACAATATTATTTGTTACGTGTATAAATGATCGAAAAATGTATGCACAATGTGCAAGGCATATATTACAATTGCCAGTTCCTCCAGGATACACTATACAGTTTATGCCGATTCGGAATGCGAAAAGTATGACGAGCGGATATAATCAAGCAATTTCGCATCCAGCAAAATATAAAGTGTATATACATCAAGATGTTTTCATTGTAAATGTAGGATTTTTATATGGATTACTTCAATTGTTTCAGGAACATGAACATCTTGGAATGATTGGTATGGTTGGAGCCCAATATGTTCCTCCAAATGGAACATGGAATGTAGGCAGAGGAGTTGTTGGAAAAGTAATTGGTTATATGAATGATTTATTTTATATGGCCAGTCAAGAAAAGCCGTACCATGAGTCAAAAACATTTATGCCAGTTGAATGTATTGACGGTTTATTAATGGCAACGCAATACGATATTCCGTGGCGAGAAGACTTGTTTGATGGATTTGACTTTTATGATGTATCTCAATCGTTTGAATTTAGAAAAGCTGGATATACAGTTGGGGTTCCTGTACAGCGTGATGCGTGGTGCATTCACTATCATATTGATGTGAATATGACCAACTATGAAAAGTATAGAAAGATATTTGTGGAGCACTATATGTCAGATGTAAATCAAGACGAATAGAGGGGCTACAAAATGAAAGATCATACAATACTAGTCGTTGTTTGTATAAATAATGAAGAGCTATTTGAACAATGCGAGAGACAAATAAGAAACCTTTTTGTTCCCCCTGGTTATGTCGTACAAATTTTTCCGATACGAGATGCGAAAAGTATGGCAAGTGCATATAACCGAGCACTTTCATATCCCGCGAAGTATAAGGTTTATATACATCAAGACACTTATCTTGTTAATCGAGAGATGTTTTATACACTCATTTCTCTTTTTAAAGATAACGAAAAACTTGGTTTAATTGGCGTAGCTGGTGCTCAGTTTTTACCGAGCAACGGGATATGGTGGGAAGGGAAAAATTTAGTAGGGAAAGTGATTGAGTACAGAAGACAGAATTATCAATTATTAAATTTAGATCAGCTGTTTTATGGGAATCAATCATTTATGTCAGTTCAGGCAATTGATGGATTATTAATGGCCACACAATATGATATTCCGTGGCGAGAAGACTTGTTTCAAGGATTCCACTTTTATGATGTGTCGCAGTCTTTAGAGTTTCAAAAGGCGGGTTATTTAATTGGTGTCCCTAATCAAGCGAATTTATGGTGTATTCACTACAACGGGGATGAGTTTGATGCGGATACATATGAGAAGTATCGGAAAGTGTTTGTAGAACATTACAAAGATATATTATCTCCATCATAAGGGAGAGATGCAGGGTGAAAGGAATTATTTTAGCAGGTGGAACTGGATCGAGATTATATCCAATAACGAAAGTAACGAATAAACATTTGCTTCCTGTTGGACGTTATCCAATGATATATCATGCGGTGTATAAGCTAAAACAATGCGAAATTACAGATATTATGATTATTACAGGTAAAGAGCATATGGGAGATGTTGTTAGTTTTTTAGGAAGCGGTCAAGAGTTTGGTGTGTCCTTTACGTATCGTGTGCAAGATAAGGCTGGCGGAATTGCGCAAGCATTAGGGCTTTGTGAGGATTTCGTCGGGAAAGATCGTATGGTAGTTATATTAGGAGATAATATCTTTTCTGATGATATTCGTCCGTATGTTGAGGAGTTTGCGAGTCAAAAAGAAGGTGCGAAAGTACTGCTGCAATCTGTAGATGATCCGGAGAGATTCGGCGTAGCAAATATTCAAAACCGCAAAATAATTGAAATTGAAGAAAAGCCGAAAGAGCCGAAAAGTTCCTATGCAGTCACAGGAATTTATTTGTATGATTCGAAAGTCTTTTCTTATATAAAAGAATTAAAACCTTCCGCAAGGGGAGAACTTGAAATTACAGATATCAATAATTGGTATTTAAAACGAGGGGTACTTACTTATAATGAAATGAGCGGTTGGTGGACTGATGCAGGAACTCACGTTTCTCTTCAAAGGGCGAATACGTTAGCGCAGGATATAAACCTTGGTAAACAGTTTAACGGAGAATAGGTGAGAATATGAAAGTTATAGAAACAAACTTTACCGACGCAAAATTGTTAGAACCGAGATTATTTGGAGATGAGCGTGGCTTTTTTACTGAAAGTTATAATAAGAAGGTGCTGGAAACATTAGGGGTTACGTATTCATTTGTACAGGATAATGTTTCGTATTCGGCAGAAGCGGGAACGATTCGGGGATTACACTTTCAAAAAAAACCGAAAGCACAAACGAAACTTATTCAAGTTATGCAAGGAGCAATTTATGACGTTATCGTTGATTTGCGAAAAAATTCACCAACGTTTAAACAGTGGAGAGGATATATTTTAAGTGCGGATAATCATCGGCAATTATTAGTGCCAAAAGGATTTGCACATGGTTTTTGTACACTTGTCCCGCATACTATTGTTATGTATAAAGTAGATGAGTATTATAGTGCTGATCATGACTCAGGGGTACTATGGGACGATAAAGACTTAACAATTCCATGGCCGGTAACAAGTCCTATTTTGTCTGACAAGGATCGAATATTACCATCACTTCAGGAATGTGAAGATAGTTTTTGAGTAGGAGAGTTGTTTATGAATATATTAGTAACAGGTGGGGCGGGATTTATTGGAAGTAATTTTGTGCATTACATGTTACAAAGCTATGAAACATATAAAATTATTAATTTCGATGCATTAACATATAGTGGAAACCTAAATAATGTAAAGTCTATTCAAGATCATCCGAATTACTATTTTGTAAAAGGGGAAATTCAAAATGGAGCGCTGCTAGAATATGTTATTCAGGAACGTGACGTGCAAGTAATTGTCAATTTTGCAGCGGAATCACATGTGGACCGCAGTATTGAAAATCCAATCCCTTTTTATGATACAAATGTAATTGGGACAGTCACCTTATTAGAATTAGTAAAAAAATATCCACATATTAAATTCGTCCAAGTATCAACAGATGAGGTGTACGGCTCTTTAGGAAAAACAGGGCGATTTACCGAGGAAACCCCGTTGGCTCCAAATAGTCCATATTCTTCAAGTAAAGCGAGCGCCGATATGATAGCTATATCTTATTATAAAACATATCAATTACCAGTTATAGTAACGCGTTGCTCCAATAACTATGGGCCATATCAATATCCTGAAAAATTAATTCCGTTAATGGTTACGAATGTGCTGGAAGGAAAAAGATTACCGTTATATGGTGATGGATTAAATGTAAGAGATTGGTTACATGTTACGGATCATTGTAGTGCGATTGACGTTGTTCTGCATAAGGGGCGTATAGGAGAGGTATATAATATAGGTGGAAATAATGAAAAAACAAATATAGATGTTGTGGAACAAATCATTACTCTCTTAGGAAAAACAGAAAAAGATATTGAATATGTGGTAGACCGTTTAGGTCATGATCGTCGTTATGCGATTGATGCACAAAAGATGAAGAATGAGCTTGGGTGGGAACCGCAGTATACGTTTGAAAAAGGGCTAGAAGAAACGGTGGAATGGTATGAACATCATATAGAATGGTGGAAACCACTAAAAGAAAAGTAAGGGGCATATCAATGAAAGAACGGATTATCATAACAGGAGCAAATGGTCAATTGGGAAAGCAACTACAAGAAGAGTTAAATCCTGAAGAATATGACATATATCCATTTGATAAAAAGTTACTAGATATAACGAATATATCTCGAATGCAGCAAGTGGTACAAGAAATAAGGCCACATATCATTATTCATTGTGCAGCGTATACGAAGGTTGATCAAGCTGAGAAAGAACGAGATCTTGCTTATGTAATAAATGCAATAGGGGCTCGAAATGTAGCGGTTGCTTCACAATTAGTTGGGGCGAAGTTAGTTTATATTAGTACGGATTATGTATTTCAAGGCGACAGACCGGAGGGGTACGATGAATTTCATAATCCGGCGCCGATAAATATATACGGAGCTTCTAAATATGCGGGAGAGCAGTTCATCAAAGAGTTACATAATAAATACTTTATCGTTCGTACATCGTGGTTATATGGTAAGTATGGAAATAATTTTGTGAAAACGATGATACGATTAGGGAAAGAAAGAGAAGAAGTATCTGTTGTAGCGGATCAAATCGGTTCTCCTACGTATGTGGCGGATTTAAATGTAATGATTAATAAGCTCATTCATACTTCTTTATACGGTACGTATCATGTATCCAATAGAGGATCATGTTCTTGGTTTGATTTTGCAAAGAAAATATTTTCGTATGCAAATATGAAAGTGGATGTATTACCGGTTTCAACTGAAGAATTTGGATCGGCGGCAGCGAGACCAAAATATTCTATTTTCCAACATAACATGCTACGATTAAATGGTTTTTTACAAATGCCTTCTTGGGAAGAAGGATTAGAGCGTTTTTTTATAGAAACAAAAAGTCATTAACAATTTTAAGTTAATGACTTTTTTGTTTGCCTTTAAGAGGTTTTATGTTACTATAATTATAGTATCAGGTACTAATAACAAGTATAAGTATTTCTGGGAGGATATATCATGGAACTATTACAAGGGAAAACATTTGTTGTTATGGGCGTTGCGAACCAAAGAAGTATTGCATGGGGAATTGCTCGCTCTTTGCATAATGCAGGTGCAAAATTAATCTTCACATATGCAGGAGAACGTTTAGAGAGAAATGTTCGTGAATTAGCGGATACATTAGAAGGACAAGAATCACTTGTATTACCTTGTGATGTAACAAATGATGAAGAACTTACAGCTTGTTTTGAAACAATCAAGCAAGAAGTTGGTACAATTCACGGTGTTGCACATTGTATTGCTTTTGCAAATCGTGATGATTTAAAAGGTGAATTTGTAGATACTTCTCGCGATGGATTTTTACTTGCACAAAATATTAGTGCATTCTCTTTAACAGCTGTAGCAAGAGAAGCGAAGAAAGTAATGACAGAAGGCGGAAATATTTTAACGTTAACATATCTTGGCGGCGAGCGCGTTGTGAAAAACTATAACGTTATGGGTGTTGCGAAAGCTTCATTAGAAGCGAGCGTGAAATATTTAGCTAACGATTTAGGTCAACATGGCATTCGCGTTAACGCTATTTCTGCAGGTCCAATTCGTACGCTATCTGCAAAAGGTGTAGGCGACTTTAACTCAATCTTAAGAGAAATTGAGGAGCGCGCACCACTTCGTCGTACAACAACGCCAGAAGAAGTTGGGGATACAGCGGTATTCTTATTCAGTGATTTAGCACGCGGCGTAACAGGAGAAAACATTCACGTTGATTCAGGGTATCATATCCTAGGATAAATATAATATTCATTTTTAAAGGACAATCTCTAAATGTTGAGATTGTCCTTTTTATTTGTTCTTAGAAAGAACGATTTTTAACGAAAGTTCTTACCACGTTATGAATATAACTATAATAGTACACGATTTATTCAGCTACGTATGGAAGTGGGAGGGACGAGTGTGAAGAATAAAAATAAAAGTTCAACAGTTGGAAAACCGTTGTTATATATTGCACAAGTAAGTTTAGAACTTGCTGCACCGAAAATAAAAAGGATTATCTTAACAAATTTTAGGAATGAGGATCAGAAAGAGGAAAGTAATAGAAATGAAAATGAAAATGAAAATGCTGTAAGTAGTGCTGTGGAAGAGGTGATAGAACAACAAGAAGAACAGCAGGTAGAAGAAAAAATAGAAGAAGAGGAACAAGTACAAGAGCAGCAAGAGCCAGTGAGAACTGTTCCGTATAATAAATCATTTAAGGATATGAACAATGAAGAGAAAATTCATTTTTTATTAAACCGTCCTCATTACATTCCTAAAGTAAGGTGCAGAATAAAAACGACCACAGTTTCTTATATTGGATCGATCATATCGTATCGTAATGGAATTGTAGCTATTATGCCGCCAAATAGTATGAGAGATATTAGGTTATCTATAGAAGAGATAAAATCAATTGATATGGCCGGTTTTTAAATATGTAAAGGTGGTAGAAATCTTCTACCACCCCAATAGTTTTTTAGTTCACTTTACTTATTAGATAGAAACGTCGCGTAAGCACTGAATCGCACAGAAACAGTTTAAATCAACAGTAATACAAGTAGATGTCGATACTAATCTTGCATTTGGTACAGCTAAAAACGTACAAATTGGATTATCACCAGGTGGTACCGGAGAACCGTCACCTAATACAACAGTTAACACACGTAGCACAGCACAGCTATCATCATCTACACTTTCCACACGGAAAATGGGAGACTGGCAGCTAACAAGGCTTGCAGATGGTGCAAATGCTTCAAATGGCGTTCCCGCTTTTGTGTATAAAATAAAAGGGCGTGTATTCGCTACCGATGCAGTGTTGTGTGCGCCTAAAAATGGAATTTCACAACCAGATCCACATGTTGTTGTAGAACAATCTTGTAATTCATTGATGAATTTTACAACGTCAACTACACAATGAGAAGAGCTATGGTGTTTATTTTCGTTACAACTCATTAATGTCACTCCTTATCTTCTTGTTTGTATTTACATTAATAAGATATTGGAGTCGAGGAGATTTGGTCACAATCTCAAGAGCTTTTTTTTTAAATAGGCGAAAGAAGATAAGGGAAGGTGGAATCATGCTGTTTACAAGTTGGCTTTTATTTTTCATTTTCGCGTTAGCTGCTTTTAGGCTCACCCGTTTAATTGTTTATGATAAAATTACAGTTTTTTTGCGAAGACCGTTTATTGATGAAGTAGAGATTACAGAGCCGGATGGAAGTGTATCAACTTTTACAAAAGTAAAAGGTAAAGGATTAAGAAAGTGGATTGGAGAATTATTAAGCTGTTATTGGTGTACAGGTGTATGGGTTAGTGCTTTTTTATTAGTTTTATATAATTGGATTCCTATCGTTGCAGAGCCGTTACTTGCATTATTAGCTATTGCAGGAGCAGCAGCAATTATTGAAACGATTACAGGATATTTTATGGGAGAATAATATATTTTCATAATACGAGAGAAAGCGGAGTTCAAAAGAATGAGGGAACGGAAATAAAGAGTTGTTCATATAGTAAATAGACAGAATTGACAGTAGAGGAGATGTTTGCTGTGAGCAATAATCCAAGGCAAAATTCATATGACCTGCAGCAATGGTATAATATGCAGCAACAACACCAAGCACAACAACAGGCATATCAAGAACAATTACAGCAACAAGGATTTGTGAAGAAAAAGGGATGTAATTGTGGGAAAAAGAAAAACACAATAAAACATTATGAAGAATGAAACACTCATATTACTGTGAGTGTTTTTTATTATAAATATAAAAAGCGGTATTTCTAAGGAAGAAATACCGCTTTTTACTAGCTAATTTGTGCAACTGTTAATGCTGCCGCACGGATGTCTACAGTTCCAATTAACTCAACTGGTACAATTTGAATTAAATCGCCAGGGTTTAAGTTAATCAGAATAACACCACTGGATACGTCTACTTCACCAGTACCAATAACGTTAGAACGAACTGCTGTACCTGATCCAGGAATAATGTTAGCTGGCGTACCTAATGATAAGAAGAAACGACCAGCTTCTGGTGCAACAGGTGCGTTATCAAGACTAATTGTTAATGTATAACTGATTTGATAAATACCAGCTCGTAGAATTCGAATGCCATCTCCGACACTTACTGTATCATTTATTACAGGAACAGTAATATTTGGGTTTGGACTTACGCTAGGTAATAGTAGTGGTGTAAATAATGAAGCGAACTGAGGGGCAGAAGCGTTGAAAGCAAAACCGAAGGCAGGTAGTGTACTAGCTGGTTTCGCCTCACAATCGATTTTAGTAAATTCGCAATCAGAAGAGAACATGTTTTTCACTCCTTTATCTGTTTCTACTTTCAGTTAATGAAAAGGACAGGTTCTATGTTCTAGACAAGTTCCCAATTTTATAAAAAATACATAATAATACCTTTTAAGCATGGATTGGGTGGCAGAAAACTCTGCCACCCAATCCATGCTTAAATTAGTATTTAGTTTATAGAAACATCGCGTAAGCATTGAATAGCGCAGAAGCAACTTAAATCAACAGTAAGACAAGTGTTGGTCGATATTAGTCTTGCATTTGGTACAGCTAAAAACGTACAGATTGGGTTGTCACCAGGTGGTACAGGAGAACCATCACCTAATACTACAGTTAATACACGTAATACAGCGCAGTCATCATCATCTATACTTTCTACGCGGAAAATGGGAGATTGGCAGCTAGTAAGGCTTGCAGATGGTGCAAAGGCTTCAAAAGGTATTCCGGCTTTTGTGTATAAAATAAAAGGACGTGTATTCGCTACGGATGCACTATTATGTGCGCCTAAAAACGGAACTTCGCAACCAGATCCACATGTTGTCGTTGCACATTCTTGTAGTTCATGTATAAAACGGACGACATTGGATACACAATTGAAATCAAAATCATGGTCATGATGGTCTTCGTTACAATTGCAGCTCATTATGTTCACTCCTTATCGTGAGTTCTGACATACACTATTACAATATGAACGGGATATGGCTGATATTACGTTAATTCTCATGATGAAAACAAGGAATTTATATGAGAGGGATGTACATAATGCAATATAAAAAAAAAGACATCCTTATTTGGTGGATGTCTTTTCAGGGAAATCTTTGCGTACTGTATATAAAAAGCGGGATATATCTAATTTCTTTCCTCTGAAAAATTGTGGGGAGGAAATGTAAAGTTCTTCTTTCGCACGTGTAATTGCGACATAAAGTAGTCGGCGTTCTTCTTCTAAAGCTTCAGAAGTCTCTGTAACGCGATCATTTGCATCTTTTAAAGAAGAAGTATGGGGCAAAATACCATCGCTTGCTCCAAGTAAAAAGACGCATGGAAATTCAAGGCCTTTTGCGTTATGAATAGACATAAGAGAAACAGCATCTTTTTGCGGCATTGTTTTTAATGCTTCCATTTCTTTTTGACCTTGAATTGCTTCAGCAATAAATTGTAAATAAGCTGGAATATCGGTGAAACGATTTGCTGATTCCATTAATTCTTCTAACATTTCTTCTTGTATATCTTTATGCATCGTAAAGGAAGAACGATCGTTACTTTGTAAGTACTCTAAATATTTCCCCTTACCATGAATAATTTCTTTTAATGCTTTTTTCGGTTCTAATTCTTTTATAAATTTAATAAAATCGATGCGCTCATTTACCTTTTTCACTTGAAAAGGTTTCAAGCTCGGATTTAATAGTAAGAAATGAAGAAGAGAAGGGAAACGGCCCTCACCATATTTCCATTGTTCACGTTCAATAAATGAAATACAATCATCACGCCCGATATACATCGTTGGCAATATATTTGAAAGTGATTCTAGTCGAAACGGTTCAATTACTAGCCGTAAATGATCTAATACAGGCTTAATTAAAGAATGTTCATAAAATGACTGACTCGCACCGTGTTTGATAAACGGGATTTTGTGAATTGTAAGCTGGTCAAGTAACGAACGGCTTACAGAATGTGTGCGATACAGTAAACAAAAATCTTTATAGTTTCGTTCGCCGCTATCTACCTTTTCTTGAATGAGCTGCAAAATTTGATTTGCTTCATCAAGAGTCGTAGCCGGTCGTGCATAAAAAGGTTGTACACCTTCTTCGCGCACAGAATATAGCTCCTTATCAAAACGCTCTTGATTTAGTTTGATAACTTCATTTCCAAGTCCGACGATAAATGGATTGGATCGGTAATTCGTATTAAGTGCGATAATCGTAGTGTTATCAAATTCTTTTGGAAAAGATAAAATAATTTGGTGACTTGCTCCTCGCCAGCCATATATCGCCTGGTCGTCATCACCTGCGATAAATAAATTATTTCTTGGCGAAGCTAACAATTTTACAATTTCATATTGTGCATACGATGTATCTTGGAACTCATCTACTTCAATATAGTGGAACCGTTGTTGTAATTGGGTAAGTAAAGGAGCATTATTTTCTAACATATAATATGTTTCTAATAAGATGTCATCGAAATCGATATAATTATATCGTTGTTTCACTTCTTCAAAACGTTCATATACTTCTTTAAATTCTTGTTCAACGGGTGTTTTTGCTTTTACATCTTTCGGACGATTCAATTTGTTTTTCTCAAGTGAAATCATCGCGAGCATCGTTTCAGCATCATAAGCATCTTTTAAACGTAACTCTTTTAAAATTTTCTTTATCATAATTTGTTTATGTTTTTCGTTTGCTAAAATTTGCTGATTATATCCTTGACTACGAAGCAATTTTAAAAAGACAGAGTGGAACGTACCAGCAACAACGTAGCTACTTGCTGCATGATTCATACCTGGTAAATTCGCTACACGATTTCGGATTTCTTCAGCCGCTTTTTGTGTAAATGTAAGCAATAAAATATTTCGTGGATGAACTTGTTTTACATTTACTAAATAACCTACTCGAGTTGTTAAAACAGATGTTTTTCCGCTTCCGGCACCAGCTAATGTAAGGACTGGACCTTCTGTCGTTCGGACGGCTTCTAATTGTTTCTCGTTTAAAAATACATTTTGCTGTTCGAGAGCGCGGAAATACGCTGCATCTGCATCTTCTTCCATAATTAAATGGGTAGATGTTTTCGGAATATGATATGTTGCACGTGGAATATCAGCGTGCGTTAATGATTTTTGTGAAAATTTTTCTTGTGTCATATATTCACCTTCAAAACTATAGCATCAACATTTAACTTTAGCGGAAGAAAAAGAAAATAGCAATGTAAAAAACAGGAGGGGATACCTCCTGTTTTCAAATTACAATTCTTTTATCATAACGATGTGAGGAATATTTGCTTCCATAAATACATCAGAATTCGTTACATATCCAAGTTTCTTATAGAAATCTTCAGCATGTGTTTGGGCATGTAACTTTAATTTTGGTAGCGAGTGTTCCTTCGCATATGCTTCAAGTGCATCCATAACAATTTTTCCAATGCCTTTTTTACGATGGGAAGCTAGTACGCAAATGCGTTCCATTTTTCCTATTCCATCCAGTATGCGAAAACGACCAGCACCAACTGGAACATCATTATCATATATAACAACGTGTGTCGAAGTTTCTTCAAACTCATCATACTCTTCGTCAGCAGAAACTTGTTGCTCATTCACAAATACTTGCTTACGTACAGAGAATGCATCTCTTAGTTGTTCGTCTGTTTGTACGATCTGTGCATGCAAATTAGTTGTTCCCCTTTCCAAGGTGGAATGTTTCGTATACAGTCCACGTTCCGTTTTCTAATTGATATAGAAGATGGAAGCGATCAATTGGTTGTTCATAATAGAAATCTTTCATACGTAATCGACCTAATACATCAGCATGCTCTGCATCTGATAAGCCTTGTCCGATTGTTAAATGAGGTACGAAAGCGTATTCGCGTTCTTGTGTGAAGAATTCGCTATGCATTTCCTCATTTAAGAAAGTAAGTTCAGGTGTTTTTTCTACTTTAAAATAAAGAACATTATTAACCGGTGCGAATGAACCAACTTTTCCGACATGAAGGGTGAAAGGGTTCGTTTTACTTGCGATTGTATGTAACTCGTTTACAATCGATTCTAGTTGATCATCTTGCGTCTCAAAGGGTGTTTTCAATGTAATATGTGGCGGAACTAATGCGTAGTGCGGATCATAACGTTTACGCAATCCGTTCGCTTTATCTTGAATCATTTTAGATGGAAAAATTACAATGCCTAATTTCATGTTCCAATTCCTCCCTTTGTAAGTCTAGTTAGATTTTGAGAAAATAACTCTCTTAATCTATTATATCAAATTATTCTGAATACTGCTCTCTATTATTTCATTGATAGCATATGAGAGAAAGCTTTCGGTAAATCAGTTTGCCAATATTTCCACGTATGATTACCTTCGAACTCCTCGTAATGCGTGGTGAAATTTCTATCTGTCAGAAGTGTATTGAGCTCACGGTTCGGTTGTACGAAATCAGATACTTGCCCATCAGTGCGCTTTACAGCTGTTTCTTCTGTCCCAATGACGTGATAAAGCTCTAGCGCTTCCGGAGTTTTGAAGTCTTTTGCTAAGTTCATCACTGTTTCGTCCACAAATGGTGATTGCATAACGACTTTACCAAATGTATGCGGATACATAAGTGCGGTCATAAAGGAAACTGTTCCGCCAAGAGAATCACCAATTAACACACGACCTTTTCCCATTTGGTACGTTGGATAATTTTCATCGATATATGGTGCAAGCTCATGAGCAAGGAAACGAATGTAAGCAGCATTCTTTACATCGCTCGGGAAATATTTTTCCTTACGATCGTGTACATTTTTATATGGAATACCGACAATAATTGTACGGTCAATTTCTTCAGTTTCACGAAGGCGCTCAATTACACGGTGTGCTTTCCCAAGCTGAAAATAATCTCTACCATCTTGTGCAATTACAACTGTATGTTTGTGCAGTGGTGTGTAATTTACTGGTAAGTAAACGAGCAGTGTAACATCTTCTTGAAGTGATGCACTATAAAATGAAATTTCTTCAATTCTCCCTATTGTTTGATTCATATGGATCCCCCTAAATAAAAATTTACTGTAATGATTGTAAGAGCGACGCTTGTAGTGAAAAAGAAAGCAATATTCACTAATAGGTGCTTTCGTTTCTATTTTACCATAATGGTACGAAGAATCTAAAAAATTAGTATTTAAGTTAGGAAAGAAAACGGATATAATGAAGTGGGATTTTTGACAGGTGAGAGGGGAGACAAGGTTTGAAACAAGAAAAATCAATCGCACTACCATTAGCAATTTCAATTATAGCAATTTCATTCGCAGCAGTTTTTGTAAAGATGTCCTCAGCACCATCTTCTATTTTAAGTATGTATCGATTATGGATTATCGTGCTTATTATGCTGCCAATCGTTTGGAAAAAGCGGGAAGAGTTTAGTAGGATTCAAAGAAAAGATTGGGGATTTTTAATTGGATCTGGTTTCTTTTTAGCGCTTCATTTTCTTTTATGGTTTGAATCTTTAAAGCATACGACAGTTGCTAGTTCGACGATTATTTTAGCACTTCAACCAATCGTATCTTTAGTTGGAGGGTTTTTCTTATTTAAAGAAAGAACAACATACTCAGCTATTGCGACAATGGGAATTGCGATACTAGGTGTAATGTGTATTGGCTGGGGAGATTTAGGGCTAAGTGAACAAGCGATTTATGGGGATATATTATCCTTTTTAAGTGTGATAGCAGTTGTCGGTTATTTATTTATCGGGCAAACGACAGTAAAGAAAGTATCACACTGGATTTACAGCTTTACAGTTTTTGCATTCGCAGGTATTTTTATGGGGATTTATAATATAGTATTGCAAGTGCCTTTTACAGGTTATACGAAGTGGGACTGGACCGTTTTTCTTTTACTTGCGATTGTACCCACAGTGTCACATGTCATTAATAACTGGTTATTAAACTACGTAAATGCAACAACAATTTCAATGAGTATTTTAGGAGAACCAGTTGGAGCAACTATACTAGCGTTCTTCTTACTTGGGGAAAAATTAAACGCAATGCAAATTATCGGTAGCATGCTCGTATTGTTTGGTGTATCTGTTTTCTTACTACAGCAACAAAAACGAACAGCAAAAAATGTAGTGAACGAACCGGCTTATACACAGGAATTATAACGAGCCTATTCTAATATACGAAAAGAGAAGTTATTGGTAACTTCTCTTTTTTTGTTCTATGCAGAAAATAAAACAGATCAATAGGGGGAATTCCAGCCATATAGCATGAAAAAAGATAATATATAGTGGAGTTACATCATACGTTTCTCATACAAATATAGAAGGGGAGGGAGAGACCAAATGAAAGATATTTTAATGAAATACATGACAAAGCTTACAACATTAAGTGAAGAGCAGCAGCGTATAATCGTGGAAGAATTACAAATTGAAGAATATAAAAAAGGAACAGTACTCCTAAGACAAGGAGATGTTCCGTCTAAATGTTACTTTGTATTAAAAGGATGCGTGAGGCAACATTGTATAGATGAAGCCGGGAAAGAAGTTACATCAAATTTTTATACAGAAGAACAAGCAATTGCAAATTTCAATCATCATAAACAAGATAAATCATCCTCACATACATTAACGTGTCTAGAAGACTGCCTAGTTGTAGTTGGCGACCTGTATTGTGAAAAGGACATGTATAAGAAATATTCACAGTTAGAAGAAATGACACGTCAAATGATTGAATACAATTTTGGTGAGGTACAAGAAGAACTTACATTATTTATTGCATCGACACCAGAAGAGCGCTACAAATCATTATTACAAAAACGACCTCATTTAATCAATCGTGTTCCTCAATATCAATTGGCAAGTTATCTAGGTATTACGCCAGAATCATTAAGTAGAATTAAGAAACGACTCAAACAGTAGAGTCTTTTCCACCTCTAATCAATAGCCATATACTAAATCCTAGTTCACCTGCGATCATCGGTAGTTGAAAGACAACATTAAGAATGGAAATCATCGCATCATATTGTGAAAACATTGTATTCATGACGTGAATTACGATATAACCGATAGCAGCGATGAATAGTAATACACTAATCAATTTCGGTATTTGTTTAGATAGAAAAGTTACATATCCTAAAGTGAAAAGATGTAAGCCGAAAATGATTAACCCTACAGACCAAATGTATTTAAAAGCTTCTAGAAATAACATTGTATATGCTTCTGAATTAGCAACTGTACTTTTTGAAAGAAGTAATACAAATGTTAAATTGAATATAGCAATCCCAAGTATAGCTGTATACATAAGACGAAGACAGGTAGCTAGTAATGAGAGGCTAGCATGGATAGGTTTTAGAAAGAAATAAAGAGCCCACGAGGCGATAATATCCGTAATGAAAATGATAATCCATCCGAAGATTTCTGCTTTGAAAAGTAAACTTGAAGTTTGAATATTATGGAGTGTCGTGCTCGCATTACTTGGTACAACGAGATTTCCATGAACAAAACCGTAAGAAAAAAATGCAGTGAATGCCATGATAAGAAGAGAAGTGCCTGCAAATAAGGAAAATTTTCGCTCAGTCATAATACGTCCTCCTATTCTAATGTTGTTTTCATTGTAATAGGGAAGAGGAGGAGATTCATTGACTTAAATCAAGAGAGGGGAAGTTTAGTGGAATTTCCATCAAAAAAAGATATATGGTTATATCCGATTTTTTTTGTTGTCATTGGAGCGTGTTTTGCTCCCATATTTGTAGGAAGAGAACATTTTCTTTTGTTTTTCACAATCCCATTAGCCATATTATTTATTTGGAGTTGGTTTTCAACAAAATATATTGTTGGAGAAGAAGCAATTATTATTAAATCGGGTCTCGTTAAAAAACGTATATTTATACGAAATATAAAACAAATTTCAAATACGAAAAATCCAATAGCAGCTCATGCCTTATCATTTGATCGAATTGAAATTGTTTACGGCGCACATAAAACAGAAATTATTTCTCCTAAAGATAAAGAGCAATTTATTAGTCATGTGAAAAATAAAAATCCAAAGTAAAAGAGTGGCTTCATAGCCACTCTTTTACTTTGGATTTGTCATATAAGGTTGTACATGAATAATACATAGGTCACGGAACTTTCCTTCAGCAGTTGTGACAATTACGACTGCTCTTCCTGCACTTTTTCCAGTAATGGTTACTGTATCACCTTTTGGATACAGTGTGATAACATCAGCATTCGTATTTGTCCAAATAAGTTCGTTATTGGTGGCTTGTACTGGCAAAACAGAAGCGGATAACTCAGTGCTTTGTCCCGTTCTTACTTTTAACTTGTTTTTTTCCATATGAACACCGATGACTGAAACAACAGAAGGAGCAATTGAAATTTTAGGTGGATTAGGTTGTATGTTCAAACAAGACGCAGAAGTATTGGTGATAGGTGAAAATTTTCGTGTTTGTTGTTGCTGGAAAGCTGCTAACATGTTGGAGTCCCCTTTCTGTATAAGTGCTGATACTAACACTATAAAGGAGTAGTGTTATGCTAAATTTAACGAAACATAAAGAATTTGTTAAATTCGAGTAGAAGATTGTCGAACTTTGATTAAAAAAGCTCTGCTGTTACGATATCAGCAGAGCTTTCACCTTATAGACTATGTTGTTTTTCGAAATCCTCAAATTGTTCTTCAACTTCTTTTGAAGTTTGCGTTAGTAAACTAACAATTATGATCACTAGTAAACTAATAGCGAAACCAGGAATCATTTCATATAAGAAGTTTTTTAAGAATTTAAATTGTGTCCATATAATAACAGTCGCAGCACCAGAAATCATACCAGCAAGTGCGCCCCATTTTGTCATACGTTTCCAATATAGACTTAATAAAATAGCAGGTCCGAATGAGGAACCAAATCCAGCCCAAGCGTATCCAACAAGAGCTAAAATCGTATCATTTTGTTTAAACGCTAAAGCGCATCCGACTAATGCAATAACAAGTACAGCCATACGACCGACAAATACAAGCTCTTTATCAGAAGCAGAACGTTTAAAGAATGTACGATATAAATCTTCAGTTATAGCACTAGAAGTAACGAGTAACTGAGATGAGATTGTACTCATAATAGCTGCTAAAATGGCTGCTAATAAAAATCCAGTAATAAGTGGATGGAATAAAATTTTTCCAAGTTCAAGGAAAATTGTTTCTGGGTTAGATAATGTTAAATCTTGTTGTGAGTAGTAAGCAATACCGATAAGACCAGTAAACATAGCTCCGACAACAGAGAAAATCATCCAGCTCATACCAATTCTTCGTGCGCTTTTAATTTCTTTTACAGACGAAATTGCCATAAAGCGTACGATAATATGAGGTTGTCCAACATAACCAAGGCCCCATGCGAATAAAGAAATCATCCCTAAAGTAGAGGCACCTTTAAAAATATCTAAACGTGTTGGATCTACAGAGCGGATGGTATCAAATGCAGGTCCAAGTCCGTTCGAATTCATAATTGTTACGATAGGAACAAGAATAAGAGCGACTACCATAATGATTCCTTGCACGAAGTCTGTCCAACTTACTGCTAAGAAACCACCAAATAATGTGTAAGCTACAACAACGCCTGCAACAATGAATAATCCAACATGATAGTTCATGCCAAATGAATTTTCAAATAATACAGCGCCTGAAACTAATCCTGAAGCTACATAGAAAGTAAAGAAAATCATAATAACAAGTCCGGATACTAAACGTAGCATGTGAGATTTGTCGTGGAAACGGTGTTCCAAAAATTCTGGGATAGTAATAGAGTTATTTGCAATTTCAGAGTAGGTACGTAAGCGAGGAGCGACATATAGCCAGTTTGCGTATGCGCCTAGTGTCAGGCCGATCGCAATCCAACTACTACTTAATCCAACGCTAAACATTGCACCGGGTAAGCCCATTAAAAGCCAACCACTCATATCGGATGCTCCAGCGCTTAATGCTGTTACTGCGGGGCCTAATGTACGCCCGCCAAGCATATAATCTGTTAAGTTGGACGTTCGTTTATAGGCGAAATAGCCAATTACTAACATCCCGAGCATGTAAATAGAGATAGAAGTTAAAGTTAACATCTGCGTACTCATGTAGTTCCCCTTCCTTTTGTCATGTCTTTTGATGCGTTATGCATATTTATAATCTATCATGATTATTCTGAAAAATCCATACGGAAATATGAATTTTCAGAAATGTAAGCGTTTTTTGACATCATTTTACTTTTTTAATATATAATATTCATACAAAAAACCTTATTTTTAATAGAGTATTTATTATATTTACATAAAAAGAGGTTGTTTTGTCAATATAATATTGAAAGGAAAGAAAAATAAATTTTTTTAAAAAGTATTGACTTGTGAAAAAAGTCAGGTCTATAATGAGTGCAACTTAAAAAAAATGCAAGCGTTGATGAAGAAGAGTACACATGATGAACATGTCAGAGAGCTGATGGTTGGTGCGAATCAGTATGGGATTGATGTGGAATGGGCTTCGGAGCTTCCAAACCGAAACGAAAGAAGTAGGCTTTGGCGACATGATCTCATCGATACAAGAGACACGTATTGTTTTTGATACGGTAAAGTGCGTTACATTTGTAACGAATTAAGGTGGCACCACGGGAGTACCCGTCCTTTCTATAGGATGAGTACTCCCTTTTTGTGTACAAAAAATTAAATAAATGAAATCGTTGAAGTAAGAAGAGTACGTATATTGGAGACGTTACAGAGAGCTGGGGATAGGTGGGAGCCCGGTGCGGTGCCATATACGGAATGGGCTTACGAGAGGTATGCTGAACAATTATTTTCAGTAGGCAACCCGGGTTCCGCCGTTACAAGGATAAGGTATATATTTTGTACCTGAATAAAGCGGGATGCTTTTGCGTCCAACATGAGGTGGTACCACGGTAAATTTATCGTCCTCTACATATTTCGATATGTAGGGGACTTTTTTTATTTTTCGGAGTGAGGTGAAAGGCATGATGACAAAAGACGAATTTATGAAGCAAAACGAACAAGGAAAAGCATTTTTAGTAATCGCTGAAGAAGAAGGAGATAGCATTACGCCAATTTCTTTATATAGACGTATGAAGGGAAAGAAAAAGTTTTTATTAGAAAGCTCCCAGCTTCATCAAGATAAAGGACGCTATTCTTACTTAGGATGTAATCCGTATGGTGAAGTGAAAAGTATTGGTACAGAAGTGGAACGAACGATTTATGGTCAAACAGAAAAGCTACAAGGTAACGTACTACAAGTGTTAGAAAAAGAAATCGCGTCAGCTCAAGTAGACAGCCCATTTCCATTTTGCGGAGGAGCAGTTGGTTATATTGGCTATGACGTCATTCGGCAATATGAAAACATTGGAGCGGATTTACACGATCCATTGAATATTCCAGAAGTACACCTTTTACTATATCGTGAGTTTATCGTGTATGACCACTTACGCCAAAAGTTATCATTTGTATATGTATGCAGGGAAGATGATGTAGCTTCTTATGAAGAAGTATACGAAAGGCTGCGAGTATACAAAGAGGAATTGCTACAGGGAGAAGAAGTTGAAGTAACTGAAATAAAATCAACATTATCATTCACTTCCTCTATAACGGAAAAAGAATTTTGCGTGATGGTAGAAACAGCGAAAGAATACATTCGCGCCGGGGACATATTCCAAGTCGTATTATCCCAGCGTTTGCAAAGTGAATGTATTGGTGATCCATTCGCGTTATACCGAAAACTTCGGATCGCCAATCCATCACCATATATGTTCTATATCGATTTTCAAGACTATGTTGTACTCGGTTCCTCGCCAGAAAGTTTGTTATCAGTAAGAGACGATAAAGTGATGACGAACCCAATTGCCGGTACGAGGCCGAGAGGGAAAACGAAGCAGGAAGATGCGGAAATTGAGAAAGAACTGTTAGAAAATGAGAAAGAACGAGCGGAGCACATGATGCTTGTGGATCTTGGGCGGAATGATATTGGCAGAGTAAGTGAAATTGGATCTGTGACGATAGATAAATATATGAAAGTAGAAAAATATTCTCACGTTATGCACATTGTATCTGAAGTTTACGGAACATTGCGAAAACAGATGAGCGGATTTGATGCATTAGCGTATTGTCTACCAGCAGGAACAGTGTCAGGCGCTCCGAAAATTAGAGCGATGGAAATTATAAATGAGCTAGAGAATGAAAAAAGGAATGTATACGCGGGTGCAGTTGGATACGTTAGTTTTTCAGGGAATCTTGACATGGCACTCGCCATTCGAACGATGGTCGTAAAAGATGAAAAAGCATACGTTCAGGCAGGAGCGGGAATTGTTTATGATTCAGACCCAGTAGCTGAATATGAAGAAACGTTAAATAAAGCGAGAGCGCTCTTGGAGGTAATGAAATGATTGTACTAATTGATAATTACGATTCATTCACATATAACTTGTATCAACTGTTAGGGGAATACGAAGAAGATATTGTAGTCGTAAGAAATGATCAAATAACGATAGAACAGCTAGAAGGGATGAATCCAACAGGAATTGTGCTTTCACCAGGACCAGGAAAACCAGAGGATGCTGGCGTTTGTATCGATGTCATCCGTCATTTTTATAAGAACGTTCCCATATTAGGTATTTGCCTTGGACATCAAGCAATTATATCAGCATTTGGAGGAGACATTGTTAGAGCAGAGCGCATTAAACATGGAAAAACATCACGCGTGAAACATAACGGAACGTCAATCTTTTCATACGTGACACAGCCGCTAACAGCGATGCGCTACCATTCGCTGGTTGCAGCACAAACGAGTTTGCCACAATGTTTTGACATACTAGCGACAGCGATGGACGATGGAGAAATTATGGCAGTTCGTCACAATTATTATCCGCTCTTCGGATTACAGTTTCATCCGGAATCAATCGCGACAGAAGAAGGCGGAAAGTTAATACGTGCCTTTTTAGGCGAAGTGAAAGAGGAGGAAAGAGTATGAATAACTATCTTCGTAAATTAGTGGAGGGGAAACATTTAACAGAAGAGGAGATGTATAGAGCAGGGCTTCTTTTATTAAATGAAAACATATTGGAAAGTGAAATTGCAGCTTTCTTAGTCCTACTGAAAGCGAAAGGTGAAACAGCAGAAGAAATATACGGCCTTGTTCGAGCTCTTCGTGAAAAGGCATTACCGTTTTCGAACCATATACAAGGAGCGATGGACAATTGCGGGACGGGTGGTGACGGTGCCCAAACGTTTAATATTAGTACAACATCGGCATTTGTACTGGCAGGAGCTGGCGTAAAGGTTGCAAAACATGGTAACCGTGCTGTTTCTAGTAAAACAGGAAGTGCAGATTTATTAGAAGAACTCGGTGTAAATATTAGCAGTACGCCAAACGAAATTGATTATTTACTAGAGCATGTCGGGATCGCATTTTTATTCGCACCAGCGATGCATCCAGCATTAAGGCGCATTATGAAAATAAGAAAAGAATTAAACGTTCCGACGATCTTTAATTTAATTGGACCGTTAACAAATCCGGTGAATTTAGAAACACAATTTGTCGGCATTTATAAACGAGATATGTTACTACCAGTTGCACAAGTATTACAGAAACTAGGGAGAAAACAAGCGCTTGTCGTAAACGGAAGTGGTTTTTTAGATGAAGCATCATTGCAAGGAGAAAATCATGTTGTCATTTTAAAAGATAATGAAATAGTAGAAACGAGTATTGAACCTGAGAAATATGGTTTCGTAATAGTGAAAAACGAAGAGATAAGAGGCGGGAATTCGAAAGAAAATGCAAAGATTACGCTTGGAGTATTAAGCGGAGAAAAGAGCGTCTATCGCGATACTGTTTTATTAAATGCAGGTCTGGCCCTTTTCGCAAATGGAAAAGCAGAAACGATTGAAGAAGGAATTAAACTTGCAGCGCATAGTATTGACTCTGGAAAAGCATTAGCCAAACTAAACTTATTAATTGCAGCAAGTAATGAAAAATTAGAAAGGGTGAATTAAAGTGGGGACGATTTTAGACAAAATTGTAGACCAAAAGAAAAAGGAAGTTGAGGCATTATATGAAACCTATACACCAATAAAAGAAAGTAGAAAGACACATTCACTCGTAGAAGCATTACAGCAGTTTACTGTTATTGCCGAAGTAAAGCGAGCATCACCATCAAAAGGAGATATCAATTTACACGTTGATGTACGAAAACAAGTGAAAACATACGAAGATTGTGGCGCAGGAGCAATTTCTGTTTTAACAGATGGTCAATTTTTTAAAGGATCTTTTCATGATTTACAAACGGCAAGAGAAGAAAGTAGCATTCCGCTTTTATGCAAAGATTTCATAATTGATAAGATTCAAATTGATAGCGCATATGAAGCAGGAGCAGATATCATTTTACTAATCGTAGCGGCGTTAACGAAAGAGAAGTTAAAAGAGCTGTATAGCTACGTACTAGAAAAAGGATTAGAAGCAATTGTTGAAGTTCATGATGAACAGGAATTAGAAATTGCAATCCAATTAAATCCGCACGTTATCGGTATTAACAACCGTAATTTAAAAACATTCGAAGTCGATTTAAGCCAAACAGAAAAGCTTGGAAAACGATTAAATGAGGAGAAATTACTTTGGATTAGTGAGAGCGGGATTCATTCAAAGGAAGATATTATTCGCGTCAAACGAGCCGGAGCAAAAGGTGTATTAGTTGGAGAAGCACTTATGACATCATCTTCTATTCGTACCTTTTTTGAAGATTGTAAGGTGAACATATGAAAGTGAAAATTTGCGGGATTACTAATATGGAAACAGCAAAATGTGCTTGCGAATACGGAGCAGATGCACTCGGATTTGTTTTTGCAGAAAGTAAGCGGAAAATCACTCCAGGGCTAGCGAAAGACATCATTCAGGAGCTTCCAGCAAATGTATTAAAAATCGGTGTTTTCGTAAATGAATCAGTAGAAGAGATACAGAAAATTGCAGATGAGTGCGGGTTAACGCATGTGCAACTACATGGGGATGAAGACAATCATCAAATTAGAAGATTGAATATTCTGTCTATAAAGGCTCTCGGAGTGACTTCGGAGGACGATATGAAAAATGCTCAAACATATGAAACGGATTATATATTGTTTGATAGCCCGAAAGAAAAGTTTCACGGAGGAAATGGAAAGAAATTTTCATGGGAACTACTTGTGCATATGCCAAAAGAGTTGCGAGAGAAAACGATATTAGCTGGTGGATTAAACGCTCTTAATATAGAAGAAGCGATTCGAACTATTCAGCCGTACATGGTCGATGTAAGTAGCGGAGTAGAGACAGAAGGAAAGAAAGATCTAAAGAAAATAAAACAATTTATTATAAAAGCGAAGGAGTGTTCCAAATGAATTACGCATATCCGGATGAAAAAGGTCACTACGGTATATACGGAGGACGATACGTTCCAGAAACGTTAATGCAATCTGTATTAGAACTAGAAGAAGCATATAAAGAAGCGATGCAAGATGAAGCGTTTCAAAAGGAATTACATCATTATTTAAAAACGTACGTAGGAAGAGAAACACCGCTTTATTTCGCTGAAAATATGACGAAGTATTGCGGCGGTGCAAAGATTTATTTAAAACGTGAAGATTTGAATCATACAGGAGCTCATAAAATTAACAATACAATCGGTCAGGCACTTCTTGCAGTACGAATGGGCAAGAAGAAAGTTGTCGCTGAAACAGGGGCTGGACAACACGGTGTTGCAACAGCTACTGTATGTGCTCTTCTCGGATTAGAATGCGTCATCTTTATGGGAGAAGAAGATGTGAGACGTCAAAAATTAAACGTGTTCCGAATGGAATTACTCGGAGCGAAAGTAGAAAGTGTAGCGGCAGGTAGCGGTACGTTAAAAGATGCGGTGAACGAGGCGCTTCGTTACTGGGTTTCACATGTGCATGATACGCACTACATTATGGGATCCGTTCTTGGACCGCATCCATTTCCGCAAATTGTTCGTGATTTTCAAAGTGTAATTGGGAAAGAAACGAAAAAACAGTATGAAGCGTTAGAAGGAAAGTTACCAGAAGCAGTCGTTGCTTGTATTGGTGGTGGGAGTAATGCGATGGGGATGTTTTATCCGTTCGTACACGATGAAGAAGTCGCTCTTTACGGCGTAGAAGCAGCTGGAAAAGGCGTTCATACAGAAAAGCATGCAGCTACTTTAACGAAAGGAAGCGTTGGCGTTTTACACGGATCGATGATGTATCTTCTGCAAAATGAAGAAGGACAAATTCAAGAAGCTCACTCTATTTCAGCAGGACTCGATTACCCGGGTGTTGGGCCAGAACATAGCTTGCTAAAAGATATTGGCCGCGTTTCTTATCATTCGATTACAGATGATGAAGCGTTAGAAGCATTTCAATTATTAACGAAAAAAGAAGGGATTATTCCAGCATTAGAAAGTTCACATGCTGTCGCATACGCATTAAAATTAGCACCGCAAATGAAGAAAGACGAAGGGCTTGTCATTTGTTTATCCGGCCGTGGTGATAAAGATGTAGAAAGTATAAAACGTTATATGGAAGAGGTGTAAAAAATGGGAGTAGAAAAAATTAAAGCAGCGTTTGAAAATGGTAAGAAAGCATTTATTCCGTACGTAATGGGCGGAGATGGTGGCCTTGAAAAATTAAAAGAAAGAATTTGTTTTCTAGATGAAGCAGGAGCGAGCATCGTTGAAATCGGCATTCCGTTTTCAGATCCAGTCGCAGACGGTCCAACGATTCAAAGAGCAGGGAAACGAGCGCTAGACAGCGGTGTAACAGTAAAAGGTATTTTTCAAGCATTAATAGAGGTAAGGAAAGAAGTACAAATTCCGTTTGTACTCATGACATATTTAAATCCAGTACTCGCATTCGGAAAAGAACGATTCATCGAAAACTGTATAGAAGCAGGTGTAGATGGCATCATCGTTCCAGACTTACCGTATGAAGAACAAGACATTATTGCGCCGTTTTTCCGAGAGGCAAATATTGCTTTAATTCCACTTGTAACTGTAACAAGTCCAATTGAGCGAATCGAAAAAATTACGAGTGAATCAGAAGGATTCGTCTACGCTGTTACAGTAGCGGGCGTAACAGGAGTACGTCAAAACTTTAAAGGTGAGATTCATAGTTACTTAGAAAAAGTAAAATCACATACGCATTTACCGGTAGTAGCAGGGTTCGGTATTTCAACAAAGGAACATGTAGAAGAAATGATTACAATATGTGACGGAGTTGTCGTTGGAAGTAAGGTCATTGAGCTGTTAGAAAATGAAAAACGCGAAGAAATATGTGAGTTAATACAGGTAACAAAACAAAAAGAAGAGGCATAAGTCTCTTCTTTTTGTTTTACGTAATAAATGTTAAAATATACAGAAAATACATATAACTTAGAGGGTGAGAAAGCATGCTAAGACGAAAACTACTATATCTTCTTTTAACCGTACCACTATACGCTTGGCTCATTAGCATGACGAAAATAGAGTTGATGGCTCTATTTTTAGGATATGTATTTATCTTTTCTAACTTAAATCGCATTCAAGAACAGTCTATTTTAGAAATATGTATATTTTCGATTAGTATAGAATTATTTAGTATCGTTTCGATTGTATTATTAAATGAATTATTCAGATGGATCCATTTATTTGAATTAATGAAATTTGGAAATGTTGTATTGCAAGTAATATGTGCTTATCTTGTGTTTGTTGTGTTAGACAAAATAGTCGGACAGCAGAGCGTTTTTCAGGATAATAGAAAATGGGAGTGAAAAGGAGCCGTTTGGCTTCTTTTTACAACTGTTGTAAAAACAATTGAAAATTATAACATCTGTTATATAATAGTTAAAAATTGTATTTTAAACGAAATGAGATGATAACATGGCCATATTGTTGGCACTTATCCCAATTATGATGATTTTCATTTGTTTATTTTTATTTAAACAAACGTCATTAAAGTCCTCATTAATTTCTTATGTGGTATCTGTTGGAATCGTTTTACTCTCGCCAACGTTTCAATTAGGGATAAGTGAAACTGTGCACGCAACGATTAAAGGATGGTTAATTTGTTTTATTGTCGGGTATGTTTTGTTTTTTGGTATTTTTTTATTTCACCTCATGAACAAAATGGGGTACATCGATCAAGTAGCACGTTTTCTAGAAGAAGTTACGCAGGATCGCTTATTACAAATGCTTCTTATGTGTTTTGGTATTTGTCCGCTGATTGAATCAGTAAGTGGATTCGGAATTGGCTTCATGGTTGCGGCACCTATTTTTCTTTCATTAGGCTATAAACCGTTTCAAGCTGTATTACTTTCATTTATCGGCTTACTAGCTAGCTCATGGGGCGCAATGGCAACAGGTACAATTATCGGTTCGCAGCTTATAAATATGCCGCTTACAATACTTGGAACAAATACCGCACTACTAAGCGTTCCAATGTTTGCTTATTTCGTCATTCTTTCTTTACACGTTGTTGGTGGTTGGCAGGCTGTTATTGAAAAGTGGAAAGAAGGATTCGGTTTCTTTCTATTATTTTCTCTCGGAATCTATCTTTCTAACGCATACGTAAGTGTGGAACTAGCCGGGATATTAAGTTCTATCGTTACCATTACATTTGGCTTTCTTATCATTAAATTAAAAGGAAAAAATGCGCAAAATCTAATGACAGAGCATGCGGCTGCAACGGAGAGAGAAGTGTCTATTATAAAAATTATTAGCCCTTATATATTTCTAACAGTTTGTATTTTACTTTCTCGCCTCGTTCCAGCATTGCATGATGTATTTAGATCATATGCCGTCCTTGATCTAAAATCATACTCTTACAAATTAGAAATGCTGTATTCACCAGGATTTTGGCTCGGTATGACATGCTTATTTACTATTATTTTCTTCCGCATTCCATCTCATATTATTAAACAATCACTCTCGCAAACGATAAAACAATGGATTCCATTTGCGATTACAACGACGATGTTTATCGCCATTTCAGAACTAATGGGTGCATCTGGTATGCATTCATTACTTGCAAAAGCAGCTGGTGAAACATTTGGAACGTTTTTCGTTTTCGTTGCTCCGTTCATCGGTGGAATCGGTGGCTTTTTAACAGGTAGTAACGCAGGATCAAATGCGATGTTTATAAAACTACAAATGCAAACGGCGCAAAACGTAGCCCTCCCGTGGCAATACGTCACAACACTGCAAAACACTGCATCGTCAGTAGCGACTATCGCTTGCCCGTCACGTATTACACTAGGTGCGTATTTATGTAACATCCCGTATCGTGAAAATGAACTATTAAAGAAGACGACGTTAATGATCTTTGGCGCGGTGTTGCTTGTAGTGGTAGAGGTTATTTTTTGGTATATGTTGAGAAATTAAAAATCCTCCTAGCATAGGAGGATTTTTTGTACGATTGGATAATGTTTTAAATATGAAAAGCTTCTACTAAGTCAACAACCCGCCACTTAACACCCTTACGGGTCGTTTGAAGTGGGGGCTTGCGTCTGTCGGAGTTCGACAGTGCTTCTACCCTCATAGAGAGCAACTACGCTTATTCCTACCCAGTAGTACGAACGAGCAATGCTCTCCTACCTTAGTATGGTGGAGCATAAGGACGGTTGACTTCGCCCCTACCACAAGAGCTATACTCCTGTGGTAACTACACTGATATGCTTAATTCCCTTACGGTGTAGATTCATCGCACCAATACGGTCATCATTTGATTGGTATTGGCAATTTTTACACTTAAAAGTGTGTAGCTTTTTATTACGATTCGCTTTTTCAATGTTTCCGCACTTAGGGCAAGTTTGGGAAGTATATTGGGGGTCTACCACAATTACCTTTTGTCCATTCAATTCAGCTTTATACTCAAGCATTTGACGGAACTGATAGAAAGCCCAAGATACAGAAACATAGCGGTTTTTCACTCGTACTTTCTCTGTCGCAGAACGAACCCCTGTTAAGTCTTCTAAAACAAACATAGTACCTCTAGGGTATGCCTCAACGAGTGCCTTTGTAATTTGATGGTTTACATCAGTTACATAACGGTTTTCTCTTGAGCCAATTTGTTTTATTTTCTTACGAGAAGATGGTGTTTGTCGTGTTTGTAATTGCTTACGAGTAGCTTTAAATTTACCACGCTTATGTTTAACAATATTTCCGTTGTAGAAGGTTGTTTTGCCCTGACTATCATAAGTGGTTGCAAGGAAGTTGATTCCTAAATCAACACCAACGATGTTGTTTACATCTGCGAAATCTAATGTTTGGTACTCTTTTGTCATCGGGATATGTAAGAACCACTTTTTGTACTTATGCACTAATTTAGCAGTACCAAATTTCCAAGTGCTGTTGAAGTATTTCTTCATAGCCTTACGCTCATAATTTAGTTTTAGGCGACCTTCAAGCGTGTTTACACTAAATTGGTTTTTGGTTAGTGAATAATCTCGATTCCAGACTAAATCATATTCTGCAAGTTTGAAGTCAATCAAAGACCATTCATGTCCATTTGATTTAGCCGACTTGTAACGAGCAATTACAGTTTTCATCACAGATTGAGCCATTTGACTTTTTAACCTAAATTGATTTCGTAAATCAGAATAATATAAGTTATTGAGATTTACTTGATTAAGGTTCTTTGTTTCAAATATGTGTTTTGATAACCAATTACAAGCCTTGCGGTAAGCGTTCGTTGTTATCTTTAGACTTTCAGCTTGATTATCGGAAACATGGATTTGTATTTTTGCAGTAATTGTAGGCATTATTTTCACCGCCTTTCACTAATTAAATTGTAACAGATTTTTAGTGAAAGCAAACAACTTAAGTAGAGAAAGTAGGAGGCAAGGTGGAAGTTTCAGATACTTGATATGGTACAGAATCTTACGATTTTTAACGTACCATACCGTATCTGCCGGCAATTCCTCCCCCACTTATCGTTGGGCTATCGCCCTTCACACGATTGAAGTAGGGGGTATCCTTGCCGATTTTAGATGAATAGGAGATGAAATGTATGCCCCTAAAAAACTACGGCGTGTTAAAAGGTACAGTTATACAATCAAAGATTGGAAAAGGGAAAACACCTCATTATCAAGTTCATTTACAAGGTGAAGCAGAAGTAGACTATCGTATTGCAATTAACGTGAAATCGCAAAGTTATCCGTCAGAAGTTTTATATTTTGCGAGTGATAATATCAGGTCAGAGGCGATTCATATTTTACCGACATTACCATTCGGTTTTACAGAAATAAAAAACAATGAACCGAAAGTAGCTTTAGACTACGTAAGAGGTAATGTATTTGATTCGCAGCAAATGATTCCTTTACCAGCTGAAAAAGCAGGAGTGGATAATGATTTAAATGAAAAAATAGAGCGTTATATAAAACGAGCGATAGAAGAAAAAGCAACTATTTACGCGTTTGGTGAAAGATGGGGACCAGAAGAAAATACACCTGATTCTTACTTTCATTTCGAACCAGGAAACGGTATACACGATATTCATATGAATCAAGGGAATGTAGAGAAATGGAAAGGTGATAATGGTATATGGCAAGACGGAGGAATACTCATTCATTTTGAAAAGGAAGAAGAATGGATCGGTATCTTTCTTGCCTTCCAATCACAGTCATGGTGTACCGATGAAGAGGGGCATGCTCGCGTTCCGGTTGAGCATTGTGATTATAAGAGGAATAATTGATAAGAAGAGGGCGTTCAAAACGAACGCCCTCCTCTTATTTTATAAAATCCAAGACTAACAAGTGTAGAAAGACAAGAGAACAGCAGAGCCACACTAGAAAACGCAATGAGGTACATATTATACTTCATCACTTTTCCAATGAGCTGGTTACTGTCGTACTGAAATAGTCCTGCTATTATGTTGAATAAAAATAAAACGATAAACATGACGATAACACCGTCTATCGATCCTTTAATATCTGGTTTACTTAAAGCGATATGTGCAGAAATACAAATGGCGATAAATAAAAATAGCCAAAAGGAAGGATTCAATAAATTACTTATTGTAAATAAGCTTTTCAATAATACAAACGTCGACAAGAGCATGTTTTGAACCATTTCTACATTAATAGAAGTAGAAGCGATTGTTTTTTCGAGAGCTGTATTAAATAAGAAATATGAATTTGGTACGAAATAGCGCATTAAAAGGATTAACGCAGTAATACCGGAAATAATAGGACCGATTCCAATGAAGAAGTTCCCAATTCGTTGATATACACTTTTTTGATTGTATTGATGTTGTACGTAGCCTAAAGCACCTTGACTTGTATCTGTTGGGAAAAACTGCGTTGCTACAATTTTATGACGAAATAGTACACACATAATGGCATGTCCAAGTTCGTGAATAGGAACACCAATCCACGCCGTTAAAAGGAATCCTTTTCTTCCGAAAGCTCTCGACCAATACAAGCGTGTGAGAGATTCTAAATAACCTAATAGAAATCCAATTACAATGATAACGCCAATTAAGGAAAATAATTGGATTATGCTTGTAAGGAGTATTTGAAAAATTGAGTTTACCACTTCCATTGTCTTTCATCCAATCTGTTAAAAATGTTATTTGTTCTGTTTCATAATAGCATTATTTTTCAAGAATGCTAGCATATATATTTTCTTTTGAAAGAAGGATTTCAGAATCTTTTTCTTGTAGTCATGTTTTATGTCCAAAGTCATATATTGAATTTGTAACACCCTATATGGTATATGCTTAAGGAGGGATGAGAGAATGAAATGTCCGTCATGTCATACAGAAAATGTAGCAGAGGCAAAGTTTTGCGGAAATTGTGGACACTCGTTAATGGAAGAAGTAGTGGCAAGTAGTGGTCAAGAAGAAGGGACGGAACTAGCGCGCACGGTACAAGCGAAGGAAACTCGACCAAATGAAACGGTAGAGCAAGCGAAGCGATTTGCGAGTGGGTATTTTCAGTTTTTTAAACATGCTTTCAAAGCACCGACAGCGATTATGAAAAGCGGCAAGGTTGAAGTACGAAATGGAATTGTAAGTCTTGTTCTTATTTGTTTTTTAGGAGCATGTATTTTTTATAGAATGATGAGTGCTGCTGCAGCTGTTACGAAAACATTTGCACCAGATATACCTACTCCTACATTCTTTTTGGACTCTGTAACGGTCTTTTTATTTTTACTAATTTTAACTTTATTTGTCGGATTTATTATTTTTGTAAGTGGGAAGATGATGAAATCATCGTTTTCGTTTCTTGAAGTATTTGGAATATGGGGAACGATAGCAACTCCGGCAATTGCTATATTAGTGCTTTCTTTTCTATTTAGTTTTTTATTAATCTTCTTCTTACCAATCTTATTAGGGCTAGCTACAACGTATATGGGAATTAGTATAATTGTAGCTACAGTAAAACTAGATAACGGTGGATTAGATCTTGTTTATACTCTTTTTATCGCAAATGTTTTCATCGGAATTGCAACGTTTATCGTGTTTTGGTCTTACATAAACACGATAATTCAAACCATTACTCAGGGATTAACTGGCCTCTAAAGAAAAGGTGGTTGAATGGATGAATGTATGTACAAAGTGTGGGACTCAGTTTGAAGACGGTGTGCAATTTTGTCAAAACTGCGGTCAGCAGAGGGAAAGTCTTGTAGTAAAGAAGAAAATGAGCAGCGGTACAAAAGTTGGCATTACACTCTTAACGTTACTTGTTGTAGTGATTGTTGGATTGTATTTGTACGGATCATCGTATTATAAGCAGGCGGCACAAGTAGACCGAATGATTACGATTTTACAAGAGAGGGACGGGGAGAAGTTAGCTAAAATCGTCACGACAGATGATCCATCAGTTATTGTAACGAGAGAGAGTTTAACTCCTCTATTTTCATATATAAAAGAAAATCCATCTTACGTGAGTGAATTGAAAGAATATTTGAGAAAAGGTGAAAAACAAGGGAGTGGAATCGAAAGAACAGATTTTTCGTTAACAAAAGACGGAAAGTATTTCTTTTTATTTGATCGGTATAAATTGAAAGCGAAGACGTACTATACAACTTTGCTTACAAATGAAAAAGGCGTAGCGTTAAAAATGAACGGAAAAGAAATTGATAAGTCAGATGATAAAAAGTTTGAGAAGCAATATGGACCTTTTCTCCCAGGAATTCAAGTGTTTCAATCAGAATATAAAAATGACTATGTAAAACTATCACGTGGAGAAAAGGTTGTACTTATGAAACAAGGTCAAAATAACGTAACGATAGATTTAACGTTGCAAGGGCAATATATTACAGTTCAAACGAACGCGCCTGGTGCAACATTATACGTGAACCAAAAACCAGTTACAGCGCTAGCTGGAGAAGAAATTAAGTGGGGACCGGTAGCAACTGATGGAAGTGCGACGATTTATTTAGAACGAAATGGAGAAAGTGGAAGGGAAACGACAAAGGTAGAAACGGTAACGGCACTTTCGTCTTATAATCTTCCATTCCAAAAGAAAAGTGCGGAAAAAACAGTTGTTTACAATGTTACTCCGCCGCCTACGACTCGGTATGTATATAATGGTTTCATCTTCCCGGATAGTGATATTCGAAAACTAACGAGTGCAGAATTAACATATTTATCGAAAGAACAGTTGAAAATTGCTAGAAATGAAATATACGCAAGACATGGACATATTTTTCAAACGAAAGATATGCAAGCGTACTTTTCAAAACAGTCTTGGTATAGAGAAAATCCGTATTTTTCAGGAACGTTAACCAATATTGAATCCTATAATGTGGAACTGATTAAAGCAAGAGAATAAACATGTGAAAAAGGTACAGTGCATAGCTGTACCTTTTCTATGGTTTTTTAGCTGAACCAGGATCCCTTGAAAAAAAGATATGAAAGAGGAATGTGACTTTACTTGCTTTTCCCGATGTACTAGCCTGTACGGCGGATAAAGAACTAGGTGATAAAGCTACTTCAGAATAGGGTGCTACGATTGTTTTGAGAGTATGATCTGACTCTCCTGATGTAGTAACCGTTATTGTATCTTGAGATAAGTTAATAACTTTAATAGTACCACTTGGAAATATGGACTTACCAGCATGTGAGGCTGAAGCGAAGCGAGTGCCTTTCCAAATATCTTGTGCGTAAGTATCATTGTCAGATGACCAAGCACGAGCGCTGTATATGGTTGCGTTAATGGAAAATTCTTGGTCAAGTGGCATGGCGGCTTTCGGTTCTTGCGGTTCCTCTGGAGTTTGAGCGAGAAGGCCAGCGCACATGTATATTTCACCTACTTTCAATTATTACTGTTATAGCATATTAAATATCTTGTTTATAAGACACGACGGATACCTATTTACACATAGTTTTGTGCAGCAAATTTGTAGATGAAATTCTCTTTCTTTACAATGGAGGTAGGTGTTGTTTTTATAAAATATGGAAATCGTAAAGAAGTATGTAAAAAAGAAGGAGTGGTAAAGTGAACTATGTCATTATTGGCGGAGATGCAGCTGGTATGAGTGCAGCTATGCAAATTGTTAGAAACGATGAAAATGCAAATGTTGTGACGTTAGAAAAAGGTGAAATTTATTCGTACGCTCAGTGTGGGTTACCATATGCCATTAGTGGTGCTATCGCTTCAACGGAAAAATTAATCGCGCGTAATGTAAAGACGTTTCGTGATAAATACGGAATTGATGCGAAAGTACGACATGAAGTAACGAAAGTAGATACGGAAAAGAAAATGGTGTACGCAGAACATACGGAGACGAAAGATGTTTTTAAATTTCCGTATGACCGTTTATTAATTGCGACTGGCGTACGCCCTGTTATGCCGGAATGGGAAGGACGCGAGTTACAAGGCGTTCATCTTTTGAAAACAATTCCTGATGCTGAGCGTATATTAAAAACGCTAGAAACGAATAAAGTAGAGGATGTAACCATCATTGGCGGCGGTGCAATTGGTCTAGAGATGGCGGAAACATTTGTAGAACTAGGAAAAAAAGTAAGAATGATTGAGCGAAATAATCATATCGGTACGATTTATGATGCTGATATGGCAGAGTATATACATAAAGAAGCAGATAAACATAATATTGAAATTTTAACGAATGAAAATGTAAAAGCGTTTAAAGGAAATGAAAGAGTGGAACAAATTGAAACGGATAAAGGAACGTATAAAGCGGATCTTGTTTTAGTATCGGTTGGAGTGAAGCCAAATAGTGATTTCCTTGAAGGAACGAATATACGTACAAATTATAAAGGAGCAATCGAAGTAAATGCATACATGCAAACGAATGTGCAAGACGTATATGCAGCTGGTGATTGCGCAACACATTACCACGTTATAAAGGAAATTCATGATCATATCCCGCTCGGAACGACTGCCAATAAACAAGGGCGACTTGCTGGACTGAATATGCTGGATAAACGAAGAGCGTTTAAAGGTACGCTAGGTACAGGCATTATTAAATTTATGGATTTGACGCTCGCAAGAACAGGCTTAAATGAAAAAGAAGCAAAAGAGCTACATATCCCGTATAAAACAGTCAAAGTAGACTCGACAAATATGGCGGGCTATTATCCAAATGCAAAACCACTTTACTTAAAATTACTATATCGTTCTGATACGAAACAATTATTAGGCGGACAAGTAATTGGAGAAGAAGGTGTAGATAAGCGAATAGATGTAATTGCAATGGCACTCTTCAATAAAATGAGTATTCACGATTTAGAAGATGTCGACTTAAGTTACGCACCACCATATAACAGCGTTTGGGATCCGATTCAGCAAGCGGCAAGGAGAGCGGAATAGCACTTTTTAAAGTGCTATTTTTTTCGTTAAAGGGGAATAATCATTTTTGTCGAATGAAGAGGGTTGGGAAATAGTTACATATAGGGAAGGGGATCATTAAAAATGTTTGTAACACTTCAAATAGTTCAGGAATCAGAAAAAGAAATATTACGTAATTTGTATGCACTATATCTTCATGACCTCTCTACATTTACTCCTCATATAACGATGGGGGCAAATGGATTTTTTGAATACGAAGATTTGCGTATGTTTTGGGTAAATGATGGAATAACTCCGTATTTTATTAAATGTGATAATGATATTGTAGGGTTTTTATTGCTACTGGAACGTCCATTTTTAAAAAAGGAAAATGACTTTGGTATTAATGATATTTTCATATTGAATCAATATAAGGGAAGAGGAATCGGAAAGAAGGTTATTAAAAATGTATTAGAAGAGAAAAGAGGACAATATTTCGTTATTGAACTTATAAAAAACGTACCAGCTGTTACGTTTTGGAAGAAAGTATATAGAGAGCTAAACATTGAATTTGATGAACGAAAACAAATAATTGATGATGAAGAGTGCCTTGTTCAAACGTTTAAAATATAATGAAATAGGTGCTCTTACTATATTACTTTGAAATGTAGCTTTATCCCAAATTAACGGCCCGTAAAAGCCCGATTGGTGAGGGCTGATAATCAGTTGGTGATGAAGAAAACCCCCACTGATTAAAGTTTCACTTTATTTTGAATATATCTTTCACCCTTGAAAACATAGTACTTATCGCTTATATTTTCATATAGTATTTATTTTTAAATAAAGCAATGAACGAACCAGGGGGCACAGTATGGCAATTAACATGAAAACAATCGAAGAATGGATTGCTGAATCAAACGCAAGACAGGAAGAAAACTTTGGAAATGTTGTTGAAGAGATGAAAGAAGTATGCGTTGGACTTGATAATGCGACATTAATTTATACGAAAAATGTATTTTGTTTCGGTAAGAAGGTAGAAGTATTGTTCTTTTTCCAAGACCATGTCGTAATTGGACAAGAAAGAGACGAATATATTGAAATTGAAAAATTAAAGTATGATGCTATTACACATAGTAATTTAAAAACAAATGATAAAAATACAACACTAGAATTAAAGTTTGCTAACGGACAATCTATCGATTTAGATAGTTTAAATGATAACTACGGTACGAAAAACTGGTTATTTGCAAGACAAATTAAGAGTATTTTTAAATTAATCTAGTACAAAAAAGCAGACCGCAAAGGGTCTGCTTTTTACTTAACTCCTATTACACAAAGGCATCCTCTTTCTTCATAACATTTCACGTTTGTAAATCCTGTTTTATAAAATAGGTTTATTAATTCTTCATTCGTTTTACATTTCTCCATATGATATTGAATTTTGAAAGTTTCAGCCACTAATAAAAAGGATCCGTTCGGTTGTAGGACGCGAAATACTTCTTTTATATCTTGTTCCACATCAGGCCAAAAGTAGTGTGTTTGAAAAGCGGTAATGAGATCAAAGAAGTTCGTATGATAGGGAATAGAAGAAACGCTTGCTTGTTGAACAATTACTTTTTGGTTTTGAACATCTTTTATATTAGTCTGTATAGAATTTTTTACAGCTTGATCGGAGTAATCAATCCCATATATTTTCCCAAGTGGAGTTCGTTTTGAAAGAGTGTGTATCGTTTTACCTCCACCACAGCCGATATCTAATATGACTGCATCTGTCTTTATATGTATTTTTTGCAATCCCCAATTTGTTAGTCTCGTATGTGCAGTGTTCATAATACAAAGCATGGAAGAACCAATTGTCCCGCGAGGATTTTTTGCTTGCTGAATTAATCGTTGTAAAATGCTCAAGTTAAACTCTCCTTTTATGTAAGAATATATACTCATTTCGCTCTTTATAAATTTAGTCCTTTAAAAAAGCACGCCGTTCACCGGCGTGCTTCTAATTCCGCAAAGCTCCTTGTAACCAATTCCGCGCCCGATACGCTCCAACAGGAATTTGAATGAGAGACGTTTCATTTCCAGCATCTATCCCATACAATTGGTCGCATGAATTTGTATCAAAACTTAGTAATGGATGCCCGCCCATCCCCATCGTGGTTGCGGCGAAAACGAGTTTATGAACGAGTATGCCAGCTTCCATTTGGTGAATACGGTATCCTCTATAGCCTAATGCATGTGTATAGTAATCTTTCTTTCCGACTGCATGTAGGCAGAGCGGTACTTGAAAAAGATTTACGTTATCCATCGTCATACTAGATTGAAGGGGATAACGAAGGTCTCCGTATCGAAGTGGCTGTATGGAATGAGTTTTACTGTTATAAGCGTAAGCACCGTTTTCTATATCTTTTACGTTATAAATACATCCATATAATGAGACGCGTGCATTTTCATTTATATACTTCCCGTCAAGATCGTTGTAATAAGGGAAGGAGAGGCTCGCTTCTTGTAGTAAAGTAGCGAGCTCGGCTGCATCCCATTTCGTTAAAGTAAAGTCAGCGTCAGGGGAATACCGTTGTTTACAAAGTTGTAAGAAATCATAAGATAACCGCTCTACTTTCGGCAGTTGTACAGCGTGCGTGTTATGTTGATAGTGCTCTTCATGATGTAGTGTTTGGAAATGTGCCGTCGATTCGATCATAGAAGCTTCATTTATTTTTGTTATCATCGGATATTTCTCTACATGTTTTGAGCGAACGAAATGTTCATGTGCTAACGGCGGAATTTGCTGCAACAATTCATGAGAAGTAATTGTTTTATTTCCACGGTAATCATTGTGAAACCAAACAGTTTGCGGTTCCGTACTTAAAGGAACAACAGCATACACGCTTTCTTCGTCTTCTGAAAGTCCGAGTAAATGATTGATTGCACGGTCTAGAAATTGAAAATATACGCCATTTGTGTAGCCGAATTGCTTGGCACATTCAAGTAATTGTCCGATGAGAACACCGCTATCCAATCCTTGAAGGCGATACGAAAAGTTATTGTATTTAAAGAAGTTTTTCCAAAACATAGTGGATACAAATGCAGCACCAAAACAAGACTGTATGTTACAACGATTGCCAAGTGCTTCCGAAAGATAAGAATCGAAATTTCCTTCACGAAGTAAAACAAGCCGGTGATGCGCGGCATCGTAATGGTAAATACCGTCTGGGTAATCGTCAATCTTTAAATATATATACAATTCATTCGGATATAAAGCACCGCCTGACGGGATAGATCTTCGGAATAAAATTTTCTCGCTATTGAGCTGACATAATTGGGTTAAACCAAATGAGTGCCAAAGGTAATGACCAATCTCCTTTAAAGTAGGTGTAGTAGAAGAGTTAGGTAAAGATAATGGTATTTCTAAAGAGAGAGGAATTGCAGGTACATTTCGATATAATTTATAAGGAAGCGGTGCATCTGCCCAGTCCACTTCATGATTCGGCATAATTTCATCGATCGAAAAATGAAGATGATGTAAAAAAGTATCCAGCTGCATAGAATCCCCTCCTTTACTATGGAAACGGGTGCGGATGTGGATTTAATTGTTCATTCGTTAAAGGCTCAGCGCTATATCCAAGCGTCATCGGTACGGTATACACTCTATCTAGTCCTGTAACACGAGTGAGATGGTGACCGAACGTCATCGGTAGCATGCCTGGAATAATGACCTTTACACAATGCAATCCGTTCTTATCTATAAGAGAGACGGTTTGATCTACAACGACTACTTCAAGTCCAGATTGCTGCAGCCGGTTTAAAAGTTGATGAAGATCGGAGGTCAAATCAGGATTAAATGATTGCAACCCGTTCATTTCTTGGAACGTTTGCACAGGTGCATCGTCACGTAAAAGAAAGTGAAGCCGTTCTTCTGCTTCTTTCAATCCGTACAGCATACTATGGTCTTCCATTTTATTTACGAGATACGGATCTTGTAAGCAATTTTCGTAGTGCTCTCTTTTTTGCTCGAGTTCATCGTCTGTTATAAGTAACATGCCTGCTATTTCATGAATGGCACTCTTTAAAGCGCGGACTGGGTCTAAATGAGAGCCTCCTGCACAAACAACGTTCATTCCATTTGCACGCGTATTTTTCGCAATTACCCATAGGCTTGGGATGCCGTGTTCCATCGTTGCATTAAAAGCATGTAACTCATAACCAGTAATCGTGTACAGCCGCTGAATCATTAATTGTAATTCCGTATCATTTGCTGAACTCAGGTCAAGGCGAGGAAGAGGTAATTCCGCATACCAAGTGAGCAAAAAGGCGTCACGCTCTACAATTTCTAAAATGCCGTGAAAAATTGCTTCTTCTAAACTACCACCAATTGCACATCCATTTGATGTTTCATATACGAAGGCATCTCGATGACCAAGGCTATAATAGGCAACAGATTCAGGAACTAAAAGTGGCCGGTTTTGTGATAAAGAATATCCCCATACCCAGTTTTGTTCGTAGTCAGGATCAAACGGCTTAAACGGAAAACTATTACGATTATAATGTTCATTTGTATGCACACCGAGTGAGAGGGGATTCAGTGCATGATCCTCTAACTCACGAAAACTGCCGTGTACATTTGTCTTTTTCCCTCGAGGTGACATACCACAATATCGTTCTAAACCTTCTAAAATAGCAGTTGCTTCACTCATTGCAAATGAATGAGTTCGACCTGCAACCCCTTCATTTCCAAACATTAACGGCATGTTTATAATAACGTCAGCAAACGGTAATAAAGAATGCTGCATTTTTCCGTTCAACATACCGACCCGATAATCTAAATAATCTCTCGTTAAAAATGTATTTAGCTCATGAATCGAACGACAACGATACGTTGCATCACTTGTTTTTAAGCTCGGTTGTAATGAAATCGATGCTGCATCTGCCGTATCATCAGGCAAATTGCTACATACAGGGCAGAGGGGATCTGGAAGAAAAGAATGCCGCGTACATTGCAGTGTTTGTAAGTTTAGTAAAATGAGTTCATTTTCTAAAGAAGAATGGTTATGAGTTAAGATCTTCTCTGTTTCTGCACGAATAAGATGGCACATTTGTAACATACCATTTTGGGTGGCACGTACATCACGCCTTGTTACATTATCTGCCTTTAACGTATATTTCCGCTGTAGTTCCCACATTTCTTGTTGATCAAAGCCGGCGATAAAGCGGCGTCCATCAGAGCAGTTGGAACAGCCAGTTGTAAGAGGATGAATGTAAGGACCGATAATACCTTCACCAAATGAAGTGAATGCACGTAGCCATGGAATATGATTTGACCGAAACATTAGCTCGGCATCATGATGAATGGCAGAAGGAGAACCATCATGTAATACGAGAGCGAGGTCGATATTTTCAGGGAGTCCGTCTGTAATTGTATGTTGGCGAATGATGGAATATTGTTTGCATAATTGATCGTTTACATAGTCGGCAAGAAGGCCATCTCCTATAAGCAAAATATTTTGAGTCATAGACCGTCCTCCTTTGCAATTAATACCCCGTACACACCATCTAAGTTTTCTTTCAAAAATGATTCAATTGCTAAATCAAACACGAATGGATAAAAATTATGTTCTTCTAAATGTTGCAAGGCAAGCTGTAAAGATTGCACGCCTGGAATTTCTTTTTCCTCTTGTATTTCAACTCTAAAAGAATCAGTGTCATATAAAATAATTGATGATTCAGGCAAGATATTAGCTCTATAAGGAGTCTCTTCGTTTTGAATATGAAGAAGTGATAGTTGTAATGCGTTTCGTAGTGCTAACGTCATATTAATATTAGATGCACCGTACCATCGATCATTTATACCGACCCAAACGACTGGAAAGCTGAGAATTTCTTCACTCATCGCAATTTTAGGTGTTTCATGAATTGTAGAGAGGGCATCGTAATAAAATCTACAATGCTTATCATGAATTTCGGTTAAGTCGATTGTTGTAATTTCTTCTAACATATGTGAATGCCGTTCATACAATTTGTTATTTAAATGTTGTTGTAGCGCCCGGTATACACCTTCTGTCATCGTTTCTCCAGCACCGATACCGATATCGTTATGTTCAGGAATAAGGCGGTGCATAATTTCCGCTACATATGTTTCAATTCCTGCTAAACCAGCTTCTCGGCGCGCTTCATTATGAGTCAAACCAGCGCAAGTCATAAGAGGCAGGAGGGAAGCAGGACCATCTGTTAGTGGAGTAGCCACTTGAATATTGCATTGTGATAACGGTAATTGATATAAATCTTGTTCATCCCATAGATGGAATATACCGGCTTCTTTAGAAGTTAATGAATCGAAAAAACGGAATAAATCAGTTGAGGTATGTTGGTTGGACCGATGCTCAAGTTGTTCAGAAAGATTTTCTATCGTATCAATTGTAAAACTTTCATCAGTTGCAAGAGGGTGTTTTATAAAAGGATGCCATGTTCCTTCGAGTGTTTCATAATTTAATAAAAAGAATTGCGGTTCTTTTTCTCGGTAAGAATCATCAGCGACATGCTTAAATAATTCAAATACGATTATATTTGCTAACATTGCTGATGTAACTGCTGAAAATGATGCTGATGAATGTTCATTTTGTAAAGTCGTTTCATGTAGCCGATGCCATGCGGATTCCCAGCATTCTTCACGATTTGTCATTACGACAGGGCCAGCTATACCAATTGTTGATAAACAGACGGCTGGTATGAAGTTCTTTCCTGCTTCCTTGCAAATCGTGTGAACTGCTCTTAGGCCTTCAATATCTCCATTTTGGGAAACGTACAAAATCCAGTCGAAAGGCTCGAACACTTCATGCAGGGGACGATCAATTGTCGTATTTATTTCTTGAACAAGAACATGATCATCAACTTCATATGCAAGTTCTACCAGCTCATGAATGCGGTCGTAATTTGTTTCCGTATAATCTGTGACAAGGTAATGAAAGGTAGGTAATCCGGATTCTAATAAAGAAGAAGCTAAGGAAGTAAGCATATCTCCAGAACCAATTATAAGGACGTTTGTCGCACGATATGTTTCAAATTTTAGAGCGCCTGAATGAGAATCAGCTTCTAAAAATTCAATTTGTGAAGCGTATCTATCAAGTAATGCGCTATTCAATTCATGAGGGGCATCTTGACTTATATCACGAACGAAACCATTTTCATATAAAAGCTCTCCAATTTCAAATACACGATTTTGATAGGGGAGAGGGAGACCATCTGTTATTTCTGCTAAAGAATAATTACCGTTAAACATCGGCATTAGTTTTTCAATCCAGTTATAAATTCCATCACCGTCCATGCGGAATGAACTGGCGTTATTTCGAAAATAGACACCACCGTTTGAGTCGGGAAGAAAGAAAGTATCCTTATTTGCTTTCAGTTTTGCATGAATTGGAAGGTTACTCATTTTAATCCTCCTTACGTTTTAGGCATACATTATTAGCTTATGTCATGCAATTTGTCCCGTATGAACGCAATAAAAAAAGGCTGTAGAATGATTCATTCTACAGCCTGTAATAGATTATTAATCTATCAACCTTCTAATAATAATGATTTTGGATCTTCAAGCATATCTTTAACAGCAACAAGGAAGCTAACTGCTTCTTTACCATCAACAATACGGTGATCGTAAGATAGTGCAAGGTACATCATCGGGCGGTTTTCCATACGTTCTGCATCAATTGCAACTGGACGTACTTGGATTTTATGCATTCCTAAAATACCAACTTGTGGGCTGTTTAGGATTGGTGTTGACATTAGAGAACCGAATACCCCACCGTTTGTAATTGTAAATGTACCACCTTGTAGTTCTTTTAATGAAAGTTTGTTATCGCGTGCTTTCATACCTAAATTACGAATTTCACTTTCGATTTCAGCGAAGTTTAATTGGTTAGCATCGCGTACAACTGGAACAACTAATCCATCTGGAGCTGCTACTGCAATACCGATATCATAGAATTTTTTAATGATAAGCTCATCGCCTTGAATTTCAGCATTTAATAATGGGAATTGTTTTAATGCTGCAACAACTGCTTTTGTGAAGAATGACATAAAGCCAAGACGTACATCATGTTTTTTCTCGAAAGCATCTTTACGCTCTTTACGTAATTCCATGATTGCAGTCATATCAACTTCGTTAAATGTTGTTAACATTGCAGATGTTTGTTGAACTTCTACAAGACGTTTTGCAATTGTTTGACGGCGGCGGGACATTTTCACACGCTCAACTGGTTTTTCGAATTCCGTTTTTGCAACTGGAGCAGGAGCTGGACTTTTTGGAGCAGCTGGTGCTTCTTTTGGTGCTGCAGCATGAGCTTGTACATCGTGTGGTCTCACACGTCCAAGTGGATCTGTGCTACGTACGTCGTTTAAGTCGATTCCTAATTCACGAGCCATTTTTCTAGCAGCTGGTGATGCGATAGGACGGTTCGTATTTGGTAAACCTTGTAAAGTTGCAGTTTGCTCAGCATTTGGTGCCGCAGCTTTCGGTGCTTCAGCAGCCGTTTCTTGTTTTGGTTGCTCAGCAGGTGGTGCAGGTGTACTTACTGCAACTGGTGCTCCGTTTGCATCTAAAATTGCGATAGTTGCGCCAACTTCAACTGTATCCCCAGGTTCGCCTAGTAACTTCGATACAATACCTGAATCTTCTGCAATGATTTCTACATTGACTTTATCAGTTTCAAGCTCAACAACGCTGCCGCCTTTCTCAACTTTGTCGCCTACGTTGATAAGCCATTGTGAGATAGTTCCTTCAGTAATAGATTCTGCAAGCTCAGGTACTTTAATTTCGATCATTTTAAATGTCCTCCCCTTATTTGCCTAACGGTGTGTTTTTTCTTCTTTTGTCTTCGGTAATCTCCATTTGTTAGCCTGACCTTGGGCAGAATATCTGCCCAAGAACAAGCTAGAAACATTCATTGTTATTTTCAGTTGCTGAAAACTTCAATTTCTTGTTTATCTTGACGGAAGTTATACTTCACATCTAAAGCGTGTGCAACAATTAGTTCTTGCTCAGCTTTGTGAGCGAATGGATCGCCGCCAGATGGACTAGAGCGATCTGGGCGTCCAATGTAACCTGTCTTCACTTTATCTCCAGCAAGTTCAAACAGAATTGGAGCCATATAATGCCATGCGCCCATATTACGAGGTTCCTCTTGAACCCAAATAATTTCTTCTAAGTTTTTAAAGCGTTTAATAATAGATTGAACTTTCTCAGCAGGGAATGGGTACAGCTGTTCAATACGAACGACATGAACTTCATCTAAGTTGTACTCATGTTTACCAGACTCAATTTCTGCTGCTAAGTCAATCGCCATTTTACCTGTGCTTAAAACAAGACGTTTTACTTTAGTTGGTTTTGTACCAAGGTTTTCTTGTTCTAGAGCAGGTTGGAAACGTCCTTCGCTTAACTGACTAGCAGTTGAAAGCGTAAGTGGGTGACGTAATAAACTCTTCGGCGTCATCAATACTAATGGTCGAACAGCTTCTGTTCCTAAGATAGATGCTTGACGACGTAAAATATGGAAGTATTGTGCCGCACTCGTTAAGTTTGCAACTGTCCAGTTATTCTCAGCAGCTAACTGTAAGAAACGCTCTGGACGTGCACTAGAGTGCTCTGGTCCTTGACCTTCATAACCGTGTGGTAATAGAAGAACTAAACCAGATTTTTGACCCCATTTTGCTCTTCCTGCTGAAACATATTGATCAAATAATGCTTGCGCAGTATTTGAGAAGTCACCATATTGCGCTTCCCACATAACAAGAGTTTCTGGAGCGAATACGTTATAACCATACTCGTAACCAACAACAGCAGCTTCTGATAACGGACTGTTATGAACAGAGAATGAAGCATTAATGTTCGGTAAGCGATGTAATGGTGAATATGTTTCATTTGTATCAGTATCGTGTAATACGATATGACGGTGTGCGAATGTACCACGCTGTGAATCTTGACCAGTTAAACGAATTGGCGTACCTTCTTGTAAAATAGAAGCGAATGCTAATGACTCAGCAAGTGCCCATTCAATTTTACCGTTCTCTTCAAGAGCATCTTTACGGCGTTCAAGAATTTTCTTCACTTTCGGATATACGTTAAAGCCTTCTGGCCAAGATAGTAAACCTTCATTAATTGCACGAAGTGAGTCAATCTCAACACCAGTATCAATTGGTTGAATGCCTTTTGCAACAACATCTGGCACTTTAACGTGAATTGTTGCATCGCTCGTATCAGCTGGCGGTACTTGTGCATAGTCAGATTTTAATTGCTCTTGTATAAACTGTGTAATTGTTTCAACCTCATCTGCATTTAGAACGCCAGCAGCTTGTAATTGATCTGCATAAATTGCTCTTACAGTTGGGTGATTTTTAATCTTTTTGTATACTTGTGGTTGTGTAACTGCTGGGTCATCCATTTCATTATGACCGTAGCGGCGGTAACCAATTAAATCGATTAAGAAATCTTTTTTGAACAACATGCGATATTGGATAGCCAAGTTAGCAGCAGCAAGACAAGCTTCCGGATCATCAGCGTTCACGTGAACGATCGGAATATCGAAACCTTTTGCAAGGTCACTTGAATATTTTGTAGAACGAGAATCATAGCTATCAGTCGTAAAACCAACTGCATTGTTAGCGATAACATGGATTGTTCCGCCTGTTTGGTACGCGTTCAATCTGCTTAAGTTCAATGTTTCAGATACAATACCTTGACCAGGGAATGCAGCATCACCATGAACTAAAATTACGAATGATTTTGAAGTATCTTGTTCTGGAAGACCAGATTTTTTACGATTCTCTTGAGCCGCACGTGCGAAACCTTCCACAACAGGGTTAACGAACTCAAGGTGACTCGGGTTATTTGCTAATGTAACGCGAGTGCTAACTTCTTCGTTACTAACGACTTGTTCTCTACCTAAGTGGTATTTTACGTCGCCAGTCCAGCCAGAGTTTGCCACTGCGCCTTCTATTTTTGCATGTTTGAACTCAGCAAACATGTGACTATATGGTTTTTCTAATACGTGTGCAAGTACGCTTAGACGACCGCGGTGAGCCATACCAATCATGACATCTTCAACGCCGCCCTTGGCACCTTCTAGAACAATTTCATCTAGAACGGGTACAAGCATATCAACGCCCTCGATAGAGAAACGCTTTTGCCCAACGAATGTTTTATGCAAGAATTGCTCGAAACCTTCAACAGCTGTTAAACGTTTTAAAAGAGCAGTTCGTTTTTTATTTGATAGTGGTTGACGCAATGAATTTGATTCCACCATTTGATGCAACCACGCGCGTTCTTCACTATCTTGTATATGAGAAAATTCATAAGCTAAAGATTTTGTATAAACGTCTTTTAATCTATGAATTACATCAAGTGCAGTGTGAATACCTTCTGGTGCATCTTGCCATACTGTTTTAGCTGGAATTGCTTTCAAATCAGCATCGCTCAGTTCGTTCATTGCTTTCTCAAGAAGAGATTGTCCATTTGCAGCATCTTCCATCGGGTTGATGTGAGCCAACGTATGCCCGAAAGAACGAATCTGTTCCACAAGTTGAACGACTTTAAGAATTTTTTCAATGTTCCCTGTGTTTTGAGGAGAAAAATGTGTTGCTGTGTTGTCCCCTGTTACGACATCATCTTGAAACGAAGGAGCTCCAAAAATTTCAAAAAGCTCTTGTAATTCCGGATCAACAGAACCTGCTCCAGTTACGTAAAGATCATACTGTTCAATCACATAACCAAGGTTCGGACCGTGGAACTTGGCCCAAGGGTTTGTCGTTGTATTCTTCCTCGTCATTTGTTTAAACCTCCCAATGCATATAATCCTTTTCCTTACAAAAGGTGCATTTTGCTCTTTTCAATAATTGATGAATCAATAATCAATGTAAATGTTTTCTTTACTCTTATGTTATTACAATAATTTACATAATACCAAACACTATTACTTATCTGTTTTGTAAAAAAACATTCACAATAACTTATCACCCAAGTTAATCTTTCATGTTATAAAGTAATTTTACAGAAAAATGGGGTGGATATATTTGGTATACCTATACGAATAACTAAAATTGTTGCATGTAAATATAAGTATAATAGTAAGAATGTTTCGATAAAAATAAGTTCGAATTATGTATATTGAAATAATAAGCGCTTTCATTGATATTATACAACAATATAACGGAATATAGTATAAAAAATAAAAAATTATGAATTTATCGTAAACTTTATTTAGATAGTGTTAAATATTGAAAGGAAAGTGAAGGATTTCTACAAAAAAAGTGGTTAAACATAAAAAATGCTTCATAAACAGTTAGTTTCTATAAATATGCCGAAAAACACCGCAAAACAAACAATGGATTTTGCTGAATAAAGATGAAAATGAAATATTTTAAAAGGATAAAACAAATAGGGGGATATTAAATTTTCACAGAAACGGGGAAGAGATATAGTAACGGATATATACATTGTCCCATGTTTCATTACAAAATAGACGTGCTGAAATTGAAAAAGTTTCTTCTATATAAATGGAGTGGAACAAACTAAAACATACGTAAAGGAAACTTGACGTAAAGTTTCCTTTACATATATACTCAGTATATGGGAGGAGGGGGAAATTTCCTTGGAAAATAAAATGGTCGAATACCGAAAAAAATTTGGACTATCTCAAGAAAAATTGGCTGAGAAACTTGGAGTTTCCAGACAAACTATCATTTCAATTGAAAAAGGAAAATACGATCCATCACTTCCGTTAGCATTTGAAATAGCGAAAACATTTCAGACAACGATAGAACATGTATTTATTTATGAAGGAAAAGAAGAGGGGGAGTAAAAATGAACTATTCACAAAAGTATTTCGTTATTATGGGAATTATTTTTCTGTTTATGGGTGGATTTATGATATTAACAGGCATAATGACGCATTCTGCACCGCCAGCTATAACGTATCCATTGATTGGGATGATGATTATGAGTTTCTGTCTAAGTTACTTGCACCCACAATTTAAAGAAAAAGACGAGCGAATGAAGCTCATTCGTTATAAAGGAATGTTCGTGACCTTTTTTGCATTAACAGCATATTATCTTCTTTTCTCTATCGGTCTAAACTTAAAAATACTTACACTATCTGCTACTGAATTATTGAATATACTAATGGCACTTACGATGAGTACAGTTTTTATCTCATTTGTTGTTTTAGCGAAAAGATATTAAGATGGAAGAGAGAAAGGAAGATTAACATATGCAAATGTTGTATGCTTTTGGAATGGGGCTTGTATTATTTTTAGCCGTATTCTTATTTATTCGTAAAGACGTTCAAGGTGGGACGTTAACGAAAAGAGGCTTTTATAAAATGATCGGCTGTTTAGTTGTTATGTTTATAGCGATTATCGTAATGATCGTTTTAATAAATCAGTCACTATAGAATTTAAAAATGGAACCTTACTGTAGTAAGGTTTTTCTTTTTGGTTTAAAATCCGAAATTTCCCATATAATCCATTTACTACATATAATCGATATTATATAATTTAATAAAATGATAGATAGGGAGAATAGTATATGAATAAAAAAACTATCTTCTTTTTATTAACATGCCTACTACTTATAGCTAGTATTACTTATATAATATGTAACAAACGAGAACAAGTGCCACCTATGTTAGTATGGGAGGGCCAGAAATACTACGTAACGAATGAACCTGCCAAAGCAGAAGAAGTTGGGCAAAGGCTCGGAGAAGTAACAAAGAAACTTGAAACAAGTAAAAAACCTACTAAAAATAGTGAATCCAATATATTACAAGAAAAAACAGAACTATTCACAGTGATAGAAGAAGAAAAAGGTCCTCACTCCCCTTTAATCATAAAGGAGCCTTATAGTGACGAATATAGAATAGTAAGACCGATGTTACATGTACTATAAAGTGAAAAGGAGACTCATATGCAGACAGTAACTTCATATCCATGGTCGTTAAGAAAAATGTTTGTTTTTTTCCTTTGCTTCATCCTGCCTCCTATCGGTGCAATTTATATTTTGATGAATAGAGAGGCGCTACAAAAAAGAGACTTCATTTTATATGTATTATTTGCTGCTATTAATATATCGCTTTGGTTATCGCTTATGATCTTTGATCGGAGTATGTGGATGGTAGCGGGGCATTATGTACTTGGAGCAATTGTAATTGTTTTTTCGAATATGAATAAGAGATAAGCCAGTAATTTTAAAGTTGCTGGTTTTTCTTTTGCTATTTATATGGAGATAGAGAATTATCTCATTTTAGTTTAAATAGATCAGCAGGTGCTAAATTAGGTGAGAGATATTTGCCACCAACTAAAAAATAATTGGAGGTAAAGAGAATTGGAACTAGATGACAAAGTATACAATCAAATTTTACAACTGTGTGAAGAGGGAGATATTCTAGATAAAAACGTACATTCATTTCATTTATTCTATTGACGTTTCGAGATATCATCGGTAAAATAGATTCATCTAAAAAATCGTACATTCAAAATGCTGATATTACTGTCTTCGTGAAAGGGGTACTTGGTATGAATCAATTGAAGGACGTACAACCGATTCGAGATTTAGAACAAATCGATAACATGAAGTGGGCATTACGTAGGCACTGTAGCGAAAGAGATTACATACTATTCTTGATCGGTATTAATACGGGATTACGTGTAGGTGATCTACTAAAGCTAAAGGTATTGGACGTAAAGGAGAAACGAAAAGCTATCGTTAAAGAAGGTAAGACGCAAAAGAAACGTACTATCTACCTAGATTCAGTATACGATGAGGTACAAGAGTACATAGCCACGTTAGATAGTGAGTGGTTGTTTCCATCACGCAAAGGAGACAAAGCAATCTCACCGACACAAGCATATCGTCAGTTAAATAAAGCGGCAGATTTTGCAGGAGTAGAAAGCGTAGGCAATCATTCGCTAAGGAAATCATTCGGATATTGGTACTATAAACAACACAAAGATGTAGCGGAGTTGCAAAAGATATTAAATCATAGTCATCCTTCGATAACGTTACATTACATTGGAATTACGGAAGAACAAATTGAAGGCAAATTAAAAACGTTTAAATTATAGTCGGTAAAATAATACCGGCTTCTTTTTTACCCCCCGGGGCTATCAAAAATAAAAAAGTTTTGCCAGGTGCCCGCAAAATCCGTGCAGAATTTAAAACTTCGGGTCTAAATCACTAGATAATACTCTACGTTTTACGGACTATAAACCTTTCTTATGTATTACTACTATTCCGAATACATACCGCTAAATTCCTAGACAATTCTCTAGGGAAAACGGCTTTAAAACGTAAAATACCGACTCTAATTAGTAATTTGAAAGGAACTACGTACTACATTACGGCTAGTGATGCGTATGTGAGTGTGAAGTAATAGTAAAGCCGACTCATATCAAGCTGAGTCGGCTTTGTTTAGTTTTTATTCTTTACTTTTTATAGCTTCTTTTAGTATTTCAAGGGTCTGCTGTAACCATTCTATAGCTGTTAAGTTTAATGCAGGGAAATAAATGTAAGCATTATATTTAATAAATTCCTCTTTTTCACTATCAGTTAGATTACTGTTTAAAAACAAAAGTATATCATTTTTAGTATTTTCGATACATATTTTAGTAACTTCCATTATAAATTCATTAAGAGCTTCCTCAGGTGATTCAATATCTTGGTGAAATGTTCCTGCTAAGAAATCACCTAATTCTTCATAATGGCTATATTTATTTTCCATACAAATTCTCCTCTACTTTTCTGGATATCCTGTAATAATAAAACTTCCTTGGTTATCTTTTTTCAAAACAATCACAGCATTTTCCACATCTAAAGCACCATTTGATCCTCTTTCGACATATCGTCCAAGTATACTATTACCGTTTTACTTTACGTAGGTTATTACATTAGCGAAAAATATTTTGAAGTTCGTTATCCATTCTCTCAAAATCGTTAGCTACCGAATGAATATTATCAATCGCTTGTTGAAAAGCAGCAGAAAATTGTTTCGTTAAATCTAAAACCTGTTGATTCGCTTCTTGTGCTTTGGAATTAACAGATAGTGTTGTACGCGTCGCCTTTGTTATAGAACGACTTGTTGCACTTTGAAGCCTGTCAGAGGCTAATCCCATTTTCGTAGCAATTTGTGTTGCTGTTTGTAAATTACTTTGGAATTTTCCCATTACTTGAATCCTTTCTATACTTAATAAACAATGAAAATTATACCATATTAGTATAAAATTCCGTATTGATAGAGAACCTTTGTTGGGGAATTTTTTTTAGAGTCTAAAAGGCAATAATTCCGAGAAATACCTTTGTGCGAACGCGGTAAAAAAGATTTAACGATTTATGATACGGATAGTTATAGAACAGTCAAAATTTATTGCAGAGCGACAATCGTAAATATACACGAAATGAGCGCCGCAGAATTTATTGAAGAGGTACTAGAGAGACAGAATTAAACCAGCGGCAACTGGTCGGAAAACAAACTCGGGCAAGGTAAGACGAAAACGATGACGGCAATTTTATATATAGAACGAGTAAAGAGCGTGCGGCCTACACACGTTCTTTTTTACGTTTATTTAATCGGAAAATGCGCGACGAAGGACCCGCCCGCGTCCTAATAAGTATAGGCGGTAAAAATTACGAAGGAGGACGTTTGTATGGAAAAAGAAACTGAAGATGCAGATATCCTAGCGGAAGATACACTTAAAAAACATTTCGGCGATCCTACCGGTTTTTCACGTGTATCGAATTCGCTGGTGAGACTATACACGTTATTACCTGAATTTAATTCCGATGTTGTGGGTTTGTATGCTTATATGCGGTCTTGGCGGATGCTCTATTTTTTTGTCTTAAAAATGAGTTCTATTAGTTTTCCGATTTCTATTTAAAGGTGCAACGACCTGTTTAATTATCCAATGTTGATTCTGCTGATCTACTAGCGATTGTTTTGATAGATGAGTGTATCGCATAACCATCCGTAAATCACTGTGACCTAATATGAGTTGTAAATGGCGTAAATCCATGCCTGACTCTAATGCAGCGGTAGCACTCGTATGTCTGAATAAGTGCGGGTGTACGTTTTTCTTTATTCCCGCTCTCTTAGCGAATGACTTTAAACGCTTATTAAAGTGGTCCTTATCGATTGGTTCGCCGTAGTTGGTTAAGAATATATACTCACTATCGAAATCAACTTTATTCTCCGTTATCAACTCGATAATAAGTTTGCTCGTCTGTTTCTGTATTGGGACTATCCGATATTTTCTACTCTTTGCATTCCGTCCTCTTACATGTATAACGTTATTCTCAAAATCGATATCGTTAATAGTTAACGTTAAAGCCTCGCTAATCCGTAGCATTCCATCTAGTAAAACGTTCATTAATACGAAGTCCCTAAAATCGCTAAATTTTCTTTTGTCAGGTGCGTTTAGTAGTTGTTTTACTTCAACTAAAGATAACGTTTCGGTTTCCTCCAAAGGTTCGTAAAGATTTTTAACTTTTAGCAAAGGATTTACGTCTATTATTCGTTCTTCATATAAATACCGGCTAAATGCTCGTAAAGTTTTTAGTCTAGTATTAACGGTAGATTCCGACAAACCAACCGTCATATATTTCTCTTTCTTAAAACGATGCCCCTCGAATTTAACTTTTTCATTTCGCATATAAAGGACATAGTTTCGGATTATATCTGTATCAAGAGCGACTAAATTATGCGCTATATCTTTTTCGTTTAAATACTCGATAAAATAATGAAAGTTTTCACGGTATTGACGTAAGGTACCAGGCGCTTGTCCTTCGGCTTCTTTTACGTGAGTGAATGTTGTAAATAGAACGTGTAAATCGTCTAAGGTACGACGAGTAGTACGCGTTTGTTTTATACGTTTACCTTTCAAACGATTAGAAGACAAACAAAAAAACCCCTTTCCGTTTTATAACGAAATAGGAGGTTTCCATACCGACATACAGTTTGGCGGTGTACCGTAACCCTGTCGGCTAAATCAATGAGTAAATCATCGCATAAAAATAACGCTCTATCCGTTGATAGAACGTCATTTCATCGTATTTTATGACCCCGGAGAGGCTCGAACTCACGACCTCCACCCTGTCAAGGTGGCGCTCTCCCTGCTGAGCTACGGGATCTTCAAAAATAATTATGTATTTGCAATTTTAATCATTATGTTAAAGCAATTATACATAATTAACTGAAAATTTACAATATTTTTGTGTAGTAAGTTTTTAAAGAGGTAGTGTAATAGAAAATAGTTTTTATTTTAGAGGTGTATTAGTATGTATGTTTTTATATGTAATAAATAGAAGATACTGAGGTGTTATGACTTCCGATACCAATCCAAAGGCCCCTCATCACTCAAATCAACTAGAAAAGAAAATAAGAAATGTAAAGGTAAGCTTATAAGTTCTGGCATAGCGTTCAATGTTTTCTTTGATAGATATTTTCTTCTGAGACAATACGGGCAATCTTTTTCGAATGTCACGAGTATCGACCATACATCTTTTATTGTCCACTTCGTTTTACAATATGTACAACGCGCCATGGGGTTCCTCCTCATTTTAAGGTTTCTTCTAGTATATTCCATTTCATTGTACGAAAGTCATTTGTATTTTGTGTGATAAAATGTAATTTGTTTTATTTTTATGTGGATCTATTAGGGCATTTATGATCATTTACATATCGTTTGATTTTTTTGCAGGGTGATAGGTTTTCAGTTTTAATATGCAAATTGGCCAATATATCCTTTTTACAATTTACTTAAAATCATGTATAACAGAGATACAAGATTATTTCATAAATATTCAGAAGTAGAGGGAGAATAATTGTAATGGTAAGAAAAACGTTCAAGATGCGCGTATCTAGAAATAGAACGATTTCGATTAATGGCTCAATTCTTGATGTGGATGTTACGCATGATGAGTTTTTACAAGAGTTTGTTGAGTGGGTCGATTCTAAAGGTTGGTCGTTTATGGGGATGACAGATGAGATCACGCCTGAAGAAGCTAGTCAAAATTTAATAGATTCATTGATTGATGAGAAGGATAAGAAAGAGTAATTCCTTCTTATTTTTTATTGTATATTTATGTTCTTCATCGTAAAAGTATGATATAGTAAAAAACAGTGAATATTCTTCCAATTTAATACAAATTACATATAGATTGGTAGATTCAGTTTTTTAACTGTGAGAGTATAGTGAAAAGGGAGAGTCATATGGTAAATTTTAAGAAAATTTTGGCTTTTATTACCGTTATTTGTTTATTTTTTTTGACACCTATGACGTTACGTGCTGAGACGAATATTGGAGTGAATCCAGAACAAGTGGCACCACCACCTGCGGAAGGACCAAATGTTTTTAGTCAGTTTGCAGCTACGATTGATGGGAAAACTGGTGATGTTTTGTATGACAAAAACGCACATCATCGTGCATTTCCGGCTAGTATGACGAAAGTATTAACAGCGATTTTACTTATGGAGCATACGAAGCCAGAGGATCAATTTACGTTTTCACAATTAGCATTAGATCAGGAGAAGAGTAATTATCAAATTGAGTTTCAACCTGGTGAGACGATTAATAGAAATACTGCGCTTATGATTCTAATGGTGCTGAGTGCGAATGATGTGTCGTATGCGATTGCGGAGCGTATTGGCGGAAATGTTGAGAAGTTCGCTCATATGATGAATGAGAAAGCAAAGCAATTAGGGGCTACAGATAGCCACTTTGTAACGCCAAACGGATTGCATGATCCAAACCATTATACGACGCCGTATGATATGGCTATGATTACGAGAGGTGTACAAAAGTATCCTGAGATTTTACAAGCGATGAATACGAAAAGGACGACGGTTACGACATCTAGCCAGACGGTTTCTATTTTTAATAAGTCTACTTATTTTGAAAATCCATATAGCATTGGTGGTAAGACGGGTTTTACAAATGAAGCCCGCAATACACTCGTTTTATTAAATGAGAAGGATGGAAATCGTATTATAAATGTAGTAATGGCTTCTCAAAGACCTGAAATTTATGAAGATTTGAAGCAGATGGCGGAATATTCTTTTGGTCAATTTGTGAAGCAAACTGTACTAGATAAACATAGTTGGCACCAAAAGACAACATATTTAAATAAAGATATTGATAGCGAACTGGAACAAAGTGCAGAACTTATGCTTAAGAAAGATGAAGGGAAAAATGTGAGGACGATTTTCCGTGCGGCTTCATTAGATAAAAATTCTTTGTATCATAAAGGAATTCATCGTGGTGAGGTAGTTGGTGCAGTTGATATTACAAAAAATAATCAAACAATTGCGACGGTAAATGTTCTTTCTAAAGAAGATGTTACTTTTGCGATGCCTAAAAAAGATACGGTTGAGCCAGAAGTAAAAGAATCAAATGTGAAAATGATAAGTATTGGGATAGGTGCCATTGTATTATTTGGCTTCATTTTATATGTAGTGATACGCCGAAATACACAAGGAATGAAATCAGAAGAAAAATAAATTATTAGTATAAAGACTGTGAATAGATTTTGTCACAGTCTTTTTTGTTTTCATCTATTCGCTGATAAATAACTAATAATTGTAAATTTTATTATTGCATTTATTTTTTGTTCGTTATATTATTTAGTTGTGTTCTTGTTAAAGAACGAAGTGGGTATTATATACTTCAAATAATATAAAACAACGGAGAGGGAGAGAGATGATGAAATTCGTTTGGAAGATTATTAGCAACGTTATCTCATTTGTTTTATTTGCATTAATGGTTTTTTTAGCTTTTGTAGTTATTTCGTCAAAAGCGAGTGGCGGAGATCCAACAGTGATGGGATATCAATTTAAATCAGTGCTATCAGGATCAATGGAACCGACGTTTTTAACAGGATCAATCATTGCGATAGAACCGACGAAAGATGGTTCTAAATATCAAAAAGGTGATGTGATTACCTTTAAAGAGAAAGATGAAAAAATTATCACTCACCGTATTATCGGTGTGAAAGATACAAATGGAAAAGTAATGTATGAAACAAAAGGTGATAACAACAACGGTCCTGATTTAGAACCAGTACGCGCGGAGAATGTAATTGGAAAATATGCAGATATTACAGTTCCTTATGCAGGATATGCATTAAATTATGCTAGTTCAAAGGCTGGAGCTGCATTGCTTCTTATTATTCCAGGAGTCTTTTTATTAGGCTATTCTGCGATTTCTATTTTTGGTGCGATTCGCAGCATTGACGGAGAAAAGAAAGAGAAAAAAGTAGAACAATCCGTCTAGTTCGTTTGGTTATACTTTCCGTTTAGGAAGTTAACAAATATATAGATTAAGGGGATATGGACATGACTTTAAAGAAAAAATTAGGAATGGGTATCGCATCAGCTGTATTAGGAGCTGCATTAGTTGGCGGAGGAACATTTGCATTTTTCAGTGATAAAGAAGTGTCAAACAATACATTTGCGGCTGGTACACTGGATTTAGCATTAAATCCATCAACAGTTGTTAATGTATCGAATTTAAAACCTGGCGATACAATTAAAAGAGATTTTAAACTAGAAAATAAAGGATCTTTAGATATTAAAAAGGTTCTATTAAAAACAGATTATAAGGTAGAAGATGCGAAGGGCGACAATAAAGATGATTTTGGTAAACATATTAAAGTAACATTCTTAAAAAATGTAGACAAGCATGAAACAATCGTAAAAGAAACAACGCTAGATAAATTGAAGGGTGACACACTTACAGCGGTAGATAATGATTTAGCTGCTTGGTTCTGGGATGAAAAAGGTATTTCTGCAGGTAAGTCTGATAAATTCACAGTGAAATTCGAGTTTGTTGATAATAAAAAAGACCAAAATGAATTCCAAGGCGATAAACTAAATTTAACTTGGACGTTTGATGCACAACAAACAGAAGGTGAAGCAAGATAATATTAAAAAGGGCTATCATATGGATAGCCCTTTTTCTATTTTTCTAGTATACAGCTATCATTTTGTATCGTTCTTTATTATAATAAAGTTAACGTTCTGTATAGAGAACATATTGTTCGATGGGAGAGATTAAGATGCTGAAAACACCTCGCAAATTAAAAAAGATGCTTATATTGCCTTGTATGTGCTCCATTACGTTTTATTTAGGCTCTCAAATAATGACGTATACAGAAGCTGCATTTATTCATGAAACGAAAGTGGAAGCCGCTCTTTCTACAGCGATTATATTTCCGAAAACAGTAAATACGTTTAAAGAGCAGGCTGAGCAACATAAACAGTTTATTGAACATGAGTATGGGGCGATGAAGGAGAAATTAGCAGTAACTTCTATAGAAGAAATTGAACAGGCAATTGTAGTGTGGCAACAAGGACGTGAGAAAATTGCTTCTGAGGAGGAAGCGCTGCAAAATGTATATACTACAATCGAAGCTCCTTATAATCAAATACAAGAAGAATTAAAAGTGAATAAAAGTGAATCGATTCAACAAGTAGCTCTATATGTGAATGAAGGTTTTCATAGTATAAAAGAGAAGCACGATTATATTGCGAAAGAAGTTAGTTTGCAAGCGATTGATGAACAAATTCAGATTCTTCACCAACAATTAAATGATGCGATAGAGGCGGAAGTTCAAATGAAGGCAGAGGAGGAGAAAAAAGTAGAAGATCAGAAGAAAGTAGAAGATCAGAAAAAGGTAGAAGATCAGAAGAAAGTAGAAGATCAGAAAAAGGTAGAAGATCAGAAAAAGGTAGAAGATCAGAAGAAAGTAGAAAATCAGAAACAAGTAGAGACAGCTAAAAAACCTGAGCAAGGAACTCATGAAAATGCTACTGCCAATAATCATAATCTTGTAGAGTTAGAGAAGGCATCAGAATAAACTGACGATTAATCGTTATGAAAAAGAATGATGTAAACGAGTGTGAGGGAGTATTTGCCCTCGCACTTATTGCTGTTCTTAAAATAAAAACATCTAAATTCAGAAAAATCTAAATAATATTGAGAAATAAAAATAATTGAAAATACTAATAAATATTTGTTGTATTTACACAAGCTTGTTCGTTATAATGAACTTAAGGTTTTTAAAAGAGAACGAACATTAGCTAAGCTAATATAGTTTTCTTTATGTCTCTTATTGAAAAATAAATATAAAAAACAGCTAGGGGGAATTGATTGTGAGTCTGAAAAAGAAATTAGGTATGGGAGTTGCATCAGCGGCATTGGGGTTATCTTTAATTGGTGGAGGAACATTTGCATTCTTTAGCGATAAAGAAGTATCAAACAATACATTTGCAGCTGGGACGTTAGATCTTACATTAGACCCTAAAACGCTTGTAGATATTAAAGATTTAAAACCAGGGGATTCTATTAAGAAAGAGTTCTTATTAAAGAATAGCGGTTCATTAACAATTAAAGACGTTAAACTAGCGACAAAGTATACTGTGAAAGATGCAAAAGGCGATAATGCTGGTGAAGACTTTGGTAAGCACGTTAAAGTGAAATTCCTTTGGAACTGGGATAAACAAAGTGAGCCTGTATATGAAACAACTTTAGCTGATTTACAAAATGCTGATCCAGATCTTTTAGCTAAAGACATCTTTGCTCCTGAGTGGGGAGAAAAGGGTGGATTAGAAGCAGGCACAGAGGATTATCTGTGGGTACAATTTGAATTTGTAGATAATGGGAAAGAACAAAATATCTTCCAAGGTGATTCATTGAATTTAGAATGGACATTCAATGCTAACCAAGAAGCTGGCGAAGAAAAATAATAAAAAAGCGGGTATCCCCCGCTTTTTTTATAAAGAAAAAGAAGTGCTGGTTGTTAGCACTTCTTTCTATTATTATTTTTGATTTTGCTTCCATTTTGTAAATTCAAGAAATTCACGAAATTGTTCTTTGGAGACACCTGAGCTCATCGCATCTTTAACGAGTTGCGTCCATTCGGAGTCTAAGTGGTTTTCCTTTGCTGTTTCATCATGTAGTAGAGTATCAACTGGAATTTGTAGAACTGCTGCGATTTTCTCAAGAAACTGAATGGAAGGGTTTTTTTGTAAATTTCGTTCTATAGAACTAATGTAAGATTTAGCAACGCCGGCTTTTTCGGCAAGTTCAGTTAATGAAATACCTTTTTGTAAACGCAGGCGTTTTATACGTTCTCCAATCATATTTGCGCACCTTTCTATCAATATGTCGTCGTCTTATGATGTCATTATTATAACATAAACTTCGCTAAAAAGAACAAACCTATTGAGCCTGACTGGATGACTTCATACGTTGGAAAAAATGTTCAATATCTTTCAGGGCGATACCAGCATCTAGAGCTTCAAGTATTAAATCAATCCATTCTTGATCCAGTGCGTCAGTCTTATCTTTGTACAAATGTAATTCCTCCCTAATTATCGGTCATAACTGCTGCTACAGAATACGTGATAATGCAATCAGATTTTGTGTTTTTATGTAGTGAATTATCAAATATTTTGTAGATAAAACAAAGATAAAATCCCCATTAAATTCCCTCTATGGCGATTATAAAGTTTCTGACAAATATTTTCAATATTTTCAGAAAACATTGTTGAATTGTGATATATTCGTATGCTAACTATGGAATTTTTACAAATATATTAAAAACATTACATAATATGACTAAATATTGAAAAAATATTGAATTTTTAATAAAATTCAATTTGTAATACATATTATTTATTAGGGGAGGAAATAAGGGATGAACAAGAAACCGTTCAAAGTTTTATCATCAATCGCTTTGACAGCTGTATTAGGCCTTTCGTTCGGAGCTGGTACTCAATCTGCATATGCTGAAACGCCTGTGAATAAGACAGCTACGAGCCCAGTCGATGACCATTTAATTCCGGAAGACCGTTTAGCAAATGCGCTAAAAAACCGTGGGGTAATTGATTCGAAGGCTTCAGAGACAGAAACAAAGAAAGCCGTCGAAAAATACGTAGAGAACAAAAAGGGTGAAAATCCTGGGAAAGAAGTATCAAATGGGGACCCACTTACGAAAGAAGCATCTGACTTTTTAAAGAAAGTGAAAGATGCGAAAGCTGATACGAAAGAAAAGTTAGACAAACCAGCAACAGGAACACCTGCAGCGACAGGCCCAGTTAAGGGTGGTCTAAATGGTAAAGTACCAACTTCTCCAGCAAAGGGAAAAGAATATAACGGTGAAGTTCGTAAAGATAAAGTACTCGTTTTACTTGTAGAGTACGCTGACTTTAAACATAACAATATTGATAAAGAACCTGGTTATATGTATACTGACGATTTTAACAAAGAACATTATGAAAAAATGTTATTCGGTAATGAACCATTCGAGTTAGAGGATGGAAGTAAAATCGAAACGTTTAAACAATATTACGAAGAGCAATCTGGTGGTAGTTACACAGTAGACGGAACGGTTACTAAATGGTTAACAGTTCCTGGTAAAGCTGCTGATTACGGTGCGGATGCTGCTACAGGTCATGATAATAAAGGACCAAAAGGACCACGTGATCTAGTAAAAGATGCATTAAAAGCAGCTGTAGATAGCGGACTTGATTTATCACAGTTTGATCAGTTCGATCAATACGATGTAAATGGTGATGGAAATCAAAATCAACCAGACGGTTTAATTGATCACTTAATGATTATTCATGCGGGTGTTGGACAGGAAGCAGGCGGTGGTAAATTAGGTGATGATGCAATTTGGTCACATCGCTGGACAGTTGGACCAAAGCCATTCGCAATTGAAGGTACACAAGCGAAAGTTCCATATTGGGGCGGAAAGATGGCAGCATTCGACTACACAATTGAACCAGAAGATGGCGCAGTTGGTGTATTCGCACATGAATATGGTCATGATTTAGGTCTTCCAGATGAATATGATACAAACTATACGGGTCATGGTGAGCCAATTCAAGCTTGGTCTGTTATGAGTGGCGGAAGCTGGGCTGGTAAGATTGCAGGAACAACGCCAACAAGTTTCTCACCACAAAATAAAGAGTATTTCCAAAAAACAATTGGTGGTAACTGGGCAAATATCGTAGAAGTAGATTACGAGAAATTAAATAAAGGTATCGGTCTAGCAACATATTTAGACCAAAGTGTTACGAAATCAGCAAGACCAGGTATGATTCGTGTCAACTTACCGGATAAAGATATAAAAACGATTGCTCCAGCATTTGGTAAGCAGTATTACTACAGCACAAAAGGTGACAATCTTCATACAACGCTAGAAACACCACTGTTCGATTTAACGAATGCAACGAATGCGAAATTTGATTTCAAATCGTTATATGAAATCGAAGCAGAGTATGATTTCCTTGAAGTACATGCTGTAACAGAAGATGGTCAAAAAACGCTAATTGAAAAACTTGGTGAGAAAGCAAATAGTGGAAATGCAGATTCGACAAATGGAAAATGGGTTGACAAATCATATGATTTAAGCCAATTCAAAGGTAAGAAAGTAAAATTAACATTTGAGTACATTACGGACGGTGGTTTAGCATTAAACGGTTTCCTACTTGATAATGCTTCATTAACAGTCGATGGTAAAGTAGTATTCTCTGATGATGCAGAAGGTACACCACAATTTAAATTAGATGGTTTCGCAGTTTCTAACGGAACTGAGAAGAAAAAACATAACTACTATGTAGAGTGGAGAAATCATACTGGATCAGATAGCGCATTGAAATTTGCTCGCGGTCCAGAATATAACTCTGGTATGGTTGTATGGTATGCAGACTCAGCTTACACAGATAACTGGGTTGGTTTACATCCAGGACATGGTTTCCTTGGTGTAGTTGATTCTCATCCAGAAGCAATTGTAGGAAATTTAAATGGTAAACCGACAATTGAAAGTAGTACACGATTCCAAATCGCTGATGCGGCGTTCTCATTTGATAAAACGCCAGCTTGGAAAGTTGTATCTCCAACGCGCGGAACGTATACGTATAATGGCTTAGCAGGTGTGCCAAAGTTTGATGATTCGAAAACGTATATTAATAAACAGATTCCAGATGCAGGACGTATTTTACCGAATCTTGGCCTGAAGTTTGAAGTAGTAGGACAAGCTGATGATAATTCTGCAGGTGCTGTTCGTTTATATCGTTAATACAGTAAAACTACCGAGAGATTTTCTTTCGGTAGTTTTTTTGTGAGCAATGAATTTTATATAAAAGAATAAATTATATATAATGTAACTTTACGAATAGAAATTTGTTTCATATGAAGCCTATATAAATAATGAAAGAATTGGATGAAAATAGTGGGAGAGGGTGAGTGAATGAGTGTTTCTTCTATTGTAAGTAGACAAAAGGAATATTTTTTAAAAGGTCATACGAGAAGTATAGAAGCGAGAAAGAGTAATTTGAAGAAGCTTTATGAAGGCATTCAGCGGTTTGGAGAAGAAATATTTCAGGCATTGAAATTAGATTTAAATAAGTCAGTTCACGAGTCGTTTACAACGGAAGTTGGATATGTATTAAAAGAAATTTCCTTTCAATTGAAGCATATTTCATCGTGGAGTAAACCGAAGCGAGTTCGAACAGCACTTACTCATTTTGGATCGAAGGGGAAAGTAGTTCCTGAACCGTACGGTGTGACACTTATTATTGCACCGTGGAACTATCCGTTTCAATTAGCGATTGCACCGCTTGTAGGAGCGCTGGCAACTGGGAATACAATCGTTTTAAAGCCGTCAGAGTTAACGCCAAACGTTTCCAAAGTACTTACGAGAATGTTAGAGGGATTATTCCAAGAAGAGCTCGTAGCGGTAGTAGAAGGTGGCGTTGAAGAGAGTACAGCTTTGCTGAAGGAACCATTTGATTATATTTTCTTTACAGGTAGTGTGGGAGTTGGGAAAGTTGTCATGGAAGCAGCTGCGAAACAGTTGACGCCGCTTACGTTAGAACTTGGCGGAAAAAGCCCTTGTATTGTACATAAAGATGCAAAAATAGATGTAACAGCAAGACGAATTGTGTGGGGGAAATTTTTAAATGCTGGGCAGACATGTGTAGCACCTGATTATATGTATGTGCATACTTCCGTGAAAGAACAGTTAATCGATGCGTTACGACACGAAATTGCGGAGCAGTATGGAAAAGATCCACTGCACAATGATAATTACGTACGAATTGTGAGTGAGCGTCATTTTGAACGTTTATGTACATTTTTGAAAGATGGTAAAACTGTAATTGGCGGGAACTATAAAAAAGAAACTTTACATATAGAACCAACAGTGTTAACAAATGTTACATGGAAAAGTGCTGTGATGGAAGATGAAATTTTTGGTCCGATTTTACCAATTGTAGAATACGACAACATAGAAGAGGTAATTGGCACCATTCAGCAACATCCGAAACCGTTAGCGTTGTATGTATTTTCTGAAGATAAAGAAGTACAAAAGAAAGTGACGAGTAATATTTCATATGGCGGAGGCTGTATTAATGATGTTGTCTATCATCTTGCAACGCCATATTTACCTTTTGGGGGCGTCGGAAGTAGCGGATTAGGGAGTTATCATGGAGAAGAAAGTTTTCGGACTTTTTCACATTATAAAAGCATTTTAGCCCAATCTACGGCATTTGATATGAAAATTCGTTACTCTTCTACAAAAAGTGCTTTAAAATTCATACGAAAGTTGTTAAAATGATGATGGTGTTTATCAGTAGGCGTAGCCGTATGATAATAGCCCCTTCGCAATGGAAGGGGTTTTTCTGTTCGACATATGTATCATGCGAAAATGAATCAAACATACTACATATAGAATAGAAGAGAACGCTGCTAAATAACCATTTTTGTTTGGATCGAAACAAAAAATAGTCTATAGAACATAAATATTTATTCATGAATATAAAAATTAAAATTTAAGGTAGATTGGACGGGAAAATGAAAAAGATTATTAAAGTTGAAGCAGTAGAAAAACATTTTGGAAGTCAAGTGATTATCCCACCTCTTTCTTTAGATATTAAAGAGGGAGAATTTTTAACAATTTTAGGACCGAGTGGTTGCGGGAAAACGACATTACTTCGTATGATCGCAGGATTTGAAACTCCAACTAAAGGGAATCTTTTATTAGATGATGAAAAGATTAACGATTTGCCACCATATAAGCGTCATATGAACTTAGTGTTCCAACATTATGCGCTATTCCCACATATGAATGTGGAGAAGAATATTTGTTTCGGTATGAAAATGCAGAAAGTACCGGCAGCAGAGCAGAAAGAGCGTGCTGAAGAGGCAATGCGTTTAACGCAGTTACTTGAGTTCCGTAATCGTAAACCTGCAAAGCTTTCTGGTGGACAACAGCAGCGTGTAGCAATTGCGAGAGCGATTGTAAATAACCCGCGTGTATTATTACTAGATGAGCCACTTGGGGCGTTAGACTTTAAGTTAAGAAAAGACTTGCAACGTGAATTGAAAAACTTACAACGTAATTTAGGAATTACGTTCATATACGTAACGCACGATCAAGAAGAAGCGATGAGCATGAGTGATCGTATCGTTGTTATGAATAAAGGACATATTGAGCAAATCGGAACGCCGAAAGAAATTTACAATAAGCCGAAAACGTTGTTCGTTGCGACATTTATCGGTGAAAATAATATTGTGAAAAACGGGGAAGGCTATGTAGCAATTCGCCCTGAAAATGTAAAAGTGCGTTCGGTTGAAGAGCCGATTTTAAAAGAATACCATCTTGGACATATTGAAGACATCGAGTTTGTTGGAAATATGGAAAAGCTTTATGTGCGTGATGAGAAAACATCAGAATTACTAATGGCATATCAAACTGCTGAAGAAGCAGCACAGTGGAGCATTGGAGATAATGTATACGTAGGCTGGGAGCAAGAGGACGAGGTGACCTTAAATTGAAAAAAGGGAAATTACTCGCACTACCTACAGTCGCGTGGCTGTTAATCTTCTTCTTAATTCCACTTCTGTTTGTATTGGCATTCGCCTTCATGCAGCGCGGAGCATATGGGACAGTGGAAATGCAATTTACATTAGAGAACATAGCGCGTGTATTTGACCCATTATATATGGGGACGTTATGGGAAACTGTTAAGATCGCAGTCATTACAACAGTAATCTGTTTACTGATTGGTTATCCATTTGCGTATACCATTACGATTGTTGATCGTAAATACCGTTCGATTCTTTTATTATTGGCAACGATCCCGTTTTGGATTAACTTTCTTGTTCGTTCATACGCATGGATTGTTATTTTACGTTCACAAGGTCTTGTAAATACATTGCTATTGAAACTAGGTATTATTAGTGAACCTTTAAATTTACTATATAATACTCCTTCTGTAATACTCGGAATGGTCTATTCTTTATTACCATTTATGATTTTACCTGTGTATGCAGCGATTGAGCAGCTTGATAAGCGTAAGTTAGAAGCAGCTTATGATTTAGGAGCAACACCAGTAAAGGCATTTTGGAATGTTACAGTACCAATGACGATGTCAGGGATTGCTACTGGTTCTATTTTAGTATTTGTTTCTTCTATCGGAATGTTTGTTGTATCAGACGTTATGGGTGGATCGAAAGTAGCATTAATCGGAAACGTAATTCAAAATCAATTCTTAGGAGCGCGTGATTGGCCGTTTGGATCTGCGTTATCTATGATTGTTGTTCTATTCTCTGTTCTGTTAATTTACTTATATTATCGTGCAACGAAAGTATATAAATATGATGGGAACGGAGGGGAATAGGCAAAGATGAAGAAGTTTTTAGTTTCTTATTCTTGGTTAATTTTATTGTTCTTGTATTTTCCAATGATGGTTTTAATGGTATATTCTTTCAATGATTCTCGCATTAATGCGGAATGGGAAGGTTTTACATTCCATTGGTATACAGATTTATTTCAAAAACAAGATGTTATTGATGCGTTTGTAAATAGTATGACGATTGCGATCGTAACGACGATTGTAACGACTGTTCTTGGTGTGATTTTTGCGATTGCATTACATCGTTACAAATATCGTTATGAAGGTGCTATTAACGGTCTTGTATATTTACCAATTTTAATCCCTGATATTTTAATGGGACTATCTTTACTTATCTTATTTAGTCAATTAGGTATGGAACTGGGTAAAACAACAATTATTATTGCGCACATTACATTTAGTATTTCATTTGTTGTCGTTATTTTAGCAGCACGTCTTTCTGGTATGGGACGTGATTTAGAAGAGGCTGCGAATGATTTAGGAGCAACGCCGTGGCAAACGTTTCGTTATGTAACGTTCCCAGCAATTGCACCAGGAGTTATTTCAGCCGCATTATTAACATTCACATTATCAATTGATGATTTTGTAATTAGTTTCTTCGTATCAGGACCAGGATCAACAACATTGCCATTATACATTTACAGTATGGTTAAGCGTGGAGTATCACCAGAAATTAATGCACTTTCTACAATTTTAATTGTAGCTATCGTAGGATTAATGGTTCTATCTGAAATCTTCCGTAACAAAGGTGCAGATGGTGAAGAAAACTCTGGAGGACACCTTCCTTTATAATACGAACGATCTAGAAAGTACGAGGGGGTAATAAATCGATGAAATTAATAAAAAGATTAGCCGGCGCAGCAATTAGCTTTAGCCTTGTTGCTGGTGTACTTGCTGGTTGTGGTGAAAAGAAAGAAGAGTTAAACATTTATAGCTGGGCTGACAATTTTGATGAGCAAGTGCTAAGAGATTTTGAAAAGAAATATAACGTGAAAATTAACTATGATAAGTATGCAAGTAATGAAGAAATGCTTGCGAAATTACAAGCAGGTGGCGCGAAGTATGATTTAATTCAGCCATCTGATTACATGGTTAAAACAATGGCGAAAATGGATTTATTAGCGCCGTTAGATAAAAAGAATATCCCGAATATCGAAAACATGATTTCTAATTTCAAAACACCTGCGTTTGATCCAGAAAATAAATATTCTTTAGTATATACTTGGGGCGTAACAGGTATTGCATACAACAAAAAGTATGTGAAGGAAGCACCTACAAGCTGGGCTGACCTATGGAATGAGAAATATAAAGGGCATGTAACTTTATTAAATGATTCTCGTGAAGTGTTAGGAATGGGTCTTAAGAAGCACGGATTCTCAAACAGCACGAAAGACGATGCACAGTTAAAGACAGCAGCAACTGATTTACAGAAGCTACTTCCAAACTTATTAGCATTTGATACAGATAATATTAAACAAAAATTCATTACAGAAGATGCTTGGATTGGAACAGTTTGGTCTGGAGATGCAGCATTTATCGCAAAAGATAATAAAGATGTAGAGTACGTTGTACCAAAAGAAGGCGGCACAATTTGGGCTGACACGTTAGCGATTCCAAAAGGTGCGAAAAACAAAGAGCTTGCAGAGAAGTTTATGAACTACTTATTAGATGAAAAAGTAAGTGTGAAAAACTACGAGTCAATTGGATACAGTAATCCGAATGAAAAAGCTCATCCTCTTCATAGTAAAGAATATCGTGATAATCATATGATCTTCTTAACGAAAGAAGAATTAGATCGTACAGAATGGCTTGTTGATGTAGACGATAAGCTAAAAGACTATGATCGTTACTGGACAGAGTTAAAAACAAAAGGTAAATAAGTAAGGAAATGCGGTTTCTAAAATAGAAATCGCATTTTTTTCATAGTAGGAGGAAATCGCTTGAAAAAGAAGTTGCATCAATATGAGGTAGTATGTATTGTTTTATTACTTGCTGTATTTGGCATTGTTGCTTGGCGAGTACATGCGGGTGGCGTTACAGTGATGGATACATATGTCCGATCATTAGTAAAAGGATTACAAACAGAAGGTTCGCTTACATTTTTCTCACACTATACAAAATTAGGGTCTGCCATTGGGATCGTAACTACGCTCGTTATAAGTTTACTTGTTTTTTGGAGAAAACGTTATTATGCTGCGATGATTGTGTATCCAATGGGCATTTTAATAACACATCTTGTTAATAAAGGGATAAAAGAAATTGTGAAAAGGGAGCGTCCGTCGTTAAATGAAGCGTTGGATGCACTTGGATATAGCTTCCCTAGTGGGCATGCAATGTTATCTATTATGACATTCGGATTTCTTGCTTATATCATTGCTGCGAATTTGAAGAGTGTAACTGGGAAATATGTTATAACGATTTTGATGGGAATAGTAATTGTATCGATTGGATTAAGTAGAGTTATTTTAAATGTACATTATCCAACTGATATTTTAGCTGGTTATTGCGTAGGTGGTATTTTGTTAATTATGGCGATTTACTGTCACCGTTTACTTACGGAGAGATTGGGACTTAATAAAGAGAGATAAAAAAACGTCTGGAAAAACTATCATTATAGTGTTTCTAGACGTTTTTTGTTTGTACGAAGATGTGATACAGTATAAATGACAATTGAATTATTTAAAGTAGGTGAAAATGTGTGAAAACAAATGTACATAAAGTAGATAAGTGGGGGAAGTTAGGAGCTTTTTTGTATCAGTTTCGTTATACAGTAATTGTGGCGTTATTATTGCTTGCGGTAGCACTCGGTATTTTCGCTCCAAAGCTGCCGGGAGTGTTAGGTGGTGATGGCTTCCAAACGGAAGGGGACTATCAAAAAACGAAAGAAATTTTAGATAAAGATTTTAAGAGGTCTCAAGATACACTTCTACTCGTTTTTGAAAAAAATAAGGGTGCTTCACATGAGGAATTTCAAAAGCAAGTAGAGGGAATTGTAAAAAATGTACAAGAGAAAGAGACATATGAATCTTTCCATCACCCAATACAAAATAAAGAAATGTTACAAGATGATATCGGTTATGCGACAATTTTATTTTCCGGGAAAACAAATAAGGAACGAATGGAAAAGACATTACAATTTGCTGATAAAATCGAAAAGGAAAGTAATGCAGCGTTAAAAGTAACGCCTACAGGATTTCCAAAAATTAATCAAGAGATTAATGAAAGAACGCAAAATGATTTAAAAGTAGCAGAAATGATTGGTCTGCCAATTGCATTTCTCGTATTACTATTTTCATTTGGTAGTCTTTTGGCATCTATTTTACCAATTGTAAATGGGGCACTTAGTGTTATTAGTACGATGGGAATATTATACTTTATAGGTAGCGATAAGGAACTATCTATTTTTGTGTTAAATGTTGCACCGATGATCGGACTGGCGCTATCTATTGATTTTGCGCTGTTATTTGTAAATCGCTTTCGAGAGGAAGTTGCAAAGCGAACGGTAAAAGAAGCGATAGCAATTACATATCAGACAGCAGGGCGTGCGATCGTATTTTCAGGATTATGTGTATTTGTTGGATTATCCGGTTTGTTTTTCTTTAAGATCGATTATATTCAGTCTGTCGCAATTAGCGGAATGATTGTTGTGATTATGAGTATTTTATTCTCACTTACACTTCTTCCAGCGCTATTATCATTAATTGGTAAACGAATATTAAAAAAGAATCAAGTAGCACATACGCCGGCAAAGGCGTGGCGTAAATTTGCACAATTTGTAATGAAACATCCAATTGCGATGATTATTGTTGTTACACTATTTATTGTTATTTGCTTATTGCCGTTACGTACTGCAAATTTACAGTTCCCTGACGTGGAAGCTCTACCTAAACAAAGTGATACAAGAATGGCATATGAGAAGTACGAAGAAGCATTTAATAAAACTGCAAAAACACATGCTGATGTTACGTTATTGGTAGAGACGAAAAAAGATATGAAAGAAAAAGAAAGTTTACAAAAGATAGAAGAAGTCGTTCGAAAATTAAAAGACGATAAGAAAGTGCATGAAGTAAGAAGTTTATACGACGGGCTGACTGGAATGAAAGCAGATCAAGTTGCGGGAATGCTACAGTCACCAGAAGCAGCAAAACTAGCTCCTGTATTTGAAGCATATACGAAAGGGAATAAGACGACGATAGAAGTCTTTTTGAAAACGAAACCGCGTACTGAAACTGCTAAACAGTGGGTTCGTGATTTTAAACAAAATTATAAAGAAACAGATGTTACGTATTATTTAGGCGGAATGACGACGTTCCAACAAGAGTTAGAAGATGAAATAAAAGATAAAGTTGCAATTGGTATGTCTGTTATATTTGGATCAACCTTTGTTATATTATTATTTGCATTCCGATCTATACTCATTCCGATTAAGGCGATTATTATGAATATACTTAGTTTAAGCGCAACAATTGGAATTGTTGTTTGGTTATTTGAAGGTGGTCATTTTGGTTTAGAAGCGAGTCCTGTTCTATTCGTTTTACCAATCTTCATTTTCGGCCTTGTATTTGGGCTTAGCATGGATTATGAAGTCTTTCTTATTTCGCGTATTCATGAGTTATATGAAGAAACAGGAGATAACGATCAAGCGACGTTAGAAGGACTTGTGTCAACAAGTAGAATCATTACATCAGCTGCTTTAATTATGATTGTTGTAACGGGTGCGTTCGCCTTTACTGATATTTTACCAGTACGGCAAATGGGGCTTGGCGTTGCGTTAGCGATATTTCTTGATGCAACAATTATTCGTCTTATGCTTGTACCGAGTTTAATGAAATTGTTTGGAGACTGGAACTGGTGGTTGCCATTTCGAAAGAAAAGAGAAAAATCATCGTAAAAAATACTCATCTATAAGATGAGTATTTTTTTATGAATAGCAAGACCTACATTTTGCAAATAGTATGTGATAAGAACATTACATATAAGTAGGTGAAGGCAATGTTTCGTTATTTTAAGTTTAAGCTAAATGATACAGTACAGTTTGCAGAAAACGATGGGCATATGTATCGCATTGTCGGTTATCGGTTAGAAAAAGGATTTTATCCAAAAGATGAATGGACTCATATCATTTATGAATTACTTAGAGATTTTGATGGGTATACGATGGATGCGGAAGAGGAGGAACTTGTAAAGGTCATTCAAGTAGAGGATGAGTATTACAAAATACAAGAAATATCGGGCTATCGTTATCCAGTAAAAATGAAGCAAAAACAACAAGTGATGAAAGTAGAAAAGATGGATGATTTATTAGATACGTATAATGATTATAAAAGATTGGCGGATTTCTTTAAAGATTTATCGTATGAGCAAAAAGCGGAAGAAGTATTGCAGGAAATGAAACGGCGTAGAGCGTGAGAGGACAGTCTACTATAAGACTGTCCTCTATTTTTGACGGTGCATCAAATTGTGTTTTCCGTTACAATGAGAGAATCAATAGAAATAAGGTGATATAGTATGGAAACGAAGAAAAAGGGCGAATGGTGCGAAATTACTGTTCCAGCTAAATGGAATGGCATAAGTATTGATTCGTTATTAAAAATAGAATGGGAAATACCGAAAAAGTTGTTACATCAGCTTCGTATGGAAAAAGGTGTTACCGTTAACGGAGAACAGAGGAGATGGAATGAGCTTTTAAAAGAGGGCGATAAGTTACAAGTTCATATGTTTATGGAAGAAGAATACGATGTAGAGCCTGAATACGGGGAATTAGATGTAGTATATGAAGACGATCACGTACTCATTGTAAATAAACCAGAGCAAATGGATACGCATCCTGCTGAAAAAGGTGGAACGGGAACACTTGCAAACCTTGTTGCCTTTCATTTTCAAATGCAAGGTTTAGAGACAAAGGTTCGTCATATTCATCGGTTAGATAAAGATACGACAGGTGGTGTCGTGTTTGCTAAGCATAGAATTGCTGGTGCAATTATGGATCGTTTATTAATGGAACGAAAAATTAAAAGAACATATGCGGCGCTTGTGGAAGGGAAAGTAAAGAAGAAACAAGGAACAATTGACGCAGCTATTGGAAGAGATCGCCATCATGCGACGAGACGACGTGTTTCCCCAAAGGGAGACCAAGCTATAACATATTATAAAGTGGAGAAGTATTTTAAAAAACAAAATGCTACGCTCGTAACGTTACAATTAGAAACAGGTAGAACACATCAAATTCGTGTTCATATGAGCTATAATGGTAATCCGTTAGTTGGCGATGTATTATATGGTGGACAAACGAAATATATGTCCGGGCAAGCATTACATGCGATGAAGATTCATTTCTTGCATCCAATTACGAAAGAAGAAATTGAAGTGGACGTACCATTTCCTACAAAATTAAATAATACAATGAAAGAATTGCAAAGAATGAATGTGTAAAGTGTAAGTTTAAATTTGAGAAAAGTAGATTTTTGCAGGAATTTCTCTAAAAGAAGCGAAGCCGTTAAGAGAAAAGAGAGGTGAGAATTACTTGGTCAAATATAAATATATACTAGGAATATTTTTCGCTTGTCTTTTAGTTACTCTATGCCTCTATCCATATGTACCAAACCGGATGGCAGTACATTGGAATGAAAATGGTGGGCCGAACGAGTTTATGAGTAAACAAATTGTTGTAGCATTTATTCCTTGTCTTATTATTTTCTTACATGGATTGATGTATATTATTTCACATAATATATATAAGTTTAATGAAGGCGAGCATGTTATTATAAGTGGATTTCTAAAGACGATTACTTTATTTATGTTGTTTATCCATATGCTCATTCTCTTTATTAATTATGGAAGCATGATATCCTTTCAGACAGGACTAACAATTGGAATTAGTATGTTTCTTTTTATGCTTAGTAAAGGGTTTAAAAAAGTTAAGAGTACGGAAAAAGATCCAATCAAATTACAAAAGATCCGTTTAGTGAGTAGGCGGATTTTTCAAGTGATGGCATGTAGTATATTGTTTTCATTGTTTTTGAACTTGAAATGGGGATTTTATGTGTTACTTAGTGTAATAAGTGGTGGCTCTATTTTGTTTATGTTCTACGTCTTGTATTCGTACATATTAGAAAGTTATGAAACGTAAAAAAAGAGTCTTCTCATAATGAGAAGACTCTTTTAATCTATTTACTTTGTGATAAATTGTTGTGTCCAGTAGTTGCCGCTTTCTACATAACCAACACCGATATGAGTGAAGCCATTATTTAAAATGTTTGCACGGTGTCCAGCACTGTTCATCCAAGCTTGTACTACTTCTTCAGGTGTACGTTGGCCTTGAGCAATGTTTTCACCTGCAGATTTATAAGAAATACCAAATTTCTTCATCATGTCAAATGGAGACCCGTATGTAGGGCTGTTATGATCAAAGTAGTTGTTTTTTTGCATATCTTCAGACTTGATACGTGCTACTTTGCTTAATTCAGTATCGATTTGTAATGCTGGTAAGCCTTGTTTTGTACGCTCAGCGTTTGTTAATTCAACGACACGTTGTTCGAATTCGCTTAAAGATTTTGCTTCTTCAGCAGGCTTTTGCTCAGCAGGTTTTTGAGTATTGTTGTTTTCAGCAGGCTTTTGAGTTTCTGGTTTTTGAACTTCTTCAGCAGGTTTTTGTTCAACAGGCTTTTGAGTTTCTGGCTTAGCTGTTGGTTGCTCAGTTACAACATTTTCAGTTGGTTGTTGACCAGGAATGAAGCAGTTTGGTTGGAAATTTCCTTGTTGCCATTGTGCTAATGACTCAACTCCCATAGATTGTAAGAATGCTTGTAATTCTTGTTGGCTCATTTGCTTCATCATCACATTAGAATGCTGAATATTTTGAACCTTTATGTTAGATGGTTGTACTGTTGCAGCTTGTGCATCTAAAGATGATACTCCTAGAGTAAGAGCTGTTGCAGCAGCTACAGATAATAAAACACGCTTTTTCATGATGTGTGTCCCCCTATATAAAGTTTTAATTTGTTTTTCACACGATTTGTTTTTGACAGCCTGTCTGACTGACCAATTCATCGTAGCATACAATTTGCGAGAAAAAAGATGGAAAAAAATTCATAGACTTTAAAATTACCTAATTTATCCTAAGTGAAGAAAAGGGAAGAAATAAGAGAAACGTAGAGTATAAAAGGAATTTTCAGCATTTTTATACTTCGTTTTAAGAGGGGGTTTTTGGATAAAGTTACCTAAGTAGAAAATGAAGAATCCTATTGTATCAATGGTTTGAGCATTTTTTTGAGGAATATACTGGATTGATTTTTACAAAACTGTAATGTTTCTGTTGTTCTTTTTTATAATAAAGTAACATATTTTTAATGTTGTAGCAGACAAAAAAGCGGCTATCTCTTTACATAGACGAAGGAGATAGCCGTTTTCCTATTATTACGTATGTTACGAGTTATTACGAGTTGGTTTCAATTGCTTCTAATAATAGATCTACAATGTGAATTCCTCTCATTTTATGAGAAAGACCTTCTCGCTCAATCCCTAATTTCATTTGTAATAAACAACCTGGATTTGCAGTAACAATGGTTGCTGCGTCTGTTTCATGCACACGGTCCATTTTGTAATCTAGAAATTCCATGGATAGCTCTGAATGAACAATATTGTAAATACCAGCAGAACCACAGCAGCGATCCGCATCTTTCATTTCACGGTATGTTGCGCCTTGAATTGCTTCTAGTAACATACGAGGTTCTGAAGATGTTCGCATAACATTGCGTAAATGACAAGAGTCTTGATACGTAATAATTTGCGGTGTGAGTCGTAAGTCATTTCGTTTATGGAAATCTAGTTCTACTAGAATAGCGGTAATATCTTTAATTTTAGAAACAAACTGCTTTGCACGTTCTGCCCACTGTGGATCATCTTTTAAAAGATAATCGTAGTCTACGAGGTAAGCTCCGCAACCACCTGCATTCGTAATAATATAGTCGATGTTTAAATCTTCGAATGCTTTTATATTTCGTTTCGCTAATTCTTTTGCTCCACTTTTCTCACCAGCATGCCCATGTAATGCCCCGCAGCAACTTTGTGTTTTCGGAATAACGATATTACAACCAGCTAATTGAAGAAGTTTCATCGTTGCGTTATTTGTTTCTAAAAACATCGTATCCATTAAACAACCCGTGAAGAATGCAACTTGTTTTTTCTTTGTACTTTCAGCAGGTAAAAATTCAGGACGGTCTTTCATTGCTTTCATTTTAGGGACTTTTGGTAAAACGAGATCCATCGTTGCAAGTGTTTCAGGGAATAGCTTCATAATCCCTGTTTTATGTGTTAGCGTTTGTAAACCGGAACGCTGGTAAAATCCAATTAGTCCTGTTAATGTTCTCATTCGATTTTGATGCGGGAATAGTCCTTCAAAAACGACTTTACGAACGGCTCTCACTGGCACCGAGAACTTTTTGTTTTGATTAATAATATCACGAGCTTCTTCTAGTAAATGTCCATAATTCACACCAGATGGACAAACAGGTTCACAAGCACGGCAGCCAAGGCAAACGTTTAATGTATTCTCAACATCTTCATCTGGCTCGATTAAACCGTCAACGACCGCTTTCATTATTGCGATACGTCCTCGTGGTGAATGTGATTCTTTATATCCAGATTGAATGTAAGTAGGACAAGTTGGTAAGCAAAAACCGCATCGCATACAATTTAGTAGTTCATCTTCACTTAATCGTTCTTTAAATTCCTTTTGAATGTTTTCTTTATTTAATGTTGTCATCGCTCAACCACCACTCTTTTGCGAGTGTCTTTCGCGAACATCTTGCCTGGATTCATAATGTTATTTGGATCGAAGGCTTGTTTAATTCCTTGCATAGCAGCAATACCTTCTTTACCTAATTTCATTTCTAAATACGGAGCTTTCATTGCACCAACGCCATGTTCACCAGTAATCGTGCCACCAAGTTCGATTGCTTTCGCAAATATTTCAGCAAAAGCTTGTTCAGCTCGGTGCATTTCTTCTTCATTACGGGCATCTGTCATACAAGTTGGGTGTAGGTTACCATCGCCAGCATGCCCAAACGTACAAATAGGAATATTATATTTCTTTGCAATGGCATTAATAGCTTCAACCATCGGAGCGATTTGTGAACGTGGTACCGTTGCATCTTCTAATATTGTAGTAGGTTTTAATCTAGCAAGCGCAGATAAAGCACTACGGCGAGCGGTGCGAAGTGCATCGGCTTCCGCTTCATCTTTTGCAACGCGAACATCGACTGCATTCATAGAGTGGCAAACATTAGCCATTTTTTCAATATCTCGATTGACAACTTCGGGCGGGCCGTCTTGTTCGATTAATAAAATTGCTTTTACATCTGTTGGTAAACCAATTTGTGCAAATTCTTCTACTACTTCAATTGTTGGCTGGTCTAAAAACTCAAGTGTCGCTGGAATGATTTTATTTGCAATAATAGAAGAAACAGCACGTGCAGCTTCATTAATATCTTCATAGAGCGCAAGCATTGTTTTCTTCGTTTCAGGCATAGGAACAAGTTTTAATATAGCTTCGGTTACGACGCCAAGTGTGCCTTCAGAACCGATAAATAAACGAGTTAAATCGTAACCAGCTACATCTTTTGCTAATTTACCACCAGTGCGAATGATATCGCCGTTCGGTAAGACGAGTTCAAGCCCCATTACATAATCACGTGTTACGCCATATTTTAAACCACGTAATCCACCTGAGTTTTCATTAATGTTACCGCCGATTGTAGAAATTTTCATCGAGCTTGGATCTGGTGGATAAAATAAACCTTTTTCTTCTACCGCTTTAATAATATCAAGTGTAATCACACCAGCTTGTACAGTAATTGTTAAATTCTCTTCATCAATTTCTAAAATGTTATTCATATGGCGGAAGATAAGGACAATACCGCCTTCAAGTGGACATGTTCCTGCGCAAAGGTTTGTTCCAGAACCACGAACATATACAGGAATGTTATGAGTGTTACATACTTTTAATACTTCAGCTACTTCATTTGTATTACGAGGAGCAATGACTGCATCAGGCATTGCTTGGAAGTTTGGAGTGGCATCATAACTATACGTTAAACGCCCCATATTGGATGTATCTACATTATCTTCGCCAACAATGGATACGAATGAATCAATAATTTGCTTTTCTAACATTGGAAATCCCCCTCAAACTGTTAACGTAATTAGTGATAATAAAAAACGTTGTCACAGTGCTTTCATTATAATGATAAAAAAGTCGGGGGATTCTTTCTATGTATAATCATCTAAAGATTAATCTGTTTTATCGTTCTTTTTTGTATGATTATCTAGTAAGAGGAGTGAGAAGTATAAAATGTTTAAATCTTTGAAGTGTTTCGGGTCAAGTCCCGTATGCTCCTCAATCTTTTTTAGTCTGTAATGCAATGTGTTAATGTGTATATGCAATTGTTCAGCGGTTTGCTTATAGGATTGGTTATAATCGATAAATAAGCGTAAAGTGTGCATAAGCTCAGGAGAGGATAATAAGTTTTCGATGGTGCGCCTTAGAAACTGTTCCCGCGTTTCAGCAGAAATATCTTGTAAGCACATTTCTAAACGTAAATCTTCATTAAATACAATTTTTTTCGTTTCAAGTGATACAGAAAGAGCTTGTAATGCTTGTTCGTACGATAAGCTCATATTGCTTGGTGTAACGGATTGTCCAATCCCAATATATAAAGGAATAGAAAATAAAGTTTCACAGTCTTGTTTTAATCGTTTAAAAAATTGATACGTTTGCTCTTTGGAGTTTGTGGCTGTAAATAAAATAAATCGATCATTTCCCCAGCGAACAAATAGATGCTCTTTTGTTAATAGATTGCGTATGTGTTGCCAAATTTTGCGCTGAAGCATCGTGTCATTTTGATCGATAGAGAACAAAATAAGTTGTTTCTTCTTATATAAATCAATACCAAGTGTTTTTGCGCGATCGAGAAAACTTGGAGACCAGTCTGTATTTTGAAGCCAATCAAAGACAAATGCTTCATAAGAACGATGCTCAAGTTCTAGTTGTTCTAAAAAATAGTTTTCATGAATTAATAATTCGGTCATCTTACGTAATATCTCACCGTATTGTGAAATGTTTTCAGGTTCGCCTGTAATTCCAATAACACCAATTACTTCGTCATGGAATAGTAAAGGAAGGTTCATGCCGGCTTTTACGCCATGTAGTTGTTGCTCATCATCTTTTGTAATAATGACCGTCTTCTTTTCTTTCGCGCAGCGGAGTGCACCTTCATGAAATTGACCGATTCTTTCCGCATCTGTACTTGCGATAATAACGCCTTGTGTATTAATGATAATAATATTTTCTGTAATTAGTCTGCGTACTTCTCGTACAATTTTATTCGCTAAATCAGGAAAAAGCATAATTTGCACACCTCAAATTCTATTTGTTGTACATTATATATGTAAATGAAGTAAGAAAGAAAAATTTCACACTTTCCACACATTTATTTGTTATTTTACAATTATAGCGAAATCATCTGAAGATGGAGGGAATCTTTTGAGAAAGTATGTTTTTCTTCTCTGTTTTTTATTTCTATTAGTAGGGTGTCAAGGAAGTTCATATACACCGATTGCTAAAGATAAAAGTATTATTATAACAACGAATATAAAAGAGGGTAGTATTAGTTTTGTTGATAAACAAACTAAAAAGTTAATTACGACATGGGAGCTTAATGAACCAATGGCAGGAATTGCACTACTTCCAAATGGTGAGGACATACTTGTATATGGTAAGCAGTTAGAATATATGTATGTATACTCACTAACAGAAGGAAGACAGGTGGATAAATATAAGACTGATAAAGGAATTGTGAATGTAGTCGTATCAGAAGATAAAAAACAATTATTTGCTGCTGATCAAAAGGCTCAAAAAGTAAGATTCTTTACGATAAAAGGGAAAGAAATCGGGAGTGTGTCAACCGGAAAAGGGCCAATAACAATGGTAGAGCATCATAATCAGTTATCCGTATTAAACTTTTATGATACGAAGTTAACGACAATTGATACAAAGAAAAAAGAAGTGATACAATCCTTTATGATTCCCCCGGCATCAACAGGAGCGACAATTAGTCCGGATGGGAAAGAAATATGGATTGGCGGACATGGTGATGGAAATCAAGTCAATGAGAAAGTATTAGTGTATGCATTGCAGAGCGGAGAGATGGTCCGTTCTTTACACGCTCCGTTTATGCCTGTGAATATAACGAAGGATAATAAGTATGTATATGCATTGAGTCATGGTTCGAATACACTTAGAAAGTTCGATGTTAGCACGTATAAAGAGGTAGCTTCTGTAGAAGTAGGATCGAACCCATTTGCATTTTTGAAGAGCGGAGCAGAAGGATATGTGGCTAGTTATGATAGCGATGAAGTATGCGTTATGGATATGAAGAGTATGAAAATAAAACAAACAATTAAAGTCGGAAAAGGACCGTTTCAACTCATAGAGAGGGAAGGGAAGGACAATGAGTAAATATAGGGTGCTAGTTGTAGATGATGAAAGTGATATGAGGCAGCTTGTTGGAATGTACTTAGACAATTTCGGATACGAGTGGGGAGAAGCTGAAAATGGAAAAGAGGCTCTAAAAAAATTAGAGACGGATCATTATGATTTCGTTGTATTAGATATTATGATGCCAGAGATGGATGGACTTTCAGTTTGTAAAGAAATTAGAAAAACGTCAGATGTACCAATTATATTTTTAACAGCAAAAGGTGAAGAGTGGAATAGGGTGAACGGCTTACGTATGGGAGCAGATGATTATATTGTAAAGCCATTTAGTCCTGGAGAATTAATTGCTCGTATGGAAGCTGTGTTAAGACGCTATACAAAGCAAGAGCAACAAGAGGAGATTCAGTTTGGACCGATCCTTATTAATGAAAAAAGTAGGAAGATTGAGGCTGATGGTGAGCCGATTTCTCTTACAGTAAAAGAGTTTGATTTACTCTATTTTCTTTGTCAACATACAGGACAAGTGTTTAGCCGGGAACAATTGCTGGAGAAGGTATGGGGATATGATTATGCCGGAAGTACGAGAACAGTAGATACGCACGTGAAAACGATGCGTTTGAAGCTTGGAGAAAGTGGAAACTACATTCAAACTGTTTGGGGTGTAGGCTATAAATTTGAGGTGTAACGTATGTTTACGATGGTACAGAAGCTTTGGCTTACAGTAGTATGTGCAGTATGTGTAACAGTTTCCTTTCTTTATTTTGTATCCTTATACTCGTATGAAAAACTATACGTTGATAATTTAAAAGATTCATTAGTAATGGAAGGGAAGCGTCTTGCTGCGCAATATGATAAGCGTGAAGGAATAGCAACTTTTGAAGAGAAAGTAAGAGCATTTGATCAAATATCTAGTTCGGACGTTCTTTTCGTATCTAATCCGCGTGATTTAAGCGCATGTTTACCTTTTGATGTGCATCATCATTCTCTTATAAGTGAAGGTGACAGGCAAGCACTATTAGACGGAAAAACTGTGACAAAGATAGGATATGAGGAACATTTTGACCGTAATATTATGGGGGTTGTCATCCCTGTTTTAGAAAATAAAAAATTAGTGGGCATTGTATATTCTTATATTCCTTTAAAAAGTATAAAAGACTTAATATATGATATGGGCCTTATTTTAGCACCGTTAGCACTTGCCATGATTTTAATTACGATATGGATTGGTAGAAAAATTATTATTGCTATTACGAAGCCGCTTTCGCAAATGGAACGAGTAGCCAATCATTTGGCTACGGGAGATTTCTCAGAACGGATTACAATTTCTTCTGAAGATGAAATTGGACGATTAGGAAAAGCGTTTAATAAAATGGCAAATTCTTTAGAGACAGAAGACGTAAAGCGTAAGGAATTTTTAGCTAACGTTTCGCATGAACTAAGAACACCACTTAGTTATATAAAAGGATATAGCGAGGCTATTTTAGATGGTGTAGCAAAGGGACCGCAGCAGGAAAAAGTAATACAGCTTATTCATAAAGAAGCAGATCGTATGCAGCGTCTCGTTCATGATTTATTAGATTTAGCACAATTAGAAGGTGAACATTTTCCGTTACAGAAACAACCTATCGTTTTTTCACAACTAATTGAAGATGTGTTAGATACGTATGAGATTAAGTTTATAGAAAAGAAAATTCGTATTTCAACAAATTTAAATCCAGAAATCATTGTAATAATTGATGAGGATCGTATGCAACAAGTGCTTCATAACGTGTTAGATAATGCGATACGGTATACAAATCAAAACGGGGATATCAATATAACCTTAGAACAAATTGATGATTACTGTGAATTAAAAATAAAAGATACAGGAATCGGTATTGATACAGAGCATTTAGAAAATCTTGGTGAACGTTTTTACAGAGTTGATAAAGCGAGAAGTCGTCAACATGGTGGAACAGGTTTAGGGCTTGCCATTGTAAGACAAATTGTTCATATACATGATGGACAATGGCGAATTGAAAGTGAAAAAGGGAATGGAACGACGGTTAGTATTAAATTGAAAATGCAAGGTGAAGAAAGCATGTTCTAATGTGAAGGACATGCTTTTCTTCATGAGTGCAAATTAATATAGGAATACATATAAATTAATATCAAATAAATATTAAAAATTTGACGATTTTATGAACAAAACATTTGTACTTCTTACCAATTCGTTCTAAAATAGTTATGATGCAAAGTTTTTATAAATCGTTTCAATTGTTGTTTGGAAGATACTGAGGTGATTTAACTGGAGTACAAATCTATTAAACCGAAAAAGATTTACGAAGAAGTATCTGAAGCTATTTTAACAATGATTAAAAATGGTACGTTAAAACCTGGTGACAAACTACTTCCTGTACATCAATTAGCTGAGCAGTTTCAAGTTGGTAGATCTGCTGTTCGTGAAGCGTTAAGTGCGCTAAGAGCAATGGGCTTAATTGAGATGAAACAAGGAGAAGGTACATATGTGAAGAATTTCGATTCTTCTTCATTAACAAAATCATTAAACAATAAATTATTAATGAAGAAAGAAGATATTTTAAACTTATTAGAAGTACGAAAGGTGCTTGAAGTGGGGGCAGTTCGAGCAGCTGCGGCAAAGCGTACGGAAGATAATTTGCAAAATATGAAGCATTGGTTAGATGAAATGGCAAAGAGCATTGGAGATGAAAAGGCTGGCGAAAAAGCAGATTTTCAGTTCCATATGGGAATTGCGGAGTCTTCGCATAACAACATTTTGCTTGAACTCATGAATCACGTTTCAGAGATGATTGCTGAAACGATTGGTGAATCAAGACGCATTATTTTATATGGTGAACAAACAACATCAGAACGACTTATAGAAGAGCATCAAGTTATATATGATGCGGTGTTAAAGCAAGATGTAGAATTAGCACAGCAAGCAATGCTAGATCATTTAACAAATGTAGAACATATTGTCACAGGTAAAAACGATATAAATTCGTAATTTAATCTTTTAAAAATCTAATTTTTTGATAAAATAGAGAAAGATTAAGTAAGCGTTTTCTTTAGAAGAGGGAGAGGATAGGCCATGGTTGAGCCTACTTCTTCTTTCCTTAGTCATCTGATGACCATATGTTTGTTGGTAGAGTTGTAAAAAGGGGGAGTAATAATTATGAAAGTTACTTTATTTGTTACTTGTTTAGTCGATATGTTTGAAACAAACGTCGGCAAAGCAACAGTTGAAGTGTTGGAGCGTTTAGGTTGTGAAATTGAATTTCCAGAAGCACAAGTTTGTTGTGGGCAGCCTGCTTATAATAGCGGCCATGTAGAAGCAGCAAAAGAAGCGATGAAACATATGATTGAAACTTTCGAAGATGCAGAATATATTGTTACACCATCTGGTTCTTGTGCGACAATGTTTCATGAGTATCCGCATGTTTTTAAAGATGATCCGAAGTGGGCTAAACGTGCACAAAAGGTTGCTGATAAAACATATGAATTGACACAATTTATTGTAGATGTTTTAAAAGTTACAGATGTTGGTGCAAGTTTACCAGGGATAGCTACTATTCATAAATCTTGCCATATGACACGCCTGCTTGGAGTAAAAGAGGCACCAGGAATTTTATTATCTAACGTAAAAGGATTAACTGTGAGAGAACTGCCAAACGCACAAAATTGTTGTGGGTTTGGGGGAACGTTTTCAGTGAAGATGACTCCAATTTCTGAGCAAATGGTAGATGAAAAGGTAGATAGTGCAATGGAAACAGGTGCAGATTATTTAATCGGTGCAGATTGTGGGTGTTTGTTAAACATTGGCGGACGTATTGAACGTTTAGGGAAAGAAATAAAAGTAATGCATATTGCTGAGGTACTGAATAGTCGCTCATGAAGGGGGAACATAAGCTATGTCTATGAAAATCAGTGAGAAAAAATTTAATGATCGTGTTGGCGATGGAATTCAAGATTCGTTTATGCGTGGAGCAGTATCTTCTGCGCAAACGCGCTTATATACGAATCGCTTAAAAGCAGCGGACGAATTAGGAAACTGGGAAGAGTGGCGTGAACTAGGTGAACAAATTCGCCAACATACGTTAGAAAATCTTGATTATTACTTAATGCAGTTAAGTGAAAATGTATCAAAAAGAGGCGGACATGTGTACTTTGCGAAAACGAAAGAGGAAGCAGCAAAGTACATTCAAGACGTTGCAAAAAAGAAGCAGGCAAAAAAAGTAGTAAAATCAAAGTCGATGGTAACAGAAGAAATTAGTATGAACCATGCGCTTGAAGAGATTGGTTGTGAAGTGTTAGAAAGTGACTTAGGAGAGTATATTCTGCAAGTAGATAACGATCCACCTTCACATATTATTGCGCCTGCACTTCATAAAAATAGAACGCAAATTCGTGATGTATTTAAAGAAAAGCTTGGCTATGAAAATTCTGATGATCCATACGAAATGACAAAGTTTGTTCGTAAACAACTTCGTGAGAAATTTATGGATGCAGAAATTGGTGTGACAGGTTGTAACTTCGCTGTTGCAAATACTGGTTCTCTTTGTTTAGTAACGAATGAAGGTAATGCAGATCTTGTCATGTCGATTCCAAAAACACAAATTGCAGTAATGGGTATGGAACGTATGGTTCCGACAATGGAAGAATTAGATGTTTTAGTTGGTTTACTATGTCGTAGTGCAGTAGGTCAAAAGTTAACAAGTTATGTAACTGTAGCAGGACCAATTCAAGAAGAGGAAGTAGATGGACCAGAAGAATTCCACTTAGTTGTTGTCGATAATGGTCGTTCTCAAATTCTTGGATCTGAATTCCGCTCAGTATTGCAATGTATTCGTTGTGCTGCTTGTGTTAACGTATGTCCTGTATATCGTCACGTTGGTGGACATTCGTATGGTTCTATATACTCAGGACCAATTGGTGCGGTATTAACACCACTTTTAGGTGGGTATGATGATTACAAAGAGCTTCCTTATGCCTCTAGTTTATGCGGAGCGTGTACAGAAGCTTGTCCAGTAAAAATACCATTGCATGATTTATTATTAAAACATCGTCAAGTTATCGTTGAGCAAGAAGGGCGTGCTCCACTTGCGGAAAAATTAGCAATGAAAATGTTTAGTATGGGCGCATCTTCAGCAGCTTTATATAAAATGGGATCAAAAATGGCGCCAGCAGCAATGAGTCCATTTACATCTGGTAACCGTGTATCAAAAGGTGTTGGGCCACTTAAAAACTGGACAGATATTCGTGAATTCCCGGCTCCAAGTAAAGAACGATTCCGTGATTGGTATAAAGACCATAAGAAAGGCGGGGACAAATAATGACAGGATTAATTCAAAACCGTGAGTCCTTTCTAGATAATATTGCAAAAGAACTTGGACGTGAGCGGAAAACGGAAGGCGTAAAGCGTCCAGCATGGAAAAGTAATGTGAATGTAGAAACGCTAAAAGATTATTCACAAGAAGAATTGTTAGAAGTATTTAAAAATCAATGTACAAACATTCATACAACTGTAGTGGAAACGACAAATGACCGTTTGCGTGAAGATATTCAAAAAGTAATCATGGAAAACGGCGGGGGACCTATTTTATTATCAGCAGATGACCGTTTTGATTCTTATGGATTGACTTCTTTATTTAAAGAAGAACTTCCAAAGCGAGATGTTGAAGTAAATGTATGGGATCCAGAGAGAAAAGAAGAGAATATGCGTATAGCGGAAAGGGCGAATATTGGAATCGCATTTAGTGATTATACTTTAGCTGAATCTGGTACGATTGTTGTACAAAGTCATAAAGGCCAAGGTCGTTCTTTACACTTTTTACCGACTGTATACTTTGCTATTATTCCACGTGAAACACTTGTGCCTCGTATTACACAAGCAGTTCAGGATATGAACACACGTGTAGAAAATGGCGAGACAGTGGCATCTTGTATTAACTTTATTACAGGACCTAGTAACTCGGCAGATATTGAAATGAATCTTGTTGTCGGAGTACATGGACCATTAAAAGCAGTATATTTCATCGTATAAAAGAGGGGAAAGCAGGCCAGAAAATGGCCTGCTTTTTTAATAGAATAGAGATAATATAAAGTAGAAGTTCTCTCCTTTTTTTGCTATGTTCTTCTGGAAAGGAGAGGAAGGGATGTTCACTTATTTATATGCATTGTTAGTGGGGATGGTGTTTGGTTCTTTTTTTATGTTAATTGCGATGAGAGTTCCACTAGGTGAGTCTATCATTACCCCGCGTTCACATTGTTATTATTGTAAGTATGTGCTGAAGCCAAAAGAATTGATTCCAATCATTTCATTTTGTATACAAAGAGGACGTTGTACGAATTGTAAGAGGGAAATTTCAATTTTGTACGTAGTATTTGAACTTGTAACCGGAATGATATTTCTTCTTACTGTATATATGATTGGGGTGGAACGAGAGCTTATCATCATTTTATCGCTTTTTTCGTTACTTCTTATTATTTCAATTACAGATTACATATATATGTTAATCCCTAATCGTATTTTAGCTTGGTTCGCCTGTTTACTCATTTTAGAATGTGTTTTTGTACCGTTAGTCACTTGGACAGATAGTATAGTTGGTAGTGGGGTTATATTCATTTTGTTATATTGCATGCAAAAAATATATCCAGAAGGGCTTGGTGGAGGAGATGTAAAATTACTTTCGTTACTTGGATTTATAGTGGGACTGAAAGGGATTTTTATGATTTTATTTTTAGCATCTTGTTTTAGTCTCTGTTTCTTTGGGGCTGGTATAGTATTAAAACGTATGAAAATGAGGACCCCAATTCCGTTTGGCCCTTTTATTAGCCTTGGGGCAATATGTTACATGTTGGTCACGTATACAAAATAGAGAGGGGATAGAGAGTGAACGTATATATGGATGATCAAAGAAGTTGTCCGTACGGGTATGTGCCCGCAACTACAGTAGAATGTGCCTTGCAAATGGTTCGGGATTATGATGTGAATATTCTTTCCCTTGATTTCAATATGGGGTGGGGAGAAAAAAGTGGATTAGATTTTGTAGAGGTTTTTTGTAAAGAGGGGTTATACGTAAATGAAATTCACCTTCATACGAATGATGTCATCGGTATGTACAAGATGAAACAGAGAATTAATAAGGGAAAGGAAGAAGGAGAGATTAATCCTAATCTTGTTGTTAAATATGTGGGGAGCTAAAAACTCCAAAGTAAAACTTTGGAGTTTTTAATGTTTCATATGTGCTTGTAAAGGAATAATCTCTTCTTGTTGAGCTGCTGCGATTTCAGTTTCTTCCTGTTGAACTTCAGGTGTTTTCTTTGTTAAGTAGTGGTATACCATACCGACAAATACAGACCCGCCAATAATGTTACCAATTGTAACTGGAATTAAATTATGAATAGCACCTGCAAAAGAAATTGTCTCCGGATGCGGTGAAACTAAAGATAAAGCAAATAGTGATAAGTTTGCGATGCTATGCTCGTAACCAGATAAGAAGAATGTGAAAACGAGTAGCATCATCATCATAATTTTTGCTGTATCACCTTTAACTTGAGAAGGTAAGAAACAAGCAAGACATACAAGCCAGTTACATAAAATTGCTTTAAAGAATAATTGTATTGTAGGTGTATTCATTTTTCCTTCCACTACTTTATTCATGAAATGACCGTGATCAATTGCTCCGAAAATGCCAGTTGCGTAAAATAGTAAGGCAAAGAATAAAGCGCCAGCTAAGTTACCTGCATAACAAGCAACCCAGTTACGAAGTGTATCAGAAATCGTTGTTTCTTTCCGTAAAGTTGCCACTGTGAAATACATTGTATTTCCAGTAAACAATTCAGCACCGCCATATATAATAAGTACGAGGGCAATTCCGAAAAACATAGAAGCAGCTAAATAAGTTGCTGGTGAATCTGCAATGTGAAAAAAGTTACCTAATTTAAAACATAGTACAATAATAAAGCCGATATAAATACCCGCAAGTGCGGCACGAATGAAATATTGCATCGGGTTTGTATCTAGCATTTGTTTTTTGCTCTTAGCCAGTTTGACAACATAATCTAATCCTTGTTCTAGCATGAGTAATACGCTCCTTTAGTACATCATCTATAAATACTCCTTATATGAATAAAGTACATGGATTCGGTCATAGTTTCAATGAGTTTGTGCAATGTTTCACAAAAAGGACATACATATATAAGGAAAACGCTTACAAAAAATAGTATAATGGAATTTTTTCTGGACATAGAGAGGGGACAAGGAAAAGAGAAAAAGCGCTGTAATTACAGCGCTTTTTCGTCTAAATTCTTTTCTACTTTTACTTCTACTTCTTTCGAGAAGAACCAACCACCAACTGCGATTCCGACTAATACAATCCAGAATGTAAGCTTCCACGGAGTGGATTCTGGGAATGAATGTGGAATTACATTTAATGCAGGGTGTGCTAATGTATAAACTGCTAGCTTCACACCAACCCAACCTACAATTAAGAATGCTGCAGTTTCAAGTCCTGGTTTACGTTTTAAGATTTGTACGAAAGCAGTTGCTGCAAATCGCATAATGATTAATCCGATAAGTCCACCTACAAAGATAACAACGAATTGCCCAGTATCAAGACTACCAATTGTACCTAATCCTGTTTTTGGTAAAGTCATTGCTAATGCAACAGCAGCTAAAATTGAATCAACTGCGAAGGCGATATCAGCAACCTCAACTTTAAATACAGTCCACCAAAAATTCTCTTGTTTTTTCTTTGCTTCTTTTTCTTCTGTTTCTTCATCTGTATTCTTTTTAACATACGTTTTAAATAAGTGATTACCAGCGATAAACATAAGGTAAATGGCACCAATTGCTTGCACTTGCCATACATCGACTAAGAACGAGATCATAAATAACGATCCGAATCGGAAAACAAATGCCCCCGCTAATCCATAAAATAGTGCTTTCTTTCGTTTTTCTTCTGGTAAATGTTTTACCATAATTGCAAGAACAAGCGCGTTATCAGCCGCTAAAATCCCCTCAAGTGCAATTAGGATGAGTAATACCCAACCATACTCCAATAATAATGATACATCCATGTACATTCTCCTCTCATTTCTATAAGTACTAAATAAGTGAAGAATTTCCCCACTATTTAGTTTCCCCATACTCCTGCCTATTAACTTTGGAAGAATTTGGTAATGAATACAAAAAAGACCTCTGCCGTTAATAGGCAAAGGTCTTGCTAGACATATGTAATGAAAATGCCAACAAAGCCGGAAGAACTAAGTTCTACGTAATGACGACTTTGTTTCCAAGAAAGATTCTTGGACGCTACTCCCCTTTGGAGATATGCTATTGTACTCTCATTATATGGATAATTTATACGGTTGTCAACCTGTTAAAATATCTTCATTCGGATATTTTATTTTTTGTTTCTTTTTACGTGCAAAAGAAAAAGCCAATGTTAAAGGTCCCATCTTCCCAAAAAACATCATAAAGATGATAATAGCTTTTCCAATCATAGTTAAGTGTGGTGTGAAATTCATACTGAGACCGACAGTTCCAAATGCTGAAAATACTTCGAAAGCACTCATCAATAGAGGAACTCGCTCAGTAATACTTAAAATTAAAATAGCAAAAAAGATAAATGAAATGGAAATAATCGTGATGGTCAATGATTTGACGATGAGAGTATCTTTAATAGATTTTTTAAACACGACAATATCATCTCGTTCTTGTAAAAATTTAAATACCCCAAAAAACATGATTAAAAATGTTGTTAACTTAATTCCGCCACCAGTTGAAGCACTGCCAGCCCCAATAAACATTAGGAGCATCATTAATAAAAGGGAAGGCTTTGATAATGCAGAAATATCAACTGTATTAAACCCGGCAGTACGCGTTGAAATCGCCTGGAAATAAGCGGCCATTCCTTCTTCAAATGGGGTAAATCCTCTCATAGAAAGGGAATTGTGGAACTCGAATATAAAAATAAAAACAGTCGCAATAATATTGACGATTAGAGTAGAAGAGAGCATAAGTTTTGAGTGTAATGTAAGGTTTTTAAAATTTTTCTTTCTTTTTATATCTACGATTACTGTAAAACCAATCCCACCTAAAATAATGAGGGAGGAAATAACGAGATTGACAAGAATGCTATGAGAATGGGACATTAAATTATCGCTCCATACAGAAAAACCAGCATTGTTAAATGCAGAGATCGAATGAAAAAAGCTATAATAGACCCCTTTAGCAATACCGTATTTCGGTACCCATTCAAAAGAAAGAATCAAAGTAGCGATACATTCGACTGTAAAAGAGAATAAAAATAATGCTTTGGCAAGACGAATGACGCCACCAATATTCGTTTGATTTAACGCTTGTTGCAGTAAAATTCGGTTTTGAAGGCCAATTTTTCTGCCGAGCATAATTGCAATTAAAACGGCAAAGCTCATAATGCCAAGTCCGCCAACTTGTATAAGCGCTAAAATGACACATTGGCCAAATAAGGTAAATACTTTCCCAGTGTCCACAACACCAAGCCCTGTAACCGTACAAGCAGAAATGGTTGTAAATAAAGCATCGAGCCATGAAATAGACGTTGTTGTAGCAATTGGTAGCTTTAATAAGCATGTGCCGATAACTGATAACATAATAAAAGACAAAGTAAGAACACGGGGAGGACTCATACGAATGTTAATCCGTTTCATGTTACATATCGTTCCTTTCAGTTTGCTCTTACTAGTATGTGAAAAAGCACGATTATGTATGTTAAAAATAGAAAGAGGCAGAGAATATCTGCCTCTAAGCCATATGTTATAGGTTTATCCACGTAATTGTTGTTGAGCTAAAGCAACAAGGCGTTTCGTTACTTCGCCGCCAACTGAACCGTTAGAACGAGATGCTGTATTAGAACCTAAGCTTACGCCGAATTCTTGTGCAATTTCATATTTAAATTGTTCAAGTGCTTGTTCTGCACCTGGAACTAGTAATTTGTTTGTTTTTACCATGTTGATACACATCCTTATGAGTAGTCCAGTTCAGCTAAGTACCTATCTAAACTGGTAACGTTATTTTATGTGGAAACGGCGTACTCATACGCGGAAGTAATCGGTGTGATTAGAAGTTATTGGATAGAAAAAAGAGTAGCAAATTTGCTACTCTTTTTTCAGTATTGTCGCTGTACCTTCAACGACAATATCACCTGATTGATTATATATGTTTGTTTGCAACGTAATGATTTTTTTATCGTCACGTTTTTTTATGACTTCTGCCACAACGCGAAGTGTATCGCCAATCTTGACAGGAGCACGGAATGAAACGTTTTGAGATAAATAAATCGTATTTTTTCCTGGGAGCTTCGTTCCAAGGATAGTAGAAATAAAACTTGAAACGAGCATACCATGAGCAATACGTTCTTTAAACATTGTCGTTTTTGCAAAAGAGTCTAAAATATGAATAGGATTCACATCTCCAGTCAATTTTGCAAAATTGATAACGTCCTCATCCGTAATCGTTTTTGTAAGGGATGCTTGATCACCGACTTGAATCTCATCATAACGAAGCTCCGGAACAGTTTGTGCTTCTTGAAATGGATTCATTTGGGCCTCCTTCTTTTCCATATCGAAAAATGCCAGCCATCTTGATGTAGTAGGAGGAAGAAAGAGTTTTGTTTGTGCTGCAGTTAGCTCCCACATTTTTCTTACTTGATGGAAGTAAATAAATTTTTTGAGTTTTCCTCGAACTGCTTTGCGAGTTCTAGTTGTTTGGACTTGAACTCTCCCAAAAAAACTTCAAATTGTTTTTGAACCTCTTCACGTTGTAATTGTTGCTGTTCAATAAATTGTTTTGTTGTTTCTTCAAATTGACCACTAGTTTGAGTAAGAATAGACAAAGATGTTTTCGTAGGAGAAACAGTAAGTTGGTGCATTTGAGTAGAAAGTTCATTCCATTTCCCTTGCCACTCGTTAATTTGATCATTTAAGGAGTTTCCAGTTAATTGCTTCACATAATCTGTATATTGGTTATTGAACTGAGCAGTGAATTGTTGTAGTTCTTTTTCTAGTTCATCTACTCCTGATGTTAATTTATGCAGAGCGTCTTGTTGTTGTTTTAAAGTTTCTAAAGTAAGTTGCTCTAATTGTTTCCCAGCTGAAGAGAAGAGGGAAAGAGATTGAGACCAGTTTTTCCAAAATGCATCGACTAATTCGTATGGCTTAGTTTCCATTGTTTGACCTCCAAATGTTTTTTTGCATATTATGAACGCAGATTAATCTGCTGTACCACCAGGTGAAGATGAAGAATCCTTTTCATCCTTTTCTGGAGAAGTAGAAAATGGAAAGAATGCATTGGTGTATAACGTAAAAAACGTCCGCAACATATTTTGATAATGTTCAAAAGAAGTCGCACATGTTGTTAAATATTGCTCTCCATATTCAGTTAAAGAATAAATTCTTTTTGCTGGCCCTCCGTCGCTTGTATCCCAAGTAGAAGAAATAAGGTTTTCTTTTTCTAATTTGCGTAATGTTCTATACACATTACCTTGGTCAACAGAAGAAAAGCCGATGTCCATTAGCATTTGAATAAGTTTGTAACCATGAAGACTCCAGTCTTTTAGACAGAGAAGTAAGAAGGGAACTAAGAAGTTTTTTGGCATGGAGTTTGGTTGTTTCGCTTGGTTATTCTCCAAACTTTCGCGTTGTTCTGGTTCATTTTGTAGCATGATTGTGCATCACCTCATGAATCAGTTAGATGGAATTTTTTGCTTATAAGTGCAATTTACACCTATCTGTTTTTAATGTCAATACATTTGTTGGAAAATAAAGAAAAATAAAATATAGACTTGAAGTTTTATTCAGAATATTAGAAAATAGTGAATAGGTTGAATTGTTTCAAAAACGAAAAAGGGAGTGTAGGTAAAGTGATTGATCAAAAATTCGATCCACTACAAGCATGGAAAAATGCTTATGAACAAACCGAAACATTTTGGGGAAAAGCGCTCAATGAAACAATTAAAACAGAAGAATATTCTGCTTGGATGGGCAGCGTTCTAGATTTAAATTTGTTTTATCAAAAAGCATTAAATGATACAACAAAAAATTATCTAGAGCAGGTGAATGTGCCTACGAAAGAGGATATTGCAAGAGTGGCTACGCTTGTTATTAACTTGGAAAATAAAGTAGATAACATCGAGGAATTTCTAGAGGAGAAAGTAGATTCTTTAGGACAAGCTCCTACATTAAAGCGTGATGTTACGAAAGTAAAACAAGATATTCGCACGTTAGAAACGAAAGTTGATCAAATCTTAGAATTGCTAGAAAAGCAAAATGCAGTACTAGCAAAACTACAAGAACCTGTAAAAGAAGAAACAAAACCTGCGAATAAGCCGGAAAATAAAAAATGATAATAGCGTTTGTTTATAACGTGTAAAAGAGAAGGGGAGAATCTCTTTTTCATGTATAAACAACGAAACATAATTAATATATGGACTCTATTACTATGAGTACCAAAATGATTCATAACAATCGTTCACAAATTCATTTAAGGGGGAAAAGAAATGGTTCAATTAAATGGCAAAGTAGCAATCGTAACAGGTGGGGCAAAAGGAATTGGAAAAGCGATTACAGTAGCGTTAGCACAAGAGGGAGCAAAAGTAGTTATTAACTATAACAGCAGTAAAGAAGCAGCCGAAAACTTAGTAAATGAACTAGGAAAAGAAGGTCATGACGTTTATGCAGTTCAAGCGGATGTTTCTAAAGTAGAAGACGCAAACCGACTTGTAGAAGAAGCTGTGAATCATTTTGGTCAAGTTGATATTCTTGTTAATAACGCTGGTATTACAAGAGACCGTACATTTAAAAAGTTAAATCGTGAAGATTGGGAACGCGTAATTGACGTGAATTTAAGCAGCGTATTTAATACGACAAGCGCTGTACTTCCATACATAACGGAAGCAGAAGAAGGAAGAATCATCAGTATTTCTTCTATTATTGGTCAAGCTGGTGGATTTGGACAAACAAACTACTCAGCAGCAAAAGCAGGTATGTTAGGATTTACAAAATCATTAGCGTTAGAACTTGCAAAAACAAATGTAACTGTAAACGCAATTTGCCCAGGATTTATTGATACTGAAATGGTAGCTGAAGTACCAGAAGAAGTACGTCAAAAAATCGTTGCGAAAATCCCGAAAAAACGTTTTGGTCAAGCTGATGAAATTGCAAAAGGTGTAGTATACCTATGCCGTGACGGTGCATATATTACAGGTCAGCAATTAAACATTAACGGTGGATTATACATGTAATGAAGTAAGAAAAAAGTGCATATCCATAGCAGGAATGCACTTCTTTTTTTAAAAGGAAATCGACCAAAAAGGAGATAGAAAAATGACTACATTCGTAACAGAATGGGAAAAGCAATTAGAGTTATACCCAGAAGAGTACCGAAAAGCATATCGCCGTGTGAAAAGGGCGAGTGAAATTTTATTACGTGAACCAGAGCCGCAAGTAGGGTTAACACCGAAAGAGGTTATTTGGACGAAGAATAAGACGAAGCTTTATCGCTACATTCCAAAACAAGAAAAAACACAAAGAGTTCCAATTCTATTAATATATGCTCTTATTAATAAACCATATATTATGGACTTAACTCCTGGAAATAGTTTAGTGGAATATCTAGTGGACCGTGGTTTTGACGTGTATATGCTTGATTGGGGCACATTTGGTTTAGAAGATAGTCATTTGAAATTTGATGATTTCGTGTTTGATTATATTGCAAAAGCAGTGAAAAAAGTAATGCGAACTGCAAAATCGGACGAGATTTCTTTACTTGGTTATTGCATGGGCGGAACGCTAACTTCTATTTATGCGGCACTTCATCCGCACATGCCAATTCGTAACTTAATCTTTATGACAAGTCCTTTTGATTTCTCTGAAACAGGATTATATGGTCCTTTATTAGATGAGAAATACTTCAATTTAGATAAAGCGGTTGATACATTTGGAAATATTCCGCCAGAAATGATTGATTTCGGGAACAAAATGCTAAAACCGATTACGAACTTTGTTGGTCCATATGTGGCTTTAGTGGATCGTTCAGAGAATGAGCGCTTTGTTGAAAGCTGGAGATTGGTTCAAAAGTGGGTTGGCGACGGTATTCCGTTCCCAGGTGAATCATATAGACAGTGGATTCGCGATTTTTATCAAAATAATAAATTGGTTAAGGGTGAACTCGTTATTCGCGGACAAAAGGTAGACCTTGCAAATATTAAGGCGAATGTCTTAAATATTTCCGGGAAACGTGATCATATCGCCCTGCCATGCCAAGTAGAAGCATTGCTAGATCATATTTCTAGCACAGATAAACAATATGTATGTTTACCGACAGGGCATATGTCTATCGTTTACGGCGGAACAGCTGTAAAACAAACGTATCCGACGATTGGAAATTGGCTTGAAGAGCGTTCGAAGTAAAAATAAAAAATCCAACTAGCGTTGTGTTAGTTGGATTTTTTTATGGAAAATAACAAAACATAGAAAGGAGAAATCTACATTTTAGGAGTATAATTATGAAACTTATGACTGGTAAATTGTTTTGGAATACAGGAGTTTCTGTACCTTGTTATCCACCATTAGAAAATGATATGATATGTGATGTGCTCGTAGTTGGAAGTGGAGAAGCAGGTGCTCATATAGCGTATTCGTTAGCGAAAATTGGAATGAGTGTTACACTCATTGAAAAAAGCGCAATCGCATGTGGTAGTACAGCTGCGAATACAGGCTTATTACAATTTCTTCATGATAAATCGTTAACCTCTCTTATTCATACATTTGGTAAAGAAAAAGGGGTAAGAGCATATAGCCTTTGTTACGAAGCGCTCAGAACAATGGAGAAGGTTGTACCGACTCTTGATATTGATCCCCATTTTATTCCGCGAAGTAGTTTATATTATGCAAGTAGAAATGAGGACGTTTCATTTTTACAAGAAGAATATAATACGTTACGTCATCATGGATTCCCGGTTAAATATTTTACCGATTTAGATATTAAAAAGAAGTATTCATTTACAAAACAAGCTGCGTTATATACGCATGGTGATGCCGAGGTGAATCCGTATTTATTAGCGCATAGCCTTTTGCATAAAGCAAATCAAATGGGAGCTACTGTGCATGAACATACAGAGGCCATACATATAAAAAAACGCCAAAATAATTTAATTTGTTACACAAAAACAGGAAATCAAATTGTAGCAAAGAATATTATTATGGCAACAGGTTATGAAACGCTTTTCGGGAAGAAAGAAAAAAATACAACAGTAGAAACATCTTATGCGATTGTGACAAATAAGATAGATTCATTTGAAGGTTGGCATGAACAATCATTAATTTGGGAAACAGCACGACCTTACTTATATTTTCGAACGTATGCAAACCGTATTATTGTAGGTGGATTAGATGAAGCGATGCAAATTCAAACAATCGGTGATACGAAATTATTGCATAAGCGTGATATCCTTATTAACATTGTAAAAGAGATGTTCCCGCAGTATAAAAATATACAGGCAGACTACTATTGGGCGGCAGCATTTGGTGGTAGTCATGATGGTCTTCCTATTTTAAAAGAAGATAAAAAGATACATAATTTATTTTACGCATTGCCGTATGGAGGTAATGGAACTGTGTATGGAATGGTATTTGCCAAATTATTTGAGCAGTTATTTACAAATAAAGAAAGTGAAGATTTTTCTTTATTTAATCGATAGAAAAAAGGTAGCGAAGTGATGGAATGAGAGATATAAAAAAGTTTTTACAAAAATTACGTCCTGTACAACTCATTGTTTTGTTTTATTTATTAGCAGTAGTTGTATCGGTGATATTGCTTAGTTTCCCGTTTGTTACGAAGTCTGGTGTGAAATGGACATTTATCGATGCCCTTTTTACATCTGTTAGTGCGGTAAGTGTTACGGGACTGTCTGTTGTTACGATTTCAGATACATTTACTACGGCAGGAATTATTATTTTAGCCCTTATTTTACAATTAGGCGGCTTAGGAATTATGGCACTTGGTACATTTGTTTGGATTATAACGGGGAAAAAGATCGGTTTGCAGAGAAGAAGACTCATTATGGCAGATCATAATCAAGGGAATTTATCAGGCCTTGTAGAATTGATGCGTTCTATTTTAATTGTAATTATTTCGATAGAACTTATTGGAGCAATACTATTAGGTACAAGATTCCTACTTTATTTTCCAACTTGGCAAGAAGCTTATTTTCACGGTTTCTTTGCAGCTGTTAGTGCAACCACGAACGGCGGATTTGATTTAACAGGACAATCGCTAATTCCGTATAAGAAAGATTATATTGTTCAAATGATTCATATGTTACTTATTATTTTAGGAGCGATCGGTTTCCCTGTATTAATGGAAGTGAAACAATTCCTTAGTAAAAGGAGACAGCAACTATTTCGTTTTTCGTTATTTACAAAATTGACGACAACAACATTTTTTGCACTCGTTATCGTTGGAACAATCATGATTTTTTTACTAGAACGAAATCAGTTTTTAGCAGGAAAGTCATGGCATGAAACAGTTTTCTATACATTATTCCAATCTGTGACGACGCGAAGTGGTGGACTTGCTACAATGGATATACGTGAATTGTCACAACCGACGCTTTTATTTATGAGTATATTAATGTTTATAGGAGCATCTCCAAGTTCGGTTGGGGGCGGAATACGTACAACAACATTTGCTGTTAGTATATTATCGCTATACACTTTTGCAAGAGGTGGGAGAACGGTTAGAGTCTTCAAGCGTCAGCTACATGAAGAGGACGTGCTGAAAGCATCTGTCGTTATGACGATGGGGATTTTATTATGTGCCACAGCGCTATTTATTTTATCTATTACGGAAAATGTACCACTTATGAGTTTAATTGTTGAAGTGTGTTCTGCTTTCGGGACGACAGGGCTATCAACAGGTATTACGCCAGATTTAACAACTGTTGGTAAACTTGTACTTATTGTACTTATGTTTATTGGGCGTGTCGGTATTTTAACATTTATACTGGCTAGTGGTGGAAGAGAACAGCCACCTCGCTATAAATACCCGAAAGAGAGAATTATTATTGGATAGTATGAAACCATTCTACCTATTTTAGGTAGAATGGTTTTTTAGTCGTTAATGCCAAATTGCGGATGCATAAAAGAGTCATTCTTATTATCTACTTCTTTTTTTAGCAACTCTTGATTTTCCTCTGAAATCCAGCCAATATCATTTGTAGGATGGATCCATTCTTCTCCAGCCATAATGGCAGGATCTACTTCATCGCTCCAATTGTGAAGTGGACTATTCTCGGAATCATATTTACTGTCGCCGATTACGACGTCATATTGATTTATGAAAGGTTGTTGCATCTTCTTTCCTGTTCCTTTAAAAGATGGAAAATTCATTTGATGCGGGAGCGTTTCATCTAAAATTGGTGACTGAATTTTATCTTTTTTCTTCAAAATAATCGCTCCTTTTTATAATGTTTTCTTTATAGGTAGTATTTCCATTTAGCGGCTCTTATGTACTTGTTAACACTTGCCAGTAATAATTATTTTATGTTGCTTCAAACTAGAGTAGAAAGTGAATTCTTGAGAGCAGGTGAATGTATTGGTAAAAAGAAAAGTGAAACAAAATGCGGCAATCAACAATAATAAAACTCCGAAAGAAAGCTTACCAGATGCAGAATTTGCATTAGAGTATGAAGGAGAAAATAGCGCGAAGTATGCAAATCGTAATTCAAAAAAAGGTAAACAAAAATGAGGCGTTTTTTACAAACGCCTCATTTTTTTGTGGGATTATAAAGGTTTTTTTAATTATTTGTAAATTTAGTGTTCACTGTTAGCAGAAAAATGCGAAAAAACATAGAAGTAGCAACGTATTACACAAAAACAAACAACAAACAAAAGATTAATGTTGGTTTAATACTGCTTTTACACTAGTTGTTTATATTTGAGTTGTACATAAGATTTGTAAAAGGAGAGAGAGACAGTGAAAAAAACAATCTTTAAAGCTGTAGCAACTGGAATGGTATTTTCGTTATTAATGGGGTGTGGTGCAAAAAAAGAAGAAAGTGCTGGGGCAAAAGTAAAAGATGATAAATTATCTGGATCATTAACTGTTTACACAGCGATTGAAGAAGAACTTGTACCAATTTATCTTGATTCTTTTAAAAAGAAGTATCCAGATGTGAAGCTGAACATTGTTCGTGATTCAACTGGAGTTATTACAGCGAAATTGCTAGCTGAAGGAAAAAATACACAAGCAGATGTTGTATGGGGAACTGCTGCGTCAAGTCTATTAGCTTTAGATAAAAAAGATATGTTAAAAGGATACTCTCCAAAAGGAGCAGATCGTGTTCTTCCACAATTTAAAGATGATAAGCAACCAGAAAAATGGGTAGGTAATACGGCATTTATGACGGGGATTGCTATAAATAAAGAAGAATTAAAGAAGAAAAATTTACCGATGCCAGAATCATACGAAGACTTAACGAAACCAGAATATAAAGGAACGCTTGTTATGCCACATCCGGCTTCTTCTGGAACAGGATTTTTAACAGTTTCTGCATGGTTACAAATTATGGGTGAAGATAAGGGTTGGGATTACATGAAGAAACTTCATGAAAATATGGCAACTTATACTCATTCAGGTTCAAAACCAGCGAAATTAGCAGGCGCGGGTGAATATCCAGTTGGCGTCTCAATGGTTTATAGTGCTTTGAAAGAGAAACAAAAAGGTGCACCAGTTGAAGTTGTATTGCCGAAAGAAGGATTAGGTTGGGAAGTAGAAGCGAACGCACTTATTAAGAAAGATAATGCAAAAAATGAAAAATTAGCGCAAGCATTTTTAGATTGGGCAATTACTGATGATGTAATGAAGTTATACTTCGAGAAAAATGGATTTGCGACAATTAAAAATGATTATAAGCTTCCAGATGGATTCCCTAAAGATGTGACAGAAAAGTTATACAAAAAGAATGACTTTAAATGGGCAGCAGAAAATCGGGACGAAATTTTAGAAAAATGGGAAAAAGAGTTTGGCCAAAAAGCAGAACCGAAAAAGTAAGTGAGTGGGAGAGAGAAAAAATGAGCGAATATTTATCAATTCAACACATTCAAAAACAGTTTGATGCATTTACAGCGTTAAAAGATATTTCTTTTACTGTGAAAAAAAATGAGTTTGTATGTTTATTAGGCCCAAGTGGTTGTGGGAAAACAACATTGCTTCGAATTTTAGCTGGGCTAGAAGAGGCAACAACAGGTAGTATAGCTGTGGATGGAAAAGATATTACAGCATTACCTCCTGGAAAGAGGAATTTCGGAATGGTGTTTCAATCGTATGCATTATTTCCGAACTTAACAGCACTTGAAAATATTGAATACGGCTTAAAGACAAAAAAATATGGAAAAGCAGAAGTAAAAGAGAAAGCGCTAGAGGCGTTAGAACTTGTAGATTTGCTGAATGTAAAAGATAAATATCCTGCTCAAATGTCTGGCGGACAACAGCAGCGAGTAGCACTTGCCCGTGCGCTCGCTCTGTCTCCGGATATTTTGTTACTTGATGAGCCGTTATCTGCTTTAGATGCAAAAGTGCGTGAAAAGTTACGTAGAGAAATGCGTGATTTGCAAGAAAAAGTGGGAGTAACAACTATTATGGTCACGCATGATCAAGAAGAGGCATTAACGATGGCTGATAAAATTGTTGTAATGAATCATGCGGAAATTATGCAGATTGGCACACCAGAGGAGATTTATCAAAGACCCGCCAATCCGTTTGTGGCAGATTTTATTGGTTCTATTAATTTCTTTTCGAGAAATAATGAAGAACATGCAATTCGTCCTGAACATGTAACCGTGGTACAAAAGGATGGTATTAAAACGGTTGTGGAAAGTATGGAATTTCGTGGATCTGTATATCGGACAGAAGTGCGAGTCGTAGAAGAAAAAACACATCTTTATAACGAGAAAATCGTAGTGGATATATTGGCATCAGAAGTAGAAGCAACCGCAATTAGAAAAGGAAAGCCGCTTCAAATCTCTTTCTCAGAAAATCATATGTTGTCATATGGAAAGAAGGTCATTGTATAGATGGAGATGTTAGAAGATTTCAAGGTAGAAAGTACGAAAAAAAAGATTAAGAGACGTATCGGTAAAGAAGAGTGGATACAAAGACTATTAATTATTGGTATGCTTCTTGCATTTTTGATCATGCTTGTATTACCTCTATTACAATTGTTTATACAAGCTTTTTATGATAAAGATGGAGCTTTCATTGGTCTTGCGAATTTCAGTAAATATTTCACAACTCCAACGCTAGTTCAATCATTACAAAATACGATATGGATTTCGGGTGCGACAACAATTATTGCAGCGACACTCGCTTTTGCTTACGCCTATGCGATCGCTCGTACGAATGTGTTTGGGAAGCGTGTATTTCAATATGTCGCGTTGTTACCATTATTCGCACCGACGATGATGCATGGTATCGCACTTACATATTTATTTGGTAATCAAGGGTTAGTAACGAAAGGGATGTTTGGTTTGTTTGAAGGGATACAAATTCCTTTATATGGACCAGTAGGAATTGTAATGGCTGAAGTCATGTATACATTTCCGCAAGCATTTCTTATATTATTAATTGCTTTTCAAGGCTCTGATTATCGTTTATATGAAGCTTCTAATATGCTAGGAGCGAGTAAAACAAAGCAATTTTTCACTGTTACTTTACCTAATGTAAAGTACGGATTAATTAGTGCGATGTTCGTTGTGTTTACACTTAGTTTCACTGATTTTGGGGCACCAAAAATTGTTGGTGGGCAATATAATGTACTTGCTACGGACGTATATAAGCAAGTAATTGGGCAGCAAAATATGCCGATGGGTGCAACCGTCGGAATGATTTTATTAATCCCAGCTATATTTGCATTTGCAGTTGATCGCATTACGCAAAGAAAGCAGGCGAATCTCTTATCTTCCAAATCAGTACCTTACAGAATAATAAATAATAAGAAACGAGATGTTATTTCATTCGTATATTGTAGCGTAGTAACGCTTATGATCATTTTATTATTTGTGGCAGTTGGTATTGCTGCAAGTGTGAAAGTATGGCCGTATAATATGAGCTTTACATTCGAGCATTTTAATTTTTCCAGTTTAACAGGAGATGGACTTGAAGCGTTTAAAAATAGCGTAATTGTTTCAGCAATCACAGCGGTTATTGGAGCAGTTTTAACATTTATGTTCGCTTATGCGATTGAGAAAATAGATCAGCTACAATTTTTCCGAAAAGCAGGTTACTTTTTCTCTATCGTCCCTTTAGCGATACCAGGTTTAGTACTTGGGTTAGGCTACGTCTTCTTCTTTAGTCAACCAACCATACAAATCTTTGGACTTTCCGTAACGAACCCGTTTCATTCTCTATACGGAACAATCGTTGTGCTAGTACTAGTCAATATCATTCATTTTTATTCGGTAACATTTGTTACGGCAACGACAGCTTTAAAGAAATTAGATCGAGAGTTTGAACTTGTTTCACAGTCGATGGGGATTCCGTTTTATAAAACATTCTTTCGAGTTACGGTACCGATGTGTCTACCAGCCATTTTAGAAATGGTCATGTACTACTTCGTAAATTCAATGGTAACTGTCTCGGCAGTTGTATTCCTATACGCAGCTGATTTTAAACTAGCTGCCGTATCAATTGTAAATATGGATGATGCAGGAAATGTGGCACCAGCAGCTGCAATGAGTGTGCTTATTGTTGTTACAAATATTGTAGTAAGAGTTGTATATGAATGGGGAACGAAAGCACTTCGTAACCGAACGTCACAATGGCAAAAAAGATAAATAAGAAGGGTGATGGATTGAATGAAAATAGAAGCAGTAATTTTTGATTGGGCAGGTACGACAGTTGATTATGGATGTTTTGCACCATTAGAAGTATTCATGAAGATTTTTCATAAACGTGGTGTTGAAATTACAGCAGAAGAAGCACGTAAGCCAATGGGATTATTAAAAATAGATCATGTAAGGGCACTAATAGAAATGCCTCGTATTGCGAATGAGTGGAAGCATGTTTTCGGACAATTACCAACAGAAGCAGACATTCAGGATATGTATGAAGAATTTGAAGAGATTCTCTTCGCTATTTTACCGGTCTATGCGTCGCCAATTCATGGAGTAAAAGAAGTAATTGCTTCTTTACGTGAAAGAGGAATTAAAATTGGTTCAACGACTGGTTATACGAGAGAAATGATGGACATTGTAGCAAGAGAAGCAGCACTACAAGGATATAAACCTGATTTCCTCGTTACACCAGATGATGTTCCAGCGGGTCGTCCGTATCCGTGGATGTGCTATAAAAATGCGATGGAACTTGGTGTATATCCGATGAATCATATGATAAAAGTTGGAGACACGGTATCAGATATGAAAGAAGGGCGAAATGCCGGTATGTGGACAGTTGGTATAATTCTTGGCAGTAGCGAACTCGGCTTAACTGAAGAAGAAGTGGAGAATATGGATCCGGTAGAACTTCGTGAAAAAATAGAAGTAGTTCGTAATCGTTTCGTTGAAAATGGGGCGCACTTTACGATGGAAACGATGCAGGAACTCGAAAACGTAATGGAACATATCGAGAAACAAGAGCTTATTATTTCATAAAAGGGGAATAGGATCATGACTGAAAATCACTACTTATTATTAACGCCAGGACCATTAACAACAACAAAAACAGTAAAAGAAGTTATGTTATACGATTGGTGTACGTGGGATGCTGAATATAACACCATGGTGCAAGAGGTAAGAGCTAAACTTGTATCGTTAGCAACGAAGGAAGAAGAGAAATATACAACTGTTCTCATGCAAGGAAGCGGTACGTTTTCAGTTGAAGCAGTAATTGGTTCTGTCATTCCTAAAAACGGAAAGCTGCTCGTTTGTATAAATGGTGCATACGGTAAGCGAATTGTACAAATGGCAGAGATGTTACATATAGATGTGGTGGTCAGTCAAACAGAAGAGTGGGAGCCTACTAATATTGCAAAAGTAGAAAAGATATTGCAACAAGATAAAGAGATTACACATATTGCAGTTGTTCATTGTGAAACAACAACAGGTATTATCAATCCAATTGTAGATATATGTAAATTAGGGAAGAAATACGGAAAAGTAACACTAGTTGATGCAATGAGTAGTTTTGGTGGTATTGAAATAGATATTGCTGAATTGCAAATTGACTTTCTAATTAGTAGTGCGAATAAATGTATTCAAGGGGTTCCTGGGTTCGGCTTTGTTATTGCAAAGCGCGCTGAATTGGTGAAATGTAAAGGGCAGGCACGTTCATTATCATTAGATTTATACGATCAGTGGGCAACGATGGAAAATCAAAATGGGAAATGGCGTTTTACGTCACCTACACATGTTGTACACGCTTTTTATCAAGCACTACTTGAATTAGAAAAAGAGGGCGGAGTAGAAGCGCGTTACAATCGATATTATAACAATCAAAAACTATTAGTGAATAGAATGAGAGAAATCGGATTTAAGCCACTAGTAGATGAAAAATATCAATCTCCTATTATTACATCTTTTATTTATCCAGAAAAAGGATTTGAATTTCAACAGTTATATAATGAATTAAAGCAATATGGATTCGTCATTTATCCTGGTAAAATTTCGAAAGTAGATACGTTCCGCATTGGAAATATCGGTGATGTACATGAGGCAGATATCAATCGCTTAGTTAATAGTATCGCTAAAGGAGTTGTTATAGGGTGAGAGTATTTTGCTTAGGTGGAGCAGGTAAAATTTGTCGTGAAGCAATTTTAGATTTAGTGCAATTTTCATCTTTTGAGACGATTACAGTAGCTGATTTTAATGAAGAAGAGGGCCTTAAAGTAGTAGAATGGCTCAACGATCCTCGTGTTGATTTTGTGAAAGTAGATGTAACGAATCACGAGGATACAGTTGCAAAAATGAAAGGCTATGACATTGTAATGGATGGCACGACGATAAAGTTAAATGGCTTGTCTACTCGATGTATTGCAGAAGCAGGTTGTCACGGTGTGAATTTGAATGGATTTGGTGAAGAAAATGATTCGCATTCTATATTTGTTCAAAACGGAAAAACGTGTTTACCTGGTTTTGGTATGACGCCAGGTGTAACGCAAATGATGGCGATGCATGCAGCAAATCAGCTAGATACTGTAGAGTCAGTTCGTGTCAGTCACGGCTCGTATCGTCCAATTGCTTTTTCTGCATCCATTACAGAGACAACGACATATGAATATGATCCACATTTACCATCGCGTACAGTATATGAAGATGGTGAGTTTAAGCAAGTACCTCCGTTTGCGCGTCCGAGAGAAATTGAATTACCGGCGCCTTATGGTAAGGAAACGCAGTATATAATCCCGCATTCTGAAACGATTACGTTAGCAAAAGCACTAGAAAATAAAGGTGTCAAGCTGATAGAGACGAGAGGGACTTGGCCACAGCAAAATATGCAGCTCGTACGTGCTTTATATGATTATGGTATATTGCGTAATGATCGAGTTGATATAAATGGGAAAGAAATTGGCATTATGGATTGTATTTCGAAGTATTTATTGCAATCGAAAGAAGGACAAGAAACAGAAATTTACGGTTATGCACTTCATGTAGAAGTAATAGGTATGAAAAATAATGAGAAACAAAGGCACGTATTATATCATACACACCCGTTATCTGATGGATCTGTTGTAGGATGGGAAAAATTAAGAGCTTATACGAGAAACGTCGGTATTCCATTTGGGATTGCTACAGAGTTAATCGCAAAAGGGAATGTAAATAAAGTTGGTGTTGTTACACCTGAGGAAGCTTTTGTAAATCCACAAATTATTTTTGATGAACTAAAAAAGCGTGGTATTCATATTCATGAAGAAGTTTCTACTTACAAAGAAAGTTAGAACTTTGTATAAGTAAGGCAGTTTATGAGGTAGAAATTAATGGGGTGAGGTTATGTCTGTAGTAGGTGAAGAAAGAAAGCGAACCATTCTTGAGAAGATAGAGTTTAAAGGGAAAGTAAAAGTTTCAGAATTAGCGAGAGAGTTTGCTGTATCAACAGAGACGATTCGCCGTTATTTAGAAGAGTTGGATCGTGAAAAGAAGTTGAAGAAAGTGTATGGTGGAGCTGTCCAACTTCCGGGAGCTGGAATAGAGGCACCAATGTTAGAGCGAGAGATGCTACATATAGAAGAGAAGAAGAGAATTGGGTATAAAGCAGCAACGTTCGTGGAAGATGGAGATGTTATTGCGATTGATGATGGAAGTACACCACTTCAAATGGTGCCCTATCTTGTTCATCGCAAAAATTTAACGATTGTAACAAGTTCATTTCCAGTAGCAACACAATTAATTTCTTCTATTAATAAAAAGATGTTTCACGGAGAAGTTTTATTTATTGGTGGAAAAGTATCTCCAAAGCATTCACGTGTGTCAGGTTCTATTTCGCAGCAAGTAATCCACCAATTTCATTTTCATAAAGCATTCGTTTCGATTGATGGATTGTTGCCTGGTTTTGGGGTTTCTAGTTTTGAATTAGAAAAGGCAAAACTGTCAGAAGCGATGATGAAATTAGCGGAAAAAACATATATTTTATGCGATCATACAAAAGTAGGGGTAAAAGGAAATTACCGAATAGCAGCGTTTTCGCGTATTGAACATGTAATTTGTGATAAGAAAATGCCCTACAGTTTTGAAGAGGAAGTCAAAAAGCATAATATTCAATGGACAATTTGCTAAATAAATTGAACTCCCACCTAATTTTGAGGTGGGAGTTTTACTGCTCGCAAATAGCAGGATAAAAGATTTGTATTTATGCAAAAAGTGGACACATTTTCTCATCTCTTTCATATAATTTACCAATACAAAAAAAGTTGGTCGAAGGAAAGAAGGGAGAAGGATGTCAGAACGGATATATAATAAACTTGTATTGTATGCAAATATTTTGCAAAAAATTGGTGTTATTAATGAAAAAGAAAAAAGTGAAATTCTTCATACGATAAGCAAAAAAGCCCTTTGAATCAAGGGTTTTTTATTTTTTATCCATGGAAATATAAACTTAATGTAAGATTATCATTGACAATGATAATGAGATTCATTATCATTTATTTTGTAAGTAATTGATAAGTGTTATCAATTATGAAAATTATATATGATAGGGGATATTATTTTGAAAAAAAGTTATATTAAGGCGCTAGTAGTAGCCACAACATTAGCAATTCCATTTGCTACATACTCTACTCCAGCATTAGCAGCACTAAAAGCTGAAGCAAACCAGTCGGTGGCAGCAGCTAGTGAACGTACATACGATACTGAGATTAAAATATATAAGGATCAAAAAGATGAACCATCTATGGTTTCTCAATATATAAAAGATCCTAAAGTAGCGATTGTAGCCGGGAAAAAAATTGTTACTGTAACAATGCAAGATAGCGATTATTTTCAATATCTTAGAATAGAGGATAAAAACCAACCTGGTGTATTTCATGATGTGAAAGTTCTATCAGAAGATAAGAGGAAAAATGGAACGAAAGTAGTCCAATTTGAAATTGGCGAATTTGAGAAGAAGCACAATATGCAAATGCACATACTTATTCCGGCTATTGGATATGATCACAAATATCAAGTTCAATTTGAAATTAAAGATCCAACATTAGGTGACCAAGAAACAGAGAAACCAGATGACAACTCTAATTCAGGTAAGACGGAAACGGATAATCCAGTTGATAGTCAAAACGTGATAACAGATAAGAAATTAAGAGAACTTGTTAATAAAAAAGTATTTAATAGAAAAGATTTAAATACACCAATTACGAAAGAAGAGTTATTACAAGTAAAGGACTTGTTTTTAAATACGAATGAGATTCTTGATTATAGTGCATTAAAATATATGCCAAATTTAAAATCTTTAACAGTTGCAAATGCGAAGATAAAAGATCCGTCGTTCTTTACGAACTTAAAGCAATTAAATCATTTAGCTTTGCGTGGTAATGAATTTTCAGATGTAACGCCACTTGTTAAGATGGATAATTTAGAATCTCTTGATTTAAGTAATAATAAAATTACAAACGTTGCACCATTAGTGGAAATGAAAAATGTAAAAAGTTTATATCTATCAGGAAATCAAATAGAAGATGTAACAGCATTAGCGAAAATGGAACAACTAGATTACTTGAATTTAGCAAATAATAAAATTATGAATGTTGCTCCATTAAGCGCGTTAAAAAATGTAACATACTTGACTTTAGCAGGTAATCAAATTGAAGATATTAAACCGTTATATTCATTACCTTTAACAGACTTAGTATTAACACGTAATAAAGTTAAAGATTTATCGGGCATTGATCAAATGAATCAATTAAGTAAGTTATTTATCGGGAAAAATCAAATAGAAGATGTGACACCACTTGCTAAAATGACTCAACTTACAGAATTAGATTTACCTCACAATGAGTTAAAGGATATTACTCCATTATCAAATCTAGTAAACTTACAAAAGCTTGATTTAGAAGCAAATTATATTTCAGACTTAACACCAGTTAGCAATTTGAAAAAGTTAGTATTTCTAAGTTTTGTTGCAAATGAAATCCGCGATGTTCGACCAGTTATAGAACTAAGTAAAACAGCTTACATCAATGTTCAAAACCAAAAAGTATTTTTAGAGGAAACAGAAGTAAATAAAGAAGTGAAAGTACCTGTATACGAAAAAGATGGTAAAATCTCTACAAAAATTAGTTTGAAGAGCGAAGGTGGGACGTATAGTAACGATGCAGTTAAGTGGAGTACACCAGGTGAGAAAGTATATGAATTTGGTGTGAAAGATCCATTTGCGGATACAGGGATTTTCTTCACTGGTTCTGTGATTCAAAATGTTGTAAATGGAAAAGTAGCCGAAGAAGTAATGGAATTTAAAGATGTACCAAAAGGCCATTGGTCAGAGCAAGCAATTAATCATTTAGCAAAAGAAAAATTATTTGTAGGTTATGGAAATGGAAAATTTGGATTTGGTGACAACATTACGCGCGGTCAAGTAGCAGTTTTAATACAAAAATATTTGAAGTTGGAGCGTAATTTAGAACAGAAAACGAAGTTCACAGATACGAAAGGAAATATGTATGAAGGAGCTATTGAGGCAGTTACACAAGCTGGAATTATGACGGGAGATGGTGATGGTACGTTCCGTCCAGATGGAGTGTTAACTCGATATGAAATGTCAGTAGTATTACAAAAGGTATTCCAATTAAAGGAAATAGAAAAGAGTGTAGTGAGCTTTAAAGATGTACCAAAGGGTCATTGGGCAGAAGGATATGTAAAAGCTTTAGCGGATAATAATATATCAAAAGGTGATGGAAAAGGAAACTTTTTAGGCGATGACTTCGTAACACGCGAACAATATGCACAGTTTTTATATAACGCAATCACGAAATAAAAGATGAGAAAATACGTTATTCTTTGATTTAAAAAGAATAACGTATTTTTTATGTATAAAATGAAATAGGAAATAGACAGGAGTATAGAAATATAGATGGCCCATTTTATAGAAGAGCTGTGAAACCATATTGACAAAAAAGCGTTCTCATGTGATAATTCAATTAAATTTTTAGAATAATCAAAAAATATTCCTTTTACATATAAAGGATTCGAACATTATATAACTATTACGCCGGGGGTGACGAAATGTTATTTTTTCTAAAGAAATGGAATGAATTAAAAGATGTGAAATCTGAATTGGCACTTCGTGATTGGTTTTATGGTACAAAAATTAGTTTATCACTCTGTACGTCAAAAGAGCCGTTAACTTTTTTAGTAAACGTTGAGGGAAGAGATAAAGGGTTATTTTCAGAAGAAGATTTTATTGTTGTGAATTGTATGTGTGAGCCAGTATTTGAAAATGAAGAAAAACCAGCTGCGGAATCATTTATGCATGCGGATATTTATAAAAAAAGTAGTGCAGAATGTATTTTACAAGTGCAGACTGTAGATAGTCATTTAATATCAGAGTTATATGGAGAAGAAGGGGAAGTAACATTCGATAAACGTAGCGTGGAACGTGTTTTTGGAAAAGAAGGTATAACAGAAATGACAATTCCCATTGTAGAAGATGAGAAAAAATTCGCTGATTTATTAGAAAATAATGTGCCGAATTTTATTGAAGGTGGAGGAGTAGTTCTTGTTCATAATTATGGCATGATCGTGTGGGGGAAAACTCCAGAAGATACGAAAAAATGGCTAGAGGGTATAGAATATTTAATGAATTACCATGTGAAATTGTTAATGATAAAAGGTGCCAAGAGTTCTGTTATATAAAATGTTTGTGATTTCGTTACAAGTCAATAAATAAATGAAAGCGTTTTAAAAATAAATTTACTCATAAAATATAGGTCTCCTTATTATATATAGATTACATGTTGACATGTAAGGAGGAACATATTTTGCGAGTTAAATATCATTTTCTGCCAAAACAGCAAGTAACATTTTGCAAAATAAACGATTCAGGTGAAGAGGCTTTACACATTATGAATGAAACGGGATTTCGAGCAATCCCTGTATTAGCAGAAGATGAAAAGAAATTCATGGGGATTATTTATAAAGTAGATCTTTTAGAAAAGAAGTGTAATAGTGGATTAGAGAAATTAAGTACGGAACATATGCTGGAAGATTCCTCTGCATTTATTTTTGAAAAGGATTCTTTTTTCAGAGCATTTTATGTTATTCGTCGTCTTCCATTTTTAGCTGTGCTAAATGATTATAATGAATTTGTCGGTATCTTAACGCATTCTAATATATTTGATGTTATTGAAGATTCATTCGGTATGCGGACGGGTGGTTATATATTAACAATTGCAACACAAGATTGTAAGGGAACGATTAAAGAACTTGGGACATTGTTGAAGGCATTTAATATCGGTGGATTATTTACGCTAGATAACGGGGATCAATATATTCGCCGTGTTATCGTAAATATAACAGATGAGTTAAATGAAAAAAAAATAAAGAAATTAATTGAAAAAATAGAGAGAAAAGGATTCCGAGTGAGTCATGTAGATTATATTTAAGTTAAAAAGGAGAGGTACCAATTTGCTATATGCAGATTGGTACCTTTTTTAGTTTGAATAATGAATCCTATTTTGAAACAGGAGGCGGAGATAATGCTAAATCAGATAAAAAAATAAAATCTGCATGTTCGCGAATTTGAGGAATAGAAGTTTCTATAACACGGGATGTAATTTCACCTGGAGGCCCAACATGTCCGATAGCTACCATAATCGGCTTTTCTTGAAGTTTTTTGATGAGTAATTGAGCTTGTTTTGAAATATGTGCCGCTGTATACACATCATCAAAAAATAATTGGTTTTCAATAATAGGTACTCCTAATTCTTTCCCGATTTTTGGGACAACACTCTTAGGATTTGTTTTGCTATCTAAATAAAATAAACCGTGTTTTTTACAAGCTGCAAGTATAAGGCGTACAATTCTTTCGTCCGCGGTCACTTTTGATCCCATATGATTGTTCATCCCAATTGCATGCGGTACTTCTTGAATTGCTTGTTCGAGTCGGTTATTTATTTCTTCGTCGCTTAAATCAGTTGTAATCGCTTTTGGTCCAAGCCATTCTTTTTTACCTTTAATAGGTTCCATTGGCATATGTATAATAACTTCGTGTCCTTTCTTATGAGCCGCTATCGCATCTTCCTTTGTAGAAGGAAGAAAAGGCATAACGGCAACAGTCAGTGGAATAGGAAGTGATAACATTTTATCAGTTCCCTTCATATTATTGCCGAAGTCATCAATGACAATAGCTACTTTGTTTGTATGGGCCTTTGCTTGAACAGGGAACAAGAAGGATGGTAAGAACATAGTAAACATAAGCAATGCAATCGTATATTTGCGCATATAAATATTTCCTTTCTATTTTATCCCGCTATTTGCGGGCAGTAGGGAATGAACAAAATCCCCAATGATTAAATTTGCACTTTATCAATCATTATTATGTTTTGCGTTTTTATATAAATTAAACAAAAAATGTCGAAGAAAAGTATATGGAAAATAGAGAATCCGCTATTTAATTGGTATTTGTAAAAAAAGAAGATGAAAAAAATGTCTATTATTGCGAATGTATTTACAAAGATAGAATAATTTGTAATAATTCTCAAAGTGAGGGTAAAGATTTGTAAATTACAGGGAGAAAATGTTAAATTTTCTGATTCTTCAAATTCAAATATGATTAAGTAGTTAAAAGGCCAATGGAGAAGTGAAGTTGAGAGCAAGGAAGTATAATAAGGGGGATATGAATGTTTACTGTAAAAAGGAAGTACACATTAGAAAAGCTTTCACGTGATATTCATATAAAGCGTGAAGAAATGATTCAATTAGGTTTAACGAGTGGGTTAAATAGTATGGAGACAATTCAAGTTAGTCAAGAATTGGACAAGCTTATTTTACAGTACCAGTGCTATAAAGAAAAACAAACACCCAAATGGTTATCAATTATAAAGGTACCTATTTTTCAAATTGGGTATGAAGGAAAATCGAGTAATTTTTGGCGAATGCTTGTGGCTGGTTTTATGAAATAAGTATAATTACCCTTTTGGGATAAGGATAATTATACTAGGTGTAACGGAATTTCGATATGAACTGTCGTTCCTTCGTTTTCTATACTGTCAATAAAAATATGCCCATTGTACATCTCTACAATTCGTTTACATATGACAAGTCCAAGACCTGTTCCAGTATCTTTATTAGTAAAGAACGGATGAAAGAGGTGTTTTTGAATATGTTTTGGAATCCCTTTTCCAGTATCTATAATTTGCAATTGTGCATGTGTTTCATTGTTTGTTACGGAAATAGTTAGTGTGTCACCAGAAGTCATGGCTTCAATTGCATTTTTTGTAATGTTTAAAACCACTTGTTTCATATGGTCTTTTGAGCAACGTATATGAACAGGATGGTCTGGCAAATGTAAATGGAATACAATGTTATGTAGATTCGCCTCAGATTGAATAATCAATGCTACCTCATTTAAAATAGTTCTCACATCATATGTTTGTTCAATGATAGCGGTTGGCTTTCCAAGAATAAGAAATTCGCTTACAATTTCATTAATCCGTTCTATTTCTTGTTCAATGATGGAAAAATAGAACTGATCTTGTTCATCTTTATATTTTTCTTTTAATAGAGCGACGAGTCCTTTAATTCCGGTAAGAGGATTACGGATTTCGTGGGCTGTACTAGCTGCAAAAGTTCCAACCAATTCAATTTTTTGTAGTTCATTTTGTTGTCTTTCCAGTTTTGTTTGACGTTTTAACAACATATATTGAGCAAGTAAAAATAAAATAGACATTAAAAATAAAGTAGCTATACACTCTATTGAAACCCACTGGTATAAAGTTTTTTGATGGATAGGCAATGGAGAAACAGAGACCTTCCAATTTAATCGTTGGAGTGGAGTAGTAAGCATATTAGAATGCGCATCACTTGTTTCGTTATTATCATCGGTTAGAAAAACTACATCATGTTTATCGGTTACTTCAAAATGGTATTGTGGCTTAATGGCATTTAAAGATGATGAAATGTAATCAAAGCGTAAACTTGCTAACAATAAGCCTGAGAGCGCCTTCTGTTTATTGAAAATGGGAGAAGCAATCATAATCGCTTGATGTCCAAGAACACGATCTGTAATGGCTGATGATACAGTTGTTTTCTTCGTTTGTAACGCGTCTTGAATATATTTGCGATCTGAGACATCAACAGGTGGTCGTTCGCCTTCGGATGCGATTGTAATGATTCCTTCTGGTGTAGCGTAATATAGACCAGAAAAGCGTGCATCGTTTCCATCTGTATCATGTACAATTTGTTTCACTCCATTTATATTTCCAGTCTCGGTTCCTACGACTTTTGAGAGCATTTCTAATGCGGAGATTGCTTCACCAAGGTGATGATCTAAATAGTCTCTATATAAAAAGAGAACCGTGTGAGCAGATTGTTTGTTTTCCTGTTTCATTTTATACGAATGATATGAATAAAATGTAGCACCAATCCCTATCGTTGGTAGGATAACAAGCAATATATATAAAACTATGCTGTGGAATTTGACTTTCAAATTTGGTACTCCTTCTTTTTTATTATCATTATATATAAACTATGTTAAAATTGTCATGTTTTTATTCAAGAATCATTCATAATATATTTGGGGAGAGGTAATGAATGAGTGAATACTCATTCGGGAATTACATGAAGTACTAAGCTGTTTTTTTCTTTTTATTACTGAGAATTTAAGTGAAGGGTTGAAAGTTGTATGACATCAAATAATGAACGAGAAGATATTTCTCAATCTTTAAAAGTATTTATTGCATTATCTCGTGTACATCGTTCTGTTATGGATACTACAAATAAATCTATACAAAGTAACGGGTTAAATCCAACTGAATTTGCTGTATTAGAACTGCTATATCATAAAGGCGGTCAGCCACTTCAGCAAATTGGTGAGCGTATTTTAATAGCTAGTGGCAGCATTACATATGTTGTAGATAAGCTAGAAAAAAAGGGACTAGTAAAGAGAATTCCGTGCCCGAATGACAGACGTGTTATATATGCACAACTAACTGAGTCTGGAGAGACCTTTATTGCTTCTATTTTTCCAGGGCATGAGCAAGTTATACATCAGTCTTTTGAAATGTTAACGAAAGAAGAAAAGGATGAATTACTTGATCTATTAAAAAAGATTGGAAAGTATGAAAAATAATAGTATGTTCCAAAGGAGCTTTGGATAAAGAAATCCAAGGCTTTTTTGTTTACATGTAATTATGACAACATCTGCCGTATTTTGCTGAAGAATAAGAGGAGATTTGTAAGTAAGCATTGAATTATAGTAAGGATGTATATAATGGAGAGGAGGCTCGTTCATGTCATTTAAAGACTATGAATATAAACGGCCAAATATTGAAGAATTAAAAGAGAAGTTTACTGTTGCTTTAGAGAAGTTTGATAACGCAAAAACTGTAGAAGAACAAAAACAAGTCATTCATTCAATTAACGAAATTCGCAACGATTTTGGTACAATGGGGAATCTTTGTTACATTCGTCATTCTGTTGATACGACAGATGCTTTTTATAAGGAAGAGCAAGATTTCTTTGATGAATTCTCTCCAGTTGTACAAGGATATGGTACAAAGTATTATAAAGCGTTAATTCATTCTCCATTTCGTGAAGAATTAGAAGCGTATTATGGGAAGCAATTGTTTGCTCTAGCAGAGTGTGATTTGAAAACATATTCTGATGAAGTCGTGAAAGATTTACAATTAGAGAATAAATTGTCTTCACAATATACGCAGTTATTAGCATCTGCAAAAATTGACTTTGCAGGAGAAGAAAGAACGTTATCACAGCTTATTCCATTTATGCAAGGGAAAGAAAGAAGTGAACGTAAAGCAGCAAGTGAAGCATATTACGGATTTTTAGCTGAGAATGAGGAAGAGTTAGATCGTATTTATGATGAGCTTGTTAAAGTGAGAACGAACATCGCTAAATCTTTAGGTTTCAAAAACTTTGTTGAACTTGGATATGCGAGAATGTACCGTACAGATTATAATGCGGAAATGGTGGCGAATTATCGTCAGCAAGTACTTGATTATATCGTTCCAGTTACAACGGAATTAAGAAAGCGACAACAAGCACGTATTGGTGTAGAAAAATTAGCATATTATGATGAAAACTTTGAGTTTGCTACTGGTAATCCAACTCCAAAAGGAGATGCGGATTGGATTGTTAATCATGGGAAAACGATGTATAAAGAGTTATCGGCTGAAACGGATGAATTTTTCAATTTCATGCTAGATAATGATTTATTAGATTTAGTTGCGAAAAAAGGAAAAGCGGGTGGCGGTTATTGTACATATATCGAGAATTATAAAGCACCATTTATTTTCTCGAACTTCAATGGAACATCTGGGGACATTGATGTATTAACACATGAAGCTGGTCATGCTTTCCAAGTATATGAAAGTCGTAAGTTTGAAATTCCAGAATACAATTGGCCAACGTATGAAGCGTGTGAAATTCATTCTATGAGTATGGAATTCTTTACATGGCCATGGATGAAATTATTCTTTGAAGAAGATGCAGATAAATATTACTTCTCTCACCTAAGTTCAGCACTTCTGTTTTTACCGTATGGTGTATCTGTTGATGAATATCAACATTATGTATATGAAAATCCAGAAGCATCACCAGAAGAGCGTAAGACAGCATGGCGTAATATAGAGAAAAAGTATTTGCCGCATCGTGATTATGAAGATAATGATTATTTAGAGCGCGGTGGATTCTGGCAACGTCAAGGACATATTTATAGCTCGCCGTTCTACTATATTGACTACACGTTAGCACAAATTTGTGCACTGCAATTTTGGAAACGTGCAAGAGATAATAGACAAGAGGCGTGGGAAGATTATGTGAATCTGTGCCAACAAGGTGGAAGTAAATCATTCTTGGAATTAGTAGAAGTTGCAAATTTAACATCACCATTTGCTGAAGGCTGTGTGAAAAGTGTCATTACAGAAATTGAAGCATGGTTACATGCGATTGACGACACAAAATTGTAAAAAACATGCGCTTTTTTTCACATGTTTAACATCGACATAATGGGAAAATGATGAGATAATAAAAGAAAATTCAGAATACTAAAGAGGTGTTTCTCATAAGGAGCACCTCTTTTCACCAACAAAAAGGGGGGAAAGAAATATGCTTCAATCTAATATGGATGTGAGTTTAGAAAGTTTGGTGAACTCATTACAGTCTACTCGAAGCACGCTATTATCAGAAATTGAAATGTTAAATGATACAGAAGTGAATGTAAAGCCACGCCGTGATAAATGGAGTATTATTCAAATTTTGCATCACTTGCATTTAGTTGAACAATCTGTCACGTCTGCCCTTGTATATGCTTTACAAAAAAACGAAAGAAACACGACTCCATTTAAAGACCTCCAACTTACGCTTGATCGCACACATAAACGAGAAGCTCCTCAGCAAATGCAACCAACAGAAACGTTAATGAAAAAACAGCAAGGAATTCAATTACTAGAACATTCACGACAAGAACTATTACACGCGCTTCATAGTGTTATAGATGAAAAAGATCTATTTGAAAATGGATTAAAGCATCCTGTTTTTAATGATCTGAATTTGTATCAATGGATTCAATTTCTTGATTTGCATGAACAAAGACATCTTACGCAGTTAAAAGAGGCGAAACACGCAATTTTACAACGATAATTAGGAAGAAGTGGGAGACCACTTCTTTTTTGATATGTGCATAGTTTTCTTTCTTATTTTGGAATACTACATGGAGAAAGGAAAGAAGGAGTTGAAAAGTATGTCCAAGAAAAAGAAAGAAGAAGAGCGCGCTTGGAAAGCACGTAAAGAAAATCAAAAGCCACATGGAAAAGTGAAAGCTTTTGCTGAATTAGTTGAAGGAACAGAAAAAACGTGATGATGATTTCATCACGTTTTTTGTATGAGTGGAAAAGTTAATAAGAAGGTTGTACCGATTCCTTTTTCACTTATAATATCAATTTTTCCATTCATAGCTTGAACAACACTGAATACGACCATCATTCCAAGTCCAGTTCCTTTTTCTTTCGTTGAATAGAAAGGAGAGCCGAGACGTTTCACTTGTTCGGTATCCATACCGACTCCTGTATCTTTTATATATAACTGAATATGCTTATGATCAGGAACTAATGTGAAATAAAGATCACCGCCTTTTGGCATGGCCTCAATGCAGTTTTTTAAAATATTTAACAAGCATTGATTTAGTTTTTGTTTTTCTCCCGCGATAAAAAAAGAAGTGCTTTGCTTTATATAATGTGTACGCACATTTGCTAAATTAGCAAGCGGTGTAATTAACGATAATGCATGTAGCAGTTCTTCTTCTAACTGTAATCTTTGTTCTTTTTCAATACTTGGTTTTGCAAAGGTTAAATAATCTGTAAGAACGTGGTTTGCTTGTTCGATTCCGTTGATGGCAATGTCGATATATAATTTTCGCTCCTGCTCAGTGCATGTATCTGATTGTAAAAGTTGCAAAAATCCTTTCGTTGAAGTTAATGGATTGCGAATTTCATGAGAGATAGACGCTGCCATTTCACCAATTAAATGAAATTTTTCAGCATTCATAAGTTCGTTTTGGAGACGAATTTGAGTTTGTAATATGTGTAGTAAATATAAAATAAGAATCGTACCAAGTATCGTACATAACTCATACACAATAATATGTGGTATATAATCAGCCTTGTTTGTAACCTTTGAAAGGAAGAAAGGTATCCAACTAAATCCGTATGTGAGACTGTAGATAATAGCAAGTGCTATTTTTATACGATTAGAAGTTCGATTGAAAAATTTGTATGTAAATAATAGGACAATAAATAGAAGGATAGAACCGATAAGCGATGGGAAAACACCTATTCCTCCTAATAAGAAGCGGTATATATTTAATACAACTAATATAGAGCCGCCAGCAATAGGACCTCCGGTTAATGTACCGACAATTAATACGATATGCCGCATATCAAATTGAAATCCATAATTTGTTTTTGCTGCGAAAGTGATACATAGTATAGTAACGAGGCAACACAATACAATAAATATTGCTGAATTTAATTTAGGAGAACGTTTCCCTTTTTGATTCCAAAATAAATGGTATACGAGCATTGTAACAAGGATGAATAATATATTTAAAAAGAGATAAATAATAAAGGATTTCAGTGGGATGCCTCCTCTCTTCTCACATTAAATTAATCATACTATAAAATGAAAGAAATGAAATGAGAAATAGCGGAAAAATCAGAAATTTTTTCTGGTAGTATACAATATGTTACAATAAGCTTTGTCAATGAAAGAAGGAATTCCGTGCAATGCACGGGAGAGGTTCGCGAACTCCCTCTATAAAAAACTATGGAAACAACAATATCTTTAGGTATTGTTTTGTTTTTTTATTGTGACAGTTCAAGAACGTTCTTTCTTCTTATTCGTAATAGAGAAGGAGAATGAGTGAAATGAAAAAAGAAAAGGCAGTTGTTGTTTTTAGTGGAGGACAAGATAGTACGACATGTTTATTTTGGGCAATAGAGCAGTTTGCAGAAGTAGAGGCTGTAACGTTTAATTACAATCAACGTCATAAGTTAGAAATTGATTGTGCAGCGGAAATTGCGAAAGAGCTAGGAATTAAGCATACGGTACTAGATATGAGTCTATTAAATCAACTTGCTCCAAATGCGTTAACGAGAACGGATATGGAGATTACACATGAAGAAGGTGAATTGCCATCGACATTTGTAGATGGACGAAATTTACTATTCTTATCATTTGCTGCTGTATTAGCAAAACAAGTAGGAGCACGTCATATTGTAACGGGTGTATGTGAAACTGATTTTAGTGGTTACCCAGATTGCCGTGACGTATTTGTGAAATCGTTAAACGTTACTTTAAATTTATCCATGGATTATCCGTTTGTGATTCATACGCCACTTATGTGGATTGATAAAGCGGAAACGTGGAAATTATCAGATGAACTTGGAGCATTCGAGTTTGTTCGAGAAAAAACATTAACATGTTATAACGGAATCATTGGTGATGGTTGCGGTGAATGTCCAGCATGTCAACTTCGTAAAGCAGGATTAGATACGTACCTACAAGAACGCGAAGGAGCAAACAACTAATGGATAATTTCTTTGGATTTCGCATCGTAGAAAATTTGCAAAAAATGGACAAGGATATTCAGCGTAAACAGCTCAAATATCATAATAAAAGAGTAATGGTCAGCAAGGAATTTACATTTGATGCAGCGCACCATTTACACTGTTATGAAGGAAAATGTAAAAACTTACATGGTCACACATATAAAGTTGTATTTGGAATTAGTGGATATGTAAATGAAATAGGTCTTGCGATTGACTTTGGAGATATAAAAGAAATTTGGAAGAATGAAATAGAAATTTATTTAGACCATCGTTATTTAAACGAAACGTTACCAGCAATGAATACGACTGCTGAAAATATGGTCGTTTGGATTTATGAAAAAATGGCAGAAGCGTTAACAAAAGATAATCGTGCGAACGAATATAAAGGAGCTCGCGTTGAATTTGTTCGTCTATTTGAGACTCCGACTAGTTATGCGGAAGTAAGACGGGAGTGGATGCTCGATGAGTAAAATCCCTGTCTTAGAAATATTTGGTCCGACTATTCAAGGTGAAGGAATGGTTGTAGGACAAAAGACAATGTTTATCCGTACAGCTGGCTGTGATTATAGCTGCGCTTGGTGTGATTCTGCTTTTACGTGGGATGGATCGGCTAAAGATCAAATTAGACAGATGACAGCAGAAGACGTTTGGAATGAGCTTGTAGAAATTGGTGGCGAAAATTTTTCTCATGTTACGATTTCAGGCGGAAATCCAGCATTGCTGAAAAATATTGAGTTTCTTCTTTCTATATTAAAAGAGAATGGAATGCGAACAGCAATCGAAACGCAAGGGAGTAAATGGCAAGATTGGTTACTTCAAATTGATGAGATAACGATTTCTCCAAAACCACCAAGTTCGGCGATGAATACTGATTTTCAGAAGTTAGATGATGTGATTCAGAAACTAGCAGGAAAAGATATTAGTTTAAAAGTAGTAGTATTCGACGATCAAGATTTTGAATATGCAGTTAAGATGCACGAACGTTATCCCGATGTACCATTTTTCTTACAAGTAGGGAATGATGATACAAAAACTGTGGATGATGCGATGCTGATTAAGAAATTATTAGATAAGTACGAGTGGCTGATTGATAAAGCTGTAAATTGTAAAGAGATGAATAATGCAAAAGTATTGCCGCAGCTTCATGCGTTAGTATGGGGAAATAAACGCGGAGTATAATGAGAAGGGATGTTTAAAATGACAGGAAGATTAGATGAAGATTTAAAAGATGTAACATTATTAGGAAATCAAAATACAAAATATTTATTTGAATATAGCCCAGAAATTTTAGAGGTATTTGATAATAATCATCCAAACCGTGATTATTTTGTGAAATTCAATTGTCCTGAATTTACAAGCTTATGTCCGAAAACAGGCCAACCAGATTTTGCAACAATTTATATTAGCTACATTCCAGAACAAAGAATGGTAGAGAGTAAATCTTTAAAGCTATATTTATTTAGTTTCCGCAATCACGGTGACTTCCACGAAGATTGCATGAACGTTATTATGAATGATTTAATTAAATTAATGGATCCGCGTTACATTGAGGTATGGGGCAAATTCACACCACGTGGAGGGATTTCAATTGATCCTTATTGCAACTACGGTCGCCCAGGAACGAAATATGAACAAATGGCAGACTACCGCATGATGAACCATGATCTATATCCAGAAACAATTGATAATCGTTAATATATAATAGAAAGAAAGGATCTGTATAACATACAGATCCTTTCTTTCTATTATATTATGCATTTTGATTAATGACAGTATAGTTTTTATGACTTACAACTGTAAGAGGTTCCATATCTAGTTCTCTAAAATTTTCCATGATTGTTATATCTACAATAACGGAGTTTTGATTTACTTTTTGAACACGGCCTTGCATTCCACCTTTAAATTCAATGATATCTCCAGTTTCTGCGATCTGCATAAGCAACTCTCCTTGTTACAGTTTTCCAAAAAAAGAATAATTTTGGTTTTTTTTATTTCCTCTTATTTTGAACCATATTGTCTAGTTTGTAAATGTTTCCAAAGTAAAAATTCGAAAAATATTCACTTTTTGTAAGAAAATATACAAGAACTTCAAGTTATTAGAAAAAAGAACGGTTTAAATGCGTGCATCTTTATATAGGGGTATAATAAAAAATACAATAACCTACTAAAGTGGGAGAAATTAGAGGCGGTAAAATGATGTTTGAATTTGTAGGGAGTGTTATAGCGTTAACTTTATTTGTATTTTCTTATATACATTTAAAAAAGATTCGTCATCATGAAACAACTCCATATTTTGATGGGATGGATGGTATACATGCTGGGGTCACACATGAGAGTGGTGGGGATATGTAAAGGTGTATAACTTTCTTTTTTTGCGTGGTATGATATTTAAAAATAGTACATAATAGAATTCGTAAGTGATGAATGGAGAGTGGAAAGAATGAAGATTTCTTTTATTCGTCATGGTCGCTTAGACCGTACTATAGAACCAATGACGGTTACATCCTTTCATGAATGGATGAAGGGATATGACTTACATACCATAATAGAAAAAGCACCTATACCAACGGAAACAATGGAAGTGGTTGAAGCAGCAAAATTGATTTTAACGAGTGATCAAAGGTGTGCTGTACAGTCAACAGCTGAATTAATGGATTCTTTATCTTTTATGCAAAATTCTCTTTTTAGAGAAGCTGAAATTCCGACGAGTTTTTATGCTCCAACATGGTTAAAATGTAAACCTAACGTATGGATTTTTATCGGACGAACATTATGGATACTTGGTTACCATAAAGATGTTGAGTCTTATAAGGAAGTAAGAGAGAGGGCAAGGCAAGCGGCTTACTTATTACACCGTTACGCTCTCGTACATGGAAGTATTGCTCTTGTAGGGCATAATTATGTTAATGCAATGGTTGGTGCAGAATTGAGAGCAATGGGATGGTCTGGTTCGCCTATTTTGCACAGAGAGCCATGGGGATGTACAACATATACGTTTCACGAGGCGATGAATGGAAATATATTAAATACGAATTTAACATAAAAGCACACGATTTATATAAATCGTGTGCTTTCTTTTTAAGATATAGAAACCTTTGTATTTAATGGTTTTACTAGATGGGCATAAGGTTCACCCACAAGCATAACGATTTGGTCCTTTGTATAACCTAGCTTTTCGTATAATGAATAGGCACGTGTATTTTCTAAATTAACAAGTAATGCGATTTTTTTATGCTCCTTTTCAGTTGCATGGATTTCAGCAGCTTTAATTAACTTAGAACCGATGCCTTTTCCGCCATATGCACTTGAAACTGATAATGTATCAATGTAATATTCATCAATCTCAGCTTCTTTTTCTAACGTAATCGATTCATCTTTATGTAATTTTCTTAAGTGACGTACAATTGGTGCATCAAGCCTTGTTGCTTCACTACCGTGATAAGCGACAATAATTCCGACCGCACTCCCGTCTTGTTCATATACAAAACAGTTTTCATAGCTCAGTCGATTACTCTCTTTTGAGAACCATGTTTCAAGTCCTAGTAATACTTCTGTCTCAACAGTGCTACCTGTGATTTTTTCAGCAATTTCGTGCAGAGCGTTATACAATAAAGGAGCTATTGCCTTTGCATCTGTCTTTTTTGCTTTCCGAATCATAGTATCCCTCCTAGTTCTATTTATATATTGTAGCATAGTGGTATGGAACTTTGCATAATTGAATGTCGAAATGTTTGATATAGAGAAGTAGCTATGTTAGTATATGATATTTAGTGGACATATAGTAAAGTGATATCGTTTGCGAAATAATGAAAATGCAATGAAGGTATAGCACCTGGATAATTTTACAGTTGTTGACCTATAGAATATACGATAAAATAAAATATTGCATAGAGGTGAAATACATGGATGAACAATTAGCAAATACAATTTTGGATCAGCTGAAAAATGGTGAAATAAAGGAGTATGTTGCAACGAAAGATGTATTTTATACGTTTAGGAAAGTTGTAGTAAGTCGAGAAGATTTTAAACATATTATAGGGAACGCGCAGCGCGGCGGGCAAGTAATTTATACATATTCAGAAACGCCACGTTCGTAACTAGAAGAATATAGGGGGGAGAATTATGGGCGATTTTAAACAAGGTATATTACCACATTGGGATTATATGTGGAAAGATAGAGCCGGCAATAGATTTATGGGGATGGTCATGTATCCAGAGAAACGAAAGTGTTCGGCAAAAATGCTTCAGAAAATAAAAAGAGCATATGAAGAGGCTTTAGAAATTAAAGTAACTGTACAAGTTCAACATACATATCAGTACGTAGAAGGAATGATTGTATACTTTGATGAAGAGGCACCTGTATGTACAATGATTGATAAAGATGAAAATCCACATCATATATTTGTAAAAGATATTTTGCGTATTGAGCACTCTGAATAATCTTTTCGTAAATAAGTTGAATTTCCATAATAATAATCTTTTTCTGTAATAATTATCTTTTAGTATGTAACGCGAACCGAAAGTATATGTATAATATTTAATAAAGTAAAATTGATAAATGTAATCGTTTTTTAGAACAGATTATCGTTTCATGTCTGTTCTTTTTTGCGTGATGCTGGAGAAATATATTACTCCAGCATTTGCCGTTTTATGACAAAATATATTGGTAACTTTTTTAAAAATAAGGTTAAATTCGTTGACAACTTTTTTGAAAAGCACTTTATTGACATGAGTTTTAGAATGTTGTTTCATAGTCATTGTATTGAAAAAAATCGACTGTCTTGTCGAAAAGTAAAAGTTAAAAAAAGAAAGAATTTATACATATATCTTGTGTCTTATTTTGAAACGTAATACAATATATAGAGAAATCAAGAACAACATATAGAGAATATAGATTGGAGAGGGAGGGGTCGGAAATGTTAGTTGCATATGATTCTATGACAGGAAACGTGAAGCGTTTCATCCACAAATTAAATATGCCGGCCGTTCAAATTGATGAAGATCTAGTAATAGATGAAGACTTTATTCTTATTACGTATACAACAGGTTTTGGCAATGTACCAGAACGTGTTTTAGACTTTTTAGAGCGCAATAATGGAAAATTAAAAGGCGTATCTGCAAGCGGCAATCGTAACTGGGGAGACATGTTCGGTGCAAGTGCTGACAAAATTTCTACTAAATATGAAGTGCCTATTGTATCAAAATTTGAGTTATCTGGAACAAATAACGATGTAGAATATTTTAAGGAAAGGGTGCGGGAGATTGCGACACATTGAACTGAATAATGAAATCACGCAAATGCAGGACGGTTTTTATCAGCTTCATAAGGATAAAGAGGCATTAGAAGTCTTTATGGAAGAAGCTAGAGAGAATACCGTTTCTTTTAATAGCGTGGCAGAGCGAATGGAGTATATGAAAGAACATGATTACTATTACAACGTTCTGGACGAGTATAGCTTGGAGGAAGTAGAAGAGGTATATAACATCGCTTATGGTGAAAACTTCGAGTTCCAATCTTATATGGCAGCATCTAAGTTTTACAAAGATTATGCGTTAAAAACGAATGATCAAAAACAATACTTAGAAAGCTATGAAGATCGTGTAGCAATTGTGTCATTATACTTAGGACGCGGTGATGTTGCGAAGGCAAAACACTTCGCAAGCATGATTGTAAAACAAAACTACCAACCAGCGACACCAACCTTTTTAAATGCGGGAAGAAGCAGAAGAGGAGAAATGGTGTCTTGTTTCTTGTTAGAGATGGATGATAGCTTAAATTCAATCGGCTTTAACATTAATACAGCAATGCAATTATCGAAAATTGGCGGTGGAGTAGCTTTAAACTTATCTAAGCTACGCGCACGCGGTGAGCAAATTAAAGGTATCGACAACGCTGCAAGTGGTGTAGTACCTGTTATGAAATTACTTGAAGATTCGTTTTCATATGCGAATCAGCTTGGCCAACGAAAAGGTGCCGGCGCAGTATACTTAAACATTTTCCATTGGGATATTATTGAATTCTTGGATTAATTGGTAGTCCCTCTACGCAGTAATGTGTATGAGAAAACCTTGTGAACCTAACCAATAGGGTGTCGCAGTAGCGGCTAACGGTATCAGTTGAATAAGGGGTAAAAGAAAAAGAACCCGCGAAGAAGCTGACTAAGAGAGCCTACGGTCCATGTACATGGATAGCAGGTAATACCGTGCCAAGCTTGAAAGAAATGTTACTTGGGTGAAGTGGAATCTTATATTCACCGGAGGCGAGATTCCATGAACTGTGGAATTTATTTGATAATTAATAAGGAAAATAGGAAGTTTTATATTGGTAGTTCTAATAATTTTAAAGTACGATTTAAAACTCATAGAAATCAATTGAATGCTAATCGGCATCATAGTAAACATTTACAAGCAGCCTGGAATTTATATGGTGAGAATAAATTTGAGTTTAAAGGGATAATCGAGTTACCAGATGATAAGAACATTCTTCATAAGATAGAGCAAAGTTTACTAAGTCAATATTATGGGAAACAGTATTGCTACAACGGACATCCCATCGCTAGAGGTGGGGCGTTGAGTGGGGAAAAGAACCATATGTATGGGAAAACTCACTCAAAGGAAGTAAAAAAATTTCTTTCTGAAATTAATACTGGTCCTAATAATTATTGGTATGATAAACCTCAACATATGGAGAATATGAGATCTAAGATTACTAAACGATTTCACGGTAGAAAACATACTGATGAAACAAAAGAAAAAATGTCTAGGTCTCGTAAAGGTAAAAAACATACAAAAGAAACATGTATGAAGATAAGTAAAGCTCAAAAAAACCAATATAATTCTGGAAGAGAAAAACAAAAAAAGCCAATTGTTATAAATGACATTTACTATGAGTCTTTAGCGGAAGCCGGCCGAGCGTTTAATGTGCCTGCTAATACGATAAAATATAGAGTACTATCCAATAACTTTCCTAATTATCAATACTTTCAAGAAGGTGTAGAGACTATCGAACGCACGTCATTAGACGAAAGCTAGTAGAGTAGGCTGGAAATAGGTACCAGTCGAAGTGCAAGGCAACCAGTTACAGGTTGATGATATAGTCCAACCTTCATAGAAATATGAAGACGAGTTGACCAAAAAAATAAATGCTGATGAGAAGAGCCGTATTCAGTCTCTATCAATCGGAATTATCGTGCCAAGTAAGTTCTTTGAGCTAGCTGAGAAAAACGAACCTTTCCATGTTTTCGCGCCTTATACGGTGTATAAAGAATACGGAAAGCATTTAGATGATATTGATATCGATGAAATGTACGATGAATTAATGAGCAATCCGAAAGTGAAGAAGAAGCCGCTAGATATTAGTGCACGTGATATGCTTATTAAAATCGCTATGATTCAGCTTGAGTCTGGTTACCCATACTTAATGTTTAAATCAAATGCAAATAATCAACATCCATTGAAGGATATTGGAACTGTGAAGATGTCGAACTTATGTACAGAAATCTTCCAGCTTCAAGAAACTTCTGAAATAAATGATTATGGTACAGATGATATTATCCGTCGTGATATTAACTGTAATTTAGGATCGTTAAATATCGTGAATGTAATGGAAAATAAAGAAATTCGTGAAGCCGTTCATGCGGGAATGGAAGCTTTAACAGCTGTTTCTGATATGACGATCATTCCGAATGCACCAACTGTGAAAAAAGCAAATGATGAGCTTCATTCAGTTGGACTTGGCGCAATGAACTTACACGGATATTTATCAAAAAACAAAATCGCATATGAAAGTGCAGAAGCGAAAGAGTTCGCTCGTACATTCTTTATGATGTTAAATTACTACTCTATTGAGAAAAGTATGGAAATCGCTAAAGAAAAAGGCGAAACATTTAAAGACTTCGATAAGTCTGATTATGCGAACGGCACATACTTTGAAAAGTATGAAACGACAGATTACAGCCCAGTAACTGAAAAAGTTCAGCAATTATTTGAAGGAATTCATATTCCAACAAAAGAAGATTGGACAAGTTTAAAAGAGCAAGTGAAGAAGAATGGATTATATAATTCCTACCGTCTTGCTATTGCTCCAACACAATCTATCAGTTACGTTCAAAATGCAACTTCAAGCGTAATGCCGATCGTAAGTCAAATTGAATCAAGAACGTATGCGAATGCAACAACATATTATCCAATGCCGTATTTATCAAAAGATACGTTCTGGTACTATAAATCTTCTTACGATATGAATCAGTTTAAATTAATTGATTTAATCGCAGAAATCCAAGAACATATTGACCAAGGAATTAGTACAATTCTTTACGTTAATAGTGATATTTCAACACGTGAATTAGCACGTTACTACATCTATGCACATAAAAAAGGCTTAAAGAGTCTGTATTATACGAGAACACGTAAGTTAAGCGTGGAAGAGTGCGTAGCTTGTACCGTTTAATATAAAAAGTGAGACATCATGAGCAGGGTTTTCTGAACCCTGCTCATGCTTAGTTATCAATTTTTCATGTTTATTTAGAGAAGGGGCGATTGAATGCGTGCGGTAAACTGGAACAAAAAAGAAGATGATTTTAGTTTAATGTTTTGGAAGCAAAACATCGCTCAGTTTTGGACAGAAGAAGAAATCGCAGTGTCTTCTGACAAAAATACTTGGGCACAATTATCAAAAGAAGAGCAGGTTGCTTATAAGCGTGTATTAGGTGGTTTAACACTTTTAGATACGAAACAAGGTGGCGAAGGGATGCCACTTGTACTTGTTCATCTTGAAAATTTACAAGCGAAAAGTGTATTAGCTTTCATGGGAGCTATGGAAGAAGTACATGCGAAGAGTTACAGTCATATTTTCACAACGTTAGCTACTGAAGAAGAAATTGATGATATTTTTGAATGGGTAGACAATCATCCGTTACTTGAGAAAAAGGCTGGCATTATCACGAGTTACTATCGTCGTTTATTAAAGCCTGAAGTAGCGAAAAAAGAATTATACATGGCAATGGTAGCCAGTGTGTTCTTAGAAAGTTACTTATTCTATAGTGGGTTCTTCTATCCACTTTACTTAGCAGGTCAAGGTAAATTGACGGCAAGTGGCGAAATTATTAACTTAATAATTCGTGATGAATCAATTCACGGCGTATTCGTCGGTATTTTAGCACAACAAATCTTCGCAGAACTTTCTGCAGAAGATCAACAAGAAGTGCAAAAAGAAACACAAGAGTTATTAATGGAACTATATGAAATTGAAATGGCATACACAGAAGAAATTTACACTTCTATCGGTCTAGTAGAGGATGTAAATCGTTTCGTTCGTTACAATGCGAATAAAGGACTTATGAACTTAGGACTTGAGCCGAAGTTTGAAGAAGAAGAAATTAACCCAATCGTTTTAAATGGTTTACGTACAGATACGAAAAACCATGATTTCTTCTCTGTAAAAGGAAATGGTTACGTAAAAGCGACGAACGTTGAAAAGTTATCGGATGATGACTTCGCGTTTAATTTTTAATATATAATCATAAAGAAAAGCTGTCTTATTCATTGATAAGACAGCTTTTCTTTATGGTTTTGTTTACATAACACTATTATTTTTGTATAGCGATTTCTGTTGAAAAAGTTCTATCCGGCTAATGGATAGAACTTTTTTGTAATTAAATGGGTATTTACAATCTTTTTGTATCAGTGTATTATTTAACTAGTACACCGATACAAAAGGAGGGAAGAAATGAAAATAGAGTTTTCTCCAAATACACCAATTTACATTCAGGTAATGGAATACATAAAAAAAGAAATCGTAACAGGACATTTATTGCCTGGTGATAAAATTCCCTCTGTACGTGAATTAGCGAGTGAATTACAAGTAAATCCAAATACGATTCAGCGTACATTTCAAGAGCTAGAACGGGATGGGGTTGTTGTAACGCGTAGAGGAATGGGACGATATGTAACGAATGAAGGGGAGAAAATTATGGAGCTGCGAAAAGAGATGGCGAAAGAATTGCTTCATTCTTTTATAGATGGAATGGACAATTTAGGTTTTTCAGAAGAAGAAATTCTTACAATCCTTCGTTCTTCATTACATGAGAAGAGGGAGGAGAGCGAATGACAGCGTTATTAAAAATAGAAAACTTATGGAAGAGATACGGATTAAAAGCAGTGATTCGTGAATTAAACATAGAGATTACGGAAGGGAAAATTATAGGGCTTGTTGGAGATAATGGGAGCGGAAAAACGACGTTATTGAAAATGATTGCCGGTCTGCAGCATCCTTCCGAAGGGAGTATTACAATCGCTGGTAAAAAGGTCGGATTAGAAACGAAAGAAATTGTTTCTTTTATGTCGGATAAACCAGTATTTGATGATTGGATGACGGTAAAAGATTCTTTATTTTTCTATCGAGATTTTTATAAAGACTTCGACATTCAAAAAGCGGTAGATACGATTGCGGAATTTAAAATACCGTTAGAAGAAAAAATTACAGCTTTATCAAAAGGTATGGTTGAAAAGCTACAAATTATTTTAACGTTTTCTCGGAAAGCGAAGTTATACGTACTAGATGAACCACTGGGCGGAATTGATCTTGTTTCTAGAGAACACGTACTGGAACTTATTTTACAGTTTTATCGTGAAGATTGTACCATTTTAATTGCAACACATTTAATTGGTGAAGTGGAAAACATTTTTGACGAAGTAATCTTTTTAAAAGATGGTGAAAGTGTACTTCATGAAAATGTAGAGGAGTTACGCTTCCAACGAGGAAAAGCTGTTACGGATTTGTTTAAGGAGGTGTTTAGTAGATGAAGGCCAGTTTAATATATATGTACAATGCGAATAAAAAACAAATTTTTATTTCGTTATTGTCATTCATATTTATTGTAGCTGTCGCTTTTGTGAGTATGGGGAATTATATTAAACAAGAATCAGGAGAAGTAAGGCAAATGATTACAATTGCTTTAGTATTCTTAGTTTATTTAATTTTTGCGGTATTAGTATTTCTGCAGGCGATGTCTGCGTTTGGGAAAATGACTGAAAGTAAATTATTTCGGTTAACACCGATATCTGGTAAAAAAATTGTTTTAGCAGTATTGTCATATGCAGCAATTTGCTTAATGTGTTTTGAATTAATAGGTGCTATATTTTTCTATAGTATTTCGATGAAAGTAATAAAAGGTACAGAACTCCATGAATTGTTATTCACCGAAACTACACTTACACTAGATATGGTAAAGCAGTTATTTAGTAGCGTGTTATATGTATTTAATTTATCAAGTATATTGTTAGTTTTACTTTTTACAGTAGCTGGTGTGAAAGTATTTTCTTTGAAAAAGAAAAAAATGGAGTACGTAATTATTTTCTTCCTATTTTTACTAGTAACGAAAGTAATCAATCTGATATATGAAATGCTGGGCCGACTTGCGCCTATACCTACTTTTATTAAAAAATTAGTTTATATAGATGAATCAGCGGATATGAATCTCATACTATATCCAGAAAGACTTATGAATTTATATAGTCTTACTTTTTCAATCGGTATATTTGTTCTACTTGTATATATAACAGGTCGCATAATCGATAAAAAACTAGAAGTCTAAAGGAGGAATCGACATTGGGAAACGTAGTAGTAAAGTTAGAGAATGTTCGAAAAAAGATTGGTGGAACGGAAATTATCCGCGGTTTATCATTTGAAGTTCGCGAAGGGGAAGTGTACGGGTTCCTTGGACCGAACGGTAGTGGTAAAACGACGACAATTCGTATGATGACAGGTCTTATATCAATGACAGAGGGCGATATTACAATTTGTGGTCATAGTATTCGCATGGAGCGTGAAAAGGCGCTAGAGCAAATTGGAGCGATTGTAGAAAATCCTGAACTATATGATTATATGACTGGAATGCAAAACTTAAAGCATTTTGCGAATATGGCAATTACACCAATTAGTAAAGAGCGCATTGCTGAGATTGTAAAGCTTGTTGAATTAGAGCATGCGATTCATAAAAAGGTGAAAACATATTCACTTGGTATGAAACAACGTTTAGGAATTGCACAGGCATTACTTCATCAGCCAAAAATCTTAATTTTAGATGAGCCGACAAATGGATTAGATCCAGCTGGTATTCGCCAAATTCGTGATTATTTACAACGTTTAGCGAAAGAAGAGAATATTGCTGTAATCGTATCAAGTCACTTATTAAGTGAAATTGAACTCATGTGTGATCGCGTCGTTATTATTAAACAAGGTGAGTTTGTGCAAGAGTACAACTTACATGAACAAGCGAAACATGATGAGACAGTAGTTGTAGCGTTTGAAGTAGATCAAGTACAGAAAGCAAATGAAATCATTAAAGGTAAGACGCAAGGAAATGTAATTGCAGTATCTGTAATGAAAGAAGAAATCCCACAACTTGTAAAAAAACTTGTAAATGACGATGTGCTTGTATACGGAGTTACTGTTCAAAATAAAACGTTAGAGGATGAGTTCTTAGCGATTACAGGGGGAGTGAAAGCGTAATGTTTAAATTAATTCAAAATGAATTTTTAAAGTTACATGCGAAAAAAGGTATGTATATTTTAATTGGTGTCATTGCAGTATTGGAGATTTTGGGAGTTTTAGCGATGATGAAATGGGGAGACGGAAGTGAATTTAAAGGATCATATTTAGATTTTGCAAGTTCAGAGATTGGTTTAATTACTTTGTTTGCAACAATTTTTGGAATTACGATTGCTTCTCGTATGATTACTGATGAGTTCCAAAAAGGTACAATTAAGCAGTTATTAATCCGTCCAAGAAAAAGAATGACAGTTTTATTCTCTAAATATATTACAGTGTTACTTACTATAGTATGTATCATATTTGCTAGCACGTTAATTGCAATGATTATTGGCGGAATTGTAATGGATGGTAGTAAAACAGAATTAACGTTAGGAATCGTAATGAAATCTACTTTATATCAAGTACTTTCACCGTTCTTCTTTGCGACGCTTGCATTTTTCTTAGCAAACGTATTTAGAAAATCTGTATTACCATTAATTATTACGATGTTCCTCTTCTTTTTACAAGGACCAATTAATATGGTATTAATGATGTTTGCAAAAGGTGTAGCGAAGTTTGTAGTATTCTTCCATTTGGATTTAAGAGCTTACGACAGCAATAAATTAATTAGTGGCGGAGTAGAACCTACATTTACAGAATTTACATTTACAACTTCATTATTACTTGTAGCTGCATACTTTGTTGTATTGCTTGTAGCATCGAGTGCATTATTCCAAAAACGTGATGTATTATAATAAAAGAAATCCCCGCGTGTAGAAACGGGGATTTTTTATTACATAACTTTCTCGTAGATTTCAACTGAAAGAAAAGTGATACGGTATTTTAAATAAAATTACTATATATGTTGTTCAAAAGTATTTGAGAAAAATAGGAAGAATTTCAACTATATTCATATTATAATTTAATTATCCGACTATTTACTTTTATTATCTTTGGGGGTGTTCTATATGCACTATGCATTTTCACGTATAAGACTACGTAGCTTTTTTGGATGGATGATTATAGGGGTGTTCCTTACGATGATCCCATTAGGTCTATCAAATGTTTCTGAGAATACGATGGAGGTTATTTCACAAATAACATTATTTTTTGTATTTCCGTTATTTTGGTTATACGTAAAAACAAATAAAAATAATGTTGTATTTAACAGTTTTTTTGATAAGCCAGGACGTTTACCGTGGGGATTAATTGTATTAGCAACGATAATGGGAATGATTTTTTCAGTTGGTATATCTCATATTCAATTTTACATATTAGCACATACGTTACCGAATTTCTTAGTTACTATGTTAGAAGACGGAAATGTTATTAACACGAGTAACATATATATGACGATATTTACTTTCATTTCAGCATGTGTATTAGCACCTATTATGGAAGAGGTTATTTTTAGGGGATTCTTTTTACAGCGAATGGCTTATAAATGGGGAATTAAAAAAGCTGTCATTATATCTTCCATTATTTTTGGTTTAGGACATTTTGATGTTATTGGTGCATTTATGTTTGGTGTTGTGATGTGTCTTTTATACATAAAGACGAAAAATATATGGACGAATATCGCTGTACACGCTCTGAATAATTTGATTGCAACAAGTATGCAATTTGTCGGTGGAGAAGAAAGTACTGCAATTTCAATTCCTGAATTACAAGCGCAAAGTAATTTATGGATCGGTATTGGTCTTACAGTTGTTGGGTTGCTTTGGTTAATTCCTTACGTTTGGAAACAATGGCATACAGTAAAAGAAGTGGGGGTGCCACCAGTGCGCTTCATAAATGAGGAAAAAGTAGTGAGTGCATCACAAGAAAATGAAGTGTATAGTCAAGTGATCGTAACAGATAGATTGATGGCTGTAGAGCTACCAGATGAGGCTGTAAATAAGCTCCGGTTAGAAGAAAATGATTATGTAACAGTATCTGTAGAAGAAGATAAAATTGTTATAAAGAAAGTGCATGATAGATAATTAAAAAGTAGCTCCTTAAGAGCTACTTTTTAATTTGTAATAATTTCTACACGAAAATTATTACCGTTCTTTACATATTTAATATCTGTAACAGTGCGGACTGTTTTTAAAATCTCCACTTTTTCACCAATTCGAGGGATAGTCGGAACATTGTCCCAAATGCCAAGCAAGTCATCTAATTGTGCCGTTTTTTCATAAAACCAGATTTTCAATGTAAAGCCCCTTTCTCGAACTTTATGTATTTTAATACATAATATATTATTTTTATTCTTATTGTAAGGGGTTTTTCTATATTTTATGAATAAAAATAAATTAAGCTTCTGGGAAGATATGTTCAATATCAGGAGTAAGAGATACTTCTGATAATACGATATGAGAAACAGTCGTTGCATATGAGGAAACATCATTGATAAAATCTTCAAGTTCAACGAGTGAAGGAACAGAAATTTTTACAATGTAGCATAAGCTTCCTGTTACTCGGTAGCAAAAACTTGCAGATGGATAAGACTGAATAAACTGTTGCATACGTGTTGTATCACCATTTTTTAAAGTGATTTCTAAAATACAATCTAAAACAAGTCCTGCTTTTTTATAATCGATATCGATTGTGTATTTTTGAATAACGCCTTCACTTTCAAGTTTACGAACACGTTCTGCAGTAGACGGAGCAGATAAGTTTACTCGTTTCGCCAATTCGCGCATGGAAAGGCGACTATCATTATATAATTCATTTAAAATTTTTCGATCAACACGATCTAGTTGCATTTGTAAATATACCTCCAGTAAAATAATAATTTTTGTAAAGAAAAAATATAAATTAAGATTCATATGAAATGTAAAGTGAACTTTATTTATTTTACAATAAAACAGAAAGAAATAGGAGGGGAAATGATGGAGAGAATTTCATTATCAAATGTAGGAGATACAAAGTTTCAAAAGTTATTAGGCCATAATCCGGATCTATTACATTCATGGAGTACGGTAGAGGATACGCTGTATAATAAGGGAACTCTCTCGGCAGAGTTGAAGGAACAAGTAAGGAGAACATTAGCGTACGGGAATGAATGTCCGTACTGTATGGCAAAAGGAAGACCTCATAATATGCAAAAGGTAGAAGAAATGAGTGTAGCAGTTACTTTTGCACATATATTTGTTCATGATAAAAAGGCAATAGATGATAATATGTTTCATGCATTGAAACAATATTGGACGGAAAAAGAAATTGTAGAGCTTTGCGCTTATATTTGTTTTATTACTGCGTCGCAACAACTTGGTTTTCTGTTTCAATTACAGCCGAATGAAGGAGAAAATGATGATGAATCAAATAGCACTTATCATAATTGATGTACAAAAGGCGTTTCAGTTACCATACTGGGGCGAGAGAAATAATCTTTTTGCTGAAGAAAACATGAGAATGTTATTAGCAGAATGGAGAAAAAGGAAACGACCAGTTTTTCATATTCAACATGTAAATAAAGAAAATGCTCAATCGATGTTTTATGAAGGAGCGGAAACGGTGAACTTTAAAGAAGAGCTGAAGCCATTACCAGGCGAAGTGATTATTCAGAAATCTGTTAACAGCGCGTTCATTGGGACAAATTTAGAAGAGCAATTAAGAGAGAACAAATGTAATGCAGTAGTGGTTGTAGGATTAACGACAAATCATTGTGTGGAGACTACGACACGAATGGCAGGAAATTTAGGATTTACAACGTATTTAGTGAGTGATGCAACGGCTACTTTTAACCGTAAAGGTCTAGATGGTAAAGAGTATAATGCAGAGGATATTCACAATATGACACTTGTAAATTTACATGAAGAGTTTGCTACGATTGTGACGACAAAAGAAGTATTAAAATTATTTCAAGAAAATAATTGCGAATTATGTAGAAAAAAATAAGAATATTTCGTATAATCTAAGTACAATCATTTTGAAATAGGGGTGGCATCATATGGAGCAAATTCCGGTAAAGAGAATAGAAGAAGTACTTGTTGGAGCAGGGGACGATAAACAGAAGCAAAAGGAATTTTATGAATTGCTCTTATCAACTGAGTTTTATGTTGCTGGTTCACTAGAAGCAGAGGACGGGGCAACAGAAGGAATACTTCGATTGCGTCATTTTCAAGGAGAGGGTAGATGGATCGTGCCGTTCTTTACACAAATGGAATTTGTAAAAGACGTGTTACCAGAAGGAACGCCCCTTATTACGATACGTGGAAAAGAATTATTTGGTAGCATTGAGAAAGATGCTACAGCAGTATTAAATGTTGGAACTGATATAAGTAAAACATTTATTCCAGAAGAAATTGCAGATATCGCATCTGGACGAATTTTTAATTATTATAAATAAAAGGAAAAGCTGAATCGCTTTTCCTTTTTAATTTGAACACGGAGCGGCTACGCCAGAAGAAATAGAGAGTGTTTTATGATTTGTACTTATTGTCGCTGTAGCCCCAAGAGGAATACCGATGTTTGGGCTTATATGTCCCATTGGTAAACCGAATAGGACAGGTATATGATATGGTGCGAAATATTCATATAATATTGTTTGCAATGATTGAGATGGTTTAGAAGGAGTGCAGTCGTGACAACTTGTAAAAATCACACCACTACATTCATTAAACTTTCCAGATAAAAGTAGCTGATTTAACATACGGTCAATACGATATGGTTCTTCCCCAATGTCTTCAAGCAACAAAAGTTTATTAGCCGTATTTATCTCATAGGGTGAGCCAATTATACTTGTTAATACAGTTAAATTCCCTCCCACTAATGTGCCTGTAACTGTACAGGGGGAGGTAGGGACGATACATTCTGAAGCAGATAAGATAGTTGAATACGGATGGAATAGTTGATTGAAAGAAGATAAAGAAAGAGAATCTACACCTTTACCTAATTCTTCAACCATTGGACCATGAAAAGTAATAAGCTTTGCATAACGCAAAAAGGCAGTATGTAAAGCTGTAATATCGCTATATCCCCAAAAGATTTTTGGGTTCTGTTGAATGATTTCATATTGAATGTGAGGGAGGAGACGAGCACTTCCGTAACCACCTCGTGCACAGAAAATGGCCTTTACTTCATTATTTAAAAATGCTTCATGTAAATCATCGAGACGAACTTGATCACTTCCAGCTAAATATCCATATTTCTCATAAACACTTTTCCCGATTACTACAGATAAACCCATTTCTTGTAATACGTTTACACCTTTTAATACATTTTCAATTGTTGGTGGGCCGGACGGTGCAATAATCATTACTGTATCACCTTGTTTTAATGCATTTGGATACATCATTGTTTTCAGCCTCCTTCACTTTCAATATATTCGCTTCATAGGAAGTTCAACCCTTGTAAAAGAAGGGGAAAGTTTGTCAAATAAAGAAGATATAAGGGGAATAGGAGAAAGAAACAGTAAACAAAAACATAGACAAAAGTAGGCATATATAATAAAAAGTAATTATGAAACAATATAAACCAAAAGAATTTTCAGAAATGCTTAATGTCTCTGTTAAGACATTGCAAAGGTGGGACAATCAAGGTGTTTTAACTGCTTACCGAAACCAAAAAGGAAGATGATACTATACAGAAGAACAGTATAAGGAATATATGGGTATTCAAGAAGAAAATAAAGTAGGCAAAGTAGTTATTTACACAAGAGTATCAAATCCAGGTCAGAAAGATGATTTAGAAAATCAGGTTGAGTTTTTAAAAGCATTCGCAAATGCACGAAGGATGATTGTAGATGAAGTTATCACAGATATTGGTAGCGGATTAAACTACAAAAGAAAACAGTGGAATAAACTGATTGACAGTTGTATGGAAAGAAATATTTCGACTATCATCATTGCACACAAAGATAGATTTGTACGTTTTGGATATGATTGGTTTGAAAAGTTTCTTCGTAAAATGGGGGTGAAAATTATTATTGTTAACAATAATAAACTATCTCCTCAAGAAGAACTTGTTCAGGATTTAATATCTATCATTCATGTATTTAGTTGTAGAATATATGGGTTGAGAAAATACAAAAAGAAAATGTCGGAGGATGAAGACTTATGAAAAGAGCATATTTAATAGAAGTCAAACCGACAACTGAACAAGTTAGTAAAATCCGTCAAACTATTGGGGTGTGTCGATATGTATATAACCTGTATATCTCTAAAAATAAAGAGGCATATGAGTCGGAGGGGAAATTTCTTAGTGGCTATGACTTTTCCAAATGGCTAAACAACATTCATACAAAAGAGTGTGACCAGTGGATTAAAGAAGTGTCGAGCAAAGCGGTAAAACAAGCGATTATGAATGGAGATAAAGCTTTTAAGCGATTTTTTAAAGGTTTATCTAAGTTTCCACGATATAAAAAAAGAAGAAGCAAGATGTGAAGTGCTATTTTCCGAAAAACAACAAAACAGATTGGACAGTAGAAAGACATAGAGTAAAAGTCCCTACAATTGGTTGGATAAGGTTAAAAGAGTATGGATATATTTCAAAAAATACAACTGTAAAAAGTGGTACAGTATATCAAAGAGCAGGAAGATACTATGTGTCTATACTCTGTGAAGTGAAAGAGGTAAAACCAAATTCAATTCTCAATGCAGTAGGTCTAGGAATTGATTTGGGAATTAAAGACTTCGCTGTACGTAGCGATGGAAAAACTCACAAAAATATAAATAAAACAGTACAAGTAAAAAAGATAGAAAAACGGTTAAAACGTGAACAACGCTCTTTATCACGCAAATTTGAAAATATAAGAAAGCGAGGTGAACAACCTGTTACTAATAAAAGAGCGAATATAGATAAAAACATTCTTAGGGTGCAAAAACTACATGCTAGGCTAGTAAATATCCGATTAGCGTATGTAAAGTCTATTGTAAATGATGTGGTGAAAACCAAGCCAACGTTTATTACAGTAGAAGATTTGAATGTGAAAGGTATGATGAAGAACAAACATCTATCTAAAGCTGTAGCGCAACAATGTTTTTATACTTTTAAAACATGGCTATCAACGAAATGTAGGGAATATGGAATTGAACTACGGCAAGCGGACAGGTTCTATCCATCTTCTAAAATATGTTCATGTTGCGGTCAAAAAAAGTCGGATTTAAAGCTGTCTGACCGAGTATATACATGTGATTGTGGAAATGTAATGGATAGAGATTTAAATGCATCTATCAACCTTTTACAAGCAAAAAAATATACAATACTAACGTAAATAGATTGTATATATGTACGGTGGGCTACATCGGAATTTACGCCTGTGGAGTGTCACAGCAAACTGTAGTAGCAAGTGATTAGCGAGGCAGGGCACGTAGAAGCAGGAATACTCTAAGAATATACATTTGTCTATATTTTTAGTAGCAGGAGAAATGATGTTTACAAGTCGCGTAATAGATATATTGCAAATTAAGTATCCCATCATTCAAGCAGGTATGGCAGGTGCGATTACGACGCCAGAACTTGTTGCAGCTGTAAGTAATAGCGGAGGATTAGGAACGCTTGGAGCAGGCTATATGAGTCCTGAACAAATTCGTGAAGCGATTTATAAAATAAGGGAACGAACGGATAAGCCTTTCGGTGTTAATTTACTGTTAACGAAAGAGATACAGATAGAAGAAGAGAAGATAAACTTGGCAAAGGGATTACTTAGCGGAGTGAATAGAGAATTCGGTATAGAGGAAGAAGAGACGTTAAAACTTCCAAAAAACTATAAAGAACAATTACAAGTGTTAGTAGAAGAAAGAGTACCAGTTGTTAGCTTTGCATTTCAAACGTTAGAAAAAGAAGAAATTGATGACTTAAAAAGAAGGGGAATAAAAGTCATCGGAACAGCTACTCATGTGACAGAGGCGAAAGTGCTTGCTGAGTTAGGAGTAGATCTTATTGTCGGCCAAGGCAGCGAGGCAGGAGGGCATAGAGGAACGTTTATCGGGAAAGAACAGGATGCTATGATTGGTACGTTTGCATTAATTCCGCAGCTAGTAGCAGCAGTCCCGCATATCCCGATTGTTGCAGCAGGTGGTGTAATGAACGGACAAGGGCTTGTTGCGGCATTTACACTGGGAGCAGAAGCTGTTCAAATGGGATCAGCCTTTTTAACGAGTGAAGAGAGTATTACGCATGATGTGTATAAAGAAGCGGTTTTACATAGTACAGATACGAGTACAACTGTGACTCGTGCGTTTTCTGGGAAATATGCACGGGGTATTCGTAATGAATTTATAGAGAAACATGAAGGGAAAGAAGAAGGGCTTCCGATGTATCCAGTGCAAAATGTATTAACATCTAAAATACGCCAAGAGGCAGCAAAACAAAATAAAGGAGAATACATGTCACTTTGGGCAGGACAAGCGTCATCATTAGCACGAATAGAATCAGCTCAGCATGTAGTGGAGCGAGTTATGAAAGAAGCAGATAACGTCATCGAACAATTACAAAATGTATATAGAAAAAGACCACTTGAATAATTCAAGTGGTCTTTTCATTAGTTTGCTTTATAAAATTGTTGGATGGCCTCATCGATATAAACCCAGCCTTTCCAACCTAAGTGCATATGATCTTTTAAGAAGTATTTATCATACTCATGATTTGAGAAGTCGGCAATTGGATAGCCAGCTTTCTCAATTTGCTCATGAACTTTCTTGTAGTACAATTCGCGGCGCTCTTTCGGGAAGCCAGCGTAATCGTACCAAGGACCTTTTACAGGAACAGAAATGAAGAGTGGTTTTGCACCAGATTGTTTTAATAAATCAAGTACGATTTGTAAATCTTCATATTCTGGCGATTGATCATAAGCATCATTTTTTAAGTAGCCTTCACGTTGCTTTAACTTCTTCTTAATTTTGCTATTGAAGTAATCATCTTCGATACCATATTCGTTAGATCCTGATTCTACTGCACCCGTTTGATCTGCATGTTTACGAGCTTCTTCCCAATTCATTTGTTTTAATGAAGGGTCAAGTTTTTCTTTATGCGGTTTAATATCAAACATAGCTGTAAATAAATCTTTACGATCTAAAATGTTACGATAAATATAAGCGAAAGGTTTAGCAGCAAGTGCTTTTACTTTATGCTTTGTATCATCATAAACGATACCTTCAAGCGAAATTTTAAGTAAAGTTTCTTTTTTAACAATCTCAAAGTTTAATAAACGCTTTGCAATTTGCTTTTTCATTTCAGGTTTTACATCATCGTTGAAAATGAAGTGGTAACCTTGTTGTTTTGAAAAGTTAGGTGCAAAGTGTGTTTCATCAATACCTTGTGGTACAAACCATTGCGGAGAAAGAACGAATACCATTTTCTTATCTTTCAATTGATCCATTGTAGATGTAAAGTTTAATACATGTACAAGGTCTTGTGTTCCGCCGCGTCCAAGTAGGAATGGGGTGAACCCTTCAGGTTTTACTTTGAAATAATTCGATGGATGGAAAGCATCCATACGTGCGAATTCCGATGAACCATACATCGGAAGATATTTCGGGTCTGCTAACATCTTTTGCTGTAAAATCATACTTTGAATCTTTTCTTCTTTTAAAGAAGTGGCAGCTTGTTCTACTTTTTCATCACTTAAAAGTGGAAGTAGGAAGCGCGTTGGAATAAGTAAGAATACAGCAAAAAGGGCCAATGCTAAAAGCATCGGACCAAATTTTGCTTTGTTCATCGGATTTCTTCCAACTTCTTAATAACCATGTTTGGTGTAGCCCACTCATCACGGTCAAAATCAGAAATAGAAACTTCAATATCTAAACGCTCTTGGAATTCAACTAATAAAGATACTACAGCGAAAGAATCAAGAATACCTTCTTCAAATAATTGAACATCTAAGTTTTCTTTCACAATATCGTTTTCACATACTTCTTCTAAAATATCTAATACTTGCTCTTTGAATTCTGCCATTTTTAAAATCTCCTTTATATCCGAATATGTTATATGTGCAACTTCTTAATGGAATAAGAAGGGTGCATTAAAAGTATCTGTTAAGGTGTCCAGAGAAAATGAGGAAACCGAAACATACAACGTGGAACGTAATTACAATCGCAAGGACGTGTGTAAATTTATTGTTTGGCCAAAACTTATGCTTCTTGTTTTTTCGTTCGAAAATGTCGAATAAAATAAACAATGCGGCATGATATAGACCATAAATAACATACTGCGCAACAGCGCTTCCTTGGATGTGCCAAATTCCCATAATGAAGAAGTTTAAAAATGCACCGATATACGAAATTGTGTAACGGTTCTTAATTAACTTTTTCTTCGTTGCAAAAAAGACGAAACGCATGTAGATGAAATCACGGAACCAGAATGATAAACTCATGTGCCAGCGGTTCCAGAAGTCTTTAATATTACGACTGAGGAATGGCTTATTAAAGTTTTCTGGAGTTTTAATTCCCATCATGTAACTGATACCAATTACGAACGCACTATAACCTGCAAAGTCAAAGAATAATTGCATGCTAGTAGCGTACATAAAAATCGCATTAGATAAAAGTGTATCTTGATTGGCGAATACTGCCTTTACAAGATATGTTGTTATCAAGTGCGCGATTATAAACTTATACAGAAAACCTTGGAAAATACGGTTAAGCCCTGTATATAGTAACTTTTGATATTCCTCAGCACTAGGCGGCTTTTGGATATCTTTTTGGAATCTACGGTAACGATCGATAGGTCCACTTGAAATCGCAGGGAAGAATAAAACGAATTCCCAGAAATTAAAGAAGGAAAGTTCTTTAATTAAATTATCACGAACTTCAAAGACCATTTGTACAGCTCTAAATGTTACGTAAGACATACCTGCGAAAACAATAAAATGCAATTCAGGTACAAATGGTGCGATTTTTGCCAAAATAAGTGGCAAAATCGATAAAATAACAGCTATACAAAACATGAATGTACTATTATTTTGTTTTCTTAAAATTAAATAGCCTTTAATAAGGGCGTATTGCCAAATAATAAATGCGGCTAACATAATCGCTTGCTTCGGTTTATCCGAGAAGATAATAGCAATCATGACTAATGTTAAAACGGCATTATATTTACGCAACATTTTACCTTTTAATCCAGCTATGATAGTAGGTATTAATAAAATGCCCACTATAGCGAAAAAATAAAATGATCCATATGCGGTCATGCTGTAACCTCACTCAATAATTTTTTGCGATCTACCTTTCCATTTGGTGTCATAGGAATAGAAGATTGATACATGAATTTACGTGGAATCATGTAGTTTGGTAATCGCTCATTGAGTTCTTTTTTGATTGCAGATGTTAATTTGAATTCTTTCTCAAATGAATGTTCTCCAGGAACAACAACCGCTAATAAATAATCGTATTTTTCACCTTTTTTAATTGGAACGATAACTGCACCTTCTACGTAAGAACACGCACGAAGGTGATGCTCAATTTCTTCTAATTCCATTCGATAACCATGCAGCTTAATTTGGAAATCAAGACGACCATTATAGAATAGAAGACCATTTTCAACATAGCCAGCATCGCCTGTTTTATAGGCGCGCTCACCGTCAATCATAGTAAATGCTTTTTCTGTTAATTCAGGGCTTCCTAAATATCCAACGCTTACGCTTGGACCGACAATTACGATTTCACCTTTTTCACCATCAGGTGCAAGCGTACCATCTTCTTTCATAATAAGAAGGCGACAGTCTGATTTACAGTAGCCAACTGGAAGTGATTTGTATTGATCAAGCACTTCTTCTGTAACGTGAATACCTGTTACAGCGACAGTAGCTTCTGTTGGACCGTACGTATTCATAATTGTTGCTTTTGGGAAACGCTCAATTAATTTTCTAGCTACTTCATTTGGTAACACTTCACCACAGAATAAGAATGTTTTCATGTTTGGTAGCATACCCTCAGAGAAAGATGCCTCCATTAAACACATCTCTGCGAAAGAGGGTGTTGAAGTCCATACTTGTATATCCGATTGCTCTAAAGAAGCAAACAAGTCTTTTGGACGTGCAATCATATCTTTATCGATTGCCCAAAGTGTACCACCTGTTACTAATGATGGGTAAATATCCATGACAGATAAATCGAATGAGAAAGGTGCTTGGTTTAAGAATACTTGCCCTGTTTGTAAGTTAAAATCTTCTACAGCCCATTTTGTAAAGCTTACAAGGCAGTTATAAGTAATCTGAACCCCTTTCGGATTACCTGTGCTTCCTGATGTGTAAATAATGTAGAAGTTCTCATCACCTTTTACCGCATGTTCAGGATTTGGAGTGTTCCCTTTATGAGTAAAGAAAATATCTTTTAAGTTGTCTTCACTTACAATGCGAACTGGTAAATCAGTTACAGTTACTTCTGTTCCTGATAAAAGTAATTTCGCACCAGAATTTTCAGCGATACGTTGTACACGATCAGCTGGGATAGATAAATCTACAGGGATGTAAGCATGTCCAGCTTTTACACACCCTAAAAAGTTAATGATCATTTCAGGTTGCATATGGCCATAAACCATAATTGGTGAACGATCATCTGGATACTCAGAAGAAATCCAATGTGCTAACGCATCAGAATCTTCCTTTAATTGTTTGTACGTAATTTTCGCATCTCGCCAAACAAAAGCGGTTTGATCAGGCGTTTCTGCAGCCCACTTTTCAATTTGTTCTAATAACTTCATAACGTTCCCACCCTAGAATTCATTGTAAATAAATGTACTTGTGTTTGTATCATGGAATCCATACAACCAAAGTAATGCAAATAAAATTGCAAGGTAATAAACCGTCTTTGCAACCCATTGTGTGAGTGGTTGAGACCATATCTCTTTTAATCTTTCCATGTCTTTCCCTCTCTTAATGAAATAATAGCTCTTTGTAGGTATCATGTCCTACATTATTGTGAAAAAAACAAAATCCCACATTTTAGGTAAAAATAAGTCAAAAGGCTCTTTTCTGATATTAGCACTAAATACTAAAAAAGAAAATCCCTAACTTAGCAATTATATTACATTCAGCATGAATTTGTAATGGGTTTGACATGTAAATAGGAAGTGGATTGTGTGAATGTATAAAAGTGGCCTGGGAGAATGTATAGAAATGTAATATTTGCTTGTATCTTTGAATTTTTCATAGTTAATTTATGAATTGCTAAAGTTTCTTAAAAGGAGGAATTTCTGATGAAGGGCGTGTGGAGGGATATTATTTCAGAAGAAAACATTATTAAATGGAGACGGCATTTTCATAAATATCCGGAATTATCATTTCGTGAAGAAGAAACTTCGCAATTTATATATGATACATTATGCTCATTTTCTTCTTTTGAAGTAACGAGGCCAACGAAGTATAGTGTACTAGCAATTAAAAGAGGAACGGAACAAGGGAAAGTAGTTGCGATTCGAGCTGATATAGATGCTTTACCAATTCAAGAGGAGACAAGGAAATCTTATACGTCTGTGAATAAAGGAATGATGCATGCATGTGGGCATGATGCTCACGCAGCTATTTTGTTAAGTACAGCAGAGGCACTATCAAATATAAAGGAAGATTTTGCAGGTGAGATTCGTCTGTTTTTTCAGCACGCAGAAGAGGTGTTTCCTGGTGGTGGACAAGAAATGGTTGAGGTAGGCGTGATGGATGGTGTTGATTATGTAATAGGTTTACATGTTATGTCTGGATTGGAAAGCGGGAAGATAGGCATTGCGTATGGGCCGATGATGGCGGCACCAGACGTATTTACAGTTGAAATTCAAGGGAAAGGAGGGCATGCAGCGAGGCCAGAAGAAACGATAGATCCTATTGCTATCGGAGCGCAGATTATTACAAATTTACAACATATTGTATCAAGAAATACAAGTGCTTTCATGCAAAGGGTCGTTTCAGTTACGCAGTTTCATGGGGGAATGGCTGATAATATTATTCCTAGTGCAGCAACTTTAATGGGAACGGTTCGTTCTTTTAATCAAACATTAAGAAAAGAAGCAGAAGAGAGAATTGAGCAAGTCGTGAAAGGAATTACAGAAGCGCATGGAGGAGATTATACATATACGTATCGGTACGGATATGATCCAGTTATTAATGATGAATATATTACAAAAGTAGTAGAAGAAAGTGCACTACATTTGTTCGGGGATGAGCGTGTTGTGAAGCTGGAACCTTCTATGGGAGGAGAAGATTTTTCAGCATATTTACGGAAAGCACCGGGTTGTTTCATTAAACTAGGAACCGGTAATGAAAAGATAGATACTTGCTATCCGCATCACCATCCAAAATTTGATGTAGACGAATCAGCTCTAGTTTATGGAGTGGAATTATTTCTAGAGACAGCGATAAGACTACTAAAATCATAGAAAAGTATAAAAAAAGGCAACTGCGCTCTATCGCAGTTGCTTTTATTTCTTTCCGTCAGAGAGGGCTGAGAAAGAACTATGCTCATTTATAGTATATGAATAGCTAACGGACAAGCTTGTACATTTTAATCATTTTTTTAAAAAAAGTTATTGACATTGATAATCAATTTCAATTAATCTAAATATAGTTGAAATTGATAATTATTATCAATAGGATGGATGCGACATGTTAATGAGAAAAAAATTTCACCTTCTGCGGAGGGGATTAAAAGATAAAAATAAAGATGTTGATCAGCATATGGAATGGCAACGAAATGTAATTCGTTCTGAATATGTAGATGAGAAGAGTACGCTTCCAACAGAAAAAGAGATACAAGGTAAAAGGAGAGATTCAGTTGAGTAAGTTAGTAATGATATTTGCAAGTATGAGTGGAAATACAGAGGAAATGGCTGATCATATTGCGGGTGCAATTCGTGAAACAGAAAATGAAATTGAAGTTATCGATATTATGGATTCACCAGAAGCTTCTATATTAGAACAGTATGATGGAATTATTTTAGGTGCATACACTTGGGGAGATGGTGACCTTCCTGATGATTTCTTAGATTTTTATGACGCAATGGATTCTATTGATTTAACTGGGAAAAAGGCGGCAGTATTCGGATCATGTGATTCGGCTTATCCGAAATACGGCGTGGCGGTTGACATTTTAATAGAAAAGGTACAAGAACGCGGGGCAGCAGTTGTGTTAGAAGGACTAAAAGTAGAATTAACGCCAGAAGATGAAGATGTAGAAAAATGTTTACAGTTTGGAGCTGAATTTGTAAAACACCTTTCTTAATGGCAGAAGGGAGATGAAGAGCAAGTGCATGAGAAAATCGCAATCAAAACGATGACAGATTATCATTTGTATGATTTTATGCGTTGTCCGCATAAATTTTATTTTCGTCATATAAAAAGAAGAGAACCTTCTTCGTTTGAATGGCAACAAATCGCACAAATGATTGTGAATCAAATTATTAACGAGTATTACACGCTACCTGCAGGCCAACAAACGAAAATTGTACTTTTAATATTAATAGAAAAGTATTGGAAAAAAGTAAGGGTTAATATGTTTGCTTCGAAGACGGAGTATTATATTGTGTTAGCGAAGCTAACAGATCACTTATTACAGTTTGTTGAAAGAGATGATAGTCAGACACCGCCGTTATTTTTATATGAAAAATTTCAAACATATATGGAAGAGTTAGGTGTCCACATGTCATTGACATTAGAAGTTGGTGAGTGGAGTACTGAGTCGTTTGTAATTAAAAAGTATGTTGTCGATGCGGATGAGGAAATGCTTGCTCTTTGTCAAAAGTTAATGACAGTATTCAGTTATAAAGCTTTCGGCATTCTTCCAGGAAAAATTGAAGTTATTAATTTAATAGAAGGAACTAAGTATGAGTACATTCCAAAACAGGAAGATATTATAACCGGAATGGCTGATTTATCTAGAATGAAAGAAATGTTGCAACAACCTGAACACTATACAGAGCGTCATTTTCGTTCTGAGTGTATGAGTTGTGCGTTTCGTAGTGAATGCCAAAGGGAAGAAGTAAAGAAAGAAGCGAAGCAAAAGAAAAATATCGTACACTAAAGGATGCAATGTTGCATCCTTTTTTGTTATTGACATGAAAAGCTTTTCATCATTTACGGTATATTTGTAGCAGATTTTAATAAAGTGAAACTTTAATCAGTGGGGGTTTTCTTCATCCCCTACTGATTATTAGTTGAACCAATTGGACTTTTATGGGCAGTTGATCCCCCGACTAACTTCTTTGCTTTCGCTGAATTTGGAGGTGGGGGTCTTACTGCCCATTAAAGCGGGATAAAGGGAGGAATAATCAATGAAAGATGAAACGAAAGTATTTCAATGGTTAAAAGAACAGAATGCTCCTTTTGGGATTCAACTGCAAATTTTACAAGCATTTCAACTGTATCAAGTCATTGTTGAAATGGATAAAAAGTTAATGATGTATGAGGAGAGAGAGTATAGGGAGAGAATGTAATCTCATCCCTGTAATATTGTTTTCAGTTGTTTTGTACCCGCTATGAATTCAAGTTCATTCTTTGTTTCAAAGTTATAAATTATATTATGTAGTAAAGGGCTGTATTGATAAAAGGTAGTGATGCGGTGAATGAGTAATGGATCGTGATGAGAAATAAGCGTGCTGTATTGTTCATACACTGATGTAGTAAATTCACATCCAAAATCATAATATAGCCCAGCAAAGTCAAAGGCGGGATCTCCAATTTGAGCATCACCAAAATCAATAATTCCTGAAATGGTTTTATTTTGGTTATCAAATAAAATGTGATGATGTGTAAAGTCAGCGTGAATAAGTGTATTTTGAAAAGTGGATGTATCGATACAGGTAAAGAAATTTTCGAATAAACGATTTAAAGATAATTTCTGGGACGAAGTAAGACTGTTAGTAACATACTGATTTAACTTAGTTTGTAGTTCTTTCCAGTAGGTAAGTGTTTTTTCTATAGGGAACCTTAATGTTTTCACACGTTTTAAAGGGATACTATGTAGAGCCGCAAGGAAAGTAGCTAATTGTGTAATAATTATTTTTCGTTCTTTTTCATCTAACTTCGCAACTATTTCTGCTTTTAACGGTTCACCATGAATGAGAGTATAGTAACTACAAAGCGGAATAGTATCCGTATCCTTTTTATAGAATAGGTGATACTTTGGAACCTCAATTTTATGTAGTGAACAAGAGAGAAGTGTGCATAGTTCTTTTTCTAACGGAATTCGTATTGCGTATTCCTGTTTTCGCGGGAAACGAAACAGTAGCTCATCATTTACGATAACCGCTACATTATCCCATCCTTCTTCATTTTGTTTATATGAATATATAGAAAGTCTAGGCAGAGCTTCTTTTATATATTGTTTGTAAGAGTCCATAATTGTTCCTCGTTTCTAAGTTAACTTATACTACTTTATGATATCAGAATTTTCTTTCTATATGTTAAAATATAACTATCATTATGAAGAGGGAGCGGGATTGTTATGAAGAAAAGAATACTAATTACTTCTTTATGTATCGCTTTTGGATTGTTTTGGTCATATAAAGAGGAGGTTTTTGCTAGGTTTAAACCGATTGATCAGTACGGATTAAATAAGGAATTAAAGAACAAAAGTATAGAAACTTTAACTCATAATGAAATGAAAAAGGTAGGAGAACATTTTGTGACAGAGCAATTATCAGTGTTTGAGTTTAATAATAAAGAAGATGTGAAACGAAAAGGTGAAGAAATATTTTTAAATAGAGGGTATGAACAATTAATAGGAAGTTATTATCCAAATCGTTTTCGGGATTTAGAGTATAAATTTATAAACGAGGACATACGTGAAGTGACGGATGAAAGCTTTCTCTATCAAACTGTAGCGTACGTTGTGGGTACTGAAGATGGTAAGAGAAGCGAAATGAAATTGAATTATGAAATGAAAATTGTAAAGGTTAATAATATATTTAAGGTGTTAGAACAAAAACAGCATGTACAATAAAGTGAAACATGAATCAGTGCTACAAATAGAGGGATAAAAAAATCCCCCAGTTCTTTGAGGGATTCTAAAGGTTTTCATTTTGTTGACCAAGTTCTTTTTGAGCAATGTATAAATTTCCTTGTTCGACTTGTTTCTGAGTAAGAACAGAATCACCTGCATACCCTTTTTCTGTTTTTACAGTTCTTTTCGAACGATTGAAATCTTGTTTCTTCATATAATATGTCACCTTTCCTTAAAAATAAACAAAAATGATAAGCACAAGTAATACAGCAGCAAAAATGGTAATGCCCATTAAAAACGAGGTGTTTTTATATTTAGGTGGCTTATGTATATCTTGCCGATATCCAGGTGAAATTTCAGGGGCGAATTCTTCATCGAATGCTTGATTTTTTTCTTTTTCGTCCATATGTATCCACCTTTCTTTTTCATTATGTTATACGTTACAAGAAAAAATATGCATAAAGAAAACCGCCCCTCTATCGTAAGTGGCGGTTTTCTGTTGTATATTTTCTTTGAACTTGAAATAGACGGATAAGAAGGAAGATAGCGCCAAATGCTAGACCGATAATAAGACCGATCCAATATCCTTTTGCTGCCCAGTCAGTATAAGTTGCTAATATGTAACCGAGAGGTAGACCGATTACCCAATAAGCGATTAATGTCATAATTAAGGAAACATTTACATCTTTATAACCACGTAGTGCCCCTTGTACAGGAGTTGCAATTGCATCTGAAATTTGAAATAAAATCGCAAATATAAGAAATTCTTTTGCTAAATGATGAACTTGTATATCTGTCGTATAAATCGAAGCAATTTCATCATCAAAGAAGTAAAGAAGAATTGAATACAATAGGGCGAATGCAAGTGCTAAGCCAATCCCGATAAATCCATATTGTTTTGCGTTATTATATCGTTTTGCCCCAACTTCGAATCCAACAGCGATGGTCATTGCCATCGCTAAGCTTAAAGGCGTCATATATAGCAAGGAAGCGAAGTTCATAGCGGCCTGATGAGCTGCGATTGTTGTTGTACTAAAATTACTCATCATAAGTGTCACTGCAGCGAAAATACTTGTTTCAAAAAAGATAGCAAATCCGATAGGGACACCAAGTTTTAAGAATGCTTTCCAACTCGAAAGAGAAGGACGATATAACTGTTTAAAGATATTGAAAGATGCGAACGGCGCTTTCGTACGAATAATAATGACGGTAATAATTAAAATGCACCAATAGGTTGCTGCAGAAGCAATTGCTGCACCGACACCACCAAGTTTTGGAAAACCAAAGTTCCCAAAAATTAATAAGTAATTTAATATTACGTTAATTGGTAATGATAATAATGTAATGATCATCGTTGTGCGAGTTTTTCCTAATGCATCAATAAATCCACGTAAAACAGTGTAAGTAAATAAAGGGATAATTCCAATTGCAATAATACTTAAAAATTGTGCCGCAATACGTTCCACAGGTTCTTCCAGGCGCATGCCGTTTAAAATAGGTGAAACAGCGAAGAAACCGATAAGGATGACCACGAAACTAGCACAAATTGCTAAATATACTGCTTGTATGACAACTTGGGGAACATCCTCTTTTTTCTTTGATCCAACGAGCTGTGCAACAATTGGAGTAGTAGCCATTAAAATTCCTGTTAATCCGGTACTAACGGGAAGCCATATACTTGTTCCGATAGCAACACCCGCTAAATCAATGGGACTTGCGTGCCCTGACATTGTCGTATCGAAAAAACTCATTGCAAATAATGACATTTGCGTTACGAAAATCGGGAAAAATAGTAATACAAATTGCTTTAATTTTTGTGAGAATGAATTAGTTTCTTTCATAAAATCCCCTTTCCGCTAAAAAAACAAACTCTTACTATCATACAATTTAATTAAAAAATAGAAAAGAAATACGCGCATACAACATGTACAATCAATAAAAAAAGGATGCACTTTAAAAGGGGATAAGGTATTATGATAAGGTGTGAAAAATTACATATTCGTTATTAAGGAGGCACTACTCGTGGCTGATTGGTTAATTGGAATAATCATGGGTGCTGTTGAAGGTTTAACAGAGTTTTTACCAGTTTCATCAACAGGACATATGATTTTAACAGGTCATTTACTTGGATTTGACGACGAGAGAGCGAAAGTTTTCGAAGTTGTTATTCAATTGGGATCGATTTTAGCAGTTGTTGTTATATTTTGGAAGCGTCTATGGTCTTTAGTAGGTATAGGGAAAGTAACAGACGGACCATCGTTAAATTTATTACATATTATTATCGGGATGATTCCTGCCGGCATACTTGGCGTATTGTTCCATAGTGCGATTAAAGAAGTTTTATTTGGGCCAGGCCCAGTTGTCATTAGCTTAGTGGCTGGTGGTATTTTAATGATTGTTGCTGAGAAGTTTTCGAAACCAAGTACAGCAAGAACATTAGATGAAATCACATATAAGCAAGCATTTACAATCGGAATGTTCCAATGTTTAGCACTTTGGCCAGGATTTTCTCGTTCTGGTTCTACAATAAGTGGTGGTTTATTAGCTCGCGTGTCACATACAGCGGCAGCTGAATATACATTCATTTTAGCAGTACCAATGATGGTAGCTGCAAGTGGATTAGATTTAATTAAAAGCTGGGATATATTAAGTGCAGCTGATATACCGTTATTTGCAACAGGATTTATTACAGCATTCGTTGTTGCAATGCTTGCAATTGTTTCATTCTTAAAATTATTATCTCGTGTAAAACTAACACCGTTCGCTTATTATCGTTTCATTTTAGCTGCGGTATTCTATTTCTTCATTATGTAATAAAAAAACTGCCGAGTTCGGCAGTTTTTTTATTTTACTACTTTTTCCATCATGCTTTCCATTACATGTTCCCATAGAGAAGTATCATCAGCTAATGTAGCACGGAAATTAGCGTACATTTCTTTTTGTTTCTCTTCGAATGTTGGATCTTCTTTTTCAGGCAATGTAGCGCGCATTGAAGTTACTAACTCTTGTACTTTTGGAGCACGTGGTCCCCAAACGGATTGTTCATTTCCATCTTTATCAATGAAAATAAAGATTGGAATCGCGCGTGCTGTTCCATTTGTTAAATATTGATCCATTAATTCCAAGTTTTCATCGCGAATTAATAATGACATATCAATATTTGCAACTTCAGAAATTCGTTTCATAACAGGTACGCATAAAAGAGCATCACCACACCAATCGGCTGTTAATACGATAACACGCCAGCCATCATTTTGGCGTTCTTCTAATACAGGAAGTAATTCATTTGGAATTAAAAAGTTATTGTAAATGTGCAGTAGTTCGTATTGATTTACTTTCATTTCATTCACATATGTATCAAAGGACACACCTTTATCAGCCCATTGTTGTAAGTTCATAAGTAACACCTCTTTAGTATGATTTGTTTTCATTGTACCAATTTTTATATAGAAAAGCTTGTATTCTTACTCTTTCTTATCACTTAATAATTGATTGAATAGGAAAAGGAATAGTACGACACATAATTCAGCAATGTTGGACAGTTGTACGCTCTCTATCCAATCGTCGGCAGTATGAATGACGAACCAATCTAGCGTAATTTCCATGATTGCGAAAAGAGTAATAGAAAGCCAATTTGGCATGTTTTGTGTCATTGGATATAGCAGTGCTTTCAAGAAACTAAAGATAAAAAATGTAATACCGTCTAAGAAAGTAATTAATAAAAAAAATAGAAGTAAAGCAGTGCGCGATCTATACTCTACACCTGTAATATGAAAGATTCCTACATATACAAAAAATATAAATGAAAAAACTATAATGAGAAACAGAATAACAAAACCAATAATCAAAGTCTTATCTTTTAGATTAAGGTTAGAAAATTTGTCTTCTTCACTCACTACTCCAACTCCTTTTTCTGGAAATTCAATTTTATTGTATCATGAAATATCTATTAAAAAACTACGAATTATGGGAAAATAAGGTGACAAAAAGTAAGATTTCATGTAAAATTATTAATAAGGTTTTTATTTAACTAAATGAAATAAAAGGGGCTGTCAAAGTTGTCTCAAAATCGAGAGCAATTAATGGAAGAACTATCGACAAATGTTTTTGCTATGTTCCGCACGTTGCGTAATGATATTGGAAAAATATTTGGTGGTTACATACCGTGGAATGAGTTCATCGTCCTTAGAATATTGAATCGTACGAATAAAGAAATGGTATCACGTGTAGCCAATGAGTTAAATGTGTCGAATAGTCATATTACAGCTGTTACAGAAAAATTAATTAATAAAGGTTTTGTAACTCGTTCACGTTCTACGTCAGATCGCCGAGTTGTATATTTGGAGATTACAGAACAAGGGAAAGATTTAGTTGCGAAAATGGAAGGTGAGAAAAAGAAATATTTACAAGAAAGATTCTCCGCACTTTCAGAAGAAGAAATGAATGTAATGATATCTATTTCTAAAAAACTTATTTAAGTCATTACAAGTAAGAAAACGCTTACGCATCCAAGAAGAAGACCTTCCTTATATGAGGAAGGTCTTCTTTCGTACGTAATAGATTATAAAAATGAAAATATGTATCATACTACTAGTAAAGGAAGGAGGAGAAATTATGACGAATCGTAATGGTAGTAAAGGGAGCGGAAATCAAGGCTCACCGAAATCAGGGCAATTTCAGCAAGAGTTTAGTACTGAATTTGAGACTGGTAATGATAACAAAGGAAAAGAATATCGTTCGAAAAAAGGAAGTAAATCAAAAAAGGAGTGAATCATTTCACTCCTTTTTTGATTTAAGATACTGCAGATTGATTCGTATTATATTTTTCTTCTGATTTTGCGACAATCATTGCACAAATTGCATCACCAGAAATATTTACAGCTGTTCTTGACATATCTAGAATGCGGTCAATACCGATAATTAAGGCAATACCTTCTACGGGTAGATTTACTTGATTTAAAACCATCGTAAGCATTACAAGTCCAACGCCTGGTACACCAGCAGTACCGATACTAGCTAGTACAGCAGTTAATACGACGACAGCTAATTGGGACATAGTAAGTTCAACGCCATATACTTGAGCGATAAACACAGTTGCTACACCTTGCATAATGGCGGTACCATCCATATTAATCGTGGCACCTAGTGGTTGTACAAAAGAACTTATCGCTTTTGGAACACCCAGTTTTTCTTGTGCTGTTTTCATTGCAAATGGAAGAGATGCATTAGAGCTAGATGTACTAAATCCAATTGCCATTACCGGTCCGAATTGTTTAAAGAAACGGACAATACTTTCTTTTGCTAATACCTTTAATAAGCCGCCATATACGAAGACGCCGTGAATAATAAGTACTAGCATAACGACAATCATATACTTGAACATCGCAGCGACGCCTGCAAGACCCATTTTACCAACGGATGAAGCGAGCAATCCAAATGTTCCGATTGGAGCTAATTTCATAACGAGATTAACAAGATACATCATTAATTCGTTGCCCTGTTCAAGTAATGAATGGATACCTTGGACTCGTTTTCCTAAAATAGCTATACCGAGTCCGATTAATACGGCAAAGGCAATAATTTGTAACATGTTTCCATCAGCCATCGCTTGTGCTGGATTATCTGGTACGATATTTAGCAATGTATCGACGAAAGATGTTTCGGTTTTTGCACCTTCATATTTAAGCCCTTCGGTTTTAAAGTTACCGCCAGATCCTGGTTGTATAATAAGTGCAAATGTAACTGCAATAGAGATAGCAACGGCTGTAGTTACAAGAAAGAATGAAATGGATTTTAAGCCGATTCTTCCAAGTTGTTTCGGGTCCCCAAGCCCAGCAGCTCCAAGCACGATAGAAATGAATACAACAGGAACAACTAGCATTTTAATGAGTCGAATAAACAATTGACCAAGTGGATTGAACACATATTGATTTAATGGTTCAAAAATGGATGGTGCAGCTAAATTTAGAGTGAGTCCGACAACTAAACCGAGAAATAATGCAATTAAGATTGCTTTTGTTTGTTTCAATAAAATCCCCCCTTATTTTTTGTAAAGTAGCTTTCTACATTAATTGTACCGAAAAAATACCTATTTTGACAATATTTTCTGAATATTTTGTATAAAAATCCCTATTTTAATGTAGAAAGGGTTAAATTTTATATTTGAAAAACAAAATAGGCCATCACATTGGATGGCCTAGGGAAGGGGACAATTTATGTCAATTTAATTAGGGATGGAAGCTACTCAAAGACACTGGGGAATGTCTTGTAAATTAGGGTGGAATAGCTTCGATACATATACTATAAAAGGTGAGTGTGACCGGGGTGTGAACATAGAGTGAAAGAGAGAGGGAGTTTTTAATAAAAGATAGAAAGACAAAAAAATAAGACCATCGCATATGAGATGGTCAAGGAAGGGGACAATTTATGTCAATTTAATTAGGGATGGAAGTTGTTCAAGACACTGGGGAATGTCTTATAAATTAGGGAGGAACAACTTCGATACATATACTATAAAAGGTGGATGTGACCTTGATGTGAACATAGAGTGAAAGAGAGAGGGAGTTTTTAATAAAAGATAGAAAGACAAAAAAATAAGACCATCGCATATGAGATGGTCAAGGAAGGGGACAATTTATGTCAATTTAATTAGGGATGGAAGCTATTCAAAGACACTGGGGAATGTCTTATAAATTAGGGAGGAACAGCTCCGATACATATACTATAAAAGGTAGATGTGACCTTGATGTGAACATAGGGTGAAAGAGAGAGGGAGTTTTACATAAGGATAGAGCAAACAAAAAAATAAGACCATCGCATATGAGATGGTCAAGGAAGGGGACAATTTATGTCAATTTAATTAGGGATGGAAGCTATTCAAAGACACTGGGGAATGTCTTATAAATTAGGGAGGAACAGCTCCGATACATATACTATAAAAGGTAGATGTGACCCCTATGTGAACATAGAGTGAAAGATATGAGAATTTGAGAAGTGATACATATAAAATAATTATTGCGAGAGTTGTAGAGTAAGAAGAAATATAATATAAAGTGTCTTGTCATAAAATGCAGTGGAGTTCGAGTATAAATAAAAGTTGAAAACTATGAAAAAAAGGATTATGCTCAACTATATTATAAGAATATAAGGTTTATCCCGCTGTTTAAGGTTTCTTATAAGCTTTTATTTATAAGGGGAAAAGGGAGTTAGTGACATGGAAGTAACAAAAAGACAAGGTCTGTATAATCGTTTTATACAATTAAATCCACCACAAATATTAGCATTAGGATTTTTCTGTTTAATTGTGGTTGGTGGTTTGTTATTAAAGTTACCATTTGCAACGAAAGTACATATTAGCTGGGTAGATGCTTTCTTTACGGCAACATCAGCAGCAACTGTAACGGGATTGGGAGTAGTAGATACTGCAAGTACGTTTACGATGTTTGGCGAGATTGTTATTATGTTTTTAATTCAAACGGGTGGTTTAGGTCTTATGACAATTGCCATTTTAATTGTTTGGGTATTAGGTAAAAAAATCGGATTACGCCATCGATTATTAATCGGAGAGGCATTTAATCAGACAAATATAGGTGGTCTTGTAAAATTAGTAAAACGTGTCTTTATATTTTCTATTTGTATTGAGCTTATTGGAGTCATTTTTTTATCGTTTCGCTTTATTCCAGAGTTTGGTTTTGGAAAAGGTGTATATTATAGCATTTTTCACGTTATTGCATCTTATAATAATGCTGGATTTGCTCTATGGCCGGATAATTTAACAAGGTATGTAGGAGATCCTATTATTAATATTGGGATTTGCTCATTAATCGTAATAGGTGGTCTCGGTTTTACAGTATTAATTGATATATGGTATAGTCGTAGCTTTCGAAAATTATCACTTCATTCCAAAATCATGATTGTCGGAACAGTAGCGCTAAATGTTATAGCGATGATTGTGATTTTTGTATTGGAATATAATAATGTGAAGACGTTAGGGAATTTACCTTTAAATGAAAAGTTATGGGCTTCTTTCTTCCAAGGTATTACTCCTCGTACTGCTGGATTTAATACAGTTGACTACGGGGGAATGGAAGAATCATCTATATTATTTACGATGGTTTTAATGTTTATTGGTGCAGGAAGTGTATCAACGGGTGGAGGGATTAAATTAACAACGTTTGTTATTTTAGTTACATCTGTCCTTTCTTTCTTTAGAAAAAAAGAGGAAATCGTTTTATTTCAGCGCACAATTAAAATGTCGACAGTAACGAGAGCGTTAGCCATTGCTGTTGCCAGTCAAATACTCATTTTTGCAGCGGTATTTGTATTAATGCTTACAGAAAACTTCAGCTTTATTCAGTTACTATTTGAAACAATTTCAGCGTTCGGCACAGTAGGGTTAACGATGGGGATTACTGCAAAGTTATCAGCGTTTGGAAAATGTATTATTATGTTTGTTATGTTTTGTGGATTAATCGGACCGTTAACACTTGTCTTTTCTTTAGCGCGACCAGCAAAACAAAAAATTAAATATCCATCGGAAGATGTATTTACAGGATAAGGTATCCCGCATAAGCGAGATACCTTTTTCTTTTTAAAAAAGGGAGAACAATAAACCGATAAGCGCTACTCGGAATAAAATTGCAATGAGTGCTGCAATTCCGCCGACAATCGCAGCGATACCACCAGTTACAGTAGCTCCGCGATTATAAGCGTAGATCCCTAGTAATACAGAAACAAGACCAAATAATGTTGGGAAGGTAAATAGTGATAAGATAGATAAGGCAAGAGCGATAAAGCCAGCCGTTGATCCAGCGGCGGACGATCTTACATCATCTTTATTATCTTTCTCATCGTAATCATAATCAATGCGCTGTGGTGCAACCTCAGCTGCATATTCTTCTTTGTAGTCACTATAATCACTATCTATTCTATCTCTTTTTTTATACTCATCAAATTTCTCAGTCAAAGTCATGACTCCTTTCATAACAAGGTTCAATAGTAGTATGCATCTCTTGTTCTTTTTTATCCCGCTATTTGTGGTCCGCAAACGCCTGATTGCTGAAGGCTAATAATCAGTGGGTGATGAACAAAGCCCTGCTGATTAAAGTTTCATTTTATCCGAGCGAGTACAAGGCGTAATTCCATTTAGAAGAGTGGAATTGTTTTTTTGAAATAGGAAAAGTTAGTATGACTTTCTCTATTTTGGAAAGTATAAAAAGGAATAATGAGGAAAGGGTGCAATACATAATGGAACATCCAATTGAAAATTTAATGAAAACAGCAATGACAAATTTAAAAGAGATGGTAGATGTAAATACGATTGTTGGAAGTCCAGTTTCAACAGCTGATGGAAATGTAGTATTAACAGTATCTCAAGTGGCTTTTGGTTTTGGTGCCGGTGGAAGTGACTTTAAAGGTGATTTTATTTCCGAAAAACATAATAACGGACAAGGACAGCATAAAGAGAACAAGCAAAGTCATCCGTTTGGAGGCGGAAGCGGGGCTGGGGTTTCCATTAGCCCAGTTGCTTTTTTAGTAGTTGGTTCTAACGGTGTGCAAGTATTACACCTCAATAGTAGTACACATTTAATTGAGAAGGCTTTAAATACTGTACCAAGCACTGTAGATAAATTTGTAAATAGTCGTCACAAGTGAACTTGCATTTTTTAGGAATTATGATATATTAGAAAAAGTGCGCTTTATGATGATCGGAATAATTGAACTGTAAATATATATGATGTGTGGAATAAGGGAGAGGAATTTATGATTAATATCAAAAACTTAGTAGTTGGCTTATGTATGTTAGTAAGCGGCTTTGTTGTATATGTAATAAAAGAAAAAGCTCCATTCTAAAACAGACAAACCGTTACTGTCTGTTTTTAATTTGTAAAAAATGTTGACAAGTCATTATATTGGTGTTAAAATTTTAATTCGTGTCTCGGTTACAGCTAGTGTAAAGTAAATAAATCTTATAGATATAATACGAAAAGTTTGCGAAAGATCGGGTAGTCTTACCAACAACTTTTGTGAACAAACCCTATAAATTATAATTGTAGGCTTTATAGATATACTAGTGAATCAAGGAGCGGTCAGTGGAACCGTAATGATGAGAGAGAGGTAGGGCTTTCATCCAGTATATGTTACTTTCCCGTTAGGTGAATATAAAAAAGAGGACTCCTTTTCAAAAGGAGTCCTCTTTCTTTTTGTATATTAAATTTAAGTGCGGCTCTCAACTTGCTGACAAATTTCATCTGTTGTTAAACCATGAGCTGTAATTACCGATCCCTTAATTGATGCATCTGCAATACCCATCATATTAGAATCTTGCCCAGTTACAATACAACAATCGCACCCTTGTGCATCATGTTCGGAACCCAGGGTAACAACTTCATGTCCCTGTTGCTGAAGAGCTTGTTGAACATCTGTTAATGAGTTTTCAACGCCAATTCTAGCCATAATTCTCACCTCCTACCATCTAGTTGCTAGTATGCTCAAGTCCACTGCATATATTTATGAAAAGACGGTAGGAAGTAAATCTTTGTTTAGTCGTTATATACACCAGTAAGCATTTGACTTACGAATTGATCGTTTAAAGTATCTTGGCTGGAAGAAGTATTTGAGTGAATGTCAATTGAAGCAATAAAATTATTATGTTCTTTATTATTTGGTTCTACCTCTACATAATTATCGAATTTACAAAAACCTTTCGTATCCATTAGATCAAATAGTTGAAGCATTTCTACTACCTCTTGTCTCGTTCCTTTAATTTGTACACACGCCATATTGTTTTCCTCCTTCATTTTGACAAATTGTTTTTTAAAAATAGGATTATGATTACGAAATGAAAAATATGAATGTTATTTTTAGACAGCGTTATTTTTATTATTTTCCCCCTTTTTCAGCAAAAGTCGTTATATATTCCCGAATTTATAAAAACGGACGTCCGTTTATTGAATACAATAGATTCGTATCAATTGATGAAAATCCTTCTTTTAAACAAATATTTTTTTTAGTGAAAATTGGCGAAAAAAATTTTTTGACTTTTTGTAAACGTTAACAATGCTGTTAAATCAATATAATCAAAGATGTACGTACGATTAAAAATTATAAATTTTCTAAAAATTAACTTGATTTATTTAGAAAGGAGAGTAAACTAGGAAACAATAAAAAATTCATAGAACATAGGAGGCGCTTTCCAGTGAACGAGCAATGGATTTTCTTAAATGGAGAATTTGTTCCAAAAGACGAGGCAAAAGTTTCAGTATATGATCATGGTTATTTATATGGCGATGGAGTATTTGAAGGAATTAGAGTTTATAGCGGTAATGTTTTCCGTTTGAGAGAGCATCTTGTCCGGTTATATGAATCAGCAAAATCCATTATGTTAGAAATTCCATACTCTTTAGATGAAGTAACGAATATTGTTGTTGAGACGATTCGACAAAATAAATTATCTAATGGATACATTCGCCTAGTTGTATCGAGAGGAGCAGGAAATCTTGGATTAGATCCTGATTCTTGTAAGAAACCGAATGTAGTAGTAATTGCAGAGCAACTATCTTTATTCCCGCAAGAATATTATGAAAAAGGGATTCCGGTTGTAACAGTTGCAACGCGCCGAAATCGTCCAGATGTTTTATCGCCTCAAGTAAAATCTTTAAATTACTTAAACAATATTTTAGTTCGTATTGAAGCGAAATTAGCTGGCGTACAAGAAGCGCTTATGTTAAATGATCAAGGATACGTAGCTGAAGGATCAGGAGATAACGTGTTTATTGTAAAAGGAAATAAATTAATTACACCGCCAAGTTCTGCTGGAGCGTTAGAAGGTATTACACGAAACGCGATTCTAGAAATCGGTGAAAAACTTGGATATGACGTTAGAGAAGAGTTATTTACAAGACATGATGTATATGTAGCCGATGAAGTATTTTTAACAGGAACGGCTGCTGAAGTAATTGCTGTTACGACAGTAGACGGTAGAACGATTGGTTTAGGGCAAACAGGTCCACATACGAATCGTTTATTAGAAGAATTCCGAAAGTTAGTTATAGAAGATGGAGAGAAGATCTACGAAGAAAATAAAGTTGGATAACAACTTTTTATAACATAAGAAAGCGTTGAGAGGGAGGAGTAGTTGATTGTGAAGCCTTACAGAGAGTCGGTGGTTGCTGAAAACCGATGGTTCACGTCGACGAACATCGCCCTTGAGTGCTAAGCTGAAGCGTTTGTCTAGGCTTAGACGGTAGCTCCGTTATTAGCTAGACTCATTTATGGGTCACTGAGGCAAGAGTATTCTTGCGAAGAAGGGTGGTACCGCGAAATCTTTCGTCCCTTCAGCACATAGCTGGAGTGTGGACGTAGGATTTTTTTTATTGATAAAAGTTTTTAAAAGGGGGCTTATAAGAACAATGTCTTCAAAAACGGAAGAGAAACTGGCAACTGGTGCACAGCTATTGTTAGAAGCGCTAGAAAAGGAAGGAGTAGAAGTGATTTTCGGTTATCCTGGTGGTGCTGTTTTACCTCTTTATGATGCACTATATGACTGTGAAATTCCGCATATTTTAACAAGGCATGAGCAAGGAGCTATTCACGCCGCTGAAGGGTATGCCAGAATTACTGGTAATCCAGGGGTTGTCATTGCAACAAGTGGACCAGGTGCTACAAATGTTATTACTGGTCTAGCAGATGCGATGATTGATTCATTACCACTTGTTGTATTTACAGGGCAAGTAGCAACAACGTTAATTGGAAGCGATGCTTTCCAAGAAGCGGATATTATGGGGCTTACGATGCCGGTGACAAAGCATAACTATCAAGTGCGAAAGGCTTCAGATTTACCTCGAATTATTAAAGAAGCATTTCATATTGCTAGAACAGGAAGACCAGGTCCAGTCGTTATTGACCTTCCGAAAGATATGGTAGTAGAGCAAGGAGAACGATGTAATGACGTACAAATGGATTTACCAGGATACAACCCTAATTATGAACCAAATCTACTCCAAATAAACAAATTATTACAAGCAATTGAGACTGCAAACAAGCCGTTAATTTTAGCTGGAGCAGGTGTATTGCATGCGAAAGCATCAAAGGAGTTAACAAGTTTTGCTCGTAAATATGAAATCCCTGTTGTGCATACCTTACTTGGTCTTGGTGGGTTTCCGCCAGATGATGACCTTTTTCTAGGGATGGGAGGAATGCATGGTTCTTACACAGCCAATATGGCGTTATATGAATGCGACTTACTTATTAATATAGGTGCAAGATTCGATGATCGTCTTACTGGAAATTTAGCTTATTTTGCTAAAGAGGCCACTGTTGCACATATTGATATTGATCCAGCAGAAATCGGAAAAAATGTGCCGACTGAAATTCCTATCGTTGCAAGCGCTAAGCGTGCGTTGGAAGTATTACTTCAACCAGAAGGAAAGAAAGAAAATCATTATAAGTGGCTTTCTTTATTAAAGAGTAGAAAAGAAAAGTATCCACTTTCTTATAAACGAAATTCTGAAAGTATTAAGCCTCAATACGCAATTGATTTGTTATATGAAATTACGAAAGGAGAAGCGATTGTAACAACAGACGTTGGGCAACATCAAATGTGGGCAGCTCAATACTATCCGCTCAAAACTCCAGATAAATGGGTAACTTCAGGAGGATTAGGAACGATGGGGTTTGGATTTCCAGCAGCAATTGGTGCACAAATTGCAAAGCCTGAAGAATTAGTTATTGCAATTGTCGGTGACGCTGGATTTCAAATGACCCTGCAAGAATTAAGTGTGTTAAAAGAACATTCTTTACCCGTTAAAGTGTTTATTTTAAATAATGAAGCTTTAGGAATGGTAAGACAATGGCAAGATGAATTTTATAATCAAAGATATTCGCACTCTTTACTGGCGTGTCAACCAGATTTCGTCGCTCTTGCGAATGCGTATGGCATAAAAGGAGTGCGTATAGATAATCCACTTCTTGCAAAGAAGCAAATACAGCATGCGATTGAATTACAAGAACCGGTCGTAATTGATTGCCGTGTACTTCAATCAGAAAAGGTAATGCCGATGGTTGCGCCAGGGAAAGGTGTTCACCAAATGGAGGGAGTGGAAAAAAGGTGAAGAGAATTGTTACAGCGACAGTTCGAAATCAAAGTGGTGTGTTAAACCGAATTACAGGTGTTATGACACGAAGACATTTTAATATTGAAAGTATTTCAGTAGGTCATACGGAATCATCGGACGTATCGCGGATGACGATTGTTGTACACGTTGAAAATGAACAGCAAGTTGAGCAGTTAATTAAACAACTTCATAAGCAAATTGATGTTCTGAAAGTATCAGATATTACAGAAGAAGCGATGATCGCAAGAGAACTTGCACTTATTAAAGTCGCAACGTCAGTAGCAAGAGCAGAATTATATAGTTTAATTGAACCGTTTCGAGCCGCTGTAATAGATGTTGGGAAGGATTCCATAGTTGTGCAAGTAACAGGTACACAGGAAAAAGTAGAAGCATTAATTGAATTGCTTCGTCCATATGGTTTGAAAGAAATTGCTAGAACAGGTGTAACAGCATTTACGCGTAGTATGAAGAAACAAGATAAGCAAATTATGTTAATTCAATAATCATTTAAATATAGGGGGAAATGAAAATGGCAAAAGTTTATTATGAAAAAGACGTAACGGTAAATGTATTAAAGGAAAAGAAAGTAGCAATCATCGGATATGGCTCGCAAGGTCATGCGCATGCGCAAAACTTACGTGATAACGGATTTGATGTAGTAGTAGGGTTAAGGAAAGGGAAGTCTTGGGATAAAGCGAAAGAAGATGGATTTTCTGTATATACAGTAGCAGAAGCAGCGGAAAAAGCTGATGTAGTAATGATTTTGCTACCGGATGAACTGCAGCCGGTAGTATATGAAGCGGAAATTGCGCCAAATTTACAGGCAGGAAATTCTCTCGTTTTTGCACACGGATTTAATGTTCACTTTGATCAAGTGAAACCACCAGCGAATGTAGATGTATTTCTAGTAGCACCAAAAGGTCCAGGACATTTAGTACGCCGTACGTTTAGTGAGGGCGGTGCGGTTCCAGCACTGTTTGCAGTATATCAAGATGCAACAGGAGTTGCGACTGAAAAGGCGCTTTCTTATGCTGATGGAATTGGAGCGACGAGAGCAGGTGTATTAGAAACGACATTTAAAGAAGAAACAGAAACAGATTTATTTGGAGAGCAAGCTGTACTTTGCGGCGGAGTGACTGCGCTTGTAAAAGCAGGGTTTGAAACGTTAGTTGATGCAGGATATCAACCTGAACTTGCATATTTTGAATGTTTACATGAACTAAAACTAATTGTTGACCTTATGTATGAAGGTGGACTTGAAAATATGAGATATTCAGTTTCGGATACAGCGCAGTGGGGAGACTTCGTATCAGGACCACGTGTTGTTACTGAAGATACGAAGAAAGCGATGGGTGAAGTACTAGCGGAAATTCAAGATGGTACATTTGCGAGAGGCTGGATTGCGGAGCATAAAGCAGGAAGACCAAATTTCCAGGCTACAAATGAGAAAGAGAATGAACATGAAATTGAAGTAGTTGGACGTAAATTACGTGAAATGATGCCTTTCGTACAACCACGTGTAAAGGTAGGGATTAAATAATATGAAGCAGATTTTGTTCATGGATACGACGCTACGTGATGGCGAACAATCACCAGGAGTGAATTTAAATGAACAAGAGAAATTGCAAATTGCAAGGCAATTAGAGAGACTAGGTATTAATGTCATGGAAGCTGGCTTTGCAGCAGCTTCCGACGGGGATTTTCAATCGGTAAAGCGGATCGCAAATACAATTCAAAATGCGACAGTTATGAGCTTAGCTAGAGCGAAAGAAAGTGATATTCGAAGAGCATATGAAGCTGTGAAAGGTGCTGTATCTCCTCGTTTACATGTATTTTTAGCTACGAGTGATATTCATATGAAATATAAACTTTGTATGTCAAAAGAAGATGTATTAGATAGTATTCATCGCTCGGTTACACTCGGAAAATCTTTATTCCCGACAGTACAATTTTCTGCAGAAGATGCGACAAGAACAGCGAGAGATTTTTTAGCGGAAGCAGTAGAAGTTGCAATTCGTGCAGGAGCGAATGTAATCAATATTCCAGACACAGTAGGTTATACGAACCCAGAAGAATACTATTCTCTATTTAAATACTTACAAGAATCTGTTCCTTCGTATGAAAAAGCAATTTTCTCTTGTCACTGCCATGATGATCTCGGTATGGCAGTAGCAAATTCCTTAGCTGCGGTTGAAGGCGGAGCACTGCAAGTAGAAGGAACGATTAATGGAATTGGAGAAAGGGCAGGGAATGCGGCGTTAGAAGAGGTTGCAGTTGCGCTTCATATTCGAAGAGATTTCTATAAAGCGGAGTCTTCTATGACACTAAAAGAGATTAAATCGACAAGTACGTTAGTAAGTCGTTTAACAGGTATGGTAGTACCGAAAAATAAAGCGATTGTAGGAGCGAATGCATTTGCTCACGAGTCAGGCATTCATCAAGATGGTGTTTTAAAAGAAGTGACAACATATGAAATTATTGAACCAGCGCTAATAGGCGAATCTCAAAATCTATTCGTACTTGGAAAACATTCTGGACGTCACGCGTTCACAGAAAAAATGAAAGAGCTTGGCTATGAATTTACAAACGAAGAGCGGGATGCGGTATTTGAAGCATTTAAAAAATTGGCTGATCGTAAAAAGGAAATTACTGAAGAAGATCTACGTGCGCTTATGCTTGGTGAAGCAGCATTTGCAGCACAACAATATAACATTACGCAATTACAAGTACATTTCGTATCAAATAGTACACAATGCGCGACAGTTGTACTAAAAGATGAGGAAGGAAATGTATACGAAGATGCAGCCACTGGCTCTGGTAGTATTGAGGCGATTTACAATGCAATCCAAAGAATTTTAGGATTAGAATGTGAATTGGCAGATTATCGCATACAATCTATTACACAAGGTCAAGATGCACTTGCTCATGTTCATGTTGAATTAAAAGAAGGAACGCATCAAGTATCGGGTTTTGGTGTTGCCCAAGACGTATTGGAAGCGTCGGCAAGAGCGTATGTCCATGCAGCAGGGAAATTAAAATCTCTTATAGCGCTTGTGAAATAAGTGTTTGATAGGTGAGAGAAGCTTTCCTCACCTATCAAATTAAAGTTCCGAAAATTCAGTTAAAAGGAGTGTTGAAATTGGAAAAACGTATCGTTTGTTTAGCTGGTGATGGTGTTGGTCCAGAAGTTATGGAGAGTGCAAAGGAAGTATTGCATATGGTAGAGAGGCTATATGGGCATCATTTTCATTTGCAAGATGAGTACTTTGGTGGTGTGGCTATTGATTTAAATGGGCAACCATTACCACAACGAACACTTGCCGCCTGTTTAGCAAGTGATGCGGTTCTACTAGGAGCAGTTGGTGGAACAAGGTGGGATGGTGCGAAAGAAAGACCAGAGAAAGGATTATTAGCTTTAAGAAAAGGACTTGGAGTATTTGCGAATGTTCGTCCTGTAACGGTAGAAAGTGCAACGGCACATTTATCGCCATTAAAAAAGGCTGATGAAATTGATTTCGTTGTCGTTCGTGAATTAACAGGTGGGATTTATTTTTCTTATCCGAAAGAACGAACGGACGAAGTAGCAACAGATACACTTACGTATCATCGTCATGAAATTGAACGTATCGTTTCTTATGCTTTTCAATTAGCGAGTAAGCGGAAGAAAAAAGTAACATCTATTGATAAAGCGAATGTTTTAGAGTCTAGTAAACTATGGAGAACTGTAACAGAAGAGGTAGCACTTCGATATCCAGGTGTTGAATTAGAACATATTTTAGTGGACGCCGCAGCTATGGAATTAATTCGGAATCCTGGACGGTTTGATGTAATTGTAACGGAAAATTTATTTGGTGATATTTTGAGTGACGAGGCTTCCGTATTAGCTGGATCATTAGGAATGCTGCCATCAGCTAGTCACGCGGAAAAAGGCCCTTCATTATACGAGCCTATTCACGGATCAGCACCGGATATTGCCGGGAAAAATAAGGCAAATCCAATTGCAATGATGCGCTCTGTTGCAATGATGCTTGGGCAATCATTCGGATTAACGAGAGAAGGGTGTGCAATTGAATCCGCAATCTCTGCAGTTCTTAAATTAGGAAAATGTACAGCAGATATCGGGGGGACTGAAACGACAACTTCATTTACGAAGGCAGTTATGCAAGAAATGGAAGAGCAAGCGTTAGTAGGGAGAGGGAGATAATGGGGAAAAGATTGCTAGATAAACTTTGGGAAAGACACGTAGTTACGACAAACGAAAATGGATTGGATTTATTATATATCGATCTACATCTTGTTCACGAAGTAACGTCACCGCAAGCCTTTGAAGGCTTGCGGCTTACAAATCGAACGGTCCGCAGACCAGATTTAACATTCGCAACGATGGATCATAATATTCCAACGAAAGATGTTTGGAATATTACCGATCGTATTGCGAAGCAGCAATTGGATACCCTTAGGGAAAATTGCAAACAATTTCAGGTGCCATTAGCGGATATCGGGGATGAAGACCAGGGAATCGTTCATGTTATCGGACCAGAACTTGGGCTCACGCAGCCTGGAAAAACAATTGTTTGTGGTGATAGTCATACAGCGACGCACGGTGCGTTTGGCGCGCTAGCATTTGGTATTGGTACGAGTGAAGTGGAACATGTATTGGCAACGCAAACGCTATGGCAACGAAAACCGAAAGCGATGGGCATTGAGTTAAACGGAAAATTACAGAAAGGCGTTTACGCAAAAGATATTATTTTGCATCTCCTTTCAAAGTACGGTGTAGCAGTTGGAACTGGATACGTAATGGAATTTTACGGAGAGACGATTGGGGCAATGGAGATGGAAGAGAGAATGACACTTTGTAATATGGCAATTGAAGGAGGAGCAAAGGCTGGTATTATCGCACCAGATGAAAAAACATTTGCGTATGTAAATGGACGTAAATATGCACCGAAAGACTATGAATCTTTCACGAAAAAATGGTCTGAACTTTATACAGATTTAGACGCAATTTATGATTTGCATATTTCGATAGATGTGACAGATTTAGCACCGTACGTTACGTGGGGAACAAATCCAAGTATGGGTGTTCGTATTGATGAAAAGTTGCCAGAAACACAGGATGGAAACGATGAAAGAGCGTTTTTATATATGGGATTAAGCCCTGGGCAAAGCACTTATGAAATTCCAGTTCAGCATGTCTTTATTGGATCTTGTACAAATTCTCGATTATCTGATTTAGAAATTGCTGCATCTGTTGTGAAAGGGAGAAAGGTAAAAGAAGGTGTGCGAGCACTCGTTGTACCTGGATCGAAAAGAGTAAGAGAAGCTGCGATGCAAAAAGGACTACATCACATATTTGAAGAAGCTGGATTTGAATGGAGAGAACCTGGATGTTCCATGTGTCTTGGAATGAATCCAGATCAAGTACCTGAAGGAGAACATTGTGCTTCAACTTCAAATCGTAATTTTGAAGGAAGACAAGGAAAGGGAGCACGAACACATTTAGTTAGCCCAGCAATGGCGGCAGCAGCTGCGTTATATGGTCATTTTGTTGATACTAGAAAGGAGAGTTATGATGAAGCCATTTCGTATTCATAAAGGTACTGCTGCAGTACTTATGAATGATAACATTGATACAGATCAAATTATTCCGAAGCAATACTTAAAGAGAATTGAAAGGACGGGATTTGGAAAATATTTATTTGACGAGTGGCGATATGATAATGAACGACATGAAAACCCTAATTTCCCACTTAATGCACAAGACAGAAAAGGAGCAAGTATATTAATTACAGGTAATAATTTTGGGTGTGGTTCTTCTAGAGAACATGCACCTTGGGCACTTGCTGATTATGGTTTCCGCGTTATTATCGCTGGTGGGTTTGCAGATATTTTTTATATGAATTGTATGAAAAATGGTATGTTGCCAATTGTAATGGATAAAGAAATGCGAGAAAAACTTGCCAAAACGGATGCGAGAGAACAAATAGAAGTAGATTTAGAGAATGAAGTAATTACAACGAGTACGTACAGGTTTCATTTTACAATCGAGAAAATGTGGAAAGAGAAATTATTGAATGGTCTAGACGAAATTAGTATTACGATGCAATATGAACAGGAAATTGTAGAGTATGAAAGGAAAGTAGCTTTATATTAAGAAATAACGGAATGTTCAAAATGTATTTACATTCAGAATTAAGTATTATATACTATGTAAAAATCAGAGGAGAAAGGGAGTAAGTATTATGAATATCGTGCAATCTATTAAAATGCTTACACAACTACATCATCATACATAAAGCCCTTGAACCTAGCGTGAAAACGTGTAGGCACAAGGGTTATTCCCGTTGTACCTACACTCTACTAAAGAGCCTTGTAGGTATTTTGTCTACAAGGCTCTTTTTATTTTCGGTTTAGGTGAATGAAATAGGCATACATTAGAAAGGGAAAGGTGTGAGCATTTAGATGGCAAAATGGAAACGGGCAAACCCAAATGGAACGAGAGACTATTTATTCGAAGAATGTACGTTAATTGAAGAAGTGGAGCAAAAATTAAGACGTACTTTTTTAGAGAGAGGTTATGAGGAAATAAGGACACCTACAATTGAATTTTATGATGTTTTTGCCTTTCAAAGCAGGCCGATAGATGAAGAAAAGATGTATAAATTTTTTGATGAAAAGGGACGGATTATCGTCTTGCGTCCAGATATGACAATTCCTTTAGCGAGAGTAATGGGAACGCAGAGGTGGGATACGCCGCTTAAACTGACGTATAGTGGGAATGTATTTCGAGCGAATGAGTCCCTTACCGGAAAATATAATGAAATTGTGCAAAGTGGTATTGAAATTATCGGGATTGATAATGTAAGAGCTGAAATTGAATGTGTTATAAGCGTCATTCAATCACTTCAAAAGGTGAAGGTGAAATCTTTTACCATAGAGATTGGGCAAGTGCAGTTATATAAATGTATTGTAAAAAAGCTCTCCATTCATGAAGAAGGAGAGAAAGTACTTAGAACGTATATAGAAAGTAAAAATTATGCTGCTCTATCAAATTTTATTAGAGAAAAGAAATTAGATCGATGTGATGAAACCGTAAGATTACTTGAGAAATTACCAAGGCTATTTGGGAATTTAGAAGTGATTGAGGAAGCAGAAAAACTCGCCTCAAGTAATGAAATGAAAATGGCTATTGCAAGAGTGAAAGAAATATATGAAGCAATTGAAAAACTAGGCTATGGATCTTACATATCAATCGATTTAGGTATGATTCAACATTTGGATTATTATACAGGTGTTATTTTCAAAGGGTATATATATGAAATTGGAGAAGAAATTGTTAGTGGCGGAAGATATGATGAGTTAATTGGGAATTTTGGGGAAATGCAGCCGGCTGTTGGACTCGCGGTGCAAGTCAATCAAATTGTGAAGGCGCTGCAAGAGCAGCAAAAACCATATGAAAGAAAGAGAATAGATATTATCATTCATTATGAGTTAAATAGATTAGCAGAAGCGGAAAGATTACGAAATTTACTTCAAAAGGACGGGAAAAAAGTAGAGCTATCTTTATTCTCTAATGTAAACGACACCTTTCAATTTGCAAGAAAAAATCAAATAGTAACGGTCGTTGAGGCAAAGAACGAATCGTTAGTGGAATATGTATGGAAAGAGAAATGGGTAGTCCAGAAAGAAGGAGAAACTTCATGCGTAACATTCAAATTGCGTTAACGAAAGGAAGATTAGAAAAACATGTGATTCCACTCTTTGAGCAGATTGGAATTGATTGTTCAGAGCTCAAAAATAAAGGACGAAAGCTTGTCTTTCAAAGTAAAAATACAGATATCTCATTTATTTTAGTGAAAGCAGTAGATGTTGCTACTTATGTAGAACATGGAGTAGCTGATATTGGGGTCGTTGGAAAAGATATTTTAATGGAAAACGAGAAAGATATTTATGAAATGTTGGATTTAGGAGTAGGCGTGTGTAAGTTTTGTGTTGCTTCTATTCCTACTTATAACCCAAAGAGTTACCGGAAGAAACGTATTGCGACGAAATATCCACATATTACTTCTAACTATTTTCATGATAAAGGAGAGGATGTAGAAATTATAAAAATAGAAGGTTCTGTAGAAATCGCTCCTATTCTGGGATTGGCAGATGCGATTGTTGATATTGTTGAAACAGGAAAAACATTACAAGAAAATGGACTTATTGTATTTGAGGAAATGTGTTCTATATCTGCTCGAATGATTGTAAATAAGGCTGCATTAAAAACTAAAAAAGACGAAATATTCAGTATTGTAAATATGATGGAGCAAGAAATTTTGTCGGAAAAATAGGGGGACTTGTAATGGAGATAGTTTGTGAAGATTTTCAACAGGCACTATCAAAAATAGAATTGCTACGAGAAAACGCCAATATAATAGAAGAAACTGTTCAAAGAAGTGTAAGTGAAATCGTTCAAAATGTGAGGGAGAGTAGGGATGAGGCCCTATCTTTTTATACAAAAAAGTTTGATGGTGTGGAGATGAAAGAATTTCGTGTAAGTGAAGAAGAAATAAAACAAGCGAGTACGTTTGTAGAGAATTCATTTTTAGAAGCGTTACAAGAGGCGAAGAGAAACATTATTTCGTATCACGAAAAGCAAAAAAGGCAATCCATATTCGATTGCGCGAGTGAAGGCATCATTAGAGGACAAATCATTCGGCCGTTAGAAAATGTAGGTGTATATGTGCCAGGCGGAACTGCTTCGTATCCTTCGTCAGTATTAATGAATGTATTGCCAGCAAAACTCGCTGGTGTGAAAAAGATTGTAATGGTGACACCACCAAGGCAAGGGGGAATGGATCCTCATATATTAGCGGCTGCAAGCCTTGCAGGAGTAGATGAAATTTATACGATAGGTGGTGCGCAAGCAATTGCTGCTTTAGCATATGGGACGGAATCGATTCCGAAAGTGGATAAAATAGTTGGACCAGGAAATTTGTACGTCGCTCTGGCGAAACGAGAAGTATACGGAATCGTAAATATTGATATGATTGCTGGACCGTCAGAAATTGTAGTTATTGCTGATGAAACCGGCAATGCAAAATATATCGCTGCTGATTTATTATCACAAGCAGAACATGACGAGAGAGCAACGGCAATTTGTATTACAACGAATATAGAGTTAGCAAAAGAAGTAGAAAAAGAGATAGAAAGACAGTTAGAAACATTAACAAGAAGCGAAATTGCACGTGAATCGATAAATAGAAATGGAGCTATTTTTATCGTTCCTTCTTTAGATGAGGCACTACAATTATCGAATGAAATCGCTCCAGAACATTTAGAGTTACATATAAAAGAACCGATGAATGCTCTAGCTTATGTGAAACATGCAGGATCTATCTTTCTGGGACCATATGCACCGGAACCGCTCGGTGATTATTTAGCAGGGCCGAATCATGTGTTACCGACAAGTGGAACGGCAAGGTTTTTCTCACCGCTATCAGTCGATGATTTCGTAAAAAAATCAAGCTTTCTGTCTTATACGGAGGAAGCGTTAAGAGATGTACAACATCATATTGTAGAACTTGCCAATAAAGAAGGGTTACATGCGCATGCGAGAGCAATTCAAATAAGATTTGAGGAGGAAGAATAATGCGTGAGTCCAGTCAAATACGTGAGACGACAGAAACAAAAATAAAATTAAGTTTGCAGCTTGATGAAGGCAAGAGCGTTTCTATACAAACGGGAGTTGGATTTTTTGATCATATGCTAACTTTATTTGCACGGCATGGAAGATTCGGTTTACAAGTGGAGGCGGAAGGCGATGTATTCGTTGATGCGCATCATACAGTTGAAGATGTTGGAATTGTACTGGGAAATTGTTTGAAAGAAGCATTGCAAAATAAAGAGGGGATTAACAGGTACGGCTCAGCATATGTACCGATGGATGAATCTTTAGGTTTTGTCGCAATTGATATTAGCGGGCGCTCATATATTGTATTTCAAGGAGAATTAACGAATCCGAAGCTAGGGGATTTTGATACAGAACTAACAGAAGAATTTTTTAGAGCAGTCGCTCATGCTGCCAATATTACATTACATGCTCGCATTTTATACGGAAGCAATACACATCACAAAATTGAAGCGTTATTTAAAGCGTTTGGTAGAGCGCTTAGAGAAGCAGTCGAAAGAAATGCCAACATTACTGGTGTAAATTCAACGAAAGGGATGTTGTAATTGATTGCCATTATAGATTATGGAATGGGAAATATTCGTAGTGTAGAACAAGCATTAAAATATATTGGAGCAGAGTACATCGTAACGAGTGATAAAGAAGAGATTCTTAGAAGTGATGGAGTAATTTTACCAGGAGTAGGTGCATTTCCAAAAGCGATGGATGTATTGGAAGAAAAAGATTTAGCTCGTGTGTTAAAAGAGGTCGGGCGTTCAGGAAAACCGCTTCTTGGCATTTGCTTAGGAATGCAGCTTTTATTTGAAAAAAGTGAGGAACTACAAGACTGTAACGGATTAAGTTTATTACCAGGTGTGATTCGAAAGTTAAAGGTTCCTTATAAAATTCCACATATGGGATGGAATGAGTTAAAGAAAGAGGGGGAAATAGCGCTTTGGAATGGAGTAGAAGATGGTTCTTATGTATATTATGTCCATTCTTATTATGCAGATTGTCCAAATGAGATTGTGTATGGGATAAGTGAATATGGAGTGAAAGTACCTGGTTTTGTAGCAAAAGGAAATATATACGGCGCACAGTTTCATCCTGAAAAAAGTGGTGACATTGGAATGCAAATGTTGAAAAATTTCAAAGGGGTGGTAGAAGCATGGAGATCTTCCCAGCTATCGATTTAAAAGAAGGACGATGCGTTAGACTGTATCAAGGAGAGTTTAGTAAAGAAACAGTAATGAATGAAGATCCAGTTGCGCAAGCGATTATATTCGAAAAATTGGGCGCGAAAACACTACACATTGTTGATTTAGATGGTGCAATTGCTGGAGAGTCAGTAAATTTGTCCGTTATTGAAAGGATTTGCAAGGAAGTATGTATTCCAGTGCAAGTTGGAGGAGGAATTCGATCACTTGTAGCGGTAGAGAAGTTATTGTCAGTAGGTGTAGATAAAGTGATTTTAGGAACATCTGCTCTTTATGATAGGACATTTTTAGAAGAAGCAGTTCTTCTATATAAAGAAAAAATCATTGTTGGAATTGATGCGAAAAATGGTTTCGTAGCAACGAGAGGCTGGCTTGATGTATCTGAAATTTCTTACATTGATTTAGCAAAGCAAATGGAGAATGTAGGTGTTCAAACGATTGTGTTTACAGACATTTCGAAAGACGGGACACTTGCAGGGCCGAATGTAGAGCAATTAGAGTTACTACAAAAAAGCGTGGGCATTCGTCTTGTTGCTTCTGGAGGAGTGGCATCTATACAAGATGTGAAAAAATTAAATGATATGAATATATACGGCGTCATAATTGGTAAGGCTCTTTACGAGAAAACGATTGATTTAGAAGAAGTGTTAGAGGTAACAAAGTTATGTTAGCGAAACGCATTATTCCATGTCTAGATGTGAAAGAAGGGCGAGTCGTAAAGGGGGTAAATTTTATAGGATTACAAGACGTCGGTGATCCTGTTGAAATAGCTGCTTTATATAATGATGCGGGAGCAGATGAAATTGTATTTTTAGATATTACGGCAACGCATGAAGGACGAAAAACGATTATAGATGTTGTAGAAAAAACAGCTTCAAAAGTATTTATTCCTCTTACAGTTGGAGGAGGGGTTTCAAGTGTTAAAGATATGTACAATTTACTAAGAGCCGGAGCAGATAAAGTTTCAATCAACTCAGCGGCAGTGCGAAATCCAAAGCTAATTGAAGAAGGGGCAGAACACTTTGGATCACAATGTATTGTCGTAGCAATTGATGCTAGAAAAGTAGCAGAAGATAAGTGGAATGTATATGTGAACGGCGGAAGAGTTGATACGGGAATGGATGCAATCGGGTGGGCAAAGCGTGTTACCGAGCTAGGGGCAGGTGAAATTTTGTTAACGAGTATGGATGCCGATGGAACGAAAAACGGATATGATCTTCGTTTAACAGAAGAAATTTCAAACGGTGTTTCCGTACCAGTCATCGCGTCAGGTGGATGTGGTCATGCTGATCACATCATAGAAGTTTTTCAAAAGACAACAGTTGATGCAGCACTTGCAGCATCCATTTTTCATTATGGTGAGGCGACAGTGCAGGATGTAAAGAGAAAATTAAGAAATGAAAACGTTGAGGTGCGGTTATGAAACCTAACTTTTCAAAAGGATTACTACCAGCAGTTGTAATTGAAGAAGGGACAAAAGAAGTTTTAATGTTAGCTTATATGAATGAAGAAGCATATGAAAAAACGCTAGAAACGAAAAGAACATGGTTTTATTCTCGTTCAAGACAATCGTTATGGAATAAAGGAGAAACATCAGGAAATGTCCAATATGTGCAATCTCTTTATTTAGATTGTGATCAAGATTCAATCGTTGTTGTCGTAAAGCAAGTGGGACCTGCTTGTCATACGGGAGAGAAAACATGTTTTCACTACAAAATTATATAGGGGGATACATATGGAAAATGCCTTTAAATTATTATTTGAAACAATTGAAGAACGAAAGGAAAATCCACTTCCTGAATCGTATACAAATTACTTATTTTCAAAGGGAGAAGATAAAATTTTAAAGAAAATTGGTGAAGAATGCACGGAAGTAATTATCGCATCTAAAAATAATGACAAAGAAGAATTAGTGAAAGAAATGGTAGATGTATTGTATCACTGCTTCGTTTTATTAGCCGAAAAAAATATATCGTTAGAAGATATTATGGAGGAAGTGACAGAAAGAAATGGGAAGCTTTCGAGAGTAGGGGACAGAAGAGAAATAGATACTTTATAAGGGGGAAATGTAGATGAAGGTGGATTATCACATTCATTTAGAAGAAGGGCCATATTCAATAGGATGGCTAGCTAAAATAAATGAAGCCCTACAACAATATGAACCGCTTAAAGAAAAAAAACATTCTATGGAATGGCTTGTGAAAACACAAGAACGCCTGCAAAAACGTGTGAAAGAAGGGCCGTTTACAACGAAATGGATTGATCTATATTTAGAAGAAGCGCTGCGAAAAGGTATAAAAGAAGTTGGTATTGTCGATCATTTATACCGTTTTTATGAAGCAAAAGAATACTATGAAAAATATGTCGATATTAGTGATTCCAAGCTGGGACGTTTACAGAAGGAATGGTTAGACCAAGTAAGGATAGCGTCACTATATGATTTTACAAAAGCAATTGAAGAGGCGAAAGAAAGATGGAGTAAAAGAGGCGTTACGCTTAAACTTGGAATTGAAGCGGATTATTTTATTGGTGGTGAACAAGAATTACAATCTTTACTGGCATTAGGAGACTTTGATTATGTAATTGGTTCTGTTCATTTTTTGAATGGCTGGGGATTTGATAATCCAGATACGAAAGAATATTTTGAGGAACATGACTTATACGCTTTATATGATACGTTTTTCAAAACGGTTGAGTGTGCAGTTCACTCTGGGTTATTTGATATTATAGCTCATCTTGATAACATAAAAGTATTTAATTATCGGTTAGATGAGAATGAACAACTTTCTTATTATAAGGAAATTGCGCGTGCGTTAGTAGAAACAAATACGGCAACGGAAATAAATGCGGGATTGTACTATCGCTATCCTGTGCACGAAATGTGTCCGAGTCCGCTATATTTACAAGTATTAGCTAAGTACGAGGTTCCGATTACTCTCTCCTCGGATGCCCATTATCCGAATGATTTAGGAAAATACGTGGAAGAGAATATGAAGACATTACGTAATCATGATATTACTCACATAGCTACATTTACGAAACGAGTAAGAACGATGAGATTACTAGAAGAAGTAACAATTTCAAAATGAACATGATTTTTTGATGAAAACCCTTCTTTTTGTTCAAAATAAGAAAGAATAAAAAGGAGGGTAAGAAATGGAAAAACAACAAAAGAAACAAAATGTACAAGGTGCAGAGCAACAATCGTATACTTCTGAAACAACGAATACCGCTCAGTCAGTTATTGAGGAGCAAATTAGCGATACAGTTGCAGAGGGAACAATTGATGTGAAGCTTGGAAAAGAATCGCAAGAAAAAGCGTAAAAAGAGGGGAGACTTGCATCTCCTCTTTTTTAATGGAAAAGTGTCGATTTTCAAAACTATAATCAAATTCCTTGGTTTTTATATGTGGATTTCTTACAATGAAAGATAAGAGATATCTTATTTTTATAGAAGAGGTGTTAGTAGTGGCGAAAATATTAGTAGCAGGAAAAATTCCATCAATCGGATTAGAACTATTAAAAGATCATGATGTAGAAATGTACGATAAAGAGGAGTTAATTTCTTTAGATGAATTAACAAAGCGTGTACAAGATAAAGATGCATTGTTAAGCCTACTTTCTACAAAAGTAACAAAAGAAGTTATTGATGCGGCACCTAATTTAAAGATTGTTGCAAACTATGGTGCTGGTTACGATAATATTGATTACACGTATGCGGGCGAAAAAGGAATTATAGTATCGAATACACCGAAAGTATCAACTGAAGCCACTGCAGAATTAACATTTGCTCTTCTTTTAGCAGCGGCACGTAGAATCCCTGAAGGTGATACGCTATGTCGTACAATTGGATTTAACGGATGGGCACCATTATTTTTCTTAGGCCGCGAAGTACATGGTAAGACAATTGGAATTATTGGCCTTGGAGAAATCGGAAAGGCAGTTGCAAAGCGTGCAAAAGCGTTTGGAATGAAAGTTTTATATACAGGACCAAATCGAAAGCCTGAAGCTGAAAGTGAACTGGAAGCAACATATGTAACATTGGAAGAATTACTACAAACAGCAGATTTTATTACAATTAACTGTGCTTATAATCCGACATTGCATCATATGATTGATGAAGAACAGTTTAAAATGATGAAGAAAACAGCGTATATTGTAAATGCTTCACGTGGACCAATTATGAATGAAGCGGCACTTGCTCATGCATTAAAAACAAATGAAATTGAAGGAGCAGCTCTTGACGTGTTTGAATTTGAACCGAAGATTACAGAAGAGCTAAAAGGATTAAAGAATGTAGTACTTGCTCCTCACGTAGGAAATGCAACATTCGAAACGCGTGATGCGATGGCTGAAATGGCAGTAAGAAATATTTTAGCCGTATTAAACGGTGAAGAGCCTGTAACACCTGTAAATCAAAAAGCAGTAGTTACAAAATAAAAAGAAACCTTCCGGAATCGGAAGGTTTTTCTTATTTTTCTTTATTGGCTCTTTTAGATGGTCTTTGTCTAAGAAATTGAGATAGCATATACAAAATATATAGTGGAATAGCAATGAATAAGAAAACAGAAAAATTACCGAACCCTGTTTGGTACATTGTGATAATGATCCCAACTAAAAATAGTGTAATAATGATGCTATATCGTGGAATTGGTACATCTTTTAAACTCGGGATACGAATACGACTCACCATTAAAAATGCGAACGTTACAAATACTGTAATAAGAACGATTTTTGGAATGGTATGTGAAAATAATGTTAAGAAAGCAACAAGCCCTCCCGCTGCTGTAATCGGTACCCCAGTGAAATATTTCATTGAAGTAGAAGATGGTGTTACATTAAATCGTGCTAAGCGATATGCTCCGAAAAGAGGGAATAGTCCCGCTATGTATAGTCCGATGATGCCATAATTGGAGAAAGATGTGTAATACATGAGAACAGCAGGTGCTGCACCAAATGTTACGACATCCGCAAGCGAGTCAAGCTCTTTACCCATTTGTGAATCAACACGTAATAAACGAGCAACACGCCCATCAAGACTATCTAACATCATCCCGATAAGTACTAAAATAGCAGCTGATTTATAATATCCTAAAGATGCATAGCCGATTGACAAGAATCCACTATATAAATTTCCGAGCGTAAATAAGTTTGGAATAGCTGCTCTATACAAAATCTGATCCCTTGCTTTCTGTAATAAATTCTTAATTAGTGTATGAAATTTTACTTATTTTATCATACCATAAATTTCTTCCTCATACGAAAGAAATTCCCAATTTGTGAAAGATTTCATAGCGAAACGATTGGGAAAATAAGTAAAAAAAGAAGCAACTTTTATAAAAGTTGCTTCTTGCACTATTCAAATTTCGTTGTCATTGTTCCGGTTTTATATCGATTGTTAGGATCGAAACGTAATAAATCTCCATAAATGAGTTTGTCGGAGAGTTTCAATTCAGTTTTTGCTTTTTCAATATTCGGTTGACATAATGAAATGTCTGCTTCTTCACCTGTATTTCGTTTATAGCACATGTTCTTTGTATAAACATAATCTTCCGAAACGAAGCTACCATCACGCATTACCATAAGTGGGTTTTCTTCTTTAATAAATAAGTCAGTTCCAAATTCAACGGATTGATTTGTTTTAATACCAAGTAAATGAAGTAGCGTTGGTTTAATATCAATTTGACCAGATACTTTAGAAATGATTTTTCCTTCTTGACCAGGTACATGAATAATGAGAGGGACGCGTTGTAATTGCATAGAATCAAACGGTGTAATAGCGTCTTTCCCAAGGAACTGAGCCATTGCTGCGTTATGGTTTTCAGAAATGCCGTAATGATCTCCATAAATGACAATAACAGAATTATCATACAGTCCTTCGTCTTTTAATTGTTTAATAAATAATTTAAGAGCTTCATCCGTGTAACGAACGGTTGGGAAGTAGCGGTTTACAACACCACTTTCCGAATTAAACTCATCAACATATTGATCTTCTGGATTTAGAAGAAACGGAAAATGGTTTGTTAAAGTAATAAATTTTGTATAGAACGGTTGCGGTAAAGATTTTAGCTTTGGCATAGATTGTTCAAAGAACTCTTTATCTTTTAATCCCCAGCCGACAGACATTTGTTCTGTACCTGTGTAATCATTTAAATTAAAGTAACGATCATATCCAAGGGCAGGATACATTACATCACGATTCCAAAACGTTTTATCGTTTGAATGGAAGACAGCAGAAGAATATCCGTATTTTTTTAATTGCTCTGGTGTAGCTGTATATTCATTTGTTGCGTGAGTAAAGAATACAGAACCGCGGTCTAACGGATAAAGTGAATTTTCAACGATAAATTCAGCATCAGAAGTTTTACCTTGTCCCGTTTGATGATAGAAGTTATCGAAATAAAAACTATCTTTAATAAATTCATTTAAAAATGGAGTGATTTCTTTTCCATTTATTTTTTTATTAATAACAAAACTTTGTGTAGATTCCATTGAAATCAAAATTACATTTTTACCTTTTGCAGCTCCAAATAAGTTTTTATCAACTTGCTTATCTTTTGAGTCTGTATAGTTTTTAATTTCAGAGAACCCGTCACCACTTGCAAATACACGTTCAGCTGAAGATTTAGATTGAAGTGTAATATCAAATAGATGATATGTGTATAAACCTAAATTTTTCACGACTGTTTGACGATCAAATGAGCGTGAGAACATTTGTGGTTTATAAATAACTGAAACAACAATTTGTAGTGCTAATAAAGCTGTTACACCGCTAAAGAAAGTTCGCTTCTCAGAGCGAGAAAGCGGCGTCTTGTCACAAAATGCCGGGAATTTACGCGAAAGAAACATTAAAATAATTGCATCTGCAAATAAAAGTAATGTTTTATACGTAAAGAGTTCTTTTATACTCGTCCCTAAATCAGCCATATTGTTTGTTTGGAATAAAACTGGGAACGTAACGAAATCGTTATAAAACCCATAAAACATTGCATTTCCAAATAAAATAAAGGACAGTATAAAACTGATTCCAATTATAATTCTGTTTCGGTGCTTAGATGCGAATAAAGCAAAACCGAAAAATAAAAGTAACGCAGCTAGTGGATTAATAAAAAGCATAAATTCTTCAAAGAAATTATCAATTTTAATATCAAATGCTAGCTTGTACACAATATATGTTTTTATCCATAATAAAACGACTGCAACGAGTGCGAATCGCAGTTTTGGAAACAGACGTTGTAGCATAATATACTCCTCTCCTAAAAGCATGACAGTTCTTGTGGGCCGGTTTGATTAGCGCCTCATTTTATATATACGAACAGTCCTTTGTTATTATGTTTATTATACTATGAGTATCATTATACGAAAATAAAAGAGAGTTGTGGGCTTTTTTATAATAATTGAGTAGAAAAAGGGCAGAGGGAGACAATAAAACGGAGTTTCTATGTATGATAATTATCGTGCGCAGAAAGAATCGTGTAATAATACGGAGGTTATAATGCGAAAATTATTATATTTTATAGTATGCAGTAGTGTTATACTTTTTGCTTCACCGAGTGTGTCAGTAGCCCAATATGATGCACCTCTTATGGAAGATGCCCTTTATTCTGTTTTATTTCCGAAAATAAATAAAGCGATTGAAAAACAATATGGGAGTTTGAAGCCTTATCAATGCCCTAAAATTATTAGTTTAAAAAAAGTGTATAGCGGTACATATTTATTTCAAGCGAGTATTGAAGTGACGAAGTATGAACGAGTTGCTGGGAAAATTGCTCCACCATTTGAGAAGGTAACGATTATATTTAATAACGAAGAAGGCGAATGGGAAGTGACAAAGATTTTAGTAAAGCGCTTACCAGATGATACAAAACTAAACTGTAAAAAAACAATATAAAAAATTGTTTGACAAATAAAATGGTCCTTTGGTATTGTTAATAGCATCAATTAGATGTTTGAAAATTAAATAGACTTACCTCATCTACTCTCAAAGGTAGAGGCCGCGATAGGAAAGAGTAAGCTATGGGAGATTTAATGGAATCTGTGATCATAGGTTGAAAGGGACTATTGCCGAAATATAAGAATAACCATCTTATTCATATATTGGGACTGCATTGAATAAATGTAGTACTGTCATAAGATTTATTTTATGGAGAGCTATTTGGAGATGTTGATGCGGTTTCTTATTTTGAGGAGATAACAACTCGTTTATTTTTTCAATATATATTTTTCCTAATAAGAAACGCGTGTGAACATTGTTCCGCGCGTTTTTTGTCTATCTAAAAGCGTGCTGCAATGAATAGAAGATTGGGGTTATGAGTTTTAGAGGAAATAAGGGAGGAATTCAAATGTATTTACACGGCACAAGCCGAATCAATGGGCAGGGACACTTAGAAATTGGAGGGTGCGATACGACGCAGCTAGCAAAACAATACGGAACACCACTTTATGTATACGATGAAGAGTCTATTCGAGGAAAGTGCCGCGCGTTTCATCGTGCTTTTAAAGAAAGTGGTTTCTCTTATCAAGTAGCATATGCAAGCAAGGCGTTCTTGTGCATGGAGATGTGCCGAGTAGCTCGTGAAGAAAATATGTCATTAGATGTTGTTTCTGGAGGAGAATTATATACTGCGCTTCAAGCAGGATTTCCAGCATCGCGTATTCATTTTCACGGCAATAATAAAACAGAAGAAGAAATCGTGATGGCTCTTCAGGCTAATGTTGGTTGTTTTGTCGTAGATAATTTTTTGGAATTAGAAATTTTGCATGATTTAGCAGTGCAACACGGGAAATTTGTGAACATATTAATTCGTGTAACGCCTGGAGTAGAGGCGCACACACATGAATATATTACAACAGGTCAAGATGATTCGAAATTTGGATTTGGCGTGTCAAATGGTCAAGCGATGCAATCAATTGAGCTTGCTTTACAAAAATCAAATTATAATGTGTTAGGAATTCATTCACATATCGGATCGCAAATATTTGAAACGGCTGGATTTGTTCGAGCGATTGAAGTTCTTCATCAATTTTTAGAACAGGTGAGAGAGCGCGCGAACTATGTAGTAAAAGTATTAAATGTAGGCGGAGGATTCGGAATACGCTACACAGAGTCAGATACACCATTAACTCTTGAGACATATGTGCGAGCTGTAACAAGTGCGGTGAGGGAACAATTTACGGTATGTAATTATCCCTTGCCAGAAATATGGGTTGAACCAGGCCGTAGTATTGTAGGGGATGCTGGAACGACAATTTATACAGTCGGATCTGTGAAAGACATTCCTGGTATTCGGAAATATGTATCAGTGGATGGTGGGATGACTGATAATTTAAGACCTGCTTTATATAACGCTCGTTATGAAGCGATGTTAGCGAATCGAGGGAATGATGAGAATGAGGAAATTGTTTCGATTGCTGGGAAGTGCTGTGAGAGTGGAGATATGTTAATTTGGGATATTACTCTACCGAAAGTTGCTTCTGCCGATTTACTAGCGATTTCTTGTACAGGGGCATATGGGTACTCGATGGCAAATAATTATAATCGGATTCGTAGACCGGCTGTCGTCTTCGCGAAAGGCGGCACATCACAAATTGTTGTAGAGCGTGAAACATATGAAAATATTATTGGGAACGATCGCATACGTATTAAAGAACTTGTTTAAGTAAGGAAAGGGAGTTGTTCTGAGGGGCAATTCCTTTTTTATAAAGTGAAACTATAATCAGTGTGGGCATTCCCCACTAATTATTAGTCCCCATCAATTGGGCGTTTACAGGCAGCAAGGCACTTTTCTCTTGCTGGATTTTGAGGTAAGAATTGTACGGCCTCTAAATGGTGGTATAAAATAAATAAAATATATCGGAAAACTAGGATTGAAAAAAATCAGAATTGTGATAAAATACAAATACAAAGCTTATCAAGAGAAGCGGAGGGAACTGGCCCAACGAAGCTCGGCAACCTGCTTATAGAAAGCAAGGTGCTAAATCCAGCAAAATGGAATCCATTTTGAAAGATAAGGTAAAATATATTACCGAACAGTCTTTTCGAAATGGGAAAGATTTTTTTTATGAATAAAAAAGGGGGGCTGTTCGCGTGAGCGTACGGGAACATTTTGAGGAAGTATCTGAGAAAATTCAAGCGATGCTTGCTGATATGAAATATGGTTCAATTACAATTGTTGTGCAAGATGGGAAAGTCATTCAATTAGAGAAAAGTGAAAAAGTACGTTTAAAGTAAAAAAAGCGCTGACTAGAAAAACTAGAGGCGGTTTTAACCTATTTTATGAGGTTAAAACCGTCTTTTTGCTTTTACAGGGGGAAAAAACATGTTGACGTATGAAACGTGGGATGAAAATGGCATTTCATTTTCGGAAGAAGATGAAACGAAAGGCGCGTTGTCAGTTTTAAGTTGGGCTTATAAAGAGTATAAAGATGAAATCGTATACGCATGTAGCTTTGGAGTGGAAGGTATGGTCTTACTGCATCTTATAAACCAAGTAAATCCATCTGCTAAAGTTGTATTTTTAGATACAAATGTTCATTTTCAAGAAACATATGAATTAATTCAAAAAGTGCGGGGACGATTTCCTTCATTAAATATTATAGAAAAACAGCCGGAACTTACACTTGATGAACAAGCGAAGCTGCATGGTGAGAAATTATGGGAAAGTAATCCGAATCTTTGTTGTAAAATTAGAAAAATTTTACCGTTAGAAAAATCATTAGCGGCGGAAAAAGCATGGATATCGGGCTTAAGGAGGGAACAATCAGAAACGCGTAAGCATACAAAGTTTATAAATCAAGATCATCGCTTTCAATCTATTAAAGTTTGTCCGCTCATTCATTGGACGTGGAAAAAGGTATGGCGATATGTATACAAACATAGCTTGCCGTATAACCCATTGCATGATGTTGGATATCCAAGTATTGGGTGTGAGAAATGTACGTTACCTGTAGGAGAGGGTGGCGATTCGAGAGATGGTAGATGGGCCGGGAAAGTGAAAACTGAATGTGGTCTTCATTACCAATAAGATGAATTTGAAAATAAAGTTAAGAGAGGGTATAGAAAATGAGTACAGTAAACAAATTAATAAATCGTGTAGACGAGACATACGACGTATCACAAATTGAAAAAGAAATTCAGCTAGATAACATTGCATTAAGTGATTTAGAGCTATTAGCGACAGGGGGATATAGCCCGCTTACTGGTTTTTTAGGAAAGAAAGATTATGATTCGGTCGTAGAAACGCTTCGTTTAGCTAATGGGATCGTATGGAGTATACCAATTACATTACCAGTAACAGAAGAAGTAGCAGAGACTCTAAAAGCTGGGGAGGAAGTAAAACTTGTTAACGGTGGAAATGTATATGGTGTCATTCAAATAGAAGATATTTTTGTACCAGATAAGGAAAAAGAAGCGTTACTAGTGTATAAAACAACGGATGAGGCTCATCCTGGAGTGAAAAAATTATACGAAAGACCGAACGTTTACGTTGGAGGAGCAATTATTCTTACGAAACGTTTTGAAAATAATCCGTTTCCTTCTTATCATTTAGATCCAATTGAAACGAGAGAAGAATTTAAAAAACGTGGTTGGAAAACAGTAGTTGGATTCCAAACGAGAAATCCGGTGCATCGTGCCCATGAATATATTCAAAAATCTGCTCTTGAAATTGTAGATGGCCTCTTTTTAAATCCACTCGTTGGGGAAACGAAGTCGGACGATATTCCTGCTGATGTAAGGATGGAAAGCTATGAAGTATTACTTCAAAATTATTATCCGAAAGATCGTGTCTTTTTAAGTGTATTTCCTGCAGCAATGCGTTACGCAGGACCGAGGGAAGCGATATTTCATGCGTTAGTCAGAAAGAATTTTGGATGCACCCACTTTATTGTAGGGCGCGATCATGCAGGGGTAGGAGATTATTACGGTACTTATGAAGCGCAAGAAATTTTTACAAACTTTACAGTGGAAGAGTTAGGGATTACACCGTTATTTTTTGAACATAGTTTTTACTGCACGAAATGTGAAGCGATGGCTTCGACGAAAACATGCCCGCACGGAAAAGAAGATCATGTCATTTTATCTGGTACGAAAGTAAGAGAACTATTAAGAAACGGTGAGGTTCCGCCAAGTACATTTAGTCGTAAAGAAGTAGTGGAAGTACTAATTAAAGGTTTGAAAAAAGAAGTAGTAACAGAATAGGGAGAGAATGAGATGGATACGAATATTACTTGGCATACAGCATCTGTTTCAAAAGATGAGAGAAGAGTAAAAAATGGGCATCATAGTTTTGTAGTTTGGTTTACTGGATTATCAGCTTCAGGTAAATCTACGGTAGCGAACGCGGTTGCTCGTAAACTATTTGAAAAGAATATTGGAAACTATGTACTAGATGGAGACAATATACGCCACGGTTTAAATAAAGACTTAGGTTTTTCTGAAAGTGATCGTATGGAGAATATAAGACGGATTGGCGAAGTAGCGAAACTATTTGTAGATCAAGGTACTGTTGTTCTTACAGCGTTCATTTCACCATTTCGATTAGATCGAAAACAAGTTAGAGATCTATTAGCTGCAGATGAGTTTATAGAAGTGTTTGTAAAATGTCCAATTGAAGAGTGTGAAAAACGTGATCCAAAAGGGCTTTATAAAAAAGCTAGAAAAGGTGATATTAAGGAATTTACAGGTGTTGATTCACCGTATGAGGAACCAAAGCAAGCGGAATTAATTGTAGAAACGCATAAGTATTCTATTGAAGAATGTGCAGAACAAATTGTTAAGTACTTACAAGAGCGTAGTTTTATATAGGGGGATTTAAAAATGAGTTATGAAAAAGTATGGGCTAACAATGAAAAATTAAATCAGACTGAGAAAAATAAGTTAAAAAAAGATGGTTTGGAAATCTTTAATGATATTCCTTACTATGCTGAAAATGGATTCGAATCTATTCCGAAAGAAGAGTGGGACGCATTTAAATGGGCAGGGTTGTATTTACAAAGACCGAAAGAAGCTGGTTATTTTATGATGCGTGTCAATATTCCTTCAGGGATTATTACGAATGCACAGGCAGAAGTGCTTGCTTCTATCGCTGAGGATTATGGGCGTGACGTAATAGATATTACGACAAGACAGGCGATTCAGTTTCACTGGTTAGAAATTCATCAAATTCCAGATATTTTTAAAAGGTTAGCGCGAGTGGGGTTATCTTCAGCTGGAGCGTGTGGTGATATAACGCGTAATATTACAGGGAATCCACTTGCGGGTATTGATGCGAATGAACTGTTGGATACAACTGGTATTGTGAAAGAGGTATATGACTACTTCCAACATAATGAAGAGTTTTCTAACTTACCACGTAAATTTAAAATGTCTATTAGTTCTAACATTTATAACTCAGCAAACGCAGAGATTAACTGTGTTGCATTTACACCTGCAAAGAAAGAGATAGATGGTGAGGAAAAAGTTGGTTTTCATATAAAAGTAGGCGGTGGATTATCAGCTCGTCCATACTTAGCTGATGAATTAGATGTATTTGTTTTACCAGAAGAAGTAAAGACGGTAGCGATTGCGATTGCTACAATATTCCGTGATTTTGGATATCGTGAAAAACGTCATTTAGCCCGTTTGAAATTTCTTGTTGCAGACTGGGGAGCAGAGAAGTTTAAAGAGAAACTAATAGAGTATACAGGACCATTGCAAAGTAAAGGGGAAAGTGCTCTCAAAGGTTGGAATGCGGGATACTTCTATGGTGTCCAAGACCAAAAACAAGATGGACTAAAATATGTAGGTTTTAATGTGCCGGTAGGACGTCTGCATGCAGAAGAAATGTTTGAGATTGCAAGAATTGCTAAGCAGTATGGAAATGGACAAATTCGTACATGTAATTCGCAAAACTTCATTATTCCGAATGTTCCGCCAAAAAATGTGGCGGGTTTACTAAATGAGCCGTTGTTTGAAGCAATATCAGCAAGTCCGAAATCGTTTATTGGTCATGCGGTTTCTTGTACTGGTATTGAATATTGCAATCTTGCTTTAGTAGAAACGAAAGAAAGATTGCGAAAAATCGCCGAATACTTAGATACACAAATTGCACTCGATGTTCCGGTTCGTATTCATATGGTAGGATGCCCGAATTCATGTGGTCAACGTCAAATTGCTGACATTGGATTACAAGGGGTGAAAATGAAAACGAAGGAAAAAGGAATTGTTGAGGCATTTGAAATATATGTAGGTGGAACGTTGTTAGATGGTGGTGCTTATAATCAAAAGTTAAAAGGAAAAATAGATGGCGAGGATCTACCTGATGTACTTGCATCATTTATAAGTTATTTCAAAGAGAATAAATTACCAGCTGAAACGTTTTATGATTTTGTCGGCCGAGTTGGTGTAGAGACATTACAAATAGCGTTAAATAATGTGCTAGAAGAAGTAATAGCGTCTTAGGAGGGACAATATGGATTTATATCGATTTGAAGCTGTGTTAGTAAATAGTATTGTTCCGATTGTTGTCGTTGCTCAAAGTGAAGAACAGGCGTTTAAGCTGGCGGAGATGGAGCTTGAAAAACATTTTTTACCGCTGCCAGAAGTAAAGGAGATTTCCCTATTTGAAAAAAAGAAGATTCGAAAAGGTGCGGCATTTGTTATTCATGAGTAAGGAAAAAGTAATACGAAATAATGAAAACTTCCATTCGTATATAAGGATGGAAGTTTCACTTTAATAGTAGAAATGAGGAGAGATGATGGGGAAGGTTTATATCGTTGGTGCGGGTCCTGGTGATCCAGATTTAATTACTGTGAAAGGGTTGAAATGTATTGAGAAGGCAGATGTTATTTTGTACGACCGTCTTGTAAATAAAGAGTTGCTTTCCTATGCAAAGCCCGAAGCAGATTTAATTTATTGCGGAAAACTACCAAATTATCACACGATGAAGCAAGAGACAATTAACATGTTTCTTATTAAATATGCGAAAAAAGGAAAAGTTGTAACGAGGCTTAAGGGCGGTGATCCATTTGTATTTGGTAGAGGGGGAGAAGAAGCTGAAGCGTTAGCAAAGCAAGGTGTACCATTTGAAATCGTTCCTGGTATTTCAGCTGGAATAGCTGCGCCTGCTTATGCTGGTATTCCGGTGACGCACCGTGATGCAAGTGCGAGTTTTGCTATTGTGACGGGACATAGGAAAGAAGATGCTGCAGAGGAAGTGAAGTGGGAAAATTTAGCGAAAGGTGTAGAGACATTGGCGGTATATATGGGGGTTAGTAATTTACCCTACATATGTGAACAACTGATGAAGCATGGAAAGGATAAAAGTACACCTGCTGCTATTATTGAACGGGGAACGACATCTATGCAACGTACAGTTGTAGGGACGTTAGGGACAATTATAGATATTGCGAAAAAAGAACAAATTCAAAATCCGAGCATGATTGTAATTGGAGAAGTGGTCCGTTTTAGAGAAAGAATCCATTGGTTTGAGAAACAGACAGAAAGTACGTATCAAGTAAGCGGAGTGTTATAAAATGAAGGCCATCTTATATATATGTCATGGAAGTCGTTTGAAAGCGGCTAAAGAAGAAGCAGTTGCGTTTATTACGTCATGTATGAACCGTGTAGAGGCGAGTATTCAAGAAGTTTGTTTTTTAGAGTTAGCGAATCCAACTATTGATGAAGGGTTCCGTACATGTGTGAAGCGTGGTGCTACAGAGATTATTGTTATTCCAGTTTTTTTATTAGCGGCAGGTCATGTGAAAAAAGATATCCCGTTTGAATTGGAGAAGTTAACTAAGCAATTTTCGAATGTTAAAGTGACCTATGGTAACCCGTTTGGTGTATCAGAAACACTTGTTAAATCGGTGTATAGCGGAAGTGGCATTGAACAGGAAGATAAGAATGAAGTGACGCTACTTCTCGTTGCAAGAGGGAGCAGTGATCCTGAAGTATTAAGAGATATAAACTGGATTGCTTCTTTATTTCAAACAGAAGAGAAGATTAAAAAAGTAGAAGTTTGTTATTTAGCGGCTGCCGAGCCAAAATTTGAGGAGAAGTTAAAGGAAGTTGTAGAACGAAAAGAAAAGAACATCGTTGTGCTGCCTTACTTGTTATTTACAGGTTTACTTATGAAACATATTGAAAAAGAAGTGCGCCAATATGAGTTGGATGAGATAAAAATAAGTCCGTATTTAGGAAAGAATGAAGCGTTTCAGTATATGTTAATTCAGAAAACGAAGAAATTATTGAAGGGAGATCAATATGTATCCACTTACAGTGCGAGTTGAGAAGAAACGTGTTGTTGTCATTGGTGGAGGGAAAGTCGCGGGATTTAAAATTATTCCTTTACTAAAACAAGGTGCGGATATAGTTGTGGTAAGTCCTGAATTGGATGCGAATTTAGTGAAACTTGTAGAAGAAAAGAAAATTCGTTGGTATCAAAGGGAGTATGAAAAAAGTGATATTAAAGACGCTTTTTTAGTTGTTGCAGCGAGTAGTGATGCTGTATTAAATGAACAAATTGCTGAAGATAGCGCAGAGAATCAATTAGTAAATGTTATTACGAACCCGGAAAGTGGTAATGTTCATTTTCCGGCAGCGATTCATCGTGGATTACTGAATGTGGCTGTTTCTACCGGAGGAGCGAGCCCGAAACTTGCAAAAAAAATTCGTGATGATATCGCAAATAAATATGATGAGGCGTATGAAGCGTATCTTGATTTTTTATACGAAGTTAGAGTAAAAGTGAAAGCATTACAAATAGAGAAAAGGCAGAGAAATATATTGTTGCAAGAGGTATTAAAGTCGATATATGTTCAAAATGAACAAAAAAGAGAATTGTTTTTACAAGAATTAGAGAGAAGAGTTCATATAGGATAATGAATAAATTGTACTTTACAACTATAAAAATATAATTTATAATCACTAGTAACTTCAATAGATGAAATCGATGAGCAAGAAGAGTATGTATATTTGATACGTTCAGAGAGCTGGGGTAAGGTGTGAGCCCGGTACGATAAAATATACAGAATGGGCTTGCGAGAGGTATGTTGAACATTGTAGTAGGCAACCCGGGTTCCGCCGTTAAAAGGATAGAGTATCGGAATTTTCCTGTACTTGAACAAGTGGGATTTATCAATCCAATTGAGGTGGTACCACGGTATTAACATTACATATATCGTCCTCTACATGCATATTTGCGTGTAGGGGACTTTTTTATTTTCTAAAGGAGGTGTGCGAGTATGAAATGAAAGTGTATAATTGATAAAAGTTTAAATATTCAGAAAAGGGGAATTTATGATGAAAGAAACACAGCAATGGACGTCGAAAATAGGCTTTGTACTCGCAGCAGCTGGAGCCGCAGTAGGTCTTGGTGCAATATGGAAATTTCCGTATGTTGCAGGTAATGGCGGGGGAGGCGCATTCTTCTTTGTATTTTTACTATTAACTTTATTTATAGGTATGCCCCTTCTAATAGCTGAATTTGTTATTGGGCGTAGTACGCAAAAAGAGGCAGTTACAGCGTATAAAGTATTAGTGCCAAATAGCAAGTTATATCCTTGGATTGGTCGCATGGGAGTTGTTACTTGTTTTAGTGTACTATCTTTTTATAGTGTTGTAGGTGGATGGATTTTACTGTACTTATACTATAGTGTTACAGGTAGCTTCTGGAATGGTGTTGTTGATTATGGGAAATTGTTTGGTGAAACGATTTCAAATCCAGTAAGCGCGATTGGAGCGCAATTTATCTTTATGCTTTGCACAATTTTTGTTGTAAGTAAAGGTGTAGAAAAAGGGATAGAGAAGGCAAGTAAGTATATGATGCCGCTATTATTTATTTTATTTATTGCGATCATTGTTCGTGCATTAACACTTGATGGTGCTTTTGCAGGAGTAGAGTTCTTCTTAAAACCTGATTTTTCAAAGCTTACAGCAGATACAATTTTATACGCGATGGGACAATCATTCTTCTCGCTAACAGTAGGTGCCTCAGTAATGGTAACGTATAGTTCGTATTTGAAGAAAGAAGAACATTTGGCGAAATCAGCAACATCTATTGTAAGTTTAACTGTTTTTATTACAGTACTTGCAGGATTAGCAATTTTCCCGGCGATTTTCGCATTAGGCGTTAAGCCGACTGAAGGACCAGGACTACTGTTTATCGTCCTTCCAGCAGTATTTGCGAAAATACCATTTGGACAATTTTTCTTCATTATGTTTTTAGTTTTATTCTTCTTTGCAACGTTAACCTCTGCAATTTCTATGCTTGAAATTGTAGTAGCATCTGTTGCGAAAGATAATGAGAAAAAGCGTCCGTCAGCATCGTTATTAATTGGTATTCTTATTTTTGCAGTTGGAATCCCGTCAGCATTATCATTTGGAATTATGAGTGATGTGAAAATATTTGGTAAGACATTCTTTGATTTCGTCGATTTTTCGGTAAGTAATGTATTGCTGCCGTTAGGAGTACTAGCTATTTCGCTATTTGTACCAAATAAAATGAGTAAAGAAATGTTAATGAAAGAATTAGAAGTTACAGAAACGAAAGGGAAAACATTATTTAATATTTGGTTCTTCTTGCTTCGTTATGTTATTCCAGTAACTGTGATTATTGTATTTTTAAATGCAATAGGCGTACTTAAAATGTTTGCATAATAAAAAGACGGAGAAATCTCCGTCTTTTTATTATGCTGTAGGTGTATTTAATAAACGATTATATGCTTTATAGGCTGTTACGACTGCTACGAATGATCCGATTAAAAATAATGCTGAACCACCAAATGTAAATAGCCGGCCAATATAAGTTTCTCTAGCCTCTTCGATTTTTTGTTGTAATTGCGTATTCATATGATTCACCTCGTAAAATATAGGCATTTAGTTGTAGTCTATGTGGAATGCCTATAGTGTGTGAAGTGGAAATAAAAAAACTCGGTATGCACCGAGTTTTTTTATAATCCGATATAAGGAGATGGATCAACTGCGTTTGTTTTGCCGACATTCCATTCTCCAAGGTGAAGTTCGAAGTGTAAATGCTGTCCGTATGATTGACCAGTGTTCCCCATAAATCCAAGTTGAGTTCCTTGTTTTACAGTTTGTCCATTAGATACAGAACGGCTACTCATATGAGCGTATACTGTTGTGTATGTTTTTCCGTTAATACGGTGAGATAAGTACACAACATTTCCGTAACTAGATGATAATTCTGAGCGAATAACAACGCCATCAGCAGCAGCAATAATTGGTACGGTTCCTGAAGCTGCGATATCGATTCCTTTATGGTTATCTATAGAGCGCACGCCAAACCCAGAAGTTTTTGATCCAGCTGCTGGCTTAATAAAGCCGCCAATATTTGTATCGTGTGGTGTTGGAGCTGCTTGAGCTTTTTGAGCAGATGTAGTAGCTTGTTTACGAGCTTCTTCTGCCTTGCGGGCTTCTTCAGCTTTACGAGCCTCTTCGGCACGTTTTTCTTCTTCAATTGCTTTTTGAACAGCTTGACGCTGGTTTTCTAAAATACCTTTGGATTCTTCTAATCCTTCAATCTCTGAATCTACTTTTGCTACTTTCGTATGTAGATCACTAATAAAGGTTTGCTGCTGTTGCTGATTCGTTTGCAACTCTTGTTGTTTTTGAACTAATTTCTGTTCGGATTCTTTTAATTGTTGCTCTTTTTTCTCAACAGCCTCTTTTTCAGTTGCTACAGCATTTTGGTCAGTTGTTTGCTTTTTCACAATATCTGTATCATTGTTTAAAATTAAACTTACAGAGTACATATTATCAACAAGATCTGCAATGTTTGTAGAATTTGTTAATACCTCTGTAATGATATTTGTACGAGGTTTTTCTTGCATAGATTGTAAACGTTGCTTAATAACTTCCTGACGCGTATCTATGTTTGTTTGTAATTGCTCTATATGTTTCTTTTTTTCAGCGATTACTTGTTGTGTTTTACTAATTTCTTTTTTTGTATCGTTTAATTCAGCTTCGTTTTTATTAATAGAAGTAGTTAGGTCGTCGATTTTCTTTTGTAATTCTTGAATTTCCTTTTCTATTTGTTCTTTCTCGGCTGATTTATTTTGTAAGTCATTTTGTTTTCCTTCTAATTCAGATTGAATATTAGATAATTTATCTTGATTCGTTTCAGCGTATGCGGGTGAAAGAAACGGAGAAACAAAAATCGTTCCTGCTGCTAAAACACTGAACGCTGTAAATTTCTTTTTCATGGTTGTCTGGCTCCTTTCCCTATGAATGTTATATATCATAAGAAGAAGGGTGTCTATCGTTGTAACCATAATGTAAAGAAAATTTTATAAAATTGCTAAGTTTTGTCGGAAATTATCGTCTTTTAACGATAATTTTCACGGTAGATGGATTTTTAAAATTCATGTAAAAAGGATGTATTATTTAATTTTCGTTGTAAAATAAAGGGAAAAATACATTTGTTTTATATAGTGAAATATTAGATGAGAATCCAATAAAACACTGATAAGGAATCGTTCTCATGTGAGGTTTTCTGACATGGGTTTTGTTTTTGTCAAGAAAATTATTTGCGTTCGGGCAAACTTATTTTGTTGTCAGATTTAAAATTTTGATTTATGATTTTTAACAGGGACAAAATGTAGTGAATTGTCGAATAATATGTAATACTCTTAATTTCATGTTTTTATAGAGATAGAATGAGAGATAGAGTGACACATCGAAGAGGGGGTTACAACAAATATGAAAAGAATAGGACTTGCATGGCAAATATTAATAGGACTTGCGCTTGGTATTGCAGTTGGGGCGATTTTCTTTGATAATCCAGCGGTTGTGAAATATTTACAACCAATTGGTGATATTTTCATCCGATTAATTAAAATGATCGTTGTACCAATTGTTGTAGCAAGTATTGTTGTTGGGGTTGCTGGTGTTGGCGATGTTAAAAAACTAGGCCGACTAGGCGGAAAAACAATTCTTTATTTTGAAATTATTACAACAATTGCAATTATTGTCGGTCTATTAATTGCGAATATTTTCCAACCGGGAAAAGGCGTAAATATGGATCAGTTAACGAAGACAGATATTTCAAAATATACACATACGACAGAGCAAGTGCAAAGTCATTCATTTGCAGATACATTTGTAAATATTGTTCCAACGAACATTATGAAGTCATTAGCTGACGGAGATATGCTTGCTATTATCTTCTTCTCTGTATTATTTGGTTTAGGTGTAGCAGCAATTGGTGAAAGAGGAAGACCGGTTCTTCAATTTTTCCAAGGTGTAGCTGATGCAATGTTTTATGTAACAAACCAAGTTATGAAATTTGCACCATTTGGTGTGTTTGCACTAATTGGTGTTACAGTTTCTACATTCGGTCTAGCTTCATTAATTCCATTAGGGAAATTACTTATTGTCGTATATGGAGCAATGATCTTCTTCGTCGTAGTTGTCTTAGGACTTACAGCGAAAATATTTGGAATTAATATTTTCCAATTCTTTAAGATTTTAAAAGACGAGCTGATCTTAGCATATTCTACAGCGAGTTCAGAAACAGTTTTACCGAAAATCATGGAGAAAATGGAGAAGTTCGGTTGTCCGAAAGCAATTACATCTTTCGTTATTCCGACAGGTTATTCATTTAACTTAGATGGATCAACTTTATATCAAGCAATTGCGGCTATTTTCTTAGCACAAATGTACGGTATTGATTTATCTATTACACAACAAATTACATTATTACTTGTATTAATGGTTACATCAAAAGGTATCGCAGGTGTACCAGGCGTATCATTCGTTGTATTATTAGCGACACTTGGTACAGTAGGTATTCCACCTGAAGGTTTAGCATTCATCGCTGGTATTGACCGTATTTTAGATATGGCTCGTACAGCAGTTAACGTTGTAGGAAACTCTTTAGCAGCTGTAGTTATGTCTAAGTGGGAAGGTCAATATGACGCTGAAAAAGGACAAGCTTATTTGAAAGAGATTTCTGAAAAAGGACAAGCGGCTTAATTATAATATGAACAAGCTCTCACATAATATGTGGGAGCTTTTCTGTATATAGAAGAGGAGTAGACGTAATGAAACGTAAATATGGTGACGGTTCTTCGTGGAAGCGACTAATAGAGAAGGATTATACGGTTAAGAAAATAGAAGAGGGAATGCTAGGAATACTGGAAATGAAAAAGGTGAAAGAACCAAGTTGTAAAGAATATGATGGTAAAGAACTTTGTATTGCAGCGGATCAGTATACGTGGATTCAATATTTCATAGACGGGAAAAACTTTGCGATTACGGCTATGTTAGATGATCAGAAAAAATTAGTGCAATATTATATCGATGTGGCGAAAGAATATGAAATAGACGACCGTGGTTTACCGTATTTTGATGATTTATATTTAGATGTAGTGTTATTAGCGAATGGTAAGATGTATGTACTAGATGAAGATGAGCTAGAGGGTGCTTATAAAAGTGGCGATGTTACAAAAGGAGAGTACGAGTTAGCTTGGTACACTACGAAATGGATAATAGCTGCAATAAAGAATAGTGAATTTTATTGGATTTCAATATTGGAAGAAGAAATCAAAAAGTTAAAATGATTGTTGTATTCAAATTTTTGCATAATTACCAAAAAAATCTATACAAAAAATAATTGACTTTTGTTTTGTAAGCGAGTAAAGTTAGGGAAGAAATTATTATTAAAAAATAAATATGAAACCTTCTTATAAAGAGAGGCGGAGGGACTGGCCCTACGATGCCTCGGCAGCGGACTCGATTTCAGAGTGCTGTGCCAAATCCAGCAAGCATGTGCTTGAAAGATGAGAAGAGTGTTTCTTATAGATGTATAAGACCTCTTCTCATTGGAAGAGGTCTTTTGTTATTCATTAGAAAAAGGTTGAAACTAGGGAGAGATGGTACTTTGAAAGAAACGAGAGGAAATGGTTTGGCTTTATTACCACTTGGAATATTTTTGGCGCTATTTATTGGTTCTGGAATTATTACAGGTGATTTCTATAAATTGCCGATACTTGTAGCGATTTCAATTGCTGTAGGAGTCGCTTTAGCAATGAATCGTAAAGAAAGTTTTAATGTAAAAGTGGAACGATTTGCTAAAGGTGCAGGGAACCCAGATATTATGATTATGGTTTTGATTTTTGTACTGGCGGGAGCGTTTTCTGAAACAGCAAAATGGATGGGCGGCGTTGATTCTACAGTTAACTTAGCGTTATCAATTTTACCGCAAGGATTTATCGTAGCTGGAATTTTTGTTATAGGGGCATTTATTTCATTAGCGATGGGAACTTCAATGGGAACAATTGCTGCATTAGCACCAATTGCTGTAGGTATTAGTGGGCAAACTGATATCTCAATTGCACTTACGATGGCTACTGTCGTAGGCGGAGCGATGTTTGGTGATAATTTATCATTTATTTCAGATACAACAATCGCAGCTGTACGTTCACAAGGAACAGAAATGAAAGATAAGTTTAAAACGAACTTTTTAATTGTATTACCAGCAGCTATTATTACAATTGTACTTTTAGTAATCGTCACTTTAGGAAGCGATACGCAGATTAAAGCGCATAGCTTTGACTGGATAAAGATTTTACCTTATGCAGGAGTACTTATTACAGCGCTACTTGGTTGGAATGTACTTATCGTGTTAACTGGTGGAACTGTACTATCTGGCGTTATCGGTCTTTTAGATGGAAGTTACACGTTAGAGAGTTTCTTTAAAAGTGTAACGACTGGAATGGGCGGTATGATGGAGTTAGTATTACTAGCTATTTTAATTGGCGGTATGGTCGAACTGATTCAATATAATGGTGGCATTCAATATTTAATGAATATTTTAACGCGTAACATTCGTTCAAAAAAAGGAGCAGAGTTTGGTATTGCTGGCTTAGTGAGTATGACGAATATGTGTACAGCGAATAATACAATTTCTATTATCTTTACAGGTCCACTTGCGAAAAATATTGCAGATCAATATGAAATTGATCCTCGTAAATCAGCGAGTGTATTAGATCTTTTCTCATGTTGTGTGCAAGGATTAATTCCGTATGGTGCGCAAATGTTAACGGCAGCAGGATTTGCGGCGTTATCTCCAATTGAATTGTTGCCATATGCGTTTTATCCAATCTTAGTTGGAGTATGTGGAATCATTTCTATATTAATTGGTTTCCCGAGGTTTTCTAAAGTAGCGGGAAAGAAAGAGTATCATAAAACAGCATAATGAATAGTAACGAAAGCCGTACAGAGAATATTCTCTGTACGGCTTTTTATGTGCGATAAAAGAGTAAAGCATCCGATCTTACCGCATGTTTTTACAAAAGGCTGAATGCAACTCGGTCTTAAGTCTGAGTCAAAAACGGTTCTTAAGCTCGTTATGGAAACATGAAAAAATAGTTAAGATAAGAGTATCAAATCGAAGGGAGGCAAGCACAAGATGAAACAATTTCTAGCGTTTATCGCGGCCGGTATTTTGGCTTTAATTGCTCTTGGTAGTCTTGCTGGTATTGTAGGATTCGCAATCGGAGCAGGAGTTGTGTACTGGAGCTATAAATCATTTGTGCGAGCTAAATCATTTTTTGGAAAGTTAGCTTGGGGTATTGTTGGTTTAATCGGTTTATCCATTGCACTTTCTCATTCCCCAGCACTAATCGGTATCGCAGCATTAGTAGTTTTATACTACGGATACCGTGAGTGGAAAAAAGAAAAAGATGTAGTTGTTGATTCTGCTCCAGAAAGTTCTAAACCATATAGTAACTTTGAAGATGAGTGGAACAAGTTAATGAAAAACTAATATAAAATAAATCAAATTTATAAAGTAGAAGAGAGGAAGATTATAATGAAACAATCTTTATTCGGACGTGTACGCGATGCAATTTTAGCAGATTTTCATAATGTGTTAGATGAGAAAGAAAGAAAAAATCCAATCGCTATGTTAAATCAATATTTACGAGATAGTGAGCGTGAAATAACAAAAATTGAGAAGTTAATTCAGCGCCATAAAACATTAAAATCTAATTTCGCTCGTGAGCTTGAGCAAGCACGTTATTTCGTTAATAAAAGATCAAAGCAAGCGATCATCGCACAAGAAGCAGGCGAACTACAACTGCATGAGCGTGCGTTAGAAGAAGTAGCTTATTATGAAGGGCAAGTAACTCGATTAGAAGAAATGTATGCAGGTGTTGTAGAGCAAATTGATGAGTTAGAGCGTCGTCTTGCTGAGATGAAAAATAAATTAAAAGAAATGCACGCGAAACGTATGGAATTAATGGCACGTGAAAATATGGCACATGCTAATCGCCGTATGAATACTGCGATGCATAAAATGGATGAAAATAATCCGTTCTTACGCTTTGAAGAAATTGAAGATCATATTCGCGATATAGAAACTCGTATGAATGAGGGGCATGAACGTGACACATTTGATATGAAGATTGCAAAGCTTGAGCGTGAAATGAAAGAAAAGAATGATGTATCGTTAACGAAAGAGTTAACAAAATAATAGTAGTATATTATAAAACAGGCTTATGATATAGTGATAGGAGAAAAGGTGTTGGAAAGCAATGCCTTTTCTTCTATGTATATGTGACAAGAAGGGGGGAGCTGAAATGAAGAAGCATTTTTCAAAAACACAATTAATGGGGATGCTCCTCATCATATTTGGATTTGGTCTATTTCTTGATATGATACTTGGACATTTTGAACCAGGTGGTCTCATTTTTGCATTTATTATGCTTATGTTTGGAAGGCATTATCGTAAAAAGAATCGTTATGTACGGGGAAATGTATTTTTATTTGTTGGTGGTATCGTATTATTATTCTTCTTATTTTCATCAGCAGCATTTGTTCTTGTCGTATTTGCTTGTTTAGCTTTAATTGGTTATCAACTGATTCAACAAGGGCATCAGCAAAAAGCAATGAAGGTTGAAATTAAAGAAAAAGGGATTATAGATGAAGAGAAGCAAATATATCGTACAGAACCATATTTAAAAAATATGTTTGTAGGTAATGTACGAATGATGGATCATATTTATGAACTTGAGGATATTAATGTTCAATATGGTGCTTGTGATGTTGAAATAGATTTAACAACTGCCATGATTCCAGAAGGAGAAACGGTAATTGTTATTCGAGGTGTAGTAGGTAATATTCGTTTATATGTGCCGTATGATATTGAACTGTCATTAAATCATTCTGTTATTGTCGGACGTGTGCTCCTGCCAGGACATGAGGAAACAGGGTTTAATCGCAATGTTACATTTAGAACAGAGCAGTATAAAGAAGCTCCTCGTCGTATTAAAATTATTTCTTCGCTTGTCGTAGGCGATACGGAAGTGAGGAAAGTATAATGAAGAAACAAAAAAATATTTCGTGGATGTATATTCGTTACTCTATGTTGTCCTCAGTTAGTATCGCACTTATTTGTACAATTGTATATGTATGGAAAAGTGAGCAACAAGTTTATGATTTATTATGGAAAGAATCCATCGCTTCTGTTCCAATTGGCTTGTTTATTATGACTACAAGTTTACTTATCGGGGGAATTGTAGGGTATGCAATCGGTTACTATATAGAGCAGCGTATACAAGGATTAAATACTTTTCTATTTGAAGTAGAGCGAGGGAATTTTCCGAGTGATGTTTCGTTTACTGCAGATGATGAATTTCATGAAGTGGAACGAAAAGTAATCGGTCTTGCTCGTCGATTAGAGGAGCAAGCTGGACTCTTTCAAAAAGTAACGAATGAACGAGCTCATTGGAATGAAGAGATGAGACAAGAAGCGATTTCCCAAGAAAGGCATCGATTGGCGAGGGAGCTGCATGATTCTGTAAGTCAGCAGCTTTTTGCAATGTCAATGATGATGTCGGCTATTAATGAACAAGTAGCTGAAATTCCAGAAACGACGACAAAGCAGTTGCAGCTCGTTGAAAATATGGTTGTAAATGCACAATCGGAAATGAGAGCATTGCTTCTTCATTTACGCCCTGTACAATTAGAAGGTAAGAAACTGACACAAGGTATAGAAGAATTATTGACGGAATTATCGCGAAAGCAACATATGAAAATTGAATGGCTAATCGAGCCAATAGAATTGAAAAAAGGTGTAGAAGATCATTTATTTCGTATTGTGCAAGAAGCTTTATCCAATACTTTACGACATGCGAAAGCGAAGAAAACGGAAGTACGTCTTCGGAAAATTGATCAATATGCAATTCTAAAAATCATTGATGATGGCGTTGGATTTGAAGTCGGAGTGAATAAGGCTGGTTCATATGGTTTAAGATCAATGCAAGAGCGTGTTCATGAAATTGGTGGGACATTAAAAGTACTTAGTTTCCCGGCTAAAGGGACGCAAATAGAAGTAAAAGTACCGATTATGATTGAGAGAGGGGGAGAATCATGATAAAAGTGTTACTTGTCGATGATCATGAAATGGTTCGAATGGGTGTATCAGCATATTTATCAACGCAGCCAGATATCGAAGTAGTTGGAGAAGCTGAAAATGGAAGAAAAGGTTCAGAGTTAGCACTGCAATTAAGACCAGATATTATTTTGATGGATCTTGTCATGGATGAGATGGATGGGGTTGAAGCAACACGTGCTATTATTCAGGAATGGCCAGAAGCGAAAATTGTAGTTGTAACGAGCTTTTTAGATGATGAGAAATTGTATCCTGTTATTGAGGCGGGAGCGACAAGTTATTTATTAAAAACATCAAGAGCGAGTGATATAGCAGACGCTGTACGAGCTACTTATGATGGAGAAACGGTATTAGAGCCAAAAGTTACTGGTAAAATGATGTCTCGTATGCGTCAGAAGAAAGAACAACCTTTGCATGAGGAGTTAACAGAAAGAGAGTCTGAAATTTTGTTATTAATTGCAGAGGGGAAAAGTAATCAAGAGATTGCAGATGAATTGTTTATAGCCCTCAAAACAGTAAAGACACATGTGAGTAATATTTTAAATAAGCTAAATGTAAGTGACCGGACACAGGCGGTTATTTATGCGTTTAGACATCAATTGACGAAATGATAAAGTGAAACTTTAATCAGTGGGGGGCTATCCCACTGATTATTAGTTTACGCCAAATCTTTTTATTGACGTTAATAAATGTAAGCGTTAACATTAAGTTGTTAACAGTACATACAAAGGGGAGAGAGTGTATGTTAGTTCAAACGATATTTGGCATGGATAAGTCTAAAAAATTAGGGGATTATGTGAACGCATTACAAGCGCTTTGTGAACAATATAATGTTGAAACAGATAAAATTGCAATTGTTGAGGCGACAGAAGAGTACTATTTATTCTTAGTAAAGCAAGAAGATTGCTATGATGTTGTTAAAGTAGAAACAGTGGATACAAATATCGAATATTATACGAAAGCGTATAAAATAAGCAGTTTTAATCATACTGCTTATCAAAAGTAAAAAACTCCCTTTCGGGAGTTTTTTTAGGATGCTTTTACTTCGCGGGAATCGGTTATTAAGGGAACTTTTTTCGCACCGCTTAACTTAGCGATTGTAAGGCCGATAATAGCCCCGGCTAATGAAGGTATTAGCCAGCCAATTCCTTCATTATATAAAGGGATAAATTCAAAATATGGTGTGATAAATGAAACTGAAATACCACCTTGTTTTAATCCGTCAAATACGCTTACGATTGCAGCCCCAATTAAAGCACCTACATAAACAGAGCGATATCCGCCGAAATATTTATGAAGTAACGATAGTAGAACAAGTACAATTGCAACTGGATATACAACAAGTAGAATTGGAACAGAGATGGCAATAATTTTCGTTAAACCTAAGTTGGCAACTAATAATCCTAATGCACAAATGATGCTCGCGAACGTTTTGTATGAAAATGTAGTCAATAATGTTGAGAAATATTGACTACATGCAGATACAAGTCCAACACATGTTGTTAAGCAAGCAAGTGTAACAATTAATGCTAGTAGAAGTAGGCCATATGGACCGAATAATTGTTGTACGATAACAGTGAGTAGCTGTCCTCCATTTTTAGCGTATCCGAGAGAGACGCTAGTCGCACCAAGCCAACCAAGTGCGCCATATACAAGTACGAGACCAGTAGCGGCAATAAGTCCCGCTTTTGCTGTTGCGATAGCGATGGATTTACGATCATTCACACCTTTAGAGCGAATTGCATTTACCACGATAATTCCAAATGCAAGTGCTGAAATTGTATCCATCGTTAAGTATCCTTCCATAAAACCTTTGAAGATTGGAGAAGTTTGATACGCTTGCATTGCTGGACCTGACTGCCCAAGTGGTGTAAATACACTTTTAACAAATAATAAGAAAATAGAGAGCAATAAAATAGGTGTTAATACATTTCCGATACGATCGACGAGCTTAGATGGATTTAAACTAAGCCAAAATACGATAGTAAAGAAGATGATTGTATATAAAAATAGTGCTAGGCTACTAGAGCGAATTGTTTCTGGTAAGAAAGAACTAACGCCCATTTCATAAGCGACATTTGCAACACGTGGAATTCCCATAGATGGACCGATTGCAATGTATACAACTACAGTAAAGAAAATTCCGAATAATGGGTGAACATGACTTGCGAGTTGTTGCATACCATTTCCTGATAAAGAAATTGCAATAACAGTTAATAATGGTAAACCGACTCCTGTTAATAAAAATCCGATCATTGCCGGCCAAAAATTTTCACCTGCATTTTGTCCAAGCATGGGAGGGAAAATTAAATTACCTGCCCCAAAAAATAAAGAAAATAGCATAAGACCCGTGAAAAAAATATGTTTTTTTGATACAGTGTTCATTGTTTTTCCTCCTTTTTTAAAATTCATTTGTAAGAACACAAAAAACTCGTCCCTAAAGAAAGGGACGAGTTATATTTACCCGCGATACCACCCTAATTTATACATGTAGAAATGAGTCTATATGTATACGGCTTTACAACGTACAACATGATACGTGTTCCTTGTAACGGTGGACAGCCGGTAAGAACTTACTGTAACATTCGGTTCTACTTCTCGGAGATGATTTTCGGCTACGCACTGAACGTTGGCTTTCAGCAAATCGCCAACTCTCTGGGGGACAGTCCTATAACGTACTCGTTCTCGTCAATGAATTTTTATTCAAGTATTCTGACAGTATTGTTGCATGTTTTTTTTAGAAAGTCAATATATTTTCTGAAATATATATTCATATATAGAAATATCGAAGGTGATATTCGTTATTTTGAAGTGAATGGGTGATGAATATCGGATTGTAAAAAGGGAGTGGAAATTTTTATAGAATTGTAAAATTTGTAGAGAAAGTTGATATTTGTAGGAGTAAAGAAGGGATTGTTTGAATTTACAGAGAATAATACAACAATCCACTTGCTGGACAGAACAAACCAAAAGAGGTGACTAGAATGCTTGCGATGGGAGTATTATTTGGCATTATTGCTATAATTGGTTTTATGTGGTTATATTATTCGCGTTCGTTTAAACAAGCAGAAGTTTTACTCTTTCAAAAAGGTAGTTTGTTGACAAATCAGTCTAGATATTTAGTATGTCCGAAGTGTGGAAGTGCACAGGCCAGAAGTGGAGGATATCAAGAGTGTTGCAAAATTAGATTATGAAAGAAGGAAGCCTCACATTATTTTGTGAGGCTTCCTTCCTTACAATTTCATGGCACTCCAAATTGTCCACCGATCTCTTTCAATAATAGGAGAGGTGTTTTGTAATGCGATCTGGATCTGTTGTAGAAGTTGAGAAAGTTCATGATCTGTTAATTCGTATAGAATGGATCGACCTGTTCGAGGTGATAAATCCTGTAGCAATGCTTCTACAGAATCATGTATTTTTCGTACTTCCCATTGTGTTTGAGTGGGGAGCACATGAAGAAAATGTTTTTGTAATTCTTGTTGTATCGTGGTGGTTTTTGGCCGTCTTTTTGATTCTATTTCAATGAGTTTTGGAAAGGTAGAGAAAAAATATCCACGAATGTGTTCGGGGCTTCCAGGAATTGTACAATCTTCAATAGTTCGGTCTTGTACAATAAGTACACCGTTTTTCTTTAATATACGAGAAGCTTCACGTAGAAATGTAGGAATATCTTGTAAATGATGAATAACTGCGCGCGAAATAACAATGTCGAATGTATCATTAGGATATGGGACGCTATGAGCATCACCGTGAATGAATGAAATGTTTGGAAAGCTGCTACAATTTTCTTTTGCAGCCTGTAATATTTGTTTTGAAAAATCAAGTCCAACAACACTCGTTGCTCCCATAAGGGCGAGTTCTTTCGTATAAATCCCACCACCACAGCCGATATCAATGATTTGCTTGTTTTGTATATTTGTAATACTTTTTATCATTTCCCCCCAGGAAATATGGGCGTTTCGCTGTGCGTATGTGTATTTATTATTTGCATCATGAAAATTAATGGACATGAAAAAGACCTCCTTTCAATGTTTAGTATAGCTTATTTTATAGTGTGTCACGTTTTTGTTTTTTATATGAAGATTATAAGAATTTCTTATTGTAAAAGGAGGATTAAATTGAAAAGGAAATATGTATTGTTGTTATTTGCTATGTTACTAGCATCTTGTGGTCAAGTTGAGCAAAAAAAAGAACCAAAAAAAGTGGAAGAGACGGTGAATGAAGTGAAAGAAACAATAGGGATAACCGTTATACAAAAAAAACATAAAGAGAAAAAGTTACAGGAATCAGAAGCTAAGTTAGTAATGGACATTTTGGATAAAGCTGAGAAACAAGAAATAACAGGTAGCTTCGGTGAACCGGAATATGAAATACAAATTAGTAGAGATGGAAAAAAAGAAACATATTATGCATGGTTAAGAGGAGAAGACAGACGGGGATGGGTACAATATAAGAAAGCTATGTATATGCTGAATAAAAAAGATACGGAAAAGCTTTTGGCTATATTTCCAAATGTGTCAGAACAAAAAGAAGATGAGATGCAGGTAGGTCCTTTAACGGAAGTAACAAAAAAAGATTTGCAGATTACCGCGTTTCATATTAAAGCTGGCGATCAAAAAATGAATTATATGGTACGCTATACGATTTCACAATCACTATACAACAAATTAGAGAAGGAACAAGAATACTATTTACAAGTCATTTTCCCGGAAAAAGTTCAAAAATTAATTGGAGCAAAAGAGAGTGAAATGGTTTTAGGTGAAAAGGTAAAGGAAGGGTATAAACAGTATGAATTGCATGCTACTGTTCCGATAAAAGGTGCTTCAGAATCACAATTAAAGTCATTAGAAACATATTATGAAAATTATGATTTGAAAATATTAAATAGAAAAAAAGAAAAAATAGGTGTTTTTCAAAATATCATTCAAATTGTTAAAGAGTATGGTGAAAAAATGAATTTACAAAGATAAAGTGAAACTTTAAGCGGTGGGGGCGGCCCCCGCTGGTCAGGAGCTCTCAAATAGCGGGATTCTATATGGCCTTTCCTAGGAAATGATAATAGAGAGGGGGAAAACACCCCTCTCTATTACTTTGCTTTTGCAGATGGCTCATTCATTGATTTTCGTGTAATAAGAAAAGAAATCATAAGAGCGGAAAGGACGATAATAGCAATAAATACGTGATTGGGCAACAAATCTAATAATAATACGTAGCTAACGGTATAAAAAATAAGAGTTGAAGCTAAAAACGATAGAGCGCCTATTATGAGAGACTGTAAATTCATTCGTATACACCTCCTTTTTTTATATTTTTGGCTAAAAATGGATTAAATAAACATTATTTCTAACGATAGAAAAAAATATGTCATAATAGAGAAAAGAAAAAGCTTTAATGAATGAATATGACTCATTAATGCGAGATAAAGGAGAGGAATATGAAAAATAATAAAAAAGGATTATGGGGAATTATTGTTGCAATAGGGCTATTTTTACTTTCTAAGTTAAAGTGGGTATTTGCAATTTTTAAATTAGCAAAGTTTTCAACGGTATTTAGTATGTTTCTATCACTTGGTGCATACGCAGTTATATATGGTTGGAAATTTGGAGTAGCGCTCATTTATTTGTTGTTTATTCATGAAATGGGCCATTTATGGGCTGCGAAAAGAAAAGGGATACCAACATCGCCAGCAATATTTATTCCATTTATGGGCGCTCTTATTGGGATGAAAGAAATGCCGAAAAATGCAAAAGATGAAGCTTACATCGCCTATATGGGACCTCTTTTCGGATTATTGTCATTTTTACCTGCAATTCCACTTTATGTAATAACGAAAGAGCCATTTTGGGCATTAATTATTTTACTTGGAAGTATGATTAACTTCTTTAACTTGATTCCAGTTTCTCCGTTAGATGGTGGACGAATTATCTCAGTTGTAAGTACAAAGATTTGGGGAGCGGGCCTTATTATATTGCTCGGTTATTCCATTTACTTTAAAAGTATTTTGGGAGGATTTATTTTTATTATCGGCTGTATGGAATTATATAGAGTAATAAAGAGAGATGAGCCAATTAAGGAATTAGGATATAGAATTGATGGAATGAAAGAATATGTTGCAAGGCTTGAAGAGGAATTAAAAGAAACTGGTGCGGTGCATCGAAATATATATATGATGCAACATGAAATGAATGTATTGAGGCAAAAAGAAAGAGAGAAAGAATTAAAAATAGGAGAACTTCAAAAGATTGAAGTGTTAGAGTATCTTTTACCAAAGTTTGAGCCACTTGATTACGTTCCATATGAAGATGAAAAAGAAACGCATATTATTCATATAAGAGAAGCGTTTGAAGTGTCAGAAAGAAAATTACAGGAATGGGAGACAGAAAAGAGACAACAGGAAAACTATTATAAAGTTGATATGAAAACGAAATGGACAGTCTTTGCTTGTTATATCGGATTAATGGCTATACTCGGTTACACAGCTTATGAAGGGTATATTGTTTTACAAGAACATTTACCAAGGAGAAATGTATAGAAAAATATTGTCGAAATGACAAGAAGGATTTAAACAGGAATTACATTTCTACGAGAGAATGTTACAAGTGTAACAGTACATTGTAATATTCATAGTAGAAAAGGAGTTCTGTATATGAAGAAATTGCTAAATGTGTTTGGTGTTATTATCGTGATGATAATTGCGAGTTATAGTCTTATGAAAGTATTATTACATTATGCGAATAAGCCCGCTGGGGTAAGTACAATAGCTCAAATAGAAGATGTGCAAGAAGAGACAAAAGTGCTTGATTTTATTCGTATGACACATGAAAGTTATAATAATTTTTTAAATTATGGTAAAGCAGAGAATTATACAGACGGGGACTGGAATCAATTTAAGCAATGGTTTCAACAACAAGAATCGTCATTAAAAAATATACATACAGAAATAAAGAACGAAAAAATAAAACGCGATGTAAATAGAAGCTATGAAATTGTAAAAAAAGGTGTGGAACTCCAAAATATTGAGTATGTAATTTATGCACATCGTGTATACCATGACTTGGATATTATCGTAAATAAATATAGAGGTGAAACGAATGTCTGGGGGTATACAGAGTTTGGAGATGGGAAAGATATAAGGGTAATTGAACAAGCTATACAGTCCAAATAATAAGCTAGCTAGAATTCTAGTTGGCTTATTTTCTTTTGTAAGTGCAATGTTCATATATTTTTCACAAAAACACCGTGTTAATAGTGATTAAAATCACAATCTGTATTATACAATTCAGTTAAACTAAAAACAGTTAAGGAAATAGAGGAGTGGGATACAATGTTAAGTGCAAAAACAATTGAAATCGTAAAGTCAACAGTACCATTATTACAAGAAAAAGGCGTTGAAATTACTACGAGATTTTATCAAATTTTATTTTCGGAACATCCGGAGTTATTGAATATTTTCAACCATACAAATCAGAAAAAGGGAAGACAACAACAAGCGCTAGCGAATGCTGTTTATGCAGCTGCAACGTACATTGATAACTTAGAAGCTATTATTCCAGTTGTAAAACAAATTGGTCATAAGCATAGAAGTTTAGGTATTAAAGCGGAACATTACCCGATTGTAGGTACATGTTTATTACGTGCAATTAAAGAGGTTGCAGGTGCACCTGATGAAGTTTTAAACGCATGGGGAGAAGCTTATGGTGTCATTGCTGATGCATTCATTAGCATTGAAGCAGAGATGTATGAAGAAGCGGCACATAAAGAAGGTGGATGGAAAGATTTCCGTAACTTTGTAGTTGTTAAAAAAGTGAAGGAAAGCGATGTTATTACATCATTTTATTTAAAACCTGAAGATGGAGGAAAAGTTTCTTCATTCATCCCAGGGCAATATGTAACGATTCAAATAAATATTGAAGGTGAAACATATACACATAATCGTCAATATAGCTTATCAGATGCTCCTGGAAAAGAATATTATCGTATTAGTGTAAAGAAAGAAAAAGGTGTAGATACACCGGACGGTAAAGTATCTAACTACTTACACGATCATGTAAAAGAAGGCGATATGTTACCAGTAAGTGCACCAGCAGGAGATTTCGTATTAAATATGGATGCAACATTACCAGTTGTACTAATTAGTGGTGGGGTAGGTATTACACCGATGATGAGTATGCTAAATACGTTAATTGAACAAGACTCAAAACGTAATGTATGTTTTGTTCATGCAGCGATAAATAGTAATACACATGCAATGAAAGAACACGTTGAGGCAGTAGATAATGAATACGAACAAGTTAAAGCGTACACTTGCTATTCTGCACCAACTGAAAAAGATTTGGAAATGAAGAACTTTGATAAAGAAGGTTTCATTGAGCGTGAATGGTTACAAACTATTATTCCGACAACTGAAGCAGAATTTTATTTCTGTGGACCCGTACCATTTATGAAACATATAAATGCTGCACTAACTGATTTAGGTGTGAAACAAGAGCATATCCACTATGAATTTTTCGGTCCAGCATCGAGCTTACAATAGAATGGATTTGAATAAGCGAAAAAACGAGGTATTATTTTACCTCGTTTTTTATTTGTTCTCGTAACAGCCGATTTACCGTTTCACGGCGTATACCAATTAGTTGACCAATTTCAGTTTGCGTTAATATTTCATATATAGGAATGTCACCTAAATATAATGTGAACCATTCTTGTAAACGATGAAGACGTTCTTTCGGAGAGACGGTTGTCAATTGATCGATACGCTGTTGCATCATTCTTAATTTTGATTGTAATTGCATAGCGATATTTGCATAGGATGCGGGATTTGCCTGAAGTTGATCGTACCATTCATTACTAATTATAGGCTCAACTTCTGTTTTCATTAAAGCAATTGCTGTACCGTGATACTCCTTCGGTGAAATTAAAGAATGGTGAGGTATTGTTTCACCTGGAACGATAATGTTGAATAAAAATGGTGTTCCATCTTCTTCTATTCTTACTACTTTTAATAAACCTGCTTTTATAAAATATAAAGGACCGTCCTCGCCTTGACGAAATAGTACATCTCCTTTGTGTAGAATCAATGTTAGCCCCCCATTTAAACATTTCTATTTTTTTTATTTTAGTGTATATGTATAAAGACAATATGCTATTTAAACAGCAATTTCATTGACGAAATGTATGCTATTACAGTAGTATACTATTTAGTGTGTAATAGTACTAGCAATGAATACGCTGTAGGAGGTTTAGTATATTGTTAGATGCGATAAAAATGACGGATATGAGAATTCCGGCGAATGCTATCATTCATGTAGAAGAGATGAAAGGTGGAGTCGTTTTATCCGTTGAAGTAGACGGCCAAATTATTTATACGATGGCTTATGATGAAGAAACAGATAGTTATGCTGAATTATATGATCGAAATGATAAGAGGGCGTGCCAAGTCCATGAGGATTTTATGGGATGGTCACTTCTTCACTAAAAAAGATGTCAATATGACATCTTTTTTTATTAAACCGATAGAATATACAAAGAAATGAAATATAAGGATAAAATTTGTAATAAATGATTTTGCATTGTTAGCACTTTGTAACTGCAAGTAAACTATATTTTCGCTATCATAAAGATAACAGTCGCAGTTATAGGAGTGGTCAACTTGAAGAAATTACATATTTCCAATTATATGTTATTATGTGTTTGTTTAATTTTATTTGTTCTCTTAGGAGGATTTTTATATTCATGCGTATAAGAAAAACGCATTCTAAAAAGAACGCGTTATAAAAAAGAAGTAATGATTAATCTAGTCCCGAGGATAATTAATGTAATACGTAATAAATTAATTACGGCTTTACCACTTAATTTCGTATTGATATAAGCCCCGATTTTTCCACCGATCCATGCACCAGGAATAAGAATTAATGCGTAAATCCAGCTGACATTTCCAAGGGAGATGTGAGTTGCAGAACTTACAATTGCTGATAGAAATACGATAAACATAGAAGTTGCTACAGCAATATGTGCTGGGAATGCAAAAAGGAGCATCATTGCTGGAACAAGTAAGGCACCGCCACCAATTCCAAATAACCCAGATATAAAACCAACTATAAAGGCGATAAAGATAGCGAGAAGCGGTGGGAATTGATAGTGTACAGTGTTTCCTTCGTTATCTGTAAAAGAACGCTTAATTACAGTCATATTTGATAAAGAAAGGGGGTTTAATTTGTCTCGTAACATAAGAAGAATGGAGACAAAGATAAGGAAAATCCCAAAATATAAAGAAAATGTGTCTTGGTTTAAAAATTTGTTTGCCCATGAGCCGATGATACCACCAGGGCCACTCCCGATAAATAAAATAAGTCCACTTTTGTAATCTACTCGTTTATGCTTCATATAAGTAAGGGTGGAAGATAGTCCTGTAAAAACGACTGTTACCATTGAAGTTCCTACTGCAAGTTGTGGTGATAGGCTGTGTAATCCGATTAATAACGGAACAATAATAATTCCGCCACCAAGCCCGACTAGACTCCCAACTGTCCCGGCGATTAGCCCGATGAAAAGTAACATGATGTATTCCAAATTTGCCAACTCCTCTATATAACTTATCCACCAATTATTATACACGCTTTTTAATGAGAAAAAGGTTTGTTCACAAAAAAGTCGTCTTCCTAGAAAAATAAGGAAGACGACTTTTAATTAAAAGATTAAGTGTAATAAAGAGTAAAATAAAGCAGCTAAAGAAGCTGAAATAGGAAGTGTGATAACCCAAGTAATTAACATGCGTTTTGCAGTTCCCCATTTTACACCTTTTACACGATGAGAAGCACCAACCCCTAAAATAGAAGAAGAGATAACGTGCGTCGTACTAACTGGTAAATGAATGAATGTTGCACCGAAAATAACAAGTGATGATGATAAATCGGCAGCTACACCATTTACAGGACGAATTTTCATAATTTGTCCACCGACAGTTTTAATAATTTTCCATCCACCGACAGAAGTACCAAGCCCCATTGCGATCGCACAACATAATTGTACCCAGAACGGGATGTCGCTAGAAGTATGATAGTTATTGGCCATAAGAGCCATCGTAATGATTCCCATTGCTTTTTGCGCATCATTTGTACCATGTGTATAAGCTTGTAATGCTGCAGTGAAAATCTGGAATATACGGAAGTTTTTGTTCGTTTTCGTTAAATTAAAGTTTTTAAAGACTACTTTAAAAATACTGTATACGATATAACCAATAACAAAAGCGATAATCGGTGAAATGATTAAGGCTTCAAGAATTTTGATAAACCCTTTAAGATTTAATGAGCTAATACCGGCAGCAGCGATAGCTGCACCTGCGATTGAGCCAATAATTGCATGCGAAGAACTACTTGGAATACCGTAGTACCAAGTGATCAAATTCCATGCTATTGCCGCAAGCAAAGCAGCTAAAATTACAAGGGAACCATTTTGCAAGGCAAATGGATCAACGATATCTTTAGTAATTGTTTTTGCTACACCTGTAAATGTCATCGCACCTAAAAAGTTCATAATAGCTGCCATAATAATTGCATGTCTAGGCTTTAGAGCTTTCGTTGAAACAGCCGTTGCAATAGCGTTTGCTGTATCGTGAAATCCATTGATAAAGTCAAAAGCTAAAGCGCAAATGACTACTAAAACGGTCAGTATCAAGAGTGTATCCATGATCAAACTCCTTACGCGTTCTTCATAATAATTGTTTCTAATACGTTTGCAACGCTTTGGCAGCTATCCGCTACTTCTTCAAGCTCTTCGTAAATTTCTTTGTATTGAATAATCTTAATCGGATCTTTCTCACGAGAGAATAAGTGCTTAATCGCATGACGGCGAATATCATCACATTGTGATTCGTAATCCTTAATCTTAATCGCGTTCGTACGAATGTCGACTAACTTCTTCTTAGACAGTAGTTCAACAGAATTTGCAATCTCAATCGCACATTGATTAATTGCTTCAACGAATTTAATCATGTATTCATCAGCTTCTGTAATAGAATACATTTCGAATAGACCAGCACTATGATCTAATCCGTCTAATACATCATCCATACTCATTGCGAGTTGTAGGATGTCCTCACGTTCAATAGGAGTAATAAACGCTTTGTTTAGCTCCATAATGATTTCGTGAATAAATGAGTCACCTTTTGACTCATACTCTTTCATGCGCATAGAAAACTCTTTTAAATCGCTAGCATTTTTAATTTTATACTCCACGAAAAACTGCGCGCCTTCTTTTAAATTTTCAGAAACATTCATTAACATTTCAGAAAATTTATCTTTTTTTGATTTAAAGACCATTATTAGTTACCCCCACAAAAGTAATATATGTAAAATATATTGGCTAATCAATTCTAACAAAAAACTGTCGTTTTTTAAAACATTTTATCGAAAAGTTTACAAAAACTTAACATAACTCTCATTGTTGTATTAATAATATTAATAATCACTATTGAATATCTTACTTGTAGAATGTCCTTTTCTTGCAAAAAGTATGAATGTGAAAGAAAAGCTTTACACTACAGGAAAGACTACGTTATTATAATAAATTTAAAAGGAGGTATATTCTTCCTTTTGAAAAGAAGAGTGTAAACAAACGAAGGAAGTGAACGAATGAAATTAAAGAACACTCACTTGAAAAAAATACAGGAGTGGTTCAACAAGAGGAAGAAACTTCGTAATTCATTAATTGTATTAGGAAGTTTACTTGCTACTCTATTTATTGCTATAAATATAATAATTTCTATTCAAGACATATCTGAATTAAAGCAAGCTGTTCCGCAACCGACCTTAATTTATGATGCAAATAATGAAGTCGCGACAAAATTAGCTTCTTCTAAAACAGAAGGCGTGAAAAGGAAAGATATTCCTGATATTATGGTTCAGGCAATTGTTGCAGTAGAAGATAAGGAATTTTTTAACCATCACGGTATTTACTATAGTGGAATTATAAGTGCAGTTTTTAAAAATATTACAGCAGGAGAAGTTGTAGCAGGGGGAAGCACAATTACGCAACAACTTGCGAAAAATGTATTTCTGACACAAGACCGCACGTTCTCGCGTAAAATAAAGGAATATTTTTTAACAAAAAAAATAGAACGTACGTATACGAAAGATGAAATTATCGAAATGTACATGAATCAAATTTATTTTGGTGAAGGTGCTTGGGGTATAAAAAAGGCAGCTAAGTCTTATTTTGATAAAGATGTAAAAGATGTAACAATTTCAGAGGCTGCAACGATTGCAGGTTTGATTAAAGCACCGTCTACGTATTCGCCTTATAAAAACTTTAATAAATCAATCGAACGACGTAATGTTGTATTAAATTTAATGAAAGAGCAAGGGTATATTTCTGACGAACAGTATAATAAAGAAAAAGAGAGTGGTCTTGTGTTGAAACGTGGTGTTGATGATAAATACAAGGGGAAATACTCTCAATATGTAGACTATATTGTTAGAGAAGCGATGGACAAGTACGAATTAACACAAAATGAAATTTTAGCAGGTGGTTATCGTATTTATACAGAGCTTGATCCGAAAAAACAACAGGCTGTAGAAGACGTTGTGAATAATGAGAGTTATTTCAAAGATAGTGGCTCAGATCAACTTATGCAAACAGGTGTAGTTCTTATGAATCCGAAAACAGGTGGTGTACCAGCTTTAGTTGGAGGAAGAGGGCCGTATCAGTTTTTACAGTTTAACCATGCAACCCAATTAAAAAGACAACCAGGCTCAACGTTAAAGCCTCTTGCTGTATATGTACCAGCGTTAGAGCAAGGGTATGAAGTATACGATATATTAAAAGATGAACCATTTAATATTAAAGAATATAAACCGCAAAATAGTGATCATACTTTTCATGGTGATGTAACGATGTATGAAGCAGTAGCGAAGTCGTACAATGTTTCAGCTGTTTGGCTATTAGAGCAGATTGGATTAGATAAAGGGTTGAAATCTTTAGAGCGATTTGGTATTCCATTAGTGCCAGAAGATCGTACGTATCCAATTGCTTTAGGTGGGATGCATGTGGGAACCTCCCCATTTGTAATGGCCCAAGCGTACAGTACATTTGCAAATGACGGTGTCCAAGTGGAAGCTCATGCGATTAGGGAGATACAAAATGCGGAAGGTGAAACGATTGGAAAGTGGTATAAGAAAGAGACACGAGTAACGAGCGAGAAAATTTCTCAAAAGATGACATATTTATTAAAAGGTGTTGTCGAAAAGGGTACGGGCGAAAAAGCGAAAGTTAATAATGTTGATACGGCAGGTAAGACAGGAACTACTCAAATTGTAAATGGACCAAGCACAGGCGCAAAGGATTCATGGTTTGTTGGATACACACCAGATTTAGTAGGTGCAATTTGGGTAGGATATGATAAAACAGATAGCGATCATTATGTTCCAGGGGGGAGTCAAATTACGACGACAATGTTCAGGGATATTATGAAAAAAGCGAATGCCAATCCAGCTCAAAAAGCATTCCAGTTATCACTCATATCTGAGGCTGAATATAAAAAACAATTGAATACAATAGAAGAGGAAAAACGAAGAAAAGAAGAAGAGAAGAGGAGGAAAGAAGAGGAACAACAAAGAAAAAAAGAGCAACAAGAGTGGTTTGATAAAGTGAAAGAATGGATTCCATCATTTTGGTAAAAGAAAGAGGCGAATAACGAAATTCGCCTCTTTTTCGTATGAAAAATTAAGTGAAACTTTATATACCTACTAGTTATTAGCGCATATCAATTGGGATAAATGGTATTACTCGTTAAGTGTAACATTCGTACTGCCAAAGGATTGAGAATCGTATGTGATAATTATTTTTCCTTTACTAATAGGCTCGTAAGGTAATTCTTCTTCGTAATTACCATTATTTTCATTGTGAATAGAAAGCATGATTTCATCAATTTCTTTATTTGTATACTGATCTTTAATCGTTTCGGCAATTTGAAGTAGTGCTTCGGAACTAGAAGCTTTCGTAATAAGCATTCCTTTTATAACTTTTTTTTCATTATTTGTGGCATTGGAATAAGGGATGTTACTTTGTTTTGTATACAAAAGTTTGTATGGAACAGTTTTTCTCTCTGCTTTTGATATAGTGGAATATTTTAGAGTTAAAAAAAATCCTACACATAAAATAATGCATACCATAAGAGCAAACCAAATGCGTATTAGTGACATAACTCTCATTTTCATCCCTCTTTCATATCATTGACTTCACTATTTATCATACAAAATGAGGATTAAGATAGAGTAAATTTGAGGTAAAGAAACGTAAAGAACGAGCACTTATCCTCCCAAATAAGTGCTCCTTTCTATATAAAGAGAGATTTAATGCACGGCTAAACGATACATATTATTATAAATATACTTATTGATTGAAAATTAGTAAATTCGGAATACGGATAGTGTTGCAGTTGTATCGCCTGTGTTAGGAATAGAAATAGTGTTTGCTGTAGGCTGTACAGCAATCGTTGTACCAGCTTGTAAAGTAACGATTGTAGAGAAAGAAACAGCACTACCGATAACGTTAGTTGAGAAATTATGAGTAGGTGGTTGGCCATTGAATGAAATACCGAATCCAAATGGTGAAGATCCTGGGAAAGTTGTAGACGCTGAGAAACTAATATCATATACGCCTGTTTCTAAAATTGTTAAAGTATCTGAAGTATCGTTGAAAGAGATATTAGTTAATTCAAAAACTTGATTGAATTGGATGTTTGTTCCAGGGGATATAGTTTGTGGATTTGAGTTTCCGATAGCTTCGATAGTTACAGGAATTGGAGTACCCGCTGCTCCTGTTGCCCCCGTAGCACCTTGAGCACCCGCCGGTCCTTGAGGTCCAGTAGCCCCAGTAGCACCTGTTGCTCCTCCTCCAAGGCAACCTGATCCGTATTGAACTAAGATAGTTTGGATCTCTGTTATGAGTTTAACTAGTTTGTCCATAGTGCAACAATCTATTTTGAATAGCTTTGCGATATACAGTAAATAATTAAGCAAGCTTTGTAGTTCAACGTACAATGCTCCGCATGAGAAAGGTGTTGTTCTTAAAATAGTTAATAAATTAGCAATAATAGAATTTCCAATTTGTTTTTGTGCTGGAGACAAATCTAAGCAATTGAGGAATTTTTGTAGGTTATTTAGGGCGGCAATCAAGTTATCTATATTATTTTGAGAAGCGTTTTGAAAGACAGCTTGAATAGCTTGACCAAGAGTTTGAAGCAGTCTAACGAATTCTGTAAGTTTTGACTTAGAGATGTTAATATGACTACAGGCTCTGACTTCGCAACAATCATTACCATAAAATACTTTCCCTTTATTTTTATTGTTCATCTTTTCATTTCTTTCTTTCATTTTAATATATAGTAATTAATATATATTAAAATGAAACTTATACTACATTCGTGATGGACAAACTACCATTTCTAAAAAAATAAGAAATTGGCCCACCTAGCCAAAATAAGTAAGATGTAGAGAAGGTTTATATGATATAAAGAAGAAAAGTTCAATATAAAAAACTGCATGCCAATTGTTGGAGGTATTTAACAATTGGCATGCAGTTTGTGGAAGAGTACCTCATTTGTATTCATTCAATCTTTCTAGAGGTATTTTGGGTAAAATTGGAATTTAAATAGTGAAAGTTGTACCATCTTGATTACTAGTCATTTTTAATGTACCGTTATGATTTTGAATAATTTTCTTCGTTACTGACAAGCCCAGTCCTGTTCCTGAATCTTTTGTTGAGAAGAATGGATCAAAAATATAATCTTGAATAGCTGGAGGAATACCAATTCCGTTATCAGTGAAAGTGATTCGAATAAAGTTATCTAAGCGATAACTAGTGATTTGAATAGAAAGTTGTTTTTCACCTTGAGCATCGACAGCGTTCTGAAATAGGTTTAAAAAAACTTGTACAAGTTCATGACGATCAATATGAACTAATACATCATCTAATTCGGTAGAAAAATTATAATCAATTAAAATGTTATGTAAAAAGACTTCACTAGCTAGTAACTGTTGAATATACTCACGTAAAAATGTATGAATGGGAAAAGGTTCTCTTGTAAATTCACGTGTTTTTGAAATAGCTAAAAATTTTGTAATAATACTATTTGCACGATCTAATTCAGGAATAAGTAAGTTTTTAAATAATTCTTTATTAGATGGAGAAACACTTTCTTGTAAAAATTGTAAATAACCCCGTACTGTTGTCAGAGGATTACGTACTTCATGAGCAATCCCAGCTGCGATTCGTCCTGCTAATGAAAAATTTTCTGCATCACGTTCTGTGTTTAAATAATGGAAGACACTAATAACTCTAAAAATCTCTCCGTTATAATCCCGAATAATTCGATTGTTTAAAATACCATAGTTTTTGTCTAGCACTTCTTCATTATATATTTCTGTGCCCGTTCTTAATGTTTCAAGAGCTTTAATTTGTTCTTCTGGCAAGTTTAATAATTGTTGAATTGGCTTTCCAATTATATCATTTCGTACTACACCAAAATCATCTGCTGCAGCTTGATTACATAATGTAATATTCCCTTTATTATCAACAAAGGTTACATGATGTGAAAAAGCATCAAAAATATGAATAAAGTATTTTTCAAGTTGTTCAAATAAAAACAATGAATCACAAGTAAGTTGAAAATCAGCCTCTTTATTCTCTTTTTGTATGTTTTGAATGGAATGAGTCGTTCTTGTTTTCTTTATTTGTAAACCAATATGTGGATTTTTGTATGTGAAATGATGTGGTAATTGATTCACAAGTTCTTCATAAAAACGTACTTTATTTTCTAGTTCTTCTATTCGTTTTTCATGAGATACAATAGCATCGTTTGGAAGCATAAATAGATAACCCCTCAATTTAAAAATTCTTCCATTTAGTATATCATATTTTTATAAGGATACTCTTAAAGAAAGGGATACTTCATGTAATGGATTAGCCGAAGTATTTGAGAAGTGAGTAGAATGAATAGAAGATAAAGTTAAAAGGGAGGGATGCATTTGCTTTTCATTGGAGTGACAGGATGGGGAGATCATGATTCTTTATATATAGATCCCTATGAAAATAGAAATAAATTACGAACATATAGTGAGCATTTTCCTATTGTGGAAGTTGATAGTTCATTTTATGCGATGCAGCCTGCACGAAACTATACAAAGTGGGCAATGGAAACACCGAAAGATTTTTCCTTTGTCGTAAAAGCATATCAAGGAATGACGGGACACATGAAAGGAGAAATTCCTTATTCTACGTTCGATGAGATGTTTGATGTGTATAAACAATCTATTCTTCCTTTAATAGAAGCTAATAAATTAAAAACGATTTTATTTCAATACCCACCTTGGTTTGATTGTAAAAAGAAAAATGTAGATTTCCTTCAATATACGAAAGAAAAAATGGAAGGTTTACCGTGTGCCATAGAATTTCGAAATCAAACATGGTTTTATCCCGAAATGAAAGATAAGACGTTACAGTTTCTAGAACATGGGAAATGGATTCATACAATTTGTGATGAACCACAGGCTGGAATAGGTTCGGTACCACTCGTGTTAGAGGTTACGAATTCAGACATGGCACTTATACGTTTTCACGGTCGGAATGTTCATGGGTGGCTTGATAAAGGGGAAAATTGGAGAGCGGTTCGTTGCTTATATCGTTACAACAATAAAGAATTGGAAGAATGGGTAGAAAGATTAGAGCAATTAAAAAAGAAGACAAAGGACATATATGTACTATTTAATAATAATTCGGGTGGAGATGCAGCGGATAATGCGAAACAGCTTATGAAAATGATGAACATTACATATGGTGAGCCGAAGCCTGAGCAATTAAATTTGTTTGAATGATAATAAACAAGAAAGGCACTGTACAAACAGGGGGAATGTACAGTGCCTTTCTATATGAAAAAGAGGGGTAACAATGTTACTGAGCGTTTGGTTGATTCATCAATTGTTGGCTTCGTAATAAATGATAATGGTTATCATTATCATTGTCAATAGTTTTCCGAAAAATAAATAAAAAACTTTTTATGAGGCATGAATGGTAGGGAGATTCCTAATAAAAAGTTTTTAGGGGTAGGTTTCCAGTAAACACCTGATAAAGTATCAAAAAAAAGAACAGCAATTATTGCTGTTCTTTTCCAGTGACGAATTGTTGTAAATCAAAAGGAGTTATCGCTTGGATAAATTCTTTTGAGATAAGTGTTTGAACAAGGGTACTCTCAGAAATGGAAGCACCTGTTTTCTTTTCATAAGCTTGTTTTAATAAATCAAGTTTTTCAGCCGTTTCTTTCGGTAATTCAATTGTTAATGTGTTCATAATTTCTCCCCCTTACTATTAGAGTACCACTACAATATAGGAGAGACAAGAAAATGTGAAACATAAAAAAGGTTACCATTTATAAATGGTAACCTTTTTTATGTATAAGAGTTATTAAGCAATACCGATATACTTTAAAGTTTTTGATGGAGTACTATGATCAAAGAAGTGTTGTAAAAATGCGATGTCAACACCTGATTTGTATGCACAATATCCCCAAGTTTTTCGAAGTGTATGTGAGCTAATCCCTTCTAATCCAACTTCTTTTGCAGCTTTGTTTAAAATATACCATGCATGTTGTCTCGTAATAGATTTTGTTCCTTTTTGAGACTTTAATAATGGTTCATTACGTTTCCAAGTTTTACGTTCTTTCATGTAATCTTCGATCGCGTGCTGTAAGTCTTCATTTACAGCAAACCATTTATGTTTCTTTACTTTTTCATTGTAAAATAAAATGGAATGGCGAACATTTTCATTTTCATCGATTACATCACTAACTTTTAATTGTAAGATTTCACTTACTTTTAAGCCAGAATTTACAGCTAATACGAATAATAAGCCATCACGTTTCGAAGATTGTAAAAGTATATTTTTGATAGTTTCTAATTGTTTTTCATTTTGAATAGGTTGTCCTGCTTGTTTCATTTCACGCACTCTCCTCTTTTATGTGTGTAAAGGAAAGGATTAACTTGTTTCTTACTATAAAGGGAGAGTGTGAATTTCATGTGAACTCCTAGTGAAATTAAGACAAATTATTTGACTTCTTTTACTTTTTGTAAATTAAAGTAGAATACAACACTATTAGTCGTATTATATACACCGTACTCGGCATGGTGGAGGTCTAAAATGTTTTTTACAATAGATAATCCGAGACCAGTACCACCAGTATGACGGCTACGAGATGCATCTAAACGGTAGAAACGATCCCAAATTTTTTCAAGACTTTCTTCTGGGATCGGATTTCCTGTGTTTTCAATTTCGACTTTTACTGTATCTTCCATTGCTATAACGGAGACTTGTATTTTTTCTCCATCTGGCGTATAGCGAATTGCATTGCTAAGTAAGTTCACAACCACTTGCTCAATACGACTACGATTCGCTGTAACAAATATAGAAGAGTCTACATCTATGTTCACTTGTAAATGCTTTTCCTCCATACTAAATAATAACTTTGTATAGACTTGTTGAATTAATTCGCCGATTGAGAATGTCGTCATATCTAGTTTGTACGTACCTGATTCTAATTTTGCTAATTCTAACATTTCAACAATAAGTCTGTTCATGTTTTCAGTTTCTTCTAAAATAACATCTGTATAATACGTCGTATCTTTACTAACGCCATCTTTAATTCCTTCTGCGAAACTTCTAATTACACTGAGTGGTGTTTTTAATTCGTGTGATACACCAGAAATGAATTCTTTTCGCGTTTTCTCTAATTGACGTTCACGTTCAATATCTTGTTGTAATTTTGTATTGGCAACATTTAATCGATCGATTCGGTCTTTTAAGTTTACAGATAACGTATTAATACTACCGGAAAGCCCGCCGATTTCATCGTCTGCTGTCACAGGTAATTTCTCGCTAAAATCAAAATTGGCCATTTTCTTTGTAACACGATTAATTTTAATTAATGGCTTCACAATGATTTTTGAGTAGTAGAAGGATAACAAAATGATTACGAGAAAAACGATGATTAAGGCATAGACATAATAATCCTTTAAAACGAGCATTGCTTCGTTAACAGGTTGCAAAGATGCTATCGCAAAAGCGTATTCTGTAATCTTTCCATCTTTCATAATAGGTTTTACAAAGATACTATTCTTTATATTTTCTCCGCCATCTAGTATATAAGTGTTTAATTGCTGCGGGTTAGAAGTGCCATCTCTAATAATTTCTGCAAAATATTGAACGGCTTGTAATGTTTCAAGATCATTTGCAAGACGAACATCCGCTTTGGATGGAAGCTGTAACTTAGATACAATACCAGTAAAATCAATTTGAGTTGGAGTTTTGTATCGGTTTGTAAGTCTATTTTTAGAAGGATTGCCATTAATGGATTGAAAATCTGAGTTGACATGTTCGTTTTGCCATCGATTATAATTCGTTGTCAGTTCTAGTGGCGTAATTATATTTTCTTGTACAAAACCGACGACGTTTATCACTCCATCTTTTTTCAACCCTAAGTTTTCGAATTTATTATATTCTTCTGGTGTTAAAAGATTGTTGAGTGGAATGGAATATGTTTTATTATTTTTAGGATTAATGACATCAATGTAGAAATTATTGTCACTTTTAATAATTCCGTTAGAATTTAAAAACTGCATTTCAGCATTTGTTTTATCATGAAATTCTTGTTTTAGCTTTCTAATTTCCTCATAAGTTTTACCACTTTTTTCGTAAGTATCTACGAACTTCTCAAAAGCAGTTTGAACTGTTTTTACTTTTTTATTAATATAAAATTTCTCTAAAAATAGAGATTGTCCTAGGAAAAAGAGGAGGAATATGATTGTAAATAATGTTGATGTTAATAAAAATAGTTTAAAGACGATACTTCTGTTTTTCACTGCGTCACCTCTTGTGAGAAATACTGTAAATGATTACTTTATTATAACAAACGTTACAAAAAAGTAGAGGAGAAAATCTGTCTCTTCCGAAAGTAGTTTTTAATAAAAAGTCACATAAAAAGAACTCGACAGACGTATGACGAGTTCTTTAATGTATTATTGTTGAATTGCTGCATCTAAAGCGATTTCAATCATTTCGTTAAATGTAGTTTGACGCTCTTCAGATGTTGTTTCTTCACCAGTGAAGATGTGATCGCTTACTGTTAATACAGATAACGCATTTACACCGTATTTCGCTGCTAATGTGTAAAGAGCAGTTGTTTCCATTTCTACTGCTAGTACACCGTACTCTCCAAGTTTTTTAACCATGTCCATGCTTTCGCGGTAAAATACATCTGCTGTTAAAACATTACCAACACGAACGTGTAAGCCTTTTTCAGTTCCAGCATCGTAAGCTTTCTTTAAAAGGTCGAAGTTTGCAGCTGGTGCAAAATCAAAACCTGGGAATGTTAAACGGTTCATATTAGAATCCGTACAAGCTGTCATTGCGATAATAACGTCACGTACTTTTACGTCTTTTTGAATGGCACCACAAGTTCCAACGCGAATTAAATTTTTAACTCCGTAGCTTTGGATTAATTCGTTTACATAAATAGAAATAGAAGGAACACCCATACCCGTACCTTGAACAGATACACGTTTTCCTTTATAAGTTCCAGTGAAACCTAACATACCACGCACGTTATTATAGCAAGTAACGTCCTCTAGAAATGTTTCAGCAATATATTTTGCGCGTAATGGATCACCAGGTAATAGAATAGATTCAGCAATTTCGCCTTGTTTTGCTTCAATATGTACACTCATGAAAAGTCCTCCTTATAATGTATTGATAGAAATCAATATCATTTGCATTATACACTACGAATCCTTTCAATTAAAATCTTTTTATTATTTGTAATATGTGCAAAACAGGAGGATTTCATAAATCACAATCTAGAATATATAAGTAAGAAGTTTTGTATGAACAGAGACTATAAAAATGGTAGGTGATGTTTTGAAAAATCTTGTCATTGGACTCGTTGCTTTGCTATTTGTTGTAGTAGGCGGATTTTACATAAAGAAGTATCAGGAAACTACAGAGACTGTAGGTGATGTTCAGGAAGTGAAATGGGATGTGTCAAATGGAAAAGGAAATGAAAAAGTAGATATTTCGTTTCAATTACTAAATAATAAAAATAATGAAGTTCGTGGTGTGAATGATCAAATTCGGGCAGTTATTGTAGACGGACAATTAAAACATGTACAGCAAATGAAACCTACATTTGCAGGGAATGGATCATATAAGGTATCTTCCAAAATAGCGAAAGATGAAGGATATACAATATTTTTATATGAAGACAAAAACAAGTCTGTGAACTCATTTGCGAAGAAAGATTTTGGGAAAGAAATAGAGGAGAAAAATAAGAAAAAAGTAAAATTTCCAATTGATAATGTACTTACAAAAAAAATAGGGGAGTATGAAGTTTCTCTTTTATTTGGTGCATTGCACCCGAATGAGCCAGTGACGTTAACATTTCAATTCCAAGCGAAAAAGGGTGAAAAATTGAAATTACATGCAGAGAGAGGAGAAGTGGAGGCGCTTTATATCGTGGACGAAAAGAGAGAAAACTTTTTGTATGCAATACCTGTTGATACAGATGAGCAATTACAATATCGCATTACATTTCCTGTAGAAGGAACGTATAAAATATGGGGAGATTTCTATATAAACGGTAAGAAATATGAAAAAGAATTTATTGTACAAGTTCAAAAAAGAAAAAACAGCTAAATGTTTAGCTGTTTTTTCTTTTTCCTATTAATTTCGTTACAGAGAGCATTGTAATGGGTAAAGAGTGATTCTTTCTAAATGCTAAATATTTACCGCTCCATGCTGGTTTATATTTTTCTTTAAAATGTCGTAACCCGCTGAAACTATATGTATAACGAACATTATTAAAGATGGCAGCAGCAACCCGTTCAGACCAGAAAGATTGTGTCGATAAACCTACATTTGAAAGTGGTGCCATACCAATATTAAAGGAATGGTATTCATTTTCTTTCGCCCACTGGAATAGGTGGATGAAAATTGCATCCATAATGCCGCTAGGTGCATCTGGATAATATCGCATTAAATCAACAGACAATGATCCGTCTTGATATACGGGCATAAAGGTTGTAAATGCGATGATTTTTCCATCTGCATCAGATAATGTAGCGATAGGTGCTCGGCTAATATATTCACGATCAAAGTATCCGAGTGAAAAACCTTTCTCTTTTTTACCGCCGAGCCACGCATCTGAAACTTTTTGTAACTCTTCATATAGTTCATCTGAGAATGGTGGCTGGTGAATAGAGAATGTATAGCCTTCTCTTTCAAAACGGTTGAAAGTCGCTCGCATACCGGCGCGTTTTTTTCCTGTTATTGTAAATGTGTTCAAATCAACGACAGCTTCTTCACCAAGCTTAAAGAAGTTATAACCAAAATCATGATATAAACTCATCCATTTACTTTCGATTTGGTAGAATACACAAATGTATCCAAATCGATCAGCTTCGGCTAAAAACTCTTGTAACACAGTACGGTAGGAGGAAGGGTCACCAATTGGGTCACCTAGTACAACAAGACGTTTTCCAGTTATAGAGAAGAGAAGGAGCGCTTTCCCATCACTACTGAAGAAGAATTGTTTATCACCTAAAAATCCTAAATGACTAAGTACATTTCCGTTATGTTCCTCTAAAAAGTTTTGCAATCTTTTATCATTAGCTGGTTGCCCGGGAAATTCATTTCGATAACGATTGGCAATGAGTGAGCCAATCAGTAAAAAAGTAGGAACGAAAAAGGCAGCTGCTAATGCACTTCGTTTCACTTGCGTAATATTACGAACGACAAAATCAGGTTTAAAAGCTTCTTTTGCACCTGCAAATAAAATGCCTAAGTTTTTATATAAATATAAAGTTACAAGTAAGAATATAAAAACTTTTACTATATCAGAAAGTGAGACTTCCATTTTCTCGCGTACAAATCTTTTACGAAGCATATATAATACAGCGAGTACGATTAATAAAATAAATGTTTCTTCAATATCAATTCCTTTTAGCGTATTAAAGATGGCTGCTCCGATTAAAGAAATAATCGTCATATAGTAAGAACGCTTTGTTCCATAATATATCCCCCTTGAAAGGATTAGGAGGAGAATACCAAATGTTAGTGATAAGCTAAAAGAAAATTGAATAAGATGTTTTGGAGCTAGAATATGTAAGGCGTGTGCTCTGTTTATACTTGTCGGTAGAATGGTCGATAAAATAACCATTAGTCCAGCAAATACTGTTAAAGCAGCAGATGCCCATGAACCGAGCTTTCCGAGAAAGTCACGCTGCAAAGTCCATATAACACCAGTTGTTTCTAATGCAGGCGCAATAAAAGGTTTATCTTCAAACTTTTTAATGGCCACACCTGTCATTTCAAAAGCTGCAAAAATAAGACCAAGGCAGAAAGGTAAAATGTAATAGACGAGGCGATATAATAACATTGCAGGTAGTAATACGCCTGTATCAATGCCATATTGTCCGAGTCCAGTTAAAAAGACAAGATCAAATGAACCAAGTCCACCAGGCACAAGACTTACAACGCCAGCTAAAGCAGCAATTACATACACACCTAAAAACTTTTGAAATTCGATATCGATGCCAAATAATATTAATATGACGTACATAACAATACCAGCAGATACCCACTCAACTAATGAAACTAATGAGTATAAAACAGTTGGGTTTTTCTCTTCTTCTCCTTCTTCTTGTCCTTCGGTTTGTTTTGTTTTTCTATTTTTCAGTTTAGAAAAGCCGATATATATAGGGACGAAAAGAGCAAAGAAGATAAGAACAGGCCATAGCCACGGTTTTTCATGCAAAATAAAACTTGTGTCTAATATTCCAATAAGACCGAGGAATGAAAGAATTGCGAGTCCGTTAATAAAAGCAGTTGTCATCCAGGCGATACTTTTAATCAGTTTGCCATTTTCTTTTATATATGGACGATAAAGCATTGTGCGTACACCCGCTCCAACGAGACCACCAAAGCCAATAAATCCATTTAAAGTATTAGCAATCCATGAGATGCGGAAAATCTTTTGGACTGGTATATCAGCTTTTAAATAACGAAGCATAACATAGTCATAAAAGAACATTGTTGATACGGCAAATGCGCCAAGTGTAATTGCTAAAAAGACTCCTCCGGTTGGAATGTTTTTAATTGTATTGATTGCTTCTAAAAAAGAAATGCCTGCTAATTCTTTTTTTGCTTGAAAGAATACAATTGTTAATACAACAAATGGGAAGATAAATTTCCCTATTTGTAAGAAACGTTTCCATGAAAACGACATAAATACAACTCTCCTTGTATAAGAAAACTGAGACAATAATATTATTATGACAAACTTCAAGAAAAATAAAAAGGTAAATTCCTGTATAAGGAAGCTATTTTTTATAAGAGGTATATTTAAAAGAGTATTTCGTTTGTCAGAAAATTAAGTTAAAATAAATTGAAAGAAGGAAGAGAGGGGAAGTAGATGATTATAATAGGTTATGCGGGGTACGAGTTAGAGAAAGCAAAACCTAATACATCAGAAGATTTTTTTAATAGATCTGAAGTGACATATATATTAAATAATAAAGAGAGAACGTTTTCCGTTTTATACGTTCGGTATTTTGAAGAAGTTTTACAAGAAATTACTCCTTTTGAAGGAAATCCAGTATGTAAAGTAGAAGAACAAGACATATATTTACGGGATATTGTAGCGATATGTTGTTTACTGAAAGAGAATGGGCTTCGCATGCAAAAACGTTTGTATTTAAATAATATAGAAGAATTCCAACAATATTTTGATGCGGGAACAGTGGTGAAAGTACAAGAAATATTGGCTGAATTACATAAAAATAAAAGAGTAGAAATAGCGTGAAATGGCAAAGGAGAGGGAAAAATGTCTAATCTAATGGTTGAAAATCAAACAGAACAAGTTTCTATGTTTTTAGAAGATGTTATTACTTTGATAACCAATTATGTAAATTATCATACGTTACCTTCTTTATTAGAAGAGACACCAGCAGGGAATGAACAATATTATAAAGGGTTATTAGCATCAATAAGACGTCTTCTCGTTTTTTGTGAAGAAGGGCATGATGCATGTTTTGTTTTGTTAAATAGCCAGCCATTTCGAAAAACAGCAGCTGAAAAAATTTTATATAAAATTTATCATCAAGTAATTGCAGAGTTTTTTTCACCAAAGAGTGATCATTGGTATGAAAATAGTCGGTCTGCCTATACAGGGAAAAATTCCATCGTTTTTCAGCAAACGCCACCTGCATCTATAGAGCAAGTGATGAAGAGTTTAGAAGGTAAATTTCAATTGATGCGTGAAGAACTAGAATATTATGAGACGGATTACCAAACAAAGATGTTACACAAATATTAATTGCGAAAAAAGAAGCTAAGGGGACTTAGCTTCTTTTCCTTTTGTGCAGTTATATAAGAGATTTCCTTTGAATATATTTAAGGGGATAGCATTAAGGAGGTGTAACATGAGTCAGCAAGGTGTATTTACAGATTACTTTCATGAAGTAGAAAGTTGGTGTGAAAGTGTTCTTCACGTATTAGATAGCCGCGCAGTGGAAGTGTATGATGTCCATATGCTTGCTTATAAAATTCAAACGTTATTAGACCGTATGAAAGAGCATGAGTATGATACAGATGCAGAGTTTATGTATGAAATAAGTGACGATGTAGAACATATTCAGCATCATTTGCAGGAAGTATTCGTGCAGGGAGAAGAGGAATATGAACTATATGAAAGAGGGGATAGTGAACGAGCTGTTCCAATTGGAGGGCATACACTCCCGCCATTACCTTATCCGTATAATGCGTTAGAACCGTATATTTCTAGAGAAATTATGATGTTACACCATGATAAACATCATCGCAGTTACGTGGAAGGATTAAATAAGGCAGAGAAGATGATGGAAGAGGCGAGAAAAACAAATCAATTTGATCTAATTAAGCATTGGGAAAGAGAAGCGGCTTTTCATGGATCAGGCCATTACTTACACACGATATTTTGGAATAACATGAAAAAAGATGGTGGCGGAAGTCCAAGGGGTGCTCTTTCACAACAGATTGAACAAGATTTTGGGAGTTTTTTACGTTTTCAAAAACATTTCACAGAAGCAGCTTCTAAAGTGGAAGGATCAGGATGGGCGATTCTCGTTTGGGTGCCACGATCGGGAAGATTAGAAATTTTACAGAGTACACTTCATCAATTATTTACACAATGGGATACGATACCGCTCCTTGTATTAGACGTGTGGGAACATGCGTATTATTTACAATACCAAAATCGCAAAGATGAATATATTAAAAACTGGTGGAATGTTGTAAATTGGCCTGATGTAGAAAAAAGATTTGAAAGTGCAAAACAAATTGAATGGACACCGTACTAGACGCAGGTTCTCTGCGTCTTTTTTATTGGAAGGAGAGGGAGATTTCGTTCATATTTTAAAAGGCCAAGCATACACTTGTACAAAAAGTGCCAAAAGGACGTGGGGGGAAATATGAGACGAATTTGTGTAATAATCACGCTTCTTATGATGTACGCAAGCGTTATGCCAATTCCTACATATGCAAAGATGAATAGTAATGTCAGTGCTCGAAATGCTGTATTAATGGAGCAACAGTCAGGTCGTGTATTATACGGAAAAGCAGAACATGAGCCACAAAAGATTGCTAGTATAACGAAAATTATGACTGCCTTGTTAGCTGCTGAATCAGGGAAAATGAAAGAAATGGTATCGGTTAGTAATGAAGCAGTGAGAGTAGAAGGTTCAGCAATTTATTTAAAGCCTGGACAGAAAGTGAAGTTAGAGGATTTAGTATACGGACTCATGCTTAGATCTGGTAATGATGCAGCACAAGTAATTGCTGAAAATGTAGGAGGGAGTATAGAAGGGTTTGTATATTTAATGAATGAAAAGGCGAAACAAATCGGAATGAAAGATACTCACTTTTCTAATCCACATGGTTTGGATGGAGATGGATCCCATTATTCGTCGGCTTATGATATGGCACTTTTAACGAAGTATGCAATGGGGAACGAAACCTTTAAGAAGATTTTTGGGACAAAAACGTATAAATCAGATTCATGGGATTATCCGTGGAAAAACAAACATAAACTCGTGACGTCGTATTATGAATTTGCAACAGGAGGGAAAACAGGTTTTACGAAGAAAGCAGGACGTACGCTGGTCACAACGGCATCAAAAGATGGACTAGAGCTGATTGTCGTAACTTTGAGCGCTTCTAGTGATTGGGATGATCATATGAATTTATTTGATAAAGGTTTTGAACGTTTTAAACAAACGAACGTTGTAGGGCAAGGAGCTCTTGCTGAAATAACTGAAAAGAAATATGCCAATCATGTTTATACGAAAAATAGTTTTGCGGTGCCTTTAACTGAGCAGGAGAGAAAGAATGTCGTATTAAAAGTTGAACTCGATAAAAGTGCAAAACTTAAAGATGGCGTAAAGGTTGGAAAGACAGAAATTTATGTTGGCAATGAGAAAGTTGGAGAACGGAATTTATTTTATAGTAAACGAAAGTTAGTAGCTGCAACGGGAATGTACTGGAATAATGTGAAAGAAATTTTTTCTCATATGATAGGTGTTGGGAGCGATGGTTAATCTCGTATGGGTAGCGATGGCAGTCATAGGGATTGTATATGCCATGATAAATGGAACGATGGAAGCAATAAATAAAGCCGTATTTGACGGGGCAAAAGATGCAGTAACAATTTGTATAGGACTTATTAGTGTATTAGTATTTTGGCTCGGTTTAATGAAAATTGCAGAGGAAGCAGGATTGTTAAAAAAGTTAGTGTCACTTTTTATGCCGATAGTAAAAAGGTTGTTTCCAGAAATACCAAAGGATCATCCGTCAATGGGATTTATTTTATCGAATATGATGGCAAACTTTTTTGGGTTAGGTAATGCAGCGACCCCTCTTGGTATTAAAGCGATGGAACAACTGAAAGAGTTAAATGGAGGGAAAGATTCGGCCAGTCGTTCTATGGTGACGTTTCTTGCATTAAATACATCAGCTATTACTTTAATTCCTACGACCGTCATTTCAATTCGAATGACTTATGAATCAGCGAATCCGACTGAAATTGTTGGGGTAACATTCATTGCACAAGTACTCTCTATGATTGGAGCAATCTGGATTGACCGCTATTTTTACCGAAGAAGGAGTAGAAAGGGGCGGAAAAAATGAGTATTGTAAATACCATTTCATTATGGGTAATCCCTTGTGTAATCGGTTTTATCCTTTTATATGGCACGATAAAGAAAGTGCCGACGTATGAATCGTTCGTTGAGGGAGGAAAAGAAGGGATTCAAATTGCAGTGTCCATTTTACCGTTTATGGTTGGAATGCTTGTATCTATTTCTATATTCCGAGCTTCAGGTGCGTTAGATGCAATGATATCTGTAATGAAGCCGATGTTAGATTTGATTCATGTTCCAGCAGAAATCGTTCCACTTGCACTTATACGTCCGATTTCGGGATCTGCTGGTTTAAGTATCACGACAGATTTAATTGCTACATATGGACCAGATTCGTTTATTGGAAGACTAGCTTCTACGATGCAAGGTAGTACAGATACGACTTTTTATATTTTAACAGTATACTTCGGAGCTGTTGGTATTAGGAAAATGGGAGATGCATTAAAGGTTGGACTGTTTGCCGATTTAATCGGAATTATTTGCTCAATTGTGTTTGTTTCTTTAATGTTTAAGTAATGCTATTCATTTTTTATGCTATTTCGCTTATAATATGTATACGACCACTATTAAGGTGCTGCTTAATAGTGGTTTTTTTATGCGGTATTTTTGACAAAATGATGAACTTTTATTGTGAGAAATATGAAAAAGATGGACAATAATAAAAGGTAAAAACATGATTTTACCTTTATATGTTTATTATCATCGCTATGTTGTTTAAGTAAGATGAAGCGAAAAGCCGTCAAGCGTATGCGGTTGCCAAGTCTTTCTAATGTAAGGTAAGATAAATTCGAGGTGAAAAAAAGAAATGGAACGATTACAAAAAGTGATTGCGCAAGCAGGTATTGCATCGAGAAGAAAGGCTGAGGAATTAATTCAGCAAGGAAAAGTGAAAGTTAACGGAAAAATAGTGAAGGAGTTAGGAACGAAAGTAACTCCTCAAGATAAAGTAGAAGTAAATAACATCCCTCTTGAAAAAGAAGAACCTGTTTATTTTTTACTATATAAACCAACTGGCGTAATTTCAAGTGTATCAGATGATAAAGGAAGAAATGTTGTAACAGACTTTTTCCCGGATATTACACAACGTTTATTCCCAATCGGACGCTTAGATTATGATACGTCTGGCGTATTATTAATGACAAACGATGGGGACTTCGCAAACGTATTAATGCACCCTAGATATAAAGTTGAAAAAACATATGTTGCAAAAATAAAGGGTCCACTAACAGGTGAGAAAATTCGCATGTTAGAACGCGGTGTTACATTAGAAGACGGAAAAACAGCACCAGCAAATGTGAAAATTATTTCTTGGGACAAGCGTAAAGAAATGGCGATTGTACAATTAACAATTCATGAAGGACGTAACCGTCAAGTACGTCGTATGTTTGAAGCTTTAGATTGTAAAGTAGTGAAACTAAAGCGTGAACGCTATGCTTTCTTAGAAGTAGGAAGCCTGCGACCTGGTGATGCGAGAGAATTGACACCACATGAGGTGAAACAATTACGCGCATTGGCTTCTACAAAGCCTCGCTAATCGATATTGTGAAACTTTCACCAGTGGAATGCTCCGCTGGTGATTTATTAAAAAATACATATATTCATCACTCGTCGAAGAGAGGGGAGACAATATGAAAAAAAATCGCTTATTATTTCGTGTTATTATTCTGCTCATTTTATGCGGTGCTGTAGGATTTACACTTTATCAAGGATATTTCACTGAAGAAGAGAAAATGCAAATCGGAAAAGAAGCACCTAACTTTGTTGTAACAGATTTAGAAGGGAAGAAAATTGAATTAAAAGATTTAAAGGGAAAAGGTGTATTTTTAAACTTTTGGGGCACTTGGTGTAAACCTTGCGAGAAAGAAATGCCATATATGAACGAATTATATCCAAAGTATAAAGAAAAAGGCGTAGAAATCATTGCGCTAGATGCAGATGAAACGGATATTGCTGTTAAGAATTTTGTGAAACAATACGATCTTAAGTTCCCGGTTGCAATCGATAAAGGTGGAGAAATTATAAAAACGTATGGAGTAATACCATTACCAACAAGCTTCTTGATTGATAAAGATGGTAAGGTGATTCAAGAGATTAAAGGTGAACAAACGAAGGAACAATTGGAGGAGTATTTAAAGAAAATTACTCCGTAATAAAGAAAGCCTTTACATACGAGGCGCTTACCTATAGCGCCTTCGGTTTAAAAATTCTGAGTATTGCGGTAACTCTAGGTTAGAATATACAATAGTACATATAGATACAGGGGCGGTGAGAGTATTGAAAGAAATTAAGTGTGAATGTGGACATGTGAATCCAATAGGAACCGTTTTTTGTGAAGCTTGCGGGAAACCATTTGAAAGCAATGAAAATATAAAACTATTGGATATGCGCTATGAGGGGAGTGCGCGGAGATCTCTCACGCAAACAAAAACGATAGTCGATAAAATTTGGACCTTTTTCTCTTCTGTAAAAGTGGGTGTATGGCTCATTGTAATCACTTTAGCTGCATCAGCGATAGGAACTATTTTTCCGCAAGAAATGTACATAACTCCAGGGATTGCACCAGCTGAATATTATAAACAAGAATACGGATTTTTAGGACAATTATACTATCAATTAGGATTTAATAATTTATACGGTTCGTGGTGGTATATGATTTTAATTGCTTCAATTGGTATTTCACTTGTGATATGTAGTTTAGATCGCGTCATTCCCCTGTATAAAGCTTTAAAAAAACAAGGGGTGAAAAGACACCCTAGCTTTTTAAAGAGACAACGATTATACGGAACTGGTACACCACAAGATGGTGATTTGGAAAGAGTACAAATGAATTTAAAGAAAAGAAACTATAATGTGAAAGTGGAAGACGGAAATGTTTTAGCGGAAAAGGGACGTTTTTCACGCTGGGGTCCATATGTAAATCATATCGGTCTTATTATCTTTTTATTCGGTGCGATGCTTCGTTTTTTACCGAGTATGTATGTAGACGAAGCGCTTTGGTTACGTGATGGTGAAACGAAAGAAATACCAGGGACGGATGGACAGTACTATTTGAAAAATGAGAAGTTTATAAAGGAAGTTTATGATAAAAGTAAGGATAAGGAAGTTTATGATGAAGCAATTGACCGTGTAGGCGATAAAATGATTGCGAAAAACTTCCAAACGAATGCTGTATTGTATAAAGCGGTAGGTGAAAATATAGCAGGGCAAAGTCCGAAATTAGAAAAAGTAAAAGAAGCGGAAATTCGAGTGAATGAACCGCTGAAATTTGATCAATTCGCTGTTTATCAAGTGGATTATAAAGAAAATGAATTTAAAAGTATGTCCTTTAACTTGCAAAAAAAAGAAAATAATCAAAAGTGGGGACCGATTAAAGTTGATTTAACGAATCCTGCAGAAAAATATGATTTAGGAAATGGTTATTCTTTAGAACTATTAAGCTATTTTCCTGATTTTTATTTTGATGAGAATGGAAGACCAAATACAAAAACGAAATTACCGAATAATCCTGCATTTGTGTTTAAAATGTTTACGCCTGAAACACCAGATGGTGAAGTGAGTTTTGTTGGTATTCAGCAAAATATAGAACCAGATGGGAATAACAAATATAAAATGTCGTTTGCAGGTGTTGAAATGCAAAATGCAACAGCACTTACTGTAAGGAAAGATTTAACGCTTTGGATTCTCGGTATTGGAGGATTTATATTTATGGTTGGTGTAATTCAAGGAATGTATTGGAATCATCGCCGTATTTGGATACAACGCGTTAATGATGAATGGTGGATTGCAGGACATACAAATAAAAATTGGTTCGGTTTAAAGAAAGATATTGAAAGAGTACTAGAAGGTACAGCAATTCCGCAGCCGAGCGATAAAGTAGTCGATAAAAAAATTAGTTAAGGTGGGGAAACGATATGGTGCAAATAAGTAGTAACTTTCTCTTTACCGCATTTATTTTATATTTGATTGCCACTCTATTTTTCGGGGGAGCAATTAAAGAAAAGGGTCATAAATGGGCAAATGTAGGAATAACGATTACAATTTTAGGGTTTATTGCACAAACAGTATATTTTGTAACGAGGTGGATTGCATCAGGTCATGCACCAGTTAGTAACTTTTTTGAATTCGGTACGTTTTTCGGCATGATGCTTGTCGGAGCATTTATTGTCATGTATTTTATGTACCGCGTAAGTATAATTGGACTATTTGCATTGCCAGTTGCTCTTTTATTAATTGCCTATGCAAGTATGTTTCCAAGGGAAATATCTCCGCTTATCCCATCTTTAAAAAGTAATTGGTTACATATTCACGTGACGACTGCAGCAGCAGGACAAGCAATCTTAGCAATTAGTTTTATTACGGGTGTTATGTATTTATTGAAAAATGTAGACCAATCAACGAGAACTAAACGTACATTTTGGTTAGAAACGGTCGTGTTTACACTTGTTTGTACAGTTGGGTTTATTGGAGTAACAACGGTATTTTCTAGTATGAAATATGAAGCGAAGTTTCAATGGATTGATAAGAATGAGCAACAAATGGAGATGAAGTACAATCTTCCGGCTTTAGTTGGACCGCATGAAGGAAAGTTATTGACAGAAAATAAATTAGAGCCGCCAGTTGAAGTTCCAGCGATTGTAAATGCGAAAAAATTAAATACTGTAATTTGGTCTGTGTTAGTCGGAACGTTACTTTATATCGTATTAAGGCTTACTTTACGTAAACGAGTATCAGCGGCGCTTCAGCCGTTAGTGAAAAATACGAATAGTGATTTGTTAGATGAAATTGGATATCGGTCTATTGCAATTGGATTCCCGGTGTTCACATTAGGTGCACTAATTTTTGCGATGATCTGGGCTCAAATAGCGTGGACACGTTTTTGGGGCTGGGATCCAAAAGAGGTTTGGGCGCTTATTACTTGGCTCTTTTATGCGGCGGTATTACATTTACGCTTATCAAAAGGGTGGCACGGAGAGAAGTCAGCGTGGTTAGCGGTAATTGGTTTTGCAATCATTATGTTTAATTTTATTGTAGTAAACTTAATTATCGCGGGTTTACATTCATACGCATAGAGAAATAAAATAGGAGAGTGAATGTCACTTTCCTATTTTATTTTTGTCAACTTTTCTTCTTTTTTGAGAAAAACATGACAAAGTAGCAGTTGATTTTGTAAAATGATGTCGAGGACATTATATACTGTTCAAAAAAAATACATAGTTTTGGAAAAAAATTGAACAAAATTTATTATTCTTGTGAAGCATAATGTGGAAAGTGAAACATTTAGAGAAGTGCTTAAATAAACGAGAATAGCGCAACATAATAGTGTAGAAGGGTAGGTGTGAACCGTTGTGGTAAAAATACACAGCGGGTAAAAATGGAAAATGAATCAAGAATTTTAATTGTAGATGATGAGGATCGTATCCGCCGTTTATTGAAAATGTATTTAGAAAGAGAACAATACACAATTGAAGAAGCGGATAATGGTGATACAGCTTTAGAAATGGCGTTACAAAATGATTATGATCTAATCCTATTGGATCTTATGATGCCTGGTAAAGACGGTATCGAAGTATGTAAAGGGGTTCGTGAGAAGAAAGCAACACCAATTATTATGCTGACAGCAAAAGGTGAAGAAGTAAATAGAGTACAAGGGTTTGAGGTAGGAACGGATGATTATATTGTGAAACCATTTAGCCCGCGTGAAGTAGTGCTTCGTGTGAAAGCGGTATTACGTCGTGCTGTACCAACAACATTCTTTACACAAGATACAACGACAAAAGATGTTACTGTGTTCCCTCATTTAACAATTGATAATGATGCACACCGTGTTACAGCAGATGGTAATGAAGTGAACTTAACACCGAAAGAGTACGAATTACTATTATTCTTAGCGAAAGCGCCTGATAAAGTATTTGATCGTGAACAATTGTTAAAAGAAGTATGGCAATATGAATTCTTCGGAGATTTACGTACAGTGGATACGCATGTAAAGCGTTTGCGTGAGAAGTTAAGCAAAAAATCACCAGATGCTGCGAAGATGATTGTTACCGTTTGGGGCGTAGGTTACAAGTTTGAGGTTGTGAACGACTGATGCTTTGGAGAAGTGTAGTAGGGAAGTTATGGATGACCATATTACTTCTCGTTTCGTTTGTGCTTGGATTTGTTGCGATTTTACTTTCACAGTTTTTTAGAACATATTATGTTGATATGAGTGAAGCAAGGCTTCAAAAAGTTGCAACAAGTGTTTCAGAGTTAATTGAAGAAGGTGCCGATGTAAAAACGATTGAGAATATCGCGTACAAATTCTCTGATCCACTTTCAAGGATCATTATCGTAGAAGATGGTAAAGAAATATCTTCTTCGCCGAAACAAGAAGGGTTAGTCACTCTTACAATGAATGATTTGAAAGAAGATAAAGAATTAGCGGCTGTTTTTACAGACAAAAAAGAAATTAAGAATAACATTAGAAAAGCCTCTAATAGTAGAAAGAATAAAAACACTGAAAATGATATTATGATTGTCGGAAAACCAGTACAGTCAAAAAATCAAAGTGCAGTGTTTGTATATGAATCTTTACAAGTGCCGATACAAGGTATGGAGAGAACTACGGATTTCATTTTCTTATCAGCAGGGATTGCGATTATATTAACAACTTTCTTTGCATTCTTCTTGTCTACTCGAATTACAGCACCACTCCGTAAAATGCGTGAGGTTGCTTTTGAGGTGGCGCGTGGGAAGTTTGATGCGAAGGCTCCTATGGTATCTCAGGACGAGATTGGTGAGCTTGCAACGGCCTTAAATCAAATGGGGAAACAGTTGAAGTTTAATATGAATGCCCTGCAGCAAGAAAAAGAACAGTTAGCTAGTATTTTAAGTAGTATGGCAGATGGGGTTATTACATTAAATCAAGAAGGTGAAGTCGTTGTAATCAATCCGCCGGCTGAACATTTCTTACAAGTTTGGCAAGAAGAAAAGGAAGTAGAGTTGAGTAAAAAACTACCTTCTGAACTTGTTGAACTATTCCATCTCGTTGTAGAAAGCGAACAACAACAAGTGGTTGAAATTAATTTACAAAAAGGTAACTATGTAGTTCTTATGACGCCGCTTTACAACCAAACGAAAATTCGTGGAGCTGTAGCTGTATTGCGTGATATGACGGAAGAACGTCGTCTTGAGAAGATGCGTCAAGACTTTATTGCGAATGTATCACATGAACTTCGTACACCGATGGTAATGCTTCAAGGGTATAGTGAAGCGATTTTAGATGATATTGTGCAAACGAAAGAAGAAATTAATGAGTTTGTTCAAATCATTTATGATGAATCCGTTCGTCTAGGTAAACTTGTAAATGAATTATTAGATTTAGCACGTATGGAAAGCGGTAATGTAGAGTTACATATAGGTGAAGTTGATATTCATCCTTTCGTTGAAAAAATAGGTCGTAAATTCCAAGGAATTGCAAAGGATAAAGAAGTCGCATTAACGGTTGATTTCCAAAATCCAATTGAGCAATACCCGTTTGATGCAGATCGTATGGAACAAGTATTGACGAATTTAATTGATAACGCAATTCGTCATACGAATGCAGGCGGACATGTAACGCTTGTAATTGATACGAAAAATAATGGGCTTATTTTTGAAGTGCAAGATTCGGGTGCCGGCATTCCAGAAGAAGATATTCCATTTTTATTTGATCGTTTCTACAAAGCTGATAAAGCAAGGACACGTGGAAAAAAAGGTGGAACAGGACTCGGACTTGCGATTGCAAAAAATATTGTGCAAGGCCATGATGGCAAAATTACTGTTTCAAGTGTTGTTGGAGAGGGAACTACATTCTCTGTATATTTACCAAATCGTATAATTTAGATATATGTTTTTAAAGTTGATAATACATAAAGTTCTACTGTTTTTTATTTTTTTGTAAATAAATAATAGTAGAACTTTTTTTCTATCGTAGTCGAATGAAGAATAATAAGAGGGGTGTCGTGAAGCGATGAAATTATACACAAAAACAGGAGATAAAGGGATAACAAGTGTAATAGGCGGCAGAGTGGATAAAGATGATATCCGAGTTGAAGCATATGGCACGATAGATGAGGCGAATTCTCATATTGGATATGCGATGACGAAGCTACAAGGCGGGTCTTTTGGAGATATTTACAATGAACTTGAAAATATTCAACACGAACTATTTGATTGCGGGGGAGACTTGGCGATAGTAGAGGGGAAAATTTCTTATAAAGTAAAGATCGAAATGGTCGAAAGCTTAGAAAGAAGGATTGATTCGTATATAGAAGAAGCACCGCCGTTAGAGCGCTTTATTTTACCAGGTGGAAGTGAGTCGGCAGCAGCTATTCATATTGCACGTACAGTTGTAAGGCGGGCAGAACGATGTATCGTGTCTTTACAAAAAGAAGGGGAAATAAATGAAGTTGTTCTAAAGTATGTAAATAGATTATCTGATTATTTGTTTGCAGTAGCTAGAGTAATAAACGCTCGATTACAAGTAAAAGATGTGGAGTATAATCGCAGTGCAATCGTTTTTCGTGATAAAAAAGAAAAGGAAGTGGAGTGATTCACTTTCTTTTTTTGTATACTTTTTTCTGTAATATACCAAAATAGAGAAGGTATGGTGTTAATTAGAAAACGGAGGATATATATGAAAGTGTTAAAATGTGGCGTCATGTTATTGACAGTACTGTTTTTATCTCAATTACATGTGTACGCAGATGGAAATCGATGGACATGGCCTGTTGAAGGGCAGATAAGTGATTATTTTGGGACAAGGCATGGAAAACACTACGGTATAGATATAGCGGCACCGATCGGCGCGCCTGTGGCAGCTATTCAAGAGGGGAAGGTAACAAAGTCTTATTATTCAAGTAGTTATGGAAACGTTGTATTTATTAAACATGGAGAATATGAGGCTGTGTATGCACATTTAAATAAGAGATATGTAGTTCAAGGGGATAATATTTCAAAAGGAAAAATAATTGGAGAAGTAGGAAATACGGGAGAATCGCGAGGTGCACACTTACATTTAGAAGTTCATCAAGGCAGATGGACGATGGCGAAAAAGAATGCAATGAATCCATTGCTTGTTTTAAATGAACAAAGAAATGAAGTCGTTTCCTCATCGTTATATGTCGTGCAAAAAGGGGACACTTTAGTTAGTATTGCCCGGAAATTTAGTATGACAGTTAAGGAAATTAAAGAAAAAAACGGCTTGCAGCAAGAGCTGATTTATCAAAATCAACAATTATACGTAAAGTGAAAAAAAGAGCTAGTTTAACTAGCTCTTTTTTACCAAAAAATAAAGACACATATAAATCCAGAAATAGCTAAGTAGCTATATAAGTAAAATACTTTTGTTCTTGTTTTTTCGTTTGTTCGAAACAGTACAATAGTCGGTTCAATTAAACCGATTGTCAAACAAAGTAAACCAAGAAGCATACAGCCGATTGAAATGGAGTACAAGGCGATTTGTGGTGCTTGAAATGGAATCATCCATTTTAATAAAAATGCAATAAGTGCAGTGTAGCAAATGCTGCCGATGTATTTATTCAACGGTGCATTAGAACGGAAACCTGGAAGTTTTTTTAAGAAAGAGCGGGAAACAACTTCAGTTTGTAAAGATGTATGCTCTTCGATTATCTTTTGAGCTTCTTTTCCTTTTTGAAAAAGGGATAATATCCAGTTCCGCTCACCTTGAAAAATAAATTGAGAAGTTGTTAAATAATGATCCACCTTCACTTTATTCCAATTCTTCCACGGATGACGCTCACACAATTTTAATTTACTCTCTGTTTTTTTATCATACTGATAAATACTGATGCCATCTTCGTCGAAAGCAGCATAGTATGTCTCTCTTGAGAATGTGCCTAAATCAATTGGACAGTAGAAAAGTAATTCTTTTTTCAAATAAAAGTATTCTTTTCTTAAGTTTTTTTTCATTGTTTCTCGAATAGAGTGTCTCTTTTCTTTCTTCATGACATTTCCTCCATAATCCAGAAAATGTTCTTATCTTAACAATTCAACATCTTATCACTTTTAATTATATATGACTAGGGGATTCATAGGAGAAATGCCGAATTGTAAAAAAACTGGGGTGTATTGTAAAATATAGTGATTGGTTTTTGATTATATAAAATTAATAACTTATTTTTAATAAGTTACACTTTTTTTGTTCACAATACAATCGTGTTGTTGTATAATGAAGTGGAAAATAGAATATCGGTCTATCTTCGGGGCAGGGTGAAAATCCCGACCGGCGGTGATGAACTATATGTGATTTTGTTCTAAGCCCGCGAGCCGTTAAGGCAGGATTTGGTGTGATTCCAAAGCCGACAGTACAGTCTGGATGGGAGAAGATGGAGGTTCAAGCGTTCAAAAAAGATATGAATTTGAACGTCTGTTTGATGTGCCTTAAATTCTCCCTTTGTGTAAAACACAAAGGGTTTTTTCGTTCTATGAAAAAGTAGGCATAGCAGAACCTTTCCACTTTCCATGAGATGATCGATGGAAAAGGAGAGAGAAAGATGAAACAAAAAAACAGTGTAGTGCAGATGGTGAGTGTAGCAATGCTAAGTAGTATTGCATATTTACTGATGATGTTGGATTTCCCGTTCCCAGGGCTTCCGCCATTTTTAAAAATTGATTTTAGTGATGTACCAGCTCTAATTGCTGCGATTATTTTCGGGCCAGTTGCAGGGATAATTGTAGAGGCGATAAAGAATATTTTACATTACGGGATTCAAGGGAGTTTAACGGGAGTGCCAGTTGGAGAAATTGCTAACTTTATTGCAGGATGTTTATTTATTGGACCGGCAGCTTTCTTATTTAGGAAGTATCGTACTGTTAAGAGCTTAACGACAGGATTAATGCTAGGGACAATTACAATGGCGCTCATTATGAGTGTATTAAATTACATCATTATATTCCCAGCTTACACTTGGTTTTTAAATTCACCAGCTATGTCTAGCGAGGCTATAAGAACAACGGTTGTAACGGCAATCTTACCATTTAATTTGATTAAAGGAATTGTTGTGACAATTGTATTTGTAGCGTTATTCTCACGCCTGAAAGTATGGGTGTTTGCAAAAATGAAAAATGCATAAAATATAAAGTGAAACTTTAATCAGTGGGGGTTTTGTTCCTCTCCCGCTGATTATCATTCCTCACCAATCGGGCCTTTACGGGCAGCCCGACCTTCACCTAACTTCTTTGTTTTCGTTGAATTTTGAGGTGGGGGTCTTACGGCCTGGCAAATAGCGGGGTAAAATAAAACCATTAGTAGTATGGAACTACTAATGGTTTTTTATTAAGGAGAATGAAAATAAAAAAAACAAAAAATACCCCTCTAATTAATGAGGGGTATTTTTTGAAGTTAATAAAAGACTATTCGAATTTTAAAGCATCGCCGTCGAATGATTCGTCAGCAACTTTAATTGAGTCAGTTGGACAACCTTCGAATGCATCCATCATATCTTCAACTAATACATCTGGAATTTCAACGATACCTTGGTTATCGTCTAACGTTACAAATGCAATACCTTCATCATCATAATCATAAATGTCTGGTGCAGCAGCGCCGCAAGCACCACATGCGATACAAGTATCTTTATCAACGATTGTATATTTTGCCATCTTTTTTCCCTCCTGATAATATGTATGTGAAAAGCTCGCCATAAAAATTATAATCTTATTGTAAAACGGTTTTTAAAACTTTTCAACATAAAATTATAATGATAATGCTTATCAATTAGAGTGTCAACTAATTTTTGAATTATGTCATAAGATTTTCAAAATACGTAAATGTTATTTCGTTTGGTACAATAGAATATATACAAGTATATATTGCCGATATGATAAGTTTAATCAGTAACGGTAGACGTTGTAATCATACAAAAAAGCAATTAAGTTAGATTGAAAGGTGGAAGCGGTAATGCAACTACAATATACTTTATTGTATTGTTTAAAACAATTGAATGGTGAAAGGACCGTTTCTTCTATTTATTATTTATTAAAGGGAAAACGTTCTTCGCAAACGTTACAAGATGGAAATATGTTCCGAATTTCTTTTTTGTTTGGAATATATAAATCGTTAAATAGAACTGAATATGATCGTGAAGTTGCAAAGTTGTTGCAAGCAGATTTGATTCAAGAAATACATGAAAATACATATTTGTTAACATCTAAAGGTAAAATGCAGTTACATACATGGGAGGAAGTGTATGCTTTTCCAGCGCATTTACATGGTTTGCACTATGGTGAATTAGGTGAAACATTTTGGAAAAGATTATCATTAATTATTCAAACTATATCTAATTTACAACAGAATAATACGAAGTTTATTCCTATTCAACAAGATACAGAAATAATGGTGTGGGTAAAACGCTTTTTAACAGGTATACCGTATAGGCGAAGTGAATTGGCAAAAAGATTATGGGGAGAAATACATAATCTTCTAGGAAAAGGTAATGCGATAGAAGCGACGATTGTAACATATCGATTAACAGGATATAAACGTATCGGTTATACATTGCAGCAATTAGCGGAAATTACGAAACAAGATATATTCAGGGTGTACTTTTTATTTTGGGGTACAATTCACTTCCTTATACAAGAAGTTCGTGATAAAGAAAATGAATTTCCGCTATTAGCTGAGATTATTTCTTATCCAAATGAGAGAGCTGAACTATTTAGTTTATCAACGAAAAAAACATATAATTTTTGGAGACAAGGGCGCTCTTTAGATGAAATAGCGACAATTAGAAATTTAAAGGTTGCAACGATAGAAGATCATTTTGTTGAAATTGCATTGCGAGAGAAAGATTTTTCTATCGAGATGTTTATGGAAAAAGACAAAATAGATAAAGTAACAAAAGTAATTGATGCATTACAAACACGTAAGTTGCGTGAGTTGAAACAAGCGGTTGGAGAAGATATCTCCTATTTTGAGGTCCGTCTTGTATTGGCACGGATGGAGGGTATAAATGAAACTTGAGGAATATTTATATAGGTGGTTTGGATATTCTGAATTTCGTCCAGGTCAAAAAGGGGTAATTACAGATTTATTGGAAGGAAAAGATGTTATAGCGATGCTTCCGACTGGAAGAGGGAAGTCTATGTGCTATCAACTTCCAGGGCTAATACAAGAAGGAACCGTGCTTGTTGTATCACCATTATTATCTTTGATGGAAGATCAGGTTACACAATTAAAGTATGTTGTGAAAAACCGAGTGATAGCATTTAATAGTTTTCGGACAGTATATGAAAAAAGAGAAGCGATGAAAAAATTAGCTTCATATAAATTTATTTTTGTTTCACCAGAGATGTTGCAGTCGGAATTGTTAATAAGAGAATTGAAGAAAGTTCATATTTCATTATTTGTTGTGGATGAGGCTCATTGTATTTCGCAATGGGGTTATGATTTTAGACCAGACTATAAAAAACTAAATGTAGTCATTGAGAATATCGGGTCTCCTGCGGTGCTAGCATTAACGGCAACAGCGACGAAAGATGTACTTCGAGATATAGCAGAGAGTTTGAGTTTAAAGAATGTTGCGCAGCATGTATACTCTATTGATCGTCCAAATATTGCAATGGAAGTACAATTTGTGGAGACGATAGAAGAGAAGAAAGAAGCGCTTTTGGACCAGGTGATGTATTTACAAGGGCCAGGGATTGTATATTGTTCAAGCAGAGCGTGGACAGAACGTTTGACGGAATATTTAAGAGGAAAAGGCGTGACAGGTGTCGCTTTTTATCATGGCGGTATGGAACATGAAGAGCGTATGTTAATTCAACAGCAATTTATGAATGACCAGTTGCAGCTTGTAATATGCACAAGTGCTTTTGGTATGGGAGTAAATAAGTCGAATACGAGATATATTATTCATTTCCATTATCCGACTAATATAGCTTCTTATTTACAAGAAATTGGAAGGGCTGGAAGAGATGGTGAACCGAGTATAGCTATCTTACTATGTAGTCCGTTAGATCACGATTTGCCAATTTCAATAATTGAAGATGAATTGCCACGTCAGTCGCAAATACAATTTTTATTTTCTTTACTACAAGAAAGAATGTTTCAAACGAAAGAATTACCAATAGAAGAGGTAGAAGAAATTTGTTATAATGCAGCAAGATTTAATGAACAATATTGGCGTTTCATCCGCTATCATCTCGAACAGCTTGGAATCATACAACAGCGAAAATTAAAATTGGAGAGCTTGTCAGATGAAATTATGAACAGATTAATAGCTGAAGTAGAAATAAGGCTGCGTAATAAATATAGTGAGCTAGAAAACATGAAATCATGGATACAAGTGAAAGGATGTAGACGTGAATATTTGCTGCAACAGTTCGGTTATAGAAAAGAGAACGAGTTAAAAAATTGCTGTGACTATTGTAGTATTACAAAAACAGATTATAAAAAAAGACAAGCGCAACAATCGGATTTCGACTATAATTGGGAAACAGAGTTACAAAAGCTTTTCGGTCTAGAAAAGATGGGGGAATGATGAACATTCAAAGGCATAATATTGAAGATATGAGTCCGAAAGAAATAAGGCTGAATCTGTATATCACACAGTTCATTATTATCGGTATCGGCTGTTTACTAGCGTATATATTATTCCGAGATATAAAATCGGTGTATAGTCTGTGGAAATGGGAACCGGTGTCTATACTTATAATAGGTGGCTTATTAGCAATTGGTATTGTGTTATTAGATTATGTTGCAATGCGAGTATTTCCAGAGTCTTGGTTTGATGATGGTGGTATTAACGATAGGATGTTTCAAGGAATGTCAGTTATGCATCTACTCGCTATTACGTTCATTATCGGTTTTGCAGAAGAATTTTTATTTAGAGGTGTAGTGCAGACGCACTTTGGAATTGTAATAGCGAGTTTAGTATTTGCAGTGTTACATATTCGGTATATAAAAAAGCCATTTTTGTTTTGTTTCGTCTGTTTCATTAGTTTTGTCTTTGGTTATGTATTTGAATGGACAGGAAATTTGTTTATAACAATCTTTGCACACTTTCTTGTTGATTTTATAATGGGACTCCAATTAAGAAAATAAATGGAAGGTGGTGGTGAACAACATGAGAAAACGAATTCCTGATTTTGAAGAGGAATTAGAAGTTGAGCGAGTAGAAGAAAAAGAAGGTTTACCGCCGCGTAGTGAAATTCATAGAAATAAAGAGAAAAAACAAAAGTTTAAAATGAATCATATTTTCGTCCGAGTTTTAACATTTCTATTCATATTACTACCAATTAGTATCTTATGGTATACAGATAAATATATTCAAGTGAAAAGTGATGGTAATAACGCTGGAAAAAGTGCATTTGAGGTCATTTTCTTTGATTCAGCTAAATCTGAGTCACCATCTGAGAAAGTAGTAACGCATACGGTGAAAGAGGGAGAAACTTTAGAAAGTATAGCGAAGCAATATTTTTCAGATGAAACTGGGATCGAAGTGATTAAAAAGTATAATGATTTACAAGAAGATAAAGTGAGTGTGGGTCAAGAAATAAAAATTCCGATAAAAGATAAGTCCGCAAAGCAGGAGAGCTAGTAAAATACTTGTTATAAAAACTGAGGATTATCTTTATGAGGAAGGGAGTAAAAAATATATGATATGGATTATCTTATTAAGTACTCTCATATGTATTGGTATTATATTTCTTCTTGTAATGTATACAGAAGCAATGCGTAATACTGTGTTAGAACATACTTTAATATTTGAAGAATTTCCGAAAAGTTTTCAAAAAGTAAAGGTGTTTTTTATTTCTGATATTCATAGAAGAGTCATTCCAAGTACGTTAATTGAACAAGTAAAAGGAAAAGTAGATCTTGTAATTATTGGTGGTGATTTAGCGGAAAGAGGTGTCCCTTTATCAAAAATCTCTGCAAATATACAAAAGTTAAGAGAGATAGCTCCTGTATATTTTGTATGGGGAAATAATGATTATGAGATTGAATATCACGAATTAGATGCTTTGTTATTAGAAAATAATGTGAAAGTTTTAGATAATACAAGAGTTATATTTGAGTCTGAATTAGGAGAGAAAATTTGTTTGCTTGGTGTAGATGATGTTGGTTTGAAACGAGATCGTTTAGATTTAGCGTTGGCTGATTGTAAAGAAGATGGTTTTCGTATATTAATTAGCCACAACCCTGACATATTAAATAAAATGTCTGGAAAAGAACAAATTTCACTTGTGTTAAGTGGGCATACACATGGAGGACAGATTCGATTATTCCCGTCTAAAAAATATTTAAAAGGTGGCGTATATAAGCATTCCAATGTGACTCTTTTTGTTAGTAATGGATATGGAACGACGCTGATTCCACTTCGCTTTCGAGCACCTGCTCAAACACATATTATTACGTTATGCGGAGGGAAATGATGCCAACTCTAAACGGAAAATATAACATAAAAGCTGTTTCGAATATAATTGGAGTTCAGCCGAGTACGCTTCGTGCGTGGGAAAGACGATATCAAATTATTGCCCCAAAGCGGAATCATGCGGGGCATCGATTATATACAGAAGAGCATATTCAAATTTTGAAATGGTTAATGGACAAAGTTTCTTCTGGTATGATGATTGGACAAGCAGTTCAATTATTAGAAGGGAATCGTTTGCAGAGTAATGTTCAAAAAGAAATACATTACGATAAAGAAGTTGTTTTAGTGGACGATTTACTACAAGCTTTGTTAAAATTTGATGAAATTACAACTTCTGCATTGTTAAACGAGGCTTTTAGTATTTATGCAACAGAAAAAGTTATAGCAAGTATGATTCTTCAAGTGACAAATAAATTGTTAACGTTAAAAAATAATAATGAAGTTACAATGGTGCAATTCCAATATGTCGTATCATTTTTACAAACTCGTCTAGGAATGGTGTATCATAATGCATCATCGTTTTCTTCTATACACAAAGTTGTTGTGTTAGAAAATAATATGTTGAAAGGATTTGTTTTCTCAACGTATTTACGCTTAAAAGGATATGAGGTGATATATATTAGGTCAAACTTAGCAGAAGATAGTATTTTGTTAGCTGTTGAGCAAATACAGCCTACATATGTAGTAGTCTCTTTTGATGACGGAAGAGAACTTAAGAATGCGATGAATTACTTGAGTTTGTTGCAAGAAAAAAGTGAGAACCTTTCTGCTGGGTTTATAGGAAAAATAGGTGCTCGAGATCAGTTGAACATTCAAACAAGCTTAATTGGTGATACGAAAGAAGAATGGGATGATTGGTTAAAAATGTTAGAATAGTTGTTCGAAAAGAACCATCTATTTTCTATTTCATATAATAAAAATTATATTCACTGGTTGCGCAGGGAGGGTATGAGATGAGGCTGGAACGATTAAATTACAATAAGATAAAAATTTTCTTAACATTTGATGATTTATCTGAACGAGGATTAACGAAAGAAGATTTGTGGAGAAATGCACCGAAAGTTCAGCAATTATTTCGTGATATGATGCAAGAAGCAAATAAGGAACTAGGATTTGAAGCGGATGGTCCGATTGCAGTTGAAGTATTTTCTCTACAAGCGCAAGGAATGGTCGTAATTGTAACGAAAGAACATCAAGATGTGGATACAGATGATGAGTTCCGTGACGAGTTTATTGAAATGCAAGTGACTCTAGATGAAAGCGAGCATATACTTTATGAGTTTGCTACACTAGATGACGTAATTAACCTGTCGAATCGTTTATATAACCTTGATGTAACTGGCGGAAAGCTATATACGTGGGATGGGCGTTTCTATCTTTGGATGGAAGAAGAGGAGCAAGTTCAATTACTGAAGGCAGATTTTATAGCTATTTTAGCGGAATATGGTAATCCGTCTACAGCAACTATTTATCGTTTAATGGAGTACGGTAAAGAATTAATGGCTTCTCAAGCAATTGAACAAATACACCATTACTTTGTAAAAAAACAAAACCTTAGCTAATATAACATGGCTAAGGTTTTGTTTTTTTATTTGGAAAAACTAAAAGTATGGGTCTGAAAATTTCAAAACGACTCATGGTATAGAGTGAATCATAAATACTTGAGCATTCTTTATTGTATTTAAATATATCTTTTCAAGGCGCTGTATGTAAGTGAAATAAAAAATATTTAAATATTTAAGTATTTTACTTTTCTAAAAGCAATAAAAGGACTATAATGATAGTGAAAACGCTTGCAACAGAAAATAGTTTGTATATATTTGTTAGCGTTTTCTATTGCATTCCAAATTTAACGGTGTATACTAGGCAATGAAGGTTTACTAAACAAGTGAAATTACAGGGGGTTTACTTACTATGGTAGCCGAAAAGGGAACTCAAACAAAAACACAACAACAAAGGGAACAACATTTTGAACTATTGAATTCGACACAAATTGTTATTAGTGAAGCATTAGAAAAATTGGGTTATCCAAACGAAGTATATGAATTATTAAAAGAACCAATTCGTATGATGACAGTGAAAATACCAGTTCGTATGGATGACGGGACTGTTAAAATATTTACAGGATATCGTGCACAACATAATGATGCTGTTGGTCCAACGAAAGGTGGAATTCGCTTCCATCCGAATGTAACAGAAAACGAAGTGAAAGCACTTTCAATCTGGATGAGTTTAAAATGTGGTATTGTTGATTTACCATACGGTGGAGGTAAAGGTGGAATTATCTGTGACCCGCGTGAAATGTCATTCCGTGAGTTAGAAAGATTAAGCCGCGGTTATGTACGAGCAATTAGCCAAATCGTAGGACCGACGAAAGATATTCCAGCTCCAGATGTATTCACAAACTCTCAAATTATGGCATGGATGATGGATGAATATAGCCGTATTGATGAATTTAATTCACCAGGATTTATTACAGGTAAGCCACTTGTATTAGGTGGATCACATGGACGTGAAACAGCAACGGCGAAAGGTGTAACAATTTGTATTCGCGAAGCTGCAAAAAAACGCGACATTGATATTAAAGGTGCGCGCGTTGTTGTTCAAGGATTCGGTAATGCTGGTAGCTTCTTAGCTAAATTTATGCATGATGCAGGCGCGAAAGTTATTGCAATCTCAGATGCTTACGGTGCATTGCATGATCCAAACGGATTAGATATTGATTATTTATTAGACCGTCGTGATAGCTTCGGTACAGTAACAAAACTATTTAATAATACAATTTCAAACAAAGAATTGTTAGAACTTGATTGCGATATTTTAGTTCCAGCTGCAATTGAGAACCAAATTACAGAAGAAAATGCTAATAATATTAAAGCAAAAATCGTTGTTGAAGCTGCAAACGGTCCGACAACATTAGAAGCAACTAAAATTTTAACAGATCGCGGAATTTTACTTGTTCCAGACGTATTAGCAAGTGCTGGTGGTGTAACGGTATCTTACTTCGAGTGGGTACAAAATAACCAAGGTTACTACTGGACTGAAGAAGAAGTAGAACAACGTTTAGAAAAAGTAATGGTAAGATCATTTGATTCTATTTATGAAACAGCACAAGTTCGTAAAGTGAACATGCGCTTAGCAGCGTATATGGTCGGTGTTCGTAAAATGGCTGAGGCAAGTCGCTTCAGAGGTTGGGTATAAATATTATATTGTGAGAAAACGTGATTCCTTTCGAGGGAATCACGTTTTTTTGTTGAAGTATTAGTGTGAGGTGTTGTATATGGAAAATGAAATGATGGAACGAGTAGAACAATTAGAAGAAAAGGTGAAGAGGCTAGAGGGAGAACTCGCAAGAACGATGAAAGTCCAAAAAACAAGTAGCGTTCGGGTGTTTGGAGAAGGGCTATTGTTTTTAATATTTGGTGCAGTTGTAGTAGGACCGATTATAGCCTTCGTAATCTCGATTCTTACCTGGTTGGCTGAAAAATAAAATAAAAATAAAAAGAACGCTTGTTCTACACGAACAAACGTGCTATACTCTCCTTAGATAAACAAAACGGAAATGATTTTAAGGAGAGATAAATGATGAAAATGACAGTAGACCAAAGATTTATGATGCCAGCAGATGTTGTAGAACGAGTGGAAGTATTAAGAAACAAACAAAGTAAGCGCGGCACATTATTGCAATCAGTAAATAAATTTTTCGGTTTAGATACGAAAGAAGATTGTGTTTGGTTTTACGGTTTTTATGGAGTTGCTGTAAGTATTTTACTATTTATGGTGTTCACATCAAATATTTTCGATTTTCTCTTCGCGTAAGAAATATGCTATAAGGACATTGCTACCGAATACATATATAAGGAAGTAAAGTAATCTTCTGAAGCGGGAGTTGGTAGTAATGGCGATGTTTCCTATAGAGCGTAACTATATTGGATATGGAAGTTCACGACCGGGAATTCCTCTTTCTAAAGTAAGGTTTATTGTAAGTCATGATACGGGGAATCCTGGTAGCAATGCGATAGGCAATCGGGATTATTTTAATGAGATACAACCGAAAGCCTCGGCACATACATTTATAGATGACAAAACGATATTAGAAATTATTCCTATAAATGAAGTTGCCTATCATGTTCGATATGGTGTGCCGGCCGATAATGACTTATATGGTTATGATGCCAATAAGGCTGCCATTGGAGTGGAACTTTGTTATGGCGGTGATGTTAACTTTTGGGAAGCGTATACTCGTTTTACGTGGTATCATGCGTACTTGTGTCAAAACTTCGGCTTGAATCCGAAAAAGGATATCGTATCACATAAAACACTTGACCCAGCTAGAAAGATTGATCCTGAAAATGTATTAGGGAAACAAGGTATTAGATTTCAGCAGTTTTTAGCAGATGTCTATCGGATGTACGTTTCGTTTAGATGACAAATATATGAAAAATGAATACAATATAGATAGGTGCCTACTGCTGTAAGTAGGTTTTTTCTTGTTTTTATAAATAGTGCAGAGGTAGAAGACTAGGAGTGAACAGAGTATGCAAAAAGAAGCAGTTATTATTATCGGAGGCGGTCCATGCGGATTAGCAGCGGCGATTTCGTTGCAAAAGGTAGGGGTAAATCCGTTAGTAATTGAAAAAGGAAACATTGTAAATGCGATTTATAATTATCCAACTCATCAAACATTTTTCTCTTCTAGTGAAAAATTAGAAATTGGTGAAGTAGCTTTTATTACAGAAAATCGTAAGCCAGTTCGAAATCAAGCGCTTGCGTATTATCGTGAAGTAGTAAAGCGTAAATCTGTACGTGTAAATGCTTTTGAACGAGTGGAAAAAGTTCAAAAAGATGGAGAAGTTTTTCAGGTTGAGACGACAAAGCGTGACGGAAGTAAAGAAGTATATATAGCGAAATATATTGTTGTAGCAACTGGATATTATGACAATCCGAATTATATGAATGTTCCAGGTGAGGAATTGAAGAAAGTAGCTCACTATTTTAAAGAGGGACATCCTTATTTTGATCGGGATGTAGTCGTTATAGGTGGGAAAAATTCGAGTGTAGATGCCGCACTAGAACTTGTTAAAGCTGGTGCGCGTGTAACAGTTTTATATCGCGGAAGTGAGTATTCACCAAGCATAAAGCCGTGGATTTTGCCGGAGTTTGAGGCATTAGTACGAAACGGCACAATTCAAATGCATTTCCAGGCTCATGTGAAAGAAATTACTGAACATACATTAACGTATACAGTTGATGGCGAGGCATATACAATCCAAAATGATTTTGTATTTGCGATGACTGGTTACCATCCTAATCATAGTTTCTTAACGAAAATGGGTGTTCGGATTGATGAAGAAACAGGACGTCCAATTTATGCAGAGGATACATTGGAAACGAACGCTGAAAATATTTTCATTGCAGGTGTAATTGCTGCTGGAAATAATGCAAATGAAATATTTATTGAGAACGGTCGATTTCATGGAGATGCGATTGCGCAAACCATTGCAACAAGAGAAATGTAAAAAGAAGCTGTCGAAATAAACTTCGACAGCTTCTTTTTTAATCGTGCATAAACATATTTTGGATTGTTTCATGAGAATTTGTATTTTCTAATGCAACTAATAATTTAATACGTGCTTTTTGGGCATTTAAACCGTATGTGAATACAATACCCATATCTTTTAATTGTTTGCCGCCGCCTTCATATGAATATACATCTTGAACGATGCCGTTGAAACAGCGAGAAACTAATACGACAGGAATTCCTTTGTTTATTAATCGTTCTATACTAGGAAGTGTTCTTGGAGGTAAATTACCTTGCCCGAGTGCTTCAATGACAATCCCGTCTACTGGAAGGTTTTCAATTGCTGCTAACAATGTATCGTCCATACCAGCGTATGCTTTTAGAACAACTACGTTTTTAGAAATTTTATTTACTGAATATGTTTCGTGATGTACTAAAGCGTGATGGAATACAACACCGCGCTTTGTTACCATACCAATTGGTCCATACTGTGGACTCTGGAATGTTGCTACATTACTTGTATGTGTTTTCGTTACATTTGTAGCGCAATGAATTTCGTCGTTTAATACAACTAGAACACCTTTTTCTGCAGCTTCACTACAGCTAGCGACTTTTACAGCCGATAAGAAGTTATATAGACCATCAGCACCTAATTCATTACTAGAACGCATTGCGCCAGTCACAACGATCGGAATAGTTGCTTGCACTGTTAAATCTAAGAAATAGGCTGTTTCTTCTAATGTATCCGTACCATGCGTAATGACTACGCCATGAATGTTGTCTTGTTTTACTCTTTCATCAATGATGACTTGTAATTGTAACATTTCGCTCGGTGTCATATGAGGAGATGGTAGATGGAACACATCTTCAACGATTAAATCAACATCGCCTTCTAAATCAGGAATGAATTTTAAAAGAGGATTTTTTTCACCTGGTTGTACGACCCCAGTTTCTTTATCTTCCTCCATTGCAATTGTTCCACCTGTGTGTAAAACTAGGATTCTTTTCAATGCTTATACCCCTTTCAAGTAAAAAAATACATTTAGAACATAACATGTTTTGAGTAAATTCGACAATGGAAATGTATAAAAGTATGCCTCGAAAATGACAATAAAATTAACTGCTATATGTACGATGTATAAAATCATGAAACGAAATGTGTAAATATAGTATAGGAGGGAGCATTTACGTTGAAAAAGATGGAGAGAATTTTTATTCGTATATTAATAATACAATTCATTTGTCTTTGTGTTGTGCAATTGTTATTTATACATAAGTCATCAGTGAAATATTTATCTAAAATTGTTTATTATGAAGGTGTCATGGTAAAAAACAAAACAGAAATCTTACAGGTGAATAGGTAGTTTTCATTTTCTTCTAGTAAGGATTATGCTACAATAATTGAGGATTTAATGACGTGAAGCAAATGAGAAGAAGCAGGAGAATACCTGCTTTTCGTTTTGTTTTATAAGTGAAAAAATGAGGTGTTACAATGGATAAACGAATTTCAATTGCTATAGATGGTCCAGCAGCTGCTGGAAAAAGTACGGTTGCAAAAGTTGTGGCAAAGAAACTTTCTTACGTTTATATTGATACAGGCGCAATGTATCGTGCGATTACATATGCAGCCCTTGAGCAAAAAGTGGACATTGAAAATGAAGAGAAGTTAATGGAAGTTGTAAAGAATGTGAATATTGAGTTTCAACAAGGAGAAAATACACAACTTGTATTTTTAAATGGACAAGATGTTTCTGAAGTAATTCGTACACCTGAGGTGACGAATCGAGTATCTATTGTGGCGAAACATCGCCTTGTTCGTGAAGAAATGGTACGTCGTCAACAAGAGTTAGCGGAAAAAGGCGGCGTTGTAATGGATGGCCGTGATATTGGTACACATGTGTTACCAGATGCCGAAGTGAAGATCTTTATGCTTGCTTCTGTTGAAGAAAGAGCAGAAAGAAGACATTTAGAAAATACAAATAAAGGTTTCGATTCTAATTTAGAGCAGTTAAAAGAAGAAATTGCTCAGCGTGATAAATTAGATTCAGAACGCGAAGTTTCTCCTCTGAAAAAAGCTGATGATGCATTGGAATTAGATACAACTTCTTTATCAATTGAAGAAGTTGTCCAAAAAATTATGAGTATTGTTTCAGGAGTTTTTGCGAAATAAAGAAAGGGGATAACCTCTTTCTTTTTTTGTTTATATAGAAATGTAAAGGATACGTGAATTGTGAGTCTCTTTCCTTGACAAATGATCGGATTTGTAAGAAGTTAGTAAAAGAAGGATAAAACTTTCAGAATATATTCGCTATTATATTTCAAAACATACTTTCTTCAAGATGATTTTGCTGTATACTATTTATATAGGTTTAATATATTTTCTAGTGAAATGTATGAAAACTGAGTATGTGATGATAAATTCTTAAACATGCAAATGAAAACATTTGTTTTCATTTCGTATATACATAAAAAATGCTTTGTCAATTCTGTAGGGAGGTATTTCCATGGTAGAGAAAATGAATGAAGAAGTTATGGATTCAAAAGAATTACAAGTTGGTGACGTTGTTACAGGTTCTGTAACGAAAGTTGAAGAGAAACAAGTGCTTGTAAATGTTGGATACAAAACAGATGGCGTAATTCCAATTAGTGAATTAGCTAACGTTCATATTGAAAAAGCAAGCGATGTTGTAGAATTAGATCAAATACTAGAATTAAAAATTATTAAATTAGAAGAAGATGATCTTGTCTTATCTAAGCGTGCTGTTGATGCAGAAAAAGCATGGGTAGAATTACAAGAGAAATTTACTTCTGGTCATGTATTTGATGTTACTGTAAAAGATATCGTGAATGGTGGATTAGTTGTGGACCTTGGTGTTCGTGGTTTTATCCCGGCTTCACTTGTGGAAGTACATTATGTAGAAGATTTTACTGACTATAAAGGCAAAACATTAGCCGTGAAAATTGTTGAATTAGACCGCGAAAAAAATCGTGTAATTCTTTCGCATAAAGCAGTAGTAGAATTAGAACTAGATTCTAAGAAGAAAGAAGCAATTTCTTCATTAAAAGAAGGCGACGTTGTTGAAGGAACAGTACAACGATTAACGAACTTTGGTGCTTTCGTTAACGTTGGTGGTGTGGACGGTTTAGTTCATATTTCACAAATTTCACACGAACGTGTAGAACAACCTTCTGAAGTATTAGAGCAAGGTCAAAAGGTAAAGGTAAAGGTATTATCTGTTGATGCTGATACACAGCGTATTTCTTTATCAATTAAAGCAGCTCAACCGGGCCCTTGGGAAAATGTTGCTGGCGAAGTAAAAGCTGGAGATATTCGTGAGGGAGTAGTAAAACGTCTTGTTACATTCGGCGCATTCGTTGAAATTTTACCTGGCGTTGAAGGTCTTGTGCATGTATCTCAAATTGCAAATCGTCATGTGAAAAATCCAAATGAAGTATTGGAAATGGGACAAGAAGTAAAAGTGAAAGTGCTGGAAGTCCATGTAGCAGAGAAACGTATTTCTTTAAGTATAAAAGAAGCGATTGAGGAAAATAATGTAATTGAAGATTACAGTCAGTATGAACCAAATGCTGATTCTGCTACTTTCCAATTAAGTGATATTATTGGTGAACAACTGAAAAAATTAAAGAAATAAAGAGGGGTACAAGTGGCAAGGGCAAAACGTAAATTAGATCATATTGAATACGCTCTTTCTACAGGTCAGTCTCGTACGCATGGCTTTCATGATATTGATTTTGTGCATCAAGGATTGCCAAATTCAAGTTATGACACAATAACATGTGAAACAAAAATCGGCGAACTTTCACTAAGTTCGCCGATTTTTATCAATGCGATGACTGGTGGTGGAGGAGAGAAAACGTTACATATTAATGAGCAATTAGCATATGTAGCGAAACATCATAATCTTGCTATGGCTGTAGGTTCGCAAATGGCGGCGTTAAAAGATGAAAGTGAGGCTGCTTCTTATAAGATTATCAGAAAGGTAAACCCAAATGGTATTTTCTTTGCTAATTTAGGTAGTGAGGCAACTATCGAACAGGCAGAGCGTGCGGTTGATATGATTGAAGCAAATGCGCTACAAATTCATTTGAATGTCATACAAGAGTTAACGATGCCAGAAGGAGACCGTGACTTTACTGGTGTACTTCAGCGTATTGAGAAAATTGTTTTAAATAGTAAAGTTCCTGTCATTGTAAAAGAAGTTGGATTTGGGATGAGCAAGGAAACTGTACAGCAGTTAGTGAGTATAGGTGTAACGGCAATTGATATTGGTGGACAAGGTGGTACGAATTTTGCTGCAGTTGAAAATGAAAGAAGACAACGAATGCTTTCTTATTTTAATAACTGGGGCATACAAACAGCTACCTCGATTATTGAAGCAACCTCTACAAATAATAACCTCTCTTTTATTGCATCTGGGGGCATACAAACAGCGCTTGACGTAGCGAAGGCAATCGCATTAGGGGCGAATACAACTGCTTTTGCTGGATATTTTTTACGCATTTTAATGCAAGATGGTATCGAGAAGTTAGTGGATGAAATTGATCTGTTACATACAGATTTGAAATTTATTATGACCGCTCTTGGGGCGAAGACGATAGAAGAGTTACAATCTGTACCTCTTGTTGTAAAGGGCGAAACGTATCATTGGTTAATGCAGCGTGGGATTGATACGGTTCATTATAGTAGAAGATAAAAAATCAACCGTTTGGTTGGTTTTTTTATTTGCTGTTCTTTTTTAGTACTATAAAGTGAGGAATGAAATTAATATTCTATCAAAATAAAAATTAAATAAAATTATTGAGATATATAAATATTACCTTGTAAAAGTTGCGACTGGAAAATGTAGATAATGTGCTACTGGATTATTGGATAGGGGTTAATTTTGCCAAGGAAAATAAGTGGAGGGAAAAATTAATCAACGGAAGATTCGTATATGAAATATTATTTTGATATAAATAAAAATCATTAAAATAATTATGTAAAAGACGGTTTCGTACAATATCGAAACCGTCTTTTGTATTCATTAGTGCTGATTCTGCTTGCGAGCTTGCTCTGGTGTATCAAGCCCAGTAGCACCCGGATATTGTAGTGATTGATCACGGTCAGATTCAACGCGGCGTGATTCTCTTAGTTTTCGTTCTTGACGATCTTTACCCATAATGAATAGCACCTCCTTATTAAAAGTGTTGCTGTTATATGAAAAAACTATGCGCGAAGAAAGAGGATTAACTTTCATAAAAAGTTCCCATAATGGAAAACATAGGAGGTGAAATGATGGAAGGGAGTACTTTTTATTTTGTAGCTTGGATAGGGTGGATTGTCGTAACTTTTTTTATGAAAAAGGATTCTATCCGGTGGAAGATAAGCGCTTGTATATTGATTTTTATTATTTGCTCTCCGTTACATGTAACGGTTGCTTCATTCACGGTATCAGTAAATGCACTTTTACTTTCTGTTGTTGCTTTTATAGGAATCGCACTATATTCTATTTGGAAAAAATTATACAGCTTACTTTCGGCACTTATTATTGCAATGTTATATACAAGTTTTCATTTGTTAGAAGTATATGATCCAATTTGGATTGTGGTGGACAGGTTGTTTTTGTTAAGTAGTGCTCTTGTGTATGCATCGGTGTTATTACATGAGGATCGCATATTACGATTATGTTCTCTTTATATAGGAATGTTACAGGGAGAGTTGTTTGTGACACTTATTTTTCGGAAGCTACATTTTCCTTACGATTACGGTAGTTTATCTTTTTTTGATATCGTCGCCGTTTCTACATTGTTCATGGCAATTTTGTTTTGGATTGCAAAAGCATCAATATACATGGAACAGTTCAAGAGGAAAACACGTAAAAGAAAGGCGAGGGTAATACATGACTGAATATACACCGGCCATTTTATGCGGCGTAATAGCGGGGACAGTAACGAGAGTGCTAATGCTCCGGACAGATACGCGGCAATATCCAACGAGGCTCCACGGGAAAATTATTCACATTGCGATGGGATTAATTGCAGCGGCTTTAGGAGCGATTGCGATTCCGTCTATTTTGAAAAAAGATTTTTCTGCCATTACGTTTCTTACGTTAGCAGCAACACAGTTTCGTGATGTGCGAAATATGGAAAGAAATACACTTCAACAATTAGATGGATATGAGCTCGTACCGCGTGGAAATACATACATTGAAGGAATTGCATTAGTTTTTGAAAGTCGTAACTATTTGTCGATGTTAACGTCGTTTGCAACGACGTTTGCGTATATAGGGTTCCGTTCATGGATTGCTGGAGTAATTATGGCTATAATCTCATTTTTTATCGCGAAAAAATTAATGTCTGGTAAGAGGTTACATGATCTTGTTGATATTGAGCATGTTCCACTTCGTTTTGAGGGAGCGGGGCTGTACATTGATAATATTTATATTATGAATATTGGATTGCCAGCAAGACAAGAGGAAATTATGAAATATGGGATGGGCTTTATTTTAAGGCCGAAATCAATTGATGCGATGGTGACAATCTCAAACTTAGGACAAAGGCAAGCTATTTTACATGATGTGTCTGTTGCTTTAGGGATTTATAGAGATTCTGGTACGCCGGCGCTTGTACCGTTAGCAAAGCGTGATTTAGAAGATGGTAGGGTTGGGATTTTTGTCTTGCCACAAGATCAAGATGCAGAGAAAGCGATAGGTGTCATAGGGAATGTGCCGACGTTAGAAAGTGCTGTTCATATGTCATCGGAAGCCCCGAAAGGAAGGGGAGATAAGAGATGATGTTAGAAAGTGTCATTCTTGCAGTTATTACAACGACCCCGGAGAAATTTGCTGGGGGTGCCCCTTTGTTTACTTGTGAATCGACAGAGGAATTAGAATTTGTTGCAAATAATTTAGAGGCAATTTTAGATGGTATTGCGCATCGCTTACAAGAGAATGTATATATTATTGTGAAACATTAGCAACGTGTGTTATAATGTGAGGTGTTTTGATACGTTGAGAAATATTCTGGAATGCAAATCCCTTCTTGCACAAAGAAGGGTTTTTTACATAATAAACAGATGTAAGTTGAAAGGATGAAAGTATATGCCGAAACCAGTAATAGCAATAGTAGGCCGCCCGAACGTAGGGAAATCTACTATTTTCAATAGAATTGTTGGAGAGAGAGTTTCAATCGTAGAAGATATTCCAGGTGTAACGCGCGATCGTATTTATAGCGCTGGAGATTGGTTAAATCATGAATTTAACATTATTGATACAGGTGGAATTGATATTGGAGACGAGCCATTTTTGACACAAATTCGTCAACAAGCTGAAGTAGCGATTGATGAAGCAGATGTTATCATTTTTATGACAAATGGTCGTGACGGTGTAACAGCAGCGGATGAAGAAGTTGCAAAAATTTTATATCGTTCAAATAAACCAGTTGTACTTGCAGTAAATAAAGTAGACAATCCAGAGATGCGCAGTGACATTTATGACTTCTATGCATTAGGATTTGGCGAGCCATTCCCAATTTCAGGTACACACGGATTAGGATTAGGTGATTTATTAGACGAAGCTGCACAGCATTTTCCAAAGATTGAAGAAGACGGATATGATGAAGATACAATTCGTTTCTCTTTAATTGGACGTCCAAACGTAGGGAAATCATCACTTGTAAATGCTCTTCTTGGGCAAGAGCGTGTAATTGTTAGTAATGTAGCAGGAACAACTCGTGATGCTGTCGATACACCATATAGCAAAGACGGAAAAGATTATGTAATTATCGATACAGCTGGTATGCGTAAAAAAGGGAAAGTGTATGAAAGTACAGAAAAGTATAGTGTACTTCGTGCACTAAGAGCGATTGAACGTTCTGACGTTGTTTTAGTCGTTTTAGACGGTGAAGAAGGAATTATTGAACAAGATAAAAAAATCGCTGGATATGCTCATGATTCAGGGCGAGCTGTTGTTATCGTTGTAAACAAATGGGACGCAGTGAAAAAAGATGAGAAAACAATGAAAGCATTTGAAGAAAATATCCGTGCTCACTTCCAATTTTTAGAGTATGCACCGATTGTGTTCTTATCTGCGAAAACGAGAAAACGTACACAAACGTTAATACCGGTTATCGATGAAGTAAATGAAAGCCATAGTATCCGTATTCAAACGAATGTATTAAATGATGTAATTATGGATGCGGTAGCGATGAATCCAACGCCAACGCATAACGGTAGCCGCCTGAAGATTTTCTATGCAACACAAGTTGCAGTAAAACCACCAACATTTGTTGTGTTTGTAAACGATCCAGAATTATTGCACTTCTCATATGAGCGCTTCTTAAAGAATCGTTTACGTGAATCATTTGGCTTTGTAGGGACGCCGATTCACATTATCGCTAGAGCAAGAGACTAATGGAGAGGATGTGATTTTATGACAAAAATCACAGTAGTTGGAGCAGGTAGCTGGGGAACAGCGTTAGCGATGGTATTAGCTGACAATGGACATGATGTACGTATTTGGGGAAATCGTTCTGAACTTATGGATGAGATTAATACAAAACATGAGAATAGTCGATACCTTCCAGGAATTACATTGCCAAGCACAATCGTAGCCTACTCTTCTTTAGAAGAAGCATTAGTAGATGTAAATGTAGTACTTCTTGTAGTACCAACGAAAGCGTATAGAGAAGTATTGCAAGATATGAAGAAATATATAGCGGGTCCAACTACTTGGATTCATGCAAGTAAAGGAATTGAACCTGGTACGTCAAAACGTATTTCGGAAGTGATTGAGGAAGAAATTCCAGAGAGCTTGATTAAAGATGTTGTTGTACTGTCTGGACCGAGTCATGCTGAAGAAGTTGGTTTACGTCAAGCGACAACTGTTACGTCTGCAGCGAAGCGTATGGAAGCGGCTGAGGACGTACAAGACTTGTTTATGAATAGCTACTTCCGTGTATACACAAATCCAGATATCGTTGGGGTTGAGCTTGGCGGTGCGTTAAAAAATATTATCGCATTAGCTGCTGGAATAACTGATGGACTTGGATTAGGTGATAATGCGAAAGCGGCATTAATGACACGTGGTTTAACGGAGATTGCTCGTTTAGGAAGAAAAATGGGCGGAAATCCGTTAACGTTTGCTGGTTTAACTGGTATGGGAGACTTAATTGTAACTTGTACAAGTGTTCATAGCCGCAATTGGCGCGCTGGAAATATGCTTGGAAAAGGACACTCTTTAGAAGAAGTGTTAGAAAGTATGGGTATGGTTGTAGAAGGTGTAAGAACAACGAAAGCTGCTCATGAATTAGCAGAGAAAATGGAAGTTGAAATGCCGATTACAGCTGCTTTATATGACGTACTGTTCAATGGGAATAACGTAAAAGATGCGGTAGGCTCATTAATGGGACGTGTTCGAAAACATGAAGTGGAAGCTATACCTGACTTGCTTTAAAGAAAAGCGACAGAAGTACATTTGTACTTCTGTCGCTTTTTATTTTTTTGGGTCTTTTCACCATTTTTTTATTTTTTGCATAGGATGAAGAGTAACTTGAGGAGAGGGTGAAAAGAATGGATAATAACATTTTTAATAACATTGAAAAAGAAGCGAAAGTGAATAAAGAAGATATTTTTAAATTAGCATCATCTGTACAAAATGCGAATTTACGTGATGAAACTGTACTTCGTCAATTGATTCATCAAGTGGCTCTTATGGCAGGACGTGAAGTGCCGAAAGAACAAGAGGATCAAATTGTAAAAGCGATTATTAACAATAATATGCCAGCAGATTTTGGCTCGTTAAGCAAAATGTTTAAAAAATAAAATATGAGAAACAAAGAGTTTGTAGATTGCATATGATAGCCATGAAAGTATGGGAATAGAGCTGTTTTGGGCATATTTGGTCAACCGAAGCGAGGGATACACTCGCTTCGGTTTTTATTTTTATATACATTAATGGAAAATGTGGAAATCCTGTTGATTAAAGTTACATATGCGCAAATTCGTAGTAAAATGTTCTTTTTTATTTGTTTAAAGATTTTAATTTGTTAAAATAGTATAAAAATAGATTAATAAAAAGGGGTGTGTATATGTCGGAAGGGCTTATAAAAATGTGGTTTGCTTTAGGTGCAATTGGATTTATGTTTTTTGCAGTAAGTTTTATTTTACTAAGCAGATATAAAATAAAGAATAAATTTTTGAAAGGGATTACAGCATTAGTAGCCTACACCCTTATGATTGTGTCAGGAATTGTTATTTTTCTTGTTGTATTTAGTGGACCTGTACAGCAGTAAAGGGAATGGACTCGGAAATGTAACATACAGAGCAAGTTATATTAGTATGAAAAAGGTGATTGCTAGTGAAAAAAGTACATATTATTTTAATATTTTGTTGTATGAGCTTTTTAACAGGATGTCTGTACCCGAAAGAAAATATGAAGCAAAATGCGGTTCCTTATGAAGATCAGCTGCAGGTTGTTCAAAAAGCTGTTGTGACATTTAAGGAGCAAAATGATGGGATATTGCCAATTAAGACGCGGGATATGAGTACACCTATTTATCAAAAGTATCCAATTGATTTTCAAAAGATTGCTCCGCGTTACATACAAGAAGCGCCAGGGAATGCGTATGAAAGTGGAGGTGTATATCAATACGTATTAATAGACGTTGAAACAAACCCGACAGTAAAGTTAATTGATGTTAGGATGGCTGAACAAATTCAGGAATTATCATTAAAGCTTAGGATGTATCGGGATGAACATCAATATCCGCCTTTTAAAAAGGTAATTTCAGATGGTGTGTATGAATTAGATTTCAAAAAACTAGGATATAAAGAGGTACCACAAGTGACAAGTCCGTATTCTGGTAAAGGACTTCCTTTTGTAATCAATGAAAAGGGAGAAATTTATGTTGATTATAGAATCGACTTATATGAAGCGTTGAAAAAAAATGAAGGGCAATTTAAGGAGGGGGAAGATATTCGGAATATACTTTCGAAAGACTCTCCATTTGTACCTGCGTATTCTTTACCGTATACGGTAAAGAATGGAGAACCAATTTTTTTAAAATCATAAGTCATGAACCTTTCTTTTAGTGAATAAGTTCTAGAAGAAAGGTTTTTTATGTTACACAACTTACGATGCAAACAAAAGATATTTTTTAATAGTCATATGAAATTGGACAAAATTATATGATATATTGTCCGAACTTCTAGAATACCATTATATTATATCAGATATTATAGGCAACGTTAGAGAAGGTATTAGTTGACTATAAATGTGGAATTATTCCCAAAAATATTGAGGGAGGGAATCACTTGGAAAAGGTAGATATTTTTAAAGATATTGCGGAACGCACAGGCGGTGATATTTATTTTGGAGTTGTAGGAGCTGTTCGAACAGGGAAATCAACATTCATTAAAAAATTTATGGAACTTGTAGTTATTCCTAATATTGAGAATGAGTCTGACCGTCAAAGGGCGCAGGATGAACTGCCTCAAAGTGCTGCTGGTCGTACAATCATGACGACGGAACCGAAGTTTGTTCCAAACCAAGCGGTTTCTATCGAAGTAGATGAAGGCCTTGAAGTGAATATTCGATTGGTAGATTGCGTCGGATATACGGTTCCAGGAGCAAAAGGTTATGAAGATGAGAATGGCCCGCGCATGATTAATACTCCTTGGTATGAAGAGCCTATTCCATTCCATGAAGCTGCAGAAATCGGAACACGTAAAGTAATTCAAGAACATTCAACAATTGGTGTTGTCATTACAACAGATGGAACGATTGGTGAAATTCCAAGAAGAGATTATATAGAGGCAGAAGAACGCGTAGTAAATGAGTTAAAAGAAGTCGGAAAACCTTTCATTATGATCATCAACACTGTACAGCCGTATCATCCAGATACAGAGCAATTGCGCCAAAGTTTATCTGAAGAATATGATATCCCAGTCATTGCGATGAGTGTAGAAAGTTTAAGGGAAACAGATGTGTACAATGTGCTGCGAGAGGCGTTATTTGAGTTCCCGGTTTTAGAAGTGAATGTTAACCTTCCGAGCTGGGTAATGGTGTTAAATGAAGGGCATTGGTTACGCCGAAGTTATCAAGAAGCTGTTCAAGAGACTGTGAAGGATATAAAACGTCTTCGTGATGTGGACCGCGTCGTTTGGCAGTTTAGTCAGTATGAATTTATTGATCGAGCGAGCCTAGCTGGCATTGACATGGGGCAAGGCGTAGCAGAGATTGATTTATATGCACCAGATGAATTGTACGATCAGATTTTAAAAGAAGTAGTAGGAGTAGAAATTCGAGGGAAAGATCATTTATTGAAGCTTATGCTCGATTTATCTCATGCGAAAATAGAATATGATCAAGTGGCGGATGCCCTACGTATGGTAAAGCAAACAGGATATGGTGTAGCGGCGCCTGCGTTAGCTGACATGAGCTTAGATGAGCCAGAAATTATTCGTCACGGTTCAAGGTTTGGTGTGAAATTAAAAGCTGTAGCTCCATCTATTCATATGATTAAAGTAGATGTGGAGTCAACGTTTGAGCCAATCATTGGTACTGAAAAGCAAAGTGAAGAACTAGTTCGTTATTTAATGCAAGATTTTGAAGATGACCCATTATCAATTTGGAATTCTGATATATTCGGACGTTCGCTTAGCTCTATTGTGCGAGAAGGCATTCAAGCGAAACTATCTTTAATGCCAGAAAATGCGAGATATAAATTAAAAGAAACACTAGAAAGAATTATTAATGAAGGATCTGGCGGATTAATTGCGATTATATTATAAGAAAAAAATCCCTCTCATCGTAGAGGGATTTTTTTGATTTTTGCTTATGAAATAGAAAAATAAACAGTCATTATCTAATATATTGTTGTAAATTGTCAAGTTTCATCAGATTTTCACATTTTAAGAGTAACAATTTCCTTAAAAATATTGAATTATAAAGGAGAATCGTATAATATAGGCGTTGATAATGATTTATCTACATCTTTGTAGTATAGAATTTGCAAAAATTGCCTACAAATGAAAGTAAGACTCATTTTATGATCATTATACAGTCTTATCTTTGGGAGGAGGTGAATGGCATGAACAAGACAGATTTAATCAATGCTGTTGCAGAAGCAAGTTCCCTTTCTAAAAAGGACGCAACAAAAGCAGTAGACGCTGTTTTTGATTCTATCTTAGAAGCTTTAAAACAAGGTGATAAAGTACAACTGATCGGATTCGGTAACTTCGAAGTTCGTGAGCGTGCGGCTCGTAAAGGTCGTAACCCACAAACAGGTGAGGAGATTGAAATCGCTGCAAGTAAAGTACCTGCATTCAAACCTGGTAAAGCGTTAAAAGATGCGGTTAAATAATCCTTACATATTAACAGGGAAGAAGAGTTTCCTTTTGGGGAACTCTTCTTTTTGCTTTTAAAAACATAAATATGCTAGAATGTGTTCGTATCACTTTTAGGTTTTCGGGAGGGCTAGCGGATGGCAAAAGTTAATTTAGAACAAATTGAACATGCAGTACGCCTTATTTTAGAGGCAATCGGAGATGACCCAAATCGTGAGGGAGTACTTGATACACCAAAGCGTGTTGCAAAAATGTACGCAGAAGTGTTCTCGGGTATGCATGAAGATCCGAAAGAACATTTGCATAAAGTGTTCGGAGAAGATCACGAGGAGCTTGTACTAGTAAAAGATATACCGTTTTATTCGATGTGTGAGCATCATTTAGTTCCATTCTATGGAGTTGCTCACGTTGCATATATTCCGCAAGGCGGAAAAGTGACAGGGTTAAGTAAATTAGCTCGTACTGTAGATACAATTGCACGTCGTCCACAACTGCAAGAACGTATTACATCAACAGTAGCGAACTCTATTATGGAAGTACTAGAGCCGCATGGTGTAATGGTAGTAGTAGAAGCAGAACATATGTGTATGACGATGCGCGGTGTGAAAAAGCCAGGTGCGAAAACAGTAACAACAGCAGTGCGTGGTGTGCTAGAAAATGATGCTGCAGCACGTAGTGAAATTTTATCTTTTATTAAAACGAAGTAAAGAAAAGTGGGAAACTGCTTTTCTTTTTTTTTTATGTAAATAAATGATATAGTTTTAGCAAGGCAGAGTGAGAATAGAAAGACTACTAAAAAGAATGGAAGATGTTATTTAGTTCGATGGAAGTTTGGAAAGAGTAGCCAAGTTTTGGTTATAGAAAATAGTATGTATGTGTTATAATAAGTTTTATGAATTAGAAAACAAGGGTGATTTTTGTGTGTGACATCTACGGAGGGTATGCGGGTATAAGAGAGAAATTGATGGAGAAATTACGCCATCCTTATTTTATAAACTATATTGAAGAACCATTTATTGATGAAGAAAAAATAGCATTGTTATATGGTGCTTTAAAAGGTGCAAATTTACATATAGAACAAATTGAGCATTATGTAGTAACGATTATGCTTGTGCAAATTGCACTTGATACACATGAAAGAGTATCAAATAAAGCAGGGGCAGAAGCAAATGAATCGCATAAACGTCGCCAGTTAACAGTACTTGCAGGCGATTACTATAGCGGGTTATATTATTACTTATTGTCTATGAATCGTGATATTGTTTTAATTCGTGCGCTTGCTGAAGGAATTAAAGAAATTAATGAACACAAAATAATGTTATATCAAAAAGCGCATAAAACGATGGATGACATAATGGAAAGTGTAGTAACGATTGAGTCTGCACTCTTGCAAAAAACATGTGATCATTTTCATTTATCGCATTGGAAGCCATTTATAACGTATGTATTAGGGGAAAATCGTCTCCAAAAAGAATGTGAACTGTATGCTAATAAACAACATTCACCTGTTTTTCAAGCAGTTCAATCGATTTTGAGGGATAAAGCGGATGCAGAACCAGTTATTAATGGATGGATGATGGAATTGAGAAAGAAAGAAAATCAATTTTTAGAAAACCACACAGACATAAGCGACATAAACTCTGTGTTAAGAGATAAATCGAAGACATAAGCAATTTTACATTGGAAGAAGGTACGAGCATGCAACAATCAAAAGAAGAAAGAGTACATGATGTATTTGAGAAAATCTCTGATAAATACGATGTGATGAATTCTGTAATTAGTTTTCAAAGACATAAAGCGTGGCGTAAAGAGACGATGCGCATTATGGATGTAAAACCAGGTAACAAGGCTCTTGATGTATGCTGCGGGACAGCGGACTGGACAATTGCGCTAGCTGGAGCGGTAGGTGAACAGGGCAAGGTTGTTGGTTTAGACTTCAGTGAAAATATGTTATCTGTCGGTAAGCAAAAGGTAGAGGCGTTACAATTAAAACAAGTAGAACTTCTACACGGGAATGCAATGGAACTTCCATTTGAAGATAACACATTTGATTATGTAACGATTGGATTTGGTTTACGTAACGTACCGGATTATCTGCACGTATTAAAAGAAATGACGCGCGTAGTAAAACCAGGTGGAAAAGTAATTTGTTTAGAAACATCTCAACCAACAATGATTGGTTTTCGACAAGGGTATATTTTATACTTTAAATATATCATGCCGTTATTTGGAAAGTTATTTGCGAAAAGTTATAAAGAATATTCATGGCTGCAAGAATCTGCTAGTACATTCCCAGGTATGAAAGAATTGGCTAATATGTTTGAAAAAGCTGGACTTGAACGTATACAAGTGAAGCCGTTTACTTTTGGGGTAGCAGCGATGCATTTAGGTATGAAACCAGAATCAAAATAGAAAAAAGAAGTTTTAGGTTAAGGTGAACAATATGAAGTTACAACTTATGTACTCTTTTTTACGATCGGATATTAATGTGATAGAAAAAGAATTAAAAAAGACAGTTGCTTCTGAACAACCATTGGTAGAAGAGGCGGCATTACAACTTATTGAAGCAGGTGGGAAGCGAATTCGTCCTGTATTTGTGTTGCTTGCGGGGAAATTTGGAGATTATAAGTTAGATGCAATTAAGCATGTAGCTGTTGCGTTAGAACTTATTCATATGGCTTCTCTTGTTCACGATGATGTTATTGATGCTGCTTTTTTACGACGTGGTAGTGCGACTGTGAATGCGAAATGGGGGGACCGTATTGCGATGTATACAGGGGACTATCTATTCGCGAAGTCTCTTGAATGTATAACGAATATCGAAATTCCAGAGGCGCATCAGGCGCTATCGCATACCATTTTAGAAGTCTGTAAAGGTGAAATTGAACAAATTAAAGATAAATACAATTATGACCAAAATTTACGAACATATTTAAGAAGAATAAAGCGAAAAACAGCATTATTAATTGCTGCAAGTTGCCAACTAGGGGCGATTGCTGCTGGGGCTAATCGTGATACGGTGAATCGACTATTTTGGTATGGCTATTTTGTAGGGATGTCGTATCAAATTATTGATGATATTTTAGATTTTGTTTCAACGGAAGAGAAACTTGGAAAACCTGCTGGCGGAGATTTACTACAAGGGAATATTACGCTTCCTGCCCTATACGCTATGGAAGATCCAGTGCTTCGTAAGAAAATCACATCTGTACACGAAAATACAACAGCGGATGAAATGAAAGAAATTATTGAGGCTGTGAAAAATAGTGCAGCTATTGATAAGGCATTTGCGTTTAGTGAACGTTATTTACATAAAGCATTAGAAATCATAAAACCACTCCCACGTGGACAAGCAAAGTATGCATTACAAAATGTAGCAAAGTATATTGGGAAACGAAAATTTTAGTGTTTTTTCTAAAAAATAAAATAATCTCTCTATTTCAAAACTATTGCACAATTGTGATAAGGGTGTTAATATGTGTGTGGGGATATACAATTACATACATAATTCAGAAGTGGAGAGATTTTTTATGGAAAAAACATTTCTAATGGTAAAACCAGACGGTGTACAACGTGCATTCATTGGGGAAATCGTAGCTCGTTTTGAGAAAAAGGGCTTTCAATTAGTTGGTGCAAAATTAATGCAAGTCACTCCGGAAATTGCTGGACAACACTATGCTGAGCACACAGAGAAACCTTTCTTTGGTGAATTAGTAGACTTTATTACATCTGGCCCTGTATTTGCAATGGTATGGCAAGGTGAAGGTGTAGTAGATACAGCTCGTAACATGATGGGTAAAACAAGACCACATGAAGCAGCTCCTGGAACAATTCGTGGAGATTTCGGTGTAACTGTTGCGAAAAACATTATCCATGGTTCTGATTCGTTAGAAAGTGCAGAGCGCGAGATTGCTATTTTCTTTAAGGAAGAAGAATTAGTTGACTACTCAAAATTAATGAATGAATGGATTTACTAATTATTTTGAAATAATTTGTAAACGCTTTAATAACTGTGATAATAGTAGAAAGTGCAAGGAGAATAGGGGTATTCTTCTTGCACTTTTTTTATTGCATTTAGTTACGAAGTTAGAGCTGTTATGATATATTGATATGTAAAGTAAAAGGCCTATCGGAGAATAAGCGAATGGCTGATGTATTATTTAATTTCTTTTATACTTTTAGAGTAATGAAAGATAATATCATTGCTTAATATAGCGGGATAAATACATATACGAAAAGAGGAATAACGTATGCGATATATTACAGCGGGTGAATCTCATGGTCCACAACTTACAACGATTATAGAAGGTGTTCCGGCAGGACTGCCTTTAGTAGCGGATGATATAAATGAAGAGTTAGCTAGAAGGCAAAAGGGGTATGGGCGTGGTAGGCGCATGCAAATTGAAACAGATCAAGTGCAAATTGCAAGTGGTGTTAGACATGGAGAGACATTAGGTTCTCCAATTGCACTTGTTGTTGAAAATCGTGATTTTGCACATTGGACAAAAATTATGGGCGCAGAGCCTTTGACGGAACAAGAAGAAAAAGAAATGAAAAGGAAAGTAACAAAACCAAGACCTGGACATGCTGATTTAAATGGTGCGATTAAATATGGACATAGAGATATGAGAAATGTACTGGAACGTTCTTCAGCACGCGAAACGACAGTACGTGTTGCTGCTGGTGCGGTCGCTAAAAAAGTGTTAGCAGAACTTGGTATTACAGTGGCGGGCCATGTAATTGAAATTGGCGGTGTTGAGGCTAAGGAAATTACGTATCGTTCAATTGAAGAATTAAAAAGTATTACAGAAGCATCACCTGTACGTTGCTTAGATGAAGAAGCTGGTAGCCAAATGATGAAAGCAATTGATGATGCGAAAGCAAATGGTGATTCAATCGGTGGAATCGTTGAAGTGATTGTGGAAGGAATGCCAATTGGGGTCGGTAGCTATGTGCATTATGATCGAAAACTGGATGCAAAATTAGCATCCGCAATTATGAGTATTAATGCCTTTAAAGGTGTCGAGGTTGGAATTGGTTTTGAAGCAGCACATAGACCGGGAAGTGAAGTTCATGATGAAATTCTGTGGAATGAGGAGCATGGATATACACGAAGAACAAATAATGCAGGTGGATTAGAAGGCGGTATGACGACTGGCATGCCAATTGTTGTGCGCGGTGTGATGAAACCGATACCTACACTATATAAACCTCTTCAAAGTGTAGATATTGATACGAAAGAGCCTTTTACAGCGAGCATTGAACGTTCAGATAGTTGTGCAGTGCCAGCAGCTAGTGTCGTTGCAGAAGCGGTTGTGGCTTGGGAATTAGCGACAGCTTTAATAGAACAATTCGGATTAGATCGTATGGACCTTATTCGTGAAAATATTGAGAAACATAATGAATATGCGAGGGGATTTTAATGGGAAACATACATATTCAAACAAAATCAAAAGAATATGATGTACATGTAGGAAAAGAATCGTTGTCACATTTGACAACAATCGTTCAAAACATGCGGCCATTTGTATCAAACATCATGATCATTTCAGATGAGGCTGTTGCATCTTTACATTTACAGACAGTTGTAGATGCATTGCAAATAGAGCAAAAAGTATTTTCATTCGTTGTACCGAGTGGCGAAAAAGAGAAGTCTTTTGAAAATTTCTATGCGGCTCATACGTCAGCTCTTGAAAATAAATTAGATAGAAATTCTTTAATTATTGCACTTGGAGGCGGGATGATTGGGGATTTAGCTGGTTTTGTTGCTGCGTCGTTTATGCGTGGAATTCGCTTTGTTCAAGTTCCAACGACTTTATTAGCTCATGATAGCGCAGTAGGCGGGAAAGTAGCGATCAATCATCCGTTAGGTAAAAATATGATAGGTGCATTCCATCAACCAGAAGCAGTTGTATATCATACGCCATTTTTACAGTCTCTTCCTGAAAAAGAGTGGCGTTCAGGTTATGCAGAAGTGATAAAACATGCTCTTATTGGTGATGTAGAGCTGTATCATTGGTTAAAAGAAGAAGTGCAAACATTAACGGATCTTCGTGATGAGAAGTTAATTCATATATTAACGAAGGCGATTCCTGTAAAGGCAAATATTGTATCGCAAGATGAAACAGAAAAAGGTGTACGTGCCCATTTGAACTTTGGACATACGTTAGGCCATGCTCTTGAAAAAGAACTAGGGTATGGAAATATTACTCACGGTGACGGAGTAGCGGTTGGAATGTTATTTGCTATATTCTTAAGTGAGCAAGTGTACAAGGTTGATCTTTCTTATGAAGAGATGAAGCAGTGGTTCTTAAAGTACGGCTATCCAAAAATGCCAAGTGATTTGAATGTAGAGCGTCTTGTTCAATTGATGAAACAAGATAAGAAAGCGAATGCTGGGACAATTCATATGGTGCTAATGCAGGAATATGGGGTAGTGAATGTCGTATCTATTCCAGATGAGACTGTTCATATTGCGTTAGAGGCATTTCAAAAGGATATGGTTTAAGAAGTGCGAAGTGCTTGTTTAGCGGTATTCTCGTAATAGTGACGGTTATGATAACCGATTACCGTATTGTAATCGAGTTGAATAAAATGACTGGGGGAAGAAAAATGAGAGTGAAAGAGCAATTGTTAACTTTGAGAGCATATGTACCTGGGAAAAATATTGAAGAAGTAAAAAGGGAATATGGATTATCAAAAATTGTGAAATTAGCATCGAACGAAAATCCATTCGGTTGTTCTACCCGTGTAACAGAAGCATTAACTTCTTTAGCGAGTCAATACGCTCTTTATCCAGATGGATATGCCTTTGAACTTCGGACAAAAGTAGCAAAACATTTAGGGGTTAAAGAGGAACAACTGTTATTTGGTAGTGGATTAGATGAAGTCATCCAAATGATTAGTCGTGCATTACTACACGAAGGAACAAATGTTGTAATGGCGAATCCAACGTTTTCTCAATATCATCACCATGCTGTTATTGAAGGAGCAGAAGTTCGTGAAGTACCACTTAAAGATGGCATTCACGATTTAGATGCGATGTTACAGCAAGTAGATGACAAAACGAAGATTGTATGGATTTGTAACCCGAATAATCCGACAGGTACATATGTAGAGAAACAAAGATTACTTTCATTTTTAGAATCAGTTCCTAAGTCAGCGCTCGTTATTATGGACGAAGCATATTATGAATATGCGGGGACAGAAGACTATCCGCAAACATTACCACTTCTTGAAAAGTATGAAAATCTTATGGTTTTACGCACGTTTTCAAAAGCATATGGTTTAGCTGCTTTCCGAATCGGATATGCGGTTGGTAATGCGAAGTTAATCGGTCAGCTAGAAGTAGCAAGGTTACCATTCAATACATCGACTGTAGCCCAATCTGTAGCACTTGCTGCATTAGAAGATCAAGCATTTTTACAAGAATGTGTGAAAAAGAATGAAGAAGGGTTACATCAATATTACGCATTTTGTAAGGAATATAACGTATTCTATTATCCGTCTCAAACAAATTTCATTTTCTTAAAACTAGGTATTCCTGGTAATGAGGCTTTCGAACGATTAATGAAGAAAGGATATATTGTTCGTTCTGGTGCTGCATTTGGTATACATGATGGTATTCGTATTACTGTTGGTTTGAAAGAAGAAAATGATGAAATTATAGAATTATTGAAAGAGCTTGTAAAAGAGCAAGTAAAGAAAGAAGAAACATATTCTTAAGAGTGTGTGAAGGCTCCTATTATAGGAGTCTTTTTTATGTAAATAAAGATTGGTGAAGAAGGCCTGTAAAGCTCGATCCGTGCGGGTCAATAATTAATAAGGAAAGTTATTTGCACGGTAATGAAAGAAAACGGTACAATAGAAAGTAGTAATGCGGTATCGGTGTCATATTCGAATCGTTACCAGTGAAAGTACAAGAAGAATTATGCTCATTCAAAAGGTTGCGTTCTTACATCTAGTTGCTTATGATAAAGTGAAACTTTAATCAGTGGGGGGGATGTTTATCCTCACTGATTATTAGCCCGCACCAATCGGGATTTAACGGGCAGCTCGCCCCCCTCAAACTTCTTTGTCTTCGCTGAATTTTGAGGTGGGGGTCTTACTGCCCGCAAATAGCGGGGGAAATGAACAGAAAAGAATATTTTTTAGAATTAAAGGAGACGTTTATGCAAAAGTTTGAACAGGCTGTTTCATATATTGAAAATGGTGAAGCGGAAAAAGGATTACAATTATTAAAAGAACAATTAAAAATTGCGAATGATGAAGAGAAATATGATATTGCTCGTTACTATCATACACTTGGATTTATGGATGAAGCGTTAGCTATTACAGAAGACTTGCGTTTATTGTACCCGGAAGAAAGTGAATTCACTGTATTTTTAGCAGAATTATATATTGATCTAGACAAAGAAGATGAAGCGATTGAAGTGCTTCATGATATTCCAGAAAATGATGATTTATATGTTCAATCGCTATTACTCGTTGCGGATTTATTCCAAATGCAAGGTTTTGATGATGTAGCAGAACAAAAACTATTAAAGGCGAAAGAAATGATGCCTGAAGAACCTGTTATTACGTTTGGATTAGCAGAATTATATAGTAGTAAAGGTGAAGAACAAAAGGCAATCACTCATTATGAGTCGCTATTAGCGGAACATAAAGTAATGGGAGGTGTTGTCATTGCACTTCGCCTCGCAGAAACGTTAAGTGCGATTGGAAATTGGGAAGAAGCGATTTCTTACTACGAAGCAGGTTTAGAGGAACAAAAAGATATCCACTCATTATTTGGATATGCCTTCACATTATACCAAGGTGAAGAATACCAAAGAGCAATTGGTGCTTGGCAAGAACTAAAAGAATTAGATCCTGAGTATGCATCGTTGTATATGTATTTAGCGAAAAGTTATGAAAAAGAAGGAATGCTTCAAGAAAGCTATGAAACACTTCATGAAGGAATTAAAGTAGATGAGCTTTCTGTACCATTTTATGTAGAATTAGCGAACATTGCGGCGAAATTAGGAAAAATAGCGGAAGCAGAAGAAGTGCTTCAAAAAGCGCTTGAGTTAGATCCAGGACATTTAGGTGCAACATTAAAATATGCGTATATCTTAAAAGAACAAGAAAAGTATGAAGAGCTAATTGCAGTTGTAGAGCGTGCGATTGATAGCGGAGAACCAGATACACAATTACTTTGGGATCTTGCGTTTGCAAAAAAACAATTAGAAATGTATTCGGATGCATTAAAACACTATGAAAGTGCATATACTTCTTTTAAGAATCATCCAGACTTCTTGGAAGAGTACGGTTATTTCTTATTGGAAGAAGGAATGCGAAAAGAGGCGAAAGAAGTATTTACTCAGTTAATACAACTAGACCCGACACAAATTCATATTGAAGAATTGTTATATAATTTAGAGGATTTTTCATAAGTTGGAAGGAAACTGAATGCCGCTTCTTGAATCTAAAAAGAAAAGAGAAAGACAGAGGAGGGACTTAATTGCTATGAATACCCCTGTTTCTGTAAACGAGAAGAAGGATTTTGTAAAATGGTTTTTGAATAATTACCAACTGAAACAGCGTGAATGTGTATGGATTTTGAATTATTTAATGAGTCACGACCAATTGATGCATAAAGTCCACTTCGTAGAGCATGCAAAGTATTGTCCGCGTGGTTTAGTGATGTCCGCGAATTGTGTGAAAGACACACCATTTCACTTTTTTAAACAAAATGTTATGACAACAGATGCTGAAAAATCGTTTCATGATATTCGTTTAAATCGAGATGAGGATATTTATATTCAACTCAATTTTAAATCATCGTTTCAAAATGCAAATTATGTAGCTGTATTAGAAGAAAACCCGTATTTACCAAAGCATATTGAAGTAAATGAAAAAGATCGTTTACTTGCAGAAAGATTTTTAGAAGAAAGTGTATTTTCTTTTAGAAGAGAACGTCTTTTGAAACAAATTGATGAAGCGCTGGATAAGCAAGATAAGGAAGCGTTTCATAGGTTAACAGCGGAGTTAAAGATGTTATAGAATTCATTTGGATTCATAAAGTTTTACAAATTTCAGACTTTTTAAGAAAAACTACCTTAATATAGGTAGTTTTTCTTTTTTTACCTCTTTTAGTATGGTTTAATATATATAAAGTGAAAGTTCTGTTATTTATAGGGGAGGGAGGGAAGAAATTTGAAATGGGTTGTAAAAGATGTAGAACAGTTTGAGCAAGCAAGAGAGTATGTAGATACAGGTGTTATACCACTTTTATCAATTTCGGCAGCGAAAGAAATGAAAATGGTAGTAGAACAAGGTGAATTTATCGAATTGTTGAGTATGGAACTAGAAAGAGAATATAAAGGAAGAGTGCTTTTACTACCTGCATTTACGTATTTAGTAGAAAGTCAAAAAAATGAAAAAGGTCGTTTGCAAGAATGGACAAATCATTTACAAAAGCAAGGTTTTAAGCATATTGCTTATGTTACAAGTGATTTTTCGTGGAAAGAAGATATGCAAGAATTACAGGGAGATTTATTTTGGTTTCCTTCATTAGCGTTAGAACAATTTAGTGATCAAGCGAAAAGAGAAGTTATTCATGCACATATAAAAAATATAATGGTGATGTTAGAAGGAAAATGGGGAAAGTAATAATAAACAGAAAGTTCTTATTATTATGAGTAGTATGATATTGACCTGTGCATGAGCGTATTATATCATGATAGTGTCCTAGTTTTTATTTTTTATATAATTTATCACGAGGGGACAATTTCTGATAGAGGGGGGAAATTTTCGTGAGCGAGAAAGAACATCGTGTGTCAAGAAGACAGTTTTTAAATTACACCCTTACAGGGGTAGGAGGCTTTATGGCAGCGGGTATTTTAATGCCGATGACGCGATTTGCGCTTGATCCGGTGTTAAGAAAAGAAGCGGGAACGGATATGGTTGCTGTTGCACAAGTAAAGGATATTACAACAGAGCCGAAACGTTTCGACTTTAAGGTGAAGCAGGTTGATGGTTGGTACAAGTCCGAAGAGCCAAAATCAGCTTGGGTTCATAAAGATGAAAGCGGAGACATTGTTGCGTTCTCTCCAGTATGTAAACATTTAGGATGTACAGTGAACTGGAATTCGGACAAAGCACATCCGAATCAATTCTTTTGTCCATGTCACGGGGGCCGTTATACAAAGGACGGGATGAACATTAAAGGCACGCCGCCCCTTGCTCCACTGGATGTATACGAATCTAAAGTGAAAGATGGAACGCTGTATTTAGGAAAAGCGAAGCCAAGAGGAGGTGCGAAGTAGATGCTAAATAAAATTTATGATTGGGTAGATGAAAGGTTAGATATTACACCAATATGGCGTGATATCGCTGATCATGAAGTACCTGAACATGTAAACCCGGCACATCACTTCTCTGCATTCGTTTATTGCTTTGGAGGACTTACCTTTTTCGTTACTGTCATTCAAATTTTATCTGGAATGTTTTTGACGATGTATTATGTGCCTGATATTAAAAATGCTTGGGAATCGGTTTATTATTTACAAAATGAGGTTGCGTACGGACAAATTGTTCGTGGTATGCACCACTGGGGTGCTAGTCTCGTCATTGTAATGATGTTTTTACATACACTCAGAGTTTTCTTCCAAGGTGCATATAAAAAGCCTCGTGAGTTAAACTGGATTGTTGGTGTTCTTATTTTCTTTGTTATGTTAGGTCTTGGTTTTACCGGATATTTATTACCGTGGGATATGAAAGCGTTATTTGCTACGAAAGTAGGGATTCAAATTGCAGAGCAAACGCCGCTCATTGGTCCTTATATTAAAACATTACTCGCTGGTCATTCCGAAATTGTTGGCGCTCAAACATTAACTCGCTTCTTTGCTATTCACGTCTTCTTCTTACCAGCAGCACTTCTAGGTTTAATGGCCTTCCACTTCATCATGATTCGCAAACAAGGTATTTCCGGTCCGCTATAAGAGATTGCTAAATTAAAGGGGAAAGAACTAAAGGAGGGAGATTATGCATCGCGGCAAAGGGATGAAGTTTGTAGGAGATTCTCGGGTACCAGTAGCTCGGAAACCAAATATTCCAAAAGACTATTCTGAATACCCAGGGAAAACAGAAGCATTTTGGCCGAATTTCTTGTTAAAAGAATGGATGGTTGGTGCAGTTTTTTTAATCGGTTATTTATGTTTAACAGTGGCGCATCCGTCACCACTTGAGAGAATGGCGGATCCAACTGATGCTGGATATATACCACTTCCAGATTGGTATTTCTTATTCTTGTATCAGTTATTAAAGTATTCTTATGCTTCTGGCTCATTTACTGTAATTGGAGCGTTTATTATGCCAGGGATTGCGTTTGGCGCATTACTGTTAGCTCCATTTCTTGATCGAGGTCCAGAAAGACGTCCGCTGAAGCGTCCTGTAGCAACTGGATTTATGCTTTTAGCAATTGCGTCGATTATCTTTTTAACTTGGGAATCTGTAGCACACCACGACTGGGAAGCTGCAAAAAAACAAGGAGCAATTGTAAAAACAGCACCAGTTGATAAAAATGATGACGGCTATAAATTAATGCAAAAAAATACTTGTTTAACATGTCACGGTGACAATTTACAGGGCGGGGCAGCAGCACCAGCACTGCAAAACTTAACTTTAAAGCCAGAAGAAATTGCTAAAATTGCGAAAGAAGGAAAAGGTTCGATGCCTAAAGGTGTATTTAAAGGTACAGATGAGGAACTGAAGAAGCTTTCGGAATTCGTTGCAAAGTATAATAAAAAATAATAAAAAGCTGACTACAAAATTTGTAGTCAGCTTTTTATTTTGATGAAAGAAAATTTACTATATAATAGAGTAGAGTTTGAGGAAAGAATGACTTTGTTTGAAAGGTGTTGGACATACAGCTTGGTTTACTTGTATGCAATGTTAAGACAACGCTCCGTATTATTATTTTTATTAGTTGTTAACATATTAGGTACAATATACGGATTTATATGGTATGGAAATCAATTAAAAGAAACTTCCCCTATATTTTGGCCGTTTGTACCCGATAGCCCGATGGCGAGTCTCTTTTTTGTCTTTGTTTTAATTGCTTTTTTAATAAAGAGAAATTGGGGATTAATAGAGGCGTTAGCGATTGTTACTTTAATAAAATATGGGATATGGGCTGTTGTTGTAAATGCAATTATGATCTATGTAAAAGGTCCTATTGGTTTTATCGGGTATATGTTAATGCTTTCGCATTTTGCGATGGCAGTACAAGGATTGTTATATGCACCGTTTTACCGTATAAAAAAATGGCATTTTGCGGTAGCAGCTATATGGACATTACATAATGATGCAATTGATTATTTATTTTGGCAAATGCCGAGATATGGAATTATGCATTTGTTTGTAGAAGAAATTGGTTATTTTACGTTCTGGCTAAGCATCGCTACACTATGTATTACATATTATTCTTGCTTGCGTGAGAACCGAAAACAGTTTTCTTTATGATAGTTAGAACATGTAGGGGGAGAAAATGAAGAAAAATAAGAGTGGTACAAAAATATGGGATCGATTGATTACGATAGCTGTTTCATACAGCATAGCATTTTCTATATTTGCACTCGCAACAACGGCGGTTGTATATGGAAAATGGCTATATTATTTTGAAATTGATTTTTTAAATATTCCAGATTTAGCGGATATGACAAAGGATGATATTAAAAGAAATTATGATGTGCTTATCACATATTTATCGCCGTTTTATGATGGAGCATTACAGTTGCCAACATTAGATATGTCTACAAATGGCCGTATTCATTTTGTAGATGTTAAAAATATTTTAGTAAAGATTCAATATGTGATGTATGCGACAATTATGATTGCAATGGTAGGCGGCATTTATTTATTAAAAAAGAAAAATGAAAAGTTTTTACTACACGGATCGATTTTAACAATTATTTTTCCGATAGCGCTCATGTTACCGATTGCTATTAATTTTGAAAAGAGTTTTGTATTATTCCATAAGCTTTTGTTCAGTAATGATTATTGGATGTTTGATATTGAAACGGATCCAATTATATTAATGCTACCAGAAGAATTCTTTATGCATGCTGCGTGTGTTATTTTATTGTTTATTTTAGGTGGTAGCATACTTTGTTATAGCTTGTATAGATATTTCGTAAAAAAGAAAAGGATTTCAAAGGAAAAATTCTCTGCTTAAAGAGAATTTTTTTATTTGTAAAACGATAATATATTTTTCGGTTCAGTTCTGTTCTATTCTTGTCCAAATTAACATATTTTGTACTAGTAGTTATAGGGGGGACCGTGATGAAGAGAACATTAATTGGATTGATAGCATTTCTAATTATAATGTTTCCGTTACGTATATATGCTGAAAAGTGGAGTGAACTAACAGGGTTGTTAGACGACTCATTACAATTAGTGAAGCGTAATGAAGATGAAAAAGCAGTACAAGTCTTACAACATTTCTCGGAACAGTTTGTAATAAAGGGGAATGAAAAGAAGCAAGAAGTAACGTCAGATCAAGTTAGAGTTATTTCTTTAGCTTATGACAAGGCGAAACAATCACTCGTGGAAGAAGATGTAAGTAAACAAGTTAAAATTGATAATGTGTTAGCCCTACAGTTCGCGGTTGATGCACAAGTATCAAAGTATCAACCACTTTGGATGGAAAGAGAAAGAAAAGTAATGGATGCCTTTTCTCAAATGGAAAAAGCGATGGAAAAAGAAGATACGGGACAGTTTCAACAAACGTTAAACACATTTTTACATGAATTTAATATTATTTATCCAAGCTTAATGATCGCCTTGCCAGAAAACGAAGTGCAGCGTGTAAATGTCCATCTATCCTATTTGGATGAATTTCGTAACGTTATGTTAAAAACGAAAGGTGGGCAAATGCAATTAGGAATCATTAAAGGGGATTTGCAAAAAATATTTCACACAGTAAAAAAAGATGAAATTGCACCCTCTCTTATTTGGTTTATGACAATTACTGGAGGTCTTATTTTATTCACATTAACTTATGTTGGATGGAGAAAGTATAAAGGCGAGAGAGAAAAAAGAAAAAGTAATGTACACTCTAAGAATAGATAATGTAATAAATAAAGATACGGATTGTAAGGTTTATTCATTGACAATGGTGGCAGAAGAAAATAGAATGAGAAGTACTATAATTAAAACTTCAATGGAGGTTCAGAGATTCATGATGTTTTATTTAATTTACTTCGCGATCATTTTGATCATACCGTTGTATGCACAGTCAAAAGTACGTAGTGCCTATAGCAAGTATTCACAAGTTTATTCAACATCAGGTATGACAGGAGCAGAAGTGGCTCGAAAAATTTTGGATGAAAATGGATTATACAATGTCGCTGTTGAAGAAACACCAGGTCATTTATCAGACCATTATGATCCAACTGCCAAAACAGTTCGATTATCAACAGATAACTATTACGGTCATTCAGTTGCTGGAACAGCAGTAGCGGCACATGAAGTAGGACACGCAATTCAAGATGCAAAAGATTATAACTTTATGCGTATTCGTCATTCATTAGTGCCAGTTGCAAACTTTGGATCGAATATTTCTTGGATATTTATTATGATTGGTGCCTTTGCATCTATGTCTAACTTATTGTTATTAGGTATCATCTTAATGGCAGCAGGTGTTGTGTTCCAACTTGTTACATTACCAGTTGAGTTTGATGCATCAAAGCGTGCAATGCAGCAAATTGAAGCGTTAGGTATCGTATCAACAGATGAATATGGGCAAGCTCGTAAAGTATTAAATGCGGCAGCATTAACATATGTAGCGGCTGCAGCTGTAGCAGTATTTGAATTATTACGTCTCGTATTAATGTATACTGGTATGCAGCGTAGCGACGACTAAAGACTATCAATTTTGATAGTCTTTTTTGTTTTGTGATTGAATTATATAATGTATTACAAATAGAAATAATAGAAGTAATGTGGAAAGGTGGTGGGGGAAATGAAATATCCGAGCCATTTAGTAAAACAAGTGAAAGAACAAAGTGCTTCTTATCAGCTAGAAGGATTTTTAAGTGGACAAGGTCCTGAAAATCCAAAATTTATGTTGCTAGGAGAAGCGCCTGGTGAAACAGAAATTCATAATGGGATTCCGTTTAGCGGGAGAGCGGGAAAACAATTAATGGGTTTTTTAGAACGGATTCACGTTACAAGGGAAGAAGTATATATTACGAGCGCTGTTCGGAGTAGACCTTATAAGTGGCGAGGGAAAAAAGAACGAAATGGTGAAATCATACAGAAAAAGTATAATAGAACGCCAAATCAAGGAGAAATACTTGCCCATGCCCCTTTGTTAGATTATGAATTAGAGAAAATAAACCCGAAGCTTATCGTCACACTTGGAAATATCGGCCTTCAACGTTTGACAGGAAAAAATACAAAAATAACAGATGTGCACGGACAATTATTAAAACAGCCCATTCAAAAATTAAAGGATATGCAAAGTGCAGCGTTTACATGGTCAGAGAAAGAATATCATATTTTCCCGACTTTTCATCCTGCTTCAATTTTTTATAATCGGAGTTTATTGGAGCTTATTTATGAGGATTTAGAGAAACTTAAAAAATATGTAATAAAAAACTAGAAAAGCTAAAGAGCTTTTCTAGTTGCATTTATGTATGTAACGGATTTTTATTCTCATCCAATGTAAAACCTTCACCAACTACATCATGTACGTCACTTACAGCAACAAAGGCATGAGGATCTACAGAAGTAATAATATTTTTTAATTTCACGATTTCATTTTTAGCAACAACGCAATATAATACGTTCCGCTCCACTTTTGTATATGATCCAACAGCTTTTAAAAAGGTTGCTCCGCGCTCCATATCAGATAAAATTTTGGCAGCAATTTCATCGTTTTTATCTGAGATAATAGTTGCTCCTTTCGCCGCATAGGCTCCTTCTTGCATAAAATCAATGACTTTCGCCCCGATAAAAACAGCAACTAGCGTATACATGCCCTCGCGGTATGATAAATAGGTAAGAATAGAGACGATAATGACGATAGCATCAAACATAAACATCGTTTTTCCCATACTCCAGCCAACATATTTATGAGCGAGTCTCGCGATAATATCTACACCGCCAGTAGTCCCGCCATATTTAAATATGATCCCAAGACCGATACCAATAAATGCCCCGGCGAATAAAGCCGCGAGTGTCATATCATTTTGTAAGTTTAAATGTAAGTTGAGAACTTCGTAACGCTGAAAAATCCATAGAAATAAAGATACGCTAAAGGTGCCGATTAGTGTATATAAAAATGTCGTTCTTCCAAGTAACTTCCAACCAATAAAAAATATAGGGATATTTAAAAGTAAGTTTGAGTAAGAAGGATCAAACTTAAATAGAAAATACAATAATAGTGTAATACCGGTAAATCCACCTTCTGCAAGGTGATTTTCAATATTGATATTCACAATACCGAAAGAAAAAATAGCGGAACCGATTAAAATGAAAATGATATTTCGAATTCTCAAATTTGATGTCATATAGAAATCCCCCTAATTATGTAGATTGCATTGCTCCGCTGAAACGGTAAAACATAATGATAAGTAATTTCTAGTTGCTAGTGAAAATAGTGAAGGCTACAAAAATCCGATTGGTTCAACTAATCTTTTGCAAAAACCGCAAAAGAAGTTTCACTTTACCCCGTTCCAACGGCTGGTAGGGGATAAAGCTCTGAAGAAGGACAAACCAGCCGTAGGAACCCGATTGGTTCAACTAATCTTTTGCGAAAAGCATGCAAAAGAAGTTTCACTTTATTATAGTCTATCCAAAAAAGGGTCGCAAATAGGTGTTTTGCGGGGAATAATATTTGTCAAATCGCGATGAATTGGCTAACATGAAAGAGGAAGGATTAGAGGTGAATTGTATGGAAACAAAAACGATGAAGGATATGCAGAAAGAAGTAGATGCATATATTGGTCAGTTTAAAGAAGGTTATTTCAGTCCACTTGCAATGATGGCTCGTTTAACGGAAGAAATGGGGGAGCTTGCAAGAGAGGTTAATCATTATTATGGTGAGAAACCGAAGAAAACAACTGAAACAGAACGTAGTATTGAAGAAGAGCTTGGAGATGTATTATTTGTTATGATTTGTATGGCAAATAGTTTAAATATTGATTTAGAAACAGCACATAACATTGTAATGAATAAATTTAATACTCGCGATAAAGATCGCTGGACACGTATTGATGAGGGAGAGAAAGAATAATGAAAGAAATTAAAGTAATTATCGCTGGACCAAGAGGACGTATGGGACATGAAGCAGTCCTTCTTATGGAAAGAACGGAACATTTTAATTTAGTAGCAGCAGTGGATTATAAGCATGGTGGAGAGAAAATCTCTGATTTACCGGGCATGCCAGCGTTACAAGCGCCAATTTACGCAGATTTACATACTTGTTTAGAGGAAGTAGAAGCAGATGTGTTGTTAGATTTAACAACGCCAGAAGTTGGGAAACAACACGTTACACTAGCAGTTGAGCGTGGACTTCGTTCTGTTATTGGTACAACTGGATTTACAGAAGAAGAACTAAAGCAATTAACAGAGAATGCGAAAGAAAAAGCAGTAGGAACAATTATCGCTCCGAACTTTGCAATTGGTGCAGTTCTTATGATGAAATTCTCACAAATGGCAGCGAAGTACTTCCAAGATGTTGAAGTAATTGAATTGCATCATGATCAAAAATTAGATGCACCATCTGGTACAGCTGTAAAAACAGTAGAATTAATTCGTCAAAACCGTGAATCAAAGCAGCAAGGTCACCCAAATGAAGTAGAGCAACTAGAAGGTGCTCGTGGTGCAAATGTAGACGGCATTCACATTCATAGTGTACGTTTACCAGGACTTATTGCACACCAAGAAGTAATGTTTGGTGGAGATGGACAAATGTTAACGGTTCGCCATGATTCATTCAATCGTGCATCCTTTATGTCAGGTGTAAAACTATCAATTGATACAGTAATGAATTTAGATCATCTTGTGTACGGATTAGAAAACATTATCGACTAAAGGGGAGACAACGGATGAAAATTGCCTTAATCGCACATGACAAAAAGAAAAATGACATGGTTTCGTTTGCGTATGCATATAAACCAATTTTTGAGCAACATGAATTGTTTGCAACAGGGACGACAGGACTTCGTATTATGGAGGCAACTGGTTTAGTTGTAACAAGATATCAATCGGGTCCTCTTGGTGGTGATCAAGAAATTGGTGCCATGATTGCGAAAAATGATATGGATATGGTGATTTTTTTCCGAGATCCACTAACGGCTCAGCCGCATGAACCAGATGTAAATGCATTGCTTCGTCTATGTGATGTATATGCGATTCCACTTGCAACGAATATGGCAAGTGCTGAAATGTTAATGCACGCATTAGAGCGAGGAGATTTAGATTACCGCAAGTTAAGAAAATGAGGGGAACAATTATGAGTGGATTACATATATTAGCGTTTGGTGCTCATGCCGATGATGTTGAAATCGGCATGGCTGGTACCATTGCTAAATATACGAAGCAAGGGTATGAAGTAGGTATTTGTGATTTAACAGAAGCTGATCTTTCTTCTAATGGAACAATAGAATTGAGAAAAGAAGAAGCAAAGGCAGCAGCTCGTATAATGGGAGTAAAAACGAGACTGAATTTAGCGATGCCAGACCGTGGTTTGTATATGAAAGAAGAGTATATACGTGAAATTGTAAAGGTGATTCGTACATATAAACCAAAACTAGTTTTTGCGCCGTATTATGAAGATCGTCATCCAGATCATGCGAATTGTGCAAAACTTGTGGAAGAAGCTATTTTTTCAGCGGGAATTCGTAAATATATGCCAGAGCTTCCACCACATCGTGTGGAGTCTTTTTATTATTATATGATTAATGGTTTTCATAAACCGAATTTTTGTATAGATATAAGTGAGTACCTTTCTATAAAAGTGGAAGCATTAGAAGCATATGAAAGTCAGTTTTCAACAGGTAGTGATGGTGTGAAAACGCCGTTAACAGAAGGTTATGTTGAAACTGTGGTCGCTCGAGAGAAAATGTTTGGAAAAGAAGTTGGAGTCTTATATGCCGAGGGATTTATGAGTAAGAAACCGGTTTTATTACATGCTGATTTAATAGGGGGATGTAAATGAAATTAAAAATAGGTATTACATGTTATCCTTCTGTAGGTGGTTCTGGAGTTGTTGGAACAGAATTAGGAAAGCAATTAGCGGAACGCGGGCATGAAATTCATTTTATTACATCGGGTTTACCATTCCGGTTAAATAAAGTGTATCCAAACATTTATTTTCATGAAGTGACGGTAAATCAATACTCTGTATTTCAATATCCACCATACGATTTAGCGTTAGCGAGTAAAATGGCAGAGGTTGCACAAAGAGAAAACCTAGATATTTTACATGTGCATTACGCAATACCACATGCAATTTGTGCTTATTTAGCAAAACAAATGATTGGAGAGCGTATTAAAATTGTTACAACCTTGCATGGAACAGATATTACTGTGTTAGGTTCCGACCCTTCGCTAAATAATTTAATTCGTTTTGGTATTGAGCAATCTGATGTTGTGACGGCTGTCTCGCATTCATTAATTAACGAAACGCATGAGCTTGTAAAACCAAATAAAAACATTCAAACGGTATATAACTTTATAGACGAACGTGTATATTTCAAGCGTGATATGTCTCAATTAAAGAAAGAATACGGTATAAGTGAGAGTGAAAAGATACTAATTCACATTTCAAACTTCCGTAAAGTGAAACGTGTGCAAGATGTTGTTCAGGCATTTGCTAAAATTGTTACAGAAGTAGATGCGAAGTTGCTTCTTGTTGGAGATGGACCAGAATTTTGCACGATTTTACAGATAGTGAAAAATCTACATATTGAAGATCGCGTCTTATTCTTAGGGAAGCAAGATAATGTTGCAGAGCTACTTGCGATGAGTGATTTAATGTTGCTTCTTTCAGAGAAGGAGAGTTTTGGTCTTGTTTTATTAGAAGCGATGGCGTGTGGTGTACCTTGTATCGGAACAAGGGTTGGAGGTATTCCAGAAGTCATTCAACATGGCGAAACAGGATATTTATGTGAAGTTGGCAATCCAACAGGAGTGGCAAATCAAGCCATTCAGCTATTAAAGGATGAAGAACTTCACCGTAATATGGGAGAGCGAGCAAGAGCAAGTGTTTACGAGCAGTTCCGCTCTGAAAAAATCGTCTCACAATATGAAACGATTTACTATGATGTACTAAGGGATGACAAAAATGAAAAGATTTAAAAAAGCTAGCTCTATTATTGAGACTTTAAAGCAACAAGGACATGAGGCCTACTTTGTCGGTGGAAGCGTACGAGATCTTATTATCGATAGGCCGATTGGAGATATTGATATTGCGACATCTGCTTTACCAGAAGAAGTGATGGCTATATTTCCAAGACATGTTCCTGTTGGTCTTGAGCATGGAACTGTAATTGTGGTAGAAAATGGTGAACCTTATGAGGTAACCACTTTTCGAACAGAGAGCGAATATGAAGATTTTCGAAGACCTAGTAGTGTTCAATTTGTTCGTTCATTAGAAGAGGATTTAAAACGTCGTGATTTCACAATGAATGCAATTGCGATGACAGAAGAAGGCGAAATGGTTGATTTATTTGCTGGACAGGAAGCGATTCAAAAGAGAGAAATTGTGACAGTTGGCAATGCTGCGGATCGTTTTCAAGAAGACGCCCTGCGAATGATGCGTGGTATTCGTTTCGTAAGTACGTTAGGTTTTTCTTTAGAAATGAAAACGAAACAAGCAATTGAAACATATGGACATTTACTGGAACATATTGCAATTGAGCGAATTACAGTGGAATTTGAGAAACTGTTAACTGGTACATATTGCGTGAAGGGCTTGCAAGAATTAGTAGAAACGAAGCTATTTTCTCATCTGCCATATTTACAAATGTCAGAAGAGAGATTATTAAAAGCTACGCAGTATAACTGGGATTCTTTTGAAACGGACATTGAGGCATGGGCATTCTTCTTATATTGTATCGGAGAAGAGCATCCATCTGTCTTTTTGCGTCAATGGAAGTTTTCGAATAAAAAAATAAAAGATATCGTCGCAGTTTTATTAACAATTCGTACGAGAAAGGAGAAGGATTGGGATACAGTCCTTCTTTATAAAACGGGACTTCATATCGCTGAAATGGCCGAAAGAGTATATGAAGCGGTGATTGAAAGTTATGATCATACAGCTGTTAAACGAGTACAAACGTTGTTTGAAGTATTGCCAATCAAGAGTCGCCAAGAAATGAATGTGACTGGGAATGATTTATTAAACTGGGCAAATAAAAAGCCCGGTCCGTGGGTCGCTGAAATGATTCAAAAAATTGAGGAAGCAATCGTACAAGGAAACGTAGGTAATGAGAAAGAGTGTATAAGGGAGTGGCTGCAAGAATGCAATCTACTATAAGAAAGCAGTTATTGCAAGTTTTTTCGGAAGCGGATGGCGCGTTTGTATCTGGCCAAACGATTAGTGATAAACTTGGTTGTTCAAGAACCGCTGTGTGGAAACATATGGAGGACCTTCGGAATGAGGGATATGAACTTGAAGCTGTGCGTCGATTAGGTTATCGCATTGCGGGTAAGCCAGACAAAGTAACTGCTAATGAAATTCAGTTAGGGTTACAAACGAAACATATTGGTAGAACGGTATATTTTGAAGAAACTGTTGAATCCACGCAGCATATTGCAGCAAAACTTGCTTATGAAGGCGCAGAAGAAGGAACGATTGTTGTGGCAGAAGAACAAACGTCGGGCAGAGGTCGTTTAAGCAGGAAATGGTATTCACCAAAAGGAACAGGAATTTGGATGAGTATTATTTTACGTCCATCAATCCCTGTTCATCATGCACCACAACTTACTTTATTAGCGGCTGTGAGCGTTGCACAAGCAATTGAAAAGTGTACGGGTGTAAACGTAGGAATAAAATGGCCGAATGATATTTTAATTCAAGGTAAAAAGGCTGTAGGTATATTAACAGAAATGCAGGCGGATCCCGATAAAATTAATGCTGTTATTATGGGGATTGGTATTAATGCGAATCAAAAGCAAGAACATTTTGATGAGGAAATTCAGCATATTGCTACTTCTTTAGCAATTGAATCCGGTAAGCCAATTGTTCGTGCAGAGCTTATGCAACAAATCTTTTTACAACTAGAAAAATTATATGAAGAGTATTTACAAAATGGTTTCTCTGTTATTAAAATTCTTTGGGAAAGTTACGCTGTGAGCATCGGGAAAGAAATTACAGCCCGAACGATGAGACAGTCGATTACAGGGCTAGCAAAAGGGATTACAGAAGAAGGTGTATTACTTCTAGAGGACCATGAGGGAAAAGTACATCATATTCATTCTGCGGATATCGAAATTAAGTAAAAGAAGTTCCTCTTTTGGAACTTCTTTTTTATTTCCATATTTTGAGCTGATCTTGCAATACGATAATAAATTTTTTAATAACTAATTTTCATTTTACGTATCGTCCGGTTGTTCTTACTTGTTATTTGACGATTACTTTGCCATCCATTCCTTTAAGGAGATGGTACCGGCATATTAATTCATATGTACCAGTACTTTTAGGTTTCACGGTAATACTTTTTTCTTTTTCTGGCTCAACTATGACGTCAATGCCGAGTTTTTTTACTGTAAAGGTGTGCTCGTTTTTACCTTTATTTTTTAATAGTAATGTTGTTGATTCTTCAATCGGAATCGTGATGATATTGGGGTTAAAGTAATCATCATTCAGTTCGACCTCAATTACTTTTGTTGAATCGATAGGTTGTGTGCCGACGTTAACTGAGGCAAAGACATTGAAGGATCCTAAAGTCATACACCATACAATCATCACAAGCAAACTGATGAACCGAGATAACCATTTGTTCATAGACATTCGCCATTCTCCTTTTGTAAGTACTTTTCCTCAATTAACTTGCATCAATATTTTAAGAGTTATACTATGCATGTAAACAAAGCTGTTTATCTTTCTATGATTGCGTCAGTTATAAAAAAATTTCACATACCGTAATGAGAATAAAAATTATTTTTTCAAAAAAATGTAGTAATTCCTTTTCGGAGTTTGCTATAATTAGTTCGAATGTGGGCAGTATCAGAGCGAACTGCACCATGATTCGAAGAATACGAAAACTAATAACTTGGATTCTGCCTTGATCCAATAACGGACTGGGACAGAGGGATGAATAATGCCGACTAACACACAACCCTTCTGCCCTTTTATGGCCAGAGGGGTTTTTTTATATGATTTCGGCCATCTCCTCTCTCCTGCATAAAGGAGGAGTAGTTTTTGAAAACAAAAACAGATTTTTTGAAGATGAAAGAGCAAGGTGAGCCGATTACAATGCTAACGGCGTATGATTATCCATCTGCTAAGTTAGCAGAAGAAGCTGAAGTTGATATGATTCTAGTTGGAGATTCCCTTGGGATGGTTGTGCTCGGCTACGATTCAACAGTACCTGTAACAGTAGAGGATATGATTCATCATACGAAAGCTGTACGCCGAGGAGCGAAAGAGACGTTTATTGTAACTGATATGCCATTTATGTCGTATCATGTGTCGTTGCAAGATACGATGGTGAATGCACGCCGTATTGTTCAAGAGAGTGGTGCTCATGCACTGAAGGTAGAAGGTGCAGGGGAAGTGGTATCAACTATTCATTACTTGACGAATGCGGGAATTCCTGTCGTGGCACATTTAGGCTTAACTCCTCAATCTGTAGGAGTACTAGGTGGGTATAAAGTACAAGGAAAAGATGCTGAAAGTGCAAAGAAATTAATAGAAGATGCGAAGAGATGTGAGGAAGCTGGTGCGATAGCGCTTGTGTTAGAATGTGTGCCAATGCAGTTAGCAGAATTAATTTCGAAGCAACTAACAATTCCGACGATTGGAATTGGAGCAGGGCGAAAGGTAGATGGGCAAGTACTTGTTTATCATGATCTTATCTCATACGGCGTAAATCGTGTTCCGAAATTTGTGAAGCAATATACGTCTGTTCAAGAGGAGATTGTGCGAGGGATTTCACAATACGTTACTGAAGTAAAGACAGGACAATTTCCAGAAGAAAAACATTCATTCACAATGAAAGAGGAAGAATGCTTAGCGTTATACGGAGGGAAACAATAATGAAAATCGTAACTACAGTGCAAGAGATGCAGCACATTACAAACGAACTTCGTACAAGTGGAAAAAGTATTGGTTTTGTTCCAACGATGGGTTATTTACATGAAGGTCATGCGACTCTATTACGTAAGGCAAGAGCAGAAAATGAAATTGTCGTTTTAAGCGTGTTTGTCAATCCGCTACAGTTTGGGCCGAATGAAGATTTAGATCGATACCCTCGTGATATTGATAGAGATGAAAATGTAGCAAAAGAAAACGGTGTAGATTATTTATTTTATCCGAGCGTAGAAGAAATGTATCCAGCAGAACAAACGACAACAGTAGCAGTTGTGAAGCGTACTGATGTATTATGTGGCAAACAAAGACCTGGTCATTTCGCTGGTGTTGCGACTGTACTAATGAAACTGTTTAATATTACATTACCAACGCGTGCGTATTTCGGTATGAAAGATGCACAGCAAGTTGCTGTCATTGAAGGATTTGTCGCTGATTTTAATATTCCGGTTACGATCGTGCCAGTGGATATTGTAAGGGAAGAAGATGGATTAGCGAAAAGTTCTCGTAACGTGTATTTATCACAAGAAGAGCGTGAAGAGGCTCCTCATTTATACCGCAGTCTATGTGTAGCGAAAGAAAGAATTGAGGCAGGCGAACGTAATTCAGAAATTATTACAACTCTTGTGAAAGAGTATATTGAGACGTATACGAAAGGCACTGTAGATTATGCTGATTTATATGCCTATCCTTCACTACAAGTAATAGATAAAATTGAAGGACGAATCATTTTAGCAATTGCAGTTAAATTTGAGAATGTACGATTAATTGACAATATAACATTAACGGTTAAATAAGGGGGAGCATCTATGTTTCGCACAATGATGAGAGCGAAGTTACATCGCGCTACAGTAACAGAAGCAAATTTAAATTATGTAGGTAGTATTACAATTGATGAAGATTTAATGGATGCAGTAAATATTGTAGAAAATGAAAAAGTACAAATTGTAAATAACAATAATGGTGCTCGCTTAGAGACATATGTTATTAAAGGAGAACGCGGTAGCGGTGTTGTTTGTTTAAATGGTGCAGCTGCAAGGCTTGTACAGCCAGGGGATAAAGTTATTATTATTTGCTACGGTTTAGTGGCAGAAGAAAATATTCATAAACAAGAGCCGAAAATTGCAGTATTAGACGATGATAATCAAATTATTGAAATGTTAGGTGCTGAAAAAGCGGGTACGATATTATAAGTAAGAAGGCTATCTCTATTACGGAGATAGCTTTTTTGTGCATCTTTTCATTAAGATGAGATAAAACGTGGTATAGTAACATTATATAATTATGTGTTTGATAGGTAAGAAATTGAGGTGTTACATATATGAGTAAGCGTTATGTCGTTGTGGATTTAGAGACGACAGGGAACTCCTGGAAGGATGGGAAGGATAAAATTACCCAAATTGCAGCTGTTGTAGTGGAAGATGGAGAGATATTAGAGATTTTTTCATCTTTTATTAATCCGAAGAGAGAGATTCCGCCATTTATTACAGAGCTAACAGGGATTGATGAGAGTATGGTTAAGCAAGCCCCGTTATTTCAAGATGTAGCCCCGATGGTTGTTGAGCTATTACAAGGTGCAGCTTTCGTTGCACATAATGTTCACTTTGATTGGAATTTTTTAACGGAAGAATTAAGGCAGGCTGGATATACAGAAGTACATTGCCCAAAAGTTGATACAGTTGAGTTGGCGCAAATTCTTTTGCCGACGGCTGATAGTTATAAATTACGTGATTTAGCTAAACAACATGAACTAGAGCACGATCAACCACATCGTGCCGATAGTGATGCTCTTGCAACAGCGGAATTGTTTTTACAATTTTTAAATGAAATTGAAAAGTTACCACTTGTCACCTTGCAATCGCTTTATGAATTGAGCGATGTTTTTCAAAGTGATATAGCGGATGTACTTGCTGAAAATATTTTAAAGAAAATGATGCATGGTAAAAAAGAGGCAGAGGGGTATGAAGTGTATCGAAATATTGCGCTTCGAAAACGGAATTATTCTTTAAATCTCAGTGAAACATGTTCATCTAAATTTGATGCTTTCTTGCATAAGACAATCGATAAACTTGAATTGAATATGCCACAGTTTGAAAAAAGAGAAAGCCAACAGATTATGATGAAGGAAATATATACAGCACTAAGAGATTCTAGGTTTTCACTAATAGAAGCAGGAACAGGAACAGGAAAGACTCTTGCGTATTTGCTTCCAAGTATTTATTTTGCAACGAAAAAAGAAGAACCTGTCATCATAAGTACCCAAACTGTACAACTACAACAACAAATATTAGAAAAAGAAATTCCATTATTACAGAAAATAATGCCATTTTCATTTGAAGTAGCTCTGTTGAAAGGAAGAAAGCATTATCTTTGTCTACATAAATTTGAATATGCTTTGCAAGAGGAAGAGAAAAATTATGATATGGCGCTCACAAAGGCCAAAATTTTAGTGTGGTTATTGCAAACGGAAACTGGCGATCGGGATGAATTAAATATTCCTGAGGGCGGAAAGTTACTTTGGAACCGTATTTGTAGTGATGTACATAGTCCAGGCGGGATGCAAAGCAACTGGTATAGTCGTTGTTTTTATCAACGAGCAAAGAATAAAGCATTATTTGCAGATATCGTTATTACAAATCATGCGTTATTATTTCAAGATTTTTCAAGTGAAGAACCACTATTTGCTTCATGTGAACATATTATTTTTGATGAAGCTCATCATATCGAGGAAGCGGCGAGTAGAACATTAGGTGAACAGTTCTCCTGTATGTATTTCCAGCTAGTTTTATCTCGTCTTGGTACGCTAGAAACAGATGATGTACTTTCTAAAGTATATAAAATGATGAAAAAATCAGAACAAGCCTCTCGTTCGACTTTCCGTATGGTGAGTCATAGTTTGAAGGAATTGAAATTTGATGCGGATGAGCTATTCCAAATGTTACGTGCTTTTATCTTTAAGCAAACAAAGCAGGAACAAGGGATAAGCAATATGCCACTCATTTATCGATATAACACGGAAGTAGAGAAAGGTAAGTTATGGGATAGCATTACCGAGTTAACAAATCGTTTTGTATACGATGTAAGGAAATTGTTGACTACACTTGAGAAGCAAGTTGATATATTGCAAAGTAAGTTAGAATGGGAGATGCATGTTGTTACAGGTGAATTTATGCATTTAATTGAGTTATTGAGAAAGATGGAACAATCTTTACAATTACTCATTTTAGAAAAAAATTCATACGTGACATGGATGGAGACTGAAACGAAGGGAACAATTCATTCAACAGTTTTATATGCGCAGCCTGTTCATATTGGTGAAAGATTTGCTGATGAATTTTTAACACAGAAAAAGAGTGTTATTTTTACATCAGCAACGTTAACAGTAAACGATTCATTTGATTATATAAAAGAAGAGCTAGGTTTACATGATTTTGCTCCTAATACATTACAGGTTCCTTCACCTTTCCGTTTTGAAGAACAGATGAAATTAATGGTTTCAACGGATGTGCCTTTTATTAAGCAAGCAAGTAATGAAGAATATATTGAATCAGTGTCGGCACATATTGCAAAAATAGCGAAAGCTACAAAAGGTAGAATGCTTGTTTTATTCACTTCGTATGAAATGTTGAAAGAAGCGTATACGAATTTGAAAAATGATGAGGAATTAGAAGGGTATTTATTATTGACGCAAAGTGTGAATAATAAGAGCCGAAGTCGTCTCATTCGTAAATTTCAAGAGTTCGACAAATCAATTTTGTTAGGAACAAGTAGTTTTTGGGAAGGGATAGATATACCTGGAGATGCCCTTAGTTGCCTTGTTATTGTCCGGCTTCCCTTTACGCCTCCTCATCAACCGATGATGGAAGCAAAAGGAGAGTGGTTAAAAAATCAAGGAGAGGACGTATTCGCTAAGTTAGCACTCCCGCAAGCAATCTTGCGTTTCAAACAAGGATTTGGTCGTCTGATTAGAACAAGTACAGATACTGGAACGGTATTTGTATTAGATCGTCGTTTGACAAGCTCTACTTATGGAAAACATTTTTTACAATCAATCCCAACTGTCCCGCTCTATGAAGGGCCGTTAGAAGAATTGTTAGAACAATTAAAGGAACAATCAAATGAATAAATTTGGAAGAAAAATACGCCTGAAGTACATTTAAACTTCAGGCGTAAAAAATGTGGGTAGGAGGAATTTTATTTTTCTTACTTCTTGTATACAAAATGTAGTGGTTTTCGACTTGAAACCTTTTTTTGCTGTACATGTCCTGCTATAATAGATGGGTGATGAAGCAGGGGTTGTAAAGAATGTACTCTTATTGTAACCGCATTGCGTTCTTCTATAATTAGAAATTTTTGTGTAACGGAGGAGTTTTTTCATGGATAAGAAAATCGAAGTCCTATCAACGACGCGTATTAAATATTCGTCTGACTTGTATAAAATCGTTGATAGTTTGAATCGTACGTTAAAAGAGCAGGACCTCATGTTCGGATTAGCATTAGACGAAAAAGATAAAGAAACAGCTGTATTTACGATTTACAGAACGTAGTGATACAATGAAAAAGTGGATCTTTGCAATCGTTATCGTAATCGTTGCTAGCGGAATATATGGGGCGTATGTTTATAATAAAGCAATGGAAAAGAAAGTTCCTAAAGAGGAAAAATCTGTAGAAATTGCAAAGGAAAAAGCAAAGCTTACAAAAGTAAAATCTGTTGATTATTATAATGGAAATTCTTCATATACAGTCGTACAAGGTGTAGACGAAAAAGGAGAACAAATTATTGTTTGGGTACCTGATAAAAAAGGGAATGTCCTTGTGAAGAAAAAGAGTGAGGGTATTCCTGAAAAAGAGGCTTTGCAAAAGTTGGCTGAACAAGCTACAGGAAAAGGCGATGAGCCGAAGCCAAAGCCAAAAGAAATTATAAAAGTAAAATTAGGTGCTCAAAACGATATTCCGTTGTGGGAAATTACATATATTGATCAGGAAGATCGTTATACGTATTACTATCTAGAATTTCAAAATGGGGTTTATGCTGGTCACTACAGCATTGAAAAATAGATGTAGGGGGAACTACAAATGAAATTAGCAAAGCGAGTAGCTGCTTTAACACCGTCTTCAACTTTAGAAATTACAGCAAAGGCACAAGCATTAAAAGCAGAAGGTCATGATGTAATTGGATTAGGGGCAGGAGAGCCTGACTTTAATACACCAGAACATATTATGGATGCTGCACATAAAGCGATGTTAGAAGGACATACGAAGTATACACCAACAGGTGGTTTACAAGCGCTAAAACAAGAAATTGTGAAGAAGTTTACTCGTGATCAAGGAATTGCGTATGATCCGTCTGAAATTATTGTATGTAACGGCGCAAAGCATGCATTATATACATTATTCCAAGTATTACTTGATGAAGGAGATGAAGTTATCATCCCAACGCCTTACTGGGTAAGTTATCCTGAACAAGTAAAACTCGCTGGAGGTAAGCCAGTTTATGTAGAAGGCCTGGAAGACAATGAGTACAAAATTACAGCGAAGCAGCTGCGTGAGGCAATTACAGAGAAAACGAAAGCAGTTATTATTAATTCACCGAGCAATCCAACAGGAATGATTTACAGCAAAGAGGAATTACAACAGCTTGGAGAAGTATGTTTAGAACATGATATTTTAATCGTTTCAGATGAAATTTATGAAAAATTAATTTATGGTGGAGCAGAATATACTTCGGTTGCCCAGCTTTCTAATGCATTAAAAGAACAAACACTTATTATTAATGGTGTATCTAAATCTCATTCTATGACAGGATGGCGTATTGGATATGCAGCAGGAAATAAGCAGCTTATTAAAGCGATGACGAACTTAGCGAGTCATAGTACGTCAAACCCTACTTCAATCGCTCAATACGGTGCAATCGCGGCATATGCAGGCACACAAGAACCTGTAGAAACAATGCGTCAAGCATTTGAAGAGAGATTAAACATTATTTATGATAAATTAATTCAAATCCCTGGCTTTACTTGCATTAAACCACAAGGTGCATTTTACTTATTCCCTAATGTAAAAGAAGCTGTAGCTTTATCAGGATACGAAACTGTTGATGATTGGGCAAAAGCTCTATTAGAAGAGGAAAAAGTGGCTCTTGTACCAGGTACAGGATTTGGTGCTCCAAATAACGTTCGTTTATCATATGCGACATCTCTTGAACAAGTGGAGAAAGCATTAGAACGCATTCATACGTTTATGAACAGTAAAGTGCAAGCTTAACTGTATATTTTATTAACACAATTCGTCAAAAAAACCTTCCTACATAATAGGAAGGTTTTTTTGACGAATTGTGGCAAAAAGAAATAGTGAAAGGTGTGTTATACTAGAGAGCGAGGTGTTTGGTGATGAAAAAGAAAATGATGTTACAGTGGTTTGAGCAGGGAAGCATTGCAATTCCAAAATTACTTATGATGCATTATAAAAAATTAGGGTTAAATGAAACGGAATTTATGGTTGTACTTCATGTACACACATTTTTAGAATCGGGCAATTCGTTTCCGACTCCGTCAGAGATTTCAGAACGGATGACGATTACGGAAATGAAATGTATGGAAGTAATTCAGACATTGATTCAAAAAGGTTTTTTATCACTAGAAGGTGGACAAAAATCAGAAGCGATGATGTGTGAAAGTTATTCTTTACAACCGCTATGGGAAAAAATATTGCATTTCTTTATGAATGAATCAATAGAGGACGAACAAAAAGAAATAAAACAACTGCAAGTAAATTTATATACAGTATTTGAAAAAGAATTTGGAAGACCACTTTCTCCATTTGAATGTGAAACGTTGGGAATGTGGGAAGATCAAGATCAACATCATCCGAATTTAATTCAAGCGGCCCTCAGGGAAGCTGTAATGAGTGGTAAGCTTAATTTCCGATATATTGATCGTATTTTATTTGAGTGGAAAAAGAATGGTATTAAAACAGTAGATCAAGCCCAAAACCAAGGACGGAAATTTAGAGAAAATCAACAACGAACGCAGCAAACGACAAAACAAGAGACGAAATTTACTGGGAAAGTGCCTTTTTATAATTGGTTGGAGCAGTAATGTAGGAGGAAGTATATGTTAAATAAAACGCAAATTCGCTATTGTTTAGACACAATGGCGGATATGTATCCAGAAGCACATTGTGAATTAATTCATGATAATCCGTTTGAACTAGTAATCGCGGTAGCATTATCTGCACAATGTACAGATGCTCTTGTAAATAAAGTGACGAAAAATTTATTTCAAAAATATAAAACACCAGAAGATTATTTAAGTGTTTCTTTAGAAGAGTTACAACAAGATATACGTTCTATTGGATTGTATAGAAATAAAGCAAAAAATATTCAAAAGTTGTGCCGGATGTTGCTGGATGATTATAACGGAAAAGTTCCAGAAGACCGTGACGAGCTGACGAAATTACCAGGAGTAGGGAGAAAAACAGCAAATGTAGTTGTTTCGGTAGCATTTGGCATTCCGGCAATTGCTGTTGATACGCATGTAGAGAGAGTGAGTAAACGGCTAGCGATTTGTAGATGGAAAGATTCGGTGTTAGAAGTGGAAAAGACTTTAATGAAGAAAATTCCGATGGATGAATGGGGCGTTACACATCACCGTATGATTTTCTTTGGACGTTATCACTGTAAAGCACAGCGACCACAATGCGAAGAGTGCCGCTTACTAGAAGTATGTCGTGAAGGAAAGAAGCGAATGAAGGGGAAATAAAGGATGGAGCGAGTGATAGAAATACCGAAAGAATTTCGGTGTTTACCATTTTTTGAAGAAAGTGTAAATTCGATCAAGTATCATACAGAACAGTCTTTTGAAGAAATAATACAAAATACTTACTTCATATTTGATATTGAAGGACAATATGAGCCGTGGAATGAAATTGAAAATAGTATTCCTGTACTGTTGAATGTATGGAAAAGTAAGCATGAAGACATTGCAACACTATTTCGAAACAGAAAGAAGCAAGAAGCTGAGGGTCCAATGATTCTTTTTGCAGCACATTTGTTATCGATTGTATATTGGCTAAATGAGCAACCTGTTCATTGTTTGAATAAAATGGAAGGTTATACGAATAAATTGGAAGTACAACCAGTTAATTTTATGGAGCGATATTCATTCATTATAAAGAAACCGAATAATTATCATTCGTATATTCAGTTAGCGCAGTTGTATATTGAAATAGAAAAGCTATATGTAAAGAAAATGATAACAAAAAAGAAGTCCTTTTCTCGTTAAGAGAAAGGACTTCTTTTTGTGTATTAAGACTCTGTTGCAATAACATTCCCGTCTGCGTGAGGAGTAGTATCTCCTCCAGTATCCTGTTGTTGTTCTTGTTGTTTGTGTTCTTCTTCAGCCTTTTTCTTGGCTTCTTCTTCAGCCTTTTTCTTAGCTTCTTCTTCAGCTTTTTTTCTAGCTTCTTCTTCAGCTTTCTTTTGAGCTTCTTCTTGCTGTTTACGCTGTTGTTCTTGTTGCTCTTGTTGTTTACGCTGCTCTTCAGCAGCTTTTTTCTGAGCTTCTTCTTGTTTTAGTTTATCTTCATTAGCCTTTTTCTGTGCGTCTTCAGCAGCTTTTTTCTGAGCTTCTTCGTCAGCCTTCTTCTTAGCGTCATCTTCAGCTTTTTTCGGGTCTGGAGTTCCGCCAGGCGCAGTGAAGGATGCTCCAACTGCTGGGCTTGTTCCTGTACCTTTTTTCGCTACTACAGAGAAGCTGTAAGTAACGCCTGGTTTAATACCACCAAGAGTAGCTGTCGTACCACTTATTGATAAGCTACCACTCGAACCGTCAGTCGCTTTATAGCTTGCTGCATACGCATCAACTTCTGCTGGTCCAGACCAGTTTAGTGTAACTGTGCTAGCACCATCGAAAGTAACATTAAGACCACTAGGTGCATCTACTTTAATTTGTTTCACTGCATCTTTCTTAGCACCTTTTACGTACAATTCACCATTTAATTCTTGTACAGAAGAAGGACGTTCAAAACGTGATTTATCTGTAGCGAATTTGCTCATCATTACTTGGAACATTTGTTGCGCAATTCTAGTAGAGCGATCACCAATGTAATTTTCTGGACTATCCTTTTCGTAACCCGTCCAAACAGCCATTGTATATTGCGGTGAATAGCCAGCGAACCAACTATCTCTGTTTGCATCAGCTGGAATACCATATTTTTTTATAACGTCTTCATCAAAGTTTTGTGTTCCTGTTTTACCAGCTACGTCTATACCTGAAACGTATGCTGTAGGACCTGTACCACCAGAACCAGGTTTTACTACGTCACGAAGAACGTCAGTCACCATGTAAGCTGTATAGTCGTGCATTGCACGTTGTTCTTTCGGTTTAAAGTTTTTCTTTTTCCCGTCTGGGAAGATGACTTCTTTTACGAAGTGAGGCTTGTTATACACACCGTCATTACCAAATGCGGCATACGCCCCAGCTACTTGTAATGGAGAACTATCGTTACTACCAATTGCTGTTGATTCATATGTTTTTCCGTCTTTAAATGTCATGCCTAAGCCTTCAGCAAACGCTTGTGACTTAGGAAGGCCAACCGCTTGGGCTGTCTTTAAAGCCGGGATGTTTAATGATTTTTTCAGTGCTTCACGTAGTGAAACGTCACCCTTGTAACTATTTGTTGCATTTCGTATTTTTTTACCATTGGAATACGTATACTCTGAGTCATTTAATTGATGGTATGTAGACCATTGTAAATTCTCAATTGCTGGACCGTAGTCGAAAATTGGTTTCATTGTTGAACCAACTTGGCGTTTTAAATCAATGGCCATATTATGACCTTTGAAAGTAGACTTACTTTCTTTACGCCCAGCTCCAATTGCTCTAACTTCTCCAGACTGTGTATCCATAAATACGAATGATCCTTGGAATTGATCATTCGGATACTTAATAAGGTTCCCATCCATAATTTTATCAGCGTAATCTTGAGCATCTTGATCAAGTGTTGTCTGAATTGTTAAACCGTCTGAACCGATATTTATATCCGGATATTCCTTTTCAACTTCCTTTACAACAGCATCTAAAAATGCTTGATACTTCATTTCAGTTATTTCTGAAGACGGTTGAAGACCCTCTGTTACTGGGATCTTAACGGCGTTATTCATTTCTTCTTTTGTTATATAACCATGTCGATTCATTAATGATAATACGACATTACGACGATTTGTTGCTCGTTCAACATTTTCCTTTTTTGTTGGATCATAAATGTTTGGACCTTGGGGTAAACCAGCGAGCATAGCAGCTTCATGTAATTGCAAGTCTTTTAAATCTTTACCATAATATTTTTGCGCTGCTGTCGCAATACCGTATGAACGGTTACCTAAATTAATCTTATTTAAGTACATTTCTAAAATCTCATGTTTAGAGTATTGTTGCTCTAATTTGTAAGATAAGTACCATTCTTGTACTTTTCTCTTAGCAGTTTTGTCCATCGTTAGAAAATAGTTTTTGACTACTTGTTGTGTAATCGTACTACCACCTTGAGATCCGAATCCTCCAGTGACATTTTCCATAACTGCTTTTGTAGTTCGTTTAAAATCAATTCCATTATGATCATAGAAACGTGAATCCTCAGTTGCAAGGAATGCATTTTCAACTACTTTTGGAATTTGATCATAAGTGACGTGGGTTCGTTTTTCAGCACCGTATTCATAGAAAAAGTTCCCATTCTTATCAAGAAACTTTGTTGATAAAGGATTGACAAGTTTTGATTTGTCTAATTTTGGAGCATCCTTCACCATAACAAAGAAAGCGGAAACGCCAGCTACAAGACCAACGATACCAAGAAGTAGACAACCTATAAGGAATTTTTTAAAAAAGGAGCCTTTTTTCTTTGGTTTTTTTTCTTTATTTGTTTCTTGCTTTTGATTTTTTACATGATTTCGTTCTGTACGAGAACGATAATTATCTGACATTATACTTTCTCCTACCTTTCATTCTCTCCCCAAAAGTCGAAAAAAGAGCCTTAGTGATGACTCTATCACGAAAAATAAACCGTGTCTAGTACACGGATATAATCAATCCGAGGGTGATAACCGCATGATAATAAAGATCCATGCTCTTCTATTTCTTCTTTCGTAATCGATTTCCGTCCACCAGTATTTTGTCGATTCCAAAATGCAATAATATGTTTTGCATCTAATAAATAAAGTTCATCAAAAAGTGTAAATTTAATAATAACAAATGCAATTCCATTATGAGCGATTACTTGCTTCATATGTTCAATTTGATGAAGGTGGAAGTTTTGAAGTGGAAAGCTGGTTTTATTTTTTGTTTCTTTCGCTTCAAAATCGATGTATTTCCCTTTATATACACCGTTGTAATCTGTTGTAGAAGGTTGTTTAAAATACGCTTCTTTTACCACTGCAGCACTTCGAGCGGGGTAATCTACTTTTACAATTTGAAGAGGTGTAGGTTTTTTATGTACACATGCAATATTATGGGTTAAGTAATATTCATTTGTTTCATTCAATTCCTCTTCAAGGGACATACCTCTATTACTATAAGTATGTTTTTTAATTGGTGTTTTTTGAGGTTGTGAAGCTTGATTGTACCGTTTTCCATTTGGGTAACGAATGGTCATAGTGTGTCCACTCCCAACTTGCTAAGAATTACTTACAAAGGTGATTATAACAAAAAATGAAAAAAGATGTGACCTTTTTGAAGAAAGGTATGATGACTTATTCATGTTTACATGGAATGATTATGAAAAAATTACACAAAATCGTAAAAATATGATTTGTACAGAAGAAGAAAAAACAATCGTTTCCAACATTAAGAGGGAAATGGAAATAGCTAATATGGACAACGTTTCTCGTACACAGTCTTATCAAGAATATTATGTAAGAAATAGTGAAATTAGGTGGGCTTTTTTAGCGAGTATGGTTTCGAGAAATGCGGGATGGAATATGACTGATTTAAAGGGGAGGTATTATGCTACTGTTTTACCTCAAACAGTAAAACAACATTTATTTTTGACGTATGAAGAAGCTAATTGGATTATTTTTTTAGATGCATTTCCTCAGCTGTTGTTATACGAAGAAAGTAAGAGGAGGCAGATACCACTATTCTATTTGTTACAATATTTCAACGTATCAATTTTTATGGAAAAAGAATGGATATATTTTTGGGAGAAAAAAGATATAAATAGGCTCATGACAGCGCTTATTATAAATGAGCAAAATAAAATTCAAAAACCAATTATTGAGAATACATATTTTAAAAAACATGTATTCCAAACGGCACTTTTTAAATTACAAGAAATGCTTCATATTAGTGCCGTTATTTTTCCAACCGTTGAAGGGAATATGTATGGTTTTTCCGTTTATCAATTTGAAACGTTACAAAAGCGTATAGAGTTAGGGAAGAAATTAGCGGAGTTACTGTTTCATCCAAATTATAAAAGTTTATTCCATAGGTTTGCATTGCAAACTATACACACAGGATCAAGGGAAGATTATGAACATTATGTAAGAGAAGCTAGAAAATCTTGTACGCCAGCCCTTAGAGAGGTTTATCCTGTTGTTGCACATAAGGAAATAAGTATGAGAGATTGGTTTTGTAGGGATACGGAAATAAATGAGCTGTTTTTACTGAAAAAGTATAAGGGTGAAGTTGATATAACAGAATGGTATAAAAGAAAGAGGGAGCAGATCTACGCTGCTTCTATCGTAAATCGTTTTGTTAAAAGGATAGATGAGTTCGTGATATAATAAAAAAGAAGTCCCGTCTTCATAAATGAAGACGGGACTTCTTAATGTGAAGTAATTCTGCCATGTGTGCGAAAAATTCAATCTCAAAACTTAATGAATATAAGAGATTAAGGATGCTTCAGAAATGAGCATTTTGTAAAAGTACTAAAATTGCATTTTATCCCGCATTAACGGGCAGAAGACCCCGTCTCAAAATTCAGCGAAAGTAAAGAATTTTGAGACGGGGGTCGGGCTGCCCGTAAAAGCCCGATTGGTGAAGGCTAATAATCAGTGGGGAATGAACAAAACCCCACTGATTAAAGTTTCACTTTATGTAGCAGGGAAGTTTGGACCATCTAACTTTGGATTGCCAGTCTCGGGTTTATTTTGTTTGTTTTGTTTTTTCTTTTTTTCGTTTTTATTCTTTGCCATTTTCATACACCTCCTTTTTGTATTGTTACCATTTCTATAAATCACATACAAAATGATTTCTTTGACGAATAACAACTAGTTTTGTCATGTGGGCAGGAGTGAGAAATCATTCGGCGAAATTACATGACAAAGGAAAAGCAAAGAAGGAGGCGTTTTGTATATGGCGATGGTTCAGAAGGAAGATGTAATGAAAACAATGGATCAAATGTTAAGTTCTCTCGATTTGCTGGAAATGAATATAGGGGTTAGAATGAATCATGCATTGAAGGATAAGAGTGAAAAAATATGTAATAAGATAGAAATAACAGAAATGCATATTGAGCATATGGAAAATAAATTAGTGCATCACGAAGAAAAAGGGAATTGGGTGAAGGCATTTCAAAACGTCGTAGTGAGTGCATAATAAGGTGGGAATAAAATGAAGTATGAAGCATTAATACAATCTTCGGAAAAACTCATGCAGTATAATAATGAAGCGAATGTGAAAAAAAGAGAAATGATTGAATACGATTTTTATAAGGATATGAAACCATTTGTAGATATGGTAGATGAGGAATTAAAAGTGTGGAAAGAATTAGCTTATAAATGGATTAAGGAAGAAAACCCGAAGTATATACATGTACAGCAAATTGATCAAGTGTACGATAATTTACAAACAAATGTATTGCAATGTTTTGTAAATAAAGGCAAAGGTAAGCGATTCTTTGAAACACACCAAGCCATTTCGTATACTTTGCAAAATATAATTGAGCAATGTAAGTAACAAGAGGGGAAACCCTCTTGTTTTTTTTATGCTTCTGTCATTGTTGAAGGTTTTGTTGCACCGTTTATTTCTAATTCTCTTATTAATATTCGGTAATCTGAAATGCCTATTTTTCCTTCGAGATACCAATGTCTCGCAAAGTCTAACAATTCATTTACATTTTCTGTGTAATACCCCTTTTTTTGAGAAAACGCTTGTTTTAAATCCCCTAATACCATGTTGATTCCTCCCCATGAGAATCTTCTTCTTCATTATCATAGCATGGAAGGGTTTTCTTTTTTAATTTTTTAAAAATTTAAACTTCCGACAAAAATAGACAGATACTCCGTCACACATATTATTTTACTGGTACATATTATATATGTAGAAACTTATGTGAAGGAGGAGAGAATGCATGTTTCAACAATCAAACGTATATCAGCAAGCTAATCCATATACACAGCAAAATATGTACCAATATAATACGGATACATATTTACGGTATAATATGTATCCTTTCGAGCCTCATTATGGAAATCAAAATTATTACCAGCCATTTGAAGTGTCGTTTATGAATCAACAGCAACAACCTTATATGAATCAACAACAGCAGCCCTATATGGATCAACAACAGCAACTTTATATGAATTCACAATACTATATGCCACCACCATCTCCCTATGGAAATCAACAAGCGATGTTTTATCCACCAAAACAACCGTACCCGACGCAGAATAAACAAAAACAACAACAGCAACCGAGTCAATTTTCTAGTTTTGTTTCCCAATTTAAAAACTCAGATGGTAACTATGATGTAAATAAAATGATGAATACAGCTGGACAAATGATGAATGCGATGAACCAAGTGACAGGTATTGTAAAGCAAGTTGGAGGTTTTTTTGGTAAGTAATCATAGGGGGTTGTCTATAAAAAGCATTACGTATAAAGCAGAAGGCTAGACAAATTTCCTTGTAATAAATGGGTATATATAACAAACGGCTTTCCCTCTTTTCTCATATTGTAAAGTGTAGTCAGATTTTTTTAACGAGAGAGGAGAGAAAAAACTATGCATCATTGTCATCCTTGTTTTGGAGGGCATAAGCCTGTAGGACCTATCTGTACAACTGCTCCTGTCATTCATCCGACGAAACAGTGTGTAACACATTCTTTTTCAACAACGGTGGTGCCACACATTTTCCCAACACATACAACACATGTACATCATCAACAAATTAAAAACCAAAACTTCTTCCCACAAACAAACTCAAATGTAAATGTTGTAGATCCAGTTGACCCAGGATTTGGCGGCGGATGTGGACCATGTGGTCATGGACATCATGGACATCATGGACATTTTGGACATCAAGTATCTCCATTTGGACCAGGACCAAACGTGTCACCATTTGGACCAGGACCAAATGTATCACCATTTTTACCAAACAATGTATCACCAGTAGGTCCGAATATTGGACCAAACGTTGGTGGAATATTTAAAAAGTAAATGATATGTTAGAACTAGCGAAATGCTAGTTCTTTTTTTGTAGTTGAGGTGTAGATATGAAAGTTGTTGCTGTAACAGGATATAAGCCATTTGAACTTGGCATATTTAAAAATGATCATCCAGGAGTAGAATGTATAAAAAAGGCGCTGCGTCGTAAATTAACTGCTTTTGTAGAAGATGGTTTGGAGTGGGTGATTATAAGCGGACAGTTAGGAGTCGAATTATGGGCTGCTGAAGTTGTTTTTGAGATTCAAGTAGAATATCCAGATTTAAAATTAGCGGTATTTACTCCTTTTTTAGAACAAGAAGAAAATTGGAAGGAAGATAACCGTGAATATTACGAATTTATTCTTTCGCAAGCAGATCACATTGATAGTATTACGAAACGGAAGTATGAAAGTCCAGAGCAATTTAAATTAAAGAATCAATTTTTTATTGAAAAAAGCGATGCACTTTTAGCTGTATATGATGAAGAAAAGCCTGGAAGCCCTAAATATATTGTAGAAGCAGCTAAGAAAAAAGGAGAAATAGAAAATTATCACAGTTATTTCATTCTTTTTTCTGATTTACAAGATATAATGGAAGAGGAACAGTGGAATAATGCAGAGTAATATGTAATATAGTACTCGTATATTTGATTGACAAAAAGCATTGTTTCTGAAAAAATTTAGGTAATGAAAGCTTTGGCAAAAATTTGAGGTGAAGAAAATGATTTCGGATAAAATTAAATTAACAGCGAAAGATATTTTAGAAAAAGAATTTAAAACAGGCATGAGAGGCTATCAACAAGAAGAAGTAGACAAGTTTCTTGATATGATCATTAAAGACTATGAAGCTTTCCACAAGGAGTTTGATCAATTAAAGCAACAAAATGCTCGTTTAAAGCGTGAATTAGAGGAACAAAAATTAGTAGCAACGCAAGTGCCACAACAACCAGTTGTACAAACACCAGTTGCACAACCTGTATATAACAACACGAATACGGACATTTTAAAACGTCTATCTAATTTAGAAAAAGCTGTATTTGGAAGTAAGTTATACGAATAATTTCTGGTGGTAAAAAGGTTAAAGCATTTTACATAGAAAAAAACATTGCAAAATCTTTTTGTTTCCACTATACTAATGGATGTCATAACGTTTGGGTAATCGCTGCAACGCCAACGTTGTAGAGGAAAGTCCATGCTCGCACGGCCTGAGATGGCTGTAGTGTTCGTGCCTAGCCAATTCATAAGCTAGGGTATTCTGGCTGTAAGGCTGGTTTAACGGCAGGGAAAAAACCTAAGTCCTTTCGGATATGGTTTGACTACCTTTAAAGTGCCACAGTGACGAAGTCCTTGAAGAAATGATAGGAGTGGAACGAGGTAAACCCCACGAGCGAGAAACCCAAATAATGGTAGGGGAATCTTTTCCAAGGAAATGAACGATGGGAAAGGACAGGTTGTATAACCTGTAGATAGATGATTGCCACCGGAGTACGAGGCGTGGGCCGTTTGCAGTACAAAGGAACAGAACATGGCTTACAGAACGTTATGAACCAACTATGAAATAACTCAGCTCTCCTTTGTTAGAGGAGGGCTTTTTATTTGTATGAAGTTATAAATTATGAGTTAAAATGGTTAATGAGAAAATTCTTCGTAAAATGTAATAATTAATAGGACAAATTGCTGTTAATTATTGTTTGACTATACATAAGAGGTGAATGCAAATGGGAAAAGTTACTTTAATCGCAACAGCGGCCATGGGTATTGAAGCATTAGTTGCTCGAGAAGTTCGTGATCTTGGTTATGAATGCCAAGTGGAAAACAGCAAAGTAACATTTGAAGCAGATGAAAAGGCGATTTGTCGCACGAACTTATGGTTACGTACTGCGGACCGTGTGAAAATTAAAGTTGGCGAATTCAAAGCGACAACATTTGATGAGCTGTTTGAAAAAACGAAAGCATTAAACTGGGGAGACTATATTCCAGAGAATGGAGAGTTCCCTGTAATCGGTAAATCATTAAAATCTGAGTTGTTCAGTGTTTCGGATTGCCAACGTATCGTTAAAAAAGCTGTCGTTGAAAAATTAAAAACAACATATAAACGTACAACTTGGTTTGAAGAAGATGGTCCGTTATTCCGTATTGAGATTGCAATGCTCAAGGATATTGCAACATTAACAATTGATGCGAGTGGTGTTGGGCTTCATAAACGTGGATACCGCATGGATCAAGGGGAAGCTCCTTTAAAAGAAACATTAGCTGCGTCTTTAATTAAATTAACAAACTGGAAGCCAGATCGTCCTTTCGTGGATCCTTTCTGTGGATCAGGTACAATTCCGATTGAAGCAGCATTAATAGGACAAAATATCGCACCAGGATTTAACCGTGGCTTCGCATCAGATGAGTGGGGCTGGATCGGTAAACAAAACTGGCGTGAAGCTCGTCAAGAAGCTGAAGATTTAGCGAACTATAATCAACCACTGCAAATCATCGGATCAGATATTGATCATCGTATGATTCGAGTTGCTCAAGATAATGCAGAAGAAGTAGGTTTAGGTGATTTAATTACATTTAAACAAATGCAAGTAAAAGATTTCACGACAAAAGAGGATTATGGCTATGTTGTAACGAATCCTCCATACGGAGAACGTTTAAGTGAAAAAGCGCTTGTTGAACAATTGTACAAAGAAATGGGACAAGTATTCCGTCCATTAGACACATGGTCAGCGTATGTATTAACAAGTTACGAAGCATTTGAGAAGTGCTACGGAAAAGATGCATCAAAGAAACGTAAACTGTTTAACGGATTTATCCGTACAGATTACTACCAATACTTCGGAAAACGTCCACCGCGTAATTCATAGTATAAAACTCCTCCAGCGCGCATATACTGGCTATTATGTAATGCGTAAAGGAGGAACTGATATGGATAGTTTCCAATTATCAATGATTCAAAAAGCTATTCACCGTACGTATGATGAGCTCGGGAAAGAAGTGGATAGTCAAGGTGTGATTGCAGATGAAATACAAAAAGCACAAGAAGAATATTTGTCAGCTCTTTCACATGAAACAGCGATTGATAAACGGTATTTAAAGTCATTAATATAGAAGAAAATTTTCCTTTTTCGAAAGGAAAATTTTTTTTCGTGTATTTCTATGTATGGCAACAGGGGAAAGTGGCTGCACACATATGAGTAGCAGTTACTATATCTTTTTATAGAAAAACTTTTTGGTTGGAGGCTAAGGATGTTTACTGAGAAGAGATTACCATTTGAAGTAGGAAAACAAGATAATTTTTATGATAAGTTGAATGAATGGATTGGAGATGTATTTTACGACATCCTTCCGGAAAAAGGCTTTGAAGAGCGTGATGAACAAATTTTTATGGCGTTTCAATTAGAGCGTGCTTTCCAAGAAAAGAAAGTAATGTTCGCAGAAGCGGGTGTAGGAACAGGGAAAACAATTGTATATCTTCTATATGCAATTTGCTATGCACGTTATACTGGAAAACCAGCTATTATCGCTTGTGCTGATGAAACGTTAATTGAGCAGCTTGTGAAAGAAGAAGGGGACATCGCTAAGTTATCTGAAGCATTAGGACTATCTGTTGATGTTAGACTTGCGAAATCAATGGATAATTATTTATGTTTACGTAAACTTGAAGATGTTATGAGTGGACGAGCTCCAGAAGTAATTGAGGATGTATATTATGAATTACCGCAGTTTGTATTCGATCATGGTACGATGCAAAACTTTACTCACTACGGTGACAGAAAAGAATTTCCGCTTTTAAATGATGAGGAATGGTCAAAAGTAAATTGGGATTACTTCCAAGATTGCTTCACTTGTGATTCTCGTCATCGTTGTGGTCAAACGCTTTCTCGCGAGCATTATCGTAAAGCAGCAGATTTAATTATTTGTTCTCAAGATTTCTATATGGATCATATTTGGACGTACGATGCTCGTAAGCGTGAAGGACAAATTCCGTTATTACCAGAAAGTAGCTGCGTTGTATTCGATGAAGGACATCTTGTAGAATACGCAGCTCAAAAAGCTTTAACGTATCGTTTAAAGCAAACGATGATGGAGCAACTGTTAACAAGATTGTTGCAAAACGATATTCGTGAAGAGTTCGCACATTTAGTAGAAGAAACAATTTGGCAAACAGAGCGATTCTTTGATGTTTTACAAGAACATAAAAAGGAAATCGCCGGTTCTGATCGTTTAGAAATTACTGTGACAGAAAAAGTAACAGCTGAAGCGAAGCGACTTTATGCGAAAATTGGTGAAGTCGGTGATGCATTAGTATTTGAAAGTGAAATGCATACAGTAAACACGTATGACTTAAATATCGTTGATGAACATTTAGATGTGTTAGAACATTCACTTCGTCTGTTCATGCACGAGAAAAATGTAATTACGTGGGGTGAAGAAGGTGATGGAGCCTTCACGTTAGTGATCATGCCACGTGCAGTTGAAGAAGTGTTACAAGAGAAAGTATTCTCGAAGAAAATCCCGTATATTTTCTCTTCTGCTACGCTATCTAATAACGATTCATTCGCATTTACAGCAAATAGCCTAGGGGTAAAAGATTACTTATCATTCTCAGTTGCCTCACCGTTTGATTATGAAGAGCAAATGGCAGTAAACTTACTATCACATACGAAAGAAAATGAATGGGAAAGAAAGTGTCAATATACACTTGAAAATATACAGAAAACAAATGGACGTACGCTTGTATTATTCCGTACAACGCAAGAGCTTGCAGCGTTTAAAGAATATGTAAGTAAAGAGCAAATGTCAGTTCCGTTCTTATATGAAGGGGATCAAGAAATTAGTCAGCTCGTTTCTCGTTTCCAAAATGAAGAAGAGACTGTGCTTTGTGCCGTACATTTATGGGAAGGTTTAGATATTCCTGGTTCATCATTATCACATGTTATTATTTGGTCATTACCATTCCCTCCAAACGATCCTGTGTTTGAAGCGAAGCGTAAACATGTAAATGACCCATTCTGGGATGTAGATGTACCATATATGATTTTACGTCTTCGTCAAGGGATTGGCCGTTTAATCCGTACGAGCGACGATAAAGGTGCTATATCGATCTTCTTATCTGATACAGAAGATGAGAAAGTGGTAGAAGCGGTGAAAAACGTACTACCAGTAGAAGGTAAAGAATTATAAGGAAAAAGCTTGGCGTTTGCCAAGCTTTTTTTCTATTATAAAAGGAATTTAGATTTCCATGTCGAATTAAGTTTGAGGTAGAAAAGGGAGGTTTTTATACGATGACAGTAGCTACATATGAAGTAGAAAAACAATTTTTAACATATGTGAAGAAAATACAGAATTACGGAGAAGCATTAAGCTTAATGTTTTGGGACTTGAGAACAGGGGCGCCTAAAAAGGGTGTAGACCAGCGTTCGGAAGTAATTGGTATGCTTTCATCAGAAGTGTTTGCCATGTCGACTTCAGATGAGATGGGGAACTATTTAACAGAGCTTGAAGCTTTAATAAGTGAAGATAAACTATCTGAAACGACGAAGAAAATGGTTGAAGAGTGTCGTAAAGAATATGATAGAAATAAGAAAATTCCACAAGCGGAATACGAGGCATATGTGAAATTAGAAGCGAAAGCAGAAAGTGTGTGGGAAGAAGCTCGCGAAAAATCTGATTTCGAAATGTTCCGTCCATACTTAGAAAAAATTGTTGAATTCAAAAAGAAATTTATTACATATTGGGGTTACGAAACATATAAATATAATACATTATTAGATATGTATGAGCCAGGTATTACAGTAGAAGTGTTAGATCACGTATTTGGTCAACTTCGTGAACGTATCGTTCCGCTCGTAAAAGAAATATCGGAGTCACAAAAGAGATTAAAGACAAGTGCTTTATCAGAACATTTTTCAAAAGAAAAACAAAAAAACTTTACATTAGAGCTATTAAAGCAATTGAATTATGACTTTGAAGCAGGTCGTCTTGATGAAACGGTACATCCATTCGAGATTACATTAAATAGAGGGGATGTTCGTATTACGACACGCTATGATGAAAAAGATTTCCGCATGGCTGTGTTTGGAACAATTCATGAATGTGGTCATGCAGTATACGAACAAAATATTGCAGAAAAATTTGAAGGTACACCGCTATGTAGTGGAACATCTATGGGTATTCATGAGTCACAATCACTATTCTTCGAGAACTTTATCGGTCGTAATAAATCATTCTGGAAGAAAAATTATGATTTATTAAAAGAGTATAGCGATGGTCAATTCAATGATATATCAGTAGATGAGTTTTATGATGCGATTAACGAATCGAAGCCATCGTTCATTCGTATAGAAGCAGATGAGCTTACATATCCGCTTCACGTCATGGTTCGTTATGAACTTGAGAAAGAATTATTTGATGGTACATTACAAGTGAAGGATTTACCAACAGCTTGGAATGATAAGATGGAAGCATATTTAGGAATTCGTCCGGAAAACGATGCACAAGGTGTATTGCAAGATGTTCATTGGGCTGGTGGTTCATTTGGATACTTCCCATCTTATGCGCTTGGTTACATGTATGCAGCGCAATTTAAGCAAAGAATGTTAAATGACATTCCAAACTTTGATGCATTATTAGAAGAAGGAAACGTAACGCCAATTCGCGAATGGTTAACAGAAAATATTCACCAATACGGTAAAACGAAAAAGCCACTTGAAATTTTAGAAGATGTGACAGGCGAAGGATTAAACGCAAACTACTTAGCAGATTATTTAGAAGCGAAGTATAAAGAAATCTATGAGTTATAAAAAAGAGCTGCTTAATTGCAGCTCTTTTTTAAAGGGGATGGGAGAATGGATTATACATATACAGTAATGACGCAAGAAGAAGCAGAAGAAATTGCATATAACTGGCATTATGAAGGGAGATATTCCTTTTACGATATAGGGGCAGATGAAGAAGATTTAGCTGAATTTTTACATGATGAGAGTAGAGGAGATCATGCATTTTCTGTGAAGGAAAATGGCACTCTTATTGGGTTCTTCACTGTTTGTAAAATAAATAATGGAACAGTTGATATAGGTCTTGGAATGAGACCTGATATAACCGGAAATGGATTTGGTTTACAGTTCGTAAACGCCGGACTAGCTTTTAGTAAAGAAAAATACGGGTGCAATGATATAACACTATCAGTAGCGACATTTAATAAAAGAGCAATTAAAGTGTATAAAAGAGCAGGATTTGAAGCAATTGGAACATATATACAGAAAACAAATGGTAGTTGTTTTGAGTTTTTGAAAATGAATTATATATGTAAAAATGATTAAGAAACAGAGGGGAGCTTCTGTTTTTTTATTTTGATTTAGAAATATAGGATACATATTTTTGTACTTGTTGTAATTGGGAGTTTTGAAATTTTGACAGAGGATGTGTATGATTGAACTTTAGTAGCAAATAGCAGGTTTAGCAAGGAGAGGTAGAATGATTACAATTAAAACGAAAAATGAAATAGATTTGATGCACGAATCTGGAAAATTACTTGCTTCATGTCATAGAGAAATTGCGAAGATGATAAAGCCAGGTATTACGACAAAAGAAATTGATACGTTTGTTGAAGCATATTTAGAAAAGCATGGTGCAACATCTGAACAGAAAGGTTATAACGGATATCCATACGCAATCTGCGCATCTGTAAACGATGAAATGTGTCACGGTTTCCCTAGTGATGCACCTTTACAGGAAGGAGATATTGTGAAAATCGACATGGTAGTAAACTTAAAAGGTGGTCTCTCAGATTCTGCATGGACGTATATAGTTGGAAGTGTTTCTGATGAAGCGAAAAGGTTATTGTTAGCAGCTGAGAATGCTTTATATAAAGGAATTGATCAGGCGATAATCGGTAATCATGTAGGAGACATTGGCTATGCAATTGAAAGTTATGTAGCAAATGAAGGTTTTTCTGTCGCAAGAGACTTTACGGGGCACGGGATTGGGAAAGAGATTCATGAAGAACCAGCGATTTTTCATTTTGGCAAACAAGGACAAGGTCCAGAATTACAGGAAGGAATGGTAATTACGATTGAGCCAATTGTAAATGTAGGTATGCGATATTCTAAAGTAGATTTAAATGGATGGACTGCGAGAACGATGGACGGGAAATTATCAGCTCAATATGAGCATACAATTGCGATTACAAAAGAGGGGCCGATTATTTTAACGACGCTTTGAAATGTTATGTAAGAGTTTACAAAACTCGAACGAAAACAGTGGTTTTTAAAATTTTGTACGTGTTTTTTTGATAAATGCTTTTCAAAGTATAAAAAGTGCGTTATAATCCTTCTATAAAATAAATAGTTAGCTACACTCATATAATCGCGGGGATATGGCCTGCAAGTTTCTACCGAAGTACCGTAAATACTTTGACTATGAGTGAGGACGAATATATTTGCTTGTTTAGCATTCTTTTTTGCGAAACTCCAAAAGCGCGTCTCTCACTTGTAACGAGTGGTGGCGGCTTTTGGAGTTTTTTATTGCATAAGAGGGGGAACAAACATGAAAGTATTACAAGAAAAGATTTTGAACGAAGGAAAGGTTTTATCTGGTGACGTATTAAAGGTAGATGCATTTTTGAATCATCAAATTGACCCAGTACTTATGCAAGAGATCGGAAAAGAATTTGCTAAACGTTTTAAAGAAGAGAACATTACAAAAATCGTAACGATTGAATCTTCAGGCATTGCACCGGCAGTTATGGCTGCATTAGAGCTTGGTGTAAAAGTAATCTTTGCAAGAAAACGTAAATCGTTAACGTTACAAGATAATATGTACGTTGCAAACGTATATTCATTTACGAAAAAAGAAACGAATGAAATTTCATTATCTCGAAATCATATCGATGAAAATGACCGTGTTTTAATTATTGATGACTTTTTAGCAAACGGTCAGGCTGCTTTAGGTTTAATGAGTTTAGTAGAGCAAGCTGGAGCGAGTATTGCAGGAATTGGTATTGTTATTGAAAAAGCATTTCAAGATGGAGGAAAGAAGCTTCGTGAACAAGGAGTTCGTGTTGAGTCACTAGCAGAAATTGCATCACTTGATAACGGCACAGTTACATTTGTACAGCAAGAAACTGCGGAGGTGAAATAAACGATGAAGCAACATCCATTTAAAATTGCATCGCTTGGTATGCAGCATATGCTTGCTATGTATGCTGGCGCAATTATCGTTCCGCTTATTGTGGGCGGCGGACTTGGTTTAAATCAAAAAGAGTTAACATATTTAGTCTCGATTGATTTATTAATGTGCGGCGTTGCGACGATTTTACAAGCATTATCAAATCGCTTTTTCGGTATTGGACTTCCCGTTGTACTTGGTTGCACATTTACAGCGGTTGGGCCGATGATCGCAATCGGGAAACAATACGGCGTGTCTTCTATTTATGGAGCGATTATTGCTGCCGGGTTATTCGTTGTTATTTTTGCGAAATTATTTGGAAAGCTTGTAAAACTGTTTCCACCTGTTGTAACAGGATCTGTCGTTACTGTAATTGGAGTTACACTTGTTCCAGCAGCAATTAATGATATGGCTGGAGGAGTAGGAAGCAAGGATTTCGGTAGTCTTGAAAATTTAGCATTAGCATTTGGTGTGTTACTATTTATTATCATTATGTATCGTTTCTTTGACGGATTTATCCGTTCAATCTCTATTTTATTAGGTCTTTTATTTGGTACAATCGTTGCAGCATTTATGGGGAAAGTAAGCTTGCAAGCGGTTGGAGAGGCTGATTGGTTCCATGGTATTCAGCCATTTTACTTCGGTACACCAACATTTGAATTGACGCCAATTATTACGATGATTTTAGTTGCTTGCGTAGGGATTGTGGAAGCAACAGGTGTTTACTTTGCATTATCTGATATTTGCAATAAAAAGATCGGTGAAAAAGAATTAACAAAAGGCTATCGCGCAGAAGGATTGGCGATGGTGTTAGGTGGTATTTTTAACGCGTTCCCATATACAACATACTCTCAAAACGTAGGACTTGTTCAATTAACTGGAGTAAGAAATCGCGTTATTATTTATACTTGTGGTGGTATGTTAATCGTTCTTGGGTTCATTCCTAAAATCGCAGCTATTACAACAATTATTCCGAAATCAGTACTTGGCGGTGCAATGTTAGCAATGTTCGGTATGGTAATGGCATATGGTATTAAAATGTTAAGTAGCGTTGATTTTGGAAGACAAGAAAATTTATTAATCGTTGCATGTTCTGTTGGGATTGGGCTTGGAGTTACAGTCGTTCCTACTTTATTCTCACAACTTCCTGAAAATATTCGTATTTTAACAGATAACGGAATTGTACTTGGAAGTGCGTCAGCAGTACTTTTAAATATTGTATTTAATATGGTGCCGCAGCGTAAAGCGAAAGTAAAAGAAGAGCCAGTTTCTATACAAAGTGCAGTAAGAGAAGCGTAAAAAGCAAGGTCTCGTTATGAGACCTTGCTTTTCTTTTTAAGTGGCATCATTTTCCCGTACGTACCAAGACGCCAAATGTACTCAAGTGGCCCGTATTGATAACGTGACAGCCACCAGCGGCTAATAAAGATTTGCAACGTGTAGAAACCGATGCAGAATAGTGGTCCTACCCATAATGGAGCAAGATAATTATTTTTGAACAATAGTCCGAATACAAGTAACGTAACAATTGTATGTGAGATGTAATTTGTTAACGCCATTCGACCAACGTATTGGAATGGACGTAATAATGTTTGCCATTTTTCTTTTTGTAATAAACGCATGAGCGTGAAAATGTAGAAGATGAATAATGTCTTTCCGCTAAACATTGTAAAGGCCTGCATATAAATTGGTTCATAAGATGGTTTTGATAAGAAATAACGGACCATGAAGAACCACATTGGCAATGTTAAAATGAACATAATAATTTGCCATTTTTTAAGCTTTGGATCTAACTCTTTCGTACGGCGGAAAATATCCTTTTTACCGGCATATAAACCAAGTAAAAATAGCCCAACCGTTTCTGGGAGCATGAATACGTTTAGTCCAATTCCATCAGCATAAAATGCATGGAAACGATTTTGTATTTGTGACACCCAGTCTTCAAGTGGCATGATTGGTAAGGATAACCCAAGTTCCTCCTTTGGCATGAAGGCAATACCAATACTAGCAATTAGCATAAGAAATTGAGAAATACTTAATAAAAAGATGGCCCATATTAAAATTGTGCGAGGTTCTCTCTTATAAAATAAAAATAAGAAAAATCCAGCGATTGCATACGTATGTAAAATGTCTCCGTCCCATAAAAGAACGTAATGTAAGAAACCAAATAATAATAAAATAAGTAAGCGACGAACAAATAAAGTTTTTGGTCGATCTGTTTTCGCTTCAGCACGAGTCATAAAAATGTAAAAGCCTAGGCCAAATAAAAATGAAAAGATAGTATAAAACTTTGTTTGAATAAACATATCATAAAACAGACGGATATAGCTATCTAGCCCCTCATAAATTCCGGAAAGATCACGTGAGTCAATCCCAGCGATAACAGGCCAGTTTACAAGAAAAATACCTAGTACAGCTATTCCTCTAATAATATCGATGGAGTGTATCCTCTCGCCTTGCGTAATATTTTGTGTCATTATTTTCCTCCTTGTTAAGTAATTCCCTTTTATTATACAAAATGTAAGATGGAGGGTATAGGGTAGATTTCCATTTTTTTTAACTATTAAGTTGCGTAGTATGAGATATAATAAGAGTGCACAACAAGTTTTAATCTTCTTCAAAACAGGCAGTAAAGCTCCTTATTATAAGGGGCTTTCTTTATGAAAAGTGTTGATAATGATTCTCTTTAATGATAAAATGTATTCAAAAGTGATAATCATTATCAAAAAAGGTTGGTGTATGAGTATGGTATATGCATTAGTAGCAGGTACAGTTGCTGTATATGCAGTTATTACAAAGTATGTTTTAAATGGAGTAGGAACAGCAAAATGAGTGATATGACATAAAATCCCTTTCATTTGTAAAAAGAATGAAAGGGATTTTTTATTTTTAATGAGAATATGCTGAAAATTTAGTATGATAGTAAAGTGAAACTGTAATCAATGAGAGGATGTATGTCCCGTTGATTATGAGCTCGCAAATAGCGGGGAAAAGTATATACATCTTGGATAAAGGGGAACAAGGGGATGACAAACATAGTACAGACAAACGGTATGAAAAAACTTGTTTGTTTTTATGAAGAGTGGCAAAAACACGGCGATGCAGAGAATAGTTTAAAGTTGTTTGAGGTGATTCAAAAATATAAGCAAGAGCAGCTTATGATTGCGTTCTGCGGTCACTTCTCTGCAGGGAAATCAACGATGATGAATCATCTATATAAAGCGCAGTTGTTACCAACAAGTCCAATTCCGACAAGCGCTAACGTTGTCAAAATTGAAAAAGGGATGGATCGTGTTGTTGTAACGGTTAAATCTGGAGAACAGTACGAGTATGACGGTGCATATTCAGCTGAAGAATTAAAACAAATTTGTAAAGACGGTGATGAGGTAATTGGTGTTCACATTTATCGGAATGATGCGCCAATTCCTGAGGGTGTTATGTTAGTTGATACACCAGGGATTGATTCAACAGATGATGCCCATCAACTAGCGACAGAATCAACGCTGCATCTAGCAGACGTAATTTTTTATATGATGGATTATAATCACGTCCAATCGGAAGTGAATTTACAATTTGTTAAAGAATTGAAACAACGTAATAAAACGGTTTATCTCGTTGTAAATCAAATAGATAAACATAAAGAAAATGAATTATCGTTTGAGGATTATAAAGATAGTGTAAAACAATCGTTCTCTAACTGGGATATTGAAGTAGATGGAGTGTATTATACTTCATTACGAATGATGAACCATACACATAATGAAATTGGAAGCTTAGAAACATTAATTACTTCTATTATGAAAGAAAAAGAGCAGTATGTAAGAGATGGAATGGAGCGAGAAACAGAATATTTAATGGGGGAACATTTCTCGTTTATTCTTTCTGAAAATGAAAAAGCTCTTTTGAAATATGAGGAAGAGTTAGCATCACCGCTTTCCATTTCAGAGATAGTTGAAAAGAAAGAAGAGCTAACGGAAACGAAACATCGCGAGACTAGTAAAGAATCTCATGTGAGAAACGAATTTATAAAGGGCTTACAAGCTATATTAGATAACGCGTATTTAATGCCATTTGAAATGAGAGAATTGGCAAATGCGTATTTAGAAACGAAATTAACTAAGTTTAAGGTCGGTTTGCTATTTGCGAAAGGAAAGACGGAGCAAGAAAAACAGAGACGTTTAGATGCTTTTTATTCTGCCTTGCAAAAGACTGTTGAAACACAACTTGATTTTCATGTGAAAGAATTTATTGTTGCCTTCTTAAAAGAAGAAGGATTGTTTACAGAGGAAATTGGGAAAGACATATATGCATTAGAAATTGCTTTTGGACCAGAAATGTTAGCCGAAGTCATTAAACAAGGTGCAGGTTTCACAGGTGATTACTTACTTCTTTATACAGCGGATGTAGCGAATGAACTGAAGAAACGTTATTTTGCAAAAGCACAGCAAATTTTTGATAAAAGTGCAGTCGTTTTAAAGCAAAAGGTGAAGGAAGAAGTTGCCCGTATGGAAGAAGAGATAGAAAAATATACGATGTTGCAAACGGCAAAAGAAACGAAATTGCAATACAGTAACAATTTGGAGACATATGAAAGTTATTTGCAAAATGTTTGGCACGAGCGTATTGCTACACCAGAAGGATTGCAAATAGAGGAGATATTGCAAAGTAAAAAACAAATTGTTAGTGAGAAATTTACACTACAAGAGCAGGAAATTGTAAATGATAACGTAGCGGCTCATGAAGAAGAGATAAAAGGAACGGCAGCTTTAAATATTCAGCGTATATTAGAGAAAGTGAAGAAAGCTGAAACGATATTAGAGTCATTGCCAGCGCTGAAACATGTACAGCAAGAGGTAATAGAAAAAAGGCGTCGTGTGGAAACGAAACAATTTACAGTAGCGTTATTCGGAGCTTTTAGTGCTGGGAAATCATCATTTGCCAATGCATTGCTTGGTGAGAAGGTACTTCCTGTATCACCAAATCCGACAACGGCAACGATTAATCAAATTTTGCCGGTTACAGAGGAAAAACCACACGGAACAGTAATGGTTCAATTCAAATCAAAGCAAGCTCTATTAGAAGATATGAAAGCTGTTTATAAGCTGTTTCATTATGAGGTTACTACGTTAGATGAGGCGTTAGCACAAATTGATAAAGTTATGAAATATCCTTCACCAACTGGGAAGCAAAAAACAACATTTAGCTTTTTACGAGCGGTACAAAAAGGGTATGATACGGTTTCTGCTCATTTAGGGGAGCAAGTACAAGTTACATTAGAAGAGTTTTCTGATTATGTAGCGAATGAAGAAAAATCGTGTTTTGTTGAGTACATGGAGCTTTATTATGATTGTGCTTTAACAAGGCAAGGAGTAGCGCTTGTAGACACACCTGGAGCGGATTCTATTAACGCCCGCCATACGGATGTTGCGTTCCAGTATATTAAAAACGCAGATGCTATTTTATTTGTAACGTATTATAATCATGTGTTCTCTCGTGCTGACCGTGAATTTTTAATTCAGCTTGGTCGTGTAAAGGATACCTTTGCTCTTGATAAAATGTTCTTCTTAATTAATGCAGCCGATTTAGCAGAGTCTGAAGAAGAACTTGAAATGGTAAAAGGTTATATCGCAGACCAGCTACTGCAATACGGTATTAGAAATCCGCGTTTATTTGCAATTTCAAGTTTATGTGCGCTTGAAGAGAAACAAGGAAAGAATATTGAAAAAGAGAAATATGGTATTTTACAAAACTCTGGGATTGCTAAGTTTGAGGAATCATTTACATCCTTTATGATGAGAGATTTGATGCTTGTATCTGTGCATGCTTTATATGGTGCATTACAAGGAGCAGGTCAGCTTTTAGTAAATATGATAAATGGTGCAAAGCAGGGGAATGAAGAGAAAGAGAAGCAAACAAAAAAATATGAAGCAGAGCGTGATCAGCTACTTCATATTATTTCATCATATAGTGTGCTTGCCGAAGAGCAGGCAATGCAAAATGAAGTGAAAGAATTGCTTTATTACGTGCACCAGCGTCTATTCCTACGCTATAACGATGTGTTTACTGAATTTATTAATCCAGCGTCACTTCGAACGGATGGAAATGTGAAAGTGCAGTTGCAACAATGCTTTATGGAATTAGTAGCATTTATTCAGCATGATTTATTACAAGAAATGCGTGCGACATCATTACGTCTTGAAAAATGGATAGATGAAGCGATGAAGCGTGCAAAGAATGAAATTGTATTGAACTGTAAAGCAGAGAATAAATCAATTTCTATGAGTGGAACAGTGGATTATGAATATAAAGATATTACACATAAAGAACCGTTCCCGTCAGTTGAAGTAAAAGATTTTAAAAAAGCACTAGCACATTTTAAAAATGAAAAAAGCTTTTTTGAAAAAAATGATAAAGCTTTCATGCAAGAAGATGCTAAAGCGGTATTAGAACCGCTTGTATCAAATTATGTAGCTGATGAAAAAGATTTATTTGTTCATCATTATAAGCAAGAGTGGGATATGAAATGGAACTTATTCCAAAAAGTGATGCAGCAAGATGTGATGAACTATTATGAAAGTATATTATTTGCATTGGCTGAAACAATCGATGTATCACTATATGAACAAAGTAAAGAACAATTGCAAAAGCAGTTAGTAGAGATTGAAAGAGAAATTTATGTTATATAATCATTATGAGAAAAAGATTCGTTCGATTTTCTTTTGCAGTACTGTATCTAAAGATTTTACAAACCCTGCAAATTCATCAGTAGAAATCATATGAGTAAGAACAAGTCGTCTGCCGTCTGGTGTTTCACCGCATAAGACGAATGAAGAAAATTCATATGTTTTGTTTTCTACTACTAATTTTGGATAGGAATACGTGTCGCTTTTTTTCTTCTTTCCATCAATAGAGATGACGTTGCACTTTTTCTCATTGTTGTCCATGGTGAATCCCTCCTTTTTATTATTTATGGTAGACAAGGAGGGTTTAGAACAATAGAGAAGGGGGAATTTTTTATGTCTGTTGTAATAGAACCTATTTCGAAAGAAGCTATACCGAAATCTTTATTGCTGCTTGCTGATCCAAGTGAGCAGCAAATTGATGCATATGTACAAAGAGGGTTAACATATGTAGCTAAGCAAGAGGAGAGTGTTATCGGTGCATATGTTCTTTTGGAAACAAGGCCGAAGACGATGGAAATTATGAATATTGCGGTTGTAGAGCATTTGCAAGGAAAAGGGATTGGGAAGAAGCTAGTAAGTCATGCCATAGAAACTGCTAAAGGATATGGTATGTCAAAACTTGAAGTTGGTACAGGCAATTCTAGTGTTTCACAACTTGCTTTATACCAAAAATGTGGATTTCGTATTTTTTCTATTGATTTTGATTACTTTTCGAAGCATTATGAAGAAGAGATTATTGAAAATGGGATTGTATGCCGTGATATGATTCGGCTTGCAATGGAATTGACTCAGAACGTATAACTTATTTAGGGGGAAGAGAAGATGGAAGTACATAAAGCAATTACAGCACATTCTCGTAAACAAAATGAAAGTGTAAAAGCATGTTTACAATTAGATGCGCAGCGTGAAGCAGCTATTGAAGCAGCCGTATCTCTTGCGTCAAATGGGAAAGAATTTTCGGTTGATGTCATTAATGTTGTAACAAAGCAAATTAATGCTCTTGCAAAAAATGGTGTTACACTACAGCGTAAATATGTTACAGAAGAAATGGTTATGGAGTATGTAAGTCGTTTGCAAGAGAAAGAAGGTCGTTAAAGATGATAGTTACAGTCGAATGGTTACGTGAGCATATAGAAGATGAGAACGTCCGTATAATCGATTGTCGTTTTGATTTAGCGAATCCTAATTGGGGTAGAGAAAAGTATGAGGAAGAACATATTCTCCATGCGTTATATTTTGATTTGAATGTAGATTTATCAAGTCCTGTAACAGAACATGGTGGTCGCCATCCATTGCCGAATATTGAGGAGTTTGCAGACAAGCTTTCGCAAGCTGGTATTGATGAACATACGACAGTAATTGCATATGACAGTCAAGCGGGTGCAAATGCTTCTCGTCTCTGGTGGTTATTAAACTATGTAGGACATGAGAAAGTATATATATTAGATGGCGGATTTCCAGCTTGGAAAGAGAATGGACTACCGGTAACAACGGAAATGCCTGTTGTTATACGAAAAACATTCAAAGCCAATATACAAGATCGTATGCTTGTAACGATGGAAACGGTCAGAGAGAATATTCATGCAGGTGCAGATGTGACGTTAATTGATTCTAGAGAGCCAAAACGTTATGCTGGTGTAGAGGAACTAGTTGATCCAAAAGCAGGGCATATTCCGACAGCAGTAAACTATTTTTGGAAGGATGGAATTGTCCAATCAGGACAATTTAAGAATGAAGCTGGGCAACAAGAACGATTCCAAAATCTTTCGAAAGATAAGGAAACAATTGTATATTGTGGTTCTGGCGTTACAGCATGTCCAAACATTCTTGCATTGAAATTAGCTGGATTCCAAAATGTTAAATTGTATGCAGGTAGCTGGAGTGATTGGATTTCTTATCCAGAAAATCAAATTGCAAAAGAAGAAGATTAATCACTTGCATGCAAAAATAATTTGTATTAAAATAAGGTCACAAGCAAGAAATTGCTCGAAAAACTTTGTATTTTACACATTGGAAACAATGTGATAATATAACGACAAGTAAATAATACATCCTGCGGTGTACGTAACTTATTTATGTCTAAAACCGATGTTAGTTATACGGAAGCTCAATATTTAGCGACCATCATCAAGCCTTCCTTGTGGAGGAAGATGTAAGGTAACTGTGAGGGCATCCACCTGCGAGTAGCGGGTTTTTGGACATTTACGAGGAGCGGCACGTGCGGGGGTCTTATTTCAACTAACATTATATAAAATTCCTACGGTGTACGTAGCTTATGCATGTCTTAAACCAATAAGTTTAATATGGAAGTTCAATATTTAAATGTAGCTAACATGCCATCTTTTTAAGAAGGAAGTTACAAACATTTGTGAGAGCATCCACCTGTGAGAGCAGGTTTATGGACATCTAGAGAGAACGGCATATGTGGGGCTAAATAAAAACCTTAGGTTTTATACGTAAGGTTTTTTTGTTGTATACATTTATCCATGTTATCTTGATTCACCTGTGAAGTTTCCATAATAAATATAGCACTTTCTGTCTTCATCAATCTCTCTTGAATCTAAAGTGAACTCCATATACATGCCGTCGCGCTGAATAAATATGATATCGGAATGAAGAGATGGTAAAATTTCTTCATAGTTCCATACATCTTTACTTTCAATCAAGTTTGAACTCGTATCCTTTAGCTCTCTAATTTCAAAACCGATGTGGAAGTAAGTAGGATCTGAAGGATCGTTAGAAAAAGTTTCTTGTTGAATATATATAACTGCTGTTCCGTCTGGATCTACTGAAGTTGCGGTAACAACATATGTATTTTTATCTTTTATAAAATATTCACAAGTCATGCGTGCGATGATTTCAGAATTAGAAATATTTGCGTAGTTCCATAAAGCAGGATACCCTTTTGTTTCATCATTAAGTCGATATTCTAAGCGCATTTTATCCCTCTTCTTCCTTTTTCTTCTACTTTATCATGCCATCTTATATAATAGGAATAGAATTTAAAAAGGGGAGTGCGAAGGTGACAAAAACGAAATGGCTAGTAGGCGGTGTCGTAACGTCTTTAATGACCGGCACCTTATTTGGCTGCGCACAAGATCTTCCCCCAAAACCGAATGATAATAGTTGTTCAGATTGGGATTGGGATGATGAACTTGGGGTATGGCAGTGTGATGATAGTAGTTCAGGTTATCGTGGGCATTACTTTTATGGTGGGAGTTACTATCAAAATAAATCCACTTTTAAAAATTCATCGGCGTTTAAATCGTATCAATCGTCTGCGGAATTTAAAGGTGGAATTGGAAGCGGTTCAAAGGGAGGATTTGGGGGCTAAAATATGTCGCAGTACATAAGGGATCGAAAAGAGTTTTATTCGAAATATCCGAATTTTTGGTCGGATCTATATGAATCTGAGTATAGTTTGTTTCATATTTTCTCTATAACAAATCAGACTATGAAACAATTACAATTAGCAACTGAACGAATGGGGAAAATATTTTTCAAGACTGCTAGACTTTTGCGTAATTTAAGTAACGAACAGCTTCTTGAACTTGGGTTTCCTCCTGCGAGCTTATAGTTCATTAGAATGAAAGGGTTATATCCTGAATCTGTTATTTCGCGGTTTGATTTCGTTTTAACAGGTGATAACCAAATTAAAATGCTCGAGTTTAATAGTGATACACCAACTTTTATTATGGAATGTTTTCAAATGAATGGAAAAGTTTGCGAGAAACTAGGCTATGATGATCCAAACTCGGATCAAGAGCGATTACTATCTTCTGGTATTACAAAAGCCATAATGGAAGCGACCAAGGGAATAGACAACCCAAATGTTGTTTTTACAGCACATCATGAACATATTGAGGATTGGAATACGACCATGTATTTGAGTCAGCTATGTCATGTTGAAAATAAAGTAGTGCCAATGTCAGAACTTAGAATTACAAAAGATGCTTTAGTGGATAGGAATGGAGTACAGATTGATGTTTTATATCGCCAAACATATCCGATAGAAGATTTAATTGAGGATCAAGATCCTGAAACAGGAGACTTGGTAGGTGTGGAACTGTTGCAACTTGTAAAAGCCGGAAAACTTTTTATAATAAATCCATTGTCAGCATTTTTACTTCAGCCAAAATCAATCCAGTGTCTTATTTGGGGGTTAGCAGAAGAAGAGGCCTTTTATACAAATGAGGAACAACAGTGGATTAAAGAATATATGTTACCTACATATCTAGAACCAGATTTATTTTTAGGAAAAGATTTTTTCGTTCAAAAACCTTCATTTGGGAGAGAAGGAGATACAATTACCGTTCGCGATAAGGACGAAAATATTATGCTTCAAAATGCACACCAAACGTATAAAGCGTCACTACCGATATTTCAAAAGTATACAGAACTTCCAGTCATATCTTTGGAAACAGAGAAAGGGATGGAGAAACTGTCGTATGTGTTTGGTTCGTTTTTAATTGCTGGAAAAGCGAGTAGTATCGGTATTCGCGCGGGGGAAAAATTACGGGGAATGAATCGTACTATTTACCGGTAGGTATAAAAAAGGAGGAAAGTATATGATTAATTTTTTATTATATTTAGCAGTAACATTGGGACTTTTATGTATTGGTCTTTTCCTGATGGAAGTGACAACGAAAGTAAAAGAATTTAAGTTAATGGCCCAAGGAAATAAGGCGGTAAGCTATGTGCTTGGAGGACGATTACTTGGATTAGCTATTGTTTTATATTCGACAGCAGCTAATTCCATTTCACTTCTTGATATGGTTTCGTGGGGAGCAGTTGGGATTTTGGCTCAAATTATCGTCTTTTATCTAGCTGAGTGGCTTACACCACGCTTTAATATAAATAAAAGTCTCGAAGAAGATAATCAAGCAGTCGGTCTTTTCCTTATGTTTTTATCGCTTTCCATTGGGATTGTAATTGCAGGTTGTATAACTTATTAAAAACTTTACGTTAGTTTGCCATACCTTTCGAAAAAATTGTAGGCTACTGTTGACATCTATTTTAAATAAGAGTAACATTTTCTATATAATAAAAATAAGTCTCTGTTAGGTGAGGCTCCTGTATAGAGAAATGCTACTGCCCAAAAATGTCGAGAGACGCCAATGGGTCAACAGGAATGATCGAATTAAGGTTTTTCTTAACGTAGCTGGTAATGTACCTATGCTATACAGTGCTAAAACTCGGCGAGGGAGAGGTCCGTAGATTTCTAATTGTATTAGGAATCGTTTATTTGTGTATGTCATGACCTTTACTCTTTTCGGAGTAAGGGTCTTTTTGTTACCAAGCTATGAGTAGTTTCATAGTATAAACTATAAAATTAAACGAGGAGGTGAGGAGCATGTCAAATTCTGACTCGGTTCCGTTACCCATATACTTCAAATCAAAAATATATGATGTAGGCAGGAAACGACTTGTTCCTCCCTCTATATTTATCGTAATGTAGCGTTTATATGCACGTTTAAGCGCTAGACACTTTCGCGGTAAAGTGGAAAAATTGAGAAACAAAGCGTTTCTTCCTATGTTGTACAGGAGGAGACGATAATATGTTATATGCAAACAAAACTGTGGGTAACACGTCATATAAATTAAGTAAAAAATCAATGAAAGAACAAACAATGCTTCAAAAAAATAAAGATTTATTAATTGAAATCGCAACGAGAGATGTAAAATCTGTATTTGCGTATTTTAAAACAACAAGAGACGGATTATCTATGAAAGAGGCACAAAAACGCATTCAAGTATACGGCCGAAATGAATTAACTTCAAAAAGAGCGCGTATTGCAGAAGTAATGATGAAGCTAAGTGGAATGATCCCAGGTTTTTCAAAACAACATGTGCGTGATAGATTACAATGTGAGAAAATTACTGTGTCTCGAGTAGCGTGTTCAAGTGTAACAGGTTTAAACGGTGAATTAAAAATGATGGATTTACCAGTACAAGAACTTGTTCCTGGTGATATGATTTTTCTTTCAGAAGGCGATACAGTACCAGCAGATGTACGTATCATTTACGCGAATGATTTATTAGTAAATGAATCTGTGCTAACAGGAAAAGATGTAAGTATTGAGAAATTTGAAAGTTGCTATCACCTTGAGCGTAAACGATTTATTCCTTTAAAACGAATGAAAGACTATAATCCACTTGAACTTGAAAATGTATGTTTCAAAGGGACGTATATTGTTGGCGGAAATGCAAAGGCTGTAGTTGTTTCGACTGGGAAAAATACGTATTCAGGAATTCTTCATACTTGTTGTAGTAGAACGTCCTAATGTGTAAATGATGCTAAATATACAAAAACAATGTATAATAGACAAAGTTGAAAAAACGTAGAATGGTAATCTATTTATATAACCTTACGTGATGACGTGGGGTTATTATTTTTTGGGTAGGAGAGGAATTATGAAAAAAGTATTATTAGTTGATGGTATGGCACTATTATTTCGTGCTTTTTACGCAACAAGTGTCTACGGACAATTTATGAAACGACAAGATGGTACCCCTACAAACGGGATTCATGGTTATATGAAACATTTATTAACAGCTATGCAAGCAATTGAACCAACACACATCGTAACATGCTGGGATATGGGAAGTACGACATTTAGAACAGAATCGTTCTCAAATTATAAAGCGAATCGTGCAGCGCCGCCTGAAGAATTAATTCCGCAATTTGATTTAGTACAAGAAATGACTGCGAAATTGTCCATTCCAGTTATCGGTATGAAAGGGTATGAAGCGGATGATTGTATCGGTACGCTTGCAAAACAATACTGCAATGAAGCGGAAGTTTATATTTTAACAGGTGACACGGATTTACTTCAGCTTGTTGATAAGAACGTTACAGTTATGCTCTTGCGCAAAGGAATTGGAAATTACGAATATTACACACCAGAAAAAATTATGGAAGAAAAAGGCGTAGAGCCGTGGCAAATCGTGCATGCGAAAGCGTTCATGGGAGATACGAGTGATAACTATCCAGGGGTAAAAGGTATTGGTGAAAAGACAGCGTATAAGCTTATTCAAGAGCATGGAACAGTATCAGCTGTACTAGAAAATGTATCATCATTAACGAAAGCGCAGCGTACAAAGATTGAAAGTGATTTAGAGAACTTAGATATTTCATTACAATTGGCACAAATTCACTGTGAAGTTCCAATTTCATGCTCACTAGAAGAAGGATTGCACACAATGGATGAAGAAAAACTTAGATTCGTTTGTGAAGAAATGAATTGGGGAAGACCTGAAATATTAATCAATATGCTATAAATAGTTTTGTAAGAGGGATGTTGCATAAGTCGAACTTTGACTTGGTGACACCTTCTTTTTGTTTTGGAAAACAGTTTCTTAGTAAGTGGGAATATGTGTAATGAAACTTTAAATATTTCGAAAAGATAAATCGATATAAGATGATGGAAATGGTAATTTGTATAATTAAATGAAGCAATTTCAAAATGGTTTTAGGAGAATCTCTTTTTGTGTGTTCACAAAGTTGTCAGAAAATAAACAGAATTTTCATATGAAGTTCAAATGGAATTCACAACAATCAATTATTATAAGGGCACACAGATAATTCCTTATCTTTTATATAAACCATCCCCCAAGGAGGACAATGAAAATGAGAAAAAAAGTGAGAAAATCTTTTAAACAATTATTAATTGAAAATAAACAATCACTATTAAATAATAAAGAAAATATGAAAGAAATTGAAGAGAGAATTGAGAAACGACATGTAGCATACAGTGCTGCTAGCAATTGATAATTTTGCTTATGAAAAAAGCTTGTAGTTTGGATACTATCCAAACTACAAGCTTTTTCTTTTTTATTACCTCCACCAAATCCAAGCCCAAAAGTAATTTCGTATATTTCGAGGAGTAACGCGTATAAAACGTTCCCCGTCAAAGAAGCAATTTAAATTTGGAAGTGTTTCATCTGGATTGTCTGAAATAAAGGCGACAATGTTTTCGTTGCTTGTAACGGTTACTGTAATTGGTGGATCGGTAGGCGAGACTTGAAGTTGTAACGAAATATTGGCCGTATTTTTAAATTCATTATTAACAGGTGGACTTATCACTTGCACTGTGAATAACACGCTGATTGTTTCGTTTGGTTCCAAAGTAGTAGCGACTAGGAAACCGATATTTGGATTCGCTAGTGGAGAACGTTCACCGTTAATAAAGACAGTACCGTTCATAAATTGTAAACCTGCTGGAATGGTATCTTGTAAAGAAACGTTTGAAAGTGAAATATCAGAAGTATTCGTAATACGCACCGTATAATCAAAATATTGGTTTAAATAAGCTGAGCTGACGGAAGCGTTTTTTACTACTGTTGCAGTTATAAATTGAACTGGTATGCGTACAATGTTTGAATTAACAATGAAAGTAATAATCGGTTCTTGTGGTGTCAATTGGAAAGCTGCTGTAACTGTTGCGGAATTGACAATTGTATTGTTTGAAGGAATAGAAGTGACTAGAACTTCAAATGTTATCGTTGCTACTCCATCTGCAGGTAAAGCGCCGATATTCATACCAGTGTCTGGACGAACATTTGGAACAGGAGTACCGTTAATTGTTACGCTGTTTTCTATAAATGTTGTACCAGCTGGAATGATATCTAGGACAGAAGTACTGATTGTAGGAATTGGTGAATGATTTATTACTTCCAATGTGAAAGTTATGGTCTCTCCTGTTGTTACGATAGATTTATCAGCTGTCTTTTCAATGCGAACCATCGGATCAACTACTGTTGTTGTAACGGTATTTGTTTGCTTTGTAATTGCAATAGGCGGTTCATTCGGATCAATGGTAACAGTGTAGGAAACAGAAGCATCGTTATTGATTGCAGATTGAAGAGTTGAAGGAGATATTGTTACTTGGAAAGTAATAATATCAGATTCATTAGGAGCAAGGTTTCCTAACGTAATACCATTTTCAGGATTTGCGTTAGGCTGATTAATTCCGTTAATCGTAACGCTGCCCGTAACGAAGGTTGTATCTACTGGTACAGTGTCTATGGCAAGAAGATCTTCAATCGTTACATTACCGCTATTCGTAATTGTAATTGTATACGTTAAAGTTTGACTAGGTAATGCATTCGTGGTATTAACAGACTTGGTGGCAACGACATTATCATTTTGGACAGTTGTTGTGACAGTATTTGTTGTAGTCGTATTTGTAACAGGTAAGTTATTTGGGTTGACTATATAGTTAAAAGTAGTAATTGCTTCGTTGTTGAGTTCATTTGGTGTTGGAATAGAAGTTACAGTTACTTGGAAGGAAGTGATAGCATTTCCACCTACTATTATAGTGCCAATTGGTATGCCACTTACTGGATTCACTCCCGGAAGAGTTTCTCCGTTTACAATGACGCTATTTTCTATAAACGTAGTACCTTGAGGAATAATATCTTGAATGATTACATCATTTGCTGCAACATTACCAGTTTGATTGAGTGTAATCGTATACGTTAACGTATCACCGACCGTTGCAAATGCAAGGTCAACAGCTTTATTACTATTCAAATTCGCATGATGAATTTCTGTTACAGCAGCTGATGAAATAATAGTTTCGGTAATAGGTGGTTGATCTGGTACTGTGTATTCATATTGAATTGTACTCGTGTTAGAGATTGGATTTGTTTGTGGAATGGAAGTAACCCGTACTTGGAATAGAATAGTGGCTGTCGTATTAGGCGGAATGTTATCAATTTGTATACCATTAAGTGGGTTGTCATTTGGACGAGCGTTGCCATTCACAATAACGCTATTCTCTATAAAGCTCGTATTTGCTGGGATGATATCTGTAACGATAATGTTTTCCACTTGTATATTTCCGTTATTTATGATGGAAATTGTATAAGGGATGATAGTTTGTAGGTCAGCATATTGGATAGGTGTTGTTTTTGTCGCAATTACATTAGCAGAAATAACTTCAGTGAAGGTAATGTTACTAGTCGATATTTCTTCTTCCCCGTTTATCGTATAACGAGAAGTTGATTGATTTTGAACATGGCCGCTAGCTGGAAGAGCTACGACGGTAACAGAAAATCTGACTGGGATAGAAATGTTAGGAGCAATCGTTCCTACAAGTATACCGGTACTTGGATTGGCGTTAAGCTGTGGAATATTATTTACTAAAACGCTACCGTCTATAAATGTTGTTCCATCAGGAATATTGTCTGTAAATATAACAGCAGTGGCATTCGTATTCCCTGTATTCGTTAAAGTTGTTGTATAAGTTAAAATGTCACCAATCGTTACAGAGGTCAAATCAACAGTTTTAAGTGAAACGACATCAGCATCATTAATTTGAACGAAAGTAGTATTGGAAGTAGTGGATTTTTGAATTGGTGCAAAGTCAGGATTGAAAATAAAGTCGTAGACGATGTTTGCAGTATTAGGTGTTGGATTTACAGCAGGTAAATTTGTAACGGAAACTTGGAATGTTATTGTAGCCATTTGACCTGCTGCGACATTAGGAATGGAAAAGCCGATATTCGGATCTGCTGCAGGAAGTACAGTATTATTAACTATTACACTTCCTGGAATAAATACTGTTCCATCCGCTATAGTATCTGTAAAAAAGATGGAGTTAGTTGTAGTCGATCCATTATTTTGAATGAATACTGTATATACAATGGTTTCATCAATATTAGCTAATACAGTATTAGCGGATTTTGTAGCAATAAGAATAGCATCAATAAATTGTATATTTGTACTATTGGAAGAGGTCGTTTCTGAAATTGGTGGTGCGCTTGAATCTGGTCGATACTCATAGTGAATGACGGCGATATTATTAATGTTATTTTGTGGTGGTATAGAGACTACATTTACTTGGAACGTAACAATAATCGTATTATTTGGAAGGATAATACCAAGATTGATACCGGTAATTGGATTTTCATTAGGTCTTGGTATGCCATCTACAAGGATGCTATTTGAAATGAATGTGGTGCCAGCAGCAATTGCGTCAATTAGGAGAGTATTTGTAATAGGTACTGTACCAGCGTTTGAAACGGCGACTGTATATGTGATGATTTGACCGATACGTGTAATAGATCTGTTAGCGGATTTAATTGCACGAACATTCGCCGTCCGCACTTCAGTGTTTACTGCATTTGATAACGATCTACGCTGAATAATAGGAGAACTAGGGTCAATTTGGTATTCATATGAAGTGTCTGAAATGTTAATGACTGTATTGCCCTCTGGTATATTTGTAAGTTGTACTTGGAATGAAATAGTGACTGTTTCATCTGGTTGTATCGTGCCGAGAGTTACTCCATTTTCAGGATTCACACCAGGCTGAATCACATTATTTATTGATAAGCTATCTTCAATGAATATAGTACCTTCTGGAATGTGGTCAATAAACACGGTATTGTTAGCTGGCACGGTTCCTACATTTTGCAGTGTATTTGTGTACGTAATATTTTGCCCGATTGATACGAAAGTAACATCGGCCTGTTTAACAGAAATAATATTTGCATTTTGTAGTGATGTTGTAACGATATTAGAATTTGCAGAGCGATTCACTGGTGGAGCTGTAGGAATACTTACATATTGATAATTTACAGATGATTGATTTACAATTTCGGTTTCAGTAGGTGGATTATTTGTTTGTACTTGAAATAGTATTGTTTTGGAACTGTTTGGTGGAATCGTTCCAATTGGTATTCCATTTTCAGGATTTACACCAGGCTGAAGTACACCGTTAATTGTGACACTATCGGGAACGAATGTAGTCCCAGCTGGAATAGAATCTGTGAAAATAATATTTATTGCGTCAACATTGCCTATATTTCTCGCTTCCGAAATATAAAGTATAGTTCCACCAATATCCACAGTTATTGGATTGGATGTTTTTGTAATTATTAATTGTGCTTGCACGAAATTTGTAATGACGATATTACTTGTAGATGTTTCATTAATAGGAGGTTGCCCTGGATCTGGCTGAATTGTATAAGTTGTATTAGATTGATTTGTAATCGATTCTTGCGAGAATGGAGCGTTAATAAGAATTTGGAACGAAATCAGGTGAGTAGCGTTTGCTGCTAGGTTAGGCAAAGTAACACCTACATTTGGATTGGCACCAAGTATAGCTGTTCCGTTAAGTGTAAAACTATTTTCTACGAATGTAGTCCCTTCTGGAATAGTATCTGAAAATATGAGATTTGTAGCTGGAATATTTCCGGTATTTTCTAGTATTATTGTGTAGGTTAAAATGTCGCCAGTTGTTGCTTGTTGTGCATTGACTGCTTTTAAAGAAAGAATATTCGCATCCGAAATTTGTGTGAAAGCTGGGTTAGACGTAATTGTTCGAGAGATGATAGGAGCAGTTGGATCGGCGATAAAAGTATAGTCAATACGGGCTATATTAGAAATTGGATTCACGCTTGGAATGGATTGAACGGTAACTTGGAATGTGACGGTGACAATTTCTAACGGTGCGATAGAGTTTAATGGTATCCCTACGTTTGGATCAGCACCTGGAACTGAAATAGTATTAATGGTCACGCTATTCGGAATGAATGCCGTTCCTTCTGGTACTAAATCTGTTAAAGTAACTGTATTTGCCGTAGTATTCCCGTTATTTTGAACGACTACAGTGTAAGTGATTGTACCGTCAGTAGATTGTACGAGAGAATCTGTATTTTTAATTACAGATAATGATGCATCAACGACAGCTGTAGTAACCGTATTAGATGAAGATGTTGCTGTAACTGGAGGTTGACTCGGATCAACAATATACGTGTAACTTGTAAGTGCTTGATTTATAATTGCTCCTTGGGGTGGAATAGAGTTTGCAAGAAATTGGAACGTAATAGTAGCAGAATCACCTGGTGCGATAATACCAACTGGAATACCGAGAGTTGGACTTGCATCTGGCAGTGAAACCCCATTAAGCGTGACACTATTTGGAACAAATAATGCTCCTTCAGGAACTCCGTTAATGAGTAATACAGAGTTTGCAGGGAAGTTTCCAGTATTCGTTAATGTTGCTGTATACGTAATTACATCTCCGATAGATACGATTGTTCGATTTGCTTCTAAAACAGTTGTAACAGTAGCGTTATTAATTTGTGTTGAAGCGCTATTAGAATTTATTGTGCCTGTAACAGGAGGAGCAGTCGGATCAACAATAAATGCGTATTGAATAGATGCAACGTTTGTAATTGGATTTGAAGGTAGAGTAGATGTAACTACGACTTGGAAAGTAACAGTTAAGGAACTACCCGCGCTAACGGTTCCGATATTAACTCCGTTATTTGGATTTGCACCTGGAATGGTACTTCCATTTACAGCAAAACTATTTTCAACAAAGGTCGTTCCTGCTGGAATCAGGTCTGAGAAGTTTACATTCGTAGCGTTTGTATTTCCACTATTTTGAATTAAAATGGTATAAGTGATCGTGTCACCGATATTTGCAAAAGCTGTATTAGCAGTTTTTACAGCTGAAAGTATTGCTGAGTTAATAGAAGTAACGAAGACGTTCGTTTCCACATTGCCAGGTTGAGCCTGTAATGCATTGCCTACGTTATATTGGAAGTTAACAAATCCTAAGTTTTGGAGTTCAGGAGTGAATGTTGTTGGATTGCTTACAATTTGAACTTGGAATATGATTGTTACAGTTTGATTTGGATTGATTGTATTTATACCAACACCGTCAATAATAGAAGCGGATGATAATGAAGTGCCATCAACAACAACTGATCCTGCAACAAATTGTGTCCATGTCGGTAAAGGGTCTGAGAAAACAACATTGTTAGCTGGAATATTTCCTGTGTTCGTAATCGTAGTTGTATACGTAATTGTATCACCGATCGTTGCAAAAGCTTTATCTCCGATTTTAATCGTGTTTAAAATAGCACTTTCAATTTTTGTTGTGACGTTGTTAGAAGTAATATTTTTTGAAACTGGAGGATTTGCTGGATTAACGATATGTTGGAAGCTAACGCTAGCTTGGTTGGAAATTGGATTTATAGGCGGAATTTCATTGGCATTAATATGAAATGCTACGATGACAGATTGGTTTGGCGCGATATCACCAATTGGAACACCTGTAATTATATTTGCATTTGGGATGCTAATTCCGTTAAGTGTAAAACTATTCGGTTCAAAGGAAGTTCCGTCTGGAATAAGGTCGGTAAAAATAACATTCGTTGCACTAACATTTCCGCTATTTGTAATTGTAACGGTGTAGATGATATCCTGCCCGATATCTACCGTTGATACATTTGAATTTTTTTGTGCAGTAAGGATAGCACTATTAATTTGTGTGGTCGTTGTATTAGATTGATTGGAAGTTGTAATAGGTGGCTGGCTAGGATCAACGACGTAATGATATGTGGTTGAAGTAGAATTAGATATTGGATTCAGTGTTGGAAGTGTAGTAACAGTTGCTTGGAATGTGACGATTGCCGTAGTACCACCATTAATGGAACCTATATTTACACCAGTAGATAAATCAGCGTTTGGAATGGTTTGCCCATTAACTGTGAAACTGTTTGGAACAAAAGTTAAATTGCTATCAAGTATATCGATAACGGTAACATCAGTTGCGGTCACATTCCCGGTATTAGGGAGGTTAAGTGTAAATGTTATTGTATTACCAACATCAGCAAAAGTAAGATCTGCTGTTTTTGTACTTATAATATTTGCGTTGTTTATTTGAAGAAGCGTAGTGTTGGAAGTAGCTGAACTTGATACTGGAGGATTAACAGGATCAACAATAAACTCATATGTCGTTGATGCTGTATTCGGTGCTGGATTAATAGGTGGAATGCTGTTAACCGTAACTTGAAAGACGATACTGTATATTTCATTTGGTGGAAGTGTTGCAAGTAATACACCTGTATTTGGATTCGCATTCGGTTGTAAAACGCCATCGACAGTTAGTGTGTTAGGAACAAATGTGAGTCTACTTGGTAATACATCTGTGAATACTATATTAGCTGCATCCGTATTTCCTATATTGGAAATAGAAGTAGTGTAAAAAGCAGTTTGCCCGATATCTGCAAAGGATGCACTTTCATTCTTCGTCATAGATAATATGGCTTCTTTAATTTGCGTTGAAACAGGATTGCTAATTGAAGTTTCTGCATCAGGCGGTGAGACTAATTGATATGATGTCGATGAGAAATTTACAATTGGGTTTTCGGCTGGTAATGAGGTCACGTTTACTTGGAAGGAAACATTTACTGTAGCCCCCGCTGTTATAGGCCCAATATTTACACCGTTTGTTGGATTCGCACCACTTTGAGGAATTCCATTAATGGAGAATGTGTTTGCAATAAATGTAGTTCCGTTCGGCATAGTATCTGTGAAAATAACATTTTGTGCAGATGAGTTTCCATTGTTTGTTAAAGCGACAGTGTAAGTGAGAGTATCTCCGATGTGGCTAAATGCTTTATCAACTTGTTTAGATGAAAGAATGGTAGCTGTATTAATTGTAGTAAATGTTGTGTTTGAAGTAACATTTCTTGAAACAATCGGTGCATTTGGATCAGCGATAAATGTGTAAGAAGCAGTAGCGGAATTGGCAATAGGATTTTGGACTGGTGTAGAAGTAGCGGTAACTTGAAATGCTATAGATATTGATTTGTTAGGAGCAATTGATCCAATTGTTATACCTGTATTAGGGTTGAGTCCGATTTGTGTGATGCCATCTATTATAACGCTATCAGTAATAAACGTTGTACCATCTGGTATAAGGTCAGTGAAAGTAATATTCGTAGCGTTTGTATTACCGGTATTTGTCAAAAGCGTCGTATAGGTAATGGTATCACCTAATGTTACAAGTGTTTGATCGACCGATTTTACCATCGTTATCATAGCATCTAGTACCGGGTTTGTAACGATATTCGTTGAAGTAGAAGCTGTAACAGGAGTTCCGTTTGGATCAACAGTGTAAGAATATAAAATTGTATCGTTACCCATAATTGAACTTGAAGGGGGAACAGAAAGAACATTTACTTGGAAAGTAACGGTTACGGTTTCACCAGGAGCGATATTTGGTATAGTTACTCCAAGTGCTGGTTGCGCACCAAATTGCTGAACTCCATTTATTGTGACTGAGTTTGGTATAAAGGTAGTGCTAGCTGGAATTGCGCTCGTGAAGGTAATATTCGTAGCTGTTGTATTTCCTGTATTCGTAATCGTAGTTGTATACGTAACTGTATCACCGACGGAAATGATAGATTTATCAGCACTTTTTTGGGTTGTTAATATTGCACTATTAATTGTTGTCGAAACAGCATTAGATACATTCGTTTGTGATACGGCAGGTTGGCTAGGATCAACCACATGTGCAAATTGTACAGAACTAAAATTAGAAATTGGATTTATACTTGGAATGTTTGTAACAAGTACATTGAGAGTTATAACGGCCGTTCCACTTGGATTTATATTTCCAATCTGAATCCCGCTAGCTGGATTTCCAATTTGCTGTGTACCAGAATTATTTGTCAAAGTTCCGGAAATAAATGTTGTTCCTTCAGGTAAAATATCTGTAAAAATTATATTTTGTGAAGTGACATTTCCAGGGTTACTTAATGTAATTGTATAAGAAATTGTATCGCCAATCGTTGCGAAAGTTTTATCTACAGATTTGATTGCCACAATTTCCCCAGAATTTATTTGTGTCGAAACAGGATTGGATGTCGTACTTCTTGAAACGAGTGGTAAATTCGGTCCTGTCATAAATTGATAATCAATGGAAGCTCCGTTTACAACTGGTGAGTTTGGTCCTCCAGGTCCGATTGTAAAAATAGGATTTGGGATGCTAACTACTTGCACACGGAAGGTAACGTTTATAAAATCTCCTGCAATAATATCTCCAATTGGTATCCCGTTCGCTGGATTTACTCCAGGTAATAAAGCCCCACCTACTCGAACGCTATCCTCTATAAATACTGTATTATTTGGAATCGGATCTGTAAAAATGATATTAGTAGCAGTTGTGTTCCCTATATTTTCTAATAAAACAGTATACGTTAAAAATGAATTTCCAGGTGCGACGTCAGAAAAGATACGGTCCACACTTTTCGTTGCTTGAATAATTGCTTCATTAATTTGAACTAAAGTTGGATTACTTGTAGCTGTTTCTGTCACCGGTGGCTGGGTAGGGTCGACAATGATGGAGTATGTTGTGCTAGATTGGTTCAATGTTGGATTTGTAGCTGGAATTGAGCCGACAATAGCTTGAAAGCTAATTGTTGTCGTTCCTCCAACTGGAATTGAGTCTAAAGAAATCCCGCTATCTGGCCTAAATCCAAGTTGTGGGATGGAGTTAATTTGTACGCTATCAGGAACGAATGAAAGTTCAGGTGGTAATATATCGATAAAAACAGGTGTGTTTGCGGTAGTATTTCCGCTATTCGTGAGGGTAGTTGTATACGTAATTGTATCTCCAACAGCAGCAAATGCACTGTTTGCAGTTTTTGTTGCGATAACGGAAGCAGTATTTACTTGTGTAAAAGTTTTATTGGATTGAACTGTTCGTGAAACAGGCGGCTCATTTATATCAACAATAAAGCTATATTGAAGCGATGATTTGTTCGGAATTAGATTAGGGTTTGGAAGCGTTGTAATGTTTACTTGAAAACTGAGTGTAATCAATGCATTTGCATTCAAGTTACCAATATTGATACCGTTTTGTGGATTTGCATTCGGGACGGTTACACCATTTATTTTAAAGCTATTTGGGACAAAGGAAGTACCGTTTGGAATTGCATCTGTAAAAACAATGTTGTTTGCAGTAGTATTTCCTGTGTTTGTAACAGATGAAGTGAATGTAATCGTATCACCAATCGTAGCGAAAGTTGTACTCGCATTTTTATTTAAAACTAAAGTAGCATCAATAATTGGAGTAACCGTCGTATTCGTAATTGTACTACTAACAGCAGGTGATTGGTTTGGGTTCACGGTATATTCATAATTTACAAGAGCATTATTTGTTAATGTGCCACTAGGTGGTATCGCTAAAATTTGTGCTTGAAAAGTAATGAATACAGTATCTTCTGGCGAAATATCTGCTAAGTGAACACCAAGTGATGGATCTAATCCTGGTTGTGGAACATTATTGATCGTTACGGAGTTTTGGATAAAGGAAGCTCCTGCGCCAAGCCCATCCGTTAAAACAGTTGCACTAGCAGGGATATTACCTGTATTTGTTACTGCAATCGTATAGGTCACGATATCACCAATTGCAGCTGTCGGTGTATTCACAGACTTCGTAGCGACAATAGTAGCATTATTAATTTGAGTTGTTATTACGTTACTTAACGTATTGGCGGATGCTGGAGGTAAGTTAGGATTTACGACATACTGGTACGTTGTATTGCTTTGGTTCGGGATAGGATTTGGATTCGGGATAGAATTTACTTGTACTTGGAACGAGATGGTCGTATTTGCATTGGGGTTTATTGGATCAATTGCTATGCCATTTGCTGGATTTACATTAGGGAGTGTATTCCCGTTTACTGTAACACTATTAGGAATAAAAGACGTCCCGTTTGGAATTACATCTGTAAATATTACATTTGATGCAAGTGTGTTCCCGCTATTCGTTAAAGTAGTCGTGTACGTAATAATATCATTTACATTCGCAAACTGTTTATCTGCAGATTTCTTAGAGGTAATCGTAGCGTTATTAATAGTTGTTTGTACAGTGTTAGAAGCAACCATCTGCATTACAGCAGGTTTGGATGGATCGTACGTGTATTGGAATGTTGTGCCCGATTGATTTGTAATCGGATTTACAGCAGGGATACTTGGTACAAAAACCTGGAATGCAACAGTACGTGATGAATTTGCTCCTATCGTACCAATTAAAATGCCATTAGCAGGATTTGCATTAGCTATAGGGACACCGTTAATTGTTACAGTATTAGGAAGGAAGATGGTACCAGCTGGAATGCTATCTGTAAACGTTACATTAGAGGCAGGGATATTGCCGTTATTCGTTAAAATTGTTGCATAGGTTATGATATCGCCAACATCAGCGGAATTTGTACTTGTTAGTTTCGTAGCAACAATATTAGCGGTGTTAATTTGTGTCATTACTATATTGCTAGTAGCATTTTTAACAATAGCAGGTAAATTTGGATCGGCGATAAAGCTATATTGAAATGTAGCACTGTTTTGCGCTGGATTTGGTGAAGGTAAACTATTTGTACTAATTTGGAAAACAATAGTTGTAATTCCGCCTGCTGGAATCGTACCAACTTGAAGGCCAACATTTGGATCCGCACCTAGCTGTAAAGCACCACCTATAAAAATACTATTTGGTACAAGAGTTGTGCCAGGAGGTAGTATATCGGTAACAACTACATTATTTGCTGGAGTATTCCCAGGATTGGCTAAGGCAATTGTATATGTGATTGGTTGCCCAACATCTGCGATAGTTAAGTCTACATTTTTGAAAATAATTACATTTGCTAAATTAATTTGTGTACTTACAGTATTACTTAAAGATGTTTCTATAGTTGGTGGATCACCTGGATTTAGAATAAAGCTATATTGTGTACTAGATGAATTTATTGTTGGATTTTGTACTGGTAAAGAGGTGACAGTTACTTGATAAGAGACGGTAAGTGAGCCGTTAGCAGGAATGGCAGGTAACGGAACACCTATATTTGGATCTGCATTATTTTGAAGTAAACCGTTAATAAGGAAAGTGTTTGGAATAAAGGTAGTGCCATCTGGATTTGTATCTACGAAAGTGGGACTATCAGCAGAAACACTTCCTGCATTCGTTAAAAGAATGGTATAAGTTAATATATCTCCAACGGTAGCGAACTCTCGATCCACCGTTTTTGCCGAAATGACATTTGCATCGTTTACTTGAGTAAATGTAGTGGTTGAAGTAGTGTTCTTACTTACAGGTGAAGCGTTTGGATCAACGATAAAGTTATAGGAGATGGAAGCGCTATTTGAAATAGGATTTGGGTTTGGAATGCTAGTTATTACTACTTGGAATGAAGCTGTAATTGTAGTATTAGCATTGATGCTACCAATATTGATGCTAGCTGGTGTAACACCTGGTTGAGCAACACTGTTAATCGTAACACTGTTTGGTACAAAGGCAGTACCATTTGCAATTGAATCGGATAGTACTACATTGTTCGCCGCAACATTTCCATCGTTTGTAAGAGAAAAGGTATAAGTTAATACATCTCCAACTTCCGCAAACGTTTGATTTACAGACTTGTTAGTATGAAGATTTGCTAGTCTAATTGTTGATGTTACAGAATTAGAATTTGCTGTTTTCGACGTCGGTGGCAGACTTGGATTTACAGTATATTGATAAGAGGCGAAAGCATTATTAATGATAGGATTTTGGGCGGTAATATTGATGACTGTTACTTGGAAAGAAAGGGTAAAAGTAGCTCCGCCAGGAATTGTGCCGATAGGTAAGGCAATGAGAGAATCTACATTTTGCAAAACGCCGTTTAGTGTTACAGTACCAGGAGTCAATATCGTTCCATTTGGAAGTGGATCTGTTAGTTGCACGTTAGTTGCAGCTGTATTTCCACTGTTTGTAATAAGGATTGTATAACTTATCGTTTCGCCAATTGTGGCAAATTGTTTGTTTGTTGATTTTGTTACTGTTACATTCGCGTTGTTAATTTGAGTGGAAACAAGATTAGAAGAGATGTTTTTTGTAACGGGTGATTGGCTAGGATTTACAGTATATTGATAAGAAGCGCTGGATCCATTAGATACGACATTTGACGCAGGTATTGTGTTTACTACTACTTGAAATGAAATATTTTTTGTTGTACCAGTTGGGATAGATCCAATGTTCACACTATTAGCAGGATTTGCTCCAACTTGTGTCGTGCCATCTATTGTTAAACTGTTAAGGACAAAAGTGGTTCCGTTAGGAATGACATCTGTAAAAATAACATTGTTCGCATTCGTATTACCTGTAGCTGTAAAGGCAACAGTGTAAGTCAGTGTATCGCCAATATCTGCATAGTTTTTATCTACTGCTTTTGCCAAAGTTACAGTAGCATTATTCACTTGAGTAGAGACAATATTCGTCGTATCAGTCCCACTTACTGCTGGTTGATTTGGTACAGGAATGTATTGATAAGTTGTTGTACCGCTATTTAATATTGGGTTTGTTTGCGGGATAGAAGGAACGAGTACTTGAAATGAAACAGTAGTCGTAGAATTAGCAGCAATAGATCCAATTGATATCCCATTTGCGGGATTTGCCCCAGCTTGAGTAACTCCGTTAACAGTTACACTCCCTGGAATGAAAGTAGTCCCACTTGGAATTGGATCTGTATATATAACGTTAGTTGCAGGGATATTTCCTATATTAGCTAAGGCAATACTGTAAGTTAACGTTTCGCCAATATCGGTAAAGATTTTGTTAACTGATTTTGTGCCATTAATATCTGCAAGATTAATTTGTGTTCCTGCAGAGTTGCTTGTTGCGAGACCGTTAAAGGTTGTTCCTCCGGCAATTGGTGTATATTGAAAGGTAATATTAGCAGTGTTAGAGATAGGGTTTTGATTTGGAAGAGAAACGACAGTTGCTTGGAAAGTTACTGTACGAGAAGAGTTATTATTAATTGTTCCGAGAGATATACCAGCGGCAGGATTTGCATTTGTTTGTGGTACGTTATCTATCGTCACGCTTCCAGGTATGAAGGAAGTGCCGTTAGGGAGTATGTCTGTAAAAGTAACGTTATTAGCAGGCAGAAGCCCGGTATTAGGGATAGTAACGGTATAAGTGAGAACATCTCCAATGGCAGCGACACTTTTATTCACGTTTTTCGTTGCTTGTATATTTGGTGAATTTATATTGATTTGTAAACCGACTGTATTTAACATATAGGCATCTCCGTTAGTTGTTAAACGGATTGCGGCGGAAACTTGTGAGTTTGTTAAATAAGGAGAAATATCAATGGAAGTAATGTCCCAACCTTGCCGGCCGGCGGATATATTTGTGCTTGTAGAAGCACTTTGATTTCGTGTTCCAAATGTCCCAGTTGTATCTAAATTTCCAGCAGCATTATTAACTTGGGAACCGAAGAAATTATTTACAGCATTATTTGGCCCAGATAAAGCATTTAATGAACTGAAATTTGGTCCGAATAATGCTTGATCTCCAGTTAAATCAGCATCCCCTTCAGTAGAACTTATAAACAATCTCCCGCTTACAGGTCCCCCGGCAGGTGTTAAAAATCCTGAGACAGATACATCTGCACTACCAGTTTCTACAGAAACACGGTTACCAGCTACGTAAATTGTTAAATTTCTTGCGGGTAAGGAACCGTTTTGATAAGCGACAATGAGCGTCCATCCAGAAGAATTGATAGCCCCGTTAGAAGCATCTAAAGGATCTACAAGTCCAGGAACGGAACCTGTTGTATAGGATCCAGATCCAGCAGCTTGCACGAGTGATGTTACATCTGCGGATCGTGTATAAAATCCAAATGTGACAGATCCAGAAACGAATGTTTGATTTGAAGCTGTAACAGCTGAAGGAGTAATCGAGTATGTTGATACAGGTGTTGTGAAAGAAACAGGATTCCCTAAAACACTCGTAATGTTTTGATCACGAGATAAGTAGTTTCCGCCCCAAACAAGTTCTGCGTAAAGAATAGTACTACCAGCAGGAATATTTAAAATAGCGGTAGAACTATTTTGTGTATAGTTTAACGTAGTACCAGCAGGAAAAGTTGTGACTTGTAAAGCGGTATTCGTAGTTATAAACGCTCCAATTGCACCGATTGTACCAGCACGGTTTTGATTACTAATTTTACTTAAGCCTAAAGTGTTTCCTGTAATAGCGAGTGCGCCGTTAGTGGTGGTAGAAAATCGATTTGTAATTGGCATGTTGTCACCTCATTTACAATATAGTCTTGGTCAAAATAGGATATGTGTGTGACAAATAAAGGGAAACATGTACGAGTTGATTTGATAATAATGATTTAAATGTCTAGATAAGGGGATGAAGTATGCTTGAATTGGAAATTAAGGTGGAGCGTCTTAGGGACGAACAAATAGGCGATATTGTAGCATTATCTTCTTATATTGGCTGGGATTATAATAGAGAAGAAATCGAAACGATTTTTAATTCAGGTATTGTATACGGTGTGTGGAATGAGAGGAAGGAACTTATTGCGAGCGCTGCAATTATATTATATGGAGAGACGTTAGCGTCTATCGGAATGGTAATTGTACATCCAGATTATAAAGGAAGAGGAATTGGAAAGGTAATAACGGATTCATGCGTTAAAAGCGTATCAACTCGAACTCCAATTATGCTTATTGCTACGGATGAGGGAAAGCCTTTATACGAAAAGTTAGGGTTCAGGGCAGTGAGCGATGTTTCTAAATACATATGTAACTCATACAATGCGAATCATAAATATGCAGGAAATGAAGAATATATGATGGATTATGAAGAGGGGAATTTAGAAGAAATAATAAAAATAGATGAATATGCATTTGGAACAAATAGAAAAGAGTTTTTAAAGAAAAGAATTATACAAAGTGAACAGTGTATCGTTGTGAAGGGTAAGGAACAAAATGTACTAGGATATGGTTTAAGCGTACAAACACCAGAAAATAAAATAATAGGACCAGTCGTTGCTAAAAATGATGCGATGGCAATGCGAATTGTTCATCATTTAGCAAGAGATCATAATGGTAAATTGAGAATTGATGTACCAAAAGGAAAGAACAATTTTATGAAAGAATTAGAGGTTGCTGGTTTTAAAAAGGTTAATACACCACCAATTATGATGAGAAATAGTGATCAATTATTAAAAAGGAATAATGGGCTCTATAGTATTGCAGCACAAATTTTTGGGTAAAAAAGAATCCTTTCGTGAAAAGGATTCTTTTTTACAGTTAATTTAATCACGATATTGATCATGAATAGGTTGAAAAAGGTCTTCTTCGACATCTCTAACAACTGAAAAATGATCAACGTTATAATGCCCATGTAAAATTTTATTGTGATGACCAATAATTTGCTCTGCAGACAACACGTTAGAATCAGTGGTTGAATGACCGTTTTTAATTAATGTGACGTCAAAGCCTTGTACAGTTGCTGTTCTAACAGCAGTGTCAATACAATGTTCTGTTTTACATCCACCAATAACAATATGATTAATATTTTCTTCTTTTAAAAGTTCAAGTAAAGAAGTGCCATAGAATGAATTGGTTGCTGCTTTATTAATAAGGGTCGCAGACTGAGGTACTTGAATTTGATTATGTACTTCAAAGCCCACGCCACTACCAGAAGCAACATCGATATCTCTTACGAAAATAATAAGAGCATTAGAATCTATTGCTTTCTGTACAGCTGTATTTAATGTAGATAATAGCTCGGTTTTACGAAAAACCTCATTTTCTTGCTCATTTCCATCCATTAATTCTTGCTGAGCATCGATAATTAATAGTGCTTGTTTCATCGTGTCTCCCCTTTAATATGAAATAAGTTCCACTGTACATATTCCGTTAGATTGATGGGAAATCCTTCATTGCAAGCGAAGTAGACGATAGATTTACAAAGTTGTCAAATAAATTTCATTCTCTTAGCGTGTAAAAACATGTATGATAGGAGATGGAGAATTTTTGAGTAGGTGGGAATAACATGCAAACAGTAGAAGATTATCTTTCATTCTTACATACGAAAGGATTTAAATTATCAGAGGAAGCACAAGGATTTATTATGTTCGGACAAGGATATACTGGTGCGTCTGATGGAATTGTGAACGCGGCAATAGAAGCGACAATTAAACATCAATTACAGTTTGATGGGAGTTATTTTGTTGCGTTATTAGAACGATTGAAAGAAGAAGAAATTACAGATAAAAAAAGCGCTAAGGCTTTTATGCGGAAGTTACAAGGGTAACTTCACGCAGCCTGCGCTTCTTTTTTTGTTTTGGAAGGTAATTCAACAAAAACCATGCCTAGGAAAATACATAGGCATCCGATAATAGCAGAAATAGAAAGTTGTTCGTTTGCAACGAGAACGCCTGTTAATGCAGCAAATACGGGCTCCATTGCGAAAATAATTGCTACTCTCGTTGGAGAAGTATGTTTTTGTGCTGATGTTTGGATGAAAAAAGCAATGGATGTCGCGAATAAGGAAGTTAGAAATAGGGCGAATAAAAAGGAAGAATTCGTCCATAGTGCTACTGAAAATAATTTTTCCCAATCTTCAAACAAAAAGGCGCAAATAGAAGAAAACATACCGACGGCTAATACTTGTGATGTGCTTAGTAATAAAGGTGATATTTTCTTAGAGAAGAAGCCGTTAACAAGAATATGGGCAGCAAAAGCTACTGCACAGCCGAGAACGAGTATATCTCCAATGTTTAATTGAAAAGAATCACCCGCCGTTAATAAGTATAATCCTGCTGTTGCTACAGCAATGCCAATTACGATAAAAAGGGTAGCTTTTTGTTTTAAAAAGATAAAAGACAAAATTGGTACCATAACGATACTAAGCCCTGTTAAGAACCCAGCTTTTGAAGAAGTTGTATAAAGTAAGCCGAATGTTTGTAATACATAGCCAACACATAAAAAGAATCCAACGATTAGTCCAGCGAGGCTACTCTGTTTTATATCTTGTTTTGAAGTTTTTTTTGAGAAAATCAGTTGAACGAATAATAAAATAATTCCGGCGAATAAAAAGCGAATACCATTAAAAGTAAATGGACCAACGAAAGACATTGCATTTTGAACGACAACAAACGTAGCTCCCCAAATAAAAGAGACAAATAATAAAGCAAGAGGAGCAATCCAATCTTTTTTCACACCCATACCCCCGTTAATTTTGTAAGATAGCTTTTCTAGCTAATTCATCAGCGACTTTATTTTGACTACTTGGAATCCACTTAATAAAAAAGAGATCGAAACTTTTTATGTACTGCAGTGCTTCCTCTAATAGTGGTGCAAACATTTTATTTTTTGCGTATTCTTTTTCAACAGCTCGCTCAACAAGTTGCGAATCTGTACGAAATGAGACAATGTTATAATTATGCTCCGTGCAATATTTTAATGCCGCAAGTAAAGCGTGGTACTCTGCTTCATGATTGGACATTGTCCCAAGGGGCAATGATAATTGTACAGCTGGTTGCACCCCTTTAATAAACACCCCTGCACCAGAAGGACCAGGATTTCCTTTTGATGCACCATCAATATATACTTCAATCAAAATGTGAAACCTCCAAATGATAAGATGATCCCCTACTTAAATGTTTCTTTGAAGTAGGGGATAGAGTAACTTAGCCGATTGTAATACTATAACGACATGTAAATGTTTCATTCGCTTGTAAAGATTGAATTCCTTTTTTTTCCTTAAAATCTTTTGCTGGATTTATTTCATCAGCAATTCCGTACCAAGGTTCAATACATAAGAAAGGTGCGTTCTCGCCTGGTGTCCACACGCCGACAAATGGGAATCCGTCAAATTCTACTTTTACAAATTTATCATGTTTATGAGAACGAATAGAGATTTCATCCGTATTCATATTTTCAAAAATAAGCGCATCATTTTTAAATAAATCGTATGTAAGTGGTAATTCATTCGTATTTTCAGCGATTAATTGCTTTTTACTTGAAAGATAAGGTCCTTCTAATACGCTTGTTTCTAAGCGTTCAGAACCATTAAATGCTAAATGATAATCTGTAAATGATTCGCCCTCTAATAAGGGGAAGTTGAAACCAGGATGTGCTCCGATTGAGAAGAACATCTCTTTTGAAGCAGGGTTATGTACTTCATATGTTACATGGACGATTTGTCCGTCTAGCTCATAAGAAACGAGTAATTCAAATTCGTATGGGTATTTTTTTAATGTTTCTTCATTACTAGTTACAATATAAGTGATTTTCGTTTCACTTTGTTCTTGTACAGAGAATGTAAGATCACGAGCAAAGCCGTGTTGTGTTAAAGAATATGGTTTACCATCTACGTAGTATGTATTATCTACTAATCGGCCGACAATTGGGAATAAAATTGGTGCGCGGCGCCCCCAATAAGTAGAATCGCCTTGCCATAAGTATTCAGTGTTATCTTCTTTTAAGCGAACGCTTTGTAATTCTGCACCTTTGTCAGAAATGGAAACGATCACTTTTTCATTTTGAATTGTTGCTGTCATGAAGTGAAACCTCCTAAATCTTTCATATGTTTTATTATACGTTGTCTAAAAGAAAAAAGGTAGTTCATGATAGGAATCTATTGACGAAAGAGTGTGTATTGCGTAGAATATAATCTTGTTGCTTAAAAAACGAATAACGTGGTTCGAAACCATCCCACGTAAAAAAACTAAGGAGATTTTGTCATGAATATTAGAACATTAGTCGGTAATGGTATTTTAGCGGCATTATATATTGCTGTTTCTATGCTTATTCAGCCATTTGGCTTTACGAATGTACAATTTCGTATTTCAGAGATGTTTAATCATCTTGTTGTATTTAATAAGAAAGCAATTTACGGAATTGTATTAGGTGTATTTTTAACGAATCTCTTTTTCTCACCTATGATCGCTTACGATTTAGTATTTGGAGTAGGGCAATCTATTCTGGCGCTAGTTGCAACGATTATATCTATGCGATTTATTAAAGGTGTTTGGGCTCGTATGATTTTTAATACAGTTATTTTTACAATTACAATGTTTATGATTGCAATTGAACTTCATCTTGCATTGGGGTTACCGTTTATGTTGTCTTGGTTAACATGTGCAGTCGGTGAATTTGTTGTCATGGCGATCGGTATGCCTGTAATGTACTGGATTAATAAGCGAGTACGATTTGAAAGATTTATGCAATAGATGAAAGAGCTATTCCTATAGGGATAGCTCTTTTTGCATGTGATAATATTGAATATAATTCTTCGACTCTTGATAAAATATAATAAAATAAAGTGAGGCTTTCATTAGCTGGATACATATAAGAAGTCTTACATAAGGGGAATCTAGTATGAAATATAAAATTCATTGGTTGTATAAAACAAAAAGCGGTTTGCAGACGGAATTAATGACAGATTATATGAACATAGAAGATGTATTGCAATTTGCGGAGGATTTCGAGAAAACAGGAAGAGTGAAAGAATTATTATTTTACGATGAAATGGATGCAGAATGGTCATTAAAGGAAATGAAGAAGCTGAGCAAACAAGTGGAGGAAGAACCCCAAGAAATACTCGTTTATTTTGATGGCGGCTATGATGTACAGACGAAAGAAGCTGGAGTAGGTATATGTGTATACTATAAAAAAGGAAATACAAAATACCGAATTCGCCGTAATGCATATATAGAAGGTATATATGATAATAATGAAGCGGAATATGCGTCATTATTATACGGTATGAATATACTCGAGGAATTAGGCATTAAGTATGAAGCAGTTACACTTCGCGGTGATTCTCAAGTGGTATTACAACAATTGGCCGGGGAATGGCCTTGCTATGATGAGCATTTAAATCATTATTTAGACCAAATTGAGCAAAAAGCGAAGCAAATGAAATTAAAACTTGTATGTGAGCCAATATCTAGAAAACAAAATAAAGAAGCACATCAATTAGCAACGCAAGCATTAGAAGGAACAGTTATCGATAGTCATAAAGAAATAACCGAATAGAGAGGTGCAACGGTGGATAAAAAGCAACTCATTACAGAGGTAAATGACTTATTAGAAACATATTGTGAAGGGTGTTTTTTGCGAGAACATAATCGGAAGACAAATAGTAAATATTACGCCCATTCATTTTGTATACGTCAATGTACAGTTGGAGAAACATTGAAAAAGTATGGAGAACAGTTGTCATAAAAAACATCCAGAGAACATTCTCTGGATGTTTTTTTAATGCTTCGCTTCATTTAATTGATGCTCGCACTTGCTTAATTTCTTTTCCTCATTCATTAGAAAGGGCTCGTCTAAATCTGTCGCAACAGATTTCATAATTTCAAGCTGAGAGCGAGCTTCTTCTACAGCAGTAGTAGCATGCTCTAATGTATCTGGATCCATTGAAATTGTCGCTGATCCTACCATTTTTTGTGCTGTTTCTACACGGAATTTCACTTCTTCAAAATCATTTACTTCTGATCCCATTATTACTTCCTCCTTTGTATATTGCGCATTTCACATAGTTTTTGCTCTGTAAAACGGAAATATACAAAGGAATAACAAAGGAGGTTACCAAGTAAGGTAACCTCCTGTCATATGTTGGATTAAAGTTTTACTACGTTAGCAGCTTGAGGTCCGCGGTTTCCTTCAGTGATATCGAAAGATACTTCTTGGCCTTCTTCTAAAGCTTTGTAGCCGTCACCTTGAATAGCAGAGAAATGTACGAATACATCGTCAGCGCCTTCCATTTCGATAAATCCAAAACCTTTTTCGTTGTTAAACCATTTTACTTTTCCTTGCATGTTACAATTCCTCCTAAAAACATTTGCTTTTTTCATTTAGTGAAATTCATTTAAAAGATAAGATAAACTAAAAATGCTATAATCTTGAATATTCTGCTAAATGATTAATTTAAATATACACGAATTGGTAGAAATTAGTCAAGTAAGCGATTTTATTTTTTTGTATTTTTAAATAATTTTTCAGCCGAATTTTTAAATAGGTATAGGACAGGCCGAGTATGTAATATTCTTAATTGAATGCTATACATAATGAGGTGAAAGAATGAATGAGTCTTATTTATTAGATAATGAAGGAATGAGAACGAGAACTGACATACCAAATTGGGTTACAAAAGAATTTCAAAATTTTTCGAGTGTCGTGCTAGAACCAACTTTCCCGTGCTATTTCGGCTTAACAGCTTTGAAAAAGAATGAACTTCGTTATTCATTTCTTTCTCATAATGATTGGAGTCATTTGCCACATACAATGTTATCTTTTTTAGAGTTAATGAAAGAGCGGCCAATTGTAAGAAGAGGCTTTTTTCTTTTTGTAGAGCCGGAATGTGAAGAACAATCACTTGAATATTATCGTGATTACTTTTGGAAAGTACTACAATATTTACATGAAAACGATAATCAAACATGGCCGAAGCAAATTCCTGAAGACCCAGACCATTACTTATGGGAATTTTCATTTGGTGGGGAACCGATATTCGCATTTGGAAATGCGCCAGCTTATAAACAACGAAAAACTAGGCATTTAGGGAATTCTCTCGTTATTGGGTTTCAGCCACGGACTATCTTTGATGGATTAGAAGGGGATCGCCCTAAAGGAGCATATTCAAGACAAACGGTCCGGGAGCGAGTTGAAAAGTGGGATCAGTTGCCGAAACATCCTAACATTAGTCATTATGGTGATCCGGATCATCGTGAATGGAAACAATACTTCATAGGAGACGATGTAGAGCCGATAAAAGGAAAATGCCCTTTTCTTCATAGGATAGAAAAGTAAGAGCCATCATCGGGATGGCTCTTTTGCATATTTTGGATAAAAAAGGGTATTTTAGTAGTAAATATTTTGATGAAAGCTAGTCTATTTTTAAACATTACATCATTACTTAATAGTAAAGGAAGTAGAAAGGATAGAGCTATGTTTGGAGCGATTATACAACAAATTGTATTAGGTATTTCATTAGCTGCACCAGTAGGTCCGATTAATATTGAAATGTTAAAACGAGGAATTGAACGAGGTTTTTGGCATGCATGGGTTGTTGGAATTGGTGGAATGACTGCAGATATTTTGTTTATGCTTCTCATCTATTTCGGTTTATCTTCTGTATTTATGTATACATATGTACAAGCTTTTATGTATTGTACAGGGTTTTTCTTGTTATTTTATTTAGGATTTCAAAGTGTAAAACAAGGAATCTTCCACTCGAATATGGAATATAAAAAAGAAGAGGTAGGTGGCCTTAAACAATCGTTTATGGCAGGTTTTTTAATTGCGATATCCAATCCATTAAATCTTGTTTTTTGGTTTGGTATATACGGAAGTACACTTAGCTCATTGCTTACCAAGGTAACGAAACAAGAAGCCTTTTTGTACAGCCTTTGTATTATCGTTGGTATTATTTTATGGAATTTAAATATTGCTTTTTCTGTCCATTTTGGCAGAACTTTATTAAAGCAAAAAGCACTTGGCTATATAACAGCCGGAGCAGGTATTATTTTAGTAGGATATTCTATCCATTTTGCATACAAAGCTTTACAGTTGTTCACATAAGATTGAAGGGGAGATTTTTATGTATCGAACCACTATTGACGGAAAAGAAATTATTATTACGTTAGCACCAAAAATCCGAAAAGAAATTACTGATAGGAATCCACTATATGAAGCGGTATTTCATAATGCAGCAAGATTACTACAAACAAAGCAACCAACGTTTGCGGTAAATCATGAAGTACTTGGGCTCATTATTGGAGAGGTACAAAGAGGAGAAGTAACAGTGTTTGCGGTGGAACATATTATTCCGAAGCAAAATATATTTGGATCGAATAATTTTTTCTCGACAATAGAGCAACAGGCAAATTTGTAAAGGGAATAGAATAAGAATAGAAAATAAAAGAAATAGTCGTAACGATATGTTGCGGCTGTTTTTTTGGAAAAGGGGAAGAAAGATGAAGAGAGTGGGGAAAGAGTTCTTTTTACAACATGATATCGTTATTATGTATAGTATTCTAATTATTTTCATCATTATTTTAAAAATGCAATTTTTTACATGGATCGGTATGTTAGCGTGTTTGTTTGGTATTGTTTTTTATACGCTTAACGAATATATGACACATCGGTTTTTATTCCATTTAAAGCCACCTAAAAACGTATTTTTATTAAAAATGTTAAGAAGATTACATTATGATCATCACGTATATCCAGATGATTTAAAACTTTTATTTTTGCCTGTATGGTTTAGTATACCTAGCTTTACTATATATTTACTTATATCATACGGTATAACAAAAAGTGTTACTATTACACTTTCATTCGGAATCGGAATGATTATCATGCTTCTCGTTTATGAATGGAAACATTATATTGCGCATAAGCCAATTCGTCCTTTCACTAAGTTTGGAAGATGGTTAAAAAAACAGCACATATTACACCATTATAAAAATGAAAAGTTTTGGTTTGGTGTTTCAAATCCAGTATTTGATTTCCTATTTGGAACACTTAAAGATGGAAAAGACGTTGAATTAAGCGAAACAGCTCGTAATTTAGAAAAAGAGAAAAAGACAGAAGTAGTGCGATAAGCGCTACTTTTTATTTTATTTTAACGAGAATAAAAGCTCGATTGGTACGGGTTGAAAAGTAAAAATTTTATGTTGAAAAAGTATATTAAAAACTTAGGGAAAAATGCCGAAAAATGTCTATCGAAAAATCTTTGCAGGAATGTATGGATTGTCTAAAATGAAAATAAGTTTCTGAATATTTATAAAATTTAGTCTTTAGGTATACAAGGGGGAATTGTATTTCTAGTAAGAGAGGGGATCGGAGAATGAAACGAGATGATACGTCAGCACGTAAGTTACAAAATGAGGTGAATTATACAGAGGTTGTTCAGTCAGAAGAATTTCAATTGCTATTAAATACGAAAAAGAAGTTTATCGTTCCGATGAGTATTTTCTTTTTAAGCTTTTTTATTGCACTACCTATTTTAACATCGTATTCAAAGGTGCTCAATACACCAGCATTTGGTGATGTTACATGGGCATGGGTATTTGCTTTCGCACAATTTATTATGACATGGGCATTATGTATGATTTATAGCAAAAAGGCGGAATCATTTGATGAAATCTCGCAAAAAATTCTACAAGATATGCAAAAAGGGAGGGGCTGAACTTGAATACGACTGCGTTTGCACTATTTTTAATTATTGTCCTTGGTACGCTAGTCATAACCTATTTTGCATCGAAAAAAACGAAAAATGCGAGTGAATTTTATACGGCTGGAGGGGGATTAACTGGTTGGCAAAATGGGCTGGCCATTGCGGGAGATTATATGTCTGCTGCGTCATTTCTTGGTATAGCCGGGGCGATCGCGTTAACTGGGTTTGATGGATTCTTTTATAGTATCGGCTTTTTAGTTGCTTATTTAGTTGTTCTATACCTTGTCGCAGAACCGCTTAGAAATTTAGGGAAGTACACGTTAGCAGATATGATTGCGGCGCGTTTTGATGCGAAAAAAGTTCGCGGAGTTGCAGCACTTAATACGATGACGATTTCGATTTTTTATATGATTGCACAATTAGTTGGGGCTGGTGCACTTATTAAATTATTATTAGGAATCGAATATACGACATCAGTTTTAATCGTTGGTACATTAATGACAGTGTACGTTATTTTTGGTGGAATGACTGCGACGAGTTGGGTACAAATTGTTAAGGCTGTACTACTTATGGCTGGTACATTTATTATTTCTGTTATCGTTTTCTCCAAATTTAATTTCAGTGTGACTGAAATGTTTGCGCAAATGAAAACAGCTACACCATTAAAAGATTCGTTTTTAAATCCAGGAGTAAAGTATAAAGATGGTCTTGATACGCTATCTTTAAATTTAGGACTAGTCCTTGGTACTGCAGGATTACCACATATTCTTGTTCGCTTTTTTACAGTACGTGATGCAAAAACAGCACGTCAATCTGTTGTATACGCTACGTGGTTAATTGGTGCATTTTATATTATGACAATTTTCTTAGGGTTTGGAGCAGCGGCGTTTGTAGGAAATGAGGCAATTATGAAAGCAAACCCTGCTGGTAATATGGCAGCACCTTTATTAGCTAAAGCGTTAGGTGGAGATTTCTTATTTGCTTTCGTATCAGCCATTGCCTTTGCAACAATTTTAGCTGTAGTGGCAGGACTTGCATTAACAGCGGCATCAGCATTCGCGCATGATTTTTATAATGAGATTCTTCGCAAAGGAAAATCAACGGAAAAAGAGCAAGTGTCCATGGCTCGTTATGCGTCTATTGGAGTAGCGGTATTATCTATTATATTAGCGTTATTTGCTCAAACATTGAACGTAGCATTTTTAGTTTCATTAGCATTTGCGGTTGCAGCGAGTGCAAACTTGCCAGTTATATTATTCACAATATATTGGAAGCGCTTCAATACAACAGGTGCCATCTCTGGTATGATTGTTGGTCTTGTATCAGCAATTGTTCTTGTAGCGTTAAGTCCAAATGTTTGGAACCCTGTAGCTGGAAAAGCTATATTTGTTGGGGAAGCGATATTCCCATATACGACACCTGGAATTATTTCGATTCCGCTCGGATTCCTGGCAGCATATTTAGGAACCGTTTTATCTAGTAAGAAAGAAGATGCTGCGAAATTTGATGAAATTCTTGTGAAATCTAATACTGGACATGGTATTAGTGATGCATCCTCGCATTAAAAAAGAGGGGCTTTTCGATAGATAAGAAAAGCTCCTTTTTCTTTTGTCATTTTCTTGTAAATAATACTGCTTTGTAAGTAGGATTTGTCTTAATTTTGTGGAATGAAAATAAGCAGGGAGAAATTTAAATCATCATGGCACCAGCGCAGCTTTTGTGAAAAATAAGTTGTTATGGAAGGTGGAAGAAATGATGAAAACGAAACAGACTGATGAATTATTAGCAAAAGACGAGCAATATGTGTGGCACGGAATGCGTCCCTTTAGTCCAAATAGTCCAATGATAGGGGCAAAAGCAGAAGGGTGCTGGGTTGAAGATATACAAGGAAAAAGATATTTAGATGGAATGAGTGGTCTTTGGTGTGTGAATAGTGGATACGGAAGAAAAGAGCTCGCAGAGGCGGCTTATAAGCAATTACAAACATTATCATATTTTCCGATGTCACAATCGCATGAACCGGCTATAAAGCTTGCAGAAAAATTAAATGAGTGGCTTGGAGGAGAGTATGTTATTTTCTTCTCTAATAGTGGTTCGGAAGCGAATGAAACAGCTTTTAAAATAGCAAGGCAATACTATGCTCAAAAAGGTGAACCACATCGTTATAAATTTATGTCACGTTACCGCGGGTATCATGGAAATACAATGGCAACGATGGCAGCGACGGGACAAGCACAACGTAGATATCAATATGAGCCATTTGCTTCAGGATTTTTACATGTAACGCCGCCAGATTGTTATCGTATGCCTGAAATAGAAACAGAGAACATTTATGATGTAGAATGTGTAAAAGAAGTAGATCGTGTCATGACATGGGAATTAAGTGAAACGATTGCAGCTTTTATTATGGAACCAATTATTACGGGCGGAGGCATTTTAATGCCGCCACAAGACTATATGAAAGCTGTTCATGAAACGTGTCAAAAACACGGTGCACTACTCATTAGTGATGAAGTGATTTGCGGTTTCGGACGTACAGGAAAAGCGTTTGGATTTATGAACTATGATGTAAAGCCAGATATTATTACGATGGCAAAAGGGATCACGAGTGCATATTTACCGTTATCAGCTACAGCTGTGAAAAAAGAAATATATGAAGCATTTAAAGGGAAGGGAGAATATGAATTCTTCCGTCATATTAATACATTTGGTGGAAATCCTGCGGCTTGTGCATTAGCGCTTAAAAACTTAGAGATTATGGAAAATGAAAATTTAATTGAGCGATCTGCACAAATGGGCTCGCTTTTATTAGAGCAATTAAAAGAAGAAATCGGGGAACATCCGTTAGTTGGAAATATTAGAGGAAAAGGTCTACTAGTTGGAATCGAACTAGTAAATGATAAAGAGACGAAAGAGCCAATTGATAACGATAAAATTGCAAGTGTTGTAAATGCTTGTAAAGAAAAAGGTTTAATTATAGGACGAAACGGCATGACAACAGCAGGATATAATAACGTCTTAACATTAGCACCACCACTTGTTATTTCAAGTGAAGAAATTGCTTTCGTTGTTGGAACGTTGAAGACGGCGATGGAACGTATTTAATGAATGAAGCGAGCTGTAATATACAGCTCGCTTTTGTTTATTATGTGAAATATGATAAATTTTCAAAGGGAGGGAATTATTATGAAGAAATAAGATCCTAGTCAACATTATCACATCGGATATTATGAAGATGGACATGATTTAGAGGTGACGGCATACAAAAGACTACATGAACCAGTTTGGGATGCTTATATTCCGCACTATGAGGCAGGCAATTTTTATAAGAAAGTGGAGGAAATGAAGCTAGGTGAATATATAGATGATTATGGTATTATGGTGTATTCATTTCGTAATGATATTGATGATGAAGAAGCACGAATTATTTTTGAAAAATGGTTGAAAAAGAACGGGATTGTTTAAAGATACAATAAAAAGGAGATTGCTATCTTATAAGGTAGCAATCTCCTTTTATTATATGAAACTTATTTACTTGCTTTCAGTGCTTTATCTTTTGCACCAAAAGTGTATTTTAACATTGGTGGTGTAATCATTGTAGTTAAAATAACGACAATAACGATAGCTGTAAAGTAATCTTGTGCTAGTAGACCTGAAGAAAGTCCTGTTCCTGCGATGATAAGTGCAACTTCACCACGAGAAACCATTCCAGCACCGATAATTGCAGAAGACTTAGCGTCAAATCCAGTCATTCGTGCACCGAATCCACAACCGATTAGTTTCGTTAATACTGCGATGACTGTTAAAGCTAGGATGAACCAAATTTGATTGCCAATACCATCAAATGTAATATTCATACCGATACTTACGAAGAACACTGGAACGAACATAGCGTAAGCAATTGGTTCTACTTTCTTTTCTACTTCATGTTTGTAGTTCGTTTGAGAAATAGCGATACCAGCTGCGAAAGCACCGATAATACCAGCAATTCCTAATAGTTCGCCGAAATATGCGAATGAGAAACAGATGATAAGAGCCGCGCTCACGATAGACTCAGATACGCGTAGTGGTGATAACCAGCGCATAATCGCAGGAACACCTTTCCATCCGATTAAAATAATAGAAGCGAAGAATACAACTTTCTTCAAGATAACCATTGTTAAGTTAACATCGTCTGTACCTAAGAAGCTCATTGCAAATGCTAATAAAATAACAACAAGAATGTCATCAAATACAGCAGCACCAAGCATCGTTGTACTTTCACGTGTTTTCATCTTTCCTAAATCGCGAAGTGTTTGTACGGAAATACTAACACTTGTCGCACATAGAAGTAATCCTAAAAATACAGCATTTCCTTGTTCCATTCCCATAATAAGACCAGAAACGTAACCACCTACGAATGGAAGAACGATACCTCCAAGTGCAACTGCTAAAGAAGAATTACGATTTGCGTTTAATTCCTCTAAGTCTGTTTCAAGTCCTGCCATAAACATTAAAAGAATAACACCGACATTACTTAATTGTGTTAGAAGCTCTGAATTTTCAATCCAACCTAATACAGCTGGACCGATAACGATACCGACAATTAATTTACCTAGTACAGAAGGTTGACCTAATCTAACACTAAGATCACCAGCAAGCTTTGTACTTAATAAAATAAGTGCAATTTGAAAGAAAAATTCGAATTCCATCGGATCCTCTCCTCATCATTTTTATTTTTATCATACGATTTCTCGGAATTTGCCTAATGAAAATATGTAAAACCCATTAAACAAAGGGTCTGATTACAAGTTCTTTTGAACTCGTAATTTGAACCTGTAATTAATATATAATAAAATGTATGAAAAATCAATGAAAAAATAGCAGATTTTCATGATAGGATTCGATTTAGATATGGAGGGAATCACTATATAATAAGAAGAAATAGGGCTACATTTTTATGAATTGGAGAAAGAAATATGTTATTAGATAAACGTTTTACAATTGGAGAAATGGCAAAAATGCATAATATAGCGGAATCTACTTTACGTTATTATGATGAAAAGGGAATTTTTCATCCGTCCATTGTGGACCCACAAACAAATTATCGCTATTACACAATCGATCAATTTTCACTATTAGATACGATTAAGTTTTTACGCCAATTAAATATTCCATTAAAGGAAATTAAGAAATATATTGATGAAAGAAATCCAGCATACGCACTCAATTTACTAGAAAAACAACAAGAAATGATGTTGAAAAAACAAAGAGAAATTGAGTATGCTTTGGCGAAAATGGAGCATAGAATTCATTTAATTAAGGAAGCAACAAAAGCAAAAGCTGAACAAATGGTAATTAAAGAGATCCCGCAGCGAAAAATTACAGCAATTGCGGTTGCCCCGAATACGACGGATGATATGTTTGAGTACTACATCCATTCGTTGCAAAAAAATATGAGGCAAATGGATGATAGTTTATTTTCTGGAGATATTGGTGTAACTGTTGCGAAAAAAGGACTCATGCAAAATGAGTTTCAAGCATATAGCAGTGTTTTTATTCTTTTGGATTACATGCCTTTTCAAGTACATAGTGCAGATGAAATTAAAGAAGGTATATTTGCCTGTGTATATCACCATGGACCATATGAAGAAACTGATGAAACATATAAGAAGTTAATGGAATACATTGATCAAGAGGGATATGAAGTAGACGGAGATGCGATTGAGATTGCATTAATTGATTGGTCTGTAACAGAAAATCCGGAGGAGCAAGTAACGGAAATTCAAATTCCTGTAGTGAAAAAATAAGGTGAAAACCTTTGAAATGATTACAAATTCACATTCATTAGTATAATTCAGTTACCTATTTTTTAATTCTCTCTTGACCTTCAAGTTACTTGAAGGTTTAAACTGTGAACAGAGCGTTGAAAAAAGGAGCATACTAGTATGGAAGTAACAGAAAAATTAAGAGAAAAACCAATTAAAAGTTTATTTATTTCTTATTTAATACCAGCCGTTCTTGGAATGGTATTAATGTCAGTTAATATTGTGATTGACGCGGTTATGATTAGTAGAGGAGTTGGAGCGAACGGTTTAGCAGGAGTAAACGTCGCTATTCCAGCGTTTTCAATTTTCTTCTCGATTTCATTGTGGATCGGAATGGGCGGGGCAACGCTATATTCCATTGCACTAGGTGAAAATAAATTAGAAAGAGCAAGGTCTATTTTTACTCAATCTATGACGGTAGCAGTCATTATCGTAGGTATTTTAGCAGCGATTTGTTTATGGAGAATAGAAGATTTAGCATACTTATTCGGTGCAAATGAAGTGATTTTACCGTATGCGTTAGACTATTTACATGTGTTATTAACATTTGGAATGATATACGTTTTAGAAAATATTTTAAGTACATTTATACGAAATGATGGAAATCCTAATTTAGCAATGGCAGGTCTAGTTGTAACTGCTGTATTAAATATAGTGTTTGACTATATCTTTATTTTCATCTTTGGATGGGGCGTAACAGGTGCTGCTTCAGCGACGATTCTTTCAGCAGCAATTGGCTTCCTCGTATTATTAACTCACTTCTTTAGAAAAAGTAGTATTTTAAAGTGGGCGAAATTCCATTTTGAATGGGATACGATTAAACAAATTATGATAATAGGTTTCCCAAGCTTTACAACAGAAAGTACGGTCGCAATCGTAACGATTGGTTTTAATATCGCATTCGTCCAATATGCAGGAGAAGTAGGAGTTGCTTCCTATGCAATGGTAAATAGTATTCACGCGATGACATTACTATTATTCTTCGGTGTAGGTGCTGCATTGCAACCAATTGCTAGTTTCCATTACGGTGCAAATTTAGCAGAAAGATTGCGTGAAGGTTTACAGTTTGCTGTGAAAATTGCAGTTGTACTCGGAGGCGTTGCAATAATTGTCGGATTATTCTTCGGGAAATATATTATTGGTCTATTTGATGTCCAATCTCCAGAATTATTGGAGTTAACATTAACAGGTATTAGTTTGTTCTTTATCCAATACGTATTTTTAGGCTATAACATTGTGTATGGAGAGTATTTCCAATCAGTGCGACAAACAAAGAAATCAGTGCTTATTATAATGAGCCGAGGGTTACTATTTATAATTCCATTGTTATGGATTATGCCAAAGTTATTTGGGATAAACGGAATTTGGCTCGTTATGCCAGTAGCGGAAGTGTTGACAGCGATTATCGTATTTACGATGAATCGTATGAAACATCCTGTTCCATTAAACATGGCAGGAGAGAAAGAAGTAATATAATGAAGAAATCCCCTTGAACAAGTAAGGGGATTTTTTATTTTTTTAAACTAATAGCAAAAGATCCATCTGTTTCTTGAACAGACGCAAAGGCAACGTTTTTAATATTTGTGATGCCTTTTTCTTTTAATTCTTTATATAACCACTTTTCGTCCTTATGAATTAGCTTTAAGTTATCGTATTGAATTTGTGAATCAACGATAAGGGCAATTGGTAATCCGGCATACGTAACATCTATGTTCAAATCTTTTGGGGTTAATGGTACAAGTTCACGTTTTGGTAAAATACTAATGGCTCCATTGGCTTCTAAAATAGCGTATTCAATTTCATGAACACTTGGGTATCCTGCGACGCGAAGGTTAGAAAGTAATTCAGCGATGGGATATCTACTTTTTTGTAAGTTCTCAAAAATAATGTCACCATGTTTAATTAAAATGATAGGGTGCCCGAGAATAAAACGATTTAGTTTGTTGAATAGGCTTAATTTTGTAAGGATTAAATGCAAACATGTAATAACGACCATACCAAGAAAAGCTTGTAAAGCACCAGAGACTGGTATGGCTTGAAAAGCTAAATAAGATAAAAAGATAATAGCACCAAAATCATGAGGAGTTAGTTGTGCTAAAGCTGATTTACCGAGCATCTTAAGTGATAGTAAAAATAAGATAAAAAAGAACGATACGTTACATAAAAAGAGAAGCAATAGAGACACTCCTTCGTGCAAAGTTGTACTTACTGTTCCCGAAAGGAAAATAAATATTACTTTCTAGAGGATAAATTAGGGTGAATTGGAATTTGTCTGTATACAAACAAATAAATGGATATTATGATGAAAGAAACCAAAAACATAGGAGTATATGGATATGAGAAAGAAGAAAATAATTAAATATATTATAGGATTTATAATGGTTTGCGCTGTTTATGTGGGATTTTTACAATATAACATTTATAAGCATGGGCAAATGAATGCGGCCTATGATGCTGAGTATATAATTGTATTAGGATCGAAAGTAAATGGGACGGAACCATCGTATTCCTTGCAATATCGTATTGATAAAGCAGCTGAGTATTTAAAATCACATGAGAGAACAATTGCTATTGTGTCTGGAGGGAAAGGAAAAGGAGAAGATATTTCAGAAGCATTAGCAATGAAAAATGGATTAATGAAACTAAAAATTGCAGAAAATCGCATAGTAATGGAAGATAAGTCAACGAGTACAGATGAAAATATTAAATTCTCAAAACCTTTAATTCCGGACAATATGAAAAAAGGAATGATCGTAACAAACGATTTCCATATGTTTAGAGCGAAAAAAATAGCAGCCAAACAAGGTTTACAATTAGAAGGTCTTCCGGCGAAAACACCGAAGCGAATTGTCATTCCATCAAATATACGAGAGTATTTAGCCATTACGCAATATTGGTTTATGAATCGAATATAGAGAAAAAATCCCGTTTGGAAGTCCAGACGGGATTTTTTTGGAGGGAAATCTTACAAATATGTCATGTTCATGAAAGGTAAAGCGATAGTTTCTAGAATGGATTCCTGACATAATGAAGATAACAAAAATTATTTAGAGGTGAATCGGATGAAAGGAAATAATATATTATCTTCACTATGTTACTTTAGTATCTTTTTTGCACCATTTTTACTGCCAATTATCGTGTACTTCGTTGCGGAGGATGAAGTGAAATACCACGCGAAAAAAGCATTTTGGTCACATATTTTCCCATATGCAATCTTATTTGGTGGATTAGCATTATCAGGCATATATGGTTTAAGCTTCAATCAATCTGATGGTGCTGGAATTGGCATGATGATCACATATGCTGTATTCATTCTTGTAGGGATTTATTACTTCATTTGGAATATCGTAAAAGGTATTAAAGTTTTGAAAACGGCGTAATAAGACAAGAAATAATTTGCTGTAAATATGTCGGTATTTGTCAGTGAAGTCGATATTCCTTGTCGAATCGTCAATATAATTTCATTTACCGTACTAATAGATGATTTAAAAAAGAGCAATTCAAAAAGAATTGCTCTTTTTGTGCTTATAAGTTGTGAATATTGAAAAAGATATGTTAATTTTTCATTATGAAGAGAAAAAGGAGTGATTTTCATGAATGAGATCATACATAAAATGGAGCAACACGTTTCAGTTCGTAAATATAAAGAAGAATCCATTCCGAAAGATGTAGTAGAAAGAATGGTGCAAGCTGCACAGCATGCGGCTTCCTCGCATTTTGTACAAGCCTATTCTGTTATATATGTAACAGATCCAGACCTAAAGGCTGAACTAGCAGAGTTATCTGGAAATCGTCACGTGAAAGACTGCGCAGCATTCTTTGTTTGTTGTGCAGATTTAAAACGACTTGAAATGGCATGTGAAAAACATGGTACAGAGATAAAGCATGAAGGAGTAGAAGACTTTATCGTAGCAACGGTAGACGCTTCACTATTTGCGCAAAACTTAGCGTTAGCAGCAGAATCGTTAGGGTACGGTATTTGTTATATTGGTGGCATTCGTAATAACCCGAGGGAAGTGAGTGAATTGCTTCATTTACCGGATAAAGTATATCCTGTGTTTGGAATGACAGTCGGTGTACCAGATGAAGATCATGGAGTGAAACCACGTTTACCAGTAGCAGCAATCCTTCATGAAAATGGATATGATGAAAAGAAATATGATGAATTATTAAATGAATACGATGAAACGATGAACTCGTATTACAAAGAAAGATCAGCAAACAAGAAAAGCATAACATGGACGGAATCAATGAGTTCGTTTATGTCTAAAGAAAAAAGAATGCATATGAAAGAGTTTTTAAGTGAAAAAGGATTTAATAAGAAATGAGTAAAAAGGCAGACCTGCATGCAGGTTTGCCTTTTTTGGAGGAGAAAAGTGATTGTCTTCGAATAAGTATAGGGGGAGGGGATAATATGAAAAAAGCTTTAATCTTTTTATTTGATGGGTTTGCAGAATTTGAAGTGAATATAGCGAGTTTATTTTTGATAAGTAAGGAATTCGAAATAATAACAGCAACTGTAGACGGAAAAACAGTGACAGGAGAAGGTGGTTTTTTGTGTCAACCACATGTCTCTATCGAGCAGGTTGAAGTAGCAGACTATGAAGTGTTTATTGTGCCAGGAGGGCATATTTTTGACCATTTAGAAAATGAACAATTGTTATCTATCGTGAACGAATTACATAAGCAGAATAAATGGATAGCGGGTATTTGTGCAGGAACATCTTTACTACATGCAGCAGGCGTACTTAATAAGAAGAAATTCTCGACATCATTAACATCAGATGAAAAACAATTAGCGCATTTACATGAATGGGAATATAAACAAAATAAAGATGTAACTGTTGATGGAAAAATAATAACAGCTGTAGGGTCTGCGTACGTTGAATTTGCTACTGAAATAATGAAGCAGCTCAATTTATTTAATGACACTGAAGTGAAGGAGAACTTGCAATACTTTAAAAATGTAACAGAGCTTTGTGATGAAACGTTAGTATAAGTGAATAATTAAATTGTTAATACCTAAGTTCAGAATGTGGATATCACTTTCTGAACTTAGGTATTTTATTTATGATTTTGTATCTCTAAAATATGTTTTTTATTTTTGATGTGCAATCTTCCACCGCACTGAAAAATATAGTAATAAATTCGTTTGAATTTATATGTTATTACAAAATCTAAAGCATCTTGTATTTTGAAAAACTTACTTATAATAAATGCAAACTTTCAATAAGAAGATACATACCCGTGCAACTCAAAAGGATATATGTAAAGATTTTGAAAATCCGTTGATTAAGCCATTTGAAAATAATTTGACCTATAAACAAACCTAAAAATACGATTGGAATAGCATAAAAACTTGATTGCCAAATTGTTTTGTTTGTGCCAGTAAAGAGTATTTGAGTTAGTAGACTAATGAAATATATAAATAGATAAAAAGCTAAAGTAGTTGCTCTCAACTTCTCTTTTTTCGTATCAGTTCCTGTAAAGTAAAGTAACAGGGGTGGTCCTGGCATACCGATACTTGTCGTTAAAAGACCGGATAATCCGCCCACTAAGAAATCTCTAGATTTTGTTGATGTAATCTTAAAGTTGCATATTAACATCAACGTTAATAGTAAGAGTAGGATACTGATTGCTAATTTAAAAGTGTTGATGTTAATGAAAATGAAAATACCAAAAGGAACACCAAGTATACTTCCGAAAATTAATCTTTTCAGTAGAATACAATCAATGTCCATTCTTATTTTCCAAATGAGTGATATAGAAATAATTAACGATAAAATGATATTTATTTGTATAGCTTCTTGTGGTAGAAATACCATGAGTAAGAAAGGTGTTGCCATAATAGAAAAGCCAAAACCTGTGCTTGTTTGTAAAATAGAAGCTACTAATATAATACATATGAAAATGAATATAGTATTCAAAAAAGCCCTCCTACATAATTAAATCTAATACATATTTTAACATAAGGTGAAACTTTAATCAGTGGGAGGGCATCCCCACTGATTATTAAACCACATCAAGCGGACCTTTACTGGCAGCCCGCCCTTGCCTAGCTTCTTTGCTTTCGCGGGGATCTTACTGCTCTTTAATACGGGAAAAAAGCGGCAAAATAGCCGCTTTTTATCTTGCAGTTAATATTCTAGTGATGAACCTGTAGCTTTAAAATATTTTTCTCGTGAAGGCGTCATTACCCGGATTGCTAATAAACAGGAAAGGAAAAGAATGAGTAATGAGCTACTTATTACAGTAATTTGAACGGAAAGAAATTGTGCAGATGCCCCAATTGCCAAAACGAAAAAAATTTGAATGAAATTTTTTATGGAATCAAACACGCTATCGATACGTCCTATCATATGTACAGGGATGTTATTTTGATAAAATGTGATAAAGCCAGTACCAGCAAATGATGAAGAAATGCCAAGTAAAATGAAACCGCCTGCTGCGACTATAAATGAATTTGAAAAGGCGAAAATTACATAGCCTATTGCTGTGAAAATCATCCCTAACCCGATACAATGTTGAATTGGTAATCGTTTGGCAAAGAGAGAGACAAGAAATGAACCGGAAACGTAAGCAGCTCCAGTTATACTCACAAGCATACTGTATTCTATATCGGATAAAAACAGTACTTGATTTGTGAAAACAACTTCTTGTGAATCGAGTGCCATAGAAACAAGCATAGTCGCTTGAAATAAAACGAATATGAGAATAATGTAAGTTTCAGTTCGAGCAAATGAAAAAACTTGTTTCAAATCACTTCGTAATGTTTGTACGAAAGTATTTGCAACCTCTTCGTTTTGCTTTGTTTGTAATGTAATGTTTGGTAAGAAATAAATGAGAATAGTAGAAAGTAGAAATGAAAGTGAGTTGCAGTAAATAACAAAGGATGCAGAGTACGTGGTGAGAAGTATTCCAGCAAGAGCTGGACCGACAATAAAAGCCCCGCTTGTACAAAAGTTATTCCAAGCGTTGAATTGAGCGCGTTCTTCAGCTCGTATGAGCATTGTTTTATAAGAAAATGAAGCTGGATCGAAAAATGATGTAGCAATGCGAGTCAAAAAGATAAAAATATAAATGGCCCAAATAGAATCAAATAGTGGAATACAGCCGATGAGAGCTGCTCGAATTATATCTGTGATGAGCATAATGGACCGTTTGTTTAATCGATCTACTATACTACCAGACCATATTTTTGTAACAACGGTGGCAATTGGGCCAACAATCCATAATCCTGCTACAGCAGCAGGTGAGTTTGTGCTATTTAATACCATTAAGTTTAGAGCGATGAGATACATAAAATCACCTAAACGAGAAATTCCTGTTCCCGACAATAATAATAATTTATTTTTCATGAACAAATGGCCCTTTCTTTCATTGTTTTTTAATCCTGCAGGAAATAGCGTATTCCTCTTCAGAGGTTGATTGACGAGCGGTTTTGTTTTCCCAGCGTAATAAAACTTGTGTAATCTCCCAAGTAAGCTGTTGTAATTCCTCCGGAGTTAAAAATAAATGAGAAACAATATGACTACCTGTATTCGTTCCTTCTGTGCCGCTTTCTTCAATATAGAAATGAGCAGCTTTTGCTTTATAATATTTTTCAATAATTCCTCTTTTTTCCTTCGTGTCTACTAATTCAAGTAACCCTCCATCATATAAAATTTGAACGTGATAATGTACGCTACCAGCAGATTTGTTTAGTTTAGTAGCTACTTGCTTTGCAGTGAGTGCTTCGTCTTTTAAAAGGTGAAGAATTTGAATACGAGTTGCATTAGAAATGAGCTTCTGCTGCTCAGCTGAAATAGTAAGTCTATCTTCAAACATTATGATATCTCCTTTCTTATAATCTAAATTTATTGTACATTCTAAAAAATTAGAACGCAAGGAAAATAAATCGCCTTTTTCCTTTATATTTCGACATAAATAAAAATAGCATGTACATAAACATGCTATTAAGTGATAGTAGATTCTTCACTTAGTTTCCCGCGATAAAACAAGAACAGCCATATAAAACTAACAAAAATACAGCATATAGCTAATAGGCTACCAATAATTTGCGGAGAAAGAATTTCTAAAAGCCATCCCGTAAAAAACATGGATAATTGAATAAGAGATCCGTAAATGGAATAATGGAATGAAAAAACTTTACCCATCATAGTTTCCTTCGTGTAAGTTTGAAGTAATGTCGTATCAAGTGGAACGATGATTCCTCCTGCTATGCGCATGCATAGTAATGTAATGATACCGCTAATAAGTTGATCGGATAAAATGAATGCAAGAAAGAAAATTCCTTGTAGGAAATAGGCCCAACCGAATACCTTTTTCATTTTTTCTTTATTTTTAGATATATAAAGATTAACGAGAAGGCTTCCCATCATAAGCCCAGCCCCTTGAACTGTATATAAAATCCCAATGTTAGTGTGGAAAATTTTTTCGGCATAGATCGTTAAAAGTAGCTGATAGGCGCCTCCAATAATGCCCCATGAAATGCCGACAAGAATTAAAGTTAAAATGATTTTTGTTTGTAATATGTATGTATAGCCATCTTTTATATCAGTAAAAAATGCTTTTTTCTTGCTAAAAGTATCATCAGAAGGGACATTCATATTATAAATAAAATAGGCTGAAATAAAGTATGACAGGCTATTTACTAAAAAAGCGAACTCAATATGTAAAGATTGTGCAATGATCCCGCCTAAAGAAGCCCCCATAATAGACATAAAACCATTCATTGTACTAGAAAGAGAGTTAGCAGTTACGAAATGATTTTGGTGTACGATATTTTTTAAGGTTGCTTGTTTAGCCGGCTCAAATAAACAAGAAAGTACGGATAAACATATATTAGAAATGAAAATAATCTCAATTTTATATAGTGCAAATAAGTAAGTGAGGACGATCATGCCTCGTAAAACATCGGTAAAAATCAGAATCTTCTTTTTAGAAAAACGATCTACAACGCCGCCTATGAAAGGGCTAAGAAGAAGCTGGGGCAAACCTTTACTTATAAAAGTGAGTGCTATCATAAATGGAGACTCCGTAATACTATAGACGAATGTTACTAAAGCTACCGTATGAAACCAATCTCCAAGTACACTTAATGTTTGCCCATAAAATAATTTATTGAAGTTATTATTTGTTTTCAGAAGTGTGCTATAAGAAACTGACATAAAAGATTAATCCTTATGTAATGATGGTGCTTGAATTTGTTTTTTCCATTCGCTTATATACATTTTCTCTTCTATAGGAAGTCCAACAGGTAATGGTGCAATCAATTCTAAACTATTTCCATCAGGATCGTTAAAGTATACGGCGGCATGTGCTAATTCAGGAAAAACAATTGGTTCAATTGGTTCCATTCCGAAGTCTTTTCGTGCTGAAATTCCTTTTTGGTTTAGCCAGTGTATCGCATTTTCTAAATCATGTAAGCTTACTTGAAAGGCGATGTGTCGTAAAGAGGGGTGATAATTCACTTTGTATTCTGTGCCTTCCCAAAGACCGAGCCAACTTTCATTTTCTTTAATCCAAAAGAAAGCAATATCATCTCCTCTTTTATATAATTTTAGCCCTAGCGATTCGTAAAAAGGTATAGACACTTCTAAGTTACGGACAGGTAAATGTGCTTCGTAAAGACCTTTAATCATTGTAATCCTCCTTAATAAAAATGTTTCTGATTTCATAGTAAACGGTTTTTTATTAGTTGGAATCACAAAAAAGAGGGATATCACTTCATACGAAAGTATGAAAAAACAGCTCAAATATGAGCTGTTTCGTATAGTTTTTCGTTCGTTTGTTAAGGATAGGATATATTAGTATCCGTATCCGCCGCCACCCCAACAGCTACATCCGATGATGATTAGAAGGATGAATAGTACGATAAGCAAAGCAAATCCACCGCCGAAACCAGCGCAACTTCCACCATAGCTCATATGTTTTCCTCCTTTGAGTAAGTTAATCTATATAATTCATGGACTACTGTATACAGTATGTTTTTTGTGTGGAAAAGGAGCCAGTCTCTTTTGTAATTAGACAAACGCCTGTGTGGTCATTTTAAGTGTATATTGAGCTAGGGATGTATGAATGAATCGTTATATGTTTTGCGATTTGTTCATAAAAAAATATAAAATTGTAAAAAAAACCATTTTTATATTTTTTTATGAGAGGATTTGTACTATAATTTTACAAGTAATATTATGGGAAAAGGGAGTTTTAGTAAAGAGATGGAGATGGGACAATTACAAAATAAAATAGAAAACAAAAAGAAAGAGCTCATTCAACTTGTGGCTAGACACGGATTGGATCATGATAAAGTTTTGTTATTTAGCCGAGATTTAGATATACTAATTAATAAGTTTATGAATGTAAAAGATAAAGTACATAAATAAATAATTTGTAGTTTTTTATATTAAGATATTTTATAAAAGAAGGAGAGAACAGTATTTGGAACATTTACAAGAAGAGCTGTATAAACAAATAAAAGAAGAAAAAGGTATTGTTACAATTTTTTTAAAGAGTGGCGTTAGAATAGTAGGAGAAATTGTTGCGATAGATAAATTTACTGTTTTAATGTTAGTTGATGGAAAACAACAACTTATTTACAAGCAGGCTGTATCAACAATAATGAAATAAGACACTCATATTGAGTGTCTTATTTCATTATCTTTTGCAAGCTTCAACGTCAATGCCGGCAGCTAGTAATTTCTTTTCTCCATCTTGCTCGATGAGTTTTTGTAATTTAGATAGGAAAGAATCAAAGTTTGTATGCTTTGCTACTTGGAATGTCATTTTATGCTCAATTGGTAGCCACGTATCAATATCAGCTTCGTTATGCTGAATTTTCACCTCAAGTTTATCAAGTGCGTTAGCAACTTTTGCTTCGTACGTTTCTTTCGCTTCAAACTCCATCCATAAATCATATAATTCCTCACCGAGAGAACCTTTTAATGTGCGTTTAATATTTAAAATTGCTTCTTGCTCATTTATTTGTTTTTGTAATTGTAATTCATGACTATTCATTGTATCAAAAGCAGGAATATCACCAGCTTCTGCCTCGACTAGGTCGTGAATAATAACCATTTTAAGTAATTTTTCAACATTGACTTTTTGATCCAAATAAGGCTCAACTAAAATGGCCATTAGAGACATGCGCCACGTATGTTCAGCAACGCTTTCTTGACGTCCGTTAGAAAGCCAGCTATGCCGCATTTCATATTTTAGTTTTTCTGCTAGTGCAATGACTTGTAAAATGTTATGTTCCATCGTGATCCTCCTCATATTTCTATACTGTAATTCTAATATGGAAATAAAATGTGTCAATTCTATGAGTATATTGCGATAAATAGATGATAAGCGTATAATACATATTATATGTGAAAACGCATTATTAAAATAAAAAAATGTTTTATAAAAATGAAAAGGGAAGGGCAGGAATATGGGAGACGAAAATCAAGGATTAGCTAGACCACAAAGAAGAAAAAGGAAGTTTGACATTTCTAGCCCAGTTGGCATTATAGTGGGTTTTGCTATAGTGATAGCGGCAATTATGATTGGTGGCGGTGGAATAAAAGCTTTTAAAAACTTTTTAGATGTTTCATCTATTTTAATTGTCATAGGGGGAACCACAGCGACAATTGTTGTGGCATATCGATTTGGAGAAATAAAAAAATATACGAAAAGTATTTTTACTGTTTTACATAGAAGAGAAGCAGATTTAGAACAGTTAACGGATTTGTTTGTTGATTTTTCGAAAAAGTCTAAAAAACATGGCCTGCTTTCTTTAGAAGTTGATGGAGAGCAAGTAGACAATCCTTTTATTCAAAAAGGAATTCGATTAATGTTAAGTGGTTACGATGAAGATGAATTAAAAGAAGTATTAATGAAAGATATTGAAACAGAAGTATATGAGTTAAGAAAAGGAGCAGCGTTATTAGATAAAATTGGCGATTTCGCTCCAGCTTGGGGCATGATAGGGACTTTAATCGGTCTTATCATTATGCTTCAAAACTTGCAAGATACATCGCAAATTGGTACAGGGATGGCAGTTGCGATGTTAACGACATTGTATGGATCAGTACTTGCAAATATGATTGCAATCCCTCTTGCTGAAAAAGTGTATCGTGGTATTGAGGATTTATATACAGAGAAGAAGTTTGTTATTGAAGCAATTTCAGAATTGTATCGTGGACAAATTCCTTCTAAATTAAAGTTAAAACTGGATACATACGTATACGAAACAAAGATAAAAAAAGTAAAACGAGCAGCCTAATATTTCAAGGAGTGGTAAGGTGATGATAAAACGACCGCAAAGGGGATCGCCTCGTTGGATGACAACTTTTACAGATTTAACGATGTTATTATTAACTTTCTTTGTATTACTAGTTGCTACATCAAAGCAGGATGCAGTAAAATTGTCGAAGATGCTTGAAAAGTTTAGTGATGTGGAGCAAGTAGATGCAAAAGTAATGGAAAATACAATACCAGATATTTCACATGAAAAAAATGATGAAAAAATGGTCTCTAAAAAGAGAATGGACGAATTATATAAAAAGTTAAAAGCATATGTAGATAATAACGGTATTAGTCAAGTGAATGTATATCGAGAGGATACGGGAGTAAGCGTCGTTATAGTAGATAATTTAATATTTGATACGGGTGACGCGAACGTTAAACCAGAAGCGAAAGAGATAATAAGTCAATTAGTTGGGTTTTTCCAATCCGTACCAAATCCGATTGTTGTGGAAGGGCATACAGATAGTAGACCTATTCATAATGACAAATTCCCTTCTAACTGGGAGTTGTCTTCAGCAAGAGCGGCAAATATGATTCACCACTTAATCGAAGTGTATAATGTGGATGATAAAAGGCTAGCTGCGGTAGGATATGCAGACACAAAGCCAGTTGTACCAAATGATTCACCGCAAAATTGGGAGAAAAACCGTCGCGTTGTCATTTACATAAAAGAATAGTATATTATCATTTTAATAATAAAATAATAAAAATACGAAAATTCTTTTTAAAAAATATTAAATTTTATCATTTTATTTTGTATAATGAGTGAGAATGAAAAGATGAAATATTAAGATATACTTATACATAGAAGGAGAGAATTAAAAAGAATGGCACATAAAATTTTAGTTGTAGATGATGCGATGTTTATGCGAACGATGATTAAAAACTTATTAAAAAGTAATTCTGAATTTGAAATTATTGGTGAAGCAGAGAATGGAGTAGAAGCAATTCAGAAGTTTAAAGAACTTCAACCGGATATTGTAACATTAGATATTACTATGCCAGAAATGGACGGACTTGAAGCATTAAAAGAAATTATTAAAATTGATTCAAGTGCAAAAGTTGTTATTTGTTCTGCAATGGGACAACAAGGTATGGTATTAGATGCAATTAAGGGTGGAGCAAAAGACTTTATTGTAAAGCCATTCCAAGCGGATCGAGTAATTGAAGCTTTAACAAAAGTAGCAAACAGCTAATATAGAAGGGGTGCCACAAGGAATCTAAACATTGATAGCGGATATGCGTGTGGCCCCCTTTTTTCTTGTTTTAAAACACTAAATTGTTATACATAAATGAAATGTTTGTTAGACAGGTAGGGGATTAAAATGCAAACAGATCTATTAAATATATTTTTTGAGGAATCAGAAGAACATTTACAATCACTAAATGAAAATGTGCTAACTTTAGAACAAAATCCTGCCGATATGGATGTTGTGGGAGAAATATTCCGCTCAGCCCATACATTCAAAGGTATGTCAGCGAGTATGGAATTTACGGAAATGGCGGATTTAACGCATAAAATGGAAAACGTTTTAGATGAAATTCGTCATGGGAATATAGTTGTAAATGCGGAGATTATTGATGTGATTTTTGAGTGCATTGATAATCTAGAGAAGATGGTTGCAGATGTGCAACAAGGCGGAATGGGCAATATTGATGTAGTTACAACTAAGCAGAAATTAGAAGCATTATTGAAGGGCAATGTAGAAAATCCTGCTGGATATATTGAGCAAGAACCTATAAATAATGATGATGATGATGATGCAGTTTCACATGAAGTGCATATAACTGTCGAGCAACAAGCTATTTTAAAAGCGGTACGTGCAATCATGTGTATTGAGGCACTGCAAAATGTAGGGAATGTACAAAAAACAGTTCCAAGTATTGAAGAAATTGAGGCAGATGCTTTCGGTTTTGAGTTCACAGTATTTATGGATACTGATCAAAGTGAAGAAGAATTAAAACAAGTAGTGCTTCATGTTTCTGAAATTGAGAAAGTAGAAGTGAAGCAAGGACATACATCAAAAGAAGTAGTTTCAGAAGAATTGGCTACACAAGAAGTTATACAAGTGGCTACGCAGGTGGAATCAACTAAAGAAATATCGAAGCAACCTGCTAGTGCTACACCAGCTAAAAGTAATGGGAAGACAAAAAGTGGTAAAGTGGAAAATCGTTCCATACGTGTTCAATTAGAAAAAATCGAAAGATTAATGAATATGTTTGAAGAAAGTGTAATTGAACGTGGGCGCATTGATGAATTGGCACAAAGGATTCAAAATAAGGAGTTAATTGAGCATTTAAATCGATTAGGCGATATTTCAAAAGATATTCAAAATGTACTACTAAACATGCGTATGGTACCAATTGAAACGGTCTTCAATCGTTTCCCGCGTATGGTACGTATGTTAGCGAAAGATTTAGGGAAGAAAATCGATTTACAAATTACAGGTGAAGACACCGAAGTTGATAAAATTGTTATTGATGAAATCGGTGATCCACTCGTCCATTTAATTCGTAATGCAATTGATCACGGTGTTGAAACTGTTGAACAACGTCGTGATGCAGGGAAAAATGAGACAGGTACGATTAAATTAGAAGCGTTTCATAGTGGAAATCATGTCGTTATTCAAATTACGGATGATGGAAATGGAATTCATAAAGGAAAAGTATTAGAAAAAGCGATTAAAAATGGTGTTGTAACAGAATCTGAGGCAAATAAATTAACGGATCGTGAAGTATTTGATTTGATTTTCCAACCAGGATTTAGTACAGCTGAAGTTGTATCCGACCTTTCTGGTCGTGGCGTTGGGTTAGATGTAGTAAAACATACGATCCATAGTTTAGGTGGACATTTAATTATTGATTCTGAAGAAGGAAAAGGTAGTACATTTAGAATTGAACTGCCATTAACGTTATCCATTATTCAATCTATGCTTGTTCAAACGAATGATAAACGTTATGCTTTCCCTCTTGGTAATATTGTTGAAGCAATTCGGATTAAGAGAGAAGACATCCAATCCTTACAAGGAAAAGATGTGTTAAATTACCGTAATCAAATTATTGAAGTGAAGCATTTAAGTACTGTATTTGGTGAAAAAACAGTAGATGAGGCGTTTGCGTCATATGATGGTCAAATGGTTCCTGTGTTAATTGTTCGTAATACACATCGCAGCTATGGACTTATTGTAAACACAATTATCGGTCAAAGAGAAATAGTCCTAAAGTCATTAGGTGACTTCTTTGCAGAGAGTTCTAATTATTTCTCTGGTGCGACAATTCTCGGTGATGGACGAGTGGTCCTCATTTTAAACCCAGAAGGTTTATAATAGGAATGAAGGAAAGCTCCCCACTTGTATACAATTGGGGAGCTTTTTGGTTAATCGTTACGAATCTAAAAGTGGGAATAAATACATATTAACGTTTTATATAATAAGTTTGTTAAAATAAAATAAGAGTTTATATCGTTTGATAGAAAAACAGAAATGAGGAGGCAGAGAAAATGCCTGAGCAACACACAAAAGGGGATACGAGCACAATTGTGCTAGAAAAAGAAAATGAGCATTTAACGCCTCAAGAATGCGATATTCTTGGCGAAATTGCAAATATATCATTTGGTTCAGCTTCGACTGTATTATCAACAATCTTAAATAGGCAAGTAAGCATTACTGCTCCTCGCATAGAATTGGTGGATTTATATGATTCAAGCGACGTCGAAGTTCCACACGTTGTATTAAACATTCATTTTACAAAAGGATTAGATATGGAAAACCTTCTTGTCCTTAAGCAAGATGTTGCATTATCCATTGCTGATTTAATGATGATGGGAACAGGTGAAGTGGAAGACGGAAAAGAACTTGGTGAATTAGAGCTAAGTGCTGTACAAGAAGCGATGAATCAAATGATGGGGTTCGCAGCTACATCTATGTCAGAATTCTTTCAAGATACAGTAGATATGTCTCCGCCGACAATTAAAGTTGTAAAGTTATCAGAAGAAATGGAGAAAATTTCTGAGATTGATGGGAATCAAACGATTGTTAAAGTATCGTTTGATTTAAAGATAGATAATCTTGTAAACTCTAAACTTGTGCAAATTGTTTCAGTTGAACATGCGAAACGAATGGTAAATAAATTAATGCAATTATCTGGTGGAGTAGAAGAAAAAGACGAGCCAGCGGAAGTAGTGGAAACGGAGATTGTAGAAGAACAAGTTGAAAAAGAGCATTTAACACAAGAAGAGAAAGATGTCCTTGGTGAAATTGCAAATATTTCAATTGGTTCCGCTTCTACAGTATTGTCAACACTTTTAAATCAGCCAGTTACAATTAGTACGCCCAATGTAGAATCAATCAATGTTCGTCATTATGACGGAGTACCAGTCCCGTTTGTTATTTTAAATGTTGATTTTGTTGAAGGACTAAAGAATGAGAATGTATTCGTATTTACAAAAGATGTCGCTTTAACAATGGTAGATTTAATGATGATGGGAACAGGGGAAGTTGATCCAGAGAAAGAGCTTAGTGAATTAGAACTGAGCGGTATTAAAGAAATCATGAACCAAATGATGGGGCATGCTGCAACGGCGATGTCAGAAATGTTTCAAGAAAAAATGGACATGACACCGCCAAATGTTAAATTTGTAACCTTAAAAGAAGAAATGGAATATTTGGGAGAGTCAATGAAAGTGGACGAACTCGTTCAAATTACGTTCAACCTTGAAATTGGCGACCTGCTTCAATCGAAAATGTATCAAATTTTACCGATTTCAGAAGCGAAAGAAATGGTAAGAAGACTTCTATATCCAATGGTGGAAGAGGAAGAAGAGATTGTTACGGAAGAAATTGAAGAAGAAAAAATTGTAGAACCTGTTGTACAACCTATTGAATTTAAAGAAGTAAAACAAATGGAACCAGTATATATGGACACATCCATCTTACAAAATGTAGAAATGAATGTTAAATTTGTATTTGGAAGCACAGTGAAAACAATTCAAGATATTTTAAGTTTACAAGAGAATGAAGCAGTTGTGCTAGATGAGGATATTGATGAACCGATTCGTATTTATGTAAATGATGTATTAGTGGCGTATGGTGAACTTGTAAATGTAGATGGATTTTTCGGAGTAAAAGTGACGAAATCGCTATAAGTCGTTGAAATAGGAGTTTGAGTTAGTAGATGAAAAACGTAAAGTTTTTTCTAATGAGCTGGTTATTCATACATATGTGTCTGTTCGTCCCTCTGCAAAGTCAGGCGGAAGAACAAATTGAGCCAGCTCAAAAAATAAATGAAGTGAATATGCAAGAAGAAAACAAAGAAGTGCAAGAGCGGCCAGAGCAAGTGGAAGTGAATCAAGGTAAAGAGCAACAACAAGAAGTAGCAAATGAACAAGAGGTCGAAAAAAAGATAGAGACGGATCAAGGGATTATTACAGTAAATAAGTCGGAATTAAAAGTTGGCGAAGAAGTGCGGGTTATTGTAGAGCCGAAAGAGCAAAATGTTCAAAGTATAAAAGGTATTTTGCGCTTGCCCAAAAACGGCGATCAGTATGAACAAGAAAGAATGCTATCGTTTAAGTATGAAGAGGAAACGAAGCGATGGATTGCTAACTACAAGGTCGAAACTTTTGATTTGCAAGGTGATTGGAATCTGCAGCTCATTCAAAGCTATAAAGAAAATGAGAAAGAAGAACTCACTGAAAATGAAGTGAAAGTCCCGCTCATCCATATAAATAATGAAATGCCAACTATAGATAAAGAGTTACCGAAGTTGCAGAAGGTTACTATTGATGAAGCAACAGAGAACTTAATTGAACGGAAACAAGGCGATTCTATACGTGTGCGAGTGAAGGCAGCAGACAAAGAATCGGTTGTGAAAGAGGTCCGCGTGACATTAAAGGGGAAAGAAAATAAAGAGACTACATTTTTATTAGATTACAATAAGCGCGATATGGATTGGCAAAAAGTATTTGAAATAACGGATGCGTTGCCAATTGGCTTATACGAATTACTTGTAGAGATAGTGGATGCGGCCGGCAATAAACTCGTTGAGGAAAGTGAGTATATCGTTTCTGTTTTGGAGCAAAAAACAGAAGATGATAAAAAGATAGAAGAACGAGAGAATGAAAATAAATTAGAAGATAAGAAAGAAACTGAGAAGCAGGAAGACTCGAAAGTAGAAATCCCGATTCCAGAAGAAAAACCGCCAGTTGTTCAAATTCCGAAAAAAGAAGAGCAAGTAAACGATCTTATAAAAGAACCATTGAAAGAGAAAGAAAAAATTAATTATGTTATAAAAGAGCCTCTCACAGACAACAAGGAAGTAAATAAAGCGAAGGCTCAAAATAATAAAAATAACAATCAAGTTGTTTCTAAAAAGAAAGAAAAAAAAGAAGAGCCAGAAGAGAAGAAAGAAGCAAAAAGTGAACAGGGAATACAAGCTTCTAATGTATTTGCTATCATGTCAGGTTTATTCGTACTATTTTTAGTTTTAAAGAGTAATAAAGAATGGGGCTAATTATTTCATAGTAGTGGAGGCGCTTAAATGGAAATTAAACGTACGACAATTGAAGATAAGACGCTACAACCATTAAAACAGCCTGCAGCTATTTCGGAACATGAAATCCAGAAAGAACGAAAGCATAGCAATCTAGTGTTTACTGGACAGTCTAAGATTATTTCGAAAAATAATGAAATAGGGATTTTACTTGCAAGTTTAGGTGATGGAAAGGTTATGAAGGAAATGCTTTCTAAAGAGATGGATACAGTATTACAACTCTTTAAAAAGTTACATACGTTATCTGGAGAAGGAAAGCAAACAGAAAAAGTATTTGAACAAGTAATGAGAAGTTTACAAGGGCTTGTTAAACAGGCGCATATAAAAGAGCTTCCTTTGTTAGATGGAACGTATGATTTCGCAGAAGTACAACTATCATTTGGTAGAAAGGTACATATTCCGTTATTAGATGTAAGTGCACTCATTTCTAGAGTGGAAAGTGATTCTTCAGAAGGAAATATGAATTTAATGGTAACGGTTATTACTGCTTACATAACGAAATTGTCTAACGAAACTATTTTAATTAGCGTTACAGATCGCACTGCTAAAGAGCGGGACGTAAGTGTATGGAGAGCGCTCGCAGAAATGAATATGACACAATTATCACAGGCCCTGAAACAAACGATGCAAGAACATAAATGGTCTATGACATTTCTTTTTCTCTTTGTATGGATTGTTGCTATTATTTTAATTCGAGTTATATAAAAAGGTCGTCACTTTACATTGTGACGACCTCTTTTATATTTTTTCGTAGAAGAATGTATCAAATCTCTGAAGATTATAACGTTCAGGTGTTAAAATTTGTTCAGTACTACCAACAAATAGTACGCCGCCTTTTCGTAAAGCACGACTAAACTTTTCATAAAGTTTTACCCTTGCTTCTTCAGTAAAGTATATCATTACGTTGCGACAAATGATTAAATCGTAATTTGTATCGAACGACTGCATTAACAGGTCGTGTTGCTTGAACGTCACGTTTTGTTTAATATTTTGATGTAATGAATATATATCATTCTCTTTTGTGAAATGACGCTCTTTCAAATCGATAGGTAATTCTTTTAAAGAACGTTCTGTATATTGACCGCGTTTTGCGGTTTCTAAAATGTGAAAATCAAGGTCTGTTGCTTGTATTTCAAAGCGAAATGGAGCTAGATGCTTCGATAAAATTAAAGAGAGTGTATATGGTTCTTCACCAGCAGCGCAAGCGGCACTCCATACTTTTAATTTCCCGTTATTTTGTCCAAGTAATTTTGGTAGTGCTTTCGTTTCTAACGTTTGCCAACGTTCTTTATTTCTGAAAAACTCTGAAACGTTAATTGTAATATAGTCGATAAAACTTAAAAATAAATTTTGATCGGTACGTAAATTGCTTAAAAAACTAGTGTAGTTCTCAAAGCCTTTTCTCGAAATAAAAGCATCGATTCTACGACGCATTCTATCTTGTTTATACGAAGCGATATCCATATTGAATTGCTGTTTAAAACTCGCGATAAAATGATCATAATCTTGTTCAATTATCATATTTATAATAGGCACAATAACGATATTGTGCCTCCCCCTTTACATCATACGGATTTTTTGTTCAAAGTTTTTTTTCATCTGTTTTTCATGTAAACCAGGTAAATCATAAATAACAGCATCAATTCCTGCATCTTTTGCAACATCAACGGGAATGACAGATGTATGCTTGTCCCCATTATAAAAACAGAGAACTAAATCGGTATCTTCAATTATTTGTTTTACAAAAAACATATAATCTGATCGGTAAATGGAGTCGGAAGGATGATCAAAAGCGACATACTCGGCTCCGTGTTTTTTTAAGTAATCAACGACCTCTTGAAATTCATCTGTTAATGTTTGTAACGGCTGTAGCGTGTAAAGGCATAAATTTTGAGCGAGTCTTTCGTTTTCGATGAAAAAACGAAGAATCTCATTTTCGATAGATTTATAACATAATATGTAAATTTTATGTTTGTGAGCATAGTCAGTTAAAAATTTTTTTATTTCTTCTTGATCTAATGCTGTTAATTGATTTGAACCACAAAGAAAAATATTCATAGATTTGTGCCACCTCATGCTAAATTGTAACATATCTTTTATAAAAAATAACTGCAAAATATTAGTGTTCAGAGTATAATTATAAATAACTGGATTTTACGATTAAGTTTAGGAAGAAATAAAAAAATAAATAGGTGATATATATGCTGCGTTCGATCTCGCATAATCCAATTTTATCGCATATACCGCCTGCTACTCAAATGCCGAAAGAAGCAAATGTCAGGACAGGACTTGCATTTTCGGATAATTTGCATGCAGATCCGAAAAAAGATAAATTGCTAGAACAAATGGAAGCATTTGTCGATAACATTGGAGAAATTAAAGAGAAAATTGAAATGGAATTAACGCTTGATAATGTAATGGAATACAAAAATACAGTAAAATCATTTTTGAATTTTTACGTAGATAATGTATTGCAATATAAAGATGTCATGTCTCGTCATCCGCGTTACGGATATTCACAGAAAATGACGATTGTGAAACAGGCGGAAATGGGATTAAATGAGTTAGAAGATGTTATGAATTTAATTAATACGAAAACGGGACATTTAGAAATGTTAAATCAGATTGGAGAAATCCACGGTTTAATTGTAAATTTAGTCTTGTAAAAGGGAAGGAAGCTATATGTACATACAATTATATGAAAAGCTCGTTATTATTCAAAAAGCATATGAAAACATTCAAGCGCTTGGAGAACAAATATATGAGAATTTAAAACATAAAAATGTAAATGCAGTTCAAAAGTTACAAGTAGAGCAATTGCAGTACATTGATGGTTTAAAAAAGTTATCAAGTTCATTTGAAGAAATGGTTGTTCAGTTTTGTAAAGAACAGGGAGTGGAATCATTTCGCGTAAGTGCGTTATTTTCGTATTTTTCTCATGAAGAAATTGAAAAAATGGAAGAATTACAAAAAAATGTAACTGAATTAGAAGAGAATGTAAAAATGATTCTTTTGAAAAATCAATATTACTTAAACGTACTATTAAAAACTACAGAAAGTATTGTGGATTCCGTTTCTGAATATAATTTAGAGCGAAACAATAATTCACAAATCTTTATGAACGAACTATTGTAAAGGGGAAGTGAAACATTATGAGACTATCTGATTATAATACGCCGCTATCGGGTTTGTTAGCGGCACAAATGGGATTACAAACGACGAAACAAAATTTATCTAACATTCATACGCCTGGTTATGTGCGTCAAATGGCGAATTATGGATCGGCTGGAGCAAGTCAAGGCTATTCACCGGAACAAAAAATAGGTTACGGTGTACAAACGTTAGGCGTTGACCGTATTACAGATGAAGTGAAGACGAAACAGTTTAACGATCAATTATCTCAACTCTCTTACTATAATTACATGAATTCGACTTTATCACGTGTAGAATCTATGGTTGGAACGACAGGAAAGAATTCATTATCTAGTTTAATGGATGGCTTCTTTAATGCCTTTCGTGAAGTTGCAAAAAATCCAGAACAACCAAATTACTACGATACATTAATTTCTGAAACTGGGAAGTTTACAAGTCAAGTAAATCGTCTAGCGAAAGGCTTAGATACAGCAGAAGCACAAACGACAGAAGATATTGAAGCGCATGTCAATGAATTTAATCGTCTTGCTGGCAGCTTAGCGGAAGCGAATAAAAAAATTGGACAAGCAGGTACACAAGTGCCAAATCAACTTTTGGATGAACGTGATCGTATCATTACAGAAATGTCTAAGTATGCAAATATAGAAGTGTCTTATGAATCTATGAATCCTAATATCGCGAGTGTTAGAATGAATGGTGTTTTAACAGTAAATGGACAAGATACATATCCACTTCAATTAAATAAAGAAAAAGAACCAATGACTGCTGAAATTTACGGTTCGGAAATTCCTTTAACTAGTGGAGCAATCCAATCAGCGATCGATACGAAAGCGAAGATTGCTAGTTATAAGAAAAACCTTGAAGAACTAATGGGTTCTGTAAAGAATGAAGTGAACACAGTAATGGGGAAAGAGTTCTTCGTTGGAGATCAAGCGAAAGATATGAAATTAAACCCTGAATTTGCAAAAGATGTTTCGAAAATGAAAATATCAGCTGAAACAGCAAATAAACTAGCAGCAATTACAGATGGAAATTATAAAGAAGGTCTTTCTTATAAACAAGCATTAGACCAATTCGTAGTTGGTGTTGCATCTGATAAAAGTGCAGTGAATGCTTATCAAAAAATTCATGGTGATTTATTAGAGGGGATTCAGCAAGAAAAAATGGGTGTTGAAGGCGTTAATATGGAAGAGGAAATGGTTAATTTAATGGCCTTCCAAAAATATTTCGTTGCAAACTCTAAAGCTATTACTACGATGAATGAAGTGTTTGATAGTCTATTTTCGATTATTCGATAAGTGATAGTAATTGATTGGAAATATATAAGGAGGAGATAGAAATGAGAGTATCTACATTTCAAAATGCAAGCTGGGCAAAGAATCAGTTAATGGATTTGAATGTGCAACAACAATACCACCGAAATCAAGTAACTTCAGGGAAGAAAAACCTTTTTATGAGTGAAGATCCACTTGCGGCAAGTAAATCATTTGCGATTCAACATTCATTGGCGAATATTGAACAAATGCAAAAAGATTTAGCGGATTCGAAAAATGTGTTAACACAAACTGAAAATACTTTACAAGGTGTTTTTAAATCTTTAACAAGAGCAGATCAATTAACGTTGCAGGCATTAAGTGAGCAAAATGGTGAAAAAGAATTGAAAGCCATCGGTGCAGAGATTGATCAAATTTTAAAACAAGTTGTATATTTAGCAAATACGAAAGAGCAAGGTCGTTATATTTTCGGTGGTGATAGTACAGAGAAACCACCATTTACAGAAGATGGTACGTATCAAGGTGGACAAAATGATGTGAACTGGCAACTAAATGACGGTTATGAATTAAAAGCATTTCGTAACGGTGAAGCGCTATTATCCCCTGTTATAAAAACGTTAAAACAGATGAGTGAAGCGATGCAAAAAGGTGACCAAAAAGCATTACAGCCGTTATTAGGAGAAAATAAGAAAAATTTAGATGGCATCATTAATCGTACAACTGAAGTTGGTTCGACAATGAATACAATGGAGACGTTTAAAACAATTTTAAGCGAGCAAAACTTAGCACTTCAAGAAAACCGTAAAGACATTGAAGATGTCGATTTAGCGGTTGCCATCTCTGATTTAGCTTATATAAACGCAACGTATGAGGCAACGCTTAAAGCAGTTAGTACGATGAGTAAAACGAGTATTTTAGACTACATGTAATCTATAAGGAGTGAGAAATTATGGCAGGAACATTAACGGGTATCGGTGGTAGACAACAAATATGGAACCTCGGAAATAATATGATCGATACATCTAACTTTGTAGAATTAGAAATGCAAGCGTTAGAAATGAGAAAGACACCTTATGCTAATGAAAAGAACCAACTTTCACAAGATAAACTATTATATACAAGTTTAAAATCAGAATTTAGCTCTTTCACGCAAACTTTTAAAAACTTAGCGGCTTTTAAAGGAAATGAGAAAAAGGTAACAACATCACAAGACGGTTATATTAACGTAAAAGCTGATGGTGGTGCGATTGCTGGCACTTTCAATATGACAATTACACAGCTTGCACAGCGTCATCAAATAGCTTCTAATGAAATTAAAGATATAAATGCAAAGCTTCCTAAAGATGAAACAGTAAAACTAGGCGATAAAGAACTAAAAGTAACAACTGATATGACATATAAAGATTTAATTAACAAAATTAATGATGGAGATTATGGTGTATCAGCTTATACACTTGGAAATAAAATTTTCATGACCTCGAAAAAAGAAGGGGCAACGAATGAAATTAAATTAGAAAAGACACCGCCTAATGTACTTACAGAATTATTTTATTCGAAAGTAGAATCTACGACGGAAATGAAATTAAATACTATTAATGAAGCGTTGGATGCGAAATATACTATTAATGGTATTGATGGTACAAGTCCGAGCAATACAATTGAAACACTTCCAGGTGTGAAAATTGAATTATTGAAAGTAACTGAGCCGAAAGTAGAAGGAACACCAGATGCAGGTACAACAACAGAACCAAAAGCAAAAGGCATAGATCTAAAATTCACAGTAAGTGACTCAAACGTAACAGATGCATCAAATATTATTAAAAAGATGGTTGCAGATTATAATAAAGCTGTTTCTACCGTAGATATCTTTGCTGGTAAAGGTGGAGCTTTCCAAGGTCAAGCCGTTATGCAAAGTGTGCGTCAAGCGATGAACAATGTTGTAACATTTTCACAAGAGGGTAATTATTTATTCACATTTGGTATTCAATTAAAGCAAGATGGAACGATGGAAGTTAATGATGAAGCATTAACGAAAGCGTTAAAAGAAAAACCGGATGCAGCGAAGCAATTTTTCTTTAGTTCTAACGGTTTAGGAAAAATGATGGAAGAACCACTTGATAAGTTATTTGGTGATAAAGGTGTAGTTGGAGAACGAGTAAAAAACATTGATTCACGTGTAAGTGATTTAGATAAAAAGATTAAAGATATTGAGACGCAAAACTTGCAAAAACAAGATGAAATTGTGAAGAAGTATCAAAAGCTAGAGAGTACGTTAGCGGAGCTTGATAGCCAATTAAAAACAATTAAAGCAATGACAAAACAAAAAAGTGATGATTAATGATAGTTGAGGAAGTGATCGTATGCAAGCATGGCAACGTTATATGCAAAATGATATTATGACGAGTAATCCAATTAAAAATACAATTTTTATTTATGAAAGATGTATTGTAGAGTTTCGTAATTTAGAAGAACTTTTAAATGCTTTTAAACTACAAGAAGGAGATGCACTTCTTGAAAAGTTAGAACGTATTTTTGAAGAATTAAAACTTCAATTAAATCCTGAGATTACGAAAGATTTATATGATAGTTTATATGGCTTATACGATTGGATTAGCATTCAAATTCAAACAATGAAAGTAACACGTGAAGCAAAAGACATGGATGCGATTGTGAAAGTGTTACAAGATTTAATAGACGGTTACCGCGGAGCACTTGAAAATGAACAATGATATTTATCGGACGTTTGTCAGTTGTTTTAATGAAATCGGTGAATTACAAGTGTCAGATGGAGAGTTTGCTGAGAAGAGTGAGATGTTAAATCGTTGGATGATGACATTGGATGAAGAAACGCGTGCACAAGTTGCAGCAGAAGTAAGCCCATTCATTATTAAGGCGGCGCAGCATATTCGAGATAAGCAAAAGATTTTAGAAGAAATGATTATGACAAATGATGGGCGCATGAAAGCTAATTCATTTTACGGTAAATTTTAGTGATAGAGTTTAGAAACGGATTCCCCTTTTAAGAGGGGATCCATTCCTTTGTTTAAATAAAGATTTCCGCTGATTGAGGTTTCATTTTATGACTGTAATGAAAAAACAGTAGTAATCTAAATAATGTGAAAATGGACTTTAGTGTGTAGATCATATATTGAAATGTTTCATAGATTATTGCGTGTATACAGTTTTTTTGTATTCTTTTTTATATTTTTGTATTTTTCTAAAGACAACAATGAAAAAATGGAATAAAATATGTAAGGGTACATGATTGTTAATATTTTAATAAATACATATAAGAAAATAAATAATGAAGTGAAACTTCCATCAGTGGATCATTAAGTTAGAAAAGAAAGGGTGTGGAATATGCCGGATTTAGTGAGTGATGTAGGCCATTATATGAATTATTTAGTGACGAAACGAAATACGGTTTCTAGTAATATTGCAAATGCGAATACACCTGGTTATAAAGCACAAGATGTGGCATTTGCTGAGCAAATGAATAAAAGTAGTGCATTATATAAAAACAATGTTGCAGACTTAAAGAGCAATCCAGAGTTATATCAAACGAATGAAATGCACTTACCGACAGTGAATACGAAAAATACATATGCAAAGATTCAAACGAAGTCAATGCAAACGAATAAAGATGGAAATAGTGTAGATGTAACGACAGAAATGCTAGATTTAATGAAAGCAAATCAGTTATACGGTATTTCAATTAACGCGATTAATACACAATATGCAATTAACCAAGCGGCACGTGGACGTTAAAAGTAGAAGGAGAGACAATGATGTTTCAGGCAATTAATGCAAGTGGCTCAGGACTAACGACAGCGAGAAAGTGGATGGAAGTTACTTCGAACAATATTGTAAATGCAAATACAACGGCTGCTCCGGGGGCAAATTTATATGAGCGTCGTAGTGTAGTACTAGAATCAAACAATAGTTTTGCAAATATGTTAGATGGGTCTCCTGCTAATGGGGTAAAAATAAAAAGTATTGAAGCAGATCAAACTGAAAACTTAGTGTATGACCCAACACATCCACATGCGAATGAAGAAGGATATGTACGTTATCCAAATATTGATGTGACTGCTGAAATGACGAATGTAATGGTTGCTCAAAAAATGTATGAAGCGAATACAAGTGTATTAAATGCGAATAAAAAAATGCTTGATAAAGATTTAGAAATCGGCCGAGGATAAGGGGGAATATAGTAATATGAAAATCCAACCAATGCTAAATACGCAACCATTTGGAGCAATCCAGTCAATTGGTGCACCGAAAACGTCTCAAACATCTGTAGTTGAGGGGAAAAAGTTTATTGATTTATTGGAAGATATGAATCAAACGCAAAACAATGCGCAAACAGCAGTATATGATTTACTAACTAAAGGGGTAGGAGAAACGCATGACGTTTTAATTCAGCAGAAGAAGGCAGAGTCCCAAATGAAAACGGCTGCTCTCGTACGTGATAATCTTATTGAAAATTATAAGTCACTAATTAATATGCAAATTTAGGAAAGTGGACGGGTGTGTTTAAATGGAAAAGATAAAAAATGTTATCCAATCATTAAAAACGTGGCATAAGTTAGTAATCGGTGCTGCGCTTTTAGCGATTGTAACAGGAGCACTTTTATACTTCACCTTGCCAGATAAATATGTTGTTGTATATCAAAATTTAAATGATACAGATAAGCAAGAGATTACAGCAGAATTATCGAAGTTAGGTGTCGATTATCAATTAGCGGCCGATGGTTCGATTCGTGTGCAAAAGAATGATGCTCCATGGGTTCGAAAAGAAATGAATGGAATGGGCTTACCGTTTAATTCTAAAAGCGGTGAGGAAATTTTATTAGAAAGCTCGCTCGGTTCAAGTGAGCAAGATAAAAAAATGAAGCAAATTGTCGGTACGAAAAAGCAATTGGAGCAAGATATCGTAAGGAACTTTGCGACAGTTGAAACGGCGAATGTTCAAATTACATTACCTGAAAAAGAGACAATTTTTGATGAAGAAAAAGCAAAAGGATCAGCTGCGATTACGGTTGGAGTGAAGCGTGGCCAATTATTAACGGCAGATCAGGTTGCAGGTATACAGCAAATGATTAGTGCTGCAGTTCCTGGCGTGAAAGCAGAAGAAGTAAGCGTGATTGATAGCAAAAAAGGTATTATCTCAAAAGGAGCAGATGAAGCGCATTCTACTAGTTCCTCTTCTTATGAAAAAGAAGTAGAGATGCAACATCAAATTGAAGGCAAATTAAAGCAAGATATTGACGCAACATTAATGACGATGTTTAAGCCGAATGAATATAAAGTGAATACGAAAGTATCTGTAAACTATGATGAAGTTACACGCCAGTCAGAAAAATATGGTGATAAAGGTGTACTTCGTAGTAAACAAGAGCAAGAAGAAAGCTCTACTGCGCAAGAAGGAGCAGAGACAAAACAAGGTGCTGGTATTACAGCGAACGGTGAAGTGCCAAATTACGGTACGAACAATAATCAAAATGGTAAAATCGTCTATGATAATAAAAACGGTAACAAAATTGAAAACTATGAAATAGATAAAACGGTTGAAACGATTAAGAAACATCCAGAATTAACGAAAACAAATGTTGTAGTATGGGTAGACAATGATACGTTAGTAAAACGAAAAATGGATATGACTACTTTCAAAGAAGCAATCGGTACAGCAGCTGGGCTTCAAGCTGATCCAAATGGGAACTTTACAAACGGTCAAGTTAACGTTGTAACTGTTCAGTTTGATCAGCCGAAAGAGGAGAAGAAGAAAGAACCAGAAGAAAGCGGTATAAACTGGTGGTTATTTGGTGGAATTCCAGCTGGTTTATTAGCGATTGGTGGTCTAGTATGGTTCTTATTAGCAAGACGTAAGAGAAAGAAAGAAGAAGAGGAATATGAAGAATACTTAGCAGAAGAGGAAATTGCTGCAAGTAATGAAAGTATCATGGAAATTCCTGAAGAAAAAATAGTACCAGAGCCAAAACCAGAACCAGAAGAACCGAAAGAGCCAACGCTAGATGAACAAGTGCATGATGCCACGAAAGAACATGTAGAAGGAACTGCAAAAGTAATTAAAAAATGGTTAAATGGACAGTAAGGGAGGAACAACGATGTTAGATGAAATCTCCTCCAAAGAAAAAGCTGCCATCCTTATTCGTACATTAGAAGAAGGGGTGGCAGCAAAAGTCATTGAATATATGACAGCTGAGGAAAAAGAAGTATTACTTCGTGAAATTGCAAAGTTTCGAGTATATAAACCAGAAACGTTAGAAAATGTACTAGGAGAATTCTTGTATGAACTAAATGTAAAAGAATTGAACCTAGTGACTCCAGATAAAGAATACATTCGTCGCATATTTAAAAATATGCCAGAAGACGAACTAGAAAAATTATTGGAAGATCTTTGGTATAACAAAGATAATCCGTTTGAATTCTTAAATTCACTTACAGATTTAGAACCACTTCTTACAGTGCTTAATGATGAATCGCCACAAACGATTGCGATTATCGCTTCTTATATTAAACCGCAGCTTGCTTCCCAATTAATTGAGAGATTACCAGATCATAAGCGAGTAGAAACGGTAATGGGGATTGCGAAGCTAGAACAAGTTGATGGTGAATTAATAAATCAAATTGGTGATTTATTAAAATCAAAATTAAATAATATGGCATTTAATGCAATTAATAAAACAGATGGCTTGAAAACAATAGTAAATATTTTAAATAATGTTTCACGAGGTGTTGAAAAAACAGTCTTTCAAAAGCTGGATGAAATGGATTATGAGTTATCTGAGAAAATTAAAGAAAACATGTTTGTATTCGAGGACTTACTCGGACTTGAAGATCTTGCACTTCGTCGTGTATTAGAAGAAATTACAGATAACGGTGTTATTGCGAAAGCACTTAAAATTGCAAAAGAAGAGATTAAAGAGAAATTATTTACATGTATGTCTTCAAACCGTAAAGAGATGATTCTAGAAGAATTAGATGGCTTAGGACCGCTTAAGATGACGGATGCTGAAAAGGCACAGCAAACGATTACAGGCACAGTGAAAAAGCTAGAGAAGGAAGGAAGAATTATCGTTCAAAGAGGTGAAGATGATGTCCTTATTTAAAAACAGAATTCCGAAGAATTCTGTTTCTTTTTCTGAAGAAACGTATGAATTACAATTCCCAAAGCCAGCCGCAGTTCATATAGAAGAGGAAGAATTACAAGTTGATCATGCAGAACTTCGCGCGCAACAAGAATCGTTACATATGGAAATGAATCAACTAAGGCAAGAACAGCAAACGCTAGAAAGAGAGCGTCAACAGCTATTGCAAGATAAAGAACAATTTCAAATGCATATTCATGAACAAATGGAACAGATGGAAGCAGCACGTATGCAATTTCAAAAAGAACAACAAGAAACAGCATATGAATGGACAGAGTTATTATGGAATCAATCTTTTCATCTAGCAGAAAAAATCGTGAATCAAGCAGTAGATTCACGATTGCTTGATGTGTTACCTATTTTAACTGGTATCGTTCAAACGTTGCCTACTTCGTTTGAAAAGTTAATCATTACCGTACACCCAGAAACATTTGAACGTATTCAAGAAGAGAAGGAAAATACGAAAGAGTATTGGTTACTACAATTAGTAGAATGGAAATATGATTTCTCCTTACAGTTCGGTGAATTTGTTCTAGAAGAAGAGAAAGAGTTCTTTGAATTTAAATTTGCACCTATATTTGCGAAACTTCGCCAGAAATGGGAAGAAGAGAAGTTATTTGAGGAGCAAAATGTATGAATAATAAGCTCATGAACGAACATAATAAATGGAATACATTTATTGAAACGCCGTTTTATACGAAAGTCGGTAAAGTTCATAGTGTACAAGAACAGTTTTTCGTAGCGAAAGGGCCAAAGGCGAAAATCGGTGATGTTTGTCTCGTTGGAGAACATAATGTTTTATGTGAAGTGATTGCGATTGAAAAAGAAAACAATATGCTACTTCCATTTGAACAGACAGAAAAAGTATGTTATGGAGATTCAGTTACACTAATTGCAGAAGATGTTGTTGTACCTCGTGGTAATCATTTACTCGGAAAAGTGTTAAGTGCAAATGGCGAAGTACTAAATGAGGATGCAGAGAATATTCCATTACAAAAAATAAAACTAGATGCCCCGCCTATTCATGCATTTGAACGTGAAGAAATTACCGATGTATTTGAAACGGGAATAAAATCAATTGATTCTATGCTAACAATTGGCATCGGTCAAAAGATTGGTATTTTTGCTGGATCAGGTGTTGGTAAATCTACTTTACTCGGAATGATTGCGAAAAACGCAAAAGCTGACATAAATGTTATTAGTTTAGTAGGAGAACGTGGCCGAGAAGTAAAAGACTTTATTCGAAAAGAATTAGGTGAAGAAGGAATGCGAAAAAGCGTCGTAGTTGTAGCGACGTCAGATGAAAGTCACCTAATGCAACTTCGTGCAGCGAAGCTTGCGACATCTATTGCTGAATATTTCCGTGATCAAGGTAATAACGTACTACTTATGATGGACTCTGTTACTCGTTTTGCTGACGCGCGTAGAAGTGTTGATATTGCCGTTAAAGAGTTGCCGATCGGTGGTAAAACACTCTTAATGGAAAGTTATATGAAGAAGCTATTAGAGCGCTCTGGGAAAACACAAAAGGGATCCATAACAGGTATATATACAGTACTCGTCGATGGGGATGATTTAAATGGACCTGTACCAGATTTAGCACGTGGTATTTTAGATGGGCATATTGTATTAAAACGTGAGCTTGCAACACTTAGTCATTATCCTGCAATTTCAGTATTAGATTCAGTAAGTAGGATTATGGAAGAAATCGTGTCATCTAACCATTGGCAACTTGCAAATGAAATGAGAAAAATCTTATCTGTTTATAAAGAAAATGAATTGTATTTTAAATTAGGGACGATTCAAGAAAATGCAGAAAATGCTTATATTTTTGAATGTAAAAATAAAGTAGAAGGTATAAATACGTTTTTAAAACAAGGTCGATCTGATAGTTTCCAATTTGATGATATTGTTGAAGCGATGCACCATATAGTATAAGACCTCTGCCCAAGAGGTCTTATTTTTTTGTTTTTTAATATTTCACAGATTTTTTTGGAAAAAAACTATATAATAGAAAAAGAGAGCGTTATAATAGGAAGGGGCTATAAAAACAGGTGGATAAGCAGCAGTACGACACGATAAAATTGCAAATAAATCAAGAAAAAGAACAGATTTTGAAAGAAGTGTATGAATTAACAGCTGAAAAAAGAAAAATAGAACAAAAAAAAGAATATGATCTATATGTAGTAAAATCGCGTAGTAAAGTCGTACAAACTGGGCAACGTATAATGGCTGGCATGCTTTCGTCACATACGTTTTCACCTGAAAGAATAGAAGAATGGAATCGGAAAATTAAAAAAACGGAAGATTTTATTCAAAAAAATGAAAGCCTTTTAGAACAGGTAAAAGAAAAAGAACGTGTCATTGATGAGATGTATCAAGAAGATTGTAAAAAGCTTGCAAAAGTACGAGAAAAGCAGGAAGAAAAAATGCTTCTTGATTTGAAAATGTGTATGAATGGATGAGGTGAATATAGTGATACAGTCTGTATTACCGGTGCAACAAAGTTTACCTCCGCAAAAAGAAAAAGGGCTAGAAGTACAATCAAAAAGTGAAGATTCTTCATTCGATCGTACGATGAGAATGGAAAATAAAAAGCAGCCGAAAACGGAGAAAATGAAACGAGAAGAAGCACCAAAAGAAGAAAAAAAAGAATATATTCTTTCTAAACAATCAGTAACGAAAGAAGAGCCAATTGTAAAGAAAGAAGAAAAAAAAGAGACAGAACAGTTGTTATTAGCTGTATCTGAGCAAATGGTTGCAATTGAGCAATTACGTGTGCAGCCAGAATTGTTATATCAATACATACAAAAAATACAAGAGCTGTATAAAGAATATGGAAATATAAAACTTAACGAATTACCCGCAGCAGAATTACAACAATTACAAGAACTTCTTTCCAATATGAATATCAAAAATGCTATATGTTTAGAAGATACAATGCAAATGGTATTAGATAAAGTGACGATGCCAGAGCAAACGATGCAAGTATTGAAAGTTGTTGAAACAGAAACTTGTAATATCGCAAAGAAACAAGAAGAGTCCAAAGACTTAGATGTAGATCTTCCAAAAGCTGAGGGCGATGATGTAAAGATAGAGTTGCCGGAAGGTGATGTGTTAAAAGATTCGAGTTCAACGGGTGCAGAGTTACTAAATAAAGCAACGGGTACCGATCAAATAGGAAAATCAAATGGTAGCGCTGAGAAAGTTACGTTACCTGACTTAGGAAAGAAAATGGAAGCGCAAGTAGAAGCGTTGCAAAAATTTGTAGTGAAGCAAGAGCGTGTTTTGTTTCAGTTAAATCCAGAAAAACTTGGTACATTAACAGTGTTTATGAAAAAACATGGAGATCAAATTGATGTTCACGTAGAAATGGAAAAACACGATGCGAAAAAACGTGTGGAAATCATTTTTGATGAATTGAGATTGAAGTTAAAAGAAAAAGAAATCAATATTCAAATTAGCTATTCAGATAAAGATGAAAATCGAAAAGAACAGCGAGAACAAGAGCAAAGACAAAAACAAAAATTAGCAAGTCCGAAACATGAGAAACAACATGCAAAAGAATTTGCGGGATTATTGGAGGAATAAAGCGTGCCAACAGTTGGATTAAATACAACGAGTACAAATCATATTCCGTTACAAGCAGGAGCACAAACAAAAAACGCATCTGTTACTGGTGCACAGTCGACAGCTCAACAAGCAAACGGAGTATCAGCAAGTACTCAAAAAACACCCGGTATTATGGATAAAGATGATTTCCTGAAACTTTTCTTAGCAAGCTTTCAACATCAAGACCCGTTTAATGCGATGGATATGAACCAAATGATGAACCAAACAGCACAGCTATCGCTTATGGAGCAAGTACAGAATATGACGAAAGCAGTAGATAAACTGCAATCAACGATGTATTCGACGGCTCTTGATGGAGGGATGAAGTTTTTAGGAAAGTACGTTAGAGGTGTAAGCAATAATGGAAAGCAAGTGACTGGTCAAGTGGAAACAGTTCGACTTGCTGAAAATAACGATGTGCAACTTATTGTTGATAATCAAGTTGTCTCACTTCGTTTCATAGAAAGGGTTTCTGATAAACCAATAACAGAAACTAATCCGGAAGATGAGAAGAAAGATGATATAGAAAAAAATGAAGAGGTTAAGCCAGATTAATAAAAGGAGTGTACAAAGGTTATGATTAAAGCGTTATATACAAGTATTACAGGGATGAATGCAGCACAAAATGCATTAAGTGTTACTTCAAATAATATTGCAAATGCACAAACAGTTGGATATAAAAAGCAAAAGGCTATTTTTGATGATTTGCTATATAATAATACGGTTGGTTCACGTGGTGATGGTGCCTATGCTGGTACGAATCCAAAGAGTATTGGTAACGGTGTAAAGTTCAGTGGGACATCTACAGATTTTAGTGATGGTTCTATTACTTTAACTAGTGATAAGATGGAGACAGCGATAGAAGGAAACGGTTTGTTTTTAGTTGGTGATCGTAACGGTGGAAATATAGAGTATACGAGAAAAGGGTCTTTTGGTGTATCGAAAGATAGCTATGTTACAAATACAGGTGGACAGTATGTACTAGGTTATGGTGTAAAAACAGGAACACAAGAAGTAGATTTTTCTTCACGACCAAGCCCAATTCATATTCCAATGGGATCAGCTGTTGGTGGGATTCAAACAGATAAAGCGACAATAGGCGGAAACCTTCCTAGAAACCAAAATGCATTATCTCACGAATTCACAGTTTTTGATGCGGAAGGGAACTCGTTAACGTTACGTGTAAATATTAAGCAAAAGACTGAATCAGAGATGGTAGATGGTAAAGAAGTTAAAAAACCGAAGGCAGGTGAATATACATATTCAGTTTCTGTAAGAAATGATTCTAAAAACGAAAAAGAATTTAAGCCTATTGAAGGCATGCCGGACGACAAACCCCTTATATTTGATACATTAGGAAATTTAAAGCAAACAGATGAACCAGTACAAAAGGATCCAGTAACTGGTGAAGTTACTAATGGTGGATCTGTTCAAATTCCTTTTGGTGGTGGTCTAACACTTGATTTAAGCGGATTAACAAATTATCCGACAGGGAAAACTATTTCTACCACAGAAGTAACGGGGCGCCCAGCTGCAATTGCAAATGACTATTCTATTTCAGACGGTGGTTTCGTTATGATGAAATATTCGGATGGTAGTATGAAAGTTGTAGGACAACTAGCTGTAGCTACATTCCCGAATTCAGGTGGATTAATGAAAACAGGGAATGGAAATTACGTTGCGACACCATCAGCGGGTATTCCAGGAATAGGTGTTGCTGGTGAGAATGGTGCAGGGAATGTACGAGGATCAGCAAAAGAAAGTTCAAACGTAGATTTATCTGTAGAATTTGTTGATTTAATGCTTTATCAACGTGGATTCCAAGGAAATGCGAAAGTAATTAAAGTTTCAGATGAAGTATTAAATGAAGTTGTAAACTTAATTCGATAATATATTATAAAGTAAAATTGTAATGTAGTAGAAAGGGTAACTAACTGTTACGATTTATTTAACCAATTATAACCAAAGTTAATTAAATATATCAGTAAGCCCTGCTAGTCAAGTGATTGGCTAGTAGTGAGGGTTAACTGCGGGCAATTCCTAAAGCTGATTGAACTACAACGTGGCTAGAAATGGTGAGCGTGAATGTTGCGAAAGCAGAAAAAATCAATCAGATGGTGCAAGGTTAAATCCTAAACACTAGAACAATGGGTCTTCCGCCTCGAATCATCTAAGTCAAAAGTGATAAGATGAACGTTCAACGACTATCTCGTATAACTGACGAGAGTACACCACAAGCCTATGGTGGTGGAAAAATCCTCTATCTCTAAGTAGATAAACATATAGTCTGCGCTCATGTGAAAATATGAGAAGTTCATAAGAGAACTGACTAAGGAATTGCGCCCTTAGTTGAACGAGATAAATTTAATTAAATCTATCAAACTTTAATGAATCTATCGAACGTATGTGTTATGGTAGGTTCAATGAGGTGAGAATAATAATGAAATTTTCACGAGTTAGTCAAGTATCGGAATTAACAGGTTTGTATCCTAGTAGTCTTAGGGAAATGCTGATGGAACACGCTACTATTCAGAAGAATCAATCTTTCGTTATCTAAAAGATGAGTGCCCGAATAATCGCACAGTAAAGGAGTAGGCTTCTGATGATATTGGCGAAGAAAGTTAGACTGATTCCAACGCCTGAACAAGAAAAAGTGTTTAGAAACCATGCTGGCGCTGCAAGATTTGCTTATAACTATTGTAAAAGAATGAGTGATAGATACTATAAGCTATTTGGGAAATCTGTTTCACAGTTAGATTTACAGAAACGATTTACAAAGATCAAGAAGCGAAAGAAATATGAGTGGTTAAAAGACATCAATGCACAAGTTCCCAAACAGGCTTCAAAAGATTTTGATAAGGCGAGGAAAAATTCGTTCAAAAAGTACAAAAATGGTTATCACACTTCTTATAAATCCAAAAAAGATTTACTCCAAGGATTTTATGCCAATTATGAAAGACTGATTATAGGAAAGAAAGTAGTTCATATTCAGTCTATTGGAAAAGTGAAAACAAGCCAACAACTACCAAGAAACAAAAAACCATCAAATCCAAGAGTTACCTTTGATGGTCGTCACTGGTGGATTAGTGTAGGGTTCCAAGAAGACTTTGAATCACAAGAACTAACCAATGAGTCGATTGGTGTGGATGTTGGTTTAAAAGAGCTGTTTGTAGCTTCTAATGGTACAAGAGAACGAAATATAAACAAAGATGCCAAGGTTAAAAAGCTTTTGAAAAGGAAAAAGTCAGCACAAAGAGATATGTCTAGGAGATTTAAAAAAGGTGTAAAAATTCAGTCTGCCGGATATGAAAAAGCTAAAACTGAGAACCTTCGGTTATCTAGGAAAATTACGAATATCCGAAATAACCATATCCATCAAGCAACAGCTAAATTGGTGAAAACCAAACCAATGAGGATTGTTGTGGAAGACTTACCTATCTCAAACCTGTTAAAAAACAAAAAACTATCGAAAGCATTTTCCTTTCAAAAATTAAACTTCTTCTTTCAATGTTTATCATACAAGTGCGAGAAGTATGGCATTGAGTATGTAAAAGCTGATAAATGGTTCGCCTCAAGCAAGATTTGCTCATGTTGCGGAGTAAAATACGACCATTCAGTTCAACCAGAAGGACAGTGGAGTTTAAAAATACGTGAGTGGCGTTGTGTTCAATGCAATAGCCATCACGATAGAGATTTAAATGCTTCGATAAATTTATCAAGATGGGTAAAATAAAAGCTTGATAATATGAGGTAACGATACTGCCTCGTGTGGAGTGTTATCCCCCTCGTCCCTTCGGGGTTGCGAGAACACGATGAAGCACTAACTTGTGTAAATTTGATTGAATCGTATAGATTTAGTTAAGTTTATCGTATCGGTTTTTTATTCGTATGACAAGACAAGAGCGAATTTTACAATTGCCTTTTTTCGAAAATAAACGTGAACTTGCAGAGCAAGTGTTAAAAATGGAACGAGAAGAGCATATATATTTACCTGATCAATTTGAAATTAAGCAAGTACCTGCATATTCATTTGGTGAAAAGCAATCAATTATTGGCCGTATTCATGAGTTTTATTTCGTAAGTGTTGGTAGCGAAGGAGAATGGAAGTATCAACTGTTTAAGGATGAGATGAAGTGCCGGGAGTTTTTTATTACACTATCAGGGATAACGGATCAGCAGATTGCATTTTGGTTCAACAACATCGAGTTATTGAAAAGCTCTTAAAAAGCTTTTAAAAGCCCTTTTTTAGGTTTTGAGAGAGGACCTGGCAGTTAGTGCTTATGTGGGTGCGCGACCGTTGTTTAAGACCAGAGATATGGAGAGTTACTAGGTAGTGTACGAAGATTTAAGCGAAGTGTAGTATGAATAATACCTGTGGTCTTAACGTGTTAGATGGACTAATAAGTTTATTTGTGGCGATAGATTTTTATAAAAGGAGAGGTGAGGAGGATGGCGCAGAATAAGTATCGCGTTACATTCATTTCGCCAAGTGAGGTTGAGCAGCGGACTGTAATGTCGGCGAGTAGTTTGCCGGATTTAATTCGTAAAGTAGAGAGTATTATTGCAGATCCGAACGGTTATTTTGTGAATGATAAAAAAAATAATTGCTATTTTAAAGTGATTAAAGAAAATGTTACGTTTATTCAATATGAGTTACTATTTTCAGATAAAGAGATTCATATTGAAAAATTAAAACATATAGCACCGGCGGTATTAAAACGATTATTTGAAAAGATAAACGACCCGGAACTATATGCGCTCGCACTACTTGATGTTGATATAGCAACGAAAGAATATGTGCTAGAAGAAATGGATTCGGAGCTAAGAATAAGAGTAGAAACGGAGCTTTCGAAAAAGTGGGAAGCAATGCCGACAGAAATTGTAGGAGCACAAGAAGTGTTATTAGAGACACTTGCTTCGTTTATACAAGATTAAGCGTCTTTTAAAATAAATCGTTCGACTATCTATATTTTTTATATAGGTAGTTGACTTTTTCGTTTTAATAAAGCTTAATAATTAAATATACGGAATTAATGAAAGGGGAGCGACACCTTTATGTCACAAGCACAAAGTATTTTATTAGAAAGCGGAACAAATGAATTAGAGATTGTCACATATACTGTTGGTGAAAATCTATTTAGTATTAACGTAATGAAAGTACGTGAAATCATTAATCCATTCCCTGTTACAACTGTGCCAGAATCTCATCATGCAGTTGAAGGTGTTGTTCAAGTACGTGGTGAAATTTTACCTGTTATTAACTTAGCGACAGCTCTTAATTTAAAATCGACAAAGCCACTTGATCAAACGAAATTTATTATTTCAGAATTAAATCAAATGAAAGTTATTTTCCGTGTTGATGAAGTGCATCGTATTCAACGTATTTCTTGGGAACAAATTGATGAACCAGCTTCATTGTCTATGGGACTAGAAGAAACGACATCTGGTATTGTAAAACTAGATGGGCAAATTATTTTACTATTAGATTATGAAAAAATTGTATGTGAAATTAGCGGTACTGGTTATGACAATAAATCACTTTCAGGTTTAGAGCAAAAAACAGATCGAGCTGAAAAAGTTATTTATATAGCAGAAGATTCAGCGATGCTTCGCCAAATATTAGAAGAAACATTATCATCAGCTGGATATACGAAAATGAATTTCTTCAGCAATGGTGCAGAAGCATTAGCGCAAATTGAAAAATTAGCGAAAGAGCAAGGGGAAAAAATGTTTGAACATATTCACTTGCTAATTACTGATATTGAAATGCCGAAAATGGACGGACATCATTTAACGAAAGTGGTTAAAGATAGTGAAGTAATGAATCGTTTACCGGTCATTATTTTCTCTTCATTAATTACAAATGAATTATTCCATAAAGGCGAAGCTGTAGGAGCAAATGCTCAAGTAAGTAAGCCAGATATTCAAGAGTTAATTGGCTTAGTTGATAAGTTAGTGCTGTAAAAAACGTTTTGAAAAGCTTTTTTTAGCTAGAATAGAAGCTTTAGTCATGCGTGGTGGCGGTCAGTGCCTAATAGAGCCCCATGCGATGTGAGACCAGATATATGGAGTGGTTTTAGATCAGTAGAAGAAATGAGCCTTTGATTAAGGGTTTGAAGAACTGATATACAACTCTATTTTTTTAGTAGGGAGGAGGGAACTAGCCACGTGTAAGTAGTACTGGCTAGTTCCTTTTTTGCATTCTATACTCTGCTTTACAGGTAGAAAGATTAAATATTTCTGGAGTGTTTGTGGCTGTATAAATAGTCTCTACTTCGAGATTTTCAATTCGTTTAATGAATAAATAGCGAGCTGGTTTATTTGAAAATATAAGAGAGCGTATTTTCGGAATATGCTAGTAAGGTTGCGTAGTAACGCAAACTTTTTCGGTGAAAATATATCCAAAATACCATATAATATAATTAATATGTAATTATACATATTAATTAAAAATAATTTTTCTATTTCTATACTTTCTATACATTTTTGTATGTTTAATATTTGACAGATAATTTCGAAATGTTATAATATGGATATGAAAAAATTGCTATTTTCTAAAAAGACATGGGAGTCAGATGAGAATTGTGAAAGGATGAGGGGGAGTGGCACAGATTATGTATCACCACACAGCAATCAATGTATTAAATCTTTTACAAAACATGTCAAATAATAAAATGAACGATGTGCAACTAGAAGAGGAATTAAAAAAAATAGAGAAACAATTCCGAGTAGCGTATGAAGAATTAGTTGATTTATATAATAGAATGGTATTATTTCAAATAGATATCGAAAAAAATGGCGGGATGCGGGCGTATGAAAAATCTACAATTACATGGCTGAAGTCTGAGCTAGAGTTACTGTATGAAGTGTATCAATTTTCCCAACGTCACGGTTTAAACATTATTAATATTTCAAAATACGTTAGTAAAAAAGAACTAAATCTTTTTCCAAAAACAGCAAGTCAATTACAAAATACGTATTACAAATTAAAAAAATGTGAAATACCGTTTGAAAATATTGAAAAACAAAAACCAGGACGAAAGCGAAAATATACACCTGTAAAAGAACCAATTGTTGAAATAAAAAAAGAAAACAAACAAGAATTAAGAAATGAAGTTCCAAATACAGAGAACGAAAAAAATCTTGTAACAGTTATATCTGGCATTGTTGATAATTTTGAAACGATTAGCCAGTGTAGTGAAAGAAAAGAGCATGAACTACATAAGTTCATGGAAGGAATCTATAAGCTTTCTAGCATGGCTGCAGAGCGTTCAAAAGATGAAAAGAATGCCCGTGGACTTGAAGGCGAGTTACATGTATTACGAGCTGAAAATGAAAGACTAAAGCGAGAAAAGGAAGAGCTTGTTCATGATATAAAAGAAATGACGCATCATTTAATTCATTTCATTACGAGCTCTGATATTGATCAAATTCGCACATTACCTTTCTTCGTAAAAGAATGTAAACAAGATTTGCATAAATTAGGGTTATATAATGCACAAGACGGTAAAATGAAAATTATGGTTGATCGTAGTGGGCAGGTTATGACTGTAACGCAGTAATAAAATTTGGGTACAAAATAAAAGGGAGATACATAGTGTATATGTATTTCCCTTTTGTTTTGTATGGAATCGTTCCAAAGAAGGGGGATGATTTTTTAAGATTGTAGTAACTTGGAAACCATTTGCGGTATTTGATTTGCTTGTGAAACCATACTAAGTGCAACTTCAGTTAATAATTTAAACTTTAAAAAATCGCTCATTTCCTGCGCCATATCCGCATCTTCAATTCGAGAGGCGGCATCTGTTAATGCTGTACTTTGGCTATTTAAATTTTCGATATTAAATTGCAGACGGTTAATCATAGCCCCAAGATCGGCACGATGAAGTGATACATTTTGTAGTGCCTCTTCAATTTTACGAATTGCAGCTCTTGCTTCTTGTTCTGTTGAAATCTTGATGTCATGTTGTGTAGGGGAAGGAGGAATATGTTTCGTCATGTTTACTGTATGACCAATATCATCTAACGTAACAGGACGGTTTTGGCCGTCGAACACGGATAAATCATTAAACTCAGTCGTCTCGCCAATATAGCTAATTTGCTCTGTTAAAGATTGAAACTCTTTATTTAGTGAATCACGGTTTTTATTTGAATTTGTACCGTTCGCAGATTGAACAGCTAAATCACGCATACGCTGTAAAATATTCGTCACAGTTTGAAGGGCAGCTTCCGCTGTCCGAAGCATTGATAGCGCATCCTCATTATTACGAATCGCCACGCGCATACCACTTGCTCGTGCATGCATACGAGTCATAATCGCAATATTAGCAGGATTATCAGAAGCATGGTTTAACTTCTTACCAGTTGCCAAATGCTCCATCACAACATTCATACGCTTTTCATTCTCATATAGCGATTGCCTAGCATTCATACTCAAAACATTCGTACCAATACGCATAATAGACACTCCTTATCTTATAGATTCATATAGGATCTTAAAGCCAATAAACAGTTATAAAAAGAAAAAGGGACTTATGCTTATCTTCTAGTTGTATTTTAACATAAGGGGGGAATAGAGATAGGAATTGACCGCTTCTACGCAACGTGGATGCTCTATCCTACCTAAAAAAGAAAGGTTTTACAAAAAATTCATTTATATAGAAAAAATAAACCTCTCCGCAAGCAGAGAGGTTTATTCATGAAACTAAATCAAATGGCTTATTGTAATAATTTAGAAACCATTTGTGGAGTTTGGTTTGCTTGAGAAAGCATGCTGATACCAGCTTCGTTCAAGATTTTGAACTTAGTCATTTCAGACATTTCTTTCGCCATGTCAGCGTCTTCTACTTGAGAAGCAGCAGATGCCATGCTAGATTGTTGGCTCTTAAGGTTGTTTACGTTAAAGTCTAGACGGTTTAATGTAGCACCCATAGTTGCACGGTTAGAGGCAATTGTTTCTAGTGCTGCATCGATTGCTTTAATTGCTGCATTAGCATCGTTTGCTGTTGAAGTTGGTCCGTTAGTAGTAGCAGCTTTAAATGCATCACCAATTGCGCGAGCTGCTTCTAATGTATTACCAGAATCATCAGTTTTACTGAATCTATCAATGGCATCCGAAATTTTAGTTACATCTGCCTTATTCATAGAACCTTTAACAGCATTAAAAGCATCCACGAATGATGTCATTGCTGCTTTTCTAGTATCTGTAGTAGAAGCAGTAGTTAAATCGGATAAAGATTTAGCTGCTACATTCACGTCATTAATTTGAGTAGTTGTAATAGCTTTAGGTGAATCAGTATATAATTTTCCAATTGCCTGAGTATCTGCTAAAGAATTTGCAGTACCATCTTCGAATTTTTTGATAGCGTCATTAATTTTTTCAACATCTTGTGCATTCATACCGTCTTTAACCTTAGCAAATTCAACCTTGAAATTGTCTACTGCAGTTTTTCTATCAGCTAAAGCGCCACCAGTACCAGCAGTATTATTTAAGCCTTTTAATGCTCCAGCAGTAGCATCAGCCACAGTATTGTCAGCAACACCAACTAATTCTTGACCAGAGCCGATACCAAGTCCATTAGCAGCGATGCTTAGATTATTGATTTTTAGTGCAGTAGTAGAAGAATCAGATAACTTAATTTCGATTTGTTTACCTTTATCATCAGAATCTAATGTTTGAATCGCGATAGCTTTGTTGCTGCCGTCTAATAATTTTTTATCATTGAATTCTGTGTTTTTAGAGATGTAATCAATTTGTTCTTTTAATGCAGCGAACTCTTTGTCTAGTGCGCCTTGGTTTTTATCTGTATTTGTGCCGTTTGCAGATTGGTTAGCAAGGTCACGCATACGAAGTAAGATGTTAGAAACTGAGTTCATTGCTGAATCAGCTGTACGGATTAAAGAAATACCATCTTGTGTGTTATTAGCTGCAACACCTAATCCGCTTTCACGTGCACGCATACGAGTTGCGATTGCAAGACCTGCTGCATCGTCAGAAGCGTTGTTGATACGTTTACCGCTTGATAAACGGTCCATAGAGTTGCTCATTTTAGCTTGGTTTTGGCGCATGTACTCTTGCGTACGCATGCTATTAATGTTTGTATTAATTCTCATGTTAAGAACCCCCATTTTTTTATATTGACTTTTCTGCAAATTGAAAAACGGTAATATGCGAAAAAATCAATTTCGAGATTTATTGTAATCCTTGCTACAACGGGTGTCAACTAAAAATTCGAATTAATAAATATAAAAAAATAACAGTTTAACAATTTAGTCGTTTTTTTATTACAATATTATTAAAAGGATTATTGCAAACTTTTTAAAAAAACTCTAATATTAGATTATCTTTGTTTACCGAAAAGGTGATATTATGTTAGTTGGAAATATAGTAAAAGAAGTGCTTGCATATAAGAAAGGACAAATTCAGCAAAAGCTAAGTAGTCCACAAGCATTCGTTAGTAGTCGTTTTCAAGAGAAGTTGCAGAGTGAACCTGCGAAGGAAATGAAGGGTACTGCGCAGCCGGCAAACATAGAAGATATGAGTCAGCCGGTACAATCTACGAAAATAGAAACGGTTGTAAATAAACCGGAAGAATCTATTAATAAAGTAGAGGAAGCGAGTAAGGCTGAAGAAAAGGCTGAAACGAAGAACGTAGATGAAGTGCAAGTCGCACAAAAAGAGTTTGAACGACGTTTCCCAGAAACGAAAAATGAGGCTGCTGATACGTGGGAATTAACGAAGAAGTATAATATTCAAAAAATACGTTCTTCCAATGAAGGGAAGTATGAGGATATTATTGATCGCGCTAGCCGTACATACGGAATTCCGAAAACGTTAATTCAAAAAATGATTGAAGTAGAGTCTAATTTTAATCCGAAAACGGTGTCACATGCAGGTGCGATGGGTCTTATGCAGCTTATGCCAGCGAATGTGAAAGAGATGGGTATAAAAAATCCATTTTCACCAGCTGAAAGTATTGAGGGCGGTGTGAAAGAGTTAAGCGGTTATTTAAAGAAAAATAACGGCGACTTAGTATTGGCACTTGCTTCTTATAATGCTGGCCCTGGTAATGTGAGAAAGTACGGAGGCGTACCGCCATTTAAAGAAACGCAAGGATATATTAAAAAAATATTAAATATCGACGTTTCAAAATAAGAAATTTCATATATAGAGAGAACATGAAATTTTCGTGAACATGATATGGGAGTTGGCTAGATTTGAAATTACAAGATGATATTCCGTTAACAATTTATTTTGAAATCGGAAATACGAAAAAGAAAATTGAAGATTTGCTTCATATAACGAAAGGTACATTGTATCGTCTTGAAAATTCAACGAAAAATACGGTGCGTCTTATGCTTGAGAATGAAGAGATTGGAACCGGAAAGATTTTGACGAAAAACGGGAAGATGTACGTTGAAATCGTTGAATTGAAAAGGTAGGGAAGGGGATTGTCATGAGTGGCGAAAAATTAAGCCAAGAGCAAATTGATGCCCTGCTGAAGGCGGTTAATGAAGGCGAGGAAATGCCAGCTTTCGCACAAGAAGCAGGAAAGCAAGAGAAATTTCAAGAGTATGATTTTAATAGACCGGAGAAGTTCGGTGTTGAGCATTTACGTAGCTTGCAAGCAATTGCTTCTACATTTGGTAAACAGACGTCACAGACGTTGGCAGCGCGTATGCGTATTCCAATTGAGCTTGAGCCTTCAACGGTTGAGCAAGTTCCGTTTACGAGTGAGTATGTGGAGAAAATGCCGAAAGATTACTATTTATATTGCGTTATTGATCTTGGCCTCCCGGAGCTTGGAGAAATTGTTATTGAGATTGATTTAGCGTTCGTTATTTATATTCATGAATGTTGGCTTGGTGGAGATAGTAAGCGTAACTTTACGATGCGCAGACCACTTACCGCATTTGAGTTTTTAACACTGGATAATATTTTTATGCTCCTTTGTAAAAATTTAGAGCAATCATTTGAAAGTGTTGTGGCGATTGAACCGAAATTTGTAACGACGGAGACAGATCCGAATGCATTAAAGATTACGACAGCGAGTGATATCATTTCATTACTGAACGTAAATATGAAAACAGATTTTTGGAATACGACGGTGCGTATCGGTATTCCATTCTTATCTGTTGAAGAAATTATGGATAAGTTAACGTCTGAAAATATTGTCGAACATTCTTCGGATAAGCGTAAAAAGTATACGTCTGAAGTGGAAGTGAAAGTAAATCAAGTGTATAAACCTGTTCACGTTGCAATTGGCAAGCAAAAGATGACAATGGGTGAGATTGAACAAATTGAAGAAGGCGATATTATTCCGCTTCATACGAAAGTTTCGGATGAATTACTTGGTTATGTAGATGGAAAGCATAAATTTAATTGTTTTATTGGAAAAGATGGAACGCGTAAGGCGCTCTTATTTAAAAGTTTTGTAGAGTAGGAGGATCCATATGAAGCATGAAGTATCTCCTGTATCATTAATGGGATTAGAAGATTTTGCAGGAAAGCGAAATGAAGCAGGTAAAGCACATATTGATACTGTTTCAGACATTTCGATTGAACTTGGTGTAAAGCTTGGGAAGTCATCTATTACACTTGGTGATGTGAAACAGTTAAAAGTGGGCGATGTTCTGGAAGTAGAGAAAAACTTAGGACATAAAGTAGATGTGTATTTAAGTAATATGAAAGTCGGCATTGGGGAAGCGATCGTAATGGACGAGAAGTTCGGTATTATCATTTCTGAAATTGAAGCTGACAAGAAGCAAGCTGCGCTTATGAAAGCGCAAAGTCAAATGCAAGATAAAGAGTAGAGGAGGAGTCATATGTCGTATATGACGACCTTATTTCAAGTCGTTTTACTGTTTGGTGCGCTCGGCTACGGTGCATATTATATGACGAAAAAGACGCGCAAGCAGCAGTTTTTTAAACAAGGTGAAAATGGCCACATTCAAGTGAAGGACGGCGTGTATTTAAATCATCAAACGAGCGCCTTTTTATTTGAAGTGGACGGCAAGCAAGTGTTCACTGTTATTAGTAATAACGGTGTGCAATCTGTGCAATTAACAGGAACAGGAAATCAGTTTCAACAAGCGCTAGAAGACGCGGTGAAGAGTGAAACGAAAAAAGTAGAGGATCCATCATGAGAATAAAGAAACAGTTATCATTATTAGCCGTTATTTTCGTATTTTCTATCGTTTTTTCAATTATTTTTGTAAATCCAGCGTATGCAGCCCAAAACGGTTTTATTAATTTCGAAAATGGAAAAGAGTTTACGAGTAATTCAAGTGTACAATTATTTGCGCTCGTTACCCTTTTATCATTATCTTCATCTATCGTTCTATTATTTACACATTTTACTTATTTTATGATCGTTCTTGGGATTACACGTCAAGGACTTGGGGTAATGAACTTACCACCGAACCAAGTGCTTGTAGGACTTGCACTATTTTTATCCCTCTTTACGATGCAGCCTGTACTTGGGCAACTGAAGAGCGATGTGTGGGATCCGATGACGAAAGAGAAAATAACAGTAAGTCAAGCTGCGGAAACGACAGCTCCGATTATGAAAGAGTATATGTCAAAGCATACGTATAAGCATGATTTAAAAATGATGCTGAAAGTGCGTGGAGAAGAGTTACCGAAAGATTTGAAAGATCTTTCCTTATTTACGCTCGTACCATCCTTTACGTTAACGCAAATCCAAAAGGGACTCTTAACAGGGATGTTCATTTATTTAGCGTTTGTATTTATAGATTTGATTATTAGTACACTGTTAATGTACCTCGGGATGATGATGGTACCGCCGATGATTTTAAGTTTACCATTTAAAATACTCGTTTTCGTATATTTAGGCGGATATACAAAAATCGTCGACATTATGTTTAAAACGGTCGCCTGAAGCGTTTGATGCTATGTGATAGGAGTCATATAAATGAATACGTCACCAATTATAGATATTTTTCAAACCTTTTTTTATAAAGGGGTTATGATTTTAATGCCGGTTGCCGGCGTAAGTATGATTGTCGTTATTATTATCGCTGTCATTATGGCGATGATGCAAATTCAAGAGCAAACGCTGACGTTTTTACCGAAAATGGCGAGTATCGTACTCGTTATTATCATTTTAGGTCCGTGGATGTTTCAAGAGTTAACGACGCTTATTTTAGATTTATTTGATAAAATTCCATCGCTATTGCGTTCTTACTAAGATAGGTGGACTGAAATGAATATGGAATTATGGGCGGCGACGTTTTTTGCGTTTTGCCGCATTACTTCATTTTTATATTTTTTACCGTTTTTCTCAGGGCGATCCATTCCAGCAATGGCGAAGGTTACAGTTGGACTTGCTCTTTCGATTACAGTGGCCGATCAAGTTGATGTTTCTCACATAAAGACCGTTTGGGACGTTGCAGCTTATGCAGGAACGCAAATTGTAATTGGATTATCACTTTCAAAAATTGTAGAAATGCTGTGGAACATTCCAAAAATGGCTGGGCATATTTTAGACTTTGATATCGGTTTATCACAGGCAAGTTTGTTTGATGTAAATGCAGGTTCACAGTCTACTTTACTATCAACCATTTTTGATATATTTTTCCTAATTATTTTTATTTCACTTGGCGGCATTAATTATTTCGTTGCCACGATTTTAAAGTCGTTTCAATATACAGAGGCGATTTCAAAATTGCTGACGACTAGTTTTTTAGATAGTCTACTCGCAACGTTATTATTTGCGATTACATCAGCGGTTGAAATTGCTCTTCCGCTAATGGGGAGTTTGTTCATCATTAACTTTGTTTTAATTTTAATCGCAAAAAACGCTCCGCAATTAAATATTTTTATGAATGCATTCGTCATTAAAATTACGTGCGGTATTTTGTTTATTGCGATGAGTGTACCGATGCTCGGTTATGTGTTTAAAAATATGACAGATGTATTGCTTGAGGAATATACGAAACTATTTAACTTTTTCTTAACGAAGTAGGGGGACGCGCATGGCAAAGGATAATAAAACAGAAAAGGCCACCCCGCAGAAGCGTAAGAAATCGCGTGAAGAAGGGAATATTGCCCGGAGTAAAGATTTAAATAATTTATTTTCCATACTTGTATTAGCAGTTGTCGTTTACTTTTTCGGAGATTGGCTCGGTTATGAGATTGCAAATTCTGTAGCGGTGCTGTTTGATCAAATTGGGAAAAACACAGATTCAACTGAGTATTTTTATTTAATGGGTATTTTACTACTGAAAGTATCGGCTCCAATATTAATACTCGTATACGCTTTTCATTTATTCAATTATATGATTCAAGTCGGTTTCTTATTTTCTTCTAAAGTCATTAAGCCGAAAGCGTCGCGTATTAACCCAAAAAACTATTTTACAAGATTGTTTAGCCGTAAAAGTTTAGTAGATATTTTGAAATCACTATTTTATATGGGGTTAATTGGTTACGTCGCTTACGTTCTCTTTAAAAAGAATTTAGAGAAAATTGTTAGTATGATTGGATTTAACTGGACTGCGTCACTTACTGAAATTATTAGGCAAATTAAATTTATCTTTTTAGCCATTTTAATTATATTAATCGTTCTTTCTATTATTGATTTTATTTATCAAAAATGGGAGTACGAACAAGATATTAAGATGAAAAAAGAAGAAGTAAAACAAGAGCATAAAGATAATGAAGGGGACCCGCAAGTAAAGGGGAAACGAAAAAACTTTATGCATGCGATCTTGCAAGGGACAATTGCGAAGAAGATGGATGGCGCAACGTTTATTGTAAACAATCCGACTCATATTTCGGTCGTACTTCGATACAATAAACAGGTTGATGCAGCACCAATTGTCGTTGCAAAAGGGGAAGATGAGCTCGCATTATATATACGAACGCTTGCCCGTGAACAAGAAATACCAATGGTGGAAAATCGTCCGCTTGCTCGTTCTTTATATTATCAAGTCGAGGAAGATGAGACGATTCCAGAAGATTTATACGTAGCTGTAATTGAAGTTATGCGCTATTTAATTCAAACGAATGAACTTGAAGTATAATAGCGCGGTTGGAGGAGATCTCTTGTGTTTAAGATAGATTCTGCAAGAACCTATTTTTCTATCTTTCTAGCAGCGTCATTCGTAGTGGCGCTCTTAATTCCACTTCCACCATTTATACTTGATATCGTTATCGTTTTTTTACTAAGTATGTCAGTGCTTATTTATATGCGAGCAACAAGTATTAACGAGTGGGATGAATTAAAGTCATTTCCGACGATGCTGTTATTAATCGGGATTTTCCGCGTATCGATTAACGTATCGACGACGCGAGCGATTTTGACAGATGGAAATGCGGGGCATGTTATTGAAGAGTTCGGCCAGTTTGTAATTGGCGGGAACTTATTAATTGGTATCGTTATTTTTACAGTATTAATCATATTCCAGTTTATCGTTGCAAACGGTGCATCTCGTACAGCTGAAGTTGCAGCTCGTTTTACACTTGATTCTTTACCGGGGAAACAAATGTCGATCGATGCTGATTTAAACCAGCGTATTATTACTGAAAAAGATGCACAGGCAAAACGAAAAAAGTTAAATATGGAAACAGAGTTTTACGGAGCGATGGATGGTGCCGGAAAGTTCATTAAAGGGGACGTTATTTTCGGGATTGTCATTTTATTCGTAAACATTATTTTCGGTTTAATTGTCGGGATGATGCAGCAGGGCATGAGCTTTGCTGAAGCAGCTATTCACTATACACAGTTAACTGTCGGTGACGGAATCGTAAACCAAATTGGTTCGTTAATGCTTGCAATTTCAACCGGTATTATCGTGACACGTGTATTTGATGGTTCAGCGGATACAGTAACAGAAGGTATCTTTAAAGAGTTATTAGCACATGAAGTTGTTGTATATGCGCTTGGTGGTTTATTTATCGCAATGGGTATTTTTACTCCGCTACCATTTCTACCATTCGCACTCGTTGGTGGAACAATTATCTTCTTAGGAATTCGTAATAAAAACCGAATAAAGAAAGAAAAAGAAGACGAGCTTCAAAAAGAAATAGAAATGATTCAAGGCGAAGATGAGCAACTGCAACAAGTGGAAGATTCATTCGGAGTATTTACAGATAAATATCCAATTATTGTAGAACTCGGCTTAGATTTAGCTGCACTTGTAAAGCAGAAAATTAACGGGGAAACAGCTCGTGATAAAGTTGTTCTTATGAGGAAGTCGATTATTACCGACCTTGGTATTAACGTTCCTGGAATTAACTTTAAAGATAATACGAGTTTTAGACCACGCGGACGTTACATTATTCGTATTAAAGGTGCGAAGGCAGCTGAAGGTGTTTTAAAATCAGGTTACTTATTAGCGCTGAAAACACCGAATGTAATGGCCGATTTAGATGCAGAACCAGCGAAAGATCCGATTTTCGGTGAAGATGGATATTGGATTTTAGAGCATATGGTACAAGATGCACAAATGAAAGGCTATCAAGTATTAGAGCCACTTAGTATATTAATTACGCATTTAGATGTTGTCGTTAGACGTAATCTGCATGAGTTAATTCAGCGTCAACATGTAAAAGACTTAATTAACTCGCTTGAAAATGATAACGGCGTTTTATTAGAAGAGATTAAGAAGAAAGAAATCGACTTATCACTCGTTCAAAATGTTATTAAACAACTTCTAAAAGAGGGTATTTCTATTCGCGATTTACCAACCATTATCGAAGGTATTATTGACGGAAAAGAAATTTATCAAAATCATGTTGACGGTGTAACGTCATTCGTCCGTGAATGTATTTCAAAAGTTATTTGTGAAAATGCGAAAAATCCTGACGGTAAAATTTATGCGGCGCTCTTCTCAGATTCAATCGAGTTAGATGCGGACGTTGTGAACAATTCTTATCAAGGGTATTTATTAAACTGGGATTTAGATTTAGAAACGCGAGTAGTTGAGCAAGTACAACGTGTCTTTAAACAGGCTCGTTTAATGGGAAGAGAACCAGTGTTATTAACGCGTAGAAAAGATTTCAGATTTGCAATAGTAAGACTTCTTGAGCGTTATCAAGTAGAAGCGCAAGTACTTTGTATTAGCGAATTAGCACCAGAAATTGTTGTAGATCAAATTGCTTATATTGAATAGTAGGGGGTGAAGTAATGGAAAGTACAGAAAAAAAAGAAGCGTTAATGCGAATAAAAGCAGCTTCGAAAAATGAATTGTATCGAAAGTTATTTGACCAATATGGTACAGATTATTATTACGTTGTCGATGAAAGTGTAAAACGAAATATCCCGTTTTTTTGGAAAAAGAATTATGAAATGTTAGTTGCTTTTCCAGAGGATAAACAGGAAGAAGTGAACGAAGGCACAACTCAATTTCATGAACAATTAATGGATGTTGTGAATGACCCTTTTGAACAAATTGTGAAGGCGGATGGAATTCGATCGGTACTGCACAATTTAGAAAACGTGACGACTTCTATGTCATACGCGGCGATGCAAACAGGAAATAGTGAAGAATGGGCAAAAAAGAAAGAAAAACTATTAAAGCTGTTTGAAAAAGGTATCGTCGTTGTGAAACAGACGGAAGAAACGAAAGTAACGAAAAAGCAAAAAGCTGTGAAAAAAGTCGTTCCCGTCAAGAAAGAAGAAGTTGTAAAAAAAGAAAATCAAGAATCTGTACCATTTATTATTCAAAAAGTAATTCGGATGCTAGAGCAAAACGATGTAGAACAATACTTCATTCATGCATATGCTGAAAAGTTAAAAGTGAAGTTTGAGAATGCAACGATGATTACAGAAGAAGAAGTGATCGGATATATACTAGAAGATATGAGATCTCATTTCAACACGGAAAATGTTTTTGAAAAAGAAGTGCAAACAATTGCATTAATTGGTCCAACAGGTGTTGGAAAAACGACGACACTTGCGAAAATGGCATGGCAATTTCACGGTAAGAAAAAAACGGTTGGTTTTATTACGACAGATCATTCGCGTATTGGGACAGTACAGCAACTGCAAGATTACGTCAAGACAATTGGATTTGAAGTAATTGCTGTACGTGATGATGCTGCAATGACAAGAGCGCTTACGTATTTTAAAGAAGAAGCGCGCGTCGATTATATTTTAATTGATACAGCCGGAAAAAATTATCGTACGACAGAAACAGTGGAAGAAATGATTGAAACGATGGGACAAGTAGAACCAGATTATATTTGTTTAACGTTATCAGCTTCGATGAAAAGTAAAGACATGATTGAAATCATTACGAATTTCAAAGATATTCATATTGATGGTATCGTATTTACGAAATTTGATGAAACAGCAAGTAGTGGTGAATTGTTGAAAATTCCAGCAGTATCATCAGCTCCAATTGTATTAATGACAGACGGACAAGACGTGAAGCAACATATACATATCGCTACAGCTGAACATTTAGCGAAACAAATGTTGCAAACATCATAGAAAAGAGGTGAAGGATAAGGCAACTGCCTTATTCAAACGAGTATGAACGGTCTTTATATAGGTTCTATGGGTATGATGAATTACATGCAGCGCATTAATGTTCATTCGAATAACGTTGCAAATGCTCAAACGACAGGATTTAAAGCAGAAAATATGACTTCTAAAGTATTTGATGTACAAGACACATATCGCCGCGGAGATGGGGCTGTAACAAATATTGGCTCAGTCGATTACGCTGTAGTTCCAGCCGCGACGCATGTAAACTTAGTACAAGGAAATATACAAATGACAAATAGTGCTACAGATTTCTTTTTAGATGACGGAACTGCTGGCACAGCTTCGTTTTTCGTTACATCTAAAAATAATGAAACGTTTTTAACGAGAGATGGTAGTTTCACATTAAATAGTGATCGTTATTTACAAACATCTTCAGGTGCTTTCGTAATGGGAGAGAATAATGAACGTATTCGTATTCCAGAAGGAGCAAAAGTAGCTGTACAAGCAGACGGTACGTTATATGATGCAGTAACACAAAATAATATTGCCCGCCTGCAAACAAAAACAGTAGGTGCAGAAGCGAATAATCGTCTCGTACAAAGAGAGAACAAAAGCTTTATACTAGCAGAAGGAAACATTGCTGATTTACCGAACGGAACAGGGACAGTAAAAAATCATATGCTAGAAAATTCAAATGTAGATATGACGAAAGAGATGGCTGATCTTATGACGGATCAAAAAATGATTTCAGCGTCACAACGTGTTATGACTTCGTTTGATAAAATTTATGAAAAAGAAGCGAATGAAATATTGAGATAGAAGACTCCCGTTAGTGGGAGTCTTTTTTTATTGCATTTATTACAGTTACACCATAAAATGATATTGATAATCATTATCATTTTATTCGTTTCTATAAGAATGGAATTTCATAATGACAGCAACATTCGTTTAACTAAGTGAATTAAAAACAAGGGGATGGTGTGTATATGTCTACAAACAAACAACTTTGTATTGGATTATGTTTAATTTCTAGAAAGAAAGAAGATAGTATATTTGATTCAGGAATTGATGAACAAGTAGAGTTAGCGAAACAGGCAGAAAAGGCTAAGCTAGACTTTGTTTTTAAGGCAGATTATTTAGTGGCGCACCCGGATTTAATTGCTCGTAATAAGGGAAATGTCATTTTAGATCCGACGTTATTGTTTACTGCTATTGCTTATGCAACAGAAAAAATTGGAGTCGTGACGACTGCTTCAACTTCGTTTTATCCACCATATATACTAGCGAGGCAATTACAATCTTTACACTGGATTAGTAACGGCCGAGTAGGGTGGAATATTGTCACATCCATTGACGGTGCTGAAAACTTTGGTGAGGAAGGGATGCCATCATCAGAAGAGCGATACGCAAAAGCGGCAGAATGTACAGCGTTAGTAAGAAAGCTTTGGGGTAGTCACCCTAATGAAGTATTGAAAGTAGATAATCCTGATGTTATTAGAGAGATGGTAAAGCCTATTGAGCATAATGGTGAATACTTTGAGGTGAAAGGTCCACTAAATATTCCGCAGCATATTTCAGGGGAAATGCCATTATTCCAAGCTGGTGCTTCAGAGTCAGGCCGGAATTTTGCTGCTTCTGTTGCTGATGCAATTTTTGCTGCAACGCCAGATGTAGAGTCAGGAATGGAACTGCGTCAAGATTTAAGAAAAAGAGCAGAACAGCATGGCCGAAAGCAAGATGATATACGTGTATTGCCTGGATTATATTTCTTTATCGGCGATACATATGAAGAAGCGTTAGAAATGCATAGGCAAGCTCATCAACATCTCACAAAAGAAAAGAGATACTCGTTACTCGAAATGGTTCTCGGACTAGACGCTAGAGGGATTCCGCTGGAAAGTAAGGTTACAGAAGAGATGCTGCCAAGTCGGGATCAAACGGTTCGCAGTAAAACACATGCCGAATTATTATGGAACTTCATTATGAAAAATGAACCAACTGTTGAACAAATACTAGAACGACCAGAAGTTGTTGGCTCCGCTCATTGGGTTGCAGTTGGTACACCGCAAGACGTTGCGAAGCAAATTATGGATAGATTTGAGGCTGGAGCGTTAGATGGATTTATTGCCATTCCAGGAGGACCTCCAAAGTCACTAGATCTATTTTTTAGTGAAGTCATTCCTTTATTTGTGAAGGCTGGTGTATTTAGAGAAGAGTATACGGGTTCTACTTTGCGCGAACATTTAAGGGGAAATGCATCAAAATCTTTGCAGTTAAAATAACAGGATATGTATAAAAAGCCTTTCATAAGAAGGCTTTTTATTTTTGGTATAAATTTCAGAATTATCAATTGACTTTACGGGTCTGTTTTTTTATATTAGTAGGTATACTAATAACTACTAATATACATACATCGTTTTGAGATGAGAGTTATATAGAATGTGAGGGATTACCGATGGATGAAATTATAAAGGAATTACAAAAGTTAGGTTTTTCTCAGTACGAATGTAAAGCGTATATTGGACTACTAAAACATTCTCCAGTAACTGGGTATGAAGTGAGTAAACAAACAGGGGTACCTCGTTCGATGATTTATGAAGTACTCGGTAAATTGATGGATAAAGGAGCGGTGCATATTGTTCCTACTGAGCCAGTGAAATATGTACCAGTACCAGCTACGGAGTTAATGAATCGAATGCGAAGGGATTTTGAAAAGTCCTTTGAATTTTTAGACCAGAAATTAAATGGTTTAGAACAAGAGCGACAAATAGATGTAATTTCGCATATTCGCTCCAATGATCGTGTTGTAAAAGAAATATGCAATATAATTAATAGGGCGAAGGAAGAGCTATGGATTTCTGTATGGGAAGATCAAGTGCATGAAATTGAGCCATATCTTCATCAAAAGGAAGAGGAAGGTGTACATATATTTTCAATCCTGTTCGGCGCTCCAAATACAAAAATAGGCGCGACGTTTCACCATAATTATATGACGCCCCACGTTGTTGAAAAGAGAATGGGCGGTCATTTAACTGTTATTGCGCGTGATGGAGAGGAAGTATTAATTGCGAACTTCTCAAATGATAGTACTTCATGGGCGGTTACAACGTATGACCCAGCTTTAGTTCTCGTTGCTACAGAGTATGTGCGACACGATATTATGGTTGAAGAAATCACGAAGGAATTTGGAGCTGATAAGTTAGATACGTTATGGCGTGAAAATATAGATTTAGTTCATGTCGTAACAGGAAAACGAACTTTAGAAGGAATGGAGGATGATACGGATGAGTAAAGCTCAGGCACATGTAGCTTTGCAGAGCGATGATACATTTCAGCAAGGAGTAAAAGATTGTTTACCAACTGTATTTGGATATTTGAGTATAGGTATAGCAGTTGGTGTAATTGCAAAAACAGCAGGTTTCTCCATCATTGAAATTGCATTTATGTCCACTTTAATTTATGCAGGTTCTGCCCAATTTATATTAGCTGGTATGTATGCAGCTGGTGCTCCTGCTTCAGCAATTATTTTCACCGTATTTTTTGTTAATTTACGCCACCTTCTAATGAGTGCTGCCCTTGCACCATACTTTACGAAACTTCCACTATTAAAAAACGTATTTATCGGTTCTCAAATTACAGATGAAACGTTCGGCGTGGCAGTACAGCATGCAGCGCAAAAAGGATATGTAGGCGACAGGTGGATGATGGGCTTAAATGTAACAGCATATTTAAATTGGATTCTTGCTACCATTATTGGCGGGCTGTTTGGTGAGTGGATACCAGATCCGCATACGTACGGGATGGATTATGCATTACCAGCAATGTTTATCGGATTATTTGTACTTCAGCTCATAAGTAGTAAACCGAAACTAGCAATTCATCTTACTGTTGCAATTGTAGCGATTATGATCGCATACGTTGCACACCTATTTATGCCAGATAGTATAGCTGTTATTCTTGCTACATTATTAGCTGCGACGATTGGAGTGGTGATTGAAAAATGGAAATGAGATTAGATGTATTATTACTTTTACTAGCGGCAGGAGCTGTCACACTCATACCACGTATTTTACCTCTTCTCGTATTTAGCAAACTACAAATTCCAGACTGGGGTTTAAAATGGTTAAATTACATACCAATTGCGATATTAGCAGCACTTTTAGCACAAGTATTATTTATGCATGAGACGATGCAGTGGGATTACCTTATCGCAGCAATTCCAACATTTCTTGTCGCAATATATACTCGTAGTTTATTAGGAACAGTATTAACTGGCGTGATTGTGATTATTTTGTTACGTTTCTTTTTCTAAAAAGGATTACGCTCATATAATAGCGAAAGGTGTAATAACATGAACGGTATAGGGGTGGTGTTATGATACTTTTAACGATAGGAGCAATTTTGTTAACGTTATTTATTTTCTTTATTATCGGCTTCATTACGTTTATGATGTTTGTTGATAAGGCGACACCTCAAATTTATTACACACCTTGTGAGTCAGTGACAGTAAAATCTAAAGGTAAACATAGAAGGAAGAAAAGTTGAATGTTGGCTTTTCTTCCTTTCTCTTTATCTGATTTTTCTGTATAATTAAGTTGGTTATCCAACTAACTTAAAAGGTGGTCATAGAAGTGGCAAAACCGAACGTTGTTAATAAAGAGAAGTTACTAGAAGCAGCAAAAGAAATGATTGCACAGCACGGGATGGAAAAGTTGACATTAAAAGCAGTTGCAGAGAGTGCTCAAGTTACACAAGGTACCGTATATTATCATTTTAAAACGAAGGATCAATTATTACTTGAAGTGACCGAATCGTTTTGTAAAGCGTCGTGGGAACAAATAGGAAAGGATGTACAGTTAGAAAAGGCTTTACAGTCTGCCGAAAGTAGATGTGTGAAAGATTCAATGTATCATCATTTATTTTTTCAATTAGTAGCTAGTGGATTACAAAATGATGCAATGAAAGATAAAATTGGTGAACTGTTACATTATGAAAATCAAGAATTAACAAGAGTGTTAAATAAAAAAGTAGGAGATACAATGACATCTCAAATTTCAACTGAAACGTGGAGCATTTTATGTAATGCATTAATTGACGGGTTGGCATTGCAAGCATTATTCAATCCATCTTTTTCTACAGAGAAAGTATATGGTGATTTATATATGCTCTTGGAAAAGTTTACAGTGTTACAAAAGGGAGGAGATGGTAGTGAATAATAAACTTTGGCTCACTATTTTATTTTCTATTGGCGTTTGGCTTTTTGCCTCAACATTCTTCATTATTTTCGGTTCTTCCGTTTTATTAGAATACACTTCAAATAGCTTTTTTCTACACATGACGTTTCTTGAATTAGGAACAGCTATAGCTTTATACTTTGTAATGTGGTTATACAAAAAACTAGATACTACGAAATATGCAGTTATTAAGTTAGGTATATGTGGTACAGCCATCGGTTTAATTTTAGATTCTTACATCTTATATAATTCCTCTAATATATTCTCACAATTATCCTCGCAGCAAATCATATCATTTACCATTTGGATGGTTATTGCGTATGCTTTATATTTACTAATTCCTTTCGTCATGGAACGAAAAAAGTTGTTGTAAAGAGGTATGTTATCCTCTTTACAACAACTACATCCCCGAAAGAAGTAACAACAATAAACCAAAGAGAAAACTAATAAAGGAAAGAAAACCGATACATATGGAGAACACACGATTGTTTCTCCATTCGCGCCAGAAAACGATAAAACCTAAAATACAAAGGAAAAACCAAATGGGCAGGAATATGAATTCGCTAACTTTCTCAGGAAGTAAACCATAAAAAGTTGTTACATATAAGATCCAATTTGTAAAAAATAAAATGCAAACGATAATAGATTGTAAGTAGGGGCGTTTGAAAAACTCCCCTTTTTTTACTGTTACAAAAATGATAGTTAGCGCTGACATAAAGGCAATGAGTATGAAAATAAGTAAGAGTAATGTAAGCGTCATTTGATTCTCCTTTATAAGATTGTTTTTGCAAGAAATGAATCTATTAAATTGTATGCTTGCTTTGTAGAGTGCTCGTTATATTTTTCAGTGTACGGATTTAAAAATCCATGTTCACCGTGTAGTTGTTGTATTTCTAATAAAGGATTCTTTTGTTGCTGCAATGTTTGAATTAAAGAGGATACTGAAAAACTAGCTTCTTTTTCAGGGAAGATAAGTAAGGTAGTACATGTTGGTTTCATATGAATATAGTCACGTATACGAGAACCGTAACAGCCGATAATAAAATCTATTTTAGGATTGTTACTACATAGCCATGAGATGGTAGCGCCAACACTAAAGCCGATAAGTCCAATATGTGTATAATTGCTTGAAAGGGTATTGATGAATTCTTCAATTCGGTCTTTTCCATCATCAAATCCAATATGATTTATAAAATGTTGATATGCTTTTTCTTCATCACGATAATGAAATGCGTGTTGCGATTGTAGAAGGTTAGGACAGAATACATCTATATGAGATGAAGTGAAGTGGTGGGTAACGTGATGCATATGGTCGTTCACACCATATATTTCATGAACAGCAACGAGAGCTAATTTTTTCTTCATAGTTACAATGTGCCTCTATGAAACTTAAATTCTTTCTCAACAAGGCAGATGCGCAGGTGGAAGTTTTCGTACCATTGCTCACGGCCTATTTTTTTCGCTTCTTTATGTAAGGCGTTCTGTTTCCAATTTTCAATTGCCGCAAGTGATTCCCAATAAGAAATTGTAATTCCGAGTCCTGAATGATCTCGCGCACTTTCTACACCTAGAAATCCAGGTTGCTGCTTTGCAAGTTCCTCCATTTTTTCGGCAACGGTACTATAATCTGTTGTATCATTCGATAAATTAGAAGTGAATATAACTGCATAATAAGACTTGTTTTTTTCTAAATTAGATGCCATTATGTTTCCCCCTTAATGTATAGTGTGAATAATTAATCCATAGTTTGTATTTTAGCAGGTCATAAAAAGAAAAGAAGTAGAAAATTCTTGTTTTTTCAGCTCCTGTAAAATAGAAGATAGAAGAAATTTATAATAAGTAATCTAAAGGAAGAAAAATGCCACTTCAAAAATGAAGTGGCATTTTTTATATTTCCTCTAAGCTATTAACTGGAACAGTTAATTCGCGTCCTGGATTTTTTACTTCATATATGCGGGCGGTTTCGTTGTTTTCATCGACGTGTTGAATGGTAACAGGCATGCCTTGAAAACTGACATTCGCTTGTTCTGATGACACAGAAAGCTCTTTTGCACGTTGAATATTCATTTATATTCCTCCCATCATTATTATCTTTGCTAAAAAAGAGGAATAATATACCATTTCGAGACATTCTTAAAGTTTTTGTATTATTTGTAATGTTTCTTTAATAAATGCAGAGAAAATAGAATCTGGATACGATTGTATCATTTCATTTGCTTTTGTTGCTTCTTCAAGAGCTCTTTTTTTATCATTCAGTTTGACGTAACAAAGTGCACGATATGCACCTGCTGTTGTAAGCCACGATTGGTCAAGCGGATGGTTCATATAATCTGGTATAATAGCACGTTGCAATGCTTGTAAAGCTTCTTCGTAACGTTTTAATCCGTATAAAGCTTTTCCTTTTTCAAGATAATACAATCCGTCGTCTTGAAAAATGGGCTGATCTTTTAGTTTTTCTTGAAATTGTTCTACATGTTTTAATGCGATTGTATATTCATTAGTAATCGTGTTGTAGTAGTAAGCTTTTAAAATATCGATCATCGCAATGGATAGAGTGTCTTCTGTAAAAATGGCAAATTGCTCAGATTTTTTTATGTAATATAAATATTGTTCTTTATCAACTGTAATGACTTTTTGATAAGATAAAATCCGGTAAAATACATCTGTTTTATAATACACTTGATGTTTTTTTGAAAATGCGAGTGTCTCTAATATCGTTTTTTCACATTTTTCATAATCGCCACATGCTAGTAATATGATGGCTTCATATAAACATAAATCAATATGTATAATAAGATCCATTTCTAAATGTTTCTCTTCATAATCATTTCTAATATTAGATATAAGTTGTAAACATTCTGCATACTTTTTACGTGTGAATATTGCAAAAGATAATTTTAATTTTGTTTCCGTACTGTCGCGGTATAACTTATATTTTTCAAAAATAGAAACAGCTTTTTCTACGTAAGATTCAATGTTGTAATCTTTTATAATCACCGCGGCAGTTACGAATTGTTTGTATATATGAGCCGTATTTAAAGTAGAAGGGAGCTCTTTTTGAACGATAGGTAGTAAAGCCTCATACACTTCATCACATTTGTTTTCCTTTATGAGTTGCTCCATTTTTGTAATGAGTTCTACAATTTCTCCATCATCATCTTCTAATAAAAAACTCGCTTCACATTCAAGTTTTTCAGCGATATATTGTAATGTTTTCATGGAAGGTGTCGCTTTTCCATTTTCAATTTGACTAAGCATACTTTTTGTTAGTTCAGAACCTGCCAGTTCAGTTTGCGTAAGCTTTTTTTCTTTTCGCAATGCCTTAATTTTTTCGCCGAGAGTTGCCATATTGTAGCTCCTTTATAATTGAAAAGTTAAATACAATTAAACTTTTTGTTGTAATAATTGGAAAGTTGATTATATAATAAGTTTAACACAATTTAACTTTTAAGGGGAGAGATTCGTTATGGGAGATATAAGTATAGGACAACATGATACAAGAATGAAGATTGCAACGAGAAATATCATTTTAATGATGATTGGAAAAATGACGTCTTTATTAGGCGCAGGTATTTATACATTCGCAATGGGGTTATACGTATTAAAGACAACTGGTTCAGGGATGGGGTTTGCTATTACGCTCGTTTGCGGATCACTACCAAGGATGATTTGTGGTCCAATTGCAGGTGCTGTAGCTGATCGTGTGAATCGAAAATGGCTTGTCATTGGCACGGATTTATTAAGTAGTTTAACGATGCTTATTATGTTTATTCTTGCTACTATATTTGGGCCGTCACTTCTTTTTATTTATATTTCAGCAGCATTATTATCAATTTGTGCGAGTTTTTATTCTGTTGCATTAACTTCGTCTATTCCTAATTTAGTAGATGAAGGGCGTATTCAAAAAGCGAGTGCTTTAAATCAAACGGCAGCGTCTTTATCAAATATTCTAGGGCCAATTATTGGTGGAGTTGTATTTGGTTTCTTTTCAATTAAGTCGTTCTTTTTATTAAATAGTATTACGTTCTTTTTAGCAGTAATTCTGCAATTATTTATCGTATTTGATTTATACAAAAAAGAAGTGGCTGAGAGTAAAGAGCGTTTCTTGACGAGCATAAAAGAAGGATTTTCATATGTAAAACGACAGCATGAAATATATGGTTTAATGAAAATAGCGCTGTGGGTAAACTTTTTTGCGTGTGGGCTAACCGTAGCACTTCCATATATTATCGTCCATACATTGCATCTATCTTCAAAGCAACTCGGTACTGTAGAGGGAATGTTAGCAGTCGGGATGCTAATGGGTGCGATTGCTTTATCGGTGCGTAAAGAAGTGAATAATCCGTTTCGTTCTATTTATACGGGGCTGTTTTTGTTTGCGGGTTTAAGTTTATGTACAGTCTTCCCATTGGTAGTTACCATTTCAAAAGGGGCAAGTTTTATTTACTATATTGCTTTTATGATGTTAACGGGTATAGCAATTATGATTGTAAATATTCCGATGCAAGTACATATGCAAAAAACGACAGATCCGAGCTATTTAGGGCGTGTGTTTGGCCTACTTGAAACAATTGCTACTGCAATCGCACCACTCGGTATGATTGTATATGGATTATTATTAGATATGTTGCCAACTAGCATTGTTATGATGACGATAGGCGGAGGTTTATTGTTAGTTGTATTAGTGGGAGTAAAGCAACATATGGCGAAAAAACAAGTAGATGTGTCGGCTTAAAAATAAGAAAATAATAAAAATTTGACTTATCATTATAAAAATGACCAAATTAGTATTTTAGTTTTTGAAACTCTTTTTCATGTATGTTACAGTATAGTGAGCAGGCAAAGAAAAGGAGAAAACATCATGAAAAAATTAAGTTTTGTTATGCTTTTTCTATTAGTCGTAATGGCTGGGTGCAGTAATTATGACACGTATATTGAAACAGGTATGCAATCATTGAAAAATGAAAAATATAGTGATGCGATTATGTGGTTTGAAAAAGCGGAAAAAGAGAAAACAGGAAATGAAGCGAAAGCATATAAAGAAGTCGCTCAGTTATTGGATCGTGGTGCGACAGCATTAAAAGATGGTAAGTATTTAGAAACGAAAGATATTGCAAATGAAGTGCTACAAAAGAAAAAAGACGATGCACTTAAAAAAGCTGTAACATCAAATGCAGAGGATATGCTTCAAAAAGCAAAAGATGTGGAAGAGAAAGTGAATGAAAGAGTAGCAAAGCGGAGAAAAGTAGAAGAAGAAGGAATCGATAAACTGATTAAAGCTGTCGATAGTATAGATGAAGTGAAAGAAAAAGAGAAGAAAGTTTCAGAAGCATTAGATAAGGCTGAAGAGGCACAAGCAAAAATTGAAGCGAAGAAAAATAAATAGAGTTATAGTTTAAAAGGCTGTCGTGTATAACGACAGCCTTTTAATTGTTTGCGGCATAAGAAGTGATGCTATGTAGTAAAAAAGAAATAATTTTAGAATTCCATCTGTCCTCATGATGAATCGTATAAATGTTACGCTGAAATTCAAATCCAGGGATGGGTATATAGCATAGTTCATTTCGTTGTACTTCTTGTTCAATAGCGAGTTTAGAAATAAAAGCGACACCATTACCGTATTTTAAAATTTGTTTCATCGTTTCTAATGAATCTAATTCAATTTCAGATTGAAACGTAATGTTATGTGTTAACGACCATTGTGTAAGTAAATCTCTCGTTGTCGATGGATTACGATGCGATAATATACGTTCTTTTTCGATATCTTGTAATGATACATTTGTCTTTTTAGAAAAATGATGTTCTTTGGAAAAAGCGAGAACAAGTGTATCAGGCATTACATTCGTTTGTTTTAAAAGTGGTTCATCAAATGGTGCAGCAGAAATTACTCCGAGATCAATTTCATGATTTTGTAGCATCGTTCGAATTTCAGGAGCTGGTTTTACCATGAGCGTTATTTTTATATTAGGAAATTCGCATTGAAATTGGTGAACAACTTCTGGTAAAAGATAAGTCGCTGGTACATAACTAGCGCCAATTGTTATAGCACCTTTATGAAAATCTTTAAACTCTTGCGTGACCCGCCTAGCTTCTTTCATAAGTGCATCTATTTTACAAGCATAATGATGCAATGCCTCACCAGCCTTTGTTAAGAAATATCTTCCAGAACGTAATTCAAATAAAGACACACCGAGTTCCTCTTCTAAGCTTTTTATATGGAATGTAATAGTAGGTTGTTTCACGCCAAGTTTTTCTGCAACAATCGTAAGCTTTTTGTATTTCTTAATAAGCACTACAATTTCTAATTTTAAGAGATTCATTATGGATTGCCCGCCTTTTTATTTTAACTATAGAAAAAATCTATAGAAATAAATAGTTTATTAGAAGTTTTTTAATTTAATCTTTACAGTACATTAACATTCAGTATAAATCTTCCATATAGAATGAAAGCAGGTTAAGAATGAGGGGAGAGAGGTGAAACGATGGATATTAAAATTCATGGACTAGAAAAGAAGTTTGGAAAAACGCATGCGTTAAAACCGTTACAAATTGTAATGAAACAAGGGGAATTCACCACACTTTTAGGGCCTTCGGGATGCGGAAAAACGACTTTACTTAGAATGATTGCAGGGCTTGAAGAGCCAGATAAAGGTGAAATATATTTTGGAGATAAGTGTATGTATTCTAGTGCGAAAAAAATAAAAACATCTCCTCATGAACGTAATATCGGGATGGTATTTCAAGATTTTGCTTTATGGCCCCATATGACAGTATTTGAAAATGTTGCATTTGGTTTAAGGGCTACAAAGCAAACAAATCAATTGCGGGAAAAGGTAGAAGATGCAATAAAGCGAGTTCGCTTGCAAGGGATGGAGAAAAGATATCCGCATGAACTCTCTGGTGGACAGCAGCAACGTGTCGCATTTGCTAGGGCGATTGTAACGAAACCACATTTTATTTTGTTTGATGAACCGCTGAGTGCACTCGATGCAATTTTGCGAGAAGAAATGCGATTAGAGCTTATGGACATCGTTCATTCCATCGGTTTAACGGCATTGTATGTCACTCACGATCAAACAGAAGCTATGTCAATGTCAGACCAAATTATTGTCATGAAACAAGGAGAAGTATTACAAAAAGGAACACCAGAAGATATTTATGTGAAGCCATCTCATGAATTTGTTGCAAAATTTGTTGGTAAGGCAAATTGGCTTGTAGAGGGGAAAGAAATGGTTCGTCCAGAGCATGTGAGTTGGACGAAAAATGAAGTGTGCGAAATGTATACAGGTGAAATTCGGCACGTTACATATGTAGGAGAACGTTATGAAGTGAAAGTAGACATGGGGACACTCGGTGTATGGACAGCTTATCACAATAGTAAGCTAAGCATCGGGAAACCAGTATCGTTATATGTACCGAAAAAATGTATTCATCATATAGGGGGAGAATCGTATGAAGAAATTCAGTTCGCTTAAGTCTTTATTTGTATGTACTTTACTATTTTCTGCTGTAGTAACAGGGTGTAGTTCAAAGACAGGTAGTGCAGATGCCAAAAATAAAAATGCGAATGAAAAGAAAATTGTTGTATATAGTGCAGGGCCAAAAGGATTAGCAGAAAAAATTCAAAAAGACTTTGAAAAGAAAACTGGTATAAAAGTAGAAATGTTTCAAGGAACAACAGGTAAGATTTTAGCGAGAATGGAAGCTGAAAAGAAAAATCCAGTCGTTGACGTAGTCGTACTTGCATCTTTACCAGCGATGGAAGGATTAAAGAAAGATGGGCAAACGTTACCTTATAAAGAAGCGAAACAAGCTGATAAGCTTCGTTCTGAATGGTCGGACGATAAAGGGCATTATTTTGGATATAGTGCTTCAGCGTTAGGAATTGTGTATAACACAAAAAATGTGAAGACAGCGCCTGAAGATTGGAGCGATATAACAAAAGGGGAATGGAAAGGAAAAGTGAACCTTCCAGATCCATCACTTTCAGGTTCAGCTTTAGACTTTGTAACAGGATATGTGAAAAAGAATGGAAAAGATGGTTGGGATTTATTTGAACAGCTTAAGAAAAATGAAGTTACAGTAGCAGGGGCAAATCAAGAAGCGTTAGATCCAGTAGTAACAGGTGCAAAAGATATGGTCATTGCGGGTGTTGATTATATGACGTATAGTGCAAAAGCAAAGGGTGAACCAGTTGATATCGTATATCCAAAAAGCGGAACAGTTATTAGCCCACGTGCAGCAGGCATTATGAAGGATAGTAAAAATGTAGAAGGTGCAAAAGAGTTTATTGATTATTTATTATCAGATGATGTGCAAAAACAAATTTCTAAAGCGTATTTGTTACCAGGCAGAACAGATATAAAAGCTGAAAATAGACCGAATGTAGAAGAGATTCCAGTATTAAATATTGATTGGAAGACAGTGGAGAAAGAACAAGATGAAATAGGAAAACAATTTAAGAAAGTATTCCAATAAGATGGTGATTACATGGTAAATCGATTCGTTTCAGTAAGACAAATTGGAATGACGGTAGCGTTGTTACTTGTGGCGATGTTAATCGTCATTCCGCTTTTTCTCATTTTATTTTCTAGTGTATATGAAAATAGCAGTTGGAATTTTTTAAAGCCTTTTGAACTCATGCAGAGTGGTGGATTAGCTGGGATTTTTCTAAATTCGATGCTTCTAGGTGTACTTGTAGTAATAGGAGCAACCATATTTGCATTTCCATTGGCGTTCATTATGAGCAAAACAGATGTCGGAAAGTATAGTAAGCTAGATGTTGTTTTTATGATCCCATTTATGACACCGCCGTATATTGGATCGATGGGATGGATTTTGTTCATGCAACCGAAAGGCTATTTCGAACAGTTTTTTCCGATGCTAAAGACGATTTCAGCCTCGTTTTTTAGTTTAGGGGGTATGGTTTTAATTATGAGTCTGCATTTATTCCCATTCCTTTACTTCATGTTGAAAAACACGTTACTTCAGATTGGGAGTAGTAAAGAAGAAGCAGCAGCAGTTCATGGCGGAAGCTTTTTCTATCGTTTAAGAAAAATAATATTGCCGTTATTGGTATCAAGTTATGTAATGGGCGCTTTACTCATTTTTGTAAAGACGATTGCTGAATTTGGAACACCGGCTACATTCGGACGAAGAATAGGGTTTCATGTGTTAACATCAGAGATTCATAAATTTATTTCGAGTTGGCCGATTGATTTTAGTAGTGCAACAGCATTATCTTCTTTATTACTTAGTGCGTGTATGCTCATTTGGTATATGCAAAATGTATTGAATCGAAAGTACTCATATGCAATGGTTAGTGGAAAAGGTGTGAAATCTAAAAGGTATACATTGTCTATATTTACGCGCATTGTAGCATGGTTTTATGTAATTGCTTTACTCATAGTAGCAATTGGAATCCCGTATTTTTCTATACTTATTGCTTCATTATCGAAATTAAGGGGCGGCGGCTTGCAGTTAAATAACTTTACAACAAGCCATTATGAAGCATTATTTACAATAGGATCTCCAGGATTAGAAGCTTTATGGAACAGTTTTCTTTTTTCACTTATAACGGCGATTATTGCTGTTATGATTGGAGTATTTTTGGCACTTATGATTCGAAAGGGGAAAAAGTCCTCTGAAAAATGGCTTGATATGTGCGGTATGTTACCAAATATGGTACCAGGAATTGTGATGGTTGTAGGTCTTATATTATTTTGGAATTCACCCTATATGCCTCTGTCTATTTACAATACACCAGTCATGGTTATCGTAACGTATGTTGTTCTTTTTTTACCTTATACGGTGCAGTATGTAAAAGCATCGCTCGGACAAATTGATGATTCTCTTGTACAGGCAGGAAGTATTTTTTCTGGGAATTATATTTATATTTTTAGAAAAATAATATTACCTCTTATTATCCCAGGTATTCTTGCTGGATGGGCGATGACATTTACGATATCGATACGAGAGTTAGTAGCATCGCTTCTCGTACTACCTCCATCAGTAGAAACGTCAGCAACATTTATTTTTGCTCAATTTGAACAAGGAGAAGTATCTATAGGAATGGCGATGGCTGTCGTTTCTGTTGGACTTACAACAATGTGCTTATTACTTCTGCAACATATGGAGCAAAAACGAAAAGGGGTAGCATGATGAGGATGGAAGTATGGGGAGGAGCGGGAGAATACGGTCGTTCCTGCTATTTTGTGAAAAATAAAGAGACGAAAATAGTATTTGATTGTGGTATTAATCGATCATATGAGGATAGTTATCCAAAAATAGAGAGGGAAGTTGTGCCGTTTTTAGATGCAGTATTTTTATCGCATATTCATGAAGATCATACGATGGGTTTACCTTTATTAGCGAAGTATGGATATAAGAAAAAAATTTGGACGACTCGTTATACGAAGGAGCAACTTCCAACTTATTATGAAAAATGGAGAAACTACAATTTGACGCGAGGATGGAATGTACCTTATAACGACCAAAATGTTAAAGATTTAAATTATGTATATATTGATGAGATTAGTAATCCGAATGAATGGGTACAGATTACTCCTACATTACGGTTTCAATGGGGGTATAGTGGACATGTATTAGGGGCTGTTTGGTTTTTAGTGGATATGAGTCATACATATGTATTTTATTCTGGCGACTATTCAGCAGATTCTAACATACTCCGAGCTAATTTACCTGAGAAATTGCGCGGCGATATAAAAGTTGCAATTGTAGATGCAGCTTATCATACTGATGATGTTTCGCAACATGAACGAGTAAATGAACTGTGTACAGAAATTGAACGAGTTGCGCAAAAGAAAGGAATAGCATTACTACCATTGCCACCGCTCGGTAGGGCGCAAGATATCGTATTGTATTTATATAAAAAATATAAAGAACTTCCCATTATAGTAGATCAAGAAATTTTGGCTGGATTCGAAGAGATGATCGTATATAAAGATTGGATCAAAAATAATGAAGAACTTGAAGAGCTAATGGAAAGTTTAAAAAGAAACGTAATAGTTATGGATGATGACATCAGTACACAACATAGTTATGGAATAGTTGTAATGAGTGATGCGAATATGCAAACGAAACGAGTGCAGTTATATTATGAACAAGTTCGGTATGAAGAACGAAATTCAATTATATTTACTGGACATATTGCTAAAGGGAGTTTTGCAGACAAAGTTTTGAAAGAACGTGTAGGTAAAGAATGTAGGGTGAAGCGAGTTCCATATAAAGTTCACCAAAGTATAAGAGATGTGAAAGAGATGTTAAATACATTATTACCAGAACATACGGTGTTAGTACACGCTTTGAAAGAGGATACGGATCGATTACAGAAAAAGCTTAGCATAGCAGGATATGAAAATATATATTCACTTACTATGGAACGTATAGAAGTCATTTAAAATATAAAGGGGATAGGTATATGAAAAAGGTATTTGTATTCGTAAGCATTTTCTTTTGTTGTTTCCTTTATAACGTTAAGGAAGGGTTTACTGCTAGTCCAATGAAACCTAGTTTTGAAGTGAAGTTATTATTAAAGCCAGAACAAGTATTAGGTTATAACAAAGAGATGAAGCAAGAAGTACTAGAATATTTCCAGGCTGGTACAAATTATGAAAGAATACAAGTGCAATTTTTAGATACAGAAAATAAAAATTTAAGTAATGAAGGTTGGTTTGCGAGGATTCGAAAGAAAGAATTTAGTAAAGATTTTGAGCTAACATATAAAAAAAGATATCCGATTCAAAATGGTGTAATTCAAGATGCACTAGAAGTAGCTAAAAAAGATGGGGTTGATAGTAAAACCGATAATTATGAGGCGGAAGTAGATTGGGGATTTGAGAAGAAAACGTTAAGTATTTCAAATAAGAAAAGTTACCAGGGAAAATGAACAAATGGTTGTATACGAATTGGGGAGAAGCAATGCTCAAGAATTCTCGTATTTATGGTCCTGTATTAATGAAAAGGTATACAGCTCAATTTGAAAATATTAAAACGAATATTGAAGTTTGGCCACTAAGTAATACAGGGAAAATAGAAGATGATTTCGTAATAGAAGTGTCGTTTAAAACAAAAGAGGAAAGTATTGCAAAAGAACAAAGAAAATTATTAATGAAGAGTTTAGAACAAAAAGGATGGCTGTTACCGAAAGATAGTTTGAAGACAGAGCTTATTTTTCAGTGAATAGTAAAAGGAATCCATATACCATGGATTCCTTTTTTAAATATAAGGGTATTAAGCTAAATCAGCTGACACGAACATATCATTATTTTGAAGGTTTTTAGAACGTAAACTATAAGCAACTACTTTCTTTTTATGTTGCTTTACAACATCAACATGCTCTTCATGACTATAAATATAAAATGTAAAATCTTTTTTGCCACGTTTTGCATTGATAATTAAAGGAGTACCTTCATTGTGTGGTGGTGCATAATAGCGATCTAAAAATAAACCTTCGTTAAAATCATGAATAATTTTGGATTTCTTTTCACCTTCTACGTTATTTCCATGGATTGTAACAGTCACATTCTCTTCTTCAAGTTGTGGATGTGTTTCGTACTTGCTAATAATGGATTCAATAACAGTGTTAGGAAGGCTAGAAACAATAATTTTAAATGCCCCAAATACAACTAACATTACAATAAACCAAGTCGTCATAGTATATCATCCCCTTTATTCTATTAAATAATATAACTCATATGGTAATAGTACATATGGTGAAGTTTTGTATAATTTGTGAAAATTTTCCCTGTTTTTGAACGTTTTTTAACAAATGGAGATGTGTAAAGAATAAGAGGGAATATTTGGTATGATAAAAATGTAAAGGTTTTCTATATATTATAAGGGGGTTATAAAATGGGGAAATTAGATGGTAAGGTCGCTTTTGTTACAGGAGCTGCGATGGGGAACGGAGCTGGGATCGCTCATGTATTTGCAGAGCTGGGGGCGAAAGTATTACTTGTTGATATTTCAGAGACAGTTCATGAGACTGCCAAAAATATTGTAAGTAAAGGGTTAGATGCTGCGAGTTATGTAGTCGATGTAGCTGATATGAATGCTGTAAAAGAAGTAACGAAAGATGCATATGAGAAGTACGAAAAGATTGATGTATTAGTAAATAACGCCGGTGTTATTCGACTTGCAAATTTTTTAGATATGTCAGATGAAATGCGTGATTTTCAATTTCAAGTGAATATTAATGGTGTATGGAATTTTTCTAAAGCGGTATTGCCATATATGATTGAGAAAAATTACGGGAAGATTGTGAATATGTCTTCTGTAACAGGGACATTGGTTGCTGATGAAGGTGAAACTGCATATGCAACGACGAAGGCAGCAATTTGGGGATTTACGAAAGCGTTAGCACGTGAAGTTGCAAAACATCATATTACTGTAAATGCAATTTGCCCAGGTTACATTATGACACCAATGGCAGAGCAAATAGCAAATGAATCTGATCCAAATGAGCCGAGTAACGTCATCGATGGAATCGCTTCAGGTGTTCCTTTAGGACGTTTAGGGAAAATAGAAGAAGTAGGTCAGTTAGCAGGGTTTTTAGCATCCGATGAATCAAGCTACATAACGGGTACACATATTGTCATTGATGGCGGTAGCACATTGCCAGAAACAGTTTCAGTCGGTGTAAAGTAAAAGGATTATGAATGAGAGTTTTAGTTCTGTGAATTTTTTGTGAATATGAATGCTAGAAGGAATCTGAAAGAGACTTCTTCTAGCATTATAATGTTATGAATTATTGTGAGAAAAATCAATTTTGTTACAAAAAGTTGAAATCGAAGTAATTTAAAAGAAAAAGGTTTATAATAAAAACATAACTAATAACAACATTACTAATTATAAGGAAGTGTAACTATGAGTACTGTAGCAATCGTGTATGGTATTATTCTTTCTACAATTATCGTTTTATTTTTCGTTGGGGTTTCACGTTATATTCATAAATGGAAAGAATGCGTTGCGAAATTAAATCACATTGAAGAAGAACTAAGTGATTTAATGTTACATCATGGTAAGTAAAAACATTATTTTTTAACGAAACAATGTGAAGAATATCACAAAACATGCTCTCATTATGAGGCGTGTTTTTTTGTTATGTGAATGATTAGGCACATTCGTAAGTTTTTGCCATACGATACAGTGTGAAGGTGGAAATGTTCGGAGTGGAAAAGAGGGATAAAATGAGTAGTTCCGGTTATGTTCCAGATAATAAAAATTTAAAGAAAAGCTCAGGAACTCCAAATCTTTTCTTTGATTCGAGAAAAAATATCTTTTTTAAAAGGGATGAGAAAAACATTGCATATGAAGTTACGTCAACACAGTTACCAGCGATGATAGGAGGAGCGTTTGTTGATTTGTTTATGACAAAAGGGCATATGCGAGAACCGCATTGGCATCCGAATGCGTGGGAGTTGGATGTTGTTGTATCAGGAGAAGCAGTTACATCCATATTAAATCCCGAAACGAATCAATTGCAAAATTATCATGTAAAAGCGGGGCAAACTGTCTTTATTCCAATGGGATGGTGGCATTGGATCACAGCGGTAACAGAAGAAGTACAATTGCATTTGTTCTTCAATAACGATCAGTTTGAAACAGCAGAAGGATCAGACGTACTTAGATTAACACCACCAGAAGTATTTCAAGCTGCATACGGTGTAAGTGCAGAAAAATTGGGAAAGGATCTTTCGCCAATTAAGGACTCAGTTGTAATTGGTCCTCCTAACTCAAATCGACTAAAAAGCGTTAAAGAAAGTGACGACTCAAATATAGTTGTTACGTTAAATGGACATATAACATCATGTGAAATAGAGTAACTCTTTCTTTTTTTAGGAAGAGTTACTCTATTTTGTATAATTTTGTATTTTTATTCGTTATAATTATTATATAGAAGGGAATTTATCCGACATTAACGGGCAATAAAACTCCTACCTCAAAATTCGACTGGAGCAAAGAAGCTAGGTGGGAGATCAACTGCCCGTAAACGTCCGATTGGTTCAACTAATAATTAGTGGGGGATGAACTACCCCCCCACTGATTATAGTTTCACTTTATAGAGGGGGCATATTGTGAACATATTAAAGATTATAGGAATTGTTGCAGGAGTCATTATAGTAGCCGTTATAGCTTTCTTTGTCATTATGAAGTACTATTTATCAAAAGAAGATCCTGATTACGTATTAAAGTACATAAAAGAACATAAAGACGATGAAACATGTTCATTATTTATTAAAAGAAATGGAGAAGTATTAACTTCTATAAATGCAAATAAAAAATTACCATTAGCGAGTACGGCGAAAATCGTAATAGCAGTTGAATTTGCTAAGCAAGTGTCACAAGGAAAGATAAGCCGAGATGAACAAATTTCATTGCAGGAGCTAGAAAAATATTACGTTAAAAACACTGATGGTGGAGCACATCCTGACTGGTTAGAAGATGCTAAAGCGAGAGAATTAGTGAAAAATGGGCAAATCGCTTTAGAAGAAGTTGCTAAAGGGATGATTCATTATAGTTCTAATGCAAATACAACATATTTGTTAGATAAGCTTGGAATAGAAAGAGTAAATGAAAGTATAAAAGAGTTAGAGCTTACTAGTCATGACAAGTTCTCTTCGTATACTGCTTCACTATATATGAGAGGGTATGTAGAAAAAGAGCTTCATGAGCCAGAAAATCAATCGTTAGAAATGATACGTAACATGTCAAAGGATGAGTATAATCAGCATGTGTTACAAATTCATGAATGGATGAAAGATGAAGAAGAATGGAAAAAACGGGATATCCCATTAAAGGTAGATATGGAATTTCAGCGGATTTGGTCAGATCGATTAGTGGGTGCAAACGCCAAAGATTATATGAGTATAATGGAAAAGATAAATAGTAGAAAGTATTTTCCAAAATCAATGCAAGAAGAAATCGAGAACATTTTCAAAGGAACAGTTAAAAATAGTAAGTTCGAATATGCTGGTCAAAAAGGTGGTTCTACCGCATTCGTATTGACAAAAAGCTTGTATACTACAGATAAGAAAGGGAATAAGGTAGAAGTTGTCATGATGTTTAACGATATAGAAGATCAAGTTGCATATCAAAAACTGAGAAATAATGTAGATTATTTTATTCGAGATATTATAACAAGTGAGGAATTCAGAAATAAATTATAACGAAATAATTTTATTATGTAAACAAGATGCTGTTAAAGGTAGGTGTTGAGATGAGGTTGAAGGAGTATATGCTTGAAACGTTTCCAAATTTAGAACTTAGACCACCTCTATTTTATAATGGGGCTATTGGTATTCGTTTTAGATTAGGTGTGGACTATGATTGCAATAACATTTATGAAAATTGCTCATATTTAGAAGGCGTTTATAACAGAGCGATTGCTTTATTTCAGTCTTTACATGCAACAAAAGATGATATTTATATTGTAGTGGATGTAAATGACTATGCAAACGGTGAAACTTTCAAACACAAATTGAATATTTTTTCTAAGTATGTAAAAGAGAAGTCGGCTTTGCTTAAGTTACAGAAAAATACAATCCCTTATGTTTTTCCAGAAGACGATGAAGACGGGGTATATAAAACACATAGATATACTTTGAAATGTAAAGTTTCTGACTTGAAATACATTTCTATGCTAAAAGCAATTTGTAATCAAGATATGGGAATAAAACCGAGTATTTTTCATAGGGTGTATTTTATAAATATAAACAAGAATACTATATTTCACGTTTATGATGATAGAGGTTGTGATGTATTAGCTACCTCTCCTGATACAATTAGGGATATTTATAATACATATAATGATTGGATATTAGAATACGATAGAAATAAAATTGATAAAGTATTTAATTGAATGTAGTCTATTTTAATTGAGGGAAATACCATATGAGGTGTTTCCCTTTTATTAATATGAAAATCAACATTTAAATTTGACAGTACTTATTATAAAGGTAAAGTGATTTGATGGTAATGTATTGAATTTGGATAGAAACGGAAAAGGGAGATGAATAAATGACGACAATATATTTCGTTCGCCATGCCGACTCTACATATACAAAAGAAGAACGGGAGCGTCCTTTATCTGAAAAAGGGTATTGTGATGCAGAGAATGTAACACGTTTGTTAAAAGATAAACATATTGATGCTGTAATTTCAAGTCCGTATAAAAGGGCGATTCAAACTGTGCAAGGAATCGCAAATACATATAATGTAACAATACAAATAGAAGAAGATTTACGTGAAAGATTAGTAAGTACAAAGCCGGTACAGGATTTTAATGATGCTATGGAGAAAGTGTGGAAAGATTGGAATTTTGCCCACAAAGGCGGAGAATCCAATGATGTAGCACAAAGACGCGCTGTAATATGTATGCAAAGTATATTAAAAAAATATAAAGGTAAGAATATTGTAATAGGTACTCATGGGAATATTATGGTATTACTCATGAATTATTTCGATTCGAAATATGATTTTCAGTTTTGGAAAACCCTTCATATGCCTGACGTGTATAAATTAACTTTTGATAATAATTGTTTCATTTCTGCTGAAAGAATACAGTCTACAGATTATCAGATAAAGTGAAAATTTAATCAGTGGGGGTCTTATTGCCCGTTAATGCGGGGTAAATAATTTGTAAAAGTTTATCAAAAAAAGAGGAAAGAGAGATGTTATTGTAGAAGTATGACTTTGTAACATAAAAAATATATGTTAAAGGAGGCTGTTTACATGTTTGAGAAAGAGAAAGAAGGGCTTATTGAAGTTCACAACGTATATGAAATTGCACCAGCAGATGGAGCAATTATTGGTATGGCAACGGAAGAAGAAATGGAAATTGCTGCTGAACTAGAGCTGCAGTACTATGCCCATTCTCGTTTGTTAGAAGCAAATATTCAGTTAGACGGTTCCTCCTACAAAGAGTTACTTCAGGAGTTCCAGGAGTACGAAAGAAAATCAATGAGCTTTTGGCGAGCAATACATAAACGTTTAGCTGTGCCATGGGCATGGGTATTACGTATTGACGTTGCGAATGGCCCTATATATGTAAGTAATGGGAATTCGTATTATGAAGAAATCGATGATGAAGAAGATTATGAATAGATAAGTAAGGAAGCAGCTTTAGTTGCTTCCTTTTTTTATTCGTAGAGATTGAACTGCTTCAATAATAATATTTGGTCGATCATTTTCGATTCCGTGACCAGCATGTTCGGCAAGTATATATTGGTTATTTATTGAGATTTGTAATTGTTCATGAATCAGTTCTTGCCACATTGCTTCAAGTTGTATCGCTTCCTCTTTTGGCATGCCACCCTCAGTCAACTGAGTAATAGAATATTGAGGGTCTCTACCGATAACGATTAAAGGTGTTTCTAATGTTTTATATAGCTTTTTTATTAAGTGAGCACAATTTTTCCACTCACATAGTTCAGAAGCTGTCGCTTTATATAATGAAGGAGAGGTAAAAAATTCAATTTGCTGTCTTGATCGATCGGCTAGCATAGGTTTTAGTTCATTATAAAGCATGTCTACATCCATTTTGGAGTATGTATTATATTTTTGAAGCCACATATCATCAGAATCAGTCTGATCAGAAACTGGTAAATGAAGTTCATCTAATCGGTGTAAGTTCATAGAAGTAGAATCAACTAAAATAAGTGCTTGTAGCTTATCTTCATGTAACATCGCAAAATGTTGTGCACATAAACCTCCATAGGAATGACCGATTAGAATGATAGGTTCGTGAATAGCTAATTTCTGTAGTAACATATGTAGTTCGTTTGTTGCTTGTCTTGTAGTACGCGAATAATTTCCTAGTTCACTTTTTCCGTAACCTGGGCGATGGTATGAAATGACTGTAAAGTGCTGCGAAAGCTTTTCTATAATAGGAAGCCAATCATAAAATGAGCAAGTCATTCCGGTTTGAATAACTACCGTTTGTTTACTACTTCCTTTTATATATACTTCTATAGTTTGCTCCAATACCTCTACAAATTTATAAATAGTAAACCCTCCTAACTAAGCTTGAAATAATTTTTGACAAGCAAAAACAATACACCAAACACCTACACCGAATAAGACCGATGTACTAAGTGAAAATGAGTTTTTTAAACCAATATAAACGATAAATAATAGTAGTGCGGATGCAGGAAATCCATATAGTACGCCTATAGCAAATTGACTCAATTCTTGTTTGTTCCCGCCTTCGAAAGAAATCCAAAATAGACTCAGTAAACTAACGAGAGGAAGGGCAGCAATAAAGCCGCCTATCGTACTAAAATGTTTAGCGACTTCAGTAATAACGCCAATAATAAGTGCAGAAACGATTACTTTAACGAGGAAATGCATATTTTGCCTCCTTCGCTAATAACGAAAAGGCTTTTTCAATTAATTGTTGTTCTTCTTTTGATAACTGTGATTCTAATATTTTTATCTTTTCTTTATCGAGTAAAGTGTGTTTTTCTAATACTTCAATGCCTTCTTTCGTTAAAGTAAGGTTCACAACTCTTTCATCTTTTTTGTTTCTTTCTTTCATAATAAATCCTTTTTGAATAAGGCGTTTTACGTGTTCAGACGCTGTGTTATGAGAGAGACTAAGCTCAGTAGCGACTTTTCCAATTGTTATATCTTTCTCACGAGAAGCGATTTGTAAAATACGAATGGCTTGGTGGGAAAGGTTGTCTTCATATTCATATCGTAAGTGATAATAAATACTTTCCCAATGTTGATTGATGTCTTTCATAATGATAAATCCCCCTATTTTTATATCGTGTAATAAGATATATTCGTGAGTATAGAGATAAAATCCTTTTATTTGGATAAAAAATGTTGAAAAAGTTTATTTTTATTGAAATATAAGGTAATCTATGTGTAAAGGTATACATTTAGCAAGAGAGAGGATGATAGCTGTGAATACATTTAAATGGATGAGTCATGAGCAGATGTATGTAGATGAAATACATGTTGAAAAATGTGGTCCTCTTTCAGTCGGCGTATATGGGGGAAATCAAGAGAGTGATGCATATGAACGAGGAGATGCGGTGCTTGCTTGGTGGGATCCTGAATTACAATTTGAATTTGTTATGATTTTTGATACACACCACAAAACAAAAAATATAGATTACATAATAGAAGCAATTTCAGAAAGAAAAGAGAAACTAAAAGAGTTATTTTCCTATCCGATACATTTAGCTTTTCATCATACGCATATGTACTTATTAGCGTTATTTACAGATGAGCTGTTTATTGAAAAATGTGATCAAGATGATGAGGAACTTTCATGCTTAATTTGTTTACGAAAAGGCGAATTTTTATATTGGCTATCAGTTGGTGATTGTTTCGCATATTTATTCCATTCTGAGAAAACGAAGAATGGTAAAGGGCGATTAAATAAACGGAAGAATTACGAATATATTGGTAGGAAAAATATTTTTGCAGCAAATACCCCTTGTTTTACGTCAGGTGTAAGGGGATTAGAAAAAGGAATGAATCACATTGTAATGGCAACGGACGGTATTTTAGAATGTGATAAACGAAGGTTTGATGATGATCAATCTTTAGTAGAAATATTGCACGACGGAAATAGCCTGCAGATTGAACCAGTATTAACAAATGTACTACAGTGGAAAGGTAGAGATTGTGCCACAATTATTGGATGGTCCATTGACACTGATAATAAACAATGTGCTAATTAATATAAAAGGAGTTCAAGGTTTTTACTCTTGAACTCCTTTTTGTTAAGCGATATGGATGTGATACGTTTTTAACCATTCATTTATTTGAAGCATATATTCCATAGCACTTCTTGCTTCAAAATTGTTAATGTCTTTATTGCTTTGATCGGCAATGGCAAGTAATGTGGAATGATTAATAAGTGAGAAAATAGGATTGTTTTTATTACTGCACATGTCGAGTGATAAATGACGGATCGTTTGTAAATAATGTGGGTCTTGTGAAGTTGGATACGCACTTTTTCTTCTATTGCGTACATCTTCAGGTAAAGCAGGTTGCAGTGCTCTACGTAAAATGCCTTTTTCAATATTATCAATGCTTTTTATATCGAAAGGAACGTTCCATAAATATTCAACTAATCGATAATCGCAAAACGGTACACGAACTTCAAATCCTACAGCCATACTCATACGGTCTTTACGGTCAAGTAAGAATGGGAGAAATCTCGTTAAAAATAAATAAAACATTTGACGTTGTTTTGCGGATTTTTTACTTTCACCTTCAAGAGTAGGGACTTCAAGAATTGCTTCTTGGAATCGTGTATCAATATAGTTTTCTAGATTACATTGGTTACTTACTTCATTTAGTAGAAGAGGAGATGTATTTTTCCAATTTGTTAGCCAAGGAAACTTATCTACATATAGTAATTCTTCTTGATGAAACCAAGGGTATCCACCGAATACTTCATCAGCAGATTCGCCGGATAAAGCTACGGTCGCATCTTTTTTCATTTCGCAAAATAGTAAATATAGTGAAGTTTCCATTTCACCAGCACTCGGTAAATCTTTTGCATGGAGGGGAACGAATAAGTGATTTGCTAATTCTTCAGCATTCACAATAATATCATGATGAGATGTTCCTACATGTTCAGAAACGCGTTTTACCCAAGGAGCGTCTAAACCAGTGCGAGCAAATGTCAGCTCGAAATCTTTTGCGCTATTTACAAAGTCAACGGAATACGTATGAAGTGTTTTATTTTCAGCAGCAAATTCTTTCCCCGCTAGTGCAGTAATACCGCTAGAATCTAATCCTCCTGATAACATACAGACAAGAGGAACATCGGTAATTAATTGTCTTTTTACTGTATCTTGTAAAATAGATAAAATATGTGATGATGTATCTTCTATAGAATCTGTATGGACCTTACTTTCTAAATTCCAATACTTCGTAACTACTTTTTTCTCACGTGTAAATGTTATAGAATGTCCGGCACGCACTTCTTGAATATGTTGAAAGACGCCACATCCTGGAGTTCGAAATAAGCCTAATCCAAATATTTCATTTATGCCATCCGCATCAATTTCAGCAGGAACAGATGGATGAGCTAATAATGCTTTTATTTCAGATCCGAAAATTATACTGTCATTTCTTTCTGTATAAAAGAGTGGCTTTACGCCTAAATGATCACGTGCTAAAAATAATTGTTGCTTTTGATCATCCCATATTGCAAAGGCAAAAATACCATTTAAATGTTGTACGCAGTCTTCTCTCCATTCTAAATATGCATGTAGTAATACTTCTGTATCTGAATGCGTTTCAAATGCATGACCACATTTTCGAAGCTGTTCTCTAAGCTCACGGAAATTATAAATTTCTCCATTATAAGTAAGAGCATACGTATAATCACCAGCACGAAATGTCTTCGGCTGCGTCCCGCCTTCTGGATCAATAACAATTAAACGCCGGTGTGCAAAGGCCGCACGAGGTGAAAACCAGAACCCTTCAGCATCAGGCCCGCGATGCTGAATACGATTTGCCATCTTTTTTAAAATAACATGTTGATTTGAAAGGTTTTCCTTCCAATCTACCCAACCTGTAATTCCACACATACACATCTCATCTCCTAATTTAAAATGTTGAAAAGTAGATTAATGAAATAAAATGTACACCTAGTTAAAGGATGACCATATAAATAGTGTACTACATGAATTAAAGTGTAGACTTGAGAAAATTTTCTTTGAATGCGTAGTTATGTGAGACAATGGCTAAGGGAAAGTATTCCATTACATACAAAAAATAAAAAAAGATGAGAGAAAATATTTTGTAAGACGTTATATAGGGTGTAAAAGCTTTTACAAAAATATAAGGGGAATCGCTACATGAAATCGAATGAGAAAAATTTTATAAAAAGATTACAGCGGCAAAAAGAAGATGCGCTAGAATTTGTTATCGATACATACTTACCACTCATAAAGGGGATTACGCACAAAGTTCTTCTTCCAGTTCAAAATGATGGACTCATAGAGGAATGTGTAAACGATATATTTCTTTCCATTTGGATTAACGCAAATAAGTTTCATGGAGAGCCGAATGATTTTAAAAAATGGATTGCAGCGATCGCAAAATTTAAGGCGATTGATTATTACCGGAAAGCGACTAAAAAAGTAGAAATTATTTCAGATGAGTTTCATATCAGTACGGAAAAATCAGCGGAAGACGAATTAATCGTTATGGAAGATAGGGAAGAATTATTGAAGCTTATTAATCAATTAGAACCGTTAGATCAAAAAGTGTTCATTATGAAATATCTCCTTGGTATGAAGACAGAGGAAATCGGGGAGAAATTAGGATTAACCAGGGCAGCGATAGATAATCGTGTGTACCGGGGAAAAAAGAAACTACAACAAAATGCTACGAATATTAGTTTTGGAGGTAGTGCAATATGAAAGACATTTATGAACTATTAAATAATATTGATATAGATGAAAAAGAACTTGAGGAAATTGAGGCTTCTGAAATTGAAAAAGAAAAAGTAAAACGCAATGTAAAACAATCGATACGTACGAAGAAAAAGATGAAAAGTTGGAAAAAAGGTGTTGCTGCTGCATCTATTTTAGTAGGGTTATCAGTCGCAACGCTTGGTATTGGGTTTCCTACATATGCAGGGGGATTGCCAATTGTAGGTGATATATTCCGATTTTTAGATAATGGTAGAACAGGGTTATATGAAAATTATAAGGAGTTTTCGACTGAATTGAATATGACGAGAGAGAGTAATGGGGTTAAGGTTACAATTAATGATGCTGTGTTCGATGGTAGAACAATCACACTCACATATTCTATCGAGAGTGATAAAGACTTAGGAGAGAAACCGTTCCCATTTGGAAGTCCGCAAGTTATGGGCTTTAATGGCGGAGGAGGTAGTTCGAACGTTACAAAAGTTGGAGAGGGAAAATATGTAGGTATGACTACGATGAGTGGTCATGGTAGTGAAAGGTTAGATGTTGCAAATGTTTGGTGGGATATAGAGGCAATTGAGTTGGATTATGAAGGTAATGCAATAAAGGGGAACTGGAATTTCGCGCTTAGTTTAAAAGCAATGGATAGTAAGGAAGTAAAGGTTAATAGGGTTTCTGAAAATGAATTAATAAAAGTAAATATAGACAAAATGGAAGTAACCCCGATGTCATTTATCGTTTTTTTCAATCAGGAAGAATCTAAGACGTTACGAAGTATATGGGATAGCGCTGATGTGGAATTAGAAATAAAAGATGATTTAGGAAATAAATATGCAGGTGAAGGAAATGGAGGAACTAGTACAGTAGCAGAGCCACATAAAAGTAGTTGGAGTGCTACATTCCAAAAGTTGAACGAAAATGCAACAAAGCTTATCGTTACACCTCGCGTACACTTACGAGTTCATACACCTGAAAATCATGGTGGAGTGGAGTATGTGAATGGAAAAGAGAAGAAAATTGAAGTGCCGAAAAAAGAAGCGAAGAGTAAAGATATAGTGTTAGATGATATTGTCATTGATTTAAAGAAATAGAAGAGAGACTGCCTAAAACCATTAGGCAGTCTTTTTTCGTTAAGAATTAGTTACGAGCAATGCATGCGGATGCTGCGTTTTATATTCATCTTTCCACGGAATGTTTAGTTGTTCCCACGATTCGCCGCTAGTAGTGGATTGAAACACGCCATTGTTATTTAAAGTGTAAAATGTATGTGGTTCTGCTTCGTTTGTCGCAAACATCGAAATAACTGTACCGATTGCTGATGGTAGTCCTTGCTGTACTTGCTGGAACGGAGTATCTTTCGTTTTACGATAAATAAAAGATTCATAAGGTATACGGTGATGAGCGAGATCAGCACTCGGTGCGGCAGAAACGAGAATTGTATCGCAATCAGCCGGATCGATAGCCAAGCTGTATAAATAATGATGTTCAAGTCCTTCACTGCATGAGATCCAGCTGTTTCCGCTGTTATAACTTTCAAGGTATGCGCGATCAGGTCCGCCCATAAATCCGTCACCACATGATGCATAAAGGCGATTTGGGGCTTGAGGGTGCATAAGTAATTGATGAGCATCGATAGGAGCACCGAATTTTTTATCAATCCATGTATGCCCTTTATCGTTACTTTGAATAACAGCACCAGCTTCAATTGAAACATGGATTGTATTCGGATTCTGTGGATCCACTGTAATCCAGCGTACGTGATGAGTAAAAGGTCTAGGCGGGAAAGCCCACGTATAAGAAGATAATAATGATTTCATATTTTTCATTTCCGTCCACGTTTCACCACCATTTTCTGAGCGGAATAAAGCGCTCGGTTCTGTGCCGACATAAACGACGCCATAGCCGTTAACTTGTTCATTAGGGCTTATCGTAATGGAAGTGATCGAAGAATGTAAAATACCATCTTCTTTTAGAAAATCAAAGTAACGATAAGAATCTCCAATTGGTCTCCATGAATCTCCGCTATCGTCACTTAACCAGAGACCTCGTCCAAATGTTCCGCAATATACACGATTCTTTTGAAATGGATCAACAGCGATACAGGTAGGTTGCATATTTTGTAAGTGATACGCTGTTTCATAGTTACCATATTGTTCTTTCACTACAACAAGTTCACGCTCCATACAGAGAAATAAACGTTTCATTTCGTAACCTCCTTAAAAATTCTTTCTTTAGTAAACAATATGAAAATAAAAAAGAAGTAGTCTTGTTTTTATTTGAGAAAAAGGACTTATTTGAAAAGCAGCGAAGTGTGTATACAGAGGAATTAGGATAAAGATGGGGAGTTTGTTTCATACTAACATACAGATATTGCACTTAAAGGAGCGTTTGTATGGGACATTCACATGATCACGGTCATTCTAACAATAAAAAAGCGCTACTAATTGCTTTCGTACTAACGACAAGTTTTATGATTGCTGAAGTAATTGGGGGATTTGTAACAAATAGTTTAGCACTACTATCTGACGCGGGGCATATGTTAAGTGATGCAGTATCTTTAGCGTTAAGTTTACTTGCGTTCAAGCTTGGAGAAAAAACAGCAACAACTGCGAAAACATACGGGTATAAGCGAGTCGAAATGTTAGTGGCATTATGTAACGGTGTCGTTCTTATTGTCATTTCATTATACATTTTTATTGAAGCAATTCGCCGTTTTAAAGAACCAGTTGAGATTGCTAGTAATGGGATGCTCATTATTGCTGTACTTGGTCTGCTTATTAATATTTTATCAGCTGGGATATTAATGAGAGGCGGAGATGTGAAGGGTAACTTGAATTTAAGAAGTGCTTTCCTACACGTATTAGGCGATCTATTAGGATCAGTCGGAGCGATTATTGCAGCGCTATGTATTAAATTTTTCGGATGGACTGTTGCTGATGCGATTGCTAGTATTCTTGTGTCTATTTTAGTCATTATTAGCGGATGGCGTGTAACACGTGATACGGTCCATATATTAATGGAAGGTGCACCCCAGCATATAAATGTTGAAGAGGTAAAAAGTACATTATTAAATATTACGGTTGTAAAAGAAGTTCATGATTTGCACATATGGTCTGTCACATCTGATTTTCAAGTATTAACTTGCCACTTAATTATTAAAGGTAATGAAACGCAAAATGTATTAATAGAGGCTACGGATGTATTAAAGGAGAAGTTTCATGTAGAACATGTCACCATTCAAGTAGAAATAGATGGTGAATTTCATCATATTGAGACAACTTGCAAAGTATGAAAGAAAAAGGATAAGAAAAAGTGTCATAACATTTTTCGCGGAGCATACATATATATAATGTGGCCACAAATACTTTGTAAGGTAAATATTTCATGAAATTACTTTACTTATAAAGAGTCATCTTTTATAATCAAAAGTGGTAATTGATAAAGATTATCATTTTCAATGATTGTAGAAAGGAGTTTTTTAAAAGATGAGTAGTCAACTCCGTTTTGCTGTTGAAAATCGTAAGAGGCATTTAATTGATGAGTTAATTGGGGCAGGTGTGTTTAAAATTCGTGACCGACAATTATACGAGCTGTCTTTAGAGGAATTGGAAGAAGAGTACGAAGATATGGAAAATTATGCAGATATTCAGGCATAACTATATAGATTAGTAAAAGGAGAGCTGGTTACGATTTTGTGTAACCAGCTCTCTTATTATTTCGTAGAAATTATTTTTTGTATTTCTTTCATTGGACGGAGCCAGTTTTGAGACATCATTTGTTCCAATTGTTTTTCGTCCTGCTTTTGCAATGCTTGAATGATAGAGTGATGTTCTTCAATAGATTGACTTGCTGGAACAAAGTTTTGGAAAAACAAATATTCAAGGCGTAAAACATGAAGTTGCATATTTTCTAGAAAGGGTTCAATATATTGGTTTTTAGCAATAGAAGAAATTGTATTGTGAAATTGTATATCTAATTCTAAAGCTTGTTTTGCGTTTTTTTTCTCTATAGAGCGCTGGAAATCATCATTTATTTCAAAAAGTAGTTTCATATCAGAGTCTGTAATATTTTGAAGTGCTTGCTTTCCTATAATAGAGTGAAGGCCAGCCATTGTTTCATAAATAATAGATACGTCGTCTAACTTAATAGGAGCAATTTTTGTTTTTTGTCCAGGTACCATTTCCACTAATCCAGAAAGCTCTAATATTTGAAGTGCTTCTCTTACAGGTGTTCTGCTTACTCCTAGTGCTTCAGCCAACTCCCCATCATTAATTTTTTCATCAGGCTGCAGTACACCTTCAATAATCCAATCTTGTAGTTGATTTAAAACGAGTGATTTTGCCGAAACTCTTCCTGGTTTTTTATAATTTTGAGGGACAGGCATAGTGAATTCAATCCTTTCATTGTATATTCTTCTTTTTCTCATGAACAAGCTTTAATTCTGGTTTCCCTTTATCCGGTTTTTGGCTTAAGATGAGCACCATTACAATGACACAAAAAGCCCCTAATAACTGAAAAGATTGAAATGGTACGTGTAATATAAGTACAGAAGAAATAATAGCTGCGAGTGGTTCTGTACAACCGAATAATGTCGTTTCTTTCGGAGTCAGGTATCGTATGCTGTCTAAGTATAAATAAAATGCAATAAGTGTCCCAAAAATGACGACAAATGTGATGAGCGGTAGGGTACTTAGTTTTACATACTTCATAGTCGATAATAAAATGAATTCTTTCGTAGAAATAAAGTGTAGAAGCGTTACACCAATACCCCCAATAATCATGCCCCATCCAACGATAACAGAGGAAGACCATCTTTCTAGTAATCCCTTTGAATATAAACTATAAAAAGCAAGAGATAATCCAGATAAAATACCCAAAATAATAGCTGGTGTAGAAACAGCTAAGTTATGAATGGACCCGTTTGTTAGTAAGAGAAAAGTGCCTACTAATGAAAGGGTAATGGAAATGAAATCAATTTTTGATGGACGAACGTTCCATTTGAAAAGTAAGTATACAGTAATAAATATAGGAGCTAAATATTGTAATAATGTTGCGACGGCGGCATTTCCTTCTTTAATAGAAGCAAAATACGTGTACTGAACAGCAAGCATACCGAATAGGCCAAACAATATCATTTTAGTAGCATCAGATTTTTGTTTCCATATACCGAATATTTCTTTTTTGTTCGTTCCGAATGATGAAATAATGAGCAAGATAACGCCCGATATAAGCAATCGGATTGTAACTAACCATTCGGTTGAAACATTTTCATATTGAAAAAGTTGTTGTGCTGCTGTTCCGGACAAGCCCCATAAACAAGCACCGATTACAACCATAATGATTCCTTTTAAACGATTTGGATTCATATAGTTTTAATTCTCCTTCTCTAAAAATAAGTTTTGGATACAGTATGCAATATATCACGAAATGAATAAAAAATAAACTGAAATTTCTGTGTTATAAGGTGGGAAGTTGAGTAGTTCCAGTTATGTTTACGATACAAGTAAATAGGTTAAATAAAGCGAGATAAAATTATAAAATTAAATCATAATCAAGCGGATAAAAAAATAAAGATAAGAGTAATTTGGTTTGTTAAAAATATGTGTAGAAGGAGACATGTGATGAGCTGGGTTACTCATAAACCAACATTTGAATTTGATCAATATAGTCCATATATTCGTATGAATTCTGCGTGGGTGGGACATTTAAACTTTGCTTATGATTTAGTAAGATTTGAAAAGCCAGAAATATTAGTTGAGTTAGGTACCCATTTAGGAGCTTCTTTTTTCAGTTTTTGCCAAGGGGTAAAAGATGGAGGATTATCTACAAAATGTTTTGCTGTAGATACTTGGGCAGGAGATGAGCATACAGGTCCATATGGAGAAGGTGTTTTTCAAATAGTGAGTAAATACACGGACATGAGTTACCCTCATATAGGTAATTTAATTCGGTCTACTTTTGACGAGGCTGTGGATCAGTTTCAAGATGGAACAATAAATTTGTTGCATATTGATGGCTATCATACGTATGAAGCAGTTTCTCATGACTATAAAACATGGTTACCGAAACTTGCGAATAACGGTATCGTGTTATTTCACGATATTGAGGTGAAAAATCGGAACTTCGGTGTGTATAAATTTTGGGATGAGGTCAAAGCGAAGTATCCTCATTTTCAGTTTGAGCATTCATATGGGCTCGGAGTGTTATTTCCGAAAGGTTGTAGCGATAAGTTTGTGGAAATACTTAAAAATAAAGAAGAAATACAAGATATGTATAAATAAAAGTAGAGCATGCATCATTTGAATGATGTGTGCTTTTTTATGTGTAGAATAATGATATTCCTTAAAAAGGTGAGGATAATAGTAAAAAGTTTTATGGTGGCAAATATTAAAAAAGTTACTCTTTGATTGTTATATATAAAAAATGTAACATTTTTTATATTTTCCATTGCGAAAAGTAGCATCTACTTTTACAATAGAAAAGGTGTCCGTATATTATACTGGAAAAATAAATCGAAATAATATGAAAATTTTGTTTTGTCTTCGCTAATTGTATATTACATACATGTAAGACGACATACGTCATGTTATCGACTTGTAAGGAGAGAAAAAAATGAAAAGTGTAAGATTACCATCGATGCTAGAAATCATAGTTCTTTTATTACTATTTCTTGCTGTTGTCTTTTCCTTCCAAACGATTTTTGATCTCCCAATTCAATTAGCGCTATTTATTTCATGGTTTTTAGTAATTGCGCTTGGATTAAGATTAGGATTTCGTTATCAAGAATTGCAAGATGCAATTACGAAAGGGATTTCTAACGGATTAGAAGCAATACTGATTTTAGTGGCAGTAGGTGCTTTAATTGGAACGTGGATTGCTGGTGGCGTAGTACCAACATTAATCTATTATGGATTAGAGTTTATTCACCCTAGCATATTCCTATTAGCAACATTAATTATTTGTTCTATAACTTCTATCGCGACAGGAACATCATGGGGAACAGTTGGAACGGCAGGTATTGCTATGATGGCGATTGGTGAAGGACTTGGCTTACCACTTCCGCTTGTTGCTGGTGCAGTTCTTTCAGGAGCTTATTTCGGCGACAAATTATCGCCACTTTCTGACAGTACAGTTCTTGCAGCTTCTATGGCAAAAGTAGATGTTATTGCTCACGTTCGAGCTATGCTCGTATTAGATGTTCCGGCTTATATTATTACTAGCATTATGTTTACTGTAGCTGGTTGGATGTATGGCGGCGATAATGTAGACTTGAATCGAGTAGAGTTTTTAAAAGAAGCTTTATTAAAGGAATTTGATATTAAAATATGGATGCTTGTTCCGGCGGTCATTGTTATTGCTTTATTAGCGATGAAGAAACCGTCTATGCCAACAATTGCAATGGGAGCTTTAATTGGTGCAATTTGGGCAACTCTTTTCCAAGGAATGAACTTTGGAGAGGCGATTGGAACAGCGTATAACGGATTCTCAATTCAATCTGGTGTTGAGTTTGTTGACAAGTTATTAAACCGTGGTGGAATTAACGGTATGCTTGGCTCAGTAGCCGTTATTATTTTCGGTTTAGGATTTGGTGGATTACTTGAAAAACTAGGTGTTTTAAAAGTAATTGTATCAAAATTTGAGAAGAAATTAAATTCTGCAGGTAATGTAACATTGTCTACATTAATCGTGGCATTCTTAGCTAATATATTTGGTTGTGCGATGTACGTATCACTGATTTTAACACCAAAAATTATGGAAGATAGCTATGATAAATTAAAAATAGACCGCCGTGTATTAGCACGTAACTCAGAGGTAGGTGGAACGTTAACTTCTGGTATGGTTCCGTGGTCAGATAATGGTATTTTTATGGCTGGTATTTTAGGTGTAGCAACATTCTCATACGTTCCGTTTATGTGGTTAAGCTTTGTTTCATTAATTTTGGCAGTTATTTACGGATATACAGGCAAATTCATTTGGTATGTAGATGATGCTGAAAAAGGAAAGGAAGCATCATAAAAAAATACCTTCTGCGATGGCAGAAGGTATTTTTTTTATATATACGAGTGAGAATTCTTATCATTTGGATGAAAGTCTGTTAAAATGAGAAATGTAGGTATTTTATTTTCAAGGGGATGAAAAAATGGAGTACAGAATTGAAAGAGATACATTAGGAGAAATACAAGTTCCAGCTGATAAATTATGGGCAGCACAAACACAACGTAGTAAAGAAAACTTCCCGATTGGAACAGAGCAAATGCCGCTTGAAATTGTAAAAGCATTTGCGATTTTAAAAAAGAGTGCAGCACTTAGCAATCAAAAATTAGGAAAGCTATCAGAAGAAAAAGCAGAAGCAATTGTGGCAGCAGCTGACGAAGTAATTGCAGGGAAATGGAATGAACATTTTCCACTTGTCGTATGGCAAACAGGTAGTGGTACACAGTCAAACATGAATGTAAATGAAGTAATTGCAAATCGAGGGAATCAAATTTTGAAAGAGAAGGGATCTGACGTACATATTCATCCGAACGATGATGTGAACATGTCTCAAAGTTCAAATGATACATTTCCAACAGCGCTTCATGTAGCATGTGTAATCGCAGTAGAAAATCACGTATTACCAGCAATTACGAAATTAAAAGAAACGTTAGCAGAAAAAGTAACTGCATTTGAACATATTATAAAAATCGGTCGAACACACTTACAAGATGCAACGCCGTTAACATTAGGGCAAGAAATTAGCGGATGGCATCGTATGCTTGAAAAAACAGAGCGTATGATTGCAGAGAGCAATACATATATGAAAGAGTTAGCAATTGGTGGTACTGCGGTTGGGACAGGTATTAATGCTCATCCTAAATTTGGTGAGATGGTATCAGAGGAAATTAGCCAATTTACAGGTAAACAATTTATTTCTGCACCAAATAAGTTCCATGCATTAACGAGCCATGATGAAGTTGTATATACGCATGGTGCATTAAAAGCATTAGCTGCTGATTTAATGAAGATCGCTAACGATGTACGCTGGCTGGCAAGTGGTCCACGTAGTGGTCTAGGAGAAATTATTATTCCGGCAAATGAGCCAGGAAGCTCTATTATGCCAGGTAAAGTAAATCCAACGCAAAGTGAAGCATTAACAATGGTTGTAGCGCAAGTGATGGGAAATGACGCAACAATTGGATTTGCTGCGAGCCAAGGTAATTTTGAGTTAAACGTATTTAAACCTGTTATTGCATATAACTTCTTACAATCCGCTCACTTATTAGCAGATGCAATTGTTTCATTTAATGATAATTGTGCAGTGGGTATTGAAGCAGATGAAGAGGTAATTAAAGAGAATGTGAATCGATCATTAATGCTTGTTACAGCATTAAACCCGCATATTGGATATGAAAATGCAGCGAAAATTGCGAAGCATGCTCATAAAGATGGGTTAACTTTAAAAGAGGCAGCGTTGCAATCTGGATTACTAACAGAAGAACAATTTGATGAAATTGTCGATCCGAAAAAAATGATTGCCCCGAAAGAGTAATAAAAAAAGCCAAGATTCTTTGTTCAGAATCTTGGCTTTTTTGATATTTATTTTATGTCCTACATTTGTACTACTGCAAGTGCCAAAATATATTATTTGTTAGCAGGCGTATTCAATACTTTCATATGTGGACATTTTTCTTTTAAGAGTGAAATAAAAGTATCTTCTTCTTGGGGTACAAAAACTGTTACGGAGTCAAATAGATTGTAATGGATTTCCAATTGCTGTCTAGTCCATTGTTTTGAATGAAGTTTTTTACCAGAGTATTTAATGTGACGAATTTCTTCAAATGGAATTTCAGTATGAAATATGAAACCGTGTTTTACAATAAGAGATGATGCAGTTATATTGTAATGAGAAAAATAGAATGAAGAAAGATTCACGACATTTAGCAGCATCATGAAAGTGAAAAAAATAGAATTTTCATTTTTGAAGAATAGTGAAATGAAAAAAATAATTATAAATAAAGTAATAAAAATTACGTGAAATGGATTCTTTTTCGCTTTAAATTTCAAGTTAGTCACCTCGGTATACGTGTACTGTAACTAAATTAAATCATAACATCGTAATAAAACGTGTGAATATGCAGAATTGCATATTCTTTCGGCTTATTATTCGTGTAAAATTTCTTGATGGGATAAATTTAAATGGAGTTTGGTAATAGTGGAGTGGCTGAAGTGACTTACAAAAATAGAAAGGTAGCGCTAGTCATAATTAGTTGTATAATGATTATGGGTAGTTGTGCTCATAAATTCGTTGAGGATGGAAACCGAAAGCATATATTTGTACAGACAAGTAAAGTGTTAGTAGAGGTTATACATAGAATATATAGAAGGTAAAAGGTGTTTTCTTATACGGAAACACCTTTTTTGTAGTTAAAATTGAAGGCTGAAGTTTTGGAATGTATGAATACCAGTCCCATGTTTAATCAGCTCTTTATCATTTAAATATTGAATAGCATATTTCACCTCGTTCAATATAACAGGTGAAAGGCCGAGGGTATGATGTGAACCAAAAATCTGTTTAATAGGAGAAATGTTTGTAATTTTATTTAGAGACTGAACTAAATCTATAGGATTTGTCGATGGATAAAACGCAAAAATCGTGCCCTCATAAAGTAAATCTCCTGTAAATAAAAACGCAGTTTCATAATCGTATAGGCAAATATGCCCCGGTGAGTGACCTGGGGTATGTATAATCTGAATCTTCCTATTTCCGATATCAATCATGTCTCCATCTTGTAGTAATTTTGTTGGTGTCCCTTGAAAGGGTTTGAATGTTTCAGGTTGAAATGTTTTAGGTGTAGGTAAAGTAATATCACGTGCGAGGTCATGCCTAATTTGAGTAATAGGAAGTCCTTTTATACCGTTAATGAGCCAATCCTCCTCTAAAGCATGTACATAGATTTCTTCGAATTGTGCGTGACTACCGATATGATCCCAATGGACATGTGTTGTGACGACAGTAATTGGTAAGTTTGTTAGTTGGTCAGTTATACGCTTCAGATTATCGATACCTAGTCCAGTATCGATAAGGAGTGCGGTAGTATCGCCTACAAGTAAGAAGGAATGTACTTTCTCCCAATGTCCATATTCACTAATCGCATATGTATTTTGGGCGATCTGTTTAACAGTAAACCACGGGTCTTGTAGAATAGTCATGTTTTGTTTCACATCCTATCGTAATTCATTTATTAAATACATTCGCTTTTCGTTGCTTTATGTCCTTTTTAAAGAATATCTAATAGACGTTTTTATAAAAGTTTGTAAAATGGGTAAACGAAACATTGAAATGTTTATTTTGATTGTGTTAAGATGATGAAGTGATAATAAACGATATTGGAATTTGTTTGTTTTTAGATAAACATTTTAAAGGAGTGTTTAGTATGAGTGATATTTCAGAGAAGTTTTGGGATGCGTCGGTAGAGGAATTGAAAAAAGGGTATGTGTTTGATGAGGAAGCAGAGGAATATATTTGTTTAGCTTGTGGAGAAGCGTTTATTAAGGGTGTTATTTATCAAGATAATCAAGTTTTGTATGAAGCAGAGAAGTTTGTACAAGTGCATGTGCAAAATGAACATACGTCTATGTTTGATTATTTATTAAACCTTGATAAGAAGTATACGGGTTTAACTGATTTGCAAAAGAAAATGGTTCAGTTTTTCCATATGGGGCTGAATGATAAAGAGATTGTAAAAGAGATGGATGGCGGAAGTACTTCAACCATCCGAAATCATCGATTTACACTTCGAGAGAAAATGAAACAGGCGAAAGTATTTTTAGCATTAATGGAACTGTCAGAAGAAAAATCAAAAGTACAAACGAAATTTGTACCCATTCATAGAACAGCAACGATGGTGGATGATCGTTACAATATTACGCAAGAAGAAAATGATGAAGTATTAAAAGCTCATTTTACAGAAGGATTAGATGGACCGCTTTCTAAATTCCCGAAAAAGCAAAAGCGTAAATTAATTATATTACGCCATTTAGTGACGAAGTTTGATAGTAATAAAAAGTATACTGAAAAAGAAGTAAATACTATCATAGAAAGCGTATATCCGGATTTTGTGACTTTAAGAAGATATTTAATCGAATATGGTTTTTTAGATAGAACAGCTGATGGAAGCCAATATTGGGTGAAGTTATAATAATACGAAAAAGAAAATGAATAGAAGTATATCATTATAACAACTATACAAAGAGATGGAAATTGAAAAAATAGATTTTTAATAAAAGGAGAAATGAAATTTGAAACCACCTACAGATAATAATAAAGAAGGTGCGGAGTCACATAAGTTAGAAAGTAAGAGTAAACCGATATGGAAATCGATGTCGATGTTTTTAGTACCGTTACTATTAAGTAATGTATTACAATCGGTTGGACAATTATTTGGTATGGTAGTAGTAGGAAGATGGCTTGGTGTAAATGATTTAGCGGCCATATCAGCATTCTTTCCACTATTTTTCCTACTCGTTTCATTCGTAATTGGTATCGGTTCAGGAAGTTCTATATTAATTGGTCAGGCGTTTGGTGCTAAAAACGAAGATCGTTTAAAAGCTATCGTTGGTACGACACTGACATTTACCTTTATTATTGGAGTTGTGTTGGCGATAATAGGTAGTATTTTTGCGATGGATATTATGCGCCTTATGGGAACGCCAGAAAATATTATTGAAATAAGTGTACACTATGCACGTATTTTATTTATATCGATGCCAGTATTATTTTTATACTTCGCATACACAACATTTATGAGAGGTACAGGAGATTCTAAAACACCATTTTACTTTTTAATTGTAAGTACAGCGCTAAATATGATCTTATTACCGATTCTTATTTTTGGATGGCTAGGAGCTCCGAAATTAGATGTGTATGGAGCAGCCTATGCTTCTGTTATATCTACAGTGATTACGTTCATTGTCATGTTAGTGTATTTAAAGAAGAAAAATCACCCATTACAATTGGATGGCACGGTTAGAAAATACCTTCGGATGGATGGGGAGTTATTAAAGCTATTGCTAAGGCTTGGTATTCCGGCGAGTATTAATATGATATTAGTTTCATTATCTGAAATTGCGGTAATCGCGTTTGTAAATCGTTACGGTTCGGATGCAACAGCGGCATATGGAGTTGTGAACCAAGTTGCAAGTTATGTACAAATGCCAGCAGTTAGTCTTGGTATTACTGTCTCCATTTTTGCGGCGCAATCAATTGGTGCGAATCAATTTGATCGATTGCAGAAAGTTGTGAAGGCCGGAATTATCATGAACTATGTCATCGGCGGTGTATTAATATCTCTTATTTACTTGTTCTCAAGAGACATTTTATCGTTATTTTTGACGAGTCAAACTACAATTGACATTGCTCATAGCCTAGTTATGATTACGTTATGGAGTTATTTAATTTTCGGGCATGCGCAAATTATTAGTGCGACAATGCGAGCGAGTGGTACAGTATTATGGCCAACTGTTATCGGCGTTGTATCAATTTGGCTTGTCGAAGTACCTGTAGCATATTATCTTTCTTACCATACAAATCTTGGCATAGAAGGAATATGGATTGGGTACCCAGCAGCATTTATTGTCAGTTTACTATTACAGTATGCATATTATAAGCTTTCATGGCAGAAGAAACGAATTACACGATTAGTGAGTTAAATAATGCAAATGTCCCTAAGTTATTATACTTAGGGACATTTTTTGTAAGTGTATGTTTATAAATAGCTTTTTAAAGTTATATCAAAATGTTGTCTAATGAGTTTTTTATCACTCATATAAAACTCCCACGCTTTTTCAGGTTCACCGATAATTTCAAAAGATTCTTCTGTAATATATAAAGCGCAATTATCCTCTAGTGCAATTCCTTCTATATTACCTTGATGATTTTGTAAAAAGGAATGGAAGGCGTTCATTCTATTTAATTGATTATAATGTGGACAAAATCTTTTGTTCACAATTCCCCAGCCATTGCTCTCTATATAACCAGAACCTTCATAATCTGAGCGGATACTAGATGTGAACCAGCACATAGCACCAGCGCTATTCCCTGCAATGAGCGTTCCTTGCTGCAAAGCAAATAATAATTTTTCATCTAGTTCATGTTCTTTCCATTGTGTAAGCATGTGAATATAGTTTCCACCACCGAGGTAAATGAGATCAGCGGATTGAATCATTTCGTCTATTTCATATTTAGAAGGTGTATCGGCTATAGTACGTAAAATTTGTACATCGCAGTGTAATTGTTTTTCGAATGTGTCTAAAAATAATTTTATATAGCTTTCATCATCGTGACTAGCTGTTGGAATGAATAATACTTTTGGGTACTGTTTATTTGTTAATTCTATAAGGCGTTCATTAATAGGCAAATGATTTGAATCTTGTAAATCACCGCCACCAATGACAGCTAATTTCATAGTAAAGCACCACCTAATCATTTTTGTTATATAAAAATTCGATAGAAGAGAGTTACATTCCTTCTCTTACGTAATGAATAAGTAGAAAATACGGTTTAAATATATTGGAATAGTAAAGGTGATGATAGCTATATAGAAGAATGAATTGGAAACATCTTATTGATATATAATACTTCATACTATTGTTTCAAAATATGGAAAGAATATGTTTAAATAGATATAACGAAGCGTGAATTCATATTGGATGAGTGCTTATACTTAAAAAAAGAGTCGGAAATAATAGAGATTTTACAAATGAGTTTTTACTTTTAATAGGAAGTTGTATTACAATATGGTAAAATTATTTCAATATATTTATTTAATGTAAAAATACAAAGAGGGAGCGTGAAAAAAGTGGATTTTCGATTTGAATTTACAACGAAGGTGAAAGAATACTTAGATGATGAGAAGGATGAAAAAATAATAAAAGATGGACATAGAGATATCATTTTTCAGTATTTATACCCATTAGAGAGTGAAATTGGCATTTATAAAAATCCTAACTTTACTTTTTTGGCATCAGGAAGACGCTCGCATATCGTATTAGAAAACATTGAATTTAAAACAGAGGTAAATGTAAAAAGTAACATCATTGAAATTACAAAAATAGTGGATAATGTCGTTATTCCATTAGATACTATCGTAGCGAAAGATCGGGAATTATTTGCACTTGGGCGTAATGAGAAGTTTAGTGTACAAATATTAGAGCAGTATCTCTTTGAAACATTTGGAGAGAAGCTAGGATTATAATGAATGGAATGGCGTACGTATTTATAGGTAGTGAATTTTAGTGTATCTCATTCGTGTTTGACCTTTTATTTAATTTATACTACAATTCGTAGTGTGAAAGGAGCTATACTATGTTTACTCAAAACTATAAATTAAATGAGCAAGGGTTAAATCATTTCTTTGGACCGCTTGAAGCGAAAATTATGGAGATTGTTTGGTCTAGCGAGGGTATTACGATTAAAGAAGTGCAGCAGAAATTAAGTGAAGAATCACCTGTGAATTTTAATACTGTTATGACAGTTATGAACAGGTTAGTAGAGAAATTACACTTAGAAAAGCAGACTGTGAAAAGAAGTGGCATATATCGTGCTGTACAAACAAAAGAAGAATTCTTATCCAATCAAACGAAGAAAATGACACAGGAATTGATGGGGGAATATGGAGATTTGGTTGTAAATCATATGCTAGATGAGTTAGAGCAGGTTGATCCGACTTTAATAAAAAAGTTAGAAGACAAATTGATTCAGTTAAAAAAAGAGGATTAATGAAATGAAATGGCAAATGCGTAAAATCGTATTGTTAGCAGTCATTGTTAGTACTCTCTTTTTTGGCATGTTAGTGTATTACGTTACATATCCATTTCTTTTTCAAAATAAGATGTTCTTTCTTTCGAATTTTTGCTTGTTTCAGTTAGAAAAACATATGAAAGAATTATCGCTCATTCGTATTATAATCGCTGGATTTCTACTACTTACTGTGTTCATCGTGTGTAAAAGAATGTGGCGACAATGTTTCTATAGTAAAAAATTACACAAAGTACTTATCCCTTTCATTCGAAAAGGAAAACAAATATATATACTGCCGACCACGGAAATTGCAGCATTTACAATTGGGTTATTTCGTCCGAAAGTTGTCATGTCAGAAGGGATGCTTCAAACATTTTCAGAGGAAGAAATGGATGCGATTATTTTTCATGAAGAATATCATCAAAACAATCGAGATCCGTTAAAATTATTTTGTTTTACGTTATTAGCAGAAGGAATGGTGTACATCCCGATATTAAAAGGGCTATTGCAGCGCTATCATGTGTATCAAGAGCTAGCAGCAGATAAGTATGCGATGCGAAAAATGAAATCTAAATTCGAATTAGGCAGCGCACTATTAAAATTAATTAAAATAAAGACAATGGAGAATCGATGTGTTACAGCTTCATTTGCAAAAACAGCAATAAATTTACGAATCGAGCAAGTGGTAAATGAAAAAGTTGTTAAGCTTACTATTCCGTTACATACGAATTCGGTATATGTAACATTAGGTTTATTCTGTATGTCGGTTGTACTGATTGTCGGAGAGTGCATATAGCCTCTTTTTTTTAAGAATTAGCACTACTTGTTGTAGTGCTTTAGGGGGAATAAAATGAATGCAGCAGATTTAACAATTTGGCTTGTGGCCGGGGCAGGAGTATTGTCATTTATATCACCATGCTCTTTACCGCTATATCCATCTTATTTATCTTATATTACAGGTGTGTCTATTCAAGATTTAAAAGAAAATCGTGGAATGATGCAAAAATCAGCGATTATACATACCGTATTTTTTATGATCGGATTTTCGGTTATATTTTACGCGCTAGGTTTATCAGTAAGCTGGATTGGAATAACATTTTCATCTAACCAAAAATTGATTCAACAAATTGGTGGGATTTTTATTATTTTAATGGGGCTATTTATGACGGGCTTGTTTCAGCCTAAGTGGCTTATGGCAGAGAAAAAGGTGCAGTATAGAAGTAAATCGACTGGATATATTCGCTCGATTATAGTCGGTATGACATATGCAGCTGGTTGGACGCCGTGTGTTGGACCGATATTTTCAGCTGTACTCATGCTTGGTGCAACGAATCCTGAAGGGGCACTTCTTTATATTACCGCGTATACTCTTGGATTTGCGGTTCCATTTTTCGTGATGGCATTCTTTATTGGGAAGGTAAAATGGATCGTTATATATGCCAATGTCATGATGAAAATTGGCGGTGGAATGATGATTATAACAGGGATTTTATTGTACACAAATCAAATGACGAAGATCACAGCATTCTTTATTCGTCTATTTGGTGGATTTACAGGCTTTTAATAATGAGGAGGAAGAAAAGTGAAGAAACTAATTGCGATTATACTGGCCGGGGCACTAATTTGGGCCGGAGTTAACTTTTATAATACAAAAAAAGAAGAAAAAGAAAGAAAAGCAAAACAAGCGGAGTTACAAAAAACAGAAGTATTACCACAAGTAGGATTTAAAGCGCCAAACATAACATTAAAAGGATTAGACGGGAAACTGCATTCGTTAAATGATGCAAAAGGAAAACCGTATCTTATTAATTTTTGGGCATCATGGTGTGGCCCGTGTGAAATGGAGGCACCTGACTTAGTTCATTTGTATGACAAATATAAAAAGGATGTTGAAATTTTTGCAGTAAATGCAACAATCGGAGATCCAGTGCAAGAAGCGAGTGCTTTTGCAGATCGTCACGGATTTAAATTTCCTGTTTTACTAGATATGGATGGAGTAGCCGGATTAGATTATAAAGTATTTTCTTTACCAACGACATTTTTTGTTAATAAAGATGGAATTATCGTAGAGCAAGTACGAGGCGTGCTACCTCCGGATCAATTAGAAGAGAAGTTTAAGAAATTAATTGAGAGTTAAGAGGGGATTTTGTATTGATGGAGTGGATCGTGAGGTTACAACCCGTATCTCTTATAATTGGAAGTCTATTTGGATTTATGTTGATGAAACGAAAGATGAAGAGCGAAAGTGTACCATATGAAAAAATGATGGATGCAGTAACAAATGCTTTTCTAATTATCGTATTTGTATGGAAATTCGCACCGGCGTTTTTAAATCCAGTATGGGCCATTAGGTCGCCATTGCAAGCATTATTAGCTATAGGAAGTATGAAACACATTGTAGTAGGATGCATAATTGCAAGTGTATACATTGTTTGGAAAAGTAAAAAGGGGCAATTTTCGCTTCGTATTTTACTAGATGCATTGCCTATTGGACTATGTATGAGTATTATTTTTTATTTTCTATTCCACCACAAAATAGGTGTACAAACGACATTACCTTGGGGTGTGAAAATATATGAATCTAAATTTTTATATCATCCTATATTCGTATACGAGATCATCCTTGCTCTTTGTATAATAAGTTTGTTATGGATGAAAAATGAAAGGATCGGAAATGGAAAGAATATAAGTGTTTTTCTAATGATTGAAGGGTTTGCTCATATCATTCTTTCGCTTGTCAGTGAACAAAATTCGGTTTTATTTGGTTTATCAGTACAGCAAATAATGAGCTTTTTTGTTATTAGTTTAGGGATTATGTTTGTGCCGAAAAAATAAGAGGTATGCATGTATGAAATTTTCATACACGCATACCTCTTTATCATTGGGATTGTGCGCTTTTCTGAAAAAAATGAATGGTTTCTTTCCAAGAATCAATACTAGCAAAAGCGTTATCTTTTTTACTCCCCTGATCATAATTTATCCTTAAATAAGGGATACCGATAGAATGTCCGGCCCTCTTATATACGAGCTGTTTATAAAAATGAGGAGAATGAAATGTATCCAATCTATTAATCGCTTTTTTTGATAATCTTACAATATCAGCTTCATCTTCTTCACCAGCAATTAGCAATACATCTCCATTAATTTTTTCAACTGGTATAGTAGCATTCTCTACAATTTTAGAATCTGAAGTTAAAGCGTTATACCACTTTCGATAGGGCATACCCCTATGTTCTTCAAACATTTTACGACATTCGAGTGCGACGGAGATGGGGTTTGTTGGAGATGCATACGGTAATGCTTTTCCTTTATATGTCCAAGCAGGAGGTAATGTTGTAGCATCAGACCAGGGGACGATACCACTTAGTGCAATAGCTGAACCGTTTAGAGAAGTAACAGCTTTTATTTCTTGGAAAAAGCATGCTGATAAAAGGGCTAGTTCACTTCCTCGAGAGGTCCCGTGTATGCCTAACCAATTTTTGTTGACTTCTTCGCGGTTCTTCATCCATTCAATGGCGGTTTTTATGTATTCAAGGGGGATTTCTACAAGTTGTTTAGGTAGATTATCGATTCCGAAATAAGCGAGGGTGAGTACTGAAAAATTATGTGATGCAAGTAAAGCGGCAAGGTATTCATTTAATCCACCTTCTGAACCACCGAGTACAATAATTCCTGGATTCGCTTTTTTATTTTCATTGTAGAAAAAAGTAGCGACCAATCCATTTTCTCTAATTGGATACCGGACGATTTGTTTGGCATTCCATAATCTTGAGATGTTTATTTCGTCAATAGTAGATCCATTAATTTCAAGTGATAAAGTTAAGTTTTGAGGTGACAATGGATTTTTATAATTTCGCGTAGAATCGTAATGTTCACTTATTTTAATAATGTCTAAGGACCAGAATAATCCCATTCCATCAATCCCTGTATAAGAGCCAGTAATAGGTGCTTGTTCTGTAATGTTTACATTACCATCTTTAGTTGCAATAAATGTGGCTTGTGATTCTAAATATATATCATTTAATCCTTCGGCAATCCTAGAAGCTCTTATTGTTACTTCTTGTAAAGGTTCTAATCCAGTTATATAAATTTGAATGGGAGAATCAATTAATGAGATTAAGGAACTAACTTGAATACGGGGCTTCTTTTTTTTATGAATGCTCATTTCATAACACCTCAATTAAAATTATATATAACATGTTTTCTATGAATAACAAAATAACCCTCTACTGTAAATAGAATTTTATTAATGTGAGGAGGAGTTCGCTTCTTATTAAATAAGAAGGATAATCCATGTTTTGTAAGGATTATCCCGTTTTTTTTTTTTGAAGCTCGATTGATGCAAGCCAATAATCGATTACTGATTAAAATTTCATCTTATTTTTCTTACCTATATTAAAAAATCGGCGGAGTAACAGAAAATAAGACAATTGCATTTTTCTCAAATTGATTTACCCATTTATGCTTTAAATAAGCAGGTATTTTTACACTATCACCAGTTTCTAATATGTATTCTTCTTCGTTTAAGTGCAATGTAATGGTTCCATCCAATACGAAGGCTAATTCCTCACCTTTATGTTCTAGTACATTTTCTGATGAAGCTGTATTCGGCGGAACAGTCATAATTGCTGTTGCTAAATTTCCTGTGAAATCAGGTGATAACAATTCATATGATAAATTATCGATAATCATTTTTTTTCGTTTATGAGAACGTACAATTAAATCGTCTGTATTTGTATCTTCAAGTAAAAAGCTAAATGTTGGAACATCAAGAGCTTTAGCGAGTACTTTTAATGTTTGAATAGAAGGGTTAGCAGACCCACGCTCAATTTGACTTAACATAGATGGTGTAATACCTGCCAACTTTGCTAGTTCTTTACTCGTTAAACCTTTTTCTTTTCTTTGTTTTTCAATTTTTTTCCCAATATCTATATTTTCCATGATTAAAGGCTCCTTACTGTTTATTAAATTATATTTAAATAAATTAAATTAAACTTAACTTAAGTGAATGATTTATGTTAAACTATATTAAAATTAATTTAATTATAATTTATTGAATCGTAAGCTACAAGGTTATGAGGAGGAAGAGAAATGAAGGAAATAGAGAAATTAAAAGAGGAATATCCACTATTAAATAAATTAATCGCAACAGAAGAAGTGTTTTGGGTAAATCCGAACACGGAAAAGTATGAAACGGCAATAAAAGATTCCCCATTGAATGAAGAGAATGTAAAAGATGCGGAAGAGAGATTAAAGCGTTTTGCACCATATATTGCGAAAGTTTTTCCTGAAACGAAAGAGACGAACGGCATTATTGAATCACCCTTAGTGAAAATCCCTTCAATGAAACAAGCTTTAGAGAAAAATTACGAGCAACCTATTTTAGGAGAATTATTCTTAAAATGTGATAGTCAACTTCCGATATCAGGATCCATTAAAGCTAGAGGTGGCATTTATGAAGTGTTGAAGCATGCTGAACAATTAGCATTGCAGCATGGTATGTTAACAGAAGAAGATGATTATGCCATTTTAGATAGTGATACATGTAGAGAGTTTTTTGCAACATATTCTATTGCGGTAGGTTCGACAGGTAACTTAGGACTAAGCATCGGGATTATGAGTGCGAAACTAGGTTTTAATGTAACTGTTCATATGTCAGCAGACGCGAAACAATGGAAAAAAGATTTATTAAGAAGTAAAGGTGTAAACGTTATTGAATATGAGGCTGATTATAGTAAAGCAGTAGAGGAAGGAAGAAGGCAAGCGGATGCTGATCCTAGCTGTTATTTTGTCGATGATGAAAACTCGCATGATTTATTTTTAGGATATGCAGTAGCAGCATCACGTTTACAAAAGCAATTAGAAGAGTTAAAGATTGTAGTAGATGAAGAACATCCTTTATTCGTTTACCTTCCTTGCGGAGTAGGGGGCGGACCTGGCGGAGTAGCATTTGGCTTAAAGCTATTGTTTAAAGACAACGTACATTGCTTCTTTGCAGAGCCGACACATTCACCATGTATGCTACTCGGATTAATGACAGGACTTCATGATAAAATTGCCGTTCAAGATATCGGTATTGATAATGTAACAGATGCAGACGGACTTGCAGTAGGAAGACCATCAGGATTTGTTGGGAAAACGATGGAACCATTTTTGAGTGGGAATTATACAGTAAGTGATGAAGAGTTATATAGGTTGTTAAAAGAACTGGCGGATACGGAAAATATTTATTTAGAGCCTTCTGCACTTGCAGGTATGATAGGCCCAGTGAAAGTATGTAAAGAAGATGAGTATTTACAAAAGCAACAGTTAATAGAGAAGGTGCAGAAAGGCACTCATATTGTGTGGGGAACTGGCGGTAGTATGGTTCCGAAAGATGTAATGAATGGGTATTATAAGAAAGGTTCGGAATAAGCACCAATAAGAAGAATGAGGCTAATTGTAGCCTCATTTTTTCATGTACATAAAAATCTTTGTTATTTTCACAATAGTTCTTTATAGTATATATAAAGGATAACTAATATTGAATAAATACAACAAAAAGCTTTATTTTACATAATAAGAGGATGTGTATACGATGTCATTACAGACTAAATATATAGCGGGTATTTCGCTTGGGGTTATGGGAGTAGGCTTTGCGGCTTCTATCCCTTTTCAAGGAACGGTAGCTGGAGAGATTATACAAGGGGGATTTGAAGCTGGGTTAGTTGGCGGACTTGCAGATTGGTTCGCAGTTACAGCATTATTCCGTCACCCGATGGGAATTCCAATTCCGCATACAGCTTTGTTACCTAAAAACCGTAAACGGGTAACGAAAGGACTCATCAATACGTTAGAAAATGAATGGCTGACAAAAGAGAGTATTACGAATAAAGTAAAAGAAATGCAGTTAGCGCAAATGGTGCTGCAAATTGCTGAGAGAGAAATGCAGTCTGATGCTGTGAAGAAAGGAATTGTAACGATTGCGGAGAAAGCAATTGTTTCAATAGATACAGAAAAGTTAGCGGTTATTATTGAAAAAGAAATGAAAACATATTTGCATACAATTAATACAAGTAACATCTTACAAGTGCTTGTTGATCAATTAGTTGTGCAAGAATATGATGAAAAGACACTTGATTACATATTAGTAAAAGTGAAAGATTGGACAGCGCAAGATGAAGCACGTTACCAGCTCGGAAGCTTAGGTATGAAGGCGATGGAAAATATAAAAGTAGATGGATTCTTGCAGTTTACTTTGAAATCATTTATGAATATTGTAGATGAAGATAAAATTGGTGGTATTTTGCAGAAGTTTATCATTAGCAATATTAACAGCTTACAAGATGCTGATAATAGCACAAGACAACTTATTTTAACAAAAATTCGTCAAGAAATTATAAATGTAAAAGAAAATGAAGCTTTACTACAGGAGTTAGAAAATTGGAAAGAAAAATGGATTGCCAATTGGAATGCTACTGACAAAATTAAAGAGATGCTGGAGCAAGTGCAACAAAGGGCAATTACTTTTGTGAAAAATGAAGAATTTACGGATAAATATGTTATTCCATTTTTACAAACACAAATGAACAAAATAAAAGAAGATGAACAGACTGTTCAAAAAATAGAAGATTGGTTACAAAAACAAGTTGTCACACTGGTTGAAAAGAATCATTCGAAAATTGGAAAGCTTGTACAAGAAAACCTTGATAAGTTAGACGATAAAACATTAATCGAAATGATTGAAAATAATGTAGGAAAAGATTTACAGTGGATCCGAGTAAACGGGGCTGTTTGCGGATTTATGATTGGATTAGTGTTAGAAGGAATTAAAGCGATTATATGAGAAAAACCTTCCACAATTGTGGAAGGTTTCTTATTTTTCAACAACACTCATATTTAAATTGTAAGCTTTCTCGATGTTTAACTTGTACGTCCCATTGCCTGTTTTAATCGAATTTTTATACCAATGTTCTTGCTCGTTTAATTCTGGATTTTCTTCTGAAGAATTGTTTTCTTTTTTTGTTAAATCTTCTACTTGTTCCCAAGGTGTATTTCCAATAGCTTCTTTTTGATTTGTTATTGCTGTTAGAGATACGTCACTCTCTTTTATTAAATGAACAGATACACCTGAGCTTTCTTGTACAAACCAATTGTTTTGTAATTGACCTGGATAAAGAGAAAGATCTCGATTAGAAGCACGAATTTCTACATGTTTCGTTTGTGGGAGTACAAGCGTCGGTTTTACTCGTGGTTCATGACCAAACATTCTTTGATGAAACGGTAATGACTTTAATGTTATATACATTGTTTCCCCAGTCGTTTGAACTGAAAGAAAATCTTCTTGTTTTAAATTGAGTTTTTCATTTCCTTTTGTCGTCATTTCGTATGTTCCAAGAAGGCTAACTTCATTTGAGTTCCTGCCGTCTATCGTTAGAGGATAATTGTCTGTACCTGCATCCACTACAATTTTATTGATAGATTCAGGAATATCAAGTTTACTTTCTGGAATCGTGTTCGTTTGTCTAGTTGTATTAAAGGCGTAACGAACTTCATCTAATAATCCAGTTGATAATAAACAATAAAAAGCAATTCCAACACTTCCTAAAACACCGATAAAGAAAATACTAAAAATATCATATTTAATAAATGATTGTTCCTTCTTAGAAAATAGAAGGTATAGTAAAATTTCCATACCAAGTATAATAAGTAAAACAGGCCACCATGCTGTTAAAGAATCTAATACTTGAGTTCCTTTCATAACTGAAAATAGTAAGAAGCAACCTAGTGCGATAATAGATAGCCCCATAGAAAATGTTCCAACGCGCCATGTTCTCATTCTTTTGTACCACCTTTGTTTTCTTTATTTCCAAGTAACAATTTAAAGCCACCACCAATTAAGAGGAGTGCAACGATAGATGTTTGGAAATAGCGATAATATAGCTCGCTAAGATGAATGTTAAATATAGTTGAAAAGTAATCATTCAAAATAGGAAGGACCGTTTGATCTAATAAATAATAACCACCTAGTGCAATTAACCCAATACCGATCCATCTTTGATGATTGATAAAATAATCAATGATAGGTTCATCATGTACACGTTCTTTTCCATACTTTGTAGTTTGCTGTAAAGCATCAAAAAAGCTATAGAACCAAATGATTGGTACTAAAAATAAAAATGCAGAAAGCCTTAATAAGTCAAGTAAATATATGGAAAGTAAAAAGGCTGCCATAAGCTGAAGACCACGTCGCTGTAGGCCTAAATACATATGTCCTGCTCCAGGAAACATCGCTAAAATAGAAGCGAATGTTTTATTTTTCTTTCCTTGTTCACGGTGCTCTTCAAACTCTTCGAAAATAGTACGATCATCTAGTTGCTCGCCACGTTCTTTTTTCTGTAGTTGTTGAACAACATCGAAGAAATTGTAAATCCATAAAACAGGTAATGTAATAAGAAAGATAAGGAAACTTTCTTGTGATGTTAAGAGCGCAACGAAAATAATCATACTTCCTATTCCTGTGCAAGCTACTAAAAATGTAAGTCCACGTTGCATAAGGCCTAATTGAAAATGTCCAAGTCCAGGAATGATTGATAGAAGAATGATATAAAATCGTTCGCTCTCTTTAGATGACTCTGTAAATTCTCCGGCAGCTTGTTTTTTCGATTGATTAATAATAGTGATAACTAAATCTAATAAATTGATCGCCCATAACACGACTAGTAAAAATAGAGAAAGAAAAGCAATATCACGGGATCCTAATGCTATTGTACAAAATGCTGCAAAGATAAATAGAAATACAGCCCCTCCGCTATATAAAATAAACCGTCCAAACTTTTTTAAATATAAATGTCCAAGCCCGGGAATTAGCCCTAATACAAGTGCTAAAAAGGGATTTTTATTCATGCTTTGAACCTCCGTTCTTTTTCGATGTGTCTACTGATTTGTTTACAATTTGTTGTGAGATAGAAGACTCGTTATGTTTTGAAGATTTCTCGAAATTTGATGTCGCTGTGAAAATATACTGGAATAAACCACTTACCATAAAAATAATTGTAGCCGCAGTTGCAATTATGTAGTGAATGATCGTGCGCTTTAGCGAGTTTGTTTTTATATTTTCATTAGACTGTAGTATTTCAAAATTAATTTGCGTCATAACTTCGTTCGTAAATGAATCATCATTTATCATTGGAAGGTTTTCATGTTGTTCATCAATACTTTCCATATAAAGTGCTAAACAATGATCACATTCATAAAGATGTTCTTCCATAGATTCACGTTCATTGCTTTCTATAAAATCTAATGTATAATTGCGCCAATCTTCTTTTGAATAATGCATCATAGAAACTCTTCCTCCTTCCAATGTTTTTTAATCCATTTTCTTGCCCGGTACAGTTTCATTTCGACTGTTTTCACTTCAATATTTTCCTGCAAAGCAATTTCATGATAACTTTTTTCTTCTAAGTAATGTGCGAGAACGACGTCACGGTAATTTTCGGGAAGTTCTCTCAGTTTTTGAGCAATGAGTAATTTTTGCTCTTTCGTCAATAATAAAGCCTCAACATTATAAGAGGATTTTATATTTTCCGCAGTTTCTTTACATAAGGAGAGTTCATCGTTTTCTCTAGCTTTCTTTCTCTTATAATCAATAGCGTGATTGGTGGCAATACGAGCCATCCACGTTTTTAGTCCGCGAAATTGATAATTAGGGAGAGAGGCGTGAATTTTTACGAATACTTCTTGTGTAACATCTTTCGCATCTTCTTCATGTCTTAAAATAGAAAAGATAACTTGAAAAATATAATGACGATATGTTTGCACAAGGATACGAAAAGCATGTTCGCTTCCTTGCTGTGCTTTTTCAATTAATTGTTTTTCCTCAATGGGTCTCTCCCTCCTTTTTGACGCATTCTATTATATAGACGTAAGAAATGATTGGTCACCCTACACATGTTGTAAAAAAAGAATAATATATTTTTAGGAAGGAAGCTATATGAAAAAAGGTGTGAAAAAATGGTAAGCAGAAGTATATAATGAGCAAGTGGGAAATGTTACGTGAAGAAGGGATGTGAATGTTAGTAGGGGAAGGTCCATACTAACAAACATGAAAATTAAAATATTAATAGCAGACGATAATTCTTTTATTAGGGAAGGTATGAAAATTATTTTAAATACATACGAAGAGTTCGAAGTGGTAGATACAGTAAATGATGGGAAAGAAGCGGTGGAATATTGCAAAAAGAACGACGTTGATATTGCGCTTCTAGATGTTCGTATGCCAAATATGAACGGGGTAGAGGCAACAAAGTTCATTTGTGAAGAGACAAAAACGAAACCGCTAATTTTAACGACGTTTGATGATGATGAATATATTTTGGATGCAGTAAAAAACGGAGCAAAAGGTTATTTATTAAAAAATAACGATCCGGAGCGTATTCGTGATGCGATAAAAGGAGTATATAACGGTCAAACTGTTATGCAAGATGTAGTGCTTGATAAAATTAAATATAATTTAATGGAAAGCAAAGAAGAAGAATGTAAAATAGATAAAAGTCTTTTTACAGAAAGGGAGCTTAGTATTATCGCATTAATTGCGAAAGGTTTTTCGAATAAAGAAATTTCGAAGCAACTTTTCATATCTGAAGGAACGATTGCAAATTATATTACATCTGTTTTAGGGAAAACTGGACTTGAACATCGCACACAAATCGCGATTTATTATTTAACAGGGAAAGTAGATTAAAGATATGGAATTTTGGTTAATTGTAAGTAAATTAATTGTCTTTATATATATTGTGTTTAGTTACATTTATTTAAATGTTGCGAACTTGCCATGGATTATACTTACTTTGCTGTTATATCTTTCTGTAAACGTTCTGATTTCTATATTTAAAAAAGATACGTACAAAAACATATTAACTAGTGTGTCAATTGGCGTAGTTATGTTATTTACATGGAAGATCCACCCGTTTTTTATTTTGTTTTTACCATTGAACTTATATGAAATTATATTTCGTTATATAGAGAAGAAATGGCAGCTCTTTATCATTATGATGATTCCTATTATCTTTACGGAAGAAAGTATTCGAATGACATATGGATTAATTGTTGCATTTTCCTTTCTTGTATTAACTATGGCAGAACGGTATATATCGCGTGTATTAAAGCTGGAATCACAAAATGATAAGATGCGCAAAGATATGCAGCGGCTGACGAAAAGCCTAAATGAAAATAAAGAGTACATAAGGCAGTCAGAATACACATTTAAGTTAGAAGAGAGGAATCGGTTATCACAAGAAATTCATGACAAAATTGGTCACTCGATGACGGGTGCACTCATTCAAATGGAAGCAGCGAAGAGATTAATGGAAATAGATAAAGAAAAATCTGCGGAGTTATTACAAAATGCAATTCATATTTCGAAAGATGGAATTGAAAGTATTCGCATTACATTAAAAAATATGAAGCCACCAACGGAGCAAATTGGTATTCATCGTATGAAATTATTCATAGAGAAATTTGCCGGTAAGCATGATATAAATATTCCATTCGTATATAAAGGGAACTTAGATATGATTTCTCCCATTCAGTGGAAGATTATCGGCGAAAATATTACGGAGGCACTAACGAACGCAATGAAATATGCTGATGCGACAGTCATTTCAATCGATATTCATGTACTTAACAAGATGGTGAAAGTGCAAGTGAAGGATAATGGAAAAGGTGCAGTGCTTGTAAAAAAAGGTCTCGGTATTATGGGTATGGAGGAGCGAACAGCATCTGTAAACGGAAAAATTATTGTAGATGGGACCAGTGGTTTTTCAGTAACAATGCTGTTACCGATATAAGAGAATGGGACGAGGATGAATCATCTCATATGAAAGAAGTGAATAATCTCATGTGAAAAGAATGAACTTCTGCACTGAGCAGGTTCATTTTTTTTGTTTATAATAGCAGCAGAGAAACCGAAATAGGGGTGAAATGATGAATACATTAGAAATTAAAAATTTAACGAAAAAATTTGGTGATTTCATCGCGGTAGATAATATGTCTTTATCTATTAAAGAAGGAGAGATATTTGGCTTTTTAGGATCAAATGGTGCTGGTAAAAGTACAACGATAAATATGATTGCTGGGTTGTTAAGAAGTAATGAAGGTGAAATTAGCATACTAGGAAAAAATATAAAGAAACATAATCGATTTGCAAAGATGAATATTGGTATTGTTCCGCAAGATATTGCGATTTATGAAGAGTTAACGGCTTATGAAAATGTGAAGTTCTTTGCTGGATTGTATGGAATAAGAGGGGCTGAACTAAAAGCGAAAGTAGAGGAAGCGCTTCAATTTGTGGGGCTTAGTGATAAACATAAAAGTTATCCGAAAAATTTTTCTGGCGGGATGAAACGAAGACTGAATATCGCTTGTGCAATCGCACATAGACCGAAGTTAATTATTATGGATGAGCCGACAGTTGGGATTGATCCACAGTCAAGAAACTATATCCTGCAGTCTGTTCGAAAATTAAATGAAATGGGAAGTACGATTATTTACACGAGCCACTACATGGAAGAAGTAGAAGAGATTTGCACGAAAATAGCAATTGTAGATCACGGTAAAGTGATTGCAGAAGGAACGAAAGAACAGTTAAAAGGGATTATTACCGATACGAAAGACATTTGGATTGAAGTAAAGTCGATAGAAAATTTAGATGTAGAAAAGTTAAAAGAGGTAAATGGTGTGAAAGCTGTTCAAATTGAAGAGAACGTAATCAAGGTAAACTCGGATGCAGGATTAAACAATTTAAATAAAATTATTCAGCACTTCATTAATCATGACATTGAAATCCGTTCGTTAGAGGAGCAGGCTCCAAACTTAGAAACAGTATTCCTTACGTTGACTGGAAGAAACTTACGAGATAAATAAAAGGTAAATGAAGAAAAGGTAAAGGGAGGTTCATCAATTGAACATCTTCAATATTGCAATTATGCATATTAAAAGAGATTTCAGAGACGTAAGAACTTTAGTTTTTATGTTAGCATTTCCGATTGTGCTTATGCTTGTGTTAGGAACAGCGTTAAGTAATGCATTTAATAGCGATAGTCAATCGATTAAGGATATACAAGTACTATATAAAGATGAAGCGAGTAGCACATTTTCTCAATCGTTTGAAGCATTTACGAAAGAAGTCGATAAATCGGGTATTCATTTTAAAAAAGCTTCTGAAGATATTGATGGGAAAGAAGAAGTGAAGCAAAATAAATATGCTGCTTATGTAGAGTTAAATAAAGATGGCGCAAAATTGTACGGAAGTGACAAAAGTAGTATCGAGGGAAGTATTGTGGAAGGCATGCTTACAACATTTGTTGATAAGTACAATGTAGCGGTCGAAGTTGCAAAAGTAGATCCTACTAAGGTGAGCACAGTTATTTCAAACGGAAATCATAATGATTATATAAAAGAAACATCTTTACAAGCTGCGAAAAAACCGGGTTCTATGGATTACTATGCGGTTGTAATGACGACGATGATTGCACTGTACGCTGCGATGGGAGCAAGTTTTCTAATTCGAGGCGAACGAATACGTAAAACAGGAGATCGCCTTATAGCTGCACCTATAAGTAAGGCTGAAATTTTCATTGGGAAAGTGCTTGGTAGTCTTGTAGCAAATGCCCTATGTATATTACTTGTTATGTTATTTAGTAAATTTGTCTTTCAAGCGAATTGGGGCGATCATCTTGGAATCATATTTCTTATTTTATTAACAGAAGTCTTTCTAGCAATTAGCTTCGGTTTAGGGATTGGATATATTACAAAAACACCTGAAGCATCTAGAGCTATTATTATGGTGGTAGTGCAATTAGCTTCTATTTTTGGCGGCGCATATTTCGTAATAGAAGAAAATTTCGTTACGAATTTATCACCATTAACGTGGGCAAATACAGCTGTTATGAAAATTATTTATGCGAATGATGTAGGGGCAGCACTACCAGTCATTTCTTTAAATCTTGGAATAGCAGCACTCTTTTTATTAATTGCAATTATTGCATTACGTAGACGGGAGGGGCTATAGTATGAAAGATATTTTATGGCTCATACAAAAAACGTTATCTGTACTTTTAAAAAATAAAAAAGGGTTATTCATTATTATTAGTTTGCCAATAATCGGAACGCTCATCTCTTTTTCGATATACGGAAATGCAGGGCAAGGAACGTTAAATATCGGGATTGTAAATAAAGAAAATGAGCCGATAGCAAATGATACGATAAAGTTTTTAGAAGGATTAAATCATGTGAATGTGAGTAAGGTTAAGGAGTCTGAAGTAGAAGATAAACTCACTTCCAAAAAACTTGATGGAGTTATTACATTAGCTTCTGGTTTTTCAAAAAGTGTTCGAGAAGGGAAACCAGATCATATTGAAATTTCATCGATTAAAGGTGATCAAGTAACAGGATTTATAAAATCATATTTATATAACTATGTTGATAATATTGCTGCGATTAGTAAAGTGGCAGGAACAGATCAAAGTGCATTTGATAATATGTACGCAGGGTATCAAAAAAGTTCATTTAAAATGAAAACGGAGACGCTAGAAGATACTTCGAAAAATAAAGATATGACAAACCAAACGATGGGTTATCTTATTATGTTTATGCTGTTTTCAGCAGTGAACTTATCAGGATTTATTTTAAAAGAAAAAGAGAATAGAACGTACTTTAGATTATTATCAACACCAATTGACGGAAAGAAATTTATATTATCCAATGTTGCAGTAAATATGATGATATTAACAGTGCAAATTGTCATTGCAGTACTATTTATGACGAATGTTTTTCATACAAATATTAATATGCCTTTCATAGTAATGATTGGTGTGCTTATGATATTCGCTTTAATCGCAATTGGTTTATCATTAGTCATTGTGTCTTTTTCAAAAAGTTCAACTGCTTCAAATGCATTGCAAAATCTAGTGATAGTACCAACATGTTTACTTGCAGGATGTTATTTCCCGTACGACATTATGCCAAAAGCGGTACAAAAAGTAGCTGATTTTCTTCCGCAGCGCTGGTTATTAGATACGATAGCAAAACTACAGCAAGGTATTCCATTTTCAGAGTTGTATTTAAATATTTTAATCTTATTCGCCTTTGCGGTAGCGTTCTTCTTAATTGCTATTTATAAATTTGGAAGAAATAATGATGCGAGGAACTTTGTTTAATATAAAAAAGGGTGTGACGTTAAGTCGCATCCTTTTTTGTATGAAGCATGAAATCTAAATTTGAATGACAAAATAGAAAGGTGGAAAGAAAACGAGCGGAAGGAAATTAAAATGATTAAAAAAATATTGCGAGTTATTTCTATTATTATGGCTATATTTATTTTTATATTAATTTGGATGCATATTGACGTCACACTCGGAAGAAAAATGGAAGCTGGGAAAAATATGCCGACAGAGTACGCTCCTCATTATAGTGACTTTCAATTATATGTAAAAGGGAAGTCATTTTATAAACAGTTATTTACTGACATAAGAGAAGCAAAGCAATCTATTTACACGTATTTTTTTATTTTGTCGGATGACAAAAGTAGCCATACTTTTTTAAACTTATTAAAAGAGAAGGCAAAAGAAGGAGTAAACGTCTATTTATCAGTTGATCGCATTAATGATTTATCATTTGAAAGAAAGATGATAAATGAATTGCGGGAAAGTGGCGTGCATTTTACATATAGTAGAAAGCCGGAATTGCCATTCGGATTTTATTCACTTCACCATCGTAATCATCGCCGTATTACGACGATTGATGGGGAAATTGGCTATACAGGCGGATTTAATATAGGAGATGAGTACTTAGGGAAAGATAAGCGATTTGGATATTGGCGTGATTATCATGTACGGCTTAAAGGAGAAGGAGCAAAAGATTTAGAAGAACAGTTTGCTTTAGATTGGAAACGAGATACGAAAGAAGATATAAAGAGAAGTACGAATAAAGCTAGTAAAGGGAACACATTACATACGATGGCTAGTTACAATGGGCATCACGTCGCTGAAAAATATGTTGAGTTAATAAACCAAGCGAAGCATTCGGTTGTCGTTACGACGCCGTATTTTATAGCGAAAAATAAAGAGTTAATGAACGCTTTAATCGCGGCACAAAAACGTGGTGTTACAGTAAAAATACTTTGGTCGTATAAACCAGATATTCCTCTTATTAAAGAGGCAGCGTATCCTTATATTCGTCAAGCTGTTAATAATGGAATTACAGTATATGGTTATAAAAAAGGGATGTTTCATGGAAAGTTAATGCTGATTGATAATGAATTAACTGTTATCGGTACAACAAACATAACGGCACGTAGCTTTTATATTAATGATGAGGTGAATTTGTATATTCATGGTGGAACTATCGTATCAGAAGTGAACGAGGCATTAGCGCAAGATATTCATGATTCAAAAGAAATGACGAAAGAATTTTTTGAGAAGTTATCTTTTTGGGAGCGTTGTAAGGAGAAATTAGCGGGACTGGTGGATTTTTATTTGTGATGATTTAACTGAGATACTGGGAATTTAGAATATAGTAAATAGGAAGCTGTATTGTTTATTTAACAAGTAGAGAAGTGAGAAGGAACCTTCAAAAACAGAAGGTTCTTTCTTGTTTTATACTTTATTATTGATAGTTACAAAATAGTTTGGCCTATTGGGGGCTCTGCTGTTAACGGAGTATTTTTATCTGGATATCGAGCAATAGATAGTAAATATGTAACTACGGAGGCAATGCATATAGGTAATCATGGACCTGAGTATATAGAATTAGTATATAATACTCTGACAGAGATTAAAGAGTTTGGTGGGTACTCAAGCTGATGCTGTTGCAGCGCTCCAGACAATCAGAGAAGGATTATTAGATGGCAGTATAAAACTAAATCAACCAAAGTAATAAAAATTGAGTAAGTAACAGATCCTGTAGGAGGGAAAGTATGAAGATTTGGGAATTAAAAAGTAAGTTTAATAACAATGAGTCTTTCCAGTTATTAAATTTTGAAGAAGATCACAAAAAATATATTGATGGAAAAATAAATTCAGTAACTCATTTAGCAAATTCATGGGGAAATATATATATAGAGTGTATTGAAGGAGATATTCATAGTGATTTCCCTAAATTTTGGGGAGGAACTGGTGCACCAATGATTAGTGAAAAAGCCAAGCAAGTACTTGAACCTTCAATAGGCGATAATGTTGAATTTTTACCACTCTTACGCAATTCAACTAGTGAGGTATATTACTTGGTCCACGTGTTGAATGTACTAGATGCAATTGATAGTGATAAAGCAGTTTTTAAAAAACTGATTACAGGTTTAATAATAGGATGCGAAAAATTCGCATTTAATAGTAATACTGTTCAAAATGAGATGATTTTTAAGGTTTATATAAATGGGAAAATTCATCCCACGGCTGTTTTTATTTCAGATGAATTGAAGAATCTTATTGAACAAAGTGATTTAAAAGGATTTGAATTTATTGAAGTGTGGGATTCAGAAGAGCTTTCGTAAATAAATTCTAAAATTATAAATGGTCCTGATAAGTTTACGATAAAAATTTAAGTCCCCTTGTTATACAAAGTAGGGGACTATTTATCCTGCATTAACGAGCAGTAAGATTCCCACCTCAAAATTCGGCTGAAGCAAAGAGGCGAGGTGAGAGATCAATTGCTTGTAAAAGGCTAATAATTCCTGGAGATGAACAAAACTTCCGATAAAAAATATTATTTTTCATGCACCAGCATCGAAACATCATCATTAATTAACGTCCCAACATGTTCACCTAAACAAATTCTTTTCATCACGCCAGGCTCATCAAAGTTAAAGACATGTGCTGGTAAATTATAATCACGGGCAAGTAGTAAAGCGGCTTGATCCATGACTTGAATGTTTTGCCTAACAACATCATTATAGTTTAGTTTGCTGTACATTTTTGCTGATTTATTATACTTTGGATCACTTGTAAAGACGCCATCGACACCTTGTTTTGCGACTAATATGGCATCGCTATTCATTTCAATAGCTCTTTGTACGCTTGGATAATCTGTCGTCACGAAGGGTTGCCCGTTTCCGCCTCCAAAGATAACGATATAGCCGTTATCTAAATGGTGGACTGCACGCAAGCGAATGTATGGTTCAGCTACTGCATTAAATGGAATGGACGTCATAACGCGTACTTCTCTATTTGTTTTACTTGTTAAAACACCACGAAGCATTAAGCTGTTAATGATTGTACCTAGTGTACCGATATTATCAGCTTCTACGCGATCAATTCCCCATTCTTCAGCTAGATGACCTCTAAAAATGTTACCGCCACCGATGACGATGGATACTTCGATATCTAAATCAACAATGGATAAAATTTCGTTTGCAATATGTTCTAATCGTTTGGAGTTAAAGCTATTTCCAGTTTGATCGGCAAGTGCACCGCCGCTTAATTTAATTAAGACACGTTTATATGGTCTCATAACAATTCCCCCTATATAGATCGCAGTCAACTCCCCCCACTGAGATGAAGCGTTTCAGTGGGGGCTTGAGTTAGAACACTAGGTCTTTTCTTCTATCACTAGACAGTTTGACGCTCTAGCATTCATGCCACCCTACGGTAACACCCCAAGTAAGTTTTTGGTTGGTACTGGCAACGAACGATAGTTTTCCCACTTGCACCACCCTTTCGAAAAAGAGCAGTTCTCCCTTGTGGAAGAAACCACCACTCAGATGAATCCGGCGTGTGCTACAAGCCCCGACAAGTCGAGTACACATGGATGGTTGACGCACCCACTAAGCTATGCACGAAGCAACAGCCTTACGTTTTTGCACTTCTAATAGAATCGGCGTTTTCACTCTAAGATTGTCATCCCATTCTACAACTCTTGATTTTTCCAATGTATTCAATGCACCATTAATATCAGCATGAATACATGTTCCTACTTTACTTTGGTACAGACCACGAGTGATTCTTTTGCCACTAAAGCGATAATGCGTACTATCATCCTTAGACCAAACTGGAACCGGATCTTTGTCTAGAAAACTGGCCTTTGAAGTATAGCTTTCTTCTTGTTTTAAAAAACGGATGCCTTCTTTTACGCATTTATTCTCAATTGCTGCAATCAGTTTATGGAACGGGATTTGAGCAAATGTTTGATTGTTCTTTTTTCCTATATGAGATTTTTGTTTCCAGCCAGTGTTATACCCTATGACAATTGTATCTATGTTATATGCTTTCACTTCTTTAAACAACAGGCCTACAGTTTGTGAAATGTAACCATTTATTTGTCGTTCTCGTTTATGCCAAAGTGCAGCCATTTTATTCGTTACAATACGATTTGAAATTCCATTGTCCATATTTTTCTGTTGCAGATTACGTATCATTTTGTTGAAGTATTGATTAATGGATTTTAATTTTTTTCCATCAATTAAAAATGTATCACCTGTATTTGTTACGCAACTTACTAATCTATCTACACCTAAATCGCAACTCAAAGCGTTACTCGTAGTCGTGGATGGTTTCTTCATTTGAGAAATGTGCATTTCATATGTGTAATGCACCTCAAAGAACCGACCTTTTTGCTTTGGTACAATCTCAATGTAGGAGATTTTTTTATTTCTTACGTTTTTCGGCATACGTATTTTAATGGAACCGAATTTTTTCCTGAATGCCACATTCATCGGAATCATCCAATACCCGTTATCATCAACTTTTGGGACTTGATAGATTTCAATAATTCGTTTGTCAGTGGAACGAGAATAATTCGGAAACTTAGGACGCCCTGTGAACTTCTCAGGTTTTTTCTTCCACTGTTCCAACGCTTTAAAAAAGCTCTTCACTTCTGTAAATAAGGCTCTACGAATCGCTTGAACAGAATTTGATTGAATGCCCCAGTAATTCATATCGGCTTGCATGGCAGTATCCACTTCTTTTATAGTAGCCATTTTATTATGATTCAAGTAACTTTGTTTAATCGTGTACAATCCAACATTTCGCAATGCTTTTGAACTATGTGACATGCGTTGCAGTAAGCGGAAGTCTTTAGCAGTCAAGCAAGCTCGCCCGATATTTTGTTTTTGAGTGAATCGTTGTATGATTTCTCTTTTCTTTTGTTTACGTAATACTTTCACTGCTTTCTTTCTGGCCATTGTTTTCACCGCCTTTCTTAGAGGAATCATTAAAAATTTTTTAACAAATCCATATTTGGAACGAAATGAAACAACATGCGAACATGTTCTTCATCGTAATTCCTTTTGACTCAAGTAGCTGAATGATAATCATTATCCAATTTCGTTGTCTTACAATCTATTCCCTCCTCTCCTTATCTACGCAGATTATATCGTAAGACAAAAAAACAAACATTCGCACTCAAAAAATTATTATGAGCGAAACAAAAGAGTTCAGCCTACCTTCTGACAGCAATTCATCTCCACCTGAATTGTTGAGTTTCACCCGTAACACAAATCGGAGGGAGTCTTCTTGCCGAAAAGGATAAAAAAAGGAACAAAGGCAAATGCCCTTGTTCCTTTTTAAGAAAATGAAAAAGAAAAGAAGAAGATAAGACGAATTGCTTTGTATAGTTTTTCATATCATCCACTCCTTTTCATTTCGATTTGTTGTAAGTATATATCTTTTTGATTATACGAAACAATCTGATTACTTATCAAGTATATTTTATTTCTTTTTCATGAAAAGGTGTCAATGAAAAAGATAAGAAAAAAATTCGAATTTTTTGTGACGAACTTGTAGGTTTTTGTATGATTTTGTAGGTTCGCCTATAAGATGTGTGAGTAAGCTTTTATAAATACGAAATGAAAGCGTTCGCATGAAGGGGATGAACATAAATGAAAAAATTCGGATTGGCAACACAAATTTTTGTCGCGCTTGTTTTAGGGATTGTGGTAGGGGCAATCTTTTACGGCAATAAAACGGCGATTTCTTATATCACACCAATTGGGGATATATTTATTCACTTAATTAAAATGATTGTAGTACCGATTGTTATTTCAGCATTAATTGTTGCGGTAGCTGGTGTAGGAGATATGAAGAAGCTTGGGAAACTGGGCGGTAAGACAATTCTTTATTTCGAAATTATTACAACGATCGCTATTTTAATGGGATTACTTGCGGCAAATATATTCCAACCAGGTACTGGCGTTGATATGAGTAACTTACAGCAAAGTGATATTTCTTCTTATAAACAAACAGCAGATGCTACAGAGAAGAAAGGTTTTGCTGACACGATTGTTCATATTGTACCGAAAAACGTATTTGAATCGATTGCACAAGGTGACTTATTACCGATTATTTTCTTCTCAGTATTATTCGGTTTAGGAGTTGCGGCAATTGGGGAGAAAGGAAAGCCTGTCTTTAACTTCTTTGAAGGTGTACTCGAAGCGATGTTTTGGGTTACAAATCAAGTTATGAAATTTGCACCATTTGGTGTATTCGCATTAATTGCTGTTACGGTTGCAAAATTTGGTGTAGCAACATTACTTCCTTTAGGAAAACTAGTGCTAGCTGTATATGTAACTGTTATACTATTCGTTGTGATTGTATTAGGTATTAATGCACGAATGGTTGGCGTAAACATTTTTACATTAATGAAAATTTTAAAAGAAGAACTTATTCTTTCATTTACGACAGCAAGTTCAGAAGCTGTTTTACCTAATATAATGAGAAAAATGGAAGAGTTCGGTTGTCCAAAGGCAGTTGCCTCTTTCGTTATTCCGACAGGTTATACATTTAACTTGACTGGATCGGCTATTTATCAAGCGTTAGCGGCATTGTTTGTTGCACAAATGTACGGTGTGCACATGTCACTGACGGAGCAAATAACGTTATTATTCGTTCTCATGTTAACATCCAAGGGTATGGCGGGAGTTCCAGGTGCATCGTTCGTTGTTGTATTAGCAACATTAGGTTCAATGGGGTTACCACTAGAAGGTATCGCGTTAATTGCGGGAATTGACCGCATTTTAGATATGATTCGCTCAGCTGTCAATGTATTAGGAAATGCATTAGCGGCCATTGTTATGTCGAAGTGGGAAGGCGAATTCGATAATGAGAAAGCAAAACAATATGTAGAAACAGTCAAAGAAACAAAAGCAGCATAAGAAATCGTTAAGGAGTGAATAATCATGACAACATTAACTGAAGTTAAAAATGGTGTTCGAATTGAAAAAGATTTTTTAGGTGAAAAAGAAGTACCAAACTATGCATACTACGGCGTACAAACAATGCGTGCAGTTGAAAACTTTCCAATTACAGGATACAAAATCCATGAAGGTTTAATTAGAGCGTTCGCAGTTGTAAAAAAAGCTGCAGCGCTTGCTAATACAGATGTGGGAAGATTGGAATTGAACAAGGGCGGCGCGATCGCAGAAGCTGCTCAAGAAATTCTTGATGGAAAATGGCATGATCATTTCATCGTAGATCCAATCCAAGGCGGAGCAGGTACTTCAATGAACATGAATGCAAATGAAGTCATTGCCAATCGTGCTCTTGAATTATTAGGAATGGAAAAGGGAGACTATCATTATATTAGTCCAAATAGTCATGTAAACATGGCGCAATCAACAAACGATGCATTCCCAACGGCGATTCATATCGCAACATTAAACGCATTAGAAGGTTTATTACAAACGATGGGTTATATGCATGATGTATTTGAATTAAAAGCAGAACAGTTCGATCATGTGATTAAGATGGGTCGTACACATTTACAAGACGCTGTGCCAATTCGTCTTGGACAAGAATTTAAAGCGTACTCTCGTGTACTTGAACGTGATATGAAACGAATTCAGCAATCACGTCAACACTTATATGAAGTGAACATGGGGGCAACTGCAGTTGGTACAGGCTTAAATGCAGATCCAGAATATATTGAAGCAGTTGTAAAGCATTTAGCTGCAATTAGTGAGCTACCACTTGTTGGTGCAGAAGATTTAGTAGATGCAACGCAAAATACGGATGCATACACAGAAGTATCTGCAGCACTTAAAGTATGTATGATGAATATGTCTAAAATTGCAAATGATCTTCGCTTAATGGCATCAGGTCCACGCGTTGGTTTAGCGGAAATTATGCTACCTGCTCGTCAACCAGGTTCATCTATTATGCCAGGGAAAGTAAACCCTGTTATGCCAGAAGTAATTAATCAAATTGCGTTCCAAGTAATTGGTAACGACCATACAATTTGCCTTGCTTCAGAAGCAGGACAATTAGAATTAAACGTTATGGAACCAGTACTTGTTTTCAACTTACTTCAATCAATTAGCATTATGAATAATGGTTTCCGTGCCTTTACAGATAATTGCTTAAAAGGAATTGAAGCGAATGAAGATCGCTTAAAAGAGTATGTTGAGAAGAGTGTAGGAATTATTACAGCCGTGAACCCTCATATCGGTTATGAAGCAGCAGCTCGCGTTGCGAAAGAAGCAATCGCGACAGGGCAATCCGTTCGAGAACTTTGTGTGAAAAATGGTGTATTGTCACAAGAAGATTTAGAGTTAATTCTAGATCCATTCGAAATGACACACCCAGGGATTGCAGGAGCAACTCTTTTAAAGAAAAATTAAAAAAAGAGGGGGGACAATCCCCTCTTTTTTGTTTACAATATAGAAATGCTATATATGAATAGAGGTAGGGATGTTATGAGTAAGTTTACAGTAGCTTCTAATGGTTCATTAGAAACGACATTAAGAGGAGTAGAAGTATTATCAACACCACTTTTAAATAAAGGGGTCGCTTTCACGCAAGAAGAGAGAGAAGAATTAGGTTTAAAAGGGTTATTACCGCCAGCGGTTTTAACGTTAGAAGAACAAGCGCGCCGAGCATACGAACAATTTTGTTCTCAGCCGGATGATTTATTAAAGAATGTATACTTAACGGCATTACATGATCGAAATGAAGTATTATTTTATCGTATTTTAACAGATCATTTACGTGAAATGTTACCGATCGTATATACACCAACTGTCGGTGTAGCAATTCAAAGATATAGTCATGAATATCGTAAACCACGTGGTGTGTATTTATCAATTAACGATCCGTCAGGTATTGAAGAAGCGTTCGCCAATATCGGTGCAACAGCAGAAAATATTGATTTAGTCGTTGTAACAGATGGAGAAGGTATATTAGGAATTGGTGACTGGGGCGTTGGTGGTATTAACATCGCAATCGGAAAATTAGCTGTTTATACGGCTGCAGTTGGAATCGATCCTAGCCGTGTATTACCGGTAATTTTAGATGTAGGTACAAATCGTGAAGAATTATTAAACAATCCATTTTATATTGGAAATCGTCACCCTCGTATAACAGGTGAAGCTTACGATGAATATATTGATACATTTGTTCAAGCGGTAAATAAACAATTCCCGAAAGCACTTCTGCATTGGGAAGATTTCAGTTCTCGTAACGCACGAAAAATTTTAGATAAATATCGCCATGACGTGTGTACGTTTAACGATGATATTCAAGGAACAGGTGCAGTTTCGCTTGCTGCTGTATTATCAGCAGTAAAAGCTTCTGGTGTACCGTTAAGTGAACACCGCGTTGTAGTGTTTGGTGCTGGTACGGCTGGAATCGGTATCGCAGATCAAGTTAGAGATGCGATGGTTCGCGCCGGATTATCAGATGAAGAATCACATAATCGTTTCTGGTGTATTGACCGTAACGGATTAGTTACAGATAACATGGAAGATCTTCTTGATTTCCAAATTCCATATGCAAGAAAAGAAGCAGAAGTAAGTGAGTGGAAAGAAAATGATATAATCGGACTTGCTGAAGTTGTGAAACATGTACAACCGACAATTTTAATTGGTACATCTACTGTTGCAGGCGCATTTAAAGAAGAGATTATTAAAGAAATGGCTTCTCACGTAGAAAGACCAATCATTTTACCAATGTCGAATCCGACGCCACTTGCTGAAGCAAAACCAGCAGATTTAATTGAATGGACAGAGGGAAGAGCATTAGTTGCAACAGGAAGTCCATTTGAACCAGTTACATATAACGGTGTAACGTATGTAATTGGACAATCAAATAACGCACTTATTTTCCCTGGACTGGGTCTTGGTACAATTGTTGTTCGTGCAAGCGTCATGACGGATGGAATGTTCGCAGCAGCAGCTGAAGCGGTTGCAAGCATGGTAGATACAAGTCAGCCAGGAGCACCTATCTTACCAGAAGTCGAAGAGTTACGTAATATCTCGGAAATGGTTGCGATTGAAGTAGCGAAAGTTGCAGTTGCAGAAGGTGTTGCTAGAGTGAAATTAAGTGATAATGATATCAAGATTGCAGTGAAAGAAGCAATATGGGAACCAGAGTATCGCCAAATAAAAGCGGTAGAAAAGGTTAGAATATAGAAATAAAGCCCGTTTATCATAATAAACGGGCTTTCACTTTTACTATTGAAAAAAAGTATAGGAAGTGGCACTTTTGAATTGGAATCAATTATGGAAGAAAGATATATCCCTTTTAATTATACTAATGGTTGTTGTTCCAATTGCTGGAGAGCTTAATTTTCATCCTTTTAACGATACGTTTCGCGTTAGCTTTGGGACGCCGCTTTTCTTCTTTTTATTACTCTTTTTAAGAAGAATTCCAGCAGCAGCTGCAGGCATTCTTGTCGGTATATGTGTTGTTTTATTCCGTGTATGTCTTGACTGGGTATTGCAAGGTTCATTTCATATGACAGAATCATTTTATTTGCGTTATCCTGTGTTTTTTTATTATTTTATTTATGGAAGTCTTTTTTCACTTTGTAGGGTGAATAAGTTTCATCAGAGACCAATCGTTATTGGATGCCTTGGAATTACAATTGAAATTATTGCAAGTATGTCAGAGCTAGCGATTTATCATATGGTAGTGCTCGGTACAACAATAACAGTTTCTGAAGTGAATAAACTTATCATTATTGCTATTTTCCGCAGTTTCTTTGCGCTTGGCTTTTTAAATATGATGAATTTATATGAAACGAAATTAAAAGAATCACAAGTTCGAAAAGAAAATGAAAAAATGTTAATGCACTTGTCCAATTTATATGTAGAATCTGTTCATTTGAAAAAAACGTTACAAAATGCAGAATTGATTACACAAGAAGCATATCAACTATATCGAAATTTACAAGCGAACGATGCCTCAAATAGTAAAATAGCATTGAAAATAGCAGGAGAAGTGCACGAAATAAAAAAAGATAATCAAAGGATTTTTGCAGGATTATCTAAACTGTTATTAGATAAAAATGTGGCTGAGTATGTAGAAGGACATGAGCTTACAGAAATGATTGTAAGAATAAATGAAAAGTATGCTGAAATGCTAGAGAAAGATATACGTTTTTCTAAACATATAGAAGGTGAGCACGCTGCATATCACGTGTATACAGTGCTATCAATCTTTAATAACTTAGTTGCTAATGCAGTAGAGGCAATTGAAGATAGAGGTCTTATTCGTATTAAGTTATATAAACGAGAGCAACATGTAATCTTTGAAGTAATTGACGATGGCCCTGGTATTGCACAAAAGTATAAGAAATTAGTATTTAAGCCCGGGTTTACTTCAAAGTATGATCAAATGGGAACACCGTCCACAGGAATCGGACTTTCTTACATACACGAAATGGTAACAGAGCTCGGCGGAGAAGTAAGGTTAGAAGACAATGAAACTGGAAAAGGGTGTAAGTTTATCGTTTGTTTACCGGAGTGCAGTTTAAAGCGGGAAGGGGAATAGATTTGTTTTATTATATTGTAGATGATGATGAAGTTTTCCGTTCGATGCTTTCGCAAATTATTGAGGATGGCGATCTAGGGGAAGTAATTGGAGAATCGGAAGATGGAGCGTATATTGAAGCAGAACAGCTAAATTATAAAAAAGTAGATATTTTATTTATTGATTTACTCATGCCAATGAGAGATGGCATTGAAACAGTTCGCCATATAGCACCTTCATACAATGGGAAAATTATTATGATTTCTCAAGTTGAATCGAAACAGCTCATTGGTGAGGCGTATACACTTGGTGTGGAGTATTATATCACGAAACCACTAAACAAAATTGAACTTGAATCTGTCGTACGAAAAGTAATGGAACGGATTCGCTTGGAGCGTTCCATACATGATATTCAAAAATCATTGAATAACGTGTTTCAGTGGGAGCAGCCGCAAATGCGCAATGAACCGGTGCAAGAAGGGAAAAAGATATCAGATTCAGGACGCTTTTTACTATCTGAACTCGGTATTGCGGGAGAGAATGGCAGTAAAGATTTACTTAGTATGCTGGAATATTTATATGGACAAGAAAAGGCGCAAACATTTGAATTTGGATTTCCTGCGTTAAAAGATATCTTTCACCAAATAACATTAAAAAAATTAGATCATATAGCTTCGGATGCAGATATAGATAAGGAGAGAAAAGCATCTGAACAACGTGTAAGAAGAGCGATTTATCAATCATTGAATCATTTAGCTTCCCTCGGACTAACAGACTTTTCAAATCCGAAATTTGAAAGTTATGCTCCGAAGTTTTTTGATTTCACTGTAGTTAGAAAACGAATGACAGAAATGACAAAGGATGAAATAGCAACTTCTGGCCATATACGAATTAATACGAAAAAATTTATTCAAGTGTTGTATTTTGAGGCGAAACGGCTGATGGAGATAGAGTGAAAAGGTGCTTATAAATAGGCATCTTTTTTTGTTAAATCAACATTTTATATTTTCTCGTGGAGCATGTAAAATGTTAAGTAAGAGAAAATGGTTTTACATTAAGGAAGTGTCAAAACAATGAGTTTTACATTAAATAAATCGATTATAAAAGAAGTATGCGGAGAGACCTCATATAAAAGAGGGGAAGCTTATTATAAATCAAATAAAGTAATCGTGGATCATTATGATGAAACGAAAGGAATTTGCGAAGCGACGGTAAAAGGGAACGAAGATTTTCATGTTACAGTAGAAAAAGCTAAAAAAGGTGATGTTGTTGCGAGCTGTAGTTGTCCTTCGTTAGCGTCTTTTCAAACGTACTGTCAACATGTTGCAGCCGTATTAATACAAATCAATTATAATCAGCAAACGGGTGGCATGCTCCCTGCTAGTAGTGAAAATATGAGCGGAAATGATCAATTAACGAATGGGATGTTTCAGTTGTTTGCAGACAAACCACTGAGGCCCAAAAGTAAACAACACCGTTTTGATACACGTGAAATATTAGATGTTGCGTTTATATGTTCACCAGTAGCGACGAAAAGTGGTGGGGCTCTTCTTGGAATTCAGTTAAAACTTGCGAAAACATATTTTATAAATCATATTAGAGAATTTCTTTCTAAAGTGGAGAAGAGAGAGACTTTTCATTGTTCTAATGAATTTACATATACACCAGATGTACATAGCTTCAGGCAAGAAACGGATGCGGTTATTCAGCAGCTGATTAAAATGTATCATAATGAAAAAATGTATGAAGATGCGTTAGAAGTACATGCGAAACAAGATGAAAGTATGATATTTATACCGCCAGCTTCATGGAAAGACATGCTCTCTTCACTTTCTAAAGTTGAGTATGTACAGCTGAAACAAAATGAACAACAGTTTCAGGGATTACAAGTTTCAAAAGGTTTGTTGCCGTTACACTTTGAATTTACGAAGGGAAATAATGGCGGATTTACACTTCATATAGACGGCCTAAATCGTGTTCAAGTTATGGAAATGTATAACAACGCTCTTTACGATGGGAAATTATATCATTTACCTATGGAAGATTGTATGCGACTTATTGAATTGCAAAAGATGATGAATCGCTCAAATAGCAATCAGTTTTATATTCCTGAAAGTAAGATGGAACATTTCGTAGCGAAAGTTGTGCCAGGATTAATGAAACTTGGAACAGTACGCATTGATGAAGTGATATCAGATCGTGTTGAAACGCCGTCGCTAAAAGCAAAACTGTATTTAGATCGTGTGAAAAATCGTTTGTTAGCAGGTCTTGAATTCCATTATGGAAACGTCATGATTAATCCGCTAGAAGAAGACGGGCAGCCGTCAGTTTTTAATCGTGATGAGAAAAAGGAAAAAGAGATTTTAGACGTTATGAGTGAAAGTGCCTTCGCGAAAACAGAAGGTGGTTACTTTATGCATAATGAAGAGGCTGAGTATAACTTTTTATATCACGTCGTTCCAACGTTAAAAGGCTTAGTTGATATTTACGCGACGACAGCAATTAAATTACGTATTCATAAAGGGGATACAGCTCCTCTTATTAGAGTAAGAAGAAAAGAAAGAATTGATTGGTTGTCATTTCGTTTTGATATAAAAGGAATACCGGAAGCTGAAATTAAAGGTGTATTAGCGGCTCTTGAAGAGAAACGTAAATATTATCGATTAGCGAATGGTTCGTTATTATCACTGGAGAGTAAAGAGTTTAATGAAATTAATCAGTTTGTAAAAGAATCAGGTATTCGGAAAGAATTTTTACATGGGGAAGAAGTGAATGTTCCACTTATTCGGAGTGTAAAATGGATGAACGGACTTCATGAAGGAAACGTTTTAAGTTTAGACGAGTCTGTTCAAGAGTTAGTTGAAAGCATTCAAAATCCGAAAAAATTAAAGTTTACAGTGCCGCAAACTTTACATGCTGTAATGAGAGAGTATCAAATATACGGATTCGAGTGGATGAAAACACTCGCCTATTACCGTTTTGGCGGTATTTTAGCAGATGATATGGGACTTGGAAAAACGTTGCAAAGTATTGCTTATATAGATTCTGTGTTGCCTGAAATTCGAGAGAAGAAGCTGCCCATATTAGTCGTTTCACCGTCATCACTTGTTTATAACTGGCTTAGTGAATTGAAAAAATTTGCCCCGCATATTAGAGCGGTTATTGCCGATGGAAATCAAGCAGAGCGCCGAAAAATATTAAAAGGTATAACAGAATTTGATGTCGTAATTACGTCATATCCATTACTGAGAAGAGATATAAAATCGTATGCGAGGCCATTTCATACGCTATTTCTTGATGAAGCACAGGCATTTAAAAACCCTACAACACAAACTGCAAGAGCAGTGAAAACGATTCAAGCTGAATATCGTTTCGGATTAACAGGGACACCTGTAGAAAATTCATTAGAAGAGCTATGGTCTATCTTTCATGTCGTATTCCCGGAATTATTACCAGGAAGAAAAGAGTTCGGTGATTTAAGACGTGAAGATATAGCGAAGCGAGTGAAACCATTCGTATTAAGGCGATTAAAAGGGGACGTATTACAGGAGCTTCCTGATAAAATAGAGCATATACAGTCATCGGAGTTATTACCCGATCAAAAAAGTCTCTATGCTGCTTATCTAGCCAAGTTAAGAGAAGAAACGTTAAAACATTTAGATAAAGATACGTTACGCAAAAATAAAATTAGAGTTTTAGCGGGATTAACAAGATTACGCCAAATTTGTTGTCACCCTGCTTTGTTTGTTGATGATTATAAGGGCAGTTCAGCTAAATTTGAACAACTGTTAGAGATTTTAGAGGAATGTAGAAGTACAGGGAAGAGAATTCTTATCTTTTCTCAATTCACGAAGATGCTTTCCATTATTGGCCGTGAGTTAAATCGTCAAGCAATTCCATACTTTTATTTAGACGGAAATACCCCTTCGCAAGAACGTGTAGAGCTATGTGATCGGTTTAACGAAGGCGAAGGAGACCTATTTCTCATTTCTTTAAAAGCTGGTGGTACAGGCCTTAACTTAACGGGTGCCGATACAGTTATATTGTACGATTTATGGTGGAATCCAGCTGTTGAACAACAAGCAGCAGATAGAGCATATCGAATGGGACAAAAAAATACGGTACAAGTTATTAAATTAGTGGCTCACGGCACAATTGAGGAAAAGATGCATGAACTGCAAGAGAGTAAGAAAAATTTAATCGCTGAAGTGATTGAGCCGGGAGAAGAGAAATTATCTTCTATTACGGAGGAAGAAATACGAGATATTCTAATGATTTAATATGAAAAAGCTATGCTTTCAAATTTATGAGAGCATAGCTTTTTGTTGTAATAATAATATTTTGTTTTGAACAAAGTAAAGAAATAAGACACTATTTATTTTACTTCTTTGTACCTTTACTTTTGTATGGCTTTGCAGCTGCCTTTTTCTTTGCACTTGATTGCCAACGATTCCATCCTTTACTTCCTGTACCTTGTCCTACACCTTTTTTCGGTTTTGCTTTCGTTTTGCTCATATGATCACTCCGTTATATAAAAATCTTATTTGATAATAGTCAATGATTTAGAAAATACTCTTTATAAATGACTATGATTACTTTAAGTAAAAATAAACTGCTTGAATGCTATAGTATAACATGAATTTGCAAGTAAACTGAAAGGAATTACAAAGAAAATGAAAATAATACGAAATACTGCGGATTCTATATTTCGAACGATTACATTACTTGTTGTGTATATGTTAGTCTCGGTTAGTGAAACATTTTTGGGATTGACAAGGCAAAAGAAGTAAAGAGGGTATATTGGAAACAATCAATAAAGCCGTAAAATAAAGAATTGAAAAATATTTTAAAACTTTTTGTTGACTTTCTTTATTTTTTGTATAGAATAATCATTAATAAAATGTTTCAGAGATGTGACAACAAAACGACTATGAAAGGACGAGTAGTAGTAGGATGTAGTCTAAGCGAGTCAGGGGTGGTGCGAGCCTGATACGAAGCCTATTATGAAGAACCTCCTGGAGTTGCTAACCGAAATCCTTTATAGGAAAGTAGACTTAGCCGGGAACTTCGCCGTTACAAGAAGAACAGTATCGAGATATTTCATCTCCGTACTGTATAAGTGAGCAACCTCTGTTGCTAATTTGGGTGGTACCGCGGAACCAAAGCCTTTCGTCCCAGTTTTTTGGGAAAGAAGGGCTTTTTTTGTTGGCTTCTTTTCACAACATCCAAACATTTTAGGAGGAAACCACCATGTATCAATCATTAATGACAGTAAGAGAGACTCAAATCGCAATTAAGGAAGTTAAAACATTTTTCGAGGATCAATTAGCAAAACGCCTTGAACTATTCCGTGTATCTGCACCATTATTCGTAACGAAAAAATCAGGATTAAATGATCACTTAAACGGTGTAGAACGTCCAATTGAATTTGATATGTTACATTCAGGAGAAGAATTAGAAATTGTGCATTCACTAGCGAAGTGGAAAAGATTCGCATTACATGAATACGGATATGAAGCTGGTGAAGGTTTATATACAAACATGAACGCAATTCGTCGTGATGAGGAACTTGATGAAACACATTCCATTTACGTTGACCAATGGGATTGGGAAAAAATTGTTCAAAAAGAATGGCGCACTGTAGACTACTTGCAAGAAACAGTACAAACAATTTATGGAATATTCAAAGATTTAGAAGATCACTTGTTTGAAAAATATCCGTTCCTTGGAAAGTATTTACCAGAAGAAGTTGTTTTCATCACTTCCCAAGAACTAGAAGATAAATATCCAGAATTGACACCGAAAGATCGTGAACATGCAATTGCAAAAGAACACGGTGCAGTCTTTATTATAGGGATTGGTGATGCACTTCGTTCAGGTGAAAAGCATGACGGACGCGCAGCTGATTACGATGATTGGAAATTAAACGGTGATATTTTATTCTGGCACCCAGTACTACAATCTTCATTCGAATTATCATCAATGGGAATTCGTGTTGATAGTAAATCACTTGATGAACAGTTAACGAAAACGGGTGAAGATTTCAAACGTGAGTATGATTTCCATAAAGGGATATTAGAAGACGTACTACCATTAACAATTGGCGGTGGTATCGGACAATCAAGAATGTGCATGTACTTCCTACGTAAAGCACATATTGGTGAAGTTCAATCTTCTGTATGGCCTGACGATTTACGTGAAGCTTGCAAGAAAGAAAACATTCATCTGTTTTAATAGAATTATGAGGGAGAGTAGCTCAGGGATAGAGCTATCCTCCCTTTTTTGTTGTGTAAACGAGTGGTTTACAGAGAGTTTTACTAATGGTTTCTTTCATTTATATCTCTTTTTATGTAATAATTTGTTAAAGGAGGGGACGTTATGAGCATAGGAGAACAGCTGAAAAAATTACGAGAACTAAAGGGGTTTTCGCAAGAGGATGTTGCTAAAAAGATTGGTGTGACGAGGCAAGCAGTGTATAAGTGGGAAAATGATAAAAGCTTTCCGGATATTGAAAATTTGATTTTATTGAGCGAAATGTATAATGTTACACTTGATGAATTAATAAAAGGTAATCAAGATTTAAAAGAAAAAATACATATTGATGAAGAAGATGAGGATTTTGAGAAAGAGAATGAATTTGGTTTTTATATTGGATGTGGTTTGCTAATTGTGAGTGCTTTCATTGATTATGAAGGAATGCAAGAGATCTTATTAGGAATTTCACTATTCATGATGGTTTTTTACACTGACATGAAGAAAGTTATTTTGAATGAGTTCCGATCGTTTTTTAATAGAAAAGATATATATGATAAGAAGTGAGAAGAGTCCGTTATATTTCCTAGGAAAGGGTATAACAAGTAATTGAATTGTTTTATAATGATTTTGGGATGTTGATAGTATGTTAAAAATTTCAAACAAGCATAACCCCGTTCTAAAGCTAGGACGGGGTTAAAAATCTAAGTTTTATTCAACAATAGTGCTCTTTTTATTGAATAAGAATTTTCTTCAAATATTTTCACTTCAGTAAAGGTTTTTTATAAAACATCACCTACTTATTTGTTACCGAGTTCTTCCGCTAAACCGATTAAAATTCCTTCGGTTCCACGAATGTAGCAGAGTCGATACGAGTTCTCATACTGAACTACTTCGCCAACGAGCTCTGCACCATGCTTAGTAAGTCTGGATACCATTTCATCAATGTCTTCAACGGTGAACATGACGCGCAGATAACCGAGGGCGTTTACAGGAGCTGCCCGGTGATCTGCTATAGTAGGTGGGGTGAGAAATCGCGAAAGTTCAATTCGGCTGTGACCATCTGGCGTAACCATCATAGCAATCTCTACGCACTGGGAACCGAGTCCTGTTACGCGACCAGCCCATTCACCTTCAACAGTAGCTCGCCCTTCGAGATTCAAGCCAATCTCCTCGAAGAAAGAGATTGCGTTATCAAGGGATTCTACAACGATGCTGACATTGTCCATTCGTAGTAATCTGTTGTTTGTCATAGTCTTTATCTCCTTATATGTATAAATTTATTATCTAATTATCCTTATAATTATACTAAAATCTCTTCTAAACAAAAAACACCTTGTCACAGTGTAGGAAAATGTGACAAAGTGTTTTCGGGTATAGTATATAACACCTTGTTAACGAACAACACTTCCTAAATCCTCTACTATTGAAATATGCGCGAACTTTATTTCGTGAATGCTATCATTTCAAGAATTTGATAATGTAGTTGCTATTCGATAAAATAACTTCGAGTTTCCCACAAAATATTCCTATCCTGTACGCAAATGGCTCGATTGTTGTAAATAACTTTCTTGTCACTCTATACAAAGCAAACAGCTTTCTATTTATATAGGAAGGAAATAGATTAATATGGGTTTGTAAGCTGTAATCCAAATGTAAAATTAACTCATCTGAACCAAAGGCTCAACTTTCGCCATAAATGATTGATGCAGTGCCTCCACACCTGTTACTAAATGAAGGCGGTCAATAACGACAGACACTTTAATTTCTGATGTACTTACCATTTTAATATGAATATTTTCTTCTTTTAAAGTAGTGAACATATTCGCAGCGACACCTGGGTTAGATACCATACCTGATCCTACAATTGATACTTTTGCTAAATGATTTTCATATTCTACAGATTCATAGTGTAGTGTTTCTTGATTTTGTTCCAATACCTCTAAAGTTTCTCTTAAATCATTAGAGTGGATTGAGAAGGAGAGGTGAACAGTTCCTTCATTTGTAATACTTTGAATGATGATATCTACATTAATATGTGCCGCTGCTAATGTAGAGAAAACTGTTGAAAGTGCACCTTGTTCCAATCCTTTCATTGTGACGCGTGTAATATTATCTTCAAATGCAATACCTTTAACGATTGATTGTTGTTCCATGTTACATTCTCCTTTTACAATTGTTCCGTTTTCTTGTTCCATACTTGAGCGAACTTCTAAAACGACATTATGATTTTTAGCAAACTCAACCGCACGCGGGTGTAATACACCAGCACCGAGGTTTGCAAGTTCTAACATTTCGTCATAAGAAATTTCATCTAATTTATAAGCGTCTTTTACAACTCGTGGGTCCGTCGTGTATACGCCTGTCACATCCGTGTAAATATCACATTTTTTTGCTTTCAGTGCAGCGGTTAATGCAACAGCAGTTGTATCAGAGCCACCGCGTCCAAGTGTTGTAATTTCATGTTCTTCACTGACTCCTTGGAACCCAGCTATAATAACAATCGTGCCTTCGGCAAGATAAGATTGAATACGATCTGTATGAATGTCAGTAATCCGTGCATTACTATGTACAGATTCTGTCGTAATACCAGCTTGCCATCCTGTTAATGAAATTGCATGATAGCCTTTTGCTTGCAGTGCCATCGTTAATAATGAAATAGTTACTTGTTCTCCTGTAGATAGAAGCATATCCATTTCACGTTTACTTGGATTTTCTGTAATAGCGTTAGCGAGTGCGACAAGTTCATCCGTGCTTTTTCCCATTGCTGAAACGACAGAGACAATGCTATGACCTCGTTCATATTCTTCAATAATTAAATTTGCTACATGTTGAATGCGTTCGACGCTTCCGACAGAAGTGCCACCAAATTTTTGAACAATTGTTTCCATTACAAATTCCTTCTTTCGTCTATTTTTAAGAATAGATTAGGAAATATATAAATCCCAATACTCCTGTAGTTACCAGAAAGACAAACAAAAAACACCATCTCAAATAAGTGAGGATGGTGCTGTTACAGGAAAAGGGAAACAGAAAACGGAGCTAATAAAAAAACCGCCAAAAAAGGAATATCATAAAAAATGATATCTCTTTTTTGTAGATAGCTCTTCATACGTACACGTCTGTACATATGACAGTTCTGTTTCTATTCGAAAACAGCCCCAATTGATAAATGCAGAGAAATTTATCAATTTCGGCAATACTTCCTTTCATCTAAGTTCATAGACATCTCTGTGTCTCCATTAGACTACTCATAAGTATCGCAACCTCTATCTCACGTTTTAGGCGAGAGTGTTTGATTTATGAAGTTGTTGGTAACATTTGTTTTATAATAATTTAAATTTTTCGGGGAATCAAGTGTTTTATATATATTTTAAAAATTCTTTCTTTTTTTATGGGGAAGTTTGTGAAAAATGTAGCAAAATAAATTCATTGCATGTACATTAAATTTATAGTGCATTGGAGGTGGAAGAATGAAGAGGGAAAAGCCTATTTATGTTTCGGCAGAAATGAACACAACAATGGAGAAATTATGGGAATATACGCAGGAACCAGATATACATACAGAGTGGGATGCCCGCTTTACTGAAATTTCTTATTTAGAGAAAAAAGAAGGAGAACCACAGAAGTTTTTATATAAAACAAAGATCGGATTTGGACTTGAAATAGCTGGAGAAGGGGAATCAATAGGTGAGATAAGAAAAGAAACGGGTGAAAGAATTTCTTCTTTAAAATTTTGGACAGATAGTAAATTATCTCTTATTCAAATAGGGCGTGGTTATTGGAAGTATACACCGACCGAAGAACACATTCATTTTGAGACGCAATATGATTATGATACGAGGTTTGGTCGTATAGGGAGTGTAATAGATTCCTATATGTTTCGTCCGTTATTAGGTTGGGCGACAGCTTGGAGTTTTGATGCTTTAAAATTATGGTTAGAAAAGGGACTTCATCCTAGATTACTAATTAGAAAAACAATGACATATTGGCTCGTATGTTTTTTATTTGCTTTTGTATGGATGTATCAAGGGATAGTGCCGAAACTAGTTTTTACTCATTCAGAAGAAGTAAAGATGCTATCTGTGATGATTGGTTCAACTGAACATAGTATTTTTGTACTTAAAATAATTGGATTGCTAGAAATTATTTTTGGTGTCATATGGCTGTTGCCATTTCCAAAACAAAAAGTATTTATCGTACATATTTTTATGTTAATAGCCTTAATGATAGCGGCAGGATTTACGAATATCGTAAGCTTTACAGAGCCGTTTAATCCAATTACATTAAATATCCTACTGATAGGGTTATCGATTGTTGGTTATATAAATAGTTTTAATTTACCAAGTGCAAAAAATTGCAAGAGGACGAGAAAGGGATAATGTATGGCTAATATTTATGAGAGATTACTAGGAGATACTTATAAAAAACTTCATCCAGAATTACAGAAGCGGTATGCGATTACAGAAGATAATAGTTTCACAGGGGAAGGAAAGATGGATGAAATTTACGGAGGCTCTTTTTTCGTAAAATTAATATTAAAAATTGCATCGAAATTCCGTATGTTTTTCTCTGAGCGGGGGAAGGAAGTGCCATTTACAATACATAATACTGCTGAGCGAGATGAACATGGACATGAACTTGTGCGGTGGAATCGTACTTTTTATTTTCACAATAAGAAAAGATATTTTAATGCCGTTATGCAGTTGGATGAAGAGAATAATGAAATTGTGGATTGTTTTGGTGAACCGCACATACTTGTTTCTACATTGAATTTTCATATTGATGAGGTAGGGGCAATGCATATTTCTTCAAAGAAACAATGGTTTTTTATGTTTGGAAGAAAAATACCGTTACCTAGATTTTTATACGGAGAGGCAAAAATTGTAGAAAGTTATGATGAAACACTACAATGTTTTCGAATTCATGTACAAGTACGTAATCCGTTAATCGGTTCATTATTTTCATATAAGGGAACATTTGTGGAAAGGAAATAAATAGAATGAAAAATATAATAGTTGGGCTTGCTTGTTATATTATTTTTCTAATATGTGAGTGGTCAAATGTAAACCCAGTTGAAGCAATTATTTTATTATCTATTTTGTTATTTATACCGATGTCATTTTGCATTATTGATAAGAAAACAAGAAATGGATCGTATGTATTCTTTTATAAATTTGTATCGCTTTTATTTCCAATCGCAGCAATTAGTGCAATGCTAGCTTTCGTAACAAATCACTATTTCTTTGCACTACTTTGGTTTGTATATACAGGAATTGTTGCGTTATTTGGTGCAAGTAGATTGCTAGAAAGAGGATGGAAACCGTTAGAAGAGACGGCTATCGATAGTGCGTTTATGTATTTGTTTTTAGGTGGTTTTTGGTTTTTTGCTTCAGTAGCAAAGCTTTCCATTATGGACTTTAGTTCTGATATTGTTTTGCTTACCGCTGCACATTTTCATTATTCGGCATTTTTATTGCCGTTATCAGCTGGTTTAATTGGGAGAAAAAGAGAAAAGAGAAGTAAAGTGTATGATGCTATTATGTTTATCATCGTCATTTCACCTATGACAGTTGCAATAGGAATTACATACTCAAGGGTATTTGAATTTTTTGCAGTGTTCCTATATTTATGTGCGATTTATAGTTATGGTATTTATGTTTGGCGCACGAAATTTAATGCTATTAGTGCAAAGATTCTCCTAATCATATCGTCTAGTACACTCATGGTAACAATTATGTTTTCACTTATATATTCGTATGGGAATTTGACACATGTAATGACGATTACAATTGCTCAAATGGTTTGGATTCACGGTGTTGTCAATGGAATTGGAGTAGCGTTACCAGCATTTGTCGGTTGGATGATTGAAAAGAATGCTCCGAATTATAAATATTACGGGAAACCAATGAGCAGGTTAAGAGGAAATGCGACAGTTGGGGAAGCGTTTTTATATAACAGACATTTAATAGATAGCAAGGAATACAAAGGTTTAGTTGATAAAATGAATGATTTTCATAGTGAGGTATTTGACACGAAGAAGATTCCTTTAAGTATTATTCGATTTTATGAAAATACAAAAGAGTATGAGTTAAAATCGCATATTAAATGGAATCGTTGGTTCCGCCCGCTTGCATTTTGCTATGAGAAAATGAGTAAACGTATCGAACAAATACATTTAGGAATGGGCGGCAAGTGGGAAACGATGCATGGCTCTATCGTTGGGATAATAGATGAGAAGGATGGAAGAGAGGATGTAAGGGCTTGGCTAAGAAAAAATGAAGCAGGAGAATCTATTTTTTTAGCTCTTTACTCAAAACATACACATGAGAATGAGACATACATGAATATCGGATTACCTTTACCATATTCGAATATGACAGGGGTTTTGAAATTATGTAATAAGAGTAATGATTTAATCATTACTAGTAAGCTGAGAAGAAATGGTAAGGGAGATGAGGGGATATATTTACATACGCGTTTCTTTACAATACGTTTACCGTTAGCAGAGACTTTTGTTATTAAAGAGGGCACGAATCACATATTAGAAGCTAATCATAGAATGTGGATATTTGGAGTTAAGTTTTTAGAAATTGATTATGAGATTAAGAAAATAGAAGGGAAGTAAGAAAAGCTTGGAGAGATTCCAAGCTTTTTTACGTATGCGTAATTGTCATAGCAACTTGTTTATCCAAGTCTCGGTCCCAAACACGTTGAATTTCAAACGTACCTTTTTCAAAAAATAATGGGAATCTTTCTTTAAACCAATCTTGCATAGGAAGATTTAATGCTGTATCGATTGGTACCCATAATAATTCGCCCTCTGGAGGGTCCATAAGAAGTTCGCCTTCAAATGAATCTGTCCAATAGTTGAATACCATATATCGAACATTTCCCTTCGGATTTACATATTCGTCTAATCCCTTGAAAGTCAAATTAGAAACGTGCAGTCCAGTCTCCTCTTTAGCTTCTCGTATAGCAGCTTGTAATATGCTTTCTGGGAAATCTACTTTTCCGCCAGGAGCTATGTAGCCAGGAAAATCTCGATGATCGGGGCGTTTTATAAGTAAAACTTCATTATTTCGCTGGATCATACACATTGTATAGATGCGGTGCTCGATGTTATGTGAATTTAGAGGCATAATATTGTATTCTCCTTTATATTTATTTTGATAAATTTACCATAACATAATGGTTTCTTATATAATTGAAAAAGAATATTAGAAATTTTTAGTTAAATATTATAAAGTCTATAATCATTTGAAAAGAGGAGAGAGAAATGCAAGGGGAAGTACAAAGAGAAAAAGCTTTGGGGTATGTTGGTAAATTATTGTTGCCAGTTAAAGCGTCACGACATTTTAAGTTTTTGTGGATTGGGCAATTACTTTCGACTTTAGGGAGTTCTATAACGATGGTTATTTTGCCAGTCGTTGTGTATTCATTGACTGGTTCAACAGTTGTAATGGGGATGACAATGGCAATGTACATGCTACCTAATATTCTTGCTTTACCGTTTGCGGGTTTAGTTGTAGATCGAATTGACCGAGTAAAATTAATGTTATTTACAGACATAATCCGCTGTATATTAATGCTATTACTTGCAACACTTATATTTATGGATGTTTTAACAATTCCATTTCTATACGTACTAGTGGCATTATATGGGCTTATGGAAGGCATATTTCAGCCAGCGTATTCAGCTGTAAGAGCAAAAGTATTTGTGCCAGAAATTCGAAACGCAGCTAATGCATTAACACAAATGAGTAATCAAGGTATTCGATTAATTGGACCGGCTCTTGGAGGATTGATCGTTTCAGTTGCATCTGCCGGAATAGGATTTGGACTAGATGCAGTAACGTATTTGTTATCATTTTTTTGTTTATTATTTTTAAGAGAAATAAAGTTTAAAAAAGTAAGACCCATTGAAAAGAGTAAGGTCAATTACAAACAAGAGTTTATGGAAGGTGTTTTCGTTTTAAAAAGTCATCCGTGGCTATGGGTTACAATTTTAGTCTTTTCTTTCATAAATATTTGTTATGCGGGAATTATCGTCGTATTAATTCCATGGTTATTTAATGTTCATCATCATTTTGAAGCATACGTGTATGGATTAGGAATGGCATCTTCTGGTGTTGGAGCTGTAATTGCCGCGCTAATATTTGGTGGGAGGGAACGGTGGCATAAACGGGGATTACTTGCCTATGGTGGTGTTTTAATAAGTGGTTGTGCGCTTTTAATAATGCCATTTATTGCTTGGGCACCTGCTTTAATTGGATTAATGGCAATTGAAGGGTTCGGTATGATGATATTTGGACTCATTTGGGAAACAAGTTTACAAGAGCTTGTACCAGAAGAAGCATTTGGAAGAGTGGCAAGCCTTGATATGTTAGGTTCATTTGCTTTATTGCCACTAGGTTATGTGGTTGTAGGCTGGTTAGCTACTGTCATAGGTGGCGAGATAACGATTATAACACTAGCTATTTTAGTACTTGTAACAATTGGAATAGCATTGTCTGTACCAAGTATTCGTCGGTTCGATTGATTATGTAAGAAAAAAGGGGATATGGTATATGAATATAGAAAACCTACATGATTTACTAGTAGATGAGTTGGGATCTAAATATATTTTAGGAGAAAAGGTATTTGAAGCAAAAAATTTCACAGTCTATATCGCTACCCATAGAGGAAATAAGCTAACATATAATCAACTAGTATTGATAAAGAATCTTTGTAACGAAAAGCCTACCGTACATATTTGGGACAAGAAAATTAGTACGGTAGCAACAAAAATGGAAATCACAAAAGAAGTGACAGAAGCGATACAAGCTGGTTTTAAAAAGCAAGAGTAAGCCCTGATCAAATTAGGGCTTACTCTTCATTAAACACAAATGTTTGTTTCATTTTTTCACTCTCATTTACCGGATGGCCATTATACGAGAAATTCTTTTCTTCCCAAGTAATGACGACTTTGAAATTATGGCTGTTAAAGTCTAATGGGAATACCATGTAGTCAGAGCCTGTATGACTTTTAGAAACGTTTCTATTAGGTGTCGTAGGTTTAACAGTAGCTTGAGAGGTAGGATTGTTATCAAGTATTTCTACAGATACGTTTGATACATCATGACCGATGTTTTTTACGAGTAAACTGTACGTATCAAATACACCTTGTTTTGGCTGGATTGCTTGCTTGTTTGAGTTATGAGATTTATCAATTTCAATATACCATTGTTTAGACTGTGAAGAAATTGGTAGTGATGGAAATGTATAAGCACTAGCATGCATCGGTAGTGCTACACAGATAAGTACAAAGAGAGAAAATATTTTTCGTTTCATCTTTAGAGAACTCCCATTCTGTAACGGATTTATTTATTATTATCTTCTTTTTATGAGAGGGTATACCATAATTCAATTGTAAAAAATATAGTCTCTCTTAGTGAATAAGATGGAGGGATTTCTCTTGGGCTAAATAATTGACTGTAGCAATTGCGTGATGGATTGGAGCGGTGTATTTATTCATAAAAGGAAAAGTGGATGTAGTTTCCTTAATTCCCGCGATATTTATGACGCCCATGACAGTAGTTTACATTTTAAATGCAAAAATTGGTTTTAATATTTCGCTATATATAACTTATATTGTGGATGCGGTTATTACTGTTATTTTAATTGCTATATTCTTTATGAAAGCTGCATAGAGATTTTTCTACACAGTTTTTTACAATATGAAAAAATTACCAAAAGTATGTTAAGATAATATCGTCATACAACAAGGGGGAATTGTTTTATGGAAAATGGACATCTTGCTAAAGTAGATTTAATGAAAAGAATAGAATCGAAATCTAAGTATAATAAGAAACTTGAAAAATACCAAAGACGTTTATTAGCGCTGCAGCAAATTGTAAAAGAAGAAAAAATTGCAGTTATGCTCGTTATGGAAGGTTGGGATGCGGCTGGAAAAGGCGGAGCGATTAAGCGAGTGACGGAATACCTCGATCCGCGTGGGTTCCAAGTAGATCCAATTGGAGCACCAGCGCCTCATGAAAAACGGTACCATTACTTGCAACGTTTCTGGCGGAAACTACCTCAGTACGGGCAAATTACTATTTTTGATCGCTCATGGTACGGCCGTGTGTTAGTTGAGCGTGTTGAAGGCTTTGCTACAGAGGAAGAGTGGACGAGAGCGTATGATGAGATTAATGACTTTGAAAAACTACTAACAGATGATCATTATATAATCGGGAAGTTCTTCTATCATATTAGTAAAGATGAGCAATTAAAGAGGTTTAAAGATAGAGAGAACAATCCTTTGAAACGATGGAAAATTACAGAGGAAGATTGGCGTAACCGTGAAAAATGGGACGAGTATGTTGAAGCAATGGAAGACATGTTTGAAAAAACAAATAAGCCAAATGCGAAATGGGAAATTATTGCGAGTAATGATAAATTATACGCTCGATTGAAAACGTTGAAAGTGATTATTTCATTAATTGAGGATTATCTCTTAGAACATAATATAGAATTACCTTCGTATTATTATGAGATGAAAGAAGGTAAGACAGAAGGCTTTGAAGCTAATCAAGGTGTAGTTGTAAAATAGTATAAGGTTTGTATATGAAATATAAAGTAGAGATACCCTGTAATTTTGAACAACAAAATTACAGGTTTTTTTTTTTAGAAACATTTTACAATTAACAGAATAAGGTATATAATCAATAATCATATTAACAATGTTAATATGATTATTGATTATATAATGTGTGGGGGTCTTATTTTGAAGGGAAGAGATGTTGTTTTAGGTTTACTAATGGAAAAAGAATTATCTGGTTATGATATTAAAATTGTGTTCGAAGACGTATTTACTCATTTTTTTGATGGGAGTTTTGGAATGATTTATCCAACGTTACGACAGTTGGAAAAAGAGGGGAAAATAAAGAAAGAAGTTATTATGCAAGAAGGGAAACCGAATAAAAAAATGTATTTTATTACAGATGAAGGGCGTGAGGAGTTTTATCAATACATGCAAACAGATGTAGAGAAAGATGTTTTACGTTCAGATTTTTTAATGAGGATGTATTTTGGTAATTATAGTGATGATAAGGCGATAAAAAAATGGATTGAGGACGAAATTGAAAGGAAAGAAGCATATATTGCGGATCTTCGTTTGAAATATGAAAAGTGGAGAGAAGGTATGACTTTTGTCGAGGAAATTTCACTTGATGTAGGTATCGCATCGTATAGTGCTCAAGTAGAGACATTGAAAAGAAAACTAGAGCAATTAGAAGCAAAAGAACACAATAAAATGCAAGAATGAAAACACGTTCACAATAAAGGGGTAGAAGGAAATGGAGCAATCAAAGGGTATTAAGATTGTCTTTTTAATGTGTCTAGGTATCTTTCTTTGTATGATTGATACGACAATTATGAATATAGCTTTACCGGCTATACAAAGGAGTGTAAATACTTCATTAGAGAAGATGTCTTGGGTATTAAATGTTTATACAATGACAATTGCAGTACTCGCCATTCCACTAGGACGGATAGCTGATATTTTTGGAAAAGCAAAGATGTATATTCTTGGCCTGGTGGTTTTTGGTGGTGGATCGGTACTTTGCGCTTTTGCTAATACAGGCGACTTTCTCATTTTTTCTCGTTTTATCCAAAGCATTGGGGCAGCCATTTTATTTCCAACAAGTATGGTGATTGGTGTATCTGCAATGCCATTAGCTAAGAGGCATGTTGCACTTGCAATTTTAGGAGTAACACAAGGATTGTCAGCGGCGATGGGACCAGTAATAGGTGGAATTATTACACAAAATTTCGGTTGGAGATGGGTGTTCTTTGTTAATGTTCCAATTTGTATTCTTGGAATCATTTTATGCTGCATTATGCTACAAATAAAAAATGAAGAACGTATTATCTCAAAAATAGATTGGGGAGGACTAGTATTAAGTAGCACAGCAATTTTTTCTTTGACTCTCATATTAGTAAAAGGAAATACATGGGGATGGCAAAGTAATATTGCTTTGTTTTGTTATGCACTTAGCGCTATTTCTCTTGTTCTATTTGTTCTAGTAGAACGAAAGATTCATAATCCAATGGTGAATTTAAAGTTATTTCAAGATCGAATGTTTGTCGGGGCATCTATCGTTGTAATATTGAGTAATTTATTTTTAATTGGAGTTACTGTATTGCTTCCAACATTCTTGACGAAAATACAGGGTCGAACGGAAATTGAAGCAGCTTTTTTAGTGACACCTATTTCAGCAATGATATTTTTTGTTTCACCAGTTGCAGCAACTTTAATTCAAAAGCTTGGAAAAGTAACTATTATTTTGTCAGGATTTCTTGTTATGGGTCTATCTTATTATTGGTTGCAAATGATTGATGTTAATTCAACAAATATAGAAATAATTATTCCATGTATGATACTAGGTGTTGGATATGGTTTAGTAGTAGGTCCAATTACTGTTTTAAGTGCATCTTCGTTTGAAGGGGAATTATTAACCGCTTCTCAAAGTGTTGTCTCGATGTTACGACAAGTTGGAATTGTATTAGCGGTCGCAATATTTGTATCTAATTTAACGTACAATTTAGCTGTAAATAAAGAGAATGTATATCGTTATGCAGAAGAAAAAGTACGCAATATTCATGTGGATCGTACTCAGCAAGCTGAAATATTACAAGCAACAAAAGAAAAGATAGAGAAACAAAGTATAGACACAAATGCAGAAGTGAAACAAAATGAAACATTTTTAGGGTTAAATAAAGGGGAAAAAGAAGAGTTAATTCACCAAAAGGTGGATGAAGTATTAAGCGGAGTTCCAGTAGAATATAGAGATGTAAAAAGAGAAGAAGTTATGAATCAAGTGACAAAAGAAGTTGAAAAACAAGAGGAAAATATAAAGAAAGAGGTACTTGCATTTTCAAATGATGTGAATCACTATGCTCAAAATCAGATGGCAATGAGTTTTACAGATTTATATAAAGCGAGTGTGCCAATTATTTTAGTTTTTGCTTTAGTAAGTTTATTATTTTGGGAAGGAAAGGCTTTGAGTAAAAAGAGAGGGGAAAGAGTTGTAGGGGGAGTGTATGGGAAATAAGCTAAAGGTGAGTTATATTCAAATGATGGAATGCTAGCTGTGAAAAAATTAGTATAGTTATGTTGGGAACCCCTAGGTAATAGGCCAAATGTAAACCGTGGGGTTCTTTACATGTATAAATGAATTTCAGCATTTTAAATTTGGGGATATTGTTGTTCTATAGTACATTAACAAGAGATATTAGTTTTATAGAGAGGGTGAGAAAATGATAGATACAGCAGATGCTTCAACAAGTAATCAAACATACACAGCAGAAGACCAACAAAAATTATACAAACGAACATTACTAATCGTCAGCATCTCACAAATGTTCGGCGGTGCGGGATTAGCTGCTGGAATTACAGTAGGTGCACTTCTTGCACAGCAAATGCTTGGGACAGATGCATATGCAGGATTGCCAGCTGCTATGTTTACAATGGGATCTGCGGTAGCGGCTTTCTTTGTTGGGAAATTATCGCAAAAACATGGTCGCCGTATAGGGCTTGCAACAGGTTTTATAGTAGGTGGGCTAGGTGCTATTGGAGTTGTGGGGGCAGCTTTAACAAATAGTATTATTCTTTTACTAGTTTCTTTACTTATATATGGTGCGGGCACAGCTACGAATTTACAAGCTCGTTATGCTGGAACGGATTTAGCGAATAAAAAGCAAAGAGCAACTGCTATTAGTATTACGATGGTAATGACGACTTTTGGTGCAGTTGCAGGTCCGAATTTAGTAGGGGTAATGGGGAGGTTTGCTCATTCAATTGGAATTCCTGAACTTGCTGGTCCGTTCATATTATCAGCAGCGGCATTTATATTGGCGGGTCTTGTCCTTTTTGTTATGCTTCGTCCAGATCCATTAATTGTTGCTAATATGATAGAAATATATAAACAAGAGCATACATATAAAGGGCAAACAGTAACAGAAGAAGCGGCAGAAAACAAGCGAGGAATTACTGTTGGAGCTATCGTAATGATACTTACGCAAATCGTGATGGTTGCAATTATGACGATGACGCCAGTTCATATGGGACATCACGGTCATGGTTTAAGTGCAGTAGGACTTGTAATTGGTTTTCATGTAGGTGCAATGTATCTTCCATCTCTCGTTACGGGAATGTTAATTGATAAAATTGGCAGAACTACGATGAGTATAGCTGGTGGAGTAATTTTACTAGCAGCAGGTGTAATAGCTGCAATAGCGCCGAGTGATTCTTTAATACTATTAATTGTTGCTTTGTCTTTACTTGGATTAGGATGGAACCTCGGTTTAATCAGTGGTACTGCTCAAATTGTTGATGCAACTATACCTTCCACACGTGCAAAAACACAAGGAAAGATCGATGTGTTTATTGCGCTAGCTGGAGCTTCAGGTGGAGCGATGTCAGGAATGGTAGTGGCGAATTCGAGCTATGCGGCATTGTCGTTAGTGGGAGGAGTGTTAGCTTTCATGCTCATTCCTGTTGTGATATGGTCTCGAAAAGGAGAAAGAAATTAAAGAGAGGTTCTAGTTACTGACTAGAACCTCTTTTCATACTTTTAACTTAAATCCCACTCCACAATAAGACCTAAATGTGTGAGGCCACCACCAAATCCGTACAGTAAAAGTGTGTCTCCGTTATTTAATTTTCCTTCTTTTCTAGCTAAATCTAGAGCAAGTGGAATAGAAGCTGAAGATGTATTCCCCATGTATTTTACACTCATCAAAGTTTTTGAAATTGGAATTTCGGTTTTCTCACAAATAGATTCAATCATTCGTAAGTTAACACTGTGAGGTACGAACCAGTCTATATCATCTATTTGCATATGTGCGGTATGTAATAGTTCTTTTATACCTGCTGGTACCGTGCGTGTTGCCCATTTATATACTTCTCTTCCGTTTTGCACGATTTTTTCATTTGTTTGCAGTGGTGTGTCATTCATAGTAGTAGATAAGTTTGTTCTGTATAGGTGAATGCCGCCGTCACCGTTTGTTCCCATGTGAGAAGCGATAAAGCTTGGTTTGTTTTCATCTTTTTCTAATAAAATAGCTCCAGCGCCATCACCGAACAGAATACAAGTCGTTCTATCGGTGTAATCAGTAACTTTTGATAATGTCTCTGACGCTACGACAAGTATTTTTTTATGTGGTCCAGAAGTGATTAAGCTATTAGCTACATGTAGTCCATATGTGAAACCAGCGCAAGTCGCATTTAAATCAAATGCTATTGTATGAGGTATGTTGAAATATTGTTGTATTTGACACGCGACACTAGGAAATACATAGTCAGCGGTTGTTGTAGCGACGATGATACAGTCGATATCTTCTAAGTTCTTTTTAAATGTTGTACATAAATTTTCAATTGCTTTAATGGCTAAGTGTGAGGAGTATTCTTCTTCGCTAGCGATTCTTCTTTCCTTCATTCCTGTTCTTTGTACAATCCATTCATCATTCGTATTGATCATTTTTTCTAAATCGTTATTAGACAATATTTGATCTGGAACATAAGTACCGATTGCAGTAATACGAGATTTAGAATGCATATGAACATCTCCTAACTTATTTTTATAACTTGATACTAATATCAGGTTATAAAAATGTCAATAAAGACTTTTATTGTATTGAAACTAGAAGCTTAATTTACTATGAAGGAATTTGGTGAGTGGTGTAAAAATAGTATACGAGAAGTTTTAAAAATTGATAATGAAGAGAGTTGGGCTCTTTGAAAAGAATTTTGTATATATTTCCTGTTGTCATTATTTGCAGCTTTATTCTTATTGTTTTAGCAGAGAAGTCTTACGCTTGTGAGTGTATGAAAGCATCACCAGAAGAGAGGTTACAAAAAACTAATGTAGTGTTTGAAGGTAAGGTGTTAGAAGTTCAAGAGAAAGATGGGGAAATGAAAACATTATTTGAAGTGAAGAAAATTTGGAAAGGGACAAGCTCTTCGCAAATTATTATATATACAAGTTTTGGTAGCTGTACATTTCGTTTTGCAGAGGGAGGAGAATATTTAGTCTTTTCTTCTTATAGAGGGGAGGAAAAATTAGAGACATCTATTTGTAGTGGAACACAGAGATTAGATGAGGCAGGGCTGAAGAGAAAAGTCTTAAGTCATATTGCAAAAGAGTCAGCTCCAACGAAGAAAGTGGATTTAAAAGGTGAGATGGTGAACGGTTTAAGTTGGTGGCAAGTTGCTGTTATTTCTATAGGTGTGTTATTGATTATTGCAGTTGTTATTTTTATTGTAAGAAAAACGCGCAAAAAATGACGCTTAAAGTAAAAATATAAAGAATTTCTTTAGCATGAGATAGGTTGTTAAATCTTGTGAAAGCGAATTACTTATGCTACACTTTATGTAACTTAAAATGAACGGAGGGGCTTCCTTTGATCTTAATCAGATTACGTCTCAATACTTTGTGCCAATAATTGAATAGCGCTCAAAGGCTCTGTCTGTGTACAGAGTGAACGGGATTGGTCTGCCTATTTTAAAGGAACCCTTTATTAAGCTTATATGTGAAAAAGAGGGAGGGACGAATACGCCCTCTTTTTGTTTTGCCTTTATAAATAGAATGGGATCGTATAGGTGAACACTTATTGTGGATACGTATATGATTTTGGGACTTTTTGACTATGAAGTAGGAGGAAAATATAACTTTCTCCTGTTTCTTTGGTGAACCCTTATCCGTTTACGAAAACACAGGCAGCGACCTGTGTTTTTTATTTTACGTAATCGAAATGGAGGAATAAATATATGGAAGAATTATTACAAAGAGCAGTTTTAGTTGGAGTAAATTTAGGTAAGGAAGATGATTTTGCTTATTCGATGGAAGAGTTAACAAATCTTGCAGAAGCTTGTGATGTAGAGGTAATTGGGCAAGTGACGCAAAATTTACAACGAGTTAATCCATCCCATTATATTGGAAAAGGAAAAATTGAAGAAGTAGCAGCCTATGTAAATGAAGTAGATGCGAATATGGTAATCTTTAATGACGAATTATCTCCTTCACAAATTCGAAATTTAGAGGCGGATTTAGATTGTAAAGTTATTGATCGTACCATATTAATTTTAGATATTTTTGCGCAACGTGCGAAAACGAAAGAAGCGCAGTTGCAAGTAGAGGTAGCGCATCTTCAGTATATGATGCCTCGTTTAATCGGTCTTCGTGAATCATTAGGAAGACAGAGTGGCGGCGTTGGTACGAAAAATAAAGGTGTCGGTGAGAAGAAATTAGAATTAGACCGTCGTAAAATTGAAGAGCAGATTTCAGTTTTAAATAAGGATTTAGAGGCACTTGTTGCGCAGCGTCAAACACAGCGAAAGCAACGTAAGAAAAATGAAGTACCAGTTGTAGCATTAGTAGGTTATACGAACGCAGGAAAGTCAACGACGATGAATGCGATGCTTGAAATTTATAATGGTACAGAAGAAAAACAAGTATTTGAAAAAGATATGTTATTCGCGACGTTAGAAACATCTGTACGAAATATTGATTTGCCAGATAACAAATCATTCTTATTAACAGATACTGTTGGGTTTGTAAGTAAATTACCGCATCATCTTGTAAAAGCATTCCGTTCAACATTGGAAGAGGTAGCGGAAGCAGACTTACTTATTCATGTTGTAGATTACGCAAATCCAAATTATGAACAGTTAATTGATATTACAAATGAAACGTTAAAGAAAATTGGAGTAGAAAATATTCCAACAATCTATGCTTATAATAAATCAGATATGGTAGATGTTGAAATTCCGAAAGTGCAAGAAGACCGCGTTTATTTATCAGCGAAGAAACATGTTGGAATTGAAGAACTTGTAGAAATGATTCGCTCACACATCTATAAAGAGTATACGAAGTGTGAAATGTTAATTCCGTATGATCAAGGACAGGTAGTTTCTTATTTTAATAATCATGCGCACGTTCTATCTACGAGTTATGAAAACGAAGGTACGAAACTAGAAGTAGAATGTAAGACGAGCGATTACGAGAAGTATAAGCGTTTTGCAATTTAATAAAAAAGGCGATCCTAATATGCTTTAGGATCGCCTTTTTCTTATTCTGTAATAGAGGCCCATTTATAAGAATAAATTCCTGCAAATGGACGAACAACAACATCTTTTACTGTTGGACGTTCTAAATATACAAGTCCTGATTGGAAGATTGGAGCGATAGCTGCATCATCTTCAAGTAAGATTTTCTCTGCATCTTGGAACGCTTTCCAACGTGCTGGTAAGTCAGTTACTAAAGTAGAGCTCGTTTTCTCAATTAATTCGTCGTATTGTTTGTTTGAGTAACTCATCTTATTAAACGGTCCGTCTGTGACGAACATATTTAAAAATGTTGTAGGATCAGGATAATCCGGTCCCCAAGTGGAAAGTGAAATTTCAAAATCGCCATTTCCTTCACGATCTAAAAATGCCTTTACTGGAAGGGGTTGTAATGTGATTTTTAGTCCAGGTAAGTTTTTCTCTAGTTCACCTTTTAAAAACTCACTAATTTTTTTATCGTTAGATTCATCAGTTGTTATGATTGAAAGAGAAGTGTTTTGTAAGTTTGTTTCTTTTTTCGCAGTTTCCCATAGTGCCTTAGCTTCTTTCACATTTGTTTCTACTTTTACATTACTTGTACTGCGAAAATCTTTATTATCAGGTCCTTTTACGAATCCTTTCGGAACGAATGCATTCGCAGGGATAGAACCATTATTTAAAATCGTTGTTGCGATTCCCTGTTTATCAAAAGCAAGCGAAATAGCTTTTCGAGCGTTTTTGTTTGCTAATAAAGGATTCTTTTGGCTAAATCGGAAAAATGTCACGGAAGGACGTTCCATTTTCTTTAAGCTCGGATCTTTTTGATATTTATCAACAAACTCTGAATTAATCGTAATTCGGTCTACTTGTTTACTTTCAAATAAATTAACAGCTGTTGAAGTATCTTTTACGATATTTACATTAATTTCATTTAATTTCACATTTTTATTATCCCAGTAGTTCGGGTTTTTTGTCATTTTATAACTTGTATCATGTTTCCATTCACTTAATTGGAAAGGTCCGTTATAAACTACATTTGCAGCTTCAAGTCCGTAATTTTTCCCTTGTGCTTCTACAACCTTTTTGTTTTGAGGATAAAATGTTGCAAATCCCATTAAACCTAAAAAGTATGGAACAGGGTGTTCTAACTGTACTTCTAATGTTTTATCGTCAATTGCTTTTACACCAAATGAGTCAATTGGCAATTCTTTTTTATTTATTTTTTCTGCGTTTTTAATATCGAACATAATATGTGCGTATTCAGAAGCAGTCTCTGGATTTACGGCACGTTTCCATGCATATTCAAAATCATGAGCAGTTACTGGATCGCCATTTGACCATTTTGAATCGTGTAATGTAAATGTATATGTTTTTCCGTCTTCGCTCAGTTTGTATGATTCAGCTGCTGCAGGAACAGGTTTATTGTCAGGCCCAGGCATATATAATCCTTCCATTACGTTGTTTAAAGCAGCGTAAGAAAACCCATCGGTTGCGATAGATGAATCAAGTGTAGAAATTTCCCCAGCTTCTACAATGTTTAATACTTGTTTTGAAGATTCTTTTTTCTTTTCTCCGGTAGTTGCTGACTCTTGTTTTTGGCCACATGCTGTTAAAAACATAGATAATGTGATTGAGAGTGCAACGATTCCTTTTGTTTTTTTCTTCATAGTTGTCATCCTTTCCTTCATCTCTGCCTTAGTATAAAAGAAAATATAGAAAATTTCTATAAATAAATCCGATAAAACATATAGAGAAAATATATTATGTAAAAAGTGATATTTCTGGAAAAAGAAATGAAACCAGTATAGAATAGAAATGTTTCAAAAGTCAGAATTTATTACACCTGCTGTAATAAATATATATTTTGTACAGGAAGGAGAAATACACATATGCAGGCAGTTTCGCAAAAAAACACAGTAGAAACACCGACAATATACCGAATACTATTTGCGATTAGTTTCGGTCACTTTTTAAATGACTCGATGCAAGCAGTCGTGCCGGCATTGTTTCCTATTTTGGAAAAAACGATGAATTTATCCTATATGCAAGTAGGGTGGATTGCGTTTGCATTAAATATGACGTCATCGATTATGCAGCCGGTTTTTGGTATGTATTCAGATAAGAAGCCATCACCATTTTTATTACCGCTCGGTATGTTTTCGAGTATGCTTGGGATGATTGGACTTGCATTTGCACCGAACTTTATTATTGTTATTATTTCTGTTTTATTTATCGGATTAGGTTCCGCAGTCTTTCATCCAGAAGGTGCTCGTGTTGCTTATATGGCGTCCGGTGCAAAGCGAGGTTTAGCGCAAGCGATTTATCAAGTAGGAGGAAATACAGGGAACTCCTTAGCTCCTATTTTTACAGCGTTAATTTTCGTTCCGCTCGGCCAAATTGGTTCTTTAGGTTTTACCGCATTTGCAGCGGTAGGAATTGTGTTATTAATTTTCGTATCAAATTGGTATAGGAATGAATTAGCAACTGGCGCTGTGAGAAGAAAAAAGAGGGCTGCGCTTGAGGCAGAAAATGCGATTGTCAGTACACATATTAAATTTGTTATATTACTTCTTGTTTTTCTTACTTTTGTACGATCTTGGTACGGTGCTGGTATCGGGAATTTCTATCAATTTTACTTAATTGAGCATTACGGTTTATCTATAAAAAATGCCCAGTATTTCGTATTCGCATTTATGATTGCTGGTGTATTAGGAACTTTCTTTGGTGGTCCACTGGCAGATCGATTTGGAAAGAAAACAATTATTGTATTTTCAATGCTAGGTTCGGCGCCACTTGCACTTTTGCTACCTCACGTGTCGCTCGTGTGGGTTGTACCGTTATTTTTATGTATCGGTTTTATTAGTTCAAGTAGTTTTAGTGTAATTGTTGTTTATGCGCAAGAGCTTGTTCCTGGAAAAGTAGGAATGGTATCGGGATTAATTGTAGGGCTTGCGTTTGGACTCGGAGCTTTAGGATCTGTAGTCCTTGGGAAATTGGCTGATATATATAGTCTACAATTCATTATGTTACTATGTAGTTGTCTACCATTAATTGGACTTACTTCTTGGTTATTACCAAGTGATAAGAAAACGATAGAATAGGGGATGCGCTATGAAATTATGTGAAAACGTAACAGAATTAATAGGGGATACACCTGTCGTCCGATTATCTAAATTTATTCCAGAAGACGCAGCAGATGTGTATGTAAAACTGGAAATGTTTAATCCGTCACGCAGCGTGAAAGATCGTGCTGCCTATAATTTACTGCACGTTGCAGAAGAGAATGGTCTCATCAAACCAGGAGATACAATTATTGAACCGACAAGTGGAAATACAGGAATAGGCTTAGCGATGAATGCAGCTGCTAAAGGGTATAAAGCGATTTTAATTATGCCAGATAATATGTCAAAAGAGCGTATAAATTTATTGAAAGCATACGGAGCAGAAGTAGTTTTAACACCAGCAGAACAAAGAATGCCAGGAGCGATTGCGAAGGCATTAGAACTGCAAAAGCAAATTCCAAATAGTTTTATTCCGCAACAATTCGAAAACCCAGCAAACCCGAATATTCATCGTTATACAACTGCACTTGAAATTTATGAACAAATGGATGGAGAGCTTGATGCATTCGTAGCAACGGCGGGAACAGGCGGAACGATTACTGGGACTGGTGAAACGTTAAAAGAGAAACTACCAAACTTATATATTGCAGTAGTAGAACCGAAAGGATCTCCCGTTTTATCAGGTGGTGTTCCAGGTCCTCATAAACTAGTAGGAACAAGTCCAGGGTTTATCCCGAAAAACTTAAATACAGAAGTGTATAACGAAATGATTCAAATTGCAGACGAAGAGGCTTTAACGACAATGAGAAACTTAGCTAGGCAAGAAGGTTTATTAGTAGGGCCATCTTCTGGAGCTTCTGTTTATGCAGCGATTATGATTGCAAAACGATTAGGCGCTGGTAAAAAAGTTTTATGTATTGCACCTGATACAGGTGAGCGTTATTTAAGTATGGGATTATTTGAATGAAAATGATAGAAACACCTTAATCGTGAAATTGTCACGATTAAGGTGTTTGTTTTAGGTTGGAGAGAGGGGAGAATGACAATGAAACTATTAAAACCAACACATGAATATAGTGAACAAATTTTGGAGTACCGGGAGGCATTTTTAAATGCTGAGGAACAACCACATGGTAGTAGTTCTTTACAAAATTTTGATTCTCTCGATGAATGGTTTGAAAAAGTGAGTATACAAGAAGTGGGAGAAAACTTACAAGCTAATCGAGTACCATCTAGCCAATTTTTAAGTTTTGAAAAAGGGGAACTTATAGGTTTTGTGAATATTAGACATCGATTAAACGAAGAATTATTGTGGGAAAGTGGTCATATTGGATATAGTGTCCATCCGAATAAACGTCGCCAAGGTTACGCGACAAAACAATTAAAACTCGCATTAGATGAAGCGCAAAAGTTAGGGTTGCAGAAAGTGTTAATAACTTGTGATAAAGTTAATATCGCTTCGGCTAAAACGATTCAAAAAGTTGGCGGCGTGTTAGAAAATGAAGTAGTTTCTTCTCATACTGGTGAAATTATTCAGCGTTATTGGGTAGAAATATGATTTAGTGAAACTTTGAAAAGGAAATATAATGCGTAATATCGAAATAGATAAATGGAAAAAATAAGGGTGTACTGCAATTTTAGGGGGAAATGAAGTGGGATTAAAAGAGAAAGCGATAGAAATGTCGGAGATTTATAGGCAAAATCCGAAAGTGGAGGCTATTATTTTAGCAGGTTCAGTAGCTAGAAAGTTAGAAGATGAACATTCAGATATAGAATTACATATTTTATGGTCAGCACCATTAGAGGATGAGGATCGTAAAGGGCCTATTAACCATATTGGTGGAACAATTTTGTCCTATCATCCTTACGAGGAAGAAGAATGGTCGGAAACATATTTGACGAAAGAGGGAATTAAATTAGAGATTAGTAACTTTTTAACAGAAACAGTAGAGAAAGTGATTTCGGATGTGGTGGATCAATATGATATAAGTTATGAAAAACAATGTATCGTATCATCCGTTCATGATGGTGTTAGTTTGTATGGAGAAGAGAAAGTGAATGAATTAAAAGATAGAGTGGTAGCGTATCCAGAAGATTTAGTGAAACGGATGATTTCAGAAAATCTTTGGTTAAGCAATCGCTGGCATAATCGAGAGGCTCTTTTAAAACGAAAAGATTGGCTTATGCTATATGATGTTATGTGTGAAGTACAAAGGAATATATTTGGGATCTTATTTGGTCTGAATAAAATGTATGTACATCACCCAGCATTTAAATGGATGCCGAATAATGTGGAACAAATGAGTATTAAGCCAGAAAATCTATACGAGAGAATGGCGAATACGCTAATAGGGAAACCGGAGTATAGTGTACAGGAGTTAGAAGTGTTAATCGAAGAACTATTACATTTAGTAGAACACCATGTTCCAGAATTAAATATTGCTGAACAACAAAAACGTATTCAATATGCGAAGTGAAAAACGAAGAGATGTAACAAGGGGTTACATCTCTTCGTTTTTATTTCACTAATTTTCCTAGTAATGGTAATCGTTGAATCCTATCACCGAGAATATGTGAAGCAAGTCCGCTCGTAAGGACGAATAAAAGGTAAACAAGTCCTCCTGCAGCGCCACATATAAATACAATGAGAAGTGATTCGATATAAGATTGTCCAGGAATTAACCATTTTAAAATCGTTTTTAAAGCAATTACAACAGCAGACATTGCAGCGGAGTAAATCGTAATAAGAAGTACTGTTTTTGCAGTCTCACCCATTTTGAATTTCGCAAACTTAACGATGCAGTACAACATAATAACATTGGAAACGAGGTATCCAAGAATGGTTCCAAGTACAGCACCGTGTCCGCCAAACAAATGTAAGAGTGGTGTATTTACTAAAACTTTAACGAGAATACCGACTGAGAATGCAATCATCGTTTTTCTTTGATAATCGATTCCTTGTAATATAGCTGCTGAAACTGTGAAAATAGCACTTAATATAGCAGAAGGTGCAAATGAAATTAAATACTGTGATCCATCAAGTGCAATTTTAGGGTCTACATAAACCATGCGGAATGCATCGTAAGCGATGCTAGCAAGACCGAATGCAGCTGGGATAGTGAAGAATAATAAGACTTGAAATATCTTTGAAATTTGTTCTTGTAATTCCTCTAGTTTCCCGCTTGTATAAGATTTCGTTATTGCTGGAATGATCGTTAATGAGAATCCAGTTGCAAGTGAAGCTGGAATCATAATTAACTTTTGGGCATAGTTCGTTATATAAGCGAAAACTGCATTCGCTGTTTCTAAAGGCTCTCCCATTGCTCTAAGGACATCAGCTACAGTGTATTGATCTACTAACGTGTAAAGCGGAATTGCAATACCGACAAATACAATTGGGATTGCATATCGAAGTAGTTCTATATAAATATTTTTTAATGGGATATTCGATGCTCTTGACTTTAATTCTCCTTCGGGAGGCTTTAATCGGTTATATTTTTTCCAGTACATCATTAAAATCGAAACGCTGGCAAGCGCTCCGATAACAGCTCCAAACGTAGCAACTGCAACAGAAGAGGCTACGGAACCTCCTAATAGTTTTGAGACGATGAAGCTACCAACTAAAATGAAAACAACGCGCGCAATTTGTTCTACGACTTGAGAAACAGCACTTGGTTTCATATGTTGAAATCCTTGGAAATAACCACGTGTAACACTCATAGCTGGTACGATAATAAGTGCAAAACTTAATGCTCGCATCGTAAGTGTTACGTCAGCGATAAATTGTGGATCTGGCGTTTTCGAGCGAATAATAAATTGTGATATGTATGGTGCTCCAATAAATAAAATTAAAAATCCTAAAAAGCCCATAAACAACATTAATTTTACGCTAGAGTTGTATAATTTTTTGCTTGTACTATAATCACCAAGCGCATTATGCTTTGCAACGAATTTGGAAACGGCAATAGGGATACCGGCAGTTGAAAAGCTTAATAAAATACCGTACCAAGAGTATGCATATCCATATAAAGCGACCCCTTGTGTTCCCACTAATAGTTGAAAAGGGAAGAAGTATATAAAACCTAATATACGTGAAATCATTGTCGCGCCGCTTAATAAAGCAGTTCCTTTTAAAACTTTTGAAGTAGACAAAATTCTTTCCTCCTACTCGTGCTGTCTTGCATTTGTCCCGCATTAACGGGCAGTAAGACCCCCATCTCAAAATTCAGCGGAAGCAAAGAAGTTAGGTGGGGATCGGGCTGCCCGTAAAAGCCCGATTGGTGAAGGTTAATAATCAGTGGGGATGAACAAAACCCCCACTGATTAAAGTTTCACTTTATCGTATACTACTATAAACCTGTTCGAGAAGTTAATACAGTATAAACCATAAATGTTCTAATACTATTCATTTAAAAGTCATATTTTACATTTTTAAATAGAATGTAATACATAAAAATTCAAAATATAAGTTGACACTATTTTTAATGTGTGATAAAAATGATAGTAATCAATTCGGAAAATAATATTTGGGCAATGAAAGGGTATAGTAGTGAATATCTCCCTATTTCAGAGAGCTGATGGTTGGTGTGAATCAGTATATAGATTATTCATGAAGTTCGTCCTGGAGCATCTTTCATAAATCTCACATTATGAGGAAATGAAAGACGGTAGTTTATACCGTTATCAAATAAAGTGGTGAAGATTGTTTCACAACTAGGGTGGTACCGCGATATTTATCGTCCCTACGTATTTACGTAGGGACGTTTTTTATTTAGGTCTTACTTTGTTGTGGCTTCATAACTAGGGTGGTACCGCGATAATTTATCGTCCCTACGTATTTGCGTAGGGACGTTTTTTATTTAGGTCCTAACTTTGGTGTATCTTCATAACTAGGGTGGTACCGCGATATTTTTGTCGTCCCTACGTATTTACGTAGGGGCGTTTTTTATTACTAGGGAGGACGTGAGCGTATTAGAAAAGAGTATTGATAGAACAATATAAATACTGAACTGAAACAAAGAAAAAGGGACAGAGAGGAGATTAACAAATGAATTCACAGCAATGGACATCGAAATTAGGTTTCGTATTAGCTGCAGCAGGTTCAGCAATTGGTCTTGGGGCGATTTGGAAATTCCCATATATGGCCGGCATCGGAGGAGGCGGGGCGTTCTTCCTTATTTTCATCGGTTTCACATTATTAATTGGTTTACCGCTATTATTAGCTGAATTCGTTATCGGAAGAAGTACACAAAAAGAGGCTGTTGATGCATATAGAGAAATCGCACCAAAAACATTATGGCCATGGTTAGGGAAATTAGGGATTGTAACTTGTTTCATATTACTTTCTTTCTACAGTGTTGTAGGGGGATGGATTTTATTATACTTATGGAATGCAATTACAGGTAGACTATGGGAAGGAAATGGCTCATACGAAGCTACGTTTGGTGAAATCATTTCCAATCCGTATTTAGCAGTTGGCTCGCAGCTATTATTCATCCTTATTACTATTTTTATCGTAAGTAAAGGTGTACAAAATGGTGTTGAAAAAGTAAATAAATATTTCATGCCAGCATTATTCGTTTTATTCTTTGTATTAATCGTTCGTGCACTTACGTTAGATGGTGCTGGAGAAGGCGTTCGTTTCTTCTTACAACCTGATTTCTCAAACGTAACATCAGAAATCATTTTATATGCAATGGGGCAATCGTTCTTCTCATTATCTGTCGGTGTAGCCGTTATGGTAACGTATAGCTCATACTTACCGAAAGAGGAAAGTTTACCGCGTTCAGCATTTTCTATCGTAGCTTTAACTCTGGTAATTACATTGCTTGCAGGGCTTGCAATTTTCCCAGTAGTGTTCGCATTTGGGATGGAACCATCTCAAGGACCGGGGCTATTATTTATCGTACTGCCAGCTATTTTCAGTAAAATGGCATTCGGGAAATTATTCTTCATCGTTTTCTTATTACTATTCTTCTTTGCGACTATTACATCGGCAATTTCGATGTTAGAAATTAGCGTTGCATCTTTAACTGCAAAAGGTAAAGGGAAACGTGAAAAAATGGCTTTAATCGTAGGGTTATTAATCTTCGTTGTGGGAGTACCATCAGCATTATCATTTGGTATATTAGGTGATTTGAAAATTTTCGGAAAGACAATCTTTGATTTAGCGGACTATGCAGTGAGTAACGTACTAATGCCACTTGGTGTTTTATTAGTTTCTATCTTTGTTCCTTTAAAAATGAAGAAAGATATATTAATGAAAGAACTTGGTGTAAGTAAAAATAAAGGCTATAAACTGTTCGTATTATGGTTATTCTTACTTCGCTTTATCGCACCAATTGCGATAATTATCGTATTCTTAAATGTACTTGGCATTATTTAAAAAGAAAGGTAGCGTATCATTTTATGATACGCTACCTTTTTATCCCGCATTAACGGGAAGTAAGACCCCCGCCTCAAAACTTAGCGAAAGCGAAGAAGTTAGGTGGGGGATCAACTGCCCGTAAAAGCCCGATTGGTTCAACTAATAATCAGTGGGGGCTGGACAAAGCCCACACTGATTAAAGTTTTACTTTATTTTGCTCTTTTTTGTAGTTCGTTTACTGTTACGAACTGATATCCCTTCTTAGATAAAGAATCTAAAATACCTTCAATGGTCTGTAAATTTTCATTAGACTCATCATACATAGAGTGCAGTAAAATGATAGAACCTGGTTTTACATTTTTATTAACATATTCAATTTTATCAGCAGCAGATTTATAAAAAGTATCAGGTTCAAGATCCCATGTGATTGTTTCGATATTGTTTTTATTTAAATAATAGGGCAGACCAATTAGCTTTTTCCCGTTAGGTGGTCTAAAATCAATTTCGCCTGTATATCCTGTTTGGCGGATTAATGAATTCGTTTTTTCAATTTCTTCTTTAATAAAAGAAGGTGTTTTAAAAACCATTCTGTTATGAGAATATGTATGATTTCCAAGTTGGTGTCCAGAGTGTGCGATAGCTTCTCCTAACGATAGATTTTTCTCTAATTCATTTCCGATTAAAAAGAAAGTAGCTTTTGCATTGTATTTATCTAGTAGCGGTAATATTTGTTTTACATTGCTAGTAGGGCCATCATCAAAAGTTAAAGCTATCACTTTTTCATCTGTTTCTACTCGGTTTGTTAAATCTCCAAACAATTGAAAACTTCTTGCGTTCATCAATTTGTATGTTCCGAATAATGCTACAGTAATAATGAATAATGTAACGATTGTAATGATTATTTTCTTTTTCATAAAGCAACCTCACTATACTTTTGGATTGGACTAAAAAGTATTATATCAAACTAAGTAATTTCATGCTTTAAAAAGGATGTGGATGCAAGGGGAAGGAATTTATCATATAATAAAATGCAAAAGGTATATTAGGAGGTGTTTATATGGCGATTATAATTCAATTGCCAGACACTGCAGCGTCTCATGCAAAGCCAAGTATGGAAATGGCGATACTTTGCGTGAGGTAGATAAGTAATATACAATCGCCTAAATGAACTTGTATCATTTTTTATATTTGGCTTTGCACCTTATTGAAATGAACCATAAAAAATAAGGGGCGAGCAGAAATGAAATACGTTAAAGCTGCGACGGTTTTACCAGAAAGTTTAATTATTGAAATTCAAAAGTATATACAAGGTGAAACAATTTACATTCCAAAACAAGAAACGAAACATTATAAATGGGGTACACGATCTGGAGGAAGAAAACAACTAGATGAAAGAAATAAAGCGATTAAAGAAGCGTTTAAAAGTGGGATTTCCGTTCATCAACTTGCAGAGGAGTATTTTCTATCCGGAGAAACGATTAAAAAGATAGTGTATTCTAAATGAAGATAAAAGAGTCTAGTTCAAATATTATTTTGAACTAGACTCTTTTTGTTTTGTGAATATTGGATATATTGCGTATGGATGGGGAAGATAATAGAAAAAATGTGCCGTTTTTTTACTAAATAGAATATTTGAGTGAAAAGCAGAAAGGTGACCATCTATGAATCATATTGGACAAATAACGATAGAGCTTTTAATTGGTTTTTTTGTTCTATTAATTGCTACGAAAATATTAGGAAAAACACAAATATCTCAGCTGACGCCATTTGATTTTATTTCTGCTATTGTTCTTGGTGAGCTTGTTGGAAATTCAATATATGATCCTAAAATTAAAGTGTGGTCTATTTTATATTCAGTATTTGTTTGGGTAATTTTAATTTATACAATAGAAGTTATCACACAAAAAATAAGAGGAACAAGAAGGTTTTTTGAAGGGTATCCTTCTATTATTATTCGTAATGGAAAGATTGATCGTGAACAATTAAGTGTAAATCATTTGGACATTAACCAATTACAACAAATGCTAAGACAACAAAAAGATATATTTTCAATCCGAGAAGTGGAGTATATGATTTTGGAACCTAATGGGAACATAAGCGTTCTGAAAAAGAGCAAGTATGAATCACCGACTATAAATGATTTAAGTTTGAAACATAAGCCTGTATACTTACCAATTTCATTAATTAGTGATGGAAAAGTAGTGAAAGATAATTTGAGGGAAGCAGGATTTGATGAAGGATGGCTTTATAAACAAATAAAACAAAAAGGGATTACTAAATTTGAAGACGTATTATATGCAGAATGGAAGACAGATGATGGCTTCTTTTGTCAGGAAATGAAGCGGTAGAGAATAATCGATGTATGTAATATTCGTTTCTAATTTATCTTTTACATATCAAAAAGCTGAATCATTGTATACAATAAAACTAGATCAACAATTTGTATGGAGTGATAAAGATGGAAGCTTTTATTAGAAGTGATCAATATAATTTTATAAAGTCACAAGCCTATATTTTAGCAAACGGGCATGCAACGGCAAATGATAGAGGTGTAATTCAAGCGTTAAAATCACTAGCGATTGAAAAGATAATACATGTATTTGAGAATTTAACGGATGAACAAAAAGAGTTAATGGATACGGTATTAACAGTTCAAAATAGAGAAGATGCAGAATCGTTTTTAATGAAAATAAATCCGTATGTCATTCCATTTCAGGAAGTTACAGCACAAACATTAAAAAAATTATTTCCTAAAGCGAAAAAGTTAAAACTGCCTGATATGGAAGAACTGGATATGAAAGAATTATCTTATTTAAGTTGGATTGATAAGGGATCAAGCAGGAAATTTATTATAGCAAAAAATGATAAAAATAAGTTTGTTGGTCTGCAAGGAACGTTCCAAAGTTTAAATAAAAAAAGCATTTGTTCATTATGTCATGGACATGAAGAAGTAGGGATGTTTTTAGTTGAAATTAAAGGTGATGTACAAGGAACTTTCGTTAAAAAGGGAAACTATATTTGCAAAGATGGTGTAGCTTGTAATCAGAATATGAAATCACTTGATAAATTGAACGATTTTATTGAACGATTGAAGAAATAAAGAAAAAACCTCTAGTATTGAAACTGGAGGTTTTTATTTTTTGAAGAAGTAATAATAGGCTTCTTTTATAGTTGTAAATTTATAAAAAAAATCGGGTCATTTATAATGAAATTAGATAAAAATATCTATTTGGATACAGTTACTTATATGCAAGGAGGTAAAACATGAATTACGAAGAGATATTAAAAGTGAAACGGTGGCCTAAAGGTACGATAGCGGCAGGTCGTGGTCATACAGTTGCTCTTAAATCGGATGGCACAGTTGTGGCAGTAGGGCGAAATAAAGAAGGAGAATGCAATGTAAGCCGTTGGTGTGATATTGAAGCAGTCGCAGCGGGCAATGTTCATATGGCGACGAACACGGGTAATGCCCATACAATCGCTCTGAAAAGTGATAATACTGTGGAAGCGGTGGGGTGGAATAAGCATGATCAATGTGATGTAAACGAATGGCATAATATTGTATCGGTTGCGACAGGGTGGCGTCGTACCCTTGGCCTTAAACCGGATGGTACGGTAATAGCGGTGGGCCGAAATAAAGAAGGAGAATGCAATGTAAGCAGCTGGCGTGATATTGTGGCGGTCACGGCAGCAGGTGACTGGCATACAGTCGGTCTTAAATTGGACGGCACAGTGACCACAGTGGGGAATAATCGATATGGACAATGCAATGTAAGTGACTGGAGTGGTATGGTGGCATTGGCGGCAGGTTATCTTCATACTGTAGGTCTAAAATCGGATGGAACGGTGATGGCTGTTGGTAATAATAAACATGGCCAATGTGATGCAAGCAGCTGGCGTGATATTGTGGAAATAGCGGCAGGGAGTAAGCATACAGTCGGTCTGAAATCAGATGGTACTGTAGTGGCAATGGGTTCGAATGAGTATGGTCAATGTAATGTAAGCGATTGGAGTGATATTGTAGCGATAGCGGCTGGTTGTGCGCATACAGTCGGTCTGAAATCAGATGGCACCGTTGTGGCAGTAGGTGATAATACATACGGTCAATGCAATGTAAGCAGTTGGCACAATATCCGATTGCCCGGTAATTAGTTTTTAATAATGATTTGTTGATATGGAATGAAAATGGTTGTTTTACAATAAATCACTAGTAATATTATTCTATTTTAGGAGTAATTATGGAATAGGATATGTAGATAAGGATCCCTTTTAAAAAGAGGGTCTAAATGGAATTTTTGAACAAGCTTTATTTCAAAGCTACAGTAGAAGAGATAAATAAAGCATAGGAGAGCTGAAGAAATGCTTAAAAAGTTTTTGCTTTCTTTACCGGATGTTTTACTTGTATGCGTTGTTCTCTACATAACATACACAACTACTTTTAGTTTTGGACAGACGTTAGTAATTTCAATTGCAATCGGAATCATTGGTGGTCTTGCTATAAGAATTTTTACGGATTTATTCACATTCATCAAGTGGACAATTAAACAAAGGAAGTCTTGACTATGTTTAATTGCTACTAGGAGGGGATGAAATGAGTAAGAAAAAGAACAGAGTAAAAAACGAGATAGTACTTTGGACATTAACAGCTGTTGTTTTTATCATTGTATGGTACTTTTATCAAAAATAAAAACGCATCGTACTAAAAAAGCACGATGCGTTTTTATTATTTCTTTTGCCAATTTTCTTTTATAAAATCTTCACGGCCAGATTCTTTTTGCTCAGTAGCATATTTCTCTGGGTTCTTTTTATAAAAATGTTGATGGTATTCTTCAGCCTCATAAAAAGGTGCAGCCGGGCGAATTTCAGTTACGATTGGCTCTTTAAACATACCGCTTTCTGCAAGAGCTTGTTTTGATTTTTCAGCAAGCTCTTTTTGCGTTTTATTGTGATAAAAAATAGCAGTGCGATAAGAGGGACCGCGGTCAAAGAATTGTCCGCCATCATCAGTTGGATCGATTTGTGGCCAATATAAATCTAGTAATTTTTCATATGGAAAAATAGAAGGGTCGAATGTAATTTGTACAACTTCTAAATGACCAGATGTACCAGCTTTTACTTGTTCATATGTTGGGTTTTCTACATGACCACCTGCATAGCCAGAAAGTACTTTATGAATACCAGGAAGTTCATCAAATGGCTTTACCATGCACCAAAAGCAACCGCCTGCGAAGGTTGCGAGTTCGTATGTTTTTTCGGACATTGTTGTAATCCTCCTAAATATATATGTTTTATATAGTATTATACAAAAATTTTTATTGCGCAATAAAAAAGATTCGAAAATATATGTATTATTAAAAATATTTTCTGAAAACATGTTGACAATGAAAAGAACAACGTCCTATAATACGTTTAACAAATAAAAGTTAATTGAGAATTTTCTAACTTTATATGTTGTATATGCAAAGAAGAGGAAAGTAGATGATTATGATCGTTTCAGAGAGCTACTCCAAGGCTGCGAGAGTAGTAACAATCGAATCATTGAAGATCACCTCGGAGCATCGCTTGCGAAAGGGAAACTGAGTAGAGGGCGGCGGCATCGTCTCCGGTAAAAGGACGGGGGTCTAATTGGACCTACAAAGCTTATATTTCGTGAGAAGTATAAGGAAGCTGAGTGGTAACGCGAAACTCTCGCCTCAGCAATCAAAGCTACTAAATTGTAGTAGTTGATTGCTGAGGCGAGAGTTTTTATTTTAAAAATAGAATACGATAATGCGTAGAAGAGGAGAGTAAATGATAAAAATTGTTTCAGAGAGCTGCCCAGAAGCTGTGAGGGTGGTAACAATTTCATCATTGAAGATCACCTCGGAGTACTACTTTTGAAAATTAGTAAAAAGTAGCGGAGTTGTTTCCGATAGAAAAACAAAAAGTCTAATTGGACTTGCAGAGCTTATATTTCGTGAGAAGTATAAGGAAGCTGAGTGGTACCACGATTCCCTCGTCTCAGCAATGGATTGCTACAAGTATGTATGTAATCGATTGCTGAGACGAGTATATTTTTAAGGTTTATATACTGAATATTCTGTTAAAAATACTCATCTCAGCAATCGATATAGAAATAGATTGCAAAAATAGAGAGAAAAAAGAGGAGCGATGTGAGATGGGAAACCAGTACATTTATATGAATGGGGAATTTGTAGAAAAGGAAAAGGCAGTTGTTTCAGTATATGATCACGGTTTTTTATACGGAGACGGTGTATTTGAAGGGATTCGTAGTTACGGTGGAAATGTATTTTGTTTAAAAGAACATGTAAAACGATTATATGAATCGGCAAAATCTATTTTACTTACAATCCCATTGACGGTTGAAGAAATGGAAGAAGCGGTTTTACAAACGTTGCAAAAAAATGAGTATGCGGATGCCTACATTCGTTTAATTGTTTCACGAGGAAAAGGTGACTTAGGGCTCGACCCTAGAAGTTGTGTGAAACCGAGCGTTATTATCATTGCAGAACAATTAAAGTTATTCCCACAGGAATTTTATGATAATGGACTAAGCGTTGTATCTGTTGCATCAAGACGTAATACGCCAGATGCATTAGACCCACGCATTAAGTCAATGAACTACTTAAATAACGTACTGGTAAAAATTGAAGCGGCACAAGCGGGAGTGCTAGAGGCCCTTATGTTAAATCAGCAAGGATATGTTTGCGAAGGATCTGGTGATAATGTTTTCGTTGTGAAAGATGGAAAAGTGTTAACACCCCCTTCTTATTTAGGAGCGCTAGAAGGTATTACGAGAAATAGTGTTATCGAGCTATGTGAGCGACTTAATATTCCGTGTGAGGAAAGGCCATTTACTCGCCATGACGTATATGTAGCAGATGAAGTATTTTTAACGGGAACGGCAGCAGAATTAATTCCAGTTGTAAAAGTTGATTCAAGAGAAATTGGAGATGGGAAACCAGGAAGTGTAACGAAACAATTGACAGAGGAATTTAAAAAGTTAACGAGAGAAAGAGGAGTACGTGTTCCAGGACTGGCGGAGAGCTTACTGTAGGGAGAGGAGTTAAGTAAAATGGAGCAGCATACAACATGTGAGAAATTGCATTGTGAAGAAGTGACAGGTGCCGGACACGTTATTCAATGTTTGAAAAAATTAGGTGTAACGACTGTTTTCGGTTATCCGGGCGGAGCGATTTTGCCGGTATACGATGCGTTATACGGAAGTGGTTTGAAGCACGTATTAACTCGTCATGAACAAGCTGCTATTCATGCGGCAGAAGGATATGCAAGAGCTTCTGGAAAGGTCGGGGTAGTCTTTGCTACCTCTGGACCAGGGGCGACAAATTTAGTTACGGGTTTAGCAGATGCTTATATGGATTCGATTCCTTTAGTTGTTATTACAGGGCAAGTTGCAAAACCTCTCATCGGAAAAGACGGATTTCAAGAAGCAGATGTTGTCGGGATTACAGTACCTGTTACGAAGCATAATTATCAAGTTCGTGATGTGAATCATTTATCACGCATTGTACAAGAAGCTTTTTACATCGCCGAAAGCGGGCGACCAGGACCAGTATTAATTGATATTCCAAAAGATGTTCAAAATGAAAATGTAACAAGTTTTTATAATGAAGTAATTGAGATTCCAGGATACAAACTAGAGCCTATGCCAGACAGTATGAAGCTTAGAGAGGTAGCTAAAGCCATTTCAAAAGCAAGACGTCCACTTCTTTATATCGGAGGAGGTGTCATTCATGCAGGCGGCTCTGAAGAACTCATTCAGTTTGCGAAGGAGAATCGTATTCCTGTCGTTTCCACTTTAATGGGACTTGGTGCATATCCACCGGGAGACTCGTTATTTCTAGGAATGCTCGGCATGCATGGAACGTATGCTGCAAATATGGCAGTAACAGAATGTGATTTACTACTCGCGTTAGGTGTTCGCTTCGATGATCGTGTAACAGGAAAATTAGAACTCTTTTCTCCGCATTCGAAAAAGGTACATATTGATATAGATCCGTCTGAGTTTCATAAAAATGTAACTGTGGAGTATCCGGTTGTTGGAGATGTGAAAAAAGCGTTACATATGTTGTTACATATGCCGACTGATACACAAACAAATGAATGGCTTACGAAAATAGAGGAATGGAAGGAGGAATATCCTCTTTCCTACAATCAAACAGAATGTGAGTTAAAACCACAGCATGTTATTAGCCTAGTAAGTGAATTAACGAATGGTGAAGCGATTGTTACGACAGAAGTAGGACAGCATCAAATGTGGGCTGCGCATTTTTATAAAGCGAAAAACCCAAGGACTTTTCTAACGTCAGGTGGATTAGGGACGATGGGATTTGGCTTCCCGGCGGCAGTTGGTGCTCAGCTTGCGAAAGAAGAAGAACTCGTCATTTGTATTGCAGGTGATGCTTCTTTTCAAATGAACATTCAAGAATTACAAACAGTTGCTGAAAATAATATCCCTGTAAAAGTATTTATTATAAATAACAAATTTTTAGGGATGGTAAGGCAATGGCAGGAAATGTTTTATGAAAATCGGTTATCAGAATCAAAAATTGGATCGCCAGATTTTGTGAAAGTGGCAGAAGCTTATGGAGTGAAGGGGTTAAGAGCAACAAATTCAACAGAGGCGAAACAAGTGATGTTAGAAGCATTTGCTCATAAAGGTCCTGTTGTAGTTGATTTTTGTGTAGAAGAAGGTGAAAACGTATTTCCGATGGTTCCGCCAAACAAAGGGAATAACGAAATGATTATGAAGAGGTGGGAAGAATGAGTCATACTTTTTCACTCGTTATTCATAACGAGCCAAGTGTCTTATTACGTATAAGTGGGATCTTTGCTCGGCGTGGTTATTATATCTCTTCTTTACATTTAAACGAAAGAGATACTAATGGCGTTTCTGAAATGAAACTCACAGCAGTTTGTACTGAAAATGAAGCGAGATTACTTGTTGGTCAGTTAAAAAAATTAATTGATGTACTGCAAGTAAATAAACTATAAGGAGTGAATGGATATGAAAACGTATTATGAGAAAGATGCAAATGTAGAGTTATTACAAGGGAAAACAGTTGCAGTAATTGGTTATGGATCTCAAGGTCATGCACAGGCACAAAATTTACGTGATTCTGGTGTGGAAGTAGTAGTTGGTGTTCGACATGGTAAGTCTTTTGAAGTAGCAAAAGCGGATGGGTTTGAAGTAATGTCTGTTTCAGAAGCAGTTCGAACCGCGCAAGTTGTACAAATGTTATTGCCAGATGAACAGCAAGCACATGTGTATAAAGCAGAAGTAGAAGAGAACCTCCGTGAAGGACAAATGTTACTTTTCTCACATGGATTTAATATTCACTTCGGACAAATTAATCCGCCAAGTTACGTAGATGTAGCAATGGTCGCACCAAAAAGTCCAGGTCATCTCGTTCGTCGTGTATTCCAAGAAGGAAATGGTGTTCCGGCATTAGTAGCAGTACATCAAGATGCAACGGGAACGGCATTAAGTGTAGCACTAGCGTATGCAAAAGGTGTAGGCTGTACACGCGCAGGTGTAATTGAAACGACTTTCCAAGAAGAGACAGAAACAGATTTGTTTGGTGAGCAAGCGGTGCTTTGCGGCGGGGTAACTGCACTTGTGAAAGCTGGTTTTGAAACATTAACAGAAGGCGGATATCGTCCTGAAATTGCATATTTTGAATGTTTGCATGAATTAAAGTTAATTGTTGATTTAATGTACGAAGGTGGTTTAACGAATATGCGCCATTCTATTTCCGATACGGCTGAGTTTGGAGATTATGTAACAGGATCGAGAATTGTTACAGATGAAACGAAGAAAGAGATGAAACGAGTACTTACAGAAATTCAGCAAGGTGAATTCGCGAAGAAATGGATTTTAGAAAATCAAGCTGGGCGTCCAACATATAATGCCATGAAAAAAGCAGAGCAAAATCATCAGTTAGAAAAAGTAGGAGCAGAGCTTCGTGAAATGATGAGCTGGATTCATGCACCGAAAGAATTGGTGAAGAAATAGAGTAAGAGATTATAAGTGAAAAATACGTAAGAGGGGATTTGACAAGATGAGAAGTGACATGATTAAAAAAGGTTTTGATAAAGCGCCGCATCGTAGTTTATTAAAAGCAACTGGTTTAAAAGATGAAGATTTTGATAAACCGTTTATAGCTATCTGTAATTCTTTTATTGAAATTATTCCAGGTCATAAGCACTTAAATGAGTTTGGGAAACTTGTTAAAGAAGCAGTTCGTGCAGCAGGTATGGTTCCGTTTGAATTCAATACAATTGGAGTAGATGACGGTATTGCGATGGGACATATTGGTATGCGTTATTCGCTTCCGAGTCGTGAAATCATTGCAGATTCAGTAGAAACAGTTGTAAATGCACATTGGTTTGACGGTATGATTTGTATTCCAAACTGTGACAAAATTACACCTGGTATGATGATGGCTGCACTTCGTATTAATATTCCAACTGTATTCGTTTCAGGTGGCCCGATGGCAGCTGGAAAAACATCTAAAGGAGAAGTTGTCGATTTAAGTTCTGTTTTCGAAGGAGTAGGAGCTTATCAATCTGGTAAAATTTCAGAAGAAGAATTAAAGGATATTGAAGATCATGGTTGTCCATCTTGTGGTTCTTGTTCCGGTATGTTTACAGCGAACTCTATGAACTGTTTATGTGAAGTGTTAGGGCTAGCTCTTCCTGGTAACGGGAGTATTTTAGCCATCGATCCAAGACGCGAAGAATTAATTAAACAAGCAGCAGAGAAATTGAAAATTTTAGTTGAAAGAGATATTAAACCACGAGACATTGTAACAGAAGAAGCAATTGATGATGCGTTCGCGCTTGATATGGCGATGGGTGGTTCGACAAATACAGTGTTGCATACATTGGCACTCGCACATGAGGCCGGACTAGATTACGATATGAGCCGTATTGATGCCGTTTCAAGACGTGTACCACATTTATGTAAAGTAAGCCCTGCTTCCAATTGGCATATGGAAGATATTGATCGAGCAGGCGGGATTAGTGCCATTTTGAAAGAGATGAGCCGAAAAGAAGGGGTACTTCATTTAGACCGAATTACTGCTACTGGGCAGACGTTAAGAGAAAACATTGCTCATGCAGAGATTAAAGACAAGGAAGTTATTCATTCTCTCGAAAACCCTCATAGTGAAGAAGGTGGATTACGTATATTAAAAGGAAACCTTGCGAAAGATGGAGCAGTTATTAAAAGCGGGGCAACCGAAGTAAAACGATTTGAAGGGCCATGCGTTATTTTTAATTCACAAGATGAGGCGCTTGCGGGAATCATGCTTGGGAAAGTGAAAAAAGGAGATGTAGTTGTCATTCGTTATGAAGGACCAAGAGGCGGCCCTGGTATGCCGGAAATGTTAGCACCAACGTCAGCGATTGCAGGTATGGGATTAGGTGCAGATGTTGCACTATTAACGGATGGACGTTTTTCTGGTGCTTCACGTGGTATTTCAGTAGGGCATATTTCGCCAGAAGCAGCTGCGGGCGGAACGATTGCACTTCTTGAACAAGGGGATATTGTTTGTATCGATGTTGAGGAAAGATTGTTAGAAGTAAGAGTTAGTGATGAAGAATTAGATAAACGTAAAAAAGAATGGAAACGACCAGAACCGAAAGTGAAAACGGGCTGGCTTGGGCGTTATGCACAGATGGTAACATCGGCGAATACAGGTGCAGTTCTAAAAATCCCGAATTTTGATTGAGCCAATTTAAAAGAGATAAGGATGATATGAAATGGTGCAGAAGGTAAAGGAGAGAGTGAAAATTGAAGATATCTTAATGGCCCATAATTGCATGAAAGATATCGTTATTAAAACACCGTTACAACGTGATACAGTGCTATCTGAGAAATATAGTTGTGACGTTTATGTGAAACGAGAAGACTTACAATTGATTCGCTCTTTCAAAATTCGTGGTGCTTACAATTTGATTCAAAGTTTACAGAAAGAACAATTACAAAATGGTGTTGTTTGTGCAAGCGCTGGTAATCATGCACAAGGAGTCGCTTATACGTGTAATTTATTGAAGATTCCGTCAAAAATATTCATGCCAACAACGACACCTAAACAAAAAGTATCGCAAGTACAATTTTTTGGTGGCGATTTTGCGGAAATTGTATTAGTTGGTGATACATTTGATAGCTCGTTCCAAGAAGCACAGCGCTATTGTGAGGAAAGTAGAATGACGTTCGTTCATCCGTTTGATGATCCGTATGTAATTGCCGGCCAAGGGACAGTGGCTGTTGAAATTATGCATGATATGGAAAAATCAGTTGATTATATCTTTACAGCAATCGGCGGTGGTGGGTTAGCATCTGGTGTTGGTACATATGTAAAAGGTGTTAGCCCTGCTACAAAGGTCATTGGCGTAGAGCCAATGGGAGCTGCATCTATGAAAGAAGCTTTTCTTCAAAATGAAAATGTTGCATTAGAAAAGATTGATAGTTTTGTGGATGGGGCAGCTGTTAAAAAGGTAGGGAAGTTAACGTTTGAAACTTGTAGAGATGTCATTGATGATATTGTTTTAGTGCCAGAAGGGAAGGTCTGTACGACGATTTTAGAATTGTATAAGAAAAATGCAATTGTAGCTGAACCAGCTGGTGCACTATCTATTGCAGCGCTTGACCTTTACAGAGATGAAATAAAAGGGAAAACAGTTGTATGTACGCTAAGTGGTGGAAATAATGATATTGATAGAATGCAAGAAATGAAAGAACGTTCTCTTATTTACGAAGGGTTAAAGCATTATTTCATCATTGAATTCCCGCAGCGTTCGGGAGCGCTAAGAGAATTTCTTGATAAAGGATTAGGGCCAGAAGATGATATTACTCGCTTTGAATACATTAAGAAACATAATAAAGAAAATGGTCCAGCGTTAGTCGGCGTAGAATTAAAACATAAAGAGGATTATGAGCAATTAATTACTCGTTTTAAAGAAAATAATATTCAATTTATGGAGCTTAATAAAAATCCTGTTTTGTTTGATTTACTTATTTAATAGAAGGAAAGAGTTAGCATACAGTTGTAATTGAAATAAAAAAGATAGATACAAGCAGCAGAAAAGCTACTTGTATCTATCTTTTTATAGTTAAACTAAATATTTTCCATATTCAAGAAGGATAAAGCTAGTTAACCAAAAGAGTATCGCAATACGAATGATTACATACATAGTAAATTCAAAGGTAGTAAGCTTTCGTTCACGTTTTATTTTTTTTAGAAGTCTAACAGAAAAAAATGAACATAAAAGTAGAACGGCTATAGATATTTTATAAATATTCTCTAACAAACTTACATTTTCTAATAAGTCTTTCAGCATGTTCATCACCTATTCTGTAAAGTATGTTACAGAGAAATAGATCTTGCGTTGTCTAGTTCCGTTTGTTTTTTATGTTCCCTGTATCATCAATTTCTACATCATTTGAAATTGTTTGTAAATATTGTAGAGCTTTTTTCTTTTCTTCCTCATTTACAGGGGAAACTTGGTTGTTGCGAATGATGTAAGGGTTGAATGACATTTGGACATCCTTTCCTTTAAAAGTTAAAGTTAATACGCCAGTTTCGGCGCTTTTCCCATTCACATAACTTGGGAATAAAAAGTTACCTAATGAATAAGCGATAGGAACTTTATTATAATACTCAAATCCTTGTAACCAATGCGGGTGACTCCCGACAATCGCGTCAGCTCCTGCTTCAACCATTTTAGGTACATATTGTTTTTGGTATTCTACCGGACGATTTGATTTTTCAACGCCCCAATGCATATAGACGATTAAATAGTCTGCATCTCGTTTTTGCTCTTTAATTGTTTTTGTTACAAGATTTAAATCATATCCGTTCGCAACACCAGGTTTATTGTCACCAGCTACCCAATTCGTATCAGGCATAAATCGAACGAAGGAAAGAAATTTGAACTTTTTCCCTTTTACGGTCATTTCTCGTGCGGTATATGCATCTTTTTCATTTTTTCCGGCTCCAATGTAAGGGAACTTTAATTTTTCCACATGAGAGATTGTGTCTAATAATCCCTCTTGCCCGTAATCAAGTGTATGGTTATTCCCGATATTTACGATGTCATATCCAGTATTTTTAATGGCTTGAAGCGTGGATGGATCACTTTTAATCCAAAACAGTTGTCCAGGAGTTTTCTTTTCTCTCGTTGTAAATGCCGACTCTAAATTAACGAAAGAAATATCAGCTTTTGTTATTTCTTCTTTTACATGTTGGAATGGATAATCAGCTCCGTTTTTTTCAATGACCGGACGTAATTGCCAATCGAACATTGTATCACCAGAGAAGGTGAGGGTAATTTCCGGGTCTTCTATTTTCTTTTCAATTTTTGAAGCGGTTTTACTAGATTTATTTTGCAAATCGGGTTTGTCTTTCGCCTTTGAAGTAAAAGAGTAGTTAATTAATACAACAATTGGTGTAATGCAAAAGGCTATTAACAGAAATCGTTTTAGTAAAGTTTTCATAAATACCTTCCCTTTTGAGTTTATCCCGCAATTAGTGGGCAGTAAAACTCGCGCTAATTAAAGTTTCATTTTATGTATAGCTACAAAAAATTGCGGCTTATGTAGTGGAAAACATTTGTTAATATTCTCAATATTAAGTTAACATATAGGTAACCTGTAAATCAATGAATAAACCAAAATATAGAAATAAAGAATTCGAAGGGTGAAGAATAAGAAATGGTTATATTAGGAGCAGTTGTAAATGGGGTTTGTATTATATTTGGTACTTTACTAGGTAAATTATTTAGTAGGATTCCAGAGAGTATGAAGGGAACAATTATGCATGCAATCGGTTTAGCAGTTACTGTACTTGGACTTCAAATGGCATTGAAAAGTGAAAATTTTCTTGTTGTCATTTTAAGTTTAGTGATTGGTACCGTAATTGGTGAGTGGCTACAACTAGAGGGAAAGTTAAAACTGTTAGGAGATTGGCTAGAAAATAAAGTTGGATCGAAAGGGAAAGGGAGCATTTCAGAAGGTTTTGTAACAGCTACACTTATTTTTGCAATTGGTGCGATGGGGATACTTGGTGCACTCGACAGTGGTATTCGCGGAAATCATGATATTTTATTTACAAAGGCGATTATCGATGGGTTTATTTCTATTATATTAACGACAACTTTAGGGATTGGTGTAGTATTTTCGGCGATTCCAGTTATTTTATACGAAGGAGGTATTGCGGTTTTTGCAACACAAATTAATAGTTTGGTCCCGAAAGAATTAATGAATCAATTTATAGTCGAAATGACAGCTACAGGTGGCATTATGATAGCCGCTATTGGATTGAACTTACTTGGTGTTATTAAAATTAAGGTGGCAAATTTACTGCCAGGTATAGTGGTAGTTGGAATAATCGTTTCACTTATTTATGGTTACGGTTTACTAGTAAAGTAGTAGGGGATGGAGATACATATGGAGGAATATAAATTTACAAAACGTGTTCATAACATATTACAGATTGCAGCAGAAGAGGCAGAAAGTAATATCATTCAACCAGCTCATCTGTTTATCGGTGTGTGTAAAGAAGGTACTGGCGTTTGTAGCGAGTTGTATATGTATTTGTTTCGTAACGTGAGTACGGATTTTTTAGAAAAACTTTCAATACGAAAACAAGATGATTTAACGGATCAAGGGTATAAAAAAATAGGACAATATAAGTTATCTTATAAGGTGTTAGAAATTTTACAAATAGCGCAGAAACGTATGAAACATTTCCAGCAAGTATTAATGAATGAAGGACATGTTATATATGCACTCTTTCGCGCGGATACGTTTATTGAAAATCTACAAATACAAAAAGATATATTACGTATTCTAGCTGAGCCAAGAGATTTAGCGGTCGATCTAAAATGTTTTGCTCCTACTTATAATGATTTAACTTGTACTGTTAGAAAGGCTACCCCTTCTGATTTTGAAAAATTAGCAAGTTTTGTTAATAAGGAATTTGGGGAACGTTGGTTACATTCGATAGAGTATGGATTTCGTACATATAAAGAAAATTCACCTATTTATATAGCAGAGCAAGAAGAAGTGATAGTAGGTTTTGCTTGTTATGATGTAGTGAGAGGAAAGAAAGGATTGTTTGGTCCAATGGGCACAGCGAAACAAAATCGTGTGAAAGGTGTAGGGAGGCAATTGTTACATCGTTGTTTACATAGTATGAAGCAAGATGGGTATGAATACGCAATTATTGGACAAGCAGGTCCGATTGAGTTTTATGAAAGAAATTGCAATGCTCGTTTAATACCGATAGAGAATAAGTAACCAACTCCAGATAGGGGAGTTGGTTTTTTTATGAAAAAAATGTGGGATTGTAGTGATTTTTACTAGAAAATAGCGGGTTTTGTAGTAAATCTTACAAATAAAGCAAATTACTAAACTTTTTATATAAAAGGGTGTAGAATGGGTATCTAAAGAAAGAAGGTGTGAAAATGGCCAGCTGGAAACGAAATTTGATGATTTGTTGGCTAGGTTGTTTTACCACTGCAGCCGGTATGAGTTTAGTAATTCCTTTTTTATCTTTTTATATTGAGGAATTAGGTGTGACTGGCACTTCTAGTATTGCACAGTGGTCGGGACTTGCATTTGGTGTAACATTTTTAATGGGTGCGATCGTATCACCAATATGGGGAAAGCTTGGTGATATACATGGACGGAAATTGATGCTTATTCGTGCTAGCCTTGGTATGGCGATTATTATGACGCTTATGGGGTTTGTAACGGACGTGTATCAACTAGTCGCACTAAGATTTTTGATGGGAGCAGTATCTGGTTTCCTTTCAACCGCGATGACATTTATTGCAGCAGAAACTCCGAAAGAGCATTCAGGTTGGGCAATTTCCACAATTTCAACTGGGGGCGTGAGCGGTTCTTTACTTGGCCCTTTACTTGGAGGATATTTATCAGAATTAATTGGGATGCGCCATGTTTTTCTTGTTACAGGAGCTTTTTTATTCCTTTCCTTTCTCATCGTTTTTTTCTTCCTACATGAAGAGAATCACTCCGCTCAAGCAAAAAAAGTACAACCGAAAAAAGTATGGACGATGGTTCCAGCCAAGCATTTAATTATTAGTTTATTTGTAACAACATTTATTATTCAACTTGCGAACATGTCAATTCAACCTATTATTACATTGTATGTAAAGAATTTAGAAGGACAAGGAACAGCTCATATTGAAATGATTGCAGGCGCAGTTATGTCAGCGACAGGGTTAGCAGTTATTTTGGCAGCACCAAGACTAGGAAGATTATCAGATCAAATCGGTCCTCAAAAAACGTTAGTTGTAGCGTTGTTTGCTGCAGGAATTATTTTTATCCCGCAAGCATTTGTAACCTCAGCTTGGCAACTATTAATTCTTCGGTTTTTATTAGGTATCGCACAAGCAGGATTATTACCTTCTGTACAAACTCTACTAAAACAACATACACCAACCCCTGTGACAGGACGAATATTTGGATATAATCAATCTTTTCAGTTTTTAGGAAATATGATTGGACCAGTACTTGGTGGACAAATTGCAGCACATGCGGGCTTCCAATATGTTTTCTTCTCTACTTCATCATTATTATTTATTGCGTGCATTTGGGTTTATTTTCATAATAAGAACGAAGAGGTATCAGAGAAACGACATTTGGAAGTTAGTTAACTAAGTGAATAAAAAAGAAAAAGGATGAAGCAACGATTGCTTCATCCTTTTCTTTAAAATTGAAGACAAAGATAGCTTAATGTACCCATCTCGTAACTGCGGTGAATGACTTCACCGTTATTTTCACCGCTTCCCATAGCGATAAATAAAGGTACGAAATGCTCTGCTCTTGGTACTGCTAATTGTGCATGAGGCGCATTGTTCTCCCAATTAAATAAAGCATCTTTATTAGTAGTCTGCATATGTTTAATAATCCAATCATCAAATTCAATTGCCCATTGTTCGGGTGTCGTTTGATTCCATTTCAAAGCTCGTAAGTTATGAACAGTAACACCGCTACCGATTATTAAAATATCTTCTTGTCCAAGCCCTTTAAGTGCTTCTCCAATCTTAAATTGCTCTTTTGCAGGAAGGAATGGATTGACTGAAATTTGGACGACAGGAATATTTGCTTCTGGATACATGCGGTGCAGAAGAGTCCATGAGCCATGATCTAAACCTCTCGTCATATTATGATGGACTGGAATACCTTTGTTTTTAAATTTTGTTTCTAACATAGATGCAATGTTAGAAGAACCTTTCGCACGATATTTGATTTCGTATAATTCAGGAGGAAAACCTCCAAAATCATAAATTGTTTCATATTCGTTATCTGATGAAGAAATCGTTAATGCTTCACTTTCCCAATGAGCAGTGAAAATAACAATCGCTTTCGGTTTATATGTTTCTCCAAGTGTTTTTAAAAACCTTGTATAGTCTGTATCTTGAATAGCAAGCATCGGTGATCCGTGTGCTAAAAATAATGATGGCATCATAATAGAAACCTCCCAAAAAATATAGTAATTACTTTATGTAAGTAACTATATAATTTTATTTCGAATTCGTCAACATAATAGTTATTGAGCTAATTGGAAAAGTGCGGTATTTGTCATAATGAAAGCAATTGCATATAATACATAATAAGAATAATGAATGGATATTCATTTTTTGATATACATAATAGAGTTGGGGGCTGACGAAATGAACGTACAGGAAAGTTTCGTTACGGCATTGGATGGATCGGAAATTTATTTACGTAAGTGGTTACCAGAAGGTGAACCAAAAGGGATTATTCAAATTGCACATGGTATGACAGAACATGCAGGTGTTTATACAGATTTTATTGTTGCTTTATTAGAAGCTGGGTATGGTGTTTATGCGCATGATCATAAGGGTCATGGGAAAACAGTGAAAAGAGAAGAGGATTACGGTCATTTTGAACCAAATATAGGTTGGAGTGAGGCTGTTTCTGATGTTATCTTTGTATCAGAAACGATAAGAAAAGAGCAGACATGCCCGTTATTTTTACTTGGACATAGTATGGGTTCTTTTTTATCAAGACGTGCTGTACAACTTAAAGGTGAATTATATGATGGATTCCTTATTTCAGGAACTGGTGGAAATCCAGGGCTTTTAGGAAGTATCGGTCATAAAGTAGCGACAATTGAAATGAAATTACGCGGGGAAAAAACGAAAAGTCCGATGCTAAACTTTTTATCTTTCGGAAACTTCAATTCACACTTTAAACCAAATCGTACAAAATTTGATTGGTTATCTTCAGATAATAATCAGGTTGATAAATATATTGCGGATCCGTTATGTGGATTCATTTGTACGACGAGTTTTTATCGAGAACTATTTTCTGGTGTATTAGAAGTAAATAAACTAGAAGAATACAAGAAAACGCCAAAAACCCTTCCGATACATATATTCTCTGGAGACCGTGATCCTGTTGGAGATATGGGAAAAGGTGTAAAAGAAGTATACGAAAACTATAAAAAATGTGGTGTGAAAGACGTGACACTACGTTTATATGAAAATGGAAGACATGAAATGTTCCATGAAGTAAATAGAGATGAAGTATTTCAAGATTTGATTTCTTGGTTAGATGGGCATATTGTATGAGAAGAAACCTCACTTTTTTCAAGTGAGGTTTCTTTGAGGAAATGGAGGAATGGTTATGAGTGAATTTGTAAATAAAGAGTATACAGAAATAGATTTTCAACATGATTTGATTAAAGAAGAGGAATTGAAAAATTGTACGTTCCTAAAATGTCGTTTTAGAGGGATAGATGCATCGGAAGTTTCTACTGAAAATTGTAATTTCATAGAATGTGATTTTACGGGTGCTCTTTTTAACGCTTCTATCCATCAAGGAACTACATTTGCAAATTGTAAGTTTGTTGGTGCGAATTTATTTGTATCGAAGTTTGAAGAATGTAAAATGACTGGCTCTGATTTTGAAGAAGCGAATCTAGACGGAATAACTATAATATCGGGAGATTGGTCATATACGAATTTAAGGTTTGCGAACTTAAGTAAACAATTGTTAAAGGGTATACGTTTAATTGAAGCTGACCTATATGAATGTAATTTAGAAAAAGCAGATTTACGTGAAGCGGATTTAACAGGTGCCCAATTAGGTAAGGTGAAACTTAGCGGCGCAGATTTAAGAGGAGCTGTAGTTGATCGAATTGATTTTACAAGTTTTGATTTAAAAAACGTGAAATTAGATATAGCACAGGCAGTTGCAGTAGCAAGATGCTATGGGGCGAAGGTGAATTAAATTGTTTGTAAAACCGTTCAAATTGTTGAACGGTTTTACAGATCATAATAGTAGTATAATAGTAAATGAGGTGTTAATAATATGGAAGATAAAACATTAGGTATACTACTAGATGTTGTTGGTGAATTGTTTTCAGATGAAATATCAATCGCCGTTTCGAATACGAAAGAATATATTTATTATCGGCCAAGTAAACGAATTGATTTAAAGATTAGCGCTGGGGATCCTATTAAGGAAGGGACGATTGCTCATAAAGCAATGGTAACGAAGCAAAAGGCCTCTGAGTTTATTAACCGGGATGTTTTCGGTATTCCTTATCATGGAATGGCCGTACCATTTTCAAATAATGGAAAGATTGAAGGTTGCGTGACGGCAATTTATCCCGCTTTAACGGATGGTAAGTCAGTCGTTACTTTAAAAACAACAGACGGATGGGTTCCGGTTCCTTTTTCAAAGGTCATGTATTTAGAGGCGAAAGATAAAAAAACGTATGTGAATGCAGAAGAGTTAACAGGAACACATAAGTACTCGCTACAAGAATTCGAATACTTGCTTCCGAAAGATTCATTTATTAGATGCCACCGTGCCTTTATTGTAAATGTAAATCATATTAAAGCGATATATCCTGATACGCACTCTACTTTTGTACTTTCGATGGATAACGGAGAGAGGGTACCAGTTAGTCAATCATACGCTAGTTATTTTCGCAAACTTCTAGGGTTCTAGATTATTCTGCTTTAGAACCTAGATTCGCTGTTTTATCTGAATTTTCGGCATTGTATACTGAAATCCCTATTTAGATACTGTTAAAGTGTAAAATAATTATGAATATTCACAGGGAGAGGGATTACATATGGAGAATAATTTAGATAGAATTAGGGATCAACGTCTGAAAGATCGCGTAGTTACACCTGAAGAAGCAGCTTCATGGATTGAAAGTGGAATGACCTTAGGCTTAAGTGGGTTTACACGTGCAGGTGATGTGAAAGCAGTCCCATTTGCGCTTGTAAACCGAGTTAAGAATGATAAATCTTTTAAAGTGAATGTTTATACTGGTGCCTCTTTAGGTTCTGATGTAGATAAATTATTTGCGGAAGCAGGAATTTTAGGGAAAAGGTTACCTTTCCAAGCTGATGCGACTATGCGAAAAGGAATTAATAATGGAGACTTTTTATTTGTGGATCAGCACTTGTCTCATACAGCAGAGTTACTCCGTGCTGACGTTATGGATATAGATGTCGCTATTTTGGAAGCGGTTGCGATTACTGAAGATGGAATGATTATTCCAACCACTTCAATTGGAAATTCTTTGGCGTTTTCTTTAAATGCTAAGTCCATCATTATTGAAATGAATATGGCTCAATCCGCGCAACTAGAGGGGCTACATGATTTATATGAACCAGGTAAACAAGGGGAACGACTTCCAATTCCGCTCGTAAAAACGGACGATCGAATTGGCTCAATCGGTATCCCAATTGATGCTGAAAAAGTGAAGGGAATTGTGTTTACGAACCAACTAGATTCGCCATCGACGATTGTTCCTCCGGATGAAGAAACTGTTATTATGGCACAGCATTTAATAGAGTTCCTTCGAAAAGAAGTCGAAGTAGGGCGATTAACCAATCGCTTAGCGCCGTTACAGTCGGGAATTGGTTCAGTGGCCAATGCAGTTCTACATGGAATGTTAGATTCGGAGTTTGAAGATTTAGAAGTGTATTCTGAGGTTTTACAGGATGCAGTCTTTGATCTTATGGATGCTGGGAAAGTCAATTTTGCTTCCTGCTGCTCGATCACACTTTCTGAAGAGAAAATGCAACAAGTATTTTCTAACTTTGAAAAATATCGTGACAAATTAATGATGCGCCCGCAAGAGATTTCTAATCATCCTGAAATCATTCGTCGCCTTGGATTAATCTCAATTAATACTGCTTTAGAATTAGATATATACGGAAATGTGAATTCTACTCACGTTTTAGGTACAAAAATGATGAATGGTATTGGTGGTTCTGGTGATTTTGCGAGAAATGCACGTCTAGCTATCTTTGTTACGAAATCGATTGCGAAAGGTGGTAACATTTCAAGTATCGTTCCTTTCGTCTCTCATGTAGACCATACGGAACACGATGTAGATGTTATCGTCACTGAACAAGGGTACGCTGATTTAAGAGGACTGGCACCAAGAGAAAGAGTGGAACTGATTATTGAGAACTGCGCACATCCAATGTATCGTGACCAGTTACGAGCTTATTTCGAAGAAGCAAAAACAAGAGGTGGACAAACCCCTCATATTTTAGAAAAAGCTTTTTCTTGGCATACGAATTATGCTAAAAATGGAACGATGCTTGAAGCGGTAGTGGAAACTGTATAGGTGTGTATCGTAAGAAATAGTAAAACGAATGATTGAGTTTGAAGATTAGACTTTCGAAAAAGGGAACGCCAACTTTCAGGGATGGCGTTCTTTTCTTTTGAAAAATTGTTACCTATATGAAGAATTATAAAAGTAATCTCTTATTTATGGAAATAAGAGGTTTTTTAAATTACTTTTCGAATCAGTTTAATAGTTTACATATGAAAGTGAGGAGAAAGAATCATGAAGATAAGAAAAGCGGTATTAAGAGAAGCAAATGAATTAAGTGAACTTGCACTACACTCAAAAGCAACGTGGAACTATAGTGAAGAATTCATACTTGCTTGTAAGGAAGATTTAACAATTACAGAAGAGTACATAAAAAATAATTTTGTATATGTTTTAGAAAACGATAATACGAAGATTGGATTTTTCTCATTTTTACGAAATGATAAAGCTCTCGATTTTCTATACATTCATCCTCGTTACAAAGGGAAAGGCTACGGGAAAATACTTTGGGAGTATGTAATAGAAAAAGCAAATGAATTAGGTTTAAAAAGCTTTACGATTGATAGTGATCCGAATGCAAAAGGATATTACCTGAAGATGGGAGCAAAGTTAATAGGAGAGACACCATCAACGGTTTTAAAGGATCGTTTATTACCTCTTTTGCAATATGATGTGTAAAACTATTAATAGTAGGGGAAGCTGAGAATGGATAATATAAAGCGAAAAAGAATATATGAAGCACTAATCAAATCGTGGTCGATTGAAACAAGTTCAAAGTGGACGATTGAAAATCCAGCAAAGGGACAATGTGGTGTTACAGCTCTAGTCGTTCAAGACATATACGGAGGGAAAATCAAAAAGACAAAAATCGGGGAAGTGTGGCACTTTTATAACTGTATAGATGGGCAGAGGTTTGATTTTACAGAGGCTCAATTCAATGAAAACCTGAATTATATGGATGTGGAATCAAATCGAGAAGAAGCATTTGCAGATACAAATGAAAAACAATATAGCATTTTGAAGGAAAAGATAATGAAAGAATTTAAATTATCTTTTGACTCTTAATCTTTAATAAGTTACTATAATGGTGGTAACTTATTAAAGGGAACTTCATAGAGTTGAAAGGGGAAATACTTTTGAAAACAACTTATGTAAACGCTACAATCGTAACGATGAATGAACAAAACGAAGTGATAGAAAATGGATATATCATTGTAGAAAATGATCAAATTATAGATGTAAAGAGCGGAGAGTTCGCTAATGATTTTGAAGTAGATGAAGTAATTGACATGAAAGGAAAGTGGGTTTTACCAGGGCTTGTAAATACACATACACACGTTGTAATGAGTCTCTTAAGAGGTATTGGCGATGATATGTTATTACAACCATGGCTGGAGACGAGAATTTGGCCACTTGAAAGTCAGTTTACTCCAGAACTTGCGGTCGCTAGTACGGAATTAGGATTACTTGAAATGGTGAAAAGTGGTACAACATCATTCTCTGATATGTTTAATCCAATTGGAGTAGATCAAGATGCAATTATGGAAACGGTATCAAAGAGTGGAATGCGAGCTGCTGTTTCAAGAACTTTATTTAGCTTCGGAACGAAGGACGATGAGAAGAAAGCGATTGAAGAAGCTGAAAAATATGTGAAGCGTTACTATAACGAAAGTGGTATGTTAACTACGATGGTTGCGCCGCATAGTCCATATACATGTTCTACAGAACTGTTAGAAGAGTGTGCTCGTATTGCAGTAGAAAATCAAACGATGGTTCATATTCATCTTTCGGAAACAGAGCGTGAAGTACGTGATATTGAAACACAGTACGGAAAACGTCCAGTAGAATATGCAGCAAGTTGCGGTTTATTTAAACGCCCAACAGTTATTGCACACGGTGTAGTATTAAATGAAAATGAGCGTGCATTTTTAGCAGAACATGATGTTCGAGTAGCACATAACCCGAATAGTAATTTAAAACTAGGATCGGGTATAGCGAATGTAAAAGCGATGCTAGAAGCAGGAATGAAAGTTGGAATTGCAACAGATAGTGTTGCATCTAACAACAATTTAGATATGTTTGAAGAAATGCGTATAGCAACATTATTACAAAAAGGTATTCATCAAGATGCAACAGCGTTACCAGTTGAAACAGCTCTTACACTTGCGACTAAAGGAGCTGCTGAAGTAATCGGCATGAAACAAACAGGATCACTTGAGGTTGGAAAGTGTGCTGATTTTATTACGATTGATCCGTCTAATAAGCCGCATTTACAACCAGCAGATGAAGTGTTATCACACCTTGTATATGCTGCTAGTGGAAAAGATATAAGTGATGTAATTATTAACGGAAAACGTGTCGTTTGGAATGGCGAATGTAAAACGTTAGATGAAGAGCGTATTATATTTGAAGCAAGTCGTTATAAACGAGGTTTGCAAAGATAGGTATTTTTAGGCTGTGGAGAAAGTCTTCTCCACAGCCTGTTTTTGTGTCTGAACCTTTTTTATGTGTCGACATTGATAAAAAGAGGGAAAGGATAGATTTTTTATCAGTGTTGATTAATAAAACAGAAGAGAATGATTTAGATAAAATCACTAGTTTCAAAAAATCCTTCACGTAATAATGATTATATGAAGGATTTTGATGTTTCTTATTTTTTTGTCTCGTTGACCCATTTAATAATGTCCCGGATGACGTACTCAGGAACATTAGCAGGGATTTCATATTCACTAGGAAGACTTAATTCCCCATCACCCTCCGTGAAGAAATGATTCAATTTTGGGTATTCATTGAACTGAACATTCCTGCGGTTTGAAAGCCCTTCCTGCCATTTTGTATATTCATTTTTTACTGTTACTTGATAATCCCGTGCTCCTTGCAGAATCAGTAAAGGCTCTTTTCGTGATCTTGCCTCTTCAACTGGACGCCACCTTGAAACATCATACATAAAATGAGGCGACCCAAAATTGTAGCCAGCTGGAGGATGGTCAGGATTGAAAGTAGGATCTTGGATAAAAGCGGCCTGTCTTTTTAGTTCATCGATTACTTCCTTTGGCGCCCCTAGGTATTGATTCTGATCAATGGCAATGTCAGTCAATGGGCGTGCAGGTGGTGCGAGTAAGATACTTCCTCTAACAAGTGAGGAAGGTGATTTGCTCAGTATACGCGGCATTGTGCCAGCTCCTAGACTATGTCCAAGAATGAAAATATTATTTGGATCAATGCCTTCCTGCTGCGCCGCTGATTTTGCTGCATATATGGCATCATCTGTAGTATCACGGTCTAACGTAACAGGTTCTGCACTCATCTTTAATGCGTGTTCTAAGGTGCGTTTTTCATAGCGCAACACTGCAATTCCGTTGGACGAAAGGCCCACCGCAAGGTCTCGTAAGATTTTTGTTCCCAGATATGTACTATCGCGATCATGGATGCCAGCACCATGAACAAGAACAACTACGGGTACCTTTTCACCAGGCTTATGTTTCGGAACTGTTAATGTGGCTGGTAACGGATAGGTAGAATTTCCAATGACGATTTCACGTTCTTGATAGGAAGCAGGTTGATCATATCTAGGATGCGGGATAATATAAGATTCCGGAGGCGTCCTTACCCCAACCTCATCTACTTTCCCGCCAGGTGTGAATTTAAGGAGTAACGGTATGGTAGTTCCTTCGATAGTTCCTGAAATTTCCACCGTCTGATGGACCAAGTTTCGTTCTTTTATCACGGGGGTTCCCATGCTTTTTATCCCGCTCCAGTCACTTTGTGTCCACCAGTTTTGTAATGTGTTTGCTGTAAACTTGGATTGAAAAGCAGCAGACGTCAACTGAAGTGCCTCTGGGTACTTACCTTGCTGGAGATATTCAAGGAATAATGATGTACGCTCCGTTAAAGAGACTTGTTTCTTTTCTACAGATGGTTTCTCACGTGTATCTGCGTGAATAGCTGTTGTAAGCGGAAAAGATGAAATGCCTAAAGAAAAGAGTAGGGTAAAGGAAAGTACGGATTTTTGTATTTTATTTTTTTTATTCATGTTTTAACCTCCAATATGTAATGGTAAAAAAACAGGTAGGATAAATTAAGGTTCTGTTGTAACAACCATCTAAATCATTGATATGTCATCTAAAACCAACAGTCCTGGTTTTGTCGTAATCGCTCTGGCAACTCCTAACCTCTCTCTCTTTCTTTCTTCACTTTATATTTTGACTATACGAAACAAAGTTCTCGTTTTTCTTACTTGATCCTTACAAAATCCTTAAGTGTATAAGATTTGTAAAATATCACTTTCTACTTGACCTGGATTCGAAAAAACAAAGTGGCATTGCTGAATGGAGATACGAAGATATCCCAACCAAACTGTACCCTATACGCCTATTCAGTTAGTTATGGGGGAATTTACATGAAACAGAAGAAAAGTTAAAACAAAAAGGGAGGTATGCAATAAGAGATTTTTTATAAACACTTGAGCGAACAGCGCAGATTATACATGCAATCTTTAGCTATCCTTTTTAAAAGGGTAGCTTTTTTTTGAACGAATAAATATTCAAAAGAATGTCGCATCTTTCTGTTCATATTTCTGCTATAATATATAACGCTTTATAATATTTTATACTTAAGGAGAACAATTCATGAAGCGAAAAAAGAGCCATTTAATGGTAATGGCACTTGTTACAACTTTATTATTAACAGCTTGTAATAATAAAGCGAATAAAAGTGACACAGAGGCAAAAAAACAAGTATTAAATGTAACAGTATCAGAAGAAATTCCTTCTCTTGATACTGCGAAAACGATGGATGGCACATCAGCGCATGTTATGCAAAACATATTTGAAGGGTTGTATGTATTAGATGATCAAGATCAGCCTATTCCAGCGGTAGCAAAATCGTTTCAAAGAAGTGAAGATGGTAAAAAGTATACATTTGATTTGCGTAAAGATGCAAAATGGTCAAATGGAGACAGTGTGACAGCAAATGATTTTATGTTTGCATGGAAACGTGCAATTAACGCTGAAACAACGTCTCAATATGCGTCCATGCTCTTTTACGTGAAAAACGCGAAAGAGATAAATAAGGGAACAATGCCTCTTGATGCACTTGGGGTTAAAGTTATAAATGATTATAAATTAGAAGTGGAACTAGAGCAGCCAATTCCTTACTTTTTACAGCTGTTAGCATTACCTATTTACTTACCACAGCATGAATCATTTTTGAAGGAACAAGGAAAGAATTATGCATTGGAACATAGTAATCTCATATATAATGGTCCATTTGTATTAGAGAAATGGAAGCATGAACAAGAGTTTCAATTAAAGAAGAATGCTACATATTGGGATCAAAAGAAAGTGAAATTAGACGAAATAAACTTTCAAATTGTAAAGGATACAATGACGGTTGTTAATTTATACGAAGCTGGTGATTTGGACCGGGTGCCTATTAATTCTCAATTTGTAGACAAGTATAAAGGGAATAAGGAGTTACATATGTCGAGCGATCCTGGAATTGCTATGCTACGTTTTAATGAAAAAAATAATGCATTAGCAAATAAAAAGGTGCGTCAATCTATTTCATTCGCGTTAAATAAAGAGGATTTCGTTGCTCACTTTATTAATAATGGGGCAAAACCTGCAAGTGGGCTTGTACCAGCTGGTCATGTAAACGAAGAGACGGGTAAAGATTTTAGAAAAGAAAACGGAGATCTTTCTTCATATGATTTGCAAAATGCGAAAAAGATTTGGGAAGAAGCGAAAAAAGAGCTTGGAGTAGAGCAAGTAAACCTTGAGTTTTTAACGTTTGAACAAGATAATGCAAAACGTATGGCAGAATATATAAAAGGTGACTTAGAAAAGCATTTGCAAGGATTAACGATACAAATAAAACAACAGCCATTTAAGCAAAAATTACAGTTAGAACAAACCGGAGATTACGATATATCTATGGCAAATTGGGGACCGGACTTTAAAGACCCAATTAGTTATTTAGAACTATTTACGACGGGTAATCCGAATAACAAAATGAATTACTCTAACCTTCACTACGATGAATTAATAAAGAGAGCGAAAAGTGATCTAGTACTAAATCAGAAGAAAAGGTGGGAAGCATTGCAAGAGGCCGAGCGTATTCTGTTAGAGGATGCTGCGGTCGCACCACTTTATCAAATGGGCTCAGCTTACGTACAAAAGGATTATGTAAAAGGAATTGAAAAGCATCAATTTGGTGGTATTTATACTTATAAGAATGCTTATGTCGCTAATGAATAAATACAAAAAACCTTACTTTTTAAAAGTAAGGTTTTTTTCATAGGGCAGGGACATCTTTTTGTGGTGTTCCCAGCATATGAAGAAGAGAAATGAAAAATTGTAGTTACGCATTCATAAGAAGTTGCAACAAATAAGATTGAGCAATTTATTTAAGTAAAAAAGAATAGAAATATAGCATATATGGAATAAGGGAATGCAGTACAGATCAGCATACAAGCATTCTCTTGCTGTAACTATGTTTGTTTTTGAATTATATAAAAAATATTAGATTATATATTTTGTCATTGGTATACTTAAAAGGTAATTGAGGTATTAAGATGAATTGATAGAAATGTTTGTGTAGAATTATTTGAGTATTATAAAAAAAGAGGGGCTTAAGTGTTTGATTGGAACGGGGCTTTTTCTATATGAATGAATTGTTATGTATAATACTTGGGGGAAATTAATTTGGGAATCTCGGGGGATCTTTTGAAGCTAGAAAAAGCAGAGTCAAATTTCATGTACCATTAGGTCCTGGTGTAGGTTTTGGGGGGATTTGGTTTAGAAGTTAATGTTAAGGAATAAAGGGGATAATTAGTATGAATAAGAAAGTAAAAAGATTTAAATATTTTATGGTTGTATTAGCCTGTATTGCAATTTTTGGTACAGTTTTACCTAATGCATTAGATCCAAATGAAACATTAGCAGGTAACATCTCAGTTGCAGTTTTTGGTACAATGGGTACTTGTTTATTATTTTCTATTACTTATTTTATTATAAAAACAGCTATTTTAAGAGGTGGGAAATAAGATGGTACAAAATTTAAATTTAGAATTTTAATTCATATACATAAAAAAGGAGAATTTCTATGAAATTACTACGTTTATTTATGATTCTTACTCTTGTTGTATTGTTAAGCGCATGCAACACAGCAACACAAGTCACAAAGGTTCAAAAAAATGGCGAAACGACTTTGAAAATTGGTTCTCTGCAAGGGTATTACGATGTACAAACGCTTAAAGCTGAAAAAGGAAATGTGGAAATCCCTTATGAAGCAGCCGTTGAAGAAGGTACGATTTTATTGCAAGTTACAAAAGATGATAAGGTTATTTATGAAGAAGAAGTCACTTCTCAAAAAGAAGGTCTGCTTTCTTTTGAAGCGTCCAAATCCGGATCATATGATTTAATCGTACGCGTGAAGGGTGAAAAAGAGAAAGCAAAAGAAATTCAAATACATACTAAGCTATGAAAAAAAGGCAAGTGGAATGCAACCGCTTGCCTTTTCCGTTGATTCTGTCACAACATATGTTCATTAATTTATGAAGTGATCCGCTGAGTCCTGATGTTTATTCCGCCGAAATTCCTGATGAAGTTAAAATAAGAGATAAACAAAAGAATATGTTACAAACTTGGTATGTTAGTAAGGAAATAGATAACTCTCTTTTACATGATAAAAAGACTGGGTTTGATGCATTTGTATTTGAAAGAGATGTAGATGGTAAAAAGCAAGCAGTAGCATTTAGGAGGACATAGGGTGATGATCTTTTGGGAGAAGGTGCCCCAGCCCTTACTACAAATATTGATTATATGGGGGTAAATAAGTTGAAAAACATTGAAGTTCTAAATACATACATCGAAGGGTTTTCTGATGCTCACCCTACGTGGTTAAAGTATCTAATCGAGGCAGAGGAGATACATCAAAACTATGAGAATGTACAGGTACTTGGTGCATTAAAAACAGACGCGGTGTTGTACTATGTACACCGTACGCTGCAAGTGTTAGATGGATTGTCTTTAGATGAAGAAGCGTATCGCATTATTGAAAAGGTACTAACGTATAGTGAGCTTGCAAAGGTAGGCTCTTTAAAACAGCGGGAGCAATGGAAGAAAAACGGGATCAATCTATTGGTACATAACGAGGGTTCTGCTGATATCTTTAGTGATATTCAGTTTATCGAACGTATAGAGACAAACTTAAACGATACTGAGTATTTGTTTGTTCGAGATTTAATTAGAACACATGGATTAATCGGGCAGTATATCCGCGGGGAGGCTCGTTTGGACTCTCATATTGATTTAATTAACACATATAAAGAAGAATACGGAGACGTTAGGTTAAAGGAGATTTTATACTTTCTTAACCAATGTATTATTGAGGGCGTATCAAAATCTTTGTGGAGTGAAGTAAAGAACGATGTGAAGATTACAATTGATGGGCTATTTGATGGGTATGTGGAGCCGTTTACTTCTCGTATACATAGACTCACGCCAAAACATAAGGAGTCAGTATTTGAAAAAGATATAATTATGGGGAGCGAGAAGAGTGACGTTCAAACGTTCTTATCTGATAAGGATTTGTGGTATGTAGAACCGTCTATGCATGCTCTTAGCTTCGAGGATATTTGGACAGTTTTTGTTATGTTAAAGAACGAGATAGGAACTAGAAAGGTTCAACATATCCATTTCGAGAAATTGATGCAGCAGTTGCACTATGATTTCAAAGGTGAGAAGAAGGACAACGTGTATCGTAAGCGGGTTATTGAGAAGTATCTACGGGAGTACCGTGAGAACGAGAAGCCGAATACAACGCATGTTTCTTTTGAGATGAAAGTCGATAAAGATATGAAGACGGCGTATGTGTCGTTTCAATTTTCTGCTGTAGGTGAGGCGTTAATCACCTTCTGTGTAGAGGCAGAAAAGATAGATATGATGCATGCTCGAGCAAATGTACTGCTCTTTGATTTCTTCGGGTTACGAAAGGACGCATATGATAGATTCCATAACGAAGAAGTGTATTTGGAACATATGAATAGTTCGGCTGATGATAAACGAATTATTCTTGATTATATAAAGGGAGATACGGTTGTAGATGTTGGAGCTGGTGGTGGTGTTATGCTAGACATGATTGAAGAAGAGACCGAAAATAAACGAATCTACGGTATCGATATTTCCGAAAACGTGATTGATACGTTGAAAAAGAAGAAACAGGACGAAGGTCGTTCTTGGGACGTCATTAAAGGGGATGCAATCAACTTAGGTAGCTCGTTTGATAAAGAATCGGTTGATACGATTGTATATTCTTCTATCCTTCATGAACTGTTCTCTTATATCGAGTATGAAGGGAAGAAATTCAATCATGAAGTAATTAAAAAGGGGCTACAGAGTGCTTACGAAGTGTTAAAGCCAGGAGGTCGTATTATCATTCGTGATGGCATCATGACCGAAGATAAAACGTTAATGCGTGTGATTCATTTTAAAGATGCAGGCGGAATGAAGTTCTTAGAGCAGTATGTCCGTGAATTTAAGGGGCGTATAATCCAGTATGAGGTACTTGCAGATAATATAGTCAAAATGCCTGTTAACGATGCGATGGAGTTCTTATATACGTATACATGGGGCGAGGATTCTTTCGTTCACGAGGTGCAAGAGCAGTTTGGAATCTTTGCGCCAAACGACTATAAGGATTTCGTAAAGGGTATCTTTGGGGATAAAGTAAACATCATTCAAGCTATGAACTATTTACAGGATGGATATACACAACATCTTAGCGAGAAAATCGAGTTTAAAGATGAGTCTGGGAATGCGGTTGCGCTACCGGATAGTACGTTCTTTATGGTTTTAGAAAAGAGGTAATGATGTTGAAAATTTTTAAAAATACAATTTTATTTGCTTTGTGTTTAGTAATTCTTAGTGGTTGTTTTACAAGAGAGGGAACTATTGTTGGGGGTAAAGTTCATGGTTCTTCAGATAGTGTATCTGGTAGTATATCTGGGGATTATAGAAAATTTACCGGATCAGCAACTCAAGATAGGAAAGTTAAAAAAGGTGAGAATTGGATATTTTCTTTTGATGATAAAACTAAAAAAGGAACTATAATTGCTTATGTTGTGGATTCAAATGATAATACAATACTAGAGTTTAATAGTGGCGAAGGCGAAAAAAATATTAAAGTACCTAAGGATGATACATATAAGGTTAAAATTAAAACGGAAGAACATGGTGGGGAATTTCGAATATCATGGAAAAAAGAAAAATAGTTTTGAAGTTGTATTATGGTGGAATATATATTGACATTCCCACTCCTAAAGAGGCAAGCTGACTAACGTCAGTGGGATTCTTCCTACCGAAGGAAAAGTCCATTTTTGGTATTGCTGGCGTGCAATATTACGGTGTGCCATCACCAGTATTTTCGAAAAACCTACGCTAAAAGTATGCAGGATTTTATAGAGTTTTTCAGTTAATCCAGTAACAAACGAGAACCCACACTATAATAGAAATGTATAAAAAATTGCATGGATTGATAGAAAGAGGTAGATTCTTTATGAGAGTAGGGATCTGCTTTTTCCTTGCTACTGATAAGTGGAATTATGGTAACTAAAACAGCACCCAACCTTATTTAAATTAGATAAGTTTAGGTGCTGTTTTTAATTACGAACGTTTCGTTTAATAAACTTCAAAATTCCTTTTGAGAGGAGAATAATACTTACTATCCAAGTGATTCCTGATAAGGCCAATTGAGGTGAATTTTCCTCTGATGCCATAGGGTAATTAGAAAAGTTAGGTCCAATTAGAAGGTTTATCAAAAGGAATAAACTTAAAGCAAGTGTTAAGAAGTGTGCAATAAATCAGATGATATTTTTTTTTGTACTTAATGAGCCAATAAATGAGAAGTATTAAAGAAACTATAATTACAAGACAGGAACCTGTAACTAAATATCCTCTAATCTCTTGTTCCATTGGCATATACATATTGATCACCCATTTCATCTAAGCGTCTATATCTATTTTTACTATGGGTCATTATTACTTTGGATAGTCCTTAGAGTAATATGAATTACTTCGAATCAGTTGTATATCAATGAGATGTTTGTTTTTGTTCATGTAGTTTTTAGATTCTTTATTTATAGTGTTTTGAATGTATACTTTTTTAGTCATTTTTGAGGGGAATGGGTAAGTTGTGATAAAGTCAATAAAATGAAAGTAAACTAATATTGAAAAGTTTACTTTCATTTTAGAAGAGACTATTCCCTGTTTTCACCCCAGCTATTGCATTTACACTTAAAAACAAGGGGGGAAGACCTGGATGGGTAATTAATACAAAAAGATGAAAATCCCTACAGTCTGTTTTTGACCAAGGGCAATTCTTTTTTTATTTTAGGTAATTTTCAGGTTTGATGAATTCCTATCACTCTTTATTTTTTATGACATTAGGAGAGGCTAGCCCCTCGCTCCACATTTTCAACGTACAATGAAATTCAACAATTACTAGCTAATTCTTAAACCTTTATCCTTATTTACCAACTAGTTTATGCTTTTTTCAAACTTTGCAACAGAACCTACCCTTTACTATTTCTATAGTCTTACTCAAATAAACGATATTCCGTAAAGTTTTGATGGTGATGGGCGGGCCCACACTTAAAATTTTTTAAACTTAATTGGACTTACCATTAAGAGAGCGAGGATTAATGTAATCCATGCATTGCTATATGAAAACAACCCCATACCAGCTAATGGTAATCCAGCAGCTGGAATAGGTAATCCCTTAAAATATCCAATGGTTGGTTTAACACTAAATTTAGCTAATCTTAAAGCACCCATCGTTGGGAAAAGGACAAATGCCAAAGAAGTTAAAATAGATGGTGTTGCTATCGAATGAAATAAAAGTGCAGGAGCAACTCCGAAACTAACAATATCAGCTAAGGAATCCAATTCTACACCAAACTCACTGTTCACTTTTAATTTTCTCGCAATCCTTCCATCAAGAAAATCAAAAACAGCTGAAAAGAAAATGAAAATGGAGGCTACTTCCAAATAGTCATTCATATTCATGGTAATTGAAAAAACACCGCACAATAAATTTCCGATCGTAAATAAATTCGGTACAGCTTTTACCATTTGATTGAACAAGGTTGTCCCCCCTAAGTAGATTAAACTTCACATCTATGTAGCATTTTCTATATATTCTTCCGCTATTCTTAAAAATATATGACCACTGTATGCTAAGTAAATTTCGACAAGAGAAAAGCCGATTTACTGTCCGTTATGTTGGTTTATAAAAATGTTTGATCATTATCGGTACACATTGTTGAACATTAGCACCTGATAGTTGAAGTTTCGTGGAGTTTTTCCTTAATAAAATGAAAACTAATTGTCGCTTTGATCGCACGAAGGAAATGGTCTTGTGGAACGAACTCTTCTACAGAAACGGATACACGCTCATCACGATGTTTTTAAAGCACCCATCATAAAAAATCTCTCTTTGTCCTCTTTTTTATCAGTGTTGACACATGAAAAGACTTTCTCCACAGCCTGAAAAAAACCTTACTTTTAAAAGTAAGGTTTTTTTACACATAAATTCTATTAAACTGATTTTAATAAAGAATAATAATTCGTGTCATAGGGAATATCATCTTGATACATATAATTTTTTAGAACTCCTTCTTTTTCAAACCCTAATTTTAATAGCACTTTATTTGACGCCTCATTTTCAAGGAAGACAATTGCTCCGATACGCTTTAAATGAAGTGTATGGAAGCCGTAAGATATAACTTCAGAAACTGCCTCAGTAGCATATCCATTTCCCCAGTGTTCAGGGAAAAAGGCATAACTTAAATTGGCTCGTTTATGCTCAGAAGACCAATCGTGAAAACCGATGGTACCAATGAGTTCTTTCTTATCTTTTAATTCGATTCCCCACTTTATACCGCTTCTTGTATTGTAACTCAACTTAAAGTTAGTAAGGATTTGTTTCACTTGATCAACATCTTGTAATGGTTTTTGGCCATAATAGCGCAGTACATCAGTATTAGAAAAGCATTGTAGTATACTCGGTGCATCTTCTTCGGTAAGTTCTCTTAAAATGAGTCGATCGGTTTTCAATATAGGAAACATACTTTCACTCCATTTCTTCTGAAACTAGAATGTGTTGTTATTATATAATGTAATCTGAAAATAAAGATTATTCAAGAGGGAAGTATGGTTTTGATTTGTGATAAAATTGATTGTGGAATATATTTCAAAAAGAGGTTTGTATATGGAGAAAAATTCAATTTTAATTGTAGATGATGATCAAGATATTGTTCGATTTGTTAACGCGAATTTAATGCAAGAAGGTTTTAAAGTTTTTAGTGCTCATAACGGGAAAGAGGCTTTAGAAATAATAAATAATAACAGTATTAAACTTGCTATTTTGGATATTATGATGCCACAAATGGATGGTATAGAATTGTGTAGAAGGATTAGAGAGAAACATAGTTTACCAATTATGTTTTTAAGCGCAAAATCATCAGATGTAGATAAGGTAATTGGATTTAGTACTGGAGCAGATGATTATATTGTGAAACCGTTCAGTACAATTGAATTTATAGCAAGAGTGAAAGCTCAATTAAGAAGGTATACATATTTCAATCAAAATGCTGTCCAAGTAATAGAAAAGAAAATAAACATTAGAGGTTTAGAAATAGATGAAGTGTCGAGAACAGTGATGTTATATGGAGAAATAATCAACCTTACGAAAACTGAATATGATATTTTGTACTTAATGGCAGGTGCAAAGAATCGTGTGTTTACTATTGAAGAAATATATGAGAGCGTTTGGAAAGAAAGAGCCTATGAAAGTAATAATACAGTAATGGTTCATATCGCAAGATTAAGAAATAAAATTGAAGAGAATCCAAAAGAACCGAAGTTTATTCAAAATGTTTGGGGAGTCGGATATAAAATTGAAGATTAAATCATTACAAGGCATTAGAGCTAAGTTTTTTATCGCATTCATATGTAGCATCTTGTTAGCAACTTTAAGTATAATAGCGTTTCAAATGTTAATTGGAAATATGTATAGTCATGTTACTGCATTAGAAGAAAAATATTCATTTTTATATTTTATAGTTTTTTTAATTTTTATTACAACATACTTTGCATTCATGACAAAAACAATGATGAAAAGATTGTCTGAAATTAACAAGAACGTGAAGGAAATAAGTAATGGTAATTTTGAAATACATATACCTATTTCAAAAAACGATGAGATTGGTGAATTAGCCACGAATGTTAATTGGATGGCCAAAAGTTTAAAAGAGTCTATCGAGAATGAAAAAAAATCGCAGGAAATGAAAAATGAAATGATTAGTAATATTTCTCATGATTTACGAACTCCTGTAACATCTCTAATCGGTTACACGGATCTGTTAGGAGATAAGCTTCATTCAAATGGAGAAGAATGTGAACAGTATGTAAGTATATTAAAGCGAAAAAGTTATGAATTAAAAAATCAAGTAGATGATTTATTAGAATATTGTCAAATAAATTATAGAGAGATCGAATTACATAAAAGTGTAGTAAATATGAAAGCGTTCATTGGACAAATCATGATTGATTTTGTACCACAACTAGATGATGCCGATATGAGCTTTTGTATTAAAGGTGATAAGGATTTACATGTGGAAATGGATGTAGCGCTTATGGTAAGGCTATTCGAAAATGTAATTAGTAATAGTATTATGTACGGGAAAGACGGAAAGGAGATTTTAATTCAAGTTTTTAAAAGAGACATGAACGTTAAAATAGAAATTAAAAATTTTGGACAATGCATTCCGAATGAGAACCTTCCTTACGTTTTTGAGAAGTTTTATCGTGGTGAAAAATCACGTAACTCTCATACGGGTGGAAAAGGAATGGGACTTGCAATTGCGAGAAGTATAGCAGAGCTTCATAGAGGAGATATTACTGTGCGTAGTAATGATAAAGAAACAGTTTTCACTATCGTTTTACCGCAGTATAAAGAAATGTAAGAAAGTCGTAAGTATTTCTTTTTTATGTCGTAATGTTCACTTCGTATCATGTAGAACAAAGATATGAGAGTGGGGATACAACATGTGGAAGAAATATGTATTAGTAATTTTAGTTGCATTTTTAATTATAAGTTGGAGTGTAGTTTATTTAGTTAATGGTGTTATATCAGTCATTGTTTGGTGGAGTATACAAGCCTTTAGCGTAGTATCAATCTTTATTTCGATAGGGTCAGTATTACTATTTGTATGGAAAGTTATTTTCAGAAAGCGAATAGATAGAGCACTACTCTTCATAGTTCTTTTCTCTATAATTGGAGCTTGGCCTTTAGGGTGGTTTGCTAACATAGGCGGACTTGCTTACCCAGCATATGTACAGACTATGAGTCCTAAAATAGTCGTTCGTTTTCCCTTAAATGAACGAGCATTAGTAGGATGGGGTGGTGATCGGGTAGAAACGAACTATCACGTTATAAAACCGAATGAACGATGGGCATATGATATTCTTATCCCGCCTGCTGAAGTGAAAAGTAGTAAGTTAGGTGACTATGGAGTATATGGAGCGAAGGTAATGGCACCAGCTTCTGGAACAGTTGTATCTATCAATAAGGATGAAAAAGATGTAGTTCCGGGATCGGATGATTTTCAGTCAATGGCGGGGAATCATATTTATTTACGACTAGATGAAACAGGGACATTTTTGATGCTTGCCCATTTAAAGAAAGGATCAATTAATGTGAGGGAAGGGCAACATGTAAATGAAGGAGAGGTTCTTGCTCAAGTCGGTAACTCAGGGAGTTCAAGTGAGCCCCATTTACATATTCATCATCAAAGGCAGGATCCATCCAAGGTGAGTATATTTCTTTCGGAAGGATTACCACTTTACTTTCGAACTGAAAAAGGTGCGATAATGCCAGAAAGAGGTACATACATAGGTGGTAATTAGAAGAGAATTACTTCGCCAAAAAAGGTATTCCATTTTTATTGGAATACCTTTTTTCATTACCCTACAAATGTTTGATACAGTAAGAAAATATTTAAAATGATAACGAGTGCAGCGATTATCCAAGCGATAAAAGTTGTTATACGGTGGTTAACGAGTGCACCCATAATTTTTTTACTGCTTGTAAACATAATAAGTGGTACTAACGCAAAAGCAATACCGAATGATAAGACAACTTGGCTCATAACGAGAGCGTAAGTTGGGTTTACACCTAAAGCGATAATAACTAATGGTGGAATCATTGTAATAAATCGGCGTAAATATAACGGAATATGCATTCGAATGAATCCTTGCATGATAATGTCACCAGACATTGTCCCGACTGAAGAGCTAGATAAACCTGCTGATAAAAGTCCGATTCCAAATAAAGCAGCGGATGCAGGACCGACTAAGTTACTAAATTGGTTAAAAGCAACATCAAGGTCTTCAACATGTAAGCCGTTTTTAAAGAATAGTGCAGCAGCAACAATTAACATACTTGCATTAATTGCTCCAGCGATAACCATTGCGATAATGATATCAATAAACTCGAAGCGGAAAATCTTTTTCTTTTGTTCATCATTTGTTCCGACTACGCGGCGCTGCGTTAAGGCGGAATGTAGATATATTGCATGTGGCATAACTGTTGCGCCTAAAATACCAGCTGCTAATAAGATACTATCCACGCCTTGGAATTTTGGGATAAATAGTCCTGAAAGTAAAGGGCTTAATTCTGGTTTTGCGTAGAAGACTTGTACACCAAAAGCGATAACAACGATAAAAATCATTCCTGTTATAATAGCTTCTAATGGACGGAAGCCTCTGCGTTGAAATTCAAGAATAATAAATGATCCAGCAGCTGTAATTAAAGCGGCTGGTAACATTGGAATCCCGAACAATAAGTACAATCCGAGTGCCGCTCCAATAAATTCAGCTAAATCAGTCGCCATAATAACGAGCTCCCCTTGAATCCATAAACCGATGGAAACAGGTTTTGGGAAGTTTTCTCGAGCAATTTCAGGAAGGTTTTTACCTGTAGCAATTCCTAATTTAGCGGATAAAGTTTGGATTAATACCGCCATTAAATTAGAAGCAAGAATTACCCAGAGTAATAAATATCCATATTGTGATCCAGCTGCAATATTTGTCGCGAAATTGCCAGGATCAATATAAGCGACTGAAGCGATAAAAGCAGGGCCTAAGAATGGTAATAGTCTTTTTAAGCCTTTCGTTTGTCCACTTAATGCTAAATGCGCTGATTGAACAGTTGTACTTTGAGAAGGGACTTGTTCATCTTTTGATATATCTTTATTCATAGTAGTTTTCCCCTTTAAAATGTTAACTTGATGAAATTATTGTATTTATTCTTGCTCATTATTTCAATACATTTAAATGTATTAGTTGATAATTTTATTTGAACATAAATGTTTCCTTAGTGCAAATTATATGCCTTTACACAATAAATGGTGTGGTGTTATGAAAAATTGGGAGTTTATGGTGTGATGACGTGGGGAAACATAATGAATTAAAGGGCTATTTTTGAAATTTATGTGAACATAAAGCCTATAATACAGTATATTAATTGATGGAAATGGATTTGTATGATATATAATATATTGGGATTACAACATAACCATAGTGTTTTGATGTGTAATCTTGTTTTTTATTTTTGTTAACTTATAGAAAATAGTATAAAGAGAAGAAAATGGGATGCATAAAACTTTGGATACATTTTCTTATTATATATGTTTTGATATGAACGTTAACTTATACATGATTTTAAAAATTAGATAGGTGGTAGAAATACATTGGCAACTACAAAACCATACAGAGTATTACTATATTACATGTACACAACAATTGAAAACCCTGAAGAATTCGCTGCAGAGCATTTAGCATTTTGTAATTCACTTGAATTAAAAGGAAGAATCCTTGTAGCTAAAGAAGGAATTAACGGAACTTGTTCTGGAACTGTAGAACAAACAGAGAAATACATGGAAGCAATGAACAACGATCCACGCTTTGACGGTATCGTATTTAAAATAGATGAAGAAGAAGGGCACGCATTCAAGAAAATGCACGTGCGTCCTCGTCCAGAGTTAGTTACACTTCGTCTAGAAGATGACATTAACCCACACGAAATAACTGGAAAGTATTTAGAGCCAAAAGATTTTTATGAAGCAATGAAACAAGAAGATACAGTTATTATTGATGCACGAAATGATTATGAGTTTGATTTAGGACACTTCAAAGGTGCAATTAAACCAGATATCGAATCATTCCGTGAATTACCAGATTGGATTAGAGAAAACAAAGAAACACTTGAAGGTAAAAAGATTTTAACGTACTGCACAGGTGGAATTCGTTGTGAGAAATTCTCTGGTTGGTTAGTTCGTGAAGGGTATGAAGATGTAAGTCAGCTTCACGGCGGAATTGTAACGTACGGAAAAGATCCAGAAGTACAAGGCGAGCTTTGGGATGGACAATGTTACGTGTTTGATGAGCGTATCGCTGTACCAGTAAACCAAAAAGAACATGTTATTGTTGGTAAAGACCACTTTACAGGTGAACCTTGTGAGCGCTATGTAAACTGTTCAAATCCAGAATGTAACAAGAAAATTTTATGTTCTGAAGAAAACGAAGCGAAATATTTACGTGCATGTTCTCATGAATGTCGTGTAAGCCCACGTAACCGCTACGTAGTACAACATGAATTAACTGAAGAACAAGTAGCTGCTGCATTAGAACAAATCGAAGCAGGGAAGTAAGCTGAACTTGTGTAATAAAAAAGGGTACTCCAAACGTCATTTTGGAGTACCCTTTTGATATTATCTGGTTCTGTTTTTTGTCGGTAAGTCGATATATTCGAAAAATCGCCGATAAAAATTTCAGTAAATGAGAATAATCTTTTTAATGTTTATCATCTTTCTCTTTCACAGCAGAAAGCACAGTTTGTTTTACCCATGCTTTTCTTCGTTTATGTTGTAGACTCCATTGGTATAAACTTTGTGCACCTAAAATAAGTGAAATGACTATGCCGCTTATTGCTATTAAAAGTGCGAAAAATTCAAGTGGCGATGATATTTTGTTTGAATCGGTGTTTCTTAAGAGGTCAATCATAGTAAACCCTAACATTTGGCCTACTACAGAGTAGAGCGTTAAAATTAATAGTAAAAGGCTATCTTTTTTAGAAGCGACATTTTCTTGATATTTAAACAAACTATCAAGATTTTGTTTTGCATTCAAATATAGTACCTCAATGTTAAATAACTTTCTTAAGCGGAAGAAAATATCTTCACTCTGTGATTGGGATACTAACTCTAAAGAGAAGTAATTCGCTGTAAATGAATTAATTGAATAAATTAATTTCTCTATTTCATTTGTATCTTGTTCAATATTTAACTCGGCATAAGCGTTTGCCATTTTTAATAAAACAACTTTATGAAATAGATTTAATAACAAAGCGTAATAAAACTCCCCGTACATTTGACTAGCAAGTTTAGCGAATTCGTGTTCACCTTCGTTTGTTATACATGTGAAAATATGTTCTTCCATAATAAAGTAGCGATTAGGAGCCCATCTTTGATAAGAATGTTTTGTTAAATAATCTTGAATATAAGGAACATTATTTGCGCTAATATAGGGCTTGCCATCGTCTGTTAATCCGGAAAGACTGGAAGCTCGGTATACATCAACTACATGAAGGTCAGACTCTTTGTTTATGGATAATAAAGTTTGTACATACATTCGTTGATCTTCAAAGAATGGGAATGTTTGAAAGTAAGAGCTCCGCAATCTCTTTTTCTCAAAGAAGTCTGTTAAGCCATGAAATAAATCGCCGAATATAAGCTTCTCTACTTGTGAATATTGTTTTCCATTACATTCAATACAAATAGTCTCGTTTGTATCATTTTTAGTTTCAAGTACACGGAAGCGGGCGGCGAATTCGATTGCTTCTGATAATGTCATGTTTGGATCGGTTTCTACTTCTGTCCGAATTGTTAAGAAGCCAAGTTCATAAGGACAGAGTGTTACGTCAATAGAGTGTATCTTGAAGGGGACGGAAATAAGATTTGTTGTTAAGTGTCCAGTTAAGTTAAGGTCTTTAGAATAGCGTTGTAATCCTTTTTGATGCTCTGAGTGAGGAAATAGAATTTTATTTGTAAATGAAAGATAGTATGCTTCCATATTTTGATGTGAAACTTGAAATTTTCCGTAGTATGTATTTTCATTTTCAAGATGATCGAGTCGAAAAGGGCGAAAATCATTTTTCTGTAAGAAAGGGAACATATTTTGTTCATATCCAGTTTTAAAAGAAAACGGGAATATAAATTGAAATATAGCTGTTGCTACATCTTTTTCCTCGATTGTTTGTATTGCCTCCATTTACATTGTTTCCTTTCCATATATGCTATAAAAACAACATGCCCAAATTCATTTGAAAATAACCACTGTTTTATAATCGATTAAGAATGAAAATTCAGCTTATTTAGTAGGGGACATGTATAATGTTATGTATACTAAAAGTTATAAAACTGTATTTTGAAAAGGGGGATGTTGTATGCGTATTTTAGTATTAGGGGCTGGTGGCGTCGGAGGTTTTTTTGGAGGTCGATTAGTAGAAAAGGGAGAAGATGTTACGTTCCTTGTTCGTAGTAAACGGAAAAAACAATTGGAGGAAAGAGGACTTGTAATCCGAAGTGTTAACGGGGATTTTTCCTTCCAACCGAAATTAATAACGAAAGAAGATCGAACTGCTCCATTTGATGTCATTTTATTTTCAACAAAAGCGTATCACTTAAACGAGGCAATTCAAGATTTGAAGCCCTATGTTAGCGAAAAAACTGTCATCATTCCATTGTTAAATGGTATCGCTCATTTATCACAATTACAAAAGGAATTTGGCGTGGAAAAAGTAATTGGTGGTTTATGCTTTATCGAGACGACGTTAAACGATCAAGGAGAAATTGTACAAACGAGTGCTGCCAACAGACTTCTGTTTGGAGAAATCAAGCTTCAAGGTTCAGAGAGAATAAAGCATATTTCTAAAGCATTTGCAGGTACGAAATCTAGTTTTGTTTTAAGTGAAAATATTACGCAAGATATGTGGCATAAATATTTATTTATTACTGTAATGTCGGGTGTGACGACATTAATGCGTGCACCAATAGGACCGATTCGTGAAAGTGAAGGTGGACACGAATTTATCCGAAACTTATTTGAAGAATGTGTGCAAATCATGAGGTCTATGAAAGCTCCAGTTAAGGATGGTATTGCCCAGGAACATATGAAAACAATTGATAAAATTTCGTATGATATGAAGTCATCAATGCAGCGTGATATGGAAAAAGGTTCGTCCATTGAAGGGAAGCACTTACAAGGATACTTACTAGATGTAGCAGAACAATTTTCTATAGAAGCACCATTATTAGGAGCAGTATATCAAAATTTGAAAGTGTATGAAGAAATGACCTTTAACAGATCAGAAATAGAATTGGATGTATGAAAAAATAAAAAAGAAAGCAATATATAAGTGTATTGCTTTCTTTTTTTATGACAAATTATTTATTTCTTTTCGTTCTATCTGTCAAATTTATTTCCTGTTCACGTTTACCGTATAATTGATTAATTTCATTTGCTAACGCATCTAAATAGGAATCGGAAAAAATAGGCTTCTTTTCTTTAGACATATGGGTCTCCTTTATCGATTTTTTAGTATTCATTATGTATATTTACCGGCGGATTATGCGCAATCATTTTAAATTTTTTCTTTTTCAAAATTTTTGTTTACATTTTGAAAATAAAGGAGTATTATAATCCACAGTTTCAATTTTCTAAATCGCTGAAACCGCATGGTACGGGGGACCCGTTCTTACGGATTAGTTCTTAATCCGATGGGGTGAATCCTTGAAAAAGGTAGGGCTACTCATAGGCCCGAATCCGACAGCTAACCTCGTAAGCGTTATATTGAGAAGGAAGGTGGAGCTTGTGCGACAAAAAAAATAATGTCTACAAGTCTATTTCGCTATGGCTTGTAGACATTTTTTGTTTTCTGAAGAAATAGTTTGCTGGCTGTAACAAGCAGCATCGTTCGTACAAAATTATTGGAGAGTGGACAGTATTGGTTTCATCTATTAAAAGATTTTTAATTGGAAGACCGTTAAAATCAACTGAGTTAGGAGAGCAGAAGCTTAATAAAACGAAGGCGTTAGCCATTTTATCTTCTGACGCATTGTCATCGGTTGCATATGGACCAGAGCAAATTTTAATTGCTTTAGCAGGTCTTGGAGCGATTGCTTATTGGTATTCAATTCCGATCGCTATCGGGGTATTAGTATTATTGACAGCCCTTATTTTATCTTATCGTCAAATTATTTTTGCTTATCCGCATGGCGGGGGTGCGTATGTTGTATCAAAAGAAAATTTAGGGATGAATCCAGGGTTAATAGCTGGAGGATCTTTATTAGTCGATTATATTTTAACTGTTGCAGTAAGTGTGTCTGCAGGTACAGATGCGCTCACATCAGCTTTTCCTAGTTTACATGCACATAATGTAATCATTGCGATTATATTTGTTATATTTATTACTATTTTAAATTTAAGAGGGGTAACGGAATCAGCTTCCGTTTTAGCATATCCGGTTTATTTATTCGTTCTAGCACTATTTATATTAATTGGGGTAGGGATATACAATATTTTAACTGGTCACGTTTCACCGACTTTACACACGCCGATTGGAACGCCGGTTGCGGGAATTAGTTTGTTCTTACTGCTACGAGCATTTGCATCGGGTAGTTCGGCTTTAACAGGTGTTGAGGCAATCTCTAACGCAATTCCAAACTTTAAGGATCCTGCACCTAACAATGCAGCGAAAACATTGCTTGCAATGGGTGCATTACTTGCCGTTTTATTTTCAGGAATTGTCTTTTTAGCTTATTATTACGGAATTAATCCAAGTAAGGAAGTAACAGTTGTTTCACAAATTGCTGAACAAACTTTTGGACGTAATTTCATGTACTATTTCATACAAGGTACAACTGCTTTAATATTAATTCTTGCTGCTAATACAGGTTATTCTGCATTTCCACTATTAGCAGTTAACCTTGCAAAAGACAAATTTATACCGAGAATGTTTACGATTAGAGGAGACCGCCTAGGTTACTCAAACGGTATTATTATACTTGGGATAGCTTCGATTATTTTAATTGTAGCTTTCCAAGGGCAAACAGAACATTTAATCCCGTTATATGCAGTAGGTGTATTTATTCCATTTACACTTTCTCAAACGGGTATGGTATTAAAATGGCTTCGTGAAAAACCTGAAGGATGGGCTTTGAGATTAACGGTTAATTTAATTGGTGCAATTATTAGTTTTATCGTAATGAGCATGTTCTTTTTAACTAAATTTGCACAAGTTTGGTCAATCCTTATTTTCTTACCTGCCATCATCTTCTTGTTCCATAGAGTTAAGAAGCATTACGATGCAGTGGGCGATCAATTAAGTTTAAAAACTTGTGAACCACTTGTTCCAATTGAGGGAAATGTAATTGTCGTTCCTGTAGCAGGTATGACTCATGTAGTGGAAAATTCATTGAACTATGCGAAGGCTCTTTCTGCAGATCAAGTTATCGCTGTATATGTTGCTTTTGACAGAGAAGAGGAAAAGAAATTTGAAGAGAAATGGAAGAAGTGGCAACCTGAAGTAAGACTTGTTACCTTACATTCTCACTATAGAAGTATTATTCAACCGCTAACAAAGTTTATTGATACAGTGCAATATAAAGCGAGTGAATCAAATTACCGAGTTACTGTCGTTATACCACAGTTCATTCCGAAAAAAGGTTGGCATAACATTCTTCATAATCAGTCTAGTTTACTCATTCGTGCGTATTTACTCTATAAAAGAAATGTTGTTATTACAACAGTTCCATATCATTTGAAAAAGTAAGAAGATTTTTTAAGGATAGCTTTACGAAAGTGAAGCTATCCTTTTTGTGTATACGCTATGCATAATTGCATATGAATCCAAAAGATATACTGATATAATTTTTATATCTATAAGTAAGTAGGAGTTTTTGTTGTGATATATGGATATTTCAATTGAAAAAGTGAAGCGGATTATATTTTGAAATAAGGACAGGAAAGCTTGAAAATAAAGGGAATGAAAATACTTCTTTACGATAGATAAATAGCTGTGTTTAAATGACCTTACAGTACAAAACTTACATGAAAACAAAACGAAATTTCATATTTGCTTACGTTATTTAGTTTAAAATGAATAATATTTTTATGTAATATATTCACTGTGTGAATGTGGAAATGGCTATGAAATAGAAATTTTATACAATGTTATTCATACTAATCACATATGAAATGTTTTAGAACAATAAGTGAGTACTGTAGCGATAAAAGTTGGGAGAGATGGTTCGTACATGAATCACGGTAAGAACGTTCTCTATTTTAACCATCTCAAATTACGTGCAAGAAAATAGAATAATAAAATGCGATAGTAATAGTTGCTAATACATAGGAGGAGTTAAAGTGAAAAAGACTTTAATTACAGGGTTATTGGTTACAGCAGTATCTACGAGTTGTTTTATTCCTGTAAGCGCTTACGCTAAGGGGGGGCAAACAGAAGTGAAAACAGTATATGCACAAAATGTAATTGCTCCAAATACATTATCCAATTCAATTAGAATGTTAGGATCACAGTCACCACTTATACAAGCATATGGACTAGTTATTTTACAACAGCCAGATATTAAGGTGAATGCGATGAGTAGTTTGACGAATCATCAAAAGTTTGCAAAGGCAAATGTACGAGAGTGGATTGATGAATATAATCCGAAGCTAATCGACTTAAATCAAGAGATGATGAGATATAGTACTAGATTTAATAGTTATTATAGTAAGCTCTATGAACTAGCAGGAAACATAAATGAAGATGAAAAGGCAAAAGCAGATTTTACAAGTGCATATGGAAAATTACAATTGCAAGTACAAAGCATCCAAGAGAGTATGGAGCAAGATTTATTAGAGTTAAATCGATTTAAAACGGTATTAGACAAAGATAGTAGCAACTTATCAATTAAAGCTGATGAAGCAATAAAAACACTGCAAGGATCAAGTGGAGATATTGTGAAATTAAGAGAAGATATTAAAAGAATTCAAGGGGAAATTCAAGCTGAATTAACGACTATTTTGAATAGGCCTCAAGAAATTATTAAAGGTTCTATTAATATTGGTAAACAAGTATTTACAATTACGAATCAAACTGCGCAGACGAAAACAATTGATTTCGTTTCTATCGGTACTTTAAGTAATGAAATTGTAAATGCTGCAGATAGTCAAACGAGAGAAGCAGCTCTTCGCATTCAGCAAAAGCAAAAAGAGCTACTACCACTTATTCAAAAGTTATCACAAACTGAAGCAGAGGCGACACAAATTACATTCGTTGAAGATCAAGTAAGTAGCTTTACAGAATTAATTGATCGTCAAATCTCAACTTTAGAAACGTTATTAACGGATTGGAAAGTTCTAAACAATAATATGATCCAAATTCAAAAGAGTGTTGAAGAAGGCACGTATACAGATAGTAGTTTACTTCAAAAACATTTCAATCAAATTAAAAAAGTAAGTGATGAAATGAATAAACAAACGAATCAATTTGAAGATTACGTTACAAACGTTGAAGTACATTAAAAATAAGTAACGATATAGGGAGAGAAGAAAAATGACAAAAAAACCTTATAAAGTAATGGCTCTATCAGCACTTATGGCAGTATTTGCAGCAGGGAACATTATGCCGGCTCATACGTATGCAGCTGAAAGTACAGTGAAACAAGCTCCAGTTCATGCTGTAGCAAAAGCTTATAATGACTATGAAGAATACTCATTAGGACCAGAAGGCCTAAAAGATGCAATGGAAAGAACAGGTTCAAACGCCTTAGTAATGGATCTGTACGCTTTAACAATTATTAAACAAGGGAATGTTAACTTTGGTAATGTATCGTCTGTTGATGCAGCTTTAAAAGGGAAAGTGATTCAGCACCAAGATACAGCTAGAGGAAATGCGAAGCAATGGTTAGATGTATTGAAACCACAGCTTATTTCAACGAATCAAAATATCATTAACTACAATACGAAATTCCAAAACTATTATGATACTTTAGTTGCTGCGGTAGATGCAAAAGATAAAGCAACTCTTACGAAAGGTTTAACTAGATTATCAAGTAGTATTAATGAAAATAAAGCACAAGTAGACCAATTAGTAGAAGATTTGAAGAAATTCCGAAATAAAATGACTTCGGATACGCAAAACTTCAAGGGTGATGCAAATCAAATCACATCTATTTTAGCTAGTCAAGATGCAGGGATTCCGCTATTGCAAAATCAAATTACAACGTACAATGAAGCAATTAGCAAATATAATGCAATTATTATCGGTTCATCTGTTGCGACAGCTTTAGGGCCAATTGCAATTATCGGTGGTGCAGTAGTTATTGCTACGGGAGCAGGAACACCGCTAGGAATCGCATTAATTGCAGGAGGCACAGCGGCTGTAGGCGGTGGTACAGCTGGTATCGTATTAGCGAAGAAAGAACTAGATAATGCACAGGCAGAAATTCAAAAAATAACAGGACAAGTTACAACTGCTCAATTAGAAGTAGCGGGATTAACGAACATTAAAACACAAACTGAGTATTTAACAAATACAATTGATACTGCAATTACAGCGTTGCAAAACATTTCAAATCAATGGTACACAATGGGATCAAAATACAATTCTCTACTTCAAAATGTAGATTCAATTAGTCCAAACGACCTTGTTTTCATTAAAGAAGATTTAAACATTGCGAAAGATAGCTGGAAAAACATTAAAGACTATGCAGAAAAGATTTATGCTGAAGATATTAAAGTAGTAGATACGAAAAAAGCATAATCGAATACGAATCGTTAGAGCGTTAAGTATTGATGAATGATTTGAAGCTCCTGTTCAGTTGTGAGCAGGAGCTTTTTATACCCTTATAAAGAAAATAGGTGAAAAGTATGCAAAAACGATTTTATAAAAAATGTCTATTAACGTTAATGATTGCTGGAGTGGCAACGAGTAACGCATTTCCTTTACATCCTTTTGCTGCAGAACAAAACGTAAAAACATTGCAAGAAAGTGCGAAAAATTATTCTCTAGGGCCAGCTGGATTCCAAGATGTTATGGCCCAAACGACATCGAGCATATTCGCAATGGATTCATATGCAAAATTAATTCAAAATCAGCAAGAAACTGATTTAAGTAAAATAAGTTCCATTAATAGTGAGTTTAAAGGAAATATGATTCAGCACCAAAGAGATGCAAAAACTAATGCAACGTATTGGTTAAATTATATGAAGCCTCAAATTATGAAAACAGATCAAAATATTATTAATTACAATAATACTTTTCAAGCGTATTATAATAGCATGCTAATAGCGATTGATCAAAAGGATAGCGGAAAATTAAAAGCAGATTTAGAAAAGTTGTATGCAGATATTGTAAAGAATCAAAATGAAGTAGATGTATTATTAGGGGATTTGAAAGCTTTTCGCGATAGAATGGCGAAAGACACAAATAGTTTTAAAGAAGATACAAATCAATTAACAGCGATATTGGCAAGTACGAATGCTGGCATTCCAGCTCTAGAGCAACAAATAAATACATATAACGATTCAATAAAAAAGAGTAATGATATGGTCATTGCTGGTGGTGTACTTTGCGTAGCGTTAATAACATGTCTTGCTGGCGGACCGATGATTGCCATTGCGAAAAAAGATATCGCAAATGCAGAAAGAGAAATAGCCAATTTAAAAGATAGAATTTCTGGCGCACAAGCAGAAGTTGCAATTTTGACTGATGTGAAAAATAAAACAACAAACATGACAGAAACAATTGATGCAGCAATTACAGCACTGCAAAATATATCAAATCAATGGTATACGGTAGGGGCAAAATACAATAATTTACTACAAAACGTAAAAGGAATCAGTCCTGAAGAATTTACCTTCATAAAAGAAGATTTAAATACAGCAAAAGATAGCTGGAAAGACGTAAAAGATTATACAGAAAAATTACATGAAGGCGTGGCGAAGTAAACAGTGGACTAGTTCCACTGTTTATTTTTTATTGCGTTTTTTGTGAGAGCTGAGCTTGTAATTATATATAAGTTTGTCATGTGTTTTATCAATGTAGCTTTGCGGTAATATTTCTGCATGAATAAAAAAACGCCTATGTTCAAGGAGGATATTTTTTACCCAAACCCCCGAAACAGGAGAATTAGCTTAATTCATTAGAATGTTATACATCATAGAAGTTAATGTATAATGATGGTGATATTGGTATTATTCTGCAAGAAGTTAGAGACAAATTAGTCGGAAAAGAATTTAAATCATTTGATGATTTTAGAGAGGAATTTTGGAAAACACTTGCTGATTCAAGTTATGCTGGAGAATTTAGTCCTATGGATATAAAACTTATGTAAAAAGGTAAGGCTCCTTACTCACCAAGAACGGAACATTATGGTAACTATAATAAATATATATTGCATCATAAACAGTCTATTGATAAAGGTGGAGATGTCTATAATCTAATGATTGTATCTCCTAAAATGCATCAAAATGTTTTAGATCCCGCATATTATTTCGGGAACAAAGGGTTATAAATTAAATGAAAGGATGAAAAATTTGATATGTAAATTGACGAAAACAGAACTGCTTGAGCTTGTAAAAAAAATTTATGATCTTGATTTACCTGAGGATGAACACAGTAACTATGTTCATCAATTTAATAACTCTGGTGTACCTCACCCTGCTCCAAGTGATTTGATTTTTTGGAATGATGAAGAATTGACTCCCGAAGAAGTAGTAGAAATAACATGGAATTACAAATAAAAACAAAAGTGGGATAAAACAGCTCCTTTATGATCCTGTATTATAACCAGAAAATCTATTTAAGATAGCTTTGCATATCCCCGGGGTACAGTTCAAGACGCTATAATTGGCGTCTTTTTTATTCATTAAATTACGTTTGAATCCAGTGCTCGAATTTTTTGCCAAAATCCTAAGTCTAATACATATCATAAAAACATTCAGTCCTTACTTTGTTTATCTCTAAACCAAATTTTCAATGATTGTTTTAAATAAATATGAAGTTTTCAAAAGAAACGTACGTTCTTATTTAGGTTGATATGATATACTAATAATGTAAATATATTCCGTATTTCTGTATCTGAAATTTCAGACATACGAGAGAGTGGTTATTATCATATATAAATGATATAACGATGAATTTATAAAAGAACTAGGGAGGCAGAGAAGATGGCAGTCAGTACATATCAGTTGTTTCAACATCTTAATATAACAGGGGAACAAGAAGAATTAGCGTTACGTTACTTGCAGACGAGAGATGAAGAAGTTTTAAAACATATAGAACAAACGACGATTCGTGACAATAAGCGTAGTGATTTTGCTTGGCAGTTTATGAGTGATTTTAGGAAAGCGTATAAGCAAGACGCAGGGTTTTTTCGGTTATTTTATTACTTGCTTGAAGATCAACTGTTGAACGTTCTTCTCGTGCGCTTTTCATATATGAGTTTTCCAGATATAAAAGTTTATTTTGAAAAAAGCGGTCTTTCATTTGATATTCTTGTAGAATTGGCGTGTAAGTATTTAACGAATCTTTCCCGTTCTGTAAATGAAGCGGATGTTTTTCTTAGAGAATTAATAAGGGAGAATCCAAAGTACATAGAAGAGCAGTTACAAGTTATAACAGGTCGACCAAAGATGGTTTTGCTTCTGCATATGCTAGATGCAGATTATGAGAGATTTCTTACGTACAGTTCTTTATTGGAGGAAGAACTGCAAGAGCATGCGGAGTTTATATTGAAGCTGGACGGGGCACAAGAAAAAATAGAATTGGCGAAAAGATACGTTCAAGGTGAATCTGTTAGTGAAGTTTCTGTTGGCTCATCTTTACCTGATGTGACCTGGCAGCTAGTATTTCGTGTTTATCAGCATTCAAATGTGGCAAGACGATATATTGACTTGTTAGCGAAACGTTCTGTTAAAAACTTTATGGATTATGCAACGAATCATGTGTGTCGTGTTCTTGATCAGTTTGGAAATCATGTAAGAACAAGGGATTTTGATAAACAAGCTTATGAAACTATTCGAAAATTGTGCGAACAATTCAGTGTTTCAGAGGAAAGATTTTTCGCATATCGTCTTACACGACGTCATTTAGGTGTCGTTAACTCCGACAAAGTATATGAATATCAATTATTGCTTCGGATGGTGGAAGAGCAGCCAGAATTTGTTCAGCGTACGCTGCAATATTTAAGTCAAATTCATTATCTTTTCGTGGCGATGCTTTTGGCGGAAAAAGGATACGAATTCAATCGAAACAGAGTACGTGAAGAATTTTTAGCGATTGCCCTTGAGTCGGAATCATCTGACATACGTGATACATATCGTGACTATTTAGTTGGGGAATTATCATTTGAAGATATGAAGCAAGTGCTCGAGAGTTCGAAGCAGCAAAATAATTACCGGGGAATATCTGTTTTAGCAATTGCACTCCTTTGGGATATAGAGGAAGCAGTAAAGAGGGAAGCAGCGCTCAAACTTCAATTTGGAAATGACTATAATTATAAATTATATGAACTTCTGCACCGGTGTTCTCATAAGGAAGGTTCGCTGGAACAAATGTTGGAAGATCTTCTATCCTACGGTTTATCGAAGGAGAAACTTGTTTATTATTCAGTTAAACAAGCTGCTCGGCACAGTGAGGAGGAAAATAAGGCGAAAGAAGCACTCGTTCGTTTATTTGTAAAAGAACAGGCATATGTGACAGAGACATTTACTGAGTATTCTGCAGATGAACGAATTTTCATTTTGGATGAGTTGGCAAAGAATGATACAGTTAAAACGCGTGCTATTCTTATTCAAAGTCTTGGAGATTCCTCTAAAAAAGTACGTGCTGCCGCAGTCGAGTTTCTTACAAAAGATGTGGAAGCTGCAGAGGATGTAGCGAAGGAATTGAATAGTAGAAAGAAAGTCGTACGCGAAAATGTAATGCAAACACTTTTATACTTTAAATCTGAAAAATATACACAACTTGTGCAAGAAGCTTTGCAAGAAAAGAAAAATGCTTCCTTGATGGAGAAGTTTGCTCCGCTGCTTGGCGATGAAGACCTAGAAGGAGTATCAGGAAGTATCGAAGCTTTTTGTACACGTATTTTAACACCACAAAAAAGAAACGCACTCGTGCAGTGGCTCGGATTTGAACCGCAAATTCGTCTTCGTGATTCCGATGTAATTGCAGATGCAACGCTTCCGCTTGCTTATTTTCAGCAGTATGTATCGGAGGCTGTAATTGAGAAAAAGGAAGCGGTGGAAGTGATAGGTGCAGCTTTAAATGAACAAGATTTGAAAGAAAATATACAAGCGATCTATCAGTTGTGGATTTCTCAAGGAGCGGAGGCGAAAAAGCGCGGTATTCTTTCGATGTATAGCATTCATAGTGATGATGAAATGGCGCTGCTGCTCAAAAAGCAGATTGATGAGTGGGCTGTTGGCATGCGCGGAGCTATCGCTGCAGCAGCTGTTCAGGCGTTGGCGTTGTCTTCGTCACATCTTGCACTTATGACGATTAATACTATAGCATTCAAATATAAACATAAACAGGTGCGTAATGCTGCGAAAGAAGCGTTGAGTCTCGCTGCTAAAACACGGGGTATAACAGAAGAAGAACTAGAGGATCAGCTTGTTCCGGACCTTGATTTTAATAAACGCGGTGAAAAGACAATTGATTACGGAAGTAGGATGTTTACTGCCTATTTAACGCCCAACCTGAAAATCGAGTTAAAAACAGAAGAAGGAAAACGAATAAAGTCGCTTCCGAAACCAAATGCAAAAGATCATGTGGAAAAAGCAGAAGAGGCTAAGGTGGAGTTATCATCTATAAAGAAACAGCTTCGAAGTATCATTAGTATGCAAACGCAACGTCTTGAAATGGCACTTTCTCTTAATCGTTATTGGTCGCAACATACATGGAAGTCTTTGTTTGTGGAAAATCCAATTATGCAGCAATTTGCTATCTCACTTATTTGGGGCGAGTATAAGGAAGGAAAGTTGCTTGCGACGTTTCGTTATATGGAAGACGGTACATTCAATACGGTTGACGAAGAAGAGCATGAACTTACGCCAGACACTGTTATCGGTCTGATCCATCCGCTAGAATTGTCCAAAGAGGAAAGGGAATTATGGAAGGAACAACTAGAAGATTATGAGGTTATCCAACCATTCCCGCAGATTGTTCGCGAAGTATTTCTGGCGGCGGAAGATGAGAAAGTAACTGTGGAAAGGTTTGGGGGCATTCAAATCAATGGTCGGTCGCTGTTTGGTAAGTTAACGAAGTACGGTTGGAATCGCGGATCAGTTGAAGATGCTGGTGTGTATTATTCTTTCTATAAAGAAGACGCTCGCACAGGGTTAGGGGCGGAGCTTGCATTTGAAGGCGCACCTGTTGGATATGAAGAAGAGGACGATGTATGCTTATTTGAAATTCAATTTTATAAAGCAGGCACAGTGAGCCGTGGTTCATACTCCTATGACGAAGTTGATGATGCAAGACGCATTGTGCCAAATCAAGTACCTAAACGATTTTTTAGCGAAATTTTATATGATATAAAACGGACGACAGAATCGAATCTTGGCCATGATGAAAACTGGCGCAGTAAGCGATAAGAAAGGAAATGACATATGCAGTCTATTAAACCATTAATGGAAGAATTGTATGAAATAGAATTGAATGCGTTAGAAGCGAATGATTCGTTTCCAAAACCACCTAATTGGCGATTGTCACCGCGTGCTGTTCGTACATTTATTATCGGACAAGAAGAACCGCTTCTTTTGGAAGGAGAAGAAGTGGAAATTAGCCGTAAGTTTTATGGGAATGATGCGCTTGTGGAACGAGCGATTGTTACATTAGCAGGGAATCGTGGACTTATGTTAATTGGAGAGCCTGGGACTGCAAAGACGATGCTGAGTGAGCTACTTACTGCCGCAATATGCAGAAATAGCCGTAACACTGTGCAAGGAACCGCCGCTACGATGGAAGATACAATTAAGTATTCGTGGAACTATGCACTTCTTCTTGCGAAAGGACCTGTAAGGGAGGCGCTTGTGCCAGGGCCTCTCTTCGTTGGGATGGAAAAAGGGATATTAACTAGATTTGAAGAGTTAACGCGTTGTCCACAGGAAGTGCAAGATTCATTGATCAGTGTTCTGAGCGATAAGGTGCTCAATATTCCGGAATTTGGAGAACAAGGAATTCTTACAGCAAAGCCTGGCTTCAATATTATTGCGACGGCTAACACATGCGATCGGGGTGTGAATGAGATGAGTAGTGCATTGAAACGTCGTTTTAATTTTGAAACGGTACATCCAATTCAAGATGTAAAACTTGAAGCAAAAATAATAGAGTCACAAGTAACGCGGTTATTAAGGGCATCAGGCATCAAACCAAAAGTGGATAAAACGGTTGTTCAGCTGTTAGCGACTGTTTTTCATGAACTTCGGGAAGGGGTAACTGCTGAAGGAAAACGAATTGATCAGCCATCTTCTGTTATGAGTACTGCAGAAGCGGTATCTGTATATTATCAAAGTGCAATGGATGCGTACTATTATGGAAGTGGAGAAGTGAAAATGGATGCGCTTGTTCGATATTTGTCAGGGACGATTGCGAAAGAAAACAAGGATGATTTAGAAAAGTTGCGCAGTTATTTTACAAGCATCGTTAAGGCGCGAGGTCAAATAGGAGGAGAGGTATGGAAGTCGTTTTTCGAAGCTCGCAATCAGCTGAAGTAAATGCATTGTTTCAAAGAGCTTACAATTTAGATCGGAACGTCGTATACGTGCCAATTCGCCATCATAGTCCCGCGTGCTCTTTTCATATACAAAAGATTGTTAAATGCTATAAACCAGATGCAATTCTTATAGAAGGCCCGATAGACTGTAACACACTTATTCCGCATATTGTGAGTGCAGATAGTAAAGCTCCGATTTGTATATATTGCAGTTATGATGATAAAACGAATGTGCTTGAAAGAGGAGAAAGTGGAAAGTACCGTGCGTACTATCCCTTTCTCGATTATTCGCCAGAACTTGTCGCGCTACGAAAAGGCGCTGCACAGAACATTCCTGTTTCATTTATTGATCTTCCTTATAAAGAATATTTGTTTTTAACGAAAAATAAGGAAGAGAATGGGAAACATGATGAGCAATATTTCTGGCATAGCCAATATGTCCGTATGCTTTCAGAAAAAACCGGGTGCCGAAATTTCCATGAGTTTTGGGAGAAATACTTTGAGTTGCAAGGCTTTCATATGACGAGCGAGGAGTTTGTCCGTCAGTTATTTCATTATTGTTATTATACACGCGCGGACTATACGCAGGGGATGTTGACAGAAGACGGTTGTGAAGCCAGGGAGATACATATGGCAAGAGAAATTGAAAAAGCGCGTAAAGTGTATGACAAGGTGCTCGTTATTACTGGAGGCTTTCATGTGAAAGGGCTTCTTGAATTGGAAGGGAAAAAGAAAAAATTGCCGAAAAGCCCGTTTCCTAAATTGTATGCTAAAAACTATCTTATGCCGTATTCCTTTTTGGAAAGTGATCAGATGGGTGGCTATGAGAGCGGAATGCCTGCACCTGCTTTTTACCAACATATTTGGGAGAACAGCGATGAATCGGTAGCTGAGCAATTTATGATACGAATTGCTAGACAGCTAAAGGTAGAAGGAATATCAATGGCAGATGAGATTGAGGCTGCACGAATGATACGTGAACTTGCACTGCTTCGTGGAAAGATGCAACCCGGATTGTATGAATTAATGGACGCAGTGCGCAGTACATTTGTGAAAGGTGAGATATTCTCGGCCAATAAGCCTTTAGCATTGCTTCAGAAGAGTTTGCAAGGGACAAAGCGTGGGGAATTGTCAAAAGAAGCAGATGTGCCGCCTCTCGTGCATGATTTTCGTGCTTCTGTTCGGTCGTTTCGTCTACCGGCCCGTTCAACTGTACCGCAGGAGACGATTCTTGACATATACAAGAAAGAAAGGCACTTGGGCTTAAGTCAATTTTTTCATTGCCTCGCTTTTTTAGGAGTTCCATTTTGTGAGAAGCTACGCGGTCCTAACTTAGCTAGAAAACAGAATATTAATCTTATGCGTGAAACTTGGAAATATCGTTTTTCAGCACAAGTAGAAAGTGCTCTGATTGATATATCTGTGTATGGCGGAACGGTGAAAGAAGCGGCGCAGGAAATGCTAAGAGCAAAGCTGCACAAGGCAAAGGGACGGGCTGGAGAGGTGTCCCTTTTATTGCTAGAAGCCTATTTAAGTGGTTTGTTTTCTGACTTTTCCATGTACACCCAATTTATAGATGAAGCTGTGCAAAAGGATGGAGATTTTGCTTCTATGGCAAATTGTGCTTATTATTTATCACAAATAGAAAAAGCAAATCAGCAGGCGGATTACGCTAGGAATAAAGCACTTTCGTTATTTTCTGTTCTAGATGGGGGCGAACCAGCAATTATTGCAGAAAAGCTTATCGATTTGTATACAATGAAGCCTACAGATCAGCAATTTATTGACGCATTGGAGCTTTATTTGCAAAAGGAAAAAAGAGAAAGCCAAGTAGAGGGAGCAGTATTTGGGCTGTTAACTTCTTTAGGAAAGCGGGAAATTGATGAGGTAATGCAAGTGGCAGAAGGGTATTTTTATGGAAGCGGTGATATGCAAAAGCAAGCTCCGATATTTTTGAAGGGTTTGTTTGCTGGCGCCAAAGATATCTTTTTATATAACGAATCGTTGCTTAGCGGAATGTCTCATGTTCTAGAAGAACTTGATGAAGAGATATTTCTACAAGTGTTGCCACATTTACGCCTCTTATTCAGTCAATTCACGCCGCTTGAAGTGGATACGATTGCTAGACAGATTTCCAAGTTATATGGCGCTACAGAAGAAGCGATAAAAGAAGAACCAATTTCCGAAGAGATGCTGATGTATGTAATGCAGTTAGATCGGAAAGCGAAGGGGATTTTAATAAGACGGGGGCTAGAAGATGGAGAATAACATTTCTTTAAATCGCTGGCGTCTTGTTCTTGGGAAACATGCGGATGATCAAATTACATTTCAGGAAGAAGAACCTGTATACAGAGAAATGGACGAGATGCTGGACTTTTTGTACGAGAGAGAACGCGGAGAAGAGCGCGGTGGATCCTTAGATCCCTCTCAGCTAACAGTGCCGACTTGGATTTCGAAAGTGCGGGAGTTATTTCCGAAAGAAACCATTGAAATTATGGAAAATCATGCGTTAGAGAAATATGAATTAACAGCTCTATTACAGGATAAGCAAACGCTTGAAAAAATGGAACCGAATATGAATTTATTAAAATGCATTTTACAATTTAAAGATTATGTAAAACCGGATGTATTAGACACAGCTAAACGCATTGTAGCGAAAGTCACTGAGGAGTTGCGTCGTAATTTAGAGCAAGAAGTGAAGCATGCATTAAGCGGTAGACCGGATCGAAATCGTTCTAGCCGCGTGCGCACGATGCGCAACTTTGATTTTAAGAAAACGATTCGAAAGAACTTAAAGCATTTTGACAAGGAAACAAACGCCATTCATATTGAAAAACCGTACTTTTACGCTGCCACTAAACATGTTAGCACATGGCGTGTAATCCTCGCAGTAGACGAGAGTGGAAGTATGATTGATTCTGTTATCCATAGCGCAGTTATGGCAGGTATTTTCGCAAGCTTACCGACGATTAAGACAGATTTGTTCATCTTTGATACAGCTGTTGTTGATTTAACGGATCGTATTGATGATCCGGTGGAAACGCTTATGAGTGTACAGCTTGGTGGAGGAACATATATTGCTCAGGCGCTGCGCTACGCAACGAATAAAATTGAGATGCCTCATAAAACAATTGTCGTGCTTGTAACGGATTTATATGAAGGTGGCAGTTACGCTGAAATGTACCGAGAAGCGATGAAGATTGTAGAATCAGGAGCAAAACTGATTGTGCTTACTTCTCTTGATCCGACTGCACAGCCTTTTTATGATAAACAGGCAGCAAAAAAAATGACAGCACTCGGTGCTCATGTAGCAGCATTAACACCAGGGAGGTTGGCGCAATGGATCGCAACAATCATTTCTTAAATGTTCTTTCCGCTATTGATGAAACATATTTAATCGCCATGTCCAACAAAGGAACATATAAGAGAGCAATGAAGGATTTGGCTGCTGCAACAAATATCAAAATAGATTTAGAAGAGGATGCAGCGCAAGTGCATCTTGATGATGAAACTACTGTAACGTTTACGGGAGATATACGCAGTTACTCCTGCACTTGTGAAGCGCGCTCGATTTGTAAGCATGTCATTATGGCTTTATTAGAAGCAAAGAAGATGTACGAAGGTAAAGAAAACATAAAAGTTGATTTCTCTGCCCTTTTGAATGTGAACGTTAGCAATATTGTCTCCGAAAAAATGTGGGCTGAAATGATGTTCCGCGAAACATTTCAGCAAAAGTTTGTTTTGGAAGAGGAGGGTGCTTTAATTGCCTCCTTTCCAGAAGAGGATATAACGGTTCGCTTTCTGACAGCTGAATCGATAGCTGATGCGATTTGTACATGTAAAGCAGAGGGAATATGCCGGCATAAGGCGGAAGCAATATATTGGTATCAAAAAGAGAGAGGAATTTCACATGAAACGAAACAGGTGCAATTTCTTATTATTGAGTCGGATAAGCTATCTATTTTCAAAGAGATGATTGAGCAAATTGTTCACTTTGGATTAACACGTCTTACAGAAAAAACAATCTATGAAATAGAACAACTTTCTGTAAAAGCGCGTTCTTTGAAACTAGCAAAGTTAGAAAATTTATTTCGTAAGCTAGGGACTGATATTAGGCTATACCGAATGAAACATGCATCTTTTCAAATGGCATCCTATCGGCAAACGCTGTCCGCGATTTATGAATACATTGTGTTGTTAGAAAATCACCGTCTGCAAGAGAGTCCGTATCGTTCGGAATATTATGAAGTTCCACCGCTAACTTTGCATGCCTTTGGCGCATTCGGCTGGAAAACGAAGTCCGGTTATGTTGGTGTGACATATTATTTCTATAATCGAGAACAGGAAAAGTGGATCACATACACACAGTCACGTCCCATGTTTTATGAAGGGAGCAACACAACTTCTGAAGACCTCCATGAAAAGCAAGTTCCATGGGGGATTGCAGGGAAGGGATACGAACTGTCTCGTTCATCTCTAGGGTTGAAATATGCAAAGCTTAACGCCGATTTCCAATTGTCATCTAGCTCACAGACAGTAGGGGAAGTAGACGGAAAAACAAATGTAACAGAGTGGCAATCGCTCTTTATAACCTCATGGGAAGAACTACTAAAAAAAGTAAAAGCGAACAGGTTAGAGGCAAGTAAACAAGGAGTCTTTTGTATCGAATTTGCTGAGATGGAAGAATGGGAGTTTCAGAAGCAAGAGCGAAAATGGATTATACCTCTTATTGATAAAAAGGGGAAAGTATTACAAATGCAAATGATGAAACAACCAGACAATGAGCGGACGATTCGACTTGTAAAAATATATTTGGACTCATTACATGTAAAGAGAATGCTAGTTCATCCTTATCAGGAAGGAACAAAGCTCGTAGTTACACCTGTTATTTTATATACAGAAGTAGGAGAAATTATAAATATTACACTTAATGAAGGGGAAACATTTTATGATAGAGTTAGTGCGCATAATCGATGAATTGGAACAAGCTCTAGATGAGATGCTTGTCTCAGGAGCAGGGACGGTACCTCCTTCTTTTTTTCAAGATATAAAACGAAAATGCGAAAAGTATGGTCTTTCTTATGCAGCCGCGCAACTACTTGTCATAGAGGAAGAACGAAACACGGCACGCTTTCTTCATAAAGAAGAAAAAGGGAAATTGACGGAAGCGTTTTGCAAGTTGCAGGAATATATTCAAGTTGTAAAGGCTGAAATGCTACATTTATAAAGATGTGATTGAATAGGAATTTAATTTATCGCGTATTAACGGGCAATAAAATTCCTACCTCAAGATTTAGAGAAGCGCAAGGAAGATAGGAACTGTCCGTAAAAGCTCGAATGCTTCAACTAATAATGAGTGGGGAATAAAGAATCCCCCACTCATTACAGTTTCGCTTTATTCATCATATTAGCAGTGGAGAACAAGTAATCGGAATACCCAAGCCTAGACACCCTGACTTTGAAGAAACTTTCTAAACACCTAATCAGTATTTATCGAAAGTCCTTTCGGATAAGAAACCTGTTGATTTGTTATTAAAATGATTATTAAGCCGTTGTAAACCAATATACGGAAAAATAACTTTCTTCCGTTTCCATAACAAAAAATTCATCATTCCATTCTGGTTCATAAGCATAAGCAATTCGGATTCCTTTAATAGGGAACTCGATAGGTTTAATAAGTGGGGCATATCTGTTTCTCAATTCTGTGAATTCTTCTTGGGATATTGTTTTCAGTTCTTCTTGTTCAGCTCTAAATTTTTGTTCGAATTCCCAAATAGGCATATCTTTAACGTGTTTTCCTTTATACCAAAACCAATGCGTATTTCTTCGTTCAATGAATTGGCATGTTGCTGCAAAATCTTCCAAGGTTTTAATCGTGTCGTAACTGTTTTTTCCTTTGCTATGTTCAAAAACATATATTGTCTCTTCACCACAGCTTGATAATTCATCATCTTCTATTACAAAATATTTCATATGTAACATCTCCTAGCTTCTTGTCTTGTAAATAATTAATCTTTTTCTATACCATATTGAACAAGAATAAAAACTAAAAAACTGTTTATGTAAGAATGGATACATTTTTGTTGGGGTTTTCTATATAAAATTATATATATGTTAGCTAGTTTAGCACATTATTAACGTAAGTGCGGATTATGATGAACTGGATAAAATTATTCACGATTTTAACTCATTGTAAAATATGGAATATCGTAAAAAACTTTTTGCAGACTTAAAGCTAATTTTGCACATAGAAGATTGTGGTATGGTTCACGTACTTATTGAAAAATATGGTAAGAGAAAGATGCATGAAGAAAAACTGAAATGGCTAATTCCGAGTGTTTTTGATCATTTCGAACTTAATTAAAGCTATTATAGAATGATTTCAGTTTGGTAATGGATTTTATGTAGCAAGTATATTCATCACGGTGTTTTAAATAAATTACATGATTAATAGATTGAAAATAAACATACTAAAATTAGTCAAGTAGTGTTAAAAAAACATTAGAAGTACTGAATTTGATACTTACTTAAAAATAACACTTTTGGAACAGTTTCACCATTCATTTAGATATTAACGGAATTATATATAATAAAAATTTTGTTAAAATACGTTATTATTCCTTGTGTAAAAGTAATTCATATAAAAGGAAAAAATTGAAAGGTAGGATCAAAATGATTAGTGGCTTAAAAAAAGCGGCCGTATCTTCATTAAAAGACAAATGGGGATTGGCGGTATTGTCATCGTTTCTTTATCATATTATTTCTAGGGTTTGTATGCTAATTATAGGATTTCCACTGTTGTTTCTTGGTATCTTATTAAGTGAAATAATGAATTCTAGTTTTTCCATTTCAGGAGACGAAAAGTTAAATGCAGCAGGTGCTTTTTCTTATTTACTTGTTTTTGTTGTTCTATTTATTTGTTTAATAGGTGCACAAGGCATTATGAATTATGGGTATCTTAAAGTTACATTGCGTTTAGCGAAAAAAGAATCTACTACAATTGGTGAGTTATTTGAAGGATTTCGAAAAAGTAATGTGTTTAGATCTATAAAGGTGACTACTTTAATGACTGTATACACACTTTTATGGAGTGTATTATTAATTGTACCAGGTATTATAAAATTTATCTCTTATTCTATGGCCTACTATATTTTATTAGATCATCCAGAATATACGGCGAGTGAAGCAATTAAAAAGAGTCAAGAACTGATGAAAGGACATAAATTAGATTTATTCCTACTATCGTTAAGTTTTATCGGATGGTTTATTTTAGGGGTTATCATCGGATTTTTCACATTTGGTATCCCGTTTCTTTGGATCTATCCATACTACATTACAACAGTATCGCATTTCTACTTGAAAATAGTGAATAGAGATACTGTTATGGAGGAAAAAAAGTTAACTGTTTGATTTTAATTTTGATTCGAAATATTGTATGTATCTTGATTTTATGACAAACACAAAGACTCCATTTTGAAAAAGGAATGATTAAAATGGAGTTCTTTCTTGAAAAGTGGTGTAATGATTTTATAAAAAAGTTTGATTGTTTTGTTATCTGTTATTTCACTGACACCCCCATAACTTTAAGTGCGCTTCTTCATAATCATAATAGTTGTAATCATTTTAATCATATATTCCCCATTCAAACAAAAAATAATGGCTATCAGATTGTCCGAATATGTAATCATAAACATATCCCTTTTGTACTTGTATTGTTTCAATATGATTCAATCTAATTAAGAGTTCTTTAATAACTTGTTCTGGTACATTCACATCAGCTAAATCCCTTTTAAATCTACTTATAAAATCATTTTTGTTTAATAACTCTAAGCTATTACATGCTCTTGAATAGTATGCGTTAATCCAGAAATCTTTTAGTGCGGTTAGCCATTGTTTATCTGAAGGGTCTGGTTCATCAATAATATCCCATTCCTCTCCATCGAACAATTCTTTTTTAAATAGTGCAGAAAATGCCTCTTGAATAGTATCAAATTGATTTTTTCTGGCAAATATTAAGTCTACTTGCTTCACATATTTATCTTTGAATTCGTATACATCGAATGATAAATTTGATAATCTTACTTTTGCGATCTGTCTGGCAAATAAATTGAGATCATCAAACAATTTTTGAATTTCTTTATTCATCATAATCCTCACCCCTTTTTTTAGAGTTCTGGTATCTTAATTATTGATATTTAATTAATCCGTGTTGTTGGTCCACTAAGAAAAAATGAAGTGTAAGTAATTCTTTAATTGAAAGAGACAAAATATCGTAAATTTATTTTAAAAACACAAATACAACTTTTCAGTCTACAACTATTTTTTAACAGTCTAATACTTTATTCTATAGTCTAAAACATTTTTTAAATGAAATAAATATTAGATCCTTTTTTATTTGTAATACCGGCAAGATCTACTTTATTGGAGCATTTATGGGAGTAAAACATCGCTTAAACGCTAAATATTACAGAGTAAATAAGGGGGAATCTGGAGGGAAAACATTTTCTATAAACTTTATACACGTTATCATATTTTCAGCAAGTCAATGAAGAAAAAGTCAGAAGAGTTAAAAGAATTATCTAAACTTTAATTAGAGTTGATGGAAAAATAAGTAGGTTATAGTGTGGACAAAAAGATTTCCCAGTATAATATAATGTAGGTAAAGTGATGATTTATGTAAAAGATGGGGTGGAAATCATACAAGGCGGTTTAGATAAAGGTGAAAAAATAGAAGTTGGTATAGGTAGTGAAAGGTAAGAGACAGCTTCTAAGTTAATAGATGCAGCAAACAAAGAAGCAAAAAAATCTAAGTAACCTAACTGTAGGGAAGTGTGATATATCTACAGACTATCCTATAATTAGTGCAACAAAAATACAGTTAAAGAGGTAATAGTAAGGGAACTCAATTTAAGTAGCTGTAGAATATAAAAGTTTTATACTAGATTTAAGTATAGAGTTATAAAGTAAATTATCTACAGAAAAATTTTATGAATTCTAAAGTTTAATGCATGATAAAAATCCAGTTCAAAGCTTTTTGATTTCACATATATTCTAAAAAATAACTATTACCAACCTACTAAAACAGAGGTAGCACCACATCGCTATCAAGCTAAGAAAAGCAAATAGCCCCTTTAAGTTGATTGGCATTAGCAATACTCCAAACTGGATAGTATAATTATTTATAATAACAACTAAGACAAACAAACAGATTTTAGTTGAAGAACAAGTCATAATAAAAGGCTGTTTAATATATTAAATAGTTTATGTTCTTTTGTTTTTCTAAATTTAATAGCTAAGAAGAAAATAGGAATTAGAGGAGGGGGAACATTGAGATTTTTTACGATATTTGCATCAAGGAATGATACAAGTGATGTAGAAGGTTTCATTACTCAAGTTTTCAAAAATGGGTTCAAGGTTGACCGCAATAAAAATGAATATACCATTCAATCGAAAAGACTATTTGGCAAAAATAAAATTATTATTCGGGTGGATTCTGAAGAATCATCTCCTGATTATTTTTCCAATAATATTCCTGGAATGATGCACATGTACGATCAAATTGAATTTCAAGAAGAACATCTTAAGAGGAAGGTTTTGGCACAGATTTCTGTAATTAATACCATAATCGCTATAGAGACGAAGAAGGATTATAGTGATGAATATGTGGAGCTGTTTCTTAAATTACTTAATCAGGTAAACGGTATTGGTTTTATCCCTGATCGAACGCTCATCGGGAATGATGGAAAAGTAATTGTATTTCCGGATGGATCCTCTGGTCCTTCAGAATTTACTCCTCAAGCATGTACGAACAAAATAATGGGACAGAATAGTACTTCTACCGATGGGGAGAAAAGAAAACAGAAATCGATAAGCTACCTGCAAGATAAAGGGATTCCATATATCGAAGGATTGCCTCAATTGCCTCCTTTGGCAAGTATTCAGTTAAGAAATCGAGAAGAGATTACGAAGAGAGCGGTAGCTTTGTTGATTGTCATACAATATGCTTGTGATGTTGCCCAAGAAGGAGATTTGGAAAATTCCAAAGAGTTTGTCATGGGGCTGCTGAACAAATTTGATGTGGTTGAATCATTAACGAGGCAGGAAAGAAATTTCCTAACTTCAGAGCAACCTGACGCGAAAGAAGCGATACAGATTGCATGGCAGTATGAAGCCCAATGGGTTTTACTTTGGTCAATTGGTCTCGTGAATACACTGAAATTTCCAAAAGAAATCTGTGACTGTCATTATGCAATTAAACTTGTTTCTGGTTGTAGTTCTTTTAATGAATTTTATCAACAAACAAGATTGCGAAGTGCAGAAGAGATTTTGGATGAGGCCGACCTCATTTATCGGCTTCATTGGGCTTGTGTACATGATAGAATTAATGAGAAAGAAGCAACTGCAGGTATGCAGGAAAGTATTGTTATTGAAAGACGAAGGGGCTTGTTTTGGTTAATCAATTATAAAAATGAAGATTGGGATTGCATCTCCATGGATACATAATCTATATTCTTTGTTCTTTGTTCTGTAGAGCTTTTGTATTTTAGATAATAAAATTATTGCTTCATCAGTTCAATCTCTTACAGAAAAACGGATGGAAATTCCATAGGTATGAGAAAAAACAGTTTTTAATATCCTAGGCCTCATATACAACTTTTCTATGTTAAATCACTTGATTCGTACATTTTGAACGGATTTGTTATCGTTACTGCAGAAAAAGCATGAATTAAATATTAATCGATGTACATGTTTCAAGCGTATCTATATTGAGTTTGTAAATCTACACAATAAGTTACCTTGTATATAATAAGTGTAGTAGAAGTTCAGTTAGATAAAATTCGGTAGTCGAATTTTTTTGCATAAAGCTGTATAATGCTTGTAACGAAAAGGAAATACAGGAAAGGATATGTAATGAGTTACTATGGATAAAGATAAACAACAATTAAGCGTTGAAGTTGCAAGGTTATATTATCAATCAGATTATAGTCAGCAAGAAATTGCTAATAAATTAAATATTTCAAGACCGACTATCTCTAGATTATTAAAGTACGCGAAAGAAAAAGGATTTGTTCAAATTAGCATAGCCGATCCATTTGCTGATTTAGATAACGTTGGAAATTTACTGAAAGAAAAGTACAACTTGTTAGAGGCGCATGTCGTTTTTTCACCAGTGCCAGAATATGCAACGATTACAGAGTATATTAGTAAATATGCAGCTGAGTATATGGAAAAGACGGTTAAAAACGGTGATATCGTTGGTGTAAGCTGGGGAATGACGATGTATGAAATCGCTAGAAAAATCGTACCGCAACATGTAAAAGGTGTAGAAGTTGTCCAGTTAAAAGGTGGTATTAGTCATTCTAGTGTAAATACATATGCGAATGAGACCATTGCTTTATTTGCAGATGCTTTTCAAACGACGCCAAGAAATCTACCCCTTCCAGTTATATTTGATAATGCAGTGACAAAAGAATTAGTAGAGCAGGATCGACATATTCATCACATTATTGAAATGGGGAAACAAGCGAATATTGCAGTGTTCACTGTAGGAACAGTGCGAGACGAAGCGCTATTATTCCGATTAGGTTATTTCGATATGGATGAAACGAGTTTACTCAAAAAACAATCGGTCGGTGACATTTGTTCACGTTTCTTTGATGGAGACGGAAATATTAGTAGCGAAGAGATTAATCAGCGTACAATTGGAATTGAGTTAGAGGAACTGAAATTAAAGAAACGCTCTATTTTAGTTGCAGGTGGTAATAGAAAAATAAAAGCAATTGATGGTGCGTTACGTGGCGGGTATGCAAATGTATTAATTATCGATCAGCATACAGCTAAAGAACTGTTACATTATCAAAAAGGTTAGAAATAAAAGGCTTTCTCAAGATATTAATTTTGAGAAAGCCTTTTATTTTGTTATGTATGAATTATGGAGTGTTTTTTGAATACAAATTGCCTTTTTAAAAATAATTATGGATATTGAGATACATACTACCATTGTTAATATAAAAGTTTTGTTTTTATATATGAAGTGTTTCTTAGTTAGAATGCGCTTTATTTACTACAAGAAAATTACTTTTGAAAAAGGATGAACAAAATTTCAAAAGTGTATTTACATTTGTTCAACTAAGAGTTAGAATGAAGTTGTTAAAAGATATGAGGAGTGAAGATAATGAACATTGCAAAGTTAATTGACCATACAATTTTAAAAGCTAATTCTACAAAAGAAGATGTTATGAAAGTAATCGAAGAAGCAAAGGAATATAAATTCGCTTCTGTTTGTATTAACCCTACATGGGTAAAGCTAGCTGCTGAAGAATTAGCTGGACATGATGTAGACGTTTGTACTGTAATCGGTTTCCCATTAGGAGCAAGCACTACTGAAACAAAAGCATTTGAAACAAAAGATGCTATCGCAAAAGGTGCAACTGAAGTTGATATGGTAATCAACGTAGGCGCTTTAAAAGATGGCGACAACGAACTTGTTGAAAAAGACATTTATGAAGTAGTACAAGCAGCAAAAGGAAAAGCTCTTGTAAAAGTAATCATTGAAACTTGCCTATTAACAGATGAAGAGAAAGTACGCGCTTGTGAATTATCAGTAAAAGCCGGTGCTGATTTCGTAAAAACTTCAACTGGATTCTCAACTGGCGGAGCAACTGCTGAAGATATCGCATTAATGCGCAAAACAGTTGGACCAAACGTTGGTGTAAAAGCATCTGGTGGCGTTCGTACACGTGAAGATGCAGACAAAATGGTAGCTGCTGGAGCTTCTCGCGTTGGAGCAAGTGCTAGTGTTGCAATCGTATTAAATGATGCAAAAGGTGCTACAGATAACTACTAATCATTAATAAAGTTAAGAGCAATAGATACACAAAGTAAAGTGTATCTATTGCTTTAACAATTGAAAAGAATGTAAGCGGATACGAATGGGAGGAAACGGCTTATGAAATACTTAATCGGTATTTTTGGCCTCGTATTGATTTTAGGTATCGCTTGGCTTGCTAGTAATGATAGAAAGAAAGTCAAATATCGCCCAATCATAACGATGGTTATATTACAATTCATTTTGGGGTTTTTATTATTAAATACAAGTGTAGGGAATATATTAATTAGCGGAATAGCAGATGGTTTTGGAGAGCTATTAAAATATGCCGCTGACGGTGTGAATTTCGTATTTGGTGGATTAGTAAATCAAAAAGAGTTTTCATTCTTTTTAAGTGTATTAATGCCAATAGTATTTATATCAGCATTAATCGGTATTTTGCAACACATTAAAGTATTACCTATTATTGTGAAATCTATCGGTCTAGCATTAAGTAAAGTAAATGGAATGGGGAAACTAGAATCATATAACGCTGTTGCTTCTGCGATTTTAGGACAATCTGAAGTGTTTATTTCAGTTAAGAAACAACTAGGATTATTGCCAGAGAAAAGAATGTATACATTATGTGCATCTGCAATGTCTACCGTTTCAATGTCTATCGTTGGATCATATATGGTGTTATTAAAACCGCAATATGTTGTAACCGCTTTAGTGCTTAACTTATTCGGTGGTTTTATTATCGCTTCTATCATTAACCCTTATGAAGTTACTGAAGAAGAAGATATGTTAGAAGTACAAGAAGAAGAGAAAAAGACTTTCTTTGAAGTATTAGGGGAATACATTATAGATGGATTTAAAGTTGCGATTACAGTAGCAGCTATGTTAGTCGGTTTCGTTGCTCTTATCGCATTCATTAATGCAGTATTTAAAGGTGTAATCGGTATTTCATTCCAAGAAATTCTTGGTTATGTATTTGCACCATTTGCATTTATTATGGGTGTACCTTGGCATGAAGCAGTTAATGCTGGAAATATTATGGCAACAAAATTAGTATCAAATGAATTTGTCGCTATGACAGATTTAGCACAAGGAAACTTTAATTTCTCAGATAGAACGACAGCGATTATATCTGTATTCTTAGTTTCATTTGCAAACTTCTCTTCAATTGGAATTATTGCAGGGGCAGTTAAGAGCTTAAATGAAAAGCAAGGGAATGTAGTCGCAAGATTTGGTTTGAAATTACTTTTCGGTGCAACATTAGTAAGTTTCTTATCAGCAACAATCGTAGGCTTATTATTTTAATAGATTCATATCATATAAAAAGGAATGGTGATTGTAATGAGAATGGTAGATATTATTGCGAAAAAACGTGACGGCAAAGAATTAACGACTGAAGAAATCAAATTCTTTATTAATGGATATACAGACGGAAGTATTCCTGATTATCAAGTGAGTGCACTTGCAATGGCAATCTTCTTTAAAGATATGACAGATCGCGAACGTGCAGATTTAACGATGGCGATGGTGGAGTCTGGAGAAACGATCGACTTATCAGCAATTGAAGGAATTAAAGTAGACAAACATTCAACTGGTGGTGTTGGTGATACAACAACATTAGTATTAGGACCATTAGTGGCTGCTTTAGATGTACCAGTAGCAAAAATGTCTGGTCGTGGTTTAGGACATACGGGTGGAACAATTGATAAATTAGAAGCGGTAGAAGGATTCCACGTTGAAATTACGAAAGAGCAGTTTATTGATATTGTAAACCGTGACAAAGTAGCTGTTATTGGACAAACAGGAAACTTAACACCTGCAGATAAAAAGATTTATGCATTACGCGATGTAACAGGGACAGTAAACTCAATTCCTTTAATCGCAAGTTCAATTATGAGTAAAAAAATTGCAGCTGGTGCTGACGCAATCGTACTTGATGTAAAAACAGGTGCTGGCGCATTTATGAAAACAGAAGAAGATGCAAAAGAATTAGCACATGCAATGGTACGTATCGGAAATAATGTAGGACGTCAAACAATGGCTGTTATTTCAGATATGTCACAACCGCTTGGTTTTGCGATTGGTAACGCTCTAGAAGTGAAAGAAGCGATTGATACGTTAAAAGGTGAAGGTCCAGAAGATTTAACGGAATTAGTACTTGTATTAGGTAGCCAAATGGTCGTACTTGCGAAAAAAGCAAATACATTAGAAGAAGCTCGTGAAATGCTAATTGAAGTTATGAAAAACGGAAAAGCAACTGAGAAGTTTAAAGAGTTCTTAAGCAATCAAGGCGGAGATAGCTCAATTGTAGACAATCCAGAAAAAATGCCACAGGCGAAGTATGTAATTGATGTACCAGCAAAAGCTTCAGGTGTTATTTCTAACATTGTTGCAGATGAAATCGGTATCGCAGCTATGTTACTAGGTGCTGGCCGTGCGACAAAAGAAGATGAAATTGATTTAGCAGTAGGATTAATGTTACGTAAAAAAGTTGGCGATGCAGTAAAAGAAGGCGAGCCATTCGTAACAATCTATGCGAACCGTGAAAATGTAGAAGATGTAAAAGCTAAAATTTATGAGAACATTTCTATCGCCGAAACAGCAGTTGCTCCTAAATTAGTTCATACAGTTATTACTGACTAATCATAATTACGTTTACTTTGAGGAGGAAATAATATGAATAAGAAAAAATATATCGAAGAAGCAAATAAGATGTTATCAAAAGCATATATTCCGTATTCGAAATTTCCTGTTGGTGCAGCGTTAGTTACGAAAGAAGGTAAAATCTATACTGGTTGTAATATAGAAAATGCTTCTTACGGTTTATGTAACTGTGCAGAAAGAACAGCAATCTTTAAAGCAGTATCAGAAGGTGAGCGCGATTTTAGTTACTTAGTTATTACAGGCGAAACAGACGGACCGATTTCACCATGTGGTGCTTGTAGACAAGTGATTGCTGAATTCTGTGAACCGAAAATGCCAGTTTTACTAACGAATGTAAAAGGCGATGAAAAAGAAGTGACTGTTGAGCAATTACTTCCAGGTGCTTTCTCAATAGAAGATTTAAAATAAGTTGAAAAGCCATTCCGTAATGAAGTGACCCCTAAAAGTTAGGCACGGTTAGTTCATTAGGCAGCTTGATAAAAGTGAGTCCGGTATTGTACCGGACTCATTTTTAATTTTGCCTTTATCCGTTTGGTATTATAATAATCTATATATTTTTCTAATTCTATTTCGAAATGCTCTACACTTTCAAACTCTTTTATGTAGAGAAATTCAGACTTCATGATTCCAAAGAAATTCTCCATTACTGCGTTGTCGTAACAGTTGCCTTTACGAGACATACTTTGTACGATACCTCTTTCTTGTAATGCGTGACGGTACTGTTTCATTTGATAATGCCAACCTTGATCTGAATGCATCAATAGTTGGTGACTTTCAGGTAAACATTCTAATGCTGTCTCTAACATTTCTGAAACAAGTGAGTATGTTGGTCTAGAGCCAATTGTATAAGTAATGATTTCACCATTATACAAGTCCAATACAGGGGATACATAAAGTTTCTCACCGAATAATTTAAATTCCGTAATATCGGTTACCCATTTTTCATTTGGCGCATCTGCCGTAAAATTACGCTCTAAAATATGGGGTGCAATTTTACCAACCGTTCCTTTATAAGATTTATATTTTTTCATACGTACAAGGCATTTTAAACCTAACTCTTTCATAATTCGTTGCACCTTTTTATGATTCACTATTTGATTACGGTTGGCTAATTCATCACGAATACGACGATATCCATAACGACCTTCGTGTTCATCATAAATCGCTTTAATTTCTACTTTTAAATCCGCATCTGGATCGATTCTATCCATTTGTTTTACATAAAAGTAATATGTGCTTCGAGGGATACCCGCTAACTTTACTAATTCTTTCACTTGAAACTCATGCCTTAATTCATAGACTACTTGTGCCTTATCTTGTTTGGTGATTTTTCCTTGTTTTGAACTAAGGCATTCAACTTTTTTAAATACGCGTTTTCCATACGTAAGCGTTCTAATTCAGCTTGTAACGCTTCAACTGAACCTTCTGCCGGAATTTTTTTCGTATCCTGTTTTGTGTTTTTATTTTTCATGGATGGACGCCCCTTTTTCTTTGGTTCAAGGGCATCTAAGCCACCTAATTCAAATTGCTTCTTCCATTGATAAACCGTTATAAAAGAAGGAATCATGAATATAGCCGCTGTATCCATTAACGATATACCCGATTGAGCCATAAAATTTAGTACGTTTAGTTTAAACTCTACGGTGTAATTTGTATAGACCTCGTGTAAACCTTCTTCTCCATGGAGTTCGTATAAGCGCAACCAGTATTGAAATTGCGCCTTTGTAATATGCATCTGTTTTGCATATTCTGCTTGAGAAATTGTTTTTGGATTAAATCCTTGAACGAGCTTTAACCTTGAATCCTTCGTAAATTTTGTCATAAAAAAACTGCACCTCCAATTGTTAGACTGTGTCTAACAATTGGAGTGCAGTTCATAATTATTAATTGTGGAATGGCTTTTTTATTTTCAAAAGTTGAATGTAATATTTTGTTCATATTCCGTTCATAAACTTTCCGTAAAATGATTTCAGCGAATATGGAAAGTTTACAACAGGGGGAATAAAATGAAGAAATTATATAATGCAGCATTCATTTACTTAATTATCGGTTTATTATCAGGAGTATTTGCAAGAGAGTATTCGAAAGCACAAGGAATTAAAGGATCCACAATGTTGCAATTAGTGCATACACACGTATTAGTGCTCGGCTTCGTCTTCTTTTTAATTGCTTTAGCTTTATGTAAAGTATTTCATGTCCATGAAACAAAGAGTTTTCATGCATGGTTTGTTGTTTATAATGTAGGAGTAATTTTTACTGTCGCTACAATGCTATGGAGAGGGCTTCTACAAGTAAATGGAACTGACTTTAATGGTTTAAGCCATATGGCTGGATTAGGTCATGTTATTATAAGTATCGGGCTCGTTTGGTTTATGATTTTGCTTAAAAAGTCTTTTAAATAGATAGGAGTGGATAGTATGATAGCACTTTTATCAAGTATTGTAGCAGTTTGTATGGCTGTTGGTATCATGTTTCTTCGCTTTAAAGCAGCGAAAAAACCGGTAACGAAAAAGAAAATTATATTACCGCCAATTTTTATGAGTACTGGTGCAATGATGTACTTCTTACCGGAGTTTCGATTAACATCGTTAGAAATAGTAGAGGCGATTAGTATAGGACTTATTTTCTCTATATTTCTTATTAAAACAACTAAGTTTGAAATAAGAAACGAACATATATATATGAAACCGTCAAAAGCATTCATAGTTATTTTAGTAGGCTTATTGGCTGTACGAGTAGCGTTAAAATCGTATTTAAGTCAATCAATTGATTTAGCAGAGTTAAGCGGAATGTTTTTCTTACTTGCATTTGCAATGATTGTATCGTGGAGAATTGCGATGTATCGCTCGTTTACTAAATTAGAAAAGACAATAAAAAGAGCTGGAATTTCTAAATAGGAATTCCGGCTCTTTTTATGTTTTATACGATTGTTTTTTTAGCTTTGATTTCATTTGCTTAATTTTAAACGTATTTGAGCATCTTGTAATGCGGCTGGTGTAACGTTAAGACCATGTTGATCAACAATTTTTGTGTTTAATAAAATGGAATCTAAACTTCCACGAAATGTTTTTGTATAGTTTTGACGCAACATTTGTTGTTCTTGTTTTTCATCAACTGTTAATCCAGATGCTTTTTCTTTTTTTGATAATTCGTTAATACGGAATAAAATGTTTTTCATTTTGTTCACCTCTTACTTTAAATTAAATTAGTTACTTACTAATTTATAGTTATTTTAACTTTTTTATATGAATATGTCAAGAAGGGTAAAAGAAAAGTAGACACCCGTATTACAGTAAGTAGGTGTCTACAAGGAAAATATAAACCTTAGCTTAATCCATGTAAGTGACTAACAAGTTCTGATGTTTTAGAGAAGAATGGAGAATGATCAGCTTCCAAAGTAATTATTTTCGTGCAAGGAGTTTCTGTATTCATTCGGCGCTGAAAATCAATGGGAATCGCTCTATCTAGAGTCGTTTCGATATAAATACGATCTATAGTTCCGAAGTTCTCTGCAGATATTTTTATCTCTTGCTGGAATGGACCTAGTGGTTGAGGACGCATTTGTTTGAAAGAAGATTCTTTCATAGCTGCATTTTCTGTAGCATTTAAAAATGTTTGTTCAGTCAACTCTGGTATAAGTTCTGCAGTCATGTCATTCTCATTAATTGAGAATTGTGGACCAGCTTCACCATCTAACTTACTGCCAAGGCTTTCTCCGTTTTGAGGTAAGAATGCACAAAGATATACTAATTTATCGATTTTATTTGGTATAAGTTCAGCAGTTTGAGTAATTACAATTCCACCCATACTATGTCCAACAAGAATGACCTTTTCATTTTGTTGTTTTATAGCATCAGATACTGCAGTAACATAGGAATCTAACGTTACATTTTGGGAGGGAGTCATATCTTTACCACTTCCAGGTAAGTCTAGTGTAACAACTGTATGTCCGAAAGCCTCTAGTTGAGGTTTTACTAATTCCCAGGCCCATTCACCTTGCCATGCTCCATGTACTAAAACGTAAGTACTCATTTAATCAACACTCCTCTAATGTTTATATGCTTTATTTTTTCGTAATATTGATGATGTATAATTAGTGTATATGAAGTAGTTTGATAAATATAATGAAGGTTATTTATAGATGATATAAATATCTTTTATATAAGGAGAACAGCATGAACGTTTTTGATTTTGAAGTTTTTAAATATGTGGCGCGTTTGAACAGTATTAGTTTAACGGCGAAAGAATTACATATGACACAGCCTGCTATAACGCATATCATTAACAAATTAGAGAAGAGATATGCGTTAACTTTATTCGATCGATCTAGACAAGGAACAGTTTTAACTGAAAATGGAAAAGAATTTTTAGTTTGTGTAGATCGACTTCTAATGGAGTATGAAAATCTTGAAGAAACAGCTTTACAATTGAAAAATAAAAGCTTGTATAAGATTGTACTAGCTACATATCCTTCCGTTACTGTATATTGTTTGGCAGAGTGTATCGAATTAGGTAATTTTGATCAAAGTCAGTATGTACTTGCAGTTCGAGAGGGAAGTTATCAAGAAGTGTTAGATTGGTTGTCTTCTGGAAGTGCAGATTTTTCTATTTCTATAAAAGAAAACTTAATTCCAGGATTTCATTATGATGTCATTGGTGAAGATCCGTATGTTATAGTTTCTTCAAAGTCTGTTCCACCTAACCTTACTAGTAAAGAATTGAAAAATTATCCTTTTATTATGCCGCTTTCTGGTTGCAAAGAAGTGCTTGAACCATATTTGATGAAAAATGAAATAGTAGTTAATAAAGTGATGGAATCAGAAACAATTAGTTCAGCATTAGCACTTGCTTTACAAGTTAACGGTATAACAATTGTTCCAGTATCAGGACTACATAAGCAAATTATTCATGACTTCATCGTGCAACCGATAGAAATTAAAATTCCAAGGCAACTAATTATGCAATGGTCACCTAAAAAAGAGAATGATCCGCTGTTTCTAGCATTTATTAAAAATTTACTAAATCAACTACAACAAAAGAAAAAATGATACAAAAGGTAAGCTCATTTCACTGAAGCTTACCTTTTGTATGTATTACCAATATAGAGCAGTATCATAAATTCCGATTAAAATAAGGAGAACACCAGTTATACTTTGAATGTTTTTTCCTATTTTTCGACTCTTTTTAAGTAGTGCCCCATTTAATCCAAGGTAGGAGATGATGAACAGTAATATAACGATAGGGAGAGCGGTTCCTATCGAAAAGAATGTCGGAAACAAGTAACCATAATTATATGAGAAAGATAAAGGGATTAACGTTCCGAAAAATAGAACGAACATAGTCGGACAGAAAGCTAAGGAAAAGAAGAATCCAAGTAAAAATGAGCCAACTTCATTTTGTTTTCTTATAAATTTGATCGAGAAGAAATTTCTGCTCTTTATAATACCTGCCAACATTAGCCCCATTAAAATTAATAAAGGTCCGATCATTTTCCTTAACCACGGGAAATACAAAGTTAATATTTGCTGAATCTCTTTTCCTAAGACCCATACTAATAGTCCAAGCGTTGTAAAAGCTATTATTTTTCCTGAAATGAATAACAATATATGTTTCCATGCATGTCCCTTTTGTAAAGATTGATTGCCATAAAGTGTAATAGCACTAATGTTTCCTGTTAATTGGCAAGGAGCAAGGGTACCTACTACGCCTAATAAAAACGCAAATAAAAGAGGTACTGATTTCGTAGCATTCGCGACATCCATTAAAGGAGACATGAGTTGATAGCTCCATTCACTAATTGTTGAAAACACGTTATATTCACCTTTCTAATTAAATTGGAATGCTCCCTCTTTAGTAATCTGCTTCCACGTTTTACCCTCATCTGTAGAAAGGAACACATTTGCTTTCAGTGTAGCAAATACTATTTCAGCTGAATTTTGAGGGTTTTGTGATATGTACATAATTGCATCTTTAGCATCTAAAGATGGAGTTTGTATATTTGTCTCTTCATTTGTAGCAATTGATTTCTTCGTTATGATTTGTTTATTGATAGGGGCGTAAATAACATCTTCATTACTTAATGTAACTGCTGTCGATTCAAGTGATGTAGATAATAGTTCAAATGTATTTCCGTAATCTGTAGATAAGTAAACACCGTCTTTAGCACTTACCGCGACTACACTAGCTTGATCCGGATGTACGGAAAAGGAATGAATCGTACTCGAAAGACCTTTTAACTTACTATTTTTCCAATCTTGTCCGTTGTTTGTACTGAAATAAAAACCTTGTTGTAATTTAGAATTTGGACGCTCATTGTATAAATAAATTGCTTCCGTATTGTATCCGACAGCAAGGTTATGAAAATCAGATTCTCCATAAAATGCTAGCTTTTCAAGGGTATTACCGCCATCAGAGCTTTTCATTAACCCTAAAGGATTTTTTAAATTTGCTCCTGGTGCAGGATGACCGCTGGCAAAGAACCCATTCTTCGTTGCCTGAAATCCCATATAATCATGTAGCTCAGTCTTAGTTTCAAACCATTTTCCATTTTGATAAACTTTTATACCACTATGAGTTGCGATAGAAATACCCGGCATATTTCCTGCATAGCCAATTCCGTGAATGTGCGCGATTTTTCCGGATGTAATTTCTTTATAGAAGTTGGATGGTACTGCAGTTGCAGTTTCTTTATTTTTCGGTTGAGATTGAACCGTTTCTTTTTTCACTGGTGCTGTTTCGGCGTTGCTAGAACATCCTGAAATTATGAATAAAGAAGTAATTGCTAATCCTTTTGCCACATAATGCTTCAAATTTGTAGGCTCCTTTCCTATATATGAGATTTTAAGTATATGGAATAAATGTCAAGAAATTGTGGAGTGTTATGCATAATTAAGCTTGAAAGGGGCCCTAATAATGAAAATTTTCCTTTCTCTATGAGTACTATTAATTGACGAAAAATTATAACAATAATAGAATGAATTGTATTGGATAATTAGATTTACAAGCATACATAGAACGCTAGGGGGATTATTATGAAATCAACATTTTTTGCTCAAAATAGAGAACGATTAGTAAACACATTACCAGATGAATCTATTACTATTTTATTTGCTGGACAAGCACCTCACATGTCAGCGGATGCACATTATAAATTTGTGCCAAATCGAAATTTTTACTATGTAACAGGAATCGATGAACCGAATGTTATTTTCATGTTGAAGAAGTTTGGAAATAGTGTTGAAGAAACACTTTTCATTGAAAAGTCAGATCCAGTAATGGAAAAATGGGTCGGTAAAACAGTTTCTAACGAGGAAGCAGAGAAAATTTCAGGTATAAAGAAAGTTGTATATTTAGATAGCTTTGAAAAGACAATGTCAAATATACTTTTTACAGAAAATGTGAAGCATCTATATTTAGATTTAGAGCGTCGTGAGTGGAATGGGATGGAGACAAAAACGCTAGCGTTTGCTAAACATGTAAGAGAACAGTATCCACACGTTTTAATTGGTAATGTATATCCGAATATTTGTGAATTACGAGTGTTTAAAACAGAAGAAGAAATTGAAATCATTAAAGAGGCAATTGCTGTAACGAAAGAGGGTATTTACAACGTACTTAAGCATGCAAAAGCAGACATGATGGAGTATGAATTAGAGGCTCAGTTTGATTTCACACTGAAATCATCTGGCATTAAGCATCATGCGTTCAATACAATTTTGGCAAGTGGGAAAAATGCTACAGTTCTTCATTATGAAGATAATGATGCACAAATTCAAAATGGTGATTTAGTATTACTAGATTTAGGCGCTCAAAAAGACTACTATAACGCTGATATTAGTTATACATTCCCGGCAAATGGAACATTCTCTAGTCGCCAAAAACAAATGTATAATATTGTATTAAAAGCATTGAAAGAAACAACGAAACTCATTAAGCCAGGAGTAAAATTTGCTGCATTAAATGAGCATACAAAAAAGGTACTAGCAGAAGAGTGTAAAGAAATTGGTTTAATTCAAGAAGACGAGGAACTATCTAAATACTATTATCATGGTGTTAGCCATTTCCTTGGTTTAGATACGCATGATGTAGGAACATATAAAGAGAGAGTATTAGAAGAAGGCATGGTTATTACAATTGAACCTGGTCTTTATATTGAAGAAGAATCAATCGGCATTCGTATTGAAGATGATATTCTTGTAACGAAAGACGGACATGAAAACTTGTCAAAAGATATCATTAGAGAAGTTGAAGAGATTGAAGCGTTTATGAGTAAACATAATGTAAATGTAAAAGAAGATGAAGTTGTTACGAAATAATCATTAGTAGAGGCGCTCAATTTTGGGCGTCTTTTTATTTAGCTCATTGCACATCTCCATATTTTCTTGAAAATCATTTTTTATAATGATTTTGAAAAAGAAAAAGGAGGGGTTTTCTATGAAGCGATTTGTATTAACAGCAGTTACAGTCTCTATCATATCTTTAATTGCTGCATGTTCTGCGACCACAAATACAACAAATGAACATAAAAATATGAGCGACAAAAAAACACCACAGACTGAAACAGCTACAAAACCATTGAAGGTTGAAAAAGGACCAGAAGTTACTTTAATAGCGAAAGAAGAAAAGCAAAAATTAAGTAACGGTGTTATTGTTCCAGTCTGGACATTTAATGGCTCATCTCCAGGTCCAGAAATTCGGGTAAAAAAAGGCGAAAAGGTGAAAGTAACATTGAAAAATGAATTATCTGCACCAGTATCTATTCATTGGCATGGATATCCTGTCCCAAATCACATGGATGGAATTCCAGGCGTGACGCAAGATGCGGTTGAACCAGAGAAAAGTTTCACCTACGAATTTGAAGCGAACGTACCAGGAACGTATTGGTATCACTCACATCAAGATTCTGTAAATCAATTAGATAGAGGATTATATGGTTCTCTCGTTGTAGAAGATACAAATGAAAAGTATGATAAAGATTACACATTAATGTTAGATGAATGGATAACAGATAAAGAAGAGATTAATAAACAGTTAAAAGAAATGACAAAAGGGCAAAAAGGTAATAAATCTAAGGATAATGAAAATACGAAAAAGAATGATGATATGAACGGCATGGATCATTCTGGTATGGACATAAAGAGTGATAAAAAAGACTCTAGTAATATGGGAGGAATGGACCATGGAAATATGAAGATGGAAGGTCATGATATGAGTATGTATGACTTATTCACAATCAATGGTAAAAGTGAGGATTTAGTAGAGCCATTAAAAGTGAATAAGGGAGATAAAGTTCGTCTTCGACTCGTTAATGCTGGTTATCTATCACATGATATACATGTTCATGGTCATGATATAAAAGTAATTGCGACAGATGGTCAACCAATTAACGATCCAATAGTTATAAAGGATCAAGTAATTTCAATTGCACCAGGTGAACGTTATGATGTTGAATTTACTGCTAACAATCTTGGGAAATGGTATGTTGAAGACCACTCAGCAAATAAAGGTGCAAAAGGAATGAAAGCTGTTATTGAATATGATGGCAGCAAAGAGATGAAAGATAAAGCAAACGAAAAAGAAAAATTACCGAAATTAGATATGACGAAATATGGTGCTAAAAAATTAGGTAGTTTCACGTTAGAGCAGCAGTATACTGCCACATATAATATGGACTTGAATACGCAAATGAATGGAAATGAAATGGTATATACAATTAACGGAAAGGTATTTCCGGACATTGACCCGATTCCAGTAAAAAAGGGTGATTTAGTAAAAGTAAAATTAGTAAATCGTTCTAAAATGGACGATCATCCAATGCATTTACATGGTCACTTCTTCCAGGTGTTGAGTAAAGATGGAAAACCGATAGAAGGTTCTCCAATTGTGAAAGATACTTTGAACCTAAAACCAGGTGAAGAATATGAAGTAGCCTTTGCAGCAGACAATCCGGGTGATTGGATGTTCCACTGTCATGATTTACACCATGCTTCCGCGGGGATGGTAACAGAAGTGAAATATACAGATTATAAATCTGACTATGTTCCCAACCCAAACATTCCTAATAAGCCAGAATAATATGAAGCAGTTACCCTTTGGATAGCTGCTTATTCATTTTCGGTGCAAGAGTCAATGTATATGTTGATCATGCCCGGGTGAAGGTGAAGGAGTATGATCGGGGAATGTTATGAATACCGAAACAATGATTACCACGCTAATTGAAAGCAATAACAAAAAACGCCGCTGAATAAAAGTAGAAAAGGTTTCTGATAAAAGTTGAATTATACATGACATAGTTATTGTTATAGTAAGTAAAAGACTAATGAACAGTATACTATGAGCTTGTTGAGCGTTTAACATTTCTGTAATCATTGCTCCCATCATACTTGCCATTAATCCAGAGAACATTCCTTCTAAAGCAGTGTACAGGTGAAAACGTAGACCGATAAAAAAGCCAATAAATCCACTAATTAAAATAGCAAGCAAAGTAGAATATAATAATTCTCCTTTAAAGAGTATACCTAAATAAAAACCTATGCTTAAACCGATACACATACTAAAAGACATAATAAATACCATATACTCCATTAGGGTACCCTTACGTTTAGAAATGTATGATGTAATAAGAATCGAGATACAACAAAGTGTTAAGGCGGTTAATGTATAAGTAAACATTATGATACCTCCCTGTCCTATTATTCATTTCATCATATGTTCATATGGAGAGTACTTATGCGTATTTAAATCTGCATATTATCTGCACAATTTCATGAATGTAAGCAAGTGGACGCTTGATTTTTCAGGGCGTCTTTTTTGATTGTAAGCATGAGAAAGAAATTGTTATATAGTGAGTTTCTATTGTGAAGCAATAAAGAATAAGCGTATAATATTATAGTTATCCCATTACCCGGGGTAACCCGCGAATGATAAATAAGATTGTTCTTTTATCATCGCCTCTAAACAGATAGACAACGAAAGTAACACTGGAATACAGATAGGGAGTTATAAAATGAAATTAATTATTGCCGAGAAACCAGATCAAGGTTTGGCTCTTGTTTCACAGTTTAAATATCGCAGGAAAGATGGATATTTAGAAGTAGAAGCGAATGAGTTATTTCCAAATGGAGCGTACTGTACATGGGCAATTGGTCATTTGACGCAGTTATGTAATCCAGAACATTATCATGCAGAGTGGAAAAAATGGTCACTTAATACGTTACCGATGATTCCTGAACGATTTCAATTTGAAGTAACAAAGTCGAAGTATAAACAGTTTAACATTGTGAAACAGCTGTTACATAATCCGGGGGTAACAGAAATTATTCATGCGGGCGATGCTGGGCGTGAAGGGGAATTAATTGTACGAAACATTATTAATCTTTGTAATGTACAAAAGCCGATGAAGCGCTTATGGATTTCGTCTTTAACGAAGCAAGCTATTTATCAAGGATTTAAAAACTTGCTTGACGAATCAGATACAATCAATACGTACTATGAGGCGTATACAAGGTCATGTGCGGATTGGGTCGTTGGTATGAATGCATCACGTGTGTTTAGTATTTTGTTAAAGAAAAAAGGAATGAATGATGTATTTTCAGCTGGTCGTGTACAAACACCGACACTCGCGTTAATCGTAAAGCGTGAAAAGGAAATAGAAAACTTTAAGTCAGAGCCGTTCTGGGAAGTGTTCGCAACCTTTAATATAGAAGGAAAGAAGTATGAGGGGAAATGGGAGAAGGATAGTGAATCCCGCTTAAAAGACCCTGATATGGCAAATAAAATTGCGGCGTTTTGCCAAGGGAAACCGGCTGTTGTAAAGGAAATGAAAACGGAGCGTAAAGAGTTTCAGCCGCCGTTTTTATTTAATTTATCAGCATTGCAAGCGACTGCTAATAAAGCTTTTAAATTTTCACCGAAAAAGACACTTGATATAACACAAGCACTATATCAAAAAGGGATAGTTTCTTATCCGCGTTCGGATTCTAACTATGTTACACAAGGAGAAGCAGCGACGTTCCCTGATATTTTACAGAAATTAAGTCAGTTTGATGAATATAAAGGTTTATTGCCAGCACCAATTGAATCGATTATGAACAACAAGCGCTATGTGAATGAAAAGAAAGTTACAGATCACTATGCAATTATACCGACAGAGCAAGTTACAAATCCAAGCAAACTATCAGGTGATGAAAAGAAAATTTACGACATGATCGTAAGAAGACTGATTGCGGCACATTATGAAGTAGCAATCTTTGACTACACAACGATTACAACGCTTGTAGACGAACGTGCTGAATTCATTTCGAAAGGAAAACAGCAAATTCAAGAAGGATGGCGTAAAGTTATTTTCCAAGATGATAAAGATGATGAAACAATTCTTCCAATTGTAGCTGAAGGTGAACAAGGGAAAGTTGTAAAGGTAAAAGTGAAAGAAGGAAAAACACAGCCACCGAAGCGTTATACTGAAGGACAACTTATTACGTTAATGAAAACGGCCGGTAAGTATTTAGAGAATGAAGAGTTAGAGAAAGTATTAAAGAAAACAGAAGGTTTAGGTACTGAGGCAACGCGTGCAGGTATTATTACGATGCTGAAAGACCGTAAATATATAGATGTGCAGAAGAACCAAGTGTACGCAACCGATAAAGGAAAAGTATTAATTACCGCAATCGGAGACAAAATACTAGCTTCACCAGAAATGACAGCGAAATGGGAGCAGCGCCTTGCGGAAATTGGTGAAGGTACCGCTTCTCCCGCTACATTTATGGAACAAACGAAAAAGCTATCAGCTAAAATTATTGAAGATGCAGTGGAAATGTCTGAGAAATGGGATTTCACTGGACTACATGTTGAATCGATTGAACGAAAAGGATCGAAATTTACAACAGGTAAAAAGGTTGGTAGCTGTAAAAAATGTGATGGCGATGTGATTGATAAGTCAACGTTTTACGGTTGTTCTAATTACAACACGACACAATGTGATTTTACCATCTCGAAGAAAATATTAAGCAAAACAATTTCGCAAAAGAATATGACAAAGCTTTTAAAAGGTGAGAAGACCGATTTAATTAAAGGCTTTAAAAAGGGCGAGAAAACATTTGATGCGAAGTTAGAGTGGAAAGATAATAAGATTAATTTTGTGTTTGAGAATTAAGTGGCTTTAGCAAATACAAGGTTTTGTAAAAGGTTAGATTTAAAAAATATGGATAGAAAAGAGAGAGCATGACAACTTTATGTCATGCTTTTTTATTTTGTAATTACAGGATTTTGTGTGCTAACAATAAAAAATATTTGAAAAGATAGTATTAAATAGGATGTTTATAGTATCTTTATCATTTCTTTTATATAAAGGAAAAATAAGCAATTAAGAGCACAACTGAAAGTATTTTATACTGATGTATGTGAAAATATGCAATAAAAATATTATCTAAAATAATAAAATTTTATTGTAAAACGATAAAATTTATATTAAAATCAAAAACAGAGTAAATAAGTGTGGTGCTTTTTATAGAAAAGGTAACAACGTTATTTTTAAAATTAGAGGAGGTATAAATATGGACATTAACAATGTGATTATTGAAAATATGGATAACCCTCATGAGTTGGAGAGAATGTATAGAAAAGATCCGAAATCTTTTAAAAAGTCATTCTCACAAGCATGGGCCCAAAACCCTGATTCTCAGGTTCTAGGTGCTTGGTATGAAAGGTTGCATTTCAAGGAGACGGCAAATAAAGAAAAAAAATCGTTGTTTCAAAAAGGTTTCTTATTCATGGGCATGCTAGCTATTCTAGCTGGGCTAAGTACCAGAATCATTTTCCACTTTGTCGAGCAGGAAGCAATCGCTCCAATTAACCTAGCTTTTGGTGTAATTCCTTTTATTGCTGCTTATTTTATTTACAATAATACGCCGAAAAAAAGTATTATTTATTTCCTTGCAGCGTTGTTCTTAATTGCCGGGTTGTATCTTAATATGTTGCCATTAAATTATAAAGACAGCAGTATCCTTGCGTATTTACATCTTCCTATATTGTTATGGGTCTTAGTAGGACTTGCGTTTACGGGAAATGAATATTCAAAAGGCAGTACAAGATTAGCTTATATTAAATTTAATTTAGAATATTGTCTTCTCTACGCGAGCATGGCAGTGAGTGGAATGATACTAGCAGTATTCACTATGCGATTATTTAGCTTTGTTGACTTGGATATAGGAGAATTCTATTTTAGTAATGTTGTTTTATTTGGAGCTGCCGCTCTCGCTGTAGTGGCTGCATATTTAGTATCAATGAATCTTAAACTTGCTAAAAATATTACACCATACATATCTAAAATTTTTAGTCCGCTCGTCCTGATCACATTGTTGATCTATCTTATAACGGTTATATGGGTTGGGAAAAATCCGTTCTTGGACCGCAATTTCCTAATGGCCTTCAACGGAATACTCCTTGGTGTATTGGCTGTTACTATATTTTCTATCGTTGAGAGTGACTCAGACGAGAAAAAGAACATTTCAGATTATATAAATTGTGCCCTAATTGTTTTGGCGCTTATTATTGACACTGTGGCATTATCAGCTATCGTATTCAGACTTTCTTCTTACGGTATTACACCTAATAGACTTGCTGTTTTAGGCGTAAACATACTGATTTGGGCAAATCTCATTTGGATTATGTTTTCCTATATGCGTTTTCTACAAAACAAATCAGGACCGAGAGCTATCCAAGATGCCGTCACGAAGTATTTGCCAATCTACGGACTTTGGGCAGCTTTCGTTATATTTACGTTTCCTTTAATTTTTAATTAGAAAGGCTTTATTAACGTAACGACAAAATTGTTAAAAGAGGATGATAGATGTCATCTTCTTTTAACTGTATAGAAAAACATATTGAAATTATTTTGATGTAAAATATAATGAATTTAGATAATTAAATAAGAAACTTCTTATTAAGAGAGGTGGAGGGACTGGCCCTTCGAAGCCTCAGCAACCTAATGTTAAATAAAGGTGCTAAATCCTGTAGGGTCTAAAAGTCCTAATAGATAAGAAAATGGGTATAAGTAAACCTTCTTCTTATTTTGAAGAAGGTTTTTTGTCATATAAATGGAGAATTAGAAAGGTGGTGATACAGAAGCGAAAGAATTAAAGAAAATATAGAAGAAGAAACCGGAGGGCGTAGTGAATAATCAAGTTGGAAGTTTAAAAGAGGATAGCACTAGTGATAGTATTTGGAGCAATAAAGTTTTTTCGTATTTTTTCTTAGCAAGTTGTATTTCTTTGATAGGCAATTCAATGGTTACGCTCGTTTTACCGTTATGGGTAATGAAATTAACGAATTCTCCAATACTTGTTTCTGGGGTAAACATTGCAATAGCAACGACGGCAATTCTGTTTGCACCTGTAACAGGAACGTTAGCAGATCGAATGTCGCGAAGAAAGCTTATGATAATTGCGGATGTTATGAGATGTATCGTTATGATTTTAATTGCAGTTATAGCATTTTACAATAAAATGCTATACATTCCGTTACTACTTTTACTTATTATACGTTCGATGGGGAGTGCCTTATTTACACCAGCTTCAAATGCAGCATTAGTAACATATGTGGAAGAAAAGCATGTTCAACAGGCGATTACACTGAGGCAAATATCAATACAAATCATATCGGTTGCCATTCCTTTAATGGCGAGTTTTTTAATTAGTATTTTTAGTTTTCATGGAGTATTTGTATTAGATTCACTCACATTCTTTATATCTTTTTTAATTTTAATGAACATCAAATTTCCACGTGAGTTGAAAATAGAAAAGAAAAAGCCTTTTTACGAAGACTTTAAAGAGGGCTTCTCCATATTTAATAGTAATCAATCATTGAAAACATTGCTTATGAGCGCTGTGGTTATTAATTTACTTGGAGCGGCGTGTATGCTTTCACTACAAGTAATAGTTGTTAGAGAAATGGACCTTTCTACGGGATGGTATAGTATAGTTTTTGCGGCATCACCGATAGGGATTTTAATAGGAGCATTTATTACTAAAAAGATTCGTACATATAAAACGATTACGACTGCTTTTATATGTACTGCTATTATGGGGATTTTTAATGCTGCAATGGGTACGACGTTAAATCCGGTATTATTTTCAGTTTATTATTTTTTATCAGGAATTGCATTTGGAGTGAGTAATGTATATTTTGGAGTACTGTATAGAAAATTAATTCCAAATGAAGTGCAAGGGAGATTTTTTGGTTTTTTAAATTCATTATTATTGGTATCAACTCCAGTTGGAATTGCAATAACAGGGTATTCATTAGAGTCAATTTCAGCTTCTATTCTATTTATTATAATTGGTATTATTACGTTTTTAGTTTCAGTTATTTCGTTTGTGATGATAAATAAGAAATAAGTGTTGTATGAAATTTTTCAAAAACAAAAAACGTCCCATAACAGGACGTTTTTTATTATGTATATTGTTGTTTTCTCTTAATAAGCAACAACACTTGTGAAACACAAGCAAGTACTGGCAGTTCAATCAACGGTCCAATAACTAACGCGAGAGCGATAAGAGGTTCGTCTGGAAAAGCGGTCACAGCAATAGCGAGTGCAACAGGTGAGTTTCTTGCTAAAGTTGTTAAGTTTAGACTTACTGTATCTTTATAAGATAAACGCATCATGCGTCCGATAAATTGTCCGAGTACAAAATTAATGATGAAGAACAATAGAACAGGAATGAGTAATAATAAAACGACTTTCATATTTTGTAGTAAATATTTTCCTTGTGATGCAAACATCGCTACTATTGCTAAACTTAAAAATACAATTTGGGCAGAGCTGAAAAACGGAATGAGTTTATTCTCGAGTGTTTCAGCTTTTTTCATTTTATTCATAATGAATTTTGTAGCGTGTGCAAGTAAAAATGGTAAGACGATTACGATAACAATACTTTCTACTAAAACAGAAACTGCTACAGTCTTCATAACACCAGCAAATAAAAATAAATAAATGGGAAGGAGTAGTACTTGCAAAATTAAATTTACCGGTAAAATCGCTGTAGAAAGTGCTACATTACCTTTCGCTATTTCAGTAAAGATTAAGTACCAATCTGTACATGGAGTAACCATTAACATAATAAATCCAACCCAAAGTGCTGGATGATCGGAAAGAAATAGTGCTCCTAATCCCCAAGCGAGGAGAGGTGTCCATACAAAATTAATAGTAAGGCTCGTTCCAGCAAATTTTAAATTACGAAATCCATTTTTTATTTCTTTTAAAGGGATGCTGAGGAATAATCCATATAGCATGAAAAATAAGAAGGGAACAATAAATTTGTCTGAATACATATGTATGACATTAAATTGTCCAAGTATGATGCCGCATGTAACAGCAAAAAGAATAATAAAAGTTTGAATCTTTTCTATAGTGCTCATGAATAAATCCTTTCTAAATATGAATTTTCCTCTCTAAGTTTATTATACAAGTAATAAAGTCGTATTTGGTGTTCAATTGTATTTTAGTTAATATTTTTAATTCGAGATTTAAATTAATATTAAAAGTTACTTGACTAAAGTAAGTGGCTATATTACAATCACTTACATAAGGTAATTAAATAACAAAAAGTTTTGATTAGCTTTATTTAAGGTATCAATTGGAACTTTTTATTAGAATAAGAATTTTTATGATGATGAATAATGAATATGATAAGAAAGTTTAGGTGAAGAAAGTGGGATTATTTAGCTCGTTATTTGGTAAAAAAGAAGAAAATACAAAAGTAGAGGGGAATAAAAAAATGTCAAAAGTATTATTTGTAAAAGCAAACGATCGTCCAGCGGAGCAAGCAGTTAGTTCAAAAATGTATGAAACATTTGTAAGTACTTATAAAGAAGCAAATCCGAATACAGAAATTACAGAGTTAGATTTATTTGCATTAGATCTTCCTTATTACGGAAATATTGCTATTTCAGGTGGATACAAACGTAGCCAAGGTATGGAGTTAACAGCTGAAGAAGAGAAGGCAGTTGCTACAGTAGATCAATATTTAAATCAGTTTTTAGAAGCGGATAAAGTTGTATTTGCGTTCCCATTATGGAACTTTACAGTACCAGCACCATTAATCACATATATTTCATACTTATCTCAAGCTGGAAAAACGTTTAAATATACAGCTAATGGTCCAGAAGGTTTAGTTGGTGGTAAGAAAGTAGTTGTGTTAGGTGCTCGTGGTTCAGATTACTCTTCAGAACAAATGGCTCCAATGGAAATGGCAGTTAATTACGTAACAACTGTACTTGGATTCTGGGGGATTACAAATCCAGAGACGGTTGTAATTGAAGGACACAATCAATATCCAGATCGCTCACAACAAATTGTTGAAGAAGGTTTAGAAAACGTTAAAAAAGTAGCTGCGAAATTTTAATTTATGATAGTAAATGGAAAAACCAACATGGATGACCATGTTGGTTTTTTAGTCTATTTTCTATGTTAAAAAATGTATATTTATAAAATAAAAGAAAAGTTTGAAAATAGTATTGCAAAATATTATATAGCAAACTATAATGAGTTCAAGAATAGTTGATACTTAAATTAAATATTCAGAAAATTCAATTAGTTAAAATTGGAAAATGAGATAAGGAAATTTGAATGGAGGTTATATTATGACGAATAAAGTACCGTTTTCGTTCATAGTAGTTATTGGTTTAATGTTATTTGCACTATTTTTTGGAGCAGGAAATTTAATTTTCCCGGCAATGCTTGGTCAATCGGCAGGAGAAAATGTATGGATTGCTAACGCTGGATTTTTAGTAACTGGTGTTGGATTACCATTACTAGGTGTACTAGCATTTGGTTTTTCAGGTAAAGATGATTTACAGTCATTAGCAAGTCGTGCTCACCCAGTGTTCGGGATTGTGTTTACAACAGTTTTATACTTAGCGATCGGTCCGTTATTTGCAATACCGAGAACAGGAAATGTATCTTATGAAATTGGTCTTAAGCCGTTTATGCCAGAGGGAGTAGGTTCTACACCTTTAATTCTTTTCACAATTATATTCTTTAGCATCACTTGTTTTTTTTCGCTAAATCCTGCGAAAATTGTCGATATTGTTGGAAAAATCTTAACGCCAATTAAGTTAACTTTCATCGGTATTTTAGTAATCGTTGCTTTTATACATCCGATTGGAGATATGCAAGCACCGGTAGAAGCTTATACATCACATGCATTCTTTAAAGGATTCCAAGAAGGATACTTAACAATGGACACGCTCGCATCATTCGTATTCGGAATCATCATCATTAATGCAATTAAAGAAAAAGGTGCGAAAACGAAAACACAAATTATGGTCGTTTGTGCAAAAGCGACAATCATTGCAGCATCTATTTTAGCAATTATCTATACAGCTCTTTCTTATATGGGTGCTTCAAGTGTTGCGAAGCTTGGACATTTAGAGAACGGTGGAGAAGTATTAGCGAAAGTTTCTAACTACTATTTTGGATCATATGGCGGAGTATTATTAGGATTAATGATTACAGTAGCGTGTTTAACAACTAGTGTGGGACTTGTATCAGCATGTTCTTCATTCTTCCATAAGTTATTCCCAAATGTTCCTTACAAAGCAATTGCAATCACGCTATGTGTATTTAGTGCAATTGTTGCAAACGTAGGATTAACACAATTAATTGCAGTTTCTGTTCCAGTATTAACAGCAATTTATCCACTAGCAATCGTATTGATTTTCTTAACATTCTTCCATTCATTATTCAAAGGACGAGCTGAAGTTTATCAAGTGAGTTTAATCGTAACATTTATCATCAGCTTATTTGATGGATTAAGTGCAGCTGGAGTTAACATTGAAGTAGTGGGCCAAGTATTCACTAAAATCCTACCGATGCAGGAAGTAGGATTGGGCTGGATCTTCCCAGCGATTATCGGTAGTTTTATCGGATATGGCATTAGCGTTTTAAAAGCAAAAAATCAAGTTCAACCAGCAGCAAATACAAATAAGAAAATTGGTTAAATAAAAAAGTTATAGAATTTTTGATTCTATAACTTTTTTTGTTACTATTAATAATGAGAAAAAATAAAGTAGTAGGGGAAATAAAATGAAAAAAACAATTGATCATATCGGCATCGCAGTTCGAGATATAGATAGTACGATACGTTTTTATGAAAAGGTGTTGTTAGGCACTTTAATAGATCGTTACGTAAGTGAAGCACCTGGTGTTGAAAGCGAAGTAGCCATTCTTGAAGTGGATGGAGATAGAATCGAATTACTTGCACCGACAAATAACACCACTTCACCAATTGCCCGATTTATAAAACAAAAAGGTAAGGGTGTTCATCACGTTGCGTATCGTGTCGATGATTTAGATGTAGCTTTAGAAGAGTTAAAAGAACAAGGTATTCGAACGTTAGAGCATACACTTCGAATTAATAAACACGGCAGAAGATTAATATATCTTAACCCAGCGGATACAGAGGGAACAATCATTGAATATTGTGATTATCCGGAAGAGAAGTAAAGAGACTTTATTATTGAAGAAGGGTATTACGTAATAACGTAATACCTTTTTTATTTATGTATTTCACACTTTCTTCACAAATGATTCACGATAACTTTTCTTCTTCAAGAACTTACATAAATATATTTTATGATATAATAACAATCGACTTTAAAAATGTAAGTTGTATCCGTGAAGGTAGTTACTATTATATTAGAAGTTTAGAGGTGAGAGAGAAATAAAGAGTTATACTGTATAGAAGTTTATATTTAATCAGGTTAATATTTCTTCAAGTAATCGACTTGAGAAGTAGATGTAATGAAAATAGAGCAATGAGGAAGAAAGAAGTGAAATGAGTGTGAAAGTAATGAGAAGGTTAGGGGCATGGTTATTAATTGCATGCGTGCTTATTATATTGATGCCGAAAAGTGCATCTGCTCATGCGTACATTGTGAAATCAAATCCTGCTGAAAATGAAACGTTGAAGAAAGCACCAGCTGTTGTAAAAATTGAATTCGATGAGGATATACAAGTTTCACATTTTAATACATTGTTTGTAAGAGATACCTCAGGTACAAGAGTAGATTTAAAAGATGCTCATATTGATAAAAGAAATAAAAAACTATTAGAAGCTGGATTAAAAGATAATCTCAAAAACGGTCTCTACTCTATTCAGTGGAAAGTGATTTCTGCTGATGGGCATCCCATTCAAGGAGTTATTCCGTTCCGCATTGGGGCAGTAGAAGCTGGAACAGAAGATATACAAGTAGAAGAGATGGGTTATGTCCCGCAAATTGATATGATTATGGAACGTGGAATTCTATATACAAGTTTCTCACTATTTATAGGAGTGCTATTCTTTAACCTTATTATATATAAAGGAAATGCAACCTCGGTTCGATCAAGGAGTAAGAACATAATATGGATCTCCTTATTTGGGATATTTATTAGCTTGTTATTCAATTTACCATTGCAAGCGAAAATAAATGCTGATGTTTCATGGCTAGAAGCATTCGATCCTTTACTATTAAAAGAAACATTACAGCTTTCTGTTTTTAGTTACGTATGGCTCACTCAAATGACTCTTATTAGTTTGCTTATAATCGTTACGTATTTTGCGATGAAGCGTGAGAAGTTGTCGTCGTTTAAGGTATGGAGCATTCCAATAGTATTGTTTATCGGGATACTTGTTATGAAAGCCTTTAATAGTCATGCATATGGTTTAAAGTTTAAAGAAATTGCTGTCGTTATGGATTTTCTACATTTATTTGCAGCTTCATTATGGATGGGCGGTCTATCATCCATTATTCTTCTTTTACATAAAGAGGAAGACAAGTGGAATATGTATTGGGATATGATTAAGCGTTTTTCACCTTGGGCAACAGGTGCTGTCATCGTGATTTTAATAACAGGTCTTTTTAACAGTACATTTTTTATTCCAACAATCCACTCGTTATTTGATACGAAGTATGGATTAGCTTTATTAGCAAAGATAATTTTATTCATTTTCATGGGGATATTGGGAATTATTCATTATGTGAAAGGAAAAATGAGAGCGGAGCAAGGATTAGGCGCTACGGTGAAAGTAGAGTTTATCATTGGAATTATCATTTTCGTAATCGTAGCTTTTATGACAAACGTACAAACACCACCGATGCCTCCTACTGGACCTTTTACAGAGAGTAAACAATTAGATAATGGATATGAACTTACGCTAAATGTAAGTCCTAATAAAGTAGGGCAAAATATATTCCATATTACTTTAAAGGATGAGAACGGACAACCTGTTACTGATATGGAGCAAATTATATTAACGACTCAATCGTTAGATATGAATATGGGAAAAGGATCATTTAAAGTTTCGGCAGTTTCACCGGGAGAATATGAAGCGGAAGGTATGTATATTAACATGACAGGCAACTGGAATATACAGGTACATGGATTAACAAAATCACTTGATAGCTTCGATACTGATTATAAATTTATTGTAGGTGGCAGATAAAGTGAAACTTTAATCAGTAGGGGTATCCCCCACTGTTTATTAGCCCGCACCAATTGGGCTTTTACGGGCAGCCCCCCGCCTAACTTCTTTGCTTTCGCTGAATTTTGAGGTAGTCATACTGCCCGTTAAAGCGGGGGAAAGAGACGTTATAGATGAAAAGGAGTAAATAGAAAATGAAACGTATAAAAAAATTAGGAACAACAATGATAGCAACAGTAATTGCAATGGGAATTTTTTCGTTACCTGTTAGTGCGCACGTAACTGTGAAGCCAGCAACTTCTGACATTGGCTCTTGGGAGACTTACACGATAAAAGTACCAGTTGAAAAAAATGTAGCAACGACAAAAGTTACACTGAAAATACCGTCTGGAGTAGAGTTCCAACAGTATGAACCAGTGCCAGGATGGAAAGTGGAGGAGCAAAAAGATAATGCCGGAAAAGTTAAAACCGTAGTATGGGAAGCGACAGGAGAAGGGATTTTACCCAATCAGTTCCAGCGATTTACTTTCGTCGCTAAAAATCCGGATAAAGAGCAAAAAATAGCTTGGGATGCATACCAACAATATAAAGACGGAGAAATTGTTGAATGGACAGGCGATGAAAAAGCTGAAAAACCACATTCACTTACTACAATTGCAAAAGGTACGTCATTAACAGGAGAACATGGTGAAGTGTCTAATGTAGAAAAGAATGAAGGTACTAGTAATATGCAAGTAATAGCGATTGTTTTATCTATTTTGGCGATTGTATCGTCGGTAAGTGCGTGTGTATTTGTAGTACGTCGTAAAAAGTAAGATATAAGAAAGAGCCTACAAACAGTAGGCTCTTTCTTATGTTTATTTCACTTCAACCTGCTGCCTTACAGCAAGTGTTTTCGGCTTTATATTTACAAAACAAATACTCACAACAATAAATAATAGACCAATAAACAAGCTCATTGTAATGGCTTCATGTAAGAAGATTGAACTTACAATAATAGCGATAAGGGGGATAAGGAATGTATAGGCCCCAACTTTACTTGCCTCACCAGCTCCAACAAGTGTGAAGTAAGCAAGCCACCCCATTGCAATAACAAAGAATGAAATGAAGAGCAGTACACTAACAAACGGTATACTCCAAGCGATACTAGACCAGCTTTCAAACTCTGATCCAAATCCAATTAAGCAAAGGCCGCCAATAATAAGTTGCAGTGTTACCATCCAAATGGCATTAACGCGGTGACCAGTCTTCTTAATAAATACTGTGCCAAGCGCCCAGCCAATAGCACATCCTAATGCGAGAAGGATTCCAATAATAGAAATATGTCCAGTTAAACTACTAGAGCTAATAACACCTACACCAATAAACCCAAGAACAAGGCCGAAAATTTTTAAGCCGTACATAGATTCTTCAAGCCAAATCCATGAGAAAATTCCGAGTAAAACAGGTTGTAGAAAGACAATGGCAGAAAATAACCCAGCAGGCATATATTGAAGGCCAACAGTTTGTAACCCGTAAAATATAATGATGTTAAGTAAAGAAGAAATAACGTATAAATGCCAAGTTTCTTTTAAATGTAACTCTTTGTATTTCGGTAAAGCGAAAAGAAGTAAAATGAATCCTCCAATTAAAGTTCGAACGCCTGCAAATAAAACGGGTGGTGTATAATGCAGGGCAAACTTAGATAAAGGCCAATTGATTCCCCACATGAAAACGAGAAACGTAAGGATTATGGCTGTCTTAGTTCGAGAAAGCTGTGTCACTGTAAAACCTCCTTGGTGTTATTCATCTCACTATGATATGATATCGACTGTGATAAATAAAATGAATCTTTTTTATAAGGAGTATAAGTGATTAGTTATGACCATTACACAACTGCAAGTATTAATAAAAACTGTTGAGTTAGGTAGTTTTACGAAGGCTGCTCGGGTGTTAAATATGACGCAGCCAGCTGTAAGTCATGCCATTTCAAGTATTGAGTCAGAGTTAGGAGTTACTATTCTTATACGTGATAAACGAAAAGGATTACTTGTTACGGATGTAGGAAACAGAATTCTTGTACATATTAGAGAGATTTTGAACGGCGTAGAGAAGATTGAACAAGAAGTTGCGATGGAGAAAGGACACGAAGTTGGGACGATTCGAATTGGTAGTTTTCCGAGTGCATCTGCACATTTCTTACCCAAAATGATAAATCTTTTTAAGGAGAAGTATCCGAACCTAGAAGTAGTTCTTTGTGAAGGGACGATTAAAGAAGTTGAAGATTGGTTAGTATCGAGGGTTGTTGATATAGGAATTGTTATTTTGCCTAATAAAGATATGGAGATTGTCCCATTAACGAAGGGGAAAATGGTTGTTATCTTAAGAGAGGATCATCCTCTTTGTAAGAAGGGATCTATTACAATTAATGATTTAGAGAATGAACCAATCATATTATGTAAGGGCGGATACGAACCACCCATTATTGATATGTTTAAACAAGCCAACGTACCACTTCGGGCTGAATATATAATTTCGACAGTTACTACTGCTTTAAATATGATTCAAGAAGGGTTAGGTATTGCAATATTAGCTGAATTATCTTTAACGAATTTACCAAAGAATGTGCAAACGAGAGAATTGGAACCGCAAGTATGGAGAGAAATTGCTTTAGCTGTTCCTTCATTAAAGGATTCTTCAATCGCTGTGCAACTATTTATTGAAGAATTTCAAGCGCTATTTGCAGAATGAAAAAAAGTGTCTCATATATCATAATGGGACACTTTTTTAATTTACTTATAAAAAATCTATGAAAAGGATTGACTTATCTTTTCGTTGTAACTATAATGATTACATCGAGGTGGTAATCACGATGAAAATTAGTAGCCGCTTTTCTATAGCTGTTCATATTTTATCTATTTTGAAAAACAATCCATCTTCACTTTGTACTTCAGACTATATGGCTGAAAGTGTCAATACAAATCCAGTAGTGATTCGTAAAATTATGTCGTACTTGAAACAAGCTGGTTTTGTTTACGTAAACCGAGGTCCAGGTGGCGCAGGGTTATTAAAGGATTTACATGAAATCACATTGTTAGATGTGTATCATGCAGTAAATGTAGTAGAAGAAGACAAACTATTTCATATTCACGAGCAACCAAATCCAGATTGTCCAATTGGAGCAAATATTCAATCGGTATTAGAAATTATTTTAATTCAAGCACAATCCGCAATGGAAGAGGTTTTGAGAAATATTACGATGGGCCAGCTGTTTGAAACTCTGCAAGAAAAAATAAATGCTTAAATAATATTTATATTTTTTTATCATTAATGTAACTTATTTGATTACAACTAAAAGGTAAGGTGTAAAAGTTATGACTGTAAAAATGAAAGTATACTCAGATTTTATATGTCCATTTTGTTTTTTAGCAAAAGGTCCGTTAGATGAAGTAGCGAAAGAAAAAGGTGTAGAAATTGAATGGATGCCATTTGAATTACGTCCAAGTCCATATTCAAAAATAGATCCATGGAATGAGCCAGAAAAATTAGGTTCATGGGATGCTTTCATTCTACCGACAGCGAAGAAATTAGGAATCGATATGCGCTTGCCGCGTGTTTCACCGCATCCATATACACATTTAGCTTTCGAAGGGTGTCAATTTGCGAAAGAACGTGGACTAGGAAATGAGTATCATCACCGCGTATTCACAGCATTTTTCCAAGAAGAGCAAAACATTGAAGATATTGATGTGTTAACAAAATTAGCGGTAGAAGTAGGTCTTCCTGAAGCTGAATTTAAAGAAGCTTTAGTAACTCGTAAATATAAAGAAAAGCATCAAGAAGCAATTCAACACGCATATGATGAAGCGAATATTATGGCTGTTCCAACTGTCATGATTGGAGATGAAGTCATTCAAGGGCTCGCTAGTAAAGAAACGCTACAAAGAGTCATTGATAAAGAAATTGAAAAAGATAAAAATTCATTTGAAGGTATGCAATGTAATACAGATGGATATTGCTAATTCGCTTGTTATGAAATAACAAAATAAATTATAAAACAAATATTTGGAGGAATTAATATGTCAGCAACTACAACAAACTTAAAAGAAGCAATCGTGAACCGTCGTTCCATTCGTAAAGTAACAAAAAACAATGCAATTACGAAAGAAAGAATTGAAGAGGTTTTAAAAACAGCTTTACACGCACCAACATCTTTCAATATGCAAAGTGGCCGTATGGTCGTATTAATGGACGGAGAGCATGAAAAGTTTTGGGATATTGTTAAAGAAACACTAAGAGCCCGCGTACCAGCAGAAAACTTTGAAGCGACTGTAGAAAGATTAAAAGGTTTCCATACAGGTGTTGGGACTGTGTTATTCTTTGAAGATCAAGCAACAGTAGAAAAAATGCAAGAAAATGCACCATTATATAAAGATCAGTTCCCATTCTGGTCTCATCAAGGAAATGCAATGTTACAACATACTGTATGGATGTTATTATCAGCTGAAGGAATTGGCGCATCATTACAACATTACAATCCAATTGTAGATGCTGAAGTGAAAGAAAATTGGAATATTCCAGCAGAGTGGAGCTTAGTAGGACAAATGCCATTTGGTGAGCCAAATGAACAACCGGGAGAAAGAACATTCTTACCTACTGAAGATGTAGTGAAATTTTATTAATAAATTTAATATATAAAAATTTAGATAAACGAAAAGACAGTACATATTAGCATATATGTACTGTCTTTTCGTATGTAATGTTAAACTCTTACTGCAAGAACAATTTCCTTCATATGAATCGAAGTCTTTCCTTACAAGTAAAAATCTATTATGTTTATTATTTTGAAATGACAGTAAACATCCCTGTCATGTTTGGTGAGTAATCTTTAAAATCAAACTTTTCATAGAACGATTCTTTACCTTCTGATGCAAATAAACCGACAAACGCCTTATCAGGGGCGTTCTCATGTAAGTATGCAACTAAACGATGCATGATTTCTTTCCCAATACCATGTTTCTGATAATCTGGATGAACTACTATATCTTGAATCTAGAAATAGATAGATCCATCGCCAACAATTCTCCCCATGCCGATAATTTGTTCATTATCTTTGACTGTGATGCAGTGAATAGAATGCTTCAGTGAAGTTTCCGCCACTTCAAAATTCATATAATTAGACCATCCAACAGAATCACACAAATATTTGTACTCTTCCAATGTGGGAATGTTATGTTTAAACTCATATGTTTTCAAAATGTATCCTCCAAGTCCTTAAATTCAACAAGTATATAAATTCGACATTTTTTGATGTTTTCCTTCTCTTACACAACTGAATTCCCTTTTAGCTACTGAATTTCGTACAGTTTCCTTATTTGCATTTGTGTTAATTTATAGGATTTTAGGGAAGAAATATAAGAAATAATGCAGTAGGAAGGGCTGTGGAAAAATGAATGACGAGAAAAAATATACAGTGGTAGGTACTGATGTTGAGGAAGTAAAGCGTTTAAATAAAAATTCAGGATTAACTTATAATCAAGTAAAGGAATTATTAGCGAAGCGAATGCAAAAAAGAAACGATTAGATTGAAATAATTAAGTTTTTCATTTAGCATTTTGTCTAGAGAGTTACGTAGAATATAACTCTCTTTTTTATATAGAAAGAAGCTACAACTGAGCAACTTTTAGAATGGAGGAAGCAACATGAAGAAATGGATAAAGATAACGCTTTCTATCACGGGAGGTATTGTCCTATTAGCATGTGCCGGTGGATATTATGTGTATAAAAATTATTTTCCAAAGGAACCTGAGCGAATCGTATATGATAAAGATAGAGTGTTAAAACCGATACATAATCAGCTGAAAGGGATCAACATAGATAATGTAAAGATAAAAGAAAAAGAGGTTGTAAATGCGACTGTAGATGAGCTTCAAAAAAAGATTGATGATGGGAAATTATCATATGAAGAATTAACGAGTGTATATCTTTTTAGAATACAAGAGCATGACCAAAATGGAATATCATTAAATGCTGTTACAGAGATTAATCCAAATGCAATGGAGGAAGCGCGAAAGTTAGATAAAGAAAGGTCTTTCAATAAGAAGTCTAACTTATATGGCATGCCAGTCATCGTAAAAGATAATGTACAAACGGAAAAGGTGATGCCGACAAGCGCGGGAACTTATGTGTTAAAAGATTGGATTGCAGATGAAGATGCGACGATTGTGAAGAAGTTGAAAGAAGAAGGTGCTTTTGTTTTAGGAAAAGCGAATATGTCTGAGTGGGCAAATTATTTATCCTTTACAATGCCTAGCGGATATAGCGGGAAAAAAGGACAAAATTTGAATCCATACGGTCCGATTACGTTTGATACATCGGGATCAAGTTCAGGATCTGCTACAGTAGTTGCGGCAGATTTTTCACCACTTGCAATCGGGACGGAAACGACTGGATCAATTGTCGCACCAGCGACGCAGCAATCAGTAGTTGGGTTACGCCCATCACTAGGTATGGTGAGTAGATCAGGCATAATTCCGTTAGCTGAAACACTTGATACTGCAGGACCGATGGCAAGAACGGTAAGGGATGGGGCAACGTTATTTAACGCAATGGTAAGTTATGATGAAAAAGATGCTATGACAGAAAAAATGAAAGATAAAGAAAGAATTGATTATACGAAGGATTTATCAATAGATGGATTGAAAGGGAAAAAAATAGGGGTTCTTTTTTCAATAGATCAACAAGATGAGAATAGAAAGGAAGTAGCAGAAAAGATTAGAAAAGACCTTCAAGACGCCGGTGCGATATTGACTGATGATATTCAGTTAAACGATGAGGGTGTAGATAATCTGCAAACATTAGAATATGAGTTCAAACATAATGTGAACGATTATCTTTCACAGCACAAAAATGTACCAGTAAAATCGTTAGAAGAGATTATAGCGTTTAATAAAAAGGATAGTAAAAGACGAATGAAATATGGACAAACATTAATTGAGGGCTCTGAAAAATCTGCTATAACGAAAGATGATTTTGAAAAAGTAGTGCAAACGAGTCAAGGAAATGCAAGAAAAGAGCTAGATAGGTATTTAGTAAAAAAAGGTTTGGATGCTTTAGTCATGATTAACAACGATGAAGTTTTGCTATCAGCTGTAGCTGGCTATCCAGAATTAGCGGTGCCAGCAGGATATGATAACAATGGAGAGCCAGTAGGTGCGGTGTTTGTTGGGAAGCAATTCAGTGAGAAGGAACTATTCAATATTGGTTATGCGTATGAACAGCAGTCTAAAAATAGAAAATCACCTAAATTGTAAAAGGTTAAACGAAAAAAAGAGCTCCACTGAAGTAAGTAGGGGGGCTAATATAAATAGAATCTAACAATATAAAAGAAAAAAAGGATTCTTCTCAATTAGTAAGAAAGATTGTCTATAGAAGTTCATAAAATGTAATATATTCAATTTCCATCCACTGAAGGGGGAGGTTAAATCTTAATGAATGAAGTGAAAAATTTCTTTCGAAGTAGAGGGTTTCAACGGTTTCTCGTTTTAATAATAGTAGCGTTAGTATTATATGGTTTAAAAAGTATGATCAATTTAATATTAATTACGTTTATACTGACATTTTTAATGGATCGATTTCAACGTTTTATTTCAAAGAAATTGAAAGTGAACCGGAAAATTGTTATCGCCTGTTTGTATATCATATTAGTTTCCTTTATTGGCACGACATTGTATAAATATTTACCTGTGTTAACGATACAAATTTCACAATTGATTTATCAATTTAAATTGTTTTTTCAAAATCCACCTGATAATGAAATCATTAAATATGCACTTTCGACAATTAACGGAATGGAAGTATCAAAGTATATAGAACAAGGTGTAGATGTTATCTATCAATCGATAGCAAACATAGGGAAGGTAAGTTTACAAATATTATTGTCTCTCATATTAAGCTTATTTTTCTTGTTAGAAAAAGAGCGTATTATTACCTTTACTTCTAAATTTAAAGAGAGTAAGCTAAAGATTTTTTATGAGGAGATTGCATATTTTGGCGAAAGGTTTGCAAGATCGTTCGGTAAAGTAATAGAAGCACAGTTTTTAATTGCAGTTGTAAATTGTATTCTTACTGTCATTGTATTAATTGTTTTAGGATTTCCGCAGCTACTCGTATTAGCTGTTATGATTTTCCTACTCGGATTGATTCCAGTTGCAGGTGTGATTATTTCTTTATTTCCACTTTGTATCATTGCTTATAACGTAGGCGGAGTTATGTATGTAGTATACATACTTGTGTTCATTACAGTCATCCATGCTCTTGAAAGTTATTTTTTAAATCCGAAGTTTATGTCTGCGAAAACGAATTTACCAATCTTTTATACATTTATGATTCTCATCTTTTCAGAACATTTCCTTGGAATATGGGGGCTTATTATCGGGATACCGATTTTTATCTTTTTCTTAGATGTACTTGATGTAAATAATGAGAAAGCGATTAAAAAATAATGGAAAACAACCGATGTTTTCAAGGAACGAATACATCGGTTGTTTTTATTCTAAAAAATGTTAATTGACAGTGGTTAATAAATAGTAAGGGTGGGACGCCACTGATTAAAGCTTCACTTTATTCTTTCTTAGCAGGTGGAAGTTTAATAAATCTATTTGCAATTAAAGCTATAATAACAGCAGTAAAAAGAAATAATGCGATTATGCCAATTCCCATACCTGCCCATCCTCCGATAAGGAAGATACTAATCGGTATTGTTAATAAGCATATAATAAGTAGAATGAATCCGAGATTTTTTTCATATTTTTGAGTTGGAAATAGAGTCCTGATGATTAAAAAGAGGAAAAGTATTAGGGATGAAATAGCCAATAAGAGGACTACAATTGTCCAAGAGTCATTCATGAAATCACTCCTTAATATTATGAATAATATTAACCTATATCATAGGGAGAGGGATAGTCAAAATAAAAAAGCAATCCAAAATAAATTGGATTGCTTTTTACTATACATATTAAAGAACTGGAGCCATTGTTTCTTTCAACACTTGAACAGAGTGATCGAATTTTAATTCTTCTTCTTCACTTAATTCCACTTCTAAAATTTCACGAACACCGCCGCGATTTAAAACAGCAGGTACACCGATATAAACATCTTTTTGACCGTATTGACCTTCTAAGTAAGCTGATACTGTTAATACGCTATTTTCGTCGTTTAAAATTGCCTTTGTAACACGTAGAAGTGACATACCAATACCATAGTAAGTTGCACCTTTTCGCTCAATAATATGGTAAGCCGCATCACGAACGTTTATGAAGATTTTGTCTAAATCTTCTTGCGTGTATGTGTTGTCTTTATCAAGAAGCGTTTGTAGTTTTTGAATACCAACTGATACGTGACTCCAAACAGGAAGTTCCGTATCACCATGTTCTCCGATAATATAAGCATGAATGTTGTGTGGACCAATATTGAAGTACTCACCTAACATATAGCGGAAACGAGCAGAATCAAGTGTTGTACCAGAACCAATTACGCGTTCTTTTGGTAAACCAGATTCTTTCCAAGTTACGTAAGTTAAAATATCAACAGGGTTAGTTGCGATTAAGAAGATACCATCAAATCCGCTATCCATAATACTACGAACGATTTGTTTAAAGATTTTCGCGTTTTTCTCAACTAAATCTAAACGTGTTTCGCCTGGTTTCTGTGGTAATCCAGCTGTAATGACTACAAGATCAGCATCTTTACAATCTTCGTAGCTGCCTTTCCATACTCTAGTTGGAGCTGGTGCAAAAGGAACAGCATGACTTAAATCCATTGCTTCTCCTTCAGCTTTTGCCTCGTTTACATCAACTAAAACAAATTCTTCAGCTACAGCTTGGTTAATCATGCAGTAAGCATAACTACATCCAACTGCTCCTGTTCCTACTAATACAACACGGTTAATACCTTTTTTCATTTCAAAATTCCTCGCAATTTCATTGATTTTATTATGTAAGAAAATACGTCTTACTTCTATAGATTCATATCTAGTTTATTACATTTTATAAAAGATATTCAAGTATTTGAAAATCTATCCGTGCAATTTCTTGCACGAAACATAGGAAGTAAGTTAACCGAATATAATGCAATAAAATCCTTTATCGAAGGGGAAAAGGGCATGATGCAGCCATTAACGATGGAAAGAATGCTCCATATTATTAATGTGGGGCTCGTTAAAACGAATAATCCAAAGCAGATTATTATTGCTGGTGCAGGAATTTCAGGATTAGTTGCAGCATCGTTATTGAAAGAAGCAGGGCATAACATAACAATTTTAGAAGCGAATAATCGAATAGGCGGAAGGATATATACGATTCGTGAACCATTTAGCTCTGGTTTATATTTTAATGCAGGACCAATGAGAATTCCTGAAACACACGAGTTAACTTTAGCTTACATTCGTAAATTTAAATTACCGTTAAATCTTTTTATAAATAAAACCGCTTCCGATATTATATATACGAATAATATTAAAACGAGATTGAGCGTGTTTGAAAAAAATCCAAGTATACTTGGGTATCCCATTTTAGAGAACGAAAAAGGAAAAACGGCAGAAGAGCTAATGTTAGTAGTATTAGAACCAATACTTAATTTTATAAAAAAAGATCCTAATAAAAACTGGATCATCGTTGAAAAAAAGTATAAAACATATTCACTCGGATCATTTTTAAGTGAGTATTATTCAGATGGAGCAATAGATATGATTGGGGTACTTCTAGATATGGAAGCATATATGGGAATGTCTTTAATTGAAGTATTACGTGAAATGCTCTTTTTTACTTCAACGACAAAATATTATGAGATAACGGGCGGAATGGATGCATTACCCAATTCATTTTTGCCACAGCTAAAGGATAATATTTTTATGTCGTATAAAGTAGAAAAAATTATACAGGAAGATAATAAAGTGATGATGCAAGTAACAAATGAACAAACGTTAAATCCATTTATGGTAACAGGCGACATTGCTATTATCACAATTCCATTTTCAGCGTTACGATTTGTAGAAGTTCAGCCATATTGTGTATTCTCTTATTTTAAAAGACGAGCAATTCGTGAATTAAATTATATTGATGCAACTAAAATTGCGATAGAGTTTAAAAGTAGATTTTGGGAGAAAGCGGGACAGTGTGGTGGGAAATCTATTACAGATTTACCTATACGGTTTACATATTATCCGAGTTATGGCATTCATACACCAGGGGAAGCTATCGTTTTAGCGAGTTATACGTGGGCAGATGAGGCGTTAACATGGGATAGTCTTCCGCAAAGAGAGCGTATTCGTTACGCATTAAAAAATTTAGCGAAAATATACGGCGACATCGTCTATAGTGAGTTTGTTACTGGAACATCTTTTAGCTGGGGTCAAAATCCGTATTCTTGCGGAGCATTTACGGCCTTCGAACCAGATCAAGAGCTAGAGTTATTTCCGTATATTACGCCGCCAGCTGGCAAAGTACACTTTGCAGGAGAGCATACAACATTAACCCACGGATGGATGCAAGGAGCAATAGAGTCTGGAATTAGAGTTGCTTATGAAGTAAACGAACAATGAAGATATATTTACAAATCACTACTCTTTTAATAAAATAATAAATATAAATCGTAATTATTACGCTTTGAATATGTTTGAAATAAAGAAATGGATGGTCGATCAAATGAATAAAGTAGAAATTCATATATTAGGTGGCTTTTTAGGCAGTGGAAAATCAACATTATTACAAAATTTATTGTTAGCGGAGAAAAAGAAAAATAGAAAAGTTGCAGTATTAATGAATGAAATTGGTGAATACTCGGTAGATACAGATATTATTGGAAAAGAGAATGTTTTAAGGGAACTTCTAAAAGGATGTATTTGTTGTACGTTGAAAGAAGAGCTTGAAATACAGTTGCATTCGTTATATCAGCAAGAAAGACCAGATGTCATTTATATAGAAACGACAGGTGTTGCGCATCCAATTGAAGTATTAGATGCGTGTGTATCACCAATTTTAGCACCTTTCCTAGAAGTGAAATCAATTGTCGTCGTTTTAGATGCAGTAAGGTGGTTAAATCGAAGAGTATTAAGTGCAAACGTTCAGCAATTATTGCATGAGCAACTGAAGTTTGGTAGCCACATTTTAATTAACAAATCAGACTTACTAACAGATGCGGATAAGAACAAAGTAATTGAAGAAGTGAAAGCAATAAATAATCATGCGAAATTGTTTGAAACAAAATATTGTAATATATCTTTAGAAGACATAGAAGAAGCTGAATTTACGAATGATGGGGAGCATGAGACACTACATGTAAAACAGCATTTACATATACAAACGATGACATATCAATTTACGAAATCGATTGATCAAGATAAATTATACGAATGGCTTTCGAATTTACCAGATAGTATTTATCGTGTAAAAGGATTTGTGAAATTCCATGGAGATAAATACCCGCATCTATTCCAATATTCATTTGGGGTACCAACTTTACTGGAACAAGATTTCGGTTTCCCGACGAACTTGGTAGTAATAGGAGAAGGGCTAGATAAGAAACAATTGGCTGAAGGGTTAGAGAAAGTAGAACTCAATTCTAATTAAGATTAAAGGACTAACTTCAAAATAAGTTAGTCCTTTTTTGTATGTAGAAAAACGCTTGCGGATTTTGTCTAATAAAAATAATTGAAAAATTCAGAAATATATTTATAATCAAATCTAAGAGGTGATTCAGGTGTCAGAAAAAATAATAATGGATGTAAAAAACCTAACAACAAAAGGGTTAGAAACGAGAGAGAAATTATTGTGTGCTGCAGAAGAGGTGTTTGGTAGTAAAGGGTATTACGAGGCTTCTATCGTGAATATTACACAAGAAGCAAAGGTAGCGCACGGAACTTTCTATAATTACTTTCCATCTAAAAAAGATATATTTGATGAATTGATCCGCAGATTGAACCGTGAGTTACGCTTAATTATTAAAGAAGAAATGAAGGGAATATCAAGTTATGAAGAGGCACAAAGAAGAGGTTTTCAGGCTTTTTTTCGGTGGGTGAAAGATCGACCTAATCTATATAACATTGTACAACAGGCAGTAGTTGTTGATGATAACTTATATAGATGGTACTATGCAAAGCTCGCAAATGGATTTTTAAAAAGTTTATCGGCTGGTATGGAAGCGGGAGAGTTTAAACAACTTGAGAAAGAAACAATTGCGTATTGTCTTATGTCAATTGGGCAATTTCTAGGGATGCGATGGGGTTATTGGGAAGAGAAAGATGTTCCGGAAGATGTATTTGAAGCAGCGATGTCATTAATATTTGAAGGATTGAGAAAGAGATAAGGGAGTGGGAAAATATGCAAGGCATTGCTTATTGGATTGAAAAACGGTCCTATTTACATCCAGATCGCATTGCCATTATTACAGAAGAGGAGGAAATAACATATAAACAGTTACATGAGTATGTAAGTAAAGTAGCAGCATATTTAATTTACGACTTACATGTGCAAAAAGGAGAAAGGATAGCTATTTTATCACAAAATAGCTTGGAATATATTGTACTTTTGTTTGCTGTAGCAAAGGTAGAATGTATTGCTGTTCCACTTAATATACGGTTAACAGAAAATGAACTTATATTCCAGTTAAAAGATAGTGGAACTACAGTTTTATTTGTAGAGGAAACATTTCAAAATATGGCACTGTCAAAGCATAAGGTATCGTGCGTACAAAGAGTTATTTCGATTGAAAGTTTAAAAGAAATAGAAGATAGAAAAAGTTACAACTTTGAAGAGATAAATGAAAGCGCATCCTTTATTATATGTTATACATCAGGTACAACAGGAAAACCGAAAGGAGCTGTACTTACACAAGAAAATATGTTTTGGAATGCGCTTAATAATACATTTGCGATTGACTTAACTATTCACGACCGCTCCATTGTATTATTACCTTTATTTCATATTGGTGGGATTGGTTTATTCGCATTTCCAACTTTATTTGCAGGTGGCGTAATCATTATTCCAAGAAAATTCGAACCAACTGCAGCTCTTTCCATGATAGAAACACATAAAGTGACTATAGTGATGGGAGTACCTACAATTCATCAAGCATTAATGAATTGCGCAAAGTTTGAAACTACAAATTTACAATCAGTTCGCTGGTTTTATAACGGTGGTGCACCATGTCCAGAAGAGTTGATGAGAGAGTTTATAGATAGAGGATTTTTATTTGGGCAAGGCTTTGGCATGACTGAAACATCACCAACCGTATTTATGCTTTCAGAAGAAGATGCAAGACGTAAAGTAGGTTCAATTGGGAAACCGGTTCTGTTTTGTGATTATGTACTTATTGATGAAAACAAAAATAAAGTTGAGATTGGTGAGGTTGGAGAGTTACTTATAAGAGGACCAAATGTAATGAAAGGGTATTGGAATCGGCCAGATGCAACAGAAGAAACGATTCAAGATGGTTGGTTATATACGGGAGATTTAGCTAAAGTTGATGAAGATGGTTTTGTATATATTGTCGGCAGAAAAAAAGAAATGATAATTTCCGGTGGTGAAAATATTTATCCACTTGAAGTAGAGCAGGTCATTAATAAGATTTCGGGGGTATATGAGGTAGCGGTCGTTGGTAGGCAACATGTAAAGTGGGGAGAGATTCCAATTGCCTTTATTGTGAAAAAGAGTAGCAGTGAATTAACTGAAAAGGAAGTCATTGAACATTGTCGTTTATTTCTAGCAAAATATAAACTTCCAAAAGAAATTGTGTTTCTAGAGGAATTGCCTAAAAATGCAACTGGTAAAATTCAAAAAGTACAGTTAGCAAATCAATTGAAAAGTTGGTGAAGAGATGACGATGTATAGCACAGGTCAACAGGCATCATGTAGTAAAACAATAACAGAAACGGATTTTGTATTATTTGCAGGTTTGAGTGGGGATTTTAATCCAATTCATATTGATCATGAGTATGCGAAACAAACTAGATTTAATCAAAGAATAGCACATGGTTTACTAACTTCAAGTCTATTATCACAATTGTTAGGTGTTCATTTACCAGGAAAGGGTTCTGTTTATATGGAACAAACTATTAAATTTACAGCACCAGTTTTTATAGGAGATACGATTACAGCTACGGCAACAGTACAAGAATTTATGATAGAAAAGAGAGTTTTGAAATTGTTAACGGAGTGTCATAACCAAAAAGGAGATTTAGTATTAACTGGTGTAGCGACTATGCTGGTGCCAAAAGAAGGAGGAGTAGTCTAATGAATATTGGGATTGAAGCGACTGGTGTTTTCTTCCCAAAAGACGTAGAGACGGCCGCAGACCTATCTCAAAAAACAGGTATCCCTGAGAATATTATTATAGAAAAGTTTGGATTATATGAAAAACATGTCGCAGACGAAACGATGCATGCATCAGATTTAGCTATTGCTGCTGCAAAGCCAATATTATTACAAGTAGATCCTCAATCTATTGATGTAGTCATTTATTTTGGCAGTCCACATAAAGATTACCACGTATGGTCAAGTGCCCCAAAAATTCAGCATGAACTTGGATTAAAAAATGCTTATGCTTTTGAAATTATGAATGTTAGTTCTTGCTTTCCTATTGCTCTCAAAGTCGCAAAAGATATGCTCTACTCCGATAACTCAATTGAAAATATATTATTAGTAGGTGGGTGTAAAGAATCTCAAATTGTAGATTATGATAATCCACGCTCACGTTTTATGTTTAATTTCGCTGATGGCGGAAGTGCAGCTTTAGTGAAAAAAGACGCTAGAAACGGTGAAATATTAGGAAGTGCGATTATAACAGATGGTTCATTTCATGAAGATGTTCGTATCCCCGCTGGTGGATCGAAGCAGGTTGCGAGCTATGATACAGTTGAGAATCGACAACATTATATTGATGTAATAGATCCTATTAGTATGAAAGAACGTCTAGACCGGGTTTCAATCTCTAATTTTGATAAGGTTATTCGGGAGGCGTTAAGAAAAAGTGGATATACTCCTAAAGATATTAAAGTATTGTTACCACTGCATACAAAACGTTCTATGTTAATAGAATTGATACAGGGGCTAGGGCTAGCAGAAGAACAAGTTGTATATTTAGATCATTATGGACATATGTCAGCGCTTGATCCTTGCATTGGTCTTCACTTTGCAAATGAACAAGGAAAATTACAGGCCGGAGATATTGCAGTAGTAGTTAGTGCAGGGACTGGGTATACGTGGGCAGCTACTGTGATTAGGTGGTGAAAAAAACTAGATGAGTATATGCTAAATGGAGGTATTTGGAAAGAGGCGGCGAATGTAAAGGTACTTCATTAAATTTTTTTAACAGATTTGTTTGTATGATTCAAAGGAAAAGTCATAATTACGGATGGGTAACTTTGGCGTGTTTGACTCTATCAGAAAGTAAAGTATGGGGAGGATCACAATGTCGATGAAAAAACGTAAATGGCTAAGAATGATGGCTACTGGTTGTGTGTTAGGTTCGTTATTAATAACGGCAGCTTGTTCAGGAAAGAAAACAAGTACAGAGGATGAAAAGACGATTAAGGTAGGGGTTCTTGCATCATTAACAGGTCCATTAGAATCGTATGGAAAACAAACCATGAACGGATTTAAATTAGGCTTAGACTATGCAACGGGTGGAACAGGGAAAGTGGAAGGGAAGAAGATTAAGTTTGTTGTAGAAGACACGGAAACGAAAGCAGATGTAGCAGTTAAAAAAGCTACGAAGTTATTAGAAGAAGAGAAGGTCGATTTTTTAGTCGGATCGTCTAGTTCAAGTGATACATTAGCTGTTCTACCACTAGCTGAAGAATATGAAAAAATAATGGTTGTAGAACCGGCAGTAGCTGATAGTATTACCGGGAAGAACTGGAATAAATATATTTTTAGAACAGGTAGAAATTCATCTCAAGATGCAGTCGCTGGTGCTGCGGCAATTGCTAAAAAAGATGTGAAAATAGCAACGTTAGCACAAGATAATGCTTACGGCCGTGAGGGAATTGCGGCATTTAAAGCTGGAGCGAAGAAATTAGGGGCAAATATTGTAAACGAGCAATACGCAGATACAAATTCGACTGACTTCACTGCAAATATTCAAAATATCATTAGCTCAAAACCAGATTATTTATTTATCGTTTGGGCAGGGGCAAACTCACCTTGGAAACAGTTAAAAGATATGAATGTGGAAGCGCAAGGCATTAAAATTTCTACAGGTGCACCAGATATACCGGCATTAAAAACGATGGATGCGTTAGTAGGAATGCAAGGTTTTTCTGTTTATTACCATACACTTCCGAAAAATAAGGTGAATGATTGGTTAGTGGAAGAACATAAAAAACGATTTAATGGTGCGGTGCCAGATTTATTTACAGCAGGAGGAATGTCTGCGGCAATTTCAATTGTAGAAGCTTTAAAGAAGACAAAAGGTGATACAGATGTAGATACATTAATTAAGAAAATGGAAGGAATGGAATTTGATACACCGAAAGGAAAGATGAAGTTTAGAGAAAAGGATCACCAAGCGATGCAGACACTGTATTCTATCACATTGAAAAAGCAAGATGGTGTTGATTATCCGGTGCCAGTATTAGAGCGAGAATTAACGATGAAAGAGACAGAACCACCAGTTCAAAATAAATAGACTTAATTTTCAGTTTTTTGTATAAAGAGGGGCAAACCCTCTTTATACGTATTTCTTTCATACTTAAAGCTTTAAAGGGAGGGATTTCGTGACACATTTGCTGGAAACGAAAAATCTTAGCGTATCTTTTGGCGAGCATCATGTTATTAAAGATGTGAATTTAACAGTACAAAAAGGAAAGCTCATTTCCATTATTGGACCAAATGGTGCAGGAAAGACAACGTTATTTAATTTACTAAGTGGACAAATTTCTCCAACAAAGGGTGAAGTATATTTTAAAGGGCAAGAGATTACAAAATTATCAATTTCAGATCGAACTCGATTAGGAATTGGTCGTTCTTTTCAACTTACAAATATATTTCCAGAGTTAACGGTACTTGAAAATGTTCGTTTAAGTGTTCAATCATTTGTTCAAGATTACTATAGTTTTTTTCCGAGTACGGCAAAATTTAAGCAACAAGTTGGAGAAGCGAGACGTTTTTTAAAAACAGTATTACTTCATGAGAAAGAACATGTATTAGCAAAAGATTTAGCACATGGGGAAAAACGAAAGTTAGAGCTTGCGATGTTACTAGCTTTAAAAACGGATGTATTACTACTAGATGAGCCGACGGCAGGTATATCAGTTGAGGAGGTACCGGCTATTTTACAAGTGATTGAAAATATTAAGAAACATCCAGAGAGTACAATTGTACTGATTGAACACAAGATGGATATGGTACTAGGTTTATCAGACCACCTTATCGTTTTATTCCATGGAGAGTTATTGGCTGAAGGTTTGCCCGAAGAAATGATGAAAGATGAGCGTGTACAAAGTGCTTATTTAGGGGGATTATATAGTGGCACTATTACAAGTGAATAATATAGAGACGTATTTAGATCAGTTTCATATTTTACAAGGGGTTTCTCTTGCTGTTGAGAAAGGAACGATTACTGTACTGTTTGGAAGAAATGGGGCAGGGAAGACTACGACATTACGTTCGGTTATGGGGTTTCACCATATCGCACACGGTGAAATTTATTATGATAGTACACAAGTGAATGGATTGTCTACACATTTAATTTCAAGGAAAGGAATAGGGTATGTACCAGAAAATCAAGGCATTTTTCACGACCTGACGGTAGAAGAAACATTCGCTCTTGCCAGAGGAAAGGGAGAAGAAGCGGAAGAAAAAATAGACTGGATGCTGGAACTATTTCCAGATTTAAAGCAATTTTGGCACAAAAAAAGCGGACTCTTAAGCGGAGGGCAAAAGCAAATGCTAGCAATTTCAAGAGCATTTATTAATAGTGATGGTTTATTACTTATTGATGAGCCGAGTAAAGGCTTGTCCCCTATTATGATAGAAAAATTAATGATAGCCATTTTGAAAATGAAGGAGAAAACAACAGTTTTACTCGTTGAACAAAATTTTATGATGGCTAGTCAAATTGGGGATTACTTTTATATTATGGATAACGGAAGAATTGTTCATAACGGTTTTATGCATGAATTAAAAGAGGATAAGGAAATGTGTCACAAATATTTAGGAATCTCTTAACATGAATCCGGGGTGAGAAGGATGGATGTGTTAATCAATTTATTTGTAAATGGGATTTCAACAGGGATGCTTATTTTTTTATTAGCATCAGGTCTTTCACTTATTTTCGGTCTAATGAGCGTTCTAAACTTCGCACATGGTGGTTTATTTGCGTGGGGAGCGTTTACAGGTGTTTGGCTATTTAATATGACAGGTAGTTATGTATTAGCATTAATTGGAGCAATAGCTATGGGCATGTTCCTTGGGTTCATTTTAGAAAGATTTCTAATTAGACCGGTATATGGAAATCATGTTCGCCAGCTTCTAGTTACGCTTGGGGGAATGCTTGTACTTAGTGAATGTATTAAAGTATTTTGGGGACCAAATCCAATTGGAGCAAAATTACCGTTATGGTTACAAGGAAGTTTTACATTTGACGGCGTTATATTGATTAAATATCGTCTATTCGTTATTTTAATTGGGATCATCATTTACATTGCCTTACTATTATTGCTCAAAAAAACAAAGATAGGTCTTATGATACGCGCAGGTGTAATAGATAAAGAGATGGTTCAAGCGCTCGGTATTAACATAAAAGCGATATTTTCTTTCGTCTTTTTATTAGGAGCAGGGATGGCAGCGTTGGGAGGCTTCTTATTAGCACCGTATTCAGGCGTTATTTTCGCCGAGATGGGTATGCAGTATGCGATTTTAGCTTTCATAGTAGTAATCATTGGAGGGCTAGGAAGCGTACAAGGTTCAGCAATCGCTTCTTTAATTGTCGGATTAGCTGGTGCTTTTACAGCGTATTTTATACCGGATTTATCACTTGCAATCAATATGTTAATGTTACTATTTTTCTTAATAGTGAAGCCAACTGGTCTTGTTGGTGAAAAGGGGTGAAATGGTGAACAGCACATCAAATCGAATTAAAGTATACTTCGGAGTATTTATGCTCATTTGTTTAAGTGTATTTCCATTCGTAAATGATTCACGGAGCTTGTTAATTTTGTTCACTCAAATCTTCATCTTTGCTATTTTTGCAATGAGTTTTGATGTATTGCTTGGATATACAGGAATTGTATCGTTCGGTCACTGTATGTTCTTTGGAATAGGAGCATATGGCGTAGCGCTTTTATTTGATCGGCAAGGAGTATCCATAACGAATTTTTTTATAGGGATAGTAGCTGCAATTATCATTTCAGCCATTGTTAGTTATATAATCGGTTTGCTTTCTTTACGGCTGAAAAGTCATTTTTATGCAATGTTAACACTTGCTATTTCACAGTTATTTTTCGTACTTGCTGAAAAGTGGCGCGGGCTTACTCATGGAGGGGATGGTTTTACATTTGGTGTACCAGACTTATTCCGTGATCGTTTTAACTTTTATTATGTAACCCTTATATGTTTAATTGTCATTTTTATTCTGTTACGTCTTTTTACCAAATCTTCTATTGGAAAAGTATTAAAGGCAATTTCACAAAATGAACAACGTGTTGAAGCACTAGGATATAAAGTGCTTCATTATAAAATTATTGCTAGCATTGTTGCAGGAGTAGTAGCTGCGATTAGCGGTGGTTTATTTGTTATCACATTGCGTTTTGTTAATACGACAGTATTTTCAATTGAAATGACATTAAATGCATTGTTGATGACGATGATTGGCGGAGTTGGAACGTTAATTGGAGCGATTGCTGGAGCAGGAATTATTGAATCACTGAAATATTATTTATCAGAACTAGCCACAGAGTTTCCAATTTTTGAACGATGGACGATTATTCTCGGTTTATTGTACATTATCGTATTGCTAGTTTTCCCGAAAGGATTAGTTGGCACGGTTAAGGGACTGAAGAGTATGAAACGGAATAAGAAGGAGAAAAGTGCAGAAGTGGAGCAAAATGTGTGAAAAATCAATTGTATAGAATATGAAAATCCCTCTTTTAGATTCGTAAAGGAGGGATTTTTATTGGCGTATGTAATTAGTTAATTTGATAGCTCTTCTATTAATCAAATAGTTCATCAGGGATTTGTTTTAAAGAGTTATGATTTGTAAAAAAATGAACAGCTAATTTCTCAACTGGAATATCTTCAATTGGTTCCAATTTATCCTTTCTAATCGGTAAAAAGGCTATTCCGTTGCCATCGTTTATAAAATCTTCAATGAGTGAATAAGAATCTAATTGTTGAAGTTGATGCTGAGATAGATTATTTTCTTTTAGAAATTGTATCGTCCTATTTCTAAAAGGGCACTTTTTGTCATTGCTAACGAAGAAGAGTTCCTTTGAAAAGTCAATGGTACACTTTTCTTTCGCTTTTAATAAGCCTATAGAAATTGAAGTGGAAAATACTTTTTTAAACGCTGTGTCCGGGTAATCCTCATAAGTAATGACCATATCAACTTTTTGTTGCTGCAGTAATTTTTGCAAATGACTACTATTTTCTACATATATTTGATAATTCCTGAAATTTTCTTTAATGCGCTTACTTAAATAATTAGTCAAAATAGATTGTGACGTCGCGATTATATAAGAAGAACCACTCATTTTAATTTGATCTTTCGCTTCTTCTACTAGAGTTAATATTTGATTCGTGTAGTCTAATAAAATGTCTCCAGAAGGTAGTAAGGAAACGCCTTTGTTATCTCTATGTAGTAAAGGTGTTTCTAACTCTTGTTCTAATTTTTTGATTCGCTCAGTTACGTTTGGTTGAACATACCCTAACTCTTTCGCAGCTTTACTAATAGAACCTTCGCTAGCTACAGTTTTGAATATAATAAGATCATTTATTTCCATTTATCACAGCCCCTTATACGATATCATTATAAATGATACCAATCATAATTTATACCTATTTTACGTTAGTCAATCATCGCCTTATCATTGTGTATATAAGATGGAAAGTGAGTGATAAACATGATTGGAATGCAATATAAGGTCATTTTGCCAAAAGATTATGATATGGAGATTATTAGGAAAAGGGTAGAGGATAATGGGTATAAAACGGATGGTTTTCAAGAATTGAATTTCAAAGCATATTTAATGACTGAGGCAGGTAAGCATGGGAATTTCTATAACTGTTATGCACCTTTATATATTTGGAATGGTTATGAAGGGATGAATAAATTTATTTTTGAAGGGTATTACGATAATATTTTACAATCGTTTGGGTGGCAACAAATAAATATAGGTGTTCCATTAGTTGTTAATCTAAGTGATGATTTTAAAAAATGCAGATATGTTGTCGAATATACGGGGAGTATCCCTCAAAAGAATTCATTGATTGGGACTCAATTTAACATTTTGAATAAGAATGCCCAGAATACAGAAAATTGTAAAGGGAATGTAATAGTGTATAACCCAGATAAGTGGGGATATAGTCAGTTTGAATTTTATGAAGTAAAGCCTGAAATTGAAGAGATGGAGGATATTACAATATATGAGGTTTTACACATTTCACAGTAGATGCGGAATTGAAATATAAATAAATTATTTATAAAAAATCCATGTTGATTCATGTAATAATGTTCAAAATGGATTTTTCTTAATTATCTTATGTATATTCAAAACAAATTACTGCTTTTCTTAATTCTTTATTAAAGAATAAGTAAATACGATCGGCACCATAAGCTTGAAAATAATATCCTGTAACAAATCCAACATATGTAAATGGATGTCCATATTCATCTTTTGGTACATTTAGAAGATTCGTAAAGTCAAAAATTTCGTCTTCGTTATCGCAGTCTTCTAATAATTCTTTACCTTCTTCTGTCATAAAACGAACATCATTTAGGATACCATTTACCACGGGATAATTTAATCCCCAGCCATTTGTTTGTTTTTCGGCAAACTCTTCTTCTAATACTTCTACAGATGTAAATTCTTTTCCAAAGCTAGAATAAGGATAAATTTTTTGATTACGTTGAAAATATTCTTTACGGATTTGATAATTTCTTTCATTACTCTCGTAGGCTTGTTCTATTATGTCAGAATTATTTTGTTCGATTTTGAAATAATTCCAATCCGCTTCAAATTTATATTTTCCATTAATGACATCGAACCCTAATGTATCTGCTTTCGTAAAATTTGTGTGAAATGGTTTGGTAAAATCACCAACGCAACCATCATGGATTTCTTTTGCTGACACAATATGTAACCATTCTTCTGATTCCGGTTCAACACATTGTAAATTAATAGAGCAAATGGGTAAAAAGTGTTTTTTATGCTGTTCCAAATCATCATAAAATATGTCCTCATATTCAGGAAATGGTTTTATAAATCGTTTAGAAATTTGCATGTTATCCCCACCTTTTTATGATTGTTTTATTTAATTGTATCATTATATTTAGTTTTTTGTTCGCAAATTAAAAACACTCATACTTATGAGGGGGAAAGAGTACGTTAATAAGGTGTATATTTCATTTTGGAGATAATAAAATGTAACTATTTAATGATGTGAATTCCCGAACAAATTGTGTCAGAAAGCAAAAAAATGCATAATAAGGATTAGGTATTTGAGCTTAAATCTTTTTACATAGAAAGGTAGACCAGATATTACACAAGTGATGCATTTGGGTATAACATATTGTTTTAAGTTAGGTGTATGAAAAATATAATTATCTCTTGCATTACTATCACTTGAGTGGTAAATTGATAGTAAGATTCACGATAGGAAGTGATCAAACATGCGTGATAATACGATAGGGTCATTAATATGGTTACGTTTAATACGATTCACGAACCAAAGTAATCAGATGTCAAATGAGTTTTTAAAACGTTTTGATTTAACGACAGCTCAATTTGATGTTCTTTTGCAAATACGTACGTATCAGCCATTAACACAAATGGAGTTAGCTGAAAAGGTAACTGTTACACAAGGCGGTATTTCTCGAATGTTAACTCGTCTTGAAAAAGAAGGATATATTGTACGAAAACAGGATTGGAAAACGAAAACAATTAGTCTTACAGAGCAAGGGGAAGCAGCTTTAGAGAGAGCATTGCCAGAGCAACTTGCATTTCAATCTTCGTTTTTTGATGATGTATTAAATGAAGAAGAGCAAAAAATATTATACGAGCTGATGACGAAAGTTCATAAGCATAGTGAAAAAAAAGAATTACCACAAGAGTAATTTTTTTTACGAAATCAATTGACTAATCAAGTGATGTTGTAAGGAATAGAGAGATACATTTGAATTACCGACGTTTTTAGAAGAGAAACTAATACCACTTCATTAAAGGAGAGAGTAATGATGGAAAAATACCGTATGGATACAAGTAAAGGAATGGAGTTTGGATTATATTCGATTGGGGATCATGTTTTAAATCCGCATAATGGAGAGAAAATTAGTGCAGAACAAAGAATTCATGAATTAATTGAAACAGCTAAGTTAGCGGATGAAGCTGGACTGGATGTATTTGCTGTCGGTGAAAGTCATCAAACGCATTTTACGACGCAAGCTCATACAGTTATTTTAGGAGCTATTGCACAAGCTACGAAAAATATAAAAATTGCAAGTTCAGCAACGATAGTAAGTACATCTGATCCGGTACGAGTATATGAGGACTTTGCTACAATTGACTTGATTTCTAATGGACGTGCAGAAATTGTGGCTGGCCGTGGATCGCGTATTGGAGGATATAGTTTACTTGGTTATGACGTGAATGATTATGAAGAGTTATTTGAAGAGAAGATGGATCTTTTATTAAAAATTAATAATGAGGAACATGTAACATGGAATGGACAGTTCAGAGCACCACTTGCACATGCATCGGTTATTCCAAGAGCTAAAAATAATAACTTACCAATTTGGCGTGCAGTTGGTGGCCCACCAGCTAGTGCGATTAAAGCAGGACGTGCAGGTGTACCAATGATGATAACAACACTAGGTGGTCCAGCTATTAACTTTAAAGGATCAGTAGATGCTTACCGTGAGGCTGCTGAGAAAAGTGGGTTTGATCCAGCAAGTTTGCCAGTTGCAACAACGAGTTTATTTTATACAGCAAAAAATTCACAAGATGCACTTAGTGAATACTATCCTCACATTAATGCTGGTATGCTTACACTACGCGGTGGTGGGTATCCGAAACACCAATTTACAAATGCAATAGATTACCGTGACGCGTTAATGGTTGGTAGTCCGCAACAAATTATTGAAAAAATGCTTTACCAATATGAATTGTTTGGGCAACAACGCTTTATGGCACAAATTGATTTTGGTGGTGTACCATTTGATAAAATTGAGAAAAACATCGAATTAATTGCTACTGAAATTTTACCGGCTATTAGAAAACATACAGCAAAATAATTTAAAAAATACCGAGAGTCTAATCGATTCTCGGTATTTTTTTTTATATTAATTTAGTTTGAAAAAATGACAAAAAAATGAATTTTTAGTATAGAGAGAGAGCGGGTGTTTTCTATTTTTGAATAACATTATTTTGTGTTTGAATTTTAAAAATACATTTTTCTCTTGACAAAAAACTAACTAATTTCCTTGTTGGTTCAGAGGACATTTTTTTGCGTAAAAGTCAAGTGTATGAAGAGGAAAACGATTATTTTATTGATATGAAAGTAAGTCTTATATTAAAAAAATACATTTTATTAATGAGAAAAATCTAATTCAAAAAAATGACAAAAGACATATTTCAGACAAAATGATGTCAATAATACGTCAAAAATCAGCTGAATTTACTATGCAGGTATATTATACAATTCGATTAACGGATAAAACACTACTGAAATAGTGAAAAGGTAAATTTTATGAGAAAGTTCTTTTGTAATTATCTTAAAAACTGAAAATTTATATTTTCTAAAAGTACATAAACAAATTTATCTTTCTATATTTCTAAGATTTGAGTTGTTTTATTCATACAACTCAATCGAAAATACGATATAAAAAATTATGAAGGAAGTGATTGTAGTATGGAAACGCTCGAATTGGCACGAATACAATTCGCATCAACAACGATTTTCCATTACTTTTTTGTTCCGCTGTCTATTGGTTTAGCTTTTATCATTGCGTTAATGCAAACGTTATATGTGGTAAAGGGACAAGAAATTTATAAGAAGATGACGAAGTTTTGGACGCAAATATTCCTTGTAAACTTTGCGGTAGGTGTAGTAACTGGTATTCTACAAGAATTCCAGTTTGGTATGAACTGGTCAACCTATTCACGTTTCGTAGGTGATGTGTTTGGTCCATCACTTGCGATTGAAGGTTTATTAGCATTTTTCATTGAGTCTACATTCTTAGGTTTATGGGTATTCGGTGAGGATAAATTACCGAAGCGAATTCACCTTTTATGTATTTGGCTCCTTTCAATTGGAACAATGTTATCAGCATTTTGGATTTTAACTGCAAGTGCATTTATGCAATCGCCAGTAGGATATGAAATGGCAGCAGATGGACGTGCACAAATGAATGATTTCTTAGCAATTATCCAAAACCCACAATTATGGGTACAATTCCCGCATACAATTACAGCGGCAATTGCAACTGGTGCCTTCTTTATTGCAGGTGTGAGTGCATGGAAAATAACGAAAGCTCAAGAAACTGAAGTGTTTAAAAAATCGTTCCGCATTTCTATCATTGTTGGAACACTTACGACAGCGCTTGTATTATTCTTCGGTCATGCGCAAGCACAACAATTAATTAAAACACATCCAATGAAAATGGCAGCAGCTGAAGCGTTATGGAATACGAGTGAGGATCCAGCGCCATTTACAGTATTTGCGAAAATTGATGCAGAGAAGCAAGAAAATTCGTTTGAAATTCAAATCCCTTATATGCTGAGTCTATTATCATTTGATAAATTTAGTGGTCAAGTAGAAGGAATGAATCAAATTCAAAAACAATATGAAGAAAAATATGGGCCTGGAGATTATATACCGCCAGTACACACTATGTTCTGGAGTTTTAGAGCGATGGTAATGAGTGGCACATTTATGCTTCTTCTAGGAGTATACGGATGGTTCTTATCAAGAAAAGATCGTTTAGCTGAAAAAACTTGGTATTTAAAATTAATGGTGTATGCAATTGCACTACCGTTTATCGGTAATACAGTAGGATGGATTATGACTGAAATGGGACGTCAGCCTTGGGTAGTTTTCGGTGTTATGAAAACGGAAGATGCTGTATCTCCAAATGTTACGTTCGGAGAAGTATTATTCTCTTTAGTTTCGTTCACATCACTATATTTAATTATAGGTGGAATTACTATTTACTTATTCGTTCGTGTCATTAAAGGACATGAGAATAAGAAAACGAAACAGGATTCTCAAAGCCATGATCCATTTGATAAGGAGGATGAGTATGTTATCTCTTAATGAGTTGTGGTTTATCATTATTGCAGTTCTATTCGTAGGCTTCTTTGTACTTGAAGGTTTCGATTTCGGTGTAGGTATAGTTTCAAGGTTTTTAGGGGAAAACGATTTAGAGAAAAGAATTTACTTAAATACAATTGGTCCATTTTGGCACGCGAATGAAGTATGGCTTGTTTGTGCAGGTGGAGCTATGTTCGCAGCATTCCCGCACTGGTATGCAACTTTATTTAGCGGGTTTTACATTCCGTTTGTATTTATGCTTCTTGCTTTAATTATTAGAGGTGTTTCCTTTAAATTCCGTGCGAAAATAGATAATCATAAATGGAAAGGTTTTTGGGATTGGGGTATGTTTTTAGGAAGTTTGCTACCGCCTATCCTTTGGGGAGTTGCCATTGCTAATTTTATGGTAGGTATTCCAATTGATGAGACGAAAAATGCTGTAGGTGGATTCTTACAATTACTTCATCCATTTGCATTACTTGGAGGAGTTATGTTCCTTCTGCTATGTATTGTTCACGGCTTGCAATTCCTTACTATACGTACAACTGGTAAGTTAAGAGAACGTGCACGTATTGCTGCGTTGAAAATTGCACCGCTTGCAATTATAGCACTTCTTATTTTTGCCGGTGTAGGGTTATGGAAAACAGATATATTCACTGGTCATGGTACAGAGTGGATTATGGTTCCGATCGGAGCTTTTGTAGCATTATGTGCGTCAACATTATTAAATAAACGAAGAAGAGATGGTTGGGCTTTCGTTATGACGAGTTTAACAATCATTTTACTAAGTGCGAGTGTGTTTGCCGGCATGTTCCCACGTGTCTTAATTAGCTCGTTAGGGTCAATATACGATTTAACAATTTATAATGCAGCATCAGGAGATTATGCACTAAAACTGATGACGTATTTTTCAATTGCTATATTGCCATTTGTTTTGGGAAGTCAAATATGGAGTTTCTATGTGTTTAGACAACCTGTTAAGTCAGATAAAGATTTGGAGTACTAATGAAAAGAAAAAGAGGACTTCCGTCGTATCCTGGTAGCCGAGTTTTATATGTAGTGTTAACAATCATTAGCATTTTAGAAGCTTTTAGTATTATTGCACAAACAGTGTTTTTAGCACGGGCTATTACGTTCTTATTTCAGGGAGAAACAGTACAATCTGTGTTAAATGAAACTGTTTATTTTGGAATCACGTTTGCAGTACGTCACATGTTGGTTCGAATATCGCAGATATTAGTGGAACGTTTTGCTGAAAAAACAGGATCGCTACTGAGAAAACAATTAATAGAGGCGTATTTCACGTTAGGTCCACGGTATGTTCAAACTGCTGGAACAGGTCATCTGGTTACCTTATCGATAGAAGGTATTGAGAAATTTAAAACATATATTGAATTAACAATTCCTAAAATGATTAGAAGTAGTATCATACCGGGACTAATTGTACTATATGTTTTTACGTTAGATATTGAGTCTGGAATCATTTTAGTTGTAACGATTCCTATCGTAATTATATTTATGATCCTACTAGGATTAGCAGCACAGAAAATGGCGGATAGCCAATATGAAACATATCGTGTACTTTCTAATCATTTTGTAGATACGTTAAAAGGATTAGAAACATTAAAGTATTTAGGTAAAAGTAAACAGCACGAAGGAAAGATTGAAAAGGTAAGTAAAAGATATAGAAAAGCAACGATGCGTACTTTGCGAGTTGCTTTTCTTTCTTCTTTTGCATTAGATTTCTTTACGAGTTTATCAATCGCATTTGTGGCGGTCGGATTAGGGATACGTTTAATAGACGGGACAATTGTACTATTGCCAGCCCTTACGATTTTAATTTTAGCTCCGGAATATTTCTTGCCGATTAAACAAGTTGGAGCAAATTACCATGCTACGTTAGATGGACAACTTGCAATGGAGCAAATAGAAAAGATTTTACAGCAACAAAAAGAAATAGGAAAGAAAGAATCTAATGTAGATATCATATGGAATTCATCTAGTAACTTGAAATTACAAGATGTAAAAGTAAAGAATGATGAATCTGAAAAAGAGATATTAGAGAGAATTGATTTTACTTGGAAAGGTAACGGTGCTATTGGTGTTATTGGTGAGAGTGGAGCGGGGAAATCAACACTAATCGACGTATTAGCAGGATTTTTAACTCCTTCTGGTGGAAAGTTGATTGTAAATGGTGTTGAAATTGACGGGTCTACTCGTGAAGATTGGCAAAAGAATATTGCTTATATTCCGCAGCAACCTTATATTTTCCCGCTTTCATTAAAAGATAACATTTGTTTCTATGAAACAAATACAACTGATGAAGAAGTGGAAAGAGTTATTAATGAAGTTGGTCTTCGTTCACTTGTTGCATCGCTTCCGAATGGAATGTACGAAAGAATTGGAGAAGGTGGACGTATGCTTAGTGGTGGACAAGAACAACGTGTCGCTATGGCACGCGCACTTCTAAGTAAAAAGCCAATTATTTTATTAGACGAGCCTACGGCACATCTTGATATTGAAACTGAATTTGAAATAAAACAAGCGATGTTACGTCTGTTTGAAGGTAAGTTAGTATTTCTTGCAACACATCGTCTTCACTGGATGAAACAGATGGATCATATTCTTATTTTAAATAAAGGGGAAATGATAGAAAGTGGAACATATGAAGAACTTTTAAAGAATGCGGCACTACATTTTCACAGGAAAGAGAGGGAATAGAGATGAGTAACTGGATTAAACCTTATATACAGCAAAATAAAGGTAGAATGACTTTAACTATTTTCCTTGGTCTTCTTGGAGTTAGTTCAGGTGCGATGTTACTTTTCATTTCAGGTTATTTAATCTCTAAATCTGCTCTTAGACCAGAAAATGTAATGGCTGTATATGTTCCTATCGTTGCAACACGTGCGTTTAGTATAGGACAAGCGGTATTTCATTATTTGGAGCGTTTAGTTGGACACGATGTCGTACTACGCATATTAGAAAAGATGAGAACGAAACTATACAGAATAGTAGAACCGCAGGCGTTATTTTTCCGTTCACGATTTCAAACGGGCGATATGTTAGGTATATTATCCGAAGATATAGAGCATTTGCAAAACCTATATTTACGTACAATATTTCCTAGTCTATTAGCATTAGTTGTATATAGCATATTCGTACTTGTTATCGGTGCATTTGACGTAGTATTTGCACTTATTGCAGCATGTATGTTGGCTATTATCGTCTTTCTGCTTCCGTTTGTATCATTACTTTTAATGAAGCAACATCATGTTACTTTAAAACAAGGAAGAAGCCGTTTGTATCAACAATTAACAGACGCTGTTTTTGGATTATCAGATTGGCAAGCAAGTGGTAGAAAAGATGAATTCATCGATAAGTATGTAGAGCAAAATGCTCAGTTGTTAAAAACGGAAAAAAGAATGAAGCGCTGGAATCATATTAGGGACAGTATCATTCAATTAGTAGTGGGGATTGTAGTTATTTCAATGATCATATGGACTGGAAATGAGGCGGCAAGTGAACAGATTGCACCTACCGTTATTGCGGCTTTCGTCTTAATGACGTTATCAGTCACAAACGCGCTTATTCCTCTTTCAGATGCTATCGATCGAATTCCATCATATGTAGAATCTGCTCATCGTCTAAATAGAGTAGAAGCTAATGATGTTTTACAGGATGAAAAGGAATTACATGGAGATAAAGATTATGTTGCATCAAAACATATAGACATTGAATTAAATAATGTATCGTATCGTTACCCAGATAGTAATGAATTTGTATTGAAAGAAGTATCACTGCAAATAAAGGCAGGAAAGAAAATCGCCATTTTAGGAAGAAGTGGAACAGGAAAATCTACTTTGTTAAAATTGTTAGCAGGTGCGCTAAGCCCGTTACATGGTGAAGTTTTATTGAATAGTGAACAGGCTCATACGAATCTTTTATCAAAATATATTTCTGTATTGAATCAAAAGCCGCATTTATTTGATACGACAATTGGAAATAATGTGCGAATCGGTAAACCAGAGGCTGCGGATGAAGAGATATGGACAGCTTTAGAGAAAGCACAATTAGCTTCGCATATAGCTTCTCTTCCAGATGGATTGCAAACAAAAATGTATGAAATGGGAAAAAGGTTTTCTGGTGGAGAAAGACAACGGGTTGCTTTTGCTAGAACGCTAATGCAAGAGGCTCCAATTATTGTACTTGATGAACCTACGATCGGCTTAGATCCAAAGACAGAACTATCTTTAATAGAAACAATGTTTTCTGCAACAGAAGAAAAGACTGTTATTTGGATTACACACCACCTTGTAGGAATTGAACATGTAGATGAAGTTATATTCCTTGATCGTGGTCAAATTGTGATGCAAGGTAGTCATGAACAACTTCTGAAAGAAAACGAGAAGTATCGTAAGCTGTATGAGTTAGATAAAGGAATATAGTTTGAATAAGTAATAGTTGTAAAATAGCTACGCCTAATGGTGCAGCTATTTTTTTGTTAAGAAATATATATTCTTTTTAAGGTATAGATTTATCCCGCTATTTGCAGGGAGTAAGACTCCTATCTTAAGATCCGGCTGATGTGAGGAAGTTAGGTGGGAGATTAACTGTACGTAAAAAAACGATTGGTGAGGGGGCTAATTAGAAAGGATGGAGAAGCCCCCTCTAATTAAAGTTTCGTTTTATTTGCCTGACATTACTTTACGATAGAAATCAAATGAATAAAAAGCAGCTAATCAAATGCTTATGTTATTGAATATGTATATTTAGGAGTGAAAAGTAGGATATTTTGTTATGGGCTTGCATAAAAGTATAAAGGTTTCATACGGTTTAAGTAATGTGATATTATGTCGCGTATATAACTAATATGCGAAAAGGTGGAGGGAAAAGATGGGGAATCGTTTTGAAAAAAGTGAAGAGTCGATAGAGCGAATTCCATTGGTAAGTGTATTAATTCCTACTTATAATCGTCCTGGCTACTTTGAAAAAGCATTGTGTAGTGTATTACAACAAACATATTCTAATATAGAAATTATTGTTGGAGATGATAGCACGAATGACGAAACGGAAAATGTGTTACAAAAATACTTATGTGATCATTCAAATATTATTTATATAAAAAACAGGTCAACTCTCGGACAATTTGAAAATGCGCTAATGTTATTTAATGAAGCGAACGGTGAGTATATAAATTTTTTAATGGATGATGATATATTTCATATGAATAAAATTGAAAAAATGATGAAGTATTTTTTCAATGATTTAGATAATGAAATCAAGCTTGTAACATCTCATCGTCAAGTAATTGATGATAAAGGGAAAGAACTACGACATATTTATTCAACTGTCCGTTTATTTGAAGAGGATACGATTATAGAGGGAACAGAATTAGGAAATAGGGTAATTGTGGATCAAAAAAATTATATTGGAGAACCGACAACAGTTTTATTTCGTAAAAATGATTTACAAGAACCGTATGGGATTTTTGATAAGAGAAGGTATCTATGTAATGTAGATATAGCCTCATGGTTATCTTTATTAAGTAAAGGAAAAGCAGTATATATAGCGGAGACACTTAGTTACTTCCGATTACATTCAGGTCAACAGTTGAATGAATCTAATAAACTTATGGATGGAGTAGAGGATTTTTCACATAGTATTATAGTTGGAGAAAAGTATGGTTTTTTATCTACTGAAAAAGAGTTATATAAAGCGATAACTAATTTTCTAGATTATGCAAGAAAATTTGTTCCACCATCAACATTATATACATTAGACTATTACCGAAAAATTAAGCGAAAGGAAATAAATATAGAAAAGAAAAAACAGTATCGGAATAACAACTCTCATTTACCGAAAGTCAGTATACTAATTCCTGCCTATAATAAACCACATTACTTGGAATTAGCTCTCAAAAGTGCTTTGAATCAAACATATGAAAATATCGAAATAATAATTTCTGACGATAGTACAAACGGTGAAGTTCAATCGATGATCCAACCATATTTAAGTGAATATGAATGTATTACATATGTTAAAAATAAACCTCGATTAGAAGCAGAGAACTTTAATAAGTGTATAGAACTTGCAAATGGAGATTATATAAACTTTTTATTAGATGATGACTTATTTCATCCTGAAAAGATTAAAAGAATGATGTACTGTTTTTTTAGTCTAGAAAACATTTCGTTTGTGACGTCATATCGTGAATTAATTGATGAGAATGGAAAAGTATTATCACCATCAACATTGAATGTGAAAATCGCCAAAGAAACTACACTTTTTGAAGGGAAAGAATTAGGGGATTATATGTTAAAAAACTTAAAAAATGTAGTTGGTGAGCCTACAACAGTTCTGTTTAATCGAAAATTTTTGGGAGGGGATTTTGGGTGTTTTAAGGGGAAGGGTTACTCTGCTATTAATGACATTGCAACATGGCTAGATATGATGAGGAAAGGGAAAGTAGTTTATATAGAGGAACCTCTTAGTTATTTTAGACAACATAGTGGGGAAAATCAAAAACAAATGCAATTTACATTAAAGACAATTGAAGAATGGATTGAATTAATAATAGATGCATATAATAGTGGGTTTTTAAATTGTGAGCAAGATTATAAAGAGTGTTTAACTCATTGTTTGGAAAATGCCGTTTTAATAATTAAGGATGTGGTAAAAAATAGTCAATTAAATCAAATTGATAATGAAAAGATAGAGAAGGAACTAAATAAGTTAGTTAATCGTATATTTGAGAAAGACGTCTGCTATTGTCAATTTTGCAATCAACAATTTGAAAAATTTTCTCCTTGGCCAGAACATTACGCTTTTCCAAAATACAAATTCGAGATGTGGAATAAAGATACGGGGATTTGTCCGGTATGTGATTCGATGGACCGTGAAAGGTTATATCGTATATATATTGAAATGGAAACGGATTTATTAAGTGGAAATGATACTATGCTTCATATTGCACCAGAAGCGAAGTTAAGAAGTTGGTTTGCTCAGTATAAAAATATTATATATGTGTGTGGAGATATTGAACCAAAGGATCCATTAATGCAGGAAATTGATGTTACTAGAATTCCATATGAAAATGATACATTTGATGTGATTTTATGTGGTCATGTATTACAGTACGTTCAAGATGATGAAAAAGCGATGAGAGAGTTATATAGAGTTTTAAAAACAAATGGATGGGGAATTATTCAAGCTCCAATCGTAATGAATGTAGATATTATTATAGAGAATGAATTAATTTTAACGCCAAAATTGAGAAAATTAGCTTTTGGTCATGAAGAACATGTAAGGATTTATAATCAATCGGGATTTATACAACGATTAATGAATGTAGGATTTAAGGTTGAATTGTATAACATAGCTGAAAAACAAGGAATGAGAAGTGCGAGGAAATTTGGTTTATCTGAAACTGATGTACTCTATATTGTCCGGAAATGAAGAATTGAGGGGAATTGAAATAATTCGCATAATACGGATTATGGACAGTTAAATCAAAGTTTTGAAGAAGCATTAAACTTTAAAAACAGAATTAATGCTTCTTAATTTTAATTATAGAGCGATGTGCATCTTATTTTTAGGTTTTAAATTTAGCTGACAAAGGCAATACTGAGCCATAGTGAATGTAAAGTTGGAGGGCGAGTGTATATGTTTGAAGAGGATGGAATTGTTTTAATTATGGAGCCTGCTGATGAAAGAAACTTGAGGAGATTTATTTTTTCAGTGCCAAAGTCAGTGTATGAAAAGAAGGGGCTTACATTACACTATGGAGCAGCTATAGGACAAGGATATATGGATATAATTGAAGATATTATTAGCGTACACATAGAAGTAGATGTTGTAACGATTATAGGACATGTAAGAGTCTAGATAGTCATTTGAAAAAGGGTATAGGCAATTTGGCTAGAAGTTATGATAGAGAAAATTGTAGACAATTATAAAGACGAAGGGAGTCTAAAATGAAAATCAAATCAATTTTATTAGCTTGTATAGTTTCAATTGGTTTAATGGGATGTTCACTAGTAGAGCAAGGAAGGAACTCCATAGATTATGCTCAAAAAGCTACAGACTATGTAAATGAAATAAGTGCATTTGCAAATGATGCACCAGCATTAGCTGAAAAGGCTGTTAATGATAGTGAGGCTCGAAAAGAGTTAGAAACGAAGCTTAGTGAAATTAAACAAGATATACCCGCTTTCAATGAATTAACACCACCTGATGTAGCAAAGGATCTTCATCAGCAAATCGTCGGATATAACGAAAAGTTAAATACATTAATTGATACGGCAATGACGAAGATAGAAGAAGGAAAAGTGGATGTAGAGCAATTTAAAAACTCTGAGCTTATGCAGACGATAGATCAAGTTCGTGATTTGAAAGAGAAGGTTCAAAATTTAGGGCAATAATAAAAAGCTCCGGTTGTAATAACGGAGCTTTTTTATGTTTTCTTCCTATAATATAAGCTTTTTTTATCCGCCAATTTGCCAGGCAGCCCAATTGGTGAGGGCTGATTAAAGTTTCAATTTATATCTTCCATTTTTCTAAAATATGTATTGTTTTATTAGTTGCATTCATGTTCACTTGAACACCTATAGGCATAGTAATCATTGGATGGGTATGACAACAATCAAAGTCAGCTAGTAAAGGGATTCTTTGGTTTTGCAGTACTTCTAATAATATTTCGTAAGGTTTGCGATTTGTACCACAATCATCAAATTGCTCATGTTTTCCAAGAATAATACCTGAAACTTTATCAAATACACCGCTAACCTTAAGTGATGAAAAGCTTCTTTCAATAGTAGCTGCATCTTTTGAGCTATCCTCAATAAATAGAATATCGCCTTCTTGAATACATGGCATATAAGGGCTGCCCAAAATTCCTTGTATTGTATTTAAGTTGCCGCCAATAACACGTCCAGTAGCTTGTCCGTTTGTTACAGAAATCCAATTATTTTGTCTAAGTTCTTTTTCTTTTGTTTTCTCTTCCCAATTAATAAATTCATCTGACCAAAATAAAGGTTGTTCTATGTTGTAAGGAAGCACTTGATCATGCAGTAATGTTTCTGCAAAATATTTGTATGTATAATCTACAAAAGGCTCAAATTCTCCAAAGGAGGGAACGAGCGCCGGACCGTAAAAGGTAGGAATTCCTGTTTTTGCATAGATCCCTAGTAATAAAGCTGTGGCGTCTGAATAGCCAATCATTATTTTAGGGTTATTTTGAAAAGTGTCATAATCAATATAAGGTAATAAGGAATTAGAATTCATACCGCCAATAGTTGACATGATACAAGAAACATCAGGGTTTCTTATCAAGTCATTTAGTTCCTCTGCACGTTCTTGTATGCTTCCAGAACGATAATAATCATATCGACCTGTTAGTGAACCTTCTAATATATGAAATCCTTTTTGAAGTAAGTAAGATTTTGCACGTTCGAATCTTTTGGGAGAAGTGTAGGTTACTGGTGAAGAAGGTGAGTAGATCCCAATTGTGTCTCCGTATTTTAATGATTTTGGAAGTATCATTTGCATGAATCCCTTCTATTTAAAAAATTTTATTTATGAGGATTTATCGGTGAATATTCTTATATTTCAGTGTTTTCATTGTAACATAAATGCATTGAAATAATAATTGCTATAGATGAATAAATATGCTTTTTACCTTGACGATATAAAGGGAAAGTTGTTATGGTTGAGTGTGAGTGTATAAAAGGTTTGCTAAAGGAGTTTTGAAATGAAGCGGTTAAAATGGGGAAGGATAACGATCCTATTAGTTTTTATTTTAGGGGTATGTTGGTTCTTATTCCAAGGAACTCAAAAGAGTACAGCAAGTGCAGAGGGACCACCTTTACAAGTGGCAGAATTACCTGAAACAGGATTAACTGAAAAAGTAGTGCCACCAAAGTACATCCCACCCGAAATTGATGCAAAAGCAGCTATGATTATCGATGCGAGTAATGGAGATATTATTTATCAACATAATGAAAATGAAGCTTTTGCGCCAGCTAGTATGTCCAAGATGATGACAGCGTACCTTTTATTAGAAAATGTACATAATGGGAAAGTTCGTTGGGAAGATCCAGTGAAAATGAGTGCGAAAGCGGCACAAACAGAAGGTGCGAGAATCCCAGTTCAAGTGAATGACACATTGACTGTTAAAGATCTGTTCCATGCATTAATGATTGAATCAGCAAATAATTCGGCTGTGGCGCTAGCGGAACATATGGCAAAAACGGAGAAAGATTTCGTTCAAATTATGAATGCAAAAGCGAAGCAGTTAAAAATGTCGGATTATGCTAAATTCGCAAATGCATCAGGACTACAGGAACCTGATGGAAGTGAGACGAAGATGACAGCTGCTGATGTAGCAAACTTGGCGTATCATCTTATAAAAGATTATCCAGAAATATTAGAAGTGACTCACTTACGTCAAAGTCAGTTAGCATTTAATAATATTAATGTTATAAGTACAAATGATATGTTAAATAAAAATAATAAAGCTTTATATATAGAAGGAATAGACGGATTAAAAACAGGATTTACAGATAGCGCAGGGTATTGTTTTACGGGTACAGCAAAACAAGGTGATACTCGTATTATTACAGTTGTAATGGGAACGAAAGGTAAAACGAAGCGTTTTACAGAGACGAATAAGCTAATGTCTTATGCATTTGGCTTAGTTAATTAAGTGAAATACTGAGTTAGATCATCATATCAGAAAGGCAGTTTGTTGTTACCTATTATCGGTAACAATAAATTGCCTTTTTATTTTTAGCATTAGGAAATAAAAAGGTAAAAAATGTGAGTGTTATTATTTGAGTTTATTATTGTTTGTTGATAGTCTAAAGTTAGAAGCTTATTAATGATAAGTTTTAAGAGGCGGAACATGATGTATACATATGAAAAAGCCTCAAATGAAAATTGGAGGGAATTATGATGGCAAAAGATTTTTACTCAGCAATTGAAGACAGAAGATCTATTTATGCAATTAGTAAAGAGCAAGTAGTTTCTGATGAAAGAATTCAAGAAGTGATCTATCATGCTGTAAAACATACACCTTCAGCTTTTAACTCTCAGAGCGCTCGCGTTGTCGTCTTGTTAGGAGAACAGCATGATAAGTTATGGGATATTACGAAAGAAGCGTTACGAAAAATTGTACCTGAAAATAACTTTGCATCTACTGAAGAAAAAATGAATGCATTTAAAAGTGGCTATGGAACAGTTTTATACTTTGAAGACAGTCAAGTAGTGGAAAAACTACAAGAAAACTTTGCATTATACAAAGAGAATTTCCCAACGTGGTCACAGCAATCCTCAGGAATGTTACAATTTGCAATTTGGACAGCTTTAGAAATCGAAGGATTTGGTGCTACATTGCAGCATTACAATCCGTTAATTGATGAAGAAGTAAGAAAAGAATGGGAAGTTCCAGAAACTTGGAAACTTACTGCACAAATGCCGTTTGGTAAACCGGCGGTACCTGCAGGCGAAAAAGAATACCAACCTTTAGAAAATCGTGTGAAAATTTATAAATAATGTAGGAATGATAAAAGGTGAACAGGGGTACAACCTGTTCACCTTTTATAAGTAATAAGGATTTTTTTGATAGGAATTTTTCATCTGATTTTTTAATTCGATTTTACGTGTTTCAATAGTTGATATTTTTTGTAAGGTAATAATTGAAACGAATTGAAAAAAAGCATAGTACAGTTCTATATTTTTATTTATAGGATCATCTATTATGTTTTTCATACATATACCTCCTTCTTTAATCCCAATATTTGCAGGCAATAAGACTTCCATTTCAAAATTTAATGCTACGTGGAGAATACCGACCTGTAAAAGTTCGATAGGTTTCAGTGTAGGGTAAATAAAATATGTATTGGTTAAAATACCACTAAATATATGATAATATAAATATCCTAGAAATTCCATAGTTAGTGAAAAATAGGTAGTGGAATGTGTATTTTCGTCAAATTAGAACACGATTTTTGAAGTTAAATCTTACAAAATGTCAAATCTTTTAAAAGTGATAGATAGTATCAAAAATAGTTTTTTAAAAATATTATACTATTGATAAAAAAAGTATTTTTTGTCATGATAAGAGTATGCTTCATGGCAGGAACTTTACTAGGAAATACATTCTTTGCATTGTATTAGATGAATAGAGTTTTTAAAAGTGGATAGAAAATATATATTAAGATAATGAATGAAATGTCGAATTTTCAATGAAATACATAAAAGAATTGAAAAAAGCATTGCAAAAACAATAAGTTTAATGGTAAAGTTCACATGAAGTTCACACGGAATTCACTTCATTCGTTTAAAATGAACTCTGTGTGAAAAATAAAACTCTTGTTAAAAAATGGAACTTGATGAATATTTTACTTTGATAATATTGTAAAGTATTAAGTTTATAATTTTTTTTTAAGAGGATAGTAGGGAAAGGAAGTAAAGACAACTTATGAAAAAAGTAATTGCAGGTTTAGCAGCAGCTTCTGTAGTAGGTGTTGCAGTTCCAGGTATGGATTCTGCTCATGCACAAGTTTCAAACGAAGCGCTAAAAGAAATTAATGGACAAACTCAAACTCAAACGACTGTAACTGAAACAAAAACTGTAGAAACAAAATCCGACTTAAAATACACAGTAACCGCTGATGTATTAAATGTTCGTTCAGGTGCTGGTACAGGACATAACGTGATTTCTAAAGTGAAATCAGGTCAAGTACTACAAGTAATTGGACAAGAAAACGGTTGGTTCAAAGTAACTGTAAACGGCCAAACTGGTTATGTAAGTGGTGACTTCGTAACGACTGGTGGTAAAACAGGAACTACTGTTCAACAAGGAACAGGTACTTACACAGTAAACGTTTCTTCACTTAACGTACGTACAGGCCCAAGTACATCTCATACAGTATTAGGTTCTGTAAATAAAGGTAAAACAGTACAAGTTGTAGGTGAAGTACAAGATTGGTTTAAAATCAACTTCAATGGTGGAACTGGATACGTAAGCAAAGACTTCGTAACAAAAGGTGGTTCTGCTGTATCTAACCAAACACAACAACCAACTACAAACAACAATACTACTACAGTTCAAACTGGTGGTTCTTATGTTGTTAACACTGGTGCTTTAAAAGTACGTACAGGCCCAGCTACATACAACGCTGTAATCGGTGGCGTAACACAAGGTAAAGTATTAAACGTTACTGGCGCTGAAAATGGTTGGTACAAAATTAACCATAATGGCCGCACAGGTTACGTAAGTGCAGACTTCGTTAAGTTTGTAAAAGGCGGAGTAAACAACGTTACGAATAACAATAACGTTACAAATAACGTTCAACAACCAGGTAAAGACGTACAAAAACCATCAACAGGTGGAGATACATCTTCAATCGCTGGATTCGCTAGATCTTTAAATGGTTCACCATACAGAACTGCTGGTACAACACCTGCTGGTTTTGACTGCAGTGGATTCATTCACTACGTATTAAATCAAACTGGTCATAAAGGCGCTCGTCAAACAGTTGCTGGATACTGGAGCTCTAAAACAAAAACTAGCAATCCACAACCAGGTGATTTAGTATACTTCCAAAATACTTATAAATCAGGTCCTTCTCACATGGGTGTTTACTTAGGAAACGGTCAGTTCATTAGTGCAGAAACTGATGCAACTGGTGTACGTATTAGTTCTGTAAACAACTCTTACTGGAGCAAGCACATGTTAGGTTACACAAAAGCATACTAAGAAAAAGTAGTTTTATATACTTTTCGTATAGAGAAAAGGCTTTCCAGGGAAACTTGGGAAGCCTTTTTATAGTTGAATAGATTGGGAATGTCGTAGTTTTTACTGTAATTTCCCATTCAAAAATCGGGCGTATAGGTCATGAAAGTAGTTGGGACGAAATAGGTTTGCTGCATGTCCTGCTAACGGTATTTCTTTATATAAAACGTTAGGAAGAATGGACTTTAAATCAAAAAGACAAGATTTATAGAGATGATCATGTTCACCCATTACCCATAATATAGGGTGGGGAAGTGATTTTAATTTCGATTTTAAATCGAATTCTAAACGATGTCGTAATGATTGCGCAATAATTGATGAATGTAATTGTAATCCGAAACGGTAATAAATATTTCTAGAAATGACAGCGAATGGATTAGCCTTCAGTATGCCACTTGGGAAAATGGTATTTGCGTATTGAGAGAGCCATTTAGAGTATTCGTCTCCGCGCTTCTCCCAAAATTTTTGAAATACGTTATATAAAAGGGATGGATTATTATAATGTCCACCAATATGACAAATGCTTACTACTTTTTCTGGGTGCATTTGTGCAAAGATTGTAGAAATATAACAGCCATAACTTAGAGCGCAAATATGAGCTTTTTGAATACCTTCTTTTTCATATAAGTTCAATAGTTGATCTACGAGGCGCTGTAATGAAAATTCGATAGCTTCTCCTTTATCATCGCCGTGACCTAATAAGTCATAAGTAATAATGTTGTAAGCGGCGGAAAATCGTTTATGCTCTTTTTTGAAGGCACGACGATTGCCAACTAAGCCGTGAATAAAAATGATTGTTTCCTTTTCGGAATGTATATTTGTTTGCAAAAAGGATACTCCTTTCAATAACGGGAGATTTATACAGTATTGTAAATTGGTTATCTATAATCCACATAGAATAATATTAAGTACCAGGTAATAATATCAGATGTTTATATCTGTTGTAAAGATGCGTTGACATGTATATTTTGTAAAAACAGAAAAAGTGTGTTTACATTCAGTTTACATTTGTATTGTATTCTATTTTTAGAAAGAACAGTTTGGTTTAACACGAGGAGATGAACATAAATGGAAGTTAGAGATGAGATGAAGAAAAAAGGGAGCTGGAGGCAGTTTTTACGCCTTATTCAAGATACAAATCCTCCAAAAGGGATTCTTGCTTTTGCGTTATTAATGAGTTTGCTTTCTACGGGAGCGAGTTTATTTATTCCAATGTTAACGAAAGGGCTAGTAGATAATTTTTCACTTTCGTCAATTAGTACAGGACAAATTGTTGGGCTAGTTGCCTTCTTTATTATGCAAACTATAGCGGCAGGATTGTCTATATATTTATTAAATTATATAGGACAGAAGATTGTAGCTGGATTGAGAGAACGTTTGTGGAAAAAGGTGCTTATTTTACCGGTAACTTATTATGATCAAAATAGAACAGGGGATACAATTAGCCGTATGACAAATGATACAGGAGTTGTGAAAACATTAATTTCTGAGCATTTGTCAAACTTATTAACAGGCGGTATTTCAATTGTCGGTTCATTAATTGTATTATTTGTTTTAGATTGGAAAATGACACTTTTACTTTTAACGGTTATTCCATTATCAGTACTCATTTTAGTTCCACTTGGACGAAAAATGTATAAGATTTCAAAAGCACTTCAAGATGAAACGGCTTCTTTTACTAGTGTATTAACACAAGTGTTATCAGAAATTCGTTTGGTGAAATCTTCAAATACAGAAAAAAGAGAATATGAAACTGGAAATAAAGGTATCGAAAAGTTATTACAATTTGGTTTGAAAGAAGGAAAAGTGCAAGCGTTAATTTCACCAGTTATGTCGTTTGTTTTAATGGCATTGCTTGTTATTATCGTAGGGTATGGTGGAATGCGTGTTTCTAGCGGTGCATTAACAACAGGGGAACTAGTAGCGTTTATTTTATATTTAGTTCAAATTATAATGCCAATGAGTCAATTATCTATGTTCTTTACACAATTCCAAAAGGCAATTGGTGCAACGGAAAGAATTAATACAATTTTAGAATATGAAGTAGAAGATCATGAAACTGGTGTGAAGGTTACAAATGCTAAGCAGCCAATCGTACTTGAAAATATACATTTCGAGTATAACGAAGAAGAGCAAGTTTTAAAGAATATTGATTTCACAATTGAATCAGGAAAAGTAACAGCAATCGTAGGACCAAGTGGTAGCGGGAAAACGACGTTATTCTCACTATTAGAACGTTTTTACGAGCCAACTAGCGGTGCTATTAAATTAGGGAAAGACTCAATTACGAGTTATTCATTGCAATCATGGCGACGTCAAATTGGTTACGTTTCACAAGATAGTCCGTTAATTGATGGAACGATTCGTGATAATATTTGTTACGGTGTAGAGGGTGAAGTGACAGATGAAGAAATTGAAAAAGTAGCAGCGATGGCATATGTTGATGCATTTATTCATGACTTACCAAATGGATATGCAACAGAAGTTGGAGAACGTGGTGTGAAGCTTTCTGGAGGACAAAGACAGCGAATTGCGATTGCTCGGGCGTTACTTCGAAATCCACAAATTCTTATGTTAGATGAAGCAACTTCCAGTCTAGATAGTAAATCAGAGTCTGTTGTTCAAAAGGCTTTAAATAACTTAATGAAAGGCAGAACAACGTTAGTTATTGCACATAGACTTTCTACTGTTGTAGATGCAGATAAAATCATTTTTATTGAAAAAGGGAATCTTACAGGAAGCGGTACACATGATGAATTATTACAGACGCATGATATGTATCGTGAATTTGCAACGCAACAATTGAAAATTAAAGAGGGAGCATTATAAAATGAATAATCAGTGGGGAGTGTACTCCGCTGATTATTTATTTGTAAAAACTGTATAAAGGATGCTAAGTAGAAAGGAAATGGTTCCTTTGATACCTAAAATTTTAATCGTAGACGACGACCCGCATATTAGAGAACTTGTTTCTGTTTTTTTAGAGCGGGAAGGTTTTCAAACATTAGAGGCGATTGATGGACTAGATGCACTTCGAAAAATAGACGAAGTGAAAGTCGATATGGTTATTCTTGATATCATGATGCCGAATATGGATGGATTTGATGTATGTTTTGAATTAAGAAAATACTATGATATCCCGATTTTGATGCTAACTGCTAAAGGGGAAACGTCTCAAAAAGTAAAAGGATTTCACCTTGGAACGGATGATTATCTTGTAAAACCATTTGATCCTATAGAACTAGTAGTGAGAGTTAAGGCGTTATTGAAACGTTACCAAATTACAGTTTCGCAATCGATTCAAATTGGGAATGTACTGTTAAATCGTAAAACATTTGAAGTTACAGCTGGAGAACAAACGGTTACGTTACCGTTAAAAGAATTCGAATTGCTCTTTACTTTAGGTTCTAAAGCAGGGAGAACTTGTTCAAGAGAGCAATTAATTGAAGATGTATGGGGATATGATTTTGAAGGGAATGAACGTACATTAGATGTTCATATTAATCGGTTACGAGAGAAGTTCCAAGAAGAGAAGTCGAAATTTAGTATTAAAACAATAAGAGGATTAGGGTATCGTTTAGAGGTAAGTAGATGAGAAAAAGAAAACGAATGAGTAAGTTGAAGATGCTGAAAGTAATGGGAGCGGTAATAGCACTTTTTTCTTTTCTCACTATAATTTGGTCTATAGCCTTTTATGTATCATCAAGTGTAATGAATGCTCTTGAAATACAAGTATCGCCTTTTGTTACTTTTCTAATTAGTGATATGGTCGGCTTTATATTTATTGTTCTTATTTGGGTATTAATCGGGGTATTAATGAGACCAAAGCGAGAGGCAATGATTTGGACTATTATTGAACCGATACAAAAAATTGCAAAAGGGGACTTCTCCGTAAAAATAAGGAATGAAGAGAAATATGATGGAGAAATTGGTGTGCTCGTAAAAAGTATAAATGATATGACAGATGAACTGAATGCGATGGAGAAAATGCGCCAGGAATTTGTATCGAATGTTTCTCATGAAATACAGTCACCATTAACTTCTATAAAAGGATTTGCTAGAGCATTACAAGATAACAATCTTTCCGAGGAAAAAAGAAAGCATTACCTTACTATTATTGAAACGGAAACAACGAGATTATCTAAACTAAGTCAAAATTTACTGAAACTCACCCTATTAGAGTCGGAAGAGTATACGCCAGAAAGAATGACTTATCGATTAGATCAACAGTTAAAGCAAATTGTGTTAAATAGTGAACCGCTCTGGGCTGAAAAAGAAATTGAGTTAGAACTTAATTTAGAGAAAGTACACATTACTGCTGATCAAGAAAGTATGAGTCAAGTTTGGATTAATTTAATTCATAATAGTATTAAATTTACTCCAAGTGGTGGCACAATTACAATCCAGTTAAAAGAATATGAGAAAGTAGTGGAAGTGTTTATTCGCGATTCGGGAATTGGTATATCCAAAGAACAGAAGCAGCATATTTTTGAACGTTTTTATAAAGCGGACACTTCACGAAATCGTACGTATGGAGGGAGTGGCTTAGGGTTGGCCATCGTAAAAAAAGTACTCGATCTTCATCAAGGAGAAATAAAAGTCGAGAGTGAGGAAGGGAATGGGACGGAATTTATTGTGTGTATTCCTAAATATAAAGAGAAATAGTGTTAGGAGGATATCTTCTAACACTATTTCTCTTTATACATACATTTACCATTGCTGCAGCTATATTGATAAGCTTTTCCTTCGCTATTCATACGATATGAGTAATCAGATTCTTTATCTTTCTTAAAGTCAACGTATGCTTCTGCACCGTTTTTATCATCATCTATATCAATGAATTGAACGCTTCGTATAGAATAATCCTTTTTTTCACTTAAACCTCTTTCTTGTAAGTTTGTATGAATACCTTTTATTAATTGGTCGAACAGTGACCAATTTAAATTAAGATGCTCAAATGATTCAGTATGTCTTCCTAAAATGCCATTGTCTTGTATTATTTTATTATTATTATCGTATGTATAAGAGTATGTAAAATAGGGTTCGTCTTTATATACTACCTCTGCATAATAGCCGATATTATAAATGGGAGTATATTTTCCAGTTATGCTTTGTATTTCTTCTTGCTTATAGTTTTTTATAGTATGGAGATAATTGCTAGTATCTTTTTCTATTACTTTATAATTTAGTGGATTACCAAATATAAAGTACATCGCAAAAAATATGATACATAGTCCGACTGCAGTTAGTGACAAGAACCATTTTTTTCTCTTCATACACATACACTCCCCTATGCTGGATTTATTTTTATTTTACATGAATAATGATAAAAATATGAGACTTATAAATAAAAAAGTTTCTATCATGCCTTTCGAGAGGACTCCCACCTCTAAACGTAAGTGAAGGTGGTGAGGTGAATCGAAAGAAATATTTTATTTTCAAGAAAAACAGAAACATACGTTCTATTTTTGCTATAATATCCTTAACAAGGAGGTGAATAAAATGGCAAAAGAAAATCCATCAAACTATAAAACTCTTCAAATCTGGATTAAAAAAGGGCATCGTATGTATTCTTATTTTCAAGAATGTTGTCATAACGCTAAGAACATGTACAACACCACAAACTTTTATATACGCCAGGTGTACACTGGATTAACACAAGAAAAAGAGTTGCAGCCTTTGCAAAAAGAAGTTCTGGCTAATATTCATAAAAATATTGGTAAGATGAATGACACACAACTTCTTGCCTATCAGAAGAAATTGGAAAAAGAGAAATTAAAGCCTAAAGAAGAACAGAAAGAGATTACATGTAATTTGTTTTCAGAACCTAATTTTGAAAAACCTTATGTAGATTACAACTTTCTAGATGCACTATTTAAGGCTATGATTCAAAATGATTATCGAACTTTGCCTACGCAATGTAGCCAGTCAATCATGAAAGGTTTGTTCCAAAATTGGAAATCTTTTTTTGCTAGTTTAAAAGACTATAAAAAGAATCCAAACAAATATGCTGGAACGCCTAGGATTCCAAAGTATATTCGTTCTTCTGAAAAAGAGATTCTGTATACAAACCAAGATTGCATCATTAAAAACGGTAGATTTTTAAAGTTTCCAAAGACGAAATTGCAATTAAATATTGGGAAACTAGGTTTCACTGAAGGTAAACTGAAACAAGTTCGTGTGATTCCAAAATACAATGAATATGTAGTGGAATTGGTAATTGATGTTCCTTCTGAACAACAAATGATTGAAGAGAATGCACGTTATATGAGTATTGATTTAGGGATTGATAACCTTGCAACCATCGTAACAAACACAGGTATGAAACCTGTCCTTGTTAAGGGCAAACATGTCAAAAGCATAAATCAATATTACAACAAAATGAAGAGTCATTTTACAAGCATTCTTAGAAATGGGAAACAAACTAATGAAGGACCTTTTACTTCTAAAAGGATAGAAAAACTTCATCAAAAACGTTACTTGAAAATAAAAGACGTCTTCCATAAAGTTAGTCACCATATCGTAAAACTAGCTCAAGAAGAAGAAGTTTGTAAAATCGTTATTGGTCAAAACAAAAGTTGGAAACAAGAAACGAATATGGGAAAAAGAAATAACCAATCGTTTTGTCATATCCCACATAGTTTATTGATTCAAATGATTACATACAAAGCAAATGCTGTAGGCATTCAAGTTGTTGTAACTGAAGAATCATATACATCGAAAGCAAGTTTTCTGGATAACGACTTCATTCCAACGTATGGAGAAAATGACCAAAATACAACTTTTTCAGGAAAACGAATAAAGCGCGGCATATATCGTTCAGCAAATAAAACTTTAATTCATGCAGATGTAAATGCTGCGGCTAACATTTTACGAAAAGTAATCCCAAATGCATGGACAAATGGGATAGAGGGGTTAGGCGTGAAACAGCTCGCTAATGTGTTAACTCCCCTGACGTTAATCGTCCGTTAGGTCAAAACGTTAGAAACCCCCACTTCAAGCTTTGCTAAGTGGGGGAGTGTTCATAGTTACCTACAAGTAACCTACGCACATGAAAGTGCATCATTGCCTTTTTACATAAATATAGTTACACTTTTAATATAATAATAAACAACTGAGACGATTAAGGAGTGTTATACTTGGCAGAATTATTACAAGGTAAAAATGCTTTAATTACAGGCGCAGGTAGAGGTATTGGTCGTGCTGTAGCAATTGCATTAGCCAAAGAAGGCGTAAACGTAGGTCTTTTAGCTCGTTCAGAAGAAAACTTAAAAGCTGTAGCGAAAGAAGTAGAAGCAGAAGGCGTAAAAGCTGTTATTGCGACTGCTGATGTTTCTTCATATGAAGAAGTGACTACTGCGATTGAGACATTAAAAAACGGTTTAGGCTCTATCGATATTTTAATTAATAACGCTGGTATTTCTAAATTTGGTAAGTTTTTAGAATTAGACGTTGCTGATTGGGAAAAAATCATTCAAGTAAACTTAATGGGTGTATACTATGCAACTCGTGCAGCTTTACCAAGCATGATTGAACAACAATCTGGTGATATCATTAACATTTCATCTACAGCAGGACAAAAAGGTGCACCTGTAACAAGTGCATATAGTGCTTCTAAATTTGGTGTTCTTGGCTTAACAGAATCGTTAGCGATGGAAGTTCGTAAACATAATATTCGTGTAACAGCTTTAACACCAAGTACAGTAGCAACTGATATGGCTGTAGATTTAGGATTAACTGATGGAAATCCAGATAAAGTAATGCAAGCAGAAGATATTGCAGAGTTTATCGTAGCGCAGCTGAAATTAAATAAACGTACATTTATTAAATCAGCTGGACTTTGGTCTACTAATCCGTAAGGGATAAATGTATAAACAAAAGAAGGGACATCTATTCTGTAATGGAGGAGATGTCCTTTCTTTATTTTTGTATATGAGACGAAATTTTCGGTATAATCGAAAGTGAATGGTAAAAAAGTATTGAGAAATTGAAGGGGATGGTATTTACATGAGTACGATTGAGAAATGGACGGCTGTTGATCAGTATGTGAGTGATGTATTAATACCGAGAGATTCTACATTAGAAGAAGCTCTTCAAGCAAATGCTGCAGCTAATTTGCCGGCACATGATGTATCGCCAACGCAAGGTAAGTTTTTAAAACTATTAGTACAAATTCAAGGAGCGCGTAACATTTTAGAAATTGGTACGCTAGGCGGATATAGTACGATATGGCTTGCGAGGGGGTTGCTATCTGGGGGCCGAGTTGTTACATTGGAAGCAAATGAAAAACATGCAGAAATTGCACGTAGCAATATTGAGCATGCCAATTTGAATGATAGAATTGAAATACGAGTAGGATTAGCGTTAGATTCTTTAAAACAAATAGAAAATGAGAAGTATGAACCATTTGATTTTATTTTCATAGATGCTGATAAACAAAATAACCCTGCTTATTTTGAGTGGGCACTGAAACTATCACGCCCTGGTACTGTAATTATTGGGGATAACGTAGTACGTGAAGGAGAAGTTATTGACAATACTAGTAATGACCCTCGTGTACAAGGGATACGCCGTTTCTATGAGCTAATAGCTGCGGAGCCTCGTGTAAGTGCTACAGCGCTTCAAACTGTCGGAAGTAAAGGGTATGATGGATTTGTAATGGCAGTCGTAAAAGAGTGATGTAAGGAGGTAAAAGGGATGAAAAAGAAGTTTCAAAAATTATAACATGTATTGTGTGCAACGCAGTTAGCTCGAGGACCTCCAACGTACATAACAATATAAGTTTGTATAAAAATTGGAGGTTAGGAATAGATGAGAACTGAAAAAGAAATGCTAGACTTAATTATAAATACAGCAAAAGAGGATGAAAGAATCCGAGCAGTTATCATGAATGGATCACGTGTAAATCCAAATGTGAAAAGAGATTGTTTTCAAGATTATGATATTATTTATGTGGTAAGAGATATACAATCTTTTACGTCTAATCATAATTGGATTCATAGATTTGGAGAATTAATGATTGTACAAATGCCGGAGGAAATGTCGTTACTTCCAGCAGACGAAGACGGGAAATTTCCGTATTTAATGCAGTTTATGGATGGGAACCGAATCGATTTAACGTTAGTTCCAGTTGATTTGATAGATACATTCGTTGGGCAAGATAGTTTAAGTAAACGTCTTCTTGATAAAGATGATTGTATGGATGAATTTCCACCAGCAAGCGATAGGGATTACTTAATAAAAAAGCCTACTGAAAAAGAGTTTTTGGATTGCTGTAATGAATTTTGGTGGTGTAGTACGAATATAGCAAAAGGGTTATGGAGAGAGGAACTTTCTTATGCGAAAGGAATGCTTGATGGTCCGGTGCGAGATATGTTTATCGTAATGCTAGAATGGCATATTGGTATGAAAACAGAATTTACAGTTAATGCAGGGAAGTTTGGAAAGCATTTTGAGCAATATATTGAAAAAGATATGTGGGAGCAATTTAAAAGGACCTATTCGAATGCTGAATATGAAAACATATGGGAGTCATTTTTTGTAATGGGAGATATGTTTAGGAAAGTTGCGAACGAATTTGCTAACGCTTATGGATATCAATATCCGCAAGTTGATGATGACAGAGTGACAAGTTATTTAAAACATGTGAGAACATTACTGAGAGATAGTAAAGTAATTTATTAGTTTTAATGAGTAATAAGACTGTCCTAATTAAGGACAGTCTTATTTTTGTTTATGAATAAGAATTTCTCTAACAAAGTGCAGATGAATCACATATGAAATTTTAGGGAGGTTTTTATCATGTATTATTTTTATTCGCCAGAAATGTTTGCTCCATATCAATGGGGACTAGAACGAGATGTTTCGTATGCTTATATGCCATATCATTCATTTTATTATGGAGACTATGTAAATGCGATGCCATACGCATTACATGTTCCTCAAAATTATGAAGCCCAAATGAAAGAAGAGGATCGAGGGTCATGGACACCATTTTCATGGGTCGAAAAATATGCGTATGCATTTTCAGGACCATACAATAAAGCAGAAGTAGCTCTTACATTTGATGATGGACCAGATTTAGTATTTACTCCAAAAATTTTAGATAAGTTAAAACAACATAATGTGAAAGCTACATTCTTCTTGCTTGGTGAAAATGCAGAAAAGTTTCCGAATGTAGTAAAGCGTATTGCGAATGAAGGGCATGTAATTGGTAATCATACGTACAGCCATCCAAATTTAGCGAAAGTAAATGATGCTGAGTATCGTAATCAAATTATAAAAACAGAAGAAATATTAAATCGTTTAGCTGGTTATGCACCGAAGTTTATACGTCCGCCGTACGGTGAAATACTTGAAAATCAATTGAAGTGGGCGACAGAGCAAAATTTTATGATTGTACAGTGGAGTGTTGATACTGTTGATTGGAAAGGAGTAAGCGCTGAAACGATTACAAATAATGTGTTAGGGAATTCATTTCCAGGTAGTGTCATACTGCAGCATTCCACTCCAGGCGGGCATTTGCAAGGATCTGTAGAGGCGCTAGACAAAATTATTCCGCAGTTAAAAACGAAAGGGGCACGCTTTGTAACGCTACCAAGTATGTTCCAAACATCGAAAGAGAGAAAATAAAGTGAAATGTAAATCAGTCGGGTTTTGTCAATCATCCACTGATTATTAGCCATCGCCAAGCAAATAGCAGGATAAAGAATAGGACACCCATCTTATTTAAGCCGGGTGTCCGTTTTTTATAAACTATTATCTTTTAGCAATTCTTTTCCTTGTTCAACAACAAATTCGTAATATTGAAGGTCATAAGGGTAAATATCTTCAAAAGTTATCATTATCGGTTTATTGTTTAAAACAGAAATAGCCGTTAAAGATGAAATCTCTCTTTTTAATAGTTGTAAAAAAGAAGTTGCATGTATTTTCATCACATCGTCTACTTCTTCACCTGGTGCAAATGGTAGTGGTTGTATTACTTTATGAAAATACATATGACAAAATTCACGATCAGTAAGGTTTGAAATTTCATAATCTATTTTAAATATTCCTTTGTATGCTAAATCAGTAGTTTGAAAGGAAAGCCCTAATTCTTCTTCAATTTCACGAAGACCGCCCATGTCTACTTCTTCATCATGCATAATATGTCCAGCTGAGGTAATATCCCATATATTCGGAGCTTCTTTTTTATTTTTAGAGCGTAATTGGAAATATAAAAACATATCTTCAGCATCTTTTTCTACAAACCAGCAATGAAATGTTTCGTGCCAATCACCGTCACGATGTACTTCATCACGTAATTTCTTCCCAAGTATATTTTTTTCAGTATCAAATATTGTTAACCACTCTGTCATTTTAATTCCCCTTTCTGCAAATTTTATTATACAATATTTGTATTGAATTTTGGGAAAATAAAGAAAAAGGAGTGATTATACGTGGGGATAGAGAGTAAGGAAATAAAGTCGATTATTTCAACAGAGGAAGAATTACGGGAAATATTGGGGCAACCAAGTGAGCGAGCGTTAAAGAAAGTTATTTCATCACTAGACCACCATTGCGTAGATTTTTTGTCTAAATCTCCTTTTCTAGTATTATCTACTGCAAATAAATTAGGAGAGTGTGATGCTTCGCCGAGAGGAGACGCACCTGGATTTGTATACGTATTAAATAATAATAAAATTATCATTCCAGAAAGACCAGGCAACCGTCGTATAGATTCCATTTTGAATATTATTTCAAATCCGCACGTAGGGTTACTCTTTTTGATCCCTGGTCTTGGGGAGACACTCCGAATAAACGGCCGAGCATTCATTACAAACGAGGAAGAAATTTTGCAAGAAATGCAGGCAAATGGACGCAATCCGTTACTTGGAATTGTTGTTGAAATAGAGGAATGCTATATTCATTGCGCGAAAGCTTTTATTCGTTCAAAAATGTGGGATTCAGAGTCATGGCTAAATAAAAAGGAGTTACCTTCAGCAGCAAAAATGTTGCTGGAGCATGCAAAAGTGAATGCTTCAGAAGAAGATGTTGCACGTTCTTTAGAAGAAAGTTATACGAAAAGATTGTATTAAAAAACTTTGTTAATATAGTTTTGGGAGATGAATATCTACGCGTTTTAGAATGGTATATTTATATATGAACCGTTGATTTGTAAACTAGAAAAATAACAAAATAGGTAAATCGAGTGGCAATTGCAAAATGTTATTGTGAAATATAATAAAAAATGATTTTGAAAATAGTTAGTAAAAATAGGCTTGCTTTTTAAAAAGTTGGTAACTATAATAAGTTAACAAATAGACATGAACGAAAAAGTAACGATAAGGACACGGAATCATTTTTACGGTTTACAGAGAGGGAAGCCAAGGGTGTGAGCTTCCTAACACGAGAAATGATTTTACCACCTTTGAACTTCAATAGTGAACGAGCAATCTAGTAATTATTGACGGTATCAGCCGTTATCTGAACTTGAGCAATCTAGTGGGAAATCAGTCTAGATTGGAACAAGGGTGGAACCACGAAAACACATTCGTCCCTTTCCTAGGGATGAGTGTGTTTTTTTATGGAATTAAGGATTGAAAATTTAAAATAATTTAAAAATAGTATTGATTTTGTTTTTTATGCGAGTATAATGAGTTAACAAATAAACATGAACGAAAAAGTAACGATAAGGACAAGAAATCATTTTTACGGTTTACAGAGAGGGAAGCCAAGGGTGTGAGCTTCCTAACACGAGAAATGATTTTACCACCTTTGAACTTCAATAGTGAACGAGTAATCTAGTAATTATTGACGGTATCAGCCGTTATCTGAACTTGAGCAATCTAGGAGGGAATACGTCTAGATTGGAACAAGGGTGGAACCACGAAAACACATTCGTCCCTTTCCTAGGGATGAGTGTGTTTTTTTATTACTTTGAAAGGAGGTGCTGTAACATGAAACGATTCGTACGTACGGAAATAACCACCACCTGCATGACCCAAAAGCAGAGTAAGGTGATTTATAGGTGTAACAATTAAACTTTTAGGAGGAGATTAGAAAATGAATAATGTTATTAATGTTGGAGTGTTAGGTTTAGGTACGGTCGGAAGTGGTGTTGTCCATATTTTGAAAGAGCATTATAAAAAAATTGCACTTGATACAGGGTATGAAGTGAAGGTAAAGACAGTCGTTGTACGTGACTTAGAAAAAGAACGTGATGTTTGCATTGATGGAATCGTAGTAACAAGTCATGTCGATGAAGTTCTAAATGATTCAAATATTGATATTGTAGTAGAGGTAATGGGCGGAATTGAAGAGGCAAAACAGCATATTGTTAAGGCTTTACGAAATAAGAAACATGTCGTAACAGCAAATAAAGATTTAATGGCTGTATACGGTGCAGAGCTTCTTCAACTGGCGAACGATAATGATTGTGATTTATGTTATGAAGCAAGTGTAGCGGGCGGTATTCCGGTGTTAAGAGGATTAACAGACGGATTAGCTTCAGATCAAATTGAAAAAATAATGGGAATTGTAAATGGTACAACAAATTATATGTTAACAAAGATGAGTCAAAATGGCTGGTCGTATGAAGAGGCTTTACAGGAAGCGCAAAAATTAGGTTTTGCAGAATCGGATCCAACAGCGGATGTAGATGGACTAGATGCAGCGAGAAAGGTAGCTATTCTTGCAAACTTAGGTTTTTCAATGAATGTTTCTTTAGATGATGTGCAAGTAAGAGGGATTCGAAAGGTCGAAAAAGAAGATTTACAAATGGCTGAAAAGTTAGGGTTTACTATGAAATTAATTGGGAAAGCAGAGAAACAAGGATCAGCCATTCATTTAAGTGTAGAACCGACTCTTTTACCAAATCATCATCCATTATCGAATGTCAATAATGAATTTAATGCAGTATATGTTCATGGTCAAGCAGTAGGAGAAGTAATGTTTTACGGACCTGGAGCTGGGAAATTGCCGACTGGTTCTGCTGTAGTAAGTGATATTATTTCAATCGTTAAAAATATGAATCAAGTTCAGAAAAATAAAAGTGTGTTAAAAGAACCAGAGCCATACGAGTTACAAGGGGATGAAGAAGTCGTTTCGAAGTATTTCTTACGTATTTCATTACGAGATGAACCTGGGATGTTGCAAAAAATAACAGAATGTTTCGTTAATTATTCTGTAAGTTTAAAAGAAGTTATTCAATTACCTTTAAATCGTGAACTTGCAGAAGTCGTTGTTGTGACACATCAAACTTCAAAATATCAATTTGAACGAGTATTAGGAGCGATAGAAGATGTCGCGAGTGAAATAAACAGTTATTACATTATTGAGGAGGAAAAACAATATGTATAAAGGACTATTAAAACAATATGCTTCTTATTTACCGGTAAATGAAAACACACCTGATGTGAGCTTAATGGAAGGAAACACACCTCTTATTCCGTTATTAAATATATCAAAACAATTAGGGATTCAGTTATACGGTAAGTACGAAGGAGCGAATCCAACAGGTTCTTTTAAAGACCGTGGTATGGTAATGGCAGTTGCAAAGGCGAAAGAAGAAGGTTCGGAGGCAATTATTTGTGCATCTACAGGTAATACATCAGCATCGGCCGCAGCATATGCGGCACGCCTCGGAATGAAATGTATTATCGTAATCCCAGAAGGGAAAATTGCACATGGAAAATTAGCTCAAGCAGTCGCCTATGGTGCTGAAATCATTTCAATAGAAGGGAATTTTGATGATGCACTTAAGGCTGTAAGAAATATTGCTGCGGAAGAGCCAATTACATTAGTTAATTCAGTAAATCCTTACCGAATTGAAGGGCAAAAAACAGCAGCGTTTGAAATTTGTGACCAGTTACAAAGTGCACCAGATGTTTTAGCGATTCCTGTTGGGAATGCTGGAAATATTACAGCATACTGGAAAGGTTTCTGTGAATATGAGAAAGAAAAAGGCTATAAGAAGCCAAGAATTCACGGATTTGAAGCGGAAGGAGCAGCAGCAATCGTAAAAGGACATATCATTGAAGAACCTGAAACAATTGCAACAGCGATTCGCATCGGTAACCCAGCAAGTTGGTCGTATGCGGTAGAGGCTGCCGAACAGTCTCACGGTGAAATAGATATGGTATCAGATGAAGAAATATTACATGCGTATAGATTATTAGCAAAAACTGAAGGGGTTTTCGCTGAGCCAGGATCAAATGCTTCATTAGCAGGCGTAATTAAACATGTTCAATCTGGAAAAATCAAAAAAGGAGAAACAGTTGTTGCAGTTTTAACTGGAAACGGCTTGAAAGATCCTGATATCGCAATCTCTTCTAATACATTAGACATTGCAAGTGTTTCAAATAATATAGAACAAATTAAAGAGCATATTAAAGGGGTGATTATGTCGTGATACCATTAAGTATTCGTGTTCCTGCTAGTACAGCGAATGTTGGACCTGGATTTGATTCAGTAGGAATAGCTTTGTCATTGTATTTAAATGTAGTAGTAAAAGAGAAAGCTGATAAATGGCAAGTAATCCATTCCTTTGAAGAGTCGATTCCGACAGACGATAAAAATTTAATCGTTAGCACGGCATGTAAAGTAAGTCCTTCTTTATCACCTTATATAATAGAAGTTACTAGTAATATCCCACTAACAAGAGGGCTAGGAAGTAGTGCTTCAGCAATTGTAGCAGGGATAGAGCTTGCGAATCAACTTGGTAATTTGAACTTAACAGCTGATCAAAAGGTTCAAATTGCTACAAATTTTGAAGGACATCCAGACAATGTTGCTGCTTCCATTCTAGGGGGAACTGTAATCGGGGCACTTGATGGAAAGAATGTTTCGGTTGTAAGAATTGAAAGTAAGGAATTAGGGGTAATTTCTCTTATCCCAAATGAAGAGCTAAATACAGATGAAAGCCGATCTGTATTACCAGATATGTTTCCGTTTCATGAAGCAGTTAAGGCTAGTGCGATAAGTAATGTATTAGTAGCTGCATTTTGTCAAAAGAAGTGGAAAGTTGTAGGTGAAATGATGGAAAGAGATCATTTTCACGAGCCGTATCGTTTAGAACTTGTACCGTTATTACCATCTATTCGTAAATGTGCAAAAGAGTTTGGAGCATACGGTACAGCGCTTAGCGGTGCAGGCCCATCTATTTTTATACTAACGCCATATGATAAACGTCAAGAAATTGCTAAGCAATTAGCGAGAGTATTTACGTCTATGAAAGTGTGTGAGCTAGAAATTGATCATAGAGGGATTACTGTAAATAAGAAAGAACATATTGGATTATAAAGAAAGCTAGCATCGCTAGCTTTCTTTACGTTGTAAATATCTTTTCAGTTGGCATATAAAAGAAGAGTAATAATGTATAATTTAGTAAAGCGTGTATTAATTTTGGAGGTGATTGTATGAAGAAAGAGTCACCAGAAGAAAAAAGAGAACGCATAAGGCAAAGTGAATTGAAAAATAATCCTACCGGTTCTTTAAAAGATGGACTCAACAGAGCTGAAACAGGTAGTCCAGTTGATATGGCGGGTGGTATGAATTGGAGAGGTACAGCGCTAGTAATTTTAGTGCTAGTTTTAGGATATATTATATACACTTATTTTTTTAGTTAAGAAATGCATGTAAAAGTTTTGAATTATTTGCTTTTATAAGTAGTGAGGATGAAAAAACACGATATTGTACTACATATATTTTAAGCAGGTTATAGTAGTCCATATACACTTATTTTTAAGACTCAAAATAGAGCTAGCGTTATGCTGGCTTTATTTTTTTGCCACATTCCTGTAACAAAGCCCCTGTATATTCAGTGGTGGAGGTGCAGAAGATGAAAAAAATGATAGCAATATGTCTTCTTACAACGATGTCATTTTCGACTTTAGTCGGGTGTGATGTAAAAGGTAGCAATGCTGTACAAGAGTCTAAAATAAAGAAAGCGACGTATAAAGAGTTCACTTACGATGTAAATCCAGAGACTTTCACGTTAACTGTAGAACATGATGGCGTAAAGGAACTGGCGTCACAGCCCTTGCCGAAAATGAAGGTGTCGAATGTAAAAAAAGATAAGGATCGTACATCTTGGGAATATCCAGATCAAAAAGTAAAAGTGAATCTAGAGAAGAAAAAAGATCACTTAAATATTGAAGTGGAATCGACTGGTGCAGAAAGCTTTACGTGGCCGAAAGTACAAGCTGAAAATTATACACTTCCGTTATGGGAAGGGAAGCAAATTCCGAGTAATGATGAAAATTGGAAGAAGTTTTTAAAGGATGATGCATATTCATTTGCTGAATCATTTTCTATGAAATTTTTCGCGTTAAATGGTTCGAAATATTCGATTGTATATATTGCGAACAATATATTTAATAATGAATTGAAATTTCATTCGGATCCGAAAATAGGATTTGAGTTTATACATGAATTCCCGCGTATAAATAAAAATAAAACATATGGATTTCAAGTATATGTGACAAATAATGATGTAGTAAGTATTGCTAAACTATATAAAGACAATATCGCTCGAAAAGGTGAATTTAAAACATTACAAGAAAAGGCTAGAAAAAATAAAGAGATAGAAAAGCTTTACGGCGCAGCTCATTTTTATTTTTGGAATCAAAATGGCTTATCAGAAAGTAATGTAAATTGGCCGAAGATAAGAGAGCAAATAAATAGTCCTGTGTTTAGTCATATAAAAGAGCTTATTCAAAAGAATAGTTCGGAGTCTGGAGAACTGATTGTATTTGATCAAGTAAGTAAACAAGATTTCATTGATAAGTACCAAAAAAATGTTATTTTGCGTTATGTAAATGAAGTATTATCAATGAAGGAGTTGTATAAAGAAGATATTTTCCCGAAAGTTGATCAGAAGGCTAGTGAGTTATTAAACAAAGGTGTAGATCATTTATCAAAGATGGAGTTATATAACTTAAATAAGCATGTATTAAAGTCAGTGCTCGGTGATGCGGTTGAAGAAGTAAGTAAATGGGGTAAGGCAGATGGAACGGATATTATAAAGGAAATGAAAGCGGCAGGAATAGACAATGCATGGATTGGATTGCCGAACTGGGAGCAAGGGTATATGCAGCCTGATTTCGTGACAGAAGCTAAGAAAATGGGATATTTAGTTGGTCCGTATGATTCTTACCATTCTATTCACGAAAAAGCTGATAAAAATTGGAATACAGCTTCTTTTACTGATCCATCGTTATATGAAGAGGCAACTGTGACGAAGAAAAATGGAGAAAAGGTGCAAGGGTTTTTAGGTAGAGGGCGAAAATTAAATCCAATTTTATCTCTTCCTAGTGTAAAAGAACGAATGAACGATATATTACAAAATGGACCTAAATACAATTCATGGTTTATTGATTGTGATGCAACAGGTGAAATTTATGATGACTATTCGGCCAAACATATAACGACACAAGAACAAGATTTAAAAGCAAGGTTACAACGAATGGATTATATTGCGCAAGAAAAAGGTATGGTAGTTGGTTCTGAAGGAGGAAATGATTTTGCAAGTAGCACGATTGCATTTGCTCACGGCATTGAAACGCCAGTTATTAAATGGGACGATGAAGATATGAGGAAAAACAAAACCAGTCCGTATTATGTGGGTGGATATTGGTCGCCGAATCAAAATGTTCCAGAAAAATATGCGAAACAAGTACCGTTAAAAGAAGAGTATAAACAAGTATATTTAAATCCTGTATATTCAGTACCATTATATAAATTAGTATACAATGATGCTGTAATTACAACGCACCACTGGGAATGGGGAAGTTTGAAAGTAAAAGATGAGGTTGGAAACCGTATGTTATACGAATTGTTGTATAACGTTCCTCCGTTGTACCATTTAGATGAAGTAGAATGGAATAAGCATAAACAAGAAATTACACAGCATCTGAAAGTTTGGAATGAAGTTCATGCAAAGGCAGTAAAAGAAGAAATGACGAACTTTGCATATTTGTCAGAAGATAAATTAGTCCAATCTGCTTCATATGGAAAAGATATTAAAATTATTGTGAATTTCTCAAATGAAGAGATAGAAATAGATAAGACGAAACTAAAAGCAAAATCCGCTTTCATTTATAATGATGGGAAGAAAACAATGTATACACCGCTTGAGAAATAATAATATGAAATTTATTATTGCATTACTAATTTTGCTCTTTATTCTTGCTGATTTTTTTAGGTGGAAATCGAACGATTCGAAATGAATGAATTTATAAATCTTTAATTTCAGATATTGCGAAGTGTTAAATATTTGAAGTTGGAAAATAGTGACTTGCCAAAAATAAGCACGAGAGTATAATGTGAAATGGGATATATGTTGGATTTATGAAGTAACCTTACAAAATTGTAAGGTAATTGAAAGGAAATTCAATATGAAGATTACTAGACATACATTATACTAGGGAAAGTGAAAGAGAGGCGAATGGATATGAGCTCTGAATTAGAACAAAATACGAGAAGTAGTAAAAAACGTTCTAAAAGAAAATCAATAAAATGGTTCATTATAATTCCATTTTTCTTACTTGTTTTTGGAGGAGTAGGATATGGGTCGTTAATATATAATAAAGCAAAAGCAGTGGTAAGTGATGCATATGCACAAATTGATAAGTCATCGAAGCGTGATAAAGAAGTTGAACCTTTAAAAGATAACATCTCTATTTTAATTATGGGTGTAGACGGTAGTGAAATGCGAAAAAGTCAATATGGTGAAGCAGTTCGAACAGATGCACTTTTATTAGCAACAATTAATAAAGATGATAAATCAGTTAAATTAGTAAGTATTCCGCGTGATTCACGTGTTTATATTCCATCTAGAAAGAAATTAGATAAAATTACACATGCACACGTATTTGGTGGTGTTGAAAGTACACGAGATACGGTGGAAAGGTTCTTAAATGTTCCTGTTGATTATTATGTGAAGTTTAACTTTGAATCATTCGTACAAATTGTCGATTCACTTGGTGGTATTGATATTGATGTACCAGTTACTTTCACAGAACAAGATAGTAAAGACCAAGCTGGTATGATCCATTTAGAAAAAGGCTTCCAACATTTAAATGGAGAACAAGCACTTGCACTTGCAAGAACGCGTAAAATTGATAGTGACGCAATGCGTGGACAAAGACAACAACTTGTAATAGAAGCAATTGCAAAAAAAGCGATGTCTGTCCAATCAATTAGCAAAATGGGTTCTTTACTTGATGCGGTTGATAAAAATATGAAAACGAACTTAACTTTCGATGATATGCTTGCGATTACAAAAAATATGGCAGGATCTAATTTAGAAATGGAAAAAATGCAAATAGAAGGTACGGATAAACGTATCGGAGGTATTTATTATTACATTCCAAACGAAAAAAATGTAAAAGATATTTCAAAAAAATTAAATGAGCATTTAGGTGTAACACCAAAACCAGTTCGAAATGAATAATAAAAAAAAGATTGGCCTTTGCCAATCTTTTTTTATCCCTTTTGGAAAGAAGACTCCATCTGATTTGTGTTACGGGTGAAACCCAACAATTCAGGTGGAGATGAATTGCCGTCAAAAGGTAGGTTGAACTCTTTTGTTTCGTTCATAACAATTTTTCAGGGCGAATGTTTGTTTCTTTTGTCTTACGATATAATCTGTCGTATATAAGGAGGGTATATATTGTAAGACAACGAAATTGGATAATAATCATCATTTGGTTACTTGAGTGAAAAATAATTTTAATGAACTCTCTAAGAAAGGTGGTGAAAACAATGGCTAGAAAGAAAGCAGTGAAAGTATTACGTAAACAAAAGAAAAGAGAAACTATGCAACGTTTCACGCAGAAACAAAATATCGGACGAGCTTGCCTGACTGCAAAAGAATTCCGCTTACTGCAACGCATGTCACATAGTTCAAAAGCATTGCGAAATGTTGGGTTGTACACGATTAAACAAAGTTATTTGAATAATAATAAAACGGCTACTGTAAAAGAAGTGGACACTGCTATGCAAGCCGATATGAATTACTGGGGCATGCAATCAAACTCTGTTCAAGCAATTCGTAGAGCCTTATATGCAGAAGTAAAGAGCTTTTTTAAAGCGTTGGAAAAGTGGAAGGGAAATCCTGAGAAGTTCACAGGACGTCCTAAGTTTCCGAATTATTCTCGTTCAACTGACAAACGAATTATTGAAATCTATCAAGTTCCAAAAGTGGATAATAACGGGTATTGGATAATTCCGATGAATGTTGCATTCAGAAAAAAATTCGGTTCCATTAAAATACGTATGCCTAAAAATGTAAGAAATAAAAAAATCTCCTACATTGAGATTGTACCGAAGCAAAAAGGTCGGTTCTTTGAGGTGCATTACACATATGAAATGCACGTTTCTCAAATGAAGAAACAATCCACGACTACGAGTAACGCTTTGAGTTGCGATTTAGGTGTAGACAGATTAGTAAGTTGCGTGACAAATACAGGTGATACATTCTTAATTGATGGAAAAAAACTAAAATCCATTAACCATTACTTCAACAAAATGATACGTAATCTACAACAGAAAAATGTGGACAATGGAATTTCAAAACGTATTGTAACGAATAAAATGGCTGCACTTTGGCATAAACGGGAAAGGCAAATAAACGGTTACATTTCACAAACTGTAGGTCTGTTGTTCAAAAAAGTGAAAGCATTGGGTATAGATACGGTTGTCGTAGGATATAACGCTCGTTGGAAACAAAAATCTGATATGGGAAAAAAGAATAATCAAACATTTGTTCAAATCCCATTTCATAAACTGCTTGCAGCAATTGAGAATAAATGTGTAAAAGAAGGCATCCGATTTTTGAAACAAGAAGAAAGCTATACTTCAAAAGCCAGTTTCCTAGACAAAGATCCGGTTCCAGTTTGGTCTAAGGAAGATAGGGCGCATTATCGCTTTAGTGGCAAACGAATCACTCGTGGTCTGTACCAAAGTAAAGCAGGAACATGTATCCACGCTGATATTAATGGTGCGTTGAATACATTGCAAAAATCAAGAGTGGTACAATTGGATGAAAATCTTAAAGTAAAAACGCCGATTCTATTAGAAGTGCAAAAACGTAAGGCTGTTGCTTCGCGCATAGCTTAGTGGGTGCGTCAACCATCCATGTGTACTCGACTTGTCGGGGCTTGTAGCACACGCCGGATTCATCTGAGTGGTGGCTTCTTCCATAAGGAAGAATTGCTCTTTTTCGAAAGGGTGGTGCAAATGGGAAAACAATAGTTTGTTGCCAGTACCAACCAAAAACATACTTGGGGTGTTACCGTAAGGTGGCATGAATGCTAGAGCGTCAACTGTCTAGCGATAGACGAAAAGACCTAGCGTTCTAACTCAAGCCCCCACTGAAACGTTTCATCTCAGTGGGGATAGTTGACCGGAATGGATTTGTAACTTTTCTGTAACGATTTTTTATTTTAGAAAAATTATACTCATATGTATGAGAATATTGGAGAAGCAAAAAGTAAAAAGAAATAATTAAAATCTGTAATAAGGAAAGATATCATATGCAGAAATGGATAGGCATTATGGGAATCATTTTTATGTTGACTGGATGTAAAATGTCTGAAGCTCCAACAAATTTAATGGAAGCTCCTGCCAATGAAAAATGGATTAATGAACTAAAAGAGCAAATTGATAAAGATTTGCCTGTTAATTATCGATTGCTTACTCCAATGTCTAATAAAGATAAACAGATGATTTGGTCAATGGATTTTAAACAAGATAATAAGAAAGAAGCCATCATATTTTATAAATTGCCGAATGAAGATCACAGCGTATATTTAGCTGTATACGAAAAAAACTTGAATAGTTGGAAAGAAAAGTCCACACATAGATTTGATGGTGGAGATGTAGATATCGTTGAAGTCGGTGATTTTACAGGGAACGGGAAGCGAGAGTTGTTAATAGGAATCTCTCTAGATCGTGAATCGTTAGAACATGTTATGTATGTTTTTTCAGAAGAAAATGACGATATGAAGGAAATATATAATCGAAATTATACGAAGTTATTCATAGAGGATCTAAATAAAAATGGATTGAAAGATTTAAGTCTTGTTACGTACGAAAAAGATGAGAAGTTGACAGTTGAGTTCATTGAACAATTTAAGACTTTATCTGAAGTGTCATTCGATCCATTTATAAATAGCATTCAAAGAATACAAATGGGACGTATTTCTAAGTCATTAAAGGCGATTGTAATTGATGCGGGAACTGGGGCTCATTCAGGTATAACGTATGTAGCAAAATTTGATGAGGATCATTATGAGGTATTACCTATAGATGGGAAAGAAGATTTGTTCAATGAATATGTTGTAGAAAGTAAAGATGTTAATGAAGACGGCATTATTGAATTTGTTCGTACTGTACGTCCAAAAGGTTGGGAGGATAAACCACATGGTGATAGTTTGCTTTTTGAACGTTACATACAGTGGAGTGAATCTGGAATTAAACCAATTGAAGAAAGATATATCGATATAGAAAAAGGGTATTATGTGAAAATTCCTAAAGAGTTAATAGGAAAAATTACGATACCAGATGAGCAAAAGGAATTAAATTCTCAAAAGTTTTTGGAGACAAGTACAAATGAACTATGGCTTGAAGTTCATATATTTAAGCGAAAAGAATGGTTCAAAATAAAAGGATACGATGCAGCAGTTAAAACAGCTTCTCACGTATACGCTGTACCGAAACAACCGCAATTTGAAAAAGTGAAAAAATATGTAAAGCCGCTAGCGGATTATCAACAAGAGTAGGGAGGTGGAAATGATGCCAACAATTTTAGTTTTAGAAGATGAAATGCCTATTCGTAGTTTTATCGTCTTAAATTTGAAACGTGCTGGATTTTATGTGTTAGAAGCTAGTACTGGAGAAGAGGCGTTACAGATTTTACGTGAACATTCTGTAGATGTAGCACTGCTTGACGTAATGTTACCGGGCATTGATGGTTTTCAAGTTTGTAAAGCAATTCGGGAAGAAAATAAAAAAATAGGTATTATTATGTTAACCGCACGCGTACAAAATGAAGATAAGGTGCAAGGACTAGGAATTGGTGCAGATGATTATATAGCAAAGCCGTTTAGTCCAGTGGAATTAACTGCACGTATACAATCGTTATTAAGAAGAATAGAAGTACATGATGAAAAAGCACATACTATCACATCTGGCCCGTTTTCGTTAAATATAATAGAAGAAAGATTATATAAAAGTGGAAAATTAGTTGATTTAACCCCTACAGAGTATATGATATTACAGTATTTAATGAATCAGGCTTCAAAGCCGGTTTCACGTGATGAGATTTTAAATATGATTTGGGGAACGAATTATGTAGGTGAGACAAAAGTAGTAGATGTAAATATGAGGCGGTTACGTCAAAAGATAGAATGTAATCCATCAGAACCTGAATTTATTCTTACTGTGTGGGGAAAAGGATATGTGTGGAAGGAAAGTATAAGATGAAAAGAAAAGTGACTTTATATTTTATGACGGTCATTATACTTATGCTTGTATTATTTGAAGTAGTATTTTCAGTTTCTATTTATCGATATTATTACAATGGCATTGTACAATATATAGAATCTCATGCGAAGACGAGTACACGATTTTTCTCTGAATACAATTCGTTATACTTTATTCGTTTGCAAGAATATAGTGGTGACATCATTAGTAGTTTTGAATTAGAAGGAACGGAATTGCAATTAATTGATCGGCATGGTTCGGTTATACAATCTTCAAGTGGACAAAAGATAGAAGATAAAGTAGTTATTCCGTATTCGTTACTAGAAGGAGAAATGTATCATCAAGTCACTACTACGAAAGACAATGTGAAACAATTGGAAGTGATTAGTCCACTTATCCATCAAGGGCAAACTATAGGTGTTTTAAAATATACGACTGTATTAACGCATGTAAATGCTAAGATTATTGAAATTATTATGTTTACTATTTCTGTAGGTATTGTTATTTCAGGAATTGTATTCTTAATCAGTAGACGATTAGCAAATTCGTTTGTGAAACCTATCGAATCTATTATTCATGCTTCTTCACAAATTGCAGAAGGCATATTAAAGGAGAAAATTAAAGAGGATTATCCTGGTGAATTAGGGGAGTTAGCACACAGTTTAAATCATATGTCTGATAAAATAGAAAAAGCGGAACAGATGAAAAATGAATTTATTGCTTCTATTTCTCATGAAATACGAACGCCTTTAACAGGCATTAAAGGTTGGAGTGAGACGTTAAAAACGGTAGATCATTTAACGGAAGAAGAGATAAAGCAAGGCATGGGAATTATTTCAGGTGAGACAGACCGATTGATTCACTTAGTAGAAGAATTGCTAGATTTTTCAAGATTACAATCAAATCATTTTAATTTATATAAACAAAAGGTGCAATTATACGATATACTAGAGGAGACGATTTGGCAATTAACTCCTAACGCTGAAGAGAAGCAAATGCAATTTATTAAAACTATAGAACGAATTGAATTGATAGGAGATCGAAATAGGCTAAAGCAAATTTTCTTGAATATTGTTCAAAATGCAATTAAATATTCACATAAAAATGGTACAGTATATATTGAAGCGACCAAAAATGAAGGACAAGCAGTGATAAAGGTGAAAGACGAAGGGATTGGAATTGCTAAAGAGCATTTACCATATATAGAACAGTCATTTTACCAGATTAATAACCACATTACAGGTGCGGGTCTTGGTTTAGCTATCGTTAAAAAAATGGTAGAGCTTCATGGAGGTACACTTGGTATTATAAGTAAAGAAGGAATAGGTACAACCATTTTGATAAAACTCCCATTATAATACATATAAAGTCTGTTTATATAGTGTAATAAAATAAATAGATGTATAATTATATTGGGTGATTTATATATAAGATTAATAGGGAGAGGAATTCGATAGAATGGAAAAAGCTTTTAAAATTAAACGAGTAGTAGTCGTTTTAATAGCGATTGCAGCAGTAGCTATTGGGTATTTCATGTTTCAATCCATTACTTCACCAGCAAAGGCTGTTGCAAAGCAAGAAAACGTAGTACAGCTTGCAAGTGAACAACCGAAAGTAGAAATGAATAAAACGGCACCAAGTCGTTTTAATGGAAAAGAAAGAAAAGTTGCTTATCTTACATTTGATGATGGCCCAGGGAAATATACGGCTGAATTGTTAAATATGTTAAAACAGCATGATGCGAAGGCGACGTTCTTTTTAATTGGAGCGAATGTAAAAGAATTTCCGGATTTAGTGAAACGTGAAAATGCAGAGGGTCATTATGTAGGTATGCATAGTATGACACATAATTTTGCAAAGCTATATAAAAATGGTGAGTATGTAAATGAGATGAAAGAAGATCAAAGCTTAATCGCAAATATTATTGGAAAATCACCTAAATTAACACGTCCACCATACGGTTCGATGCCTGGATTAAATGAAGGACTTCGAAATAAAGTGGTAGAGGGCGGTTTTAAAGTATGGGATTGGACAATTGATTCCTTAGATTGGAAATATAACAAAATGCAAGTTGATGCAGCTGCAGCACAAATTGCTCAAAATGTATTAACAAATGCAACAAAACCACAAGAAGTCATTTTAATGCACGACATTCACCCACAATCAGTTGCTGCTGTGCCAGCAATTTTAAAAGGGTTAAAAGAAAAGGGTTATGAGTTTGAAGCTTATCATGAAGAGAGTCACTTCCCAGTGAATTTCTGGCATGATAACCGTATGTAATGGAGGAATGAACGTTGAAGTATGGAAAAGTAGCAGTAGTCGGAGCACTATCAGTAGGACTATTAACAGGTTGTTTCGGTGAAAAACCAGAAGAAAGTCTATATACAGCTTTTGAAACAGCGGCGACACAAGAAAAATCATTAGTTGATGAAGCGAAGAAGTTAGAGAAGTTAGAGAAGGAAGGTCAAGAACTATATTCTCAAATTTTACAAGAAGGTAAAGATCATAATGACGCTGTTATGAAGAAAATAGAACAAGCTACTGCAAATGTAGATGACCGTGAAAAAGTATTGAAAAATGAGAAAGAAATGCTAGAAAAAGCTCATAAAGAAACGAAATCTGTTCAGGGAAATATAGAGAAACTTGAAGATAAGAAGTTACAAAAACAAGCGAAAGCAGTAGAAGAGTCGTATAAAAACCGTTATGATGCATTCCAAAAGATGAATGAAAATTATACGAAGGCGTTAGCGACTGAAAAAGAACTGTATGAAAAATTAAAAGTAAAAGAAACGAAATTAAAAGAGATTGGTGAAAAAGTTAAAGCTGTTAATGAATTAACTGTGGAAACACAAAAATCAAAAGAGCAATTTAACAATTTTACAAAAGAGTATAATGACAGTAAATTAGCATTCTACAAAGATGCAGAGATTAAGATTAAAGGTCAGAAATAAAGAAGAATCTTAACCGTAATAAAAAGCCGGAGAAACATCGTCATAAATGTTTTTTCGGTTTTTTACGTTAAATGAATAGAAAAGACTGGAATTGATATCATAAAAGAGTTATAGTGAATTATTCTAAGGGAAACATTGTAAAGTAAGGAGAATGGAAATATGTCATATGAATTTTTACTCAAATTAGGTTTAGCACTCTTTTTAGGATTATTCATCGGGATAGATAGGCAGCTAAAGAATAAACCACTTGGTGTGAAAACAAGTATGGTTATTTCTGTAGCAAGTTGTTTAATTACGATGGTTTCAATTGAATCAGTACATGTATATTCTGTTCCAGGGCATACAAATATGGATCCAATGCGTCTAGCTGCTCAAATTGTGAGCGGGATTGGTTTTCTTGGGGCAGGTGTTATTTTACGAAGAAGTAATGACGTTATTTCTGGATTAACGACAGCTTCTATGGTGTGGGCAGCTTCAGCTTTAGGTATAGCAATTGGGGCGGGCTTTTATTTACAAGCGACGGTTGCTATGATTTTAATTATTTTAGCGATTAACGTACTTCCGCAACTTGTGAAAATTGCAGGTCCGTATTCATTAAGACAAAAGGATTTATCTATAAAAATTACAGTAAAAGAGCATCATGAGTTAGATGGTATATTTAAGCAAATTAAAAATTTAGGTATGCATGTGAAACGCGTAAAAATTAAAGATATTGATAATGGAGCATTTCAGCAACTGGAGATGGTTATTTTAGCTCCGGAAAATTTGTATACGACGGAGTTATATAGTTCACTAAAAGAGATTGATCGTGTTGTTTCAGTTGAAGTGGAAAGTAGATAATTGTGAAAAAAAGAGTGAGGTGAATGCACTCTTTTTTTATTTGGATTTTTAAGGGAATGAATTGATATAATGATGAGTAACGAGGGGGAGAAATGATGGGAATCCATATTAGAAGGGCGATAAAAGATGATATACCAGGTATAGCAAAGGTACATGTTGATAGCTGGAAAACAACGTATAAAGGGATATTTGCTGACGAATTTTTAGAAAATATAACATATGAGCAACGAGAAAAACAATGGGAAAACATTTTTCAACAAGAAGATAAATCCCAATATAGATTTGTAGCAGAGACGTTAGATGGTATAATAATCGGATTCATTGACGGGGGAGTTGAAAGAAGCGGTGCATATAATTGTGATGGGGAATTATATGCGATCTACCTTTTACAGTCGTATCAAGGAATGAAAATAGGACAACAGTTATTTCAAGCTTTATTATCGGAATGTATAAACAATGATATGCAATCACTTTTAGTTTGGGTTGTTACGAATAATCCTTCTAAAAAGTTTTATGAAAAATTTAATCCTGAAAAAATTGATACAAAATTTTTAGAGAGAGTACAGGTAGAAGAGACAGCTTATTGCTGGAGAGAGTTGAATTTGTTATACAGACAGTTATATAGCTTAGTATAAATAATAATATTATGTAAATAAAAAGTGGAGAAAGGTATACCAAATAAGGTATACCTTTCTCCATTTTTTGATGGATTTATAAAAATAGTAGGTAATTAGTTTGAAAGCAAGAATTTTTTTAGTGTATTTTTAACTAGATTAAAGAAAAGAGAGAAAAAAAGAAAAATTAAATCAGATAAAAAAATTCTGAAATATACTATTGAATTGAATATCATTATCAATTAGAATCATAATTGATAACGACATTCAATTATCGGTTATTATATAAAATTTCGATAGCTTTAATATAAAGAGGAGGACCAACATGCAGCATGCGAAACAAATCGCAGAACATGCAACATTACAAAGCTTTTTAAACTGTTATTTAAGAGAAACAGGGAGTGGAGAATGGATTACAGAGGATGAAAGAATGGAAAGTATCTTCAGTAATACGTTGAATAGAGATACAGTCCCCACATATTTATGTTGTCGGCTATTGGCACAAAACATTACTTTGTACGGAGAGGTTATATATAAATCACCGACAGATCGTCATTTGTTTGGAGAACAATTTTACTATCAAATGGGAGAAAATAAGAATGTTATAAAAGCAGATTACGTTACTGTTATTACGTTTTTAATAAAAGAAATGTCTATGAACTATGGAGATGGTACAAACCCTGCTGAACTTATGCTTCGAGTTATTTGTAGTTGTCAAAATATTGAAGAATTTACAAAGGAGAGAATAGAAGATACATCTGCATTATACGGTTTCCATACAACTTTTATAGAGGCAGAGCAATCTTTATTATTTGGACATTTAACGCATCCAACCCCAAAGAGTAGACAAGGTATTTTGGAATGGAAAAGTGCAATGTATTCTCCAGAATTAAAAGGAGAATGTCAGCTTCATTATTTTAGGGCACATAAAAGTATAGTAAAGGAAAAATCATTATTATTAGATTCTACAACAGTAATTCTAAAAGAAGAGCTATGTAATGATGAGATGGTTTGTAAAGAATTTATATCGAAGTATTGTAATGAAGATGAATATTCATTACTTCCAATTCATCCGCTTCAGGCAGAATGGCTATTACACCAATCATACGTACAGGATTGGATAGAGCAAGGAGTACTTGAATATATCGGTCCTGTCGGTAAGTATTATATGGCAACATCATCACTTAGGACGTTATATCATCCCCAATCAAAATATATGCTTAAGTTTTCATTTCCAGTAAAAGTAACAAATTCAATGCGTATTAATAAATTGAAGGAACTAGAGAGTGGTCTTGAAGGAAAGGAAATGCTAAATACAGCAATTGGTGAAGTGTTAGATAAGTTTCCAGGTTTTGATTTTATTTGTGATCCAGCATTTATTACATTAAATTACGGGGCAAAAGAATCTGGATTTGAAGTAATTATACGAGAGAACCCTTTTTATGGTGAGCATGCAAATGACGCTACTTTAATTGCTGGATTAGTTCAAGATACTATACCTGGGGAACGTACTCGTTTATCGAATATTATTCATCGACTAGCAGATTTAGAAGGTAGAAGCTGTGAAGAAGTAAGTTTAGATTGGTTTAGACGATATATGAATATTTCTTTAAAGCCAATGGTATGGATGTACTTACGTTATGGTGTTGCATTAGAAGCGCATCAGCAAAATAGCGTTGTTCAGCTAAAGGATGGTTACCCAGTAAAATATTATTTCCGTGATAATCAAGGGTTTTATTTCTGTAATTCAATGAAAGAGATGCTTAATAATGAGTTAGCTGGTATTGGAGAACGTACTGGGAATTTATATGACGACTATATTGTAGATGAAAGATTGCGTTACTACTTAATTTTCAACCATATGTTTGGACTCATTAACGGATTTGGTACAGTTGGATTAATTAAAGAGGAAATTCTTCTCTCGGAATTACGATCTGTACTTGAATCATTCCTTCCTTATAATCGTGAACCTTCTACCTTTTTAAGAGAATTGTTAGAAGAGGATAAGTTGGCATGTAAAGCAAATTTATTAACGAGATTTTTCGATGTCGACGAGTTAAGTAACCCTTTAGAACAAGCAATTTACGTACAGGTACAGAATCCACTCGTTAGAGAAGTGGCTGTTCGTTCATAAGTAGCGTTAAAATTTCACGTAATACAAATAATGGTATTTTTCATAAGGTGGAGGGGGTTATGAGAGTGGACATGTATCATACGAAAATATTGAAAGCGCTTGAATCAGAAGATTACATTTCAGTGCGAAGAAGAGTGTTACGACAAGTAGTAGAGTCGTTAATTTATGAGGGGATCGTTAGGCCAGTTCGTATAGAAAACGAAGAACAAATTCTTTTTCTTATACAAGGACTTGATGAAGACAACAAAAGTGTCACGTACGAATGCTATGGAAGAGAACGAATGACATTTGGACGTATCGCTATAGATTCATTAGTAATAAGAGTTCAAGAGGAACAACAAGAAATAAAATCAGTCTCGCAATTTTTGGAAGAAATTTTTCGGGTTGTTAACGTAGAACGAACGAAATTAGATTCGTTTATTCATGAATTAGAACAAACGATATTTAAAGACACAATTGCACAATATGAAAGACATAATAAGGTGAAATATACTCAAAAGTCGTACGATGACTTTGAAAGCCTTTTAATAGACGGTCATCCATATCACCCTAGCTATAAAGCACGCATTGGATTTCAATATCGTGACAATTTTCAATATGGATATGAATTTATGAGGCCGATAAAACTCATATGGATTGCAGCACATAAGAAGTATGCGACTGTAGGTTATGAAAATGAAGTGATTTATGACAATATTTTAAAAGGTGAGATAGGCGAGCATAAATTAGAAGCGTATATGGAACGAATTCACAGCGCGGGATGTGATCCAAAACAGTACGTGTTTATACCGGTTCATCCTTGGCAGTGGGAGAATTTCATCATTCCAAATTACGCTGATCATATACAGGATAAATATATTATTTATTTAGGAAAATCAGAGGACGATTATTGCGCGCAACAGTCAATGAGAACGTTAAGAAATGTTACGAATCCAAAGAGACCGTATGTAAAGTTATCGCTGAACATACTTAACACTTCAACACTCCGTACGCTGAAACCATATTCAGTTGCGAGTGCACCAGCTATATCGAATTGGTTAAGTGATGTCGTAAGTCAAGATTCTTATTTAAGGGATGGATCACGTGTAATTTTGTTAAAGGAATTTTCGAGTGTAACGTATGATACGAATAAGAAAGCTGCATATGGTTCATTAGGATGCATTTGGCGTGAAAGCGTTCATAAATATTTTGATAAGCAAGAGGATGCTGTTCCCTTTAACGGTTTATATGCAAAAGAGAAAGATGGGATACCAGTTATTGATGCATGGCTAAACAAATATGGGATAGAAAATTGGCTACAATTACTTATTCAAAAAGCCATTATTCCAGTTATACATCTTGTTGTAGAGCATGGAATCGCGTTAGAATCACACGGACAAAATATGATTTTAGTTCATAAAGAAGGGCTACCTGTCCGTATTGCATTAAAAGATTTCCATGAAGGACTTGAGTTTTATCGTCCATTCTTAAAAGAAATGAATAAATGTCCGGACTTTACTAAAATGCATAAAACATATGCGAATGGAAAAATGAATGATTTCTTTGAAATGGATTGCATCGAATGTTTGCAAGAGATGGTACTAGATGCACTGTTCTTATTTAATGTAGGAGAATTAGCTTTCGTACTTGCGGATGAATATGAATGGAAAGAAGAACGTTTTTGGATGATGGTAGTCGAAGAAATCGAAAATCATTTTAGAAAATATCCACACTTGAAAGATAGATTTGAAAGTATTCAACTATACACTCCTACATTCTATGCTGAGCAATTAACGAAGCGTCGATTATATGTGGATGTGGAATCGCTTGTTCATGAAGTTCCAAATCCATTGTATAGAGCAAGACAACTTAACAAACAAAAATCAGTTGCTACAGGGGGAAATTATGCTAATCGTTAATAAACAAGAGTATAGCAAAAGTGATTTTGATTTGAGATTACAAGTTTATGAGGAAATGGAACAATTTCAAGAAGCAAAGGGAAATAGATTTGCTCTTTGTCTGAAAGATCCATTCGATATTATTACGCTTGTGTTTTTCTTAAAAGAAAAGAAATCATCAGTATTACTTATACATGAAGATACGCCAAAAGAAACGGCCATTGAAATGGCAAAGCGTGCAAATTGTATAGGAATTTTATATGGAGAATATAGCGATTTTACGAAATTAGAAGTAGTGAACGCTTTACTAGAAGAGCCTTCTTTATTGCAATATAGTTCTGGAACTACGGGAGAACCGAAACTGATTCGTAGAGCATGGACGGAGGTTGATACAGAAATTACTGCTTATAATGAAACTTTAAACTGTGAAGTAGATGAAGTGCCGATCGTTATGGCTCCTGTTTCACATTCATACGGACTAATATGTGGTACGTTATCTGCAATTGCAAGGGGAAGCAAACCTATCATCATTACGAATAAAAATCCTAAATTCACATTGAATGTAGTTCGCAATACAGAAAAACATATCATATATGCAGTACCACTTATGCTGCATATTATGGGGAGTTTTCCTGTAGGAACGTTTCAATTCCATAAAATTATGACGTCCGGAGCGCCTTTGCCAGAAGCATTGTTTTATAAACTAAAAGAAACGACAACATATATGATGCAACAATACGGTTGTTCTGAAGCAGGTTGTATTAGTATATGTCATGATATGAAAAGCCATTTAGATTTAGGAAATCCACTACCTCATACGAGTATAAGCATAGGTTCAGATGAAAATATGCCCGAAGAAATCGTAGTGAAAATGAACGATAAGGAAATTTTCACGAAAGATTTAGGGTATAAAACTGAGCGTGGTCTTCATTTTATGGGGCGTATGGATGATGTAATTAACGTTTCAGGATTAAAAGTCTTTCCTATAGAGGTAGAAGAAACGATGCTTCGACTAGAAGGTGTTCAAGAGGCAATTGTATATCGAGGGAAACATCCTGTTATGGGCGAAATTGTTAAAGCGAAAGTGATCTCTCATATTGATCCCGTACAAATAAGAGAATGGTGTATGCAGCACTTACCTTCTTATAAAGTTCCACATGAAATTGAAAGTGTAACTGAAATTCCGAAAAATAAAACTGGAAAAGTAAGTAGAAAGTTACTAGAGATGGGAGAGGTTACAGCATGAGACGTGAAACATTAAAAAATGAAGTGTTGAAAATTATGACAGAAAAAATGGAACTGAAAAATGTAACACATTTAGAAGAAACGATGCGTTTAAACCAAGATTTATATATAGATTCGGTAATGATGTTACAACTCATAGTTTACATAGAAATAGATTTAAAACTATGCGTTCCAGAGGATGAGGTAGATCCAAAGGCATTTCTTACTGTAGGATCTTTGCTTGATTTTATGGAGGAGTTACAGCCGCTACAGGAAGTAAATGTGAATAACTAACCTTTAGGAAAGTGGATGAGAGTATGACTTCAATTAAAGTGCACTGTTTAGTGAGTTGTTTTTGTGAAATTATAAAAAGGCGTAGCGATATTGATTTTCGTCCATTTTATTTTGGACTATGGGATGGAGATTTTGATATAACAGAAGGCGGAATTATTTCATATCACTCTGAAAACATTAACCATGATAATTACTTACTATGGTATGAAAAATTGTATGGTATGAAAGTGAACGAATGGTACGATCATACAAAAGATAAAAATAGCAATGTAGAAATATTTTTAGAATTAGTAGAAAATAAACCGGAAAATCGTTATGTCATTGTAATGGTTGATATGTCTCTACTACCAGAGAGGGAAAATAAATTTCATCAAAAACCGTTTCCGCATTATTTAATGATATCAGAGACAGAGAAAGAAGAAGAGTGGTTCATGCTAGATCCTGATTTTCGCTGGGAAGGGAATATGGAAAGAGAAAAAGTGCTTCACTCTGTTCAAGATAACCCATTTGGTGGAGGTTATTTCATTGATGTAGAAGGAATTCAGGAGCCAACGCTAGAAATGGTAGCAAGTTATTTCCTGGAAACTTTCAAAAGAAACGACAATGAACTGACTATGGAATTGAAAAATATAATTGTAAAAATGGCAAATGAAGAAGAAGGTTATTCGCTTTCGGGTCTTGTAGCGGCAGTGAAGCAAATACCAGTACTTGCAATTCGTAAATATAGTTATGAACATGCCTTTGCATACTTCCGTGAAACGTTGCAATATTCGGAGCAAGAATTTGATTATTGGTGTGATCGGGTAGAAGATATTGTACAAGGATTTACAAATGTACAGTATCGTGCAATCAAAATGGCAATGACGAATAATAAAGGTATGTTAGTATCAATTGTTGAAAAACTGGATGAAATGAATGCAATTGAACTGCAAATTAAGGCTGAATTAGAGAGACAGTTTTTGTTATGGAAAGAAATGAAAACAAACCAGTCTGTCTTAGTGTATTAAAAAGCTAGCTGAATTTAAAATAAGGGAGTTCAAACCTATGAGATATTCGTTATGTACTATTTCCTTTCGTCATCAATTAATTTCATTTACTGATATTGTTCAATTTGCATATGAAAACGGTTTTGAAGGAATTGAATTGTGGGGGACTCATGCACAAAATTTGTATATGCAAGAGTATGAAACGACAGAACGAGAATTGAATTGCTTAAAGGATAAAAACTTGGAAATTACGATGATCAGTGATTATTTAGACATATCATTATCGGCAGATTTTGAAAAAACGATAGAGAAATGTGAACAACTTGCAATACTAGCTAACTGGTTTAAAACGAACAAAATTCGTACGTTTGCTGGACAAAAAGGAAGCGAAGATTTCTCGGAACAGGAAAGGAAAGAGTACGTAAAGCGAATTCGCAACATTTGTGATTTGTTTGCTAAGCATAATATGTATGTACTTTTAGAAACACATCCAAATACATTAACGGATACGTTGCCTTCTACTTTGGAACTATTGGAGGAAGTAAATCATCCGAATTTGAAAATAAACCTTGATTTTCTTCATATATGGGAGTCTGGTGCAAATCCAATAGACAGTTTCCATCGACTAAGGCCGTGGATACAACATTATCATTTTAAGAATATATCGTCAGCAGATTATTTGCATGTATTTGAGCCCAATAATGTATATGCGGCAGCGGGAAGCCGAATTGGTATGGTTCCGTTATTTGAAGGTATCGTAAATTATGATGAGATTATTCAGGTAGTGAGAGATACTGACCATTTTGCTTCACTCGAATGGTTTGGACATAATGCAAAAGATATATTAAAAGAAGAAATGAAAGTATTAAGGAATAGAAATTTAGAAGTAGTAACTTCTTAATATGAAATGATGTAAGAGTCTCTCATTGTAGAGACTCTTTTTTAAAAATATTAATAACCAAAAATTACCATGTATTTAAATTAAAATTTAACACAATTTATATATAAATAAGGAGGTGATTGGTAATGGCTAGAAATCGTAATTCTAATCAATTAGCATCACATGGAGCACAAGCGGCTTTAGATCAAATGAAATATGAAATCGCACAAGAGTTTGGTGTACAACTTGGCGCTGATACTTCTTCACGTGCAAACGGTTCTGTAGGCGGTGAAATTACAAAACGCCTAGTAGCGATGGCAGAACAACAACTTGGTGGCGGATATACTCGCTAATTGTAGAAGGTTATAGGAGAAAGGAAGGATTCTTCCTTTCTTTTTTTTTCAATTAATTGGTATGGATATATTCCGAACTGGATTCAAAGAATAGAAATAATACTATATTTTCCCCAATTTCTTTTGTTGTGAATGGGAAATAGTAAAGATGTAATAGCCCTGGTGGAATGAAAAATTACGTTCCAGCAGGGCTATTATATGGTAAGAAATATATGATGAAAGGTTCCGAAGTCAACATGTTAAAAAAAGAAAACTGTTGTTTAATTGCGCTTGCATCAGTTCCACTTGTTATGACATTAGGGAATTCAATGCTCATTCCAATCCTACCGACTATCGAAAAGAAATTACATATTTCATCGTTTCAAGTATCCATGATTATTACAATTTACTCTATCGTAGCTATTTTACTTATACCGATTGCTGGTTATTTATCAGATAGATGGGGCCGAAAGATGGTAATGGTTCCGAGTTTGCTGATTGCGGCTATAGGAGGAGCGATAACTGGTTGGGTATCTTGGAAAGTTGATAATCCCTACACTTGGATATTGATAGGTAGAGCGATTCAAGGTATTGGTGCTGCTGGTGCAATGCCAGTTGTTATACCGTGTGTTGGTGATTTATACAAGGATGAAAAACAAGTTAGTACAGGTTTAGGAATCATTGAAACATCGAATACATTTGGAAAAGTACTGAGCCCTATTTTAGGATCTGCTCTTGCTGCCATTGTATGGTTCTTACCATTTTGGGCGATTCCAGTTTTATGCGTAGTATCAATCGTTTTATTGCTTGTTCTTGTAAAGGCAAAGAAACAAGAAGACGAAGTACCACCACTTAAAGAGTTTATTCAATCAATTATCTCTACGTTTCGAGAAAAGGGAAGATGGTTAATTGCCATTTTTGTATTGGGTGCAATTATTATGCTTATTTTATTCGGAATTCTCTTTTATTTGTCGACTATACTGGAATCAAAGTATGACATTCATGGTATATGGAAAGGTTGTGTGCTTGCTATTCCGTTACTTGTACTGTCACTTAGTTCATATATGGCTGGTAAAAAAATTGGAGATAATCAAACTGTTATGAAGAAGTGTATTTATATTGGCTTTTTATTGGCAGCTGCAGCAGTCATCATTCCTTTATTTATAAAAGGGATCTATTTACTACTTCTTTGTCTCGTTATTATGGGGTTAGGAATTGGTATGGCACTCCCATGTTTAGACGCCCTAATTACACAAGGAATTGAAAAGGAGCAAAGGGGGACGGTTACGTCATTTTATAGTTCCATGCGATTTATCGGTGTAGCAGCTGGACCACCTCTATATTCTTATTTCATGAAAGGCGCTGACCATGAAGTGTTTTATTTAACAAGTATATTCGCTGGTATTGGTGCTGTTATAGCAATCATTTGGATTAAACCAGCAAAAGATGCAAAGACGGTAAAACAGAGGTCGGAACCTACTTCATAATTTGTAAGAGAATTGCATGATGTATTAAGTAACATGCAATTCTCTTTCGTGCATTAAGAATAAATGACTTGTTTTAACATATAAAGCGCGACACCCCATATGATGAGACCAGAAAATTTATTTAATAATACGATTGTCTTTCCAGTTGAGTCTATTCTTTTTAGAAATTTCCCCGCTAAAGCTAAGCTTATAAACCAAATCCAAGAAACGATAATAGTTGTAAGTGTGAAAGCCCATTTTTCACTTCCTATGTATTGAATAGAATTTGTTCCAATTACACCGATTGTATCTAAAATTGCATGTGGATTTAATAGTGAAACCGATGCAGCGAAAAGGATTTGCTTTTTTAATGGCATGCGGTTTTCTTGTTTTATATCGTTGGAAGGGTTACTTCTCCAAATAACAAAGCCCATATATAGGAGGAAGAAAAATCCAATTATATATAACGTGTTAGTTAGCCAAGAAAAAGTAAGGAGTACAAGGGAGACACCCTGCACCGCAATTAATATGAGTAACGTATCACATATAGAGGCAGTTAATACTACAGGGGCTGCCCTCCAAATGTTTGGTTGGCTCGCACCTTGGTTAAAGACGAAAACATTTTGGACACCTAATGGAATGATTAGGCCAAATGCAAGAATGATACCATGAATAATTGCTTCACTCATCATATTACCTCCTATTTTAATTCATTATGATAGTGTATATTGTATAGAAGAAATGAAAATTTGTATCCATCCATATGGTTGGGGAGGTTACCAACCAAAAAGAATATAAGGTGATATGATGGAAAGATTCGTTTGGAAACCTAATATGTCTCTAGAGACTCCTTTGTATAAACAAATAGAAACGTATATAAAAGAAAGAATCGTTAATGGTGAATGGACTGTTGGGACGAAATTACCTTCACAAAGAGATTTGGCGCATACATTTGGTGTGAACCGGAGTACAATTGTAATGGCTTTCGATGAACTAGTGGCAAAGGGGTACATTGAAGGGAATGGCAGGAAAGGAACAATTGTTGTAAATAATAATGAGAATACCTCAACGTACGCACCCCCGCCTAATTGGCAGTCTTATGTAGAAACAGGACTTCATTATCCGAATCTGCCTGCTATTCAAGAGATTAACCAAGCTGAATTTTATCCGCATGTAATTCGTTTAGGAACAGGTGAGCTCGCGCCAAGTCTTTTGCCTGAAAAAAAGATGAAAGATATTATGAATAAGCTTTTAGCATCAAAGGTGACGCTTGGTTATGAAGAGCCGAAAGGAAATCTCTCTTTAAGGGAGAAGATTGCGGACTATTTAAAAGGACATGGTATTTATGTAACTCCTGATTCTATATTAATTGTTTCAGGAGCAATTCAAGCATTGCAACTTATTTCTATGGGGCTTCTTCCAAAAGGGGCATCCATTTTATTAGAAAAACCATCCTATTTATATTCGCTTAATGTTTTTCAATCAGCAGGAATGCGTTTCATTGGAATACCAATGGATGAGAACGGTTTACATGCATCATATATTACAAAATATAAGAAGCAATTTAATGCATCTATTTTATATACAATCCCGTCTTTTCATAATCCGACGAACTTTAGTATGAATGCGAAGAAACGAATAGAAGTGCTGGAAATATGTAACGAAATTGGATTGCCTATTATAGAGGACGCGGTATATCAAGACTTATGGTTTGATGAGCCTGTTTCAAAGCCTTTAAAAGCATATGATAAAAACGGAATTGTACTACATATCGGGAGTATGTCTAAAGTTATTAGCCCAGGATTAAGAATTGGATGGATTGTTGGATCTGAGCCTGTTATTCAAAGATTGGCAGACATAAAAATGCAAACAGATTATGGTTCAAGTTCTATTTCTCAGCAAATTGCAGCGGAATGGTTTACAAATGGATTGTATGATGAACATTTACAGTTTGTAAGAATTAAATTGAAAAAACGCAGAGATTTTATGCTACAAATGTTAGAGAAATATTGTCATGATATAGCAACATGGTATGAACCGACAGGTGGTTTTTATGTTTGGTTACATATGAATGTACCCGTTTCAAACCGTAGCTTATTTGACAAAGCTTTGAAAGAAAAGATTTTATTAAACCCAGGTACTTTGTATGATAGAAGTGCAAACCAATTTTTGCGCCTATCATATTCATACGCAACGTTAGAAGAAATGGAAATAGGTATAAAAAAACTTGCACAACTAATGAAAAAGTAAGAGGAGAAAGTAATGAAACAATATGTAATTTGCCAAATTATCAATGGAGAAAAATATTTAGCTGCATATGCGGAGACAAAGCAGGATGCAATTGAAAAAGCAGAATTGTTAGGATTACGAACGGGAAATCGATACACAGTTATTACTGCGGAGGAAGCGGAAGGGTTAACGTATCCATAAGCAATGTATAATAATTTATGCAGGAAGTAAATAAGCCTAGTAATATATGATATTACTAGGCTTATTTTTTTTGAAAGCGTTATGTGTTCTCGTATGAAAAATAATAGTATTATGAGTCAAGTTGACGGAAATACCGATTTGTTTTTCGGTCTTGATTTCCATTTCTATATTCATCAATATATTGTCTGAAGTTCCAAGATTGTAAAAACTTATTTGCGGCGTTATAGCCAGAATTGTAAAGCCACTCTTTTTCTTCCTTTGTTAACTCAAAGTTTGTACTTGTAATGGATCCCGTTGGAATTGTAATTGTTCTTGCTTTTGATTCCTTATCTAAATGACGTAAATCGTGGGCTTGCATCATTGTTTTAAATAGTCCTTTGAACATAGAGATAGGCTCGTTATAGTGGGCAGGATCAGCTTGAATCTCATCTTTTACAAAGTGAAATCCAAAAGTCGGCCAGCGAGGAGAGTTAGGTGAGTCGAAAATCCAAATTGGGTAATTGCTTAAAATCCCTCCATCAATCATATAACAAGGTTGCTTCCATTTTGGAGTTCTCCATTTTACTGGTTCAAAGAAGAAGGGGATTGTACTACTCATTCTTACAGCTTTAGCAATAGAGAAGCGATAATTTAAAAATCCGTAGTTTGGTAAGTCATCAGGAAAGATAACCATTTTACCATTACTTATATCAGAAGCGATGATTTTAAGCTTATTTAAATCAGGTAAATCTGTAAATAAGTGAACTCCTTTTTTTCGAAGTAATTCTTCAATCCATTCTTCTATAAAAATATTAGAGTAAATACCAAGAGTAGTCCATGCGCTTAATCCTTTTCCAATAAACGGGATTCTGTCAACAAAGGTTCTCTTCGTAAATTTATTATAATCAATGTCAGTTATAATCGTTTTTAGTTCTGAGCAAGAGTATCCTGCTGCTAGGAGCGCAGCGATAATCGAACCAGCTGATGTGCCAGCTACACGTTCCCATTCATAGCCTTTTTCAGCTAACGCGCAAATTGCCCCGACATGCGCAATTCCGCGTACACCGCCTCCTTCAAAAACACCATCAATTTTCATTAATCATACTTCCTTTCGAATAAAAGATTTGAAAATGGCAAAAAAGCACGTATTGTACGTGCTTTTTTACAATAGTTTTTAAATTTACTAGCAGCCTACAAAGCCACCCCAACAGCTAGCTCCGATGATGATTAGAAGGATAAATAAAACGATTAATAAAGCGAAACCTCCATAACCACATCCACCACAACTACCGCCGTAACCGTAACCGCCGCAACTATATCCGTAACCCATGTGGAATTCCTCCTTAAATTAAAAATAAAAATGAACGAGGGGAAAATGTACTGGAAGAAATAATGAACTATCGTGTTTGTAGGAACAATGTATACTATGCTTTTTTATACTTGTTCGCGTATGGAGGAAGAGCCCGTTTTTTGGGAGGCTTGTTGTTTTTACAAAGAATGGAGTATAATCTTTGTGCGATGATACAAATAAGTATGTAAATATAAGGAGAATTTATGAATAATAAAATTGAAGTATTAATTGATAAATATGGGCTGACACATTTAAAAGAGGAACTTATTCATACTGTATTTCCTTGTGTAAAAGTTGTGCCAAAGCAGGAGAAAACAGTTGCGAAAGGTAGTTCGAAAATGGGAGGAGTTCCTGATTTACCAGCTTCATTTGAATATCCAATGTATAAAGGAAATCCGTTACAATTTATCGCTCAATTTAATTTAAATGATTTACAAAATGTTGGTATAGATCACAATCTTCCTAAGACAGGGATGTTATATTTCTTTAGCATTGAAAATTACTTTGAAGAAGATGTGAATCCAACTGAAGCGGGGCGTGTGCTTTATTATGATGTTCCTGTAGAGCAATTACGAAGAGCAGATGAATTGCAAACGAATTATAACCAGTGTGCAACTACTTTTGAACTAACGTATAAATTGCCAGAGCTTTTTATTGAAGATGAGGCTGATTCAGATCGTTTCTTGCAATTACTTGAAGAGCTAATCCCAGACAACTACGATAACCATCAAATGTTTGGCGAGCCATTCTCTGTACAAGATGAGGTATTGTACGAGACTGGACAATATATGGACATAGACCCGCAGCAAATGACGCTTTTATTCCAAATTGATTCAGATACTAAAAATTGTAATATGATGTGGGGAGATTTAGGGATGCTTTATTTCTGTATTGGAAATGAAGACTTGAAAAATCGACGTTTTGAAAATACATGCTGTGTATTACAAACTTGTTAATGAAAAAGGTTGTTCTTGTAAAAAGAACAACCTTTTTACAATGTTAAATATGCATAATCTCATATGACCTATACGAAAAAGTATTGTATACTCTGAAACTATACGATACTTTTTCGTATAGTTATAGAATGTAAGGAGTGACGAGATGGGAAAGACAAGTAAGTATGTGACAGCTGCCGCACTTTGTTCAACTATAGTAATGGGGGGCTTACACGCGTCATCTGTATCTTATGCAGCTACGAATCCAACTGTAGCGACATCACAATCAGATGTAAAGTTGTTAAATGATTTCAGAAAAGAATTAAAAAAACAGATTGATAATCGAGAAGAAAATATTACAATCACATATAAAACAAAAGATAGAAATGCTAGAAATATTATGGACCAATTGTATGGTGAATTTAATAAAATTGTAGATGCAGATGAGTATGTAAAATATAATGTAGCGTCTACTAGATATTCTATTAAAGGGTTACCAGGAAACTATACGTTTACACTGCAAGTGAAATACCGTGAATCAAAAGAGCAAACACAATATGTAAAATCTCAGGCAAAAGCAATTATCGGTTCAATTGTAAAACCAGGGATGGATGAGAATGAGAAAGTAAAAGCTATTCATGATTACGTTGTAAAACACGTATCTTATGATACGTCTTATCAAGCGTACACAGCATATGAAGCGTTAGCGAACCGTTCTGCCGTTTGCCAAGGATATACGTTATTAACGTATGAATTGCTAAAAGAAGCGGGTATCCAAAATCATATTGTAACAGGTACAGGAAATGGACAAGCTCACGCATGGAATTTAGTAAACATTGAAAACAAGTGGTATCATCTTGATACGACATTTGACGATCCAGTGCCAGATAAAGCTGGGCGCGTAACATATTCATATTTTAATATGTCTGATGAGCAATTAAGTAAAGATCATGAATGGGATCGTAGTAAATATCCAGCAGCAACTACAAGTTATTTTGGTGAATTAACAAACAAAATAAAAGCTGGTAGTTCGAAAACTCCCGTATACGAGCAAATGTTAAAAGATACGAATTTAAAATATTTATCAGCACAATATGGGGCTGAAAATTATAATGAATTTAAGCAAAAGTTGCAGCAACAATTCGCTTCTAAGCCAGAAAAAGTAGAAGTACGATATAAGCAGTCTATGGATGGAACAATGCAAGATATAAAAAAAGTGTTAAATGAAATAAATTGGCCAAAAGGTGCCAAGCGTGTATCTTATCAAGTAGCACCATATAGTGCAATGGCAGATTATTCATTAGCGACAATTACATTTACGTATTAAGTAATAAAGGAGAGCATCTTGTAAAAGGTGCTCTTTTTATTATGTATCACTTCAAAAAACAGAATTGTGTGATAAAATTATAAAGGAAGGATGTGGAAACTAAATGAACTTGTTCGAAAGTAATATGTTTACATTGATATATGTTTGTTTAGTAATCGGACTTATCGTTTTGTTTTTCCTATCATTTACTTTGTTTATTAGAAGATTATTGCAAAAGAGCGCTGCAAAAAAACAACAAGTGATGCATATGAATCAGAAGCTAGATCGAATGATTGAATTGCTTGAAAAAGATAAGAAATAGCGATAGAAGATGTATGAAAAGGAGAAGCGGATGGCTAATTATATAAAAGAATTACGTGAAAAAGTAGGGCACGACTGTGTTCTCATAAACTTTGCGGGTGGTTGTGTGTTGAATGAACATGGAGAAGTATTACTGCAAAAAAGAGGTGATTTTAACGCTTGGGGATTTCCTGGCGGTGCAATGGAAATCGGGGAATCTGCCGCAGAAACTGCGATTCGAGAAATAAAGGAAGAAACAGGTTATGATGTAGAAATAAATGAGCTTATCGGAGTGTATACAAAATATTTTCAAACATATCCAAATGGAGACAGAGCTCAGTCCATTTTAATATTCTTTTCATTCTCAATTATCGGAGGAGAGAAAAAAGTAGACGGTGATGAAACGTTGGATTTGAAGTTTTTCCCGCTAAACAAAATGCCACCATTGTTTAATCAACAACATGAGGATTGTTTGCAGGACTTACTAGAGAAAAGAGTAGGGATGTATCGTTAATATAAAAAAAGAAGCTATTGGGATTAGCTTCTTTTTTTATATTGTATTTATTTCCACCAATCATCAAACATTGATGCTGGAACTTGTCTCTTATGTTCACTTACTTTGTAACGCTTCTCAATCTTCTCAGCAACATCAGCTGGAACTGCTTTACCTTCTAAATAGTCATCTAATTGATCATACGTAATACCTAACTCTGTTTCATCAGCTTGACCTGGTTTTTCATCTAATAAATCAGCTGTTGGCATTTTTAAGTAAAGTCGCTCGTCCGCACCTAATTCTTGTAATAGAGCGCGTCCTTGACGTTTTGTTAATCCAGTTAATGGTAATAGGTCTGCACCACCATCTCCGAATTTTGTGAAGAAGCCCGTTACAGCCTCTGCAGCGTGATCTGTTCCAATCACAAGTAATCCTTGTTGACCGCCGATTGCGTACTGCGTAACCATACGAATACGTGCTTTCACGTTACCTTTATTGAAATCAGTTAATGATTCACCCAATAAGTTTTCGTATTGATTTGAGAAAGCATCAACTGTTGAAGCGATATCAAATGCAACAGATTGATCCGCTTGAATAAATTGTAATGCTAATTGCGCATCATCTTCATCTTTTTGCACTTTATAAGGTAGGCGCACAGCGATAAACGTTGCGTTACCACCTTCATTACGAATTTCCTCCACTGCAAGCTGAGCTAAACGTCCAGCTAATGTAGAGTCTTGTCCGCCACTAATTCCAAGTACAAATCCTTTCGCACCCGTTTTTTTTACATAATCTTTTAAGAAATCAACACGTTTACGGATTTCTGCTTTCGGATCAATTACAGGCTGAACATGTAATGCTGCCATAATCTGTTCTTGTAATGTCATTATGTTTCCTCCTATTCGTATTAAAGCGGTAAATAAGTTTATATGTATATTGGTACATACTTCTATCCTTTATTATTTCGCAAAACTAACGAATATACAATAGGATGCGTGTATGAATATGAATGTAGTCATTATAATGAAACTGCTTCGTTTAAGCAATTTTTTTGAAACCTTTCAATAATGTAAGGTTTTTGTCATTTGAATCGATGGAAGGTATTTCCGTACTTTACTAATATAAGAACATAGTTAGTAGAAGGGCGGAGAAGTAATATGAATATTAGAGAACTCGCATATCGGAATGTGACGCGAAATAGACGAACATATTCAGCGTATTTTTTAAGTAGTGCATTTGCTATTATGGCCTTTTTTGTGTATTCATTTTTTGCGTTTCATCCGGCATTAAGTGCTGGAGAATTGGGCCAGTACGTGTTCGTAAGTATGTCTTTTGCACAGTCCATTATTTACTTATTTACATTTTTCTTTATTTTATATTCGATGGGAATGTTTTTAAAAACGAGAAAGCGTGAATTAGGAATTTTAATGATGTTAGGTATGACGAAATATCAATTAAAGCGTCTTATCTTCTTTGAAAATATTATGATTGGGATAGGGGCAATTGTTTTTGGAATTCTTGCAGGAATGTTATTTTCTGGAATGTTAATATTTGTAGCTCCGATGATATTAAAATTAGATATTTCCTTAGCCTATTACATACCAATGAAAGCAATTATTGTAACGAGTATTATGTTTTTCATATTATTTATAATTATTTCATTGTTTAGTGCAGGAATGATTCAAAAAAATAAAATTATGAAATTGTTTAGAGGGTCAGCAGAAGCGAAGCCGGAACCGAAAGCATCTATTATTTCTTCCATATTAGCGGTCATATTGCTTAGTGCCGGATATGCAGGAGCGCTTATGTCACACGGCGCAATGGTATTTATCATGATGATTCCAGTTACAACGGTAGTCATTATTGGTACGTACTTGCTGTACAAGCAGTTGAGTGTCTTTATTATTAGACTATGTAAAAAAAGTAAACGTTTCTATTGGACACAGACAAATATTATTACTTTGTCAGATTTAGCTTACCGTATGAGAGATAACGCAAGAATGTTCTTTATTGTAACCATTATTTCAACTGTAGCGTTTTCAGCAATAGGTACATTAGTTGGTTTCGCATCAATGATGAAAGGAATTATGGAGAGACCAATTGCGTTTCAATATCACTCTAAGCAAGGAAATAGTAATGAATTACAGCATTTGAAGATGATTGATGAAGGATTAAAGAAACATAGTATAGCAGCTTCTAAAACTACTATTTCAACGAAAAAGGCGGAGGAGCAGCCGTTAAGAAGCGCCATTTTCATAAAAGAATCAGATTATGAGGAATATGCGAAATTAACAGGAGAACCATTTCAAACTGTAGCAAATAAAGAAGCTTTATTTTTGTTTGTCGATATACCAGGACCACCAATGAAAGAAAGAAAAGAAATTACTTTACCACATTTGAACGATCCTTTAAAAGTGAAAAAAGTTAATACTTCTTCATTAAGTAAAATACTAAGAGGTAACGTTTATGTAATCTCTAAAAATCAATATGATGCATTACAAGATGGATTTAAAGAGGAAAAAGATTATGTGTACAAAACAGAAGGAACGAAAGATGAAATTGAGGTTGGTAAAGAACTTACTCATCAGATGAAGCCTTATGAAGAACATGCAACGTTTAGTGCAGAAGAGTACGAACAAAACCAAAGTTTACAAATCGCAGGACCAATTTTATTTGTAGGTTTCTTTATTGGTATTGTATTTTTCGTATGCGCAGGAAGCTTCCTTTACTTCCGTTTGTTTTCTGACTTGGAGGATGATACTCGTTTGTTTGAAATGATTCGAAAAGTAGGATTAACGAGTGGGGAATTATCGAAAGTGGTTACAATTCGATTGGCACTTTTATTCTTCGTTCCAATAGGTGTTGCAACATTACATGGGGCAGTAGCGTTAACTGCACTGGGACAGATGTTTGAGTACTCATTATTTAAAGAAAATATGATTGTATTAAGTATTTTCGTAGGAATTCAAGTTGTATATTTCTTACTGATACAATCTCGTTATTTAAAACAATTGAAAGAGAGATTACGTATTCGTTAAATGTGTTTTTTTAACTTGAGTACAAAAATTTCTAAAAAGAGGCAGGTATTACCAAAAAGTGATAAAATGGAAAGAGCGAGGTGGAAAAAATAATAGAAAGTAAGGGGGGGAGTAATATGAAAGCAACAGGAATTATTCGAAAAGTAGACGAATTAGGACGAATTGTTATTCCTAAAGAGTTACGAGAAGTATTAGGGATCCAAATCAAATCACCACTTGAAATTTTCGTAGAAGCAGATAAAGTCATTTTACAAAAATATCAACCTTACAATGCTTGTCAAATAACAGGTGATGTTTCAGATCAAAACATATCATTAGCAAATGGAAACATTACTGTTAGTATAGATGGAGCGAAACATTTAATAAAAGAAATAGAGAAGTTTTTAAACAAGAGTGAGGTTTAGTCTTAATTTATATTATTTTTTAAATTTCATATCATTCTTTAAAAACTATAAAAGGACCATTAAATTGGTCCTTTTATTTTGGTTATTAGTTGTACCAATCGGATTTTTGGTGCTTAAAAATTACGAGATAAATCAAAGAGTAGTATAAAATTAGTAAGCTATATTGAGAAATATTTTTAAGGAAGGAAAAAGAAACAAATAAAACGAATGTTACATTTAAACGTTTTCAAAAGTGGTCTGAAATGAAAATAATATATTTTCAGGAGGGATTACGATGAGGAACAGTAGTACAGCGAATAAACAAAAAGGTATACAATTGATTCCTTTTACAGTAGACAAGGTGATTGAACAAGTAAATGAAATTCCACCAGGTGTACAACTCATCCATGCTCCACAAGTATGGGAGAAGAGTGCGAAAGGAAAAGATATTGTCGTTGCCGTATTAGATACAGGGTGTGATATGAATCATATAGATTTAAAGGATCGCATTATCGGCGGAAGAAATTTCACGAAAGATTACGAAGGGGATCCAAATGTTTATCTTGATAACAACGGACATGGTACTCATGTAGCGGGGACAATTGCAGCGACTGAAAATGGTGTCGGTGTTTTAGGAGTGGCACCACTTGCTAAAATGTTAGTGTTAAAGGTTTTAGCGGGAGATGGTTCTGGGAGTTATGAGCAAATTATTGAGGCAATTCATTATGCTGTAAATTGGAGAGGGCCTAATAAAGAAAGAGTTAGAGTCATTTCCATGTCACTTGGTGGCCCGCAAGACGTTCCGGAATTACATGAAGCAATTCAAAATGCGGTAAGACATGATGTTCTCGTTGTATGTGCTGCTGGAAATAATGGAGATTGCGATGATAACACGGAGGAGCTAGACTTCCCAGGTGCTTATTCTGAGGTAATTGAAGTTGGTGCTGTTAATTTAGAACGGAAAATCGCATGTTTTAGTAATTCAAATCAAGAAATCGATTTAGTGGCGCCAGGCGATGGAATATTATCTACGTATCCTGAAGGGAAATATGCTGTATTAAGTGGTACTTCTATGGCGACACCGCATGTTGCTGGAGCGCTGGCCTTACTCATTAAGCAGTGTGAGAGAGAATATGGTAGAAAGTTATCAGAGCCAGAAATATATGCACAACTTATTAAAAGAACTGTACCTTTAGGGTATGAACGTACATCTGAAGGTAATGGATTAATAGATTTATTAAAAGAATAGCAAATACTAAAAAAACATCTCCTATTCATAGGAGATGTTTTTTTAGTATGGTTTTGTTGCATGTACTGGGGAATCTAGTATTTAATTTTTTTTTACGAAATGTATATTAGGCTGGTGGTTATCCCGTACGTCTGTCCATAAAATTATAAAAGGTGCATGGAACTGGCATCGCAACAACATAAACCGCTATAAGGCTAGAGGAGGTATACACTGATGATATATCAAGCTATTCAGCAGTTAATTGATCGTGCAATTGAAATTCAATTGATTGAACAAGAAGATGCAATATATGCAAGGAATAAAATCCTTTCCTTACTTCGTTTAGATGATTTTGTAGTGGAAGCGTCAGCGCCCGCAAAGAAAGCAATTTCGGAGTTATTGGAAGAGTTAATTGAATATGCTTGCATGCATAAAGTCATTGAGGGAGTACTGGACGAGAAGGAGATTTTAGCAAGTGCAATTATGGATGTTTTTATGTCCAAACCGTCAGTTATCAATATATTATTTTCTGAAAAATACGAACAAAGTCCGAAGGCTGCGACAGATTATTTCTATGAATTAAGTAAAAACAGCGACTATATCCAAATGAAGCAAATTGCCAAAAATATAAATTATAAAGTAAATACGGAATATGGTGCCATTGATATAACGATTAACTTATCAAAACCGGAAAAAGACCCGAAACAAATTGCTAGAGAAAGAGTGTTGGAAAGTACAAATTATCCAAAATGTTTACTCTGTATAGAGAATGAAGGATATAGGGGCAGAATTGGACACCCTGCACGATCGAATCATCGTATGATTCGTATGAACCTTACAGATGAAAGCTGGTTTCTACAGTATTCTCCGTATATATACTTTAATGAACACTGTATTGTATTGTCCTCAGAACACCGGGATATGAAAATTGACCGTCAAACATTTTTACGTTTGTTAAAATTCGTAGAAAAATTCCCACATTATTTCCTTGGTTCCAATGCAGATTTGCCAATTGTAGGAGGGTCTATTCTAACACATGACCACTATCAAGGTGGAAACTATGAATTTGCTATGGCAAATGCATCAAACGACCTAATTTTTGAACTCACCAACTTTCCAGAAATGCAATGTTCTGTTATTAAATGGCCTATGTCAGTTATTCGCTTAAGAAGTAACGACATAGAACAAATAGTAAATGCAGGGGAGTACATATTAGAGAGGTGGAAGGGGTATAGTGATCCATCTGTAAATACATTTGCATTTACGAATGATGTTCCACATAATACGATTACGCCGATTGCTCGTTACCGGAATAGTATGTACGAATTGGATCTTGTTTTGCGGAACAATCGTACAAGTGACGAACATCCACTAGGTATTTTTCACCCTCATGCGGAAATACAGCATATTAAAAAGGAAAATATCGGTCTGATTGAAGTAATGGGATTAGCTGTACTTCCTGCGCGTTTAAAAACAGAACTTCAGGAAGTGGAAAAATTTTTACTTAACATTCCAAGCGATATTCCAACGCCTCATATACGATGGGCAGAACAATTAAAAATAAAATATGACAATCGAATACATGAACAAAATGTACAGGGGATAGTAAGAGAAGAATTAGGACGTAAATTTATACAGGCGCTTGAAGATGCTGGTGTTTTTAAACGAGACGACGAAGGGATATCGGCGTTTAAACGTTTTATTCAGACCTTAAATTAGGAATGGACTTAGTAGTTATAGTGATTACAAAATGACCTAATTATATGATAAGGGAGGTAATAATATGGAGGAGTGTGAGCATAAGCAACTACAGGAATTGAAACAGGTAGGTGGCCCTATATTAATGGTTTGTATAAAATGTAATCAAATTATTAAAGTAAAAAAGAATTAAACGCATGTATTCCTAGTGTGTGATGAACAAAGTCCTCATTGATTAAAGTTTTACTGTATGAAAAGAATAGAAAAAACTAAAAAAACATCCCATATTCATGTGGGATGTTTTTTTAGTATGGTTCTGTCGCATGTATTACGACATCTAATAAACCGGGGAATCTAGCATTTAAGTCATCTTCACGAATTGAAATGAAACGTTGTGTGCCTTCAAGGCGTGTATACATAACACCGGATTCACGTAAAACCTTGAAATGGTGAGATAAAGTTGATTTCGCAATTGGAATGTTTAACGCACCACAAGATTGTTCATTTTTCTCTAGTAGCATAGTTACAATTTGTAAACGAATTTGATCGCTAAGTGCGTATAAGACAGAAGAGAATTGAATTTCTTCTCGATTTGGATGATAGAGAGTACGCATTTTTTCACCTGCTTGTATAAGTTCATATATTTGCACTATAACATACAAAGTGGTATATTTCTATTGTTCGAATATATTCGAACAATAGAAATATAGGGGGAGAAAAAATGAATTATACAAAATTGCAAAAGGCAGGACCTAATATTTCAAAGTTGGGGCTAGGAACAAACGCTGTAGGGGGACATAATTTATATGCTGATGTGAATGAGGGAGAAGGAAAACAATTAATTGAAGAAGCTATTCAGCAAGGGATTACATTTTTTGATACAGCAGATTCATACGGATTCGGTAGATCAGAGGAATTGGTAGGGGAAGTATTGAAAGGAAAACGCCACGAAGTTGTACTTGCTACAAAAGGTGGAATACAGCCGTTATTAAATGGAGAAGTTTATATTAATAATGAACCAAGCTATTTAAGAAATGCTGTGGAAAATAGCTTAAGAAGATTACAGACTGATTATATTGATTTATATTACTTACATTTTACAAATCCTGAAACAAGTTACATAGATTCAATTGGAGAGCTTAATCGCCTAAAAGAAGAAGGGAAAATTCGTTCAATTGGAATATCTAACGTTAATGTAGAGCAATTAAAAGAAGCGAATCAGCACGGACATATAGATGTTGTACAATCACCATATAATATGTTAGATCGTAATGCTGGGGAAGAACTTTTGCCGTATTGTATAGAACCAAGTATTTCATTTATTCCGTATGGGCCTCTTGCCTTTGGGATACTAGGTGGAAAATATACAGAAGATTTCAAATTGAACGAAGGGGATTGGCGTCAAAGTGTAAATCTCTTCGAAGAAAATACATACAAAAGTAACTTTAAGAAAGTAGAAATGTTAAAAGGCTTAGCTAAAGAAATGAATCTTGAAGTATCGCATTTAGCTTTAGCGTGGCTTCTAAACAAAAAAGGAATTGATACTGTTATTCCTGGTGGGAAACGAGCGGAGCAAATAAGAGAAAGTGTAAGAGCGGTGGAAGTTTCATTGAATGAAAAGGTTATGAAAGAGATTGAATCTATTTTAGAAGCTTAGTTGAAAAGAGGGGGAGTTCCCTCTTTTTATATAAAAGGAGAAGATTTAAATGAAAAGAGTACTAGCTGTATTCTTTACGATAATGTTTATGATTGGTACAGATACTTTCTTAATTTCACCACTTTTACCGACATTACAACAGGTATATCATGTTTCAACTGAGTTGTCAGGGTGGATGGTAAGTTCATATGCTTTAGGATACGCTGGATTTGCACTTATTGCTGGTCCTATATCAGATGGCTTAAACAGAAAAAAAGTGATGGTAATAGGAATGAGTTTTTTTGCGTTAAGTACGTTTTTATGTGGAATGGCACCGGGTTTTCTATGGATGCTAGCATTTAGATTTTTAGCAGGTGTAAGTGCAGCCTTTGTATCTCCACAAGTGTGGGCATCTATTCCGCTCCTTATAGAGAAGGAGCAAATTGTAAAGGCGATTGGGATTGCAACAGCAGGGTTATCAATCTCTCAAATTTTAGGTCTACCAGTAGGGTCGTATTTAGCAATGATACACTATACTACACCATTCTTCGTCATTGGTATATTATCAGCACTACTTGTCATTCTTATTTATGTAGTATTACCAGAAATACAACCGGTTCATATAGGTGGAAATAAAACAAATATCTTAAAACGCTATAAACAATTACTTACAGATTCAAAGGTTTCACTTTCTTATTTTGCATATTTTGTTTTTCAAACTGGTAATTTTGCTGCATTTTCATTCTTTGGCGTATGGCTTTCCATTCAATTTGGCTTAAAAATTCATGAAATAGGAACAGCTATGCTCATATTAGGATTAGGGAATTTAACTGGGAATATTTTTGGTCCTAGAATCGTAAATAAAATTGGTTATAACCTTTCTTTCTATGGCGGCATTCTATTTACAGCAGTGCTATATGTATTACTTCCTCATGTAAAGAACATTATATTTGTGGAGTTATTATTCTTTGTTTTATTTTTTGTGACAGGAATTTTGTTTGTATTGATGATGAGGCACTTACAAAACATGTCCAGTGTAGCAAGAGGAACAGGAGCAGCTCTTGCTAATGCTTCGATGTATATTGGTCAAATGATAGGAGCGGCAATAGCAGGACTGCTATTTGCTGCATCTCACAATTTTATATTTGTAGGTAGTTTTACTGCTTTCCTATATGTAGTCGCTTTATTATTGTTTAGAAAAAGTGAAAAACTTACTGAAAATCATGAAACAGGAATTGCGTCATAAAGCCTGTTCAAATAAAAAATAGCTGTATTTCTTCGGTTGAGGTGACATCAAATAAAACGAGTACAAGAAGTGCAGTTAGTGTAGCAATGAAAATGTCAGTTGAAAACCAAATATGAAATATATTAAATCAATATTAGAAGAGTAATAATACACGAAGTAGTTTTTAAGTGCAGAAGCTACAGAAAGTAGAGAAATAGTGTATAGGCATTGTAACAAAGTTATGGAGAATCCAAAAATAAAAATCCCTACAGAGATAGGGATTTATATATCGGCATATAGTTCCTTGGAAAAGGATATACTTAGTATAACATATAGGACTACTTATATTTGTGAAGTAGATGTGAAAGTAATGTGAAAAATGCTGGAAGAAAAACACTATTTAAATAGAGGATAATGTAGATAAGAGTATGGATTTTACAAAAAAATCATGTTATATTTCTACTTATCTGTTAAAAATTACATAGTTTTATTTTATTGGGGATAAAAGGGGAGAGATTTACATGCAATGGTATTTGAAAGCTCTAAAGAATTATGGGAATTTTAGTGGTAGAGCTACACGAAAAGAGTACTGGATTTTTAGTTTATCCAATATCGTAATTTTTTGGCTACTGTTGTTTTTATCATCATTTTCAGAGGTGTTAGTTGCTATTATTGCGCTGCTATTTATGTTAGTAATGATTATACCAAGTTTTTCGATTGGCGCACGTCGGTTACATGATATTGGGAAAACAGGATGGTGGCAATTATTAAATTTTGTACCATTTGGTAGCGTTGTTTTACTTGTATTTTTTATCATTGAAAGTGAAGAAAATGACAATCAATACGGACCAAATCCGCATACAAAGTTAAAAGAAGCGATTTAATAAACTTATTTCGTTTATAGCATTACTAGTTCAACAAATTTTGCTTAATTTATCTATTCTTAAAATGGTTTACATGAGGTTATATGATTAGGTTGATCTAAGCCAATATGACTTTTGGAGCAGTAAAAATGGGAAGAATAAAAGCAGAGTGAAAGTATTATGGTAAGAAAAAATTTCAAAAAGAAAAGCACTGTTTTAGCTAATGTAGCTAAAACAGTGCTTTTCTTTTTGATTGAACAGTTGCTGCATTTTCATCATGTATGCCTGCATCTTTAATAATTCGTTGTTTTGCTTTATTTAATAGATGGTTTACTGCTTCACCAAAATAGTTAGCTTCGCTTTTTGTGCGGGCTTCTCGTAAACATTTATAGTTTTCTAGCAGTTCCTCTTTTTCAGTGTTTGTTAAGAAATCTTCTACTTTCTTTTTTGTCATACGAAACACCCTTTCTTCTGACAAACGACGCAATAGAAAATATTTATTTTTCATTATAACAATAATTTTTAAAGAAAGTATAGATTAACGTCGTAATAATTTGTCAATTTCTTGAATCTTTTCATCAGCTTTCCCGATTTGCGTGTTTTTAGCCTGCTCACCACCAAGCGCTTGGTGGAGTAAGAAAGTCTGACCAGAAATAGCAGTCACAATGGATACTTTAATAATTTCTTTTATTAAGGTGACATCGAATAAAACGAGTCCAAGAAGTGCAGCTAGGCTGCCAGTGAAAATATCAGTCAAAAACCCAAAGTGAAAAAAAGTTTTCAAACGGCGTGGAAGCAATAACTTACCTTGGTTATTGATTAGATGGGAAACGAAACCAGTAATGCCACCAACGAGTACAGCAGTTAGCCATTGATACATTTCCATCGAATCCACTCCTTTTAGTGAATAAGATTCGATCATTTTATATTGATTCCTTTTAATATTTCATATAAGCACATTGAGAAAGTTTGTTTGGGTGTATCACCTATTCAATTTAATTATAACAGAAAAATCTGATATATTTCAGTCTATTATTTGAAGCGTATATCCATTAATGTGAATACAGAAAGGGGTGCGTGATATGAATATAGATTATCGAATAAGAAGTGTAGATGGTTATACAAAAAATATAGGGGAATTAGTAAGCATGCTGGAGCATACGAGGGCTGTAACATTACAGGAAATAAACGATCTATCAGTTGAGCAATTAGATTCAATTATGCCAAGTGGAGGGAATTCCATCGGAGCTTTATTAAAGCATATTGCAGCTATTGAAAAAGCACATCAGCTGATTTCATTTCAAGAGCGTGACTTTACAAAAGAAGAATTAGAAATATGGGAAGACGCACTGTATTTAGGGGAATCGGGGAGAACGATTCGTGGACATAACATACAGTATTATGTACAACTTCTACAAAGTGTTCGAAAAGAATCTCTGAAGTATTTGAGTGAACAAGATGATGAATGGCTTATGTCAGAAAGAAAGTGGCCTAACGGTGTAGCGCATAATCAGCACTACCTTTGGTTTCATGTGCTAGAAGATGAGATTAGTCACCGTGGACAAATTAGAATGATGAAAAATAAATTATTTGAAAATTATGTTAAATAAAGTAGCTTTTTAAATAAATATTCCATATAATGAGAGTAATTAAAATGAGAACGGGGTGATGTATTATGGCGAAAATAACTTATATAAATAATAAACCAAATACAAAGGTGGATGGAAAGGGCGAGACTATATAAGTGAGCGCACGATCCTTCCACTTAGCTTAAACTAGGGAGGATATCAATTTGAATCAAAATATTTTAGAATCGTTCGGCTGGGATTCCTTTTTTGAGGAACAAGCTGTAGAGAACTTTGAAGTAGGACGTATTTTACTTGAGCATAAGCATCTATATCGAATTATTTGTAATGATGGTGAATATATGGCAGAACTGTCTGGAAAATTTCGACATGAAGCAGTAACGAAGGGAGATTATCCAGCGGTTGGTGATTGGGTGTATATAAAGAAAATAGAGAATGAAAAGAAAGCAATTATTCATCGCATTTTTCAGCGAAGAAGTTCTTTTTCTAGACAAGAGGCTGGTAATCGAACGGAAGAACAAGTAATAGCTGCAAATGTAGATTATCTATTTTTAGTGAATGCACTTAACCATGATTTTAACGTAAGAAGAATAGAACGTTATTTACTATTAGCGTATGAAAGCGGTGCAATGCCTATTATTGTCTTAACAAAGAGTAGCTTATGTGAAGACGTGGAACAGAAAATTGTTGAAACGGAAGCGGTGGCAATTGGTGTTCCGATCTTTGTCGTTGATAGTTTGGAGCATGCTGGTATTGAATCGTTGCAGCAATTTGTTTCTTCAGGAAAAACAATTGCTTTAGTCGGGTCATCGGGGGTTGGGAAATCCACTTTGTTAAATGCACTTATAGGAATTGAAGTAGCAAAAACAGGAGATATTCGTGAGGAAGATAGTAAAGGAAGGCATACGACAACTCATCGTGAATTGTTCCGATTACCGAGTGGTAGTTTAGTTATTGATACTCCGGGTATGAGGGAGCTGCAGCTTTGGGAAGGAAGCGATGCAATTCAAACAACATTTTCTGATATTGAAGAACTAGCAAAAACGTGCCGTTTTAGGGACTGTAAGCATGAAAATGAGCCAGGGTGTGCAGTGCATAATGCAATTGATAACGGAATTATTACGATACATCGTTTGCAAAGCTATAAAAAATTACAAAGAGAACTGGCGTATTTTATGAGAAAACAAGATGCTATTCTTGCAAGAGCAGAGCGTGATAAGTGGAAAAAGATTTCTAAACAGCATAAAAAAATGTAAAAAGCCAAAGGGTGGTTCCCTTTGGCTTTTTGTAATTGTAAATTTTATAATAATATTATTCATATATATAGACAAAGGGAACTTAATTGTTTAAACTTTACAAAGTATTCATCATAATAGGTTATGGAAATAATAATTAGGGAATGGGAAATATTTATAATTTACTAGATTTAACTTTTGAAATTGAAAAGCAGGAGGTTTGTAATGGGTAGACTATTAAATTGGTTTCGTAATATGAAAGTAGCAAAAAAACTACTAATTTCATTTTTTGTCATTTTAATTGCGGCTGTCTCTATTATCGGAGGCATGTCTTATCAAACGGCTAAAAAGAATTTTGAATCACAAATTACGAGCAGTGCTCACGACAATATAAAAATATTAGATAATTTAATCAATCAAATGATTGAGGCGAAATTTAATGATGTGAATAATTTTGCACGGGTGATTCAAGGTAATATGTATCAAGGGGATAATCAAGATGAATTAAGAAAAATGTTATCTCAATATATCAATTTGAATAAAGATGTTGAACAAGTATACGCTGCTGGGAATGATAAGAAATTTGTGCAGGAACCAAATATACAAATGGCAGCAGACTATGATCCAACAGAACGTTCTTGGTATAAAGATGCAGTGGCCAAACAAGGTGGTATTGTAATTACTGAGCCGTATAAGGCGCAAGGAAATGGACATATTGTCGTAACGATTGCAAAACAAACAGAAGATAAAAACGGTGTTGTAGCGATAGATTTAAGTTTAGATAATTTATTAAAAACAACAAAGTTAATCAATATTGGTAAAAAAGGATATGCTTTCATTTTAGATGGGAAACAAAAAATAATTGCACATCCTCAAGAAAAATCAGGAGAAAAAGCAGCTGATTCTTGGGCGAAGAAAATTTATGAAGATAATCATGGCGCTTTTTCATATACGTATGACGGTAGCGAAAAACAAATGGTATTTGCTACAAATGTAAAAACAGGTTGGAAAATCGGCGGGACGATGTACTCAAATGAAGTAATTGAAGCTGCACAGCCTGTATTTTATAATATGTTAATTGTTATGTTCATTGCATTAGTTATAGGCGGGGCACTTATTTATTTTGTGACACTTTCTATAACGAAGCCATTAAAAAGATTAGTTGCGACTTCTAAAGAAATAAGTGAGGGAGATTTAACGCAAACAATCGATATTCATTCTAATGATGAAATTGGCCAACTTGCAAAAGGATTTAATGAGATGACAGATGCATTGCGAACGTTAATTGGAAGAATTAATACTTCGGCTGGACATGTTGCAGCAGCATCAGAAGAGCTAACAGCAAGTGTAAGACAGGCCAGTGAAGCGACTGAGCAAATTACGATGGCAATGGATGAAATATCGAGTGGGGCAACAACGCAAACAACAAGTGTAGAAAATGGTGCAATGTTACTATTTGACGTAACAGAAGGAATTCAGCATGTAGCAAATAGTTCATCATCGATTAATACGGCTTCTGCTCATACTCGTGAAAAAGCAGAAGATGGTGGAAAACTAGTCGGAAAAACAGTAAATCAAATGCAATCTATTGCAGAATCTGTTTCACAATCAGATGAAGTTATACAGTTACTAAATAATAAATCAAAACAAATTGGTGACATACTAGAAGTAATTCAAAATATTGCAGATCAAACAAATCTTCTAGCTTTGAATGCAGCAATTGAAGCTGCAAGAGCAGGAGAGCATGGAAGAGGATTTGCAATTGTTGCAGATGAAGTACGTAAATTGGCGGAGAAGTCTAGCGTTTCTTCTAGTGAAATTAGTAAATTAATATGTGAAATACAAGATGACATGAGTAAGACGGTAAAATCTATGGGGCATGTAAATGAAGAAGTTCAATCTGGACTTGTTATTGCGAATGAAACGAAGCAAAACTTTACTGAGATTTTACAATCTACAAATGAAATTGCGAATCAAATTAAAACGATGGTTGAAACGGCTAACGGGATGTCAAAAGGTGCCAATGAAGTGTCTATTTCGGTAGGTCAAATTGCAATGACAGCGCAGAATAATGCGACGAGTACTCAAAACGTTGCAGCATCAGCCGAAGAACAACTAGCGTCCATTGAGGAGATTAGTTCTGCGGCTGGTACATTATCTCAAATGGCTGAAGAGTTACAAGGGTTAATTGAAAGATTTAAAGTTTAACAGAGGACAGGCTATCTTCAAAATAGCAGTATGCTATTGGAGTAGTCTGTTTTTATTATGTAAAATTAAATGGGGATGGAGAGTATCTTTATGATATGTAAAGGTATATTTTGTATAATATTTGTCGAAAAATAGAGGTATTTGTTAACTTTGTGTATAATTATAATCATATAGAATACAAATAAAGGAGATTAGTATGGGAGTGTATTGGGGGACAAAAAGACATTCTTGGCTTAGCTATGTCTCATTTTGGCTAAGTATTTCATTTTTTATTGTTTTTCTAATTGAAGTGTTTATTTTAAAAACACTTTCGAATAATTCGGTGCAAATTGTTAAATATTTTTATTTTATATTTGTACCAGTAAACATCTTACTTAGTTTAAAGTTACTCTTTAAGAAGAATGAAAAGAAAGCATTGCCTATTTTTAGTTTCATTGTCTCTTTATTATTTACAATTTTAATACTAGTATTAGCGTTAGCAGCTACTGGGAAATTCTTTTAAGAAGAGTGATATAAGTCACTCTTCTTTTTTTTGTTTTTGCAAGCAAATAATAAGTGGAGGATGGATAAAAAATGCATTTACTTAAGTGTGATATTACTTGAAAGCTATAGAAGAGTATTAAGAAATGAAATAGGAGATAATTCACACAGTAATGAAGAGAATCAGTTATTTTATATGCATCTAAGAAGCAAATGAATACGGTAAGAACGGTGATATATGGTACAATACATATGGATAGTGATAGAGATAAAGGGTATATAAAATACTCATCGTTTTTAGTAAGAGAGGGGTTATCTTATGCTATACGAGGATTTGATGACATTATTTCAAGCAGCTCCGAAAGAAGAAAGTAGAGGCGGCTGGAAATATATAATCCAGGAACAAAATGATAAATATGAAATTGTTGATGAAATGTTGAAAAATCAAATGAATGTTGAATTGTATTTTAATGAATATGATGAGGTGAAAATCACTTTATATAAAGATGGAATGCCTATTTCTACTGTGCAAAGAATTGCGATTTCAAAAGTTGAATTAGACGAAGATGAAGAAGGGATTCAATTCGTTTTAGAACGCATGCCTAGTCGGATGATTCGGTTGCAATTAAAGCCATATTTGGCATTGGAAATGGGGCCGTACTGGGAAGTTTGTGATGATTGTGAATGAACATAAAAGAAGCATCCAATAATATGGATGCTTCTTTTATGTTTTTTGAAGTTGTTTAAAAGCAATAATCGGAAGTAAAATGATGCTGACCCATCCGATTATAGGATATAAAATGTGGAGGAGTTCACTATAACCAACGTAACTAAAGCAATAACTAATTAGTAAAATGAAGAAAATAATATTGTTATTTTTCCATCCAGTAATTGATTGCATTTGTTTTGTCATTCCGAACACATTGCCAACTAAAGTTGTGAACACTTCACCGAAAATGATAAGGACAAAGAAAAAGTGAAAAGTTGCATTGAATTTTCTTATCACTTCAGCCATTGGGATATTATATTGATAAAATTGATCTACTGATAAGATAGCTAAATGACTGCATAATAAAATTAAAGAAAGTCCTGCACCACCTAAAATACCACCCCATAAAATGGCCTTTCGATCTTTTACTTCACTGGCTAACGGGACGAGAACGCTTTGGGCGAGAGAAAGATTTAAGGCGACATATGTAATAGGACTAGTAATCCACTTCATACTCCAGCTTTCTGCAGGAATAGTGTTACTAATAGGAGTTGTGCTGTGAAAAAAAGTTGTAATAGCAAGTCCGATAATAAAAATCATCATAATAGGTACGACAAGTGTATTAACTTCAAAAACCCCTTGTAATCCGCGGCTACCTATAATGAGACAGGCGATTACTGTAATGAAAATACCAAGTTGTCTTGGTAAACGAAGCTGCTCTTCAAATACCGCCCCAGCTCCTGATAACATAACGCTCGTTACACCAAATAATACAAGTAATAATAGTGTATTTACAACATTTCCAAATACATCTCCAAATAAATATTTGTTAAATTCTTGCGCTGAAAATGCACCGATTTGTGATGAAAGTAACATCATCTTTGTGCCAAGCCAAATAAAAAAAAATCCACTTACACATATGCCGATTGTTCCATATAATCCGTTCACTGTAAAAAATTCAACAATTTCTCGTCCAGTAGCAAATCCAGCTCCAACGACTGTTCCAATATAAGTAGCAGCGACTTTCTTTGCTACTTGCCACTGTTGATTGTCCATGTTATCCCTCTTTCTACTACGATGAGCTTGATTTACTATTATGCATATGTATGAGCTTGGACAATTAGACGTATGAAGTGTTTGAAAATATACATGAATTAAAAGATATTAGGGAAGTATTAAAGGTGTTAAAACTTTGCTACATATGAGCCGATCGTTCGAAAGGATAGGGAATGTATGGTAAAATGTAATTAGATTATTAAAAGATAATCATTACAAAATGATAAGAGGAGTGGATTGTATGAGTACGAAAACAAATGTTGTTGAAGTATTAAACAAGCAGGTAGCAAACTGGAATGTGTTATATGTGAAACTACATAATTATCACTGGTATGTGACAGGACCACACTTCTTTACATTACATGAGAAATTTGAAGAGTTTTATAATGAAGCTGGAACAAATATTGATGAATTAGCCGAACGTATTTTAGCATTGGAAGGTAAGCCACTAGCGACAATGAAAGAATATCTTGCTACTTCTAGTGTTAGTGAAGGGACAAGCAAGGAATCTGCAGAAGAAATGGTGCAAACATTAGTAAATGATTATTCTGCACTTATTCAAGAATTAAAAGAAGGTATGGAAGTTGCGGGTGAAGCTGGCGATGAAACATCAGCGGACATGTTGTTAGCAATTCATACAACATTAGAACAACACGTATGGATGTTAAGTGCGTTCTTAAAATAAATATTAGTTTATAAAGAATAAAGTCATTGAAAAATTCTTTCAATGACTTTTTTTGTAATTTTTCAGTTTTCTTTTATGCTATAATATAGTAAAAAGGAGGCGATGCGATGTTTCGCTTTTTCAGAACTGGAAAAGAAGAGCGTGAAATTACGAAAGATGAATTAGAACAATCGATGGCTAAGTTTCTAGAAACGAATGCTAATATCGTTTATACGGTATTAGTAAATGATGATTATACAGTAAATTATGATTTGTTAAAGCCGTATTTACCTGCATTTCCAACAAATAGTTTTCTTATTACGAAGGAAACGCTTGAGGTATTTGAACATACAGAAGAAAATCTAAACCTAGTTAAAGAAATTGATATCGTACAAAAAGCAGTAGATCAATACGTAACAGAAAAAGAAATGTTTCCAATTGTTGAAGGTAGTGAAGAGCGTCTTATATGCGGGATGAAATTAGGACCGTATTTAAATCGTATATTAAAAAGAGACTTATATATTTCAGAAAAACATTATTTAGTTTCAAGTAAACCAGACAGAAAAAAACAAAAGAGTGGGTAGATGTATTGAAAACAACAATAAATATATTGTTGTCTTTTTTTGTTTATTAAAATATTGATTTTTCAGTCTATTCAACTGTATACTAAGCTCATTGGACAAAGAGAAGTAATGGTTAAGTATCGTTTTAAGAATAAAGTATTGTTAGCGTGAGATGTATACAGTGATTACAGTATGGTATAAAGGTTTGAGAAATAAATATTATACAAGGTTATGGGGGAATGGGTGTATGAAAAATAGTATGACTTACATTCAATTATTAAATGAAACGTTACATTGTTATGCAAATAAAGGAAGTTTGGAAGCGTTCACTTATATAATGGAGCATGCTAATGGTGTAGTGGGGAATAAAGCACAAATATATAATTTTAAATATGCGCTAGCGAGTGCAGCGGGGCTTGAAGAAGAAGCGTTACAGTTAATGAAGGAAGCTATTATAGACAATGGATTTTGGTACGGAAATGAGTATTTAATTTCGGACGATGATTTAACACCACTACATAAATTTGAAGAGTTTCATAAAATGGTTCAATTATGTAAAGAAAGAGAAGAATTAGCAAAGAAAACAGAACGAGCAGACGTGAAATTTATAGATGGTAAGAAAAAAGAAAAACTATTTATTGCAATGCACGGAGATCAAGAAAATATAGCAATAGTAGAACCATATTGGAAATCTGTTTTGGATCAAGATTATACGTTAGCTTTACCACAGTCTTCGCAAATTCAGTTTTCAGATGGGTTTGTTTGGGATGATATACATAGAGGGAAAGAAGAATTAAAAGAGCATTACGTTACGTTTATAGAAAATCATACAGTAGAAAGGGTAATAATTGGTGGTTTTTCTGCTGGTGCCAGAGTAGCTTTGTATACAATTTTACAAAAAGATTTAGATGTAGATGGTTTTATTTTTATGGCGCCGTGGCTTCCAGGGATTGAAGAATGGAGTGAATTGTTGGAAGTGCTACAAGATAAAAAAATAAAGGGATATATAGTGTGCGGGGATCAAGATGAAGGTTGTTTCGAAAGTACGCAGCAATTTGTACAATTATTAAGAGATAAAAATATAGAACATGAGTATAAAGTTGTGCCGAAATTAAATCACGATTATCCTGAGAATTTTGAAGTATTATTAGAAGAAGCTATTAAATATATAGACGGCAAAAGTAATAAGTAGTAAGAAAGGGAGATCCATCATAATTGATGGATCTCCCTTTTATCATTATAAATGAAAAGCATTTGCTAGTAAGCGATAAGAATTTAATTTATCTTCAAATCGATGAGTAATTGTGACAATCATAAATTCATCAGTATTGTACGCTTTGCTTAAGTTTACGATTTTTTCTTTCACAGAAGATGGATCACCGACGATCATACGTTGACGATTTTCTTTTATACGGAATAAATCATAAGCGCTGTATGAATAATTTTGTGCAGTTTCGATAGAAGGAGTACCAGTTGTGCGCTTTCCTTGCTCTAGTAATAAGATTGATAAATCTAAACTAGAAGCAATTTTTTCCGCCTCTTCATTTGTTTCTCCGCAAATAACAAAAATAGCGACGATTGATTTTGGTTTGTCTCCTAAATAGGAAGGCTGGAATTGTTCTTGATAAGCTTCCATTACTTCGGTACCGCCGTATCCGTTAATGAACTGTGCGAATGCAAAAGAAGTACCTTGTTTTGCGGCAATCATTGCACTCTCTCCACTAGAACCAAGCATCCACATCTCGGGAGATGTTGGAATTACAGGAGTAGCTTTTAAATTTGCATAATGATGATTTTCTGGTATTTGATCATGTAAGTACATTGCAACATCTGCAATTTGTTCTGGATATTGATCAAGGGAGACCATTTTGCCCTCCTGTAGTGCTCGAGTAGCTATTGGCATTCCACCAGGTGCTCTGCCGACACCAAGGTCAATACGATTTGGATAAAGTGCTTCTAAAACACGGAAATTCTCAGCAACTTTATACGGGCTATAGTGAGGTAACATAACACCACCCGAACCAACTCTCATACGCTCCGTTTTTGCTGCAATATGAGAAATAAGTATTTCTGGACTTGAACCAGCAAGGCTTACAGAATTGTGATGCTCTGATACCCAAAAGCGTGTATATCCGAGTTTTTCAACTTCTTGTGCAAGCGTAACTGTATGTGAAAAAGCTTGGGCTGCTGTACTACCATCTGAAATAGGGGATTGGTCTAATACACTTAATTTGATCATAGAATATACCTCTCAATCTTAATGTACATCCTATTATATATTTACTTACGAAAAATGCGTAATAAAATGCTCAAAATAAAAAGTGGATAAACCACCTATCCACTTTTAACGAGGAAAGCCTCGTTCATAATGATTCATTTCGACTAAATTTAATATATATTCGTAGTTATCAATCTCAAGTTTTAGTTGTTCACGCTCTTTTTTAGATAGTTGTTTACTACTAAGTTTGTTGCATAGTTGTTGTTTCTTTCCTTCTAAATACTTCTTTGTAGCGTTGTAGTCGTAAGTTTGTTTCATTTTCAACCACTCCTTCTTTACCGTTGCTATATTATACGTAGCGTGATGAGGTGTGAAAGCTAACTCTTATGTACTTTTAGTGAATATTCCACTTGCTATGTTGTTATGTTTATAGGAATTTATGAATAAAATGCACTAAACCACTAATGCCCATTTTATGAAGTAAGGGGTGGAATTGTGCAGAAAGATATAATGTATAACACTGAGATGGATGAAGTGTTGAAAGTTATAAATAAAGGGTTAAAGAAGACGACACGTTCGAAACAAATTATAGTAGTAGGGGCCGGTATGGCTGGGTTGGTTTCGGCATCTTTATTAAAAGATGCAGGACATGATGTGAAAATTTTTGAAGCAAACAACCGGGTAGGTGGCCGCATAGAGACGGTTAGAATGGAAGATACCGGATTATATTTAGATGTTGGGGCAATGAGAATGCCGTATTCGCACACATTAACGATGGCATATATAAGAAAATTTGGGCTACAGGTGAGCCCGTTTATTAATAGGAATGAGACTGATATTATTTACGTAAATGGCCGAAAAACGACATTAAAACAATACGAAAAAGATCCAAGTATATTAAAGTATCCTGTAGAAATGAATGAGGTCGGGAAAACGTCTGAAGAGCTATTATTGTTAGCGGTACAGCCCATTATAAATTTTATAAAAAAGAACCCAGAGAAAAATTGGGATGTTGTAGTAAAGGATTTTGGGAGATACTCTACAGGACAATTTTTAAAGTATCATCCTTATCAATATAATACGTATTTCTCGCCAGTAACAATTGAGATGATCGGTGTTCTATTAGATTTAGAAGGTTTTTTGGAAAGGTCATTTGTTGAGACACTACGCTTTTTATACATTATGCAGGAGGAGAGTGGATTTTGTGAAATAGTAGGCGGAAATGATAGATTACCAAAGTCTTTCTTACCACAATTAGAAGAAAATATTATATATAATCAAAAATTAATGAAGCTACATCAACATGATAACGGTGTGACAGCTTTTTATCGAAACGAGGAAACTTTTGAGTATAGTAGTATTACAGGGGATTTAATTATTATTACAATTCCATTTTCGACAATGCGTTTTGTGGAAGTAGATCCATTTGATTCTATATCTCATGAAAAATGGAAAGCAATTCGTGAATTGCATTATATGCCAGCAACGAAAATAGGAATTCAATTTAAAAGTCGATTTTGGGAAGAACAAGGACAGTTAGGTGGCAGGATTATAACGGATTTGCCAATTCGTTACGCCTATTATCCAAGTCACGGAATTGGAGAAAAAGGACCTGCTATGATGCTAGGCAGCTATACATGGTCTTATGATGCGTTGTTATGGGATGGGTTATCGAAGGGAGATCGTATTTATTACACATTACACAACTTGGCAACAATATTAGGTGGTCAAGTATATGATGAGTTCATGTCTGGAGTATCAAAAAGTTGGACATTGGATCCATATGCACTTGGAGGATTTGCGCTATTTCAGGCAGGTCAAGAATCCGAACTACAACCAGTAATTATAAAGCCAGAGGGGAGATTATACTTTGCAGGTGATCATACAACTTTATATCACGGATGGATACAAGGTGCAATTGAATCTGGAGTTCGTGTAGCGGTAGAGGTAAATGATTAAAATGTGTAAAATTCAGAAATTTCTTTACTGTATAGTTTGAGATGGATATTATTATATATAAAAGAATTAAAAGGGGTGTTGAAAGTGAATCCGTTATTATTCGATTTTCCTTCTGAATTTTATACTGAAAGGCTATTTATTCGAATGCCGAAACCAGGTGACGGTAAAGTTGTATACGATGCAATTCAAGCTTCTATGCAAGAATTAAGACCGTGGATGGTTTTTGCACAAAAAGAGCAAACAGAGGAAGAAGTAGAAGTGAGCATTAGAAAATCGCATATTCAATTTTTGCAGCGTGAGGATTTAAGATTACTAGTTTTTTCGAAAGAAACCGGTGAATTTATTGCATCAGCTGGATTGCATCGTATTAATTGGGATATACCTCAATTTGAAATTGGGTATTGGATTGATTCAAGGTTTAGTGGAAAGGGCTATATGGTAGAGGCTGCAAAGGGTATAACGGATTATGCTTTTTCTGAGCTGAAAGCAAACCGCGTAGAAATTCGATGTGATTCTTTAAATAAGAAGAGTAGAGCGATACCTGAGAAATTAGGCTTTAAGTTAGAAGGTACATTAGAAAGTGCGAGTGTAGCGGTAGATGGAAATGGATTAAGGGATATGTGTGTATTTGCCATGACTAGAAATACATATGAAAAAGAAGAGCTGTAAAGCAACAGCTCTTCTTTTTGTGTATTATGGTACAGGATGTCCATTAGAGCTTTCGAAAATTGTAAACCATTGTTGACGATCTAAATTAACTTTTGTAGCAAGAGCGGCTGTTTTAACACGATCTAATTTACCAGATCCAACGATTGGCATCATGTTAGCTGGATGAGCAAGCAGCCAAGCATACATAACTGTATCGATGCTAGTAACACCTAGTTCAGTAGCAACCTTCTGTAAAGTTTCACGTACACGTACGGCACGTTCTGATTGACCAGTAAAGATTTCTCCGCCAGCAAGAGGCGACCATATCATAGGATTGATTCGTTTTTCTTGGCATAAATCAATTGTCCCTTTTTCAAAATGCTCAAGCTGCATCGCAGATACTTCAATTTGATTTGTAATGAGCGGGAAATCCAAATAGGAATTTAGCATATTAAACTGTGACGGTAAAAAGTTAGATACACCGAAGTGACGGACTTTTCCTTCTTGCTTTAAGCGTGAGAACGCTTCTGCTACTTCATTTGGATCCATAAATGGATCAGGGCGATGAATGAGAAGTACATCAATATAATCTGTATGTAAGTTTTGTAATGAGTCTTCCGCGCTTTTTATTATATGTTCAGCACTTGTATTGTAGTGCGCAACATATCGCTCTGGAAATTTTGGTGATGGGGGAGCGATTCCACATTTTGTGATGATTTGCATGTTTTCACGTAAGGAAGGCTTTAATTGTAATGCCTCTCCGAACAGTCCTTCACACGTATAACCGCCATAAATATCAGCGTGATCGAAAGTAGTAATCCCCATATCCATGCATTCTTCAATAAAAGAAAGTAATTCTTGTTTCGTCATATTCCATTCTGCTAAACGCCAAAAACCTTGAATAATCCGAGAAAATTCTAGCTTTTCGGCCATTTGAACTCGTTCCATTATAAGTGCCCCCTTGATGAATGAGTAATGTTTTGAAAAGGCTTTCTTGCTACATATTATTATATAGTTTCAGTGTCGTACATACAATAAATATGTTTTGCTACAAAAACGATTTTCTCTATATGCTATAATGTAGAAACATAATAGGTATAAGGAGATGTAGGAAATGATTCCAGTAACAATATTAACTGGTTTTCTTGGATCTGGGAAAACAACATTATTAAATCGTATTTTAACAGAGAATCACGGTAAGAAATTAGCGGTAATTGTAAATGAAATAGGGCAAATTGGTATCGATAATCAGTTGATTATGAATGTGGAAGAAGAAATTATGGAAATGACAAACGGTTGTCTATGCTGTACTGTACGGGAAGATTTACTTGTTGCTTTAAAACAATTATTGGACGTAAAAGCAGAAGGGGAAATGGATTTTGATGGATTAGTAATTGAAACGACTGGTCTTGCAAATCCAGGTCCGATTATTCAAACATTCTTTTTAGATCCTGTGATTCAATCTGCATACCAAATTAACGGTGTTGTAACAGTAGTAGATAGTTACCATATACATAAACATTTTGAAAAAGGACTAGAAGCAAAGGAACAAATTGCATTTGCTGATGTCGTTTTAGTAAATAAATTAGATTTAGTGGATGAAAGTGAAAAGGAAAATCTATTGCAGGAACTGCAAGGTATTAACCCAACTGCAAAGTTAATCGAGGCGACTAACTGTGATGTAGATATTCCATCGTTACTACAAATTCAAACGTTTAAAACGAAAGATACGTTACAAATTTATCCTCATAAAGAGCATAATCATCTAGAAGGCGTAAAGTCGTTTGTACTACGCGAAGAGCGACCGTTAGATTTACAAAAACTAAATGAGTGGATGTCAGCTGTCGTTCAAGAGCTAGGGGAGTATTTATATCGCTACAAAGGAATTTTATCGATTGGTGGAGTAGATAAACGTATCGTTTTCCAAGGTGTACATACACTGTTTGCTGCATCATATGATAGAGAGTGGCAAGAGGGCGAAGAACGAGTAAGTGAAGTTGTGTTTATCGGAAAAGATATTAATAAAGAATGGTTCCAAGAACATTTTGAAGAGTGTGTGAAATAAGCCTGCGTATATTGCAGGCTTATTTGCAGGCTGTGGAGAAAGTCTTCTCTACAGCCTATTTTTGTGTCTGAACCTCTTTTTATGTGTCAACACTGATAAAAAAGAGGAAAAGGAGCGATTTTTTATGATGGGTGCTTTAAAAAATCATCGTGATGAGCGTGTATCTGTTTCTGTAGAAGAGTTGGTTCCGCAAGATCATTTCCTTCGTGCAATTGAAGCGACAATTAGTTTTGACTTTATTGAGGAGAAGTTACGCCCGTATTACTGTGAAAATAATGGGCGTCCCTCAATCCATCCTATTGTTTTATTTAAGATGATGTTTATTGGATATTTTTATGGTATTCGTTCTGAACGTCAATTAGAAAAGGAGATTAAAACGAATATTGCCTACCGTTGGTTTTTAGGGTTTTCTCTATCAGATACTATCCCAGATCATTCTACAATTAGTTGGAATCGTCGTACCCGTTTTATTCATACAAATATTTTTGAAGAAATTTTTGATGAGATTGTGAGGCAAGCGACGGAGCACCGGATGGTGGGAGGACGTGCGCTGATGACAGATTCTACACATATTAAGGCCAATGCTAATAAAAATAAATTTGTACATAAATATAAAAAAGAAAAGGCAAAGTTTTATATAGATGAACTAGAAGCTGCGGTAATCGAAGATCGTGAGGGACACGGAAAAAAGAATTAAAACCTAGAAAGGAAAGTGATACCCCTACTAAAAAAACTCGTATAAGTACTACGGATCCAGATAGTGGATTTTTAATGAGAGATGGAAAACCGAACGGTTTTCATTTCTTAGATCATCGTACGACTGATGCGAAGTACAATATCATTACAGATACCTATATAACGGCTGGAAATACGGCAGATTCCGAGCCGTATTTAGCACGTCTACAAGCCCAAATTGATAAATTTGGATTTGTAGTGGAAGCTGTCGCTCTTGATGCGGGTTATTTTACAGGTTATATCTGTAAGAAGTTATCAGAAAGAAATATATTTATGGTGATGGGGTATCGCCGATTTGGAAAGAGAAATAAAGAAGTACCGAAAAGCCAATTTAAATATGTAGAAGAAATGAATGCATTTGCTTGTCCGATGGGATGTATTTTAGAGTATGCGACAACGGATCGCGAAGGATATCGTCAATATAAATCGAATCCAGAAGACTGCGCTGTTTGTCCGTTACGTGAGGTGTGCTTTTCAAAGAAACAAAAACAAAAAGTTATCACTCATCATATATGGGAGAAATATAAGGATATCGCTAGAAAAAACAAACTAACAGCTACAGGGAAAAAGTTGTATAAAGTACGCTGTTCAACTATAGAGCGAAGCTTTGCGGACGCCAAAGAACTCCATGGCTATCGATATGCTCGGTTTCGGGGACTGAAGTCTGTCCAAATGCAGGCTTATCTCACCGCAGCTTGTCAAAACATGAAAAAAATAGCCCTCCACCTGACCAAAAAGGGTCTGGTGGAGGGCTATTTTTCTAAATTCTATTATTTTATGGTTTTTTCATTCGCTAAAATCAAAAAAGATTCCAGAGCGTTGGGAACCCTAAAGGGTTTCCCAACACTCTGGAAATAAGCCTGCGTATATTGCAGGCTTATTTGTTTACTAAAATTGGAATTTGTAGTAAAGTATTCTAAAAATACTAAACATTTAGTATTTTATTAGGGTAGGGGGATAAAAGGTGCGTTTAATGATTCTTGGATTGCTTACTAAAAGGGAGTCGCTATCTGGTTATGAAATACAGCAGGCTCTACATATGGTGCAAAGTAGTAAATGGGCAGAGGTGTTCCCGGCTTCTATTTATCACGCGTTAAAAAAAATGACAAATGAGGAATTAATTCAAGTAAAAGCAATTGAAATGACTGGTAGACGTTCAAAAACGATATATTGTATTACAGAAAAGGGAAGTCAAGAATTTAAAAGACTATTAAAGGAGTCGTTTCAAAAGTCATCAGTTGTGTTTCCGAAACATTTATATACAGCATTAACTTTTCTTTCAGAAGAAAAGGGTATGAGAGAAGAGATTTTAGAAGCTTTAGATGAACAAAAAAGAGAAATATTAGCTACTTATGAAGAAATGAGGGAAGGAGAAAGACTGAAAGATCATGCACCAGAGTATGTGAAACTTATTTTCGAAAATATGTATGAACAATGTGAGATGCAACTTCGATTTATTCATAAGTTAGAAAAGCTATTAAAAAAATAAAAATATGGTGGGAAGAATATGAAAATTGATCATCTTGTTGTAAATGTAAATAAAGAGATACAAGAAAATAAGGAAATGATAAAAAACGTACATTCTATCGGACTTCCATATGCTCCGAAATGGGGAAAGGGAACGAAAGGCTTTAAAGTATCTAACGTATGGATTGGAAAAGAATATTTAGAATTAGTAAGAGTAAAAACAAAAGATGGTGGTGGCTGGGTACAAGAGTGGGTTCAGAAATATTATGCTGGCCATCGAGGGTTAATCGGACTAGCGATTGATGTTGAAAATATAGATAAAGTGTATGAAAAAATGATAGAAGGTGGAATTGAAATTACAAAACCAGAACCATTACAATATAAGTGGTTTTTTAATTTGTTTAAGAAAACTATGCCGTGGAAAAATGCATACATACAGCCTATGAAGGGGATGCCGTTTCAATTCTTTCTACAACAAATGGATGATCAAAAGAGCAGAGAATATATGGAGAAATATATGTATCCCAATAGTGTGGAACAGGGCATTTTAGGAATAATTGCGGTAAAGCTATATGGAGAAATAACAAAAGAAGATAGAGAAATAATTAGTTGTCTATTTTCAGATGTTACAAATGAGGGAGGTGAAATAATAATCCATTTAAACAATCAAGTAATTCATTTAATTCAATCGAATGAGCATTTTACAGAGGTAATACTAGATTGTAAAAGCGAAGCAAATAGGGAGAAGAAATTAGATATAGAAAATGTGACATTGATAAATAAATAATAAAAAGCCTGTTTTCACAGGCTTGTATGTTCATCTAATAGTAACTCCATTACAACACCTACAACTGGGCCTTCGTCATCAATATCGCCATTTAAGCGGAAGCCAAATGACTCGTATAGTCCCATTGCGAGTTTGTTTTCTGGATGTAAACTTAAATAAATTATTTTACATTCAAATTTATCTTGTAAAAATTGAATGAGTATGCGAAGGAAACGTTTTGCGTATCCTTTTCCTTGATATTGTTGGTCAATCATAAATCGATCTAACCATACGCTTTTACGTTTTTCCCAATACCATCCATACATTGCATACCCTACAAGTGTTTCTCCATCATATAAACCTACTGACGTTCCGTTTCCTTCATATAATGATTCTGCTAAAGAAAACGCATTGCTTTCAATAAATTGCTGCTGGTCTTTCGCGACGTTTAAGGCAGCTACTGAACGCCAATTTTTTGCTGTTACTTCACAAATGTGAAGAGCCATAATTCCAACTCACCTTCTAAATTAATATAGCCTAAAAGCTAATATGGATAATTTTACTTGTTATTTCGGTCAAGTCAAGTAAGAACAAACAAAAAAGAAGCTGAATGGTCAGCTTCTTTTAAAAATTTGATTAGTTCGTAGCTTCTTTCAATGTGTTTACGTTTTCTTCCATTAAAGTGAAGTAATCTTTATTGCTCTTCGCATCATCTTCAGAAATAGTAGCAAGATGATTTAAGCGTAAAACTTTTGTACCCGTTTCTTTTTGAATAACGGATGCGACTTTTGGCGTAGAGAATGTTTCAAATAAAATATATTTTAGATTATGTTCTTTTACTGTTTTTGTAATGTCAGCAAGTTGTTTTTGAGATGGTTCATCAGAAGCTGAAATACCAGCGATAGGGATTTGTTTTAAGCCATAGCGCTGTTCCCAGTATCCATAAGCGGCGTGAGAAACTAAAATTTCTTTCGTTTTCGCATTTGCTACAGCTGCTTTAAATTGATCATCTAAATCAGTGAATTTCGTTTGAAGTGCTGCGAAGTTTTTTTCGAACTCTTGTTTATGGTCAGGTTGTAACTCTACAAGTGCATTTTTAATTTTTTCTGCCTGTTTCATTGCTAGAGTAGGGTCTAACCAAATGTGTGGGTCTTTATCGTGATGATGTTCGTCCTCTTTATGGCCGTCTCCGTGATCATGATGCTCTTCTTCAGTAGAAGTACGCAGTTCGATACCTTTTGATGCATTTACAATTTTAACATTTTCTTTTTGTAATGCTTTTTCCATTTTTTCAGCAAATGGTTCTAATTCAGCGCCGTTGTAAACGAATAAATCGGCTTTTGCAACTTGTACTGTTTGTTTTTGACTTGGTTCAAATGTATGAGAATCGGCACCAGGTGGGTAAATCGCTTCAACAGTTACATAGTCGCCACCAATTTTTTTTGCGAAATCTGCAAGAGGAAAAATAGTTGTATAAACAGTTAGCTTTCCGTCTTTCTTGGCATTACCTTCTTTTTTATTTGAGCAGCCAGTAAAAATTAAAGTGAAAATAAGTAAGAATGAAAATATAGTCAATCTTTTAGGCATGAAGTTCTCCTCTTTTCTTTTTTTACGGATATATTTTCCCCAATTATAGAAGAAAAATATCATTTTAATACAAAACGGAATAATTACGTTTTAGTTTGCGAACTTAGTATAATACATCTTTTATAAAGTTGCAATAAATAATAATCATTCCGATTTGATTTTGTAATAAAGTTGTCAAATATAGATGTGTTATTTTTGCGAATACATGCATATGTGACAACGCCGTGTTCATATATATGAAAGGAGGGTGTAGGGGGGGATGAGTGTTTGGGTTACTTAATGGAATCTATATTCTTGATATTAGCGGTAGTATTGCCATTATCATTTGTTTTAATTTTTTTAAGAAGATTAATAAGTAATTTAGGAGACGCATCAACAGTAACAAAATTACGTGAGAAAGATGAGAAAAAAGAGTGAGTAAAGCACTATGCGTACGCATAGTGCTTTACTTGTGGTAAAATGAGAGAAGGAAACTCCTAAAAGTTGTATTTTACTGAAGGAGAGAAAAGTAAAATAAGAGGTATATGCATATATGAATAAGCGAACAGCGTTAGTACTTGGTGCAAGTGGTTTAGTTGGACAAGAGATAACGCGTCTATTACTTGAATCAGATTACTACGATTCGGTTACTATTTTTGTAAGAGAACCAATGCAATGGCAACATGAAAAGTTACAGCAAAAGCAAATAGATTTTTCGATGCTAGAGGAATATAAAGAGTTTTTTGCTGTAGATGACGTATTTAGTTGTCTAGGAACAACAATCAAAAAAGCAAAAACAAAGGTGAATTTCAAAAAAGTAGATTATGAATATACGTTACGAGCTGCTTGTTTAGCTGAGAAACAAGGGGTGCAAAACTTCCTTGTTGTGTCCTCAATGGGAGCAAATCCTAAATCGTTTTTCTTTTATTCACAAGTCAAAGGGAAAATGGAAGAGGAATTACAAAAGTTAGTCATTGGTGGTATTCACATCTTTAGGCCATCTTTATTAGTAGGGAATCGACAAGAATTTCGTTTCGGTGAACGAATGGCTGAAAAGTTATCTCGTATTATTCCTTTTATATTTAAAGGGGCTTTCAAAAAGTATAAACCTATTTCAGCTAAAGATGTGGCGAAAGGAATGTATATAACTGCATTGCGAGAAGAATCGGGTATCCATATTTATAATTCAAATGAAATTACAACGATAGAATAAATAAAACCGAGAAGAATCACTTCTCGGTTTTATTTATTTGTAATGATTTTCCCCGGTGCTCTCTTGTATTGATACGGTTCTTGTAACTCAAAGCCAAGTTCATTGGCGGCTATTCTTGGAAAGTATGGATTGCGAAGTAACTCACGTCCGATAAAAATTAAATCTGCTTCATTATTATTTAAAATTTGTTCTGCTTGAGACCCAGTCGTAATCAATCCAACTGCACCAGTTGCAATGTTAGCATGCTCTTTAATACGTTTAGCGTATTGTACTTGATACCCGGGATATACATCGATGTGTGCCGGTACAACAGCTCCAGAACTACAATCGATTAAATCTACCCCTTGTTCTTTCATCCATTTTGTATACTGAACGTAATCTTGAACTGTTAACCCATTAGGATGATAATCATTTGCTGAAATTCGAACAAATAACGGTCCGTTCCAAACTTCATTTATCGAGTCAATGATTTCACGTAAGAAACGATAGCGATTTTCAGATGAGCCCCCATATTCATCAGTTCGTTTATTAGAAAGTGGAGAAAGAAATTCATTTATAAGATAACCGTGGGCACCATGTATTTCAATAACATCAAATCCAGCTTGTTTAGATCGTATTGCAGCCTTCTGAAAAGCTAATATGGTATTTTTTATTTGCTGAATACTCATTTCTAATGGTATTTTCATAGTTTCATTAAACGGAATTGCTGATGGAGCAAAAGCACTTGTTTCTAATTCAGCTTTTCTTCCGGCGTGAGCGAGTTGAATGGCTGCTTTTGCACCGTTATCATGTATAAAACTTGTCGTTTTATGTAAGCCTTCAATTAGACAGTCATCCCAAATACCTAAGTCTTTATTAGAAATTCGCCCTTCAGGTAACACGGCTGTTGCTTCAATCATTACTAAACCAACTTGACCGGCAGCTCTTGTTCCATAATGAATGAGATGGAAATTCGTTACTTGGCCATCCTCATTCTCTGATGAATACATGCACATAGGTGACATAACGATACGGTTTTTTAGCGTAACGTCCTTAATTGTATAAGGTGAAAAAAGTTTGGAATTCATCAAAAAGCCTCCTTGATTGAATTTTCTTACATTGTAGCATTCTCTTTTTTATTTCTCTAATAAAACGCTTATACGAAAAATTTTGTCTATTCGTGTTACAATAACTAATATGAATTGAATTGGAGGATGACATATGTACCAGGCTTATTATGAAAGTGAATTAGGCTTGCTGGAAATTACAGCGAATGATAATGGAATTACGTCTGTTATATTTGTTGATGAGAGAAAAGAAGAACATAAAAATGAAATGATAGATCAATGTATAAATGAGCTAGATGAATATTTTAAGGGGAAAAGAAAAGAGTTCACGGTCCCGCTGTCTGCTGAGGGAACATCATTTCAAAAGAATGTATGGGATGCGCTCTATACTATTCCTTATGGCGTAAGTGCTTCATATTTAGATATTGCAGAGAAGGTCGGAAATACGAAAGCTGTACGTGCGATAGGAGGAGCAAATAGTCGTAATCCGATTTCAATTATCGTTCCGTGTCATCGTGTAATAGGGAAAAGCGGGAAGCTTGTTGGATATGCGGGTGGTTTATGGAGGAAAGAGTGGTTATTAAAACACGAAGGTATTTTGAAATGACGTATGGATGGGAAGAGGGATTGTTTTGAACTGTATAAATTGTGGGCAACTTTGCGATGGAAATCAGTTGAATTGTGAAAGTTGCCAGCGGACTTTGCATAATGAACAAGGCGATGGAAGCTCGTTAATCGACAAAGAGTTAGAAGTATATGTAGGGAGACAATATCCGTATTACAAAAGGAAATGGGAGCTTGAGGATAAACGGATTGCTAGGTGGAGCTGGAATGGTTGGGCTGCTATTTTCAATGTGGGTTGGCTTGGATATCGTAAGTACTATTTACCTGCAGCTTTATTTTTACTGTTATTAGTAGCGTGTGATGCATTTTCTTATTATATGGGCTTCAACGTAGCATTACCAATCATTAATATGGTGCCTCTTACGTTTCTGTTACTCATTTTTATTCTGTTTGGGATGGGGATTTTTGCAAATGGATTATATTATCAATTTGCAGAAAGACGTATATATCGAATAAAAGCACGGGGAATTCAAGATGCATCGGTTGAAAACTATCTCATTCGTGATAGTGGTGGAACGAGTAAAGTAGGAGCGACAATCGTTACGATTTTAGCGATTGCTAGTATTTTTTTCAGCCATTTCTTTTTCCCGACTGATCGAGATATTATTCAAAAAGTTCGTACAAGCTCGCTTTATGAATATCCGTTCTTTTCCATTGGTGAATCGTTTGAAAGTTACTTTAGAAATCCAGGTTGGGTATATTATCGTGGAACGGAAGGATTAGAATTGGTAGAATTCGAAGGATATAGTCCTGATATGCCAAGGAAAAAGGTGACAATCCAATTTGTTGTTGATTATAAATTAGGTGAGATTGAGCCGTACTCACTTATGATTAATGGAGAATCTAAAAATGAGGAAGAATTTTTGAAGATAATGGACGAAATATTTAAAGTTCAAAACCCATTTGATATAGAGGATGGATTACAAGTAAAAGAAAAAGAAGTGGATAGAAGGGCTCTCTATCCACTTCTTTTTTTAGTGTACAAAAATAGTATTTGAAATAATCTGAATCTTTTGTATAATAATATATATTATACTGGCTTTCATTTATACATATAGATTGGGGGAAGGAAGAATGAAGAGAAAGGTAACAACGATTGCTGCAGTTGCATTATCGACTAGTGTATTAGTTGCAGGTTGCGGAAATGGGGAGAAGGCATCTACAACGAAGAAAGAAGCAGGTAAGGGAGCAGCAGATAAGCAAGTATTAAACTTACTAGAAACAGCAGAAATCCCTTCAATGGATACATCAAAATCAACAGACTCTGTATCATTCCGTGCCTTTGTAAATGCAATGGAAGGGTTATATCGTTTAGATAAGGATAATAAACCAACACCAGGCATGGCAAAAGATGTGAAGATTAGTGAAGATAAAAAGACATATACATTTGAATTACGTGATGCGAAATGGTCAAATGGTGATCCAGTTCGAGCACAAGATTTTGTATATGCATGGCAACGTACATTAGATAAAGCAATAGCGGCAGAATATGCATTTATTTTATTTGATGTGAAAAATGCACAGAAAGTAAATAAAGGAGAATTACCATCAGATCAATTGGGTGTTAAAGCGAAGGATGATAAAACGTTGGTAGTAGAATTAGAGCAACCAGCACCTTATTTTCTTGAACTTACGTCATTCCCTACATTTTTCCCATTAAATGAAAAATATGTGAAAGAGCAAGGGGATAAATATGCATTAGAAGCAGATAAACTATTATATAATGGACCATTTACGATGAGTGAATGGAAACATGAACGAAGTTATCAGTTAAAGAAAAACCCTAATTATTGGGATAAAGATACTGTGAAGTTAGAAGAAATTAATGTAAATATTGTGAAGGAAACGAGCACGGGAGTAAACTTATATGATAGTGATCAAGCGGACCGTGTTATTTTAAGTTCTGAATTTGTTGATAAGTATAAAAAGAATAAGCCGGATGAATTTAAAACGAAGTTAGATCCACGTATGTATTTCTTACGTTTTAACCAGAAAAATGCAACGTTTAAAAATCAAAAAGTTCGTGAAGCGATTGATCTGGCATACGATAAAAAAGGAATTGCAAATGTTATTTTAAATGACGGATCATTACCAGCATATTTCTTAGTACCTGAGAAATTTACGACAGGACCAGATGGGAAAGATTTCCGTACTGTAAATAAAAATTTCCGTGACAGCAAAGATAATGCTGAAAAAGCAAAAAAATTATGGGAAGAAGCGAAGAAAGAGCTTGGCCAAGATACAATTACAGTAGAATTTCTAAATGATGATAACGGTAGCCGTAAAAAAGTGGGTGACTTTATTAAAGAAGAGTTAGAGAAAAATTTACCTGGTATTAAAGTGAATTTGAAACAACAACCATATAAGCAAAAGCTAGAGTTAGAAAAGAAATTTGAATATGAATTCTCATTATCTGCATGGAGTCCGGACTATCCAGATCCAATGACTTATATTGATATGTTTGTTACTGGAAGCTCATTTAATGAAATGGATTATTCTAATCCGAAGTATGATGATTTAGTAGCGAAATCAAAAGGAGAGCTATTAAAAGATGATAAAGCACGCTGGAATGCCCTTGCAGAAGCTGAAAAAATCTTAATTGGTCAAGATGCTGCCATTTCTCCTACGTACCAACAAAGTACGGCTTACTTAGAGAAGCCATACGTAAAAGGTATTGCGAATCATACGTTTGGTGGGGACTTCAGTTATAAATGGGCATATATTACAAAGAAATAGTATAATAAAAGATGAGTGAATTTTCGCTCATCTTTTATTTGTATAGGAGGAATTAGAGTTGTTAAAGGGAATCAATCATCTTTGTTTTTCAGTGTCTAATTTAGAAAAATCTATTATATTTTACGAAAAAGTACTAGAAGGAGAATTATTAGTTAAAGGGAGAAAACTTGCGTATTTTCATATATGTGGGGTATGGGTAGCACTTAATGAAGAAACACATATTCCGAGAAATGAGATTCATCAATCTTATACGCATATTGCGTTTTCAGTTGAACAGAAAGACTTTGAACGCCTACTGCAACGATTAGAAGAAAACGATGTTCATATTTTACAAGGAAGAGAACGCGATGTAAGGGATTGTAAGTCCATATATTTTGTTGATCCTGACGGCCACAAATTTGAGTTTCATTCAGGGACATTGCAAGACCGACTTAATTATTATAGGGAAGATAAACCTCATATGACATTTTACTAAGGAGGGGGAAGAAGTTGCATGCGCTAGTAATTGGTGGAACAGGGATGCTAAAGAGAGTTTCTATGTGGCTTTGTGAGCAAGGATTTCATGTTTCTATTATTGGACGAGATGAAGTGAAATTAGAAAATGTTAAGCGAGAGAGTGCTGCGCCAGAAAGTATCACATGTCTTCCGTTAGATTATCATAATGATGACGATGTAAAGCTAGCTATTAAAAGCACAATTGTGCAGAATGGCCCAATAACATTAGTTGTCGCATGGGTACACGCAAGTGCGAAGGATACGTTGTCATTCATTTGTAGAGAATTGGATTTGTCGTCTGAAACATACAACGTTTTTCATATTTTAGGTAGTAAAGCGTCGCGTATACCCGCACAAAAAATAGGTGGTACGCGATGTAGCTACCATAGAATAATATTAGGTTTTATATTAGAAGATACATACGGGAGATGGCTTACCCATGAAGAAATATCGGATGGGGTAATAAAAGGAATTGAGAGTAAATGTGATGAATGGATTGTAGGACGAGTAGAACCGTGGGAATTGCGGCCAACATGGTAAGGGGGGAATGAGAAATGAAGACAACTGTATATGTAACAAGGCACGGTGAGACGGAATGGAATGTAGCGAAACGAATGCAAGGACGGAAAAATTCTGCTTTAACTGAAAATGGTATGTTACAAGCAAAGCAATTAGGAGACCGAATGAAAGATTTATCTATCCATGCGATCTATAGTAGTCCGAGTGAAAGAACCCTTCATACTGCAGAGTTAATAAAGGGCGATCGTGATATACCGATAATAGCGGATGAGCATTTTTATGAAATTAACATGGGTGAATGGGAAGGACAGACAATCGATGATATAGAAAGGCAATATCCAGAGGAAATACAATTGTTTTGGTATGAGCCACATCTTTTTCAGTCAACATCAGGAGAAAATTTTGAGGCCGTTCATAAAAGGGTAATTGAGGGGATACAGCTTCTTTTAGAAAAGCATAAAGGAGAAAGTATATTAATTGTTTCTCATGCGGCAGCGGCAAAATTACTTGTAGGACATTTTGCGGGTATTGAAATAGAAAATGTGTGGGATGATCCATTTATGCATAGTGCTAGTCTAAGTATAATAGAATTTGAAGAAGATAAAGGTGAAGTGAAGCAATTTGCAGATATAAGTCATTTTCAATGAACGTAAAAAAGGCCGCAAAACGGCCTTTTTTTGTAGGCATAAAAACTAGCAATTACGTTTTTTATACCAGAAGTGATCGAATTTCTTGTTTTTGCAAGATGGGAATTTATGTCCGCCTTTGCAATCATTCCATTTGTGTCCATTATCGTGACAGTCTCTGCCATGATCACATGAATCATCGCATGAGTGACCGTCTCTATGCGGGAAGAATTCGCACTTTTTACAGAAGCTTCGTTTTGTCCAGAAAAATTTCTTTTCAAAGCGTATGCATTTTGTAACGAACGTACAATGTTTCCTACGCGTCACTTTCGTAACTAAAACGCATTCTTTTCTACGCGTTACTTTCGTAACAAACGTCCATTTTTGAACGCGTACACGAGTGCATTTCGTAACAAATGTCCATTTTTTTACATGCGTACATTTTGTAACGAACGTACAATGTTTCACACGAGTACATCTTGTTCTTGGACATTTACCCCCAGTTGTACATTTACATCCTGTTGTACATCGATGATGAGAGAATTTATCATCATCGCACTCAAAAGCACTTGGATCTTGATGTAAAAAATCCTCCATCCCAGCACTTTTGATTTCTTCAACCGCTTTTCTAATATCACGTTTCATAGAAATCCTCCTTATCATGTATTAAGTTGAAAAGGTATTCTTTTTCCTTAACATGATATGAGATATGAAGTCTTTCTGAACAGGACAAGAGTGTAATTTTATATAAATAGATGATAGCGGATGTATGGACAAGGCAAGGTGCATACATTGAATGAAGAGAACTGAGAAGGGATGAGAAAATATGCTACCTTCATATGATTTTTTTATTCATCCAATGAACCTAGTGGAATTGAAAAAAGAAATTTGGTCAGACAGTCCAGTGCCAGCAAAATTAACTTATGGAAAAAAGAAGTATGACATTGATATCGTATACCGGGGGGCTCATATTCGTGAGTTTGAGAAAAAGTCTTATCATGTTATGTTTTATAAACCGAAAAAATTTCAAGGTGCGAAAGAAATTCATTTAAATTCTGAGTTTATGGATCCGTCTCTCATACGAAACAAATTATCTTTAGACTTTTTTCATGATATTGGTGTACTTTCACCAAAATCACAACATGTGTTTATAAAAATTAATGGTCAAATTCAAGGTGTATATTTACAGTTAGAATCAGTTGATGAAAACTTTTTGAAAAATAGAGGATTACCGAGTGGTTCTATTTATTATGCGATAGATGATGATGCGAATTTTTCTTTAATGAGTGAGAGAGATAAAGATGTTAAGACCGAGCTATTTGCGGGTTATGAATTTAAATATTCGAATAAAAATAGTGAAGAACAATTGAGTGAATTTGTATTCCAAGCGAATACTTTGTCGAGGGAATCTTATGAAAAAGAAATTGGGAAGTTTTTGCATGTTGATAAATATTTACGATGGTTAGCTGGCGTTATTTTCACACAAAACTTTGATGGTTTCGTTCATAACTATGCACTATATCATAACGATGAAACGAATTTATTTGAAGTGATACCGTGGGATTATGATGCGACTTGGGGGCGAGATGTCCAAGGGAGACCACTTAATCATGAATATATTCGTATTCAAGGTTATAACACGTTAAGTGCAAGATTGTTAGATATACCTGTATTTAGAAAACAATACCGAAGTATTTTGGAAGAAATATTAGAAGAACAATTTACCGTTTCATTTATGATGCCGAAAGTAGAAGGTTTGTGTGAGTCGATTCGTCCTTATTTACTACAAGATCCATATATGAAAGAAAAATTAGAAACATTTGATCAAGAAGCTAATATGATTGAGGAATATATAAATAAAAGAAGAAAGTATATACAAGATCATTTACATGAATTGGATTAATTTTGAAGGAGATTGGAACATTATCAATCTCTTTTTTTGTATAATAAAGAGGTATCAATGGAATTGACGTAATATTTACTTAATAATGAATGGGGATGTGGAAACATGAAGGTAAAATGGATTGATTGGGTAAAACAAATACAATCTATAGCTCAAGCGGGTTTAACGTATTCTAAGGATGTGTATGATATAGAGCGTTTCCAACAATTACGGGATATTTCCATTTCGATGATGTCACATTACACAAAGACAGATTGGGAAGTTGTAGAGAAGTTATTTGCAAGTGAGACAGGCTATCAAACACCAAAAATTGATATAAGAGCAGTTGTTTTTCAAAATGAAAAGTTATTATTTGTGAAAGAAAAAAGCGATGGGAAATGGGCATTGCCAGGTGGATGGGCTGACATCGGTTATACGCCGACAGAAGTAGCAGCAAAAGAAGTTTTAGAAGAGACAGGTTATGAAGTTGATCATTTTAAGCTACTCGCTATATTTGATAAAGAAAAACATCAACCTTCGCCTTCAGCAACACACGTATATAAAATTTTTATTGGCTGTAAGATTATTGGTGGTGAAAAGAAAATTAGTATTGAAACAGAAGATGTGGAGTTTTTTGGTGAGAATGAATTGCCTAATTTATCGATTGCTAGAAATACAGAAGAGCAAATTAAAGAAATGTTTGCCTACATGAAAGAACCACTGAAAGAAATAGTAATAGATTAATAATGTTTATGCCGATGATATTGTTGGAATGAAGATATTGGCAGAATGCAACCTTTATGTAATAATGGGATGGTATGTGAAGAAAAAAGGAGATAGAAAATAAAATGTTAGCAAGCATAATAGATCAGTTATTGCAATTTTTTGCAAGCTTAGGTTACTTTGGAGTAGCGCTAGCTTTAATGATTGAAATTATCCCGAGTGAAATTGTACTTTCGTATGCTGGCTTTTTAGTCGCAGATGGTAAAATTAGCTTTGTCGGTGCAGTTATTGCTGGAACAATCGGTGGTACTTTAGCTCAAATCTTTTTATATTGGCTTGGATACTATGGAGGACGTCCAGTTGTAGAGAAATATGGAAAATATCTACTTATTAATAAACACCATTTAGACATAGCAGAAAATTGGTTTAAGCGTTACGGAGCAGGAGTAATCTTTTCTGCACGCTTTATCCCAGTCGTACGTCATGCAATCTCTATTCCAGCAGGACTAGCTAAAATGCCAATAAAACTATTTACACTGTATACAGTAGTTGCGATTATTCCATGGTCAATACTATTTATATACTTAGGTGAAAAGCTTGGTGGAAATTGGCGACATATTAAAGAGTATGCATCTGATTACACACATTACATAATTATAGGAGCTGTTCTCTTTGTTGCCTTATACTTTGGTTTAAAGTATTTCAAAAAGAAAAAAGCAGCGCGTTAAAGTCAATGATTTTTCATTGGCTTTTTTTTATTTGTTTCGGTTCTAAAGAAAAGGAGTTGTCCATAATGTGTAATAATAAAGCGTAGCGGAGGAATGTGATGAAAGGGTCACCGTTTATACGTGGAACGATATTTTTAACGATGGCAACGATGATATCTAAAATGTTAGGATTTATATATGTTATACCGTTTACAGCAATGGTCGGTACGAGTGGGTACGTTTTATACACGTATGCATATCGTCCATATACAATTATGCTCAGCATTGCGACGATGGGACTACCACTTGCAGTTTCAAAAATGGTATCAAAATATGATCAACTGAATGATTATCATACGGTTAAGAGAGTGTTGAAAAGTGGAATCGTGTTTATGTTTATAATGGGAATTATTTCGTGTTTTGCTTTATATATGCTAGCTCCACATTTGGCTAAACTTGTAATCGATGGAAATGATCAAACGGGGAATAGTGTAGGGGCAGTCACTACTAATATTCGAATTGTGAGTTTTGCGTTAATACTTGTGCCAGTAATGAGTTTATTAAGGGGTTTCTTTCAAGGATTCCAATCGATGGGGCCTTCTGCTTTAAGTGTAGTTGTAGAACAATTTTTTCGGGTCTTAACCATTTTAATAGGAAGTTTTGTCGTTTTATATATTTTAAAAGCTTCTGTCTCGTTGGCTGTTGGTATTTCAACGTTTGGTGCCTTTATGGGAGCGATAGGTGGATTAACAGTTTTAAGTGCGTATTACATAAGAAGGAGAAAGCACTTAAAGAAAAAAGAGATGGCAAGTATACCGCAAACAACGAAATCTTTTTTCTCACTGTATAAGGAGCTCTTTACATATTCAATACCGTTTGTTGTGGTAGGTTTAGCAATTCCGTTGTATCAGACGATTGATACATTTACAATTAATAAACTGCTTATACAAATAGGATATATGCAAGGAGAAGCGGAGAAGATTAATGCGATAATTGGTCTTGTTCAGATGGTTGTACTTATTCCCGTTTCTGTTGCGACCGCTTTTAGCATGTCTCTCGTGCCTGAGATGACAAAAGCTTATACAGCGGGAAATGTGAAGTTACTGTACAAACATTTTACGAGGACGAATGTATTAGTAGTAGGTATTACGGTGCCAGCGGCAATTGGAATGATGGTGTTAGCAAAACCAGTATTTACGCTTTTATTTGGTGCCGGAAATGATCCAGAGATGGGGAGAGTTATATTACAGTATTATGCTCCTGCCTGTATACTATTTTCGCTTTTTACAGTAACAGCTGCGATGTTACAAGGAATTAATCAACAACAGAAAACAGTGCTAGGATTAGGTATTGGCATTATTGTGAAGATAGTTTTAAATATTGTGCTGCTTCCGTATTTCGATTATGTAAGTTTTATTATTTCAACATACGCTGGTTATACGATTTCAGTCGGCTTTAACTTGTGGATGCTTTCTAAATATGTTATAAAGGCAACATAAGCTTTTTAAGGCAGAGAGCACTCTGTCTTTTTCTTTGTTTAGAATATTTTTCTTATAAAAACGTTTTCAAAATAATTTTTCTATTGAAATTTAAACGTATGTTTCATATGCTGAGAATGGCGGTTCAAAAACTGTTATGTAAGAGAGGTAGATTCCTACATGTAAAAAGAATCGGGGTGATAGTATGTTAAATATTTATTTAACAGACCGAAACGGAAAACTACAAGAGGTTGAGGAAATGCAAAAGGGTTGCTGGATTAATGTACTTCATCCAACGGAAGAAGAAATTCAATATCTAGTACAAACTTTAAATGTAGACTTAGATTTCATTAAAGACCCTTTGGATGATGAAGAACGCTCTCGTATTGAAAAGGAAGATAATAATACTTTAATTATCGTGGATATTCCAACAGTTAGACATGATGAAGAAGGAAATTCGATTTATGACACGATTCCAATAGGTATGATTGTAATGCCAGATTGTTTTGTTACAATTTGCTTAGAAGAAAACCCAATTTTTGAACGTTTTATTAATCAACGTATTAAAGAATTTTATACGTTTAAAAAGACACGCTTTGCACTTCAGCTCTTATATACGATTTCTACTTATTATTTAAGATACTTAAAGCAAATTAACAGAAAAACAATCGATTTAGAGCATCAATTAAATAAGTCGATGAAAAATAAAGAGATTTTCACATTGCTAGGCCTTGAAAAAAGTTTAGTTTACTTTACAACATCATTAAAGGCGAATAAAATTGTAATTCAAAAATTAATGCGTAACAGTACATTTTTAAAAATGTATGAAGACGATCAAGATTTATTAGAAGATGTATTAATTGAAAATAAACAGGCTATTGAAATGGCGGAAATATATAGTCACATTTTAAGTGGAATGATGAATACTTTTAGCTCCGTTATATCAAATAATTTAAATAGTGTTATGAAACTGTTAACGTCTATTACAATCATTTTATCGTTACCAACGATGGTTTCTAGTTTCTTTGGAATGAACGTAAAGGTTCCGTTTGAAGGGGAAGCACATGGTTTTGTAATTGTACTCATCATATGTGTAACACTATCTTTCACATTAGCATTTGTTTTTTGGAAGAAACGTTACTTTTAACGAGAAGAAAGCTGCTCTAGCATAGTTGTGTAACTGCGCTAGAGCAGCTTTTTTGCTATGAAATCCCAAATTTTGAATAGAATATAACTTATAAAATGTAATGTATATGAAAGGGTTGAATTCCGTATAAGTCTTGTCCAATTCATAAAATGAGGTTAAAATTACATATTGTTAATGAAAAGTTGGAGGAAATACATCATGGAATTGTTTCAATTACCGAAAGCATTCCTGCAAATGAATACAATTTTTATCTCCATATTGATCGAAGCACTTCCTTTTGTGCTCATTGGTGTATTTATTTCAGGATTCATTCAAATGTTTGTAACAGAAGATATGGTAGCAAAATGGATGCCGAAAAACCGTTTCCTGTCTGTTTTAATGGCTACTTTTTTAGGTATGATGTTTCCGGGCTGTGAATGTGGAATCGTTCCGATTGTAAGGCGATTAATCGGAAAAGGGGTTCCGCCATATGCCGGGATTGCATTTATGTTAACTGGACCAATTATTAATCCAGTCGTATTATTTGCAACATACGTTGCCTTTGGAAGTAGTATGCACATGGTATGGTATCGTTCTATCGTAGCGATTATCGTAGCAATTATCGTTGGAATTATATTATCATTTATGTTTAAAGAACATCAATTACGAGATGATCACTTCCCAGAAGTGAATCATAAGCGTCCATTACGTAAAAAAATGTGGGATGTATGTACGCATGCTGTTGAGGAATTTTTCTCGATGGGAAAATATTTAGTATTAGGTGCGTTAATTGCAGCGGCAGTTCAAACGTTCGTACAAACTTCAACACTTCTTGCTATAGGACAAGGGCCGTTCTCTTCACCAGCTGTTATGATGGGACTTGCTTACATTTTATCACTGTGTTCAGAAGCGGATGCGTTTATTGCTTCGTCATTCCAAAGTACTTTTTCAACAGCATCACTGGTCGCGTTCCTCGTATATGGACCGATGGTGGATATTAAAAATATGTTTATGATGCTTGCGACGTTTAAAACGAAATTTGTAATTGTCGTTACTGTTACAGTTACACTTGTTGTTTATGCAAGCTCACTACTCATTTATGCGATGGGGTGGTAGGTTATGTTTCGAGCATATATATTATTAGGTTTTACAATCTTAATCGCGCAGCTTCATATTTCCGGTAATATTACGAAGTATATCAATATGAAGTATGCCTATTTATCAACAACAGCAGCTATTATTTTAGGTTTTTTAACGATCGTTCAAATTATTATCGTATTCCAAAAAGAACACCAAAAAGAAAAAGAACAGCACAATTGTGGGTGTGATCATAGTCATTGTGGGCACGACCATTCAAAAGATGAAAATACATGGTGGAAACGAACATTTTCTTATACTTTGTTCTGTTTCCCAATTATTTCAGGATTATTTTTCCCGATTGCGACACTAGATTCGGATATTGTAAAAGCAAAGGGATTTCATTTTCCAGTAGCACAGGCGGAAAGTAAAGATCCATTTATGACAAGGCAATTCCTAAGACCAGACACGAGTATTTATTATGGAAAAGAAGGATACCGTGGTGTAATGGAAAAAGGGAAGAAAGAGTTTGTTACGAAAGACAATATTGCTTTAAAAGATGAGGATTTCTTAAAAGGAATGGAAACAATTTATAATTATCCTGGCGAGTTTACTGGGAAAAAGTTATCTTTTAAAGGGTTTGTTTTCAAAGATGATTCTTCTAAAAAAGAACAATATTTCTTATTCCGTTTTGGTATTATACATTGTGTAGCGGATTCTGGTGTATATGGTATGTTAGTGAAAAAGCCAGAAGGTGTAGAATGGAAAAACGATGATTGGATTCAAATAGAGGGAGAAATTTCTACTGAATTTTATCAACCGTTCCATGCAAATATCCCTGTTTTAGAAGTAACGAAATGGAATAAAGTTGAACAGCCGAAAGAACAATATGTATTTAGAGGAGCCGATTGATAACATCGGTTCTTTTTTATAGACTAAAAGTTCGGAATGTTGTTAATATTAAATGTGTAGTTCATTTAGTATAGTGATGGTTGAAATATCAGGGATAAATAATTAAAAGGGTGATAACAATGACTGAAGTAAAGGGAAAAACAGCAAATGAATCCAGAGTGTTTAAAACGAGCCGAGTATTTCCAACAGATTTAAATGATCACAATACGCTATTTGGTGGAAAGATATTAGCCGAGATGGATATGGTTGCTTCTATTTCAGCAACAAGGCATGCAAGAAAAGAATGTGTCACAGCATCTATGGATTGGGTAGATTTCTTACATCCTGTTCGCTCTTCAGATTGTGTTAGTTATGAATCCTTTGTAATTTGGACGGGTAGAACTTCTATGGAAGTGTTTGTGAAGGTAGTAGCGGAAGATTTAATTTCAGGTGAGAAGCGTATCGCAGCAACGTCTTTTGTTACTTTTGTTGCACTTAGTAAGGAAAATAATCCAGTTCCTGTGCCGCGAGTAATCCCTGAAACAGAAGAAGAGAAAGAATTACATCGTATTGCAGTGTTACGTGCAGAACAACGTCATATACGTAAGGCAGAGAGTAAGAAAGTAGCCACATTACTAACTTTTTGAGTTGAATATGTAGTCGTTAAAGGTATTATAACAGACCGAAGTGTTTTTTATATGAAAAGCGGACACCTAAAAATAGGTGTCCGCTTTTATAGTTTTTTCATCCACATATCATATGACGATAACTACTTAGCAGAAGCAAGCAGCACCGACGATGATTAAGAGGATAAATAATACGACTAATAGCGCGAATCCATTACCATGTGCGAAGCCCATTGTTATTTCCTCCTTTTATTTTAAGATACAACATACTATATGCAAATGAGCTATTGTTTGATATGGACATATATCATGTAATGACATATTTTCTTGAATGATAATGTATTAAAAAAGGGAAGATATAGAAATAACAGTAAGTGGAGAAAGGAAAATATCCATGAAGCACTTTTTCGCTGTAATCCTTTGTTTAATAGGTGTATTCATATGGATGAACATCGATGTGGAAATGGGGAAAAAAATGGCTAGTGAATATGAATTAGGACAAATTCGATTAGGTGAATTTCAACTATATACGAACGGTGGAGAGTTATATAAGAAATTATTTGAGGATATACATAATGCAGAAAAGTACATATATGTCCATTTTTACATTGTAGGTAAAGATGAAATAAGCCAAGAGTTTTTGCAGTTACTCAAGAAAAAGGCATCGAGCGGAGTAGAAGTGAAATTGTCAGTCGATCGAATAGGTGGATATAAGCTGAAGAAGAAAATAATTCGTCAACTAAAAAGAAATGGTGTTCAGTTTACGTTTAGTAAAAAGCTTAAACTGAAAAATATATTCTATTCGTTGCATCAACGGAATCATAGACGCATCGTTACGATAGATGGAAAAGTATCATATATCGGCGGCTTTAACATCGGAAAGGAGTATCTTGGACAAGATCCGAAATTTGGTCCGTGGCGTGATTATCATGTACGAGTCAATGGGAATGGTGCCACGGATATGGAAAGAAAATTTGCTGATGATTGGAAAGAAGATACAGGAGAAAAAATGCCTGTACATGAAAGCTTACCTGCGATAGGGAATGTAAAATATCAATATTTATTTTCAGATGGAAAAGGGTTATGGGAAAAATATGGAGCGCTTTTAAAGCAGGCTAAAAAGTATTTAATTATTGCTACACCATATTTTGTACCAAGTAAAGAAATGATGAAAGAGTTAAAAGATGCATTAAACCGCGGTGTCAATGTGAAAATTCTCGTACCATTTAAAAGTGATGCGGTATTGTTGAAACAAGCTGCCTATCCGCATTTGAAAGAGATGAAACATGCTGGAGCAGAAATTTATCAATATCGGAATGGTTTTTTTCACGGGAAAGTAACAATCATTGATGGAGAGATTGTTGATATAGGTACAGCGAATTTTGATAATAGAAGTTTTTATTTAAATTGTGAATCTAACTGTGTCATATATGATAAAACAGTTGTTGCTGATGTATGGAACCGATTAAAAGAAGACTTTCATAAATCAAAAAGATTTTCAGAAGAAGATTTTGAGAAAATTAGTAAATGGGATTGGTTTTTAGCAAGAATAGCAAATGTTATAGCATCATATTTATAGTATATAGACAAAAGAGATGGGAGGCACTTTCATGGATTGTATGAAAGAATTAATGAGGTATAGTTATATGCTTATATATAAGGTTGGGGAGTATACAGGAGAGGTAAGAGACGAAGAATTAAAGGAGCTATTACAGCATCATTTACCATATATGTTGCAAGCATATAATGAACAAGTTAATTTTCAAGAAGGAGAGAATGTACAGCAAATAACTTGTGAACCAATTTCATTTCATTTTCATGAAATGGAAAAGGAAACTAATAGTAAGTATACAGGGGATATTTATATTGCAACTTGCTATATTTCGCATTTAAAACGGCTAGCATTAAAGTTTGCTCAAGTGGCAGTTGAAGTTGCAAATCCAGAATTCCGTTCATTTTTAGAAAATTGCTTCTTGAAAATGAACCGTTATGCCTATAGTGTATGGCAATATGTTGTGAAGAAAGAGTATAAGATTGAACATGTATATGAAAATGAGAAGTTTGCATAAGAAACTAAGGTGGAAAGATAGGCGCCTTAGTTTTTTTTCATGGAGAAAAAAGACTAAGTGTCTATGTTTATTATCAGAAAATTTACAAATATTTACCGTTTATTTACTATTTTTCAATCTTTCCTTTAAAAATAGAGAGTAATATGGGGTTGTACATATTCTATCACAAGGAGGAAACGCAAATGAACAAATGGGTTAAATCAATAACTGCTATGGCACTTGCAAGTTCTTTATTAATGGTAGGTTGTAGTAAAGATGAGGACAAGAAGAAAGAAGACGGTACAACAACACAACAAGAGGACAAAAAGGATAAAGAAACAAGCAAAACTGAGAAGTCTACAGATTCTAAAGAAAAGAAATAAAGTAATAATAGAGCTTCCTCTTATAAATGAGGAAGCTTTTTTGTTGTAAATTGATTAAGATTATTGAAAAATAGAGAAAGAGGGAAAGAAAGAGAGAAAGAGAGAAAGAGAGAAAGAGGGGATAACAAATGAAAGTATGTATATTGGGAGCAACAGGTCGAGTAGGTTCAAAAATTATAAAATTGGCATTAAAAGATTTAGCTGAAGTGACTGCGTTAGCGCGTGATTTAAATAGAATAGAAATAAATCATGAAAGGTTACGAGTTATAGAAGGTAATGTACTGAATGAAAATGATATAAAGAACGCGATAGAAGGAAGCGATATAGTAATTAGTGCACTTGGAACTGATCAAAATGGAACGTTAGCGAAGAGTATGCCACAAATTATAAAGCAAATGGAAGAAGAAGGGGTTTATAAGATTATTACAATAGGAACAGCAGGTATTTTACAAGCAAGGACAAATCTAAATTTATATCGTTTTCAATCAACGGAATCAAAAAGGAAAACGACAACAGCAGCAGAAGATCATTTAGCTGCATACAAGATACTTAGTAGTAGTAATTTATGTTGGACAGTCGTTTGTCCGACGCATTTAATAGACGGTGATGTGACAGGGGTATATCGAGCTGAAAAAGATGTATTACCAGAAGGAGGAGCAAAAATAACAGTTGGTGATACAGCGCAATTTACGTGGAATCTGTGCAGTAAAAACAAATATGAGAATAGTCGAGTAGGTATTTCATATTAAAAAACCATCCCGAAAATGGGATGGTTAAAAGATAATATAACATACAAATATGATAATCATAATGATTTGGAGAATGGCTTTCGCTACTGTACTGCTTAAAAAACCAACTACAGTAGCAACTCCTACTAGAAAAGCGTCTTTTGGCGCTTTTTTATGCATTAGTTCTGTTATAAATACCGATAAGAACGGGATGATAATAAGACCAAATGGTGGGAAGAAGAACGATCCGACAATGATTGAAATCATCCCGACACGCTCGCCCCATTTAGAACTCCCGTATTTCTTTAAGAAATATCCATTTGCAATAAAATCAGCAACGAAAATGAATAGTGTGAAAATGACTTGAATAATCCAAAAGGAAGTTGTTAGTTCTCCGCCATTTATGCCAAAATGATAAATTAAATATCCAGCCCAGACAGCAAGGATTCCTGGGATTATAGGATAAATAAAGGCAAGAAATGAAACAATGAAACAGGCAATGATACAGATTGTTAATAATACTGTCACTTTATAACTCCTTCTTCGTGTCTAATTTATGTACCGCAATTTTTTTCACTTGATGTCCATCAAGTTCTAGTGCTTTAAATTGAAAACCAGCAAATTCAATAGAATAACCAGCCTCAATATTTAAGTCAACTGCTTGAGAGAGTAGCCAGCCGCCAATTGTATCTAAATCACTATCATCAATATGTAGGCCAAACATATCATTTACTTCAGAAATGAGCACCTTCCCATCTAAAACAGTAAGCTTCGGCGTGCGTTTTTCAATCATAGGTGATTCATCCGCATCGAACTCATCTTGAATTTCTCCAATAATCTCTTCAAGAATATCTTCCATTGTTAAGAGTCCAGCAGTACCACCGTATTCATCCATAACGATTGCCATCTGAACACGATTTTTTTGTAGATGTACTAACGTTTTGCGAATTGGAACGGTTTCAAATACAGTTAGTACTGGATGTATGTATGATTCAAGCGGCTTATGAATGCCCTTCGTTTGATCGTGAAATACTTCTTTCGTATTGATCATACCGATAATATCATCTTTATCTTTTTCGATAATAGGATAGCGTGTATACTTTTCAGTTGCGACGATATCCATATTTTCTTCTAACGTATTTTCAGTAGATAAGCAAATCATTTCTGTACGAGGGACCATAATTTCTTTCGCGACCCGGTCGTCAAATTCAAAAATATTATTTACATATTTATATTCGGTTTGGTTTATTTCGCCGCTTTTGAAACTTTCACCTAAAATGAGTCTTAGTTCCTCTTCAGAATGGGCAAGTTCATTTTCTTTCGCAGGCTCTAAACCGAGTAGTTTTGTGAAAAAGATAGCTGTACTATTAAGTAGCCAAATAAATGGATACATAATTTTATCAAATAAAATAAGTGGTCGTGCAAACTTAAGTGTGATTGCTTCTGCCCTTTGAATTGCGAAAGACTTTGGAACTAATTCACCTAATACAACATGGAAAAATGTAATAACACTAAAAGCGATAATAAAGGATAAAGTATTCGCCATTGTTCCAGTAATATTAATCTTTTCAAAGAGCGGTCGTAGTAAATGTTCCACAGTCGGTTCACCAAGCCAACCAAGCCCTAAAGAAGTAATCGTAATCCCGAGCTGACAAGCTGATAAATAAACATCTAAATTAGATATGACACTTCTTGCAGCTAAAGCTTGTTTATTGCCTTCATTTGCAAGCTGGTCAATTCGACTTTTTCGTACTTTTACAACAGCGAATTCTGATGCAACGAAAAAGCCGGAAATAAGGATAAGTACAAAGATGAGAAAAATATTTAATATGTCCAAGTGTGTTCTCTATTCCGTAGTTTGGAATAAAGATGTCACCTCCTGCAATTATGTTATACTTTTATAATAAATCCAAACGAAAAGAATAGTCAAAGAAAAAGGGTAAATATTGGTATGTTTCTGCAATAGTTTTTGAATTTGCTATTATTTTGTCCGCTATACAAAAGGAATAACCCCCTACTTTCAGATTCTAGAGGGCTATTTCAAATTAAGGTTTTGGAATACTTCTCGTTAAAGCGTATGATTGTTGTTTAAAGTGGTTTGTTGTCCATAGTGTTTGAAGGAATGAGAGTATGCAATACGGGATATACAAAAGCAATAAGCTAATTGTAACAATAATAGGTGCATTTCCGCCGAATTGAACGATAAATTGCAATAGTCCGCTTGCGTGAAAAACGCATTCCATAAAAATGAATGAAAGAATAATGGAACCTAGAATAGATTTATGATTCGAAGTAAGCGCCAAAAACAATGTGTCTACAAGGAAAGAAGATTGTTTTATTTCATATTCATTTGTGTTACTTAAGAAAGGAATCCATTTTTTTATTGCTTGCATAACGATAATCATGGAAGTGCTACAAACGATGATAAAAGATGAGTAGTAAGGAAGCTTTATAAATTTTGTGATGTATAGGAGTAGTAGTAGGACTGAGCATTGTAATAATACAGTACAAAAAGAGTAAGGAATCCATTTTAATAAAGAAGTGAACTTTTTAACCGAATGAGGTGCTTTAAAAAATAAATGGCCGATTCCTAAACTGATGAAGAATCCGATCGCAAGAGTAAAGGTAAAACGAACAATCGATAAAAAATATATTTCCCATATGTAAGGGAATAACGGTGTAGAATGATTAGAAGTATGTACCGACTGATTTGCTGAGAAAAAGATAGATTCGTGCATCCAATCAATTTTTGGAATTGTCATAGAAGAAAGTTGTGCGAAGTTATGAAAAATGCTTATAAAGCCAGTTAAGTATGTGTATTTATGTGTAATGAATAATGCTGGAATAGGACTAATAATAAATATAATGAGAACACCAACTATAAATTTACATATATGTGAGCGCAATAAAGACATGTAATCACCTACTCTTAGAATATTCAGAAAATTCTTATTCTTATTTTAGCTTTTTTCAGTGTAAGTTACAATATATTTTTCTTAAAGAAATTTAGAGAGAATGTTTGAGGTTGTATGAGATAAGTGAATGAATCATGAATAAATTATGACAAGAAAATGAATAATTTTCAGAAAAATAAAATAAATCATTTATTTTTTTCTGAAAATATAATATAGTTATGGCACAGAAAGTATTTTAACATAAGGAGGCTGTTTATGAGGATTAAAGGGAATTATGTGCCGAAAAGGGAAGTTTTCTTTTGCTCAAGTTCAATTACAATAGGGGAAGCACTGGAGCATTTAAATAAAACTGGCTATCGTTGTGTACCAGTTTTAGATGGAAAAAAAGAGAAATATTTAGGTAATATATATAAAGTAGATATTTTAGAATATAAAGGTTCGCTGGAAGAGAGTGTGTTACAATTATTAAACGATAAAGAAGGATATGTCAGAGAAGATTCTTCGTTCTTTAAAGTATTTTTTACAATAAAAAAATTACCTTATTTATCAGTAGTGGATGAAAAAGGAATCTTTCTTGGAATTTTAACGCATAAAAAAGTTTTTGAGTTATTAGAAGATGCTTGGGGCGTTCATTCTAGTAAATATTCTGTCATGATTGGGACACAAGATTATAATGGGGCCATTCAAAAATTATCGACAGTGTTAAAAAAATATACAGGTATCCAAAGTTTAATGACTTTTGATAATGACGCCTTATTAGTTCGTAGAATTATGTTTACATTAGGAGAAGAGTTTAACGACGGTGAATTAGAGATGTTATTGAAAGATTTAGAAGATCACGGATTTAGAGTTGTGTATGTGGAAGAGATGAATAATCCACGTGAAGTTGAAACGATAGACTAACATGCAAAAGCCATCTAATTATGTTGGATGGCTTTTGTTATGTTACGTGCATAAAGTTATTTGAAAATAATGATAGGGTAAAAGGTGAGGTTGTAACAATATTTGTGTAAAAGAATAAAAAAATGTAGATAATTTTGATTTTCAAAAAAATCAATTTGAAAATATGTTTTTATTTTTTAAATAAATATGTTACTATATGTGTGATAAAAACAAAGAGGTCTGACAACTACACTCCACGCAATACCACTCTAATGAGTTAAATATTCAAAAAAATCAAAAATCAGTAATTAGAGTAAAAATAGGGGGAATGGAGAAATTATGGAGAAAGACACTGCTTTGTAAGGGGCATATTTTATCAGCTTGAGCAGAGAGGAGGATGCATAGCATATTGTGAAAATACAGATAAACAATGAAAAAGTGCTATGCAAATGAAAAGTATGAAGGGACGTTTAAGGCCAGGTGATACGGTAGCAATAGGTTTAATGTTATTTGCACTATTTTTAGGAGCAGGAAATTTAATTTTCCCACCAGTTTTAGGGCAACAAGCTGGAGAGAATGTTTGGGTTGCTACAATTGGATTCCTTGTAACGGGAGTCGGATTACCCCTATTAGCTGTAACAGCTGTCGCGTTTGTAGAGGGGGACTTGAAAGCGCTGTCTTCTAGAGTTCACCCTATATTTGCGTTTATTTTCCCATTGATTAGTTATTTAGCGATTGGACCATTTTTCGCGATTCCGCGTACGGGAGCCGTTTCATTTGAAATGGGTATGAAGCCATTTCTATCAGAGGCATTGGTTTCAGAATGGTACATGCTATTTCTATTCACAATAGTTTTCTTCGGAATAACGTGGTATCTATCATTAAATCCATCTAAATTAGTGGATTGGTTCGGAAAATTTCTTACACCATTGTTAGTATTGATTGTTGCTGTTATTGTCGGAAAGGCAATTATTGATCCAATTGGAGAACCAGCTGCGCCGCTAGCGGCATATCAAGAAAATGCTTTCTTTGGTGGATTTATACAAGGATATTTAACGATGGATGCAATTAGTGCTCTCGTATTTGGAATTGTCGTTGTACAAGTTATCCGCTCTAAAGGGATAAAAGAGAGTAGTCAAATTGCAAAAATAACAGTTGTATCAGGTATTATTGCTGTACTTGGTTTAACGTTAATCTATTTATCACTTGCTTATCTTGGTTCAACAAGTACATCACTTGGTGTCTCAGAGAATGGTGGACTTATTTTAACGAATGTTGTAAATGAGTTATATGGAACAAGTGGTAAAATTTTATTAGGGCTTGTTATTATACTAGCTTGTTTAACAACTTCTGTTGGATTAACATCAGCTTGTGCTGGCTTCTTTACAAACTTATTCCCAAAACTTTCGCATAAAACGATTGTAACAATGGTATGTGTGTTTAGTTTAATTGTATCTAACTTAGGTTTAACACAATTAATTGCAGTCACATTACCAGTGTTAATGATCATTTATCCAGTTGCAATTGTATTAATCGTACTTTCTTACTTCCATAAATGGATTGGAAAGCGTAATACCATTTATATTGGAGCTATTTTAGGAGCATTGTTAATTAGTTTCTTTAACGGTTTAGAAAGTGCGAAGATTAAAATTGACGCGATTTCTAACGTACTACAAATGCTACCTTTATATAAAGAAGGAATAGGATGGTTAATCCCATCATGTATCGGCGGGATTCTCGGTTTCTTCTTCTATAAATCAAATGAATCAAGTGAACTACAAAAGAAAGGTGCTTAGGCGCCTTTCTTTTTTTTTGAAGGGAATTTTTGTATTATGTCTAAGTAATAATTGGGAGGAATGATAAAATGGCTAATTTTGAAGATTTTTTAACTTTGGATTTACGTATTGGGACTGTAAGAAAGGCAGAGGAATTTAAAGAAGCGAGAGTTCCAGCGATTAAATTAGAAATTGATTTTGGAGAGCTTGGAATCAAGCAGTCAAGTGCTCAAATTACGAGAAGATATAGTCCGGAAGGGTTAATTGGTCAGCAAATCGTTGCTGTTGTGAATTTCCCGCCAAAACGTATAGCTGGATTCAAATCAGAAGTGCTTGTTTTAGGAGGAGTACCTGAAGCTGACGATGTTGTTTTACTTCAGCCTAATATGGAACTACCGAATGGAACGAAAATTAGTTAGTGTGAAGGTAGGTGTTAATTTGGATATTGGACGAGAATATTTAAAATGTGCAATTTCGAATTTTAAAGCAACACAAAACCAAGGAGAACGAGTACTCTCTCAATTATCTTATGAACAGATAATGTGGTCTTCTCATGAGGAGACGAATAGTATTGCAATTATTATTAAGCATTTACATGGTAATATGCGTTCTAGATGGACGGATTTTTTAACATCTGATGGTGAAAAAATAGATCGTAACCGAGATGCTGAATTTGAAGGCGGTTATCATTCTAAGGAAGAGGTTCTCGCAGCATGGAGTAGAGGATGGGAATATGTTTTTAAAACGATGAATGTGCTAACGCCCGAACATTTATTAAAGACGGTATATATTCGCGGTGAAGCACATACTGTCATGCAAGCAATTGAAAGACAAATTTCTCATTATGCTTTGCATATTGGACAGATTATTTACATCGGTAAAATGTTAAAAGAAAATGAGTGGGAATGTTTAAGTATTCCTAGAGGACATTCTGCACGTTATGTAGAGAAAAAACGTTCAACATAATAATAGGAAAGAAACCGATATAAAATGGGGAATAAAAAAATAAACCAAATGATAGATGGTTCTGTAATCATAAGAATGCCGCCAAAAATAAGTCCATATATAATAAGAAAGAAATTAAAAAGTGTATTCACAGGGATAAATCGTGAGATGAACACTTGCTGCCTTTTAAAACAATCACTGTGAAATAAATAAAAGCGGAAGTACCATGTGGCAGTAATAAGATCTTTCTTTCGTGCAATTCTTTTTTTACATGTATGACAGATAAATGGTGGTTGCATTTCATTACACTCCATTTTTCATTTTTGTAATAATGTAAGACATGATTAGGTACAAAGTGTATATTCCTATATACGCTCCTGATATAAGAAAAAATGGATTTAGTAAAATTCCATGAATGCTTGTCATAAAAACTAAATCTTGTATTAAAACATCATATATATTAATAGAAATAATTGTACCGAGTACATAAAGTGCTAAGTACGCTGAAATATGTAACGCAACACGGATTGTAGGATGCTTAGCAAGCCAATAAAAAATAAATGATAGTACAATGGGTAATGTTCCTATTAGTAGCTTCAATTCATTTCACCTCAGCAACAATATAGCCGAAATTTAGACGGTCTATTCTCTAGAGCTTGTACATAACTTGAAATAGAGAGGGTGATAGTATGAATCGAGGCTTTTTTTATGTGAAGTTCACAAGTGTACGTAAGTTAGTTTTATTTATTATTGCTACAGTACTTGCGACTTTTTTTCTTATTAGTATGATGGTAACTTCTATGAAAGAGACAAAGTCCACGTATTTATATAATTGGTTAAATGAGTTATCAATGAATGGTTACATGTATGTTCTTGGGAAAGAGAATCATTATTTTACACAAGAGTATCGAAATTTAAATCAGGATTTTTCGATTTCTTCGTTTCTCTTTTCGATGGCTACGAATATTCGTTTTAATGATGTACGCAGTTTTGTCGGCAAAGAGCTACCTGGTTTTGGTAAGTACGATACAGAAATTGTTATTGCGGGTGAAGGGACCAATTATTCTAACTTACCGATTGAGTCGAGCGTTCCGCTTGAAGAAGTAGTAAAAGAACGGACTGGAGAAGGTGGACAGGCTCCAAAGCCGGATACGAACAAAGAGAAAAAGCAACCAGATCAAACGACAGGAAAACGACAAGTTGCGTTTATTTATCATTCGCATAGCTGGGAATCTTATTTGCCGTTACTCAATTTAACAAACGATCCAAATCCGAATAAAGCGACAAGTTCCGTCACGAATATTTCAATAGTCGGCGACCGATTTCGTGAACAATTAGCAAGTGAAGGGATCGGAGCTACTAACGACAAGACTGATGTCGGTCAAAAGTTGATTAGTAAAGGGTTAAATAGTAATAGTTCTTACAAAATGTCACGGGAAATTGTACAAGAAGCAATGGCCGGCAATAAAGAACTACAATACTTTTTTGATTTACATCGTGATAGTGCTCGGAAAAATATCACGACAAAAGCAATTGGTGATAAATCATATGCGAAGCTTGCGTTTGTAGTAGGGAAAGGCAATAAAAATTACGAAAAGAACTTACAATTAGCAACGGCTTTACATGAGACGATTAGTAAGAAGTACCCAGGAGTGAGTCGTGGTGTCATTCAAAAAGGATTCCAAACAGGAAATGGTGTCTACAATCAAGACTTATCAGGACAAGCGATATTAATTGAAGTTGGTGGCGTAGATAATACAGAGGAAGAACTAAATCGATCGATTGATGCACTTGCTAAAGCGTTTGGTGAATATTTCTGGCAGGCGGAAAAGGTGAATGGATAAAGTGAAACTTAAATGAGTGGGGAGTCTGCTGATGAGTATGAGTTCACATTCATTTTGAAAAAGCGTGAGTGTAATGCTTGCGTTTTTTTTTGTAATGATGAGACTTCACAGAATAGACATATTTTGTCGTTGTTATAGTAATATCGAAATTTGTCAAATTGTACTGCGAGATTTACAAAGGGATTTTCGAGAAAGTAGAGAAAATCTTTTTATAAGGAAAGCTTTTTATTATGAAATTGGTAGGGTGATTGAAGTGATTAGGGAGATCAAAATAGAAGATGCAGCACCATTTTTGCAATTAAGTAAGCAACTAGACGAAGAAACGAAATTTATGTTATACGAACCAGGAGAAAGAAAATTTACAGCCGAGCAACAAGAACAAATGATTCATCGCTTTATAGAAAATGAATATGCAACAATATTTGTAGCAGTTGAAGAAGAGAGAATAGTAGGGTTTATTTTAGTGAATGGAAATCATATTCAAAGAAAGAGACATGTAGCAGGTATTGTAATTGGTATTTTGCAAGAGTATAGCGGGCGAGGTATTGGGACGAGATTGTTTAAAGAGGTTGAGAAGTGGGCAAGATTACATGATGTATGGCGTTTAGAATTAACGGTAATGGCCCACAATACAAGAGCTCAGGCACTATATAAAAAAGCTGGATTTGAGAAAGAAGGTGTCAAAAGAGCTGCTCTTATTATCGATGGAGAGAACATCGATGAGTATGAAATGGCCAAATTATTAAAATAAGAGGTCGTTATATGAAAAAAAGATGGATACTACTTGGTATCGTAGCGATGATACTCATTGTTGGAGTAGCAGGAATCAATTATAAAATGTATAAGGATAAGCAGGCGCGCGAGGTAAATGTAAATAACATATTTCCGAAAGCGAAAGAAACGATTGCGAATATGGATGGTGATATTGCGGTCATTAGTAATCCGAATTCGATGCTTGTGCTTGTGAATAAAAGTAGGCGTTTGCCAGATGGGTATAGACCGCCAGATTTAGTTATTCCGAAAGTACGTTACTCAAGTGAAGGTGATCAAGAAAAGAAAAAAATGAGGAAAGAGGCAGCAGGGGCACTTGAGGAAATGTTTCAGCAAGCTGATAAGGAGCGTATTTTCCTTTTTGCAGTCTCTGGATTTAGATCTTTTGATCGACAAAAAGCATTAAATACGATGTATAAAAAACAAGATGGAGAAGCAAAAACAGCAATGTCGAGTGCAGTTCCTGGAACGAGTGAACATCAAACTGGACTAGCTATGGATATTACATCGCAATCTGCTAAGTTTCAGTTAGAGACAATTTTTGGTGAAACGAAAGAAGGGCAGTGGCTTTCTGAAAATGCCCATAAATTTGGTTTTGTCATTCGATATACAAAAGAGAAAGAATCGCTTACGGGCTATCGATTTGAACCATGGCACGTGAGGTATGTGGGAAATCCACAAGCTACATATTTATATGAAAATCAACTGACACTTGAAGAAGTAACAGAGTGATCAATTGAGGGGAGAGAAGGATTATGACGGTGTTATATAAGAAAAAGGTACACGTGTATGTAACAAGAGAAAAAGAGGGAGTTATGCAACTGCTTGTTTTTAAACATCGTGATATACCTGAAGCTGGTATACAAGTACCAGGGGGAACAGTTGACGAAGGGGAAACGTTAGAAACAGCAGTGTTACGTGAAGTACAAGAAGAGTCTGGATTACGTCATTTATGCATAGAACGATTCCTAGCCGACTACATCATACATGTAAAGGAGAAAAAGGAATATCAAAAACGCCATTTTTTCCACGTAACGTTACCAACAGATGTAAAGGATAATTGGGAGCATACTGTAAGTGCCGGTGAGGAAGATGAAGGTTTAGTATTTTGCTACGAATGGATTGATATTGCAAAATGCCCTGAATTAGCGGGGAAACAAGGTGAGTTTTTACATTTGTTAGATGAAGTATATGTAAAGTAATAAAAGGGTCTGAAGCGGAAGTTCATTCGTTTCAGACTTTTTTTATTTTTCAGGAAATAAAAGGTTTTTATATTGGTAAGTTGAATTCTTTTAAAGGGATTGTAATTGTATATGCGAGGAGCGGAGAAAATGAAAAACTAATAGTTATATGTAATCAATAAAAGGCTTTATAGAAGGAGAATGATGATGGAGGTTCAGTTCAATACACTGTTACAAAAAGAATTAACAATTCATGATATACAAAAAGCAATGGCAGCTGGGCAATTAACTTCAAAAGAATTAGTTATGTATTACCTTCATAGAATCGCAAAGTATGATCAAGACGGACCAAAAATCAATTCTATTTTAGAAATCAACCCGGACGCTATCTTTATTGCAGAAGCGCTAGATCATGAAAGAAAAACAAAAGGTGTAAGAGGTCCACTACACGGTATACCTGTTTTACTTAAAGACAATATTGAAACGAACGACTCTATGCATACAAGTGCAGGTACGATTGCTCTAGAACAAAATATAAGTATTGGAGATGCATTTCTCGTAACAAAGCTGCGAGAAGCAGGAGTAGTGATAATAGGAAAAACAAATATGACAGAATTAGCAAATGGAATGTCTTTTGATATGTGGGCTGGATATAGTGCAAGAGGTGGACAAACAATAAACCCTTATGGTACAGGTGAGGATGATATGTTTGTTGGAGGCTCAAGTACAGGGTCTGCCATAGCAGTTGCTGCTAATTTCACAGTAGTATCTGTTGGAACGGAAACAGATGGTTCTATATTGAGTCCAGCTGTTCAAAACTCTGTAGTCGGTATTAAACCGACTGTTGGTCTAATTAGTCGTAGGGGAATTATTCCGCTTACTTATTCACAGGATACAGCGGGACCATTTGCTAGAACGGTTACAGATGCTGCTGTTTTGCTAGGGAGTTTAACTGGGGTAGACGAGAAGGATGTAGCTACTCATAAAAGTGAAGGTATAGCAGAACATGATTATACAAAGTATCTTGATGTTACTGGCTTACATGGAGCGAAGATTGGTGTATTTAGAAATGCACCAAAAGATTATTATGAAACTGGTGAGTATGATGAAAAGTTGTTTATGGAGACGATTGAAGTGTTGCGTAGTGGGGGTGCGACAGTAGTAGAGGATATTAATATTCCGTCTTTTCATAGAGAATGGAGCTGGGGTGTATCGCTCTATGAATTAAAGCATAGTTTAGATAACTATCTTTCAAAATTACCTTCTGCTATTCCAGTGCATTCTATTTCAGAGTTAATGGAGTTTAATGAAAATATAGCAGAAAGAGCTTTGAAATATGGACAAACTAAGTTGGAGAGAAGAAAAGATGTTCCTAATACGTTAAGAAATCCAGAGTATTTAAATGCAAGATTAGAAGATATATATTTTTCTCAAGAACAAGGCATTGATTTTGCACTGGAAAAATATAATCTTGATGCGATTCTGTTCCCTTCTTATATAGGCTCCACTATATGTGCGAAAGCAGGTTATCCGTCTATAGCAATGCCTGCGGGATATATGGATAACGGGAGACCGTTTGGAATTACGCTTGCAAGCACTGCTTTTTCTGAGGGGACCTTGATTAAACTAGCATACGCTTTTGAACAAGCGACAAAGCATCGAAAAATCCCTAACTTATCATGAATAAAATAAATAGGACAGGAATTCCTGTCCTATTTATTTTGTTCATTAAAGTGAAATATCTTTTTTCTCTGTTTTATCATATTTTAATAAGTTAAATGATAAACAAGCAGAGCATAAAATAAGGATAGAAGCGAGAATATAAATCGTACGAACACCGAACAAATCGGTAATAATTCCAACGCTAAGCATAGAAAGACCAGAAGCTGCGGAAAGGAGTGCGCCATGAGCTGTATACATTTTTGATAGTAAAGTAGGGGCGACACTTGATTGTAGCACTGTCGTTTGAGAAATATCTCTAATTTGATAACATGGCCCCATTAGAATGCATAGAAAAAGCGCAATAAACCCGCTACTTGTCATACCATATAAAAATGTAAGAATACTAAACATAAGAGAGCCTATCGCCATGGAGCGTATTAAATTGTATTGAATGTATGTACTCATTTTCCATGCTAATATCCCGCCAATTAACGTCCCAACATAATAACTTGTATTAATATATCCCCACCATTCTTCGCCTTTATGAAGGACAGTCGTTACATAAGCCATCGTAATAGCGCCAATCCATATCGTCCCTGCGAAAGTTTCAATTAAGTCCATACATGTAACGGTACGGAGAGACGGGTTCTGAAATAAGAGTTTCCAACCTTCCAATAAAGCAGCGCCTTTTGAAGAAGAAGGCTCTATTACTCGTTCATTATGTATGGAATGTAATGAAACGTGTAGTGCAACACACCCAAAAATCATCAATATGTTATTCATCATGAGTGTAGAAGTAGCGCCGATAAGAAGAACAATAAAACTTGTAAATGAATAAGCAGCGGCTTGCGCAATTTGTGTGGAAAAGGAAAAAATACTATTTACTTTTACTAATTTTTCTTTTGGTGTAAGGCGAGGAAGGATACCGTATAATAATGGTGCGCTCCAGCCACTACATAAAGAAATGAAAAAAATGAAAGTGAATAGTGCTACAATATTTGAGGAAAGGGCCGGAAATACTATCATTAATAAAAATAAGAGAGCAGTTTTTGTCCATTGTAGTATAAAAAGTAAGGAATAAGATGAAAAACGATTCATTATAAGTGGTGCAGATGTATTTGCTATAAGATTAGTTATGACCTGGAGTAATGGAAACAGAGCAGTTAATGTAGCTGATTTCGTTGTGATATACATATGGGTTGTAATAATCATGATGTATACGATATCAGCAAGAGTAATGCATATTTTAGAGCCTAAATAGTAAATTAGTGAACGATTTTGCAATAAGTACACAACCTTCCTGAGGAAAAACATTCCAATATTTAGAATAATTATAATTTGAAAGTTGGAATTGTGAAAGAATTTAATTTTTTGTCACTTTTTGAAAGGGATTTTCATGTATAATGAAGAATATATTAATATAGTATTTTAATAATACTCATTATAACAGTGAATATGTACAATAGCTTGTAGTAAGCGCCCACATACAAGAAAGGGCGGATAAACCATTCTTTTCTTCATATACATATAGAAAATGAGAAAGAAAGTGAGGGTTGTATATGGCTGCTTGGGTAATTTGGTTTATAATAGCTGGTATTTTATTTATTGCGGAAATGTTGTCGATTACGTTTTACATGCTGTGGCTTGGAATTGGAGCTGTTGTCGGAGGTCTTATTGCTTTGTTTGTTCCTGAAGCATTACTGTTACAAGTCATTGCTGGTGCGATTGTCAGTTTAACATTGACTTTCTTCACGAAAAGAATTTCAAAAAACTTTCGAGAAGCAAAAGGTTTTACTGATACAGTAGATATGCTTGTTGGTAAAAAAGGTATCATTATGCAAGCGATTACAAATGAGGCAAATGGTATTGTGAAGGTGGATGGAGATACTTGGACAGCTATTGCAGATGATCCAATTGATGCTGGAGAAAAGGTTATTGTTATAAAGAGGAATAGTACTATATTACAAGTGAAAAAGGAGAGTGAATAAATATGGCAGTAGCATTGACATTAACGATTATTTTCGCACTAATTGTTGTTACATTTATCGCATTAACAATTAAAATTATTCCACAGCAAAAAGTTGGGGTTGTTGAAAGATTTGGTAAGTTTCAACGTATTATGCAGCCGGGATTAAATTTATTAATACCAATTGTGGATCGCGTTCGTGTATATCATGACTTGCGTATTCAGCAAACGAATGTACCGCCGCAGAAGGTAATTACGAAAGATAATGTACAAGTAGAAATTGATACAATTATTTTCTATCAAATTGTGGAACCAGAACTTGCGACATATGGTATTTCGAACTATGAATATGGTGTTCGTAACATTACTTCTGCAACGATGCGCCAAATTATTGGTAAAATGGAACTGGATGAAACGTTATCTGGTCGTGAAAAAATTTCAACAGAAATTCGCTTAGCACTTGATGAAGCAACAGAAAAATGGGGCGTACGTATTGAACGTGTTGAAGTTGTCGATATTAATCCGCCAAAAGATGTGCAAGCATCGATGGAAAAACAAATGAAAGCAGAACGTAATAAACGTGCGATTATTTTAGAAGCTGAAGCTGCAAAACAAGATAAAGTTCTTCGTGCTGAAGGTGAAAAGCAAAGTAAAATCTTAATGGCTGAAGGTGATAAAGAAGCACGTATTCGAGAAGCTGAAGGTATAAAGGAAGCAAAAGAACTAGAAGCGCAAGGGGAAGCAAGAGCGATTGAGGAAATTGCAAAAGCAGAACAAAATCGAATTGAATTACTTCGTGCAGCAGATTTAGATGAACGCGTACTTGCTTACAAATCATTTGAATCATTGATTGAGGTTGCGAAAGGACCAGCAAATAAAGTCTTTATTCCGTCTAATGCAATTGAAACACTTGGTACTCTTGGAGCAATTGGAGAAATCTTTAAAGAAAAACAAGCGAAGAAATTGCCTTCTTCAGATACACCAAAAGAACAATAAGAATGAAAAAGAGAAATGGGATGCCGTTTCTCTTTTTATTTTTTATCATTGTATTAATTTATAAATTAAATGAGTAAGGGACGGGAAACCCTTCCTTTTTCATATGCACTAAAAAATTTTTAAGATTTCATAATATGAAATAAAGGAGAATCTGTAAAAAATAAAATCGGTATAATGATTGAAAATTCAGTCATCTAGTGAAGTTTCTAAACTTTTTAGTATATTATTATTGGAAATCGGAGGGGAAAGAATGGCAATTAGAACAGGGGAACAGTATATTGAAGGATTGAGAAAAAGAAATCCTGAAATTTGGATTGGAGGAAGAAAAGTAACGGATGTAGTAAATGAAGATGTTTTTCGTGAACCAATTTTACAAATTGCGAACTTATATGATATGCAGCACAATCCAGAATATCAAGATAAGATTACTCATATATGCGAAGAGACAGGAGAAAGGGTATCAAATGCATTTTTAGTACCGAAAAATTATGAGGATTTAAAAGTACGCCGTGAATTATTTGAAGTGTGGGCAAAAGCTACTTATGGTTTAATGGGTAGAACACCTGATTTTTTAAATGTAACGGTTACTTCGATGGCAAGTAATTCGTGGTTTTTTGAGAAGTTTAATCCAGAATGGGGAGCGAATATAAAAAATTATTATAAACATATAAGGGATAATGATTTGTTTTTAACACACGCAATTATTAATCCACAAAATGATCGGAGTAAGGCTTCCCATCAACAAGAAGATGAAACAATGCATTTAGGGGTAGTAAGTGAAGCAGCGGAAGGGATGTATGTTAGTGGTGCTAAAATGTTAGCGACACTGGCGCCGATTACGGATGAGGTAATAATATATTCCTATCCAAGCTTTAAGCCAGGTGATGAACGTCATGCAATTTCTTTTGCAGTTCCAATTGACGCACCAGGTCTAAGAATTCTATGTCGTGAGCCAATGCAAGATGGAAAACGATCTTTATTTGATCACCCACTTGCATCAAGATTTGAGGAAATGGATGCATTACTAGTATTTCATAATGTGTTTATCCCGTGGGATAAAGTATTTATTTATCAAAGTGTGGAAGCTGGGAATCAATTGTATCCTAAAACCGGAATTGGTCATCAACCAGCCCATCAATCTGGGGTAAGAGGGTTAGTAAAACTATCTTTTGCAGCTGAAGTAGCTATGAAATTAGCAGATTCGATTGGAGTAGATGGATTTTTAAATGTACAAAACCAGTTAGCAGAGCTTATGCAAGATGTTGAAACGATACGCGCTCTCCTGCAAGTAGCTGAATATGAGTATGAAACGAATTCATATGGAGAAGTTATTCCTGCGAGGTTGCCGCTTGATACGATACGCAGTTTATTACCTAAGATGTACCCGCGTGCTATTGAGATTATTCAAACAATAGGTGCTGGTGGATTATTAATGTCACCGACAGGTGCTGATTTTATGAACCCCGAGATTCAAGATGATATGCAAAAATATTATATCGGGCGTGAAGGAGTATCTTCTGAGGAACGGGTTCGTTTATTTAAATTAGCATGGGACTTATGTGGTGAGGCTTTTGGACAACGGTTATTACAATATGAGCGTTATTATTCTGGAGATCCGGTGCGTAAAATGGGAATGTTTTATAATGCGTACAAAAAACAACAAACTTTTTCACTTGTGAACAATGCATTGCAATCGAGTTCATCTGAAGGAGCCTTAAGTTAAACAAAAATGTTCACGCTTACATTTTTGTTTAAAAAGGAAGGAGCAATAGAGGAAAACAAGAATTTTACTGTTAGGATGTAAATCTTCTTATATTTTTAACAATATCTAAAACTTGAGAACTGTAACTGGAATAGGGGAGGTAAATGATTTGATCGCTTCTATCAGTAAAATTTGCAAAATTCTAAATTGTTTTACGAGTGATGAACCAGTTCTAGGTAATTCGGAAATAGCGGAAAAGCTAAATATGAATGCAAGTACGGTTCACCATCTTGTTCGTACGTTGTGTGCAGAAGGAATGCTCATACAAGATGAGCAAAGAAAATATAGATTAGGTTGGAAATTGTTAGAGTGGGGAAATCAAGTCATGTTTCAGCAAGAGATTTATAGTGGAGCCATTCCACTTGTTGAAGAGCTTGTAAGAAATTTTAGTGGTACTGTGCATATCGGTATGTTTGATCGTGGTGATGTTGTATTTATATTGAAAGTTTCGTCAAAGGAGTCCGTTCAAATTTCAACACATGTTGGATCAAGAGAACCTGCATATTGTACAAGCACAGGGAAAGTACTGCTTTCATTTAATTCATCTTCCTTAGAATATACTTCAGAGAAAGGGCTTTTACCAAGAGCGCCTAATACAATTACTTGCGTCAAACAATTCCAGACAGAGTTACAGAAGATTCGTAAACAAGGTTATTCAATTAGTGATAACGAAAATGAGCATGGACTGTATGGGATTGCAGCGCCTATTCGATCTTATACTGGGAGAACCATTGCGGCGCTTAATATTGTTGGACCTATATCGTATATGCAAGGAAGTAACCGTGAAATCATAATTCAAAGTGTGATGAATACGGCAAATTTGATTTCCAAGGAATTTGGTTATTTGGAAATTTAACTTTAGAAGAAAAGAGATGAGTATCATTTATATACATGAGCAGTGTATCCCTGAATTTACGAAATCTATTGTTTCAATTGGAGCATTTGATGGTGTGCATAAAGGTCATCAAGCTGTAATTAAAAATGCGGTTGAGAAGGCAACGGCATTAAAGATAACAAATGTTGTGTATACATTTGATCCACCACCACGCTCATATTTTCAAGGAGCGCAAGTATTAACGCCTATTGATGAGAAGGTGAAACGTATTCAAAACCTTGGTGTTGAACATGTGATTGTAATTCGGTTTGATGAGTCTTATATAACAAAAAGCGCGAGTTGCTTTATACAAGATATAAAAAGGTTAAGCCCCGTAGAAATTTTTATTGGTCAAGATTTTAAGTTTGGAAAAAATCGTGAGGGAGATATTGAGTTGCTAAGAGAACACTTCAACATTTCTATAGTGAAAGATGTTTGCTGTGATGAAGGTGAGCGAATATCTTCAACGAGAATTAGAGATTATGTCTATCGTGGGGACTTGCAAAAGTCTAGCTCTTTACTCGGTTGGTCTTTTAAAACGATATAAATAAAAAGGAATCATGAGGAGGAAATAATATGTCTAAAACATTGCAATCTTTTAATTTACTAAAATGGATTGATGAGAATAAGGAGTTATTGAAGCCACCAGTAAATAACAAAGTGATTTGGCAAGATTCAGAGTTTATTGCCATGATATTAGGTGGTCCAAATAGAAGACGTGATTTCCACGTAGATCCTTCAGATGAATTTTTCTATCAAATTAAAGGTGAATGTTATGTGGAATGTATTACAGAGGAAGGTAAGCGGGAAGTTGTCACAGTAAAAGAAGGGGATGTATTTATGCTGCCAGCTATGGTACCACATTCACCACACCGCGTTGCTAACACATTTGGGCTAGTAATTGAAAGAAAACGTAGCCAAGGAGAACTTGAAGATTTCGTTTGGTTCTGTGACGAGTGTAATCATGAAATGCATCGTGTACGTGTTCAATTAAATGATATTGAAAAACAAGTAAAAGAAGCAATTCATAGTTTTAATTCAAATAAGGAAATTCGAGCATGTAAAAACTGTGGTTACATTATGCCAGAAGAAGTGGAGGAATGGAAGTGCGAATAGATTTTCATACACATATTATTCCTGAAACTTTTCCAGATTTTGAAGAGAAGTTTGGTGGCGGTCGCTGGCCAATGTTAAATCGGACTTGTACATGTGGTGCAAGTATTATGGTTGGAGGGAAAAATTTTCGTGATGTGACAGACCAAGTATGGTGCCCTAAGAAAAGAATTGAAGATATGGACCGGGAAGGTGTAGATATTCAAGTTTTATCGCCAATCCCTGTTACATTTTCGTATTGGGCAAAACCAGAGGAAGCCGAAAGTATGGCACGTATTCAAAATGATTTTATTGCAGAAACAGTTTCAGCACATCCAGATCGTTTTGTAGGATTAGGAACGGTTCCGATGCAAGATGGAGAAACTGCAATTCGTGAAATGGAACGTTGCATAACGGAATTAAATTTACATGGTATTGAAATTGGTACAAACGTAAATGGTAAAAATTTAGATGATCCATCGTTTATTGAATTCTTTCGAATGGCTGAAAAGTGGCAAGTTCCAATTTTTATCCATCCGTGGGAAACGTTAGGACGCGATAGAATGCCACACCATAATTTTATGTATACAGTCGGTATGCCAAGTGAAACGGCGCTTGCAGCAGCTACACTTATATGTAGTGGAATAATGGAAAAGTTTCCACGGTTAAAAGTTTGTTTTGCGCATGGCGGCGGATCTTTTCCATATATTTTGCCAAGATTAGATCAAGGCTGGAAAGTATGGCCTCATTTACGTTTGACTACACATCCTCCTAGTTATTACGCAAAGAAATTTTATTTTGACTCTTTAAATTATGATCCTATGAATTTGAAATATATGATTGAAAGATTTGGGCATGAAAAGATTTTCATGGGTTCGGATTATCCATTTTTATTGCGAGAAATTGATCCGGGTAGAGTGATTGATGAAACATCTGGTTTATCCGAGGAACAAAAAGCAGCAATGCTTGGGGGAAATGCAGCTGAATTTTTAAATATTGATATAAAAAAACGAGGTGTAGCATATGCAGAGAGTACAAACACCTGAGGATAAATTAGGAGAGTTGGGAATTATACTACCAGCTATTCGCCCAGCAGTTGGAAATTATGTTAGTTGTGTAAGGGTAGGTAACTTATTATTTACTGCTGGACAAGGTGTAGATGAGTATCACGGGAAATTAGGAAAGGATATATCGATTGATGATGGATATAAAGCAGCGAGACAATCCATGTTGAATTTATTAAGTGTTGTAAGAAATGAACTAGGTGATTTAAATAAGGTGAAACGAGTTGTAAAGTTGCTTGGCTTTGTAAATAGTACGGAGGATTTTATCAATCAGCCAAAAGTAATGAACGGGGCATCGGATGTATTAGTAGAGATTTTTGGAGAAAAGGGAAAACACGCCCGCTCTGCAGTCGGTATGGCTCAATTACCTAATAACACAACAATTGAAATTGAGATGGTTTTAGAAATTGAGGAGTAGGGGGTAAAGACGGTGAACAAAGAATTATTAGCTGACAAAATGAAAGTAAAAGATGCGAAATTGTTTATTGATGGACAATATGTGGATTCTGTATGTGGTGAAACGTTTGATACGTTCAATCCAGCGACGAATAGAAAGTTAGCTTCTGTAGTGAAGGCAAATGAAGAGGATACAAAAAGAGCAATTGATGTAGCAGAACGAACATTTAAAAGCGGCATTTGGAGTAAAATGCCTGTTGAAGAACGATCGGATATTTTATGCAAAATGTCGGATTTAATTATGGAACGTGTGGATGAACTAGCGTATATAGAAACTTTGGATGTTGGAAAACCAATTAAGGAAAGTAAAGGATTCGATATACCACGCGCGGCTCATAACTTTCGCTTCTTTGCTGAAATGGCTAAATATATGGTGCACGAGCACTATGACAAACATAATTTTATGTCATATGCAAAGTACGCTCCAGCGGGAGTGACAAGTTTAATCATTCCTTGGAATTTGCCATTTATGCAAATGACGTGGAAAGCATCAGCGGCGCTTGCTTCTGGTAATACAGTTGTTGTCAAACCGGCCTCTTATACTCCATTAAGTGCAGTTATGCTTGGTGAAATTGCTAATGATGCAGGATTACCACCAGGTGTACTTAATATTATTACAGGTCCAGGGAGTACTGTTGGGACAACAATGACTACACATCCAGCTGTAAGAAGAATTTCATTTGTTGGAGAAAGTAATACAGGAAAAACAATTATGCGTAATGCAGCAGAGAATTTAATCCCTGTTTCATTAGAATTAGGAGGAAAATCAGCAAATATCGTATTTGAAGATGCGGATTTAGATGAAGCGGTACAAGGATCGATTGAAGCTATATATCGGAACCAAGGAGAAATTTGTTTAGCTGGTTCGAGATTACTTGTGCAAGAAAGTGTATATGAACAGTTTTTAGAAAAATTTGTAGCAGCTGTACAAAGAATAAAAGTTGGAAACCCTCTTTCTGAAGATACAGATATGGGAGCACTAGTATCAAAATCTCATTTAGAAACGGTTAATCGCTATGTAGAAATAGGAATTTCGGAAGGTGCAAAATTAGCCTATGGTGGAAAAAGAGTTAAGAGTTTAGTAGAAGGGAATTTTTATGAACCTACTATTCTATATGATGTTGATAATAGTATGCGTGTAGCGCAAGAAGAGATATTTGGTCCAGTTCTAGTTGTTATTCCGTTTAAAACGGAAGAGGATGCAATTCGCATTGCGAATGATTCCATTTATGGACTAGCTGGAGTTGTTTGGACCAATGATCTTAGAAGAGCACAACGAGTGGTTTCACAAATTGATTCAGGCTTACTATGGATTAATTGTTGGTATGTTCGGGATTTACGTACTCCATTTGGAGGCTCGAAGGCAAGCGGGATTGGTAGAGAAGGTGGACGTCATAGTTTTGAATTTTATACGGAAGCTAAGACAGTAACGATGAAATTATAAAGGTGATGTTTAAACTTAAAGTACAAAGAGCTCCCATCTAATATTTATGGAAATAAAGTAGATAGATGGGGGTTAGTTACAATGTGAATATTTAGGGATATATAAATTAAAAAATGAGGTGAGAGCAATTGTTAATTAGAGAATTAGCCGATGAACTAGTACAAGCTGAAAATTCACGTGTAGGGATACTTCCTTTTACTGAGAGATATGATAATTTATCTGTTGAGGATGCTTATAATATTCAACTTGAAGTTGTAGGGAGAAAGTTAGAGAGTGGACGTAGCATAATTGGCAAGAAAGTTGGTCTTACAAGTGTTGCAATGCAACAAATGCTTGGAGTAAATGAGCCGGATTATGGACATTTACTAGATGATATGAAGATAGAAAGTGGTAGTGAAGTTTCAATGAGGTCCTTTGTATCCCCAAAAATAGAGGCAGAAATAGGGTTTGTGTTAGAGCAAGATTTAAATGGGCCTAATATTACATACATTGATGTACTGATGGCAACAAAGTATGTTGTACCTACACTTGAAATAATTGATAGTCGCATTGTTGATTGGAAAATTAAACTGGCTGATACAGTAGCGGATAATGGCTCATCAGCGAAAGTTGTAATTGGTCATACATTCTCTAGCATCGATAAAGTAGATTTACGTACAACTGGAATGACACTTTATAAAAATAATAGTTTAATTGCAACGGGGGCTGGCGCGGCTGCATTAGGCCATCCAGCACAAGCTATTGCTTGGTTAGCTAATAAGCTTTATGAATTTAATATTGGATTGAAAGCAGGGGAACTAATTTTACCTGGCGCATTATCTGGTGCTGTTTCAGTTCAAAGTGAAGACAACATTCGAGCTGATTTCGGTTTACTTGGATCGGTTTCTGTAACATTCATATAGATTAAAGCGTTGAAAAAAGGGGGGGATAAATGTGGAGAAAGTAAAGGCGGCTATTATCGGATCGGGTAATATTGGTACGGATTTAATGTATAAATTAAGAAAAAGTGAAGTCATAGAGCTAAATGCCATAATTGGAATAGATTCAAAATCGGATGGTTTAAAGCGAGCAAAAGAAGCAGGATACGAGGTTTTTGATAATGGAATACAAGCAATGATTGATAATCCAAGTTTAGCTGATATTGTATTTGATGCAACTTCAGCTAAAGCACATAGTTATCATGCAAAAGTATTAGGAGAGCTTGGGAAAATAGTAATTGACTTAACTCCGGCTGCATGCGGACCGTTCGTTTGTCCTGCTATCCGAAATAATCATTTTGTAGATAAGCAAAACGTTAATATGATTACGTGCGGAGGACAAGCAACGATTCCAATTGTTCATGCGATTAATAAAGTGGCAAATGTTACATATGCAGAGATAGTTGCAACTATTTCAAGTTTAAGTGCAGGTCCAGGTACAAGGGCAAATATTGATGAATTTACAATTACGACGAGGCGTGGAATTGAAGAAATTGGCGGAGCAGATTATGGGAAAGCACTTATTATATTAAATCCTGCGGAGCCTCCTATTTTAATGAGAGATACAGTATATTGTGAAGTTAAGTATATGGATGAGGATTCTATTCGTGAAGCAATTCATAAGATGGTTGAAGTAGTTAGGGCATACGTTCCAGGTTATTCTCTAAAACAAGAGCCGATGTTTGATGGGAATCGTGTGACTGTATTTTTAGAGGTTGAAGGAGCTGGAGACTACTTTCCTCCTTATGCTGGTAATTTAGATATTATGACGGCAGCGGCATTAAAAGTAGGTGAAGAATTTGCAATGCGGATCATTTCAGAGAAGAAAAGAGGTGTAATGAATGAGGCGAAATAGTGAAAGGCCAGTGAAAATAACGGAAGTTTGTTTACGTGATGGAAGTCATGTAATGAAACATCAATTTACAGAAGAACAAGTTCGATCTGTAACTAGAGCATTAGATGAGGCTGGTATGCATTATATTGAAGTGAGTCATGGAGATGGTTTAGGAGGCTCCACATTACAATATGGAAAGTCATTAGTTAATGAAATGAAGTTGATTGAAGCAGCGGTAGATGAGTGTAAGCAAGCTAAAGTAGCTGTTTTGTTAATTCCTGGTATTGGAACGATTCATGAGTTAAAGCAAGCTGCAAATATTGGCGCGAAACTTGTTCGTGTAGCGACGCATGTAACAGAAGCAGATGTTTCAGCACAACATATCCAATTTGCGCGTGAGTTAGGTATGGAAGCGTGTGGCTTTTTAATGATGGCACACTCTGCACCGGTTGAAAAGTTAGTAGAACAAGCAAAGCTTATGGAGGACTATGGTGCTGAGGCGATTTATGTAACGGATTCAGCGGGTGCTTTATTGCCTCACGAAGTACGTGAACGTATTCGAGCATTACGTCAATCTTTAAATGTCGAAATTGGTTTCCATGGTCATAATAATCTGTCTGTTGCAGTAGCCAATACAGTGGTGGCAATTGAAGAAGGTGCGACACGTATTGATGGAAGCGTGCGGTGCCTTGGCGCAGGAGCTGGAAATGCCCAAACAGAGGTATTACTCGCTGTTTTAGATCGTATGGGATATAAGCTAGATATAGATTTATATAAGATGATGGACTTAGCTGAGGATGTTGTTGCACCTTTATTGCCAGCACCGCAAGAAATTCAAAAAGGAAGTCTTGTAATGGGATATGCTGGTGTATATTCTAGCTTTTTATTACATGCTGAAAGAGCGGCAAAGCGTTTTGGTGTAGACGCCCGTGATATTTTAATAGAACTTGGGAAAAGAAAAGTAGTTGGTGGACAAGAGGATATGATTTTAGATGTCGCGGCAGAATTAGCAAAGATAAAAATGGGGGTGTAAAAGATGGCTTTAGTAAAAGGAGCAGATCTAGAAATTGTTGACTATTTACTTCAGGCTGAAAAAGATAGAAAAGAAGTAGTGAAAGTAACAGATAAGCATCCGGATTTAACGGTGGATGACGCATATAGATTGCAAAAATGTTTAATTGAACAAAAAATGAACGAAGGTTCTAAAAGAGTTGGGGTAAAACTAGGATTAACAAGTAAGGCAAAACAACAAATGATGGGTATTGATGAAGCGATATACGGATATTTGTTGGAAGATATGTTAGCGTTTGAATGGGAGCCATTACAATACGAAACATTCATTCATCCAAAAGTAGAACCAGAGATTGCCTTTTTAATGGATGAGGATTTACAAGGGACGAATGTGACAGCTGAGGATGTATTAAAGGCAACAAAATATGTTGCGCCAGCTTTAGAGATTATTGATAGTAGGTATTTAAATTTCAAATTTACATTACCTGACGTAATAGCAGATAATTGTTCATCTTCAAAATTTTTGTTAGGAAGTAAGTGGATTGATGTTAAAGATATAGATTTAGCTAATGTAGGGATGGTTATGTCGAAGAATGGTAAGATTGCTACAACTGGAACGGGGGCAGCTGTACTGGGACATCCAGCAGAGGCGATTGCTTGGGTGGTAAACAAACTTGGTTTACAAAATGAAGGGTTAAAGAAAGGTGATATTGTATTAAGTGGAGCATTATCAGAAGCGATTGCTTTCAAAGCAGGAGATTCTATTATTGCACAATTTGATGATTTAGGAAGTATAGCGATGTTTTGTGAATAAAAGGTAAAGCGAGAGATAAAATGCCCATTATACAAATTCAAATAATAGAAGGTAGAAAGAAGGAGCAAATTCAAAATCTAATATTTGATGTTACAGAGGCGGTTGCGAAAAACTTAGATGTAGATGTTGAAAGAGTGCGTGTTCTGGTGAATGAAATCCCGAGTTCGCATTGGGGAGTAGGAGGAAAGTCTAAAGCTAGTTTAAAAGAAAGTTAGTTAGTAATAAAAGCAATTTTCATTCTTATATGAATGAAAATTGCTTTTATTATTTTGAAAAGTTTTAATAATATGTTAAAATTTAGTCTTGGTTTTAAGGAGATAAGGGGGAATAAACATGCAAATACTACTAATACGCCACGGAGAATCAGAAGCTGATATCTTAAACGTACATGAAGGACGAGCTGACTTTGAATTAACAGAAAAGGGAAGGCAGCAAGTGCAAAGACTTGTACAGAAAGTGAAAGCAGATTTTCCGCCAGATTTCATTTGGGCAAGTACATTAAAACGTGCTCGTGAAACTGGTGAAACATTAGCAGAAGGAATTGGATGCCCAATTCAATTAGAAGAGGAACTAATGGAGTTTAATAATGGGGTACAAGCTGGCTTATCATTTGAAGAGGCAAAAAAATATCCAGAGCCAAAGTTTCTTCATGATCGATTTGAAAACGGGGAATCATTTATTGAATTTAGAATGAGAATAGAAGGCATCTTTTCTAAAATCGTGACAGAGAATACATATGACCGAATTGCAATCGTTGCACATGGTGGTGTAATAAATAGTCTATTACGTGCGTTTTTCAAAATGCCAATTTCAATGGATTATTATTTTAAAATGGGAGATACGGGAATAAGTTTAATTGAAATTGATGGGGAACAAAAAACGATACATTTCATTAATGATACGAATCATTTGGACGGGATGTAAAAACCTATGTATAAAGTAGTGTTTTTTGATGTTGACGGTACGCTTTTAAGTGAGATTGACAGAAGTATGCACGACAGTACAAAAGAAGCGATACAAAGATTAATAGATAAAGGGATTCCTGTAGTTGTTACTACAGGGAGACCATATAGCTTATGCTCGCAATTTAAGGAACTAGGTATAAATACGTTTATTTCTGCAAATGGTGCACATATCAAGCGTGGAGAAACAGTTATACATAAATCAGTACTTTCAAGTGAAATCATTCATGATATATCGGGGTTTGCTGAATTACATGGTCACAGTATTTCTTATTTCACAGAGGAATTTGTAATGAATGGAATAGCCAGGGATAATGAGCGCGTAATGCAAGCGCTTAGCGAGACGTTACATTTAGGGAAGTATCCTGAAAAAAGCAGGGATTTGTCAGAAGACGTCTATTGTCTATGTCTGTATGCGGATGAAATAGAAGCTCAAAAATTTATTGAAAAATACCCAATGCTTACATTTGAACGTTTTCATGGCTATGTCATAAATGTATTGGAAGATAAGAAAGTATCAAAATTAACTGCTATTCAAAAGGTATTGGATCACTTAAACATTTGTAAATCAGAAGCGGTTGCTTTTGGTGACGGTAGAAATGATATTGAGATGTTGCAGTATGTAGGATTAGGGATTGCGATGGGGAATGGTGGAGAAGAGTTAAAAACAAGAGCTGATTTCGTTACAAAGAAATCAAGTGAAGGTGGTATCTCTTTTGCCTTAAAGAAGTTTCGTATGATTTAAAAATAATAGATAGTCAGTTTGTAAAATCCTGTTTGAATTGCAGGATTTTTTTGTCTAACAATATTCTTGCAATAAAAGGAAAAATGCGAGTATAATGAAAAAGTAATTAGGTAAGCTAATTAACTAAAAGGAAAGGAGAGTGAAGATGAATGAATTCGAAAAATGATTCTCTTCCTTTAGGGATTGGGCCGTATGCAGAGCTAATAAAAAAGACAGCATCAGCGGATACGGATCCAATCGCAGCAAAACTTGGTTTGTTAATGTTATGGACGTCTGATAATGTTCTTGATGCTGTTGACGTAGATTTAGCTCCGCTTGGTATTTCGGAAAGTAAACTAGATTTTTTACTGTTGTTTATTTTGCGTGAAATGGAATCAAATGGGGAAGAAGTGAATATGAGTCCTTCGAATATTGCGAGTCGATTAGGGATAACACGTGCTTCTGTCACTGGTTTATTAGATTGGATGGAGAAACGAGAGTTAATTGTAAGATTCCATCATTCTGAAGATCGAAGAAGATTAAAAGTGAAAATTACCCCGAAAGGAAAAGAACTAGTTACGCGATCTTTACCAACTTTTTGGTTATCTTGCGCTTCGTTAGTTGACGACTTTAATCAAGAAGAGCGTCAAGTTTTAGAGAAGCTATTAAATAAAATGCAAGTAACTATGCAGGTGAAATTAGGAGAAGGTAGGTAAATAAGTTGATTATGAGGATCAACTTATTTATTTGGGAATATAATTAGCTTACCTTATTATATGTTTAACTAACTTTAGGAACAGTCATATTTTTTAAAACGAGTAGCAGTTAAAGAAATGCCATTTTGCGTACTTTAGAGGTTTTAAGTGGATAAAAAAATTATAATAAGGGAGAGATATTATGATGGAAATAGGAAAGGAAATAAATAGTGAAAAGAATTACACAATAATGACCGTTGTATTATGTTGGTCGGGTATGGTAGTTATGTCTAGCTTATATGTAACAATCCCTTTAATTGCTCTATTTTCAGACCTTTTTAATGCTTCACTAGCACAATCTGCAGCTACAGGCAGTATATTTTCTGTTGGCTTTGCTATAGGTTGTTTGTTATTTGGGGCAATCTCTGATAAATATGGGCGAAAAAAAGTGATCTTCATTGGATTACTTGCTCTGTCGATTATTTCTTTTTCCTTAGGGTTTGTAGGGAGTTTATTTTGGCTTGTTATTCTTAGAGGATTACAGGGTATCGCAGCAGCTACATTTTCTCCGGTAGCGTTAGCCTACGTTGTAGAAATGTTTCCAGTAGAAAAAAAGGTTACAACAATAGGATTTGTTAGTACCGGTTTTTTAGTAGCTGGAATTGTAGGGCAGGTAATCAGTACGGTTGTTAGTCAGCATTTTGGATGGCATATGGTGTTCTTTCTTCTTAGCATTGTCTATATGATTACTGCTGTATGGGTTCATTATTCTCTTCCGAAAGGAGAGACATCTCAATCCTATACTGATATTTTGGGACCAATTAAACAAATGGGTAAAGTTTTTACACATAAAAGCTTAGTAATGAGCTATATGATTGCATTTGTTTTATTAATGGCTTTTGTTAATATGTTTACTGTTTTAGGGAATTATTTGAGCTCTCCTATTTACACTTTAACTGCAGAACAAATCCTTTATTTTCGCTTAGCAGGGCTGTTTGGTATGTTGCTGTCACCGATTGCGGGTCGTTTAACAAAGAGGTTCGAAGTAAGGAAAGTTCTTCAGGGGGGATTGTTGGTCGCTATTATTAGTCTAAGTGCAATGGGTTTTGTTTCATACCTGCCTCTACTTGTCATAATGAGTGTCTGTTTTGTAATAGGTATTGCTATATCAGTTCCGTCTTTAGTTTCTCTTGTAGGCCAATTAGGAGGAAAAGCAAGGGGAATAGCAGTTTCCATTTATACTTTTATTTTATTTTTAGGTACTAGTATAGGACCCATCATTTCTATTTATCTTATGAAAATAGGAAGTTATGCTCAAACGTTTATTTTATTAGGAATGATACTTTTTATTGGTTTTATAGCTTCTCTATTTATAAATGATGAACACGTATTTGATGATATGTAGATTGGATAATGAATGAGTGGAAAATCACTCAAATAAAGGAATGCGAGGATCTTTCGTATGCTCACATAATAAAATATGAACTTGCCCACGATGATGATAAAAATGCGAAAGAATTTCAAGTAACCATTCAAATCGAGAATAAGAAACACCCCAATAGGCAGTCATAACTTCTGCTAATTCTTCTGGGGAATAGGAAAGAAATGTTTTAGCGAGAAGATTGTATCCTTCAATCATTATTTGTTGCATGTACGCAATTGTTTCCGGTGTATGTTCGAAATAAAAGGTATGTAACTCTTTTTCCGTAATACCATTTAAAATGAGTAAATCTGCATGGCAAATAAGAGAAAGATGTGCACACATTTCAAATACTGATCGCTTCGAGTGAATGGGGTATATTTTTAAATCTTCTTCATTGTATTGGCTAAGCATTTGAATAGAAGTATCAACAGCAATTTGTAGTTGATGCAAGGCAGAGTGAACAAACATTGTAATTCTCCTCATCTCCGTATATAATAATTTCTTAAGAGTATTATATCATACTCAAAATTCCGAAAATTCTAGTAGTTTGACTAGCATATTGAAAAGTATTATATTGTAAAAGGTCATATGAAACGTGAAATAGAATGGAATGCAATTATTGAGTTAGGAGTTAGACCAATGAGTTTGAAATATGGAAGAGATACAATTGTTGAAGTGGACTTAAATGCAGTAAAACATAATGTAAAAGAATTTAAAAAACGTGTGAATGATGAAAATATTGCAATGATGGCTGCTGTAAAAGCGAATGGGTATGGTCACGGGGCAGTTGAAGTTGCGAAAGCTGCTATTGAAGCAGGAATAAATCAGCTTGCAGTTGCATTTGTAGATGAAGCGATAGAGTTAAGAGAAGCAGGAATAAACGTGCCGATTTTAATTTTAGGCTATACATCAGTAGCGGCTGCTGAAGAGGCAATTCAATATGACGTTATGATGACCGTTTATAGAAGTGAAGATTTAAAAGGTATAAATGAAATCGCAAACCGCCTTCAAAAGAAAGCGCAAATTCAGGTGAAAATTGATACAGGAATGAGTCGTATCGGTTTACAAGAAGAAGAGGTTAAACCATTTTTAGCAGAATTAAACCGTATGGAGTATGTAGAGATAGTAGGAATGTTTACACATTACTCTACGGCAGATGAAATTGATAAATCATATACGAATATGCAAACAAGCTTATTTGAAAAAGCTGTCAATGCTGCAAAAGAATTAGGAATCCATATCCCATATATTCATAGTTCAAATAGTGCAGGATCAATGGAACTTAGCAATACATTTCAAAATATGGTTCGTGTAGGTATTGGAATTTATGGAATGTATCCTTCAAAAGAGGTAGATCATGCAGTTGTTTCTTTACAGCCTGCGTTGTCGTTAAAATCAAAAGTAGCTCATATTAAACATGCGAAGAAGAATCGCGGTGTAAGTTATGGGAATACGTATGTAACGACTGGTGAAGAATGGATTGCAACTGTACCGATTGGTTATGCTGATGGCTATAATCGCCAGTTATCTAATAAAGGGCATGCATTAATAAATGGAGTTCGAGTACCTGTTATTGGCCGTGTTTGTATGGATCAGCTCATGTTAGACGTTTCAAAAGCAATGCCAGTACAAGTTGGTGACGAAGTAGTATTCTACGGTAAACAAGGTGAAGAAAACATCGCAGTAGAAGAAATTGCGGATATGTTAGGTACAATTAACTATGAAGTTACATGTATGCTAGACAGAAGAATTCCACGTGTTTATAAAGAAAATAATGAAACGACTGCTGTTGTAAATATATTAAGAAAAAACTGAATCGTTATGATTCAGTTTTTTTTATTTTTGACAAATGAAAAATGCTCTATTTGTACCGTGTGATTGAATGTCTTTAAAACCTACGGATTCTAGCGAAGAAATTATTTCTTCATTGGAATAACAAGCTTCTTCAAAAGAAAAGTCACTTCTTATCCAATTATTATCTATGTCATGTTGAAATAGTATAAAGTTCATGTCTGCTTTTTTATTTTCATTATCATATGTTGAATCAATCGTACAAACATGTTCATCCGCTGAAATATGAAATGAAGCACTCCAATTTTCAAGAAAGCCTTTTTCCATATTCATATCAAATACGAATGTACCTTTGCTATGTAATACGGAGTAAACATTATGAAAAACAATTTTTAATTCATCTAATTTCAAAATATGGTTTAAGCTATCGCCAGTAGAGATAACATATTGAAATTGCTCATTTATATTGAAATAGCGAGCATCATCAACGATAAAGGCTGCGTCTGGCGCGTTTTGACGTGCGTATTCAATCATTTGAGCAGAACCATCTATACCAGTTACTACAAAATTATTATCAATTAATTTCTTAGTAAGGTGACCAGTCCCGCAGCAAAGATCTAAAATATGAGAATGTGGTGGTGCATATTGTAAAACGAGTTTTTCCAAAAGTAGATAGGCGTGTTCAGCATAATGCCCCCAATGCTTATTATAGATGGATGCAAAAATATCATAATTAGAATAAATTAGTTTTTTAGACATATGTATTCACCTCAAAATTCATTACATTATAATAGTCATGCTTCGTTTTAATTTCAAAACCACATTGTGTATATAGTTTTAAAGCATTATTATTTTTCGTTTCGACGTCTAATTCAATTGTTGATACTCCTTCTGTAATAAGGGTATGTACCATATAACTAAGAATATCTTTTCCATATCCTTTACCTTGATAAGAAGGGTGAACGGCGAATCCTGATAGTGTAGTAGATTGCTCTTGCTCAGAAACTGTAATCGTTCCTATCACTTTTTCATCGATAAGTGCACTGTAAACTTGATGGAAAGGCGAATTCATCATCTTTTGTAACCATGTAGCGGTATTTTCTGCTGAATCTCCAAAGGCTTTACTGGAAATTTCAATAAGATCAAGAAGTGACTCTGAAGATGCAAAAGTAAGCTGTATAGTATTCTCTTTTGTTTTTTGCACTTCTTTTGCTTTGAACACCATACTATATTCACTATATAAATAGGGTAACTTCATATGTTTTGCAAATTCTTTCCCAGAAGCAGAATCCCCATTCATAATAAGAAGAGCTTCATCGGCCTCTCTTATTCGTATTTCTTTCATTGCGGTTTGTAAAAGAGTAGTGCCTATATGTTGTTTCCTATAGTTCGGATGAACAAACCCTATTAACTCCAGTTTTGTCGGTCTTTCAAAGTCATACATACTTAATGCACCGATTAATTGAGTATCGTCATAAAGTAGAAAATCATTTATCTCTTCTTTATTACGGGTAGTTAAAAAGTTTATATGTAAATCTGACGAGTATTCAATTTGATCGTGTTGCCCGCAATTATGAGCTAAATCTTTCATTTGCTGAATTTCGTTTGCTGTTAAAGATTTCTTTTGTTCAATATACATTTCATAATCCCTCACATTCATATTTAAAAATAGGATGGATGACTTAGCCACTTTTCTAACTCAACACTGCCCTGAACAGATAATAATCGATACAAATATCGATAGGGAGGTCTACATCCTTCAAGACGAGGAATGGGCATAATGGTTTCGTAACCTTGTTTAAAAGCATGAGCTTCCTTTTCTGTAAATACATATTCTAAGCCGATAAAATCAAATTCTCGAGGAGCAACTGCATAGGCTTCTGTATCTACTAAACCCGTAATAGTTGTACCATCTGATAAAAACTGAGTAGGGTCCATATCAATTAAAACGAGCGTCGCTTCCTTTGGTGCTGGTAAGGAAGAAAGTTGTTGTTCAAAAGTAGGAAATGCATTTTGTATGCTTTCATTATCAGAATAAAACATATTCACAAGCTCTTTACTCACATTTAAAATGTGTGATTGGAATTCCTCAAGTGTAATTTGGAATGAGCCTGACACATTTCCTATGTAATCGGCTTTAAATTTATGTATTTCTGCAAGCCCTTTTCCTAGACTGAATAAAGTAGTATCTGGTTGCCCGATAAAAGATTGAACTGTGTTACCTACTAACTTTTCGACCACAACGAATTCGCGGCCATTTAAAATATGTTTTTCCAATATTGTTGGGATGGGAAGAGTAGTATGTTCTTGCAGCAATGTATGTACAGTTTCTAGATGATATACGTTCCGTGGATCAATTCCAAAAAGGTTTTTGCATCCCCACCAAAAATCATTGTTTGGCTCTTCAGTCATTTTTGAGGAACGAACAATAACTTCTTCAGCTGCTGTTTTAACAAGAAACACATCACTTGCATGGTCTTCATAACCTGGATGTAAAGTTTGAACAGATAAAACAGGTGAAGTGAATAGTTGTTGTAGCATGAAGTTGCTCCTTTCTCTGTAAATTCTATAAATTAAGTATATAACATATCGTAGGTAAGAGTTACCGTTTTCAATTTCACATAAAAATCGTCAAAAAGGTGGAAAATGGGTTAATATAAATCAATTTCTTTGTATTTACGAAAAAAATTAGTTATGATAATACTAAGAAAATACATAAGTTTTGGGGGTAATGAATGAAGAAAGTATTTGAATACGTATTATTAACAATTGGATCAATTATTGTAGCGGGTTCATTAGAACTTATTTTAGCACCTAATGGATTAGTAGATGGCGGTGTAACGGCCATTGCTATTATGGCAAATAAAGTTGCTGGATTACCGCTTTACGGAGTGTTTTTAGGACTTAATATTCCTATCCTGCTTTTTACTGCAAAAGTAATGGGGAAGAAGTTCTTCATCCGTACATCTTATGCAAATGTTGTTACAACACTCGGCTTAATCTATTTAAAACCATTTCCGGCGATTACAACTTCTGAACTATTAATTGTACTTTATGGCGGAGTACTGTTTGGAATAGGCGTTGGGATCGTTGTTAAAATGGGCGGAGCAATAGACGGATCAGAAATGTTAGCAGTTTGGATGAACAAACATTTTAAAGTACCGATTAGTACATTTTTACTTGCTGTAAATGCAGTTATTTTCACATTTGTAGCGATTTTATTTTCAATCGAACAAGCGATGTTCTCATTAGCAATCTTCTATATTGTTACGAAGATGATTGATTTCATATTAGATGGTATTAATCAAGGAAAGAGCGTTATGATTATTTCTGGTAAAAATAAAGAAATAGGCGATCTACTTATGAAAGAATTGCAATTATCCGTTACGTATCTACATGGAGAAGGTGGTTTTTTAGGAGAACATAAGAGAATCATTTATTGTATTACAAACCGTTTCATTTATCCGAAAATGAAAGATCTCGTTCTCTCTGTAGATCCAACTGCTATAATTGAAGCTTCCTATTCAACAGAAACAACTGGTGTCAAACGTCCGGGAAGGGCAGCGAGATCAGAAAAATAGTGAATAAAAATAGCTCCACGTAAGTATAACTTGCGTGGAGCTATTCTTATTTAGCGAACCAGGCCTGTTTCAGTAATTTGACAACAATTTCGATACGATCCTCTGGAATACTGCCAAAACCGAACAATACATACGACTCCTCCCTTACATTATGAACAGAATCGTATGTGGAGAGAGGGTATAACTTAATACGTTCTTTTGCAGCTGCATGAATAAGTTCTTGTTCGTTCATCCCATTATGAACGTGAAGTACAATATGAAGTCCGGATTGTTCACCGAGTATATGGACGTTATTCCCCATTTCGTTTGTAATAGATTTAATTAAAGAAATATGTTTTCTTTTATATAACGTACGACTTCGGTTAATATGACGTTCCCAATCACCATTTTGAATAAAGGTGGCAAAGGTAAGTTGTTGCAGCGTAGAAACAGTTTGTTTAAACATACCACCAAGTTCTTCATAGACGCTTAAAAGGTGAGGGGGTAAAACGATATATCCCATTCGTAAAGAAGGTAAAAAAGACTTCGAGAAAGTTCCCATATAAATAACACGTTCATTTGTATCTAGTCCTTGTAAAGAAGGAATAGGTTTTCCTATATAACGGAATTCCCCGTCGTAATCATCTTCAATAATATAGCCCTTATAATCATTCGCCCATTTTAATAACTCGAGTCTTCTAGATAACGGCATAATGATTCCAAGTGGAAATTGGTGAGATGGAGTGACATATGCTACATTGCAACCCGATTCACGTAAAGCGGAAATATGAATCCCTTTATCATCTAAAGGGATGGGGTGGACGGTAAGACCAGAACTTTGAATCATAGCAGGTATACGGTGAAAACCAGGGTTTTCGATTCCGTATTCTTTTTTTGGGCCAAGTAGTTGAAGGAGTAGCCAAAGAAGAGGCTGCGTACCTGCTCCGATAATAATTTGATCAGGTGAAGAATGTACCCCGCGAGCATGATATAAATACTTTGAAATATGTTCTCGTAGAACGAGCTCACCTTGTGGATCTTCTTTAGCAAATAATTCATTTTCATACTGAAATAAAGTTTCGTGTATTGCTCTTTTCCAGTTTGTTATCGGAAAAGCTTTTTGATCAATAAGCCCTTGACTACAATCATAATCATATTGTTCGTTTTCTTTATTGTTAGCACTGTTTGACGCAATTTGCTGTTTCTTTTGAATGACATCAATATCAACTTCTGCAACAAAAATCCCGCGTTTCGGTTTGCTTTCTACATACCCTTCAGCTAGTAATTGTTGATAAGCAGATTCAACTGTAATACGGCTCACATTAAGTTGCATAGCTAAATTTCTGTGAGAAGGAAGGCGTGTACCGGCACATAGTGATCCATGAGAGATTTCTCGTTTCATATATTCGCAAATCTGTATGTAAATGGGTGTTTTACTTTGTAATACTAATGGGATAGTAAGATTCATTCGTAGACGCTCCTCTTTACACTGGCCTTATAAAAAAGAATAGAACTGTCACTTAAGCTAAGGGCAGTCGCTTTCTATAATGATGATATAACATTTAGAAAATTTTATAAATAGTAAGGGGAGAATCATAATGAATATTAAAGTAGTAGTAACAGAAGAGGATTTACATGATGTATTTCCCGTATTACAGCAATTACGAACGAAACTTTCAAGAGAAGAAGCGAGTTCTTTATTTCAAAAAATGAAAGAAGAAAATTATAAACTACTCTCGTTACGGGATGAAGATGAAGAAGTTGTGAGTCTAGCTGGTGTAGCGATTTGTACGAACTTTTATAATGAGAAACATGTTTTCGTGTATGACCTTGTAACGGCAGAAGCTCACAGATCAAAAGGATATGGTAAAGTTCTGCTGTCATATGTAGAAAAATGGGGGAAAGAAAAAGGGTGCAGCTCTATCGTTCTTACATCTGCGTTTCCGAGAATGGATGCACATCGTTTTTATGAAAGAGAGGGCTATGATAAAGTAAGCTATTCTTTTTATAAAGAGTTATAATACTAAGTAGGTTCCGTGTGTGAAAATATATGGAACCTACTTTCTTTTCCAGATTTGAGCTAGGAACAGGCCTAGTAATATAATTTGTCGAATATTAGAATTTAACAAGGAAATGTTGAATTTGGAGAATGTTAGGGGCGTTTATATTTGGAAAAAATAAAGAAATTATCGATACCAAATGATGTAAGAGTCATCATTATTTCTGATATTAATGGGGAATTAGATCTTTTTAAAGAACTACTACATAAAGTTAATTTTAAAGATGAGGATTATTTAATTATTAATGGTGATCTTTGTGAGAAAGGAAGAAATAGTATTGGCGTCGTAAACTATGTGATGGATCTAGTAGTTAGTAAGCCAAATGTTTATGTAATAGAAGGGAATTGTGAAGTTGTAGTTGAAGCACTTGTAAATGAAAACCCTGCGCTAATACATTATTTGTGTACGCGAAAGAATACAATTTTTAATGAGTGGCTAGGGCAATTGAACGTTACCGTTAATGAAGAAAGTGATATTCGTGAAGTGAAAAACATATTGATGGGCCATTTTTCAAAAGAAATAAAGTGGCTAACAGAATTGCCAACAGCGATTGAAACAGAAGATTATATCTTTGTACATGCTGGCCTTGAAGATAGAGAGGATTGGAAAGAAACAGAACGAAAAAATGCGATAGCAATGCCGGAGTTTTTCAATAAATTACATAGATCAAATAAGTATGTAGTTGTCGGTCATTGGCCTGTTGTGAACTATTCTGATGAAGCCCCATCTAACAATCCAGTTATTGATCAGGAGAAAAAGATTATTGCAATTGATGGGGGAAATGCGATTAAAGAGGCAGGGCAATTAAACGCATTTATCATTCAGAGGAAGCTAACAGGTGATACGTTTTCTTATACATATGTAGACTATTTTCCAGAGTATGAAGTAATAGCAGATTTTCATGCTGATGCAACAATGCAGGGCGGGGTAACATATCCGTACTATTACATAGAGCCGCTGGAGAAGATGCAAGATTACACAATGTGTAAGCAAAAGGAAACGAATACATTACTCTCTGTGAAAAATGAATATATTAGGCAACTTGATTCAGGTGAATACACAGTGAAAACTGATATTTCTTGTGCACAAATAAGCGTAAGCATAGGGGACATTGTTTCTCTCATTGATAACAGCTGCTCGGGATATGATTTAGTTAAAAGAGATGGAGTAGAAGGCTGGATAGAGAAAGGTATTTTAGTTGAGATAGAAAAGATGAAATAGGAGGTATGGAGCCTCCTATTTTTTTATTATCTTTTTATATGAGTAGATTGCTTGCTGTCTTTCATAAGTAAGTAAATCGTACTCGGTAAAATGACAAGCGTCATTCCTAAAAAAATTGTGAGTATAGCATAACCTCTATACGGAGCAGGAACGATAAATGGAAGCCCGGCTAGAAAAATACCTGCTATCATCATTGAAATACTACAAATATTCGAAGCTCTTTTTTCGAGGTGCTTATCATTCCATTCCAATGAAACTGTTGATTTAGTCGTATCAATTTTGGAACTGAAATAGCCTATTAATATAAATAAAAGCCCTAATGCTAAAAATATTAAATGATCAAGAGGAAGTGAGAAGCCAAGAGCGAGGAGGGCAATGACCATATCGACAAAAAATAAAAATAGTAAAATTGTGTTGCTGATCCAATGGAGGAATTTCTGGTTACTCACTGCTTTAGATAAAGCTAAAAATAAAAAGAATAAGAAGGAACATATAATTATATTTACGATAACAAAGGTGCTTTTATCCATTGTTGATGTAGGCGTTCCATTGAAGTCCCATTTCGTAACAATACTTAATGGTAAGAAGAAATAGAGAATAATATTTGTCGTAATAATAGTGAGAAATAAAGCAATACTAAATCGATTATTCATTGAATCACCAGCTTTCTACATGAATAATTGGTATCTTATAACAAAATTATACAATACAATAAACGATATTTGTTTTGATTTTTCTGAAAAAACATTATAATTATATATGAAATAAAGAGGATTGTAGGAGGAAATTATGCAAAACGTAATAGTAAAAGGGGATAAAGTTACAATTCGTACAATTGAAGAATCAGATATAAAACCATTATGGAATCTCGTATTTAAAGAAGAAAATCCAGAATGGAAGAAATGGGATGCACCATATTTCCCGTTCTCAATGCAAGAATACCCGTCTTATAAAGAGAAGATGGAAACTCGTTTAAAAGAAGAACCACTATCAAATTTAATTATAGAACATAACGGTCAAATCATTGGGACAGTCGGGTTTTATTGGGAGTATAAGCCGACGCGTTGGTTAGAGATGGGGCTTGTAATTTATAATCCAAATTATTGGAATGGTGGCTACGGTACAGATGCGTTAACGTTATATCGAGATTTACTATTTGAAAAGATGGAGATTGGTAGAGTAGGAATCACGACTTGGTCTGGTAATGAACGAATGATGAAAGTAGCTGAGAAAATAGGAATGAGTTTAGAAGGTAGAATGCGCAAATGCCGATACTATAACGGAACGTACTATGATTCTATTCGAATGGGAATGATTCGTGAAGAATGGGAAGCGCTATGTGTAACGAAGGGGTGAGGAAGTATATACGTTATTATTGCTACATTTGATTGCGAATTTACTAATAAAATTACAGAATTGCAAAATGAAATAACAAATATCATTGGCACAAATCAATTAGCCGGAGTAGAACCTCATATTACATTAGCTGATTACAATGAATTAGATGTTCATTTATATACGGAGAAATTAGAGGAGTTTGTAGCTGTTCAAGAGAATATGGCTGCAATAACTTTTCCTTCTGTTGGAATTTTTCCTACTAACGGAACGATCTTTCTGGCACCGACCATTACCGATGGATTGTTAAGACTTCATCATTCTTATCATGATTATTTTAAAACTTTTCATGATAATTTAAATTCATATTACGTACCAGAAAAATGGGTTCCGCATTGTACGATTGCAAATAGGTTACATGCAAATCAGTTTTTAAGTGTAATGGAATATATATATGAAAAATTTGATGTTACAACAGCTTCAATTGAGAAATTAAAATTAATTAAAGTGAATTATGAAAATGGTTCTGCCATTTCTTCTAGTATATTAGCAGAATATAATTTAAAGAGAATGGAGACAACGAGATGACATATGTAATTAGAGAAATGAAGCAAGAAGATATTCATGCTGTACAATCAGTAGCGAAAATAGCTTGGCATGATACATACGAAGGCATTATTCCGAGAGAGATTCAAGACAGTTTTTTAGACGAGGCTTATTCTGATGAAAAAATGCAATATCGTCTTGAAAATACACATTTATTCGTTGCGGAAGAAGAGGGAGAAGTAATTGGCTTTGTGAATTTCTCACCTGTTAGACTGCAAAATGAAGCAGAATTAGGTGCGATTTATTTGTTACCAGATCAGCAAGGGAAAGGAATAGGAAGTGCTTTATTACAAAAAGGGCTAACGGCATTAAAAGGAATTCGGAAATTATACATTCATGTAGAAGCAGCGAATGAAAAAGGAAAACGTTTTTATGAAGCGAAAGGTTTTGCACAATTAGAGGAATTTGAAGAAGATTTTGAAGGACATATGATGAAGACAGTAAGGATGGTTTTATACGTATAAGGAGGTCTAGTAATGAAAATTTTTGATTTTAGTGAAAAAGTGGGAAAACAAATCTCAGCATTTCAATCTAATTTCATAATGTCGAAAATATTAAACCATAAAGGAAATGTACATATCGGTGCTATGCATTTACAAGAGAATGGAGTAATCGGATATCATGAAGCAGTTGTATCGCAACTGCTTCTTATTGTGGACGGAGAAGGGTATGTATGCGGAGTAGATAAAGAAAAAGTGAAGGTGGAAGCGGGACAAGCGGTATTTTGGGAGAAGGGCGAATTTCATGAGACGAGTACGGAAAATGGATTGATGGGAATTGTTATAGAGGCGGAGAGTCTTGAACTAGCTATATTAATGCCTATTAATAAGGAGAGTTGTGAAAAATGATAGAGAAGGCGAATCGGGAAGAAACGGACGAAATAATACAATATGCAGCTCAATCGCTTTTTGAAGGAACGAGGGGTAATTGTCAGTTAAGTACAGAGAAAGCAATTGAGATTACAAGGCCGATTGTAGAAAAGGGATCATATTATTTAGTCGTTAAAGAAGAAAACAATGTAATGGGGTGGATATTAATAGGGGAAAATACGGACTATTTTTCTCATGAAAAACTAGGGTTTATATACGAATTGTATGTTTTTCCAGAGTACCGCGGGAAAGGGTTGTCAAGAAAGTTAATGGGGGCTGGTATTAAGGAATTACAAAAGAATTATTCAGAAATTCGCTTAAATGTATTTGCAGGAAATTTTGCGAAAGAGATGTACGAAGAATTTGGTTTTGTTGAAAGACAGGTAATTATGACTTTGAAGTGAGCAAAATATTGTGAGTGGGAGAAGGGAAAAATGAAAAGAGAAAGAGAATATGTTGCGTATTTGCAAATGGTGTATCCGGCATTACAAATAGAATCAACTTACATAAATGAGATAGGACAAAATAATGATGTATTAATTGTAAATGATGAAATAGTATTTCGTTTTCCTAAATATGAAAAAGGCATTGAAAAACTTCGACTAGAAACAAAGTTGTTAGAGCGATTACAATCCTTTATTACACTTCCGATTCCTTATCCGTTTTGGGGTGACTAATAATGACAAGAAAGCTTTTAGAGCTGGAATAGCCCAATATGTTTAAAAATTAGATTGGTGAAAATGAAAAGTCAGTGGAGAAGGGGAAATATTGATTTAGTGAACACTTTATTGCTGGGATTTAAAATGGATAAGTCCTTAAAGACATATGGAATAAAAGGTTTTCTTTAAATTTATAGTAGATTTATAGAGTATGCCTAAAAAACACTAAATTAGTATTATATAATATAATGTTATTATAGTAAAAGAGAAATTTTGGAAAAATATCATTTTTTTGTTTAGAAATTTTTAAATTATTGATATAATCAATTTGTAGAATTGATTTTTGGTTAATTTTACTATTTTTAAATTTTAAGGGGGATTTATTTATGGCAGGACAAATTCGCATGTCACCAGAGGAGCTTAAATCGAAAGCGACTCGATATGGACAAGGTGCAAATCAAATTGAGGACATTTTACGTCAACTACAAAACTTACAAAATGAATTAAGAGGAGAATGGGAAGGTCGTGCTTTCGAAGGTTTTGATCAACAGTTCAATCAATTAAAGCCAAAAGTACAAAACTTCGCACAGCTATTACAAGAAATTAATATGCAGCTTAATAAAACTGCAGAAGCTGTTGCAAGACATGACGAAGATCTTTCTCGTAATTTCGGTCTACAATAAGACAGATAAAAAGAACTATATAATTTAGCCATGCAACCATACGTTGTATGGCTAAATTACTTTAAAACTAGAGTAAGATACGAAGTCTTTAACTTAATAGACTCGCAGTCGCAGGAGTGATAAGTAGTGAAAAAGTTCAAGTGGAGCATCTTGTTGTTTATTATTTTAGCTCTTGTGTTATCAACAGGGGTCTCCTATTTAGCGTTAAATCAAAATGTTAAGAAAGCAAATGAGAATACCACGCAAAAAATGACAGTTGCATTGGTAAATGAAGATCAAGGTACTGTATTTGAAGGTAATAAAATAGCGTTTGGAGATCAATTTGTTAAAAATGTAAATAAAAATACGAAACAAGAATGGTACGTAGTAAGTCGTGGTGTAGCAGAAAGTGGTTTAAAAAATAATAATTACAATATGATGATTGTAATACCTAACGATTTTTCTAGAAAAGCTGTTGCGATTGATTCAGAACTTCCAGAAAAATTAACATTAAATTACAAAGTAAATGCAACTGGGAATAAAGATTTGAAAGCTGAGGCAGAAAATACAGCTTCTGCTATTTTAGAAGATTTTAATAAGCAAATCATCGACGTTTATTTTGCAAGTGTTATCGGTAAGTTGCAAGGTGCACAAGATAATATAGGTAAAATAATTGAAAAAGGGACCAATCAAACGACTATGTATAAAAAAGATGTACATAGCCCGTTGGCAAATTACACAAACCAATTTAAAACGGTACAAGATTACACTGGTATTTCTGTTAATAGTTTTAAAGGATTCCAAGATGTTTTAAAAGGCTTTGGTCAAGCTTTAGATGAAGGGAATAAATCTAATAATACGTATTTAGAAGGATTTAATAACTTTCAAAAAATACAAACGGATAATAATCTGTTAGCGAATAATTTTACAAATCAATTTAATCAGTATATGAGTGATATGAATTCAGGCGATGTTTTAAAGCAGTTAAGCGCATTAGAATCTGCGAATAAAATTATCGCAAATCAATTTACGCTTTCAGAGAAAGATCCTAATATTTTAGCTGATGCTTCAACAATTCAAAAGTATTTAACAGATGTAAAAAAACAAGTGTCAGAATATGATACAGAACTTGCAGGGAAGTTAGAAAGTGACATGCAAGCGACGATCCTTAAACGATTACAAAAGTCTATTTCAAATGATGGACAACATGAAGTAGTTATCAATTCGTTAATGAAACAACCAGATATTCGAATCAAGCAACAAATTGAAAATTTAATTACGAAGTTGCCTAGTTTGAAAATGGAAGAAATCGTTCAAAGTGATTTGCCTGATGTAACGAAGTTACAACTGAAAAACGTAATCCAATTTACGAATAAATATAATAAAGAAAATAATTTTAATTATGACCCAGTCAATAAAATATCTTTAGGAAATTCAATTAAAGAAGTAAAAGAAAGTTTGGCTAAAGATGGAATTACATTCAGTGATACAGCGAAAGTAATTGGAATGGATTCTTCGCAAACTATGAATATAACTATTCCTAGTGGCTTTGAGTTATATGGTAGTACAGATTCACTATTAATTGATGGTGTGGACCGTACAAGTGAATTTAAACAAAACGGATCAATTGTAATATCAGCACGTAATGAAGGAGATTTGAAAATTAGCCTTCATGTGAAGTTAATAGATCCAAGTATCAATATAGATGTTTTCTCTCCAGTAACGTGGGAATGGAAATTGAATGGTAATTATGAGAAAGAAACTAGTACTGGAAAAGAAGAACCTAAAAAAGAAGAACCAAATAAAGAGAATGAAGGAACAAAAACAGAAAATAGCAAGGTAGAAAATGTAGTTAATCAAACGCAGTATGGAATAATGCCACTAGTAAACACTGTTAAAAAGCCTATCATTCAAAAGACAGAACAGAGTAATAACAACCCAGAAGGCGGAACGGGAACAGATAACGGAGGAAACCCAGGAGGCGGAACAGGGACAGATAACGGAGGAAACCCAGGAGGCGGAACGGGAACAGATAACGGAGGAAACCCAGGAGGCGGAACGGGAACAGATAACGGAGGAAACCCAGGAGGCGGAACAGGGACAGATAACGGAGGAAACCCAGGAGGCGGAACGGGAACAGATAACGGAGGAAACCCAGGAGGCGGAACAGGGACAGATAACGGAGGAAACCCAGGAGGCGGAACGGGAACAGATAACGGAGGAAACCCAGGAGGCGGAACGGGAACAGATAACGGAGGAAACCCAGGAGGCGGAACAGGGACAGATAACGGGGGAAACCCAGGAGGCGGAACGGGAACAGATAACGGGGGAAACCAAAATCAAGGTGGTGGCTCAACAGTTATTGAACGTACAAATAATTATATTGTACATCAAAAAACTGAGAAGTTAACAGATAATACCTCTAATGTATTAATTAAAGAAGCAGTCGAGACCGTTCAAAGTTATCAAGGATTATTGAGTCTTTATCAAATGTATTATGGGATTGATTTAAGAACAAATGATGTAGGCCCTAAGCTTGAAGAGGGAAGTTTAGATACGATTGCGACTGATCATTCATTGTATTATATGTTAAATAAACAAAGTGTAATTGATTTAATTTCAAATCTTGTTTCAGCTAGTATTACGAGTGAAGTAAAGCAAGATATGATGGGTTTAAAGCAAAAAATAGACTCTTACCAACAACTCATTACTAGTGCAGATCAAAATTCAATGCTATTAGCAGAGAAGTTAAATGAAACGATGCAGCAAGCAACTAGTATGAATCAAAATTTAGGAGAGTATGTAAAAGGTTTAGCGAAATGGCGTGAGAGTAGCTTAAAGTTAGCTGAAGAACAACAAGTATTAACGACTAATAATGCAGGTGAGCAAACAGCTGTACTATCGTTAGACTCTGGTATTAAATCTTTAACGATGCAAACTCAGTCATTAGTAGAGAGTTCAAAGCATAGTTTAGCGACATCAGATGATGTGTATAAAACATTTGACCAAATTAATGGACAAGCAAAAGAAATTCAAGACAGCGGAACGACAATTGTTTCGAAAGCAGATTCCTTATTAAATGATTTTACGAAGAAAATGGAAGATGATAAAGCATTCTCGAAAAACTTTACGAAGATTTTGGCGAATAGTCGTATTGGAGATCGTCAAAATGAGATGCTATATGAGTTTTTATCTAGTCCAGTTCAGAAACAAAATGATGGGGTAATTGTAGCTGGAAATGCTTTTACACCATACTTAATCGTATTAACTTGCTTCATTGTTGCGTTATTTACGGCATATGCAATTGCGAATCAAGAAAAGAAACGAACACAATCAGATCATTTTGAAGAGAGATTCTCTTTAATTGATATGAATGTACCAACTACAGTAGTAGCATTTGGAATATCGATTGTGGAAGGGATCAGTATAGGAGTCATCTCAGGCCGTCTTTTAAAATTCGGTCAGGATCAAAGTTTACTATGGATTGCGTTTATCACAATCATAATGATGGCGTTCGTATTAGTTTCAACATACTTACTACGACAAATAAAAATGGTAGGGATGTTTATCTTATTAGTATTTTTAAGTATGTATCTATTTTTAACTGAAGCAGTTGGAAGTAAAGTAGACCAAATGTCTTCTGTAGGTAAATTGCGTCAATTTTCACCGCTTCAATATATAGAAGGTTTTCTAAATGATTTTATTAGCGGTAAAGATACAGGGAAAGTTATTTTTATCGTATTGTTTGTAATTGCCATTATAGGATTAGTTAGTAATCTATTTGTATGGCACAAGAAATGGGAGGAAAAAGAAGTAAATGATCAAACAATGGAGCATAGTGGTTAGGTTATCATTTATTTGTTTCCTTTTACTGTTTGTCGCGCTACCGATTAGGAGCGCGGCGGACAGTTATCTTGGTGATGATGGGAAAATTCAGTTTAAAGTAGACCGCTTTGAAGATAAAGACCAAGAAAAAAATAAAAAGGAACATAAGGAAACAGAATTAGATAAAGCATCGATTGAGTTGTTTAACGAAGAAGTAGAAGAAGAAATTCAGAAAAAGAAAAAGAAAGAACAAAAAGAGATGGAATCCTTAAGAGATTCTCTTTTTATAAAACAAAAAGAAAATAATCGTGTTAAAGATACGAAAAATAGTTTGTTTAGCAGTGAATACGTTGTAAGAAAAAGCGCTGATGAAGTAGCAAGTAATCAAACAATGAATGAAAAGCCAATCAGTACAACAATAATCATATTGTTAGGCGGCAGTGTTTTACTTATTTGCATCGGTATTTATACGGTTCTTCGGAAAAGTTGGAGGTAAAGTGATGGCAATACAAACGCATATTAATGTAACGGTAGATTTTAGTAAATGGAATGGAAATACATATGATTTGCGTATTCCGAATCATCAATCTATTAAATATTTATTGAAAAACTTATTAGATACGCTAAAGATTGATAATCATGAAGGTTCACATTTTGTAATGAAAGTGAGAAATAAGTCAATTGTTTTAACAGATAATGATCGTTTAATTGATCATCAAATAACAGACGGAGATATTTTACAAGTTTTATAAAGAATATTTCTTACTTTTAGTTTTTTGAAAATAAGTTATTACTGGTTATAAAGAAAAGGAGAAGAGGATAAACATGACGGAAAAAACAATTCAAATTGATGCAATGAACTATCAATTTCAAATAGAAAAAGAAAATTGGAAATTGGAGATGACAAAATCTCAAACACGTATAAAAGATTTCCGTCAATTCGATATAATTACGGGCGCATCATCTGACTTTGTACCATTAACGATAGAAGAAATGGATGATATGTTTACGTTTCTATTTCAAGTGGACAAAAATTTATATAAGTGGGACGATCTTAGCCGTTTTGGAAGAAATGAGAAATTAAGACTGCTTCGAAATGTTGCGCAATTTCGTAAATATTTAAATAAACGAATTACGTTCTTTTTACATCCAGACAATATAGTTTTTAATGCGAATTTAATGCCAAGTATTATACATAGAGGAATTCGAGATATTGTTCCACCAACCCCGTTGTTAGAAGAGCAATTTTTAACGCAATACAAGTGTCTAATTATTGCTTTATTCTCCGAAAAGCACAATTTTGATGATTTATATGCTGGGTTACTAAAAGATGCAAAAGAAACAACATTTGAACAGACAGTTGCTCAAATGGAAAGTTTAGATGCATTACTGCAGTTTCTTGATGACAGCTTTGAGAAGGAACAAACAAAAACAGAAAAAAATATGCAGTTAGTATCTAAAAAGAGCTATAAATCATTTAAATACTTAGCTTTTTCCTTCATAGCGGCGACAGTTATTTTAGCTGCTCCTTTAATATATTTCACTTTTATAAAATTTCCTTATCAAAATAAGTTAATAGAAGCAAATGCGAGTTTCATAGCAACTGATTATGACAAAGTAATTACGCAATTAAATGAAGAGGAATTTGAATCATTACCGATTGCATCTAAATATGAGTTAGCATTTGCATACATTACGGCTGAAAAACTAGGTGAAGATCAAAAGAAAATGATTATGAAAAATATTAGTTTGAAAAGTGATGAAAAGTATTTGCTGTATTGGATGTATAACGGAAAAGGTAATTTTGATAAATCATTAGATTTAGCTAAGACACTTGATGATCCTCAGCTTATTATATACGGCCTTGTTAAACAAATTGAATCGCTGAAAAATAATCCGGATTTATCAGGAGAAGAGCGTGATCAAAAATTAAAAACATATGAGCAACAATTAGATGAATATGAAAAGAAATATGGCAAATCATCAAACGATAAAGACTCGTCGAACACAGAGAAGAAAGAGTAAGCAAGGACTTGATGAGACAGTTGAAAAGGAGCAGTGAACACGGATGGAGCAACTATTAGTATTGACTTATGGAGACAAAATATATAAGTGCACATTACATCCAAATGAGCAATCAATAGTGTCGATTGGAAAAGAGTGGACAAATGATATTACGAATCCAAGTTTAGAACAAGAAGTAGAGTTAAAGTGGAATAATGAAGTAAATGCTTGGATGGTACAAAATCAATTAATAGAGTTCAATAAGGAATTTGAGATTGGAAAAACTAAAGATGTGAGCTTGAAAATCTTTATCTCTATTATTGGTACAACTAAAGTGTTTGATATCGGAACGAAACATTCTCTTACATTAAGTCAAAACAGTTATGATGATATTTCTATTACCGGGACAAATGTAGATTTAATGCTATCTCGTGAAACGTTGTACGATTCTTTTAAAGTAAACGTATATGAAGGGGATGTATTTCATAATTATACGAAGCTAAAAGATAGCGCTATGTTAGAAGCAGGAGACGTATTATATTTTGATGGTGCTTTAGTAGAGATAGGCAGTGAAGATATTCAAGTATTGTCTTCAGAAGAGAACGTTAAATCTACGTTACCTATTTTAGTAGAATCCGAAACGAATTATCAAAGTGGTTATCCAGACTATCATCGTTCACCACGTATTATTTACCGTGAACCAGAAGAGAAAATGACAATTGCAAAACCTTCAAGTATGCCGTCAAAACCGACTGAGCATTTGGCGAGAATTATTGCACCTTCTCTTGTCATGATTGTCGTAACAGTATTACTTGCAATCTTTATGAAATATGGGATGTTTATTATTGCATCGATTGCGATGACATTAGTAACGATTATTGTATCTGTCACATCTTATATAAAAAATTTAAAGCAATATAAAATCGACATTGTTGAACGTGATAAAAGTTATAGAGCGTATATCAAACAAAAAACGAAAGATTTACATGCAGAAAGTGAAAAGCAGCGTCATGCATTACAATATCATAATCCAAATGTTGAAGTTATACGTAATATGGCTATGCAAGTAAATCCACGTATATATGAAAAAACAATGCTACATCATGATTTCTTAACATTTAGCGTTGGAACAGGACAAGCTAATACAAGTTTTGAAATCCAATTTAATGAAGAAGAATTTAGTCAAACGAAAGATGAATTAATTGATATAGCACGTGAACTAAGACAGCGTTATCTATCATTGGAAGATGTACCTGTTGTAACAGATTTGATAAATGGACCGGTTGGCTATATTGGACAACGCTCTTTAGTGTTAGAGCAATTACAATTATTAGTTGTACAAACCGCATTATTCCATAGTTATTATGACTTGCAGTTTATTACTATTTTTCCTGAAGAAGAAAAAGAAAAATGGGATTGGATGCGCTGGTTACCTCATGGAAGTGTTCGCGATATAAATGTACGCGGATTTGTATATCATGATCGTAGCCGTGATCAAGTGTTAAATAGTTTGTATCAAATATTAAAAGAACGAAAATTAAAACTAGATGAAAAAAGTTCAACGAATGAAAAAATGTACTTTGCACCGCACTATGTCGTTCTCATTACAGATGAAAAACTAATACTAGACCATGTTGTTATGGAATTCTTTAATGATGATCCGAGTCAATTAGGTGTATCACTTGTATTTGTACAAGATGTTATGCAAAGTTTACCGGAGCATGTGAAAACGGTAATAGACATAAGAGATGCAAAACAAGGGAACATCATCTTAGAACAGGGAGAGCTTGTAAACCGTCAATTTAAATTAAATCACGTACCGAAAGGGTTCAATTTAGAAGATGTTTCACGAGCATTAGCACCGTTAAATCATTTGCAAAACTTAAAAAATAGTATCCCAGAAAGTGTAACATTTTTAGAAATGTACGGTGTTGAGAAAGTAAAAGAACTGAATATCACAAGTCGCTGGGAGAAAAATGCTGCACATAAATCTTTAGCTGTACCACTTGGATTACGTGGTAAAGAAGATATCGTAAACTTAAACTTACACGAAAAAGCACACGGACCACACGGGTTAATAGCAGGTACAACAGGTTCAGGTAAGTCGGAAATTATACAATCGTATATTTTATCTCTAGCAGTCAATTTCCATCCTTACGAAGTAGCCTTTCTACTAATTGACTATAAAGGCGGCGGTATGGCGAATTTATTCAAAAACTTACCGCATTTATTAGGAACAATTACGAACTTAGATGGAGCACAAAGTATGAGAGCGCTCGCATCAATTAAAGCTGAATTACAAAAAAGACAACGATTATTTGGAGAAAATGATGTAAACCATATTAATCAGTATCAAAAACTGTATAAAGAAGGCTTAGTAAGTGAACCGATGCCACATCTATTTTTAATTAGTGATGAATTCGCGGAACTGAAGTCAGAACAGCCAGAATTTATGAAAGAGTTAGTTTCAACAGCGCGTATCGGACGTTCACTCGGAATTCATTTAATATTAGCTACGCAAAAACCGAGCGGTGTTGTAGATGATCAAATTTGGAGTAACTCGAAATTCAAACTGGCATTGAAAGTTCAAAATACGTCAGATAGTAATGAAATTTTAAAAACACCAGATGCTGCTGAAATTACATTGCCAGGACGTGCCTATTTACAAGTTGGGAATAATGAAATTTATGAACTATTCCAATCAGCTTGGAGCGGAGCAGACTATGTAGAAAACAAAGAGGATAAAGAACATTTAGACGCAACAATCTATGCAATAAATGATCTAGGACAATATGAAATATTAAGTGAAGACTTAAGTGGACTTGGTAGTAGTAAAGAAGTAATAAGCGTACCATCTGAACTGGATGCTGTTATTGACTACATTCACGATTACGCAGAAATAAATGAAATTGAAGCGTTAGCTAGACCGTGGTTACCACCACTTCCAGAAAGCGTATATTTACAAGACTTACACGCTATTCAGTTCAAAGAAGCATGGACGAAAGAAAAGAAACCATTAAAAGCAACAGTTGGTCTACTAGATCAGCCTGAATTACAATCACAAACACCATTAACACTAGATATTAGTAAAGATGGACACGTAGCAGTCTTCTCAAGTCCAGGCTACGGAAAATCAACATTCTTACAATCAGTCATTATGGATGTAGCTCGTCAGCATAGTCCGGAGCATTTGCATGTGTATTTATTAGACTTCGGAACGAACGGTTTAATGCCACTAAAATCTTTACCACATGTGGCAGACATCATTACATTAGACCAAGTTGAAAAATGCGAGAAATTTCTTCGTCACATAGAAGACTTATTAAAAGATAGAAAGCAATTGCTAAGTAAATATGGAGTTGCGAGTCTTGAAATGTATGAGAGAGCTAGTAAAGAAGTATTACCAACAGTATTAATTACGTTAGATAACTATGATTCTGTTAGAGAAGCTGGATTTGTCGAAGACTTTGAACGCATTATTGCACAAATTGTACGTGAAGGGGCAGCAGTAGGAATTCATTTAATGCTTACGGCTACACGTCAAAATGCATTGAGAGTACAAGTAAATACAAATATTAAACTACAAATTGCTCTATATATGATAGATGAGGCAGAATCTAGAGCTATTGTAGGAAGAACAGAGTTAAAAATTGAAGAATTAGCAGGCCGTGGTTTAGTTAAAATTGACGAACCAACAATCTTCCAAACAGCTTTACCGACAAATGGGGAAGATGTACTTACTCGAATTGAAAATATACAAGCTGAAGGAAAAGAGATGGATTCCTTCTGGGATGGAGAAAGACCGAAAGCAATTCCTATGGTACCTGAAGTTCTGGAATACAAAGAATTCATTGCATGGCCAGAAACAAGAAAAATTATTGAAGCAGGCAAGCTAACATTTGGTGTAGAAACAGAAAGCGTTACGCCTCTCGAATTAGATTTAACAGAAGCGGCTAATATTGTTGTAGGGGGGATTAAGAAAGATGAAGTTGAAAATGTAGTTCATCAATTCCTTCAACAGTTAGCTGACAGTGGACACTTTGACCTAGGTTTAATTGATACAAGAACACGCAATTTCTCAAACTATAGAGAGAGCGCTGCTTTATATGTAGCTGAAAAAACAGGAATTGAGAAAACGATTAAACAAGTTACAAATGCTTATAAATCAAGAGAAGCGGCGTTTAAAGAGGAACAGGAAGCATCAAGTGAAACAGTGAACCCGGCAGAATTTATTAAGAAATTTAAGCCGATTGTAATCGTAATTGCAGATGTAAATGATATTTTAAGTAATTTAGAAGATAGCGATATATATAGTTTAGCGGAATTAATAACAAATGGTGCATTTATGGGCATCCACTTCGTAATTGGCTGTGATGTTGATTCAATTGACAGTCGATACGACCTAGTTTCAAAAACAATAAAAACGCAATCTCATGTTATTTTACTTAGAAAATCATCAGGCCAAATGGTCTTCGATGTATCTAATAAAGATTTAAGTAGTACAAAATTAAATCCATTTGAAGGGTATTTTGTTGAAAATCGTTTTGCTACTAGAATTAAAGTGCCAACTATTTAAGGGGGGATTTGCATGGGGATAGAGGAATTAAATAGTCAAAAATCTGGTTTATTAAGTAGTATAAGTCATCAACAAGGGCAATTGGCTGAATTACAAATGAAACTACGAAGGCTAATAACTGCTAAGGGGAAATTTGTAAATAATCTTGAAGCAATTAAACAAAATCAAGAGCAGTTTAAGTCTTTAGAAATAAACGAGAGTAGTTGGAAAGGGCAAAGAGCAACTACTTTTAAAGAAACGTATGAACAACAAGTCATTTCGAATTTAGGGAAGTTTATTGGAGAACTAGGAAGAGTGCAAGAAGACATCGATCAAGCCATACGGCGGCTTGAAAGAGAAATCGCTACATGTGAGTCTAGTATTCTTTCTTTAAGTAGAAGTGTTTCAATGGTTGACGCTAGTATTCAAGTAGAAGTACAGAAGGCGGGGAAATGATAAATGGGGGAAATTAAATTAAATAAAGGGGTATTTGATGCGAAAGTAAGTGAATTGAAAAGTGGTGCTAGTGATTTAGGGAAAACGAAATTTAATGATATGAAGTTGAGTCGTACGAATTTGACTAGGCTGATTCAGTATTGTGAAGCAATTGAAAAGTTATCTCAAAAGGTGCAGCAATACGAACAGATATTGGAAAATGACTTAAATAAAATACAAAAAACTGGGGAGAAAATAGTCGAAAAAGACGAACAACTTGAGAAGCAATTAAGGATTGGTTCAATTCATCATGCTATGAAAAATTAAAATAGGGTGGGAGAAGCGTGGATAAAAATATAGAGTTACAAGAAGTAAAAGAACTTCAAAATAGATTTCAAGCAAGTGCCACTGAGTTGAATCAACAGTTTGAATCATTATTAGGAAAGATAGCGGATTTTAGTGAGATTAATTCATTTCAAGGTGCTGCTGCTGATGGAATTAAAGGCCATTTATCTAGAGTTCATGGAAGTGTTATTTCAGGTTGTATGGTCGCAGCAGAAAGCTTAAGCATGCAATTTGAAAAAGCAATAGAAGATTTTAATAGTTCTGTTGATAGTGATGCAGATACGAAAATTTATGGGAGTTATTTAGATAATGTAAAGCAAAAAATTAATGGGTATAGTAACAGTTTTAATCAATCAAATGAATTAGCACAACAGACTATCAGTTCAATTAATGATATTGTTCCGATCCATTATCCCTCATCATCAGGAATTTCTGAAGGGGTTGAAAAAAGTCAAAAAGAAATCAGTGATACGTTAGAAAAACTAGAGGCTTACAATAGTCAACAAAATGATCTTCAAAATTTTGATGACATGTTACGCGGATTAGATGGTGCTATGAGACAAATACAAGAGACTAAAGGGAACTTTTCTAGTGATACAACCGAAAAACTTCTGTCTGAAGGAACCTTCGCATCTATAGTTGGAGTAGCTAAAATGATTGCGGGATATACGGGTAAAGCGAAAAAAGGAGTAGTCGGATTATTTTCTGGTTATTTACGTCTGGTTTACATGAAAAAAAATTTGGGATTTGGTGTTGATTTTGATGTTAATGCTCGAAAAGGAAAAGGGGCATATGTATTTAATACTTTAAACGATGCCGATATTGTAGCGGCTTCCAAACTTTTAGCTACAGATGCAAATGAAGATGCTATTTTTAAATTTATTTTTAAAGATAAATTTAAAGTCAAGTACAACAACGAAACAAGAAATGTAATAAAACAAGCAAAAAAAGATATTTATAAATTGCCTGAATTTAAAGCGGGTGAAGATTTTATGATGACTCGGAAGGAAGAAGGTTTTTTAAAAGCATTTAAAAATAGATGGACAGATTCATTTGGGACCGAATTTCAAAAGAGCATTGACGAATTCAATTTTAAGAAATGGCCAGAAACATTTAAAAAACTCAAAGGTACTGGGACGCTCTTCAAAAGTGTGGCAATTATTGGAACAGGGCTGACAGTTGTAGATAATGCTATAAAGTCACTAGATGATGGATTTCAGCTACAGGATGTAAGAGATGTTGCATTAGATACAGGTGTGGACTTAGCATATGCAGCGGGAGCAGCAGCAACTGGAGCAGCGATTGGGACTGCTGTGGGACCACTTGGAACCTTGGCAGGAGGAGCTATAGGTGCAGTGGTGGGGATTGGAGCCTCATTACTGGTGAATGAGAAACTTAGTATATTAGGAGGTGAAAGTGTAGTTAGCGGAACAAAGAAATTAGTAAAATGGGCAGTAAATATGAACGATAATTTAAAGTCTGGAAATTATAAAGAGTTTACGAAAGAAAATGCAAAGGTCCTTAAAAAATTGAAATCAATATTTTGGTAATTTATATAAAATTAGAAGGTAGGATAAATGAATGCTAAAGATAAAGGAAGAAGATTTGGGCCTTTTTGAAATTGAAAATAGAAACAGATTAAGTCCGGATTATATAAGAATCTTTTATGTAGGAGTTTTTGCATATACTTCTATACCCATGCTCATCATGTTTTTAGGTGTTTTGCTGAACGGTGATAAGATTTCTTTAACACCATTTGAAACATTTTTGGTACGATCTGAGGTAAAGTTATACATTTTGGAGTTGATTTTTTTAATAATTTTCATGTCTTCAAAGGTTGCTTTTAAATTACAGAAACTCCAAGCCATCGTGACTTTATTTTATTCTTTTCAATTAGCAACATTACCATTTATTGTTATGATGGTTGAAGGAATGTTTGATTTTCCAAGTAATAATAAAACGTTAGTTTATATTGGTTTAATAATGTTAGGGGCGCTTTGTACTCACATTGTAACTACAATTGATGTTTTTAAAAAGGCAAAACATGGAGGATATAAATCGGAAGGACCAGCCGTCTCATTTTTTACTAACGCAAAATTATATTTATCGATTGGAATGACAATTGGTGTAATGGTTCTACTTATATTAATTTTTTTAAATCTTAATTATACATTTAGCCAAATGGCAATTTATGTTGCACAAACAATAATATTATATACATTTGCTGTAGTATCAGCAGAATTCGTCCTGTTAGTGTATTGTCGCTTCAAATTCCCATCATTTAATATTACGTGGGAACAACATGAAAAGGAACGCCAAGAATTTATAGCAAATAGAAAAAGAATCAGAGAAAAAGAACAAAAGAAAAATAAAAATTGAAATGAGATTTGTAAATGATAGTCATAAACTGTTTTTTTATGTGCGTGGAAGAATCTATTTGTGAAGAAATAAATAAATCACTGTATAAGGGGTAGAGATTATGAAAGTTCAGTATAAAGCATTATCGCTTTTAAATTTAATAAGCATCACTCAAATAGTAAAAAAAGATGATTGGTTGTTGCCAGCTATCGCACTTAGAAATCAAGTAGTTCATAACGATATATACCCAATAGGACCTGTTCTTTTTACATATTCACCATTAGAGAATGAACCAGAATATGGTGAATATATGTACTGTGTCCCAGTAAATGTAAGGGTAAATATGGAAGAGGATTCACCGTATGAGTATATTGATGCAATTCTTATTGAAGAAGCACTTTGTGTTAGATTCTCAGATGAAGATGGTGATATTGAAGACGCTTATCGTGTTTTAAATGAATTTGCTGAACAGAATCATATGAAATTAGATAGTAGCTTTTATCACGTATGTTTAGATGTATATGGTGATATGTGGTTGGATATTTATGCTCCTATTATTGAAGTAGGTGAATTAGTGCGATGATAGTTGAGGAACAAAGCATTGCTTATACAAATGTTGTATCGAGAGAATATTTTTTTCACTATACTGATATGGAAAAAGTAATAGAAGATTTATTGACAGAAATTGCGCAAGCGAATTTAACGGTCAAAGGCCCAATGTTTTATGCGCTGAAAAATGTACCATCAGATGGAGATATGTTTATTGAATTATTTATGCCAGTATATGAGAGTAGTATTCCTAAATCAGACACAATGAAGTTTCGAAGTTATTACTATGTTGATAACATGCTAATGAAAAGATATGCAGGAGATTTTGAAACATTAACAGAGTATGCATATGCTGAGATTCTTCAGTATATGGAAGATAATGAACTTGATATGATCTCGCCTATTTACCATATTTTTAGTGGTGATGAAGAGTTACAGTATGTTGAAATAAAAATTGCAGTAGATACACAATAATAATTTAGTACACTTTTAGTAATAAAGATATGAAAAGTAAAACCCTAATTTTAGTTTTGTTTTATAGAAGAATATAAAGGTATTCTTGAATTAAGAGTTCTAATTGTTGTTTTTAGTAGTAAGGGTCCTACATATGTGGTTATTTTCAAAAGAAAAAACTTTGTACTTTCAGTAAGAGTGTGGGGATAAAACTGGGGGATTAATTGAACAGAAAAATATTGGATAAAGTATTGGTGGATGATTGCATAATAGCTGTTGAAATGCTTGATATATTGTTTATATACCTGAATTTGCAGAAGAACTTGCAACGATTTTATATATTAGTAATAAAGAATTATCCCGAACGGTTGCTATGTTTGTTGGTACATTTGAAATTTTTGTACAAGTTTCAAACACAACAAAAGTTATTATCCAATGTATTCCGGTAGATGAGGAAATGGAAGAATAAGTATTTTTGGATATGAAAGTGATTGGTTTTAAATATAAGAAAAAATCCACTGACGAAGAGAAAGAAGAAATAGCAGAGTAGATGCTGGAATATAAAAAGATGTGTAAAAAAATAGCAGAGCACTATGAAATAGCTTAAAATAATCATTATTATAATGTAAGAATATCTGAGATTAATAGAACCTTCTCTTTTCATCAAAATGAGAAGGTTTTTATTTTTAATCTACATGATTTAAGGGAATGTAGTTAAGGGTGGGACAATTGGATGTGGAACATAAAAGAAGAAGATTTAGATGAATTTAAAATAACATGTAGAAATCGTTTAAGCCCTGAAGGAGCTATGTTGTTTATGTTTGGTGGAATGCTTTATAGTTCGTTATTGATGCTTTTTATTTTTGGAGCATTAATTAGATTTGGCTGGGATTACTATCCGACTCTTTTTGACACAGTAATAGTCAGAATGGAATTGTTGTTACATAGCCTACAAGTAATCTTTTTTATTATATATCTGATCCCTAAGGTACGTTTTAAATTTCAAAAGCTCCAGACATTGGTGATATTATTATATGCGTTTCAGTTAGGTACTATAAGTCTTACGGCATTTGTTCTTCCAGGGATGAGTAATTATTCTATTAATTTTACTACGCTTATTTATGTAGGTTTACTAGTATTAGGAGCAATACTTGTTCATGGTGTAACAACAGTTGATACTTTTAAACAAGCAAGTAAAGGTGCATTTAGTATGGGAGAAAGATCTACTTCATTTTTTAATAAGGCAAAGAAAAATGTAATGTTTGGTGTGGAAATTTATGTACTAATTCTTCTTGTTTTAATTTATGTACAAAATAATTACTCATTGAGCATAATGTTTGGTTACTTTATATTTACGTTCATTATGTACGCGATAGCCATAGGCGCAGCAGAGTTCCAATTATTAGCCTATTGCAGATTTAAATTTCCATCATTTTATATTTCGTGGGAGGAACATGAAAGAGAGCGTCAGAAAAGACTAAAGCTTTATGAAGAGAAGGAAAAAAGAAAACTAAAGAAATAAAATAAGTTTTGTGTCGAAATGAGGAAAGATGAATGCTTAAAATAAAGGAAGAAGATTTAGGTTTTTTCAAAATTGAAAATAAAAATCGATTAAGTCCGGATTATATAAGAATCTTTTATGGGGGAGTTTTTGCATATACTTCTATACCCATGCTTATTATGTTTTTAGCTTTTTTGTTGAACGGTGACAAGATTTCTCTAAATCCTTTTGAAAAGATAGTTGTACAAACTGAGGTTAAGTTGTATGTTTTGGAGTTCATTTTTTTAATATTATTCATGTCTAAAAAGATTGCTTTTAAATTACAGAAACTACAAACAATCGTAACTGTATTTTATGCTTTTCAGTTAGCGACATTACCTTTCATAGTTATGGTTGTTGAAGGAATATATGATTTTCCATGTGACAATAAAACATTGGTTTATATTGGTTTAATACTATTAGGGGCAATCTGTACGCACATTGTAGCTACAATTGATGTTTTTAAACAGGCAAAACATGGAGGATATAAATTGGAGGGACCGGCTGTCTCGTTTTTTACTGACATGAAATTATATTTATTAATTGGGATGATAAGTTGTGTAGTAGTTTTGCTTATATTAATTTTCTTAAACCTTAATTATGCATTTGATGAAATGGCAATTTATGTGACACAAACAATAATATTATATACATTTGCTGTAGTATCAGCAGAATTCGTCCTATTGGTGTATTGTCGCTTTAAATTTCCATCATTTAATATTACGTGGGAACAACATGAAAAGGAACGCCAAGAATTTATAGCAAATAGAAAAAGAATAAGAGAGAAAGAGCAAAAGCGAAATAAAAACTGAAATGAAAGTTATAAATGATACTCGAAAACTTACATTGAAGATAGAATGAATACATTATTCATAAATTAACTAGTAAAGGGAGGAATGTAATATCTTGAATAAAGATTATAAAGCTGTAAAAAAAGAAAAAGGTTTATTTGAAAGTGTAATAGCACCTATTATTGTCGGGATTATGTTTATTTTTTTAATTCTATATAAAATAGCAGAGTTTCTGGGGAAGTGGCTCATTATTTTGTCAATACCGGGCTATATTGTTACTATGTTTATTTTTTTATACCAGAAAGAATATGGAGGTGTATTGGTTTGTGGAATAGGCTTAATACTAATGCTATCGTTGTATTTTGTGTTTGTTAAAAAAAGTAAAAAAGGCTAGTTTAATATGAAATACTAAAAACATTTATTTACTTTCAGTTTGTCTACAAAAATAGAGTTATTACATGATTTTAGAAAAGATGGTGTAATTATATGTGGAATATAAAAGAAGAAGATTTAAATGAATTTAAAAGTACTTGCAAGAATCGCTTAAGTCCCGATGGGGCTACAGGATTTATGTTTGGAACGATGTTTTTTATTTCTTTAATAATGTTTTTTCTTATTGGAGGGTTAATAAAGTTTGGTTGGAGTTATTACCCGACTCTCTTTGATAAAATAATTGTTAGCCTTGAGTTAGTGCTTTATAGTCTTCAAGTAATTTTTTTAATTATTTATTTGTTTCCTAAGATGCCATTTAAATTTCAGAAACTACAAACACTCGTGGTACTATTATATGCGTTTCAGCTAGGCACTATAACATTTACAATGTTGATAATTCCAGGAGCGTCAAATTATTCAATTGATTAAGTTACATTAATGTATGTCGGGTTATTATTTTTAGGTGCAGTCATTTTACATATTTTAGCGACTATTGATACTTTTAGACAGGCAAGTAAAGGGGCATTTAATACGGGAGAAGAATCCTCTTCATTTTTTAGTAAAACAAAGAGGACTGCAATTAAGTGTGCTCTAATTTATGTGTTAACTCTGCTCATTTTAATTTATGTGCATAATGATTATACACAAAATATTTTAGGATTGTATGCGGGAGGAACTCTAATCATGTACGCGGTAGCCATAGGTGCAGCAGAGTTCCAATTATTAGCCTATTGTAGATTTAAATTTCCATCATTTTATATTTCGTGGGAGGAACATGAAAGGGAACGTCAGAAAAGACTAAAGCTTTATGAAGAGAAAGAAAAAAGAAAACTAAAGAAATAAAATAAGTTTTGGTTTCTGAAAATTCGAATAGAATATATAAACAATTAAGGATTGTATATAAATTAATGCTATTAAAAATTAAAGCATCTTCAATATAATCTGCATGAGTAAATAAATAGCAGTAAGTAAAGGTGAAATGTATTAATTTCCAAAAAGGAACATAATGAACTTAAAAATGCCTAGGGAAATCAACGGGGTGTCAGTATGAAGTTAAAGAAGAAATCTAAGATGATGATAGTTCTGTCAATAGTATCAAGTTTATTAAGTGGATGTGGTTTTGGGGAGACGAAGATAGAGTATGAGAGATTAGTAAAGGCATTGGATGAAGGGGATATGAAAACGGTTATGTCTGCGAGTGATGATGGATATGCATATGTGAAAGAAGAGACTAGCGAAAGTACTTATGAAGAAAAAGAAGATGGTGAACATAGCAGGATAATATATCAAACAACCCATGGAGTATATAATGTGAAAGAAGACGACTTATATGGGAAAACAACTCAAAAGGTTGTTACTGATATAAAAAATGATAAAAACGTTGGTAGTAATCAAAATTACAAAAAAGAAACGGTCTATAGTACAAATTTAAAAAATGAAAAATCCCGTTCAGTAGCCCAGGGTCAAGCTATGAATGTTTCATATGTAAAATTAATGTTTAGAGGATTAAATGAACTTAGTAAATTGAAACCGAGTGAAGATACAAAAAGATCTAGTGAACCGAGCATAATAAGCTATGATTTAACTGAATTACAGTTTAAAAGCATAATAAATGACAAGTTAAATTTAAAATATGATAAATTTGATTCTGCAATATTGATGATTGAGTTTAATACGTCTAATGATACAAAAGAAAATCAAATGAGAATAATACAAATAACAATATCGGTAAATTATGAAGAAAAAAAAGAAGATAAGCTTATAAAACGCAATCAAGAGATTTCAACATATTATCATACCAGAGAAGATAATAATCAAAGTGCCAAAAAAGAATATGTAAATTATGAAAAAGAGTATATAAATTAAAAATAATATATTTTGATTGAATTTTGAGAATGATAAATGTTGTGAGGATATGAGTAAAGGGGTAGTGAAAAATAGTTACTGTGATAACAGTTATGTTTTGCTGAGCGCGTGTAGTTTTAGGAAATCAAAATAAAGTATGAGAGCCTAATAAAAGCAATGGATGAAGGTGACAAGAAGACGGTTATACTTAAGTGAAAGAGAGAAGAGTATTTGGAACTTTTGAGGAGAAAGGATACTATTTGAACTATCAAAAAGCAATCTGATTATATGATTAGCGTAATTAATGTGGTAATGGTATACCTAAAAAATTATCTAAATTTAGTTGTACAAAGATCTATGTACTTAAAAATATTAAGAATGTAATAGAATTTTAGTGCATGAGAATTATTTAAACTGTATTGAGGGTGAAGAGTCAGGATGTGGAAAATAAAAGAAGAAGATTTAGATAAGTTTCGAATGACATGTCAAGGACGTTTAAGCCCTGAAGGTGCGACGGGATTTATGCTTGGAACAATATTTTATATTTCGATATTTATGTTTATTATTTTTGTAGGGGATTTGAATTACTACAACAATTTTTTTGATAGAACTATTGTTAAAACCGAAATTGTGTTATTTAGTATTCAAATTATATTTTTAATTATATATCTATTTCCGAAAGCATGTTTTACATTTCAAAAGTTCCAAACGCTAATCGTATTACTATATGCGTTTCAACTTGGAACGATATTATTTGTAGTTTCGATTGTTTCTGAAATGGCTGATAATTCAATTGGTAGGATGTATACCGGGCTACTAGTTGTAGGAGCAGTTATTATCCATATTGCAGCAACGCTAGATACATTTAAACAAGCAAGTGAAGGTGCATTTAGTAGTGATGAAAGATCCACCTCGTTTTTTAGTAAGACAAAAGGAGCTGTGATAAAGGGGGCTATAATATATATATTAATACTACTTCTTCTGATGTATTTTCAAAATGATTATTCAATTGATTTTTTTGTTATGTATGGAGTAGGAACTGTTTTAATGTATGCGGTTGCAATCGGAGCGGCAGAATTCCAATTATTGGCGTACTGTAGATTTAAATTCAAGTCATTTAATATGTCATGGGAAGAGAATGAGAGAATGCGTGGGAGAATTCGAAAGCGAAATACAAAATCCAAATCGAAAAGTAAATAAGAGGGAAATAGAATTGAAGTGAATGAAAATTATTTAAACTGTATAGAAGGTGAAGAGCCAGGATGTGGGATATAAAAGAAGAAGATTTATATAAGTTTAGGATGACATGTAATGATCGTTTAAGTCCTGAGGGTGCTATGGTTTTCTTTATTGGAGGGATAGTTTATACTTCAGTATTTATGTTTTTTATTTTTATGGGGGGATTGGATTATTATCATACTTATTTTGATAAAACAATTGTTAAAACTGAAATTGTTTTATATAGCTTACAATTCATCTTTTTAATTCTATATTCATTTCCAAAAGCACGTTATACATTTCAAAAGTTACAAACGCTCGTTGTATTATTATATGCATTTCAATTAGGTACAATAACATTTACAGCGTTAGTTCTTCCTGGAATATCTGATTATTCAATTGATCGAATGACTTTAATTTGTGTAGGGTTATTATTTATAGGAGCAGTTATCGTTCATATTGTGACAACAATTGATACATTTAAACAAGCGAGTGAAGGTGCGTTTAGTAAGGATGAAAGATCCATCTCATTTTTTAGTAAAAGAAAAGGAGATGTGATGAAGTGGGCTACAATATATGCGCTAATCCTGTTTATTTTGATATATTTTCATAATGGTTATGGAATTGATGTTTTAGTTCTTTATGCGGTAGGTATTGTTTTACTGTATACAGTAGCCATTGGAGCGGCAGAATTTCAACTATTGGTGTACTGTAGATTTAAATTCAAGTCATTTAATATGTCATGGGAAGAGAATGAGAGAATGCGTGGGAGAATTCGAAAGCGAAATACAAAATCCAAATCGAAAAGTAAATAATATATTAATATAATTTTAGTGTTCGAAAAATAATTGAAACGTATAGAAGGTGAAAAACTGAATGTGGAACATAAAAGAAGAAGATTTAGATCAATTTAGGATTACATGTAGAAATCGTTTAAGTCCTGAAGGTGCGACGGGATTTATGATGGGAACAATCATTTTTGTTTCATTATTGATGTTTTTTATTTTCGTAGCACTAGTTACAGATGGTTGGGATTACTATTCAACTTTTTTCGACAAAATAATTGTTAGTATTGAATTAGTTTTATATAGTTTACAAATAATTTTTTTAATACTATATCTATTTCCGAAAGCTCGTTATAAATTTCAAAAGTTACAAACGCTCGTTGTAATATTATATGCATTTCAATTAGGTACAATAACATTTACAGCGTTAGTTCTTCCTGGAATGACTGACTATTCAATTGATCGAATGACTTTAATTTGTGTAGGGTTATTATTTATAGGAGCAGTTATCGTTCATATTGTGACAACAATTGATACGTTTAAGCAAGCAAGTGAAGGTGCATTTAGTATGGATGAGAGGTCTCAATCATTTTTTAGTGAAACAAAAGAAAGAATGATAAAAGGTAGCATGGTATATAACTTAGTCCTTCTAATAATCATTTATTTCCATAATGATTATGACTTTGATACGTTAATTTTGTATGTAGTAGGGACAATTGTAATGCATGCAGTAGCCATCGGAGCAGCTGAATTCCAGCTCTTAGTGTACTGTAGATTCAAATTCAAGTCATTTCATATGACGTGGGAAGAGAATGAGAGAATTCGAAAGCGAAATAAGAAATTCAAAACGAAAAACAAATAATATATTAATAGAATTTTAGTGCTCGAAAAATAATTGAAACGTATAGAAGGTGAAAAACTGAATGTGGAACATAAAAGAAGAAGATTTAGATCAATTTAGGATTACATGTAGAAATCGTTTAAGTCCTGAAGGTGCGACGGGATTTATGCTCGGAACGATATTTTATACTTCATTATTTATGGTTATTATTTTTATAGGAGGAATAGATTATTATACTACCTTGTTTGATAAGGTAATTGTTAGGATTGAATTAGTGTTATATGGTTTGCAAGTAATGTTTTTAATTCTATATTTATTCCCTAAAGCTCGTTATAAATTTCGAAAATTACAAACGCTTGTTATATTATTATATGCATTTCAACTTGGAACTATCGGATGCACGTTATTTGTTCTTTCTGGAATGATTGAGAATTCAATTGATCTCAATACACGTGTTTATGTAGGTCTATTAGTATTAGGTGGAATTATTGTTCATATTGTGACAACAGTTGATACATTTAAACAAGCAAGCGAAGGTGCATTTAGTAGTGGGGACAAATCAGATTCGTTTTTTAGTAAAACAAAGGGACATGTTATACAAGGTGCTGTAATTTATGTGTTAATTCTTCTTGTTTTAATTTATATAAATAATAATTACTCATTAAACACAATGTTTGGTTATGTTATGTGTAATGTTGTTATGTATGCAGTAGCCATTGGAGCGGCAGAATTCCAGCTCTTAGTGTATTGCAGATTTAAATTCAAGTCATTTAATATGAAGTGGGAAGAGAATGAGAGAAAGTGTGGAAGAATTCGAAAACAAAATAAGAAATCCAAGACGAAAAATAAATAATATATTAATAGAATTTTAGTGTTCGAAAAATAATTGAAACGTATAGAAGGTGAAGAGCCAAGATGTGGAATATAGAAGAGGAAGATTTAGATAAGTTTAGGATGACATGTAATGATCGTTTAAGTCCTGAGGGTGCTACAGGATTTATGTTTGGAGGAATACTTTATAGTTCAATAGCCGTTTTTTCTATTATTGTATCAGGTGATTGGGATTACTGTATGGTTCTCCTTAATATAGGAATTGTTAAGCTGGAAGTGTTGTTATATGCTCTGCAAGTAATTTTTTTCATTCTATATTTATTTCCAAAAGCTCAATTTAAATTTCAAAAGCTACAAACAATTGTTGTATTATTAAATGCATTTCAAATGGCAATAATATTACTCGTAGTTTTGATTGGTACTAAAATGGCTAATAATTCAATTGATCAGATTACATTACTGTATGCAGGATTATTATTTTTAGGAGCAGTAATTTTTCATATTTTGACAACAATTGATACGTTTAAACAGGCAAGTGAAGGTGCATTTAGTATGGATGAAAGATCCGCTTCCTTTTTTAGTAAAGCAAAAGGAAAGATGATGAAGTGGGCTACATTATACGCAGTAACTATTCTTATTTTGCTATATTTTCATAACGATTATGGATTTGATACTTTAGGTATGTATGTAGTAGGGACCTTTTTAATGTATACGATAGCCATAGGTGCAGCTGAATTTCAGTTATTAGCGTATTGCAGATTTAAATTTCCGTCATTTAATAAAACGTGGGAGCAACATAAAAGAGAAACTCCAAGATATCAAAAGAAAAATAAAAAAAGTAAATCGAAACGTAAGGCATAAAGGGAAATGGCAGAATAAATTTAAATGTCCGCCATTTAATATAACGTGGGAAGAGAATGAGAGAATGCGTGGGAGATTTTGAAGGCAAAATACAAAATCCCAATCGAAAAGTAAATAAGAGTGAAATAGAATTGAAGTGAATGAAAATTATTTAAACTGTATAGAGGGTGAAGAGTCAGGATGTGGAATATAAAAGAAAAAGATTTAGATAAGTTTCGGATGATATGTAATGATCGTTTAAGTCCAGAAGGTGCTACAGGATTTATGTTTGGAGGAATACTATTTAGTTCAATAACTATTTTTTCTATTGTTTTATCAGCTGGGTGGGATTACTGTATGCTTCTCTTTAATATAGGAATTGTTAAGTTAGAAGTGTTATTGTACAGCCTACAAATAATTCTTTTCATTATTTATTCATTTCCGATAGCTCAATTTAAATTACAAAAACTACAAACCCTTGTCGTATTATTATATGCATTCCAAATAGCAACAATAGCTCCTACTGCGTTGACTGTTACTAAAATGGCTAATAATTCAATTGACTGGATTACAATACTGTATGCGGGTTTATTGCTTTTAGGAGCAGTGATTTTTCATATCGTGACAACAATTGATACGTTTAAACAAGCGAGTGAAGGTGCGTTTAGTATGGATGAGAGGTCTGCTTCTTTCTTTAGTAAAACAAAAGGAAAGATGATGAAGTGGGCTACACTATACGCAGTAACTATTCTTATTTTGATATATTTTCATAACGATTATGGATTTGATGATTTATTTATGTATGTAGTAGGGACCTTTTTAATGTATACGATAGCAATCGGAGCAGCTGAATTTCAGCTATTAGCATATTGCAGGTTTAAATTTCCGTCATTTAATATTTCATGGGAGCAACATAAAAGAGAGACTCCAAGATATCGAAAGAAAAATAAAAAAGGTAAATCGAAACGTAAGGCATAAAGAAAGTGTGTATTGTAAGTTTTGATGGTGAAAAAGTGATAATTTATAGGAGAGTATTTGAACTACAAAAAGAAAATTTACTTATGTAAGGTGATTAAAGTGATTAGAAGATAATCTGATCGAAAATATAGAGAGTGTAGTGTGATGATGAAATGAACACAAAAAAGGTTTCTAAAATGATTACTATCATAATAACAATCAGCCTACTACAAGCATGTAGTTTTTTTGAAGAAAAGATAGAGTATGAGCCATTTGTTAAGGCATTGGATGAAGGTGACATGAAAAAGGTTATGTCTGCGAGTGATGATGGGTATGCTTTTGTGGAACAAAGAGGTATATATAGTACATATGAACAAAAAGAAGATGGAGAGCATAGTAAAACAATCTATCAAACTTCGGAAGGCATATATAATACGAAAGATAAAAGTTTATATGGAAATACAACACAAGAAATTACCTCGGAAGTAGATAATAAAAATTATAAAGAAGAAGTTAATTATAGTACCAATATTATGTATCAAAATGGACAGGTACAAAGTCCGGATTCAAACCTGGATGTTTCATACGTGAACTTAATTGTAGATCGTTTAAAAGGGATAGGGAAACTAAAGATGAAGCCCGGGGATGATATAAAAAAGTTTGATCAGCCTAGTACTGTTGGATACAAACTAACTGAATTAGAGTTTCAGAGTATCATAAATGATAAGTTGAAAATACAATTTGATGAATATGGTGGTGGATCAATCGCATTGCATATTGATTCTAAAAATGGTTCAAAGCAGATATTGGAAGTAAGTATTGTAGTGAATTATAAGAAGAGAAATGATGAGGGCAAATTAGTAAAATATATATCACAAATACATACATCTTTTGATAGTCACCAAGGTAATAATCAGGATGCGAGACAGGAATATATTGATTTTAAAGCACAGTATAATAAGAAGCAGTAATATTAAGAAGGGCATTTGCACGTAAAGATAATAGCGACATAAGTGTGATAAATGTTTCATAAATATTTCTATTTGTAGTGGAAAGAATTTGAGGATAAACGCCCCAATTGCTGGAGGAAATGCAACAATTGGGGCGTTTATCTGTCTAAATTTAGTTTGAATGCATAACATTTTTTAGTTAGAGTCCTCACTCCTCAAGTAGTTTCTTCATAATAACGGTGTGAAGTTTTTGTGTAATCGGCTTTTATTGCAAAGTTACAACTATTTCCGCTTATAGAGTACCTCTTATTATCGATACATCGTCCACATCCCAATGTCTTTAAACCCTAGACGTTTATAAATTCGTCCAGCAGCTGGATTGTTATAAAATAAACAAAGTGTTCGGCTTTCTTTCGTAAAGTCTTGAATCATTTTTTGTAATATGAGTGAAGCATATCCATTTCCGCGGTAGTTCGGATGCGTACATACGCCAACCACCATTGCGGATAATGAATTTTCAGCGGAAGTTGAGGCGGATGCGATGATTGCACCGTCTTTTTCAATATAATATGTACGTCCTGTATTGGTTTCGATAGCTTGCCTTAAAATTTTTTCTGATTCATGAGCAGTCGGGAATTCATCGATGCTACTTCTTAATTGCATAATTCGCTCTACATCATCTAGTGTGGCAAGTTTAATTGTTTCTTGGGCAGGCGTACTAGGTAAGTTGTCGGCATCTAGACATTCGCAAAAATACATTTCATTTTTGGAGCCTAATTGTAGACTTGGAGCAGTTTCAAACCTTTCTACAATAGTTGACTTACCAGAGAGTTTAAGCGGCTTATATGCGGAAAGAAGTGTCTCATAATCAGTGGTAACAAGTTCTTCTTTACTATAGGGTATAAATGAATCGTGGAATCGGAGTAGAATTGATTTTAATGTTCCATTCTCTTTAAATACGCCCCATAATTCTTGAAAATCTGTGTCATAACCGAAAGCTTCAATATCTCCAATAATAAACAAGTTAAGGGCTGCTTCTTCTTTTAGGTAAGCGAATACTTGTTCATGATCTTTCTTTGTTAATTTTCGCATCATAACGAATCGACCTCTTTTTTTATTTTTCTAAATATTACAACTTAAGTTTTTTGAAATCAATATAAAATTTTATGTTTAGTTCACCAACTTTCGGAAAAACTAGGAAAGATATGACAAAGGAGGTTATGAACGGTGGATCATCCAATTCAAGGGTTAATGAAAGCGGCAATGGAAAATTTAAAAGAAATGGTCGATGTAAATACGATTGTTGGAGAGCCTGTTCAAACGGCTGACGGTGGTGTGGTGTTAACGGTTTCTAAAGTAGCGTTCGGGTTTGGAGCAGGAGGTTCTGATTTCCAAACGAATGATGGACAAAGAACGAACGGTAACCCTGCATTTGGTGGCGGTAGCGCGGGTGGTGTTTCTATTACACCAGTAGCATTTCTTGTGGTGAATAAAGATGGAGTAAATATTCTGCATCTACAAAATGCGACACATTTAGCGGAAAAAATGATTGAATTAGCTCCACAAACAATTGATAAAATTCAATCGATGTTCCAAAAAGATGATAAGAAAGAGGGAGATCATCATCCTCAAAACCCAGATGATATCCTTTAAAAACGCCTGCTTACGAGCAGGCGTTTTTTCTTGTAATCACTATGTAATAAAACACATGAAATTGTAAATAGTTTTTGAATTTTTTTCTATGTTTCTAAAATTTTTCATGTTAAAATATGCTATAGAATTGAAACATATAAAACGAAGGTGGCTAGGTGCTTTGTCTGGAGGATCTGACCAAGTAAAGAATATGATATATATTAATGGTAATCGTCGGGGTCATTGTTTTATTACATCAGGAATTACATTTAAAGAGTTTGCAAGTAACATCCCTTCACCGCTTCATCAAGTGTTGCTTTTGAAGCATAACTTTGAATGGACAGATTTTCATTATCATACTTTATTTGAATATGTTGAGGAAGAAAATATACATAAGCTAATTCAAGCAGAGATTGATGAATTTGATGAATTTTGTTGGGTAGATTTTGATGATGCAAGCGATTTAGATGAATTAGAGCCAAAAGAAATTGCAGAGCTTTTATATTTGGCTCACAAAAAAGAACCACTTGCAAGAACATTCTTTCCGTTGTTGAAAAATAGATTTGTTTATTTTTCACATGATGACGGGTGGTACAACAAAGTGTATTATCGTAGAATTGCTGACTTTGTAGGAATGTTAAGTAAAGTCATTCCTTATAAACTCGGTGCTTTCGGTAAGAAACGTTTTTCTTTCTTCCAAAAATCGAAAATTTTCCCAGCAATTTCGAAAGAAGTGATCATGGGACTTCTTCCATTAATGGAAGATGGTCTTTATATTGATCTAGCAGGGAAAATTGAGTCAAGAAGAGGTCTTGAAATTCCGGTATATGTAGTTGGTTCGTATGAAAGTACGGATGAGGTGCTAGATAATATCGATGAATTAAAAGAAGAAGCAACAGAGACTGGTTGGCTCATTTTTGATAAGAAAGAACAAGAATGGCAATGGGTTGTGGACTAAGAAAACTTGGCGCATGAAGTCAAGTTTTCTTGTCATTTGAAAGGAGTACAAATGAAGAAATATTATACAATTGTGGGTGTTATAAGTATTATTCTCGTGGCGATTTTACTTATTACTTGTCCGAAAGAATCAGATTTTAAAGTGTATGTAGAGGATAAGTATGCATTGAAATGTAATGAGAGTAGTTTTGAATGCACACAAAATGTAGACGATAAAAAAGAAAAACTACAATTTGAAAGTACAGATGCACGAAATGGTGTGTTTTTTATGACTGTAAAGCAAACATATAAAACAGAAGCTGGTGTTACGAAAGAATATAGCGGAGTAGGAATGTTTGGTACATTTCTTTTTGTTTCAGAAAAGACTTTCTAGTAATAGAAGGTCTTTTTTTTATGCTTATGTTCATATAGATGAAGTAAGACAAGCATAGGAGGGGTAGTGATGAAAAATACATGTATCGTTTGCGGTGGTGAGGAGTTCTTTTCCTCAACTTTATATGCACGTACGAAACAAGATTGGGCATATGCACCAAATATGTATCGATTTGAAAAGGTGTTTATTGAGCATCGGGATGAAGAGAATTATCCGGTGTTTCAAGAAATTACAGCGAAACATTGTTGTGGATGCGGTCATATCATGTTGTATCACGAATGAACACACCAAGTATAACTTGGTGTGTTTTTTTAAAACGCTGACAAAGCAAGCGGATAAAGTAAAGTAAATAAAACAGAAAAACTACCAAAACCAATTGCTGTATATCCAAGTGTTCTTGCTCCGAAATTGACAGCTAATAAGCCGACTAAAATCGCAAGAGAGCCGAGTGTAACCGGATAAAATGCAATTGAGAAAAGCGAAAGAAATAAAGCGACATAGCCTACCATTGCACCGGTATTTGTACCTTCTATTTCATTTGCAATTTCTTTACGCTTATGTCTAATTGGTATGCCAGCTGGTGATATTTCAGCTGCATACTCTTCGTTTTTTTCACCACTTTTAAAATGATGATTTCTCTTTCTTCGCATGTACATCCCTCTCTTTCAATTGGGTGTACCTATAGTATCTTTCATAAAGAGAAGAACATGTGTATGAGTTAAACCCAAGTAAAGCAAAAATTGGAGAATAAAGATTCCATCATTAGCATGTACATCTCCTAATGAAGATAAACAGGAATTTTGGAAAATGATGTAGAATGAAATGAATGATAATAACTGAAGGTAGGGGAATGTATGACGAAGTTTAATTGGCATGAATCGGCAGAGAAAAAATGGGATAATAATGCAGATTTTTGGAATCAAAATAGTCAAGAAATGTGGGATAGTGGGAGCAGGAGTACAATCATTCCATTTTTTGAGCAGTACGTGGAAAAGGAAGTACAAGTGTTAGATGTTGGCTGTGGTGATGGGTATGGTACATATAAATTAAGTCTTACTGGGTACAAAGCGGTTGGGGTGGACTTATCGGAAGTTATGATTCAAAAGGGTAAAGAACGCGGAGAAGGCCCAAACTTATCTTTTATAAAAGGTGATCTTTCTTCATTACCATTTGAAAATGAGAAATTTGAAGCAATTATGGCAATTAATTCTTTAGAATGGACCGAGGAGCCATTGCGAGCATTAAATGAAATAAAGCGTGTTTTAAAGAAAGATGGATACGCATGTATTGCAATTTTAGGACCGACAGCAAAGCCTCGAGAGAACAGTTATCCTCGTTTATACGGCAAAGACGTTGTTTGTAATACGATGATGCCTTGGGAATTTGAGCAGCTAGCGAAAGAACAAGGTTTTGAAGTTGTGGATGGTATCGGTGTATATAAGCGTGGAGTAAATGAGAAGATGTTAGGTCAACTACCTACAGAGTTACAACAATCGTTAACATTCTTATGGGTATTTATGTTAAAAAACGTATAAAGAAATGAAAGAATTTTTAGGAGGTAAATAAGTGCAGAAAATACAAAAAACTGATACAATATCATCAGAACCAATTAAAGGGGGACTAGGGTATATGACAACTACTACAACAGTTAAATCCGATATTGAAATCGCACAAGAAGCGAGTATGAAGAAGATTCAAGAAATTGCAGCTGATTTAAATATTTTAGAAGATGAATTAGAGCCATACGGGCATTATAAAGGTAAGTTATCTCTTGATATTTTTAAGCGCTTACAGAATGAGAAAGACGGTAAAGTTGTTTTAGTAACAGCGATTAACCCAACTCCAGCTGGAGAAGGTAAATCAACAGTAACAGTTGGTTTAGGTCAAGCTTTTAATAAAATTGGTAAGAAAACAGTAATCGCACTTCGAGAACCATCTCTTGGACCAACGATGGGACTAAAAGGCGGAGCAGCAGGCGGTGGTTTTTCACAGGTTGTACCTATGGAAGACATTAACCTTCACTTTACTGGAGATATCCATGCGATTACAACTGCTAATAACGCGTTAGCAGCGTTTATTGATAATCATATCCAACAAGGAAACACACTTGGGATTGATACGCGTAAAATCGTTTGGAAACGCTGTGTTGACTTAAATGATCGTGCCCTACGTAACGTAGTAATTGGTCTTGGTGGACCAGTTCAAGGTGTACCACGTGAAGATGGTTTCGATATTACAGTGGCATCTGAAATTATGGCTGTATTCTGCCTTGCAACAGATATTCAAGACTTAAAAGCGCGTCTATCTCGCATCGTGGTTGCATATAACTTTGCAAATCAACCTGTAACGGTTAAAGATTTAGGTGTAGAAGGTGCGTTAACATTATTATTAAAAGACGCATTAAAACCGAACTTAGTACAAACGTTAGAAAATACACCAGCTATCATTCACGGTGGACCATTTGCAAATATCGCTCACGGTTGTAACAGTGTTATCGCTACAACAATGGCAGCAAAATTAGGTGACTATGTTATTACAGAAGCTGGATTTGGTGCTGATTTAGGTGCAGAGAAGTTTTTAGATATTAAAGCTCGAGCAGCTGGTATTAAACCAGAAGCAGTTGTTATTGTTGCGACTATTCGTGCGCTTAAAATGCATGGTGGCGTAGCAAAAGATCAATTAAAAGAAGAAAATGTAGATGCATTAGCAAAAGGTATGGAAAACTTACAGAAGCATGTTGAAACAATTCAAAGCTTCGGTGTGCCTTTCGTAATTGCAATTAATAAATTCATTACAGATACAGATGCAGAAGTTACATACTTACAAGAGTGGTGTAACGAGCGTGGCTATGCAGTATCCTTAACAGAAGTTTGGGAGAAAGGTGGCCAAGGCGGAGTTGACCTTGCTGAAAAAGTACTAAAAGAAATCGAAAAAGGTGAGAATAACTACGCACCACTTTATGAATTAGAATTACCATTAGAAGAAAAAATTCGTACAATTGCCCAAAAAGTGTATGGCGCAAAAGATATTGAATTTGCTCCAAAAGCACGTAAGCAATTAGCTCAATATGAAGGAGAAGGTTGGAGTAACCTACCAGTTTGTATGGCGAAAACACAATACTCTCTTTCTGACGATGCAACGAAATTAGGTCGTCCATCTGACTTTATCGTTACAATTCGTGAGCTAAAACCATCTATCGGTGCAGGTTTTATCGTTGCGTTAACGGGAACAATGTTAACAATGCCAGGCCTTCCAAAACAGCCAGCAGCACTACAAATGGATGTAAATGAAGATGGAAAAGCAGTAGGTTTATTCTAAAAGGTTGTAATTCATCTCGTTTATCTGTAAACTATATATACATCAAGTGGCGCCTTTCCATCGAAAGGCGCCTGTTTTTTGGAGGAAATTATGTTTGATCCAACTGCTTTTGATAATTTAAAAGTAATCGTAGAAGGTGCTGTTTATGATTTTGATTTACATGGAGATATTCTTGTAACAAATCGAAAAGATATGATGGACCTTGCTTCATTAAGTCGTATATATCGTATTTCATTTCAATTAACAGAACCGTTCGAACCACTAGTAGAAGCAACATTTTCATTATCTGTGGATGCAAAGAACTTGTCTGGTGAAATATTGGAAGTACCACAATTTACACCAGGTTGTGAAATGAAGTTAGCATTTTCATTCCCGATAGAAAAGCCAGAGGTAGTGTGCGAAGAAATTGAAACTTTCATGCATTCTATATGGGGAAAAGAAAGAATGATTACGCAAAAACTTTCATACGAATATAATAAGCAAGCGATTTCATATCATAATAAGGTAGAGGTTCTATTTCAAAAAGCGATTACAGAAGACCATGTTGATGATTTAATAGCTGTTATTTCACACATGATAGAAACGGTGCGAACAATACAACATTTTCTTCAAAAATAGAGATAAAGGAGAAAAACAAATGATAAAAGATATGCAACCATTTTTACAACAAGCTTGGGAAAAGGCTGGTTTTAAAGAATTAACCGAAATTCAAAAACAAGCGATTCCAACTATTTTAGAAGGACAAGACGTTATAGCTGAATCTCCAACTGGAACAGGAAAAACATTAGCGTACTTATTACCCCTTTTACATAAAATTAATCCTGAAGTAAAACAACCACAAGTTGTTGTTTTAGCACCAACACGTGAGCTTGTCATGCAAATTCACGAAGAGGTTCAAAAGTTTACAGCAGGGACTGAAATTTCAGGTGCATCTTTAATTGGTGGTGCAGATATTAAGCGCCAAGTTGAAAAATTAAAGAAACACCCGAGAGTAATTGTCGGTTCACCAGGACGTATTTTAGAATTAATTCGTATGAAAAAACTAAAGATGCATGAAGTGAAAACAATTGTATTTGATGAGTTTGATCAAATTGTAAAACAAAAGATGATGGGCGCTGTACAAGATGTAATTAAATCTACAATGCGCGATCGTCAATTAGTATTCTTCTCTGCGACAATGACAAAAGCGGCAGAAGATGCTGCACGTGATTTGACAGTTGAACCACAATTAGTACGTGTAACTCGTGCTGAGTCAAAAAGCTTAGTTGAGCATACGTATATCATTTGTGAGCGACGCGAAAAAAATGATTACGTAAGAAGAATTATGCATATGGGCGATGTAAAAGCAGTTGCTTTCTTAAATGACCCATTCCGTTTAGATGAAATTACTCAGAAATTGAAATTCCGTAAAATGAAAGCAGCAGCTCTTCATGCAGAAGCAAGTAAGCAAGAACGTGAAGCAACGATGCGAGCTTTCCGCGGCGGTAAATTAGAAATTCTACTTGCTACTGATATTGCAGCACGCGGTATTGATATTGATGATTTAACACATGTAATCCACTTGGAGTTACCAGACACAGTAGACCAATATATTCACCGCTCAGGACGTACAGGACGTATGGGTAAAGAAGGAACAGTCGTTTCTCTTGTAACACAACAAGAAGAGCGTAAATTACTTCAATTTGCAAAAAAACTAGGTATCGTATTTACGAAGCAAGAAATGTTCAACGGATCATTTGTAGAAACGAAACCGAAAGCACCAAAGAAAAAGAAACCAGCGTTTACTGGGAAGAAAAAGCCTAGATAAAGTGAAAAAATAATCAGTGGGGATTCCCCCACTGATTATTATCCCTCATCAATCGGACGTTTACGGGATAAATAATAGGGAAGACGTAACTATTTATAGTTGCGTCTTTTTTATTTGAGTCAATATGCTCATTTTAGGTAACTAATTATTTCCTCTTAAAAATATATAGAAAGATTATTCACTAATTTAAATTTTTTCTAAGTCAATGTAAGGATGTATTAGTATAATTAAAGATGTGTTCCATTTTATGGATTACCTTATTGGTATAGGGTCTATGTTTTGGGGTATATGAAAATACTACATATTCCCTGTTAAATATCATTAATATAAAAACTACATAGGCTCTTCTTTTGTAATTTAAAAAATATATTAAAGTAAGGAGTTAAATTATAATGGCAATCTTTCAAAGTAATGTTCAGAAAGCTGAAAAAATTGCTACGCAAATGAGTTCTGATTCTGACACAGTTCAAAAACAATACCACATGCAATACGTACGACAGTAACTGTTAATTCCAAAGCGTGAGAAGCAAATAATAATAAGATTGAAGTCGATACAGTTAGATATGTAAGACAAACCTCTCTCAGATTTAAAATAGAAAAAATATACAGAATAATGAGATGATAAATGTATAATCTATTTATATTAGGAGGTGAAAAATGGAATACATATACGAATTTTACCGTGATGGACTCGGCGGATTAAGAATACGTTTGCCCAAAGAGATTTCTATAATTTCTCATTTTTTAGAAGATATTTTAGATGATGAAGCAGATGAGTATATACAGATTTTAGATACTGTAGTGAAGCAAGAAGTTCCGCAATATGAAATAGAAGGGAACGTAGCAGCAGTCTACATTGAACCTAATTATACTAGTGCTATTAACTTATTTATGAGTGCCCCAAATAACCAATGTAAAATTGAGACCTCTGAATTTAGAAAACTACTTGTGTTGTGGCGAGATACAGTGGTAGCAGAAGGGAAAGATATTGAAGCGTAAAAAACACTAGAAAGTGTGGTCTTTTTTCACTTAAATTTAATTATTCCATATTTTATAGTTGTTTTCCATAGAGAACTATCAGTAGAATAAAGTGGACATATCCGAAGTAATACAAATATATTTAAAGGGATTTATCTCTCCCCCATAAAACGTGGTGTTTTAGAATCGAAGTTTTAAATATTACACAGATTTTGCGAACCCCTGGCGAACGAAAATGCCGAAAACCTTCCCTGACCTTAAGATAGAATTGGATTATTATGAAAAAATATTATTGAGCTTGGAATACATAGTGGGTCTACAACAGCTCGTGAAAGGAAGATACCATCCATAATTGTCTTGAAAAAAGACAGGATTTTTATGAAGAAAAGATATTTGAACATTTCAGGCTTAATAACGATCATCATACTTATTATAATAAATGAGAGGCGTATAGATTATGATATATCAAAATGATAGGATTTGTAGGAAGAAGGCGTTAATTAGTGCTGAAAAAATCATTAGCCTATTTTCAAATTTAAAATTTATTGAATTTGAAAATCCAGATTCTGCATGGATAGAACTATTCGATATAGCATTGAAAAAATTTCGTAAGATTGATTCTAAGCCAAAGTTTTGTATTCCAATTGGTAATGTTAAAAGTAAGTATATTTTATGGATTGAAAATTCTTTAGCTTCTTTAAATTTTTCAAATCATAAAACAGAATATTTTATATTAGTTCCTAATTGTTTAGAACCGATGTGGGCAAATGTTAGGATATTGAACTTTACAAAATTTATTGAGGAACTTTGGGACATTTCTGAAACTAACGAATTTACAATTGCTGATAAGGACACGGGACAAATTGTACAAGTATTCTCTGAGGAAGAATATTATGAAATTCATTTTGAGTGTTGCAACATTAATCCAATTGACTCTTCGAAAAATGGATACTAAATGATAAAAAACAGCCTATTATGACCCAGGAATTCACATATGAAGTCGATGGACAAAAAATTATAATTCTAGATCACTTAGCCGGTCATATCTTCGGGAAACGTGGCATTGGAGATCAACCAACTCATTAAAATGAAAGACCTGAGTACAATACAGGAATGGGACAAGTCGATGGGATGGAGGATCATTATTATTTTGAAAAGAGAAATAAAAAATAGAAGGTATAAAAATGATTGATCAATTAAAAATTTTAAATCCCCAGACGTTAATTAGCATTTTTGGAAAAGTACCAAAATTTGAAGAAGCAGAGTTATTAGAAGTGTGTCTTAAAAGGGATGGCCCTACCCTAGTTATCCAATTGATGACAAATGAAAACGTTGAACATAAACCTAAACGCTGGAATAAGTGGGATGTAATCTATGTAGAAATCTCTTTTTTTACTATTCAAAATTTAATAATAGAAAATTTAGGAACAGAAAATATCATTGAGCATTTTGAAATAAGTACGATGTCAGAAGGAAGTTTATTAAAAATTAAATGTAAGAATCAAATGATAGTTGAATCTTTATTTGACTGGGCGAGAATAGAAGGAGTTACTCCAGGTTTAATAGGATTACCTTAAGTGAACTAACGGGTGTTTTAGTTGAACAACATTTAAACAACTTTATTATTACTTTACATTCTGATGGATATTCTTGAAAAGGAGTAGTGTTGTATGAAATCTATAAATGTAAATGGAGCTATATATCATATTGAATCAGTTCCTTTTGAAGATAAGAGTGAACAGGATGAAGAGGGATACTATGAATATTTTTACAAAGGAGTCAATGTATCGTTTCACTCTGACAAAGAAGTAATTAAAGCCCGAATTTATGACGAGGAAGAAACGATATATTTCTCAAAAAATCCAATTCTTGCTTTTGGGAAAGATTTTGAAGCGATAAAGAAATATATAATTAAAGAATATGATGTAAATAAATTTAAGATTCCAGGTGGGGAAAAAGCTTATATAGAGTTATAACCATAATCTACCTTAAACTTTACCATGATTTATTAAATGCAAAAGGTAGATAGTTATATGATTCGTGAAGTTGAACCGAAGGATGGCAATACAATTGAAAATCTATATTAAAAAATTGTTTGTTCTCCAAAACGACAAAAATGAGCTGAATGATTATAAATAATTGTAAAGAGATAAAAAATTTGTTTAGGGGGTACTTCATAACCGTAGCTTGATATCGATGAGATACAACCACATTATTGCTACTAAGCAAAAGCTATTAAGTTCCCCTAAGCAAAAAGACAACTTTTTATGACTAGCGATTTATAAGTATTCAACTGAATGAAAAAGGATTAACAATAGTACCTGTAGAAACCTACATAGAATATTAAAACCATTAGGGGGAAAAACAATGATTCATAAAGTCGGACAAATTATGTTATATGTAAATAATCAGGATGAGGCAGTAAATTTTTGGACGGAAAAGGTAGGGTTTCATGTAGTTGCAGTGGAAGATAACAAACAAGGAATGAGATGGATTGAAATTGCTCCAACTAATGATGCTGAAACGAGCATTGTACTACATAATAAAGAAGTGATTTCTAAGATGAGCCCAGAATTGAATCTTGGTACACCGTCTTTAATGTTCTTCTCAGAAAATCTGGATCAATTATATACAGATTTAAAAAATAAAAATGTTACTGTTGGCGAAATGGTAACTATGCCTTCTGGTAAAGTGTTTAACTTTGCTGATAGTGAAGGGAATTATTTTGCGGTTATGGAAAAGAACCGATAATAATATTGAGATGTGAAAATCCCCCTCAAACATATTGAGGGGGATTAAATCTTTGAAATGAATTTTTCATGAGAGAGTTGTTTAATAAAAAATGCACCTTTTTCAATAGCAGTTTCCATATAACCGACAATTTGATTAAACGTAAATACCTGTAAGTCTTCATGCAAATGTTGCTCGGGATACAACATATCTTCAAAAAGATACTTTCGAAATTCTAAAACATTTTCTTTAGAAACTTCTTCAATATCCACAATGTGAGCCTCTTGGTTGAGAAGAGAGAAGAGCTGCTGTTCTGTATCGTAATGATGAAGCAACTTTGCATTTAACAATTTAAAATCGTTATAGTACATAGGTGCGATCGTTTCGTCATTTTCTATTCTATTTTTTAGCCAAGGTAGAAAGAAGCCGCTTAGCCAATTATCATCGGCAATGAGGTGAGTGTAATAGCCAAGGAGAAAAGGGGAATCCATATGAGCTTTATATTTTTGAAAAAAAGAATTGAAATCTATCCTTCTCGTATAGTTTTTCGTTGTGCCAGCGTAAAAGTGTGAAGCTCCTTTTTCTTCTGCTGAATGAACCGCATCGGGGGCTACACCTCCAAGTATGAAAGAAGTTTTATCTTGGATATATAGTTTTTCGGCAATCTTGTTGGCGATAATAGCATGCATAATTCGTGATCCCATGAAAATGACACCTCGGTTTCAAGTATTCATTTCAGGAAGAGGACTGAACAGTTAGTATTACTTTCCCTGTACTTTTTCTACTTTCGACCCATTCATGTGCTTTCCCTGCATCTTGAAGTGGAAAAGATTTCGTAGCCTTAATTTGCAAACGTCCGTCACGCAAATAACGGAAAACTTCATTTGCAGTTTCTTGGAGCAGTTCAGGACGTTTTTTTCGTGTGGTTCCAAAGCTGAATCCGAGTATAGAGCGGCAACTTGCATGTAAATCTTTCGTTTCAAAATTACCAATTTCACCGCTAGCATTACCGAAATGAACGAGGCGACCATAATAAGCAAGACAGTTTAAACTTCTTTCCGAAACCGTTCCAGAAATAGAGTCTAAAATGATATTAACGCCTTCTCCGTTTGTCAGTTCATTGACTTTCTCTACAAAATCTTCATCTTGATGACAAATAACATAATCAGCTCCAACATCTAAAGCAATTTCTTTTTTTGCTTCACTTCCGACAGTGCCGATAACTTTTCCAGCCCCTAATAGTTTAGCAAGTTGAATCGCTGTAGTACCAATTCCACCAGCAGCCGCATGAATGAGTACAGATTCACCTTGTTGAAGCCTTGCAACATTTGCGAGTAAATTATAACTTGTAAAAGATACGATCGGGCAAGCAGCTGCCGTTTGAAAATCGACTTTATCAGGTAAAACGAAAGTAAGGTTTTCGTTTGCGACAACGTATTCTGCGTAAGATCCATTTTGAGGAAAAGCAATGACACGCTGTCCAGGATGAATATTTTTCACATGAGAACCGACACGTTCTACAATACCAGCGACATCTATACCTGGAATAAAAGGGAGTGCTTTATTTCCTTTTTTTCCATACCGTGATTTAATATCGGCGAAATTTACACTGGTAGCAACAACACGAATTAAAACTTGATCTTCTGAAATAACCGGTATATCCACATCTGTATATTGCATCACTTCAGGACCACCGAACGACGTTACAACGATAGCTTTCATCATATATCCTCCTAAATTTGACTATACAAATCATTTTAAAGCGTCATTAGCAATTGGGAAATTATATAATAGTTATGCGGCTTTATAAGTGAAGCTTATGAACTCATTGGATCATTATATTAATGTATATAAAAAACTGTTTGAAAAAATCGAACGAAACATCAATTACTTGCCAATATAAAGTGTAAGACAAAGGAGGGATGGAATATGAAGGATGAAACGGTGTATATAGATTTAATCCAATTAACTTTATCAGGCAATAAAGAAGCATATAGCGAATTGTATGATAAAACGATTCAAGAAGTATATAAGACAGCACATTTTTTAATAGAAGATAAAACGGATGTAGATGATGTCGTTCAAGAAATATACATACAGCTATATGAATCGCTTCGTAAGTATGATAGCGAGAAGCCATTTCGCCCTTGGCTAATTGGACTTACGATTAAACAAATTCACTCCTATAGAAGAAAGAGGTGGATGCGACTACGAATTATAAAAAAAGCAGAAGAGCAAAGAAAACCAGTACAAATTGATTTTTCTAACGATGTTATAAGTAAAATATCAAATCAAAAATTAATCGAACTCATTCATAAGTTACCGTATAAATTGAAACAAGTTATTATCTTAAGATACTTACACGATTATTCACAAGAAGAAGTAGCACAAATATTACATATTCCAATCGGTACAGTTAAGTCTAGAATTCATGCGGCATTAAAGAAACTACGCCAAAAAGAACAAATAGAAGAAATCTTTTTAGGAGAGGTAGGGAATGTGAAATGAGCTTAGATTGTAGAGTTAGAGAATCTATACAAGAAGAAGCGAAGGGGATTGTTGCCCCGCCGGAGTTAAAAGAAAAAGTAATTGTTCAGATTAAAATGAATCGCGGCGGTAACAAAAGGAAGAAGCGACTTATTGCAGGAGTGCTTGCAGCAGTATTTTTAATCCCAACGACTGGTTTTGCTTACCAATCTATTATGGCGGATGGTATATACGGATCTTTTGAGAACTTAAAAAAACATGCTGGAGCTATGACATTAGAAGCGTATATGCGTTTTAATGCAAAATTATCAGAAGCGAAAGATGAAATGGGTGCGAAGGAATATGAAGAGTTTACAACAGAACTAAAGAAATTAACAAATGCAAAACTTGAGCACGGGGATTCGAACGGTAATATTGATTATGATCAATTATCACCAGCTAAAAAAGAGGAAATGAAAAAGGTAGAAATGGAACTTCAGCCATATTTTGATAAATTAAATGGCCATAAATCTAGTAAAGAAGTATTAACTTCGGAAGAGTATGAACAATATATGGAAGCGTTAATGTCATATCAAACTGTATTAGTAAAAGCGAAATCGAGTGGTGGGATAACAGTAGAAGAAGTACCTGAAGCGTATAAAGAAAGGTTTATTAAAGCAGAACAGTTTATGGAGTATGTAGATGAAAAGGTGAGATAAGTAAAAAAGCTCATAGCTTAAGCTGTGAGCTTTTCTTATTGAAACGTAAATATATTAACCACCTATTCCTTTTGCTAGCAATAAGAAATATACAAATACTAATATTACGCCATTTAATGCAGTACCAACTATTCCGAATAACCAATTTTTTGATGCTATCGCAGAAATAATACCGAGTAATGAAAGTATTCCTAGAATCGCAATAATCAAAGTTAAATTTGCATTAGGTCCTCTTAAAACAAAGAAAGAACATATACTTGCGAGAAACATTAGACACGAAAATCCGAAAAATCTATACATAATAATTCTCCCTTGATTGAAATGTATTTTGACTTAGTGCAAGATTTTCTATAGTTTAACATAAATGTCCTAGTACATATTGAATATATAAACAATAAAAAACGAGTATAAAATCTATGCGATTTCACACTCGTTTTGTTATTACTTAAAATTCCTTACCGCATGTATAGCAAATCTTACAAGGAGTATTGCGCTTATAAATAAACCACCATAACCAACGGCACTTGAAAATTGAACATTAGGTTCTTTTGCATACAAGTCAGGGGCAGAATTATCTTGATTTGCTTAATAAAGTGAAAGTGGGAAATTACTTAGTTATATTCCTTACTATTCTCCTTGTCTTTTTGTATCAAACAATCTAAAAGTGAGTAACCAGCTATTAAACTAATAATGGTAACGAAAGTCGTATTCACAAGAATAATATTATTTAAATAAGGTAGGTATTCACCAACTGGTGAAAAGAGTAGGGCTGGAGAAAAGGAAATGAATAGCGTAGGCACAGTAATAGCGATAAATTTATCCGGTTGAAAGCGCCAGTTTTGTTTATTTGTTTCGCGATTAATGGACTGAAGGAATCGTAATAAAATGCCAACTATAAGAGGGAAGAGTGTATAGTAGAATAACCTTGGATAAAATTTAAAGTTCACCTGCGCGTCTGTATCTAAATAAAATTGAATTTTCACTCCGACAAATAATAATAAGACGATAAATAAGGTGAAGCAGAGATATAGCATCACTTTTTGCATTACATTCCACCATCCTTTACTCAAAATATATTCAAAAAAAGAAGAGATATACAATAACTACTGTTGTATATCTCTTCTTTTACGGTTATTTAATAGTGGAGTTTGCTTTTTCTTGCTTCGTGAAATAATCAATAATGCCCATAGCGCTAATTTCTATATCTAGATGTAAAATGTTATAAACGGAATGATCTGATGGAACGTTTACCTTTGTAAGGTGAGAAGAGATCTTATCCATTAATATAGTTTGTAAAGCTTTAGTCGCTTCATCGAAATCATTATACTGTTCAAAGACCTCTTTACCAGTATGGACGAAAATAGGTAACCAATGTTCCAGTTGGTTATATACTTCTGTAACATTGGATGATGCACCGTAATGGCCGAAATAAATAGTATCTACATTCATACTTTGAATGTGATTTTTAGAAGCAATCATCGCATCTGGTTGGAATTGTGAAGGGGACGTTGATGGTAGATATAGTTCTACACCAAGGTCTGCGAGTTCTCTATAGTAAATTCCTATTGTATCGCCAGTAAAAATGCCATTTGTTAATGAATCGTGAATGCTAATATGGTGCTTAGCATGTCCCGGTGTATCATAAAATGTCAGGATACGGTCTTCTGAAATTTTTAAAGTATCACCATTTTGTACAATATGAACACGTTCTTCTTCTATAGGAAGAATTGGATCAAATAGTTTATCGAAATCTTCTTTGTATACAGCTTTTGCGCCTAAAATGAGTTTTGTTGGATCAATCATATGACGAGCGCCGCGAGAATGCACATATAAAGTAGCATTTGGGCATTTTTCCATCATTAAACCAGCAGCCCCGGCGTGATCTAAATGAACATGTGTAACGATAATGTTTTTAACATCGTTTAAATCAATATGTAATTGTTGTAAGCCATCTAAAATATATGGAAGAGAAGGGGCTGCACAAGTTTCAACTAAAGTAATATCGTCACCTAATAAAACATACGTACCTGTACGTTCAGTATGTTGTAAATCAAAATCATCAATAAGATATAGGTGCGAAGATAATTGCTCTACTTTTTTCATCTTTACCACTCCTTATATACGGTATGTAACTATTATACGCTAAAAATACAAAAAGGCAGAAAACGAAAGTTTCGTCTTCTGCCTTTTTGTAATGTATTTATTTCGTTTGTTCTTTATTGATAGACATAACGAACAACCCAACAATGCCACCAACTAATGGAAGCATAATCTCTCCTGCTAAATTAAAGTAGGAGCTTAAAAATAAACCATTTACATCGATTACCCAGCCAATCACATACAATAACATCATATATAGTACGAAATAAAACTCGCGATTTGAAATCGTTTCATGTTGTGCAGTTTTCATAATGAACACCATCCTTTTCTTTTATAATGGAATATAAACTGTCACATTTTGTTCACAATTCAATTGTAAAACTTTCCAACATAAAAGTCTAGTAGTTTGTGTCGAATTTTCGAACGAAAATAAAGCGCTATCATTTCAGCCTGTAAGTACGTAATAAGAGCTGTATATTCATGAATGTAGTATAGTATAAACATAGAATGATAGTGAAGAGAGGGGTAAGGACAATGACAGTTTATGATTTTTCAGCTAAAACGATAACAGGAGAAGATAAATCGTTAAAAGATTACGAAGGAAAAGCACTTCTTATTGTAAATGTAGCTAGCAAGTGTGGTTTTACACCGCAATATAAAGGGTTACAAGAAGTATATGATAAATATAAAGACCAAGGACTAGAAATACTCGGTTTTCCTTGTAACCAATTCGGAGGACAAGAACCAGGCACAGAAGCAGATATTACTAGTTTTTGTGAGTTAAACTACGGTGTAAATTTCCCGATGTTTGCAAAGGTTGATGTAAAAGGTGACAAGGCTCATCCTCTGTATACATACATGACAGAACAAGCACCAGGTTTACTCGGTATGAAAGCAGTGAAATGGAATTTTACTAAGTTTTTAATTGGAAAAGACGGGAAAGTAGTAGGGCGTTTTGCGCCGCAGACGAAGCCGGTGGATTTAGAGGTTGAGATTGAGAAGGTACTTGGGGAATAACTAGAAGTTTCACTTTATTAAAAAAGCCTCAAAGAACAAGGTAGTTCTTTGAGGCTTTTTCCTTTAACTCACATTATCAAGATTAAATCGCTGAATGGAAGTCATTTGATTTGGGCGGAGAAGCTGCTTTTTTCATAAGCACTTCCCATAAGTGTGCGGATTTTTTCCATTCTACTGCAGCCTGTCCCTTTTGATACATAGCGTTCTCATAACTGAAAGTAAGTTGTTGCATATCGGCTGAGTTGTAAAGCGTATCGATGTGGAGTGCATATTCGCGGAATGTTTGACTTTCACCTCGTGGTATACCGATTCGCGCAAATTGTTTTAAAAGTGCACCGTAAGCTTTGCTATAAACAGCATCATCTTTTCGGTATTTATAGAAAAGAATGATAAAAAATGTAATCCATTTCATTCTAGTAGCGAAGAGAATGTATCCTATAATACTAATTAGCATCGAAGAGAGGAATACGTACCACCAAGAAAATCTATTTTTAGCATTTGTAATCTTTTTAGTAGAAGCTTCCTCTGTATCTTCTATTAAACTTTTGAGCTTTGCTTCATTATTTCTTTGGTGCATTTGCGCATTTTGAGAATTAGTTTCTTCGCTATTTTGTAAAGTAGGAGCAGGAGTATTATTTGTAAAATTATAGGGATTGGTAAATCCTTTTGTTGGTTCGAACGGAATCCATCCATATCCTGGAAAATATACTTCGACCCAAGAGTGTGCGTTATCGTTCGCGATTTTATAAACATCTTCACCTTCTGCAGAGGCAAGTGTATTATCAAGAGTTCCTTCTGTATAACCTTTTACCCAGCGAGCGGGAATCCCGGCAGAACGAAGTAATACAATCATAGACGTCGAAAAATTATTACAGTAGCCGCTTTTTGTATCGAAAAGGAATTGATCTACATAATCTTGGTTTTTAGTAGGGAATGAAACATTCGTTGTTTCATATACAAAAGAATGGTCGGTGAAGTAATTTTCAATAGCTAATACTTTATCATATCGGTTGTCTTTATCATTTGTTAGATTAACAGCTAAGTCTTTTATTCGTTGCGGTAATGATTTGGGAAGTTGGGTGTACTTTGTCATAAAATAAGGACTTGTTTCATGACCTTCATTTGCTTTTACAGCTTTCAAATTTTCTATGGAAAACTCCGGGACCTCATATGTTACTTTATATGAATTTAAAGTAGTAGAAGAGTCTCCGTGCATCGTATAGATTTTTTCTGAAAATGGGTCAACGCTGTATGATACATCAGAAGAAGCCTCAACTGATACTAATCCTGCTGGATAGGTAAGGTGAGGATAACTTTTTTGCATGGTGATTGTTGCCTCGGTTGCCTCCGTTTTTGTATTTTGTTCGTACCAGCTCACGACGTCGTTTTTATTTTTAAAAGAAACCTTTTTTTGATTTTCAGAAACTTCCCAGCCTTTTCCGGTATAAAAATCTTTCGTTTCGACTCTCCAATATTGTTTGTTTTGCGTTTGTGCTGTGAAAACAATTGTAGGATCCGCCTTAAAAGGACCGCCTAATCGCGAGTCATCTAAACCATACCCAATTTTAGAAACTTCTTGTTTTGTACTTGCTTCGGATGTGTTGAGTTTTAAAAAATCCATTGGGTTTGGCCATTGAGGTCCAAATTTTGGAGCAAAGTATGCGATGGTTACTGAAAATACAATAAATAGTGTAAGTGGTCTAAGTAATTTTGAGATTTCTCTAGCATAATTTTGTAAGTGTTCCATCTCTTTTATTCGTTCTATGTGGAGATGACTAAGCATAAAAAAACCGATGACAACAGTACGAATAATAGCGTAGTTTGCATTGTATAAATGTAAGTCGTGAAAAATTGTGATATAAATAATAGTCAATATAAGAAATAACAACCCACGTTTTTTATGAATCATCCAAAAAGAGATAAAAGCACTCAAAAACCAAAATGATAAAAAAAATAAAAGTGTTGGAAAAACTGGAGAAATATCTAGTAAATTCCCTTGAAATAACAGGGAGGAATTTCGAGAAATATCAGTAAAAAATTTTGTTAGCCAAGATGGATTGATAAAAGCATTTTTATAATATAGGAAATGAATGATGAATAAAATCGTGACGATCTTTATTGGAATCTGCCAACTTGTTTGAAAAAAAGAGAGTGTGAAGCAAATTCCTATAAATATTATAAAAATATCTAATCTACCTACGTTTGTAATACCTATAAGGGGTCTTAGCCATTCTAGTAAAAGTAGAAATGCACATACATGTATGAAGAATCTGCTCATATCCCATTGTTTTTTTGTCCGTAATGTTATCATTTGCTCACCTCAAAAAACACGTTTGTATACCGGTTTTCATAAACTGCATTTACAAATATTTTTCGTTTTTGTAGATTTTCTAGAATACTTAGTTCTCGATGTGAGAGTTGATTCGCTTTTTCTTTCACGACAAACACCATTAATTTCCTATTTTTTATAGCAGCATAGTCAGCTGCCTTTTGAATATCGGGAGAAAGATCGCTTGTCACGAGTATAATCGTTACGGGCTCAAAAATTTTTCTTAATTCGATTTCTACACTCTGGGAGAGCGGGAATACACTGTCAGCTTGTACTTTCGCTAAATGACAAAAGATTTGCTGCAACTGGCTATCTCCATTGTCTAAAGGAAAAAAAGTACGTTCTTTTCCGACAGACACGAATGAGGCTGATGAATTTTGCTTCAAGACAGCCCTCACAATAGAGGCAGTAAACGTTACGACTGATTCGAATAGAGGAGACTCGGTTCTGTCCATAAATATCATGATATTGTGGCTACGTTGTTGTTCAAACTCTTTCGTCATAATATTGTTTGTTCGTGCAGTTGCTTTCCAATCAATCCATGAAAAGCGGTCGCCAGGTTTATATTCTCTGACACCGACAGAAATTGTAGAGTCTTTTGCTAAATTTATATTTGCTGAAAGCGCTCCTTGTTCGAAATGATTTTCCAATTGTCGATACGTTATATCTACATACTGGGGATAGACTAAAAATGTATCTGGAACTGAAAAAGTTACATCTTTCTTTATCATACCGAATAGATCGCCAGTTTTGACACGTACGCTTGAAAATGTGTGTTCTCCTCGAGGGATTGTGTCAATAGCATATTGAAACGAAATATTTCGTTTGAATCCTGGAAAGAGTATGACCTTATTCGCCTTCGTTTGTCTACAATTTGTAAATTGTGATGGCAGTTCATCTTCTATAATTAAATAGAGTAAGGGAAAAGGAAATTTTCTTTTTATTGTAATGGTGCTTACAAATGGTACTCCTGCTACATATTCGCCTTGGTTTGTTATTCGTTTTACTTCGGCGTTCCGTAAAGCATAGAAAGGGAGTAATAGTGAATAAAGGCCAATAGGAATCGTACTGTAAAACAAAAACCAACTAACAAATCCTCCTTGAAGCATAGCGTATACAAAGGTTAAGACTAGGCATAAAGGAATGAGTGATAACTTAGTAACATGATATAGTGCTCGTAGCATGCGTTTCATCAAAGGTTCATCGTCCTTTGAGTCGGCACGGCAGTTCGTGCAACGATTTTTGAAATAACTTGTTCCCCTGTTACTCCTTCAAATTTTGCTTCCATTTTTAGAATGAGTCTGTGAGCTAACACGTAAGGAGCTAAAAATTTAACATCGTCTGGAATAACATAATTTCTACCATGGATGAATGCATAAGCTTGTGAAGCTTTCATTAAAGCAATTGAGCCACGTGGACTTGCACCTAGCTGTATAGAACTATAAGAACGAGTCTGACTAACAAGCTTTACAATGTAATGCTTGATTGCTTTGTCCATGCTTACTTCTCGTACGCTTTGTTGTAAATAAAGTAACTCTTTTATTGTAGTAATAGCTTGTAGATGGGAGAGTGGATTTGTTTTTTCCATCCGGTTTAAAATTTCAAATTCTTCTTCTGGTGTAGGATATCCCATTTTTAGTTTCAATAAGAATCGATCGAGCTGGGCTTCTGGTAAAGGGTATGTTCCCTCATATTCGACCGGATTTTGTGTAGCCATTACAAAGAACGGTTTTGGTAACGGTCTTGTCATGCCATCTATTGTAATATTGCCTTCTTCCATACTTTCAAGTAAGGCAGATTGTGTTTTGGGAGATGTACGATTAATTTCATCAGCAAGTATAAAATTCCCCATGATTGGTCCAGGCTTGAACTCAAATTGGAGCTCTTTTGGATTGTAAATAGAAACACCTGTTACATCTGACGGCAGTAAATCAGGTGTGAATTGAATTCGCTTGTAATCAGCATCAATGGATTTAGAAAGAGCACGTACTAACATTGTTTTCCCGACACCAGGAACATCTTCTAATAGTACATGACCTTCAGCTAAGAGAGCTGTCAAGGATAAGATCGTTTCTTTTCGTTTTCCGACCATTAATTTTTCAATATTGTTTATTATTTTTTCTACAATAGGATGTAATGAATCAAGCTGGGGCATCGTAACCCTCCTCATTTTATTAACGTTTTCTAATCTATTTAGTGGAAAATAGAATTTACGCCTCTATTTGCGGGAAGTAAAAATCTTATCTCTAATTCTGAGAATATTCAGATTATTTATCTCGATTATATCTAGTATAATTGTTTCCGTAACTTAGGGCAATATGGTAAATAATGATTTGTAGTTTTATGTGCAATATGTCTTGATATAAACTAGTATTATCGGTAAAACATAGAGGAGGGGAAGGAAAGAGTGACTTCGATGAGCAAAATAAATAGCATAGGGAACCCTACGCGTAAAGTTGGAAGCCTATATCATACGCCTTGTGATTAAAATTTATATGAGTAATAAATAAAGCCGACTTCATTAAGAGGCCAGCTATGTAAATTATTACAATCCTTTATTTTTATCTTTCTTATATTCTTTTTGTTTATCTAACCAAATATGAATTAATTCTACCAAGTCCATTGTTTCAATTTCACAATATTCGCCTTTACCATCTTCGGCTAAATTGTCTAACACAGTAGTTGTATCGTTCCGAATTTCTAAACCGTAAATGTTGCCATTTACTACTACATAATTTTTTTCTCCGTTTAAAACACTTTGTATTTCTTTTAAAATCCAATCTCCAAAAGCTGAAACTTCAATTCCTAAAAAAGTTTCAACAAGTTTAATTTCTTGAGGAAGTCTCATAACTAAATGTCTACTGTTAAGTACTTCAAAACTATATGGATATTTCATGACTATTTTACTCCTTTATTTCTGGATTTAGGGACTCTATTTACTTCTCCATTAATCTTATAAGCTCTATTAAGGTAAGAAGTTCTTATACTATCATCACTCTTGTCCTACTTGAATTATAGTAAAAGTAGATTATTATTAAACTTATCTATCCAATATTTCTCTGATGTAGGTATGAATTCAGTGAAATCTTCATATGTACCAATCCAATCTTTTGGTACATAGTTTTCGTATGATGCCGGTTCTGGAAACATTGAATATAGTATTTTATTATCAAAGTTAATTAATAAGACTGGACTAAAATCTAATAGATCTTCTCCTGCATTTTTCCTTTTAATATTTTCAAGTAGTAAATAATTTATTTCCTCTTTAGTTGTTTTATATTGATTAATCCTTAGTAAAAATACTTCTACATTTTCATTATTTAATACTTGTATTCCATTTCTTTCTTCCGTTTCCCCATTATCTTCAATGCTTACACCTAAATTTTTATATGCATGATCTAATTTATCATAATCTAAAAACCATAGTTCTTTATCTGTTACATACCATCTAAACTCATTTTTATATATAACGGCTACTATAATGTTTTCTGCATAAAGCGGTTCTAATATCATAATATCCTCCTTTTATTATTATCTTATAATCCTGCCATTCTGGGTGTATTTTTCTATTCATTCAATTCAACTTGCTGACAATTCATATGGATTCCCTGGCGTTTTTTTTCAACTATTTTCAGGATAGTTGCCCTTGGTAGGGTGGAATTAAAGTATTGTATTTTTATTTATAAACCCATCTAACGATTTAGGCATATCAAATTTAACTACTCCCAAATTACTTCCTCTATTATGTAAGAAATTTTTTGCACGCTCATTATTATCAGTACTTCATCTTAAACTTTTCTAGAAGCAAGGAAGTAATTTAACAGTCAGTGAAGGATGTGATCCCTCCACAATGATTAGATATTCACTTTTTTATATTTTTTTCGGAATTTTTGACAATCTCTTGAACTGTGCGAAATGTCACATCTGTATTTTACAACCTCTCTTATAGTAAGGGTATGTAAGAGAGACGTATTAAAGGAGTGAACAGTATGAAGAAGAAACCTTCAGCACTAATGAGACGTTTAAAATATTTTTCACCAATAGATCGTTATAACGATAATCATACACAAGAAACATATGAAGATCGAGAATGGGAGAATGTGTACAGAAAGCGTTGGCAGCATGATAAAGTAATTCGTTCTACACATGGCGTGAACTGTACTGGTTCATGTAGTTGGAACATTTATGTGAAAGATGGAATTGTAACTTGGGAAGGGCAGGAGCTTAACTATCCAACAACAGGTCCAGATATGCCTGACTTTGAACCACGAGGATGTCCACGTGGAGCGAGTTTTTCTTGGTACATTTATAGTCCACTTCGTGTGAAATATCCGTATGTACGTGGTGTTCTTTGGAGTATGTGGCAAGAGGAATTACAAAATAATGAGTCACCATTAGATGCTTGGAAAAGCATTGTGGAAAACCCTGAAAAAGCACGCAAGTATAAGCAGGCACGTGGTAAAGGGGGATTCGTTCGTACGAATTGGGATGAAGTATTACAACTCGTTTCAGCTTCTTTACTTTATACAGTAATAAAATACGGTCCAGACCGAAATGTTGGTTTCTCACCAATTCCAGCTATGTCGATGTTAAGTCATGCTGCAGGTAGCCGCTTTATGCAACTTATGGGCGGGCCGATGCTTAGCTTCTATGATTGGTATGCTGATTTACCACCAGCTTCTCCGCAAATTTGGGGTGATCAAACAGATGTACCAGAAAGTAGTGACTGGTATAACTCTGGCTACATTATGACATGGGGTTCAAATGTACCGATGACAAGAACACCAGATGCACACTTTTTAGCGGAGGTTCGATATAAAGGAACGAAAGTAGTTTCAGTAAGTCCTGATTTCGCTGAGTCAACAAAGTTTGCGGATGATTGGATTAGTGTGAAACAAGGTACAGACGGTGCACTTGCGATGGCAATGGGGCATGTGATCTTACAAGAATTTTACGTAGATAATCAAGTGGAATACTTCACAAAGTATGCGAAGCAATATACTGATTTTCCTTTCTTTGTCACATTGAAACAAAAAGGAGATCAATTCGTTGCTGATCGTTTCTTAAATGCTTCTGATATTGGACGCGAAACAAAGTTAGGAGAATGGAAACCTGTTCTTTGGAACGAAAATACGAATGATTTTGCAACACCTCATGGCACAATGGGGTCACGTTGGGATAATGAGAAGAAATGGAACTTACGTTTAGAAGATGAAGAAACAGGTGAAAAGATTGATCCACGTCTTTCTTTATTTGGAATGGAAGATGCTGTTGAAACGGTGCAAATTCCGTACTTCTCTGATGATGGAAATGCAATATTAGAACGTACAATTCCAGTGAAAAAGGTTATGACAGAAGAAGGCGAAGTGTTCGTTACAACTGTATATGACTTAACATTAGCAAATTACGGCGTGAATCGAGGGCTTGGCGGACAAGAGCCGAAAGATTTCAATGATGATGTACCGTTTACGCCTGCATGGCAAGAGAAAATGACAGGAGTGAAACGAGAGATTATTATTCAAATCGCTCGTGAGTTCGCACAAAATGCTGTTGATACGAATGGCCGCTCGATGATTATTATGGGAGCTGGTATTAACCATTGGTTTAATTCTGATACGATTTATCGCGCAGTTTTAAATCTTGTTCTTCTCGTCGGAGCGCAAGGTGTAAACGGCGGTGGCTGGGCGCACTATGTTGGGCAAGAAAAATTGCGACCAGCAGAAGGATGGCAAACAATTGCAATGGCAAAAGATTGGCAAGGGCCACCGAAATTACAAAACGGTACATCTTTCTTCTATTTCGTAACAGACCAATGGCGTTATGAAGATACACCTGTTGGCCATTTAGCATCACCAATTGAAGGTAACTCACGTTATCAACATCACGGTGATTACAACGTATTAGCAGCACGACTGGGCTGGTTACCTTCGTATCCGACATTCGAGAAAAATGGAATTGAATTATATAAAGAAGCTGTTGCTGCTGGTGCAACAACGCAAGAAAAAATCGGTAAATACGTTGCACAAAAATTAAAAGAAAAAGAACTAAAATTTGCGATTGAAGATCCAGATAACAAAAACAACTTCCCGCGTAATTTATTCGTATGGCGTGCAAACTTAATTTCAAGTTCTGGTAAAGGACACGAATATTTCTTAAAACATTTATTAGGTACAACAAACGGATTGATGAATGACGATAGTGATTCGTTACGACCAGAAGAAATTAAGTGGCATGAGGACGCACCAGAAGGGAAGCTTGATTTACTCATTAATTTAGATTTCCGCATGGCTGGAACAGCACTTTATTCTGATATCGTCTTACCAGCTTCAACTTGGTATGAAAAACACGATTTAAGCAGTACAGATATGCATCCATTTGTACATCCGTTTAATCCGGCAATCGGTTCACCATGGGAAGCACGTTCTGACTGGGATATTTTCACTTCTCTTTCTAAAGCTGTGTCTGATTTAGCGAAGAAAATCGATCTTGAACCAATGAAAGAAGTTGTTGCAACACCACTTCTTCACGATACACCGCAAGAACTAGCGCAACCACTCGGCAAGATTAAAGACTGGAGCAAAGGTGAGTGTGAACCAATACCAGGTAAAACAATGCCACAAATTCATGTTGTCGAAAGGGATTATAAAACGATTTATGACAAAATGACTGCGCTAGGACCGAATGCAGGGAAACAACCGATTGGTACAAAAGGGATTTCTTGGTCTGCAGAAAAAGAATATGAGCAACTAAAGAGTCGATTAGGAGTTGTTCGAACAGATTCTATTGCGCAAGGTTGCCCAGACATAAAAGAAGCAATCAATGCTGCTGAAGCGGTATTAACGCTTTCTTCTACAACAAACGGTCATATGGCAGTAAAAGCATGGGAAGCACTTGAAAAACAAACCGATTTAAAACTACGTGATTTAGCAGAAGAACGTGAAGAAGAATGCTTCACTTTTGAACAAATTACAGCACAACCGAAAACAGTAATCACTTCTCCAGCCTTCACAGGTTCTGAAAAAGGTGGACGACGTTATTCACCATTTACAACAAATGTGGAACGTCTTATTCCTTGGAGAACGATAACTGGTCGACAATCTTTCTACTTAGATCATGACATGATGAAAGAATTTGGTGAAACGATGGCAACATTTAAACCAATTCTGCAACATAAACCGTTCCGTAAATCACGACCTGAAGTAGAAGGGAAAGAAATTACATTAAACTATTTAACGCCGCATAATAAGTGGTCGATTCATAGTATGTACTTCGATTCATTACCGATGTTAACGCTGTTTAGAGGTGGTCCAACTGTTTGGATGAATAAAGAGGACGCTGCAGAAGCTGGCGTAGCAGATAATGATTGGATTGAGTGCTTTAACCGTAACGGTGTTGTTGTAGCGCGTGCTGTTGTAACGCACCGTATACCGAGAGGAATGGCATTTATGCATCATGCACAAGATCGCCACATTAACGTACCTGGTACGAAATTAACAAGTAACCGCGGGGGAACGCATAATAGTCCAACTCGAATTCACGTGAAACCGACACATATGATTGGTGGATATGGTCAATTAAGTTATGGATTTAACTATTATGGTCCGACTGGGAATCAGCGTGACTTAAACGTTGTAATTCGCAAATTGAAGGAGGTAGATTGGCTTGAAGATTAAAGCACAAGTCGGAATGGTAATGAACCTAGATAAATGCATCGGCTGCCATACTTGTAGCGTAACATGCAAAAACACCTGGACGAACCGTCCAGGTGCTGAATATATGTACTTCAATAACGTAGAAACGAAACCTGGTATTGGTTATCCGAAGCAATGGGAAGATCAAGAGAAATATAAAGGCGGCTGGGAATTAAAAAATGGTGAAATTCAGCTGAAATCCGGTTCGAAAATGAAACGCCTTATGAATATTTTCCACAATCCAGATCAACCAACAATCGATGATTACTTTGAACCTTGGAACTATGATTATGAAACGTTAACAAATAGTCCGCAGCGTAAGCATCAGCCAGTTGCACGTCCGAAATCAGCAATTACAGGCGAATTTATCGACAAAATTGAATGGGGTCCAAACTGGGAAGATGATTTAGCTGGTGGACATATAACAGGATTGCAAGATCCGAACGTAAAGAAAATGGAAGAAGAAATTAAAACAGATTTTGAAGATGTCTTTATGATGTATTTACCACGCATATGCGAACACTGTATGAATCCATCTTGCGTATCATCTTGTCCATCTGGTGCGATGTATAAACGTGAAGAAGATGGGATTGTTCTTGTAGATCAAAACGCATGTCGTGCATGGAGATTCTGCGTATCATCTTGTCCATATAAAAAAGTGTACTTTAACTGGCAAACGAATAAAGCTGAAAAATGTACAATGTGTTTCCCACGTATTGAAGCTGGTATGCCAACAATTTGTTCAGAAACATGTGTAGGACGTATTCGATATATTGGGGTAATGCTATATGACGCTGACAAAGTAAAAGAAGCGGCTTCTGTTGAAAATGAAAAAGATTTATATGAATCTCAGCTTACTGTTTTCCTAGATCCAAATGATCCAGAAGTAGCAGCTGAAGCGAAAAAACAAGGCATTCCTGAAGAATGGATTAAAGCAGCACAACAGTCGCCAATTTATAAAATGATTATCGATTGGAAAATTGCTCTACCTCTTCATCCAGAGTATCGTACAATGCCAATGGTTTGGTATATACCACAGCTTAGCCCAATTATGAATATGGTGGAGGGGAAAGGTAGTAACTGGCAAGCAGAAGAGATTTTCCCTGCTATCGATAATATGCGTATTCCAATTCAATATTTAGCGAACTTACTCACTGCAGGAGATGAATCACACATTCGTCTTACATTAAAAAAAATGGCTGTCATGCGAACGCATATGAGAGCACTGCAAATTAATAAAGAACCAAATGAAGCTGTATTAAAAGAACTTGGTTTAACGAAACAGGATGTAGAAGATATGTATCGTCTTCTTGCTATCGCAAAATATAAAGATCGCTTCGTCATCCCAACGTCTCACCGCGAACAAGTTGCAGATTTATATAACGAACAAGGAAGCTGTGGTTTATCATTCGCAGGTGGCCCAGGCTCTTGTATGACAATTTCTTAAATAAAGGAGGCAGAAAAATATGAAACAAAGTTTACAAACTGCTTTTTCCTGTTCTTCATTCCTTCTCTCCTACCCGGAACTAGGGTGGAGAGAAGATGTAACTGAATTACAAGAAGAGATTGCAGCAATTGAACAGGAAGACGTTAAAGCATCACTTACAGCATTTGTAAAACAGGTGCTAGATAAAACGAATGATCAACTCATTGATAGTTACGTATATACATTCGATTTTGGTAAGAAAACAAATATGTATCTTACTTATATGAACACTGGTGAACAAAGAGAAAGAGGTATTGAATTACTAGAGTTAAAACAACATTATAAAAAATCTGGTTTTGAAGTAACAGATAAAGAACTCCCTGATTATTTACCGCTATTACTCGAGTTTTTTGCAAATGCAAATGAGCAAGACAGTGAACCAATTATGAGTAAATACAAGGGGAACATACAAGCATTACACGTTCAGTTAAAAGAAGCAGATAGTATGTATGAACCAATTCTTGCGGCTGTTCTACTCGCTATCGATACATGGGGTGTACAGACAAATTAGAAAGGAGAGTTGTCAAAATGATGGATCAATTTCTATGGGTATTGTTTCCCTATATCATTTTTGCAATCTTTATCGGTGGACATATTTTCAGATACAACTATGATCAATTTGGATGGACATCAAAATCTAGTGAACTATTAGAAAAGAAAATGCTCCGAATCGGAAGTATATTATTCCACTTTGGGATCATGTTCGTAATTGGCGGTCATGTTATGGGGATTTTAATTCCAGAAGCTGTATATCGTTCAATAGGTATTTCTGAGCATATGTATCATGTAGTAGCAATTAGTTTCGGGCTTCCGGCAGGTGTTGCTTCTATCATCGGTTTAATTATATTAACATACCGCCGTGTAACGGTAAAACGCATCATTGCAACGAGTACAAAGGGAGATTATATTGCGCTTATTTTATTACTTATCGTTATGATGGCAGGGCTTTCTTCAACATTTTTAAACATCGACTCAAAAGGATTTGATTATCGTACAACGATAGGTCCTTGGTTCCGAAGTCTCTTTATTTTCCAACCGAAAGTTGAATATATGACGGAAGTACCTGTATGGTTTAAAATTCATATTCTGGCAGGCTTAGGGCTTTTCGCAGTATGGCCATTTACAAGACTGGTACATGTATTTAGTGCCCCAATTAAATACTTAAGCCGCAGTTATGTAATTTACAGAAGACGTATCCCTAATGAATTGAAAAAATAATTTTTTTTTATATGTTTAGTAATTTATAAAGAAAGCCGAGATCTAATTGGAGACCTCGGCTTTCTTTATAGGTATAAGTACCTAAATAAGCTGTTAATCAATGCTACAAACAGAAGCGGAGCAATCTTCACAAGCAATTTCACATTTTAAAAATTGTAAATCATGAATTGTAATCTTTCCTTTATGAATAGAAATTGTACCCTTTTTTTTCAAATCATTTAACATTCGATTTACACTTTCACGCGAAGTTGCACAGAAATTAGCAAGTTCTTGATTCGTTAATGGTAAATCGATGAGAATTCCATTTTCTTTTAAAACACCATAACTATTTGTCATTCGTATGAGAGTAGAATATAGGGCACCTTTTTTGCCGTGTAATACTAAATCTCGAAACTTCGTTTGCATTCTTCTTAAATGTTCACTAATCCATTTCATAAATTCAAATACAAGTGCGGGCTTTTGGAGTAATGCTTTTTCTAACGCTTCACGCTTTATAACGCCTACTTCAACATCTTCAAGGCATTTTGAATTTAATAAATACTTCGCATTGTCCGTGAACAATGTTAATTCTCCGATAATGTCATATTCCGAACAAATCCGAAGTGTTAATTCTTGCCCGTCAGCACTTAGTTTACTAATTTGTACTTTTCCTGAGTGGACGATATAGAGTTCTGTCGCGTCCATACCTTCTTGAAAAATAAAACTTCCTTTTTTAATCTGCATTTTATATTCAACAGATGCAAGTAATTCCTTTAAATCTTGAGATAATGTCATACTGTTTGTCACAGCAATCACCTTTCTTCTTATAAGCAATACATTTCCTATTTTGAGTGTAAATATGCTGAAAATGCAAGAGCTATTTTAAAAATAATGTAAAATTTCAATGACCGTAAGGAGTAAGGGGATGGAGATGTGAACAAAATTCGAACAGATTTGTGAAGAATTTTTGAATGGGGAAAGTAATGTGAGAAAAGTCACATTGAATATGTCGCTTCTTTTTTATAATGAAGGCAAATAAAAAAATCGAAAGCTTACTAAGGATTTGAGCAGAAAAGAAGGGATATAGATGCACGAGAAAATGAAAGATTCTTTAGAACGGCCACTTCAAGATTTACGTATTTCAGTTATTGATCGTTGTAATTTTAGGTGCACATATTGTATGCCTGCTAAAGTGTTCGGACCTGATTACGCTTTTTTACAGGAAGAGTTTTTATTAACGTTCGATGAAATAGAAAGATTAGTAAGATTGTTTATAAGTATGGGAGCCCACAAAATAAGGCTTACTGGCGGTGAACCTTTATTGCGTAAAGACTTACCGAAGTTAATTGCAAGGCTTGCAAAGCTAGAAGGCCTAAAAGATATTGGGCTCACAACAAACGGAATTCATTTAGCAAAACAAGCTAAGGCGCTAAAAGACGCGGGATTAAAACGTGTAAATATTAGTTTAGATGCGATAGAGGACCACTTCTTCAAAAAAATTAACGGAAGAAACGTAAGTACAAAACCTGTACTAAAAGGAATTGAAGCAGCAAAGGCTGCTGGATTAGAAGTAAAAGTAAATATGGTCGTAAAAAAAGGAATGAATGATAGTCAAATTCTTCCTATGGCTCAGTATTTTAAAGAACAAGAAATACAGTTACGTTTCATTGAGTTTATGGATGTAGGCAGTACGAACGGATGGAACTTTGAACAAGTCATTACGAAGGAACAATTAATAGAGACGATTAATCGTGTATATCCGATAGAGCCCGTTAAGCCTAATTATTTTGGAGAAGTTGCGAAATTGTATCGATATGTAGGGAGCGATGCCGAAGTTGGATTTATTACTTCAGTATCTGAGTCATTTTGTTCTTCTTGTACGCGAGCTCGTATTTCGGCAGATGGTAAGTTTTTTACGTGCCTATTTGGAACGGAAGGAACGGATTTGCGAACGCTTCTTCGAGAAAACATTTCTGATGCCTCACTACTAAAAATTCTCCAACATACATGGGAGTTTAGAACAGATCGATATTCAGATGAAAGAACTGCTGAAAGTACAAATAAACGTCCAAAAGTTGAAATGTCTTACATTGGTGGATAACGAAAGGAGGATTCCCTATGCAAGAGCGATATTCAAGGCAAGTATTGTTTTCTGGAATTGGTGAAATGGGACAAAGAAAAATAAGAGAAAAACATGTGCTCTTAATCGGTGCGGGTGCACTAGGGGCTGCGAATGCAGAAGCGCTCGTTAGGATGGGAATTGGGAAATTGACAATTGTCGATCGTGACTATGTGGAATGGAGTAATTTACAGCGGCAACAGTTATATAGAGAAGAAGATGCACAGCAGTCTAAACCAAAAGCAATTGCAGCAGCAGAACATTTAAGAAAGATTAATTCTGAAGTGAAAATTATACCAGTTGTAACGGATGTCACAATGCAAGAAATAGAAGAGTTAACAAAAGGAGTGGATCTTATAATAGATGCGACTGACAATTTCGATACGCGCCTACTTATAAATGACATTTCACAAAAAGAAAATATAACTTGGATATATGGTGGCTGCATTGGAAGTTACGGTGTAACGTATACAATTTTTCCTGGGAAAACACCATGTTTTCGCTGTCTGATGGATCATCCTATGGGCGGTGCAACATGCGATACAGCCGGAATTATTCAGCCAGCTGTACAGATGGTTGTTGCTCACCAAGTAACAGAGGCGATAAAAATATTGGTGGATGATTTTGAGGCGCTGCGAGGAACAATGTTATCATTTGATATTTGGAACAATCAATATCTCTCATTAAAAGTAAATAGACAGAGAAAAAGTACATGTCCATCTTGCGGGGAATCACGAACGTATCCAAGTTTAACATTTGAAGCACAGATGAAAACGGAAGTGTTATGCGGACGGAATACCGTTCAAATACGTCCAGGAATAGAGGGAACTCTTAATTTAGAAGAAATACAAAAGCGCTTACAAAAAAGTTTGGATGTCAAAAAAACACCATATTTATTATCGTTTCTTGTTGATGAATATCGTTTTGTTTTATTTACAGACGGTAGGGCATTTATTCATGGGACAAATGATGTGAAAATAGCAAAACGATTATATGCAAAATATATAGGATGAACAGAAAGAGAGTTGCTCCTTATTAAAACGAGGTGAAAAAGAATGTTAGAAAAACGTATACCAATTCCAGTGGCAGAAGCAGTTGCACGTGTAATGGAATATGCTCATCAAGGTGAAATAGAAAAGGTTTCTCTTATAGAAAGCTACGGTAGAACGCTTGGAGAAGATATTATTGCAGATCATGATGTTCCCCATTTTGATCGCTCTCCGTACGATGGATTTGCGATTCGAGCAGAAGATACAAAAGAAGCAAGTAGCAGTAACCCTGTTCAGTTTGAAGTGATTGGTGAAATTGGAGCCGGCTTTGTTTTTACAGAAGAAGTGAAACCATTTCAAGCTGTCCGTATTATGACAGGAGCGGCAATTCCAGCTGGGTGTAATGCTGCTGTTATGTTAGAGCTTACGGAAGGATTTGAAGAAAACGAAAAGACTTATATGGTATTAAAACGCTCTTTCTCTTCTGGTGATAACATTTCTTTTAAAGGAGAAGATGTAAAGGAAAATGCCATCCTTGTGAAAAAAGGGACTGTTATTAATCCTGGAGTAGTAGCTCTTCTTGCTACATTTGGTTATAGTACCGTACACGTTGTAAAACAGCCGGTTATTGGAATTGTAACGACAGGAAGCGAACTGCTTGAAGTACATGAACAATTAAAGCTAGGGAAGATTCGAAATAGTAACTCCTATATGATAGCTGCACAAATTGAACGAGCGGGCGGAGTTGTACAGTATTATGGACAATTCGCTGACGATTTTGAGACGTGTTATAACACTGTAAAAAAAGCGATAAAAGAAGTCGATATTTTAATTACAACTGGTGGTGTTTCAGTAGGAGACTATGACTATTTACCTGCTATTTATGAGAGATTACAAGCTAATGTACTTTTCAATAAAATAGCAATGCGACCAGGAAGTGTGACAACTGTAGCTGAGTTAGAAGGAAAACTATTATTTGGTCTATCTGGTAATCCTTCAGCTTGTTATGTCGGATGTGAATTATATGTTCGACCAGTCATTGGAACATACTTGCATAGGAAAAATCCGCACGTATATCGTGCAGAAGCAATTTTACAGAAAGACTTTCCGAAAGCAAATCCATTTACTCGTTTTGTAAGAGGGAGAGTAGAGATTGTAGATGGTCAATTACAAGTTACACCAGTTGGTTTAGATAAATCTAGCGCAATTTCTTCACTTGCAGAAGCGAATACATTTATCGTTCTGCCGGGAGGGACGAGAGGATTTGAAGCAGGAATAACTGTTTCGGTACTTTTATTAGAATCAAACGTCGGAAGTGAGTGGCCGTGGGAAGAACCACTTCGATCATACAAATAATAGAAAAATAGATTGCTAACTTATACGAAGATAAGAGGTGCAAGATGACACATACGTATTATGAAGTAATTGATACACCTATTTCAATTGAAGAAGTTACAAACAAAGTAATTCGTCGTGAGTGTGGTGCGGTTACTACTTTTATTGGTACTGTCAGAGAATTTACGAAAGGGCGTCGTACGCTGTATTTAGAGTATGTAGCTTATAAGACAATGGCGGAGAAACAGCTTGAGAGAATTGGTACCGAAGTAGGGGAGAAATGGCCTGGGACATATGTGACGATTACACATCGCATTGGTACATTACAAATTTCTGATTTGGCTGTTGTCGTCGCTGTTTCTACACCACACCGGAAAGCAGCCTATGAGGCGAATGAATATATTATGGAACGTATAAAACAAATTGTTCCAATTTGGAAGAAAGAGTTTTGGGAAGATGGTGAGTCTTGGATAGGTGATCAGTTAGAGAAGGTAGCATATGCAAATAGTGAGCCTGGAAAGGAGATGAGAATATGATTGAAGTACTATTATTTGCACATTTGCAAGAAGAAGTAAGTAAGCCAGCATTACACATAGATTGTGAAAATATTACGGTTGCTGAACTAAAGGAAGTCCTCATTAAGAAATACAACGTAGCGATTTCAGGTGAGATAATGGTCGCTATAAATGAAGAGTATGCAAATGAGGATGACATCATTCAAACTGGCGATATAGTAGCGATGATTCCGCCAGTAAGTGGTGGTTGATTCTTTTCAGCCTAATCATGTTAGGACGTGATTAGGTTGGAGGGAATGAATATAACTATGCATACATAGGAGGGAACACGATGAAAAGTCCTAATTTTCAATTAAGCTTACAAACTTCTAATCTAGTTATCGGTTTTATGGTATGGGTCATTTTATCATCATTAATGCCTTATATTAAAACGGATATTCCATTAACTGCGGGACAAATTTCTATGGTAACAGCAGTACCGGTTATTTTAGGGTCTGTTCTTCGCATTCCAATTGGTTATTGGACAAATCGTTTCGGAGCAAGGAAATTATTCTTTATTAGTTTTATTCTATTATTATTTCCTGTCTTTTATATTAGTGTTGCCAATTCAATGATGGATTTAATTATTGGTGGCTTATTTGTAGGAATTGGTGGAGCTGTATTCTCTGTAGGGGTAACTTCTTTACCGAAATACTTTCCGAAAGAGAGTCACGGTTTTGTAAATGGTATTTACGGTGTCGGTAACGCTGGAACAGCAATTACTTCGTTCTTAGCACCAGTTATCGCAACTTCAGTTGGCTGGAGAACGACAGTACAGTGTTATTTAGTTTTACTTGCAGCGTTTGCACTTATGAACTTTTTATTAGGCGATCGTAAAGAGAAAAGGGTGAATACACCATTAATGGAACAAATAAAAGGTGTATATAAAAATGAAAAACTTTGGTTTTTATGTATCTTTTACTTTTTAACTTTCGGATCATTTGTCGCATTTACAGTATATTTACCAAACTTTTTAGTATCCCACTTCGGATTAGAGAAAGTAGATGCAGGTATGCGGACAGCCGGATTCATTGTATTAGCAACAATTATGCGTCCGATTGGCGGTTGGCTTGGGGATAAGTTTAATCCATTTAAAATATTAATCTTCGTGTTTATCGGTTTAACACTTTCAGGTATTATCTTATCATTTATGCCAAGTATGAATGTGTATACATTTGGCTGCCTACTAGTCGCATTTTGTGCAGGGATTGGTAATGGTACAATCTTCAAACTCGTTCCAATGTACTTCTCTGAACAAGCTGGTATTGTAAATGGACTCGTTTCAGCTTTAGGCGGACTAGGAGGATTCTTCCCACCATTAATTTTAACTTTACTATTCCAACTAACAGGCCATTATGCAATTGGATTTATGGCATTATCAGAAGTAGCACTTGCTTGTTTAATCATTACAGTATGGATGTATAGCCAAGAGAAACTGTTAGTGATGTTAAAGAATCATTAATCAGGAAAAAGAACCGTCCCAAAGTATTTTGGGATGGTTCTTTTAGTAATAGGCTTCAACATGTTTTTTATTGATATCTCAACAAACGCTTGTTTTCTAAAATAATGTGGTTTTAAAATGAAAAAAAGAAGGCTTATGGGATTTTATGTTAAAATATAGATGTCAGGTGTTATTCAATTAAAGGGCAGGTTAGTTAAAGAAAGTTTAAATTTCTTCCAAAGATCGAACTAATTTTTAACATACAAATATTTAATTGAATCGGGGTGTTTAGATGAAAAAATTATATAAGTCCACTCAAGATAAACAAGTATCAGGTGTATTAGGTGGTTTAAGTGATAAGTATGGAATTGATGTTAGTATCCTTCGTATAGTAACTGCATTATCAGCCTTTTTTTCTAGCGGATTTACAGTGTTACTTTATATAATAGCTGCAATTGTTTTGCCTACAGATAAAGATATTAAGAGATAAATGTATGAACTTAAATTTAATTCCACTATTGGGAACTTTGAAGGTACTAGTAGATAAAGGCACTCCGCCTCTTACACGTCTAGGGTTTTAGAAAAGGACTTCCACTGACGTGGTTCATAGAAGTAGGAGTGTCAATTATTTGTTTAATAATAAAAAGAACAAACGCCTCTAAAAAACATTTGTCCAAAGTAAATTTATAGTTAGATAATAGGTAGATTACGATTTATGTGTACGAGAAAGCTTTTTTATAAGTTTAGGAAATATAGATGTTAGTTCCTGCTTCATACGCTTCGTAAACGATGGATCTTTACCTGAAGTTGAAATCGTTACAACATATTCATCATATTGAATGACACCCGGTGTGTGAAACGATGATTTTGTACCATCACTTACAACGTTAACCCATTGAAAATCGTGGGCGGCCTGTTTGACCATCATATTTACAGCATGTTGATTTGTAGCTGCATAAATAAGGTGCGCATCTTTAATATCATCATTACTAAAAGTTTTTTGCTTCCAAGTAATATAAGGAAGTTCTTTCATTTCCTCGCAAATTTCTGGGCTGATAATGGTGACAAAAGCTCCTGTATCTTTTAAACCAGACGCTTTTCGATATGCAATTTTACCTCCACCAATGATAACGACCACTTTATTATGTAGATTAAACATAAGAGGGTACATGTTATACATACACACATTCCTCCATTCGTTCTAGTAATGTTAATTTTATATATGTATCAAACTGAAGGCAATTGCAAGTTGTAACGTGATCGTATTTTTTTGTATGCAACTTAATTTTTTGAAGCAATAATCCAGTAAAGAGAAGGTACGGCATGACATATACATGGGACGCAGTCGATGTTATAGTCTTGAGCTCAGCAGTAAAAGAGGGAGTTCCTTTCGTTAAAAATGAGCACGATACTGGCATACTGAGTTTTCGTTCGACAGCTGCTCCGATTTGTTGTAACTCATGTATCGGCTGTGAATCACTACTGCCTCGTCCTACGAGTAAAATACTACTACCTTGCATTGGCATGGCTTCACGTATTCTTTTCACTACAAGTGCCACCATATGTGGATGCGTACTAAAAGGTGGTACAACTGAAAATGTTATTTGTGGATAATTCTTTTGTAGTTGCTCTATCTCAAAAGGAATATCACGTTTATAATGAGCTGCTGCAAATAATAAAACAGGTACAACCATTATTTCAGTTGCTCCCTCCAGTATCGCTTCTGTAACTGCATCTTCAATGGTAGGTGTTGTTAGCTCTAGAAAAGCTATTTTTTGAATTCTTTCTTTACGTTCTTTCATAACAGATTGAATAAAGCGAATAAATTGTTCATTGCCTTCTTGCAGGCGACTGCCGTGTCCAACATATACAATTCCTTTCATTGTAGCACCAAATCTTTCATCATAATGATGTTTTGTAATTGCTCATCTACATGATGAAATCCGACTTTATTCGCATAGTGTAAAGTTGGAACGTCGGTATACGAGAAGGGAAGAGTAAGAATATCAATAAAGCCAAGTCGTTTTATTTCTGATAAAAATGTATCAATTGAGGCACGCCCTTCAAACACAATGCTATCCCTTGAGAATTCAGAAAGTATACGAGAATGAACTTCATCGAAGCGATAATCAATAGTATACGCATGAGTCATCATATAGGATCCAGCACCAGTTTTCTCTTGAATAAAAGCAATTCGGTTAATATTTCGTCCTAAATAAACAGTTGGATCGGAAGAGAACTCTGCTTGTGTACTTAGTAGCCCATATTGCATCAGTTTTTCTTGAGTGGCACCGTTCATATACTGCAGTTTCGCCTGTAAGGAACGAATATCTTTATCGTGCTTACTACATGATCTCATCAATATTTCTACACTTTCAGTTGAACAAAATACAAGGCGGTCAACGCTAAAAATCTCATTGATTTGTTCAGGGGTTAATGTGTATTCTTTCTTTTTGAAAGTTGGAATTTGATATATTTCTGCACCGGACTCTTGTAACATTTGCTTTATTGCGCTTTCTTTATTTGTTGCAGATGCAAATAAAACTTTTTTACCATGTAATGGTTTACGTTCTTTCCAAGCGATTTGGTTACGCAAGGAAACGACATCACCAACAATCGTCATGGAAGGGTTAGAAATATTTTCGGTTTTGACGTTATGAACAATGGTTGCTAGAGTACCTGTGACAACGCGCTGCTTTCCAGTTGTACCCCATTCAATGACTGCTACGGGCGTATCTTCTTTTTTTCCTACTTGTAGTAAGTTTTCACAAATTGTAGGTAAGTTTTTTATACCCATGTAGTAGGCGATTGTGTCACTATTGTGGGATGCATTATATGTTCCATGATCGGTTAAAGGACCTTTTGCATGCCCAGTTAGTAAAGTGACGCTATTACTGTAGTTACGGTGGGTGAGGGGGATACCTGCATAACTACTAGCGGCGATGCTAGATGTAATACCTGGTACAATTTCATATGGAATGTTCGCTGCTGCTAAAGTTTCTGCTTCTTCACCAACACGGCCAAAAATAGATGGATCTCCGCCTTTTAATCGGACAACGATTTTTCCTTCTTTCGCAAATTGAAGGAGGTGGGCGTTAATCATTTCTTGTCGCATAATATGATTCTTTGGCATTTTTCCGCAATAAATAAGTTCACATGTTTCTTTTGTATAACTAAGAAAGAAAGGGTTTAATAAACGGTCATATAAAACGATATCTGCACGCTTTAAACAATCTATCGCTTTCTTTGTAATAAGCCCTTCATCACCTGGTCCTGCACCAACTAAATATACATATCCGTTCATAATCGCACCTCATCTATTTTTATTTAAAAGGAAGCCAGAGGAGGCTTCCTTTCGTAAATTACATGTATATATAAATGTCACTATCAATAACTTCTACTTCGTATGTTTGGATACAGCCGTCATCAGGTTTTTGAACTTCACCTGTAATTAATGAGATTTTCCAATCATGCAGTGGACAAAAGACGAATTCCCCAGATACAATTCCTTCTGCTAACGGTCCGTTTTTATGAGGACAACGATTTTCTACAGCTCGAATATCACCATTTGAAAGGCGAAATAGGGCGATAGACATACCTTTCATTTGCACTTCTTTACCGATTTGAATAGGAAGGTCTTCTGCACACATAACTTTTATTTTTTCTTTCGTTTGTATCATATAGGTCACAGCTCCTTAGTTCACAGTTTCTACTTCATACATCGCTTTTAATGACTTCGTTTCTAGTGCTTGTCCCCAAGCTTCCGTATATGTGCTACGAGCTGTTTGGAAACGTTCATTTAGCCTAGTAACCATACTTGCATCTTGTAGTATTTCTTTAATATGATCGAAGCTTAAACGTTCTGTCCAGTAGGCAGTACGCTCTCCGTAAATACCAGTTTCACGATAATATTGCATATAAGCTGTGGCGATGCGAAGGACATCATCTTCAGTAGGGACGATCATTACAAAATCAGCCTCGCGTACTTCTGTACCACCATTTCCGCCAATATAAAGTTGGTATCCATTTTCGACACATACAACGCCAAAATCTTTCGTCAGTACTTCCGCACAGTTACGCGGACAACCCGTTACACCCATCTTCATTTTATGAGGTGTATCTACCATTTCTAATGATTGTTCAAGGAGCATACCAAGTCCTAATGAATCTTTCGTACCGAAACGGCAGAAGCGAGAACCAACACATGATTTTACATTACGAAGCGATTTTGAATATGCATATCCCGAAGTCATATGTAAGTCAGCCCATACGTTAGGTAAATCTTGTTTCTTAACACCATATAAGCCAATGCGGCTCGCACCTGTAATTTTCACAAGAGGAACATCGTACTTTTTCGCAACTTCAGCAATTTTCATTAAATCATCCGCTGTTGTAACGCCACCGTACATACGTGGAATAACAGAGAAAGTACCATCGTGCTGGATGTTACCGTTCATTCTTTCATTAACGAAACGAGATGATTTATCGTCTGTATATTCTTCTGGAATCGCCATACGTAAATAATAGTTCAAAGCAGGACGACATTTCGAACAACCGTCTTCATGTACAAAACCAAGCACATTTCGTACTTCTTTTGGAGATTTTAAACCTTTCTCGTGAATGGCCGCTACGACTTCATCACGTGATAAAGTTGTACATCCGCACATACCAGCAGACTGCGCAGAAGCATCAAAAGCATCTCCGAGTGTATGAGATAAAACTTGTTCCACAAGCGGACGACATTTACCACAAGATCCTGCGGCTTTCGTGCAGCCTTTAACTTCTTCAAAAGTAGTTAACTCTTGCTCTAAAATGGCATGAACGATTGTACCTTTCGTAACACCATTACATCCACAAATCGTGTCATCCGCACTCATTGTAGCAACGTCAAGTTCACTTTCTTCACCAGCTTTGTGAAGAAGGGAAGCGGTTGTATATTCTTGTATATCTTCTTCTTTCTTTAACATGCTAAAGAGGCGTGTACCATCAGCTGTGTCACCATATAAAACGATACCGACGACTTTATTGTCGCGAATTAATACTTTCTTATAGGAACGTTTACATTCATCAAAGATTGATATTGCTTTTGTTTGATCATCTTCATAAATTTGTCCAGCAGAGAATAAATCACAACCTGCAACTTTTAATTGCGTACCGACGATACTGCCCATATATCCATCAGTTTGTAAATTTGTTATATGCTTAGCTAATATTGCACCTTGGTCATAAAGAGGAGCAACAAGTCCATATGCGATACCATTATGTTCCGCACATTCGCCAACTGCATAAATGGATTCATCATTTGTTAGCATATAGTCATTGACTACAATGCCGCGATTTACAAGTAAACCAGCATCTTTTGCTATTTGCGTATTCGGGCGTATTCCGACAGCCATTACGATTAAATCACAGTCTACAACTTCACCATCTTCAAATTGAATGCCCTCAACATGGTCTGTCCCAAGTATCTTTACAGTTTTCTTTTCCATGAGAAACTTCATACCTTGTGCCTCTAAATCTTCACGCAGAAGAGAAGCTGCTGTCGTATCTAGTTGTTGTTCCATTAAGCATGGCATTAAATGAACAACATGTACGTCCATTCCTAAGTCAATAAGACCTCTTGCGGCTTCTAAACCAAGTAACCCACCACCAATAACAACGGCCTTTTTCTTTTCTTTAGCGGTATCAATCATAAATTGTGTATCTTCAATTGTTCGAAATCCTGTTACACCAGGAAGTGTGGAACCTTCAACAGGTAAAATAAAAGCACTAGAACCAGTTGCAATAATGAGCTTGTCATATGTAAGAGTATGATTCTTTTCTGTAATAATAATTTTTTCTTCTCGGTTAATACTTTGAACTCTTTCATTTGTATACAAAGTTATTTCGTTTTCTTTATACCAACTGTATTCATTCATAATGATATCTTGCATATTTGTTTTGCCTTGTAAAACATGAGAGAGCATAATACGGTTGTAGTTTGGATGCGGTTCATCTCCAAAAATAGTAATCTCATATGAATCACTATCATGTTTTAAAATTTCTTCCATACAGCGTATGCCAGCCATACCATTTCCGATCATAATTAAACGTTTTTTCATTTTCATTTCCCCTTTTATGTGAAATGTTGAACAAAGGATTATATTTCTATTATAGAAAATCAAAAAAGGGGGAGATGTGATATTTATCACATTTTTATAATGATTCACAAATTGTTAAAATTCGGGTTAATGTGAAGGGGAGAAGTGTGGATGTTATTCACGTAATGAAAAAGCAGGACATGAGTAGAAATGCTCATGTCCTGCTTTTATTTATGCTTTTGTAATGGCACGTGGAAATAAAATATTATTTTCTAAATGAATATGCTCAAATAAATCGGACTCTAGAGCTTCAAGACGCTGGTAAACAAGTCGATAAGTGCCGCAAGCGCCCTCTGGAGGAGTAAAGTCATTTGTCACTTTACGAAGTTCTTTTATAATATTTCCGGCATGATTGTGCTCATTTTCTAGTTCATCTACTACTTTACGTAACTTTGCATAGTTTTCATCAGTTGGATTGTGTTCAAATTCTAAAATTAATGGAAAATCTTCTGTTTCTTCTTTAATTAAATGCTGTTCTAATTCCATTTTAAGTTCATGAAACAGCTTATGAATTTGAGCTAAATGAGGATGATTTGCTCCATGAACGCGTAATACTTTCGTCACATATGGACTTAACTGTGGTAACTCTTCATTTAAATAACGATGATGCTTATTAATTACATAATCAATCAATTCACGATAAGAAGCACTTTTCCAATCAATTTCAGATTCATTTAATTGTTTCGTATTATGATAAAGCGTATTTAACTCTGTAATTACTTCGGAAGCCGATAAATTTCTTTCATGAATTGCATCAATAAGTGGCTTATCACCACCACAACAAAAATCTATTCTATATGACTTGAAAAAATCACTAGCTTTCGGAAATTGTGTAACAATCTCACCAACAATTGAAGTTTCAGTAAATGTATGTTTCATATGAATGCCTCCATAAAGTTTAAATTTAATATCTAAGTTAAGAATAGAGATAGATGAAAAACAATGTGGTGATTGAAATCACTTATAATGTGTCAGTTTTGAGAATAATAGTAGTGTTATTTATCAGAGGACATTATAGAACTGATGGCGAAGGATTTTTTGAGTCGAAAATTATCCACAATGCATTATTATGATATAGATGGTTTATAAATATATTTTCTATTAATCTAAGATTTTTTTGTATGAATTTTATATTTTATAGGAGGTTTTTATGGAATATGTTTATCATATGGTACCAAAAGAATTAAAAGGAGAATATTTAATCCCATTAAATGAATTGAAAAGGTTATATCCAAATTTATATGGTGAGTATATACAAAAATATAAAGATCATCCTCAAAGAGAGAACTTATTAACACGTAAAATACCAAAACTTGAATGTTTATGGAATGATGTCGTGCATTTTTTACCAATGCATCCTTATGAGATTTATAAAGTACTACTGGAAATAGGAGTAAACATTCATACAAATAAACTGTTTTATAAAATTCCTATTAGCGCACTGAATGGTGAGTGTATGGCAATATACAAGTACTCAAAGCAGAATTGGGGTGGACCAATTAGAGAATTAAAAGAATATGAAATAGAACTCATCAACTTTAATGAATATAGAGAATTAAAGTATTTAAATATCTGTACAAAAGAATATTACAGAGAGGAATATGAAAAGGGTAGAAAATTCGGGATGTTTCACCTAATTCCACATCTTCTTGTCAAAGGAAAAGTGGAGGTGAAAAATATTGAAATCATTAATTGGAGTATTGACCCAGTTAATGATTAATGTTACAAGTATAAAAAAATAAGATACCAATTTGAATTGATATAGGGCTTCCGAGAATGGAAGAGTAATAAGATTCTATACGTAATAGTAAAAAGAAGCTTACTAGAAGCTTCTTTTTTATTGCTATTTTTCACATGCGACTCCATCGCCATCTTTGTCTAGTTTACGGCTATACCCTGGTTGATCTTTATATAACGGAGCTTTCCCAGCAGCTCTAACTGCATCACAGTTTTTGTAATATGCATTACTAGTATTTCCTGCAGCAGGTTGTGTTTGAGCTTGCTGTGCTTTTTTCTGTTCCTCTTGTTGTTTACGAGCCTGTTCATCAGCCTGACGTTTTTGCTCTTCTTGTTGTTTACGAGCTTGTTCATCAGCTAGACGTTTTTGCTCCTCTTGTTGTTTACGAGCCTGTTCATCAGCTAGACGTTTTTGTTCTTCTTGTTGTTTACGAGCTTGTTCATCAGCTAGACGTTTTTGCTCTTCGGCTTGGCGTTTTTCATCCTCTTGCTTACGAGCTTGTTCATCGGCTAGACGCTTCTCATCCTCTTGCTTTTGAGTTTTCTCGTCCGCTTCTTTCTTTTTATCATCTTTTTTCTCTGCATTATTAGAAGCGACTTGTTTATTTGTTGCTGTCGTCTTTTCAGAAGAAGGAGCTGAAATACTTGATAATGCAACAAAAATGACAAATAAAATAGCAGTGATAATAAATTGTTTTTTTGCTACACCTGTCTTTTTAATTACGGATAAGATTGCTAGAACAAGGAAAAAAATAAATAAAATTAAACTTAAAGTAGCAAAAAAATCGATGACTGGGTGTTCAGATTTTGTAGTGCCCATTCCTATTAAGAGAATTGAAATCATAAAAAGAATAACAGTAGGACGACCATATTGTTTTGCTTTTCCATTTTTCTTAAAGAATGAAATGATACATAGTATTAAAAGAATAAAAGCAATAAAAAATAAAGCTGCACCAATATTACTCAAAATCGCCATTTTTATACCTCCATTTGTAAGATTTTCACTATTGATTATATAGGAACTTATTGGATATTACACGATTTATATAAATTTAGAAAATTAGTATTTTTAATAGACTTATAAACATTTATTTCGTATATAAGGAAAAATAGATATATTCCCTATTACATTTTTAAAGAAAATTCATAAAGTATAATATATCGATTGAAAGGAGGGGGGTTAAATGGAATTTCAATTATTGGTAACTTGTATATTACAAGAAGGTAATGCTTTCTTTTTAGTAACGAAAGTAGACGATGTTATTACGTTAAAAGTACCGATTACTGCGGGAGTAGCAGGTTTATTCTTAGCTTTAGGTGTACCAAGATGTTCTTAATTTAAGTTTCTAGAGTAGAAGGGAAGGGATATACCTTTCTCTTCTACTCTTACATAATATGATTATGTAAACTAAAATATGTTTTGTAATAGCACGTTTAAAATGGACATGCATATACTATAATGTTTCATTGGATGTTAGTGATGAAAGGTAGTTTTCACACGTGCATGTAGTGATGTTCATTAAGTTATGAAATTAAAGAGGTGCTTTTATATATGAAAAGAAGAACATTTGATATTCCAGTTACATTACGAAGAGAGTGGTTTTTAATAGAGTTGGCTCATTTAACGAAAAAATATGGAATTGAAATTGCAACTAGCAAAATGGATGCTGCACCGTTTTTAAGAGATCAAGTTACGGAATCAAAAATAGGGTCAGGGCTCCAATACGATAAATATGATGATGAGTATATTATTGATTTATAATAAAGAAGCTGCGTATAAAAGGTTAGGATAAAGACCTTTTATACGCAGCTTTTTTATCTAGAAATATATTGAGAAATTTTTAATGAGCTGAATAGGAAAAGGAATGAATAAGTGTTGAGAGAATAACGTTTCATAAGAAAGGACAGTTATTATTTGTTTCACTTGCAAAATAAGTCAGAAATAAATAACTAGAGTGAAAATAGTGCTTCCTTTCAAAAAAAAGGGGGAATGTTAATGAGGATTTTGCAAAGGTGTATGGTATTACTTCTTGCATTTTTTATTATGGCTCCAATGACTGTTAGTACGAAGATAGAAGCGGAAGAAGTAAAAGAGATTAAAACGGGATTTCCAGATAAAGAAGTATTTACACCTGGAGAATGGTTTTTAGGTCAAAAACCTGCTAATTACGATGGGAATAAGCCTCCAATTCTCTTTGTGCAAGGACGGAATGGGAATGCTGATAGTTGGTATGGAAAGACAGTGTATCACGATATAAATGATATGTATGACTATGCTTTGAAAGCAGGCTATCAAACAGTATTTATACAATTATATGATGCTGCTGGGAAAGGGTCGGCTAGTCAGTGGGATAACGGAAAATTGTTAGCACAAAAATTAGAAGAGATATATAATCATTTCGGTAAAAAAGTTAATATTGTAGCACATAGTAAAGGCGGTATAGATACACAGGCTGCATTAGTAGGATATGGTGCAAATCGATTTGTCGGAAATGTTATTACGCTTGCGACGCCACATCATGGATCAAATTTAGCGGACTTATCATATAGTTGGTGGGCAGGATGGCTGGCTTCTATATTAGGTCAAAAAGATGATGGTACGTACTCATTACAAATGGGCGAAATGGCAAAATTTCGTTCAACGATTGATAATAATCCAGCAGCTAAATTAAACCGTTATTATACAGTTACTGGGACTAGCTGGGGCCCTGTATTTTCCGCGTTATCAATGGGCGGATTATATTTGTCATCATACGGTTCAAATGATGGACTAGTAAATGAGTGGAGTGCTAAGCTGCCGTATGGAACTCATTTATTTACAGATTCCAGATTTGATCATGATAATATACGAAAGGGATCAGCTGTTTTCTCACGAATTGAACCATATTTACGTACAGCAAATGTACCAGTTCCAGCTTTAGTAGCATCTAGCACTAGTTCAAATGAAAATATAGAACAATTAAATACAACTTCAAACCAAAACATTTTAGGAGGGGAATTGCCACAAAATCAGTGGATAGAGCAAACTGTTGCGGTTGATAAAAAGGCAGTAGGAATCGTTTCTATATTAACTGCTTCTTCGGATGTAGAAGTACAAATGATATCCCCAAAAGGAAAAATATATACAAATAAGGATAGCGTTATAACTACTGGTGAAGGTCAATCTTTCTTTGGTGGTGCGACAATTAGAACCTTTAAACTTGATAAAATGGAAATAGGAGAATGGAAAGTTAAAATGATGGCGAAGCAGTCGAAAGATGCATATTTAGTTGTAAGCGATTACAATAGTGGCGCGCCATTTGTTCTCCAAATGCCTACAAAAGTTAAAGCGAATAAATCTGAGTATAAACTGAAAAAATCACCTGTGGCACCTGAAATGAAAGGAGATCTTTCTATAACAGTAAGAATCGTGAATAAAGAAGGAAAACTAGTCTCTGAATTTAATGAATTACAAAATGCTAATAACAATACATTTACTGGTGCTTTGAAGGACATAAAGCAACCGGGAGTATATAACGTTACGATGGATATAAAAGGAATGAATAAAGAAGGGCAGCCTTATAATCGTACAATTGTTAAGTCTGTTTATGTGGAGAAGTAAGAAAGAATGAGAAGTTTGTAATATAATAAGTACCGAACTTTTGTAGTAGAAGAGTTCGGTACTTTTTTCATGTTTATTAGATTAACAGAAAGGTACACTAGAATTTATGTTTGATGATGGGAAACTAAAGAACATTATAAAAAAAGATGCTGAAATAGCATCTGAACGTGAAGATGATTATTAACTTAGTTTTATAACTGTTAATTCAACTGAATTGATACCATTATCACAAGTTATAATACTTTGGCGATTAAAACCACTATTATTTTTCAGTTGAAGAGTTGAATTAGCTGGTACTGTAACAATCGTTTCGCCTGCTAGTTGAAGACATTCGTTATTTGATGAAGTATTCATTTGAAAAGCAAAGTCACCTTGACTATTAGCAAGTGGATTATTATTTAAAAATATAGTCATGACTGGAATATGTGGAAATACAGGGTTTAAAGTAGTGTTAATACTTGAAATGAAAGAAACTCTATAATCACCAGCTTGACTAAATTGTATCGTAGTCGGATTCAGTAGGGAAACTCCTCCTGCTATAGGGCCAACGTGATTAAATGGAAAAGGATCGCCAAAAGGAACAGTTATAAACTCAGTTTGCCAAAAAGTGCCGTATGCTGGACAGCTTTTTTTACAGGAACTAGAAGAGGAATTGCATGAGCATTTTTTATATGAGCTAGAAGAAGATTTACATGAACATTTTTTAATTGAGTTTGAAGAATGATGGTATGAACCCAATATATTACCCCCTATTATGAATGAAGTGTATACTCGTAGTATTTTATGCCTGTCTTATATAAAAGGTGATAGATTTGGAGTATAAAGTGCTAATACGATGAAATATAGTAATAGAATAGTAGCTGTAACAATTTTTGAAGAAAAAAGGTTAATGATTTGATAAGAATATAAGTGGAATATATTGGAATGTTGTAGTGGAGCGGGAACGCATATTTTACTTTCACATGTAAAAATAAAACCAGTAGTCTCAGTTGCAATGATGTGATCGTTTAAGTGAATGTCTGTCTTTTAAAACGTTTGTATATTAGAGTTTATGGTTGTTACTCTTTATTTACGTAGTGGAGCAGGAAGAAGACGAAAAGTATCGAATGAATGTACATATGTAGTATTGTTTGCTTTTGGTGTGAATAGTAGTTAAAGATACGTTGAAATATTTTAAACCGTAACAAAAGAGAGATTAAATAATAGAGGGAGCAACTTACATGGAAAATATATTAAAGGTATCTTCAAAATCAAAACCGAATTCAGTTGCAGGTGCAATTGCAGGTGTACTAAGAACAAGTGGTAATGTGGAAATTCAAGCAATTGGAGCGGGTTCTTTAAATCAAGCAATTAAAGCAATTGCGATTGCAAGAGGATTTGTCGCTCCAAGTGGTATTGACTTGGCCTTTGTTCCGGCATTTCAAGAGGTTACTATTAATGATCAAGAAAGAACGGCGATTAAATTAATTATAGGTCCTAGGAAGAGAAGGTCTTAAAAGAAAGTGTTGATATGAATAATTTGGAAAGGTTGATAGATAAAGTAATAAAAAGACCACTCTCATTTTTGAAGTGGTCTTTTGTATTTTCGTATTTCATATTGTGGATACGCCCCACATACTGAATTCGTAGTGGTATTCAGTGCGCTCAATAACAATCCCGAATTCTAAATCGTCCCCAACTAATACAAAATCTGCATATCCAGTTAGAAATCTTGATATGGTTGATAACGCTTCTAAATTCTCAAATACTTCAGCAATGTTCAGTTTAACTGCTTCAAATTTACCACCCTTAGAGAAAAAGAGTCTCCCTTGATTAACTGGAAATTTAATAGTTTTAGCTATTTCTTTTAACAATGCTATTGATAGTATTCTGTTTTCTTCATAATTAGTGCTACCAAAATTTTTTATGTTTGAAGTTTGGGCTAGCGTATTAAATAAGTCTTTACAAAATAAATCATTAGATTCTGGATCCATAAATGAGTCCATAGAAACTGTAACAATATTAGAAAGTTCGTCTATCAGTTCTTTTCTACTACCATTTCTTTTTGCTTTCATTTTTAGAATTTCAATTCGGCTTTTATTCATATTACTCAAAATTTTTCACACCTTTACTCGCGTGGTGGGTGAATAAAACCCCACTGACTAAAGTTTTACTTGTTTTTCTAAAAAGGGGATACATGCAAGTTTCCTTTAAGATTCTATCAGTTTGTTCCTCTACATATCTGAGGCGTTTTTCGAAGTCGGTTTACTATTATTTATTTTCATTTAGCATAGCCTCTAATTTATCTAATTCAATAAGTAGAGGATCGTCAAATCTTTTTACGAGACCAGTTTTAGTATAGGCTCTCACTGCGCCTTTAATTCCACGAGATTTACTTTGCAGATATGTGGCTAAACGGTTTAATCGTTTTAATAAATCTTTAATGAAAATTTATCAAATACAGTTAAGTTAAAAGTCGATTATTTGCTCGTATTTTCCACTCAATTAATATAAAACGAACAACCCTAAAACTGCTCATTCTTCTCCCGAGATTCAACGATATTGTATGGAAAACCTTATTATATCAAGGTTTATAAGTGCTGATTTTTCTTGATGCACACATTTTGCTCACATTAAATCTTTGCATTTGTTATCAGGTGTTTTCATTAGATTTTATTATGCTCTCGAAGTTTTCTGCTGCTTGTTGCTGCAAGTTTTGTGTGATGTGACTATACTTGTCTAAAGTCATTTGAATAGATGAATGCCCTAAGCGATCTTGTACGATTTTAGGGTGTTCCCCAGCCTGAAGCATGAGTGTAGCGTGAGTATGTCGTAAGTCGTGTATACGAATCCGAGGAACATCAGCTTTTTTATAGTGATCATTCAAAAAGCGATGAGGAGCATCTATATGTAAGGGCGAATGTATCGTATTGCCGGTGAAAATAAAGGCTTCTTCATTCAAGTGTATACCCCAGCGGAAAAATTCTTTCTTTTTATAGGAGTAGTAGGATTTAAACAGTGTATTTAATAATATGTTCTCATTTAAATGTTCAATTTATTTAATAATTTTTCTATTTTCTTTAATTCATTATTACTCTGTTCTACAAGATATTCATCAGGACATTCTTTCAATATATCAAAAAAGTTTTCTGCTCCTTTTAATAAAGTTAATAATAATTCATCTTTATTAAAATAAGTTTTTTCTCCTGCAATAGATAATAAAATTTGCTCTTGCGAAATAACCTGCATTTTTACCTCTAAAGGTTGGTCTGGAAAATCAAAACTTACATCGTTTTGATTTTCAAACAATTCTTCAATTGCATTTATGAAATATGACCATAACTCATCAATCATATCCCACTCTTTAAATCCTAAAATAGTATTTCCGTAATAGTTTATTATTATTGCACCTTCCATACAATCAAAATCAACAACTAGTTCTAAACATTTTGCATTATTAAAATGTATGAAATATTCAAGAAAGTTACTTTCGATATTATCTAATGAAGTTATTATTTTATCATTTTTTATATATGATTTTACACTAATCATATTAACGTCTCCTCGGATTTCTATTTAGGATATAATTGTCCTATTCTGCCATTTTTAAATCCAACAATATATGTTATTCCATCTACTTTTCCCTCAATTTGATACACACCTTTTGTTCTTATTTCTATGAACGTATTAAGGAAGGGGAGTGCCTAGTATTTATGTCCATTATCTTACTGTTCTTCATAGGGACCATCCTAGGGAAATATTATATATAATTATAACAGTAAATGGTTAAAGTTTCCTTGAAAAAAATGTATTTTACAACATATGTGTTTGTTATAGTTCTAAATAGGTAATGTAGTATAACGTAGAGGTAAAATACTAATGGGAAAGTAATAAATTGATGCTAATGATTTATATTGTGCTGTATGGGCTGAAAAGGATGGTTGGTTAAATCTCAGTGGAGAACAATGGATTAAGGACGACCCATCTTATGTGAAGTTTAACAAGAAAAGTACAGTGGATTCTTCTATTGTAGGGAAGCGCGTTATTTCAAAAGTTAACAATCTACGTTTCTATGATGCTCCTTCTTGGCAGGATAAAGATGTTGCTGGTACTTTAGATGCAGGATTAGGATTTACCATTGATGTAAAGGTAACTGTGAATGGAGCGCCACAATACAAAGTACATAACAGCAAGGGTAAAACATACCATGTATCAGCAATTGAAGCATATGTGTATGTAAAGTAAGAGTTACAAAAGAGCATCCACTTAAATAATAATTTTTAATTTAAATCAACAAAAGAGACCCCGAATGTGAGGTCTCTTTTGTTGATTATTCTCCATATGTAACTTTCTCTTCACTTACTCCAAGCTAGATAACATGGTTCATTGAAATATCCAATCTTAAAGAAGGCTTGTTCTTCAAAAAGTTTCTTTCTTGCCCTCAGAATCTAGGAAAGTAGCTAGTCAAAAGATACTTGTAGTCTGTCAACTTGTAAACAAACATATTGACCTTCTAAATATTTGTAGTCTTCAAATAAGTCACTAGTTATAAAGAATCCAACGTCTAAAATATTATCTTTGAGCAATTTACCAAAAAGAATATAACCTCCATTGGTGATATTTTCTATTTTTTTAAATTTATCTTCTATTTGCTCTTCTATTGTCAAAGCGTCATTCACAAATATATCTATCTCAGCTTCATATTCTTTATTTACAATAATTTCTTGAGGTGAAGTATTAAAACCTGTTACTTTTTGCTTATTTATCAAAAAATCTATTTCTTCTTCAATAATTGGATCAATTCTACATATCAATATCTTATTTTTCATTTTATAACCTCTATTCTACTGGATTGATAACAGGAATATTGTTACCACTATTCATCATTTTCCAGAAAGTTTTTCCGGTTTATACATGGTATGTTGTAATTTCCCAAAATTATTAGTTCCTACAAACTCAAATTTAGCATAACTTTTTATTGGAACACCCTTGGGATTAGTTAAACTACTGTTTTTCATAAACTTTACATAGCCAGTTCTCAATTCTATTGTTCCATCTTTTAATTTGTAATTATATTGTACCTTGGTTCCATTCTTAATCACATCATTAGCACCAGCCAGATATTCATTCATATTAGAATATGCACTTCTAAATTCTCCACCATGCTTTCCAAAATGGCCGTCTAATTTTTCTGTGCTACCAAAATTAAGTTCGCTGGTTTTCTTGCTAGTATTATCCATCCTCTTAGTAGTATTTCCTTCTTTATCAAGCTTACCATTTGTTCTTTATAGGCACTTTACTGGGGAAATATTACAGATGTAATTATAATAATAAATGGTTAAAGTTTCCTCAAAAAAAATGTATTTTACAACATATGTGTTTGTTATAGCTCTCAATAGGTAATCCACGGTAATACCTATTTATCAAGGGGATTGTAATACAAAATTTTTTGTGGGAATTTATGTTGAATGAATGGTTTTTAAAATGAAAATCGCCCTAGTACAGTTTAATTAAAAGGATATTATTTGCTCACAAATAATATAAAAATACGTGAAAAAATATGAAATTCCCATTTGGAATAGAATATAATATAACAAATAAAAAGTGTCCCAAATGCTTGTATAACAGGCATTTGGGACACTTTTATAGTTTGGTTTAAAACAAAACGAACAACCCTAAAACTGCTCATTCTTCTCCCAAGATTCTACAATATAATGTGCAATCGTCGGGTTGAATCCTTTCCCAACTAAAAACATAATTGCAGCAACTTCTGTTAAAGCGTGTTTGTGTGATGTGTGTTTTGCCTCATTTAAACCGTAATCTACCCAAGGTTTTACGAAATCTAGTACAGGTTTCTTTAAAGGTAAAAACTGTGTACCGACAACTTGTTGAATTTGTTGTTGTGTCGGTTCTGTAATTGGTCCAGGTGGTAAGATTTGTGGCTGTGTAATATCGAATGTTGGTCCAGGAGGTAAAATTTGAGGTTGCGTTGGATCAATTGTTGGTGGTTTAGGTGGTGAGACACGTGCGTCGTAGTTTGGTTGATACATTTGTTGTTGATATTGCGGTTGTTGTGGCTGAGTTGGGTATGGGTTTTGTTGGTATTGTTGTTCTTGATTTTGTGGTGCTACATATGGATTATGTTGATATTGTTGTCCCTGATTTTGCGGCGCTGCATATGGATTTTGTGGATAATCACCTTCTTGGTATTGCGGTGTTGCGTATGGATTTTGTTCATATTGTTGCTCTTGTTCTTCATATTGTTCTGTATACCTTTGTTCTTGTTCCTGAGGGTAAAATGGTTGTTGTGGGTAGGGCGGTTGATTATTATAGAACATACTTATTCCTCCTTCATGATGATGCCTACCACCTAGTGTATGGGCGGACAAGAAAATATGTGATGAAAAAATGCGGGCGTGTTACAATAAGTAACTGGGTGAAGATAAAATGACAAAACAAGAAAAGATTCAAAAAACAATTACTTTTGTAAAACATATTTTAGAAAAAGATGCGAGTGGGCATGATTGGTATCATATTGAGCGCGTACATAAACTGGCGATTTCTTTATCCGAGCAAGAAGGGGGAAATCGTTTTATAATTGAAATGGCAGCATTACTTCACGATGTGGCAGATGAGAAGCTAAATGAGAGTGAAGAAGCAGGAATGAAAAAAGTTTCTGATTGGTTAGAAGAGTTACATGTGGAAGAAGAGGAAAGCAAACATGTTCTTCATATCATCGCCAACATGTCTTATAAGGGTGGTCATGGTGGCAAAGTGAAGTCACTTGAAGGGGAGATTGTTCAAGATGCGGATCGCTTAGATGCTCTGGGAGCAATTGGAATAGCTCGCACATTTGCGTATGGTGGAGCAAAAGGGAGATTAATGTATGATCCAACTATTCCTCCGCGTGAAGTGATGACGAAAGATGAATATAGAAAAAATAACGATCCATCTTTAAATCATTTTTATGAAAAACTTTTGAAACTAAAAGACTTAATGAACACGAACGCAGCAAAACAAGAGGCTGAAGTTCGTCATCGTTATATGGAACAGTTTATTGAACAATTTATGAAAGAGTGGAATGCACAAATATGAAAATGTTAACTGTGGAAAACTTATCGAAATCATACGGAGAAAAACCGTTATTTGATGGATTATCATGTAGTATTACAGAAGGACAACGTGTCGGAATTATTGGTGTAAACGGTACTGGTAAATCGACATTATTAAAAATTATTGCAGGGTTAGAAACTCCTGATACAGGTGATATGACGCATTCACGTGGGTATACAATTAGTTATTTATCACAGCAACCAGAGTTTGATGAAAAACTAACTGTATTAGAGCAAGTGTTCCATGGTGATACACCTTTAATTCGTCTTCTTCGTGATTATGAACAATCATTATTAAATATCGAAAAAGATCCAAGTAATGAAAAAGTACAGGAACAATTATTTGCAGTGCAGCAACGTATGGATGCGATGAGTGCATGGGAAGCGAATGCAAATGCGAAATCTCTTTTAACAAAATTAGGAATTACAGATTTCACTGCAATTGTTGGGAATTTATCTGGTGGACAGAAAAAACGTATCGCAATGGCACAATGTTTTATTGAAACACCTGATCTATTAATTTTAGACGAGCCTACAAACCATCTGGACCATGAGACAGTGGAATGGTTAGAAGAATATTTAGCAAGATATACAGGTGCTGTATTACTTGTAACCCATGATCGTTATTTCTTAGATCGTGTAACGAATCGTATTTTCGAATTAGATAATGGAAAGCTATATAGTTATGAAGGAAACTATAGCACGTTTTTAGAAGCGAAAGCTTTGCGTGAGGAGCAAGAAATTGCGCAAGAATCAAAACGTCAAAACTTATATCGTCGTGAACTAGCGTGGATCCGCCGTGGTGCAAAAGCCCGTTCTACGAAACAAAAGGCGCGTATTCAGCGTTTTGATGAGCTAAAGGGACAAGAAGGCCCAGCTGCAAAACAGTCAGTTGATATTGCACTAAGTGGAAGTCGTCTAGGAAAGAAAGTACTTGAGTTAAAAGATGTAACGAAAAAATTTGGCGATAAGACGGTACTACATAATTTTAATCATATTGTGAAACCAGGCGATCGTATCGGAATTATTGGGGCAAATGGAAGCGGGAAATCTTCTCTATTAAATATGCTTGCAGGCAAGTTAGCTCCTGATAGTGGTGAAGTTGAGGTAGGACAGACTGTAAAAGTTGCTTATTATACGCAAGAAAATGAAGAGATGAATTTAAATCAGCGTATGATTGAATACATTAAAGAGATTGCAGAAGTTATTCATACGACAGACGGAAAAGTAATTGGTGCATCTCAAATGCTAGAACGTTTCTTATTCCCGACACATTCACATGGCACACCGCTTGGTAAACTATCTGGTGGCGAGAGAAGACGTTTATACTTATTACGTATATTAATGGGAGAACCGAACGTACTATTACTGGATGAGCCTACGAATGATTTAGATACACAAACATTAACAGTGTTAGAAGATTATTTAGAAGATTTTCCAGGTGTCGTTTTAACTGTATCGCATGATCGTTACTTCTTAGATAAAGTAGTAGATGAGTTGTTCATCTTTGCGGGAGAAGGAGAAGTGCGCGAATTTCTAGGTAGTTATACGGATTATTTAGAAATGGAAAAAACGAGAGAACTTATTGAGAAAGCGGAAGTGCAGAAAGAGAAAAAAGTGGTAGAAGAAGCTCCGAAACAACAACGTAAACGTAAACTTTCATACAATGAGCAGCGTGAATGGGAAACAATTGAAGATACAATTGCCGAACTAGAAGAGAAAATTGAGTCAATTGGAGAAGAACTTGCGAAAGTTGGATCTGACTTCACAAAGGCACAAGAATTATCTGAAGCACAGCAGAAAACAGAAGAAGAGCTAGAAAAAACGATGGAAAGATGGAGTGAACTATCAGACATCGTTGAAGGATTAAAATAAAAACAAGCTGCATATATTGAAAAGTAAAGAGAAAAACTTTACACTATTGGTAGAACCTATTTTAGGAGGGAAAAAATGAGAACATCTAATCCAATGTTGAAAAAAGAGGCATTCCGTAAAGAGGGAGCAAGCGCTTCTGCGATGACGATTGGCGGAACAGTAGGCAAAACGTTTATTATGCTTATCTTGCTACTTGCAACGTCTGTCTATTCATACATACAAATGATGCAGGGGACGATGAAGATGCCTGTATTAATTGGTGCTTTAATCGTTGCGGCAATCATCGCATTTGCGTCTATGTTCTTCCCGCGTATTTCACCTTTTGGTGCACCAATCTATGCAGCGGTAGAAGGGGTTGTATTAGGTAGTATTTCAGCGGTTTATACAATGAAATTTGGCGATTCTATTGTTTTAAATGCTGTATTACTAACAATCTCAATTCTATTTGCAATGTTAGTGTTATATGCAACACGCGTAGTAAAGGTAACGGATAAATTCCGTACAGGCGTGATGGCAGCAACACTTGGAATTATGGTTATGTATTTAGTCGTATTTCTATTAAACATGTTTGGTGTGACTGTTCCATACATTCACCAAGGCGGTACAATCGGTATTATTATTAGTGCAGTTGTTATTGTAGTTGCTGCATTAAACTTATTACTAGATTTCGATTTAATCGAAAATGGTGTACGTAGTCAAGCTCCGAAATATATGGAGTGGTACACTGCGATGGGACTAATGCTTACATTAGTTTGGTTATACTTAGAAATTCTTCGTTTTGTTTCTTACTTTACGAAAAATGACTAATAAAAAAATCCTGCATGAAAAATGCAGGATTTTTTTATTTTCAAAGATTTTAATCAGTGGGGCTGTTACTGCCCGTTAATGCGGGATAAATTGAGGGTATGGTATAATATGGATGGTGATAATTTGAATTGAAGGGGATGGCATATGATGAAAGAGAAGAAAGGGATTATAAAAAAACTATTTTCTAAAAGTTTTTTCATAGAACTAGATGAAGCTTTAACATATCCGTCAGCAGAAGTTATTACTTCAGCAATAGAAGGATATGCGACTGAATGTAATGAAAAACTAAAATTTGAGAGTAAAGTTAAACCGATTACTTTTTACTTAGAAAATGTAATGTACCGCGTTGAAATAAAGATGGCTCGCGGTGGATATTACATATCATGTAGTGAAGTATAAATTTTGAAACCTTACATGTTTAAAATATGTAAGGTTTATTTTTTGTTTTTATTAGATATAAAATAATATTTTTCACTTTAAAATATATTATTTTACGCTTTTTACCCTTCAAACATTTTTCTTTAAAATGAAGAAAAATATGTGAGGTGGTATAACTTATGATGAATCGAGTTGTATTAATCGGTAGATTGACAAAGGAGCCAGAATTATACTACACAAAGCAAGGCGTCGCTTATGCACGAGTATGTGTTGCGGTGAATAGAGGTTTTCGAAATAGTTTAGGTGAGCAACAAGTAGATTTTATTAATTGTGTCGTTTGGCGAAGAGCGGCTGAGAATGTAACTGAATATTGTACGAAGGGGTCTCTTGTTGGAATTACCGGGCGTATTCATACGAGTAATTACGAGGATGAACAAGGTAAGAGAATATATAAAACGGAAGTTGTAATTGAGAGCATTACATTTTTGGAGAGAAGGCGGGAGGGCGCATCGTAATAAGAGGGGACTTTAAACAATGGGTTTTGGGCAATTAGGTTGAAAGATAAAGTGTGAGGATGGAAAGAAATCAGCAAAATAAAGCATCCGAGTAGGTTTAGAAAGGTGGAACATGTTACAATACACCTAAGAACATGCAATAAAGGAGAGTTTTTTACGTGAAGATTAAAGCAATTGAACCGACGCCAAGTCCAAATACAATGAAAGTTATTTTGAATGAAGTATTACCATCAGGAGCGCGTAATAATTATACAAATGAAAATAAAGAGCAAGCACCAATGCAAGTGCAAGAAATTTTGAAAATTGAAGGCATTAAAGGTGTATATCATGTAGCCGACTTTTTAGCGGTGGAGCGAAATGCAAAGTATGACTGGAAAGTTTTATTACAACAAGTTCGTGCTGTTTTCGGCGAAGAAGTAGTGGAAGAAAGTGAAGAACAACAACTTGCTCATTTTGGAGAAGTGAAAGTGTTTGTTCAAATGTTCTTTACAATTCCAATGCAAGTGAAGTTAACAGATGGAACATCGGAAGAACGTGTTGGTTTACCAGATCGTTTTAAAGAATCAATTATGAAAGTACAAATGTCTGCACCAAACGTTGTAAAAGAACGTAAATGGGTGGAACAAAGTACACGTTACGGTAATTTTGAAGAAATCGGGAAAGAAGTAGTAGAAGAGATTGTTGCTGCTTATTCAGAAGAACGTGTAAATGAAACAGTTAAAGAATTATTAAACCAGGCAGGTGCTGTTGAAGTAACGATTCAAAAGCGTGAGCCATATAAAGTAACAGAAGAGATGATGAAAGATGCTGACTGGAAAAACCGTTTTGCGGCATTAGAACAAATGGATCCTACTGAAGAAGATATGCTAGTGTTGAAGATGGCGTTAGATGATGAAAAAGTTTCGATCCGCCGTTTAGCAACAGCGTATTTAGGTATGGTAAAAGGTGATGGAGTATTGCCGTTATTATATAAAGCGTTATTAGATCGTTCAGTAAGTGTTCGCCGTACAGCGGGCGATTGCTTATCAGACGTAGGTGATCCAGCAGCGATGTTCGTTATGATTAAATCTCTGAAAGATTCAAGTAAATTAGTACGCTGGCGTGCAGCGATGTTCTTATTTGAACTTGGAGATGAAAGTGCGATTCCGGCATTAAAAGCAGCGCAAGATGATCCAGAGTTTGAAGTAGCAATGCAAGCTCGTCTAGCATTAGAGCGTATTGAGGGCGGAGAAGAAGCAAAAGGTTCTGTATGGAAACAAATGACGGAGTCTCGTAAAGGGGAATAATGTATGATTGTTTTCTATGATAGTTGGTGCCCGATGTGTACGGCGGTTGCAGAACGTACGAAAAAATTAGATAAAAAGGGTAAGATGAACTTTGTTTCATTTCGAGATGAAGATGTAGTTGAGAAGTATGAACTTTCTCAAGAACTACAAAGGAAGATGGAACAAAGGTTGTATATTTTAAAAAATAATAAATGGTATGACGGAATTCATAGCATACATGTATTAGCAAAGACCGTTCCATCTTATTGGTTTGCCGTTCCTTTTATAAAGCTATCTATTGTACTTGGATTTGGAAGTAAAGTATACGATTATATCGCTAACAATAGAAAACTTGTTCCAGTTGGACATTGCCGTGAAGGGGTATGTGAAATCCCTACAAAAAAATGAAATCATCGTTATCTTTCTTTTGCACCTATTAATAGAGCGTGATATGATGAATTTGGAATGAAAGTTGAAGGAGAGATTACAAGATGTCAAATGCTTATGAAGAATACATGCGTCAAATGGTAATCCCAATGCGTCAAGAATTAGTGCGTTCTGGGTTTGAAGAGTTAACTACAGAAGAAGCTGTAACAGAATTTATGGAAAACGCATCAGGTACAACTTTAGTAGTTGTAAACTCGGTTTGTGGTTGTGCAGCTGGTTTAGCACGTCCATCAGCAGGTCAAGCAGTTGTTCGTGCTGAAAAACAACCTGATCATCTTGTAACTGTATTCGCAGGTCAAGATAAAGATGCGACTGCAAAAATGCGTGAATACTTCGGAGAAATTCCTCCATCTTCACCATCTATGGCATTATTAAAAGGAAAAGAAGTTGTTCACTTCATTCACCGTCATGAAATTGAAGGTGCAACTATGGACGAAATTATTACGAACTTAGAACAAGCTTTCGAAAAGAATTGCTAAAGAAGGGGGAGAGTATATCTCCCTCTTTTCTTTATATAGAGGTGAAACAATGATCGTAACAACAGCAGGAAGAACCAACAAAGAAATGACAGATTGTGCAAATAAGGTAGCAGCAGAATTAAATCGTTCTTTTGTTAAACGTAATGACATTCCAGTACAAAAACTGCATGAGCAGTATGAACAAGATGTACTTGTTGTAGGCAAAAACCGATTAGCCATTTATCCAAAAGGAACGGAAGAGTCGTTTTTCTTTCATCCAAACTCAGCGATGTTTCGTGTGAAAAGGTTAATGCGAGGAGAACACGATCCATTTGTACAAGCTGCTAAATTAGAGAGCGGAATGACAGTGTTAGATTGTACGCTCGGTATGGCATCAGATAGTATTGTAGCTAGTTATATTGTTGGTGAAAGTGGAAAAGTAACAGGACTTGAAGGCAATGAATATATGGCTTACATCATGGGAAATGGTTTGAAAACATGGTCTTCATCCGTTTCTGAAATTGATGAAGCAATGCAACGAATCAATGTAAAGCAAACGGAGCATTACTCATTTTTAAAGCAATGTGAAGATAATAGTTATGATGTCGTGTACCTTGATCCAATGTTTGAAGAAACTGTTATAGAATCAGATGGAATAAAAGGATTAAAACACTTCGCTTTGTATCATGATATTACTGACGAAACAATTGCGGAAGCGAAGCGTGTGGCGAGAAAGCGTGTCGTTTTGAAAGATCATTTCCGTAGTTCTAGATTTGAAAAACACAATTTTCACGTATACAAAAGAAAAAGTGCGAAGTTTCACTTTGGTGTAATTGACCCTTGCTAATTGTTTGAAAAGATGTATAATAAGCAATAATTAATTAAATATACTATCTGTGATGAAGAGAGTAGTCTTTTTTAGAAGGAAAGCGAGCTAGGGATGGTGTGAGCCTAGTGCGGAAGAAAAAGATGAAGCGCACTTCGGAGATGCTTCTTGAATGAATAGTAGAGTAAGCCGAGGCCCCCTGTCCTCGTTATAAACGGGAAAGTGGTTCGTAATGAACAACAAGGGTGGTACCACGGGTTAAAACTCGTCTCTTTTTTAGAGACGAGTTTTTTGTGTTTTAAAAAATAAGGAGGTTGTAATATGGATTACAAAACGCAGTTTGCGGAAAGTTTATTCAATATTTTCACGAATGGATTAACGCAAAAACAAATTTTAGATTTAATTGAAACACCGAAACAAGATGAATTCGGAGATGCAGCGTTTCCATGTTTTTCACTTGCGAAGCAATATAAAAAATCACCAGCTATTATCGCAAAGGAAGTTGCGGAGAAATTAAGTGATCCATTTTTTACGAAAGTAGAGGCTGTTGGTCCTTACGTAAATGTATTTTTTAATCGTGAAACTGTAAGTGATGCAGTATTAAAAACGATTTTAGCGGAGAAAGAAGAGTACGGTCAAAATCACTTAGGATGTGAAAAGACTGTAGTTATCGATTATTCCTCTCCTAATATCGCGAAGCCTTTTTCGATGGGGCATTTACGTTCTACAATGATTGGAAATTCACTGAAACATATCGCTGAAAAATGCGGCTATGAAGTTGTAGGAATTAATTATATTGGGGATTGGGGAACACAGTTTGGAAAGTTAATTACTGCTTATAAAAAATGGGGAAATGAAGCAGTAGTTAAAGAGGATCCAATCCGCGAATTATTTAAGTTATATGTTCAATTCCATGAAGAGGTAAAAGACGACGAAGAACTAGAAGCAGAAGGGCGCGCTTGGTTTAAGAAATTAGAAGAAGGTGATGAAGAGGCAGTTGAGCTTTGGAATTGGTTCCGTCACGAATCCTTAAAAGAATTTTCTCGTATTTATGAACTTCTTGGTGTTGAATTTACTAATTTTCAAGGAGAAGCTTTTTATAATAATTTAATGGAAGATTTTATTGGAATTTTAGAAGAACATGATTTGCTTGAAGAGTCTGAAGGCGCGTTAGTCGTTAATTTAGAAGAAGAGGGAATGCCGCCTTGCTTAATTAGAAAATCAGATGGTGCGACGATTTACGCAACGCGTGACTTAACGGCAGCGTTATATCGTCAAAATACATTTGGGTTTGATAAAGCGTTATATGTAGTTGGCCCAGAACAAAGTTTACACTTCAATCAATTTTTCACAGTATTAAAAAAGCTTGGCTACACTTGGGTTGACGGCATGGAACATGTACCGTTTGGGTTCATTTTAAAAGATGGTAAGAAAATGTCGACCCGTAAAGGAAAAGTTATTTTACTCGAAGAAGTACTTGAGGAAGCAATCGAACTTGCAAAACAAAATATTGAAGAGAAAAATCCAAACTTAAAACAAAAAGAAGATGTAGCAAAGCAAGTTGGTGTAGGGGCAGTTATCTTCCACGATTTAAAAAATGAGCGTATGCATAATATTGAATTTTCATTAGAAAACATGCTGAAATTTGAAGGTGAAACAGGGCCGTATGTACAGTACACACATGCACGCGCTTGCTCTATTTTAAGAAAAGAAAGTGTAGAATTTGAAACGTGTACGTTTGCATTGAAAGATGATTATAGCTGGAGCGTTGTAAAATTACTTAATAAATTCCCACAAGTAATTGAAGCGGCCTTCAACAAAAATGAGCCATCTATTATTTCAAAATACGTATTAGATGTAGCACAATCGTTCAATAAATATTACGGAAATGTACGTATATTGGAAGAGAGTGAAGAGAAAGACAGCAGACTTGCATTAGTGTATGCTGTGACAGTTGTATTAAAAGAGGGGTTACGTTTACTTGGGGTGGATGCTCCTGAGGAGATGTAAAATAGTAGTAAACTGGCAAACCGGTTTTGGTATGAACCTGGTTTGTTTTTTTATTTGGATATATAATTCTTTTGCAAAATCAATTAAAATCTTTTTAGAGAGGGTGATTCATATTGATCCGAACTTTTATTTTACAAATTCCTTGTCATAGAAGATCAGAAAGAAGTTTCCTTAAACTACAAAAGTACATACCTTTATGTGCGCGTTGTACAGGCATGCTTATCGGTATTTTACTGTTTCCAATTTATTTTTATATGACACCTTCATTTCTTATAGCAATCATACTATCCTTTTCTGCTCAAATTCCGTTACTTATTGATGGATTCACCCAAAAGTGGAAATGGAGAAGCAGCACAAATTTGCTAAGAGTAACTACCGGTGTATTAAGCGGTAATGGTATGGGATTACTCATTTCATCTAGCATTATATGGATTCTTTCTTAAAGCATATATTAATGGAGGTATTTACATAAATGTTCTGGGTTTACTTAATCCTAATTTTTATTTCAGGCGGAAGTGGAATAGGTTTTATAATTCAAAACAAGTATACAGAAGCAATAATAGCTTTTGTTATTTGCGCACTACTGATTGGGCTACTGTATTATTATCTTAAAAGAAACAAAAGAAAGAGAAAATCAGATTGTGGCGATGTAGACTGTACGGATTGTTTAGATTGTGATTGTACTAATTAAACTTCTAATCATCTACCTTTCTTCTAAATCAAAAGCTGGCGTATCGTTAAAAATACACTGGCTTTTTTGCTTTGAAATTTTAAGAATGGTGTAGGAATACGGCTATTGTATAGAGAACTTTAGTTTTGTATATAAAAGGAGGCGTTAAACTTGGAAACGTACGATTGGAATAGTAAACTAACATATTTAAAAAACACGAGAGATCTATATTACAATGATGATTATGTATGCTTTTTAATAAATACTGTGTGGAAGGTTACTAAGCCAGTACATATCGTTGATTATGGTTGTGGATATGGTTATTTAGGCTTAATATTAATGCCTTTACTTCCAGAAGGGTCAAAGTATACAGGCATTGATAGTGGAGAAACATTACTAACTGAAGCGAGAGAGTTGTTTCGTTTCCTTCCGTATGATTCAGAATTTCTTGAAGGAGATGCTACAGAAATTGAATTGAACGATACATACGATATAGCAATCTGTCATGCTTTTTTGTTACATATGAGTTCACCAAAAATGATGCTAGAAAAGATGATACAGTCAATTAAGGATGGTGGTAAAATAATCTGTTTTGAACCACATTGGATATCAAATATGTCTTCATACTCTTTAGATGGAGAGAGCCAATCGGAAATTATTAGGTTAGGCGTTTTGCAGAAGTTATTTGAAAGTGACACGCAGAGAAGTGGACAAGATGGAAATATTGGTATGAAAATACCGATGTATTTAAGTGAATTAGGTGTGAAAAATATTGAGTGTAGAGTGAGCGATAAAGTGAACTTTTTAGACTCTAATATACATCACAATGATAAAAACGATTTGTATCATTCATTAAAAGAAGAGGGGATAGCGGGCAATCCAGGAGATAAACAGCAATTTATAGAACGTTTAATGGTTAGAGGGTTAACATATGAGGATGCGTTAGCTCAATATGAAGCTGAACTACGATTTTTTAAAGCATTTCATTTACATTCCTCTTTAGTATACGCTCCGAATATGAAAATTACATTTGGTGACAAAGTATGTTAAAAGGTAGCGATATTCCGAGGGATATCATTTATTTTGGAAATCGCTGATATATTTGAATTATCGCCGATATAATTTCATGTACTGATTTTAACTTTCGAAAGATAAGATCCACATGTTACGTTATTCCATATAATTAAATAAAATATGGAGAAAAACAATCATTTTTACTATATTTTGTTATAAATTCGAATAATATTAAATAATACTATCCATTATAGGAGATTTTAGTTGAATACATACTATATGATGTGTAGAATCTAAGCAAGTAGCAGTACAAATAAATATTCGAGGTGAATACATGCTAGATTTTAAGCAGTTAGATGCTTGTTTGAAAGACAAGAGATTTGTAGATGGATTACAGGAAATAAATAAAGAAATTTCATATATAAAAGAAACGAATACTTTATCTTATGTGAAAAAGTGGCTTGCTAATATTTCTTCACATGAGGAGTTTGATATATTAATTCGCCTTACTGATGAAGGGCTTATGCACCAATACAGTTCATTCCTCATTCGCTACGCCTACAAAAAATTTCCAAATATGAGAACGCTCTCTTTATATTGTGATGAGTTAATTGATGAGCGGAAAATACTTGAAGTAGAACAGTTGTTAAAAGAATCATTAGAAGAGGTAAATAAAGAAGAAATAGAAGCTGATCTTTTAGCGAAAACGTATTTTACGTTAGTACGATGTCTGTTGGAAATGAAACGAAATGAAGAAGCACTAATCTATATGCAAAAGGCAGAGGAGTACAGTGCACGTGCCGTATTTGATAAATGGGGCTACGTCTATATGCATACAGGTGAATGGGAGAAAGCAGAAGAACAATTTATAGCTGGCATGCAGCATAAAGATTGTGAAGAGTTATCGACCTATTTATTATCACAGTTATATGCGAATCAAGGAGAACAAAAACGTGCATTACAGCTAATCGATGATGCAATTGTAAAGTTCCCGCAAGTACCATATTTTCATTTTGAAAAGGTAAAATATTTATTAGATTTAGAGAAGTATGAGGAGATGTTAGCGGTAATAGATAACATAAACAGTCAGCTTCCTTATCATGCGTATAAAACTTATTTTGTACATTTACATGCAGAAGCGCTTTACAAAATGAATAAACTTATAGATTTACAACAGTTATTAAAAGAAGAAAAAAGTTTAAAAGAGTCTTTATATCATAATTTAGAAAAAAATCCAGATGGAAAAAAGGTTCACTTACCGATAGTTCCAATTGTACAAAAGGATAATTACTGTGTTCCGACAAGTTTAGAAATGATGTTGCAGTTATGGGGAGAAAAACGTACGCAAGATGAAATAGCAGAGTTTATTTTTGATATGACAGGATCGAAGTTTTCAGATACTGTTTCTTATTTAGAAGAATTAGGTTATGAATATCGTTATTTTAAAGGGAATGAGGAAAATTATAAGAGACTACTGGATGAAGGGATTCCTGTTTTATTAAGTATAGACATTGAGCATGCTTCACATGTGCAAGTATTATCTGGATATGATGATACGTTACAAGCTTTTTATGTTCAAGACCCGAACTTTATAGAACCAGTTATTGTGGAATATAGTAAGCTACAAGAAAAATATCGTTATACAGGCTGTTTAGCGATTACGTTTGTTCCGAAAGAAAAGAAGGAAAAACTATCATTTTTAAATGAAGAAGAGAATCATTATTTTAAATCTGTTTTTTCTCTTACGGATCATTTAGATGAACATGATAAAGAGGGGATTCATAACTTAATACAATTTTTAAAAGAGACGAGTGATAATCCGAATACGTGGCTATATACGGTTAAGCATTTAGATGTGGAAGTAGATAACGAGTTTATTTTATCTTGTATTGAAAAGTTAATGGAGAGGTTTCCGAACTCAGATTTTGTTAAATTGCATGGTGTGCAGTGTTTTATTCGCCTTCAAGAATTAGAAAAAGCTGGGCAAATGCTCGCGAGTGTTGAGAAGAAAAATAATCGTGCTTTATATCATTTAATAAACGGAAGATATGCTTTTGAACAGGAAAGTTATATAGAGGCGATTTCCAGTTTTCGTTACTCCTTACAATTAGACGCAGATCAGCCGATTGCTTGGAGTTTTCTTGCTTTATCATATATGTATATCGATCAATTGGAAAAGGCGTTGCAGTTTTCTCAAGTAGCTTTAGAGCGTAGTCCTGAAAGATTCACTTTAACGAATCACGGGTTAATATTGATAGATTTAGAAAGATATGAAGAAGCGTATGAAATCTTTAATGATTTGTTAAGAGAGTATAAAAATGAGGCACATGTATGGTATGAGCGAGCGAGATGTGCGCATCATTTAGGGAAATTATATTTAGCGGTAAAAGGGCTTAAAATAGCGATTCATTTGGATAGTAAAGCATCTTACATTTATACGAAACTTTCGGAAATATACGAATCTGATTTGGAGGATGAGGAAAGTACGAAAGAAATTTTATTAAAGGGTATTGAGAATTGTGACGATAAAGCACCTCTATACGTAAAATTGGGTGACTATCATTTTCAAAATGATAGTCTGGAAGAAGCAGAAACATTGTATAAGCGTGCTTTAGAAGAAAATCATGATGACGTTTATTCTCACTTCGGACTTACGCAAGTTTATATGGCGAAAGAACAATACAAGGAAGCAAAAGAATATATTCTCGGTATTGAAAAACAAATTGAAAAGAGCCAAGATTTTCTTATGAATGCGGGAATGGTTTTATGGGATGCTGAGGTTGAACTTGGTGGAAATGAAGAAGGGTTTAAAGTAGCATTGTCTAAGTTAGAGAGTGGTATAAAGCAGAGTGAATACAATGTAGCAAGTGCGTTAGATGAATATGTGAACCGAATTAAAGGAACGGTATTTGTACAAAGAGGTATAGCATTCTTAAGAACTTTACACAAAGAAAGAAATGAAGTAAGTGAATACGGTTGTTATACAGGTATTTTATATGAATCTATTGGACAGTACGGACAAGCAATGAAAAGATATAATAAGGCAATAGAACAAAAGGAAACGGCATTACCTTATTACCGAATTGGTGAAACACTTATGGCATTAGGGCAATTGACAGAAGCAAAGCAAGCGTATGAAACTTGTTTAGAGCTTGATGGGAATTTCGTCGGTGTACATTTACAGCTTGCGGAAATATACGAAAAAGAAGAAAACCGTTCTAAAGAACAAAGTCATATGGTTCAGGCGATGAAAGAAGAGCCGTTGCATATTAATATGGAATATTTGGCACAGATTTCAGTAGAAATGAATCTTCAGGAAGAATTGTTGACGGAACTAGAACAATTAGCGGACGAAGTACCTGAAATATGGCGATTAGATGCGATCGCATATGTGTATGGAGCAATGGATGAAATAGATAAAGAACAGGCATGGATTGAAGAGGCGCTACAATTAGATGGTGAGCATACAGAAGTTCTAAATCATTATGCAAAAGTGTTAGTGAAAAAAAGAAATGCAAAAGCAATTGAAATTGCAATGAAAGTGATACAAAAAGATGTAAATAATGAACGTATATTTGATGTATATGTAAAAGCGATAGAACAACATAAGAAATTGTCTAACATACGAGATTTTCTTCATACATTAAAAGTGAAAAAGGCAGAAAGAAGTATGGCATTTATGTATGCTGCATCTGCAGTTACGGAAAGATGGATTGAACGTCAACAAAAGGAACAGCCGAAGAAATCCATAATTACGAGAGCTTTTTATCGTATGAAAAACCGTGCAAAAGAAATTTCGATTATTACTACAATCATTGATTTATATGAACTTTCGTTAAAGTTAAATCCGAAAAATAGTATGGCAGCGCAGCGATTTGCACTATTTTACGAGAATGTGACGATGTATAAAGAGGCGATAGACGTATTGCAAACATCGTTAGAAAGTAAATGGGATTATGATGTAGCGAAGCAACTTGTAAATCTTTTCATAGCGTGTGAGGAAGAAGATATGTTACGGGATGCTTCGGAATTAACGAAGCAGATGGTTCGAGAGTTACCAGATGATTATGATACACTTCTTTTACAAGCACAAGTATTCTTTAAAATAGGTGAAGAAAGAAAAGCAGAGAAGATTACCTTACAATTAACGGAGCAAACACCGTTTGTAAGTAGAGCGTTCCTTGCTTTAGGAGAAATATATCAAAGTCAAGAAAGGTTTGAAGAGGCAATTCATGTGTTAGAAAATGCTTCTATACATCATCCAAATGAAACAGCAATTCTTCTTTCTTTAGCATCTTCATATCATGGTTCCGGCCAAACACTAAAGGCAGAAAAAATAACAAATGAAGTATTAATAATTGATGCGAGTGATTTGTTAGCAAGATATGATCGTGCTTGTTATTTAGCGCGGTTAAACAGAAATGAAGAGGCGAAGGAAGAACTTGAAATTGTCCTTCGTGAGGATGAGTCGGGATTTTTTGCTGAACTTATCGAGGATAAAGAAAATTTAGCAGCATTGCGAGAATTTGAAAAGTAATTGTATAAGAAAAGCGAAAAAGGGTATAAATAAAAATATATTTCGAATTAGTTGACAATTCATTGCCCAATGGCATAGAATAGCTTTTAACAAAGTATACAAATCTGAAGACGAGAAAGAGTAAAATAATGAACTGTTCCCCAGAGAGCCGGTATGTTGCTGAAAACCGGTGTGCAGACGTTATTTGAAAATCATCTCCGAGGAGCCGAGGCTGAAATAAGTAAGCCCGGACGGGTGTCTACCGTTACAAAGAACACGTATGATAGTACGTTGCTAAGTGCTATTAGTGAAGAGCTAATAGAATTAGGGTGGTATCGCGGGTAAGCCCGTCCCTACTTTATAGGGACGGGTTTTTTGTGTGCTTTTTTAAAAAATTCAAAGGAGTGATTGTACATGAAAAAAGTAGATGTAAAAGAGTCAGCTGTAGGGAGAGAAACACGTATTCGTAAGCAGTGGAACGAGCAAAGTATTTTCGAGCAATCAATTCAGAATCGAGAAGGCGCACAGTCTTTCGTATTTTATGAAGGACCACCAACGGCGAACGGTTTACCACACGTCGGGCATGCACTTGGACGGACAATTAAAGATGTAGTAGCAAGATATAAAACGATGGCTGGTTATAAAGTGTTAAGAAAAGCGGGATGGGATACACACGGTTTACCTGTAGAATTAGGTGTTGAGAAACAACTCGGTATTTCAGGTAAACATGAAATCGAAGAGTACGGCATTGAACCGTTTATTCAAAAGTGTAAAGAGAGTGTATTCACATATGAGAAGCAGTGGCGTGAATTCACTGAAAGCATCGGTTATTGGGTAGATATGGATGATCCATACGTTACGTTAGAGAATCCATATATCGAAAGTGTATGGCATATTTTAGGGACGATTCATGAAAAAGGACTATTGTATAAAGGGCACAGAGTTTCTCCATATTGCCCAAGCTGTCAAACATCTCTTAGTTCACACGAAGTTGCACAAGGGTATAAAACAGTAAAAGATTTAAGTGCAACAGTTAAATTTAAAGTGAAAGATAGTGAAAATGAATATTTCCTAGGTTGGACAACAACACCTTGGACACTTCCGGCAAATGTTGCGCTCGCTGTACATCCAAATTTGGAATACGTGAAAGCGAAACAAGAAGGTCATGTATACATTGTTGCGAAAGAACGTGTACAAGATGTATTAAAAGAAAACTATGAAGTACTATCTGTTCATAAAGGCGAAGAATTAGTAAAAACATCTTATACAGCACCATTTCCAATGAAAGAAGTTACAAATGGCTACCACGTTATCGCGGCAGATTTCGTAACGGCAGATAGTGGTACAGGACTCGTTCATATTGCTCCAGCATATGGGGAGGACGATTATAGAGTCGTTCAAAGTGAAGGATTGTCATTCTTACATGTTGTAGATGAAAAAGGTGAGTATACAGAAGCAGTACCATTTTTAAAAGGGAAATTTGTAAAAGATTGTGATGTGGATATCGTTCGTTATTTAGCGAAGGAAGGTTTACTATATCATAAAGAAAAGTATGAGCATAGCTACCCACATTGCTGGCGCTGTGATTCACCACTTCTTTATTATGCAGGAGAGAGTTGGTTAATCCGAACAACTGCAATTAAGGATACATTTTTACAAAATAACGATTCTGTTACTTGGTATCCAGATCATATGAAACATGGACGCTTTGGTAAGTTTTTAGAAAACATGGTGGACTGGAATATTAGCCGAAATAGATATTGGGGAACACCATTAAATGTATGGGAATGTGAAAGTTGTGATCATCAATTCGCACCGAAAAGCATTGCTGATTTAAGAAAGCATAGTACGAAAGAAACACCTGAAGATTTAGAATTGCATAAGCCGTATGTAGATGAAGTGCAAGTTTGTTGCGAAAAATGCGGAAGTACAATGAATCGTACACCAGAAGTGATTGATGTTTGGTTTGATAGTGGTTCCATGCCGTTTGCGCAATATCATTATCCATTTGAAAATAAAGAGTTATTTGAAGAACAGTTTCCAGCGGATGTTATTGCAGAAGGAATTGATCAAACACGCGGATGGTTTTATAGTTTATTAGCAGTATCAGCACTATATACAGGAAAAGTGCCTTATAAACGAGTGTTATCACTAGGGCATGTTCTAGATGAAGAAGGACAGAAGATGTCTAAAAGTAAAGGGAATGCACTAGATCCAGTTGATTTAGTAAATCAGTTTGGTGCAGATGCTTTAAGATGGGCGCTACTCGTTGACAGTGCTCCGTGGAATGCGAAGCGTTTTTCTGAAAGAACAGTACTGGAAGCAAAATCTAAATTTATAGATACATTAGTCAATGTGTATAGTTTCTACGTTTTATATGCAAATTTAGATGAGTATAAACCGAATGAAACATATGATGTAAAGCGGACGAAATTGGATGAATGGGTATTATCAAGGCTGCATAGCACAACGAAAAAAGTAAGAACAGCACTTGATGATTATCAATTTACGAATGCAGCTCGTGAAATCGCGGCGCTTGTAGATGAAGTAAGTAACTGGTACGTAAGGCGATCACGTAATCGTTTCTGGGAATCTGGTATGAATGCAGAAAAAGCAGCTGCGTATGAGACACTTCATGAAGTGCTTGTGACAATTAGTAAATTAATCGCACCATTTACACCGTTTGTCGCTGAAGATATTCATTTAAATTTAACTGGAAGTAGCGTTCATTTAGAGGATTATCCAGTTGTGAATGAATCACTACTTCAGCCGAAATTAGAAGCAGAAATGGATGCAGTTTTACAAGTTGTTGAACTTGGAAGAAGTAATCGTAATCAGCATTCTTTAAAAGTAAAACAGCCGTTAGCGGAACTTGTATTACTAGCACATAATGAGAATGATATGGATTGGGAATCGTATCGTGATATCGTCATGGATGAACTAAATGTCAAAGCGTTCCATGTTGAACTCGATGAAACGAAATATACGTCCTATCAATTAAAGCTGAACTTTAAAACAGCTGGGCCGAAGTTTGGTAAAAATGTGAATGCATTAAATGGCTGGCTAAAACAATTATCAAAAGAAGAAGTACAACACTTTGTATCTACAGAAAGAGCAGTTTACGAAGCTGCACCAGGAGAAGAAGTAGTGGTAACAGCTGAAGATGTATTAGTAGAGAAAGTTGCAAAATCAGGATTCTCTAATACGACTAACGGACAATATACAGTTATGTTAGATACGAATGTAACGGAAGAATTGTTACAAGAAGGAGTAGCGCGTGAATTCATTCGAGCGGTTCAAGAATATCGTAAGCAGTTGAATTTACCGGTTAATTTACGAGTAGATGTTATTCTTGATACAGAGGAAGAACTACAACGAACATTAACGAACCATAAAGATTTATTGGAAGAAAATTTACTCGTTAAGCAATTTACATTTGATCACTTAACGAATGAAGACGATGAACTATCTTTAGGTGAAGCGAAAGTTCGAATTAAATTAAGCGCGGCTCATTAAAGAAAAAAGGAAGTTGGAATGATTCCAACTTCCTTTTTGTATGATGGAAATTTATCCGGCTAATTTCCTCATAATCCATTCGATAGGTCCTCTAGAAAATTTCTTTCTCCATAATACGCTAAACAAAATACTGGAAATGAAAAATGCAGTAGCAAATAATAAAACGAATAGTAGTGATTGATGTTCCATTCTATTTAATAGAATTAATGTCCCAATACCGATAAATACATGACTGACATAATGAGTTAACGTTAATTGGCCTGTTTGTACAATGGAAGTGACAAACCAATTATTTCTATATTTTTCAGCGATGTTGAGGCAAATGATTAATGTAGCAATAGCGGATCCTGTAGCAGATAAAATATATAATACATTTGGTAAAATGGGTCCTGTATTAAACAAAAATGTGGCGGCTTCTTTGCCGATGTATGGAATAAAAAAGTGAGTAAGCCCTTTTGATAAAAGTTCTGACAATATTGTAATTGTAATACCCAGTAAGAGTAATCTTTCTTTAATTTTCTTATTATGAAGATCTAACCTGCCAATTATCATACCGATTAAGAAGAACGAGAACCAAGGAAAAATTGGGTGATACCCATTAAAGAATAAGTTGCGAAGAAAACCCTTTATTGTCCAGAAGTCTACATAGTTTATGAATGGAGTAGGTCCTCCCCAACCTTCGAAAGTATTGAAAGTAAGCTGAAGAGATTGTGCGATGAGTAGGATAATAATAGATAGCAATAGTAATAGTTTTTTGCGTACTGTAATGAGTAATGCAGCAATGAAAAGGTAAACACCGTAATAGTGTAATATATCCCCAGTCCACTCCATTACATATAGTAGTAATCCTAAAATAAATAAGAAAAGTGATCGTTTCCAGATGGTCTTTCGGCTATTAGAAATTTTTATTTGTTCATTGCTAGCAACGGCTGACCTAGTCATTAAAGTTATACCGATGCCTGCAAGTATAACAAACAAAGCAGAAGCTCTACCTTCAAAAAGTGACATGAAGGTTATTAAAAAAGGGGGACCATTTCCTTCTGCACCTGTTATTACCATGAAATTGACAAGTAGCATACCAAACATCGCCAAAGCTCTAGCAAAATCTAAGCCGATAATGCGCTTATTAGTATTCACTTCAATCCCTTCTTTCAAAAATGCTATTTACAGCTTCAATCCAAATTTGTTTATAATCTATCTTTGCGTCAATCATCATAAAATTCCCGATATTATCAAGCACTAATGCTAACATATGAGCTTTTGAAACTAAATTTTTATTTTCAATTAATTGAAGTTCATTTGCTTTTGTAAGGAGTACTTCAAATCCATGTAAATATTCTGTTTGCACAGTTAGTAATCGATCTTTGTACATATTGTTTCTGGAAGATAGTAATACATACTCTTGCAACACACGATTAAAATAAGGGTCGTTTCGCTGTTCATCAATTATTTTAAGACCAATTGCAGTGCATTTTTCAATAAAATTTGGTTTCGTAAATTCTTCTGTATGAAAATACGAAGAGAACTGCATAGCTTTACATAATTCTGTAAAAATACATTCAATTAAGGCATCTTTAGACTTAAAGTAGTAATATATAGATGGTTTTGCGATACCAACCTCCTCACCAATCATCGTATAAGTTGTTTTAGCAATACCGTACGTAGCAAAAAGGCGATAACTTGCTTCCATTATTGAAGAGAGTGTTTCTTCACTTTTACTCATATAGTTCCTCCTAAAAAAAGGTTATTAACATCGTATCATTCATAAGTGATTTTTTCAACCTACCGTTAGGTAAAAAACGGCCTATTTTTTTACACAGTAATATGAAAAGTTTCGGGGGGAAGGGAAGGAATGGATTTAGAAATTTCTTTCTAAAGTATTGTTTTTACTTTACACATAAATATTGAGAAAATTTCACTCACCCTAAATGGAAAGGTAATAGAATTGTTTATAGAGAATTACTCGTAGATTCAATTTTTATCCCCCCATTTTGTGGGGAATGATTGCCTAGTGGTAATGGGATAAGGTTGAGCTACTTTATTAGGGGGAGTGGTTCTATGTTTAATAAAAAAATGGTGGCAATGGCAATGACTGTGCCATTAGTAATGGGGACGATTTCTACGGTTTCGGCATTGGAAAAACAACAGCAAGTAAAGCTAGAAGCTTATTCACCGCAGAAAAAAGCAACTGAATATTTAAAAGAAAATGCTGCGCAGTATGGATTGAAAGCTGACCTCTCAGACTTGCAATATATTTCTACAACAGAAACGTCAGTAGCTTCATATGTTAGGTTCCAACAAGTTGTTAATGGTGCACCTGTATTTTCAAAACAAATAACAGTTACGCTTAACGGAGAGGGAAAGGGAGTACTCGCTGTTTCTGATTATCAGCCTGTTACAGGTGTGAAGGAAGTAACGACAAAAATTAGTGAAAAAGATGCAATACAAAAATCAATGGCGTATGTTGGAGAAGCAAGTGAGCAAAATTTATGGGCTCCTACAGATAAAGAGTTCGGATATATTGTTGAAGAAGGAATTGCTCGTCCAGTATATAAAGTTGTAGTCCATTCTAATAATCCATTTGGTGCATGGGAAACATTTATTGATGCAGAAAATGGAAAGTTAATTAAAAAGGTTGATATAAATCGAAAAGCTGAAGGATCAGGAAAAGTATTTTTACCTAACCCAGTCGTATCTAGTGGTAGTAAAGTTGGCCTAAAAGATAATAATGATGCAGATTCAACAGCTCTAACGAACCAATTGAAGACTGTTACGTTAAAAGGTTTAGATGGAACAGGATTTTTAATTGGAGAGTATGTAACGATTTCTTCAAAAGCAAAAACAAAATCTACAAACTTACAATTTAACTATACACGTGCAAATGATAGCTTTGAAGATGTTATGTCGTATTATCATATCGATACATTACAGCGTTACATTCAAGGGTTAGGTTTTAAAAATATTAATAACCGTTCGATAAAAGTGAATGTTAATGGTACAACTGATGATAACTCATTCTATTCTCCATCAACAAAAGCTTTAACTTTCGGTACTGGAGGTGTTGATGATGCAGAAGATGCTGGTATTATCGCACATGAGTATGGGCATTCGATTCAAGATAACCAAGTTCCTGGCTTTGGTAGTTCAGCAGAAGGTGGAGCGATGGGAGAAGGATTTGGCGACTTCTTAGGTGCTACATATGAAGATGCAGTATCGACTACTGGATATGGTAAAGCATGTGTTGGAGAATGGGATGCGACAGCTTATTCTAGTTCAGATCCAACATGCTTACGCCGATTAGATACGAATAAAGTATATCCGAAAGATATAACGAATGAAGTGCATGATGATGGTGAAATTTGGGCTCAAGGTCAATACGAAATGGCACAAGCTTTTGGACGTGATGTAGCAACGAAAATTATTTTACAATCACATTGGTCATTAACACCAAACTCTAAATTCCGTGATGGAGCAAAAGCAATTAAGCAAGCGGATGCTCTTTTATATGGAGGACAACATGCTGCTGATATCGATCGTATTTGGGCAGCAAGAGGAATTAGTACGAATTAATATAAAAAGTCGTGGCGTTTATAAGCCACGACTTTTTAATTTGCTTAAGAACTGGTACTAGTAAAGTAAGCTATATGAATGCTAATGTAAATTCATCCGCATTCTAGTTGTTTTTTTCGTCTTTAAAAACAAAATGCTCTTTAAATTTTCTAGACTCAACTTTTTGACCGTTTCTCATGGAGCGGAAAGGGTGTTCTTGCCAAGTAATGATTACATCAACCTCATTTGCTTTTGTAGAAACAGGGAAATTAGCATGTTTAAATCCGGTTTTCCCGCTTGCGAGACGACTTTCTTTTCGTGAAAAGAGTTCGTGTTTTGTTTTCGTATTTGGTTCATTACGAAAGACTTCGACTTGTACGTTATATACTTCACTGTTTCCAACATTTTTTACTGAAAATTGATATGTATTAAATTCATCTTTTTTAGCTTGAAGCATATTTTTATCATTGTTCTTCGGTTCATCAATATTCACTTTCCATTGATCAGAGTTTTGGGAGATCGGTAAAGCTTTTGGTGAGTAGGCGTACGTTTCATTCACTACAATTAGACATAACAAAAGAAGAAAGAAACTAATCGCTTTTTTCATATAAACACCTCGCTGTAAAATTTTTATTAATATGCGTAATTAAAATAGATAATATGTAATTAAATGGAAATAAGGTGATGCTTTGATTCAAATGAATTTGAAAAAACTTGAAGAAGTAGTAAATGGAGAAGGACTAAAAGAATCGTTTTATCATATAGAAATACATGGTGTCTGTATAGATTCCAAAAACATTAAAGAAGGAAATTTATTCGTTCCAATCATTAGGGTGAAAGATGGGCATGAGTATGTGAAAGAGGCAATGGATAATGGAGCTATCGCTTCCTTATGGAAAAAGTCTTACGGTACTCCGCCAAAAGGGATTCCAATTATATTTGTAGATGACACTTTGTTTGCTTTGCAACAATTGGCACAATTTTATCGAAGAGAGATAAATGTAAAAGTAATCGGTATTACAGGTAGTAATGGAAAGACAACAGTGAAAGATATAATAGGAGGCGTTTTAAGTTCAACTTATAGAGTGCATAAAACGAAGGGTAATTTAAACAGTCAAATTGGTTTACCACTAACGATTTTAGAAATGAAACAAGATACAGAGTTTTTAATACTTGAAATGGGAATGAGTGAAAAAGGACAAATTCGAAATCTATCACGAATAGCACAGCCAGATGTAGCGATCATTACAATGATTGGACAGTCTCATTTAGAAACGCTTGGATCTGGAGAAGAGATTGCGAAGGCTAAATTGGAAATTGTAGAAGGATTAAAAGACGATGGACTGTTTTTATATAATGGTGATGAGCCATTGCTTTCCCGAAATAATAATATGCTAGATATAAAATGTAAATCGTTTGGTGAAAAAGACACAAACGATTTGTATCCCAATAATGTACAATTAGATGAATATGGTGTTCACTTTAAATTAAATGGTTCAACAAAAGTGCAGTATGATGTTCCTTTACATGGAAAGCATAATATTTTAAATGCGATCATTGGAATAGCTGTAGGACGATTTTATAATGTCTCTACGGAAAAAATACAAGAATCGATGCAGCAAATAAATATTACTAATATGCGTTTTCAGTTTCTAACTGCTAAAACAGGTTTCACCATTATTAACGATGCATGGAATGCTAGTCCTTCTTCCATGAAGGCTGCAATTGAGACGTTAGTGAAATTAAATGCCTATGAGAAAAAAATTATAGTGATTGGGGATATGTTGGAGTTAGGGAAGAAAGCTGAAACATATCATAGAGAAATTGGTAAAATGTTAAATGAAGAGAGCATTCAATATGTATTTACGTATGGGGAGTTAGCTGAAACTGTAGTGGAAGAAGCAAGAAAGAACTATCATACAGGAAAAGTACAGTCATTTGATAATAAAGCCAAAATAGCAGAGGAAGTCTTAAAAGTTATAACAAAAAAGGATGTCGTATTATTAAAAGGCTCACGTGGAATGGCTTTAGAGGAGATTGTACAAAACTGGATGTGAAAAATTTAAATATATTTAAAAATTACTTGCATTTTATAAAGTGAAGAGATAGAATACTCTGTAAATATAAAAAGTGATGATCAGGAAAAGTACATGATGCAAAGGTCTACAGAGAGCAATCGGTTGCTGGGAAGATTGCGATACCGCATGATGGAAAGACACCTGTGAGTGTTGCTTTGAACGTGATAATTAGTAAAAGCAAACGGTACCTACCGTTATCAGGGCTAAGATGGTCATTATGACAATTTGGGTGGTACCGCGGAAAAATCCGTCCCTATTTATAGGGGCGGATTTTTGTATTCTTTGAAAGGAGGTGAGTGACCGTGGATGATGACGATGACAACAATAACGTAAATAAATATAAAATTACTGGAGGGAAATGTAATGAATTCAATAATGAAGCGTTCACTCACAAAAGAATGTACGGAGCAAAGCGGAAAGGTTGTATTACTTCAAGGGTGGGTAAAAAAGATTCGTCATCTAGGTAATGTTAGTTTTTTATTATTACGGGATAGAACAGGAGTAATTCAATGTGTATTAGAAAACGAGTTAGCTGGATATAAAGTAGATGTCGAAAGTGTCGTGCAAGTAGTTGGTGAAATTGTGGAGACTTCGAAAACAGAATTAGGGGTTGAAGTGCTTGCTCAAGAAGTGAAAATATTAAATGGCGCAGAACAACTTCCATTTGAAATAAATAAAAAGAAGTTACAAGTTGGCTTAGATCAACTACTGAATGAGCGGGTATTATCATTAAGGCATGAGAGAACCGCGGCGATATTTAAAGTGAAATCTACGCTCGTTCAGAGTTTTAGTGAATTTCTTATAGGAAACGATTTCACACGTATATTTACTCCGAAAATTGTTTCGCAAGGGGCAGAAGGAGGAGCGAATGTTTTTAAGCTTCCATACTTCCAAAAAGAAGCTTATTTAGCGCAATCACCACAGTTTTATAAACAAATGATGGTAGCTGGAGGGTTAGAACGTGTTTTTGAAGTTGCACCTGTTTACAGAGCGGAACATCATAATTCTTCTCGTCATTTAAATGAATATATATCGTTAGATGTAGAGCTTGGGTTTATTCGTGACTTTCATGAAGTGATGCAATTAGAAACGGATGTTTTACGATATATGTTTCAACAAGTAGCAAAAAACTGTGAAAAAGAACTACAACTATTACAAATAGAAGTACCTGACATTACTGAAATACCGAAAATCACATTGTTAGAGGCGCAAGAAATTTTGAAAAGTAAGTACCGGAAAGAGTCTCCAATTGGGGATTTAGATACAGAAGGTGAAAAGTTACTAGGGAAATATGTGAAGGAAACATATAATAGTGAATTTGTTTTCATTACACATTATCCGAAAGAAGCGAGACCGATGTATACGATGCCGAATAACGAGAATTCAGCAATTACTGATTCGTTCGACTTACTATATAAAGGATTAGAAATAACATCAGGGGCACAGCGAATTCATCATTATGATATGTTACTTGCCTCTTTTAAAGAAAAAGGATTACATCCAGATACATTTCAATCTTATTTAAATACATTCCGATATGGTTGTCCTCCGCATGGCGGTTTTGGAATTGGATTAGAGAGAGTTGTATACAAACTATTAGAATTAACAAATGTACGAGAGGCGAGTGCTTTTCCAAGGGACTGTACAAGACTTATCCCTTAATAATAGGGGGAGGAAATGTATCCGTTGTACTATTTGATATTACAACGGATTTTTATTTCTTCGTTAATATAATTCCGCACTTTCTCATCAAATTTTAATATATCCCTTGACAGTTACAAATATAACAGATATACTTCATATTAATTTCAAAAGAAAATATATTCTAAATATTAAAATGTGTTGAATAGGAGTAGTAAGGTCGTATATTTGTACAGAGAGCTATGGGTTGGTGTGACATAGTCAAATGACATCCTGAACTCGCCTAGGAGCAGTAAGGTGGAACGGAATCACATTCTTAGTAAATCTTAACGGTTAACCTTCGATATTAGGTTTGTAATCAAACGATTACTACTAAGGTGGATTCATAATGGAATCAATAAGGGTGGTACCGCGTTAAGTAAATGGCTTAGCGTCTCTTTATATAAAGAGATGCTGAGCCATTTTTTATTTTATAGAAAAAGAAATGGAGGGTTTATTTGGATTGGTTTATAAAATTTAATTATTTATATAAAATGATTTAATTAGGAGGAAAATAAGATGAAACAGACGGAGCAATGGACTTCGAAATTAGGTTTTATAATGGCTGCAGCAGGATCAGCAATTGGACTAGGTGCAATATGGAAGTTTCCTTATATCGCCGGGAAGAGCGGGGGAGGAGCATTCTTTTTAATCTTTATATTATTTACTGTATTAATTGGACTACCACTACTTATAGCTGAATTTATGATTGGACGCAGTACACAGAAACAAGCAGTTGGAGCATTTAAAAGTATCGCACCAAATTCAGGATGGCATTGGATTGGACGTCTTGGGGTTGGGACTTGTTTTATATTACTTTCATTTTATAGTGTTGTAGGTGGATGGGTACTAATTTATTTATTCAGAGGAGTAACTGGACAACTTATAACTCCGGGACAAAATTACGGTTCGTTATTTACTGAAACAATTGGAAATCCCGCTTGGGCGATTATGGGGCATTTCGCTTTTATGTTCATTACGATTTGGGTTGTATCAAAGGGTGTACAAAATGGAATTGAAAAAGCAAGTAAATATATGCTACCAGCATTGTTCGTTTTATTTGTTGCTCTTATTATTCGCTCGTTAACACTTGATAATGCAATGCAAGGTGTGAAGTTTTTCTTACAACCAGATTTCTCAAAGATTACTTCAGAAAGTATTTTGTTCGCAATGGGCCAATCATTCTTTGCGATTAGCATAGGAATTTCGATTATGGTTACGTATAGTTCGTATTTAAATAAAAAAGAAAGTTTACCAAAATCAGCAATAACAATTGTTGGATTGAATTTATTTGTTTCACTATTTGCAGGTCTTGCTATTTTTCCGGCCGTATTTTCATTAGGAATGGAGCCAACAGAAGGGCCTGGATTACTATTTATCGTATTACCATCAGTATTTAGTCAAATTCCATTCGGTGGGTTTTTCTTAACAGTATTTCTCGCACTATTTACATTTGCGACATTAACATCAGCATTTTCTCTATTAGAGACAGTTGTTTCAGCATTAGCAAATGGTGAACAAGAAAGAAGAACGAAATTATCATGGATGATCGGTTTCAGCATTTTCTTAGTGGGTATACCATCCGCACTATCATTTGGAGTATGGAGTGATATTACGATTTTTGGAAAAAATATTTTTGATGCAGTAGACTTTTTATCTAGTAATATATTAATGCCACTCGGAGCGCTATTTATTAGTATTTTCGTTTCATTCAAAATGGAAAAAAAGGTGCTAGAAGCAGAGTTTTTTGTAGGTGGAAATTATGGAAAGAAAGTATTTACTTGTTGGGCGTTTTTACTTCGATTTGTAGCGCCACTTGCAATAATCATCGTCTTTTTAAATGTAATAGGAATTATTTAATGTCAAATGTTATAATATTCAGTGAAAAAATGAGGTGATGATTATAAAGGCGAATTTGATAGAAGCAGGGAAATACATGAATATTAGAGGGAAAAAGCTATACGTTGAAACGCATGGAAATCCTAAAGATAAACCAGTCTTATTCTTGCATGGTGGACCGGGAGAAAGTTGCTATGATTTTTCATTTCATCAAGCGGAACGTTTAAAAGATTCTTTATATGTAATTATGATTGATCAAAGAGGTGTTTGTCGCTCAGAAGAAATTACTGAGGACGAAGCTTTTGGATTAAATGATTTGATTGAAGACTGTGAGGAACTAAAAAAAGTATTACACATTGAGAAGTGGTCTGTAATTGGACATTCTTTCGGTGGATATGTAGCATTGTTATATGCGTCGATATATCCAAGTTCAATACAGAGAATAATATTTGAAGGGCCAACTTTTGATTTTGCATTAACAAGTAAAGCTTTGTTACAAAAGACAGGGCATTTATTAAAAAAATATGGAAAAGAAGAAGTAGCAGAAGAGTCCCTTGCTTATTCTTCTAGCAATGCTAGTTCAGAAGAGTTGCTAGAAGCTTATATAAGACTAAGTGATAAATTAGAAGAAAAAAGAATGGAGATTTACAATTATAAGGAAGATGTGACAGACGATCGTTTATATAGTGATGAAGAGTGGGAAGTATTTTCAAATCGCTCTCAAATTCATTTTGATAGATTAAAATTAGAAGGAGCATTTCATACTTCATTTTTACCAAAAATAAAAGATGTACAAAATCCAATGTTATTAATTGTAGGAAAACATGATGCAGTAACGTGTGAAAAACAAATTGAAACATTTAATAAAGATGCTCAAAATGGGAAGTGTATCACATTCGAAGAGAGTGGCCATACACCACATTATGAGGAAGCTGATCGATTTGCTGAAACAGTCATTCATTTTTTGAACTAAAAAAGAAGGAGCGCTTCGTATAATGCGAAGCGCTCTATTTTAAATTTCTGGATGAGTGATTGTAATATTAGGCCATTTATCTTGCCAATTCTTTTTATTAACTCTATTTTTGTACATATGTATTCGTTCTTTCGATTCAAGAAAATGAGCTGTCGGTTTCACTTGTAATGAGAGCACATCTTCAATCCCGCATGGGGCCGTTAATATGACGTTGTTTAGTTCGTCAAGCGTAACTCCTAAAGCAGTTGCTGTTTCAGGAAATTTAGAAATAGCATCAACAGAAGAAGAATACGGTGGCATATTATTTACTACATGCATACGAGCTTGATTTTTTACCGACCAAGGGATAGTAGCATCAATATTTATTAATTTCGTTTCTAATGATTGTTCGTATATCTCGTCTTTATGTAGACTATCATAATAAATCACATCAACATCAGGCATAGCCGTTCTAGCTTCGTAATTATGTAAAGTATCCCAAATTTTAGAACGAACAAATCCGGCACAAATCCACCAATCAGGTAGTTCTAGTGATTTGGCCATTTGTAATACATTCATCATCCATTCGTCGTTTTCTATTAAGCGAACGATATCTTGCTCTGTTTGTATCTTCATTGATAAATCCACCTTTCTAGTAAATTAATGCATCAGTTCAATAATCCATAAAATCCAGTAAGCACCTGGTACGAACAACAGTTGTGCGAGTAAAGTACCGAGAAGTCTAGATATCATTAGCCAGCCATACATTTTACTCATAGATTCAGCGCCATTTTCTGATTGTAAAGCGCGTTCTGTCAAAAGTGCTATACGTGGATCGAGTAACACTGTTAATAAAATTGTAGCAAAACCATTCACAAGGCCAGAAGCTGTACTTGCATTTGTTGCGTAATCTGGATTTAGAAAAGAGGCATAAAGGGCAGAAAGAACCCCTGCTGTATAAATTGCAGTAGCAAACATGTTAATAAGCATAATACGCTTTGGGATACCACCAATGCGTAGTCTATGAATCATTTCTAACTTTGGAAACCGTACATATCTTTTTGTGTACTTTAATTTTTGAATGTTATTCGTTTTCATCATTCGAATGAAAGAACCGTCTGTTTCAAAGTTTTGAATGACGTATCCAAATAGTTTGGTCAAAGTTGGATATAGTAAAATCGCAAGTAATGTACCGATAGAAGCAGATAATAGTACAAGTCGTATAATATGCTCTAAATTAATAGAAGAATCTAATTTTGCTTCATCGACAATTCCACCGATTAAAAAGGCTTGTAGTAAGTTTGATGTTCTTGAAATAAGTAATACCATCCCTACAACAGATAAAGCAACGGCAATCTTTTTCAAACGAACTCCTGCTAATCGAATACTATAAGAACTTGTTTCGACTGCGTGAATTATAATTGTAAAGGCCATTATAAGAATTAACGTAATTGACATTTGTTTCACCAGTTTCTATTAAAATAATTATAACTTTTTTACTTTACCATATGTATCTTTTTTTGTAACTGAAAGTATGTGACATAGGAAAAGTAATTTTTCAGAAAAAAAGATAATTATATGGCTATGGTAGTGAAACGGAATTGACTGAAGTTGGTGCGACTCATATAGTAAAGGATGTAAAAGAACTACATCATTTTTGTTTAGAAAATAGTTTGATAAAGCAGTAAACATAGAGACTAAAAATCCCTTTATAACGTATGACGATGAAATCGTTTCTGTTTAAAGGGATTTTTCTTATGTAATCGAATATGTATAATTAGACATTTTTAGCATGAAAAATTTGTATGAATAAGAGGAGGGATGTCAGAATCAAAAGATTAGTAGTAGAAGTTTATCTATAAAAATTTGAATTTTCTGTTTAAAGGAGGGGGTATAATTGGAGCTAGTTATTATATTATTAGCACTTAGTTTACTTATGTTTGTAGCATATAGAGGGTTTTCTGTTATTTTATTTGCACCGATTTTTGCATTATTTGCAGTATTTTTGACAGAGCCTAGTTTTGTGTTACCTTTCTTTTCGAATATTTTTATGGAGAAAATGGTAGGTTTTATTAAACTATATTTTCCTGTGTTTTTACTTGGAGCAATATTTGGGAAAGTAGTAGAAATGTCAGGGATTGCAGACTCTATTGCAAAGACAATTATAGAGTTAGTTGGTGAAAAACGTACGATATTAGCGATTGTGTTAATGGGAGCTATTTTAACGTATAGTGGTGTTAGTGTGTATGTAGTAGTATTTGCTGTATATCCGTTCGCAGCTAAGTTGTTTCGACAAGCGAATATTCCAAAGCGTTTAATCCCTGGAACAATCGTTCTTGGAGCAGTAACGTTTACAATGGATGCGCTACCTGGATCACCACAAATTCAAAACGTAATACCTACAACATTTTTCAAAACGGACATTTATGCTGCACCAATACTTGGTATTGTAGGAGCAATTTTTGTACTTACGTTAGGGTTACTATATTTAGAGAGTAGACGTAAGAAGGCAAAAGAAGCAGGTGAAGGATATTTTGGTTTTAACGATGGGAATACTGAAATGGCAGCTTCTTTACAAGTAGAACAAAAAGATATGCCGTTACTTAAAAGTATTGAAATTACAAGAGCACAGCAAGTGATTGCTTTTATACCACTTATTTTAGTTGGTGTAATGAATAAAGTTTTTACTATTATGATACCGAAGTGGTATCCGAACGGTTTTGATTTTTCGGCCATTGGTATGAAGGCTTTTGGAAAAGTAGAATTAAGTGCAGTAGTTGGTATTTGGTCAGTAGAATTGGCACTTATTATAGGTATAGTAACAACGTTATTATTATATTGGAAACGAGTAGTAACAGGATTTCAAGCTGGGTTGAATACAAGTATTGGTGGAGCGCTACTTGCAACGATGAATACAGGAGCTGAGTTTGGATTCGGTGGTGTCATCGCAGCACTTCCAGGATTTGCGATTATGAGAGATGGCATCTCTGCCACATTCACAAATCCTCTAGTGAATGGAGCAGTCACGACGAATATTTTAGCCGGTATTACAGGCTCTGCATCAGGAGGAATGGGAATCGTTTTAAGTGCAATGGGAGATAAGTTTATTGCAGCAGCCAATCAATTTGATATTCCATTAGAAGTTATGCACCGTATCGTATCAATGGCATCAGGAGGAATGGATACATTACCACATAACGGGGCTATTATTACTATTCTTACAGTAACAGGATTAACACATAAACAGTCATATAAAGATATATTTGCTATTACAATTTTGAAAACGGTTGCTGTATTTTTAGTTATCGCATTCTATACAGTAACAGGAATTTATTAAAAATAGGAACTATATGAATCGTAAAGATTTATATAGTTGATATTTTATAAACTAAAACGTTAAGTAGGGTAAGAAGGGGTGGAGTACTTGCAAGAAGTTGCTGAGTTTCGTATGCCGAAGTCTGTATTATATGGAAGAAATTCGCTTGAAAAGCTGGGGGAACAATCCAAGAAGTGTGGAAAAAGAGCGTTCATAGTTACTGATACAATTATGGAGGATTTAGGATATGTTGAGAGGTGTATACAACAACTAAATGAGAAAGGTATTACTGTTATTACATATAATAAAGTAAATGCTGAGCCTACAAATATACACGTGTTAGAAGCGTTATCTCTTTGTAAAGAAGAAAAGTGTGATTTTATTATCGGTATTGGTGGTGGAAGTTGTATTGACGCTGCGAAAGCAGTTGCGGTGTTATATACAAATGGTGGAGAAGTGGAAGATTATGTCCAAAAGGATATGGAAATAGACAATGATCCGCTACCACTTATTGCAATTCCGACAACTTCTGGAACTGGATCAGAAGTTACAAGTGTAGCAGTAATTACGAATAAGCGAACAGATGTAAAAATGATGATGAAGCATCCAAGTTTTACCCCGCAACTAGCAATTATTGACCCAATTTTAACACGTTCGGTACCACCACATATTACAGCAGCAACAGGGATAGATGCATTATGTCATGCAGTTGAAGCATATATTTCTAAAGCTTCACAATCACTTACAGATGTACTTGCTCTTTCAGCAATTGAAAGTATTATGAAATATTTACGTATTGCATATGAAGATGGAGATAATATGGAGGCAAGAGAAGCGATGATGATTGCTTCCTTACAAGCTGGAATCGCGTTTTCAAATGCATCTGTTACGTTAGTTCATGGAATGTCAAGGCCAGTAGGAGCGTTATTTCATGTACCACATGGTATATCGAATGCAATACTATTACCTACAGTTTTAGAATATACAAAAGGTAGTGCAGTAAAAAGACTAGCAGACATAGGACGTTGTTTGAATGAAGATTTGTATTCCTATTGTGATGAAGAAGTAGCCGACTACACACTGGGAGAAATAAAAAAACTTTGTTTTGATCTTCGGATTCCAAATTTAAAAGAATATGGAATTGGTGAGGTTGAATTTGAAAAAGCTATTTCTAAAATGGCATCAGATGCAATTGAAAGTGGAAGTCCAGCAAATAATCCACGTGTGCCATCATATGATGAAATTAAACAGTTGTATCGAGAATGTTTTCATTATCAATATGAAGATTTTACAAAAACATTCAAAAAATAATTTCAGAATATTCTTATAAAATTTCCTTGGAAATAGTTAAAGCAGGACTTTACATTTATAAACGTAAAGTCTTGCTTTATTATGTATAATGTACATAATAAAATGTTGTGATTGGCTTGAAAAAATAGTATAAGGTTGGTGTTATTTAATGAAAACAATAGGTTTAATTGGTGGTATGAGTTGGGAATCAACTTCTGAATATTATCGAATCATAAATGAAGAAATAAAAGAGAGATTAGGAGGATTACATTCAGCAAAATGTATGATTCATAGTGTGGACTTTGAAGAGATTGAACGATTCCAGTCTAATGGGGATTGGAATGGAGCAGGAGAAGTATTAGGGAATGCGGCATATTCGTTACAGAGGGGCGGAGCAGATTTTATAATTATTTGCACAAATACAATGCATAAAGTAGTTGAGAAAATAAAGGAGAATATTCATATTCCAGTCTTACATATTGCTGATGCAACTGCGAAAGAGATTAAAAGGAAAGATATTCAAACGGTTGGTTTACTTGGAACAAAATATACAATGGAGCAAGATTTCTATAAGTTACGCATAGAGGAAAATCATATAGAAGTAATGGTTCCATCAAAAAAGGATAGGGATAAGATAAACGAAGTAATATATACAGAATTGTGTTTAGGAAAGATAACACCTCAATCTAGAGAATATTATAAAAGAGTTATAGAAGAGCTAGTACAAGAAGGGGCACAAGGAATTATATTAGGTTGTACAGAAATAGGATTATTAATAAAGCAGGAAGACGTATCAGTTCCGATATTCGACACAACTCATATACATGCAGTTGAAGCAGTTCATTTTGCTTTACAAAATAGATTATAATTATATTATGTAACCTAGTTCGCGTGTGTGGAAAACATTCAGAAAATATTTTATAATGTAAGTGGTTACATTTAAGGGGGAATGCGTATGTTTTCAGTTCAACCAATCGCATTTGTACATAATGAAAGAAAGGAAATAAAAGATGATGAGTGGGGAGATGTAAGATCCTATATTACTTTAACGGAAATGTATACAGAGGAAAGTATACAAGGGATTGAAGAATTTTCTCATATTGAAGTAGTTTTTTATTTTCACAAAGTAATTGATGAACAAATTCAATATGTTGCTAGACATCCTAGAAATAATCATGATTATCCTAAAGTAGGGATTTTTGCACAGCGTGGGAAAAACCGTCCGAATCGCATAGGAGCAACAATTGTAAAGGTAATCAAAAGAGAAGGAAAATCAATTATTGTTGAAGGGTTAGATGCTATTGATGGCACCCCTATATTGGATATAAAGCCGATAATGAAAGAATTTATGCCGAAAGAAGAAATTCTACAGCCTAAATGGGCAACGGATATAATGAGACAGTATTGGAAGGGGAATGGAGTAAAATGAGAATATATGAGGCAACAATTGCAGATTTAGATGGACTAGCATCAGTTTTTAATAACTATCGTATGTTTTATAGACAAGATTCTGATATAGAAGGAGCAAAAGTATTTTTGCGAAATCGAATGGAGAGAAAAGAATCCGTTATTTTCGTGGCAGTTGAAGACGGGGAATATATTGGATTCACACAATTATATCCATCATTTTCTTCTATTTCGATGAAAGAATTATGGATATTAAATGATCTGTTTGTACAAGCCACTAAGCGCGGAGCAGGAACAGGTAAAAAATTATTAGAAGCTGCTAAAGAATTTGCATTAGAAAATGGTGCAAAAGGTGTAAAATTACAAACGGAGATTGATAATTTATCAGCACAGCGATTATACGCTGAAAATGGTTATTTGAGAGATAATCGTTATTTCCATTATGAATTAACGTTTTAAAAAAATATAAGATTAAAAAAGACGTTTTCATTGTGAAAACGTCTTTTTTAATTTGTATTATAGTTGATTTAAAACCCAATTTGTAGCATCTTCAAAGTTTTCTGCAATGTAGTTTGGTTCAATATGTGCCCATTTGTCTCGGTACGTATGTAAAGCATCATATCCAGCGCCTGTTCGTACTAAAATCGTTGTTGCATTCACTTTTGCTCCTGCAACGATATCGGTCCAGCGATCACCAATTACAGCGCACTTTGTTAAATCAATCCCGTGTTTTTCAGCTGCTTGGAGCAGCATACCTGTACTTGGTTTACGGCATTCACAACCATCACCGTGTTTGTGAGGACATACGTAAATATCATCAAAGCCGAAACCTTTTAATTCTTGTGCAAAATCAGCTACAGTTGCTATCCCATCCGCGATACCTGGCTGATTTGTGAAAGAGAAAATTTTTATATTTCGAGATTTTAGTTTTTGCAGGGCTGCTTTTGTAAAAGGAAATAATGTAAAAGATCCGGGGTAATGTATTGTAGTGTCACCGCCAATTGTACCGTCACGATCAATAAAAATTGCTTCGATGTTTGTCATAGTTATAGTCCTTTCCATTAAAAAGTAGTTTAAAAATGTTTTACAAATCGATATCCATTTACTTCATATCCTAATTTTTTGTAAAAAGGATGTGCTTCTAATCTTTTTGTTCCACTGACTAGCCATGTGCCAATGCAATCATGTGTCTTTGCTAATTGCTCCGCATAATCCATTAACACTTGTCCAATGCCTTTCCTCCGTATTGTAGAATCAACACTAATAATTGAAATTTCTCCATAACGAGTTACATCTTCTAAATTTTCACGTATACGAAACCCAAGTAATCCAAATATAGTCTTTTCTTCCTCATAAACATATAAGAAATCAAACGGACTCATTTGTACGAATTGCAATCGGTTGTTCATATCTTCATAGGAAATAGAGGAACCCTTTAATTCTGATGTTAAAGAACAAAGTGCATCTATATCGCCTATCGTAGCTTCACGAATTTGAACAGACATATTATTCACTCCAATAAAATATAATCAAACATTAAATATTCTGTTAAAAAGTATTTATTCCTGCAACGAAAATAAATATTTTATAATGATATATAGATAGTTATATGTTATTCTTTTCCTTGATTGTATTGGAAATGGAAAGAAGGGGAATGTATGTTAGAAGTGAATATCCGCTCTGCCGGATATGATATAGGGGAAAAGACAATTCATGATATTGCCTTTTCAATTGAAAAAGGTGAATTAGTTGCACTTATTGGTGCGAATGGAGCTGGGAAGAGTACGACGATTAAAACGATGCTCGGTTTACTTGTAAATATAAATGGTGAAATATCATTCGGTGAAAAGAAAAATCCTTATGCATACGTGCCGGAACATCCGACATATTATGATTATTTGACGCTCTGGGAACATATTGAATTATTAATGGCTACTCGCGACAACGAAGTAGGAAGCTGGGAAAGGAAAGCGGAAGAGTTATTACATATATTTCGAATGGATAAACATAAACATGAGTATTTATCAAAGTTTTCAAAAGGTATGAAACAAAAATCGATGCTCATTTTGGCATTTTTAACTGAACCGGATTTTTATATCATTGATGAACCTTTTATCGGTTTAGATCCAGTAGCTACGAAAGAGTTTTTAAGTTATTTATATAAAGAAAAAGAACGCGGGGCAGGGATCTTACTTTGTACGCACGTATTAGATACAGCTGAAAGAATTTGTGAGAGATTTTTACTCATTTCACAAGGTACATTAGTCGCAGATGGACATTTAGAAGCAATCCAAACGTTAGCGGAAATGCCAGGGAGTTCATTATTAGACTGCTTTGATGTAATTGTAAGGCGTGAACAACATGATTAAACAACAATTTTATAAAAGATTGCGCCATGAACTGGGGCGTAAATGGAAGTCCATACGTTCTATAACGGATTGGACAGTTGCGCTATATATTATTATTCCGGCACTTATATTTATGGGGATTTATTATCGTTCACTATGGATGGAGGAACTATCGATAGGAGAGACAGTTTATTTCGGGTTAGGCCTACTCGCATTTTATGTGATTACATATGCAAGAGGAGTTCGCTCATTTTTTGAACAAGCGGATAGTTTATTTTTAATTTCGTATCCCGCTAACATGCAAAAGTTAATCCAGTATGGTATGACATATACGTTTATTCGAATAGCGATAACGAATGTAGTGGTAGTAGTTGCTATGTTACCAGTGTTGCTGAAAAGTATTGGAGTAACGATGGTACAAGTCGTATTATTTTGGCTATTCTTTACTGTATTTCGATTTATGTTGTCGTTATTAACGAGATTTATTCATGTACGTGTGGGGAAACGATGGCTACTATGGATTATAAAAAATGTAATGTTTTCTATAAGTCTATCCTTTTTTGGAGTGAGTCTATTTTTTATTTATAAAAATCCATTTTATTCTATACTATGTATCGGTCTAGCAGTTTTTCTAATTATCGTATTGATAAATGAAAAATTAAATTATAAAAATTGCTTTTTTAAAGAAGTTGAGAAAGAGAAAGAAGAAAGTATGCGCTGGACGAGTGGAATTATGCAAGTTGGTGGTCATGCGGCTAAACCGAGTAGTTCGAATAAAAAACCGTGGATGTTTCCGCGGTCTAAAAAGTTTTTAGGGAAGAAAAAGGATTCTCGTATTGTCGAATCCTTTTTAAAAGAATTTTTCCGTACAAGTAGTGCACGAATATTTTATATTCAAATTGTATGTATAAGCACTGTAAGTATTATTATGAGTCCGAGGTGGATTGCAGCTATTATTCTAGTATTTGCTTTAGTTGCAATTTCTCGTTATGCGCGCGATTATTGGAATGAATTTACGAAAAAAATGTTTCTTCATTTATATTGTGATGAAGGGAAATTACTATTGTTAAGATGGAAAGCAGATCGCTATTTATTATTTCCGGTACTACTTTTATATGGAATAGTTATATTTTCTCATTTTTATTTATTACCAGCTGTAATTGCCGGGATTATTTTTATAGTATGGATTGGTTGGATTGTATTTTTACCATAGAAAAAGAGCCGAAAAACTGCTCTTTTTCTAATCTGTCACACATTGATAAATAAAATATACTAAAACGAGTATGCTTGCGGCGGAATACATGAAATCTAAAGTCATCTGGTTGCCTCCTCATTGTGGTTGTATTTATATTGTATGAAATCTTACAATTTCATATTCAAGTGAAAAATATGTGAACGTTAACAAAATTGTAAAGTGCAAAAATTACAATCATTTTGTATAATAGAAGAAACAACCGTTATATAAAATATAATGAGTGAAAGGGGAGGGAACATAAATGCCAAATTGGTTTAGAAAAACCTTAGTCGCATTAATTACCGTATTTACATTTGGTTTAGTGACGCCTCCTTCCATATTGCTTGATAATGCCAAAGCTGCGGACAAGCCTACGAGCACAGCTGGGCAACAAAATTTGGAGAGTACGTCCTATACATATGAAGAAACGAATGACAGGTTAACCACCGATACTTTTATTACTTATGCAATGCAGGAAGCAGAGAAGCAGTCAATGCAAAAGTTTGGTACTAAAATTGGTCCAGTAATTGAAGATGAGTTTAAAGATGTAATATTACCGAAAATCGAAGAGGCAATTGCTGAACTGGCAAATGATGTACCAGAGGAGTCGTTACAATCATTAGCGATTTCTCAAAGACCGGCTGGTGGAAATAATGAAAAGATTTTTCACGTTTATGATACGAAATCAGGAAATGATTTACTTCGATTTCATGTAAGAAGAGATCATCCACCGCAAGATGGTTATTATTTTAATTTCCATTATCATCGTTTTGATGATGGATACAATGGGCATCATGAATTAGGAAATATTTATTGGAATACGAATGTGCCGCCGAAATGGCTTTCTTAAAAAGAACAAGAGAAAATCTTGTTCTTTTTTTATGTTGATAGAAGGGTAAGACGAATATGTTGTTGAATAAAATAGGTTTAGGAAAAAGAAGCAAAGGGAGTATGGGAATGCAAAAATATATTGTTTTTGACTTTGATGGCACATTAGTAGATTCACAAAATATATTTGTACCAATTTATAATCAACTTGCTGAAAAGCACGGATATAAAATGGTAAGGGATGAAGAAATTGAGTATTTACGTAAATTAACGATGCCAGAGAGATGTAAACAACTCGATGTACCACTGTATAAATTACCGATATTAGCGCTGGAGTTTTATAAATTGTATCAACCCGCCATAAAAGATCTTATATTGTTCCATGGGATGAAGGAAGTATTAGATGAACTGCATAAAAAAGGCTATGGAATTGCAGTTATTTCATCAAACTCGGAAGAGCATATTCGGGCATTTTTACACAATAATGATATAGAAAATATACAAGAAGTGTATTGTTCTAAAAATTTGTTCGGTAAAGATAAAATGATAAAAAGGTTTTTAAAATCGAAAAAAATAACAGAGAAAGATATGTTATATGTCGGTGATGAACAGCGAGACGTAGCAGCGTGTAAAAAGGCAGGGGTGAACGTAATTTGGGTATCTTGGGGATATGATGTCATTGAAACAGTGAAAAAAGATGCACCTGATTTTATGGTTCATACGCCGATGGAAATTGTGCAAGTAGTACAAGGGGCGTATTCTTAATATGAAGACACTTCGAGCAGGTATTCATCATATTGAATTTTGGGTAGCAAATTTAGAGGCATCCATTTCTTTTTACGATATGTTGTTTTCCATAATTGGATGGAGAAAGTTGAATGAAGTATCATATAGTACAGGAGAAAGCGAAATATATTTTAAAGAAGTAGACGAGGAAATCGTAAGGACGTTAGGGCCTAGACATATTTGTTACCAAGCTATTAAAAGAGAAGTGGTGGATGAGGTAGCGGAGTTTCTTTCTAGTGCGAAAGTGAAAGTAATACGTGGTCCGATTGAAATGAATCATTATTCAGATGAGTACTATACGATTGATTTTTATGATCCGAATGGGTTTATTATAGAAGTAGCGTATACACCAAATGTAGAAATGTAAGGGGAATATACATGGAGACAATTACAGCAGGGCAAAACAATATACAAATAGTAAAAGATGCAGTGAATATTGAAGAAATTTCCAAAGGGTTCTCACCTGATAAGAAGTATGTAATTACGAATGCGAATAATGAAAAATATTTATTGCGGACAGGCGATATAAAAGAGTATGAAAGAAAGAAAATAGAGTTTCAAATTTTAAATGAAATGCAAAAACGTAGTGTGCAAGCACAAAAACCAATTGAAATGGGTTTGTTGGTAGAAGAAGGTTTATGCTATGGCATTTTTTCATATTTAGAAGGGGAAGATGCGAAGAAGCTATTGCCTACGTATTCACCAAAAGAACAATATGAAATTGGTATAGAGGCAGGAAAAGATTTAGCAAAAATGCATACATATGAAGCTCCTAATGTTATACTTCCATGGTATGAAAGAGCCATGAAAAAACATCAAAAATATGTAGAGGCATACAAAACATGCGGAATAAAAATAAAAATAAAAAATGATGATAAAATCATTAAGTTTATAGATGAAAATGAAATATATTTACAAAACCGCCCAAATCGATTTCAACACGATGATTTTCATTTAGAAAATATAATTGTACGGGATGGAAAATATGTAGGAGTGGTTGATTTTAATGGCTACGATTGGGGCGATCCACTTCATGATTTCGTAAAAATTGCGCTATTTGCAAGGGACATTAGTATTCCGTATTCAATCGGACAAATAGAAGGATACTTTAATGGGAGAATACCAGAGGAGTTTTGGAAACTATATGCAGTATACGTTGGAATGACAGTTTTCTCTTCAGTTGTTTGGTCTTTACGAGCAGCACCGCATATGTTAGATGATACGTTAGAGCGTCTTACTATAGTTTTAGAGGATCATAAAGATTTTGAGCTATTAAAGCCAATTTGGTTTCAACCAGAAAAGATTAATATGAAATAGAAAAGGTAGGTGTGGTTCGCACCTACCTTTATTTTTTACCATTCTTCTTTTTGAAGCAGTTGTAATGCTAAATTTAAATCTACATCTTCTTGTATATGTCTCGGAGTCCACGGGATATGTATATGCGGTTGTATACCAATTCCGGACATTCCTTCGCCTTTATCTATAATAGAAAGCCCTGTAGTAGGATCGTCCCATCCTTTCTTATCTATACAACCTGAATAATCGTGATGAGTAATTGAAACAACTTCTTTAAAAATTTCTGCGTACAAGGCTTTTCCTCCTAATAATTTAATTAGTTGAATAATAGAATTCTGTATCTTTTACGTATTATCCTTTATTTGGATGTGAATTTTAATGAAAAATAGAGGGAAGTGTTATCATCCCTCTATTAAAAATTTATTTCATTTTTTTAAATGCAAGTGGCTGAGTACTTAGCGTAGCTGGCACATGTAACTGAAGGAATGGAAATTCACCACTCACACTCATTTCATAAGCGAATAATAAACTCATTTTCATTTGAAATAAGTCAACTTTTGCAGAGAAGACATCGTAATGATGATGCGCTAATGGAATGTCCATCTCCATAAATTGTACAAATAATAAATCATCTCGCTTGTATACTTGTAATGTTCCGTATGCAGGATGTTCGAAAGTACCAGTATAATCCTCTAATTGGTGAGAAGGTGTGGTCCCCTTAATTTTTTCAGGAATGGATTGAGTTGCTTCTTTCATCATTTCTTTCATTTTTTCGGTATCTTCTACAGCACGTTTATGCCAATCAATAGATTCTAATTCAAGTAGTTCATCATAAATTTGATTAGCGAGATAAGTAGGCAGTAATGTGCCTCCAGCATTCGTTAAAATGACAAGGCCTATGTTTTCTGTTGGTATGAATGAAACAAGCGCTGAAAATCCATCAATATTACCGCCATGATGAATCACCTTATTACCACGATAAGCGCTAATAAACCAACCAAGACCGTAACTATTTAATGGAGATTCAGGAAGTGATAAAACTGGTTGATCTGGAATTGAATTGTGCGGTGTATACATTTGTTGTAATAATTCAGGAGAAATTAATTCATGATCTCCAAACTTTCCTTTGTTTAAGTGAAGAAGGACCCAATTGGCCATATCTTCAATTGTAGAATTAATACAACCAGCAGCGCCGACTGTATCGATGTTACGGAATGGAACTTCTTTTATTTCACCGTCATTTTCGATGTAAGGTAAAGCATAATCATCTGTATTTTGTGAATCTGTAACAGAGAAGTTTGTATGTCTCATATTTAAAGGTTCTAAAATATGTTCTGTAGCGTATTGCTCCCATGTTTGATTTGTAATGTTTTCTACAATATAGCTAATTGTTGCATACATTAAGTTGTTATATAGAAATGCTGTGCGGAACGGTGCATCAAGTGATAAATGTTTTATTTTTTCTACTATATCTTTTCGGGTTAAAGAAGAGCTGTACCAAAGAGCATCATGGCGACTGACCCCAGTACGGTGAGAAGCTAAATCTCGTCCTGTAGTTTGTGAAGAAGCAAGTAGTTCAGATAAAGCGAAGTTAGGTATATAAGACTGGACTGGAGTATCCCAATTAAACTTTTTTTGCTGTGCTAACAAACTTAATGAAAGTGTGCCAAAAGCTTTCGTTGAGGAACCGATTGCAAACCGAGTACTCGGTGTAACAGCCTCTTTCGTCTCTAGATTGCGATAGCCAAATCCTTCTGAAATAATAACTTCGCCGTCTTTTATAACAGCCACAGCAGCACCGGGAACATTTAAATCTTTCATCATTTTTTCAACCGTTGTTTGTAAAGAAGCCATAACAGGAGTTTCAATTTTAGACATACTTCTAACCTCCAAATATAATTTTTGTTCTACCGCACTATACTTTCGGTAATAGAAAATGAAACCCTTTTTAATTATGGAAAGTTAATAATTTTGTAAGGATGAATGAAATTATTATTTATTTAGAATTTTATTTTCATTATAATTAATTTAAATTAAGATTTAGAAAAGATGGTGAAGCAGTGTGCTAACAATAAAGAAATTGCTTTGTGATAATAAAAATAATCCGATAGGTATAGATTCGAAAGTTGTTAAAATTAGTTGGCAACTCGAGTCGGGTAACCGAAATGTAAAACAACTTGCGTATCAATTGCAGGTTGCGAAGGATAGAGAGTTTAAAACTATAGTATTTGATTCGCAGAAAGTAGAAACAGATCAAAGTTTATATATACCAATCAATTCGTTTTCATATAGTAAGGAAACACGCTATTTTTACCGAGTGAAGGCATGGGATAATCATGAAGAAGAGTCGCCATGGTCAGAAGTAGCATTTTGGGAGACTGGATTACAAGGGAAAGACAATTGGTGTGGAAACTGGATTGCTGCGAAAAAAGAGCGAACGCAGGTTATGTCTTTTCATAAAAGCTTTTCTATTAAAAAATTAGTTAAAAAAGCACGTTTATATATCACAAGTTTAGGATTATACGAGGCTTCTATAAATGGAGAGCGTATTGGAGATTGTTATTTTACCCCGGGATGGACAAGTTATGATAAGAGGGTATTGTATCAAACGTATGATATAACGCATGTATTAAAGATTGGGCAAAATGATATTTCTGCAATGGTAGGAAATGGCTGGTATAAAGGGCCGATTACAATGCATCATGTACGTAATTATTACGGGAGAAGGCGAGCAATAATTGCTCAATTACATGTAACGTATGAAGATGGAACGAAAGAAAAAATTGTAACAGATGAAACATGGAAGGTAACCCCAAGCCCCATATTGTATTCGGAAATTTATGGAGGAGAAGTTTATGACGCTAGGCTAGAAAAAAGTGGTCAAGAGCTAGAAGATGTTGAAGTAATTGAGCACTCTAAACAAATAATTGTTGCGCAAGAAAACGAATCGATTCGTAAAATGAAAATTATAAAACCTATCTCTATTTCAAACCTACCTAATCACGAATGGCTCATTGATATGGGACAAAATATGGTAGGCTGGGTGCGTTTTACAGTCCGTCATGTTTATATTGGACAAAAAATAGAATTACATCATGCTGAAATATTAAATAAAGACGGTAGTTTTTATAATGGAAATCTCCGAAAGGCAAAACAAAAAATAGTGTATATAGCAAAAGGAGAAGAGGAGGAAACGTTTGAACCTCATTTTACCTATCAAGGTTTTAGATATGTGAAAATAAGTGGATTAACTCAGTCACCTCAAATAGCAGATTTTGAAGGGATTGTATTACATACGGATATGGAAAAAGTAACTGAATTTGAAACGTCCAATCCATTAATCAATCAACTTCACCATAATGTAGAATGGTCTCAAAGAGGGAACTTCTTTGATGTGCCAACAGATTGTCCGCAGCGAGATGATAGACTTGGTTGGACCGGAGATGCACAAATGTTTATTGGGACCGCTACACAAATTATGAATGTCCAATTGTTCTTTAAAAAATGGCTTCAAGATTTATCGCTAGACCAAAATAAAAACGGAGCTGTGCCTTTAGTTATACCAGATGCGTTTGGGAAAAGAGTGGATTTTGATCTGGATACTTCTGGAGGCTGGGGTGATGCAACAATTATTTGTCCATGGGTTCACTATCTGCATTACGGAGATGTATCGATTTTAAAAGAACAATATGAAAGCATGAAAAAATATATAGATTACATACGTTCACAAGGTGAGAATGAGTATATATGGGATACAGGTTACCATTTAGGAGATTGGCTTGCATTAGATACGAAACCAGATGTATTTGAAGGCGGAACAGACAAATATTTTATTGCGACGGCTTTTTATGCGTATTCTACATCGCTTTTACGAAGAATTGCTGAGATTTTAGGTGAAAATACAGATGCTAAGTTTTATGCAGAGTTACATGGAAATATTGTTCAAGCGTTTCAAAATGAATTCGTTACACCGAATGGAAGGTTAATTTCAAATACCCAAACAGCCCATATTTTAGTACTGCTTTTTGAACTAGTGAAAGATAATGTGAAGGAGAAAGTATTTAATCGGTTAATTGAGCTTTTAAAAGAAAGTAAAAATCATTTAACTACTGGTTTTATAGGAACACCGTATTTAAATTTAATATTAAGCAAGTTTAACCGCCATGACCTTGCTTGTAAGCTTCTATTTCATGAAGATTATCCATCATGGTTATACCAAGTGAAAAAAGGGGCCACAACGATTTGGGAACACTGGGATGGCGTGAAAGAGGATGGAACACTTTGGAATGATAGTATGAATTCTTACAATCATTACGCATATGGCTCTATCGTTGACTGGATATATCGTTATATTGTTGGATTAGAAGTGGATGAAACAAAGCCTGCATATAAACATTCTTATGTACAACCGCATTTTGATTCGAATTTAGAATGGATTAGAGTAAAACGTGAGACAGCTTATGGAGAAATTAAGATTGAGTGGTGTGTAGAAAATGAACAAGCCTTTCTACAGATTTCTGTACCACCAAATACAAGCGCTACATTGCGGATAGACGAAACGAATTGGAAAGCAGAACATAACATTGAAAAGGATTTAGGATCAGGCGATTATAAATTTACCTTTTGTAAAAATATAAAGGGGTAGAATTCTGTTAATATAGAAATATTTTTTATTGATTAGGATGATTAAATTTACTATTTTTCATGTTATGATAAATTTCATACACGATTGAAAGAAGGTTTTACTACATATGAAACATGCTGAAAATGAATACTTAAATTTATGCCGTCACGTAATGGAGCACGGTACGAAGAAAGAAGATCGTACAGGGACAGGCACTGTATCTGTATTTGGATATCAAATGCGTTTTGATCTAAGTAAAGGTTTTCCTTTATTAACGACAAAGAGAGTGCCGTTTCGTCTTGTAGCAAGTGAACTGCTTTGGTTTATGAAAGGTGATACAAATATTCGTTATTTATTGCAGCATAATAATAACATTTGGAATGAATGGGCATTTAAGAGCTGGGTAGAAAGTGACGAGTATACTGGTCCTGACATGACAGATTTCGGTCTTCGCTCACAACAAGATGAGGAATTTAAAGTACAGTACGATGAGCAAATGGAATTATTTAAAAAGAGCGTTCTAGAAGATGATGATTTCTCAAATAAATATGGTTATTTAGGAGACGTATACGGTAAGCAGTGGCGTGCTTGGAAAACGACAGCTGGTGAGACACTTGATCAATTAACAGATGTAATTGAAATGATTAAGAAAACGCCAGATTCACGTCGCCTAATTGTTTCTGCTTGGAACCCTGAAGATGTACCAAGTATGGCATTACCACCTTGTCATACGCTATTCCAATTTTATGTAGCGGATGGCAAACTTTCTTGTCAGCTATATCAAAGAAGTGGAGATATATTCCTTGGAATTCCATTTAACATTGCAAGTTACTCACTACTAACACATTTAATTGCACATGAATGCGGACTTGAAGTGGGAGAATTTGTTCATACAATTGGAGATGCACACATTTATACGAATCATTTTGAGCAAGTAGAAAAGCAATTGGCACGTGAACCACGTCCATTCCCGAAACTTACATTAAATCCAGATGTGAAATCTGTGTTTGATTTTGAAATGGAAGATTTAACGATTGAAGGATATGATCCACACCCAGCAATTAAAGCACCAGTTGCAGTGTAATTGTAGAGGAGATGAAAAGATGATAGTTTCATTTATGGTCGCAATGGACGAGAATAGAGTAATTGGTAAAGATAATAATTTACCTTGGCGTTTACCAAGTGAATTACAATACGTAAAGAAAACAACGATGGGTCATCCGCTTATTATGGGAAGAAAGAACTATGAAGCGATTGGTAGACCACTGCCTGGAAGACGTAATATTATTGTAACTCGCAATGAAGGGTATCAAGTTGAAGGTTGTGAAGTTGCTCATTCTGTAGAAGAAGTGTTTGAGCTATGCAAAAATGAAGAAGAGATCTTTATTTTTGGCGGGGCGCAAATTTATGATCTCTTTTTACCTTATGTAGACAAGTTATATATAACAAAAATCCATCATGCATTTGAAGGAGATACATTCTTCCCAGAAATGGATATGACAAATTGGAAAGAAGTTTTTGTTGAAAAAGGTTTAACGGATGAAAAGAATCCGTATACGTACTATTATCATGTATATGAGAAGCAACAATAATAATAAGGATTGATGTGGTATTCACATCAATCTTTTTATTTGTATTCATTAATATAAGTTTATAGATGATGTTCAATAGTGCTATAATGAAATCTAGCATGTAAAAATGCTAAAATTTTCAAAAGTATTCCTATAGAAAGAGGAGGAGAATCGATTGAGAAAGATATGGGGGATTCTTTTTCTTTGCTTAACGTTCATGTTAGTTGGATGCGGTAAAGAAGAAAAACCACAAGAAGCGTTTGATACATATACAAAAGCATGGAATAAACAAAAATTTGCAGATATGTATGATCAATTATCAGAAAAGGCAAAAAAAGATATTTCAAAGAAAGAATTCACTGAGAAATATGAAAAGATTTATTCTGGTATTGAAGTGAAAGATTTAAAAGTAGAAACAGGGGAAGTAAAAGAAGATAAAAAAGATGAAGGTCCTGTTCCTTTTAAAGTAAGCATGGATACAGTTGGTGGTAAAATTACTTTTGGCCATGAAGCAAAAATGGTGAAAGAAAAAGATGGAGATAAAGAATCTTGGAAAATAGATTGGACTCCTGATTTTATATTCCCAGGTATGACGAAAGATAGTAAAGTGCGTATGCAAACGACGCAACCAAAACGTGGTGAAATATATGACCGTAACGGTAAATATCTTGCGGTAAATGGTAAAGCTTCTGAAATTGGATTGATTCCTGAAGAACTAGGGGATACAGCTCCGCAAACGAAAGAAACGGTTGCGAAGTTGCTAAATATGTCTGTTGAGGAAATTGATCAAAAACTAGCAGCTAAATGGGTAAAACCAAATTACCTTGTACCAATGGGAATATTGCCTGAAGGGGCAACGCAAAATACGTACATTGATTTACCGGGTGTTGCAACAAAACCAGTAAATGTTCGTTCATATCCATTAGGAGAAGCAGCAGCACATCTTACTGGTTATATCGGAAAAGTGAATGCTGAAGATTTAAAAACGCTACAAAAGAAAGGCTATCAAGCGGATGATCCAGTAGGTAAAGCAGGTTTGGAGCAAGTACTGGAAGAAAAGCTGCGCGGTAAAAAAGGTGGCCGTGTCTTTTTAGAAGATGCACAAGGAAAAGAAATTAAAAATTTAGCAAAAACAGATGCTGTTGATGGGGAAAATGTAACTTTAACAATTGATAGTGCTGTTCAAGACGAAATTTATAATGAAATGAAAAATGAGGTAGGCTCAAGTGCAGCAATCAATCCAAAGACAGGAGAAACACTTGCACTTGTAAGCACGCCAGCTTATAACCCAAATACTCTCACAAGAGGAGCGTCAAAAGCGCAACGTGATGCGGTAAATAATGATCCAAAAAAACCAATGACGAATCGTTTTACACAATTATCGGTTCCAGGTTCTGTATTTAAACCAATTACAGCTGCAATCGGTCTTGAAACGAAAACAATTGATCCGAAAGAAGAGTTGAAAATTGAAGGATTGAAATGGACGAAAGATTCTTCTTGGGGTAATTATTATGTAACGCGTGTAAAAGATGCAAACCCGATTGATTTTGATAAGGCAATGAAATACTCGGATAATATTTATTTCGCACAAGAAGCTTTGAAAATAGGGAAAGATAAATTTATGAGTGAAGCGAAAAAATTCGGATTCGATGAGAAACTGCCAATTGAATATGGATTCCCTGCTTCTAAAATCGCAAATGATGGTATTAAAAATGATATTCAAATGGCAGATACAGGATACGGACAAGGCCAAGTGTTAATGACACCTCTTCATTTAGCGTTAACGTATGCGCCGATTGTAAACGATGGAACGATTCCATCACCGTATATCATTAAAACAGATAAACAACCAAAAGCTTGGAAAGAGAATGTGATTTCTAAAGGAAATCAAGATATATTGAAAACTGCTATGACGAAAGTAATTAATGATCCAGATGGTACTGGGAAAATTGCTAAAATTGATGGCATGACACTTGCTGGAAAAACAGGTACAGCGGAATTAAAAGTATCCAAAGAGGCCGAAGGAAAAGAACTAGGCTGGTTCGCTGCATTTGATTTAAATTCACCAAATATGGTCATTACAATGATGATTGAAGATGTAAAAGGTAGAGGCGGAAGTAATATTCCAGCTGAAAAAGTAAAACATGTATTTCAAAAATAATATGTAATAAAAGGCTAGCTCTATAATTTGTAGAGCTAGCCTTTTTATACGAAAGAATTCTTAATATCTGTATACTAAATTTTAAGGAAACAAAATAAATCATTAACTTACGAAAAAAAAGTAGCTATTTTTTATTGACATCGAACACAACTTTTTGTATTATACTTACATAAGGTAAGTTATTTACTTTCAAATTATAAATCTCAAATTAAAGATAAAGTGTAGAAAAGGGAGAGAATACAATGACAAAAGTACTATTTATTACAGCAAATCCAAATTCAGCAGAAGGTTCTTTCGGAATGGCAGTAGGGGAAGCTTTCATCGAAGCTTATAAAAACGAACATCCACAAGACGAAGTTGTAACAATTGATTTATTCAACACTACAGTACCAGCAATCGATGCAGATGTATTCGCTGCTTGGGGTAAATTTGCAGCAGGTGAAGGCTTTGAAACTTTAACTGAAGCTCAACAACAAAAAGTTGCAGCAATGAACACAAACTTAGAAACATTTATGCATGCAGATCGTTATGTATTCGTAACTCCAATGTGGAACTTTAGCTACCCACCAGTAGTAAAAGCATACTTAGATAACGTAGCAATCGCAGGTAAAACATTCAAATACACTGAAAATGGTCCAGTTGGCTTATTAGAAGGTAAAAAAGCACTTCACATTCAAGCAACAGGTGGCGTATATTCTGAAGGAGCATACGCAGCTGTAGACTTCGGACGCAATCACTTAAAAACTGTATTAGGATTTGTCGGTGTAAATGATACTGAATATATTGCAGTTGAAGGTATGAATGCAAACCCTGAAAAAGCACAAGAAATTAAAGAAGCAGCAATTGCTAATGCTCGTGAATTAGCAAAACGTTTCTAATATAGAATACTTAAAAATGTCCAAACACTTGCTGTTTGGACATTTTTTCTTCTTTTTCCTTCGTTTGTCTAGTATAATGAAGGTCGGAATGATAATAGGTGGGGGTTCTGTATGATTCAAACGTTTTTTAAAATCTTTTATTTAATTTTAATCGTAATTGCGATTACACCGAGAATGTGGCGTCTGAAAAAACAAGTAAATACGATGTCGCCACAAGAGAAAGATAATGCTGTGTATAAAACGACAAATTGGTTTGGTAAGAAAATGGTACGTGTAGCTGGTTCCACAGTAGAGGTAAAGGGACTTGAAAATGTTCCGAAAGACAAGCCAGTACTAGTTGTAAGTAATCATCAAAGTAATATGGATATCCCTGTTTTACTAGGTTATTTAAATAAACCAATTGGATTCGTTTCAAAGGCAGAGATTAAAAAGTTCCCGGTTGTACCAACTTGGATGGAACTTATGAATTGTGTATTTATGGATCGTAGCGATCGTCGTCAATCACTTCAAGCGATTAAAGATGGTATTGAACTATTGAAGAATGGGCATTCTATCGTAATTTTCCCTGAAGGAACGAGAAGTAAGGGTGGCGAAATTGGAGAGTTTAAGGCTGGGAGTTTTCACCTTGCTGTAAAATCTGGTGTAGCAATCTTACCTGTAACATTAGATGGGACATATAAAATGTTTGAAGCGAATGGAAACCGTATGAAGCCAGCTCGTGCAACAGTAATAATTTCTAAACCGATTACACCTGAAGAGTATGCGAATATGGATATTAAAGAATTAACGAAGCATACACAGGATGTTATCGCATCGCAATTACATAAGTAATAAAAAAAGGTTTCAGCTTACATTAAGCTGAAACCTTTTTTATTATGCCGTAGGTAAGACGTAAAAGAGTACGCAGAAGAACATCATCGCACTACCACCTAATACGAAAAGATGCCAAATGGCATGATTGAAAGGTAACTTTTCCCAAAGGAAGAATATAGCCCCTACAGAATATAAAATTCCGCCTGCTAAAAGTAGTGAAAAACCATGTCCAGTTAGGTTTTCATAAAGTGGTTTAATAGCAACGATAATGAGCCATCCCATTATGATATAACATAACGTTGATGCCTTGATAAAACGACGTACAAAGAAAATTTTGAAGATGATCCCCCCGATTGCTAGTGTCCATATAATTGCGAGTAACGTCCAGCCTAATGGTCCACGAAGCGTAATAAGTAAAAAAGGAGTATATGTGCCAGCGATTAATAAATAAATAGCTGAGTGATCTAGTATAGTAAATAATTTTTCTACTTTTGGATGGTGAATGCTATGTAGCAATGTTGAAAACAAGTACAGTAAGAACATGCTTACACCATAAACCGTAAATGCAACTACAGCAGATGCGGTACCATGCTTAGAGGCGTGAATAATCAATATAATTAAGGCAGGGATGCTTAAAATGGCACCGATACCATGTGTAATTGCATTTGCAATTTCTTCTTTTACAAATTGCGTCATTCGTGTCATTTTTTTAGTCATAATGCAAATCCTTTCTACTATCATAAAGTGAAACTTTAATCAGTGGCGGGTTCATCCTCGACTGATTATTAGTTGAGCCCCCACGTAACTTCTTTGCTTGCACTGAATTTTGAGGTGGTGGTTCTTACTGCCCGTTAAAACGGGATAAAATAATATGTCGTTTCCCTTACCATATCATACACAAGGGCAATAGAAAATGAAATTTGTATAATTGATTATATTTTTTAATTTTTTTGACAAAAGGCAATGGATTTGTTGACGTTTTCAAACTTTTTTGACAAAATAAAATTATGTAATAGTAGGACAAGGAATCTACTAATAAAGGGGATGGAGAAATGTTTTCAAATATTGGCTTTCCAGGGTTAATTTTAATTTTAGTAGCTGTACTCATTTTATTTGGGCCTAAAAAATTACCGGAGATCGGAAAGGCTTTAGGGGAAACGTTAAAAGAGTTTAAAAAATCAACGAAAGAATTGACAGATGACGCATTTCAAGAGAAGGAAAAGAAGGAAAAAATGTAATGGATTTTCCTTGTAATGGATAAATAAAGTGTGGTGAACGAGATGGAAGACCAAGAAATGAGCGTAGTAGAACATATTGTTGAGCTTCGTAAACGAGTAATATATACAGTCTTATCATTTGTACTATTTTTAATTATTGGATTTACTTTTACGAAGGATATATATTTTTGGCTCGTAAAAGATTTGCCGATGAAGTTAACAGTTCTGGGACCTAGTGATGTATTGTGGATTTTTTTCTCGATTGCTACAGTATTTGCTATCGTTTGTACAATTCCTTTTGCTGCTATACAAATTTGGTTATTTGTAAAACCGGGCTTACATCCAAATGAACAAAAGATGACAGTGATGTATATACCGGTATTGTCCATATTATTTATTGCTGGTTTATGTTTTGGATATTTCGTTGTAATGCCGTTTTTATTTCATTTTTTAACTACGATAGGTAACGAAATGTTTAATACGATGTTTACGACAGAAAAGTATTTTCATTTTGTTCTTAATTTAACAGTTCCATTTGCTGTGATTTTTGAATTACCTGTAGTTGTAATGTTTTTAACAAGTATTGGATTGTTGACGGCGGGATTTCTAATAAAAATAAGAAGATATGCTTATGTAGCATTAATTATCATCGCATCGTGTATATCACCGCCTGATTTTTTATCACACAGTTTAGTAGCTGTACCACTTATTTGTATTTATGAAATTAGTATCGCTCTATCAAAGGTTGTTAGTAAGCGCAAAAAGAAAAGAGAAGAAATTCAGTCGAAAAGTGCCTCGTTATAAAGGCACTTTTTTTATTTATTTGTTATACTCTAGCTATAAACGTATACAATATATAGAAGAAAAAAATTATAGAATCTCCAAAATTTAGACAAACTTTGCGCTTTTATAAGTTTATACTGAATGTATTAAGTAATTTACGGATAACGAGATTCCTGTCTTAACGGATATTTAAGATGGGGGATGGATTAGGTGGAGATGAATTGAAGATACATCTTCTAACTATAAGGATTAAAGGGATTGTCTAAGGATACTACTGTTGTATTCATAGGAGTCTCCACTTTAAACACGTGTTACAGCGTAAAGTAGAGAAAGTTCAAAATCCAATGAAAAAGAGGATTGATATTGTGATTACGAAAAGTTTTTATTTCACTCATTCAACAGGGGATTGTATTAAAATATTTGAAATCCCTGTCCTACAGGCGCAGCATCCATTATCGTTTCTAATTCAGTCTCGTCTTCAATTATTTATTGCAAAAATTCAAAAACAAAAACACCCAAGATTTTCATATTCTTTCCGTGAATATTTACAAAATTGTTTGAAGTGGAATGATTATCTAAATGTATATAAAACAAATACTCTTGAAAAAAATGCATGATATAGAGTAGAGACAGGGTTAGGATCTCTGTCTTTTTCATTTTAGGTATAAAAATATAATTAATTTGGTGAAATTTGTTCGAAATTGTTGAAAGCACAGGGAATGCTAGTATAATAACAAGGAGAGCGTATTGGAAAGGGAAGAATATAATATGCAAAAAATTAAAATTGTAACAGATTCAACGGCAGATTTATCACAAGAGGTAATTGAGAAGTATGACATTCATGTTCTACCATTATCAATCTCTGTAAATGGACAAACATATTTAGATCGCGTTGATCTACAACCTGATGAATTTATTGAAGAAATGATTAAATCAGAGGAACTACCAAAAACATCACAACCAGCAATGGGTACATTTGTAGAAATGTATGACAAGTTAGGCGAAGATGGAAGTGAAGTGCTTTCTATTCATATGACAAGTGGAATGAGTGGTACTGTGGCAACCGCCAATAGTGCTGCATCGATGACCGATACAAAAGTAACAGTTGTTGATTCTCAATTTATTACACATGCTTTAGCTTATCAAGTAATTGAAGCTGCGAAAATGGCAAATGAAGGACGCTCACTAGAAGAAATTTTAAAACGTGTAGATGAAGTGAGAAAGAATACTCGTTTATATGTAGTCGTAGATACATTAGAAAACTTAGTGAAGGGTGGGCGTATTGGTAAAGGAAAAGCGTTTATCGGTTCGCTGCTTAATATAAAGCCAATTGCTAGCCTTGAAGATGGTGTTTATAACCCTGTAACGAAAGTGCGTAGCCAAGGCCAAATTGTAAAAACGTTAGCTAAGTTATTTGAGGAAGATACAGCTGGAAAAGTTGTAAAAGCTGTGGCAATTCCACATGCGAAAGCAATTCCTTTAGCTGAAAGTGTAAAAGCGGCGGTTGAAAAAGTGAGTGGGTTTGCTCAATCAGAAATTTTCTATACAACGCCTATTATTAGTACTCATACAGGTCCGGGTGCAATTGGATTTATGTATTTAGCAGAGTAATAAAAAAGCTACTTGGAATTTATTTCAAGTAGCTTTTTTATTACTCTATTTGTGGGCTAATAATCAGTGGAGGATGAAGCCACCACTGATTAAAGTTTCACTTTATGTGAAGAGAAAGTAAGAAATAAGAAGGGCTATACAGGCACTCCCGCTAATGATATAGCGAGTCTGTAAATATTCATTCATAGAAAACACCCACTGATTAAAGTTTCACTTTATGATTTTCTATATTATATGTTAGATATAGAAAATAAGTAGTTACGTTATACATGTAAACTTTCAATTTTTTTATTCAATTGCTTATCATTTGTTACGCTATTATAAGTGAAAGTTTGACCTAAAAAGAGTACATGCAGTTGTTCCCACGGTAACATACGTAAATTCCAATTATTTCGAAGCCTTGTTACTGCCTCGCGAGGTGTTTCATCGGCGAGTGCAAAAGCCCCGTAATGCATTGGTATAAAATGCGTAGCGTTTAAATCTAAATATGCTTGCACTGCTTCTTCAGGTGAAACGTGAGATATTTTCATAAACCATTCTGGTTCATAAGCGCCAATTGGCATAAGAGCAATATCAATTGAAAAGCGTTTGCCAATTTCTTTGAAACCTTGGAAGTAGCCACTGTCACCACAAAAATAAGTAGTTTCCGAAGTCGTTTCATTATGAATAATCCATCCACCCCAGTGAGATGTATTCATATCAAATAAGGATCTTCTCGTCCAGTGCTGGGCAGGTACGAAGTGAAAGGAAACATCATTAATTGTTGTATTTCCCCACCAATTATACTCTTCTACGTGAGTAAATTTTTTGCGAGTAAATAATTTTTTTAGTCCAATAGGTACAAGGTATAGAACATCATCATGTAGCTGGCGAAGCGTTGAAAAATCTAAATGATCATAATGACCGTGTGAAATGAGGACAATATCAATTTTAGGTAATTCTTGTATAGAAAGACCTGGTTCAGTAAGTCTTGGAACTAATTTTAATTTAGTAGCCCATACTGGATCTGTTAATATATTTAGCCCATTCGTTTGGATAAGGAATGTGGAATGACCAATCCAAGTTACAGTCGTCTTTTCAAAGTTGTTTTGTAGGAATTTACTTTGTTTAACAGGTGATTGTTCTACTAAAAAAGAAAAATCCTTTTTATTTTGTTTTCGTTCTTTACGCCAACGTAAAAAGGAACGAATTGATTTTTTTGTGCTCACATTATCCATGTTTTCATAACGTTTTGTCATGAACATCACCTCATTTAAAATCGTTGTAATTGTATTGTACCGAAATGTTGTTAAGGAATACAGTGTATAACATGGATGAATGTTTAAGGAATTGTTAAAAAACAGGGGGATGTATTTACAAAAGTAACAATAAAATTAGTTTCGCAACTTCTATTTAGAGAAATAATAGTAAAAAAATATATTTTGTCTAGTAATTGGCTTGAAATAAAGAAGTTACATACGTAAATTCGTACGATTTCGTGAACAAATGTAGTAAACAATTTTCTCGTAGTGTTAACTTTTGTTATGATAAACGTAACCTATTTAAATTTAGGATAGAGAAAAGAGGTTTATAAATGAAGCGTTATCAAAAAATAATTGGTCTTATGGTTGTATTTTGTCTCTTTGTACTTGCTGGATGTAGTGAATCAGGTTCAAAGCTTCGTAAACCATTAAATTGGGATTTAGAAACTTTCCAATTTACAAATCAAGATGGAAAGCAATTTGGTACAAAAGATTTAAAAGGGAAAGTTTGGGTTGCAGATTTTATGTTCACAAATTGCCAAACCGTTTGTCCGCCAATGACTGCTAATATGGCAAAACTGCAAAAGATGGCAAAAGAAGAGAAATTAGATGTTCAGTTTGTTTCTTTTAGTGTAGATCCAGACCTTGATAAGCCAGAAAATCTGAAGGCTTTCATTCAAAAGTTCACAGAGGATACTAGTAACTGGAATTTATTAACGGGTTATTCGTTAGAAGATATTACAAAGTTTTCAAAAGATAATTTCCAATCACTTGTAGATAAACCTGAGAATGGTCAAGTTATGCATGGTACATCATTTTATTTAATTGATCAAAACGGAAAAGTAATGAAAAAGTATAGCGGCATTAGTAATACGCCATACGAAGATATTATACGTGATATGAAGCGATTAGTGGATTAAAAATAAGGGTGCATAGCACCCTTATTTTTTTTGCATTAGTCTATGGATAAAATGTCATGTTGTTGTGGAAGTTTTGGTGCGCGAATTTCTAATACACCGTTTTGATAAGAAGCTTTCGCTGCTTTTTTATTAATTGAATACGGTAACTTAATTAATCTTGATGCTTCTGAAATGGAACGTTCTCGGCGATAATAGTTATGGGATGTTTGTTCTTCTTCCTCTTCAAGTATCTCTTCTTTTACAGAGACTTTTAAGTATTCACTTTGTATTTCAATTTGGATTTGTTCTTTTTGTATACCTGGTAGTTCAGCTGTAACAACGAGTTCTTCACCAACTTCATATAAATCTACAGGGAATGTTAATAAACGGTTTCCTTTTTGGAAAAAATGATTTAAATCAGCGATTACATTGCGAAGTGGTGTTTGCTCGAAGAAATCATCAATTTGCTTTAAGTAATTACGAACCGGTGGGCGAGAAGAATCTTTTTTTTCTTCACTCATGGTATTCCCTCCTAGAAATCAATTTGCAATATCATATGACAAAAGCGGAGAAAGGTGAGTGCCTAGTTTTCATGTTTTCATAAAAAAATGTTAAAAATGTGAAATGGAGTGATTTTTTTATAGTTTTTGGTCGCCATATTCAGTTGATTATGCTAGTATAAATAGGGTTGATATAGTAGTATAGAGACAGAATGAAAACTGAAAGAGGGTAAGAAGTATGTGTGGTTTTGTAGGATGTTTATGTGAAAACCCTAGAGAGTTTTCAGAAACAGAAAAACATCAATTTGAAAATATGAACACGATGATTTTCCACAGAGGTCCAGATGACGAAGGATATTTTCGTGATGAACATGTACAATTTGGCTTCCGCCGTTTAAGTATCATTGACTTAGAGGCAGGACATCAGCCGCTAACTTATGAAAATGATCGATATGTAATTATTTTTAATGGTGAAATTTACAACTATGTAGAATTACGTGAAATGTTACTTGAAAAAGGTGCAACGTTTGCAACGCAATCTGATACAGAAGTTATCATTGCTTTATATGCACATATGAAAGAAAAATGTGTAGACTATCTTCGTGGTATGTTTGCATTTATGATTTGGGATCGTGAAGAGAAGAAACTTTTCGGTGCACGTGACCACTTCGGTATTAAACCTTTATACATCGCACAACAAGGTGATACTACATTCTTCGCATCTGAGAAGAAAAGTATTATGCATGTGATGGAAGATAAAGGCGTTAACCCAACGTCACTACAACATTACTTTACTTACCAATATGGTCCAGAGCCAGAAACATTAACAATTGATGTTAATAAAATCGAGCCAGGTCATTATTTCGTAAAAGAAATCGGTAAAGAGATGGAAATTCATCGCTACTGGAAACCTTATTTCAATGCTTCAAGCGCAACGAAAGAGGAGCATATCCAAGCAATTCGTGATGTGTTATATGATTCAGTAAAAGTGCATATGCGCAGTGATGTACCAGTAGGTTCATTCTTATCTGGTGGTATCGATTCATCTATCATCGCTTCTATCGCAAGAGAAATGAATCCAAATCTTTTAACATTCTCTGTTGGTTTTGAGCAACGTGGTTTCAGTGAAGTCGATGTTGCGAAAGAAACTGCTGAGAAATTAGGCGTTAAAAACCATAACGTATTCATTTCAGCGAAAGAGTTTATGGATGAGTTCCCAAAAATCATTTGGCATATGGATGATCCTTTAGCAGATCCAGCAGCTGTACCATTGTACTTCGTTGCAAAAGAAGCACGTAAGCATGTAACAGTTGTTCTTTCAGGTGAAGGTGCAGACGAGCTATTTGGTGGTTATAACATTTACCGTGAGCCAAACTCACTAAAAATGTTCTCTTACATTCCTAGCCCAGGTAAGAGCGTTCTAAAAGCATTAAGTGGTGCTCTTAAAGAAGGCTTTAAAGGAAAGAGCTTCCTAGAGCGTGGATGTACGCCAATTGAAGAGCGTTACTATGGAAACGCGAAAATCTTCCGTGAAGAAGAGAAAGCAGAATTAATGAAGTATTACAATGAAAGTGTTAACTATATGGATATCACGAAACCATTGTATAACGAAATTAAAGATTATGATGATGTAAGTAAAATGCAGTACATTGACATGTTCACATGGTTACGCGGTGACATTTTATTAAAAGCTGATAAAATGACAATGGCAAACTCATTAGAACTTCGTGTACCGTTCTTAGATAAAGAAGTATTCGATGTTGCATCTAAAATTCCAACTGAATTTAAGATTGCTAACGGAACTACGAAAGCTATTTTACGTGAAGCAGCACGCGGAATCGTTCCGGATCACGTATTAGATCGTAAAAAACTTGGATTCCCAGTACCAATTCGTCACTGGTTAAAAGACGAAATGCATGATTGGGCTATCAATATTATAAACGAGAGTAAAACAGAGCATTTAATCGACAAACAGTATGTATTAAACTTACTGGAAGCACATTGTGCAGATAAAGGCGATTATAGCCGTAAAATTTGGACTGTACTTGCGTTTATGGTATGGCATCAAATTTATGTTGAGCATAAATACGATACGAATAAGTTCCACGAAGAAACGAAACGTGCGTATAGCTTAGTTTAATAAGAAAAACCTTAAGATCGCATATGGTCTTAAGGTTTTTTTCATAAATGGAACGCATTATTGATACAATAATAGTAAAAGGATGGACAACATATGATTACGTTTGAGAAAGTTACTGTAGAAAATGAAAGCGTTGTTAAAGAAATGTTTCGCTCACATAGTTTAAGTGAGGAACAGGTACAGTATTGTGTGAAAGTCGATGATACATATATTGGTGTAATAGATTATCGTGTTCAAGAGGAGAGTGCGATTTTATCTCAGCTAATTATTCACTTTGATTATCAAAGTTATGGTTATGGAACAAATACGTATTTTACATTTGAAACGATGATGAAAGAAAGAAATGTGAAAGAAATAAAGGTATTACAAACGGAATTAACAGAACAAGCAAAATCTTTCATTGAGAGCTTTGGGTTTAATGAGGAAGACGGAATATATGTGAAGAAAATATAACGATGAGTAGTTATGCGAGATAAATATAAGGCAGGTGGATGTATGACAATGACTTCTGGTCTTGTATTAATTGGCGGATGTTTTATAGTAGCAGAGCTAATCCATATGTTCATTCGAAAAAGAATGAATAAGAAGAGAAAGCCGTATGAATTACAATATGCTCCTGTGTTTTTCCTATTGTTTTGTATGTTTATTACATTACAAAACATAACGAACTTTCCTCCGCTTTTAAATATTTTCTTAAAGTTTGGTTTGCTGTATAGTACCACTGGAATAGCCCTTTTATTTCTTTTATTTTGCATACGTTATATTCACTATCAATCGTATATATTTCTTTTAAATTGGTTAAAGCAAAATGATAAAAACCGCCTTACATAAGGCGGTTTTTTGTTTGTAATTGTAATGGCTTTGTATATAAAGCTCAAAATTTCATTGAAATTTATAAAAATGATTAGAGGATTTAACATATTATCTGTTTTTAGTATGTGGTACTATATATTCTTAATCTGTAACGTAAGTGGGTGTATAAATTTGAAATGTTAATCAACTAGTTTATATTAAGTGCTGACAAATAGCAGAAGGAAATTTTTTAGGAGGTATCGTTTTTGTATGTTTAATATTGATATGTTATTTCTTGAATGGATGACAAGTTTGGAGGGAAGTGTACTTACAACATTTTTTAAACTTGTATCTAGTATTGCAAATGAGACATTATATTTAATTATTATTTCGATTTTATATTGGTGCGTCTCTAAAAGAAAAGCATTTCATATGATTGTTATGCTTTGTTTCTCTGGCTATATGGGGTTAGTGGTAAAAGAGTTCATGAAAATCCCACGACCGTATACATACGACGGAATTCAAGCTTTATATGAAAAATCAGCCGCAGGTTATTCTTTTCCAAGTACTCACGTCCAGTTAGCGACAACATTTTGGGGCTCATTCATGATTTTATGTAAAAAGAGAATCATTTGGATCATTGGAATTATTTTTATTATATTGGTTACTACGTCTCGTCTGTATTTACGTGTACATTGGCTCAGTGATATAATAGGTGCCGTTTTAATTAGTGTCATAGTTGTTTATTTATATACGAAAGTAACGGTGAAATTAAGTGATAGGAAATTTATATTGTTACAACGAATAGTATTGGTATTTTCACTCATTATGTATTTTATGACAGACCAAATAGATAATTTTAAATTGCTAGGGGTTTTAACAGGTTCTACGATTGGTATAATGTTAGAAAATCATTTTATTAAAATTAATGAAAATAATAATTTAAAAATGCAAGTGATAAAAACAGTATTAGGCCTTAGTGTCATGCTAATAATGCAGTTTATACTAAAAAAAGTAATACCTGATATGCATTATTTACGTTATGTATTGACTGGAATTACAATTACTTTCTTATGTCCATTTATTTTTCGAATATTACGATTAGAAAGATGAGGATGACAGATACGTACAGTGAAAATTTGAATGAAGATGAGATATAAATTATATATATTGAAAAAGTTTTCTGATATATATATTGACAATGTATGAGATATACATTAATCTTTATTTGTTAATGATAATCAATTTCATCTATGGAGGACATATGGGACATACTAAAAAACTATTTATGTTTTGCATTATGATACTTATGGTTGTAATTGCAGGGTGTAGTAAAGAAGAGAAAAAAGAAAATGATACATCGGCGAAGGCAAAAGATTCGTATACGATAAAACATGCAATGGGAGAAACGACAGTAAATGGTACGCCAAAAAGAGTTGTTGTTTTAACAAATGAGGGTGCTGAGGCACTTTTAAGTGTTGGAGTAACGCCAGTTGGAACTACAAAACCACGAGCTGGTGATGAATGGTATCCTCATTTAGCGAAAGAGTTAAAAAATACGAAAGTAGTAGGAACTGAGCGTGACATTAATTTAGAGGCAGTAATGAAGCTTAAGCCAGATTTAATTATCGGAAATAAAATGCGTCACGAAAAAATATACGAGCAATTAAAAGAAATCGCACCAACTGTATATGCTGAAACATTGCGTGGTGATTGGAAAGAAAACTTTACGCTGTATACAAAAGCTTTGAATAAAGAAAAAGAAGGGCAAAATGCTCTTAATGATTATAAAAAGCGTATTGCAGGAATAAGAGAACAATTAGGTGATAAAGTTAACTCGAAAGTTTCAATTATTCGCTTCGTTCCAGGTGATGTTCGGATTTATCAAAAAAATTCATTCTCAGGCGTTGTATTAAATGACATTGGATTTAAACGACCACCACTACAAGATAAAGATGAATTTGCGATAAAAGGAATTACAAAAGAGCAAATTCCAAATATGGACGGGGATTATTTATTCTATTTCACATCTGATAAAGATGCGGATAAGAATAATGAAGGAAATACATTAGCGAAAGAATGGACAGAAGATCCACTCTTTAAGCAGTTACAGGCTTCTAAAGATAATAAAGTATTCCAAGTAGATGAAGTGATTTGGAATACAGCAGGTGGTATTGTAGCTGCAAACCTTATGTTAGATGATATTGAAAAATATTTTCTGAAGTAAATAAATAACTGAGTGTATCACTTTAAATAGGTGGTGCACTTTTTTATTTGTTAAAATACAGAAAATTCCTTCTTTTGAGTGTGGATAAGTTGTACAATTAAATCAATCATGGAATAAAGGAGTGGGAATCAATGAAAGCTATTCATAAGGATTGGATATTGTTTAACGGAAGTATTGTAAATACGAAGGAAGAACAGCCGATGATTCCATTAGAGGAGAGAGGCTTTCAATTTGGTGATGGTATATACGAGGTATTTAGACTATATGATGGGAAACCACATTTATTAGATTTACATTTAGAACGATTCTTTAATTCTATGGAAGAAATAAAACTAATTCCACCGTTTACTAAGGAAGAGTTAGTGGAAGAGTTACATGAAATGATTGAAAAAAATCAATTTCAAGAAGACGGGAATGTATATTTGCAAATATCAAGAGGTGCGCAAGCGCGTAATCATGTATATGAGTCAAATATGCAACCAACATATTTTGCAAATATTGTTTCGTTTCCAAGACCAATTGCTGCTATGGAACAAGGAATCAAAGTTACTGTTGAAGAGGATATACGCTGGAAGTTCTGTCATATAAAATCTTTAAACCTGCTACCTAATATTATGATTAAAAATAAAATAAACGAACAAGGTTATCAAGAAGCGATATTAGTACGAGATGGAATTGTAACTGAGGGGTGTCATTCAAATTTCTTTATGGTGAAAAATAATAAATTGACTACACATCCGGCTGACAATTTCATTCTACACGGCATTACACGTCACTACGTTATTACATTAGCGAATGAATTACATATTGATGTAGAAGAACGAGAATTTTCACTACAAGAAGTATATGAGGCTGATGAGTGCTTCTTTACAGCGACACCACTTGAAATATTCCCAGTCGTTCAAATTGGTGACGAGCAATTTGGAAATGGCGAAAGAGGACCGATTACAAAGAAACTTCAAGTTGCATATGAAGAAAGTATTAGTTTGTTTAAAGTTACGAACTAATATTGAAGAAAAAAGCTGGTATTCCTCCAGCTTTTTTTCATGATATAATTCAAGCATAGGACAAGATTTGAAAACGCTGTAAAAAGGGGATTTAATGTATGAATTATGAAGATTTTAAAGAAGTAATTCACGGTAGACGAAGTGTTAGAAAGTTCACAGAACAAGAAGTATCCACTAGTGATATAAAAGAAATTATTGATTGTGCTCGTTATGCACCGAGTGATACGAACTCACAAACATGGGAGTTCTTAGTCATTATGAATCGAGAGAAAATTAAAGAAATTGAACAAATGACATGGGATGCATTACATAAATTTGCGGCAAAAGCGGCAGAAAATGGAGAAGAGAAAGCAGGGAAATTACTTACACGTTCTTTCGGACCATATGCAACAGCTTTCTCGGAGGCGCCAGTATTAATCGTATGTTTGGCAACACCATATGAATCAAAGTTTCGCGAAAAGATATTTGATCCAATTGCTTTTGTTCCAGATTCAGTTTGGGAAGAGGAAGGGATTAAGAGTAGCTGTTTAGCGGCACAAAACTTAATGTTGGCTGCACATGCGAAGGGGCTTGGTACTTGTCCGATGACAGGACCGGTATTGCTAGCTCAAGATGAACTACGACAATATTTACAAATTGAGCCTGAAAAACAAATAAATATGGTTATTTCACTCGGTTTTCCGAAAGATAAGCCCAAGAAACTTCCAAGAAAAGAAGTAGATGAGATTACAACATTTGTTTTTTAAAGCCCAAAATAAAAAGACATTGAATGAACAATGTCTTTTTATTTTGGACAGGTATGTAATTCATCTGTTGGGCTAAAATGATAGATAAGAGGGAATTACTATTTATTTCATAAAAAAAATTAATGTTCTATTAAGGAAAGTATGATACATTAATCGTGAGCAAGATTCTATTTGTTCATGAAAGTGTTAATAGTTGTCTTAAAATTTAAAAGTTATTTTTGTATAATAAATTATAATGAAATGACAGGGGGGATGAATTTTGAAAAAATTCATAATCACTGGATTGTCTGTATTGTTATTAGTTGGTTGCGGTGCTCCGCAGGAAAAAGAGGGTACACAACCAAAGCAGGAAGAAAAAGTTGTAAACGCAAGTAATGAGAATATAGTTGTATTTCCAGAAGGAGCAGTGCCAGTCGGAGAAGGAAAAGTAAAAGTCATTACACCAGATGGCACTTCTGAGAATGGTAATATACCGGCTGTATTCATCAAAAAAGATACTTTAATTCAGCAAGTTGAATTAGAGCTTTCTAATTTTCAGAACGATAAAGAAACATTTATATTTGTAGACCAAGTGTATGCAGATAAACATCAAGTCACTAGTACAACACAGACAACAGTACAATTAAAAGAAAAGACACTTGAGACAGGTAGTCATACGATTACTGCAGTTCAGTATGAAAATAATGACCCGAAAGGAAAGGTTATTAGTTTTAATCAAGCAACATTTGAAACAAAACCTGCGTCTTAAGAAGAATAAAAAGTACACTACTCAAAAAGTAGTGTGCTTTTTTGTTTAGACTAGAGGATGTAACAGTGAATAACTTGTTTCGTTTTCTAATACGATTAAGTAGGAAGAAATCATTTGTTTCTACTATGACAGAGAAAGAGGTTGAAGATTTGAATTGGTGTGTTCGTTTCTACATAATTAGTATAATACTGTAAAAAATTTGGTTTACGATCCAAGAAGTCATTCAAATTACGCTTAATTAATTCATGAATTGTTAATAGGAGCTATTTGTTTTACCATTGTATATCTATTATATGATAAACTCGGATTAAGGTAAGTTTTACAAGAAAAATGTAGGTATTTTATTTGAAATGTCGAATAGTACATACGATGTCGTAATAACAAATTTTCTATTGTTTACTGTGAAACAGAAAAAGGGGAGATAGAAGTTATGAAACGAGCTCTTATTAATATTGATTATACATATGATTTTGTAGCTGAAAAAGGTGCTTTAACATGCGGGAAACCAGGACAAGAAATTGAGAAGGAAATTGTAGATATAACGAAGCAATATATTAAGAATGGAGATTACGTTGTCTTTGCGATCGATAAACATGAAGAAAACGATGTATATCATCCAGAATCAAAGTTATTCCCGCCTCATAACTTAGCTGGTACAAATGGAAGAGATTTGTTTGGTGAATTACAAGATGTGTACGAAACATATAAGAATGCTGAGAATGTATATTATATGGATAAAACACGATATAGTGCATTTGCAGGAACAGACTTAGAGATGAAGTTAAGAGAAAGAAGAATAGAAGAAGTTCATCTTGTAGGTGTTTGTACTGATATTTGTGTTCTTCACACAGCAGTAGACGCTTATAATAAAGGATTTAAAATTGTAGTTTATGAAAAGGCAGTTGCCTCTTTTAATGAGCAAGGACATGAATTTGCACTGGGACATTTTAAGTCATGCTTACATGCAGAAGTGAAGTGAAAAAAGAGACCTTTAAAAAGGTCTCTTTTTACGTTTAAATTGTGACGACGTTTTGCTCGATTAGTTTTTTTAGGAACGGACTAATTTTTTCTGGTAACCCATTTAAATTAAAAAATTGTACATGTAATGATTCAAATCCATCGGCTTTTAACGTACCGCCTGTAATGTTTTTACAAAGATATGCGATCGTTATGGGGTAAAATTCATCCCCGTTCGGTAATTTCACAAAAAATTCTTTTCCAGAAAATACGTTTATTAATTGTAAAGTTCCTATTTCAATCCCTGTTTCTTCAAGTACTTCTCGTCTTCCAGCTTCTTCTGTTGATTCGCCAAGTTCAACGAAACCACCAGGAACACCCCAAATCCCATTTCGTCTTTGTTGTAGTAATATTTGTCCTTGTTCATTGAAAACAGCTACAGCGACTCCTGCTAAATTGAGTGGTCTTGATCCAATTACTTCTCTTAGCTCTTCGATATAGCCCATTATTTGTAACCTCCGCGAGTCAAAATATTTTCAAATGAACTATTCGGTGTTGGGTTAATATTTCCCTTTTTGTTTAGGTGAGTATTGCGGTCTTAAAATAAATTTATTTAATAAATTTTCAATTGTCAGCTCCCTTTAAATAATGAAAAAGGGTATATTTATAGAAGAAAGTGTAACAAGTTTTAAGGAAATCAAAAAATAATACAATAAATCAGTTTTGCATGAAATTTTCATTAGTTAAGGAAGTGGTTAGATGAGTTTATTAACGTATACTGAAGAATTTTTTAATTATGTACGGGAGTTTTTGCTTTTAAGATTTTTACTATTTGCTTTAGTTCTGATCATTATTTCTTTTGTAATAAACCGCATTATTGATTGGTTTTTTAGGAAATCAAGCTTTTTTGATGAAGAGGTAGAGCAAACGATTCAAAGTGTGATTCGATCTATTTTTAGATATATCATTATCATCAGTCTAATCATATATTTAATTAGCCAGTTTGTAGATATAAAAAGTATCATTGCAGGTGCAGGGATAGCGGGGGTTGTTATCGGTTTTGCTGCACAACAAATGCTAAAAGATGTTATATTGGGATTTGCGCGATTAGCGGACAAAGAGTTTCGTGTTGGCGATTTTGTTACTTTTAACGGAACAAACTCAGGAACGATTGAGGAAATTAGTATTCGCTTTATGCAAATTCGTGAATGGTCAGGAAAACTTCTTACGATACCACATGGAGAGATTAGAACGATACAAAATTTTAATAAAGGATGGATGCGCGTAATTGAACGGATTACGGTAAGTTATCAAGAAGATCCTACAAGAGTTAAGGAATTGTTAGAAGAAGTTTGTGTGAATTGTAATGAAGAATTGGCTCAGTGTCTTTATAAAGTAGATGATGAAGCTGTTGAACCGTTTAAATATGTTGGTGTTACAGACTTAAACCCGAATCTAAAATATGTTGGATACGAATTTTGTATTACAGGTTTGATAAAGCCAGAAGATTATTTTGAAACTTCTAGACAAGTAAGGTTTGAATTAATGTCTATGTTCCATAAGAATCAAGTGCAAATGCCAGCAGCAAATATGGTCGTTACTACTGAAAGTTTACAGCATATCCATAGTGGACAATCTTTATCGGATAGCTAAAGTAGAACCGTTGGTTAACGAAAATTCTGCTTTCAACATAATAATAAAATGATTGATAGAAAAAAAGAGCTGAAGGAATTCAGTTCTTTTTAATTTGTAGAATTTAGAAATTTCTTAATGTTATAATGATAGTTGGTGATGAAAATGAACTTTGAAGAAAAAGAGATGCATCGTTTAGAAGCATTAAAAGCAATTGCTGAATTATTAAATGAAGCAACAGACTTACAAGACATGTTAGAAAAAGTGTTACATACATTGTTACAAGTTATGAATTTACAAACAGGGTGGATCTTTTTTATAGATGAAAGCGGAAAGCACCGTATGCTTGTAGACGAAAACTTACCACCAGCTCTTACGTGGCAAGAGAAGAAGCCGATGTGTGAAGGAGACTGCTGGTGTGTAGAGCGTTTTGTGAATGGGAGATTGGAAAAAGCGACGAATATTATTGAATGTAAGCGAATAGAGGATGCGATTGAATGTAATTGGGGGGAGACTGAAGATGTTACGCATCATGCGACAATTCCCCTTAGGTCTGGATCGGAGAAGTTTGGTCTCTTAAATGTGGCCTCGCCTCAAAAAACATATTTTTCGGAGGAAGAATTAGCATTATTAGAATCAATTGCATTTCAAATAGGAACGACAATCCAACGTATTCAGTTAGTGGAAAAAGAACGTAAATACGTAGTTGTAGCAGAACGAAATCGATTAGCTCGTGATTTACATGATTCAGTAAAACAATTGTTATTTTCTATTATGTTAACAGCAAAAGGTACTCTAAATATGACGAAAGATAAAGATTTGCAAGAAATGTTAAGTTATATTGGAGAATTATCACAGGAAGCATTACAAGAGATGACACTTTTGATTTGGCAATTAAGGCCGGAAGGATTAGAGAAAGGTTTAGCAGAAGCAATTAAAAATTACGGAAAGTTGTTAGGGATTCACGTGGAAGTTCGAATTGATGGAATGGTTTCAATTGGAGATGAAATAGAAGAAGTATTATGGCGTATTAGTCAAGAAGCAATACATAATTGTAAAAAACATGCTTCATGTGAAAAGGTAAATGTTCTTTTAAAAATAGAAAATAACCAATTGTATTTTTACATAGAGGATAACGGTATAGGATTTATACAAGAGCAAGTAAGAGAGTCCGCGCTTGGCTTAAAAAATATGAAGGAACGTATTCAGTTAATGGGTGGATCGTTTCAAATAAAAACAAAGCCGAAAAAGGGGACCAAAATAGAAATTCAATTGCCGGTTTGAAGGGGAGAAGAAGGGTGAAGGTTAAATTACTACTAGTTGAGGATCATCATATCGTTCGAAGAGGACTTGTATTCTTTTTGAAAACGAGAGAAGAATTTGAAATTGTTGGGGAAGCAGAAAATGGTGAAGAGGCATTAACGTTCGTCCGAACGGAAAGGCCAGATGTAGTATTAATGGATCTATCAATGCCGAAGATGGATGGTATTGAAGCAACAAAACGGATAAAACAATATGATGAAACAATAAAGATACTAATATTAAGCAGTTTTTCAGAGCAAGATTATGTTTTACCAGCACTGGAAGCTGGTGCAGATGGTTATCAATTAAAAGAAGTACAACCTGAGCAACTTGTAGCGTCTATCATTGCAGTACATCAAGGAAATGCGAATTTTCATCCGAAAGTAACACCAGCACTATTAGGACGGTCAGCAGTCAAGAAAGAAAAAGAAAACCCTTTTTCCATGTTAACGAAAAGAGAGCAAGAAGTACTTCGAGAAATTGCGAAAGGGCGAAGTAATAAGGAAATTGCAGCAGAGCTTCATATTACAGAACAAACTGTAAAAACACATGTTTCAAATGTTTTAGCTAAATTGGAAGTAGATGATCGTACGCAAGCTGCATTATATGCGGTGAAACATGGGGGGAAATAATAAGTATGAATAATTATGTACCATGTTACGACAAAATACATAGGAGTATTTAAAATGTATCCAGCTATTTGCGGGCTTATAATTAGTGGGAGATGTACAATACTTTCACTGATTAAAGTTTCAATTTATAGTAGTGCCAAATAAAGGTTTTTCTTCTTTCGATAATTAGGTACAATAAAACTACGATGGAAGGGGAAGATATGTTATGCCAGGTACAAGAAGTGGGATTGGAAAGATTCAAGCTTCGTTAAACGGTTTATCACCGAAATTGCGAAGTATTGCTGAACATATATTGAAACATCCACAAGATGTTGTACATAAATCGATTACAGAATTAGCTGAAGTTACGAATAGTTCTGAAGCTACGATATTCCGCTTATGTAAGCACCTTGGTTTTCAAGGGTTTCAAGATTTAAAGATTACATTAGCTCGTGAAATTGTACATACTCCTATGCAAAATATTCATGAAGAAGTATCTGCAGAAGATAGTATGGTAACTGTTGCTAAAAAAGTTTTTCATTCGCATATTACAGGACTGCAAGATACATTACATTTGTTAAATGATACAGCACTAGAGCAAGCTGTAAAAGCCTTGCAAGATGCAAGCCGTATTGAGTTTTATGGAAATGGTGGGTCTGGTATTATTGCGATGGATGCATATCATAAATTTATGAGAACGGGTATTTCTTGTATTGCTCATACAGATTCACATTTTCAAATTATGGGTGCGGGTTTACTTACGAAAGAAGCAGTGGTTATTGCAATTTCTCATTCTGGTAGCAATAAAGGATTACTGGAAGCGTTAGAAGTAGCAAAAGCAAGGGGAGTTCGCATTATTGCGATTACGAGCTATCAAAAATCAGCACTAAGTCAACTTGCTGATATTACATTATATACTTCAACACGTGAGACGGAATTCCGCACAGAAGCAAGTTCATCAAGATTAGCACAGTTAAGTTTGTTAGATACTTTGTATGTAGGATTGTCGTTGCAACGACAGGAGGAAACATTAAAAAATTTACAAAGTATACGTGAAACGATTTCGATGAAGCGAATATAAGAAAAGTTCTTCAAATGAAGGGCTTTTTTTATTGGTCAATAGTCTAATGATATATACTTTACATGGATGGAATTTCAGTTTTCCCTTCAAATATAGTAAGAGAATATTTGGTTAATAATTCAAATATTGTTCAATATTTAACAATAGACTTTTAAAATTACATGTTATGATGAACATGTAATGATGATTGAACACTTAAATTCGGTGCAATAATTGGCCGAAACAGTGCAGGTAGAAGTTGTGAGATGAACTCATTAAAATTCTAAAACACTAAAGGGGAGATCACATATGAAAGCAGTAGTAGTAAATAAAAATAGTAAAGCAAACATTGAAGTTATTGAAAAGGAATTACGTCCGTTACACTCAGGAGAAGCGATAGTAGATGTAGAGTATTGTGGGGTCTGTCATACTGATTTACACGTTGCAAATCATGATTTTGGGAACACAGATGGCCGTATTCTTGGTCATGAGGGTGTAGGTATTGTGACGAAAATTGCTGATGATGTTACTTCACTAAAGATAGGTGACCGTGTAAGTATTGCATGGATGTTTCAATCTTGTGGACGTTGTGAATATTGCGTAACTGGTAGAGAAACATTTTGCCGTGAAGTTAAGAATGCTGGTTATTCAGTAGATGGTGGTATGGCTGAACAATGTATTGTTACAGCTGACTATGCGGTGAAAGTACCCGAAGGATTAGATCCTGCTCAAGCATCATCAATCACATGTGCGGGCGTAACTACATATAAAGCAATAAAAGTATCAGATATTAAACCTGGTCAACCTATCGTCATATATGGTTGTGGTGGATTAGGTAACTTAGCTATCCAATATGCTAAAAACGTATTTGGTGCAAAGGTAATTGCAGTAGATATTAATGACGACAAATTAGCCTTAGCAAAAGAGGTTGGTGCTGATATGACTATCAATCCAATTTCTCAAGGTCCTGCTGATAAGATTGTTCAAGATGAGTTTGGTGGTGCGTATGCTGCTGTAGTAACAGCTGTTTCTAAAGTAGCATTCAACTCAGCAGTTGATGCAGTACGTGCTTGTGGTAAAGTCGTTGCAGTAGGTTTACCAGTAGAAACTATGGACTTAAACATACCGCGACTTGTACTAGACGGAATTGAAGTGGTTGGTTCTCTAGTCGGTACTCGTAAGGATCTAGAAGAGGCATTTATGTTCGGTGCAGAAGGGAAAGTAGTGCCGGTTGTTCAAACTTGTTCTTTAGATAAAGTACAAAATGTATTCGAAGAAATGGAACAAGGTAGAATTCAAGGACGTATGGTAATTGATTTTAAACAGCATAATTGTGATTGCAAATAATTCATTTTAAATATAAAAAGTATGAGTCTAACAAAGTACATGTAAAAAAGTTAGACCCCATAAAAAAGATGATCCCTGTATTCAATAGGGATCATCTTTTTTATATGCTACAAATATCAATGCCAATTCATACTTAATTAATGAGACATGATTAAAGGTTCATTTTATTTGCAAACGAAAAAGAATCTTTATGTTTAACAAATTTCTTTTGATCTGGAACGGATTGAATTGCTACAGTTTGCAAATCTCTTGCTTTCAGTGCATCTTGAATCCCGATTGTCATAAGCTTAATAAATAGAATCGTAATAAAGAATGAAACGAGAGTATAAAAAATAATCCACCATGAAAGATTCATTTCATAACGATTTAATCCAATAAGGCCTGCCCAATCATTCGATAGAGAAACAGGTTTGAGTACTCCGTCATAGAGTTCACGCATTTGTATCCCACCAATTACAATATCAAGCAACGCTAAATGGATAACGAGTATGAGAGTTTGGACGATATGTTCCATAAATAACACAAATAAGCGGTCAAGTAATAAGACTCGTAAGTGTTTTTTGATAATATGAAAACGGCTAGCACCCAGTAATTGTGAACTTAAAATATAATCTTGTTTCATAAATTCATCAACCTCTGAGGATATATATAAAGAAAGTGTAGGCAGAGCGACGAAAATAAGTACGAGTACTTGATAAAACGCAAATGAAATATTTGGATCTAATCTATCAGCATTTGATATGATTACAATATTAACGGGCGTGATGAGTATAAATGCGATAAATAAAGTAGGAATATAGTAAAAAACTTCTGAGCATGCCTGGAAAAATCTCTTGAATTTTGGAGCATATAAACTTAAGAGGATTCCTATACATGTTCCGAATAAAATTCGAAAGAAGCTAATTGCCACAGCTAATAAGATAGTGAATTTTGCTCCTTCTATAATTTGTAAGAAAACAGACTCTCCAAAACGATCAGATCCAAAAGGCGGTATTAACGATGGTGGAAAGGGGGCCTTTCCAAGTAATTCGTTATTGTCATTGTAAAGTAACTGAGGAGGTTTTGGGATGTTATCTTTAAAGAACCAACTATAAATAAAACTAGCTGAAACAAGTATGAATAAATAAGTAAAGCCGATTAAAAAGCGTTTTGATTTCCAAATAGATTTCATAAAGCTGCTCCTTTCAATTGTTTTTGCCATCTATTCATCATGAGAGAGATCATTTGAAAAATAGCATAAAACGGTAAAATAATCATGACAAGTATGATAAATGCAGCGGGAGGTGAAATAAACGCCTTCTTAAATAAAAATTGAATAATACCTTGCATATTAAAAACAAATTCTAAAATGAATAAGTTAGAAAGTAAGAAAACAAAAATCGTTTTTAAATGGTGGAAGAAGTGGATAGATATATTTTTGAATAAATGAATGCATAGTATATAACTTGATGAAAGGCCTTTTCCATATGCAACCTCTACGTAATGTTTTCCATGTTCTTCCTTTATGTATAACACCATCATCCGAAACATTTGTAATGTAGGTAAGACGGCTAAAGATAAAATAGGGAGTAAATAAGCGCGATTTTCATTAAAAGAAATAATGGTGAAAGGAGCTTCCCCGAATTTCTTAAGTACCCATATGAAAAATATTTGCAAACAAATCATCATCATCATATCAGGGACAGCTTCTAATATGAACACAATTCGGTTTATCCATTTTTTTATATAATCTTTTGCTAAAAAATAAAAAAATGCCATGCTAGATGATAAAAAGAGCGCAAGCAAAAAGGCTAAAAATAATACAGTAAATGAATATAGATAAGGTTCTAAAACAGTTGGAAATAATGGTGTTGTTTTTAAGTGACCAAACTTTGGGTCTGATCCTATAACCAACAATGATTCAGGTGAGAAAACCTGTTTTAACATAGTAACGATCTGGTTAAAAAAATAAATTGGTTGAAAGGTGAATCCTTGTTGAGTGATAAATAAATAAGGTAAATTTAATAATAGTAAGAGTGATAAAAGAATTGATGAAAGCTTAATTGTGAATTGAGATATTTTATGTAACATTAAATCCCTCCGACATCTTTTTACAACATTATACAATAAAGTCTAAAATTTTGTTTTATTTTTCTGAAAAATATAAATACTATTAGATTTTATAGTATGGAACATATATTTACAAGTTAATAAACTGATATTAGGGACCTGTGCTCTATGTCCATCAAGATAAAAGAACGAGTGAACCTAAAACAATAGAAAAAGAGCAAAATGTACAGATTCCCATTGTGGAGGTAGTTATTTTTCTTAGCTTGATAGTGATGTTAAGTGCTCTTTCATGCAAATGAGTAGAACGTATGGAAGGACTAGGTATGTATTGTTAATGGAAGAAAAAGAGTATGTTGCGTAACGAATATAACGCAACTTTACCACACGGAAAAGTTAAATGTAGTATGTAAGTGAAATGGAATGAGGGTATATATTTTTTGTTATGAAAAAAATTTTCTTTTTAAAACTTGATTAAAGAAAAAATATTTTATATACTAATTCATGTAAACGGTTTACTAGATCATATTTTGCTAGAAACGAAGGGAAGATTCGCATGGAAACAAGGGGGAGAGTAATCGGGATTGATATCGGTACCACAAGTACAAAAACGGTTGTGTTCACAGAAAAAGGAAAAGTCGTTGCGTCACATGCAGTTGATTATCCAATTATTCAACCGAATGTCGGATGGGCTGAGCAAGATCCTGATGTAATATGTGCTGCTGTATATAAAACTGTAAGCGTTGCCATGAAAAAGGGTAATGTGTCACCTGAAGATATTTCTTCAATCGGTATTAGTACTGCAATGCACGCATTAATTGCTGTAGATGAAAATGGTGCACCATTAACGCGTTCTATCATTTGGGCAGATAATCGAAGTACGAAACAATCAGAAAAATTATTACAACATATGAATGGGCATGAAATATATAGACGAACGGGTACACCAATTCATCCGATGTCGCCGCTTTCTAAATTATTGTGGATGAAAGAGGAAGAGCCAGAATTATATGCGAGCGCTTATAAATTTATTTCCATTAAAGAGTATGTTATTTATCAATTGTTTTCACGTTACGTAGTGGATTATTCGATAGCATCTGCAACTGGGTTATTTAATTTAGAAACATTAAACTGGGATGAAGATGTTTTAACGATGTTACATATGTCACCAGAACAATTATCAACACCTGTGCCAACTACATATATTTTATCGGGTATGAAGTCGGAATTAGCACAAAATATGGGTATTTGTGAAGATACGCCAGTTGTTATTGGTGCAAGTGATGGTGTTCTTGCAAATGTAGGCGTTGGTGCAATATCGCCTGGCTCAGCTGCAATTACGATTGGAACAAGTGGTGCAGTTCGAACAATTTCATCAAGTGTTAATACGGATGAAAAAGGAAGAACATTTTGTTATGCATTAACAGACGAGCACTGGGTGATCGGCGGACCAACGAATAACGGCGGAATTTTACTGAGATGGTTACGTGATGAATTTGGTAGTCCAGAGCAAGAAGTAGCAAGGAAGCTTGGAATTGATCCGTATGATTTATTAATTAAGTATGCGGAAAGTGTACCGGCTGGAGCGGGTGGATTGCTATTTTTACCGTTTCTATCTGGAGAACGCGCACCTTACTGGAATGCAAATGCTCGTGGTACATTCTTCGGAATAAACCTTCAGCATAAACGAGAACATTTTATACGTGCAGTCATGGAAGGTGTTTGTATGAGTGTATATTCAGTAGCGCTCGCAATCAGAGATTGTACAGGACCACTTACTGAAATACGTGTTTCAGGAGGGTTTGCGAAATCTGCATTTTGGAGACAAATGTTATCCGATATGATGGGTAAAGAATTGCTTGTTCCTGAAAGCCATGAAGCATCTGCGCTTGGGGCAGCGGCAGTTGCTTTATATGCTGTAGGAAAAATTGATTCTCTTGAAGAGGTAAAGGATTGGATTGATATTGTTCATCATCATGTACCGAATAAAGAAAATACGGCTATATATTTAGAAATGTTTTATATGTATGAACGACTTTACAATCGCTTGAAAGAAGAATTTGATTGTATAGCTGCTTTCCAACGTAAACAATAGGGGGATTGGGAGAAATGGTAGTTGGAATCGTACTAGCGGCAGTTGTCATACTACTTTTACTTATTACGGTAGTAAAATGGCATCCATTTGTCGCGTTAATTTTAACAGCAATTGGTGTAGGGTTAGCAATGGGAATGCCATTGATTGGAACTTCACCAAAAGATCCAGGGATTATCGATTCTATTAAATTAGGGCTTGGTAATACGTTGGGGTTTTTAGCGATAGTTTTAGCATTAGGAACGATGCTTGGAAAAATGATGGCCGAATCTGGCGGTGCTGAACGAATTGCTAACACATTAATTGGTCGTTTTGGGAAGAAACGTGTTCACTGGGCAATGATGTTCGTTGCATTTTTAGTAGGAATTCCGGTGTTTTTCCAAGTTGGATTTGTACTACTAATTCCATTAGTATTTACAATTGCGTTAGAAACTGGGGTATCACTTATTACAATCGGTATTCCGCTAGTAGCAGGACTATCCGTTGTACACGGACTCGTGCCACCGCATCCAGCAGCGATGGCAGCGGTAGGTATTTTTAAAGCAGATGTAGGGAAGACAATTTTATACGCATTAATTGTCGGACTTCCAACTGCAATCATTTCAGGTCCGCTTTATGGGAAATGGATCGGTGCTCGTATACATAAAGAAGTACCGTTAGATATAGCAGAACAATTTATTGAAAGAGATAAGAAGAAGGAACTGCCTAGTTTCGGAAATACATTGTTTACTATTTTACTTCCAGTATTTCTTATGCTAGGTGCATCGATTGCGGAAGTAGCGTTAAGCAAAACGAGTCAACTTGCACAAGTATTGCACTTTATTGGAGATCCAATAGTCGCATTATTAATTGCAACGATATATTCTTTCTTTAGTCTTGGTTATGCAAAAGGTTTTTCAAAAGATAAAGTATTACAATTTACAAATGATTGCTTAGGACCTATTGCGAACATACTGTTAGTTATTGGTGCAGGCGGCGCATTCAATAAAGTATTGTTAGATTCTGGAATTGGAACGACAATCGCAGAAATGGCGAAAGAATCTCATATTTCACCGATATTATTAGGTTGGGGAATTGCGGCACTTATCCGAGTCGCGACTGGATCTGCTACAGTTTCTATGATGACAGCAGCTGGTATTGTAGCACCAATTGCAGCAAGTACACCAGGTGTAAACGTTGAACTATTAGCACTTGCAACAGGTGCAGGGTCATTAATTTTATCACATGTAAACGATTCTGGATTTTGGATGATTAAAGAATATTTCGGAATGACTGTGAAAGAAACATTATTAACATGGACTGCAATGGAGACAATATTATCTGTTGTAGCACTTGGACTAATTTCGTTATTAAATATATTTGTATAGAATGGGAGATTGATTAATATGAAACTAGGTTTAATTGGATTAGGAAAAATGGGATTCCCGTTAGCAGAACATTTACATGAGGACAAGCATGAAGTAGTTGTATATGACGTAAATAAAGAACTTGTTGAAAAAGCAGGGGCTTTAGGGATTACTGCTCGTCACACATTAAAAGAAATGATTGCTGCACTAGAAGCTCCTCGTACAATTTGGGTAATGGTACCTGCGGGAGAAGTTGTTGAGTCAGTATTAAAAGATGTATATCCATTATTAGAGGAAGGCGATATCGTTATTGAAGGCGGAAATTCATTCTATAAAGATACGTTACGTCGTGCTGAAGAAGCGAAAAGCTTTGGTTTACATTACGTAGATATCGGTACATCAGGCGGTGTAGAAGGAGCTAGATACGGTGCTTGCTTAATGGTTGGTGGAGAAAAAGAAATTTATGATCAATTAGAACCTTTATTTAAAGATTTAGCAGTAGAGAATGGATATTCTTATGCAGGCCGCGTCGGAAGTGGTCATTTCTTAAAAATGGTTCATAACGGTATTGAATACGGTATGATGCAAGCAATCGCTGAAGGTTTTGAAGTGTTAGATAAAAGTGATTTTGACTTCAATTATGAAGATGTTGCAAAAGTATGGGCAAACGGATCGGTTATCCGCGGTTGGTTAATGGACTTAACTGAAAAGGCATTTGCAGATGATCCAAAACTAGATGGCATTAAAGGGGTAATGAACTCTTCAGGAGAAGGGAAATGGACTGTTGAAACGGCACTTGAACTTCAAGCGGCGGCACCAGTAATCGCGATGTCATTATTTATGCGTTACCGTTCTCAAGAAGATGATACATTCCACGGAAAAGTAGTTTCAGCTCTTCGTAATCAGTTCGGTGGACATGAAGTTGTGAAAAAATAGGAAATGATTTTTGAAAAGAAACTTGTGTATAAACGCAAGTTTCTTTTTTTTTATAGTGTAAAAATAGCAATCAATCATTTTTTATTTGTGCTGATTGTATCAAATATAAAGGGAGGCATGAAAGATGTCCCAACATAAAAATAAGAATAAATAAAATGAAGTTTTCATAAATAGTAAAAGGATGATTATGTCATCAATGTAGCTAAGAAAAGATGTTACATATGAAAAGAGCGTGTTAATAAAATATGAGGTGGTTAAATGGGAAATGAGCAAGTGAAGAATGTAGGGAAAGAAAAAAAGTTATGTCTTTGTATGATTGTTAAAAACGAGTCTAGAATTATGGAAAGGTGTTTAAATGCTACAAAATCAATTGTAGATTTTGTTTCTATTTGTGATACTGGATCAACTGATAATACACCTGAAATTATTGAAAATTGGTGTAAAGAAAATGAAATCCCTGGAACAGTTCATCATGAACCATTTCAAAACTTTGGTTATAACAGAAGTTTAGCTGTTTCATTGGCACAAAAAACATATCCAGAAGCAGATTATTTATTAATATTAGATGCGGATATGATATTAGAAGTTGATCCTGATTTTGATAAGAGTAGTTTAACGGAAGACCATTATCTTACATTGCAATATGATATTCATATTAAGTATTGGCTTACACGCCTTTTAAAAGCTTCTTTACCATGGAAATCAGTAGGTGTTACTCATGAGTATTGGGATATAGATCGTTCCAAAGTTGATGCGAACTACATTGCAAGAGTAGCAAGGCTAGAGACGCTTGTCGTTAACGATCCTGGGGATGGTGGTAGTAAAGCTGATAAGTTTGAGAGAGATGAGAGGCTGTTGTTACAAGGATTAAATGATCCAGAAACAACGCCAGATTTGCATATAAGATATTTATTTTATTTAGCCCAAACTTATTTTCATTTAAGTCAATTTGAAGATTCTATTAAATGGTATAAAAAACGAGTGGAAGCAGGGGGATGGGTTGAAGAGGTGTTCTATTCGTTATTGCGAATAGGATTTTGTTATGAACAATTAGCAAACCGTTCAGCAAATAAACAATATGAAGTAACAGAAGCGGATGAAAAAGAAAATGCTAAGAAACAAGAAGAGGAATATACAGCATTAGCTGTTCTTTATTTTCAAAAAGCGTGGGAGTATAGACCAACTAGGGCTGAGCCATTATACCAACTTGCAAGAATGTATCGATTAAAATCCGAAAATAATATTGCTTTGATGTATGCCTTGCAGGGGAAGGAAGTTCCTTTTCCAAAAGATGATCTTCTATTTGTAGATTATCATGTGTATGATTACTTATTTGACTATGAGATTTCTATAAGTGCTTTTTATATACCGCATAAAAAACATTTAGGTGCAGTGTCACAAAAATATTTGGAATCGAAAAAAGAAGAGTTACCGTTTCATATAGCAAATATGGTAGAAAGTAATGCGAAATTTTATTAAATACAATTTCGGCTAAAGGAGTAGTGGAGTAATCATGGAATTAATACGATGGGCGCTTGAACTAGGTGAATCTGTGCATGGAAATACGTATGAAGAATTGATGCCACTACTAGATTACTATTATGATCGTGATCATTTAAAAGCGTATTGTATCGCAAATCTTCTTTTAGACATGGACGTAGCAGATGAGCATCGGCAAAAAATTGAATTAAGAAGGTGCATTGCTGCTTATTATGCTGGATTATATAAAGTAGCAAAAAAACATGCAAATGAGCTTTTACTTAAATATCCGGATGTGGATTTATATAAAAATAATTTAAGATTAATGGAAGCATATTTGAATAAAGAATATGATTATTGTCTGTTTATATGCCCAAAGACGTATGGGAGTTTCATAGATGTCGCGCGAGCTTTGAAATGGCGATTAGAGCAGGAGGGAAATACAGCAATCATATCAGAAACAGTACTAGAAAATGTAAAAAATACAATTGTTTTTGGAGCGCATACGTATGCACATAACCCGAATCTACTTCCGAAAAATGCAATTATTTATAACTTAGAACAGCTATATGAAGGAAGCCCTTATGTGCACCCACTTTATTTAATATTATTAAAAGATAAGGAAATTTGGGATTATAGTAAACAAAATATAGAATGGTTAAAACAAAAAGGAGTAGGAAAAGAAATAAAACATGTAGGAATGAACTATGCACCAACTTTAGAAATAAAAAAAGATGCATTTGAAGATGAGATTACTGAAGACATTGATATACTGTTTATAGGTGCTCTTAATCCGAGGCGGCAAGCTATTTTGGATCAATTAAAAGCAGTTGCACCCAATTTAAATATTGTTTTTAAAAATAATGCTTGGGGAATTGCTAGAAATGAGCTAATTGCTAGGTCTAAAATTATTTTAAATATTCATTTTTACTTATCAGGAATTCTTGAAACACCTCGTGTTTCTTATGCAGTGGCAAATAAGAAGTTTATTATTTCGGAAAATAGTAATCCCGAAGACGAGATAGAGTGGCCAGGAATTGTATTTACTTCGTACGAAAAAATAATAGACAATATAATGAAATATGTAGCCTTACCCGAAGAACGTATCAAATTAGCAGAAAAAGCGTATACCCATTTTGAAGCTAAAGGTAGTATAGGCATACTGAGTCCAAAAGGAGAGAAAAAGTAATTGTGAAGAACTCATACTTTCGTATGAGTTCTTTTTTTCGTCTATCATACTATTTTATCAAGCTAGTTCCCTCTTTATATCGTGTTTTGTATAGAAATTTCTGATAATATATAAATGTAACTTGAAAACAAAGGGGAGAAATAATAATGAAACTAGTTGTTATTAACGGTACACCAAGAAAATTCGGTAGAACTCGCGTAGTGGCAAAATATATTGCAGATCAATTTGAAGGGGAATTATATGATTTAGCGATAGAAGAGTTACCATTATATAACGGAGAAGAATCACAACGTGAATTAGAAGCGGTAAAAAAATTAAAGGCGTTAGTGAAAGCTGCTGATGGGGTAGTATTATGTACACCTGAATATCATAATGCAATGAGTGGGGCATTGAAAAATTCGTTAGATTACTTAAGTAGCAGTGAATTTGTTCATAAACCGGTCGCATTACTTGCGGTTGCTGGTGGCGGTAAAGGCGGAATTAACGCATTAAACAGTATGCGCACTGTTGCTAGAGGGGTATATGCAAATGCAATCCCAAAACAAGTTGTGCTTGATGGACTTCATGTACAAGACGGTGAACTGGGAGAAGATGCAAAACCATTAATTCATGATTTAGTTAAAGAATTAAAAGCATATATGAGCGTATATAAAGAGGTGAAAAAACAACTAGGAGTTGAGTGATATGCCATCTCTGTATAGAGATTCACGCTTGTATTTCATTCTGGGAGCCAATAGTCTATCAGCTATTGGTTCCGGAATTGTAATGATAACGATTCCATGGTTGTTAATTAAAGAAAGTGGAGGGGAGACAACGTTTGGCTATGTTTCCATCATCTCAACTCTAATTATGTTTTTATTAACGCCGTTTATCGGGCAAAGTATTGATCGCTTCTCAAGAAAATCTTTATTGTTATGTAACGAAGGAATTGGGATAGCCGTAATTGGAATAATGGTTATATGGGGATTTGCTGGGCAATCCTATCATTCTATTCACTATATTCTTATTTATATAGCAGGATCTTTTTACTATCTGTTATTTTATCCTACAATTTTTGCATTTAACCAAGAAATTTTTCAAGCTGAACATTATAAAAGTTTAAGTGGGACAATGGAAATACAAGGACAGTTAACACAAGTTATTTCAGGAGCAGCAGCGAGCTTCCTAATTGAAATTGTGTCTTTGAAGTGGATTTTGTTAGTAGATATGTTAACTTTTGTAGGAGCATTTTTCCTGTTCTTATGTATACCATACGTAAAGAAAAAGGAAGTAAAAAAGAAAGTAGCATTTAAGAAGCAATTGTTCGAAGGAATTCACTTTATGAAAAAACGTTCTAAGCTCTTTTGGTTCTTACTTGCTACTTATATGCCGTTTATCGGTGTCATGATGGCAAATTATTTAATACCAGTTTATATTTCGGATATACTCAAAGCCAATGCCTCTGTATATGCAATAGAGGGCATGATGTACGGTGTCGGAGCGGTTGTTGCAGGGATCTGTATTCCACTCATAATGAAATATGTGAAAACAGAAGTTTCAATTGTTATGACGATGTTCATTTATGTAATTTCAATTACCGTAATGATTATTGAACCTTCCGTAATGTTGTTATATGGACTTGCGATTTTTCATGCGATTGGAAATGCGGGTACAAGAGTGGCGAGAAATGTATTGATGATGGAGGAAATTCCAAACGAAGTAATGGGACGTGTAGACAGCTTATTTCGATTAATTGGTACAGGAATACGAATTGTATTATTAATGCTGTTTACAGCTGGTGTATCTAAAGCTGGGGTAATGCTTCCTTTATACGTATTAAGCTGTATATTGATCTTTTCATTAGGAATCGCTATTTATTATGTACTTTCACAACGTAAAGTAGGGACGAACGTTTCTAATAAATCAATCGTTTAAAAAACACTTCTGTCTCCCTTTATTTTTCTATATAATAAAAAGAAAGGGAGTGCAAATTTATTTATGAACAAATGGATCTTGCTTATAATCTTATTATTACCACCACTATACATTCTTTATATGACGTTTCGAATGAAGAAAGTTGCTCGTGAAAAATTGAGTAATCACTCTCCATACGTTCTTATATTAGGCGCAAAGTTATTTGGAGATAGACCGTCGTTATCTCTTCAAAACCGTTTGGATGTAGCGTTGGAATATTTAGTTTCCCATCCTGAAGCGAAAGTAATTGTTTCAGGTGGCCAAGGAGAAGATGAAGATATACCGGAAGCTCATAGTATGAGAAACTATTTAATGGTACATGGTATAGATGAGAGTCGTATTTTAATAGAAGATCGATCTACAAATACGTATGAAAATTTAAAGTTTAGTAAGGATTTATATGATGTGAAACATGCGGTAATTGTAAGTAATACGTATCATTTATATAGAACGAAAATAATTGCAAAGCGTTTAGGAATAAAGATGGAGGCACTAGCTGCTGAAACACCAATGCGCTCTAAGAGAAAAATGTATGTGCGTGAATATGCCGCTATAATGAAAACAATATTGTTAGACCGTTAGAGCTCAAATTTGAGCTCTTTTTTAATTATAAAGCGTATCATTTGAAATGAATGCCGTATTCCATCAAAATAAAGGAAACTATGATAAAGGAGTTGTATTTGTGATTCAGTTTAATCAAGTGTCAAAATCATATGAAGATGGCACAAAAGCAGTGGATTCATTGCATTTAGAAATTAAAAAGGGAGAATTTTTTGTTCTCATTGGTCCGAGTGGTTGCGGGAAAACAACGACAATGAAAATGATTAACCGTTTAATTGAAACGACTGAGGGATCTATTTTAATCGATGGAAAAGATATTCAACAATATAATATAAACGAATTGCGTTGGAATATAGGATACGTATTGCAGCAAATCGCTTTGTTTCCACATATGACAATTGCTGAAAATATTGCAGTTGTTCCTGAAATGAGAAAGTGGAGCAAAGAAAAAATAAAAGCGCGTGTCGATGAGTTGCTACAGATGGTCGGGCTAGCTCCAGACGTATATCGCGATCGTATGCCTGATGAATTATCAGGAGGGCAAAAGCAGCGTATTGGTGTCGTACGGGCATTAGCCGCAAATCCGAAAATCGTTCTTATGGACGAACCATTTAGTGCGTTAGATCCATTAAGTAGAGAGCAGCTTCAGAAGGATATTGTACAATTACAAAAGAAGATTCAAAAAACAATTGTATTCGTAACACACGATATGCAAGAAGCATTATCACTCGGAGATCGCATTTGTATTATGAAAGAAGGAAAAGTTGTTCAATTAGATACACCAGAAGGAATTATACACAATCCGAAAAATGAGTTTGTAGAAGAGTTCATTGGAAATCGTGGACGACCTTGGTATGAGGGGAAAAGTATAGAAGATGTATTGCCACTTGATGAAAGTATGCGGGTAGAAGGGGATGCACTTTCATTACATTCTTCTTTACAAGAAGCATTAGTTCGTGTACGAGCTAACGAAGTCGTTCCAGTTGAAGAAAATGGTCAATATGTTGGAGCTTTAACAAGTCGTCATATTGTCAATTACATTGTTGAACAAATGAAGGAAAGAGGCTAAACAGTGACTGATTTTATACAAACGTTCCAAGAACGAAAAATAGAATTACTAACTGCATTAAGTGAGCATTTACAAATATCGCTTATTTCATTATTTTTTGCAGTAATGATTGCGGTGCCACTTGGCATTTTATTAACGAGAAAAGAACGACTGGCTGAGTTTATAATAGGAACTTCTGCAGTTATGCAGACTGTCCCATCACTTGCATTACTCGGACTTTTAATTCCGTTAGTAGGAATTGGAAAACTTCCGGCCATTATTGCATTAGTTGTGTATGCACTATTACCTATTTTACGAAACACATATACAGGAATAAGGGAGTTAGATGAATCTTTAATCGAAGCAGCGAGAGCTATGGGGATGAATAGCTGGAGAAGACTGTGGAAGGTAGAACTTCCTCTTGCTTTACCAATTATTATGGCCGGTATTCGTACGGCGATGGTATTAATTGTTGGAACAGCTACATTAGCAGCTCTTATAGGTGCTGGTGGGCTCGGAAAACTCATATTACTTGGTATCGATCGAAATGATCATGCGCTTATCATTTTAGGGGCCGTACCAGCCGCGTTACTCGCTTTATTCTTTGATGTAGTACTTCGCATACTTGAACAACCAAAACGCTCTTCTAAGCGTGTTATATTGACGATATGCATCGCTCTTGTAATGGTCGCCGCTCCATTTCTTTGGAATACACAAAAGAAAGATATTGTTATTGCCGGAAAACTTGGATCAGAACCTGAAATTTTAATTCAAATGTATAAGCAGCTTATTGAACAAGATACCGATTTACACGTAGAATTAAAACCAGGTCTTGGAAAAACAGTGTTTGTATTTGAAGCGTTGAAATCAGGAGAAGTAGATATATACCCTGAGTTTTCGGGAACAGCTTTATCTACTTTCGTGAAAGAAGAGCCAAAAAGCACAAATCGGGATGAAGTATATGAGCAGGCTCGCATTGGAATGGAAAAGAAATATAATATGGTTATGTTGAAGCCGATGGAGTATAACAATACATATGCACTAGCTATGCCGAAAAAAATAGCAGATCAAAATAATATAAATACAATTTCTGATTTAGGAAAAATTGCACAGGATGCGAAAGTAGGATTCACATTAGAATTTGCTGATCGTGAAGACGGTTATAAAGGAATGCAAAAATTATATAACTATAAGTTTTTAAATGTGAAAACGATGGAACCGAAACTACGTTATAGTGCAATTCAATCAGGGGATGTTAACGTAATCGATGCATATTCAACTGATAGTGAACTTGAGCAGTATGGGCTTAAAGTACTAAAAGATGATAAAGGACTATTCCCGCCTTATCAAGGAGCACCATTATTAAGAAAAGAGACGTTACAGAAATATCCTGAACTTGAAAAAGTATTAAATACATTATCTGGGAAGATTACAGATGAAGAAATGCGAAAAATGAATTATGAAGTAAATGTGAATGGAAAAAGTAGTGAAGAAGTTGCGAAACAATTTTTACAAAAAGAGAATTTACTTCGTTAATTTTACAAGAAATATACAAATTTATATGTATGAAATGACCGTTCATTACAAAATGAACGGTTTTTTTGTGCATACTTATACATTTTTTCAAAAAAGTATTCCATTTTTCTTCATTTTCTTTTAGAATAAGTAATGTTTTCCTGAAAAAATATAAGAGAAACGTCTATTAGAGAAAAAGGTGACTTTAATAGTTGAACGAACATAACACCTAGAATGACAGATGGGGTGGTACAAATAGAAAAGAAGTTAGGGTTTTTTCCATTAATTGCATTAGTAGTCGGAACGATGGTTGGTGGCGGTGTTTTTAGTTTACCGCATGATTTAGCAGTAGGAGCGAATAGCGGCTCTATAATAATTGGTTGGTGTATTACAGCGATGGGAATGATTCCACTCGCGCTCGTTTATCAAACGTTAGCAAGACAAAAACCGGAGCTTGAGGGCGGAATTTATAGTTATGCACGTGCTGGTTTCGGAGAATATATCGGATTTAACAGTGCTTGGGGATATTGGCTAGCAGGAATTTTAGGAAACGTTGCAACAATCATGTTACTGTTTAGTACATTAGGTTATTTCTTCCCCATTTTTAAAGGTGGAAATAATGTTGCGTCTATTGTTGGAGCGTCACTTTTATTATGGACACTTCATTTTCTAATTTTATTTGGAATTCGTGAAGCATCTATTATGAATGTGATTGCAACGATAGGGAAATTAGTTCCAATCGTATTATTTATTGTTGTAATGGTAACAGCGTTTCGCTGGGATACGTTTACACATGATTTTTGGGGAGAAGGAACTATATCAGTTTCCTCTATACTTGGTCAAGTGAAAAATACAATGCTTGTAACTCTTTGGGTTTTCATTGGGGTTGAAGGAGCGGTTGTATTATCTGGTAGAGCGAAAAATAGCCGAGATGTTGGTAAAGCGACAGTACTTGGACTTATTTTAGTAATGTCTATTTATATTTTAATTTCTGTCTTGTCTATGGGAGCGATGACAAGAGGAGAGCTTTCCGTGTTAGAAACCCCATCAATGGGACATGTATTAGAACATGTTGTTGGGACATGGGGCGCAGTTGCGATTAACATTGGGTTAGTTGCTTCACTTGTAGGTACATTAATAGGCTGGTTTTTACTTGTTTCTGAAATTTCCCACGTAGCAGGAAAAGATGGCGTGTTTCCGAAAGTCTTTACGAAAACAAATAAAAAACAAACACCACATATGGCATTATGGATTTCAAATTGCGTTGCCCAAATTATATTTATAATCGTTCTGTTTTCAGAATCAACATATCAAATTATGTATTTCATAGCTTCAACATCAATTTTAGTACCATATTTATTATCAGCGTTATTCCAATTCAAATTAGTTATTACAAACGAACTAAAAGATGCAAAAGTAAAAAACGGCTCGTTAGCTTTAATTGCTTCTATTTATTCTGTATGGCTTCTATATGCAGCAGGTTTGAAAAATTTATTACTTGTTTCAATCGTGTATGGAATCGGGATTATTGTTTACATGTATGCAAGAAAAGAAAAAGGAAATCGTTGTTTTAAAGGTATTGAGAGATATGTAATGTGGGCAATTGTTATCGCAGCTATCACATCACTTTATATGCTATTAACTGGAAATATAAAAATGTAAAAGTCCTTTTAAATAAAGGGCTTTTTTCTTTGTCTAGAGAATATTTAATACATAAGATATTCAGGAGGGATGAAAATGGAAGAAAAAGAACAGTTAACCAGAATTGTTGATTTAGCGAGTGAAGTAAGGAAAGTATTAGTGCAAGAATCCTTTTTTAATCATCATCCTGAACTACGAGGAGTGATTGAAAATTTAGCGAGTGCTGTAGAGAATTTGGCGGAATTACAGCAAAATAAAGATGAAAACGCTGAAGATCGATTACGATATGTACTTGCTAAAATGAAAATTGCTCATAATGCCATTTTACAAGAGAAAAAAGCTTTTCCATCTCATTAATATACGTTTTCATTTTGAACCTGGCGGATAACGTCAGGTTTTTTGTTTCTAGTTTTTCGTTTCGTTCATACACTAAGAATAGTATGAAAAAAAGAAGGTGACGAAGGTGAAATTACATAAAGCTCTTCAGCCAAGTTTTATAAAACGAATGTACTATATGAGGTTTATCGGAAAGTTTACAAAAGCAGAGAGAGAGAAGAATGGGGAGAATTTCTTTGTACAATGCCTATCGCCAATACCATTCACGTTACAAGAGCAATTAAAAAATGAACCATACGTATTTGAAGGTTTATGTAGCAATAAAAAGAATGAAAAAATTTTTTCGGAATTAAAGAAAAGAAAATTAGAAAAGCAATTGGTTATGTTTCGTCTTTATTATGAAAGAGGACATATATACGCGGAGTTAATTTGTACAGAAGAACCGCGAGAAATGGCAAATGGCTATAAAATGATTCCAGTACCTAAAGTTTCCGATTACAGAAAAGGAGAGGCTTTAGAAAGAAAACTTAGTAATGGTTATTTGTCATTTCTAATGCCAAAATATCCGAAAGACTTTGAGCCTCCAGAATTATTGTGGCATGATGGAAGGTTATATGGAAATATTTCTTTAAAGTCATCATCAATTAGTTCAATCGCATATGTTGAACAGCAGCGGGAATGTAAGTATATAGACCTTAATGACTGGTTGAAGCATGTAGAAATAGCGGTAGAAGATCAATTGTATTTTGTAAGTAATCATGTGTATGAGCAATTAAAAAAACGAATGACTGAGGAAGGTAAGCTTGTAGAAGTAGAGGAAATAAAAGTGCAAAAGGATGAATGGGAGTGGGATGAACGTGAATCCGTATTTTTACAGTATGTAAAAAGTTTTGTGCGTAATAAAGGGCTATATTTGGATGAAACGGACATTTATAATTTTCACATAAGCACGAAAACAAATATGTTAACGATTCTTGGGGGTATACCGGGCGCTGGGAAATCCCGTTTTGTGCAAGCTTATGCGGAAGCACTTGGATTACAGTATGGGGAAGAATTGGTTTGGATCCCGATTTCACCATCGTACCAAGAACCACATGATTTACTTGGTTACCTTCACCCAAATGGTACTTTTATTGAAAGTGAAACAAAATTAGTTAGGGCGTTAATGAAGGCAAAAGAAAATCAAAATCAGCTGTATATAATCGTTTTTGATGAAATGAATATGTCATATATTGAGCATTGGTTTACTCCATTTCTATCTGTTCTTCAACTTGAAAAGCAAAATCGTATTTTAAATTTGTATGAAGGTGTACAAGAAAAAGAAAATCCAATTCCATCAACAATTGAAATTGGAGAAAATATTATATTTGTAGGTACTGTAAATTTTGATGAAACAACGAAAGAGCTCTCAGATCGATTATTAGATCGGACAAATTTAATTACTTTACAAAAGATTCCGTTTTGTGAGATGTATATGGAACAAGAGAAAGTTGTATTACAACCACCTCTGAAAGTAACTGCAGGAGAATTTCGCATAAATTGGGTCAGGAATAAAACGATGATTGAGGTGTTTTCTGAAGAAGAGTTAGAACTATTAGATAAGCTGCATGTTCTATTGTCATCACACGATATGTCAAAGGGAATTTCTTTTCGATGTGCAAACGCAATAGCTACTTACTTACAAAATATACCGTTCCAAAATAATCATTCCTATATGATCAGTAGAGAAGAAGGATTTGATTTACAAATAAAGCAACGTGTATTGACGAAAATAAGAGGGACTGAAATGATGATTGGCTCTTTACTTTCTGAAGAGGTAAAAAGGGGGGCGACATTAGTACCTCTTTTGCAATCTCCACTTGCAAACAGAGTATCTACATTTGAACATTCTTTAGCATGTATAAGAGAAAAGCGTAGAGAACTGGAGTTGTATGGATATGCAAAATGAATGGCGATGTGAAACAGAAATCGTTGATACGAAAGAAACGCTCCCTTTTGTATTAAAGTTAATCATTGGAACAGAGGCAAAAGGGGAATATATTTTGTTAAATCGTCTTTGTACATCTACTACAGCATTAGTTCAATGTATTTATAAAGTACAAGAATTAAAACCACTCAGATTACATTACCATTACGAAAGTCCTATGGATATTACTTTTATATGGAATAAAGTATATGAGGGACAGAAAAATATAAAAGAGTCAAAATATGAAATAAATGAAAAAAAACAAAAGGTATTAATATATGAACATGGAAAAACGGAATTCTTTTATCCATGGCGTTGTGGTCTATATCATTTTGAAGTGCGTATAGAAGATACAACGTATTATGGGGCTTTTCAAGTCGTGCCAAAAAATTTTTTTGATGATCAATTTGAAATGATTCAAAACTATGTGAAGTCAATTTTGAATGAGTTGATTTTAGATAGAGGGTATTATAAAAAGACTTTCTCTGCACTTAGTGATATTGAAGATTCTTCTTATTTAGTGTTACTTAGAAAATTGCCACAAAAAATGAAAAAGATAAAGCAAATTTTTAAGAAAATAGAATCAAGTTCAAAATTTATACATGAATATAAATGGGAAGAAAAGGAGCGAAAGGCAACGAGAAAAGGAACCATAGTGGCGGAAAGAAAATCGTATGCAAAATATTATAATCGTAAGTTTATAGAGCAAAAAAATAGTAAGGAAAATGCATTTCTTAAATTTAAAGCGATGCAATTTTATCACTATTTACTTGAAGCTGAAAGTTTTTTGCGTCAAACAATTGAAATATTAGAAAGAGCAAAAAAGAAGAAATCAGAAGAATTTCAAGCTGTAAAAACGATTATACAAACAATTGAGCGTAATGGATCAGTGACCGATAGAGAGAAACAAAAATATAAAAATATACATTTACTAAAAGAGGCGGATTTACGAAAGAGTTCTATGAAGATACAAGAATATAAAATATTATCACATTTTGTACATGGAAGTGTACAATACTTTCAAACTTTAATGCATTCGCCATTTTGGAGAGAAATTTCTGAAACGGGTAACATGAACTCACATAATTTACCGATACCACATCAACAATTACTACAGCATTTAGATTTACTTCCACAATCTATAGATCAATCTCCATCTTTACTATTTGTTTATAAACCAACATTTTTAGTGTATGAATATTACGCTTTTTTTATCGTTATTTCAATGTTAGAGCAAATTGGTTTCGAGGCTAGAAATTCCATTCGTGAACAAATACAAGAACATTTTTATGTAGATGGATTACAAGATGGAACGACAGTGGTGTTACATCGAGATGATATTAGAATACATGTCGCATTTAATGATTTAATTGAAACACATCCTCTTATTGCATTAAGTAAAGGGAGTAATTTTTATAATGGAGAAGATACGAAGAAGCCGGATATTCGCTTAGACTGTTATGTAAAGGAAGAAGGGAAATACGTATATCAATCTTCTATTATTATTGAAGTGAAGTATAGCCCAATGTACAATATCTTTCAGCACGTTGGAAATACGAAAGCAACTGAGCAAATGTATAAGTACTGGTCTATAAAATATGTAGAAGAACAAGATGGAAAGCGAGTCTATTATCGAAGGGCCATTTATGAAGTCATTTGTGTATATCCAGGAAGTCATATGCATAGTAAAAAGATTGAGTCTGGATGTGGTGTGTTCTTGCAATTATATCCTTATAAAACGAAACAAGGGGAAGCGAAATTAGCTGGAAAAAATGGAATGGTACAAATTTTTGGGAAGTGGTTAAAAAGCATGAAGAAGTAAAAGAAATCCTTTTCCTAAAGGATTTCTTTTAGATTAAGAAGAATTATATGCAGTATGGAAAGAAGCTTCATACGATTTGAATTTGAAAGTAATATAAATATGTTGTTAGAAGAACGGTACATGAGGGATAAAAGGCGATTAAGGTGGAATTTAATTCATTTTGCAGAATATAATAAGTCGTAAATATTTTTAGTTGCATACGAAGATTTGTTCTTATATGATAGATAGTGAAAGCGTTATCAAAAACAGAGCGGCGATGTGAAAGGCGGGTAAATATGTTCCAGCGTGTTCAAACAAAGGAAGAACATTTTTGGTTCGAGCAACTATGGGGAGATTTTTGTGAAGAAAGAAACTTAATGTTCGTAGAACGTAATTTAAATCCATCAAGATTTTTATTAATAGAAGATGAACATCATATTGGTACAGTAGAATGTATTAAGTATACGGTACCTGAACAATCAAATTCTGAGTTTTTCTATCCGTTTTCTAAAAATGATTTAGTGAAAGATTTGAAAAATGTGTATGAAATAGGCAAGTTAAGTATTGCGAAAACGTCTCGTGGGAGAGGACACTTCAAAAGACTAACCGCTATTTTATTTATGCATGCATTAGAAACGAAAGCAGAATGGTATATTGCAGCAGTTACAAAAAGAATGTATATGTATTTGTTAACACTCGGTTTCCCAATTGAACCGATAGATAATCCATTTCAGTTTCATGATACTTTACAAGGTGTACCAGTACGAATTCATGCTCGAAAAGGGGCTACGCATTTGTATTCTTTAAAAGAGTTTCGAGATGTAATTCAAGGGAATGCTCATGCACAGGCATTAATCGCAGAATACAGTAAAAATATTATGTTAACCAAATAAACCGAAATGAATATGTATAATAAAGACGATACTAATTTAAAATGAAATCATTCTTCATGAAAAAGACCCTTATTATTTTAATAAGGGTCTAAAAATTATAATCCAAATATACTAAAAATCATTTTGCGGCGCTTCGGTTTCTTTTCACGTTCATATGTTGGTTTTGTATCGGGAGTAATATATAGTGGTTCTTCTTTCTTGAGATCAGCTTCTAGCTTTTGAATTCGCTCTAACATTTCCTCCATTTCACGGCGATGTTGTAAAAGTTGGTACGTAACTACATCATTTGCCTTGTCTTGCATTTGTTCTTCCATTCGATCTAACCTTCTCGTAATTGTGTTTAATTGAGCGACTAATTGCTCAAAATCATGCGATGATATGTTTTGAACAATTGTATTTACTTGAGTTTTTAATTCTTCAACATCGTTTGATGATGTTTTTTGAGTAGGGTGAGAATTTTGAGACTGCTCTATTTGTGAAAGATGGTATTCTAACATTTGGTCTAAATTATCTTGTGTAAAAATAAAGTGACCATATTTATTTTTTTCTATCGTAAGATTTAATTGTTGTGCAATCCGGACAACAGCCTTTGGGCTAACACCTAATTTTTTTGCGATAAATGGTGTTTTATATTCCAAAATAATCCCTCCTATATATATCCTGTTGAATGATTTCGATCTATGAAGTAAGTTCCCTTCTAGTGTGACAAAAGAAGTGTGGAATCGGCAAAGAAAGTGTTTTTTCACGAAATGAAGCTATGAAGAATATATCGTGTATATAAAAATGTTTTATCTTAAGATTTAGAATTATTTGACTGAAGGAAATGAATTAGATTATCATAATGATAAATATCTTTTTTATGTATGCATATAATATATAAAAAGGTGGTTGCTAATGTAGAATTTTGTTAGAGTATTAGAATGCTTACTTCACTTGAATAAAATTAAGTAGGAGGTGGCTTCCTTGCTTACAATGTAAGTAAGGAAAAGTATTTGGACATATATAGTATAAGTATAGTGATTGTTTTAATTGCCTTGACGGCATTTTTCGTTGCAGCAGAATTTGCAATTGTTAAAGTGCGAAGTTCACGAATTGACTATTTAATTGCGGAAGGAAATAATCGCGCAACATCTGTCAAAACAGTCATTACAAACTTAGACGAATATTTATCTGCTTGTCAGCTAGGAATAACAGTTACAGCTCTGGGGATTGGGTGGTTTGGTAAACCTGCGTTAAAGCAAATGTTTGACACGCTTTTTGTAAATTTGAACATTTCTACTCGACTAGCAGATATTTTTGCTGTAATTTTAGTGTTTTTGTTTATTACATTTTTACATGTTGTAATAGGGGAATTGGCCCCAAAAACATTCGCGATTCAAAAAGCTGAACAAGTGAGTTTATTTGTTGCTAAACCGTTAATTTTCTTTTATCGTATGGCGTTTCCATTTATTTGGATCCTAAATGGATCAGCCCGAATTATTACGAAGTTGCTAGGGCTGAAACCACCGAAAGGGCACGATGAGGTTCATTCAGAAGAAGAATTACGGCTATTGGTTTCTGAAAGTTACAAAAATGGAGAGATTAATCAGTCTGAATATAAATATGTAAACAAAATCTTTGAATTTGATGATCGTATAGCAAAAGAAATAATGGTACCCCGAACTGAGATGCATATTATAAATAAAGAAATGCCTGCTGAAGAGGCTTTGCAAAAAATGTCTCGAGAAAAATATACGAGATATCCAGTTGTTGATGGTGACAAAGATCACGTAATAGGGTTTGTAAACTTTAAGGATATTTTCACAGATTTTGTGCAGCATAAGGCGGTTAGCAACAAGAAAGTAGAGCAATATATTAGGCCGATCATTTTAGTTATCGACTCTATCCCAATACACGACTTATTTTTAAAAATGCAAAAAGAAAGAACACATATTGCTATATTGATTGATGAATATGGTGGTACGTCTGGACTTGTTACTGTTGAAGACATTTTAGAAGAAATAGTTGGAGATATTCAAGATGAGTTTGATACAGATGAACAACCAGAAATTCAACAAGTGAGTGAAACGAAAACAATACTAGAGGGAAAAGTGCTTGTTAGTGAAGTGAATACGTTATTAGGTTTAACGATTGATGATAATGGTGTGGATACAATCGGTGGTTGGATTTTAACGAAGAATATAGAAATTGCTGAAGAGGATTTCATTGAAATTGAAAATTATACGTTTTGTGTGAAAGAATTAGATGGACACTATATTAAGAGATTAGAAGTTACAAAAACTGTAGAATCAATTGTTATATTAGAAGACGAAAAACAAATTTCATTACAAGAACAAATTAGTTCATAGACTCTGCTAGATGGCAGAGTTTTTTTGAGCATAATGTTTTTGGCAGCATAAGGGCTATGATACAATGACATAAGTCGGACCTTTCACTAGGTTAAGTATTGTTGTATACATATATTTGGAAGGAGAAGAATTATGAAAAAGCATTTATATATAAATGGAGATTGGAAGTCTGTAAATACGTATAAACCATTATACGCACCATATTCTGAAGAAACGTTAGCGGAAATTGCACAAGGAACGGAAGCAGATGTACAAGAGGCTGTTACTGCTGCAAAAAATGCAATGAAAAAAATGAATACATTATCTGCATATGATCGTGCGACTATTTTAGAGAAGGTTGCACAAAAAATGGATGAAAGAAGAGAAGAATTTGCAGAGCTTATTGCAAGAGAAGCTGCAAAACCAATTCGTGCTGCAAGGGGAGAAGTAGATCGTACCGTTCAGACATACAAATTTGCAGCGGAAGAAGCGAAGCGTATATACGGCGAGACACTACCGCTCGATGCAGCACCTGGTGCAGATGGGCGTATTGCGTATACAATACGAAAACCGATTGGGGTTATAGGAGCAATTACACCATTTAATTTCCCATTAAATTTAGTGGCACATAAAGTCGGCCCTGCAATTGCTGCCGGAAATACAGTTGTGTTAAAACCAGCTGATCAAACGCCATTATCGTCTTATGCATTAGTTGAATTGTTTGAAGAGGCAGGATTACCAAAAGGAGCTCTAAATATTATTTCTGGTCCTGGTTCAACTGTAGGTGAGGCGATAGTTACAAATGATGATGTTGCTTCCATTACTTTTACGGGAAGTCCGAAAGTTGGAATTGGAATTAAGGCAAAGGCTGGGTTAAAGCGAGTTACGTTAGAACTAGGGTCAAATGCTGCTGTTATTATTGATGAAGATGTAGAATTAACAGATGAAATAATTGAGCGTGTAAAATGGGGAGCATTTGTTAATAATGGACAAGTTTGCATTTCGGTGCAGCGTGTTTTTGTACATGAAAAGAGAATGGATGAATTTCTTTCAAAGCTAAAGAAAGCGATGGAAACAGTTGTTGTTGGGGATCCACTGTTTGAGGAAACGGATGTATCGGCTTTAATTTCGAAAAAAGATGTAGAGCGAATTGAAATGTGGGTGCAAGAAGCTATTAAGGAAGGTGCAGCTGTTTTATACGGTGGTAAGAAACGTGATGCAAGGATTTTTGAACCAACTGTATTAACAAATGTTCCAGAGCATGTATCTGTTCAGTGCCAAGAAGTATTTGGTCCACTCATGACTGTAAATACATTTAAAGAATTTGATGAAGCAATAGAGAAAGTAAATCATTCGCGTTACGGTCTACAAGCAGGAGTATTTACAAATAATTTGTTCAAAGCAATGCGTGCGATTGATGAGTTAGAAGTTGGTGGTGTCATGATAAATGATATTCCAACGTTCAGGGTAGATCATATGCCTTATGGTGGTGTGAAAGAAAGTGGAACGGGACGTGAAGGTATTAAATATGCAATAGAAGAAATGACAGAAATGAAATTAGTATGTATTAAAAAATAAAGTATAAAGAACTTAAACATTGTAATAAAAAACGAGTAGGAAATGTTTACGATTCCATACTCGTTTTTTATTGATTGTTTTACGTTTCTCAGAACGATTTCAATTAATCAAGTGTACCTTTTACTTCATTTCTTGTTTGAAAATAGCATCTTCTACATAAATTTGTTCTTTGTCAACAGCAGTGCTATGAGATAATACTAAACCGATTGGTGTTTCTGTACCTTTATTTTGAACAATTGTGAAAGGAACATTTTTTTCATTCGCTAATTTAATGTATTTTGATAAATGTGGGTAAGCAATGCCACCATTTAGGAATATTTGTAATGATTGAGAAGAGCGCATGCTACTAGCTACTTCAGAATATACATTACTTTGCATTACTTGACCGATAGTTAAAGCGATTTCTACACGCTCACGTAATGTAGTTAAATACATATTACGTTCTTCTGGTTTGTTCTGCTTTTGGCCGAAAATGCCTTCTTGGAGATAATCTTCCACATTTTTATTTACCATATTTTTCACACCTTTCATTTTCTATTGTACGAAAGAATGAAGCAGGATGCAAAAAAAGTCTCATCAAATGTAAAAAACTTTGAATGAAAGGAAGGAAAATGGTAAGTATCAATCTAAACAAATAATAAAGTCATAAAAATTTTATCAACACATATTAACAAAATGTGACAATAATCTATTAACGAATCGCGTTTTTTGTGTTAATATTCAAAATATAAAGGGTGTTCGTCGCATGGAAATGGAGGGAATGGGGGTTTTTCCAATCGATAAGGATATTAAAGAAGTATTTTGCTCGCACTTGAAAAACAACAGGCACCAATTCGTTGAGAACTGGAAAAACAAAATGATAATTTCCGATAAAGATCCATTTAAACTAGAAGCAGTTCAAAATGGAGAGGATTTATTAGAGTTAATTATCGAACTTACTATGGAAGAAAAAGATATAGATTATCTTCAGCCATTATGCGAGAAAATTGCTATTGAACGTGCAGGAGCAGATGCGAATATTGGTGATTTTGTTTATAATGCAAATGTGGGAAGAAATGAGCTTTTCGAAGCGATGTGTGAATTAGATGTTAGCGCACGTGAATTGAAACCAATTATGGCTCAAATACATACTTGTTTTGACAAATTAATTTATTATACTGTTTTAAAATACTCGGAAATTATATCAAAAAATTTAGAGGAAAAACAGCAATATATTAACGAAACACATAAAGAAAGGCTGACGATTTTAGGGCAAATGTCAGCTAGTTTTGTACATGAATTTCGTAACCCACTTACTTCCATTATGGGATTTGTCAAATTATTAAAGGCAGATCATCCTAGTTTATCGTATTTAGATATTATTTCGCATGAATTAGACCAATTAAATTTTCGTATTTCGCAATTTTTACTCGTATCGAAAAAAGAAATGTGGAATGAATCAGAACGATTTTGGCTTAATGACTTGTTTCAAGATATTATACAGTTCTTATATCCGAGTTTGGTCAATGCAAATGTTTCGATTGAAAAGAATTTGCCGTATCCAATTCCGCTTGTTGGTTATCGGAGTGAAGTGAGACAAGTAGTTTTAAATATATTAATGAACTCAATTGACGCTCTTGAATCAATGAAAGAAGAACGAAAAATTGTCATTGATGTATTTGAAGAAGATCAATCGATCCGAATTGTGATAAAAAATAATGGGCCAATGATTCCAGCTGAAAATGTAGAAACAATTTTTGAACCATTTGTAACTACTAAAAAGTTAGGAACTGGTATTGGGTTATTTGTATGTAAACAAATTGTAGAAAAACATAATGGGTCCATCATGTGCCGTTCAGATAACGAGTGGACAGAATTTCAAATTGAATTTCAAAAATAAACAGTCTACACCAAATGAATGGTGTAGACTGTTTTAATTTGTAAGTATAACGGTTTCTAATTTAGGATCTTTAGTCGAATAACCTACTATGGTAATGGTATAAATAATGTTCGGTTCGACTTTGAAATTCGGTATAGTTAACAAAATGCTTGGATTATCTGCAAGTGAAACCTCAATATCTGCAGTACCAGGGCTAACTTCTAAAAAATCTGTTATTTGTTTAAAGAGTACATTTTCAAATAAATGATCTCCACCTTTTAAATCTACATTTACAACAGGGGTATCTGGAGAAAAATGTGCAAAGCGTATTTTTGCTTGACCAGCTGGTAAATGTGTATTATCAAGCATAGGTTGTAATTGTAGATGATTATCACTATTTATTGCGGCAAAAGTATAAGTGTGATTTCCCATTATCGGTACTAAAGCTGAAAAGATAGGAGTTTCCTTTCCGACAGGAACGATATCTATACGATATTTACCTTGTACTAATGTTAAATAGGGACTGAATTGTTTAAATGAAATATTTTTAATAACCTTTTGTCCGTTTACTAAAATGTCAACCGCAGGTGTATTTGAAGCAGAGTGAAAAAACCTTAAGTGTGACGGTAAAGCAGCTTCTTGTGAATCTCTTTTTTCATATGCCTGTACTAGTTTCGTAAGCGCATCGTAATATTTCATATATAGGTCTACATATTTTTTTGGATTATTAAATTGATAGTAACGAGCGAGCTGTTCGTAACGTGCAGCTTCTTGTCCATATTTTTCAATTTCAGATTGAGACATGAACATTCCTCCTTTGTCATCATTAAAACTATATGCTTAGCAAGAAAGAGGTTATGCGCAAAAAATTGTTTTTCTAAAGGAGAAAAGTTGAAAATCAATAAAAAATATTGCTTATGGATAAGTATAGTTTAGGTGAATGAGAGTTATAAATTTCTAGAGGACACAGCAATATATCAACTATATTGGGTGATGATGTATCGGCAATGTGTATTTTGAAATAAAAAACCTTAAGAGCGCATCAATTGACATATCGAAAACATGTCCCAAAATCCTTAGGAAACTAGGGATTTTTTAAATTATGGGCAAATACACATACAAAGTGATAATTGTCCTACATAAATTATAAAGGAAAGGTAGTTTGAATATGAGGAAAGGAATGAAATCTTGGGATGGGGATATCCCGAAAGGAATTATGAATGAAGTTATGGACGATTTTGTGCTATAGGCTGTAGGATGAATTTTGCATTTGTAATATTATTTTTACTATTTACGTTAGCAAGTGACGGTATTTACCGATAAAAGAGCGTCGTGCCGAACTGATTAATGTGGTTAATCGGTTCTTTTTTTATTGCATGAAATGGAGGGAACTATATGTTAGATGTTTTTGTTTATAAAAATAATTGTTATCCATTTAGTAAAATCGCTTGTCGAAATTTGTTTGAAAATATGCAATGTAAAGTAAGATAATAGGAAGGAGTTTAAAGGGAGTTTCGTCGAAGTTTACACAATGTCGGCATTTGAGGGAAGCTGGCATTATGTTAGGAAAATATTTAGTGAAGCGTTTATTTTATATAAAGGAGGGTTATTTGAGCGTATAGATAAGGGTTGGACTTCGTTTTAAGTTCTGAATTTTCTGTTTTCAAAACTATATTTAGCACTCATTTGTATATTTTATAATAGTTTTTTGATAAATTCACTGCTTTCGCAGAGGGTTCTTTTTTATGAAAGAAACGTCAATTTTCTTCATATATATATACAAATTGGAGAAATGGGGGAGCGCTATGCGCGATTACTTAATTAAACCACTTGTTGGTCAGCCGTATCCAATGATTTCACATGGAAAAGGTGTGTATTTGTATGATCAAAACGGAAATAAATATTTTGATGGCTCGTCAGGAGCAATTACGGCAGGTATTGGGCATGGCGTAAAGGAGATTGCAGATGTTATAAGAAAGCAAGCAGAGGAGATTGCTTTCGTTTATAGATCACAGTTTACAAGTGAACCAGCTGAAAAATTAGCGAAGAAATTAAGTGATTTAAGTGTAGGAGATTTGAACTGGAGCTTTTTTGTGAATAGTGGTACGGAAGCAAATGAAACAGCTATGAAAATTGCAATTCAGCATTTTCAAGAGCGAGGTATTCAAGGGAAGCATAAAATTATGTCACGATGGATGAGTTATCACGGTATTACGATGGGAGCCTTATCAATGTCTGGGCATCCACTGCGCAGACAACGTTTCGTGTCAATTTTAGAAGATTATCCAACTATTCCAGCTCCATATTGTTTTAGATGTCCGGTGCAAAAGGTATATCCAACTTGTCAGCTTGCTTGTGCGACTGAACTAGAAAGATCAATTGAAAGAATTGGTGCAGAACATATTGCAGCTTTTATCGCTGAACCGATTATTGGAGCAGCTGGAGGCGCAGTCGTTCCGCCGAAAGAATATTATAAAGTCATTAAAGATATTTGTAGTCATTACGATATTTTATTTATTGCTGATGAAGTAATGACTGGGCTTGGTCGTACTGGCGCATGGTTTGCGATGGAGCATTGGGGTGTAGAACCGGATATTATGACCCTTGGTAAAGGTTTAGGGGCTGGGTATACACCGATGGCAGCGACGATTGTAAGTGACCGTGTTATGGAACCGATTTTACGCGGATCACGTTCTGTTATGAGTGGGCATACGTTAAGTGCAAATCCATTATCTGCAGCAACAGCTCTAGCTGTTATTGAATATATGGAGAAACATAATCTACCTGAAAAAACAGCAGAAAAGGGAGAGTATTTAATAAAAGGATTACAGAAAGTTCAGCAACAATCGACAATCATTGCTGATGTGCGCGGAAAAGGGTTGCTGATCGGAGTAGAGTTGCAACCGTTTACAAAGGCGTCAGAACTTATTTCGGTTGCAGCTAAAAATGGTCTTCTTTTATACCAAGCTGTTTCAGGGCAAGCAGGAAAAGAAGATAGTGCACTGCTTGTGGCACCGCCAATGACAACTACATATTCCGAGTTAGATGAATTACTTTCAATTTTTGCAAAAAGTGTAGAAGAAATGATGCAAAAAGGAGGGCATAGTATCGCATGACAACTATTACGAATACATTCGATAAATTAAAAGAGATAGAGGAAGTAATTTCTTTGTTCCACGATGATATGACATTAATGTTTGGAGGGTTTGGGGGGATTGGATCCCCTCCATCTTTAATACAGGCGATATTAGAAAAAGGAGTTACAAATTTAAATTTAATAGGAAATGACACTGGATTTCCTGATGTAGGAATCGGTCGTCTCGTTACGAATGAAAGAGTAAAATCATTAATTACTTCTCATATTGGTTCAAATCCAAATGCAGGAAGACAACTAAACGAAGGAAGGTTACAAATTGAGTTTTCTCCGCAAGGAACATTAGCAGAGCGTATTCGTGCTGGTGGTGTAGGACTTGGTGGCGTATTAGTTGATGTTGGTGTTGATACGATTGTAGAAGAGGGAAAACGTACAGTTGAAATGAATGGTAAGACATATTTAGTTGAAACAGCATTAACGGCTGAGGTTGCGATTGTATATGCGAAGAAAGCGGATCCGTTTGGTAACCTTGTGTTTGATAAGAGTGCTCGTAACATGAATCCTCACGTTGCTATGGCCGGGAATATAACGATTGTAGAAGCAGAAGAAATCGTTCCGCTTGGAAGTTTAGATCCAGAAGAAATTGTTGTCCCAGGAGTATTTGTAAATTATATCGTACCGTCGGAAGGAGTGAATTGGAAATGGGTATGGGCGTAGAAGTGAGAGATAAAATTGCTAGACGTGCGGCGAAAGAAATACAAAATGGCATGATTGTAAATTTAGGTATTGGTATACCATCGCTTGTACCGAATCATTTGCCTGACGATATAAACGTTATGTTTCATGCGGAAAATGGAATTGTAGGTATGGGACCAACGCCAAGTAAAGGGAATGAAGACGAAAACTTATGTAACGCAGCAGGTTTACCGACTTCTCTTATTACAGGAGCGAGTTATTTTGATAGTTGCATGGCGTTTGGGATGATTCGAAAAGGTTTATTAGACATAACGATTCTTGGTTCATTACAAGTAAGTGAGAATGGTGATTTAGCAAACTGGATTGTTCCAGGAAAACGCGTTCCAGGTATTGGGGGAGCGATGGATTTGGCACAAAAAGCGAAGCGGGTCGTTGTTGTGATGAATCATGTCGATAAATATGGAAATGCAAAAATTGTTTCGGAGTGTACATTACCATTAACTTCAAAGAGATGTGTAGATTTAATTATTACGGATATGGCAGTTATGGAAGTGACGCAGGGTGGACTCATTTTACAAGAGTTGATGAGCCCATACACAGTGGAAGATATAAAACAACATACAGAAGCTGATTTTAAAATTGGCTCTAACTTACTAGTAATTGAATGAGGGGAGATGTAATATATGGAGCAATTAAAAAAACAAGTTTGTGATTATATTGAGAGTCATGAAGAGGAAAGCGTAAAATTTTTAAAGCGATTAATTCAAGAAAAGAGCGTATCTGGTGATGAAAGTGGTGCGCAGGCAATTGTGATTGAAAAATTACGTGAGTTAGGTTTAGATCTTGATATTTGGGAACCTTCATTTTCTAAAATGAAAGATCATCCTTATTTTGTATCACCGCGTACAAGTTTTTCAGATAGCCCGAATATTGTGGCAACCCTTAAAGGAAGCGGCGATGGAAAATCTATGATATTAAATGGGCATATTGATGTTGTACCAGAAGGAGATGTGAATCAGTGGAACCATCATCCTTATAGTGGTGAGAAGATAGGGAATCGTATATATGGTCGTGGAACAACGGATATGAAAGGTGGCAATGTTGCACTTATGCTTGCGATGGAAGCCATTATTGAATCTGGTATTGAATTAAATGGAGATATCTATTTTCAAAGTGTAATTGAAGAAGAAAGCGGCGGGGCAGGAACATTAGCGACTATATTACGAGGATATAAAGCAGATGGTGTCATTATTCCAGAACCAACAAATATGAAGTTTTTCCCGAAACAACAAGGGTCCATGTGGTTTCGTCTACATGTGAAAGGGAAAGCAGCACACGGTGGAACACGTTATGAAGGAGTAAGTGCAATTGAAAAAAGCATGTTTGTTGTAGAGCATTTGAGAAAATTGGAAGAGAAGAGAAATGACCGAATTACAGACCCGTTATTTAAAGAAATCCCGATTCCGATTCCAATTAATATTGGGAAAATTGAAGGTGGGAGCTGGCCAAGTTCTGTTCCTGATTCATTAATTTTAGAAGGAAGATGTGGTATTGCGCCGAATGAGACTATAGAGGCAGCAAAAGAAGAGTTCGAGAATTGGATCGCTGAATTAAATGATGTGGACAATTGGTTTGTTGAAAATCCCGTAGAAGTAGAATGGTTTGGAGCGAGATGGGTTCCTGGAGAACTAGAAGAAAATCATGAGTTAATTACAACACTCGAGCATAACTTTGTTGAAATCGAAGGGAACAAACCAATTATTGAAGCATCTCCGTGGGGGACTGATGGAGGTTTATTTACACAAATCGCCAATGTACCAACGATAGTATTTGGCCCAGGAGAGACGAAAGTAGCACATTATCCAAATGAATATATAGAAGTTGATAAAATGATAGCTGCCGCAAAAATTATTGCATGTACATTACTAGATTGGTGTGAGGTGAAAAAATGAAATACTATGAATCTTTTAGAGAACAGACGAATGGTTATACAATAGAAGGCGTTTTGGACTATTTTAATAAACGTATTCGAGTAGACCACTACACAGGAAATATTGAGAGGATTATCCAAACAATTGACGAATTAGCAGAGAAACATTCTTTCACTAAATGTATTATTAAAGGAAAGGGAGAGCATGTTTCAACATGGCTCTCTTTCGGTTTTTTATTAGAAGCAACAATACCACATTATTTTCAAGGCCATGATGCATACTTCTTCGTAAAATTTAATAATGATGAAAGACGAAACAGTATTCATTGGGCTGAGGAAGATACCATTTTTAGCGGTGTAAAAGCAAAAGAAGTAAAGGAAAAAATAGTCCCAGAGAAATTTCTATTAAGAAAAGCGACAGAAGAGGATGCGGACGAATTAGCAGCTGTCTTTGGAAAAGTATTTGAAGTGTATCCGACTCCTTTAAATGAGGCGAGTTATGTATTACAAACGATGAAAGAAGACGATACCATTTACTACGTATATGAATTTGAAGGGAAAATAATTAGTACAGCGTCTGCAGAAATGAATATTAAGGAAGGAAATGCAGAATTAACGAATTGTGCTACTTTACCCGAATATCGTAAACATGGGTTTATGAAAAGTTTACTCATCAAGTTAGAAGAAGAACTTCAAGAAAAATCCATTTTTTGCTCCTATACAATTGCTCGATCGCTTTCTTTCGGAATGAATGCGGCCTTTCATCAGTTAGGTTATACGTATACAGGAAGGTTGGCGAACAATTGCTACATTTTTGATAAGTTGGAAGATATGAATATATGGGCAAAAGATTTGTCTAAATAGAACGGTATAAAAATAGAACAGAATCGTCATGCTTATAATCGCACATAGGTATGCTGAAAATCCGGCATGTTATTGCTGGATTTTCGGCAAGAGGGGGGATGACATTGCTAGCAGTTTCGACACAAGAAGTCATTGAAGCGATTTTGGGCAGTATTGATGAGGCTATACACGCAGTAGATGAAAATGGTATTACAATTTTCTATAATACTGTAGCTGCAAAACACGATGGATCAAAAATTGAAAAAGTGTTAGGTAAACATTTGTTAGAAGCGTTTCCTTCTTTATCTAGGGAAACAAGTACGTTAATGAAAGTGTTAGATACAAAAAAACCAATCGTTCATCAAGTTCAGCATTATCAAAATTTAAATGGGGAAGACATTTGTACAGTAAATACGACATTACCTATTATTATAGATGGGAATATTGCTGGTGCTGTTGAAATTGCAAAGGATTATTCCACAGTTCAAAAACTCACAGATACAATTGTAGATTTGCAGTCAAAAATAAAGCGATCATCTAGAAAAAAAGCAATCAAAAAACATGTTGCATTTGAGACGATAGTGACGAATGATGCTCGGTTTAAACAGACGAAAGAATTAGCACAAAAAGTAGCGCCAACGGATGCAAATGTTTTAATATATGGGGAAACTGGAACAGGGAAAGAGTTATTTGTACAAGCGATTCATGAAGCTTCTAAACGGAAGAATAAGCCATTTATTGCGCAAAACTGCGCAGCTTTACCAGAGTCGCTATTAGAAAGTTTATTGTTCGGAACGACGAAAGGTAGCTATACTGGGGCAATTGAACGAGCGGGATTATTTGAACTTGTAGATGGTGGGACATTGTTTTTAGATGAACTGAATTCAATGCCTCTCGATTTACAAGCGAAAATGCTACGTGTATTAGAGGATGGTGTTATTCGTCGAATTGGTGATAATAAGACGAGAAAAGTAGACGTTCGCGTTATTACCGCAATGAATCAGCCACCAGAAATATGTTTAAGAGAGAATAAAATTCGCACTGATTTATATTATCGATTAAATGTCTTTTCATTATATATTCCGCCGCTACGTGAAAGAACTGAAGATGTACTATTATTAGCGTCTTATTTTTTGAAAGAATATAATAAAAGTTATAAAAAAGGTGTACTTCAAATGGATCAGGAAGCGAAAGAAAGACTACAAGCTTACCAATGGCCTGGAAATGTTCGGGAGCTAAAACATACGATTGAACATGCTGTCATTATTGCAGAAGGGGATACATTAACAGCCAATTGTTTACCGCGTACATTTCGGAAAGAGAATCTTCCAAAGAAGAAGAGCATATTGCCACTTAGAGAAGCACTTCATCAAACGGAAAAGGAATTAATAGATCAAGCGTTAATTGAAACGGAAGGGAATATATTACAAGCTGCAAAAATGTTAGGTATCCCTCGTCAAACGCTTCAATATAAACTGAGTAAGTACGACAAAACCGCCGAATAATTGGCGGTTTTTGTGTGTTTGCACCAATAAAAGCGCGTTTACATATATAAAAAGTAATGAATATGATAGTATGTATGGATTTCATAAAGTGCTTAAAAATATTTTTTCGCTTATATAATAGGGTTCTCCGTACATTTACTTATCAAAAAAGTAAAGTTGGCATAACTATTGCTTATATAAAGGATGAGCGTATAAAAAGGGGGAATAGCAATGTTACATGATGTATACAAACCAAATCGTCACTGGAAGGATATCGAGTTGTGGAAGGATGTTACTGAAGAGCAATGGAATGATTGGGTTTGGCAATTAACGAATACGATCAAAACGTTAGATGATTTAAAGAAAGTGATTAATTTAACACCTGAAGAAGAAGAAGGCGTTAAAATTTCAACAAAAACGATCCCGTTAAACATTACACCGTACTATGCTTGGCTAATGAATCCTGATGACCCACGCTGTCCGATTCGGATGCAATCTGTACCGATCTCGGAAGAGTTATATAAAACAAAATATGATTTAGAAGATCCGCTTCATGAAGATGAAGATTCACCAGTTCCAGGGCTAACACATCGTTATCCTGACCGCGTATTATTCTTAGTAACGAATCAATGTTCTATGTATTGTCGTTATTGTACACGCCGTCGTTTTAGTGGACAAATTGGAATGGGTGTGCCAAAGAAACAATTAGATGATGCAATTGGTTACATTCGTGATACACCGCAAGTACGAGATGTGTTAATTTCTGGTGGTGACGGTCTTCTAATTAACGATAAAATTTTAGAATATGTATTAAAAAATTTACGAGAGATTCCGCATGTTGAGATTATTCGTATCGGAACGAGAGCACCGGTAGTATTCCCGCAGCGTATTACAGAAAACTTATGTAACATTATTAAAAAATACCATCCAGTATGGTTGAATACACACTTTAACACTTCTATTGAGATTACAGAAGAATCGAAACTAGCATGTGAAATGCTAGCGAATGCTGGTGTTCCAATCGGAAACCAAGCAGTAATTTTAGCTGGTATTAATGACAGCGTTCCGATTATGAAAAAACTTATGCATGACTTAGTAAAAATCCGTGTACGTCCATACTACATTTATCAATGTGACTTATCTGAAGGTATTGGTCATTTCCGTGCACCAGTATCTAAAGGTCTTGAAATTATTGAAGGTTTACGCGGTCATACATCTGGTTATGCGGTTCCAACATTCGTTGTAGATGCACCAGGAGGAGGCGGCAAAATTGCGCTTCAGCCAAACTATTTAATCTCACAAAGTGCAGATAAAGTTGTGCTTCGTAACTTTGAAGGTGTTATTACAACGTATCCAGAGCCAGAGAGCTATATTCCAGGAAGAGCAGAAGGGTACTTTAAAGAAATCTATCCAAACTACGAAGAAAAACGTTCAGATGTTGGTATCGCAGGTCTTATGAGTGATAAGAAATTTAACCTTGTTCCAGACGATTTACAGCGTATGAGCCGTCGTAAAGACTATGAAGATAATGACACTCATGCATCACTAAAAGATAAACGTGATAAGCGCGACCAATTAAAAGATAAAAAATATCAAGCACAAATGGCTAAATTAGAAGAAAACGACAAAAAAACTGAGGGTGATGCAGTATGAATTGTATGTGGTGTGACAGTACAGAAGCGAAAGAAAGCTTGAATACTGTATATTGGGAATTACCAGATGGTACAAAAGCCATTGAAATCCAAGAGACACCATGCATTACTTGTTCCTCATGTGGTATGGATTATCAATCAGACCACACAGTAAAAGAAATAGAAGATCAATTGTTTCTAATTTATACGAAAGACTTGCCAAAACAACTAACATATGAAGAATTAATGGGAAGACCACGTCTATTAAAAAGAAATTATTTCGACTTTTAACCAGCTTTTATGCTGGTTTTTTTCTTTTGTGCCTTGTATAATGTACCCAAGTTAGAAAGGTAGGGAATATTTTTGAAAAAGACATTTTACCACTATATGATGAAGCATCGTGCAGCTTTATTTAGTAATGAAATATCGAATTTAGCAGAGGCAATGTATGATGATTTAAGCTTTCCGAAGCAATCTGAAGATTATGATGAAATTAGTTCATACTTAGAGTTAAGTGGAATGCTAGAAAGTATGTCTATATTTGATGAAGCTTGGGATTTATACATACAAGAGAGATAAAAACTATATGAAATTTTTGACGTGAAGCTAGTCTATTTGCTAGCTTTTTTTACGTTGTAAATAAATTTTCATGTGGTGATATTTTTTATTGAAAAAATTTATGAATATACGCTTCTGTGATAAGCGTTTTTATGTAGGTTGCATATACTGTTATCAAAATCACGACGTCAAAAAAAGGAGAGATATAGATGGCAAGAAAAAAGCAACCTAAATACAACGTAGGGGACATAGTCGTGATTACGCTATATGGAACCGTTGGTAAAATCACAAATATGAAGGTTTTAGATGGAGTTTACGTATACGAAGTCAATAATCACGATGGATTTTACGTAGAGCAAACATTGCAGCACGTTTCAGAGCAAGATATGAAAAAAGGTGAAACTGAGTGGATTGAATTAAACTATAATTTCACATTTGGTGATCTCGTGCAAGTAACAGGTTATGATAAAGATGTTTTTCGAATTGTTGGTTTTCGTACAGAAGTATGGAGATATAAAAATGACGCATGGGAAGATACAATATATGAATTGTCACGAATTACGGATGGTGAATGGTTAGAAGCGGATGAATCAGATTTAACGTTACTTGCCAATGCTCAGACGGCAAATGCAATTTTGAAGAAAATGAAACAAGATAAAGCTGGCATGAATAAATTAGATTTAGGAAAATTAAAGTCAATTAATAACTCAAAAAAAGTGAGTGTTAAGACAAATCGTCAAGAAATCATTGATGGATTACTTGATATTTATAACGATTATCAATTGTTATTCGATACATTTAAAGATGAAGAGTACAAAATTGTTATGGATGTTGTTCATAATTATTTAGTTAAATTGACAGAGAAAAAATAGTTAACTAGAAAGAGAGAATGAATTGAACAACAACATATGCAGTATAAGGTATGCCTACAATTATTAAAAAAATAAAAAGCCATTTAATAAGAGAGTCTGCCCATTGATCTTCATGCATGAACTCTTCTTTTGTTTGCCCTACTTCTTGTTCTACCTCATATTGGTATTCCATAATTATTTCCCCCTTTTTGATAGCTTGTACTACCATCGTATGCATCTCGTCCAAATGATATGACCTATAAAAAATAAAAACTATTTTTCTAATCTCATATACATAATTTTGAGATTTTTTCATAAAACAGAAATAAAGGAGTGATGCTCATGAAGGAAATTGAAGTCGTAATTGATACGGAAGAGATTGCGGAGTTTTTTTATGAGCAACTAATTGAAAGAGGATACGTTCCAAAACGAGAGGAAATTGAAGATCTCGCAGATATTACATTCGAGTATTTATTAGAGAAATGTATGATTGATGAAGTTTTTGATGAAGAAGATGAGTGAAAGTAACGACGGGCTTAACTCGTCGTTTTTTACTCTTTACAAACTTGTCACAAATATAGGCAGAAATTATTGGTATAATTAAAAGAAAATTTTACTCAAGAGGTGAAGGGATGTTCAAAAAAATTATTGATTCTTTATTAGGAAAGAAAAAATATCGTTCGTATTCGAGTAGTGACTATCGCCATAGAGGGCGCTCTTATTCAAGTAGCGATTATAAACGACGTTCATCGGGTTATGGGCATCAACATTATAAAAGAAAACGTAAAAGCCGTAGCTTCTTTTCAAGTAGCTGATGAAATGGCGTCGTATACTAGCTTTATTTGATAGACCACTGCGAAAAAATACAATTGTTGCAGAACGTTATAAAATTGAATCAGTAATTGGAATGGGTAGTTATGGGGTTACATATGTCGTTAATGATTTACAAATAAATAGATATAAAGTCTTAAAACAATTAAGACAAAGTAAACAAAGATATGAGTCTGGTAGAAAATCATTTGAACAAGAGAAAATGATTTTACAAACATTAAATCATCATGCAATTCCTAGGTTATATGATCATTTTGTATGGGAGAAAAAAAGCTTTTTTGTGATGGAATATATGCCGGGTAAAAATTTCGAAGATTATATTTTCTTAGATGGGCATGTGTATACAGAACGTGAAGTTTTTTGGGTTTTATATAAAATATTACAAATTGTGTCGGTGTTTCATAGTGAAGGCATTATTCACCGAGATTTACGCATTCCAAACATATTAATGAAAGAAAACCAAATTAGTATTATTGATTTTGGATTGGCTAAATTGAAGGGTGAGGGTGATGAACGAGCTACAACTTATGAAGGTGAACAAGCTTTGATGCGAGAAGTTCACTTTCGTAGCGATTTTTATGCGCTTGGTCATTTCTCGTTATTTTTATTATATGCAGGCTATGAATCTAATGAAAAACATGAAAAACCATGGTATGACGAATTAACTTTGGAAAATTATAACCGTGAAATGCTTATGCGAATGTTACAAATAAAAACACCGTACTATGAGAATGTACAAGATTTAAAAAAAGATGTAGCTTTTGCTTTAGAAAGGATGGAGGCTCCATGTTTCAAAAGTTTTTAGCAAGCGTTGGTATTGGTAGTACAAAAGTAGATACAGTTCTTGAAAAAGATGAGTATATTGTTGGAGAAGAGATACAAGGGAAGGTTCATATAACTGGTGGTTCAGTTAACCAACAAATTGAAAGCATTTACTTAACGTTATCAACAGCGTATGTACGAGAAGTGGATGATAAAAAAGTAACAGCAACATATGATTTAGAGCGAGTTCGTTTAACAGAACCTTTTTCTGTTGAGCCGAATGAAAAAAAAGAAATTCCATTTTCATTTAAAATGCCAGTTGAAACACCGCTTACACTTGGAATGAAAACAGTTTGGGTGCATACAGGCCTTGATATTAAACGCAGTATAGATCCAAGTGATCGTGATTACATTCAAGTGTTGCCAAATGCACTATTAAATAGTGTATTAGAGAGTGTAAATCAATTAGGTTTTAAAGCGCGTCATATAGAATGTGAAGAATTACCGTATCGATTACGTAAGCAAGTTCCATTCGCACAAGAATTTGAGTTTGTTCCTGTTTCGGGAGAGTATTATGGGAAATTAGACGAACTAGAATTATTAATCTTGCCAAGCGCATATGATCGCCTAGAGATTATTATGGAAGTTGACAGAAAATCTCGTGGATTAGCAGGTTTATTTGCAGAAGCGCTTGATCTTGACGAGAAAGTGATTCGCTTTACAGTAATGAATGAAGATATTCCAATGATGAAAGAAAAAATTAACAATTATATTTTTTAATAAACTATGCATAAAAAAGAAATTGAGAGGAAAACTAAAACAACCGCTCCATTTTTTTGCATAGTGAGGTTATGTATGTGAAACGATATCGACATTTATACTTGTTAAGTTTTACGCTACTCATTTGTTTTGTCGTATTATCACTTTCGTATCATACCGCTTGTATTGAGAAATTTGACAATATAGTAGCGCATTTTATTCAAGGTTTTCGAAACGACTACTTGACAGCCTACTTTACTTGGGTGTCTTTTATCGGTTCCAAAAGAATATATTTTCCGTTACTCATTATTCTTGTAATGTATTTTCTCGTTAGAAAAAAGTTGCTTAGTGCATTACTTCTAACAATTAATTATTATGGATCTCGTTATTTAAACAGTATGCTTAAACTATGGTACGAACGAGCAAGACCTGATGTAACGCAGCTTGTTACTGCAACTGGATATAGTTTTCCGAGCGGCCATACGATGAATGCTACTGCTTTTTTAGGTTTTATTGCATACGTCACGATTACAGAAGAGCGTATTACATTGCATAAAAAATTGTTGATTATTTTTATAGCGAGCTTTGTTGTATTATCTATTTCAGTTAGCCGAATATATCTTGGCGTTCACTATCCATCTGACATATTAGCGGGATGGGCAGCGGGCGGTAGCTGGCTCGTTTTATGTGTTATATTTCATAAAACGTTCATTAAAAAAGAACCTATGTCATAATAGGTTCTTTTTCCATTGGTTCAACATGAATGTGTGCATGGTAAATGCCAAAATTTTTCCGAAGCATAGCCTCGATGTTGTCAGTAATACAATGACTTTCACCAACATCCATACGAGCATCAACCTCGATCGTAATATCAACGTACGTTTGATTCCCATACATACGAGCGCGAATATCTACGATGTTTTCCACGCCACCAATATGTTCAATAGCATCAGCATACTCTTCCATCTTATCTGGATCAATTCCATCCGTTAGCATATGAGAAGCTTCTACGAAAATCTCCCATGCAGTTTTACAAATAATAAGGCCGACAATTAAAGCGGCGATAGGATCTAAAATAGGCATTTGGAACTGTGAACCAACAATACCTACTACTGTACCAATACTTACGAGAGCATCTGATAAATTATCCTTTGCAGCGGCTTCTAATGATTTGCTTTTTGTCCGTGCTGCAATCTTTTTCGTATACAAATACACACAGTACATAACGACAGCAGAAAATAAGGCTACCCATGCTGCAAGAACATTAGGCGCTGCTTGTTTCGGATTAAAAAAAGATTGAATGGCACTAATAACAACTTCTAATCCGACCGTTGCCATAATAAAAGAAGCAACAAGTGATGCAATTTGTTCTGCACGTGAATGTCCATATGGATGATCTGGGTCACGAGGTTTACGAGAGATTTTTAGACCAATTAATATCGCTAAAGAAGCACCGATATCCGTTAAGTTATTTAAACCGTCAGCACGTAATGCGCTAGAGAGGGTAATATAACTGATGATGATTTTCATAGAGGATAAAAATATGTAGGCCATAATGCTGACAATAGCACCTTTATCAGCTTCTTTATGAGAAAGAGTATCCATTTTAATCACTCACCTTTCTACAAGGAATTTCTTTCTATAAATAGAGTACCAAACGAAACTCGTGTGGGTCTATACAAACATTGTTGACGTTTTATAGCTTTTTAAGAAGTGGATAACAAAGTTTCGCGAAGGAAAAATATGTTGTAAAGTGCAAAGTTAGGGTATAGACACGGTTTGGATCTATGTATAACTTAGAGGGGAGGAGAAGGGAGTGTAAATATGTACACTTCCGAAAGATGATTTGGGAAAAATAAAAACCCTCTAGAAAATATTTTTCAGAGGGTTTTCATCTTAGTATGCTTCTAAAAACTCAGTAACTTGTTCTTCAGTTTTTGCGTTAGCACTATGTAAGTGGCCTAGCTTCTCACCATTTTGATATACAAGTAAACTTGGAATACCCATTACTTGATACTCTTCAGCGATACTTGGGAACTCATCTTTATTAATAGAATACCATTCAAACTTATTGAATTCTTCCATTACATCTCCGATAAAGTTGTCCATACGCACGCAATCTGGGCACCATGTAGTAAAGAACTTAACAACTACTGGCTTCTCGCTTGCGATGATGTCTTTGAATTCCTGTTCAGATTTGATTTCTTTCATGTTTTTGACTCCTCTCAATGTCACACGGATATGCTAGTATTTTTATGCAAAATCCGTAATTGCAAACATTAGTTTTTTGAAATAAATTGTTTGCAAAATCTTCGACTGTTTTTTGTAGGTTTGGTAGAACATGTGAGTAGGTATCAAATGTGACCCTACTCTTTTATGTCCTGATCATTCATTTGCGATTTTTGGATATACACCTTAAATCCTAGAAACGAATATTAGGAACCTCACTTTTCTTTATAAGCTTTTTCATGAGCTGTGTCAAACTTCTGAAATTGTAAGTTTACTATTATAAGTAGGGTAAATCAAATTGTATTCATGTTAGCCATTGCTATAACGTTCTTTTCCTCAGATATTTGTAGGAGATGTTTATGAAGCGCCAGTAATGTAATGTCGGATAAAACAAGCAATCTCTTTCCGGCACTTAGAGAAAGTAAACGGTGGATGATCATTACTCATAAATTTTATGAGTGAATGGAACAACAAGCAGGAAATTTAAAAAATGATGTAGGGGATGCATGTATGAATTTAGAGGAATCGTTATAAGAACTTATTCGTGAAGTTGTGAGAGAAGAGATTAAGGCGGCGTTAGCTGAGTTCCAGCAACAATCACAATCAAATAAAGTAATGTGGGCGAAAGAAGTGTGAGTAACAAGATGCACTGTATAGAGTGAAAGAAAAACACGATGTGGAACGCGAAAGAGATTGTAAGAACATCTGAGGAATTATTCAGCGGTTAAGAAGTCAGGCGGTTAATGTAGATGTGGTAGAAAGAAGTCATTATATTATTCTTTCAGAGAGGGGAATTAGGATGTTGAAATGGGTAAAGAAACTATATTCAAAAAACGCCCACCCTGCATTGTTTCTGAGAAACAAGAAGGTGAGCTTCAATTAAACGAAACGAATTGGGTTTGTGAAAAATGTGCCAAAATTACGCATGAACAAGGTATTGAAAGAAATGAATATACCCTTTACATCTTATTCCATAAATAACAAAGCTGGTGAGCTTCTGATTCAAGAGCTATTAAATGATCATTATTAATAGAGTTATTCGTATACATTCTGTTCTTTTGGATGTTAAGGACTGTATAATTCACATCGTTATATTCAGTTGAAAATGTTGATTCATTTAATAATGTCAGTGTTGAGTTGATATTATATTTATCAATTCGTTCTTTTTTTCCTTTGAAAAACAGTTTAATAAGATGCGGCTCATCATTAATGAGCAAACCAAGTTCAGGTGATGAGCGGACGATTAAATTATCTGATAACCAATGTGATTTACCTGGATCAAACCAAGAGACGTCTTTGTTTTTAATAAATTTTTTGTACTGCTTTATAACATCAATATAGTTTTGCTTTTTCTTCTGGTCAACAGTTTGGATTAATGTTTCAAAACATTCAAAAGGTAGTTCGTTTTTATGAAATTTAATAACAGTTTCTCGTAATTGTTTCCAGTAATCAAAAACTGGGTGATATTCAGGTTGAGATTTTAGATTCTTTACAAAATTTGTTTTTGCTGCACTACTTTTCAGTGTGAAGTCTAAAAATTGTGTAAGTCCCACCTTAATTTCCGCCATGTTACACCCCCTTTCCAAACATTACTAATTCGATATTGAAAAGGGAAATCCTGCATTTTTAAGGAGGTGAACTAGATGCTAGAAAAACCGATGTTCATGTACAAAGGCTACTGTAAAGTTGATCCGGAAATACCAATTAATTTTATATATTTAGCCAAGGTGCGTGAGTGTCGTGGCTTTTGTGTTTCTTATTGCGTATTGCTAACACGAAAAAAGGTCCTGTTGTTTCCAACAGGACCTTTCCTAAAATGGCAAAGAGTAACTCTTACCTTACTCTTCTCGTATATAATACCTGAAAAAGATAGATGTGTATACAACAAGAAATTCCAATATAATTATTCGGATATAGTGTTTAAAAATAAAAAGGTGGGATTTAAAATAAGGAATTAAATTACAAACGTTGATTTATCAATTGGTTTGAATGTTTTTTATCAACTTGTAGTAAATAAAGTGATATTGAGATAATAAGATATATAATTTTGTATACCGAATTGTAAAGTTGAATAAGGGTGTACATGATCTAAATGATACGGAAGTTGAGGAGAGTAATACTGAAATTTTATTAACTTGTTTACTGTGTGAAATAAATTCATTTGAATATAAGCAAAAATAGAGGTTTGCCTTAGACATTTATGAAGGTTAAGAATATTTATAAAGAAAGGAGTAAATGCACAGGTCCGATTTTTGTAATGATGGAGGGAATTGATGTGGACATAACTCAAAGTATAGCGCGAATAGTGGTTAATGGGAAAGATCTTCCGTTTCGTTCAGTTAGTACTTCTGTATGGAATCAAGGGCCTGTAAATGATTTAATTGTTTCAACAAACCAGAGAGTCGAGGAGTTTTATCAATTTATGTGGTCGCAAGTACCAGTAATGCTTGCGATGTATTTTCTTCAGGGTGCGGACTTAATGAGGTTTGCTAGAATTATTGGGATTAATCAAAGTGTAGCGGGAGAATATATTTATCATTTCTCTTGGGGATAAAATGAATGTAAAGTAGCTTAACAGCTGCTTTTTTATTTTGTGAAATTTTAGGGGGTGATGAATAGGAGGTTAGGAAAATAAGATTAGAGCGTGATATAGATAATTTGTGACTCTATTTAAGCTCGTAAAGATACTGGGTTACTTCTTTTAATACAATGGATTTTACAAACAAATGTATAGAAGTATACATAAGAAAAATGTAATGAGTCGAATAATATCCCCTCCATATGTATATTGCGATTAACACGAAGCACGTACAGGGGTCTGCTATGAATATGAAGTTTTTAAGGAGCACAAAAAATAGTTCCGGTTGCTATACCAGTTGGAGCAACATCTACTGGTACCGTATCTATAACCGTATTTGTAGCAGTATTGATAACAGAAACAGTATTACTAGCTTGGTTTGTAACATAGGCACGAGTGCCATCTGGTATGATGGTTACTTGATCCGGGGATAAAGCAACAGGAATTGTATCGATTACTGCATTTGTTGCTACGTTTATTACCGATACATTATCGCTAACTTTATTTACAACATAAATACGAGTGCCATCTGGTGTAATATCTATACCGACCGGTTCAGTACCTACGTTAATTGTATTAATAACGGAATTAGTAGCGGTGTCAATAACAGAAACCGTATTGCTATTTTGATTTGTGACATATGCACGAGTGCCATCTAGTGTAAAGACGATTATCCTAGGGCGAATACCAACAGGAATCGTAGCGCTAACTGTATTTGTAGCAGTATTAATAACAGAAATTGTGTTGCTTAATTCGTTTGCAACATATGCAAAAGCTCCATTTGGAGAAATAGTGATTCCTTGCGGAGCGTTACCAACAGGAATTGTATCAATGACGGTGTTAGTAGCAGCATTAATAACAGAAACCGTATTATTACCGTGATTTCCAACATAAACAGTTGTGTTATTTGGAGAAACAGCTAAACCAATCGGGTCGCTTCCAACAGGAATGGTAGCGATAACCGAATTTGTAGAAGTATCAATAACGGAGACGGTATCAGAAAAAATATTAGTAACATAAGCGCGAGTTCCATTTGGAGAAACGGTTACTTCGAGAGGTGCATTATCTACAGTAATTGTAGCTACAACTGTATTTGTTCCGGTGTTAATTACAGATACTGTATCATCGGTAGGATCATCTATAACTCCTGCGTTTGTAACATAAACAAGGAAATTACATGCAGGTCCGGTTGGCCGCGTCGGTCCCGTCGGCCCTTCGAGTCCTTCCGGTCCTGGTGGTCCCTCCGGCCTTTGAATTCCTTCCACGCCTTGAGGTCCAGTTGCACCTGCGAGCCCTTCTGGTCCTTGAATCCCTTGCACACCTTGAGATCCTTGAGCTCCTCTAGGTCCAGTCGGTCCCGGTGTTCCAATAATATTTAATAGCGAACTATTCAATATTCCTTGCAAAATTAAGTTGAACGTTTGCTGCAGAAGAGGGTCTGATATATTTGAACAACTAATAAGTGAAGATAAGTTTTGGAATAAAAATTGAAACAATGCAGAAATTTGAGTAAGTGATGCAGTAGGCAAGGAATTGATTAATTGAGTTATAGTTCGTATAACTAAACTTTTATTTGGAGTATTTGGTTGTACTGCAATTAATAAATCATTTAACGCCTGTAATGATGATTGGAGTATTTGTATCGTTGTTGGGTTTGGTGTAGTGAAAAAAGAAAAGATAGCTTGATTTAATTGGTTAATTAGGGACAATAATTCTTGTTGCTGAGAAAATGAGAAAAAAACAGGTGTACAACAATTAGTTTGATCACAAGGGGATATAGAAATAAAACAGAGGAATTGGAACTTTTCGCACGGATCGTTTGAGTTTTTATTATATTTTATAATTACCTCCTTTAAAAAAAGAAAATAGTAAGTATGTTTTGATAATTAATATTTGTTTCTAGATTTAAGTGTTTATGAGTATAAGTTATATGTGAAATATCCAGGAATGTTTTTTAAAAGTATATGTCAACAAAATGGATGTGTCCTTATGAGACTAGTATTATTGTAAAGGGTGGATAAGGTGATAATTTTAAGTTTAATTAAGTTAAGATCTAATGCAGCTCCATATAGAATTTTATTTAAGATTATTCATTTTGTAATTTTATATAATCTCCTTTAATAATTCATTTACGTTTAATAATTGAAGATATTAAAAGAAATAATTATAATGAAAAACTTACTAAAAGCTAATGTACTAGGTTTTAGCACTTCCTAAAATAAAGAATCATAATATATTTTGTAATAACTTATATGGAAGTGGGTTGAAAATAATGTTTTATTCATATTTTGCTTCTCAAGCAGATATTCGACCAGCATATGGTACATCAATAACGTTTAGCGGAGCACAAAGTACAGTTCAAGCTGTTCAACAAGCGTTACAAATGCAACAACAAATGCAAATGCAGCAACAAGGTATACAGCCGTATTATTCATCCATGGAGTATTTTTACCCAGTACATCAAATCACACCGTATGGAAGTTCTTTTCTTACTATCCCATATGGAACTGTATTTAATCTATAAAGAAAAATTTTTATTAGTTGGGAGCAGGTTCCAAACTGATTATTAGCTCTTACCAATCGGGCAACACGGCTCCCACCTAACTGTGCCGAATTTTGAGGTGTGAGTCTTATTGCTTACAAATGGCGGGTACAATTGAGGGGGATGAAATTGTGTTTATGTAAGCGTCAAATAGTCCCCACATATAATTTGTAAATAATCCATGAGATAATCCCCGTACATACTACAAGTTGAGTTTTTTGTGAGAAGAAACCGATTAAAGAAAGAATAGGAATTATCTTATCATAACAAATGATGGTTAGTTGTTTTGTATGAAAGGATACATAAACATTTACTTAGGCGAACCAGGCCTAGATGCAACAATGAAGTCCTATCTGCGGTTATATCGTACAGGACGAATGTCTTATAACTATTAACTTACTAAGAACATCCTAACCGATTTTTCCCATTTTGAAGGATATTTACAGCCATAACATCTTATGTTTTGTTTATAATTGTAAATAGTTATTAAAATGTATAAATGTTTTTAAAAATAAAAAGGGAAAATAATGCAACTTTTTAATTTGTTTATTCGTGTTATATATGAAAGGAGGAGGGGGATGGAGATTGAAGAAATATATAAAGTTTATATAAACGATGTGTACCGGTATTTATTTTCCCTTTCTCGCAGTCATCACGTAGCGGAGGACTTGATGCAGGAGACTTTTTATCGGGCGTATCTTTATCTAGAAGACTATGAAAACCAAAAGGTAAAATCATGGCTTTTTAAAGTGGCATATCATACGTTTATTGATTTTGTAAGGAAAGAGAAAAAAGTAACGTTTGTAGGAACGGAGGAATTAGAGACAATACAAGCAGGGGAATCTACAGAAGAGTATGTAGTCGCAAAAAATAGTTACGAAAAATTAATTCAGATTATTCATACTTTACCGGTGATAGAGGCACAAGCTATTTTATTATGTGACGTACATCAATTAACGTACGAAGAGGGTGCTTCTGTATTAGATTTAAAGTTAAACACTTATAAAAGTCATATATTTCGTGGGAGAAAGAGATTAAAAAAATTGTTAAAGGAGGAAAAGAGTCAAAATGACAAATGATAAACCTCATTCTGAACAAGATGATTATAAAGAATTGTTACAAGAAGCTCTTCATCAAAGGCCAGCCTCTCTTCCTGATGGAAAACAGGAGCAAGTGTTGAAAATAGGTAAAAAAAGAGCGCGTATTACGAATGTTTTGATTGTATTTACTTTGTTATTACTTATTCAACCTATTTTATATATATCTACACTCTTTTATTATACATTGGCACCTACAAACGCGATGGAGATACGGAATGTAGTAAATCAAACGTTAAGTGTAACAGAACCAAATGTATTTATGAAAGAAAGGGACATGGAGCAAACGTTGTTACCGCTTAGTTTACAATTGCATTTTGATTTGTATAAAAGGGTAGGAAAGAAAGATATTCGAATAGGAGAAGAGAAAACAGATTATTTATTAAGTAGAGCAACGAAAGTAAGCCGTGAATATACAACAGATGAAAAAATTCCAGAAATCTCATACGTAGATAACGAGGTATTGTCGCACCCTAATAATTATAATGTGTCTTATAGTAGTAGCGAAGAAGCGCAGGTATTAAAAGGTCTTCCGCAAGAATCTGTTGTAGAAGCATTTGTATCTTTTAGAGAATTATTAAGTATACAAGAGGTAACGAACATGTTTCCAACTATTGATATTGTTTGGTATGCCGTGAATACAGGACTAGAGGAGAAGCAAAAGAATGATGAGGGTATGTATGTTGCACCGATTGGTTTTCCGGCAGATATAATTTCAAGTCTAGGTGGTCCTTTTTCAAGTGATTCACCTCATGAAGAACAATTTATTGATGTGTTAAAGTCATTACAGAAGCATGAAGATTTAGCGGTGAAGCTATCTAGAGCGAAAACTTTAGAGTTGTCAAAGCGTATTTCTTTCCTTGAAAAAAATGGGGTAAAAACATACGGAGCAGTTGTAACTGGACCTAAAGGAGAAGTTGAAAAATTAATGAGTCATGAAAAAGTTAGAAACTTGAAAGTAGGTGAAGCGAGATTATGGAATTGGCATTCTTAAAAAAAAGAAAGAATCATAGTTATAAAAAGGAAACGTGGATGGGGATTATTTCATTAATTATTGCATTTCTAGCGTTATTGTATTTAAACATTATATTGCTTATGCAAGAAACATTTATAGACGAAGGTTTTCGGCAAATAGTTGGAGTTGGATTGTTATGTTCAGTCGTAGGCATGATCACAAAAAGAAAAAGTCGAAAATATGCATTGTGGGCATGTAGTTTATTTGTTTTTATGCTACTGTTTACTGTATTTGGATTTATGTTAGGTTGGATGATAAGCTTTGGGCCGTAAATATGTGGGAAAGAGCGAATATAGATTCGCTCTTTTTTATGTACAAAAAGTAAAGTAGATAAGGGAAGAATCTATCACATTTGAATAATGTGTATACTATTAGGTTGTGGTTTTATTGATGCGTCTTCTGCTCAAGTGTATATAAATAGGCGACAAGTATAGGGCTAAAACAATAGCTCGTCCAAACATTACGCATCCCTCTTACATAATATGTAGTAATAAGCATGAAAGGGGAACTAGTATGTCTTGCTATTACTACTGTAAGTATTGTAAAGAGTATAAAAAGAAACAGCATAACTGTTGTAAGAACACTAGTAAGTGTAATGACAACAAGGAAAAGCTTGTTAGGGCATCAGCATTTAGAGCTAGAAATACGGTGAATCAAACGGTTCCTGCCAATACTTTTGTAAAGGTATTGTTCCAAAATGAACAATTTGATTTAGCAAATGAGTATAATCCAGCAACGTCTATTTTTATTCCGAAGACTAGAGGGATTTACTCTATTATTGGAACGATTGGTTTTTTTCCAAACAATTCTAGCTTAAATTATAGAGCTCGTGTAGAAATTCGTGTGAATGGAAACGCAGCAATAGCTATAGATAATGACTTTTTCGGTCCAATAAGCTTTGGAAATGTAGTAAGTGTTTCGACGATCATTCAATTGGATGAAGGAGACCAAGTTGAGGTGTATGCACAAAGTAGCATAGACGGAGTTTTAAGCACTTCGGAAGACGGCTCACATTTTGAAGCGGCAAGATTCCCTTCACCAATTAAATAAAGTCGAGTATACAGAAGATAAAGGATAATCCCTGCCGAAATGGTAGGGGTTTTTTTATTCTATTAAAAATAGTATCAGTTTGTCCAAACGATTCTAATCTATGTTACATATTATGTAATCATAAATTTAAGGGGGGATTTACTACGCCATACTATTACTGTAAGTATTGTCAAGGTTATAAAAAGAAAAGTCATGATTGTTTTAGAAAAAATAGTCAATGTGATAGAAAGTATGTAAAAGTGAATTGTTGTGATGATAAGAAAGAAAAGCTTGTAAGAGCGTCTGCATTTAGAGCTGTTAATACAATGAATCAACTTGTTCCGGAAAATACTTCTGTTAAAGTATTATTTCAAAATGAACAGTTTGATCTAGCGAACGAATATAATCCAGCAACATCTATTTTTATTCCAAAGACTAGAGGGGTATATAGTGTACTAGGAAATATAACATTCTCTCCAAATGATTTTAATGTAAATTACAGAGCTAGAGTTGAAATTCGTGTGAATGGAAATCCAGCAATAGCGATAGATAATGATTTCTTTGGGACAGGGGTATTTTTTAATAATGATGTTTCAGTAACTTCTATTCTTCAATTAGAAGCAGGGGATTCAGTTGAAGTTTTTGCTGAGAGTAGTGTTGCTGGCGTAATTGTACAAAATGTTAATGGTTTGAATACTGTTCACTTTGAAGCGGCAAGATTCCCTTCTCCAACTGAATAATGAAGATAATAAAACATTTTTTGTAGGTTTAGTTAATCCCCTTCACCAAATGGTGGGGGATTATTATTGTTTTTCTAAAATATATGGGTAAATGGACCTCCTTAAGTATATAAAGAATTTTAATATATTGTTGGTCAATTTAGTAGCTAGATGATGATTGAATCAATATACAAATGTAACAGAGGTCAGTTTAAATGAAAAAGAGCATGACATGGCGATCAAGCGCTTTTCTCAATGGCGAAGAATAGATCTGTATGTTGCCTTGTTATACGTCAAAAACCACAGCGGACTTTAGGGGTAGGAGCGTCAAACTCTTTTAAACTAATTTATAATCTGAGTTCATACCCATTCATAGTACTGAGTAGTTATTTTTTTATCAATTAATCCTCTTTGTCCAAAGCCGATAACTTCTAAATTTTCTCTACCTATATAGTAATTCGTACATTGGGTGTTTTCTAGTGGAGTATGCCAAGAAATTAAAAGTGCTTCTACATCTAATAATTTTTGTTCAGAATATTTACCGCCATTAGGAAATTCTAAAATCCCTAACCTTACATGGATTCCTCTTGCTCCATGAATCCAATCTTTGTAATGTTCATTTAATCGCTTCGAAAAACTTCTTTTTGTTTTTCCAATGTATAGTAATTTTTCTTTTCCACGATACACTCTATAAATTGTATATATCCCCTTTGAAAAAGCTTCTTCATAATGATTGATTTCAGATAAATTATAAAGTTTAGACCACCTAATATGTACAACAGTCATACATTTCACCTTTTTATCAAGATATTAAAATAAAATAAATTAACTCATTTCAATTTCTCAAAAATCGAAAGAAAATGCAAGAATTATAGTGAACGTATAATAAATAAATGAGTACTGTTGAGTACACATTGATTAGATTGTTTATAAACAGTGAGTGGGTGGGTTTACCACTCATGAAATATAAAAGTGAACAGGTTTATATGTATAGAATGAGGGATAAATAAAAAAAGAGCATACATAAAAAGTACGCTCTAAAGAAAGATAGGTTTTATGAGTGGATAATCTCCATACATTAATATATGCTCGGTTCATAAAAACGTGTAAAAAATCAATAGATTATCAATGGAATATCATGAAATGAGTAATTTTAATCTATTATTGAAGTCGTTTAGCTAACCAAATTGTAAGGATTGTGAATAGGAACGGATTAACAATTGGATAATGATCGCACTTCAGTTTCGTATTTCTTATAGTTTGGATATTGCGTAATAGTTTGACATTTAGGTGTGGAAAGTTGATTAATTATAGACACATTTGTAATTACCTCGTTACAAGGACCGAAAAATGTAACTTTTAGTTTTGAATTTGGTGGAACTTTGAACAAGATAGGTTTTTTTTTCATGAAATCAGCTCCTAAGATGCAGTATTGTATACTGCGATTTTTCGTTTAGATTATAAAGGCGTATTAATATAATATGAAAATTTAGTTGAGTTGATAATGATATGGAGTTTTATAGTGTGATCAGAATGTGGAAAATTAGTAGAAACTTAATTAAAAGACTGTATATTTTGAAAAACAATATAGATTTTCTTTATTTATATTATAGATAGCTAGTATTAGGCATAAGGGGCTTTCAATAAAACGATCTTTGAATATGATAATAAAAAGGAGTGAAATTGTAATGGGGTATATTATAGATATTTCAAAATGGAATGGAACTATTAATTGGGATATTGCAGCATCTTGGCTAGATTTAGTTATTGCTAGAGTTCAAGATGGCTCGAATACGGTAGATTTTATGTATCAAAATTATGTGAATGAAATGAAGAAACGCAGTATTTCATTTGGTAATTATGCATTTTGCCGTTTTATATCTATTGCTGATGCCAGGAAAGAGGCACAAGATTTTTGGAGTCGTGGTGATAAATCTGCTAAATTTTGGGTGGTGGACGTAGAAGTTCAAACGATGATGGATATGCAAGGGGGGACACAGGCTTTTATAGATGAATTACGCCGTTTAGGTGCAAAAAAAGTAGGGCTATATGTGGGGCATCACACGTATGTATCATTTGGAGCACGTAATATTGAAGCTGATTTTGTATGGATACCTCGTTATGGAGGGAATAAGCCAGCATATCCGTGCGATATTTGGCAATATACTGATTCGGGAAATGTTCCTGGTATTGGGAAATGTGATTTGAATCAATTAATAGGAAATAAGTCGCTTTCTTGGTTTATAGATTCAGATCAAGTAAATCAATCTATTCAATCTAACAAAGAGAATACACAGCAATCAAATGGTATTGGTATTGCGATTTCAAAATATCCAGATGGATATGGCATAAACTTATATGAAAATCCTGCGAATCCGCAGTTTACAGGTACAATCACTCAAAAAACGCCATATTTAGTCTTACATGGTTATTGGGGAGGTGCCGATAAAGATATGATTTGCTTGGGGAACGATAAGCAGTGGGTATATGAAAAATATTTTGATGTGAAATGGTTTTATGCATCCTCAAAATATCCTGTTGGGTACGAAGTAAATTACTATGCAGAGCCTGAATGTATAAATTATAAAGGTAATATTGATGGATCAAAATCTTTTCGTGTGTGGGGAAGAGCCAAAAATGCGGTAGATATCGGAAAAAATAATTGGATACTGGAAGAACATGTAACGATTAAGTATGTATAAGTAGCTAAAATGTTTTTAGGAATACGCAAAGGGTCATATTACTGATACATAGTAAGATGACCTTTAATATTTGAACAAAAAGAGCATGATACATAGTTTTTTCAAATGAAATGAATTACATGTGGAAAACACATTGTTTACACAAGTGTATCGTATAGTTATTCTTGTATAATAATAAAAGTGAGGTATTTTGAATTGAAAAAGAAAAAACTATTTTTAGGAACAATTATTTCATGCGTAGTACTGGCATTATCTGCATGTGGTTCCTCAGACAACGTAGTAACATCAAAAGTAGGAAATGTTACAGAGAAAGAGTTAAGTAAAGAATTAAGACAAAAATATGGGGAAAGTACTTTATATCAAATGGTGTTAAGTAAGGCGTTGCTAGATAAATATAAAGTTTCAGATGAAGAAGCAAAAAAACAAGTAGAAGAAGCAAAAGATAAAATGGGTGACAACTTCAAATCGACTTTAGAGCGAGTTGGGTTAAAAAATGAAGATGAATTAAAAGAAAAAATGAAGCCAGAAATTGCATTTGAGAAAGCGATTAAAGCGACTGTCACAGAAAAAGATGTAAAAGATAACTATAAACCAGAAATGAAGGTAAGTCACATTTTAGTGAAAGATGAAAAGACTGCTAAAGAAGTGAAAGAGAAAGTAAATAATGGTGAAGATTTTGCGGCTTTAGTGAAGCAATACTCAGAGGATACTGGTTCAAAGGAACAAGGCGGAGAAATAACTGGTTTTGCTCCAGGACAAACGGCGAAAGAATTTGAGGAAGCTGTGTATAAATTAGATGCAGGACAAGTAAGCGATCCGGTAAAAACAACTTATGGTTACCATATTATTAAAGTGACGGATAAAAAAGAATTGAAGCCATTTGATGAAGTGAAAGATAAAATTCGTAAAGATTTAGAACAGCAAAGACTACAAGATACGACAGGTAAATGGAAGCAACAAATAGTCAATGATTTATTGAAAGATGCTAATATTAAGGTTAACGATAAAGAATTTAAAGATACATTTGAATTTCTAGAAAAGAAATAATGACTGTAACTATAATTAGAAAAGGGAACCTATGTAGGTTCCCTTTTCTAGTTAGTGTGTGAGTTATAAATAGATAGTAAGACAATACAATATTACATTTAAATATTAAGAATTACAATGGAAAATTATGGTTTTTAAAAAGACGGATAATAAGTACTTCATATAATGTTGATATTATAATATTTTAATTGATTAATTTGATTGAAGTGGATAAACATAGTTTGAAGAATGATACATGGTGTATAAGCAAAGAAGAGCCTGATATGGCTCTCAGGCTCTTCTCTCAATAGCAAAGAATAAGTCTTTTAATTATTCTTCTACTATAGAATACACTAAAAATGTCTGTTTGTGTAGAAAAATGTCGAAAAAAATTTGTGTATCATATTGCAAGAGCAATGGAAGTGAAAACACTATTTGAATAGGGAGGAAATAGGGTCTTCTTTAAAAATATATTTGCTTCATTATCGTTAGTAAATCCGGATTATGCTCAATTGTATGTAATTGATTTAAAAGAAGAAGGATTAGGGCGTAGCGAATATAAAAAATCAAAGAAACATCGGAGCCATGGCATGATACTGAGCGTCATGGAGAAAATAAAAGAGTATAGAAAGTACATGAAAGAATGTGCAACAAGAACATTGTTCATACAAATGAAAAGGGCTGGTATTTCATTCTGAAATAGCCATAAACAAATTGGAACAAACTAATCTAAAATACTCATAAAATCATCGGTGATACATACAATAGTATTGAGAATATATTGACGCTATAGGAAGTGAAAAGCAGAGCATTCTATTAAGATGGATGTTCTTTTTAGTATGGAATTTTTATGGGAAAGAATGAATACTTTTAAATGAATTATTGAATTGATAAATAATTCATATAGGGGGAGAAAATGTGAAAGTAATTTTTCAAAGAGAAGGTGGAGGGAAGATTTTTGAATCGTATGATGAAGATATAAGTAACCTATTAGTTATTTTAAAAGAAACGAAAGGGATTAAGATCGGGATGGTTGAGTATGAAGTATTAAAATATGAATTAGAGTATTTTCGTAACCCCAAAAAAACAGTGACAGAGAGGGAATTACATATAATAGTACAACCAAAATATATGTAATAATAAGAGGAAATTATGTATTTTTAAACAGTTTTATATAGTATGTACGAAAAGAGAGTGTTTAAATTGCTCTCTTTTCATAGAAATTTTGTGAGTTCGTTCTTCATAATGTATGCTTTCATTTATAGATGGGTTAATAAAATCAAAAATTTAAAACCTTTTAGTTTAGGCAGGAATTTTATATTTAAGTAGATAAATGTTTATATAAAGTATTTTTTATACGAATATGGGAGGAGTAAAAATGAGTTTAGCAAGTTATATAGGATGCAATGTAGAAATTCCGTTAACGGATCCAGATTCTAATGATGTAATTGTTTTTGGACCGTGCTTTTCAGATGAAAGTATGCTTGAAATTGTACAAGAGTTTCAATTTCAAACAAATTACACGTATGAAGTTTCAACGAGTTGGGGCATTGAACTTGTTGAGTGGCAAAATGAAAGGGAGAAGAAAGAAGCTAAAAAAAAGCTATTAGCTTTATGCTCGATTATGGAAGGATATTTAAATGATGGGGACTATTTTGAATTATTCAGTTGTTGGGTTGGTGATGAAGATAAAGAACGAGTGGGAGAATTAAAATTAAAAATAAATCATATTAATATAGATGAACTTTGTATTCCGGAAAGAACACTTGTCAGGATAGAAAAATAAATATAGAAATATACGATATTAGAAAAAGCGACTTCACTTTGTATGAAGTCGCTTTTTTAGTTGATAGGTGAACGTCCTATTAAATAAGAAGTGAAAAGCTTATTTGATGAAGAAAAAATAAATGATGGATAAATCATTTCAAAAGAACGTAGGTTCGTGTATAATTAGAACGAATGTTCCTGTAGGTATAGATAGTATAAGAGTTAGAAATAAAATGAAACTTTAATTAGCAGGGTGTTCATCCTCCGCTAATTATTAGTTTTCACCAATTAAGCGTTTACGGGCAATTGATTTTCGTCTTACCGTCCTCGCATATAGCGAATTTTGAGGTAAGGGCTTCACTACCTGTTAATGCGGGATAAAATATGAGCCTAGCAATTATTAATGAATAATTGAGGAACAATGTGTGTGAAATAGAGTGGATAAATGATCAAGGAGATAAAGAAATGAATGATGTAAAGGTGCAAAAAGAAAAAAGAGAATGGGTTCCATTTACAGTAATGTCGGAACAGTTGTTAAGTATACAAAAGGTTATTGGAGAGAAATTTAAAGTACAAAAACCGCTCTTAACAAACGAAGCAAAAGAGGGAATTTCTGATAAATTATTAACGTCATTATTGTCTGAGAAAGAAATATTGGTGACATATTTTGAAGATGGCTACATCCTTACAAGTTATATGACAGTTGTGCATATAAACCCGCTAAAGCACAGTGTAATATGTACTGACGCATTTTATAAAACTTACGTATTTCATACTTCGGATATTATTGAAATAACATAAAGGAAGCTGAAATTTAAATTTTAGCTTCCTTTATGTTATGTTAGATGAGGAATAGAAAAATGAAACGAAAAAGCAGCTAGCTTCATACTAGCTGCTAAGCCCCAGGGAAAGGGAGAAAAAGATAGGGTACTATAGCTGTGTAACAGCCTGATTATAGTATGGACAAATTTAAAATTCTTAAACAGAACGATGAAAAAATAGGACTAGGCTGTACCCACTTGGTTTTGATCTGCAAGGTCAGAATCAAACGTATTAGTCGCGCTCACGCCATTAAAAGTATTAACAACAAAACCAACGTTTGAAGCACCAGATCCATTATAAGCCTTCGTATTTTCTTTCGGAGAAACGTTGTAGAAATCACCTAAGTTAAATGAACCGTTACTATTTTGTACAACTAAATTCCCTACAATTGAGGGCATAGTTTTCACCCGCTTTACAATCATTTGTTAACACTACTATATGGCCTTATAGTCCAAATGGTTCATGTAACAAAAATTGTGGAATAGTAAAACGTTTGAAGTGTAGCTTAATCCCACAATAAAAGTATGTTAAAATTTATGTAAGGCTGAGTAATCAAAAATAACAATTGTATAATTAATATATACGAAATCAGAGGAGGCAAAATGTAATGAATAATGTTATAAAAAAAGTAGATTTAACAGATGCAAAATCAAGTAATCTTGTTGCACTTATTTATAGCAATGAAGTTATATTGATTGAAGAAGCATTTTGTCCAAATGAAATAAAATTAAAGTTTAATGAAATTGCAATTATATCGGCTATTAAAACAGCACATATAATGAAAGTATCCATCAGAAAAGAACTGGAAGCAATTTTTCATGACACTGGTGTTTTATTTGTGAAGCATAGTGTTGATTATGGTAACAGTCAATCTATCACTATGCATTTTGAACAATTCCAAAAGTTGCAACATGAGATTGAGAATTTATATAAAAGTATGTAATAAGACTAGATGAAGATTCTTACATAGAGGTGAACTGTTCTATGTTGAAAAAATGGTATAAAATTTTTTCGAATGAATCCCACTGTAAACATAAATATAGTTTTATTAAAATGCAGAAAAGAGAAGCTAAAATTTAAAAGCAATAACAAAATAAATAATGATTTTTTTGATATATAAGAAAGAGTAACTGTTATGGTTACTCTTTTTGTTTATATAAAAACTATTACTAAAGTATGAAATGAGTTGATACTTTAGTAAATGGCTGAATGAAAAGGAAGAGTGTACAATGTTGTAAAGGAGGAGAGGTACGTGACGCGAAACGACATTAGAAAGATTGTAATTATTACAGGAGTGACACAAGGATTAGGCCGTGCAATGGTTGATCGATTTCATGAATTGGGATGGAATATATATGGCTGTGGACGTTCAAAAGATAAAATTGAAGAACTGAAAAAATATTACGGTAATACACATGATTTTCAAATAATTGATGTTTCAGATTCTCAACAAGTAAGTAGTTGGGCAAATTATATACTCAACAGACATAGAGCACCTGATTTGTTAATAAATAATGCATCGATTGTTAATAAAAATGCACAATTGTGGAAAATAACCGCTCGAGAATTCGAAAATATAATGAATGTAAACGTAAACGGTGTAGTAAATGTAATAAGAGCGTTTGTCCCAGCGATGGTAGCTAGGAAAGAAGGAATTATTATTAATATGAGTTCTAGTTGGGGGAGAGAGGGGGAAGCTGAGCTTGCGCCATATTGTGCCTCAAAGTTTGCAATTGAAGGTATCACGAAATCTATGGCACTTGAATTGCCCTATGGTATGGCTGTTGTGGCTTTAGATCCGGGCGGAAGTATTAGCACCCCAATGCTGTATTCATGTGCACCACAGTATGTAAAAGAATCACCCACACCTGAAATTTGGTCACATTATGCGATACAATATATATTGAATATAACAATAGATAAAAATGGGGCTTCATTGACATGTCCAGATTGTATGTAAATATTTATTGAATTGTATAAGTATTTTTTAATTAGCATATTTTTAGTGCACACACCATGTATAAAAAAGTACCTTAAAGGTGCTTTTTTATATGATTAATACATTATAGAATGCACAAAATTACATATAGAAAATAAATATGGGATAAAGGATACCATTTGTGTATTTCGAAAGCACTAGAAAATTTCTAAATAGGTGATCAGAATGAATCCAAGCGGTTTAAAGGTGACAGGAGCATGGTTTCAAGTAGGAGGAAATCTTACAGCGGCTATTGGGACGACAAGAGGGTTTATCGGAGAAGAGAAAGTTGAATCGGATCTTGTAATTGTAGGAAGCTCATTACAAGCCCTCGGGTATATATTACAAATTATAGCGAGTAATAATACCGAAGATGAAGGTGAAAAAGAAAATCAAAATATTTGTTTGGAGAATAAAAGTGAAATGCTTGATAAAATGGGCATTGAGTTATTAGCATTAGGGAATATATCAAATGTAATAGGAACATATTTTAATATAAATGAACAATTGAAAGAGAATGATTTTCTCATAATTGTCGGAAACAGTTTACAATCAATTGGAGCTTTTTTAGGAGTAGAAGCAGCTTTGCTGGAGATGAAAGCAATACAGAGAATTATAATACTAGGCAATTCTCTGCAAAGTTTAGGCGCTGGACTTCAAGCGTATCAAGGTATTGTTAATGTATCGAAGAATGGAATAGAAAATGAAGATCATATGATTAATAAAAAGAACGAGAGGATAATAGCTCTCATTGGTATTTGGATACAAGCAATAGGAACTATTATTTCTGCGATTGGATTAACTATAATAGAGAACGAAGAAAGATTAGAAAAAATAAAAATATGAAAATGCTCGTTTAATAAAGGTAGAGAAATTTCAATTTTACATAAGTGGTAAGATTGAAGTAGTAGGTTTTTGGGTATATGAATAGAATATATATAAGAGTAGAAAAGTTTTTCATGCTTAATTGAAATTTATGAAAGACAAAAAATAATTGGTTTTGTTAGTGTATGAAAAGAAGAGAGATAAAAAATACAAAAAAGGAGTTTTCAAGAGATGATGTATGTATTGGCAATTCTTCTACCACCTGTAGCCGTATTATTTTGTGGAAAACCAGTTCAAGCAATAATTAATTTCATATTAACATTAATATTTTGGGTTCCAGGGGTTATACATGCGATATTAGTTGTACATGATAAAAAAGCAGATCGGCGTTTAAAAAAACAAATTCAAGCATATGATGAAATTAATAAGAGGAATAGAAGATAGCTGAGTCGTGAATTTATTTTAAAAAGAAAGGGGGGACTACCTCCTTTCTTTTTTATGCTGTTGAAGTTTAAATTTTAGTGTAGCGGAAAGAATTTTTAATATAAGTATTGTGATAATTAGTTTTAGAGTATGCGTTTAATAGACCGGTGTAAATGTTTTCAGGCACGTCAAAGAAATCATACATTGCATTCTTTAATTGGATGCGTAAAATCATAGAAAAAGGATTATAGCCAACAGCAACTATATTTTTTGAAATCACGGGAGATAGTTCCATCATTGCGCAACTCCTCACTTTTCATTTTTAATAATTTCTTGTAGATGTTGAGGTTGTGGTGTTGAAATCCTTATAATTAAAGAGGTATTATACTTATATGCAATATATTAAATGTTCGTTATACGTAATTATAAGGAAGTTCACACGAAGTACATATCGTTGTGCTATTTTTATTTCACCTTTGATTTATAAATAAGAAAATATTGACCATTTGAAAAAAAGGTATATTATTTATACGAGGTATTAAAAATTCACTTTTTACATTCTATGCTTAAAGGGGCAGCATTATTAGGGAAAATAAAAGTGAAAATACTTTGTATAAGAAGTATTCTAAAATTTATAATCTGTGAATTGGGAAAATATTGAATGCTCCAGGTCAATATACTTTCTGAATTAAATTTATTTTAGAAAGTGACCTCAATATTTTGAAGTAAATCAACGGGAGAATTGAAAGGCAGGAGAAAGTAACATGTCAGAAAATTATCGTTCTCGAGAGGAGCGACGACAAGTTAAAAAGAAAAAACAGCCAGCTTCTAAAACACAAAAACCAAAAGGTAAAACATCATTCTTTCGCAAGTTTTTAATTACTTGTTTATTACTTGGTATTATTGGTTTAGTGGGGGGGGTTGCTACCTTTTTCGTAATGATTAAGGATGCACCAAAACTTGAGAAAGCAAAACTTGTTAATCCGTTATCCTCAAAAATTTATGATAAAAATGGCGATTTGGTATATGAATACGGGAAAGAAAAACGGACGAATGTTACGTATGATCAAATTCCTAAATTAGTAGAAAATGCATTTTTAGCAACAGAAGATGCACGTTTTTACGAACATAGCGGAGTAGACTTTAAAGGTACTGCCCGTGCTGTTTTGGTAAGTCTTAAAGGAGATTACGGTTCACAAGGTGGAAGTACGATAACACAGCAGGTTATTAAAAACTACTTCTTATCGATGGAAAAAACATCAAAACGTAAGGTTCAGGAAATATATTTAGCTTATAAGCTAGAACAACAATATTCAAAACATGAAATTTTAGAAATGTATTTAAATAAAATTAATTTAGGAAATCGTTCATATGGAATTGCAACAGCAGCACAAAACTACTATGGTAAAGAATTGAAAGATTTAACATTACCAGAAGTTGCGATGCTTGCAGGTTTACCGAAAGCACCAAATAACTATGATCCATCGAAACCAGAAAATGTTCAAAGGGCAACAGAAAGAAGAGATGTTGTACTAAAATTAATGAACCGACATGGTTATATTACAAAGGCAGAAATGGAAGAAGCATCGAAAGTACCAGTGGATAAAAATATTAAGAGTGCAGCTGAGCTACAAGCGATGCCATATCCTGCATTTATGGATGCAGTAGTGAAAGAAGTAGAAAAGGAAATACCAGATGTAAATATTGGATCTGACGGTTTAGAAATTCATACAACATTGGATCCAAAAGCACAGAAGTTGGCTGATAATATTTTAAATACAAATATTATTGATTATCCAAATGAGAAATTCCAAGGTGCTTTCACATTTATGGATACGAAAACAGGTGAGGTTCGTGCTATAGGCAGTGGTCGTGGTGAAAATAAAGCAGTATTTAAAGGGCATAATATGGCGATTGAATTAGATCGTGCAGCCGGTTCAACTATGAAGCCGATCTTTGATTACGGTCCTGCAATTGAATACTTAAAATGGGCTACTTATCATCAAATTGATGATTCTCCATTTAAATATTCAACTGGACAAGAACTTCGAAATGCGGACAGAAGTCATTTAGGTCCAATTACTATGCGTGAAGCGTTAAAAATGTCACGTAACGTTCCAGCAGTTAAAACTGCAAAAGAAGTAGGACTTAATAAATCGAAGGAATTCTCTGAGAAATTAGGTATTACATTTAATAAAGCGCCGGCAGAATCTACAGCTATTGGTACAAACGAAGTATCACCAACTGAAATAGCGGGTGCTTATGCGACATTTGGTAATAGTGGAAAGTATACGAAACCGCATTTTGTTAAGAAAGTAGTTTATCCAGACGGAAAGTCACAAAGTTTTGGACAAAAACCAAAACAAGTTATAGCTGACTCTACAGCATATATGATTACTGATATGCTTCGCTCAGTGGTGACATCAGGTACTGGTACAGCGGCAAATATTAGTTCTTTAGATGTAGCTGGTAAAACGGGTACAACAAACTATGATTCAAAACAATTAGCGAAATTTAATATTCCAGAAAGTGCAACTCGTGATAGTTGGTTTGCAGGTTATACGCCGCAATATACGATGGCAGTATGGACTGGGTATATGAAAGATGGTAAAGACGAGTATATTAGTAGTAAAAATACGAAAATTGCACAATTGATCTTTAAAGAAATGATGAGTGAAATGGCTACAGATAAATCACGCTTTAAAATGCCAAGTACTGTTATTCAAGAAGGTAGTGAGTTACGTATAAAAGGTGAAAAACGTGATTCTTCTCCAAATACGAGCGTACCGGATACAACGGAACAACCAAAACAAGATCAACAGCAAAAAACTGAAGAAGAGAAAAAGCAAGAAGAATTAAAGAAACAAGAAGAACTGAAAAAACAAGAAGAACAAAAGCAACAAGATGAACTTAAGAAGCAAGAAGAACAAAAGAAACTAGAAGAGCAAAAGAAACAAGAAGAACAAAAGAAACAAAATGAACAAAATAACGGAAATGGCCAAGGAACGACACCTCCAGCAAATAACGGAGGAGGCCAAGGAACGACACCTCCAGCAAATAATGGAGGAGGCCAAGGAACGACACCTCCAGCAAATAACGGAGGAGGTCAAGGAACGACACCTCCAGCAAATAACGGAGGAGGTCAAGGAAATACGACACCTCCAGCAAATAATGGAGGGGGGCAAGGTAATACAACTCCACCAGCGACGACACAACCAGATACTGGCGGGAATGCAGGAGAGGCCCCTGCTAATAATGGGCAATAAGAAAATTTTATAAAAAGTACAAAAAAGCACTTAAGATTTGTAAACATTACAATCTTAAGTGCTTTTTTATCGTTTAAATTTAAATGTTAAAAGTACCATAGAAATTTTGAAAATAAATTGATGGAAAATGATAAAAGACTTGAGTCGGAGGCAATGGAGTATAACTGGGGTTGTAAAAGGTAGTACTACTTGGATGTGCGCCATGATGCCAAAATGAGGGGGTAACTTGACCGGGAATTTGATATTGTTGCCAAGTTGCGGGAAGTTCAATACCGACATCGGAACTAGCTGTATGAGTGGCGGGAACGTGTATCCCAGGAGTCGAAGGAACTACGGCAGTTACTCTTGAAGATACCCACATAACATAATCACTCCTAAGTTGTGATAATAACAGTAGTATATTCTTTTCACACAGATAAAGGTACATATAGATAGGACTTTAGGCTAAGGTATACGTATAAAGTTGTAAGACCAATTTAAATTGATTGTAGACCATTTATTATAAAAAGATACGTCTATTTACGGAGGGAAAAGTGACCGGGAAAATGTAAAATGGAGGTGTTAATTGCAATAACTTACGTGTTTATGGAGGAATTTTAATGGAACGATTATGGACGAAATCATTTATTCAAATGACTTTCGCAATGTTATTTTTATTTACAGGATTTTATTTACTTGTTCCAACACTTCCGCTCTTTATTAAAGAGATAGGTGGCAATGAATCACAAGTTGGACTTATGATGGGGATGTTTACAATAGCAGCAGTTGTAATACGACCAATTATCGGAGGAATGTTAGATCAATATGGTAGAAGATCTTTTATTATTTTCGGACTCATCTTTTTTGGGCTAACGATGTATGCTTATAATTTAGCGTCTACTATTATACTTTTAGCTGTTTTACGTGTTATTCACGGAGTAACATGGGCTGTTTCTACAACAGCTGTTGGAACAGCGATTACTGATATTATTCCAGATTCACGCCGCGGCGAAGGTATGGGATGGTATGGGATGGCTATGACAATTGCGATGGCAATCGGCCCGATGATTGGATTATCGGTGGTACAAAATTATTCATTTCATGGTCTATTCTTGTTAGCAACTCTTTTATCCTTTATGGCAGTCCTATTATCGTTCATGACGAAAATGTCATTCACACCACAAAAAGAAAAAGGGAAAATGCAACTGTTTGAAAAATCCGTATTATCCATTACAATTGTTGTTTTCTTTTTATCATTTGCATATGGAGGGATTACGACGTTTTTACCGCTATTTGCATCGTCAATTGATGTGAATCCGGGGACATTCTTTCTTGTATATGCGGTTGCTTTAACAATTGTAAGACCAATTTCAGGGAAATTATTAGATAAATTTGGAGAAGTATTCATCATACTCCCAGCATTATGCATTACTATTTTAGCTATCGTTGTATTAACTCTTTCAAATGGTTTGACGGGTGTAATGATTGCGGCGATATTATACGGTATTGGATTTGGCTCAGCACAACCAGCTTTGCAAGCAGCGATGCTTACAATTGTTGACCCGAGTAAAAGAGGAGTTGCTAACGCTTCATTCTTTACCGCATTTGATTTAGGGATTGGATTGGGTGCGATTTTACTTGGAGTTGTTTCGCAAATGTTCGGTTACCGTATTTTATTTGCAGGTAGTGCAATTTCAGGACTAATCGCTTTCATTATTTTTGTCATTTTTGTAAAACAGCGATTAGGTAAAAAAGAATTTGGGTAAACAAGAGGAACAAAGATGAAAATTTTAATTGAACATGACGATTTACAATGGTTTAAGGAAGAATTACGAATATAGCATGATAATAGTCCAATTCAGCCTGGATATTCTTTAGGGATAGTTTCTAGGAAACCAGATGGGGAAATTGTGTCAGTTGAGGAAGAAGACATTCTATTTTTTTGTGAATGTTGATGATCCTTAGCACTTTCAAAACTATCATTTAGTTGTAGGTTATCACGTGGAAACGTAAGAAATTTAATTTAATTATGTAAAATAATAACTTTTTTGAAAATAAATAAGTTTTATATAAGAATTATATTGATGAGATAGTGAAATAAATATTATGTAGAAACGAGTTGTGCATGTGTACAGCTCGTTTTTTTATTTTCTTAATAGAATAGGGAGAATGATATATTCTGCGGGATTTGTTGGAGTATCCTTATATTTTGTTTTAATAAAAACGAAAAGAAGTCTGTCCTTTCTTTATAAAATATGAAAGTTATTTTTGAAAAATTGTATTGTTACATCGGTAAAAGTATAGGAAACTTATCATTATAAAATAAATTGAAATCTTCTAAAAACTCTGATACATTGAAATAGAAATGTAGTTTCACAATATTGTAAAGGCTTACAGTTATGTGCACGAAGATCTATTAGGATTGGAGGAAATAATGATGAAAGCTAAAGAAAAATTTTCCCCGGGATTAGATGGTATAGTGGCAGCGGAGACGAAGATCTCGTTTCTTGACACGGTGAAAGGTGAAATTGTAATTCAAGGGTATGATTTAATCGAACTCTCAAAAACAAAAGAGTATTTAGACATTGTGCACCTTTTATTGGAAGAACATCTACCGAATGAGGATGAAAAAGCAACACTTGAAAAGAAATTAAAAGAGGAATACGCGGTACCAGAAGGTGTATTCAACGTATTAAAGGCATTACCGAAAGAAACGCACCCGATGGATGGATTGCGTACAGGTGTGTCTGCATTAGCTGGTTACGATAATGATATCGAAAACCGCTCGTTAGAAGTAAACAAAAGCCGCGGGTACAAATTATTGAGTAAAGTACCAAATATTGTAGCGAATAGCTATCATATTTTAAATAATGAAGACCCAATCGAACCTCTTAAGGAATTATCATATAGTGCGAATTTCTTCTATATGTTAACAGGTAAAAAACCGACTGAACTTGAGGAGAAGATCTTTGATCGTTCCCTTGTATTATATAGTGAGCATGAAATGCCAAACTCTACATTTACAGCGCGCGTTATTGCATCAACGCAATCCGACTTATATGGTGCTTTAACAGGTGCAGTTGCATCTTTAAAAGGTAGCTTACACGGCGGTGCAAACGAAGCGGTTATGTACATGCTTTTAGAAGCTGGTAATGTTGAGAAGTTTGAAGAGTTATTACAGAAGAAACTATTTAACAAAGAAAAAATTATGGGGTTTGGACATCGAGTGTATATGAAGAAGATGGATCCAAGAGCACTGATGATGAAGGAAGCTTTAAAGCAGTTATGTGATGTAAAAGGTGATTATACACTATATGAAATGTGTGAAGCTGGAGAAAAGATTATGGAGAAGGAAAAAGGAATTTATCCGAACCTTGATTATTATGCAGCTCCAGTATATTGGATGCTTGGTATCCCAATTCAACTTTACACACCAATCTTCTTTAGCTCTAGAACAGTGGGACTATGTGCGCACGTAATTGAGCAACATGCGAACAATCGATTGTTCCGTCCACGTGTAAATTATATTGGCGAGCGACATGTGCTTAGTAAATAAGAACAACTGGGGAGTTGTTAGCGCCGCCCGCCAGATGGGTGTTTGACCGACACCCATCATTAATAATAACGAATTTTCGACAGAAAGGGAAGAATAGCATGATTAAAACAAATGAAATTAAACAAAAAGATGCATTATTAGAAGAAATTACGGATTATGTATTAAATAAAGAGGTAACAAGTGCAGAAGCATTCAGTACTGCTCGTTACGTATTACTTGATACTCTTGGATGCGGTATTTTAGCACTTCAATATCCAGAGTGTACGAAATTACTAGGACCAGTTGTACCAGGAACAATCGTGCCAAATGGTACACGTGTACCAGGTACGTCATATGTACTTGATCCAGTGAAAGGTGCATTTAATATCGGATGTATGATCCGTTGGTTAGACTATAACGATACTTGGCTTGCAGCAGAGTGGGGACATCCATCTGATAACTTAGGCGGAATTTTAGCTGTTGCAGATTATATTAGCCGTGTTCGTATTTCAGAAGGAAAAGAACCATTAAAAGTACGTGAAGTATTAGAAATGATGATTAAAGCACACGAAATTCAAGGTGTACTTGCTTTAGAAAATAGTTTGAACCGTGTTGGTCTTGATCACGTATTATACGTAAAAGTAGCAACAACTGCTGTAGTTGCAAAAATGCTTGGCGGAACACGTGAAGAAATCTTTAATGCATTATCACATGCGTGGATTGATAATTCTAGTCTTCGTACATATCGTCATGCTCCAAATACTGGGTCACGTAAATCATGGGCAGCAGGTGATGCAACAAGCCGCGGTGTTCATCTTGCAATGACTGCTCTAAAAGGTGAAATGGGTTATCCAACAGCATTATCTGCACCAGGCTGGGGATTCCAAGATGTATTATTCAATAAACAAGAATTAAAGTTAGCAAGACCGTTAGAGTCTTATGTAATGGAAAATGTATTATTTAAAGTTTCATATCCAGCAGAATTCCATGCGCAAACAGCTGCAGAATGTGCTGTGAAATTACATCCGGAAATTAAAGAAAGATTAGATGAAATTGATCGTATTACAATTACAACTCATGAATCAGCAATTCGTATTATTGATAAAGAAGGTCCATTAAATAACCCAGCTGATCGTGATCATTGCTTACAATATATTACGGCAATTGGTTTATTAAAAGGAGATATCGTTGCGGATGATTATGAGGATACAGTAGCAAATGATCCACGTGTAGATGAATTACGTAATAAGATGGTTGTTGTTGAAAACAAACAGTACAGTTTAGATTACCTTGACCCGAACAAGCGCTCAATCGCCAACGCTGTTCAAGTTCATTTCAAAGATGGCACTGTAACAGAAAACGTGGAATGTGAATATCCACTTGGTCACCGTTTCCGTAGAGACGAAGCAATTCCAAAAGTTGTTCAAAAATTCACTGCAAATATGGCAGGTCATTATTCTAGTAAGCAACAAGAACAAATTCATGAAGTTTGTTTAAATGAAGAAAAACTAGAAAATATGAATGTAAACGAATTTGTAGATCTATTCTTAATTAACTAATAGGGGGAATTTAAAATGGCTTGGGTTGTGAATAAACAGTCAACACAAGAAGAGCTTGCGAATCGCTTCCGAGTTTTAGTAGAAGCAAATGAAATTTTGCAAATTCCAGGTGCTCATGATGCAATGGCAGCTTTAGTTGCGAGAAATACAGGGTTTTCAGCTCTTTATTTATCAGGAGCTGCTTATACTGCAAGTAAAGGTCTACCTGATTTAGGCATCGTGACGTCTACTGAAGTAGCAGAGAGAGCAAGGGATCTAGTAAGAGCTACAGATTTACCAGTTCTTGTTGATATTGATACGGGATTTGGCGGTGTACTAAACGTAGCGAGAACTGCAGTAGAAATGATGGAAGCGAAAGTAGCAGCTGTTCAAATTGAAGATCAGCAATTACCAAAGAAATGTGGACATTTGAATGGTAAGAAACTTGTTACTACAGAAGAATTAGTTCAAAAGATTAAAGCGATTAAAGAAGTTGCACCAAGCTTATATATTGTGGCACGTACAGATGCTCGCGGTGTAGAAGGCTTAGATGAAGCGATCGAAAGAGCAAACGCCTATGTAAAAGCAGGTGCAGATGCGATATTCCCTGAAGCGCTTCAATCAGAAGAAGAGTTCCGTCTATTTAATAGTAAAGTAAATGCGCCTTTACTTGCGAATATGACTGAGTTTGGGAAAACGCCGTATTATAGTGCAGAGGAATTTGCAAATATGGGATTCCAAATGGTTATTTATCCTGTAACTTCACTTCGTGTTGCAGCGAAAGCATATGAGAATGTGTTTACTTTAATTAAGGAAACAGGTTCTCAAAAAGATGCACTTTCAAGTATGCAAACGAGAAGTGAGTTATATGAAACAATTTCATATCATGACTTTGAAGAATTAGATACTGGAATTGCAAAAACAGTATTATCAGAGGATCAATAGATAAAACAACTAAGGCGATGAGAATACATCTTTGGCAAAACGAACTGCTTGATGTGAAAATTCATCGCCTTCTGTTTTCAAAAATAAGATATTCCACTCATCGTAGACGAGCATATGTAGTAGGAAGTTAGGCCGAAATGATAGGGGGATTCAGATGGAGAAAACGAAGTTACCATGGGATGAATTTTTTTCACTTAATAAAGATGTGAATCATACTTTCTTTACGCCAGAAGATTTTTCAGGAGATGAAGATTTAATCGCAAAAATGACAGAACAATTCGTTAAACAAGAAATTGTTCCACAAATGGAGAATATTGAACAACATAACTATAAAGTTTCTCGTCAATTATTTGAGAAAGCTGGGGAACTTGGATTATTAAGTATCGAGGTCCCAGAAGAGTACGGTGGTTTTGAGTTAGGAAAGGCAGTTTCAGGGCTTGTAGCAGAAAAAATGGGATATGCTGGTGCATTTAGCGTTTCATTTAATATACACGCTGGTGTAGGTACATTGCCTTACATATATTACGGAACGAAAGAACAAAAAGAAAAATATTTGCCGAAAATTGCGTCTGGAGAATGGATTGGGGCTTATGCTTTAACTGAGCCAAATGCTGGTTCTGATGCTTTAAGTGCAAAAACGAGTGCAGTATTAAATGAAGATGGTACTGCTTGGAAGTTGAATGGTGAGAAGCAGTGGATTACAAATGCTCATATGGCAGATGTATACGTTGTTTTTGCGAAGACAAATAAAGGAATGACAGCGTTTATTGTCGAAAGAACATGTGAAGGTGTATCCATTGGACTAGAAGAAAAGAAAATGGGGATTAAAGGTTCTTCAACGGCTACCCTTATTTTAGAAGATGTTGTCATCCCTGCTGAAAATGTATTAGGGGAAGTTGGAAAAGGGCATCATGTAGCTCTTAATATTCTAAACTTCGCTAGACTAAAGCTTGCTTTTGGAAATATTGGAACAGCAAAACAAGCCATTGGTTTGTCGGTTCAATATGGAAAAGAACGAAAACAGTTCCAAACAGAATTAGTAGACTTTACGATGATTCAAGAGAAAATTGCAAATATGATTATTGCTACATATGGTGCAGAAAGTGCAGCCTATCGTACAGCAGGTGTCATCGATGAAGCAATTCATGAGAGTGATGAGGATCTTATGAAGAAAATGTCTCAATTTGCAATTGAATGTGCACTGAATAAAGTAAATGCTTCTGAAACACTTGGTTATATCGTAGATGAAGCTGTACAAATTCATGGTGGTTACGGTTATATGCAAGAGTACGAGGTAGAACGATTATATCGTGATGCAAGAATTAGTCGTATTTTTGAAGGTACGAATGAAATTAATAGATTAACAGTTGCTAAAATGTTAATAAAGCAAATGGAACAAATAGAAGATACTGAAGTAGAAGTAGAAGTAGAAGTTGATGTAGCAAATGTAGAAAGAAACCAACGTTACATTTTATTAGCGAAAAAATTGTTGAAACAATCTTTGAAAACGCTCTCTAAAACTCCAGAGTTAAAAATTGACCAAGAGCAAGAATATTCACGTGTATTATCAAATATGTTAACGGACGTGTACGTCATGGAATCAGCATTTTTACGTACGAGTAAAGCAATTAGTAAAAATGGTGAAGAGAAAGAGCGTACGAAACAAATGATAACTGACGTTATTTGTGAAGAAGGCTACCGTAAAGTAGAAGATGCAGCGATTTCTATACTTTCAGCGGCTGTTACAAAAGAACAAGATAGACACGTAATTTTAGCAGAAATTCGTCAATTATTAGTACCTTTATACACGAACGTATTTACAAAAAAGAGAGAAATTGCGAAAGCTATTATAAATCGCGGAAAGTATATTGTGTAAATAGGAGGAAAGCGATATGAAAAAGATTGGTTTTATCGGTTTAGGTAACATGGGTCTTCCGATGTCTAAAAATTTAGTTAAATCAAGTTACACAGTATATGGAGTGGACTTAAACAAAGAGGTTGAAGCTTCCTTTGAAAAAGAAGGAGGAATTATCGGCTTATCAATCTCAAAACTAGCAGAAACATGCGATGTGATTTTTACAAGTTTACCTTCACCTCGCGCTGTTGAAGCTGTATATTTTGGGGAAGACGGATTATTTGAAAATAGTCACTCGAATGTAGTGTTAATTGATACAAGTACTGTATCTCCTCAATTAAACAAACAGTTAGAGGAAGCTGCAAAGGAAAAGAAAGTAGACTTTTTAGCAGCACCTGTTAGTGGTGGGGTAATTGGAGCCGAAAACCGTACATTAACGTTTATGGTTGGTGGATCAAAAGAGGTATATGATAAAACTGAATCTATCATGGAAGTGTTAGGCGCGAATATTTTCCACGTTAGTGAACAAATTGATAGCGGTACGACTGTTAAATTAATTAACAATCTATTAATTGGTTTCTATACAGCTGGTGTGAGTGAAGCTTTAACATTAGCGAAAAAGAACAATATGGATTTAGATAAAATGTTTGATATTTTAAATGTAAGTTACGGTCAAAGTAGAATTTATGAGCGCAATTACAAAAGTTTTATTGCATCTGAAAACTACGACCCAGGCTTTACTGTGAATTTATTAAAGAAAGATTTAGGATTTGCAGTTGATTTAGCTAAAGAAAGCGAACTTCACTTACCAGTAAGTGAAATGCTATTAAACGTATATGAAGAAGCAAGTGAAGCTGGATATGGTGAAAACGATATGGCTGCTTTATATAAGAAAGTTAGTGAACAATTAATTTCTAATCAAAAATAATAGACTTATATACACCATAAAAAAAGGAGAGAATATAATGATTACAACTGAAATTAAACGAGTGAAAAATCATATTAATGGTGAGTGGGTAGAATCTACTGGTACAGAAGTAGAAGCAGTTCCAAATCCGGCGACTGGAAAAATTATCGCTTACGTTCCATTATCTCCGAAAGAAGATGTTGAAAAAGCTGTTGAAGCGGCAAAAGCAGCATACGAAACATGGTCTAAAGTACCAGTTCCGAATCGTTCAAGACAATTGTATAAATATTTACAGCTCTTACAAGAAAACAAAGAAGAGCTTGCAAAAATCATTACGCTAGAAAATGGTAAAACATTAACGGATGCAACTGGTGAAGTGCAGCGTGGTATTGAAGCAGTAGAACTTGCAACATCAGCACCAAATTTAATGATGGGACAAGCTCTACCGAATATTGCTAGCGGCATCGATGGATCGATTTGGCGCTATCCAATTGGAGTTGTTGCTGGTATTACACCGTTTAACTTCCCAATGATGATTCCATTATGGATGTTCCCACTTGCAATTGCTTGTGGTAATACATTCGTATTAAAAACATCTGAAAGAACGCCACTTTTAGCAGAGCGACTTGTAGAGTTATTCTATGAAGCTGGTTTTCCAAAAGGGGTATTAAATTTAGTGCAAGGCGGAAAAGATGTTGTAAATAGCATTTTAGAAAGTAAAGATATTCAAGCTGTTTCGTTCGTTGGATCTGAGCCAGTAGCTCGTTATGTATATGAAACAGGTACGAAACATGGGAAACGTGTACAAGCGTTAGCTGGTGCGAAAAACCATGCGATTGTTATGCCAGATTGCAACCTTGAGAAAACGGTGCAAGGTGTAATTGGATCTGCATTTGCGAGTAGTGGAGAGCGCTGCATGGCATGTTCAGTAGTAGCAGTAGTTGATGAAATTGCTGATGAATTCATCGACGTACTAGTAGCAGAGACGAAGAAGCTAAAAGTAGGTGACGGTTTCCACGAAGATAATTATGTTGGACCATTAATTCGTGAATCTCATAAAGAGCGTGTATTAGGCTATATTAATAGCGGTGTAGCCGATGGAGCAACTTTATTAGTAGATGGCCGCAAAATTAAGGGAGAAGTTGGAGAAGGTTACTTTGTAGGGGCAACAATCTTTGATGGTGTAAATCAGGAGATGAAAATTTGGCAAGATGAAATTTTTGCTCCAGTATTAAGCATTGTAAGAGTTAAAGATTTAGAAGAAGGTATTAAACTAACAAATCAATCTAAATTTGCAAATGGTGCGGTTATTTATACGTCAAATGGTAAACATGCACAAACATTCCGTGATAACATCGATGCTGGTATGATCGGTGTAAACGTAAACGTTCCAGCACCAATGGCATTCTTCGCATTTGCAGGAAACAAAGCTTCATTCTTTGGTGATTTAGGTACAAATGGTACAGATGGCGTTCAATTCTATACACGTAAAAAAGTTGTAACTGAGCGCTGGTTTTAATAAAGAGTAGATAGACAAATCAGTTGTTAAATGAAAAACACCACTCTAAAGATGTGGTGTTTTTCTTCTTGTTAATTACTTTTTTCAAAAGCTAGTTTAATGCCAAAACCAATTAAGACGATTCCTGTTAACCCTTGAATATAACGTTGAGTCTTCGGTTTTTTCATAAAAGCACTAATTTTATCAATTAAAAATATATAAAAAGCGAACCAAATAACTGTTAAAACGAGGTAAGTAAGGCCCATTACGAGAAGTTGGATAAACGTATTATGGTTTGGATTTAAAAATTGCGGTAAAAAAGTTAAAAAGAACACTGCAATCTTAGGGTTTAATAAATTCGTAAGAAACCCTTGGCGAAAACAAGAAGTATGCTCGTTTTCATGATTCAAAGATATATCGTTCGTATCAACGCCTTCTTTATTTCTCACCGCTAAAAGGGCTTTAATACCAATATAAATTAAATATAGGGCTCCAACGTACTTGAAAATAGAAAATAAAAGAGCTGACTTTACAATAAGTGCGGAAAGGCCGATCACTGCTGCTAAAGTATGAATTAAAAGTGCAACACATGTACCGAATACTGTTTTCACTCCACCCATCTTACCAGCAACTAATGTGTTTTTCGTGGCCATTGCAGTATCAGGACCGGGTAAAATAATAAGACAAATAGACATAATGATGAAAAGAAAAAAATTTTCAATCATAGTCGCTCCTCCTTTTTAATTTTTAGAATATTTGATTAAAAATAGTGTAGCACACATTTTGATTTAATAAAATTAAATTTTATTAAAAATTATTAAATAGGAAAGAGGCTATATAGTCGTGTAATTACACGACTATATAGCCTAGATTTTATCCCGTATGAACGGGCGATTGGTGAGGGATAAAAATAAGCGTGCGATGAACCCCCACTTATTAAAGTTTCACTTTATGCGTTAAGTAAGTTAAAGAACCGATTTACATCTTCTTCTGAAACATCACTTAACTGCTTATATTTATAATTCGGATTTTGATCTTTATCAACTACAACGGATCGTACTCCTTCAAAGAAATCCTCATGTCTCATGAAATTCTTAGCAAGTACAAGGTCGGTAGCGAAACATTCTTCAACGGACTTATTGTGTCCATCAATAAACTGTTTTAATGTTACTTTTAGTGAAATAGGGGATTTTGATAATAGTGTTTCTTTCGTTTTTAAAGCAAAGGAGCTTTGATCTTTCTCCAATGAATGGATGATTTCTTCAATTGAATCGAAAGCAAAATGTGAATTGATTTCTTCTAATGAAGGAGCAAGCTCGCTTTCTAATTTTGAAGTAGTTGCAAATGTACCAATGACTTCTTTTAAATTAGTATGTACATCATCTTCTTTATGCCAATTTATACTTTCCAGTTCAGTAAGGAAATTTGGTAATGAATCAGATGTCATAAAGTAATCAGCAGCGTTTATAAATAATACGTCAGAAGCTTTTAAAATAGCTGCTGTTAAAGCAACATATCGGCCAGCAAACCCTGGAGCTTTATTTAAGAAATAAGCAGCACCGACGTCTGGGAAAAAGCCGATATTCATCTCTGGCATTGCCCATTTTGTACGCTCAGTTACAATTCGATATTTCGCACCATTTGTAAGACCGACACCACCACCCATTACAATTCCATCTAAACAAGCGATAATCGGTTTTTTATATTGATAAATATATGTATCAATTTCATACTCTTCTTCAAAAAAACGTTCCGCATGCTGCAATGCAACTTCATTTGAACGTGCTTCATAAAGTGTTTTAATATCACCGCCTGCACAAAAACCTTTTGTACCAGCTCCTTTTAATACGATAAGCGCAATACGTTCATCATGTTCCCACTCTTTCAGTTTTTGCCCAATTGGTTGTAACATGTCATAAGATAAAGAATTAAGTGCTTTTGGACGGTTTAAAGTAATTGATGCAACGCCGTTTTCACTAACAGAAAATAAAACGTGTTCAGTCATGATTCATCCTCCCTTACATATCTTCTTATTCTTAATTCTTGATACGTACTGAAATGTCCTTTATAAACTTTGTCTAAAGTTGGCGATATATGTTAATTTACCCAATGCATATTTTGACGAGTTATATTTGCAGGATTTCTGAGGTTGAAAATGAATATTACAACATTACTGTAATTGTAATTATTTGAATTTATCATGATAAACACGCTATTATATATGTGTAAATTGTATATACTCACTTCGAATAGAGTATTTGAAGTGAGTATAATGAAAGAAAAATTGCTTTTCATTAGAAATAGAGAAAGGAGAAATCGGAATGCCAGGACCTTTACTATTGGCGGTGATTATTTTGTCTTCTTTAATGATAGGGATAACTCAGTATTTTCATCATACAGATACGACAGAGGAAGTGAAGGATAAAGTACGGCTTGTATTTCCGATTTTTATCATATCTATTTCTTTTTGCATTCTATTAAATAAGGATGGGTACATTGTCGCAGTATTTTCCTTTTTTGTAGCAATCGTTTTCATTACAGTTTTATATTATGTAATGAAAGACTTTATACAAAAATAAAGATGTCGCAGTAGGCATTTTTATTTTTGTAACGAACAAAATTTCACATACCGTATTATATGTAAAAATAAAAACATTTAGAAATAGAAAAGTATGTACTTTGCCGTGTATTTACTTGTCAATCTTGCATAGCCAATATACTATTAATAATGTAGAGAGAGATTAGAAAAAGGGGTTGTATCTATCATGAAATTTGAGATGCACACAAAAATTATTTCAAATGAAAAAGAAGTAAGATTACATATAGAAGAAAACATATTTCAATTAAAATTGGATGGTTATCACTTATTTACAGTTCAAGAAATATTACCTTTATATAAATCAAATGAAGAAAGAATTGGTAGTGCAATGATACAAAAGTTAGAGTGGGGAAACGGAAAAACTACAATAAACTATCAACTCGTATCACTAAAATCAGTAAATTAAAAGGAGCAGGAAACCATGAAGTTATTTCATACAGCGGATTGGCATTTAGGAAAGCTTGTTCATGGCGTGTATATGACTGAAGATCAAAAGATTGTATTAGATCAGTTTGTACAAGCTGTTGAAGAAGAAAAACCAGATGCCGTAATTATTGCAGGGGATTTATACGACCGAGCAATTCCACCTACGGAAGCAGTAGACTTATTAAATGAAGTGCTGCAAAAAATAGTGATTGATTTACAAACACCAGTTATTGCGGTTGCAGGTAACCATGATAGTCCTGATCGTATTCATTTTGGTAGTAGTTTAATGAAGAAACAAGGATTATTTATTGTGGGACAGTTTCAATTTCCATATGAGCCCATTATATTAAATGATGAATATGGCGAAGTTCACTTCCATCTCGTTCCATATGCGGATCCAAGCATAGTTAGACATGTATTGAAAAACGAAGACGTACGTTCTCATGATGATGCGATGCGTATTTTTATGAATGAGCTTTCTGAAACGATGGATAAAGAAGCTAGACATGTATTTGTTGGTCATGCATTTGTAACTTCTGCGGGAGAAGCGGAGGAGAATACAAGTGATGCAGAACGACCACTTTCAATTGGTGGTGCTGAATATGTAAATAGTCATTATTTTGATAAGTTTCATTACACAGCGCTTGGACATTTACATCAAGCGCATTTCGTACGTAATGAGACAATTCGATATTCAGGTTCACCACTTGCCTATTCTATTTCTGAAGAAAAACATAAAAAAGGATATTATATTGTAGAACTGGACGAGCAAGGAGAAGTAACAATTGAAAAAAGGTTACTTACACCACGCCGTAAAATGCGAACAGTAGAAGCGAAAATAGATGAATTATTACACCATCCAGTAAGTGAAGATTACGTGTTTGTAAAATTATTAGATGAAAATCCTGTCTTGCAGCCAATGGAAAAAATACGCTCTGTATATCCAAATGCAATGCATGTTGAAAGATCCATTCAAAGACGAGAGTTCACGGATTCAAATGAAGTGACTGTTTCAAGACATAAAACGGATGATTTATCACTATTAAAAGCTTTTTATAAAGAGATGAAAGGCTTAGATTTATCAGAAGAGAAAGAACGTCTATTTGTAGAAGTATTACAAACAGTGCAAGAACGGGAAGGTGAACGAGGATGAGACCGATTCAGCTTATTATGACGGCATTTGGCCCATATAAACAGAAAGAAGTAATCGATTTTGATGATCTTGGAGAGCATCGTATTTTTGCTATTTCTGGAAATACTGGAGCTGGAAAGACAACGATTTTTGATGCTATTTGTTATGTGTTATATGGTGAGGCAAGCGGAGAAGAACGTAGTGACACGAGCATGCTTCGCAGTCAATTTGCTGATGATAATACGTATACAAGTGTAGAACTAACCTTTCAGTTAAAAGGGAAACGTTATGAAATAAAACGACAACTTGGGCATAAAAAACAAGGGAATAAGACGATTACGGGACATGCTGTAGAATTATATGAAGTGAATGATGAAGAGAAGGTTCCAGCTGTTGATCGTTTCCATGTAACGGATGTAAATAAAAAAGTAGAAGATTTAATTGGTTTAAGTAAACATCAATTTAGCCAAATTGTTATGTTACCACAAGGGGAATTCCGAAAACTATTAACATCTGAGACAGAAAACAAAGAAGAAATTTTGCGTCGTATTTTTAAAACAGATCGTTATAAGTTAATGCGTGAGTTACTTGATCAAAAACGAAAACAATGGAAAGATGTCTTGCAAGAAAAACAGAAAGAGCGAGAGCTATATTTTCGTAATGTTTTTAAATTACCAATCCGAGATGGAGCATTATTAGAGACATTAGTGGAACAAGAGCATGTAAATACGCATCAAGTAGTAGAAGCATTAGAACAAGAAACAGCTGTGTATAAGGCAGAGGTTGAGCAATTACAAGTAGAACAAGATGTTCAAACGAAGCAATTAAAGGATGCTGAAACACGTTTTCACGCAGCGAAGTCTGTAAATGAGAAATTTATAGATTTACAACAAAAGAATGAGAAATATAATATTTTACAAGAAAATCGTAGAGTTATTGAAATGAAAGAAACATCTTTTAAGCGAGCGGAACAAGCGAAGCGCTTATTACCATTTGAACAATGGTACGAAGAAGCAATGCAAAATGTGCAAAAAGCTGAAAGTTTGTTAAAACAAATTATCGCCAAAAAAGAAAATATAACGAATAACTTTGAACTTGCTCAGGAGAAATATGAAGCAGTAAAGAATAAAGAACCTGAGAGAGAAAATGCAAAAAAACTTGTTCAAAGATTAGAAGAGTTACAACCGATTATTGCATCATTAGCTGAGAAACAGTTGAATTTACAAAATACAGAAATTCAAATAGGAAAATTAAAAGAAAGTATGCAAAACTTAGATCGACAATTAGAAGAGCATACAAATCAAAAACTGCTAATGTCTGGTGAATTACAGCAATTAGAACAAGCACTTGAACAATATGTAGATAAAGTAGAAGAACTAACGAATATGCGAGAAGATGCAAAAGTTTTAAAGCAAGCATATGATGTATGGCAAGAAAAACAAAAATTCGAGCAAGAAAAAGAAGCAGCATATAATAAGATGCAATTGGCAGTTAATGCATATGAAAGTATGGAACGTCGCTGGTTAAGTGAACAAGCTGGTATATTAGCTCTTCATCTACATGATGGCGAATCTTGTCCAGTATGTGGCAGCACGAACCATCCGAAAAAAGCTACAGAGCAAAGTGATGCGATTGATGAAAAAGAGTTAAATGATTTAAGAGACAAGAAGAATATTGCTGAAAAATTACATGTTCAATTAGAGGAGAAATGGAATTTCTATCATCTTCAATATGAGCAAGTAATAGAAGAAGTTAAGAAGCGAGGCTATCACTCTGAAGAATTAGTTGAAACATACAGTGCGCTTGTTCAAAAGGGAAAACAATTAGCAACTGAAGTGAATACGTTAAAAGCAAGTGAAGAAACGCGTAAGCAAACAGCTGTGAAAATAAAAAGCATAGAAGAAAAAGTAGATGCACTGCAGAAACAGAAGCGTGAGGTAGAAACAGAGCAGCACCGTACAGAAATGGAGTGTATGCAGCTTCGTACGTCATATGAACATGATAAGAAAAACATTCCTGAAAACTTACAAACAGTCCAAGCTTGGAAAGTTCAATTTGACCAAGCTATGCATGAACTTAGATTAATGGAGGACGAATGGAAGAAAGTGCAGGAAGCGTATCAACATTGGCAAAACGAAAATATACGTATTCAAGCAGAACAGGAAGGTGCTTCTAATCAATTTGAAAGTGCAAAATTGAAGAAAGAAGAGACTTTCACGCGCTTTATGAAAGAGCTTGAGCAGAGCGGATTTACAGATCAATCTACGTATAAAGAAGCTAAATTAAGTGATGCTGAGATGGAAATGATACAAAAAGAAATTCAAAGCTATTATTCATCTCTTGAAGTACTTGCAAAACAAATTGAAGAGTTACATGCTGAATTAAAAGATAAAGAGTATATGGATATTACAGCGTTAGGTGAACATATAAAAGAACTAGAAATTAACCTTGATATCATTAAAGAAAAACGTCAACGTGCGCAAAATGCCGTAACATATATTTCTGATTTACATGAAAATATTAGACGTATTGATGAGCAAATTCATGAGGAAGAAAAAGCTTTCCAAGAACTTGTTGACTTATATGAAGTAATGAAAGGTGATAACGAAAGCCGTATATCATTTGAACGTTACATCCTAATTGAGTATTTAGAACAAATTGTTCAAATTGCAAACGAACGATTACGTAAATTATCAAATGGACAATTTTATTTAAAACGAAGTGAACGAGTAGAAAAGAGAAATCGTCAAAGCGGATTAGGCTTAGATGTATATGACGCATACACTGGCCAAACACGCGATGTGAAAACATTATCTGGCGGCGAGAAATTTAATGCATCGCTATGCTTAGCGCTCGGAATGGCAGACGTCATTCAAGCATATGAAGGTGGTATTTCCATCGAAACGATGTTTATCGATGAAGGGTTCGGTTCATTAGATGAAGAATCATTAACGAAAGCCGTAGATGCCTTAATAGACTTACAAAAATCAGGCCGCTTTATCGGTGTCATTTCACACGTTCAAGAGCTGAAAAACGCAATGCCAGCTGTATTAGAGGTAACGAAGCAGAAGGATGGGTGTAGTCAGACGAGGTTTGTGGTGAAGTAAGTTCCATTGTCATTCATACTTAAAGTATTGTTTGCGATTTTTTAGTATAGAACCTAAGGTAAAATAAATGCCACCTCTTTATAGAGGCGGCATTTATTTGTTATTCGCAATTAGATAATTCACCTATGAGTTATCTGTAGAAGGCGGTGTATTTTCCAAGCGATTATAAGTTTTAAAGGCTGAAATGGCCGATATAACACCACCTACTAAAAATAAAGCTGATCCACCGACCAATATGATACGACTGACATATGTTTCGCGCGCTTCTTCAACTTCTTCTTGTAACATTGTTGGCATTTGAATTCCTCCTAAACAACATTTATTTTGTAGATAGTATATACAAATGCCTAAAATATGTTAAAATCACTGGATAGTGTTAGGAGGAAGTGTATAGTTAGATATGAATTGTTTGAAAATCTTCATTGCAAATTTATGCGAACTTCACATAGAGCACATATTAACATTGTATTATGTATATGTACCAAATAAATAAAGTGAATTGAATTTATTTCTGTTTTTAAAAATTTAAAATTCTATTATTTTTATATAAAGGTTTCACATCGGAGTTTTAAATATTTTGGAAATAGATCTAAATAAAAGGAATTCATATAAAAGGGGAATGTCTTATGACAACATATACGAGTGAAATGAGAAAAAGTTTAGTTTCAGAAGAAGATGTAGATATTTTAAAAATTATGGCGCACCCAATTCGATTACAAATTGTAAATGAATTAAGTACGAGAAAAACTTGTAATGTAACACAATTAACAGAATTACTAAACATTCCACAATCGACTGTTTCGCAACATTTATCAAAAATGAAAGGTAAAGTGTTACGAGCTGAGAGAAGAGGTTTAGAAATTTATTATCATATTAATAATTTAAAAGCGAGTAAGATTGTAAGTGTTTTAGGATATATAAACTAATGAAGTATTTTCATATAAAATAGCCGCTGCTGGTGAGCAGGGGCTATTTTTGTTGTGTTATTCCGCATGAGCATTCCGTAAACGCCCGGTTGGTGCGACTGATTAAAACTTAACTTTATGTATTCGTATTCATAATTTTATAGTTTTTATGATTTACAATTGTTCGATCAAATTCAAAAGTACCACCGCTTACATTTGTAATTTCAACTAAGACCGATTCAGTATAAAGTTTTAGTACAGATCCCGTAATCTTTAAATTATTTCGTTGAAAAAGTATAGTATCCCCTACGTTTGCTTTCATAGTACCTCCTCATTAAAGACAGAAATGTTTTTTTATTATATATATTAAACCACGTATAGGTATATTAGTGAATATTTAGTTTTATTTATCAAAAAAATATTTGTGATTTTATAAAAAATAAAGTACATCGTAGTGTAAAAAAGTTTTTTCTGTTTGTATAGGAAAATCAAAATTTTGCAATCTAACAATGATTTAACTTGAAACATAATTTGTATAAAAGAAGATGATAAAACAGCTGTAAGTCCTATTGATGCAAAACATTATAATAGCTACTTATGTATTTAATAAGTAGCTTTTTGTATTTCGTCCTTCGTTTTCTGTAACTGATTCCATGTTTTTGACGCTCTGCCTTGTAAGTGCTTACATAAGCGGGGACATCTTATACAATGAAGGTGTTAAATCAAAAGAGGTGGTCAATATGAACATAAAAAAAGAAAATTTAGCGAATAGCATTGAAATAGAAAGAGGAGGCGGAAAGGTATGAAAAAATCAAATGTTAATCCATGGCTTGTTGTCCTTGGCACAGTTATAGTACAAATGGGGCTTGGAACGATATATACATGGAGTTTATTCAATCAGCCTTTAGTTAGTAAATACGGTTGGAGTCTTAATGCAGTTGCTATAACTTTCTCAATTACTAGTCTTTCCTTAGCATTTTCAACTTTATTTGCGAGTAAATTACAAGAAAAATGGGGACTTCGTAAACTTATTATGATAGCTGGACTAGCATTAGGACTAGGATTAATTCTTAGTTCACAAGCTTCCTCATTACTATTGCTTTATGTACTAGCAGGAGTTGTTGTAGGGTATGCAGATGGTACAGCATATATCACTTCACTATCAAATTTAATCAAGTGGTTTCCAGAGCGTAAAGGTTTAATTGCTGGTATTTCTGTCTCTGCATATGGTTCGGGTAGCTTAATCTTCAAATACGTAAACGCACAGTTGATTGAATCAGTTGGTGTATCGCAAGCATTTATATACTGGGGTTTAATTGTTACAGCTATGATTGTAATTGGCGCTTGTTTAATCCATCAAGCTGCAGATCAAGGAGCAGTTCATGAAACAAAAACTCAAGAATATACAACGAAAGAAATGTTAGGCACAAAACAAGTATATTTATTATTTATTATGTTATTTACATCATGTATGAGTGGCTTATACTTAATTGGTATGGTAAAAGACATTGGTGTTCAACTTGTAGGGCTTAGCGCAGCGACAGCAGCTAATGCGGTGGCTATGGTTGCAATCTTCAATACATTAGGTCGTATTATTCTAGGACCGTTATCAGATAAAATCGGCCGTTTAAAAATCGTTACTGGTACTTTTGTTGTTATGGCGACTTCAGTCTTGGTTTTAAGTTTCGTAGATTTAAATTATGGTATCTACTTCGTATGTGTAGCAAGTGTAGCGTTTTGCTTTGGTGGAAATATCACTATTTTCCCAGCTATTGTTGGTGATTTCTTCGGTATGAAAAACCATAGTAAGAACTACGGAATTGTGTATCAAGGATTTGGATTTGGAGCACTTGCAGGTTCCTTTATCGGTGCACTTCTAGGTGGATTCAAACCAACCTTTATGGTGATCGGCGTATTATGTGTCGTGTCATTTATTATCGCAATTTTAATTCAAGCACCTAAGCAGAAAATAGAACAAGAAGAAGAGTATCACAGCGTAGCATAAGTATATAAATCTTCTATAACACTATGATTATGAAAAAGCATCCTGTTAAATAGGGTGCTTTTTTGAATTATGTTAACGAGACTATTTAACCTTTGGCAGCTTCTTGAGAAAAAAAAGAGTAGAATATCCATTTGGATTATATTGGAATGTAATGAATTGATACATCATATTTGAAACATTTATTAAATCTTAAATTATAAGGAAGACATTCATTTGTATTTGCAAGATATATTTTCAGAAAAATATTGAGAAAATATATACTCGAATTTTTGAAAAAGCATTGTAAATAAAGATATCTACAGTTTATCGTCTGCAATATTAAAAAGAGGGTTTTGAATTCTATTTATAAAGTAAGTACTTTTAATGCGTTTAAATGTGATTTTATTAAGAAGTATTAAAATATTTTATCTGAAAAATAAAAATAGGTTGACAAGTTTATTGAGAAAGATTATCATTTCGGTGTAAGAATATTAAATGAAAAACATTATCAATGAATAATATTTTGATGAAAAGTACACTTGACCAATTAGTTTAGTAAGTGTATTATTTTTTACATCGATAATGATAATCATTATCATTATTTGTTTGATTAGATTAATTTTCAAATGAAAGGATAGAGGAAATGAACTTAGGGGAATTTGATGGGAAAACGGTTTTAGTAACAGGTGCAGCCCAAGGTATAGGTAGTGTTGTAGCAAAAATGTTTTTAGAAAGAGGAGCTACAGTTATTGCGGTTGATCAAAATGAAGAAGAGTTAAAAGTACTCTTAAAACAAAATGAATTAAATAAAACACGTATGAAAACATTTCGTTTAGATGTAAGTGATAGTGCTGCTGTTGAAGATATAGTAAAGCGCATTGAAAATGATATAGCACCAATAGATATATTAGTAAATGTTGCAGGGGTTTTACGTATGGGAGCGATTCACTCTTTAAGTGATGAAGATTGGAATAAAACATTCTCTGTAAACTCTACAGGAGTTTTCTATATGTCCCGAGCAGTAAGTAAACAGATGATGCAAAGAAAGTCAGGGGCAATTGTTACAGTTGGGTCAAATGCAGCAAATACCCCGAGAATGGAGATGGCTGCGTATGCTGCATCAAAAGCTGCAACGACGATGTTTATGAAGTGTTTAGGATTAGAACTTGCAGCGTACAACATTCGCTGTAACTTAGTTTCTCCAGGTTCTACTGAAACTGAAATGCAAAGGTTACTATGGGCTGATGAGAATGGGGCAAAAAATATAATTGCTGGTTCTCAAAGCACATATAGACTCGGTATACCGTTACAAAAAATTGCACAGCCTTCAGAAGTTGCCGAAGCGGTATTGTTTTTAGCTTCAGATAAAGCAAGCCACATTACCATGCACAATTTATGTGTCGATGGCGGAGCTACATTAGGAATTTAATAAAAAATTTAGGGGGCTACTATACTATGAATGAATTTACGGCTGTAAAGGAACTGTCAGAAAAATTATTAGAAGATTATAAGACTGAATCTTCTTTCTTTTTTGCTTCACCAACTCGAACGATATTGACAGAAGGAGGGTTTGCTACAGTAAAGCATCGTGAAATTGAAAGTTTTCCAGAGCTTGTGCAAGCCGTATTACGTAATGCAAAACAAGCAGGAAATCCGAATCCTATCGTTGTAGGTGCCTTGCCATTTGATCGTAGAAAAGAAGTTCAACTTATCGTCCCAGAATATAGTAGAATTTCTGAGCGTTTACAATTGGATACAACAAATCAGCTTGAAACAAATGAGAACTTAACATTCGAAATGACGCCAGTCCCAGAGCCTGAAGTGTATATGAACGGTGTGAAGCAAGGAATTGAAAAAATCCAAGACGGCGATTTAAAGAAAATCGTTCTATCCAGATCGTTAGATGTTGAATCTTCTGAACAGATTAATAAGCAAAAACTTCTTCGAGAATTAGCAGAACATAATAAGCATGGTTATACATTTGCTGTGAATTTACCGAAAGATGAAAATGAGAATAATAAGACATTAATTGGAGCAAGCCCTGAATTACTCGTTTCACGTAATGGTATGCAAGTTACTTCTAATCCGTTAGCTGGTTCAAGACCTCGTAGTGATGATCCAGTGGAAGATAAAAGAAGAGCAGAGGAATTACTTTCTTCTCCAAAAGATTTACACGAACATGCGGTAGTAGTGGAAGCGGTTGCTGCTGCGCTTCGTCCGTATTGTCATACATTAAATGTTCCGGAAAAACCATCCGTTATTCATAGTGAAGCGATGTGGCATTTGTCTACTGAAGTGAAAGGTGAACTAAAGGATCCAAATACTACTTCTTTGGAATTAGCAATTGCTCTTCATCCTACGCCAGCAGTTTGCGGAACGCCGATGGAAGAAGCGAGAGAAGCTATTCAAAAAATTGAGCCATTTGACCGTGAATTCTTTACAGGAATGTTAGGATGGAGCGATTTAAATGGAGATGGTGAATGGATTGTTACAATTCGTTGTGCTGAAGTACAAGAACATACACTTCGTTTATATGCAGGCGCTGGAGTTGTTGCTGAGTCTAATCCTGAAGATGAGTTAGCAGAAACCTCTGCTAAATTTCAAACAATGTTGAAAGCTTTAGGGTTAAAGGATAGTTCACTTAATGAAAAGTAGGGGGAAGAAAGAATGTTAGAAGGTTATACGGAATGGCCAAAAGAATTTGCAAATCGTTACCGAGAAGAAGGATGTTGGCTTGGAGAAACATTTGGTTCGATGTTAAAAGAGCGTGCTGAAAAATATAGAGATCAAATCGCGGTTGTAAGCGGTAATTCGCAAATAACGTATAGTGAGCTTGATAAAAAGGTAGATCGTTTAGCTGCAGGTTTACTGAATTTAGGAATAAAGCAAGAAGATCGAGTTGTAATCCAGTTACCTAACATTATCGAGTTTTTCGAAATATGTTTTGCGCTATTTCGAATTGGAGCACTTCCTATTTTTGCACTACCTTCACATCGAAGCAGTGAAATTAGTTATTTTTGTGAGTTTGGTGAGGCGAGTGCTTACGTTATTTCAGATAAGGCTCTCGGCTTTGATTATCGAAAACTAGCAAGAGAAGTGAAAGAGAAAGTGCCAACTTTACAACATGTAATTGTAGTGGGAGAAGAAGAAGAGTTTGTGAACATAAATGATCTGTATATAGATCCCGTTCCATTACCAGAAGTCCAGCCAAGTGATGTTGCATTTCTCCAATTATCAGGAGGGACAACAGGACTTTCTAAATTAATTCCTCGAACACATGATGATTATATTTATAGTTTACGTGTTAGCGCTGAAATTTGTAATTTAAATGCAGATAGTGTTTATATGGCGGTACTTCCAGTAGCACATAACTATCCGATGAGTTCTCCTGGAACGTTTGGAACTTTCTACGCAGGTGGAAAAGTAGTGTTGGCAACTGGGGGTAGTCCAGATGAGGCATTTACTCTTATAGAAAAAGAAAAAGTGACGATTACAGCGCTCGTTCCACCATTAGCAATGGTATGGCTAGATGCTGCCTCTTCACGTAATAACGATTTATCGAGCCTAGAAGTGATTCAAGTAGGGGGCGCTAAGTTTAGTGCTGAAGTTGCAAAGCGTATACGCCCTACATTTGGATGTACGTTACAACAAGTGTTTGGTATGGCAGAAGGATTAGTAAATTACACAAGATTAAATGATCCTGAAGAAATTATTATTCATACACAAGGGAGACCGATGTCTACATTTGATGAGGTAAAGGTCGTTGATGAAAATGATAACGATGTAAAACCTGGAGAAGTAGGTAGTTTATTAACAAGAGGGCCATATACAATTCGTGGTTATTATAAAGCAGAAGAGCATAATGCAAGATCCTTTACAAAGGATGGATTTTATCGCACAGGTGATCTTGTAAAAGTAAATGAACAAGGTTACATCATTGTAGAAGGAAGAGATAAAGATCAAATTAACCGTGGTGGTGAGAAAGTTGCTGCGGAAGAGGTTGAAAATCATCTATTAGCACATGATGCAGTACATGATGTAGCAATTGTATCAATGCCTGATGATTATTTAGGAGAACGTACTTGTGCATTTGTAATAGCTCGCGGACAAGCTCCAACTGTAAGTGAATTGAAAATGTTTTTAAGAGAACGTGGTATAGCAGCTTATAAGATTCCAGATCGAATTGAATTTATTGAATCATTCCCACAAACAGGTGTTGGAAAGGTAAGCAAAAAAGAATTACGTAAAGCTATTGCTGAAAAACTTATTACGGTAAAACGATAAATAATATAAAAATTGGAAGGAAGTGATTAGATGGCTATTCCATCTATTTCAGTATACAAAATGCCAGTTGAATCAGAACTACCAAAAAATAAAGTGAACTGGACGCCAGATCCGAAACGTGCGGTTCTTCTAATCCATGATATGCAAGAATATTTTCTTGATGCATACAGCGATACAGAATCACCGAAAGTAGAACTCATTTCAAATATTAAGGTGATAAGAGAAAAATGTAAGGAACTTGGTATTCCAGTTGTTTATACAGCACAACCTGGTGGACAAACGTTAGAACAGCGAGGGTTATTGCAAGACTTCTGGGGTGACGGTATTCCTGCTGGACCAGATAAAAAGAAAATTGTTGATGAACTTACTCCAGATGAGGATGATATATTCTTAACAAAATGGAGATATAGTGCATTTAAAAAGACAAATTTACTAGAAATATTAAATGAACAAGGACGAGATCAACTCATCATTTGCGGTATTTATGCACATATTGGCTGCCTATTAACAGCTTGTGAAGCGTTTATGGATGGTATAGAGCCGTTCTTTGTAGCAGATGCAGTTGCTGATTTTTCACTAGAACATCATAAACAAGCGTTGGAGTATGCATCTAATAGATGTGCAGTAACGACATCAACTAACATTTTGTTAACAGAGTTACAAAGTTTAAAAGATAATGATGAAATCACTTTACAGCAAGTACATGAACTAGTTGCACAATTACTTCGTGAACCAGTAGAGAGTGTTGAGACTGATGAAGATTTATTAAATAGAGGACTTGATTCGGTCAGAATTATGAGTTTAGTAGAGAAATGGCGCCGCGAAGGAAAAGAAATCACTTTTGCGGATTTAGCAGAGAGCCCAACGGTTGTTGATTGGTACCGCTTATTATCTCCGCAAACAGAGCATGTACTTTAATATAGACTACATAATAAAGGGGTAGTAAAGAATGCCTAATAGTCAAAAGGTTCGCCATTCGTTATCATCTGCGCAAACTGGTATGTGGTTTGCACAGCAATTAGATCCGCTGAATCCGATTTATAATACTGGGGAATATGTTGAAATAAGCGGAAATATTAATCAAGAAATTTTCGAATTAGCAGTACGAAATGTTGTAACAGAAGCAGAAGCACTACACGTTCGTTTTGAAGAGGATGAAATTGGCCCATGGCAAGTTATTGAGGAATCGTCAAAGTTTCATATGCATTTTATTGACGTTCGTAAAGAAGAAAATCCTGAAGAAGCTGCTAAGGTATGGATGAAAAATGATTTATCTATACCAATCGATTTGAAAAAAGATACATTATTTACTGAAGCACTTATTCAAATTGAAAATAATCGTTTCTTTTGGTATCAGCGCATCCATCACATTGTGATGGATGGCTATGGATTTTCACTTCTTAGCCAAAAGGTAGCCAATGAGTATACATCACTTATAGAAGAGACAAAAAGGAATGAAAAGCCATTTGGTTCTCTTGCGAAAATTGTACAAGAAGATATGGAGTATCGTGAGTCTAAACAATTTCAGGAAGATTGTACTTTTTGGTTAGAGAAGTTTGCAGATGAACCGGAAGTTGTAAGTTTAGCAGAACGAGCGCCGAGAACATCAAATGGATTTTTACGAGAAACGGCTTATTTATCAAATTCTAGTACGAAAAATTTACTAGAAGATATCAATATTTCGTTAACAAGTTGGCCGGAATTTATTATAGCTGTAACAAGTATTTATATGCATAAGTTAACAGGTGCAAATGATATTGTTTTAGGTTTACCGATGATGGGGCGTCTAGGTTCTGTATCTATTCATACACCGAGTATGGTAATGAATTTAGTACCACTTCGTCTCACTATAACTCCAAATATAACTTTTGCGGAATTATTACAGCAAGTTTCTAAAGAAATCCAAGACGTACGTCGTCATCATAAATACCGTCATGAGGAATTAAGAAGAGACTTAAAGTTATTAGGTGAAAACCAAAGATTATTTGGACCATTAGTGAATGTTATGCCTTTTGATTATGGGCTTAACTTTGCTGGAAATCGTGGTATTACACATAATTTATCAGCAGGACCTGTCGATGATTTATCAATAAATGTATATAAACGTTTTGATCAAAATGAGCTAATGATTCATTTTGATGCGAATCTAGAAGTATATAATGGCGCGGAACTAGCGTTGCATAAAGAGAGATTTATGAATTTATTAGAATTAATGATAAATGTTTATCAAAAAGACGCGTCGATTGGAAGCATAAACATTACTCTTCCTGAAGAAAATCATAAAGTTTTATTGGAATGGAATGAAACGAAGGCAGCTGATAAATTCATCTCTCTACCTATATTATTTGAAAAACAAGTACAAAAGACTCCAAATAAAATAGCGGTTACTTGTAACGGTGAAGATCTTACGTATAAAGAGCTAAATGAACGAGCGAATGAACTGGCGCACTATTTAGTAGAAGAAGGAATAGGGCCAAATCAGTTTGTAGCTTTAGTATTTCCAAGGTCAATAGAAATGGTAGTCAGTATGCTAGCAGTCTTAAAGGCAGGTGCAGCGTATTTACCAATAGATCCAGAATATCCAGCAGAGCGAATAAATTATATAGTAAATGATGCAAAACCAGTTTGTATCATCACACATTCATCTGTTTCATCAACCTTAGTTATAGAAAATGATATGAAAAAAATCGAATTAGATAGTGAAGAAACAGAACTAGCGTTAAAAGCATATTCTCATATGAATCTACCATTTAGAAATGATGAATCACTTTTAAAGCCTGCGTATACAATTTATACTTCAGGATCAACCGGAAATCCAAAAGGTGTAATTGTTCCTATGAAAGCTTTAAGTAACTTTTTATTGGCCATGAAAGATATGTTTTCATTACATGAAAATGATCATTTATTAGCAGTTACAACGTTTGCGTTTGATATTTCTGCTCTAGAAATTTATTTACCTCTTATTAGTGGTTCAAGTTTAACAATTGCACAAAAAGAGGTAATTCAAGAACCTTCTGCGTTAACGGCATTGTTACAAGAAGAAAGAGTGACAATCATGCAAGCTACACCGACGCTTTGGCAGGCGTTAGTAACTGAATATCCAGAGCGGCTACAAGGGCTAAATGTGCTCGTTGGTGGTGAAGCTCTTCCGGCCCATTTAGCAAATACATTAAAAGAATTAGGTTGCGCTATTACAAACTTATATGGACCAACCGAGACGACTATTTGGTCTACTTTCATGAACATTGATGAAAGTGGTATACCTCCTATTGGAAAACCGATTTGGAATACAGACGTGTATGTATTAGATGCAGGCTTACAACCAGTTCCACCTGGAGTGATTGGTGAACTATATATTGCGGGGGAGGGGCTCGCGAACGGATATTTAGGAAAACCAGAGTTAACGGCTGAACGGTTTGTTGCAAATCCATATGGAGAACCAGGGAAGCGTATGTACCGCACAGGTGATCTGGTGAAATGGCGTAACGATGGTGTGCTAGAATACGTGAGCCGCGCAGATCATCAAATTAAAATTCGCGGTTTCCGAATTGAATTAGCTGAAATTGAAATGGTATTACAACGACATGAAAATGTTAAGCAAGCAGTAGTGATGGTACGAGAAGATCGCCCAAATGATAAACGAATCATTGCGTATATCGTTGCCGAAGGAAAGGAACAAATTGATCTTGCAGAAATTCGTTCTTATGTTTCAGAAAGTTTAGCGAATTATATGGTGCCATCAGCATTTGTTGTGCTAGAAGAATTACAATTAACGCCAAATGGTAAGGTTGATAGAAAGAAATTGCCTGTTCCTGATTTTAATGAAATGAACAAGGATAGAGTTGCTAGAAATCCGAAAGAAGAAATATTATGTGATTTATTTGCAGAAGTACTTGGTGTTTCTCGCATTAGCATCGATGATAATTTCTTTGAAATGGGTGGTCATTCGCTTCTTGCATCTCGTTTAATGGCAAGAATTCGTGAAACGTTAAGTGTGGAATTAGGGATTGGAAAACTATTCGAATTGCCAACTGTTGCTGAACTAGCGAAACAATTGGATCAAGCAAAAAGTGTAAGACCAGCTATTAAGAAAGTAAGTAGACCAAATGAGATTCCACTTTCATTTGCACAGCGTAGGTTATGGTTCTTAAATTGCTTAGAAGGTCCGAGCCCTACTTATAATATTCCGCTAGTTATTCGTATGAATGGAATTTTGAACGAGAAAGCATTGCAAGGTGCCTTTTATGATGTAGTTGAGAAACATGAAACACTTAGAACAATTTTCCCTAACGTATTAGGTAGTTCCTATCAGAAAATTTTAGATATGGAAAATTTAAATTTAGAAATGATTATAACAAAAACAAGTAAAGCGCAATTAGAAACTGTACTTGTAGAGGCGGTAAGATATAGCTTTAACCTCGATGTTGAACCAGCAATTCGTTTGCAACTTTTTACACTGAGTGAAAACGAACATGTAATACTAATTCTATTACACCATATTGTAGGGGATGGCTGGTCGTTACAACCGTTAACGAGAGATTTTGCAGCGGCGTATAAAGCACGATGTCAAGGTAACAGAGTTCAGCTGGAGACACTTCCAGTTCAATACGCAGATTATGCCCTTTGGCAACAACAATTGCTTGGTGATGAAACTACACAAGAGAGTCTCATTTCAACACAATTAGATTTTTGGAAGAAAGAGCTAGAAGGTTTACCAGATCAGCTGGAGTTACCTACAGATTACCAGCGTCCAATTGAAACGAGTTACCGCGGAGAAACAATTCATTTTCATATAGATGCAGGTATGCATAGTAGGTTAGTAGAGCTTGCACGGAAAAACGGAGTTAGTTTGTTTATGGTGTTGCAAGCAGGACTTAGTGCGCTATTTACAAGATTAGGTGCCGGTACTGATATACCAATCGGGAGTCCGATTGCTGGAAGAAACGATGATGCACTATCAAATATAGTTGGCTTATTTGTAAATACATTAGTGTTACGTACAAATACATCAGGAGATCCAAGTTTTAAAGAATTACTAAATAGAGTGAAGCAGTTAAATCTGGCAGCTTACGAAAATCAAGATGTTCCATTTGAACGACTCGTTGAAGTGTTAAATCCAGTACGTACCCGAAATAGTCATCCGCTGTTTCAAGTTATGTTAGCTTTCCAAAATACGCCTGAAGCGATATTTGATGTTCCAGACTTAGAAGCGAATCTTGAAATTCAAAGCGTTGGCTCTGCGAAATTTGATTTAACATTTGAAATTAGCGAGAGTAACGGAGTTGATGGTACTCCAGACGGCTTACACGGATTGTTAGAGTTTAGTACTGATTTATATAAACGGGAAACGGTGCAAAAATTAATAGAACGATACATTCTGTTATTAGATGATGCAGCGGAAAATCCTGATCAATTAATTGGTAGATTAGAAATATTAACTTTAGCAGAGAGAAATACAGTGTTAGAGAAGTGGAATGGTGGTTTTCAAATTGCACCAGAAATGACATTATCACAATTATTTGAAAAGCAGGCTCATATAAATTCAAATGCTATTGCTGTCGTCTTTGAAGATGAAAAGTTAACATATGAAGAGTTGAATAAAAAAGCGAATAAAATAGCTCGATTGCTAATAGCAAAAGGAATCGGTCCTGATCAACTCGTTGCTTTAGCGATGCCGAGATCTTTAAATATGGTTGTAAGCTTACTAGCTGTTCTAAAAGCTGGTGCGGGATACCTTCCGTTAGATCCAGATTACCCGTCAGAGCGTATTTCATTTATGCTCCACGATGCGAAACCATCATGTGTTTTAACAAATTCAGATGTGGAAATTGAATGTAATGAGGAACTGAAAATTTTAGTTGATGATGTGAAAGTAATAAAAGAAATAGAGAAATATAGTGAAGATAATATTGATGAAATGGAGCGCATGAGGCAATTATCGCCTTCACACATTGCGTATGTTATTTATACGTCAGGCTCAACAGGTAGACCGAAAGGCGTTATGATACCTCATCAAAACGTAGTAAGACTTTTAGGTGCAACTGATCATTGGTTCCAATTTGACGCAGACGATGTTTGGACGATGTTCCATTCATACGCATTTGATTTCTCGGTTTGGGAAATTTGGGGGCCTTTATTATATGGAGGTCGTCTGGTCGTAGTACCACATACTGTAAGTCGCTCGCCGAAAGAATTTTTACAACTTCTTGTTACAGAAAAGGTAACTGTTTTAAACCAAACTCCATCAGCGTTCTATCAATTGATGCAAGCAGATCGTGAAAATGAAGAGATTGGCCAAAAATTATCTTTACGATATGTTGTTTTTGGAGGAGAAGCACTTGAGCTAAGTCGATTAGAAGATTGGTATAGTCGACATCCTCATAACGCACCGAAGCTTATTAATATGTACGGTATTACTGAGACGACAGTACATGTTAGTTATATTGAGTTAGACGAGAATATAGTTTCTTTACGGGCAAATAGTTTAATTGGGTGCAGTATACCTGACCTTAAAGTGTATGTGTTAGACAACTATTTACAACCGGTGCCACCTGGAGTAGTTGGAGAAATGTATGTTGCAGGTGCAGGGCTTGCTCGTGGATATTTAGGAAGAGCAGGTTTAACTGCTGAACGATTTATCGCAGATCCATTTGGCAAGCCAGGTACAAGAATGTATCGTACAGGAGACTTAGCTCGCTGGCGTAAAGATGGGACGCTAGATTATATAGGACGTGCAGATCACCAAATAAAAATTCGTGGATTCCGAATTGAATTAGGGGAAATAGAAGCGGTAATAATGAAACACCCTAAAGTTGAACAAGTAGCTGTTATTGTACGGGAAGATCAACCAGGGGATAAACGGTTAGTTTCTTATATCGTCGCATCAAATAATGAAATGATTGATACGAATGAAATGCGTAGGTATGCTGGGGGGAGTTTACCAGATTACATGGTTCCATATGCTTTTGTAGTAGTAAATGAGTTACCTTTAACTCCAAACGGTAAATTAGATAGAAAGGCATTGCCAGCTCCAAAATTTATCGCATCATCATCTAGTCGTGGACCAAGAACACCGCAAGAAGAAATGTTATGTGACTTGTTTACAGAAGTTTTAAGTGTGCCGCAAATTGGAATTGATGATGGATTCTTTGATTTAGGTGGCCATTCACTTCTTGCAGTGCAGCTTATGAGCCGCATGAAAGAAGCACTTGGGGTGGAACTAAATATCGGAACTTTATTTGCAGCACCCACTGTTGCAGGTCTTGCTGAAAGACTTGAAGTGGGAAATGGACAAAGTGCACTTGATGTGTTGCTTCCATTACGAGCAAGCGGAGACCAATTACCACTATTTTGTGTACACCCAGCAGGTGGATTAAGTTGGTGCTATGCAGGACTTATGAAATCTTTAGGAACAGATTATCCAATCTACGGTATACAAGCACGTGGTATCGCTAAAAATGAAGAACTTCCAAAAAGTTTAGAGGAGATGGCGGCGGATTATTTAAAACACGTTCGTGAAGTACAGCCTCACGGACCATATCGTTTACTCGGTTGGTCGCTTGGAGGAAATGTTGTGCATGCAATGGCAGCGCAACTACAAAATGAAGGGGAAGAAGTAGAATTACTCGTTATGCTAGATTCTTATCCAGGGCACTTTTTACCGAATACGGAAGCACCTACTGAAGAAGAAGCGTTAATTGCATTACTTGCTTTAGGTGGATACGATCCAGATAACATGGATGGTAAACCACTTACGATGGAAAGTGCAGTAGAAATACTTCGTAAAGATGGAAGTGCATTAGCAAGTCTTGAAGAAGAGACTATTTTGAACTTAAAAGAAACATATGTAAATTCGGTAGGGTTGTTAGGGAAATATGTGCCGAAAGTTTATAACGGAGATATTTTATTCTTTAGATCTACTGTTATACCAGACTGGTTTGATCCTATCTCCCCAAATACATGGCTAAATTATTTAGACGGGGAAATTGTGCAACACGATATTGATTGTAGACATAAAGATTTATGTCAACCAGGACCACTTACAGAAATTGGACAAGTATTAGCGAAATATTTGCAGAATAAGAAAGGGGTAAGAACAGTATGACAAATCCGTTTGAAAATGATAATTGCACATATAAAGTATTAAAAAATGAGGAGGGCCAGTATTCTCTCTGGCCTGTCTTTCTTGATGTACCTATTGGTTGGAAAGTCGTACATGGAGAAGCTAGCAGGCACGATTGTTTACAATATGTTGAGAATAACTGGAAAGATTTGAATCCAAAAAGTAATCAAGCTGGCGAAAAAATATTAGTAGGAAAACGATAATGAAGGCAAAGATAAATCCAAAAGTTGTTGTAAGTATCGTATATATAACAGCGATGTTTATGGCTGCGATGGATGCAACAATTGTGAATGTAGCACTACAAACGATAAGTAAAGAATTACAAGTGCCTCCATCTGCAATGGGGACGGTTAATGTTGGCTATTTAGTTAGCTTAGCTGTTTTCCTTCCGATTTCTGGTTGGTTAGGAGATCGCTTCGGTACGAAAAGAGTATTTCTAACCGCTCTTTTCGTATTTACAACTGCGTCTGCATTATGTGGAATAGCGAACGATATTACTTCATTGAATATTTTTCGTATCATTCAAGGTGCTGGCGGGGGACTTTTAACACCAGTTGGGATGGCGATGTTATTCCGAACATTTTCACCAGAGGAAAGGCCGAAAATTTCACGGTTTATTGTGTTGCCAATTGCTGTCGCACCGGCAGTAGGACCGATTATTGGAGGTTTCTTTGTAGATCAAATGTCTTGGCGCTGGGCATTTTATATTAATTTACCGTTTGGAATTGTAGCGTTACTATTCGGTCTTCTATTTTTAAAAGAACATATTGAAAAATCGGCTGGTCGCTTTGATTCTCTCGGTTTTGTTCTTTCAGCACCAGGATTTGCGATGCTGATCTATGCACTTAGCCAAGGTCCATCAAAAGGCTGGATTTCTCCAGAGATTATAAGTACTGGGATAGCTGGGATTGTATTCATTACATTGTTCATCATTGTAGAACTTAAAGTAAAGCAACCGATGTTAGATTTACGCTTATTAAAAGAACCAGTCTTTAGAAAAATGAGTCTTATTTCATTGTTTTCATCAGCTGGTTTACTAGGAATGTTATTTGTTTTTCCACTTATGTATCAAAATGTAATAGGAGTATCTGCACTGGAATCAGGTCTTACGACATTCCCGGAGGCAATTGGATTAATGATATCGTCACAGATTGTGCCATGGTCATATAAGAAATTAGGAGCTCGCAAGGTAATTTCTATAGGGTTAATTTGTACGGCGATTATCTTTGTTTTATTAAGTTTTGTAAATCACGATACGAACCCTTGGCAAATACGGGCATTATTGTTTGGCATCGGTATTTTCTTAGGTCAGTCGGTCGGTGCAGTTCAATTTTCTGCATTTAACAATATTGCACCACCTTCTATGGGGAGAGCAACTACTATATTTAATGTGCAAAATCGATTAGGCTCAGCGATAGGAGTTGCTGTTTTAGCTAGCATATTATCAGGGTTTGGAAGTAATGAAATACAGAATCATGCACAGTCAGATTTCTTACCATATCAAGCGGCATTTATTGGATCAGCAATGTTTTTACTCGTAGCATTATTATTTTCTTTACGTATTTCTGATAAAGAGGTAATGTCAAAAAAGAAAGAAAAAATGTTATCCGTATCAAAAAAACAGAAAGCAATTGTCAATGAATAACAACTGATATTCGTTGAATAAAGGAGAATATACATGATTGAAAGGAAAGTTGTAGATTCTATACCAACTTTGAATGAGAATGATTGTCAAATATGGTGGGGAAGAATTTCGGATTTACAATCATGGCATTACAATTTACTAAATGATGTTGAACGAGAGAAAGCAAATTCATACCACCACTCGGCAGATCGTGCCCGTTTTATAATAGGATGCGTAATTAGTAGATTAGTTCTTGGAAAGATACTTTCTATGTCGCCAGTTCAAGTACCGATTAATCGAATGTGCCCAGTATGTAAGTTGCAACATGGCAGACCACAACTACCAGAAGGAATGCCGCAGTTATCTGTTTCACATTCTGGGGATTGGGTAGTTGTTGCATTTACAAAGTCAGCACTTGTTGGTGTTGATGTGGAACAAATGAATCCAAATGTAGATGTTCTGAAAATGGCAGAGGGCGTATTAACAGAGATTGAAATAGCACAAGTAATGAAATTATCTAATGAAAAGCGAATAGAAGGTTTTTTAACATATTGGACTCGAAAAGAAGCAGTACTAAAAGCGACAGGTGAAGGATTAATGATTCCGCCAGTGCATATTACTGTATCAGCTCCAAATGATCCTCCAAATTTGTTGGTTTTTAAGGATAGACAGGAATTAGTAGAAAATACAATGATGGAAGATATAAGGCCAAGTGTAGATTATATGGCTTCAATTGCAATATTTAGTAAAGAAGTAACTGAAATCACACAGTTAGACGCAGTAGCGCTTTTAAATTATAAATAAGTTTAATAAAATATCTTATAGAAGAGGTGTTCCTCATGTTAGTGGCGGAAAATAGAACAAATGAATTCACTTATAATGTACAAGCAATTAAAAATATTTTATTTTCTGGAGATACATCATCTATTCATGCTTTAGAAAAGCTTTTAAATGATACAGTTCAGTTTGATGTTCTCGAACAAGAGGTACTTGATAGACAGTACATCCCGAGAGAAGCAAAGAATTTCTTTGATAAAAACGGAACATTTCTTTACCGTGTATCGCATGTTAGTTATAAAGGAAAAGTGTTATCTGAAAATCTAATTTTTGCGGACACTTCGTTTTTACCCAATACAATTAAGAGTGAATTAGAGAATGGAAACATTCCAGTTGAAACACTTATAGAAAAGATGGAAGTAAGAAGAAACGTATTATACGAAGGGTATCAGCCTTCTGGAAATATTATTGAATTATTTGATGGATGCTCTGTTTCGGCGAATGTGTATCCAACAAGAAAATATCAAATTGTAAGTAACTGCAAATGTATATTTTATATTTGTGAAGTGTATCATGCAGAGAATATAAAGGAATTACTAAATTAAAACAAGAAACCAGCCTATAAAATGGCTGGTTTCTTGTTTATTTCACAGCTTCTTTTAACTCTTTACCTGCTTTAAATGCAGGAACTTTACCAGCAGCGATTTGAATTTCTTCGCCAGTTTGTGGATTACGTCCTGTACGAGCAGATCTTTCGCGCACTTCAAAAGTTCCAAATCCGATTAATTGAACTTTATCGCCAGATTGTAATGCAGTAGCAATTGTGTCAAAAACGGATTGTACAGCCGCAGAAGCATCTTTTTGAGAAATATCAGCTGATTGTGCGACATTTTTAATTAATTCTGTTTTGTTCATGTTTTCACCTCATAAAAAATTTTTTTGGAATGAATGATTTAGTATAATGGATAGTAAAGATAAAACTATTTATATTGTTAGAAAGAATGCTATATAGTTATGTTAATTTCGTTGCAGGAAACTGAATCCCTGCTAATAATTAGGGATTAATTAAGAATTGATGCATAGAAAACGCTGTAATATGAGGATGAGGGGGAGTATACGGATGATTTTTCGTGAAAAGGATGAGAAAGAAAGTATATTAATTCGTCAACATGATCATGGTTTTTTAGCTGGAGAGATTGCGAAGCATATAAAAGAAGATTTTTTTGAAGATAACACATACTTAAAAGAGACAATTGATGCAATATATGAGCATGATAGAGGCTGGATAGAACTTGATAAAGTACCAATTTTGAATGATGCTAAAAATGTCCCATATACATTTATGGATTGTCCAAGTTCATTACGCTTTGTCTTTTATACGATTGGTTTGAATGAAATTGAAGATTCAAATCCATACGGAGCATTACTTTGTAGTAAGCATTTTTTATCATTTCCATTAAATGAGGAAGATGAAGAGATGATGTCATTTTATACAGGGGAATTGGAAAGGCAAAAAAGAATATTGACAACGCTAACAAAAGAACAATTTACGATGTTCGATAAACATTATAGATTATTAAAGTTTTGCGATGAACTTTCTTTATATGTCTGTATGAATAAACCAGGTGTAGAAAAGAAAGATGAAATTGATTTGTTTAAAGATGGTTTTGAGGGAACAGAAATGTTTAATAGTAAGGAAGAGAAACCTATTCAAGCTGAATGGGTGGACGAGGAAACAATTCGGATTACACCGTTTCCATTTAGAAAAGAATTCTTTACTTATGTAAAGTATAAAACTATAAATAAACGTGAAATTGAAGAAAAAGGAATTGCAAAAGCTGATAGAGAATCGGAAATGAAGAAACAAGCCATACGTTTCATACAATAAGGAGGCGATTTCGATTGAAAGAGTACATGTTAAAACAGGTGGATTATCATGCTTGGGCTAATATACGTTTATTCAATCGACTAAAAGAATTACCAAACTATGAGACTATTTTTAATGAACAGATACAGAGTGTATTTCCATCAATTAAGGATACTTTTGCGCATATTTATATTACAGATCAAGTGTGGCTACACATATTACATGGTAAAAGTATGAATGAAGCAATACAAGACCGAGAAAATTTACGAAAACAAATCGAAACTAAATCGTTACATGAATTAGAAAAAATGTTTGAAAACATGGCAAATCAATATAGAGACTTTTTAATTACAATACAAGACGTGAATGCTGTATTTGTTATCAAGAATCCATATGCAGGGACACTAGATACTTCAATTTTAGAATTAGTGCAACACGTCGTAAATCATGGTACATATCATAGAGGAAATATAACAGCAATGATTCGTCAACTTGGTCATTCGTCGACTATGATGGATTTTGTACTGTATTTACATATGGTTCAGAAGGGAAAGGAATTGAAATAGAGAAAAAAAGGAATGGCTTATTTTAAATGAGCCATTCCTTTTTAAAGTGATTAACTTGCCTGTTTTTTATGACTTTCTTTCAATTTCTCTGCTTGTAAAAAGCGATTCGTTTCAGCAACAACAATACCGCTTAATCCAATTAGACCAATTAAGTTTGGAATCGCCATAAGTCCATTTGCAATATCAGCGAATGTCCATACGATGCCTAATTTTAAATTCGCACCAATAGCAATCATGACGATAAAGATTGCTTTATAATATTTAACAGCACTTTCTCCAAATAAATAAGCCACGCATTTCTCTCCGTAATACGACCACCCTAAAATAGTAGAGTAGGCGAATAATATAATCGCGATACCGAGAATCATACTACCTGCAGTACCGAATACAGATTGGAACGCAAGTGTGGTAGCTTCAACGCCAGTTTTACCAGATTTCCATGCACCTGTAGTAATTAATACTAGTCCTGTAATGGTACATACAATAAACGTATCTAGAAAAGTACCAGTCATTGAAACTAAAGCTTGCTTTGCAGGTGAATCTGTTTTTGCAGCCGCCGCGGCAATTGGTGCACTCCCTAAACCAGCTTCGTTCGCAAATACACCGCGCGCCATTCCAATTTGAATAGCTGATGCAACTGTTGCACCGATAAAACCACCAGCAGCTGCAGTACCATTAAATGCACCAGAAAAAATAAGTGAAAATGCTTCTGGAATTTGATCGTAGTGATAGAAAATAATAATAAGACCAGCAATGATATAAAAGAAAGCTTTAATAGGAACGATATATCCTGTCACTTTCCCGATTTTTTTAACACCGCCTAAAATAACAATGGCGATTAAAAACGACATTACTATACCAGTTAAAGCAGGGGGGAAAGAGAAATTAATTCGCATTGCCTCTGCAACTGAGTTAGATTGCACCATATTACCGATACCGAAAGAAGCAGTTGTACCAAATATAGCGAACAAAACAGCAAGCCATTTCTTACCTAAACCACGTTCTAAATAGTACATTGGTCCACCTGAATATTCACCATTTTCATTGCTAACACGGTATTTCACTGCAAGAATTGCTTCGGCATACTTTGTTGCCATCCCGAACAACGCAGTAATCCACATCCAAAAGATCGCACCGGGTCCACCGATTGTCACAGCAGTTGCAACACCAGCTATATTTCCCATACCAATCGTTGCCGCCATAGCTGTCATAAGTGCTTGGAAGTGGCTAATATCTCCAGAGGAAGATGTATCTTCTGATTTTTTAAAAGCTAGTTTGTGAGCGTATAATAGTTTACTAAACTGTAAACCTTTTAAACGCACTGTGAGAATGATACCAGTACCAACGAGTAACAACAACGTTGGTAATCCCCACACATAGTGATTGATTTGTTCTAATACTTTACTTACTGTCTCCATCTGTATTCTCCTTTATTTAGAAAAAATAAAAACCACTTCAAGTAAATGAAATGGTCTCTGGAGAAACAAGGGATAGAAAAATAAACCGATACAAATCGGCATTTTCTTTCGCTTGTCTCTGTCCTTTTTACCTGAGAGATTATCCGCTAAAATAGCGGATTTGCTCCTTCGGCGCTCGTTTTCCTCCGCGCTATATGAAAGCGAGAGGGAGTCTCTCCAGAGATTCGTCCCCATGCAGTTCTACTTGTAACCAAGACCTGAGAGTTTCAAAGTTGATTCAGCAACTTTTTGCCCCGTCGGTAGATCAATAGATCTTCTCCTGAATGGTTCATCCGAATTATAAAATTAATAACTTATACGCATTGATTGCGTATAGAATCAATAAAAACATTATAGATATACATTTAGTGAAATGCAATCATTTTTTATTTTAAAATAGTAAAGAATTCTATTTTTTCGAAAGTCCTAATTTATCTTCAACTTCATTTAAAGTAGATAAAGCGAGAACAATGTGTTGATCTGCAAGTCCTAAAACATGTTTAGTATTTTCAATTGTTTCATTGGATGGAGTTGAGTTATTTGCGCTGTCTATAATTAAATCTGCTGCGTTTTTCATAAATGTAGAAGCAGTCTTAAATTCTGTTGTGAAATAAACTAGTTGTTCTTGTATTTGTACTTCCGATATATTTTCATTAATTTTCAAAGTATCTATTTCATTTATAATTTTTTCATATTGCTTGGAAACAGCAGTCATTGTAACTAATAGTTTATCTCTGTCTACTGAATCTCCGTTCGTGTTAATCTCTTCCCAGGCAGGCAACCAATTTTTTTCGATGATTTCATTATAATTTGTAGTTAATTCATCAATTTTTGGTTGTAATTTAGATTTAAAAGTTTTTGTATCAATTGTTTCTGCGGTAGTTTTTTCGTTATTATTTTTATCTTTAGTTGTGTAGAAAATCGTACTGGTAATAATAAAAATAGAAATAACTATTGTCCATTTATTAAAAAATAATTTTTTCAATGGGTAATACCTCCAAAAATAAACATCTTTTAATTATAATATACAACAATAATATTATTGTTGGTAGAGAATATAGTATGTAATTAATTTTAATTATATTTTTTATATACATAAATAACTAAGATTAGTAAAATGATGAAAGTAATATGTGAGAAAAGAGGGTTTTTAGTAAAAATGAATAGAAGAAAGCTAGTTTTAAATATTTCAATGACTATGTTATTAGTTGGCTTATTTGTACTCATATATCTGGACAAAGAATCTAAAATTGAAGATTTTCCAGTACCAATGTCAGCAATCCATATTAACGATAATAAGGAAGAGGATTATAAATATATAAGTGTAATGCCTATTAAAAAGGTAAGTGGATGGGAAGACTTAGGGGAAAACGGGCATACTGTTACTTTTAAAAAAGGGGAGCGTAAGGTAACTGTATTACATTATCCGGGAGAAATTACGTATTATTTATTTGAGCAAAAGATGAATAAGGGAGATTAGCTAAAGTTGTAATTTGGTAAGGATTACAACTTTTTTGTATTCTGAATTATTTGAAATAAAATCAGATAAATGGTTTGATGGATTTAGGGATAAATATGATTAATTCTATATGTGTATAAAGAGTATTTAGGTGATTATAAAAATATTATGTAAACAAAAGGATGTAAGAGTAAGATAAATTATATCATAAGGGGGAATTAGAAATGCTACTAAAAACAATCTACTGTAAGGTGGAAGAAGAGAAAAAGGAATTGTTTTCAAGTGCGCAAGAAAAATGGCGTGATATACAGCACCTAGATGGTTTTCATGGACAATTCGGTGGATGGAATGAAAATGAGGCGTGTGTATTTACTTTATGGAATGATAGGGGTGCGTATCAATCATTTATGAATGGTGCTCACGATACCATTTATGTAAATAGTAATCAAGAGGATACGTTTCTTTCATGTGAAATTGAACTATTTCAAACGTTGTATGATATTACTGATACGCCTTTGAAAGACGTTGTTACAGAAGGATCATTCGTTAGAGTTGCTATATGTGATGTAAAGGTGGAAAAAGAAAAGTATTTTTTACATAAACAAGAAACAATTTGGAATAAAGGAATGGAAAATGCAAAAGGGATGTTAGGTGGCGTTATTGGGAAGTCTTTAAAAACTGAAAATCGTTATATCGTGTTAACTTATTGGAAAGATGAAATGGCGCATCAAAATTATGTAGATGAGATTTTCCCTAAGTTGTATAAACTAGCGAATATTCATGAAGATTTAGCAGATATAAGAGGTAAACAAGCTGTATGTAAGGAAGAGTGGCTTGTATATTAAGTGTACAAAACGTGCATAAATGAATGTATAATAAAGATATTTTCTTATAAACGAGTAATTAATAGAAGACGTTATATACCCTTTCATGTTAATATATTTAAGTTATAATAGAAGGCTTACCCTTTTGTATTGTACGGTAGAAGCAGTGTGAGCTTGAATTTTTTTGAAAAGGATGTGCCTAATTTGCGTATCAATAAATTTATTAGTGAAGCTGGAAAAGCGTCTCGACGTGGAGCAGATAAATTAATTAATGAGAGAAGAGTAATTATTAATGGTAAGGTTGCAAAAATTGGTGACCAAGTAAATCCAGGTGATGATGTACGCGTAAATGGAGAGCAACTTCGTATTGCTCGAGATCACGTATATATCGCTTTAAATAAACCAGTAGGTATTACATGTACAAGTGAAAAAGCTGTAAAAGGTAACATTATCGATTTAGTGAATCATCCTTTACGAATTAGTCACATTGGGCGTCTTGATAAAGACTCAGACGGTTTAATTTTGTTAACGAATGATGGTGATATCGTTAATGAAATTTTACGTGCTGAAAACAAACATGAGAAAGAATATATCGTTTCTGTAGATAAGCCAATTACACCTGATTTTCTAGAGAAAATGGCAGCTGGTGTGAAAATTTTAGGAACGAAAACGCTTCCTTGTGAGATCACACAGTTATCAAAATATGAGTTCAAAATTATTTTAACACAAGGGCTAAATCGCCAAATTCGTCGTATGTGTGAAGCTTTAGGTTATCAAGTATACACGTTAAAACGTACTAGAATTATGAATATTGAGTTGAATAATTTACCAGTCGGACAGTGGAGAGATTTATCGAAAAAAGAGAAACGACGTCTATTTTCAGACTTAAATTACGAACCACAAGATTGGTAAAATTGTGAAGGGGAAACCAAAAATCTATTTTTGGTTTCTTTTTTTAAAATAAAAAAACTTTTTTAAACACTTGCAATAATAAAATGAATAAGATATAGTAAATAACAATTAATGGATGTACTTTTAAAAGCAAAGAAAAGGACACGAGTTATTTTACCCGGTTATACAGAGAAGGAAGGAAAGCTGAGAACTTCCTAACGCAGAAAAATAACTTACCACCTTAGAGCTGCACTAGGGAAATGAAGTATCTAGTGCCGTGTAAGCGACGTTATCGCAAAAGAAGCCATTGCATTTTGTGATGGGAATCTGGGTGGAACCACGGATATAAGCATATTCGTCCCTATTTTAGGGATGAATATGCTTTTTTGCATTCAATTTCATAATAAGCGAAGAAAAGGACACGAGTTATTTTACCCGGTTATACAGAGAAGGAAGGAAAGCTGAGAACTTCCTAACGCAGAAAAATAACTTACCACCTTAGAGCTGCACTAGGGAAATGAAGTATCTAGTGCCGTGTAAACGACGTTACCGTAAAAGAAGCCATTGTATGTTTACGATGGGAATCTGGGTGGAACCACGGGTATAAGCACACTCGTCCCTATTTTAGGGATGAGTGTGCTTTTTATTATGAAATGGAGAGATGAAAAATGAAAGAACAGATGATTGAAATGAAATTTCCGGATGGAAGCGTTAAAGAATTTACAAAAGGAATTACTTTAGAAGAAATTGCAGGTTCGATTAGCAATAGTTTGAAAAAGAAAGCAGTCGCAGGAAAGGTAAATGATCAGTTATATGATTTACGCCGAAAAATTGAAGAAAATGCGAAAGTGGAAATCATTACTATAGATTCAAATGAAGGTGTAGAAATTGCAAGACACTCTGCGGCACATATTTTAGCGCAAGCTGTAAAGAGAATGTATGGTAATGTAAACCTCGGTGTAGGGCCTGTTATTGAAAATGGATTTTATTATGATATGGATCTTCCGAGTAGTGTAAACGTAGAAGATTTACCGAAAATCGAAAAAGAAATGAAAAAGATTATAAATGAAAATGTAAAAATAGAACGAGTTGAGGTTTCAAGAGAAGAAGCAAAAAAATTGTTTCAAGAAATGAACGATCACTTGAAATTAGAACTTTTAGAAGCGATTCCTAATGAGGAAAGTGTAACACTTTATAAACAAAGTGAATTTGTAGATTTATGTAGAGGACCACATTTACCGTCAACAGGCTATTTGAAAGCATTCCAATTAACTCACGTTTCAGGTGCATATTGGCGAGGGGATAGTAACAATCAAGTGCTTCAGCGTATATATGGTGTTGCATTCTCTTCTCAAAAAGAATTAGAGGAGTATTTACATTTTGTTGAGGAAGCAGCAAAAAGAAATCATCGTAAGCTAGGTAGTGAATTAGAGTTATTTATGTTTTCTGAAGAGGCACCAGGAATGCCGTTTTACTTGCCGAAAGGACAGATTATCCGCAATGAATTAGAAGCATTTTTAAGAGAAATTCAAAAAGAGTACAATTATCAAGAAGTGCGTACTCCATTTATGATGAATCAAGAATTATGGGAAAAGTCAGGGCACTGGGGGCATTACAAAGACAATATGTATTTCTCTGAAGTAGACAAAAAGAGTTTTGCATTAAAACCGATGAACTGCCCAGGACATATGCTTATGTTTAAAAATAAATTGCATTCTTATCGCGAATTACCGATTCGCATGTGTGAATTCGGTCAAGTACATCGACATGAATTTAGTGGGGCTTTAAATGGATTATTAAGAGTTCGTACTTTCTGCCAAGATGATGCTCATTTATTTGTAACACCAGAACAAATTGAAGATGAAATTAAATCCGTAATGGCGCAAATTGATTACGTTTATAAAACTTTTGGATTCGAATATGAAGTAGAGCTTTCTACTCGTCCAGAAGATTCAATGGGTGATGATCAGTTATGGGAGCAAGCAGAGGCGGCACTAGAAAATGTATTACATTCATTGAATTATAAATATAGACTAAATGAAGGTGATGGTGCATTTTACGGACCGAAAATCGACTTCCATATAAAAGACGCTTTAAATAGAAGTCACCAGTGCGGAACAATCCAGCTAGATTTCCAAATGCCAGAGAAGTTTGATTTAAATTATATAGATGAGAAGAATGAAAAGAGAAGACCAGTTGTCATTCACCGAGCAGTATTAGGATCTTTAGACCGCTTCTTAGCTATATTAATTGAACACTTTGGAGGCGCGTTCCCAGCCTGGGTGGCACCAGTTCAAGTGAAAGTCATTCCAGTTTCGAATGCAGTTCATGTACAATACGTAGATGATGTTGCAGATAAGTTAGCACAAGCTGGCGTTCGTGTGGAACGAGATGTTCGAGATGAAAAGTTAGGATATAAAATAAGAGAAGCGCAAATGCAAAAAGTTCCTTATGTTCTTGTTATTGGGGATAAGGAAATGGAGAACGAATCTGTAAATGTACGTAAATACGGTGAAGACAAGTCAGAAGTGATTGGACTAGATGAGTTTGTGCAAAATATGAAAGAGGAAATAAAAAATAAGAAATAGAGATGAATAATAAAACACACCTTTAACATGTATTACTGAATTTAAAGTAATGAAAGAACCATAATAAATGATGAAAGGATAGCTTAATCGCTATCCTTTCATCATTTATTCCCATATATTTCACTTCAGACTGTTAAAGCATTTTCTAATTTTATACGAATGGCTTCTTGTAAGAGTTTTTGGAGAACTGCAGCAAAAACAGCAATCACGATAGAGGAGAAAATAATGATCAATCCAATTGGTATAAAACTTGGAGGGTCAATTTTTTTTGCCATGAGATAGTAAAGTGGCATACCTAGCAAGTATAAGGTACCGATCGTGAGGGCACAGTATTTTATATTTTTTAAAGCCTTTACTGATAATTCCGAGAAAGCTTTGTTCTTATCGATATAGCTTAAAAGTTTAAAAGCTTGATACAGAGCAAAGTAAAAAGGTATTGTTGCTACATACATATCGATTAAAACGAGAGATTTCATAAAAGCAATATCTGGATATAATTCTCCAGCAAAATTCCCGATTTTAGGCACTAAAAATATGCACAATGCAAGAACTACTATACCTATAAAAACAATAGCTAACTTTAAAAAGAGTGTTGTAACTAGTTTCATAAAAAGCACCTCATTTATTTAATGACAACATGATTTTATCATACAATTTATCGTTTTAAAATAAAATTATATTGTTTTTTATTTTATTATTATTGTTATTTATATATCCTATTCATTTTGATAAAAATAAAAATTTTTTCTCATTATATAGAAAGTCCCCTTATGAATTGGTCTGTAATATTATTTACCTTACAAAAATGTAAGGTAAATGTAAGCGAAATCGAAGGAACGAGTTGTAGAAAAATGAGAATATGAAGTAGGAAAAAGGTTCATGGTCCCCGTGTAACTCTTTTTGTTTGAAAAATTTAAAAACTCTTAAGGATTTACATGAGAAAAAAATAAGAAATATGTGAGAAATTAACTTTATACAAAAGGGATGGAGTGAAAGAGATGTCAACAAATGTAGTTACTGTAGAAAGTGTAGAAAAAACGTATGGGAAAAGAAATGAGAATCAGTCAAAAGCATTAAGGGGTGTGTCATTAAGTATTAAAGAAGGGGAATTCGTCGGGATTATGGGGCCTTCTGGATCTGGAAAAACGACTTTATTGAATGTGATTAGTACATTGGATCAAGCAACAGGTGGCAGTGTGACAATAGCTGGTACAAATATTACTTCTATGAAGGGGAATGCTTTATCTGATTTTCGATCTCAAAAATTAGGATTCATTTTTCAAGATTTTAACTTACTTGAAAACTTATCAATTTATGAAAATATTGCTTTACCACTTTCTCTGCAAGGCGTACCTTCAAGTGAGATTACGGGAAAGGTAAATGAGGTCGCGAAGAAATTAGGGATTACTGAAATTTTAACAAAATATCCAACTGCTGTTTCTGGTGGGCAAAAACAAAGAACAGCGGCAGCACGAGCTTTAGTACATAATCCAGCAATCGTATTAGCAGATGAACCGACAGGAGCGCTTGATAGTAAAAATGCAAAAAGCTTATTAGAAGCGATGCAAGATTTACATGAAAATCACAATGTAAGTATTTTGATGGTTACACATGATGCATTTAGTGCGAGTTACTGTGAGCGTATTTTATTCATTCAAGATGGTCTTCTATATAAAGAATTAAAGCGTCAAGGAACGCGAGAAAGTTTCTATCAAGACATTTTAGGTGTGCTCGCTCATATGGGCTCAGCTGCTGAGTCTAAGTAGGGGGCGAGACTATGTTATTTAAATTATCACGTCATAGTATGAAAAAGATGTTAAAAGATTATATGGTTTTACTTATTGGTCTCGTTATTAGTATTAGTATCTTCTACATGTTCCAAACGATGGCAATGAATAGTGAATTTACAAAGGATAATAGTCTTATTAGTAGTATTAGACTCGTATTCTGGGTAGGTGCCATACTATTATCTTTCATTACTGTATTTTATATTATATATGCTAATTCTTTCTTACTCACATTAAGAAGAAAAGAACTCGGTATGTACATGATGCTCGGAGCGAAAAAGAAAAAAGTAGCACAGTTATTATTTATTGAAACATTCGGTATGGGTATTGTCAGTATTATTATCGGGATTTTAGTAGGGATGTTACTAGCAAGTGTAGCAGGAAACTTTTTAATGAATGGAATGGAGATTTCAGCGAAAGGTAGTTACTCATCTGTATATACACCAGCAATCTTAGTTACAGCTATTTTCTTTTTAATACTATTTTTTATTACCGGATTAATGAATAGTGTTCGGTTATTACGTAAAACAGAACTAGAGTTAATTCGTGAAGATGAAACACTAGATGAAGTGAAGAAAAGTAAAACTCGTATTATTATAATGACTGTACTTGGTGTATTACTAGTAAGTACAGGATACTATTTTATGGTAAATATAAAAATGTTTGCTGAAATCGGTTTTATAATAGCGACAATCGTTACAACACTTGGAACATATTTTATCTTTAGTTCGTTGCTCCCATTTTTTGTGATGAAAATTAAAGGGAATAAAAAACGAAATGAAACGGGCTTAAATAGTTTTACATATGCACAGTTACGCTTTCGAGTAAATAGTTTATCGAGAGTATTAGGTACTGTAGCAATGTTAATTGCATTAGGAGCAGGTGCCATGACTGCAGGGATGGCGTTCCAAAAAAATGTAGGTATTATGACAGACTTCTCACGAGTATATGATGTCGTAATTCATGATCCAAATGAACAAGACAAAGCGGCCTTAAAAGAAATGGAAATTGTTGAAGAAAGCAAGTACAAGTATAAAGTAGACGGAGAAGCGGTGTATTACTTACGTAATGACTTAACTGCGAAACCACCACTTGTTTCCGATCACTTTGATACAAAAACTTTAAAAGAGCCTGTTCGTAAACGTGTGGCTGAACCTTTAACTGAACCTGTCTATTCTGCTTTGGAAGCTCCCGAAGCAGCGAATAAGCTTCCTCGCATGCCAAAAGATTGGGAAGATGCAGTTGTAAGAGAAATACAAATTACACATAATCAATTTAACGGAAAACCTGTAAGAATTGCAGACGAAGAGCATTATAAAGGAATTCAAGGAACAGAGCATAGTGTAACATTAGCAAAAGTAGACGATATGAAAAAATATAAACCATTGTTGCTCGATATAGATAAGAGACAAAAAGAATTAATTGAAAAAACAACAGGTACAAAAGTAGACTTATTTACGAAAATGACAATTTATCAGTTTATGAACAGTTTCATGAGTGGAACAATGTTTATGGGATTCTTCCTCGGAATTGCCTTTTTAGCAATGATGGCAAGTTCGCTTATGTTCAAAATATTAACGGGTGCTTCTCGTGATGTACGCCGTTATGAAATGTTACGAAAAATCGGTGTGAGACGTAGTATGTTAACCAAAAGTATATATAAAGAAATTTCATATTTATTTATCTTCCCAGCGATTATTGGAATTTCCCACGTGTTAGTAGGGCTAAACTTATTCAGCTTTATATTAGTTGACCCGTTTGTAAAAGTGTGGGTGCCGATTGGGATCTTCTTAGTCATTTATTTCATCTATTACTGGATAACAGTCCAACTTTATAAAGGTATGGTAATGCCGAAAGAAGAAGTAGCGAAATAGTTTAAGAGAAGAGTCCTTGTTTAGAAAACAAGGACTCTTTTTATTTGTAATACATTGTGACCAAACCTTCCTATTATTAATGTATTGAAAATTAAGGGAATATTAAGGGGTTATGTAGTGGAAAGTTAAGAAGTGTATGGGATATTAAGAATGTACAAAAGGTTAAGATGAAATTAGAGAGAGCAATTGTTATATATTCATATTATTTTCAGGTAGTTTTACAGAACTAAATTGATATTTTTATAAATTTAAAAGAAAGGAAACGAATTATGAAGAAGGTGAAAAAATTAATGAAATATATTAGAGCCATCACTACACTATTATTAATTGTAGCACTAGTATTTCCTACATGGACCTCGCAAATAAAAGGGAAAATCAGTATAAGTACGTTAGAATAGGTAGAGATTAATGGAAGTAGTCATGAAATAATGATACGCGGCAAAGATAAGAACAATCCGGTCATTATTTTTGTACATGGTGGACCAGGTACTTCAGAAATACCATATGCTCAAAAATACCAAGACGTATTGGAGGAGAAATTCACAGTTGTTAATTACGATCAAAGAGCAAGTGGGAAATCGTATCATTTCTTTGAAGATTATTCGAACCTTTCATCAGACCTACTAGTAGAGGATTTATTAGCAATGACAGATTATGTTTCAAAACGTCTCGGCAAAGAAAAGGTAATATTAATTGGTCATTCTTACGGTACATATATCGGAATGCAAGCTGCCAATAAAGCCCCTGAAAAATACGAAGCATATGTTGGCATAGGGCAGATGAGTGATACAGTAGAAAGTGAAATGGATAGTTTACATTTTGTAATTGACCAAGCAAAAAATGCAGGGAATGAAGATGAAGTTGCATATTTAAAAGGGTTGACTGAAAAAATTAAAAATGGCGATACATACACTCCGCGAAAGTATGTTGCGAAATACGGTGGAACATCAAGGCTCATTGAAAATCCAGATGGTGATAATATCGGGATGTTATTCAGTAATGAATATAACTTGTTAGACGTAATTCGCTATAACGCTGGATTATCACATTCTCAAACTGTATTATTGGAAAAAGATTTGAAAAATCCATTGCCTACTAAAGTAACTAAGCTAAAGCTACCGTTTTATTTTCTCATGGGGAAATATGACTATAACACTTCATTTCATGCAGCAAAAACATATTTTGATACGATTGAAGCAGATCAAAAAGAATTTATTACTTTTGAGAAATCAGCTCATTATCCACAATTTGAAGAGAAAGAAAAATTTTATGAGTGGATGTCCGATACATTCGTAAAATAAATAAAGTGTATCCGAACTATAGAGAATTAAAAAAGTTAGCGAGATATATCATTATATGAAGCGAAGTTAAATAAAAAAGACTCTTGTATAAAAAAACAAGAGTCTTTTTTTGAATGTTCTCTATACAGAAGGAAAAGATTGAATAATGGTCGAAAAAGATAATATAACTTCCAATAAATGACTGAAACAATAAAATCTTGTCGATAGAAAGGGTATGAAGTATGAAAGAAATGCTACAGTTATTTCGCAACAAAGTGTATGCGCGTTTTTTTCTAGCAAATATTTTAGAGCGACTTGGTTCTATGATTGCTGGAATTTCTTTAATGTTTTACTTGTTAGATCAATACGGAAAACAACCAGTTTACGCAACGATGACACAAATTATGATGGCATTACCTGCATTAATCTTTTTTCTATTAGTAGGGACAGTAGTGGATCGTTTTGATAGACAACGTATTTGTACGGTAAGTAACATATGTTGTTCGCTATGTAATATCGGCATCCTAATTTCGCTTTATTACGGGATGATTATACTCGTCTTTATATTTTTATTTTTGGAAAATGCATGTATACAATTTTTCTCCCCATCAGAACAGTCGATGATACAGGGAGTAGTTGAATCCGACCAATACGGTGCAGCAGCAGGTGTGAATCAAATGGTAAATAGTTTGTATGCTTTGTTTGGTGTAGGAATTGCAACGATGGTGTACTGGACTTTTGGAATATACGGGAGTATTTTAGTAAATACGCTCACTTTTATTATGAGTGGTGTTTTGATTCAAACGATCTCCATTCCAGAAAAAGTGCGTTTGCCAAATGGTAGAATAAAATGGAAGGAAGTTAATTTGAAGATGTTAATAACAGAGTTTCAAGGAGGGATCAAGTATATATACCAAAATGAAACTTTAAAAAAATTACTTTTAGGATTTATCGTATTTGGTTTATTAAATGGTATTTTAAGTATATCTACTACTTACATATTAAAATACAAATTAGCACCAGCAACGTATGAAAGTCTAGCGATGGTGGGTGGTGTAGTTGGAGGGATTTCATTACTAATTGGAAGTATAGTAGCAACAAGTATAGGTAAGAAATATGCACCCAAGCCTATTATTGTCTTTGGTATGGCAGGCTCAGGGGTCTTTTTCGGTATGTGTTACTTTGTAAACCACGTATGGTCTTTTTATGTATGTATCGCTTTTGCGACTTTCTTTTTACTGTTTATTAATGTTGCAATTATGGGCTGGATGTATGAAATTGTAGAAGAATCATTCATGGGACGTGTTCAAAGTTTACTTAGTCCATTAACGACAGGATTCCAGCTGTTATCTCTCGGTGCGATAGCGATGTTGTTCCCGAAATGGATTAGTGCAGATACGTTGTTTATTATTTTATTTGGTTTATTATTTTTTGTTACGTGTTTATATCAAGCCATTTTACCTAGTGGGAAGAAACGCGTGCAAGGTATAGCTGAAGAGATGTAATATATGTGGTTTTTGGTTTCTGAATATTCTATCGTATGGTAAGGGGAAATCGTTATGTTGATGCGAATTGCTAAATGGTGTGGGGTTACTTGTTTACAACTAGTAGCTGCAATTCTATGTATAATCTGTCTAGGTGCGCTCCCACGTTTATTTAAGGGATTGCAAATAGATTTAATTGGTTTTTGGAACACGATTGTATTACTTGGAGAAAAGTTACTGCAACCGGGTGAAATTACATATGGATTTCGGGACTCAAGAAAACTATTTCCGCAAATATGGATTCATTATTTTGAAACAATGATTGTATTTCTATCAGCATTTTTACTTTCTTTGCTTATAGCGTATATACTTGTCGTTTGGGTATTGCAGCGTTCTCATATGAAACAGAAAATGTGGAACGGGATTTTTCTTACGCTTGAGAGTATACCGGATATATTACTTATTTTATTATCACAGCTTCTTGTCGTAATTATGTTTCAAAAAACAGGATTTATGCCAGTCAAACAGGCTGGATTAGGGGAAGAAAGGATACGTTTGTTACCAATTATATGTCTTACAATACCAACTGCATTATTGTTTATTAAACTTTTGTTGTTACGGTTTAAAGAAGAATTAGAGAAAGATTATAGTTTGTTTGCCAAGAGTAAAGGACTAAGCTTACGGCATATTTTGACACATCATATTTCAAGAAATGTTTTATTGACGACAATTTATTATGCGAAAACAAATATTTTATTTATGCTTTCAAATTTATATATTATCGAATGGATTTTCAATACATATGGAATGTTTGTTTTTGTAAAAGAAAATTCGAAATTAGAAATATTTACGGTGAGTTTAATTATATTATACGTACCGCTTTTTATACTATTTCGTATATTACATACGCTTTTAAAAAATGTTATAAAGGAGCGTGCGTGATATGGGGGGAATTGCAAAAAGAGATGTAAGATTTTGGATCGGTGTTACTTTTTTAAGTGTACTTATGGTTATTAGTATTGGGAATACGTTGTTTTTCGACGGGAATATTCGCGAACTAACGATGATGTATAACGAAAAAGGAGAACTAGAGGCTGCTCCGTTTTCACCGTCGAGTAAATTTTGGTTCGGAAGTGATGAGAAAGGACGCGACCTTTTCCAGTTAATAATAGAAGGAGCGAAATGGACAGTTGGAGCGAGTATAATTATAGCGATTTTACGAGTTATAGTTGGAGGGGGAATTGGTTTACTTCTTGGTATGTATGGTAAAGGTTCTTTTCCAGTTATTTCATCCTTTTTTGATCCTTTTAGTATTGTACCGATGGTTATGATTTCTTATTTTATGTTAAATGAAGTTTTAACGTTTGATAGTGGAGCAGAAGTTGTGCCGTTATATTTGCGTGTGGCATTTCAAATTATAGTTCTTGTATGTCTTGCTGTACCGACGGTTATGTTGTATGTAGCGCAAGAAGTAAAGCGTATTAAGAAAGAAGAATTTATGTTGGCAGCTACTGTGCTCGGCGGAAGTAAGTGGCATAGGTTGAAGCGCCATATATGGCCGCATATGTTACCATCATTTCTTTTATTAGTAGCTCAACAATTTGTAAGTGTACTATTACTTCTTTTGCATCTTGGATTACTTAAGTTGTTTTTTGGAGGAACAATATTATTTGGATTAGATGCAGATAGTGTAACAAAGGAATGGACTGGCCTAATTGGTCAAAACTTCCGCCATTTAACTACACATACATGGATTGTACTTATACCAATTACTTTTTATAGCATGACAATTTTAGCGGGAAATCTAGTTAGTAATAGTATGCAAGATGCGATCAAACTAGGAAATGTAAGAATGCCTAGGAGCAAAGATAAAGAAATGAAGGAAGAGAAACAATTACAACATACTTTGAATGATTTTTCATTCTATAAAGAGATACAAAAATAAAGAAAGATAGCTGAAGACAAATTGTTTTCAGCTATCTTTTTTTGTTTATAGTGGTGGTAAATCAATCTTACCTTCTTCAAATAATTCTTTTATCATATGTTTCGTATAACCAGCTGCTTGACCAAATGTGATTTTTGCTGGCATTGGTGCTTCGTTTGCATCTACAACTACATCGATAATACATGGTTTATTTTGTTTTACCGCACTTTCGAAAGCAGGAAGTAGTTCATCTAAATTTTCAACGCGGTATCCAATACCTCCGCACGCCTCTGCGTATTTTGCGAAATCAGGGTTTGTTAAGTCTGTACCAAATTCGATATTACCCATAACTTCTTGTTCAAATTTAATCATGGCGATTTTATTATTATTTAAAACGACAACAACGATTGGTAGTTTATATTTAACAGCTGTTACGAAGTCGTTCATTGTCATTCCAAAACCACCGTCACCACAAACTGCAAACACTTGTTTATCCGGGAAAGCAATTTTTCCAGCAAGTGCTCCAGGTAAACCGCAGCCAAGAGTTGCGAGCCAACTAGAAATAATAAATTGCTGGTTTGTCATACGGAAGTGCCTTGCTGTCCATACTGTTACATTTCCGACATCGACTGATAATATTGCATCATCATGAGCTACTTGTTGCAGTGCATGCATAACACGTTGTGGCTTAATTGGAGTAGAAGTATCGTCTTCTTGATCGTGTAATTTTTCCTCCCACTTTTTCATCATTTCTTGATGATGCTCTAAGAAGGAATGGTCCTCGTGTTTTTCTACATTTTCAATTAACCATTTTAATGTTTTATCAGCATCACCGGCTAAGCCGATATCTGTGGCATAACGTTTTCCGATTTGGGCAGGATCTGTATCGATATGGATTGTTTTTGCTTTTTCAGGTAAGAAACCAGTGAACGGATAAGAAGTACCAACCATAATTAAAGTATCCGCATGTTTCATTGCCTCATAAGAAGGTTTCGTTCCAATTAATCCTAATCCACCAATACAAAGTGGATGTTCATCAGGGATAATTCCTTTAGCTGGTAATGTAAGTACGATTGGAGCACCAATATGTTCTGCAAATGAAAGTAAGGATTCTCTCGCATGTTTCGCACCTTTTCCAGCTAAAATAACAGGCTTTTTCGCTTCATTTATTGCGAGTTTGGCAGCATGTAAATCTTCCTCTTGCGGAAATAACTCAGGTAATGTAAAAGAAGTATTTGTAACACGAGCACCACTTTTTACTTCGAATTTCGGAACATCATCTGGAATTGTAAGAACAGATACGCCTTTTTTCGTATAAGCCATTCGAATCGCTTGATTTACGACAGCAGGTAGCTGTTCTGCTGACATAATGCGCTGGTTATAAACCGCGACATCATCGAACAATCTTTCTAAGTTTACTTCTTGGAAAAAATCCGTACCGAGTAAATCTGTTTCTACTTGGCCTGAAATTGCTAGAACAGGGGCTTTATCGAGTTTGGCATCATATAAACCATTTAATAAATGAATAGCACCGGGCCCTGCGATTGCCATACAAACGCCGAGTTTTCCAGTTAACTTAGCATAGGCAGCTGCTGCTAATGCACCAGCTTCTTCATGGCGAACTTGAATGAATTTGATTTTATCTTGTTTTTTTCTTAAAGCTTCAATAATAGAATTGATGGAATCTCCAGGCATTCCGTATATGTGTTCTACTCCCCAGTCAATTAATAGGTCAACTAGTGCTTCACCGGCTGTTTTTCCAAACATAATTTTTCCTCCTTATAAGTAGGTAGATACTATTATGTTTTGAAGAAAAAGGAAAAATATACAAATGATAAAATATATTAGTTTTAATGATGACCAGTAAATAGTGTAAATACTGTTATTAGTAAAAATCCACTAGTTGCCCATGTTAAAAATGAAAGGGAAGAGAGCTGTTTCTTAGCTTTCCAAAGCATTTCATGAATTGTTACATAGCCAAGTGAACCGATAGCACTCCCCATAATCAGCCCTTGTAAATGTAGGGCTTTTCCTTCCATCAAAATACCAAAAACAGTACCAGTACCGAGAATAAGAGAAAGTAATAGAGTTGTTAATAAAAATGAAATATATTTATGCTTTGTAAAGAGAAAGGGGATAATTAAAGCTAATCCTTCTGGAATATGATGAACTACAATTGCTATTAAAAAAGGAATGGCAGAGTCAGCATGATTAATAAAAGCTGTACCTAAAGCAAAGCCACTCGGCAAATTATGAATAAATATAGCAAAAGAAAGAAAAAGGAAAGTTTGCCATGCTTGTTGATCTTTTTTATGTATCGTTGGATGATGACAATAGTTATCTAATAAGCTCATAACTAAAATACCAATAGCTATACCAAGTATAGGCCCAATTATTTCATAGCTTGTAAAGGTTTCAGGAATAATTTCAAGGGATAATAGACCGAGCAAAATTCCGCCACATAAGGCGTATAAACGATGCATTTTTTCTTCAATTAGCTGGCGAGTAGCAATGCCAACAGCACCGCCTAATAGTAATCCACCGAATGAAAAAAACGTAACAATCATTGGAATCCATAATCGTTCCATAGTATCACACTCCGATTCTTCCACTTATTTTTAGCTTACGAAAAGGAAAGTTAGATTAGTCCAAGTAATTGTGTTTGATTATAGAGAAAAAACTAATAATTCGTTATAATTTATATATAAAATTAAGTGGAAATATGAAATGGGGAATAAGTTTGCAAACAAAATGGAGTCTATCTGAATATGAAAATCCAAAACGATATGATGTAGAAAATAAAAGTTTGTCAGATTTTCCGTTTTTACTATCATGGGCACAAAGACTAAATATACAAAATGAATGGATTCTAGATATTGCTTGTGGAACAGGAAGAGTTACAATTCCCTTTATAGAAAACGGGTATCAAATGATTGGTGTAGATATACATGAAGGGATGCTTGCTGAAGCAAAGAAAAAAGCTAAGAATTGTAATAAGGTTAAATGGTTACAACAAGACTGTTTACAATTAAGCATTGATGAAATGATTCCGTTAGCATTTATGGTTGGCCATGGATTTCAGCATTTTCTTACGAATACAGATCAAAATAAGTTATTAACATCTATACATCATGTTTTAGCTGACAATGGTATATTTATATTTGATACACGTTTTCCTTCTAAAGAAGAATTAATACAACCATTTACAGAAGAATACTGGACAACTATTAGTGATGAAAAGGGAAGAAAATGTGATTTATATACTGAAATGACATACGATTCAATTCAGCAAATACAGCACTATATAACAACAAGAAGGTTTTATGAGGATGATGTGATAGTAGAGGAAATGAAAACAACAATTGATCTTCGCTATACGTATCCGCAGGAGTTAGAAAGATTATTAGTAGCGAATGGTTTTGAATTATTACATATATATAATGATTGGGAAGGAAATGAGTTAGGGGAAGACTGCTATTCTATGGTAGTAGTTTGCCGGAAGAAAAAATAGTGTTATTTTAAAAATATGAGTGTAAAAAGCTTTTAAGGAGAGAAAAAGATGTCTTGGTACTTAGATAATGTTTATGAATTAAATAAAGGAGCACCATATACTTTCTATCTACCTAGCTCAGAAGTGTTGGAGAAATTAAAGGTTGGAGATTTGGTGAAGCTAATTTTTGTATCTAAAAATGAGGAAGAAGATGGGTTTCATGGCGAAAGAATGTGGGTAGTAATCACTGAAAGAAATGAGAAGAAGTTTGTAGGGAAACTCAATAATAATCCGTATCGTTTAAATTTAAAAATAGGTGATGAAATTTCATTTGGAATTCAAAATATATGTGATACGGAATATCAGGATCCAGCTTCAAAAGATTGGGATTTTTATTTTGATACGAAGGTAATTGTTAGTAATGATGTACTTGAAAAAAGAGAATTTAACTTTATGCTTAAAGAGGATTCGAGAGAAGAAGGCGACTCTGGTTGGTCAATATTAAGTGGCTATGAAAGTGATGACTATGTAAATGATCCTAAAAATTTTCAAGTTATTTCAGTTGGAGTCATATTGAATATAGATGATTCTATTTTAAAATTTCTTGAGGAACCACCTTTATGTGCATATGAAAGAAATGATAAAGGTAGATTCTATAAGATTGAAGACTATGATTGGGATGCGTATTTAAATGGATAGAAGAATTTACTACGTTGTAAAGAAAAGTACATTTTGTTTCGGAATCATATTAACGTTATTTTTAAGTGGATGTATCAGTTTTGGTAAAGAAACTACTGATACAATTTACGTAATTCCTGAAGAATATGAAGGGGATTTAATTGTTTTATACAACGTACCTGGTGCTGAATTGTTACCAAAAGAAGAAGAGTTTAGTGTTGTCACTTTCGCAGCTGACGGTACTGCTGTTACATCTACAAAAGATATGAAATATGGTACAGTGAACGATTTATATTATACAGTAAATAAAGAAGGGGGGCGTACGAAGCTTGATTCTAGCTGTATACGCCTTGCTTCAACTGGAAGTAGAACCGAAAATTCGTGGGAATTTCCACTTGCAAACTTAGAAGTAACTCGTACAGCATGTTCTAAAGAATTTTCGGCAAATGGTAGAGAGGTACCAGAGAACCAAGAGCATCCTGCTGAAAAGAAGATGAGAGATTTAATGCAGCATGTACAAGAACAGTATATGAATAAAGGGAAATAGTTAGTATGTTAGATGGAAGAAATTCATAAGTAGTATAAATTGCAGAGAATAGTAGTAAATGGAGGAACTAATTATGCAACAAATTAAAAAAATAGGAAACTCATTTTGGTATATGACACCTGTTTCTGAAACAGATAGACCTATATTAGGAATGGTCGTTGGACAAGAAAAAACTTTAATGATTGATGCGGGGAATTCAGAAGCACATGCACAATTATTTTTAGAAATGCTAAAAGAACAAAACGTATCAAATCCTGATCTCGTAGCACTAACACATTGGCATTGGGATCATATTTTTGGATTGCCTGTACTACAAAATGCATTAACTATTGCGCATACTGAAACGAAAAAAGAGATGCAGAAACTAGTATCTTATGAATGGACAGATGAAGCATTGGACGCACGCGTAAAAGAGGGTACTGAAATAGAATTTTGTGCAGATTGTATCAAAAAAGAGTTCAGTGAAGAACAAAGAAATATTAAAATTATTCCTCCGACCTTAACGTTCCAGGATCAACTTGAATTAGATCTTGGTGAAGTGACATGCGTGTTAAAACATATAGGCGGAGATCATGCACATGACTCTGTTGTTATGTATATAAAAGAAGAGAAGATATTGTTTTTAGGAGACTGTATATATGCAGATATTTTTTCTTCGAAGTGGAACTATACGACGAAACGAACGTCTAAATTAATAGATGAATTAGAGAAATTTGATGCTGAGACATATATTCTTTCTCATGGGACAGCTATAAATCGGGATGAGTTTTTACAAGAAATGCATTTGCTGAAAACAGTAGGAACATATACAGAAGCTCATAAAGGCGATGAAGAGAACATAAAGGCAGCGTATAAACGAGACGTAGATAGAGAATTAAATGAAGATGAACTAGAAACAATAACGTTTTTTGTAAATGGTTATGAAATGGTGAATCTATAAAACGCAACTTTAATCAGATAGCATTAAACTGCACAAAAAGAGTATTGAATTAACTTTCAATACTCTTTTTAATATTAAGTTCCAACCAATTTCTAATTATTTTTACTGTACCATCTGAAGCTACATCATTTTTGGGTTTTCCATATAGATAAGTTTTTAATTAGAGACTTTCTTTGCTAACCCAGTTATATAGTCGAAAAACTCATTGTGGTTTACATCATATACTACATTTACCGGCCGTCCATCAGCAGTTTCCTCTGTACGTCCTTGGCTTGGTCCATATGTATGAACGATACTATTAATCGTTTGAGATTTTGCAAGGCTAGTTTTTCCGACAAGTGCAGCAGTTAATACATCCCACAAATAGTAAGTAGAGTTCGTTGAGAAATGAACGAGGGGAGGAACCATCGCATAGCATTGACCAAGGAAATCAATACCAATATATTTTCGCTCTTTTGCCCAACGTTCAAGTATGTCTATAGTTAATGGAAATTGGTTAGTACTTTCTAGTGTCACTAAGTCGATTTCAATTTTTGATTCCCATACACGAGCTACTGCTTCAGGATCCCAAAACGAATTCCACTCAGCTGTTCCATCATGTTCTGGCTCATGTACATTGCCGGCAGTACGAAATGTCCCTCCCATCCAAATAAGACGCTCAATTCTTTTTTCGATTACAGGTGCTTCATATAGTGCACGCGCTAAATCGGTAAGAGGACCTGTAAATAATAAAGTTGTTTTCTCTTCAGTTTGTAGTAGGGTTTCAATTAAATGATGATGGGCAGGTTTTGCTGCTACGGGTGTTACAACTTTTCCAGACTCATTTAAAATTGGTAAAGCATCTACATAAAATGCATGCATCCGCCAGTCTTTTGGAAATGGATTTTTTGCACGGGAGTTGGATGCGGCTACTTCTATATTTCCTTTGCTGAAGCGATCAATAATTTTGCGACTTGCAGACATTGCTGGTTCCAAATAGCAATCTGCAGGGATAACTGAAACACCTGTAAGTTTAACATTATCCATCTGAAGTAATAAAAATAGTGAAATTAAATCATCTACACCACCATCATGATTGAAGTACACTTTTTTCACCATTGTAATCTCCATCCTATATGATTTAGTTAGAAATTAAACATGAATTGAGGAAAAGTCATCAATAATTTCCACCACTTCAATTTCGCCATTAATGAGTAACTCAGAGAGTTCGTTATCCACATTTCCTTTCCAATATTCTCTAGCTTGTTCAATTTTTTGAGAAAAAGGAATACCATCTTCTTTCGGTAAAAGAGCTCCGTCACCTTCAAAAGAATTACCGATCACTCGTAGTTTAACAATCTGCAAAACTTCTCGATTGTAAGAATCAAATAATGCTTTCCATTTTAAAGCATTTTCATAGCTCCTTGCAGCATATAAACAAGATAATCTTGAAGGGTATTCAGGGAATTCTTGTAGTCTTACCATTTCTACAATCGTTTCTCTAACCGCTCTAATTGTTTGATCCATATAATTCATAACTATTTTAGCATTTTCATTCTTTATATGTAATTCTTCATTTGTATAGTGTTCTTTTAAAATTCGCATAGAATCTTCACCGTTAGAATTCAAATGTTTTCTTTCAAAAAAGAAATGAAATAGAGTATTAGTTTGATTTTTATCGAAATGAATAATTTGTCCGATATTCATTTTTTTATTTGTCACGATGTGATATGCGTAAAATTCTTGTGCATTCATGGGTATCCTCCTAGTAGTAATTATCATGTATTGCAAAGTTAAATTTAATAATTCAACATTGTTATATATTAAACCTCTAAAAGTAAAAAAGAGAATATATGATAACGCTTTAAATTTGTTCGCAAAATGTTCACTTACGAAGAGGTTTACACAATCGATATAATGACAAAGACTTAAACAGAAAGGATGATAGAAATTGCCAACAACAAGAAAGGAAAGCCTCCAATTCGGTATGATGATGTGCCTCGGGATGGTTATTGTAATGACGTTTTATAATGTATTACTGAATGGAGCAGGAGGACCAATTCATATTAAGGAGATCGCATTAGAACTAGTAATTGGATTCATTATTGCATTATTAATTGAAATATGTATCGTTGGACCTTGTGCGAAAAAAATTGTATTTGCATTACCGTTTGATAAATCGAAAAAAGTAAATGTTATTATTGCAATGGCGACAGCTATGGTAATCGGAATGGTTTTCTTTATGTCTTTTTACGGAATGGCTATGATGTATTTGCATAATGGATTACATGGTGAATCATTCGTTTCCATTTATTTTTCGATTTTCATTAAAAATTTCATTATGGCGTATCCATTGCAATTAATTATTATGGGGCCGCTTGTGCGTTTTTTATTTGGAAAGTTTGTTATGAAGAATAAAACTGTTAATGTAGCGTAGTTTTTATTTGTAAATGTTTATATATGGATGGAACAGATAAATGCACCTCAGATTTATTGAGGTGTGTTTTTCATGTCCAGTTTTAATTATTTTCATATTGATGTGACATTTGTTTTTTTGTTGTTTTAGTAATTTTTCAATCAGAATATTAAAGGGATAATAGGCTGAAAAATTCAAAAGGGAAAAGTATTAATGATTAGATTATATACATACGAAGAAATTGAAGTTATGATAAAATTGAATTATTTGGAAAATTATCTGGGGGTGAAAATACCGTATGCAAAAGTTAACTAACAAAGAAGTTGATTACATTTTAAAACAATTAATGATAAATGATTTGAAAGAATTCATACATATTGGAGAAGGTGCATGGCATGAAGTTTATAGAATAAAAACATTTTCAAATCAAGATTTTGTCATAAGGATTAAAAAAGAGAAAGCATATAACCAGCTTCAAACTTACACTAGACAACACCTTCTTACAGAATATGAATCATCTAAAACATATTATAATCAAGCCAACAAATGTATTTGGAGAATATGCCCCACCGAATTTAATTATTTTATTGATGAAGAAATAGTATTTAATGTAGAAAGCTTTATGGGAAGTAGTTTACCGTTACATAGCTTAGGCTATAACAAATCATTATACTTAGGGCAGTTGTTAGGCGGATTTTACAAAGGGATGCACGATAGGGATACTATGCTGAAGGGGTATGGAAATTTAGTATGGAACGAAAATACTATAGAGGGTAAGGAAGCATTAGATATTCAAGAAAAATGGGAGCAAGACAATGACTATTATCTTAAAGCATTAGAAAAGCTAAGTAACTCAGAGTTAACATTCAATCGAAAAAAGGTTGAATTAAAAATACAGAATATCATTTTTATCCGAAGAAAAAGGATACAAAAGATATCTTTGGTTAATCAAGATGTTACCCCTGAGAATATAGTATTTCACCAGGATAATGTTTCCATTATTGATCCATATCCTAGATTAGATTTTGATATAAAGTATGCTGGTTATTTTTACTTTTGTTATAAACTTCTTCTTCCTTCTTATTCCAACGCTCCAAGATACATAGATAGGGGTTATGATAGCAGTGTAGACGTATTAAACAGCATAGCAGAGGGCTTTGTTAAAGCATATGTAGGTGATGACTACTCTCTATATAAAAGACTAATGGATGAATATTTGTTGTGGATCTTATTAGAAATTCATGAACATTATTTGCTGTTAAAACAAGAGGATTTAAGTTATAAGGTTGAACAGCAAATGGGAAATAAGGATATTTTAAAACAGAGAATGGAAAAGTATTTAAAAGAATTGGAGAAATTGATTGAAAATAGCGCTAGAACTTTATAAATTCGCAGAAACATTGACTTCCGGCAACGAGAATTATGTAAATAAGCTGTCCACTGAATTCTCATAGAAAACTGTGATGAGATGAAATTTTTGATTTTGAAGTACTTCAAAATCTTAGCTAGATGACTATGTACCGGTAGCCCATAGTAAAAAGACAGGAACATATTGTACATATCAAATATGTTCCTGTCTTTGATTTTATTAAGTTTAACAACTATGACCTAAATATAAATGTATTGAGATCTTCTTTATTTATTATTTTTTGAACTGTAAATGAACAAACTTCAACATCTTTATTAAGTTTACAATACACATCATAATACGCGTACTTCCATCCCAATCTTTATTTATAGATATATTTTTAAAGAAAGGGGAGCAGCTTAATACTTTTATGTTTGAAGACCATTTTTCTAGTGTCTTTGGATTATTTATATAAAAATACATTAGAGCGCCATTATTACCTGATTTTTTTACTGTAGCATTTGAAAGATTCAGTGCAAATTTTGATTCAGCGTCAAAGTATAACTCGCCTCCAGGGAAACGTTTTGACATGGCGACTACAATCTTTTTTAAATCTTCTTCTTTAAAGTAATAGAATACACCTGCTGAAATAAATAGAATACCGTCGTTTGGATTATATTTTACATCGTCAAACCAAGAAATATCAAAAAATGATTTAGCTATACTAGTATTCCTCGGTGTATCTTCAATTAAAGTTTTGCGAAAAGAGATTGCATCAGGCAAATCAAGGTTATACCAATGTATCGTACCGTTATCAATTCTAGAAAAAGTAGTATCTAGTCCGGAACCGATATTTACAATAGTAGCATTTGGATGTTTTATAATAAATTTTTTTATAGTATCATCAATTTTTCGTGCGCGAGTAATGTATGTGATGCATCCGTATTCACCAAATGTATTTGCAATTGAGGAGAAGTTAAAATCACATTCTTTAATAATACGAATAGCCTCAGTATCATCTAAAATATCTTTATTTTTCTCACTGCCAAACGCACGTCCCCATAGCGGAATAAGCATCGTACCTTGTACTGAATGTATATCTATTTCTTTGACCATGAAACTTCCTCCGTTTAATAAAAGTTACTTTTATTCTTAATCGTTACTTAACATTTTTGAGAGCATTTTATTTGTTTTATACAATCCGTAAGTTAAATCACGTTGATCTTCTTCACTTAGTTTTTCAAGATTATGAGTGAAAGTATTATATATTTGTTTCCATCTCTCATAATGTACCTTTTCAGCTTTTTCTGTCAGAGAAATGAGTACAGCTCTTTTGTCTACCGTATCTTGTTTTTTTATAATATATCCGTTTAGTTCTAAATTACGAACTGTTACACTTAATTGTTGTTTAGGTATGTTTAAATAACTAGCAATCATTTTTAAATTTACAGGAACCTTTTGTTGTGCGATATACTCAACTACGTGTTGCTCTAAATGTGTAAATTCAGAGGATTTCTCTGATAATAATTTGAAAGTACCTGACATATTTAATAACAAATTCATGTATTCGTTTAATAATTCGTTTTGGGTCATAGTTTTCGCTTCCTTTATGTATTTAGTAAATATTTTATTACTATTTTAATGGTTAATCAAATCATTTAATTTATTATAGTAAATTAATATTTACTATAATAATGTTTTTGGTACTATACGAACTGAAATAGAAGGGTAAAAGAGGTGCTTTTAGGGGAGAAGAATATGAACGGAAATAAAATATTACTAAATACAAATAACTGATGCATGCAATGTCTTTTTCAGTTATTATGTTGTAAAAAATTTTATGATAAAATCTTTTACATAATTAAATAAAGGGGTAGTATTCTATGGGTTATTTCTCAAATGGTTTATTAGTTTTGTTTGTTCTTATCGTCTGTAGCTGTATGATTTTTGGTTGATAATATAATGATAGTTGTTATAAAAGAAGTTAACTAAGATGAGGTTAACTTCTTTTTATTTTATGTTGAGAAGGAATTATATTGTTCTTATGGAAGTTTGTTTAAGTTAATTTCATATTAAGGGTAATTTTATGAAATACACACAAACGAGAGAATAAGGAGTATTCATATGAATAATAGTATAAATTACAAAATGGAACATCCAACAGATTTCAATGGATTATTAGCCTTATACGAATCTTTAGGATGGAATTCTCTTAAATTAACGGTTAATGAATTGGAGCAAATGTGTAAACAAAGTTGGTATGCAATTTATGCTTTTGATGATAAGAAGTTAGTAGGGATGGGGCGTGTTTTATCAGATGGAGTAATTACAGGCATAATTTGTGGAGTAGGCGTATTGCCAAAGTATCAGTCAAGTGGCATCGGGAAAGAAATAATGAAACGATTAATCCAGCATTGTGAACACAACAAGGTTATTCCCCAACTTATGTGCGTAGAAAATTTGCAATCTTACTATGAATCTATAGGATTTGAGGCATTTTCAATTGGAATGACAAAACATATTAAAAGATAGTGTGGCTTTATATTATCGGTGTACTTGTGCATATTTTCAAACTTCATCATAAAAGAGACTGGCTATATGGAGATAGCTAAAGGGGTAGAAATGTTACAACTTGAATTTCAAAAATTTATTATTCATCCAATTCTTTTATGGGATGATAAAATGGCAGTTTTAATAGATACTGGTTTCCCTGGACAATTTGAAGATATACAAGTAGAGATGGAGAGAGTTGGCGTATCATCTGGTAAGCTAAAAGTTGAAGACAATAATTTTTTATTAATGGGCGCCACAGTGTAATCTAATTGTTGATATATAAATAAAACACTTAAATTATAAAAGAGCATGTTTGAAAAAAATTAAACATGCTCTTTTATTAAAGGTAATCTATTTAATATGAATGATCTAACCCGTTCCAATAAAAAGAAACGATTTCTTGTGCTAATTCATCTATATTTGCAAGAATAGGATTGTGATTTTCATCTTTAAAATTCCCAATTGATAATAAAGATACGAATGCATGAGCAGCAAATTTAGCGTTTCCTTTCGGGATTTCTCCGATTTGCATCGCATTATCGAGTGCTTTTTCTAGCACTTCATACATATTATCTTCAGCCTCTTTTAATTCTTTCAATTGCTCTTCAGATAACGACAGTTTTGCATCTTTCATAAAATTTTTCATATCAATATCCATCGTTGCGTGTAAGTAAACTTTAGCGAAGTCTAATAACCTTTCTTTTAAAGTCTTATTTGCAGAGAGAATTTGAGACATATTCTCTCGTATACGCACCATCATTTGGATCATAGTAGCGGTAAATAAATCCGCTTTTGTTGAGTAGTAATAGTAGACGGTTGCTTTCGTAACACCACAAACTTTTGCGACTTCATCCATGGAAACGACTTGATAATTTTGAGTAAGAAATAACCGAGTTGCAACTTCTAAAATGGTTTCTTTTGTAGATTTTGTATTTTTATTTTGACGAGGCCTTCCGAGAGGACGTTGTTTTTGTGCCAAATCTATTCGCTCCTGACATGTATTCTTAAAATAATTATAACATAATTTTTAATCATTCTTGATTAATTAACCGACCAGTATATATAATTAATAGTGGAGGAAAAAAGGAAGGTGGGTTTTTTATGAAAAAGCACCCGTTACATATGCTAGGGAGGCTTGTAGCAGGGAAGAATACGCAATGGATAACTTTATCGGTTTGGATTCTTATTACATTAGTACTTTCATTTACGTTGCCACAAGTAAATAGCACGAAAGAACCGAATCCGAAAAATTTACCTGAAACAGCTATGTCGCAGCAAGCGGAAGCAATGATGAAAAAAGAATTCCCTAATAATGCAGGGAATCCGTTGCTTGTAGTATGGCATAGAGATGGTGGATTACAGTCACAGGATTATAAACTCATACAAGACGTTTATAAAGAATTAAAGGCTAGTCCTTTAAAGGAACAATCAACGTTACCACCATTTGATACAATACCGGAACAAGTATTATCAAAAAGTGCATCAAAAGATGGTACATCATTTGTCACACCAGTATTTTTTAATAAATCAGCTGGTACAGATATATTAAAAGGAAATCTTGAAGATTTAAGAAAGATAGTAAATAGTAAAGTGGATGAAGATCCATTCAAACAAAAAATAAGTGACTCTGGTTTACATGTCCGATTGTCTGGACCTGTAGGTATTCAAACGGATGCAGTTAGTTTATTTAGTCAAGCAGATGTGAAATTATTAGTGGCTACGGTATTACTAGTATTGGTTTTATTAATTTTACTGTACCGTTCACCAATTTTAGCAATTTTACCTATACTTGTTGTGGGATTTGCATATGGTATTATTAGTCCTACACTTGGTTTTTTAGCTGATCATGGATGGATTAAAGTAGATGCCCAAGCGATTTCAATCATGACAGTATTATTGTTTGGTGCTGGAACGGACTATTGTCTATTTTTAATTTCGAGATATAGAGAGTACTTACTAGAGGAAGAAAGTAAATATAAAGCATTGCAACTTGCGATTAAAGCATCTGGCGGGGCAATTATAATGAGTGCATTAACGGTAGTACTTGGATTAGGAACATTATTACTTGCTCATTATGGTGCCTTTCATCGATTTGCAGTACCATTTAGTGTTGCTGTATTCATAATGGGAATCGCTGCTTTAACAATTCTTCCTGCATTTTTATTAATTTTCGGTAGAGCTGCATTCTTCCCGTTTATACCGAGAACAACTTCAATGAATGAAGAATTTGCAAAAAAGAAAAAGAAAGTAGTAAAAGTTAAAAAATCAAAAGGCGCCTTTAGTAAAAAACTTGGAGATATTGTAGTAAGAAGACCGTGGACAATAATTATGCTAACTGTGTTTGTATTAGGCGGATTGGCTTCATTCGTACCACGTATACAATACACATATGACCTATTAGAATCGTTTCCAAAAGATATGCCTTCACGCGAAGGGTTTACGTTAATTAGTGATCATTTTTCAGCTGGTGAACTAGCACCAGTAAAAGTTGTTGTTGATACGAAAGGAAAAGAGCTTCCTATTAAACAAGAACTAGAGAAATTTTCTTTTGTAAATACAGTGAAAGAGCCAAAAGAGGGAAAAGAAAATAAGCAAATACAAATGTATGAAGTTTCTTTAGCGGAAAATCCATACTCAATTGAAGCGTTAGATCAAATCCCTAAATTGAAAAGTAGTGCAGAAAAAGTATTAAAGGGTGCTGGGATTAGTAATGTTGAAGATCAATTGTGGATTGGCGGAGAAACGGCGTCATTATATGATACAAAGCAAATTACAGAACGTGATGAAGCAGTTATTATTCCAGTAATGATTAGTATTATAGCTTTATTATTACTTGTTTACTTACGATCTATTGTCGCGATGATTTATTTAATTGTAACTGTTGTTTTATCATTCTTCTCGGCACTAGGAGCAGGATGGATATTACTTCATTTCGGTATGGGGGCTCCAGCGATACAAGGGGCGATACCGTTATACGCATTCGTATTTTTAGTAGCATTAGGTGAAGATTATAATATCTTTATGGTTTCTGAAATATGGAAAAACAGAAAGACGCAAAATCACCTGGATGCTGTAAAAAATGGCGTTATACAAACAGGTAGTGTCATTACATCAGCAGGTTTAATTTTAGCAGGAACATTTGCGGTGTTAGGTACACTTCCAATTCAAGTTCTTGTTCAATTTGGTATTGTAACAGCAATTGGTGTATTACTAGATACCTTTATTGTTAGACCATTACTTGTACCAGCAATCACAGTTGTTTTAGGAAGGTTTGCTTTTTGGCCAGGGAAACTTTCGAGAAAGAGTGAAGAGATACAAAAAGTGGATGCATAGTTAAGAAAGCCAAGGATATTTGAAGTGACCCCTAAAAGTTAGGCACGGTTAGTTCATTAGGCAGCTTGATAAAAGTGAGTCCGGTATTGTACCGGACTCATTTTTAATTTTGCCTTTATCCGTTTGGTATTATAATAATCTATATATTTTTCTAATTCTATTTCGAAATGCTCTACACTTTCAAACTCTTTTATGTAGAGAAATTCAGACTTCATGATTCCAAAGAAATTCTCCATTACTGCGTTGTCGTAACAGTTGCCTTTACGAGACATACTTTGTAGGATACCTCTTTCTTGTAATGCGTGACGGTACTGTTTCATTTGATAATGCCAACCTTGATCTGAATGCATCAATAGTTGGTGACTTTCAGGTAAACATTCTAATGCTGTCTCTAACATTTCTGAAACAAGTGAGTATGTTGGTCTAGAGCCAATTGTATAAGTAATGATTTCACCATTATACAAATCCAATACAGGGGATACATAAAGTTTCTCACCGAATAATTTAAATTCCGTAATATCGGTTACCCATTTTTCATTTGGCGCATCTGCCGTAAAATTACGCTCTAAAATATGGGGTGCAATTTTACCAACCGTTCCTTTATAAGATTTATATTTTTTCATACGTACAAGGCATTTTAAACCTAACTCTTTCATAATTCGTTGCACCTTTTTATGATTCACTATTTGATTACGGTTGGCTAATTCATCACGGATACGACGATATCCATAACGACCTTCGTGTTCATCATAAATCGCTTTAATTTCTACTTTTAAATCCGCATCTGGATCGATTCTATCCATTTGTTTTACATAAAAGTAATATGTGCTTCGAGGGATACCCGCTAACTTTACTAATTCTTTCACTTGAAACTCATGCCTTAATTCATAGACTACTTGTGCCTTATCTTGTTTGGTGATTTTTCCTTGTTTTGAACTAAGGCATTCAACTTTTTTAAATACGCGTTTTCCATACGTAAGCGTTCTAATTCAGCTTGTAACGCTTCAACTGAACCTTCTGCCGGAATTTTTTTCGTATCCTGTTTTGTGTTTTTATTTTTCATGGATGGACGCCCCTTTTTCTTTGGTTCAAGGGCATCTAAGCCACCTAATTCAAATTGCTTCTTCCATTGATAAACCGTTGTAAAAGAAGGAATCATGAATATAGCCGCTGTATCCATTAACGATATACCCGATTGAGCCATAAAATTTAGTACGTTTAGTTTAAACTCTACGGTGTAATTTGTATAGACCTCGTGTAAACCTTCTTCTCCATGGAGTTCGTATAAGCGCAACCAGTATTGAAATTGCGCCTTTGTAATATGCATCTGTTTTGCATATTCTGCTTGAGAAATTGTTTTTGGATTAAATCCTTGAACGAGCTTTAACCTTGAATCCTTCGTAAATTTTGTCATAAAAAAACTGCACCTCCAATTGTTAGACTGTGTCTAACAATTGGGGTGCAGTTCAATTTCCCTTGGCTTTTTCCATTTAATTAATCTTTTGAAGTCAAATCATCAGTTACAGCATGATTAGCATCTTCAATAGCTGTTTCTGGCATTCCATATAAGCCGTTCATTGCTTGTTCTTCTACATTAAGGTTTGCAGTATTATTATTTTGAATAAGTGTAGCGTTTTCAGTAACATTTTCTTTTTTATTTTCATTTTTGTTATTCATGTATGCATCCTCCAAACATCAGTTGATTTATTAATAGTATGTGGTTGGATTCCAAGAAATATGTGAATGGATTTTTGCAGATGTTATATAATTAAATAAAGCTTGAAGATAGATTTAAACTGTAAGGAGTGAACAGGTATGGTGAAAACAAGAAAGTTAGCCTTCTAAAATAAAATAAAATTTTAGGAGGCTATTAAAATGAGATTTCATATAATTGACAGAGAAAATTGGAATAGAGAGCAGTATTTTGAACATTATTTAAAGTTGAAATGTACGTTTAGTATGACTGTGAATGTTGATATCACGATGTTATTAGAGGAATTACATCAAAAGGGAATAAAATTTTATCCCGTTTTTATTTATTTAATTTCTAAAGTAGTAAATAATCATAAAGAATTTCGAACATGTTTTAACGATGAAGGAGTTTTAGGCTATTGGGAGGAAATGACACCAAGTTATACAATCTTCCATAAAGATGATAAGTCTTTTTCAAGTATATGGACGGATTATTCAAGTGATTTCCACATTTTCTATAAAAATTATGAAGAAGATATGAGATGCTATGCTAATGTTCATGGTCTCTTCACGAAAGAGAATATTCCGCCAAATGTTTTTCCGATCTCTAGCATACCTTGGACTAGTTTTACTGGATTTAATCTTAATATTAATAATGATGCTGATTTTCTATTACCAATTATAACTTGCGGGAAATATTTTAATGAAGAAAATAAGGTTATGCTACCAGTTTCATTGCAAGTACACCATTCGGTTTGTGATGGATATCATGCGAGTCGATTTATAGAAGATTTACAGGAGTTAAGTAATAGTTGCAACCTTAAGTAATATCTAATTTTTAATTATACACAATTGAAAATGAATAAAAGAAGAGAACATGTTTATATTGCATGGTCTCTTTTTTTTCATTACTACTAAGTAACAGTGGAAAATATAGATTGATTTGTAGTTTAATAGTAAAGAGAGTTGTTGATTTAATTTTCTTTATTTTGTGATTTATTAAGGCTATAAATGTTTTAATAGGGGGGAAGTAAAGTGAAATTCGTAAGTATTGAAAAAGATGAGATCCTAATTGAGAATATGGCAAAATTGTATTGTAAAGCATTTGAGAAAACAAATTTCAATGAAATAATCGAAAGAATGAAAAGACATATAGAATATACAGATTTTAAAGGTATAGTAGCAATAAATGATGAAAATGAAGTAGTTGGTTTTACTTATGGTTATCGCTCAATGGAGGGACAGTACTATAATCAATTAATGAGAGCAGCGTTAAATCTAGAGCAAGTAGACGAGTGGTTACAAGATTGTTTTGAATTTGTAGAGTTAGCAGTTCACCCACAATATCAAAATGAAGGTCTTGGAACGAACTTACATAATGAATTACTAGAAGGGATTTCAAATAGAACGAGTGTTTTAACAACACAAATCAACAATGAAAAAGCACGTTCGTTATATGAAAGGTTGGATTGGGTAAATATATTGGAGCCATTTCATCCAAGTAAAAATGATGTTCCATATGTAATAATGGGGAAAGCATTAAAAGCAAAAGTGAATTGATAATTATGTTATTTAAAAAAGTTGTCGGTTTGTAACAATGGAGGGGAAAACAAAAATGACGATAATATCTATAGAAAAATCTACAATTTTGGATGCTGAGAAATTAACAGAAATAATGAAAAAAACATTTGATGCAGAAGCAAAACAATGGTTATACGGCCAAGATGATGTTATTGACTATAACATCCAACCACCAGGATATTCTTCAGTTGAAATGATGAAATATTCCATCGAAGAATTGGATTCTTTCAAAATTGTAATGGATAAAGAAATAGTCGGAGGAATAATAGTTACGATTTCTGGTAAGTCGTACGGTCGAATTGATCGTATTTTTGTAGATCCTGTGTATCAAGGAAAAGGAATTGGATCACATGTTATTAAATTAATAGAAAAAGAATATCCGAACATAAAGATTTGGGATCTCGAAACATCTAGTAGACAAATTAATAATCACCATTTTTATAAAAAAATGGGCTATGAAATAATTTTTAAATCGGAAGATGAGTATTGTTACGCAAAAAGAATAAATTCAGCCTCAACCGAAGATATATTAGTTGAAAATGAAGATTTGAAAAATTATCAATACGAAAACTGTAATTTAGCAAATACAGAGTATTATCAAGTAAATTTTAAAAAAAGTTTATTTGTTAATAGCAATATAATGAATATTAATATAAGCAATTGTAATGTAAGTCAATCAAAGTTTAGAAATATAAATTTTAGAAGTTCTTCTTATTCAGATTTAAATCTTTCTGGCAGTAAATTTAATTTGGTGACTTTAGGTGGAGTTCAATTTAAAGGTACAAGTCTTGGAGATGAGAAGGAACCTATTTTATTCGATAACTGTGATTTGGAAGGTAGTACAGTACGTAATAGTAATTTGAAAAATATTGAAATAGAAAATTGTGATGTAACCGGTATGAAAATAAATGGTATTCCAATTGAAAATATGCTTGAGTTATATAATAAGGTGAAAAGTTAACTTGCAATAATTAAGTGAGGTTTAGTAGGTTAGTTGTTTATAAAATAAACATTATACCGAAATAATTGTGTAAAAATAACACAAAGAAATACGGATAAAAGGGATTTAATGAAGGGATCTAGAATATTCAATGTACTGTTATGAATATGGAGGGGCGAAAGATGGGGATCACAGTTAGAGCAGTAGAAATACAAGATGCTAGAGCAATTCATCGCATTTGTATACAGGAGGATGTTTTACCTTATATGGTTTTTTTACCTAGCATGCGTGTAGACGCTATGGAAAATAGAATTCGAAACTTAGCACCAAATCAATTTGAATTTGTTGCAGAGTATGATGGAGAAGTAGTAGGTTTTGTTGGCTTAACACAAAGTCCAGGAAGAAGATCACATTCAGGTGATTTATTTATCGGCGTAGACAGTGAATATCATAATAAAGGTATTGGTAAAGCACTTCTTACAAAAATGCTTGATTTGGCAGATAATTGGTTAATGCTAGAAAGAGTGGAACTTGGTGTATTAGAAACGAATCCGAAAGCGAAAGCTCTATATGAAAAATTTGGATTTATAGAAGAAGGAATAAAGATAGGGAATTTAAAAGCTCATGGAAAGTTTATAAATGAAATTATGATGAGTCGTTTTAGACCTGATGGTTTAATCTTACACGATAAATAAATATATTGGATTAATATAAAAAAGCATGGTGAATTGTCGCCATGCTTTTTATGTTATAAGAAGTACGAGCAACTATTAATAGTACAAACGTTAGGCATTATCTTAGAATGAAATGCATATTACTTAATAGAATTTATTTCAGGAAGAAAAATTAAAATGAGTTGGATTTTTATACTTTGTACTGAATTAGCCAAAAGTAGCTTCAGATGATATTATGCATTGGTTTAAATTTATAACACCTTGAAAAACTCACTATATCATATAAGTAAATTTGAATTATATATATTTCTATACGTAGCATATGAATGCATTCAAGGAATAAGGAGTGATTGGATTGTCGACAGAGCAACCTATTCCTGGACATTTTGTAATGGATGAACAGCGTGCTATGTTGTTGCCACCAGAATTAAAGGGGGCTCCATCTGAATCCTTAACTGAGCAATTATTTATTGAACGATCTTTAACAGAAAATAGATTTTGGTTACGTATAATGAAAGAGCATGCTTTATTTCTTGGCGAAGGATTTAATCGTAACGATAAAAATTTAATTCAGCAGGTAGATCAATTTTATAATTTGTTTGATAGACATTTGCAAAAAGCGTTTACGATTCCGCAAACGGTTCAAGCGGTTAGGCAATTAAATGAAGAAAGTATTCAGCTTGTATACGCTTTTCGTAATTATAAAAGAAATTTACTTATTTTAATTATTAATTGTAAGGTGAAAGGTTTTAATTTTCCTCTTTTAGTAGATCATGTTGCTCGTGAAGCGGAATATTTTATGCGCACACTTCAAAAGTTTAATGAGGGGAAAATGGATCCTATCCAAGATGCGATTATAAGTGAGAATGTGTTTTGGTTACGGATTATGATGGAGCATTCCCGTTTTATTGCCTCGTTATTGGATCAATCGGAGAGAAACCTAGTTCATACAGCATTGAAGTTCGGGGATGATTTTGAAGTGTTATTAAACCAAGCTAGAGATGTTGAATCTATGCTATACAAAAAAGAACCGACCTATCCGATTATTGGGAAAATGAATAAAGATAGTGAAAACGCCACAGTGGAGTTAAGGAATTTCAAAAAAGCAGGATTAGAACTAATTCAAACGTGCCAAATTCGAAATGTCATTAATCCTCTTTTGGCTGATCACGTTACAAGAGAAGCGGAACATTTCCTTTTTATGATTCATGTTTTAGAACAAAGATTGAAACTAAAACAGATGGAGCAATCAACACAGCAATAAAAAGCATGACAAATCAATGTCATGCTTTTTTATTTGTTAGTTGTGATTCGGTAGTTTTGGTTGTAATAAAAATAATGCTAAACCAATAAAAATAACTGTAATACCTAGTCCTTGTTGTAAAGAAATGGTCTCATTTAAAATAAAGTACGCTAGTATACAAGTTCCAATCGTTTCTCCTAAAATGCTCATAGAGATTACAGTAGCACTCATCCATTTTAATAACCAATTAAAAATTGTTTGTCCTAAAATCGTTGCAATAAACGCTAATCCAATAAAGCACACCCAAGTTTGTGTAGAGTAGTGAATGAAAGATTCGTGTTGCATGTAAGCAAACATACCAAGAAAACAGGCACTACTTCCATAACTAATTACCGAATACGATATAAGTGATAAATCTTTACGAACATGTTGACTAATGAAAAAGTAACAGGTAATAATTCCTGCCGCAATAAGCGCTAAAATATCCCCGTATAAAGCTTCTCCGCTAATTTGCAAGTCTTGCCATCCAATGACGATACTTCCTGAAATAGCGATGAGGCAACCGATAACCGCTCCTTTCGTAAACCGCTCCTTGAATAAAAAATGACCACCAATCATTGAGAATAAAGGTTGTAATGTTACGATAACTGTGGAGCTTGCTACAGAAGTATATTGTAACGATTCAAACCATAGTACATAATGTGCAGCTAATAATAGCCCGGATATGAATCCGAATCCCCATTGTCTTCTTGTTACTGTTTTTAGCTCGTTTCGATTATTTTTATTAAATAGTAATAACGGTAACAGAATCAGTGTAGCAAAGAATAAACGGTAAAAAGCAATGATAGCCGCAGGAGCATCTGCCAATTTTACAAAAATTGCTGAAGTTGATAGGGCGAATACGCCGAAAAATAAGATGCAATATGAAAGAATAGGTGATTTCACAGTTTGTCCCTCCGATATAATGTTAATTATAATGAACTAAGTACGATATAATGTACAAAGGTAAGTATATAAGTCCCAGAGACGATAGGAAAGGATTATTTGCCTTTGTTTAGTATGTCAGCACAAAGACAATGAAACATGCAATATGATGGACGAAAGGAAGTTTTTACTATGATACATGATAGACTCGGACAAACTGTATTAAGTTATCGTAAGAAAAATAATATGACAATTCGTGAATTTGCTGATTATGCAGGGATTAGTACTTCACTAATTAGTCAAATTGAACGAGGATATGCGAATCCTTCTTTAAGCGTATTGGAATTAATTGCGAAAGCATTAAATGTACCGCTATTTACACTTTTTATTAATGAGATTGATACAGATTCACTCATTTCTAAGAAAAAAGATCGAAAAAAAGTATATCGGGAAAACAATGATCACATTGTATATGATGTATTAACACCCGATTTCATGAAAGCACGTATTGAGATGCTAATGATGGATTTAAATAAACAGGCAAACACAACGGAAAGTCACTATTCACATGAAGATAAAGAAGAGATTGCTGTTGTCATGAAAGGAGAAGTGTATGTGGAGTTAGAAGGAAAAGAATATTTTTTAGAAGAAGGTGATGTTGTACGTATTCCGCCAAATGTGAAACATCGTTTTTTGAATAAAAGTGATGAATCCAATCATATTTTATTTGTATTGACGCCATCTTTAGGATGAGTATAAAGTGATTTTTATTACGGGGGATAAAAACATGGAAAATAAAACTGTTTTAAAAGGTGGCCTTTCAATTATTTCTCAATGTAAAAAAGAAACAAATGATATTTGGCATGCACATTTCGGAGCAGCTGCAATTGCTAGTTATTTTTTCATGAAAGATAACAATGTGGGAGAAGAAATAATTCGTAGTATGTATTCTTAAATAAAAATGATGTTGAACAAGAAAAACTTAGGTGAAATCATCGATAATAAAAAAGAAATTGATTTTCAAAGTGCTGAAAAAATGATTCTAAAATCATTGGAACATACAATTGATGAACTTCATTGGGTCGGACATAATGTCATTTATGCTGCATTAAGTTTATTAGCTATGAAAGAGTTACAAAAATGGGGCGATAATCAAGCAATTGAAGGGATTACTAACCTTATATTATCGTTTCAAAAAACAATTCCTGGCAGATCGTGGATTGGTTTTACGACGAAGGAAGTAAAAAAATTAAGTATAAAAGATGAGATAGAAAGTGAATTAAGAAATCCGAAGCAATTATCTAAATTTATTTTAAACGAGCTCTCGCAATTTAATATTATTTATAGAGCGGAATCGCACCATGATTTAATAGGTCATTTACTTACTTTTTCTCATGCAATTAATATTATGTATGACTTAGGGCATAGAGATATATTCCATCGAGGGGTACGTCCACTGTTAAAACTAGTATACGTGTTACGTGCTAGTCAAAATCTTCCGCCAAATGCTGAAATAACTATACACTCACCGATAGATTGTTTACCTTTAATCGAAACTAATCGTGCTCATGTATTACCAACAGAAAAACAATTTTGGCTAAAAGACTATAGTGCATTTGATTGGGATTTCGGACATGTCTTTAAATTCTCATATAGTTATTTTGATCATATAAAGAGAGCTCCAGAATATAAAGATATAACACTAGAGAAATTTCGATTTGTTATTAAAACGTAATGAAGTCTAACGATCGGTATAAAGAAGCTAAATTTAAAATTTCTTTGTTGATAGTATATTATTTTTAAAAATATGTAAGATTTTGCATACGCATTTCACTTTTACTAATTATGTAAATAGGCTATACTAAAATACATACATTTTAGTATTGGAGAGAGAAGTAAAACGACATGGAATTAGTGAAATTGGAAAAAGCAATTGAAATAAAGAAAGAAGAACTTTTATTTTTAGTATCGGATTATGGAATTCAACATGAAAAAGTATTGGCTTTAAGTCAAGAAATAGACAAATTGATTAATTACTTTATGTTTTTAAAATAGGAAGAACTATGACATGATGTGAAAGTGTTATAGTTCTTTTTTATTTGGAAATTCAGATGTAAATTCTATATACTAATAATTGATAGAATATTCCGTTTTGAAGGAGGGGGAAATATGAAATTATATACGCACATTTCAGGCGAAGGGGAACCAATCGTACTTTTACATTCTGGTGGTATGACAGGTTTAGTAGAATATGAAGAGCAGGTAGCATTTTTTCGAGAACTAAATTATCAAGTCATTCGCCCTGATTTAAGAGGGCATGGAAGATCAGGAGGGACATTGGAGAAATATTTCCTACGTTCTGTAAGGGATTTACATGATACGTTAGAGCATTTACAAATTGATAGATGTCATATAGCTGGTGTTTCGCTAGGAGGATTAGTTGCTTTATTATTTGCAAAAAAATATCCAGATAAAGTGAGAACATTAACTTTTTCAGGTATCTTTCCGCTTAAGAGAGAAAATTGGGAGGAGTCTCAGGAGTATGAAGCAAATTGTCATCGACAATTAATGGGGAATGAAGAAGTTGTAACCTATATGAATCAAATTCATGAAAAAAGTGATTGGAAAGCATTGCTTGAATCGTGGCAAGTTAAAGAATGGTACCCATTTGATGAAACTGGTGACGTAGCGAATCTTCAAATACCTACACTTTGTATTGCTGGGGGAGATTCAGAAGATGAAGTTATAGCTGCTACAACGTTCAAACAATTAAACGACAATATCCATATCGCCGTTATTCCGTTTGCCGGTCATTTAGTGCATAATGATCAACCGGGAATATATTCGAATATATTGTCTAAATTCTTACAGAATGCGCAAGCTGCTAGTCGAATATAAGGACTTTTGGGTATAATAATAAAGGAATTATTAATTGTACCGGTTAGGAGCGCAGCATATATGAAAACAGTTGTTGTTATTGGTGGAGGTATAACGGGACTTTCTACTATGTTTTATTTAGAAAAATTAACAAAGGATAATAATATTGATTTAAATTTAATTCTTGTAGAAAAAGAAGAGTACTTAGGTGGTAAAATCCGTAGTGTAGAAGAAAAGGATTTTATTATGGAATCAGGAGCGGATTCTATCGTTGCTCGTAATGAGCATGTTATGCCGCTCATAAAAGATTTAAATCTAGAAGAAGAAATGGTATATAACGAAACGGGTATTTCTTATATATATTCTGATAATACTTTACATCCAATTCCTTCTGATACTATATTTGGGATACCGATGAGTGTTGAATCGTTATTTAGCAGTACACTAGTATCAACGAAAGGGAAAATTGTTGCTTTAAAAGATTACATAACGAAAAATAAAGAGTTTACGAAAGATACATCACTTGCTGTATTTTTAGAAAGCTTCTTAGGGAAAGAGTTAGTGGAACGACAAATTGCACCTGTACTCTCAGGTGTATATTCTGGTAAATTGAATGAGCTTACGATGGCATCTACATTACCATATTTACTGGAGTATAAAAATAAATATGGAAGTATTATTAAAGGTTTTGAAGAGAATAAAAAACAATTTCAATCAGCAGGAAACAAAAAATTCGTATCATTTAAAGGTGGACTATCTACAGTTATTGATCGCTTAGAAGAAATGCTGAATGAAACCGTCATAAAAAAAGGTGTTGTAACGACAGGTGTAAGTAGACAAGTCGACCGATATGAGGTTACTTTTGCAAATCATGAAACAATACAAGCTGATTATGTTGTATTAGCAGCTCCGCATGATATCGCACAAACTTTATTACAGTCCAATGAGTTAAACGAGCAGTTTCATACATTTAAAAATTCATCACTTATAAGTATTTACTTAGGTTTTGATATACTAGACGAACAACTACCAGCTGACGGTACAGGGTTTATCGTAACGGAAAATAGTGATTTACATTGTGACGCTTGTACATGGACAAGTCGAAAGTGGAAACATACATCTGGTAAACAAAAGCTTTTAGTAAGAATGTTTTATAAAAGTACAAACTCTATATATGAAACGATTAAAAATTATAGTGAAGAAGAATTAGTACGAGTAGCATTATATGATATTGAAAAGAGTCTCGGAATTAAAGGGAAACCAGAAGTAGTTGAAGTTACAAATTGGAAAGATTTAATGCCGAAATATCATTTAGAACATAACCAAGCGGTTCAAACATTACAAGAAAAAATGACGAATCTTTATCCTAATGTATATTTAGCGGGTGCTTCCTATTACGGTGTCGGAATTGGTGCGTGTATTGGAAATGGAAAGAACACTGCAAATGAAATCATTGCAACATTAAATGAATCGTCAAACTAATATAGAATACATATATAAATAAAATGTCCCTCCAGTATAATGAAGGGACATTTTATTTATATTTATCCCGCTATTTGCGGGCAGTAAGACCCCCATCTCAAAATACAGCAGAAGCAAAGAAGTTAGGTAGGGGATCAACCGTTCGTAAAAGCCTGATTAGTTGAACTTTATCTCACTTGAATTGAGACCTTTTTATTTGTTGTATTATTCTCGGTAATCGTTAATGTTATGTTTCCGGATTCTTTAAATGAATATGATGAGAGTTGATAAAGCTCTTTTATATTATGTTTCTCTTTTAATTTATTGGTAGGAATTAATGTTATGTTCGGTTTCCATGTTTCTTGTTTACCTGAAGGATAGATTACTAGTATTTCTGGATTATTTAATTGCATTGCTTCCCAAGAGGCAAAATGTAGTTCAACTTCTGTATCTTTTTTTAGTAATTCTTCTGAGAAATATCCAAGCTGTCCAACATTACCGAAAACAGTAAAGTTTTGATTTTGCAATGTGATATCTAAATGTTTAGGTTGATATGTTGCTGCGTGATAGATTCCATATGAAAGAGAAAGAGTGGCAGAAATTAACATGCCGATTGAAAATGTCTTAAAGCTATTGCCTGTAAAACTAGTCATCATGAATGAGTTTGGAGCGAATTTTTTTGCAAATAAAAAAATGAGTAATATGAGTAAGAGGGATAAGCCGATGAATATATACATAGAAAATATACACCTCCACAATAAAATAATTAATTATCTATATTTCACCATAAATGTATGGAGTAGGGTGTTATTTTAGAAGGGAAAAGTGAGCATGGAATCGAAATGATAAGACATATTATTTTGAGTGGTGCGGTGAAAATGAAAATAATCCAATTAATTTTTAAAAATGAAGGTGAAAACCGGACAATAGGAGGGAATGTTATTGTTACGTACTGTTGAAGCAACGCAAAAATTATTTGACGAATGGGCAAAAACTTACGATGAAAATTTCAAGAAGCAACAGGTACGTTATATGGATATAACAATAGTTTAATTGAAGCGAAAGAAATGATTCAATTATATAAGAGGGGAAAAATTATTGATATTGGAATTGGAACAGGTGCATTTGCTTCATTAGTGAGTGAAAATAATGGGAGGGTAATAGGGGTGGATGTATCGGAAAAGATGTTAGAAACATGTAAAGAAAAATATCCAACGTATCATTTAGAGGTAGGATCATTTACGAATACGAATCAAGAAGATGAAGCTTTTGATATAGTTATTTCAAGTTTTTGTTTTCATGAGGTGTTACCTTCAGAGAGAAAGAAAGCTTGTGAAGAGGTGTATAGAATAGTACGGAAAGAGGGGGAATTTCTTCTCTTGGATATTATGTTCGTATCTCATTTTGCATGAAATGAAGCGAGAGAACGAATTGGGAGGAAATGCGATAGTGCAGAAGTATATCCTTTTGTGAATGAGTTAGATACACTACTTAGAGAAACTGGTTTTTCAAGTGTAAACTGGAGACAAACAGCCCCATGTCATTGGGCATTAGTTGCATATAAATAGAAAATAAAGAGATGATCAAACTACTATGATCATCTCTTTATTTTTCTAATCATGTAAAAGTAAGAAGGGTTACTCTTAGTTCGTATTGAATTAAGAGGATAGGCTTCTCTAGAAATATTTGATTAATGGGACATTGAGGACTTTCCTAATTATAAATATTTTTTCTGCTATAATGAATGAGTAGAAAGAAAGGAGTGATCCTGTGGCATTTCCTATATTAGAAACAGAACGTTTGCGTTTAGTTGAAATAGAACAATCTTATTGTCAAAAAATATATGAAATTTTTTCATTGGATGAGGTAACATGTTATTACGGCATGAATTCTTTTACGGAGTTTGGACAAGCTTCACGTATGATTGAATCTTTTTCAAAAAATTATTTCGAGAAAAAGGCAATACGATGGGGGATAGTATTAAAAGAAACTAACACTTTAATAGGTACAATTGGATTAAATAATTTACAATTATGGAGTAAACGATCTGAAATTGGATATGACTTACATCCTCGTTATTGGGGAAATGGCTATGCTTCAGAAGCGGCTCAAGAAATTATTCATTATGGATTTCAAGATTTAGGCTTATTTAGAATTGGAGCTATTACATACCCTGAAAATATTACTTCTTGTAAAATGTTATCTAAAATAGGCTTTCATAAGGAAGGATTATTACGTGGATATATTCATCAAGGAAATAAGCAACATGATGCACTACTGTATTCTATCGTTCGAACGGATGTAGAGGATACAAATTTATAATAAAAAACCCCTCTTTTATAAGAGGGGTTAAGTAAAAATTAACCTAATTTAGGTAATAAACGTTCTCCGCTTTTCATGCTACTTTTACATAAAGGGCATTTAGGCTCTTCTTCAAATGAAAAGTTCTTTCTCATCCATCCTAAACAATCCTCTGCTTCACATTCCCAGACAGGGGTTTGTTCTGGTGGTACTTCTGCTACATCGTTCTTTCGATTGCGATACATATAACCACTCCTTTTATGTAAAAAATTTTAGTTATATATTAAAAAGGTTGTTAACCAAGCTGGTAACAACCTTTTTATTGTTTAAATTATAGCTTTACAACGTTTTTAGCTTGAGGTCCACGGTTACCGTCTTCAACTTCGAAGCTAACTTCTTGACCTTCGTCAAGAGATTTGAAGCCGTCGCCAGTGATAGCTGAGAAGTGAACGAATACGTCGTTACCGTCTGCAACTTCGATGAAACCGAAACCTTTTTCGCTGTTAAACCATTTTACTTTACCTGTTAATGTCATGGTAATGCCTCCTAAAATTTAAAAAGATTACAATATGATCGGCCTTATTTGAATGAAAAATAAAAGTTCACATATTATCAAAAACCAATAAGGCATACAAAATGTTCCTGATTGATACTTGATAATATGCAAAGTAAATATAGTGTTAAATTGACCTTAATTACTATCTTACAACAAATGGTGGGAAATAGCAAGTGCTGGTAATACCAGTGTGCAATAAGATGGGAAAAATGGTAAAAGTCACAAAGACATCTCTTTTATTTATATATTATTCCTAATTTTGGTTTATGCTAAACTGAGAACATTTTTATTGGAGATTTGTATTAGGAAAACGATTTATAGTATAGGAATAGTGTTGAAGTATTTGTTAAGGAGACGAGAATATTGCAAAATAAACAATTTAAAATAATTGAAGCAACCAAAGAGGGAAGAAGAAAAGTTCATCCAGTATTGGCTGTTATACTTACAATTGTATTTTTATCTTTAGGTGAATTGTTTATGTTATTTATGCTGTTTTTACCGAAAGCAGAAACACTTTTATTGAAGGCAATTTATAGTGATATTGAGATGATATTGACATTTGGCGGAGCTATATTTTTTGTTTTTTTATGGATTAGATTTGTAGAGAAAAGATCAATTTCATCCATTGGATTTTGGAGAAATCAGTGGATAAGAAAATATTTGAGAGGTGCATTAATAGGTTTTGTTTTCATTTCAATACCAGTAATGCTACTTTTAGTAACAGGAATTGTACAACTACAAATGCAACAAATTACACCAACCGTTATACTTGGAATCGTGGGGTCTTTAGTTGCTTTTTTAATACAAGGTGCAACAGAAGAAATTGTTGTTCGAGGTTGGTTATTTCCAGTCCTTTCTGTTAGAAGCAGTATATGGATCGGGATTGTTGTTACTTCTTTTTTATTTGGTTTTCTTCATTTGTTAAATCCAGGTATTACAATTCTTTCGATATCGAATATAATATTAGTTGGTGTATTTGCAGCTTTTTACGTTTTGAAAGACAGTAGTCTTTGGGGGATATGCGCATGGCATTCCATTTGGAATTGGGCACAATATAATGTATTCGGTTTTGCGGTTAGTGGAATGGAAATGTATTCTACACCAATTTTTAGACCTGTAACAAACGGATCGGAACTCTTTCATGGAGGCTCATTCGGAATTGAGGGTAGTATCATTACAACAATCATGCTTTCTATCGCTTCAATTGTTTTATGGAGACAGTTATGGGGGAGAAAAGCGAAACAACGAGATTTTAGTTAATGAAAGTGGGAGAAACTATGGGGATTATAGCGTTTGAGGGAGCGAGCGCGGTTGGTAAGAGCACAACGTGTCGTGAGTTAGAAAAGAATTATGGTGCTTATATTATACCAGAAGTGAATTTTTTATTTGAAAGACCAAAAAATGAACATAGAACATGGTATTTTGAAAAACAAGTAGAGCGGTGGAAAATAGCAGTGCAGAAGTCAGATCAATATGAATTAGTAATACTTGATGGCGACATTTATCAGCCACTTAGTTATAATTGGTGTTTCCATTTTGAAATATTTAATCAACCGTTATCTTTAATAGAAAACTTTTATAAAGAAAAGCTGATACATAGGGAAATTGGTTTTCCCGATCAATATTTTTATTTATATACGAATGATGAAGAACTTAGAAAACGGAAAGAATCTGACGAGACGAAAAAAAGAAGAAATTTTGAAAAACATTTACATATATCCAAATCGTTTCAACGTTATTATGAGAATGTAAATACCGTTACAGACGGGTACTGCAAAATGATTGATGCGAAAAGTGTAAAATCGAATGAATTAGAAATTGTGAAAAGTCTAAACAGTTTAAATGTGTGTGAAGAGAGACGTTTTGATGTTTCGAGGTTAGATGCGATTACGAAGTGGTTAAAAGAACATCGTGCATAAAAACAACGAGTGCCTTATAAGGTACTCGTTGTTTTTTATGTATTATATATTGATTTTAAAATTTGTAAGTTTGCTTTTTCATTTTTCTTAATAGCATTTGTATATTTAGCTAGAAAGAGTTGAGACGGATAAACCGGTAGTTCACCACAAATATCGATACCATAGACGTCTTTATTCCTAATAAGAGAATGAACACATTTTAATAGTGTAGAGAGTTTCATATGTCCTTGATCCCAATTTGTAATAGTTACTTTTGAATCTAAAACATCTTTATCAATGCTTACATATATCTTATCTGTATGAATATGCGAAAGTATCGTATGTACAGATACTTCATGTGATATATCTATCGGAAACACTTCTACGCGTGAATAATCATTAGAATGTATTGTTAAAGAAGAAGGTCCAATAATAATTACTTTCTTTAATTTTGGGTTATTTTGAAGAGCAAATGATACCCATGCCCCGCAAGAAATAAGAGTATGTTCATTTTCTTCTTTTAAGTTCATGTCAGTGTGATGATCAAATAAAATAAGGCTAAATGGTTCATCTATTTCTTTCAGTAGTAAATAAGATACATAATGATAATTTCCAGAACCGATAAAAGTGATTCCTTTTTGCTTTCTACGGTATAACTCCCGTTTAATGCGCATTAAAGAAGGAGTCTCGCAATACAGGTTTGAGTGCTCTAAATGACTAAAATCAATATCTTCATGTGAATAAGAATGAAGTTTATTTTGTAATAAATATGTATCATCAAAGTTTAAAAAAGTTAAACCTCTATACAATAAACTCATATTTATTCATCTCCTTTATATGTAGGCTAGCATATATTTTTATAAATTTAAAACGAAATGCTTAGAGGGGGATTTGCATTTGAAAAAGATGGGGGATTTTGACAGAATAATCTTTCAATTCGTAAAGAAAAGAAATATAATATAAGGAAATATATATGTGGTTCAGGAAATAAAAACTATGTAATAAATGAAAATGAGACTTGAAATGGAATTGAGAGAAAAAGTAGGTAAAGATTAACTACCCGCAAAAGCTCAGTTGATTCAACAAATAATCAATATTTCGAGTTATTATTTGTGAAAGGAGAATAAATGTAAGTATGAAAAAGATTATTATTTCAGATTTGGATGGTACTTTATTAAGAAGTGATAAAACAATTTCAGAGAAATCTATTCATATTTTAAGGGAATGTAAAAATAATGGAGACGAACTGATTTTTGCTACAGCAAGGCCGCCAAGAGCTATAAACCAGTATATTCCCAACGAGTTAAAGAGTGAGATTATCATTTGTTATAACGGGGCTCTAGTTCTTAAAGGTAATGAAATTATATATGAAATGAAGATTTCTAAAAATAACATTTTAGAAATCATAGAAATAGCAAAGAAGTATAATCTTCATCAGATTTGTCTTGAATTAGGTGATAAGTTGTATTCAAATTTTGATGTTACTGATTATTTCGGTAATATACCATGTGAAATTATGGATGTAAGAGATTTAGATTTTGAAAAAGCTTCTAAAGCAATTATTTGTACTAAAGGCTCAATAAACCAGAAATTTATTAACGAATTGCCTGATGAATGCAAGGCAGTCATTACAGATGACGGGACATTGTGTCAAATTATGCATGCAGAAGTTTCAAAATGGAATAGTATTCAATATGTTCTACAACACTTAAATAGAGACGTATCTGAAGTTATTGCCTTTGGAGATGACTACAATGATATGGAAATGATCGAGAAGTGTGGGGTTGGTGTAGCGATGAGCAACGCTGTTGAGGAATTAAAGGCAGTCGCTAAATTTATTGCTAAAAGTAACGATGAGGATGGAGTTGCTACATTTCTAGAAAGTAAAAGTTCTGTTTATGTTAACTAGTAAGAAAAAAATGTAGTAAGAAGCGAAAAAAGAGATGCTGCATCTGTTGTTGATAAATAGATATTATGAATGGGATATGTGGGAGGAAATAAGCAAGATGAAAACATTATTTAAAATAATAGGTATTTTAGCTGGTATGGCGGTAATCGGTGTAGGTATAACGTATGGTATGCTGTATTATTTGAATAATAGTAAACCAGTTGCGAAAAAGGCATCACCAGCCGCTCCGGCAGTAGAAGTATTAGCTGATAGTAATGTAAAAGCTGAAGATGCAAAGGTTTTGGAAAATGGCAATCATTCATTGCCGAATAGCGGCTTTAATAAAAATTTTAAATGGACAGATGAGAACATACAAACAGCATTACATGAAATGGCACATCAAAAAACGAAAGCTGATCAAAAGTGGGGCTATATTTTTATTACACAAGAACGTATTGAAAGTTTACTTGATATTGTAAAGAGCAATGATCTTGTGCAAGGAAATACATATGCAGATATTTTAGAGAGATGGAAACAAGGAAAATATGAAAAAATTGATGCGGATCACAATAAGATTTGGAAATTACAAAGCGGGAATTTAGGCGAAGGAAAAGGGGGAATGTCAGAAGCGGAACAAAAAGAGTTAATTAATCAAGTGTTTATGCAAAAAGGTACATATTCGGGTAGTCAATTAATTGCAGGTGGGGGACAGACTAATAAATAAGGTAATAGTAGAAGAGAGTAAGTGCTTATTAGGCAGTTACTCTTTTTTTGTGCACTTTTTAGTCTTCCTCTAGTAAGGAAAGAAACGATTGTAAAACGGGTGAAATCCATCTAGATCTATGATAGATTACATGACTTTGGATAACATCTGGAGTTTCGATAGGGTGAAATCGTATTTGTTCCTTTTGGCAATTTTCTTGTACAACGATATAAGGAAGAATTGAAATTCCTAACTCACATATAACGGATTGTTTAATGACTTCAACGTTGGAAGTTTCAAATGTTTTCTCTGGAATATTCCCGCTTTGACGTAAAAAACGATCTACCATCGGTCTATAGCCGCAGCTTTGTTCAGTAAAAATAAACTGGGTGTCCTGTAATAAATGAAATGGATTAGTATGTATGGGGGAATGAATAGGTAAAATCCATCCAAATGCTTCATTACTAAAAGTACGCGTAATAAAATCATTATGTTCTACACTTTCTCCAATTATGAAGACAACATCTGTTTCTCCTTCACGTAATTTTTGTAATGCTTGTTCATTTGTGCTTGTTTCAAGTACGATATTTACTTTCGGATTTTTCTGTTTGTAAGTACGTAATAATTGTGGTAAACGATATACTGCTAATGATTCGTTAGATGTAATACTCAATGTACCTTCTAAATGATTGGTATTTTGAGGGATTTCTTGCGCTTTTTCATAAATAGCAAGTAATTCTAAAGCATAAGGATGAAATTGATTACAGCTTCCTAGTTTTTGTTTTATAATTGTTTGCTTTATTTCAGCCACATTTGATTTGAAAGACAGTAAAAAACATCAAGAATGAATAAAGTTTATTTGGTACGATATGGATAAATTCAATAAGGGGGAATTAGATGTATCAAGTAAAGGGGTATTTTTCATCGTTAAAAGGAAGTCCTTATGAAATCGGTAAGCAACAAGGGGAATTTGTGAAACAACATCCTTATCTCATTCCGCAATTTATACAGAAAGAAAACTTAATATCGCACCACCATTGGACAGAATCTAGGAATATATTACATAAATATTGTCCAGGAATTAATGAAGAGATTGAAGGGTTTTGTGAAGTTTTAAAAATTCCATCTGAAAATATGATGTATTATTATCAAACACTATTAAAAGCAGGTTGTAGCCATTGTGCCGTTTTACCTAAAAAGACAGATTTAAAGCATACTTATGTATTAAGAAACTATGATTTGTCACCAGTAATAGATGATATGCGCTTTTGTTCGACTCATGTTGAAGGTGCATATGCACATAGTGGCTTTTCTACTCAATATTTTGGCCGAACGGAAGGAGTTAACGAGTATGGATTATCTGTTACATTTTCAGCATGTGGCCAACCGGTAGGAAATATTGCAGGTTTAAGAAAGCCAGCGGTAAGTGGTTTACAATGTTTTGCGGTCATTAGAGTATTATTGGAGAAATGCAAAAATGTGCAGGAGGCTAAGTCACTAATAGAAGAAATACCAATTGCTAGTAATATTAATCTAATAGTAGCGGATCCTTTAGATGCAGCACGTATTGAAATATTTGACGGATATAAATCAATAATCACAATTGATGAGGAAAGCCAAGATTTTATAATATCAACAAACCATGCGGTCAGTTTACCTATTCAAAAATTGAATAATAGGAGATTAGAACAATCTACAAACAGATATCACACATTGTATGAACATTTAAATCGAAATGAACAAGTGAGTATGGAGTCTTTAAAAGGATTAGTAGAAAAAGAATATCCAGCCGGGCTGTCTGTGCATAATTATGAAGAATGGTTTGGAACTTTACATTCTGTATTATTTGATTTACATGAATGCACAATGAACATTTGTTTCGGATCACCGCTGTTAAATGACTGGTACTCGTTGGAGGTTGGAGGGAGTCTTCCTTTTTCAGAGGTGAATGTAAACTTCGAAAATAAAACGTATACTGATTTTTGGAGAGAAGAGAATAAGAAATTGATTCCAAAAGGATAAATGGGATAAGATGGTAGTAACGAAGGGGGTATTTATACTGGAGGGATTACCGATGCTAAAAATTTTGTTAACGATTGTTCTTATCATTTTTCTAGCCGTTTCCATGTATATTGCGTATCAAAAAAGAAAAAAAGCAGAAATAAAAGGATTGAAGAGTGCATTAACTTCAATTTGTTTCTTTTCACTTACAATTTTTAATTTGTTTGCATACTGGTTTCATTTTGGCGGTATTTTGACAGTGTTATTTTCAATTGTATTATTGTTAGTCGGGGCTTATTTTACAAAGTATATTCCAATTTCCAAAAAGGTACACTAAAATTTATAGGTAATACTTTATTTCATTATGAAAAGAGATTATTCTACTAGGTCGTTATGAAACGACTTCATAGGATAATCTCTTTTGTTCGTTTAATTTTGTAAAGAATGCACGGTTAGTTTCAATTGCTTAATGAATTCTCGAGTTGCAGCGCACATATATTTATCTTTGCGATAAATAAGTCCTATATCTATAGTTGGAGTAGGATTTTCTATTTTAATAGCTTGAATATTATCATTTTGTAAAAAGTCTATATACGGTTTGGGTAATACTGTAATTCCCATTCCTTTTGAGACCATTTGGATTAAAGATTCCATCGTACTAATTTCTAAAATTGGTTTTGGTTTAAAGTTGAATTTTTGACAATGAGATGTAATTAATTCAGTTAAATAGAAATTTTTAGGTAAAAGAATTAAAGGGTAGTTCTGTAATTCAGCGATAGATACATGGTCATGTTCAGTTAATTGATGACCGGTTGGTACGACTAATGTAAGTTCACTTTTGTATAGGGGGATAGAAATAATCTCTTTATCGTGCACAGGGAGAAAAGTAATGCCGATATCTAGTTCGTTTTGTAATAATTTTTCACGAATATCTCCTGTACGAAGCCCTAATACAGAAAGTTCTATATTGGGATATAAACTATTGAAATTTAAAATAGCTGGTGGTAATAAATAATTCACGACGGTTAACAATGATCCTATTGTTAACGAACCTTGCTGTAATCCGTTTAAGTCTTGAATAGCAGAACGTGCTTGTTCGACTTCATGAAAAATGGTTGTACTATGTAATAATAAAATCCTTCCTGCGTCAGTTAAAGATATTTTTTTACCAATGCGATCGAAAAGAGGCATTCCTACTTCATGTTCTAATGCACGTATTTGTTGACTTAGTGAAGGCTGTGAAATATTTAATCTCTCAGCTGCTTTTGTGAAATGTAATTCTTTTGAAACAGCTAAAAAATATTCAAGTTGTCGTAATTCGATTGGGATCACCTCAAGTTTAATGATAGGTTATACCTATCATTATTATATAAATAATTGGATTGAACAATGGTTTTGTGGAGCTTATAATCATTTTATTAGAGAGGAATTGAAGAGCATTTGAAGTAAGGATAGATAAGTATTGGAGCAAGGATATTTGACAGCTATTACATTTTCTGACCTTTTGTCATTTTTAAAAAATAGACAGAGAGTTTGAAAGGATAGATTCATTTTTTGCAAAATTGTGGGTAAGTAAGAGGAGCGATTAAGGTGAATAAAGTATATGAGGTACTATCTTTAAATATAGGATTGCCTAAAGAAGTTATGTACGGAGGTAAGTTAATTCAAACAGGTATTAACAAAGTGGAAACAAAGGAGCCTATATTTTTATCTTTTTTAAAATTTAAAGGTGATGGTCAGGCGGATTTGGTTCATCATGGTGGAGTAGACAAAGCGGTTTGTGTGTATTCGGGAGAACATTATGGATATTGGGAAAAAGAGTTGAATCAAGACCTTGTATATGGAGCATTCGGAGAAAATATAACAATTAGTGATATGTGCGAAGAGGATGTTTGTATTGGTGATACATTTCAAATTGGAGAAGCAATTGTACAAGTAACGCAGCCGAGACAACCTTGTTTTAAATTAGCTAAGAAATACAATATTCCAAAGTTACCACTATATTTTCAAGAAACAGGATATACAGGGTTTTATTTTCGCGTATTAAAAGAAGGATGGGTATCACCTGCTGATACGTTAAAATTACTGAAGTCTGATCCAAAAGGTGTTACGGTGGCATTTGCTAATCGTATCATGCATAAGGAAAAACAAAATTTGGAAGGGCTAAAAAGGATCTTAGAAGTACATGCACTTTCTACTAGTTGGAGAAATACGTTTGAAAAACGAATGAGAGGAGAAGAAATTAATACGAAGGAGAGACTAGAAGGAAAAAAATAATAAAAAATATTTTTTTATAAATGGTGCATTTCTATTAGTAAAAAAGAAGTAGAACGCACTATTTTTATATAATAAACTTATTAATATTCAAAAATCTTAATATCGCTTTATTCGACTTACTTCCGAATAGTCAAAACATAAAATAAATTAGACATTTTTTTAAAGTTTTATGATAGTATATTGATTTGTAAGGCCTATTATGAGTAGGTCATATAACTATACCTAATTTAATGGAATTGACGTATGGAGGTACAACATGGGGAATGTTGAAAAATTTGCAACTCTTCTAATAGAAGAACCGAAAAGAGAGCAGTTATTTCCTTTATTTGAAGAAGTGTTTGGAATTACAAGTCAAACATTGAATGATTTTTCGGAGAAAGGGTATTGGGATGATACATATAAAGCTTTATCATTTTTACAAGAAGATAAAGTGATTGCAAATGTTGCGGTATTTTCGCTACCATTGCTAATCAATGGTGAAAGAATAAACGCAAAGGGTATTCAATCGGTAATGACGCATCCAGATTTTCGTAGACAAGGGCTAATGACACATTTATTGGAAAAGGTGATAGTGGAAATCGATAAACAATGTGATTGTACAATGTTGTTTACTGAAAACCCTGAATTATATGCATCATTTGGATTTAAAGTTGTACAGGAATATCTGATGAGTATACCATACGATAAAAATAATAATAACGATTCTCTGCTTAGAAAATTAGATTACTCTGATGAAGAGAATAGACAGTTAATACATGAAACGATCGCTAGTAGCCAAAGGCTTTCAAATAAATTTTCAACTATAAACTTCCAGTCCTCATTTTACTTAAATATGTATGACGCGAAATGGAATGAGAAACTGTATTATTTAGAGAAACTAGATGCTCTAATTGTGTATGAAGTAGATAATGAAAAGTTGAAATTATATGGAGTGTTTGCACCAGTAATTCCAGTTTTAGATGAAATATGCGGGGAAATCTCTGAAAGATTTACAGAAATTGAATTTTACTTCTCTCCAGATCAATTAGGGATTGAGGATGTACAGTTTACTGAATTACAGTCTAGTAAGTATTTAATGGTTCGAAGTAATAAAGAATTAGATTTTAAAGGGTATAAATTCCCAGTATTAACGGAGTTTTAAATGTTTATATAGATGTTTTTGATGGAGACATAAGTATAAATACTATTAAAATAGGTTTGTACATGTGAAGTTCACCTGATAATAATGAATTTAAAACTAAATTTTGTAGTTTAACACATATAGATAAAAAAACCGTATTCTTTCTATTTAAGAATACGGTTTTTCTATTTGTGTAATACAAAGCACATTTATTGACCGAGAAGTCATTAATGCTTATCATTTAATAATGTTAAATATTAATTTGCATAATATAATAGAAGTAATAAAAAAATCATAAATAATATGGCTTAGGTAAGGAGGGTAAGAATTATTAATTGGTAATTTCATAGGAAAAAGGAGATTATGTATGAAATCATTTCGTAAGTTATTACAGTATTTAAAACCATACATGTTCTTCGCTATTATTGGACCGCTTTTTATGGTACTTGAGGTTGCGATGGACTTAATTCAACCGACTATTATGCAACATATTATTGATGTTGGGATAGCAAATCGAGATATGAATTATGTAATAAAAATGGGGCTTCTAATGATAGGAGCAGCAGCACTTGGTTTAGTTGGAGGACTTGGGTGTATGATGTATTCTACAAAAGCAGCTGTGAATTTCGCTACAGACATACGAAAAAATGTATTTGCGAAAATAGAAACATTTTCTAGTGAAAATCGTGATTCATTTGGAACTGGGAAATTATTAACGATTGTGACAAATGATGTTACTTCTATTCAATCGGCGATGACGATGACATTACGTGTTCTTGTTCGTGGTCCTTTGTTATTTATCGGAAGTATAATCATTGTTTTTGTAACAGCGCGTGAGTTATTTCCTATATTACTCGTAGTCGTTCCAATTTTATTACTTGCCATTATATTTATTGCAAGTAAAGCCAGTGGGACGTTCAAAAGGGTGCAAGAAGCATTAGATAAAGTGAATACAAAGTTACAAGAAAATTTATCTGGTGTACGTGTTATTAAAGCGTATGTAAGACAAAAATATGAGATCACTCAGTTTGGAAATGTTAATACAAATTTAACGAAGATAAATATTCGAGCGGTGCAGTTTATTTCCTTAATGATGCCAATCATTATGTTAGTTGTAAGTGGAGGGATCGTCGCAACATTATGGATTGGTGGAGAAAAAGTATTTAATGGAACTCTTCAAGTAGGAGCTATATTAGCGTTTATAAACTATTTGAACATTATATTAATGTCACTTATGTCTATAAGTATGGTATTTATGCAAATCGCGCGAGCATTTCCGTCTGCGGATCGTGTACAGCAAGTTTTAAATACTGAGGTTGATATTATGAACGAAACAAATGCGCTTGTACCTAAGCAAATTGAGGGGCATATTGACTTTAAAAATGTTAGTTATAGTTACACGAAAAATAATGAATATGTTTTAAAAGATATTTCATTTCGCATATGTAAAGGTGAAAAAGTAGGGATTATCGGTTCTACAGGAAGTGGTAAATCTACTTTAGCAAAACTGTTACCGCGTTTATACGATGTTGATCAAGGTGAAATATGCATTGATGGAATAAATGTTAAGGCATACGATTTACAAAAACTTCGTGGTTCAATAGGTTTTGTACCTCAAAAGGCATTGTTGTTTTCAGGTAGTATAGAAGAGAACCTACGTTATGGTAAAGAAGATGCAACAAGTGACGAACTGGAAGTAGCGGCTTCATCAGCTTGTGCAACGGAGTTTATTAACAAGCTGGAAGATTCTTATCAATATCATTTAACACAAGGTGCAACGAATTTATCAGGTGGACAAAAACAACGTGTATCAATTGCAAGAGCGCTTGTGAGAAAGCCATCTATTCTTGTATTAGATGATTCTACATCAGCAGTTGATGCTAAATCAGAATCTAACATTCAATCGGCATTAAGAAAAGAATATAAAGGAACAACGACATTATTAATTGCCTCTAAAATCTCATCAATAATAGATGCTGATAAAATTCTCGTTTTAGATAACGGTGAATTAGTTGGTGATGGTACACATGAAGAACTGTTAGAACAATGTGAGGTATATCAAGAAATCTATCTTTCCCAAGGTGGCAATTTAAATAAAGAAGGTGGGAAAGAACATGCGTAATTTTCAAGGACAATTTGCTAATAAAGGTGGACGTAACGCGCCTAAGATGGCTAAAGCTAAAAATACGAAAGGAACTGTAATGCGAGTATGGAACTATATGGGGTATCAAAAGGCTGCTCTTACGTTCGTTATATTTTTAGTATTTGTTACGACGTTACTTGGGCTATTAGGTCCGTATTTAATGGGAGTAATTATAGATCAATATATTGTACCGAAAGATTTAAGCGGTACGGCGAGAATGTGCTTGTTGCTTATTGCGATTTACGGTGTAACGGTATTGTTAACATGGTTACAAACATTTGTCATGGTTAACGTTGCATTAAAAACGATACAAAAAATACGACAAGATATTTTTGAGAAAATCCAGACGCTTTCTTTACGGTTCTTTGATGTACGTTCTCAAGGGGATTTAATGAGTCGTGTGACAAATGATATAGATAATTTGAATCAAGCATTGACACAAAGTGTTGTACAAATTATTTCATCAGCATTAACCTTTATAGGTGTAACGATTGCGATGTTCGCATTAGATTGGATTCTAGCGATTGTTACTTTAATTACAGTACCTATTATGTTTTTTGTTACAAAAAAACTAGTTGCTTATAGTGGTAAAAACTTTGCAAAGCGTCAAAAAGATTTAGGAGAATTAAATGGATTTATTGAGGAAGCTATAACAGGAGCGGATGTTACAACGTTATACGGTAAAGAAAAAGAAACCGTACAAAATTTCAATAAAATTAATGAACAACTAAGAGTTTCAGCAACGAAGGCGGATACATTTTCAGCTTTTATTTTTCCGAGTATGAATTTTATTAACAACTTAGGTATGGGACTTGTAATTGGGACTGGATCAGTAATGGTTTTAAATGGAATGACAACAATAGGTGTCATTGCAGCTTTTATTAATTATTCTCGTCAATTCTCAAGACCACTCAGTCAATTCGCAACTTTAATGAATACAATTCAAGCGGCAGTTGCTGGTGGAGAACGTGTCTTTGAAATTATGGATGAAGTACCGGAAATCCAAAATAAAAAAGATGCATTCATTGTACAAAATTTACAAGGGCATGTTGCACTCGAGAATGTTTCATTTGGATATGAGGAAAATAAAACGATTTTAAAAGAAGTGAGTCTTAAGGCACAGCCAGGGGAGACAGTTGCTTTAGTTGGTCCAACTGGATCGGGAAAAACCACAATCATTAATTTGCTAACGCGCTTTTACGATATACAGCAAGGACAAATTCATATCGATGGAAAAAATATTAAAGATTATGATATTAATTCGTTGCGAAGTAAAATAGGAGTAGTTTTACAAGATACGTATTTATTTGCTGGGACGATTATGGATAATATCCGTTATGGTCGATTAGATGCTAGTGATGAAGAAGTAATTAATGCAGCTATGGCAGCATCTGCACATTCTTTCATAAAGCATTTACCGAATCAATATGAAACAAAAATTGCTTCAGAAGGATCGAATTTAAGTCAAGGACAGAAACAACTTCTTGCGATTGCAAGGGCAATTTTAGCGGATGCAGATATATTAATTCTCGACGAAGCGACATCTAATATTGATACGAGAACAGAATTACAAATTCAAGAAGGACTGAACAATTTAATGAGAGGTCGAACAAGTTTTGTAATCGCTCATCGACTGAAAACGATTGAAAAAGCAGATCAAATTCTTGTTATTAAAGATGGAAGTATTATGGAAAGAGGGAATCATGAATCTCTTATGGAAGATAGAGGATTTTACTTTGATCTGTATACGAGTCAGTTTAAAATATAATAAGAACTTTGATATGGTGCGGTTTCTCTAGGAAGGAGAAACCGCATTTTTATATTTGCAAACATTACTATCCAAATAGTCATTCACTAAATGTTTTAACTGCGTCTTCTTGTGTCTTAGGTAAAACTTGCGACTAGTGATGTAAGATTATGAAAACGTCTTTATGACCCAACTGTTCACTTACAACCTTTGGATGTACACTTTGTTTCAAAAGTAGTGTTGCATGAGTATGACGTAAACCATGAAATCGACTTTTTTAAAATTCATATTTTATTAAATAAGCCATAAAAATATCTTGAAATCCACCGCGACAAACGCATTTACCTTTTTTGGTACTAACAACTAAATCACAATCCGTATACGTTTGACCAAGTCTTAATTTATCAGTGTTTATTATAATTGTATGTTTTTATAATGTTTCAATTATTTTTCATCAATTGAGACTAATCGTTTGGAACTTGAAGTTTTTGTATCTAGTACAATTATCCAAGTTTACAGTTTGACTAATAACGTGTAAAAAAGCGCTCGTTATAAGTGTTTTTTATTTGTATATAATAGTGAAATAATTGCACTTTGATTATATAACGGCAGTGGAACAAATAGAACGAATGACGGTAATCTTAACGACTATTTTACTATACATTTTAAAAAATCAATAGATAATGCGATTTGAGTTTTATAAAAAAAAGACACTGCTTTCAGTGTCCCAACTTACTACGAGAGTTTTATGAGGAAACTTAAATAGGTGAATTTAAGTTTCTCTATAATATAGGAAACAGTAATTAGAAAATCACTTATTTTTTAAAGGAGTTAATGGATATTTGTAAGTGCTGAAATCTTTATTAAAAATATCTTGTACTAATTGGATAGTTTCATGATCATAAAAACTATCGTATGTTGGGAGGCGTGGGAATAAAGGATTGGTAATATCAGCGTCTGCAAAATTACCTCTAAAAATCGCCCTGTCCTTCTGATGATGCCATGATTTGGTTAGTATGTGTAAAGGAGAAGTTTTGAATTGATATGTTTGTTCTAGATGTACAATTTCGGTAGAGAAATTTTCAAGGTAGATATAATTTGTAACAAACGCTTCTTCGCCGGGTACATACTGTGGTGTCAAATGTGGATCTACTTGTTCTAAATCAGTCATTTGTGATTTTAAGTAATAGAGATAGATTTTAAATGAAATAGGCTTACTACAAATGCTGTTACCATAATAAAAACCCCGAACGGGCTCCCATGCTGGGTTTTCTATGTATGGAGGAGCGATTAATGAGAAGAATGAACTTACAGCTCTTGTATACGGGTTTCTTACTAACTTATAGGTATCCTTTTCTTTTGAATATAAAGCTGCAGCTAATTCAATAAAGTAATCTGAGGAGTTTTTGTATATTTCATTTTCGTAATTATGGATGAAAGAATCGTATTTTATGGCTTGCTTAAATAAATTAATTTGATAAAAAAACCAATGTGCAAGAGAAGTACAACCACTTTTCTGGCTCCAAAATAAAATTAAAGGGAAGTTAGAATTGAAGTGGGGAACGCGCCTGTATTTAATAATATTTGCAAAAGACATTGTTAGCCTCCATTCAGTTATGTCAATTATTTTTAGTTTATGAATAAAGTACTTGGCATATGAACAAGAGAAGAGAAGTAGAATAGATAATTTAAAACAATATAATTTTGAAATGAAGGCGTTATTTTATAGAAATGTGAAAAGAGCACACAGAAAATGTGTACTCATAACAATCTAAATTATTATAAGGACCATGATATATCATCAAGGGCTTTATAAATATAACTATACATACGGTAAAAGAGATACTTTGGATTGTATTTTTGTTTCCAGTTCATAATAATCACCTCTCATACAAATAGTTTAATTATATTATACAGTTGCTAATTTGAATATTAAGAAAAAATGGTATGAATTGAGGTGAATTTAAACAAAATAGTTATATTAATTACAAAGCAGTTGGCTTTTGCTAACTGCTTCACTAACTGGGAGTTCTCTTTATGTAATTTAGATAAAGAAACTAGCCATTAAAAATATAGCTCCTATCAAAATTAGAGAATCAACTAAAATCAAGAACTGTTTTTTCTGTGGTTTTCGAAATTCCTTTATTAATCTAAAAACTGCACTAATTCCGAAACAGATGTATAACAAAATCATTATTGTTTTTAGTATTATTAACACTCCTGATATATTGATAATTTAATTATATAACGAAAAAAATATTCATGTAAGTTTTTAACAAAATCCTTATTTGAGAGAAAAGGGATTAGTTTAGTTTTGATTCTGCTATTCCCCAACCAATTATAAAAAATAGGCCAAATATGCAATTATCAAACTAGCTACAGCGACTTTTTTCGATGTACCTTTTGGAGCAAAAATAGCCAAAACAATTGAGATAGGTATTAAAAAAGTATATAAATGTTTGAATGCATAGATAATAGATCAAAAAATACGATCAAAGTTAATAAAAATTTCATGTTGTCATAAACAAAGCACTTTTTCAGAAATAAAATATGGATGATTTCTGAAAAGGTTATAGGGTTTAATCCTATTTTTATTACTCAAGTGATGAGCTTAATTTTTAAGAAAGGAATGACTATATTATATGAAAGCTTGTCTAACAGGGTTGCAAATAAAAGAACAGCAACTTTTCGGCTGGTTCTCTAAAAGGGGGAAAGGAGAAAGATTAGGGACATCACTAAATGAGTTATGGCCATCGCCTATCTATATTATTGAAGGGATATTAAATTTTATTCAAAACAACCTAAAAAGAGCGCCTTTAAAAAGTGCTCTTTAAGGGAAAAGTGAGGTATGAAAAAGCAAATTAGGTTTTTTACTTCGAGATAATATATGACCATTGCATCATAATGTGACGATGAATAACAAAAGAACAGCTAGCAAAAGCTAACTGCTCTCCAAATGGAATGAAGTGTGTATTTATATTAGGGTTTAGCTGCCCATATTTCTATTTCAATTTTAATTTCTGGTAATCCTAATTCTGAAATATATCCAATTGTCATTGCTGGGTATTCAGTATTAAATAATTGTTCCCATTCCAAATCCATGTGTTCCCAATCAATTTTTTCTGTTGCCCATATATTCACTTTTATAATGTTCGCAGCAGTTAATTTTTCAGAATCTAAGACTTTACTTACATTTTTAAAAGTGTTACTGATTTGTTCATTCATACTTTCTGGGAATTGACCGTCCTGATTCATCCCGATCTGTCCTGATGACACAAATAACTCTGCGTTTCTAGGGATTTTAGTAATATGTGTATAGTTTCCTACTGGTTCTAGCATATTTGTTGGATTTTTTCTGGTGATTATTCCGTTTCTCATATATTTCACCTCATCGTAAAAAATAACTGCGGTTTCTTCTATATCATTTTTAGACACACTTCATCCTATAAAAATGATTTTAGAAAAAAACAGCAGTCGAGTACCCATATCCATTTGATAAAAAATTCATTGATTTTTTCTTCATGATTTTGGTACTCTCCTTTCTTTAAAACGATAAAGTGAAATGCTTATCTTAAATCATACGCGAATAATATCTCAATAGCAACCGGGGGTTAAAGGAAGGAGGATGAATAGTTTAAAATTGGAATAAAATAATCTTTATACGAAAACAAGGTCCTATCTTTATTATAAATAAAAAAGCTAGCTACTCGGTTCTCCAAGGAGGAACAAGGAGAAAATCTAATGTTACTTACATTATTGACAAAATATTGATTTTCATTTAAGGGGGGTACTAATTATGTAGGTTACATGAGAAGTCCTATTAACATCCAGGCTGCCCCAATGAGAATTAAAGTTTCGAAGGTAATCCAAAACTTTCTTTTTTCTGGTTTTTGCAATTCTTTAATTACAGAAAATATGGCACTTATTCCTACAAGTGTGAAAAGATCGATTCGGATTGTTTCAGTCATTTGTATCACCACCTAAGATTTGAATAGTTTAATTATATATTAATTACCATTTTATGGAAACTCAATAAAGTAATCCATTTATAAGTAAGTAGATCGAACGGGGCCGTATCGCATGAATCAATTTTCATTTTTTGAAGACATCGATGAAAAGGAGATGCGTAGACTTGTGGTGAAGGAGCTGAAAAACTACAAAACATTGTGCGTCCGGATGAAAAATCAAGAAGATCAGGAAAAACAGCGAAAAGAGAGTGTTTATAAGCTAGTACGTTTATACCTTGAAAAACTAGTTAAGCAAGGAGAAATAAAGGAAGTAGCAAGAAGCAGAAGAAGCGTAGAAAGAGATAAGGTGTTTGGAGTTTATTAGGAATATAATAGTGAAATAACTAATCGTAAATGTGAGGATACAACTTTGATTTGTATACGAGTCAGTTTAAAATATAATATAGTGCGGTTTCTCTAGAAAGGAGAAACCGCATTTTTATATTTATAAAGATAATTAGAAATATAGACTTGAAATTTTTTAGATACACGAATTGTTAACAAATACTAGCAACTTCAGTGACAGATGGAAGAATTAATTTACGTGGTATTGTAATAATCTCAAGAGCAATCTGTGCCGAATAGAGCAGTATTGGAGTTAACTCTAAAGCGTGAGTTAATAATAATATAAAGCTTGTTAAGATTGCAAAGCTTCCCCAAAAGAAACTTTTTGAAGTGTTGCGGAAATCTTTTATTAAGGAAAAGAAAGAAAAAAATGCTGTAACAATGAGAATCAAAAATTTATACTTATCAGCCATTAAACCCTTCCTAAAGAACAATAACTTATATTATAGCGTATTTTTTGTATTATAATAAAAAGATTTTGAAATAAATAGGTTAATGCCGCAACTTAAAATATTAGCTGTGGTTTTATTTATGAGTTCTTTGTTTTAGAAAATATATTATTTAGAATTAAAAATTAAACTAGTGCCCTAATTTTTGTTTGCTGGAGATGTACTGGATATTTGACCGGACAATAAGACGAGCTTTGAATATAGTAATAAAAAAGGGGATGTTGAACAATGGCTAGATATAGTTTACATGGAGGGCACAATAGTATTGTGCAGGGTGCGAATTATGGAAATCGGAAAGAACACATTATGGATCGCCAAGTTAAGGATGCGGTTGTCGCTAAATTAAGAGCATTAGGGCATACAGTTTATGATGATACTGATGAGGTAGGGACAACGCAGGCACAAAATTTAAATAACATAGTATCAAAAACAAACTCACATGATGTAGACTTAGTAGTTTCATTTCACTTAAACTCATATGATACGAATGCTAATGGTGTTGAAGTATTGTATTATGACCAACAAGCATTATCAGCAAAGATAGCAGCGCAACTTTCAAAAGATATTGGCTGGTCAAATCGTGGTGCAAAGGAACGAAAAGATCTTTATGTGTTAGCGAATACGAAAGCACCTGCAATCTTAATTGAACTTGGATTTATCGATAATGAAGCAGATATGGCAAAATGGAATCCAGATAAGATTGCAAATTCAATTGTTTATGCATTAACAGGGCAATCTGGTGGGACAACTCCGCCATCCCAAAAAAATATCATTCAATCAGGAGCTTTTTCACCGTATGAAACACCTGATGTAATGGGAGCATTAACGTCCCTAAAAATGACAGCTAACTTCATCTTACAATCTGATGGTCTAACATATTTTATCTCTGAACCAACTTCAGATGCGCAACTTAAAGGTATGACGGATTACCTTGATCGTAAAGGCTGGTGGTATGAAGTTAAGTAAAGATTTGAGTTTAGTGGAACAGAATGTTTAAAAATCAATCGATCCTAAAAAGAGGATTGCTTAAAATGAGTAATCCTCTTTTTTAATTTTTAATTCCGGACTAAAACTAAATAAGTAATGCATGTAAGTGGGATGTTCATTGAAAATATCATCTATATTTGTAAAATATACTTTTAATAAGAAAAAAATTTAGAATTTGAATTTAATTGACTACAATTGAAATAGCACTGAAAACTAATAAAACGGCCATAATGATGTTAAATGATGTAGTATGTTTTAATAAAAGTTTTTGGAACATGGAACCAAATAAACTCCAACTAAATGTACTCATTAAACCAACTACACCGAGAAATAATGAGAAAAGTAGATAACTTGAATATGAATTGTAGTAAGGGAGAATAAAGGTTGATACTACAGTTAGTCCGAATAGTATCCCTTTAGGGTTAATAAACTGAAGGGAAATCCCCACTAAAAATAAATTTTTATTATATTTTTCATCGGGATCTGTACTAGTTTTACTAGTGAGTATTTTAAAAGCTAAATATAGCATATATGCTACACCTAAGATTTTTAAAGGGAACTCGATTTTGGGGAGGATATTAATTAGTACAATATTAAAAAAACTACATAAGGAAGTGAGGATGAAAAACCCGAAAGCTACTCCGAAGCAAAATTGCATACTCCTTTTTAAACCATGTTGATTAGCATATGTCATAGCTAAAAAATTGTTAGGACCGGGTGTGAAGCTACTAATAAAAACAAATAACAAAAAAGAAAATATAGGCATTTCAAAACCCCCTAATTATTTAGTGTGTGTTATAATGACCGAAAAGAACAATATAACGTGTGCTTTTTATTATACATAACGGTCGTTATATTGTATATAGTGTAGGAGTGTTTCTTATGGAAGAAATTCAACTTATTTTGGCGAAAAATTTAAAAACAATACGAGAGAAAGAGAAAATGAGTTTGGAAAAGGTCTCGCAATTAACAGGTGTAAGTAAAACGATGATTGGACAAATTGAACGAGGAGAGTCAAGTCCAACATTAACAACGATATGGAAAATTGCGAATGGATTGAAAGTATCTTTTACTTCTTTAATCAATAATCCGCAACCAGATACGAAACTTGTTTTACGAAATGATGTTCAAGTATTATCAGAAGACAATGGGAGATATAAAGTGTATCCTTCTTTTCCTTTTCAAGATGATAGGAACTTTGAAATCTATATGGTTGAAATTGAAACAGAAGGGAAGTTAAGTTCGGAAGGCCATAAAGAAGGGACCGAAGAATTTATAACTGTGTTTGAAGGGGAATTGATAATTGAAATAAATGATTGTCAATATACATTAAATAGCGGAGATGCAATTCGATTTAAGGCAGATAGACCGCACTCTTATCATAATTTCGGAAGAACGCTAACTCGGTTAAGTATGACCATCTATTATCCAGCTGTATAAACTTGTTATTTCATCAAGAATATATAGAAATGTGTGTTGATAAACCATCTAAAAGAGATGGTTTTATTTTTTAAAATTCATAAAAAAAGACACTCGTTTGAGTGTCAACATAGTATTGCTCTCGCGTATAGGATTGGAGTATGTTTCTCAAATACGTTTTGAGATGGTTCGCATTTGAGAAACTGTCTTCATATTTAATGTAACATTGGTAGGAAGGAGTGTAAATTGATAATGTATATACGGAAAATTTAGTATAGATACTTTGTACTATGAATATAGTACAAAGTGTTTCTTATTGCATAATCACTGTCGTGAAGTTATTGAAATATAAGCTTTAGGAATGACGTAATAGTTACTATTTTAGCATTTAAGAATGATTATTATAAAAAAGAACGAATCATTTTTTAATCGATTCGTATAATTGTTAAAGAGGCACCTGTTGAACCGCCTCCAACTAAATTAACTACGGATAATACGCCGAATAGTTGAAGTGAAATTGTATTACCAGCAATTAAATTGCTTATTAAATTATTATTATAATTTGAAGTTGATATTGCGGGTAAAAAAATAGATCCGGGAAGTGGAATCGAAGAGTTTAATAGTAGCCTTGTACCAGCAAGTAGAGAAGTTGTTGTATTAACTTGATAGGTTAAATTATATCTTCCAGTAACAGGGATTGTAAATATATCATTTGTAGCGTTCACTGTAAAATTACTGAGACTTTGGTTATTAGAAAGTGGAATATTAGTTCCACCTAATATGACTGAAATGGGACCACCTAATGTATTATTAGCGAACATAGAGTTTGTTGTAATAATGGGTCCAGTAATGCCTGTGGGCCCAGTAGGACCTGTAAGTCTGTATGGAAGAATAATTTCAAGAGCCAGTGATAATAGTTCTTTTTTCATTCTTATCTTGAATATAAATCACCTCATTTTTAATTAGAACGTAACCGATTTAGTATTTTGAAATGGAACTATCATTTTATTATATTAATACTACTGGTTATAGCAACGGTAAAAAGTTTACTATATGTAAAAATCATTTGAGAATGAAAAAAGTAGTTATGGAATCCTTCTAAAATGATAGATGTATTATTTTGTTAATTAGTAAACAAAAATGTGGGATGAGGTATTTAAGTGAAGCGAGATAATAAATTATCAATAAATAAAGCTATGATAGAACCTGAAAACATTGGACCAACTTTTCCAGTTCTTCCCCCAATTTATATTCCAACGGGTTTAACGGGAATGACCGGTCCGACGGGGCCAACTGGAATAACAGGTCCGACCGGCTTAACGGGAGTAACAGGGTCAACAGGGGTAACAGGCCCGACTGGTTTAACGGGGGCACCGGGAATAACAGGTGCGACTGGTATAACAGGATCACCGGGAATAACAGGCTCAACAGGAGTAACAGGTGCGACTGGTATAACAGGATCACCGGGAATAACAGGTGCGACTGGTATAACAGGATCACCGGGAATAACAGGCCCGACTGGTTTAACGGGCTCAACAGGAGTAACAGGTGCGACTGGTATAACAGGATCACCGGGAATAACAGGCCCGACTGGTATAACAGGATCACCGGGAATAACAGGTGCGACTGGTATAACAGGGTCACCGGGAATAACAGGCCCGACTGGTATAACAGGATCACCGGGAATAACAGGCCCGACTGGTATAACAGGATCACCGGGAGTAACAGGCCCGACTGGCATAACAGGATCACCGGGAATAACAGGTGCGACTGGTATAACAGGATCACCGGGAATAACAGGCCCGACTGGTTTAACGGGCTCAACAGGAGTAACAGGTGCGACTGGTATAACAGGATCACCGGGAATAACGGGCCCGACTGGTTTAACAGGGGCAACGGGTCCAACTGGAGTAATTGGACCAATAACAACAACTAATTTATTATTTTACACTTTTGCAGATGGAGAGAAACTTATATATACAGATTCAGATGGGCTAGCTCAATATGGTACAACTCACATATTATCTCCTGATGAGGTTTCTTATATTAATTTGTTTATTAATGGAATACTTCAACCACAACCATTATATCAGGTTAGTAATGGTCAGCTAACTTTATTGGATAATCAACCACCAACGCAAGGTTCTTCAATTATTTTGCAATTTATCATTATTAATTAAAAAAGACAGATTCTTAGATAAAAAGAATCTGTCTTTTTGTTCTACATTAAAGTAGTTAAACTAAGTGACGATAAATTCGATTGTAATTGGAATTCCGCCGTCTAATGCATCTCCGCCAGGAATTGTAATAGCACCGGTAGGTCCAGTAGTAACACTGGAGTTCACACTAGGTTGAAGAATGCCGTTTACATATAAGTTGTAATACGTAAAAGTCGGAAAAGCAGTTGCAGTAGTACCGGCATCATTTAAACAAGCTGTAGCAGCAATTGCAAAAGCTGCACCAGTTCCGGTTCCAGCTCCTAGTGTAGATGTGAATCTTCTAGATGCCATAAAGGGTTGAATAATAGGCAATTAATTTTCACTCCCTAAATTATTTTTTGAACAAAGTATGGGATAACTTGTCCAATATATTGTATGAAAGTTTTTGATAATAGAAACGGCTTCATGATAATAGAGGGAACACAATTTTAGTAAAGATATTGTTGTTTTGGTGGTTATATGCTAATGCTTAGTTTTTATACTCAAGTTAAAATGTGCTTTTGGACCTAAGAGATAAACGTGGAAAAATAAAATAAACTTTTAAGTTTAGGTGTTTAATCTAAGCAGTCAATTATTAAAAACATATAATTAATATGTGAGTCATGAACATAATTAAATAACATTTTAAAGTTTAATTATCATTCATGTTTCCTATTTTAAGTGAATGAAATCTATGCACAATTTTATAGTTCTTATAATAGGAAAATACTCAAATATAAGAAAGGTAAGGAGGAAATAAATGAAACATAATGATTGTTTTGGTCATAACAACTGCAATAATCCGATTGTTTTCACACCAGATTGTTGTAACAATCCACAAACGGTTCCAATTACTAGCGAACAATTAGGAAGATTAATAACTTTACTAAACTCTTTAATTTCGGCTATTGCAGCGTTTTTTGCAAATCCAAGTGATGCAAACAGATTAGCTTTACTCAACTTATTTACTCAACTACTGAATTTGCTAAATGAATTAGCACCTTCTCCAGAAGGTAATTATTTAAAACAATTAATTCAAAGTATTATCAATGTACTACAGTCTCCTAACCCAGACTTAAGCGAATTGCTTTCCTTATTACAACAATTCTACAGCGCACTTGCACCATTCTTCTTCTCTTTAATTATTGATCCTGCAAGTTTACAACTTCTATTAAACTTATTAGTTCAACTAATTGGTGCTACTCCAGGAGGAGGCCCAACAGGAGCAACAGGAGCAACAGGAGCAACGGGAGCAGGAGGCGCGACAGGAGCAACAGGTCCAACAGGAGCAGGAGCGACAGGCCCAACAGGTCCAACAGGCCCAACAGGAGACACAGGAGCAACAGGTCCAACAGGAGCAGGAGCGACAGGCCCAACAGGTCCAACGGGAGACACAGGAGCAACAGGTCCAACAGGTCCAACGGGAGACACAGGAGCAACAGGCCCAACAGGTCCAACTGGAGCAACAGGCCCAACAGGAGCAACAGGTCCGACAGGCTTAACAGGAGCAACTGGTGGCGGAGCTATTATTCCGTTTGCTTCAGGTACAACACCATCTGCGTTAGTTAACGCGTTAATTGCTAATACAGGAACACTCCTTGGATTTGGATTTAGTCAGCCTGGCATAGCTTTAACAGGTGGAACTAGTATCACATTGGCATTAGGTATAGGTGATTATGCATTTGTAGCACCACGCGATGGGGTTATTACGTCATTAGCAGGTTTCTTTAGTGCAACAGCTGCATTAGCTCCATTATCACCTGTTCAAGTGCAGATACAAATATTAACTGCACCTGCAGCAAGTAACACGTTTACAGTACAGGGTGCACCTCTATTATTAACACCAGCATTTGCAGTAATAGCGATTGGTGCTACATCATCAGGTATTATACCTGAAGCTATTCCAGTAACTGCTGGAGATAAAATACTACTGTATGTTTCGTTAACAGCGGCAAGTCCAATAGCTGCAGTAGCTGGATTTGTAAGTGCAGGTATTAATATCGTCTAGTTTGTCATAATGTCTGTTTGAAATTTGAACTGGCATTTGTATATAGCCCTTCCTAATTATATTAGGAAGGGCTATATTTTATGGGAAGATAGGTGATAAATCAATTGAGAAATCATTCTTTGTTAAGTTGGTATGAAAGAAAAAACAAAATTTATACTCTATTGTTTATGCATTAAGTTAAATGCTTTGAAAAATGACCTATAAACAAAAAAGATGAATTCTATTAAAAATAGAATTCATCCATAAAATAAACTTGTATACAAGGGAAGTAAGTTATTTATCGTGAGCGTTGAAATATTATTGTTTACATTCGAAATAAACTATTTGTTTTTATTACAGTTACATCCTTTTTTCTTTACATAGCCTTGTTCTGCTAAATCTCTTTGAGATTGGGAATTGGAAGATTGAGAATTCGAAGACTGAGAGGATGCTGATGAACTACTATTTTTATTATGAGAGTAGTTTTTTCGATAGTTATAATTACTCATAGTACTATCACCTCCAATTAAATATATAAATATTATATGTATGTACTCTATTAATTGTTACGATAAAAATAGGAATGGAGGATATACAATAAAAAAATCTCCCACGTATTTTTCGAGGAGATAAATAATTGTCTTTTAATGATATAAATTAATACCCCCAATAAAGAGGGTAATAATAAGAATCATGGTAGTATAGATTTTGTTGTTGAATAGGGAGCTGAGTTGGCTGATTTATCATTTCGCGGTTTTGATTACAGTTTGCTGGGGGACCAATTACTGTAGTGGATTGAATAGGGGATACCGCTTGTTTCCATTGTTGCTCATCGAGACAATAAGTATGAGCCATCATATTAGCGGGAGTTAATCTTAAAATATCAGAACCAAAAATAACTTCTGGGGTTGGGGCATCGAAAATAGCTAATAAATGAGTACCATCTGCTGTAGCAATTTCATAATGCCACCACGCTTGTGGAATGTTGGCAACTTGCCCTGGTTTTATCGGTAAGTTTAATATTTGGTTTGTAAAAGGATTAAGTAAAGAAACAACAGCAGATCCTGAAATACAGTAAACAAGTTCAGCTGCATTTTGATGAATATGTGGTTCTACAACATTTCCTGTACTTAAATAGATATCTAATAAAGAAGTGTTTTCTAAAGTATTTAATTGTTTTATGCCAAGTACGTTTATATAATTTTGGGCATCTTTCTTAAAAAAATTACTTTTACTTACATCATAAGTGAAATTAGTTGAGGGGGAAGTGTAGTCGATATTAGAAGTCATTTGTATTACCTGCCTTTCATATATTTTCACACAATCTGAAATTAGGATATGAGTCTAGTTGTTGAAATGTGAAAACGCTGCTGCTTTTGGTTTGTACAAGGATAAAACTGTTCGTTTGTATGCAATATGATTAAATTAATGTCATTGCGAAAAAAGGTGCTGCTAATTACAATTAATATAAGTGATAGCGCTTTTTTATTATGGAATACAAGGGGAGTGTGGAAAATGAATCATACTATTTTAAAAGAGTTGGAAGATGAATTAACGAATTATTTTAAACCGTTTTTGAATGCACCTGCAACAATAGAAGAAATTCAATTTGCCGAAAGTGAAATGGGAATTTCGTTTCCAGATGAATTACGTAATCTTTATCTCGCACATAACGGTGAGGATAAATCAGGACCAGGTTTATTTTTTGGTTTGCCATTTCTCTCGTTAGATGAAGTTTTGGATGAGTGGAGAGTTTGGAAAAGAATTGAAGATGATGAGTTTTTTAATTTTGATGCATTTTCAATACCAACAGAATGTATTAGGGAAAGATATGTGAATCACAATTGGATACCTATTAGTAAAGATTATGGCGGTAACAATATAGGAATAGATATTGATCCGGATGAAAAGGGGGAAATGGGACAAGTTATTAATTTTGGACGAGATGAAGAAGTAAAATATGTAATTGCAAATAGAATTTCAGATTTGTTACTATTTATTTTACAAACGTTAAAAAATAAAAATTTCACCATTCACCAAGAAGAAGACTATATATATTGGGGTTATGGTGCTAACGATAATATACATTTTTTAGACGCTTTATTTAATATTGAATTACCTGTTTTACATCCTCAATTTATATTTCAATCTGAAAATAACGTGAAAGATTGGTATGATAGTTTAGATGAGAATTGGAGAAATATAGTCGGACCATCTGAACGTGCAGACAAGTTTATTAGAGAGAAGAGATTATATTTAGGTGGAAATGGAATAGAAGATATTAGTCCATTACAGATGTGTACGGAAGTGAGAGAACTAATTTTATCTGGAAATGAAATTAAAGATTTAACAGGATTAGAACGAATGAATTCTTTAAAGAAGTTATATTTAGTTAAAAATCCGGTTCAAGATTTAACGCCAATATTACATTTACAGCACTTACAAGAAATGAATATAAAGAATACAAGGATAAATAATCTATCGGCACTTGTAGAAATAGCATCATTAAAAAAATTAGATATTTCACATACTAGTATTCAAGATTTTTCGTTACTACCGCAGTTTAAAAAGTTAGAATCGCTTACTGTACATATTTCAAATCGCGAGCAGCTCTATGCAATTTCAAAAGTAGACACTTTAAAGCATTTGTATATTTTAGGTTTAGAAAATGTTAGTGAATTGGATTTGCTTGTTTTGCAAAAATTAAATAAGTTAATAACAATTGAATTTGAAAATAGCATCATTGTTAATTTTAATTGCTTAAAACACAATTCGTCAATTCAAAATATAAAGTTGACAGATACAAAGGTAAAGGATGGAACCGCATTAGGTAAAATGAAAGGACTAAAGGAATTAGAATTAGATGGCGCAACAATTGATAACCTTAAAACGATTTGTTGTTCTCGTTCATTAGAAATATTTACAGGTTCGTTTGAACAATTTTATATGTTAAAAGACTCATTTGAAAGAAAAATAGATTTTTCAAAAATAATTGGAGGAATGAGTGATGAAGAAAGAGAAGTTTGGCATCAGCATGTAATGGATTAGAAAATAAATTATTTATCACTGAATGTCACATCCCTCGTTAATCGTTCGTCTTGTATGTAGAACGGATAAGGAGGGATTTTATTATGAATACATTTGATGTAGCAATTGTTGGCGGTGGGCTTGCTGGATTAACAGCATCTATATATTTAGCGAAAGCTGGAAGGAAAGTTATTGTATTGGAAAAATCCAGTCGCTTCGGTGGTCGAGGGATGACTGTAAATAAAAATGGCATTTGCATGAATCTTGGTGCACATGCTTTATACAGAGGAGGCGCAGCATTTTTAACTTTTAATGAGTTAGGTTTGAATCTTCCAGGGGGAATGCCATCTACAAAAGCACATGGAATATGGAAAGGGGATGTATTTACCATCCCCACAGATTTTCGCTCTATTTTAGCAACTCCACTACTTTCATGGTCTGCAAAAGTACAATTTTCGCGTCTTATGATTCATTTAGGGAATTTAGATGTAGGGGAAGTTCCGAAAATGAGTCTAACTACATGGGCAGAAAAAGAAATAAAAGATCCAATGGTTCGAAATATATTTTATGCGTTATGCCGAACGACAACATATACGTTTGCTCCTACAATGCAATTAGCATCATCTGTACTAAAGCAAATACAGCTGTCTATGAAAGAAGGAGTATTTTATGTAGATGGTGGTTGGGAGACGATAATAACAAAATTAAGAGATATAGCGAATAATCACGGGGTGCAATTTTCGGCTAATAAACATGTTTTGGAAATAGAGCATGACGAAGATAAACAAAGAATACATTGTTTTGACGATGAGTTATTTGAAGTAGGTACAGTCATCGTGACAACTCCACCAAAAGAGGCTTGTAAAATAATAAAAGGTGCAGAAGGAACAAGTTTGTATAGATGGAGTGAACAATCGGTACGGGTTACCGTTGCTGCATTAGATATTGGTTTAAGACGCTTAACCAACCCTACACATCAATTTGCATTAGGGTTAGATCAACCTATATTTTTCACGAATCAATCAAGAGCAGCCAAATTAAGTGAAGATGGAGCAATTGTAGTGAGTTTAATTAAGTACCATAATCCTATGCTAGAGATAAATCATTTTCATGATGATCAAGCACAGTTAGAAAATACGATGGAGTTGCTACATCCTAATTGGAAAAGAGAAGTTGTTGCAAAGCAATATTTACCGAAAATAATGGTAGTACATGATTTTCCTCATATTGACCGTGTTGAAAAACCGGGCCCTATTATACCTGAAATGCCAGGTGTTTACGTTGCAGGAGATTGGGCTGGGCATGATGAAATATTAGCTGATGCTGCGGTAGCAAGCGGGAAACGAGCAGCGTTACACATTTTAAAGCAATTAGAAAGTGAGGCAATTCATCATGGAAACGGAGCAATTATATGAAGCGTATCAACCATTATTATTTTCATTAGCATATAGAATCCTTGGGAGTGTTATGGACGCTGAAGATATTGTTCATGACGTATTTATCGCGATAAACAATATAGAGAATGTTCAATCTATAGAAAATATGAAAGCATATTTGTGTAAAATGGCGACAAATCGTTCAATTGATAAATTACGTTCGGTAGCGCATAAACGTAATGTATATGTAGGGATGTGGTTACCAGAGCCATTTGTGGAAGAGTCTGATGAGCCAGCAGAGTCATTTGTAATGAAAGAATCAATTTCTACGGCATATTTATTACTTTTACAACAACTGTCTGAGGTAGAAAGGGTTGTTTTCATATTAAGAGAGGTTTTCAGTTATGACTACGAGGAAATAGCTTCAATTGTTGATAAGAGTAGTGTGAATTGCCGGAAGATCTTTCAACGCGCACGAAAAAGTATTTTAGATAAGCCGAAGCAATCAACACTAAGTACGAAGAAAATGGCTGTCTATGTGGAAAAGTTTGTATCATCATTACAATGTGGGGATGCAGAAGGCATGTTAGAAGTATTAAAAACAGATGCGATATTTAAAGCAGATGGTGGTGGTAAAGTTACAACTGCTATTAATCCGATTTATTCTGCAGATAAAATTATACGTTTGTTCTTTGGAATTGCAAAAAGATTGCCAGAAAAGTATAGTATTGATTTCAAAATAGTAAATGGTGCACCGGGCGTTATAGTTACAATAAATAATAAAGTGATGTATGTACTTTCATTCGCATTTGAGGATGAGAAAATCTCAAACATTTATATGATGGTTAATCCTGAAAAACTTATGCATTTAAATGTAATAGTATAAAAAAAGACGCATTTCTTTTGAATTGCGTCTTTTTTATTATTTCTCTAACATTTCAAGAGGTACATCTTTTTCGCCGGCTACCTCAAATTTAATTTCCCCGTCTTCTTCATAAATACGTGAAATAATCGGTATAGTAATCATTAATTTTTTATGCTGTTTTCGTTTTCTAGCAGCATCTAAGCTAATCACGTTCATTGTAAGCATCCTTTCTTCTAGAAATATATAAACAAAAGAAAATGCGTCCGGAAAGGGCGCTTAATTGAATTTGAAATACCGATTCATTTAATTGGGGGTTATATGATTTAATAACTGCAATTGAATTAAAAATAGTATGAATGGAATAATTGCACGTAGAAATTAACTTTACCAAAAAACGAAACAATATGCTATAAAAAAATTTAAATCTTTGTCATATAACGAGAAAAAGGTTTTCGTTTCGCATATAATGAAAGTAGACGGGCAGCAAGAGCTTTTTCATCATATTGCTTTAGAAAGGCGATGAAAAAATGGATACGTTAGATTCATTATTATTTCAACTTGAACAATATGGAGAAGAGCATGATCGAAATAAAAAAACGCGGGAAGAAAAATTACGGAATATTTCTCGTGAAATGGGGCAATTTTTATCAATTTTAGTAAAAGGGTGTAATGCAAAAAACATTTTAGAAATTGGAACTTCTAATGGCTATTCTACATTGTGGTTAGCTAACGCGGTAGAAGAAACAAATGGAAATGTAACAACTGTAGAGCTTTCTTCGGAACGAGTTGGAGAGGCACTTGTCAATTTTGAAAAGGCCAACCTTTTACAAAGGATTGATGTTCATAATCAAGAAGCAGGGGCATTTTTAGATGCGCAACTAGATCATTCATTTGATTTTATTTTCCTAGATTCAGAGCGTACGCAATACATGTGGTGGCTTGAGCATATAAAACGCATTTTACAACCAAAGGGTTTTCTTGTTGTTGATAATGCTACTTCTCACGCGAGTGAGTTAGCCGAGTTTAGAAAAATGATTGAAGAAGATGAAATATTTGAAACGGTGTTATTGGCATTTCAAAATGGAGCATTCGTAGCGCGCAAGAAGAAATAGGAGTGAGCGCAATTTAATTATCACATTGAAAAAGGGTATATGTCAAAAGATTGAGTACAGTAGGATAAGAAGAACATAATTTATATACGTAATATACGAAGAATCCGCCTTCAGCATGTTGTACTCTAGGTCTTAAGTCTGAGGAAAATAATGTTGAGAACAGGTATACTTATACTAAGAAACAGGGAATGACTGCATATGCAGGTATTTCTTGAAAATCGGTTTCAAACAAGTGGAATTCGATGAATGAGATGAAATATATAGTGCAAATAAATTCGCACATATAAATAAAGGAGCGATTTTGTTGACTGAACTCGAGAAAAAAGAACCTGTATCCATTGTGAAAGATAATAATGTAGAAGTAGTGGTTGATACAGTTATAAAAGATGCAGAATTAGAGGAACTGAATAAAGAAGCTGATCTTTATGTACAAAAGTTAAATAGCGAGCAAAATACAGATTTATCAAAAGTATTGTCCCAGCTAGGAGATTTAGGGGATAAAGAGCAACAAGCAGCAGGACAAACGTTGTCAGCATTAAAACGTCCTGTAACAGCGATGATGAATGGAAAGAACGAAGAAATACCAAATACATTGTTAGAATTACGAAAAGTGGTATCAGAGCTTGATCCGAATTCATTAAAAGCAAGTGGAATGAAGAAAATTATGTTTAAAGTATTCAAGAAAAACCCACTTGAAACATACGTGCATAAATATCAATCTATAGATAAGCAAATTGAGGAGATTATAAGATCCCTTCTAATTGGTCGGGACAACTTACAAGAAGATACAGTTGGTCTTGAAATGCTTAAAGAGCAATCGCACGATAAAATTCACGCTCTTGATAAACAAGTATACTTAGGAAGAAAACTCGCTGGCATGCTGGAAGCTGAGAAACAAAATCCAGAACGTCAAAGAGATATTCCATTAATTAACGATGCGTTAGAGAAGATTCTAGTGCGTACACGTAATATGCAGCAAGCGAAAAGTGTGCTATTACAATCTATCGCATCTGTAGACATTATTAAGAAAAATAATGAAAAGTTAACAGAGGCAATTCGTAATGCAATTACGATGACGCAAAACGTTGTAACAGTTTCAGCTGCTATCCAGCTAGCGTTAACAAATCAGCGTAAAACAATTGATGCAGTGAATGCGACAAATGAAGCAATTGAATCAATGGTATTAAGTAACTCACAAGCATTAAAACAAAATACAGAAGAAACAACAAAACTTCTTGAAAATCCTGCAATTAGCATGGATAAATTACGCGAATCATTCCAAAACGTATTTGCTGCGATTGAAGCTTCTGAGAAATCATCAGAACGTATTATAGAGTCAAGTAAGAAGTTTGTAATTGAATTAGACACATTTAATGATGAAATGAAACAAAAACTCATTCAGCGTCCAAGGAAATAACAGACTTTTAGAGGAGGTGAAAAAATGAGTTTCATTCAAACCGTATTAGTACTATTGGGTACATTACTTTTAATCGCATTTACTGTCGTTGTTTTAGTTGTATATTTCGGACGCAAACTGTTTTTTTCATGGACGAAACCATATAAAAGGGCACACGATTCTTTAGATAAGTTATCGAATAAATCTTTGCCGTTTCTACAAGAATTTACACAACATCCACTCTTTTATCGCTGGATTCGTACGGAAGGAAAGAAAGAACAATATACATTAAACACGCTTTTCTGTGCATCGGGTCAACGTACGAGAGAGCAAGTATTTTCAATGTTACCGAAAGAAAAACAGAAAAAAGTACATGTAATGGCAAAAACAACGAAAAAACTTACAAATGAAGATATTGATGTAGCGGCGATGAAAGTAAAAGATTTTTTAAGACAAGAAACGCAGCAAACAGTAAAACCGACAGACTTATCGTTTTACAAATTGTATTTTTATGATCGATATCCAGATGCATTAAATACAATTCAAGCGTATAAACGCTCAATAAATCCTGCATTACAACGAACGGTTGATGATATTACAATTTCAGTATTAAATGCCTTACCGTATTATCAAGAGCAGCGTATGTTTGAACAACAACATAAACTTGAAACGTTTTTAATGAAAGATTTAACAGCGATGCTATCTTTAGTCGTACAATTACCACCTTCACAACGACCAGAAAAAGAAGAAGAATTAAAAATCTACTTGCAAAATTTCCAAAAAGAAATGGAAGTAGTCGAGCGAGATATTCGTGATTCGATTGATCACGATTTGAATGTGAAGATGAGGGCAGCGACTGAAAAGTTTAAGAATAAATAAAAAAAGTGCCTTAAAGCTATAGTTCTTAGCTTTTAAGGCGCTTTTTTTATTAGATGTTATTTTGCTTTAACTGTAGTTTTACTAGATGCAACACTTTCATTATGCAATCGATCAACTGCAGTTACTACATACGTATACGTTTCTCCAGAAATAGCTGTTTTATCTACATAAATTTCTCCGAGTTTTGTTTTTCTTACAGTAGTAAGTAGATTTTTTGGGTTTTGTATATCTACTTCATTTTTTCCATTGACACGGTAAATTGCGTAATAAGCAGAGTCATTCTCTCTATCATCAATGATACCTATAGCAATACCTTCATCTCTTGGAATGGCACCTTTTAAAGTCGGTTGTTTTGGGGGATCATGATCAAGCCAAGGCATAGGCGGGATTAATGCGGGATGTTTATATATGTCTTTGGAGAGTCTATCTTTAACTCCTAGTGGATTGTTATTCATATCTTTTAAGCTAAAATGCATACTACCTTTTATCTCAGGATATAACCGGTTTAATGCAATTTGTCTTGGATATTCTTCCGGATCAGACCAAGCGGGGACAGAATTATTATTAATTTTATAGGCCGCCTGACCGATGTATAGGTGAATCGGTTTATTATTTGTTTCTTTTACCCACCAATCTACTAATATGTCATATGCAGCTGGTGTGAAACCAATATTCCAATAAATTTGCGGTGTAATGTAGTCAATATATCCTTTTTGTATCCATTCACGTGTATCGGCATAAAGGTCATCATAGTTTCTTTGACCTGCAGTTGTGTTAGAGCCAGTTGGATCGTCAGCTATATTTCGCCATACGCCGAACGGACTTATACCAAACTTTACGTATGATTTTTCTTGTTTTATAGCTGTATTTAAACCTTTTACAAGTTCATTTACATTGTCACGTCGCCAATCTTCTATATTAGTAAATCTACTGTTATTATATGCTTCGTACGTTTTTTGATCGGGGAATTGTTCACCCGCTACTTTATATGGATAAAAATAATCATCCATATGCAGCCCGTCAATGTCATAATTTTGAACAATTTCTAAAGCACCTTCTGTTATAAACTTTTTCACTTCTGGAATACCAGGGTTGTAATATAATTTCCCGCCATAAGGTACAACCCAATCCGGATGCTGTTTTGCAGGGTGATTATCCGATAATCGATTTATATCAGTGTGATTCATCGTTATTCGATATGGATTAATCCATGCGTGGAATTCTATATTTCTTTTATGTGCTTCTTCAATCATAAATGCGAGTGGATCATATCCAGGGGCTTTTCCTTGTGTCCCCGTAATGTATTCAGACCAAGGACCGTAATTGGAAGGATAAAAAGCATCAGCGGTTGGTTTAATTTGTACAACCACTGCATTCATACCTGTGCTTTTTACATCGTCTAGCAATCTTATAAATTCTTGTTTCTGCTTTTCGATAGGCAAGCCAGTTTTTGAGGGCCAATCAATATTAAGAACTGATGCAATCCATACAGCGCGTAATTCATGCTTTTTGTACGTAGTATTTACTTCAGCATAAGTAGAGTAAGGGGAAATGAAAGAGAAAGGAATAAAAAAGATGACGATACAACATATCATTAATAAACGTTTAACGATCATTTATACGCCTCCCTATTATATCGTTAACTAATATGATATCCGAGGTGAGGTTGTTCTTACAATTGAGAAAAATACATATTGAAACATTAATTTAATAGGGGGAATATTTTTAGTGAAATTTACTTTCATCATAACTAAATTCTTTCACAACTTCATATGCTTGTTAGTAAAGTGAAACTTCCTTTCATTCGAAGGGGATAAATTATAAGTATAGGAGGATTAATAAATGAAGGTTTTATTCGTTTGTTCTGGAGGGATGTCCAGCGCAATTGTTGTAAACGCTTTAAAAAAAGAGGCGGAGAAAAAAGGTATGAACATGGAAGTCCATGCAATTGGAACAAGTGAGGTAGAGGAAGAAGTAAAGAATGGTTGGGATGTTGTAATGGTTGCACCTCAAGTAAGACATCGATTTGACTCTGTAAAAAAATTTGCAGAAGAGGAATCTATTCCATGCGGTATCATACCGCCGCAAGCATATACGCCGCTTGGTGGATCGACTTTATTAAAAACTGTAAATGATTTAATTAGTTAGGGGGAAGTGTTATGAATAAGTTTGTCACGTTTCTTGATAAAAACTTATCTGGACCGATGGCAAGGCTTTCTGAGCAAAGGCATTTACAAGCAATCCGTGATGGAGTTATTTCAGCTTTGCCATTTATTATTGTAGGAAGTTTCTTTTTAATCGTAGCATTTCCACCTTTACCGAAAGATAGTTTCATATCCGTTTGGGCATTAAAGAATCAAACCAGTATATTAATACCATATCGTTTAACGATGTTTATTATGTCTTTATATATAGCATTTGGAATAGGGTATAATTTAGCGAAAAGTTATAAGCTAGATGCTTTATCAGGAGCACAGCTTGCAGTATGTTCATTACTATTAACATTAACGCCTGAATTAATTGATAAAAAAGGGTTTATGCTTCCGATGACAAATCTCGGTGGTCATGGATTATTCGTGACGATGATTGTTTCTATTTTATCAGTTGAGATTTTAAGATTTTGTAAGACGAAAAATGTAATGATTAAAATGCGAGAACAAGTACCGCCGTCTGTTTCACGTTCGTTTGAAGCACTTATACCTGCTGCATTCGTTATTATTTTAATGAGTTTAGTAACTGTCGTTTTTAGTATTGATTTACATCATGTAGTTGATAAATTAGCGGCACCGTTAGTAAAAGCTGGTGATAGTTACTTCGGTGTAATCATTCCAGTATTTTTAATTACATTTTTTTGGTCATTCGGAATTCATGGTGTGTCAGTTGTTGGAACTGTTGCCCGGCCATTATGGGAAGTATATTTAGGGAAAAATGGTGAAGCAGTTGCTAGTGGCGCAAATCAGTTACCATTCATTTCACCAGAACCATTATACCAATGGTTTATATGGATTGGTGGTTCTGGTGCGACGTTAGGGCTTGTATTAGCTATGATTGTATTTGGTCGATCAAAATATTCGAAGGCATTATCAAGAACTTGTATTGTGCCTGGTATTTTTAATATTAATGAACCTGTTATTTTTGGATTGCCAATTGTACTAAACCCAATATTAATTATCCCATTTATCATTACACCACTAGTAACAGCAACTATTGCATACTCAGCAACTGCGATGGGGTTTGTTACACCAACACATATAATGCCTCCATGGACATTACCAGCTCCAATTGGTGCATATTTAGCAACAGGTGGGGATTGGAGAGCGATTGTACTCGTATTTATAAACATAACAATATCATTCCTTATTTATTTACCATTCTTTAAAATGTACGACAAAAACATGCTTGAAATTGAGAAAAATGGTGATGGAGAATCTGTTAATCCGTAAGTTTTATATTTTATTTTGAGTGATAGGCATGTTGTCTATCACTTCTTTCACATGAAGTTCAGAGAGGGTGAAATGGAATGAATATAAAATTTAGTTATAAAGGTGTATCTTTATTATTATTTGGAGTGATATGTGCAAATTTACTTTTTGTACCTTTATTAAGAATGCTACATTTATCACAAATGCATAGTATATGGCTCGTTACAAGCATTGCGGCAAGTATTTTGCTTACAGTAGTTGTTTCTTTCATTGATGGATCGTTCACATCGAAAGTTCAGTTGTTTTTTAGATTCATATTATTTTCGATCGGTTGTACGTTTGTAACTTACATGATTGTTTTTTAGTAAATAGGAGGTCATGCATGTTATGTATATTGTAGGCATAATGTCAGGTACATCGTTAGACGGTATAGATCTAGCACTCGTTCATATAGAAGGGAGTGGTGTAGAGTCTAAGGTCAAACTTATCCATTTTACTACTGTTCCATTTTGTAATGATACAAAAAATGAAATACAACAATCGTTATCAATAGAAAATTCAAATGTCCAACTCATATGTAGTTTAAATTTCAAGCTCGGTTTATGTTTTGCCAATGCTGTAAAGGAAGTTTGTAAAGAGGCCAATTTTTCTTTGAAACAATTAGATTTAATAGGTTCTCACGGACAAACGATTTATCATCAGCCAAAGCAATATGGTAATTTGATTCCTTCCACATTGCAAATTGGAGAACCAGCAGTTATAGCATATGAAACGAACACTACGGTTATCTCTAATTTTCGAACGATGGATATGGCAGCAGGGGGACAAGGTGCACCACTTGTACCATATTCAGAGATTATTTTGTATCGTCATCCAACTAAAAATAGACTACTACAAAATATTGGCGGGATCGGTAATGTAACAGTAATACCAAATCACCGAAGTGATAAGAGCGTAATAGCTTTTGATACTGGTCCAGGCAATATGATAATTGATGAAGTATGTCAAAGGTTATTTCAGTTGCCATATGATCAAAATGGTAAGATTGCAAAACAGGGAGTAGTTGTAGATGAAATTTTGACATATTGTATGAACCATTCATTTTTGACAATGAATCCACCAAAATCAACTGGTAGAGAACAGTTTGGAGAAGAATTTGTAAGTGAGTTATTGAAGCGGTTTGAAAAGCATAGTAAAGAAAATATATTGACGACTGTCACAATGTTTACAGCAAGATCGATTGTTCATCATTATCAGGAGTTTATTCTGCCGTATTATGAAATCGATGAGGTGATTTTAGGTGGTGGTGGCAGTTATAATTGTACACTTGTTGAAATGATACGGTATGGATTGAAGGAAGAAAAGTGCGCAATATTCATTCAAGAAGATATAGGCTATTCTTCAGAGGCGAAAGAAGCAATCGCCTTTGCAATTTTAGCAAACGAAACACATCATTGTAATCCGAGTAATGTGCCAAGTGCAACAGGTGCAAAGCAATCTGTAGTTTTAGGGAATATCACATTCCCTCCAATAAGATGATGAAAATGAGGCGAACATATGAAGTATATGATTGGAGTAGACGGCGGGGGAACAAAGACAGAAGCAATTGCATTTGATAAAGATGGAAACGAACTTGTAAGAGCTACAAGTGGATTTGGAAACATATTAATAGATTTTGAAGAAGCACTTTTTCATATTATGGAAGCGATTGATCAATGCCAGAAAGGTTTATTAAATGGGAATTGCGTTTGTGTTTGTTTAGGATTAGCGGGTGCAAGTGGAGCAAATACAAATGAATTAACATTTCGTCTAAAAAAGAAGTACGGAACACAAATTGAAGTTTATAATGACGCAATGATTGCACATGCAGCGGCTTTAAAAGGGAAGGAGGGAATTTTAACGATTGGTGGTACAGGTGCGATTTGTCTAGGAAAGAAGGGAGAAGTGTACGGGTATAGCGGTGGATGGGGACATATTTTAGGAGATGAAGGAAGCGGATATTGGATTGCATTACAAGGTTTAAAGAGAATGGCAAATCAATTTGATCAAGGAGTTCCACTTCGCCCATTAAGCTTAAGTATTCAAGACGAGTTTCAACTTTTGACACCGTCTCATATAAAAAGTCTAGTATATATTTCTTCAAAAGATAAAGTGGCAGCAATTGCACCATTCATTATTGAGAAAGCGAGAAATGGGAATGATGATGCACATGAAATTATGATGCAAACTGGAAAGGAATTAGCTAGGATTACAGTAAATGTTTATAACAAGCTGAAATTTAAGCACCCAACTTCAATTGCAGTAAGTGGCAGCATATTGTGTTTCGTTCCTGAAATATATGCTGAATTTAAGAAAGGCTGTGAGAAGAGTATAGGAGAAGTTACATTTTTATCACAATCAGAACCAGCTGCGAAAGGAGCATATTATTTAATGAAGAATATATATTTTTAAAAATAGTTGTATGTGAATTTTTGTATGATTTGTAAAAAAATGATGTTAAAATATACGAAGGGATCTAAAGCAAGAAAAGTACAATATACATAGTCATTGAATATTGTATAAGTACTCCCATGTAGAAAGTGAATGATTACATGATTAATAGTATGCAGTTTTTGTATTTGGTGGCTTCTTATTTATTTGGAAACATATTGACCGCTTATATAGTAACAAAATGGAGACATAACGTTGATATTCGGGATGAAGGAAGTGGGAATCCTGGCGCAAGAAATATGGGGCGCGTATATGGAAAAGGGTATTTCGTCGCTACATTTTTAGGTGATGCAATTAAAGGGGCAATCGTAGTTTCTATTGCAAAATACCTTTTTGAAGATTCTACTTTTGTAATGTTAGCTTTACTAGCTGTTTTACTTGGACATATTTACCCAATTGTATTTAAAGGCAAGGGCGGAAAAGGCATTTCAACATTTATTGGAGGATTAATCGCATTTGATTATTTGATAGCGCTTACTCTTGTTGCTGTTTTCATTATATTTTATTTAATCTTTAAAGGATTTACTAAGCCAGGGTTAATTACAATTGCTTGTTTACCAATTTGCATAATTTTGTATTCTTACTCTATTGTTACGACTATTTTAAGTGCTCTTATAATTGTACTTATTTTATATGTAAATCGAGAATGAAATGAACTTTTAATAAGTGGAGTTAATCTCCACTTATAATTTTTATTAAATGCATAAAGGAGATAGAACATGGGGTTAATTTACAAGGTTGCTGATCAAGATTGGGAATTTGAAAGTATACATAAATTGAATTATAAAACATTTGTAGAAGAAATTCCGCAACATGAAGAAACGAAAGAGCGTGTTCGTATAGATCGTTTTCATGAAGAAAATACATATTTAATTTGTTTAGATGACGATAAGTTAGTCGGTATGGTCGCATTGCGGGGAAAACGACCATTCTCGTTAGATTATAAAATTTCAAATCTAGATTTTTATTTGCAAGAACATGGAGAAAACGTATATGAAATTCGTTTGCTTTCAGTAGAACGTGAATATCGAAATGGAAGAGCGTTGTTAGGTTTAATTCGCTTTTTACATCGTTATTTGCTTCTAAATGGATATGAATTGGCACTCATTTCTGCTACAACACGTGAGCTACCTTTATATGAGCAAATGGGATTCAAAACTTTCCATAAGTTAGTTGGTACAGAAGAAGCAGCCTTCCAGCCAATGTATGTTACCCCCGCTATGTTTGAAGAGTCGAGTGTTGGAGGGATTATGACGAAAGAATATACGTTTTTACCTGGTCCAGTAGATATTGAAGAGAATGTTCGAAAGGCATTTTCTACTAAGCCTATTTCGCATCGTTCTAAGTCATTTCAAGTAACAATTGAAAATGTGAAAAAACGTTTACTGCAAATGACAAAAGCAAAACGTGTGCAAATCATGTTAGGAACAGGGACGTTATCAAATGATGCCATTGCTTTACATTTGCGTTCTTTAAAAGGGAAAGGACTCGTATTAACAAATGGGGAATTTGGAAATAGATTAGTTGGACACGCAGCACGCGCGCAATTACATTTTGATACGTATAAAAAAGAAATGGGAGAACCGTTTATTTATACAGAATTAGAAAAAATAATGAAAACTGGAAATTATGAATGGCTTTGGTTTGTTCACCATGAAACATCAACCGGAATGTTAAATGATTTAGACGAACTAAATGTTTTCTGTGAAAAGTATAAAGTGAAACTATGTGTAGATTGTATCAGTTCAATTGGAGCGATACCGATAGATTTAAAGGGTGTATATTTTGCAAGTGGTGTTAGTGGAAAAGCAATTAAATCGTTTACTGGATTATCTTTCGTTTTTCATAATCATAATGTGAAAGTAAACGAGACATTACCAGCCTATATGGACATTGGCATGTACGGAGAAAATGAAAGTATTCCATATTCTCATTCATGGAATTTAATTTATGCATTGCAGGAAGCGTTGAAGAAATTTGAAGATGAAAAAGCATTTGTAAAAATAAATGAGACATATGATTATATGGAAGAAGTTATTACCACTATGGGTTTAAACCTTGTTTCACCTAAAGAACATGCTGCGCCAATTATACTTACTATTCAATTAAACGAAGGTCTTTCTTCTAAAGTAGTAGGTGATGCGTTAGCGTTACAAGGATATATTGTCCATTATGAATCAGCGTATTTACAAAAGAATAATTGGATCCAAATTGCATGCCTGAATCATTATAAAGAACGTGATATGAAGAGGATGTTGAATTGTTTGCATTTGTGTACTTTAAAGAATAGCGTATATATATGAGGAATGATTTTTTAACAGGGTTGGTTGCGTATAAAGGAGTAATTGCCTACGAAAACTTAGGAATGAGACAATCAGTAAATTATAAATCATTAGAAGGGGTGTTAGTATGATAACTAAAAAACTACCATTACATATAGCAGACATTAAAAAAGCTCAAAACATTCTAGACAGAAATGCTCGTAAAACTCCATTAGTGAAATCTTTTTATTTGACTAGTAAAACAGGCGGAGAAATTCATTTGAAATTAGAAAATATGCAATTAACGGGTTCTTTTAAATTCCGTGGCGCATTTAATAAAATGTCACAGCTTACAGACGAAGAAAAAGAAAGAGGAGTTATTGCATGTTCAGCAGGTAATCATGCGCAAGGAATTGCTTTATCTGCTCATTTACTCGGTATTAAGAGTAAAATTGTTATGCCGATTTCTGCACCTCAGGCGAAAGTTGATGCAACTAAAGGATATGGATCAGAAGTGGTTTTACATGGTGAAACCTTTGATGATGCGAAGGCAAAATGTGAAGAGATTATTAGGGAAACAGGTGAAACATACTTACATCCATATGATGATGTAGAAGTAATGGCTGGTCAAGGTACAATAGGATTAGATATTCTTGATGATATGTGGGATGTTGATACTGTCATTGTACCAATTGGTGGAGGTGGAATTATTTCTGGTATTGCTGTTGCATTAAAATCTTTTAATCCATCCATTCATATAATTGGTGTCCAAGCAGATAATGTTCATGGAATGAAGGCATCTTATGACAAAGGTACAATTGTAGAACATTATGAGGCACCTACTATAGCAGATGGTTGTGCGGTTAAAATACCAGGCAATTTAACTTTTGAAGTTGTAAAAGAATTAGTAGATGATATTGTCACAGTATCAGAAGGTGAATTAGAAGTAGCGATGAAAGACTTATTACAGCGAGGTAAAGCTGTTGTAGAAGGTGCAGGCGCATTAGCTACTGCTGCTCTACTTGCAGGGAAAGTGGATCCATATATCAAAGGGAAAAAAGTAGTAGCGGTTATATCTGGTGGAAACGTAGACTTACAGCGTATTTCGAGTGTTTGTGAACAGTTTTTTGTAGCGAATGAAGTGAAATAGTATTTTAAAAATATTAATTTTATGAAGTAAGAGCTAAGAGAAATTATCTTAGCTCTTACTTTTTGTCTACTGTGTAGTACAAGTTGTAATATACTTGCATTATTTGTTGTTTCGTGAATTATTTTATTTAATCGTCTATTTTCATAGATAACTCAAATAATTATATCAATATTGTCGAAACGGGAACAGAAATTTAATATAATGGTTTTAATGTATGAATGAGCGGTTAGGAGGATAGGCCATGAATAAGGAAGAACAGGTCATGAACGGTTTCAGGGACTTATATAATAAGATGGTTTGGCTTAATAAGGATAAAATGGAAGAAGGTCTTAAAGGGTTTAAGTCTTCTGAGGTACATTGTATTGAACATATTGAAAACAATGCAGATTCTAACGTGACACAACTTGCAGAGGCTTTTTATGTAACTCGCGGTGCTATAAGTAGGATGACTAAGAAGCTCATAAAAAAAGGCCTTATTGAAAGCTACCAAAAGTCAGAGAATAAAAAAGAGATCTATTTTAGGCTTACTGAACAGGGGAAAGAAATTTATAAAATCCATGAAGACTTGCACAAAGAGTTTCAAGAGCGGGATAAAGTTGTATTTGAGCAAGTAACCGAGGCAGAATTCGACAGTATAATTAGCTTCGTGGAAAAATATAGTAGGCATTTGGATGCAGAAATAAAGAAACAAGGTATACATATTAAGTCGTAATAAATTTAAATAATAAAAAGGTAGCCTTACTCGTATGAGAAGAGGCTACCTTTTTATTATTGTTTTTTGTTGACTAATCAACAAAATGGAGTTATTATTTTGTTGACACAGCAACAAAAAGTTTTGAGGAGAGAAGTTAAATGTCTATATTTAGATCACAAAATGAAAAGGAAACTGAAAAAAACATAGATAAACATGCTTTAATATTCGGGCTTATTTCTGTATTTCTTTGTGGTATAGGGTTCAGTATCATTATGCCTGTAGTGCCATTCTTAGTGCAGCCTTATATAAGTAGTCCGGAAGAACAGGCTCTAGTTGTTACGCTACTGACCTCTGTTTATGCGGTTTGCGTGTTTTTTGCTGCTCCTGCACTCGGGGCTTTAAGCGATAAATATGGTCGTCGTCCATTACTTTTAATATGCCTTTTCGGTTCTGCACTCGGGTACTTAGTTTTTGGTATAGGAGGGGCCTTATGGGTACTATTTGCTGGACGCATAATAGAAGGTATAACAGGCGGGAGTATCAGTACAATTTTCGCATATTTTGCAGATATCATTCCGCCAGAACAGAGAACGAAATACTTTGGATGGGTAAGTGCGGTGGTAGGTGTAGGAACCATCATTGGCCCAACTCTTGGGGGATTACTTGCAAAGTTTGGTCATTCTGTACCTTTATATTTTGGAGCGCTCATAACTTTATTCAATGTATTATATGGGATGAAATATATGCCTGAGAGTCTTGACAAAAATAATAGGTTAAAAGAGATTACTTTTGTAAGGTTAAATCCTTTTGTACAACTTGCAAACATACTTTCTATGAAACACTTAAAATGGTTACTCGTCTCAGCGTTTTTACTTTGGATACCTAACGGATCTTTACAAGCAATTTTCACACAATTTACGATGGATACTTTTAGCTGGAAGCCTGCACTAATCGGACTTATGTTTTCAATTATGGGCTTTCAAGACATCATTTCACAAGCTTTTATAATGCCAAAGCTTGTGGGCAAGCTTAGTGATAAACAAATAGCAATACTTGGGATGGTTTCGGAGATTATTGGCTACAGTTTTATTGCAGCATCTGCTTTGTTTTCCCTATATCCTCTTTTAATCGTTGGGATGTTACTGTTTGGTTTTGGTGACTCGATTTTCGGGCCTTCATTCAATGGGATGCTCTCAAAGTCTGTCGATTCTAGTGAACAAGGAAGGATTCAGGGTGGAAGCCAATCTATTCAAGCTTTGGCAAGAATGATTGGTCCAATTATTGGAGGGCAAATTTATGTATCACTTGGTCATGCCGCACCTGCTTTTATGGGGATGATTCTTATAGTAGTTGCAATAGCAGTTTTGTATAGGGGCACGCATGCAACTGTATAAAATATCTGCACTATTATGGTCTTTCTTTATTTAAGAATGTCTCTATTGGAATCTTTCCTGAATGAATTGTATAACAGATAAATATAAGAACAAATAATAGGGTGTCAGAACTTAGGAACAAGTACTGGCACCCTATTTGTTTACGGCTCGAGAGTTAAGAGAAATTAAGAATGTATTCTGTAATGATCTCATGGTGAAGGTTAAATAGAACTATCAATAATTAAAGTTAGCTTTTTTGAAAGTAAAAAGCTAGGTAAATGACTAAATAGTTTAATTATGCTTGTGCTGAAGTAAATAATGACTCCATTTTTACTTTGCTCTTCTCTCGAATTTCAGCATCCGCATGGCGCATCACATATTTATGCGCTATAGCAATTGCTAAAACATCATCTAATAAGCCGATCCCAATAATAGCAGCTATATCTGGAATGAAATCAATTGTTAATACGTAATAAGATAAAGCGGCTAATATTATGAATTTCGCTTTAGTAGGTAATTCTTTCTTTTTCATTGTGTAGAATAAAATAATACTTTCATATACGCTGGATTTACCGAGGTTTACAGAGCTTTTTTTGAACTTTTTCCAAAGTGTCTGTTTCTCCATATAAACACTCCTTTTACAAAAACATCGATTTTTTAAAAGGATAGACAAAGAAGTAGGGAAATAATCAATTTTATTGTTTTTCTTATTGTATATTCCATAAAAATAGGGAATTACCTGTTCAAAATAATAGAATGTTGGTTATGTAACGACTCACAGTGTTTTGTTACATAGTATATATATTGTAAAATGTATGTGGATGATTTAGTTATTATTATGCATTTTAAAAGCAGTATGGGGGAAGAAAAATGAAAATAATAGAACTACCAATTGAATTCGAATTTAACGGGGTAAGACAATGTATTTATCCAAGTTTAATTATAGTACATAATGAATTAACATTAGTCGATACAGGATATACGAGTTTTTTACCTTTAATTGAAAATGTAATATTAAAACATGGGTATGAGATGAAAAACTTAAAAAATATAATTATTACTCATTATGATGACGATCATATAGGGGCTTTATATGATTTCAAAGTGAAATATCCTCACATTAATATTATTGCTAGTGAAATTGAATCCAACTATATTAATGGCGATTTAAAATCAGAGAGATTAGTTCAAGCAGAAGAAATGTTAGAACGTATGCCAAATGAAGAAAAAGAATTTGGAAAATGGTTTATCCAACAGTTAAAAAATATAAGACATATTTCCGTCGATGAAAAAGTACATGATGGCCAAATGATTTTGAATGATGAATGTCAAATAGTAGCGACCCCAGGACATACTTCGGGGCATATTTCATTATATTTTCCAAATTTAAATTGTGTAATTACAGGGGATGCGGCCGTTCAAGATAATAATGAATTAGTAATAGCTAATCCGAATTTTTGCTTAGATATAGAAAAAGCGGAAGAATCTTTAAAGAGAATTAAAAACCTTAAAGCAGCAAGCTATTATTGCTATCATGGAGGAAAACTTACTATAAAATAATTAAAAAACTAGCTTTCCATTAGAGGGGAGCTAGTTTTTTAATTCATAGTTTCTGCAATTTGAATCAAATCAGTAACATTGTATTTTCTTTTTATGTATAGTTTGTTACCAATTGCAATTGTATATTGAAAACCATTCTTCTGAAAGATAAGTTCATATGCTGAATCAAAATGAGGATTATATAATGCTTTTATATTATTTTTTAAGCTGTAGAACTTAGCTCCCCTATGTACATAGAAGCCTAATTTGTTTTGAACTGGTGAAACAGTGATTTTTAAAATCCCATTCATATCTTCATTGTAGTATTGGAGATCTAAGTAATCGTTATAGATGTACCCTTGAAATTCGTGAATTTCGAACGGGAATTTTGTAGGAGTAAGTATATGTTCCTTACACTTCATTTCATATTCTTTTACAATAGTAGCTTCTTTCAAAAATGGATTGGTTCCATTATAAATTTGATGAATTCGAGATATTTTATTATTTTTTGTTACTATTTCTAAAATGAAACCGATAGTAAATACATCATCAGTGCCTTTGAAATAAGAAAGAAGAATTGTAGTATCTTCTTTGGGAGAGGGTACGATTTTAATTTCATGAATTTTTTTATTTGTTTGGAAAGTAGGTAGTTCAACTCCTTCTGTTACATATGACTTCATTAATTTTTTATCATTTTTGAGTAAAGCATGTTTGAATTCACTGATTACATCTGTTTGAGATTTCGCCATAATAATTGTGGTGGATTGAAAATATAGTAAGAAAATTATGCAAAAAGTCTTTATGAATGTAGTAGTCAATTTTATCACCCTGTAACTATATTTCCGTAACATTGAAATATATATGTATAGGAGGGGAGAAGATGAGTTTATTGTTTGATGTAATTGCAGATATTATTTTATTTTTTCCTCGAAATGATATGAAATTAAAGCATCATATTGCCAAATTAAGCGAATTTGAGTGGTTTCGAAGGTTGCACGAAGATACAAAGTATACAAGACTAATTTGGAGTAATAGAAAAATTAAAAGGTTCATTTTGTCTTCTACTAACATGGAAGCATTAATAAATTCCGAGAAAAAACAAAAAGAATTTGTCCACCTAGTACACGATGAATATAAAAAAAGAAGATAAGAATTTTTTTTATTTTTCATATTTGGCGAAACAAATGGTACAATGGAAGCTAATGTGAAAAATAAGGAAAAGAAGTGGTCTATTTGAAAAAATTTTTAGAATTAGGAATTAGTGAAACTTTTAATCATACATTACGTGAAAATGGAATTACAGAAGCAACACCGATTCAGGAGAAGGCAATTCCTGTTATTATGTCAGGTAAAGATGTTATTGGGCAAGCGAAAACAGGAACGGGTAAAACATTAGCATTCGTGTTACCGATTTTAGAAAAAATCGATCCAGAGTGTAGTGATGTTCAGGCTTTAATTGTTGCACCAACAAGGGAACTAGCCCTGCAAATTACAACTGAAATTAAAAAAATGCTTGTTCAAAGAGAAGATATTAATGTACTAGCGATTTATGGTGGGCAAGATGTAGCACAACAATTGAGAAAGTTAAAAGGTAATACACATATTGTTGTAGCAACACCAGGACGATTATTAGATCACATACGACGTGAAACAATTGATTTAAGTAATATTTCAACGATTGTACTAGATGAAGCAGATCAAATGCTTTATTTCGGTTTCTTATATGATATTGAAGATATTTTAGATGAGACACCTGGTAGTAAACAAACGATGTTATTCTCAGCAACGATGCCAAAAGATATTAAAAAATTGGCGAAGCGTTATATGGATGAGCCACAAATGATTCAAGTACAAAGTGAAGAAGTAACGGTAGATACAATTGAGCAGCGTGTCATTGAGACGACAGATCGTGCAAAGCCAGATGCACTTCGTTTTGTTATGGATCGTGATCAGCCATTTTTAGCAGTTATTTTCTGTCGTACAAAGGTTAGAGCAAGTAAGCTTTATGATAATTTAAAAGGACTAGGTTATAATTGTGCTGAACTTCATGGTGATATACCTCAAGCGAAACGTGAAAGAGTTATGAAGAGTTTCCGCGAAGCTAAAATTCAGTACTTAATCGCAACGGATGTAGCAGCTCGTGGACTTGATGTAGATGGTGTAACGCACGTATTTAACTTTGATATCCCTGAAGATGTAGAAAGTTATATTCACCGCATTGGCCGAACAGGACGTGCAGGTGGATCAGGTCTTGCAATTACATTCGTTGCAGCGAAAGATGAAAAACATTTAGAAGAAATTGAAAAAACGCTTGGTGCACCACTGAAAAGAGAAATAATTGAACAACCGAAGATAAAACGTGTAGATGAAAATGGAAAACCGGTACCAAAGCCAGCTCCAAAGAAATCAGGTCAATATCGTCAAAGAGATAGCCGTGAAGGTTCAAGAAGTGAATCAAGACGTGATTCGAGAAATAGCTCAAGAAGTGATTCAAGAAATAGTTCGAGAAATGATAACAATCGATCATTTAATAAGCCAAGTAATAAAAAAGGTAGTACAAAACAAGGTCAGCAAAGACGTGGCCGTTAAATAGTTATTATTCTAAAAGAGCCGCAAAGCGTTGCGGCTCTTTTTTGTTTTTATACAACAATATAGGAATAAGCGATACTAAGAAGTAATTTCGAAAATTTCATTCACCGTATTGAAAAATGATTTTCAAAATACATAAAGGAAATATAATGTAGTTTGTTGTATATGTACGATAGTAGGAAACTTTTTACTCACTAAACATATAATTAAATTAGACCGACAGTCGGTCTAGTGGGAAGGAGAACGTGAATGCGCATTGTAAAGGAGTATGAGGAGCGTAGAAAGGAAATTTTAGAAACTGCTGAACGTTTGTTTATTACGAAAGGTTATACGAAAACAACAGTAAATGACATTTTAAAAGAGATAGGGATAGCAAAGGGGACGTTTTATCATTACTTTAAGTCGAAAGAGGAAGTAATGGATGAAATTATTATGAGGATTATTAAAGAAGATGTTGCAAAAGCGAAAGTAATCGTCTCTAATCCAAATATCCCAGTATTAGAAAAGTTATTTCGAGTTTTGATGGAGCAATCGCCAAAATCAGGAGATATAAAAGATAAAATGATTGAGCAATTTCATCAACCAAATAATGCAGAAATGCATCAAAAAAGTTTAGTACAATCCATTATTCATTTATCTCCTGTATTAGCAAAAGTTTTAGAGCAAGGAATTGAAGAAGGTATATTTTCTACTCTATACCCGCAGGAAACGATTGAATTATTAATTTCCTCAGCGCAAGTCATATTTGATGATGGGTTATTTCAATGGAAACCGGAAGAAATGATGAGAAGAGCCAAAGCTTATATCAAAATGATGGAAGTATCTGTTGGGGCGAAAGAAGGATCCTTTAATTATATGATGGAGGTTTTAATGAAACAGAAATAATATTTTTCTGTTTGTTTATTATAGACCGACAGTCGGTCTAAATTAAAGGAAGGATGTGATTATGATGTCTATTAGTATACAACCTTCGATGAAAGATTTTTATTTAATGGTTAGTGGGCAAATTATTACTATTTTGGGTTCAACACTTTTACGTTTTGCCCTATCTTTATATGTATTAGATATAACAGGGCGTGCTGATATATTCGCAGGATTATATGCGGTAACGAGTATTCCGTTTTTGCTAGCCCCTCTCGGCGGAGCGATAGCAGATCGTTTCAATCGTCGTAATGTAATGGTTATTTTTGATTTTATAAACGCTGCGATTGTAATAAGCTTTATAGTTTTGTTATTTACTGGATCTGTATCTATTTTATTGATTGGAACAATTATGTTTTTACTAGCAGTCATTGGTGCAATGTACTCACCAGTTGTAATGGCAAGTATTCCGCAATTAGTTCCAGAAAAAAAGTTAGAACAAGCGAACGGTATCGTAAATGGTGTGCAAGCATTATCTAATATAGTTGCTCCTGTATTAGGAGGAATATGGTACGGCATAATTGGTTTGAAAATGCTCGTAATAATAAGCTGTCTTGCTTTCTTTTTATCTGCGATTTTAGAAATGTTTATTAAAATACCTTTTATAAAAAGAGCGCAAGAAAGTCATATCATACCGACAATTGTAAAGGATATGAAAGATGGCTTTGTATACGTTTTAAAACAACCATTTATTTTGAAATCTATGCTTTTAGCCGCATTACTAAATTTAATACTAACACCGCTATTTGTTGTTGGTGCTCCAATTATTCTACGAGTAACAATGGAAAGTAGCCACACGTTATATGGAATCGGAATGGGATTGATCGATTTTGCAACTATTTTAGGTGCGTTATCAATAAGTTTTTTTGCGAAAAAGCTACAGATGAAAACATTGTATTACTGGATGATTTTAATAGCTTTATTAGTAATACCAATGTCACTATCAGTTACGCCATTTATTCTTAATTTAGGAAACTACCCACCATTTATCCTCTTTATACTTTCTTCTATTCTAATTGCAATGATCATGACGATTGTATCCATCTATGTGATTACTGTAGTTCAAAAGAAAACACCAAATGAAAACTTAGGAAAAGTAATGGCAATTATAACAGCTGTATCTCAATGTATGGCACCGATTGGGCAAGTTGTTTATGGTTTTATGTTTGAAGAATTTAGTATGAAAATTTATTTACCTATATTAGCTATTAGTTTCATAATGATATTAATAGCGGTTGTGACGAAGAAAATATTATCGAATGAAGGGAACTAGCTTCATATGATTAGGAGAATATTAAAAAGCGATTTCTCTCAAAAAAAAATGATAATTACCATTTTATTTATGTTTATCATGCTATCGAGTCTTTTAATGGCTAGTGCCTCAAGTAGCGTTTTACAACTATTGAACTCAATGGATCAATTGTTTAAAGTATCAAGCGCACCTCACTTCGTACAAATGCATGCCGGAGAAATAAACCAAAAGTCAATTGATTCATTTGTAGCAAAAACTCCTTTTGTAAAAGAACAGCAAACGGCTGAGATGGTTCAAATAAATGGATCTAACATTTTTATTAAAAAGAAAAATCACGCAGAACATAATAGTGTAATGGACATTAGTTTCGTTAAGCAAAATAGTAAGTTTGATTTTTTATTAGATTTAAATAATAAAGTGGTCGATGTTAGGAAAGGGGAAATAGGTATACCCATTTATTATATGCAAAAATATAATTTGCGTATGGGAGATAAAATATGGGTTGTTAAAAATAATAATGAACTAGAATTTACTATTTCAGCATTTGTTCGTGATGTTCAAATGAATCCATCAATTGTTAGTTCAAAACGGTTTGTAATAAGCAATGAAGATTTCGAAAGAATAAAAAGAAATTTTGGAGAAAGCGAATATCTTATTGAATTCCAGCTAACAGACGTAGATAAAATAAATGAATTTGAAAATTTATACCAGTCATCGAACTTACCCCAAAAAGGTCCCTCTATTACGTATGCACTCTTTAAAACACTCAATTCATTAACAGATGGAATAATAGCCGCCGTACTTATCATAATAAGTGCATTATTAATGTTAATCGCAATGTTATGTATTAGATTTACGATCATTACTTCGATGGAAGAAGATTATCGGGAAATTGGTGTTATGAAAGCTATCGGCATTACAAGTAAAGATATTCAAAAACTATATGTAACAAAATATGTTGTTATTTCAGCTGGTGGATGTATATGTGGATATATACTTTCACTATTTGTTACAAAGATATTCACTTCTAATATCACTCTTTATATGGGGGCGGCAGATAAAAGTATTTTACACAATGTTGTGCCATTAATAATCACAACATTGTTATTTTTAGTCGTTATCCTGTTCTGTCGTATCATTTTGCGGAGTTTTAGGGAGATTACAGCAATAGATGCTTTACGATCAAGAGATAAACTAGGGAAAAGAAAGATTAGAAACTCCTTTTCACTCAATCGATCTAAATTTAAAAATGTAAATATATTTATTGGTATACAAGATGTTATAAAAAGATTTAAGTTATATCGCGTATTAAGTATCGTTTTCATAATAGCCGTACTCATGATTGTTGTACCAGTTAACTTTTTATATACGATTCAGTCACCGAAGTTTGTAAATTATATGGGAACAGGAAAAAGTGATATTCGAATAGATTTACAGCAATCTGAAAATATAGAGAAACGATTTAAGGATGTTATTTCATATTTGCGAAATGATGCAGAAGTAGAAAAATATGCAGCATTTGTAACGAGTACATTTAAAATGGTAAACGCTGATGGTACACATGAAAACTTAAATGTAGAAGTGGGAGATTTCACTAAATTTCCATTAGACTATATTCAAGGTATGGCACCAAAAACTGAAAATGAAATTGCTCTTTCTTATATGAACGCAAATGAATTAAAAAAGAATGTAGGGGATAAAATCATTTTATTTGTAGATGGGAAAGAGAAAACGCTAACTATTAGTGGTATGTATCAAGATGTAACGAATGGTGGGAAAACAGCTAAAGCGAGTTTTTCTTATAATAATGAAAATATATTATGGTATGTAGTAAATGTAGATTTGAAGCCTACTGAGGATTTGCAAGAAAAAGTGAAGGAGTATAAACACAATTTTCATTCAGCAAAAATAACAGATACGGATGATTATTTAATGCAAACTTTAGGAGAGACAATTAAACAATTAAGACTCGTAACTCAAGTGGCAATTTTGATTGCGATATTGATATCAGTTTTAATTACTGCAATGTTTTTTAAAATGTTATTGGCAAAAGACTCCTCCCAAATATTAATAATGAAAAGTATTGGTTTTTCTAGCAAAGATATTCGTATACAGTATATAACACGCTCTATTGTCATTGTATTATTAGGCATTGTGACAGGGACATTTATAGCTGCTACGTTTGGTGAGATGTTAGTAAGTTGGTTGGGCTCATTTATGGGAGCAGCTCATATAAAGTTTGTCGTGAATCCTATCGTTTCTTATGTAATATGTCCAGCTATATTATTTATATCTGTGACAGCAACAACACTTTTCAGTAGTTTTACTATGAAACAGACAAACGATGTAAAGCCAAATGGAGAGTAGGGGGTGTGTAACTTGAACAAAATTTTAGAAGTTAAACAATTAAACAAAAAATATTCCATAGATGGAAATGCAACTTATCATGTGCTAAAAAATATAGATTTAGAGATTTATGAGGGAGAGTTTGTATCGGTCATGGGGCCTTCGGGTTCTGGGAAATCGACGTTACTATATACGATTAGTGGAATGGATCAAATATCATCAGGAAGTGTGAAAGTTGATAGGAAAGAAATATCATGTATGAAAGAAGAAGCGTTAGCCGCATTGCGCCTTACTGAAATAGGATTTATTTTTCAGCAGAGCAATCTTCTTAGAAATTTGAATTTATTTGATAATATTATTTTGTCCGCTTATTTAGCGAAACGTGAGAGTAAGAAAATAGTAAATAAGCGTGCTCTGGAGCTAATGGAGAAAATGGAGATAAGTGATATAGCGTCTCATTATATAACCGAAGCATCTGGAGGCCAATTACAAAGGGTCTCTATATGTAGAGCACTCATCAATAATCCGAATATTATTTTTGCAGATGAGCCAACTGGTGCTCTAAATTTAAAATCAACAGAAGAAGTAATGCAAATATTATTAAATATTAACCGTGATGGGACTACAGTTATGTTAGTGACTCATGATGTAAAGGTAGCAGCGAAAACAGAAAGAGTTCTTTTTATGGTGGACGGAGAAATTGTTAGTGAAATACAGTTAGGTAAGCTTAGGAACGATGATTTAAAAGCACGAGAAGAGAAGTTGTTAAAATGGTTAACTGTACTTGGATTTTAAAGATAAAAACTCCTATTGAATGTAGGGGTTTTTCTTTGTCTGAAAGTTCAAAAAGATATATAATAATTTTCTGACTATTAAGTTTTGGAGGGATACAAATGAAAAATGAAACGTTGCACACACAAGAAGATATTATTAAAATGCTTGATTCATTATTAAGACCGGCAGAACCATTTTGGAATGAATTTTATGCGAATAGAGAAAAAGATGTTCCGTTTTTTGAAAATGTTCCAGATGAAAACTTAGTTTCATATATACAAAAAAAGTGGGTTTCAAAAGGAAAAGTACTAGAACTTGGATGTGGTCCGGGTAGAAACGCAATTTATCTAGCAAATGAAGGATTTGATGTAACAGCAGTGGATTTATCTATAGAAGGGATTAATTGGGCGAAAGAAAGGGCATTAGCAAAAGGGGTAAAAATTGAATTTATTTGTGATTCAATTTTTAATTTAGAGGGTCAAAATGAATTTGATTTTGTATACGATTCGGGCTGTTTACATCATATTCCACCGCATAGAAGAATAAATTATGTGAATTTAATTAAAAACTCATTAAAATCGGGTGGTTATTTTGGATTAACATGTTTTGCAGCAGGCGATTTAGATGAGCGAAATGGATCAGAAATAACGGATTGGGACGTATATAGAGGATGGAGTCTACAAGGTGGTCTTGCTTATTCGGAAGAAAAATTAAGAGAGATATTTAAGGGATTTGAAGTGATTGAAATTAGAAAGATGAAGCGAATTGAACAACCAAATACAATGTTTGGAGAATCATTTCTTTGGACAGCATTATGTAAGAAGAAATAAGAAAGTAGATAATTGACAAACTCATCGTTTTTATAGAAAATATACTTGATAGAATGTATGTTCGGTTTTGTTGGCCGATGTATATTTTTCATAAATACATAACAAGGAGCTGTCGCTATATGAGTAACACAAATCAAAAAATTACTACGTTTTTAATGTTTGAGGGAAAAGCTGAAGAAGCGATGAATTTTTACACATCACTATTTGATCAATCAGAAATTGTAAGTATCTCTCGCTACGATGAAAATGGACCTGGTAAAGAGGGAACTGTAATTCATGCAACTTTTACGCTAAATGGCCAAGAGTTTATGTGTATTGATAGTTATGTAAAGCATGAGTTTACATTCACTCCAGCTATGTCACTTTATGTAACTTGTGAAACGGAAGAAGAAATTGAAACTGTTTTTAATAAGTTAGCACAAGATGGAGCAATTCTTATGCCTTTAGGTGCCTATCCATTTAGTAAAAAATTTGGTTGGTTAAATGATAAGTATGGTGTGTCTTGGCAGTTAACGCTTGCTGAGTAAAGATTTGAAAAGAAAAGCGTAACCTATTTATAGTTACGCTTTTCATTTTAAGAATTTTGCTGGCCGAATCTTTTCCCCAGTTTAGCTAACAATTCAGGTTGATCCCCTTGGCTCATTATAACTTCAATAAAGATAAGTTGATTCTTATTAAAACTTATTTTAGTTAAGACTTCTACTAACTCTATTTCATTTTCTACTTTAAATGTTTGGCTTTTTTCTTCTGTTCCGAATATGTTTGCTAGTTTAGTGTAATCCCACATTTGTATGTCATTATACGGTTGATTTTGACCGTGAATCGCACGTTCAACAGTATATCCATTGTTATTGATTAAAAATATTATCGGTTTTAAATTTTGACGTAGTATAGTCGATAACTCTTGAACAGTTAATTGGAAAGAACCATCACCAATAATTAAAATGTTACGCCGCGATAAATTAGCGAGCTGTGTACCAAGTAGAGCAGGTAATGTATGACCGATCGATCCCCATAATGGTTGTGCTACATATGTAGTGTTGTTTGGTAAAGGGATAGCGGAACTACCAAAGAAAGGTGTTCCTTGTTCTGCAATTAAGACATCGTTTTCTTTTAAAAAATGATACATTTGTTGCCAAAATCGTTTTTGCGTAACGATTTGTGCTTTTGGAATGAACTCTTCGGTAAATAAAGATGATTCAGAAATAAAAGGCTTAATTTCAAGAACTTCCTCGCTGCGATGTTCTATTGAATCACTCAAATGTTGCAAAACATCCTGCATTATAACTGGTCCGTATTTTTTATCAATAATTTTCACAGTAAAGGGATGGATTTCTATCACTTGCTCCTTCGTAAAACCTTGTGTAAAGCTGCCGGTAATAGTATCAGTTAATTTCACACCAACACTAATAATACAGTCAGATTCATCAATTCTTTTTCGTAAGTATGGAGAACTAACATCACCAGTATAAATCCCTATAAATTGTGGGTGTTTTTCAGGGAATATTCCTTTACCCATACTTAACGTTGCGATAGGAAACCCAGTTTTTTCTACGAATTGAAGTAAATATTCTTCCGCATGAAAACGATTCACTTCAAAATCAGCTAAAATAACAGGTTTTTTGGCACTGTTTATTTTTGAAGTTGCATGTAGAAGCATTTTATCCAGCGCTTCTTTATTACTTAAAATCGGTTTATGTAAAATTGGTTCTGTAGGTCTATTAATTGGCTTATTATACACATCAATTGGCAAATTAATATGAACAGGACGTTTTTCATTCCAACATGCACGTAATACACGATCAATTTCCTCAGCAGCATGCTCAGCTGTTACATTTGTTTGTGCCACAGTAATTTCTCGATACATATTGGAAAAATGATCGAACTTTCCATCACCTAACGTATGATGAACGAGTGCTCCATTTTCCATTACTTTTGTTGTTGGTGTACCTGTGATTTTTATAACTGGTACGTTTTCTGCATAGGAGCCAGCAACTCCGTTTAGGGCGCTTAATTCTCCAACGCCGAAAGTGGTAATAAGAGCTGCGATTCCGTTTATGCGAGCGTATCCATCTGCTGCATATGCAGCATTTAATTCATTACAATTGCCAATTCACTTTAGCTTTTCATGTGCTAGTACATCATCTAAAAAAGCCAAATTATAATCACCAGGGACACCGAAAATATGTTCAATTCCTAATTCGCTTAGTCGGTCTAGTAAATATGTACTTACAGTATATTGCATTTTCAAGTGAATCATCTCCTAATTGTGCAATGAATATTTCAATAGACTAAAGAAGTTCCAATGCGTTCATTAAAATATTGATTACTGGATTGTGGTATAATTTACATACAGGGGGAAAGTAGATGACACAACATAAAGAAGAACAGATGAATGAAGCATTAGCACTATTTTACTTTGCATATAAAACATTTACTGAAAAGCCAGATGAAATTATAAAAGAGTATGGCATACAAAGAGTACATCACCGAATTTTATTTTTTATCGCACGTTTTCCAGGAATAAGTGTAAATGAATTATTATCACTATTAGAGATAAGTAAACAAGCTCTTCACGGACCACTACGTCAACTTGTGGAAAAGGGTTTAATTGAGAGTAATGAAGCTATACATGACCGCCGTGTGAAACAGTTATCTTTAACAGAAAAAGGTGCCGAGTTAGAGAAAAAACTGAGCGATGTACAAAGACAACAAATGGGTGCCATTTTTTCAAAATTTGGTGAATCGTGTGAAGAAAATTGGCATCAAGTTATGAATGAGATGGCAAATAGCCGATCAGGTTTTGATGCTTGGATATCAAAACGGGAAGTTGCAATCGATCAAAAATAATACGAAATATATCTGTTTTATAGTTTGAAAAAGAACAAATTTTATCCATACATTTGGCAACTATGGATTGGTCATAGAGTGGATGGATAAAAAGATGCATTACTAGATACTTTATACGTGTACGCAATGGAACAATAAAATTCACATTTCCGAGAGGGGAATTATTATGATAAAACTTGTACTTATTCGTCACGGACAAAGTTTATGGAATCTTGAAAATCGCTTTACTGGATGGACAGATGTAGATTTATCAGAGAATGGATTAAGTGAAGCGAGAGAAGCAGGAGCAATATTAAAGAAAAACGGATATACTTTTGATGTTGCTTATACATCTGTATTAAAACGAGCAATTCGGACGTTATGGATTGTACTTCATGAGATGGATCTTGCCTGGGTCCCAGTACATAAATCTTGGAAGCTAAACGAAAGACATTATGGTGCATTGCAAGGATTGAATAAAGATGAAACTGCGAAAAAATATGGTGAGGAGCAAGTTCATATTTGGAGAAGAAGTATTGATGTAAGACCACCTGCTCTTACTGAGGATGATCCTAGATATGAAATGAATGATCCAAGATATAAAGCACTTAAAAAAGGTGAGTTTCCATTGACAGAATGTTTAGTGGATACGGAGAAAAGAGTACTTGATTATTGGCATTCAGAAATTGCGCCATCATTAAAAAATGGTGAAAAGGTAATTATTTCATCGCATGGTAATACGATTCGTTCGCTAGTGAAATACTTAGATAACCTTTCAAGCGATGGTGTTGTTTCATTAAATATTCCAACGAGCATACCACTTGTTTATGAATTAGACGATGATTTACATCCGATTCGTCATTATTATTTAAGTATGGATGGAGAAGTACCTGAAGGGGAAATTCCAAAACATATTTCTTTTTAACATGAAAATTTGAAACGCACGCTTGTCTACATATACAATGTAGATTCAGGATAAAGTGAAACTTTAATCAGTCGGGCTTTTATGGACAGTTGATCCACCAACAAACTTCCTTGCTTTCTCTGAATTTTGAGGTGGGGTCTTACTGCCCGTTAATGCGTGGTAAAAGACGTGGCACCTTCTAATGTATATGCGGTATAGCTAAATTTAGAAGCTTGTCCACGTCTTTTGTCATAAAAAGAGCTGCTTGTGCATGTAATGATATCGTGAGTATTTTTTGAATGGAGGGTGATATGATTGGTGAGCTCTAACATTCGATTCGGCTTATTTATTTTAGCAATCGTTTTTCTAGTTCTTGTTTTCTTTTACTGGAGAAATGAAGAGTTGTACGAGGAGAAAAAGCAACGTATTAGAAAGACTTGGTATGGATTGTTTATCATATCTGTCACCGTGTATTTCATGATAAAAGGAATCGATTTAACCCTCTGGAAAAATCTTTTAATGTTCACTGCAATGGTTATTTTCGTTGATATCGCATTTATTTTAACACCTAATATTTCAGAAATATGGGGAGCGAAATTTAGTGATATCGGCAAGACTGTTCAATCGATAAAACGGTCATTAATTGCTTCTAAAGCAAGAGGAGAAATATACACAACAATTATTCAAAATGTCAATCCAGCAGTATTCGGTACAATGGAATGGCATTCGGAAGAAGAATATACAAAAAGTTTAAACGCATTTTTAGATTCGTATGGGGAAAAGATTGGAGCGAAAATTGTTGTATTTGAAGCTGCAAAGGAATTAAATACAAATTTTCGTGGTATTCGATCTCAATTTAGTACTATCGTTCCGTTAGAGTACATTGAGCAATTAAATGAGCAGAAAGCGGTGCAAGTAGAAAATGTCGGAATTATACCAGCAAAAATAGTGAGTGATGTTTTCATTGTTATTGATGGGAAGAAAAATAATCTGCAAGATCGGGATTTTGAAAATGTATATAATTTAACAATACATCATAGTTATTTTATTAAATAAGGACAGGATTTTCTTCTGTCCTTTTTACTTATACATAAAGGGAAAGCAAATTAAGACAAACTTGTATAAATTCGGACAATCATTCCTACACTAGTAGGTAGAGGTGATTGTAGTGATAAAAGATTATGACAATGATTTTTTTAAAGAAGATAGTGAAGATACAACAGATTTCTCTTTAATAAAAGGAGATACTTTGCAGCAAGTAGAAGAATTAGAAGAAGAATTAAAAAGAAAATGATACGTGTACACCCTGTCTGCATTTGCTATATAATATAAATAAAAGGTTGTATCTTTTTGAAAAGGGGGAGAAGAGATGGCTGAAGTAAATGTACAAAAGTCTTCATTTTTTAAAGAAAAAAAAGAAGAACCAAATACAGATTTCTCTCTTGTGAAAGGTGCATTAACGGAAAATATAAATCGTTTAGAGAAATTAATGAATAATAGTACTTCAAAATATATGAAAGCAAAAAAAACGAAAGAAAATGCATAGTGCATTTTCTTTCGTTTTTTTATAGGATTAAATATTTAACGCGAGGATTTTAAAGTATGAAATAGAAAGGGAAACTAACGAATCATGGTATAATGATAAAAGACTTACATATTATTTTGTCATTTTGAGAGGAGCTTAAAAATGTATTCTACTTTAGAACAATTAACAAAGCACCCTGTATTTTATCATTTTGCAGAAATTTCAAAGATTCCTAGAGGATCTGGTAATGAAAAGGAAATTAGTGATTATTTAGTGGGCTTTGCAAAAGAGCGTAATTTAGAAGTGATTCAAGATGAAGCGATGAATGTCATTATTAAAAAAGAAGCAACTGCTGGTTATGAAAATGTACCAGCTATTATTATTCAAGGTCATATGGATATGGTATGTGAAAAAAATCAAGCGACTGTACATGATTTTGAAAAAGATCCAATTGAATTACGAATTATTGGGGACATGTTATATGCAAATCAAACAACTTTAGGTGCTGATAATGGTATTGCAGTTGCGTATGCAATGGCTTTATTAGATTCAAAAGACATTCCACATCCAGCACTTGAAGTAGTTATAACCACTGAAGAAGAAACAACAATGGGCGGGGCTTTCGCTGTTGATTCAAATCATTTTGAAGGAAAGATCTTTATTAATATTGATTCTGAAGAAGATCATAAATTACTTGTAAGTAGCGCAGGTGGTGCGAAAGCTGTTGAAACAATTCCAGTAATTTGGGATGAAGCGCCAGCGAATATGGATGCATACCGTCTATATGTTGGTGGTCTAAAAGGCGGACATTCTGGTATGGAAATTGATAAACAACGTGGTAATGCGAACAAAGTATTAGGACGAGTATTACATGATTTATCAGTAAATATTCAATTTGGTTTAAGTGAAGTTCATGGCGGATTAAAAACGAATGCAATTCCGCGTGAAAGTGTAGCTACAATTGTATTACGTACAGAAGATGTAGAGAAAGTAGAAGAAAAACTATTATCATGGACAAGAGTATTACAAGAAGAAATGCGTGCTGTTGATCCAGATGTTCATGTTACACTTACAAAATTGGATGAGAAAGTAGAAAAAGTATTTGCTAAAGAAACACAAAAGCAGCTTATTTCATCATTATTCTTAATTCCGAACGGCATTCAAAGCATGAGCATGGATATTAAAGGTCTAGTAGAAAGCTCAACAAATTTAGGCGTTATTGAAACGTTGCAAGATGAAATTAAATTACGTAACGAAGTGAGAAGTTCTGTAAGTAGTTTAAAACAACATGTTGCAGATGAAATTAAATGTATTGCCGAATTAGTTGGTGCAACATTTGAAATAGAGTCAGAGTATCCAGAATGGCCATACAATCCGAATTCACAAATTCGTAATTTGTTTGAAAAAGTGCATCAAGAAAAATACAATAAAGATGTTGAAATCTTTGCTGTACATGCAGGAATTGAATGTAGTGTATTCGTTCAAAAGATGCCTGAATTAGATGCAATTTCATTCGGGCCAGATATATTCAATGTTCACACTCCAGATGAACATATTAGTATTTCTTCTGTTGTGAATAACTGGGGATTCTTTGTTGATGTAATGAAGGGGACAAAAGAATTAGCTAAATAATTTTGATGAAAGAACAGTAGCCTATAAAACTTTATAGGCTACTTTTTTGTATAGAGTTTTATTAGAAATTCATTTTTACGTTAGCATTTAATTTTTGCTTTTATTTCTAGAGGAGATTGTACCAAAGATTGCTCCAGATATTGCTCCGATTAAAGTCATAAAAATAGCACTCCATGCTGCAAATGACATTATTACACCTCCACATAATAAATTATTGTTTCTTAGCCTTTTGAATAGAAATGATAATTGCAACAACTATTAAGAAAATAAGAGGAGACCAAGAATAGAAAGACATGTAATATTCTCCTTTCAATATTAATTTTATAAATTAGTATAAATAAATTATCGCATTTTTAAAGAGTAAACATATAAAATATGCAATATTGCATATTGAATTGTAAAACTTATAGAAGTGGAAACAGTTATTGAATAAAAATGCTAATTTATAAAGAAAGTAAGAATTTTTTTAAACCTTAAAAAGGGCAAACAATCAAAAAGCTCCTCTATCTTATATAAGGTAGAGAAGCTTTTAAAATGATTTTTGTCTAATAAAAATGTATCCAATATTTTTTTGCTGATGAGATAAATGTAAATTATTTTGAGATTTTAAAGCTGCCTCCATAATAATAATTTTCTCCAAGTTTCATAACGGCTACATATGTTCCTGGATTATAAACCTTAGTAATAGGTGTTACAAATCTACCATAATTATGTTTTAAACCTGAGTCATAAATGGTTTTATATCTATGCAAGTTTATTTCATTATTTTCATTTTCACTCAATTGATATATTTTTACAATACCAGTATCCTTACCACCAGTATATATAGTAACATCGAATGTATCTCCATGCTTTAACTCACCAACTGCTAACTCTTCTATAAAATCTGCATTATGATGTAATAAAAAATAGCTTTGCCACCGCCAATTATCTAAAATTCGTGATTCTTTTTGTGTAAGTTGCGATTCAGCAGACACAGGTGTGATTGTACTAATTGTATTTGAAAATAAAAATCCTCCAACAGTCAATGCACCAATAATTGTTGATTGCCTTAAAAGTTTCATGTTCTAAACCTCCTATTTACTTAAGGATTCAGAAATCGTTTTTGTGAAAAACTAGCTGTGAAATCTAATGGATGATAATATCTTCTATAATCATATTAACATTTATTGATTTATCAGACAAATTAATAAATAATAAAACTATATCGAGGGAGTGAAGGCTAATATAAGAAAGAAGTTAGATGTATAGCTAAGAAATCTTTATTATATGTAATTGGGATTTGTTATTTGAAAACTCGATTGTTTTAATGCTGAAATTTCAATTCATAATTCAAGTTTCAGTACATAATTTTACAATTTGACTTATATAATTTATCACGATATGATTCCTTTATAATAAAAGAAAGGCTTGAAGATAATGATTCGTCGTTTGAGAAAGCTAAAAAATGTAGCAGTCGTAGTAAGCTTCTAAGTAAATAGCAAAATATATAATACTTAGAAGCGAGGAATAAAGTTATGAAGCATCCATTATTTAATCATTGGTCAGAAACAAAGTATATAAAAGATATAGTAACAAATCCACTCATTGAGGTAGGAGAGTACTCCTATTATTCAGGTTATTATGGTCATCAAAATTTTGAAGATGGCTGTGTAAGGTATTTGTGGGGGGATGCTAAGTCCCGAGCGCTGTTCAATCCAATTGAACAGATGGGATGGCATCTTGATAAACTCATTATTGGGAACTATGTTTGTATTGCGAGTGGAGTAGTCATTTTAATGGGGGGTAATCACAATCATCACTCAGAATGGATTACAGTATATCCATTCGCTGAGCAAATTGAACATTCATATGAACCGAAGGGCGATACAGTCATTAAAAGTGATGCTTGGATTGGAATGAATGCTATTATTATGCCTGGCGTTACAATCAGTGAAGGTGCAATCGTTGCAGCGGGATCTGTCGTAAGTAAAGATGTTCCGCCGTATACAATAGTTGGTGGAAATCCTGCTAAGGAAATAAAGAAACGATTCACTGATACAGAAATGAAAATGCTAATGGAAATGCGTTGGTTTGATTGGGATAGAGAATTAGTTGAGAAGGCAATGCCGCTTTTATCTAGTTCATCTATTGAATTATTATATGATTTTTATAACAAGGAAGTAAAAAATAGATAGATCTGTGAGGGAAACTACATTCTATATAGGATGTAGTTTTTTATTATAAAAAATTAATAGTCTAGACTAAGGAAAATTCATTTCTGGTATGAGTATAGTAAATAGCTGAATTCAATAATTAAAATCCTTGATAGCTAATAAAACCAGTGTGTCTCGATATTTAATCGGGATACACTGGCTTTATTTTTTGTAAATGTGGAACAAACGCATTATTTAGATTGTCTATTCATTGTAATCCTAAAAAATATGAAAGTACGGATCATTTTGAAAAATACAAAGGTATGAAAAATAGGGATGCGTGTAGGAATACAAAGTATCAGTGTGCCTAAAAGTATGAGATGGTCTATATGAAAGCGATCCTAACGTCTTATATGTATATAGAATTTGATAAAACTATCTATTTTTATAGGAATTATGCTAGAATAACGGTTTTTTTGAGTACAAAGATATTGGAGGTAAGAGAATTGAAAGGTATGTTTTACAAAAAATTCATTGTAATAGTAACAGTGCTTACACTATTTTGTAGCATAGTTGTTACATCTGGGAGCGCATCAGCGGAAACAGTCCCTATTTTAGACGTAGAAGCAGGATCAGCAATTTTAGTAGAAGCGAATTCCGGAAAAATTTTATATGAAAAAAATGCGGATGAATCACTAGCAATTGCTAGTATGACAAAAATGATGAGTGAATACTTAGTTCATGAAGCGGTGGATAAAGGAAAACTTAAATGGGATCAAAAAGTTAAAATCTCTGAATATGCATATAAGATTTCACAAGATCGCTCATTATCAAACGTTCCATTAGAAAATGGTGGCTCTTATACAGTAAAAGAGTTATATGAGGCAATGGCAATTTACTCTGCAAATGGTGCAACAATTGCTTTAGTTGAAGAAATTGCTGGAAAAGAAGCCGATTTCGTGAAAATGATGAATGATAAGTCAAAAGAGTTTGGAATGAAAAATTATAAATTTGTAAACTCTACTGGCTTAACAAACTATGATTTAAAAGGACATCATCCAGAAGGGACAACTCCAGACGAGAAAAATAAAATGTCCGCAAGAGATTGTGCGATTTTAGCACAACGTCTCGTTCGAGATTTTCCAAAAATGTTAGATACAGCAAAAATACCCAAAAAAACATTCCAAAAGGGTGGCAAGTATCCAATTGATATGGTGAATTTTAACATGATGTTAAAAGGTTTAATAAAGCAATACGAAGGTGTAGATGGGTTGAAAACAGGAACTACTCCAGAAGCCGGTGATTGCTTCACTGGTACAGTAGAAAGAAACGGTATGCGTCTAATCTCTGTAGTAATAAAAGCAAACTCTCATACAGCACGTTTTGATGAAACAAAGAAATTATATGATTATGGATTTGCGAATTTTGAAGTGAAGAATATCTACGGAAAAGATTCAGTAGTAAAAGGGCATGAAACTTTGCGAGTTGCAAATGCGAAAGACAAAGATGTAGTAGTTCAAACGAAGCAAGCTGTTTCACTTCCAATGCCAAAGGGCAATAAAGATGTTTATAAAAAAGAATTTAAAGTATCGATTAAAGAACAAGAAGCTCCTATTAAAAAAGGTGTAACAATAAGTAAAATGATTATCTCGCCTAAAGATAATACAGATCCTGGGTTCTTATCAGGTAAATCATTACAAATAGACCTTGTAACAAAATCTGATGTAGAACAAGCAAATTGGTTTACACGTTTTATGCGTAAAATCGGATCTTTCTTTAATGGTATGTGGGATAGTGCGGTTGATATAGTAAAAAGCTAACATGAATTTGTTTCCATAAATTAAAAAACGCTATTCTTTTTGTAGAAATATACAGAAAGGATGGCGTTTTTTATGAATCTTTCGATTTAAAGGGTTCAGGTGCAAGGTTAGTTTCATAAAGTTACATGATGAAAAACCACCCACTATTCCATCAAATGACAATAAAAAATTAATATCCGGTACGTATTTCTGTAATTAGATTTTATAAAAATTTAATAAAATCTTTTCTTTGTATTAAATATTTTGTTTTAAATTATGTATATAAAGAAATGGAGGTCAAATTAACTTTGTACTGCTTATATTAGGAATTTAAAGAAACAATATGTACAATTCTCCCACTACATTTGTATAGTGGCTTTTATGAACAGTAAAATTTACAATTTACAAGGAGAACATTTTATGAGTAAGAGAATAAAAGAATTAGATTCCATACGAGGGTTAGCAGCACTTACCGTGGTATTTGGACATTTTTGTTTAATGCTACCATCGTTGCCTAATTCTATTAAATTTTCCCCGCTTAGGATTTTATGGGCGGGTGGAGAAGCTGTAATCGTTTTTTATGTACTCAGTGGTTTTGTGTTATCTATGGCACTTTACCATTCAAAAACAAATTATTGGGGATATTTAATTAAGAGATTTGTAAGAATCTATATCCCTTATTATTTTTGGATAATCATTACCTTTGCTTTATTTATTTTATTTTCACCGTATGAAGTGGTAGGACTACGGGATTGGTTCTATGATAGGTGGCAAGGTTCTATAACAAAATTAGATATTATAAACCATTTTGTGCTTCTTAATAACTTTTTTACGGAAAATTATAATCCAGTTATCTGGTCATTGGCTCAAGAAATGCGTATATCTATTGTGTTTCCTTTCTTATTCCTTCTTTTTTATAAACTGAGTTGGAAGAAAACGATACTATTTGCTTTGAGCTTTTCTTTAATTAGTGTTTTTCTTAATATGTTGCATATTGGGAAAGCTGAGGGGTTTTATAATGGTTATGCTGATACACTGCATTTTACATCTATGTTTATGGTTGGGATGTTACTTTTTAAACATCAGGAAAAACTTATCTACTCATATAGGAATATGAAAAAAATTAATAAAGGATTTCTTATTGCACTAGGGGTTATTTTATATTTATATTCCATTTTAATTTATGGTATTTCCCGTAATGATACTACTTTCTTATTAAAAGATTGGGGTGTCGTAATGGGTGTTAGTATATTTATTATAATGGCCATGAGTAACCTAAAAGTAAAAGCATTTTTAAATAAGAGTGTGTTTGTATATTTAGGAGAAATTTCATACAGTATCTATTTGTGTCATTTTCCAATCATGATGGTACTATTTAAACTTTTGTATACAAAGATATCTATCTTATTCCTTCTTACTTTGTGCATTACAATGACACTCCTTTTTTCTATAGTTTCGTATCATTTAATCGAAAAGAAATGTATCAACTGGGCAAAACAAAGAACAACAAATTTTTTGAAAAAAGTATAATGACTAGAGAGATTTTATCTCTTTAGTCATTATACGAATATGACCGATTCCTAAGTATATTGGGAATCGGTCAATTTTGGATTCTAAATGTAAATATAGTAAAGTGGAATATAATTGAAATCAAAAAACACTTAGAAATAACAATTACGTTGTGAGCTATTGTATAGTATAGATATGGTTAAAAATAAAGGGGGACTACATATGTGGAAGCGATTTGTAGCGATTGGTGATAGTTTTACAGAGGGAATAGGGGATGAAGTAGAGGGAATTGCATTAAAAAGCTGGGTAGATCATTTTGTTCAACTGTGTGAAAACGATATAGAATATGCCAATTTTGCAAAGCGTGGGTTAGTAACTAAAGAAATTCGCTCGCAGCAATTGGAAAAAGCATTAACTTTTAAACCAGATTTGGTTAGTCTAATTGCAGGTGCAAACGACGTTTTAAAAGGACGTTGGAATCATAATGCATATAAGAATGATATGGAATTTATGATAAATACATTAAGTAAAACAGGTGCTGATATTATGATAGCAAATCTTCCGGATTTTACAGTAAGGCTTCCTTTCGCTTCTGAAAAAAAACAAATAATAAAGGAACAATTATTAGAGGCAAATGATGTTATATGTTCACTGAGTAGAGAGTATAAGCTTCATCATGTTGACTTTTGGAGTCATCCTTTAGTTAATGACAATACGCTTTGGTCTAAGGATTTAATTCATCCAAACTCAAAAGGATATGTAAAAGTTGCTGAATTGATTTTTAGTAGTGTGCTTGTACAGAAGACAGAATAATAGTTTGCAATGTAACGAATACCATATTAATTGTATTAAGCTATATTTTTTAGTAAATGGAGAGGACTAAAAATTTAACAAACAAAGCGTATCTACACTATTTTTCTACAGAAGTGTACAAATGCAGAATCATAAAGAAAGATCACTTATGGAAATAGGTGGTCTTTATACGTTTTTATAACTAAATTAATATATAATGTATTGCTAAAAATTTCGCATTACATAAAAATTAAGTTCTCTTATAGAAAAACGGATTTTATATTATCTTAAAATATATTACATTTTACAAAAAACTCGTAATAATGTTATATAATAACATATTTGAATTATTTTTCGGACATTTACCCTAATTGTGAATAATGTGTAATTTTTTTGAAGTATAAATGTCCAATAAATTAAATAGGTGATAAGTGCGGAAGTATTAATACTATATTATTCAATATAATTGTTTGGTATGATTTGTGGATTTGGTTTTTTATCCAAATTTTTTTACTCGAATATTAAACCTTATTAATATAGTAGGTGGAAAAGTTGTGTGATAGTATTTGATATAGAAAAAAGCCAGCGCTGAAAAGGATGTGATTTGAATGTGCAAACAACTGTAAATGATTATATTAAGGTAATGTTTAGTTGTTATTAGTGTAAAGAAAATTCCTTCTCTTTCAAAGAATTCATCCATTGAATAAAGTTAATTCTGCCATACGTATCACATGAAATGAAACGTTTTTAATAACATTTGGATATATTTCAATATACTTCCGATACTATAACAGATTAAAAATTTATCTATTGGAGGTATATAATGGAATATCCATTTCGTAACTTAGTATTTGAAGGTGGCGGAGTAAAGGGAAGCGTTTATATCGGTGCCATCCGTGCACTAAATGAAGAAGGGATTTTACCAGAAATACAACGATTTGGAGGGACTTCAGCGGGAGCGATTACTGCATTACTTTTAGGTCTTTCCATTCCATTCGCAGATCTTGTAAAAATCCACAAAGACATGAATTTCAAAGCGTTTAAAGATGATGATTTTTCGATTGTACAAGATAACATTCGTTTATTTTTTGATGGTTTTGGTATCTAAAAAGGGGGTTTCTTTACTGAGTGGGTAGGAAACATCGTTGAAAAGTGGACAGGGAATAAGGATACAACCTTTCAGCAGTTGTATGACAAAACAGGAAAAGACGTGTTTTTCCAAGGAACGAACGTTTCTACACACCAGCTTCGTACGTTTTCTCGCGAAACGACACCTGATGTCCCGTTAGTAGCTGCTGTGCGGATTTCGATGTCGATCCCATTCTTTTTTAAATCTGTGGAATGGGATAAAGATTATTATGTAGACGGAGGTGTACTCGATAACTACCCAATTCGTTTATTTGATCGGAAAAGTTTTGTGAATAAAGAAGAACACTTCACGACCACAGATACGATTGACGAGGTTAATAAACTGGTAAGCAATACGGAGGATTATTCTACATTAAGAAGCTTACACACGAAATACAATGCATCTTTCTTTGATCCTGCAGATGAAATTGTCTACAACAAAGAAACACTAGGTTTCCGTTTAGAATCTCAGGCCGAGATTGCCATGTTAAAACAAATCGCAACTTCAACAGAACATCATATTGGCCATTCTCTTATTCATTTTGCATGGAATTTGTCTCAAACCATGATCAAAGGTCATGAGAGCGGAAAAACAACCAAAGAAGATGCTGCCCGCACTGTATTTATCAATACATTCTTTACGCCGTCGTTTAATTTTGATATCACAGAAGAAGAAAAGAAAACACTCATGAATTCAGGTTATACTTCGACTAAAGACTATCTACATCAGTTTAATACGTCTGAAGTAAAATTGTTTAATCGACCATAAAGCCGAGTGCAATGCACTTGGTTTTTTTCAATTACCCTGTAAATTTGCTGTTTTTTTAATTGATTATACAATATTCTATTTACTATTCTTCAGTGAAAATCTTAAAAAATAAATTTTTAATCATTGGAGTATCCTCAGTAACAAATATTTACAACTGTAACTGAATTCTCCCTTGATGTTCCACCTAATGTGGTATCTATTACTACACCATATACAGTGAAAATTTGAACATATGCTGGATATGCAACATGTCGGAATGTTTACATTTAATCTATCATTTATTTACATCTCTCCGTATTACAACAAAACTGTCATACATTTTTACTTAAATTTAATTGAAAAACAGGATGATGGAGAAGAGAAGGTAAATATATAAATAAGAAGATAGTATATATATAGGGGGGAACTAAAAATAACGAAATTCATTTTATATAGAAAAAACCAGGATGATTTTAAAAAGTTATCCTGGTTTTTTCTTGAATACACATAATTATCCATATTTCATTAAGTTAATTTGAGCTAATTATAAGTTAGCAGAATTTTTATCTATTCCAGCCTTGATAGTGTTAATAACAGTATATAATTTGTAGAATTAGTTTATAGAAATTATAAAACTATTTTTCATTAGATGTATCTAATTGATGATTGATTACAGTGCTGGACTTATTATTTATAAGTATATAAATCCAACCTATGAATGATAGAATTACTGGATAGAAAATCGCCCAACCACTAAATGAGTATACAAAAATACATATAACTAGAGACAGGAAGGCCATCCACCAACCTATATCTGTAACTTTTAATAACTTAAGAGCAGCTAGCATTGTAAAAATATATGAGGTAATAAAAATTACACTAGGGCCTTTTAGAAGCATCTCTAAATTTGGTCGTGCTATACCATAAAAAATTAAAATACAACTAAAAATTCCGCCTAAAACTAGCAAAACCCTAGTTGGATTTTGGGATTTAGAATGTAATTTAGTAAAGAAGGAAGGGAAATGTCCTTCTCTAGCTTGGGCGTAAATCATTCTTGAAAAACCTGCAATGAATCGCCATCGTTATTTGGAACGTATCCTTTATGTTAAGATTGGTAAAAGAAGTTCGTTTTTTTTGACAATTAATATTAATGCGAGTTATGTAATCAATATACTTAAATGGTTTTATATTTCATTTATGTATTTCTTTTCGTCTGAATGAATTATTTATTACAACAGGTTTTCCGTCCAAAATAAAATGTTCTAAAAAAGGACAATATAAGTATCTTTATAATGATTTTCTAATATAATCAAGGTGTTAATGAAAGGAAATCTGTGCTATTTTTAATTTTTTACTAACTAATACAGCTTCAAATAAAGGACACAATTGCTACATGCTAAGTGTAATTTATTATCCATTCAAGATTCTGTTTATTCGATCTTTCTAAAAATAAAAAAAGATTAAACTCATAAATATACAAGTTATAATGAGGGCGTCTAGAGATAGTTTATTACCGCTAGATAAAATATCAAACCTAGTTTTGGTGCAAAAATTCTAAAGACCTTACAAGTAACTTTCTTAAATTGGACATACTGATTTGATTTGATTACTCTACAAAGGATGTGTAATTAGAAAGGAAATTTATTTAACATCAAAAGAAAGCGTTAACAACGAGAATTTGTTTTGAATTAATTATTCTAATAACTTAGTTTCAACTGCAATTAAAATCATAAATTATGGGGGTGCATATATGAACATGAATGTAGCATCTATTAAAGAAAAAAAGGTTGTTAAATACAAAAGTTGTTTTGATGTGATTGGGCCCATAATGATAGGTCCTTCAAGTTCACATACTGCAGGTGCTTTGTCTATTGGAACAGTTGCTAATAAATTATTTCAAGGTCTTCCAAAAAAAGTTGTGGTAACGTATTATGAATCATTTGCTGAAACCCATAAAGGTCACGGAACTGATTTTGCAATAATTGCTGGTATATTAGGCTTTGCTGCAGATGACAGTAAAGTGCCAGATGCTATTAAAATAGCAGAATCTAAAGGGATTGACATTACTTTTATTGAAAAATCAGGTGATAGTCCTGCCGGTCATCCAAATACGGCAGATGTATATGTAGAGGATGACAGTCGAAGTATTAGAACGATGGGTATTTCGGTCGGCGGTGGATTGATTGAAGTCAAATATGTTGAAATTGATGGATTTAGCTTAGAACTGCAGGGGCCATTGCCAGTTGTTATTGCGATTTCAGAAAGAGCTGACTTTGAATTTGTCTTACGCAGGATCTTTAAACAATATGATGTTGAAATTAACAACTTTCATAGTTTGAAAGATAAAACAAAATATTTATATGCATTCGCTTTGGATTCGCTATTGCCTGGTAATGCTCAGGAGGAATTAGGGAATTTAAGCAATATAGCTAATCTTATTATTCTTTAGTTACATTAAGGAGTGAAAAAATATGTATATGGCCATAAAAGAAATTGTGGATGCAGCTAATAAAAGACAAAAGCCAATTTATAAATTAGCAATTGAACAGGAAATCGAACAAACTAAAATTTCTTATGAAGAAGTTTGGAGTAAAATGGAACGAAATTTAGCGACTATGCAAAATGCTATAAATAAAAGTATCGAGGGCGACGGTGTATTTTCTCCTACCGGTTTAACCGGAGGTGATGCAGTTAAAATTAAAAACTATCGAGAAAATAGGAAAACTCTTTCTGGAGATTTGATGGTGTTAGGGATTCAAAGTGCTATCGGTGTTAATGAAGTAAATGCTGCATTAGGAGCTATTTGTGCAACTCCAACAGCAGGTGCGAGTGGGACGATTCCGGGAGTCCTATTTAGTATTAAAGATACGTTGCAGTTAAGTCATGAAGATATGATGCATTTTCTATTCACATCAGCGTTATTTGGAACGATAGTAGCAAACAACGCTTGTATTTCAGGAGCGTATGGAGGATGTCAAGCTGAAGTAGGCAGTGCCTCAGCAATGGCGGCTGCAGCTGCGGTAGAAGCTGCAGGTGGAACGCCACAGCAATCTTCTGAAGCTTTTTCGATTGCATTACAGAATTTACTCGGTTTAGTTTGTGATCCGGTCGCTGGTTTGGTAGAAATTCCTTGTGTAAAGAGAAACGCCATTGGAGCGACAAATGCTTTAGCAGCAGTGGACATCGCATTAGCCGGCGTAAACAATATCATCAATGCTGACGAAGTTATTGAAGCGATGTATAGAGTTGGAAGACAGATTCCTCGCGAATTAAGAGAGACAGGTTTAGGTGGAATTGCGGCTACACCTACAGGGATTGCTATTAAAAATAAAATATTTGGGGAGAAACAATCAAATCAATAAACAGTTACCGTCTGTATTGTGAAATGGTTAACAATCTATTCTCTATTGTTCGCTTAAGGATTTCTGGATATTGGGGGAATTATCAATAATATATCCTACTATATAATTGAAACATTTTGTAAGTGGTAACAAACTCTTCAGGTTGATGCTTCGTTAATTTTTTGAGTCTGATCAACTTAGAAGAAGGATATACGATGTGGCGCACTTTATAAACAAAAAGAACGGTCTATATTCCTATACCTTAAATAAAGACGTAAGAATAGGAAACAAGGAGGAATTATTATATGAATGGGAATACTGCAAAAAACATAGAATTTCAAGCTGATAATACAGCAGTAAAAAATGAAAAATATCTAGACCCTAAAAAATGGCATAAACAGGATACTACCTGGGCATTGAGCCTTTTTGGAACAGCAATTGGAGCAGGGGTACTCTTTTTACCGATTAATGCAGGTTCAGGTGGTTTATTATCATTGCTGTTAATTACCATACTTGCATATCCAGTTATGTACTACTCACATAGGGCGCTTGCTAAAATGATTTACGCTTCGAATTCTGCCGATGAGGGGATTACAGGTACAATAAGAGAATATTTCGGAAATAAAGCAAGTATCATTTTTAACATTGTATATTTCGTCTCCATTTATACGATCGTGCTGATGTACTCGGTCGCACTTACAAATACTGCAAGTAGTTTTATTGTACACCAATTGCACATACCGGAGCCTCCAAGGGCTATTTTATCACTTGTATTAGTACTCGGTCTTATCACTATACTAAATTTTGGTCAGGATATTACTGTAAAGATAATGAGCATGCTAGTATATCCTTTCATTGCTTCCCTACTTTTTATTGCAATATCTTTAATTCCACAATGGAATACTTCAATGCTAAGTTTTTCAAGTGTTTTTACTGCTTCAACTGGAACAGGGTATTTCGGAACGATTTGGATGATACTACCAATCATAGTATTCTCGTTTAATCATTCTCCTATGATTTCGTCATTCGTTATGAAACAGAGAGCTACGTATGGAATAGACGCTACTGATGCCAAGTGTGCCCAAATACAAAAAGTTTGTTATATCATCACATTCGCTGTTGTTATGTTCTTTGTTTGGAGCAGTACTTTAAGTTTGACTCCAGATGATCTTAAGGTGGCAAAAGAACAGAACTTGTCAATCCTATCATATCTTGCTAATGAGCTTAATTCACCAGTAATCACGATTGCAGCTCCTATCATTGCGTTTGTGGCTATTACAAAGTCTTTCCTTGGCCATTATATAGGAGCGTATGAGGTAATGCGTGACATGATTATCAAGTCCAGTAAAAAACGTGGGAAAGATATAGGAGAAAAAACAGTTAAGACAATGATTCTTACTTTTGTTGTATTAACATGCTGGTATGTTGCTTATACAAATCCAAGTATTCTTGGAATCATTGATGCCCTTAGCGGTCCGTTAGTCGCTGCTATCTTATGTCTATTACCGATGTATGCGATTCGTAAAGTACCAGTACTAGCAAAATACAGAGGGAAAATGAGTAATGTATTTGTAATTATTATAGGGATACTTACTGTTCTAGCAAGTATTAAGTCATTATTTTAATCTACTGTAGTTAGTTCTGATGCAAAAATCGTGTGATATGGAAAAAAGAAAGATTCTTATCGGAACTGAATTCTATATTTTTGATTTAAAGAGATCATGGTTTTGGACAAACTCCTCATCTTGGAGAGTTTGTCTTTTTTAATTATATGCATAACTTTTATCGTTTTAGCCAAGAAGACCCCTTCCTCAAGGAACGTGGAGTGAGTAGGTGGGAGATGAATTAGCTAAAATGATAAACTGGTAACCCCATTATGAAGAAGTAAAAAAAGGGAAAACTATTGTATAACTATCAATAATTTAGGGGGCGCCAAATGAAGCATAATAAAGAAGTAACACTTGGGGATTACGTTCAATTTTCATATCGTAAAAACCCTAATTTACAATTAATGGGGTTTGTAGTGAATGTTTTACAAAATACAATTGTTGTAGATATTGCGGAAAGAATGGATATTGAGGTAGATGATGTTAGGCAAGTTGTAAAGCATGGTTATTATAATAAAGTGGTTCATAGGCAAATAAAGAATAGTGTTTCATAAAAAAGTGCTCCTATATAAATGTAGGAGCACTTTTTTATGGAGAGAATTTCCACAAAGAATTTTTTTGTCTGAGGTATACAATTTTTATATGAAAATACGTTTTGAAGATATTCTCTTATTTGTTAATTAATAATTTTTTCAATCTTTATAGCTGTTATGGATTTAAAATATTATTTATGAAAATTTCACATAATTTTATTAAAAAGAAAAATACTAATACTTGTTTTAATACTTTACTTCGAGGCATTAAAACAAATTTACTAACTACGAAACAAGGAGGCATCACTGTGGACATTCGTGAAGGATTAATTCCAACAGCTTTAGGTACAGCAGTGACCGCAGCAGGTTATGCTCTTAAACAAACTCGTGGAACTAATAAAATGATTGCAAATACAGTATTTGGTTTTGGTTTAGCTCACGTCGTTTTAGGTGTAATCGATCTTGTTGAACATCGTCGTTAGAACGAAAGGCAAGCATTGATATATGCTTGCCTTTTTGGTAGTGCATTTATTATTCATTTTTCAAAGTATGTTTGTATGACGTAATCATTATCAATGAAATTAAATAGCTACACTACAGGGAAATTAGAAAGTAAAACTTTGAGCATTGAATTTTATGAAATGAGATGGTGATGGAATGGAATTTTCTTCTGAAAGTAATACGTATCATGCTGGTGACATTGTCTATATTTTTTATCGAAATCCTCATACTCAAGACGTAGCTAATATACAAGCTGCAGCAGTTGTATATAATCCTGAAAGACCTACTGAATTAGCACTATTTCTTTACGAAACGTATTATCCACTAACAAATGAGATGGCTATATATGCTACCGAAGATGAAGCAAATCAAGCATACACTTACTATTATGGTGATATTTCAGAGGGGATGTTGGAATGAATAAGCCATTTATGCCTAAGCTCGTATATTTTGAACCTAAAGCATTAGATTATCCTTTGGGAAAAGAGCTGTTTGAGAAGTTTTCAAAGATGGATGTTGAAATTCGACATACTACTTCCCATAATCAAGTAAGAGATTTGCCAGGCGATAATGATTTTCAAAAGTATCGAGTAGCAAAATCTACGCTTGTTGTTGGTGTTAGAAAAACACTGAAATTTGATACTTCCAAGCCTTCAGCAGAGTATGCAATTCCTTTTGCAACGGGATGTATGGGGCATTGTCATTATTGTTATTTACAAACAACGATGGGAAGTAAGCCTTATATACGAACGTATGTAAATGTTGAAGAAATTTTAGATGCTGCTGATAAATACATGAAAGAGCGTGCACCTGAAGTAACAAGATTTGAAGCGTCGTGTACTTCAGATATTGTAGGAATCGATTATTTAACGCATACCCTTAAACGGGCTATTGAGCATTTTGGAGAATCAGAATATGGGAAATTGAGATTTGTTACGAAATTTCACCATGTAGATCATTTACTTGATGCTAAACATAATGGAAAAACAAGATTTCGCTTTAGTGTAAACGCTGATTATGTGATTAAAAACTTTGAACCAGGAACTTCTCCCTTAGCTAAACGAATTGAGGCAGCAGGAAAAGTAGCTAGAGCCGGATATCCTCTTGGTTTCATTGTAGCTCCTATTTACCTGCATGAAGGCTGGCAGGAAGGGTACTATCATATGTTTGAACGCCTAAATGCTGAATTACCTCTTGATGCACGGGATGATATTACATTTGAATTTATTCAACATCGTTTTACAAAGCCAGCTAAGAGAATGATTGAAAAAAACTACCCGATGACAAAATTAGAATTAGATGAAGAGAAAAGAAGGTATAAATGGGGGAAATATGGAATCGGAAAATACATTTATCAAAAAGAAGAAGAAGAGGATATAAAAAACTATCTGTATTCCTATATGAAACAGTTCTTTCCTAATGCAAAACTAGAATATTTTACATAAAAGAAAAGAACAAAATTTATTACATCATCAATCAAAAAAATTACTCACTCAGAAAGTGATATTGGTCAACAATTCGCTAATAACTCATTTGAAAAATTTATATACGAAAGTCTTTTATGTAAAAGTATGTTTCATTATGAGCTGAATCCCAACAGTTAAATAGAAAAATAAGGCGGTTGTATGAATATAAGTCCGGTATTGTACCGGGCTCATTCTTTTTAACGTTGCATCAATTCTTTTGTGAATATAATTATCTCAATCTCGCTTAAAATGTTCCATATTCTCAAATTATTTGAATTGATAGTTTTTTAGTTATTCACATTTGTAATGTAGTCTTAGAAATTTCAGAAAATCACATTCATATATTCGATGTTTTCATTATAATATAAATCGATTTCTATTTTATAATCACAAACTATATTTCTTTAATTTGAATGGTGGCAGTACCTTTTAATAGAATTTCCTCCTTGGTTTAACAAATATTTTTTTGTAAATAATATATTTGTTAAACCATTAATTAAGGGGGACTAGTATGCCGCAGGATCGAAAAGAAGAAGTTCAAAACGATACATATGAAGGAAAAGAGATTATGCCAGATAATCCACAATATCTACCACGTCATGTGCAAATGGAGCTGCCTCCCGAATTTTCTATAAATCCTCTGTTTGCCCGCAAAGGAGAATCAGTCGTTCCGCGATTTAACATGCCTGATGAAGGCATGTTACCAGAAACAGCGTATCAAATCGTCCATGATGAAATTACTCTAGATGGCAATGCACGCTTGAATCTTGCAACGTTCGTTAGCACCTGGATGGAGCCTACCGCAGAGCGGCTATATGCTAAATCATTTGATAAGAACATGATTGATAAGGACGAATATCCACAGACAGCTGAAATTGAGGAGCGGTGTGTTCGCATTTTAGCCAATCTCTGGCATTCCCCTAGCCCCCTTACAACTATGGGCGTTTCAACAACTGGATCGTCGGAAGCATGTATGCTCGGGGGGCTTGCGTTAAAGAGACGCTGGCAAAATGCACGCAAAAGAGAGGGGAAGCCGTTGGATCGGCCTAATATTGTATTTAGTTCTGCTGTTCAAGTCGTTTGGGAAAAATTCGCGAACTATTGGGAGGTTGAACCACGCTATGTAAAGGTTAGCCCTGAGCATTCCCGGTTGGATCCTCAGGGGGTCATTGCAGCCGTGGATGAAAATACGATTGGTGTGGTACCGATTCTCGGTGAGACTTATACCGGACGTTACGAACCAGTTGCTGCCATTGCAAAAGCGTTGGACGATTTACAGGAGAGGACGGGACTCGACATTCCTATGCATGTGGATGCGGCTTCGGGCGGATTTATAGCCCCGTTTCTTCAACCAGATTTAGTCTGGGATTTTCAATTGCCGAGGGTAAAGTCCATCAATGTATCCGGACATAAATATGGATTAGTCTACCCTGGATTGGGTTGGATAATTTGGAGGGAAGCTGATGATCTCCCTGAGGATCTAATCTTCCGCGTCTCCTATTTAGGCGGCAACATGCCAACTTTTGCCCTGAATTTTTCACGTCCTGGTGCACAAGTACTCCTGCAATATTACAATTACCTGCGTTTGGGAAAAAGGGGTTACTATGATGTCCAAAGGGCTTCTCAGAAAGTCGCTCTTTTTCTTAGCAAGGCGATTCAAAAGATGGAACCTTTCGAACTTTTGTCCGATGGTTCGGATATACCGGTTTTCGCTTGGCGACTGAAAAATGGTCACACATCAAACTGGAATCTTTATGATTTATCTCGACAATTGCGTGTGTTCGGTTGGCAAGTACCTGCCTATCCATTGCCTCCAAATCTAGAAGCGGTGACGATTATGCGCGTTGTGGTTCGAAATGGATTTTCCATGGATCTCGCGCATTTATTTTTGAGAAACCTCAAACAGGCTGTTGCCTTTTTGGATTCCCTGGATGGGTCTATGCCTCATGATACGAAATGTGATAATGGGTTTCATCACTAATTGGGGGCAGCTCCCGTCGTCGTTAAGTTGAGCTCAACACCCATAACTTTTCGAGCTATTCACTGGGAAGCGGTACAGAAAAGCTGATGGTTTCAACCAAGGGATACATGATGATAGGTGATGAACAAATTGATGCCAGAGGGCTTTACAATATCAAATTATACGCCCAGTTTGCAAAAATCTATTGGCTTTTCTTCCTTTTTTTCTGGTTTCGAAAGATGGCTTGAATTACATAGAGTTAATGAAGGACTATCTGTCATAAACCGAATGAAACATTTGAATTTTATTCAGATTGCCTCCCCTGAACACCTTTTTGATTAAATTTTTTTGAAAATGGATTTTTACATTTGCTATTAAAAAAAGCTTAAAGCACTTTTTTATCAATTTTTATTTCAAAGCTAAATGGACCTCTACGGTTATCATTCAAAGGAGTGAACAGTCGATTCACTCCTTACTTTTTTGTTAATAACTTTGTTGTTGATTAAAATATTTTTAAATGTATGGAACAAACTTGTTACTTAGGTTGTCTATTAAGTATTCGTATAAAACAGGTGTTTATGATAAGTTGGATGCTTGAAGAGTGATATCCGATATACTCTTTAATTTTATTGGTATGTATAACACCTAGAAAAACCATATATTCTTGAAAGAGGTCGAAAATGTATGATAGTCTTAAACAAGTTTTTTAACATTTTACATTACAAAAAGGCGGTACCTGTAGTATTTCTTTCATGTGCAACGCTTATAGGCTGTTCCGATAGTAATACTCAATCTGAATCACTTAAACAAACGAAACAAACAAATCAAATCAAACAAGAAACTACTGGTAATGATTCTTTTGCTAAACTTGAAAAAGAATTTGATGCTAAACTCGGTATTTATGCATTGGACACTGATACGAATCAAACCGTTACATATCAATCAGATAAACGGTTTGCATACGCATCTACCCACAAAGCTTTAGCTGTGGGAGTACTTTTACAAAAGAAATCAATAGAAGGTCTAAATCAAAGAGTTTTGTATACTCGTGAAGATCTTGTTAATTACAATCCAATTACAGAAAAGTATGTTGATACAGGTATGACTCTGAAAGAGCTTGCAGATGCTTCCCTTCGATATAGTGATAATACTGCACAAAATCTTATTCTTAAACAATTAGGTGGACCTAGTGAATTCAAAAAATCACTGAGAGAAATAGGAGATACCGTTACAAATCCTGAACATTTTGAACCAGAGTTAAACGAAGTGCATCCAGGAGATGTACATGATACTAGTACCCCAAAGGCATTAGCTACTAGTCTTCAGGCTTTTACGCTAGGAGATGTACTTTCAACTGAGAAACGGGATTTATTAATAGATTGGATGAAAAAGAACACTACGGGAGACAGCTTAATTCGTGCTGGAGTTCCAGGAGGATGGGAAGTAGCTGATAAAACAGGCTCGGGATCTTATGGAACCAGAAATGATATCGCAATTATTTGGCCACCAAATAAAAAGCCAATTGTTCTTGCGATACTTTCTAATCATGATAAAGAGGATGCTAAATACGATGATAAGCTTATTGCAGAAGCAACCAAAATAGCGTTAGATACCTTAAAAACTACAAATAAATAATAATAGTAATTAGTTATTAAAATTTTTCTGTTTTTCCGTCACAAAACTGTGGCGGTCTTTTTATGTATTTAAAAAAGAATCGACTTAAGTAAAGAAAAAAGATAGAAACAATCCCTATTCAATTTATTAAGTAACAACAAATATACGCTTTATTGGATACTTATTGCATTTGTGAGGGTAGGTAAAATATCATCTTTTTTACATAAGTAAAATATTGAATACCAAATGAACTTTAAAAATTGCGCCTAAATTAAAGGAGAGTACGTTATGAATACAATCATGATTGTAGAAGATGATATGAAAATTGCTGAATTACTGGGAACTCATATAAAAAAATATGGATACCAAAGTATTATTATAGAGGATTTTGAAAATATCTTAGAAATATTTCAAGAGATAAAACCAGATGTAGTGCTATTAGATGTAAATTTACCTAATTTTGATGGTTATTATTGGTGTCGCCAAATACGAGCAATTTCTACTTGTCCAATTGTATTTCTATCTGCAAGGAGTGGAGAGATGGATCAAGTTATGGCTTTAGAAAATGGTGGTGATGATTATATTACGAAACCTTTCTATTATGAGGTTGTAATGTCTAAAATCCGTAGTCAACTCAGAAGAGCATACGGTGAATATGCTCCTAAAGTAAAAGAACGGATAGTTGAGCAATCGGGATTATTCCTGTTCCCAGAAAGAATGGAACTTCAACTAAATGATAGGAAAATTTTACTTACTAGAAAAGAAACCACTTTATTAGAAATATTGATAACGAAGTCTCCGCTCCTTGTAAAACGTGAAGTGATTTTAGAACAACTATGGGATAGCTCATATATAGACGAAAATACATTGAGTGTAAACATAGGTAGAATTAGAAGGAAATTGCAAGATTTAGGTATTGAAAACGCACTGGAAACAGTTCGTGGTGCTGGATATCGTTTGCATGCTACTTGGGAGAAGGAAGGAAAGGAATAATGAAATTATTTTTACAGGAACATATTCCACTCATTTGTTATACATTTGCCCAATTGCTTATCATTCTTTTTATATATTGGTTTGATGGTTATCCACATATTTTGACGGCATTATATTCTGTATTTTTGGGTGTTTTTTTATTAATGGGTTATTTAATATATCGTTATTATAGTCATCGTTCATTCTACAAGCGTCTATCAACACCAATGGAAACTTTAAATGAGTCAATAAAAGATAGTGATTTGACACCATTATCAATGGCCTTAGAAACATTACTACAATCTCAATATCAATATTATCAAAACCAATTAAAAAAATGGGAACGAAAACAACAAGAACAAATGACTTTTATGAATCAATGGGTTCATCAAATGAAAACACCGCTTTCTGTTATTGAGTTAATTACACAAGATGCAGATGACTCTCGATTTGACAGTATTAATGAAGAAACGGAAAGAATCAAAAAAGGATTAGAAATGGTCTTATATGTTGCTCGTTTAGAAACATTTGAACAGGATTTTCATGTGGACAGATTGCAGTTATTGGAAATGATTGATTCTGCTATTCATGAAAATAAACGTCTATTTATACGTAGTTATGTGTATCCAGAGGTAAAAGTAGATCAGAATCTTATTGTAGAAACAGATAAGAAATGGTTTCGATTTATACTCAATCAAGTACTATCAAATGCAATTAAATATTCATCAAGTAAGAAAGAGAAAGTAATAGTATCGGCGTATTCAAAAGGACGAGCAATTATTTTAGAAGTAAAAGATCATGGGGTTGGTATTCCTACTGCTGATTTACCACGTGTTTTCAATCCATTTTATACTGGAGAAAATGGTAGGAAATTTAAAGAGTCTACGGGAATGGGATTATATCTTGTTAAAGAAGTATGTGAAAAATTAAATCATAAGATTGAGCTAGAATCTGAAGTAGGTAAGGGAACAAAAGTTAGAATCATATTCCCGTATGCATCTCGTTAACCGATGAAAGGTATACTTTTCATCGGTTTTTCTTTTGAATCTTACAAACTTGTTAGATAACTGTTAGGGAAATCGATATGAGACATACTATATATAGGTTACACTTCATATATCGAAAAGAGAAATGGAAGGTGAAATACTTGTGGAGATACTACATGTTTCAGATTTAGGGAAGGTTTATCCTGGGAAAATTTCTTATACAGCATTATCCCATATTGATTTAAAAATAAACAAAGGTGAATTTGTAGGAATTATGGGACCATCTGGTAGCGGTAAAACAACGCTATTAAATATGGTGTCTACTATAGATGCTCCAACATCAGGAGAAGTATTAATTCATGGAGAAAATCCGTATCTGTTATCTCCAAATCAGCTGTCTTTATTTCGAAGACGTGAATTAGGGTTTGTTTTTCAATCATTTAATCTCCTTAATACATTGACAGTGAAAGAAAATATTGTTCTTCCACTTACACTTGATGGTGTCAGTCCTAGAGAAATGGAAGGGAAAGTAGAAGCTATTGCTAAAAAACTAGGGATAACTGAAATATTAGATAAACGTACGTATGAAATTTCTGGTGGGCAGGCACAAAGAACTGCAATCGCACGTGCTACTATTCATAATCCAAAATTATTACTTGCGGATGAGCCTACAGGAAATCTGGATTCAAAATCTGCTAGTGATGTGATGGAATTATTGACAAAGCTTAATAAAGAAAATAGCACAACGATGATGTTAGTGACACATGATGCAATGGCTGCAAGTTATTGTGATCGAATTGTGTTTATCAAAGATGGACAATTATACAATGAGATTTATTGTGGAGATAATCGCAAAGTGTTCTATCAAAAAATTCTAGAGGTTTTAGCATTATTAGGAGGAAATGCAAATGACTTTTCGACAGTTCGCATTTAATAACGTTATTCGTAGTAAAAGAACATATTTGGCTCATTTTTTAAGTAGTACGTTTGCTATTATGATTTTCTTTACTTATGCATTACTTGCATTTCATCCTAATTTACAAGGGGATCTTGCTGCCAGTATAACAATCAATACATTTGCAAAGTCAGGATTACAGATATCGCAGGGGTTAATATTTTTCTTCTCATTCTTCTTTATCTTATATTCTGTAAGTGCATTTTTAAAAACAAGAAAAAAAGATTTTGGAATTCTAATGCTACATGGGATGTCACGTTCACAATTGAACAAATTAGTATTTATTGAAAATATAATAATTGGTATCGCTTCAATTTTAACAGGAATTACAATTGGAATGGCGTTCTCTAAGTTTATCTTAATTATGAGCAACAATCTGCTAATGATTGATAAAGGACTCCCATTTTACATGCCCTTTAAAGCAATTGGAATAACATTTGGAGCTTTCTTCTTATTATTTTTATTTATTTCACTTTTCACTTCTCGACTAGTAAATGTAGAGCAATTAGTAGAATTAATAAAAGCAGAAGAAAAGCCAAAGCCTGAACCCAAATCATCCTTTTGGCTGTCTTTATTCGCACTTATTTGTATTGGATTAGGATATACGGCTGTATTCCATAGTGTTAATGCAATTCAATACAAGGATATGCAATATGTATTATTCATGATGGCGACAGGGGTGAGCTTTGTTGTACTTGGGACGTACTTCTTATTTACACAGCTCAGTGTGTATGTGTTACGTGTATTAAAGAAAAGGGAAAATATTTTCTTTAAGAAAACAAACATACTAACCATCTCAGATTTAGTGTATCAATTAAAAGATAATGCAAAAATGTTTTTTATGGTCACTATTATTTCTACCGTTGCCTTCACTGCAGTGGGGACTTGTATGGGATTAGGCAACTCATCCATGGCTGAATCGGAAAGTCCTTTTGCATTTTCTTATCAGTCTTATAATAATAACCATTTAGAAAAAGAACATTTAAAAAAAATAGAAAGCGAACTCCATGGTGGTGAGTTTAATTTCAAACAGGTGACTTATTCAATAAAACAAATTCAAGATACTCTCTATAACAGTAATATATTATCAACCGTTATAAAATTAAGTGATTATAATAAGTTAGCTAAGGCATTTGGTTTTGAAAAAGAAAGCTTAAAAGATGAAAATGATAGTCTTGTCATACCTTCAAAAAAAATTGCTAATTCAAAATCTAATCAAAATAGCTTTCAATTGTTGTATAGAGATATAAAAAAAGATATGCATGTAAATAAAATACTTACTCCGAAAGAATTACAAGATACAAGAGTAACGATAATTATTGTACCAGACGCTGTATATAATCAAATGATAGTGGATCCAGAGAATTATTATTTTGAATACATTATTAATGGTTTTATTGTGAAAGATTGGGAGAAAACAAAAAAAGTTGCGGAAAATATTGTAGCTGCTTTTCAGAAGGATAATAAAGGTATAAATGAGCATATAATAGACAACGAAAAATATACATTTTCGACTTTAATTCTTACTTGGATAGGGATGAAACAAGGTTTTGGACTTGCATCCATTATGAGTGTATTAATAGGCATTGTTTTCTTTACATTTGCTGCAAGTTTTTTATATTTCCGATTATACACAGATTTAGAACGAAATCAGCAGCAATATAAAATGATAGCAAAAGTTGGTTTAAGTAAACTCGAATTAAAGAAAATTGTGTCACGTCAACTTGTATTACTATTCTTTTTACCCATTGTAATAGCAATTACACATAGTGTCGTAGCTTTTATGGCCTTGCAAAAGTTAGCTGATTTTTCAGTCTTGGGTAGTTCCGTTATAGTATTGGTTTGTTTCTTAGTTTTACAAATTATATACTTCTACTTTGTTCGTGCTCAATATTTGAAGAAAATGTATAAAACAATGATTTAATTCAATTCAAAAAAATAAAAATAAGGAGAATATAGAATGAAAAAAAGATTTGGGTTATTAATAGTAGCTGGTATTTCGATTACCGTGTTAGGAGCATGTTCATTATTTAGTACAAAAGACTCTCCAGCAAATGGAATTTCAATAGAAGTAGGAGCGATAAACGAACAAACAAGGAGCTCTATAATTGACTCATACAAAGATATAACAAGCTCACAAGACCTATATCAATTAAAAGAAGGGACGATAGATAATAACAAGCTCGACATAAAGCTACCGACTAATTTGGGGGATTCTATGGATACTGCTACTAGTAATTTACTATTTATTAGTAGAACAACTGCTGAAAAAATGAATAAAAAGGGGCTTATACGCGAAAGAGATAATAACGAGGGGCTTACATCATCAGTCCCTATTGGTTCGTTACCAAAAATAGAAAAAGATGAAACTATCTTATTTGCAAATAAAGAATATAAAGACTTGAAAGAACTAACATTTGATCAGAAAAAAATGAATGTTCAATATGAAGGGGATGTATGGCTATCTCCGCATCGTGGTGGATCCAACGTAATCCTATTAATTGTAGAGGATACATTATTCAAAGAAATAAATGGGAAAGAAAAAACTAGACAGATTCTATCTTTTAATAAATCTTTTGGAAATCTTAATTTAGTCAATCAAGGGAAAGCACTAGAATTAAGCAAGGAAATAGATAAAGTGAATACGGCGTTAGGTACTGAGGACAAGAGAGCCGTGAATTTTATAAATATTACAGAAAAGTAAAAAAGTCTATATGGGTAGAATCGCATCACCATTAGATTAAGAAAAACAAATCTAACTATTAACGGCTCGAAGTGATGAAAATAACACTTATACCCTAAGTGATTTTTGATATTTATTGATATAGAATCCTTATTATTAGGATTCTATTTTTTGTTTCAAAAATCTATAAAGAAAAAAGGTAAAATCGGCGAAAACGAACTAAAAGGTATTTTAAATGAATTTTTCAAAACACCACTAATAATGATAACGTTTGCTAAATATAGATGTTCCTTAAGCTTGTAAGAAGCTTACAAACTTCCCTCTTCTAATGCAACTTAAGTGTAAATTAATTTTTTTGTAAATATGGAACAATGTCATTACTTACAATGTCTATTAAGCGTTGAAACATTTTTTATTTAATAAATTAAGAAAGGAATAATGATTTTTAATTAAGGGAGAAGATTGAATTGAAAAAATTATGGATGCTGTTTTTCATTTGTTTCGCAGTTATGTTGGTAGGATGTAATAAAAATGAACCGCCAAAACAAGTATTTGAAGAATATATCAATTTATGGAATGATAAAAAATTTGCAAATATGTATGATTATTTATCAGATCATGCAAAAAAAACGATTTCTAAAAAAGAATTTACAGAAAAATATCAAAAAATCTATGAAGGTATTGGCGTTAAGAATTTAAAAGTTAAAACGAAAGGAGAGAATGCTAAAGATAAAGAACTTTTTCTTTTTGAAGTTAAGATGGATACGGATGGAGGAACAGCTTCATTTATCCATGAAGCAAAACTTGTGAAAGAAAAAGAATCTTGGAAAATAGATTGGACACCAGATTTCATTTTTCCAGGTATGAAAAAAGATTACAAGGTACGTATGCAAACAGAACAAGGAAAACGTGGAGAAATATACGATCGAAATGGGAAAGGTCTAGCAACGAATGGTAAAGCGACTGAGGTTGGAATTATTCCGGAGAAACTAGGCGAAACGGCAGCACAAACAAAAGAAATAGTAGCACAGTTACTGGATATGTCTACAGAAGAGGTCGATCAGAAGCTTTCAGCGAAATGGATAAAACCAGACTCCTTTGTACCAATTGGTATATTAAAAGAGGGAACTAGACAGAATGATTATATTGAATTAGAAGGAGTTTCATCTCGTCCAGTAAATATTCGTACGTATCCATTAGGAGAAGCAGCGGCACACTTAACAGGATATATAGGAAAGGTGAATGCAGAGGAGTTAAAATCGCTTCAAAAAAAAGGTTATCATGCAGATGATTTAGTAGGTAAGACCGGTTTAGAGAAAGTATTAGAGAATAAATTACGTGGTGAAAAGGGTGGACGCGTATTTATGGAAGATGAGAACGGGAAAGAGATTAAAAACATAGCAAAAAAAGAAGCAAAAGCTGGGGAAAATGTTACGTTAACAATTGATGCTGCAATTCAAGAAAAAATCTTTAATGAGATGAAAAATGAAGCAGGATCTAGTGCAGCGGTCAATCCGAAAACGGGTGAAACAATTGCACTTGTAAGTAGCCCTGCTTATAATCCAAATATAATAGTTAGAGGAGCATCAAAAGCCCAACGAGAAGCATGGAATAACGACTCGAAACTACCAATGATGAATCGTTTCACACAAGCATTTGTACCAGGTTCCGTATTTAAAACGATTACAGGTGCAATTGGTTTGGAAACAAACACAATAAATCCTAAGGAAGAATTTAAAATTCAAGGATTAAAGTGGACAAAAGATTCATCTTGGGGAAATTATTATGTAACACGTGTGAAGGATGCAAGTCCAATTGATTTTGACAAGGCAATGAAGTACTCTGATAATATTTATTTTGCTCAACAAGCTTTGAAAATGGGAAAAGATCAGTATGTAAACGAATTTAAGAAATACGGATTTCATGAAAAATTACCAATTGAATATGAATTTCCTATTTCAATCATTGCAAGAGACGGGATAAAAAATGATATTCAACTAGCAGACACGGGATACGGACAAGGACAAGTATTAATGACACCACTTCATTTAGCATTAACGTATGCACCGATTGTGAATGAAGGGAATATTCCGTCGCCTCATCTTTTAAAAGAAGCAAAAGTAGCGGGGAATTGGAAAGAAAATGTGGTTTCTAAAAAGAATCAAGAGATATTAAAGAGTGCCTTAATAAAAGTCATTAATGACCCTGATGGTGCGGGTAGAATTGCTAAGGTTGATGGTGTAACTCTTGCTGGTAAAACAGGTACAGCAGAATTGAAAGAATCGAAAGAGGCAGACGGAAAAGAACTTGGATGGTTTGCGGCTTTTGATGCAAATGAGCCAGACATGATTGTAACCATGATGATTGAAGATGTAAAAGGAAGAGGGGGGAGTAACGTTCCAGGCGAAAAAGTAAAACACGTTTTTCAGAAATAATACGTAACTATAAGGTGAAATCTTTTACTACATTCATTGTTTGCTTAACACGAAGGTATAAATTGAGCAAAACAAAGAGCAATTAAGTTTTGAAAAAGCATTCTCCTTAATCGAGAATGCTTTTTTGTTGTGGCTGAATAAAGTTGATACCTCATCTTTATTTTCATTTTTGAAAAGTTGGTATTGCTAATAGTAAATAGAAGAGTAAAACATATTGAAAGGGACAAGTTTAAAACTGTAACAAAACAGTTATTTAGTAAAACATAAATAGAGCACACAAATAAGTATGCTCTAAGAAAAAAGGTGGTACAAGTGGAGTGTTGCGTGAAATGCACAAATAATAATCAGATTTTTTATGAGTGTATTTTTAATATTGTATGCTTTACTTGTTTTTTAGGAGCCTGTCATGTAAGAGAATGTGTAGGTGATTATTTTATGAAAGTAATTGCACACCTTTACATTTTTAGGAGGATGTTTCTATCAAAAAAGATAAACAATGGAACAAATGAAACTTGTATCTTGTCTATATATTGAAACCATAATAAAAGTGAGGGCAGTTTTATGTTTATTCAAATAAGTTTGAGGTGTGGAAATGGAACAGACGTTTATTGAAAAGTGTAATCATGATGAGCTGGACGATATTATAAAAGACTATTGGCAAGATGTATGGAATTATTCATTTATTATTACGAAAGATCCACATTTATCAGATGATATCACGCAAGATGTATTTATAAAGGTATTTAAAAATTGGAATTCATTTCGAAAGGAGTCATCTATTAAAACGTGGATATTAAAAATTACAAGAAATACGGCAATAAACTATTTGAAATCCTCTTATTTTAAAAGGATATCTTTAATAGGATTTTTTAATGACGATAAGCAATCCCAGTCGGCAGAACAAGAATTTTTTAAGCAAGAAGAAATGAATGATGTGTGGAAGGTTGTATTAAAACTACCTAAAAAGCATCGTGAAATAATAATATTGGATGCAAAATATGAATTATCTTATGAAGAAATGGCTGAAACGTTAGGAGTTTCCATTGGAACTGTGAAATCTAGATTAAGTAGAGCAAGAAGTAAGGTTTCAAAATTAATAGGGGAGGGTAGTAGTGATGAAAAATAAAAAAAATCCTGACTGGTATAGTAAATTAAAAAACGGCCCAATGGAACAACGTAAAGATGAAAAAGAATATATTTATAAAATAAAGCAATCTATATACCAAAGTAATGAGGTAGATTCTTCAAAACGGACAAGACCATTTCGTAAAAAAGCATTGCCAATTGTAGTGGTTTTAGCTTGTACATTTTTATTTTTTATTGTTCAACAACCTTGGATTGATGATAATAAATCACCGGTACAAAGTAGTACTCAAATTAAGCCTAAAACAAAAGATGAGTCTGCTCAAGATCCATCATTAAAACAATTTATGAATGAACTATATCAAAGTACAAGTTCAAAAAATGAAAATGAGCTGTACAAAGCGTTAAATGATGAAGTTCTATTTAAAGGGAAGAGTTATAAGAAGGATGAAATGAAGTTTGATGAAGATATTTTTCATGAGTTGCAAGTCGCTCTTACAATGGGAGGAGAGTTTGCAAATGATACAAAGCAAGTATACAAAGTACCAAGTGGATTGACAGAAAGTAACCAACCAAAGCAAGCGCATTTTATATATGCAACTGTTATTGGAAATAAAACAAAAATTTTAGCTGAACCAAAGCGAGAATCGCAAGTTTTATATGAAGTATCTAATGAAATGGTCAAAGCTTGGATTCCAGAAAAAGTGCAGAATGATGGATATATAAAAATATCGACAATTAACGGTAATACTGGATATGTACAAAAAGAGTATGTATTAACTGATATTAAATATTCATTTATGTTCGAAAAGAATAATGAAGGTATATGGAAAATTATTAATATAGATTCTATATGGTAAAAGAGGAAGGTTCACTTTAATGAACCTTCCTCTTTGTTTTTATTCTCTTTTTGAAGAGTATTCCAAGACTCTAAAATTTCTGATGTAACGAGAGCAGCAATGTTTTTTTCTGAATTACTACCAGGAATAACGACAGAAACGGCAATCTGTGGATCTTTGGTAGGAGCATATGCAATGAAAAGAGAATGATTGATTACTCTTTCATGTTCATTTGGAGAACCGGTTATACCCGTTTTACCTGCGACATTAAAGGGCAATTTTTTAATCTCCTCTATATTTTGACTCATTCCACCTTGCACGACACTCCAAAAGTTCATTGGATAACGATTTGAACTTTCTAAAATTGGTTTAAACTTTTTTATTTCCTCACCATCTTGAGCAATAATAGCACTTACGATTTGAGGTTTATATTTATCACCTTTACTTGCCAAAGTTGCTGCATATTGAGCAAGTTGAAGAGGAGTATGCACTTCATTTCCTCCCCAAGAGGCATTTAATAAAGCGGAGATTCCATTTTCAAACTTATTAGAAGGATGGAATTCATATTGTCCGTCTTCTTCAAAGGGTAAATCAATCCCAGTTTTAGAACGAAGGCCAAATTGCTTTAAATACTCTGTCCATATATGTGCCACTTTTTCTATATTCCCATTATTTTGGTTGAATAAGGGCAAAGCTACTTTTGCTGTCATAAATGTGTTAGATGAATTAATGATAGCCTGCCTCGGTGTAATCTCACCTGTTGGCGTTCCAGGTGCATTCGTAATGTTATTTTGATTATCATACTGAAAAGTACCCTTATCTAAATAAGTATCTTCAGGTTGAAAAAGCTTTTCGTTTAATCCAATTAAAATAGTAAGTGGCTTTATAGTAGAAGCCATATTTACATAAGATTCACCATACTTTAATTTTTGAATTGCTTTATTTTGCGAAAGTGATTTTATGTTTTCTTTTTTAGGTGATACATGTGTATGTAATATATTTGGATCAAAAACTGCCGAGTTGGCCATAGTTAAAATTGCGCCAGTTTTTACATCGCTCACTACAGCATAACCAGCTTTAGCATCAGGTGTTTTCTTAATTTGAGATCTTAATGCTTCCTCTGTTTTTTGCTGCAACTTAGAATCTAAAGCTAGCCGGACATCTTTTCCATTTTGTACTTTTCGGATGTTCCAAAAGAACTTTTTATTATTCATTTTAAAAATTAGAGTTTTTCCTGGTTTTCCTTTTAAATCATTTTCATATTGCAACTCGATCCCGCTTTTTCCAACGGGCATATACTTTGAATTAAGCTCATTTTCCACATACCCAATTACTTGTGAACCAGTTTCGTGTTTAGGATAATATCGAATCAATTCATCTTTGATTATTACATTATTGGGTTTGTTTTTGTTTATGAATGCAAGTTCATTCTCAGTTATGTCAGAGTATAACGGTATATCATTCATAGTCTTATTTTTACAAGATTGTTGTAATTGCGATTTTATAGTCTCTGTAGAAATGTCATGTTGAAACTCGTTTGAAAATTGATTGAAAAAAGCTAATGTGTTTGATGTATCTTGATTCGATAAATTTTCATAATTAGAAGTGCAATAAAGAGACTTAACTTTCTTATTTGTAGCTAGTATTACACCATTTTGATCAAAAATTTTTCCTCTTTCAGCTGAAGAAGTTGCGATAGTAATTGAAATGAAGTTGATTTTTAATAAAATTAGTAAAATCAAACCTACAATAGAAAGAACCGCAAAAAATCTCCATCTTTTTGTATGTAACATATAACCCTCCCTTATGTAGCCTATTTCATCTTATAGTTAATTATTTTTTTTGTAAATGTGGAACAACTTTATTGTTTAGGTTGTCTATTAAGTATTACAGCATGAAGAAAGGAACCATCAGTATGAAAATTTACTAGCAAGTCTATATGTAAGTTTAATAAGAGTCATTATACAGTGTAGCATTTCTAATGCAAGAGACAAAAAAATAGAGAGAAAACAGAAAGGGAGAGTTATGAGTTACGTAGCTAAACGAAAAGGAATGGATGCTTACAAGGAGTAGGCAAAAAATTGAGACGATATTTATAACCGGTCATCGGTATCTAATATAAAAGGAATGCTTTTAGTATTTGCAGTAATTCCTGAAAGGATTAAATGGAGGATTTATGAAAGAACAAAAAGGAAAGAAGCAGAAGACATATATATCTATTCGATTAAATATAATGTTCCTTTGCATATTTTTACTATTCTCAGTTATTATTATGCAGCTAGGAAAAGTGCAAATCGTAGAGGGAGAGGCTTATAAGAATCAAGTGGAAAGCAGTCAAAATGCAATAACTAGTATTCCAGTTCCGCGTGGACAAATACTAGATCGAGAAGGGAAAACAGTTGTTAATAATAAGTCTCTTCGCACAATTACGTATACAAGGGTGAAGGGGGTTACGAGTGACGATATTTTAAAAACAGCAAAAGATTTAGCGAAAGTACTTGAAATGCCTGAACAAGATATAAATAAATTAACAGATATCGATAAAAAAGATTTTTGGATGCAGTTGAATACGAAACGTGCTGATACAAAGATTACTAAAAAAGATATAGAAAAGTTAAAAGATAAGGGAATAGAGGGAAAAGAGTTAGATAAAAAAATTGAAGACTTAAGACGAAGTCGCGTTACAGAAGCTGAATTGGCAGAATTAACAACACAAGATTTAAAGGTGTTAGCTATTAAAAGTAAAATGAGTTCAGGTTATCAACTAACACCACAAATTATAAAAAAAGATGTAACAGATCAAGAGTATGCGCGAATAAGTGAAAATCTTGCGGAGTTTCCAGGGGTAGATGCAACAGTTGATTGGGAACGTAATTATGTAAACGGTAATTTATTTCGTTCCGTATTAGGAAATATTACGAGTAGCGAAGAAGGTTTACCAAAAGAAAATTTAGATTCTTATTTGGTACGTGGATATAACCGTAATGATCGTGTCGGAAAAAGTTATATTGAACAACGATATGAAGATGTATTACACGGTACAAAAGAAGAAGTGAAAAACATTACTGATAAATCAGGAAACATTATAAACACAGAAGTAATTTCTAAAGGGAAAAGTGGAAATAGTTTAACATTAACGATTGATATGGAATTACAAAAGAAAGTGGAAGAAAGTATAGAGAAAAACTTGAGAGCTTTTAAGAGTTCAGAGCCACTGTTGGACCGAGCTTTTGTCGTCATGACGAATCCAAATAATGGCCAGATTTTGTCTATGGCAGGCAAAAAGATTGTAGAAAAAGAAGGGGAAATAGAGATTGAGGATTTGGCATTAGGCAACATGACAACTTCGTATGAGCTAGGGTCAGCTGTAAAAGGTGCTACTTTATTAACTGGATATGAGACAGGGGCAATACATCCAGGAGATCAATTTTATGATGCACCTATGAAATTTAAAGGTACACAAGCTAAGAAATCGTGGAATGTATCCGGATTTGGTAATATTAATGATTTACGAGCTCTACAAGTATCTTCGAATGTATACATGTTCCAGACAGCTTTAAAAATTGCGGGAGTTAATTACGTACCAAATGGCTCATTGGATATTAAACAAGGAGCCTTTGATACGATGCGTTATTATTTCAAGCAATTTGGTTTAGGTGTCCCAACAGGTATTGATTTACCGAATGAAATAATTGGACAAACTAGAAAAGCAGATAGTCAACCTGGTTTTTTACTAGACTTTTCTATTGGTCAGTATGATACGTATACGCCGTTGCAATTGGCGCAATATATTTCAACGATTGCTAATGGCGGTTATAGAATGCAACCACAAATTGTACAAGAAATACGAGAACAATCAATAAAAGAAGAGGTTGGTAAAGTTATACGCTCCATAGAGCCTGTCGTATTAAATCGAATTGATATGAAGACAGAACATATTGATCGGATAAAAGAAGGGTTTAGATGGGTATTCCAAGAAGGTGATGGAACTGGCGTGAAGCATTTCAAAAATGCTTCATATAAACCAGCAGGAAAGACAGGGACAGCTCAAACTGTATATGGTGGAGATGATCCAATTGGTAGAAATGCAAAAGGAGAACGTATGGAATGTTACAACTTAACATTAGTTGGATATGCTCCATATGATAATCCAGAAGTGGCATTTTCTATTGTAGTCCCATGGCTTCATGATGATAAAAGTGGAATTAATTCTATAATTGGAAAGGAAGTTTTAGATGTATACTTTGATTTAAAACAGCAACGTATACATGGTGAAGCTGCTAGTACAGATAGTTCTAATCAAAATTAGTAAAATGTGAGTATTTTTCTTAGGGGAAGTGACCCTGTTTATATAAAAGCCTTTATAAGTTAAAGGAAGATTTGAAATGAAAGATAGCAGCTATCATAGTTGCTATCTCTTATTTTGTTTATAACACCGATATTAGTTATAAAGTTTTTTTAGTTTATGGAACAAACTTGTTTCGGTGATTGTCTATTATGTGTAAGTAAAAAAAGTGTTAAGAACTTGAAAGGAATGATGATTTTGAAAAACAATAGGATGCTAAAAATAGGTATATGCGTTGGTATATTAGGTTTAAGCCTTACAACCCTAGAAGCTTTTACAGGAGGGGCACTGCAAGTTGAAGCGAAAGAAAAGAAAGGACAAGTGAAACATAAACATCAGGCGACGCATAAAGAATTCTCTCAACTTGAAAAAAAATTTGATGCTCGATTAGGTGTATATGCGATTGATACTGGTACAAATCAAACAATCTCTTATCGACCTAACGAAAGGTTTGCCTTTGCATCAACCTACAAGGCTTTAGCGGCAGGGGTATTACTACAGCAAAACTCAATTGATACATTAAATGAAGTTATCAAATTTACGAAAGAGGACTTAGTGGATTATTCACCTGTTACAGAGAAACATGTAGATACTGGAATGACACTAGGAGAAATCGCTGAGGCTGCTGTTCGTTACAGTGATAATACTGCAGGGAACATTTTATTCCATAAAATAGGCGGACCGAAAGGCTATGAAAAAGCGCTTAGACAGATGGGGGATCGGGTTACTATGTCTGATCGCTTTGAAACAGAGTTAAACGAAGCTATTCCAGGCGACATTCGTGACACTAGTACAGCGAAAGCAATTGCTACGAATCTTAAAGCTTTTACGGTCGGAAATGCGCTTCCAGATCATAAACGTCAAGTTCTTACAGAGTGGATGAAAGGAAATGCTACAGGAGACAAACTTATTCGTGCAGGCATGCCAACTGACTGGATAGTTGGGGATAAATCAGGAGCTGGAAGTTACGGGACACGAAATGATATTGCTATCGTTTGGCCGCCAAATAGAGCACCTATTATCATCGCAGTTTTATCCAGTAAAGAAGAGAAAGAGGCTACCTATGATAATCAACTAATTGCAGAAGCAGCTGAAATGATAGTTAAGGCTCTTAAATGATAATTTCTCAATTCTTTATGTAACGTAATTGAAAATATGAACCTAGAAAGCGATTCTTTTCATGTGAAAAGAATCGCTTTTTCGTATTTCTATAATGAATAGTAAGTATATAAGTAAAAAATTTTATTACATAGACATTCTATCCCCTAGAGTGCATTAGGGGAGTTTTCTCCTGTGGTGTTCGTAGTAACAATATTATTATTTATACGATAATAATATTGTTGGCGTATGTATGCTAGTTACTCCTAGATGGATATGTAATTTTACATATCCATCTAAAAGACACATATGCGTCAATTACTATTAAATTATATTAAAATTATTTTTGGATGAGGGATTGATATAGGTTTTGGTGAATAAAAGGATTTTTATGTTTAATTATCATAGTATAATTATTTCACTTTATGAAATGAAATTTGGATTTAACTTTTTTAAATATAATATTTTATAATTTGAATAATAAATATCTGAAAAATCAAATTTAATAAAAGCGATTTTCTGGTTTACTTATGAAAAACATAGTGTTTAAAATGAGGGGGAAGTAAGGCCCTTATATTCTTTCAAAAATAAATAAAAAACGAGATGGAATTACTTTTTTGAAAAAATCTCTATCCTCAAGTATGTGTGAAGAAATCCTAACGTTAGGTTGTACAACATTTACGATTAAAACTGTAAAAAACAATAGTGAAGAGGTGTACGGAATGAAGAATAAAATTATGACAGGATTTTTAATAACATCAATCGTTACTGGAGCGACTATTCCTATCAATACTCTCGCAACGCCAACCGTTCAGGCAGAAACGAAACAAGAAAATATAGATATTTCCTCAGCATTACGAAAAATAGGTGCACACTCCAAATTAACACAAACCTTTATAGATGGAGCCTTAGCAAGTCCGAATGTGCAACTTGAAGAAGTTCCATCTTTAAATACAACTCAATTTCTAATTAAACAAGATATGAAAGAGTGGTCCTCAGAACTATATCCAAAATTAATTCTACTAAATTCAAAAAGTAAAGGATTTGCAACCAAATTTAATAGCTATTATCCAACATTAAAAGGATTTGTAGATAATAAGGAAGATAAAGAAGGGTTTTTAGATAGACTGGAAGTTCTTCAAGATATGACTATAACAAACCAAGAAAACGTGCAACGTCAGATTAATGAGTTAACAGATCTTAAACTACAGGTAGATAAGAAACTGAAAAATCTTGATACAGATGTGATAAAAGCACAGAGTGTACTTAGTTCAGAGGGAACAGGAAAAATAGACAAGTTAAAAAATGAAATGCTAAATACAAAAAAATCAATTCAAAATGATTTACAGCAAATAGCATTATTACCAGGAGCTTTAAATGAACAAGGGCTAAAGGTATTCCAAGAAATTTATAGTCTATCAAAAGATATCATTGAACCGGCTGCTCAAACCGCAGTAGTGGCGTATAACAAAGGAAAAGAAATAAACAATGCTATTGTAGAAGCAGAGAAGAAAGCAGAGCAAGAAGCAACAGAAAAGGGAAAATCAGTTATAGAAATTGAAGCTGCCAAAAAAGAAGCACGTGAAGCAATAGAGAAAAGTAAAAAAGGTGAAATTGCTGCAGCTGCAGTTACAAAAACGAAAGAGTATGATCTTATGAAAGTGATTGATCCTGAAAAAATTAAAAAAACATATAGTACCTTTGCCGAAATTAATAAACTAACAGCAGAGCAAAGAGCATATTTAAATGATTTAGAGAAACAAAATCAAAAATTATATGACTTAACAACTAAATTAACAGTAGCAGATTTACAAAAATCAATGATTCTTTTCATGCAAAATGATTTGCATACATTTGCTAATCAAGTCGATGGAGAGATTGAGCTAATGAAACGTTATAAAGAGGATTTGAATCTAATAAATAATAGTATTACAAAATTATCGAATGAAGTTGATACGAATAACACTCAGTCTCAAAAAGATACATTAAGACGACTAAAGAATGTAACAAATCAACTCGAAGAACAATTTAATAAATTTTAATATTAAGAAATTAGGTTTAATAAAAAATTATAATGCAACTGAAAATAAGGAGGAGAATCGAATAATGAAATTTCCATTTAAGGTCATAACTTTGGCCACTTTAGCAACGGTTATAACTGCTACGAATGGTAGTACTATTCATGCACTTGCACAAGAACAGACAGCACAAGAACAGCAAATAGAAAATTATGCGTTAGGACCTGAAGGGTTAAAGAAAGTGTTGGCTGAAACAGGCTCTCATATTCTTGTAATGGATTTGTACGCAAAAACAATGATTAAGCAACCGAATGTAAATTTATCCAACATTGAATTAGGTTCAGGAGGGGGAGAATTAATCAAAAACATTCACCTGAATCAGGAACTGTCACGAATCAATGCAAATTACTGGTTAGATACAGCGAAGCCAAACATTCAAAAGACAGCACGTAATATTGTGAATTATGATGAACAATTTCAAAATTATTACGACACACTAGTAGATACTGTAAAAAAGAAAGATAAGGCAGGCCTCAAAGAAGGAATAGGGGATTTAATCGGTACAATTCATACAAATTCAAATGAAGTTACGGAAGTTATTAAGATGTTAGAAGCTTTCAAAACAAAGTTGTATACGAATACTGTAGATTTTAAAAATAATGTTGGAAGTCCAGATGGACAAGGGGGATTAACGGCTATATTAGCGGGAAAACAAGCACTAGTCCCACAACTTCAGGCCGAAATTGAGAATTTACGTTCTACGCAGAAAGCACATTTTGATAATGTATTAGCCTGGTCAATTGGTGGTGGATTAGGAGCAGCTATTTTAGTTATTGGAACGATTGCAGGAGCGGTAGTAATTGTTGTGACCGGTGGCACAGCGACACCAGCTGTTGTTGGTGGTCTAACAGCTCTAGGGGCAGCTGGTATCGGTTTAGGAACAGCAGCTGGTGTTGCGGCATCTAATCATATGAACTCTTATAATGAAATTTCTAATAAAATCGGAGAATTAAGTATGAAAGCCGATCTTGCTAACCAAGCAGTTATTTCACTTACTAATACAAAAGACACGTTGACATATTTGTATCAAACAGTGGATCAAGCAATCATGTCTCTAACGAATATTCAGCAACAATGGAATACGATGGGAGCGAATTATAAAGATCTATATGATAATATCGACCAAATGCAAGAACATAAACTTTCTTTAATACCTGATGATTTAAAGGCTGCAAAACAAAGTTGGAATGATATTCATAAGGATGCAGAATTCATTTCAAAAGACATTGCTTTTAAACAAGAAAAAACAAATTAAAAATCAATATATATGTATAGGAGGAATTAAAATGAACATAAACTTTCCTTATAAACTACTTGCTGTATCGACGTTTTTAACTGTGACAACAACTACTGTAGTTTCTCCAGTGGCAGCCTTCGCAAGTGAAAGTAAAATGGAACAAACTAGTACCGAAGATATATCTCTTTCTGTAAACAGCGAAAAGATGAAAAAAGCTTTGCAAGATGCTGGGGTATTTGCAAAATCTATGAATGATTACTCTTATTTGTTAATTAAAAACCCAGATGTTAACTTTGAAGGAATTGACATTAAAGGATATACAAATCTACCTAGTCAAATTCTACAAGATCAAAAGAATGCAAGAGAGCATGCTACGAAATGGGATTCACACATAAAAAAACAACTTTTAGATACACTGACGGGGATTGTAGAGTATGATACTAAATTCGACAATTATTATGACACATTAGTAGAAGCGATTAATGAAGGGGATGCAGACACATTAAAAGAAGGCATTACAGATTTACAAGGTGAGATTAAACAAAATCAAGCGTATACACAGAATTTAATACAAGAACTAGCTAAGTTAAGAGATAGTATTGGAGAAGATGTCCGGGCATTTGGAGGTCATAAAGATATTTTGCATTCGATTCTGAAAAACCAAGCATCTGGAATTGATGAAGATGAAAAGCGCTTAAATGAAGTTTTAGAGCAAGTTAGACATTTTAAACAAGTAGAATCAGATGGAATAATAACTGTATCAATTCCCTCAATTCCTACGTGGATTGCTGGTGGTGTAATGATAGGGGTAGCAAGAAATAATTTAGGTACGTTAGAGCCGTTGTTAGCACAATTACGTCAGACTATAGATTATAAAGTAACATTAAATCGTGTAGTTGGTGTTGCGTATAATAATATTAATGAAATGCACAATGCGATTGGATCGGCTATTAATGCACTTACCTATATGTCTGCACAATGGCATGATTTAGATTCTCAATATTCGGGAGTGCTTAGTCATATTGATAAAGCATCCCAAAAAGCGGATCAAAATAAATTCAAATTCCTAAAACCTAATTTGAATGCAGCGAAAGATAGTTGGAAAACATTGAGAGCGGATGCGTTTACATTAAAAGAAGGGATAAAAACATTAAAAATGGATCCTGTTTCTTCAAAAAAATAGCGGAATACGGTATTTGTTGCAAGGGCATTGATACAGTTATAAAATGATTTTTTGTTCTTTATAAATTGAAAAGACGGAGGTATAATCAGGCCTCTGTCTTTTGTTTTATTGAAATATTTTTATAATTCCATCCTATATGTAGAAAGTAGTTATACAAGTTTGAATTTTTAAGGTGAATGATTTTTATGAATTTTTCCGTAAAACCTAATCTATGATTAGTGAGCTTTATATTCTTATTTTCCTAATTGAATACTTTTATACAATTAGATGGAAGTTAAGAATACTAAATCAAAACATAATAGGTTGTTATTGATGAGTTTATCGTAAAGTTGTTATTTTATGTGTCATCAAATAACATTTATAAACAATTAGAAATAAAGAAAAGGAGACTATTATGAGAAAAAATAGAGTATTAGATACAACATAAATAGCGTAAATAGTTTTTGATGTAAAAACATGATAAATAAAATAATAGTCCTTACATGTACTAAGGGAAAATGAGGGAGATAATATGGGGAATAACTCAAAATATAAAACTAGAAAAATACTTGCAGCTACTGCTACAGTAACTATGCTTACGACTGGAATGGTTTCTTCATCAGATGTCTTTGCAGAGGAAACAAAGCAGCAAAAAAAAATATCGACATCATTGCAAGAGGAAAAGTCAGTTAAATCAGAAAACAGAATATATACAGTCCCAGGAAAAGGGGATGTTGAGATACTGAAACAACAGGAAAGAAAAAGTATGGCATTTAGTCCATATGAACCCACTGGTTTATATGCAAAGCCAAATGAACAAATAACGATTAATGTAGAAGGAAATCAAAATATTCAAGCATACATTGGAACGTATTCGTATGATGCTTCTTGGAGAGAAGATTCTAAAATAAAATCATTTACATTAAAACCTGGTATAAACACAATCCAATCTCCAAATGGGGGGATGATTTATTTTTATAATAAACAACAAGGTGGCACTATTCGAACAACAGTCACAATGGGTGGAGCGACTACTCCTTTCTTTGAACTAGGCAAACATACGAAACAAGATTTAATAAACATGCTGGACCAATATCCAAATGCACATGCAGTGGAGTTAAAAGGAGAACGTGTATTAATTACGGCCAGCCCGGCACGTGTTAAGAAATATTTGTTAGGTTCTAATACAGATCCTGTACAACTCTTAAAAAAGATGGATGAAGCTACTCGAATTCAAGACAAAGTAGCTGGATTATCTGAAGAACAAGCAGATAAACATTATATTCATTACGTAGAAGAAAATCATTCTCCTGATTATTATATGTATGCAACTTCTTATCGAACCGCATATGTGGGAGACGCAATCCAATACGTGTTAGATATTAATAAATTTATAAAAGATGGTTGGGGTCCATGGCATGAGGCAGGGCATTTGAGACAGCAATCACCTTGGAAGTTTTATAATATGACAGAAGTACAAAATAATATTTACAGCCTTTCTGTAGAAAAAGCATTTACATCTAATCAACCTTTTAGATTGCAACAAGAGGGTGCTTATACTAAGGCATTTCAATACTTAGAACAATCTAATAAAAATTATGATGAAATTAGTGATGCTTTTGTTAAGCTTGTTATGCTTTGGCAACTACAATTAGCATATGGAGAAGACTTCTATCCTAAACTGCATCAATTGTATAGAGATATGCCTTCTGATGAACTTCCACAAACAGATGAAAATAAAAAACAATTATTTATGATCTCAGCATCAAAAGTAGCCAAACAAAATTTGATGCCTTTCTTTGAGAAGTGGGGATTACGTCCAAATAATGATACCATTCAAAATGTGGCTGCATTAGGATATCCAATTTTAACAGCAGAGATTTGGAAGGGGACGGATTCTAATCCGATTAAACCAGATGTGCCTAATGCAAATAATATTTTAGAAGGAAAACAGTTTGCATGGTCAATGAAAGGGATTAGTGATTTCGAGTTTGCTAAAATCAATTTCAATAAGTCAGCAGAAGAAATGCAAGTGGACTTAAAAGCAGGAATACCGCATCACTATTTTAATGAAACATATGCGAGTATTAAAGTACAAAATGCATCAGGCAAAGTAGTATACAATAAAGACATTTATGGAAACAAACAACAAAATGCTGAATCGCAAAAAGTTCCAGTTAAAGTAGGGGATTATATTGAGTTAACACATCTAGAAGGTGTGCATAGAGCTACTTTAACAAATGTAGATAACATTAAACAAGAAAGCTTTGGAAAAAAAGCAATATACGAAGTTACAAAAGAAGGCTTGAAAAAAGTAGAAAAAATGCCAGAAGTAACAATTTTAGATGGAAATCAATTTGCATGGTCACTAAAAGGAATTAGTGATTTCGAGTTTGCTAAAATCAATTTCAATAAGTCAGCAGAAGAAATGCAAGTGGACTTAAAAGCAGGCGTACCGCATCATTATTTTAATGAAACATATGCGAATATTAAAGTACAAAATGCATCAGGCAAAGTAGTATACAAGAAAGACATTTATGGAAACAAACAACAAAATGCTGAATCGCAAAAAGTCCCAGTTAAAGTAGGAGATTATATTGAGTTAACACATCTAGAAGGTGTGCATAGAGCTACTTTAACAAATGTAGATAATAGTAAACAAGAAAGCTTTGGAAAAAAAGCAATGTACAAAGTTACAAAAGAAGGTCTGAAGAAAGTAGAAAAAATGCCAGAAACAACGGTTTTAGACGGAAATCAATTTAGTTGGTCTTTAAAAGGATATAGTGATAGAGAAATTACAAAAGTAAATTATAATAGGGTAACAGAAAAAATGCAGGTGGATTTAGAAGCAGGCGTACCACATTCTTATTTTAATAATACGTATGCGAGTATCAAAGTACAGAATTCATCCGGTAGTGTTGTGTACAATAAGGAAATAGTAGGAAATAGACAGCAAACTGCTGAAAGCCAAACTGTGCCAGTCAAAGTGGGAGATTATATCGAGTTTACCCATATAGAAGGGGAAGCAGTAAATGAAAAGACACGGGCTACACTTACTAACCTTGAGAATAATAAACAAGAATATATAGGCAAAAAAAGAATCTATCAAGTTACTTCAACGGGATTAAACAAAATAGATTAACATGAAAAACATTCAAATTTTTAGTTAGATGCTTAATAGTCGTTCATTATGAACGGCTATTTGGCATTTATTTAATATAAAGTGAAATTAATTTTAAAAATATGTTTGAGGACTGAATGATGTTTAGGTGCTATAGATTTGAGAAAAAAGAAACAGAATAATAAGGTATTTGTTGATAAAGACCCTCTCTTGTTACAATATTTTACATATTTAGTATGATATATATGAGTGCTATATATTAAGGGAGGAATGGGAATGAAGAGGTTCATAACTCATGCAAATGGTAATAAGATCTTTAAAAAGTTAGTTTTAATGGTGTTACCAATGGTTCTAATGATAATGATGATAACCCCATCAAATGATGCATTGGCAGCCAACCAATCAAATGCAAGTTCACTAAAAGGTGTGAGTCTATTTAATGGAAGCTGGACTGTTGCTATACAAGCTGCAAATTTACAATATGTGTCTGCTGAGCCATCGGGAAATGTAGTAGCAAATCGTAGTGCAGTTAATGAATGGGAGAAATTTGAATTAATTCCGACTGGGGAATTATATACGTTTGCTTTAAAAGCGAAAAGTAATGGAAAGTACGTTTCGTTTGAGCCAAATGGTAGAGTAGTAGCAGATCGTACATCAATTGGGGCATGGGAAAAATTTATCTTATATAATGGTGGAGACAATAGGATATATGTATTACAAGCGCTAAGTAATGGTAGATTTATATCAGCAAATGGCGGTAGAGATTTAACAGCTAATAGTTATGTAGCTGGAAGCTGGGAAAGATTTGTTATTGTGTACTTCTAAATTTGGAAGTGTTATATTTCTAAATGATAATGACATGTTTAGTTAATAATAATGCATAATAAAATAAAGGATTAAGTACTTAAGACAAGTGTATATTTAGGTGCAAAAAGGACTACAAGTAATTGTCAGTCCTTTTTGTATGTTAAATAAGTAACTGCTGTAGATGTAATAAGAAGAAAAAGAACCCTATAGGGTTCTTTTTCAAGGCATATTAACTGTAAGGAGAATCATGAAATGCTACTTCAAATCTTTATTAGGGGAAAGATTTTGAAAAAGCTTAACATACATCTATTTTTACATAAATGTAAGATATAGTAAATCTATAATGCTTATACTTACTATTATTAATATTCAATTAAAATGGTTAACACTATGTGTATAGTGTTAATAGGTGTTTAGTGCAGTATACATTTAGAAATCTAATAATAGCCCCAAGTTGGTTATATATGTCCAATCTTAGATTTCATGTGCCAAAAAAGCCTATAGATATATGATTTCAAAGCCTAACTAACATGTAAACGATTTTAATTGAAATTGGGTGTGTATGAACTCTTATAAGTAAAATAAAAGTAAATAAAATAAACAAAGACCCTGTAAACATACAGGGGTAAGGGAACGCATAGTTTCTTAAAATCATAATAGCATATATTTTTTGTATAGCTATAAGAAGATTTTGACAAATGTAAGAACAAGATTAAAGATTTTTAAGAAATATAGTGCCGGAAAATAGATTTAAAATTCAGCCATTAACAGAAACAGAAACCCTCGTTAGCTTAATCAAATTATCTTTAAATATAAGATGTATATTAAACTTTTTCAAAAATGAATTTCTGTTCTTTTAAAAATCAGTACAAAACACAAAATCTATAAATTTATCCCTATGTAATATAAAAATAAAACTAAAAACGAAGTGCAACTTATATGTAATGTAGAAAAGAGGGGAAAAAAGTTATGGAGAATGACAATAAAGTATTTTGGAAAACAGATTGTCTTATTTTGAGAAGGTTTAGTACGGATGAAACTAACTACTTTCATTTTTATCGTTCTAATCCAGAAGTGACTAAATTTTAGTCATGGGTTAATTATCAATATCATGAGGCTAAAATGTTTGTAAATGAACAACTTAATAATAATCCTAATCAACCAGGAACTTGGTTCCAGTTCGCAATTGCTTTGGCTGAAAATAACAAAATAATTGGAGATTGTGCACTTCACACGCGTTTAAATGAGCCTCGCATCGTAGAAATTAGATTTACTCTTTCTCCAGAATATCAGGGGAAAGGTTATGCAACTGAAGCTGTTTGCACCTTATTGAATTACATATTTCATTCATTATGGAAACATAAATTGATTGCATTTTCGGATGTTCGAAATAACAAGTCTATTTCTGTGCTGGAACGTGTGGGGATGAGGAGAGAAGGTCATTTATTTCAGAATTACATGCTAAAAGGGCAGTGGATTGATGAATATCAATATTCAATATTAAAGTCTGAATGGAAGGACGCGACATAATTATCAAATTTAAAAATAGAGTATGTTGGGTGTAAATTAAAATACTATAAAAACAACGGCATATAAAAAGATCCTAGTGTGTACTAGGATCTTTTTATATGTTATCACTTTACTGCATCTTGTGGTAATAACCATGTTTTACAACTTGCCTTGTTTCGTCTATAGCATGTGTTTCAGCAATTCCAGCAATATCAACTACAATCGTGTTCTGTAAGATATTTACTACATAACCTGTTAATTGTAAGGAGGAATTATTACGATAGGGAAATTGTACGTAAGAACCAATTGTAACATTATTCTTTGTCTCCATATGATACACCTCATTGATACTAGTTTTCTTCTTGTGAAGATTCTTTCATCATATAATACACGAATGAAGATAAAATACAAGGGAGAAGAGGGAGAATAAATAGAAAAAAGCACCCTCGATCAAGGTTGTTATAAATAGTTATCACTTTATGAAAACATTGAGAACACAGGTATTTGTAAAACTTACTTATTTTATAAATACTTAAATAATCATACAATACGAAGCTGAAATTAATAGAAAGAAATAATATTATCGAATGGCATATTATTTTAGTTTTAGGTATAGTATAACTGACCAAATGAGCACATCGGTCAGTGAGTACTGGATTAAAACTTATAAAATTATACTCACTAGGTTTATGGAAAGGATTACACAAACAATGGTTTTGATATTTTACAATTGACGAATGAACGGAAGTAATTTGAGCTTTGAGGAAATGACAGAGTTTGACTTCTTAAAAATGATCTGAATCCTATAAACAGGGGGAAAATCCAGTAGTTTCTGTGTGTGGTTTATTAACAATAATTTCATGGTGTTTAAATGGTAAAGTGAAGACGTATTAGGAGGAAATATTTTTGTAGTAGATTTTGAAATGTAATGGCGACATGATGGGTATTTTATAAGTTTCTGAAGAGTGTTAAATATTCAATGCAGCGACAGTTCTAGGTTTAGCATGTTTTGCAGTTAGATTTTGGGAGAATCTATTGGAAATTTACATTTAGATAAACGTTTTTACATTAGCATCAGAGCCAAAAGAAGTGTAAACCTCTATGCTGGGGGAAAGTAGTCTAAACAAAAAAGATTTTAATTTAACCAATTATTCTTATAGGAATTTATATATTTGTGGTTGGTAAAGAAGAATTTAATAGTGCAGCTCATAATTAGATTCTAGTTATAACAGTAGATACACATACCGTTTAGCTTGTTAATACCCTCTAATTTAGTATAGGAAGTTATAGTTTGAGAGAAGTTACATAATAGGTGCGACACAAAGAATATAGAATCTGATGTAATTATGAAAAGACAAAAAGAGAAAAATGTGTGAAATGAGGAATTGAAATGGTAAGTGCAAAAAAGAAAAATGTAAATAAATTGAAAAAATTTTCGCAAGCAATATTGATTATTATTGGAGCATTTATAACTGCGTATGGATTAGAGGCTGTACTAATTCCTAATAATGTCTCAGATGGTGGTGTAACAGGTATAAGTATCGTTAGCTCTCAGCTATTTGGGTTACCATTAGGTCTTTTAATTGGATTTATTAATATCCCATTTGTTTGGCTAGGTTATAAACAAATTGGTAGAGGATTTGCAATTTATTCAGTTATTGGTATTATATCACTTGCAATAGGTACTGTGGTCATGCATAATGTGCCTACAATTATTGAAGGAGATACATTGTTAGTTACTGTTGTTGGTGGTGTTATTATCGGCTTTGGTATGGGGTTGGCTCTTCGTAATGGCGGAGCGTTAGATGGCATTGATATGCTAGCGGTATTGTTGTCTAGAAGATTACCGTTTGGTACAAGTGATCTAATCTTGTTTTTAAATATGTTTGTATTTATTTTTGTGTCAACTGTGTTTGGTCTTCAAGGTGGAATTTTATCAGCGATAGCTTACTTTATTGCTTCTAAAGTAATTCATATTATTGAAGTTGGATTAAGTGGTTCTAAAACATTTAAAATTGTTACAAAAGAACCTAAATTAATGATAGATGCAATCTGGGAACGTCTCGGAAGAAGTGCAATCTATAACGAAATTTATGGAGGCTCTTCGAAAGAAGCTTATAAAGAAGTTAGCTGTGTTATCAGTCGTTTAGAAGAAAATAAAATGAAAGAACTTATTCATGAAATTGATGAAAATGCCTTTGTAACTGTATATGATGTTGCGGAAGTAAAAGGTGGAAACTTTAAAAAGCATGATATCCATTAAGAGTAATAACCAAGTTAAATATTCTATATAAAGTTGATTATTGAAAAAGATGAAAACCCTCATCACATATAGATAGAAATCTGATACGTAATAAAGGGGACAACAGTAAGGCATAAGGGCAGTATTTTTTTGCTTTTTAATAATAAATCATTATTTCTTGTAGCTTTTTATGGATATGATATCTGATAATAATTAGTTATTGATATAGAAAAGAAAGAGATTTGAAATAATCTAAAGGGATAAGTAATAAAATTCCATTGTTATTAGTATAGGATATTTAAACTAAAAATGATTTATTAAAGCCACATTAAACGAAAACATTATGCACAAATATGCTGATATGTATCTATTCTATCAAGGTATATAAAACCAAAACCAAGATATTCGTACGACCTCAAAAAGCCGAAATTCCTTCACTTAGGAATTTCGGCTTTGATGCTATGTCATGGAGTTGCAATTGGAATGGAATCTGGCATATATACTGCACCAGAATTATAAGTTCTTCAGTTCCTTAAATTAGAAACTTGTACTTGATTACCGTAGTTGAATTGTTGCCCTTTTAAAAGAACCGAAAAATTTTTCTTTGAGTTAGCGTCTTTTACATAATAATTATTGAGGAAAGGAAATTCGACTGAGAAAAGCTGTCAAATAAAAGAATAGGCTAATCTAATTTCTAATGGTCCCAGTATCTTTTATTTTGACGTGTGTCTTTACATTTATTTTAGCCTCTGCTAACGCTTGCAACCAATCTCCTTTTACTTTTTTCCACTCATTATATTGAAAGGCTCTAGCATATAGGGATAATCCGATTGGATCAATTTTGTTCTGCTGTATTTCATTTATTATATTTTGTAAATTATTATTAATTTCTTTTTGAATAGTCCTTTTTAAACTATTTATATTTTTTTTATTATCATAGTGACCCTTAATTAAATTCGCATTGGTTTTTTCTATTAAAGCTACATTAGCATATATATCGAGATCAAATACAAATTTTCCGTTTTGAAAATTAACATCTACCTTTCTTGTCGCGTTCTGTACGAAGATAGAAGTGTTTATTTTTTTGTTGGACTTTTTAGGGGGAAGCGCAAGGTGTAGTATCATTCGCCCGCTACTTTTTTGCTTATTTATAAGATTGAAAAATTTAACATCTTTTTTAGGAATTTGAGTTAAATATTTCCCTTTTCGATTTAAAAATGCAATTCCTACTGTGTCGATTTCATTCTTTGTTTTTTTGATAATTGGAACAGTTTGCGTCATTCCTTCTTCATTTTGTTCTCTCATTAATTGTTGAATTGTAGAAGAGACGGATTGGTTATTTTGAATTGACGATTCGATTACACCATTTATATAAGATGAAAGTGATGGTTTACTAGGCTTCTGAATTTTAAAAACTTCTTCTGCAGGTCCATCTACAAGTACTACTTTAGCATTAATGGTAGCGTAAGGATCACGGTAAGAAGAATCAAGCTCCTGCAACCAATTTGCTTCTTGCGCTAATTTTTTCCCAATTAAAATGATTTCAGCCTTGGAAGCTGTCATAAAGCCCGTTAACTTCGTATCTATCTTACTGAATCCAGTATATACAGTTGATGCTTGTGTCCAATGTTCTATAGTACTTTTGGGCTGTTTATGATGAAAGAGTGGTATACTTGTTCCAACTTTTATGTCTCCATTAGGGGTTCTATCCAAGCCAATTAACAGTATTAATGAAACCTTCTCAAGAGGAATTCTTTGACTGCAACCAATTATATATATACAACAAATCACAATCCATATCCATTTTCGAATCAAAGTTGTTTCCTCCTAGTAATCCAAGTGAAAAGAATACTGTAAGCGAAAAATAAAATTGGTAATAGAATAAAGAAAACGACATTTAAGATGTCCATAAGAGAATATATAAACAAATATTGATCCACATCGGGATTTAGGAAAATAAATAGGCCAACTATAAATAACATAAAAGCAAGCAGCGCCCAATTGCGGGCGTTTTTTTGAAGTGAAATGGTCACAGATTCAAAACTGAAAAATAAATACGGATATATCGTAGTAGAGAATACAATTAAATAGTAAGCGATATATATAATTTCTAATCGTTCTATGAAAGAAAAACGAACTCCTTTTAACAGATGAAATACTGGCCAGATTACGTCTTTTATCCCCTCTGGACTAAAGTATATATAAGAAAGAATAGTCACATATAGATAGAAAAACATGGTTCCGGTATTCGCAATTAGTAGTCCTTTTATGGCTTTTTGTTTTTTTTGTAAAAACGGGTATATATAATATGCAAGTTCTAAGCCAGCATAAGGAGTGATGGTTTCTTTTGTTGCCTTTACAATAGGGTATAATCCATCTTTAACAATAGGTAGTAGGTGTAAAGGGTTGTAGTTAGTCTGTAGTGAAAAAAGAAGAAATAGTGGCATCCAAGTAGTGAAGAAGAAAACAAGCATAGAATAACTAGTAAGAGCCCTTAACCCACTCAGGGCTAAAATAATAAAAGGCAATAGTAATAATATGGTGATTTGATAAGCAGGAGTGGAAGGGAATATCCACACTTTTACAATATCGGTTGCCTTTAATAAAGTATTAAAGCCAGCAAAGAATAGATAAAAGGCATATAAAAGAAAAAGAATTGTCCCTATCCATTTACCAAAGTATGTTTTTAAGATTTGTGAGAAATTTTTGTTAGGGTTTTTTTGTAACATTAATATAATAAATACGCCGATTATAGAAGTAGTTATCCATCCAAGTATGATAGAAATCCAGCCATCTGTGCCAGCCGTAGTAGCAAGTGGGCTTGGCATAATTAACATACCTGATGCAAGTTGCAGTGAATGAATGAAAATAATAAATTCGAATAAAGTTATGTTTTGGAATTTAAGATTCCCCATGCGAACCACCTTCTTTTTTCTTTTTTTGTTTCGGCTGTCCTGTACTCGAGCGGGTGGTAATCATAGAAATAGGAAATCTTACAAAAGAATCTTTTAATTCATTGAGTCGAAAGGGCGCGATTGGCAATCCGTATGGTGAGCCATAGGAAGTTAATGAAACAAAATGAGCAAATAAGAGCATTAATCCACTAACAATCCCTACAATCCCATAAAAGTATGCCAATAACATCATTGGAAAACGAATAAGGCGTATAGAACTTGATAAATCATAATTAGAAACAATAAATGATGCAATGGCTGTAATAGATACGATAATAACCATAACGTTACTTACAAGACCAGCTTGAACAGCCGCCTGTCCAATTACAATCCCTCCAACAATTCCTATGGTTTGTCCAATGGGTTGTGGTAAGCGAATGCCAGCTTCACGTAGCATTTCTAGTGTAATTTCCATTATAAAAGCTTCCAATAAGGGGGAGAAAGGGACTTTGACTCTTGATGTTGCAATAGAAGTGTATAAGTCTATAGGAATGATTTCAAAGTGAAAAGAGACTATAGCAATATAAAATGCCGGTAAAAAAATAGCTATAATAAATCCTGCAAATCGTAATAAGCGAAAAAATGATGCAATGAGCCAATGGATATTATAATCATCTGGAGTTTGAAAAAATCCAATTAAATTCATTGGAACAATCATTGCACCAGGGGATCTATCCATTAACACTGCTACTTTCCCATCAAGAATATGATTTGAAATTGCATCTGGGCGTTCGCTTAAATAAGCTTGTGGAAAAGGAGTCCAATTTTGATCTTTTGTATAATTAGATAGTTCTCCAATGCTCAATACCGCATCCGTATTAATTCTACAGATTCTAGTTTCTATTTCTTGGACTACATCTGCGTTTGCTACATCACCTAAGTAAATTAAATAGACTACTGAAGTTGCTCGTTCGCCAATTGTCAGCTTTTTGATCTTTAACTCTGTTGAAGGAAGATATCGACGAATTAAGCCTATATTTTTTGTGGCATTCTCAATAAATCCATCATGTGAGCCTTTAATAGTAACTTCTGAGATGGGTTCTTGAATTGCTCTTTCTGCCCAGCCTTTTGTATTTATTAGAAGTGAGCGCTTTTCTCCTTCCATAAATAGAACACATTGACCCTCAAGTAATCCTTCTTTAATGTCATTCCATGTATATACTATTTTGGTATGAGTAGCAATAATATTAGAATTAAATATTTGGCTGTCCTCATTTACTTTTTGTAATAATGGTGTAACAACATTGCCTTTTAAAGCGACACCATCTGTAAGGCCTTCAAAATAATATAGTAAAATATTCGTGTTTGTTTTTAATTGCAAAGGATGTTCGATTAAATCTGCACTAATATCAAAGATATTATCTAATGTATTTTTAAGCTCTTCTAAGTTACTTGTTTGGATCTTTTCAATGTTTTTATCTGATTTAATTTCTAAGGTCTCTTCATTTAAGGACAAAATTGACACCTCTTTAATATATAACGATTAGTTGTATTTATTATTTTTATATGATGGAATTTTATTCACAAATTTAAACAAATTGGGAATGGAAGTTAATAATTAAGAGCAAAAAAGTAGAGGTAATTTGTGTGAAAATATAAGTATCAAGATAGAATTTGAATGATTATACAAAAAAGAGCCCTGGATAGGCTCTTTTTCATAGTTGGTAAATATGTAGTCAACAATAGAGGGAAATTAAGGTAGTAATTTAGATGTCTTTAAGTTAATCAGCTGAATTTTGTAGGAAGAATTCTTTTTTATACTTTAATGCTCGATTAAAAAGGACATTACATTTATTTGGGTGTTCTAGTGTATTTGAACTTTGCATGCTAACAATTTTTGTTTAGGGACAAAATGTTTTTTCTGAATTGACAGAAATATTAAAGCGCAAAATTCCTATTGATTATTTTGGTAGGTATCAAATATTTCTTTGGCCTTATTTTCTTGATGTTACCGTACGTTTATATGTTTCTATGGGAAAGAAATATTTTCATTTTTATAACCCTCTATTGTTTGATTAAGATAGTAACATGAAAATGAAACGTTTACAACCAGAAAATAAAGAAAAAATAGTAAAATGCGACTTTTTTCGACAACTTTTTTTGTGTTTATATAATATTTTTATAGGAAAAGGTGGAGGGAAACGTACCTTTTCCTATAAATTTTTTGTAGGAATTAGAAATAACTAAAGTAGCAATAATAGCCTAAAATTAAAATGAAATTCAATGAATTTGAACCTAAAGTCATGAAAACTATTGATAACGTTACCATTGAATTTTTGAACTGTAAGAGTTTTAAAAGTATAGTCAAACTTTAGTCCATTTTGCGTTTCTTCCTTTTGAAACTAGCTTAATATGCCCAAATAATTGCAATGAATTTAAAGCCTTACTGATTGTACTCTCTGCAATGTCTGGATAAGTGTTACGAATACTTTCCTTAGTAAAGGGTTGTTTTTGTTTAAGTATAAAATCCTGGATTCTCTCAACTTTAGTATGTTTACATATAGAATCTAGAACTGTGTTATGAAGATCTTTGTAAGCCTCTAATATAATTGTTAAAAACGTTTTTAACCAAAAGCTATTATTATGTTCCTCGCAGTACCAATTCACCGAAGATTTATAAATCGAATTGTAATAATCAGATTCATGTTTCTTAATATATTTATCCAAACATACATATTTTACAAATGTATGTCCACTCTTAATTAACAGCAATTGCATTAACATAAATGCCAGCCTGTTATTACCTTGATTGAAAGGGACTATGCAATAAAAATTTAATATAAAACGAGCTATTAATAAAAGTGAATGTAGCCCCTTACTAGTATTTAATGAGTTGTATTGATCACATAATTGCTCCATAAACTGTGGAATAAGTTCATGCGGAAGAATGCGGTAACTATTCAAGTGCATTCCATGTTCTGGAATTCCTGGAATAATAAAAGGTTTTTCACGCCATTTGGCACTGTCCGAGGTAATGTAATGTATTAGTTGAAAATGCAATTCCTGTATAGTTGCTGGATTAATTAATAAAGTACAGGAGTTTTTATGTACAAAAGAAAGTGTTTGATAATAACAAAAAATAGCATCTTCTGAAATATTTTGAGGTACTATATCATCTAAAATAAGCTCTTTTAATCTTTTATTAGGAACTTTTACATCTTCATAAATAGTTGTGAAATTTTTTATGTAATGTAGTGGTATAGTTTTTTCTAAATTATTAAATATGTCAGGGTTTTGTTCCTGATAAGCAGCTAATTTTCCTTTGAACTCGCTAATGTCACTTATTAAATTTATTAACCTCCTTTTTAATTCAATATTTTTATACTTATCATCAAAAAAGTCTCTCATTTTTGTTCCCCCTGTAACCCCTTAACACGTTGTTGCATGTATCTTTCCATTCTAAAGGTATTCCACGACATCATTGTAAAATAACGACATTTTTGTTCTGATTTTGATCGTGTTTCAGAATCTATATTTTTATTTGGTATTTAAAATATAGAAATTATAAAGAAGAATCGTTAGGATTCAATTTTAATAGGCATAATCCTAACATCAAATGTACAAATGTACAATAAAAAAATAAAAAAATAAAAAATATAAAACTATCGACTCTTTTGAAAGATAATAAATTAATTGTAGGTATAAATGTGTTTTAGTTTAAGAGTAAATATTGAAGTGGTAATAAAATTTTCATAGTTGAAAAAATAGATAAGTAATTAATTTGTGACAGTTACGTGCCTAATCAATTCATTTGCAATGATGAGAATTCCACAATTAAATCCTAACGAGCCTAAATTTCTATATTTAGCCTAAAGATTAGGGGGCTATATTGATGAAATGTATCATTAAATATAGAAATATGTAACGTTTAACACTTGTGTTGTAAAATATATTGACATAAGTTAATTTAAATACTAGGTACAGGAGCATTTAATAACAATTCAGTAAAGTACCCTTTAAACGTTTCACCCTAAAAACGTTTATATTTATAATAATTGCAAGCGCACTGAAGTTTTTTTGTTTGTTCCTGTACCTTATTAGGTAAAAATAATATAATAAATTGATAAAACGTTATGGAATAAATAATAAATTAGGTTTTCAATTCCTTTCTTTTACATTATCAATCTCTAGATGATTTGTTTAAAATAAGGATTTACAGGGTAGAAGATGACTATTCACCAGTACTATAAAGTTAAGTTGGATATCTTATGGTATCTTATAGGAAGAAATATAAGATTAAAAGGATTTGTGTACATTCACCATGTGAATATAAGTAAATTATTTATTGTGCTTTTTAAGGTTTAGAAAATATGTGTGAATTTAGCTTTGGAAATGACTTATTTGCAAGTTATATAATAGAAATGTGAAGTCTGGAAGAAACTGATATTATCAGTTCCTTCCAGACTTTTTTACTTTAAAAGTGTATTTTTTCTAAATAAGGTATAATTCCTTAAATTAATATTTGAATTTTTTGTGAAATTAAGTGAGGTTTTCATTCCTCTATTAATACATAATGTTACAAAATAGAGTTATTGTATTTATTTTATTTTTATATGAGATTAAAAATAATAATAAATGTAACAATGTATGAGTGATATTAGTATATTTACTAGTAATTTGTTCGTTTATCTTTATATTGCTATTATATTAGCGATAACAATAATATATTGGGGGGGACAAGAATGAATTTGAAATTTACATCTAAATTTGAAAGATTAAGAAAAAGTAAAAAAGGAATTGGTGCTTGTGTTTTAGCTGCAGGGATGACGGCTATTACAATGATTCCTCAAAGTGCGTATGCACATGGATTTGTTGAAAAACCAAGCAGTCGTGCTGCTTTATGTAGTCAGAATTATGGAGCATTGAATTTGAATTGTGGAAATATAATGTACGAGCCTCAAAGCCTAGAAGCACCTAAAGGATTCCCAGATGGTGGACCGATTGATGGGAAAATCGCTTCGGCAGGAGGACTATTTGGAGGAATTCTTGACCAACAAACATCAAATCGCTGGTTTAAAAATACGATTATGGGTGGAGCAAATACATTTACATGGAAATATACAGCTGCACATTCTACAAGTAAATGGCATTATTACATTACAAAAAAGGGATGGGATCCTAATAAGCCATTAACACGTGCTGACTTAGAACCAATTGGAACTGTGAAACATGACGGTTCGGCCGCATCAAATAATTTAACACATACAATTAATGTACCAACTAATCGCAATGGTTATCATGTTATTTTAGCTGTATGGGATGTAGCAGATACGTCAAATGCGTTTTATAATGTAATTGATGTAAATCTAGTAAATAATGAAACTCCCGATACAGTAGCTCCAAGTCAACCAACTGGATTAAATGCGTCTAAAGTTGTTGCCAATAGTGTTACACTAACATGGAAGGCCTCTACGGATAATATAGGTGTAAAAGAGTATCAAGTGTTACGCAATGGAGAATTAATTGATACGGTACCAGGTACAACATTTATTGATAAAAAGCTAAAAGCAAATACGGAATATACCTATACAATAAAGGCATTAGACTCTGCTGGAAACATATCAAAAGAAAGTGAAAAACTAAAAGTTAAGACAACAAATGAAACTCCAGATACAGAAGCTCCGACTCAACCGAAAGGATTACATAGTATGAGTAAAACAGCGACAACTGTTGATTTGATGTGGAGTCCGTCTGAAGATAATGTAGGTGTAGACCATTATATTGTATATAGAGAAAGCGCTGGAGTTATGAATAAAATTGGGACAACGGCTAATACATCCTTTATGGATAAAGAATTGAAGGCTAATACATCGTATAAATATGTAGTAACGGCGGTTGATTTAGCTGGAAATGAATCTAGTAGAAGTGATGTTTTGAGTGTAACAACAAAGGCAGAGGATTCCACATATGAAAAATGGGATGCGAGAAAAGCATATACTAAAGGTGATAGAGTAGTACATGAGGGAAAAGTGTATGAAGCAGTTCAAGATTATCAAGGCAATGGTGACACAAATTGGATTTTTGCTCTATCGCTTTGGAAGGCAGTTTTGAATAAATGATAATCAGGAAAATGTAGTTAACATTTTTGGGTTTTTCTTTGAAAATAAAGGGTGTTCGAAAAATAAATTCTCTAATGGTTTAAATGATGTACTAATACATTTAATCCCCATCTAATGTTTACAAAATGAAATTAATAAAAAATCCCAATGGTATTCCATTGGGATTTTTTATTTTCTAATTTGTAATAGCGTATATTTTCACAGTGAATTTGTTAGTGGCACCAATGGGACTTGCGATATAATATTTAGTATTTGTGTAAGCTTCAGTCCTAGATCCATGTGAAATATTTTTCCAACGAATAGAATCGATACCTAGGGAAACATCAATCATTACATTGAAAGAGATAGTAGAAGGATGATCTTTTTCTGAAGGTTCAATAACCCATTTTAATTCTTTGGTACCTACAGGTAAACTATCAATTTTAAAGTTTTGACTGGATCGATTTTTTTGTCCGGATAAAGGGCTAGATTCGGATGGAATTTGCGAAATTAATATCTCTTTTTCATTTGAATGTACACCATTTAATTTAATGATACTATCAATTAAACCTGGTCCAGGAAAATCAGCTGCGATAATACCAGAATGTTTAATTCCACCTTGTTGTAAGAGTTCGGTCCCAAGTGTATTCATCCCACCATAATATACTTGCCCATTTCTATCGCGGGGAAAATCACCCCACGCATTAGTGGAATTCGTTTGAATTAACTTAGGGTTACTATCAGTATTTCTATTCTCTTTTCCGCTAGCAACAAACCAAGGATATACATTATTTAAAAATGCGGCTGCACCACCCGTACCACTAAAATGGTTAAGATATATTTTTCCATTATTAAAGTTAGTATTTGCACTTTGTAGATGAATTTTTATCGCATTCCATTTTTCATATATTTCGTTTGGTCCGCTTCCAATTTCAAATTTATCTTGTATATTCAAACTATCGTAATCAATACCGTACAATTGAGAGGATGTAAAGTTTTGTAAGACTACAATTTTACCTCGGATATCTCCTAAAGTAGGGTTGTTTTTGTCTATAGTTGGTACGGAATTAGGATCCCAAAAATATGAAGCATTAACGTTTTTATATTTTAAAAATATCTCCTCAAATGATGGAGATCCACTTTCAGGTGTAGTTTCTTCTTTTAAGCGCATTAAAATTGTTTCTGTCGGATAATCTTTTAAAAATTGAATTGCGTCTTTTAATACATCTTCAAACACTGCTTTTTGATTTACAATGCCATGGTACATTGCAAAAGAATCCTTTACACGTTTAACGCGCATATCTACATATCGAATTCCAGAATTTAATTGTTGGGGTAGACTCATAGTTTGATTTCTTGTCAAATTTTCATCAAGAAAACTTGCTCCATGTAAAGCCAGTGTACCATGAGTTCCTGGAATAGATATTTCACTTAATTTTGTTGAATCAGCTACTTCTGACATCCATGATGGATTCTGATATCCTATATTGGGTTCATAAGAATAACCTGGATGACTATCAGCTAAAATAGTAGATGGTGCACTTAAAATTGCTAGTGTAAAATAAGTGAGGATACTAATTTTAAAGAAATTTTTCATTTTTATTTTGTTCATTATATCTCTCCTGACTTTTAAACAATAGCTATAATAAGATGGTTTTTTACTATATTTATTGTTTTTTATTCCTAATGTAATGAATTTTTGTAATTAAAAAGAGGTAGTGAGCTAACTTAAGATATTATTAGTTTATTGTAATAATTTATATCTAATAGCCAAACGGATTTTTAAAAAATTGAAGCATAGATAGGTAAAAATAAGCTTTTTGCTGTATTGTATACAAACAAAACAGAAGCCTTAAAAAGACTTCTATCTTGTGACATATTATGAATGATAAGGTGGTTAACAAATTAAGATAATGTGAGTGAGCGGTAAAAATCTATTTATAGCTGTTTCAGGAATTTCTTATAACAAGGCTATTTAGGAAAAGTGGTCCCTACAATGCTAATAAAAATTAAAACATTTTACTCATTAAAACTTAGACTAACTACAGTTGCGATAGATTGGGCTGCATGTTCCCAGCTTCCATCTATAACTTTACCAATCTGCTGACCAAGTGTATTTAAATCATTTGGATTAACTGGAATTCCATTATACGCAGCAAGAATTGATAAAAGTGGAGCAGCAAATGGTGTCCAACCACCTCTATCAATATTAAATACAGGCTTATCTACTACTTTTCCATCTTGCACAGTAAACTCATAATAAAATTGATCATCTGGACGGAAACTTAAATGATGAGAAATTTGTCCCTTAACATATTTTTTTCCTCCACCTAGATTTACTACTTCTATTTCTTTTACGTTAAATTCATGCTCAAATACTTTTATTTTTTTGATTTCTGGACCATTTAAGGCAGCATTAACAGCTGTTTCTAAATTATTTTGTGCTAATGGTTGAATACCCATTTGAGCCTCTTTTTGTTGGATAGGAGCCTCTTTTTCTGCAGCAAACACTGATGTAGTTGGTAGTGCACCTGTAGCTAATGTAGCTGCAAGTGCTGTTGTCATCATGATTTTTCTTTTCATCTTCATAGTTTTTCTTCCTCTCTTAAAGTTTTGATATATAATCTTTTAAAAACTGACATTGCGCAATATTTTATTTCATAATGCACGCAAAAAACTAGTTTAAGAATTATGTGAAATTATGTCAGGGAATTAAAATTAATTATATATTCATTCACAATGATATCTATCTACACTTATTTTTTCAATTTTCCGACTAATAACATAATAATGACTTTTCATAAGGTAATTTAGTGTTTCAATTCTCTCTATGTACGTTTTAAACAAATTAAAATCATAGTGGTAATAATATATTTGTAAGCAAATATATTATATACTTCGAGAAAAATACACAATTTTTTTATAAAAAACTATAGGAATTATCATTATATCGTTATTAAACTAAGTAAGATAAATGATAATATGATGAAGAGCTTCCAGTGATTTGTTATAAGTCCACTAGAAAATGAGCATGATATCATACAATTATGCAGGTCACCTAGGATATTAAAGCTACACTTTATAGCAGTTAATACGAATGAGATTGGAAAATAGCAGTAAGTGTTTATTAGAGAAATACTATGAAAAATACTTCAAATCACTTAAAAAGTTTCAGTTATTCTGAATTCGAAGGGCGCGGAATGTTTATTGAGCATTGTAGTACTGATCAAGATTTTAGGAGGAAAAATGAAAAAGAAGACTAAAAGAATCATATTAGTTATTGGTATTTTAGTAAGTTTTAGTATCTTTTTATATGTACAGAACAATTTAATTAGTATAACTGAGGTTAAAATAACATCTAATAAAATCCCCTCTTCTTTTAAAGGTTTTAAAATTCTACAAATTTCAGATTTACATAATAAAAAATTTGGCGACAGTCAAGAAACTTTAATTCAAAAAGTAAAAATCATAAATCCAGATATTATTGCTATTACGGGTGATCTAATTGACAGTAAATCATACGATCCGGAAGTTAGTATGGAACTAATCCGAGAACTTGTAAAGAAGTATCCTGTCTATTTTGTGACAGGAAACCATGAAAAATGGTCAGGAAAATATAATGATTTAGAGAAAGAATTAAAGAAACATCATGTTACTATTTTAAGAAATGAACATGTAAGTATTCAAAAATGGGAACAAAAAATAAATTTACTTGGTATTGATGATCCGGAATTTGTTACTGGAAACCGTGATGAAGGAAATGTTGTAAAAGATGAAATTATAAAAGCGAAATTTGAAATGCAGCCGGATACATATAATGTATTACTATCCCATAGGCCTGAATTTTTAACAGAGTATGCTGATGAGCAAATAGAAATAGTTTTATCAGGACACGCTCATGGTGGACAATTTAGGTTACCATTTATCGGAGGATTAGTTGCTCCGAATCAAGGTATATTCCCTACATATACAGCCGGTTTATATGAAAAACAAAATACGTCTATGGTAGTGAGTAGAGGATTAGGCAATAGTATCATTCTGCAAAGAATTTTTAATAGGCCAGAACTTGTAGTCGTGCAGTTAAATTGAACTGTACGATTTTTGTATAGAAAAAAGAAATAGGCCGTATGCAATTTATACTAGTTAACATTACAATTTTGTTAAAAATTTTCTACGTTACATAAAGTAACAAATTTTGACCCGAAGAGTTTGTTATAGTGTAAATAATCAAAAAACTTAAAAATTAATCGAGTAAAAAGTGTGATAAGTAATTCATGTAAAAAACTTAAAGGGGTGTACACATGCATAAAGAATATGAAATTGAAGAGTATACGGCGATTGAGGAACAAATACATTATTATTGCAAATGTTTATTAGTAAGTCATCCAGATCAAATTATAAAGTATTTAGAAAAAAGGTTAGAAAAATACGCAGAAACATTACAATATGCACATTTATATCCTGACACAGTTATTTTACCGTTACAGCAATTAGTTATCGAATATTCTTTAGATGTTGCTAGAATTAGGAAATATATGAACTTAAAAACGTAAAATGAAATATATAATTTAAATGAAACAGAGTCGACTTTAAGAAATGATATTCTAATGTCGACTCTGTTTCATTGTTTAAAATTATTGATGAAAAATACATACTAATCAATGAGGTTTGACATATAATTACCCAAGAGTAAAATAAAAGTGAGTACTCACTCATTTTTAAAAAGGGGGAAGAATACGTGCAGCAACCTGCCATTGTTTTACGGACTGTATCAAAAAGCTTTGGGAAAAAAGAAGTTTTACACAATCTTTCATTGCAAGTTGAAAAAGCAGAAATATTTGGTTTAGTTGGGCCTTCAGGTTCAGGGAAAACGACTCTTATAAAATTGATTGCAGGTATTAATGAGGCAACGGAAGGTGAAGTGCTTGTTTACAACACGAACATGCCTAATTTAAATGAAATGAAAAGAATTGGTTATATGGCTCAGGCTGATGCATTATATGAAGAACTATCAGCATATGAAAATGCAGATTTTATGGCAACGATGTATGGAGTAAAGGGAAAACATAAAAAGGAAAGAATTGAAGAGGTTTTTGACCTAGTACAATTATCACAACATATGAGAAAGCAAGTACAGCATTTTTCAGGCGGGATGAAGAAGCGCTTATCATTAGCGATAGCACTCCTTCATGAACCTGAAATATTAATTTTAGATGAGCCAACAGTTGGGATAGATCCACTTCTTAGAAAAACGATCTGGGAAAAATTTTATGATTTGAAAAAGAAAGGCACAACTATAATTGTAACGACACACATTATGGATGAAGCTGAGTTTTGTGAGCGTCTAGGATTGATTAGAGAAGGAAAGCTAGTTGCGACTGGAACACCTGAAGGATTGAAAAAGCGGGTATCATCAGGACGGATTGAAGATGTCTTTTTGATGGAAGAGGTGGCCCCATCATGAGAGTTACTGGTGTAATCATTCGTATTATTCGCCAATTTTTTCGAGATAAGCGTTCGTTAGCCATGATGTTTGGAGCACCTATGTTATTACTTTGGTTATTGTCGCTAGTGTTTACACAAAAAGACTATGTACCGCATATTGCTATTGTTGATATGCCCGCTCCAATTGTAAAAGTGATGAAAAATCAGGAAGCATCAATTTATGAATATAGTAAAGAAAAGGCAATGTCTGAGTTAGAAAATCAAAAGGTAGATGCAGTAATTCGTTTAGAAAATGGAAAAATGAAAATTGTATTAGAGGGTAGTGATTCGTCAAAAAATCGTGCTGTGCTCCACATATTACAAAAAAGTACAGAGAAGAACGACGTATCGATTATGAAACCTGAAGTGAATTATTTACATGGCTCTAAAGACTTTACAATGTTTGATGGGCTTGGTCCCGTATTAATTGGTTTCTTTACATTTTTCTTTGTATTCATTTTATCAGGGGTGTCTTTTGTAAGAGAACGTTTAAGTGGTACTTTAGAAAGGTTACTATCGACGCCGGTAAGAAGATGGGAAATAGTTGTAGGATATATTATTGGTTTTGGAATCTTTGCATTCATACAATCCATTATTATCGTAAGTTTTTCAGTTTATATTTTAGACTTGTATGTAGCTGGCTCCATTTGGCTAACGCTACTTATTACATGTATGCTTTCTTTAACCGCTTTAACTTTAGGGACGCTTTTATCCGCATACGCAAATAATGAATTTCAAATGATCCAGTTTATACCGCTTGTCATTGTGCCACAAATTTTCTTTTCTGGTTTGTTTCCAATTGAATCTATGAATAAGTGGCTCCAAATGTTAGGGAAATTATTTCCGCTCACATATGGCGCTGACGCAATGAGACAAGTGATGATTCGAAATCAAGGATTTACAGAGATTGCATTAGATTTAACTGTATTACTACTTTTTTCTCTATTATTTGCAGTAGGGAATGTATTTGCATTAAAGAAACATCGAAAAATATAATGGTGATACAAAGGGGCATTATAGATGAAGAAGGATTGGCTGGAAGAATTAATTGCCGCAACAAATACGGATAAACGAAATGAACGTCAAATGCGTATATTAGAGGCAGCTGTTGATATGTTTGGTGAAAAGGGGTATGCTTCAACTTCAACAAGTGAAATTGCAAAGCGGGCTGGTGTAGCGGAAGGAACAATCTTCCGCTACTATAAAACGAAAAAAGATTTATTGTTAGCAGTCGTCATGCCGACATTAACAAAGTTTGCTGCACCATTTTTCTTACAAGCCTTCGCAAAGGAAATATTTAAATCAGAGTATGAATCATATGAAGGGCTTCTAAGAGTTGTTATTCATAATAGATTTGAATTTGCAAAAAAGCATTTTCCAATGATAAAAATATTGATTCAAGAAGTGCCATTTCAACCAGAACTGAAAAATGAAATACAACATTTAGTAGAAACAGAGTTACTTTCACATTTTAAAAAGTTGATTGTAAAGTTTCAAGAAAAAGGTGAAATTATTGAGATGCCACCATCTTCCATATTACGACTTACTTTATCAGCTGTATTAGGTTTATTATTAACACGATTTTTATTATTGCCTGAAGAAAAATGGGATGATGAAGTGGAAATTGAAAATACGATTCAATTTATATTGTACGGATTAACACCACGGAGGTAATATGATGCGCCAATTTGCTAAACCGAAAATTGTTGTAAGTAAATGTTTAGAATTTGATGCTTGTCGTTATAATGCAGAGATGATTCCAGATTTAACAATACGAAATTTACAGCCATTTGTTACGTTTATCCCGGTTTGTCCAGAAGTAGAAATTGGTTTAGGCATTCCTCGCGAAACGATACGAATAGTAGAAGAAAATGGCGTAAATAGACTTGTGCAACCGTCGACGCGTGAAGATGTAACTAAAAAAATGGAGCAGTTTTCAAATGACTTTTTACAAACGATATCCGATGTGGATGGTTTTATTTTAAAGAATCGTTCGCCAAGTTGTGGTACACGTGATGTGAAAATTTATTCTGGTTTTGAAAAAGCGCCAGCAAAAGGAAAGGGATCTGGATTATTTGGCGGAGCAGTAATAAAAAAATTTTCGCATCTTCCAATTGAAGAAGAAGGTAGATTGTCGAATTTTATTATTAGAGAACATTTCTTTACAAGGTTATTTACAATCGCATATTACAAAGGGATTAAACATAATAAAAATATGAAAGACCTTGTATCGTTTCAGTCGGACAATAAATATTTATTTATGGCATATAATCAGGTAAAACAAAAGGAATTAGGGCGTATTATTGCAAATCAAAAAAATGAAACGATTGAAGTGGTATTTGAAAACTATGAGAAGACTTTATATGAATTATTTATGCGCACACCCCGCTATACATCGAATGTAAATGTATGTGAGCATATTTTTGGATATTTTAAAACTAAGCTGAAAAAACAAGAAAAAGATCATTTTTTAGATTTGATACAAAAGTATATAGAAAAGAAAGTCCCGCTCAGTAGCTTACTTGCAATTTTAAAATCGTGGGCTCTTCGATTTGATGAAAAGTATTTATTAAGACAAACATATTTTGAACCATACCCTGAATCTTTAGTAGAGATTTCAGATTCGGGAAAAGGTAGAGATTATTAAACATTAAATTACATAATTCGACAAGAAAACTCCTATGTTGTTGTAGAACAATGTAGGAATTTTTTTGTGCATTAGTACAGAATCTGTTTTAAAATTAGGTTATGACAGAATTATAACAATTATCTAACTAATATTCTTGTCTTTAAGTAGTAATGTTTGTAGTAGAAACTCGCACGCTGTCGAAACTCAATATTCGATAAGGGGTGTGTAGCGGAATGGAATTTACTCTAACTCGCGAAAAACAAATGATTAAAGAAATGGTACGTGACTTTGCTGAAAAGGAAATCGCACCGAAAGCTGTATATTATGACAAAACTGCGGAATTTCCATATGAAACATTTCAAAAAATGGGCGAACTAGGATTATTAGGAATCCCATTCCCTGAAGAGTATGGAGGTTCAGGTGGCGATACTGTATCGTACGCGTTAGCAGTTGAAGAAATTGGTCGTGCTTGTGGTGGGACAGGATTAAGTTACGCTGCAACAATTTCATTAGGTGCTTCTCCAATTTATTATTTCGGTACAGAAGAACAAAAACAGAAATATTTAGTTCCAATGGCATCAGGTAAAACTTTAGGTGCTTTCGGATTAACTGAGCCGAACGCTGGATCTGATGCAGGTGGTACACAAACGAAAGCTGTATTAGATGGAGACGAGTATGTTATTAGTGGTGAGAAGTGTTGGATTACAAATGCAGAGTATGCAAATACAATTATTGTAACCGCTGTCAACGGTGTTGAAGACAATGGTAGAAAACGCATTTCGGCATTTATTGTACCGACTACAAGCGAAGGATTAACAATCTCAAGTCCTTACGATAAGATGGGTGTTCGTGCTTCTAATACGTGTGAAATCGTACTTGATAGTGTACGTGTACCGAAAGAAAATATTCTTGGTGATGTAAATAAAGGATTTAAACAATTCTTATATACACTTGATGGAGGACGTATTTCAATCGCAGCATTAGCTGTTGGTATTGCGCAATCTGCATTTGAACGTGCACTGCAATATGCGAAAGAACGTCAACAATTTGGAAAGTCAATTTCTAATTTCCAAGCGATTCAATTTAAATTAGCTGATATGGCGACTGAAGTAGAGCTAGCACGTAATTTAGTACATAAAGCAGCTTGGTTAAAAGATAACGATAAACCTTTCGGTAAAGAAGCGGCTATGGCAAAACTTTTCGCATCTGAGGCTGCTAGTCGTATTGCAAATCAAGCGGTACAAATTCACGGTGGATACGGCTATATGCGTGAATATGAAGTAGAACGACATATTCGTGATGCAAAATTATTAGAAATTGGTGAAGGAACTTCTGAAATTCAACGTCTCGTAATTGCAAGACATTTAGGATGTAGATAAAAAGGAGGAATCACTATGTTTCAAAAAATATTAATTGCAAATCGCGGAGAAATCGCAGTTCGTATTATGAAAACTTGTCAAAAACTTGGTATTCGCACAGTTGCTATTTATTCTGAAGCAGATGAAAATGCACTTCATGTAAAGATGGCAAATGAAGCTTACTTAGTAGGTGGGCCACGTGTCCAAGAAAGCTATTTAAACCTTGAAAAAATTATTGAAATAGCTAAGAAGACAAATGCTGAAGCAATCCATCCTGGATATGGATTATTATCAGAGAATCCATCTTTTCCGGTTCGCTGTAGAGAAGAAGGAATCGTATTTATCGGTCCTTCAGAAGAAATCATTACGAAGATGGGAAGTAAAATCGAATCACGTATCGCGATGCAAGCTGCAGATGTCCCAGTAGTTCCAGGTATTACTACAAATATTGAAACTGCTGAAGAAGCAATTGAAATTGCGAAACAAATTGGTTATCCATTAATGCTGAAGGCATCCGCAGGCGGCGGAGGCATTGGAATGCAGTTGATGGAAACTGAGCAAACGCTCACCAAAGCATTTGAAAGTAACAAAACAAGAGCACAAAACTTCTTCGGTAACGGAGAAATGTACCTAGAGCGCTATATTGCAGATGCACATCATATTGAAATTCAGCTTTTAGCAGATACACATGGTAACACAGTGTATTTATGGGAGCGTGAATGTTCAGTGCAGCGCCGAAATCAGAAAGTAATTGAAGAAGCACCTTCACCATTTTTAGATGAAGGTACGCGAAAAGCGATGGGTGAAGTTGCTGTACAAGCTGCCAAAGCTCTAGGTTATACAAATGCAGGTACAGTTGAGTTTCTTGTAGATGATCAGAAGAACTTCTATTTCTTAGAGATGAATACGAGATTACAAGTAGAGCATCCAGTTACAGAAGAAATTACTGGTTTAGATCTTGTAGAACAACAACTTCTAATTGCATATGGTGAGAAATTATCGTTTACACAAGATGATGTAAAACGTAGTGGTCATGCCATTGAGGCACGTATTTATGCAGAAGATCCGAAAACTTTCTTCCCATCACCTGGGAAAATTACAGATTTAACGCTTCCAAAAAATGTACGTATTGATCACTTTTTGGAGAATCAAGTAACGATTACACCTTTCTACGATCCAATGATTGCGAAAGTTATTGCTCATGGTGAAACTCGTGAAGAAGCAATTTCGAAATTACATGATGCTTTAGAAGAGTTAAAAGTAGAAGGCATTAAAACGAACACACCAATGCTAATTCAAGTATTGGAAGACGATGTGTTCAAAAGTGGTATTTATACAACAGGTTTTGTAACGAAACAACTTGTTAAAAAATAAGATTTAAAAATATTAAGGGGGAAAAAATGATGACGAAAGTATATGCATCGATGGCAGGAAATGTATGGAAGATTGTTGTAGGAGTAGGAGATACAGTAGAGGAAGAGCAGGATGTCGTCATTTTGGAATCTATGAAAATGGAAATTCCAATCGTTTCAGAAGAAGCTGGCACAGTTATGAAAATTAATGTGCAAGAAGGCGATTTTGTAAATGAAGGAGATGTATTACTAGAAATTGAATAGGGAGATATAGGGGGAAGCGAATTGAAACTACCTAATTTTGCTGTCATTAAAGAAGTCGGACCACGCGATGGCTTACAAAATGAAAAAAAGATTGTTGGCACAAAAGATAAAGTAAAATGGATTCAACTACTTACAGAGGCGGGATTATCGTACGTTGAAGTTTCCTCATTCGTTCACCCTAAATGGGTCCCTGCATTAGCAGATGCAAATGATGTGTTTTCTGAGCTAAAAAGGGATCCAAATGTTACATATGCAGCGCTTGTTCCAAATCAAAATGGTTTGGAACGAGCTTTTTTGCAAAATGTAGATGAGGTGAATGTTTTTTTATCAGCAAGTGAATCTCATAATAAAAGTAATATTAATAAATCAATTAAAGAAGCATTAGTTGTAATTGAAGATATAACAAAACAGGCATTATTCGAAGGGAAAAAGGTAAGAGGCTATGTTTCTACTGTATTTGGATGTCCTTATGAAGGGGATATAAGTACCGCAGCAGTTGACGAATTATGTAATCAACTATTTTCATACGGCATTTATGAAGTCTCGCTTGGTGACACGATCGGTGTAGCGAATCCACTACAAGTAGAGCGAGTATTAGAACATCTATTAAAGAAATACGATGCTTCGCAGTTTGCAATGCATTTCCATAATACGTACGGTATGGCTCTGGCGAATGTAGTTAAGTCTTTAGAATACGGTATTACAACATTTGATAGTTCTTGTGGTGGCCTTGGGGGTTGTCCATATGCACCTGGAGCATCAGGTAATGTTGCAACTGATGACTTAGTTTATATGCTCCATAAGTTAGGGGTCCAAACGAATATTGATGAAGAGAAGTTATTGAGAGCGAGTCAATTTATTCAAAGTAAGTTAAATATCCAATTACCAAGTCATGTGTATAGAGCGCTTCAACATAAAACGATAAGTAGGTGAGAAGATGCTACAATTACAAAACATTTCAGTTGATTATGTAACACCTCACGTTGTAAAGATTTCATTAAATCGTGAAAGACAAGCAAACTCATTATCTTTAACGTTATTAGAAGAGTTACAAAACATATTAACTCAAATAAGTGAAGAGTCAAATACTAGAGTAGTTATTCTAACAGGTGCTGGTGAAAAAGCATTTTGTGCTGGTGCTGATTTAAAAGAACGCGCTGGCATGAATGAAGAACAAGTTCGTCATGCTGTTAGTATGATTCGCACCACTATGGAAATGGTTGAACAATTACCACAGCCAGTTATCGCTGCTATAAATGGAATCGCACTTGGTGGTGGTACGGAATTAAGTTTAGCTTGTGATTTTAGAATTGCGGCTGAATCTGCAAGTCTTGGTCTTACTGAAACTACACTTGCAATTATACCAGGAGCAGGTGGTACGCAGCGTTTGCCAAGATTAATTGGTGTTGGTAGAGCGAAGGAATTAGTTTATACAGGAAGACGTATTTCGGCGCAAGAAGCAAAAGAATATGGTTTAGTAGAATTTGTTGTACCAGCTCATTTACTTGAAGAGAAAGCAATTGAAATAGCAGAGAAAATTGCTAGTAATGGTCCTATTGCTGTTCGATTAGCAAAAGAAGCAATTTCAAACGGTATTCAAGTTGATTTACATACCGGATTACAAATGGAAAAACAAGCGTATGAAGGTGTAATCCATACGAAAGATAGATTAGAAGGATTACAAGCATTCAAGGAAAAACGCACACCAATGTATAAGGGGGAGTAAATATGTTAGACCAAAAACAACAATCGAATACATTTGAAGAACGAGTTGAAACGATTAAACAAGGCGGCGCACCAAAATATCATGAACAAAACAAAGCAAAGGGAAAACTATTCGTTCGAGATCGTTTAGCGCTTTTATTTGATAATGGTGAATATGTAGAAGATGCATTATTTGCAAACTGTGAACAAACTGGATTACCTGCTGATGGTGTTATAACGGCAACGGGTAAAATACATGGTCGTATGGCATGCGTGATGGCAAATGATTCAACTGTAAAAGCTGGATCATGGGGGGCGCGTACAGTTGAAAAGATTTTACGTATTCAAGAAACGGCAGAAAAATTACGTGTTCCGTTATTTTATTTAGTTGACTCTGCTGGAGCGCGTATTACTGATCAAGTTGAAATGTTCCCAGGGCGCCGTGGTGCAGGAAGAATTTTCTATAATCAAGTGAAATTATCAGGTAAAGTTCCGCAGGTATGCTTATTATTTGGACCTTCTGCAGCTGGTGGCGCATATATTCCAGCCTTTTGTGATGTTGTTATGATGGTGGAAGGAAATGCATCTATGTATTTAGGGTCTCCTCGTATGGCTGAGATGGTTATCGGCGAGAAGGTAACCTTAGAAGAAATGGGCGGAGCACGTATGCATTGCTCTGTATCAGGATGCGGAGATGTTTTATGTAAGACCGAAGAAGATGCGATTACACAAGCAAGACAATACATTTCATATTTTCCAAACAACTACTTAGAAAAGACTCCATTGGTTACACCTCAAGAACCGAAACAATTCGATAAAACGTTAGAACAAATCATTCCAGAAAATCAAAATGCTCCTTTCAATATGAAAGATCTCATTAATAGAGTTATTGATGAAGGTTCTTTCTATGAAGTGAAAAAACTATTTGCTCAAGAACTCATTACAGGTTTAGCACGTATTGATGGTAAGCCAGTTGGTATTATTGCAAATCAACCGCGTATGAAAGGCGGCGTATTATTCCACGATTCAGCTGATAAAGCAGCGAAATTTATTAATTTATGCGATGCGTATCATATTCCATTATTATTCCTTGCAGATGTACCTGGATTTATGATTGGTACAAAAGTAGAGCGTGCTGGTATTATTCGCCACGGTGCAAAAATGATTTCTGCAATGAGTGAAGCAACTGTACCGAAAATTTCTATCGTTGTTCGTAAAGCATATGGTGCTGGTTTATATGCGATGGCAGGTCCAGCTTTTGAACCAGATTGCTGCCTAGCATTACCGACAGCTTCTATTGCGGTAATGGGTCCAGAAGCCGCGGTCAATGCTGTATATGCAAATAAGATTGCAGCTTTACCAGAAGAAGAGCGTGATAGCTTCATTGCTGAAAAGCGCGAAGAGTATAAGAAAGATATTGATATTTACCATTTAGCATCAGAGATGGTCATTGATGGTATTGTTCATCCAAACAATTTACGAGAAGAGTTAAAAGGACGATTCGAAATGTATATGAGTAAATATCAAGTATTTACGGATCGTAAACATCCAGTTTATCCAGTTTAAAAGCCCTATTTAGGGCTTTCTTGCTCAAAAGTCAAGGAGGGGAAAACATTGAAACAAGCAGTTTGGTTTCCAACAGAAGAGTATAAAGAAAAAACGCGTTTATATGGTTGGATGAAATCATTGGGCTATGAAGATTATGAAACGTTTTATAATAAATCTATTGAAGAAACAGCTTGGTTTTGGGGAGAAGCTGAGAAAGCGGTTGGCTATCAATGGATGAAACCTTATACAGAAGTGCTAGATTTAGAAAATGGTACGCCGTTTGCACAGTGGTATAATGGCGGAACATGTAACGTTGTAGAATCGGTTTTATCACGCTGGCTTGCAGATGATGAAACAAGAACGCAACCAGCACTTCAGTATGAAGGGGAAAATGGAACTTCAAAATCATTTACATATGAAGAACTTGACAGCTGGGTAAGTCGCGTTGCAAACGGTTTGAGACATGCGGGTATTGAAAAAGGTGACCGTGTAACAATTTATATGCCGATGATTCCAGAAACAGTTGTTGCGATGCTAGCTGTTATGAAAATCGGAGCAATTATTTCACCAATTTTCTCAGGATTTGCGTCTGATGCAGTCATGACTCGCGTGCAAGCGGCAGGATCAAAAATGATCATTACTGCAGATGGTTTTTCACGCCGCGGTAAAATTGTTTCATTAAAAGATGAAGTAGATAAAGCTTGTGAGCATTGTCCAACTGTTGAAAAAGTTGTTATCGTTCGTCATGCAGGAAATGATTTTACACCGCATCATTACGATTTCTCATGGAGTACGCTAGAAAAAGAAAAACCATTTACACATGCTGAAGAAATGCATAGTGATGATCCGTTAATGCTCATTTACACATCAGGTACAACTGGGAAACCGAAAGGAACAGTACATACACATGCTGGTTTCCCTTTGAAAGCTGCATTTGATGCAGGATTTGGAATGAATATCAAACAAGGTGACCGCGTATTATGGGTAACTGATATGGGATGGATGATGGGACCATTTCTACTATTCGGCTCTCTCATAAATGGAGCAACGATGGTTATGTACGAAGGTGTTCCTGACTTTCCAGAGGCAGATCGTTTATGGGAGACAGTTGATAAATATGAAATTACACATCTCGGTATATCACCAACTTTAATTCGTGCGTTAATGGCAAAAGGTGATGAGTATGTAAATAAACATTCGCTTAAGAGTTTAGAAGTATTCGCCTCAACAGGTGAACCTTGGAATCCAGATCCTTGGATGTGGCTATTTGAAACAGTTGGAAAAAGTAATGTACCAATTTGTAACTATTCAGGCGGTACTGAAATTTCTGGTGGAATTTTCGGAAACGTCCTTATTAAACCAATTGCACCGATTAGCTTTAACGCTTCTTTACCAGGAATGGCAGCGGTTGTGCTCGATGATCAAGGTAATCCAATTCGTGATGAAGTTGGAGAATTATGTTTAGAGAAACCTTGGGTTGGTATGACGAAAAGCTTCTGGGAAGACGATGAACGCTATGTGAACACATATTGGTCACGTTTTGAAAATAAATGGGTTCATGGTGACTGGGTGATTTATGATGGTGAGCAATATATTATTACAGGACGCTCAGATGATACGTTAAACATTGCTGGAAAACGTATTGGACCTGCAGAATATGAATCTATTCTTGTGAAGCATAATGATGTCATAGAAGCTGCCGCGATTGGTGTACCTGATGATGTAAAAGGTGAAGTTTGTCATTGTTTTGTAGTATTAAGGGACAATGTAACATTCACAGGAGAGTTAAAGAAAGAATTAATGAGTTTAGTAAACTCTCATATCGGAAAAGCATTGTGTCCAAAAGATATTCACGTTGTAGAAGATTTACCAAAAACACGTAATTCTAAAGTAATGCGACGCGTCATTAAAGCTGCTTACTTAGGAAAAGAATTAGGGGATTTATCATCACTTGTAAATCCTGAAATAGTTCCGTTTATTCAGGGGTTACAGTCTAGCAAACTATAAAATTACGAATGAGCTCTATGTAAATAGAGCTCATTTTTAATGTTTACAAAAAGATAAGAGAGAAAAAGTAAATTTGAAGTTAAAAAATCTACTATTAGTGTTAAGTATGTCTGTTTGTTTTTAGTTTTTATCAAAATAGGATACTGTTGCATATCTATCCAATGGAGTAATTGAATTTTGTTAAGAATGAAAATTTAGTGAAGAAAAAAGTAATGAATAAAAGGAGAGATCCCTGGGGGACAGGGATTCAATAAAGGAGATATCATTGTCGTTCAATGTCGAAATTTGGCGTATTCGACAAATTAATATTATCACGAATTTTCAGGAGATTGTGATAGTGGATGTGTCAAAAATGTGTACGGTTTTCATATAAAAGTGTTAATTAAATAGGAAAAGGGAAAAGAATTAAGTTCACTCGTTCTTAAGATTTTTCCCTTTCAAATTTACTGCTTGTTCGTTGTTCTATATACATCTGAAATTGGTAAATCGTCGCCATGTAAAGCTTGAGTACTGTCCTTTTTGTTTGAATCATGTGCCTCCTGAGATGTTTCTTGCATTTGCTCTTGGGCTTTACTAGGAGTATTCAGCGCATCCGATGACACATAATCAAGTTGTTGACTTAATAGATTTTTTTTATCCATGTTATGTAGCTCCTTTTTAAATAGTTACGTGGGTATTATGTTTCTTTGAATGGAATTATATACATAAACTATATTGAGAATTTAACTAATTATAAAAATCACTTGTGATGACGAGTTTAAGAAATATAAAGGTCATTAGTTCTTAATAAAAGCTTTATTTTAGTAGGGTGTTTCGAAATTTCATTTGAAAGGAACATCCCAATGATAAGATGAGCACTGTAAATCAGTGCTCATCTTATCAGAAATTGCTTAGTACTTAAAGATAAAACCATTACGGACAATTCACAATGGTAATAGTGACGCTAGCCATTGTTCCAGGAGAATCAAGAAGTGAAGCAGTAACGGTTACTGTTCCAGGCCCATTAGCGGCTAGAAATACAGCGGTAAAGTTACCTGAAGCATTTGTAATGACAGCAAGAGGAACCATGAAAGCAAGAGAAGGATTACTAAATGAAAAACTGACCACTACTCCTGGAGTAGGACTACCGTTTACTAATACTTGACCCGAAAAAAATAAAGTATTATTTCCTTGAGTGGATACACATGTCGTGGTTTCGTTAGAAGTCAAAGTAATAGATGCAGGCCCAGCAGGAAGATTAAATCCAGTTGGTCCAGTTGATCCAGTTGGTCCAGTTGGTCCAGTTGATCCAGTTGGTCCAGTTGGTCCAGTTGATCCAGTTGGTCCAGTTGGTCCAGTTGATCCAGTTGGTCCAGTTGGTCCAGTTGATCCAGTTGGTCCAGTTGGTCCAGTTGATCCAGTTGGTCCAGTTGGTCCAGTTGGTCCAGTTGGTCCAGTTGGTCCAGTTGGTCCAGTTGGTCCAGTTGGTCCAGTTGAACCAGTTGGTCCAGTTGAACCAGTTGGTCCGGTTGAACCCGTAGCTCCTGTAGAACCGGTGGGACCAGTAGGGAATTGAAAGGGTTGAACAGGTGGAAGTGTAGGTCCAATAGACCCCGGATTAAGTGCAGCAAAAGATAAAAACTCGTCCATTATTTATCACCTCTAAAAATCGTATTACTAATAGTAAATGTAATGATAAAGCAAAGTGAAATGGACAAGCGGTTGTATTTTAGTAAATTAAACAAAATTTTTATTTGATAGAAAGAGAGATTAGTATGATTCCTTTAGAAATTAAATATAAAAAGGCGAGTATTTTCAAATCGCCTTTTGGGTAATGCAGTGTAATTTTATTCAGTTATTTTAAAAATAGTTTCATTCGGTTTGGAAAATCCATACAGTTTCCTTGCGAATTTTAAAATTTCTTCTTCACTATCTGTTAAAGCTTTAACATCATTCTTAAGGGAATGACCATCCTTCTTTAAAGAAGATAATTTTTGTTGCTCCGTATTAAGCGTGATTTGTTTTTCTTTAATCATTTCTTGTTGGTTATTAAGAGAATATTGAAGGACAAAAATGATAGGTAATATTAAAGCCAAAATAGTTATAATACGGTGTCTTGTTTTTTTATTATTACCTTGTTGGGTGTTAGGGTTCACTTGCTGTGAGGGTATATTAGGATTTGATTGTTGTGATGATACATTTGGGATGTTTCCCATTAAAATGCCTCCATTACTGATTGTAGAATTTAAACCATTTAAAAGTATTATAAATGTTCAATAGGGATTTTAGAAGATATTTTAATATAGGTGAGTTTTGTAAAGTTTAAACAAAATTTTTATTTAAATAAAAGAAACCCCGATTGTCTATGGGGCTCTTGAAGATAATGGTTAAGTAATGAAGTACTCCACTAATTAAAGATATCATGAATTTTTTGGTGAAAATACTGGTGAATTCATCCGAATTAATGAGAGCCTCATTTGAAACAAAAATGCTATTTTAATAGGGAGGGGAATAATGATGATTCCATGGGACAAGCGAGTATACATTGTATCAAGGTGATCATTTTATTAAAGAGGGGACAATTTTAGAGGTTAGTGAAAAGGCGAATAAATCATTATATTGGCTTCGGTGCATGTTAGCTCCAAGCTATGAAAAAGTGTGTGGTAATAGTACAAAGCGACTTTGGTTGATTCGGATAGATGATGACGAAGAATGATGTGAAAATTTCATTTCGTAGAGAAATAAGGTGATTAAGGATGGGCATAGAATATGCCCTATTTGTATTAAAAAAGAGCAGAATTTCGCCTATATATAAAGATGTTGGAATTGTTCTAAAGGGGGGAATATCTGAAATATAAATAATTGAGGGGAGTGAATTAATAATGGAAACTAGTACTTTTTTAGGATTGTTTTGGGGATGGGTAACGGTTATTGTATCGGGAATACTTTTCGTACGTCCATCGGTACTACGTGAATTGAAAAAATTAGTGGTTGAAGACAGAGGATTTGGTATTATGTATGGTTTTCTATCGATTTTCCTAGGGTTAGGTAGTGTAATCCTACATAATGTATGGGTATTCAACTGGCAGGGGTTCCTAACTTTTATTGCATGGCTTGCATTATTAAAGGGAATCTACATAATTGCATATCCTGAACCTTCCAAGAAAACAGACTTTGAAGTAAGGGTACTATCTACACGTATAGTGCTCGCTATCATTGGCGCCTTGGCTTTATGGATGCTTATAGTAATCTATATAAAATAATCTTTTTCTAATAAGGAAGTTAATAAAATATGAGGAAATTCCATAATAATACTAATTTTAGAATGTTCCATTGCGAAATGGTCAGAAATTCTTGCTTACAAATCGTGCATTCCCTAATTTATATGCTCAAAAATTTATAGGAGCATTAGAATTTGCGAGTGTTCGGGATTTTGGTGTATGTGGTCTTTTAGTTAGACAAAATGGTGCGTACATTTTTAAAACTCATAGATGGCTGGTTGAATCTTGGCGAAGAGCAATAGATTAAATACGATTCTTTTATGTGAAGTTCGATAAAAAAGTACAGTAGATTCATCTATTGGAGGAAAACGTGGTGTTTCTAAAAGGAATAATTTACGTTTCTATGATTCACCAACTTGGTAGGATAAAGACGTTGCTGGTTCTGTTAATGTATGATTAGAGTTTGTTATTGATGCAAAAGTAAGTGTTAAAGGAACACTACAATACAAGGTGCACAATAGTAAAGGAAAAACATACTGCTGTAAATAAGCTTATTTGTATGTGAAGTAATTAAAGAGTCGATTAATAAGAGTCAGCTTATTTTTCATTACTCCACTCAACTAGTAATTATAGATGCCAGTTTAAAGCTCTATGTGTTAATATATAAAAAGCTGACTATATTGAAGTGACCCCTAAAAGTTAGGCACGGTTAGTTCATTAGGCAGCTTGATAAAAGTGAGTCCGGTATTGTACCGGACTCATTTTTAATTTTGCCTTTATCCGTTTGGTATTATAATAATCTATATATTTTTCTAATTCTATTTCGAAATGCTCTACACTTTCAAACTCTTTTATGTAGAGAAATTCAGACTTCATGATTCCAAAGAAATTCTCCATTACTGCGTTGTCATAACAGTTGCCTTTACGAGACATACTTTGTACGATACCTCTTTCTTGTAATGCGTGACGGTACTGTTTCATTTGATAATGCCAACCTTGATCTGAATGCATCAATAGTTGGTGACTTTCAGGTAAACATTCTAATGCTGTCTCTAACATTTCTGAAACAAGTGAGTATGTTGGTCTAGAGCCAATTGTATAAGTAATGATTTCACCATTATACAAGTCCAATACAGGGGATACATAAAGTTTCTCACCGAATAATTTAAATTCCGTAATATCGGTTACCCATTTTTCATTTGGCGCATCTGCCGTAAAATTACGCTCTAAAATATGGGGTGCAATTTTACCAACCGTTCCTTTATAAGATTTATATTTTTTCATACGTACAAGGCATTTTAAACCTACCTCTTTCATAATTCGTTGCACCTTTTTATGATTCACTATTTGATTACGGTTGGCTAATTCATCACGAATACGACGATATCCATAACGACCTTCGTGTTCATCATAAATCGCTTTAATTTCTACTTTTAAATCCGCATCTGGATCGATTCTATCCATTTGTTTTACATAAAAGTAATATGTGCTTCGAGGGATACCCGCTAACTTTACTAATTCTTTCACTTGAAACTCATGCCTTAATTCATAGACTACTTGTGCCTTATCTTGTTTGGTGATTTTTCCTTGTTTTGAACTAAGGCATTCAACTTTTTTAAATACGCGTTTTCCATACGTAAGCGTTCTAATTCAGCTTGTAACGCTTCAACTGAACCTTCTGCCGGAATTTTTTTCGTATCCTGTTTTGTGTTTTTATTTTTCATGGATGGACGCCCCTTTTTCTTTGGTTCAAGGGCATCTAAGCCACCTAATTCAAATTGCTTCTTCCATTGATAAACCGTTGTAAAAGAAGGAATCATGAATATAGCCGCTGTATCCATTAACGATATACCCGATTGAGCCATAAAATTTAGTACGTTTAGTTTAAACTCTACGGTGTAATTTGTATAGACCTCGTGTAAACCTTCTTCTCCATGGAGTTCGTATAAGCGCAACCAGTATTGAAATTGCGCCTTTGTAATATGCATCTGTTTTGCATATTCTGCTTGAGAAATTGTTTTTGGATTAAATCCTTGAACGAGCTTTAACCTTGAATCCTTCGTAAATTTTGTCATAAAAAAACTGCACCTCCAATTGTTAGACTGTGTCTAACAATTGGGGTGCAGTTCATATTTAGTCAGCTTTTTATATATTCTAGTATTTATCGGTCCCAAAAGACATATTCTTTCCTTTAAGTTGACATTTAATATATTACCAATGTTTTCTTTTACAATGACAACAAATAAAGAAACATTTACAGCGACACTTATTTCGTTTAGAACGCCAATCATCATCACAATGGTGCTGTTCTTTAGATTTCCACCAATCATCATTGCAATGCTTTTCTTTAGAACGCCAATCATCATCACAATGGTGCTGTTCTTTAGATTTCCACCAATCATCATTGCAATGCTTTTCTTTAGAACGCCAATCATCATCACAATGGTGCTGTTCTTTAGATTTCCACCAGTCATCACAACAATGTTTTTTCTTAGAACTCCAGCAATCATTTTTCCAGGACATTTTTTTATACCTCCCTTCAATTAGGGTTCATATTATTCTATGTTTTAGTAAAAAAATGGCTTGTTTATTAACCTATTGTTTTACCTTTATATGATAGAGTGCTTTCTATTAAATATAGAATTCATACAAACTATGCTTAATTTTCAAAAGGTAGTGGAGAGAACTGCTGGTTATGATATTGATCAACAAACACTTGTTGAAGAAAACGTTCTGATTTTAAATAGTATCTTATTTTGGAGTACGCTTTTCTTAATGTATATTTCACAACAGCAAAGGCAAAACATACTATATTACTGCAAACAAAGCCTATGTATATGTGAAGTAATAGGAAAAGCTGGTCCCTCTTAAAGGAGCCGGCTTATTAAAAGAAAAACAGGTTCGTTTGAGAAAGAGGTTGTCTAAATTTTAAATTCAGCAGAATTAAATCCAAGTCCACTCATTAAACAGGCCTTTAATTGTTAGAGGTCCGTTTTGTTATTAATAAAGAAAAGAATGTTATTGTCGTTGAAAGCACGTTTATACTAATAATGCTACATATTTGGAGTATATGAATTGAGTATTCATACAGTAGTATATTCGTTTTTAATATATAAAAAAAGTTTAGTACAAGTGTTTGTTTTTTTGTTTCTATGCTTTTGTCTCGTACACTTTTAAGCTATTGGACATACTTTACTAATAGAAAGGATTAGGGGGTGAGGATTTGGGTTCTCGATTTAATAATTGTAGAAAAAAATGTACGTGTAAACATGATGATTGTTGGGATGTTTTTGAAGAGTGTAAAAAAGAACAGCATGAGAAATGTGACAGCTCTTGTGTACAAGGAATTAGAGACGAACTTAAAAAATTAATTAATAAAACAGTGCGAATTAACACTGAAGGACGTACTTATATAGGTACTGTTTCTTCTGTAACTTGCGATGTTGTTAAGCTAGCTGCTATTCCTGGTTCAGTTGCAGCAATTATATCTCTTTGTAAAATTGAAGCAATTTTACCACCTGCTACAACTGTTGCTGATGAGTTTGATTTTAACGGTGTTGACGTAGCAAATAAAGAGTAATTATGCTTTATTGATGCTAAGCCATTCTTATGAATGGCTTTTTATTTTGTTTAAAAGGGAATATATTTTTCATATAGAAATAAATTTGAAGGTGTATAAAAGATTGTGTGAAAGGAGAATGAGAGTGATCAAGCTGAAACAATTTACAAGAACTGATTTCAAACAATTAATAAATTGGATTGATTCCGAAGAATTTTTAATACAATGGTCAGGAAATGCATTTGCATACCCTTTAAATGAACAGCAATTAGAAAAATATATAGAAAGCTCAAATACACTTGCATTCAAAGTAATAGATGAAGAGACTAAAAAAGTAATTGGTCATATCTCACTTGGACAAATTGACAATATAAATAAATCTGCAAGGATTGGAAAAGTGTTAGTTGGTGATACGAAGATGCGAGGGCGTTCTATAGGGAAACATATGATGAAAGCAGTACTGCAAATTGCATTTGAAGAATTAAAACTACATAGAGTTACTCTAGGTGTTTATGATTTTAATACGTCAGCTATTTCATGTTATGAAAAAATAGGATTTGTAAAAGAAGGCTTACTAAGAGAGTCAAAAAAAGTGGGGGAAACATATTGGAATTTATGGGAAATGAGTATGTTAGAATATGAATGGAGCGCTAGAAAATAATTGTTTTCTATAATTATGTTATGTTAATTAAAAGGGGGTGGCGGGAAATTATGAATAACAAGAAGAAAATCATTACAATTGCAGCTGTTTCAGGAGGAGGTAAAACTACTGTTACAGAAAGATTAACTCACAAGTTAATAAATTCAAAAGCACTATATTTTGATAGCTATAACTTTGATAACTGTCCTGCAGATATTTGTAAATGGATTGATGATGGAGCAAATTATGATGAATGGGTACTCACACCATTAATTAAGGATATTCAGCATCTTATACGGGATAGTAATGTAGATTATATTATTGTAGATTATCCTTTTGCATACTTAAATAGTGAAATGCGACAATTTATTGATGTAACTATATTTATCGATACGCCTTTAGATATTGCGATGGCTAGAAGAATTTTGCGAGATTTTAAGGAAGATACAATGAGTGAAATACATAATGATTTAAAACATTATATAACATATGCTAGAAAAGCCTATTTGGAGGCGCTTCATACTGTAAAGCCAAATTCAGATATTGTTTTGGATGGATCTTTATCTGTCGATGAAATAATTAATCAAATTGAAGAGGAACTTAATCAGAGAGAAGTGATCGTCAATGGTTAAATGTATAGAGGAATATGTACAAGTTGATGATTTTAAAATGTATTCAAAAGTATTCCAAGGAAAGCAGTTGCAACCTGTTATTATAATGGAAGCAGGTTATGGAGATTATTCCAAGGCATGGGAGCATATTGCTGAAGAGCTGACTGAATTTGGGACGGTAATTACATATGATCGAGCTGGATTAGGAAAAAGTGGGAAGAGTTCCAAGCAACGTATTAGTTCTGAAATGGTAAAAAATTTAAGAAGTTGCTTAGCGCAATTACAATTGAAACCACCTTATATTTTTGTAGGACATTCTTTTGGTGGTATAAATGCACGTTTATTTACGGCTTTTTATCCAGAAGATATGCTGGGAATTGTTTTGGTGGATTCGACACCAGAAAATTATAAAGAAGATTTTTTACCAATCATGTCCCCAGACTTTCAAGAAGCTTACTATAAACAATTTGTATATGAAAGTTCTTATGAAGAGTTTATGTTTAGTCTAGGCGAAGCAGATAAACATTGTCAGTCAACGAGAAATATTCCACTTGTCGTGTTAGCTGCTGGTAAAAAAGCTTTTTATTCGCAAGCTGCACAACTGAAGTGGTTACAGTTGCAAGAAGAATTTTTACGATTATCAAGCAATAATAAATTTGTAATTGCAGAACAAAGCGGTCACTATATTCAAAAAGATGAGCCACATTATGTAATAGATGCTGTTAGGTGGATAATTGGAGTAGGGGAGAGATAAATATGTACACTTTATTTCGATACAATTGGCAGGTAAGAGATGATTGGTTTAAGTGGTGTGAGCAACTTTCAGAGGAAGAATTACTCAGCAAACGTGTTGGTGGTGTTGGGAGTATTTTAGAAACATTGTTTCATATTGTAGATGTTGAATATAGCTGGATTAGTGCGCTTCAAGGAAAAGAAGATAATGCACCGCAGTTTAAAGAGTATCAATCAATCCAGAAAGTGAAAGCGTTATCTGATTTATATAAACGAGAATTAGAAGATTTTTTACAAGTATGGTCAGCTAACTTAGAAGGTAAAATATTAAAAGCTTCATGGACAGATAAAACATATACATATGGTGAGGTTTTAAGGCACGTAATTGTACATGAAATTCACCATATCGGTCAACTATCTATATGGGCGAGGGAGTTAAATCTTCAACCTATTTCAGCGAATTTAATTGGAAGAGGACTATAGACTTAGAAACCGGCTTGCACTGTAAAGGCAAGCCGGTTTTTATATATAAGAAGATTTCTTAGTTGAAATCCTCGGATTTTTTCTGACGTATATGTAAAAACATTAAAATTGTAATAATGAAGAAAATCAACAATGTTTGTATGATCAAATTTTTAAACTGAAGCAAAACTGTCCAAGATGTAACAGCATCTTTAAAAGATTGGAGTGCAGAGTACGAAGAAGGATCAAAACCGTACTGTAGTAATTTTTTTGTTTCAATAAAAGTACTGTTTTCATCATCGGCGACTAATATTACTGAAATAAGTCTAGTATCTCCTCGTTTTGCTGTACTGACAAAACTATAATTACCATTAGTTGAAAAACTAGTTTGTAAGCCGTCAACACCTTGGAGTTTAATGTTTTTATTAAGGGAATATATCATTTTATTGGTATTGAAAACTTTGGAATCTTTGAAGGTAAATTGATAAGAGGTTAGTTTCGTAATATTCAATACATCTGGAAAGTCTTTTACTAATTGTGTTGCTAGTTTAGCTACGTCTATCGTTGTTGTAGTTGATTGTTTATTCGTATCGTTATTCATTCCAGTAGCATTTAGAAACGGGGAAGGTTGTGATAACTTTAGTTGTTTTGCTTTTTCATTCATTAAAAGCGTAAAATTATCTTCGTTTCCAGCAATGTGTTCTGCAAGGGCAAGTGCGGAACGATTATTCCCTGTCAAAAACAAAGCATGAAGTAAATCACGAACCGTCGTTTTATCTTTCGAAGTTACTTGTATAGGACTCGTTTCTGCTCGGAAAACTTCGTTACTTATTTTTACTAATTCATCTAACTGTATATTTCCTTCGTTCAGTTGTTCCAGTGCGATATACTCTGTCATTAATTTAGATAAGGTAGCTGATTGTATAGGAGTTTCTTCATTTTTTTTATAAACAACTTCACCTGAATTAGCATCTATTAAAATAGCTGATTTAGCTTGAATAATTGGACCATTTACATAAAGGTAAAAATATAAAACGATTAGTGCTGTAATAACAAAAGATAATAATAAAATTGTGAACTTTTTCAAGAATTGCATAAGTGATCCTCCTACTATGACATCAATAATACTATTGTAAAAAAGAATGCTTAATTAGGAAGAAAGAAAAGGTAAAGAATTTCTAAAGAATTATAAAGGATTATTAAATTTTGGATGTTAATGGAAAATAAAAGGTCCAATTTCTTATTTGGTAAGAAATTGGACTTAAAATTAAGCTGTATTAACATTTATATGGTTGTAGTTTTACAGTGAAAGTTGTTTTTTTATCATCACTATATACTTCGATTGTTCCTTTATGCAATTCGACAATACTTTTTGCAATTGCCAATCCGAGTCCAGATCCACCAGTGTTTGTAGAGCGTGATTTTTCAACGCGATAAAAACGTTCAAAAATATGAGGTAAATCTGTACTAGGAATAGGTTGGCCGTAATTTGTTATATCTATAGTAATCATATTATTGCTTTCATAGGCAGCAAGGTCGATATATCCACCGTCGTTTCCATAAGCGATGGCGTTTATAATAAGATTTTCAAACACACGTACTAATTTGTCTCCATCAGCTAATACCATGAGTTTTTGAGATGGGAAAGAAGGTCGACATTCTATATTTGCTTCTTGAACTTGTATGCGGAATTGAACAGTTAATTGTCCAAGTAGCTCTACAATATCAATGGGGACAGAATATAAACTTAACTCCTTATTTTGAACACGTGTATATTCAAACAAGTCATTCATTAATGCATTAAGACGGGTTACTTTATCGTAAATGACTTGTATATAATGACGTAATTCCACTTCATCTCTATAATTATCATGGTGGATTAAATTCACGTATCCAACTATAGAGGTAAGAGGGGTACGTAAATCATGTGATACATTTGTAATAAGTTCACTTTTTGCTTGTTCTGCCTGTCTTTCTTCATCAATTGAGACTTTCAATTGTTCAATAATTTGATTAACCCCGGTCGCTAGCTCTTCCAGATAATTATGATTTACGATAGAAACCTTATGATTGAAGTTTCCATTTGCAATATAACGAATCTCTTCTATCATTTTTTTAATACAAGTTTCATAGTAAAGCTTTCTTTCATGACGATAAAAAATGTATAGGTAGGATGAGAAAATAGAAAATAAAAATAAATAAGAGACAATCATCAACCATAGAGATTCCTTTATTCCTTTATATTTTTCATACCCAAAAATTCTAATGAACTCTTTTCCAAGTTCACTTAACGTAAGTGAACTTTCAATTACACTTGTAACAAGACGATATATAATTAATTCAGTAATAGGGGTGAGTGTGATAGCTAACAAGAACCAAAAAATCATCTTCCATTTTGGGATATCTTTTAATATATCAAATGCTTCATTTCTCAATTTTATAGCCTACTCCCCAAACAGTATGAATAAACTTCTCTCCATTCATTACTGTTTCAAGTTTATCTCGTAAATTACTAATGTGGACCATTACAGTTTTATTTGAACCATAACCATCTTCATTCCAAACGCGTTCAAAAATTTCTTCGGAGCTAAATACTCTTCCAGTATTACTCGCAAGTAAATATAAAATATCAAATTCAATAGATGTAAGTTTAATATATTCTCCATTTACTTTAACGGTATGATTATGTTTGTGTATTTCAGCAGAACGAATGCGAATCATACCATCTTCATTCTTTTGGGTAGTAGCATTTTGGAAAGATGATCTTCGTAGCAAAGCTTTCACTCTAGCTACTAATTCTAATGGATTAAATGGTTTAATCATATAATCATCCGCACCTGTCATAAGACCTAATATTTTATCCATATCTTCTGCTTTTGCACTCAGCATAAGAATAGGTACAGTATTATTCTCACGAACTTCCTGGCAAACTTCTAATCCATTTCGTTTTGGCATCATAATATCCAAAACCATAAGGTCAACTTCATACGTAGAAATCATTTGCAATGCCTCATCGCCATCGTATGCCTTATAAATGTTATAGCCTTCATTTCGCAAATAAACAGCAAGTAACTCAACAATTTCTTTATCATCATCAATAATTAATATGTTTTTATTCATTATGTAGTTCCTTTCCTTACAAATCATTAACATTACTATAATATCAAACATTTATGTATTTTGTAGCAATGATTCTCCATAAAATTTCATGTAACGTATAAAAAGGGGATTAAAACATTCGTAACGAATACAAATGAAAGGGATATTTAAATACTGCGTTATATTGAAAGTTATATATCCTTGGCTAGAAGAAGCATTTTGGCAGTTAAAAGAAATTTCTTATCCAGATGTATTTCTCATAAATGCAACAAAAGATATTATCATGTTTATGTATGATGATAGAGGATGTGAAGTAATTGCGAAGAATAAAGAAACAATACGAAACTTATATGAGAAATATAAAAAATGGATTCTAGATTATGAACGAGAAAGTATAGATAACTTATTTAAATGACAACAATGGGGGAAGTGAAGCGTGTAATGAAACGTATTGCAATCGTAGCCGCATGGGAACCTGAACTTACGTATTTGCATCAATATTATCCAAGCGAACGCATTGAAAAAAGAGCAGCTTGGGAATTTCATTTTCATTATATAAATAATCTGGAAATTATCTCGGTTATAACTGGAGTTGGCAAAGTAAGCTGCGCTAGTTGTGTACAATTATTAATTAGTGAGTTTCAGCCAGATGAGTTGTTTATGACAGGGATATGCGGAAGTTTATCAAATAAGGTGAAAAATGGTCATATTGTAGTAGCTCTTAATGCAATACAACACGATGTTACTGCTGCTGGTTCGGGGGAAGATGTTTTTAATTTATACAATGGTAGAACAGCGCCTATTGAAACAACAAAGTCAATTGTAAGAAGAATAAAAAAGATACGATCTTATGATCCGATTCATTTTGGTACATTTTTATCTGGAGATCAACGTATCCGTAGTTCTGAAATGAGATATTTACTCCATACTGTATATGGAGCATTAGCGGTTGATCAAGAAGTAGCAGCTTTCGCTTATGTGTGCCAAATCAATAAAAAACCTTTTCTATGTTTAAAAGCTGCTTCAGATCAAGCAAATGATAAAACGAAAGAGGAACAAAAAATCTTTAAAATGTTAGCTTGTGAACGAGCGTGCGAGCATTTAATTACTTTTTTACGAGTGTATGAGATTAATGTAGTAAATAATAGATAGTAAGAGGGGTTAATATTGGAAAGTACAAATAAAATAGCTATTCTGGGTGCAAACGGAAAAGCCGGGAAATTCCTTGTAAAGCAAGCGTTAGAAAAGGGATATCAAGTAAAAATATTAACAAGAAATTCTAATAATATGACGATAACTAATGAAAATGTAGAGATTATTGATGGGGATGCACGTGATTTTTCTTCAATACGCAAATTACTTAAAGGGTGTCGAGCTGTAATTAATGCGGTAGGTCAACCCAAAAATGAATCTTATATTTTTAGCACAGTATCAAAGCATATTTTAGAAGCAATGAAAGAATTTGAAATAAAACGATATATTTTAATTTCTGGAGGCTCTTTAGATGTTACGGCAGATCAGAAGAGAATTGTAAATAAAATAGGAGCTACCTTGTTTAAAGTGTTTTTATCAAAGATGATGCAAGATAAATATAAAGAATTGCAAGCTATTCAAGATAGTGATGTAGATTGGACAATTGTTAGACTACCATTTGTTATGGAAGGGAAGAGCATTGGAAATATAAAAGAGAGTTTAGTAGATATGCCAGGAATCAAGATTCAAAATAGTGATATTGCACCGTTTGTTATAAAACAAATTAATAGTGAGAGATATGTAGGCAAGTGCCCGTTTATTTCAAATTAAATGGTATATTTAAAAATTGAAGAATGATGGGTAGATTGGCACTAGTACATTTTATGTATTTGAATGCTAAGTTTAATACGAGTAAGTGGGGGATAATTTTCTATGATTCAATACAAAAGATGCAGTGAAGTAAGTATAGATTTAGTATATGAAGCTTTTAAAGATGGGTTTTCAGATTACATCATAAAAATGGAAGTTTCAAAAGAAGATTTTATAAAAAGGTTTTTTGGGCCAGAAGGGAATTCACTAAAACATTCCTTTCTTGCCTTAGACGGTAACAAATCTGTAGGGGTAATACTGGGTGGGATAAAAGATTATGAAAACATAAAAACAATGCGCTGTGGAACATTAGCGGTTCATCCGAATTACCGCGGTATTGGTGTGAGTCAAAAATTATTTGAACTGCATAAAGAAGAGGCGCTTCAAAATGATTGTAAGCAACTTTTTCTGGAAGTCATTGTAGGTAATGACCGAGCGATTCATTTCTATACCAAATTAGGCTATGAAAAAGTGTACGATCTATCTTATTATAATTTAAAAGATTTGACTAAAATAATAACTAAAGACTGTAAGGGAATTGAAGTAAAACAATTAGAATTTCCAGCTTTTAAACTTGAAGTTCAGAAATGGTTACACTTCCATATAAATTGGCAAAATGATATGGATTATATCGAAAAAACAAATAATACATTTTATGGCGCATATGTCGATAATGAATTAAAAGGTTCTATTTGTATGAATGAACAAGGTAAAATTAGTTTTATTTTCGTAGACAAAGACTATAGAAATCGTAGTATTGGATCAAAATTATTACAAGTAGCAAGAGATGAGTTGAATGTGGCAAGTTTATCAATTGGGTTTCCAAACAACAATTTACTAGAAGGATTTTTAAAGAAAACTGGATTTGAAAAGAATTCTTTAGCACAATATGAAATGTATGTATTACTATAAAAGCGGAAGGATTTAATCTTTCGCTTTTTATTTTTGTACTATATTGATATTTTACTTTGTATAATATTCTTTTTTTTGTAAAATAGATAGGATGGAGGGGATGAAATGAATAATGTATTAAAGTTTAAGATTTTTGAATTGCATTGTTTTGTTCAAAAGACTTATTCTGATATGAAAATAGCATGTGATATTGCTATATATCAAGAAAACACTTCTAAATATTTAATTTCATTAGGATTTTTAAATAAATCATATATGACTTATATAGAAGCAAAAAGATTTTATCGAGAAAATGAAGAACTTGTAAGTGTAGAATTTGATAATTTCTTTGATACATATGATAAATTAGAGCAGGAATTAAAAAAAGTTATTTCAACTGAAGATAAAAATCCTTCATTGCTACATAGTGGATTTGATCAGTTTCAGCAGAAAGTTGAAAATATAAATGACCTAATAAAAGTATTGCAAAATGCTCGTTAATGAATGCTTTTTCCTTTTTATATAGAAATTATACATTGAAAATATATTAGGGATATTACATATTGAAGAGATGACTTTTGTTGATTACAGAAGTCATCTTTTTATGATAGGAATAAATTGTATAAATTTTAGCAGTTTCATATTTTAGGAAATTATACGAGGGAAATAACATGAAAAATAAAAAAGAAATAGCTATAGTCGCATTAACAACAGGATTAGCTTTAACAAGCGTAACACCATATGGAGTAGGTTATGCAGAGGAAACGGGCAAAATGCAAGTTGATATTCAAGAGGATTCGTTCCGTACAGGTGAACTTACACAACCATCACAAAAGACGCCAGAGAATGTAGTGAAAGATGCCCTTAAGGAAAAGACGGAGCATGCTTTGTCTCCAAAACAAGTTAGTGGAGATAAAGGGGTAGATTACAAGGTTCTTCAAAAACGTGGTTCATATGATGGAACTACACTTGTGCGCATGCAACAAATATATGAAGGAAAAGAAGTATATGGACACCAATTGACTGCTCATGTAGATAAAAAGGGTATTATTAAAAGTGTTTCAGGGGACAGCGCACAAAATTTAGCAAAAGAAGATTTAAAGAATCCTATTAATTTATCAAAAGAAGAAGCAAAACAATATATTTATACGAAGTACGGGAAAGATATTACATTTATTTCTGAGCCAGAAGTTAAGGAAGTTATTTTTGTCGATGAAAATAATGGGCAGGCTAGCAATGCATATCAAGTTACATTTGCTGCTGCAACACCAAACTATGTATCTGGAACTTATTTAGTGAATGCTCAAAATGGTGATATGTTGAAAAACATGGTACAAGAATCAGATTTAAAAGTAAGTGAAGAGCATGTTGAATCCTTAAAGGAAACTAAAAAAAGTAATTTCATATCATTAACTGGAACAGGAATAGATGATGTAGGTATAACTCGCACATTTGGTATTTCAGAACAGAGTAACGGAAAATATGCGCTTGCTGATTACACACGAGGGCAAGGAATTGAGACCTACGATGTAAATTATAGAGATATTACTTTTGAAGGAAGGTATTATCCTGGTATATTAGCAACTAGCACTTCAACAACATTTAATGATCCAAAGGCGGTAAGTGCCCATTTCATAGCAACAAAGGTATATGATTTTTATAAAGACAAATATAAGCGTAATAGTTTTGATAATAAGGGAAAAAAAGTAGTATCAGTTGTACATGCATGGGATTCCGGAGAAACAGATGATCCTAAAAATTGGGGGAATGCATTTAGTGCTAATATTAACAATGTTAGTATGCTTATATACGGTGATCCAATGGTAAAAGCATTTGACATAGCGGGCCATGAATTTACACATGCTATTACATCTAGCGAATCTAATCTTGAATTTTCCGGAGAATCTGGGGCAATTAACGAGGCATTATCTGATATTATGGGAACGGCTATTGAGAAATATATAAATAATGGGGAATTTAATTGGACAATAGGAGAACAAAGTGGATCAGTTCTCCGTAATATGAAAAATCCATCTGCAGTCAAATTTTTTGATGGAGTACCGTATCCAGATGATTATAGTAAATACAGTGATTTAAATGGAGAGGATAATGAGGGTGTTCATTTCAACTCAAGTATTATTAATAAAGTCGCGTATTTAATTGCACAAGGTGGCACACATAACGGTGTAACTGTAAATGGTATTGGTGAAGATAAAATGTTTGATATTTTCTATTATGCGAATACTGATGAATTGAACATGACTTCTAATTTCTCTGAATTAAGATTAGCGTGTCTTAAAGTTGCATCAAACAAATATGGAGCGAACTCAATTGAGGTTGAAGCAGTCCAAAAAGCTTTTGATGCAGCAAAAATTAAAGGGACAGTGAAAGAAAACGAAAAAACTGAAGCAAACCAAGTCCCTGACTTAACTGTACCGCTTACAAGTACACTACGTGTAGGTGATACGTTTGACCCGATGAGAAATGTAAAAGCTATTGATAAAGAAGATGGTGATTTAACAAATAGAGTAGAACATAAAGGTGATGTAGATACTTCTAAACCAGGCAAATACATTGTGGATTACTCTGTCGTTGATTCTCAAGGAGGGAATGCAACGGCAACACAGACTGTAATTGTAGAGGGAAATGGAGAAACATCAGATCTAAATCCTACATTAACAGTGCCTGCTGCAGCGACAATTCATGTAGGAGATTCATTCGATCCAATGGAAAAAGTAAAAGCTATTGATAAAGAAGACGGCGATCTTACTTCTAAAGTAAAAGTTGATGGTGAAGTAGATACCTCTAAAGCCGGTACTTACGTATTAACATACACAGTTGCAGATTCTAAAGGTCATGAAGTAACTGCGAAACAAACTATAACGGTCAAAGTTAGAGAAGAAGTAAAAAATGAAATACCGATGCTAAAAGTACCTGCTACAAGTACAATTACTGAGGGGGATCAATTTGATCCAATGGTAGGAGTGTTAGCTACTGATAAAGAGGACGGTGACATTACTTCTAAAGTAGAGCATGAAGGAACTGTAGATGCATCTAAATCTGGTACTTTTGAAATAATATATAGTGTTAGAGATTCCGCGGGTAACGAGGTAAATAAAATACAAAAAATATATGTGAAAGATAAAGACAATAGAAAAGCAGATAGCCTTGCTAATAACAGTAATATCCCGAACAACAGTAATTCTGATAAAAAAGAATCTACATATAAAGAGCTTCCCAATACGGGGGCCAGTACAACTAACAGTACAGCAATGGGCGTATGGATGGTTATTGTAGGTACAGTACTCACTTTGGTTCGTAAATTTAGAAAGATACAAAAATAATAGTAGGGATTATTCATTTGAAAGAAAGAGTTCATTACCTAAAAGAAATAAAGTAGAAAGTAAGTAAAACGAAATAAGGAAGTCTGCCTTATATGTAAATTATGTTATGGATACCAAAGAGAGAATATCACTAACCGAAAAAATAGTTTGGATTTTTTCACAAAATAATTTTTAGATAAATTTTTTGTTTAATAAGATTTTAGTAGTTAGTGGTGCTATGGGCTTCTATAAAACTTTGCGCTTGGATGCTATACTGTCTACAGAACTACATTACATATAAAACACGTTACTATTCTCATTAAAATAAAAGAATAGTAACGTGTTTTTTTGATTTAAAAATAGCCTAAAGCCAAAAGGTCATGAATCTGGGAGTAACTCTAATCTTTCATTGATAAGTTACTAAAAACACTTTGTTTTAATGAAAGTTTCATTCTAAATGACAATATGAGATTTTCGGTATTTACCAGGTGTCTCGTTGGTGAATTTCTTAAAAATTTTAGTAAAATAGCTTTGATCACTAAAGTTGAGCGAAGCACATATGTCTGATAAGGGATAGGTTGTGAAAGTTAATAATTTTTTAGCTTCTTCGATTCGTTCACGTTGAATGTACTTAATTAATGAAATACCGACTTCTTTTTTGAATAATATAGATAAATAATCTGAATTTACGTTTGCAAGTTTAGCAAGTTGTTTAACAGATATTTGATTGTAAATATTTTTAAAAATGTAGCTTTTGCAAATAGCGATAGTCTTTGAATGTTGCTGTACTTTTTGTGCTTTTACACGGTCCGCAAAAGTACAGAAAACATTTCTTAATAAATCCCAAACAGATTCTGTGTCTTTTAAATCCTCTGTCTTTTGGATGTGTAGATCGTAAATCTTGTAAGCAATCTCGGAAGGAAGTCCTCCTTTTATAGCATATCTAGTAGCAAGTGTGATGGATGAAATACAAATGTTTTTATGACGTCTTAATTGATGGAATGAAGATAAGGATGAAAAAGTCTCTTGTTGGAATTCGTAATAATATTTGAGTGCGCTTTCTTTATCCCCGTTTTCTATAGCTCCAAGTAGTTGTTGCTCTATATACAAATTATGACAAATAGATTCGTCTTTTTGTATTGGAAAATATACATCTTCGTTTAAAATTCTACTAGGACTTATACAAAGTGAGTCACTGTTATTTGAAAAGGTACTTACATCTGAATTTTTTTTATAATTAGAAATAAAATTCAGATTACTATCCGTTTTACTTGTAGAAAAATTTACATGTGTCAAGGGCCCAATAATAACAGTACCATTCACCATATAATGGCTCTTTATGTGAATTAATATGAAGTGCCCTAGATGTTGGTGAGTTCTGAAAATGGGGGAATTATATGTATCATTTTTCTGAAAAAGCACATGTAACTGTTCTATGTTTGATGCATACAACGAATGTGAATCATTTTTTGATGTAAACTCTATAAGAATATTTTTGTTACAATCTAAAAAATAAACTGGGATTTCAAAAGATTGGAAAAACATATTGCAAATGTACTCTATCTCAATTAGACTGAGCTTTTTAGTCATATTCTTCCTCCTTACAGTTGTGCGTAATAGTTGAATGCTTACATATTCCTTTTTTCATAAGTAGAAACGGAAAAATTATATCTATAAAAAATATAAAAAATTATAAACTTCTAAGAATAATACCATAATTTAACATGATTAGCACATATTATTTGAATATACAGGTAATAGTTTTAGGGAGTAACGTAAAATATGTATCGTCACACTTATTTACTGGTTATTGCTATATGTATGAAAAAATGATGAAGATTGCATTTTAAATAGTGATAGGAAGGGAGAAATTAATGAAAATTAGCAATGGAAGTTAATATGTAACGATTTTTGAAGTAGAGATATAAGTGTAATTCAGGGGAGAAAACTACATATATCATACGGAGAGACAACGTAATAATAGAAAATAAGAAGAGTGAAAAAGTGATTGTAAACAATGGATTGTTGGACGACTATGTTTTATGTTACTCGTTTAAATCTGATACTTGGCACACTATTGCTTTTAAGAGGGTAATAGTAATAAAGAGATTTTTAAAATGATAGAAGTAGTAAAGGGGATAAGAGAAATGAAAAAAATATTTAGTGTGCTTTTAGTGCTTTTCTTAACATTTTCTACATGGTCTAGTGTATTAGTAAAGGCAACTTCACCATCCAAAGGTACTTTAACGATTCATAAGTATGAACAAGAAAAAGATGGAACACCAGGGCTAGAAGGTGATGGCTCTTCAAATCAAGAGGTGCCAACAAATACGAAGCCGTTAAAAGGTGTAACGTTTGAAGTGAAAAGGGTTGCGTCGTTTGAAAAAATTTCAAACGATGGGAAAATCGTAAAAGAAGATGTGAAACCTGTAATGGGAGCAACCCCAACTCAAGTAGTAACAGATGATAACGGACAAGCTGTATTAAAAGATCTTCCGCTAGGACGTTATGAAGTGAAAGAAGTGGCTGGACCTCCGCATGTTAACCTAAATCCAAATACGTATACAGTGGATATTCCATTAACGAATAAAGAGGGTAAGGTGCTAAACTATGATGTTCATATGTATCCAAAAAATGAGATTAAACGTGGTGCAGTTGATTTAGTAAAGACTGGTGCAAATGAAAAAGCGTTAGTAGGCGCAGTATTCTCTTTATTTAAAAAAGATGGTACGGAAGTGAAAAAAGAGTTAGCAACAGATGGTAATGGGCATATTCGCGTGCAAGGATTAGAGTATGGGGAATACTATTTCCAAGAGACAAAAGCACCGAAAGGGTATGTAATAGATCCGACTAAACGAGAGTTTTTTATAAAGACCTCCGGAACTATTAACGAAGATGGAACAATTACTTCTGGTACAGTAGTTAAAGTAGAAGTGAAAAACTATGAAGAACCAACTATTAATAAAAAGATTAACGGAAATTTGGAAGCGCTACCAATAAATCCGTTAACTAATTACAATTATGATATCAAAACATTAATACCAGAAGACATTAAAGAATACAAAAAATATGTGGTAACAGATACTTTTGACAATCGTTTAATGATTCAAGGAAAGCCGATTGTGAAGATTGATGGAGCGGAAGTAAATACAAGTATTGTAGAGGTAGCTGTAGAAGGTCAAAAAGTAACAGCTACAGTAAAAGATTTCACAAAATTAGATGGTAAAAAAGAATTTCATTTACAAATTAAATCACAAGTAAAAGAAGGAGTAGCTTCTGGTTCCGAAATTTTAAATACAGCAAAAATTGATTTTATAAATAAAAATGATGTAATTGGAGAAAAGGAATCTAAACCTGTAGTTGTTGTTCCGACAACTGGAATTATCGAGTTAACTAAAATTGATGGTGCTGATAAGAAGAAATTAAAAGGTGCAGAGTTTGTACTTAAAGATAAAAATGGGAAAATAGTTGTTGTAGCAGGAAAAGAAGTCACAGGTGTATCAGATGAAAGTGGTGTCATTAAATGGACTAACATTCCGTATGGAGACTATCAAATTTTTGAAACGAAAGCACCAACTTATACAAAAGAAGATGGTACTACAGCATCTTATCAATTATTAAAAGACCCCATTGATGTAAAGATTAGCGAAAATAATCAAACGGTTAAATTAACGATAGAAAATAATAAAAGTGGATGGATGCTTCCAGTAACGGGTGGTATAGGAACGACTCTTTTCACTGTACTAGGCCTTGCGTTAATGGTTACAGCGGCATTTGTTTTCTTTAGAAAAAAGTTTGCTAATAATTAAGATTTTAGGAATATGTAACGATGTGATGTGAAAAGGGGAGAAGCAAAATGCTTCCCTCTTTTCAATATTTTAGTATATACAGAGGTGGAAATATGAAACGAAATCTTGTTTTAGGAGGTATTTTTTTATTTGGATTAGGTATTTTTTTATATCCTACTATTAGTAATTGGTTGGCGACTCGTGCACATTATTCTGAGATTAGCTCTTACGATAAGAAGATTAAATCACTACAAAAGAAAGAAGTAGAACGTAGGGGAAAAGAAGCAGCCGAATATAATAAACAAGTTCAAACTTCCACGAAAACATTTGCAGATCCATTTTCTGAAGAAAAAAGTAATCATCAAGCGTATGCCGATGCGTTAAATTTAGGTGATGTAATGGGGTATATTGAAATATCGAAAATTAATATAAAACTACCAATCTATCAAGGGACCACTGAGGAAGTATTGAGTCGCGGGGTAGGTCATTTAGATTATTCTTCGCTCCCGGTAGGTGGAGAAAATACGCACACTATTTTAACAGGGCATCGTGGTTTACCATCAGCAAAATTATTTACAGATTTAGATAAGTTGAGTGAAGGAGACCGTTTTTATGTTCACTCTTTAGACAAAGTTCTTGCTTATAAAGTAGATCAAATTAAAGTAGTTTTACCACACGAAACGGACGATCTACAAATTGTAGAAAATAAAGATTATACAACATTAATTACGTGCACGCCTTATGGAGTAAACACCAATAGATTGCTAGTTCGGGGTGAGCGTGTAGAGTTCAACCAGGAAGAAAAACAAGGAATGAGTACAGAGGTATCTATGTTTAATAAGTGGACGGTAATAGTTCCAATCCTATTGTTATGTACGCTTCTGGTCGTAATTTATAAGAAAAAATAATTAGATAGAATGTATCTATCCCGGATTAATGAATAGTGTATCCAAAAATTTAGGGAACAGCAAAGTACATATGTAGGGAAGGATCACTAATAAAAGTGCACTTTATTTGACTATAGAAAAAATACGGTAAAGGTGGGAACAAAGGAATTGAGGCTACGATTAAAACTGGTAAGTATTCATTTTATGGTTTTGTTAATGTTATGTATAAGTTTTGTTGTCTATGTACCAAAAGCAGTGTATGGATCCACGATAAACTTAGAAGGTCTAGGTGATATATCGCGTTATAATGCTGTTGTCTTTGGTAACCATAAAGCAGTAGGTGGCGATATTGAAGGAGCAATTGCAGTTCAAGGTGATATGGATGCATCAGGTTATACGATTGTAGGTGCAGCAGCAGGAACATCTAATATAGTTGGGGAAAAATGGGGTGATGAGGGATATCCATCCTTGTTATTGTCTGGAAAATTTAAAAAATCAAGAGAGGAATCTTTTATCATTCAAAACGGAATAGTCGTAATGACAAAAGAGAGTGATCCAGATCGTATTATACAATCTTCGTATGATCGTATCGTTTATAAAGAAAAACTAGAAATTGACGCGAAATTTAATGAATTTCGCAACATAGTCAACCAAGTTAGTAAAAATGCAGGTCAATATAAAACGAATACCCCAATTCCAAATATGAGTTATGGTATTGGAAAAGATATAAACAATCCTAATATTTATGTTTCATCAGAATTGACAGGGAAAATCAATTTAGATATAAGAGATGTATTTTTACCCAATGCTAAAGGAAAAGATTTTATCGTTATGTATTCGGATGCAATAGAGGTTACATTTAAAAATGGGTCCATTCTATATGACACGAACAATATTGGTAGGGCTACGGATATAATTCCTACATCTCAACCCTATTCTCCTAATTCACCGTTTACTGAGCTATACGGGAAAATGATTTGGGTTTTTCCAAATGCGAAAAAGATCACAACAGAGGGATATGGTGTTGTTGGGAGTGTGTTTGCTCCAAATGCTGTTTTAGAAACAAAAGGCGGCTCAATTAATGGACAAGCATTTGTCAGTACGGTACAACAAACTGGTGGATTTGAATTTCACAATTTCAAATTTAACTGGCAACATTGGAACAAGCCTAGTACAGGAAAAATAAAAATAAAAAAAGTTGATAGTAATAATGATAATAAAAAATTGCTTGGAGCGAAGTTTCATATTGAAGATTCAAGTAAAAAAGTAGTTGGTGAGTTAGTAACAGACGAAAAAGGAGAAGCGACATCAAAAGATTTACCAATAGGTAACTATAATCTAGTGGAAATAGAAGCGCCAAACGGTTACGAATTATTAAAAGATAAAGTAGTTGTAAAAGTAGAAAAAGATGCAGTAGTAGAAATTAAAATAGGAAACAAGAAATTGCCAGATCCAATGGGAAAAATGAAGTTAGTGAAAGTAGATACGAGCGATAAAAATAAAAAGCTAGCAGGAGCCACATTTCAGATTGAGGATTTTAAAGGAAAAGTAGTTGGTGAGTTAGTAACAGATGAAAAAGGAGAAGCAATATCCAAAGACTTACCAATAGGTAACTATACCTTAGTGGAAGTAGAAGCGCCTAAAGGTTATGAATTATTAAAAGATAAAGTAGCTGTAAAAGTAGAAAAAGATACAGTGGTAGAAATTAAAATAGGAAACAAGAAATTGCCAGATCCGATGGGGAAAATGAAGTTAGTGAAAGTAGATACGAGCGATAAAAATAAAAAGCTAGCAGGGGCCACATTTCAGATTGAAGATTCTAAAGGAAAAGTAGTTGGTGAGTTAGTAACAGATGAAAAAGGAGAAGCGATATCAAAGGATTTACCAATAGGTAACTATACCCTAGTGGAAGTAGAAGCACCTAAAGGCTACAAATTATTAAAAGATAAAATAGCTGTAAAAATAGAAAAAGATGTAATAGTAGAAATTAAAATAGGAAATAAGAAATTGCCAGATCCGACTGGCCAATTTGAAATTGAGAAAGTTGATGATAAGGATAGTAATTTAAAACTAAAAGGTGCTGTATTTCAAGTCTTAGATAAAGAAGGTAAAGAAGTTACTAGATTAACAACGGATGAAAAAGGAAAGGTGATTTCCAATCAGTTAGTATTTGGAAAGTATACGATTAAAGAAATAAAAGCGCCAAATGGATATATGTTACTTAGAGATCCAATAGAAATAGAAATTACAGAAGCGGTAAAGACACAACAACTAACAGTGAAAAATGCGAAAAATAATTGGGTAATCCCTAATACTGGTGGCAGCGGAACAACAAGTTTTTACGTGATTGGTTTTATGCTAATGTTTGGCGTACTATATTTCCGTAAGAAAAATCGTATATAAATCGTATAAAAACAGCTGTATATTATGAACTAATTTTTTAAAGTTAGACAGATCGTTGTATTAGATAGTTTTTAGGGCATGAGTTCGGTATTGTACTGGATTCATGCTATTAAATTTGTTGAAGAAGGAAGTGGAATAGTAAACATAGAATATATTAATAAATCAAAATATTCATGAGGTGAAAATGATGGCAATAAAACAAGAAGAAATTAAAGTAGTAGTCGGAGCTGGAGCGTTTAATAATAACCCCGGTTGGATTCAAACGCAAGAAAATGAACTTAACTTACTAGATAAAGCTATGTGGGAAGAAAGATTTGAATATAATTCCATTTCAGCTATTTTAGCTGAACATGTATGGGAACATCTTACGTTTGAAGAAGGTGTAAGAGCAGCTGAAATTTGTTATGAATTTTTAAAGCCAACAGGGCATATTCGGTGTGGTGTTCCTGATGCATTTTTCCGAGATGAAGCATATCAAAATATAGTTCAAATAGGCGGACCTGGCCCGAAAGATCATCCAGCAGCAAGTCATAAAATTGTTCATAATTATAAAACATTAACGAAAATGTTTGAAACTGCTGGATTTGAGGTAGTTTTACTTGAATATTGTGATGAAAATGGTCAGTTTTATTACAAGGAATGGGATGCAAACGACGGTGTTATTTTCCGTTCGAAAAGGTATGATTCTAGAAACAAAGGTGATAAACTTGGTTTTCTATCGCTAATTGTCGATGCGATTAAACGGTAAGTCATTAAACTAAATTAAGTGCTTATAAAATTAATTTATGAATTGTAGTGGAGTTTATTTGTTTATACTATTTTATTATAAAAATCGCAGAAAGTATTCTTTCTGCTTTTTATTTTGCAAAGGGGATGAATATACTATGCAACCTATAAAACAAGTGGCATTAACATGCATTACTCATGATCCAACAAGGAGCTTATTATCTACAATAAAAGAGCTAAAAGAGGAATTAATGAATTTAAATTATGATAAAAAATATATAACAATTAGTAATGTAACACCTAAAGAAATTGTAAAAGAACTAGAGGAATGTAAATTCCACATAAATATAGTAGAAACATCAGGGGTAGGGAACGCACGTAGGGATTGTTTGAAGTTTGTTAGTAACTATGATCATGATTACTATCACTATTGTGACTTTGATCGTTTGCTAACTTGGATGAAAGAATATCCAGCTGAGCTTAATTCGTTCATTCAGAATATAGTAGATGTAGATTACTTAATCATTGGCAGAACGGAGAAAGCTTTTCAGACACACCCTGAAGAATGGCAAGTTACAGAAACAGTATCAAATAAAATTATGTCATTACAATTAGGGAAACAAGTAGATATTACAGCTGGTTCATGTGGGCTTTCAAAACAAGCAGCTGATTACATAATAAAATATTCTAAATGCAGAATGACTGATGGGGAATGGCCGATGATTATAAAAAAATTTACAGATTTTAAAATCGGGTATATTGCAGTAGATGGTTTAAAATACGTCAATAGTCTTAATCGAGATAATATTATTGATCCAATAAAAGCATGGTCAACCAGATTAGAACTTTCATATATAATAAGTCAATCAATTTCGAATCTAACAAAAACTCCTTAAACTAAGTGGGGTGGAATAGAGATTTATTTTTTTAATGAAATCATGTAAAATAGAACGTATATTCGTTATTGGAAAGGGGGTTAATTAATAATGTTAGCTGTAATAGATAAACAAGATAATGGATACGTAGTACAATTTGATCGTCATTTTTCATATTCAATAGAAGAGGTTTGGTCTGTTTTAACAGAAAACAGTAAGCTAAAAAAATGGATGTCTAATTTACAGATTGAAAGCCTTAAAACAGGTGGAATTATAAAGTTCGACATGATGGACGGTTCATTCATAAACATTGATATTTTAGAGTATCAAGTAAACTCAGTACTTGAATTTACTTGGGATAAAGATCGAGTTCGATTTGAAATACATAAAGAGGAAAATGGTTCCCTTTTACTCCTTAAAGAATACATTCATGAATTAACTGATCATACACCGAAAGATATAGCAGGTTGGCATATTTGTTTAAATCTTTTTTCTTCCGTTCTAGAAGGAGAAGAAAAAGAGTTTTCTAAAGATGAATGGCAACAATGGTTTGAAATATATAAAGATAAGGTTCTTAAAGTAAGAAGATAATCACATTAAAGGTTATATTCATTATGTAATTATTACATTGTAAAAATGGTTTTTATGAAAAATAAGAATAGAGGTTAATATGAAAGTAAATCAATTAATTGCTAATAACATAAACAAATTAGATACAATCATTCCATTTAATAAATCGTTTGGAATCGCTGGTTTATCAGGATCAGGTAAAACAACTTTTTGTCAAACGATTGGTGAAGAATCAAAAAAACGATTAGTTTCTTTATTGCCAAAGGCTGAATATCAATATTTATTTCCTAACATTATGGAAACGAATTTTAGTGCTATTAAGATGGAAGATATGCCTTTAGTTCTTTTTCTAGGAAAATCATCGATTTCTTCCAACCCACGTTCAACGATAGGTACTCATACTGGTGTTTTCACAGAAGTACGTGAAAAACTTGCTGAAGTATTTCATCTTTCCCCTGAGGTTTTTTCATTTAATAATCAGTTAGGTTGGTGTACTGGTTGTAAAGGCCGAGGTACTACTAAAAATATTGAGTGTAAAAAATGTAAGGGAAAACGTTATAGCGAAGAAATCGAACAATATACTATAGATTTATTTGCTAAACCACATACAATTTCAAAGATTAATGATTTAAGTGTTGAGTCTATTCTTTCGTTAGCGGAAGAGCTAAATATTAGTGAAGCAAAGCAACATATACTGCAAAATATAATTAATATGAACATTGGTTATTTAACATTAAATCGCATTATGGGTACGTTGTCAGGTGGAGAGTTAACACGACTTTATTTGGCTGAATTTATGGCAGTAAGTGAAAATGCTATAATTATTATTGATGAGATTTCAGTTGGACTTGATCATGAAACATTATTACAAATATTAGAAGAGATCAAGCAATTAGGTTGTAAAAATCAAATTTGGCTTATAGATCATTCAGATACAGTACTGGATACAACAGATGAGCAATTGTTCTTTGGACCTGGTAGCGGAAAATATGGTGGACAAATTGTGAAAGAATCACCAAGACCAAAACCAATACTGTGGGATCTAAATAAAGAAATACCAACAGAATATTATACATTCCAAGAATTATATTGCCGTAATATCCAAATGGTGGAGTTTCAGATTCCTAAAAATAGGCTTGTAACAGTTACAGGAGAATCTGGATGCGGGAAATCTACACTTGTTAACGAATGTTTAGCTACAGATTTCTTGAAGCAGTATCCAAAAGATAAATTAGTTATGGTAGGACAAGATCGAAATCAATCGATTACAAGTCGATCAACTGTAGCCACTTTCCTAGATATTAAAAAGAAATTAACAAAGTATAGTGAAGAAATTGATGATATTTTTGAGCGTTCGATTGAGGATATTATAGGTGAACTTCCAAATGAAGATATTGCGTATAAACGCTTGAGCCTACTAATTAAATTAGGACTTGGCTATTTAACGTTAGAACGAAAAACACAAACATTATCAACGGGTGAGTTTCAATGTGTTCATTTAGTTTCGGAGTTATTCGCAAACACAAGAAATCCACATACGTTATTTATTTTTGATGAACCTTCAAAGGGGTTATCACAAAATATTTTAAATCAATTTATAGATAGTGTTAGAGGGATATTGCGAGATGAATCAGTCTCTATCATCATGATTGAACATAATAGGTACATGTTAGAAAGCTCTGATTATATTGTAGATTTCGGGAAAAGACAGCTTGAATCTATAAAGCATCTTGATGTACTAAGTCATGAAGATTATTATCGTCAAAAAAGCAGTGTAAATCATGCTGAGCGAATACATATTTCTTCAGCACTTAAGCATAAAGAAGGCGTTCACTATTTAGAAGAAAATCATATTAACTATTTTAAAAATGCCGAAAACGTTTTTAAGGGTGGTATTTTAAAAAGTTTATCATCAATGGCTCGTTTAATTTATGGTGAATATGAATCTGATACAATTGCTCCTGTTGTTGCTATTGATCTTGAAAGACATTTATATAGTCAGTACAGTTTCTTATATGAGATTGGTGGACTAATTAATCATATTGTAGCTGCTCATCCAACTAATAAAGATACGAGAAGTTTTGATTTCTATTCGCAGGACAATCATTGTCCATCTTGTTCCGGACGTCTTCAAATTGAAGTTTTTGATAAAGAAATTATAATTCAAAATAAAAATGTTCCATTTTGGGACGGTTTATTCGAGCCGGAAATCATGAAAGTATTAAAATTTTATCAATATGAAAAAATAGAATTTCTATTCGAAGAAATTAAAAATGAGCTTGGTCACGATTTGTCAAAGAGCTATAATAATATGTCAGCAGAAGAAAAGCATACGTTTTGGTACGGATATTTTGAAAAATCATTTTATGATAAAAAAGGAAAGACACGTAGAACCTGGGTAGGATTTAATACGATTATTGGTGGATATATTGTTATTTCAAAAGCAGCTATTAAAGAAGAAATTAAGACTTCTAAAGAAATGATGACATGCCCAATTTGTGAAGGGACGGCTTTAAATCATCATAAACCACTTAAATTTGGTAACTCAGATATTCGTGAAATTATCAATCAACCAGTTGATGAAGTGTTGAAAATAGTCGGTGATTTACCTGCACTTCATAAATTGAAGTCTATAGTTGGTGGCGATATGAGATTGACAGAAGATGTTTCTTTACTGCCAAGAAAAGCACAAGTTGCACTAAAAATGTTTGAGTTAGATCAGGCAAGCTTTTCAAACTATGAAATGGTGTTACAAAATGTCTTACCATTTTGGGATGAAATAAAAGGAAATATCGAATCTATTAGTGTTAATAATCAAGTAACTGTTTGTGATTTCCCTAATGTTTATGAAACGAGAGAAAACATTATAGATCAGTATTTCACAAATGGTAAATATAAAAAACTTACGTATGTATACGAAGCATTTGGATATAAAAAGTTAGTTACCCAAATTAATAAAATTAAAAAAAGTAATCCATGTCCATTCTGTAAAGGAAAGAAAGTTATTACTGAAGATAATTTACATGATGGCGTCTTTAAACTAACAATTCCATGTGTAACTTGTAATGCAAGTGGTATCAATGATGAAGGGCTTAAAGAAATTGTTGAAGGTGTAGATGTGCAAACATGGTTAACTGGGAAAGTTATTGATATTGTGGATGAGAGCTTATTAACAGAAGCTGTTGCGCAAATACCAATTTTTAATCGCGTTCGCGAATTGGATAAACGAGATATGATGGCGGTTTATGAGTGTCTTGAACGTAATCAGTAAAGTTTTACTAGATTTTGTGTTATTAACATAATTTATATTCTTTATAATGTATATATTAACGCAGTATGATTAATACAAGGTAATGAAAAAAGATCCAATTTCTTAATTTCAAAATTAAGAAATTGGATCTTTTAGTATTTTTATGTCCACATACGGAATTTTTTGTTAAGGAAAAAAGTAAGGGAGGAGAGGTGAGAAATTAAAAGGGATGAACGTTTGATATATTATGTAGTTATTATATTATAAAAGTAATAATTAAGGGTGAAAACAGTTCATAAGTGAGATTGTTTGTTTATTAATCATTTCTTTTTATTGTCTGATTTTTTAAATTTAACAGAAATATATACTTGAATGAAGTATATATTTCTGTTAAATTTATCCTATGGATAGAACGAGTTTAATTAAAGGTCATTTAGAAATGTGTGTATTATCTATTTTGTCGAAAAAGAAAAGTTATGGTTATGAGATTATGAAAGAGCTAGAAGTACACAATTTAAAGTTGAAAGGAGTAGGAAGTATTTATCCAATTCTAACTAAGTTGAAAAATCAAGAGTGGGTTAATACTTATCAAGAAGTAACAGACAGTGGTAAAGTTAGGATTTATTATGAAATTAATGAAAATGGGAAAATACGTCTTGAGAAGAAAATTAATGAGTGGTTAGAATTGCAATCAGATATTCAAACATTATTAAAAAGCGGTTTGAAAGGAGATCTTCTGAAATGAGGAATAAATTGATAGGTAAAGAAAAGCAATTTTTAACAGACGTACTTAAGGAATTAAAGCAATACGATATTAGTTTAGAAGAGAGGGAAAATATTAAGCGACAAATAGTAGAACATATTCAAGAATGTCGTGAACATGGTGAAGATAGTATAGATGATTTAGGTACACCTCAATTATTTGTTCAAGATTTTTTAGAAATAAATGAAATTGATTTGCAAGTTAAAATGAAACAACTTCAAAATGAAAAAGGAAAATCTAACACACTTATCTTACGTGGCATATTCATCGCAATTATTACTTACCTCGTCTCGCAAACTATATTTACAATATTTTTAACTGAATCATTTAATCCAACTAATAGTAAAAATACATTTAATTATAATATTTTATATCGTATATCAGAGAATCAATGGTGGAACGTATTATTAATAATGATTAGTTTGACGCTCTCTGTAGTGGTATTTATTAGCTTAGTAAGTTATAAAAAAAGAAAGTATCTAAAGTATAATGAAGAATACGATCTATAAACTGTCTCTAATTTGTATTCTTTGTAATGTATTGATAGTATGTATCACACTTCCCAAAGTTTACGCTCAGCAAAATATTAAAGTTACATTAGATAAGTATATTGAAAAGTTTATAAAGGAGCAGAATATTCCGGGAGCTTCAGTTGCAATTGTACATAATAAAGATGTATTCTTCACAAAAACGATGGGGATTACTGGAGAATCTGAAAAAAAGGTAACTAGTAAAACGCCATTTGCAATCGGCTCAATAAGTAAATCTTTAACAGCTTTAGCTATAGTGAAATTAATAGAAGATAAAAAAATAAAATTAGAGGATCCAGTTCAACGATATCTCCCCTGGTTTAAACTAAAAGATTCTCAAATATCCTCAACTATAACAATCCAACATCTACTAACTCATACAAGCGGAATAAGTACATATGAGGGCTTAGCATTATCAGATAAGCAATCCAAAAGTTCTAGAGCATTAAAAGAAAATGTAATGAAGCTTTCAAATGTAAAAGTAACTGCTCCACCAGGTGAAAAATATCAATATAGTAATACGAATTATATTGTGTTAGGTACACTTATTGAGGAAGTCACAAATGAAACATATTCATCATATATGGAAAAGTATATTTTTCAGCCATTAAATATGAATGGCGCGGCAGCAAGTAAAGAAACTGCATATGAAAAAGGTTATTTAACAGGTTATCAGTCTTGGTTTGGTTTTCCAAGAAAAAGTGTAGTCTCCTATGATAATGCCGGAGCACCGTATGGCTATATTACTGCAAATTTAGAAGATATGATTCAATATATTATGTTTTTGAATCATCCAGGGGATGCACAATTATTAAGGAAAGAAAACATGGATCTTTATCTATCACCACTTTATAAGATAAATCCAGAAAAAAGTTATGGTTTTGGATTAAGGACAACAAATATAAATGAAAGTGAAAAGATGATTTGGCATTCAGGATCAACGCCCGATGCTCGTGCAGAAATATTTACTTTAAATAAAAGTGGCTGGGGTGGTGTAATTCTAACGAATAAAAATCATGTATTAGAAGAAACCGCACTATCAGTATTGAAAAAGGGGATTATTAGTATTTTGAATGGAGAAGAACCGGTTGATATTCCTAAAAACATACCATTAACACAAATTGTTTTGTTGATAGTTACACTGATACTTTTCATAATATCACTTATGTTAATTAAAAAGTATAAACATATGAAAACTGTAAAAAAGCTAATTTGGTTATTTACAGGGAGTCTATCCCTACTATTATCTATTATGTTCATCCCACTACTTACTTATAGTACAAGTTCACCTTGGCGTACGATTAAAATATTTGCGCCAGACGTAGCTTTATTTACAAGTATTATTGTAACTTTATTTGCTGTGAACGGACTAATTTCAATTTTTATAGCCTTAAGAAGGAAGTAAGTATAAGGGGAAAGAATTAAAGAAATATAATTTAAGTGTTATAAACAGTTGACTCTCACACAATGTCATTGTTTAAGATGAAGTTGAGCTTCGAAGTGGATGTAATCTTTAGGAGGAAAACATGTTTAAAATAGGGGATTTTTCAAAACTATCGTCCATTAGTATACGTATGTTGAGACACTACGATAAAGTAGAATTATTGCAGCCAGTAAAAGTTGATGAGCAGAGTGGGTACAGATACTATTCAGCAGCCCAATTAAAGAAAATAAATCAAATTCAAACGTTAAAAGCTATGGGATTTAATATCGCTACCATTAAAGAAATAATAGAATGCGATAATATAGATGGTATTAAGGAACAATTTTTATATCGTAGTGCTCAAATTAAAGAAGACATGGATAACCTACAAAAACAATTACGTCTCCTCGAAAACTCAATGAAAACGATGAGAGAGGATGTTGTTGAGATGAACTATCATGTTTCAATAAAGGAAATTCCAGAAAGAAATGTAGCTAGTGTTAGAAAGGTAATTCCATTTTATAATGCTGAAGGAGACTTATGGGGTATGTTAATGCAAGAAATACAAATGAAAAGTATTAGTATTGCCCATCCGAGTTATAGTATTGCGGTTTTCCATGATCGTGAATACAAAGAAAATGATGTAGATGTAGAAATACAGCTAAGCATCCTAGGTAAGTATAAAAATACAAAAGACGTTACATTTAAAAATGTTGAATCAACTAATGTAGCTTCTATAACGGTTAATGGAAGTTATGAACAGATGACAGCTGTAAATGAGGCTGCAGCAAAATGGATTGAAACGGAAGGTTACGAATTAGCAGGCCCGATGTTTAATATTTATCATGTGAGCCCAGCGATGGAAGCGGATCCTAGTAAGTGGGTTACAGAAGTTTGTTATCCAATTAAATAAGGATAAAGAAAAAAGGCATTATGTATATGCCTTTTTTCTTTGGTTAAATAAATTAGGATTAATGGTGTTTTTATATATAAACCAAACTAAAATTGGACGGGGATATTTTACCGAAAAAGAACTGCTTAAAGGATTTCAAAAGATGCAACAGATATTAAAAGATGAGGATGTATATATAGACGGGATGTACTATTGTCCACATAATAGTAGTTGCGACTGCCAAAAACCGAATATAGGTTTACTTTTAAAAGCAACGGAAGAACATGATTTGTGCTTAAAAGATTGTTTTCTTATTGGAGATACAGGGAGTACGGATATGATTGCAGCTAAAAGGGCGAATATAAAAAAGATTTTGGTACGAACAGGATGGGATGAAAGTTCATTAACAAAGTATAGAAATTTGTGGATAGAAACGGCGCCTGATTATATAGCGGAAAATTTACTTGATGCTGTGTGTTGGATTGACGAGTATTTAAGAACATAATAAAATTATAGTAAACTATTTTGCGAGAAAGTTGATTTAGGAGGGGAAATATTGATACATATAGATAAAAATGTACGAACATCTGGTGCATATGTAATATACGAGAACTTATTTGTTTTCCAAGTTGGGCCAACGAGTAGAGGAGATACATTAGGTGTAGTAAGGCTCGGCGGACATAAAGAAGATGAAGAAACAGCAGTAGAAACTGCTAAAAGAGAAGTGAGAGAAGAAGCTACTATCGATATTACTATTTTGAGTTCACCAAGTACATATTATAAAGAGAACTGGAATGCGCAATCAAAGAAAATAAAGGTAGCAAATGAAATCAATCCAATATTAATTATTGATAGTCCAGATGAAACTTTATCTATTATGTATATAGCGCATTCAGAAAATAAGCCAAATCCATCTTCTGAAACGAATGGACTTCTATTACTTTCTTTAAGTGATATTAGGCTAATTTGTAGTAAGGAAATAACACTAAAAGATTATATTAAGCAAGGTGGAATAGCTATATTGAAAGAAAAAATGGATATAGACTTAATCTTACAACCTTATCCGCAACTTATGTTTTTAGCAGGACTTTTAAAAGAGGATCCTGTATTACTTCAACAGTTTCTAAATTAGCAACAAAAGCCACCTTAATAAGGGGCTTTTGTTTTAAATAATTTAATGGTAGGTGTATCCTCCATCAGGAAACAATACATTGCCTGTAGTAAAACTATTTTGCATTAAATATAGAACAGTATGTGCAATTTCATCAATATGACCAGGTCTCTTTACAAGAGAAAGAGATTTATAAGCTTCATAAGCAGCTAGTCTATTTTCGTTTTGTTCATTTTCCCTCCGTATCGTTCCAGGGGAAACAACATTAACTCTTATAGGAGCTATTTCAACAGCTAAAGCTTTCCCTAAACTTTCAATAGCCCCATTACAAGCTCCATAAGCAGGTGCCCCTTTAAGCGGTCTTTGACTAAATGCACCGGACATTAATACGATAGATCCGGAGTCTGAAAGAAATGGAATTGCATATTTTACGGCATAATATTGTGGCCAAAACTTGCCGATAAAGCTGCTTTCAGCAATATCATCCGTAGCAGTAATTGGTCCAAGGGTATAAGAGGCTCCTGGGGTGAACAAATGATCAAAATTTCCAAGCTTTTTGAAAAAATCTTCTAATTGGTTTTTATCCTGATTATCCAATACATAAGTTTGAAGATGGTTGTTACTTATTATTTCTTGAGCAATCCTTAGTTTTTCTTTCGAACGCCCTGCAATAATAACATGTGCTCCTTGTTCGATTGCTTGTTTTGCTGTTGCAAATCCAATACCAGAACTCCCACCAATGATAACGATACGGCTACCTTTTAATGTAGTTATAGACATATTTAAGCCCCTTCCTTAATAAAAACTTTAAAATAAAACTGTTATGCCTTTATTATTCGCTAAAAGATTGTAAGTGAAAAGTACGCACTTTATATGTACATGGTCACAAATTTCGTACTAATCGCTATTTATGCGGATAAGTAATATGAAAAATTGCTAAATATGGTTTATGATATCTGAGGAGAGGTGAAAAAAATGAATTTACAAGAACCGAAGTTAAAAGGGGTAATAGCAACATTACAAATAATCGGTGGAAAATGGAAGCCACTCATTTTATTTATTTTGCTAACAGATGGAACAAAACGATTTGGTGAATTAAAGCGATTAATACCAGACATATCTCAAGGAACATTAGCGAAGCAACTTAGGGAATTAGAGCAAGATCAACTAATAGAACGAGAAATTTATCAAGAAATACCACCTAAAGTGGAGTATAGCTTAACTGAGCATGGAAAAACGGTAAGTTTTGTTTTGGATAGTATGTGTGGTTGGGGAAGGAAACATTTAGAATATATAAATAGAGATAAACTATAAATTTATTATGTAAACAAAAGTGTGGAAAGCTACTATTTTGATAATCTATATTTTATAATAAAATGATGTTATCGTACATAAAGTATTAATTGCAGCAGGATAGATGAAAACGTGTATTGCTCGAGGTAAGTACTTGTTCGGGACTGAAAAATGTGTACCAGATATAAAAAGGGATTTACAAAAATATAAATTATGAGTCTATTTCGGGGATCATCATGATTAAACATTTCATGTATAGTAACAAGGGGGAAATAATAAGATGAACGAATTAGAGTACAAAAACTTTTATGATAAAGTAGGAAGATTAAATGGATGGGATTTTAGTAAGGTAAAATGTGAAACTGTAGGAGATACATGGGACTTTTATGGAGAAGTGAAAAAAAGATGTAAACCATCAGACACTCTACTTGATGTTGGTACAGGTGGAGGAGAGAATGTGCTTAACATAGCACCTTCAGCTAAATTCTTAATTGGAATTGATAATTCTAATGGGATGATTGAAACGGCACATTCCAATTTGAAAATATCAGGTGTACAAAACGTTGAGTTTTTTCAAATGGATTCTGAAGCGTTAACGTTTCCGCATGCCCATTTTGATATCGCTTCTAGTTGTCATGCTCCGTATAAATCATCTGAGTTAGCAAAAGTAATGAAAAAGGGTGCTTTTTTCTTAACGCAACAAGTTTGCGAACATGATAAATTGAATCTTAAAGAAGCATTTGGAAGAGGACAATGCTTAGGTGAAAGAGATGGCACATTAAAGGAAAAGTATATGAGTGAACTTATTAGTGCAGGATTTGAACTCGTGCAAGTACGTGAATATGATGTTACTGATTATTACAGTACGCCTGAAGATCTTATTTTCTTATTAAAACATACGCCTATTATTCCTAATTTTGGAGAAGAGGAAGAGGATTTTATTATTTTGCAAAAGTTCATTAAAGCTAATAGTTCTGAAAAAGGTATTCGTACGAATTCAAAACGGTTTATGATAATTGCTGTTAAATTATAACGTATTATAGCGTAAAAACTGCTTTTCTTGTATAGAAAGGCAGTTTTTTGTGTGAAAAAGAATGCAAGGAAAACATAAAAATGTACCCTTATTGATGGTAGATATCAAACAAAAAGACTTTTGGGGCTAGCATATTCATACTAAAGTTGTAGTTTTTATATAAAAAATCAATCCTTCCGTTTGATTTTATCTATTTATAAATGTAATACAATACGAATAGATAATAAGAAATTAGGGGGAATGTAACGTGATTACACATATTTCAGATATAAAACTACAAACGGTTTCTATAGAAGGGGTAAAACAAGTTTATAGGGACATATTATCTTTTCCAATAAAAAAAGAAACAGCATCGCTTATTCAATTTGAAGTAACACCTTATACAACAATTAGCTTCCAAGAAGTGTATGAACCAATTGCACCTGCGCACTTTGCTTTTGAGATCCCATATTCAAAATTTCATGAAACAGCAAAATGGCTTGAAAAGTCTGGAATACTTATTGTGAAATGGAAAGATGGAAATACAATTGGTGAGGAGAACGGTTTATTTAATTTATATTTCAAAGACGGTGATGGAAATCTTCTTGAAATTATCACACATAGTTATGTTAAAGAAGATGTATTAGTACCGCAGTCACCTTTAAACATTTTATATGTAAGGGAAATCGGTCTTCCCGTTAAAAGTGTACCTGTTTTTACGGAATGGTTAAAATCAAATCTAGATATGAGAACGATGGAGGATGGGGATATTTTCAACTTTGTAGTTGGCGGCACTGCATATATCGTCGCGACATGGTGGCAGCGACCTTGGATTCCAATTGCGATGAAAGCTTTACAACCGAAAGTACATGTTTCTTTCGGAACACCGGATCAAGATTTTTTATACCGAATCCAAAATAACTTTAAGGAAAATAGTGTTCCATTTGAATGGAAAGGTAATGAAGTATCATTTATTCAACAGGGATATGCATTTACTGTCTCGCATACACCAGAGTTGCATTCCGATATTCCTAAGAAATTAAACTTACCCCTTTCTATATCATTATAGAGAGGGGTAAGTTTAATTTTGTTTTCAGGAATTAAAAACTAATTATTATTTTGATTTAACATTTGAGCTATTCCTTGACCAAATGACCAATTCTCTATAGGTGTCTCGTGTAGTGTAATGAAAACATCAGCAGTAGAGATTTGTAAAATATTAGCTGTACTAGTAGCTATAGCTTTATATAAATTCTTTTTTTGATTAATTGTTCTTCCTGGTCCACACGTAATAGAAATATAAATCATATTGTTGGATCGTTTTATTGAACTTTCTAAAAGATAAGATGAATCATAAAAAAGTTGATGAGAAGGATAAGGTAAAAACATTTGAAAATAATCATTTTCGGGAACATTGAAATGTTCAATTAACGAATGGTGAATTTGATTACTTACATTTTTTAACAAAATGTTATCGGATAATTTTTCAGGATGATAAACAGTGACAAATGGCATAATAGTACACTCCTTTTCTTTTGATTTCATTTTACTTCCAACACTGCCATTTGTATAATTGAAAATATATTGAATAACTATCAATAAAACCGATGAAGATGGTGTTTGAAATGGAAATGAAAGAATTACTTACATTTAAAAAAATTATTGAAGAAGGAACGTTTTCACAAGCTGCTAAACAATTAAACTATGCACAATCAACAGTTACAGCACATATAAAAAAGTTGGAAAATGAAATTGGTTTTCTTTTGTTTGAAAGAGGATGGGATGCAAGATTAACAGAAGAAGGAAAACTTTTTGCAGAAGAAGTAGAAAATTTATTAACTCATTGGGAATATTCCATTTCTCAAGCTCAACGAATTAGTAATGAAGAAAAAGGGAGTTTGAGAATAGGTCTATTAGAATCTGTTGCTAAAAGATTAATACCGATAATATTAAAGTTTTTAAGTGCTGAAAAACCATATATACATTGTGATTTTGTAGTGGGAAATACAGCGCTTTTATCAGAAATGATAGAACATAATAAGATTGATTTTGCGGTGTGCGGAAATAATGAAAATAAATCAAATGTAAAATTCACTCCAATATGTGATGAACAGATTGAATTTATAGTGAACAATCCGGAGCATCCCTTGTTACAAAAAGAATTTGTTGAAGCATGTGATATTATAGATTATCCCGTTATTGTAGGTGAAAGTAATTGTTATTCCTATCAATCTGTAAGTTCTTTCTTGTTGGAAAATAATTTATCTTTTAAAAGAATTTACAATTGTAGTGCATTAAACCTCATTCCACAAATGCTTTTTGGAAATGCAATAGGAATTATTCCAAAAGGTACAATTTTGAATGAAGAAATACTATCTTTTAAGATTAAGAATTTTAATTCTAAAATTCCAATTGGTATACTCTTTTCTACTAAAAATAAAAATTATTTAAGTCAAACGAAACAAAAAATTATCAACATCATTAAAGTCGCCCTATAATTATGCTGAAAAAATTATAGGGCTGTTTTCAATACGTATTTTTCTTTTGGCATTTCAGAGATTTTTGTAATGATAGGATTTATGTGAGTAGAAGGATTTCCTAACATTGCAGTGAATTTAAAATAAGGGTGTAGAATACTATATGATTTAAGGAGGGTGAAACTTGAACTTAGGTGAGCCAATTGCTAAAGGAAATACAGCGGAAATTTATCTGTATGATAATAAGATTGTGAAGTTATTTAAAGAATATCTTCTAGGTACAGAGTCTATGAATGAAGCAAAAAAACAAAAATATGCTTATTCATGCGGGTTGCCAGTTCCAAACGTATTTGAAGTGACAAAGATACACGATAGACAGGCAATTATTATGGAATACGTAAAAGGGGACAGTGTTGGTGATCTTCTACTTAATAATCTAAATGAAGCAGATCATTACATAGATATTTGTGTTAAAGAACAAAAAAAGATTCATGCTATATGTGTGAATACCGATGATATGGAATCAATGAGAGAAAAGTTAGAACGACAAATTAAATCTGTACATAAATTGGATGAAAAACAAAAGGAAAATATATTAAATAAGTTAGATGCAATTAAATTTGAACATAGATTATGTCATGGTGATCTCCATCCATTTAATCTAATTCTCAGTAATGGTAATGTGAAAATTATAGATTGGGTAGATGCTACTTCAGGTGATATTCGTGCAGATGTATTTCGTACATATTTATTGTATGCTCAAGCTTCCGTAGAATTAGCTGAAATGTATTTACATATATATTGCAGAAATACGGGCTTATCAAGAGATGAGATCTTTCAATGGGCTCCTATTATTATTGCAGCTAGGTTAACTGAAAAGGTGTCAGCTAATAACAATGAATTACTAAATAAATTAATGATTCAGTATTGTAATTAAATGAGTAAAATTATTGGATTTTGCTTACAAAGAATATAGTAGTAAAAAAGGAGTCCATTTTATGAAAACTGATGAACCAATTTCATTGAATACCGAATTTGAGAAATCTACTCCTGCGCTACAACTTTCGAAATTACATAAGCGGTTCGGTGAATTTATTGCAGTCAATCATATTGATTTAACTATTCCAAGGGGATCTTTTTATGGAGTTGTTGGTCCTAATGGAGCAGGAAAAACTACATCTTTATCGATGGCTGTTGGTTTGTTACGACCAGATGGCGGGAACGCTAAAGTTTTTGGGATTGATGTTTGGGGTAATCCAAAACAAGCTAAAGCACTGATTGGGGTATTACCAGATGGGTTAGCTTTACCGGAAAGACTTACCGGTCGTGAATTATTAACATATATGGGATTGTTAAGAGGAATGAATGCCAAGGAAGTTGCTCAGCGGACAGAAGAATTACTTACAATATTAGAGTTAAATAATACTGAGGGGACTTTAGTTATTAATTATTCTACTGGTATGCGCAAGAAAATTGGCCTTGCACTTGCACTTCTTCATGCGCCTAAATTACTCGTTCTCGATGAACCGTTTGAGGCGGTAGATCCCATTTCTGCAGCTACTATTAAAAAGATTTTACAGAAATTTGTGAGTTCGGGCGGTACTGTAGTATTTTCAAGTCACGTCATGGTGTTAGTTGAACAACTTTGTGACTATGTTGCAATTATTTCGAAAGGGGGAGTACTTTCGTCTGGAAAGATGGAAGATATTTGTGGTGAAGAAAAACTAGAGGATATTTTCATTCGATTAGTAGGAAAGCCCGCCGTTAAAGGAGGGGAATTGTCTTGGTTAGTGTTTTAATTCAAATGAAGTTATCAATACTTAAACATTCAATGAATGGTGGCAGGAAAGTTCTATTTATTATGGCAGGATTAGTAGGTTTATTGCTAGCAATTGGAACCATTATCCTTTTTTCCTTTTATCCTACGGAACAAGCGATATCAAAAAACATTCTATATGTAACGTTCACAATTTGGACAGTAGGATGGATTTTAGGTCCGATACTTAGTGGGGGAGATGGAATATTACGTACAGAATATTTTGTATTGCTTCCACTTAATCCTTATAAATTAGCTAGAACGCTTCTCGTTGTATCTTTTATAGGATTAGGACCCATAGTTAGTTTTATCGCTTTCATAGGATTATTAATTTACGCAGCCAGAATTAGCTTATATGCAAGTATAGTTGCAGTTCCAGCAATTATTTTACAGTTAATTTTTGTGGTGTTGTTATCGAAAGTTATAATTAGTCTTATGGGTGAAGCGATGAGATCAAGAGCCGGTATGGAAATAGGAGCGATGTTTATAGGTCTTATCATTGCATTATTAAATGTGGGTTGGTATGCACTTCCAGTAATCAATAGAATAATATTTCATGATACCGCGATACTTTACATGATTCCATCTAGTTGGACAATACTTGCTGTAGAATATGCAAGTCAATCTAATTGGTTATTAGTTTTTGTATTCTTAAGTGCGATAACAATATTTTGTTGGTTTCTTTTATTTATATGGACTACATTATTGACTAGAAGTACAGTGAAAAATTCTAAAGAAGTTCATGGGAAGATTACTAACAAGCATTATAAAAAAGTTGTTAAAATCTTTTTTGAAAATAAAATAGGAGCAATCATAACAAAGGAGCTAAAAAGTTGGGGGAATGATCCACAACGAGGTCGATTCTTACGGATGGGCATATGGATAGGCGTATTTTATGGAATTATAGTTACAATTGCTGATATACCATACTTAATACCCTGGGCAGGGGTAATTATGATTGTATTTACAAGTATGTTCGCTTGTAATTTATATGGTTTCGATGGAAGTGCATTATGGTTAACATTGCTGACACCTGGCGCAGAAAGGATTGACGTGCGTGGTCGTCAATTAGCTTGGTTGATAGCTATTGGTCCTGTAGCAATTTTAACTACAATAATTTTCACTTTTACTAGCGGACTTACTTTCGTTTACCCATGGGTATTTGCAGTAGTCCCAGCTTTACTTGGTGGGGCAGTCGGCCTTATTGTCTTATTTTCTGTAGTGAATTTAATTCCAATTACTGATCCACATCGTCGTGGAAGAGGAACGATAATATCTGGTGACGATATGAATGCGAGTAAAATGTTTATAACCACGTGGCTCATGCTGCTGATGGTGCTAGTAACTACGATACCCGCTTTACTAGTTGTATGGTTAGGGACATCATTACATATACAATTCATACAATGGTTAGGTGTACCGACTGGAGTTTGTACGGGAGTGTTTTTAGCATGGCTATTTGGGCACATCGCTTACACAAAACTTGAAAGAAATGGCCCTGAGTTGCTATTTGAAATGAAAAGTGGGATAAAAATTGACAGTGATAATCACAAAAAGAAATTTCGCAATAAAGCAAGTGAATTACCGAAGAACAAACTTGCTATTGTTGTTCTTCTTGTGTTTATGGGAATCTTTTTCTTAGTTCACCAAAGTATAGTGCCGATTGTCCTTGAAATGTTTGATGTGGATGAAAGAGTCCGTCTTTTCTTTCTTCCGCGCTATCTTCCTCATATTGCTCGTATTCCTGTAAGTATTATTTTCGCTGTAATAGGTATTACGTTTTTGTATAAAGCAATATTAATTAAGAAACAGCACGTAAAAGAATCACAACTAATAAAAGATGATATGTAAAATATTCCTAATCGATCGAGTTTTTAGCGGATGTTGTTCAACTATAGTTACGTAGTTAAACAACATTCGCTTTACATATTTATTAAGGAATAATTATTTTCGAGTTTTAACCTATAAAGATTCATTATCCGTACTTGTTCCTCCGTTAATTCTTCTTTATCCCAATACATATGCATTAAGCTATATTCAAAAATTTCCTTTAATTTTATAAACAAAGGAAGTTTGTCTATCATTTCTGTAGGTAGTTCATTTTCTTTTTGATAACCGTCAAGTATCGCTTTTGTAATAGAATTTTTATAGTCAACAATATTCCCATTTCCAACAAATGAGTATTCTATCGCACTATAAATAGGAACGGCTAAATCGAATATGTAAAAATGTTTTTCGCAGTCTTGAAAATCTATCATTGTTAAGTTTGAATTATTTTCAACTAAAATGTTTTCTAACCATAAATCTCCGTGTATTAAGCCGTAATTTGAAGGGGATTTTTGTAGTTCCTTTATGGAAGTTAAAACGTCAGATGCCATCTCTCTTATAGTCGTCTCTTCTTTAGGGATATATTTAAGAAAATTATATTCTTCATTTTCATACCAATCGTTTATATGTTTTACTGGTTTAATCTTTTCAAAGCTTTTAGAAATACGATGTAGTTTTCCAATTTGTTTACCAAGCTTTCTAAATATATTAGAATTCCATTCGCACCTTGGTAAATGTATACCTGGAGCAGCTTTATATAATACGGCAAGAATCTCCTTGTCTAATGTTAACCTTTCTACTAAATTCCCATTAAGAGAAGGTATGATTGGAGGAACCGCTAAACCATTTTCATATAAAAAGTTCGTATATGTAATTTCTTCTAACTGTTCTTCATATGTTTTGTAGTTTGTAATTCTAATGAAGTATGTACCTAGTTCTGTAAAACATTGATACATTTCATTCGTTATTGGTTTAATGTTAATAAAATTTAACGGATATTGCTCATTTAGTAATCTAAGTATTTCTTTTTCTAACTCGTTCATTGTAACGCCCTTTCCAAACTTTAATTTTTTACTAGAGAATTAAAAGAATCTTAATTTACAACATTCGTGTTTTATTTTTGATATCCTTTAAAATGAAGCATGTTGTAATGAATGGCCCATGTTATAAAACACAAGAAATATCAAAAGAAAGAAACGAATCTCTTTTATACTTTTATATAAGGAGTGAAGGAAATGAATGAACATATACAACAGATGATTGATTGGATTGAGAGCAGTTTAAAAGAAGAATTTTCATTAAATGAATTATCTCGTTATATGGGTTATTCTCCGTATTACTGTTCTTTTAGATTTCACCAAGTAACAGGCATTAGTATTAGACGCTATATTCTTTTGAGAAGATTGTATTTATCTACGGGGGATTTGACGAATGATAGAAAGATAATAGATATTGCATTGGATTACGATTATTCTTCTCAAGAGGCTTATAGTAGAGCTTTTAAGAATGTTTTTGGAATGAATCCAAGAGAATTCCAGCTTAACAAAATGCCTATTCAGTCATTTATTAAACTAAAAATAGAAGAGGAGTTAAAAATGAATATTTCTAGAAAATTAGAGGTTGAGCAGTTACGTAGCAATAATAATGAGTTGTTTGATAAAGATGTACTTAACATATTGAATGGTCAAATGATGTATGAAGAATTTAAAACGGAGAAACTAATGGGTGAGTCTGATTATGTCCCATTTAACGAGGCCATGTGTGTAAATAGGGCTACTGCACAAGTTTTTGATGAAGAGTTTATTAAAAAAAGAGCAGAAGGTCATAACAGTTCAGTAGAAAGTTATACAAAAAAGGTCATAGATCCGTTAAAAAATCTTTTTACAAAAAAGTATAAATGCATTGTTTTATGGTTTGGTGAAGATATGTTCTGTCAAATGAACCTACTTACCATACTTTCTTACCTTGAACAGTCCTCTTATGAAGGGAAGGTATACTTAAATAGCTTTAGAGAAGATGAATTTAAAGTAAATCAAATTGAACTTGGATTGGGAAATTATTCTTCGGTATACAATGAAGTATTAGTAAACCATAAAAAGGCTTCCCATAAGGTACCACCAGTAATGTATCAGTCTATAGACTTATATTTAGAAATGCTAAAACAAGATAATACTGTAATGAAATTTATCTCTAAAAATAAAGATTTATCAACTCAAGAATTATTAACAAAGTTGTTTCAGCTATTTCCAACAATCGGATATGGGGATTCTCAGTACATAGAACTGATAAATAAAATAAAGAAGAAAGCTGCACCTAAAATATAGGAACAGCTTTCTTTTTACAATTGTTCAAGTAACTCTAATTCACTCTCTACAAATAACATTAGTTCTTTAATCGTTTCTCCTGTAAAATCAAAACGAATTCCAGCAGCTTCATATACTTCAGTTAAAGGTTTAGAGCTACCTAACGATAATGCTTTTTTATAATTTTCTATTGCTTGTTTAGGGTTTTCTTTATATTGTTTATACATTTGCAGCGCACCAAGTTGTGCGATAGCATATTCGATGTAATAGAACGGTATTTCGAATATGTGTAATACAGGTAACCAGCCAGTTGCGATCCAATTTTCATACCCTTCAATATTTACGACGCTCGATTGGTAAGTGTTATGTAATTCTAAATACTTTTCGTTTCTTTCCTTAGCAGTATGATTAGGATTTTCATACATCCAATGCTGGAATTGATCAACGATAAGCATCGGTGGTAAATACTTAACAATATCTTTAAAGAAATCTAATTTTGCTTTTATAAATTCTTCTCTATTCTCATAAAATGTATCCCAATATTCCATCGAAAATAATTCCATTGTCATGCTAGCGAGTTCTGCTGATTCAGAAGGGATTTCCAAATATTTTTGAAGTTCTAACTGCTTCATACATTCATTATGAATACTATGGCCCATTTCATGGAGGAAAGTAGTAACATCATAATGTGTATGATTGAGATTCATGAAAATGAAAGATAATTGAGAAGCAGGTAAATATTCGCAAAATCCTCCTGGTCCTTTTCCTTTACGACTTTCTAAATCCAAGCAATTATTTTTATGCATACGGTCCAGTAATGTTGAAAATTCAGGGTCTAGTTTGTGTAAAACGTGAGAACTTTTTTCGATTAAATCGCTCGCGTCTTCGATAGGTTTTAATGCTTTTTGATTTGGTGCGGTTGCTTTTACATCCCACAGACGAAGGAAATCTACTTGAAGTTCAGATTTTTTCTCATTCAATATTTTATCGATAAGTGGTACAACGTATTTACGAATAGATTCAGCCAGCTCATAGCAATCATCAGGTGTATAATCAAAACGTTCATGTTTTTTAAACATATAATCACGATAATTATCTAATTGAATGTTTTTTGCTTTTTGGTGACGGATTGCGATTAATTCATTTAATATATTTTGTAATGTATCTTCAACAGATAAGAATGTCTCAGAAATGAGTGTTTTTGCTTTTTTTCGAATATCACGATTCGGATCTTGTAAGTAAGACTGTAGTTCGGTAATTGTCTTTTCTTCACCGTCCCATAGTGCAGTTAAACCACCTGTAATTTCGAAGTACTCTGTTACTAGTTTGTCTTCAGTTATCTCTAAATCAATGTTCTTTTCACAAAATAATGTTTGCGCATTCTTAATTTTTTTATCTAGTAAGCTATACGTTTTTGGATCAAGTTCCATTCGAAAAGGAGATTCTAAATATTTATTATCAAATGAATTTTGATAACGTTTCAAAAGTGGTCTCACAAATTGTTGATCATATTCAAAAGTATCTTTTATTTCTTTATTATCCGTATTACATTGAAAGGCGATGTAGTGTAATCTTAATTGTTCTTCAATTTCCAAAATGAATGTAGATTGTTTTTTTAACCAGTTTTCAAGTTCTAGTTTTGAAGAAATCACTTCATTTAATAAAGTAGAAAGAGCTTTTTTTAATTCTAATACATTATTAATATCAATCGTATTTACACGTTGCAATATTTATCCCTCACTTTTTATTTACTTAAGGAAGTATTCTTCTTCTTTACTACAATCCCTTTTTTTCCTAGGAAGTTTGTGCCCACAACTCCAAGAACAATCAAAATTGTTCCGATGATGTGATAGTATGCGATTTGTTCATGTAAGAATACAATACCCGCGATAATTGTAATAAGTGTAGATAAGTTGCTGAAAACACTTATTTTAGCTGCTTCAATATAAGATAACGAATAGTTTAATAACAATGCGGTTAGTAAAGAAGATAGCAAACCTAAATATAAAATGGAAATAAGAAATGTTCCGTTCATAAATGGTTTAAAGTATATAGTTAATGTCCCTTTGTTTATATGGCTGACGATAGCAATTAAATTAAAACTAATAAAACCAATCGCTGTCATTGTATAAGTTAAATCCATAAGCTTGAAATTATTTGCCATTTTCCGTGCTAATACATTATAGAAAGCAGATGATAATGCCGATAACAAAATAAGAATAACGCCGATGATACTAGTTTCATAAGCCCCTAGACCATTCATTATAAATATATAAATGACACCGATGACGGAGATGAGTACAGAGATTTTTTGTGATGTATTCGAATACTCTTTTAAAAAATAGGAAGCTAAGATCATCGTAAATATTGGGATCACCGCTTGTATAATTCCTGCTTCAGATGAACTTGTATACACTAATCCAAAAGCTTGAAAAGCAAAAAAAAGTGCTGGATAAAAAATCGCAATTGGTAAAAGAGAAAGTATATTTTTAAATGATATATTTAACTTTATGAATCCAAAAATAACCGGAATATTTGCTGCTATGAAAGCAACTGTAAAACGATGAGCCAGAGTATCAAGAGGGCTTGTAATGGTTAGTGTTAGTTTCACGAATAAAAAAGAAAACCCAATAATAAATGAATAGAGTAATGCTGATATATATGCTTTTGTTGTATTTTTCATAATTTCACCTCATAGTAGTTGATTTCTTACTGGCCAGTATACGTACATAGTAAACTTTCTGATCTAGTGCTACAATGTGAACAAATACAAACTGTACCGGTACAAATTAAATGATGAGGTGGTAATGATGTATAAGTATTTACATGTTTTCAACGACTTAGAAAGTATGATTCAAAATGGGGAGATAAAAGAAGGTAAGAAACTACCGTCTATTCGGACACTAGTTACGCAATATGAGTGTAATAAGGCAACGGTTATACGGGCGCTACATGAATTAGAAAAGCGTCATATTATTTATTCTGTGCCTCAAAGTGGGTACTACGTTGTTAAAAAATCTGGGAATACCATAGAAAATAACGAGATAATTGATTTTGCTTCCTCAGCACCAGATCCAGATGTTTTCCCATATTTAGATTTTCAGCATTGTATTAATAAGGCCATTGATACGTATAAAAATGACTTGTTCGTATACGGAACGCCGAAAGGTTTACCGTCTTTAATTCCGGTCATTCAAAAACAATTAGCAAATTATCAAGTCTTCACGAAAGAAGAAAATATTTTTATAACGTCAGGTGTACAACAAGCGCTAGCGATACTAACTTCTATACCATTTCCAAATGAGAATGAAACGATATTAATTGAACAGCCAACATATCATTTATATATTGAGTATCTAGAAATAAATAAAATTCCTGTAATCGGTATTAAACGTACGAATGAAGGTATTGACTTGCATGAATTGGAGCGTATATTTCGAACAGGTAAAATAAAATTCTTTTATACGATACCGAGATATCATCATCCGCTTGGAACTTCTTATTCTAAAGATGAGAAAGAAAAAATCGTGTTATTGGCTAAGAAATATAATGTATTTATAGTGGAAGATGATTATTTAGCAGATTTAGAAACAGATTCAAAAGCAGATCCGTTATATAGCTTGGATAATTGTAATCACGTAATATATTTAAAAAGTTACTCTAAGATTATTTTTCCAGGTTTACGGGTTGGAGTTGCGGTCATTCCACCATCCATCGCAAATGATTTCCATACATATAAAAAGATATTAGATATTGATAGTCCGATGATTTCTCAAGCGGCTTTAGAAATTTATATAAAGAGCGGTATGTTTGAACGTCATAAAAACAAAATTAAATCTTCCTACTACAATAGATCAATAAAATTAGCGGAAACATTAAAAAAAGTGCAAAATGAAAATCCATCATTATTTGCATATAATAGAAAAAACACATTGGGAATACACACTTGTTTAGAAATAGAAAAAAACATAGCTATAGAATCAATCATAAAAAATTTAAGAGAAAATCAAATTAGTATCGATTCAGTTGATAGAAATTATTTAAATGATTTTCATAAAGAAAAGTTGCTAAAGTTAAACGTATCGAATGTAAAAGAAGATAAAATTGAAGAAGGTATTCGTATATTGATTGAGGAAATCAAACAAGTGGGACGGATAACCTTTCAATTTAAAAAATAAATAAGGAGGTTTGTTGTGAGACGCAAAATAATTCTCTTGTTTGTGTGTATCGTTATAATAATTGGAGCTATCATTGTGACTAAATATTATAAAGAAGATGATCAATGTATTGCAGTTGGTAAGTATTCAAGAGGTATTATCGTAGATCAAAATAACGAACCTATATCTAATGTGAAAATTTATGAAGATTCAATTGAAAGTAAGGAACGTAGTATTTCAAATACACAAGGCGAATTTGAAATACTAAATGGAGTTTGTGGTGAGATTGTATTACAATTAGTTACTCCAGATGGAGAAATCTATACGAGAAAATATGATAGTAAGCATATACCGGAAGTGATAGAACTGAGTTATAAAAAGTAAGGGGAATTACATGCAACCAGTACAAGGAAAATGTGTTAAATTGATATTTTTTAGAGCACTCAATAGCTGCGTGCTCTTTTTATTTTGGACATAAGCAATTTAAATGGAAATAAACTACCAATATATGGTACTCTTTATGTATAGCATTTATTATGAATAGGAGGGTGATGGAATCTATGGGGGTACGTATAGTCGATGATTTACAGCAATTATCGCTATTACTAATGTTTTTAAGTACATTAATATTTTACAGATACTTAAAGAAAGTGAAACGAGAGAGAAAATTGACTGGTTTTGAATGGACCATGTATTTTGTCACTCAATTCGCGACATTAATTTGGGCATTTACTTATTTCATTAAACACTTAGCTGAATCGTAATTCCTATTCTTTTAATCTAATGTATTGTTATCTATTAGGGATATAAATATAGTCCGTATCTAAATCAATGACAACATCGCTCGTGACGTCTTCTCGTAGTAATTTTGGGATTTTTTTATAATGGTAATGTACACAAAATAAGCTTAGAAGATCTTCGTTAGATATCTCTTCATTTTTCACATTTAAATACATTGTTCTTAATTCGTTTAGAGAACGGTTAAGGCCAATAACATACTCATTAATTCCATATCCATCAAATTCAATTATCATATTATCACTTTTGGTTGCTAGCCAACTTTATAGCTTAAATTTTAGATGAATCTATTATACATTTTTTTAAATTTAGTGAGAATATATTTTTATAAAATGTGAGGGTCATAGATGGAACAAAATAAATTAGTTTTAGAAGGACCAAAACGTCTTAAGTGGGAAACTTGTAAAATTAAGTCTATACAGGATGAGGAAATTATCATTAAAACAATTGCAGGTGCAATAAGTATTGGAGCAGAGTTACCACAGTATAAAGAATCGGATGTTTCAGATACAAATCCTATGTATCCTAGAAAAACTGGATATGAAAGTTATGGTGAAGTTATTCAAGTTGGTAATAAAGTAACAAATTTAAACGTAGGTGATAAAGTTGTCTCTTTTTATGGGCATAATACGATAGGAATAGTTAAGGGAGATAAAGTAATCCGAGTGCCTAGTTATATAAAATCTAAAGTTGCTTTATTATCTATTCTTTCGTGTGATGCTGCTAAAGGGGTATTGAAGCTAGACCCGCGACAGGATGAAAAAGTACTTATTACTGGAATGGGAGTTATCGGTTTACTCGCTTGTTATTTTTTAAAATACTATGTAGGTGTTAAGCAGGTGGATGTTGTTGAGCCTAATAAAAATAGAAGAGAATTTGCAAAGAAGTTTGGTGCGAAAAACCTCTTTGATTCAGAAAAGCAAATAATAGAAACATATAATTACGGTTTGGAATGTTCTGCTACAAATAGAGGGTTTCACACATTGCAAAAGGCTATTAAAAGTAATGGGGCTATATGCATTCTTTCTGATGGTAATATAGAAGACTTAACATTAACCGCCGACTTTTATCGAAAAGAATTGCAGATCATTGGTTCAAGTGACGGATATGATTATCAAAAACATGCAGATTGGTTTTTTAATCAGATAGAAAGAACACCATGGATAGAAGAGATTTTTCAACATGAGATTCATTATACTGATCTTGAAAAATGTTTTGAAGAATTGAGTGAAGGGATAATTACCCCCTTAAAAGTATTTGTCTCATATGAATAAAATGATCAGGTACATGTCACATAGCTCACGTATGTTTCGTCATTAATATGATAATAAAACGAGGGATAACAACTATAGGGATTTTTTACAGGTGCAACGTTTTGTGTAAACAAAGAAGTTTTTTTGCTCTTTCATTATGTACAAATAGTATATTATCTTTCTCAATGTACATATTAAGTAAAGTGTTTAATATCATGTACATAAAAGGCGGGGTAATATGGATGAAAATAAGAAAAGTGAAGAATTGAGTAAATTTAAGAAACAATGGTTTAATGAAGATAATCAGCCAGTAGCTGGAATAGAGTTAGCTTTACCACCGGATATAGGCAGCATGTTAGACTTGAAATCAGTTGATGATAAAATTGAAGAAAGTAATAATGAATAAGTTTAATCTATGCATCCATTTGGGTGCTTTTTATTTTTTGGACAATGGAGGGTGGAACATACAATCCTTATTGAAAAAAGATTGATTAAAATAGATTTTTTTCAGTATATTTAAGTTTTATTTTCACAAAAAAATTTAATTAGAATTCATTTGGAATGCTATATGAAATGTGAATGCTAATAACATTCACTATTAAAGGATTGAGCTATAATGAATATTATTTTGGAGAGTATTATTTTAATTTTCACTGGAATGATTGCATTAAAAATGACCGGTAGTACATCTGTTAGCCAAATGACAAGAGCTGAAATCATTATAGTAGTATCAATTGGACGTATTATTGTAGAGCCTGTATTAAGTAGGAAAGTAGTCCCAACTATATTTGCGGCTGTAATATTTGCAAGCATACTTCTTATCATTCATTTCTTTGAATTGAAATCAAGGAAGGTGGAACAATTCCTTAATGGCAGTAGCATTATAATCGTTGAAAATGGAGAGATTGTAAAAGAGAATTTAATGAAGGCGAAAATGTCGGAGCAACAACTATATATGCAATTAAGAGAAAAAGGGATTCATGATTTAAAGAGTTTACAACAAGTTACAGCCGAACCGAATGGGCGTATTGGTTATCAATTAATAGAGAAAGAGCAACCGATAACTTTAGAAATGTTAGAAAAGGTATTAGATCAGTACAATATAAAAAGATAATTTCTTATGTAAAAATGCCAATATACAATAGAAGTATTGGTATTTTTTATTTTGTCTAAATGTAAAAATTAATATTTAGAATACATATTCAGCCAATCTTTAAATTAGATATAGGCTTATTAATATGCTATATTCAATGGACCTATAGTGACTGTGGTGAAAAAAGCAGCGTTAAAATTAATTGCTCTTTCATGTGATGCTATACATGAGATAAGAATAAGGAGATAAAAATAAAATGGAATTTTGGGAATCAAGTTTTATTGAGAAACAAACAATGTGGGGATTTGAACCTACAGAATCTGCAATTTTGACAAAAGATGTTTTTCTGGAAAAGAACGTTAAAGATATATTAGTACCGGGTGTTGGATATGGAAGAAACGCAAAGGTGTTTATCGAAAATGGTATAAATGTATCAGGTATTGAAATTTCAAAAACCGCCATTGATTTAGCAAAACAAAATGGACTAGAAGATGTTAGTATATATCACGGCTCGGTAAACGAAATGCCTTTTGATAATAAACTTTATGATGGGATATTTAGTCATGCACTTCTTCATTTGTTAAATGAGCAGGAAAGAGGGAATTTTATTAAAGATTGTTATAATCAGTTAAAACCAGGCGGATATATGGTTTTCACAACTGTTTCTAAAAAAGCTCCAATGTATGGAAAAGGAAAACAGTTGGATAAAGACTATTATGAGATAATGGAAGGCGTAAAAATGTTCTTCTATGATTCTGAATCTATAAAACAAGATTTTAATAAATATGGACTAGTACAAGTTTCGGAAATTGATGAACCAAATAAGATCATGGAAAATAAACCTTCAATCAATTTTTTAATGGTCCAATGTAAGAAAGAACTATAAATAAAAGTTATTAAACATTACTAAAGATGTTTATATATTGATAATGCACAAATAAAAAGGACAAGCATATAATATAAATACCTCTTAACTTTAAGTAACCTTAACTTTCGTTAATAGGGCATCTCAAAATCCCTGAAAAGAGCACTTGCGGAAACAAGTGCTCTTTTATTTTTTTGTTTATTTAAGAGTATAGTTTATTTGATTAACATGGAATTTAATACCATAAACTTTGAATGAAATGGTAAAATTAATAGGATGATGTATAAGGGGGCAGGGGACTTTGAAACTTAAAGAACTGGCGAATTTATTTTTGATTAAAGAGACCATTGGGAATATGGATGTAGAAATTACGGGATTAGAAATGGATTCTAGAAAGATAACTAGTGGAAATCTATTTATATGTGTATCAGGTATCGATGGTTTTCTTGAAGATCGGCATCAATTTGTAGAAGATGCAGTGGAAAATGGTGCTGTGGCATTAATAGTAGAAAGGGATGTAGACATTGAAATACCTAAAATAATTGTTAAAGATGCTAGGTATGCTATGGCAGTTATTGCGTCGCATTTTTATGGTTACTCATCTAATGGAATGAAACTAATTGGAATTACAGGAACAAATGGTAAAACAACTACTTCCTATTTACTTGAAAAAATTTTGACTGATTATGGATTTCAAACAGGGCTTATGGGGAATAACGGAGTGAAAGTTGGTTCGAAATGGTATCCTACTGATATTAATACGCAAGAACCACCGATACTTCAGCGGAATTTGCAAATGATGAAAAATCAAAATGCAGATTATTGTGTTATGGAAGTTACGTCACAAGGTTTACATATGGAAAGAGTTAAAGGGTGTAACTTTAAAATAGCTGTTTTCACAAATTTAACGCAGGATCATTTGGATTATCATGGAACATTTGATGAATATAAGCATGTAAAAGGTCTTCTTTTTTCAAGATTAGGAAATGATTTGTCTGCTACAGATAAAAAAATTGCTGTATTGAATGCAGACGATCCATCGGTAGAATACTTTAAAAAAATTACTTCAGCTGAGGTTATTACATATGGGATACATAATGGAGCAGATGTTCAAGCGAAGAACATAACTTTAAGCCCAAAAGGTATTCGTTTTTTAGTTTCGTCCTTTAATGGAGAAATAGAAATCAATCTAAATCTAGTAGGCCACTTTAATGTATATAATGCATTAGCAGCAATAACAGTTGCATTAGTTGAAGGTATTCCGCTTACAAAAATTAGTGATAGCTTATCTAACTTAAAGAGTATTGAAGGTAGAATGGAAATAATAGACGAAAATCAAGATTTCCTTGTAATAGTGGACTATGCTCATACACCTGACGCGTTAGAAAATGTCCTTTCAACAATTAGCGAGTTTTCAAAAGGTAAAATCATTACCGTTTTCGGCTGCGGTGGAGATAGAGACGCAAAAAAACGATCAATAATGGGTGGAATTGCTGGGAGTTATAGCGATTTTGTTTTTATTACTTCTGACAATCCACGTTCGGAAGATCCGCAGGCAATAATGAAAGATATTGAAAAAGGATTTTCACAAAATAATAATTTGAATTATAAAGTAGAAGTAGATCGTGAACTTGCAATAAATCATGCAATAAACATGGCATCTTCTAATGATATTGTTTTGGTTGCAGGCAAGGGGCATGAAACGTATCAAATTTTAAAAGATTCGACTATCCATTTTGATGATAAAGAAAAAGCTCGACAAGCAATTATAAATAATAGATAGCTTATTTTTTAGAAAAGACGGGATTAGATTAAGTTGTGAATGGGATGTTATTGAATACAAACAAGAAAAACTTATTTATATGTATTTTATACGATGTCAGATTGGGAATACGGATAATTAATTGCTGAACTAAATACAGGAAGGTATTTCAAAAAAGGTTTAGCACCTATTAAAGTAGTTACAGTCGGAATAAATAAAGCAATTGAACATTTCTTCCAATTAATGATTTCATTAAATAGTTAAGCAGTTTAGTATGATCAATAATAAAAACCATGTTTCTAATGATACCGAAGCATGGTTTTTGTGTTTTGTTCAATAAATATTTAAAGATACAAATCTCGTATAATAAAAATGAATCAGAAGGAAAGAGTCACATCTTTATTATACAATTATTTCTGAACGACAAACGTAATAGCATTTGTTTTTAATTGAATGTGGCTGTCATTTCGGACTATGTTATAAGCTAATTCTTTTATTTCAATTTTTATTTCTTGCCATTCCTTATAAATGCTTTTTAATAGATATATCATATGTTCAGTAGGAAGGTTAATTTCAATTAAAGCATCTAATTCTTCATTCGTATGTAAGTCAATTTCTTGTATGTTCGAGTTAATAATTAGACAATTGATACCACCAGTCTTTGTACCTTTTTTCATAGAATGAAGCACGTTTGTTAAATCTTCTTCTGATTGGACATGCTCTAGACTTGATACTGCAACGATATAATCATAAGTATTAGGTTGGATGTAGTAGTTTTCAATTGCTGCTTGTTCTGTTTTAATATTATTAATTACACCATATTCTTTACTATAAGATTGTAATTTTGTTAAAGCAGAATCAAGTAAGTCTACACATGTAACAGTGCCGCTAGCATTTTGTATCTTTTGTGCAATTGGAATACTATTTCTTCCAACGCCAGAGCCGAGATCTAGTACTTGTAAGAAATTTTGTCCTTCAAAGTAATCCATCAAGTCCATAACTGTGTTAACTGGTTTGTATAGCCAAGAGCCAGTTTCAAATAGTTTGTATTGTTCATAGCAAAGGTCATGATATTTCTTTTCTTCGTGTCTTATGTGATCGATACGGTTCATATAGTTTCAGTTCCAATATTATTATTGCGAAATGAATGGGTAGGACAACCTTTTACATTTGTTTGAAACCGAAAAATACCACCAGCATTTGGATACTCTTTTAATTCGTTATCTGTCATTCTTGTTCTGGCTGTTGTAACATATAAATCTGTTAAGTTAGGCCCCCCAAATGTACATGACGTTACATATAACGCTGGAATTGGGATACTTAATATTTGTTCTCCAGTTAAAGGATTCCACCTAGTAATCTTTGAACCTCCCCAATGTGCAATCCATAAACAACCTTCTTCGTCAATTGTCATACCATCAGGTAGACCGTCATTTTCGGAAAAAATGATTACATCACTTGGATTACGAATTTCTCCAGTACAAATATCATAATGAAAACGAACTACTTTTTTAGTAGGTGTATCAATAAAGTAAAGGTATGTATGGTCAGGTGACCAAGCCATGCCGTTTGATGTATTTACATGTGAAACTTTTTTCTCTACTTTTAAGTTACTATTTAAACAATACAAGGAACCTGCAGCATTAATACCATATGTATCTGTAGAACCTGCCCAAAAACGTCCTGCTGGATCGCATTTTCCATCATTAAAACGATTTTCAAATAAATGTGGTTCAGGGTCAAAAATATGTGTCAGTTTTTCTGTTTTTACATTAATAGAATAAAAGCCGTTTTCCATAGCTAGGAGTAGTACGTCTTCTAAATATGGAACAACACAGCCAATTTGTTGATTGAGAGCAATTACTCGGTTTGTATTAGCGGTAGGACTAAATATGCATAATTGCTTCTCAACAATATCAACCCAGTATAAAAGTTGCTTTTTTTCATTCCAACATGGTCCTTCAGCCAAACTTGCTTTAGCATCTAAAACTAATTCTATATTACTAATCAAGATTTTCACCTCGCTTTATAAGATATTTATATAATTCGATTAGAATAGAGATAAACCTTTTAGTCAGAAGATATTAAGATTTGTACTGTAGAAAATTGATTTTCTCAAGAGATAAAAAAATGTATAAACATGGAGAGGAAAATGCATATGATGTTTTATGAAATTGTTTGCTTTTCTTGTAAAAATATATTTCGTGTTTACGAAGGTAGTGAAAAATATAAGCGATTTAAAGAGAAACCGAAAGGGACATATTGTTGTGATGAATGTATCCATAAAATTCAATTAGAAGCGATAAAACATTTTTTTAGATAGCTATTTTTTTAGAAAAGTTTGAAAATAAAAGTTTTATAAATTATCATATAAAAAAATAATATTTAAAATGGCATGGAAGAGAAGAGTAGTTAAGAAAGGATACGTACAGAGAGCTCTGGTAGCTGAGAAAGAGCAGTATACATCTTAATGAAAAAAGACTTGGAGCTGCGCAAGGAACTAATTTGTTTAGGGATGGTGCGACGGATTCTCCCGTTATAGAGATAGGGTATAAGCATATTTTGCCGTACCTGAAGAGGTTAATATGGCGACGTATTAACAAACTGAGGTGGTACCGCGAAGCTAACAACTCTCGTCCTCAAGATGAATAATCTTGGGGGTGGGAGTTTTTTTATTGCATAAATTTGAAAATATGAAAACAAATAATAATTGAGGTGAATAACATATGCATTGGGCGTATGAAGTAGCACATGAATTAATTAGAAAACATCCAAATAAAGAAACTTTTGTTTGTGCATCTGGAATCAGTCCATCGGGTTCTGTTCATATCGGGAACTTTCGCGAAATAATAACGACTTATTTTGTTGTAAGGGCACTTCAAGATTTAGGGAAAAGGACTCGTTTTATATTCTCATGGGATGATTATGACAGGTTTAGAAAAGTTCCTAAAAATATTGATCCATCTTTTGCAAAATATATTGGTATGCCATACTGTGATATTCCAGATCCGTATGGATGTCATAATTCGTATGCAGAGCATTTTGAAAAAGAGTTTGAGAAATCGCTTCAAGTATTTGGGGTTGATGTGGAATTCATATATCAACATGCTGAATATAGAAGCGGAAGGTATAACAAAAACATATTAGAGGCTTTATATAAAAGAAAAGAAATATATGATATATTAATAAGATTTAAAACTGGAGAGTGTAGTGAAGAAGAGCGAGAGAGCTTTTATCCGGTTACGTTATATTGTGAGAAATGCGGGAAAGATGCAACAACGATTACACATTTTGATAAAGTATTAAAAACAGTTCAGTATGAATGTGTATGTGGAAATCAAAATGAATTATCAGTATTAAATACAAATAAAATGAAACTGAATTGGAAAATCGATTGGCCGATGAGGTGGATGATAGAGGGTGTTATTTTTGAGCCGGGCGGAAGAGATCATTCATCGGAATCGGGTAGTTATAATGTATCGAAGGAAATTGCAAGGGAAATATTTAATCGTGAAGCTCCTCATTACGTTGCTTATGATTTCATTGGAATTAAAGGGAATCATGAAAAAATGTCTAGTTCTTCAGGGAATAGTATTACACCTAGTGAGTTGTTGAAAGTGTATTTACCAGAAGTGATTCTATTTATGTTCGCTAAATATAGACCGAACGCAGCTTTTCATATCGGTCTTGATGAAGATGTGATTCGCAATTATACAGAATATGAACGATTGAAAGATAGTTATGAGAATAAAACGCTCAAAAACGAAGATTTATTTGATGCAATTAAACTCTCTAAAGTTGATAGTGGGTTTAAAGAGTATCCAAAGTTTAATCAGGTTGCTGGAACGTTACCGCTATTAAATTTTGATTCATCTATTTTACAAGGTATATTAGAAAAAACAGATAGGAGTTATGCAATAGATGCTATGATAGCGATATGTAACCGTGCAGAGTATTGGATAAGAAACTTTCAATCTGAAAAATTAATTGCGGTAAATCAAGAGAGAAATACAGAGTTTTACAACACATTAGATGAGAGGCAGAAAGAATGGCTAGTAGAAGTTTGTAAAATACTTCGTTCTAATAAAGATTACTCTAACTTAATGGAACAATTGTATTCGATTTGCCATCATGAAAATAAAAAAATAATGAAAGAAAATCAAAAACAATTATTTATTATAATTTATAGGCTCATTATGAATCAGACTAGCGGCCCACGTATACCGTTATTAATACATGTAGTAGGCATTGAAAAATTCATCACATTATTAGATTTCTAAAAAATAAAGGAAACGCAAGTACTCAGTGGTCTAAGTACTTGCGTTGCAAACTTTACTATCGTGAATACATTTTCGGACATTCATCACCACGTGGTTCATAAAAGCAATGGCTTTTAAATTGCCCTGCAAATGTCTGGTTATACCATTCAGGCGGACAAGCTCCAGTTGGACGGAAATACCAAAGAGCCCATCGTGCAGGCCATCTCCACTCACCTTGTAAAACTTTTCTTGCGATTTCTTTTTCTGAATCACGAGCTCGCTGATAAAAATATCCGTATTGCACGGCTTCGAATCCGCCGGGGCTTTGATATACTGCATCACGTACAGACCGAAGTTGTTTAAAATCTAAGCAATCACAAAATACACGATTTACTACTACGCAACCGACAAGTTGTTCACCTTGTCGACCTTCTCCTTCAGCTTCAGCGCGAATTAAACGAGCTAGTAAATCAACATCACTTTCGTTATACGGAATAAGGGGCATAGTGATACCACCTTTCTTTACCTGTTATAGTAAAGAGTGTATGTATGAAAATAAGCTAAGTGCTTTTCTATATGTAAATTCAATAATTATTAAAAGGAGCTTTTATGAAAAAAGCTAATTAGTAATTGTAGACCAATATAAAAGGAGAGAGATACTATGTATCGAATTCATAAAGAACATAGCATTTACGCAATGTCACCAGAAAATAAACCATGTATGGAAGTGGAAATTGGGAGTCGCCTTGTATTTGAAACATACGATTGCTTTGAAAATCAAATTGATTCTGAAGATGTTGTGTTTCAAGAATTAGATTGGAACCGGATTAATCCAGCGACTGGCCCAGTATATATTAATGGTGCAGAACCTGGTGATATATTAGTTGTAACAATTGAAAAGATAAAAATTGCAGAGCAAGGTGTTTTAACTACAGGGCCAAATCTAGGCGTAATGGGTGAAGAGCTACATGAAAATACAGTGAAGATCGTCCCAATACATAATGAACATGTTTTGTTTTCAAATGAACTACAAATCCCGATTAATCCAATGATCGGTGTAATTGGTACTGCGCCGAAAGAAGAGAGCATTTCATGTGGCACACCTCATGATCACGGGGGGAATATGGATTGTAAAGAGATAAGAGAAGGGACAACATTATTATTACCTGTAAATGTTCCTGGTGCTTTATTAGCATTAGGTGATTTACACGCAGCGATGGGTGATGGTGAAATTGGTGTTAGTGGAGTAGAAGTTGCTGGTGAGGTGACGGTAACAGTTCAGATTATAAAAGGAAAGAAATGGCCATTACCAATGGCTATCCAAAAAGAAAAAGTAATGACGATTGCTTCATAGAAATTATTAGATGATGCAGCGAATCGTGCTGTACGTAATATGGTGAAATTTTTACATGAAGAATTAGAAATGTCTAAGGCTGAAGCAACTCTTTTATTGTCAGCGGCAGGCAATTTAAAAGTATGCCAAGTTGTGGATCCACTGAAGACTGCTCGGGTGGAACTAGGTATGAATTATGTGGAGAAACTGGGATTTACTTTGAGTGAATTTCATATTAAATAAGAATAATGGAAGAAGGGTGCTGTTGTATAAAAGTATCCTTTTTTAATTTACGAATTAAATAAAAAAAGGTAGTATTTAATTTATATAATTGTATATAAGATTGTGGAGTGAAAAAGGAGTTAACAAATGGTTAAAATTATGATTGTAGAAGACGATATGAAAATTGCAGAACTATTATCAACACATGTTGCGAAATACGGGTATGAAGGGATTATCGTATCGGATTTTCAAAATGTATTAAACATTTTTTTAGAAGAACAACCAGAGTTAGTTTTATTAGATATTAATTTACCGAGTTTTGATGGGTACTATTGGTGCCGTCAAATTCGCGGAGTTTCTACATGTCCGATATTATTTATCTCGGCCCGTGAAGGTACGATGGATCAAGTTATGGCGCTAGAAAACGGTGGCGATGATTTTATTTCAAAGCCCTTCCATTACGAAGTTGTAATGGCTAAAATTCGTAGTTATTTAAGACGTGCTTACGGGGATTATGCACCGAAAGTAGAAGAACGGATGGTTGAGCAACAAGGACTTTGTTTATATCCCGAAAGGCTTGTATTAAAGCTTAAGAATCAAGAGATTGATATAACGAGAAACGAAGCCATTTTATTAGAAATGTTAATGAAAAATTATCCGCGTGTTGTGAGTAGAGAAGTGTTATTAAATAAATTATGGGATAGCGAATCTTATGTTGATGATAATACATTAAGTGTAAATACAACACGTGTGCGAAAAAAGTTAAAAACGATGCAGATTGAGGATGCGATTGAAACGATTCGTAGTGTTGGATATAGATTGCATATTACTTGGGATACTGGTATGGAAAAATGATAAGGCTGTTTATACGTGATCATATACCACTTATTTGTTTTACAGCGATCCAACTACTAGCCATATTCCTCGTATATTGGTTTGATGGACATAATCACATTTCAACTGCATTATATGCAATGTTTTTAGGTGTTTTCTTTATGGGAAGTTATTTAGTATTTCGTTATTTTACACATCGTTCTTTTTATGAGCGCTTAGCAAACCCAATGCAATCTTTAGATGAATCTGTTCAAAAATCTGATTTTGCAGCTGTATCGATTGCTCTTCAAGAACTACTTGAGGTGCAATATAGACATTATCAAAATCAGCTGCAAATACAAGAGAGAAAAAATAATGACCATTTAACCTTTATGAATCAGTGGATCCATCAAATGAAAACACCTTTATCTGTAATAGAATTAATTACACAGGATGAAGTAGATTCGCGTTTTGAAAGTATAAATGAGGAAACAGATCGATTAAAAAAGGGATTAGAAATGGCTCTGTATGTCGCACGTTTAGAAGCATTTACACAAGATTTTTATGTAGAAAGAGTACAACTACATAAAATAGTGAATGATTCCGTACATGAACATAAACGCCTCTTTATCCGGAACTTTGTATATCCAGAGCTTAAAATTGAGAAGGATATTACTGTAGAGAGTGATGCGAAATGGTTACAATTTTTAATTGGACAAATACTATCGAATGCAATTAAATATTCATCAGGTAATAGAGAGAAGATTAAAGTGAAAGCTTGTAAGGAAGATAATACAGTTATACTTGAAATTGCCGATAATGGTGTAGGGATACCGAAGCAAGATTTACCAAGAGTGTTTAAACCTTTCTTTACAGGAGAAAACGGTAGAGCTTTTAAAGAATCAACTGGTATGGGGCTCTATCTTGTATATGAAATTACGAAACAATTAGGACATAATGTAGAAATTCATTCAGAAGTTGGTAAAGGTACCGTTGTACGAATTAAATTTTGTAATGTGTAACAAGTGAACAAGGCTAAAGAACTTTGGAGATAAGTTTTTTAGCCTTGTTTTGTACCACTTAAAAATAAAAAATTATTTACCTAACAGAAGTAAAAGCGAATTGTTTATTATTCGTTTATGGTAGGGGGGATTGTAATGGATATTCGTAAAATGACATATTTCATAACAGTGGCAGAAGAATTAAACTTTAGTCGTGCAGCAGAGCGTCTTATGATGGCACAACCACCTTTAAGCCAAGAAATTCGTAAATTAGAAGATGAATTAGGGGTTCAACTTTTTCATCGTACAAAAAGAATAGTTGAGCTTACCGATGCTGGGAAAATATTTTTAGAAGGTGCGCGACAAACGCTGCTGCAAGTAGATAGAACTATTAAAGAAACACAGCTTGCGGATGAAGGAAAGGTAGGACATTTAATCATCGGTTTTGTCGATTCTACAGAAACCGTTATAGACATATTAAAAACATTTCGAGAACGGTTTCCTAAAATTCAGCTTATATTACGCGAGATGACAACAGACCAGCAAATAAAAGCACTCTATGAAAAACAAATTCATATTGGATTTATTCGTTCTAAGCAGAATAATGAAATATTGTCTTCCGAGGTTTGTTCTAAGGAACGTTTAAAATTAGTGTTACATCAAGATCACACTTTCGTTTCGTTACCTAATATTTCTATTAAAGAACTAGTGGATGAACCATTTATTTTATTTCCTCGTCATTTCGGTACTAACTTTTATGATTTAATTATTAGTTATTTTTGGGAACATGGAGTAAGTTTAAATATTGTTCAAGAAGCGATTCAAATGCAAACGATTGTGAATTTAGTTGCTGCAGGAATGGGGATTTCTGTCGTTCCATCATCGGTGGAAAGTTATAAAAAATCGGGAGTCATTTATAAAGAGATTAAAGAAAAAACACCAATAATAAATTTATATGCCGGATGGAGACAAGATGAAAAGTCTGTCGTGTTAGATAACTTCTTAGTAGTTGTTAGAGAGGTTTATATGACTTCACAATCTGAATTTGAAAAGTAAAGGCCCATCTTGATGGGATGGGCAGTAGGTAATTTGGAAAGGTATTATTTTTATTGTAAAGTCACTGACGATTTAACCTGTTTTACTTGGATCGTACTCAATGAAACTTTTTAGCACGCTATCAATTTGATCCATACTTTCTGGTGATAATTTTACACTAGAAGCAATTACATTTTCTCTTATTTGCTCCGGATTGGAAGCGCCAATAATAGCAGAGGAAACAGCTGGATTTTGTAATACCCATGCAACTGCGAGTTGAGATAGGGTGAGATTATTTTCTTGTGCAATAGGAGTAAGTTTCTGGATACCAGTAAGTACATCATCATTCATCCAGCGTTGTACAAGTTTATTGAAAAATGGTTTTCCAGCATCTGAATTAGCACGGGATTGAGTTGGGATTGGTTTACCAGGTTGATATTTTCCAGTTAGAATACCTTGTGCGAGGGGAGACCAAACAATTTGACCAAGTCCTTCACGTTGACATGTTGGTATTACATCAGTTTCGATTACTCGCCACAACATCGAATATTGAGGTTGGCTAGCAATAAGAGGGATGTTCAATTCTCGTGCAAGTGCTGCACCGCGGGTGATTTGTTCCGATGTCCATTCACTTACACCTAAATAAAGGACTTTCCCTTGTCTTACAAGATCTGAGAAAGCTAACATTGTTTCTTCAAGAGGTGTTGTTGTATCGAATCTATGTGCATAATAGACATCAATGTAGTCTGTATGTAGCCGTTGTAACGATGCATTACAATTTTCTATAATATGTTTTCGTGATAAACCTCGATCATTTTTTCCTGGTCCGGTCGGATGGCATACTTTTGTACAAAGTTCTATACTTTCTCGGCGAACACCTTTCAAAGAGCGACCAAGTACTTCCTCGGCTATCGTGTCAGAATAAACATCAGCAGTATCGAACGTTGTAATTCCGACATCTAGTGCGGCTTTTACACAATCATTTGCAGTATCTTCATTTACTTTTCCGCCATGGTTTATCCAGTTTCCGTATGCAATCTTACTTACTGTTAATCCACTGTTTCCTAGTTTGCTAAATTCCATTGTAGAATCCCTCCTAAAAAATGATAACTTTATTATAAGAACTGAAATGTAGTATGTATAATATATAATTAATCATAAATTTATATAAAAATTATATAAGAGAGGGTGCTTAGAATTTTATTGCTAGGGAAATGTAAAGGAAGTAGTACAACAAATGTAGTTTATGCTTGTTCAATATGAAGTTAAGAAATGATAAATAGACCTAAAAGAAAGCGATCTTTTTAGCAGCACAAATAATTGCATTTACTCATACAGTACTATCATGGTACAATATGGTTACTAATGACGGAAAGGAATGATGGGTGGACGATGATTAACTAATCTTATTTTTAAATGTTGAAATGAAATAAATTTCAATTTCTAAAAAATAGGATTAGTCTGCCCAATTTCCAAACAACGGTATCGCTATTTATGTTGCGCAATAGCTTATTTGGGTATAAATATTTTAACGACTAATCCTGCCAAATTTATTTGGGAGGATTTTTTTATTCTCCCTTAATGAAAGGGATCGGTATTATGAAAGAACTATTAAAATTAAATGATGTTTATGTTGAAATAAAGGAAAATATGTTGTTAGAGAAAATGAATGTGACAGTAAAACAAGGGGATGTTATCGGATTAATTGGTAAAAACGGTGCTGGTAAATCAACGTTACTTCAATTAATAAATGGAAAGATTGAACCGACAAAAGGTACTGTTGAATGGATGCAAATGAATATGACAACAGCATATGTTGAACAAGAAAAAGAGTCTTTCGTTAGTAAGGATATGATTGCAAAAGAAGCAGAACTTCTTGCGAAATGGGGCGTGCCAACGAACGACTTTCATACTTTAAGTGGTGGCGAAAAGCTAAAAGTACGATTAGCAAAAGGATTTGCTGAAAATCCTAATGTCTTAATATTAGACGAACCGACAAATCATTTAGATGAGATGAGTACGGAATTTCTCATTAAGCAAATTAAAAATATGAAAGGTACAGTTATCGTCGTATCGCATGATCGATATTTTTTAGATGTTGTCGCGACTAGAATATGGTCAATTGAGGATAAGAAATTAATTGACCATAGCGGTAATTATACAAGTTATATGAAAGCACGTGAGCATAAAAGAATGACGCAGCAGCGTGAATATGAAAAACAACAAAAAAAGATAGAACAAGTAGAAACTCATATAAAAGAATTAAGTTCATGGTCACAAAAAGCACATGCGCAGTCTACAAAACAAGAAGGAGTGAAAGAATTTTATCGTGTAAAGGCGAAGCGAATGGATGCACAAGTTAAATCGAAACGAAAACGCCTCGAAAAAGAGCTGGAGAAAACGAAAGTAGAACGTGTGAAAGAGGAGTATTCAGTTGAATTTTCTATACAAGCGAGTAAAAAAGTAGGAAAACGTTTCTTAGAAGTGAAACAATTGCGGAAAGAATTTAATAGACGAATATTATTTGAAAACGTTAATTTTACAATTCAGCATGGTGAGAAGGTCGCGATTATTGGACCAAATGGTAGCGGGAAAACAACTTTACTGAAGATGATTATGGGAACAGAAACTGTTGAAGGAGAAGTATGGATTTCACCTTCAGCAAACATCGGTTATTTAACACAAGAAGTATTTGATTTACCACTTGATAAAACACCAGAAGATTTATTTTATAAAGAGACATTTGAAGAAAGAGGAAAAGTCCAAAATTTAATGAAACATTTAGGATTTGAATCTTCCCAATGGACAGAGCCGGTTCGACATATGAGTATGGGGGAACGAGTAAAATGTAAGCTCATGGCTTATATTTTAGATGAAAAAGATGTACTTATTTTAGATGAACCGACGAATCACCTTGATCTACCTTCGCGTGAACAACTTGAAAATACATTAGCTGAGTATAACGGAACACTCGTTATCGTTTCTCACGATCGATATTTTCTGGAGAAAACAACTAACACAAAACTCGTATTTTTAAACAATACGGTACAAAAGCAGCTCGAAGAATCTACGAAAACAAGAGATGAAATTGAAGAGATACGTTTAACGTTAGAAACAGAAAGACAAGAAGTATTAGGGAAATTAAGCTTTTTAACTTCTAAAGACAAAGAATATAAAGAACTAGATGAACGGTTTATGGAACTTACAAAGCAGATCAAGGCGCTTTAACGTAAATAAGGGGGATTAAAATGGGAGAAGAGAGTTTGACTAAGTTATTTAGAATAGATTATGAAGACATATACTTGCAAGAGTTTACGGTCAAAGATGCAGAGAGTATTTATAAAATAGCAAATCAACCAGAAATAGAAAAATTTTTACCCGACTGGAAATCAACGAAAGAACAAAGGGTTAATTGGGTTACAAATGATGAAATACCAGCAAACAAAGCATTTATTGACGCAGTGACAACTACGACTAACATAGATGATCATATATTAAAACTAGGAATATTTAAGAAATCGACTAATGAATTTGTTGGATGGTGCTGCACAGGTATGAAAGATGAGCTTCCTGCACCGAACAGAGAAATCATGTATGCTATCTCAAATGAACATCAAAATCATGGCTATGCTACAAAAGCGACTAAAGGCTTAATTGACTATTTGTTTAAAGAAACAAATTTAAATGTCCTCAACGCAATCGCTTTAATTAACAATGTACCATCAAATAAAGTCATTAAAAAATGCGGGTTTACTTATTTGAGTGAACAGAAGATAGAAAATCAACTATATAATCATTATTTATTGAGTAAATCTGAATGGAAAGAAAATATTTCTCTGTAAAAGGAATTAAAACGAAATCATTAAAAAGCTTAGAGCTAAAACTCTAAGCTTTTTTACATTCATTTTATACCTGTTAACATATGAAGGGTACAATTGTAAGGAATTCTTGATAGAATTGCTTTTCAACAAAATAGGGAGATCAAGCTGTACATGTGATAACCAGTTTAAAAAATCATTTATGAAAAGGGAATTGGAATATTTTGTCGAATTCGTGTATCAATGATAATACAAATTTCTTACTCAAATCATCCTACAAACGAATTACTTTAAGCTCAATTAGAAGAATGGAAGGGGAAAAATGGGGTGATATAAAGAAGAATTTGGTCTTAGTCAACAAAAAATGCAGCTAAGTCTATTAAAGAGCTGCATATAAAACTTACGGTTGATTGCTATTAAATTAAATCTTTAAGCCAGGAATTAGTTTAAATGAGGGAGGGGAACACATATTATTATTTGGTTTCGTCACTTACCACAAATAGGTATGGATTATTCAGAATGGACGCCGTTTATACAGAATAATTGGTACCAAAAACATTATATGAAGTTTGTATATTTATTTCAGATTATCATTTTTATGATACCTTATTTTTTTGAAACAAGTTTCACTCATATTAATATATTCTATCTTATCATAATAGGTATCCTAGTCTTCATCATTCACGAATGTCTACACATTTTAGTAATAAGTAAAAAAGGAGATATTAGCTTAACATTTAGTGGGATATTCTTTTGGCTAAATACAAATGCAACCTTATCCAAAATTAGATTTTGGGTCTTTATGAGCTTTCCTGTTATTGCATTATCGGTAGTTCCTGCCATGATGTCTTTCTTTGTATCAGGAAATATTAAATCAATTTTATTATTTATATGTTGGATAAACACATTCATTTCCGCCTCAGATATTTACAATTCATTTTTGATTGCAATGAAACCGAAGAACTCATTTTTTTGCAGAGGGTATTATCAAGTGAAATAGTATTTAATGGGTAACTCAAATATGCTTCAAATAATGCAATAGTTAAAAATATAATATTTGAAAATAAAAAGACCGATAAAAAATCGGTCTTTTGTTATTAATAAAATAAATATTAGAAAATAGAATTGTAATTTAAACCAATATGCAAATATTATAAGATAGATATGCTTTGTTTATAGATTGAGAATAGGCTTGTTATCAGTTTTTTTAGAAATCTTACAAACGTGTAAGATAAATGAAAGATGAATCAATATGAGCTATAAGACAATTCATTTACACTTTATTGTGAGCAGTGGAAATGAAGGGAGAATATACATGGAAATTTTACATGCAAAAAGTATTAGTAAAGTATATAAAGGGAAAGTACCTTATAAAGCATTAGTAGATATTGATTTATCAATTCAAGAAGGTGAATTCGTAGGAATTATGGGTCCATCAGGTAGCGGGAAAACAACGTTATTAAATATGGTATCTACTATTGATTCTCCATCATCGGGAGAAATTTTAATTAATGGCACAAATCCTTTTCAATTATCATCAGAAGAATTAGCGTTATTCCGCAGAAAACAATTAGGATTTGTTTTTCAATCATTTAATCTTCTTAGCACACTTACTGTAAAAGAAAACATTTTATTACCGATGACTTTAGATGGTGTTTCTGTGCAAGAAATGAACAAACGAGTGGAAGAGATTGCAGAGAAATTAAATATTACAGATATATTAAGTAAAAGGACGTTTGAAATATCTGGAGGGCAAGCTCAGCGAACAGCAATCGCTCGTGCGATTGTTCATAAGCCGCAATTATTACTTGCGGATGAGCCAACAGGGAACTTGGATTCTAAATCTTCAAATGATGTAATGGAGATGCTCGATACGCTTAATAAAGAAGAAAAAGCAACGATGATGTTAGTGACACATGATCCGTATGCAGCGAGCTTTTGCAGCAGAGTAATTTTTATTAAAGATGGTCAACTATATAATGAAATTTATTGTGGCGAAAGCAGGCAAGCGTTTTATCAAAAAATTATGGATGTCCTTTCTTTGTTAGGAGGGAAAAGGCATGACTTTTCGTCAGTTCGCATTTAATAATATTTTTCGTAATAAGCGTACATATGCAGCTCATTTTTTGAGTAGTGCATTTTCTATTATGATTTTCTTCACGTATGCTCTTTTATTATTCCATCCTGATTTACAAGGTGAGCTAAAATCGACAAGTGCAACAATAAGTGCATTTGGTACAATGGGATTTACAATTTCGCAAGGTTTGATTTTTATATTTTCATTTTTCTTCATTCTATATTCAGTTAGTTCATTTTTAAAAACGCGTAAGAAAGAATTTGGCATATTAATGATGCAAGGTATGTCAATGAGACAACTTAAGAAGTTATTGTTAATTGAAAATATGTTAATTGGACTTGGTTCAATTTGTATAGGGATTTTCATTGGACTCATATTTTCTAAACTAGTCTTATTGATAAGCGCAAGTGTATTAATGATTAATAATGGTTTACCTTTTTATATACCAGTGCAGGCTGTATTTTTAACAGTTATCACATTCCTTTTCTTGTTTTTAATCGTTTCACTTTTTACATTTAAAATGGTAAAAGTAACAGAACTTGTGGAACTTATTCAAGCGGAGGAAAAGCCAAAACCTGAACCGAAATCTTCAATTTTATTATCACTATTTTCTTTAATTAGTATAGGATATGGATATTTTTCAGTATTTCGTTTCATCCCAAGTTCCAATTTTATTACACTTGGAATAGGTGTGATCCTAGTAATTATAGGAACGTACTTTTTATATACACAGTGTAGCGTTTATATATTGCATCTTGCGAAAAAGAGTGAATCTTTCTTTTTAAAGAGAACAAATATATTAACATTTTCTGAATTAATTTACCGTATGAAAGATAATGCAACGATGTTTTTTATAGTATCTATTGTTTCAGCAGTTGCATTTACAGCGATTGGTACAACAGCTGCAATTGGAAATAGGGATTTGGTAAGGATGACAAATCCGTATACCTTTTTGTATGGAAGTTTTGAAAACGACAAAGTATTAAATAAAAATCTTTCTATTATAAAAAAACACCTTTCTGATGCTAATATTCCGTATCGAATGGCTTCATCTTCATATATATACACAGAAAGTAACGTGAATATAATGAAATTAAGTGAATATAACGATCTTGCAAAAGCACTTGGGTATCAACAAGAAACGATTGAAAAAGAAGATGAAATTATATTAATTCCTGGAGTTGTATCACAAAAACAAGAATATAAAAATGGCGAGTATAAAAAGAATATAGAAGTCATTCAAGGTGACTGGACAAAGACATTTCATGTGAAAAAAGCTGTAGAAAATTTAGTTTTACCACATGATTCTAGAACTATTTATATCGCTGTTCAAGATCAGGTATATGATGGAATACCTCTTATTAGTGACCCAGTTAATCAAGACAGTCCATTTCGTACTTACGGATTTGTTGTAGACGATTGGATGAAAACGAAAGAGATTTCAAACCAATTAAATAATATATTCGATAAAGATCCAAGAGACACACATTTCGAATTTAGAGCTTTAACAATCGAGTTGCTAAGTGCAAAACAAACGAATGGGTTATTACTTATGGCAAGTGTTTTAGTCGGAATCGTCTTCTTTACATTTGCCGCTAGTTTTATATATTTCAGATTATATACAGATTTGGATCGTGATCAACAGCAATATAAAATGATTTCGAAAATGGGATTAAGTAAACGGGAATTAAAAAAGGTTGTAACGAGACAGTTAGTATTAATGTTCTTCTTACCAATTATTGTTGCAGTAATTCATACTATAGTCGCTTATATGGCATTGCAACAATTAGTAGACTTTTCTATTTTAAATAGTTCTATCGTTATTTTAATTTCATTTATATGTATACAAGTATTATATTTCTTTATAACCCGTTGGCGTTACCTGCAAAAGCTGTATAAGGTTATGGAGCAATAGAGTATATTAGCTTGTAAGATTACACAAAAATATGTGAAAAAATGAACTGTATGATGAAAGGAAACGCGATGAAAAGAACTTTAACTATTTTTATGTTAACGATACTATTTTTAATAAGTTTTAGTGCATGTTCTAAAAAGGAGAATTCATTTCCTGCAAACGGTTTAATAATCATTGGGGATGAAAATAAAACTTCACCAATTATTAGTCGTTATCAAGAAATTACGAAAGAAAATGAAGTGTTTTCTGTGAAAAAAAGTAAATATGGGAATGGACAGGTATTAATTTTAAATGAATCCACAGCACAAGCGATGATTAAAGCAAATGTTTTTCGTAAACGAGATAATGGATCCAATTTAAAACTAATAGATAAGTTACCGAAATTCCCGAAAGAGGGCTCGCTGTTGTTTACACATGAAGATGAAAAGAGTATGAAAAGTATTGAATTAGAAGGAAAAGAGATTCCTGTTTCATACGATAGTGACGCTTGGATAGGTAACACTCGTAAATATCCAACGCAATGGTATGTAATGGTATCAAAAAATAGTGTGTATAAAGAAATAAAGGCAAATGAAACGAAAATGCACCTTCTTCATTTGAAACAATCACTAGGTGACGAAAAGCCTAAAATGTCGACAGATAATACATTGATTAATGAAAATGTCAAAGTAAAAAAGCTAATTAAAGGTTTGGAAGAAGAACTATCTTTTCAGTTTGTAACGATCGGGGAAAAACCTTAAAAAAGAGTTCGAGGCTGATAGAAACTTTATCAACCTCGAACTCTTTTTAGTTTATAGGCCATTCATATAACATATATTACATTACTTCATTTAATCGAGTCTCATGCGTTTCTTCAATCGCGTTTGAATGTTGACCTGAATTATTTTGAGCTTCTTTTTCTTTACGGACTTTTTGTAGCATTTCAAGGATGATCCATAAAGGAACACCTTTATCCTTTAACATCTTCCATAAATCTAATTCGTTAAATTTATGCTCAGGTTGTTTCATTTCTTTTTCAGATGAACGAATATCAAATTTGATAGGATCATTTAATTTTTTTACTTCAAGTTTAGTAGAAGGGATAGTATTACGCTCAAGATTAGATGGAGTTATTTTAGTTGGTTGAGATAATGTATGAATATTTAATTCGATTTGCATGACTTTTCCTCCTTCTTAAGTAATGAAATTAGTTTTCTTATGATTTTTAAATCCATTTAACATGAGGAAACTAAATCTAATTATAAATTCAAATAATCAGATTTACAAGTTATATTGTAAAAAGCAAATGTTTACCTGAATTAATATTTATCAACATTTGTGTATGTTTTCTATATATACAATGTATATAAAATACTTTACATTATGTTTAAGTTATAAAATATATATATCTTTTTTACAGAAAAATGTAAACGTTTTATTAGGGGGAGGAAGCATGGGGAAATTATTTTTAAAAATATGTTTATTCGCAATAGGGACTGTGCTTTTATTCGCAGCAAAAACAACTCACGCTGAAGAGAGACAACAAAATAATTATCCTATCATATTAGTGAATGGATTTGCTGGGTGGGGTAGAGAGGAAATGTTAGGGGTTAAATATTGGGGTGGTGTTCATGATATACAAGAAGATTTAAAAAGAAATGGTTATACCGTACATACTGCTGCAGTTGGACCTGTTTCTAGTAACTGGGATCGTGCATGTGAATTATATGCGCAAATAAACGGTGGTACAGTAGACTATGGTGCCGCACATGCTGAGAAACATGGACATAATCGTTTTGGCAGAACTTATAGTGGCTTTGCACCAAATTGGAGTGAAACAAATAAAGTTCATTTAGTTGGGCATAGCATGGGTGGACAAACGATTAGAACATTAGTACAGCTATTAAAAGAAGGCAGTTTTGAAGAAAAAAATTATGTAAACAATCATCCGAACACGAATATATCACCACTATTTGAAGGCGAGAAATCATATGTTCATAGTGTTACAACATTAGCAACTCCGCACAATGGGACAACACTTGCGGATGGTAGTCTTCTACTGCCGTTCGTCAAAGATTTACTCATTACAGCTGCAAGTTTTGGAGGAAACAATAATTTATCGTTATATGATTTTAAATTGGATCAATGGGGTATAAAGAAGAATACTGGAGAGTCTTTTTTCCAATATACTGATCGCATCCTAAATAGTTCACTTTGGAAAAATACAAAGGATATAAGTCAATGGGATTTAAGTACAGATGGTGCAAAGGAGCTCAATAATTGGGTAAAGGCGCAATCAGATGTGTATTACTTATCTTATAGTGGACATGCATCACAAGCGGCGCCTATAACAGGTTTACATTTGCCTCATATAACAATGAATAAAGTGTTAATGGGGAATGCATTTTTCTTAGGGTCCTATGCAAGATATGAAGAAAATCGTCCATTAATTGATACTTCTTGGTGGCAAAATGATGGTGTAGTAAATACAAATTCTATGATTGCACCATCATCTAATGCTACTGTAAATAGTAATGAGCCTTTACAGATTGGAAAATGGAATCATATCGAAACGAAAACAAATTGGGATCATCTCGATATGGTAGGACTTAGTGTTTCAGACACGTTAGGTTTTTCTAGTATTCAAGAGTTTTATAGAACAATTGCAGAAAAGCTATCACGTTTACCAAAATAGGTAATAATAAAGCGCTCTCGATGGAATTCGAGGGCGCTTTATATTATATTGAAAGAGGGATATGGTAGAAAAAAATGGGGGGATATTATGAAAATTAAAGTTGTATTATCAGGATATGGAACAGTAGGAAGAGAGTTTATAAAATTATTAAATGAAAAATATTCATATATATATGAAACATATGGAATAGAGTTAGTTGTAAGTGGCGTATTAGGTAGAAATATTGCAATACATAATGAGGAAGGTTTGTCTATTCATCATTTATTAAAGTATGGTGGCGGTAGCGCTGCAATTGAAGAATATATTGAACATTATCCGGAGCAACGAGCGACAGATAACATAAGTGGTACTGTACTAGTAGAATCAACTATTACAAATCTTAAAGATGGAAATCCAGGGAAACAATATATAAAACAAGCGATTGAGAAACAAATGGATATAGTAGCAATTTCAAAAGGCGCACTCGTTACAAACTGGAGAGAAATAAATGAAGCGGCAAAAATCGCAAATGTACGAATTCGATATAGTGGTGCAACTGCGGCCGCATTACCGACGCTTGATATTGGTCAATTTAGTTTAGCTGGTTGCCATATTGAAAAAATAGAAGGAATATTAAACGGGACTACAAATTATATTCTTTCGAAAATGAATGAGGAGGATATTACGTTTGAAGAAGCACTGAAAGAAGCACAAAGTAAAGGAATTGCTGAAACGAACGCAATATTAGATGTAAGTGGTTCTGATAGTGCGTGTAAATTGATACTTTTGACAAACAGTTTAATGGGAACAGAGAATACACTTGCCGATATACATATAAAAGGAATCGAACAGGTTACAAAACAACAAATTCGAAATGCTAAGGACCAAAATAAATATATTAAATTAATAGCTTCAGCAAATAAGGATAAGGATGGAAAAGTGGCTCTTAATGTGGAACCGCACGAAATACATAAAGAACATCCGCTAGCAAATGTAAATGGGACAGAAAAAGGGATTACGTTTTTTACAGATACGATGGGGCAAGTTACAACAATTGGTGGTGCTTCTAATCCACGTGGAGCCGCAGCAGCAGCTTTAAAAGATATAATTAACTTATATCGTAAAGATTTGTCACGTATTAACGGGTAGTAAAATTATCAATTGGTGAAGGTCAATAATCAATGGTCGGGATGAATCCACTATTGATTAAAGTTTCACTTTATAAAACCGTACCGCCCTTAATAAAAAATACATATGTAGTGGACCTTTTGAGAATGAAATTAATATGCAAAAATAATTGCAGGGGGTAAGGATTTGTTTAAAGATTTTAAAGTTGTCAAAGATCGTCCCGTTTATATTCAATTGAAAGATTATTTAAAAAAGATGATTATGAAAGGGCACTTGCTCGGGGACCAAAAAATACCTTCAACGAGGGAACTAAGTGAATTATTAAGTGTGAGCAGAAATACTGTACTCGCTGCCTATGCAGATTTAGAGCAAGAAGGACTCATTTATGCAGTTAAAGGAAAAGGGAATTTTGTTGCGAAGGTTGATATTTCAAACACTTCGTCTGTTGAAATAGATTGGAAAAATAAACTTAATACAGTTACCTTATTAGCGGATGAATTAGATTTAATGAAACATGGTGTTCGCTGGGAAAAAGGAATGATTGTTTTTAACAGCATCGCTCCAGATGAAAAGCTATTTGATGTGGAAAATTTCAAAAGAGCTTTTCTTACTCGTATGTCCATTGAAGGTGATGTCGTATTAAACTACGGTTACGCAAACGGGTATAGACCGCTAATGAATTATCTACTTCATTATATGGAAATGAAGGGTGTAGATATTTCAAATAAAGATATTTTAATTACAAATGGATTTACAGAAGGATTAGACATTGTACTATCCTCGTTATCGAAGAAGTCAGGGCGGGTTATTTGTGAGAATCCGACTCATCATGCTGCACTAAAGCTTTTCCGTTTACATGGACTTGAAGTGCATGGAATTAATATGAATGAAGATGGCATTGATACGAACGAAGTTGAAAAAAGCTTGCGTGAAAAAGAGTTTGATTTTGCGTATTTAATTCCTTCCTATCATAATCCAACCGGCATTGTTACGAGTTCGGAGAAAAGAACGGAACTGATGAGGTTATTTTCAAAATATAAGATTCCTATTATAGAAGATGGATTTAATGAAGAGCTACGTTATTCAGGATCACATTTAGCACCATTATTAACTTTTGCTGGCGCTGGTAATAATGTGATTTATATTAGTAGCTTTTCAAAGGTACTTTTCCCTGGTTTACGTGTAGGCTGGATCATTGCAGATAAAGAACTGATTCATTATTTAGAAAGTGTAAAAAGAGCAAGAACAATTCACACATCTACTTTAGATCAAGCTGTTCTGTTTCAATATTTACATGAAGGATATTTTGAAAAATATTTAAAAAAGGCAAGATCTGTTTATAAGAAAAAATATGAGTTAGCTGTTAGGGCGTGTAACGAGTACATTCCGTTTCAAAGAATGACCGGTGATGGTGGACTTCATTTATTTATAGAGTTAGAAGAAAAAATTCATGCCCGTACTCTTTTGCAAAAGTGTTATGAGCAGGGGGTTACATTTTCTCCTGGAGATGTTTTTTATTCTAATGGAGAAGGAACGAACACTTTTCGATTAGGATTTTCACGTTTGAAAGAAGAAGAAATTGTTCGGGGAATCAAAATAATCGGTGATACAATAAAAAATGAAATTTGGAGTTGAGGAAATGAGAATTGGCGTTATTATGGGAGGAGTATCCTCTGAAAAACAAGTATCAATTATGACTGGAAATGAAATGATTGCACATTTAGATAAAAGTAAGTATGACATAGTTCCAATTACGTTAAACGAAAAAATGGATTTAATCGAAAAAGCGAAAGACATTGATTTTGCGCTGCTTGCATTACACGGAAAATACGGAGAAGATGGGACTGTTCAAGGAACGCTTGAAAGTTTAGGTATTCCTTATAGCGGGAGCAATATGTTATCTAGCGGTATATGTATGGACAAAAACATTTCGAAAAAGATTTTACGTTATGAAGGAATAGAAACACCAGATTGGATTGAACTTACAAAAATGGAGGATCTAAATCTTGATGAATTAGATAAGTTAGGATTTCCGTTAGTGGTAAAACCAAACTCTGGTGGCTCGAGTGTCGGGGTAAAGATTGTATATGATAAAGACGAATTAATTTCAATGCTGGAAACTGTGTTCGAATGGGATTCTGAAGTAGTAATAGAGAAGTATATAAAAGGTGACGAGATTACATGTTCCATTTTTGATGGAAAACAGTTACCCATCATTTCAATTCGACATGCGGCGGAGTTCTTTGATTACAATGCGAAATATGATGATGCTGGTACTATTGAAGAAGTTATTGAACTTCCAGCTGAATTGAAAGAACGTGTAAACGAAGCGTCACTGGCTTGCTATAAAGCATTAAAATGTAGTGTTTATGCAAGGGTTGATATGATGGTGAAAGACGGTATTCCATATGTAATGGAGGTTAATACATTACCAGGGATGACACAAGCAAGTCTATTACCAAAAAGTGCAGATGCAGCGGGAATTAATTATAGCAAACTATTAGATATGATTATTGAAACTTCATTAAGAGTAAGGGAAGAAGAAGGGTTTTAAGTAGCAGTATCATGAATACTTTTGACAGTAACATGAAGTATGTTATGATGAATACAATACGAAAATTAAATATTTATCCACTAGGGGGGCCTATTATAGGCTGAGATCAAATGGGAATTTGAGACTCTTAGTACCTGATCTGGTTAATGCCAGCGTAGGGAAGTGGGAAAGACATTGCTATTTCATGAATAAATACTGTCAATTTCACTTTCTTTACGCCTGTAAAGAAAGTTTTTTTATTTTACAGATTTAATAATTGTGGGTAAATACTTAAATTTTATACATTATGGGAGGGATTTAAATGAAATTTTCACAATCATTACGTCAAGAAGTAGATTCAATTTGGGAAGCTAGTTTTCATCACCCTTTTGTAAAACAACTTGGTGAAGGAACGTTAGATTTAGCTAGTTTTCGCTATTATGTGCTGCAAGATTCATATTATTTGAGTCATTTTGCTAGAGTACAAACTTTAGGAGCTGCAAAAGCACTGGAATTAGAAACGACAGCTCGTATGGCACATCATGCTCAAAATACATACGAGGCGGAATTATCTTTACATGAGAATTTTGCGAAGAAACTAGGGATAACTCAAGAAGAAAAAGATAGTTTTATCCCTGCTCCAACTGCATACGCTTATACTTCACATATGTATCGTGCTGCGTATGAAGGACATTTAGGCGATATCATTGCAGCAATTTTACCTTGCTATTGGTTGTATTATGAAATTGGTGAGCGTTTAAAAGAGTGTCAGCCAGAAGAACCAATTTATAACGAATGGATTTCTGCTTATGGATCTGATTGGTTCCGTACGCTAGTTGAAGAGCAAATTACAAGATTAGATACTATCGCTGAAAACGTAACAGAGTCTGACCGTAAGCGAATGAAACAGCATTTCATTATTAGCAGTCAATATGAATATTCATTTTGGGAAATGGCTTATACTTTAGAAAAGTGGCCAGTGAATACAGAAGTAAAAGATGTAATCGGATAAAGAATGGAAGTAATGTTATAGATAGGTATGGATAATACCTATCTATATATTTTTTCTTGTCAGATTTGCGTAAAGTCGATAGTGCTGCGGATATAGCAAAATGGCATATCGATAAGTTAGTTAATTTAATTTTCTACGCATTAACTGGATAAACTTCTGCGACTTTTATTTTACAATCAAACTTCGTTACTGCTCCAACTTCAGATGCACAACGTAATGGAATGAAATTCTACCTTGAACGTAAAGATTGGTGGTTTGAAGTTAAACAAGAAAGAAATCGGCTCTGTTAACTGTAACGGAGTTGTTTTTTCTTGCAGGAATTTCTAAATCATTATGGAATGCTGTTAATACAATATGTAAATATGCATATTGTATCTTTTGGAGTTCTTGATGTGTTAAAATTAAATATATAGATGCATAAATGAAAAAGAAGCAAAAGTAGGAATATCCAATGAATTTTGAGAGGTGTTACATGTTTACAAATAAGAAATTAATTCGATTTGGTCTATCGTTGTTTGTATTTTTAGGGATAATTAATTTTACGATTAGTTATTTTCAAACATATCTTGAAACAGCAGCAAATATTAAATGGGTAGTTCCAGAAATTTGGAAAACTATTTTGATAGATGTTCCTCAAGGTATACTTGTTCTTTTAGGCGCAATTGCTTTATATGATTTCACAAAAGAGGTATCACAAAAAGACGCATCAATCTAAGTGCGTCTTTTTTCAATTTTTTTAATTAGCAATTTCATGGAGAGCTTGCTGGAAAAGTAGAATGAAAAGCCCTAATCAGGGCTTTTTTTGTAGGAATTTCTTCACCGTCATTGAATTCCGTAACTAGTAGTTTTTTTGATGATACGACGGACGAGATTTTTTATTCTGCTAGTGTGAAGTATATAAAAGGTTAGGAATATCAGATGGTACGCTCAGTAAGTATATGGGAGTGTTATAACGAGAGGTATTTACAGTACAGAAAAATCTAAGCGGCAGACGGGAATACATAGGATACGGCATCATGGTTATTGAGAAATGAATTGAAATTAGTAAGCATGAAGATATGATGCTAGAATTCACATTTTATAATTTCTATTTATAAAAATGAGCCCATAGTAAAAATAGGTATATGAACAAGGTGCATCATCTAGTGATAAGTCATACTTTGTTGGTGTATGTATTGAACTTAGTTTATAGCGCTATTTTTACTTAGATTTAACGATCAGAAATATAGGACAGCATTGATAGGGTTGTATTTTATAAACGGAGGTCATGAAAATGAATAAGTTTCAACAAGAATTACAAGCGTTAAGCCTTAATGATTACCGGTCTGGAAATATTGTGTATTGGGACCAGCAAAACCAATATCCATATTACTATTTTGAAGATGCTGCTCGTCGCTGTGGTGGTTGTGGCGGTCGTTGCGGTGGTTGTGGCGGTCGTTGTGGTGGATTCCGTTGTGGTGGATTCCGTTGTATTGGTTGCTTCGGTTGTTTTGGTTGTGGCGGTTGTGGTGGTTGCTCTAATTGTTTTAATGGTACTTCTGATACTACTGGTACTATTGTAACATATGAATATTGACTACATTTATTAATTAAAAAACATTAGCTTTATACATGTACATGCCGACAAAGAATATAGCCATCGTTAATGGAAATATTCAGTCATTCAAACGAAAGGGGAACAATAAGATATATAGGTGTAAATCAAGATGAGATAGATAAAGCAATGACTAGATTTAAAATCTAATCGTTGCTTTTTTCTTATAGTTTTACCATCAAATGTATGTCTAATTTAAGGATTGACTTCTTTTAGTTAGTGTGTAGCTCATGAAATTATTACAACTGTGTAAGTTTAATGTAATGTTAATCGATAGTAAATTAAGATGTTTGAGTGTATTTTAAATAGGATTAAAAAGTACTGTTTATCTATAGAATAATGGGTAAATAATATTTAATTAGGAAGTGTATTAAAATGATTGAATTTAAATCTATTATCCATTCGTACAAAATAAAGAGAAAAATAGCTAAGGATTTATACGGAAAAAGAGATGAATTGACAATGTTATTAAATGAACTTAATAACATGAAATGTACAGTAACATCTGAAAAAAAGAAAAATAATCTATTATCTCGTTTAGAATTAATTTATCAAAATATGAAATTAGATAAGCTGTATCCTCTTCCAGTTGCTTTTAATAGTAAATTATTGGAGCGATTAGAAAAAGAATCTCTACATACTATTGAGGATGGTGTAACATGTCTACATTTCATGTTAGATATGAATTATGAAAAAATAAAAAAATATGGATCGAGTACAAGTAGGTCATTTGTTCCATTATCGCAGTCTTCCATTTGTCTAGCCGATTGTATTTGTTTAACAGGATTTGTAATAGGTTTAATAGGAGCAATTTCATTTGCAGGATTAATGTTATCTATATGTTCAATTACATAATGGTTGATATTTGAAAGGAGAGCATCGACTTAAGGTGTTCTTTTTTAGTTTTATTGTAAAGTTATTGTAAATGATAAATACAATACATTATATATATTGTATAATTCTTATGTATAAAAATAACGATTTAGGAGGTGCTGTATATGATAACTACTTTTAATTTTTAAAAGAGTCGTTTTGGTAATGTTTTATTTGGATAAATAGTTTTTACTTTTCTTTTAAATACTTGGTTTAAATTGATTAGATTAAGTAACTGTTTTTCTAGTTTTTGATGATCAAGATAAATGAAGAAAGGAAGTAATCATTTTATGGAAAAATTAAAGTTGTTAACATTTGATAATATAGTAGAACCTCTATTAAACGAAAGCGTATCATTTATATATTTCCCTATTGAATGGCTCGATATTGTAGAAATACATTATAAAACATTTTTATTAACGAGTAAGTTGAAACGATTGAATGAAAGATTATATGATATGTTTTCTGATATATTATTTATTCAGCATAATCCATATGTATTAAATGAAAATACACCGTGGATTGTATCGAAAGAACCTATTAGAAAAGAACAACTCGATTATATTTTTCAAAGTTGGTATGAGATTATTCATGATTGGAAACCTAATAAATTAATAGAATCGCCAAAATATGAATGGCATTACGATTTAATTTCTAATTTAACAGTACTACATGATAATGAAACATATTCTAAATGGGTGCCCGCTTTAATTTCACATATTTTTTGTGAGAGTCCCGTACAATTAGAAAACATAAACGAAGAAGATATATACTTTTCTCCACTTAGATCACAAAATATTTGTGAGGCTATGTCAGAGCCTATTAAAGATGAAAAAACACAAGATTATTTCGCCTACGTATATCGGTTCGAATGTATAACGCGCGGAGGCGAGAATATTCCATTATTAAATGTTTCAATAGGCATTCGGAGGTTTTATCAAGAATATAACCATCCAGACATTCCTTTGCTGTTAAGACGAAAACGGGGCATGGTATTAATTTCTACTCCAGAATTTGCATCGAATAATAAAAAATCACGGTTTGTAAAACTAAAAGTACAACAAGCTACAAACGGCATAAAATGGATTAAGATTTTTAGAAATTTAAAAGATGATTTTCATATAGGTGGAGAAGTTGAATTAGAGCACATTCTTCAATATCCGAAAGATTATATGTTAGGAGCAAATCTTAGGGTGTTGCTTCCATACAATGAGAGAATATATAAAGTTCAAGGTACTAAAATAAAACCTGGTATAAAAGTAAAGGAAAGAGAGTATTTATTTAAAGGGTTTCAGCAAAAATTCTCTTATTTCACATTACTACCAGAATGTAAAAAGCTAGCAACAAATAATGAAAATGAATTATTCCCTTTAATTGCTCCAAAAGGATTAGAGACTATAACGTTAGAAATATGGTCTAAAAAAATTTCAATGGAAGTAGAACAAGCGTTATTTGAAAGTGAAATTGTGTTAGCTCAAATTGGTGAGTCTTCATATGTATTAAATGCAGATTCTCCAGTATTATTAAAAATAGTAAGATATAATATTGAAAAAGTTTTGCAAAACCCATATAAAATGCAATATTGCCAGAAATATAAAACAAATTTAGTAGAGGATGTTATGAAAGCGGTCTATGCTACTGCAGGTGAGCGTAATGATGCGACATTGGCGTTAATCGCAATGAAAAATTGTGATGGGCGCGAAAAAATTGATCCAAAGCAAATCGTTAGAGAAGGGTTCGCACGAACAAACCGTATTTCGGCATTTATTAATTTATTTATAGGCCAAAGTGTATCTCGTAAAACAATTATAAATTGTGTTCTTAGTTTATTAGAACAAAAAGGATTTTTGAAACGTAGTTGGAATAAGATAAATTTACCTTGTACATATGTTAATTTATCAATTGAACGAATCTCAAAATTTGATTTCTTACCTATTATTTCACAAATAAAAGGTAAAGAAATTTCATATAAATTATATGGGAATACAGAATGGCAAACGATTGATCGTTTATTATTAAATATAAATAAACATAATAGTTTTTTACCACAGCCTTCAAAAAGAAATGATATGGGGGTTCAATTTAAACAATTTGTCTCTGAAACACTAACGGGAATTTTACAACACGCAAAAGAGCAAAATGAGCAAGTATATTTCATTATAGATGCGAATGTAAGAAAATATTGGATAAAAGAGTTGCAAAATAAAAAAATTGATATAGATATTTTACCAGAGATTGTCCCTGATGTGCTAAAGGTACCAAACTTAAACATTATAAGAATAAATACATCTTTTGATGTACCAAAATACGGTGCGATAGAATGTGATGATGTACTGGATGGCACAAGTTTATACACAGATCAAAAAGGAATGTATTATAGCACTGGTGAATATTTATTTAATGGTAATCAAACATTGCAGCGATACATACTTGAAATTTTACCGCTAGGTGTAAAAGCGGTTGAAAGGAACTATATTGCCAAAATGGTACATTATATGTGCTGTAATTCAAGTATGCTTTTGGAAAAGAATATACACATGCCATATTCTATGCATATGGCGAAAATAATAAAGAGCTATATGACGGATATAGATGCAAGAGAGTTTAAAGAGTTTGATGATGAATTGGATGTAGATATAATAAAGATAGAAAAGAAAGATTCAATCGCACTGCTTTAAATAATAGTAGACAAATCCTGTTCATTATATCGATCAGGATTTGTCATTTTTTCATGTAAATAAGGATATCTTTTGTCATGTATCTTCTCTTTTACGTATTTACTTTATTTACATACAGGATTAAGATGTTTTTTAGAAATATAAAATCTACATCATATGGAAAAGCAATATGAATTGATTCAAAAGAAATTTGAAAGGAATGAGGAATTGTGAAGAAATTAGATGTGTTATTGATGCTATTGAGCGGCCTCTTTCCAGTTGCAGGAATAATAAAGCAAATCCCACTAGAACAATCTTTATATATTGGAGGCCTTTTATTTTTTACTAGTTTCGGTAGTTATTTTGCGAAAAAAATATATTCACGTATATGTAGCTGGATAGCATACGCGCCATTCATAACACTACTGTTAGTCATTTGGCATCAGGATATTTCAACAAGCTCCATAATAGCGAATGCGAAAATTGCCGCTTGTATCGCTTTAATTCCATGTTTATTCCGTTTTCGTACATATGGACTGACTTTAGGTTTATTCTCATTATGGGCCGCTTTACTTTGGGATATTAAAGAAGTACAGTCGTTAGTTATACTTGAACGTATGTCGAGTTTAATGACAAGCAATTTCAAATATCTCATGCTTTTAGTTGGTGGACTTATATTAGGTGGATTACTTGCGATGTTATTACACCGTAAAGAAAAGGATGTTAATAAAGAAAATATAAATCTATTTCAACAAAAAAAGAAGCGTAAAAAATTATCATTTAAGATTCCACTTCCAAGATTACCGAAATTTAAGATGAAACTATTTAAGTTTGGTGGAAAAGTATCAAAACGAAAAACACCAGAAAAAATACGTGAGCATAATAACGAGGAACCAGCTTCAGCTGCAACTTATGAAATGACAGAACAAATACATCAATTTAAAGAAGGTACTGCTCAAGGACAAACGAGGATGGAACGTCGTAGAAATAGGTATAATGCATAATAAATTTCAGTAAAACCTTTAATAATTTATCATTGAATTGATAAATTATTAAAGGTTTTTTTATGTAATTACATATTGCTAATGAGGAATTCATAGCATACTCTAAAGTTGAGGACTTAAATAAAATAATGGGAGGACAAAATGCTGATAATTACATATATTTCTGCTTGTATATTATTCTTAGTTAGCTTTTTACATGTTTACTGGGCTTTCGGAGGTAAGTGGGCGACAAATAGTGTCATTCCAACAAAATCAGGAGAAAAGGCGTTTACACCAGGTGTAGGAATGACATTGTTCATTGCGTTGTTATTAAGTATGGCAGCAATGATTTTATTACAACAAGCAGATGTTGTTTATTTTGCAGTTCCAAATATTATTATTCAAATAGGATCCTGGGTTTGTATGGTTGTTTTTTTCATAAGAGTAATTGGTGAGTTTCGTTATTTTGGTATTTTTAAAAGCGAAAAAGATACGCATTTTGCTAGAATGGACACTGTTTTATATATACCGCTTTGTGCATTTCTATCTTTATCATTCTTATTGGCAATTATAATGTAAGCATATAAAGAAATGGATATCAAATAAAAGGTTTCTGTGCAATCAAAAACCGTTTGTTTTGTGTGATTACATTTTATTACAAAAATATAACCAACAATATTTTAATACTTAATTACGAAGTAAAGAGAACGGTTAATAAAATAAATTGAAGTTATTTTTATTAATAATTGCGCTTTCTATAGAGATGTATATCAGTCGATGGGAAGATGTGGTATATGGCAGTTTAAAAACAAATTCAGCAATGGATGTCTTGACAGGAATATATCATAGTATGGGAGGGAAATAATGATGAAAGAAGAAAAAATACAAGGTAATATAAAGTGGATTGCGTACAATAATTTAAGATTTAGAATAGAGAAGGTTAATGATGAATCATCCGTAATTTGAGTTTCTGATAATTTTGTGAATTTATATTTTACCTTAGTAATGAATGACTTTTTAAGTAAATGTGAGGATGAGTTGAATATAAATATCGAAATTGATTTTACTTGGAATAATCATAGAGGTTTGATTATAAAGAATCATGATATAAATCTAATTTTAGGAGAAATAATTAATTTTATTAGCGAATGGGAGTTAGAAGGAAATCCAAATGCTGATAATTTTTCTACGGAAGAGTGGTATTTAGCATAAGCTTACAGGGTATGCTAGCTTTCCATCATTCTTAGGAATTTAAAAAATATGGAGGGTAATTTAAATTTAATGTATGTTTAGGGTATATTGAATGCGAATTGAACCTAAAGAGTTAGACAAATATTTTAAGCAACTAGTGAGGAATGAATTCTGTATTGTAAAGAATTCATTCCTTTTAAGTCTATTTTAATTTACTTGTAATTATAGTTGTTAATATTTGAAGAGGCAATCACCCTAAGTCATAAAGAGACGAAAGCCTATACTCAAAGTAAGATTTCAAAGCTTGAGGAAGAAATTGGTTGAGTTAAAGGGGCTAAGGATGGTACTCAGGGTACGGAAAAATATAAAACTGATACAATGAAACACATTTATCATGAGGAAATTAATAAACGTGGGAAAGCAGTTGGGTATCATCATGAGAATGTGATGGGTGGAAAGATTATTCCAGGGACTGAGAGTGTACCTGATAAAAATGGGGTTTATAGGGCCAAAATTGAAATTGATGGGGTATTAAAAGGTCCAAAATCCACATTCTTTCCAAGGGAGTGGACACCTCAATAAGTAATAGATGAAGTGAATGAGGCTTTTCATAACAAAGTAAATAAAAAAACAATAGATATCTTGGAAAAACAAGTGATGGAATGACAATAGAGATGATTTTGAGGAATAATAAGGTAATCTCAGCTTTAGGAGACCTTTTGAGATAAGAAGAACGATACGTTGGTCATGACTATTGTGTTGTGTAACCCAAAAAGGAAAGTACCAAAAAATGCTTATTTTGTATGAGTATAAATATCGGCTATTTAGGAGTCCTAATAGAATGTTTAGAATTAGACGGAAATGACGTGTGAAATGTAAATAAAAAAGGACAAGTAGTCGAATTTACTGTCCTTTAAAGGAGAAAAGTCTTTTGATTAAGAACTACGAATAAACAGAAAAACTGCTTGTACTTAGTTTTACCTTAAATATACATATCTATACAAAAAAGGGATAAGTAAAAAATACTTATCCCAGGAAGGGAAATCCAAAACACCAAAATGGTTTGCATTGGTATGCAGGTTCAAAAGTAGTATATGTAAAATGAAAAATCTCATACAAAAAAGACAAGACAGAGTGTTGTTTACTAGAGAATCTTTAAAAAAAGAATAAGAGGTGTATATTAGCTGTTTTTCTCAAAATCATTTTAAACGTATTGAGGAAAGTGATAAACCATACCTTAATAAAAAAGGATGTAAGCGCATTCTTATCGAATTATAGATAATTAAGAGAGGCGGTGACACTATGAAGTATGTAAAAGTCAGTATGAATGGTGGAAGTGAGCACAAATTCTCAATGACTTTAGAACGATTTGAAGAACTTATTACTACAGAGAAAGGGTTATTAGAGAATAAATTAGTTTGTATTGAAAATGTAATGATTAATCCCACTAATATATCTTCTGTAGTTGAAAAAATTGGTGTACCGGCTAAGTTTATGGAAGCTTAAAAGTGTGTACATAAAAAACATCCATGGGGATGTTTTTTTATTTATAATTGTACAATGAAAATTTGAGTAGGATTTTTAGTGATACTTCATATGTGCACAATAAAATAAGTACAAGCATATATTAAATAGTAGGACAAGATCTTCGTGTCCGAATCAATACTCAGAAAAAACCTCTAATCACAATAGGGCATCCAATAGCAGGGTGCTCTTATTTTTTATGAAAAATGTAGCTCTACAACGGTTTCGTTTCAATTATAGTTTTTTTTTAACCTTTGATTCTAAATTTATCTTTTACGTTAATAAATATTAAGAATAAAATGACAGCAATAATTAAATTAGACAAATAGAAATTTTGGTGAAACAGTAGTTCAAAGATAACATCAAATGTGTATAATAAAGCGACGGCAGGTAATATACAAATAAATATAAATCTCCAATTTTTTAAATGATGTTTATAATTAGTAAGTATTTTCTCCATTAATATTGCTCCTGTATTTTTTATTTTCTATATAATTATACATTTAAATAAAAAGATTTACAAAGTATTTAAAATTTATTTAGCAACTATTGTGATTTCGTATGATTGATAACGGGGAAGCAAAAAATATTTTAGGTCTATAGCTTGAGGAAAAGATAGAGAAAGATTTTATTAAAAACTTAGATAGCTGCATTAATCTGTGTAAGAAATGATTTGACTAAAAAAACTTTTAAAGAGTGATACTTAAATGGTACACTATTATCTACGTTATTTTTGAAATGAATAGAGGGATTTGTGTGATAGATAAAATCAAAAATGTGGTAGAGGATATGTACGAAGATGAAGCGAAACATTTACTTCAAAGTATTCTGATTCAGTTAAATTTATTAGAAGAAAGTTATAGTGAAGATTCAATTAAAAATTTGATGGATATTCCTAAGCAACTAACGAGTAATACATCTTATAAAAGGAATGTAAAAGAAAGCTCACACATACATATTGCGTTTGATGATTCAACAGCTGGATGTTTAAAATATATGCTAAGTCAAGAAGAACGATTGGAAGAGATGGTTGTCGCTTTTTCTGAATTCTTTTCAATCGGACCGATAAATAAGATACATATGAATGAGGGGCAACTAGCAAGACAGAAATGGTTAGTAAACAACTTAACTGCATATGATAGTTATTTTGAAGAGGAGTATTTACCAAGGTTTATAGAAACTTTGGAAGAACTACACACTATTCCTATTGAAACACCTATTACAATTTGGAAAGCCAATAACGCACATGAACATGTAGGCCTATGTTTTGTAATGGCGCAATTAAAAGATAAGAAAAATATTTGCATTATTAATACATCTGAAGCAAGTAAAGAAATATTAAAACAAGAATATGATATTCGTGGAACAGGGGAATTATCACCTGAAAGTTTAGCTCTACTTCAAAACAGTTTTGCAGAATTATCGTATGTAACGGAAGAAAAGCGGATGAAGCTTGAACATGAGTGGGATAGATTATCGAATAGCATAGAATGTTTAAGAGTATGGAAAGAAAATGAAGTGCATTCTGTACAAGAAGATTATTTTGATCAATTTATTATTGAATGTGCGAAAAGTGTAGGTGCTGATCGAGAATTCTTAAAAGCTCCTAGAGTGATTGGTGAAGCACTTGGGCTTGTAGAGCAGTTAGTTGGCGATACATTTTTAGAATATCGCTTAAAGGAATTAATTAAACAAGAAGTTTTTGAATTTGTAGGTTCACTAGACGAAATGCGCTTTTATAGTGTGAAGTTGAAATAGCAATTAAACAAAAAATCCCTTCTAATTCTCTTAAAGAGTTAGAAGGGATTTTTTGGTGAAATAAAACAGAAGTTTTTCCTTTATGGAAGTTTCATATAATATATAGAGTTTACTAATAAATAAGAGGAATAGTTCATTGAACAATCAGTTCTGTTCATGTCAATCAGACGATGCTCCAAAGTTACTACCTCCATCTAACCCTCCCAGTATACCTTCTACATTTGCTACGCCTATATCAACAGCCCAAATGAGATCATGGACGTGTAATTGTCTAGGAAGATGGGGATATTTAAGGTTATATATACCTGGTACCTTTGGGAGAGATTTATGGTTTTTTTCAATAGAAGTTCGAAGATTTGATGTATCAGGATATACTTGGCAAGATGGTCATCGTTTTAAAGTAACTTACCAATATAAACAAATTAGTAATTACATGTGCTTTGCTTAGTGCAAATAGGAGAGATTTATTATGGATCTCTTCTATTTGTAATTTGCAACATTTTTTATGAATTTAGGCTATACATAAGCTTCCTATAGGGGGCATATCGCATATGAATGTTAAAGGTACTGAATGAAAAGAAGGTGATTTGTTAATATGTATAACCAACAAAATTATCCATATGATCAAGGAATGTATTATAATCCACAAAACTACGGGTATGAATCTACAAATGAAGTGAGAGATATGGAACAAGAAGATTATAGACCAGATGATGCGGAAGATGCTCCAACGTCACCACCGCCGTCCCAAGCGCCATCGTTACCATCCACATTTGCTTCTCCAGCACAAGCAGGGAATATGAAATCATGGATGTGTAACTGTCTAGGAAGATGGGGATATTTACGTTTACATCGTCCTGGTCCTTTCGGAAGGGACTTATGGTTCTTCCCGACTGAAGTGAGAAGAAACGGGGTATCAGGATATACTTGGCAAGGTGGTCGTCGTCGTAAAGTAAGTTACCGCTATCAACAAATTAGTAATTTTATGTGCTTTGCATAAAGAAGAGTGAGAGAGTGGAAGTATTTTACTCTCTCACTTTTTTATTTTTCAATATATGAAGTAAGATTTTGATTAAAAATTTACAATTTTCACGTTTTTATTAGAGTATAATGCATATGTTGGGTGGTTTTCAAAAACAAATGAGAGTGAGGGAATACAATGTCAATGAAAAATAAAGTTGGCCGAAGAATAGAAGATGGCATTAATTTAGCTTCAGTTCAGTTTAAAGAAGATGCATATGAAATTTATAAAGAATCGCGAAAGATGCAACCTATCTTATTTGTGAATAAAACTGAATTAGGGGCAGAATGGCTTATTACAAGATATGAAGATGCTCTGCCACTTTTAAAAGATAATCGTTTAAAAAAGGATCTGGCAAATGTGTTTCCTCAAGATACAAAAAACATGTATCTTTCCGTTGACAATAGTGATCATTTAACAACGCACATGTTAAATTCAGATCCACCTAATCACAGTCGTTTACGATCTTTAGTTCAAAAAGCTTTTACACCGAAGATGATTACACAATTAGACGGAAGAATTCAGAGAATAGCGGATGATTTAATAAATGAAATAGAGCGAAAAGGTACATTAAATCTTGTTGATGATTATTCGTTCCCTTTACCAATCATTGTAATAAGTGAAATGCTCGGCATTCCAAAAGAAGATCAAGCGAAATTTAGAATTTGGTCTCATGCTGTCATTGCATCGCCAGAAACACCTGAAGAAATTAAAGAAACCGAAAAACAACTATCTGAGTTTATTACATATCTTCAATATATAGTTGATATAAAACGAAAAGATCCAAAAGAAGATTTGGTTAGTGCGCTAATACTTGCTGAAAATGATGGGCATAAACTTAGTGCTCCAGAGCTATATTCAATGATAATGCTGTTAATCGTAGCAGGACATGAGACAACAGTGAATTTAATTACAAATACGGTATTAGCATTTCTTGAAAATCCAAATCAATTACAGTTATTAAAGGATAATCCAAAATTAATTGATTCAGCTATTGAGGAAGGATTGCGTTATTATTCTCCAGTTGAGATTACAACTGGAAGATGGGCGGCTGAACCGTTCCAAATTCACGAACAAACAATCGAAAAAGGAGATATGGTTGTCATTGCCTTAGCTTCTGCAAACCGTGATGAAACAGTATTTGAAAACCCGGAAGTATTCGATATTACACGCGAGAATAATCGTCATATTGCCTTTGGTCATGGTAGCCACTTTTGCTTAGGCGCTCCACTTGCTAGGTTGGAAGCAAAGATTGCTATTACTACTTTGTTTAATCGAATGCCTGAACTACAAATAAAAGGGAATCGTGAAGAAATTAACTGGCAAGGTAATTATTTAATGCGTTCTTTAGAGGAATTACCATTAACATTCTAGAATATTTATTTTTAGACATGCATACATAGAAAATGATTTACATAGAGTATGTATGTGTTGTTTAAATTCGAAACGGAAGGGTGAAAACATCCCAATGATCAACTAATTCTATTTGTAAGAGATCTTCGTTAAAAAACGAAATATTCTTCTGAATAGGATTAGTCTGTACATTTATAGAAAAGGGATGTATTTCGCTCTGCGAATATATAGTCTTTTTATATGATTTGTGCTGCCTCCTGTTCAGAACATGAAATAGGAGGCTTTTTTATGTCGACAAATGTAGTAATGAAACAAAACAATGGGGTATCACAAGTGTTAAAAAATCGGTTTGTGCAAGGAATTCTTGCATCAGCATTATTTTTACAAATAGGAATATGGATCCGAAACTTTGCAGTATTACTATATGTAATGGAAATGACGAAAGGTGATGCTTTTGCTATTTCGATGATTTCGGTTGCTGAATTCGCTCCCATTTTTATTTTCTCATTTATTGGTGGAACCTTTGCTGATAGGTGGAAGCCAAAAAAGACAATGATATGGTGTGAGACTTTAAGTTCTATTTCAGTATTTGCTGTATTAATTACTCTTATGTTTGGTACGTGGAAAATTGTGTTTTTTGTCACGCTTATTTCTGCAATCCTTTCGCAGTTTTCTCAACCATCTGGAATGAAATTATTTAAACAACATTTATCAACGGAACAAATCCAATTAGCGATGTCTATATATCAAACAATATTTGCGATTTTTATGGTGTTAGGACCGATTCTTGGAACATTTATTTTTCATAGTTTTGGAATTTATATTTCAATCATCATAACAGGTATCGCTTTTTTACTTGCGGCAGCTGTGTTGTTATTTCTTCCTAAAGATCTTGAGAATGATAATGAGAAGAAAGAAATCACTCTATTACAGGAAATGCTGGACGGTATTAAATACGTAAAAAAGAAAAAAGCATTAACTTTGCTAGGGCTTTGTTTTATGGCAGCAGGACTAGGTATAGGATTAATTCAGCCATTAGGTATATTTATTGTGACTGAGCAGTTAGGGCTGTCAAAAGAGAGTTTACAATGGTTACTAACAGTCAATGGTGCGGGAATGATTGTTGGCGGCGCTTTAGCGATGGTATTTGCGAAAAATGTTGCTCCACAAAAGATGTTAATTGTAGGGATGCTCGGTCAGGCGATAGGCATTGGTATTATAGGCTACTCCACAAATTTATGGGTGACACTTACAGCACAACTTTTTAGCGGTTTAGCTCTTCCTTGTATCCAAATTGGTATTAATACGCTCATTATTCAAAATAGCGATACTGATTTTATTGGTCGTGTAAATGGTATTTTAAGTCCACTATTCACAGGTTCAATGGTAGTAACGATGAGTATTGCTGGCTCATTAAAGGAGAAGTTTTCATTAGGCACGATGTACGAGGGAACGGCATTGTTATTTCTTATTGGATTATTGTTTATTTTACCCATATACAACCTAAAGCCAACGATAGCAGTAGAAAGTGAAATGAATAGTAAAGGAAGTGCTGTACAACATGAATCCTAATCCAAATATTAAATACCCTATTGAAGGAAATCAAAACGTTCAATTTATAAAAAATACAATAACGAAATCTAATATACTTGTTGGTGACTATTCTTATTATGATGCGAAAGATGGAGAAACATTAGAAGATCGAGTATTACATCATTATGAATTTCTTGATGATCGCCTTACCATTGGAAAGTTTTGTTGTATTGCAAATGGAGTTACCTTTATTATGAACGGAGCAAATCATCGGATGGATGGATTTTCGGCATATCCATTTAATATATTTGGAAATGGGTGGGAGAAGTATACACCTAGTTTGTCTGATTTACCATATAAAGGTGATACAGTTATAGGAAATGATGTTTGGATTGGTATGGATACAACGATTATGCCAGGAATAAGAATAGGGGATGGTGCAATTATTGCAGCTAAATCTGTTGTGACTAGAGACGTCGCACCATATACAATTGTTGGCGGAAACCCTGCAAATAAAATAAAGGAACGATTTACAAATACAATAATAGAAGAATTATTGCAAATTCAATGGTGGCATTTTGAAATTGAAAAAATAACTGAAAATATAGATGCTATTGTACAAGGAGATATTGAACCATTAAGAAAGCTAAAAAGGGAATAAAAAATGCATGACAAAGAGTATCATACCTCCGAATTTTGTTAATGATAATAGAACAAGGAGGTGTGATACTATGGCACAAGACGTTTTATGTGAAGTAAACAACTGTAAATTTTGGGCTAACGGTAATAAATGTAGTGCAGATGCAATTTATGTAGTAAGTAATAAAGGGAAACAGGCATCAACTACGGAAGAAACAGATTGCAAAACTTTTGATCCAGAATTATAAAATTTTGAAGGGTAGCCAAATCGTGGTTGCCCTTTTATTAATTATAGTATTGATAATAAATCTCATTTTCATTCATTGTTTTTAATTTTTTCTTGTTATTTTTCATATTTTCTTCATAAGTGAAGTAATCCAGAGCAATTCATGCTCAATACGTGATTTACTAAATTCAATGACTTCTGTAATGAAAGATGAGCTAACATCTAAAGTGTGAATAGCAGTAAGTTGTTTATGTAGTACGTCTTGGCGTATTGTTAAAATTTCTTTTCTAGCATCGTAATCAAGTTTTTCAAATAGCGCGATACGTACAAGGAATTCAGCGTTATTTGTCGCAAGTTTTTCGGGAAACTCTCTTAACATTTCAGAAAAAATTTCTTCTCCTGTTTCAGTTATGTCGTACATATTTCGGTTTGGCTTTCCGACTTGTTTGTGTATTTTTTTCGTTATAGCACCCATATTTTCGAACCGTCGAAGAGCGGGATACAGTGTGTTATGATTTAATTCGAAATTCTCACCTAACCGATTTTGAACATTTTTCTTTATTTCATATCCATGTTTTGGTCCAGTCATTAATTCTGCTAGTAATAAAATGTCAACGTACATAAAAATCCCCCTTATATATTTCTCAAGTTCTCCAATGAAAAATCTCTTTTTGTATATGTTAAAATAACATATGTTAGATTATACAACTTTGAACTACCGACCTATCACTTTTATTGTAAAAGAAAAGGGAGGAAAGAACTATGGCTTCGCCTGAAAATGTAATTTTAGTTCATGAAATTTCAAAGCTGAAAACAAAAGAAGAATTGTGGAATCCGTATGAGTGGTATCAATTTATGAGGGATAACCATCCGGTTCATTATGATGTGGAACAGGATGTATGGAATGTTTTTTTATACGATGATGTAAATCGAGTTTTATCGGATTATCGCTTATTTTCAAGTAGAAGGGAACGAAGACAATTCGCAATCCCACCATTAGAAACTAGAATAAATATCAACTCTACTGATCCACCAGAACATCGTAATGTACGTTCTATTGTTTCTAAAGCATTTACTCCCAGAAGTTTAGAACAATGGAAGCCTCGAATACAGTCTATCGCAAATGAACTTGTAGAACATATCGGAAAATATAGTGAGGTTAATATTGTTGAAGAGTTTGCTGCACTTTTACCTGTTACCGTCATATCCGATTTGTTAGGAGTGCCAACAACTGGCCGTAAAAAAATTAAAGAATGGTCTGATATTTTATTTATGCCGTATAGTAAAGAAAAGTTTAATGATCTGGATGCAGAAAAGGGGATAGCACTAAATGAATTTAAAGCATATCTTCTACCAATCGTTCAGGAAAAGAGATACCATTTAACCGATGATATTATTTCAGATTTAATACGAGCTGAATATGAAGGTGAAAGATTAACTGATGAAGAAATTGTAACTTTTTCTTTAGGTTTATTAGCGGCAGGTAATGAAACAACTACTAATTTAATTATTAATAGCTTTTATTGCTTTTTAGTGGACTCACCTGGAACATATAAAGAATTAAGAGAAGAACCTAAATTAATTTCAAAAGCAATTGAGGAAGTATTACGCTATCGCTTTCCCGTTACATTAGCTAGGAGGATTACAGAGGACACAAATATATTTGGACCTTTTATGAAAAAGGATCAAATGATTGTTGCATGGGTAAGTGCAGCAAATTTAGATGAGAAAAAGTTTTCAAAAGCCTCTAAATTTAACTTACACCGAATAGGAAATGAAAAGCATCTAACATTTGGTAAAGGCCCTCACTTTTGCTTAGGGGCACCACTTGCACGTTTAGAAGCTGAGATTGCATTAAGAACTTTCATAAATGCTTTTGAAAAAATAGAGTTGCCTTCATCTTTCAATTTAGAAAAATGTATATTGGAAAATGAACAAACTTTGAAATTCTTACCTATTTGCTTAAAAACTCAATAAACAGTGCAGCAAGGTACAAATTTACTGTACCTTGCTTTTTATTTCTCAATTGTAAAATTTTAGTATGTTATTTAGTATGGAGGTGTGTGAAAAAGAATAGAGGAGGACGCTTATGTTAACGTGTAATGGAAGTAAAACGTTTCAAACATTTATTAAAGCTGTAACGGATTTAATTGATAGTAATTTATTAGAAGATCAAATTGTTTGTAAGATTGAAAAATTACTTGAAGAACTTTTAGAAAAGAAAACATGGCTTCCGTTAGAAAAACAGAAGGCGAATTCGGCTCAATATGCACGACACTTGCTATATGAAGATCCTTTAAATCGTTTTGAAGTATTAGCTCTTGTATGGAAAGATGGACAATCTACACCTTTACATGATCATGATGGTACATGGGGAGTAGAAGGAGTTTTTACAGGAAAGATAATGGTACAGAACTTTATACAAACTAAGCAGCTTGAAAATTCACTTGTTTATTTAACACATAAAGGAAATCTTTATTTGGGAGAAGGAGAAACAGATAAAGTCATTCCACCAGCTGATTGTCATATTCTTGAAATAGCTAAAAATGAAAGCGTTATCACCATTCATATTTACGGAAAACGTTTAGAAAAGTTTAAAATATATGTCCCAACTGAAGAAAAGAATGTGTACATGTGTGAGACAAAATATATTAGTTATAGTTCATAGTTTAAAATCAAAAGCTTTTCTTTTTAAAGAAAAGCTTTTGATTTTATTTTTAATTATTTCTTGACCTGAAACGCTTTTCATAAATTATAAATAAGGAGTACTTTACGAGGGTAGTATGAAAACGATACCTTTCGTTTAAGATGAACTCGTGTATATATAGAAAGTGGTGAAGAAATAATGAAATTAATCGCAATTGATTTAGATGGAACTCTTCTTTCGGGGAATAAAATGATTAGTAAAGAAAATGCAGAAGCAATTCGAAAATGTCAGGAAGCGGGCCATGTTGTAGCAATTTGTACAGGACGTTCTATCATCGATATTGAACGATTATTGTTAGAAGTAAATTTAGAGTGTCCAATTATTGCCGAAAATGGTGCGCTTATATATAAAGATAAAAAAATGATGAAGAGATATCCAATTCAAAATGTGCAAGCACTTGAGATTGTGAACTATCTTGAAGAAAATGGCTTATATTATCAGCTTTATACTGATAAAGGTGTGTACGTACCGGAATATGGAGTAGAGAGTGTACGCAATGAAATCGAGTACGTGAAGAATTCAAATGAAAATTTCGACTTGAAAGAGTTAGAAACGATCGCAGCTTTATATCTTGAGCATACAGCGTTTCATAGTGCGGAAAGTTGCAAACCGATTGTAGAAACAGATATACATGTGCATAAGCTGTTACCATTTTCTTATGATATAGAAAAATTAAAAAGGTTAAAAGAAACGTTTCTGCATAATACTGATTTAGCCATTACATCTTCCTATTGGCATAATTTAGAGATTAATCATCGAGATGCCCAAAAAGGAAATGGATTATATACTTTAGCAGAACACCTGAATATTTCAGTTGAAAATACTGTAGCGATAGGTGATGGTCTAAATGATGTTTCCATGATGGAAAAAGCAAATATATCAATTGCAATGGGGAACGCAGTTGAAGAAATAAAAGCGATGTGTCAATACGAAACCTTATCAAATGAAGAACACGGTGTTGCACATGCTTTATATAAATATGTAATGTAAATATAAAAAGAAAAAAGAATCCAAATGGATTCTTTTTTCTTTTTATTAGGGGTAAGGTATTCTATGAGAATCATAGAAGCCTTATTACATTTTATTATATAGAATATATTGGAATAAATGTTTATATTTTTCATGATAATTGTGAAAATTTTGTGAACTTTACATTTTTTGTATTTGTATACTATTAAAATCGATGTGTATGAATCTGATATCAAAATCAGGTGTATGTATGAGTGCGCGATTTGGGTTCTCTTCAAATCAGAATTAGTGTGTGAGGACTAAAATACATATTGATGAAAGGTTCATTTTATACTTATATTCTTCTCTTTTTTAATTGAAAAATAAAATTTGTTCGAATAATTGTTCTACAGCTATATACCTACAGGCACATTCTTCGTATAATGGAGAAGTATAAATTTTGAATTTGTATTAATTTTACATATTGAGGTGAAAAAGGAATGAATGCGCGGCTAATGGAACTTATTGATGTGAGTACAATAGAAACCATGGCAGAACAATTTTATAAATTAACCAACATATCACATCAACTTCTTGATGCTGAAAAAGAATGTATCTTTTCATTTGGAATAAATGAGATGAAAATATGTAAACTTCCCAAAATTGAAATCCCCATTTTTTTATACAATCAACATTTAGGATCTTTTGTAGTATGGTCAAACAAAAGCGAAATTTTCAATTGTCAAAAATATTTTGAAATGCTTTCAAATCTAATTATAGATGGGGCAACAAAAGTATTTCAAAGTAAAAATACAACGTTGCTTTCTCGAAAAGAGGAGGAACTACATACGATTTTACAAAACATGCCTGTTATGGTAGATGCGCTTGATTATAATGGAGATTTTGTTTTGTGGAATCGTGAGTGTGAAATTGTAACAGGTTATACCGCTGCAGAAATAATAGGGAATCCAAATGCACTTCAATTATTGTACCCCGATCATAAATATCGTCACCAAATACAAACGAAATTTTTAACTCGTGGAAAAAATTTCAGAGATTGGGAAATGCACTTAACATGTAAAAATGGTGAAATTAAAACAATTATGTGGTCCAATATATCAGAACAGTTTCCTGTAACAGGATATAGCTATTGGGCTGTTGGTGTAGATATTACACATTTAAAAGCGATAGAAGGACAGTTAAAACAACAAACGTCTGAATTAGAATTAATTTTTAAAGCTTTACCAGATTTATGTTTTTTAACAGAAGATGATGGCACGATTATAGATTATAAGGCAGAATCTCCTACAAAATTTTACGTACCGGCAGAAGCTTTTATGGGGAAAAAGTTTTTCGAAGTATTACCATCTCCAGTAGCGCAGCAGTTTCAGGAAGCCATTCGTCAAGTGCAGGAAAAAGGAACGAATGTAATTGTTGAATATCCACTTACACTTAATGGAAGTATTGATTTCTTTGAAGCTAGATGCTTACCATTATTACATGATAAAATTATGATCATTGTACGCGATATTACAGAGCGGAAAAAGACAGAAGAATTGCTAAATAAATCAGATACACTTGCAGCAATCGGTCAATTAGCAGCTGGTGTAGCTCATGAAGTGAGGAACCCATTAACAGTCATTAAAGGGTTTATACAGTTATTCCAAATTAATAAAGAAGATCAAGAAAAATATTTCGATCTAATGCTTTCTGAAATTGAAAGAATAGAAGCGATTCTTCAAGAGTTTTTATCAATTGCTAAAACAGATGAAATAAATACAGAACAAAAAAATATTTATCAAATTTACAAAAATGTCGTATCGTTAATGAATACAAAAGCAATTATGACGAATATTCAAGTTGAATTATATGCAGACGCCAAAGATATTAGTATTGAATGCTCAGAAAATCAATTGAAACAAGTATTTATTAATATTTTGCAAAATTCAATCGAAGCTATGCCAGATGGTGGGAAAATTGCAATTTATTTAAAAGAATTAAACGATGATGGTGTCATTATTCATGTAGTAGATGAAGGAATAGGAATACCTGAAGAAAGAATTAAGAGATTAGGTGAGCCTTTTTATAGTACGAAAGAAAAAGGTACCGGTATTGGATTAATGCTAAGTTATAAAATTATTGAAAGTCATCAAGGGAATATAAGTATTATGAGTGAGGTTGGTGTCGGGACAACAGTGACTATTTATTTGCCGAAAGCTCAGAGTAAAGAATCTTTATCATATTGTGACGAAAGATTCGAATCAATACGCCCAATTATTAACTCGTAAATTACTAAATACCCAATAACAAAAGCTAAGCTTTTTGTTATTGGGTATTTTTGTGTTTAATTTAGTAAACTTTACCTTTTCTTTAGATTTGTTTTAATTTCTATTAAGTTTTAAATGTTACATTAATATTTGTACAAAGTAATGTGTGGAAATTGTACGTTGCTTTTAATATAGAAACTAATTTATTATTTGAAATGTTGTAAGGAGGAGATTATGACAAGGTGAAAAAACAAGAGAAAAAAAGAGGTAGAGCAATACCGATGCGGTTAAACATTTTATTCTTTTGTGTATTTTTATTATTTTCTGCCATGATCATACAGTTGGGTAAAGTACAAATCATTGATGGAGAGACGTATAAAAATGAAGTAGAGAAGAGAGAAAATGCAACCGTTAGTCTTTCTGTCCCACGCGGGAAAATATTTGATCGAGAAGGGAATCCAGTAGTTGATAATAAATCTTTACGTACAATTACATATACAAAGATGAAAGGTGTAAAATCAGAAGAAATATTAAAAACTGCAAGACAACTTGCCGACATAATTGAAATGCCACAAGAAGATATTGATAAGTTAACTGAGACAGATAAGAAAGATTTTTGGATGCAATTAAATCCGAAACTGGCTGAAAATCTAGTGTCTAAAAAAGAAATAGATATATTTAGAGAGAAGGATATTAGCGGTAAGAAGCTAGATAAAAAAATAGAAGAGTTAAAAAGAAAACGAGTTACAGATAAAAATCTTCAAGAATTAACAGATAAAGATATAAAAGTATTAGCTATTAAAAGTAAGATGACTTCTGGTTATCAAATGGCTCCTCAAATTATAAAAAAAGATGTTAGTGAAAAGGAATTTACTATAATTAGTGAGGGTTTAGCAAATCTCCCGGGTGTAGACGTTTCGGTTGATTGGGAGAGAGTGTATGTAAATGATGGATTATTCCGATCTGTTCTTGGAAATGTTTCTAATGCCGATGAAGGATTGCCAAGTGAACGATTAGATTACTACTTGGTACGTGATTATAGCCGAAATGATAGGGTTGGAAAAAGTTATATCGAGCAGCAATACGAAGATGTACTTCATGGTACAAAAAAAGAAGTAAGAAGCGTTGCTGATAAACAAGGGAATACAATTAGAACGGAAACAGTTTCTGAGGGAAAGAGCGGTAAGAATTTAACTTTAACAATAGATATGGAATTACAGAAAAAAGTAGAAGAAAGTATAGAAAAAATATTAAAGGCATATAAAGGATCAGAATCCATGTTAGATCGTGCTTTCGTTGTGATGATGAATCCGAAGAACGGACAAGTATTATCCATGGCTGGGAAAAGACTTGTAGAAAAAGACGGAAAAACAGAAGTTGAAGACTATGCATTAGGCACAATGACTAGTTCATATGAGCTTGGATCAACAGTTAAAGGTGCGACAGTTTTAACTGGATTTGAAACGAAAGCTATAACACCAGGTACTTATTTTTATGATACACCTATGAAGTTTAAAGGAACTAAGGAGAAAAAGTCTTGGAAAGAGTTTGGAAATATAGACGATTTAAGAGCGTTACAAGTCTCTTCAAACGTTTATATGTTTAATACAGCATTAAAAATTGCAGGTGTGGATTATGTGAAAAATAGTTCATTAAATATTAAACAGGAGTACTTTGATAAAATGAGGTATTATTTCAGGCAATTTGGATTAGGTGTTCCAACGGGCATCGATTTACCAAATGAAACAGCTGGACAAATTGGTAAAAAAGATAATCAACCAGGTTTCTTATTAGACTACTCAATTGGCCAATATGACACGTATACACCGCTTCAGCTTGTACAGTATATTTCAACAATCGCAAACGGTGGGTATCGAATGAAGCCACAAATTGTTCAAGAAGTTAGAGAGCAAACGTCGCAAAAAGATGAGATTGGTAAAGTGGTGCATTCAGTAGAACCAATCGTTTTAAATAAGATAGATATGAAAGAGGAATATATAAATCAAGTAAAAGAAGGATTTAGAAGGGTATTCCAAGAAGGTGATGGAACAGGAGTAAGGGCGTTCCAAAAAGCATCTTATAAGCCAGCAGGTAAAACAGGGACAGCACAGACTGTATACGGTGGAGAAAGTGATATTGGAAGAAATGAAAAAGGTGAGCGAAGAGAATGTTATAACTTAACGTTAGCAGGATATGCGCCATATGATAATCCGGAAGTAGCGTTCTCTGTAGTTGTACCATGGGTTATTAATGATAAATCTGGTATTAACTCTGATATTGGAAAAGAAGTTTTAGATGCTTATTTTGAATTGAAAAATAAGCGATTGACTGGAGAAACGATGAAAATAGATAGCTCTAAAGAGGATTAAAACATACGAAATGTTATAGAAACCAGTGGCGCCTTTATTTAGGGATAGGCCAAAATGGGTGATGGAGAGGGATAAAATCATTCTATCAATTATTCACGTTTTATAAAAAAATTCATATATTGATAGCATAGGACAAGCTGAAAAGTTTATTCTAACCTCACAGAACACTCCTTATCACGGTTAGGCATCTACTTATGTAGATGCCTTTTTTAATGTATTAACTGACAATTATTTATCAACCTAAAGTAGTAAGTATATTAGGACTATTAGGGGGAGGGTGACGGTAATAATTATAATATGATTAATAAGAGCATTGAAATGTAAGGAGTGAGTAACAAGTGCTAAATATTTTAGTGGTTAATTTCCCGGCAGAGGGACATGTAAATCCTACATTAAGTTTAGTCAAGGCCTTTACTGAACGGGGTGATTACGTACATTATATTACAACAGAACACTTTAAAGGCAGAATTGAAGATTTGGGAGCAACTGTATATACCCATCCAGATTTATTAAAGGAGATTTCTATTGATAGTGAAACTTCATATGGGCTGAATTCTTTCTTTCATGTACATGTTCAAACTTCTTTATATATATTAGAAATTACGAAACAATTAAGTGAAAGCATAAATTTTGATTTCGTAATTTACGATATATTTGGTGCTGGAGAGTTAGTAAAGGAGTATTTACAAATTCCAGGCGTACTTTCTTCTCCTATATTTTTAATTCCTCCAAAATTATTGGAGACTTTACCTTTTCATCCAAATGCAGAAATACAATTCCGACCCGATGAACGTTCTGAAAAGTTACTATGTCAAATGGAACATGAATTTGGAGTAAAGCCTAAAAATAATCTTCAATTTATGCATAATAAGGGAGATATCTCACTCGTGTACACAAGTCGTTATTTTCAACCTGATAGTGATTTGTTCGGAGAAAATAACATTTTTATTGGGCCGAGTATTTCAAATCGTAAAACAAATGTAGAGTTTCCACTTGAATTGCTTAAAGATAAGAAAGTTATTTATATTTCAATGGGGACACTACTTGAAGGGCTCGAACCATTCTTTAATACTTGTATTGATACTTTCTCAAATTTTGAAGGGATAGTCGTAATGGCAATTGGTGATCGAAATGATATTTCAAAAATAAAGCAAGCACCAGACAATTTTATAATTGCTCCATACGTACCCCAATCAGAAATATTAAGTGAAGCAGATGTATTTATTACACATGGCGGCATGAATAGCGTACACGATGCTATTTATTTTAATGTCCCATTTATCATAATTCCACATGATAAAGACCAGCCGATGATAGCACAAAGATTAACTGAACTTGAGGCAGCACATAGGTTATTGAAAGAGCATGTTAATGCGCAAACTTTAAAAGAAGCGGTAACAAACGTTCTTTCAAATGAAAAGTATAAACATGGTATACGAAAACTAAATGATAGTTTTTTAGAATGCGGTGGTTCAAATGAGGCAATTGCAGCTATTAAATCTCTTTTAAATAAATAGTGTGGACAATATAAAAGCATAGAGGTTCAACCTTTATGCTTTTATATTATTATCCCGCAAACTGCACAGCAGTATTTGCATGTAAAAAAGCAGTATCAAAAACAGGAACAGTAAGGTCGTTTTGGGAAATAAGCAAAGGGATTTCAGTACAGCCTAGTAATATACCTTCTGCGCCATTTTGAATTAATGATTTTGTAATTTGTAATAGTTTTTCTTTTGATGTTTCTGAAATAATTCCTTTACTTAATTCATTTAAAATAACATGATGAATAAAATTTCTTTCCTCTTCATTTGGGATAATCGTCTCAATATTATAATTCGCTAAACGTGATTTATAGAAGTCTTGTTCCATCGTTTGTTTCGTACCCAATAGTCCGATACGCTTTATATTTTGTTCTACCACTTCTTTAGCACTCACATCACCAATGTGAAGAAGTGGAATAGATATTGCACTTTCTACTTCTTCAGCAAATAAATGGACCGTATTGGAACACATTAATAAACAATCAGCTCCGGATTTTTCAACCTTTTTTGCAACTGTGACTAATTCGTTTTTCACTTCTTCATATTGATGATTTTGTAACAAAGTAGTTACTTCACCAAAGTCCATGCTATATAAAACAAGCTTAGCATTTTGATCATATTGAGAAAGTGTAAGTGTATTAATATGTTTATAGTATAACGATGTAGATTCCCAACTTAGTCCACCAATTAAACCGATTACTTTCATCATACATTCCTCCCGAAACAATTTTGAATTCATTATTTCATAATTCCGATAAGAATACAATGATATAAATGTGCTATTTAACAAAAAATAAAAATAATTAGAAAACTATTGTAATTTATCTTTCTTAGTGCCATAATACGAATTACAAATTCATACTTATCCAGAGAGGTGGAGGGTACGGCCCTACGAAACCTCAGCAACCCCTATGTAAAATCATAGGAAGGTGCTAATTCCGCAGAGGACACAATGTGTTTTTTGGAGATAAGAGGATTCTTGAACGTGAAAGAAAATGACCTCTTATGCAAGAGGTCATTTTTTGTTGTATAGAAAGGGAGTGTCGATGCATAATTCATTTTTAAAATAAATATAGAGTAATAAAAGTTGACTAATATGAGAGGGGAATTGTAATGAACAAATTATCAACAAAGTTAGTAGCAGCAATCGGAATTGGATCAGCGTTATACGGGATATTAGGACTTTGGGGATTTTCTATTGCACCAAATACATTTATTAAACCTGCATTAGCTATTTTAACTGTTTTTGGAGCGTTATTTGGTCCAGTAGCAGGACTGTTAATAGGACTTATCGGTCATACCGTAACAGATACAATCGCTGGATGGGGTATTTGGTGGGGGTGGGTTATTAGTTCAGGACTTATCGGCCTTGCAATGGGACTCATTCAAAAAAGAGTTGGCTTTAGTGTGAAAAACGGGACGTATAATAAGGGAGATATTTCTTATTTAGCCATTACTGGGTTAATTGGTATTGTCATTGCGATTATATTTGCTGGGGCATTCGATATTATTGTGATGGGAGAACCGTTTGACAAAATTGTTATACAAGTATTAGGAGCAACAATTGCCGATGTTATTGTATTTTTAGTTCTCGGATTGCCAATTACAATAGGTCTAGCTAAATCTAATAAGAAACATACACATTTAAAAATTGAAAAGTAGGGATGTTAACATGCAACCAATTATTTCTTTTGAACAATTTAGCTTTCAATATGAGCATGCGGCACAGCCTACTGTAAAAGACATTACATTTCATATATATCCTGGAGAAAAAGTACTAGTTGCTGGACGAAGCGGTTCGGGGAAATCAACGTTAGCTCATTGTATCAATGGGCTAATCCCATTTTCTTATGAAGGATTTAGTACTGGTAATATTTTAATTGCCGGAAAAGATCCGAGGAAAGAGAGTATATTTGAACAGAGTAAACAAGTAGGAACAATTTTGCAAGATCAAGATGCTCAATTTATTGGCCTTACAGTAGAAGAAGATGTAGCTTTTTATTTAGAAAATGAATGTGTAAATCAAGATGATATGAAAAAGATTGTTTCGGACGCATTAAAAAAGGTAAAGATGCATACTTTTCATAAACAAAGTCCACATGAATTATCAGGAGGGCAAAAACAAACTGTTTCTCTAGCAGGTCTGTTAACGACAAATGCTGATATATTATTGTTCGATGAACCGTTAGCAAATTTGGATCCGCTAAGCGCCTTACATACAATAGAACTTATTCAAGATATACATAAACAATATAATAAAACAATTGTAATTATTGAACATCGAATAGAAGAAATGTTAAACCTGGATTTAGATAAAATTATTTTAATTGATGAAGGTGAAATTGTTGCCATAGGGACACCAGAAGAGATTTTAGCGTCAAATATATTACCATCTATTGGCTTAAGAGAGCCTATGTACATAGAAGTATTAAAGAGATTACATTTTGATAGTAATAATGATGTAATATACCCAATTGAAAATCTTCAAAGGGAAAATGTTAGTAGCGTAATAAATGAGTGGATGGAGAAGCAAGCTTTTTATAAAGATAGTCCTACAAAAAATGAATTATTGAATGTAGAGAATTTGTCGTTCTCATATCCTAATAAACAAAAAGTATTAGATAATGTAAATTTCTCTCTATATAAAGGGGAAATAGTAGGACTGTTGGGCCATAATGGAGCTGGAAAATCAACATTAGCTCATAGTCTTATAGGGATAAACAAAACAAAAAATGATAGGATTTTAATTGATGAAGTAAATATCAATTCTTGGTCTATTCGTAAACGCGGTGAGGTTATATCTTATGTGATGCAAAATCCAAATCATATGATTACACAACATACTGTTATAGAAGAAGTTTCATTCACATTAAAATTAAAAAGGGTTTCAAAGGAAGAGATTAAGCTTAGAGCGGAAGAAGCGTTAAAAGTTTGTGGTTTGTATCCATTTCGAAACTGGCCAATTCAGGCGTTAAGTTATGGACAAAAAAAGAGATTAACAATTGCATCTGTACTAACAACAAATCCGAAACTTATCATATTAGATGAACCGACAGCGGGACAAGATTATTATCACTATAAACAGTTTATGTCGTTTATTAGAAAATTAACTGCAAAGGGAATATCGTTTATTTTTATCACACACGATATGAATCTCGTATTGGAATATACAGACAGAGCGATAGTTTTACATGAAGGGAAAATTATTGCGAATAATACCGCGTCTATTGTATTAGGGCATCTAGAAACGTTACAAAGAGCGAACTTAAGGGAAAGTTCTTTATACAAACTAATTAAATTTAGTGGGATTGCATTTCCTGAAAGGTTTGTAGAACTTTATTTTGATGTTATTAGGAGGGAGGAAGGTGTATAGTACATATTTTCATCGCATGGATGGAGCAGTGAAATTGTTGTTATTTATTTTCTGTATGACACTTACTTTTTTATTTTTTGATTTTCGCATATTGCTATTTGTATTTATGATTGGATGTATCGGACTTTTAGTTGCTAAAATTCCATTTCGTAAAATTTTTATTGTTTTTAGTGTTATATTTACATTTGGTTTATTAAATTCTGTCATGATTTTATTTATTACACCAACCCATGGATCTGAATTAATCGGATCATATACTTCATTTGTGTATATTGGATATGCAACAATTACATACGAAACCGTATTTTATGCAGCTACACTTTCGTTAAAGTATTTTACGTTATTACCATTTACACTTATATTTATTTATACGACTGACCCAAGCGAATTTGTGAGTAGCTTAAGTAAATTTCGTATTCATTATAAGATTACCTATGCAATAAATATTGCATTACGCTATATACCTGATATTCAGTCCGAATATAAAGTTATTAAACATGCACAAGAGGCGAGAGGAGTAGCTTTTGAAAAAGGTGAAGCAAGTTTATGGATTCGTATGAAAAACCGTGTCTTAATTTTCTGGCCGCTAATTATTCATTCACTAGATAGAATTGATACAGTTTCAAATGCAATGGATTTAAGAGGATTTGGAAAGAAGGATAAACGTACATGGTTTTATACAAATAAAGCGAAAAAAGGGGATTTCATGGCTTTATTTGTAGGTGTTTTTATTTTAATTATTGCAGTATATTTAAAGTTACATGTATTTCAAAACTTTTGGTATCCATTTTAAAGCACTCTCAAATGAGTGCTTTTACTTATTTTTATGTAGACATGCTCAAAAAAGGGATATTCACATAATGTATAATACGAACCAGTTAAAATGATCAACTACCTATTAGTTTTCAAACCAAAAGGAGGAGAAAATATGAGTTACGGTGGTTCTTGTGGTTTTGGTGGAGGTTTCGCTTTACTAGTTGTGTTATTTATTTTATTAATTATCGTTGGATGCAGCTGCTGGGGCGGAGGGTACTAATTTCTAATTAGTCTCCACAAATGTAAACTAAAAAAACATAGAAGATACTTATGTATCGAAACAAATAAAAAAGGAGCAATTATGCTCCTTTTTTATTTGTTTTCAGATGAGTTCGTATTACATTTCGGCAATGTAATTGTTAAAGTTGTACCTTTATTAACGAGACTTCGGATTTTTAAACTACCTTGCATCGTTTCAATAATCTTAACAGCAACCATTGTACCTAATCCTGTACCTTTTGTTTTTGTGCTAAAATAGGGTTCGCCAAATCGATTTATTTGCTCTTGTGACATACCAATTCCGCTATCCTCAATTCGTATTATAACTTTATTATTACTAATAGATGAGGAGATATGTAAAGTACCACCATTAGGCATTGCTTCAATACTATTTTTTATTAGGTTTAAAAAACATTGTTGAAAGTGCTGTTTATTACCAACAATTGATGCCCTAGAGAAATCTTTCGTAATATGTATTGTATTCATATTACATAAAGGTAAGATCATATTAATAACTCGAGTTAACTCTTGTTCTACTGAAATATGATCTAATTTTTCTGAAGCAGGTTTGGCAAATGTTAAATAATCATCAATAATTCCTTGGGCACGATGCAACTCTTCAAGTATATGTTCAATATACTCGTCTCTAGATTCTGGAGTTAAATTCGGTGTTTTTAAAAGTTGAGTAAATCCTTTTACGACAGTTAAAGGATTTCTTACCTCGTGCGATATACTAGCAGCGAGTTGGCTCACAATCTCCATTTTTTCCATTTTAATTAACTTCGATCGCATACATACTGCATCTTTTAAAACTTCATTAAAATAAATTACAAACAACATCAAAGTAGTTGGTAATATTATAAAATAAATAATGTATAAATTATTCACTTCAAAATCCGATAAAGTTAATACAATTACAGTTGTAAATATTGCTAGAAAAAATGTTAAAAACATTCCATAAGCTACTTTAACTTTTCTATTATACTTATTAAATTTTGCGGATGCGAACGCTGTAATGATAAACATTGTGCCATAAACGAGTATTGTTAACATACTAAATCCATAAAATGAAAATCTTGTAATTAATAAAATAGCAAACAATATTATACCGACAGGGAAGCCACCATAAAGCGTACCTATTATAACTGGTATTTGTCTTAAATCATGAATACAATTTTCATCCATATAGATAGGATAGCGCATACATAAAATAAGAGGGATACTCGTACAAAGTATAGTAAGTAGCTTTTTATATTTCTTCAAATAGCGCCCGCTATCAAATATAAAATAAAAGATAAAGATACTAATTAAAATGTAAAGAAGATTATTTAATACGTTTTGATTAATATAAACAAAGTCCATAATATTTGCCTCATTATTTTGAATTTCCTTTTCAAATATATTATACATGATAATAGTATAATATATATATTTGTTTAAATAATATAGGTTTATATTTTTTCAGTATTTGACACGTTTACCCACTCTTCATAAAATTCTTCAACTGATGCATATCGTTCAGTTCGGTTTTCATTTACAGCGCGATACGCTATTTCATATAAATCCCTACTTGCTTCCCATTTTGTAAAGGAGCGATCTTTTCCACCACCTAAGAGCACAAAAGCCATTGCGCCCATATTAAACACATTCGTTTTTTCGTCAATTATAGCGTTTAACTCAAATTCCTCTGGTGACATAAAACGTGAGGATCCCCATAGTCGTCCCATTGTATTTATATAGGGTTTCTTATTGTATAAATCTATATCACAAATCTTCGTCTCATTTGTATGAAAATTATATAAAATACTACCGTCATAAAAATCTATTGCTACATAGTTTTTCTTTTCAACATATGTATGGAAAGAAAAAATGGAATTTAAGGATTGAATCTGTTTCATAACAGATAAATGTTTAAATTTATAAAATGGAGAGTTTGGATTTTTATATTTATCAGGAGGCGGGAAACTCCAGTGTGAATGAAGACATTCTCCATCAAACCAATCAAAAATTAATACATATCCAGATTGAACTGGAAAATGTTCAATTAGTTTTATAAGCGAGTCATGCTTTAATTCCTCGTAAAGGGAAACTGATTTTTTTAATCTTTCAATAGCGTCGTTCATAGTTCCTTCATATGCAATTGTTTGTGCCCCTGCATATTTAATAAATTTCTTATGGCCATCTCTTTCTACACCGAAAGATAGATTGCCTGAATCTTGCTGGTCAAAAACCTCAAATACGGTTCCTAATTTCAATAGCCAATCAAAATTATGATGTTCTTTTAATTGAAATGTTATTTGATTCAACTGAATTTCAACTGGTTTAGCTTCCATAATATACCTCGCATTTATTATAATTAAGTTGTATATTTCAGTATTCGACATATTTTGTGAAAATCCTATGTTAATCACATGGAATTTTATAAATATAATAATAAATAATTATAAAAAGGTGAATAAAATGGAAAAACAAATCGTTATTAAACCATATCAAAAAGACTGGCATGAAGAGTATTTAATAGAAAAGGAGAAATTTATTTCATTATTCGGAGGAGAATGTATTGCTATTGAACACATAGGGAGCACATCTGTACAAGGATTAGGAGCGAAACCTCTAATTGATATGATGATTGGTGTAACAGATTTGCAAATTACCGAAAAGTGGATTGATGATCTGTTGAAAATTGGATATGAATATGTACCAAAAGAATCAACTAATTGGCGCTTTTTTAGAAAGGGAAAATGGAGAGCGGGTACCCATCATTTGCATGTTTATATTTATAATAGTGACGAATGGAAAAACAATCTTTTATTTCGAGACTTTCTAACAAAACATGAATGGGCACGCAATGATTATAGAGAATTAAAAGAGAGACTTGCAGCTACATATCCTTTTGATCGAGTTTCATATACAAGTGCAAAAGCACCGTTTATCCAAAAAATAATAAAGGAAGCTAAAAAAATTTAAGGGGTCTTGAAATTCTCATTTTATTTTAATCTTTCTCTCATGTTCCTTTCTTTTTTATTTGATATTCTGCTTGTTACAGAAGCTTTTTAGAAAGGAGCTTAAATGAAATGGAAAAGCTACTAAGAAATAAATCTTTTCATTTATTAGTAAAAATTATAGGCTTAATTATTATTTTTTGTAGTGTAGCATTGTTATTTATTAATGTAATTTACGACAACGTACTAAATGTAAAAGGGTTAAATAAGAAATTAGGTTCTTTCGGTGAGTATGGAGCCATTTTAGCTGCATCGTTATGGTTTTTACATCATGTATGGTTATTTTTTAAAAAGAAAAATATAATTGGGGTTAAGTTGATAAAAGATTTATATTTGTTCATTAAAAAATTTCACGTATTAATTGGATATGCTGTATTAGCTGTATCAATTACTCACGGTGTTTATTTTTTATTAAAAGGAAGTCGGCATATATTCATATTCTATAGTGGTATATTCTCTCTTTTCATTTTAATCATACTAGGGATTGTTGGATTTTCCTTACAGAAGCATAATAAAAAAACAAACTTGAAATTTTATAGAAAAGCACATCAAATCATTGCGATTATATTTGGAATAGGATTACTCATTCATTTAACTGTATAGGAGGAATTACTGTTGCAACACATATTAATTATTGAAGATGAAGAAAGTTTAGCTGATTTTTTAGAGTTAGAACTAAAGTATGAAGGATATAAAGTCGATATACAGTTTGATGGAAGGAAGGGTTTAGAAACTGCACTTGAAACAAATTATGACCTTATTTTACTGGATTTAATGCTACCAGGATTAAATGGACTAGAAGTGTGTCGTAGATTAAGGGCAACTAAAAATACACCGATCATTATGCTGACTGCACGTGATAGTATTATGGATCGCGTGACAGGTTTAGACAGCGGAGCCGATGATTATCTTCCAAAACCATTTGCAATTGAAGAGCTGTTAGCACGTATGAGAGTTATATTTAGACGAGAAGAACATATAGAAAACAAACATGTTTCATCTCTTACGTTCAAAGATTTACAGCTCCAGATTGAATCTCGAACTGTTACAAAAGGAAATGAAGAAATCGAACTTACAAATAAAGAATTTGAACTCTTGCTTATGTTTATGAAAAATATTAATAGAGTACTTACCCGGGATGTTTTATTGGATCAAGTATGGGGATTTGACGCAATGGTTGAGACCAATATCGTTGATGTATATGTTCGTTATTTACGTAACAAGTTACATAGTGTGGATAAGGAGGAATATATCCAAACGGTCCGCGGTGCTGGATATATAATGAAATGATTAAAAATATTGTACATCGACTTAGAAATCTTCCTGTAAAATGGAAATTAACACTTTGGTCCACTACACTAGTATTTATTTTATTCATTTTATATAGCGCTTTGCAGTTTATTGTAATTAATAAGTGGACTATAGATTATGAACAGAAACAAATAAATAGGCAAGGGACAGAAATAGCGGCATATTTCCAAGATAAAAATGATACCCTTTCGAGTAAAACGTTTGAAAACAGTAAAAATTTCTTAAACAATATGATTGATAAGCATCAAATGATTCGTATTATCGGCATGGATGGGAAACCAATTGTTACTGTTTCACGAGATTTTAATGAAGCGTGGATAAAGCCAAAACAAGTTACACAAGAGGAATCATTTATAAAAAGACATATAGAAGATCGCATATTAGTTAAGCGCATACCAATTCAAACAAAAGAGTTCACTGGCACTATTGAACTTACGAAAAACTTAGAGGCTTTTGATCATTTATTAAAAATTATTTTAGTGGTAATGGTTATTGCCGGGATATGTGGCTTAATCCTCAGTTTTTTAGGTGGTGTACTAATCACGAAAAAGCTATTATCAAGTGTTCAAAATATAACGGATACGATGGAGCGTATTAAGAAAAATGGGCTAAATGAACGGGTTCCAGTACGTGAAAATAATGATGAACTTGCAAAATTATCGTTTCTTTTTAACGAAATGATGGATGAAGTAGAAACTTCTTTTACACAACAGAAACAGTTTGTAGAAGATGCATCTCATGAACTGAGAACCCCATTAACAATTATTCAAGGCCATTTGTCGATGTTAAATCGGTGGGGTAAAAATGATTCAGCAGTTTTAGATAAATCGCTCCAATCTAGTTTAAAGGAAGTCGATCGTTTAAATAAGTTAGTTTTAGAGTTGCTAGAACTATCAAGAGCTGAATCAGAACAGATGCATCCAATAGCAACTGAGCCAGTCCATATAAATAGCATATTAAAACAAGTTACACAAAATTTTGCTATACTTCAAACTGAATTTCAATTTGATATGCAATTGGATGGAGATGCAGCATATGTCTTAATACCATCATCTTACTTAGAACAAATTCTTATTATCGTAATGGACAACGCAGTAAAATATACAAAAGAAGTTAATCAATATATTTGTATTGAATCTAGAGTACAATCAGAGAAAGTTAAAATTCGTATTATAGATCATGGATCAGGGATACCCGAAGCTGATTTACCTTTTGTCCTTAACCGTTTTTATAGAGTGGACAAAGCAAGGAGTCGAAAAAAGGGTGGAAACGGTTTAGGTTTATCTATTGCCAAACGACTTGTAGAGAGATACAACGGAGCTATTCAAATAGAGAGTATAGAAGGCGAAGGAACAATCGTTACGATTACACTGCCTACGATTTCACTTTAATAGATTGAAAAGAAGGGATGTTTTTACATTCCTTCTTTTTTTACAGTCAAATTATTTTGCTTATTTCGAACTTTCTAGTACATTAGAATCATTAAGGGGGAATAAAAATGAAAGCTATCGTACAACAATATAAAGCAGGAGTTGAAGGAGTAGAATATAAAGTATTACCTGAGATAACACCTAACGCTGGAGAAGTTAAAGTGAAATTAAAATCAGCAGGTTTAAATCATCGAGATTTATTTATAATGAATAATAGAAAAGAAATGCAATTACCATTAATTCTAGGATCAGATGGTGCAGGTATTGTTACGGGGATTGGAGAAGATGTTTCAGGTGATTTATTACAAACCGAGGTTATTATAAATCCTAGCATTGGATGGGAAAATATTGCCGAAGTACCCGAGTTACCAGAGGTGCTAGGTGGACCGAGAGATGGGACGTTTGCTGAATATGTGATTGTACCAGCTGAAAATGTAGTAGCAAAACCGTCATATCTTACTTGGGAAGAGTCTGGCGTCTTATCTTTATCGGCACTAACTGCATACAGAGCGCTTTTTACAAAGGGTAGATTAAAGTGTGGAGAACATGTTTTAATTCCGGGGATAGGCGGCGGTGTAGCGACATTTGCCATGTTATTTGCGAAAGCGATTGGCGCAAAAGTAAGTGTTACTTCGAGGATAGAGAACAAAAGGAAGTTTGCCGAAACATATGGCGCAGATTTTTCTTTTAATAGTTCTGGAAATTGGGAAGAGAGTTTATGCGGAGAGAAAGTAGATTTAATAATCGATAGTATAGGTCCAGCAACATTCTTAAAATACTTTGATGTATTAAAACCAAATGGGAGAATTGTTAATTTTGGTGCAAGCTCAGGAGATAAAATTGAATTACCATTACGAGCATTATTTTATAATCAAATCGATATTATGGGGACATCTATGGGTAGCCGTGAGGAATTTCATGAAATGGTTAAGTTTATAGAGAAACATAAAATTAAACCAATTATTGATAAAGTATATTCATTAGAAGAAGCCCTTCAGGCGTTAAATCGTATGGAACAAGGCGAACAATTTGGTAATATCGCACTTCGTATGTAATAAAAATATGATTTCGCAACTAGTATATTTACATAACTATGTTATGTATTATGTATATGAAAAGTATGTAATTCGTCTTGTTTTAAAGGTTTTTCAGCTTTATACATAATTAGCCATTATAATTAGCCTTAATATTGTCAAATCAGTACTAGTAAAATGAGAATTAGATGAGAAAAGTTTCAGCCCATTTTCATATTGATGTTGTATACTGTGTAAATCAAGAACGCATTTATGTAAGGAGAGAGTATTATGAATTACACAGTATTTCAATGGTTTAATAATTTTGCTGGATCGTCCAAACTATTAGATACGCTAATGATTGCTATTACAAATAGTGCTGTCTATGTAGCAATTTTGTTTATGTTTATTTTATGGTTTAATAATGGAAAGAAAGTCAATGCCATTAAAAAACAATACACAGTGTTATATACGACACTTTCAGTCATTATCGCATTACTAGTAAATGTTGTGATACATGCGGTATATTACCATCCACGTCCGTTTGTATCACATGATGTACATCAATTAGTGCCACATACAGCAGACTCATCATTTGTTAGTGATCATTCTGTACTTGTATTTTCCATTGCATTTGTATTTTTACTTAGAGGAGAAAAACTTAAATATGTCGCTCTTATTTGGGCAGTATTAGTTGGTGTATCACGTATGTACGTAGGAGTTCATTATCCTCTAGATATACTTGGTGCAGCTTTCTTAACATTTATTACGAGCGGTTTAGTAGTGCAAAGTACACGTATGTTTGAACCGATAGCAAAATTTGTATTTAAAATGTACGCATTGGTAGCGAAACGAATTCCTTTTTTAGCGAAATATAATCATATAGCTTAATTTTTATAAATAACTATTTATAGGTTTGTTAAAAAGTTCCCCTTTGGAAATCCAGAGGGGAACTTTTTTATTGTGCACAAGAAGAGGGCATATGCATTAAATGAGTGGTGAAAGAAAAACTGAGTTAGCATCTATTAAATTTGTAAGTTTATTATAAGTTAATCATCCTATGCCGGAATATTCGTAAATTTCACGCACCGTAATATAAATAAAAAAATAAAATAAAAACAGAAACAATAACTACTTTCAGAGCGATTTAAAGGAATTAAAAAGAAAAGTTCGAAACATATAGTATTGAAAGTAAAAACTACATAATTTGTAGCACACCTTTGCCGCAATTAATTGTGAAAGAAAGGAGAGCAACATGCATAAACTTCAAACGAATAAAGGCGCGCGGTATTTTATGGTTGCTTTTATTGTTTTGTTCCTTACTATGATTTTACGTATATTTTATATTCAAGCAGTAGGGGTCGTGCATAATGTGGATGTAAAGGATCTTGCAACTGAACAACATAATAAAAAAGGTGTATTGGAAGCGAATCGTGGCACGATTTATGATCAAACTGGAAAAGTGCTCGTCCAAGATTCCACAACATACCGTGTTGTTGTGAATTTGAATGGTAATGACAAAGTGAAAAATAAAGATGAAACCGCAGGGCAATTAGCTGACGCGCTTGAAATTGATAAAGAAGACGTATTAAAAAATTTCCATGAGGGGCGTACGCAAGTTGAAATCGGAAAAGTTGGTCGGAATTTATCTAGAGAAAAGAAAGAACAAATTAAAAAGTTAAAAATCCCGGGTGTATCTTTTATGACTGAGAAAGCAAGAGTGTATCCGAATGAAGATTTTGCATCTTATATTCTTGGTTTTGCTAGACCTGACAATAAAGGAAATACAGAAGGGAAATTTGGGCTTGAAAAAAGTTTGGATAAATATTTGCGCTCGACAAATGGGAAAATAGAATATGTAGGCGCGCGAAGAGGTATCCCTCTTACAAATGATATAGGAAAAATAGAACCCGCTAAAAATGGAAATAACGTATACCTTACGCTTGATAAACAAATTAATGGTTTTTTAGAAGAAGCAATGAACAAGGCACAAGAGCACTATGATCCTTCTATGTTAGTAGGAATCGTAGCGGATCCAAAGACAGGGAAAGTTTTAGCAATGTCTAGTAAACCTAGTTTTAATCCTAATAAAGGTGATATCGAATACTTTTTAAATGATCCAATCGCAAATGCATACGAACCCGGTTCAACAATGAAAATATTTACGTTAGCTGCTGCAATTAATGAAGGGGTATATAACGGGAAAGAATATTTCCAATCCGGAAAATATTCAGTTGGTTCATCTGATATTAAAGATCATAACGGTGGGTTTGGATGGGGATCTATTACATTTGATGAAGGTTTTGAAAGGTCATCAAACGTAGCTTTTTCTATTTTAGAAGATCAGTTATTGAAACCGGATAAATTTAAGCAATACATGAAAAAATTTAGATTCAACCAAAAAACCGGAATAGATTTACCTGGTGAAAGTAAAAATACTTTATTATTAAATACACAAATTCAACAAGTGACATCTTCTTTCGGACAAGGTTCTACAGTAACTCCTATTCAATTAATCCAAGCAGCTACTGCTATAGCAAATGACGGGAAAATGATGCAACCATATATCGTTGACAAAGTTGTAAATCCAACAAACAAACAAGTTATTATGGAAAATCAACCGAAAGAAATTGGGAATCCAATAAAAAAAGAGACAGCGGACAAGGTAAGGAACTTAATGGAGCGTGTTATTACGTCCTCAAAAGGTACTGGTACAATGTATAAAGTGGATGGTTATCCAATAGGAGGTAAGACAGGAACAGCTCAAATTCCGAATCCTGAAAATGGACGATATATGGAAGGAAAAGAAAATTATATTTTTTCATTTTTAGGAATGGCTCCAATTGATGATCCAGAGTTAATTGTATACTTAGCTATTAAACAACCAAAGTTAAAAGGAGACGAATATGGAGCTCAGCCGCTTGCTGAAATATTTAAACCAGTTATGAAAAATAGCCTTGAATATTTAAAGGTGAAACCATATACAGAAATACAAATGGCAGATGCAACGAAACGATCCCAATTAAAAGTACAAAATTATGTCAACCAATCAATGGATACGGTAGAGAATCGTGTAAAAAAGGAGAAACTACAACCGATAATTTTAGGAGAAGGAAAAATAATGAAACAATATCCGCAGTCTGGCGAAGTAATGAGTGAAGGCGATCGTATATTTCTACTAGGGAATAACGCAAAAATGCCAAATTTACAAGGTTGGTCCATGCGTGATGTTATGTATTTCTCTAAACTATTAAAATTAGATTTAAAAACTACAGGTACGGGCTATGTAACGAGTCAAAGCATTGAAAAGGGACATGATATACAAGAAGGCGATATAATAGAACTAGAATTAGAACCACCGTTACAACCGTTAGCAGAGGCGAATACAAATTAATTTGGGCAATGTGAAGGGTCTATATACAATAGGCTCTTTTTTAATAGATGCAAGTAATTTCACGCACCGTAATTTTTAAAAAAAACAATAAATAAGAGAATAAACAATGAAACTCCATTAAATATCTGATTATTTTTTATTTACAGTTAAAAATAATTGTGATAATATGGAAAAAATAAAATGCAGTGAAGAGAAGAGTAAATAAAATGAATTTTTCACAGAGAGCTCCATTTAGCTGAAAAGGAGCAAAAATTCTTTATTGAATCAAGCCTCTGAGCAGCGCATCGGAATCTATTATTAGAGGGTGGTGTGACGGGAGCTCCCGTTATAGAGCTATGGTATAAGCATGAATCAAAATGCAGTACCAGATAAGGTTAATATGGTGACATATTAACAAACTAGGGTGGCACCGCGATGATACATCTCGTCCCTAAGACTAAAAGTCTTGGGGGTGGGATTTTTTTATTGTTTTAAAACAATTTGGAAAGCGGGGGCCTAAAATGAAAAACTTACTTAAAGATTGGAAATATCCTTTATTACTACTGTCTGGCGTTGGTATTGCGAATTTAGGGGCGTGGATTTACTTAATAGCACTGAATGTACTTGTCTATCATATGGGTGGCTCAGCCTTAGCTGTTGCTACTTTATATGTAATTCAACCATTAGCCGCTGTATTAACAAATGCTTGGTCAGGAAGTATGATTGATCGTTTAAATAAACGGAAGTTAATGGTTCACCTCGATATATATCGTGCGGTATTTATCGTTATTTTACCTTTACTTCCATCACTTTGGATGGTTTATGTATTCGTATTCTTTATTAGCATGGCCAATGCAATTTATGAGCCAACTGCTATGACATATATGACTAAATTAATTCCAGTTGAGAAAAGACAACGTTTCAACTCATTACGAAGTTTAATAGGATCTGGTGCATTTTTAATTGGTCCAGCGATAGCGGGAGTATTGTTAATAGCAAGTACACCGGAGTTTGCTATATATATAAATGCTATAGCATTTCTCTTATCAGGAGTAATTACATTTCTGCTACCTAATCTTGATGAAAAATCTGATATTCATACATCAAATGCCACACTATCTTTAGCTGTACTAAAAAAAGATTGGAACATCGTTTTAAATTTTAGTAAAAAATCTTTGTATATCGTTTTTGTGTACTTCTTATTTCAAGGGATGATGGCATTAGCTGCCGCAAATGATTCACTTGAATTATCATTTGCGAAAAAAGTTTTATTGCTAACAGATAGTGAGTATGGCTTTTTAGTTAGTACCGGTGGAGCTGGAATTATTTTAGGAGCTATAACAAATACAATTTTATCTAAAAAATTAGCGCCTTCATTTTTAATTGGAATAGGATCATTATTCATTGCAATCGGTTATTTAATTTATGCATTTTCAAATGAGTTTTTAATAGCTGCTATCGGATTTCTTATTTTATCTTTCTCTATGGCATATGCAAATACAGGATTTTATACCTTTTATCAAAATAATGTACCTGTCCATATCATGGGACGGATTGGGAGTATATATGGGCTTGTTATTGCGGTCATAACCATTTTGATTACGATTTTATTCGGAGTTGCAACTCAATTCATTTCTATACAACTTGTAGTTATTGTAGGGTCATTAATAATGTTATTTATTACTATCATATTGTGTGTGTTTACTTTATTCCCATCACAATCTAAGTTGTATTCTACTGAATCAATAAATTCGAAATGAACTTTGTGTTCTCATTAACAATTTATCGTATTCAATAAGAGGATTTTTTCCCCTTTATATGGAAAAATTAATAAGGGGAAAGAACAATACCGAAAGACAAGGGTGGTTGTCGTGATAAAAACAAAAGATGAAATTGATAAAATTGTAAAAGAAATACAAAAGAAAATAGATTTCTCTGGAGTAGTTTTAGTAAAAAAAGAAAAAGACTTAGTCTATGAAAAAGCATTGGGTTACGCAAACCAAAGTGAATGTATAAACAATACGATAAAAACAAGATTCGGCATTGCCTCAGGATGTAAAATTTTCACTGCAATTGGCATCTGTCAACTTGTTGAAAAAGGTGTTATTTCTTTTCATACAAAATTAAAAGATTGTCTAGAGATAAAATTTCCAAACTTCGATGAAGATATTACAATACATCAACTACTAACGCATAGTGCTGGTATACCAGATTATTTTGATGAAAGTATTATGGATAACTTCGAAGATCTTTGGAAACAAACACCTATGTATCTATTAAAGAGCTTAAAAGACTTTTTACCATTATTCCAAAACAGTAATATGATGTTTGCACCAGGAAGTAAGTTTCACTACAATAATGCAGGGTTTATCATACTTGGATTAATTATAGAAGAACAAACAGGGCTTTGTTTTACGGAATATATAGAAAAGAATATATTTATTCCACTAGGCATGAATGATTCCGGCTATTTCTCTTTAGATAGATTACCAAGATACACAGCTCTCGGATATATAAAAGATGTAAATAGCCAAAAATGGAGAACAAATGCATACTCTATTCCGATAAAAGGTGGTTCTGATGGTGGTGCTTTTATTACTGCGCCAGATATGCTGAAGTTCTGGAAAGCGTTATTTAACTATGAAATCATAAGCCAAGAATATACAAAAATACTTTTAACTCCTCATATTCAAGTAAATAATAATCAGTCTTACGGCTATGGAATATGGATTGAAACAAGAGAAAATAAGATATTCAAATATCATGTCATGGGATATGATCCAGGCATCAGTTTTCGCTCGGCCGTATATCCAGACTTAGGAATTACATTAGTTATTCCATCAAATAAAGGAGCAGGACCCGAAAAATTAATGATAGAAATAGAAGGAGCTTTTTAATTATATGAATATAGAAATTAGAGCGTATAGAAAAGAGGATGAAACAGGTTGGGTACGTTGCCGTGTGTTATCTTTTCTAGATACAGCATATTATGATAACGTACTTAGAGAGAAAGAAAAATATGAAAATCCTACTATTGAATTAGTAGCTGTATATGAAAATCAAATTGTGGGTTTAATAGATATTGAATATGAATTAGAAGAGCGTACTGTTTGTTCAAGAGGAACTGGTCTTGGTGGTATGATTTGGCATATTGCAGTTCATCCAGATTTCCGTAGAATGAAAATTGGTAATCAACTATTAAATGAGGCAGAAAAGTTAGCGAAAGAACTTAACCTAAATCGATTAGAAGCATGGACTAGGGACAACCTATGGGTTCATGGATGGTATAAAAAGAACGGATTTGTAAACGTAGATTCATATTTACACGTATATTCCGATCATACAGACCAGATAAAGGGTGTAATGAAAAGTAATATAGATCAGTTATATCCAGTTCACGCATTTGCTCATTATACAGGTGAAAATAAAGAAGAGATAAGAAAACAATTTAAGCGGGTTCATGATTGTTTTTGTTTTGAAAAGTATTTTAACTAACAATTCATACGGGTTAAAGGATATATTTATTTTGAATAAAGATGATAAAAGACGTACGAGTCAAAAGTACGTCTTTTTATTTTTAAAAATAATGCTACAAACTGATGGAGAATCACATTCCATATTTTTCAATTTGAAGTAGCTATCGCATTTCAAGTATGGAATAAAAAGAGGTGAATATAATTTTTAAAGGTAAACAAGTATATAGGAGGACACTAAATGGATATTTTACTTGTTATGCTTATTATCGTATTAATGCAAAGTAAGGAACGTAAAGTGAAAGTTAATCGCATTTGGCTCGTTCCGGCTTTGTTGTGCTTTGTAACAATCCAGTCCATTATTCATATGGGACAACTAACTATATTACAATTACTACTATTTGTTGCAATGTTCGGGATTGGATTGGTTCTTGGAGTTATTAGAGGAAAAGCATTAACATTTCGAATAGATAATGAAACGGGTCATGTATTACGAAAAGGAAATTGGTTAAGCACGATGATTCTTCTTGTTATTTTAGGTGCGAAAATTTTAATTAAGCAAAGTATGTTTTCTGGCAGTACTCATTACACACTAATGCTTGTAACGAATGCCTTTTTATGTATCACATTAGGGATATTACATTTGGAAAAAATATAATGAACTAACACAAAAAGTGTAAATACATTCATCCCTTGTTTATCAATGCTGTGAACGGTAATACTAAATAACATTGAACTTTTATAATAAGGGATGATAATATGATATTCATTTACACAGATTTCGGCGGAACACATTCAACTTCACTCGCTGCAGCTTATCATTTAAATAAATTACCAACGGATCGTAAGTTAACGAAAGAAGAAATATTAAATGTAGATTACTTTAATAAATTGAAAACAGAAGATATGGGGAAAATTATTTTTCATGGAATAGATGAAAATGGTAACCCAGTTTATACGATTGGATGCGGCGCATCAAAAGTCGTTGTACCTGCGATGAAGCATTTAGGAGAGATTCTGCAAAAACATTATCAAAGCCATGAAAAGATTATTTTTTCTAATACATCACCAACAGTGCCTTTACCAATGACTTTTGGTGGACTGTTTTCTAGAAGATTTCATATTGACTTTATCGGTGTACCGTTACTTATTTGGGGAGCAAAACTTTGCTGCGATAACGTACAAAGACTTGTTAGTTATACGAAAGAAGCCGGGCGATTGACGAATGATTATGTTGTGATTTTAGATAATGAAACCTTTAAATAATGTATGATAAAAAGAAAATCGAGCAAATTCCTTGATTTTCTTTTTAATTTGTGAAAAAGACAAGAAATATTCACATTTATAATCTATCTACTATAGCCAAATCAATAAAGTCCTGTTACTATTACAGGGATATTCTCTTTTCATAACATAAATATATAGAAAAATTAGAAAAGAGGAATTGAATTAAGGGAGGAACAACATGAAGCGTGTTGCTTGGATTACTGATAGTACAACTGCGAGTTTTACAACAGAAGGAGATAACTTTGTTATCCCAATTGAAGTTATTATTGATGGTGTGTCGTACAAAGATTGTGAAGAAGGTGTGCGTGAGCGCGTTTATAATGCTTTGAACGAAGGTAAAACTGTCACTACATCACAGCCTAACATAGGGGAAATGGTAGAGTTATTTTCGAAGTGCAAAGAAGAATATGAAGAGGGATTTGCAGTTGCTATTAGCGGAAAAGTAAGTGGAACCTATCAAAACATGAAGTTAGCTGCAGAAATGGCAGGTTTCCCATTAACGGTATTAGATAGTGAAACAACAAGTTATCCAATGGATGAACTAATTAGAAAAGCGAAATCGTTATACAATGATGGTATGACTTTACAAGATATACACAAAACATTAGTAGATGAAAAAAGAAGACCTTTCCACGTATTCCCGAAAAGTTTAAAAGGCCTTTACGCAAGTGGACGTGTAAAGGGAGTTCAATTTTTACTTGGAAGTTTATTAAGTGTCAACTTAATATTAGAAGTAAAAGGTGGAGAGCTTTTACTTGAAAAGAAAGTTCGTAAAATCCAAAAATGTCGAGAATACATTAAAAATGAACTTGAAAAAGAATTACCAAAAGTACTTCACATGTTCCATGCTAACGATAAAGATGGAGCTGAAGAATGGATTGCAGATATTAAAAATTCATTCCCAGAAATGGATTTTAAACTATATCCATTACCAATTTCATTTGCGGTTCATGCAGGTGAAGGAACAATAGCAATTAGTTATTAGAAAGAAAACCCGTGAATGATTCACGGGTTTTTTTATTTGAAAATGGTGCACACCACGCCGCCATCAAGTTGAAGTTTTATAGCACTCTAGAACGAAATTTGTATTAACTCGAAACAAAAATCTTATTTTATCGTTTTGGGGAGCAACCACAATTCCTCGACTTGATTTGAGATTAAAAATATAAACCTTTTCCTACCGGCTGAACAGTTTCTAGTACAATATCAACCATTTCTTCATTAAGTAGGGTCCTTATAATCCAAGCTGAGAGTTCTTGAGCAGCAAAACAACCCGCAGCAGTCGAGATATTCCCTTCGTTTACGAAACTTTGTTCAATAACGTCTACATCAAATTCTTTAAGCTGTTCTACTGCGGATGGATATGTAGTTGCTTTTTTGCCAGTTAACAACTTTTTAGCTCCTAATAGTAGAGAACCAGAACACATAGATCCTATTAATTGTTTTTGAGGATCTACATGAATGCTATTAAGATATTCTTGATTTTGATATAGATCTTGTACACCCTTACCACTTGCGAATATTACGGCTTCAGCAGAAGGAATATCAGATAGGCTTCCTGTCATCGGAATACGCAAACCAGACATGGAAATATGAGTTTTTTCCGTTCCTAATAGTTGGACATTCCAATCAGAAATACCGCCTACTAAACGTACACGATTTAATAAATCCCATGGTAGAAAAACATCTATATCAGTAAAGTTATCGAAACAGACTATCGCAATTTTCATTTTCTAATCCTCCATTACTGTTGTTAACGTTGCCAATTAAATTTTCTAACAAAAAATTGCTTTAACAATTGATTCTAACTCCATATGTATGTCCCTTTACTTACAATATAAACTTCTCCTTTTTATGTTCTATATTAAGTTTTATATTCCTGTATATTCCATGTGTATGAAAGAGGTGTTAGCGATTTTTTAACTCCTCTAAACAGAAAAAGATATAAAATCTTTTTCTTGCTTTCTATCGATTTTTTGTACAAAAACAAGAGATGAATGTACTTTTGAGAGTAAAGATCTTTTAATTTTGCCAGGAGGGACTACTTGGAGTGAAGAAATTCATCAACCTATGTTGGAAAGAATTGGCCAAGCTTTAAAGCTTGGCACTATTGTCGCTGCAATTTGTGGTGCAACTGATGCCCTCGCGAATATGGGATACTTGGATAATAGAAAGCATACAAGTAATAACTTAGAATATACTAAAATGGTATGCCCTAACTATAATGGAGAAAAGTTCTATGAGTTGGGATCTGCGGTATCTGATGCGAATTTAGTTACTGCATCAGGAATAGCTCCTCTGGAATTTGCAATGGAGGTACTGAAAAAAATAGATGTATTTACACCAGATGCATTACATTCATGGTATAACCTAAATAAGACTCATAAACCTGAATACTTCTTCCAGTTAATGAATTCAATAAATAAATAAATAAATAAATAAAAAGCTCAATTTCTCTATTTTGATTTGCAGAGAAGTTGGGCTTTTTAATTTGGAATTCCCTTATCGTTGTAAATCCGTATTTTCCTGACGCTACCCCATGCCCATCAAGCTAACCAAGTAAATTACTAGATATGAAATGATCCTTGGTTCAAAACTAACAATTGATAGAAAAGTAGGCATACTAAAGAAGCCTATTAAAATCTGATTTTTTCGCTAGGCAGTTTGTCTATGCTTCACCGTCGTTTTATACACAATCCCTAGAATATCAAAGACGGTCATTTTCTTATACCGATGACATTTACGACCGTTCTTTTTGAGCAATAGATAAAGACGATGCAAAATTTTTAAAAGTTGTTCTGTGCCAATGGCTATCGCTTGAAACAGTAACGGAAAGTAATCTTTAATCATATAAATCGCTTTGTATTCACTTAGCTCCTGCTTTGTTTTTTCAAGCAGAAACTGTCGCATTTGAAACATCGTAGAAGAACAGAGGAGAATGCCGATGAGTTGTCCATATAAATGGCACTCTAGGCGTTCTCTTTTAATATTTTTACATTCATCAATTTCAAAAAATAACTTCCACGTTTTAAACAAAATTTCAATCTGCCAACGAAGTGAATACAGTGAGTGCACGTAGTTCGTTGGTACTCCTTCTAGAGACGTGTTCGTGATATATGCATTCATACTCATTAAACGTTTACTTTTATCCTTCATGACAATGCCTTTTTTCTTTTCACGTATCGCTTGGTTTTTCAGGCGTGCTTGCGTTTGATTATCGGTTAAACGATGGATAATGACACGTGCTGGAAGCTTCTGATTTTGTCCAATGTATGCCTCGGTAATTTCTATCGTTTCACCAGGGATTAGATCTGACATCATTTGTGTCATATCAAGCTGGATGTATTCTGTTTGCTTTTTTAAAGTGCCGTTGTTGAAGTATTCTGGCTCAGGGTTCTTGATATAAATCCGCGTATTCAGCTTCAACCGCGAGATGTAGTAAGCTCCTTTATCATGAATAGTTTGTAAGTCTCCTAAATCGAAGTAACCAAGATCACGTAAACACAAATCGCCGGTCTCTACGGTTTCAAGGCAGATGGTACCGTATGTTTTATCATTATTCTTTCCTGGTCCAAGCTGCACGTTAAGAAATTGACCACTAAGTAAATCATATTCCAATTGGATTTTTACGCCTGCCGTATTACTACTTCCACCTGAACCTTGATAGTCAGTGGCGAAATGATCAGGCAGTTGAAACACTGTTGCATCCAAAATACGGATACGATTGAAAGTAGAGATCATGTGTGCAGAAAGTGAGTGATTTGAACAGAGTTTTTGTTTGAGAAGAGAAGTAAAGACTTCTCGAAGAAATGCGACAGCTGCTGGATTAAAGCGTTGATTCAGTCCTTCTGAGCTCATAAGTACCCCAGTGGAAACTTCTAACTGACTACACAATTGTGTAAGTGATGTGCTAGCAATTTCTTGACTAAGCCATACGCAAAGGGCAATGAGTTCTTTTGCTTGATACTTACTAGATCGTTGTACAAAGCCAACTTGTTTGGCAATATCTTGTAGGACCACTGGAGATAAAAAGTATTGTAGCTCTTGAGCGAAAAGATTCAATCTATTTGAAATGATAGGATTCATCAAAACGCCATCCTTTCTTATAAACTGTTTACAATAAGCATAGCGTTTTTTCATTTTGAAGGTATGATTTTAACTTTGCTTGAAGGGAATTTGGAGGGACCACTTTAAACAACAGGAGTGATTTTTTCATGAAGAAAAATGGGTTTTTTTATGTTAAAATTTTTAAAAGAATATAATAATTTTTATTTTTCTAACCGTTTGTATTGAATTATAAAATTTTTGGGGGAATAATCCTATGGTTAAACTAAGTGAAATAGTGTCTAAACTGGACATTGAACTTGATATAAAATCATTTGGGAAGGATTCTGCTTTCAGTCAATTCATACCAATGGTCTATGAACCTTTAAAGTTTGACTGGAAATCAATTTTTGAAAAAGACTTTGTGGAATTATTTAATGGTCTAATGTTAAAAGGAGATGCAAATGTAAAGAAAATTTTTCTTGCCGTCTTCCCTACAGATGAAGTGTTGGAACGTTTTATAGAAGAAAGTAATAGCGGAGACTTACTTTTTATGCACCATCCCTTATTGATGGAATGTGGAGATCCAAAAGGAGTATGGGGCAAAGGTTTTGTTCCTATAAAAGAAAAATACATTAAACAAATAAAAGAAAAGAAATTATCATTCTATACATGCCATGTACCGATGGATTATCATGCCAATTTAGGTACAAGTGTAGCTATTGCTAAACAATTAAATGCAGAAATTATTGATGGGTTTTTAACAAGTTCTATAAATAATGAAGACCTAGTTCTAATTTGTAACATTGAAGAAAAGAGTACAAGTGAGCTAACTTCTCACTTAAAAGAAATATTCGATATTCCATATGTTGATTTTGAAGGTAAGAACATAAATAACGTAAAGAAAATTGCTATCGTTGCAGGTTGTGGCGACAAAGTAAGTTGGATGGAGGAAGCTGAAAAAAGAGGAGTTCAAGCCTATATCACTGGCGAAATCCATTGCCATATTGATAACGAATATGGTAAACAAAGATACAAACAAATGATGGATTATGTTACTAATACTTCGATGTCTTTAATCGGCGTTTCCCATTCTGCATCAGAATATCTGGTCCATAAAACATTGATGAAGGAATGGTTTGAGAATAACTTTGATATTGAAACAGTTTTAATTCCACAGGAAAAATGGTGGTTATAAAATTATTAAGTAATATTTAAAAGAGCTTGGGAATTCAAGCTCTTTTTTGCGAATTTAGCTGAGAATTATATCGTGAAAACTAGATGTTTTAGTCTGTGCTTATTGCTGAAGTTTTAAGTCTAGCACCCCAAAAATGCAAAAAACAAGCAGAATTTTCATAAATAATTGTAAAAAAGTAAAATTCTCGTTATGGGGGTGTCTTAAAATCTTAGCTTGATGGGCATGTGACGCTACCCCTATGTAACCTTCTACAGTAATCCTACTCCAATAGTTCAATAAAGTAATGCTATAATGTCCGTTTATAAGTACATTTCATTAAGTATAAAGTAATAAATCCATTGAGGTTTAATAATTTTGATACTGATAATATGACATGCATAAAATCAAAATTTGCATGTTATATTATTAGGCACACCAATATAAATAATACCATTTTTTCATTCCGTAAATAATGTTGATAAAAAAGGTGAAAGGATTTTTAAAGATAAAAATAGAAATCTATATAAAAAAATATTTAAATGGTAGGGATATTATGAAAATTGGTAAGTTTGGAGAAGTAAATAACATAAGTATTGATACTGTTAGACATTATATGGATCTCAGTCTCATTATTCCTGAAAAAAAGGGAGGGCACTATTTATTTGATGAATATTGTCAAGCAGATTTAGAACTAATATTACATTACAAAGATCTAGGATTTAGCTTGAATGAAATTAAAGAACTATTTTTTTATAAAAATTTAGCGAAATCTATGAATTACGAAAAAGATACTTTTTACCAATCTTTATTTAAACTGAAATATGACAAGATGGAACAGGAAATAGAACTTTTGGAGAAGAAACGAGATAAATTAAAGGGAGTGTTACATGATTTATTATTAACAAATGAAACTTCTAATTCAATTATAGGGATAGATTTAAGTGTACTACATTTACTTACATGTTCTAAATGTAGTAAAAAATTAATTCTTCAAGATGGAATTATTAATAGTAATCAAATTATTGAAGGAAAGTTAATTTGTAATTGTGGTGAAGAATACATTATTACTTCAGGAATTATAACTGCTGGTAAGTTATTTAAAGCAAATGAGCGGACGTCACTTGATGATACTATTTCGGATTATATTCATGAAACTGATAATGCATATTTGGAAAATATGTATAGAGAAGGGGCATGGGCGAAAAAGAAACTAATACATTTAGATTTAAATAACAAATTAATACTGGATATAGGATCAGGACTTGGGTTCTTTTTGAGGAACATTTATGAAGAACTACCCGAAGATTGCCTATACATCGCAGTGGATCGAGATTTCAATAAACTTTTATTTTTAAAAGATGTATTAGCGAGAAGAAATCCGAGAAGAAACATTCTCTTTATCTGTGCGGATTTTTTGAACATCCCTATTCAAAATCGGTCTGTTGATATCGTAATTGATCACTCTGGTACGAGCAATTATAGTTTTGAGCATGATGATTTTTTACTTCACGAATTAAATCCACTTTTTAAACCTGATTGTTATTTATTAAGTTTATTTATTTTATTTAAAAATTTCAGCTCAAATAGCCAAATTACAAATAACTTTCGAGCAAATTTTACACTTTCAAAAGTAACGAAAGAAATCCAAAATCTACAGTTCCAATCGATTGATGAAAGTACTTCAAATTATTTGAAACGAGGCGGAAAGTACGAGGATTTCTTTGTTCAAGGAGAAGAAATTTATACATATTCATTTTTCGGAAAAAGATGGGGTTAACCCCATCTTTTATTTATTTCCTCATAAAACTTTTCAAATAGTACGTATTGATATTGGGTTAACCCAAGAACTTACACTTAATGTAATACAAAGAAAAGTGGGGGAAATGTTATGGGAAGTTTACGATTACATATAGAAAATAAAAAAAGAAACCTGGAACTAAGAAATATTTGTTTATATTCAATCGCAAAAACAGTATCAATATTCGGTACCTCTATGTATAGTTTCGCATTAAGTCTATATGTTTTACAAATAACTGAATCAGCGTTAAATTTCGCGATAACACTCATATTAGGAACAATTCCAATGATTGTTATGAATCCATTTGCCGGTGTAATTGCTGATAAGGTTAATAAAAAGAAACTCGTCGTTTGTATGGATGTACTAAGTGGCTGCTTATTAATAGCTGTTTATATATTAAGTAGCCATTATGGATTAAACTTATTCATTATTTATACTACTACCTTTCTTATGACGGTATTTACAACCTTTTTTGGAATAGGATTAGAAGCTGCAAAACCCAATATCGTCTCTAAAGAAAGGCTTATGAGTATTAATTCTATAAGTAAAATTATCGATTCTGTATCTTTAATTCTTGGCCCTATGTTAGGTGGCATCGTTTTTTCAGTATTTGATATTAAAACTTTTATAATTATAAACGGTATTTCATTTCTTCTTTCAGGGATAGTATTACTATTTATTCAATTTAAATTGTTCGAGTACAACATAAATGAGGAAATTTCAAAAAGAGGAGTAAATTTTATTAAAGATATAAAAGAGGGGTTTTCTTACTTACTTAAAAAGGATAGCTTAAAGAATACGTTTCATATTTTAATTTCGTTTAATTTCTTCTTAGGCTTCGCTGTAACTGTTCCATTTCCATACATTATTAACACAGTACTCAATCTTAGTTCTAAGCAATTTGGTATCATTCAAGGGACTTTTCCAGTAGGGATGATAATTGGTGCAATTGTAGTAAAAAAGATAACTGATCGTCTTTCTTACTCTTATCTTTTGAAAAAGCTAAGTTCTATGTTGGCAGTTATTATGATTATTTCAGGGATTCCAGTTTTATTCAAAAGCTTTGAAGTGAATGATTTTGTATTCGTGATTACGTATTGTGTTGTTATGATTTTTTTAGGGCTTATTATAGCGTTAATTGATATTCCTTTAATTTATTTCATGCAAAAAGAGATTCCTGATGAATATAGGGGCAGAGTGCTTAGTATTGGATTAAGCTTAGGTAAAATGATGCAACCAATAGCACTTGCAATATCAGGTCTATTATTAAATTATATCCCATCCTACATCATTCCAATTGTAGGTGGATTCTTATATTTAATAGTAATTAAAGTTTCATCAAATCGTTTCACGTTAGAAGTTCATTCGAAAGATTATAGTGCTTCGTAGAATCTTAGGTTATTTATAGAATGGATATTTCTACATCTTTCAAGCTGAGAAAAGCAAATAATATAAAACGAAAAAATGGACTGATTTCCTATGGACAATGTTGAAGAGATTACGTATTCGTTTTAGGGGGCTAAATACAATAAGGAAATTTAACTTTATGGATTGCCCTTCCCCTTACAGGAAGCATTATATTTAAAATAATTAGTAACAGGAGGTGAGTGGTATGCTTTCAATTGGGGAGTTCTCAAAAATATCGCATCTTACAATGAAGACGCTGCGCTACTATGATGAAATTGGGCTTTTAAAACCTGATTTCATAGATGTTAAGAATGGCTATCGCTACTATAATATTTCCCAATTAGAAACAGCTTTATTGATTACACGATTAAAAACTTATTTATTTTCGTTGGAAGAAATTAAGGATATTTTAGCAAATTGGGAGAATACTGAGTTGCTTAATTCTAAAATGAAAACCAAACAAGAAATACTAACACAACAAATTACATTTTATTCTTCTTTATTAAAAAAATTAAAGTTTGATATTCAACAATTAGATGAAGAGGAAAGTATCATGGATTACTTAAATCATATTGAGATTAATCTTGTAAATCACTTAACCTATCATATAGTATCTCAGCGAAAACGAATAAATATCGCTGATTTTCTAACACACTTTAATGGGTTGTTTAGTAAAATTTTATTTGAAAATTTATCACCTATTGCAAAACCACTTGCTATATTCCATAGTTCAGAATATACATCTGAAAATTATGATGTAGAAATTGCGATTCCTCTTGCCGAGGTCACAAATAAAACAAAAGTGTTTTATCCCGGCCTTTGCGCAATGGCTATACTTAATGGATCTTACAATGAATTGCCTTCTATTCATACAAAGCTACATGTTTGGGTTAAAGAAAATAACTATAAACTGAATGGCGCTCCGTTTGAAGTTTATAAAACGAATCCTTATAGCACACTGGAGGAGAATAATATTATAGAAGTATATTTTCCTATAAAATGATTAAAGGAAGGTGCGTATCACAATGTATGGTATAAACCAGCCAACGATAAAAGAAAAGATTTTAATTGTAGTTGCTGAGATTATATACTTATTCATTGCATATTATTTACTTTTCATTATTTATTTCAAACCAGGTATTTCAATAGGGCTTTTTATAGCATTAATTATTACCGCTTTACGATTAACAGCTATGATGTTTATATGGTTGCCTAGAGGGATTGCATGGCAAGAAGCCATTATGAACAGTATTGCTTTTGGAATATATTATGTAGGTTTTCCAATCTTACTGATTACTAGTAATCAGGATCCAAACTTAACATTACTTATAATAGGCTGGATATTATTTTTAGGAGGAAGTATGTTAAACACAGTTTCGGAATTACTTAGAAAACCTTTTAAAGACGACCCTATAAATCAAGGTAAGCTGTACACAGGAGGTTTATTTAAATATGCGATTCATATTAATTATCTTGGGGATTGCATTTGGGTGCTTGGTTTAGCATTAATCTCGAGCAATATTTTTAGTCTATTTATCCCGCTAGGCCTATTCTTAGTATTTGTTTTTGACTATATTCCAAAATCTGATGATTACTTACAAAACAAGTATGGGGAACAATTTACAGTGTATAAACAGAAAACAAAAAAACTAATACCGTTTATTTGGTAAATCAACTTCATAAATTATAAAAAAGCACAGGATCATCATCCTGCGCTTTTTTATCGTAATTCAGCTGTTTTTCTAATCACAATCTTATCAATATCATCTTCTTCATCACCGATAAATAAACCGCGTTCTTTTAAATAGGCCTCAAAATATAAATCTGCTTCTGCACGTTCATCATATGGTTTTATAGATAGAACGAAACCTAATTTGTTTTGTTCCTCTAAATGAGAAGTGGAGATGTAGGCCGGTACATTGTGGCGTAGAAAGAGTTCTTTAACTGGAATTATCATATCTTTCATTAATTTCGTTAACATACCCATTTCAAACTCGAAATTAAAGCGATCTATGCTACATAAATCAGCGAACACTACACCGATAAAACCTGTATTAAATACTTCTTGATATTCTGCTTCTTCGTTACTGTAAAAATTCTTTTCGATTAAATAATTTACAAAATAAGCAACACCGTCACTTTGTTCAAATGGTTTCGTTGAAAGAACAAAGCCGATTTTCTTTTGTTTATGTAAATACACACATGACATGTATGCTGATATGTTATGTTCTTTAAATAGAGAACTTGTTGCCCCAGAGAGACCATCTAGTACGTGATGAACAATTTGAAGTTTTTTACGAGCGAAATAATAGGATTTCTTTTGTAACTCCAATGTATCAATAAAGACAGAGCCGATAAAGCCTGTATTTGAAATAATAGGTGTTTGCTTTTTTCTTCCTCTGCGCTTTGCTTGAGCCATTGTAAAAATCATCCCTTCATGTACAATTAAAATAAAAAGAACATTTGTTCGTATATTTATATTTTACTATTAAAACGCTCTAAAGTAAAGGGTTTTTGACGAAAAAACAACAAAAAAGACACCTATAAAAGGTGCCTTGAACGCGGTAGGGAAGAGGGTTCATCCCAACTATTTATATTATGATACAGAAACAATCTCTTCTGTATCTTCTACATCTAAATGACAGTCCATAGTACGAACATCTTGATCTTCATGACTTCCGAAATAAATAGTAATTTTCATATGTATCGCTCCTTTATTCTAGGAATACCTAAAATAATTACTAGTAATGTTAATATTTATTATATACCACTTTTTTCATTCCGACAACGTTATATCATTTTTAATTCTTTTAGGGCGCAAAGAGTGATGTATAGAGCTATTTTTATAGAAATAGGTACATTTCTTATATGTTATATTTAATATTGAAGGAATCGAATACGGATTTTTATGAAAGGAGCAAAATGAATGAGTTATAAACAGTTACTAATAGATAATTTTACATATAAAACCTCATATATTGCGCGGCAGGTACATGGAATGGATGTAAAAGAAACGAAGGATTACATTGCTGTCAACTGTGGTTTACCTGCAGATACATTTAATATCATTACTTTACTAAACAATGATCTAACGGAAGGCATTGAGAAACTATATAAAGTGGTAAACAACTATAATCAAAAGAAACTTCCAATGAGTGTTTGGTTTTGGGATGATAGGCATGAGCAGACTATAAAAAGCGAATTAATAAAACTTGGCTTAAAAGAAGCAGAACAAAATATCGCGATGGTAGCAGACTTAAAAACAATTCATCCAACAATAAACATGCCAGAAGGTTTTACGATACAAAAATCATCTTCTTCAGAACAAATTAAAAAGTTTGGGGAAACATTAGCTAATCTATTTGGTAAATCAGAGGAAGGTACACATGTACAAGCGTTCTACAATCAAACCGCTTCTTTCGATTTATGGAATAGTGAAAATATGAAACTGTACTTAGGTCTTTATAAAAATGAAGTCGTATCGGTTGGTTCATTAATATGTACAATAGATAGTATTGGTATTTATGATATAGCAACTAAAGAAGAAATGAGAGGAAAAGGATTTGGCTCTACTATGTTTAATTACTTGTTGCAAGAAGCAAAAGAATTGAAAGTTTCTCAATGCGTATTACAAGCTTCACCTGATGGGATTAATATTTATAAAAAGACTGGTTTTCAATCTGTAGGACAAATGACTGTTTTTGAAAATCGACATTTAATTGAATAAATCATCCAAATTAAACTACTTTCATGTAGGAGTTAATACATCATTATGAAAAAGATATATATCGTTACAATCATTTGCACCTTTATAGTAATAGGTACTTTTGTTTTTCATAAAGTAAATGAACTTAAGTACACGAAAGCTATTAGTCAATCCAATCATATAAAAAACATTGCACATAGAGGCGCTTCTGCGTATGCGCCGGAACATACATTACCAGCTTATACATTAGGACAACAATTAAAAGGAGATTATATAGAGATTGATCTTCAAATGACAAAAGACGGACATCTAGTAGCTATGCATGATGAAACAGTAAATCGCACTACAAATGGCACGGGGCTAGTTAAGGAACATACATTAGAAGAAATAAAGCAACTAAATGCAGGTTCTTTTTTCAATGAAAAGCATCCAAATTTAGCAAAGAAAGAATTTGAAGATGCTAAAGTTCCAACACTAGAAGAAATTATTGAAAAGTTCGGGCATAATGCTAATTATTACATTGAAACAAAATCGCCAGATGAATATCCCGGTATGGAAGAAAAGCTATTAGAAATGATAAAGCACTACGAAATAAGTGATAAAGTTATTATTCAATCATTTAGTAAAGAAAGTCTGCAAAAAATTCATAGTTTAGATGTTAATATACCTCTAGTACAATTATTATCTTACAAAAAGGCAGTCCAATTAACTGAATTAGAAATAAAAAAGTATAAAACGTACTGCATCGGTCTTGGTATGAACTACAAATATATTGATTCAGCTTATGTAACGAAAATAAAGAAACATGGTTTAGAAGTCCATCCATTTACTGTAGATAATGAAGCAGATATGAAAAAGCTACTTTTATGGGGCGTTGATGGGATGTTTACGAACTACCCGGATCGTTTACATTCGTTATTACAATCTTAAACTATAATGGTGTAATTATCACTGAACCAATAAAACAAGTACCCATAAGAATACAAAGATAGTTCGTGATCCAAATGGTAACATCATTGAATACATAGAGCCGATATTGAAATGAAATCCGAAAAAGAATCCAATATTTTTATTGGATTCTTTTTATTTAACTCTAAGTGACTAACTTAAAGCAATACGATTTTGAATTTATTAATAAAATATTACATTGAGTATGATTTTTCATAGTAATCATCAGAAAGTAACGAAAATGTAATGAATTTTAACTACGCTTTTTATATTTTTTTGATACACTGGCTACGAGAGGAATACCGATTAATGTAGGTAAAAACCAAAACCATATAGGTGGCAGTAAATTAATCAAAGGGATATGAATACCGACGTTTACTAAAAGTGCGGTTACCGCACCTATATAAGAACCTAACATACCTCTAATATGGTGATGGAGCCAATTTTTCCAACGTTTTTTTCGTGCAAGGTAGCCATAAATCGCAAATGCATAAGAGAAAATTGCTACATAAAATAAATATGCGATTTTATCCCAGTTAATAATGGATAATATAATTGCAGTAACGGTGATGACAACATAGGATGCATGATATATTTCACCCCATTCCGTATGTTTTCCTTTTTTCTTTTGAGCAACCATCGCTATAATACCGGTGAGTAAACATATTGTTCCAAATAATATGTGGATGGTTAAAAGAACGTTGAAAATGCTCATAATAATTCCTCCTTTTTTATTTTTATAGTATTGCAGAATAGGAGAAAAGTTGAAACGTATTCTTTATTCGCCTTAATATATTGAAATAAAGGTACTCCTAGAACAAATAGAAACGGACAAATATTTTTTGAACTTAGCGAGACACGTATTACGTGAAAAGAAGGAGAGACTTCCATGTTTACATCTATTTCATATTTACAATCTGGGAATGAGAAGCAACAAAAAGTGTATGATGTTTTGAATAAACTAAACATTATGGAGGATTTAACTTTGTATAGTCCGGTTCTTTGCGGGACAATTCCTATTAGAATTGATACTCTTCAATCTGACTTAGATATCGTAATGGAAGTACATAACTTTGATGTTTTTGAACAGGAAATGAGATCTTTATACGGTTCTTATAAAGGATTCAAAATAAAAAAGAAAAAAATTAAAACTACCGAATCGATAAAGGTAAATTTTGAATTTGAGGGTTTTGAATTTGAATTATTTGCTCAGCCTAAACCAGTGCGTAACCAAAATGCATATAGACATATGATAGTAGAGCACATGCTATTAATGCAGCATCCCCATATAAGGAGAGAAATTATTCGCTTAAAAGAGAACGGTTTAAAAACAGAACCTGCTTTTGCTCAAGTATTAAATATTGACGGAGATCCTTATGACGAACTTATTTTATTGGGACAGGAAATGAGATTGTGGTAAATAGGATACACAAAAACTCCTCTATAAATAAAAGAGGAGTTTTTGTTATGCCATTAGCTTACGTATTAATTCACTCAACAATTTAATCCCGTTAGTCATTTGTTCTAGAGAAGCATATCCATATGATAAACGAATGTATTGATCTGATTCTTCTTCATAGATTCGTCCTGGGTTTAAAAGAATTCCTTTTGATAGTGCCTCTGAAAATAATTTCTTCATCGGAATGCTAGGTACAATCTTTAGCCATATAAAAAATCCACCACTAGGAATATCCCAAGATGCAATGTCTGTACAATACTTATTTAATGATCGTATCATGATTTGTCTTCGTTCTTTTAGTTGAATTCTTACGTTCGCTACATGATCCTCATAAAAACCTTTATGTATCCATTCAGCAGCAACTCTTTGAGATAAAGAGCTAGATCCATAGTCTGTTTGCATTTTTATATCTGACAATCTATCAATTACAGGTTCTGGTCCAATAATCCATTCAATTCTAAGTCCTGGGCTAAGTGTTTTAGAAAGACTACCAACATATAATACATGTCCATGTTTATCTATCGACTTTAAAGGAGCTGGAGGTGGTTCATCAATCCATAACTCTCGGTAAATATCATCTTCAATTATAGGTAACTGTTCCTTTTCACATATTTTTATTATTTCTTTTCTTCGTTTTTGAGACATTAATATCCCCGTCTATATTAAATGCGTGTTAATAACTCGTTAGATAAAATACCGTGATGATCCATAGATATACCAGATAGATTTATATTTGCTGATTGAAATACATGAAGTGAATATCTATGTAAAAGACCAATTGATATTAATTGTAGTGCTTGTAATGCACAAGAGACGATTAATATAGAACTGGCTGATGCATGTATTCCAAATGATTTTACGTATTTACTTATTGCTTCACGTAACGGTAAAAAACCTTGTTGTTCTTCGTATCCAAAATAATCTAATTCGTCACTTACACTTTTCATAATGGACTGCATAGTTTCTAGCGGAAAAGTTGTTAGTAATATTCATATAAAATTGTATAGTTTAATTATATTTTCACATATACATAATTAACATCATCTATTTTCCTTATGAAAGGGCGGGATTTCTTGGAAAAAGTATTATTTTTCGGAGACCCAGGTATTGATGACTCGTTCGCCATTATGTATGGTTTATTGCATCCCGAAATTGAAATTGTCGGTATTGTAACCGGATATGGAAATGTTGAACATATACATGCTGCGCATAATGCAGCGTATATTTTACAGTTAGCAAATAGACAAGACATTCCTGTAATTAGCGGGGCAACAAAACCACTTACAGAAGAAATTACAGCATATTATCCTGAAATTCATGGACCAGAAGGATTAGGTCCTATTCATGTGCCAGAAAGTGTATTGTCTATCCCGATATACAATTTTGGTAGTATTGCTTCGATTCTTGTAAAGTACGGAAAGGATTTAACAATTGTCGATGTAGGCAGATCTACTTCGTTAGCGATTGCTTTTAATTTATGGAATGATTTAATGCTGAATGTAAAAGGAATCTATTTCATGGGTGGTGTCTTTTTAGAAGTAGGTAACGTTACGCCATTAGCAGAGGCAAATGTGTATGGAGATCCTATAGCAAGTAAAATTATTTTTCAGCAAGCAAAGAATTTATTTATATTCCCTTTGAATGTAACAAATAAAGCTGCGTTAACTCCAAATGTATTTAACTATATCCAAGCTAATTCAAAGAATCCATTTCATACGATAATGAAACCGATGTATGATTACTATTTATCTGCATACCAAAAACTTAATCCATCTATCGAAGGGCCTTTGCTACATGATGTGGTTGCTATAAGTGGATTAGTTAACCCAAGTTTTTTTAAATTTGCGCATCGTACAGTGAATGTAGATACATTCGGAGATACGAAAGGACAAACATTTGCTGATTTTCGCCCTAGCTCTTTATCTGAAGGAGCCCGTATAGCTTTAGAGATAGATGAACAAAAATTCATTCAAGACTTTATAAAAATCATGTTATAAGTTGTTGTCGAAAAAGGAAGTTATTTCACTGTGTAGAATATAAAAACATATATTCTCTGTATAAAGGAGCTTACAATATTGAATGTCCAGTTAAAGGTTGTTACGAGAGAAAATTGGGAAGATGCATTAAAGTTACAAGTTAAAAAAGATCAAAGAAAATTTGTCCCGATTGTAGCAGTTTCACTTGCTAAAGTGTATATAAAACCAGATGGTGACAATGTGGAGTACATACCATTTGCGATTTACGACGGCAATCTAATAGTTGGTTTTATTATGCATGCTGTTGTAAGAGAGACAACTGATATGTATTGGATAAACGGTTTTATTATCGATCAAAAGCAGCAAGGTAATGGTTATGGAAAAGCGGCGTTGCAAGAAAGTATTTACTTAATAAAAAATACATGTAAGGCGTGTAAAGAAATTAGATTAACAGTACATAAAGATAATATCTCTGCAAAGAAACTATATGAACAGTACGGTTTTCAACCATTGGGATATGATTATGATGGAGAGCAAGTATATCGTTTATTCGTTTAAATATTATGAAGTAAAGGTGTGAAAGGAAAGATGCAATTTTCGGAAGTGAAAATCGAAGTGTTTATTCCTGAAGGATACATTGAGATATTACGGAATGAACTAAATAGAATTGGAGCTTGCAAAACAGGAAAATATGACCATTGTCTTTCCTATAGTTCCGTGAAAGGATATTGGAGACCATTAAACGATGCATCACCTTTTAATGGAGAAATAGGTCAAATATGCGAAGGGCAAGAATGTAAAATTGAAATAAAATGTAAACGAGACCTTGTAAAGGCTGCACTTGAAGTGATTAACGAAATTCACCCGTATGAAACACCTATGATTTATATTATCCCTATATTAAATGACTTTTTTAATTAAATATAAAAAAATGACTAGGAGGAATAACAATTGAAAAATAAATTTCATCATATTGTACGAGCTGTTATGATTAAGGATAAAAAATTGTTAGTGGCTGAATATATTGGCCAGCATTATTTTTTACCTGGTGGTCATGTTGAAGTTGGCGAATCAGCTGAGAATGCATTAATAAGAGAAATACGAGAAGAACTCGGAGTAAACTGCAGTATAAAACAATTTTTAGGTGTCATAGAAAATCAATGGGAAGACCGAGAAGTCCTTCATCATGAAATCAATCACATTTTTGAAGTAGATTCTTTAGATTTACATATTGATTTCATACCAAAATCTAAAGAGTCTCACTTAGCGTTTCACTGGATAGATTATAATCAAGAAGCTTTAAATATGTATAAAATCATGCCAGTGCCTTCAGTTAAAGAGTTGCTAGAAAGAAAATTAAGTGATGAACTACTAAACTGTTGGATTAGTAATTTTTAAACCTTTCTATTAATTGTAAATACGTCCATCGAAAGATAATAAAGAAAATAGGCTAAAAAACAAGGTACATCACCTAGTGTAAGTTCATATTTTGTTGATGTACGTATTTAGTCTATAGTCTTGTTTCTACTTTGTTTACAAAGATATATGAAATTTAACATTTGGACGGAATTTATTTTTATAAATGGAGGGTTTCGTAATGAATCAGTTTCAACAAGAACTACAATCATTAAACCTAAATGATTATAACTCGGGTAATGTTGTGTATTGGGATCAACTACAACAAAATCAATATCCATATTACTACATTCAAGATGATGCACGTCGTTGCGGAGGATGCGGTGGTTGCGGAGGACGCTGTGGTGGATGTGGCGGCGGAAGATGCGGAGGTTGTGCAGGACGTTGCGGCGGATGTGTAGGCTGCGCTGGATGTTTCAGCTGCTTTAATTGCTGGAACTGGTGGGTTATTTAAGTATAGAAAATCAATAATATTTCATATGAAAGAAAGGTGTAAATACTATTTTATACTTTTCTTTCATGTTGTAATTTTTTATTCGTGTTAAGGGGGATTTATTTGTATACATACGATAAATTGATTTCTTGGGTAGAAAATATAAAAGAAGAAAATCATAGTTCTGCAACAGCACTGTGCATTATAAAAGATAATAAAATCGTACTAGAGCATTATAGTGGCCATCATTCAAATACATCTACAAGTAAAAAAGTAACAGCACCTTCACAATTCAACGTTGCTTCTGCGAGAAAAAGTTATTTAGGTTTAATGGTAGCATATGCACTTTACGAGGGGAAAATAAACTCTATTGATGATGAAGCGATAAAGTATTTTAAAAACTTTGATCCTGTATTACTTGGTAAAACAACGATAAGACATTTAGTAACCCATTCGCACGGTTTAGGAGAAACGCATGACGGGACAGTTTTTCGTGAATTTGAACCTGGACAAGCTTGGGCGTATAGAGATATTAACGTAAGAATGATTACACGTCTTATTTATCAGCTCTATAACAAAAGTTTTCCTGAATTGTTAAAGGAGCGTGTATTTGACCTAGTTAACTTCCAAGAAACAGCTTGGAGAATTCAGCAAGATGAAAATTTAGTTAAAGTTATTGATAATCCAAATGAAGACGCGATTAGTGAAATTGGTACGGTAGATGATGGTACTGAAAAAAATCTATTTGTTTCTGCTAGAGAATTTGCTTATTGGGGTAACCTTCATTTAAATAAGGGAATGTTAAACGGTAAACAAATTGTACCAAAAGAAGTGATAGAAATTGCTACAAGCTTGCAGAGTCCGACGTATAAAAATAATGAGCTACCCCAAAACGGATTGTTTTGGTTCGTTCAAAATGAACCTGCACAACTAAGTGAACTTGGTGAACGAGTTCCAAAAGGAGCATATCAAATATTAGGAATTACAGGACCGACTCTTTTAGTAATACCTGAATATAATGTAGTTGTTGCGAAAATGTATAATAAAAGATATAACTACGGCGGTGATAATTATTTATATTATTTACGTGAATTTAGCAATTTAGTCGCTGATACATTTCGTAACAGTAATAGGGCATAATTACTCCTATAATGGAAAGGAGTGAAAGAAAATGAAAGATAAAATAAATAAAAACAAAAAGCAAAATATTAAAGATGTAAATACAGAACAAAATGCAATTTATAGCGATCCAAAAGATGCAGCTAATATGCAAACGGTACCGCAGCCGAAGGATTTTGATGAAATTGAATACTAATTTTTCGTTTATCCGACTATATAATGAATGAAAAATACATCTTAAGTCCCATCACATGAAAGAAATCTTTTGATATCATATATACATAAGCATTTGAAAATGTCTTATCTTAACAAAACAAAGCTTTCTTTAAGTAAATCTAATATAACCTGCAAAAAGACACTTCATAATGGAGTGTCTTTTTGTGTATATGAACTTAATTACCATTTTTCGTATAGTATCTTGTGTTTTACGATGGTTATACTAACTGTGAAAATCCATGTCAAGATAAAAGAAGGGGACAGTTAGTATGAAACAAACTTCTATAAATCCATTACTAATTGTTTTAGGTACAATTATTGTTCAAATTGGCCTTGGAACAATTTATACATGGAGTTTATTTAATCAACCCCTTGTAAGTAAGTTTGGATGGAACCTCAATGCCGTTGCGATAACTTTCTCCATAACAAGCTTTTCTTTATCATTTTCAACCTTATTCGCAGGTAAGCTACAGCAAAAATTAGGACTTCGTAAACTTATCGCTACTGCAGGTATTGTTTTGGGACTCGGTTTAATACTTAGTTCACAAGTTTCTTCCTTACCATTATTATATTTATTAGCTGGTGTGATTGTTGGTTATGCAGATGGAACTGCTTATATTACATCACTATCTAATTTAATTAAATGGTTTCCAAATCGGAAAGGACTTATTTCTGGTATATCTGTTTCTGCATATGGAATGGGCAGCTTAATCTTTAGATATATAAACGGAAGTCTTATCGATAGTCTTGGGGTATCACAAGCATTTTTATATTGGGGGATTATCGTGTTACTTTTAGTATTAACCGGATCGTTCTTCTTACGGGAAGCTGTTGTAAGTAACACCGTAACTGAGACATTACACAATGACTATACACCTCGTGAAATGATACGAACGAAACAAGTATATCTCTTGTTTTTCATGTTATTCACATCATGTATGGGAGGACTGTATTTAATCGGTATGGTAAAAGATATCGGAGTACAGCTCGTTGGACTTAGCGCAGCAACTGCCGCTAACGCCGTTGCAATGATTGCAATCTTTAATACAGTAGGTAGAATCATTCTTGGAACGTTATCAGATAAAATTGGCCGAATGAAAATTGTCTCTGCGACGTTTGTTATTATTGGATTGTCAGTCTTTACTTTAAGTTTTATCCCACTAAATTACGGCATTTATTTCGCTTGTGTAGCAAGTGTCGCCTTTTGCTTCGGCGGTAATATCACTATATTCCCAGCTATTGTCGGTGATTTCTTCGGCTTGAAAAATCATAGTACAAATTACGGAATTGTTTACCAAGGTTTCGGATTTGGTGCGCTTGCAGGATCATTCATCGGAGCACTACTTGGTGGATTTCAACCGACCTTTATTATAATCGGTGTTTTAAGCGTTATTTCCTTCATTATTTCGATATTAATTCGTCCACCAAAAGCAGAGAAGAAAAAGGAAATAAAACATTTACATCGGAAAATAGCTTAATTTTAAAAAGAGTCCTCATAAAGGACTCTTTTTATATTACAAAACATTTGATTTTCCCTTTTTAGTCATTGTATAGGAAGTAAAGAGTTACTATACAGCGTATAAAAGTCTTATTATAGATGAAATGTAGTAGGGCTTTTCTTTATTTTAGTGAAATGAAACAGTGCCCTATGATTATTAAGTTAGACAGGATATTACGATTATTAAATTGAATAGATACCATAAAAGGAGTGTGCTATTTAAAATGAAAATAGTAAAACAATGGGTCCAGGAAGATAGTGATTACATAAGAGAAAAAGTAATTGAATATAACCAAAAACATATTTCAGATGAAGATAAAAAGCCTTCAGAAAAAATTAGTTTTATAGTGAAAAATGAAAAGGAAGACATAGTAGGCGGAATAACTGCAATTACATTTTGGCACCACGTACATGTTGATTTCCTATGGGTTTCTGAAGAACATAGACACGAAGGCTACGGAAGCAGGTTAATAAAACTTATTGAAGAATTTGCAATTGAAACAGATTGTGGGCTAATCAATTTAGATACTTTTAGCTTTCAGGCACCTAATTTTTATAAAAAGCATGGATATAAAGTGATTGGAGTAAGTGAAGACCACCCTAAAGGGCACAATCGATACTATTTAGAAAAAAGGTTATAAAGTATATTGAATCTAAAAATGAATGAATTATAGCAAAAAAAAGAGCGTACGTTAAATGACCACTTTCAAAATACGCTCTTTTTTATATAGTAATGAAGGATTATCGATTATTAACTTTGCTAAGAACGGATAAATGAAATACTCAATTAACTTTTTTATATTTTAAAACGATTAAATGGTAGAATGTAACAAAGACAGAAAATTACTGTTATTAGAGGTGGACTTAGATGAAAAAAGTAAATGTTACATATGCAATTTTATACGATAAAGCAAATGAAAAGATCTTAATGGTCAAAAACAAAGGGAAGAGTGGTTCTTATTACACGCTACCAGGTGGCGCGGTTAAATTGGGAGAAACGTTAGAAGAGGCAGTAATTCGGGAAGTGAAAGAAGAAACCGGGCTACATATAACTGTAAACGGTATTTGTTACATCAGCGAAGCTTTTTTCGAAGAGAGAGGTCATCATGCAAATTTCTTTAATTTTTTAGGTGAAATAATTGGCGGAGAGACAAATATATCAAGGCCAAAAGAAATTGAAGAGATTACTTGGATGGAATTACATAGAGCAGCACCATATTTACGTATACCAGAACATTTACTAAATAGATTACAAAGGAAAGAAACAGTACCTTACTTTTTTAATGGAACAATCGTTCATCAATCTTCATAAAATTATCATTTCATGTAAGGCGGGGAAAGAATGGAGTTTATCGTTAATCACAAACATTTCACTCAAGCACTTTCAGAAGTAAGTAAAGCTATATCTACTAAAGCTATTATCCCTATATTATCCGGCATAAAAATAACTGTGGATCAATCTGGAATTACTTTAATCGCAAGTAACTCAAATATTTTTATCGAAAAATTCCTTGCTGTTTCAATTGAAGACGAAAAAATTGTAACTATTTTAAAAGCAGGAACTATTGTCGTACCTGCAAAGTATTTCATTGAAATAATAAAGAAAATGCCAAGTGATATAGTAATAAAAAGTAAGAATGACCAAATAATTACGATACAGTCAGAAGAAATCACATTAAACTTAAATGGACTTCCAGCATATGAGTTTCCGAATGTACCACTTATAGACGATCATGCAAAAATACAAGTGGAAACAGAAAGCTTGATTGAGGTATTTAAACAAACTGTCTTTGCAGTAGCTAAAAATGAATCAAGACCTGTTCTTACTGGCGTTCATTTAGAGTTAGATCATAATAAATTAATTTGTGTAGCAACTGATTCACATAGACTTGCTATACGTGAAACGATAATATCTACAGATGTGAAAGCAAGTTGTATCGTACCAAGTGCAACTATTAGTGAACTTTTAAAATTAATGAGCAGTACTTCCGAAGTCGTATACATCTATCTTTCAGACAGTCACATTATTTTTACATTCGGCACAACTACATTATATTCAAGACTAATTGAAGGGAAATATCCTAGTATATCTAGTTTAATTCCAAATGATTTTCAGACAGTCATTAACATAGATAGAAAAAAGATTTTACAAGGTGTAGATCGATCAAACTTATTAGCAAGTGAATGGGCAAATAACAATGTCAATTTAGAAATCATAAACGAATCAACAATTAAAATTTCTTCTAACGCTTCTCAGATTGGAAAAATATCCGAGACACAACAGATAGATACGATTCAAGGTGAAAAACAATTAAACATATCTTTTGATGGACGATTTATGATGGATGCTTTAAAGGCGATAAAAGAAGAAACGGTTACTTTAAGTTTCAGCGGTTCTATGAGACCGATATTAATTGAAGCAGGGAAACAATCTGCAGCAGTACATCTTATATCTCCAGTAAGAGCTTATTAATAACAAAGGAAGGAATTACATGATGTACAAGCATACTTTATGTTTTATAAAAAGAAATGAAGAGATACTTATGTTAAATAGAGAATATGACCCTGTAAAAGGATTGTGGAATGGGGTAGGAGGAAAGATAGAAAAGGGAGAAACACCTTTAGAAAATGCAATTCGTGAAATAAAACAAGAGACTAATATAGAAGTTACGCATGACAATATTCAGTTTAAAGGTATTATTAAATGGGAGGATTCTTCATATTCTGGCGGTATGTATGTTTATCTAGTAGAGCTACATAATGAATTTGCATATCTAACTCCCAAAAAAGTCTCAGAAGGAATTCTAGATTGGAAAGAGATTTCTTGGATTCTAAGTGATTATAATTACGGCGTAGGAGAGATGATACCAAATTTTTTATCTGAAGTACTCCTCAATGAATTAATATTAGAACACAACTTTGTTTTATCTAATCATAAATTAATAGATTATAGGAATGAAGAATTGGCTAAGCAGGACAGTTCTATAGATAATATAATTCAATTATAAAAAGCAGGAAAGCGAATATAGTGATATAAACTTAAATACAGAAAAAAGAGCGAATCACTTATAGAAAGGTGCGCTCTTTTTTTATTTATAATTAAATTTCTCTCCACCAGGCTGATGAAGGATAGTCTGTAGATTTCAACGTAATAGATTCACCGATTTGAGGTGTTGCAATATTAACTCCTAAACGATTTGCTTCTTTTGTCACACGTTCAATAGGATCACTCCATTCATGTAATGCTAATGTAAAAGCACCCCAATGAATCGGAAGAAGGAGTTCTCCTTTCGCATCAATATGAGCTTGTACCGTCTCTTCTGGCAACATATGAATAGCAGACCATCTCGGATCATATTGTCCGCATTCCATCAATGTAAGATCGAATGGACCGTATTTATCACCAATTTCCTTAAAGTGAGGAGCATAGCCGCTATCACCACTAAAGAAGACTTTAGTCTCTTGACCAAGAATAAGCCATGAACACCATAAAGAACAATCTCTATCTGTCATACTTCGTCCTGAGAAATGCCTTGCAGGTGCACATACTAACTTAATATTATCAAACATAATTTCATCCCACCAATTATGCTCACTAATTTTACTAGGTGAAACACCCCATTTAATTAAATATTGCGCAACTCCAGTTGGAACATAAAAGTGCTTTGCACGATCTTTTAACTGCATAATACTCTTGTAATTCATATGGTCATAGTGATTATGAGAAATGATAATCGCATCAATTTCTTGAAAATCTTCACGTTCTAAAGAAAAAGTACCACTATAACGTTTACTATTAAACACAGGAAATGGGGAAGATGCATCTCCAAACATCGGGTCTAACAACAATTTTTTACCTTCTATTTTTAAAAGAGAAGCAGAATGGCCAAACCAGGTAACACTCTCTAAAGACTCATTAGTTTTATCCGATAAAACAATAGGTAAATTCTTTACAGGACGCAGCTTTGTTTTCATTTTAAAGTAATCAGTCATTAAACCTATAATATCTTTCGGTTTAAAACTTACATCAGTATGAATTTGATTTATATATTTCTTTTTCATTCGTTCTCCTTTTTACGTTTAACAATATACGTATGTTGTTATTGTAGTTTAAACGAAATCTTTTTACCTTTCACCTTAAATGCAGTACTTTTCATAAATTTGTCAAATTCATTATTCTTATATATAAAATACAAACCATACAGCAGCAGATAAAACGAATATAAAGTAAATGTAAATTGTTTTATTTTAGTAAATTCCTTCTTATACGCAACGAAGAACGTATGTTTCGTTGTATGTTATTGAAGTAAATACGGCTCTAAAAAATAAAAAGAAGGAGAGTTAATAAATGCATGCAGATAGAAAAAAGAAATCAAAATGTAAACTATCAAAATCTGAAATAACTCAGCTATATACAGAAGGGACGAGCACTTCAGAAATCGCTATACTTGCTAATGTGTCTGCTAGGTATATTCGTATGGTTTTAACAGACAATAACGTTCCAAGGCGCGCTATAGGGAGTTGGAAGAGAAAGTATGACATAACAGAAGATTATTTTAAAACGTGGTCAAATAACATGGCTTATATATTAGGGTTTATAGCAGCGGATGGTGTCATACAAAAAGAAAATCAATGTGTTAGTGTATCACAAAAAGAAAGTTATATTTTAGAAGATATAAAAAAAGAACTAAAAACAAATCAACCGCTATACCAAAACAAAAAACAGGTGTATATATGCTAAATATTAATAGCAAAACAATAAAAGACGACCTTATGAACATACACGGAATTATGCCATGTAAATCATTAAATATCAAATTTCCATTCGTGCCTAAAGAATATTTACATCATTTTGTTCGTGGATATTTTGATGGGGATGGTCATGTTAACTCTCATAAATACTTTGTTAGCTTTGTTGGAGGATCATATAATTTTATGAATTCTTTTAAAGATATCCTTGAGAATAATAAATTCCAATTAAGTTTTGTTGACAAAGAAAAACAATATCGTATTTACCTAAGTGGTAAAAATAATGTTAATAAATTTTCACAGTGGATTTATAAAAATAAAGGTTTGCATTTAAAGCGTAAATACAATATTTTTCAAGAAAAAGAATAATTGTAATGATGATCGAATAATTCACAAACAAGTTCAATTATAAAATTAAAATTCAAGATGAATTATTAATTGAAATCAAAGTAATTGCTAAAGCAAACAAATTATAAATATAGTTTAGTCAATTTCAAAGCAACTTGTTTAAATTTAATAATTAAACAAGTTGCTTTTTATTATGTTTTATTAATGATTATTTACACTAATCCAGCATCAACGAACTATTCACTAATAAATAAAAGAAAAGGGAAGTATACCGAACATTACTAACTTATGATAAGTTTATTACTTTTTACTAGTTGACATAATATATATTATAGGTAGTTATAGAAACAAAGCGATATCAGGTATCAAAAACCAAGTAAACTATACTTAATGAGACGGGACGGAGATTTTTAGTGAGATTTGCATAAAATTTTATCTAGACGTATTTCTACAGTTTTTATCGTTTGTTTTGCTATACAATCATCACAGCAAATCTTAATCGATTATTGATTAAGATGTAACGAATCCAAATCATTTTTGATCAGCAAGAAATTTTTATGTGGGAAAAATTATTTCTATACAAAATATAAATTAGTAATTTTATTTTATGTGTTACTTTATAAATTTATTGCTATCTACACATGTTTTTACAACTTTACTTTATTTATAGTTATTTCTGTTATTTACGCTTGACTTTTATTACACTTGCCGTTCTCCATTCTAGTTAACATAACGCTTATTTTTAACATAAAAAAATCTTCCCTCACCTTCAGGAAGATTTTTTAGCTTGCTAGTATTTCATTTATATACTTTTAGTAACAATCCCAATTGTAAATAACATTGGAAAAATCTAGATGTAACAAATCGTCTTTTTTTATAAAGAAATTAGCAACACCAGAATCTCCCCACATAATATTTAATGAATCATCTGTATCGATTTGCAACAATAATATGTCATGTTGCTGGTATTTTTCTTCCCATTCCCTTGGATCTGTCTGTGTGAAAAATGGATAACCGCCAATTTTATGTCCTTGATCTTCACATAAATCATCATACAGTTCACCTAATTCTGTATTATTTTCTTCATCAACGATTTCTTCCCAATCAATGTCATCACTAATAATCTTTTCAAATCGATAATCTCTTGATGTAACGGGTTGATAACCCAATTCAAACTTTAGTTTCGCTGCTTCAGGTATGATAAATTCCTCTAATTCTAAAGTGTTTAAATAACTAAAATCAGTAATTACCTTATTTAAATCTTCTATAATTGTAGAATGATAAATAATTCGAAAGTCTTTTTGGATTGTTGGATGATCAAAATCTGCTCCGTAAAGCTCATCATCAGCACTTACAAAAAACTGTAACATTCCCTTTTGGGGCATATATTCAACATGCGGCATTTCTTCAAAGTTAAGCTGCGCAAGTAACATCATAGGTTGTCCATTTGAATCTTTAGGATGCTCTTGATCTATAGGTAAATACGGATAACCACCAAACTTACTTTCAAAAAGAGTTGTCTCAGCTAATGTTCCAGACACTTTAATATACGGTTTGACACTTTCTTCTAAAATACTACGATACTGCTCTAGTTCTTTCGGAATTTGAAGTTGATACGTATTCTTCATCACATTTGCCTCCCTTTCATAATGAATTGAAAATGCCTTACTTAATTATATAGCAAGAGATAGCTTCATTGAAAATTGTTAAAAGTCCGTTTTCACCCTCGTTTTTTGCGCACTTGGTGGACAAAGTAGATTATGTTCTAAAACCTTTTTATTAATAGTTCGAATTAAATCCGCTGCTTCTGCAGTATTTGTATGTTCTTTTAGTCTCTCTTTTAAATTATCAATTTCCTTTGAAAGCTCAATCCACCTAGGTAACACATGATTATTCTTTAACGTTCTATACAATTGCTTTTCAGGATTGTACGAAAGATCTTTATCAAGATTAAGAGGTTTCCCTTTACCAGGTAAATTATCAAATGACCCTTTCTTTTCTGCCTCTTTAACCATAGAACTAATATGATCCTCATACGTATAGGACCAAACTTTCTCATCTTTTACTAAAATCTCTTGCTTTTTTAGTTTTTTATCTAGTTCTTCTTGATTCATAGATTCTCTCTCCTTTTTATTTTTTAGTGTCGTTTTTGTAAATTTCAATGCCCTTAATCCATCGAACAGTTTTTCTCGCCACCACACGCTGTCGTGTCCGCCTTGAAACTCTTCATAAGTGGTTTGGTATTCCTTTTTTTCTAAAGCTTTATATAGACGTCTATTAGCTGTTAAAAGAGGTTCATTTTCAAGTTCACCTACTGCTATGTAAAAATAAAGATGAGTCGCATTAAAATCTATTGATGAAATTTGATTTTCAATCCAAGGAATTGCATTTTCATAATCATCCTTTTTCCAATGTACGGATCCAGACATTGACAACACATTCCCGAAAATATGTGGATTTTGAATTGCTGCATAAAAAGCTGCTAAGCCACCAAGACTGAAACCAGCAATTGTCGTATGATTCTTTTCTTGATATACGTGATACTTAGCTTGAATCCACGGAAGTAATTCCTTCGTTAAAAATGTATTCATGTTATCGTTATAAGTTAGCTCTTCTAATCGATCAATAGGATCTATAGCAACAGCAATATAAGATGGGATTTCTTTTTCGTAAATTAAATAATTAAGTGTTTTTGCGATTGAAAGGTTATTAATGAATGAATTCCCATCAAATACAATGAGAAGCTCTTGAAGATGTGAAGTGTGAGAATAATCATGAGGCGTATAAATGTGAATTTTACGTGTGTTATTTAAAATCGAACTATGAAAAGAATATGTTTCAATTCTCCCAGATGGATAATGATTTGAAGGGAAACGACTGCTATACTGCACTTCCATACCTGTTTTTAACACAGACGCTTTATTGGCACCTTCTCCAAATGTATTTTCATTAAATTGGTCTAGTCGATACTGTTCACTACGCTTTATCCAATTATTTTCGAAAAAATCATTTACTGTAAAATAATAAGTTGAAATAAAACTCTTATTCGTCCTAAACGTAACATACCAAATATCTGTCTGTAACAATCGTTGCAATTGATTTACAGACAGATTCCAACCAGGAAAACTACCGAATACATAAACGTTTTCAGTATTTTGATCGCCTAACCATATATACGTTATAAGCTTATACTGATTATCTACAGGACATTGTTCTATTAGTGGCGTATTATTTAACTTTATCTCATGCAAAAAAGTATACAAAGCTTTCTCGTTTCCACTTTTCAATTGATTAATAAGCTCCTCTAACTTAGGACTAATTATTGAAGTCACCCCTTTTCCTCCTTTATAGTTCTGTCTTTTCATTAGATTGCATTAGGATGTTATGTATCTAGTTGAGTTATTTATTAGAAAGTTTATCAATTGCTTGAATAGAAAGTTCCAACGCTTTTATTCTTCTTGTTAAAAGTGTTCTTTGCGGACTACCAGCTTTAGACTTATCATAGGCTCTCTCGATTGATGGAAGCAAACCAGCAAGGACGTTACGTACTTCTGCTAACTCTTCTTGGCTATACTTATGACTTTCTTGATTCCAAACGTTTTCTAGCACTGCTAATCCTATGCAAACAGCTTTAAATCGTTTTTTCACTAATGTAGTATTTGCGCCTTTTTGAGTCATCTGTGATAGTGCATTTTCAAGTTTACGAATTGTCGATTGTAAAGATTTTATTGATTCCAATTTATCTATATTTGATACGTTTTCCATGTTAATGTTGTCCCTTCTAACTTATTTTGTTTAATGTTTGATAAAATAAGTACTTGATTTCACTCGAGATATTTTAACACAGTTAACTAACTATATTCGAGTTGGACAATGAATTAAAGGAAAACGGAAACTAAACATCTCTCCCTCCCTTACATCATTCTATATGTACTTCTTTCTTCGTATTAGAATCCCTATTTAAACAAGGTATTAAAATTGTATTTTTTATGAACAAAAAAAAGTACAAGCAGCATAACTTGTACTTTTTTATTTTTATTCAGTAAGATAATATAGTAATAGTTTTCGGACCTTCTCATAATTCATGAAATCTCTATACAAAATGGGATACTTCACAATTTCTGTTTCTATAAAACGATATTGTGGAAACCATTCATAAAATGATTTCCTTAGCCACTTTATTTGATCAAACACAATCTCCTTTTCGTTGTTATTAAGTACGTAACTTAAAGTACCTGCTGTATGCATCCAATAACAATTTAAATCAGCGCTTATACAATCATCTTCTGTAAACATAGTATTAAAATCTTTTCGTACTTTTCGAATGTCACAATTCGGAAATGGTTTGTACAGTGGACTATGCATTTTCTGCAATTCCTTAAAAATAATTCGTTTTCCTAACTTCAACTTTCCACCCCTTTATTTCTCTATCCAATTTAATAAGTTTTCATAATGATATTGAGCATCTGTATAGCCAAGATTATATAAATTAACGAGTTTTTCTTTATTTCTTTCTATTCCGCTTATAGGAAGTTGTACGCTAGGCTGAATGACATAAAAGTTATCTTTTTGTTCCAGTTGATTCATATAAGATATCGTCTCATTATAAAAACGATAATGTTCTACTAAAGATTCTGCGATATTCGGATATTTCCTATATAAAATTTTAGCTAGTCCAGAAAATTTATTTCGCTGCTTCTCGTATCCTTCTGATTTTGTCATAATAACAACGTTCTTTTCATAACCATCAGTTTGCGCTTTTAAAACTGGTATAGGATCTATAATCCCTCCATCTAACAATTTTCGATTATCATATTCTACAGCAGGCGCTATAAATGGGACGGAACTTGATGCACGAATAATTTTTAAAATATCTTTACCATGTTCTGTTTTATTATAATAAATAGCTTGTCCTGTTTCGCAGTCAGTTGTCCCTATAACAAACTGTTCATTTGAATTTAAGAAAGTTTGAAAATCAAATGGAACAATCTTATTAGGGACTTCATCAAATAAAAAGTCCATTCCGAATAATTCGCGTTTTCTAATCAAATTTCGATAAGATATATATCGGTGATCTGACACTAGCTCTGTATTTACTTTTTTATTTCTCCCTTTTTGACGTGATAAATAGGTTGCACCCATACAGGCTCCAGCGGATACGCCAACTACATAAGGAAAGAATAAGTTCTTTTCCATAAAATATTCGAGTACGCCTGCAGTATATAAACCTTTCATTCCTCCGCCCTCTAATACTAAACCGATATTTTTCATGCTATATCCCTCTGCTTCTTTTTTCTTACTTACATATTAGCATAAGATATTAAGATGAGGTTATATAAATGAATTGCAACAATAGCCAGAAACTACTAATGTAATATCATAACTTCATAGCGAGTAGCATGGTACAATATAAGTAACAAAATCCACAAATAATGGAGGAGGAATTTCCTATGGGTTTATTTAGCGGTATTTTAGGAAATGCATCAAATGCGAGTACCGAAAGTGTAGAACGTGATTTAGAGAAAATTATGCTAGACGATGAGAAGGTTGAACATGCTTATAAATTAATTCGTGATTTAATCGTATTTACAAATCGTCGTCTTATTTTAGTAGATAAACAAGGGATATCAGGTAAAAAAACAGAGTATCATTCTATTCCTTATAAAAGTATTACACAATTTAGCATTGAAACAGCTGGGCATTTTGATTTAGATGCGGAACTTAAAATTTGGGTATCTAGTTTGAGTACGCCAATTACGAAGGAATTTAAAGGTGACGATAGTGTTTTAAGCATTCAAAAAGCGCTAGTAACATATACGACGAAATAACGTCTTTTCGTATGTTTATTCATTATCAAAATTACTAACCCGAATATTTTGGAAGAATATGCATTGTTTTTGTATATTTAATCTGAAATAACATAAAAAGGTAAAGCGTATTTCAAGTGCTTTACCTTTCTTTTTTGTAATAAATAAGTGTAGTTGTATCATTTAATTTTTTTATAACTTCTGTTCTTTTATACCCCATTTTTTCGTATAGAAAACAATTTCTTTCTTCTTCTAAAATCGTCGCAAGTTCAAAACTTCGTGCTTTTGGAAACATCTCTTCAATTAAAATAAGTACCTTCTGAGCGATTCCTTTCCCTTGATAGTTTGGATGAATAAACATTGGACTGATCCAAAATTTATAAGGTATTTCTTTTTGGGATATACATATCGCTCCAACAAGGTTCGAATCCAATATAATCTTATAAAATTTACTGCTGGGATTATTTATCCTTAAAATTGTTTTTTCAATAGATTCATTTGCTGGATTTGTTTCATAGTCTTTATATTTATTTAATAAAGGGCGAAATGAGTCTATTTGCATTTGAAATAAAACTGCTGCATCAATTTCTGTTGCCTTCTCTAATGTAATATCCATGTTACCAATTTAGTCGCTTTCTTAATGAAGTTATATGAGCTGTATGATGACGTCCGTGCCATGCATATAGTCCAATTGCAACAGCAAGTTTTGTTTCACCAGTTTCAGGGTGATTAAATGTCTTTTCTAGATCTTCAATTTCTAGAGAATATAAAAGGTTAACCCATCTTTTATGTAATGAATCTAACATTACTAGCGAAACATCTACTGGTAATTTAGAATCAGGTAGTTCTGCCCACTTCTCTTCTTTATATGGTTTAATCGTTGGATTCTTTTCTGTTAGTGCTAATTTAAAGCGTATGTAGCTATTCATGTGGCTATCAACAACGTGATGAACTACTTGACGAACCGTCCATCCACCAACTCGATACGGTGTGTCTAACTGCTTCTGATCTAAATCTTTGATTGCCTTTGTTAGTTCATTAGGTAAATCTTCAATTTCTTGAATCCATGTATCAATCATTTCTTCAGTTATAGGACGTTTGTATGTAAATTGGCCAATTGGATAACGTAAATCATTCATGAATAAGTCCCCCTTATTATAAGCGTGAAGTATTTCTCCAAATATAATGTACAAAATTCACATGTTCTCCATTTAATTCTACAGATGCTGTATCTGCTTCGTTATGATAAGAAGAAAACCCGCTTTTTTCTAGTACAATTTGTGATGCGAGATTATTAGTAGTTGTTTTAGCATGAACCTCATTAATTTTATTATTTTGCGCTACGTCTAAAATTAATTTTACAGCTGCTGTTGCAACTCCTTTTTTAGTAAACTTTTCTCCGACTCGATAGCCTAACGAACTGCTTCGAAATTCCGTATCTATATCTACTAAATTTATTCGTCCTACAATTTCTTTTTCTTCATTACGAATTAAATAAAAATAAGAATCTCCATCCGCCTGTTCTAATAATAAATCGTCTAGTAGTTTTTGAAAATATTCAAAATCGTAATATTGTGAGCCACGATTTGGCACCATTGTTTCAAAAAAAGACTTATTCGTAAGTTCAAACGTAAATAAATCCTTCGCATCGTGTTTCTTTAATTGTTCTATGTATATTTTCATCTCGATTACTCCCTCTATATCTACTAACTGTTATATATTCTTTTTTAATCGATTCATCTCCTGCTATTTTTTTCGCTTCAGTAACACAGCAAGTAGCACTTTCGGATGAAATAGGTGAAATGGACTACGAATTAAATTCATCACTCGTACTAATCGAATATAAACGTCAGAGTCACTTGCAGATAGTTGATAGATTTGTTTCGTATACCAAAGCTGAATTTTTTGCTTTATCGTTAACTCTCTTTTTAGCTGCGGATGACGTGATATTTCCGTTATAGTCATTTCCCAAGGAGTTTGTATAATATTAGAGGTCTTTTTATAAAATTGCTGTGTAAATGCTTTATCAAGTTTTTGTCTCCTTTGTAAAAGCAACTGCAATTGGTGAGCTTCCATAGCAGCAACTGAAACACCTTGCCCGAAAACAGGATCAAAACGACAATGTGAATCTCCAACTACCAAAAACCCATCTGGTAAATTATTCACTAAATCAAATCGCCGACGTACTTGATAAGGAATTTTGTACGTTTTGATATCTGAAATTGCCTCAGCTTTATTTAGGAAGTCTGTAACATTGGATATTGATAGGCTTTCAGCAAAGTTATAAAATTCATCATCTGTTTGTGGTGCTTTCTCATTTGCATATCCGCTGAAAGTAACAAAATAACGATTATCCTCAATCGTTTGAATAAGAACACCATACGGATTGTCAGGGAAACTTGGAGACATTAGTATATTACAGCAGTCTAATTTCTCATTTTCTTTAAGTTTAAACATTCTAGTTGTGTAAAATAAATCAATACGCACTTTCTCTTCTTGTACCTCAGTATCGTATTCGCGTAACCACCCTATACTTTTTGAACCGAATCCACTTGCATCAACTACGATATCTGCTTGAATTTCTTCTTGCGTGCCTGTCTCTAAACATTTAGCTTTTACTCCACGTACTTTGTTAACCTTTCCATCTACTAATAATCCCTCAACCAATGTTTCAAATTTACTCGTGATATTCGAAATATGATCTATTCGTGTTTGAATATGCCATTCAAGCAAAAACCTACTTTGTTGAATCATATGTATTTCTCCTATGAATGGCTGTTTCCATAAACCAAATTGATGCCATTTTAAATCGCGAGTAAAGTTATTTACGATACTACCTACTGCTATTAATTCGTTCGTAATATTAGGAAACAATTTCTCAATTGCGTTTTCTCCACCTTTTAATAACACATGAGGATGATTACTTTGTGGAACTCTTTTTCTCGAAGTTTTTCCATCCCATTTTTCGCCAGCTTCTATAATGATTACTTCTTTAAAAGAAGTTGATAATGCTTTTGCTGCGAGTTTTCCTGCGATACTTCCACCAATAACGATAGCCTTATTAAACATATTTTCCCCCTTAATGAAAAAAGACCCTGCCTTGTATGAATGAAACAGGATCTAAACGAATGGTTACTAAATTAAAACACATGAGTAAATTGCAACGTTAAAATTAAAATGCCTAATCCCCATACGTAATACGCAAACACTTTTAAGGAATGATTTTTTAAATATTGAATCATCCATGAAACAGCTATGTAACCAAAGAACGCTGCTGATAACGTTCCGACAATTAAAGATGTACTAGAAATAGATTCAGTTTTCCCTTGAAAAACATCTGCAAATTGTAAAATGATAGCTCCAACAATAGCAGGAGTTGATAATAAAAAAGAAAAGTAAGCAGCAGTTTCACGGTCTAACTTCCTCCATAAAGCAGCGACGATTGTCATACCAGAGCGAGAAATTGCCGGAAAAATAGCAGCAGCTTGAAAGGAACCGATAATAAATGCGTCTTTATATGTAATGTTATCCATTTTTTTTCGACCATTTTTTTGTTTATCAGCCATGTAGAGAAAGAATCCTGTCACTAAAAACTCCCATCCTATCGTAATACCTGTTTTTGAAATATCCTCAAAGAAGTCTTTAAATAATAAGCCGATTACAACTGCGGGTATCGTCCCGACGATAAGTAGTAACATTAGTTTTGAAAATGGATTTTTAATTAAATATATAAATTCTTTTTTGTAATAAATAAATACCGCAAGTAAAGTCCCGATATGTAGCATCGTATCTAAAAACAATCCTGCTTCATCTAATTGAAACAAATGCCTTCCTAAATAAAGATGCCCTGTACTGCTTATCGGCAAAAACTCTGTTAAACCTTGAATGATCCCTAATATGAAAGCTTCTAACCAATTCATGATGGTCCCCTTTCTCGTTTGCTTGTACCAATATATGAAGGTTAAATTTTCGATATGAAAAAAACTATATTTCTCTATGAATTTACTTTCATTTTATGGATATATATGTAAAAAGAAGTGAGGAGGGTTACTATGTGGCAACATACGAAGTTCGGCAATGTATTACTTTGGGCAGGACCTATCCTTGTATTTATAGGATTATGTATGACAAATGTTATTTCAGATATTCCTTTCTTTGAGGGAAAACATAAAACTGTTGGAATTATAATTTTATTTATAGGGCTTTTCTGTTTAATTGCTGCTAATCATTTTAAAAAAGGAGAAAGAAATGAAGAATGAAACAACAAAAAAACAATCCCAGTATATGTGCTAGGATTGTTTTTTGTTGCTTATTTATAAAATACTTTATCAACGTTATATTTTGCTTTATATTCATTAATGATATATGTTTCGTAAATTTCTCTTTCTGTTGGATCTTCTACGATACATGCATCAATGCGGTACACTTCATCGCGGTGATTTTTAATTGGTGAAACATTGTCTTCAAAATGTTTCTTAATACGTTGTCTAATTTTACGAGCTTTACCTACGAAAAGAAGTTCGTCATTAATATTGTAAAACATAAAAATGCCGCCTTTATCTCTAGGGAACAAGTGGAAATCGATAAAACCATTAATTGGAGTAATGATTGGCTCGTCTCCTTTAATAACTTGTTTACGTTCAGTAATTGAAACATCAGCTTCAGGAATATTAATTTTAATCAAGTTCATTCACGTCCTCTTTTATTATAAAGATAAATAATAGCATACATACGTAAGAAAAGCTACGTTCAGAGGCATATTTCATTTTATAATTCAAATATTATAGGAGTATCATGTAAACTCTTCTTCCAAATCATATGATCACTTGATTCTCCCCAATAATCCTTCAGTACATAACTAGGCTCTCCAAACTTCTTCGTCCATATACTTTGCGCTTTTTTGTAGCCACTATCTAAACAGTATTCTGTTATTCCCCTGCTAAGTAGCGTAAGAAACATTGTGTTTAGTAGTAAACTCCCTATACCCTTTCTTTGATACTCCGGAAGTATAAATACAGTTCCTATTTCATACAAATCCTTAAGTACACCGCCTGTACAACTATTAATCAACGTACTTGCTGGACCAATTTCAATTGTTCCAATGATTTTATCGTTATTTGTATCAATTGCTAATAAAAAGTAACGTTTTTCTCCATTACTATCAAAATCTGTTTTCAAATATTGCTTTTTCATGTTAATTTCATTTTCTATGTCATCCGATAATTGTGATAATCCTTCGTCTTTATATGCATTCGTTATAACTATATGGAAAAACAAGTGAAGTTCCTCTAAATCATCCGAATTAGGTCTTCTAATTTCAATGTTATACATGATTTAAATCTCCATTCTATGCAGTTGTTAGAACCATACTTTATATACTCTATTCAACAATATTCTACAAAGCCCTGCATAGATCCAGCAGTATAGAAAGCTTAGTATAAATATTGATAAAATAATTTTTATATCCATAGTTGTATGAATAGTAGGACCAAGTACTGGAAAACGGAAAATATCTAGAACAATCATAATTCCTATAAGTAGACAAATCGCAGAAAAGGAAATTACCCAAATTCTCCTCTTGAATTGTATAAAGGAAAGTCCTAAGGCTATACCTAATAAGCCTGTAGTAAAGGGAAATACAATTAGTTCACTTGGCTCAATAATAAATAATAGGAGAATAGTAAGAATATAAGAAAGTACCCCCTCACGAATAGAGTAACAAATAGCCAAAAAAATTGGTAACGTCGCAAAAGGACTAATGAATAATCCTATACCAGGAATTAAGTTTCCCGCCGCTTGAAACATAGTGGCCAAAGCACTCATTAAAGCTGTAATGACTAACTTATTTGCTAGGGACAATTTTCTTTTATGAACAAAGTTCGCATCATTCTCTATCATAAGTTGACACCAATAACGTACAAACCGATTCATCAAAATCCCCCTAAAGATACCTAATTCATCACTTTTCTATTTTATTCATACACTTATTGTTTATTTGTATCCTCTTCTAGAAATCAATCACTATACATTAGACAATTGTAAAAAGAATGAATCAGAGAATTTATATCATATTAAGGAACAATTTCAAAAATAGTACCTTTGTTAAAGTCAGTTACTTTCATAGAACCATAAACTCCTAAATATAACCTGGTTTGATCCGAATTTGTTCCTAAACTCATATAATAAGCTACTTGTGTACCGAAATCATAATTGGTTTCAATAACATGAAAATCAGTATGTTTACCGTCTGTACCTGCTCTAACATATGCTAAAACACCTTTAACTGGCGGCCGTGAATCTTCTTTCTTAGCAAGGTCGGTAAACACAACGCTACCATTTAAATTTGGGATTGCAGTTCCCATATATGGCTGAACTCCTGTTACTGAAGTTCCTCCAAACTTATCTGGTCTGGGGTCTTTATGAAAATAACTAATTAGTGGCTGAATTCGCTTCACTGATGTTTCTATTGTTTCATTATAATAAGCCATTGTTCTCTTATCCAAATTAGGATTCTCAGAACAGTGCCTTATAAAAGAAGTAGGTAATTCTCCTTCCCATCCTCTCCAACCAAAATTAATAAATCCATCTTGATTGGGAGTTAATCTCATTACATGCATTTGAACAAGTTCAGTAACCGGTATCGGTTTATATTGGACAAATGAAAAAATAGACTCTACAATATCTTGCCCGACATTACCGGCGTATTTGATATATTGATTATAAAATCTTTGGAATGAAATGCCGGTTATATTACGAACACCTTTCACAATTACTGTAAGTGTTTCTTGTATAGATAGAGGAAGTTCATTAAAGCGCGTAACTACTGGAGGATTATTTATAAATATATTTTTGCTTACATCGATTTCAATGATTTTACCTGCTATTTCTAAATCATCTTGGCTTAAATTAAATGGATCATAACCCGAGCCACCATCACCATTTGTAAAAACAAGTTTCCCCGTCTCTGGAGAAAAGTTTAATGTATTTACTCCATTATGATTAAAAAATGGGCGTTTTATATGAAGTAATGTTCTACGTTTTTGAGGTTGAGCGTTTGATTGTAAAATCCATTCTTCAATTGTATCAATATGATCATATCGAGTATCTCTATTTAGCCACTTTAAGTTTAAAGTTTTCGGGTCACAAGGATTCGGTTTAAATTGTTCAGAAAGCGCACCTGGACCTTGGGTTCCAGCTACTGAATAATGAAGATAAAATAAACCGTTTTGATAAAATTGTGGATGAAACGCAAGTCCTAACAATCCCCGCTCATCATAGCCACTACTAGAAACACCTTCTTCAGATGTGCCTAATGTAATTATCAGATGACGAATATTTAAAAATGTTTTTATGACGCCGTCTCCTATGTAGAAAATCTCCCCTAATTGGGTTGCGATAAATAGCCTTTCAGTCGATTCGCCTGGAAGAATAACTGTTTTTATTACAGTGGGTAAATTTATGCTATGAACAATGGGTCGTAAACTAACCTTAACTTTTGTCAATTAACTTTACACCCCTTTGTATTCTTTTTTATATAGAAGAATATGATTAGAGTAGTTCAATTAGTATCAAAACTATAGACAAGTCAGTTTTCTACTTAGCATCAATTAACTTATATCCCTTATTATTACATTTATAGTATAATAATAAGTATAAAACATAAATTAGGGGGACAATCTATGGCAATCTTACTACAAATCATCGTACCGCTTATATGTGCAATATACTTATTTACCCTCTATCGTAATACGAATATAGGAAAAGCTGCATTTCTTTTGGCAGTCATTATAGGAATTTTCGGTTTAGAGAATATTTTTCAATATGCTAGTTTAACAGATCATACTGTTTATCCATATTGGGGGAGTTTGAAGGCTGTTGTTATCGTTTTATCAGTCGTATTTCTATTTAAAACAGGTGGTTTAACAGGAAAATATTGATTTGTAATACTGTATATATATTCTTGTTAAATTTCTTTTATTGTATAAAAGAAAAAATGTTTATGTGAAAAACAAGAAGGGATGTGTTACATATGTCTATAAATATTGCTACGAAAAATAAAAGCCTTGCTACACTCCATATGTAGCAAGGCTTTTTTAAATTGTTTAATTCTTGTTCCACTAATATCGTTATTAGCTAACACTTTAATTGTTTTAATAGTCTTTTGTTTAATTCCCACAATGCTGTTTTGTTGCTATCCCATTTCAAAAGCGTTACTGCTTCCTCAAAGCATAACCACTTATAAATGAAGTGTTCTTTAGATAATGAGATGTTTTTTGTAGGGACTTTAACTCCGAAAGAAAATTCTTTTATTACATAAACATCTTCTCCCCAAAGGAATCCTCCAACTACATCCTCTACTGGTAGTGAAGACACAGAATCTAATTTTATATATGGGCATTCTCTTGTAATACCAGCTTCTTCAAACGCTTCCCGTTTTGCTGATTCAATAGGAATCTCACCGTCTTCTCCACCACCAGCTATTCCTTGCCAATAACCATAATCACTTCGGTTGAAAATGGCATATTGAATAGAATTGTCAGTTTTTATATAAGGAAATATTAATACTTGATATGGTGCTCTCATTGCTTAACCTCCTCTCAAAAATAAGCTTTAAATAAATATAAATAAAGAGCAAACATCACAATTCTACATTAATAATGCAGGTTTATGGTGTCAGCCCTCTATTTTTAAAGAATTTTATTTTTCATATACAGACTTACTCTTAACGGAGGGAAAAACCGCTTATTTCCTGTCGAATTCGCTTAGCGTGTTTTTTTCTAAATGTTAGCAGTACCCCATATTATTCAATTGCGCCAGCAACATCATAATCATTTAAATCTAATTCAATTGATTGTCCCAGCGCTAATTTAGCAAGTTCTGACCCTAAATATGGACCTGCAGTTAAACCTGAAGCACCTAATCCGTTCGCAACGAGAATGCCTTCAAAGTTAGGAAGCGGGCCAATAACAGGTAAGAATCCTGGCGTAAATGGTCTGAATCCAACTCTCGTTTCAAGCATGGTAGCATTTTCTAATCCAGGTGCAACTGTTAATGCTTTTTGGAAAACTTCATTTAAACCACCAGCCGTTACACGGTGATCAAAACCAGTATCATTCTCATGTGTTGCACCAATTACGACATGGCCATTGTCAAACGTTAAAATGTATTGATCATTTGGCGGCATAACAACTGGCATATTTTCTGTTGCTGTATTTTCCATTTGCAGATGAACAATTTGTCCTTTTTGGAATGTAACTAAGAAATTAATTCCTAATGGGTTCAAGATTTCGTTCGCCCATGCACCTGCAGTTACAATAACCTTTTCTGCTAAAATTGTTTCATCGTTTACTTTAACTCCAGTAATATGATTACCTTCACAGACTAATACTGCATCGCCTTTTATAAAAGTTGCACCATGTTTTTTCGCAGCGCTTATTAATGCGTTGCGTAATAATCTTCCGTTTACTCGTGCAGCACCACTAATATGAACAGAACTATATTCATCTGATAATGCTGGGAATAATTTTTTCGTTTCTTCAGCTGATAAACGCGTAATTTCACCAATCTCTGGTGCATCTTCACGACGTTTATAAGCTCGCTCTTCCATCTGATCTAGTTTTTTCTCATCAGTATGTAAACTAATTGCACCTACACGGTTGTAACCTGTATCCGTTTCACCGTCTTCTTCTAATTGCTGAATTAAGGAAGAATAGTAACGTGCACCGCCTTTAACGATTCTATACCACGCTTTATTACGACGTTGCGAAAGCCATGGACAGACAATACCTGCTGCTGCATCCGTTGCTTGACCTACTTGTTGACGATCAACGATAGTAACGTTCGCGCCAGCCTTAGCAAGATGATAGGCAGTAGACGCTCCTAAAATGCCAGCTCCAACTACAATATACGATTTCATTTCAAACACCTTTTTTCTTTTGCTAATTATTTAAATATAAGAACATACTTTAGTATACTGAAAGGAATCCTTTTTTCAATGTGCCAAACGCAATTAATTGTTGCATCATTGTGAATTGCCTAGTCTTACTTTTTCTTTTTACGAAATAATTCGATTGTTTTATAGCCTTGTGAAAGAATTTCAATCATTTTTTCAAGACGTTTTTCACGTGTTTTTTCTTGTTTTACAGAAAACAGATTACGTGCCCAATCTTTTTGGTATCCAGGTGTTAAACTTTGATAAAACTTAAGTTCATTTGGATGATTAGCTAATAAAGCTTCAACATCTTGAATTCGATCTGCATAATCAGCTACACATTGGCTCATTGCAGGCGTTTTCGTCGCTTTTTTCTTCTCACGCTTTAAACCTACAACAGTAAAAACGTCATCCATACTTACCATTCGCGCAAATTTAATATCGCTTTTTCCCACATATCCATCTTCTCCAACGTTTAATGCTGGAAACATCTCATCACGGTGAATAAACGTACTGTAGCGAGAGTTACCTTTTTTCGGATATGCGAAGAATATATAACCTTTTTCAATCAGTAACTCTTCATTACTAATAATATAATTCGTTTGTTTCATCATTTCATCAAGTGTTTCTACAAAAATAAAAATGGCATCGTGTTCTTTTGAAAATACAGTTTCTTTATCTATAAAAACTTCGTAATCACTTGGTTCATTAATAACAACCATATTCGTATACTTGTTAAGCTTCAATTTATCGATAACTGACATAAAAATCTTCCTTTACATTCAAAATTCATTGTACATACTTTTTCATACCGTTCTAGTGTATTATATCTATTAAGAAAATTAAACTTTAATAGTTATTTTAAATCACAATTAATATAATAGCCGGTTCTGAATAAGAACCGGCTATTTGTTTTATCATAACTTAATTGCAAATAAAGTATATAAAAGCTCTCTATATTGATCTTCTGTAATTTCACGTTTCGTTTTTTCCCCATGAATTATTTCAGTTAAACTTGTATTCGTTAAAGAGACATGGCCAGATTCTGTTAATTTGACCGCAATGGGTCCTTTATTGAAAATAGATTTCTCATCTTCTATTACTCTTTTTTGAACATCATTCACTACTGCCTCATCAATCATACGATTATAAAAAGCATGGCAAACTTTCCACTCACCGTTAATATCTTTTCTTTCTAGAACGTAATTCCCTTTACTCGTATCTTTTCGTCTCACTCGATACGTACCATTTTTAGAAGAAACAGACTTGCCAGTAAAAGGTACAGGGACTAGAGGTACTAATGAAGCAATACCTACATCAATTAAGTATCGTTCGTTAGTATAATTTAAAATAATCGTTATATGTCCATCCTCAAGTGCCCATGCGTTTATATCATTTTTATATACGGTACCTAATGCGAGTTGTATATCATAACCACAATCTTTTAAAAAGTAGTAAAAAAGAGTATTTAATTCATAACAAAGTCCGCCGCGGGATCTAGTTGAAATTTTATCCTGTAAATTTTCCATAGTAATTGCATTCGTATTACGTGCTATAACATCCAAATTCTCAAATGGTATAGTGTGTGCAAATGCAAAGAGAATTGTATTTAATTCTTCAAACTTCACTTCAGTACGCTTCGCAAGATTCAATCTTGTAAAAAGCTTATGTTGTAGACTTGTCATAGTCAGCACTCCTTAAAATGTATAAGTTAAAATAGTATATGCTGATTGTAAATTTGATGGGGTACGGAAACAATGTACATTTCGTTTAACTGTACCGGTACAAAAAGTCTAACTCACAAGATTACTTAAGATAAGAAGTTACGAATACAAATGTAATAGTTTGTCTATAGGTAAATTATTATAATCGCTGAAATCAACAAAATATTGAAGTTGCCACATTTGGCTCTTTTTAGCTTGATTGCTAACAGGGTTATCCCATATAGGATAAATCCTCATAGCCATCTTGCCTTTTTGATTTTGTGTTCTCAAGATTTTTTCCTTAAGAAGAATCTCTTTAGGGAAAATAAATTGTCCTAGTTTATTATCATCTATACAAGTGATAACTAATAAGTCAGGAGCAGCGTCATAAGAAAACGCTTGATTTTGCATATTGTCATCTTTCTCCCAAAAAGAAACAAATTGACCAATTTTATTAGGAGTAATTTTTGATTTTCTAAAACGAATGCTTTTGTTATTTAAGTGAAATAAACATCCTGCATATTCTGCGTTTTGCTTTTCTTCTTTTAAATTCGTAATTATTAAATTGTTAGGTTTGTAAACTATATTGTTTAAATTTCGGATCGTATCATTAAAATTGTTCAAGAGAACTCCCCCTTTATTCATTTCTTAGTTTACCACAAACGTCAGTTCTTCTATGTTGTAAATAATAAGCGATGTGAAAAAGAGGGAGATTTTACTGGGGTATTATTATTGCTTTAATGTACTTAGTTTTTCAATTGCTTGTTGTTCGGTTGCTAAGTAAAAAATGTCTTTACCTTTATTACATTCATAAATAAAATCCTTTAAGCTTTTACTAGTATACATAGAGAAATCTCCAATGATAGCAATCTTTACCTTGTAGTTTATAAACTTTTGAAGGATATCGCCCGCAAGACGTGTTTTTAGATCAAAGAAATCTTCACTTATTAAAGATTTATGGATAATAATATGTTTCGCATCTACCTCATATTGAACTGTTGCCATAGTATCTAATGCAGATTGAACATCGGATATTAATACCTTATCGTTTCTAATGACCGCAATATTGGTTCCATCGATTACTACTTTCTTTATTTCCATAGTCCCACCCCTTTATAATTTACAAAGTATGAGTAAGATTGTTTTACAAAACTTCGTATTAATTATAGATAAAATAGCCGCAGTTATTAAAATGGCCTCTATTTTTTATAACTAATACGGTCAATGAAATTAATGATAGTTTCTCTTTTTTTATATTTTTGAATATATATATGGAATTACTTTTACTTGTTATAAAAATATTGTGGAGTAACATAACTTAACAAACTATCCAAAGTGTTAATCTCGGCATATGGTTGTATTTTGGTAGTATTCTTGATTTTCTGAGGGTTAAACCACACACCTTTTATATTTACATTTTGAGGACCAGCAATATCCTTTTCTAAGTCATCTCCAATAAATAATACATCTTCTGGTTGCACATTAAGCTTATTTAATGCTAGTTCGAATATACGTTTATCAGGTTTACTCAATCCCACTTCTTCAGAAATAATAATCGTATCAAAGTAATTGTTTAAATTCGTGTTAATTATTTTGGCCTTTTGCCTTTGAGTTGAGCCATTTGTTATAATTCCAACTTCAAAGTGCTTCTTTATATGATTTAAGAAATGAATAGTGTTTTTGTCTATTGAAAAACATTTAGGAAAATTATTATTCCAAAAATCTTGGAGGTAATTGCGTGGTAATCTATACTTCGGCGGGAATACATCAAACAATGATTCTAAAACTATCGTTTTATCACTCATGCCGTATTCCCTTTTATCGTATTCTTTGAATTTCTGTAACATATTGTTTTTGACTGTATCACTAACATCCTCATAACACTTTTCTAAAACAAATAAAAACAATTTATCTACTGCCTTATCCCTATTAAGTAACGTATCATCTAAATCAAACAGCATAGCTTTATAACCTCTCAAATAAATTCACAACCTTTCTCGCATGATTTAAATAATTCTTAGTTCACACCTGAAGCTTTTACTAAATTAGCAAAAAAACTCCAAAGTTTGTGATGTACCCCCTAGAATTTCGCTAACTTCTTTTATATTGAAATTCATCACCTTTTCCCCGCCTATTAAAGTAGCGAAAGTAGATTTTCAAACAGTTTAAGAAATCACATGTAATTTACATTATTATACATTAGTTTTTCGTAAATAGTAATCGTTCAGCTTTTTATACGATAAGTTTTTTTATGGAGAATAAATACACAATCTTGAAATGGATCTAATACAGTAAACTTCCTATGAAGTTTCCTACTGTATCTCCACATAAACTCCAGATTGTACGGCTATAATGACTACCAGAGGTGATATTATGAAAAACTATCATATCCTCGTGGTTGAGGACGATCAAGAAATTCAGGAATTAATTAAACAATTTTTAATGACACAACAGTATACAGTGGTAGTTGCTTCCGATGGACTAGAGGGTATGACACAATTTAATAAGCAATCCTTTGATTTAATTCTTCTAGATGTAATGATGCCCAATCTTAATGGATTTGAAGTTGCTAAAATGATTCGAGGTCAGTCAAACGTACCAATTATTATGCTAACTGCGTTGGAGGAAGAGGAAGATCAGATGAAAGGGTTCGATCTTGGGATTGATGATTATATAACAAAACCCTTTTCGTTTCATGTTTTAATTAGACGAGTCGAAGCTGTACTTAGAAGAAGTTATGATAAAAATGTAAATAATCATTTGGTATTTAAAGAAGTGCGCATTGATGTTGATGCATATCGAGTATATGTAGATGATGTTGAAATTTTGTTAACGACCAAAGAGTTCGAAATTCTACAACTACTATTTCAAAATGAGAGAAAAGTACTTACAAGAGAAAATATCGTAGAAAAAGTTTGGGGATACGATTATTTTGGAGAAACACGAATAATTGATACACATATTAAAAACCTACGTAAAAAACTAGCTATTCCCTACATTAAAACAATAAAGGGTATTGGTTATAAAGTGGATGAATAAAATTTTAAAAATCATGAAGATGAAGCAAATTACTTATAAACTCTTTATGACTACATCTCTCATCTTGTTATCCTTTGCAGTATTGATTTATTTAACTTTATATTTCTTTCTCCCTACGTTTTATGAGCAATACAAAACAGATCAACTTCAAACAGGGATAAAAGAAATAATTGATAAGTCAAAAGATCTTACGTTTCAAGATGCGATACCACTTTTTGATGAATACGCAAAAAAAAATAACGCGATGCTTTCGCTTCAAAATAAAGAAGGAATAATTATTTACTCGCCTTCATTTTCTTTTATTCAACGTGGTACACAAACAACAGTAGTTACTAAAGCAGCACGATTTGAGAATGCAGGTACCATTAGCAATTCATATAATGTTACGGAACCAATTCAATTCCAAGATGGTAGTTTAACGCTTGTAGTGTTCGCAACATTTCAACCGATTGATGAAGCTTCGCAAGTATTAGTGCGCTTTCTCCCCTATATTAGTATCATTGTGATCGTAATTGGTATAGGGAGTGCTTATTTCTATTCCAGGTTTATTACAAAGCCACTTATTTATATTAATGAGGGTGCACAAAAGATGGCAAATTTAGATTTCTCCGAAAAAATTGAGGTTCGTTCTACAGATGAGTTAGGAGAATTATCTAATAGTTTGAATGACATGTCTATTAACTTACAACAAGCTATGTTTGATTTAAAAAAAGCAAATGAACAATTAAAAAATGATATTGAAAAAGAAAGAGAAATAGAAACAAAACGCAGAGAGTTTTTTGCGATTGTAGCACATGAATTAAAGTCCCCTCTTACTGTAATGAAAGGATACTTAGAAGGGATGATATACAATATTGGCCCTTATCAAAATCGTGATCAATATTTAAAGAAAAATCATCAAATTATTGAAAGTATGGAACAACTAGTTCGTGAAATTTTAAGTATGTCAAAGTTAGAACAACACACTTTTAAACTAAAAATAGAAGAAGTTAATCTTTCAAAGTTAATTGGTACAATCACAAAAGATCTTGAATTTTTCGCTTCTCAAAAAAGCATCCAAATAATAAAAGAAATTGACTCTGACCTTTCTGTTTATACAGATCGTGTTCTTTTTGAAAAAGCATGTAAAAATATTATCCATAATGCAGTTATGTATTCACCACATAATGAAAAAGTCTATATAAAGTTAAGTAAGGATTCTAAACAAGGTCAAATTAAAATGCAAATTATAAATACAGGTATCAATATTAAAGATGAAGATATACAACAAATTTTCAAACCATTTTATCGAATTGAAAAATCTAGGAATCGAAATACCGGAGGAAGTGGTTTAGGTCTATATATTGTTAAACAAATTCTTGAAACACTAGATATAAAGTATTCTATACAAAATAGGGAACATAGTGTGCAATTTTGCATGAACATTCCTTTATCTGAACAAAAAACAAACAAACTCCCCTTTTAGTAGGACGAGTTTGTTTGTTTTTGTAGTAAGTATAAACTTATTAGGGTTCAATTGTCCCAAGGGTGAGTGTGTACCTATCTCCCCACGATTCTTGTAGTAGTTCAATCACTCTCGCGTGGGTAAGAATGCCTAAAAACCTTTCATCTTCCCCTACAATCGCAATATCAAGCATTTAATCGTAAAGAAAATTTGGTAGAACGAAGCATTTTCTTTGATAAATTCCGCCGTATCGATTTAAAGGAAGGGATATTTTATTAATACAATCAATTTTTATTGTACAATTGTTCTTACGATATGAAAATACAGTGTAAAGATGAACCTGATAAATCATATACTTTTAGAATTTAAAAAGAGATTAAAACAAATCAATTTTCTGTATTTCAAAACAGTAATGTTCGGGCTGATATGGGCGAAAAACATCAAGGCTCTAATCATTTAAAGTTTAAACTGTATAAAAGTTAGCGTAAATGACGAAGGAAAAGACAGCTTTGCATTGTGCTGCACATTCAAGAATTAATTCTTACGTAGGGAGTGCTTATATGAAAAGCATAAAAAATGTAATATTACTAGTAGTATATTTCATATTTTTAAGTGGTTGTAATCAAGAAAATGAATCTGAGGTACAAGAATATATAAAAGAAAAACACGGTATCGATATTGTGGTAACAGATTGGAACTCGATAAATGAAAATAATGGTGGTAATACCTACCATACTGTGCAAGAAAAAAACAACAAAAATTTCAAATTTCGAGTAAAGGTACAAGGCCTCCTCTATTCATATATAGTAGGTGATGAATACAAATATGGAAAAAAAACATATGAGGCATATCAGAAATTCCAACCAACTCTAGAAGAAATGAAAAAGTTAGGGTACGTGGAAAATGAAAATGAAAATGTTCTGCAATATATGTTGGATAATCAAAATCCAGAAGAAGGAAGCCCAACAGATGAGTTGCTATTAACTTTGCAAATGAGTAACGATATTGACTTTAGCCAATTGGATTCCGTAGAATTAGATCGTTTATATGCCCTATTTCAACTGATTCAGAAGAATAATAAAAAGATAACAGAACTAGAAATTAAAGATCATACTGGTAAATCTTTAGGTGGACCTTTTAAAAATGTACAAAGAGTAACAACAAAAGAAGAACTGTTACAAACAATGAAATCCACAATGAAAGACCCAATAAACGAATACTGGAAAAATTGGATTAGAACGCAGACCAAAGTAGAAGAAAAATTACATGAAATGCAAAACGATCGATTTTCAATTGAAGGTATTACGTATTCAAGTTCGGATGATGAAAAATATCGAAAATATATAGTGACTTTAGTTATTAATACGACCAATACTATATTTGAAAATAATCCCCCTTTAATTGAGGATTTAATCAAAGTAACCACAATCCTTAAAGAAGAACTAAATACGAAAAACTTTGACATCAATTTAAAAAATAAGTCTGGAACAAGAAATACAAATTGGTTATCATCAAAAGAAATTAAAGAAGCAAATAACATTGAAGATCTTGTAAATGAGAAGTACCCTGCGAATTAAATGTAAATTCCTATTCATGTTTGTTATTTAATGTGAAATCAAGCTCTTTCGATTTATTATGAAAACTTACAAAATACTTAAAAACCCCCAACAAATCTTTAGCTGTATAGAGAAAATGAGAAATAGGGTCCTATTCATATGGGGCTCTATTTGTATATCAAACTAATTTAGGTGTTTACACATACGCATTGCAAATTCATTCTTGTTTCTTTTTAATGTGAAATCAAACTTTCAGATTAATTTGGAACTCTTTTATGATAAGCTATATGTAAAAATTAAATATAAAGGATGATTCGTATGCAAATAAGACCAAAGATAAGTGAATATAACTCCTATTATGCAACGTATATTAACTTGGTATCAGACGGAAATATCATACATATTTTAGAACAACAAATGAAGAAAACGAATCTTTTATTAAAGGGAATTTCTGATAGTGAGGGACTTTTTCGGTATGGTCCTACTAAATGGAGTATAAAAGAAGTACTCGGTCATATAGCGGATACAGAACGAATTATGGCGTATCGATTGCTATCTATTGCTCGAGGCGAGACAGCAGAACTTCCAGGCTATAACGATGATATGTATGTTCTTAGAGCTGCTTTTGATAAGCAATCTATGCAAGTTCTTCTTGAGAATTTAATAGTTGTTCGCCAATCTACCCTGTATTTACTTAGAATCTTAGATAAAGAAGCTTGGTTACAAAGAGGAAATGCGAACAATTCTGAAGTTACAGTACGTGCATTAGCATACATCATTGCTGGCCATGAGCTTCATCATGTTCAAATTCTAAAAGAACGTTATCTTGGTTCTGATGCACATCCAGCAAGTTAATACTTGAAGAAAAAGAGTCCTATTTAAGTAGGGCTCTTTTTCAGTATTTATAAAGGATTAGTGCTTAGAGCCATGACTAATTAAACGTCTTTATTTATAAAATTCACCACATATGATGTAAGCTATCCCCTTCTATTCTGTGCATAATTTTCTTCAGGCTCGTATACTATAAACACTATAGTTCAGGAAAGGTGATGACGCTATGAATGAACAACAAACTAATAGGGATAGAGATCAAAAAATGATGTTTTCTATGCAAGGAGTTCCCTCAAATAAAGTTAACATGAATCAATTACCTAAATGGATTAGAATTTTCGGCTATTGTGCGTTTGGTTGGATGATAGTATTTAGTTTATTTATGATAGTAGGTTTAATTCTTCAATAACTATGTAGATAAATAATTAAACGGGATAGTATTTAGATCATATATCTAGGTAATGTCCCGTTTTTTATGTGTAATTACCCCATGATATAAGTAACCAATTATAATAAAAAGAACCTGTAGAATATCCTACAAGTTCTTTTTCAAATATTGTTACAACGGGAACAACAAACTATCTTAACATTCAATACAGGGAGACCATTTTGATTATGGCTTGGTTTTATTATAAATCAAATATAAGCTTTTGAAAGTGATGAATTTCGAAAATTATGTTAATTGAAAAACTACGATGTTTATATTAGATTTCGTTTACGACCAACTTCTTATTACTTAAATACACTGCACGATCTGATTTTCTAGCAACTTCCTGTGAATGCGTCACAACAATAATACATTTATTTTCTTTATGTGCAAGTTCTTGAAACAGTTCTATTATATCCATGGCCGTTTCTTCGTCGAGGTTTCCTGTTGGCTCATCCGCAATAAGTAAATCAACATTACAAGATAACGCTCGAGCAATTGCTACACGTTGTTGTTGCCCACCACTTAGTTGCAAGACGTTTCGTTTCGCTTCTATTTCTGTGAGTCCCACTTTCTCTAATAATTCTAATGCCCTTACCGTCTTATTTTTCACTTTGACACCTGTAATTTCCATTGCTGTTAGGACATTTTGAAGAGCAGTCATATAGGTAATCAAATTATAAGATTGGAAAATTACAGATACATTTTGATTACGGTATCGATCCAAACCAATTTTTCGAATATCTTTCCCATTATACAGTACATAACCATTTTTAGGGACATCCAGTCCACAACCTAAGCTTAGAGTTGTGGTTTTTCCAGATCCGGATGGTCCTAAAATTGTATAAAAATGACCTTTTTGAAAAGAAAAGTTAACATTATCTAGTATCGCTACATTTTTCCCGTTACTTTCATAATAATAATCCAAGTTTTTAAATTGTAAAATCGTTTCCATATTAAGCCTCCTTATTCATCTTTTAAAAGAATTTGTTTTGGATTTAAACGTAGAATAGATAATGCCGGAAGAAGCGTTGCTATTATAGCAATAGCTAGTCCAATTCCCCCCATTTTTCCTACATCTTCTCCTGTTATACTTACATCAATTTTATCAATTGGATCTTCTTTTTGGTTTTGTAAAGTACCACCAGGTCCAGACATCATTACAGTACCATTTCGCGTAGTGTCTGTTTCTTCGCTCGCTGCAGCAATTTCACTCGAAAGTAAATGATCCCCGATATATTGAGAAACTTTAGCTCCAGTTGTTACGGATAATCCAAATGCTAAAATAGCGACACATACTACTTCTATTACGAACTGCGCCATCAGTTTCCACTTTTTCTCTCCAATAGATAACAGAATCCCCATTTCTTTACGACGTCCTTTAATTGAAAGCATAATGATTAATCCTAAAATAATCGCACCAGCAATCGATACAATATAAATAATCATTTGAGAAGTCGAAGAGATATTCTCGATAGGACCAATCATTTGTTTGTACAATGAATCATGTGCATCTAATTTATAATAAGTAAAATCAATATTAGATTTTTTTGCTTCTTTTTTAAATGCATCAATGTATTGTGGATCATTCAAGAAATACACGACTTGAACACTACTTATACCTTGATCTACTTCTAATTTTTTCATAGTTGAATGCGGCATATATAGTTTATTAGCTGGATCCATTATAGGGGGGGCCTGTTGACCCATTGCTTGCTCATTCGTTTCGTAAATACCGATAATTTCAACCTCAAGGGTTTCCTTTTTATCCCCTGATTGCACTTTAACTTTGTCTCCTACTTTCAAATTGTTTAATTCCGCTAATCGTTTTTCCATTAAAGCTACATTCTGATCTTTCATCTGTTCTGTAATTGGTTTTCCATCAATGATTTTACTTTTTCCGTTTTTAAAGCTTTCTTGTAAAGCTGTCTTGCGAACTCCCTCAATCATAAAAGAAGCATTCATATCTATTTCTGTACCAGAGCCTGAACCGCCTCGTACAGCCGCCATTCCCACTTTACCTTTTCCTTCATCTTCTCTTTCTGAAGCTCCTACTAGTTTAAGCCCATCAGAAATTCCGAAAGTATTGCCTATGTAATTATAGTCTTTTACATATTTTGATTTCGCTAATTGATCTGCTTCTTTTGTGTTAAGCTTCGGTGGATTAGGCATCTCTCCAGTTTCACGAGCTTGTTGACCTAATTTATCGAAATCAAGACCTAAAGTAACATCTGCACCTAGTTTTTTTCTTGCAGCATCCGCTGCTTTTTTTGATGCATTTTGGATTGTGAACCCTGAAAGAACCAAATTTGTAACAATCAGAAAAACTGCTATCAAAATTAATGATGTTCCTATCCTTTTTTTCATACTGAGAATTGCTCGTTTCATAAAATTCATTTTCTCTTACCTCCTTGATAACTTGTATTCTATATAGGTTATCTAGAGTCTATATGGAGCTAATCGGTAGTTTATCTAGAGATATAAGGAGTTTATGTGTAGTTATGTATTTATCTGTTGAAGAAAAACTAGAACACAAATTTAAAAACGTAAGCGTTTTTGAAGATTGGTAAGAAGTTAGTCCGTTTAAGGAACTTATAAAAAAAGAGAGATTAAGCTTAAATTAATGTATGTAACATAAAAAATATATTTAATGTATAATTTTTATACGTTAAATATAGAGAGCCTATTTAAATATCTATATGGGGATTGTTAATGATTCTCATAGAAATCACGTCATTTTCAAAGGTGTACCTCCACAAACTTTATTTTTTAATAATGTGGAGAAAATATGTTTCAAAAAGAACACTGCCTTTTTATTAAAGCGCTTATTTAGTCCTTCAGGACACATAAGAGTTCCTGTTGATGCATGTAGCTGACTACACAATCGGACTAATGAATCACTCGCTACTCGTTGACTAATCCAGACACATATAGTTGCTAAATCATACCCTGAAAATTTACGTTTTCGTTTTACAAAACCTAGCTCTCTAGCGAGATTTTCCAAAAATGAAGGGGTAAGATGTTCATATAATTCTTCAGCAAATAATTGTAATTCGTCAGAAATTGATAGATACATACAAAAACGCCATCCTTTCCTATGATTCTACAGAAAGAATAGCGTATTTTTTGGTTCTGGTGCAAAGGTAGTGGAAAAGAAAATATAACATATATATTTCTAGCATAATGGTAGGATAATCCTGGTTCCTCATCATTTCTACTAAATCACGAAAAATTAAGTTGTACCGTACCAACGTACAGTTAACAAAATAATACCTTGCTGATAATGCTTCCATTTGAACAAATTTTCCTTTTCCATACCGATCACACATCTTTTGTAGAGTAATAGTATCAGCATATCCCAGTTTAAGAGGTTACTTACAAAATATTTAGAGTTTTTTTGCGAGAATCCTCCGAAATGTAATACGGACTTTAAATATTTTCATTTATAATTCTCTATTTGTCTATACTTTTCATATCGCTGTTGTATAAGCTCTTCCGAGGATAATAGTATCAATTTTTTTAGAGATGATTCGATTACAGATTCAATCATTTTTGCCTGTGATTTTATATCATTTTGTGCTCCACCTTTAATTTCAGGAATGATTTCATCAATAATTCCTAAATGTTTTAAATCTTTTGCTGAAATTTTCATATGTTCAGCAGCTTCTGGAGCATACTTAGCGTCCTTCCATAGGATAGATGCTGCTCCTTCTGGCGAAATTACCGAGTACCATGAATACTCTAACATATGGATATGGTTACCGACACTAATGCCAAGAGCTCCACCACTTGATGCCTCTCCAATTACAATACAAACAATTGGCACTTTAAGTGTAGCCATTTCAAATAGATTTCGAGCTATCGCTTCAGAAATTCCACGTTCTTCAGACCCTTTCCCTGGATAGGCGCCTATTGTATCAATAAATGTAATAATAGGGCGATTAAATTTATCAGCTTGTTTCATAAGTCTTAGCGCTTTTCTATAACCTTCTGGATGTGCCATTCCAAAATTTCTTTCTATATTTTCCTTTGTATTTCTACCTCTTTGATGACCAATAACCGTAACGGGCATCCCTTTAAATTTTGCAATACCACCTATCATTGCTTTATCATCACCATATAATCGATCACCATGAAGTTCGAGAAAGTTTGTAAACAATAAAGGTATATAGTCCAATGTCGTGGGTCGGTTACGTAGCCTTGCAATTTGAACTCGTTGAAAAGGTGTAATATTAGAATAAATTTTATCTTGCATTTTATTTAAACGTTTTTCTAATTCATGAATTTCTGACGATAAATCTACATTATTTTCTTCCATAATTTTCTTTAATTCATCAAATTTCTCTTTTAATTCAATAATAGGACGTTCAAAATGCAAACTCATTTTATCCTCCAAATGTTATGATTTACCTCACTCTAATCAAAAGGCTTAGAAATAGAATCAATAAATAATTCAAAACCATCCACAACTATTTTTTGTTCTGATTCTGATAAATTATTGAGAATACTTTGATAAAATGTAATGGATTGCTCTTTTAAGCAATTAACAGTTATGTGACCTTTTTCTGTGAGGTGCAGAAAAAGTTCTCTTCTATTTTTTTCATTTACTTCACGATAAATAAGCCCCTTTTTTACTAACTTATCTACCAATCTACTTACAGTTGAAGTCTCTAATCTAAGTTTATTGGATAGTTGCCAAACAGTTAATTTTCCCACCTCTAGTTCTTCTAACGCCATCATTTGAGAAGTTGGTAAAGGTTTTTCAAATGGTCCATTGGGCAAATTTTGAGATTCAAAAACCCCAGTTATTATAATCATTTTCTTAATATCTGTTCTTAGTTTTAAGGCATCTTCTCTTTTCAAAAAGGTCACCCTCCTACAACTATTGTATCATACATCAATTGTATTATACATGAATATGATTTTTTCACAAGCTTAACGTAAGCCAATATTACAACATGGACGAGATATTTCTTCTTGTTAAAATGGTATAAGTGGATTGTTTTCTACAAATGGCAAAACATCAATTATGTATCAGGGGCCTTTATGGGGTACCGCTCATCGAAATCAAGCTAAGAAAATAAAACTACCCCAAAAACGAAATTTTGTGATAACTTGTAACAAAATTTCGTTTTTGGGGGGAATTCTAAATTCTTAAGTTGATGGGAATGGGGTAGTACCACATCGCTATCAAGCTAAGCTCATACAACGTAAATTATAGTAGAAGCTGTTTCTGTTTTCTAAAGGCTATGTGTAGGAAATTGAAAGATTTGCATACGAAATAAACCCTAACGGGTTTCCTTTTTTGAATTAAGCCGCTTGATTATCAGACAGGGTACAATTGTAAACGACACCTAATATATCAAAGACTGTTTTCTTCTCATACCGATGAGATTTCCGCCCATTTTGTTGTAGAAGATTGAACAGACGAAATAATACCTTTGATAGCTCTTGGGTGTCTTTCTGTATCGCACGGAAAAGAAGAAAAAAGTAATCTTTAATCATATATATGGCCTTATATTCACTCAGTTCTCGTTTCTTTTTTATAAGAAGTAATTGGCGCATTTGAAACATGGTAGAGGAACAGAGGAGAATGGCAATCAGTTGCCCATACAAATGGCATTCCAATCGTTCTGGTTTTATCTTTTTACAATGATGGATTTGAAAGAATGACTTCCACGTTTTAAATAAAATTTCGATTTGCCAACGCAAAGAATACCAGTCATGTACCTGTCCCATCGGGACAATGTCTGTAGGGGTGTTTGTCATATATACATTAATACCACTGAGTCGTTTACTACGAGGAGAATACTTCATTCCTTTCTTTTTTTCTCTTACAGCTTGATCTTGTAATCGTTTTTGTTGTTGTTCTTTTGTTAGCCGATGAACAATCACACGAGTTGATACTTTATCAGTCATTCCTACATAAGCGTCAGATATTTCATATGTTTGTCCTGGTTGAAGAGAGTTCATTAAGACCTCCATATCTATCTGTATATACTCTGTACCTTTCTTTATTCTTCCATCTTGAAAATAATCAGGGGTGGGTTTTTTTTGATAAATACGTGTATTTGATTTAATACGAGAGATATAGTAAGCCTTTTTATCTTGTATGTGTTGAAGATCTTTCAAATGAAAATACCCTAAATCTCGGATACATAAATCATTCGCTGTCACAGTTGGAACACACAGGGAACCGTAGGTTCGATCATGTTGTTTCCCTGGACCCGTATGAATATGAAGGAACTGTCCACTTAATAAATCATACTCAAGCTGAATCTTTACTCCCGCTGTATGGCTGCATCCCCCTGCACCTGGATAAACGGATGAAAAAGGATCTGGAAGTTGAAATGCAGTTGAATCTAAAATACGAATACGCTTGAAAACAGAAGTATATGGAGAAGAAATCGGCATAGATGAGGTCAATTTTTTGCTTAATAGTTCGGCTAGTAGGTGTTGTAAAAGTTGGACGGCCGCCTTATTAAATCGTTGATTCAGTCCCTCAGGACTGATAAGTACTGCTGTTGATGCTTCTAAACAGCTAGATAATTGAGTTAAAGAAGTCATAGCTACATTTTGGCTCACCCATACACATAAAGCTATTAAATCTTTTGCTTGGTACTTACTGGTTCGTTTTACGAAACCAACATCTCTAGCAAGATTCCGTAAGGTATTTGGAGATAAAAAACTTTGAATCTCTTGAGCAAATAGTTGTAATTCATCAGACACCGAAACAGACATAAAAAACGCCATCCTTTCCTATGATTCTACAGAAAGAATAGCGTATTTTTTCTTTTTATGGCTATATTTTTTTAGCTCGATAGCGATGTGGTGTTACCTCAAATATAATTATTTTATTTGAAGTTCTCTTTTAAATTCGTTTCAAATCTTTTCATAGGTTGGTATACAAGAACGTGTAGTGATAAACCTATCACTGCAGTAATGTTTAAAATAATACTTATAATCATTAAAGACCATTCTATAACTGGAGAAAAGTGTCCATTCGTACTTAATGTAGAAGAACTTACACCAAGTATTAAAATCACTATTAGTAAAGGTAAGTTTTTAACCAATTTGAATCCCCCTTTAAATACAATATCTTTATATTATTATATCACACACTAGGTTATGTAATTAATATAAGATAGTTATCTATGGGAATTTAACATGTTTTTTCGTTTTGGGGGTGACCTATTTTTTTAGCTTGATAGCGATGGGGTAGTACCAACAAAACGCGAATTTCGTACACTAAGATTTTTCAACATAAAGATTGTTGATGACTTGTAAGTGTCAGTAATTAAATAAAAAGAGCATGTATTAAAAAGATGATAATAACATGCTCTAAACTTATCTATTAATTTTAATTTCTTAAGGATGTCTACAAGTAATATTGAAACATCTCATGTGTTAAAAAGTGCTCCCTGCAGTGCTTTTATGTATCAATCTGCTGACTTCTGAACAGCAAGGTTAGCATGCTCTGACACGACTCGATGAAAAACATTATAATCTCTCTTACTTTACTAGCAAGAAGTGGAATCAGGTTTGGATAACTGTACATGAAAACTAACCTAATGACAGTCGGCAACCACTTAAATGATATCACTTGTTTACAAAATACTTTTAATATGATTTCCACCTTTCCAGTGTAAAACTGTTCCGCTTTTAACATGACCTCCAAGACGATTTAAAGTAATGCCATTTGTTAATACAAAAGACTCACATACTTGTATACTCACAATCCCTTTGATTTGTTTTTGGATGGTAAAACATGTTTTTCTACTCTTTCATATTGAGTAAGTAATTGCCTAATAAAAGATAATTTCGGTACTAACCAATACGAAAATACCGCTGAAATACATCCTATTAAAGCCCCTACTGAAACATCAAAAGGATAATGAACCCCTACCCAAATACGAGAAATCGCTACACAAAATGCAAGTATAAGCCATAACCATCCAGTTTTTTTACGAACAAGCCAAAACGAAAAACAAATCGAAAAAAAGAGAATTGTATGGTCACTAGGAAATGAATTATCTACAGTATGGTCGATAAGTTTATTAACATCAGGCAATGCTGCAAACGGTTGATAATTCAGATGAAATTTCCCTGCTATTTTTCCGGTCACCTCAGCAATCACAAAAGCAATCATCGCTTGAATAACCATCATCCTACTTTTTCTAGCCCCAGTAAACCAATAAGCTAAAATAATTAAAGCTAAAATATATACCATATATTCTGCCAAAAATACCATGGTTGAGTTTAGGAATGAATATTGTTTACCTAAATCATTAATTGCTCGAAAAATATCAATATTGAATTGAGAAAAAGACATTTCAAATCCCTCCTTTTTAGTAAAGTGTTTTACTGATTGCCATATACTTTCATTACATGAATAGTTTTGGTTATTGTACGCATCTAAAAATATCAACCTTTTATGACATCGCTTTCTTCTTTTTTACTTTAATAAAAAAAGAAAAAGGAAAACATCGAACTTTCTTACAAACATTCGTGCATTCTTACAGTTTTGTCATTTTCTCGTCATTTTGTAAATAGGTTCATCGTCTTGCCTTTCGCTATTTCAAAAACTCTTATATCTACAATTATGGAAACCTTTATTACACATAAAAAAGAGAAGAACCTTGGTGAGTTCTTCTCTTTTTGTTTATTAAATTGTAATATAATTACAGTATGTGAAATTATATTATTTTAACTTTAAAAACAAAGTGAAAACAACCTTCACTCTGCTTTTGGCATTTATTTGATCGGTTTCTCTGTTTTTAAAACAAATGAACTTAATGCAGGAACTTTAATTTTATTGTCATGGACAACGTAAAGTGTTTTACTACCTGCCTGTTTACCATCTACTAGTACTTTCCAAGGACCTTTCGATGGAAGCGTTATGTCAACGGCTTCTCTATTCGCATTGTGAGCCACCATAAAGTTTTCGTTTTTATTCCCATTGCCCTTTCCGTCTATTGAATAAGTCACAACATTTTTGGGAGCATCAATAAACGATACCTGTTTTCTAATTTGTTCTACAGATGTCATTCGAAAAGCTGAGTACTTTTTGCGTAATTCTATTAAGCCCTTCATATAATCTACTTCATTATTAAATGCTGCACGTCGCAACCAGTCCATCTGGTTAATTGAATCAGGAGATTTGTAACTATTATGATCACCATATTTCGTGCGCATAAACTCTTGTCCTGCATGTAAGAATGGAATACCTTGTGATGTTAATAAAATAGAAGAAGACAATTTATGCATTTGTTTTCTTACTTCTTCACTGTCACCTGGATTAGTCAACTCAAGTTTATCCCATAATGTATGATTATCATGTGCTTCCACATAAGTTAGTACCTGCTCCGGATCTTGATAAGTAGACGAATTTGTATCGTAGTCAATGCCTGCTGTAATGCCTTTTTTAATACGGTCTTCCATGTTTTCCTTTCCATTTACAAATCCATTTTCCTTCTCCTCAAATACACTACCTTTCAATCCATCACGTATATTATCGTTAAAATGGGCAATCCCTTTCATTTTTTCTGCATTCTTTTGATTTGCTTTCAACTCTGCTGCAAGAGGTGTATTTAAATCCCAACCTTCTCCATGCAGTATAATAGAAGGGGCAATTTGATTAACAGCTTTACGTATTTCATTCATCGTTTCATAATCATGAATACCCATTAAATCAAAACGGAATCCGTCTAAATTGTATTCTTTTGCCCAGTATGCTACAGAATCGATCATAAATTTCCTCATCATTTTTCGTTCTGAAGCAGTATCATTTCCTACTCCGGTGCCATTTGCAAATGTTCCGTCTTCATTGTAACGATAATAATAACCTGGAACTAACTTATGAAAATTAGATTCAGCAGCATTATACATATGGTTATAGACTACATCCATAACAACACGAAGATTATTATCATGCAGTGTTTGAATCATTTGCTTTAATTCAGTTATTCGAACAGTTGGCTCATATGGATTTGTAGAATAGGATCCCTCTGGAACGTTGAAATTTTTCGGGTCATATCCCCAGTTATATTGTGGTTCGTTTAATTTCTCTTCATTTACTGAAGCATAATCAAATATCGGTAAAAGCTGAACGTGTGTAACACCAAGATCTTTCATATGATCAAGTCCTGTTTTCACACCTTCAGGCCCTCTTGTTCCTTTTTCTGTTACACCTAAATATTTTCCTTTATGTTTAATGCCGCTTTCAGGCTGGATAGAAAGATCACGTACATGCAATTCATAAATAATAGCATCTTCCGGATTTTTAAATTTCGGCTTTTTGTTAGCGTTCCATTTTTTCGGATTTGTTTCTTCTAAATCAACAACCGCACCTTTATCTCCATTTACAGAAGCAGCACGTGCATACGGATCAACTGCTTCAGTCCACTTATCACCAATTTTCACCTTATACGTATAAAAGAGATCTTTTTGGTTCCCTTTAAGTTCTGCTTTCCAAGTGCCCTTTTCACCTTGTTGCATGTTTATTTCAGTACCTATTTTATCGTTCCATTTTTTATATGTAACTAACTTCACTTCACTCGCAGTAGGAGCCCATACACGGAACTTTGTATGTTGTGGTGTATATATATTACCTAAATCGTTACTGCCATAATAAAATAAATTATCAAACTCCTCACTACGAATGACTTTACCGATTTCAGTATTCGTATAAGCTAAGTTTTCAATTTTAACTTTGTATGTCTGTTTTAAATCAATTTTCTGCTCTGTAATTATTTTAACTTTATTAGTAATATTTCCACTGTTTATATCATAAGGACTAATATTCTTAATTTTAATGCCTTCAATTTCAATTTTCCGTTCCTTAATATGAAACGGGATATTAGTGGTTACAGTAATTTCATTGAAACTATCAATAGTTGCTTTTTGAATTGATAGATCCGAAGAAGGCTTAGAGTTATATACTTTTTCATCACCAGAAAGAATCCATACTTCAGCACGACCGTCCTTTATATTTTCAATCCAACGATCGCCACCATCTTTTTCCCACTCATTTGTACGAATGATAAATCCTACGCGATTATAGTTACCATCTATATTAATCTTAGCGTACTTTCCAAATTCATCTTCACCAGTAAATTCATATGATTTACCATTTGCATTTTCACCCCATATCCAAAGGTTCCAGTCTTTTGTATTTCCAGATTGCTCTTTGTAATGAATGATAACTTCAGTTGTTTTCGAATTTGAAACTGCCTTTACACTTTGAAAAGAGAAAACAGATGATAACATAACGATTATAGTAAGTAATAAAACTGATTTGCTAATTAATCTTTTTATCATTTGCACCACATACACCCTTTCTTTAAATAGTACGCACGATTTATTATGCTCGTACTAAATTCCACTGCTTAAATCGATCTAAAAATCTAGTTTACCTCACCCCCATATTGGCTATTTTCACATATGTATTTCAATGATCTTTTTAATACGAAAACGTTTGCATTAATGTTTAAAAAAATAGATTTGTTTATGTCTTCATATATTTGTACATACTAAAAGATCAGGGAAATCATTTTAAAGCAACCGTTTGTTATCGCTTTCATTCTATAGTACTTTCTATAAAGAGGTCAATATATTATTAATTTTCTGTTTTTATACACTTTAAACCTTATATATTTGTAGTAACTTATTGAAGAGAGACAGCCTATTTATTGCTTAGTAAGTTTATTTTCACTAATGCATAGTTATGTAAAAAAACAGCTAATATCCTTAAAAGGACATTAACTGTTTTTCATAATGTATTAATATATGAATGATGACTATATTTCTAACTTACTTAATTTTTGCTGCATCAAATGCCTTTTGTACTGCTTGAACTTCAGCTGCATTCGCACCATATTTATTAGTTGCCACTCGAATACATGCTGATCTCAATTCTTTGAAATTAGAAGTCATGTTTAACTCATCTGTATTTGCATAATAGAAGATATCAAACATTTTATCTTCACCAATCCCTTTGACAGTTACACCGTTATGAGTTCCGCCTTTTGCAATGAGATACGCAACTTTATTAATAATACTTGAATTAAAATGAACGCCACCTTGATCCCATCCATTAAAATCGTTAAATTCACTGTAATCATCTGGATATGGTACTCCAAGTGAAGATGGAACAGAAGCCGGGTTTTCCATATCACGGAAAACAGAACCAGTTTGTTCTCCCATCGTCCAGTTAAAGCTTCCATTATTTACGTATTTCTCAATAGATGTCCCCATAATATCAGATAGCGCTTCATTAATCGCACCTGATTCACCGTAATATTCAAGATTAGATTCGCTAGAAGTAACAGCATGTGTAAATTCATGTCCAGCTACGTCATATGCTTTGACGATAGGATCTCCATATACAAGCATACTTCCATTATTAGCACTTAATGCATTCTGCCAATTTTTCGGATCATTCGTATCTCCAGAATCCCAAGCATGTACAACTGAAACTACCTTTTGTCCCTTATTATCAAAGCTATTACGCTTGTATTTATCTTTATAAAAATCAAATACTTTTGTTGCTAAGTAATGAGCACTTACTGCTTTTGGATCGTTAAATGTTGTCGAAGTACTAGTTGCTAATGTACCAGGATAATAGCTTTCTTCTTTAGTAATATCTCTATAATTCACATCATATGTTTCAATTCCTTGCCCTCTTGTATAATCAGCAAGAGCATATTTGCCATTACTTTGTTTAGAGATGCCAAATGTACGTGATATACCTAAATCATCTTTTCCTGTTCCAGTTAATGATGTAAGATTGCTTTTTTTACTTTTCTTTAATGCTCCAACTAGTTTTTCACTTGCTTTTAAGTTAGATTCTTGTACCATATTTTTTAACATATCACCATTTTGTGCATTTACTAAATATGTTCCGGAAACATAGTTTGGTGTAGCAGCTTCAAATGTAACCTGGTATGCATTACTTGCTTGTCCATTATTTTCATCAACAAAAATAACTTCCTTAACTTCTGGCTCAGAAATAAAATTGATATCGTTCCCGTACTTCGTATAAATATATTGTTTCGCCTCATCTTTTGATAGATTGATAGGTTTTTTCAATTCTTCTTGTTTTAAATTTTGCGCGCTATCCCCTGAAACACTTTTAATAACACCGTTATCATCTACGTGTGCAGTTAATTGATGACCATATACTTCTTTTCCTTCGTATGTTTGCTGTATACGTACAAGTGTAGTCCCATCATATGAACCACGTTTTTGAAGTACTTTATAATCTACTCCTGTTTCTCCATTGACTTGCTTTGAAGAAAGAGCTTGTTCTGTTTTCTCCTTAAGAGCATCTTTTACTACATTCTCTGGTGCCTTTTGTGACGGTTGTGTAAGTTCACCCGAACGGAACGATTCCTCTTGAATTTGAACTTGTAGTTGGTCTGTTTCCTCTGCATGACCTACCCCGTATGGTGCTACAGCTGTTAAAGCTAAGCCTGTTGTTAATGCTACCTTAGTTAATGTCTTTTTGTTTTTCATTTTGTTCACCTCGTATAATTTTTGAAATAGAAAGCTTGTACAAAGTATACTTGCTGTTTCTGTCGAAAAAAAGAGAAAATACACAATTTATGTAACATTATGCAAAATTACATATATGTGGTCGATGGTATAAAGAAAGAACGACACATATATGTATATTGATTTCAATAAAAAAGAGCCCTTTTAGGCGCTCCTCCAATTGGTTAGTTGTTAATTATCTATATTTATTCTAATCAAAGTACCCTTACATCTAAATAACAACATAAAAACCCACTCTTTACTATTTTAAGAGCAGGTTTAATGCTATTAAAATAACAATTATTATAGGACATCTTATAATTTATATTATTTATTTAAACTTATATTTCGGAAATGAAGTTGATTTAGAATAAAGATGGACCAAATGAATACTAATGACCTTGATAAACAAGAAAAAGAAATTTCATGTTTTGTTTTAAGATGTATATAGTAGACAAATACTTTAGTGAGGCAGTGCATCTGCAATTTAGTTTTTTAATATAATGTTGTTATGTATGTCTATAGCTACATGGATTGTAACATTATGAGATAGCTGGATTCTCATATGAGTTTCAGGCCTTTTATTTTGTCAAAAATATCTTTAATTTGTCTCCCATTTAAATATAGTAAAGGACACTTCTATTGCATGTTATTAGCTCAAGGTATGTTCTTTTAAAGCTATTATAAATATGCATAGTAAGAAATAAAACCATAATTATTTAAATAAAAAAACCCCCGGATTTGTTTAATGATCCAGGGTTTTTTAATCGTTGAGTCTTTATATTTCCATACCGATCACAAACTTTTTTAGGATAATGGTATGTCCAAGTTTAATAGTTTTTTGCACGAAAGCTATCTATTTTATATTTATTTAATTATCCTACTAAGTTTTTTGTAAAATTCACCTTTTCTTTTTACATGATTAAACTGATTTGGATTAATATTAGCTTTTTGTGAGAGTGCTACAATCTCTTCTTTTGTAATTGAATCTTTAGTATTTATAGATGCTATATTTGTATATTTTCCATCTTCAGTTTTTGGAATTTCTAAAATCCCTTTATTTACAAGATCCACTACAGCCCTATGCTCTGAAGAATGTGTATCTACACCAATAATTTTCCAATTATGCATAACTTTTGGCGTATATACACCGTTCTTTACCTCTTTTAAATATGTAATAGCAAGGTTACGAATGGTTCCACCAGTTTCTCCGAATGCATTCTCTTGTTTAGATGACCAAATTTGTTCAAATTTCCGTCCCTCTAAAGCTCCACCTTTTGCCTGAAGAGCCTCCATTCTATACGCATTCATTCCCAGCGTCATAACATCGTTCGTTTTGATTGGTTTATTTGTACGAATAGAACGTAAATTTGTAATTCTACTTCCATATGGTTTTGTTAAGTCAATTTCGTATTTTACGCCTCCAAAGAAATCATTCGTACTGTATTTAGAAGCACGACGGGTTTTATCAAAGCTAACTGTTACATCTCCGGCACGAGATGAGTTAAAATACCCTGCCGCCCATTCCATATAGTCTTTTAAGTCTTTCCCAGTTACCTTATATACCGTAATTTCACCCAAAGCATATTGATAATTATATGCAATATCTTTTTTCTTAATAGGACCTACATCCAAACGGGCATAGTCATTATCAATTTGATGGGCTACTACATCTGCTTTGCTGTAGTAGAGCATAACTTCATGAAAGAAATCTGATAAAGGTGTCTCTTGAATCTGCACACTTGGAATACCCTTTATTTCATTTTCAGGAACAAGGTTTCTACCCTTTAATTGAGCGACTACAACATTTGCATCTCCCCTCGCATACTCGTGAAAAGGTGTCAGTGTGTCTTCAAGTGTAGGATCAGATACTACTGTTGTTCCATCAGTATTTTTTACAGGTATAGCTGTAGCAGTTTTATCTTTTAAAACCAGCTTTCCATCTTGCTTTGTAAAAGTAAGGTCAATACGCGAGATATGTGTTCCATATTTATCTGGTTCTGTAATAATAACGCCATTTACAACTTCTTTTTTAACAAGTTTATGCATATGAGCTGCAAAAATAGCACTTAGTTCCGGACAAGCATTCGCAATATCTTGAACACCAGTACCAGGGATTCCATTCTCATTTTCTAGTCCCATATGCATAACCCCTACCATTACATCTACTTTACCCTCTAATTCTTTAATTGCCTTTTTTGTCTCTTCTACTGGATTTTTCACTACCAATCCATCCAAATGATCTGTCCCTTTTTCGAAATCACTAATCATTGGTGTATTCATACCAATAATTCCGACTTTAATTCCACCTTTTTCAACAATCGTATATGCAGGAAGAAAACGCTCTCCATTTTCCTTGTAAATATTTCCTGCTAACGTCTTGCCCTTATATTGCTCACTAACTTTTTTCAATGTATCTAATCCAAAGTTAAATTCATGATTTCCAAATGCCCAAGCATCATATCCCATTGTATTCATCGCTACCATCATTGGCGATTGTGGCTGATCATTGAATAACTCTACTGAGTTTCCTTGAATTGTATCCCCAGCATCTACTAATATGGTATTAGGATTTTCCTGACGCACCTTCTTTATAACCGTATAAAGCTGCGTTAAACTTCCACTCGTATTTGCACCATCAAGTGCATAATCCCAAGGCATAAATCTACCATGAATATCTGCCGTACCTAACAATGTAATATTAACATCAGATTCCTCAGCCTTAGAAATAGCTGGTTTGGCTGTTACTGCTGGTACAAGAAGCATAAGAATAATAAAATAGCATACATAGTTCTTCCATTTCATTTTTTGCATAATAACAATATTTCTCCCCTTTTTCTACTGCTATAAAGTTGCTTGAACTTTAAAAATGTAACTTATTATTCGGAAAAATTCAACTGCAAAAGATAATTTTGGAGGTGGTTCTGCTGTGAAAATATAGAGAATAAAATACATATACCCCCTAGCAGAATAGTATTTACTTCTTCCTCCAACGTGTGAAGAGCGCTAAACCAACGGTAGATGTATATGTACTTTCAAAATTATGGACATATAACTCATTTCCGGAAATCATTATAACTTAAAGATATTGTGTGTAATGCTGATTACATTTTCGGATTCATTGCTAATTTATTTCCTTCTAAATGAAAATGCTGAGATCACTTCCAAAAATAATAACCCCGTCTTCATTTAAGACGAGGTTACACTTATACAGTAATTCGGATTCAGTTTTTTTCGAATGTTCGTTTCCTTTTCAAGAGTAAGATCTGCTAGTTTCTTATTTTCTTCTGCTCATTGGTTGCTTTCAACTAAATTCATCATAATTTTAATCAGGATTTGTATTTTATCACTCGAACCCTTGATGCTATCCTAAATCGCTCAATAAATAGATAATAATTTTTACTTTTCAACTTCACAAAGCAACTTTATCTCTTTGATTTGTTCTATATGACGCTGTTCATGCAAATAGATTAACTCTATCCACTGATCAAGAAGTAATTCTCCAAGAGCTGGATGCATCACTGATTTTTTTGCTAATTTAGATTCATCTTCTATTGTACTCAGAAAACGCATCAATTCTTTTCTAGAGTCGTTTAACAAATCAACCATTTGCTGCACTTCAAATGGTTCTATACTTGGTTCAATCATTTCTGGGGCTATAAATTTTATCGATCTATCTAATACAATAGTGTGAATTTCTTTACGCTCATTTTGGATACTATCCATCTTTTTTAATCCTGACGAAATAACTGTTATTACTCTCTCATCTAATAAAACTAAGTGATGACAAACTTGTGCTATACTCCATTTATCCTGATCTGGTTTTCTATTAAATTGAGCATCACTTAATAAAGTAATTTCCTCAAATAATTGATTTCTCGTTTCATAAAACTTTTCATTTACAAATGTATTCATGTGAATTCTCCTTTCATTAGAACCTATATACTTAGATTCCTGCGTTAGAAATATTCTCTATAGAAAAAAGATTTTCCTTCACTACTATTTCAATCCAACCTTTTCTTGCTTTAATAGTTTCTCTAATTCACGACGAAATATATGAGTTTTCTCAACATCCTTGAGGTTTTTATGTGCTACAGCTACACCATAATACTTTCCACCGAATCCTTTCGATACAACTACGTAAAACGTTCCTAATTATCAATCTAGTATTTAGTAAATGTAAAAAATCACCCTATTTATTCATTTTTCATGCGTATGTATGTACATTTGTTAATTTATTCGATATATTATGTGTATTGAATGATTACGAAAAGCTTATAGGTCGCTAAAAAACACCTTATATTTTTATATCCATGAAAACTACAAAATGTATAAAATTCCATTTGTCAAATGAATTTAATGCGGAAGGAGGTTTGTGGTTACTTCATCGGGATATAATCATCAGTTTTGAACTGATAAAAATATAGGAGGCGACATAATGTTTCGTACGATTTCAAATTTCATGAGAGTAGCTGAGATAAGAAGGAAAATCCTTTTTACATTGGCGATGTTAATCGTTTTTCGAATTGGCACGTTTATTCCAGTTCCTCATACTAACGCAGAGGTATTAAAAGTACAAGATCAAGCCAACGTTTTAGGTATGCTAAACGTATTTGGTGGAGGAGCATTGCAACACTTCTCGATCTTCGCTGTAGGTATTACACCATATATTACAGCTTCCATCATAGTACAATTACTACAAATGGACGTTATACCTAAATTTTCGGAATGGGCAAAGCAAGGTGAAATGGGCCGTAAGAAGTCAGCTCAATTTACTCGATACTTTACAATCATTCTCGCATTCATACAATCCATTGGGATGTCTTATGGTTTTAATAATATAGCAGGTGGACAATTAATAACAGATCAAAGCTGGACTACATACTTATTTATTGCGACAGTTTTAACTGCAGGTACCGCATTTTTACTTTGGTTAGGTGAACAAATTACCGCTAACGGAGTAGGTAATGGTATTTCGATGATTATCTTCGCAGGACTTGTTGCGGCGATTCCAAATGTTGCGAATCAAATTTATTTGCAACAATTTCAAAATGCAGGCGATCAATTATTCATGCACATCATAAAGATGGTCTTAATTGGTCTCGTAATTTTAGCGATAGTTGTTGGCGTTATTTACATTCAACAAGCTGTGCGTAAAATACCGATTCAATATGCAAAAGCTGTTTCAGGAAACAATCAATATCAAGGAGCAAAAAACACTCATTTACCTCTTAAAGTAAATAGTGCTGGTGTAATTCCAGTTATCTTTGCTTCCGCATTTTTAATGACGCCGCGTACAATTGCGCAGCTCTTCCCTGATTCAAGCGTATCGCAATGGTTAGTTGCAAATCTTGATTTCGCACATCCAATTGGAATGACGCTTTATGTCGGTCTTATCGTTGCTTTCACATACTTCTATGCATTCATTCAAGTGAATCCTGAACAAATGGCTGAGAATTTGAAAAAGCAAAATGGATATGTACCTGGTATTCGTCCTGGTAAATCAACAGAACAATATGTAACTAAAATTTTATACCGTTTAACATTTATCGGCGCAATTTTCTTAGGTGCAATTTCAATTTTACCGCTCGTATTCACGAAAATTGCTACATTACCACCTTCTGCACAAATTGGTGGTACAAGCTTACTTATCATCGTCGGTGTAGCACTTGAAACGATGAAGACGTTAGAAAGTCAGCTTGTGAAGCGTCATTATAAAGGCTTTATAAAAAAAGCAAATTAAGTAAAAAACACAGTTGGTTATTTTTCCAACTGTGTTTTTAATTCTACTACCTCTAATTTCCCCACTAATGTATCAATCACTTTTTCCAAGTTCATTATTTTTTCTTCTAAGGATTGAATGCGCTTATTGCTCTCGTCTACATCATTATATTTTAAATTATCATCGGAGACTTTGAACTGCTCCCCTAATTCGGAAGTGATATCTTTAATAGTTGATTTTGATTTTTCATCATTACTGGTTGTATTTGATTTTAATTCAAATTGAAGTTCATATGTATTTCCAGTTACTTCTTTCGCTATTTGCGAAATTAAATCTTTATAAGACTTTTTAACCCACTCTTGTTGAAATTCATTTTTAAAATAAATGATCAATGAATTTTCATTTATTCTGGCTGTCGTTTCTTTGACCCATGTTTCATATGATGGTCTCGAAATTGTTAATTGCATTTTATCTTTTATTTTATTCCAAATTGTACTGGATTCCTCTTGTCCGGAAGTGCGATGATTATTTTGCACGTGATGAGTCTGTGCTATAGAAATGGCGTTTAATTCTATTTCGAACCAAATTTGGTATTCTTCATTTGTAATTTTCTGTACGGTACTTGAAATTATATTTTTATACTCTCCTTCCAGCAAATCACGATGAAAAGCATCTTCACAAAAGATTATTAATTTATTATCTTCTATTGTAGCATTTGTATTTCTAATCCATGTCATAAATGTTTTCTCAGCTACTTTTGGCCTTAATGCTTTCTTTACTTCATCCCAGCTATTAAGCCTTTCTTTTTGAACATCTTTCAACTTAGATGGTTCGTCATTACATAGATCAAACTGAATTTCAAACGTCGTATTAAACATTTCTCTTAATGTATGAAATACTAATTCTTTGTAATGAGATTCTAACCAGTCACGTGCAAATTCATTCAGACAATAAATTGTTAATATATCATCCTCTAAATAAACAGTAGTATTAGTAAACCAAGTTTCATATGATGGTTTTGAAATTTGTGATCGAATTTTTTCCTTTACTTCAGTCCAATTTATTTTCATAATAACTCCCCTCTTTTTACAGTTCTCTTTCATATAGCTTAATAATATTACGCCTTTCCAATAAATAAAGTCAATCCGTATCATAAATAAAATTCAAGCAGCCCTGTTTTATACAGGGCTGCTTCTTTATACAACTACATTTCCTTCTCAAATAATCTTCCTTGTTTGAAATACATACGGAGTGTGGATCGATTAGCTAAAAATACACCAACCAAAATAAAACAAGCACCTATTCCCATTGTAGGGTTTAAAGGTTCTCCTAATATGATGTATCCAACTATAATAGCAATTAACGGTGATACATATAACCACGTTGATGGGAATACAGGGTTCGTTTTTGATAAGAGCCAATAATATAATCCGTGCCCACCAATTGATCCGATAAAGATGAGATATAAAATAGGCCACTGTACGCTCCATGAAGCTAATACAGTTACATTCGGCTGTTCTACTATGACAGATACGATTAGTAATAAAACTCCTCCGTAAAACATTTGAATACCATTAATGAGAAATGGTGATACACTTTGTAAATCCGAAAGTATTTCTTTTGAGCGAATAGAGCCTATTCCGTAAAATAACTCTCCTACAACTAAAACAATACAAGCAATACTCCATATGAAACTTACTTCTTGGTGCATTCCTGGTAAAGAAACAAAAACAACACCTGTTAGTGCAATAATTAAAGCTACGAGTTGCTCCTTTTGTAATTTTGTCTTATTTCTCTTTGCTTGTAATAACAAAATCATCATCGGTCCCGTAGCAGAAAGCACAGCAGCTAATCCTGAAGAGATATATTGTTCCGCCCAGTACAATGTAGCGAATGTCATAAACGTTAAACAAAATCCAGCATATATGATACGTTTTGAAAATACATATGGCATAATTTCTTTGCGCTTTAACTTAAATATAATCATAAGGATTACGCCTGCTAAAAAGAAACGAATTCCTGCTGAAAATAACGGGGGCGCTCCTGCTTCAATTCCGATTTTTATCGTTAAAAATGTTGTTCCGAATATAATACATACTAAAATATAATTGAAAATGACCATTTTCCTTCCTCCTTTTTACTCTTACCATGAGTATAGAAGGTACGGTGTATAACAGTGTATATATGTATATAACAGTTACCTAAAATCATAGTTGATTCTCTTTATATTTTTCGCTTTAATTAAATAAAAATGAAAAAGGTGAAACCATGAAAATTGTCCTTCGTAAAGAATCCAACATACCGTATTACCAGCAAATATATATGCAAATCGTTGAAAGGGTACAAAGTGGCATGCTTTCACATGGTGACGCACTTCCATCTTTACGCTCTATGGCCGAAGATTTACAGATTAGCCTATTAACTGTGCGTAAAGCATATAAGCAGTTAGAAAAGAAAGAATATATACGCATTGAGCAAGGGAAAGGTGCTTATATACATAAACATGTAAAGAAAAATTTCAAACCAATTCCGTTTAAATGGCAACAAACGAAAACGATTAATGTTATGCGATCTCAATATGCAATGAATCAGCACCGGAAATATTACGATTTTTCACAAGCGATTTTATATCCTCGCTTATTACCAAATCCATTCTTGGCAGACGAAATGCATAAAATACTTGATAAAGACCAGATGATCCTAGCAACTTATGGGCCAGTTCAGGGTGATTATGAACTGCGAGTTGAAATAGCAAATTACTTAAATGAACACCAGAAATTACTGACAGACCCATCTCAATTATTAATTACAAGCGGAGCACAACAAGGAATTGATTTAATTGCTCAAACATTATTAAAACCTGGTGATATTGTATTAGTGGAAAGTCCTTGTTACAGTGCTGCACTTGATATTTTCATCAATAAAGGTGCTAAAATTATACCAGTTTCTCTTGATAATCATGGAGTTCGCTCCGACTTAATCGATGATATTTGTCAAAGTAAAAATCCCGTATTATTGTATACGAATCCAACTTTCCAGAACCCGACTGGTACAGTAATGAGTAAGGAACGAAGAATGGAACTTATCGAACTAGCGGAGTTATATGAGTTTTTTATAATTGAAGATGATTCTTTCGGGGAAATATATTTTGAGGATGCTACTGTTCCCTCTCCTATCAAAAATTTTGATACAAACGGCCACGTAATATATATAAAAGGATTTAGTAAAACGTTAGCACCGGGACTACGTATCGCAGCACTTATTGCCGAAGGTCCTATTTTTGAATGGTTATACGCTGTAAAAGGTTCAATGGATATAGGTAGTCCTTTATTAACGCAAAAAGCACTCCTTCCTTTTTTACGTGCAGAACGTATGAAAAATCATTTAGAAAAATTACGTACGGCTTTACAAATTAGACGTGATATAACTATTGATATTTTATCACCACTTAAAGATGTACACTTTGAAATACCAAATGGTGGCTTTAATTTATGGATTACACTTCCTGATACGATAGATCCCTTTACCTTATTACAAAAAGCAAATGAAGTAGATGTTTCTTTTTTACCAGGAACAGCTTGTCTATTACATAACGAAAGAAATAATAACAAATTAAGGATTAGCTATTCCATGTTAAATGAAAAAGATATGTTGATTGGTTTAGAGAAATTACATGATACAATACGATACAGCACATTTTTGAAGTAATATCACATATCCACCGAAAAATAACATTCCTAAATCTACATTTCAGGATGTTATTTCTCGGTGGATAAATTTAATTTTTTCTACAAGTCAATATCTACATTTTCATTGCACCTTAATTACAATCTTACCTCTAACATGTTGACCTTCACTCAAAATATGAGCTTCTCTAATTCCTTCTTCATTAAACGGCACAACTTTACTTATAATTGGTTTTATTTTTCCGTGTACAATTAATTTTGATAATGCTTCTAATTGCTTTCCGTTTGGTTTTAGCCATAAAAAACCTGATTTTATCCCTTTTTCTTTTTGAATTGGCTCATGAACAATCGAAACTAAAACACCACCAGATTTTATAATTTGAAAGCTTTTTTCTTGTACTTCCCCACCTATTGTATCTAATACAATATCGAAATTTGATAGTAGTTCTTCAAATTTATCTTTTCTATAATCAATAACGAGATCTGCTCCTAAAGACTGTAAAAACTCTTCATTCTTACTACTTGCAGTTGTCGCAACAAAAGCTCCAAATGATTTTGCGATTTGGATTGCCAAACTTCCAACTCCACCAGCTCCAGCATGAATGAGTACTCGGTCATGTTCTTTTATTTTTGCGTAATCTACAAGACTTTGCCACGCTGTAAGTCCTGCAAGAGGAATAGAAGCTGCCTCTTCGAAACTTAGATTAGTAGGCATGTAAGATACTAAATCCGATTTTACTGTAATGAATTCAGCATAAGAGCCCTTCCCTATATTTTCAGGTTTCGTAAATACTTTATCTCCTACTTTGAAGCACTCTACCTCTTCCCCAACTTCTTCAATAACCCCAGCTACATCTAACCCTAAAATGATTGGAAATGAAAACTGTAACTGTTCTTGTAAGTCTCCCTTTCTAACTTTCCAATCAACTGGATTAACAGATGTTGCGAGAATACGTATCAATACCTCGTTACCTTTAACAATTGGTTTTAAAACTTCTCTTTCTTTTAATTCTTCAACATTACCATATTGATCTATTACAATTGCTTTCATTTCTACTCCCCCTTGCTGTTTATTTTAATAACTTACAAATATTTCTCAAAATTTTTTGCCTTGAATTATCATAAACTTATTTTTGGGGGTAATTACGTATGAAGCATTATGAATTCCAAAACGAAACTTACACACACGTTAGAATCATTCAAAATTGCATTTAAAATTAAATTCAAAAGAAATGGGGAGAACTCTATGACTGAAAAGATATTTAAAATAAACGGGATTGATATATGTACAGAAAGCTTTGGTAACCCTAAAAACCCAGCTGTTTTATTAATTATGGGTGCTACGTGTTCAATGGTTTATTGGGCTGAAGAGTTTTGTGAACAGTTGGCTAACACAGGGAAATTTGTTATTCGTTTTGATAACCGTGATGTGGGACGCTCTGTTGTATATGAACCTGGAACTTCCAATTATACAGTTACAAATATGGCTGAAGATGCAATTGGAGTACTAGATGCTTATCATATTGATAAAGCACATCTATTTGGTATGTCATTAGGTGGTATGATTGCTCAAATTGCTGCCGTAAACCATCCCGAAAGAGTTTTATCGTTAATATTACTAGCTACAAGTGTGATAGGCTCTGACAATAACACGCGCGATTTACCCCCAATGGATGAAAGAATTTTAACACACCACGCAAATGGCGCGCATTTGGATTGGACAAATGCAAATGTTGTGGCAGAATATTTTGTTTCAGGATCTCGCTTATTATGTGGATCAAAACGAACATTTGATGAAACTATGGTTTATACACAAGTAAAGCAAGAAATAGCACGTGCAAACAATCTATTAAGTATGTTTAATCACGCTTTACTTCGAGGTGATGATGCTTATGAAGGAGTACTTCATTCGATACATGCACCTACTTTAGTCATTCACGGAACAGACGATACAGCACTCCCTTTTGAACATGGTCTCGCACTTATTGATGAAATTCCTAACTCAGTCCTATTAACCCTTGAAGGCGCAGGACATGAAAACCATCCCGATGATTGGGAAGACATCATTCATGCTGTTACTGAACATACATCTAATATATAGGTAAATAACGAATAGAAGGGGCACACCACAATTTGTGCCCCTTCTATTCGTTACATGTAAAAAAGCCCATCACTGTATCCGTATGTATAGTGATGGGCAATACTTATATTTTTCTATGTTTAAAAAAATGGACAATCTAATTGATCAACAGATTCCCATGATTTTTTTTTATATTTTCGGTGGATTTATTAGCTTCTAGTGGCACGTTTTTAAAGGGATTTACTTCGACCTTTAATACGGATGATGGCTCCACGTATAGTGTGAAAACATGGCTACTTGGTATAGCTTTTGACACATCAATATCTCCTACTTGTTTAAAGAGTTGCTGTGCTGCAAAGAAAAAGAAATTAGTTGGGTTTGATTGTTTATTCAGCCATGCAATCATTTCAGGTGATACTGATTTATGAATATTGATTTTTACTCGATCACCACGTTTATATCGCCTAGATCGCATACTTCCACCAACTAACTTATTGTTAAGTTTGTAAACCCTAACTCTTTTTGCTTATGCTCTCTATATTTTGGCGAACAAGTGTAGACTAATAATCCACGTGCATTTGTAAATAATGGATTATCTACAAAGATTACATTTGTTAAACGCCCTTTTTGTTTTAAAATCATTTTCAGGCTATTTTTAATAATAACCGCGCCCCCACCATAAATAAATACGTATGGATCGTCCTTCATATCATCAATTTTGTTTATGATATCCGTTGCGACACGCGCTGCTAAACCTAATAATGCTGGTTGTGATTCTTCAACTAATAATGCATTTCTAGGGTGTTTATCATTTAAATAAATTTGATTGAATTCTGTAATGCTATCAATCGTCTTTGTTGGATACTTCCGGTTCCATCTCGTAATAATTTGTAGTAACGTTTCTTTCACACCGTATGATAAGCCTTTACTTAGTTGTGGTCTAAAGTTTACGCCTAGTGAAACTACTTCTTCTGTCGTCCCTGCGCCAATATCAAAAGATAATAGTGTTTTATCAACAAAATCAATTTCTGAAACTTGATTTTGTTCACATTCAATTTTATGTTTCACAACATTTCCTTCTTCATCATATACAATGCCCCACGTCCCAGAAGCGCCCTCAGGTAGGCATTTACAATATTCGATAGAAATATTAATTGTCACATCACGTCCATTTGGATAGTGGAATACAACTTTATGATTACCCATATAACGTTTTGCATTTTCCGCAGCTATTTCTTGTGTAATAAGCTGCATAGGAAGAGCAACAGATAAATCATAACGAATATTAATGTGACTAGAAGTTGGACTTTGGCGCATAGCACTTACTGCTAAACCAGATAGAATGGTAATAACCATTAACTCATCCGTTGATTTATTCGATTTCTTCTCAACCTCAGTACCTTTTAATTGATCTTGAATGACCTTTTTACCAACGATATACCGCACGTTATTTAACATTAACGATGGAGAACTAATGGTCACGTCAATGTGATTTTCTAGTTCAGATAATGAAACATCTCCCTCATCTAACAATCCTGTAGGCTCTCCTATATATAAAGAATATATACTCGGAATAAAAATAGGGTCTTGCCCTTTCACCATTAACTTCAAACCGTTATTTCCTGCATCAGCACCAGCTTTTAAAAGAATAGACATAACTACCCCCTAAATTAATCTGACATCCCTTCCAAATATATGCGAGCCCATTCTTTTACATTCAAATGTAATGTAATTTTTTATTAATCGTAAAAACAAAATATCATATTCTCGGCCCTTTATGTAAAAAGTATTTGACATAGAACTTTTCCGATTTTATACTATTAGTGTAAAGAGTTTTTTACAACTATGGAGGTGCTATTTCTAATATGAATCGTAAAAATTTCATTTTACTAACAATCGTTTTATCGTTACTTGGAGTACTTATACATGGAGCCTATAAATATATCACTGAAGGTGCGATTTTAGGCGGAACAATCTTCGCAAGTGCAATTATAATTAGCTACTTCATCAATCATATTACGTGGGGAGATCCCCACGGTGTATCAGAGGAAAGCCAAGATGAAATGGGACAGCAAATTAAATATAAAAGTTTTAAAGTTGCTTATTTTGTGCTAATATGCCTTATGTTTGTTATTTTAATATTGTCAGAAGGATTTGCATTCCTATTACTCGATGAAATAAAGAATCTTCCTCTCTTTATCGCAATTTGTTCTTCATTCTTTATTTATCCTATTGTCGAACTTATAGTCGCAAAACAATATAAATCAAAAGATGAGATTTTGTAAAGTGATAATAAAGTTATTTAATTCTGATTAAAAAATATAAGAGCCTCGCTACAATTCATATTGTAGTAAGGCTCTTATATTTTTTAATTTCTAACCTTTTAAATGAGTTTGTAGACAAATATAAATAATAAATTTGTTTACTAAATCCATTATTTCATCCCCAAATAATAAAGTATAAATTTTTTTTATTAGTCTTTATACCTAGCATAAATAAGATTATTCACTTTTATCGAAAGCCTTCATTTCACCTAATTTAAGTTCTTGACCTTAACTGTTTTCACATCTAATTTAATTAGTACCATTACGCTCTAACCCTTGTCGATTGAAATATTGTTCAATTAATTCTTTACCTGTTTTGATTGTTGTATAATACTGTCCTTCATATAATTTTCCTTCTGATGGATTATGAAAGGTTTCATATTTCTTTAGTTCTGTATCTTCATCAAATAACTTCTTTGCAACTTCTAAGTCTGATGTTTCAATTGCACCAAATACCCTACCTATATCATAAACGCTCTCTTCATCAAAACTCTCTTCTAGAAGATAGTGTTTATCCTCTTCTATAGGTGTTATCTTACCTTTTGTAAGTGAGTATAGGTGCTTCGTTTCTTCTACTTGTACCATGATAAAAATCCAACCAACTCTTACAACCGTACATGGTGCTATCCCCTCTAATGTAAGTGCAACTACTTTTTGGTCTTTCACAAATTTCCCCATCTTACCTACCCCTTAATTCGTTTGTTTTATACTATAACCATAGTCTCTTAAATATTTATCTGCTCTAAGTAATACGTCTCTAAGAGGTTTCTTTTCTGTAAATGTTAGTCTATTGTCAATCGTGTTCCAATATACTTTACCGTATTTCGTTACAGCTTCTACTTGAATATTGTCAGCATATCTTTTGTATCATAAAAAGCTTCTGTAAATCCTTCTGTAAACTTCTTGATATATTCAGATCCTACTACCATTGCTTGTTTAGTCGATTTATAATTGTAAACTCATAACGGATTCGTTCATGATAACTAGATAACAGTTTGCTCCAAAAAACTTATTGTCTACCATTCCATACTATACCCATTCTTGCTTTGCCTTTGAAAAATTATGCTTTTCTACACCTTGTAATAAATTGAAATTTTTTTATAGAGATAACCTGCATGGTTAGTTCTATATAAATTAAACAACTTGATTATCTCTTAACAAATTTTCTATATACAGAAAATCTAATCATTTTATATTTACATCCCCTCTACTATCGCTTTTAATTTATTCACAGTCCGCCAATTCCTTATCGTAGCTGGTGTATGTAACTTCTGGAACTGATTCATTAATTTAGAATTCCGAATGCTATTTTTGAAAAATAAATACACAACTTTTTCATGTATATAACAATCTTCTGTCTCATTTTTTTGTATAAGTAGCTGATCTTTTTCTGCTTCAGAAAGTTCATTTGCTAAGAAGGCAACCTGTATACTTTCCCCTTCTAGCAATGAATCGGCTCCATAGGGACATCTTTTTATAACATTTATAAATTCCTCATTTGTTCTTAACATGACTGGAACATCAAAACTAAAAACGTTTTTAATTTCAGATTGTATTCGTTCCTTTAGAAAATTAATATCTTCTTCAGATTCGAACACGATATTACCGCTTTGAATATATGTTTTTACTTGTTTTAACCCCATTGATTCAAACACTCGTTTTAAATCAGCCATTTTGATTACCTTATGCCCGCCTACATTAATTCCTCTTAGTAGTGCAATATAAATCGTCATATCATTTCTCCTTATTCAAATGTGTTTCATAAATGATGTAAAGTGATAATAAAGTTATTTAATTTTGTTCAACGAAAGCACCTGTTTGTTGAACAAATAGTGCTTTCGTTATAGAGATGTTGACTTTTTAAATAAAGGTATGCACCCTCCACTAGGCCCATAAGCAACTCCAATTTTTTCCCATTCATATTTTTCGTAATAGCCTTCAAGATCTGAAGTAAGATAAAGAAATTTGTACCCTCTTTTTGCTGCTTCTAGCAGTCCATGATTCAACAAATTTGCTCCTATAGAGTGGCCCCTAAATTTTTCATCTACAAACAAACATGCTAGCCACGGGCTCAAATCCTGACGACTATTTAAATCGTTGCGAATTAATGCATACGTTCCGATAATCTTATCATCTACTTTTGCAATGTAAAAACTCGGTATGTCATTTGGATCAGTTAAAGCATTAGTCATACAATCTTCATAAAAAGCACGCCCACCTTCTTCACCCCATTCTTTCCAAAAAACATCTATTGCCTTATTAAATAAGTCATCCTTATTTAGTAATTGAATTATTTCCATAAAGCTATGACCCCCAAAAGTATTATTTAATAATTGTACAACTAACTAAAATGAATGCTTTTCAAGTATCTTTATTTTTTATGTAACTAGCTATAATTTCTTTACTCTTAAATATAGCCTTTTAATATTTATTCTCTTGTCGTTCTAAATAAAAAAACTTACTACTTTGTTATGCAAGAGTAAGTTTTTTCTCATTATTTCATGATAGGTAAATGCATTATAATTTGTTGACCAATTGGCCCCATTCTTCTAACGCCTTTATCTTGAAATCCAACCTTTTCATATAAATTTTGTGCAGGAATATTTTTTTCATTCACAGCAAGTACAACTTCATTTTTTATAGGAAAATAACATTTTACAAACGCTTGCAATAGTGCCAATGACTTTTTAGCATATCCTTTTCTCTGTCTATTATGATTTACAGAAAACGATGTTAAAAGTAAAGCGTCTTCATTATCTGTGAACTCCTGTACTCTATCTCCTGTTTGCAATGCGAAAAGGCCAACAGGTACCCCATTGTAATCCAAAATAACAATCACATTTTTTGTACGATCACTTTTAGCTTTCTCCAGCAATTCTCCTGGGTCTGATGTAAATTGAACTTGTTCACTTGGTAAAGTAAATGTTTGTATAATTTCTTTATATTTCTCCTTATACGGAACTAATTGAATTTCCCCTGTATGTATGTTCATGCTAAACTCTCCCATTTTTAACTTATTAACTTAAACCTTGCTGCGCTTTAGAATGCACTTTTCCATCTAAAAAGGTAATTTCAACTAATGAAGTTGGATCGCTTCCCTTCCAAGCGAAAATTTGTTTAATTTGTGTAGAATGTTCTACGCCTTCTTCTATGACTAAATCCCCTTCAAAACCAATTAATTCTTTCACTTCTGTATAAGTCATTCCTTCATTTATATTCGAGAAATGATTTATATTGATAGATTCGTTTTGCTGCCTTTCCATCACAGTAGAAGAAGTCGCTGTTTGTTTTTTTACTTCTTTCTTCTGTTCACACGCTGTCATACTGAAACCTAAGCATAAACTACATAATATTAATGTGCTTTTTTTCATCATAACAGTTGTCCCTCCCCTCATAATTAAACCATATATTCCCTTAAAAATAAACTGAATATTTAATATTATATTGAAAAACCCTGTACAATTTAGTACAGGGTTAAGGTTAACTTTATTTATTCAAATGATTATTTGATTGATCATTCTGTTCTTTTCTTAGTTCTTGTTCTTCATCTTTTGGTAATTGTTTATCATTATCTTTAATTGGATTCGTTTCTCGATTTTCAATCATGTCATTTGGAACTTGCGGCATTACTCGGCCAACAATTGCCGCTAACTCATCGAGTATACCTTCGCCTGTTTTTCCTTTTTTAATTTGCTTTCCAATTTGTTTCAGTCGTTCATACGTATCAACATCTGCTACAACGACTGCATTAGCACCATCTGGATCGTTTTTTAAACTTTCTGCAACAGAGTATTTAATGGACTCCACACGAGTTCGATCGAGTTTCGCTTTTACATCAATACCTACAATAGCATATTTCCCAACAACGACCGCTGTTGCATCATTCACACCTGGCACACTTGCGGCTAAAGATGCTAAATGGTCTGCTGCTTTTTCATTTGGCTTATTTGGTTTGTTCGTATAATTAACATTTTTCATCGAAACATTTTTTTGCTCTGGCTTTTCGTTTGGATTGTCCTTTTTTCCAATACTGCATCCAGTTATAAATAAGCAAAGCATCAACATATATAGTAGGATCTTCATTATTCTCACCACTTTACTATTAAAGTTTAATCATAAATTTTTTCAACAGCTTGCATTTTCTTCACTTTTTCCTCTGCTCCGCTATTTGCATTAATGAAAATTTGATACGTATCTTTCCCTAAAGTACCTACAAATTCATAGCAAAGTACTTCATTATGCAAATCATTTACTACGACAGCTTTACGTTCTTCCATAACTTTAACATCTGGATTGATTTTCTTTCTTGCTTCTGCTGCAGTTAACTTTGCTGATGGAACTGTTCGTTTTTGATGTGATGCTAAATATTCTTTTGCGGAAAATCCAACGATAGAACCGTCGTCTAAAGCAATTTTCATTTGGATTGCTTCTGGATAAATTCGTACACCATTCTCATTTACTACATACGTAAATACACCTACATTATCATATTGTGAACTATCATAAAGCTCCATATTGTTAAATTTATGGTCCTTTAAGAATTTCAAACCTTTACTTCCTGCATCGTTTAAACTAATTTTCTGTTCTTTAATTTCTCGATTATTCATAACCCAAATTGGATATCCGCCTTTTCCGGTAATATCCATATAAAACTCATTATTCGTTGCGGAATCTTTAATTTTCACACTATAAAAAGATTCTTTCGCACCTTTTCCGCTTTTCTCAACTTCTACTTTTTCATTTCCTTTTAAATTCAAAAACGATTTTGCAATTTTCGCCGCTTCATCTTTTGAAATTGCTTTTCCATTTGCTTCAAATCCGCCTTTTTTATTTTTTTGTGCACTTGTAAAGGTAGGTCCGAAGTTTGTAGATGAATACGATGTTACATTTTTTTCTACTGTCTTTAGTCCGTCAATAATTGTATTGTCTGCAGGGTCACGATTGGATGCGAGGGCCATCTCAACATCCATCCAGCGTAAATTGTTTTTCAAAACAAGATGTTGCACTTTTCTTAGTTCATCTTGTATATTTCCTGCATTTGAATATAAAGTTTCCAACGTTTTGTATTCTTGATCATTTAACGGCTCTTTTTCTAAATCACGAATGGCTGCACGGTAACTAAAATCACCGATATTCGCTAAAAATTCTTCCGTTTTATTAAAAGGCATTAATGTTAAAGGAAGTTGTCCTACATCTGAACGAGCTTCTGATGTTAATCTCCATACATCTGCTAATGCAGGCGATAAAGATGCGCGTGAATTCATTGCAAGCGTTGTTCCAATTTTGTCGTGCAATAAATCAACCTCATATGCTAAATCATGAAACGCACGTTGATAGCTATTTTCCGCTCGAATTAATACTGCATTCTTCTCTTGATGCTCTTTATAGCCCCAGTATCCTGTCCCGACTACACCAACTGTTAATAATACGATTATAATACCTCGTAACATAGTTCCACCTCCGCTCTATTTACAGAAAATATGTTTCCCGATCTTTTTAATTTGTGGACGAGTCCAAATCCATTTACTTGTTGCAGTATCTGGATTGAAGTAGTACAATGCGTTTCCTGTTGGATCCCATCCATTAATTGCATCTAATACTGCCTTTTTTGCTGTTTCATTTGGCGTTAAATATATTTGTCCATCCGCAACTGCGGTAAAGGCTCTCGGCTCAAAGATTACACCCGAAACGGTATTTGGAAATGATGCACTTGTAACACGATTTAAAATAACCGCAGCTACTGCAACTTGTCCTAAGTACGGCTCACCACGAGACTCTCCATATACTGCGTTTGCCATAAGCTGAATGTCATTTTGAGAATAACCATTTGGAACATTTGTCCCTTTATTTTGAGGTGGTTTATTTTCTTGTGCAGTACCACCGCTATTTCCTTTATTCGTTGTCGTTCCTTTATTAGCAGTTGACTTGTTATACTTCGTTGCCTTCACGAGCATTTGCTTCGTTTTAGCTCCAGCTAAACCATCAACAGGTAATCCGAATTTCTCTTGGAAATTTCGAAGTGCCCAGTATGTACCCCATCCGAAAACACCATCCACTTTTCCCGTATAAAATCCGTTATATTTCAAACGAGATTGCAATTCAATGACATCTTCGCCAGATGCTCCTCTTTGAATGACTTGATTAGAAAAGGCTTCTACATTCTTTAGTTGTATACTACTGACAATTAAAGATAGTCCTATGAACGTAAGTAAAACTGCTATTTTAAAAATAGCTTTTTGGCGCATAAATTTCCCTCCTTAATTACGGAAATGATTTCTTGGTTATGTTTTGTAAAAGCCTCGCTTTTATGTAAAGAAGACAAAAAAATCCAAACTCATATCGTTGAAAAAATATGTAAATAATATAAAAAAAGGATAAAAGGAGTTCATCATGAAGAAATTGTTAAAGCGTGTCGCACTTGTCATTCTGTTCCTAACAACATGTTCAAATATATATACCGGCCCATCAATTGTTCATGCGCAGCCGCCATATGCCAAATGGGGTAAACTTGCTGTAGAAAAGACGAAAGAACAATACCCAAAAGCTGAGATTATTGATTACCTTCATATAGGCAGAAAACCAAAAACCATTCAAATAACAGTTGAAAAATTTAAATTGTGGCTACGTGAAGATGGAAAAGAATACGGTGTTTTTGTTGATGTAGAATTTGAAACGAAGACGGAGAAATTTATAAAGATGTCATTTCAGAAGACGAGTAGATAAAATGAAGAACCCCCACTGTTTATTTTTTAACAGTGGGGGTTCTTCATTTCTAAAATTATTTCCTAAAATTTCGATTCCCTAAAAATCTTACCAATATACAAATAGCACCAATTACAACTGCTATCCCTATACTGTATAAAAGTACTCTACCATATCCACCTATTCTCGGATCTAAAAACGGATAAGGATACCAATTCACGATTGGACCACGTATTAAGCTATATAAAACGTAAAAAAACGGGAATAAGAGCCAACTTGTAGCTTGTTTCCAGGTGATTTTCTTACTAGGTGGATTTAAAACCCAATCTAAAAGCATTGCGATTGGCATGATATAATGTAACACCGTATTTACCCATGGTATTGCGGTTTGAAGTGATTCTTCTAACCCTCTTAATAATAAAAAATAAATGAGTCCAGTCGTAAGTATGTATACAGTTGCTGCACCACGAAGTATACCAAACTGTTCTGATCGACCAAATGTAGCTGTTCCAATACTACTTAAAAGGAGAATACATGCAACTAAAATGTTACTTTCAATCGTAAAGAAACTAAAAAAGTTAACTGGATTAAACGGTTTCACTTGTGCTCTTATTAGAAACTGCGTAATAAGGGCGCTACATGCTAAAAGACTTAAGCATAGTCTAAATAAAGATAACGTTTTTACACCTCTCATATATTCGCTCCTCTCCCTATATAAACTTATAATTCTCTTTGTACATGCTCAATAAATAACTTTAATGGAACGAGCCCACGTTTAGGCATATGACTACTTATTACAGCTACGACTTCTAACTGCGGAATGATAACGATGTATTGCCCGCCGTATCCCATAGCAAAGTATATATAATACGGTATGTGAAATCTTTCGTTATTCAATACCCACCAGTGATATCCATATGCCCCGACATGTTCATACGTTTCAAATAAAGATGTACTTGATTCTTCTAACCATTTCGATGATACGATTTCATTCCCCTGCCAATACCCATTCTGTAAACATAATATTCCGAGCTTTAATAAATCTTTAGATTTCATTTTCATACCGAAACCACCAACATGTATTCCTTGGGGATCTTGTTGCCACTCATATTCTGTAATTTCTAATGGATCAAATAAATATCTTTTCGCAAACTGCTCTGTCGGCATTCCAGTAGCTTTTTGGACAATATAGCTAAGCAAATGAGAAGACCCTGAGTTATAATTCATTTTTGTAGCGGGTTCTTCAATTATTGGCTTTTCTAATATGTACTGCACCCAATTCTCTGATTCAACAAAATCATTTGGGAAAACGACCCCATTCCCAAACTCATTCCAGTCTTCTCCTGTTGTCATCGTTAATAGATGGTAAATTGTTAATTTGCTTTTTTCTTTTGGTACATTTAGAATCCATTTTGTTATTGGTGTATGTATATCATTTATATATCCCTTATCTATAGCCATACCTATTAATATAGATACAATGCTTTTTGTAATCGAATTTATTTTATATAAATTACTTGCACATTCTATCATTTTATAATACTCATTTGTTAGCTCACCTTTTTGATAAACAAGAAATGTATTCACTTTTTTCTTTTCGAATTTATTTTCTAGTTGCTTGAAATCCAAAACTTTACCTCCGTTTAAAAAATCACTTAATTTATTATATCTTGTAGCTTCTATTAAAACATAATTGAGTTCAAATAAAAAACAAACCTGTCAGTTTGACTGACAGGTTTGTTTCTATAATTTCGTGCGAACATTCCAAAGCTCTGGGAAAAATCGTTGATCAAGTACTCGTTTTAAATAAGATACACCAGAAGAGCCACCTGTGCCCATTTTATGTCCGATAATGCGTTCTACCGTTTTCATATGACGGAAACGCCATTGTTGTAGCCAGTCTTCAATATCGATTAATTTTTCAGCAAGCTGATATAAGTTCCAATATTTTTTTACATCGGCATACACTTCTAACCATGCCTCTTCTACAGTTGCATCTTCTTCATAAGGCTGCGTAATATCACGATTTAACACATCTTTATGAATAGGGAATCCTTCTTTTACCAGAGCTTGTATTGCCACATCATATAAACTTGGTGCATGTAGCGCTGTATGAAGTCGAGCGTGTAATTCTGGATCCTTTTCATAAATTTTTAATGCATGCGGTGTTTTATAGCCAAGTGCATACTCAATCATACGATATTGATACGATTGAAACCCTGAAGCTTGACCGAGTGAATCACGAAACTCAATATATTCTGATGGTGTTAATGTCGCAAGAATATCCCAAGATTGAATAATTTGTGATTGAATTTTGGAAACACGTGCTAACATTTTAAAAGCTGGTTGTAATTTATCTTGTTTAATAGATTCAATTGCAGCGTTTAACTCATGTAAAATAAGCTTCATCCAAAGTTCACTTGCTTGGTGAATCACGATAAACAGCATTTCATCATGATGGTCTGATAATCTCTTTTGAGAAGATAGTAAACTATCTAATTGTAAATACTCCCCGTACGTCATATTCTCTTTAAAATCCGTATGAATCCCTTTTTCCATAATTACCTTTTCATTTTCTTTCATATTAGCCAAACGCCCCTTTTATATATTTCTACTTATATTGGTCTAATTACTGCTCGAACTGGGCTTCCATCTGCATCCGTTAAGGCAAGTGGTAATGCGATTAGTTCATAATCACCGTCTGCTACATGATCTAGTACGACATTTTCTAAAATGTGTATGCCATGTTTAAACAATTGGTGATGCGCTTCTAATTCTTTATCATCTAATGGATCAACTGAAGGTACATCCACCCCTATTAAGCGAATTCCTTTTTCAGAAAGGAACGGTGCAATATCAGCACGTAAATGTGGAATTACATCTGGGAATTCATTCGCTTTACCATGTGAAGATGTGCGTAACAACAATCGTTCTACACCTTCTAAATGAAAGTTTTCCAATTCCTTTTTCCCAATGCTTTCAAGATTAGAGACATCAATGATGCGCGCTGGGCCGACATAAACTTGAACATCTAAATCTATTACTTTTTTACCTTGATTATCAAAATGAAAAGGTGCATCAATATGGGTGCCTGTATGAATACTCATCGTTAACTTTCCGACATTTACTGATCCACTCTCTTCTTTTGACCATGATACTTCATACGAGAACGGTGTATCTCCTGGCCAAGTGGCAATATCATTATTTAGCGGTTGTGAAATATCAATCCACTCTGATGCTTTCATACTTATGCCACAACCTCTCGCTTATTTTCGAAATTCTTATATTCTTCATCTTTCATGATTTTCTTTAAAATTTGAACAGAATGCCATACTTCCTCGTATGTGTTATATAATGCAACTGGCGCAAGTCTTACTCCATTTGGCGCCCGGAAATCCGGAATTACGCCATTTGCTTTTAACGCTTTACAAATACGCGCTGCTTCCGCATGCTCTAAATAAATATGCCCGCCTCGTTTTTCATCCTCTAATGGATTTCCAATTGTAAATCCGCAATCTTTTAATTCGTGATCAATTAAAGCCAGCATGTATCTTGTAATATATAGGGATTTTTCACGTAAACGTTCTATACCAGCATCTTTAAAAATTTCAAGAGAACCGATTAAAGGTGCAATACTTAATACATGCGGTGTACCAATTTGATAAGCGCCTGCATGATCAGCTGCGGTTAAAGTATGTTCCATATCAAACTGCTTATCTTTTCTAGAACTAAACCATCCAGATAATCCTGGAAGTCTATTAAAATGTTTATTATTTATATAAAGGCCCCCAACACCACCAGGTCCTGCATTTAAATATTTATAATTACACCATACAGCGAAATCAACATCCCACTCTTTGAACTGATGCGGAATAGAACCGATTGAATGACATAAATCAAATCCAATATGAATTCCTCGTTTATGAGCTTCCGCTGTTAAACGTTTCATATCAAGAATTTGACCACTTCTATATAAAACAGAAGGTAATAAAATTAAAGCGATATCATCTTCCATCGCCTGAATAATATCATCTTCAGAAAGTGTTCTACCATCTCGGCTTTTCACTCGTACTAGATGCTCTTCTGGATCTAATCCTTTTAAACGAATTTGACTTTGAAGCGCATAAATATCTGATGGAAATGTTAGTTCATCCGCAAGAATTTTTGTGCGTATTCCTTTCGGCTCATAGAAAGTTGCGATTACTTGATGAATATTCGTTGTCGTGGAACCGGTTACAATTGTTTCTTCCGGTAAGGCTCCAATAAGAGGTGCGGTCAATTCACCTAATTTTTCTGAAAGGAAAAACCATGGATGTTCTCCTTCTGTCCACCCATCAATGCCATACTCTTTCCATGAATTTAGTAAAGTAAGTAACGATTTCTCTGCTCTTTTTGAAAGTAGACCTAATGAGTTTCCATCTAAATATATTGTTCCTTCTTTTTTATAAAATTCAGTTTGAAAATCTTTCAGTTCATCATGTTTATCACATTCAAGCGCATACTTATAAGTTGGTTGAAATGGTTTTTTATACATGGTGTCACCTTCTTTTAATTTTCTTTTTATTCTAACTAATTGAAATATATCACCTTAGTTGATATAACGTCAATGATATTATGTCAGTTGACTTTATATATGAGTTTCTTTTACAATACAGTTATATTTTCAGATATTTCAGTATAAAGAGGTGATTCTTTGAAAAACAGTACTCTTTCATCAAGAAAACACCGCTCCTTAGAAACAAAAAAGAAATTATTACACTCTGGTTACACTATTTTTATTCATAACGGATTTCAAAAAACGACAATTACACAAATTATTAAACACGCAGAAACCGGTTATGGAACGGCATATGTATACTTTAAAAACAAAGATGATCTCCTCATTGTTTTAATGGAAGATGTCATGAATCAATTTTATGATATTGCTGAGCGTACTTTTTCTCCTGAAACAAAAGAAGAAGCACGTATAATGATTCAAAAACAAGTTAAAGCATTCCTCCAATTAGCAGAAGAAGAACGAGCTATATTGCAAGTTGTGCAGGAAGCTATAGGATTATCAAAAGAGATACGTCAAAAATGGGATGAGATTCGGGAACGCTTTATAAACAGTATTACGCAGGATATTACTTACTCTCAAGAAAATGGGTTAGCATATCCTGAATTACATAAAGAAATTGTAGCACGTGCTTGGTTCGCGATGAATGAGATGTTTCTTTGGACGATTGTGCAAAATGATAAAAAGATTGACTTAGAAGAGGTTGTACATACGTTAACTGAGATGTATACGACAGGGTTATATAAATAGCACACCTTCAATAAATAAGGTGTGCTATTTTACATCTATAAAAATATTTTATCTGGGTATGGTAACGCTAAAAGCGGCTTTTCAGATAAAGAGAAATATTGTAGTTTTAAAGATTCACCATCTATTGGTTTTAGCTCGCCACTAGTAACTTCACACTCAAACACAACAACTATATATTCTACTTCATCGCCATTCGGATATGTATGACGGTACTCTTCTCCTCCAAATACCCCTTTTTGTTTTTTCACTTGCACTTTCAATCCTGTTTCTTCCCAAACTTCCCGAACTACTGCTTCTTCTGGAGTTTCCCCAGGTTCAATTGCTCCAGCTGGCAAACTCCAGTATTCCCCACCAGGAAATTGAAACAAAATATCCCCCTGCTCATTTTTTATAACAGCAGCTACACTTGGCATAAAAATTAGTTCATGGCCTAATTGCTCTCGGATCTTTTTATAATATAGCGACATAGACATTTAATTCTCTCCTACTCCATTAACGAATAACTGTATTTTCTGATATTAATTGTATAATATTCTTAATGCTACCTTCTACATAGAAAAGAAAGAAATATGTCGTCAGAAGAACTAGTAAATGAATTTCTATCATTTAATGATAATGTCTTAAAACGATATTTCCAAGGTAAGAAAAGCGAACATAGTCTTACCTCTTCTGAACTTGCTTATTGGATAACAGAAAGATTTTGTATTGATAGAAAGATGTGCCAAACAGCAACTACTATTTTTAATGAGAAAACTTCAAAAAAATAAGCTGTTACTCAACATGTTAAGTAAAAGCTCATTTTAAATATTTCATTAACGATACAATAATACAAAATAGCGATGTAAGTAAAAGTAACAGCCCCATATTCTTATTCTCTTTTTCATCCTTTTTAACATTTTGTATCCCCATTCCAGCAAGCATTAAACCTAACAGTAATTGCAAAATAAGCATACTTTGCTTCGAATCATCATTCCAACTGTAAATAGAATAGCCCATTACAATAATAGCGAGTATGAATGTGGTAATTCTAATCATAAAAACACCCCCTATTTAATTCTATTGTTTTAACCTACTTACAATTCCAACAATAAACTTATACTCATCTCTACTTTTTTTTACTTTCTTAACCCCTTCTTTCGTATCAAAAATAAAACACGTTTTCCGAAACCAAATTCGTACATATAAAGACTCAAAATAAATAGGTTTTATAATTCCTCGTTCCTCAAATTCAGTTCCATCTTTATTTTCAGTTTCCGTTCGAACAAACCACCTATTTCCGATGCCAATTTCAATATACTTCACAAAAGTCCCCCTTTCGGAAATTAATTTCTAACTATTCTATTATTTCCCCGGTAAGCGCACATTCCGACAGAACATGAGCCCACAAATAAAAAGTAGATTACAAAAATCTACTTTATAGCTTATATTTTTGCATTCGTTTATAAAATGTACTTCGAGGTACATCTAAAAGTTTGGCAGCTAATGAAACATTTCCGTTTGTCTTTTCTAGCGCTTCAATCATGCTATCACGCTGTATTTTTTCACGGGAATTTAATGTATGCTCCGTTTTATTTTCTGCTTGCAATGCAAGTTGATGTTGATTTCCCATCATAGTTTGTAATAAAAAAGAGATTTGTTTTTCGCATATTTCGCGACCTTGCGACAAAATGTAAATGCGTTCTAATACATTTAATAATTCTCGAATATTTCCGGGCCATGTATGCTGAGAAAATTGATTACAAATACTTTTTGGAAATACAACATTCCAATCCTTTCGTACACAAAAATGTTGTATGAAGTACGGAATATCCTCTCTTCTTTCTATTAACGATGGAACATATAGGGGATAAACATGTAAACGATAATATAAATCTTGACGGAATTTCCCTTCTTCTACTAATCGCAGTAAATCTTTATGTGTCGCAGTAATAATACGAATATTTACTGGTACCTCTTTTGAACTGCCAATTGGGGTTACTGCTCGTTCTTGTAAAACACGTAATAATGCCACTTGCATCTCTGGTGGTACTTCACCAATTTCATCTAAAAATATTGTTCCTCCGTCTGCTTGTTCGAATTTCCCTTTATATCCTTGGCGCCGCGCACCTGTAAACGCTCCTTCGGCATAACCGAACAATTCACTTTCCATTAATTCTTTTGGTAATGAACCGCAGTTAACAGCTATAAAAGGACCATTTTTTCTTGGACTATTTTCATGAATCGCCCTCGCTACATATTCTTTCCCTACACCTGTTTCTCCGCATACATATACACTAGCGTCAGTTGGAGATACAAGCTTAATTTCTTCTAAAGTATGTTGAAATGCCTTGCTTGTCCCAATAACTCCAGGGAAAGTAATTCCGTTTATAAATGGGGAAGTAGCAAATAAATTCCCTTGTTTTTTTTCCTTTACATAAATACATTTCCCAATCATTCTATCATTACTATATACTGGTACTTCTAATTTAGGTTTCAACCCATTGTGCATTAAATCTTCAAGTTGCATTCGTGACCAATTAGAGACTCGTTCCCGAACCCTCTTGCTCGCAGAAACGATAACATCACGATGATTACAAATGACAACTTGTTCATCACTGTCAATTACATCTAAAAAACGATGGATTAAATGTAGTTCATTTTGATGCACTCGAATACTACATTCACGTTCAATCGCATGTGCAATCGAAGTGACCATCCCGAGCATATATGGATGTGAAAATTCAATTGGACAGGAGAAATCTAGAACACCAATTAATTTCCCATCATCATTATGAATGGGAGCGGCCGCACAGCTCCAGCTATGAGATGCGACAGAATAATGCTCTGTTCCACTGATCATAATAGCCTCTTCAATCTCTAAAGCTGTTCCTATCGCATTTGTACCAACAGCTGCTTCCGTCCATTTCACACCTTCAATGAAATTAATATGTTTCGCTCGTTTCAACGTTTGTTGATTTCCACTTAATGATAGAACGTAACCGTCTGGATCAATTAATAATGCCATCATTTGCAGTTCATCAATGGTTTTTCTCATATTTTGTAATTGAGGTATTGCTATATCAAGGAAGATTTCACTCTTTTTCTTTTGATCCTGAAAAATATTAGAAGACAAAATTTTCTGACCTTTATTCATATGAGGATTCACATTTGCTACTTTACATCGATGCCATGACTCTGAAATTCTTTCGTTTATACGGTTCGAATCAAGGACTCCTTCATCAACAAATTTTTTCCATGTATGTAAGTAAAACGGTGAAGCTAGCATTGTATCATCTCCCTATTCATTATTTTGGAGATCTGTAAAAACATACTTTTATTATAAAACCGAATAAAAGCGTTTTCAATACAACTAGAAAGAAGACACAAATATGTTAATAATTTGAATATCTTAATGCACTTCTTTATTCTTTTTTAGTAGAACTATATTTTGTATAATGGACGCAAAGAAAATACATAACCAAAACCACTTTTGTGGAGTATCATTTATAAAGAAAACTATGACCGTTATTGCAAATAAAATGGTAGACGCTAAACTAAAATATAATTTTGTTTTAATTCCCATTATCCCCCACCTCTCTATCACTTTACAGTACATACTAACTCTTCATTTTTCAACTCTACTATGTACTCCTGTAAAACATATTCTTTCCCGCCATGTTTTTCATACCAATCATGTATTCTTTTAACATGTATCTTGTCGCTTCTAATTTTCGATTCAATTTCTTTATACTGTTCATAACTATCATATTCCCATATGGCGAATATTTCTGTTGTACCATCATTATTATCTTTCATCCAGCGTCCTATTAGCCTAGAGCCATACTTTAACTGATTAGGTAAGTTCGTGTTATTAAAATGCTCGTTAAATATTTCTATAAATTCATTCTTTACTATATAGTACTTCCTTCTATAAAACATATATTTTCACCTCTTTTATGAACAGACTCAAATACACCTTCCCATTGCTACCGTATTATAATACTTCCCATCCGACAGTCTTTTATCATTTTTCAAAATACCTTCTACTTCAAATCCTAATTTTTTATAAAGTTGAATGGCTTTTTCATTTGTCTCTAACACTTGTAATGATATCTTTTTCACTTCATTTTCATCAGCCCACTGAATAGATTGTTGCAATAGTTTCTTACCCATTCCATATCCCCAAAACTCTCTTAAAATACAAACGCCAAACTCCACTTTATGGGCTAATCTCTTTAAATTGGATCCTTCACATCTTGAAAACCCTACGATTTGGTTGTGAACTTCTACAACTAAAAAGAGATTCTGCATCTCTTCACTATCTGCTTTTATTATTTTTTGAAAACCTACCTTATCTATAAATCCCTCTCCAGCTTCTCTATCCATATTTTCAGTTTCGCCATCGATCTGAACTCTAATCTTCGATAATTGCTCAGCATCCGTTTCAGCCGCAGAACGAATCGTATAAGCTAATCCATTTATATGAAACTCTTGTCTTTTTATAATCATTTCAAACTCCTTTTAAATGCAGTCTATTGATGCTATTACAATTTCTTTACCTTGTTTCTGAAATTCTTGAATCGTTTCTTTACTAGCGTCTCCATCTGTTATTATAAGGTCAATTTCTATCAGTGACTCTCCTTTTATAAAGCAGTCTATTCCAAGTTTAGTATGAGGAGCTAAACAAATGTTTCTTCTAGCAATCTTACTTACTGTTTTACTAAAATAAGCAACTTCCGGCGTTGCAGTACTTATACCATTCAATGAAATGCCGCCACCTGTAGAAAAATACAGATCAATTGAGAATCTACTTATCAATTCTGAGGCAAGTGTATCTGTCATATTTCCTGATGGTTTCACCTTTCCACCAATTAAGTACGTATCAATGTTCTTATATTCCCGTAACGTACTGGCAATTTCTATAGAATTTGTAACAACTGTAAATGATGTTTCAGGTAAATACTTTAACATCGCATAATGAATAGATGCCCCGCCAATAAAAACGGAATCTCCTTCTTGTATGTAGGATGCAGCAACTTTCGCAATCGCATCTTTCTCTATTGAACGATCACGATAACGTTTCGATGGTTCGGCGGCTAAGTTTCTCACTCGCGCGAGTTCAACTGCACCTCCGTGCGTTCTTTTTAATAAACCATCCTTCTCCATAATAGACAAATCTCTTCTTATAGAATCAATAGACATATCGAAACTTTCCGCAAGATCTTTAGCAATTACCCTTCCATCTTTCTTAAGTAACTCTAAAATTTTCTCTCTACGCTCTTCAGTAAACATCTTCCCACCACCGTTATTGAAGATTCAGAAATTTTATCTTTATTTTAATTATATGCACACTTCTTCCGTTTTACAATATTTTCAACTCTTATATTTTCAGCTTTATACAGTTTTGTTCCTCTTTTTATCCCATTACATTCAACACCGAATAAATGTATATTGATAATTTAGCATCTAAATAAAGTTTACTAGTTACCTATCTCCAGCAATACATTATTTGCACAAATCATCACTTCTTCAAATGGACAATCAAATAAAACCCCTAGTTCAAAACCCTCTTCAGCAAGGTCTATTTCATGACATAACCACCAAGCACCTTCAAAATTTTCCGGAATAGAACATTTCGTTACCCCTGTGAAAGTTACTTTAAGTTTATCAAAATCACTGAAAGTACCACTGCAATCTAAAGTTATAATTAGCGTATCTTCTGATCTTCTCTCTACTAATTTGACTACACTATCATGTAGTGAGTATTCATGTAGTTGAACGACATTCTGCGCGAGCTTTTCTTTTATAGTATTATAATTATCTATATACGCTTCTTCTAAATCATTCATTCTTTTCTCATAATCTACTGTCCACTCAAGCATAAGTTTCTTTAATTTTTCCGGTGGGTATTCTGAATTAATTGTATTGTCATGAATGTATGGATGTAGTGACTTAGGTAGGAATTTTAATAAATCTTCTTTCTTTTCTTCCACATCTTCTCTCAAACTTTGCTTATAATCCATTCCTACCTTTTCGCTTTCTCGCAACATCTCTTCCCATTCTTCTAATGTTTCTGAGAAAATTAAAAATCCAGATACTTGCATTTCTTTATACCAATCTTTATTGAAATACCTCAATGGCTTTCCTCCTAAAACATTTTAACATCCAGCAAAAACGATATATCTATTTATTATATCATTCCAATAACTATTTTTTCTAAAGAAAAAATGCAAAACTGTAAATATTCCGCCTTTTATTTCTAAAACTTCAGAATATTTACAATAGTTCATAATTAGAATACATTTTACTAGTACAAAGATTCATCTGTACAAAAATCTAAACAAAAAGGGATGGTTATATGTTGAAGAAATTAGTAGCAGGGACATTAGTAGCGGGATTTGCATTAACTGGAGGATTAGGTGCAGTAAGTGCTGAAGAAAAAAGTAACACAATTAAATCTTTTGATTATTTAAAAGTGGATGAACAGAATGTTAAATCACTTACAAAATTAAGTGATCAGGATAAGAAAGACATCCAAATTACTATGGTATTACCAGAGCAAAATGAAAATGGAGATTGGCTAGCTTATGGTTTTACTAGCCGTGATACATTAGATGCTTATATTGAAAAGGATAAAAAAGTACTTAAAAATAAAATTAATCCTTTAGGTAGCGGTGCTGGTAGTACTGATTTTTATGAACATAAAGATAAAGGTGGACAATATATTTACTGGAGCAGCGGTTTTAAAAACTTACCATCTAGCTGGAACGACAGAATTTCCTCTGTAAGTACAGCATCACCTTCTGCAAGTTATTCGACGACACTTTGGGAGCATACTTCTACACAAGGATATGGAAAAGGTGTTGTATTTAAACACGCTGATTGGTACGGTAAAACTGCTAATTTAGCTGCTGATTGGAACGATATTACTTCAGCGATTGACGTAAAAAAATAATAGGATATTCAATTTCTTCTGTAAAAATTCAACCCACTATTCTCTCATTCATTTAGAGAATAGTGGGTTATTATATTTCCATTTAAGCATGTATAGCATGTCCTACGGCTTGCAATAACGCTTCATGAATCGCTTCAGATAAAGTTGGGTGTGCCGCAATATAATCTCTCATAATATCAGCGGTAACTTCTGTATGAATCATTACAGTTCCTTGTCCGATTAGTTCGGTTGCATGAGGACCGATAATAGAAATCCCTACAATTTCTTGATATTTAGGTTCCACAATGACTTTTACTTTACCCGTTTGTTCTCCAATAATAAGCGCTTTTCCGTTTGCTGTAAAAGGACATTCTCCGATAAGAATATCACCATATTGCCCTCTTGCTCCTTTTTCTGTTAAACCGACGCTAGCAATTTCTGGAGCTGTATACATACAGCGAGGTACAGCATGATAGTTTGCCTTCACATCTTCCCCACTCGCATGTAGCGCTGCTGTCGTTCCTTCATGGAAAGCAACGTGAGCAAGCTGTATTCCCCCAATCACATCACCTGCTGCGTAAATATGTGATACATTTGTTTGCATATGTTCATTCACTGAAATTCCTTTATTTGAAAATTGAACACCTATTTTTTCTAAATCTAATTCTTGTACTCGTGGTTTTCGGCCGACAGAAACGAGAACATATTCCGGATTGGCTTCTTGGATACTTCCTTCATATTCAAATGAAGCTTGCTTCTTATAATTATTTAATCCTTTTAAAGCTGCTCCTGTAAATATTTCTACGCCATCACTTTCTAGTTTCTTTCTCAATATATGTGCGATATCTTCATCCTCATCAGGTAATAATTGCGGTGCCATTTCGATAATCGTAACTTTTGTTCCGAGACGACTATAAATACTTGCAAACTCGCAACCTATGACACCACCGCCAACGATTAATAATGATTTCGGTATGTTTTCTAGGGACATTACATGGCTACTATTTAAAATCCACTTCCCATCAAATGGAGCAAAAGGTAATTCTGTTGGTTCTGAACCTGCCGCAATAATGAACAGTTCTCCATCTACTACATCTTCTTTATCACCGTGTGTAACTCGCACACGGTGATCCGTTTCAAATTTCGCTTTACCTTGTATAACTTTTATTTTATTTTTCTTCATTAAATATTGAATTCCTTGGACGAGCTGCGTTACGATTCGTGATTTTCTCGCCTGCATTTGCTTCCAATCAATTGATATACTTCCTTTGTTAAGCGTAACTCCATAATTATTCGCTTTTCTCACAATGTCATGCACTTCCGCACTTTCTAACAATGATTTCGTAGGCATGCAACCGACATTTAAACAAGTCCCGCCAAGATTAGCTTCATCAATAAGAGTGACATCTTTTCCATTTTGAGCCGCGGTAATTGCCGCTACATAACCAGCAGGTCCGCCCCCAATAACAACTAATTTACTCATTCTCTCACCTTCTCTTTATAAAAGAATTGTTACAGGTTCTTCTAAATAACGTTTAATTGTGCGTAAAAATGCAGCTGCTGGTGCACCGTCTAGTACACGATGATCGAATGTTAAACTTAAAGGTAACATACTACCTTTTTTAATTTTTTTCCCTTTATATACCGGAACATGTTCAATTGCCCCAACACCTAAAATACCTGCTTCAGGTGTATTTAATACTGGTGTGAAATATTCAATCCCAAAACTACCTAAATTACTAATTGTAAAGGTTGTTCCTTGCATATCATCACTACTTAAATTACCTTCTCTTGCTTTTTGTGCAACGTTTTTAATTTGTTTAGATAACTCTACTAAAGATAGATTATTAGCAAAACGGATAGCTGGAACGACTAGTCCCTTTTCTAACGCGACCGCCATACCTAAATGAACATGTTCAAATTGATGAATGGTATCATCTATATAAGCGCTGTTTATTTCTTTATGCTCCCCAAGCGCTAATACAACAGCACGAGAAACGAGATCCGTAATAGTTAGTTTGTTATCGTATCTTTTTTGTACAACTTCTGCTATTTCTTTATGTAAAGCAACTAAATCTGTAACATCTACTTTCATCGTTAACGTTAATTGCGCACTATTTTGTAAGCTGGCCTGCATACGATTTGCGATTGCTTTCCGCATACCAGTCACAGGAATTACTTTACTGTCTTCTTGTTCAAGTACTTCTGGAATTGCTACTCTTTCTTCAAGCGCCTTTAATACATCTACCTTTGTAATTCTTCCACCTGGACCTGTACCAAGTAACAATCTAATATCAAGATTTTCAGTTTTCGCAATTTTCTTCGCTACTGGAGATATTTTAACTCTTTGCTTCGTCACATCTATCACATATGGTTCTGGATGTTGGACCTTTTTAGGTTCTGGATTAGATGTTTTTTCTTCTTCAACATTTGTACTTTCATAGACTTCTACTTTTTCGTTCGGTTTACCGATATAGCAAATTACAGTGCCAGGTGGAACTTCTTCATCTTCACTTACAGCTATATCAAGAACAGTTCCATCAGCTGGTGCTTCTATTTCAGTTTCGATTTTTTCCGAGTTAATACTAGCAATTAGTTCACCTTTTGCTACATGATCACCCGCTTTAATATTCCAGCTCGTAATACTACCTTCTTTCATCGCCATACCTAACTTCGGCATTACAACTTCTACAGCCATGTTTCTCTCTCCCTTCTCATCGTTTTATTACACATGTAATACAGATTGGTCTCCGATCATTTCTGATACAGTTTCGATTACTTTCTCCGGCGTTGGTAAATATAACTTTTCAAGTGGTGGTGAGAACGGAACTGGTGTATGTGGTGCTGTAATTCGTTTAATAGGTGCATCTAACAAATCGAATCCTTTATCCGCTACAATTGCCGCAATATCTGTTGCAATACTACATCTTGGATTTGCTTCATCAATGACGATAAGACGGTTTGTTTTTTCAACAGATGCTAAAATCGTATCTTCATCAAGCGGTGATAAAGAACGTGGATCGATTACTTCTACTTCAAGTCCTTTTTTCGATAATTGCTCAGCCGCTGCAAGTGCTGTATGAACTTGTTTTCCAATTGCGACGATTGTTACGTCAGAACCTTCACGTTTCATATCTGCTTTTCCTAAAGGAATTGTATAGTACCCTTCTGGCACTTCACCTTTCATATTGTAAAGTGTTTTATCTTCAAAGAAGATTACTGGGTCATCATCTTCAATTGCCGCTAATAATAAGCCTTTTGCGTCATACGGAGTAGAAGGAACGACAACTTTTATACCTGGAATGCTCGTAAATAACGCGTATAAACTTTGCGAATGTTGTGCTGCTGCGCTAAAACCAGCACCGTGCATCGTACGTACTGTAACTGGCACTTTCGCTTTACCACCAAACATATAACGGAACTTTGCACCTTGGTTTAATACTTGATCAAGACAACTACCGATAAAGTCATTAAACATTAATTCAGCTATCGGACGTAAACCAGTTGCCGCCGCTGCCATCGCTGCTCCCATATAACCTGCTTCTGAAATTGGTGTGTCTAAAATACGATTTCGACCAAATTCTTGTACAAGTCCTTTCGTCACGCCAAGTACACCGCCCCATGCTTCATCATCTTGCAAGTGATCAACTTGTGCACCGCCTGCAACGTCTTCACCTATTAAAATTACATTTTCATCACGACGCATTGAAATTTTCATCGCTTCATTAATTGCAGTTGACATACTTACTGTTCTAGTCATTATTTTTCACCCTCCTCTTATTTGTAAGAAACATATACATCTTTTAATAATTCTTCATCCTCTGGATATGGACTATTTTCACTAAATTCAATTGATCTTTGCACTGCTTCATCTACTGCCTTTTCCATATCGACAAGTTCAGATTCAGTTAATAAAGCTTCATGAATTAAATGCTTACGGAAATTCACAATTGCATCTTTTTCATTTAAATGTTCTTCTTTTTCTTCTGAAGTTTTATACGTTTGTGCTTCACCTTCGAAATGACCGTAATTGCGATATGTCATACATTCAATTATTGTTGGACCACCGCCATTACGTGCGCGCTCCACCGCCTCTTCAGCTGCTTTATATACTGCAAGTAGATCTTTTCCATCCACTTGAATACCAGGAATATTGTAAGCTTTCGCTCGATCTGCAATGGAATCACAACTTGAAGCATATTCAAATGTCGTTGCTTCGCCATAACCATTATTTTCTGCGATAAAAATAACTGGTAACTTCCAAATCGCTGCTAAATTAACTCCTTCATGGAATGTTCCTTCATTGTTTGCTCCGTCACCGAAGAAGCAAACACTCACATCTTTCGTTCCTTTATATTTAGCTGTTAATGCTGAGCCGCAAGCAAGTGGAAATCCTCCGCCTACAATCCCATTTGCACCAAGCATTCCTTTATCTAAATCGGCAATATGCATGGAACCGCCCTTCCCTTTACATAACCCAGTCGCTTTCCCAAAAAGTTCAGCCATCATACCATTTAAATCACAACCTTTTGCGATACAATGACCGTGCCCTCTATGCGTACTTGTAATACTGTCACTATCTGTTAAGTGGGCACATACACCAACTGCTACCGCTTCTTCACCTGCGTATAAATGAACGAAACCTGGCAGAACGCCTTGCGCGAACAATTCATGTACCTTATCTTCAAACTTACGAATCTCTAACATTTTTTCATACATCCAACGAGCTTGTTCTTTCGTAATTTCATTTCCTTTACTTTCAGTTGTTTTTAACATGTCCAGCCCTCCTATTTTCTTGTTCATCTTTTATATTGCAAGTACTGTGCCAAATTCTAATCCCTGATTTAATAGGTTTTCTCTTTTCTTTCATAATAAAAAAGTGGACAAAATGAGACATATGTCTCGTTTTGTCCACTTTTGTTCACCAAATTTGAGAATTATTATCTTATTCATTATCAAAACTCTTCTGTAACTTCCGGATGTAAATAATTTGACCAATATGATAAGCATTATGAGTTGTTACATTTGCTAACACTTCCCACCACTTAGCAGAGACAGGAAATCCCACTACATCACTTTCAACCTTCTCTTCATTTATAAGCTTTTGCCATTGTAATAGTTTCTCTAGTAGTTTTTCTCGTAATTCATCAAAAGTTTGATTATCTGAAAGCATAAAACTTTTGTTATTATCTCCAATAGCGGGTACGGCATTCACATTTGATTCTTTGTACCTAGTTTGCCACGTTGAGTTCCAGTACAGTAAATGTTGTACAATTTCAGCTATACTATTACTCTCTTCATTCGGTTTCCAAAAAGCTTCCCTCTCAGATAGATCTTTAACTGCATCTGAAAATGGAATATACCAACTAGGATCGTTTGCATTCGCTAATAATTGATCTGCTATTAGATCTTTCACATGTACCACTTTACGTCTCCCCTTTAAAAAGATTCATTTCATGACAATACTCACTTCTCTAAATACGCTGAATTTGTAAGATTTCCTCTTTTTAAACGCAATCCCATACATATACACATAAAAAAACCGAAAGCACCTAATCCATAAGCTGCTGTATAACCACTTGTCCCAATAATCCAGCCAGCGAGTCCTGGTCCAATCATTTGACCAACTGCATAAAAAACAGATATAAAACTAATTGCCATCGATACATACTTTTGGGATACTTGCTTTGATGCTGCAACTTGAATTAATAAAAGGATACCACCGAGGCTAGAACCCCAAATTATTGCCGATACGATAAAACCCATTATATTTCCAAAAAGGATTGGCGCCACATCACCTATTACAGCTAATAAAAGTGCAATACATAACGTTTTCTTTATGCCAATCCGATCTGAAATCAATCCCCAGATAGGAGCTCCTACTATTGAAAACATACCAGCAATTGCATAAATCGTTCCTGACATTGCTGCCGAAATACCACTATCAATCATAAAACTAGTTTGATATAAATTCGGAATTAAGTAAACAATTCCCACAATAAAATACATCCATGCAATAACATATAGTTCTTTTGTTTTCCATAAAAACGATTTATGATTCCTTTTTTCCTCATCGTCTGTTACATCTGGATTTTTCAAAATAATTGAAGCAATACATACTACGCTACAAGTAATAACGCCAAACAAAAACCATACACCACGCCAACTATACTCAGGCAATGTACGTACTACATAAGGAACAATTATTCCACTAAATAACATACCTATGCCAGCACCGCTTAATAACAGCCCCATTACAGTTCCTCTTTTGTCCGGAAACCATCCTACCGTTATTGACATGAGTGGTGTATATACTAAAGCACTACCAGCTCCAGTACATAGCATACAAATAGCGACTAACCAAAATAAAGAAACAAAAGCTAATCCCAATAAACTTACAACAACAAGCCAACTCCCTATTAATAAAACTGATTTCGCGCCAAAACGGATAGTAAATATTCCAGATGTTCCTACAGTTAATAAATAGCCTAAAAAAAGTATAGTTCCTAACATACCTGATTGAGCTGTAGATAAGTGAAGCCCCTCTTGCATAAATGGCAATATAATTCCATATGCCATACGTGCAAAACCGGTTGTTGTTATAATCAGGAACATTCCTATTAATACAAATACCCAAAAGTGATGTTCATTCCGTTCGTTCATTTACATTCCCCCATAAAAAGTTATTTTCAATTGGATGTTGATTGTAATTATAATGACCATTACAAAAAGCAACTACCAAATGACGGAGGAGTTTACGGTATAACGGATTTTTAATACATACGTAAAATTTCAGAAGGATTTATTCCATATTTCTTTTTAAATGACTCTGAAAAGTGACTAATATTTTTGTACCCAACAGCGACTGCTGTTTCAGTTACATTATTAGTTCCCAAACGTAATAAAAACATCGCCCGTTCCATTCGCTGTTCTCTTAAATATGCAAATGCAGATGTACCAAATACCTCTTTAAATCCCAGTTTTAATTTATAATCATTTAAACCTACTAACTGAGCTAATTCTAATAATGATGGTGGTAATTCCATCCGTTGCACTAATATTTCTTCAGCACGTTTTATTTTATTTATATCACTTTTTGATAAAACTCTTCTTTTTATTTCATTACGATTCTTTAACAAAAACCTCCCAAAATGTATGGAGAGTAATTCAAGCACTTTACTTTCAATTTCTAGTTGATATATACGATCTTGATGTGGAAAGTCTATCATTTTTGAAATAATATTAGCTGATAGAGAGTCAATTGGACTTTGCAACTTTTTAAAGGAGTGATTACCTAATAGGGCGTGAAAATTAAGCATTCCTTCATCCGTATAATCCAGCATAAAATGATTAAACAATGGTACAGGGATTCCAATAGCTAATGAATATAGAGGCTTCTCTTTTTCATATTCAAATAACACATCAAAATCATTCATAAAATATAAATAGCTATTTCCAGGCTTTAATTCATGCGAAGAATGACCTACTTGTACCTCCCCAGAACCTTGAAAACAAAAATTAAGCTCCACCATTGCTGCATCTGATGCAAATTGAATATGGTGATTATTACAGAATTGAAAATTTGAAAACACAATTTCCATTCCAGAAAACGAGGTCCACCTTCGTACTTCACCTTTACCTAATATTTTTGGTACATTCATATATCTTTCATCTGCCATTTGTAATCCATGAAAATATTTATGAAAAATATCATGAAAACCGTTAGTCCTCATGAAATTCACACTCCTTTAATAAATAAATCATTAGTTAATTGATAATTATTTTCAATTATAACAAATATCTTTATACAATAAATAGCTTTTCGCAATATAACTCGTTATGATAAAAGAAAAAGAAAGTGAGCAAAAAATGAATAAAAAAATCGCAGTTATAACAGGGGCTTCAAGTGGATTCGGACTATTAACTACACTTGAGCTTGTGAAAAAAGACTATTTAGTCATTGCTACAATACGAAACCTTAATAAACAAGAAAATCTAATATCTCAAGCTACTCAACTCAACTTGCAGCAAAACATAAAAATTCAACAATTAGATGTAACCGATCAAAACTCAATACATAACTTCCAATTATTTTTAAAAGAAATAAACAGAGTAGACCTTCTTATTAATAATGCAGGATATGCAAATGGGGGCTTTGTAGAAGAAATTCCAGTACCGGAATACCGTAAACAATTTGAAACGAACCTTTTTGGTGCTATTTCAATCACTCAGCTTGTTTTACCTTATATGAGAGAACAAAAAAATGGAAAAATCATTAATATAAGCAGTATTAGTGGCCAAGTTGGCTTTCCTGGTCTATCCCCTTACGTCTCTTCAAAATATGCATTAGAAGGCTGGAGTGAATCCCTTCGTTTAGAAGTACAACCTTTCGGAATAGATGTTGCTTTAGTTGAACCAGGTTCTTATAACACAAACATTTGGGAAGTTGGTAAACAACTAGCTACAAACCAATCTGATACAATTTCTCCTTACAAAGATTATATGGATAAAATACAAAAACATATGAATAGCGGTAGTGATACATTTGGTAATCCAATAGATGTTGCTCATAAAATCGTAAAAATTGCTGAATCGAAGCATACGAATTTACGATATCCAATTGGAAAAGGTGTAAAATTTATGATCTTAGCGAAGAAGATTCTTCCTTGGAGATTGTGGGAGTACCTTGTTTTGAGAAGCTTTAAGAAAATGTAATTAACTTTTCCAAATAAATTTTGAAAGAGGTGCTAATTAAATGTTAGGTTTACCGTATGGGAAAGTGTTTTTAGTTCCGTGGTCTGAAGAATGGGAGTTTGAGTTTTTAAAAGAGAAACAATTCATTGAGGAACAAATTGGCGAACATATTTTAGCGATACACCATATTGGTAGTACTTCTATTCCACATTTAAGTGCAAAGCCAATAATTGATATCGCGATCGAATTAGAAGATTATAAGTACGGTTTAACATGTATTAAAAAGTTAGAACTACTAAATTATAAGTATAGAAAAGATGTACTGCCTGAAAGATACTATTTTAATAAAGGCGAGCCACGAACTCATCAAATTCATATGTATGAACACAGGAACAAATATTTAATAGAACAATTACAATTCAGAGATTACTTAATAGACAACAAAACTTCTCGTATTCAGTATGAACAGTTAAAGATTCAACTTTCACGAGCTAATCCTAATGATAAACATCAATATGCAGAGGACAAAACAAATTTTGTTACATCGATATTAGCCAAAATAAATGATTAATTTAAATAAGAAACCATTTAGTAGTAAATGGTTTCTTATTTATTAGTTATCTCATGATTTGTACCATCAATAATAAAATCTGCCAATTTATGTGGCTTATGACTTTCTACATACATATCTTCAGCAACCATCCAATTGTTTTCCCACATATCGCGCGCTGCTTCCCCGTCTCTAGCAATCCCTCTTTTTATCCGTGTTTCACGAGGGCAATTCACCCATATTTTCAAATCATACACTTCAGCCAGCTCCTGACGTGTTGCATATACACCTTCTATAATAACAATTCCGTTTGCAGGGACATTATGAGATTCGGCTAAAGAATCCGTTTCCCAATCATAACGTTTATAACAGCCTTCAACGCCATTACTAATCGGATCTAAAACTTCTTGTAAAAGGCGTTTCCAATCAAAATCTGCACCAATCGATTTATTCGTAGGATGTTCATTTACAATTTGTGCAGATGGTAAATAAAAATCGTCCATATGTACAACTGTTACAGTGGAAAACTTACTTTTTATTTTATCAGCTATCGTACTTTTTCCTGCGCCACCACAACCATCAATACCTATTATTTGTAGTGATTGCTCTACAGACTTCACTCGAATTTGTTCTAATATGTTATTTAACCCCAAACCATTTCATCCCCTCGTTTTATATCTATAGACTTACTTTTACGCTGAAATCGGATCGAAGTAAAGTAGCAATGAAATCATAACTACAAATGCAAGTAAACCTATTGTAGAAAGGATGTATTCTTTCGATTCTCTATCAAATTTCCACTCCATCCATGCGCGTAACGTCCATAACGTTGCAAAAAAAATGAAAAAGGCATACCCTATGTTTGCATTTTCATCTCTATTAACATAAATAATAATACTTACAAAATAAATAATAAACAATACAATTTCCAATTTTACATGCAAGCTATTTACATGCTTATATCCAAAGAAACCCCTCTTCTCCATATTCAACTTTCTTCTTAAAAATTGCTCTAAAAAATATCCGCCTATAGCAATTCCTATAATTATTATCCAAACAGAAGAATTCCACATGTTCAATCCCCTCCTATTACTACGTTGCATTATTTAAAATAAAGTGGATTACATGACAGTTATCCTTTTGTGAATAACTTACCCTCTCTTCAATTCATCTCATTATATATACCACCAACAATCATTTTTTTATGCGGCAGTTGGAAAGAAGTAGAAAAGCATCGAAGTCATAAAAGCAAATGTAAATACTCCGATCATCGAAAATATATATTCTTTCGATTCTCTATCAAATTTCCATTCCATCATTGCTCTTAATACTAACGTTCCGCCTAAATAAGTAAAAATGACATAAGCAATATTAACACTTTCGAATTTAAAGATAAAAATAAAACTAGTTATTAAATAAATAAAAAGAAGTCCTATTTCCAATTTTTTATGTAAACTATTTACATGTTTTTTATATCCCCAAAAACCACTCTTTGGCATATTCAATTTTTTTCTTAAAAACTTATCAAAAAAATAAACAGCTATACAAAAAACAATACTTATAATCCAAAAAGTAGAAGTTCCCATTACTCCACCTCCTATAACTTTATTTATTTTTAGAAATAAAGTGGACTATATTATGGTTATCCTTTTCTAAATAACTTACAATCCCTTCAGGATATGTTAGCTTCGTTTTTAATCCTTCTATACTTTTCCATATTATTATAATATCCGCATGTTATTTATGTCTTATTTCATTGGTAATTATCTCTTCAACAGTTCCCCCATGTATCAATGTACAGTGATGTCCTTTTTCATTCTTCCACTCAAAAATATGCTCACTCATAATTGCTAACTTTTGAACATCAACTTTCAAATCATATTCTTCCATCAACTCCCGCATTATTGCTTCTTGTGCCGTCTCACCAAATTCAATAGAACCTCCTGGAAAACGGTAAAATGATTCATTCTCATCACATTGAACAAGCACTTTAGAATGATCTTTATTTAAAATCATTACTTCAGCACGTAATTTAGGATTTTTCATTTGTCTCCCCATTCATTCCACATATGATTAAATCCAATAGTTATAAAAGAAACGATTAAGCATAATTCCTGTTATTATTAATAATGGGACCGTTCCTAAAGAAATGACATATTCCCTTGATTCTTTATCATATTTCCACTCCATATATGATTGAAAGCAGTATAAAGTTATTAAAAATAAAATGGGTAAATTACTAATATAAATAGGATTTAAAGTGGCACATATCATCGTAATAACTATATAAGAAATGATAAGAGCCCTAATGCCCCATTTATGAGCGTTGTTTACATATTTACTATTCCAGTCAATTTGTTTCGGTATATTTAATTTTTTTCTCACTACTTTTTCCAAAACAACTAAGAAAATGATCCATAATACTAATAAAATTCCTTTAACTAAAAACAGTGATGTCTCCTCCTTTACCTTTTATCCGGTTGATCACTCGGGTATGTAGCATTCTCTTTGTTTTCAACGTCCCAACTAATAATTGTCGCACTATCTCGTCCGAATTGATGATGAACGTGCTCTAATACATGATGAACACTTTCTTCAAGTTCTACATTATTTCTATTCATATCATTATACAGATTCAATGGTGTTTCATATTGACGTTCCCCGCATTCTAATACTCCATCTGTAACCATTACAATTCGATTCTTTCCAGTACGTAATTCACGAATGCCTGTTGAATAGCAAGGAACAGGTAAATCAAATGTGTTTACATTTCCAACCCATTCGTAAAAATGACGTTGATTTAATGCATATTGTCCTAACTTATGTAACTCTTCATGAAATACATAAATGAGGCAATCGCCAATAGATAACCACCATATATAATTTTCTTTTCTTACACCTATTAAGCAAGCTGTTTCACCTTTAATGCTTTGGCACTTTTCTTTAAATGAAGAGGATTGAAAGATTGTAAGTAGATGATTTTCAACAGATCGAAATACTGTATCAATTGATTCATTCATCATTACTTTTATATGTTCATATTCCTTTTGGATTGTATTTACTACTAAATCAACACTTTCCGCACTATTATGTCCATCTAAAATAGCTGCAAATTCCCAATCACCATTTGACCAAACTAACGCACCATCTTCATTCTTTTTTGCTCCGGCGCTTATATTCCCGCCATATTTACCGAGCATGATGTCACCATATTGTTTTACTGAAATTTCGTCTAAACACATTTCCCTATTTCCAATCCATGAATTATGTCTATTATTTGTTTTATGCATACTCATTCACCATATACTTTCGTATTCTTTCGCATAGTTTTTTGATTTTCTCTGCGTCTCCATATGGCGCACCAGTCCATTTCGCTACTTCAGTTGGTGACCAAAACTCTTTAGGTGTATTTGGATAACGCGGTATGATGTGCATATGCATATGTGGTACACCATTCCCTGAAACAAAAATGTAAATATGCTCTGCACCTTCATTTTCCTTTAGTGCTTTACTTACTCTACTTGTTATTAGCCCGAACGCTTTCGCTTCTTCATCTGTTAGTTCAGCAAGGCCAGGTACATGTCTTTTTATATCTATCATTACATAACCAAGGTATGTTTCTTCGCTATCCCAATGGACATGTCCAACGTAAACGAGTTCATCTTCATAAATAGCTCCACCTGGAACTGTAATGTTTCCTTTATGTTTTTTGCAAATAAAGCAGTTTCGTTCTACTTGATTGTTTGTTGACATATTTATCACCATCCTTTTTATATATAATATCATAAAAAAAGGAAAAACAGGATTTATATTCCGAAAATTCATTCTTTTAACGAGGCGATTTTTTAAATAAATTTACAACTCATTATTTCTTCAAAAACGCAATCCCAATTACAATCCCAATCACAATACCGATTACTAAATTATTTGTAAAGTACCCTTGAAATACACCAATTACAACCCCTATACCAACACCTATCGCCAAAGCATCATTTTTATTATTTTTAGCCAAAATTACATCTCCTCCCATCATTTCTCGCTAAACAACATACATTTAATGGAATGTATTCATACATTCACTATCTCACTTGAACATTCCCAAAAAATGTACTTGAACTTCATATATAACATTTTCCATTTTCTGTACATACTCCTTTTACAATGGAAAAATTTCAAGTAACCATTAAATATATATAGGCATTTACTATAAGAAAGATCAGTAATTTATTTAAGGAGGAACGATTCAAATGCATCCTCATTGGAATCCAAATATAAATCAACAATATGTTTATTCCCCTCATCCTGTAAGGAATACATTGCATCATGATTCACAATATATGATGCAGCGTATTGCAAGTCTTGAAAGTCAATTAGCGAAACTAATCTCATTAATTGAAGAAAATAATCATTTAATTAAATCAATGGAACAACAGCAAAACCAAGTTTGTGCACCAGCTGGCGGTTCTGTTATTGTTCGTATGTAATCTTTTCAAACAAAAAAACACACTTTGTATAATAAAGTGTGTTTTCTTTTTATCTTCTTTTTTGATGAAATCCTTGTGTAATACGGTCTAATATAATCGCAATGACAACAATAGCTAGTCCGGCTTCAAATCCCATTCCGATATTTACTTGTGTTACAGAGCGGTATACATCAACCCCAAGACCTGGTGCTCCTACAAGAGATGCTGTTACTACCATAGATAAAGAAAGCATAATACTTTGGTTCACTCCAGCCATGATCGTTCCAGTTGCGAGTGGTAATTGTACTTTAAATAGTTTTTGTGATGCTGTGGATCCAAATGCATTCGCTGCTTCAATTAAATCTTCTGGAACTTGTCTAATTCCTAAGTCTGTAAAGCGAATTGTCGGCGGCATTGCAAAGATTACCGATGCAATAATCCCAGGCACTACACCTACTCCAAAAAATGTAATCGCAGGAATAAGATAGACGAACGCTGGCATTGTTTGCATAAAATCTAATGTCGGTTTTAAAAATTTTGAAAAACGTTCATTTTGAGAAGCTAAAATTCCGATTGGGATTCCTACAATGATTGAAATAATAACAGATGTAAGTACAAGTGCTAATGTTTGCATCGTTTGTGCCCAGTAGTTAATATTTAAAATAAATAATAATCCGATGAGCGTAAAAATGACTAAAGATACTTTCCTCGTTGTGTACCAAATGAGGAAACATAAGATAATAATCATCAATATGGCAGGTATTATTGTTAAAAAATTAGTGAGTAAATCAACGAATCCGCCAATAATATAAGAGAATCCTCGGAATAACCCCTCAAAGTGTTCATATAAACTTGCAACAAATAAGTCGACCCATTCCCCTAAAGGAATACGTGGTATACTATTCATCGTCTTTCACCTCTTCCTCAATGTTTCCTGCAAGAGCTTGAATGACACTTTCACGTTTAATGATTCCTCTAAGTCTTTTCTTCTCATCAATTACTGGTAACGGATATTTCATCTCCGCCATTTTTGCATATGTTTCCTCAAGTAAAGTATCCAAATAAACATGCGGAATATCATTAAGTAATAAATCAGCAATCGGCCACTGTTTTTGTACTGCTTTACTCGCATCATCCGCGGTTAATATACCTAAAAATTCATACTTTTTGTTGACAACATACACAGTAGAAACACCGGCGTTCCTCATGATTTGAAGTGCTACACGTGGTCCACGATCAATTAATAAAGTCTCCGGTCGTTTTAATATAGATTCCGCCGTAATTACTTTTCCTAAATTCACGTCCGCCACGAACTTCTCTACAAATTCATTGGCAGGACTCATCATAATTTCTTCCGGCGTTCCAATTTGAACGATTTCGCCATCCTTCATTAATGCAATACGATCCCCAATTCGCAGTGCTTCATCTAAATCGTGTGTAATAAATATAATTGTTTTTTCCATTTTATCTTGTAGCTCTAACAATTCATCTTGCATTTCTTTTCGAATTAGTGGATCTAATGCACTGAATGACTCGTCCATTAGTAATACATCTGGATTATTTGTTAATGCCCTTGCGATTCCAACACGTTGCTGCATACCGCCACTAAGTTGACTTGGATAATTATCTTTATGATGATCGAGTCCTACTAGCTTCAATGATTCTAGTGCCTTATTTTCTCGCTCTTCTACTGGCACTCCTTGAATTTCTAACCCGTACGCAACATTTTGTATCACTGTACGGTGAGGAAATAAAGCGAACTTTTGAAATACCATGCTCATCTTCGTTCTCCTCACTCTTCGCAACTCTTCTTTTCCCATCGTTGCGATGTCTTCACCGTCTATGTATATATGCCCTGCTGTTGGTTTGATTAATTGATTAAGCATTCGAACTAGTGTTGATTTTCCGCTACCAGACAAACCCATAATAACGAAAATTTCTCCGGTGTATACTTCAAACGTTGCCTTCTTTACGCCAACATTCATTCCTGTCTCTTTTAAAATTTCCGATTTGCTTTTTCCTTCTTTTAATAAGGTAAGCGCTCTTTGCGGGTGTTTCCCAAATACTTTTGTTACGTTTTCAACACGCACCTTTGTATTATCCATGTCACTACTCCTTTTCTACCCATCTACTCATATAGTGTTGCGATTTTGCAAAGAAATATTACATAAAAATGACATTCATAAGATTTCTTTAAAATTCTCGTTTCCGTTCATAATAAGAATGCTTACTTATACATTTATTTAAAGAGGCAAACGTTTCTTAGGAGGTTTTCGATGCGAAAGAAAATTTGGTTTATATGCCTTGTATTATTTATTACTATGATTTTCACTTCATGTAATGCAACAAATGCAAATTCGAAAGGAAAAATTAAACTTGGTGTAACAAGTTGGAAAGAAAATATTGCAACTGCAAACATGTGGAAAGTATTACTAGAACAAAAAGGCTATAAAGTTGAACTCATGTATTTAGAAAAAGCTGCGATTTGGACTGGAGTCGCTCGCGGTGATGTGGATGCTAATTTAGAAGTATGGCTACCAGTTACGGATAAACCACTAAACAATCGTTATAAAGATGACATTGTCTTAAAATCAAAATGGTATGAGGGTACTGGTCTAGGTTTAGTCGTGCCTTCTTATGTGAAAAACATAAGCAGTATCGAAGATTTAAATGCTCATAAAGATGAACTAGACAATAAAATTATCGGTATCGAACCCGGTAGTAGTCTTATGAATTTAACGAATAAAGCAATGAAAGAATATAATATTAAACTAAAACTTGTCCAATCCTCTGAAGCTGCGATGATGAGTGAGTTAAAGAAAGCCTATACGAAAAAGAAACCAATCGCTGTTACGCTTTGGAATCCGCATTGGGGCTTTTCAGAATTTGACTTAAAATATTTAAAAGACCCTAAGAAAGTATATGGTGAAAAAGATGACATTTATTACTCTGTTCGTAAAGGTTTCGAAAAAGATCACCCGGATGTTATAAAATACTTTGATAAATGGAAAATGAATGATGAGCAGCTTGGCACATTAATGGTCATGTTAAATAAAACGAAAGATCCCGAAGAAGCTGCGCGAAAATGGATTAAAAAGAATCAAGCACTAGTTGATGAATGGGTAAAAGATTAATAAAACAGGCTAGAGGATTAGCATATCCTCTAGCCTGTTTTTATCTTATTTTTTCGTAACAACATCATCTACAATCCCATACTCCTTTGCCTCTTCAGCAGTCATAAAATAATCTCTTTCTGTATCATGTGCCACTCTTTCAATCGGTTGCCCTGTTTTTTCTGCAATCATTTTATTAATATCATGCTTTAACTTTAGTATTCTTTTCGCTGTTATTTCAATTTCTGTTGCCTGGCCTTGCGCACCACCAAGTGGCTGATGAATCATAATTTCACTGTTAGGGAGCGCAAACCGTTTCCCTTTTGCACCTGATAATAATAACAATGCACCAAATGATGCTGCAAATCCCATGCATAGCGTTTGTACATCTGGTTTAATGAGATTCATCGTATCTAATATGGCAAAACCTGCTGTCGTTGAACCACCTGGGCTATTAATGTATAAATATATATCTTTCTCTGCATCTTCCGCTTCTAAAAATAATAATTGAGCTACGACACTACTCGCTACTTGATCATTAATTTCTGAACCGATAATAATAATTCGGTCTTTTAATAACCTCGAATATATATCATAGGAACGTTCTCCTAAATTCGTTTGTTCTACTACATATGGAATTGCATTCATTTTAAATCCCTCCAATAATTGTTATGCCGCGCAAAGCATACAACTGTAGGAAGAAGGCTTTTTCGTATTAAATAATAAGACTGGCTGTTTAGATGGTAACTTAGTAAAATCTATAGTAGGAAGAAGTTTCGTTAACAATTCCGGCCTTTCCTCACGAATAGACGTTACAACAACTTCAATATCATCTGTGAATTCGACTACTTCAATCCCTTCTTCACTTACAGTTTTCAGCCTATTTCTACTCCTAAATAAAGAAGCTTTCACTGCACCTTCTGATACCGAACATACTTTAGCAATATCAGCGATGCTATATTGAAAAACATCCTTTAATAATAAAATTGCGGATTGCTGTACATTTAATGACGACAATACTTTCCCTACCATTTCATGCAAATCTGCAATGTTCTCTTGTGGTTCTTCAAAAGTAATTTGGTCTCTTATTTTTTCATGAACTGATTTTGATTTGATCTGATCTATCCAACGATTTCTAGCTATTTTATATACAAGTGTCATACAAATATCTTTATTACTATATTTTTGAAGAACTTTACAAACTGTTTCTTGGGCAAGATCTTCGCCGTCCCATTTATTTTTCGTTAAAAATGTACAGTACCTTTTCAACTCTCCGTATTGCTCAATTAAAAAGTTTATATTTGAATGATTCATATCGATATGATTTTTTAAAACATGAGTTACTTTTGTGCACAAAATAACCACTCCTTTTCAGCGCTTACTTAATTAACGAGTCAACAAATAAAAAAGTTACGGGCATATAAAAAAATTATGTTTATGTTCAATAATTCGCGGTCATAAATATGTTATGTACAATTTTACGTGAGGAGGAACAAATTTGCCAAAATTAACAATTGAAGGTGCGGGAACGTTTGATGTAAAAGAAGGCACAAAGTTAGTATTAGCAATCGAAGATAACGGTGTACACATTCTCCATCGCTGCGGTGGGAAAGCACGCTGCACAACTTGTAGAGTAGAAATTATAGCAGGTGAGTTTTGTGAAGCAAGTTCTAATGAAAAAAATGCAATTACGGAAAAAGGAATTGAAGATCACTTACGTTTATCATGCCAAATGCAGGTGCATAAAGATATAGTCGTTCGTCCTATACTTACAGTGGAAAATTCAGGTCTAGATGCAGGCCCACGTCCAGCAGAATAATATGCTGAATTTAAAACAGCTCGCTGGTGAATATGCTGCAAACTTTGTAAAAGATGGGATGAAAGTTGGACTTGGCACAGGTTCTACTGTATATTGGACGATACAAAAATTAGGTGAGCGTGTAAAAGAAGGCTTATCATTTCAAGCTGTACCAACGTCAAAAGAAACGGAAGTATTAGCTAAACAACTAAATATCTCTCTAATTTCGTTAAACGACGTACAAAGCCTTGATCTTACAATTGATGGGGCGGATGAGATTGATGCTAATTTACAACTTATAAAAGGTGGTGGTGGCGCATTACTTCGCGAGAAAATTGTTGCCACTTCCTCCAAAGAACTAATTATTATTGCTGACGAATCGAAACTTGTAACACATTTAGGTACTTTCCCATTACCTATTGAAATAATACCTTTTTCCTGGAAACAAACCGAAAGGAAAATTCAATCTTTAGGTTGTCAAACAACGTTACGTTTAAAAAATAATGAAATGTTTATTACCGATAACAATAACATGATTATTGATTGTATATTCCATCACAACATAACTAATCCTGCCAATATACACACGCAATTAAAAATGATTACAGGTGTAGTTGAAACAGGATTGTTTGTTAATATGACTAGTAAGGCGATTATTGGAACTGAAAACGGAATAAAGGAATTAAAATGAAAGCTGACTCTTACAGTCAGCTTTTATATTTTCTCTTTATTGCGTATCATTATGATATACTATGAAAACAAAAGCACATCACACTAGAAAGGACTGAACAATTTGCACTCCAAAGTCATAACAGAACTTACAGATTTAGAAACCGCCTTTCATATTCGAAAAGAAGTATTTGTAAAAGAACAAAATGTCCCTCTTGAAGATGAATTCGATACATTCGATAAAATCGGTGAGAAATGCAAACATATTTTAGTTTATTATAACGATCTTCCTGTAGGTACAGGTCGTATACGATTTGTTGACGGTGCAGGAAAATTTGAACGCATCTGTATTTTAAAAGACTATCGTAAATACGGATTAGGAAAAGTAATAATCAAAGCGCTAGAAGAAATTGCTCGTGACAAAGAAGCTACAAAAGTAAAACTACACGGTCAAACACAAGCTGAAGGATTTTATAAAAAATTAGATTATCAAACTTCTTCTGATGTATTTATTGAAGATGGTATTCCGCACGTTCTTATGACGAAAGTACTATCATAATAAAAAGGGTAGTATATGAATTTATATACTACCCTTTTTTATAAATAGAAAAGTGAATTCTCAAGATTTTCTTTTGCATCAAAGCCCATCATCTCTTAGTTCATATCTAGGTAAAGCTTACACTGTTTTCCATAATGATAAGGCATAAATCCAGTTTGGATCCCCATTTCCTTGATAACTCTGGACAGATTCATATACTTTTCCCTCGTGTAGAACTCTATCTCCCTTTTCATATGCTTTCTTTGCATTCCACTCTTCATATGAAGCGCTTTCAGTTTTTGTAGTAATTGTGAATATATCACTCTGTACAGATTCATTTCCAGCTACATCAACAGCTTTCACTACATATTTATAAGTAGTATTAGGAAGTAAATTTTTATCCATATAAGAAGTCGTATTGGATGTTGCAATTTTTTTCAATGATCCTTCTGTTTCTCTATAAATATCGTAATGGTCTACACCAATATTATCGTCAGAAGGACTCCACATTAGATCCACACTTGACGCTGTCGTTCCCATACTATGTAATCCTTTTGGTTGTGTTGGTGCTTCTGTATCAGGAGCCTCAACTGTTGTTTTTACTGTAAGCGCTGCACTTTCTTTCGATACATTTCCAGCTGCGTCAATTGCTTTTACAGTATAAGAGTATTCTGTACTTGGTTGTAATTTTTTATCAATAAAATGAGTTCCTGGTACTGTATCAATCATCTCTCCGTTACGGAAGATTTGATACCCTTTTACCCCTACATTATCCGTAGAAGCGTTCCATGCTAGTTCTATACTATTCGCTGTTACTTTTTGTGCCTGAATTCCATTTGGAATACTTGGAGTTTCTGTATCTGGTTTCACATCATTGATGAGATTAACATCAATTACATTATAAAATGCATTTGCTGTATCAGCTACATCCCATGCTGCTAAAATCACATGATATCCACTACGATCAGTAGGTACATTGATTTTGTGAGTTAAATTATTTGAGGCTGCCGAACCATCATGTTGTACAGTTCCAATTGGTTCTAAATCTGCTCTTGTGAGCGCTTTATTTGGGTTCCATTCTTTTTTTGTAATATAGTAATGCCATTTACTTGTTAAGTGAGGCGCTGTATATTTCCAAGTAAAAGTATTTTCCCCGCCTGTGATTGTATTTTTAAACCAACGATCAGCTGTTTGTTGATCTAAAACACCACCAAATTTACCACCTGCAGAAGCGATTTGCCCATCAACCGGGCCACTTTGCGGGAACCCTTTTGGAGCTTCCAAACTTTGTGGTTCATACATAACACTTCCACAGTTTGCATTTAGTGCACCATAGGTTGGACTACATAAAGCAGATCGGCTGCTAGGCTTTTCAACAAAACCGTGCGCGTATGCGTTTTGAGGAATAAGTGTCGTGCCAATAATTCCAGCTGTTAATGCAACAGCTCCTAGACTTTTTTTGTTCATTTTTATGTTTTGTAGTTGTTTTAAAAATCGATTATTCATATTCCTGTCCCCTTCTTGTTATACTTTGTAGTGTAATGTGGGCTTTGATGTAAAAGAATAACAAGAGACAATCTTGTATCGATGTATGTGTTAATTATGCATACACCGCAGTGAAAATATATTTCATTTCTTGTGAAATATTTCACTTGATGAATATATCATGACATAGAAATCATCAAAGTATGTGCAGAAGTTGTGCAGAAATGATGAAAGCATTAGTAACACGTAAAACTATGGTCCGAATTTATAAAACAGAATATTTAACCTTTCAAAACAACGAATTCTCCGCTTCATATAAAAAAAGAGTGTCTATACCATTTCATATAGACACTTTTCTCATGTATAATCTTCCATTTATTACTGACCTATAAATGTAAAAATCTCATCAGCAGCTTCCTTATAGCCACCAGATTTTCGGAAAGACCCCTTCAAATTCAAAGCAGCTTCTTTATATGAAGGATTATTTAATACAAGTTCTACACTTTCACGTAGTTGTTCCTCAGTTAGTTCTTTCATGTGCAACTTAATCCCAGCTCCGAGATTCTCCACTTGCTTTGCGATAACTGGCTGATCTGCACTTTGTGGAATTACAATGAGTGGAATCCCGTTATAAAGTCCTTCATGTGTACTATTCATCCCACCATGTGTAATAAATAACTTTGTATATGTAAGTAGTTTTGCTTGTGGTACGTAGTTTTTTACAATGAAGTTTTTAGGAATATTACCCAGATCACTTATTTTTGTTTTATTACCAATAGACATCACAATTGTATGATCACTATTCTCAAACGCCTTCATACAAAGTTTATAAAAATCAAGTGCATCATTAAAAACAGTGCCTAGTGAAATGTAAATCGGGCTTTTTTCTTCAATTGAAGTAAAATCAAAGGCTTCATTTTTCACTTGTGTAGAGATAGATGGACCTATAAATTTATATATCTCATCAAACATATCTCCAAAAGGTTGGAACTCTTTAATTGTATACACAATAGTAAGTGGCGCTGGATTACAGAAAACTTCATACGGTGAGTTTATTTTAACACTATATTTTTCCATAATTTCTTTTATTAAATTTTGAAAATCATTTTGTATTCTCTCATGAACCTCCGCTGGGATATTTTTCGAAAGGTAGTCTAACATTTGTTCAAATGATTTTTCATCCTGTGCAAACGATGTGCATGAATTTATTGCTGGAAGCTTTAGAATTTGAGCAATTATATGTCCACAGCCAAACATTGAATCATGAATGATGTAATCAAAATGTTCGCCTTCAATTTGTTCCAGAACATTTGGTATAATAACATCTGCCGTATGTAAAAGACCATTTATTCTCTCTAGTAAGTAATTTCGACCACCGGAAAGAAAAGCTTTTATAAACTTTTGCTCGTCAATTGTTCGTACAGTAGCACCCGTCTTCTCAATACGCTCTCTAAAAGATTCAATTGAAAAATAAATTACCTCTTCCCCACGTGAAACTAATTCTTCTACAAATTGTAATGTTGGATTTATATGTCCTTCTGATCCAGTATTAATGAATAAAACACGTGCCACTTTAAACACTCCTTAATTTAAATCTTTTCTATGTTGTCATTAAGATTACAGGTATTTGGTCTTATTCTTCTAAATGGACCTAGCGAGCCTAAACCCAAGGTCATCTATATGAAATGTAGGATGACTACGGCGACGACAAGTCGCACCGCAACCTCTAGCTGCTTCAGCCCAGCTACCGCCTCGAAAAATCCGGTATGATCCATATACCTTTTCATCATACAAATCATAGCACCATTCCCAAACATTTCCTAACATATCATACAAGCCCCATGCATTCGGTTCCTTTTTTCCGACCTCATGAATACGTCCACCTGAATTTTCATTATACCAAGCAATCTCTTTCAGTTCTCCATATATGTATCCAGTCGTTCCTGCTTTACACGCATATTGCCACTCTGCTTCTGAAGGTAATCGGTAGCCATTTGAATCTACATTACAACTAACAATTTGCCCACCATCAATAATAGAATAATATTCTTTTAATCCCACTTTTTTTGAAAGTAAATTACAAAACATAATGGCATCATTCCATGAGATATTTACAGCTGGTTTATTTTTATCTTTCAATAAATTTGGTGTAAGATTCGTAATCGCATCATATAATTCCACCGTTACAACATATTTTGCAAGAAGAAACGGTTTAACTTGAACTTGCCATTCTTTTTTTATTCGATCATCTCTTAATTCTACTTTTCCTGCTGGAATTTTCACCATATTAGAATCAACCGGGCCAATGAATCTATTCAATCCTATCCCCCCACGTTACTTCTTTTTACAATCTAACTATTTATGGTATCGTACTTCTTTAAAAATAATTTTACTTCATTTGAAGATTTTAAAATAATAACATTTGTATCCTTACTCAATTGATTTAGCCTCTTTAAAATTGAAGGTCGTTTCATTTTAGGGTATTCCCATATCCATTTGAAAAATTGCAAGTCAAACCTTTCTTCACATCCCGCGCCCATATCCGGTCTTGTTTTATTCTGATATTGTATAACCCTTTTAAAAGCACGATAAACACATATTGTTCTATGAATATCAAGAAAGATGATTGTATCAGCTGCGTTCATTCTTATGTCCATTGTCCCGCCATAATTCCCATCAATAATCCACTCATCTTCTTTAACTAATTCATTTTGGACTATTCTTTGCTCTTCTTTCGGTACACCTTCCCAATTCGGTTTCCAGAATAGTGCATCAAGATGATGCACCTTAATATTTAGTTTATTTCCTAACTGTCTTGCTAATGTAGATTTTCCTGAACCACCAGAACCTATTAATATTATTTTTTTCATAAATACCCCTTTTTATATCTTTTATTTCTTCCGTAACACCAACTCACAAAACATTCCAATCCCAACACCAATTGTATAAGCTACTAAATCACTCCACAAAAATCCGTAGCCTAATACGAGTCCACCTAAAGTCGTTGTACGAATGCTATCTATCCATTCGGCATGATATAATTGGCTTATTTCAATCGCATAACAAAACAGCAAACTTATAAAAGCTAATTTCTTCGTTTCTATTTTAGGAAATACAAATCCGAACCCTGTAAAAATCATGAGTGCCCATAAAGCATCGCCTAAATAATCATTTAATAGAGCCGGCAGTGCAAAAGCAAACTTTCTTGAACTAAGCCCTAAAATAATAACAATGATAGTAAACATTGCGTATAGTAATCTATTTCGTTTCGTATTCATTTCAAAACTCCTAATTCACCATTTAAAACTGCAAAATAGCTAGTAAAATATAATCATTTTACTAGCTATTTTTTAATGGCTTTCATAATAAGAAAATGTGGATTTGTATTTAAGTAGTGATAAGATTTTTCATTTACTTCTTTCATCTTTTCAACTGGCCTCGGTTCCACCATTTTTTCTAACATAAAATAATTTGTTGTTTCATTAATTACGTCTTGGAGTGACCTTCTAAAAAATTCAACTTCAATTGTAATGTTTGGTTTAACCCACGTATCTACTAATAATTGTTTTTCGAAATAATTTTCACAAGTAAACTTTGTAAAATCCATAAAAGGATGATGTATGGAGTATATAAATTCTCCACCTGGCTTCAATACTCGGCGAAACTCCTGAAATACTTGATTCCAATTTTCTAAGTAATGAAGCGTTAACGAACTTACAATAACATCAAAAGTATTATCTTCAAATGGTAATACTTCTTGCAAGTCATGACAAAGAAACATTGCTTTATCACCCGTACTTTCCTTTGCAGCTTTTACCATTTCAGAACTTACGTCAATTGCAATAACATTTGCTCCTCTTTCTACAAATTGAGAAGTATACCATCCAGCTGCACATCCAGCATCTAGTATACTCTTCCCTTCTAATTTCTTTGGAATCATCTCCATCATCGCTGGTCTTTCATAATAGCTGTTATATGGATTTGCCAAATCTAGATTTTCTTTATATGTACTCGCTAATTTATCATATGTGACTTTAATCGTGTCTTTCAATATATCCACCCCTCATACATATTAATCTAATAACTCTTGCTGCTTTTTCTTTGAAAATGATTGTAGTACTAAATCATACGACCAATCAATCATTTTATTAATTTGCTCCTGCTCTACATCTTTTTGTATATACACTGTATTCCAATGCTTTTTATTCATATGATAACCAGGAATTATGGTTTCTGGGAAGTCTTCTCTTAATCTTAGTGCAAGTTCTGGATCACATTTTAATGTAATCGCAGCTTTTTCTCCTTCTTCATGGTTTACTATCGCAAATATTTTATTATTAAGCCTCATACATGTTGCATTCCAACCATCTGGAGAATCTTCTGTCGCATTTCTTTTTGATAAACAATACGTTTTTGTGGCATTCATTCTAATTGTCACCTCTTATTCTTTCACTATTTGATTACGATGCATTACAATTTGCTTTGTCACTTGAAATTGCTGTTCACCATAAAACTTTATTAGTTTCTCTCCGCAAAATAGACTAACAATATGAATGTGAGATATCTCTTGAAGTAAAATTGTAAGCATCTTCTCTCCAATACCTTTATTTCTTACACTCTCATGTACGACAACATCTTCTATGTACGCTCGAAAAACACCATCAGAAACAACTCTAGCAAATCCGATCAATTCATTTTCTTCCCATACCCCAATTGCTATACTATTATTTAACATTTTTTGAATATCGATTTCTTTTCTTTCTGGCCACCAACCTACAGAGGCATAAAGTTTTTTTATTTTTTCTTCGGAAATTTGTTGTTCATGTTGCAATTTATACGTGTACATTTTCCTTCTCCCATCAAATTGCTCATTATATATACTTTGTCTTACTTTACTTCTTTCAATATAAAGCTATAGAATCCAACCTGTTATAAAAAACCTTCATAAAATTAATTTATAATATCGATTTTACAATTGCAATATAAACAGTTCCTTTCATATTTCTTCTATATTAACAATAACACGTAATATATTGAGTTGAATAATGATTAAAGCCACCCAATAGGGCGGCCCTCATTTTCATTTAACTTCATACCACCAACCTTTTCGATCAAGCCAACCTTTCATACCGTTTAATTGTGCATCGCTAGTTGGGTCGGAAATAAAATACGTTAAACCGTCCGATTGTAAAATGAAGGTAGCAGTCATTTTTAAAGAAGTTAATGCTCCCATAACATCTGGAGTTTCATAAGGTGAAAAGGCTCCAGATTGGATAATATTTTGCTTAGAAACTTGTGCTTGTATGTTTTCTTGTTTTGGTACCGATTCAGTAAACCAAGAAAGTGGCTTATTTCCTATCAATTGGTTTAAATCACATTTACCGATACCTGGTACATTACCTGTCTCAGTGTATTGCCAAATATCACAAGGATATGCTGGCTTATTACCGCCATACCTAGGAATCCATAAAAAATCACTTTTTACGTTCGCCATACCGAAAGGCTCATATACATGATGGCCAACATATAAGCCAACTTTCTTAGCACCTAGTCGGCGTAACTCATCGATAAAAGCTTGTGTACCAGCTCTCATATCATCCATTGTTTTCACTTCTACATCAGCAGCCCAAACTGTAGCACTCTTATCACCGCGATTCCAGAAATCTTGTGCTTCCTTCTTCGCATCAGCAATTGAAATAAAGCGGCAGAATGCATAGTTACCAAAAGGAATATTTCTTGTTTTCATTGCTTGGACATAATTTTTATATAAAGGATCTACATAATTTGATCCATCTTGTACCCTAGCGATTACGAAATCTAGTTGTGGAGCGGCTACATCCCAGTTAATGTCACCGTTCCATTTTGAAATATCTACAATGTAACCCATTGCTTAACACCTCCTTCTTTATTATTATATTCAGAGCTCGTCTGATTGCTCTTCTTCTCCTAAAAATTCAATAGTATTTGTTAGTGCACATAGTAAATACAACAACTGTCTTCTACAAAGACAGCACCTCATTTCCGATGAAAAGGAAAATCTTTGTTATAGGAATCGCACTATTTGTTCTCCTAATTGCATCAGATTGAGTAGTTGCTATAAACAAAAGAAAAAAGCATCATCGTATTGGTGATGCTTTTAAAATCCGCTTTTCTTATATAAGACGAATACGATTCCTATAACCTCTTCTCTAAAAAATGTTGACTATGTCCTTTAGGATGATCTTCAACAACACCGTATTCTCGGTAGCCGTACTTTTTATAAAATTCTGGTGCTTGAAAACTAAATGAATCTAATAATATTAATCTACACCCTTTTTCCTTCGCGATGTCTTCGATTTTATGTAACAGTTGACTGCCATAACCATCATGACGAACCGATTCATCAACCCATAAAAAATCTATGTGAAGATGATAAAAATACATTGTTCCTGTTACACCGCCAAAGATTTTTCCGTTCTCATCTTTCACTACGAAACTTACTTGCTCCATCGGCTGTTTTGCTTCATCTGTTAAAATCGACATGTTATATTGAATTACTTTATTTTTTATGTATTCTCCTTCAGCTCTAGTACCATTCTCTATGCGTTTCATATATTTCTTCCTTTCAACTTAGTAAGCTACCTTTAATTTTTACTTTTCCTTTTTAAAATACTAATAAACACGAATCCACCATAAGTAACAAAGCATGAAAAACCAATTATCCCTGGCACAGAGACATAACCTGTTCTTATATAACTAATAACGGCAAAACAAGCGATAGACAATAAAATAGATGGCCAAAATATAAGAGCTGTTTTTCTTCGTCTCTCTTTCGATGTACTTTCTTTCTCTTCAGAAACACGTGTGCCAAAAAGCAATACAATACAAATAAGTATCGCTGCAAAGTAAATCGTATCTATTGACAGAGTATGATCGTAAATCGCGATTCCAACTTCCAAAGCGATAATTGTTAAAATTAATATAATGATTGTTGATGTCTTTAAGTTTCTTTTCAATTACTCACCCCTAGCATACTTTGACTATATTCTTTGTATATGTACTTCAAAGCTACTGCAAAAGCTTCATCCACCTCTTTATTTCCACGTCGATTAGGTAAATCTTTCCCCCCAATAACATAAAGAAAGGGAAATTCGTTAAACATTCCTATTATACCAATATTTATTGTAGCTGTGGGTAGTCCACCTGTCATATGAGCCAAGTGATATGAATGTATTCCTTCATAGTCACCTTGCTGTCTTACCATGCCGCTAATAATAGGTTCCCATAATTCAGCTTCTGATTTATACCCTTGAAAAATTTGTACTAAAAGTGAAAGAACTTCATTTAATTCTCCAACATTTTTCTCATCTCTAGCATTCTCTTGTATATGAATTTTCGAAAAGTGCGTTTGAGCATACATTTGCACAATATCCCATCCACCACAGTACATTACAACTGACTGCGCAACGTAACTATCATGACATGCTATCATTACTTCAACTGCTTTACTAAGTGTTAAAGTACTTCTTCCTTGTAAATGTGGATATAACTGCGCACTATCTTCATGTGGATTAAATTTAACATGATGAAGTATATCATTCCAATTACATTTATTTTCCTTCACCATTTGAGCTACTACAAATCCAATTACTACTTTTGCTGCTGATGCTAACGGAATATTTAATTCACTATTATATGAAGCAACTATACGATTGCTTTTTGTAGAATAAATAGATATCCCAACTTGATCAGATTGTATCTCTTTCATTTTTTGAATGACAGTTTCCATTTCCATTCCTCATTTCATATCGTTTTATCACCTTCTAATAATTCAATATAGAATATAAAAACCCTTTTTAGCAGATTATATCGGCTATTACAATAAGAAAAAGGTAGCATGAATTACACCATGCTACCTAAAATACTAAATTTCTATTCTTCTAAAGGTTTTTTAGGGCCACAAAGCTCCAATTGATAAAAAGCTAAATCTAGCCACTTATTAAACTTATAACCAGCCTTTTTAATCGTCCCCGCATGAACAAATCCATAGTTTTCATGTAAGGCAATGCTTTTCTCATTTTCTGCATCAATTCCAGCAATTAAGGTCATATATTCCCTTTCTTTTGCAACTGTGATTAATGCCTTCATTAAAGAAGTTCCTATCTTATTTTTTCTATATTCCTTATGAACATACACAGAATGCTCAATTGAATATTTATAGGCAGGCCAAGCTCTAAACGGCCCGAATGTCGCAAATCCTACTACTTTACTATCTAGTTCATATACTAAAATTGGATAACCGTCAGCCTTTTTTTGTTCATACCAATCTATTCTATTTTCAAGGGTTACAGGTTTATACGTATATACGGCTGTTGTATACAGTATGGCATCATTATAAATATCTAAAATATATGCTACATCTTGTTTTGTTGCTTCCCTTATCATCGCTTTCTTCCTTTCATAAGGCATATCTTCTTTAATATCACTCCTACATACGAATACGTGCTTTTCGGAAACCATCAAATATATTTAATACCGCAGATATAATGTAAATGAGAATACCTCCACCTATTAACCACGTTTTAAATTCCTCTGGAGAAGTAGCAAACACATTTGCCACAAACGTAATAAATCCTTCGGTAAATAAATTTGAATTTACTACAATTATTATAAATACTATTGTTCCAGCTATTTGGAGAATAGCATTCCCTATTGCCAACTTTTTCGTCCATTGTCCTTGTACTAGCTTAAAAAGAGATATAGCTACTTCGAAAACAATCATAACAACAACGATTGGCCAATATTGAAGTAAAACATCTTGATTAAACGTCGGCGTAACAAACTTCAATCCATTTTCCGTAGCATGGTATACGCCAACGAGATGGTTCGCATAAAAGTAAAGTGTAGCCCATATTGCCGTCCACATTAAGCTTCCAAATACTTCGAACTTTGAGATTGCCTTTTTCTTCGGGATATACGAAATATTTTTCAAATCATCTGGCGTCCATTTTTTTAAACTTGTTGTTAATGGCTGTGGATCCTTTTCTTTATCCGTTCTTTCTAAAACAGCAAATACAAGTGTCAACCAGAAAAATACATGGAGACTAACTTCGACAATTTCACCAATTCCTTTACCTATCAAATTTAAAATAACATTTAATACCGCTGGCTCACCATTATATCCTACAAAATTTTCTGCAACCATTGCAATGAGTGCGATAACAGCTGCAATTGGTATAATCATTTTTAATAACGTCGTATATACATCAAAATAACGTGGTCCAATTAAATGCATCGGTCTATCCAGATACCCATTAGCCAATGAAACTGGGCTTCCCAATTTTTCAAGGACACTCTTTACATCTTCCTCATCATACTCATCGGGTAACATATCCTCTATTGTTGACCGTAGTTCAAGAATAATATCTTCACGATTTTTTTCAGGTAATCTCTTCGCTACTTCCTCGACATACATATCAATCAAGTTCATTCTTGTCCTCCTCCTTTAATAAGTTATAAAGTTCTTTCGAATCCTTTATCCATTCCTTTTTTAACTGCAAAAATATCTCTAATCCGTATTCACTTAAAACGTAATACTTACGAGGTCTACTCTCCGTTTTATCCCAACTACTCGTCACTAGCTCCTGCTTTTCTAATCGGCGAAGTAGCGGATATAAAGTACTTTGATCAATTGTAATCCCCGATTGCTCCAATAATTGGACAAGTGAATACCCATACTGCGGCATTCTTAATTGGCTTAAAACCGCTAATGTTAATGTCCCTCTTCTTAGTTCAGTAATTAACGAATTTAATAAAGCATCCATTCACTCACCTCATTTTCATTACTATATGTCATACAGTATATGTTTTATACTATGTATCGTACAGTATTAGTGTGATAAAAACAATGAGTATTTACAAAAAATAGACAATTAAAAAGCACAAACTATATAATTTGTGCTTTTCTAGCTAATTTAAATGCCTAGTACAATCTTAATTTTGCACCTCTTGTAATATAAATTTTCCATTTTCTTTAGTAAATGGGGTAATATCTACAATTGCCTCAATATGAATTACTCCATATACATGCGGATATTCTTGACCGTTAGAAGCAAGTTCATTTTTTATTTTTGCTTTTATTAGGGATGGATTAATTGTTAATAATAAAACATCTTCTTCATGACTAAAATGTTTCTCAGCAACTTTTAACGCTTGTTCTAAAAATGAGCAATGAATAAATCCCTCTTCTTTTAGTGAAGCTTCATTAATTTCTCCATCTATCTTTGCGATTTCCCAATCTCTTTTTGTTATTACTTTTGTTATCATAGTAATTTTCTCTCCATGTCTTTATATAGAAAAACAAGAGGTTCTTCTTTTTGTTACTAGAAAAGCCTCTTGTATGTACTATTTATTTTAATCCTTTAATTAAAGGCGATGCTTCCCCGCTATGGAAAATCCATAAATCATGAAGTGACCTTGTACATCCGACATACAATAACTTCGCATCGTGTTTTGTATTTTTGTAATGTTCTTCATCAACATCGATTAAAAGTACTGCATCAAATTCTAACCCTTTCGCTAAGTATACAGGTACTACCGAAATACCGCCTTCATATTTACTTTGATCTGCTTCAATGACGTTAACAGTCAACCCTGCATTTGTTAGCTTCTCATATATATCACGGCATTCATCATCTGTTCTTCCTATTACTGCAATTGTTTTCACATCTTCATTTTGTAGATGCTGTAAAGTCTTCATAATTTCAGTGAATTGATCTTCTGTTTGAATCACTTTCACTTCTTCCCCGCTACGGAAAACTGGCGTTGCAAGTCCAACTGGAATCTCTGCATTTTTAATTATCTCATTCGCAAATTCGATAATTTCTTTTGTAGAACGATAACTTCTCGTCAGTTCATAATAACCTGTTTCTTGGAATACTTCTTTAAAAGCACTCCAATCTTCAATTCCTTGATAATCATAAATTGCTTGAGATAAATCACCTAATATAGTGAAAGAATTACCTAGTGTAATTTCTTTTAATACATAGACTTGGAAAGGCGAAAAATCTTGTGCTTCATCGATAACAACGTGATGAAACTTTTGTCCGATTTCAATTCCTGAAATACGATGATGTATGTATATTAAAGCTGGTAAATCTTCTACATACACTTCTTTTTTACGACAACTCTTTTCTGTTTCTTTCACAAGTTCTTCGGGCAATACTTTGATTATTTCTTTACTTTTCAATATTGAACTATATAGTGCAAGTGAGCTCATTTTCGGCCAAAACTTCATATAAGTGTTCAATCTCTTTGTCGCTTCTTTTTTTAGTAATTTCTTCTCGTTTGATTCTCCATACTTTTTCAGTTCAATTTCAATCCAGCGCTTCATTCGGCCGACTAATCTTTCTCTTCTTTTCTTTAATGGATAATGTTTATATTCCACTTGCATCCATTTTTTAATATCTTCAACCGGAATAACCGCCTTGTCCCATGCCTCAAAATCACTTGTTGGTACTAATTCTTTTTCAAATTGAACCATTCTCTCTTCAACAAAGGACTTAAATTCCAGCGTGCCTTTTAATTTACCGAGCATAACCTTTTCTTCATCACGATTAATAGAAAATGCTTCTTTCAACTTTTCTTCTGTCTGCTTCAGTTTCACCGAATCATCTAACGTACGTAATGCCCAATCTGGAAACGTTGTTTGACTAATGTTCCCTACACCTAACTCAGGAAGTACACTCGAAATATAGTCTAAAAACAGACTATTCGGAGCGAAAACAATCATTCTCTCAGCTTCTAATTGCTCACGATATTCATAAATTAAAAAAGCAAGGCGATGTAAAGCGATTGTTGTTTTTCCGCTTCCTGCAACCCCTTGAATAAGTAATGGTAAGTTTCTTTCCGCACGAATAATATCATTTTGCTCCGATTGTATCGTCGAAACAATATCCTTTAGTTTATTATCTTTATTCTCACCTAATCGATATAGAAGAAAATCATCGGCATGCGAGACATCTTCATTTCCTTTTACATATGTATCAACAACACGTTCTAGTTCTCTTTTTCGAATAGAGATGTTTCGCTTTAAATAAACATCACCTTCTACTAATCCGTCTGGCGATTGATAAAACGCTAATTCATCTCCACCGGTAAATGAATAAAACATACTTGCGACAGGTGCCCGCCAATCAATTACAATCGGTTTCATCGTATCTTTATCTGAAACACCTACTTTACCGATGTAAATCGGTATAATATCTTCCTTACCATCCTCCTGAAAATCTAATCTTCCAAAGTATGGCTCTTGCACACCAATACGTAAATTTTGTCTATTAGACTCCCTCATACTTTCAAGAATTTGTTCTTTAAAATCTTCTCCATAATATACTGGAATTTTTTCAAGCTGTTCTAATTGATCATCCATCGTACTTAACGTATCTTTCATTCTTTTTAACTCTTCGTCAAAAATGCTGTTCATTTGATGATTCCCTCCTGTCCGTTCTAATTTTTCAGTCGAAATACAATTGTATTAAAAATCCATTTATAAAGTCAAGAATTTTAATTTAAGTTTTCCGAAAAAACTTACTTTTATCTTTCTAATATTGAAATTCTAATGCTGTTTTTACATTATAAGAATATACAACATCTAAATCATACAACTACACATATAATTAAGTGATTCATTCGATAGATACGATTAAAAGAGCTTTACACCTTACATACACTCCAACTTCTTTTCTAGTTGTCTATTATTTCATTTGTAAATTAACCAAGATTACAAAATTCAAAAACAAAAGTAAAGGAGTCTATTAAAAATGACTACCACCAAAAGAAAGCCTCTAAAGTTACACTTACTTATTTTTGTGTTAATTGTGTTGGCAAGTGGTTGGATTGGGGTATTTCTAGATTCTTTCCTAACGGATCAGCCTGACGGAAACTCTTTAGGTATGGGATTATGGCTAATATTACCCTTTCTCGCAAGTATTTTACTTAGAAGTATTGGTCGAGATTGGAATGATTTTGGGATCAAACTAAATTTGAAGGCAAACTTTAAATGGTATTTCGTTGCATTACTAATTTATCCATTCGTTATATTAATAACGATAAGCATAGCACTTATTTTTGGAGTAGCTAACATAACCAGTTTTGAAATGCACTCATTATTTTCACTCATATTCATGTCTACTATTGGTAACTTTATTAAAAATATTTTTGAAGAGTTTTCTTGGCGCGGTTATTTAACTCCAAAGCTGATTGAACTAAAGTTAAACGATTGGTTTATTTATATTATTTCTGGGTTAGTTTGGGCTCTTTGGCATGCCGCTTATTATTTAGTCTTTTTACCAAATGAATATTTTGAATCTATTTCAAGGCTAAATATGCTTTTATTAGGCTGTATACTTATGGTTTCTTGGTCTATTATGTATGTTGAAATATATAGACTTACAAAGTCAGTATGGCCATGCGTAATCATGCATGCAATTGAAGACGCCGTTCCTACTGTTTTAGTTACAATAACAGGGATTATTACACTTACCAACAGCAGTGATTTTTGGTTAAACCCTATTAGCGGAGTCGTTGCTACTGTTTTATTTCTTGGAATCGGGATCATACTAAGATCCATAAGAATAAAAAAAGAACGACAATGAACACGAAAAACAGTCAATTATTCACACTATAAAAGTAAAAAAGAGTAAGGAGTTAATCCTTACTCTTTTTTACTTTTATACGATATGATAAACATTCATTTAATGATACTTGCTCTTTATATTTTCTCTCTTCAAAGTCATACGCTCCTCCTGGGAAAATCCCAACTATACTGAAACGAGCCTCTGCACATAAATTACTAATCTCATCTATAGTATAGCAACGTAAAGATTGTGTCACAATATCATTTGAAGAATCCGTTTCCCACCAATGGTCCAGCATTCTAGCATTTTCACTATCATATTCATACTTTCGCATTGCAGAGCCAATCGGCATTTCTTGTCCATTTGCTTTTTCCCAATATAAAGGTTGATAAATATCAATAAGTGCACACCCATCATCTTTCAACCAATTATGGATACGTTTTAATAAAAATAATTGTTCTTCATCCGTTCCTACACCAAATCCGTCTAAATAACTAACAACATCAAACTTTTCTTCAAAGTTAATTTTATAAAAGTCAGCACAATGAATCACAATGTCCTTAGTAGAATGTTCTTTAGCAAACATAACTAACTCTGGTACAAGCTCAACCGTAGTCATTTTTACATCCAAATTTGACATCGCTCTTGCAAACCCGCCATTTCCAGCACCTAGTTCTAACATCGTCTGAAATGGATATCCCACTTGCTCTTTAATTTCTTCAGCAACTTCCTGTAACCAGTTTTCATTATTTATATCATGACTTAGTAATTCAAATTGTTTTTTATAAAATTCTTTTACATTTAATTCGTTCATTATTATTCTCCTCCTGTACGTTATTTTTCTACTACAGGTGAGAAACTAAATTTCTGACACCCATGAAAAACCCTCCTTTTTATTCCCCTATATTTACAATTTATCAAAATAATAAGAAATTTAAAAGTCTAAATATAAAAAATAGATAATGGATTATTCCACTATCTACTCTTTAGTTACTCTTATTTTTCTTTTTGATACTCCACCCAATCTCCAGAATCAATCACTTTCAATATCATCTTTTTATCTTGAGCGATATATACATATGCCTCTATTTCCCTATCAGCAGCATATACTGTTTGCTTGATTCGATAATATAAATCAGTCTCCGCATTCCCTGTATATTCTTCTAGTTCATCTAACTTACGCAATATCTCATCATTTACTTCATAAACTTCACCATAGACCTTTTCTTCATTTGAATAAATCATCGCCGGATAGCCTTCGTTTGTATCAAATAATTTGCCATACGTCCACGCTCCGTCTGCGATGCATATTGCACCTTGCATAAAATGAGCATTCGTTTGCTCTTTTCTTAACGTGCCATACACAAAAACGTGATGCATAAATCCCTATCCCCTTTACATGTCACTACTTTCTAATTTGTAAATAAGCACGAATCATAAAGTAACTCACTTCATTTGGAAGTTGTTCCTTAATCGATTTCAGACCACCATCAGCATTTTGCACGGCAGTTTCAATCAGCTGTTCGTATTCTGCAGGAACAAAACTGTTCCAGTCTACTTCCATTCCATCTTCAAAACAACGAATTAAATGATTTTCAATTGTTTGTCTAGATAGGTTACGTTCTTTTGCAATCTCATTTAAATCAATGCCTTGTTTATACATTTCATACGTTTCTAAATGAGAATTTGCTGAAGCTTTCCCTGACTTTTTCCGCTCTGTAACCACTTCTGTTTTAACTGTTTCAGCATAGTTTGGGTTTTCCTCAATAAAGTGCTGAACTGCTTGTAAGAAGTGAGAACCATACTTCACAAGTTTATGTTCGCCAATCCCTTTTACAGTTAAAAGTTCAGAGTCACTTTGCGGCATTTTTGCGCACATATCTTTCAACGTTTGGTCAGAGAAAATAACGAATGGAGGCACACCTTCTCCTTGCGCAATTTCTTTACGTACTTCGCGAAGCACTTCAAATAAAGGATGATCTTGAACAATTTGTCTTGTCTCTACTCGTTCTTTACGTAAAACATTCTCTTTACCTAGTAACACTTCTTTCCCTTTCTCCGTTACTTTTAATGTTGGATACGTACCATGTTCAACTGCAATTAACTCATCTGAAATGAGAAACTCAATAAATTCACTGACTTCTTTTACACTACGATTTGATAAAAGTCCGTACGTTGGCAAAGTATGAAAATTAAATTCAATGACTTTCTTATTTTTAGATCCAGTTAGTACTTGTGCAATCATTTGTTTTCCGAATCGTTGATTCGTCCTAATCATACAAGATAGCACCATTTGTGATTCTCTCGTCACATCAATACTTTCGCGTTCGTCCGTACAATTACCACAGCGACCACAATCTTCTTTAGGTTCTTCTCCAAAGTATTGCAAAATAAATGATTGTAAACATTGTTCTGTATGACAGTAGTCCGTCATATTTTGCAGTTTTTCAAGTTCATTTGAAAAACGAGATTCTCCGGTCGATTGATCGATTAAAAAGCGCTGTACTTGCACGTCTTGAGAAGAATATAGCAATATACATGCACTATCTAATCCGTCACGACCAGCACGTCCTGCTTCTTGGTAATAACTTTCCATATTTTTTGGCAGTTGATAATGGATAACGTAACGAATATTCGATTTATCAATCCCCATACCGAATGCAGATGTCGCTATCATTACACTCACTTCATCACGTAAAAAGAGTTCTTGCTGCTCATTTCGATCGTTATCACTCATACCAGCATGGTATTTTGATACAGAAACTCCCGCTTTCATTAAATCCTCATACAATTGATCAACTACTTTTCTAGTAGCTGCATATATAATCCCAGATTCTTTTTGATTTTGACGAATATAATCCGCTAAATATGCATTACGATCTTGTCCTTTAATAACAGAAAATGATAAGTTTTCGCGCTCAAACGTTGTCATTATCGTATTTTCTTGATTAATTCCAAGCGTGTTGCAAATATCTTCACGAACTTGTGGTGTTGCCGTCGCAGTTAATGCTAGTACGAGCGGCTTTTCTTGAAGATAATCTAATATGCGATGTATATGTAAATAACTCGGACGGAAATCATGTCCCCACTGCGAAATACAGTGTGCCTCATCAATTGCAATCATTGGAATTTTCATATCCATAAGTTGATCAACAAACTCCATTGAATCAAGACGCTCCGGCGCCACATAAAGTAACTTATAATGTCCTTGTTTTGCCAATTGAATTCGTTGATTCGCTTCTGTAATAGAAATAGAACTATTAATATAAGTAGCTGAAATACCGTTTTGCACTAATGTATCTACTTGGTCCTTCATAAGTGATATTAAAGGTGATATAACTAACGTCGTTCCTTCGAATACTAATGCGGGAATTTGATAACAAATTGACTTACCACCACCCGTAGGCATAATACAGACTGTATCTTTCCCATCTAATACATTTTTAATTGTTTCATCTTGTCCTCTTCGGAATGAAGAATAACCGAAATAAGACGCTAAAAGTTCTTGTGCTTTTGTAAACAAAAAAGAGTCACCTGCTTTTCTATATCTTTCATCTACTCCTATTATATCATCACTTATGCGTCATGAAAGTGATGAATGCATGACTAACAGCCTGCTTTTTCATTATTTTATACTTCTTTACGTTTTAGAGGTTAATTTGCACTGTGTTTTTGGTCCTAATTATGTTAATAACTTTTAAAACATAATTACAGCACATATAAAAAGAATTACAAAATAAACATACATTTTATTACTCTTCCTTGAATACTACTAATCTTATACATATGAATTCAGGAGGTTAATATATGAAGCATCATAATACTAGTTCCATCAAGCAGAAAACAGTACCGAACCAACTCCAGTTTTCGAATAATGATGCGTGGAAATATGAATCGTATTTTAAGTATCAGCCATTATTTTCTTATAGAAAGCTTTTTCATTTTCTTTCTCAACTTTTAAAACGTTAATCCACGTGCGAAATATAGTATTCACAAAAATTTTCTCAATATAAACCTTATAGACATACTACAATACAGTCGTTATCATATGAAATATTCTGTTGGATAAACCCCTTATGTTGACCTGCTTATATAAGCAGGTCTTTTTTGATTAATATATATTTCAGTACACTTTTATATATGCTTGCAAGACTTTTCTCCATTTTATAACCATACTCCACTCACAACAAATGATGATAATGACAAGAAGTAAATTATAAGTTCTTAACATTTAATGAAGTAATTCTTTTTTCTCAATACACAAAATGAATTTTACTTGTTACTATAAAAGTGCTCCAGATGAGTTTTTACTCATCAACATTATCTAGTTAAAGGGATCTGCCGCGGGAAGCAGATTTCTTTGACTTTATTAAAGGTCCACTTTCATTTGGACACATTTACCAGGTTTTTTTAAAAGAATTTTATGATAATATTACGTAGTCGAGTCCGACATCTCGGCAATACCCTTTTGAGGCTCTGCAACTTCCCTTGCAGAGCCTTGTTTATTTTTATATTCATTTTATTTATATATACCACAATAAAATTCTTCATCTTTTTCCATATCAATTTCTGAAATTAATCTAGGACACGTAACTAAAAATAAATTCCCATCATACTTTGAGTTATACATGTTCAAAGGAGTGTTACCGTTTATGTATTCTTATTGGCAATCGTATTACTCCCCTTATCATAACCCTTATGTACACTTTGATACATCTGTACGTAATTACCGAATTAGTAAAAACGAGAACTTTTTAAAAGGTTATATGCGTTCTTTATGGGAACAACATGTCGCTTGGACGAGATTAGCTATTATAAGTATTGTCTTTAATTTACCAGACGTTAACGTTACAGTTGGGCGTCTTCTTCAAAATGCAACACATATGGGACTATCACTTGAACCATTCTATGGTGAGGATGCTGTAAAAAAATATAGTGCATTAATTAAAGACCACTTAGTAATTGCAGCAGATCTTGTCAAAGCCGCAAAAGCTGGTGACCAAAATGCAGCTGCCACTATAGAAAAAAAATGGTACGCTAACGGTGATGAAATAGTGGCGTTTCTAACTAGTATCAACCCATATATAGAAAAAGAAGAATTTAGAAAAATGTTTTATGAACATTTAGCACTTACGAAAGCAGAAGCACTTGCTTTCCTAAATAAAGATTATGAAGCAGGAGTAAAACTGTACGATAAAATTGAAAAAGAAGCATTAGAAATGGCCGACATGATAACAAACGCAATCGTAAAGCAATTTCCGCAAGTGTTTCAATAACAATAAGCCGATTTGAAAAAACAAATCGGCTTATGAAACTTTCTATCAATGATATTTCACCTCTCCTCTTTACATTTAACGTATATCGATATATTTTATTAATATCCGTTTTTTATAGGGGGAAATAGTTTGATTAACGCCATCGGTCTCGTATTTATCCTCACAAATAAACACGAGAAAAAGAAAAAAGTTTATCTGAATGAAAAATTCGCATTAATAGACATTATTGATTCTAAGGAAGTATTTGATGATGAAGGTAACTCACTAGTAGAACTAACTTGTAAATACAGTATATATTTAGATGAAAAATATTACTGTAAATCTCTCGATGATTATACTGGACAAGTATTTCCGTTCTTAAGCGCTAAAATAGGAAAAGGACTTCTCAGAAATTTAAATTACTACTTTTCTTATGTTGATGCCTATGATAAAAAACCACCCGTTAAAGAAATTAGACCACTTATGAAACAAGTAACGAACAGATAGTGAAAATCATTCAAAAAAGAAAGCATCTAACTTCGGATGCTTTCTTTTTTGAATTCAGAACTAGTTACCTTTCATCCTCTTCTAAATATATGTATCCAAGCATACTTTAAATTAAAAACACTTGGAGGATTAAACTGAATGAAATACTCAGAAACGATTGTTAGTAAACGGATTCGCACACTTAAAATATCTAGTATGTTTATCATGCTAGTTTTAATCGGATGGCTTGGATATACAAAATTACTTTATGAGAACGGATTTCTTCAAGAAAAGAAACTTTCAGTTGAAGTAATGAATACTAGTATTACAGGTGAAATTGAACAAAGTTTCCATGTAAACTTACAAGGTTACCGTAAAACAGACGTTGATACGATTATAGATGCGAGTAAAACCGAGCCGAGCGAACTATCTTTAATCGAACTAATTAATACATCTTGTTCACAAGATTGCATAGGTGAACCATTGACATATGTGAACGCAAACAATGGATATATCTTTTATAAGGAATCTAGCGGAACTAATATCGCTATAAAAATTAAAAAACGAGATACATGGGAAATTGAAAGAAAATTAATTCAAGATGGAATGTAAAAGCTTCATATACAAAAAGAGTACTTACTTTTAAGTACTCTTTCAAAAAAATTTACCACTTGCGGCACTTATCATCATCATCACGCTTACGATTGCAACGGCAATCATCACAATCACAATGACGTTTACGTTTACAACCACAATCATCACAATCTCTACGTCTACATCTTCCAAACATTAGATCATCCCAAAATCTATTACAATTCCGGGATTGTCTACAACGACAATTGTTTCCCATGAATATGACTCTCCCTTCAATAGTATTCATCATATTCTATGTTTGAAAGTATAAAACGGCTTGTTTACTAGTCTATATTCTACGTTTTATAAAAGTTATTTTAGTACCCTTAACAATTCTTCCTTACATATTCAACGGAAATACAACATAGAAAAAAGCCCAATATTTGGGCTTTACATTCATGTATATTTTCTTTCTTCTCTCTCACAATAGTATGTAACTGCTAAGTTCACTAAAAATGCAACAAAAGCAAGGGTGCTCGTTGTTAAGAATATGTATTCTAATATTGATAAGTTATTAAAATCAATTAATAATAACACAAGACCTATACAAACAAAGCTAGATACATTACTTTTGAAAACTTTTTTCACTCTTAATCACCTCCATCTTCATACCTTAATTATACATTAGTTACCTATAATTCCTTCCCATCCCCCACAGCCCCTTTCAACCTCTGCAACATATACCCAATCCCTTTACACCCAGCTAACGGATACGTAATGATATCTTCTGGATATAATTGTGTCACTACTTTCTTATGCTTCTTTCCTGCAAGTAAAACGATTTCATCAAACTGAAGCAAGTCCTTTTCAATCATCTGTTGTTTTAATTGTTCCATACTAATAATCTCATCGCTCTTTGAATCAAAGGAAAGATCATAGTTTTCTAATACAATATCATTTGGTCTTAAAAATCCATGCTTCGCCGATAAGATAACCCAATTCTCGAAAAACATAGTTGCATACGCCTGACATGCTTTTCCGAACGGGCTAATATATACATCTTTTGCCTCCATCGGCCCGTAATCTGAATATTTATCCCAAATTTTCTTCTTTCCGCATGGAATTATGCATAACCTCTTCATCTTTATTTCTTACCTCACTTCTAACTTTTTAAATATAAAAATATAGAACTCTCTACTTCTTCATACACAGCTTCTATATCTCCAATTCCCGCTACGTTCCAACCATTATTTGTTTCTATCGGTTTTTCATTCATTATAATATGAACCTGTGTCATATTTTTAAAATCTTCTTCAAAAGATGCTAAAACAGGTTGATTTATCATATATGTTTTATTATGTATACTTACACTTAAAAAAGTTTTATGTAATGCTTTATTTCCGTTTAACTTTACATTCATTGGATTAAACGAATTTAATTTTATATCCCCTACAATATATAGATGATACCCTTCTTCATCATAAAATTGCTTAATATCCTTACCTCTTTCGTTTTGTACAAAATGAAGGATTTGCTTCGTTTCTTTACTTATTACAATTTCATTATTTAAACTCAAATCCACATTTATATTTTGTTTTAAAAAGGCATATAACGATTTATCACTATTAAAGAAGCTCGTTTTCCATTCAGGAAGGATTTCATCTAATAATAAACATAAAAGCATTCCTGGGCTATAGCAGCTCTTTCTAATGTTACAATTAGCTTCATATACATCTAAAATGAACCCGCTATATTTTCGTAATGTTTCGCTTTCATCCTTTTTGCATACTGAATTGTATGCATTCATTTCAACATACCAAGCAGGCCCCTCTATGCTTTCAACCATACATTCATATGTTATAAACTCTTCTTTCATAAAACTAGCTCTATGCTCTCTTAGTTCAATAAATCGCTTAATATAATTAATTCTCTCAGCTTGTGACTTACAATGAACAGCATCATATAAACAAATTCGTTCTTTATTTCGCAATTCTATATTTTCTTCTGTTATAGGATATTGAAATCCTATAGATTCATTTGGAAATCTCCTTTCTTTATTCAAATATTGATAACAATGAAAAAGTTCATGCACCACAACCGCAAGTAAAGTTTCATAATCTTTATATCTATTCATATTCACAATAGCAGTCGGATAATCTTTGAATAGTATAAATGTATCAGCTTTAAATTGTTCATCCCACTTTAATACGGTATACTCATACTTATCATCACCTTTCAAAAATAAAGGATGATGAAATACATACACATACTCATCATTATATAATGCAAATGCAGCCCTATTAAAACCAGGCCATAGCGTATTCAATAATTCTATACTTACATCTTTCTTTATTCGATTTAATATATTGTTCATTATATGTAACACCCCTATATCATTCTACATACACCTATTCTATTCCACTTAAAAACAACCCTTTTATTTACATAAATATTAGAAATACATATATCTTATCTCAATCTATAATGTGTTATATAAATATATATGTGATGATTTTATGAAAAGGAGGTGAACATATGAAAAATATAATCCCTGCACTAGTACTCTATATTATTGTTTGCATAATCGCTATGATTGCTCCAGCATCTGAAGGCTATAATCACGTTGGCTGGAAGTTGTTTGTTGGGCAAGCGTATGCCATACCTATTTTCATCATTGCGGCTATTATTACATTTTATATAAACAAGAAGAAATCTACGAATAAACAGTTATAAGGATAGCTAATGCTATCCTTATTTTAATTCGCTAATCAGATCCAAAATAACCCTTGTTGTACTTTCTATCCTTCCTTCCGAAAAATCAAACGTAACACCTGTTTTTTCATATATTTCTTGTATAGGTAGGTTCCAATCTGAACTAGCTCCCTCTTTAAAGAAAGCAATCGCTTTTTCTCGATCTTCCCGATAAATTTGAAACAATTGTATTGCTCCTATTTGTGCAATTGCATATTCAATTTTATAAAAAGGAAACTGGACAAAGTGAAATGACTCTAACCAGCCTGCGCCGATTTCATTCTCTAATCCTGCAATATCAACGGATGAATATTGATACCTTTTACATATTTCAGCGTATTTCTTATCTCGTTCTTCTGGTGTATGGTTTGGATTTGCATAGATCCAGTGCTGGAATACATCTCCTGCAATTGACGACAGTAATAAAGACAAAGCACGATATAATTGTACGCGCTGCACTTCTTTATATTCTTCCTCTTGCTTATAAAAGATATTGAGCTTATCCATTACTAGCAACTCCAGACTGAGGGAATAAAGCTCAGCCACCTCTTCGCGAAGATATCTTTCCTGCATGCTACTATCATTGTTAAATTGTTTATAAAAATGAAAAGCATGCCCCACTTCATGTATGAGTGCATTAATTGCATAGAATGATGGACTAAAATTAGAATACACAAAAACCTCTTTACTAAAAGGTAGGGTAAAACAAGCAGCTCCTGGCGCTTTATTTTCACGTTCTTCTACATCAATGAATCCTGCTTTTCTTATATGAATAAATTTCTCATAAAAATATAAATCTGTCGTCCGAAACATTTCTTCCACCCCATCCAATAAATCAATTTCATTTTGGAATGGGGCTTTTGGTAATTTACATGGCGTAAGATCCCAAGGGCGATATTTTTTTACGCCGAGATTCTTTTTAGAAAGACTTCCCAACTGTTCCCATATTGGTACAACATACTTTTCTATAGATTCATGAAGCTTATAACACTCTTCAATACTATAATCTCTATTTTTTTGTTTGAAAACATATTCACTATAATTATTAAATCCTGCATGTAAAGCTATCTCATTCCGCAATTGTATAAGTTCATTCATAATACAATCTATTTCTATTTTCACTACACTTCTTGCTTCACATAAAGCGTACCAAGCTTTTTCGCGAATAACTCTATTGGGGTTATCTAACTTGGCTTTTATGAATGCATACGTCTTTTGCTCGCCTTCCCAATTAATAAATATGTTAGACATTATTTCTCTATATTTCGTAATAAGTTCTTGCTCTTTAATGGAAAGAGCAATGTTCTTTTCATTAAACATTTTACTCTTCACTAATCGTTCTTTTTTCATAAATCCGTATTTCTGCTCATTTAATAAGTCGGAAAACGGGCACTCTCTAAATTTCTGGTCAAATTTTGCAGTGTAGCTTTTTAAAAGTGGTTGAATTGTATTTTGATTATACATATGTAAATTACGTTTATCTCTGTCATTTGTATCTCTATACGTGGCGATTAAACTACTTGTTATCTCCTCTTCTACTTCAGCGTTTACACGCAGTTCCTCTAAAAGCCAACGCTCTAATTCTGAAACAGAAGTAATTTTCCGCTCTAAAAGTGACTGTAATTTACTTTCCAAATCATTAAACATACACAAACCTCCCGTTTTTAATTTTCTGTTTTTTTAGAGATAAAAAAGGACAAGTAGCCAATCTGACTACTTGTCCTTTTTTTGTTAAACCATACACAATTATATTAAGCTTGGAATGCTCCTGTTAATACTGGTACGATTTGTTTTTTACGAGATACAACACCTTTTAATGTAGCAGTGTTGTTTTCTAGAGATACGTTGTATGCTTTCTCAACAACGTTTGCTGCTTTACCGATTGCAAGACCGACAGAATCGTTAGTTAAGATATCAGTTACAACGAATAAGAATAGGTCTAAACCTTTTTCTTCTACTACTGCAGAGATAACTTTTTCAAGTTCCGCTTGATGTACAAGAACGTCGTTTGTATCAACAGCGTTTACTTGTGCGATTTCAACTTTCGCATTACCCATTTGGAATTCTTTAGCGTCAAGAGAGATTAATTGCTCCATTGTTTTTCCGCTTAAGTCAGCACCAGCTTTTAACATTTCTAAGCCGTAGCTATCAGCATCTACACCAGCGATTTCCGCTAATTCACGAGCTGCCGCTACGTCTTGCTCTGTGCAAGTTGGAGATTTGAATAGTAAAGAATCTGAAATGATTGCAGATAACATTAAACCTGCAACTTCTTTACGAATTGTAACGCCGTTTTCTTTGTACATTTTGTTTAAGATTGTAGCTGTACAACCAACTGGCTCACAACGGTAGTATATAGGATCGCTTGTTTCAAAGTTAGCAATACGGTGATGGTCAATAACTTCTAACACACGAACAGATTCGATATCGTTAGCACTTTGTTGACGCTCGTTATGATCAACTAAAATAACGTTGTCCACTTCGCTTGCAACTGTCTCAACAAAACGCGGTCCTTCTACTTTAAAATAGTCTAACGCAAATTGAGTTTCACCGCTGATTTCGCCTAAACGTACAGGCTCAGCATTCATTCCTAATTCTTTTTTCAATTCTGCATAAGCAATTGCAGAACAAATTGCATCTGTATCTGGGTTTTTATGCCCGAAAACTAGTACTTTTTCCATGTTTTCCACCTCTTCATGAAAAGGATATCTTAAAGAAGCAAATATGACAATATTTAAAGCATAATTTTTTATAAATAATTGCACTTTCTTCTATATTTTTCATCGTTTTGCGTAAAAAAGATCATCTAAAATGAATTAGATGATCAAAATGTATATTTCATTTAAAACAATGTAGGAACTTGCACTACATGATTTAGCGCGAAATTTGATGCTAAACCAGTATTTACAAGGTTCACATCTATAACTTGATAAAACGCATTCCCAGTGTCTGCAATTTCCCAAACAGCTAAAATAAGGTGATATCCATTTCTATCTGTAGGTACATTTGCTTCATGTGTCACGGAAGTTCCTGGTCTAGCTCCTCCGTCATTTTTCACATAAAACGGTACTAAATCTAAATCAGATCGTGATAATGGTTTATTTGGATTCCAATCTTTTTTTGTAATGTAGTATTTCCATTCTTTCGTACTATGAGGTGCGGTTAGTTTCCACTTGAATGTATTCGTCCCGCCGTTTAACGTAACTTTCTTCCACCTATCAACTGTTTGAACGTCTAAAGCAGGAAAATGGCCAGCTCCTGCGATTTGTCCATCAGAAGGTCCTAATTGCGGGAATCCACCTATTCCTTCTACACTTTGCGGCTCATATTGAATCGGACCGCAATTTACATTCACCCCTTGCTTACATAAATAAGAACGGCTTGCTGGTGATTCTACATATCCGTGAGCTGAAGCTTTTTCTGAAAAACCGAAAGTTAACAATCCCGTAAGTAATATGCCACCACTTAATATGACTTTCTTCACCTTCTGTAAACCTTTCGTTTTCATCCCGTCATCCCCTTTCCCATAATAAAGCGAAAATAACTATAGTTGCCTAGTCATCTTCTCTACATCCATTATAAGTCGAGGCACATTACTAAAAGAACCCTCTAAAAACTTTCTCAAATTCATTTATTTCATGTACTAAATGAATTTATTATTTTAAGCATGATAACCTTTTAATCACAACTTATATAACTTATATAATTTTATAATAAATAACTGTGGCATCTAAATTACCATTTGGAGATATTGCGTAATCTGGTATTTTTCCAGCTTCTTGATAGTCTAATGATTTATACAATCTATTAGAAGGATCTCCTTCTCTCGTATCTAACACTAAAAGAGACCTGTTTTCTTGCTTTGCTCGTTCCTCTACTTTTTGCATAAGTAAACGTCCAATGCCATTACGTCTAAAGTTTGGATGAGTCATTAACTTGCAAATTTCGGCCCTATGGATCCCATTAGGCTTTGTAACTAAATGTAATTGAATACTCCCTGCCACTTCATTATTTATTTTAGCGACATACAAGATCACTTCTGGTGCTAAAACGACTTCCCAATACTTCGTTGATTCTTTTTGTTCCAGTGGAGGCAAAAAACCAATTGACGCCCCATCATCTACAACCGTTTTTAATAGTTCAGAAAGCTCTTCCATATCATCTTTTATTTGCTTAATCTCTTCAATTACTAAATCTTGCATTACTAATCCCCCTTTTGTTTCATTGTACCAATTTTTAAAGAAGGAATAACGAAATACGAAGATGAAATTATTTAAGGTACAATTTTTTAGAGAAAGGATACGTATATGAAGTATATATTAGATAGGACATACGCAAGGGAATTACTCGAGTGGGCATATGAACAAAACCCAGGTCCGTGGTTCGAACATTCATGTAATGTTGCCCTTGCAACTGAAAAGATAGTTGTAGAACTTATTAATAATGGGTACGACCTAGATGCTGACATAGCATATAATGCTGCCCTCCTGCATGATATAGGAAGATATAAAGGGTTTACTAAATCTGTTATTCATTCCTATGATGGTTATATGTATTTGAATAATTTAGGGTATACAGGAAACGCGATTATTTGCGTGACACATTCATTCCCGTGTAAAAATGAGCATTTAGATATAGCAGCGGAGTGGAGCCTTGTTCCTGATTATATGAAAAGCCTATTAATTGAAATATTGAATGAAAATAGTGACTACGACTTATACAATAAGGTCATTACCCTTTGTGACGCACTTGCTGATGCAGAGGGCTTTACTACGCTTGAAAAAAGATTGATTTCAGTTGGTTTACGACATGGAACAACCTCTCATTCTTCTTTACATTGGAAAGGTTTCTACACAATTAAGAATAAATTAGAATCTTTAATCGGTAAGAGTATATACAGCGTTCTTCCTGACGTAGAGAAATCAATTTATAAAAATATGGAATATTGAATTACATACAACTTAAAAACGATAGAATTTGTATGTGTACTTCTAAAGCACTCATTGAAAAGTGGAGGGATTAATTATTAGTAAAATAGGATTTGACCTAATAAATCATGGGGATAACTCTGATCTTGGATATGCAGATATTGAGGCGATATTTAAGAGATGTAAATTTTCTAACTGCTCTCATACAAATGAACCACACTGTGCAATTAAAAAAGCTATTTCCGATGGAATTCTTACAGAAGATATAATGAATAATTATTATAGGGATAAAAATGAATTCGAATATGTATGTAAACAAAAGAACAAAACAAAGGCCATTGATTATATGAAACAATTGAAGCTTTTTAGAAAATCTTAAAACTAAATAAATAGTTGTGATTTCTCATTCCCACTAACTTTAAAAATCTTACTTTATTACATCACATACAAGGTAATTTTTATACTCAAATTCAATCTCACGTAAAAGAACGTTTTAAACATAAAGTTTAAAACGTTCTTTTATATTCAATGCTTTTGATTTTTCAGTTCACTTAAACACTCTTGTACTAATGTTACTGCTTGACTCATTGCAGCTCCACCAGCAAATGCTGCTGATACACCACATGCTTCCAGAATTTCTTTATCTGAACACCCTTGATCAAGACAACCTTTTGTATGATAAATTGTACAGTATTCATCTTGCGTTGCTAGACTAATTCCTAATGCGATAAGTTGTTTTTCCCTTTTTGTTAAAGCGCCCTCTTGAAAACAAGCTTGCGTGAATGCATTATATGTTTCAGCAATTTCAGGAATTTGGTTTGTAAAACTACCGATACCTTCTTTATAATGATGTAGAACGTCATTTACTGAACTATGTTGTTCGTGTTCCATCTTATTATTACCTCCATTCAAATTATCTGTACCTATTGTAGTATGTGATGAAAATTAGGCAATATACCTCATTAATTAGAGTGAATATTCAGTTTATTAAAACTACAATTTCAGACTATCATCCACTACTGATTGTTCTTTATAGTTTTTCCTTTCAATCTCTTTACTCCTCTCTTCCCAAAATGTTAAACCTTCAATTCCCACATTTTTAGGATCAAACACTGGATCTTTCCCTTCTTTTTTCTGTGATTCATAATCTTTTAACACTTTTAATGCAATTTTACTTAATAGTAGAATCGCGATTAGATTTAACCATGCCATACTACCAATTCCTAAATCTCCAAGATTCCATAAAAGTGACGCCGATTCTACGCTACCGATGTATACCATAATTAAAAATCCAATTTTTAAAACTGGTTTTAACCAGCTATGTTTAAGCTCACGATCTAAATAAGTAAGTGTCGTTTCAGCGATATAGTAGTAAGCAAGTAAAGTTGTAAACGCGAAGAAGAAGATTGCGAATGAAATAAATATTGGACCAAACCCTGTCATAACAGTTTCAACTGCTTGTTGTGTATAGATTGGACCTGCATCAACATTCCCTATATTCTTTACAATGGCGCTTTTTCCTTCAGGTATAACATTATACATACCTGTTATTAAAATCATAAGAGCTGTCGCTGTACATACAACAATTGTATCGATATATACAGAAAACGCTTGAACTAACCCTTGTTTTGCAGGATGGGATACTTCAGCAGCAGCGGAGCTATATGTCGCTTCTCCAACACCAGCAACATTTGAGAATACAGCGCGCTTTACGCCCCATGCGATTGCTGCACCGACGATTCCGCCAAACATTTCATTTACACCAAAAGCACTAGAGAAAATTAAAGCGAACATACTTGGAATTTCTGTTACATTCGCAATTAATACGATACATGTAACAATTACATAGCCAATTGCCATAAATGGAACAAGCATTTGAGAAACGCCCGCAATTCTCTTTACACCGCCAAAAATGATTGCTGCTAATAATACGACTAACAATATACCAGTTATATATTTGCTAATGCCATTTGAGTTTTCAAACCCCACTGCGATACTACTAGATTGAATACCTGGTAATAAAACGCCATATGAAAGTGTTACAACGACTGCTACAATGACTGCAAACCATTTCATTTTCAAGCCTTTTTCGATGAAATATGGTGTACCACCGCGATATTCATTTCCAACTTTACTTTTATACACTTGAGATAATGTTGATTCAACAAATGCACTAGCTGCTCCTAAAAGAGCCATTACCCACATCCAAAATACAGCTCCTGGCCCGCCAAAAGCGATAGCTGTCGCGACCCCTGCAATATTACCTATTCCGACCCTACCGGATAAAGCTAAACAAAATGCTTGAAAAGATGAAATTCCCGTCTCCGAGCTCTTCCCTTCAAATAATAATTTAATCATCTCTTTAAAATAACGAATTTGTAGAAAACGAGTTGCAATTGTAAAATACACACCTGCTCCTAATGCAAAAACAACTAACCCGATACTCCACACTTGCCCTACTAACCACTCTACTAATTGCTCCATCCAAATCCCCCTTATCATTCTTTTAAAAACTATTTTATATATAAGAAAACGGACAACTATTATTAAACCTTCCAGTTGTCCGCATCTCTTATTATTTCATCCCTCTATTTATTAACAGATAGATTCTCTATTACTTTATATTTACCCAAACACTTTTCACTTCTGTGTAATTATCAAGCGCATATGAACCTAACTCACGACCGATACCAGATTGTTTAAATCCACCAAATGGTGCCGCCGCATTTTCTAAGTTATAATCATTAATCCATACAGTCCCTGCCTTTAATTTATTGGCAACTTGATGTCCTGTTTTAATATTTTGTGTCCATACGCCCGCAGCGAGTCCGTATGAAGAGCGATTCGCTCTTTCGATTACCTCTTCTGTTGAATCAAAAGGAAGTACAACGACAACTGGTCCAAAAATTTCTTCTTTAACAATTGTCATATCATCAGTAACATTGGTGAATACCGTTGGCTGTACAAAATAACCTTTTTCAAATGCACGTTCACCACCAGCAGCAACAGTAGCGCCTTCCGCTTTTCCTTGTTCAATGTAATGTAGCACACGCTCTTGTTGTTTTTTAGATACGAGTGGACCCATTTCTGTTTCCTTCTCCATACCTGCTCCAAGTTTCACTTTATTCGCCATTTTCACTAGTTCATTTACGACTGTTTCGTAATGTTTTCGGTGAACGAATACGCGAGATCCGGCACTACAATTTTGACCGTGATTATACATAATGCCTTGGAATGCACCGTTAATCGCTTCTTCTAAATCAGCATCTTCTAAAATGATATTTGGTGATTTACCGCCAAGTTCTAACGTTACATGTTTAATTGTTTCTGCAGATTGACGCATAATATATTTTCCCGTAACCGTTGAACCTGTAAAGGCTACCTTATCAATATCATGATGGTTTACGATTGCCGCTCCTGCTTCAGGGCCAAAACCTGGCACAAAGTTTACGACACCGTTTGGAAAACCTGCTTCTTTAAAGAGTTTCGCTGTATATAATAATGATAAAGGCGTTTGTTCTGCCGGTTTTAATACGATTGTACAACCTGTTGCTAGTGCAGCTCCCATTTTCCAAGAAGACATAACGAGCGGAAAATTCCAAGGAATAATTTGACCTACAACGCCAACAGGCTCATGACGTGTGTAATTTAAGTAATCTTTTGAAATCGGAATTGTTTGCCCTATAATTTTTGTAGCCCATCCTGCATAATAGCGATAATTTTCTACAGTCGCTGAAATATCATCATCCAGCGCTACTTGATATGGTTTCCCATTATCTAAAGCTTCTAACTGTGCTAATTCTTCTCCATGCTCTTCGATTAAGTCTGCTAATTTATAAATAAGATGCGCTCTTTCAGCGGTAGTCATTTCTGCCCAAGGTCCTGATTCAAATGCAGATCTTGCCGCTTTTACTGCGATATCAATATCCTCTTCTTGTGCTTCGCATACGATAGCTAGAACATCTTCAGTTGCTGGATTGTATGTCTCAAATGTCTTTCCGCTAATTGAAGGAATAAATTCACCATTAATAAACATTTTTATTTCTTCATTTAAAAACGCTTTCACTTTTGGTCTCAGCTCAATGTTCGTCGTTAACATATATGCTCTCCTCCTTAATTAAACAGCTGCATGAGCTGCAATTTTTGAAATTATCGTTTGAAGTTTTTGATTTTCTTCTTCAGTTAATCCCAGTCTTGGATAGCGAGAAGGTCCCCCAACTTGCCCGTGTAGTTCCATTGAGCGTTTAACGATTTGTACATATTTTCCTGACCCTTCAAGAAACTCGCAAAGAGGTAAAATAGCATCGTTTATTTCCCAAGCTTTTTCTAATTCACCATTTTGAAAATGCTCATACATTTTCGTAACGAGACCTGGAACAATATTTCCTGCTACTGAAACCCATCCCGTTGCACCAACTAAATAAGATTCCATAACTAAATCTTCAGATCCACAGAAGACTTGAAAAGCACCTTCGCCTTGTCTTACTAAATCTCTCGCTTTACGAATATCTCCGCTAGATTCTTTAATATGTGTAACATTTTCACATTCTTTTCCTATACGGAGCATGAGCTCTGTACTCATATCAACACCAGATGTAAACGGGTTATTGTATAACATAATTGGTATATTTACAGCATTTGAGATTTCTTTAAAATGAAAATAGATTTCCTCTTCTTTTGGTTTACAATAATACGAGTTTATAATTAATGCACAATCTGCTCCGTGTGCTTCTGCATGTTTCGTATATTCAATCGTTTCTCTCGTCGTCTCCGCAGCAGTTCCAACAATAACTGGAATACGGCCATCAACTTCTTTTAATACAGTTTCTACCATTTTAAATCGTTCTTCTTTTGATAAACTAACAAATTCTCCCGTACTGCCATTAATAATAATTCCAGCTACTTTTTGCTCGATAAAGTAGTTTATGTTTTGTTTTACACCTTTCCAATCAATCTCTTGAAACTCATTCATTGGTGTTATTAATACTGGAAATGCTCCTTGAATTTTTTGCATCTTTATCTCTCCCTTTACCATTTTATTTTAATAAGAAGCCTGTTGGAAACGGATCAGTAGGATCTAATATAAACGTTTGCATACCTGTAATAAACCCTCTACTTTCAAATCGAAAAATGTATCCAAGCTCTTCCTTCTGCACTTTTTCTACTGTTATAAAACTATTAAATATACTTTCATTTTTAAAAGGTTTATCCGTTATATAATCATTTTTAAATAATGCATGTACGTAAGATACTATAGTAGAGACAAAACCCGGCGAACGTACTATAAAGTTATCTTCATGAAATGTAATCGACTTTATATGGTTCTTTTCTTTTTGCATAGAATCTACTAAAATAAGTCTTTTTATTAATGACTGTTTTTGTATAGCTTGAAGTGTCGCTTCACCCCATTTTTTTAATTTAGAGATGTTTTCAATACAGATTGCTGGCGAATGTGTATCCTTTTCTACAACTGCATATACTTTATCTGCCTGTATGAGGGAGTAACTTATATTACCAACCTTTAAATTTTTCTCAATCATATAACATAGTTTGCTTTCAAACGAAACAGATACAACTTCATCATTCTCTACATACGCATCGACTGAAAATATGCCAGATAACGTTTCGATTTTGTATTGATTCGTCTCTCTCTTTTTTAAATACCCGCTTTCTAATAACATCGTTATGACTGCGACAATACCTCCATAATGAAGCGGAATGGATCCTTCATGATTAAAAAATAATACAGCTGCATCGACTTCCGTATGAATAGAAGGAACGACAATACATCCATTTAAACCGATAAAACCACGCGGTTCATTTAATAAAAGCTTCATTTCTTCTGCCAATTCACCTGAAAATTGTTCGTTTAATTGCTCCAAACTATAGTAGTATTTGCATGGTACGTCTTTAATCACACGAAATGCCTCGCCATTTACGTGTACGTCTACTGCTGTATACATTTTTTGAATGTTCATTTTACATCCTCCGTTTCATGTTCCATCGGCGGAATTAGCAAAAAGCCTTCTTTATGTGGATCCTTTTCATTGTAAAAAAACCTGTGCATACCCATAAGCCAAGCTGATCCCGTAATTTTCGTTACTACAGCTTCAATATTTTCTACATATGTTGTATTCATAACACACCCTTTAAATAAAGAACCTACAATACTCTCATGAACAAATTCTTCATCGATGTCAATTTTTTTATGAGCATATAATACAGCTAACTTCGCTGATGTTCCTGTACCACATGGAGATCGATCAATTCCTCCAGGCGGAACAACAACTGTATTTTTCACATGCGCACTTTCATGAGTAGGATCTGTATAAAACTCCACATGGGTTAATCCTCTAATAAACGAATACTCTGGATGAATGATTTCAAATTTCTCATTAATTGTATTTCTAATATGAATCGCTTTATCAATGATTGTAGATGCGTTTTCTGATATTAATTCTAGACCTACTGACTTCGCATCGATAATGGCGTAAAAATTCCCTCCATACGCAATATCTGCCTCTACAGTTCCAATTTCTTCGACGTGTACAGAAATATTTTTCAGTAAAAAAGCTGGTATGTTACAAAATGAGACTTCTTTCGCTTTCCCATCTTGAACAGAAATATCTACTTCAACTAAGCCAGCTGGCGTATCTAGTTTTAAAGAAGTAACCGGTTCAACTACTGGAATTAAACCTGATTCAACTAAAGCTGTACATACACCGATTGTATCGTGGCCACACATCGGTAAATATCCACCTGTCTCTATGTATATAACACCTATATCAGCTTCAGGATGACACGGATCTGTTAATAGTGCTCCTGACATTACATCATGACCACGTGGCTCATTCATTAACAATTTGCGAATCCAGTCATACTCCTTTTTCATATGTAACATCTTCTCTGCCATCGTCTCTCCAATTAACTTAGGCAGTCCGCTAATCAATGTTCTCGTTGGATTCCCGCCCGTATGTGTATCAATCGTCGTAAAGACTCTTTGTGACCTCATCCGTTTAACACCCTTTCTGTAAAACGACTCAAACGAAGTGGTTCAATAGGAATGATTGTTTCTTTTTCATTTAATAATTCTTCAATCACTTTCCCAGTAACAGCTGCAAGACTAATGCCATCCCCTTCATGCCCCGCTGCTATAAAGTAGTTCGGGATATGTTCCACTCGTGAAATAATTGGTAAATGATCTTCTGTCCACGGGCGTAATCCAGCATATGAACGAATCACCATCATATCCGCCATTTTCGGATAAAAACGAATTGCTCTGTTTGCAATACATTTAATAACGTCGTTATTAATTCTCGTATGGAACCCTACAAATTCTCTACTACTACCAATTAAAAAATTTTGGCTTTCTGTCGGCTCAAAGACAAGAGCTACCCCATATTTTTCAGTTAAAGCATCCACTTTTCGTTTCCCGCCAAATTTAGAAATTAAATAACCAAATTCCATTACTTTACGACAGCCAACGTATTGTTGTCTTGAGGCTACAATAATATGCCCTTTCCTCGGTTCAATCGGGATATTTACATCCAACATTTGTCCGATTTTTGGAGCCCACACACCGGCTGCGTTTACCACTTGCTTCGCAGTAAACGTCCCATTTGTCGTTTCTACAATAAAGGAACCGTCTAGCTCTCTTTTCATTTCTTTTACTTCCGTATGATTAAAAGCTTTCGTACCAAATTTCTTCGATTCTTCAAGAAGTGAAAAAGCAAGAAGATACGGATTTACAGTCGAATCCGTCGCGCATTCTAACCCGCCTAATAAATCATCTGCAAAAAATGGCGATTCTTCTCTTATATCTTGTCTATCAAGCATTCGAAACGGTAAACCAACTTCTTTTTGACGATTCACCCATTGCTGCGCTGCTTCCATTTCTTCGTCCGACTCACATACGAGAATACTTCCTGGTGCTCTATATTCAAATGAATGCTCTAACTCTTCACTTAAATCAGTTACCAATTTTTGACTTACTAACGACATTTGACTATCAAACCCTGGGTCTTTATCAATAGCCAAAATATTCCCGTCACACCGTGAAGACGTCCCACTGACAAATTCTCCTTTTTCAATGATTGTTACGTCTCTACCGTATTTTGATGTGTAATAAGCGATAGAACAGCCAATAATACCACCGCCTATTATTAAAACGTCACAGTGCCTCACTTAGCACCCCTCCTTTCTTTTTACTCCCTCACTTTCTTTTATGCAATTGACGTGCCAACTCTACATATATACACTTTTTATAAAAAATATTTTTATTTGTAAAAATATTTTAAATTTATCGTAAATAGGTGTATTATTTTTTTATCACTGTCAAAATTTTTATACATAACAGGAGGACAATATGGCATTCTCATTTCCCACAATAAAAGAATTTCTAAAAACTTTATCCATTGATCATACATACAGCATGCAACCTATTGAGCAAGTTGGAGAAAAATTTTATTACCGCCCTTCTACTACAGAAGAATATAACTGCGCAGTTATATATGAAGATGACTCATTCACCACTTTAATTGACATGTTTTCCAATGAAATAGTCGTCATCATAATGAATGAAAATAAAGTGCCTATATGCTGTATAACAGCTCAGCAAATCATTCCGTTTCTTGTTAAGTCTTACTATGAACTACAATCTTTTTATAACGCAGTAATACAAACAACTGATTCTTCCGTTACAGTCATCGATAATAAAGAACGCGTTTGTACTTGGACAGATGGCGCCGAAAAGATCTTTTCAGTCAACCATAATGAAATTATTGGGCAACCTATCACTCGCTTTTTTGACTATAAAGATTTGGAAATTTTGCAATCATTACATGACGGTAAAAGCATAATCGCTCAGTTCCATCAGCCTCGTCCAGATTTATTCGTATTAATTAACTCAAACCCAGTTTATTATAACGATGAAATTATTGGAGCGGTCGTTTCAGAAACAGATGTTACAAATCAAGTTGCTTTAAACGAAAAACTATTCAATATGTCACATGAAATGCACCGTTTAGAACAAGAGGTCGCAAAGTACAAAGATGAATCAGATCCTTTCCTTGCGATGAATGGAAAGAGCCCTGTTATTCAAAGAACAATACAATTAGCTAGAAAGGTTTGTTCGGTGAAATCAACTGTTTTAATACTCGGCGAAAGTGGTGTTGGAAAAGAAGTATTTGCAAAAGCGATTCATGAAGCAAGTGAAGCTACTAAGGCACCTTTCATTTCAATTAACTGCGGTGCAATTCCCGAGGCGTTATTTGAAAGCGAATTATTCGGGTATGAGCGTGGGGCTTTTTCTGGTGCAAATAGTAAAGGAAAAAAAGGTAAAATAGAGCTCGCGCAAGGCGGTACATTATTCCTTGATGAAATAGGAGAAATGCCGCTTGATATGCAGGTAAAACTTTTGCGTGTACTACAAGAACGAAAGTATTACCGTGTTGGTGGAGAAAAAGAGATTCATATTGATTTCCGCATTATCGCTGCTACAAATCGTGATTTACAAGAAGAAATGAGAAAAGGCACGTTCCGAGAAGATTTATACTATCGTTTAAATGTAGTTAGTTTGCATATTCCACCGCTTCGCGAAAGACGAGAAGATATTATCGAATTAACATACTCTTTCTTAAATGATTTTTCAATCAACTATAACAGACCAATTCGTGACTTACCTTCAAGCATTATGCATGAACTACTTCATTACAATTGGCCAGGTAATATTCGCGAGCTCCGTAACGTTGTTGAGAGACTTGTCGTATTTGCGACTGACGGTATTATAAAACAAGAATATTTACCATTTCATACAAATGAAACGTTAGACAACCATACGGCACATTCCCTATTACTCAGCAATAATAATACAATCCTATCTTTGCAAGAAGAGATGGATGAACATGAGAAAAAAGTCATTGAGAGGGCTTTACGCATTTTGAATGGGAATAAGTTAGAATGCGCGAAACAGCTTGGCGTTACGAGGGCCACTTTATATAATCGTTTAAAAAAACTTGGGTTATAATAAAGTGAAACTTTAATCAGTGCGGGTCTTACTACCCGGAAAATAGCGAGATAAACCTTTCTCCTCTATTTTGGCATAGTTTTTGCATAATAATTTGTGCAAACCGAACTAGAGGAGGAATTCATATGACGAATAAAGATCACTTAATTGTTTGTCGATGTGAAGAAGTTACATACGGTCAACTTCAATCGACAATTGCTGAATATAAATGCTCGGCAAGAGAATTAAAACTTAGAACACGTGCTGGCATGGGATTTTGCGGTGGCCGCACATGTAGAATGATGATAGATCGAATGATTGAAAGTGCAAATCCCGACGTAAATACTAATGAAATTCCATTAAAATATCAACCACCAGTGCGCGCAGTTACCTTTGGAGCGGTAGGTGAAAATCAATGAGTAGAATTACACATCACCCCATTTTAGGGAGTTTAAATAGTAGTAAGCGCATCACTTTCCAATTTAACGGACAACAATATGAAGCATATGAACATGAAACCATTGCGGCCGCTTTACTTGCAAACGGAATAAGAACATTAAGAGTGCATGAAGATAGCGGAACGCCGCGAGGTATTTACTGTAATATCGGACATTGTTCTGAATGCCGCGTCACAGTAAACAATCAAACGAACGTACGAGCATGCTTAACTGTTGTAGAAAAAAATATGGTTGTTGATAGTGGTAAACAGCATCCAAATATCGTGAGAGAGATGGTGAAAAAGCGATGAACGATGTCATTATTATCGGAGCTGGACCAGCAGGTTTATCAGCCTCCATCTCTTGTGCTCGTTTTGGACTAAATGTACTTGTTATTGATGAATTTGTGAAGCCTGGCGGAAGGTTGCTCGGACAATTACATCAAGAACCTACTGGAGAATGGTGGAATGGAATAGAAGAATCAAAACGACTTCACGAAGAAGCAAAATCACTTTCAGTTACTATTCGATGCGGCATTTCTGTCTATAATTTAGATAAAGATGAAAGTTCTTGGTTCGTACATACGAATATCGGTACGTTAGAAGCACCGTTCGTTTTACTTGCTACTGGCGCTGCTGAGTACTCCATTCCCCTTCCTGGTTGGACACTTCCTGGGGTGATGTCAATTGGAGCAGCTCAAGTTATGACAAATGTTCATCGCGTTCAAGTTGGGAGAAAAGGAGTAATTATTGGTGCTAACATTTTGTCATTCGCTATCTTAAATGAATTACAATTAGCGGGCATTAAAGTGGAACATATCGTACTTCCTGAAAAAAGTGAATTAAGTCAAAAAGCTGGAGAACCCGAAGAAGTTTTAAACTCTCTCTTACACGCTGCCCACCTTGCCCCGTCACCTTTATTACGTATAGGTAGTCGATTAATGAAATATAATTGGGCGAAACAAGCTGGATTAAACTTCTATCCAAATAACGGTATGAAAATAAACGGCACACCTCTTCACCTTCGAAAAGCAGCTCTTGAAATTATCGGAACAGAGCAAGTTGAAGGTGTACGTGTTGCTAATATCGATACGAAAGGACACATCATAACTGGATCGGAGCAAATATATGAGGCAGACTTCGTTTGTATTGCCGGTGGCTTATACCCTCTTGCTGAGCTAGCCGCTGTAGCTGGCTGTCCTTTCCGTTACATTCCAGAATTAGGCGGTCACATTCCTATCCATTCCGAAACAATGGAAACCCCTCTTTCTGGTTTATTTGTAGCCGGCAATATAACTGGCATTGAAAGCGGGAAAATCGCAATGGCACAAGGAACTGTTGCTGGGTATTCAATCGTAAAACAAGTAAATAATAAATCCCATTCGGTTGAACAACACTTACAACAAGCAATCCAACATGTACATACCGTACGTCAACAAGCTGCCATTCAATTTAACCCGAGGATTGATGTCGGTAGGCGTAAAATGAATGAAATTTGGCGTGATTATTCCCTTTCATATGCACATACTAAAAAGAGCTGTTGAGATTACTCTCAACAGCTCTTTTTCCTACTCATCTGAGTTATTAAATTTCGCTAATGCGTAAATGCCTTCTTCATCATCTAATTCAAGTTGTAATCTTGCTGCGAATGAATTGACATTATATTCTCTGTCAAGTAACAAGCGTAGTGCTTCAATTAAGTTTGCTTGAATTAATATTTGTTGACGGCCATTTACCTCTACTTCTGCAGAGAAACCATATTCATCATCATACATTAGCTCAACTAAAACTTCTTCTGGACCAACTTGTCTTTTTTCAGCGATATATACGCAAAGTGCATTTATTAATTCTTGTTCAGAAATTTTTATTGTTTCCATGCTACTTCATCTGCCTTTTTCTTACGTTGATCTTTGAAGTATTTAAATGCACGAACCGCTAACATTACGATACCAGCCATTACTAACATATTTACCATAAACGCTAATACAGAACCAAGAGCTCCCATATTTGCAAATAAGCTACCCATTAGTAAACCACCAAGACCACCTAGTAATAAACCTTTCATAAAGCTTCCTTTATTACTTTTTGGTGCTGTGTTTGTTGCTTTTGTTTTTGAATCTGTTGTCGTTTTTTGTGAATTTACGTTAGTATCTTTTTTGTTCAAATCAACTTTTGACTTTTGACCAGAACTTGGTGTGTATGATTTTTTACCAGATTTGTAACTTTTCGCTGCCGCATGATCTACGAACATAAAGCTACTAGCCCCAAAGATCACCATGAATGCTGTCATTATTGCTACAAGTTTTTTCAACATATTATATCCATTCTCCTTTTATATAGATATATGTGAAATCTACCTTTCTAGTAAATTCAGAATGATAGATTTATTTTTAAGAACATTTAAAGGTTCTTATGAACTTATTATATGAACTTTTGTCGAAATATGCAAGTATTATTTACTTCCGACAGTTTAGTGACAAAGGAAAAATTAAGCAAAACAGAATTGACTTTAAATGAAACAAAACATATTATAAGTTCATAAGAACTTTTTATTATTTTTGGAGGTGAAAAGATGGAAACATTTCATCTCACACGAAACGAAATGGCTACCCTTCTTCTATCATTAAGAGGATGGAATACGAAAAAGCCTCTCGGTATTTTACAAGAAGCTTGGGCAAAGTCACATAAAAAAGATATTGAAAGCGGACAAAGCGTAACTGCTTTTATTACTACCGCACTTTCACCTATTTTTGAAAAACTAATTAAGATTGAAGATACAGACGTTGGTTTTTCATTAAATGAAATAGTTGCGCTTGGAAATCAGATTGAAAATACAAGTTTCTCAGTAACGGCCATGCAAAACTGGGTGAAACGAGATATAAAAGAAATGATTGGCTCTCCTCAAAAAGGAAAAAAATATTCAATTGAACAAGCTGCCTTACTATTCATTGTTGAAGATTTAAAAACAGCACTTGATTTTGAATCCATTCGTAAGCTATTACGCCTTATCGTAAATGACCCAGCCGATCGAAGTGATGACTTAATCAATCCTGTTCATTTATATGGAGCATACTCTTCCCTATTTGAAGAACTCAATCAAGGGAATTGCTTACAATTAAATGCAACAGATACAATCCATACAATTGAAAATATCGTGAAAGAAAGAGCTGATAAAATCGCAAGCAAGTTCGATCAAATTAATAACGAGCAACGCGAAGCAATTCGGAACGCCATTATTATTGCGACACTTTCTGTACATACCGCTTATGTACAAATGTTAGCGAAACGTTACGTAACAGCAACGTTATTTTTACAAAATTTAGATGTGAAACCTTAAAAAATAGGAGCAGAAATGCTTCTATTTTTTTATAACGAAAACAAGCATCTACCTTTTATATATTTAGAGCAAGTGGATGCTTGTTTTTCTAGGTATTAATTATGAAAAATAATAATAGCCTGTCATTAACTCAAAAATGATCATTTCATTCTATTAAATTTCGAACAGGTTTTCTCGATAAATCTCATTCCTTCAACATTGTAACTCTTTATAAATTTCAATTTGAGCTTTTGAGCTATTAGCAAAATTTAACCAATCCTGTCTTACATTACTTATGTTTTCAGTTACCACAAGTTCAACAATATCTAGATGTGAAACATTCGTTGTTATCGGTTTATTTATACCATTAATTTTAGCACCTGACATATACTTAGCAATCTCAGGGTTTAATGCGAAAGCAAAATCAATTATAGTAGCACCTTGCGGTAAGTTCACGGAATCTAACTTAGGAGTAAATGTAACAATGTTATCTTGGAATAGTTCATATGATACTAAATCATAAAATTCAATTGCATCTTGAGTTACTAGATCATTTGTCTTAATAAAATGATCCATCAATTTATAAATTATATTTTGCATCTCCTTATCAGTTATACTTTTTGTAAGAATATGAAATACCCCTTTATATCGTATCTCCTGATTTGTTTTTGTTTCAATACATATCACTATTTCATGGTTATTGATCACCACTTTGGTCTTTAAGTATTTATTTAATACATCATTTTCAATTGCTATATTATCTTCAAATTGATGAGGAATTGGTTTGTACAGTTGATGTATAATCCCTAATATTTTATAACAGTCTAAATTACTTGAGACCGTGATGATTATTTTTGACACTGCTGTAATGTCTTGAATATCTTGGAGACGAGAATAAGCTGTATAAATAGGGCTGACTTCATAGCCCACTTCAAATATTAAAGTTCGATTCAGAATTTTTTTTATATCTAGCATAATGTTTTGAGACAAATCCTCTAATAACTTAACATAATTTTGTAAAAGCATTTTCATTCCTTTATATTTAGAATGATTAAGATAATAAAAACCTAAATCTTCTAACTCGTGTTGAATATGAAATAGCCCCAGCCTTTTACAAATCGGAGCGAAAATTTTGAGTGTTTCATTTGCATAAGGAACTTGTTTCTTTACAGCTTTCACCTGTAAAGTTCTCATGTTATGTAGACGATCTATCACTTTTATAATAGCCACTCTTATATCTCCATGTGTAGCTAACAATAATTTCTTTAAATTTATTGCTTCATACTCTTCTTTATTCGGGATTTGTTTTTTATCAATTTTAGTTAATCCTTCTACAATATCAGTCACTTTTTTACCGAATATATCATGTATATACTCAATTGTATAATCTGTATCCTCTACCACATCATGTAGTAATGCTGCAACTAAAGTTATAATATCAGCCTTACACTCTAGCAAAATTTCTGTAACTGCAAATGGATGAGTAATATACGGCTCACCCGAAACACGAAATTGTCCTTCATGAGCTTTCTCGGAAACAAATATAGCTAAATGTAATTGTTCTAATTCTGCTTTATGTAGATATGAGGCCTTTTCTAATAATGCTTCTTTCATATTTTCACCCTCATCACGCTAATTTTCTATAAAAATTTCATTAACATTATAATTCGTTATTTGAAAGTGAAGTACCTGTCTAAGTGATAAGAGAATATTTATATTGTTTATTCCCCACAAAGTATTTTGAAGTTTCTAAATCAACTCAAATGGAATATGCATATTCTTTTTTAGGTAACCTTACTATCTCTCGAATAAAAGGGGATTTTTCTAAAATATCATCTAACTGCCCCTCACTAAAAACGTAAATACCACCTACATATGAACTGTATGCCTTTTTCTCAGTTATTACCGCTAAATTGGTATTTTCCTTTTTAAAATCACCCTCCAGTCCTTTTTCAAATGATAAACTTTTAGCACCTGAAAAATAAAGCTGAATTAACGCCACTAATTGTTTGTCCTCTGATTTTGCAAAGCACTGAATTTCATGTAAAATCATTTCATCTTGTAATGGGAGAAAATCCTCTACTAATAAATCCTCTTCTTTATGAAAGAAATTTTGTAATTCAGTAGTATAGAACTTAAGATTTTTCTCAGTTATCTTTTGAAAAATGGATTGCAACAATAAATCTTTTCCTATTACAAACGGATGACCAAAGCCATTATTATAAAGTCCCTCTTTCATTTTCATTAGTTGTTCGATCAAAGGGATTCCCGATTCTTCAATTACAAGTTTACCGTTAATAAAACGCATACTAGCAATCAGTTCTTCAATTCGTAAGCCCTCTAATTCAAGCGTAGAATAATTTAAATCTCTATTCCAAAAATCTAATTGATCCATTCCTAATGAATTAAATAATAGTTCATCTATAATTGGAAAAACTCCATCTTCTGTTAAAGCTTTCGTTACATCATCTAATAATCCAGGGGTCTGATTTAAAATCGTGCGTATTTCTTCGTCCTCTTGAATGATTCGTACCGTCCAATCACCATGATCTTCACCCGATATTTGCTGAAAACAATGTGAATATGGACCATGTCCAACATCGTGTAGAAGGGCTACAGTAGATACTAGCTTTCGTTCATATTCCGATAAATGTATGTCACCAATCTCAGTAAGATGTTCTATCACTTTATTTACTAGTACATATACACCTATCGAATGTTCTTCCCTCGTATGTATTGCATTCTCATGTAAAAAATAAGTATGTCCTTGTTGTTTAATATAGGCCAATCTTTGAAATATTTTTGTATCAATCAATTGAAGGATATATCTATCCTGAATAAATATTGATCCATAAATCGGATCTGTAATATACATACGTTCCCCTCCTATTTTTGTAAATTAAAGACCTTCACTATTATACTTAATTTTCAGTCTATTATCATTGAAATATGAGAAATTTTTAATAATCTTTTCATTATTTCTTCATGAAAACTGGGCTTATATGCTTTACTATAATACTTATGCGAGACATAAAAGAATTGAAATAGCAATCCCCTATATAAATAAGGTATAATCTACATATAGTGAACCTTTTATGTTATTAAATAAAGGCGCATCTATTCAAAAATTCATAAATTAGAAGGTGCATCAATGGTTAGTAGTTTTATTCATTCAGTATTAACATTTTTTGAAGGATTAGGTTATTGGGGCATTATGCTTGGACTTATGATTGAGATTATTCCAAGTGAGATTGTCCTTGCTTATGCGGGATACTTAGTATTTAATGGTAGTATCTCATTTTTAGGCGCAGTTGTATTTGGTACAATTGGCGGTGTTATTGCTCAAATCTTTATTTATTGGATTGGACGATACGGTGGACGCCCTATTTTAGAACGTTACGGAAAATATATTTTTATTCACAAAAAACAAATAGACGCTGCTGAGGATTGGTTTAATCGTTACGGAACTGGCGTAATTTTTACAGCACGCTTTATTCCAGTAGTACGTCATGCAATTTCAATTCCTGCTGGTATTACAAAAATGTCATTCCTACGTTTCACTACGTTAACAGCACTCGCAATCATCCCTTGGTCTATCATTTTCATTTACTTAGGTGAAAAACTAGGTGAAAATTGGGAGAATATTAATGATATTGCTGGACCGTATGTGAAATCATTCGCAATTGGTGGCGTCTTACTTATTCTTTTATACTTCGTTATAAAAAAATGGACAAAAAAGCGTAAAAATCTTGCGTAAAAATATAAATAAAAAACCGCTATTCATTCATTACGAATGTTAGCGGTTTTTATTATAGGTTTGATTATGTATTAGAAATTGCATTATTTCTTCTTTATGATTTAAATTATGCTGAATGAGTGATGAAAAGTAATTATTTAATCTCACTTTTTTAGTGCCAAATTGGTAGTCATTATAAAAATATTGGGTGGGAATTCGCTCTATTTCATCCACTAATTGTTTACGAATAACACTAAATTGATTTAATAGTTCTTCTTTTGAAATACCAGATCTCGCATATTTAATTGCTCCCTTATTCATTTCCTCAACATCTATTGGAACATTTGGTACACATTGTCCACATTTAAAGTATGGAATTCTATGCTTTATTAATAACACATCCCAAACGATAAAATGTGAAATCACATCCGCAATCGCCCACGAATCTTTTTTAAAAGATTGAAACCATATATCATCAGCTAATCCCTTCAACGTTTGACACCATTCTATTAAATTTAACTTTTCTTCCAAAATATTTTCTTTCTCCATTATTCCTTCCTTTCTCCCACTTATAATTCATTCATATTTATGTCTTCTAGAAATTGTATAAAAAGCCTCCATAATTACATGGATAAGCAACAATTCACTCATTCATTTCGTATATTATTTCAAAAAGGAGTGGTTCCCCTATGCATTGGCAACAAAAAATACAATTCTTAATCGGACGCCCTATCGGTATTTCCTTCATCAATGGGCAAGGAACCTCTGGTGTATTATGTTCAGCACATGATGGTCAATTATATGTGTATGAATACCTTTATCAAGCACAGTTCGCAATGAAACATTATGATTTTAGACAAATTCAAGATATACATGTCTTTCCGAATTGTCCAAATCAAAATCCTCTATACTAAAAAAAGGAACAGCTTATAGCCGTTCCTTTTTCTCCACACTTATTTCTCAGTATAAAAGTTTTGCACTGCTTCATCAAAGTAAATCCAGCCTTTCCAACCTAAATGAATTGTATCTTTTAAGAAATACTTATCATATTCATGGCCAGAAAAATCAACTACTGGGTATCCTGCTTTCTCAACTTGTTCCCGAACTTTTTTATAATACACTTCACGGCGTTCTTTAGGGAAACCAGCGTAATCATACCACGGTCCATTTACAGGTACAGAAATAAAGAGTGGCTTAACATTTTTCTCTTTAAAAATATCTAAAACAATTTGTAAGTCATCATATTCTGGTGATTCTTCATACGATTCATTTGCTCTAAAGTTTTTTAGACCTTTTAGTTTTTTCTTCAGATTATTCTTATAATAATACGGATTTTCAATTCCGAATGCGTTTGTAGTAGATTCCGCTTTCCCTTCTTCCTCCGCATGTTTACGTGCATCTACCCAAGAAATTGAACGTAATCCCATATTTGTTTTTTCTTTCATCGGCTCAATCTTAAATATAGAGTTAAATAAATCTCTATGATCTAAGATATTTCGATGCATATAAGCAAGTGGTTTGACTAAACCTGCTTTTATGTTATGTTTTGTATCGTTATATACAATACCCTGTAATGAATTTTTTAATATATCATCTTCTTGAACAACTTTATAATCTAATAGTCGTTTCGCAATTTTCTTCTTCATTTCAACATTTATTTCATCATTAAAAATAAAATGATATGCTTGTTGTTTGGAGAAATTATTAGTAAAATCCCCTTGTGATACACCAGTTTTGGTAAACCACTGTGGTGATAGAACAAAGACTACCTTTTTACCTTCTAATTCATCCATTGTAGATGTCATATTTAATATATGAGCTAAACTTTGTGTACCGCCAATCCCGATTAAATATGGCGTAAAACCTGCGGGATTCACTTTGAAGTAATTAGATGGATGATATGCATCCATTCGTAAAAATTCAGATGAACCGTACATCGGTAAATACTGCGAATTCTCTAACATTTTTTGTTGTAAGAAAACACTTTGTAATTTTTCTTTTTGTAAGGAAGTTGCCGCATCTTCTACCTTCTTATCACTAATAAGTGATACTAAACTTTTCGATGGGATTAGTATGATAATGAAAAAAAGCACACACGCTAAAATTATGGGACCAAACGCATGCTTCATCTTCATCTGTTATTCCTCTTTCTCTCGCTATTAAATTGTAACCCTTGTTTTTGACACGTCATCTTTTTCTCCTTTTTCTCTATACATGTTCCATTCTATTTATCTATTATATACATGTATGTATTTCCTCCCTTGTCCTATTAAGTCCTATATAAATAGCACAAGAAAATGTTTCCATAGAAACACGTTAATTATACAAGATTCTACATAAATTTCACACTAGAATTTTAGTAATAATTTTATTTTTAAACAGTTAAAATACATAGAAAATGTCTATAATTCATCCAATGATGTCTGGAGTTCAAAGTATGATAATAAGCGCCCACTATGATCAACATCATGAGTATATGTAAAACCTAATTTTCGTAAAAGTTTTTTCGAATTTTCATTTACTACTTTTACTCTAGCAATTATTCTTTTTACATTCATCGTCTCTTTTGCATATTGAATAGAAGCCTCTGCTGCTTCTGACGCATATCCATTTCCCCAATACTCCGGATCAAGTAAATACATAATTTCTATTTCGCCTGTTTCATCTACTTTTCTTAAACCACAATGTCCTAAAAGCTTCCCTGATTCACTATTGAATAACAACCATACACCAAAATTATGCTGTTCCCAATGTAATATAAGTTTCCTGATATAATCATTTGCTTCTTCTTTTGACATTCCTCTTGATTTAGCAAGCCATTTGCCAACAACTTCTTCCTTTAATATGCTATAAAATTGATCAACATCTTCTATAATGGGTTTTCTCATGAATAACCTTTTGGTATGTATTACTTTCTTTTCTACAAACATAAAACTTTATTCCCCTCCAAAATTTTATACAGACTAGTACATTATACCATGTACTATTTACCCGACTTTAACTAAAAAAACAGACTATCACACATGTGAAGTCTGTTTCTCCATAATTTTATTTCTGCACATCAGCCCATTTTAAACTTGTAGCTGGACCGAATTGATGTACATATAAATCTTTCACATATGGCTTTTGTAAGTATGATAACCCGCGCTGGAATACCGGTGCAATTACTGCATCATCCAGTAACGTTTTCTCAGCATCTTGCATTGCTTTCCAACGAGCTTTTTCATCATTACCTAATTCTGTTTTAATCTTCTTAATTAACGCATCATATTCTGGGTTTGCATATTCTGTATTGTTCACACTGCTTCCAGAAAGGAATACTTCTAAGTAAGTCATTGGATCTGGATAATCCGGTAACCAGCGTGATAATGACATTTCATATTCTTTCTTCTTCTCTAACGCCAGTTTTTGCGTATGTGGTTGTAATTTTACATTTACTTTTAAGCCTGGTAAGTTTTTCTCTAGCTCTTCTTTAATGTATTCTCCTACTTTTTTGAAGTTTTCTAAGTCATAGTTTAATAACTCAAGCGTTACTTCATTTGTACCTGTCTCTTGCTTCGCCTTTTCCCAATATTCTTTCGCCTGTTTTACATCAGTTTTATTAAACTCACCTGCTGTACTTCTAAAATCTTTTTTGTCTGGACCTTTTAAAAATCCTTTTGGTACGTAATAGTTAGCAGCAACCGAACCATCATTTAAAAATGAAGTCGCAAGTCCTTTCTTATCAAACACTGTACTTAGCGCAAGTCTTGCATTTTTATTTTTAAGAATCGGTACATTTTCATTGAATCGGAAGAAGTACATAACCGGATCTGTATATTGTTTTAGCTCTTTATTATTTTTATATTTATCTACGAATTCAGTTGAAATGACAGCCCTATCAACTTTATCTGTTTCATATAAATTTACCGCAGTTGAAATTTCTTTAACAATTTGATAGTTTACTTCATCTAACTTCACTTCTTTTTTATCCCAATACTTATCGTTTTTCTTCATTGTAAAGCTCGCTTCATGCTTCCAATCAGATAATGTAAATGGCCCGTTATACACTGCTTTATTTGCTTCTAATCCGTATTTATCACCTTGTTCTTTCGCATATTTTTCGTTAATTGGATAGAATGATGGTAAAATAAGTAGTTTCGTAAAATACGGTACAGGTTGTTCTAACTCTACAACGAACGTTTGATCATCCGTCGCTTTCACTCCTAATTCCTCTAACCCTAGTTGTTTCTTATTTATTTTCTCCGCATTTTTCACATCGTATGCAATGTATGCATATTGAGAAGCAGTATCCGGATTAATAAGCTGCTTCCAAGCGTATACGTAATCTTGTGCTGTTACTGGATCTCCGTTAGACCATTTCGCATCACGTAAGTGAAATGTATATGTTTTTCCATCTTTACTCACTTCATATTTTTGTGCTCCAGCCTCAATCACTTCATCATTTTTCGATAAGCGGAATAATCCTTCCATTACGTTATTTAAAACGTTAAATGATACTGCATCTGTTACTTTCCCTGAATTTAACGACGGAATTTCACCCGTTTCAAGTAACTGTAATACTTTCTTCTCATCTTTCGGCTTTGTCGTTGTTTTTTCTTTTGCGCAGCCAACTAAAATTGAAGAAACTAATAGGGTACTAACTAATGAGTAACGAACAACTTTTTTCATTTGAAAACCCCCTCTATTTTTTAAGGTAAGTAACGACGAGCACCAGCGTATTCTTCTATATATCCAGGTGTATTTAGCGGTATAATCTCTACTGATCTTTCAGCTCTTGGTGAGTGAATCATATTTCCGTCACCAATATACATCCCTACATGATGAACACTGCCTTTTCCCTGATCATGTGCAAAGAAAATTAAATCTCCTTTTTGTAAATGTTCTTTATCAACTGCAACTCCATTTCTTGATTGTGGACCGGAATCCCGCGGTATTGTAATACCGTGCGATTTATAAATTGTATGTGTAAATCCAGAGCAATCAAATCCAAAACCACTTGTACCAGCCCATATATATGGTAATCCTAAAAACATTTTCCCTGTGTTTATTAAATCATCAGCCGCCGGAGTTGGAATATCATTTTGGGAGCGATAAACAGTTCCGTCATTTTTTCGTAGCCAAGCTTTCTGCCCGTTTGGTAACAATACGCGGTATGAAATTGTAACTTCACTAAGTAAAGGAAGTCGCGTATTATAGCTCACTTCAAGCGATTTATGTTTTTCAGAAGGATTTATATATAAAATAGCTGTCGGTTTCGTTACTAAAACGAAAGGTTCGTTTGTTTTATCTGCAAATTCCTGATTATATGTTAATTGTTTTTCAGGCATCCATCCTGGATACCCTTCTTCATTTCGTGGTGTTGGTTGACCATGGACTAACACTTTCACCCAGTCCCCTTTTTTATCAACAACCGTTACTTCTTGACCTAATAGCGCTTGCGTTTCTAATTTATTTGCATTTGTTAACCAAAGTTTCTCATCAAGCGTCATTGATTTCGTCCACTTCCATAAATCAACTGGATTTGTAGCGCTTGGTACATCAATTGGTCGTAATGAATCAGGCGCGGTCCAAAGTGTTGCGGCAGATACATCGATAAATGCCTTACTATCTTTCTTCTCTTCAGCATTTGCTGATGTAAACGATGAAAATATAAATAAAGTTGTTAAAAATGCAGTTCCTACTTTTTTCATAAATATCCCCCTTAAAAGATAGTTTACTAGTCTCTTCTCCTAAGATTTACTATTCACAGTCGATTGAAGGTTTACCTTTGATCCAGAATAGGTCATTCCTTCCGGTTCTTCCATTAACCAAAGCGGTGCATCCAGATCGAAGTAATGAATATTAGGATGTGCAGCAGCTAAATGGGCTACAGCGCTAACAGAAATGGAAGATTCCATCATGCTTCCCACCATACATTTCACTCCAGCTGTTTCAGCGATATCGGCAATACGCCACGCTTCACGTATGCCACCACACTTCATTAATTTAATATTGATTAAGTCTGCATATCTTCCTTGCACGATTTTCAATGCATCACTCGCTGTAAATATGCTTTCATCTGCCATAATAGGCGTTTGTACATGATCTTTAACGTACTTTAATCCATCCCAATCTTTCGCATGAACAGGTTGTTCAATAAATTCGATATTTAAATTACGATTTTCCATTTCTTTAATGATAGAAACCGCTTCTTTTGGATTCCACCCTTGATTTGCATCTAATCGTAACGTCGTATTTTTTGGTACGCTATGTCGAATCGCTTCAATACGTTCTAAGTCTAAATGAGCAGATTTCCCTACTTTAATTTTTAAAGTTTGAAATCCTTTTTCTACATGTTGCTTTGCCTCTTTCGCCATAATAAAAGGTTCATCTACACTCACCGTAATATCTGTATGAATTTCTTTCTTCCCGCCTAATAATGCGTAAAGTGGAACGTTTTGATATTGACAATACACATCATATAAAGCGATATCTACCGCCGCTTTCGCACTTGGATTTCCAATACAACTCATTTGAATGTGCTGCAGTAACTGCTGAAATTGAATGATATCTTGACCAATTAAACAGGAACGCATCGGCCCTACAATTGCTTCTTCAATCCCGTTAGCAAAATCACCCGTAATAACTGGTGTTGCGGCTGCAGCGCCCTTGCCAACAATTCCTTCATCTGTATGAATATATACATCTATACTTTCTATTTCGGTTACGGTACGAAGCGCTGTTTTAAACGGTGTATGAAGATTGACACGTCTACGATTTACTTTTACATCGGTAATTTTCATATTGTTCATCCTTTCGTTGTCTGACAAAGTGGAATCTTAATCCTCAAAAACAAATTCATTTTTTTACGGACAATTCATCTCCTCTTTCACTTACTTTTCATGTAGGAGGATAATGTGAAATAAAAAAATCCAGCCGTAAGAAGATTCTTACGGCTGGATTTTGTCTATGAATGGGTAGACAAAGCAGCGATTTGATTATATTTTTTCTGTGCATCTTTTAATGCTACAAGTAGTGCCTTTTGAGACGAACCAAAGTATCTATTTTTTATTTCTGTTACTAATAATGGATCATTAATATTTTTATGTAGAAACAAATATTTAACGAATTGAGATGTTAATGCAATTGTCGCTGAGCAATCTGCATCTACAATTTCCCCAGTCTCCTTAACAAGTACAAATGCTACAAAATAACTTTTGAACTTTTCAGTAATGGGATTATTTTGAGGTGCTTTCGCATCCCCTACGATATAAATTGTATTTGAAGCGTACACAGCTATCTTCCTTTCTAATACGGGATAACGGTTTTCTTAATAGTCGTATGAGTGATAAACTTAACGTTGATTAAAAAATGTATCCGCTTACCTTGTATTATAATACAATTGACAGAATTTTAACAACATTTATTTCGATGTATATTCCATAATTATAAAAACAGTTCAAACTCTTCATGTTTACAATATGTGATTGTTTCTTGTACCATGCCATTCATACATGAAAAAACAGCTAGCTATCGCTAACTGTTCTATTACACTACTTCGGCATCACAAATATAGTTTCATTTGACTTAGAAAATTGATATTCTTTTCTCGCAAACTGCAAAATCTCTTCCTCATCGTCTGTTAAATTTTCTATGTTAGTCTTTAAAGTAGCCTTATCTTTCTCTAAAGAAACCAATTGTTTTTTTTGATTCGTTATTGTGTCTTTTTTTTCAACGATTATTTCTTGTTGTTTCGTTAAAATAAATTGAACGTACAAAGTAGCCGCCGCAATAAATATAAACATGAATATAAATCGCCTTAGTTTTTTCTTATTAATTGCTCGATTCTCATTAGACTGTGATAGTTGTTCTTGTATATTAGGAACATTTATTCGTTTGAGTTTCCTCATTATGAAATCCCCCTAACACATATATTTTCACTACCATCGGCATGATCTCTTACTAACTATAATTCTATTCTTATAAAATAAGCTCCTTCACAAAAATATCTCACAAATTAACCAATTAAAGATAGCATTCGACGACATTTCCATATTTATATTGAATTTTTTTATGTATGCTGCCATAAAATAGTAGTTTCTGTTATTCTTTTTCTACTATTGTAGAAGAGTTTTTTTACACACAAAATACCTTACCTACATATCGATGTTATAACATGCTTACAAGGGGGAAAAATATGCATTACCGTACATTAGGTAAAACTGGAATAACTGTCTCTGAAATAGGTTTTGGGGCATGGGCAATCGGTGGTGATGAATGGGGACCTGTTAACGATAAACAATCTATAACCGCTATAAAAAAAGCAATTGAGTGTGGTGTGAATTTTATTGATACTGCAGATGTGTATGGTTTAGGACATAGTGAAAAGTTAGTGTCTACCGCAATTAAAGGACATCGTAATGATATTATCCTATCAACGAAAGGCGGTTTAATCGGACATCACTACGATCCGAATGGAGATCCTGTATATGATACTCCCGAAAAAATTATCGCCGTATTTGAAACAAGTTTACAACGTCTTCAAACAGATTACATTGATCTTTATTTTTGTCATATTTGGTGGCATAATCGTAGAGAAACAGAAGCATTTTTACGTGCATTTGAAGTATTAAAACGTGATGGAAAAGTAAGAGCAGTCGGTGTTTCGACACATGATTTACAATACATTCGTCATTTCAATAAAAACAATGAAATTGACATCGTACAAATTGATTACAATATATTGAATCAAAAACCAGAAAATGATATTTTGCCATTCTTACAAGAAAAAAATCTAGGAGCTGTTATTCGTGGGCCGTTAAAAATGGGTATTTTAACTGGAAAATTCACAAATAAAACAACTTTTCCAAATGGAGATTTACGCAAAGATTGGCCAAATGAAAATTGGTTTCAAGAAGACTTACAAAAGGTAGAGAAACTTCGGTTGCTCTCAAATAAAAATCAGACCTTAGGGCAACTTGCACTTCGCTATATACTCACTCATCCAGCAGTGAGTGTTGTAATCCCAGGTGCAAAAACAGAAAAACAAGCACAAGAAAATGCAAATGCGTCTGTTCGCCCTATTTTGAGTGATGAGGAGATTAGCTATATTCAATCAATATAAAAAAGCCCGGCCTGGGCTTTTTAATTTTGTAAATCAATATCATACTCCATACTTTTAGCTGTTTCCTCAGCAATCTCCACACCTAACAAATTTTTCACAATATGAAATGACATGTTAATACCAGCTGAAATACCTGCAGATGTAATAATGTGTCCTTCATCTACAAATTTCACATTCTCCATTACTTCTACATTCGGATAATCTTTTTTGAAAGTTTGAATACTAGCCCAATGCGTTGTTGCTTTTAAGCCTTCTAGTAAACCGGCTTTCGCAAGTAATAGCGCACCCGTACAAACTGAAGTCATTAGCTTTACTTCTTTCATTTGCTGACGAACCCAATTTATTATAATATCATTTTGCACTTCATTTTCCCGAACACCTTTACCACCTGGAATGATTAAAATATCAACTGGTGGTAAATCTTCAATACTATAATCTGGCTTTACCTTTAATCCGTTTCTTGCTGTAATCATTTCTCCATTTTGGCTAACTGTATACACAGTAAATGGTTTTTCTTCATCCGCTTCGGTTACAGAAAAAACTTCAAATGGCCCAGCAAAGTCTAACACTTCTACCTCGTTAAATAAAAATATGCCCACACTCCATTTATTTATCATACGTTCACTTCCTGTTTTAAATGATGTAAAAGGTGATCATGTCCTTTTTCTAATGCAATATAATATGCTGTTCTCCCATCTTTCAAAATATTTAAGTTTCCCCTTCTTCTATATGTTCTATTGATTATGATATTTTCCTGTTAAAACTATAGTTTACATAATAATATTATCTCTCCAATAATTATCTGTTATTTTAAATATTAAATTTTTTTTGAAATAACACTAATCATGTTTAATATGGAGGAGAGATTATGTTACAAGTAATGCCTTTAAATAGTGAAGACTATGATTTAATTAAAGCTGCTGAAAAAGTAATCGAAAAAAACTATAAATACGGTCGTCATCATATCGGTTCAGCTATAAGAACTAAAGCAGGTAATATTTATGCAGCAGTGCATGTTGAAGCGAATGTTGGAAGAATAACAGTATGCGGTGAAGCTATGGCGATCGGAAAATCTATTTCAGAAGGTGATCATGAATTTGATACCATTGTCGCAGTTGCTCACCCACACCCTCATGAAGATATAGAAAAATGTTGGGTTGTTGCTCCATGTGGTATGTGTCGAGAATTAATAAGTGATTACGGAATAAATACGAACGTTATACTTTCATATAATGGTGAACTGGTAAAATGTAACGTAATGGAATTATTACCTGAAAAGTATACAAGCGAAGTAGAATAATCATTCATACTTTCAACATATCAAATAATATTATTTCAATAAAAAAACAATCCATTTTTAAAACGGATTGTTTTTTTATTTCTTTTTTATGCAGTTTATTTTATTTTTCTATTTTCAATAATTATAAAATCATCATTAACAAAAATGAAATCCAAATATTTAAGTACGCATCGCGGTTCGTTTTTTCATTTGAAAACAAAAATAAAATTTCTCCTTACATTTGAAAAACATTAATATGAACTCTCTAAAATCAGCAACCTTATCATACCAATCTATAACAATTCTGTCTTCTTCCCTTACCTGTTTCCTTTAATACATATGATTTTAAAACTAGCGCTGTTAATGAATCCGTTAAAGTTTTATATGATAAATTAGATAATGCCAATAGATCGTTCGTATATAACATTCTATGCTTCTCTAATAATAATAGTACTAATCGTTCAGATGGTTTTAATGCCTCATCACTTTCTAGTATAAAGTCTATATTTTTCATTTCTCTTATTATTACTCCTTATATAAAAAAATACTTAAGCAACTGATTTAATATAAAAATAATACACAACAAAATTTGAAGTATATTAAAATAACATCGTTTCAAAACACTATTATACTATAACATAGAAAAAGCATTTCCCGAAATAGGAAATGCTTTTTTATATTGCTTATAGGATTCTCCAAACCCTACATTATATTTCAAATACTGATCCGTACAATTCCCTTCAAACTTCTCTGATCATCCAAAAGTATTTGTAATAAATTAAGTTCTACTAAAATGATTTAAACAAATAAAAGCGGTTAGTCATTCATGCTCTAAACAGGACTGACTAACCGTTATCCAGTTTCTTCTCAATTAACATGTTCTACCTTAAATATTTCTTGCAATATGCGGCTTACTGTAATGACTTGTTCCACCGCCGCCTACTACTACTTTACCACCTTTTTCGAAAATTAATAACTTACTTGAACCGTCTGCAAGAAGTACTATTACTTCAGCATTATTACTTGTTGCTACATAAATTACATAACCGCTTTTTGATATACATGTTTCCCAATTCGCATCAAATTCTGATCTTACTACACGATTTGAATACACTTGATTTTCAATTCTATCTTGTTCTACGTTTTCCAAATTGATTCCTCCCACTTCACTAAAATAGCATTTATAGGAAAATAACAGCCCTATATAAAATAGTAGCTGACTTTAACATAAATAGTATATGTAATTAGTAGCAAAATGCTTGGACAATGAAACGTAATAACATGTAAGCAATATACAATTAAAATAAGGCAATCGATATTATATCAATTACCTTATTTCATAGATAGTTCTTTTATTTATCGTTTCGCACAGCTTCAAAAGTAAACATTTGATTTGCATTTGACGGTTCTTTTTCATAAACATAGTCAGCAGAGCAAGTAATGTTAGAGAAACCTATACTTTCTAACAGAAGTCTGAACTCGTCTATCCCATACCAGCGCATCGCAAAGCGCTGTAGTTCTGTTTGTACTAACTGTCCTTTACTCCATTTTTCATATTTTAAATATGATAGAGTAACTTGGTTCAGCCAATCTATTTCAATTGATTTATTTTCTAATGTAATTCCGTCTCCACTTGGTAAAGAAAAAGTCGATGTATGAATCTCTCCAGTCTTCCAGTCATGCGGAAGCATAATATCTACAATTAATCGTCCCCCAGGATTAAGATGTTCATAACAACATTTCAATGCGTTTATAGAATCATCTCGATTTTCAATTAAACAAAAAGATCCAGTCGGAATGATAATTGCCTCATATTTATGCGGCAGTGAAAATTTTTGTAAGCTTCCTTCATATAAATTAGGATGTAAACCTCTCTCTGTACAGCGTATACGGCAAGAATCTAACATTTCAGGTGAATAATCTATCCCATCCACTGTAAAACCAGCCTCAAGAAGCGGGATGATGACCCGACCTGATCCTACTGCTGCTTCTAGAATTCTTCCTCTACCATTTTTTAAACGTTCTTGATAATACTCAATATCACCATTTAAAGAATAACCGACAGGTTTTGTGTAATCATAAAGTTCCGTGCAAAGTGTACTATAAAAACTAAACATTTATTTTCTCCTCCGTTTTTAAGTACGGAAGATTTCAACTCAATTAATCTTCCTGTACCTTTACTTTTAATAAAAATTCGAAAGAGCTGACTGTCATAATATATCACTCGCTTTCCATAGAATAGAATATAATCATATTGTATAATATTTCCTTCTAGATGAAAATATAAAAATGAAAATTCGGAATTTTACCGGAAGGAGGATATGATGAATTCATTCATTATATTTCTTTTACTTCTTATTGCTTTTAATACTGTAATTTTCTTTATTGCAAAGAAATATAGGCAAATATGGAGAATTACCAGTGGCATTTTCATTCTTTCTTCCCCCATCGTTTTCTTCACCACTTTGCATGTAATTGGTGAAAAAGTTGGAGATGGATTCGCTGGAGGTGCTGCTGGGTTAACGTTTAGTGGACTTTTAATCTTAAATGCGATTGTTTTATTTATCATAAGTATTTTTGTTTCTGCTAATAAAAATTCATATTAAACTCATGGCATTGGTAATGCATTTATATTTCAAAGTTTAAAGAGCTTACTATATAGTAAGCTCTTCATTAAACATCATTTATTTCACAATCGGTAATGTCACTTCGCTTAATTTTACTGTAAGCTTCGTACCCGCTTTCGGTCTAATTGTATAATCATAGTCACTAGCGATTAAAACGACTCCAATTTGATGCCCCGCTTTAAATACATAATCATCAGGCTGCATGTCCCATGTAAATGTATAATCTTTTCCAGATTGAAGTGCTGTTGAATCTTTTATACTATTTAAATTTTGTGGGTCCATCCAACCCCTCGTAACAATTTCAGGTTTTGCTCCGCCGTAATCAACAAGTAATGCTGTTAAATTTGATACAGGACGATTAATATTTCCTTTGATTGAAATTTTGGGTGTCCCGCTTATTCTCATATCCTTTTGTAATACAGGCATTGTATACACTAATCGATTTGCCACTTCTAATTCTGGGTTTGCTACTAATTGGTTTGATTTCATTTTCGCATCATCTACGAATGAGAAAACTTTATTTGCAGAGCCCATACTTAATGGCAAATTAACTGCTTTGTTACTTAAATACATACGAACTTTTGACGGCACAGCTGATGGATCTGGCCAGTTTTTTAATTTTTCCCAAGTTTTATTTTCACGTTGTACATCAACCATCGGTTCATTCATAATCCCATTTTCAATTCCATACAACCAGTAATCGAACCATTTATTTTGTATTCTTTGCCAGTCATTAGTTGATGTTCCACCGTGTCCACCTTGATGTAACCACATTTTACGAGGGACATCATTTTCTCCAAGTGCTTCCCACCATTGCGAGAACTGCTTCGTTTTTACATTCCAATCATTTAAACCATGAACAACAAATACACTCGCTTTTACGTTTTTAGCATCTTTTACATAATTACGTTTATCCCAAAAATCATTATAATTACCAGTTTTCCGGTCCTGTCCAGCTGTTAGCTCTTTTATTACTTTTCCGCAAACTTCAGGATTTTCCCTTGTTAGTACTGCTTCTGCCATATTATCTGTATCTTCTCCTTGGTATCCACCTGGCGCAATGACTGCACCATTTGCACGATAATAATCGTACCAACTACTAATCGCTGCAATTGGAATAATAGTTTTTAAACCTTCAACACCAGTCGTCGCAACTGCATTTGGTAACGTACCATTATAAGAGACTCCTGTCATACCTACATTTCCTGTAGACCAATCAGCCTTAACTTCCTCACCATTTTCTGTATATGCTTTCGCACGTCCATTCACCCAATCAATGACAGATTTCGTCCCTAATATTTCTTGCTCATCCCCAGTAGTCGGACATCCATCTGATTTCCCAGTTCCAATACTTTCACCTAAAATGACTGCATAGCCTCTTGGCACATAATAATTTCCGTATGAACCAAGATTAACAGCTCCATACGGTTTCCCTTCATACGCATACAATTCTTCATCTACATTATATACAGGAACATCTTTTAAGCCAGATCGATATGGACTCATTTCATAAATAACGGGAACTTTCACATTCGAATCAGTTTTTGGACGCATAACTTTTACTGATACACGATCCTTTTTTCCATCTCGATCACTATCAACTTCTGTTTCTACAAATAAATTTTCAATAATTGCTTCATCAAGCGAATAAATCGGTTTTGTCATCCCATTTTCTAATTCTATCTTCGTGTTTGAACGTAACGCTTCTGAAACATTTCCATTTAACCTCACGTCATTCTCATTTATGTAGTTTGTTTCTTTATTGTCTGCATATGCAGTCATGCTAGAAACTCCTGATGTAATTGATAAAGATAATATTGCTGATAGTGTTGCTATTTTCTTTTTCCCCATACCCTTCCCTCCCCATATATTTCTCCTTTTACTATACAATAAAATTACAGAAAATTCAGTTTATATTTTATACAACAACTTGAGAAATTTGTAGAACACTCTTCCAACGAGCTTTCAAGATTATATATCCTGATTTACCACTCTCATATAATCAATAAAAAACATCGCCTAATAATAGACGATGCTTCTAATAGTATTGAATTAGACTTTCTTCATATGAATATAAAATCGTATTTCTCCCTCTATAGTAGATACTCCATAGTCAAAACCATGTCTTTCTAAAATACTTTTCACGATCGCTAAGCCTAATCCTGTACCTGAATGGTCTTTACTACGAGAAGATTCTAAGACGTAAAAAGGTTCCCAAATTTTATCGATATCTTTCATCTGTTCCGCATTCATACCATTTTGAATTTGAAAATATATATTTTCATTTCGATTTTCTAAAGTAATTTTTATATTTTGATTTGCTGTATATTTTATCGCATTAGATATTAAATTTTGAAACACCATTCTCATTTTATTTACATCAGCATAAACAACTGCATCGCCAACATTATAGTTCACATGCAAATCAATTCCTTTCGATTCCAGTTCAATCTTATGCTTATCTAATATACTTTGGACTAGTGATTTAATAGCGAATTCTTCTTTTTCTAAAACATCTCTTTCTAATTTAGAAAATCTTAATAACTCTTCAATTAGGTTTGATATGTGATCAGTTTGTTTAATGATTGTATTTATGTATGTACCATCATCTAAACCATCTTTTATTCCCATAGAATATGCTTTCACTAATGCGATTGGAGTTTTTAATTCGTGTGTCACATCACCCATAAATCGTTTTAAATGTTCATTTCGATCTGTTAAATCTTCATGCGCTTCATGTAGTTTTTCACTCATGATATTAATACTATTAGCTAAGTCCCCTATTTCATCATTTGTTTTCACTTTCGCTCGTTCAAATTTCAAATTTGAAATATCTTCTGCAACATCACTTAATTCTTTCAATGGTCTGGTAATTGTTTTTGAAAGTATCCATACAAGTACGATAATGAGAAAAATCGTAATACCTAATATGTATAAATAAAATGAGTTTAGCGTTTTTATCACTTCATTTGAATGTGCGATAGAAACTCCTACCAAAATTAACATATTGTCTTTCGCAATATATTTCACAAAAAAACTAGATTTCATTTTCTCTTGATCATATATTTTATTCGATTGTCCAAAGTTTTTTACTTTCATTATTTCTTCTTTTGTAATCCACAGTTTATTAAGGGCAACTCTTTTCTTTGTAAGTTGCATGCGTAACTCATCATTAATATGATCTTCCGAATTGTTAATTGATGTATACGCAATCGTAACATTTCCTTTATTTTCAATGCTAGTAATTACTTCATCCAGTTGCTCGCTCGGTATGGACTGTATTTGTGCTGTAATACCTTCTAAGCTTTCTCGCGTTTTGTAAATATTATATTTCGGTAATAAATAGTTAATTAATAATAAGGAAATCGTAAAAATAAGAATAACAGTTAAAGAAATGCTGAGAAATAGCTTTTTTCCAAGTTTATTCACTCTGCTCCTCCAAACTATATCCTAAACCACGATGTGTCTTTATAATATTTTCTCCTACTTTTTTACGTAATCTTCTTACATGTGTATCAACAGTTCGCTCTTCTCCAAAATAGTCAAATCCCCATACGATATCTAACAATTTTTTACGAGTTAAAATCATGCCTTTATGATTTAAAAAACACTTTATTAATTCTAACTCTGTTTTTGTAATATCTAACTCTTTGTCATTTTTATAAACTTTATTTTTAGTGAAATCTATTTTCAAATCTTGAACTTGAATGACATCATCTTGCTGTATAAGCTTTTTCGCTCTAGTTATTAATACGCCTGGATGAAATGGTTTTTTTACGTATTCATCTGCACCACTTTGAAGCGCTGCTAATTCATCTTCGCTTTCACTTTTCGCCGTAAGCATTAATACTTTAACACTTGAGTTCTTTTTTATTTCCTGACAGACAGTAATACCACTATGTTTCGGCATCATCCAGTCTAAAATAGCTAAATCAATTTTTTCATCATAAAATATTTGAAGTGCTTCCTCTCCATCTTTCGCTAATAAAACCTCGAAGCCTTCTTTCTCGAAATAAGCCTTTAAAATCCTTAACATATCTTGTTCATCATCTGCTATTAATACTCTCATACATTATCCTCCATTGCTTTTAAACAAAAACCAATTGTATTATACAACTTCTTTGTTACATCAATGTGACAGAAAAATATTTGAACATTTTAAGGGTATAGTAAAAACGAGGTGTTGTATTATGATTAAAAAAATCGGGATCATTACTCTTCTTTGTTTCTTATTATCAACAAATGTGTTCGCAAATACAAATCAACAAATTGAAGTGTTTGATTGTCAAAAAGAAATGGTCGTTCAAAAACAATCTTTAGATCCAGCTATTCAAAAGGAAGCTGTTCAATATGCTAAATCGATTACTGGCCCATTCAAAAACTTAAACGTCGTTCCAAAAGATGGTCACATGATAAAAATCCCTTTATCTAAACCAGTTTCTATTACAAATCAATGGTTACATACAACAATTGATGAAGTACTTATTCTCCTCCCGCTTAATCAAAAACCTTATATTATGCTTTACGATGATGAAAACAATCCGCATTTTTATTATGTGAAAGGTGATCCGAAGGGGTTATTGAAAGAAATGAATGTTAAATTATAATGTAAGAAAAATCCCATAAATATCATTTGTGGGATCTTTCTTTATCAGTTAGCAACTGCATTTTCATTTAAAAAATGAATAACCTGTCTTTTATGATGATTATCATGCTCTATAAATTCTTTAATAATATATATAAGAGAATACGGCGTTCCCGTATGAGGACAGTGTGATACTCCATTGGCTGCTAAAGGTTTCTTTAGGTTTTCATCATGCAGTAATCTAAGTTCCTTTACGAGTAACTCTCTTTTAGCTTTTGCTTCTTCAAGAAGTTTCATCTTAGTTATACCCGATTTGGCATAACTAGATGCTAGTTTATTATATGTATCAAAATCAGGGAACTCCATTCCCTTTCCATCTCTCACTGATGATAATGTCTTACGTAATAGATAGTCATCCCAGTTCATAATATGAGATACGATTTCGCCAACAGTCCATTTCCCCTCTGATATTGGTGCCACCCACAATTCCTCTTTCATACCTTTCAATGTATGTATCCAAATTGAATATTCATTGAAATCATTAATAATTTTATTTTCTCCCATCATCCAATTCCCCATTCCAATAATAGATTCAACTAAATTATACCATCTATCTACACGAAACAGAACAAAAGTTCTGTTAAGGGGGATAAATATTGCTTCACTACATCCTTTTATATAAGTTCAAATAATGGCTCGCTCCTACATATTTTATCCCTTTCACAAATCCACTCGAAGTATAAAATTTGTCACCCTGTTCTGTATCTGTATGTAAAACAACAATATTAAAATGTTTTTTCGCATCGCTTAAAACTCTCACTAACAATAAACTCCCTAATCCTTTCCTTCGGTATTCTTTTGCAATATAAAATCTCCTTACTCTACCAATCTTATTATTTTCTGTATAAGGATCTTCATTTAACCCTCCTATTCCAATTAGCCTTTCCCCTTGAAAAATACCATATAAACATTCTCCAGTTTTACTAAATGTGTTTATTTTATTTTCATATTCACTTATTAATTTTATTAGGAAACGAAATCCTTCGTCTTTGCTTTCTTTAACAAGATAATCGTGTTCGTATATCATTAAATCTTCAATTTGTTGAATATGTATATCTTTCAAGTAAATTCCCCCTTACTATGAAAATACATAAAAATGCTCAAGAATCATTTATTCTGAGCATTTTTATGGTTGTTACTTTATTCAATTCGTAGTAGGTGTATTCTTCACTTCAGATGTAAATCGATAATTTAATTGTTTAATTTCTATACATATAAAGGTATTTGTACTCAAAAATCATGAATAAAGTTGTTTAATTCTTATCGAACTAAAGCACTTGTTTGTTTAAGTGAATACATTTACATTTATAATGTCTCTCAAATATAATATCAGTTTATAAATTCAACATTCTTCTCTAACAGGTTCAAATTAAAATATGATTTGTTAATCTATATGTTTGTGTAACCACTGTTCAAATATCTTTAACTGTTCTTCAGTATGAAAATAATGTTCACCTGTCTCCATAACTTCTAATTCACAACGATGTTTTTTTGTAAAATAGTTAATAGTTTCAAATTCACACAGTTCATCCTTAGCTCCATACATAATATATGTATCTGTATTCCATGTACTAATAGGATGCTCTTTTACATAGCATAAATAATCCCAATATAATTTTTGATCAATCGGTGTCTCTATAGTCATTTCTTTTTGCAAAAGTTCTGGTGTTACATTAAACCATTTCATCATATTTTCGATAATTCGTTCCATGTTAACTACTGGTGATAAAAATAATGCCTTTTCTATCACATCATTTCGATAGGCTAAAAGGCTAAAATAAGATCCGATACTACATGCAAACACACTTATTTCTTTCCAATGTTCTTTTGCGTAATCCATAATGATAGATAATTCCCTAACACAAAACTGTACTTTGCAAGGAGTATTTTCATTTTTTCTTTCTCCATGCTCAGGCAAATCAAAGCTTAATACTTGATAACCTTTTTGATTAGCTTCTTCAGCTAGTATTTGAATAACTGTATCTTCCTTATTTGACATATTTCCATGTACTGCAATAAAAATTTTTTCACTTTTATCTCCCCATAAAACCGCGGGAATATCACCAATTTTAAAATTATCTTTAAGCATATTTCCTCCGTAAAATAATATATATAGAAATTAGCAAAAAACTACACACACTTTATAATCCTCTACTCAATTTTCAAGAAATTAAACTATTACTAATGCATCACAAATGAATTGAAATCTCAATCTATCTCTGAATAACAGTGTCTATTTTGAATAAAAAAATCTTTCTATTTTCCATTTCTTCAGAAACTACAAGTTCTTATTTTAATTCCTTAATGAGCTAATCTACTTCGTTAGTGGAAGAAGGATTTTTAAACAATTATATTATTTTTCAAATGACTTTATTATAAATTAAACACCTTTATTATCTCTGCACAGCAGGCAATATCCCCTTCAACTCCAGTAAATTATCTATTACTATATCTGCTTGAGCAAGCTCATCTTCTTGTGCAAAATCAAAATTGCATCCAACCGCAATCAAGCCATTATCTTTAGCTGCATTTATATCAGATAAACGATCCCCGACTACGGCTGCTTCTTTTACATCATATTTATTCAAAATACTTTTTACTAAGTCGCTTTTATTAAGTGAGTTTATTTGTTCAATACTAAATGTTTCAGTAACCCATTGATCTAAAGCATAATAAGATACGATTGCTCGTAAATATTCAGTTAAACCATTACTAGCAATATATATTGAACAATTATTTTCTTTTATATATGCTAACACTTCTTTTACATTCGGGTATAATGCACCTTTTCCACTCTTAATGTTTTCAATTAATCTTTCTAAAAAAAATGCATCTGTTTGTTCTCTTACTTCAAGAGAATGATTTGGTAATAACGCTTCCCAAACTTTCGGTAAAGGCACACCCATGATTTCACGGTATTTATCAATAGGTGTTACCGTATCCCATAATTGCAATGAGCGTAAATGATCAAAAGTATCATCTAACGATAATTCTAAAATTTTATCTGTTTGAAATAACGTTCCGTCCATATCAAAAATTAATGCTTGTAACATTTTACTCTCTCCTTTTGAATTACAATACAGTTTTACTTGATATATTTTTCAGCATCTCAACGATAATTTCCGAACAATAATTCGCCGCCGTTTTCGCGAAGTCATCATAAGAGACTTGTGCTTCATCGTCTGCGCTGTCTGAAATACATCTTATAACGAGAAACGGTATATCATTTATATGGGCAACATGTCCAATTGCTGCACCTTCCATTTCTGTACAATGCGGTGCAAATTCGTCTATTAACTTCGCTTTTAGGTTTGAATCTTCAACAAAACATTCACCGCTGACAATTCTTCCTTCATGAACCGCAATATGTAAACAACTACAATTGCATGCTTTACGTGCTAACTCAACTAATTCCTTACTTGCGACAAATTCTTCTTGGAACGGGAATAAGTTTTTCATTTGAGTTTTACTTACATCATGATGGGTAACATTCGTTGAAATAACTACATCGCCAACTTTTACATCCGGATGTAACCCGCCAGCAACACCTGTATTGATGATAGCATTTACATCAAATTTATGAATTAATGTTTGCGTACATGCGGCTGCATTTACTTTCCCTACACCAGAACGTGTAATAATTACTTCTGTTCCCATGAATTCTCCAACGTAAAAAGGTATTCCAGCAATTGTTTGTTCTTCTTTTATAACTAGTTTTTCTAAAAGTAAATCTATTTCAATTTGCATTGCTCCGATAATGCCGATTTTGTTCATGTATGTAGTCCCCTTCATTAATTACTCCCTTTAATTCTTTCAGACATAACCGAAAATAAAAATTTCGGAAGTACAAGTTGTCTCTTTAACCGTTTCGGCTGTGAGAGTAACCTATACAGCCATTCGGTTCCAGTATCCCTCATAATTTCCGGTGCTCTTTTTACAGTACCAGATATTATATCGATCATACCTCCAATACCAATAGATAGCGGAACGTTTAATGTTTGTATGTTTTCATAGATGAATTCTTCTTGTTTTGGTGAACCTAGTCCTACTAGCAATAAATGCGGCTTGAATTGCTTAATTTTTATTTTTACTTCTTCTATTTCTTCAACATTTACAAATCCATGCTGTCCTTTAAACTGTGCTCCTGGGAACTGCTCATTTAATTTTAATAATGCCTTTTTATTACTTTCTGGTGCGGCTCCAAAAAGAAAGACACGGTATCCATTGTCATTACAATATTTTATTAAATCATGAGTGATATCTGCCCCAGTAACACGTTCTTTCAAAGTTCCCTTCAATATTTTCGAGCCAATTATGACGCCAATCCCATCCGCTGTTATTAGATCCGCAGATAGTAACATCTTTTTAAACTGCTTTGATTTTTCTGTTGTCTCCTTTGCAGACATAACAATTTCAGGATTTGCAGTTACTACAAACCTTGGTTTCTCTTGTTGTTCATGTAGCCACCCTTTTAATAAACTTATAGCTTTTGCGTATTCTAAAGTTGAAAAAGGTATTCCTTTTATAAGCTGGTAATCCACTATACTCTCCCCTTACGTAAGCTGCAAATATTCATCGATATCTTTAGAAATTTGTTTAAAAGCTTTATCCCAAAATTCATAGCTTGTTATATCTATTTCAAAATGTTTTTTCATAAGCTCTTCCACTGGAGCTTTTCCAGTTTCTCGTAAAAACTCTTTATATTTCGAATGAAAAGTACTTTTAGTTTCTTGAGCCATCTCTAATAAACTAAAACTAGCTAAATAGCCAAATGTGTATGGATAATTATAAAAAGGAATATCTGCTATATAAAACTGAACATATTTCATCCAAACAAACGGCTGATATTCTGATAATGCATTCCCATATGCTTTTTCTTGCGCTGCTATAGATAACTTCTCAATTTCATCAGCACTTACAGAACTTTCTTTACACTTTTCATAAAAATTCTTCTCAAATTCAAACGATGCTCGAATCGCCATTACATAATTAAAACTGTTTCTTATTTTCCAACTAAGCAATGACTTTTTCATATCTATACTATCTGTTGTTTGAATTAGATAATTTATGAGCACGGTTTCAAAGAAAATAGATGCTGATTCAGCTGTACTCATTGGCAAATAATCATCTAAAAAAGAAGTAGATTGTTCAAAACTCATATTATAAAAATGCCAAGCGTGTCCTAGTTCATGAGCAAGTACTCTTACACTATCAATTGTTCCATCATAACGCATTGAAATACGGGATTCTTTTTCACTGAAAAAAGGAGCACAAAACCCACCTGGTGGTTTATTATCTCTCGGTTCAGCATCTACCCATCCATTTGCTATTGCATTCTGTGCGAACTGTGCCAATTCTTCATCTATATTTTTTAGTGCATCATATATGTTTTTTACTGCTACTGAAAAAGGAATAATAGCCTCATTATTTTCTTTTACTGTCATAAGTTCATGCCATGTAATGGAAGCTTTCCTTTTCTTATACACGTTTAAAGCACTTACTAATGTATCAAGGTTTTCTTCTGTCGCATTCCACATTTGTAATAATACAGTTTCAGTAATGCCATTCGCATGTAGAGATTGCGTTAAAATCTCTCTATCTTCTAATTCATTACTCTTTGTATTACGCAATCTCCCTATTTGATTCAATACAGTAGCAAAGATTTCTTTTTCCTTATGTAAAGCACTTATTAATAACTCGAATACTTCTAATCTTTCCTTTTCATTATCACTATTCATTGCAATATTATTTGCTTGTCCAAAGGATAATTGTTTTTCATTGTGCTCTATTTCTATCCTATTCCTTAATTGTATGTACATACTTTCCCACGCATTAAGTTCATCTTTTATTAATCCATTGTTACTATTATTGGAAGTTTCCACTTCATTTTGTTGTATTAAATGCTGCACTTCACTTTTTAGTTCTTTTACTTTCACTGTCAATAAAGCAATTTCAGATGCAACACTTTCTTCAGCAGATCGGCAATACAAATAGTATTCTGCTTTTTCAATAGCTTGTATAAGTTTTGAAAGAATCACTACATCTTTTGTCACATAATATTGTTCTTTCAAACCCAATATTGGAGTTAGAATATCCTCAATTGGATACAATCGATCTAAATCCCACCTAGCAATTTCGTGCATTTTTATAGCCGCCCCCTATTTTTACAAATAGTTACAGATGTTCTCCCTACACAATTATATAAGAAATGGTAAATTTTTAACATCTTTAAATATTTAGATTTCTAAAAGCGAAGTCTTATTGATATTCTTTACTTCCGTTAATGAAACACACATAGCATAAGCACATGAATGCTACGGCTACTGGAATCAGTATTACTCCTCCAATAAAAGGGTAAACAACTACACAACATGTAAAAGCTACTATAGAAAAAATTTTACCTAACCTATTCTTTATTAATTTCATTCCAGCCGCAGTACCGACTATATATGTAACAATTCCTAACGAATTCGGTATTAAAACAATTTTATCTATGCTAATATGGAAAACGAAACTTATTAACAAACCTATTATTGCAATAAAACCTACAACTTTTACTGCATTTGTTGGTGTTTCTCTTTTTTTATTAATATGTGCTAAATACCGCGGTGCAACTTCTTCTTTTCCTAATGAATAACCTAAGCGTCCCATACTTGCAATAAATGCATTTGTTGTCCCTAAACAAATGATAAAAGCTACAAATCCAATTAACCATGCAAATTGATCGCCTAATGTTTGCTTAATTACAAGCACGAGAGCTGTAGTATTATCAGCATTTATATGATAGGATTTCGTTCCAATTACTGATAATGCAATACCAATATATAAAACTCCAATAATAACAATCGCAACCCCCGTAGATAAAATAATATTTCTTTTTCTAGGTGTTTTAAATTCTGGAGCTAAACTTGCAATAGCTTCCCAACCGAAAAAAGACCAAAAAATTAATAAAGATGCATCTAAAATTGAATTTACTTCTTGCATACAAATATGTACATTTATATTGTTCATTTCAATATAAGGTAGCGAACTGATTATTGTTACGATTAAGATAAATAAAGTTAATACACCAATACATATTTGAAATAATCCACTCATTTTTAACCCGTATAAATTGAAACCAATTGAAATACTTAAAATAATAAGCGCTATAACGTACGATAAATGTGATGATAAAGCAAACACTTTCACTATATACATTCCACCAGTCATTGAGACAACGATTTGCCCAACGCTACCCGCAATAAAAAAACACCAGCCTATAATAGCACCTATATTTTTACCGAAAGCCTTTTCTGAAAAAGTAGCAATTCCACCTGCACTCGGATGCTCAATCGATAAAAAAGCGAATGTGAATGCAAGTGGAATACTAAGTAATATCATAACAAGCCAAGAAACAAGCGCATTCCCTTCTGCTACACTTGCTGTCATACCAGGTAATATAAGAATTCCCGATCCTAAAACCGCTCCGACGTATAAGGCTGTTCCTTTTGTAATAGAAATTGTTTCATCAAAATGATTAGACATTACATGCACCTCCATTTATATTTTAATTATAGAAAGTTATCAGTCTATTCAATATACAAAAGTGTATGTAATTTAACATGAGATTTTATATTATGTATTTATTTCAGAAATTTACTTTCAATTTTGCAAAGGAGCATAATTCATGGATGAAATTGATAAGAAAATAACGCTATTACTACAAGAAGATGCCAGAATGACAATTACAGAAATGACCGAACACTTACACCTCAGCCGCCCTAGTGTTACAGAAAGACTAAAGAGATTACAAGATACTGGAATACTTGAGAAATATACGGCTCGGATATCATTAGATGCAGTTGGAAAATCAATTCAAGCATTTTTAAGAATCGAAAATTTAAAGATTCCCTGCAAAAAATTTGAGGAGAAAATATACGAAGAACATAGAATACTTGAATGTCACCGGGTGACAGGTGAAAGTAGCTATTACTTAAGAGTAGCGGTTCACTCAATGAAAGAATTAGAGGAATTAATTGATATCGTTATACCATTTGGTACAGTAAAAACTTCGATGATTTTATCTTCACCGATACCTTATCGACCAGTAATTATAGAATAGTAATAAAAAGAGGCTATCCAAAAGGTATAAAATACCCTACTCTTTTGGATAACCCTTTACAATTTATAAGAATTTTGGCTAAACTTCTTTATAAATCCATTTTATTTTCAACTGATATTTTATAAAATTTCGCAGATAATTTATAAGAGCGATTTTCATTATAAAAGTTACCTAATTCATAGGATAATTCAGCAACTAAACGCTGTTGGTTTTTTTCTACTCCTACTTCAATTGCTTTTTGCATATTTTTTTCATATTCATAATAATCTCCACGTATTTTGAATACTTTAGCTTTCAAACCATATAGTTGGACATATGCAATTGGTACGTCATAAATCGATAAAAAATGAAATGCTTCATTCATAACTTTATTAACATTTTTCCAATCTTTAAGTTCTATGTAAATCTCCAACATGTTTCGTAACGCATAAACTTTTTGATCTTTCTGTGATAAAAATTCACTTAATTCCAAAGTTTTTTCGTAGTATTTAATGGCATTCGTATAGTCTTTCAAACCTTGATAAATTTTCCCGTAATCATAAGAAATTATAGGTAAATACTTTGAATCACCATTAATAGCCAAACTTTTTTCTACTTGCTGTAAAATTTCAAGTGCCTTTTCATATAACTCATCCATAATATACAATATTGCAAGCGTTAAAAGTGTATTTATTACGTTTTTCTGCATACCATTTTTTCTGTATACGTTGTAAGTTTTTAAGGCATACAAACGACTAATACTTTTATCTTTATAAAGCTCCTTATATACATGACATAAATTATAGTATATATGACCATGTTGTTCAGTTTCTTCTACACCAAGTAAACTCTCTGCCTGTACATAAATATCATGCGCAGCAATCTAGTCTTGTTTATTATAAAAATATAAACCTCGAGCTTTTAAGTAATAAATATAATCTTCTGGATCTTGTAGTTCGACCTGACTTGGTATCATTTGCGAAGCTTGATCTATAAGCGACTTTACATGCAAAACGTTTTTTTGTCGGGCATGATAGTATATAAGTACCCCATATACCTTTAATAATAAAGGGATTGAATCCACTTCACGAACGTATAATTCTAACAAAGATAATTCAGCTTCAGTTATAATTTTATCTTTTTTATATTTATTACATATTTCAAGAATAGTAAGCTTTATCTCCTCGTAATTGCCATCTATGAGAAAATCGCAATCAACAACCAGCTTCTTAGAAACTTGTTTTAAAAAAGAAGATGATGGTTTGATTTTCCCACTCTCAATTCTACTTAAATAGGTTACTGAGCATATTTCTGATACGAGCTCCACCTGTGTCAATCCTTTCTGCATACGAACTTGCCGAATACGTTCCCCTATTTCCATCTTTTTCTCTCCCTAATTAACCTTTTCATGCTTTTTACTAATTAAGTCATTATGTATCTACATATTTTTCATACTAAATAAAATATACAATTTCACAAATGTAAAAAAATGTATCATTCATTTTAATTTTACATTCATATTATGATTATTACTAGATAGCTTGTTAAATTTAATGGTTTAAATTTAAGGTTTTTGCCCACTTTTTTCATACAATTTTACTACTTGTTATTAACAAGGACAGCGCCATATACTTGAATTACGATAAACTTAATGAAAAGGATTTAACTACATGTAAACTATCATTCTTAAAATAGATCGAATGGTTAATTATATTTACCTAGTACATGGAAGACATCTATTGTAAATGAAAATAAATTAAGTGAGCTCAATAGATGAATTATCAATATCACATCCTAGAAATTAGTTTATCGAATTATTTAGTAAATATGAAAGGATGACAAATATGATTGTAAAAACAAAAAAAGATTCAACACGAAAAATGGCAAGATATGTTGGAGGCGCTGCTACTCTTTTATTGCTAGCATCCTTCCTTTATCAGTGGAACAATGGTTTAGTAGTTGATGATACTGAAACATTTGGTTTCATACTAGCCTTCACTGGTTTCCTATCTACCTTCATACCTACTAAAAAGAAAGTTACTAACTAATATAAAATTACATATTTTTCATCCGCATAAAACAATTATATTAGAATTAAAAAAGGATTGATCAAAAGATCAATCCTTTACTCTACTTCATTTAAGAAAAATAACGTTATAACGCCAGGTCCTGTATGTGCTCCAATTGCTGCACCAATTGTATTTACGATAAACACTTCACAGCCAAATCTATCCGTAATTAATACTTTTAATGCTTCAGCTGTTTCTAAGTCGTCACCATGAGTCATAGCGATTGTTTGACCTTTAAGGTCTTTTCCGCGCTCTTCCATAATATCTACAATTCGGCCAAGGACTTTCTTTTTCCCACGTACCTTTTCAAGTGGTACAAGCTTTCCTTCTTCTACGTTTAAGATCGGCTTAATGTTTAGTAACCCACCGATAAAACCTGCTACTTTACTTAAACGTCCACCTCTAACAAGGTACTGCAAGTCAGCTACAGTGAAGATATGTTCCATATGATTCATTAGAAAATCAACACGTTTTAAAATATCTTCTTTTGATGCGCCGTCTTTCGCCATTTTAGCAGCTTCTAAAACGACAAGCCCTTGACCAAGCGAAGCACATTTTGTATCGATAATTTCTAAATCTAAATCAGCATAAGTTTCTTTCACTTCTTCTTTAATAACAACTGACGATTGATATGTACCAGACAGTTCAGATGAAAAAGCTAAATATATACAAGGATTACCTTCTTTTGCATAAGAAACAAATTTTTCTTGGAAAGTTTCAAGTGAAGGCAATGACGTTCTATAAACTGCGCCTTCTCTCATTTTTTGCAATAATGTAACTGACTCTAATGTAACTCCATCTAAATACTCTGTTTCTGCTTCATCATATACACGGAGTGGAATTAAATCAATATCATATGCTTGCAGCAATTCTACCGGTAAATCCGCCGCACTATCCGTAATGATTTTAACACCCATTTTTAAACCTCTATTCTGTTATAAATATAAAAAATATAAAATAAAAATAGTACTTTTAAATTATATACGTAAAACTTAAATGAAGAAAGGAAAAGACTTTATATTGTATGCACTATTCTTCAAAACTTGAACAGTAATTGGAAATCATGCGATTCCAACTACTTTTTTCCTGATATTATATTCAATATAATGAAAATAACGCAAGTTTTCCAAAGGAGGATGCATATGAGTATTCAACTAGCTACATCTAATGACCTAGAATGGATTAATAATCAATATGAATCGATAGGATTTGTACAAAGTGATTTAGAGAGAGATAAAGTTGCAATCATTACATACAACAATGAGTATGCAGGTGTTGGACGATTAGTCCAACTAGATGAAAATACTTTAGAAATGGGTGGGATTTTTATTCTCCCTCAATTTAGAGGTCTACAATTAGCTAAGAAACTTGTTTCATTCTTAGTACAGACTGCGAAAGCATTAGAAATACAAAACGTATTTTGTATTCCTTTTGAAGAACTAGAAAGTTTTTATAAAACATATGGCTTTATTGATGTTGATATGACGAAAGAAGTTGTCCATCCAATTATTCTAAAAAAATATAATTGGTGTTTAGAAAATTATGATAAACATGTATTACTATTCAAGTTGAGAGTCTTGTAAAAAAGAAGTGAATACACTTTATTTTACACATCAGTTTATAGCAAGTAATTATCAATTTTTTTATTAAATTCTTAAATCAAACCACATATAATCCAAATTTTATGTCTGTTTTTAATAAGTGTTAGTAAGTTTGTTTTCAAACATGTTAGCACTTATTTTTTCATAGACCTAAATAGATTCATATAATAAAGTAACTATCCCCGTTAGCAAAAATTAGTCTTCATAAATATTACACTGAATTTATTGAGGGAAAACCATTTGTAGCATTTAGGGAATATATTCATTTTTATTTCATTCGTACTTGTACTTCCTGTTCTTGTATTACTTGAACGACTAATTCCAGTACAATATTTTGCATTAATTGATACATATTATTATGAAATGTACTTTGTTCTGATATGTATTCAATACATTGATAAATATAGCCTTCTACAAATAAGCTCCCTTTTTCAACTGTAAATGTATTTTGTCCATTTTTTATTACTTTTGGCACTAAGAATTCAGTTTTTGTCAAAACAATCTCCTGTTCCACCTCTTTTATTCCTATGACTTTTTCTTTAAATACAACTTTTTCTCGTAAAATAATTTCACCTTTATATTTTCCTATTTCTATTGGTAGCTTGGCTGTTATAACATTATTTACTTCTCCTTCATTTTTACCCTCTAATATTATGCTATGTATAGGGGTCCATGAAGATGTCTCTACCTTATTCTCTTCAATATTCCCTATGACTTTTTTATTATATAATTCCATAAGCACTCTCTTTTCATGAAGATTAAAAGAAACTATTTCACAATAAGCCTCCGAATGATACTGTTGTACTGTAGTTAATAACTTAGAATCTAATTCACGCCTACCTACATCTTTTTCATTTTGAAAAACAAACGCTTCTTGATTTTTTATGTTTATTTTTGGAAACACTTTAAAACTAGACACTTCAGAAATAATAGAAAATGGTGTTTTCACTACCATTGAACGCACTGATGGTTCTATTTGTGATTCAGATGTTGCATTTTCTTTCTTTACTTCAGATACTTCCTTTTCTTTCTTTACTTTAGATACTTCTTCTTCTTTCTTTACTTCAGATACTTCTTCTTCTTTCTTTACTTCAGATACTTCCTCTTCTTTCTTTACTTCAGATACTTCTTCTTCTTTCTTTACTTCAGATACTTCTTCTTCTTTCTTTACTTCAGATACTTCTTCTTCTTTCTTTACTTCAGATACTTCTTCTTCTTTCTTTACTTCAGATACTTCTTCTTCTTTCTTTACTTCAGATACTTCTTCTTCTTTCTTTACTTCAGATACTTCCTCTTCTTTCTTTACTTCAGATACTTCTTCTTCTTTCTTTACTTCAGATACTTCTTCTTCTTTCTTTACTATTCTTTCTCGTGAATTATCTTGTTTATTCAGATTTTTATACTTGTGAATTTCATCCCATAGCACCTTACCAATCCATGGCTTATTCATCACCATCCCCCCATCTAATAAAATTCAGGAAAATATGTTATTTTACACGTATTCATTTTCATCATTATATATGTTTTATAATAATAAAAAAGACATTGTCTTTTTATCAAAGACAATGCTTTTTTAGTTTTATACTTGTACTTGTTGTACTTGTAAAACTTTTAAAGTAAGATCCAGTACAATTTTTTCACGAAGAGTATCAAATGGTTCGTTTAGGTCTGTTGGACAAGGTGAAAAGTCTAATTCAAAAAATTGAGCGCTGACTAATTCGCAATACGGTTGTTCATTATAAAAAACTGTATTTTCGAAGAAGTATTTGTCTAAACGTGGTAGATCACCATTTTTAGGATTAATAAAATGAGAAGTAGTATCTGAGGAAGCAGCCACTATAGCCTGTGATAGAAAATCACCAGCTGTTAAATCAGCAAAACCAGAAAATGGAACATTAGCAATGCGGTCATATAGCACTCCATTACACTCGTCATTTGCATATTCAATGTTTTTACGAATATATCCTTGTACAAATAACTTTGCTCTTGTAACTCGGCGGTAAGGTGTACCTGGTACTGGAGTAAATGCTACAGGAACTAACTTACATTGTGTTAAAAATGCATTTTTTAAGATTCGTTTAATTTCAACTGCTGGAGGATCTAATGAAATATCAGATTCTACAACAATTTGAATCGTTCTTTCTGCTAATACAACTGGTATTTTTACAATTGGTGCTCCTGGAGTAGTAATTGGCGTTGCAGGTGCATCACTTAATGGTGTTTGAGTTTGTCCTGCTACCTGACATGGTACATTAATTGGGCATTGTTCACTCATATTTTATAATCTCCTTTATAAAAAAATTAGAGTTTTTTAACTCTCTTTACTGTATATGTACTTTTTCTATTAATGCGTGGGTTTGTATCATAGTCACTTTTATCATTTGCAAATAAAGATTGTATTCTATCTTTAATATTCAAATACACACAGTTTAATATAATTAGTTTTTATGAATACTTACCTATTTAAAAAATTCTTAACTATTATCGCGGAAAAATACCATAATATGTTGATTAAGTTCAATAGTAAAAAGGATAACCATATTTTCGAAGAAACTTTCAAAAATCTATTCTTAAATTTATTAAGACAAATAAAATTAATTTTGTTAATTTCTTCATTCCATAATATCTATGCAACAGCAAATTAATATTGGATGCACCTTATTGTTAAAAAATAAAAACCGACTTTTTCAAGTCGATTTTTATACCCAATTTGTAATTTTAAAAAAGAGTAATTAACACGAATTTTATAGGATTTTCTAGACTTTTTCTGTTGTACAATTGTACAAATTCATTCATTTACCTATTATCCACAAAATAAGCATCATACGCCTTATCAAAAACATATCCTAGCTTTTCTGCTAGTTTAGCAGACGTAGTATTCGCTGCATCCCAATTTGGATATATCCCTTTTTCTAAACAATCCAAGATTAACGCCGCACTAACTATAGTTGCTAACCCTTTTCTTCTATGATTGTGATCAGTCGCCACTTCAATTTCAATGCCATTATCATAAATACTATACGATGATGCTCCACATACAACTTCATCTTTATATAAAATGCTATAACCTATACCTCGGTTTATATAATCTTCCATCGTTTGAAATTGACTTGTAAAATCTTCAGAGACCTTATGTAATGTGGGAATATTTACGATATGTTCATCTATTTTTTGTAACTCGTATCCTTTTGGAAGCGCTGATATGAAAGATTGTAATTTTGAATGATTAAAAACTTCTGCATTCCGTTTGAATTTATAGCGTAAAAACTTATCTATTTTTCTTTCATAACATGTTTCTAAACGCTTTTTCCACTCTTCACTATTTACGATTACTAACATTCTATCAGGAATGTTACGTACTAATTCTTCAGTTTCTTTCGCATTCGAATCACCAGCGTAAAATGTAAAGATCCCTACCGTAACTTGCGCTACTGTTGGATTTTCAAGATCATTTACCCAAGCAGTACCCATATGTCCTTGTAAATAAGAAAGTAAAACAACGTTATTGAAATCTTCGAACATAGTAACTAATTTTTCTCTTGTATGTATATTCGCTTCATATATCATTTACATTCCTGCTTTCTTTAGAATCAATGTACCCCTACTTTTTTCATAAGTCCTTTTATTCTACATATAAGCAAATGTCTACTAAAATCCATATAATTATAAATTATTCATAAATATAAAATTATTATAACATCTAATCAAAAAAGTGAAATTTTCTTTTTCAATTTTAAAACATACATCTTTACATCTAAATAAAGCCTATTTATTGAAAAACTTTTTCACATATACCAAACTCATCTAAATAACTGTAAGATTAATTTATAAATAGACTTTTTAAGGGGGATTATAAAATGTCTGATTTCTATTCTCGTCTTTCAAAAAGTGATGCCGCTGTTCTTCTAGTGGATCATCAAACTGGGCTTATTTCTAGCCTAGTGCGTGACTATGGTGTTGATGAGTTCAAAAACAATGTTTTAGCACTTGCTAACACCGCTAAGTTTTTTGATTTACCGGTTATTTTAACAACTAGCTTCGAAGATGGTCCTAATGGCCCACTCATGCAAGAATTAATTGAATTTTTTCCAAATGCGCCTAAAATAGCGCGTCCTGGACAAATTAACGCATGGGACAATGATGAATTTGTAGAAGCTATTGAAGCAACAGGGAAAAAACAACTAATAATCGCTGGCGTAGTTACTGATGTTTGTGTTGCATTCCCAGCGCTATCTGCTGTAAATGCAGGGTATGAAGTGTTTGTTGCAACTGATGCATCTGGAACTTTTAATAAACAAGTCGCTGATGCCGCTCTTATGCGTATGGCTCATGGAGGAGTCCAACTAATGAATTGGTTTAGCGTTGCAGCTGAATTACAGCGTGACTGGCGAAATGATGTTGAAGGCTTTGGAGCTTTACTAGCTAAGCATCTTCCAAGTTATCAAAATATCATCGGAAGCTATATGGGAGCTCAAAAAGAATTTAGTAAATAACACAATCATTAATTAATCTTGATAAAGGTTACCAACAACTATTTACATAGTTAAAAAGGGCTACTTCAATAGTCCTTTTCTTATTTACTTTACTAACATTCATATTAACAAAGCTATTTTTTTCGTTAATACAATCCAATTCGTATATGTAAAAACCCCTCATTATTTTGCATGAGGGTTAATCAATCTAAATACGTTATATCTCTTTCTTAGAAGTAAAGGATTCTGTAGCACCATTTTTATATATTTTAGTCAACTTAATTACTGACTTGTACGTATTATTGTCATTTATTATCATCTTTCTCATCTCTTCTATTTCAACATTACCTGTTCCACTCTCGATTTTCAAACAGTTCGATATGTTAAGGTATCCACTCGATGCGAAAAGAATAATAAACGTAAGATCAGGGAAATTAATGAATAGTATTCCAAACTTTAATGGATTCGTAGCCGTATCAGATATAACTAATCGAAAGTTTAATAGTTCAGGCACTTGAACAAAATCTTTAGAAACTATCGCTTCACCTATTATAGTAATTTGCTTTACGACATTCCCAAGTTCATCTATAAATTCAGTACAACTAGGTGCATCAATTGTTTTTGCTTGCAGTGATAAATTCAATTCTGGATTGTGAAAGTCAAAAAAGAGTGTACTTCCCTCGGTTAAACATTTCGGACAAACATTTCCAAGTAAACTAAAATCCTCTTCAATAAATTTAACTTTCGTTTTACAACTACAAACTTTTCCTATTCGAATTGCATCAATCCTAGAGCAATCTACAAAAGTAACCTCATTGTCCTCTTGTACGAAGGATACGATACCATTCCTCTTATTAAATGAAAGAAAATAAGATACAACAATTTCGTTTCCGGCGATTACAATACTCTCAACTTTTGTAAAAGGCTCTAGACTTCGTAAAAATTCACAAATACTATTTTGGCAGCATTGATAATTTCGTTTCGGCTCACAACCCACTTACACTCCATCCCTTCCCTATATGTTTTATCTAATACATATAATATGAACGGAGTATAAAAAAGCTTGGACAATATAACTTTAACTCAGGAATATAGGTACTTACTTATCACATTAATAATGAAATTACGCCAATAATGAGTAATAGCACATAAATTTCCCTATAAATACATATAACAATTTCATCTTTCATGAAAAAAACGTTATAATAAGGTGTAGCCTCTACGATTACGTTATAAAGGAGAATAAAACAATGGCTAAAATTAAAGTATACCAAGCAAAAGAAGAAAATATGGATGCAGTAAAGAACATCATTGATGTTGAGGAACAAAACCCAACTGCTGAAAACTTACAAAATCTATATGCATGTGTATTAGAAACAGAAGATATGGCATTGCCTGAATCATACATTGAAGAAGATATCTTAATTGATTCTATGGAAGTGATGGTTAACGCTTCTCAAAACAAACTAAGAGACTTAGGTGCATACGATGTAATCGAAGTTCAAAACAAAGGTAAGAAAACACAAATTTTATTATTAGCAGACGAAGAATACGAAATTATCGAAGGCTAATCTAAATCCGTACATACGAAAAAGCTCCTTTCCAATTGGAAAGGAGCTTTTTCATTACGCTTTTGATGTTTCACTCTTTTTATTCGTTTGTTTTTTCTTAATTACCATACGCTCATTTCCCATAAAGAAAATAAATATGAATGCTAGACCTGCTGGTACTAATGCCCACATAAATGTTTGAACAATGGAGCTAGAAAGAGCGTCAATAATTTTATCTAATATTTGCGGTGGGATTTGAGATCTTGCCGATTCTGATAGAATAGCTCTTGAATCTCCTAAAGCGTTTGTATTCATTCCTCCGCTCATACCTTTAAAAGCTTCTTCTAATTGATCTTGGAAACCTGTTCTTTGAATCATTCCGAAGATTGTAATACCTAGTGTCATTCCTAATGAACGAATGAAATTACTCGTTGAAGTTGCAGATCCACGCTGTTCCATACCGAAGTTGTGAATAGCTGCCATACTTAGTACAGAGAATGAGAAACCTACTCCAAATCCAATGATAATCATATAAACCGTTAATAATATTCGACTTGTTTCTGGCGTTAATGTGCTTAATAAGAATAGTCCAATTAGCATAATAACAGCAGAAATAATCATAATGTTTCGGTAGCTAAGCTTCGTCGTTAAAAATCCACCTAACTGCGCTGTTACGACTGATCCTAACATCATCGGTAAAAGTAATAATCCCGAATTTGTTGCGCTACCGCCATATACACCTTGAATAAATAACGGAATATATACAGTTGCGGACATAAACGCAGCGCCGTAACATAATGCAATAATGGTACTCATTCCGAATAAACGTTGTTTAAACATTTCAAATGAAATGATTGGTTCTTCTACTTTACGTTCAATAAAAATAAATGCAATAATTAAAATAGCGAATCCGCCAAATAAACTTAAAATAAAGCTAGAATCCCAGTCATACTTTTGTCCACCAAGTTCGAGCGCAAACATTAACGAAACTACTGCACCAACTAAAGTAATTGCGCCAAACCAATCAATTTTTTGCTTTCTATGAACTCGTGACTCTTTATAAAAGAATGTAATAAAAATAAGTGCTAAAACGCCAAGCGGTAAGTTAATATAAAACACCCAGTGCCAACTAATATAATCCGTAATATATGCGCCAAGTAATGGCCCGAAAATACTTGATAAACCAAATACTGCTCCGAATAGTCCACCCATTTTCCCACGCTTTTCAGGAGGGAAAATATCAAAAACGATAGTAAACGCGATCGGCACTAATGCCCCGCCCCCAATACCTTGAATGGCACGGTAAATACCTAACTGTGTAATATTTTCAGCAGTACCACAAAGTGCCGAACCAATCATAAAGACGATTAATCCAAAAATAAAGAATCTCTTTCTACCATACATATCTGATAGTTTACCGAAAATCGGCATACCCGCCATTTCTGCGACCATATAGGCAGAAACGACCCATACAAAGTTTTCAAGGCCTCCTAAGTCACCAACAATCGTTCCCATCGCTGTTACGACAATGGTATTATCCATTGATGCCATTAAAATACCTAGCAATAAGCCCGCCACAACAAATCCAAGCTTATTATTCTTCTCAACCATAACCGTGCTCTCCCTCGTACTACTTATATTTGTTTATGTTCTTTTACGACTGCATTACCCTTTTGATTAAAACTAGTATGATATTCTACAACACTAATTTCACAACCAGGGCCAATTGTAACGTTGTTTCCTCTCACTACTTCAGCAATCGTATGTTCTAAATATATATCATCTCCTTCAACAATTGAAGTTTGGAGGTTTCCAACATGACTAATAAAAGGAAGAAATCTCGCTTTTTTACGAATCGTAATTTTTTTACCACCAATTTCTCTTACCTTACTTCCTTCATAGCGAAGTGAGATTTGAATATTTTCAGCATTTAGTAATCCATCACTTTCAAGACCACCAGTTAATGATAAATGTTCTACTTCAATATCTCCCTTCACATTTAAGGCACCTTTTACATCGACAAAATCACCTGAAAACTTTCCTGCAATATCTATCATACCTCTAACTTTTGTTTTTTCAATATGTGCATCACCATAAATTTGTGTATTACCATATACTTTTACATATTCCGCATCTACATTTCCTTGTACTTCGCTATCTCCATACACAACATAATTTTTCACTTTCATATCACCGCGTACATCACTCGTGCCATATGTTTTAAATTCATTACAACTCATATCATTCGTAATTGTTCCTTCACCGCGAATCTTCACTTTATTATAATCTCCGCCTGCTGAATTACCGGAACCATTTACTGTGAGACTATGTAGATGTTCCATATTACTTACTCCCTCCCATTAAACCTGCTTAATTTCTTTTACATTTGCGCTTTTATCAACGGTAAGCACACCGGTATATTCAATGAGTTCAATCTCACAGTTCGGTCCTACTGTAACATTATTTCCTCTTACCGTTCTTATGTGAGCATAATCAATATCGATATTGTCACCTTCAAGCAGCTCAGCTTCTAACTGCAAGCCAAATACTGTTTTAAATAGCCTACTAAATGTACCTAATCTATGTCTTACTTTAATCGTTTGACCACCAATTTCTTTCGCTCGACATGTACCGTGAATATTAATATTTATTTCATCTGCGCTTAATAATCCGCCAATTGTAAATTGTCCTTCTGAAGAAAAAGTATCTACTTCACAATTACCGTCAATTGTCGCTTGACCATTGACTTTAAATTCTTCACCAGTGACATTTCCACCTATCGTACCTTTTCCTGCAATTTTCAAACTGTTTGCCTTTACATTTTGCGTAATTGTTGCTTTTCCATCAATTCGCATCGTTTCAGCATGAACTGTGCCATCGACTTTACCTGATCCGCTAATTCGCGCACTACTACTTTTCAAATCGCCTGTAACTGCACCGTAACCGTTACATTCAAATTGCTCACATTCAACATTTCCATGCACAGTTCCTTTTCCGTTTAATTGCACTTTATGAAACTCGCCGCCATTCGATGAACCGTAACCATTTATAATCAAATTATCTGTACGCATACTTTTTCCTCCACTACAACAGTTTCTTTTTTAATGCTTCTGTATATTTCATAATCGCTTCGCTTAAAACGATTTTGGTGCCTTTTTCAAAAATTAAATCGTCCACGTTTGAAACTAATAAACATGTAGAAATCCCTAACTTTCGGACAATGATTAAGTCACAAGTTTTATGTTTAATTGCTTCATAATTTTCACGTAAAACTTGCAAGACCATTTTTCCTTCTTCTAAACTAATCTCTCCCGATTGTAGTAATTCTTCTAACATGTACACATAAAGAATATCTACAAATTGAAACTCTGTTGTTTTATTCGTTTGTTCTATGAAGAATTGTAGAACTGTTTCTGATGCAATCCCCTTAAGTAAAATGTCTTCCTTTGTTAAAAGAATTTCTCTCACACTCGGTGAAAACATATTCGCTAGTTCATCAAGTGATAGATCCTCTTTCATCGTTTGGATTTTATCAATACGCTCTAATATCTTTTCTTTCGGAAAAAATGTCTCTTGACCCGTGAATGTTGACTTTCGTACAAACCAATCTTCCGGTATTAAATTTTTTCTTTTCCACCTATATAACTGTCCGTATGAAATACCAGTTAGTTCTAATAAATCTTTTTTTGAAATTAAATCTGTACTCAACTGTATAACACTCCTTCCTGATAACAATGTAACATAACACTGTTACGCTGTAAATACCCTTTTACCATAAGTAGCGTAACAATGTGTAAAACAAACCTGTTTCACACAAAAAAATAGGGTTCTCACGCATCCTATAAAATACGTAAAAACCCTTATATATCAACATGTAAACCATATCTCATAAAAATCAATCCACCCTTGTGAATTAATCATTATATTTTGTACTTTTTCGTGAGAAGTTACTTGTTGTTTGTTACGGTATAAAGGAATAATATGAATTTGACGTAACAAAGTGTCTTCAATATTGCGTAACAATGTAACTCTATTCTCTAAATCTTCTTCTTTAAAATAAGGGGAGAACTTTTTATGAAAGTCCATGCTGCTTTGCCCATGAATAAAACTATTTTTTGTAAGAAACATATATAGCAGACTATCTTCTATTCGTTCGCTAATTGTTGCACTATCATGCATCATATCAGCCTTTTGTATCGTACTGATTTCCAATAACTCTTCAACTTCAAGAAAATTAGTTTCTACACGAATCCCGTACTTCGCACACTCTTTCTGTATCCATTGTGCATCTTCTACATGATCTTGTCCTGTAAATGTGTAGAGTTGTAGCACTTCATGATGATACATACTCCTTTTCACTAAGCATTCTATCTCTTCCTTAATCTCTACTTTTCTTTCATTTGCTAATATTAGTTTTTTTGCCACTTCTCCACGTTCTCCGCCGAGTTCTTGAACAATTCTATCGCCATCAATGATTTTATGTAGTGCCTTTCGAAACAGCTCATCTTGCATTGGTCCTTCTTTTACAAGATTGCACGTTACATATGTCACGTTCGATTCAAGCCGAGACAACTCTTTATTAGGCTTTTCTTTATCTTTATATTGCGCCTTTACTAACACGTCATACGTATTTACATTTTTCTCTACATTCATTAGTTCAATTCGGTCAAGAAAAGGTCTTTCACGATAATATAAATCATGCACTTCTAATACAAATAATTGTACATTTTTCTCGCGTAATATAAAAGGTCCTGTACCAATAAAGTTTCCTGCTTCATCTTCATTTACGATAGAACACTGTTCTGCACTTAGCATATGTAAAAACATCCTATTTTCCGTATGTAATTGAATTTCAACAACAAATTCATCCACTGCACGGACATTTTCAACATGTTGCAACATCCATGCGTGTGGGTTGTTTTCCGCTTTCATAAATCGATTCAATGAATGTATAACATCATGTGCGGTAAGTCGTTTTCTATTATGAAGATGAACGCCTTTTCTTAAATAAAATGTCCAAACCTTTTCAGCGTCATTATATTGCCAGTGAAAAGCAAGTCTTGGCTCTATACAATTTGTTTCCTCATTCACATATACGAGTGTATCAAAAATATGTTTAACCATATGACATTCTGAGCGCATCGTAGCGTAGACCGGATCTAAAGCGATGTCTAGATTCATTTGTACTTGCAACCGAAGTACATCTTTTCTTCCTTCAGGTGTCCTTTCTATTTTATGACCAAATATTGAATCTACCCAAGCTTCATACTCTTTCTTTACTGATGGAAATTGTGAGCTGTATCGTTCCACAAATGAGATTCCACTTTTCACATCCCCTTTTTTCGTTAGTTCTTTTCCTCTGTCTAAAATTAATTTCATCGGTTGCTTTTGAAATATTAATTTAGAGCGATTCCCTCTCCCGCGCCCTGGAAACCAAGTGATCCAATGTAACTCTTCTAATTTTTTTATAATTAATTTACTATTACGCTCCGTACAAAATAATATTTCTGCTATCATTTGTACTGTTACTTCTAATTGCTCTCCTTCTTTTTTCCCTTTCCCATAGGCAACCCATAGTTCAATGTATTGATCTAAAATAAACATCATATTCCCCCTAAAAGGTGAAAAATATTCCCTATTCTTTTTACCCTTTTTCCAATTCTCCTTTCATCTTATCATTTCAATATAGAAAGGAGGAAATAATATTGAACAATCTCTTTTTACATTACAATAAACCAATCATCATTAGACTGTGCGGTGAATTATTAACTCGAACAACAGAATCCATGTTAGCTATCATTATGATTATTTATGTTAATAAGATGCTAAACGGCAATATTATGATGACTATGCTTATTTTCGGATTACAACCGCTTTCGGACATTATATTTACACTTATTGCTGGAAGAATGACTGATAAATATGGGCGAAAGAAAATTATGTTACTCGGCTTATTGCTACAAAGTGTTGCAATCGGCAGCTTCATCTTTGCTCAATCCGTTTTTATATTTGCTTTGTTATATGTCATAAATGGGGTTGGCCGTTCCTTATATATTCCTGCTCAACGTGCACAAATAGCTGATTTAACAAAACAAAATCAGCAAGCAGAAATCTTCTCGCTTCTGCAAACGATGGGAGCAATAGGTACCCTAATCGGCCCTTTAATCGGTACTATTTTTTATAAGACTCACCCTGAATATGTATTTACAGTGCAAAGCATTGTACTTATAGTATATGCAGTCGTTGTTTGGACGCAGCTTCCAGAAACCGCTCCGGCAATGACGACACCAACGCAAAAGCTTGAAGTATCATCTCCAAAACAATTTGTACACAAACATTACGCCGTATTTGGACTTATGGTTTCTACACTTCCTATTAGCTTTTTTTATGCACAAACTGAGACGAATTATCTTATTTTCGTGAAACATACTTTTACGGATTTCGAACTCATACTCGTTTTTATTTCAACATGCAAAGCTATTATGGAAATCTTTCTGCAAGTTTTCCTCGTGAAATGGTCTGAACGATTTTCCATGGCGAAAATCATCATTATTTCTTATGCCTGCTATACAGTAGCTGCACTTGGCTACGGGCTTTCAGCAACAATCGCGTCACTATTTTTCACATTACTCTTTTTAGTCATCGGTGGAAGTATTGCTTTAAACCATTTACTTCGATTCGTTTCAGAAATCGCTCCTTCAGATAAACGTGGATTGTATTTTTCAATTTACGGGTTACATTGGGATATATCTCGAACGTGCGGTCCTGTTATTGGTGCGGTTTTATTAAGCAAACTAAACGGCAGTATGCTATTTTATATTTGTGCTTGTTTCTTAATAATTGGGGGCATTATTCAGGCTCTTTTTGTTCAAAATTTAGAGCGTAATAAAATAAAAAAAGACATTTCAGAGCATACTCCTCATGTTTTATAGGCTGCTTTGCTCATCCTTTTAACAGTAAAAAGAAGGCTATCACAAAAGTCTTGATGACCTTTGGTGATAGCCTTCTTTATTACCCTGCCATTTTATTTATACTATCCTCTGGCGAAAATACCGAAATATGATTTACCTTATCAGTCGATTTTGGAATAATGAATTTTAACTCAAACTGATTGTTTACTTTATATACATATATTTTATCTTCCCCATTTACTTTAACTGAAGCTGGTTTTCCTAATGCTTTCTCTATTTCTTGTAATGTAATTGATTTTAGTTCTGCATGATAGGAGCGTACATCAAAAACTTGTGATCCTTTATTAAAACCGAAGGAAACATTTTTATTTGTAAAAGTTGCGTACATTCCGTTACCTGCTTGTTCCGTTGTATCTGCTTTCCCCCAAGTTTTTTCTATTTCTTCAATATCTCCTGTATGTGCTGCGAACGGAACGTTAGGTACTTTTCCTTCTTTCGCTAGTTCGAACAAATCTTTAACGTGGTTAATTGATTTTTGATTTATTACTGTATCTTTGGTGCTTGAATCTGTGTTTGGTTTTGTTGATCTTTCATTATTTGATTTTGCATCAGGTTCTTTCTTTTCTTCAGTAGAATTATTCTGTTCGTTTTTACTATTTTCCGATGTTTGGTTTGTTTCTTTTTTTTCGTCTGTCCCTTTACATGCTGCTAATGCAACTATGCATGTAAAAGCGAGAAATAACATACTTATCTTTACATACACTTTCATACATTTCAGCCCCTTATTATAATCTTATTTATTTCGATAACCAATTTATTACACTACTTTTTAAATTGTGTTTGTTCCAAAAAGTAAATACTTCACTCTCACCCAATGTTTGTACAACATATTCTACAAAAGCTGTTCCTAAAAAATAACCGAGTCGGTTGTATCCAAAATACTGTCCGCCAGATAACCGAAACCACTCTTTCTCTTTTTCAAACGTCCATCCTTCTATATAATCTTCCAAAAAACGATTCTTTATTTGTTTTTCATTTTCTATATAACATTGTAACCAACGTTCTCCATCATTGTTATATGAGTAATACACTGATTCATTTAAACCTTTCATAATTTGCTTTGATAAATAGGTTGCAACACCTTCGCGATACAAATTAACTGTCGCATCGGCCCACTCAGCTTTCCCCCAGTCCATTCCATCATTTTGTAACATAACATTATGATATATATGTCCTATTTCGTGAGCGACAATAACGCGAAGATGATTCGAATCTGGAGATAATTTTTCTGCCGCAAAAAATATATCTCCAATAATTTCTCTCTCTACAAATGCATTAGAGCCAAATCCTCCAACGAATATATGATATGTTAAGTCTATATTAAAACCAAATTGGATGTAATAACCCTTACTAACCTCTTGAATAATTCGTGGTAAAGTTTCCGAAATAATATGTATATCTTCTAGTTTTGCTAGATATTTTTCAATCGCACTACAAAGACGCTCTTCCGTCTTAGGGCAGTGAAATTTAAAATACTCTTTAAATATTTCTGGGTACCTATTATAATATTTATTCAAGTCACATAATCCTATATCATTGCTTTCCAAAAGCTTTAAAAAGCTTGGAATTGTATTGTTAATCATCTTATTCATCCCCTTGTGTATACCTTCTTTCCTTATTTATTACATTCCTTCTACTTTAACTTATAAATAACGGTCACCAAATTCACTTTAAATAAAAAAATGAAAGATGTCGCTACACAAAAAAGTTCTTTATTAAATAATAGTATAAAAACCACATTTTAATAAAAAACTTTTACATTACATCGTTATATACAATTATTAAAATTATTTTTTGCACGGTATGCAGTAGAAAATAAATTTGTTTTTCTGAATACAAATTGATATTTCGCTTCATTTCTGTACTATTAAAGATGTTAATAAGCATATAATCCACATAAAAATTTTTCTAATTTCTTTTATCGTACTAAATAATACAAATGACCTACATTAGTTTATTTGCTTCTTAGAAAACGAATTTTTTCTATTCATATTACGCAAGAAAGTGAAAAATTAAAGGAGAAGTTTTGAAATTCAATCCTACTCTCAAAAATCAAAATCATACCTATTTAAAATACATCCAAATTATGATATTTTTATATTACTAAAAATTAGACAAATCTCCACCCATCCCTCTTCAATCAGTTAAATCTTTTATTATTTTTTAACACTAGCAATGTTGAATTCATCAAGACCATTGTCCTACTAAAACTACTTTAACTAGATTTTTTTAAGTTCAAGTGTATTGGGAAGGTTTTCAACATATCAATTCATGTTTGCTCTATTTTTTGCATGTATAAAATTAAGAAGTTGTATATAATCATTTTCTTGTCCAATATCAAATCTTTTTCCATCAATAATTTTGCCATACACGTTCTTTGTCTTAAGTAAAGACTCTATTGCGTCAGTTAGTTGATACTCACCTCCGTGCCCAGGCTCAATCTTTTTTAACACTTGAAATATATTTGGCGTAAAAATATACCGTCCGACAACAGCAAGATTAGATGGAGGATTTACTTTCGGTTTTTCAACAATATTTGTAATCTGAATATAGTCTTCTTTAACACTATCTCCTTTAACAATTCCGTATCTATCCAAATCTTCAACTGGTACAGTATGGATACCTAACACACTACTTTTTGTCTCTTCGTATACCTTGATTAGTTGATTTAAGGGGGTTTCTTTATTAGAAATTATGATATCATCTGGCAAAAGCACTGCAAAGGGATGCTTACCAATAAATGTTTCTCCTAATTTTATTGCCTCACCAAGTCCTTTCGCATACGGTTGCCTTACATAATGAATTTGTATATTAGGGATATTATATTTTTTTAATAACTCCACCTTTTGTTCCCTTTCTAAAAATGCCTCTAGTTCTAATGAATAATCAAAGTAATCAACTATTAAGTTCTTTCTACTTGAAAGAATGATTAATATTTGTTCAATCCCTGATTTCACAGCTTCTTCTACAATATAATGAATTGCAGGTTTATTACCTATTGGAAACATTTCTTTCGGAACTACCTTTGTAATAGGAAGGCTTCTTGTACCATAACCAGCAGCTGGAATGATCGCTTTTTTTATCATTTCCCTTTCTCCCCCTTCTTCTACATGCTTTCAATACTATATTCAGGAAACCCCTTAACCGCGCATCACAAATTTAAAAAAGGCTCCTATCTTACATCGACTGTATGAATAGGCCTTTTCCTATGTCACCATTTTAACTTGTCCGCTAATATACTGTAAAAACTAGTATTAACTATAGAAAGGTGACTTGCCGTATGAATATATGTATTATAGGATCTGGTTATGTTGGACTCACATCAGCAGCAGTTTTAGCCGATTTGGGGCATTCTATTATTTGTGTCGATAAAGATCATAATAAAATCCAAGCTCTTCAGAACGGAGAATGCCCAATTTACGAACCAGGTTTAAAAGAACTTATTCAAAAGAATCGAAAACAACTAAAATTCCAGCATGATATTAGTCTAGCTATACAACAATCATCAGTTATTTTTATCGCTGTAGGAACTCCTTCTACCCCCAGTGGAAAGACAGATTTAAAATATTTATACTCTGTTATTGATTTATTAGTTCCAACAATAACAGAGTATAAAACAATTATTACCAAAAGTACAATTCCACCTGGAACGAATCAACATTTATATGAAATGCTCATCAAAAATGGTGTACCTTCATTTCTATTTAATATTGTTTCTAACCCAGAATTTCTCCGTGAAGGATCTGCTGTTCAAGATATGCTTTTTCCAGATCGAACTATTATTGGTATCCAAAAAAATGATACAACGTCATTAAAAGTTATGCAGAACATATATGAAAAGATTAATGCTCCATTCATTTGTACGGGCTTAAGAGAGGCGGAATTAATTAAATATGCAGCCAATGCATTTTTAGCTACAAAAATATCCTTTATAAATGAAATCGCCCGAATTTGTGACGCGTATCACATTGATGTTAATGAAGTAGCAAATGGAATTGGCTACGATTTTCGAATTAATCCCCATTTCCTTCAGGCAGGAATGGGATATGGAGGATCGTGTTTTCCAAAAGATTTACATTCACTCATATATACTGCAAATGATAAACAGATAACAGTTCCTATTTTACAAGCTGTACAATCCATTAATTCTACACAGATTGACCTCTATATTGAAAAAATTAAAAATGTCATAAAAGTACAATCTTCAAATAAAGTAACTATTTTAGGAATTTCCTTCAAACCAAACACTGATGATATTCGTAGTTCACTCGCTGTAAAACTTCTTGAAAAATTACTTCCTCTTGGTTACAACCTTCATGCGTATGATCCAAAAGCATCTCTTCCTCCACATTTGAAAAAACAAGTTTTTCAACATAATAACCTACAATCCTCAATAACAAATTCTGATTGTATAGTTCTTGCCACAGAATGGGACGAATTTAAAAAAATTAATTGGCAACAAGTGAAACAATTAATGAAAGGATGCACAATTGTGGATGGACGAAATTGTATTGATAAAGATGAAATAGAGCAGTGCGGTTTACACTATATAGGAGTTGGTCGCTCATGAAAATACTTGTAACAGGAGCCGCCGGTTTTATTGGTTCTCATTTATGTCAAGCATTACTTGAAAATAAGTCATATCATGTAGTGGCTATTGATCACTTTATTGGCCCTACCCCACAGACTTTAAAAACAGATAATATTCGGACCCTCCAAAAGAATCCACGATTTCAATTCATTAGAGAAAATATATTAACTGCAGATTTAACCAGCCTTTTAAAAGATGTGAAAATCGTATATCATCTAGCTGCTATTCCTGGTGTAAGAACAAGTTGGGGAAAAGATTTCCATCCTTATGTAACCAATAATATACTTGCTACACAATATTTACTTGAAGCATGTAAAGAGATAAAGTTAGAGAAATTCATTCATATATCAACATCTTCTGTTTATGGAGAAAAATTTGGGAGAGTTTCTGAAGACTTACTACCCAATCCACTTTCTCCGTATGGTGTCACAAAATTAAGTAGTGAACACCTATGCCATATTTATCACAAAAATTTTCATATACCAATTGTGATTTTAAGATATTTTACTGTTTACGGACCTAGACAACGACCGGACATGGCATTCCACAGATTAATTAAACAAATACTAAAAAATAAACCTCTCACAATATTTGGTGACGGCACACAAACACGTGATTTTACCTATATCGATGACTGTATACGAGGAACCATTGCTGCTTTAGAGACAAGCGAAGATATAATAGGAGAAGTTATAAATATCGGTGGAACAGAACGATCTTCCGTTTTGAATATCATTTCTACACTAGAAAAAATATCAGGTAAATCAGCAAATAAAATTTTTCTAAAATCAATTCCTGGCGAACCAAAACAAACATGGGCAGATATATCTAAAGCTAATAAATTGTTGCAATATCGTCCTGTTGTTTCTTTAACTAATGGATTGGAAGCAGAATATAAGTATATAAAACAACTCTATAAAGGAGATTAGTTCATGAAAATTGCATATATATGTACTGAAAAATTACCTTCTCCAGCAATTAAAGGTGGTGCAATTCAAATGATGATTGATGGAGTATCACCCTATATATCACAAGAATTTGAACTTACTATTTTCTCCATTTCAGACCCAAGTCTTCCAGAACAATCAACACATGATAATATTCATTACGTGTATTTCCCCCAAATAAATTATGAACAGAATATTATCAAGGCACTTCAATCCAATACCTTTGATATTATACACGTTTTTAATCGCCCCAAAAATATTCCCTTATATCAACAAGCTTCTCCAGACAGTAAATTTGTATTAGGCCTTCATAACGATATGCTTGCTGAACACAAAATATCCATTCCTGAAGGCAACTTCATTACTGAAATAGTTACAGCTATCGTTACTGTTAGTAACTATATTAAAGAAACAGTAATTGAAAGATTCCCACAAGCTGAACATAAAATTTCGGTTGTTTACTCTGGTGTAAACATAAAAACATCTCCTCCAATTTGGACGCGCAAAGGACAAGAAATTAGAAATGAATTTCGTAAAAAATACTCTATCCAAGATAAAAAGGTGATTCTATTTGTTGGGAGATTGACCAAAAATAAGGGACCAGATATACTCATCCATGCCATGAAAGAGATTGTTAAAGTCCATAAAGATGCGGTACTCGTTATAGTTGGAGGTAAATGGTTTAGTGATAACAGAGTAAATAAATATATAAAAAAATTGCATAAACTCGCTAAACCTATTAAAGAACACGTAATTTTCACTAAATTCATACCAGCGGATCAAATTCATAATATTTTTTTAATGGGAGATATTTTTGTTTGTAGCTCGCAATGGCATGAGCCATTAGCACGTGTGCATTACGAATCAATGGCTGCTGGAATCCCCATTATTACAACAAACCGTGGTGGAAATGCAGAAGTTATAACGGACGAACATAACGGCTGTTTAATTGAAGAATATAATAATCCAAAAGAGTTTTCTAGGCTTATCCAAGCTTTGTTATCTCAACCAGAATTCGCAAAATTGATGGCTCAAAATGGCAGGCAGATAGTTGAAAAAAACTTTACATTTAAGCATACAGCTAATAAGTTAAAACAAGTATATAATCAAGTGACAATACAAAAAAAACAACCTGTAGAAAATATCCTGCGTCCAATTAAAATTCATTTTATATAAAATGAGACTTTAAACAATGTTTTCCTGCTTATTTTCAGTTGTACTACTTGAAATTTTACAGGATGTGGGATGAAATTGAACTTATTGATGGATACATTTAGTATTTTTATTCCATAAAATAAACAAGAATATAATACAAATCCCCCCTAAGATAAAGGGGGGATTTGTATTATGCGTCGTCCTCTTCGTCCTCTTCGTCTTCTTCGTCTTCTTCGTCTTCTTCGTCTTCTTCGTCTTCTTCTTCGTCTTCTTCATCTTCTTCATCTTCTTCATCTTCTTCATCTTCTTCGTCTTCTTCGTCTTCTTCGTCTTCTTCGTCTTCTTCGTCTTCTTCGTCTTCTTCGTCTTCTTCGTCTTCTTCGTCTTCGTCTTCTTCGTCTTCGTCTTCTTCGTCTTCTTCATCTTCTTCATCTTCTTCATCTTCTTCATCTTCTTCGTCTTCTTCGTCTTCTTCGTCTTCTTCGTCTTCTTCGTCTTCTTCGTCTTCTTCGTCTTCTTCGTCTTCTTCGTCTTCTTCGTCTTCTTCGTCTTCTTCGTCTTCGTCTTCTTCGTCTTCTTCGTCTTCTTCGTCTTCTTCAGTAAAGGTTATTTCTGTTTCATCAACATATTGAACTTCTACTTCTATACCAGTATGTGCACCAGATTGAATTACTTCAGCCAAGAGTTTTAATACCTCTTGTATTTCTTGATCAGAATTAATACTGAAGCCATTCTCAAAATCTATTTTTATTTTTACTCTTTTTACATCAGCCATTTACATAACTCCTTCCTTATTTGATTTATATTTAAAATATGCTAGAAAGTATAAAATGATTGTTGTAATTGCGGACTTTTCATTATTCTTTTCCCTTGAAAGGCTTTAAAATTTCAGCTATCCATGGTCTTTTTAATGGATCATTAGGAGTAACAATTTTTATTTTAATTTTTGGTTTTTCTGGCTCAGTAGTAATTGACTCCAATTGTACGGATTCCTCTTCAACGATTTGAATATCTTCATCATAGATTCCATCATCAATTTTCCTAACTAGTGTGTCTGTTTTACTACTTATTGTTTCTAACTCTAGTAATCCTACTGTCGGTAACTCTACTAACTCTATATTTTGAATGATCGCTAAGTTCTCTAATATAGATGATTCATCAAGTACAATGTCTTTTTGTTTCTCTAATGTTTGCTCATACTCTGACATTTCCCATCCCATCGGTCCTGGTGGAGAAAACATAAATTTTTCTAAATCTAAAATAGGTATGACTATTTCTTCTGGTTCTAAATTCATTTTCTTCCCCCTCCACTCTTATTCTTGATTTCACCATAAACATCTGAAAATCGAGATAAAAATCCCTCCTTAGAATCTTCAAGTGCGATTATATTTTGTAATGCCCAAATATATTTTTCATCAGACCAAGAACGCTTTTGCCCTAAATAATATTTATGTGCAATTGAACATAATAAATGAGGAAACGTTAAATCCGTCCAAAGTATGCGATATTGTTTTTCAGTTAACTGATTTTCTGAATCGTAAGCACTCAGCATATGAATTACTAAATCAACATCCCAAACTGACATTTTTTTCATCACTTTATTTAAAATAATACGCAAATCTCTTACTGGTAAATCATTTGTAATAGAATGTAACTCCTTCATAAAAATAGCATCATCTATTTCCTCAAATCTTGCCAATGTAAAGTCTTGTTGACAAAAACTTTTAGATGCAATTACTTGCTTTGTCCATTCATTATAAAATGGTTCATCAATATCTTGTAATGCCCTTTGGGCACGGACTATCATTTTATCAACATATTCTAAAAACATTTTCGAAAACACATCATTAGGATAAGATTGTGCAATTCTTTTGTTCCCTTCTAATTCTTGCAATTTCCATCTATATAACTTATGCCATTTTCCTAATCGACTTCTCATTTTACTTTCTGGATGCGGAATATATCCTTCTGATGCTTGATGAAACCTACCTGCATATATAAGCACTTTTTCCAATTGCTCTTTATTATAATAAATCACTTCTTTTCCTTGATGTTTATCATATAATACATATGCATACTCATCCGCTCCAATACAATATCCCCCCCTTTTTGTTTGATGCATTTTTGTAATTGGCAACCCTTTTTGAAAAAGATGTAAATGTGCTCCCGCAATAAATAACATTCTTTTCGGTTTCATATGTGCTTGTTTTAATATTTTTAACCCTGCATTTGTCTCCACTTCCCAAACAGTTCTTCCGCTTCTACTTGATTGTAGAATAATATTATTTACCTCAAATGGATAAAAACTAAGAATTCTATTTAAATGTTCTTTCTCTAATCCAGCTATTTCTTCCAATTCTCTTCATCCTCCCCTTGAATTCAATAGCACTTCTTTATATACTCCAATTAAATTCATGGCAACACGATTCCAACCAAAATCCTTTTCAACTTTTAAACGTCCATATTTCCCCATTTGAACTCTCGTAGATTCATTATTTAATAGATTAATAATTTTCTCTGCATATGCATCAGGGTTCTCGAAATCATTGACAATGTAGCCATTTTTCCCTTCTTCAATTACTTCAGGGTTACCACCCCGATTACTAGTTATAATTGGTAATCCCGCCGCCATCGCTTCATAATGTACCCTTGCAAGAGGTTCTTGCCACTGAGAAGAACAAACGAAAAGATCTGACATAGCGTACAGTGTTGGAATATCTTTAGGCTTAACAAATTTAATAAAGATTACATTATTTTGAAACATTGCTCCCAATGTATATAGATGTTTTACATAGTTGTTTACGTTGTTATCACCAAACCATTTTGACCCTATAAAAACCATTACAATATCCGGGTTTTTTTCAATGATTTTAGGTAGAGCTTGTAGCAAAATATGAGGTCCCTTTACTTTACTCAAACGTCCAACAAACAAAATCACCTTTTTATTTTGCAAATTCAACTCTTTCTTTACATAACGTTTAACTTCTTTTCCATTTATAGTCCAAGCAGGATAGTATTCATTTAAATCTACACCTGAATACACTGTTTTTGTCTTAGGCTTTGCTATCTTAAAACGAGAGGTAATTGTTTCTCCTATATAATCACTAACTGTAATAATTTTTGAAACAGCTTTAATACATTCCTCTCCTTCTTGATCACTCATCTTTTCATACGCAAACATTTCATTATGCACACTTAATACAAATTTTGTCTTTGTTGCCACTTCACTTAAAAGCGTAATCCAATTAGGGCGATTACATAAATGAACCACATCATATTGTTGATTTCTCAAATGTTCCAGAATATCATAAAGATATCCCTCTTCTGCAAAGCGTATATATCTTACACCACCCTTTTTTTCTTCCGATTTTAAATTTGGATCTGTTATGGAAATAACTGTTACATCATTTCCTTTAGAGGCAATAATGGAGGCAACGGAATCTATATAAATTTGAATAGCCCCCCCTCTTACAGCAGGTACAGGTAGCTTTTCAGTAGAAATTATTGCAATCTTCATTTTTCACCCTCCCTATTTCATAAAAATACAATTCTTTTCAATATATGTTACGGAATAAGTTTTATCATTGTGAATTATTCATTGTTTTTTCTATTCTTTACAATCAAAATTAGGCAAAATATCACTTTTTTATTTTAAAGGCGAATGTCTCAAACAAAATTGACCATGCACCATAAAGTAATAAGAGAATACAAAAGGATGGTGACATATTTGGAAATTCAAAATGAGGAAGCGGCATATATACTATCACCTGAAGAAGAGGAAAAGTTAATATCGTTAGCAGAAAGCATGATTAAACATTGGGATATCCATACAACTACAATCGAGCTTATACAAGGTGGTCAACTTGCTCTAGTGTGGAAAATTCATACTTCAGATGGACCATTTTGTTTGAAAAGAATCCATCGCCCTGAAAAGAAAGCTTTATTTTCAATTCATGCTCAAGATTATCTTTCTAAAAAAGGCATGCGTGTTCCAAATATAATCCCTAATAAAAAGAACCAACTCTATACAAAACACGGTCCATTTTTATTTGTTTTATACGAGTGGATTGAAGGTAGACCTTTCGAACTAGCTATGCAGGAAGATCTTGAAATGATTATGAAGGGATTAGCAGATTTTCACTTAGCTTCAATTGGTTATAAGCCACCCCCAGGTATACCTATCTTTACAAAATTAGGTCGCTGGCCTAATCATTATATTAAAAGATTTCAACAAATGGAGGTTTGGAAAAACCTATCTGCAACTTTGATTGATGACCCTTTTTCACAACTATACTTAGCTGAAATCGATCCTTTTATTACAGAAGCAAAACTTACGTATCAACGTTTATTAGAGTCTGAATATCGAAAGTGGACAGCAGAATTACATGTATCCCCAAATTTATGCCACCAAGATTATGGTACAGGAAATTCTTTACTTGATACGAATAATCAAATTTGGGTAATTGATTTAGATACCGTTTCATTCGATCTACCGATTCGGGATTTACGTAAAATGATTATTCCTTTATTAGATACAACAGGTACATGGAACGAAGACCAATTTAACATTATGATTAATGCATATGAATCCGTTTCTCCATTGACAGCTGAACAAAAAAAAATCATGTTTATCGATATGCTATTTCCTTACGAGTTATATGATGTAATCCGTGAAAAATACGTCAGAAAAGCCCCACTACTTGCTGATGAACTCGCTGGAGCTATGGAGTATGAAAGGATAAAATCAAAGGAATTAAATATATTAATAGATAAATTTTAAAGTCGCTTAATTATTCGATATGATTTATTTTTAAACTAAACCTGCAGTTCAAATACATCTTCGAATTTAAATCAGTAGGTTGCTTCAATTACAGAAAAAATGATTTTACATTCATTGAAGACATACGATATTAGAAATGATGTTCCAATTGAATTTGGTTCAAAATCACCTTAATTATAATAAGATATCTTTCCTATATAAATAAAGTAACGTATTTCTTACTATAATAAATATAAAGTTTAAATATGGGTCTGAATACGAAAAAGAAAGTTTTATGTGTTAACTCATAACAAATTATTTATATATCACATACACTTAAACTATATATATTTTATGTATATTAATAAAAAAAGCATGACATAAAATCGTCATGCTTTTTATTTTCATTCAATAGTTTTAAGTTTTAACTTGTTATTCAACTCTTTTCCCAATAAAAGACTGCTTTACTTGTAACTAGTAAAAATCCTCCACTTCATAAAAAACCTCATTTGCTTCTCTATCCGTTGAAAACATGACAATGGACATTTCAAACGGCTGAACAAAAGCTGTAAAATCTAATATATTTATCGCTTTATAACAGTTAAACGGTATTGTCTCATTGTAATACGAATCGAATCATCCGATTTCCCTTTAAAAGTTTGTTTAATCTTCAATTGCAAACAAATTACTATCGCTAAATAATGTGTCTATATAAATTTTTATATAAATTTAATCGATGAATGTTAACTTATTTAAGAATGTAGTGATAATACTTTTTACAGATTCAAAATTATTAGCACATGTATTATCTCCACTTAATGATGTAATTACGGTTAATCCTGCTGCTTTAATAAAATGTTTTACATCTAAGTGCATAGAAATAGCCTTCATGAATTTAGTTACGCCTATTATTACAGAAGTATTGCGACTGAAACATGGAAGGAATAAACAAACGTCCTCTTTAAGGATTTATTTTCTACTCTCAACTTGTTTTAGCGCATTATATACTGATTCGATTTCTTATTGTATAAAGTGAAAATTTAACTAGTGTGGTAGCGTCTATCCCCACTGATTATTAGTCCACACCAATCGGGCTTTTCCGAGTAGTTACTCTCCCGCCCATCTTCTTTGCTTTACAGCTAAACTTACGGTGAGAGTCTTACTGCCTGTTAATTCGCGATAAATAAAAAGGCTGCCCTAATATAGGACAGCTTCAAATATGTATACATATTACACTTCGATTGACTTACCATCTTCAACAATATGATAAAGTAAGTGAGCTAAATGATGAATTGGGCCATACTCTTCCTCTTCCTCATCTGTTTCACCGTGGAATTCAAGATCATTTAAGTATAGTGCTAAAAATTGATAATATAGTTTTAAATCAAATCCGTAGCACGCAGTTGGCTCTTCATGATCGCCTTCGTATTGTAACATTAAGTATTGATCATTTCCTTCTGCATCTTCTGCATCAAAGAATACAAAGAATCCAACGTTTGTATCTAAATCAAATAGATGACGAGTACCTTTTTCTGTTGCTTTATTGAAGTCCTCTTCACTTAATTTATGTACTGTTGTCGCTTTAGCATTATCTTCTTGATGGAAATTTACTGTAAATGTTTTCAATGCTGACACCTCCTGATTGTATAATACTAGCATAACATATAAAAAGGACTGCTTACAAATGTAAACAGTCCTTACATTCATTTTCGCATTGCTCGTAATAAGAAACTTACAATAAAGATTAAAATAACCGCACCGATTAAAGCTGGAATAATTGCAAATCCGCCGATTACAGGGCCAAAACTACCCAGTAATTTCGTACCAATCCAAGAACCGATAATACCAGCAATAATATTACCAATTACACCACCAGGTACGTCCTTCCCAGTAATTAAACTTGCAAACCATCCTAATATACCACCTACGATTAAAGACCAAATCATATGATAACCTCCTTTATATTTCACCAATCAAATTATAATTAGAAACAATTGCTTACCATTAGTTATGTTACATTTTTCATTAGTTATTCATACAGATCAACTATTAGATTATTTCAAAATAATGAACGACCAGTTTTTTCGTCTTCTGGTTGATGCCTTTCGTATTACACAAATTAAGGACAATCGGGCTTTAATATCGTTCGCATAAATTCTTCTTTAAAAGCCGGATAGTTAAAACCAACCGCAATTTTTTGAATAGGCCTATTATCAAACGTTGTCGGCTCAGCTATTTTTCTAAAGTCTGCCACACTTTGTCCTCTTGTTACGTCATTTGTCGTACTAATCCAAACTGCAGATTTTTTATATTCAAAAATATCATCATTTATAAATGAAATAAACGGAAGTAAATCGTGAATCGGACTTCCAGTAATACCCGGGTATTCTTTTTTATAAAAGTTCTCATAATAAAAATCTATCATTGGTTTAATAAGCTTTGCCTGCCCTGTTCCTTCTTTATTAATAATATCCAACATTTCAGGAGTAATTCGTGCTTCTTGCGTGACATTTAAAGGATAAATAGTCGCATTCTTTGCGTACTTCATTACAATATTTGCGGCGATTGGATCTCCATAAAAATTCGCTTCTGATACAGGAGTAACGTTACCAGGAAATAAAAAAGCACCGCCCATAATATAATACGAACATACCTTATCCATTACATTTGGATATAATAAAAATAACGTTGCCAATGTTGTTAATCGTCCTGTCGCTACGATAACAATATCTTCTGGACAAGGTTCAATTAATTTAATTAATTCACAAAAATTTTCCCGTTTACAAATCCTCATATCAGGTGGAATAATTGGTCCTAAACCGTGATCCCCATGAATTTCTGGGAAGAATAATGGCTCTTCAGCTGTCATTGGTCTTGCTGCACCTTCAATGATCTTTACTTCTGTAGCATAGTATCTTTCTAAAAAATACACATTTTCCGTTACAATTTCTCGCGATACATTTCCATATTCAGCAACAATACCTAAAATATCTAATTTACATGTTTTATTTGCATAAATTAACGCCACAGCATCGTCAATACCAAAGTCTCCAAAAAAGATGATTTTCTTATTAACTATCCTCACCCCTCTTCAACATAATCTACTATTATTATTATGTGAAAAAGACAAGGCTGTGAAACGGTGCAAACTAAAAAAGCCGCCTATTTATTGGCGACTTCGATCTTTTTATAAGATAAATATGCTAGTACATTTTTACTTGAATCGTATTTTGGATTATTTCCTTTTCTCGGTTCTCTCAAATGTGTTTTTTCAAATCCAGGAATATCCGGCATTTTCTCCATAAATTCAAGCATTTCTTCTTCAGTTCCTTCAATACGTACGCGAATCATTATTACTTTTCCTCAATTCTCATTTTCTCTGTACTAAGTATAACGTACTTTGAAAAGACTGCAAGAAATTTATCTTTTTAATGTCGCGCTTTTTTTACATACAAACAATGCCATTTCAGTATAGAACGATATAATTTTATTATTTTCATATTGAATGTTAAAGAATTCTTGCATTTCAACTGATGTTTTCATCATACATTCTGTTAACTTCATACGTTTCTGCAAAGGTACATTCATCATATTGCACCACCAGTCAAATTCAAACTTCTTGTCAAAAGTAAGACATGACTGCATTTGCAAACCGTTTTTTTCTAACAAAGTAATCCATTCTGTTTTTTTCAACGCTCGTTCATGACTCGGATCTCGCTTTTTTTCTATAAAATTATAAAATGTATCGTATTCATTATTTTCTGGTGAAACATTATCTATTAAAATAAACAATCCATTATCTTCTAACGTACGATTTACTTCATAAATAAACTGAGCTGGATTCGTAAAATGATGTGCTGCAATTCGGCACGTAATCGTATCAAAAGAACTATCGGAAAACGGTAAACTTTCAGCGTTTCCATCGACGAAAGATACATTATCATGTCCATTACTTATAATAAAGTTTTTCGCATTCTCTAACATTTTTTCTGTTAAGTCTAAAGCAACTACTTCTTGAAACAATGGAGCTAATACATTCGCAACATGTCCTCCACCAGTAGCAATATCAAGAAGACGCTTATTATGACGAGACTCAACTTGTTGAACTACATATTGTAAATCCGGTCCTTTTGCATGAATTTTACTTTTCACATACTTTTCCGCATTATTACCAAACTGTTGTTTTACAAGCTCTTCTTTACTCATTTTATCATCTTCTTTCTATTGTTATTTACATATAGAATTCATATAATAATTAAAGTTCTCTTTATGTATTTTCAAATCCTCTTTTCGGCTCACTTCTTACCATGCTGTCCTATCATCAATATAATATAGATTTTACGTTTTATTATTAAACAAAAAAGGCTACGGGAACTTGTCCCCTAACCTGACTAAATATCTATTACATTTTTACTTTTTCATATACATCTATATAATATAAATCCTCTTTCAACTTCATAATAACGTCTACTTCGTTATAAGTAGCCTCACGAGCATGTAAACCAAATTGATCCATGCCAATCCATATCCATCCAGGTGTATAATATAGAACGTCAATGTTAAAATAATCTAATTTAGTAAGCTCCGATATAATAAATTTATCATTATTAGCGATTTGTTTATCTATTAAACCATATTCTTTTCCATTTTCCAATAACGATATAATTTTCCCTACAATCGGATGTTCACGCACAATAAAGTGATATTCCTTTTCCTCCACATTCGCCACAATCAAACGAGAATCAGATAAATCCATCCCTAAATTCGACATCTTAATTTATTCACCTCCTTTATGAGTTTCACAAACATAATAACAAATGAATATTCAAATAAAATTAATGTATTGTAAAAAAAATATAAAAACTGACTCCCCTTTAGAAATCAGCCTTTATATTTTGATCATCTGTATACTTTTAGCAACTATTATAATGTTTCTTTTTCCTCATCATTCCCGGAAACTAAATTTCCAATAGCATCAGCCGTTACTTCAACTACAAATTCACAAATACCTGCTACTACTTCTCCAATCACTTCATCCATCTTTTTTACCCCCTTATTTTATGTAACTTATTTGTAGTATAGATGAAATTGGTTATTTTTTACTATCGGAAAACGTGACAACAACATTACAGTTTTGTAAGATTTTTTAATTTGTTGAGCTTCTATCCTTTGAAACTCCAAGTATGATTAACAAGCATATAGGCCATCATAAGTTTAAGTAAGTTCCAATTATGCTAGAGGAGGCGTGTAAAATATACTACGTAAAATTAATTAAAGGTCAATCATTCTATGCTTTTGATCATCGTTTCTTAATGTCTGAAGAAGAAGAGGTTTCCGAGAAAGTTTATAATTACTTACGTCGTAATGAATTTTTCGAAGTGCGTAAAGAAGAATATTCTGCTTAATTACAAAAAGCATCAAGAAAAATATCACCTAATTGTGGTATATTCTTGATGCCTTTATTCGATTTCCCTCTTTTCAACAATTGTGCTCCATTCTCTTAATACATTCTATTATTTGTCCAAGCTATTTCATTGCTACTTTCATATTTTAGTATATGAGGAGGTGACGAATATGACTCATATCATTGATTACCAAGCTACTCAACCTATAAGTAAAACTGGTGAAACAACTTTTGCAATCCCAGCTTCTCCAAATAAAGCAATTCTAGCAAATTTGAAATTGAGAATTTCAAGTAGAGATTCACGTAATAATCGAGTAGAATTAATCGCTACAGTTGGCGTAAAAGGTATAACTGAGATTTCACAAATTTTATTCCGAATTTTCCGTGATAACATTGAAATTTTTAATACACAAGTAGGTATTGAATCTACAGATTCTGAACAATTCTATGCTCAAACATTTCAAGCTATAGATCAAAACGTTGGCAGTGGAACACACCAATATTCATTAACTGTAGAAAACCTAACTAGTGGTGCAAGTGCAGAAGTTATTGGTCCTCTATCTTTTAGCGCATTAGCTATTGGACAAGAACGTAAATGCTGCTAAGCCAATCTAATATTTAATTTTGTACTTGAGAAAAGCGAGACGTACTATGTACGTTCTTGCTTTTTTATATGTATCCTTACTTTCAATAGACACTTCATCATTAATTTTTCACATTTTTATTGCTTATTTCACCAACTAATAAATCAATTTTTTAACAAATCAAAAAGATTGAAATCCATTCATGAAACACGTAATATAGACTCTGACTCTAAAAAATTCGTTATAAATTATACATAAAATAAGGAGGTTTTATATACGAGTTTTTCATTTTAAAAGACGGAGAGGTTTTATATTATGTGGCGTAATAAAAATGTTTGGATTGTATTAATTGGGGAGTTTATTGCTGGTTTAGGGTTATGGCTTGGTATTCTTGGTAACCTTGAATTTATGCAAAAATATGTCCCTTCTGATTTCATGAAATCAGTTATATTATTTATCGGACTATTAGCAGGTGTTCTAGTTGGTCCTATGGCTGGTCGCATTATTGATCAGTATGAAAAGAAAAAAGTTCTTCTTTATGCCGGATTCGGTCGTGTTATTAGTGTTATTTTCATGTTTTTCGCTATCCAATTTGAAAGTATCGCCTTTATGATTGCATTTATGGTTGCTCTTCAAATTTCAGCAGCATTTTATTTTCCTGCATTACAATCTGTAATTCCACTTATCGTACGTGAGCATGAATTATTACAGATGAACGGTGTACATATGAATGTAGGTACAATCGCTCGTATTGCAGGTACTTCACTAGGTGGGATTCTTTTAGTTGTAATGAGTTTACAGTATATGTATGCCTTCTCAATGGCAGCATACGCTTTATTATTCCTCTCAACATTCTTCCTACAATTTGAAGATAAAAAATCAACAACACCAAGTAAACAAGCTGCAAAAGATAATAGTTTTATGGAAGTATTTCGTATTTTAAAAGGAATTCCAATTGCTTTTACAGCACTTATATTAAGTATTATCCCTCTATTATTTATAGCTGGATTTAATTTAATGGTAATTAACATTAGTGAAATGCAACATGATCCGACAATTAAAGGATTTATATATACAATTGAAGGCGTCGCATTTATGTTAGGTGCCTTCGTTATTAAACGTCTATCTGATCATTTCAAACCTGAAAAGTTACTATATTTCTTCGCAGTTTGTACTGCTTTTGCACATCTATCATTGTTCTTTAGTGATATAAAATGGATGTCTCTTACATCGTTTGGCTTGTTTGGCTTTAGTGTCGGCTGCTTCTTCCCTATTATGTCGACAATCTTCCAAACAAAAGTGGAAAAAAGCTATCACGGCCGTCTCTTCTCATTCCGTAATATGTTTGAGAGAGTGATGTTCCAAATTGTCTTACTCGGCACAGGCTTCTTCTTAGATACGATTGGATTGCAGTACATGGTCTTAATTTTCGGCGTCATTTCATTATTAATTATTTTCATTTCATTATCTAAACAGAAACAATATGAAAAACAACCTTCGCAATCTGCGAATTTATAACATAAACAAAGACGCATGAATCATATTAGATTAATCCATGTGTCTTTGTTATATAAAACCTTATTTATTACGCTTATTGTAATTATTTAAAGGAGTACCCTCTTTCACTTTCGAATACAGTATACTAACATGATATATACAGGAGGTGCGAAATTGTCTGATGGTATGCAGTTATTTATTATCTTTATTTTTGTATTAGCTCTGTTTAGCATCATAAACTTTTTAGCTATTTCCCTTTCTCAACATAACTTTAAAAGAAGAATTGTGGCAGGTTTCATATTTTTACTGTTAACTCCCATTATCTTTTTGACTACTTCAGCTTTAACTTCTATATTCAATAAAGCTAGTTTTGGAGCAGTCAACCTAACCTTTTCTATTGTAAATGTATATATTTTAAATGGCATTGTCATTCTTCTTTCCGCTTCATTTATCCACAAAAAACAAAACATAAGATAGTACACTAGGCATGAATCTGACTTTACACTAGATTCATGCTTTTTCAATTCCCCCTAAATTTTTATATGAAATTAAATAATTCTTTATAAAAATTTAAACTTTATTTATTACAATGTTCGTATCGTATTCGCACGTTTATTGATAAAGAAAAGAAAGGAGTACAAAATGAAAAAGGTTCTATTAATTATTCCAATATTCATCGTTCTACTTAGTGGATGTAGCAATAATGATATATACGGTTCTTGGGAGATCATTGACGACAAAAACGGTCTTTGCCCTGCATCTTATAAATTTGAAACAGTTGTAAAAGAAGAAAAGAAAGAAAAAATTGTTCAAAACTTAGTGGAAATGCAAACAACGAAGAAAAAAGAAGATTTATACAAAGGTTCATTTATAAAAGATTCTAATGTATATCACATTGATTATGGTAACTCATTTACATCAGATCAAACTATAAAAGTTGTCGATGGTACATTAAATGTATACTTTTATGCAGTGGAAAGATTATGTACATATAAAAAGAAATGATTACACCTCATATGAAACGCAGAAAATATTTTCTGCGTTATTTTATTTCACAAAGCTTTCTCAAAAGGTTTCCCTCTTTTAAATCTTTTAATTTAAATGTAATATTATACAATAACAATATTTTTACTGTGAGGTGCTTTTTTTGAGAAGTTTAAGTTCATTAATTGTGTCAACAATCTGTTCCATTATCCTAATCCTATGGAATACATTTTCATTTTATGAAAAATTCACGACAGGAGATTCATACTATTGGCTTAGTGGTATATTAGGCCTCGTTTTCGTGTTCTTTTTTATCCAAAATATGCGGGATATACTTCACAAAAACTACAAAACTTCCTAAACATAATAGACAGTTCAGTTAACCGATCTACCTTATTTACACCACCCCTTTCAAAATAGACTAATCCTCCCTCTAAATTTGTCAATCGTTTTAATTTTCATAAAAAAATGATAAAATGTAACCATGTGTTTTCAGAATAATTAAAAACGCGGAAAGAAAACACTGTTTTTAGGAGGGGTTTTGATGACTTACACGTTAGCAACTAGAATGAAAGCATTCCAATCTTCTATATTTAGTGAATTAGGGGCCTATAAAAAAGAAAAAATTGCAGCAGGTCACAAAATGATTGATTTAAGTATCGGGAATCCTGATATGCCGCCTGCTGACTTCGTAAGAGAAGAAATGGTACATACAGCAAGTGAAAAAGAAAGCTATGGATACACATTAAGTGGTATTAAAGAATTTCACGAAGCTGTAACTGAATATTATAATAACACTCATAATGTTAAATTAAATGCTGATAAAGAAGTTTTATTATTAATGGGTTCACAAGATGGACTCGTTCATTTACCTATGGTTTATGCGAATCCGGGAGATATTATATTAGTTCCTGATCCAGGATATACAGCTTATGAAACAGGAATTCAAATGGCTGGTGCAACATCCCACTACATGCCTTTAAGGAAAGAAAATGATTTCTTACCTAACTTAGAAGCCATCCCTGAAGAAATTGCCGATAAAGCGAAGATGATGATTTTGAACTTCCCAGGGAATCCCGTTCCGGCAATGGCTCATGAAGATTTCTTTAAAGAGGTAATCTCATTCGCGAAAAAACACAATATTATCGTTGTTCATGATTTCGCTTATGCTGAATTTTATTTTGATGGTAATAAACCAATTAGCTTCCTCTCTGTACCTGGTGCTAAAGAAGTTGGCGTAGAAATCAACTCTTTGTCAAAAAGTTATAGTTTAGCGGGTAGCCGCATTGGATATATGATCGGAAACGAAGAAATAGTTCGTGCGCTTACTCAGTTTAAATCAAATACAGATTACGGAGTGTTTTTACCCATTCAAAAAGCCGCATGTGCTGCACTGAGAAATGGGGCTGCTTTTTGTGAGAAAAATCGCGGTATTTATCAAGAGCGTAGAGATACTTTAGTCGACGGTTTCCGAACATTTGGTTGGAACGTCGATAAGCCAGCTGGTAGTATGTTCGTTTGGGCTGAAATTCCACAAGGCTGGACTTCTCTAGACTTCGCTTATGCATTAATGGATCATGCGAATGTCGTTGTTACACCAGGTCATGCATTTGGACCTCACGGGGAAGGCTTTGTACGTATTGCACTAGTTCAAGATAAAGAGGTGTTACAACAAGTTGTGGAAAACATTAGAAATAGCGGTATTTTTTCTCTTGAAAAAGCAAATGAATTAGTTAAAAATTAATGATAACTCCCCTGCTTAACTGTAGCAGGGGTATTATTCATTGGAGGTATTTTCATATGCATATTAAAGACACTCTTCCCCATCGTTATCCATTTTTAATGATTGATAAAGTGACAAATGTAAAACATGGTGAATCCGTTACGGGATATAAACTCATTACAAATAATGAGTGGTTTTTAAATGATAGTCAAAAACATATGCCTCATATGTTAATCGTAGAAGCACTTGCTCAACTTAGTGCATTTGTACATACAAGTGACTCTCAAGGATTAGGCTTCCTCTCCTCATTAGATGGGGTTGAATTCCACGGAAAAGCAAATCCCGGTGATAAACTTGATTTACATTATGAGCTAACTCGCAATCGCCGAGGTTTTGTTCTCGGTAAAGGCACCGCAACTGTTAATAACCAGCCGATTGTAACGATAGAAAAGCTATTAATATATCAAGCAGAATAGAGATGATGTAATTCACCCGGGTATCTATCTCCTACAAATTCGTCTCACCAACATGAACAGAGTAAACAAATTACTTGGTTAGGAGCAGGAAGATGGAAAGTACTATCGGTATTGATGCTGGAGGAACATTAACGAAAATTGCTTACTTGAACGAAAAAAAGCAATTAGCTTTTGAAAAATTTTATTCAAATGAACAAGATAAAATAATAAATTGGCTTAAGAAAAACACTGGTAAAAAACAAATATGTATTACAGGTGGTAAAGCAAAACAATTACAGCAACTACTTTCAGACTCATATAAAATAGTAGAACTAAACGAATTTGAAGCTACTCTTATAGGTGTCCGATACATTTTAAAAGAAGAGAAATATGATATAAACAACTTTATTTTAACAAATATCGGTACAGGTACTTCTATTCATTACGTTTATAATGACAAATATATTCGAGCTGGTGGAACTGGTGTTGGCGGTGGTACTATTATGGGACTTTCAAAATTGTTAACAAGTATAGATCATTTTGAAGATGTGATCCCTTTAACAAAAATAGGTTCTAGAAAAGAACTAGATATTACGGTTGGAGATATTTATGGTGGAATTCTCTCACCTATTGATAATAGCTTAACTGCAAGCAATTTTGGTAAAGCCGCTATTACAGCATCAAATTATAATAACTCAGATATACTTGCTACTGTACAAGGACTTGTCGGTGAAGTCGTTACTGCATTAAGCCTTCAATTCGCCGAAACAAAAAACATTAACCATATTATTTATATTGGTTCGACTCTATGTAATAACGTGCACCTTCAAAATATTATTAGTAGCTACACAAAATATCAAAATAAAACACCTATTCTTTTACAAGATGGTGGTAATAGCGGTGCGATTGGTGCTTTACTCCATGTTACAAATAAAAAAGGCTGACTTTTGTCAGCCTTTTTTCAACGGCACTTCAAATTCAATAATTGATTCTCCGTTCTTCCCAATTCGCTCTACACTAATTCTATCAATTACACATTGCAACTTTTCAGGGAAACTATGAATATCCTTAGCTACTTCAGCAGCTAACTCAACACTTTCTTTTCTCCCGACTGTTACATGCGGTATGTACGGAATATCTTCTTTCAAAAATTGTATTAAAGGTCCTGTATAGAGCATATCATGTAGTTCTTCTATTTGTTCTTTCCCTCCCTCAACTTCTAAAAACAAATAGTTTCCTACATTAGTGATACGATTTGCAAACTCAATTTCAATTTTGCCTACCCCTTTTGATACATTAAAAATATGAGATTTTAATTCATCATTTGAAATATTACTCTTAAATGGAAATACGATTGTTATATGTGGTGGAATTAATCCAAATAAAGAATCATGTTTTTGTCTAATGTTCTCTATTTTATTGATGGACATGTTATTTAGAAAAACTAAAATTGTACGCATTTTTATACCCTCTACTTTCCCTCATCTTAATTTGTATCATATTCTATGACAGCCTTGCACTTCAACAAATAGTTTTGCTTACATGTAAAAATAAAAAACTTCTCAAATGAGAAGTTTTCATATAGCATGATTACTATTTTCCCGCCAAACTTTCCTAAACTTTATATAACAAGCAATTCTCCACGGAATAATATACGATACTGCAACAACATAAAATAATAAACCAATCGTTTGCTGATCTAAGTCAACAATATATTGTCTTGAACCATATCTCAAAACGACAAGTGCAATAAAAGTAATTAAAAAAGCTGCACTTTTTTTCGTATAAATATTCCCATCATCTCTCCGCTCATAATTTGTTAATACTATAAGCGGCACAGCGAAAAGTACACCAATGAATACCGCTATAACTACTTGTAATATAGCTGGATGTACGGGACCTAAAAACCATACAATACCTGGTGTTAAAAATAGTAATGGCCATAAAATACGTTTTCCCGATCCCTTTATTGGCTTATGCATGGAGCGATAACGACGCCAAAATATTAGTAGTGCAATACATAAAAAGACTGTTATTAATGAAGAAGTATCTCCCATTTACTTTTCCTTCTCTCTAAAATAACAATCTAGTACTATTTTAAACCGTTCGTTCAAATGATACTTTACGAATAAATATACTACTAGTTATGATATAAAGAATAGTTAATCCGATTGAAATAACAGTAAAATAAGGAATGTCGATTAAAGATGCATCGTTTGTAAAAATTAAACCTTTTATCCCCGCTTCTCCATAAAGTACACTATTCATTGATAAGAAAAGTGTCCCACCAATCATAAGACCGATCCACTTAAATCTTTGCTTAAACACGACTACTAGTTGAAAGAAACATGCTGTCGTAACATAAAATAAAAATTGTAAAATAAATTGTTGTACCAATTGCTCCCAAAAGTTAACATTTACTACGTTATATTTTAAATCTTGTAAAAGCATAACTTGAAGAAATGAAAATAATGCAGATTGAAGTACAATATAACAAATTGCTCCGATAAAATATTGTGTTCTCGTTACACCGAATGAAACCGCTAAACGAAACAGCTCGTCTTGTATGATGAAAACACTTCCTACTATAAATATCATAATAGCTATTGAAGGATTATTGATAATTTCGGGTAAATAACCAATTTCCACTGCATTTATATGAGCAACATTTAAAGCTCCTTTTATTAATAAAGCTACAATCCAAAATATTAATAGTGCTTTATAATGAAAATTTATATGTAACTTTAACTGCTTCATTAATATCGTCATTTTACTTCACCACCAGTTATGTGAATAAATAATTTTTGTAATGTTATTCCATCAACTACTAATCCTAATTCTTCAATAGAGTCATAATCTTCATTAGACAATTTTTCCCATATAACAGCAATACCCTTATTTCCATAAACTTCTCGATTTAATACTTTTTTATTGATTGAGAACTCGTCCACTTTATCTTTTTGCCCTGAAATAATCTGAACTTGTTGTAATAAATCTTCCACCAATGATTGAACAACCAATCTTCCTTCTTTTATGATAATTACATCTTCAATAACATGAGTTACTTCTTCTACTAAATGTGTTGACAATATAATTGTTCGTGGATACTCACCGTAATCTTCTAGTAGTAGACTATAAAATAATTCACGGTGTGCTGCGTCTAAACCTGTAGTTGGTTCATCAAAAATAGTAATTGGTGCTCTACTTGCTAATCCTTGAATAATTCCTACGACTGTTTGCATACCATGGGATAGTTTATGGTATTTCTCTGTCATATTCAGCTGAAATTTATCTGCCAGTTCTTCAGCATAAGCTCCATCCCAATTTTTATAAAACATGCTACACATCTTAAAAAATTCTTTTACTTTATAACTTAAATGAGCCTCTTCTTTTACTCTAACAAAACAAATATTTTGCATCGCTTTACTATTTTCAAATACATTTTCACCAAATACAGATACGCTTCCACTACTCGAAATAATTTGTCCTGCTAGTAAGTTTAATAAAGTCGTTTTCCCTGCTCCGTTCCTTCCAAGCAAACCATATATTTTATGCTCTTCCAATGAAATCGTTACTTCATTTACAGCTATTTTCTTTTTATATTTTTTCGTTAACTCTAACGTTTCAAGTGCAATCATCCCTCTTTCCCCTCCTTCGTAATTTTTTGAATCATATCCATCAATTCATCTTTTGATATTTCTAGCACTTTCGCTTCTTCCCACACTTTAGGTAAATATTCGGTCATAAAAGTGTTTTGTCTTTTTTTTAGTACAACTTCTTTCGCTCCCTTTGCAACAAACATCCCGATCCCTCTCTTTTTATATAAAATCCCTTCATCCACTAATACATTTACCCCTTTAGCTGCAGTAGCTGGATTTATTTGTAACATCTTCGCAAATTGATTTGTTGATGGAACTTGTTCTTCTTCAAGCAATATGTCTTTTAAAATATCAGATTCGATTGTTTCTGCAATTTGTAAGTATATTAATTTATTTTGCTCTAGAGTAGGTTTCACAATTTCACCACCTTAGGTTCATAGGTTCATTACTTATGTAATTAACCATATCACATTAAAATATTTATTTCCATAAATTTCTTTTATAAAAAAAGAAAGTCATTCGTTTAAGAATGACTCTCTTTTCTAAAATTTCAAATTTTCAACTCTTGTTCTCAAATTCTTTTCATTTATACCATTTTGACAAAAGTTAAATTGTTGTCCTTTTATTGACTTTGTACGATCTACTATTTGCCCTAAATGATAACTTGTGTGCTCCACTAAATGTAATAAACTATGTAGATCAATATGCCCTTTTTCTGCAAAAGCTTGTATAAATGCTTTTCCCCACTCATCAAATATTTCTTCAAAAGTTTTTATCAAAACTTCAGTATGTTGTCGTTTTACTGGAAAATACTCCTCGATTCCCTTTTCAAAAACTATATTTGGATTTTTATAACGAATAGTATTTCTCTGTATATGTTCACAAATATGCAATACGATTCCACCAATTGAATTAACAGAGTTCCCTTGCTTCCACAAATCTTCTTCACTAACGAGGCTAATTGCCTGTATTAACTTAGGTAAATAATGATCCTGCATTCTATGATAAGAAATTTTGTATACTAACTCCATCTTTGTCCCTCCAATTATTTCGACTACTTTATTGGATATTTAACAAATAAAGATTTTCGGAAATCTTTATCATTCACAAACCTATTAATTTTTTTGTTATTATCATTAAGGAACTTTACTACTTTGTTTTTATCCCATAAATTATCTTCTTTTGGAAAATCATCAAATTTTTCATACAGGACTGATAGTATTTCTTCTCTTTTTATCGTGAAGTTTTTATTTTCTAATTGAAACTCGTAACCTTTTGCATTTGGTACTAAAATCGCAAAATAAATAACGTTAAAGAGAAAATTCTTCTTCATCGTATCCTTACCATCAAACCAATACGTCTCAACCATGTCTTCTGTAAGTGGTCCATTCTCTTTTGCACCATAGTACACCTTTATACTTTCATTCTCTAAACTTATACTTTGAAATGTTTCACCACCGGGTAAATGATTAACAATTGCAACTACATCTGAGTTATTACCAACGTATGTCCCCGCATATTTTTTAAAATCACTTGGTTCCATATCTGATATTTCTTTTATTCTTTCTCCGCTAGAACAAGCAGTAACAAATAAAAAAATTGTTAGCATAACAACCACATTACGATGCATATATTTCATTTAGCAGCCCCCATTCTTATCAACATTTCGTTAATTACAATACTTCTTCTCAAAACCCTTTAAAATATACGCATTTTAATCAAAATTAAAAATTTTCAATTTTCATGTTTACAATTATCCATTAATTGTATATACTTACTAACGTAAGAAAAAAATTCTAAAAGGAGGTCGAAGGAAATGATGAAATTACAATTACATGCTTTAACTTTAGCATTAACTGCATCTGTGTTTTCTGGACAATTAAATATGAATTCGACCACCCTAATGGAGAATTGAAAATCGTACATTATTTCTATTAATTCATAAATTCGCCACAGGAGGTCGTATACTTTCCTGTGGCTTTTTCACGCCTGGCCATAGGAGAACTATATCTTCCTGTGGCTTTTTTGTGCAATTTTTTAGTCACTTACATTATTTTTCAAAGAAAGGAGCAACATTCGATGACTATTAGCGTATTGTTTTTAAGTATTACGATTCAAAGAAATACAATTTCTAAAGGTGAAATTCTTCATAATGAGCAAATTGAAAAAGCTATGAATGATGTTAAGGAGCGCCAAGCGCTTTATTGTGATCACCTGTAATTCCTTTTCGAAAGGAGGAATTCATTTATGACTTTTCATATTTTCTTTTTTACGACTGTACTTCAGAAAAACACTTTATCTGAAGATGAAATCTTTCGTAAACAACAATTAAAACAACTGACTGATAAAATGACTGACATTAAAAGTTCTTACTATACGCAAATGTATTAAAAATATATTTTTAAGGAGCAATATCTTAATGAAATTTAAAGCATTCTTTTTAACCATCACCATTCAAAAACGTGAGCTTTCACAGAATGAGATTTTGCGTGAGCAACACATTCAAACTATTATGAACGAAGTAAAAGAGCATCAAGCCTCTTATTACACACGTCTTTTCTAAATCATTTATAAAGGGGTATTATCTAATGAAATTTAAAGCATTCTTTTTAACAATTACCATTCAAAAACGTAAGCTTTCACAGAATGAGATTTTACATGAACAACACGTTCAAAACATTATGGATGATGTAAAAGAGCGTCAAGCTTCTTATTACACACGTCTTTTCTAAATCATTTATAAAGGGGTATTATCTAATGAAATTTAAAGCATTCTTTTTAACAATTACCATTCAAAAACGTAAGCTTTCACAGAATGAGATTTTACATGAACAACACGTTCAAAACATTATGGATGATGTAAAAGAGCGTCAAGCTTCTTATTACAGCCGTCTTTTCTAATTAACTTATAAAGGGGTATTATCTAATGAAATTTAAAGTATTCTTTTTAACGATTACCATTCAAAAAACTAAGTTCTCAGACAGCGAGATATTGCATGACCATCAAATTAATAAAGCTATGGAAGATGTAAAAGAACGTCAAAGTCACTACTGTAGCCATTTATAGTTCCTTTCGAAAGGAGGAATGTATCATGAAATTTCACCTTTTCTTTTTAACAATTACAGTCCAGAAAAAAAGCCTTTCTGAAGCTGAATTACAACAAGAACAACAATACAAAAAGATTATGGACGAAATTCGAGATCGTAGAAGCGAATACTACTCTCACCTATAATTCTTTAAACATATAAAAATTGAAAGGAGTCGATTATGATGTTGATAGTACGTTGTAAGGAAATGATTTGGATAGTTCAGAGGGATTCCACATAGTTTTATAGAGCTTATATCACACAAGTTTACTGCTAAATTTGATATATAAAAAACATATAATAAAATTACATTAAAACACTTTTTAATATCCTTTAACAAACAAAGATACACCACTTAAAAAAGCGGTGTATCTTTCTCAACTTATACTATTTTCGATTACTTCGTTTCGTCTTAAACAATCTCACTAAATTCGATACAACTGTTTTTGTTACTGCATAAACTGGCACTGCTAAAATCATTCCGATAATTCCCGCAAAGTTCCCTACCCCTAAAATTAAAATAATAATTGTTAGCGGGTGGATATTTAATTTTGAACTCATAATACGCGGTGAAATGATGTTACTTTCAAACTGTTGTACAATTGTTACGATAATAATTACGTACAACGCTTGCATCGGAGATACGAACAGACCTACAATAACAGCTGGTGCTGCACCGATAAATGGACCTAAGTTTGGAATGATATTTGTAAATGCTGCTATAATTCCTAAAACGAAAGCGTACGGTAAATCGATAATTAAATAACCGATAAAAGTAAACGCACCTACAAATATACAAACGAGCGCTTGCCCTTGAATATATGCAGATAATGTTTCATTCGTTTCCTTAATAATGCGAAGCCCCTCTTCACGGTAAGACTCTGGTAATAGGCTTACTGCTTTACCTGGAAAGGCATGTCCATCTTTAAACATATAAAATAAAATGAACGGCACTGTAAATATAACTAATGCAACGTTCGTAATAATACCAAATAAAGCCGTTGCACTCGACGTAATTGTGTTTGGTATATCCTTTAAGTATTCAATCGCATTTTTTTCAATTGTTTCAATGGAAACATAATTTTGTGTAGATAACCATTCAAATAGTCTGTGATGGGATAAATCTTGTATGTATACTTTTCCCTCTTTAATATAACCCGGCATATTTTTCACTAAATCCATTAGCTGTTGTGAGATCGTTGGAACAACTACTCCAATACCAACCGCAGTTAATGATATGATAAAAAGATATAACAGTAAAATCGCTAAATTTCTAGGTACTTTTTTATTCTCCAAAAAGACTAACAGAGGATTAAAAATAAAGTATAAAAATAAAGCAATTAAGATGGGGAAAAACAACGTTGATATGAAGATACCAATCGGCTGAAATAGAAACGATATTTTTGTGCAAATAAATATGATTCCTACAACCATTAGCACTTCTAATGTCCAAAAGTGCACTTTCGATTTCAAAAAAACGTCCTCCTTTAAACTAGCACTTCTCTTCATTGTACCAAAATAAGCAAGAATTTCACATAATATTTTCCTTTACAATATTCCAAAATACCAATAAATAAACTACAATGAGAATACATACAAATTTGCAGGTAAAGGTGATAAATATGACACAATGCATCATTTGCAGGAAAGATACAAAAGAACTTAGTGAACAATATGTCATTCCAGAAATATTATGTGGATATTATTTCACAAATTCAATTTGTGATACTTGTCATGAACAAATGACAACAACTATTGACCGTCCCTTAATTCGGCATAAATTAAGTCAATATAAGATTGAGCAAATGAAAAAACAAATTGATTCCCCGCTCTATACGAATGAACATGGTGAGGAACTTGCAGCTGCTGAGACAGATGTTGTTGAAGTAAGTGATGAAATACTTTATTCCAATGCATTAATTATGAAACTTTGTAAAAAGCACGATATTTCACTACATAATGAAATTTGGAAGGAAGAACGTGTAACGAAAGTAGCTAGCTCTATTCAACGTGAATTACTTTTAGATAACCGTAAATACAAAATGAGTGTATTAAAAATGGCTTATACTTTCGCTGTACAAGCTGTTGATGGCTATTTTGAAGATCCAGATGCGATTGATATTTCTAACATTCTATCAAATGCCGATTTTATGGAATTAAAAGAAAAAAGTATAGTTCGTGATTTAAGTAAAAGTTCTTTATGGAATACATTAAATACAAATAGCGAGAACCATTACTTTATTTTATTAAGTGATAAAGATGGTCTGTTCTGTTTCATTCGTCTCTTTGATATATTTGACGTTGTCGTTCATTTATCAGAAAAGAGATATGAACTTTCATCTCCAATTGTCGGCGTAAATGATGTGAATAGGCAGGAATTTTATGTCCAAACTTTAAAACAGTATATGGATGGGCTATTTAGAGAAAAAAAACCTTCTATTTAATCGAAATCAGAACATACGGTCTCCTTTCTTGATGAAAAGACACTGTGTTATAATAAGTATGAAAAGAACAATACAATCACATAAACCGATTATTAATTGTATATAAATAAAAAAGACCAGTGTGCGGCTACACACTAGTCCACGTAACTTAACAGATTGGATTGTTCATTTATCCTATTTGTTTCTTACAAACAAAACAACCCACATTCTATTGGCATAGGTGGGTTGTTATTTTTTGAGCTTGTCTATTAAAACGACGACGAACGTTAACAATGCAACGAGAAACAGTCCACCCTGCAGTAGCAACGCTATTTCACTCACCTATTATCACCCCCCTCCTATTCGGAGAAGTGATAATTGAACAACCAACCGTACCTTAAGTTACTATTTAATTTTACCATATTTTCTAATAGTTTACGATGAAAACCCGCAAGTGAAATACTCGCGAGTTTGTTTATCACGTATTAACAGATAGTAAACAAAATGAAGCAAAACATAGGTGAAACTGCCTGTAAATGCCCGCTTCCCCATCTTCTAAACTACCACCAGGCAGATCATACCGACTTCTATATGGACCTTTAATTTTATCGATTACTAATATGTTATTGTTTTCGATACAAATGCCGTACACACCAAACGCGCGATGAAAATTAGTAGCATTATTCATGGTTCAATTTCTCCGTTACCACATCATAAAATTTCCGCTCCTCATCAACATTTAAGTGAACACGACTTACTGTTTTAGAAAATCCATATAACAATTGCGCTTTCACTGGCTCTTTTAGTGTTATTTCAAATGTTGGTGGTTCCTTTATAAATTCCAGCACAGTTGCGTCAAGAACCTCTTTTTCTTTCTTTAAAGGTTCTCCTTTATAAAACTTAATTTTATCAATTTGTGTAAATGGTATAACAATTTTCTTTCCTAATCCAATTTGAATAATCACTTTTTCTTCCATAACAATAATTGGATTTTTACGCATTGCTTGTATTTCAGCTAAAAAATAAAACATTGCATATACGTTTAAAATAAGTAACACCCGTGCTACAACTGGATTCCATTGATGAAGTAAATAATGAAAACCGATACTTTCTATTAAGGTTGCATGGATAATCATGATATATACACCTATTGCACCAGTCTTTTTGTGATATGAGTACATAGATTCACCTTCTGGTACTTTTACACGCCACGAAAAAAATGCATAATAGATTACCTTACACTCTGTTAAAATGACAGCTACTAACTTACTTCTTTTCATAGTAGCGTCAAATGCTGCATCAATTGCATAAGAAAATGAAGAATACTCACTTTTATATTCTTTATATCTTTTTATTATGTTAGGAAGCATTTTAACAATTTTATATAGAAGGAATAACTCTAAACATACAAAAGCAATCTCTCCCGCTATTACAATATAAGAAACGTATGAAAAAGCTTGTAAATAGTCTTTAGGAATAATAAACCTTGCAAATATATATCCGGCTATTACAACAGGAAATATATACGTTAACGAGTACCTTTTTCGAATAATAAAGAAATACGTAATGATTGGAATTACAAACATACAATCTAACAAAGAACCGAGAACTACTTCTTTCGGAGCAGCTGGTACAATCGGAAGAGCATACAATAGATAGTTTGATAACAAGATTAAAGATACGAGTCCAATCCAGATACCTTTTCGCCTTCGCGAAAGTGTGACACTCATACGTTCACTCCTCTATTTAAAAACCTCGTTTAAATGGTCTTTATAAAATGAAATAGCACGTTCAAATTCTTTAACTTCTTCTACTTTTACGACTGTTTCAAGTAATAATTTCATCGCGGATTCATGATCGTTTACATTATATTTTGCTAATGACAAAAACACTTTCATCACATCATTATCTGGAAACTGCTGTAAACCTGTTTCTAAAACTATAATTGCTTTGTCATACTCACCTATACAACGATATGTACTGCCTAAGCCAATATAAGCTCCGCAAAGTGACTCCCCTTCAAGACCGTTCGCAATTGCCTGTTCATAATAAGGCATAGCTTCCGTTTCAAGCCCCATCACATCATGTATCCAGGCGCATTGATAAAGTACTTCTGCATCCCTTGTAAAGTTTGTTAATCCAATGAGTATCTCTTTAGACTGCGCATATTTCTTTTCGTTCCGGAGTTTAATAGCTTGTTTTAATAAATGTTCCATAGAATTCACTCCTCACCGATTATTCTATGTATCCATCTTTAATGGTTAACGTTTGTGTAAAAGTAAAATTCCAATAAATTAACGTTTTGTTTACCTATATATACTATGCGGATTTACACTTATCCAAATACTTAAAATTAAAAAGCAGTAATGTGATTACATAGTACTTCTAACCTTTTGACAATTTCTTTCGCTGTTTCATCTTTCCCATTACACTGCTTCCCTTTTCCGTCTTGTCCAATTACGTAGTGTACCGCTCCGCGCGAATATAAAGAATGTGGTGAATTCGCAATCATTACACTCGCCTTTGCTTCTTCCATTCTATTTTTTGCTCTTTCAAACAGTTCTTCTTCATTTACATCGCTTTCAAGCTTAAAGCCTACAAGTACTGTTTCTGGATCCCACTTTTTTATTTGTTTTAATACTTTCGGTGCCTTTTGAAAATGAATAATTGGCGCTATATCACTTGAGATTTTTCCATTCATATCAAGAACATGCCCGTCTTGATCACAAATCTTGTCCACAATCCAATCTGATCCAGCCGCTGCCATAATGACTGCATCAACCTTTTCATGCGTAATGATACTTTTCATTTTATCTTTTAAATCAACAATTCCTTCAAATGGGTGTAATTCTAATTGATTATTTATATCGTTTGGTTTCTCGGCAAAATAACCGTGTAAATATATAACATGTGCCCCTTTATTAATAAGCTCTTCAGCAATTATTCTTCCAATTGTTCCTTTTGCCATATTCGTATGACCACGAACTTGGTCCCATTTTTCTAAACAACCACCACTTGTAATTAATACCTTTTTCCCCTTCATTGTAACCATCCCTTACTAATTTTTCTTACGAAACCATTCTGTTCCAAAGTCAACGATATCTCGTTGTTTCATAAGACGACACTTTGCGTTTCCTATTTTCCCCATTGTTACAGTACCCTTTTGCTCAAACTCTACACCGATTTCTACAAACCTTTCAGAATCATAATCCATATCAACAAACTCTTTCCATACTCTTTCCCCATTTTCTATAATAGGTGCTCCTACTTTTATTAACTCGCATGCACCAGAACGTACTTCAGATAAATGTACAGACGTATTGGAGTCATATCCAACACCAATTAATAATATGTACCCGTCTAAATCATATATTTTTCTTAATGGAGATTCCTCTCCTAAACTCATTGATAGTGATTGATTCATCGTTATTTCTTCTGCATGTTTTCCCCATGCAGCAAAACTCCCTAATGGATGATTGCTGCGAACTACATTCGGATATGTACGAAAACATTCAACTATTTCCCCCATGCCTCTTGTTGGTGTAATTCGTGGATCGTAAGCTGGGACATTATCACGGATAATCGGCCACCAGTCTTCAGGGACAGGCGGTCTTGACCAATGTTTTGGATCGGATAAATCTGAAGATTGCGTTGGCATAATGATCGTTCCTTCTTTTGTAACAACTTTCATTAATGCTTCAACTACCGCAACCGCCCCACCAGATATCCAGCCAATTGAACTTAGCGAAGAATGCACAATAACCGTCATTCCTTTTTCTAACCCTAATTTTCTTAAATCATTTGTAATTGTTTTGATTGTATTTGGCAATTGTGTACTTGCCACTATGTCATTCATTTTCACGATTGTTCCCCCATTTTATTTTAAACTACTACATACATATATTATCATATTTTTCTTAATTTTTAACTTAATCATTTTTATCTATATAGAAAATGGTAATAGATTGATTTTATATAACAAAAGAAGAAAAATGAAGACGTTACATCAAAACAATCAAAATACTATATATAAACAAAGAGCCCATCAAAAATGATAAGCTCTTTGTTTTATTTACCCTTCAATTGTAACCCCCGTAAACATCGATAAGTTTCCTGTTATTTTCTCACCTACACGTAAAAATAACCCTGCTGCTCTCCCGCTAATGCAGTGTGAACCAATTAATAGTTTACCAGTATATGGACCATCCCATGTGTCAATTGTATAGTCAGGCATTTCTATATATTGCTGATATATTTTCCGTTGTTCAAAGTAATATTCTGTTTTATCTTCAGCTAATAGTTCATCATTTGCCAATATAGATACCCCTCCGCCTTCACGGCCGTATAAAGGTTTAGAAACATATGATTCATTTTTTTCTATAAATGGTTTATTTGTAAAATATGTCGGCAAGAAGTAATTCTGAATGATTCCTCGTTCTTCTTCCTCAAAGAAAACTTCCTCTTCGTAAAGTTGCCAAATTAATGCGAGTATACTTTTATTTTGCATTAGAAAAGCAGCCGGTGGATTAATGATTTTCACTCTTCCTTGCGCTATATGATCTAAAAACTGGAGTCCAATTCTTTTTCCATTTTTATCAGCATCTGAAACTAAATATTCAATTGGATATAGTCTATATAAATAATGGATTCGTTCACCATTTGGCGTATATATACCATCATCTGCAACGACAATATCTTGTATACCTATATAATCCGTTGATTGATCTAAGCAATATCTTCTTAAAAACTGCACTGTTTGATGGTCTTCATCGTGCCAATCATAACTAGCAAAATATATCGTCTCTTCAGGATCTATATTATAGTCATGTTTAATTTGTTCCCATGCCTGCACAATATGCTCTTCTATATGGTTTGGGTGATTTACATCATGATAACGACATAACACTTCATTTGCGACAGATGGTTCTAAATAACCTGTTGGTGTATCACAATTTACTTCTATTAATTTAATATCTTCACCATTTACGATAAAATCAAACCTTGTAAAATATGAAAACAAACCAGTATGTTTCATTCTCGCAATTTCCCACGTTTCAGCTGGAAATCCTAGTTTTTGAAAATCCTCTGTCGTATTGACAATATATTGATATGTTCTATATAACACATACATAATTTCTTCTGTCGCTTTTGAAATAGCCGTATAAGTTTTTATCGGCATACGATACATACCAGTTGCCATATATTGATTCCATTCTTCATTTTCTAATAGACTTGGCCAAGTAAATCCATTCCTACCAGCCTCTTCTGCAAGTGAAAACCATACTTTCATATACTCTTTCTGCTCTTGTTCTGTATACATTACTCCATTATCCTTTCATTTTAGGATCCCGCTGGCGCTTTTGCGTTTCCAATTCCACTTGAACCAGAATTCACTTTCGGCGTTTGTGTCGTAGATGATTTCGGCGTATTTGTATCTGGCGTCACTTTGTTTGATGGGTTTGGCTGTTGTTTATTTAAATCCACTTTATTGGAAGAATTATTATTGTTACTGTTAGTTCCGCCGTAATACCCTCCACCACCGCTGCCACCAGTTTTACGTTCTTCTTTTTCACGATATGAAATAACATTATTTGCATACGGTTTCTTCATTACATTTGGTTTTGCTGTATAATTCATATTTGAGGTTCTGCTTGCTAATAAATATCCTGCTACGAATGGAAGTATCGGTAAATGTGAGTTTTCATGATACGATGAAAATGAAGGATTAATTTCCTTACACAACTCATCTTTTTCTACATTTTCCATTGTTGGAGTTTTATCACCACAATTTAAAGTTTCTTGTTCATTCCCTTGCTTTGCACCATCTGTTTTAACAGCAGTACTTTCTTTCTGTGCAGTTTCTTCTTCATAATCACCACAGCCCGTTAATAAAAAAGATGACATCCCTATTGAAGTAGCGATTTTTATAAATTTACTTTTATCCATTCTCATATGTTATACACCCAATTTCTATTATCTATATTTTTCCAGATAACTTTATTATATAATGTAAATATTACTTTTTTCAAACTAAACACTATATGTACATTTGCATATATTCATACTATTTTTCCAAGTAACAATGAAACCTTTCAATCCCCGGATATTTTTCTCCTAAACTTTTAACCTGAAAACCAATTTTCTTATAAAATTCTACTGCCTCATCGTCTGTCTCTGCCTCGAGATAAGTCAATTGATGCATTCTTAATACGTCCTTTATCATTTGCAACGCAATTCCTTTATGACGATATTGCGGAAGGACTGCTATGTGGCATATTCTAGCTTTATTTGCTCCGATTATTTCAATACCTATGCAAGCTTTTTCTTCATATCTATGCAAAGTCCCTTTATTCCTTTCATAAAATAAAACTGCTTTCTTTAAGCTAGTTTCACTTGGACCAACTGTATACTGTAGTACATTTAAAATGGGATCTTTCTCAATTTGTTCAACGTGTTGCAAATTCATATCTTCATTCCTTTCTATGAAAAAAGATTAGCTCTTTATATAAAGAGCTAATCTCATCACGCAGTTATTTTTTCTTCTTTCTTCACAACGACCGCTACATAACTATGTAGGATCATCCCGATAATAACGAGGCTCATGCCAATCCAAGATAAAGATGACGGAATTGGCGCAGATAGCAAGATGAGTTCTCCTACTAGTGCAAATAAAACTTCACCTGACTGAGTTGCTTCTACTGTTGCTAGTTTTTGTGGATCATCTTTTACAAGATCTGTCGCAAAGAAAAATAATACCGTTGCGATTAAACCAGAACTAACTGCTACAATAAAACATTGGAAAACTTGGCTACTTGACGGTAATCCACCAGTTGATACTTCATAACCAGATAATAAAAACCAAAATGGTAAACTTGCTAATGTCATTCCGAGAACTCGCTGGAATACATCTAATTCCCCTTTACAAACTTGCATCATTTTTCGATTTCCAAGAGGATACGCAAACGCTGCAATAAGTACAGGAACTACACATAAAAGGGTTTCACGAATTCCTAATGAAGAAGCATGTTCTACTTGCATGAGTACAACACCAAATAAAATAATACCCGACATAACTAATTCCTTCATTGGAAGTTTTTTATGTAATGGGTCTACAGCAAAAAATGGTGTTAACAAAATCCCTGCGACGATCGTAATTTGCCATGTTGATGCAACGAGCCAACCAGGTCCAAAAGCTCCTGCAAAACTAAGTGGTGCATAAAAGAGACCAAATCCAACGATACTCCACACTAACCATTCTTTCGGATTATTTTTCATATATTGAAAGAGTTGCTTTAAGTTTCCTCTATACATGACAATAAGTAATAGCATTGGAACCATAAAGTAGTACCGTAATGATGCACTCCAAATCCAGCTTCCGCCTTCTAAGTCCATCGCGCGGTTTAAAACGAAGGTAAAGGCAAAGAAAAATGATGCCAATATCCCTATTGCAATAGCTTTCATTATAAAACCCCTTGTTTAGTTTCTTCTTATACTATACAACAAATTAAATATAATTAAAATTCGAAATCTTTATCTCGCATGTATTCTAGCTCTAAATAGTTTTCTTAACTGACTAATATGAGCTTGATGGTACCGATTATGATCGGCTATATGCCATATCCCCCACCTTATAGTCGCGTTTTCTCCCTTTTCGTAAAAAACTTCTCGTGTTAAATCATTTTCTGTTAGTTTCATACATGCCTCATAAAACATATGTTGCACAGCTTCATAATCTTGCATTAATTGTTGCAACGTCTGTTTTCTTAAACTTGGCAGCTCTCCTGCTTCATTTAACATAGGTCCATATATATTTTCATGTTCCAGTGGAACTGCTTCTCCTTTTACACGGTACACCCAATGTAAATCAACAACTGCTAAATGTTGAAGTAGTTGTCCAATGCTATTTTCATTATTTTCTAATCCTTTAAAGGACAGTTCTTTCTCATCAATACCTTCTACTAACTTTTGCAATCGATTAAATGTATCAGCAACTGTCGCATATAGAATTGCTACTTGCGGGTTCATATTTTTTTCTAAATGGAGATCTTTCATAATAAACTTCCTCTTTTAAAGGAACAAAACCATATGTTCATCATCACTATACACACCATTCATCTTTATAGCTCTCTTTTCAATCCCATACGTTTTAAAGCCCATTGATTCATACAACCTTTTTGCTGGATCGTTTGTGGATACAACACCTAAAGACAATTGTTCCAAGTTCATTTCTCTTGCTCTTTCAATTGCCTTACGTATTAATTCACGTGCAAGACCACTTCTTCGATTACTTGCATCTACATACATCGCAACGATATGACCTTTATGTTTATACGCCACTCTCTCTTCTGTTAGTAAAGTGACAACGCCAACTAATTGATGATCCTCATTAAAAGCACCGAATGTACAACTAGTAGTAGCTGTTAAATTACTTTCCACTCGCTTAATAGGATTCTCCTGGCGAATCGCCTCTTCATAAGTTGTTACAAAAGCCTCTGGGTTTACTTGTAATGCTTGTAAACGTAAGTCCCAATATTTTTTCGCATCTTCTTTCGTAAGTAATCGAATCATATTTCTCCAGCCCCTTTAAGTTGACATAATATTTTTATAAACCACTAATTAAAGATTGATATTCTTCTCTTAACATACTATAACGATAACGATGAATGAACTGACCTTTACGTAATCGATCATTTCTCATTAACCCCTCGCATACAAATCCTGCTTTTTCATAACTCTTTCTAGCTTGTAAGTTATCCTCATCTACACGTAGCCAAACTTTTTCTAATTCAAACTCAAAGAATGCTAGATATAACATACTATATAGGGCTGCTATTCCATACCCTTTACCCCAATATTCTTTATTACCAATCGCGATTCCCAGTTCTGCATTTTTATTTGTCTTATCAAAGTTTTTAAGATCTATCCATCCAATATGTATGCCGTTCTCTGCAGTGATAGCTCTTTGTTCATAACCATTTTTTCGTTTTATACATGCTTCAATCCATTTTTTTGTATCCTCACGAGTGAACGGTGGATATTGATCTGGTACCACTAAATGTTTTGTTACTTTTGTATCTAATGACCATTGATATCGATCTTCTACATCATCTAGTGTCAGTTCCCTTAATTGAACGAATCGTACATTCATTGTGTTATCCCCTTTTTATTTCCCTATAGAAAATCCTTCGAACATTCTTCCTCCATACTGTTCTAGCGTTCTTTCTACAAAAGCAATTAATTTTCTTTTCTCTCCCGTTTTATAAAAATGATCGAACGCTGCTACAAATTCATCTGCGTATTGTTCATCATATCTTCTAAGTGCTCTTATAAACCATTTTGAATTTCCAAGCCATTTACCATTTACTCTTAATACATATTCATGTAATAAATCAGCTAATAGATTCGCGATAAATAATTCTTCTTCTCTTTTTGATGCACCAATAAAATCATCCAAAGTATCCGTAATAAAATACCGCTTCTGCTTCATCATTTCTTCAGTCCATTTAGCTGGCCCTTTATTTAGTAAATCATTTGCTTCTCTTTTTAATTTCTCAACACTTTCATTTTCACCTTTTAATACAATCCCCTCTGAAACTAATTGTGGTAACGAAGGCCTTCCGCGATCACAATCCATTTTAAAAAAGGTTTTATACGTTTCAAAATTATGTACAAACACCTCAACAGGCCATCCATTACTATAGAAAGATTCTCTATAACAAGATGTTAAACTTTGATCAACTATTACAATGTCCAGATCAGATGTTTTTGTCGCTTCTCCTCTTGCAACGCTTCCTCCAAGTAAAGCTACATCACAATTCGGAAATTGTGATGTAATTATGCTTTGTGCCGCTTCAATTGCTTTCATAACCGTTCCCCTTTTCTTATTTCACTTTCTTTTTTTCAGCTCTTTCTCGCGCTTTTTTTATATACGGTTCTGCGTCTGGTGTTTTGCATGACGTTGTCCCATGATCAACCTGTACTTTTCCAATTTCACGTGCAATTTCAATCGCTTTTCGCTCTAAGTCTTCATTACGAATTCCTATGGCGATTAAAGCACTATTCATCGCTTCTTTTTTTCTATTTTTTTCATTATGTATATTTTTTTTAATCTCTTCAAGATACGGAGCGAAGAAATCATCATGTAACGTTTTATTTTTAATCGCTATATTTGCTAATAAAGACCAGCCAGCTCTTCCAGTCCATTCATCATTAGACTTTGTCCACTCTTCCATTCTTTCTATTGCAATTGGCGAAGTGCATATAGATGTCATAAGAACATCCATTAAACAGTAATAATCAACATCCTGAACCCAACTATTAAGCTGTTCTGTTGTTATTTTCTTCGGGTCTAAAATATAAGTTGCTAATGTCATTGCGTCCATATTTTTCGTTTCCCACAATTCAGCTGCTAAATCGTGATCTTTTTTTATCTTCTTTTTTAACAATTTTAAATTCGCAAAACTAACTCCGAATAATGGCTCTTTCGCTCCGTGGTTTTTATACGTTTTACGATTTTGTTCTGTTCCATATTCCTCTAGTTGCTGCATTACTTCCTCTAGTAACATATACCCACCTCTTTATCTTTTATGTTGACTTTATATATGTATGTACGATATATTCTACATTACTTTTTGGTTTTCCTATATGTATTTTTTAAATGCGGTATGTGAAATTATATATAAATTTCCTATTTCACTGTCCATTCTTTTTTCAACTAGCAAAATAGTGAAATCTTGCATACATTTGGACAAACTTTCTTGCACTTGTAAAAAAGTTTTTTTGCATTTCCATACCTATAATTGCTAATATAGTAGAGTAGAACTTTTATAGAGAGAAGGAAAATTATGCACAATGGAATTCGAATGACAACTTTAGTAAAAAGGGCTATGTTAATTTGCGCTGGGGTATTATTTACATACGAAGCGGCTTTAGGATCAGCACATACTGCTCTAGCAAGTACAGAGGATGAAGCAAAATCTGTTCAACTTGTAAGTGAAATTCAATCATCTCTTGCACCAAAAGAAGCTCCAAAACAATATAATGGGCAAGTTAGAAAAGTAGCTTACTTAACATTTGATGATGGTCCTGGAAAATACACAGCTGAACTTTTAGATATGTTAAAGAGAGAAAATGCAAAAGCAACATTTTTCCTAATTGGTTCAAACGTAAAAGCATTCCCTGATCTTGTAAAACGTGAAGATGCTGAAGGCCACTACGTTGGGATGCACAGTATGACTCATAACTACAAGAAACTTTACACAGAAGGTCATTACGTAGATGAAATGAAAGAAGATCAAGGCTTAATTGCTGGTGTTCTAGGTAAATCACCAGTATTAACTCGTCCATCTTACGGCTCAATGCCAGGATTAAACGAAGCTCTTCGTAACAAAGTTGTTGAGAATGGGCTAAAAGTTTGGGATTGGACAATCGACTCATTAGACTGGAGATATAACAAAATGCCTGTTGACGCTGCATCAGCTAAAATTGTAGAAAACGTTCTAAATGGTGCTAATAAACCGGCAGAAGTTATTCTTATGCACGACATTCATCCGCAATCAGTTAAAGCAGTACCTGGAATTATTAAAGGGCTGAAAGAAAAAGGATATGAATTAGAAGCCTATAGTGAGAACGAACATTTCCCATTAAACTTCTGGCACGATAATCGTATGTAAAGAAGAAGACTTGATTTCCTCTAGTAGGTTATTGAGTCTTTTTTCATTTTGGAAATGGCTCCTCGTATATTCGTTTCAAACTTCCCACTTCCCTTTTATCGATAAAAATGTAAAATCACATTAATTTAACTTAGAAACATCACATGTTATACTATAGTCTAGTTTAAATAAGTAGGTGTCATATGATCGTATATACAGTTCAAACTGAAGCAGCGTGGAAACAATATAAAAAACTTGGTTATTTAGAAGGAAGTAAAGAAAACATCGATCCCGATTTTATATATTCATACGATTGGATGGTACGTGTAGCTAAAAAAAGATTACCCCACTACGAAGGTAACTATCCTATTTGGGTCTGGGAAACAAATAATTATCCAAATCGAAATGCTAAAGCTTGGGGTAAAAAAAATTCAAAAATGGTAATCTTAACACTAGATGTACCGACTGAATGGGTACTTTGGAGTGATATTAGTTACTGGTGTTGTGCCACGGCTGATAGTTCTATGTATTTTCATCAAACAAATAAACCTACATTGGATGAATGGTTTACCTTTATGGATAAAGAATATGGGTTAATATTTGATTTCGAATATTTATTATCACATCCTGATTGGTATAAAGGTAAAGAGAGTTCATTAGAAAAACAAGGTGTTATCGGCAAAATCCCCCTTTCCTTCGTAAAAAAGGTAAGACGTTTTCGTGCTAAGGAAGATAAATCTATTAATAAAATCAGAAGTGATAACTGGGACAATAGAAAAGAAAACCGTATTAAAAAGATGAATCGAAAATTAAGAAAGAGAAACGATAAACAAAAAAGATTGCAAAAGCGACTAATACGAAATTAAAACATATTTATCTAAATACAGTAAAAAATAATTTAGGATTGAATATACAAATTCACTCCTATTTTTATATTATCAACACTTTAGCACATATTACTCTTAAGGAGTGATATGTATATGGATTTTCTTTCATCTGAATATTTGTCTGCCTTGCTTGCCATCATTGTAATTGATTTAGTGTTAGCTGGAGATAATGCCATTGTAATTGGATTAGCAGCAAGGCGATTACCGAAAGATCAACAAAAGAAAGTTATTATATGGGGAACTGTCGGGGCTATCGCTATTAGAGCCCTCGCTACCTTAATTGTCGTTTGGTTATTAAAAATACCAGGATTACTTCTAATTGGTGGTGTACTCCTCATATGGATTGCTTACAAATTAATTGCTGAGGGCAAAAATCATGATATTAAAGCTGAAGAAGGATTTTGGTCTGCTATTAAAACCATTATTATTGCTGATGCGTTAATGGGTATTGATAATGTTCTTGCTGTTGCAGGAGCTGCGCATGGCAATTTTTCTTTAGTCATCATTGGACTATTAGTGTCCATTCCAGTAGTCGTATGGGGTAGTACATTAATTTTAAAATGGGTGGACCGATTCCCTATCATCATTACAATTGGAGCAGCTGTTTTAGCTTATACTGCCGCGAAAATGATTGTAGATGAAAAATGGTTCGCTGGATTTTTCGAAAGTAGCCCTTTCATAAAATGGGCCTTTATCATTATTATCATTGCCGGTGTAGTATTCTTTGGTAAGATGAAACAAAAAACGAAAGATGTTTCTATATAATGACAACGTTATATGTACAAACAAAAGCGCTACTCCTATGAGTAGCGCTCTTTATTATTTATTTCGTTTCCCCGTCTTCAGTCGTCTTTACCTTCGTTTTATTTTTATCACGATGGTTATAGTTGTACTTCGAACGATCTACCGGCGTAAACCCTTCCGGTGTATAGAATCGTAATAAGTCACCGTTTACGACTTGGTCAGAGTATTTCAGTGATTTTTGAACCATTTGTTCATTTTGTTTTATTTCGTCTGTTAATTCAACAGGGTTACCAGTCGCTGTATCATAGTATTTTCCGTTCAGTGCAGTAACTGTTGGACTTACGTAGTTACCGTTACGGAATGGAACAACTTGTTTATGCTCTGGTGATAATAAATCTGATCCAAACTGGACATAATTTTTCGTATCTGTACCTAGTAAGTGCAATAACGTTGGAAGAACATCAATTTCTCCGCCGTATTGATGTTGTACGCCGCCCTTCATTCCTGGGACACGAATGATTAATGGTACACGTTGCAGTTGTGCATTTTCAAATGAGTTCATTTCTTTACCCATTACTTGAGACATTGCTGCACCATGATTATCAGAAATACCGTAATGGTCACCGTACATAACGATAATTGAGTTATCGTATAAACCAGATTGTTTCAAATAATCCATGAATCCTTTTACAGACTCATCTAAATAGCGTGCTGTTTGGAAATACGTATCTACTGATGAATCACCTGTTTTAGCTGGTTCAATCGTCGCTTCCTCTTTATCAATCGGATAAGGGAAATGGTTCGATAGCGTAATGAACTTCGTATAGAACGGTTGTTTCAATGTTTGTAATAACGGAATTGATTCATTAAAGAACGGTTTATCTTTTAATCCATAGTTTACTACATCTTTTTCGTTCATATCGTAGTATGACGCATCAAAGAATTTATTAAAACCAAATGATTTATAAATATCATCACGGTTCCAGAATGTTTTATAGTTTCCGTGGAACACTGCTGATGTGTATCCTTGTTGCCCTAAAATAGCTGGTGCTGATTGATACGTGTTATGAGCTTTATTTGTAAAAACAGATCCTTGCGGTAATCCAAACATTGAGTTTTCTAGCATGAACTCTGCATCAGATGTTTTACCTTGTCCTGTTTGATGGAAGAAGTTATCAAAGTATAACGTATTCGCATCTTTTGTAAATGAGTTTAAGAACGGTGTAACTTCTTGCCCATTTAATTTATAATCAATTAAAAAGTTTTGGAATGACTCTAAATGAATATAAATTACGTTCATTCCTTTTCCTTTACCAAAGTACTCAGGGTTTGGACTTGCATATGTTGATGCGAGATAATTTCTAACCTCTGTCATATTATCTCCGTCAGCTAACGCCCGTTCTGTTGATGCTTTCGCACTTTGAATACCATCATAAATCGTATAGTTGTATGCCCCTAAATATTTCACAATATAATTACGGTCGAATGTTCTTGTTAATAATTCAGGACGATCAGATTCTGCAAGACCTAAGTTAATGCTGAATAATAAAATACCTGCTACAAATACTAGTGATAATTTATGTTTCGCAACACGCATCGGTTTAGGATTTACAAATTTTGTTGCAACTAAAACAATTAAAATGATTGTGTCTAAGAAGTATAATGGATCATATCCGTGTAGTAATGCAAAAATACTACCGCCTAAATCTCCAAAGTTATTCGTTTGTGTTAATGTCGGGAACGTAATAAAGTCGCTGAAAAAACGATAATATACTACGTTTGCGTATAAAAGTATAGACATTAACAAATTAATAACAATTAACCAAATGTAAGCACGTTTCCCCTTTGCGAATAATGCAAGCCCTAAAAATAGAACTGCTGAACTAAGCGGGTTGAAAAACAGCAAGAATTTTTGGATTGTATTTGAAATTCCTAAATTAAATTCCGTTACATAAGCTGCATATGTTTTGAGCCAAAATAAAATAACGGCAAACAGAAAGAATCCAAAATGATTACTTAGTACACTTTTGCTCTTTAATAAGAATTGTTTCATTTCTCCACCTCTTTTGATCATCCAAGGCTTATTTTGATATAAGTCTGTCTCTCTATTCAATTTTCATCTTCAAATAGATTTTATTTATTTTACTATATGAAGAATATTAGTAATTATAATTTGTAGCTTTTATTTATTCAACTATTTCTTTTCAAATATTTTGACCTTGGTTTCTATTTTAAAAAATAATTTTGTAACATTTTCTGTTTTCTCCCAAGTTTCATCCACTAATTATGACTCCACATACTATAAACCTTTATTCACTGCTTCGCAAATAAATATGTCTCCAGTTCTGGAACATTAATGTAATATAATGAAATTCACAATAGAAAGCATTAGTTTTTTTCGGTGTATATTACATCCTTTCATGTAATTCAAGTTTATTCATGCTGCAGCCATTTCTTTATATGCATCATCAAAATATCTTTCAACCTCTAAAGTTATTTTTGTATGATTATTCACAATTCATAAAAACACTGATTATAAAAAAACCTCGCTCTCATAACGAGAGCGAGGTTTTTCATCATTTATTATTGACCTTTGTACATTGCTTCTACTTGTTTTTGAAGTTCTTCATTTTCTAAGAACTCATCGTAAGTAGCCTCTTTATCGATTACACCGTTTGGCGTTACTTCGATAATGCGGTTTGCAATTGTTTGTACGAACTGATGGTCATGAGATGTGAATAACATTGTACCTTTAAATGCGATTAAACCGTTGTTTAATGCAGTAATAGACTCAAGGTCTAAGTGGTTCGTTGGATCGTCAAGTGTGATTACGTTCGCACCACTTAACATCATTTTAGATAGCATACAACGAACTTTTTCGCCTCCAGATAATACAGAAACCTTCTTCTTAACTTCTTCACCTGAGAATAACATACGGCCTAAGAAACCACGTAAGAAGCTTTCTGACTCATCTTGTGGAGAGAATTGGCGTAACCAATCAACTAAGTTGGAGTCACTGTTCTCAAAGTATTTAGAGTTATCTCTTGGGAAGTAAGATTGAGATGTTGTAACGCCCCATTTGAATGAACCGCTATCTGGCTCCATTTCACCCATAAGGATTTTAAATAATGTTGTCATCGCAATATCGTTACGACCGATAAATGCAACTTTATCACCTTTATTTAAAGTGAAGTACACATTATCTAACACTTTTTCACCATCAATTGTTTTAGAAAGACCTTCAACAGTTAATAAGTCATTTCCTATTTCACGCTCAGGTGTAAAGCCAACAAATGGGTAACGACGTGATGATGGTCGAATATCATCTAATGTAATTTTATCTAATAATTTTTTACGAGAAGTTGCTTGTTTCGCTTTAGATGCGTTTGAGCTAAAGCGTGCAATGAAGTTTTGTAACTCTTTTACTTTCTCTTCTTTTTTCTTATTAGCATCTTGTGTTAATTTTAAAGCTAATTGGCTTGACTCATACCAGAAGTCATAATTACCAACATAAAGTTGAATTTTACCGAAATCAAGATCAGCCATGTGCGTACAAACTTTATTTAAGAAGTGACGGTCATGGGATACAACGATTACTGTATTTTCAAAGTTCATTAAGAAGTTTTCTAACCATTGAATCGCTTTTAAGTCCAAGTGGTTGGTAGGCTCATCTAGTAATAGAATGTCAGGTTTACCAAATAATGCTTGAGCAAGTAATACTTTTACTTTCTCTGCCCCAGTTAATTCTGACAATTTCTTATCATGAACATCTTCACCAATACCTAAACCTTTAAGAAGGATTGCAGCTTCTGATTCTGCTTCCCAACCGTTAAGCTCAGCGAACTCACCTTCAAGTTCAGCAGCACGCATACCATCTTCATCACTAAAGTCTTCTTTCATGTAAATGGCATTTTTCTCTTGCATTACTTTGTAAAGTTGCGTGTGCCCCATAATTACTGTTTCTAATACTGGGAACTCTTCATATTCGAAGTGATTCTGTTTTAATACTGCTAGACGCTCACCTGGCGTAATATGTATATCACCTGTTGATTGTTCGATTTCTCCAGATAAAATCTTTAGAAATGTTGATTTACCCGCACCGTTTGCTCCGATTAAACCGTAGCAGTTACCTGGCGTGAATTTTATGTTAACATCTTCAAACAATTTGCGATCCGCGAAACGCAAACTAACGTTACTTACTGTAATCATTTGTGTCCTCCTACTAATACCGCTTATTTCAGCGTTTTCTCACCGATTGTCTTAAAAAATCGCATATTACGACTCAATTATTGTAGACTATAGCTATTATATAGTAGAAAAGGGATGAATAGCAACGGTTGATTGCTATTCATCCCTTTTCAAAATTGAATAAAACATTTGTTTTTAATTATATTAAAGTTACATTCACACTTTAAGGATGATTTATTTTGAAGAAAATATTTATAATTGTAGCATTATGTTTATCAATTGCTTCCTTAACTGCATGTAGTAGTAATAACAATGCAAAAACACCTATTGAATCAAAACAAGAGAAAAAAGTAAAAAGCTATTTCACCATTTGTATTGTTAACTTATCTTTTAACATTGACCTATATGAGTCAATTTCATATTTTGTATTATTGATTTTTTCTTTTTTCATTTTTAACATGTCGAATATTTCTAACTCTAAATTCCTTCTAGCTTCAAGAACTTTTATTGCTCCTTCTACACCTGAATGGTTATGTTCTTTCCCATAGCCTTGGTTAGTGTAATAGTCGACAATTCCTGTGGACCATTCTGGAGTTCTTTCTTTTAATGCCTTCCTAAATGAAAATTCAAGATTATCTTGTTCTACATACAATAACATTGGATTTAAATTCTCTATGATTTTTGCAACTTTCATTACATAATTTATTATTTTTTCTTTTTGTTCACCATATTTAATCATCCCAATAGTTAATGGATTTTGTATGAAACAACATTCAAAGATATAAACCTTATTGTCTTCTAGAGCAATTTCAGCAAAGTCATTCCATTTGTCAGCAATTAATTCAACATTTTTATCGAATGGTAATTCATATATATCGTTTTTGGAAATATCGTGAAATAATTCGTCCGAAAATTGGTCACCAAACTCATTTTTTATCTTTCTGTATGGTAATAAATAATTGCTTCCTTTTTTTAAAACTCTTTTAAGAAGCACTTCTTTAAAATCTCCACTGTTATATAATAATCTATCGAATTCAAATTTATTAAAACAAGATACACCATCATAGTCGGCTGGGTGGTTCAAATTCCCCTCTAAAAATAGTTCAACTTCACTTTTATTTTGGCTTAGAATTTCATTTATTAGCTTTGCAGTGGTTGATTTTCCAAATCCAGGTAATCCTTCTACTATTATTAGTTTTGTATTCATAGTTATAAATCCCTTCCTTCAAAGTATTTAGCCAAGATTAAAAAAATCACTTACTCCACTGCAATCACCCCTTCAAAATATGATATTCATCATTTCCTTTGAAAAATCATTCTTAAAGCAACCTGACCATTAGTTTAAGAATATTTTTTCACAATGTCTATAATTATTTTAACATAATTTTCCATTTATCTTTTAAAAAAATATAGTCCACCCTTATTTGAGTGAACTATCTAAAGTAAATTATATCTTTTAAATCAAACACTTTGTCAGTAATCCCCAATCGTTGTGCTAGTATTTTTACTGTTTACTTTTTCCCTTCCTTCGTGGTAAATGGCATACTTTTAAAAGGGGATTCTTTTATTTTCTTTTGCTTAATTTCTTTGTATAATCCTTCATTTTACTGGTTAACCCTATTAAAGCAGGTAACAATATTGGCATCACAATGATAGCTAATAGCAATAGTGCAACGCCCACAACGGATGCTACTTGTATAAGCGTCAATACACCTGAAGGGATTAATGCAGCAAATGTTCCGCCTAAAATAAGTGCCGCTGATAATACAACTCCTCCTATGTGACGAGATGCATTTACAATTTTCGTTACCGAATCCCCTTCTATCTCGTTATAACGCATCATTACAAAAATGCTATAATCCACTCCTAAAGCGACAATCATTATGAAACTAAAGAATGGAACATTCCAGCTTAATGAATCTACATGTAATACATGCGTACTAATTTGCTCACTTATACCTAGTGATGCAAAGTACGCTAATATTAATGATCCAATAATAAAGATTGTGTTTAATAATGAACGTGTAATCACGATTAATACGATCGCAATTCCAATTAACATAATTGTAGCCGTACGTAAGAAATCTTGCCCGGTTACTTCTTTTAAATCAACGTTTCTAGCTGTTGTTCCTCCGATTGCTGTTTTCGCATCATTTAATTCAGTCCCCTTCAAAGTACCATCTATCGTATTATTGATTTCTTGAATAATTGGCATCGCTTCTTTTGAATACGGATTCGCGTCTAAAATGATTGTCATTTTAGCAGTTTTTCTATCGTGTGACATGTACGTATTCAAAGCTTTTTGGAAATCTTCTCCCTCTAAAACCTCTTTTGGAATATAAAACTTCTCAGAGCTTTTTGATTCATTTAGCTCGCCTAAATATTTCTGTGCGTCATTTAGGCCGTTACTTACTTTTCCAAGCCCTTCTGTACTTTTAGATAAGCCTGATTGTAATTGCCCCATCTTTTCTTGCAAGTCTTTCAGCCCAGTTAATAGCTGGCCTTGCCCATCATTTATTTTTGTTAATCCGGTTTGTAACTCTGATGACTTGTTCGCAATTTGTTTTGAACCTGAAGCCCCTTCATTTAATCCATTTTTAAGATCAGCTGCCCCTTTTTGTAATTTAGTAACTCCATTGCTCATTTCTTTTAAGCCGTTATCGACTTTCAATAATGATTGATTCGCTACATTAAATGACCCCATTGCTGCTTTATGCTGCGTCGCTAATTCATTTAATTCTTTCGATAATACACTTAATTGCTTTTGAGCTTCTTTAGCAATTCCTATCGTTTGCAGTACGTTCGGGTCATTTGCTAATTCTGGTTTCGTTTGGATGAAATTGGTCATTAATATTTCAATTTGTTCGTATCCTTTTTTTGCACTGTCAATCGCTTGAGATATACTTCCGAAGTATTGATCGTAAGCACTTAAACCTTTTTCTAACTGTGCATAGCCGGCATGCAGTTGTGAAGTTGCATGAGATAAAACATTTATATTTTCATTTACTGACGTTAACCCATTCTCAATTTGCTGTGCACCTTTCGCTCCGTCATTTATGCCATTTGATAGTTGATTTAAAGCTGTTCCTAATGCTGATACACCATTTTTTGCTTCGTTTGTTCCATCAATTAACTTTTGAACATTTGCGAGGCCGTCTGACTCATTACCACCCATTTTATTTTTAGCATCCGTTAAACCATCATTGATTTCTTTTATGCCACCATTGGCATCTCCTAAACCTGTATTCAATTCTCCCGCTTGTTTATTTATATATAGTTCTTTTATCCTTTCACCGGTTGGACGCGTCGGTGAATATACTTCTGAAACACCTTTCACTTTCAAAATCTTATTAGTTAGTTCGTCTAAAGTTTGTAGAGACGTTCCTTCATCTAATTTTTTGTTTGATTGAATCACTAACGTACTTGGTGAAGAAAAACCAGGCGGAAAATGATCTTCTATTACGTTAATCCCCATCTTTGATTCGTACTTATTGTCTACTTCAAATAAGTCATTGTAATTTAGTGTGTTAGAGTATTTCATTACAAAAGGAATCGATATCACAAATACGATGATTAAAGCTGCGAACGGTCTTACTACTGAGTTTTTCGCAAGAAATCCCCATAAGCGACTATCCTCATGACCTTTAAATGTTTTAACTGGATAAAACATTCCTTTTCCTAAAAGCACCATAAAAAATGGATTTAAAGTCGTTAATACGAGTAGTAATACTAAAACACCAATTGCTACCGCTGAAGTAGATTGATATAATTTAAAATTCGCTAACGCAAGTGATGCAAAACCAATTAGCACCGCTATACCGCTATATAATACGGTTTTACCTGCCGATTTAAATGTTTCTTTCGTAGCCCAAAATGCATTTTCTTGTTTACTTAATTCTTCTTTAAACCTCGTATATAATAAAATGTTATAATCTGTTCCTACTCCAAAGAGGACGACGACTACGAACACTTGTGTAAAGTTTGAAAATGGGAAATTAAATTGATCTACAAGCTGAGCAATAATCCCCATTGAAACTAAATACGACACACCGACTGTAAGAAGAGAAACAATCGGAACAACTGGTGAACGAAATACGAGGATTAATACTACAAGAATGAAAATGATTGAAATAACTTCTGTCTTTTTCACTCCCTCTTGAGAGGATTTAAGAAAATCACCCGCTATTAAGTCACTTCCTGTTAAATACGTTTTTACTCCTTTCGTTTGCACCTTTTCATGAAGATTATTTGAAACCCTTGATATTTCACCATGTTTTTTATCTATCGATATTTGCGTTAAAATAGTCGTATTATCTTTAGAAACTAATTGTTTCTCCAAGTCTTTATTATCTAAATGTGAAACAACTTCCTTAATTCCTAATTGCACTTTTTCATTTTGCAGGGCGTTGATCGTTTTTGTTATTTCCTTCTTTTGTTCATCTGTTAAAGCTGCCTTATTGCCACTATTAAAAACGGCTATAATTTCATACTTTTCAACCCCTTCTTTATCCATCTCTTTAATCATCTTGTCAGCAATGCTGCTTTGTTCTGTATTAGGGATTGTAATTTTTCCTTTTTCCTTCACTAATTTATCCATATTAGGCATTGTTACGACCATTGTAATAGTAATAACGATCCATAATAGAAAAGATAAACTTCTCCAACTTTTTAGGTTGCTCATTTGAATCATCTCCCATTTTTAGCTTGTCATGTTAAGCTAGGAATGAACATTCATTTCTATCCTTTTAAAAATACTTTTTTCGGAATGAACGTTCATTCCTATCATCCTATTACATTATTTTGTAAATTCTATTAAACTACCTTTACCGGAATGAATGTTCATTCCTATCGTTACACAAATATCCCCTCCTACTCTCATGTTTTAAATATATCCAGGAATGAATATTCATTCCTATACTTATTAGCTATAGAATCAAATGATTCTAATAGCGTTCCAAGAACTTTCTTCCAATTCTTTTACTAATTCTTTTGAGTATTCTAATTGTCCTGTTGCAATTACCTTCGTTAGTTTTTCTAGCGGTTGATATACAATAATAATTAAAGCAACTGGAGGCAATGGACGAAGAAAACCTTTTGCGATTCCATCTTCTATAATATTCATAAAGAAGCCTATAAAATCGTCAAATATTTGCTTACTTTGTTCGTCAAGAAAATAACTATCGCAGTGAGAATTTGTAAACAAAAAAGCGTCCACATTGTTTCTCGCAAATTCAAATAAACGGTTGTACGTATGACTAAACTGTTCACGAATATTTGCTTCAACAGGAAAATCCGTTTTTATCATTTCAGAAAGCTCTAACATACTTTTTGAAAATAATGAGTTAACAAGCGCCTCTTTATTTTCAAAGTAGCGATAAATAGTACCCGCACCGACCTTTGCTTTTTCAGCAATCATCGGAATTGTTGTACCATCATAACCCCGCTCTGCAAAAAGTTGTATTGCCGCATCAAAAATGTCTTCTTGTTTGTTTTTAGCCATTTTTCCACCTCAATTTTCAGGAATGAAAATTCATTCCGTTTTTTAATTATAAATTAGATGTGCTAAAAGTCAAGTGTGTGACAAAGTATAGTTACTGTTTTTAAATGAAGTTATATCGACGTTTTTCATGATATATCGACTTACCGACAAAAATTCACAATATAAGAAGAAGCTATCCCGAAATTTCACTTGGGATAGCCCACCTTCATACATGCAAATTAAAAGAAATCATAAATAAACGGTTTACTCACTGGTACTAAATTCTCTAACACTCGTATTTCCTCTTCGCTTCCGCTAATTAATTCTAGTTCATTAAGTTCTAATGGACGCTTATAGCCAAACATTATTGTAGATAGTGCGTTTATATCAAGCTTAATCCCTTTGTCTTTTGTTTCTTCTTTTATAATTGTTATTTCATGATTTGCAAGTCTCACTGTTACATTATTCCACGGAGCAAATGAATCTGTAATATGTAAGATCACTTCTTGCTGTACATTGTTCCAGTTCAACTCATATTGTTTTAAGAACTGCTCCACATCTACAATTCTGCCCATAAAATATGGCTTTATTTTTGCCTTTACTCGCGGCTCTTGCAATGTATATATTAACGGTTCGGTTTCACTTACTGTCATTTCAAGTTCTTTAATCATAGAATCATGCTGGCAAATAAAGTTCCACAGACCATTTCGTGCTTCATTATGCAGTGGTACAAATTCTTCTACTGTCATTTTATAGTTTTCTATTTTGTATAACATGTAACCTGCTGCCGTTTTATCTTCATCATAGTAAATCGCTAATGTTAAATCATCATAAACTGCTTGTAACCACCAGTTCTTCTCTCGAACTAACATACCTGAAAAACGTTCTGCAAATACTTCATAGAGCTTTTCGACCTCTTCTGGATGATTTTCTTTATTGAAACGTTTCACAGTTCCATTTACTTGTTTTTTCATCACTAAATCACTCTTATTCATATGACATATGAGTAGATTCGCACAAAGTTCCCAACCGTATTTACGGTAAAATGAAACCGCAAATGGATGTAACATAGAGACTGTATAGCCATCTTTTTTCATCGTTTGAAGTGAATATTGAAGTAGCTCTTTTACATACCCACTTCTTCTATACTCAGGATACGTCGCTACCCCTGCAACGCCACCCATTTTAAATTTTTCTTTGCCTATGTAAATATGAAACGGAATGAGATGTAGTTTTGCTGCTAAGTCTTCCCCTTCTATAATGCCGTATATTTCATGACTTTCCTTCATCTTTGTAAGTTGCTGCTGCAATCGTTCCTCATCTACTTTATATTGAAAAGCGTATTCTGATAAACGTAATGCTTCTCTGAACTTATCTTCTTTTAATTGTATGACATTCATATAATTATCCTCCATTCCCTCATTACTTGTTTGAATTGTATCATAATTCTTACTATTATAGTTCGGTAAGTGAAATTATAAGGATGTTTTAAAAAATAAAGCAGATACATTCCGTATCTGCTTCTCATTACTTTATTTAGCTAACTTTTGAAGTTCTTCGAAGAATGTAGGGTATGATACCCCTACTGCTTCTGCGTCTTCTATTGTTGTTTTTCCTTCTGCAATACATCCTGCGATCGCAAGCATCATTCCGATGCGGTGATCACCGTAACTATTTACTGTGTTGCCTTTTAGTGCTGATTTCCCATAAATAATCATCCCGTCATCAGTTGCTTCTATGCGAGCTCCTAGTTTCGTTAACTCCGCAACAACTGTATCAATACGGTTCGTTTCTTTAACTTTTAATTCGTGCGCATCTTTAATTACTGTAATTCCTTCTGCTTGCGTTGCCGCTAAAGCGATAACAGGAATTTCATCGATTAATCTAGGAATAATATCTCCGCCGATTTCGGTTCCTTTTAATGAAGATGTTTCAATTGTAATGTTTGCAGCTGGTTCTGATGCTCCTTCGTTAATTGGCTCTACAGTGAACGTAGCACCCATTTTCTCTAAAACATCAATAATACCTGTACGAGTTGGATTCATTCCTACATTTTGTAATACTAGTTTACTATTAGGAATAATTGCACCTGCCACTAAGAAAAATGCAGCTGATGATACGTCACCTGGCACTTGAACTTCTGTCGCTGTTAACTTCTGTCCACCTGCAAGTTTCACAGTTTTCCCTTCGCGAGTTACTTTAACGCCAAATGCTTCAAGCATTCTTTCTGTATGGTCGCGTGAAATATGTGGTTCTGTAACAGCTGTTACACCTTCTGCACGAAGCCCTGCAAGTAAAATAGCTGACTTTACTTGTGCGCTTGCTACAGGTGAAGTATATTCGATTGCTTTTAAATTTCCGCCACGTATTGTTAGTGGTGTAAAGGTTCCCTCTTCGCGGCCATCAATGTTTGCACCCATTTGTTTTAATGGATTTGTTACACGTTTCATCGGTCTTTTTGCGATAGATGCATCACCTTGTACGCAAGAGAAAAATGGTGTATTTGCCAAAATCCCTGACATTAAACGTATTGTTGTACCAGAATTACCAACATCTAATAAAGCTTTCGGTTCTTGTAAACCTTCTAATCCTTTACCAAGTACAGTGACTTCATCACCGTTTTGGACGATGTCTACTCCCATTTCTTTAAAGCAAGAAATCGTACTTAAACAATCTGCACCGGGCAAGAAACCTTTTATTGTTGTTTTTCCCTCTGCAATCGCGCCGAACATGACAGCGCGGTGTGAAATCGATTTATCTCCTGGAATTATAATGTTGCCATTTAATCCGTTATTAACAGGTTGTATCGTTCTTTCCTTCACGTTCTCACCTTCTCATTTAAATTGTTTCATAAGTTTGGTATTTTTCTTCTCCAAGCGCTAGCTTTGCTTTCATACGATCTTCTTCTCTTTGGAAGCTAATACGTAATACCCCAAGCAATCCTTCACGTGCTTCTAATATTTGCAAGTTCGTAATACTAATTTCTTCGCGCGCTAAAATACTCGTAATATGAGCCAATGCCCCTACTTTATCTAAAACATCGACGTATAAGTCGTGATAGGCGGGAATTGCCCCTCTCTTTCGTACTGGTAAAGAGTCTCGGTATTCTTTCGCGTCTGCAAAATAGTTTTGAATCTCGCCAGCATCTCCGGTAGAAACTGTATCATATAAATCTTCCATTTCAGAGATCCACTCTTTTAATAATACCATTAAATGCTCACGATTTTGCTTAACAATATCACTCCACATTTTTGGGCTACTTGATGCGATACGTGTAATGTCTTTAAACCCTCCGGCAGCTAGTTGATGAATGAGCGGATTATCTCCTGCATGTTTCTCTACTTGCTTTACTAATCCAGCTGCGATAAGATGCGGAAAATGACTAACAATCCCTGTTACATAATCATGTTCCTCCGTATTTAAAACGAGAAAATGTGATCCTGTTCCTTGTAACCATATTTTAAGTTCTTCCACATGTTCATTTGGCACATGATTCATCGGCGTTAAAATATAGAATGCATTTTCAAATAAATGTGCTTTTGCACTTTCAACGCCCGTTTTATGAGAACCTGCCATCGGATGTCCACCAATGAAAGAAACTTCCTTTGAAAATAAAGCTTCCGCTTCATTCATAATCGTCCCTTTTGTACTACCAACATCGGTTACAATAACATCTTCTCGTAAACGAAATGACACTAATTTGTGTAATAGCTTCTTCGTTTCTTCAACTGGAGAAGCAAATACAATTAAATGCGCTTCTTCACATGCACGCTGTAAATCTACTGCTACTTCATCTACTACATGTAATTCTTTTGCACGCTCTACTTGTTCTTGAAATATATCATAACCTGTTATCGTTACATCGTGCTCTTTCTTAATTGCTAATGCGAGAGAGCCTCCTATTAAACCAGTTCCAATTAAAACTACTTTTTTACGCATTGTCCTCATCTCGAGACTTTCTTTTTTTATTTTCAAAGTGTTGTTTTAACACTGAAATCACTCCTTCATTTTGCTCCCTTGTTCCAACTGTAATACGGACACCATTTGGGAACGGACGAATAATAAACCCTGCATGTGCACAAGCTTCATAAATCTCTCCAGCATTTTCAACTGGCAAGAAGATGAAATTTGTTTGCGATGGATAAAATGGTATTTCATTTTCCTTACAAAAACTCTCGTATTGTTGTAATCCTTCTGTATTCACACCAACTATTTCTTGAATAAACCCGTCATCACCAAAAGCAATCGTCGCTGCTTTTTGCGCTAATGAAGATACGTTAAATGGCAAACGTACGACATTTAATTTCTCGATTAGCTCTTTCTGTCCAATCGCATATCCAACGCGGAAAGAAGCTAATCCGTACGCTTTAGAAAATGTTCTAAGTACAAGAATATTTTTATGTTTTTCTAAAAGCGGTAATGTCTCTGGGAAATCCTTTGCTGTTACGTATTCATAGTACGCTTCATCAATGACAATTAACGTATTTTCACTAATACCTTCAATAAATTGAGTCAATTTTTGATCATTCACATATGTGCCTGTCGGGTTGTTCGGATTACAAATCCATACGATTTTCGTATTATTATTTACTGCTGACGAAATTTCGTCTAAATCGTATACACCGTTATTTAAAGGAATTTCTTTCACTTCACAGCCTTCAATAATTGCATGATGACGGTACTGCGGGAATGTTGCACCAGCCGTTACGATATTATCTCCTGCTTTAAGTACTGCACGGCTTATCATTTGAATGACTTCATCTAAACCACTACCGCAAAGTACTTGTTCTATTTGTACATGTAACTTATTTGCAATTGTTTGACGAAGTGTTGTAGCACCTCCGTCAGGATATAAAGCATGTTCTAACCATGATTTTTGCAACTCACCTAAAACACGTGGTGAGCAGCCGAATGGATTTTCATTCGATGCTAATTTCACAAACGAATGATCTCCGTACACTTCTTTCATTTGTTCAGGTGATTTACCTGGTTTATATGGTTGTAATGATGATAGTTGATCTTTTACTTGCATGTTAAAACCACCTTTTTATTAAAATTCTTTTGCGTATTTGTTATGTTGTGTAATATTTTGGTGAATTAAATCCATACGATCTTTTCCGAATTGTTCGACAAGCGCATGTGCAAGTTCCCATGCTACAACAGATTCAGCTACTACACCTGCTGCTGGTACTGCACAACTATCAGATCTTTCAATACTCGCTTGGAATGCTTCTTTCGTATCAATGTCAACACTTGCTAACGGTTTGTATAATGTAGGAATTGGCTTCATTACACCTCTTACGACGATCGGCATACCTGTTGTCATACCGCCTTCTAAACCACCAGCATTGTTCGTTTTTCTCGTGTATCCTTGTTCCTCATCCCATAAAATTTCATCGTGTACTTTACTTCCTGGCTGTCTTGCTGCTTCAAAACCAACGCCGATTTCAGCACCTTTAAATGCATTAATACTCATAATCGCACCAGCAAGTTTTGCATCTAATTTACGATCGTAATGAACGTAACTACCAACACCTATTGGCATACCTTCTGCAATGACTTCAACAATACCGCCGATTGAATCCCCACTACTTTTAGCGTTATCTATCGCATCCATCATCTCTTGTTCTACTTCTTTATCTAAACATCGAACTGGTGAATCTTCAGTAATTGTTTGAATTTCTTCTATTGATAAGTTAGAAATATGCTTCGCTTGCACACCACCAATTTCAAGAACGTGTCCTGCAATTTCCACGCCTAACTCTTTTAAAATTTGCTTCGCAACTGCACCAGCAGCTACACGAACTGTCGTTTCCCTTGCAGATGAGCGTTCTAGTACGTTTCTTATATCACGATGACCGTATTTGATTGCTCCGTTTAAATCCGCATGTCCTGGACGTGGTTTTGTAATTGTACGTTTCATATCTTTACTTTCTTTTTCCGAAATTGGCTCTGCACCCATTACTTTCGTCCAATGTTTGAAATCATCATTTTTAACGATTAACGTTATTGGTGAGCCAAGTGTCATCCCATGACGAACACCACTTACAATTTCAACTGTATCAGTTTCAATTTGCATACGTCTTCCGCGTCCGTGCCCTTTTTGTCTTCTTAATAATTCTTTATTAATATGTTCCGCTGTTAATGTTAAACCTGCTGGTACACCTTCTAAAATAACTGTTAACTGCGGCCCATGTGATTCTCCAGCTGTAATGTATCTCATTTCTCTTGCCCCTTTACTATTTTTTTGTACAAAAAAGTCCCTACTGAGCGCTCAGTAGGGACGATGTTTATCGCGGTACCACCCTAGTTGTAGACTAAGTTTCTGTCTACCTCTCTTCTTCTTTAACGATCATTTGACCGTCTTCCCCTCCATAAATGGCGAGAAAGATGCTCCAAGGCTGTAATTCATGCTTACCTTTGTACTGATTCACACCGACCATCAGCTCTCTTTAACAGTGAGATAAGCACTACTGTTTCCTCTTCAGCGCATATATAATATGGAATTAAGATAATTTATTTTTGAATCCTTTTAACTCATCCATGAATCTATGGAATTCTGGAATGTCCATTTGTTGTGCAGAATCTGACAATGCAACTGCTGGATCTGGATGAACTTCAGCCATTACTGCATCTGCGCCAATTGCAAGTGCCGCTTTCGCTGTTGGTAATAATAAATCTCTGCGTCCAGTTGAATGTGTTACATCAACGATAACTGGTAAATGTGTTTCTTTCTTTAAAATTGGTACTGCAGAAATGTCTAATGTGTTACGTGTTGCTCTTTCGTATGTGCGGATACCGCGCTCACAAAGAATAATTTGATCGTTACCTTGCGCAATGATGTATTCCGCTGCGTTAATAAACTCATCAATTGTTGCTGCTAATCCACGTTTTAATAATACTGGTTTGTTAACTTTACCTACAGCTCGTAATAAATCGAAGTTTTGCATGTTACGTGCGCCAACTTGAATTACATCAACGTAGTCTAATGCCATTTCAACATCGTTCGGATTTAAAATTTCACTAATAATTGCTAAGTCGAACTCGTCTGCTACTTGACGTAAAATTTGAAGTCCTTCTACTCCTAAACCTTGGAAATCGTATGGAGATGTTCTCGGTTTGAATGCACCACCGCGCATTAATTTTAAGCCTTGGTCTTTCATCGCTTGCCCTACTTGACGAACTTGCTCTAAACTTTCAACTGCACAAGGCCCCATGATGAATGTTTGTGTGCCGTTACCAATCAATTCACCTTTTACATCAACGATTGTATTTTCTTGTTTCTTTTTACGTGATACTAATAATGCTTTACGGTTATCATCTTCTTGTAATTCTAAGCTAGCTTTGAAGATTGTTTTGAAAATATGTTGAACCGTTGACGTTTCGAATGGTCCTTCGTTATTCTCTGCGATCATATCAAGCACTTCACGCTCACGTACTGGATCAAAACGTTTCGTACCTTGTACTTGCTTTTGTTCCCCAATTTTTTGAACGATTTCACCACGTTTGTTTAAAAGGTGTAATAGTTGTAAGTTAATTTCATCTACCTGTTTACGTAATTGATCTAATTCATGATTTGCCATTTGGAAATCCTCCTCTAATGTTTTAAAAGTATAGTAAGAGAATGAAAAATTCTCTATTTTCTGAACTGGTCAATTATACAAATTTAAAGTGGAATCGATACCTCTTCTTATTTTAAACTAATAATTAGTACAAAGACACTATCTACTAGCTAAAAAACCACTTTTTTTGTACAAAAAAGCCCTACTGATCCAATCAGTAGGGACGATATTTATCGCGGTACCACCCTAGTTGTAGACTTCTTTCGTCTACCTCTCTTCATTGTTAACGATCATCTGACCGTCTTTCCCTTCATAAAGACAATACTATCTTTACTACGAAAAAGATGCTCTAGGACTGTAATTCGCTCTTGTTTTTGTACTGGTTCACACCAACCACCAGCTCTCTGTTACAGGGAAACAACAACTACTGCTTTTCCTTTCAACGCATGAATATTTAATTTTCAAGTTGGACCACTAAAATACAAAAAGTCCCTACTGAATAAATCAGTAGGGACGATATTTATCGCGGTACCACCCTAGTTGTAGACTAAATTTCTGTCTACCTCTCTTCACTGTTAACGATCAATTGACCGCTTTTCCTTCATAAAGACAATACTATCTTTACTACGAAAAAGATGCTCCAAGACTGTAATTCATGATTATCCCTGTACTGGTTCACACCAACCACCAGCTCTCTGTTACAGTAAGACTAACCACTACTGTGATCTCTTCATTGCACTTTGTTTATTCAAATGTTTTTGAAATTGAATAAGTATGATTCGTATTATAGAACGCTTTTCAAAACACTGTCAACAACTTTTTATATATTTTTTTAAAAATCCACTTTCGTCCTACATTTCTTTTTGTAAATTCTCCATAACAATTCCGATGCGAATTATCTCATTATCTATCGCATTTAATACATATTTTTCTACTCCATACCGGACTAACACTTCTTTTATTTGAATGATTTCAGTTTCAAGTATATCAGCTTCCTGAAGCGTTTGCAGTAAGGTGAAAAATATATTTGCATACAATTCTTTATACATTTTTATGCTCTCTGTCTTTTCAAGTATTTCATTCAATAACTGTTTTAACTCCGTTTGATTTCCTTTTCGACCCACGTCCAAAAATGTTTTACATATGATAGATAACCCTCTTTCTACTATTTCATCCATAAATAAAATAATACGTAAAAGCATTACATATTCTCTAGCTGTGATTTCACCCATTTTCGGTCGCTCTCGCAAAAATACACTGAGCCAAGCTGTCCAAAATTTTTGTTGTTCTTTTGCACTTAATGTTTTGACGTAATAGCATAAAATTTGCATAAATTTAATTTTATTTTCTTCATTTTCTCGTATAAGTAAAGGGTATAACCATTCTGTTTTTTGCTCCCAATACAGTACACATTTAATAAATACAAAACTAAGCCATTTCAAGAAAGCTTCCCTCGTATGCGGATGTAATACTTCCAAATGTTCTACCGCATACTTAATAAATCGCTTCATCTCTGTAAATAAAGGTAAATTTATTTGCGTGTAACACAAGCCTGCCCATGCATATTTCGTAATTTCATTTTCCTTCTTTAAATCTAAATACGGTAACAAATATTTTCGACACCACTGCTTCTCTATATGATAAAGAAATGTAATATCTGCTACTAAACGAGCTAGCATAAAATTTGTCCGTTCTGAACTAACTCTTACTTGTTCTTCAAATAAAAATAAATATTCATACACATTACGATCGTATAAATGATCATATGATAACAGTTTTAATAATACAGCTGTCATTTTCCCAACAGGATGCTGGATTGATTCATTGTAAAAATCTTGTTTTCCCAGCTTAAAATCTGTATCACTTTTCATAACTTGAGGGAATACGGAAAAAGCAAACCGTTTCAAATTGCGTATACTATTTTCCTCTAACTCTTCTAATCGATTACTAATTTCATATAGAAAACTACTAATTAACCAATGAAAAGCAGTATTTCTAACAAATTTCTGCAATAACGGAATAACTTTTTGGATTTGTTCATTTGTCAGTCCTCGGTTGTTTCGCCACTCTCTAATACATACAAACCATACTTCATTACTTATTTCGTGCATGCCAACTAATTGATAAGCAAATGAAATGCTCCATTCTGTATTCAATTTACATGCTTTCGATAACATCTCTAAAAAATGACGTTGTTCAAACACACCGTCTTGAGAAAATTGGCGAACTTGTTTCATAATTTCTTCGTCTTTCAGCTGCAATAATCCATCAGCAGTTACATTACAAGTAATACTTTGTTCTGTGGTCTCTTTCTTTTGTAGACTGTATCGATCAGAATGAAAGTGAGGATGTTTTTGCTTCATTAACTCATAACCTTTTGCCGTAGATGGACTATTCGAATCACAAGTGAATAATAAATCTAACACGAAACAAACATCAAATGCCCGCTCCTCTGCAAGGTCCTTCAGTACAATTTGAATGACTTCTTCCTTCGTTTTTTCTAAAGAGAGTGCGAAATGATTTTTTATAAGTTGAAAAACTTCACGTTTATACGTGACATCTAAAAAAAGTTCTTCCTGTAACAACCATTTCATTTTGTCATCGGCGCTAACAAATATATTTTTATTCATCGCATCAATTGCAATTCGATTTTGAAGTATGCTGTTTGCTTCTATCATTTCTGTAATATAATAATTTGCTTTTTTCTCATTGTTTTCACATAAATAGGCTAAACACTCTTTTACAATTTGAATTAAAAATGCAAGATCATTTTGCTGAAAGTCTTTTTCCGCATTTTCCTTATCCTTTTTTTTCAGTGCCGTTTGTCTTAGTGATAACATTCGCATCTTCTCTATTCCCATCATCATAATTGGAACGGCGTAATAGGAAATATGCGGTTTCATCTTCTCATTCCAAATTTGCTCCACATAAGAAAATGTAGACACTGGTAAACGACTCGATTCCTCAAGTTCTATCGATTCTTGCGTATCATTTCCCCATTTTCTTTCCCGCTTCAATTTAAGTTTCCCATCCAAAATAAACGTTAGTAACAATAAAGCAATCTCTTTATGCTCAGGAAAAGAACATTTTTGTAGTAAGTAAGAAATTGTTTCAATTGATTTACTATCTTTTTCAGCTGTTTCTAATAAAAGGAGTGTCCATCTTGCAAACAACAACGGGTCCATTTTACTTTTCGTTTCGTTTAAGTAGCTACAAATTGTTCTCCAAAATAACGGAGATATTTTAGAGTGATTTTTAAAAATTAATTGAAATAATTCTTTTTGATGAGTAAAAAGAAATTGTTCCACTAACCATTCTGCAAGTAATTCATCTACCTCATTATAGTTTGGTGTAACTAAAAATAAATTTTGTAATTTCCCTTCAGCTTCAAGCCATTCCACCCATTCATAATCATGAGCAAATTCAACAAAGTAGCGGACTGTTTCAATTTTTTTTATTGATTGTTTTATGTATGATAATTGTTCCTGTTCTACTGACGGTGGCACTGTTACTATGTCCCGAATTCGCATTCGTTTTGTAATATAATTATCACCCATTAATTCCGCCCATCGTTTCACTGCTTTAACAAGAGACTGATGATTATTACCTTTATTCGGATACACAATCGGTCTTATTCCTAAATGCTCCCAGTGGTACGTATTTTCTCCTTGTGCAACAAATGCATAACGCCTTGTACTTGGTGGTAAACCAGTTGCTAAATATTTCATTACTGGGTCATTATGACTATATCCAACGAACAAAACGGTGTAATTTGAAAATAAATCAACTAAAAACCTTCTCGCCCATCCTTCCGTCAAGTAAGCCCTTCCAAAATCACCATCTGTTAAAATTAATGCTTCTTTCTCCTGTTCTATATTGCCATGTATGTAAGCGAGCCCTTTAAACGCTCTACCTGTAGGTAAAGCAGGTGCGTAATATACGTTTAATTCTCTATTCATTTCTTTCATCGCAGTTGTAAAATGTCTATCAAAATTCGTCGTTACAATGCGGACTTCCGTATCTAAAGGAAACAACCTCGGAATCGCATAATGAAGCGGATTTGGCTTTGACTTTTCAATATGAACTAAATCTCTTGCAACTTGATGTACATCCTTTGTTTTCGCAATTTTACCAAGATAATAATCATGCGGTTCTGTAATTTCACGTGTTTCTACATATAACGTTTTCGCAATTTCATCAACTAGATCATCAAAATTCGGTAAGTTTGATTTCCCTTTCATAGAAACTCCCGCTCCAACAAATAGTACTAACTTTCCTTGTTCAAGATGATCAAATAACTCATCTGGAATTTCTACTTCTGAAGTAATCCACACCTTGGATTCCCCCTTACCTAAAAATGTCATATACTCTCATTTTACTATAACATTTTTCCTTTGTTTTTTTAATATTTAGACAGATATCGAACATGAAAAAGTTTTATGTAAATATATTCGTTACAATGTATGAACTCCTAAATTTATTGTAAAACTATGTATAAATCGGAGGTGTAAATATTGAATGGTTTTACTGTAGTACTTATCAAATTTATATCGTGCATTATCGCATTTAGTATTGGACTCGCTTTATTTTTCCCTGCAACGTTCGTCCAAATTATTTCATTCAGTCTTTTTGTTACAATCGTATCCTATATGTTCGTTGATAAAATTATATTAAACCGAATAGGCAATACTGGTGCCATTATGTCGGATTTCTTACTAACTTATTTAAGCGTATGGATTTTCGGTAATATTTTATTAGACAATTACATGCAAATTGCATGGGGCAGTTTCCTTTCCGCTACTGTCTTTACATTATCTGAAGTAATTGTTCATCGCTTTTCTAGCTCGCACACACGGCACAACAATGATAACATTCATATTAATCGCCGCTTTGCATATGGTACTGAATTTGCTGAAGAACAGAATATATTGGATAAAGATAAGAAGAAGTAACATTTCGATGCAGGAGCACCCTTTTTAATTATTTGGTGCTCCTTTTTCATGTATTCATTATGGTACGTGAAATTATATGAACGATGTTTTCAAGATATCGTTCATATAATAAAAAAACTACCTCTTATTTAGAGGCAGTCACTTTCAAATCTTTTAACGCAACAACATTAGCAAACGCTCCAAACACCACATTATGATGCTTTACAATGTCTTCCGCACGTAACACTTCTGTATTAAACGTACTATGTGCATCACTCACTAACGTTACTTTATACCCTTCACTAAACGCTCTTCGCGTTGTCGTATCCACACAGTACTCCGTTTGCATACCTGAAATAATAACGTGTTCAATTCCTTTTTCTTGTAATACTTCGTTTAATTTTGTCTTATGGAATGAATCTGGCGTCGCCTTTTCAACAATACTATCCCCTTCTTGCGGAGCAATCACCTCATGTACTTTCCAGCCCTCTGTACCTTTTTCTAACGGATGATCTTTTGGTCCGTTATGTTGTACATAAATAACGGGAATATCATTAGAACGACATTGCCCAATAAGTTCTTGTAATATTTCTAAAAACTTCTCCCCATTATGTACTGGCGTTCCTGCTGTATACATACCTGCTTGCACATCAATTACTATTAAAGCTTTTTTCATTTCGCGCAGCTCCCTTTGTTTGTATTCTATCATCCAACAATCTTCTAATTTCCCCTCATGCAGCTCCTGTTCCTTTAATATCTTCACCTTTTTAAATCCGCATTTTTCATAACATTTTATCGCACGTTCATTATTTACTTTCGGGTCCATTGCGATTGCTTCTGCTCCCGTGTTCTCCATAATATATGTAATTGCTGCCTGAACGAGTTTCGTTCCAATTCCTTTTCCCCAATAAGTCGGCTCTCCGATAAATTGATCCATTCCCCATACATTTTGTGATTCTTCATAGCCATATAATGTTTTCCACTCAGAATCAATTGGGTACATTTGTATGTAACCAATTGGACCGGCATCAAACTCTATTAAACATCTTTTTTCATGACTATTTGGATTATGTATAAAATGATTCAGTACCATTTCTACAGATTGCGGATTATCTCTTCCTTCGTAATACTGCAAGACTTCTGGGTCTGTTAACCATTTTGAAATGACCTGTGCATCCTCTTCTTTTACGTACCGTACCGATACATGATCTTTTTGAAATAGCATATAATACCTCTTTTTAATTATTTGTATTTTTCCTTGTTGTGAAATCTTTCATTGCACCAATTAATGCGTATGGTAACAATGTAATCGCAAAAAATGCTGTAAACAAATTAAAATGAGGAATTTCATATGGAGTGAACCATTCCGTGAAAAATTCAGAATGTAAAATTCTATTTAAAAACTCTCCACTTGGCTTAAAATTTGGTGCCCATCCTGTAATCTCACAAATAATAAATAGTAATTGAACAATTATAAATGCCCCTAGATAGCGAAACCATGTCCGTTTCCAAATCGGCTGCGCCTTATTTAATTCATGTTCCATCTAACTCCCACCTTTTTATTTCAATCCTATTAATTATACACTTTTCGCACTTTATTTGTTAAAATTTTCTATATACTCATTCACGCTGGGGGAATACATTATGTCTAATCCTATACTTAAATCAACTTTAATCATTCTTAGAGGCAACTCCGCAAGTGGTAAAACAACAATCGCAAAGCAATTACAAGAACATTTCGGACAAGGTACACTTTTAGTATCACAGGATGTTGTACGTAGAGATATGCTTAGAGTACACGATACGATGGGGAATTTATCACATGATTTACTATTTGAAATTACAAAGTACGGAAAAGGAAAATGTAAATTTGTTATTTTAGAAGGCATTTTAAACAGTCGTAGATACGGTGATATGCTGAAAGAATTAATACATTTTTTCGAAGGAAACGTCTATACATATTACTTTGATTTATCGTTAAAAGAAACGATTCGACGACATAACACAAGGGATAAACGAAATGAATTTGGTGAGGATTCCCTAGAAAAATGGTATAATCCGCACGATACAATTGAAGTTACCAGAGAAGCTATTTTTACAGATAACTTCACGCAAAAAGATATATTTGATGCGATTCTTACTGATGTTGTGATCCAAAAATAAAAGCCAGCCTCAATAAAGAGAACTGACTTCTATTTGGATCATTATAGTTACTATAAAATTTTCACTTTAACAGTTTGTCTTCCCCAATTCATCGCTTTACTTTTTGAACCCATTAATACATCAATACGATTACCTTTAATTGCGCTTCCAGTATCACCAGCTATAGCTTCTCCATAACCTTCTACCCATACTTTAGATCCTAATGGAATTACTTTCGGATCTACTGCGATAATTCTCATATTCGGATTTGACGTTAAATCATGCCCCATCGCAGTTAAAACGCGTCCACCATATGTACCATTCTCACTTGGATCAGCAGTATATGCTGTCGCTACTACCGTTAATTCACGTTTAGCAGACTGTATGTTATTTTTAGATTCTTCTTTTGCTTTTGCTTCTTCCTTAGCTTTTGCTATTTCTCTTGCTTTCTCTTCTTCCTTAGCCTTTGCTATTTCTCTTGCTTTCTCTTCTTCCTTAGCCTTTGCTATTTCTCTTGCTTTCTCTTCTTCCTTAGCCTTTGCTATTTCTCTTGCTTTCTCTTCTTCCTTAGCCTTTGCTATTTCTCTTGCTTTCTCTTCTTCCTTAGCCTTTGCTATTTCTCTTGCTTTCTCTTCTTCCTTAGCCTTTGCTATTTCTCTTGCTTTCTCTTCTTCCTTAGCCTTTGCTATTTCTCTTGCTTTCTCTTCTTCTTTAGCCTTTGCTACTTCTTGGACTTTCGCTTCTTCCTTAGCCTTTGCTATTTCTTGGACTTTCGCTTCTTCCTTAGGTTTTACTACTTCTTGGACTTTCGCTTCTTCCTTAGGTTTTACTACTTCTTGGACTTTCGCTTCTTCCTTAGGTTTTACTACTTCTTGGACTTTCACTTCTTCCTTAGGCTTTGCTATTTCTTGGACTTTCGCTTCTTCCTTAGGCTTTGCTATTTCTTGGACTTTCACTTCTTCTTTAGGCTTTACTACTTCTTGGACTTTCGCTTCTTCTTTAGGCTTTACTACTTCTTGGACTTTCACTTCTTCCTGTGCTTTCACTTCTTCCTGCACTTTTGTTGCTTCTTTAGCCTTTACTTTTGCTACCTGCTGTGTTTTAGCTTCTTCCTTAGCTTTTACCGTTTTTTGTACTTTTGCTACTTGCTTCGTTTTCTCGTCAGCCTTTTTTTCAACTGGTGCTGTACTTGATAAGAAAGAAACATTCGCATAGGCTGTTTTTCCTTTATACTCAAATTGCAGCCATCCGTCTTTTACTTGATGCGTTGATTCAATGACATCATCTTTTTTCAGTCTGCCAAGAATTTCTGATTCTGTATTTGCATCAGAACGGACATTCAACAAATTCGCTGTTACGTGATACACATCTTTTGTAAACTCCGCACTTACAAATACTTCTTTACCATTTAAATCAATTTTTGACCATCCTTCTTCCGTATGTATTACTTTTAACTTTTGTCCTTCCTTTACTTTTTTGACAACTTTTGATTCTGTAGTTGGCTTTTCACGTACGTTGAGTATATCCGCTGTTACGATTGTTTCTGCAGTTGCAGATGTGGTAAAAGCCCCCAATCCAAAAACTGTTGCTGTTGCTGCGCCAATTATTTTTTTCATATTATCCTCCATTACATTTTTTGACTTCTATTATATCAAATGCTTCCATAAAATCAGGTACTTTCACATAATATCAAAACTTTTGTAACAATACATTAATATTACTTAATATATTGTTGTTCAAAATATCCTTTTTCTTCAAAAATATCAAATTTATATGTTATTCTATAAATAAAAAATCACGTCATCTTATATAAAATGACGTGATCTTTTTAGAGGAAAAACTATTTGTTACATCTTCTTTGTTTCTAGCGATATATTTCGAATATATCTAGCCACCATTCATGCAAAATTTCAGGGGCATTCGTCTTCATAATACATAAAAAACAATTTTAAATAATTTGAAAGTAAACTAATTTCTATTAGTCTATTTTATTTCACTAATTCATTTATTAATAATGTGTTTAAGAATTTCTACAGTTATCTTTCTTGATTATCATAATAGGTTTTATCTGCATATTTTTTATCATTTCCTTTTAGATATGCTAAGATAATTTTTGGATTTTTAACTAAAGTCCAATCCCCATATGTATCAAATCTTCTGCACGAAGTTATCATTCCATTTTTTATTGTACCGAATTTCTTATTTTTTTGTTTTCCCCATTCTTTTAACCTGTTTGCAAAATCTGCATCTTCTGCCATAAGCATATTTTCATTAAATCCATTAATCGCCATAAAGTCTTTTCTATAGCACCAAAAAATCCCGACAGATATAGCCCCATACTTAAAAAATATTGGAATTATAATTAACAGTGCGGAAACAATTATTCCTAAAGATATTCTTTCAAACTTTCCAGTTACCCCACCGCCAATGTATTTACCTGAAACTAAATATTTGTCTACGTTAGACAAAAAAGACTCTGTCATTTGGGTATCAGCATCTATAGTAATGATTATTTCCCCAGTAGCTATCATGGCCCCTGCATTTCGGATTTTAGATAAATTTTTATCATCATTTTTTAATGTAATACAGTTATACTCCTTTGCGATTTCCTCTGTTTTATCTGTACAACGATTTAAAACCACTATCACTTCAGTTTGACCTTTATATACTTCCGCTGCCTTTGAAATTGAATCTAAACATTTTCCAATGTACTTTTCTTCATTATGCGCAGGGATTATAATAGAAAACTTTACACCTTTTTTCAAATCAATGCCTGAAGATTCATTTGTTTCCTTCATAACACTTCCCCTTTTTATAAAATAAATTTTCAATCTATATAACATATATTAATATTTATGAGACTGTATTATAAAAACTAAAAACATGTTAAAAGTCACCTAGAATTCTTCTATCCAAACAAAATGAAACAATACTTTTTATGCTACATAGTTGTCGCAAGTCCCGCTAAAAACAAACTTACGATTGCTAAAAATTTTGTGCCGACTATAGCCCCTCTTAAATGAAACTTATAATCTTTGTATTCCTTCATGCCTTCTGTACTAGGAATCACAACAAATCTTGGGGTAATCCAGCAAAAGATTAGCCAATCAAGTATAAACAAATCTACTACATTAAAAATCATTAAAATACCAAAAGTATGTAAATAGGCATCAATAAATAATAATTTTCCATGTTTATGTAGTATATATGTAGAAACGAAAGGAGTACCGAAAAGAATAGCATTATATGCAATATTAAAGTATATTGTTTGCTTCTTTTCATAAATCGATTTTGGAAAAACTACCTTTTGAATATCTTTCGGATATTCAGTTAACGAAAGACGGGGATTATAATATAAAGATCCTAAAATCATTACGGATAGTACAATAGACATAATGATACCAACGTACATCATTTGCTCAAATGGATTCATATGCTTCATTCACCCTTTTCTGCATTCACTCCATAGTGCACGCACTTAATTACACATTGTATGTACGTTACTAACCAAAAATTAATAATTACCTTTAATAATCTTTTATAATTGAAATTATGATTTACGTGTCATTAAACTTTTCTGAAGAACATTAAAAATTAGTTTGGAGGAGTTATTATGAAGAAACTATATTTTAATAAATTTGAACCAACAGATTTCAATTTATATTTCCAGCTCGTTTCAAATGAAGAAGTAATGGCGCAAATTACCGAACGCGCTATTCCGTTAGATGAAGCACGAAATGATTTTACAAGGCTGTTAAAGCGCAATGAAAAACATCAACTATTCGGCTCTTATAAAGTATATGATTCTATTTCAAATGAGTATGTTGGTCTTGGACATGTTACGGTAAACGAGGATAATATTAAAGAAGCTGAAATTGGTTATATGATTTTGCCAGAGCATTGGGGAAAAAGATATGGTAGCAGGATTGCAAATGAATTAATGAATATTGCGAAGCAGACAGATGTAAACGTACTAAAAGCAATAATCGATCCAAACAATATCCCTTCTCGCAAAATTTTAATAAATATAGGTTTTACATCTGAGAAAGTTTGTGAGATTGATGGATTGCCTGGGGAGATTTTGAGTACATATATTTAACTAAATAAAAGGCAATACTACTTCTCGACCACTAGTAGTATTGCCTTTTTCTCTTAGCCATCGTTACATAACATGATGGCTATTTTTGATTACTTTTATTCATAATTAATTGATAGATACGTTCTTTTTAACTGAATATCAAGCTCCCTACTATACAATAGAAAACATCATATACACACCAACAACGAAGAATACGGCAAGTGTCTTAATTATCGTAATACCAAATATCTCTTTATAAGCTTCCCTGTGCGTTAATCCTGTAACTGCAAGTAAAGTTATAACTGCTCCGTTATGAGGTAAAGTATCCATACCTCCTGCCGCCATTGCAATCACACGATGCAGCACATCTAACGGAATATCAAAGTTTGTTGCCGCTTCAATATATTTTTCTGCCATCAAACCTAATGTAATACTCATTCCACCCGAGCCTGATCCCGTCAGCCCGCACAATATATTCGTCATGACTGCTCCACTAATTAAAGGATTTGAGAAAGTCCCCGTTAAATAGTTTTGAATCATGACAAATCCAGGCAAAGCTGCTATAACGGCACCAAATCCATACTCGGCTGCAGTGTTCATAGCTGCTAAGATTGAACCACTCACACCAACGCTTGTAATTGATTGAAAATGCTCTTTTACCGCTTGGAAGTTTAATAATATAGCAGATAATATTCCAATAAGAAGTGCCATTTCCACTGACCAAATCCCCACGACTTGTCCCATCTCAATTGTTCCGTACTCCTTCAAACCTATGGATGCAAAGTCAAATCCCTTTGTATACCAAACAGGAATGAATTCTGTAAAGACTTTATTCATCACTCCAACCAGTACAAGCGGAAGAAATGCTATCCAGTAACTAGCTGGAATTACATCGCTGGAAGCAATCGGATTTTGCACCAATTGCGCGCTAGTTGTAGCAGCCATCTCAGAAGTAGCATCGCCTTTTCCGAAGTACCCTTCGCCCTTAGCAGCAGCCTTCTTCCTACATCTTTCCAAATACAACATGCCACATATAAAGATAAATAGTGCTCCGATAATTCCTAATGTAGGAGCGGCATAAATATCTGTTTTAAAGAACGTAGTTGGAATAACATTTTGGATTTGAGGTGATCCAGGAAGTGAATCCATCGAAAACGTAAATGCGCTGAATGCGATTGTCGCTGGAATAAGACGTTTCGGAATATCCGCCTCACGAAATAATTGCGCCGCAAATGGATAAATCGCAAATACTGCGACAAATAAGCTGACACCACTGTATGTAAGAATCGCTCCCATTAATACGATGGAAAGAATCGCTCTTTTCACACCGATAAAACGGATAATAATTTTCGCGATTTTTTCTGCTATTCCAGTGATTTCTACCACTTTACCAAATATCGCTCCAAGCAAAAATACAGGAAAATATAATTTTATGAATCCAACCATCTTCGCCATAAAAACATTAGAAAAGAATGGTAAAACATTCGCCGGTTCTGTTAAAAACACAGCGAGCAACGCACATAACGGAGCGAATAAAATGACTGAGAAACCTCGGTAAGCCACAAAAATAAGCAAGCCAAGCGCTAACAATACAATCAATAAATCCATAACCCCAATCCCCCTCAATAATACGGATTTTTTATTTTTGTATCCTTTTCTGTTTGTATATTTTGTTGTAATGCCTGCCAGAGGCAGGCATTACTTTTTGCATATTATTATATTTATAGCTTTTTATTTATGATGAAAGATTGGTATCCTCTTTTCTATAAAGGCCTCCACTCCCTCTCTTACATCACTCGTTTGAAACACATGTCCGAAATTTTCAGCTTCTATTTTTAACCCTTCCTCAAGAGAAGAAGATAGCCCCTTATCGATAGATTGCTTCATCAAAGATAATGCAGGAAGAGAGAATCGAGCCATCTTCACAGCTAGTTCCTTCGCCTTATCCAGCGATTCGCCACGCGGAACAACATGATTCACCAAACCAACCCGCCAAGCTACTTCAGCAGTGAGTGCTTCACCAGTAAACATCATTTCCTTCGCACTTGCAGTTCCTATTAATCGAGGCAAACGTTGCGTTCCTCCTGCACCTGGAAACAAACCTAATTTCACTTCCGGAAGCCCGATTTGGGCATGTTCTTCTATAATCCGTAAATCACACGATAAAGCTAATTCACACCCGCCCCCAAGCGCTAATCCGTTAATAGCAGCGATTACCGGCTTTGGCAATTTTTCTATTTTATTTAACGGATTCTGGAGCCACAATGATTTTCCCTCCGCATATTCACTCCCTTTCCCAATCCATTCCGGAAACGATTTAATGTCCCCTCCTGCAACGAAGGCCTTTTCTCCAGCGCCAGTTAGAAGTACAACAATTACTTCATCATCCCGTTCAATTTCATGGACCACTACCGTCAGTTGCTCTACCACCGCATCGCTTAGTACATTCACAGGTGGATTATCAATGATAATCGTTGCGATTCCATTTTCTTTGGACCATGTAACAACATGCTTATTTTCCAATTCAATCCCTTCTTTCCGATATATAATGAGGTAGAATCAGCACATCAACTCGTTCTTTTAATTACATAACCGACCTGTTCGCGATCCCAAGCGCTGCCGATGCCTTCCTCCTGCAGCTTGAATTTTTGAATCCGTTCCGTCGCAGTTTTTGGGAAAGTTTCACTGAACTGAACATATCGAGGTACCATAAAGTAAGCCATACGTTCTTGACACCAATCTATAATCTCTTCATGGGACATCGTTTCATCTTTCTTTACAATCACATATAATTTGACATCCTCTTCTCCCACTTCTGCCGGGACACCGATGGCCGCTGATTCAAGTACTTTCGGGTGATTATTCACAACTTTTTCGATTTCCCAAGAGGAGATATTTTCTCCACGCCTCCGGATACACTGTTTGATTCGATCGCTAAAATATAAGTAACCTTCCTCATCTAGATAACCGCGATCTCCTGTATGGAACCATCCCTCCTTCATCGCCTCCTCTGTTTTATCAAGCATTTTATAATAACCTTCCATGAATGCTTGTCCCTGTAAGGAACGAATAAAAATCTCTCCAATCTCACCCGTCCGCGCTTCATTTCCATCCTCATTGACAATCTTCGTCTCTACGTAAGAATATGGTTTTCCAATAGAAGGTGGCTTATTGGCATGAAGTGGATTCGTTACACAAAAACCCGTTGTTTCCGTTAATCCGTAGCCTTCCACAATTCGAACGCCAAATCTCTCCTCAAAAGGCTTCCAAAATTCCTTAGGAGTAGCAGCACAAGCCGTCACCCTTACTAAATTGTCATTATCGTCTTCCTTTTCTGGCTGTTTGCAGAGAATAGGAATCATAGATCCTAAAGAATTAAAAATGGTTGCGCCATGACTGCGAATTTCACTCCAAAATCTAGAAGCACTAAACCGTTTACCAAGAGCGATCGTCGCATTAGAAGAAATAGCTCCGAGTACTGTATGAGCCTGGGCATTTATATGAAATAACGGCAGCGCAGTAAATAAGACATCTTTTGAACTTGCGCCAACCATATAGTTAGCAAATGACTTCGCAGAATTTACATAGGCAGCATGACTTAACATGACTCCTTTAGGTAATCCAGTCGTTCCTGAGGTATAAAGGATACTGTTAATAGAAGTGGCGGAAATAAATTCAGTTGGAAGGTGATGGTTATTTGTATTTAGTACATCTTTCAATTCCATTACTAACCGCTCTTTACCATCGCCTTCAATGATCGCGCTTTCATTTTTTCCGTAAGCAACAATTTGGATGTCCCTATGTATAAATGACAAACAAGAGACAATTTGAGGAACAAATTCCTTATCAACGATAATTAACTTACAATCAGAGTGAGATACAATATACTGCAAACCTTCTCCTTTTAAATGCACATTCAGAGGCACCGCGATTGCTCCCATAAAAGATAAAGCAAACCATACATCCAGATATTCAGGAGTATTATGAAGCATAATACAAACCTTATCTCCTTTTTGAATACCGAGTTCACAAAATCCCGCTATGGCTCTTGTAATTCGATGATATAGCTCCTCATATGTAACCCTTTGTTCTTCAAATTGTAAATACACTTTACTTGGTGTTTTTTCGATACTTTGCATAATAAAATGCGGTAAGCTTTGATTTTCCAACATTGAATTCCATCCCCTTCCTGCTATAAGCCTTTTTATTTATATAGCAAGAAACATGCCAAAAATCGACTCCTTCCTTATTCCCTTATTCCTTCGTAATCTCCCTTACTTGTCCAATCTCATATGTCGCATTTGCGCTACAAATATTAGCAACCATGTCGCATCTATAAGAAAATGTCGCAAAAAAGAGACAGTGTTATTATTACAAACAAAAAAAGGGCCTGTTTGCCCTTTACTTTCCTTCATGACATTTCGTATTTTTCTATTTTTCGATATAAGCTAGCCCGATGAATCCCTAAAAGCTCGGCTGCCTCTTTTACATTTCCAGCTGTTTTTTCCAAAGCTCTCGTAATCGCACGTTTTTCAGCGGATTCCACTTCCGCCTGAAGTAAATAACTCGTCTCATGCTTCTCTTGGTCCATCGTAAATATTTCATGGTTTAACTCCTCTTCCAAATTTTTTTTCCGTAAATAGGCAGGAAGGTGATACACTTGAATAATCATTCCTTCTATAACATTCATCGCTCGTTCTAACACATTTTCTAGCTCCCTAATATTCCCTGGCCAATCATGCTCCATGAATATATCTCTAACTCTCTCATCCAATGAAATAACGTTACTACCTAGCTCACCATTCAATTTCTTAATTAAAAATTCCGTTATATGTATCATATCTTCTTTTCTATCTCGTAATGGAGGAATATCGATTTCAAACACATTCAACCTATAATATAAATCCTCTCTGAACTCCCCTCTTTGCACCATTTCACGGAGATTTCTATGTGTCGCCGCAATGAAACGAACATCAACCTTTTGAATTTTCGTACCTCCAATTCTTTCAATCTCTTTCTCTTGCAATACACGAAGCAACTTCACCTGCATGTCCAAAGACATATCACCAATTTCATCTAAAAATAACGTTCCCTTATCCGCTAACTCAATTTTCCCAGGCTTACCACCTTTTTTCGCTCCTGTAAAAGCCCCGTCTTCGTATCCAAATAATTCAGCCTCCAAAAGATCCTTTGGAATCGCAGCACAATTTAATCGAATAAATGTATCACTAGCACGCGGACTTGCACGATGTACCGCATGTGCAAATAGCTCTTTTCCTGTACCACTCTCTCCTCTTATCAAAACGGTAGACCGACTTTTAGAAACCTTCAAAGCCATCATTTTGACTTCTTTCATTTTTGCACTCTCTCCTATAATGCTTTGAAAGGAAAGTCGCCCTTCTTGTAGCCGCTGTAATTCTGTTTGATAGTAAGATAACTTCGATTCCATTTCACTAATTTGATCTCCCAAAGCTTTAAACTGCTGTATATCATGAAACATAATTTTACCAATTGCTCCAATAATCTTACCTTCCTTAATGATAGGTATGCGCGTTGCGATTATATTCCGATTACTTATACGCTGGATATGCCCAATTTCCATCTGTCCCGTCTTTACGATAATATGCATCCTCGTATTCTCAACAACCTCCGTACAATGCTTACCAATCGCTTCCTTCGGATCATCAATCCCTAAAAATTGTGCATACGAACCACTTAAAAAATTGACAATTCCTTGTTCATTTACACCTAAAATGCACTCAGACAGTAAATTTAAGGCACTTTCATATCGACTTATGATGCTTTCCAAAGACTGTATACTTTTTCCCTTGCTTTCCAGAATGGCAATTGATCCATATTCTGTCTTATTCTTATATACATGAGATTCATTCACAATTAAAACTCGGTTGCCACTCCTACACTCATACCTGTACAAACTATCATTTTGATTCACTACTAACTTTTTACGATTAGGAATAATCGTTGATATATGCTCACCTATTACTTCATTTTCTTTTTTATGTAACATGCTACAGAATAGTTTGTTACTATATGTGATGATACCATCATGGTTTATAATAGCAATTCCGTTATTCATTACCTGAAGAGCCTGACTAGTTACCTGCCAATTCATTCGTTCGTCCATATGCATTTGGAAGCCCCCTATCAAATTGTGCTCGTTCTCGCATGTATTATATATTCATTTTAAACATTTACTTTCCTTTGGTTTTTCCGTTTGAAGTAATAATTTCTTGAACTAGTAATATAGCTGAATAACTTGTGGGTTCTTTTTTGACACTAGGAATATTTTAACAAGCCACTTTCTTTAACTTCTTTTAGGAAGAAGATTATCTCATAGGCTATTTGCAACGTGCAGCAGGAAAATATTTAATGTTTACATCGAATACATAATAAGATTAATAACAAGAAAAAACAGTTGACGGATTTCCTTCTGTCAACTGTTTTTATTACGAATATTGGTGACAAAACTCATAATTGTTAGGTTTTCTTTAGCATAAAGTCCGATCTCCAATCTTCCAACTAAACCATCTCCCATGCCCTTCCGTTTCCCCAACCGTTTCACGATATTCGTTTCCGTTAATATAATAATCAATATGAAGGTCCCGGTCCCACATGTTGTTATAAAGGTGGAATACATTACGTTTTGCACCGATTTCTTGTATTTGTTTTTCTAACTTATGTTTTACTTGTTCAGGAATTTGATTTGCGACATGTGTATGGAAAATACAGATTACAGCATCTTCACTTATTTGTTCAATGATAGATGGCAGCAGCTCTACACCGTCTCCTTCTATTAACTCGACAGATTCTTTTTTTACTAAAGATGCTGCTTGGTCAAACATTTCAAGTCTTTCTTTATGCTCTGGCCAAATTAGTGCACGTAGCCATAAATAATCTTCCTCATTATGTAAATCATTCACATGTAAATCAAGCCCAATTCTTTCAACAACAGGTGGACTTACTTTTAGAAATTGGGGTACATTTCCCCCTCTTATTTCAGAAGTTAAATGTACATTTGAATTTATATTTCCGTATGTTTCATCTGTTCCGTACGAATAGCTATATTGATCCCAGAACAGTTGTAATCCAGAACTTGTACCAATTTCGATTAACGCTAACGGTTTGTTCACTTTATTAAATATGTAACAGAAGCTTGGATATAAATACGCACATCGCCTTACTTCATTCGTTTGAACAAGTTTCGTTTGTAATAAAGTAATAATTTCTTCTCGGTACTCTTTACAAAAGTCTTTAAAGTGATCGAAAGCTTTATCTAAATTTGTATTCGCATTTTCAACTAAACTACTATAATACGTTTTTAAAGGATGTTCTTTCCCTGCTAGTAATAAATAATGTGCTGCACCTAATAATAAGTTTGGAACTGGTTGGCCTACTTGAGCGTAGGAAGATAGTGTAAGTACTTCCTCATCTTCAGCAATTTTTATTGATAAGTATTCGTATAAGTCACTTGACCCTTTACATTCCTTTATTGAAAAATTTCGAAATAAGTTTGCGATTTGTTCTTGTGTACGCATTAGTATCCCCCTTTATCATCTTACAGAATAATCTTACTATTAAAAGAACATAAATTCCATAAAAAGGTAACCATTCTACCTACTTTACGATACGTAAGCTTTTTCGAGATAATTTCAAACTGTGATTTTTTTCTATTCTTAAACTGAAAAGTGCTTGTTAAATAAGAATTTTGGCAAATAAAACGTTAAATAGTTTAAAATTATCAGATAACACTAGATATTTTAGTCTATTAATTATTATAATAGAGTATGAGATGGTTATATAATTGAGACAAAAAAGGTATACACCTAGGTGGGGCCTAGGCGGTGTTTTCAATTTACGGCTTAGATATAAAAAACACCTACTCTTTTTTGCCAATATAGGGGATGGAGAGATTATCATGAGCAACATGCAGCAAAAAACAGACGTTATCTTAATTGGTGCAGGAATTATGAGTGCAACGCTAGGCTCATTACTAAAAGAATTAGCACCAGAATGGGAAATTAAAGTTTTTGAAAAACTCGCTAGTGCCGGGGAAGAAAGCTCTAATGAATGGAATAATGCAGGTACAGGGCATTCTGCGCTATGCGAACTGAACTATACTTCCGAAAAATCTGACGGATCTATAGATATTGGTAAAGCTGTAAAAGTGAATGAGCAATTCCAGCTTTCAAGACAATTTTGGGCATATCTTGTAAAAAGCAAATTAATTCGTAATCCACAAGATTTTATTATGCCTCTACCTCATATGAGTTTAGTACAAGGTGAAAAAAATGTTGAGTTTCTAAAAAACCGTTTTGAAGCGCTTTCAAAAAATCCACTGTTTCAAGGTATGGAATTTTCCGATGCTCCTGAAACATTAAAAAAATGGCTTCCACTCATTATGGATGGTCGTACACCAAACGAACCGATGGCTGCAACGAAGATTGACTCTGGAACAGATGTTAACTTCGGTGCATTAACACGTATGTTGTTTGATTACTTACAAACGAAAAATGTCGAGCTAAACTACAAACATAGTGTCGAAAATATTAAACGCACGAAGAATGGTTTGTGGGAAGTAAAAGTACACGATATGAATAGTGGTAAAATTGAGCATCATACTGCAAAATTCGTCTTTATTGGCGGCGGTGGCGGTAGTCTACCTCTACTACAAAAGACTGGCATTCCTGAATCAAAACATATTGGTGGATTCCCAGTAAGTGGACTATTTATGGTATGTAAAAACCAAAAAGTTGTAGAGCAACATCATGCAAAAGTATACGGTAAAGCTAAAGTTGGCGCTCCGCCTATGTCTGTACCTCACCTTGATACGAGATATATAGACAATAAAAAAGCTTTACTATTCGGACCGTTCGCAGGGTTCTCTCCTAAGTTCTTAAAAACTGGCTCAAACCTTGATTTAATAGGTTCTGTAAAACCGAATAACGTCTTAACGATGTTAGCTGCTGGTGTAAAAGAAATGGGATTAACAAAATACTTAATTCAGCAAGTTATGTTATCACACGAAAAACGTATGGAAGAATTACGCGAATTCATTCCGAACGCAAAAAGTGAAGATTGGGATATTGTAGTTGCTGGTCAGCGTGTACAAGTAATTAAAGATACTGATGCTGGCGGTAAAGGAACACTTCAATTCGGTACAGAAGTTGTTAGTGCGGCTGATGGATCAATCGCGGCGTTACTAGGTGCATCACCGGGTGCTTCTACTGCCGTTCACGTCATGCTTGAAGTATTAGAAAAATGTTTCCCAAGCCGAATGGTAGAATGGGAAGGAAAAATAAAAGAAATGATTCCTTCTTACGGCATTTCATTAACAGAAAATCCAAGATTATTCCAAGACCTTCACACTTCTACAGGTCGTACCCTTGGATTAAATGAAAAAGAAACGGTTCATAATTAATGAAGAAATGAAAACGTCCGATATATTCGGACGTTTTTTCGTTACTAGAAATTATATTTATCAATATTATCCTTTGTAAATACAACTCGTTCTGGTAGTACGATAATTCCGTTTCCTTCTGCCTCATAATCATATCCTTGAATAGAGTTTGGCTCTACTTTCACTTTTCCGATTCCTTCTACTTCAAAGCTATCCCCTACTTTTAACTTCTTTCCTTTTACTACTATTTCATTTGCTACATACGTTGCGAGTGCACCTTGTTGTTTTACATCCCATAATCCGAATTGCTGTACTGTTCCTCGTTTTACATAATCACGCATAACATTCGGTGTAGAAAACCCTGTTACAACGACTTTTTTATCCATTTTTAAGTTTTCAGCTGCTTGTGCCATCGCCGGAAGTGCCGTTGCATCTGGACAAATGACTGCATTAATATCTGGATACGTTTTTAAAATGTTCTCTCCTACAGATAAAGACTTTTGCGCATTATTTTCACCGTACTGCGTCGTTACAATTTCCCAATTCGGATATTTCTTTTTAATAATTTCTTTCGCTTTCGTTACCCATTGGTTTTGATCTGTTACTGTTGGGCTAGAATAAAAGAATGCTACTTTTCCTTTATCTCCAATTTGTTTGGAAGTCATTTCAATTAATAAGTTAGCAAGTTGGTCTGGTGTTCCTTGGCTTATATAAAATGAACGATCTTTCGGATTCACATCAGAATCCCACGTTAAAACAGTCATTCCTTTTTTCTTAGCACGTTGTAATGATTGGGATAGACCATCTACTGACGTAGAAGAAACCATAAGTGCATCATAATTTTGGTTAATGAAATTGTTTATATATTTTACTTGCCCCGAAACACTCGCTTCAGATGGTCCATCATATTTTACTTGGACACCTAGCTTATCCCCCATCTCTTTTGCTCCTTCACCACCTGATGTAAAGAAGCCAACTCCAGTTAATTTCGGGATAAATGCAAATTTCACATCATCCGCTTTTTTCTTATCTGCCGTCTGACTAGAACAAGCTATTAAACCAATTAAACAAATGCATACAATGAATACAATCCCCAGTTTTCTCTTCATGACATTTCCTCCTTATGCAAATTCCTTCTTTTCCCCATTGTGAATTGATGTAATTTGAAATGTCGCATAATAACTGAAAGAATAAGAATAATACCAATTACTACGTTGGATTGTTCATTTGTTAAACCTGTCATTTGTAGACCGTACTGCATAAGTCCAATGAAAATACTAGCGAGTACTGTACCGATAATACTTCCTTTTCCCCCTGTAATTAGTGTCCCGCCTAATACGACTGCCGTAATGATTGGTAAAATTGTTTCACTTCCTATATCAGCACGTGCAGAACCGAAATAAGCAGTTAAGAAAACGCCCCCTAATCCACCTCCTAACCCAGAAAGTATGTAAGCGATGATGACTACTTTTTTCGTTTTAATCCCGGTGTATTTTGCTGCATTTTCATTCGCACCTGTTAGTTTAACTTGGCGCCCATATATGGTGCGGTGAAACAATACAGTGCATAAAATCGTTACTATAATCAGTAGCCATAGTAAATTCGGTATTCCTATAAAACTACCGTTTGCCAGGTGTACAAATACGTCAGGTAAACCACTTATCCCTTCATATCCAGAAGCACCTGCCCCTCCTGAAATGACGAGTGCAATTCCTCCGTATAAAAACATCGTTCCGAGTGTAACGACAAGTGGCTCTACATCTGTCATTTTTATAATGATTCCGTTGAAAGCTCCTGCTAAACAACTAATTATAAGAGCTATTATAACTGCTAGTAAAATAGGTATCCCATTCATCCAAAGTACACCAATTATAATCGAAGTTAGCCCCATAATAGATCCTACAGAAACATCAATCCCGCCTGTTACAATAACAAAAGTCATTGGTATCGCCGCGATTGCTATAAATAGAAAATCATTTGTACTAAATAAGAGATTACTAACGTTTAAAAAATCACTATTGATTAAACTAAAGAGAATGAATTCTATAAGAAGTAATACAATTAGAACACCTTCCCATCTGTAAAAATACTTCATAGATTCATCCTCCTTTCTGCCTTCCACTTTTTCATAACACTATCCAATATGATGATAAGTAATAATAAAAAGCCCGAAATAGCATTATTCCAAAATGCTGGTATTTTTAAAAAGACGAGTGAACTGCTTATCGCCTCTAAAAATAATGCTCCTAATGCGGCTCCAAAAATAGATCCTGTTCCCCCTTTTAAATGAATTCCTCCAAGTACAGCGGCTGCAATTACTTGTAATTCTAATCCTGTACCCGTTTGATTAGGAACGAACCCGATATTCATAACAAATATACAACCAGCAAGCCCGGCACTTATGCCCGATATAATAAACGCATAGATCTTCACTTTATTTACTGGTATCCCAATAAGTCTCGCACCATCTTCATTATCACCTACTGCATAGAAATATCTTCGGTATGGTACTTTCCTTAAAAAGAAATATAGTAGTAGTAAAATAATAAGAACGAACCATACAGTTATGGGCAAGCCAAGAATGACGATAGATGACAGCTGCTTAAAATCGTTTGGAATATCTTCAATCCACTTCCCGCCTGTGAAAATTAACATCGCACCTCTAATAATTCCTAACATACCTAATGTCATAATAATGGCTGGTACCCGAAACTTCGCAACTCCAATACCATTTACGAAACCGATAATGGCCCCAAGTATAATAGCAGCAAGTATTGACAAGAATGCATTATATCCATCCGTTAACAACATCCCACAAACAGCTGCACTTAATCCCATAATCGAGCCAACTGATACGTCTATATTTTTCGTAAATAAGACGAAAGATTGGCCGATTGCTAGAACGACTAAAATAACACTTGATTTCATTACTAAAGATAACGAGTTAAACTGAACAAAACTAGGATTTATCATTCCGACAATGACAATGTAAATTAGTAATAACAGTATGATAGTTGTTTCGTGCATTTTATACATACGTTTCATTCCGTTACACCTCCGTATGCTAGACGTGTAACTTCATTCACACTCACTTGTTCTTTTTCCATATGAGAAACAAATCGCCCATTTCTCATTACATATACACGGTTTGCTAATTGAACAATTTCTTCAACATCTGAAGAGATTAATAATATTGCGAGTCCTTCACTTTTCATTTTTTCTATCGTCTCATATACTTCAAGCCTTGCTTTCGCATCAATTCCGCGAGTCGGTTCATCAAGAATAATAATTTTTGGATTACACGCAAGATATTTTGCAAGCACAACTTTTTGCTGATTACCTCCTGATAAAGATGCAAGTTCTTCATTCATATTCGGAACGACAATTCGAAACTGGTCTATATACGCCTTCACTAAAGCGCTTTCTTTTTCTTGATTAATGAAAAAACAACTATTTTGATGTAAACATGCTGCAGTTATATTTTCTTTAACCGATGCAATTGAGAAAGTACCATTTCTTGCTCTGTCCTCTGGTACATAAACAAGTCCTTCGCTTAGTCTTTTATGCAAAGAGCTTGAATCAATTGATTTTCCTTCTAATAAAATAGAACCTGATTTTATAGGTTTCAACCCAAATATCACTTCTGCTAATTCCGTTCTGCCTGATCCAACAATGCCAGCAATACCTACAATCTCACCAGCATGTATAGTAAGTGATATATTTTCGAATGCGTGACCATTTATATTGATCACTTCTAATATTTTTTTCGTCTTTGCTGTCTCTTGAACTACTTCTTTTTTCTCTTTTTGTTTATACCCTTTTGGCAATAGCCCCTCCATCAACATGTCATATGTATAGTCACATACATCCCCTTGGCTTACAATCATTCCATCTCGTAATATCGCCACTTTATTGGCAATTTCAAAAATTTCTGGAAAGCGATGCGTAATATATATCATCCCAATTCCTTTTTTTTGCAAACTTTTCAACAGCACAAAAAGACTCTTCATTTCGTGAGTTGTTAATGTCGATGTTGGCTCATCTAAAATAAGAATCTCAGCTTCTCTTATTAATCCTCTAACGATTTCTACTAGCTGTTGCTGGGCAATGGATAGTGATCCTCCTAGTTCATTAAGGTCAATATCCCACCCTAAACTTTCAATCAATTGCTGAATCTTTACTTTTAATTCTTTTTTCTTTCCATTTAGTCCGATACATATATTTTCTTCAATGGTCATATGCGGAAAAATGAGTGGTTCTTGTGGTATTAAATAAATACCTTTTCCGTGTGCTTCTGACGGATTTGAAAACTGGTGCCTCATTCCTTTTACATACATTTCTCCACTATCATACGAATATAACCCCGTTAATATTTTCATTAATGTTGATTTTCCAGCACCATTTCCCCCAACTAAAGCGTATATATCTTCACGCTCTACTTGTAAATTCACTTCTTTTAGTACAAGTTGATTTGAAAATGACTTACTCATTTTCTTCACTTGTAATAAGGGCACTTTCTCCACATGATGTCACCTGCCTTTATACAGAACATTTTTTGAGAAAATGATTATTTGTTCTACTTGTTTTGTAGCATTGTATATTCCTTTTTTCATATCTAGAACACTTTTTTCACCAGACTATTAATCGTTTCAACTGGAATAAACAAAATATACGGCACATATGTTTAAGCAGTGGTCAATTGTTGAAAGGGATGAAGAGTATGACACAGCTGAACTTTGAAGAGAATTTATTAACGAAAGTAGCTTGGTACTATTATAAAGATCAATTAACACAACAGGAGATCGCTTCACTTCTTCATATTTCAAGAAATAAAGTCGTCCGGTTATTAGATAAGGCGCGTAGTGAAGGCATCGTTACATTTCACGTAAAAGGAACTGGTTTGCACTGTTTAAGTATTGAGCGTGACCTAATGAAAAAATTCCACTTAAAAGATGCTTTTATTATCCCGACTCCAATAGACAATTATCACGCTTCTCTCGGAAAAGCTGCTGCACAATATTTAGAAACTCATCTCCAGCATGGTGATTTACTCGGTATTGGCTGGGGTGAAACAATTAGCAAAATGCTAGAAAACATACATTTCGAAAGTTCTATTAATCTTTCAATCGTAACGCTAACAGGCGGAGTAAATCACTATCTCCCGAGAAAACAAAACTATTTACACTACATGCAAGGCTGTCTTCACATTATCCCTACGCCGTTTCTAGCATCTACAACCGAAATGGCACAAAGTATTCTATCAGAGCCGAGTGTAAAAGATATGCTTCATGTCGCTTCGCTTGCTCATACGGCAATTGTTGGTATTGGCGGTTTATCTCAAGATGCAACTATTGTAAAAGAAGAAAAATTAACGCTACGTGAAATGACGTATATTCGTAGCCAAAATGGTGTTGGCGATATTTTAGGACAGTTTTATAATACGAATGGTGATTTATTACATCTTCCGCATCACAACCGCCTTATTGGTACGCCGCTCTCTATTCTGCGCAAAATGAAGCATGTCGTTGGTGTTGCTGGAGGTACAGAAAAGATAGACGCCATTTATGGGGCTTTAAAGGGGAGATTTATTCATACTTTAATTACCGATGAGGAAACTGCCCTCTCCTTATTACGAAAGGATGGTGATTGTTAATGTCTACTTTATTAGCTTTCGATGCTGGTACAGGAAGCATTCGAGCTGTTCTTTTTGATTTACTAGGTAATCAAATTGCAGTAAGTCAAAAAGAATGGGTTCATAAAACGGATCCTCGTTACCCAGGCTCTATGAACTTTGATGTAAAAGAAAACTGGCAGCTCGTACAACAATGCACGAAAGAGGTTCTGCAAAAAAGTAATATACCTCCCTCTTCTATTCAAGCTATTAGCGCTACTAGTATGCGAGAAGGTTTTGTTTTATATGATAGAGATGGGCAAGAAATATGGGCTTGTGCAAATGTTGATGGGCGCGCATCCTCTGAAGTTAGTGAACTAAAAGAAATCCGGTCACAACTTGAGGAAGAGTTATATACAAGGTCTGGGCAAACATTTTCATTAGGCGCTTTACCTCGCCTACTTTGGATTAAAAAACATGAACCAGACGTATACACAAACATTCATTCTTTTACGATGCTAAACGATTGGATTCTATATAAATTAAGCGGCATACTGCAAATCGATCCTTCAAACGGATGTACGTCCGGTATTTTTGATTTACAAAATAGAAATTGGGATAACGATATCGCTAAAGAGTGCAGTCTAACTTTGCCATTTTCACCAACAGTAAATGAAGCTGGTACAGTTATCGGCAATATTACAAAAGAGTGCGCAGCATTAACTGGATTACGTGAAGGAATTCCTGTCGTTGCCGGCGGTGGTGATGCTCAAATGGCATCACTCGGAACTGGAGTTGTTAAGCCAAATCAAACTTTAATATGCGGGGGCAGCTTTTGGCAACAAGAAGTGAATATTACAGAGCCAATAACAGATCCACATGCTGCGATTCGCTTAAATTGCCACGTCGTTCCTAACCTATGGCAATATGAAACAATTGCCTTTTTCCCTGGTCTTGTTATGCGCTGGTTTCGAGATGCTTTTTGCCAAGAAGAAAAGAAACTCGCTGACAAACTCGGTGTAGATACTTATGAATTACTAGAAGAACAAGCGAAAGACGTACCTGTCGGCTCACATGGCATTATCCCTACTTTTTCAAACGTTATGAACTACATTTCTTGGCGACATGCCGCACCTTCTTTTTTAAATTTAAGTTTAGATGCTGACAAATGCGGAAAAAAAGAACTGTTCCGTGCTATTGAAGAAAATGCCGCCTTTGTTACACTTGGGAACTTGAAATTAATAGAAAATCTCACAGGGACATTCCCTTCTGAAGTCGTTTTTGCTGGCGGTGCTGCTAAAGGAAAACTATGGCCACAAATTCTTTCAGACGTACTTGGAATTCCTGTAAAAGTACCAGTTGTGAAAGAAGCAGCTGCTCTAGGAACTGCGATTGCTGCTGGAGTTGGCGCTGGCATATATTCCTCTATGGAAGAAACTGCTGAACAGTTTGTACAGTGGGAAAACACATTCGAGCCAATTACTGAAAATCACGAACTATATAAAGAGTTCTATGAAACATGGAAAACTGTGTATGACAATCAGCTCGCTTTAGCTGATAAAGGGCTCACCTCACATATGTGGATTGCACCTGGTGCACTGTAACATATTACATAAAGGAGTGAAATGTATGTTAAAAGCGAATGAAAATGACTTCTCCTATCGCTTCGGTGATAACGGGCCGAAATATTTAATACAAGGTCCGAATATTGATCTTGGCCTTGTTGTCATTCAGCCTGGGCAAGAGTTTCAAAATCACTATCATACAACGTGTGAGGAAGTCTTTTATGCATTAGAAGGTGAAATAGATTTCTATGTGAATAACGAAAGAGTTCCAATTAAACAAGGCGATGTGTTGCAAGTTCGCCCTCATGAATCTCACTATTTAATTAACCATTCTGACAAACCTTTTAAAGCAGTTTTTATTAAGTCACCACATTTACCAAATAAAGATACGGTACAAACGGAAAATCCAACATTAACGAAGGAGTGATTTCAAATGACTTGGGGATTTAAAAATCGATTAAATACAATTTTACCTGATGGCAGAGCGGTAATGTTAGCGATAGATCACGGCTACTTTTTAGGACCCATTCACGGGCTAGAACAACCACTTGAAACAGTTAAAAACTTACTTCCTTACACAGATTCTCTCTTTTTAACGCGTGGCGTACTTAGCTCCTGTATTCCTGAAAACTGCAGTACACCGATGGTTATGCGTGTATCTGGCGGAGCAACTGTCGTTGGTAAAGATTTAGCGAATGAAACAATTGTTACACCTGTAAAAGAAGCAGTAAAACAAAACGCAATTGGCGTCGGCGTGTCTGTTTTCGTCGGATCAGACTATGAAACACAAACAGTTACGAATCTCGCAAATGTAGTTTCAGAAGCTCACGATTACGGCTTGCCAGTACTCGGCATTACCGCTGTTGCGAAAGAATTACAAAAACGTGAAGCTCGCTTTCTAGCACTTGCTTCCCGCGTATGCGTTGAAATGGGTGCTGACATTATTAAAACGTACTACTGCGAAGGATTTGAAAAAATAACGAGCACATGCCCTGCCCCAGTCGTAATCGCTGGCGGACCGAAACTAGATTCAATCGAAGACGCATTAAACATTACGTACAATGCATTGCAAGAAGGTGCAATCGGAGTAGATATGGGCCGAAACATATGGCAATCTGAACATCCAGCTGCGATGATTCAAGCAATTCATGGTATTGTGAAGAATGGATTAAATGTGAAAGAGGCGCTGGAATTATATGATGATGTAAAAAACTAAGGTAAAAGATAGACTATTACACTTAAATATATTCAAAATCAATTTTTACTATAAAGAAAAGCCCATATCTAACATATGGGCTTCCTTTTACATTTTTATTGTTTCGAATCTAATCAGATTTCTACAGATCGCGTACGTTCCAAACAATCTCACCGCGTTCACCAAACGTACTGTGATGCCGCTTAAATCCTATCTTTTCTAATACCCGGAAAGACGCTGTATTCCAAGCGCCTACAGAAGACCAAAGTCTATGGCGACCCGTAGCAATCGCAGCCTCCAATACTGCTGATGCTGCCTCTGTCGCATAACCCATGCGATGAGCACTGCGGAATAACTCGTATGCAATCTCCGGCTCTTCAAGAGTGGAACGACCGATAATTAAGCCACAGTATCCGATGAAATCGCCTTCGTCTCGTCTACGAATAGTGAGAAGAGAAATACCATTTTCAGCTGCTTTCTTACGCATCTCAATAAGACTGCTACGAACAGAGTCCAGGGATGGCATGTCTACACCACGTTCACCAACTAATTTTCTAAGCCAAACTGCATCGGATTCCTCCCACATATTCAGGTCGAGTCGTTCCGTTTTTAACTGGAACGCCATATCTTTAAATACAGCTGTCATAGCGGTAACCTCCTATTTATATCACTGTACTACTTATAATAGTTTCGTACTGTACCATATGGGAAACCTGCTTAATTCTCTAGATTTTCTTACATCAGCATACATTATTGTTATTTTATGCATAAACAATTCCGTTGCAAAATAGACCTTTTTATCAAACTTCATTTTAAATCTACAATATTTGATTTATGAATGATTTTAGGTTTTTACTTAATTTTCACATTAGAAAATGTATCGTTCTTTCTTTTTTGTTAAAATAAAGAAAAGGAGGAATGATTATGAAAACAATGTCTTTTGAACGCCCTACTGATTATTACGATGATAGATTATATACTATCGATGAAAAAATTTGTGAATTATTAAAAGAACGGAAGGAACTTTCAGGTGGTGATCCAGGTTTTCCACATGATGAAGCAATTTATAAATGGGCAAAGCAATACGGATTTTATCCAGACTATCTAAATTCACTATTCTCTTCCATGATGGACGAAGGTGAATTTAAACCTCGCGTCGAACCAACTAAATTCAAATGATTTAACTTCATTCACTCATCTCCTTTTAAACAGTGGGTATGTAGACTCTTCTTCATAACACTTAAATATGTAAGGTAAGATATTCAAGCGTTCCGTCTAAGACTATGTTTTATAGTCTAATACTTTTCTCCATAGCCTAGAACGTTTTTTTATGACTGTAATTACATAAACCGTTCGACGTGAAATATTAATTTACCTATAGAAAATAGCCACATTATTTATTTTTCAAATTGTGTAAAACCCACTCAATCAGGATAATTGCTGCAGGGGTGCGCTCTGTTGTATCTCCTAAAAATAGTTTATTAAGTAACTCATCTAAATGAATTGGCTTATTCGGTAACGTTTGAATGTACCTTAAAACAGCCCCAGCTGGCGGTACTGGCTTATTATTAATAGCCCATATCCCTTCTAACAATGTCCAAGTTGACGTATGAACTATGTATGAAGCTTTTAACTCATCACTTGCTTTCAAAGCAGACTGAATTTTAATAAACGAACTATGCAACCAATGAGAAATGCCTTTCACTTTGTCGCTAGAAACACGATAGTTTTCAAATTCATATGTAGCTATTTCCTTTAACTTTTTCAACTCACCGCTTTTATCAAATAAAATTTTCCCTTCTAAAAATGAGTATAGTTCCATCGGATTGTTTTTAAAGTTTACTAGTATTTGATTAACATCTGCATACTTATATTCAACTAAAATATCTTCTCTCGTTTCAGAATGAAATTTCTTCTTTTGTCCGTCTTCTAAAAGAATATATAAGTCTAAATCCGAATCAGGATATGCATCACCTCTTGCGACAGATCCAATTAGCATGAATCCATTTACCTTTTCCATAGATAAGGTTTCCGCTACTATTGTTTGCACTAATTTTTTATGTTGTTCATGTTTAATAGATGTCTGTGCTTCTAACATTTGTAACCTCCAAACATATTATTATGGAGTTATTCCTCACCTAAATATATTGTACTTTTCTTATAACCTTCTACTTACTTATTCAACGATTGTCAGTTCATATACAATTGCGTCTTTACTACTTTTTGTTTTATCTTGAATTGTAACAATATCTCCAGCTTTTATTTTCGAAGCATTCACTACTTTTACCATCTCTGGCGGAACATATCCTCCATTGTTCTCTTTATTTAGCGGAAACCACTTTACTGATTTATTAGTTGCTTCTAAAATTTTATATTTAATTGTACCATCATACTTTATTTCGCCAACAAGATCTTTTACTAATGTAGGTGTATACTTACCCTCTTCTTTTTCTAAAGAAATATAATCACCTATATCTGGGATACCATTTCTTACAGGTGCCTCCCATTTTGTTGAATTTAAATCATTTAAACTTATTTTCACACTATCTTCTTTATTTGAGCTAGCATCTTTTAGAAATATTTCATTATATTTCTTATCAATAATAATATACTCTTTCTGCTCTACTATTTTTGCACTAGTTTCACGTTTTTCTTCCTCATTGTTAGATACTTCTTCTTTCACATTATTATTACTACACGCTGATAATAATGTCGTCGCCAAGGCTGCCATTAGAAACATTTTTTTCACTTCATTTACCTCCATTTATAACGAAACAATTAAACATATATCACATCCATATTTTACTATAAATCAAAAGAAGAGGATATTTGTTTATTACTAAACAAATATCCTCTATCTTTACATATATATTACGACTGTTGATAAGCCGCTTTCGATGATTTTACATAATAAACTGCGTGATCAACGTTAATGATATGATCTGGTTTTGGTTTACCACGACTCGCTCTATGCCCTGCTAAATGTTCTTCACTTGTTTCCCAGTTTTTCCATGCTTCTTCAGATTCCCAGCGAATCATAACGACTACTTCTTCGTCTCCGCGTCTTACTTTTTTCACGAGAACACTTAAATCGATGAAACCTTCAAATTTTTCAATAATTCCTTCTCCAGTGAAACGTTCTACGACTATATTTGATGTACCTTCTTTTACTGTAAATGTCTTCGTTTCAATAAACATATACTCCCACTCCCTCTTTGTAATACGAATACTAGTATGCTCCTATTATAGTTGATTATGATAATTATTTTCAATTATAAAGTTTTAATTTTTTGAATTATGCTGATTTCTCTTCTATCGCCTCATCTAAAAATTTGAAATACGGAAGTAATATTCCTATTAAAGAAGTGACACATATAATTGCACCGATGATTAAATATAGCGCTCTTACTCCCCACATTTCACTCAGTATGCCTCCTAATAACACACCTAACGGCATAGCGGATCGTATGAAAAATAATCGCACTGAAAATACTTGTCCTATCATATTGTTTGGTACTGTTTTTTGGCAAATGGTTGTGTTATGAACATTGAAAAAGGCAATGCAAATACCTGCAACTACTTCAATGAACAACGCAATTACTATACTATGATTGAACCCTAGAGAAATGTATGTTAGTCCTCCTATAAACAATCCCCCAAGCATAAGTATACGTCGACTTTTATACGTTACTTTTCCGACTAGTATAGATCCAACTACATAGCCAAGTGGGAATCCGGCCATAAAATAACCATATTCCGCATATCCCGCTGACAGCTCGTTTTTTATATAAGGAAGATTTGTAACCATCGTTACGCCAACCCCAAATTGCACGAAAGTAAGAAATATACCGAGCCAAACAATAACTGGTTTTGTGAAAAAATATGTAAAACCGCGAAGAAACTGTTCTAGCCATGTTTTCCGAATAGGTTGTTTTGTTCTTTTTTCTTTTATATTAAGTAATAATGCACCACTAACAAATAAACAAATGCATACAAAAGATAATGTAAGTTCTGTTCCAATTAAATGAATGACTACTCCGCCTAATACTGGCGCAAGAAACATCATAAGGCGAGTCATTCCATCAATGTACGCATTTGCATCTTGAAGTTGTTCTGTCCCTACAATGCTCGGTGTAATTGCTTGACTTGCAGGTGTATAAAGTGGTGTAATAAGTCCCACTACAATTTGAACAACATAAATGTGCCAAACTTCTATACTACCTGAAACTAGCATCACCAAAGGTAATAAGAATACGGACGCTCGTATCCATTGTGAAAAAATCATAATCCACTTCCGGCTCCATTTATCAATAAATGGGCCACTTATTAATTGCAGTATGAGTGATGGGATGAAATATAATAACCACATACTACTTAATGCCATTTCCGATCCTGTTAACTCATATACTAGAATTGAATTACATAACGTTCCGAAACCCCCTCCTAATTCTGAGATTGCACTACCAATCCACATAAAAAAGAACGAACGATTTTTCAATACATTTTTCAATTTCATACACCAACTTTTCTTTTATATTCCTCCCTTTATGTACATTCTCGTTGTTAATTATCTATTCAAAAACATATCTAATTCTTTCGCTAAAGACTGTACTGCTTTCTTTCTTAATACGTATTTTCCATCATGAATATCCACTAACTTCGCTGCACGTAACAATTTCAAATGATGGTGTACAGTCGATTTACCAAGTTGCAGTCTTTCCGTTATTTCCTGCAATGTTCGTTCTTTTTCGAACAACATTTTTACAATGCGTAACCTCGCTTCATCTCCAAGCGCTTTATGTTTTTGAACTAAAAAATAATTCGGTTCATATGGATCTTCAGGATGGATACTTTCGTTTGCAACTGGATAATGAAATACTTTCGTATCTTCAATATCCGCCTCAATATTCCACGGTCTGTATGTCATTTGCGGGATAAGAAGCACGTGATGAACACTTGGTTCTGGCATATAGTTCACACCGCCAGTCGCCCACTCGACAAACTCTTCTGGTTTCATCTTTTTATTCATTTCATTTTTCGCTTCATAGTCTCGTTTTAATATAGAAAGGATTTCTTCTTCCTCTTTCTGAATAACGCTCTCATACCAACCTGTCATAACAGCGATTAAATGAGATTTCAGCACTTGTACATCAACATCACATATAAAACGAATATAAGTAGAGAAAAACTGATGTTCTTGTGTCAGTTCCATTAGTTCATGTATTGCAGTTACGTTTCCACTTGCTGCTAAACGTCTTTTCTCTTCATACTTCTCTCCTAAATACGGTAAACATATATATTTCAAATCTTCTTCTAAAAGTGAATCAATTTTAAAATTAAACTGCGATAAGTCCTGAGAATCCTCTTCATACAACATCTGAAGCAACGCTTTCCAAGTATTATGTTCTTCTACAAACTGTAAGTGCTCTCTCATTTCTTTTGTTAAGGATTCCTTAATTTCTTCCCATTCAGTTTGACTCTTTTCAAGAGTATCGATTAGCCTTTTATGAGTAATTGCTGCAATGCCAAGCGCGCATTCGAAAAGTATCGAATATTTTACTTGAACGTTATAAGTTTCCCTCTTTCTACTCGTTATGTGATAGACCTCCATTTTTATCCCCTCCTTGTTTGTTATGTATTAAATTCTATTTTTATCGAATTATACCTTCTAAATTTTTAGAATTAATAAAAAATATAAATTGAAATACACTCATTCTAAATTAGGAAGAATAGGAGCTTTTTTATATACAAATAATAACTCTCAAGGAGTTGTTGAGATGCATTTCATATTAAATATGTTAGGGATTTTCGTTGTCATATTAATCGTTTTTCTATGTTCGCCTAATAAAAAACATATAAAATGGAGACCGATCGTTATTCTAATCATATTGGAACTCTTTATTACATGGTTTATGTTAGGCACGAAGCTCGGCAGTATTATCATTAATAAAATTGCGTCATTTTTCAGTTGGCTACTATCGTGTGCGAATGAAGGAATTCGATTTGCATTTCCTTCAGCTATGGACAGTCCACACATTGATTTCTTCTTTAGTGCATTACTTCCTATCATTTTTGTTATTACTTTTTTCGATATTCTATCTTATTTCGGAATCTTAACTTGGATTATTGATAAAGTAGGTGCAGTTATTTCAAAGATTTCTCGCTTGCCAAAGTTAGAAAGCTTCTTTTCCATTCAAATGATGTTTTTAGGAAATACGGAAGCACTTGCAGTTGTTCGTGATCAATTATCTGTGTTAAAAGAAAATCGTTTGTTGACTTTTGGAATTATGAGTATGAGTAGCGTAAGCGGATCCATTCTTGGCGCTTATTTATCAATGGTTCCAGCAACATATATTTTCAGCGCAATCCCATTAAACTGTATTAACGCATTAATTTTAGCCAATGTATTAAATCCTGTGGAAGTTTCGAAAGAAGAAGATGTCGTATATACACCTTCAAAACATGAAAAAAAGGATTTCTTTTCTACTATTTCAAACAGTATGTTAGTCGGGATGAATATGGTTATCGTTATTTTAGCTATGGTAATTGGATATGTAGCTTTAACAGCATGTTTAAATGGGATTTTAGGATTTTTTGTAACAGGTTTAACAATTCAAAAAATCTTCTCCATTATCTTTAGTCCTTTCGCTTTTTTACTCGGTTTATCGGGCAGTGATGCTATGTATGTAGCTGAACTAATGGGGATCAAAATAACGACGAATGAATTTGTTGCCATGATGGATTTAAAATCAAACTTAAAGTCTTTACAACCGCATACAGTTGCGGTTGCAACAACATTTCTAGCTTCTTTTGCTAACTTTAGTACAGTAGGTATGATTTATGGAACTTACAATTCATTATTTGGCGGCGAAAAATCATCAGTCATCGGGAAAAATGTTTGGAAGCTTCTTGTGAGTGGAATGGCTGTTTCCTTATTAAGCGCTATGCTTGTTGGGTTATTTGTATGGTAAATAGTTTTTAAAATAAAAGACACCCAAACGAATTGAGTGTCTTTTATTTTTATTTTCGAATTTGTCCATTTCCACGAATCACATATTTTGTAGAAGTTAATGCTGGAAGCCCCATTGGTCCTCTTACGTGTAGCTTTTGTGTACTGATGCCAATTTCTGCTCCGAATCCGAATTCAGATCCATCAGTAAAACGAGTTGATGCATTATGATAAAGTGCCGCCGCATCAACAGAAGTGAAAAATTTGCTGACGTTTTCCTCATTTTCAGTAATAATCGCTTCAGAATGCATAGATCCATACGTATTTATGTGATGAATCGCTTCTTCTATAGAAGAAACTACTTTCACTGCTAACGTGAGAGATAAAAATTCCGTTTCCCAGTCTTCTTCTGAAGCAAGTACCATTGAAAAATCAATTGCCAGTGCTTTCTGATCACCGCGTAACTCCACGCCTCTTTCCTTCAATCTAGAAAACAACTCGTTACCATATTGCTGCGCCCACTTCTCATGAAGTACAATTGTTTCAATTGCATTACATACAGATGGACGCTGCGTTTTTGCGTTTATAATAATATCAAATGCCATTTGTTTATTCGCTGTTTCATCAATGAAAATATGACAATTTCCCGCACCCGTTTCAAGTACTGGAACAGAGGCTTCTCTCACTACAGTATCAATTAATTGTTTGCCACCTCTTGGAATAAGAACATCTAGGTAATCATTCATTGTAAACAACTGCTTTGCACTATCTCGCGACGTATCTTCTATGAGTTGTACACTTTCTTGTGGCAAGCTCGTTTGTTTAAGCGCTCGGTGAAGTACAGCAACAATAGCTTTATTAGAATGAATAGCAGAAGAACTACCACGTAATATAACTGCATTTCCTGTTTTCAAGCAAATTGTAGCAGCGTCCACGGTTACATTCGGCCTTGCCTCGTAAATCATCCCAACAACACCAAGTGGTACGCGCATCTCCTGAATAGATAATCCATTTGGCCTTTCCCATGCACTTACACATTCTCCAACAGGATCACGTAATTCAATTAACTGCTTAATCCCCTCTGTCATATCAATAATACGCTGCTCCGTAAGCATAAGGCGATCAAGAAGAGAATGAGAAAATCCTTTCGCCTTCCCTTCTTCGATATCACGTTTGTTTTCCTCTAAAATATAAGCTGTTTCTACTATTAGCCTTTCAGCAATTGCAGCAAGTGCTTCGTTTTTTTGACTTGTAGATTTAAGCACAAGTTCTCGAGCAACCTCTTTTGCCCTTTTCCCTTTTGCCAACACTTCATTCATTTTTGTTTCCTCCTTCTTAATGTTAAAGTGATCTCTATTCTTAAAATGAAACCCAATGATCTCTATGGATGACTTCATAATTATGCCTGTCGCCTCTTGCCTGAATATCTTGGCTTTGCATACCTTTGACATCTCTTAGTTCCTCTGCGCTATATGTGCATTGTCCTTTTCCAATTATGCGCCCTTGTTGCGTGATCACTTCTACGACTTCGCCCACTTTGAAAAATCCTGATACATTCGTAACACCAGCAGGAAGAAGACTCTTACCATGCTGAATGATAGCAGAAGCTGCCCCGGCATCTACTTCAATTTGTCCGCTAACAAGCGAATGCAAAGCAATCCATTGCTTATTCATCTTCATTTCTTTTTGAGGAGCATTTCCGATATACGTTCCGTCACCTTTGCCCTTCAACACATCTACAAATTTCTCTTGTCCACGTCCTGTTCCGATAAATACACTCACTCCAAGAGATAGTGCCGTTTTTGCCGCATCAATTTTTGATTTCATACCGCCAGTCCCAAGTTTTGAGCCAGCATCTCCTGCAAGAGAAGCGATTTCTTCCGTAACTTCAGGAAGGAAATAATATTTTTTCGCATCCGCATTTTTCTGCGGATTTTTGTCATATAAACCGTTCACATCCGTAAAAATCATAAGCACATCCGCCGAAACAAGCCCGCTTACTAAAGCTGACAGCATATCATTATCACCGAATGTTAGCTCCTCTAAAGAGATGGAATCATTTTCATTAATGATTGGAAGAGCAGAACGGTTTAGTAACTCTCCTAAAGTAGCGTAAGCGTTACTATATTGTTCTTTTCTAGAAAAATCACTTCTCGTCAGTAATAGTTGCGCAGTAACGATGCCATATTTACGAAATTCCTCCGTATACGCCTGCATTAACAAACTTTGTCCGACAGCCGCAGCAGCCTGTTTTCCCTTAATTGTCACAGGTCTGTTAGGATATCCTAGAGCCGAAAAACCTGCAGCGACAGCCCCAGATGTAATCAATAACACCTCGTGCCCTTCCTCTTTCAATCGAGCCAATGCGGCAACGTGATCTGAAAGTTGTTCTATAGAGATGCTCCCGTGACTATCCGCCAAAGAACTGCTCCCAATCTTTACAACAATTCGTTGTTTTTTCACTTTTATATCCCCCAAGTCTAAAATCAAAGTTTTTTATCAATCACACTTTTATTCATACAATTTGCTGCTATGTCTCTTCTCATCAATGCTGCACCTATCGTATTAGAGGACAAAATAAAAATGACCGCTTCGCCCTTAATAAAATAAAAAGGACGAAACGGTCATTGTTCCGCGGTACCACCTTAATTGATATACATAGATATCCACTTGGTGCCTATAACGCAGGCGAACGCCTAAACTTTCATTTAAGACTCAGGGATAGGTTCGATATATTCTATACGAGGAATCTTTCAGCCGGTGAATTCCACTCTCTTTCGCAAGAAGACATATGTACTATTTCCCTTCAACGATTTTCGGTTTAATTTTTTTATATTATGCGATATAGTTCGATTCGGTGTCAAGAGGTATTTTTAAAATAAATAGACCCGCAAGTTACTTGTATGAAATTATTGATCTACTGAATGAAAATACAAATCGATATAATATTAAGTCATATACATAAATATTAAACCTTAAATTACAGTGTATATATTTACATAATGTCGAATATAATTGATTTTTAACTTTTGGTGTTGCAAAAAGGAATATATTCTCTTAGAATGTTTCTTTATATTGCATGAAGATATCATTATTATTTTAGAATAACAATATCAGACCGATATAATTTATGATAAAAGGAGCAAGATTGAGTTATTATGGACAAACAAATTGGATTTATCGGATGCGGAAATATGGGGATGGCTATCATTGGCGGGATGCTAAATAAAAATATAGTGTCTTCAAATAAAATCATTTGTTCAGATTTAAACACGACGAATTTAAAAAATGCTAGTGAACAATATGGACTAACTACAACTACTGACAACAATGAAGTCGCTAAAAATGCTGATATTTTAATTTTATCAATTAAACCAGACTTATATTCTTCAGTAATTAACGAAGTGAAAGAGCAGATAAAAGACGATGTTATTGTTGTAACAATCGCTGCTGGAAAAAGCATCAAAAGTACAGAGGAATCTTTTGATAAAAAATTAAAGGTTGTAAGAGTAATGCCTAATACACCTGCTCTTGTTGGAGAAGGAATGTCTGCATTATGCCCTAATGAAATGGTTACAGAAAAAGATTTAGAAGATGTGCTAAACATTTTCAATAGCTTTGGTCAAACAGAGATTGTAAGCGAAAAATTAATGGACGTTGTAACATCTGTAAGTGGCTCTTCACCAGCATACGTATATATGATTATAGAAGCGATGGCAGATGCTGCTGTGCTAGATGGTATGCCAAGAAATCAAGCATATAAATTTGCAGCTCAAGCTGTATTAGGCTCTGCAAAAATGGTGCTAGAAACAGGCATACATCCAGGTGAATTGAAAGATATGGTTTGTTCTCCTGGCGGAACAACGATAGAAGCTGTAGCAACATTAGAGGAAAAAGGCTTACGAACAGCTATCATTTCAGCAATGCAGCGCTGTACGCAAAAGTCTGTTGAATTATCTGGACAAACGAAAAAGTAAAAGTATAAAAGAGATCACGTTAGCTATGAATTTACATGCATTTAATTAGTAAATAGTGGATTACATACTCTCCCGTTTTATTCTTTATTATATTGTAATAATTTTATTTCAATATTCTTTTGAGATTCTAGTGTAGTTTTAAAAAAAGTTTGTTCAATAACCCCTTACAAATCTGTATTCTATAGTTAACAAATATGATCTATTTTGATAAAAGATTGAATCAGAATGAAGTCTTTCCTTGTGAATTACGATGAAATTTTTAAAAAAGTTTCATCGTTATGTTATCCATTATTTTGTTGAGTTTTCCGTCAATTAAGTATCTTTCCTTAGAAAAGTAATGACTATTAATCATTACTTTTGTGATACTATAAACTAATATTATCAATACAATGGAGATGTACAAAGTGAAAAACATAAAGAAATTCCTCAACAATCAATATATTAAATACTCATTAGCTTTAATTTCAACTGTAGCTATAATTAAAACAGGCTATGATTTAGGTTCCTTTATAATAAAGTTAAAATATTTTTAACACGTAAAAAGGAAATTGATTTTTAACAAAAAATCAATTTCCTTTTTATATTTTATCGCCACTTTATTATAATCATCGTAACTTTTTTATAAGCATTGGAACTTTATTTCAAAACCATTAAAATAAAGAGAGTATGAAATATATAGGAGGAGAAACACTTTGGAATTAGATCATATAAAGAATATTCTAAGAAGAAGAGCAACTATTTTTCAAACAGGTGGAAAAAGACCCGAATTATGTATAAATGAAAGTTGGATTGGAAAGATTCTCTATTCATTACCAGGTGAAACTTACCCAATCGACCGTTATCAAGACAAAATGTATGCAATCATGATGCTTAATTTAACTCAATTACCTTTCATTCCAGAAGCAGTAAAAGATTTGAGAGCCATCGCAGTATTTCTTTCTCCAAACTTTGCTAAAGATTTATCTAATTTATCAGGAAATTTTTGTATTAGAGAATATGATTCTTTAGAGGGACTAGTACCGAATGAAATGTCACTTACGTTTCCAAATTTAAAACCTTTTCCTTTAATACCAAGGTTAGTAACTAATGAGTTTCCACAATGGGATACGGAAGATTTCCCAAACAACTTGCAAGATAGAATTTCTGAACTTGAAAACACAATTGAGATTGACTACTACGAGGACATATTTGAAGAAAATCACTACATACACAAATTAGGAGGTTATGCTAGCTTTGCCCAATCAGGTATCCAATGGCCCGCGGATTATGAATATATTTTTCAAATAACAGGCGATCCAAAAGCACAATTAAAGATTATTCATGGCGGCGGAATTTACTTTGCTAAAAATAGTAAAACAAATGAATGGATCGCACATTGTGATTTCTTGTAAGAATAAAATTTAAATTGACGTTTTGTCCTCTTTCTATATTTGATTCGAAAGCTAAAAAAGCGGATAGAAAAAAGGAACAAAACGTCTAAATGGAAAGATGGATTATGAAACTGTTAAGTAACAATTTAGTTATTTTGCTGTGATTAAATAAAAAATCAATCCCCCATTACATGCGACATTATACTATTCTTTCGTATTTCTTAATTAATCTTTTTTTCAAGAATAAGCTATTACAGTTTCTGTATATTACTTTTCCAAAACATATAGCTATATTCAATCTCTTCTTTTAATTCAAAATAGTTTTCCCAATTATCTTGTACTTGATAAAGTGTTTCGCCAACATGTACAAAAACATCCATATAATCATTCATATACTCCCAACGCTTTTCAGTATTAAAGTAATACATTGCAAATTGATTGCCCTCATCATTTAACATGTCGTCTGCAAACACACCACCCCACTTCATATAGATTTGCGTACCGGTGATTTGTCTAAGCTTAAACCTATTAATATCATCTTTAGACTTTTCTTCAAATTCTTTACTATATAAATTTTTTTCAATTATCCACCCAAGAAACATACCAGTATGTACATATGCTTGCTCAATTGGGAGATCCTCTGGAATATCGTCAAAGTAGTACTTAGCTTTATCATAAATCACAGTGTCCAACTCCTTTTGATAAGTCTCATCATTTAACTTTTTAACATCATTTCGAAACAAACCCTTTCTAACCCACATTAATAAAAAAAAGCAGTTAAGAAAATATCCCTACACCTGTCTCTTTTTAATATAGAAATTTTAAAAAACTACCATATACCCAAAGTGATTTTAGCACATTGGGTATAATTGTAAAACGGTTAAGCTTTTTTCAAAACGATGCGACTTTTTTATAAACATTTAAATCTAGTTTTATCCCTTACCTACGCCCTACTACGCTTGTGTAATTTTATTAGAAACTAATAATTTTTCAATACATTTCGGTAACATATCTAATAGCGTTTCAAATGCGTAATTCACGTCGAGACGTTCTGTCCATTGATGTGCATCTTTTCCTACCGGCCCCATATTTAATACTGGAACGTCAAACTCTTCTATTTCCCTTACTATTACTGTTTTGATATATTGAATATATAATGCCATAAAATTTTAAAAGAGACAGGGGCTATCTACGATGATAAAAGGTTTCGGGGGAATATTTTGGAGAACTAAAAATATTGATGCTATAAAAAAATGGTACAGTGATGTGTTGAAAATTGAAATAGACAATTGGAATGGGACTGTGATTAAACCCCAATTAGGAAATGAGACTATTTTTTCTTTCTTTACCGAAAACGATAATTATTTTCCAATAGAACAGCAAGTAATGTTAAATTTCCAAGTACATAATATGAATGAGACTATTCAGCATCTTGAACAAATTGGTGTACCTCTGGAAAAGAAAGAAGAAATTAGTGATTTTGGAAAGTTTATTTGGATAAAGGACCCTGAAGGTCGATTGATCGAGCTTTGGGAGAAATAGCGGGTTGTAATCATTTGCTATTGAATTAGCAGCTTCTTTAATTCAATAAAGTAAATAAAAACTTCTTAGCTTTGTGAATCCTTATTTTTTATATTCTATCCCATGCCCATCAACTTAAGAACATTTACAAAAAAGCTATTCTTACGAAAAGAATAGCTTTTTTCCTTATTTTTAAATATTATTCTACAAGTATTTTTGTACTATCCCCCTTTTACTATTAATTTTCGGCGGATTTATGAACAGTCATAATAATATATAAAAAATTCATAACATCTCAAGTTGTTAACATAATATAATTACTGTTATCTTATATTCATGCCTAACGAACATTTCCTAATCTTCCGCGATTACAAATTGAATTCTTTAAGTTTTCTTCTTATCTGACATTTACTATTTAAACAAAAACTCCCCTTAAATCGAAAATGATTAAGGAGAGTTTTTTATATTCGATGAAATTATAGTTCAGATTTCACTCGAACAGAAACATTGTTTTTAATTATTTTTTTGAATTCTTTAAAGCTAACAAAATTGTTACTTTTCTCATCCCAAAGACGGAAACGGAGTGATTGTAAGCTTGTAGCAAGTGTAATCGTTGGTACATTTTTTAACGGAAGCGTATTATTGTGTGCCTCTTCTAGCTTATAATTAGGTACTCTTGGGCTTAAATGGTGAACATGATGGAATCCAATATTACCAGTTAGGAATTGCAAGATTTTTGGAAGTTTATAAAATGAACTTCCTTCCACTGCCGCTTTCACATATTCCCAATCTTTATCCTCTTCAAAATAAGAATCCTCGAATGTGTGCTGTACGTAAAACAGCCAAATTCCTACTGAACCTGCTATTAAGAATATCGTACCATGCACTAACAGGAACGATTGCCACCCAATTGCCCAGCAAAGTATAGCTATTAAAGCAACGATTATAATATTCGTCAAATACGTATTCATACGTTCTTTCTGTCTAGCACCTTTTCGGTTAAATCTATTTTTAAGCAAGAAAACATAAATTGGACCTAATCCAAACATAACAAATGGATTGCGATATAAACGATATGCTAAACGAAGTCTAAATGGCGCAGCTACATATTCATCCACTGTAAGCGTCCAAATATCTCCTGTACCTCGCTTATCTAAATTACCACTTGTAGCGTGATGAATAGAATGCTCATGCCCCCATTGATCAAATGGGAATAATGTTAAAACACCCATACATGTCCCTACTATTCTATTTGCAGGTCGACTTTTAAAGAATGAATAATGGGTACAATCATGAAAAATTATGAAAATTCTTGTCATAAAACCAGCAGCTAACAGAGATGGCACTAATGCTAACCAATAAGAAACGGACAAGCTTTTATAAGCAAGGTACCATAAAACAATAAATGGCACGACTGTGTTAATAAGTTGCCACACACTTTTTTTAATCGTTGATTTTTCATACGGAGCAACTTGTTTTTTTAAATTTTTAGTATTTTCTAATGTCATTGTTCTAATTCCTTTCCTTTTTGTTGCTAATTCACATTATAGCATACTATTAGTATCAGGTGTTAAAAGTAGATGTAATAAATATTATATAATATAAAAATCTCTTTTTTCTTACTCATTACTTACAAATTACTTACGTCCAAAATAGCTTATATAATCGGACAGATGGAGCATTTCATTTATCGAAGAAACTTCTATTTTTGCCAATAAATATATAAAAAAACTGAGAACTTTTTCACAAGAAGAAAAGAGCTGCCACAAGTCAGGTTTCACCAACTTATGACAGCTCCTTTTCATTTTATTTTAGCGATGGATCCAAACTGCACCTGCAGACTTGTCTTCAGCTTGACCTACTACTTCAAACTTCAATCCTAGTTTCGGCAACTTACGTCCGGCATCTGGAATAACACTGTTGATGTATTGCTTAGAATCATCAAATTTCGCAACACCTGGTAATCCTTTATAATCAAATATACCGCGAGTTGGCGAATTTACTTTCCATGCTGGCGTTTGATCAAATGAGAATGCCGCATCGGCAATTTGATAACGCGTACTGCTCTTCACAGTAGGTTGTCCGTTTAATGTCCCTACAATTGCCTCTGGATGAGAATCTACTACACCTAAGAACCCTTCACCTGGATGAACGCCTACCCAGTTATCTGTAAAGCTTTGATCCGCATACCACACAACCATTCCTGTATTAAATACTGGGCCACGTGCATGTTGTAACGCAGTGTCAGAACCAGCGTAATTTCTCCACTCTACATAGTAATTATGTTTTTTCTGTTCAAATCCGTTAGATACAGTAAAGCCTTTTAACGTCATTGCTGGCTGACCTTCTGCATCATCAGAGAAAACAACTTTTCCATCTACAGTTAAGGCTGCATTATCTAACGCAAATCCTTTATAAGCTACTGCAATATCTGTTACATACTCAAATTGCAGTTTTACTTTTTTCCCTTTGAATTGGCTTAAATCGTATGATTTATCAACCCACTTACCATCCGTTGTATCCGCGCCACCTTTTACATCTTTTTCGCCCATTCTATCAATGCGTGTCTTCGTTCCATCTTCTGCAATCGCATATACGTCAAGGAAATCATACTTCGCTTCCAGTTCGTAAAATGCCTTATAATCGAACTTAGCATCCTTTGCATTTGTTAAGTCAAATACTGGTGTCTCAAGTGTTGTATGAATGTCATTTCCTTTTGTACTGTAATAGAACTTCTTACCAAATGCCGATTCGATATTTTTTATATCTTTGTCCGGCAAGTTAACACGAACGATTCCAGGTCGTTTAGATTTTGTAGTACTTTGATCTACATATGTTGCAACACCGATTCCTTTGCTAAGTTTGTCATAATCTACTTCAAGGATATTCGCCCAGTTCCCCTTCATATTCTTTTGGAAAAACTCTTTATTTTGTGGTGAGAAACTCGTTGGCTCTGTTCCTGCAATTTTTCCAGCCCAGCTACCACCACTCATAATAGACCATGACTCAACTGGTTCACCTTGTCCTGAGTACTTTGTATCATATTCATCTGGTAAGCCTAAATCATGGCCATACTCATGTGCAAACACACCAACTGCTCCGTCTTCAGGCTCGATTGTATAATCATATGCAGCCATCTTTCCGCCCCAGTTCGAGACAGAAGATTTCGTGCCATCAATTGCATATGGCTTTGAACCTAGTTTTGAACGATGTGACCAAATCGCATCATCTTTCAATTTACCACCGCCAGCTTCTTGACCAACCCCTGCATGTACAACCATTAAATGATCAATAATTCCATCTGGCTCATTTTTATTTCCATCACCATCTTGATCGTATTGATCAAATTGGTCATAGTCTGCTAAATTGATTCCTTTTGCTACCGCTGCTTTTAATGCTTCTTTCACAAAATCTTTTGGTCCTAAAGGCCCCTTGTTATCATGCCCTGTACCCGCATCAGCACCATAATCTGACGCTTTTCCCGGAACAGTAAGCCATTCTGTTACAGTCCCATCAACTGTATAGCTACCACCAGATTGTTCTTCATAATATTGCTTAAATGTATTAATCTTCGATCCATCAAATAAAGTGAATGGTTCATCACCAAATAACATTTTTTGATAATGTTCACGATTAAAATCCTTTGAATACATGTATCCTGGTTCTTGATCAATATTGTTATGCTTAAAATCGCTAAATTCTACGAGTAAAACAAGTACTTTATCTTTTCGAACAGCTCCATTGTACTCTTCTTGCTTAGCTGGTGTTGTAGGTACTTTTCCATTTAATTTTCTAGAATTCAATCCTGCATCTTGTCCAGCCACTGGTCCTACTTCAGGTTGCTGCGCCTGTTCATTTTCCTTCATTTTTGTATCTTTTACTTTTTTCATAAAATCAGAAGCTTCTTGCGTAAGACTATCTCCTGTCAAAATTTCTTTCCCAGGGTTTTCCCCTTTCTTTTTCTCAACATATTTTTCGACAGCCTTTGAAGCCTCAGCCTGTGATGCAGCCGGATCAATTACTCCCCGTTGTTTCAGCGCTTCCACTAAACGCTCCTCCGGTATTAAATGCTCATCTATTGGTAGAGATGATGGCGCATCAGCATATGCTGCTTGACTTCCAAAAGCAAAAGTACTACTTAGTACTGCGGCTGTTGCTAATACTGATAAAGGTTTTAACTTCTTATTCTTTTTCAATGTATTTCCTCCCCGATTGTTGAGAATCATCGTTTTTTATCGATAACAACATAATATTCGTTATAATGTGAATATTCAATATTTTATTGATGTACAATTGTTGAGAAATATTTTTTTATGCAGGGTGAAAATATAAAATAACAATACGTCTAATATTGCAAAATCTCCATGCAAAATAATTTATAAACTGATAGCAAGTTTTTTTACAGAAAATGCGATTCTCTTTACTCTTTTTTTCGAGTGAAATTTCATCTACACAAAAAATGTCAATTCCTAAGTACAAGTTAAGGAATTGACATTTTTTTAACTAGAATGCTTTATAAATAAGTGGATTGCTTTTTCTGGTACATAGAATTTCCCTTTACTCTCTACAACAACGCTTCCTAATTCATACTCTTTACCCTTGATACGAATAATATTTTTGTTAACCAATAATTGAGCTTTTACATTATTACGTTTTACTATGAGCACAGGATTTGCTGCATCAGTTTTGTCTATCGTTATAGTTGCACCGTTTTGTTTAAAGACTGATTCACTCTCTACAAATAATTTGTTTGTTACTTCTTCTAAATTAAAGCCCATTGCTTTCGCCATTGTCTTCGCAATGTCTGTGTTTTGGATCAAACCGTATGGCTTTTGAGGACCGTAAGAATATAAAAACACATCCTCACCTGTATGTCCTCCTGTTGTGAAGCCTATGTTCGCACGATTGGCCAATAATGTAGTATAAATTGGACCTACATCTATTTTCTTTTTTGCTGCTTTTAATCTTTCTTTTTCATCATAAGTTAAATTGTCCAAACCGTATAATTTAGCTACATCTTCTACATTCGACAAATTAGATTTCAGTTTATTTGTAGTCCCTTCAAGTGTCATCTTCGCCTTTTTCAATGGATCAATGTATGTAGAAACCGGCGTAGTATTATATCCTTTTGTCGTATTCATATTTCCAATAGAAATCCCGCTATTACCATGGTCAGCTACAGCAATTAACATCGTATTACCATCATTTTTTGCAAATTGCAACGCTTTTGCTACCGCTTCATCAAATGCCAACACATCACTAATTATCCCAATTGGATCATTTGCGTGAGCTGCCCAATCTGGCTTACTTCCTTCCACAAATAAAAAGAAACCATCTTTATCTTTTGATAACGTTTGAATTGCTTTCTCTGTCATTTGAGAAAGTGTTGGCTGCTCCGGATTTGTTGCTTCACGATCCATATCGAATGCTAAGGCATTATGTGAGAAAGAGCCCCAAATTTTATTAGATTTGGATTTCAATAATGCATCTTTCGTTTCAACAAAGTCATATCCTTTGTTTTGAATCACTTTTATTAAATCTTCATCATCTTTTCGAATTCCGTTATTTTTTATAGGGAGCAGTGCCGATTTCCCCCCGCCTAATACGACATCTATATTTTGATACACTTGTTGCTCCGCGATCACTTCAAAATTCTTACGATTCACATGATGAGCGGAGAATCCAGCAGGAGTAGCATGTTGAATTTCAGCTGTAGCAACAATTCCAGTTGCGCGACCAGTACGTTTGGCACCTTCTAAAACATTGGCAACTGGCCGTAACTTGTCCTCTTCTTCTATTGGTTTTAAGCCAGGTGAACTCACAGTAGAAGGTAATACACCTACATATCCTGAATTGGATTTATTCCCCGTCGCTAAAGCTGTTGCTGCCGGGGCTGAGTCTGTAATAGCTGATTCCGCCGAATATGTACGAACTCCTCCTGTTACAATTTCATCTAATGCAAGTGGTTTCCCTTTATACAAGCGAGCTAATGTAGTTGCTGAAGAACTCGTTCCGTCCATAACCATTATGATTACATTTTTCGGTTGACGTTCTATTTTTTTCACTTTTGCTTCCACCATATGGTGATTCATCATGCCTTCAGTACCTAACATACTTAGTGTGATTGTTCCTACTAACAGTAACTTCTTCATCTTTAAACCCACTTCCGACATTATTGCGCCTCCAATAGTTTCACATTCATTTACATACAAAGTTCTGATTTCCCTTTACTTTTCACTACCTACATATGTTTTATTAGTCCCCAATTCTTATAAAGCTAACAATAGTTACTTTCTCTTTTATTCGTGAATTACATATCGGTATGTATCATCTATCTTATAAAGAAGATTTAGTATTCTTTTCATTAGTTAATTGTTTAACAACAAATCAACAATCAAAATAAATAAAAATTTATTGTTTAACAATAAATTTTGTGGTAAATTAATAAGATATTAAATAAATGAGGTGCTTTTTATGAAACAAGGATCCACACTCTTCTTAAAGACAGCTGTGATTCTAATGGGTATCCCCGTTCTTGCTATGTGCATTTTTTTAGTCCCTAAAATAGGTACTTTCGCTGCAGAGCTATATCCTGATATTGCATATATTAAATATCTTGTGTTTATCAACTTATACGCAACAGCAATACCATATTATTTTGCGCTGTATCAAACATTTAAACTTTTAAACTATATTGACAAAAACAACGCATTCTCAGAGTTGTCAGTTAAAGCTTTAAAAAATATTAAGTACAGTGCACTAGCAATTAGTGTATTATATGTATTAGGTATGCCACTTTTCTATCTTGTGGCAGAGAGAGATGACGCCCCTGGCATTATTATTATCGGAATGATTATGATTTTTGCTTCAATGGTAATCGCGGTCTTTGCTGCCGTACTCCAAAGACTATTAAAAGATGCTATAGATATAAAATCAGAAAATGATTTAACGGTCTGAGGTGAATAATATGGCAATTATTATTAATATTGATGTAATGTTAGCGAAAAGAAAAATGAGTGTAACAGAGCTTTCGGAGAAGGTTGGGATTACAATGGCTAACCTTTCTATTTTGAAAAACGGAAAAGCAAAAGCAGTTCGTTTTTCAACTTTAGAAGCCATTTGTAAAGCATTAGAATGCCAACCTGGGGATATTTTAGAATATCAACCTGAAGATACCGAATAAAAAGAGTCCTTCATACGAGAAGGACTCTTTTTATTGCATATTACGGCGCAAAACTAATTTGACCAGTAAACAATAATATAATCGTGATAACCCAAAATATAAATAATGATAAGGACAGTATGAATGAAAGAATAGCAATCCCCTTCTTCTCTGTCTTCTCGTCATCGTAATGACAGAAAGTATGATACCTGCAACTGTGAGGGCAACTGTAATATAATCTCCCACTACATTACCCACATTCGCTATTCTTGTCGGTGTAATAAATACGAACAGAAAACATAAAATGCCGATGAGTAAAGATATGTAGCTTATTATACTGTACTTCTTTTTAGGAACTAGTTCAGTTTTCATACTAACCCATCCCTTCTATATAACTATAAGTTCATATTAGCAAAAATAACCATAATTTAATTAAAACAAAAAGCAGATACAGCGGAAACTCCCACTGTATCTGCTTTTATTTAATAACTAAACCTGCTATTTCTTCTTTATCATTATAAGTTATAATAAATGTCCGTTGTTCTTTACTATACTTCGCTACAAGAATAACAGTATATAAACCATCTTTTTCTTCAATCGATTGTTTTTCAATTTTTTCGAATGTACCAGCTTTCTCAATTACAGGTGTAAGATCTTTCATCTTTTCTTCTGGCAATGCAGCTTTCATTTTACTATCAAATTTTTCATGCACTTCTTTATATTTCGCCTCATTTAATAATGATACAATTTCTTCCGCTTTCGGAATAAATTTTTTAGACGCACTTTCATCTACTTTATTACCGGTACATGCTGCGAGCGCGAACGCCGCGATAGCACTTATCATAATAAGTAACATTTTTCTCATTTTCATACACCCTTTCTTTTTAAAATGAAACTATAACTAAAAACGACTAAAGCACAAATTGCTATTGAAACTTCTGACATAATGATCCCGCTTTCCCCTGGTACATATAGCGATATAATTCCAGCTAATGCATTTGCAGTGCCATGGATGAGAATTGCATATACAACATAACGAAATTTCTTTTGGACGACAGCTTGCAATACAATGAAGGAAAGCCCAACATGTAATACCATCGCAAAGATGCGCTCAATACCGCCGAAATAATAACTATCACCATTTTGGATGACTGTTTGTGACAATAATAAAGACAATACCGGGATACCAACTATCAGTACCGCCTCAATACCACCATGCCCTGCTCCAAATAAAAAACCAGACTGCCAATCTCGTTGTTTCATAAAATAGCGCATTGCGATAAAACGAGCTATCTCTTCAAAAATTCCAGCTGATACACTAAGCAAAACTGCAAATAGTACAGGCTGCATAACAGAAAACATCTGAAAATTTGTGCTAGTTCCATTTACATAATTCAGTATTGGTATGCGGATCAATATTTGTGATACAACAAAAGCCAATACACCTAACATATATGGAATATAACGTTTCTTCCAAACAGCATATAAAAGTGCTATAAGCGGTAAACCAAAGCTAATCATTGTTGTGAAAATAAGACCATTCATCTCGCTTCACCTCTTACTTAAAGTGTATAAAAACGAGTGAAGAAAATATGTAGCTATTTCCTATTCGGTTTCATTTTCATCATAGATGGTCATTTCATTTCTTTTAATATGAATGTTTGCGTGAAATAAGGACTTACATAAGTTGTTTCTAACGTCGCATTATTTGTTTTATTCATGATACGTTTTAATGAAAATAACCCGTATCCTCTAATCCCTTCTTTACTTGAATGGTTTTTCTCATAAATTTTTTGCAAATCAATCGCTTCACCCTTTGAACTATTACGCACAATAAAATATTGTCGTGAATCCATCTCAAAGAATGCGATTTGCAATATCTTTTCCTCACTATGTACCGCTTCTTCAATTGCATTATCTACTAAAACTGAAATGATGCGAATAAATGAAATGATCGTCATCGAAACACTTTCAATGCTCTCTGGTATATCGAGCATTACTTTTATTTGTTGCTGCTGGGCTGTTCCAACTTTTGCTCTTAATACACTTCTCACTTCAGGAATATGAATGCGAGATAATTTCGCAATATCAAGTTCATGATCATTTATTGTTTTTAACGTAGGAGCTATCACATCATAATACACTTGTTCAATTTCCTTCACATTTTTTGTACGTATTCCCTCTTCTAACGATAGTAATACATTCATATAATCATGACGGAAACTAGCAAGCTCATCATGCATATCCTCTAATTTCTCGACATAATCTAATAACTCTTTATCTAAACGTTTTTCATGCTCTTCTCGTAACTTTTCTTTCGATAAGTGTGAGCTTATTAGTACAATGATTAGTAATAATAAAAATACAATAATCGCTGAAATATAACTTTCTTCACTGTATTGTTGATTTAATTTTGCTAAAAATGCAGTAGATGGCCGAGTCAAAATTAGTTCAATCATAAATCCGACAATTAATAATACATAAGTTACATAGTATAGCGGACTACCTACTATATATTGAGCAATTTTTTGAATTCTTTTACGAGCTACTAAAATACCGATAAAAGTAAGTATCGATACGATAAGATGAATCATGCTACCTGTCCATAAATATAAATTGAATGGCGTTAACATAAAGATTTTCATTCCTAAATCAAAAAGCAACATTTTCACTAACGTTATAATAACCATACTGACTAGTGCAAAATATACATTATGCTTAAATTTCAATTCATTTTGCATTAATCCTAAACTTATTAAAAATAACACAATCGTACTATTCAACTCTGGATATCTCGTTACTGTTACAACAATAGCTAGTAAAATAATGAATACTGCACTTAAAGCTAGTAACATTCTAACTGACAATCTGTTGTACCGGATTAATTGAATGTATAAAAACGTATGGCACATACTAGTAAGCAGGATTGCAAATAAATCATAAATATACATCACATCTCACCCTTTAACATATTACGTACTTTACTCACTAAACGCCGTGATACTGGAATGCGTTTCCCGCTTTTTAAAACTATCATTTTTTGCTTCGCATCGTAAGAAGACATTTGCTTCGTATTCACGATATATGATTGATGACAACGAAATAAACGTTCATCTATTATTTCTATCTCCTTTAATGTTCCATAAAAATAAACGATACGATCTAGCGTCACTAATGCTAAACGGTGCGGTTCATCAGTCATAACATATTCAACTTCATGAAAAGGAACCCGCACAGTTGCATTACTATTTTCAACGATAAAATCGTCCGATGGAACGATATGCTTATTACGCGCTTCATACTGAAGTAAACATTGTTCAAAAACTTTACGCCTCTCCTCGTATCGCAACCCTTTATCAATAAAAGTTAAAGCTGATACCATGTATTGATATGAAATAGGTGCAAATTCAGAATGCGTTGTTACAAACACAATAATCCCTTGCGTGTCATACTTACGTATTTCTTGCGCCACTTGTAAACCTCTACGCTCTTCTCTTTTTATCTCTATATCTAAAAAATAGATTGGGACATACCTCGCCTTAGGAATATTAGTAATAATGTTCTCACTTTTACTAGTTGCCTCAATAAAGTCAAAGGGCAACATATATTTCTCGCAAATCTCTTCAACTAGCCTCTTTAATTGCTGTGCTTGTATGACATCGTCTTCTAAAATAAAAATACTCATGTGATCACTCGCTTTATTGAAATCTTTTCATCTATAGATTTATCTATAACTATATAATTCAAATTGTTGTAATAATCTCCTTCTCAATACTTAAAAAATAATTTGTTATAACATAGAAAAACCTCAACTTTTCAAGCAAAAAGCTGAGGTTTTGTTCTAACTATTTATAAAGGGAGTTTTTTATCACTCACTACCTTAAAAAATTCCGAGTAATGCGATATAGAATAATCCGCTGCATCACAGTTCCCTTGAAACATACATGTTGAAATACCTAATTCTTTTGCAGGTAATAAATCTAACTCTCTATCTCCAATAGCTAAATCAATATTATACTTTTTATGTAAGTGATCATACGCTAAAGAGTTCGGTTTACGTGGGAAACCATCGTCAATAGTAACCATGTCTACGAAGTATTTGTCCCAGCCGTAATATTCTAAAATCCCCATAACCCCCGCCCTATGTTTATGGGTCATAATCACATTTTTATCCGCAAATTTCAAAATCTCTTCGACACCTGCAAAAGGTTTCATATCTTTTGGAGTGAATTTCCCCTTCAAAGCTTTAATCTTTTCTTCCTGCTCACATGAAACCTTATAATAATGGATTGCATGTGAGTATGATATTTTTAAATTTTTGTATATTTCTTGTTTATCTACTGTATCACCTAATACTTCAGAAAGTATCATTGTATATGCAGGATACGTATCAAATAACGTCCCATCAAAATCCCATAAAATCTTCATTCTATTCACCCTTCTATTTTCTAATCATTCTATAAGTAAGTTCGCTCTCTTCTGTGGTGTTTCATTTTCTAAATAATAATCCTCTGCTTTCCAATACCTATTTTGAAACTTCGAAAGTTTCTTTTGGGTCTCTTCGCTTTCCCGCAGAAACCTTGTCTCTCTTGGACAATCCAAGTACACCATATAATGAAAGAAATCTCTCCATTCTTTTCGCTGTAGAAAAACACCTTCAATTACAATTACACCTACTATGGGGATCTGTACTTTTTTGATTTCGCATGAGTCTGTCTCATCATTATAGAACGGTAATTTCAGTTTTGTTTCATTTTGTAACTTTTGAAAAAACTTCTGCCGAAGCCACTCAATATCCCACTGTAAATAATAATACTCATACCATTCTTCATAGCCAGTTTGATATCGTTTATTACGCTCGACTATGTGATCATCTATATGGAAAATATGAAACGGAATACTTTCTTGTTTCATATTTTCCTTTAAGTTTGTTACAAATGTTGTTTTTCCTGATCGACTTAAGCCATCTATACCTAGAATGAACCTATTTTCTTTATGTTTCTTCATTATTTTTATAAGCTCATTTGTACTCATTACTTCTTCCACTCTTCTTTTAATAAAGAATATAAAATCGTATCATGAGCAACTCCATTTTGAATCATATGTTTTCGAAGTAATCCTTCTTCTTGGAATCCTGCTTTACTTAATAATTTTTGAGAAGCTTTATTTTCTACATATACAACCGCAGCAATTCTTATAAGTTGCAGCGTTTCAAATCCGTAAGTTAAAATTGCCTGTAACGCTTCCGTTGCATACCCTTGTCCCCAATATGTATCGTCTAATTCATAACCAATTTCAGCTCGCTTATGATGCTTGTTTATTAAATGAAATCCGCACGTTCCGATTAATTGGCCTGTGCCCTTTTTCTCAATTCCCCAGCGAAATACAGTTCCCTCTTCATAACGATTTTTAAACGCTTGAATCGTTGTTTTCGCTTGCTCAATATTTTCAAAAGAATCCATTCCAAAATAACGTATAACAGATTCTTTTGAAAAATAACGGAACATCGTTTCTGCATCTAACAGTGTTAGTTCTCTTAATTGTAAACGTTCTGTTTCTAGTTTCGGAAACCCCATCTCTTTTTCTCCTTCTATTCTAATGAACTGCAAATTTCAATATAATTCCCATCTGGATCTGCAATATATGCAATGGTTTGTCCCCACGGTTTCACAATTGGTTCAACTAAAATCTTAATACCTTGCTCTCTAAATTGCTCAATCTTTTCTTGTACATTTTCGACAACGAACCCTAATTCGAAATGGGAAGATTGTAACTCGCCTTCTGTAAGTGGTAGTCCTGTTAATTCTTTCACATCTTGCCGTGTGTTCATCGCTAAAATGGTAGTTCCCGTATTAAATTCGATATATGTACCGTGCTCTGCTTTTATAGGTAGCTGTAGAACATCTTTATAAAACCTTAAACATTCTTCAAACTTTTCTACATATAAAATGATGTACTTCATTTTTAAATTCATTTTACATCCCCCTTTATATCCATCCCTAAAAGTTCGACAAAAGTCTCATAAAAACCTTGTTTCCTATAATAACGAGCACAAAAAAATGAGGCCGATTTCTCGGCCCCCAGCTTATTGGCATAAAACAGGAGATTTGGTTTGGACATAACCAGTTCGTACTTTTATTATATTTTATTTTTTCTGAATTTTAAATACTTTAAATACCCATTTATATTGAGAAAGTTTTTTTACGTGCATAAAATTAAAAAGTTTAAGAAATGCTACAAATGGAGGTGTATACATATGGAACCAATGCTATGTCCAAGTTGTAAAACGAACCGTACTCGCTTTAATATTCTTGAGCAACAAGTAAAACCAGTCAAATTAAATCCACAAACTGGTCAAGTAGAAGAAGAATACACAAATGAAACGATGAATGCTTTTCATATGGCTTATCAAGGACCAACTTACCGCGTCCAATGTGCTGTATGTGGACTTGTTGAAAATCCTGAGCAATTTATTAAACCTGCTCAAAATCAGTCTTTTTCTTAAACATTTTTATTACCCCCTACCAATTTTCTATAGGGGGTTTTTCGTTTTATATGTTAATAAAAAACGTTTTTCTTCCTTATTATAAATCACACCCCACACCTTTTTAGTCATCTTTTATTTTTTGATCCTCGATATAAATCGTTTTTTCTTCATTCATTATTTTCGGGGTATTGTGGGGTTTATCTTTGTAACTGTTAATTTTGTACCTTCATATAGATTTTTATTATATAAAAAAGAGTGAACAAAAATATAATTATATAGAAACAAAAGAAGTTGATTCCGATATTCCCCTTACAAAATCAACTTCTTTTGAACTCCACTTTTTATTTATTATAATATTTCACTTTTTAATTTCTTAATTTTCCAAGAGAGTCTTATAAAGATATACATCCACATACAACCTGAAAGACCTGTCATAACTTTCGCCCAAATTGGCACTCTTGATTCCATCGGGCTTAAAAATAGGTTATACATTGATGGTAATATACTTGCTGATATAATAACAAGGAATAGCAATAATTCATTTAGTTTTTGTATCCTCGTCTCCTTTTCTGAGTAAATATCAGGCAATTCATTTACCTCTTCTACTTCTTTACAAAAATAATTCCATCTTGTGAAACTTGTTACGCGTTTCCAACCTGACATTTCGTATATTTCGAAATACTCTTGTTGTTTTTCTTTTGAATCTCTATAGGCCAATCTAAAATCAGCTTTATATATTACATCTTTTGGCTCAGTTTTCTTAAACGTATACATTAAATTATATTTTTGTAATCCCCAACCTTGTTGATGCATCTTTCGTAAAAAAGCTTCTTCTTTTTCTAAATTCCATGCCGTAAAAAATTTGAATACCCTTTTAGTCTCCATCTTCCATTCACTCCCCTAAAATACTATTTCCATTTCTTACTGATCTCTGCAACCTGTTGTACTCTAGTTCCAACACTTCTCTCCCAAAGGACGTTAACTCATAGCACTTCTTTCTATCTGTAGAGGCAACTTCAACTATTAATTTCTCTTTTAATAACTTCGTCGTATTCCCGTATAAAGTACCAGGACCGAGTTTTACTTCTCCATTTGTCATCTCTTCTACCATTTGCATAATTCCGTAACCGTGCATTGGCTTTACTAATGACAACAATATGTAATATGTTGCTTCAGTTAACGGAATATATTTTTGCGCTTTCGCATTCATTATAACCACCTCCGATACATCGCTTTCTGATATATCGACTTACGATACATCGTATACCGATATTATATATTCGCATTCCAAAATACGCAAGAGTATAATTTAATAATCGAATATTTATTTCTTTGAATTGAAAAATCATATAAATTTTCTGAATAATTTGTTAAAATATAGAAATATCCGTTTATATTTTGAAAGGAATGATACATATGATAAATAAATTAAAAGAAAATATAAGTTCTGTGTTTGTTGGCAAAGAGAATGTAATAGATTTACTCCTTGTTTCCTTGCTTGCTGACGGGCATGTATTACTCGAAGATGTGCCTGGTACTGGGAAAACGTTACTTGCGAAAACACTTTCTAAAAGTATTGGTGGTAATTTTTCTCGCGTCCAATTTACACCGGATGTACTTCCGAGCGATGTGACAGGTATTGAATATTTCAATCCAAAAACGAGTGAATTCGAGTTAAGACTCGGACCAGTCATGACTAATATTTTGCTTGCCGATGAAATTAACCGCGCTATGCCGAGAACACAGTCTAGTTTATTAGAATCGATGGAAGAACGACAAGTAACGCTTGAAAAGCAATCTACTCTGCTTCCGAAACCTTTCTTTGTCATTGCGACGCAAAATCCAATTGAATCACAAGGAACTTTCCCTCTTCCAGATGCACAGCTTGATCGTTTTTTAATGACAATTTCAATAGGGTATCCGAATCCTGAAGATGAACTACAAATGATGCGACGTTTTCGTAAGGATACACCTCTAGAAAGTGTCACATCTGTTATTTCTTTAGAAGACATTTTAGAAGCACAGAAACGAGTAAAGGAGATTTTCGTATCAGAACCGTTAGAACATTACATTATTAAACTTGCTCATGCTACAAGAAATCATGATTACATCGCTAACGGTGTAAGTCCACGTGCCACACTTGCTTTAGTGCGTGCAGTACAGGCATTAGCATTTTTACGAGGGAGAGAATATTGCACACCAGAAGATATACAATTTTTAGTTCCTTCTGTTTGGAATCACCGTATCGTCTTATCAATGGAAGGTGCATTACGTACGACAAAAAATGAAATTATGCAAAGAATTTTAAAAGAAGTTGACGTACCAGTGGAGATTGAGCAAGCATGAATGGACAGCGCGTTGTAACTGTACCGTTATTCTTCCAACTCCATATTATTCAACTAACCGTCCCAGGCGCTATACTATTTACATTTTTTATGCCACAACGAATTATTATGTTTCTCTTTTTCTTCTATTACTTATTTGCGATTTTCATTTATAAATATGTCGCTTATATAGAGAAAAGGTTTCAAGTGATAAACGAGAAACAAATAACTCGGTTATTCCCTAATGAATCTGGACAGTTTTTTATTCATTTAAAAAATGGAGCAAATATACCACTCGTTAACGGTGTTTGTTATTTTCATTTAAATCCGTCACTACTACCACAAAAAGATCAAGGAATTGAACAAATATCAAAAACACTATTCTCTTTCCCATTTTCACAACCTGCTCATTCAGCGCAAAGATGGGATTTAACATTAACCGCAACGAAGCGTGGTGTGTTTCAAATTGAACAGTTCGAATGCGTTTTGAAAGATCCTTTTCATCTTTTAACTGTACATTTACCTATTTTCAATAAATTACGGACTGAAATTATTGTGTATCCTTCTCCTAAAGAAGTAGCAGGTTTGCAAGAACTTCAGCAACTTTTAACAGGATCTTATCGAACGAATTTTTCTTTTTACAATGATGAAACATCTATTATCGGTGTTAAACGATATGAGCGTGAATCTTTCCGTTCTATTCATTGGAAAGCATCTGCTAAAATGCAGGAATTACAAGCGAAGCAATATGAACCTGTAAAAAATTATAGTTGGACAATTTGTCTTTCATTAGCTGCTGATCGCGGGTTTGGTTGGAAAGATAATATAGAAGACCTTATTTCATTTGCAACATACATTTGTCAATACGCAACGAAGCATCAAATACCGTTTGAATTATTTATTAGTGTATTAGCTGAAGGTGGTCCACTGCACTTACCATTAAACGAAGGACAAGCACATTACGGAATATCTTTAGAAGAATTAGCACGTATTTCAGATGATAGTACGTTACTTCCGAAACAAGGATTTCTTCATTATGTAACGAGAAAAAGAGAACGAACGTCTACAATGATATACATTGGTTTACAGAGAAATGAACTCCCTCTTCTCTCGCAGCCTACGTTTCTCATTACTAACGAAGGGATGGTGGAAAAGCTTGAAAACTTGGCTCTATCACGTTCATGACTTTATTCTGCTCCTCCTTTCGTTAGTAACAGAAAGGGATGAACTGGTTTCTATTGCTATATTTTTAGTAACAGGCTATATGGGTGTATTTCTAATTCATAAATTTATGAAGAAAAAAACAATAGGGTTTGTCATACTGTTACTTACTCAAATAATCGGTTGTTCAATCTTTCTCTCTTTCTCTCTATTTGGCACAATTATGTTACCGCTTTTCTTCTTTATCGTACATGTAGTCGGTCCTGGATATCCAGTTCAAAAGTCATTAGGTGGTATTGTATGGTTCGTCTTTTCAGCTATATTTTTCGCACCTTTTCCACCATTATGGAAATTATTACTATTAGTCTTACACATTATGATTGCATTTTGGTTAACGGGTTCCAATCGTAATCAACAGTTATTACGTTTTACTTCTATTATTACAATTGGAACATTTAGCGCTTTACTTATTCTAGTATTTCCTTATATACGTCTTATTTTTTCTTATATTGTCGAAATAGTTGCATTAGGATTCGGATACGCTATCAATCCTTTATTTTCAGCAGCGGAATCAAAAGAGACAGACGATTTTTGGTCGAATAAAGGAAATCTAAAAGACCCTCAAATTAAGGAGGAATTTGGACAGCGTGATTTTGATCCAACTCTCATAAATAGCATTACAATTATAGTATGTACAACCATTGCTATTTACGTCGTTTGGAAAATAATAAAAAGACGAAAGCAATTTAGTTTACCAAATATGCCTGCCTTCGAATCTACTATTATCACTGATAAAGAAGGAATGAGCCAAAAACGTTTGAAACGAAACAAACCGCCACATAACGAAATTCGAAAAGAGATTTTTAAGCTTGAAAGTAAGTTAACTCCCCCTTTAAATAGAAATCGAGGAGAAACTATTGAGGCATGGTTAGATAGAATAAATAGTGAAGTAGATGTAAATATTGAGAGTCATATTATTATAAATGCTTATAATACAGTGCGTTATTCAAATGATGAGAATATGATGCTACTTCAGGAATTTAAGGAAGAGGTTCATAAGCTTTACGTGTATCAGAAAAGCTTGAAGAAAAGAAAAAAATAACACAACAAAAAGACTCCTATTTTCATAGGAGTCTTTTTATATTTCTACGTTACTTTTTAAATTGACGCGTTTTTCCCTGCTTCAATTTCTAATGACTCTTCATGCCACCAAAGCGTTTCTTCAGGGTCTTCTTTAGCGATTTGGTGTGCTTCTTTTTTCGTTTCTACTGTAGGATATGAACCTTTTAGTGCACGTCCTGATGTTGTAACGAATAATACACTAAATACAACTAATCCAATAATACTTACACCTGTTAAATAAAATGCTGGTGCAAGCGGGTTACCAGTCGCATGAACTAAGTATGAACATACGAGCGGTGTTGTTCCACCGAATATTGATACAGAAATATTAAAGGAAATCGAAAGTGCTCGATAACGTACATCAGTGAAAAATAGTGATGGTAATAATGAAGGTAATGTACCCTCATAAACACTTAGGAAGAAACCTAATACGAAAATACCTGCAAATATTGCTGCAATATGTCCGTTACCTATTAGTAAAAATGCTGGAATTGCAAATACAGTTAAACCAAGTAAACCAATTTGCACGACGCGTTTATTACCAATTTTATCACTTAATTTACCGAAATATAATGCTAGTGGAATCATAAGTGCCATCGTAATCGAAATAATTAATAAGCCAGTTGTTTCTTTGACTTTAAGTACTTGAGTTAGATAAGAAGGAATATACGAAAGAATCATATAATTTGTAATATTAAAGAAGGCGACAATTACTGTGCTTAATAAGAAGTCTTTTTTGTGATATTTTAATATGTCCATAAATGAAAATTGTTCGTTGTCTTCAGATTCCTCTTGTGCTTTTTCCATCTCTTCAAAAATGGGAGATTCATCTAAATGACGGCGTAAATATAAACCGACCAAACCAATTGGTGCAGCTATTAAGAAAGGAATACGCCAGCCCCAGCTGAGCATTTGCTCATCTGTTAACAATAACGTCAAAATGGTAACAATTACCGATGCAGCAATGTAACCTGAGAGTGTTCCAATTTCAAGACCACTACCGAGTATACCACGCTTTTTATCTGGAGAAGATTCTGCGATATAAACCATTGCACCTGAATATTCGCCGCCTGTAGAGAAGCCTTGAATCATTCGGGCAACTAAAAGTAGTATTGGTGCCCATACACCAATTTGTTCATAGGTTGGTAGTAATGCGATGAATAATGTAGAAAGTGCCATTAAAATAATAGTAGTACTTAACACGATTTTTCGGCCGTACTTATCTCCTATTCTACCAAAGAATACACCTCCGATTGGTCGAACGAGAAAGGCTACTGCAAATGTACCGAATGTAAGTACAAGTTGCAATCCACTATTATCAACACCTGAGAAGAATAATTGACTTAAGATAACCGCTAAATACGCGTATAATCCGAAGTCAAACCACTCCATTGCATTCCCTATACCAGTAGCAACTACTGCTTTCCTGGCTTGTTTAGGATTGACAATATTAACGTCTTGAGGTTCAAAATTTAAATCATTATTTTGTTGCATATAATAAAACAGCTCCTTATTTAATTTAACTTCTTTAAGCACACCTTCTCTTATTGAATAAAATTAATTCGAAGCACTTAAGGAAAATTAATGTCTCCTTATCTGTTATTATTGTTTCACATAATTAATTATTTGTCCAATGAGATGCTCCCTATGTTAAGTAATTTACTATTTTAAAAAGCTGAAGAAGGCGCTATACGAGTACCTTTTTCAGCTTTTTATTTAAATACATAAATTTATTTTTTTCAACCCTATTTTCTTCCTATTTGCATTAAAAATAAGGTACTTTTTCATAAAGCTTTTTAAACACTTGCTATTGCTGCTAAGCTATGAATACAAGCGATAAACTCATAAATAAATGCATCAATTTCCTCTTTTGTAATTATATACGGAGGGAGTAAACGGATGATATTCCCTTGTGTAACGTCAACTAACATCCCTTTTTCCATTAGCTCCATCTGTATTTTTTTTACATTTTTATTCGTATCATTCAAACTAATTCCAAACATCATACCAGCATGACGTACTTCCTGAATATAATAAGAATTTTCATTCTGAATTTCTCTCAATTTATCATGTAAATATAGTGACATTTCATACGCTTCTTGCATTAAACCATCGTCAATCAATGTATGTAAAACCGTTAACCCTAAAGCCGTTCCCATTGAAGAATGAGCAAACGTTGTGCCGTGATCTCCTGGTGAAAATACATCACATAACTTCTCACCTACAATAATTCCACCAAGCGGTATCCCGCCTCCTGCTCCCTTACCAATTTGAATAATATCGGGTGTAATATTGAAATTTTGATAAGCAAATAGTTTACCAGTTCTCCCCATACCACTTTGAACTTCATCAACGATAAGAATGACATTATATTTTTCACATAAGTTTTGAACACCATGTAAATATTCACTTGATAAAGGATATATCCCCCCGCTTCCTAACACTGGCTCTAGCATAATCGCAATTGGATTTTCTTTAACAATTGTTTCTTCTAATTGTCCTATATTCTCGCGCTCTACTTCATATACCGGAATCGATGTTTTAGGGAAATTTTGATATACACTTTCTTGTCTCGTAAAATGAAGTGCTCCTAACGTACGCCCGTGGAAACTATTCTTCAACACTACGATTCCTTCACGTTCCTCATGCGTATTAGCTCTATATTTATCAATTAATTTCAACGTTGTTTCTGTCGCTTCCGTACCTGAGTTTGTAAAAAAGACTTTTCCATTTTTTAAAGAGCAATCAACTAATTTCTTTGCATACTCAATCGCAACTGGGTTTAAAAAATGAAATGGAAGATGCAACGATTTCGTAACTTGCTCCATAGTTGTTTGCACAATTTTCGGGTGATTGTAGCCTAATACGTTTACTCCTACGCCAGAAAACAAATCTATATACTCTTTACCATCCACATCATACAGTTTACAACCTTCTCCTCTTTCTATTGCAACCTTCGTACGACAATACGTGGGCATCATATATTCTTTATCTAATTGAAACCAATCCGACATGTTCAATTCCTCCTAATTATTTTCCCTGTTTATTGATGTTCATTCTCTATAAAATCATGTATAAATTCATTTTTAAGATTGAAATTTTAATAGTAATTTTCTTCCCGATATTCATTTTTCCATAATTTCTTCTATTTCAACAGGTCCACTGCATACGCGTTTTTTTCATCTAGCGGTCTGTTACTATTTTGAACTTTGCGTGTCATACATAATCAAGGCTATGAAATCATATTTAGTAACAATGGGCAAAAAAGATTTGGAGGCTATATCGATGGATGAAAACTATGATAAACAAGGGCAATCTTTACTAGGGAAAGGCTTTAATGAAAATGGAGAACGTAATGAACAAGCTATACTTCACTCTCAAACAGTTGGTTCACGTGGACCTGTTCTAAAGCAAGATAGCGTACTTCACGAGGCGTTACAAGAATTTATTCACGAAAAAATTTTAGAAAGACCTGTTCATGTAAAAGGATTTGGTGCATTCGGTTATTTTCAAACGATCTATCCCATGTCTGAACATACTAAACTTAGTTTTCTACAACATTCTAATGAGAAAGTTCCTGTTATGGTGCGATTTTCATTAGCTGTTAGTACGAAAGGAACACCTGATACTGCTAGGAATGTACGCGGTTTTTCCACAAAATTTTATACAAAAGAAGGCATTTTCGATCTTTTATGTAATCACATTCCTGTCTTTTCCGTTCGTGATCCGATGCGTTTCCCAGAAACAATTCAAGCGTTGTTACCTTCACCTAAAAATAACTTAATAGACCCGAATAGATTTTGGAGCTTTGTCGCTAAAGCACCTGAATCCATTCATTTCGTTGTCCATTTATACTCTGATGCTGGTACAGCCAAAAGTCTTCGCCATATCCCAGGGCATAGTGTAAATACATATGTTTGGAGAAATGCAGAAGGTAATCGAAAGTATGTAAAGTATCATTGGTACCCATTTGAAGGTGTACAATTCATTACTAGTGAGGAAGCAAATAAACTGGCTGCCGAAAACCCTGATTATAGCGGGAGAGATTTATATGATGCAATTGCAAATGGTAAGCCAGTGGAATACGGTTTATATGTCCAGCTCATGGATCCGAAAGATGAAGAACATCTTTCTTATGACCCTTTAGATGATACAAAAGTATGGGATGAAAAGGCGTATCCTCTTATACCAGTAGGCAAAATGGTATTAAATAAAAACCCTGAAAATTATATGGAGCAAGTAGAAAAAGTCGCCTTCTCCCCTTCTAATTTACTAGACGGTGCAGAACTATCAGATGATAAAATGTTGCAAGGGCGAGCTAACATTTACAGCGATTCTCAAAGAAGAAGAATTGGACCTGAATTCCGCAAATTAACGATTAACCAACAGCAAGATTGGACACCTGCTAATCAAATAACGAGCGGTGACGGAAGGTACGTTGAAGGTAAACTTGAAAGAACTTCTATAACGAAACAAGATGACTTTACGCAGGCTGGAGAATTTTATACGGAGTTACAGCCGATAGAAAAAGAACATCTCGCTGAAAACTTAGCTAGTGATTTGAAAGTTATATCCGATGATATTCGAAAGGTAGTTTTGGGGTATTTTCATAAAGTGTCAGCTGATTTGGTGAAGAAGATTGAGAGTGCGATACAAAAGATTTAAGGATATAAAAAAACGTCATTTCAAACATTAAAATGACGTTTTTTTATGGCGAAATTACTAGGGATTTTTACCGCCTCATTTACAAGTATTGACGAAATTTTTCTCTTTCAAAATTTCCGTTATTTCATTTTGGATTATGATACTCATTTCTCTTTTTCAAATAATCTTTTTCACATTGCAACGGTTTGAATTTCATTTTTTTCCCTTTCTTCTTTTTCGTTTTTATAACGAGCCATTCCCCTTTTTCAACGTCTAGTTTTAGGCGTTTCATTACATTGATATTATCTTTTTCTTTATAAAGTAAAAATGCTTCTTGCGCCCTCACAAATAAGCTGGGCTGCTCGCTAAATCCACCACTATCATAAATTTTAGTTAGCGAATTATAATAAGAATCATTTTCCTTTCCACCATACATCAAATGGGCAGCCTCCAGATCTCTTTTACTTACTTCCCAAAAACTATGTTCATCAATATTTAAATTAAATGTGGATTTAATGTCACTTATTATATTTTCCACATGCTTGTCATCTCGAATTTTCCTTTTTTCAAGACAATCAGAAGATAGCTCTGGTGCATCTGTTTGAGAATGTACAACTTGTTGAATAGATACACATAATATAAATACACTTAAAATATACAATATTTTTTTCATACTTACGTTTCACCTCAAGTAATTTAGATACTATATTATTTGAGGCTCACAATATTCTTATGCTAACAATGTAAAAGGCCCTATAAATTGGACTTTTATAGAGCCTTTCATATTAACATTGCTTTATCAAATTCACCGGTGAAGTCACTACCTTACTATTTTTCACATCATATAGCCCTATAGGCGTTACCCGTATAAAAGGCAAGTGCGTCGCAGAAAAGAACAAAATGGTAAATGCCGGATCGTCATACGCGTAACCACGCTCTTGGAGTAGTTTCACCATTTGTTTCTCTTCCTGTATTAATTCACTCATTTTTAAATTTGACATAATTCCGAGCAATGGTAATGCGATTTCGTGTAATATTTCATTCTTTTCAGCTATTACCATTCCCCCGCCAAGCTCTTTTACTCTATGAAAAGCTATAAGCATATCTTCTTTATTCTTCCCAATAAGAATGATATCGCCGGTACCAGAATAAGTGCTAGCAAGACCACCTAGTTCCTTGGCAAAACCTTTTACAACTGTATTCACTCGCCACGTACCATCACGAGCAATCATCATAAGGAAACATTCATCATGATCTATGGACAATTCATCACAGTCTATGTCGATTTCACTCGTATATTGTTTTGTTATCACGTTATTTAATAAGTGTATACCCGTTTTATTTGAGAAAATCATATCCTCTTTTTCTATTGTCCAATCTAATGATAATGGAGTTACTTTACATTCACTCCAGTCTATATGTAATGCTTCATGTGTATTTACACCGTCACGCTTCACCCATTGTCCCTTTACAATGACACTAATTGGTACTGGGTTTTCTTTACTTTCTAGAATATTCATATTAGCCATTCTACCTGTCGCAATTGAACCATGTAGATGTTCCATATTATAATAACGAGCGATATTATAACTTGCCATATGATAAGCATCTATTACTGGGATTCCTTGTTTTATCGCGGTAGATATCATAACGTTTGTCATTCCATTTTCATAAAACGAAGGATGTGAGCCGTCTGTAGTAAGAATAAATCTATCAAACTGATTTACTCCTAGTTCCAACAATTCTTTCAGTAAAACTTCTAAATCTGGGCGGATTGAAGAATTTCTTAGGGAAACAGTGTAACCTTGCATAAGACGAGTTAACGCCTCTTGACCTGTCATCGCTTCATGATCACAGTCTGTACCTAACAGCTTTAATTTTGCTAACGTTGCTTCAGATGCTCCTGGAAAATGCCCTTCTACTTTTTTCTGTAATCGCTTTGTTTCCTGCACCCAAGTTAGCATTTCATCATCGCCATGTAATAGTTTGGGCCATGCTGTTAGCTCACCACCTTGCAGAACTGCTTCATGCTGCAGCCACTCTATTATTTCTTCACTATTAAACATAGATTCCCCGTTTTGCAATTCAGTTTGTCCATCAAAACGACACCACCAATACATACTTGCTGGAATCTTTTTAAATTCATCTAATAAACGAAATGCTTCTTCACGTTGTAATGTAAAAAATAAAGTTAAATTATCATTAATGAAAGTTGTTGTCCCAAATTGCATCGCATGATTCGCTAAAGTCTCTGGATTATATAATTGATATGGATGTGCATGCGGTTCTATGTAACTAGGAACTACATACTTTCCATCACAATCAATGACTTCACATTCATGTAGTTGCGCTGGTAGTTTTTCTCCTACATATACAATGCGGTCATCATAGATCCAAATATTTGCTTGCACCCACTCGCGCATATAGGAATTTAAGTATGTTGCATTCTTTAATAAAATGTGCGGACTTCTTGTGCCGTCTATTACTTCAACATGTTCTCGTAATTGTGTGTTACTCCATCTAAACTGATTTTCTCCCAATGTATTTCACTCCACATCAATTTACTTTTATTTATTAAAATAAAAACAATTAACAAACTAAAGTATTTTTCATTCATAATTCCCCTGTATAGACCCTATACCTATCATTATATGGAATACTCGCAAAAATAACAATTTTCAAAATGAAACATACCTCTTTACCCCACAATAAAAAGGATGTCATGCAGCTGACATCCTTTTTTATACTAAACTATACGATTGAATTACACTTGATGTCATACTATGGATGCTAATACGATCCTTTAAAGCAGGATCCCATTCGTTTTCTTTTCATTTATTTCTTAAATTCTATTTGCATCATTTTATTAAACTGTGTAAGAATATCAACCGGACCTAAAGAGTTAACATTGACAGCAAATGTATGCTTGCCTCCCATTACTCCGCCAGCAAAAGTCATAAACCCAGGAATTGATCCGCCGTGCCCCCAAACTGAGACACCATTTGGAAGTTTAGTTTCATAGATTCCAAGACCATATCCATCACCAAGACCTTTCCCTTCTATAGGAACTGTAGTAAGCATTTCTTTTAGCTCGCGTTCTTTCAGTAACTTACCACCAAGTAAAGATGAAAAGAACTTATTTAAATCGTCCGCATTAGAAATCATATCTCCAGCTGCATTTGCTAAACTCGGATTATAATACGTCATGTCTTTCAACTCACTTGTTTCGTCAATTTTCATATACCCACGAGCATGATTCTTTCCTGGGATGACGGGTGAATTTCCTGGTAAAAACGTATTTGACAGATCCAAAGGTTCAATAATTCGCTTTTCAATTTCTTCCGCATAACTATTACCAGTTATTTTTTCAATTAGCATTCCCAATATGACGTATCCTGTGTTTGAATACAACCAGTCTTTACCCGGCGAGAAATCTGGAGGCAGAGAAAGGCCTATTTTCACTATTTCTTCTGCTGTATACGTTTTTTTCGAATTCATAATATCAGCGTCTTTTGACTTTAAGTATTCAGCGATACCACTCGTATGATTCAAAAGTTGGCGTATCGTAATTTGATTGCCATCATACCCATTTCCTTGAATAATTCCCGGTAGCCACTTTTCAATTGGATCGTCAAGTTGCACACGATTTTCTCCTACTAATTGAAGAACAGTCGTAGCAGTAAAAGTCTTCGTCACACTTCCAATCCGAAAACGATAATCTAATTTCATTGGTTTCTTTGTATTTAAATCCGCCAAACCAGCAGTATAACTATTAACTCTTCCGTTATTATACGTCTTAGCTAATACCCCTGGCGCCCCAATTTGGATTGTTTCCTGCATGACTTGTTTCCATCCATTCCGATTCTTTTGATCATGTACTTGTGACGAATTAGAAATACTTTGAGTAGACTCTGCTTTCACAGTAAAACCAGGTGTAAATAGAGTAGTACCCGCTAATAAAACTGTCAAACTCGCTAACTTCATTAAATTACATTTTTTCATAAGGTTTTCTCTCCCCTATTCATATCGTATTGATTCAAGCTATACTTTTATCCTATATGATAAACCTCTCTTTTTTCTTATCCATTCCTTACGAAATACTTACGTTCAAATTTTGTTACGCTAAGCTGAGAAAGAATTATGTATGAAAATAAAAAGGACATAAAAAAAGAAGGACAGTCCCTTAACTGCCCCCATTTTCATTTCACCTTGTCTTAATTATTTTAAGATGATTTATTCATTGTGTTCGTATTAAAATGAATAAAAAAAGAACGTGTTTTCACTTTTTATGTAAATACGTTCTTTTTTATTTAAGCAACTAATCTATATTCACCTTTACCATCCTGCACTAGCGTTCATACCATTTCCGATAATAGAAAGTAATAGTGGCCATAATACTGGTCCTAACGTAAGCAGTACATTTAGAAGTATAAGTATTCTATATACACCGGTGAAATTATGATTTTTACGATTAACAAATACGAGACTGACTAACGATATTATGGTTGTTAAAAATAAAACTAACATTACCAACCAATACCACACCATTAAACTGAGACTCCATGGTGTTAATAGCTCGTGTATGATACAAAATGAGATTCCTAATACAGCAAAACTAAAGCTAGTCACCGCTGTTTTTATAAGCCACTTACTTATTTTTTTATCGTATGTATTTTTACAAAATAAATCTATTAAAGTGAATAAAGATAAATATGCCATTAATACGCCTATCCAAGACAATAACCAGTCTCCGTCCCCTTTGAATAATAAGAACAGTAACCAACACATACCTACTGCTGAAAAAACAAAGGAAATAAGTATGCTTTTTAATACCGATTTCATTACACATTCACACCCTTAAAAAACTTAAAAATTAATTATAATTTATAAAAATTAAGTATAGGTTAACATGTAATGAAGTATAAGTAAATAAAGTTAATTTTGTTTTCCTATTTGAAGACGGTTTCATATAAGAAAATAATTCATGTTAATCAAATTTACGTATAAAAAAAGAAAAGGTGGATATTTATATATCCACCTTCCCATCTCCCTCTACCCACTTCATTATTTTTTCCACATCTAACTCCGTATACGTCTTTTCACCATAACGAACAGACTCATATAACGAAGTAATATTTCTCGTTCTACTAATTCTTTTTAACCACTGTTGCATCGTTTCATAGGACCTTCTCTGTTCATGAAATGGTAATGTTCTTTCCCATCCAACTAACGTTTTTCTTATCGTATCTGTCGGTAACGACTGTTCTAACTGATGAATGACTTTCTTGTTATTTTCGGTTCTTACCGTATTTTCTTTTGTTACCGATTTTTTCTCCTGTTCTATTTCTGGTTTCGTTAACTTTTTCCTAACGGATTTATAAAGAAAATATATAATTACCCCTGCAATAACTACATAAAAAACTATACTAATCCATGAATTTGAAAGCATAGAAAGCACATCACTCCATGAATTCTCCCGTTTAAAAAGCGGGATTTTCCTATCTATTTTCGTTCTTGTACCTACAACTCCTGTTTCTTCATCTATAATTCTTTCAGGCTCATCAAACTGTTCGTTTATACTAGTAAAATCATAATTTCTTTCCAACATTGTCTCCGTCTTATTAAAAAAACGTTCTTTTACTATGTCTTGCACATGCACCACACCTTGTGATAACGTTATCGCACTAACCGTAAAGAAAAGTAGCATTAAAACTCTAACACTCCATAACTTCACTTTCATATGCCGCGCTTTATTAACCATGACATAAGCCCCTTCTTATTCTTTAATTACAATCCATTTATTCGTTCTACTGTATTTCTTTGGTGAAGTACCAATAATTAAAGGAACCGCATCCAGTTTCTTTCGACGAAAGCCTGCTGTGTAAAAATAAGAAGAAGATACTGGCGTGTCCTGATTCGATATTGAGGCAAGTACCTTTAATACATTTTGCAAATGTTTCCGATTATCCCCATTTTTTATATGTAGCAAACCGTTATCTTTTACACTATTGATCCATACTTCAAATGAACAGTTTTGCATGAGCAGTTGTTTACATATGCCTGCCGTTAATTCAATTAATTCTTCTGTATCATTTCGCAAAGAAACACCACTTTTATTTTGCAAGTTGAGATAAATCGCATATTTATCTGATTGTGTTCGCTCGTACTTTTTCGCAGTTATCGTCCCTGTTTTCGCTGTTGCACTCCAGTGGATGGAACGAAAATCTTCATTTTCATAAGACTTCACTCCCATTACTTTCGTTTCATCATATAGCGGTGAAGACATCGCTTTTCGAAATCCCCGTGACCATTCTTGTAATTCAGGAACTTGCATTTTCGGAACAGCTGGTAAGACTAAATAGGAGGGCGTATCAACTTGTTTATATGTTATATGGTTCGTTATGAATCCAAAGAGATCAGTAATAACAATTTCAACTTCTTCCCATTTCGCAATTCCTCTTTTTAACGCTACAGCTTGTAAATCAAATGAAACTGACTCTCTTCCTTTTAAATTAAAATTCATATAATAATTTGAACCTGTACTATAATTTTTATTTATTTCATCATGATTCCAAGTTAGCTTATTTTCACATTTAAATCGAAATACGATATTAAGAATAGGAAATATCGACTTGTTTGAAATTTTAATTTTACACGTATTCGTTTCACCTATAAAAACGTTTGAATTCCCCTGACTGTATTCCCATTCAACACGAGATACTTTACGCATGTACACATGCATAGCACCTATTAAAATTACATACAAAAATACGAGAGATAAAAACAATAGATTACTTGAAAATACACTTAAAATAACGGCTACCACTGACATAACTCCCATTACGAAAGGCTCCGCTAAAGGTGTATACACAAGCTGTTGATTCATCGTACATTCTCCACTGGCACACTAATCGTATGAAGGATTTCTTTCATGATTTGTTCTTTCGTCGTTTTCATCTCTCCCTCAATCGTTAACGTTAAACGATGAGCGCAAACGGATGCAGCTAGTAGTTTTATATCATCTGGCGTACAATAATCTCTTTCATTTAATATTGCCCGTGCTTGAATCGCTCTCATAAATGCCAACGTCCCCCGCGGACTTACTCCAATTTCAATCAGCTCATGATTACGAGTTGCTTCAATGATTTCAAGGAGATAATCTTGCACATCATTTGTTACTAGCACTTCCCTTGCGCGTTTTTGCATCATAATAATTTCTTCACCTGAAATAATAGAATGTAACGTATCTAGCGGATCATTCTTTTGAAAACGATTCATCATTTCCTTTTCTGCTTCCCTCGTAGGATAACCTTGTCGAATCGTAAGTAAAAATCGGTCTAATTGAGCATCAGGTAAAGGAAATGTACCTGCTGATTCGAGTGGATTTTGCGTTGCAATAACTAAAAAAGGTTCTGGTAATGAATGTGTCTGTTTCGCAATCGTAACAGTACGTTCTTCCATAACTTCAAGTAACGAAGATTGTGTTCTCGGTACAGCTCGATTAATTTCATCGACTAATACTATATTTGCAAAAATAGGTCCTAATCTCGTTTTAAAATCCGATTCCTTTACATTAAAATATTCAAGACCAATAACATCTCCAGGCAAAGTATCCGCTGTAAATTGTATTCTTTGAAATTTAGCGTCCACACTTTTCGCTAAACTTTTCGCTAATGTTGTTTTTCCCGTCCCAGGTACATCTTCTAATAAAATATGCCCTTTTGCTATAAGGGCTATAGCTGCAAGTTCAATCGATTCATCTTTTCCTATAATAACCTTCGAGATATTGTTAGTGATTTTCTTTAATGTACTCATACAGTATCTACCACCTTTTCTATTATCAGAAAATTAACAATACATATTTTTTCCAAATTATAACATGTAATTCAAATATGAAATAGAGCAAAAAGGAAACTTATATTTTTTCTTCACTGCACGTAAAAAAAGCACCTATTGTCGTCCGTTGACAATGAAGTGCTTAACTCACGTAATTTTCATATTGGGCATTTGACACCTTATATACATTCACTATCTTTCCTCTCTGCACAAATGAATATAATGACCAAAATCAGGAAACACATCCCAGTGATTTTCAAGATTATCATCACCCTCTCGTTCCTCAACTAATCCTCTATTCACATCCACCTTTTCCATTACTGTATAACCATTTTCGCGGAAATTGAAAATCATGCTAGCTTTTTCTTTTTCATTCGTATCATTATATTCCCAATACATAGCTGTTCTTAAGAAAATTCTATTATCATTTATAACTTCAAAATCATAATTTAAATACTTACGAACTAAGTCATCATAAAACCCAACTGAAACCCAATCTTTTGTAACATTAATAACATACTTAATCCTTTCACCTTCAGTTAACACGGCCGTATATGGTTCGTGATTTTGATGACACAAGTATGCTTTACATGCATCAATTATATTCCAAGGTTTCTTTCTAATATCTGACCATTCGTCACAATAATAAATTTTCAAAGTTAATAATCCCTACCTTCTATACCTCTTAAAAACATGCCTATTTTCTAGTTTTTTCATCTGGTTGTTGCATTCACACAAAGTAATAATGTTTTGAGTATATGAATCACTTATGTATAATAATTTACAGTATCGTATTACTTACTACTTTCAATTGTGGGTTTTACTATACACATTACTTATTTCACTTTTAAAATCATCATACATTAAAAATGCCTCTTTTAATATTTCCTCTAACTCCATATAGTTTCGATATACTGGTGTTTTTATTCTTTCACTTGCATTCATCAATAACCTTGAATAAACACTCCAAGGACTACCTAGTCTTACTTCATTATTATGATAGACAACCCATACAAACACTGTCATTCCATGTTCTAAAATTATATGAAACCATACCATATAATTTGGAGAATAATCTAGAACACCTACCTTAAAAAATTTCTCCTTTTTATCAAAAGTTGCTGCATATCCCAACCTTATAAATATTTCATTTACCTTTTCCATATCATAACCCTCAAGTCTATCATTTAAATCATTAAGATTTGAGCTAAAGTTTCCAGACAATTTTTTATATCTATCTATAAATTTAATTTTTTTCAGAACTTCTTTAATTTCAGGTTTCATTTCAACATTCATTTTCTAATCCTCCATGAAACTTTCCCCGTTATAGTCACTTCATTTATTTTCTATTTCACTCCAAATATCAACATCACATTCATTTAAAATCGCTTTAATTTTGTCCTTCTCAAATACTACTAAATACTCATACGGTAAAGCTAGCACTTGAATAATTGCAGGTTTCATTTTTAATAATTCGTAGGCGTATATGATTTCCAATTCTCCTGATACTTCTTCATTGATAGGACCTATATACCAACCTGAATCACCTTCATCACAACCACTAGATCTTTGTAAATACACCTCTTCTTGTTGCAACACATTTTTCGCTATCACAATCTTATCGTTAAATTTTATTAATTCTCCCTCTATATTTAATCGACGTAAGCAATGCGATTGCTCTAGTTGTATCCATAATGCAATCGTTAAATCTTCCGTCGTATCTATAAAAGGGTTTCTAGTATAATCCCGGGTGATAATTTGATAATAATCTTCATACTTATATAAACTATAAACAGACCATCCAATTTGTATTGAAAATCTATCTGCTAATTTATCTTTTACATTAGATAATAAATTAAATAAAGTTTCTACATGAAGACTTAATGGTTCTTCTACTTTAGCTTTTATATTTTTATTACCTATATTTTTGATTATTGTTTTCAAATCAATATTCTCCACTTCTATTGAATTTCCTCACTCAACCTGCATTCCTCAACTTGCCTTATATAGACTTTCGTTATTAACACCAATAAAATTTCTAATATTAAAACTCTTCTTCCCATACTTTTTTGTCTCTATTAACATTTATGATAATACGATTTTTTAGCACCGAACAAATTTATATATTTTTAAAAGGCACCAATACCAATTCTTTATTTAAGCCTAATGAATTGGCCAGCAGTTCCATGTGTCACCTCAATTTTTTTTACATAAAAAACATCCTTTTACACCAATTAAAGCTTCAATTAAGCATAATATTTTTCAAACAAAAATTTAATATGTATTTCGCCTATTAATGTCTCATACTTACAAGTTTATATCATACAAAAGAAGATTTTGAGTACTGATTTCAACAAAAGTTCCTTTCCGATATGCTTCTCCATCAATTTCGACAGTGAATATACTTGACCCAATTTTAAAATCACAACATCCATACTCAGAAAATGTTTCCACTTCACAAACTATAATTGTGGAATTCCCATCATTTTTGATACAGTATTGATCTTTGTCAGATTTATTAACCTCTTCTCCCCACACTACTGTATCTCCTATTTCTAACTCGACATAATATTCTCGACCTTCGATTGGATTTTCTCCATTCCAACTACCTTTCCCACGACCAAACTTAGTAGAAAAACTCACTATATTTTGACCATTATACATTCCTTCATTTTTTATAATTTCAATTTTCATAGAATTCACCTCTAAATTGGAAGCCTTTAAAATTTTTTTCTTTCTTCTCATTCATTCATTCTATTCCAAAGTTTCTATTGTACATTTAACCACTTATTACAATACTAAATAAGTCTACAGTTTGCTAAAAACCTTTCCAACCATTAGCATGTTGTTGAAAATCTCGATATATAATATCAATTTTATAACCCATTTTATTTATCTATTAACCTTCCCATCAAGATTTAACCAACTATAAAAATTCAGTTTTCCATCTAAGTTGTAATAAACAAAAGACTAATATACTTTTTATATGATTTTCTGTTTTCTGAAAGACATTCAACACTTTACTTAAATTAAATACACGAATGTAAATACAAAAATAGTGACAGTCGGATTCCACAAACTACCACTATTTATAACCTCTTTTATTTATTGAATTCTATATGTTTTTGATGTACTGGTTATTGAATTTCTTCTACTTCGACAACCTCTATCTTCACTTCATACATATTCGGGATATTTATTTCTTTCGGTACCCATGCATAATAATTTTGATCATTCTCTAATATAAATTGAATTAACTTTATTTCTAATCCATTCCAGAAATTTTTAAGATTATCAATGTAGTCCTCTAAATCCTCTTTATAGTCCAGTTGTAATATATAATCTCTTACTGTAAGGGCAAACACAATTAAACTTCCTAATAGATCCTTTTGCTCATTTTCTTCTTCATATTCTTGTGGTAAAAACCACACTTGACCTATTCCTATTGTTTTTTTGTATTTTTCATAAAAACTACTATCGTCCATATTCTCATAATCATGTATTAATTCATCGACCAATGAATGCCATTTTGGCGGAATAATATTTTCCAATGCAGGATTATGTTCAATTCCTTCTACTATTTCCTCTATTTCTTCTGTCTCATCTTCATAGTGATATTCACTTAAGTCTATATGCTTAAATTTCATTGTATTCTTGTAATGGGCCAAATCATATGGATAATGATTATTATCTTTTAAACTTGTATCATCAAGTTCCAAAATTTTCACAAGCGCTGCCGTTTCAAAGCTCCAATATCCTACATATCCAGGTTCTTTATGCGCGTTTTTCCACTCATAATCATAATGGCCTTTAAACCATTCTTTCTCCATATACGTTTGTAATCTTTTAGACGCTTCTTTTTTATCTGTTTGTGCAAGTTCTATCATCTCTCTCGTTTTTGCATATGGATTTTCCTTATAATATCTGTTCGTCATGTTTGTGTATCCGATATCACTAGCGCATAAAAGAAAATCAATTACTGCGTCGTTCATATTTTCCTTCTCAACTAGCTTAGCTAAACTTACAAGATTCTTTTTCTCCGTCTCTAATAAAATCCCTAGAGATATCATCCAAATTAAATTTAAATATCCAACTTCTCTTTCCCCTATATGCCCCAAATCAATAAGAGTGTTGTCAAAATCTCCTTCTATTGTATGAATAGCTTCTCCTATGGAGTATTTTGCGTTAATATCCTCTAACTCATAATTAAAATTTAATAGATATCTTCCTTCTATAAGACTTTTATTATCGTTAGGCTTTCTTTGAATACCATTCCTTTCATCTTCTTCAAAACTTTTAATCTCCTCTCTATTTTCCTCAATAAACTCTTTATTACATTCAATTTCTTCTCTACATTTTTCTTCTATACATAAAGGATCTCTCATACCATTCAATTCCTCCTAGCTTCCAAAATTATGACCTTTCTTTAATCTAAAGCTGAAATCCTATTACTATCCATTCATCAACTACATCCCAAAAATCAACATTGTATTTAGGCTCTTCGTTCGTCCACCATAAAGTCGCATTATCATTAATACAATTCTTATAATCCACTGCTACATAACCACCCGAACCATTTTTGAAGAAACCAAAAGTAGTTTGTAAATCAATTTGTAAAGGTTCTTCTAATTCTTCGATAATTCCCCATTCGTCATCATCAAAAAAAGTTACTTCTTTCAAAGGAACTAATCCCATTGAGTGACTCGCATAAAAATAAAAACCATTATGTACAGTTTGATAGAAGTCTTGTATAGACGAAGGGAATCCCCCCCAATTTGTTTCTAAAGCTTCATTATTAAACTCAGCTTTTGGATTACCTCCCTCATAATATAGAATTTCACCTGTGTCTGTTTTAATAGTGTATAAAATTGAATACTTACCGTCAGTTTCCATAAGCTCGACTTCTACAAGATGCATAGACAAATATGAAATAGTGTTTCTTAATTCCGCACCAGCTTGCTTTTCCCATACTTTTAAAATTGCCTCAACTCTTTTGCTTGTGTTTTCTTCCTGAAACAATTCAAACCATGAGCTTGGTATTTCCGAACAACCAAGTTTATTTATCTCATGATACGGAATGATCCGAATATTCTTTTTGTACTTTTTTAAAAAACTAAGTTTTTCTCCCATACCTTCACGACATCTCCTTTATTCATCATATCCTTTTTTATCCTATTGCCTCTAAACTTATGATTAATTTCAAGATTCCCTTTTCATTATTAGAAAGATTAACAATCTTCTCAACTCCATCCGTGCCCTGAACTTATTTACTTCCCCTACATAAAACTCTGTAACACTCTACATAACTAACAAACCCCTTTGTAAATACAAACAAAATAGCAGTTGGATTCCCAAAACTACCACTATTTATAACCTCTTTTATTTATTGAATTCTATATGTTTTTGATGTACTGGTTATTGAATTTCTTCTACTTCGACAACCTCTATCTTCACTTCATACATATTTGGGATATTTATTTCTTTCGGTACCCATGCATAATAATTTTGATCATTCTCTAATATAAATTGAATTAACTTTATTTCTGATCCATTCCAGAAATTTTTAAGATTATCAATGTAGTCCTCTAAATCCTCTTTATAGTCCAGTTGTAATATATAATCTCTTACCGTAAGGGCAAACACAATTAAACTTCCTAATAGATCCTTTTGCTCATTTTCTTCTTCATATTCTTGTGGTAAGAACCACACTTGACCTATTCCTATTGTTTTTTTGTATTTTTCATAAAAACTACTATCGTCCATATTCTCATAATCATGGATTAATTCATCGACCAATGAATGCCATTTTGGCGGAATAATATTTTCCAATGCAGGATTATGTTCAATTCCTTCTACTATTTCCTCTATTTCTTCTGTCTCATCTTCATAGTGATATTCACTTAAGTCTATATGCTTAAATTTTATTTCATTTTTATAATGTGCCAAATCATATGGATAATGATTATTATCTTTTAAATTTGTATCATCAAGTTCCAAAATTTTCACAAGCGCTGCCGTTTCAAAGCTCCAATATCCTACATATCCAGGTTCTTTATGCGCGTTTTTCCACTCATAATCATAATGGTCTCTAAACCATTCTTTCTCCATATACGTTTGTAATCTTTTAGACGCTTCTTTTTTATCTGTTTGTGCAAGTTCTATCATCTCTCTCGTTTTTGCATATGGATTGTCTTTATAATATCTATTCGTCATGTTTGTGTATCCGATATCACTAGCACATAAGAGAAAATCAATTACTGCGTCGTTCATATTTTTTTTATCAACTATCTTTTTTAATCTTTCTATATTCTTTTTATCCGTTTCTAATAGAATTCCTAAGGAAATCATCCATAGCATATATATATATCCAACATTGTTAGTACCTGTTTGCTCTAAATCATCCAATGCATTATAAAAATATGCTTCCATTGTACTTATGTCTTCTCCTAAAGAATACATGGCCCTAATATCGTTCATCTCATGTATAAAATTCGACAAATAATTTTCTAATATAATACTTTTGTTATCATTAGGATATCTTTGAATACCATTTTTTTCATCTTCTTCTAAACTTTTAATCTCTTCTCTATTTTCTTCAATAAACTCTTTATGATACTCTATTCCCCTTTTACATTTTTCTTCTATACATAATTGATTTCTCATTCTATTTGATTCCTCCTAGCTTCTAAATTATGGCCATTCTCCAATAATATTTCCCTTTACATCTATCCTAAATGTTTTCACATTTCCACTACTATCAAGTTTATTATCTTGCAGCACAGTTTAACATTCACTTTCTAATTTCCAATTTATACAAAAATAATAACATATCTATAGATTTCGAATAAAGGAAACATTTATTTGAGAGCAATAAAAAAACCTTAAGGTAATTACCTTGAGGCTCAAAAATCACGAGTTCATTAGTTTCATGTTTATATTCAAAAGAGTTACCTCTCCTCTTTGCACAAATATAGGTATTGGCCAAACTCGGGGAATATATCCCAATTTCTAGATACATCATCTTTTATCTCTCGTTCTTCTACTTCACCAGTTTTAGAATCTTTTTGTTCCATAGCAATATGACCATTTTCTTGATACCCCAAAATCATACTTTTTAACTGTGTATCCCCGTCATATTCCCAATACATTATTGTCCTTAGGAATACTCTATTATCTTCTTTAACAATAAAATCGTAGTGTAAATATTTACGAAGAAAATCATCCAAAAAACTTACCGATACCCATTTATCAGTGACATTTACTAAATACTTTGGCTGCTCTCCATCATTGAGAACAGCAGTATAAGAATGTCGATTTCCATGAAGTATCTTGGCTGCATTCTCATCAATAATATTCCAAGGCTTCTTCTTTATATTAGACCACTTATCACAATAATAAATTTCCATTAATTATACACCTTCCCATTAATATCACGAATAATAATCCCTTTCTCATTCGCCTCTTCAATAATTTTTTGTGGAACTGGTTTTGTTTGTACAGGGACTTCCAAAATTAATTCTCCATCTAGTCGACCACCTTTTAAAGCATTAGGATTAAATTTACCTGAAGAAATTTCTGAACCGGAAGAATACTTTTTAGTAAACTCACTTAAATAACTTAATGCCGTCTTTTCTTTTACTTCAGCCAATTGGATAAATTTCCTCGAGACAATTTCTTCACCCGGAATATAAGAATCCACAACATATTTCTTCCTATTGATTTCCTTTTTCTCTAACTCTACTTCATTATAAGGATATCGAGAGCGCTTTTCCTTATTAAATCTATTCCCTGCTTCCCATTGTTTTTTCACAAAATCGGGTATTGATTTCTTTTTAGATAGTGTTTTATCCATACCCTTATAGTTGTTATCTCATGCTAATGTTTAATTGGGGATTTTTTCAATACACTCAACAAAAGAGACCTCAAATATGAGGTCTCTTTTGTTGACTCTTCTTCATCTATAACTTCCTCTTTACTAATTCAATACCAGACAATCTGCCTTATTGAAATATACTACAATACTAATGAAAACATATTTTTGAAAAAGTTCTTTTCTGCCCTCAGAATTTAGCAAAATAGCTATAAGCTATTACAAATTTAAGCTGCGCTTAACTTGCACTAATAAGTCTATTAATCCATTTCTTTCTGGATTTTTTTCCACTTCCTTTTTCACATGTTCTTCCAAATAATTATAAAAAGTTTCAAAGTCCAAATACAATTGTTGTTCAGACTCAACAGCTGGAGAATCTAATTCAACTAACACATGTTTATCATCTAAAGGTGTAGGTAGCTGTGACATATCAAATTCATCTAAATCAGATTGAAAATGAACGAATACTATTTCTTGTCCAAACCCCTCCTTTTTTACAAAAAACTCAAAGCTCTTTCCAAGTACTTACCGTTTATAAAGTTAAAATATATTGACATCAATTCATCATTTTTCTCTTTATCTTCAATAAATTTATAATTACTATTCATTTTATCCTCCTATAAATATTGTATCTTAATATCCTCGGCAACGCTGGCTCCCTTACTCCACCCTCTTAAACCCCACAGGGAAAATTCACCCATAGGGTATTATAACCGTTTACTAACGAGGGCCTCTCTTTTCAATGAGGCTACATTTTCGAACTGTAATCACTTCTTAATAACTACTAATCTACCTCTATTATTTGTATCCCTTTAAGTTCTGCACAATTATTAATGCCTCTTTTTTAATACTCATCTTCAAATAAACAATTATATATAGTAACTTATTACTTCTAAAGAGGAAATTAATTTATACTATCCACCAATAAACAATGTAGTATAACTACAGTCAAATCCGCTTATTATGATTAATTCAACTGTATACACTTTCTTATCTCCTACACTGTTTTTCTTATGAGTTGTGGAATTCAATGATATTAATCACCTAATTTTAGTCCATGTAGCTCTCAGCAATTTGTATATGTTTTTTTAAATTTAGGTCTGGATATCTTTGATCTAACGAGTATAGTATTTCAATATACTTTTTACTTTGCAAATTATAAGCAACTTCTTCGAAAACCTCACTTAATAATAAGAGCTCCTTTTTTGTACATATTTGTAAAAAATTCAAAGTTAAGTTTTCGCTTTCACTCAGTAAGGCTATAAGTTCTTCCCATTTCTGCTCAATTCTTGGATCATTATCATCAAGTAATGCTCGCAACCCTAAGACAATCCTTACTTTTTCCTCAAACATTAATTAAAACCTCCCTGTAAAAATTATGGTTGTAACATATTATCAGGAAAAATAGTTCCTATCTCTCCATTAGTTTTGATTATCCCTATCCTAACACCATTATAATCGCCAAATATCGTTACACCATCCGCAATATCCTTGTATTCAGGCATATTTGTCACATATTCTCCAGCTTCCCTTATATCTTCCTTAGACCAATTTTCAGGAAACCATGCTTGACCATGCCCACCACCCTTCATTTTTGAAATTTCTCCGTTTTTAGGGTTTCTAGTAAAGTCACCAATGTTTGCATGATCCAAAGATTTTTCACTCACATGTAATTTTGTTTTTACAGTTTCACCCGTACCCTATGTTGTAATCTTAAAATAAAAAGCACTTGTTGTCTTTCATAGACAATCAAGTGCTTTAAGTTCATATGTTTTTAAGTAGTATTAAATTTGTAAGTTTTGTAGTAGTTGTCATGACACCTTTTGTATGTTATGACAACTACTACGTTAAACCTTACGAGTTTGTACGAGTTCGTGAGTTTTATACCCATTCCAGGTATTTATATTTATCAACTAGTCACTATGAGTTGTAATCTCAGAGTCTCTTTTCCCTAAAAATAAAACATCATATCTATTACGCTTCATCAAACAGACATCCCGATTTGTATAATTATTGTCGGATGTAAATAAAAATATTAAATAACTAAATCAATTTGGCAGCTGAATAGTTACCTTATTTTTTTCCTGAAAACACATTAAAAGTCTAGTTTATTTAAATCATTATGTTTTATAAATCGAGCTATTTCCATTTCTAAATCAATTCTATTAATATTTTTATCAAAAATAAATCCCATTTTCCCATTATATTTTTTTAATTTCGTTGGCATATCCCAATACTCCATCTCATTTTCAAACTCATATAATCCAAAAGTAAGGCACATGTTTCTTCCGTTTTTTTCAAAAAAAATAATTATGTTATCTTTATCAAAGTCTTCATTAATAATATTTATTTTAGTGTCATTCATTCTTGCACACCTTCCCAAGTAGTATACTTACTAGATTATCATTTTTAACCATACAATAAATTATTACTTACTCCCAATTCTATATAAATGATAATATTTATCATTTAAACCACAACATGCGTCCATTCCTGGGTTTGCACTCATTGACTTTTCAATCACTTTTTCCCATGAACCATACTTATTAAATGAAAATTCTGCTGTTGGACCATGTGGATTACCATATTTAACCTCATTTTTAGCCATTACACGCTCTAGTCCTTTTGGATCATCTATATAATCATTTAATCGATTCTGATTTCTTTGATTATTTACCGCTCTTGCAATTTCTTCAATTGAATTTCCCTCATTCTTCATTTTATTAACTAGTTCTATAATATTATCATTTTTATCATGATAACTCTGCCTTCTTACAGTTGCCTGAGCCACTTGTTCTGGATTTGTCCAGTCTAGTGCATCAGCAAATCCACCTATACTCTCCGATTTTGGATTTGGAGAAAACCCTTAAACTGCATCTGGATTTTCATGTATATCTTTTGCCGCCTTTGGATTATCTATAGGATTATTCTTATAAGCAAATCTAGTATCACCCGTACCCTTAGCACCATCTTTAGACTTCGCAAACTTATAATAAGCTCCTATCAATTCACCTTGAGGTATTTTGGTTACAATAGTTCCACCAACACTAGAGAATGCATAGGACGCATCCCTCTTAAATGATTGTAACATTTCAAGCGTTGGCTTCAATTCTTTTGCTAGTTTTACTGCATTAGCAATTGTACTTATTCCACTTGATGCTTTTGCTCCTTTTGCGATATGGCCTATTTTTATTTAGTGCCTTATCGCCTAATATTGTGGTAGCTATTTGCCTTGATCCAAGGAGAGATATAATATTTGTTATTCAAATCCATAAAAAGAAATCAACACTTATGAATTGTGATTTCTTTTAACAGATAACTATTTTCCTGTAAGGTTTGTCGCTATATTTGAATATCAATTTACTATCATAATTTTTTGATTCACACGTGAAATTTCTCAAAGAATAAAACCTTTTAGTTTACTAAAAAACCTTGAAAGGCACATAGCCAATCAAGGTTAAATAACTACTCAACATTTACTGAAACAAATGTAGTTTCATCACTTGGAAAATCATCAGGAAATGCATTGCATATTAATTCTTTCGTTATTATTTGATATAAAAATTCTACCATCGTAAGTGAGTAAGTATAATTCTCTGGTGATCTCGATTCGTATACCACAATTTTCCATTCATCAGGTTTTCCATCTGTTAACCAGTGCAATTCATCACCATTATCAGTGTATGCCCATGGAAGTATCCCCCCACTTGAAGGGTAAACATCATGTTTATAATATTGCGGAAAATTTTTCTTAGATTGAATATATGAATCTGTCATTTCCTTCTGCCTACCAAGATAATTTACATTTTCATCGTTTACAAAAGGAGTTAATATCCACAAGAAATTGTCAATACCGCCTGCGCCATAAATTTCCATAAATTTTACATAGTCTGTAGGCAATTCCGTACCAAGAGCGCCGAAAAATTTTCCCCATTGTTCTTTATCCCCAGTTTTTTGTGGGAATTCTGGAGGAGGGAGAATTTTAATTAACTTATCCAAATAAATCGACTCCTATTTTTTATTTATTATTGTAACATCTAAAGAAAAATCATTTGTTCCCCTTGCTTTTAACGTAACACCTTTATGCATTAAATTATTGCTCCCGTAAATCGAAATTGATTGGCTAGTTCTGCTACTAGTACGAATCATGTCCTGTGTAATTGTTGCATTAAACATAGGATTTTTAGGTTGCAAAGAAATATTAGGCACTCTTTCCTTTATACTATCTGTAAACTCATCTATGCTACTTTGAGCAAAAAACTCTGATTTATCAATACCATTAACATTCACTTCTGCTAGAGCAAAGTTCCCAGACTTTTTATATCCACTAGTCAAATTTCCTCTTAGCTCTTTCACTCTATCAATTATATGTGCTTCTGCTACTGAATCTATTTGCCTCGTTGGATACACTTTTCCCGTACCCTTAGCACCATCTTTTGACTTCGCAAACTTATAATAAGCTTCTATCAATTCACCTTGAGGTATTTTGGTTACAATAGTTCCACCAACACTAGAGAATGCATAGGACGCATCCCTCTTAAATGATTGTAACATTTCAAGCATTGGCTTCAATTCTTTTGCTAGTTTTACTGCATTAGCAATTGTACTTACTCCACTTGATGCTTTTGCTCCTTTTGCGATATGACCGATTTTATTTTGTGACTCATCGCCCAATAAAATGTCATCTCGCCTATGCTCGTACTTTGTTTTTATACCCTAGTATTGCACACAGTACTCCATGATGGTACAACTATCATGAGTCTTTGCTTTTTAATAGCCTGCTTCTTTTTCTTTCCACTTCAAAAATAAGTTCTTTATTTCTCATTTGTCTTATATGCCTGTGTATAATTACTTTAACACTGTAAGCTTTGTCATTCTTGTGTGTAAAATATAAGATTAAAAACTTAATTATTTTAAATCTGGTAGTTTTGGCATTTTAATAGTTTAAGAAGTAATAAATGCTATGAATGAACGTAGAACAAAAGGGAAGGTGGTTTCTAATCCGTCAACTGGATTGGCATACTTTGAAACAGAAGTATTGACAAATGGTGAGCTGGATAAAATTACAGCTTGGATGGATGATAGCGATTGGTGGTACGAGTATATTAAAAAATAAACATTTGAAAGGAAAAACATATTAAGGCTTATAAGCTAGCTCTTTTTTTGGGATGATATACTCCATGAGAGTAATGATAATCTGTTTTTCATTTGCTTTTGAAATCGGATTAGTTTTATTAGGAACATTGTAATGATCAAGATTTACAATATCATAGTAGTGTATTGATCTTGAAGCACAGAAAGAATAGTTCTCCTTACCGCTAGGCATTTTTACTGAACCTTCAAATGTACCATTTTAGTCTCCGATTGAAAATAGTCTTTCTCGTCTCTGTAATGCTTCCTCACATAATCTTTTGATATTTAATATACAAACTGAAGCTTCATCACCAAACCCTTCCAATAATTTACTATCCAATAGATTAACACAAGTTGCAATTATATTTTTTATATCATTTTCATCAAAAATTGTATCGTCATAAGGATCTATTCCATATAGAGGCTGAATATCAAAAGAAACCTTGTTTCTAATATAGTATAGATAGTTTTGAAGCTCATCATCGAATTCCACACATTTTGATTTAAAATTAATGCTATCCATATTTTTTCCGATGTAAAAGTCTAAACTCATATTATAATCCTCCTATTTTTTAGGGAACGCAGTTATTACATTTCCATTCTTATCAATAACTACTTTCAAAGTGCTAACAGGCCTTCCATTAGCTTTAATACCAATGGGTTGTCTGAAAGTTTGTTCGAATATATATCCTTCTCTCCCAAAAGTATTTTGCTTAACTAACACACCATTTCCTTTTAATGTACTATCTATTCCGGCCCTTATATCAAAGTCAGAATTAAATTTTGATTTGTTTGCAAAAGCTGGATTATTGGTATTACTTCCATGCCTTTCTAAAATATGATTAGTATATACTCTATTATGTAAGGGATAATTGTCAGCTGCATCGAACACCTTTTTAAGTTGAGATTTTGGTTTTTTACTAGGATTACCTGTATTTTTAGAATTATTTCTTTCTTTATCGAGCTTTTTAGTCTCTTTAACTTTATTAACACGCTCTCTAGAAGATGGAGAAGACTCGAATTTTTGAAGAGTCTCCTTAGCATTTTGAATCGATTTATTCCAAACAAACCCATCAGTTCCTACTTCTGCCACGAAAGTTTAAAAATTAGATTCGCCTATGAGCGAAATACCTTCAAACATTTCTACAGTGGACCCGGTTATTGAATAATATTATCCTGCTTTTTCTAATGTTTCTTGACGTTGAAAAACATACTATGTAACAGCAATTGAAGCCTGTGTGTATGTGAAATACGAGGTACAAAAGAGTATTCGCTTAAATAATAATTTTCAATTTAAATCAACAAAAGAGACCTCAAATGTGAAGTCTCTCTTGTTGATTATTCTCCATATGTAACTCGCTATTCATTTGTTTATTTTAAAACAGATAACATGGTCGATTCAAACATCCATCCTAAAAAAAACTTTTTCTTCTAAAAATTCTTTTCCTGCCGTCATAATCTAGTAGAATAGATTCAATTAATTCTTATTAATTGCGATAAATTCACTAGGAATCTCATCTGCTAACCAAACTTTTTCATTTCCTAAATAAAATTTAACGCCTTCTTCTCTAGCTTTTTCAGTATTAACTTCTAAAATACCAGGATGCTTATCTTTTCTTTTTCCCACTAATTCAGCAGTTACAATATCTTCAGAAAGATGGACATATTGTCTAGACATAGGTGATAGCCCATTTGATTCAATAGAATTTAAAAAGTGAGGAGATGTACCATGATAAAGAAATTTAGGTGGAACGCCTTCTTCCTTTACTATTTTCATGGGAATAGAATGTCCATACAACGCACGAATTTTATTTTCTTTTAGCTCATGCCTTTTTTTCTCAGATTTCTCAATCATTATTTTTAAATCTTCTATCTTCACATCGCTCCATTCAATGGATTGATGAAGTGCGTGTAAAAGCTGCTCAACAGACACCCAGCCATTCTCATCTAACTCCAATTCGTATTCCCACGGAGCATGACGTAAAGCATAAGATACTTCTTTACTTAAATTTGTATAGAATTTTTGTTTATTCAATTTCTTCACTCCGATTGTAATCAATCATTTCTTTCATAGCAACTTCGACCCACTCCCAAAAGTCATCAAATTCTTTTCTTTGTTCAAAACCTTCAGAAGCAAAATCATGAATAAGTTGAACTTTACTTCCTTTTCCAATTTCAAAACACGCAGTATCATCATTATCAACTCTTTTAGCAAAAGGAATCAACTTACGATTAGGATATCTTTTCTTCATACCAGAGTATATGTTAGTAGCCTGTTCTGATTCCATTAAAAACCATATATCAAAGTTAACTAAATCTAATTCAACTAATCTTTCATAAGATTCAGGGTATTTATAAATAGATTCATCCATATAAAAATTTTTCATAGTTACCACCATTTCCTTCCACTTCATTTTTTCTAGGTCATACGATCCCATTGGATTATTATTTCTAAAACTTGCTTTTTGTTTTTGTATTCTTAAATCTAAAGCTTCCCCCCATATCTTAGGCGTACCTTTAGGAGTTGTAAATCTAGCAACCATATCTGTTGGGAGAGGATCGCTATAGTTTCTAATAGTTGCTTGAACTTCTATTCCAACCTCTCTAGCTGCAGCAACCCTTGTATTATCAATAGTCGTAAGCTTACCATCTGGCATTTTAACAACATCGATTGGATCACCTTTCCAGCCATTAGCTTTCATACTAGCAATAAGCTCTTCTGAACCATTTACAGAAGTTTGACTGAATCTAATTTCTGAAGGATTAACATTCTTAACACTACTATTAAGTCCGCTAGTTTTTTCACCAGCATTATCCATCCCCTTAGTAGCATTTTCTTCTTTATTAAGTTTACCATTCTCTTTAACTTTATTAACACGCTCACCAGAAGGTGGAGAAGACTCGAATTTTTGAATAGTATCCTTAGCATTTTGAATCGATTTATTCCAAACAAATCCACCATGCGCAAAAAGACGAGCCCCAGCAGCTGTTGCTGCTATATCTAATGGAATAACAATTGGTGATGCTAACCCACCAGTTCCTACTTCTGCGACGATAGTTAAGAAATTAGATCCGCCTATGAGCGAAATAGCTTCAAACATTTTTACAATGGACCCAGCTATTTAATAATATTACCCTGCTTTTTCTGATATTTTTTGGCATTGAAAAGCATACTATATAACTGCAATTGAAGCCTATGTGCATATTCTGTTAGCTTTAATTCATAAAAATAATTTCTATAAATTTATAGCTTACCTTTCAATTAAAAAAGCACTTATTGCCTCAAATAGACAACCAAGTGCTTTAAATTCATCTGTTTTTAAGTAGCATAAATTTGTAAGTTTTGTAGTAACAGTATGACACCTTTTCTATGTCGGGCCAACTACTACGTTACAACTTACGAGTTTGTACGAGTTCGTTAGTTTCATGCCCATTCCATGTGTTTATATTCATCGCCCAATAAAATGTCATTTCGCCTAAGCTCGTACCTCATTTTCTTATTCTATCATTGCACATAGTACTTCATGATGGTACAACCATCATAGAGTACATACTTTCAAAAACCCTTTCACTTTCTTATCCCACTTAAAGGCCCTCTTTTTCACTCTTGATCATCATAAGCATCTCCAAGTGATTCAAATTCACTCTTTAGCCAATACCAATATTGTCCATTATTCTTAATAAGTTTTTCAAGTAAGTCAGTGAATGAAGTTGCGATAATTTGCGACTCCCCAACTATTCCATGTCGATCAAAAAAACTATCATAACATCTACCTAGTCTTTCTTCACTAAGATCTATTGTTAAATATTCATCCTTACCATCATTGCATATAATATACCAATTTGATGAAATATCTTCTTCACATAACTCTCCTACAATTACGGGATTAGCCAAAATAAACTCCTCTGGGGTAACAATATGAATAGGATATTCCTCATTTTCAAATAAAGTTAGACCACCACAAAGACTATAAAATTCTTTTAAATCACCTGGTAGCATATGCTTATTCTTATCAATTATCGGTAATTCTGTAGGCTCCTGAACTCGACAATTAGGTAATGATTTTACTTTTTTAATCAACTGATTAATATTTTCCATCTAAATTACTCCCTAAAATTATATTGATTAAAGGCCCTATAATACTCTTGTCTAGCTAAACGTGGTACATTCGCAGCATCAAACATTTTTTCCGTCAATTCTTGAATTTCTTTTGGTGAAACAGATTTCCAATCTACTTTACCTCCAACCTTTTTCCCTGTTTTTTCAAAGAGCCATTGTCTATAAACAGCTTTAGTAGCATTGTGTTGCTCTTTAGTTAAAGTTATAGTTGGAGTATTCGCCCCTCTACTAACATAATCGGGGACATTATGTTTAGCCCATACATCCATAACGCCATGATGATTTTCTAGTGGTGAATTGCTTGGCCTATACGGTACTACATCGTATGGTTCTGTAGTCTTACCCGTACCCTTACCTCCACCAGAAGACTGGATTTTTTGAATAGTATCCTTAGCGTTTTGAATCGATTTATCCCAAACAAATCCACCATGTACAAAAAGACTAGCCCCAGTAGCTGTTGCAGCTATATCTAGTGGAATAACAATTGGAGACGCTAACCCACCAGTTCCTACTTCTGCCACGAAAGTTAAGAAATTAGATCCGCCTATAAGCGAAATACCTTCAAACATTTCTACAATGGACCCAGCTATTGATATAACATTTCCAGCCAACCTTCCAGCTAGGTAAGTTGTCTTACTTTCTAATTTATCATTCTCATGCGGTTGTAGTCCAACAAAGTTTTCTAGTGCTGCATCACCAGCACCTTGAAAAAATTCGATAACTCCATGCAAAAATGATTGAGCATAAATGGCTGTTTTTTCATGCCATGATCTATCGTCTTCCTGCTCTTGTAAGTTCAATTGTTGTTCTTGCAAATTAATTTCTTTCAGCTCGTTTTGACGAGCTTGTACTTCCATAATCCCCTGAATAGAACTCACCCAATCCATATTCAACCCTTGTGTACTAAACGTACCACTCACAGGACTAAATCCTTTCCCGCTTTGCACTTCAGCGAGTCCGGCTGTGATGCTAGCTGCTAATTGGAGGGCGGTGCTGTAATTGTTGCTGGACGAATGATTGAATTCATATAAATGCTCTAGTTTTTCTTCCAGTTTTTTTCTCATTGCTCCTAATACCGTTACAATTGCGTCTACTCCAGGCATCGGTGTAAGTACTTCTATTGCTTCTATACTTGCAATCGATTGATTGATTTCCTGTTTTTGTTGTCTTATTTCATGTTCGATCACATCTGTTGAAGCAACTTTTGCTTGGAACTCATTTGGAAATGCTTCGTTTTGGCGAATTAATTCTTCACATAAGCATATGATTCCTTGCGCTAATGGCCGAAATGTTTGGACAAGGTAGGCCTTTGCACTACTGTATGTTTGTCCTTGTAATACTGTATCTATCGCAAATGCATCAATAGATTGAATGGCTTGTTCCATACTTTGAATCGTAGCATTGCATATAGCGTTCATACTTTGAGTTTGACTTTGTACTTCTCCCAAATACATGTTTAAACTCATGTATTGACCTCCCTTTGTAGTTGCTGCTGTTCATAGGAAAGGTCGTTTTCTTTCTCACTGAGATGCCGTTTTTCTTTAAGCAACGTCTCTTTTTCGTACTCTAATTCGAATGTAAGTTTTCTTTCATACTGCCTGATCTCTTGCCGCATATTCGTGAACAGGTGAAATACTTCTTTGTCACCATGCCAAGTTTCTAGTATTCTGCTGAATAAACGATTACTTCGATTTTTCCATTCATAGAAACTAGCCTCAGCTTGTTCTTGATTTTGCAGTGCAATTCGGTTTTCATTTTGTTCTTCAAATATACTTCGTAATTTTTGATTACATTGACTTATTCTCGTTTCAAGTTCTTGACTCTTCTTTTCTCCCTACCTTTTCCCCTTTACGTAGGCCGTTACATTATTGAAAAGTCTTTTGAAGTCCGGTATCCATTTTCTCAAATTCATTTGCTACGGAATGGATATTATCAATCGTTTGTTGAAAAGCAGCGCAAAATTGTGTCGTGATCTGTAAATTTTGTTGATTTGCTTCTTGTGCTTTGAAGTTCACAGATAGTGTTGTACGCGTTGCCTTATTTATAGAGCGACTAGTAGCACTTTGCATTCGATCTGAAGCATTTCTCATTTTCGTTGCAAGTTGCGTTGCCGTATGCAACTTACTCTGAAATTCTCCCATCACTTACTCCTCTCTACCATTTATTTACAAGGGAATTATACCACCGAAAAATATTCTAATAAACCGAATGTTCGAATTTAACACATAATTAATCACCGTTACTAAAGGTAAGAATAACACTTATCTTTCAACATAACTGTGTCGGAAGTAGGTTCTACTTATACAAAAAAGATGACCTCAGCTATACGCTAAAGTCATCTTTTTCTACCTTATTATTTCACTAACTCTCCATTATAAGCTTTTATATCAAGCGGAGCAGTTAAAAATTGTGTTGCTTTACTAACGAAAGATGTGAAGTGTTCACTCGTATTATGACTCGCAACTGCCTCTTCATCTTTCCATACTTCTACCATCGTATATACATTTTCTTTTTCGGTATCTTTATATAAGTCGTAAGATACATTTCCACTTTCTTCTCTTGAACTATGAATAAGCGGACGAATTTCTTCTAAAAATGCTTGTTGTTTTGCTGGATCTACTTGAAATATTGCGTGAATAATAATCATGGTGTTTCCCCTCTCATATTCCACTTATTTCTTTTAAAATTACTTCCACTCAGCAACTTTTTCAACTGGAAGACGTACTGATTGGTAACCACTGTCAGCAGCTTTTCCGATTGAAATTAACATTACTGGTACGTGACGTTCTTTATCTAATCCGAAAGCTTCTGCGATTTGGTCTTTTTCAAATCCGCCAATTGGACAAGTGTCATAACCGTGAGCACGAGCTGCTAGCATAAATTGCATTGCTACAAGACCACCGTCAATTAGTACTGTATCTTTCATTACTTCTGGTGTAACCATTGAAAAGTAACCAGAAAGTTTTTTCATTTGATCTTCTTTTACTTCTGCTGGCATTAAACCGCGCTCTACTGCTGTACCGTAAATTTCTTCTGCGTTATCAAAGTTGTTTAAGTCACCAAACACAGCGATCATTGCTGAAGATGTTTCTACTTGAGATTGATTGAATTTCGCAAGTGGCGCAAGTGTTGCTTTGGCTTCGTCACTTTCAATTACTAAGAATCTCCATGGTTGCATGTTTACTGAAGATGGTGCAAGTGTTGCTTCTGTAAGAATTTCTGTCATTTCTTCTTTGCTAATTTTTACTGTTGGGTCGTACTTACGAATTGAACGACGTCCTGTTAAAATTTCGTTAAAATCATTTGTTTTTACTGAGTTAGTCATAGTTGTATTCTCCCTTTTTTATAATTCTTTTATATTTTCTTGAATGTGATTTAACATATTTAAAAGATTATCGCGTTCTTCCTCACTTAATCCTTTAAATGCAGATGCTGCAAAACGTTCTTTTTCCTCTTGAAACGCTTGAATTTTATTTCGTCCCTCTTCTGTAAGAGAAACTAACGTAATTCTGTTATCATCTGGATTTTTTCGTCTTACAATCATTCCGTTTGCTTCTAGCTGTTTTAAATGCCTTGTAATCGCCGCATTATCAATATTCACTTCTTGTTGAAGTGCTTTTTGACTAATTTCACCTACTTCATATAACTGAAGTATAAGCTCTAATCGAGACTGGCTCATACCCGTACACCCTTCAAACTTCGAACTTACTTCTTTATTTAGAAAGTGTAATTTATATAAAATAATCGCTTCTTTTGAGCATGAACTTGTCAAATTAACCCTCCTTCACAATCAAAATAAAAACATTTGATGTATCAATAGTTGATATGTCAATTAATATAATCTATATCGATTTAGAATGCAAGCATTTTGTTTTCATTTATATTTTTCCAAATTAAGGCGCTTTGTCGCGTTACAAAAAATGTTAATTGCACTATAATAGTACTAATTTAAATGACTGGAGAGTGATTGTAATGCGGCAATACACAAATAGAAATGAGGAAATAAAAATGGAAAATGAAATGAGGATATTCACATATGACAACAATAAATATAGGGATTGTCGCGCACGTAGACGCTGGCAAGACGAGTTTGACTGAGCGTATTCTTTATGAAACGAATGTGATTAAAGAAATTGGCCGAGTAGATAGTGGCAATACGCAAACTGACTCAATGGAATTAGAAAGACAGCGCGGAATTACGATTAAAGCATCTGTCGTTGCTTTTTTTATTGATGATATAAAAGTAAATGTCATTGATACACCTGGACACGCTGATTTTATCGCTGAAGTGGAGCGATCATTCCGCGTTTTAGACGGTGCAATTTTAGTTATTTCTGCCGTTGAAGGTGTGCAAGCACAAACAAAAATTTTAATGCGAACATTACAGAAACTAAATATCCCAACAATATTATTCGTAAATAAAATTGATCGTAGCGGTGCAAATACTGAAAAAGTTATGAAACAAATAAAAGAAATTCTTTCAAATGAAGCATTCCCTTTCTACTCTGCCCTATACGAAGGAACGAAAGAAGCCCGGATCATTGAGTACAAATCATATGACGATTGTATGGAACTGTTAGCACCATATAATGAATCATTACTTGAGTCATACGTAAATAACGAAATTGTACCGGACACTCTATTAAAAGAAGAACTCATTAAACAAATAGCGCAAGCAAATGTGTATCCAGTCTTTTTCGGTTCAGCAATGACAGGCATGGGCGTAACTGAACTGCTCGAAAATATTTCAGCCTTACTTCCAGCTAATTCTTCATCTCAAGATGAAAAATTGTCCGGTGTAGTTTTTAAAATTGACCGTGAATATTCTGGAGAAAAGATTGCTTATGTAAGAGTTTTTTCAGGTAGCTTACAAGTTAGAAAATATGTGGATATACAGCGCAATGAATCTCTACCACATAAGGAAAAGATTAAAAAAATGTGCATATTTCATAATGGAGATGCTTTACAAACTTCTACCGTTCCAAGCGGTGAATTTTGTAAAGTGTGGGGACTAAGTGATATAAAAATTGGTGATATTATCGGTGAACGAACTGATTATATAAAGGATATTCACTTTGCCGAACCACAAATGGAAGCTACTATTGATACGGTGCCTACGGAACGAATTCATGATTTGTACGCTGCTCTTATGGAACTATGTGAAGAAGATCCACTCATTAAAGTGTGGAAAGACAATGTTCATAATGAACTATACATTCGCCTTTTCGGTGAGGTGCAAAAAGAAGTCATTGAAACAACACTATATGAGAAATATAATTTGCAGGTTACTTTTTCAAATACGCGAGTTGTATGCATTGAGAAACCAATTGGCGTAGGTAATAGCGTTGAAGTAATGGGCGAAAAAGCGAATCCATTTTACGCAACAATTGGCTTTAAAATCGAACGTGGTGAACTTAATTCTGGCATAACATATAAATTAGGTGTTGAGCTCGGCTCACTACCTTTAGCATTTCATAAAGCGATTGAAGATACAGTATTTCAAACGTTAAAACAAGGTTTATACGGATGGGAAGTTACGGACATTTCTGTCACGTTAACACATACAGGTTATGCTAGTCCTGTTACAACAGCGAGTGACTTTAGAAATTTAACACCGATCGTATTAATGGATGCTTTAAAGCAAGCTGAAACATATGTATATGAACCAGTAAATGAGTTTGAATTAACTATACCGGAGCACGCAATTAGTACTGCAATGTATAAGCTCGCTGCCGTTCCAGCAACTTTTGCAGAGCCTATATTATATAATGATTCTTACCAATTAACAGGAGCGTTACCTGTTGCAAAAACAGAGAATTTTAAAAGAATGCTCCATTCCTTTACAGAAGGAGAAGGTATATTTACAACGAAGCCAGCTGGTTTCACAAAGCTGAAACCTCCCTTCCCTACTCGAAAACGTGTTGATTATAATCCATTGAATCGGAAGGATTATTTGCTTCATGTGTTGAAGGCTTATTAAAGTCAAAGAGGTGCAATTCGCACCTCTTTTTGCATGTATTGATAAGTTAGTTTTCCCTAACAACTTCTTTAAGTTTCTCTATTATTTTCGCTATCGCTTCAATTGAATTCTCTGTTTCAAATTCCCCAACATTTACAGAATGGTTTGCATTTTTGACAACTTCTATCTGTAAATTCGTTTTATGTAACTGATCCATTTGACCTGCATTATATTGGTGATCTTTCTCTCCAATTACTAAAAGCCCTTCATGATTACTATGTAAGATAGAACCAAAAATCGTATCAAACGTCAGTAAAGGTGTAAGTAGTATCATTTTTGACTGTAAAAACTCTTCTCTCTTCATTAAATCATTCGCAATTGGAATTGTTCCGAGTGATTTCCCTAAAAACATCGATTTGCTGTATTGCTCACCTTTTAATACTGCCTTCATTATAGGATTAATATCATCCATCATTATTTTCGTTACTTCTTCCATTGGTTGATTCATTAATTGTCCATCATAAGAATAATGAATATGTACAACATCAATTTTATGTTCAAGCATTAACATCGTTGCATAATAAAATAATGGTTTATCATAATTGTAGCCTGAACCTGAGAACATAAAGCAAACCGTACTGGAACCTTTTTCGATATGTGTGTAATGAGTTACTTTGTCATTTATATGAATCTCTTTTTTAGTCCCCTTCACCCTTTTCCCCTCCGAATACATTTACTTTTTTAAAACGATATGTTCTGTATGAACTGCTATATCCTTTACTTTCTCTTTTATAAACGCGGGCTGTAAATTATATGCATCTAACTCTTCTACTGGCACCCACTTAAACAAATACGTTCTACCCTCTTCTTCCAAAATATATTGATTCGCTCCACTTGCAGGTAACTCATGTAGCTCTACTTCATAATAGAAACTAATTTCATGAAACTTTCGCTCAGAAAGTGTAAAGAAATTTTCTACTGACCATATTAATCTCTTTCCTTTCATAGGAACACCTAATTCTTCTGCAAGCTCTCGTTTTAACGCGTCTTCACTATTTTCTAGCATTTTCACTCGTCCACCTGGTACATACCAAAAATCTTCACCGTTACCTTGCAATATAAGGATTTTATTACCTTGTTTACAAATTGCTCCGACTCGGTAATTAAAACATGTTTCCTCAACTTTAAACGTAAGATCCACACCCATTCCCCCTTACATATTTTTTAAATATCGAACCATTACAAAACTAATATGTATGTGCTGTACAAATAAGATTACTAAATTTCTCTAGTTCGTTCAATAATTTTCGAACTTTCCAAAAACAATACACATCATTTGTCATCACAAGTATAAATACATATGTCACAATTACTGCGCACACTTTGGAAGCATTATGGGGGACGAATGCATCTCTATCAATATACAAAACTGAAAAATCAAATGATTTTCAAGAAATCATTGTAAAAGATAAAGTGAAACATCAATAAGTGGAGTTTTTATCTTTTTCCTGTTGTTTTTCAATATAGTTAAGACATTATTAAAAAGACGCAAGGTCAACTTATGTGCTAATTAATTCTTTTTCTAGAAAAAGCGTCTTTTATTGCACTTGTTACTACATTTAGGAATAATAAAATAGCCATAACTGCCGTTAGTACATTAAATTGCTTTGTTTTATAAGGAGCGAACCATTCCGTAAAGAACTCTGAATTAACGAGACGATCCCCAACTCCTCCTTCCTTGAAGTTCGGTATCCACGAATTCATATCAAGGATGATAAAAATTAGTTGCATAACGAAAAATGCTCCAATAGTTTTCAGCCAATTTCGTATTCGACTAGGACACTCTTTTTTTGATGTCATTTAAACCATCCTCCTTTTAGAACTTGCTATTAAAGAGCCTTGTTCTGATAGATACGAATAGATAATATCCATGAAACCCCATAGCACCCCACTGCTATGACAGCAAATAAAAGAAATAATTTCAAATCTGAAATCTCTTTTAAAAAGGTCAGTACGCCATTAGCATATTTATTTAATAAATATGGAGTATTTCGCATTAAATATATAACTCCAATAGATAAAAATATAAAAACTGGTACAAGTGTTTTCACTTTAAATGCAACAAAAAATGGGATGTAAAATGCTGTTATCAGCATGACTGCCAAGAAACCTAGTATGTAACTTTCTAAGGAAAGTTGAAATTCCATGCTGTCTAAAATAAAATATTTTCCAACTAAACAAAATGGGATGATTACTATTGTAAAAAGTAAGGTTCCAACGTATTTTGAACTTATAATTTCCTTCCTAGTATACGGTAATGAGTTTACTAAAATATTAGCATTATCTTTATCATCAGATTGATATGTGTTAATTACAAAAACGGCACTACAAATGATTATGACATATGCTACATCCATGCCGGCCCACAAATAGGTAACTAGAAATAAGAGATAAGCAGGCAAGAAAGTTTTTTGTAAAATCAAATCCTTTTTAATTAAGTTAAGCATCTTGAATCCCCCTTTTTCATGAAATACATAATATCCTCTAAACTTGGTTTTTCAATCACCACATCCTTATCAAATAAGTTTTCGATAGAATGTGCATTTTCAATCAATCCCTCGAAACCTGTATTTGCCTTACGTACAGAAATAAATTCACGCTCAGTATCAAACTTTAACAAATCTAGTGGTCCTTTGACTAAAACATAATCCTCTGCAATGGCATAAATATCTTTTGTGAAAATATGCTTTCCATTTTGAATAAATGTAATATAATCGGCAATGCGGTCTAAATCCGTTGTAATATGTGATGAGAAAAAGATAGTTTTCTCTCCATCCTGCATAATATTTTGTAGAACATCCAATAATTCTCTTCTGAATACAGGATCAAGTCCAGATGTAGGTTCATCCATAATAATTAGTTCAGCATGATGTGAAAGGGCAATTGCGAGAGAGGCTTTCATTTTCATTCCTTTGGAGAATGTTTTCATTTTTTTATTTAATGGTAATTCGAACAGATCTTTATAATATGTAAATTGGTTAAAATCCCATTTTTTATAAGCAGGCGCAATAATTTTAGTAATTTCCTTTAATGTGAGTTCATCATAAAACACATTATCGTCATAAACGAAGCCAATTCTTTCTTTAATTCGTTTCGCATCAGTCGAATAGTTCATGCCAAATAAGGAGACGTTTCCACTATCCGGGTTTATTAGATTCATAATCATTTTAATCGTTGTAGATTTACCTGATCCATTTCCTCCAATAAAACCCGTAACAAATCCTTTTTTTACTTCCATCGAAAAATTGTTTATTTGAAACCCTTTAAAAGATTTACTGACATTTTGAAGTTCTATTACGTTTTCCAAGAGTTTTCCTCCTCGTATAAAATTGTAAGCATTTCTTTTAGCTCATTTAAAGAAACATCCATTTGCTTAGCATTTTGAATCGCTTCACATAACTTTTCTTCAACTGTTTTTAATTTTTCTTCTTTCATAGTTTCAATGTTTTGTTCTGCTACAAAGGACCCTCTTCCGACAATCGAATTAATAAAACCATCTTTTTCCAGTTCTTCATATGCTCTTTTCGTTGTAATAATACTTACTCTTAAATCTTTTGCTAACTGACGCATTGAAGGAAGAGCATCTCCTTGCTTTAAATCACCTAGTAAAATAAGTTTTTTTATTTGGAGTCCAATTTGTTCGTAAATGGGTTCCTTTGAAGTGTTCTTAATAATGATTTGCATGCAAATACCTCTTTTGAAAAATATTGTATATATACTTTATATACAATATATACTATCGCACATTTCAAATCAACAGAAAATTTCCAAAATATAGTCACAAACACAATCTAATAATGTAATTAATACAACTTATTTATACGGGCCTCCCTTGTATTAGCCGGATTTTGAGGTGGAGGTCTTGCTACTAGCTAATACACGATAAAGACTTCGTTGTGTTTTACAGAAAAATTGGCACAACTGATAGTGTGAAAGAGAAAGAGTTTGAAATAGAAGAAAAATTTGAGGAAGTTGATATCAAGTTAGACTAGGATGAGGATGACGAAGAAGGACTGAAAAATATGTTTTCTAAGCTGTGGGAAATGTACGGGGAAGAACCAATTGAGTTATAAATTTACATACGAAAAACACCTTGTTTCTTTAGTAACAAGGCGTTTTTTCTTAATACTATGTTTAAATTGTTATCTTTCCGCTCTCCCACCACTCCATAAAAATTTCTAACGAAGGAGCAATCCACGTTCTACTATCATTTTCATGGTTCCATACGTATATATCATCGCTTTGCACTATCCCATTCAAAATGGAATAGCCAAACAAATCACCATTTCCGCCATCAGCAAAAAATAATAAACAGTCAAAAGGCATATATAAATCCTTGAAATCAACTATATTTCTCATATTCATATTTTCAGTATTAATTTTTGAAGCATCCCAAATAAAGTCTCCGTATTCACCAGCTATACCGTTTGTTTCCTGTAATAATTGATATAAATCATTCGGTAACTCCACCTGCAAATTTTTTTGAACTTCGGCGTGTGCAGCCTTTATAGCTGGATTTTTTAAACTTAAGTTTGATGAAATACTGCGAATGGTGTTTTTTCCACATAATCTTTTCTCCTCCTATAATTCTTCATGTTCAATCAAGTTTATACCAATAATCAAATTGGGTATGTACTTGTATCACATATGTTATCATCTCTGGATCATTTGGTTGTTTTTCCTTCTTTATATCTCTAATAGCATATTCACTTACATAACGAGTATCTCCCGTCTTATCTCGGTAATAATTTCCCTTTTCGGTTTCTACTACCGTACTATCACCTTTAAAATAGAGCTGAATTTCTACACCGACCACGTTAGAATTTGGATACTTTAACTTCCCTATTTTTTGATAAAATGAGATTACTTCTGCCCTCGATTGCTTCGTTTCTATAACTCGATTCGCTACCACTTCCCAATAACCGCCATTCCCTATTTCAATCCAATTTTTCTCATCCGCTTCATAATCTTTAATCACTTTACTATCCAAAGGCATCGGCAATTGAAAAAATTCAGAAGAAAAGGAACGAGAGATATACCACGTACTATTTCTTACGAGAATGACAGTTAGCAAGAGCATTATTACAGTTGAAATTATCGTTCTTTTTCTAACCTTTTTTAATTGACCTATCATATTTCTATCCATTCCTATTATCTATAAAAACTATCCATTCCACTTTTCTAACAATTCTTTCTCTCTCTCGCCTGAAATACCTGTTTTTAATTTCCATTCGTCCGTACTCTCCATCCACTCATACACATCTGTAACGGTCTCTTCTATTCTTCTAAAAGTAAGCCCTTCATTAACCGCAATTTCGATACAAATAGAAAACCCGCCTCTCCACGGCTTCGTCTCACCATCTAATGGGAAAGTTTCTGGAATCCACAAAGGCATTTCTGTCCAAGGCTGCACATTATGTTCACTCATAAACGATTCGTCTACCCAAACAAATTCAGCATCGCTATTCGTAACCTTTTTACACGTATTTAATAGCTCTTCCATCGTCAATTTATCATTCGGACCTGTTATATTGAATGTACCTGCTTTATTATTTTCTGCCATGTTGAGTCCAAAGCACGCGACATCTTTTATATCAACCATCTGCACTGGACGGTCTTTTCTTCCTGGAACTAACACTTTACCTCCTTTTGCAACACGCTGAATCCAGTATGTTAGTCGATCTGTATAATCAAACATTCCTGAAAGAAGTCCTGCTCTTACATGTAAAACACGCCCCGGCCAATACTTCTCTGCTTCTTTTTCACATAATACTTTCAGCGCACCATAATGCTCATAAGGAGAAACTTCACCATTCTCTACAGCCTTTATTTGCTCTTCCGTCGGTTCAGGTTGTAATATATAGTCTTCTTTTATGTCATGTGGAATCCAGTCTTTATATACGGAAAGACTTGAGATGAATATATAATGCTTTATATGATTTTTTAATACTTCTCCAACATTCCGAATGTGATGCGGAGAAAAGCCACACGTGTCTATGACAACATCCCACTTTCGATTCTCTAAGCTTAATACATTACCATTTCTGTCACCGATTAAATGTTCCACTTCAGGGAAAATCTCTTTGTTTGTTCCACGATTAAATACTGTAACCTCGTGCCCCCTGTTCAAAACTTCTTCTACAAATGCTCTTCCTAAAAATCGTGTACCGCCTAGTATTAGAATTTTCATGGTTCTCCCCCATTCGTAATAAAAAATCTATTCTTTTGTTTAACGATTTTTTGTTGTGAAAAGTTACGGGGGATAATTTATTTTTTTCTACAAGTTCAATATATGCAATTTCGACACTTTTTCTATCTTAAAAACAATAATATGGAAATATTCATTCTGTCGATTTCCATTTCATATATAATTAAAATATCGGATATTCGATTAACCACTTATACATACTTAGGCAGGTGAAAAATATTAATAAACACATAGTTTATCATTCAACATTATGTATTTATTTTCTTACATCACTTGTATATATGATCTTGCTGAACATAGAAAATGGTCGTAATTATTTGGGGTTTACAATGGTTGTTCCGCTTTTAGCGGTTATTTCATATCAAACATTATATAAGAAACAAAAAATAGTTCATACATTTGGAATTTCACGCCCAAAAATAAAAACACTAATTTTCTCCATATTATTTCCACTACTTCTAGGGCTATGTCTCCATTTTTATTTTTATATTTATGATATAAAGTTCTTATATCATCATTGGAATGAATTAGGATTTCTCTTGCTCGTTGGTCTTACAATTGGATCTTTATCTGCATTATTAGAAGAGATTATATGGCGAGGGAATTTTCATTTCTATTTACGAAAAAAATATTCATTTATGCAAACAGCTATTATTATAGCTTTGCTTTGGTCTTCATGGCATTTACCAGTAGCTATCTTTTATAAAAATTATGAGTTTCAGTTTGTAGGAATATTAAGTTATCTCTCTTTATTATTTATATTGTCTTTAATTTTGACGTACACGAGAGAATATGGTGGTTCTGTAATATCACCCGCAATTTTACATGGTATGTTTAATGTATTTTATTTAACAGATGTAGTACAAAACAAGTGGGATGCCAGCCTAATAGAATTAATCAAATTTACCTTACTAGCAATTGTGCTGGGCACGATGTATCTTATACTTCACAAAGTTAAAAAATAGTTAAACAGCTAAGAAAAAAGATGTTTCTTCTTTTAGTTGAAAGCAGCTTTAATAGATTATAAAGTACTTCAACACCTTGCAATTATTCAATAATCGTATAGGTGTTGAAGTTTTCTAATCTTAGTTGCTCAACTTGGTTAATATAACACTTTTTTCTATCATGAAGAACAAAGCAAGTTTAACTAAACCTTTCATTCTTATTTTCATAAAAATAACCATATTAATCTTTGAAATAAGGAAATATGCACTCTTTCATTAACTTCCATCTATCCCCTGCATTCGGTATGACTTCAGAAGCAATTACCACCACCAATTCCTTCTCTGGAATACAACAAACCACATTCCCACCATCACCCATTGCACAGTATGAAAAGATTCCATCTTCTTTTCGTAACCACCATAAATAACCATATTGATTTGAATTCATCGCTGTTGATTCTTGTACCCACGATTTTGAAAGAGTTTGTTTTCCATCATACGTACCTTCATTCAAATACAATTGTCCAAACTTAGCCATATCCCTAACCGTTAACGTTAGTCCCCATCCGCCCGTCGAAATACCATTTGGATCGTGAACCCATCCTTTCACATCTTTTCTGAATAAGTCATCAAATCCAAATGCTTTCATATTGTAGTTTGGAATTTCTCTCATGCCAAGTGGCTGAAATAAGTATTCATTCGCAAATTCACGCGCACTTTTTCCTGTTGCGCTCGTAATAATTGCTGATAGTACATGCGCTCCTGCAGATGAGTACTTAAAAGATTCGATTTCTCCGCCGTTCCCCATTCTATTAAGTGTATACTGTACCCAATCCTCTTGTGTACATAGTTCTTCTAATGGTTCCTGCCAGTCTATGAAAGGATATGGAGCCGTCATTGTAAGAAGATGTCGTACTGTTATTTCAGATGAATTGACAGTATATGTCGGGAAAAACTCTATTACTTTTTGATCAACGCTTTTTATATAGCCTTTATCTATACATATCCCAATTAGCGCAGAGATTATCGTTTTTGTAACTGACGCTACATGAAATGCATCATCTGGACCGTGTCCGTTATAATATTTTTCAAAAATAACATTCTCTTTCTGCACTACTAACATACCATTCATATTTTTATATTCTTCTTTTATAATTTGATCTAACTTTTCAGCAGTTTTCATTATTCTTTCTCCTTTAACCTATGATTAAAAAGGTTCGATAGGTACATATATATCAACTATATGTTTATGCTTGGGATGCTGCTTGGGATCATTTTTATATACTTCAAAAGGATACGAATCTCTCGGTTTATATCCGCTATTTGGAAGCCACTCACCGTATAAGAAATCCCATGCTCCTTTATATTCATCCTGGAATATTTTAAAATGCCCTACTGCATACTTTCCAGAAGGTATTACCATTATTCCAATATCACTCGTTTTTACTGCGGACGCATCCGGAATTGTTATACATAAACTTGTTCTTAAATGATGATCCTCAGTAAACTCATGATGATCGTGGTAAATGGTTAATACTTTCGTATCCCCAAATACATGATAGTTTTGCTCCGCTGCGTAATAAAATAATTTCTCTATCATTTCTGGAAAAGCTATAGTTAACTCCTCATATGTACCAATATGTCTTATGTATGCGACGTTTATATCATCCGCTGTTACAATTTCAACATTACCTCGAACCTTCTTACATTCATTGTATTGAGAAGCTCTGCTTACGTCTTTGCAATTCTTGCTATTGTCATTTCGATATTGAGACGGACGTACACCGTAATAATTTTTAAATGTTCGGGAGAAAACAGCTGAATCTGTGAATCCGAAGTGATACGCAATATCTGTAATCGTCATGTCTGCTCGATATGTAAGTAGATGTGTTGCCCTTTCTAGTTTCAAGCGATTCACATACCGAGATAATGGCTCATCAACTATTCCTTTAAAAATCCGATGAAAATGATACTTCGAAAATCCTGCTATATCCGCTAACTCTTCAATGGATAGTGAACTGTCTATGTTTGATTCTATATAATCTTGAACTGTATGTATGCGTCTTACATACTCATTTCTACTTTGAGAACTCTCCATATCCTTGCCTCCTCACAACAAAAAGGCTAACTTGGCGCTAGCCTACTTTTACACATGCTTTAAAAATAAAACTCTACTACCGCCGTTCCCGTCATAATTTGTATGTACCGATACACCTTCTATCTCATCATCTCCTGTATCAATTCGAAAACCGATTTCTTGATGAAACTGTATCGAGTTTTTATTAGTTGGTGACGTGATTGCTTTTACAACTTTACGGTTATTTGCACGAGTAATATCAAAGAAATAAGAATACAATGTCGATGCGATTCCTCTTCTTCTATACTTTGGATTTACACCGATAAAATGAACGTATGCTTCATCTTTATATGTTTGTGAAAAAAACCCGCATAAAAAACCTAACGTTTCGCCATCTTCTTCAATAATAAAACTCGTTTCTTGAAAGTGAACGAAAAACAATTTTGGCAACATAGCAGCCATGTCTCTCCCGCCCCACCAATCATTTAAAACAGAATGAATCTTTACATAATCTTCCCCTTGGATGTTTCTTACTTGCATATGTTTCTCCCTCTCACTCACTTCATTTTTTCATATATTTTAATTACGGTTTCTACTAAGAGAATGAATACCCAAATCCCGCAAAATACAAGAACAGACTGGAATATAGAACCTAGCATAACAATACTTATTAAACCTAATTCTGATCCTGAAACGGACATTTCATCAAATCCCATATTGTGTATAAATGGACCGGTTGAAAAAGCCATAAAAATAGATGCTATTAAATAAATCACACTCATTATTTTTAATATTTTTATAGAAAGATACGAAGTTTGTTCTTGCTCCACTTGTGATAATTCGATTTCCCCGCTCTCGATTCCTTTTTGCAAATAGTCCTCACATAAAAATTCTTCCTTAATTTTTTTACCACCATGCAATGCACCAGTTATTTCTTTACATCTTGAACATTTTCGATTTATCATATTTTTACCACTCCAATCTAATAAGATTATACTTATATAATTCTATTTTTACCTTAATATCCCTTTTATGTATTTTATAGAGAAAGATCGTGTTTTATGATTTCGAAACTCACATTTGGCTCGAAAAAATCTACCGTTCATTATGTATTAAGACCTAGTTGTTATGCGATTATTTTTAATTCCTCTTCAAAGATTGCTGCTATCCAAAAAGGAGGCCGTTACTTTTTACCCGGTGGCGGTATGGAAGGTGATGAAACAAAAGATGCATGTTTGCACCGTGAACTACTAGAGGAATTAGGATGGGTAATTGAAATTGATCAATATATCGGTAATACAGCACGATATTTTTATGCGGAAAAGGAAGAAACATATTATTTAAACGATGGGTTCTTTTATATTGCGAACATGGTGCAGAAACAAACTGAAAACTGTGAGGATGATCATGTTTTACGGTGGATGTCTCCATTACTTGCTGTTGAACTTCTCATTCACGATCATCAAAAATGGGCTGTTGAACAAGCTCTTTTATTACGAAAACAAAAAGGATCTCCTTCTATATGAAAGAGATCCTTTTTACCACTAACTTACTTTTTTCAAATTGAGAGCAGGCTTTTTGATTCCGCCTTTTTTTACAACATATAGACCCACAAAAATTATAAGTCCGCCAACGAGTTGCATCATATTAATTTGCTCTCCAATTGTTACTGCCGCAAAGATAACTGCGAACAATGGTACAAGATACATATAAACCATTACTTTCGTTGAACCTATTTGACTAATGCCAACATACCACATTGCTAGCCCAAAGATGGTCGCAAAGATGATTGAATATGCTAGAGAACCCCAGCTTGGCATGTCTACTGGCCACGTTAATGTGTTTACATTGAATAAACAGTATATAACAAGCGGTACAATTCCAATTAAAGTAGACCATGAAGTCACTCTCATTGCGGAGTATTTTGTAATAAGAGGTTGTGCTAAAATTGGATACCATCCCCAAGCAATTGCTGCGACTAATCCAATTATATTTCCGAGCCACGCATACTCGTAAGTAGCTCCTCCTGTATGCCCTGTTAATAAAACGAATGCTGCACCAATAAACGCTACGATTGAACCAATTTGAACTTTCATCGAAAAACGTTCTTGTTTGTGTAATACTGCTAATATCCCTGTAAAAATAGGTGACATCGCAATTAATAATGAGGCGTTCGTTGCTGAAGTATATTTCACAGATAGCATAAACATCGTTTGATACATTGCCGTACCAACGATACCGACTGCTATTAATCGTAACCAATCTTTTCTTTCAATACGTAATGAGCGTTCCATCATAAATGTAATAAGTAATAATACCGGAGATGCTACTAAAAATCGTAAACTATTAAATTGAATGGATGACATATATGCCACGCCATACTTTCCAATTGTATAATTTGCTCCCCATACTAATGCTACTGATACTAGGAGCCACTCCATTTGCCATCGTTTCATCCGAATCTCCCCTTCCATATTTAGCATAGTAAAATTGGCTGGATATAGCACCGTCCAATTGGCTGTTTTTTTCCCCAGCCAATTTGTTATACTGAATGTATATAAGAGATGCGGAGGCGTTTGTATGGAATGGAAGCTAGATAACGAAAGTAAAATCCCAATTTATCAGCAAGTTGTTGACTTTATTGAAAAACGTATTACATACGGAGAACTTCCTCCTGGAAGCTTCCTCCCTTCAGAACGGAAATTAGCTACGCAATTAAATGTAAACCGAAGTACGGTAACGACTGCTTATAATGAGCTGCGTGCTATGGGAATTGTAGAAAGTACGACTGGTAAAGGTACACGTGTGAGTACACATATGTGGGGTGTTTCTCCAACATTAACGCCGAACTGGAGAAATTTCGTAGAAGGTGGTACTTTCTTACCAAACTTACCCCTACTTCGCCATATTCGAGCAGAAGTACAACAAAATGAAAATATTATAGATTTTGCAAACGGAGAGCTCGGTTGTAATCTCTATCCTCACGAGCAACTACAAACGATTTTACGAGAACAACCGTTAACGCATTCATTAAGTTATGATCATCCGCAAGGCTATCTTCCGCTAAGACAAGCGGTCGTAAAATATATGAAGGAATATTTAAAAGTTGAAGCGACTGAACAATCCATTATGATTACATCTGGCGCACAGCAAGCACTTCACCTTATCGTACAATGTTTATTAAATCCCGGTGATGCTGTCGCTTTCGAAAGTCCATCGCACTGTTATTCCTTACCGTTATTCCAATCAGCAGGTATTCGTATTTTCCCATTACCTGTCGATGAACACGGTATTAATCCAGACGATGTGCAAGAGTTATATAGAAAGCACCGTATTAAAATGATCTTTTTAAATCCAAATTTCCAAAATCCTACGGGCACAATGCTACATCCAAACCGTAGAAAAAAACTGTTATCACTTTGCGCAGACTTACGAATTGCGATTGTGGAAGATGATCCGTCCAGTCTACTTACGCTAGAAAAGAAACAACCTTGCCCTACTTTAAAATCAATAGATGAAAATGGGACAGTCATTTATGTACATTCCTTATCAAAAATGATTGCACCAGGCTTACGAGTTGGCTGGCTTGTCGCCCCGCAGTCTGTAGTTGAAAGGTTATCTGACGCACGGCATCAAATGGAATTAGGTATGAGCATTTTCCCGCAGTGGCTTATGCAGCAATTTTTCGAAACTGTACCATTTCAGTCACATATCGTACCGTTACGAAAACAACTAGCAGAAAAAAGAGACGTTATCGTTCGTGCCCTAAATAAGCAACTTCACGATAAAATCTCATTTTCAAACCCGACCGGTGGTATATACATATGGGGAAAATTAAAAGAACCGATAAACGAAAAACAACTTATTATGCAAAGTTTAAAACAAGAAATCGCCTTTATGCCCGGTAGTATTTTCGGTGCGAAAGATGGTTATATTCGTTTATCTTATGGAAAAGTGAATATTGATCAAATTGAGGAAGGGATTTCTCGTTTACGTGAGGCTATTTTGCTTTGTGAAAAATAACGTGAGATAAAGCTTTCTCGTTTGACAAAAGAAAAATCTACCATTATTATCAACACGAGCCTAGTTATAGGAGTGATAAAAATGAAAATTTACGTTGATGCAGATGCTTGTCCTGTAAAAGATGTGATTATTTCCGAAGCTACGAATGTAGAAATCCCTGTTACACTCGTTACTAGCTTTTCTCATTATTCTAATGCAGAACAGCCAACAGGCGTAGAAACAATTTATGTTGATTCTGGAGCAGATGCTGCAGATTACCGGATTATGCAGTTAGCAAAAAAAGAAGATTTAATCGTAACACAAGATTACGGTCTTGCTTCGCTTGCTTTAGCAAAAGGCTGTATCGTTCTACACCATAAAGGCTATAAGTATACGAATGAAAACATTGAACAATTGTTACAAACTCGGTATTTAAGTGCAATGGTTCGAAAAAGCGGTAAGCGTACAAAGGGACCAAAACCATTTACTGCAGAAGATAAAGAGAAATTTAGAGCGCTCTTTAAAAGTATGATTGCACTTTAGAAATGAATCTTCTATTTGTAGGGAAAGCTTTATAAAAAAGAAGAGAATATCGGAATGAACATTCTCTTCTTGGGGTTTACCCTTTTAAAATGAAGGTAAATTATCTAAGTTATTTTCTTTTATTCCATCCGGTTCACTACGTATAATATCTCTACCATACTTATGAAATACGTCCACATGAGCTAACTTCCCTGATTTTGCTTCACTAAGAGCAGTCATATAATCTAACTCTCTCCCGCTACTTGTTTTAAAAGCTATTAAATCCCCATCATCATTTTTACGAACGGCAACAATTTGTTCTGCTCCTGAATTGACTTCATGGTCTACTTCAAATTGAGCTTCCGCTTCTCCTTGATGTAAGTAATCATTATAAACTTTTTCAAAGTTTTTTTTGTCCATAAAACTCACCTCCAACTCATTTTATTAGTATGGTTGGGAGGTGTTGGTTTTATGTACCTTTTTATTACCTTAACAAGTCTTTACTACTCCAAATAAAGAATACTGGTCATTTTTTGTAGCCTAATACAAATCTATTTATAGTTCCTTACCTTCTTAATTTAAGCTAAATTTAAGTGTTAATATTTTCCTGACAACTTTATAATTGATTATGTCGAAACGAAATTTGAAATGGAGAATGGCTAAGATGAATATAGATATTAATCGTTTAACTGATATTTGTTTAGAGTATCAGCAATCTAGATTTTATGTTACTAGAATCCCTAAAGATTTCTTATCAATTGCCCAAAAACGTTTTTCTATACCAACGGATGATCAAATTATTGCTTTTTTAAGTTGTAATTTATTTGGATCAGGCAAGTATGGTGTTTACTTTACGAGTTCGGGTTTATACTGGAAAAATTGGTTATTAGGTAAAGGAAAATTGATATGGGATCAATTAATTGAAGTGCAACAAATTGAAATTGATAAAGATGGTTTCTTATCTTTTGATGCACAAAAAAGCTTTAATATTAGCGGGAGTGATTATCCACCACTGTTATTTAAAGAATTACTTATAGCTCTTACAAATTCATTCCAAAATTCTAAACAACATGATATACATCCAGTTATAAAAATTAATGAGATAAAATCAATTTGCTCATTATTTGAAACATACAATGAATTATTAGAACCTGATAACGGATTATTTGTAGACACTCATATTTCAGACAAAAAATTAAAATCAATTGAGGCACGATTTATCGTTTCAAAAGAAGAACAAATCATCGCTTTTTTAGATACATCTGTCCTTGGGAATATGGGGAAAGGATCTGATGGAGTATTAATTTGTGAATCAGGTATATATTTTAGAGAAACCTTTGTACACTTATATTTCCCATGGCATGTCTTTAAAAATATCCCTATTACTTTAACTTCAGATGAATTTGAAATTGGAAAAAGAAATATATTTCATCTTCAACATGCTAGAATGGCTAGTCAAAATATTTTATTGTTCATTAAGAATTTAAAACAGTATATGAATAGTTTATATGAAGAAAATCCACAATTACATATTTAATACATTTCTTATTACATACAAGCACATGTATAGTTAAGTCGAAAATTTCAATTCAACTAAAAAACCGATTATTTTTGTAGAGAGCCTACATGTATAATCGGTTTTTACGCTTATTCTTTTCTTATATTTCTCTTTTTTAATACCTACACAAGCCCTTCAAAGTCTCCAATATATCATCTGTAAAGGCTGTACTACCTTCCGCCTCTAAAACTCTAAAATAAAAACTTCTTAAGAAAGTTCTAATATTTTGTACTAAAATAGCATGCTGCGGATGTCGGATGTCTTCAACAGTTGCTATGCTATGTAGCCAATTGCTCCACTCTTCTTCAGTTAAAATATTTTGGTTGCGTAACGACATAATTGGCGCTACTAATCTCTCATCTTCAAAGTGCACATATACGTAATCACTTAATCGAACCTTCTGGCGAACAGCTGCAAGGATCGCATATGAAAACTCACGATTTTGTATAGTACGTGCTAACGCATCGAGTGCATCAGCAGCGTGTGCTGTAGAATGTGCCCAACCTTTTCCTTCTACGTAACCTCTTACATCTTCTTCTAAATATACATATTCCAACACTTGTTCTGCCACACTGTACAGTTGCTCTTCAGATAACAATGGTTCTCTTTCATGAACAGATAAAATAAGTGGCGGAATTAATACGGAGAATGCACGTTTAAATACAGAGTCTGTGCCCTTTTCACCAATTTTATAAAATAAATAATCAGGACTAATCGCTTGTAGCATTAACCCTCGTAATTCTTTTTGTCTAAACACATCACTTGTAATCCATGTATGAAGCGTACTATAAATTAAATCATCGCGTAATTCAGCATCAGGTGATCCGATATAATCTAACATCCACTGCGCATATGGATATGCATCTACATCTTCTGGTACAGCATAATTATTATTTTTAATTTGTAGTAGTTCTTCTTTTAATTCTAGTACTTCATTCATTAGATTTCCTGTCCCCTTTGTACTTTATTAACTTATTTTTTCCTTATTCCCTTTAATTTTTTTCATAAAATCAAGTCGATTTTTAGAATCGTTTTAGTACCTATCTTTCTATGAACTTGATTCAATTATATAAAATTTATCATGATAAATAAAAGGAAATACATTAGAGCATCGTAGTCTCTCACTTTGTTTACATGCATTTCATGTAAGTTTAAGTTATAAAATAAAGTATGTTTTTTCTTTTATATTCAAACGTAGTTACAATCAAAATTTAAATCATTTTAGAACTTGTTTAATAAATTCTGTTTTAGCTTTTGTGTATGCTTCTCTATCTTGGTTAAATCTTTTAGCTAAATCTTGTTTAAGATTTGAATACTCATAAACTAATTGTGGATTTTCTCGTAAGCGGTTACGAAATAAAAGTTGTTGCTCCCATCGCTCAGTTCCTTTAACCATCAAATGCAGGTGCGCTACACGCCTATTATTCTTAACTTTCACAAAGAACCTTCTCCAAGGTCTTTCATCTAATTCTGGGCTTACATAATGCCAATTATATATGCCCAATTTCGCTGAAATATGTAGTACTCTATCAAATGAGTCTATTTCAGCCATTAAATCAATGATAGGTTTTGCTGGTAAACCAGGTATGGATGTACTTCCTATATGTATTACTTTGCTTATACCGTGAGGAGCAAGCAGTTCATATAGTTGCTGTTCTTCACATCGGCCTTTATCTTGCCAATCAGGATTTGCATTAACTATCTCTACTGACTCATTCGCCCACACAGGCCATTCGTTCGGATTATCTTTTTTATCCACCCAAAACATCACCCTTTCACAAATTTTTTGCTATATAAACGATATTAAATTCCTTTACATATAACTAACGGATCGTCAAAATTGCTATTCTGAAAAACAACATCCGCACACTCTTTCGGATTATGCTCATTCGTTTGCGAATGTTGTTTTTCCTGACGCTGTAATACCACTTACTCCAACTCTTGTTGGATGGGTTACGTTTAATTTTAAAATATGATCTACAATTTCTTTCATACGTTGTTTTCGGTTCATGATATTTCCTCCACACAACCTGTTTACATAATATTATTATGAGTAAAATTATGTGTCACTATTTGTCGGTAAGTCGATATCCTTTGTCGAATCGTTGATATATCGAAAAAAACGTTGATATATTTTAAGTTACGATAGATATATTTGAAAAATCGTTGATATATTATGATTGGCTTACTTTCCCTTAAATCCTCGATATAAAGCAGTGCGTAACTCTTGTTTGTATTCTTCAATCTCTGGCATATTGAGTTCTTCTGCTAGCCTGATGGCCAATTCAATATCATACGGTACACGTACGAGTTGAATGGAAAAGCTCGCTGCTTCTTTTTTATCGTAAGTTCCTTCAAATATTAAATAGGACGCTTGTGTAATTTCAAGAGGATTACCTACACTACCAGCATTACATAACGTTTTCCCTCTGAAATTTTGAACGAACGCTTGGTGAACGTCACCGTAGCAAACGACATCTGGTTTTCTTTCCCCTTCTATATTCTCTGTGAGCTCACTGTTTTCGAACATACTAATCCGTTCTTCTCTTGAGGCATGTGGTTGAATTCTTTCATATAAACTTCTCGGCGAAGCGTGGAACATACGAATGAGTTTGCCGCTCATATAAAATTCGATTGAAAATGGTAAGTTTCTTAAATAGTCATTGTGTTCTTCCGATAGTTGTTTTTGATGCCATTTTAACGCCTGAAATTCAGTCGGTTTTGTAATAAAATCATCCCAGTTCCCCATTACAACTCCATCACATTCTTTACGAATGATTTCAATCACTTCACTAGAATGAGGACCTTTTCCAACTAGATCTCCAAGACAAATGATGTGCTCAATTCCTCTTACTTTAATATCTTTCAGTACAGAATCTAATGCTGGAATATTACCGTGAATATCTGAAATTACCGCTATTTTATCCATATAAATCCCTCCATTACTTATTGTTTATTATATCCTCATGTTGTGATTGATACCATTTTGGAATATAGGATGAAAAATGATTATGATCTTCTAAAATTCCGTTCAATCTTTCCTTCATATCATCTACTAAATGCGGCGTGCTTCGGTTTGTCCATACGATATCAGCTGGGAATGTCATTGCTGCATATAATGAGTACAGTTGCCAAAAATGAAGCGATGGTTCGCCTCCGCAATAACCTTGAACTTGTCCAACCGCAAATGGTTTGCTTATTCTTGTAGTAAAAATCGCTACGTTATAAAAATCGTGTATTGGATCGCCAAAATCATATCCACCAAAATCGATAACGATAAATTCCTTATTATGAATCATACTATTTGCTGGATGGAAGTCATCATGTAAAAATGTGATTGGACGATTCTCCAATAAATACTTATGATTTTCTACAAAGGTTAATACGGGCTTCAAATCCAGAAAGTTCACCTCGTAATCTGCTAATGCCTCTATATATCTTTCATACTTATTCCATCTAATTGTTTCCCATCTATTACTTGCACTTTCTCTTTCAATTGAGTGAATCCTCTTTAATACTTCCCCTGCTTTTCTTCCTGCATTATACTGTTCTTCCACCGATAACTTCCCTAAACCTTCTTCACCATTTACACCTTGGGTCCATTCAAATACTTGAACACATTTATTTAGTTCCTCAAGTTTTATGAAATGAATCAACTTGGGCGTTGGAATATGTAATAACTCTAATTGTTTCATATACGTATATTCTTCATGTTTTCGCTCAAAATGAACAGCATCACATACTTTTACAAAATATGTTTCTCGATTCTCTAATTCAACTTTATATTTCTCTTCATGTGAAAAACCTTTTGAAATAGCTGTACACTTTATAATACGAGGCCATTCTAGTCTTCTCTCTATCTCTCTAAGCATTTCTTCCAAAGCATTCACCTCTATCAATATATGTACAAACTACCTAACACTTCATGCTCTCGTTTATTTTCCCCTTTAAACTCCACTGCAAATGGATATTCGCCATGATGCTTCAAACATTCTTGTACTAGCCCTTCTCCAACCGGTTCACAAAACTGCACATGAATGTCACCGAATGATACGCTTTGACACTCCGCATTCCATTCTTCATTTTGTATGATTGAGCTTGCTGTTAGCCCCATTACTTCTTTCCATTTCCGCACCGTTTCTCGAACGCTTTTCACTGCGTAATGAATCGTTTCAATTTGTTGTACTTTGTTTTTATGTTCAGTGATTGTCCCTATGTTGCGTAAATCATTTCTTCTTTCTTCGTCTGTTTCATTCCACTGTATAAAGAAAGGTAATTTCGGTCCATTTTCTTCTTGCTTTACAAATAACATTTTCCATTCTAAAAGGCGGCCATCTTTTCTCATACGCTTCCCTTCAAATGGCCCTATCGTTTGTAAACCGTATTTACTAAACTGATCTGCTAATTCTTCAATGGCATCTGTTCGAATTGCGATTTGTAACATACCTTCTCCAGTTTGTAATTTCACCACTGTTTCTTGTACTAATGGATTTTCTGCTTCTTTCGCTTTTTCTTCATGTTGAACTGCCAGAAATTCTATGTATGATAAATCAAAATAACTTAAACTATTCCAAGTACCCCAAGTAGTATGCTCTCCGCCTAATACAGTATGAAATCCAAGTTCCTGCATTTGCTTTGCCGCTTCCTCCGGTGTACAATTCACTGCGTGTACGAGATGATCAAATCGTAACATGTCTTTCTCCCCTTTCTCTCCATCCTTTTATTGTATATTTTATTTTTATTTCGTTCAATTCAAAAAACTTTAAAACCTAGTTGATTTATACGATTAATGTGTATTATAATGAAACAAATTTAATTATTGCTGATTGGAAAAACCAAAGGCACTTTTCTCATACGGGAAAAGTGCCTTTTTCATTTACTATTACAGGGGGATTATTTATGCAGAAATTAATTGTCTTTGCTATTATTGGATTTTTCGCTCAATTGATTGACGGAGCACTTGGAATGGCGTATGGGGTAACATCTACCTCACTTTTACTAATGTTTGGTATCGCACCTGCTGTCGCTTCCGCATCTGTTCATTTAGCTGAAGTCGTTACAACCGCCGCTTCTGGTGCATCCCACATCAAATTTGGAAACGTTGATAAATATACCGTTTCCAGGCTTACATTGCCAGGAGCAGTTGGCGCATTTATTGGGGCATGTTTTTTAAGTAATTTACCTGGCGATGTAATTAAACCGTACATTTCCGTATTTTTATTTACTTTAGGGGTTTATATTTTATTACGATTCATCATTCAAAAACAAATTGTCACTTCAAAGAAACGTATGTCTGCTAAACAGCTTGTTCCGCTTGGCTTATTCGCTGGATTCGTTGATTCAACTGGTGGTGGTGGCTGGGGTCCAATTACGACACCTGTACTTTTAGCAAGAGGAAACGAAGCTAGAAAAGTTATCGGCTCTGTAGATACGAGTGAATTTCCTGTTTCACTCGCTGCAACAATTGGATTTTTCATTTCACTTGGCTGGGAACAAGTAAGTTGGGTTTGGGTATTTTCTCTCATGCTCGGTGGTATCGTTGCGGCACCAATCGCCGCGTGGTTAGTGCGCATCGTACCTTCTCATTTACTTGGCGTATTAGTTGGTGGCCTTATTATCTTTACAAACATTCGTACACTGCTTACTACATTTAAAGTGGATCCAACTATTATTTCACTTTCTTACGTGGCAGTTGGTCTTGTCGTTATTATTTCTATTTTCATTGCTGTTCGCAATCATTCCAAACATTCTAACGCATCGACCGCCGGATATCCGAATGATCAAAAGCAAATGCTACCATAACGATAAAAATACCGCCCGATATACTTCGAGCGGTATTTTTTATTTTTCCATTCTCCAATTAATCATTGTCTCTGTATTGCCAATTCTCTTCATATGTAATTTCTCTAATACACGAATCGATCCATCATTTTCTAGAAGTGTCTCTGCAATAATTGTTTCTACCTGTTCTGTTTGAAAAGCCCAATTTATTAATTCTCTTACAGCTTCTGTTGCATACCCTTTATTCCAATATTTCTCAATAAATCCATAACCAATTTCTACTGTATGTTCCTCATTTGGTTTCCCTTTAAACCCTACATCACCTAGAACGATGTCATCTTCTTTTCGAATGACATACCACGCGCCCCAAGGTAATAAATCCTTATCTTGCTTTATATTTTCTACATGCCCTACAATATGTGGACCACTATTATACCCTTGCTCGTTAGCAACGTGAATACTCTCTTCTGTACACGGCACTATATAGAGCCTTTCTGTTTCTAATTTCATGTTGATTTCCCCTTTTCAATTAAACAATACCTCAATTTTATCAGAAATAAAAAGAATATTCATTCTATTTATCAGATTTATACTTATTCTTTGAAACGAATTTAAGGAATATTCCTCTTTTAATAGTTATGTCGAATTATATTTTCAGAATTTTCTTTTATTTTTAAAGGGTTTTCCAATATTTTTTGCGAAACATTTGTATAACAATTTCTTTCTTTATTTTTTGTTACATAACAGTAGGTTCGGGTGGAGTTTTGCAAGCGTTTCCTATACAATAACCGATATTTTTTGACTTTTCCTAACAAAATATCTTGCAATATATTCAGAAACTCATTACAATTGCCATATATTAAAAATCTTAGCAATATATAAAATCCTCATCAATCCGATGAGGTAGAGGTTGCGACTTTTAAAAGTAAAACGGACGAGACACAGAGAATGTCCCTGACTTCGTTTGAAAGGAAAAGTTGCCGAAGTTTATATTTCTTCTCTGGAAGTATAAGCTGGGGCTGTCTCCGAAAGGAACAGAACTGTCACGTTTACAAAATTACCGTGTAAACGTGGGGTGCTATCTTAACGGAAGGGTATGATGGGGTGGTTATTTGTGAAACGTTCCGCCAAATTCCTTTGGCGGTTTTTTGTATTTTTCTCCCCCGCTCCTTCCTAACCTACAAGAAAAGGAGTGTTGAACATGAATAGCGCAACAAATCAATCTACCTCTAAAACGCAAACTACACAAGGACAAGGTGAATTAAAACGCGGATTAAAATCTCGTCACCTTACGATGATTTCTCTCGGTGGTACAATCGGTACCGGACTATTTCTTGCTAGCGGTGGTGTTATCCATTCTGCTGGTCCTGGCGGTGCATTAATTGCATACGCCGCAATTGGAATTATGGTTTACTTTTTAATGACAAGCTTAGCTGAACTCGCAGCTTACATGCCTGTTACTGGATCTTTTAGTACGTACGCAACAAAGTTTGTTGATCCATCACTTGGCTTTGCACTTGGATGGAACTATTGGTATAACTGGGCCATTACAATTGCTGCTGAACTAGCTGCTGTAACATTAATTATGAAATTTTGGTTCCCAGATACTCCTTCTCTTATTTGGAGTGGATTATGTTTAGCTATTATTTTCCTTTTAAACTATTTATCTGTTAAAGGGTTTGGTGAATCTGAATATTGGTTCGCACTTATTAAAGTAGTTACTATTATTATCTTTTTAATTGTCGGCTTCATGATGATTTTTGGAATTATGGGCGGCGAATCTGTTGGCTTTAAAAACTTCACTGTTGCAGATGCACCATTTAATGGCGGCATTATGGCAATTATCGGTGTATTTATGGCTGCTGGTTTCTCCTTCCAAGGAACTGAATTATTAGGAGTAGCTGCTGGTGAAACTGCTGATCCAGAGCGTAACATTCCAAAAGCAATTCGCTCGATCTTTTGGCGTATTCTTTTATTCTATATCCTTGCGATTCTCGTTATCGGTTTATTAATTCCTTATACGACTGAAAGCCTTGCTGCAAGCGATGTAACAGTAAGTCCATTTACACTTATTTTTGAAAAAGCGGGCGTTGCCTTTGCTGCTTCTGTTATGAACGCTGTTATTTTAACGGCAGTACTGTCTGCTGGTAACTCTGGTATGTATGCATCAACTCGTATGCTTTGGGATCTAGCTCGCCAGGGAAAAGCACCAAAGTTTCTTGGTAAATTAGATAGCCGCGGTGTACCTGTTAACGCATTAATCGTAACGTCAATTGTCGGTAGTATCGCTTTTATTGCCTCATTATTCGGTGACGGTGTTGTATACATTTGGTTATTAAACGCATCTGGAATGTCTGGCTTTATCGCATGGGTCGGAATCGCAATTAGTCATTACCGTTTCCGTAAAGCATATATCGCTCAAGGTAAAGATTTAAAAGACTTACCATATAGAGCGAAATGGTTCCCGTTCGGTCCAATCTTCGCATTTGCACTTTGTGTCATCGTAATTTTAGGTCAAAACTACGGCGCATTTATGGGCGAATCAATCGATTGGAACGGTGTACTCGTTTCTTATATCGGTTTACCACTCTTCTTAGTACTATGGTTAGGATATAAATTTACGAAGAAAACGAAAGTGATTCCGCTTGATAAATGTGAACTAAAATAAAGTAAAACGAGCAAACAAATTTGTTTGCTCGTTTTTTATTCCAATGCTTCTCCCTTCCCTATTGCTCCTGTTTTTGCAATAATAAAGGAAATATAAATAAAGGTTGGGATACCATGAACATTCGTATTACTGATGAAGCAAAAGCAGCTATACATAGATTAGAACGTGAAGACAAAAAGATCATTCGCATTAGAGGAACAATGACAAACTCTTGTAGTATTTTCGTTGATGTGGATTTAATTTGGGATACATATGATGCAGATGACGTTGTATATGAAGATGCAGAGCTTATCGTACAAATGGATTCATTCACGAAAGACTACACTGGTGATACGGTGAAACTTGATTATAAGACGACTGGTTTTAGTATTACGACTCCGAGTGAGACTTTGGTTTATGGATTGTCGATTAAAAAATAAAAATTGTTTTTATTTGACCACCGAGGTGAAAACATGGGTAAATATGTTCCGTTGAAATTTTTATTTAATGAAGAATTAGTAGAAAGTATGGCTGATTCTATTTGTAAACACGATCCTACTTTCTCGAAAAGAAACTTCGTATCTTCCGTAACATGTAAAGTTGAAAGTTTAGAGTTAAAGCAGCGTATTGAAGTAATTGCAGATGAATTACACAATGCTTTACAAAAAGATTTTCATGCAGCAATACATATATTACTGAAAACATTGGGACCAGAAAATACAACAGAAGTAGGCACATTTACAAACGGATATATGTACATGCCTATTGCAAAATACGTTGAAAAATATGGGCTTAACGATTTTGAAACCTCATTCAACGCAATGTATGAAATAACAAAAAGGAATACTGCTGAATATGCCATTCGGCCTTTTCTTGAAACATATCATGAAGATACACTAAACATATTACAACAGTGGATTCATGACGAAAACAGCCACATTAGGAGATTAGTTTCCGAAGGTACAAGACCAAGACTTCCTTGGGCTAAAAAAATAGGAGCTCTGAAAGGTGACTTTAAGAACAATTTAAAACTTTTAGAGTCATTAATGAATGACCCTTCTAAATATGTCCAAAAATCAGTAGCCAATCATATTAACGATATTACGAAAGAAGATAAAGAACTCGTTTTTCAATGGTTGCAGCAATTACGCGATAACCAGTATCCTGTTAACCCTTGGATTATAAAACATGGGTTACGAACGGTGCTTAAAAATGGTACTTTACCAAAAGATTTTTCTTTTTAAGTATTTTAAACAAAAACGCTTATGCTTCAAAAATGAAGTATAAGCGTTTTTTCCTTTTATATAAAGCAATTATAAACGTAAAAAGTGCTTTAAAATTCTTCTTTATACCTTTATTTTACTAACTCTTCTATGTTATTACTTTTCTTGATTTTTTCTGATGATAGCCAGAGTGAATAACTTGTTCCATCCTTGTTCCTTAAAAATATGTTAAATTCCTTATTATATAGTTCTTCTTTAAGAATAGTGACTACCTTTCTCAAATCCTCTATTACATAGGAATCATTTCTATATTTTATCTCACTGTCATTGAAAACTAAAGTCAATTCATACTCTAGACAATTGCCGTCTTTCGGGTGTGAACAAGTAATATCTTCAATTACAAAACGATCATTTTGAATTTCATTTAACCTTTGGCCTACTTTTGTTTCAGTTTGAATCAAATATGTCCAATAACCACTTACGGTGTTTTTCATTGTTAAAAGCAGTTCTTCTTTCGTTATAGCTTTTTGCACATTATGAAAAGGGAGGCCTATAGATTCACCATTATAATCCTCAATTTCAAGTTTTGTTATCTTTTTATTACTCTTCTGAATGAATTGGATTAGAGCATATAAACGATCTAATTCTTTTGATTCAAATTGACTGTAATCAATCTTGTCACTCGTTTTTAAAGTTAATAATAACTCATCAGTTGGTTTCTCCTCTATATCATCATCCACTATATATTGAAAAACATTTTTATTTTCAGGTTCTACGTAACCTAATTTTTTCATTTCCTCTAGCATTGGCTTAAATTTCTTATATTCCTCATATGTTTTTTTTCCGTATTGATATTCATCCCCTTTTATTCTTGAATATAAGAAACCATCTACCTCTACTCTAAATTGAATATTTTTATTGTTTTTTGCTTGAACAGTATGATATGTATGTCCCATATTCCCTTCATGTATAGCACCCCAATGTGTTACAATCACATCAATTCCGTGCTTTTTTTTCACATATTTTTTCACCTGATCTTCATCTTCATAATTACAACCACTTAAACATAAGAAACACAACACTAGCAACATTACATTTTTCATTTTTTTCATCTAGCCCATTACCCTCTTTTCGTACAAATAAAACATTCCATATATAAACAATACTAAATTATCGAATGTTTTCAAAGAATTAAAACGTTTTTATATTCAGTATATATATCTATTTCTTTTATTAATAAAAATATCCCCATAGATAAGTACATCCAAAGGGATAAAACGGTGCCACTTTTTTATAAACAGTACGACTTTATTGTTATGTAATAGAAATGTGAAATATCTTGGCACAATGTAGATTTACTGTATACCCTATCCAAAATTTGATCGTACGCTCACCTTCCCTAATAAATTCAAAGGATTTCCACTCGATTATCCCGAATATATAAATAACTATTCTCACAAGGAGCAAATTTATATGAATCTATTCGAACACGAAACGTAAAACCGCTTCACTTTAATAAGAGGTCCTCCCTTTTTCTTTTCTCATCATATCATTTGTTAAAAAATAGGAGGACAAAATTATGAAACGTGATCCATTATTTTTAACTTTATTAGAAAGTGCAAATACACATTTTAGCGGCTGGGATTTTTCTTTCATTTCAGAAACTGGTCGAATGAATAGCGAACCTTTATCGTGGTCGTACGGCAGCACTGCTTTCCAGCTTATGCAGCGTGCAAAATCAATGCTTGATATGGGGACTGGCGGCGGAGAGTTTTTGTCTATGTTACAACCGTTCCCGTCAACTATTTATGCGACTGAGGGTTACGCTCCAAACGTGCCAATTGCTCGAAAGAAATTAGAGCCTTTAGGGGTTACTGTTGTAGAGGTAACTGAGGATACTGCTTTACCATTTCAAGATGGTCAGTTTGATTTCATTGTGAATCAACATGAATCATATGCTGCCTTTGAGGTAAAAAGAATCCTTTCTCCTAATGGAATATTTCTTACACAACAAGTTGGTGGTCTCGATTGTGCGGAACTTAATGAGCAGTTTGGTATACATCTAAATAGCGAATTTGCAAGTTGGTCTCTGGAAACTGCATGTAATGAACTAAATGAAAATGGATTTACTATTTTAGAAGCAAAAGAAGAATTTCCTTTTCAACGTTTTTATGATATTGGCGCTATCGTCTATTATTTAAAAGCGATTCCTTGGCAAATTCCTGATTTTACTGTCGAAGGTTATTTTGAAGAATTATATCGTATACATGAAATCATCTTACAAAAAGGTTATTTTGATGTGAAGCAACATCGTTTTATTATTAAAGCGATTCGTGGCTAATCATGGAGTATACGAAAATGAAAAAGAGAGGGTTCTGCCATCTCTTTTTTCTCGTTTATTTAACAAAATTTTGTGGTGGCTTCTAGATTGTTAAGTACGTTCACGTCTCGCAATCGCATCAGCTAATGTAATAAGTTGCTCGTGCGTTATCTTTCCGGCTAACTTTTCTTTTATAACTTTTTCCATTTCTTTTGTAACGGTCATGCCTTCTATTGCTAAACTTGCTTTAGTTGCCTCGAAAGCTTTATTTTGTTCGTCCTCGTTTTTGAATGCCATAATTTGAGTTCCCCCCTTCAAATCATTTTATTTACTCTGTTAATATAAGAAAAGTAATATCATCCCAATTCTTATCTAGCCGATTGCTCTATTACAATATTATCTACTAGATTATAAGAGTGATTGTTTTCATATTTTTCCTATTGAGAAACGAGTTGTTTTTCATACCTTTTGTTCGCATCATCTTCTGTCAAAAATACAGTTGTATAATTAATAATATTCCGGTTGTCATATGTGAATATATGCTCTAACTGATTTTCTTCTGTTAATACTACTGGTAAGTATCTTTGTAAATTGCTAACTACACCTCTATTATCACCATCTAATATCCAATCAATTTCTTTCCATTCTAATAATCCTTCCGCCGTACTTAACGGTGTATTCATATGTACTCCATCTGGCAAATCAGCAAGGAATACATACATTCCCTCACTATGCCAAGACTCGTCTTTATCTTTAAAAATAACATTCCCCTTATACGTTACACTTGGAAGCTCTATTCCCGTTTCCTCAAACGTTTCTCTAATGATTCCTTCGTATGGCGTTTCATTAGCTTCTATTTTTCCTCCAACACCATTCCACATTCCCATATTCGGCTTTTTATTTCTATTCAATAAGAGTATTTCATTTCCTTTTCTAATGAAGCAAATTGTGTACTTATACATACGATCATTTCATTTCCTTTCCTCCTCATCTACAGATTTACACTGCATTTTGATTAAATTTGCTGTACAAAGATTTTTCATTATACACACAATTGGTTTTTAATGAGGTGTTTTGCTCATTTTTATTCAAAAACATTCTCCTTATAATTATGTTTTACATATTATATTGTACAACTTTCGTTTCAGAAAGGAGTGTTCAAGATGGATAACTTAAGTAGCGAATTTTTAAAACAATATTACGATAGTCGAGTCTGGTTATATGATACACATTGGCTCGGGGTTCCCATTTCCAAACTTCCCTCTGACCTCTTTTTATATCAAGAAATCATTTACGAATTAAAACCTGATTTAATTATTGAATGTGGGACCTTTTACGGTGGTAGTGCACTGTATTTAGCTTCTATATTAGATTTAATTGGAAAAGGACACGTTCTGACTATCGATGTATTTCCACAACCAAATCGTCCATCCCATGATCGTATTACGTATTTAACAGCTTCTTCTGTTTCAGTAACCGCTGTGCAAAAAATATTAAGTATGCGTAAACCTGATGATGTGATTTTAGTTATTTTAGATTCAGATCATAGTAAAGAGCATGTAGCAAAAGAACTTTTACTTTATAAATCTATCGTTACTACTGGCAGTTATATTATTGTAGAGGATACATCTATTAATGGAAATCCTGTTTCTCCCGATTGGGGGCCTGGCCCAATGGAAGCTGTTGAAGAGTTTTTAGCTAAAAATAATAATTTCATAATCGATGAATCCAAGCATAAGTTTTTCATTTCATTTAACCCTAAAGGTTTTTTAAAGAAGATAAAGTGAAACTTTAATAAGTGGGGTTTTGTATTACCCCACTTATTCTATGATCTTCATTTTTGAAAAAGGATAATATACAAATTCCACTTTGCCTATTATATTATCTTCTTCAATATATCCTAAACCATTTCGACTATCTCTACTAAGTTCACGATTATCTCCCATTACAAATAACTTATTTGGCGGGATTTTTGTCTTTTGAAAGTTATAAAACACTTGCGTATTATTGAATAAATCTTTATTTGTATACGGTTCTTCTTGCTTTTTATCATTCACATATACTGTTCCATTCGTTATGTTAATTACGTCACCAGGAAGTCCTATTACTCGTTTTACATAATATTTCGACTCATCTTCTTCCTTTATAATGACAATTTCTCCGTGCTCTAAGTTAGAAAAATGTACTGCTGCTTTATTTACAAATACGTAGTCTTCTTCATATAAAGTCGGTTGCATTGATTTCCCTTCCACTTTACATAAAGTAAAAGAATGATAGGCTACTACCAAAACAAACACGAAGAGTATGTATTTTCCCCAGCCTCTTTTAATCTCCTCTTTCATATCCATTCCCACCTTATTTAAACGCTTTTTAACTCAAAAAATATATCACTGCACAATATGTCTCCATGCAGTGATACTATTTTTACTGGGCCTTGTTCGGCTGCTCTACTGGGACTGGATTTCCACCCGCTCTTTTCGTTTTCAATTCAAAATACGCATCCAAAATCTCTTTACCAATCGCGGAATTAATTCCTGATTTGTCATCATTCACCCATGGTACAACAACTGAAAAAGCTACTTCCGGATCAGCATCATATGGTGCATAACCGGCAAGAGTTAAATTATAACATTTTTTTCGGTTATAGTTTTCATCTCTTCCAATATCACTTTCTCCACCATATACAGTCTCAGCTGTCCCTGTTTTTCCAGCTGGTTTATACGGTAATCCTTTAAACGTTGCAGTACCTGTTCCGTCAGTTTCTTGAAAAACTCTTCTAAATCCTTCTTTTACATGATTAATGTATGAAGTGTCCATATCCACTCGATTTAAAATAACTGGTTCAATAGACCGGACAACTTTTCCAACATCCTCTGGTCTATGTGGTTGCTCTCTCACTTCTTGTACAATTTGTGGTTTCATTCGGTAACCACCATTTGCAATCGTTGAAATATATTGAGCAAGTTGAAGCGGCGTATATGTATCGTACTGTCCAATCGCATAATCAAGTAAAAAACCTGGTATGTTATCAGTTCTACCCATTTGACCAATCGATTCATTCGGCAAGTCAATACCCGTTGGTACACCTAACCCGAACTGTCTAAAATAGTAGCGCATTTTATTAAATGTCTCTTGTTTAATGTCTAACGGATTGTTTGGTACATAATTTATACCAGCCATTTTTAATGCTGTATTAAACATATAAACGTTTGATGATACTTGTAAAGCTCTTAAATCATCAATATCACCAAATTCTTTCCACGATTTCTTCGGCTTCGTACTTCCTTTAAAATACATTGGTGCATCAAAGAAATGCGTATACGGCTTAATTGTGTCCGTTTGATATCCGGCTAATAATGTAGCCCCTTTCACAGTTGAGCCTAACTCATAAGAACTTGTCATCGTTCCTAAAGCAAAATCTTCTATTTGCATCCCACCATCTTTATTTACAATTTTCTTTCCTGCCATTGATAAAATTTGGCCGTTTTTCGGGTTCATCATTACTACGAACGCACGATCCATCATCGGCTCTGCAGAATGAAATGCTCGTAAATTCTTTTCAAGACTTTCTTCTACTTTTTTCTGTAACTCCATATCTACTGTTAACATTAAATTATTTCCACTTTTTCCTTCGGTCACTTTTTCCGTCCGAATAATATTTCCTGCTTTATCCGTAATATTTTTAGTCTGTTCTTTCGTTCCATGTAATGCATCTTCGTATTGTTTCTCGATGTAACTCTTACCAATACGGTCATTTCGGTTATAATCACGTACTAAATAATAATCTAATTGTTCTCTTGGCAACCCCTCATTTTCAGTAGAAACGCTACCAAGAATAGAACGAAGTATTTTATCATTTGGGTATTCACGTTCCCAATCCACTGTCGTATCCACTCCTGGCAAACTTGCCAATCTTTCACTTACGACTGCATATTCATTTTGACTTACATCCTTTTTAACAATTTGCGGCGTCATTTTATATCCCGCATTCATCTTACTTTTAATTGCTAGTACTTCTAGATCCTCTTTTGAAAGTTCACTTAATTCTTCTTGTGTAATTCTTTCTCGGCGCAACTCTTCTACTTTTCCATCTAATTCTTTCCCTTCTATCTCTTGCTTCCTAAATGTACTCTCATCTTCTTTCGTTACTTTTGCTGCGGCACGCTTTTCATTTAACTGCATCCAAAAATCTTTTTTATCTGTTTCTGTTAACTTACCTATATCTTCTGGTGACATTTCAATTAGCTGCGCTAAATGTCTTGCGACTTGTAAAACTTCTTTCGAATCTACTCCTTTCATTTTCGTATATGTAACGGTTCGTAGCGGTTTGTTATTTACAATCACTTGACCTTGCCGATCAAACATTTTTCCTCTAGGAACAGGCGTGCTTACCGTTACATCTTCCTTTTTGTTCACTTCATTTCTATACGTTTCGCCATCAATGATTTGTACTTTACCTAATTGAATTATAATAGCTGAAAATAAAAGAAAGACGATAAAAAATAGTACATTTAACCGAAAAGGAATATGAGTCTTTTTCTTTTTCGATTGTTTCTTCTGCTCCTTTTTCTGTCTCATTTCGCTCCCTCGCTTCATTCTATTAACATTTCTACACAGAACCATTATGTATCAAATTTATTTATATGATATATATAGAATTTTATATTAATTATAAAAGAAATAAAAGATTTAATTTTCAGTATTTTAATTTTACATCCTATTTATTACCATTCCCCTTAATACGTCATAACATGAATTTTATTCTGAAAGAAATATCGTAATAATTGGTTTTTTATACCCCTCGTTTTCATTTCTTTGTATACTTAAGAAATAAATCAATAAAAGACATTACTAAGGAGAAAACGAAATGACAGATGCATTTACAATACATACTAATACGTCACATTGTTTAAATTTTATGATTTACATTCAAAATATGTATCTCAACCAAAAAGAGAAAAAAGAAAATTTGAGATTTCCTTACATAGCAAGACAATTAAACTTCTCTACTGACTTTGAAGCGAATTTCAAAGAATTATGGCATACACTTCGCAAACAAATTGCTAACGACAAATATGATTTACAAATTTTCTATGAAGAAAATCATATCTTTTATGAGAAGTTTTTTGACACTCATTTATGTAATGAAGAATCCTTTAAAGAGTTAATATGTAGTTTTAAAGTATGGTGGACTAGCATAGCAGGTCAGCTTTCATTAGAACATTCTGTAAGTGATTATAGTGAGCAACTTTATAATGACTTAGTTTTATACCTAAATCAAAACCAAATAGAACCTTTACAACAGCTACATATTAGCTTACTTTATGACGACTGTGTACTCGCTAAAGAAAACATTTCTTCCTATTCTGCTATTTTGCCAACCAAAACATTTTTTATGGGTTATAAAGATGTAATTACTACATTATCGAAATGTTTTCATGTTGTTTAATACAGCGATTACTCAAATAAAAAACTGAGGTGGATACCTCAGTTTTTTCGATAACTTATTTAATCGAAGACAATCCTTCAACAAACTCACCAATCTTATTTTGAAAAACAAAATCAAAGTTATATTCTTGCCCAGTTAACTCTTCATTTACTAAGATCGTTGTTGCCCCTATTTCCCTCTTTGCAATTTCTGGGAATGAAGCGACAGGTTGTACTTTTAATGACGTTCCCATAACGATAAGTACATCTGTTTCATATAAACGTGTTATTGCATTTTGATATTGCGGTAATGTATCTCCGTATAAAACGACGTCTGGATTTAAGATGAAATTACACTTCTCGCAACGAGGCACTTCATGATCAATCATATACTGTAAATCATATCCCGCTTTACACTTCGGACAATGTGCTGTTTGAAGTGTTCCATGTAAATCAATGACATGTTTACTACCGCCTAATTGATGTAAACCGTCAATATTTTGCGTTAAAATCGTAATATCTTTCCCTTGTTCTTCGAATTCAGCTAAAAAGCGATGGCCACGATTTGGTTTATATTGATGAAACGTATTAATTTGAAAGATTTCTTTATAATGCTTCCAAAATTCTTTCGGGCTTCTATTATAATATCCTCTTGATAAATACATCTCGACATTCGCATCAGCATACAATCCATTTGCTGAACGGAAATCTGGGATACCACTTTCCGTACTTGCTCCTGCACCTGTTAACACTGTAATTTTCTTCGCTTGCTCTAAAATTGAACGTACTTCTTCAAATTGCTGCACAACAATCACCTCTATGTATTTTCCTATTCTTATTATACCAGTTGTTTACAGGAGGTGTTGTACAATTCATTCTACTTAATGCGTCGTACCTCCAACTTCCACAATATCCACCTCAACTATCGTCGTTACCTCAATCGCCAATTCTATCCCTTTACTAATAGTAGAAAGTGACATACTCGGTTGCCCTGGATAATTACTCGCTTGTTCTGGTAAGAACGGAATATGAATAAATCCACCTTTTATTTTCTGATCATGTTTCTCTATTTCATACATAAGACCATAGAATAAGTGATTACAAACGAATGTACCTGCTGTTTGTGAAACGGAAGCTGGTATCCCTTCTTCGTGAAGTCTTTTTACAATTGCTTTCATCGGAAGTGTAGACCAATAAGCAGCCGGTCCTTCTTCTATAACCGGCACATCTACTGGCTCATTCCCTTCATTGTCAGCAATTCTTGCATCATCAATATTAATTGCGACACGCTCTACCGTAATATCTGGTCTGCCCCCAGCTTGTCCGATACATATAATTATTTCCGGTGTTAGTTCTTCTATATATTCTTTTAAAACTTGTATTGATTTATGAAATACAGTTGGTACTTGTTTACTAATAATCTTGTATTCTCCGATTGTTTTTTCATGCAAACTTTTTGCGACTTCCCAAGCTGGATTGATGCTTTCTCCGCCGAACGGATCAAATCCTGTTAGTAATACTGTTTTCATAGTTTTACCCTCCTAATTAGAAACGATATACAAGTCCGTACATAATAAACATATTGATAATAAAGATTGAAAGAGCAATTGGTACTTGCGCTTTAATAACTGCATTTTTATCTTTTAGCTCTAAAAGCATCGCCGGAACGATATTAAAGTTTGCTGCCATTGGTGTAAGCAGCGTTCCGCAATATCCAGCAAACATCCCGAGTGCTGCCATAATTGCTGGGTTTCCTCCGTGCATTTGTACAATTAAAGGTAAGCCAATTCCGCCAGTAATAACGGCAAATGCTGCGAATGCATTTCCCATTACGACTGTAAAGAGCATCATTCCTAAACAATACGCCATAACAGCAACGAACGGATACTCTGTCGGTAATACTTGGCCGACTAAATCAGAAACGACTTGCCCAACGCCAGATTTCGCGAAAATACCGCCAAGTGCTGCTAACATTTGTGGTAAAATCACAGCCCAGCCGACAGCTTGTAGTAGTCTGCTTCCTTCTTGCACAGGCGTTGTTATTTTCGATTTTGTGATACGCATTGCCGCAACAAATGCAAGTAATGCCCCAAGCGCTAATGCGACTAGCGTTACTTTATCTGGATCAACAAGCGAAACATTCCCCCATTTGATTTTTCCTAACGTTAACGTACCGATGATTGTAAAAATTGGTATTAATAGTGCAGGCATAAAAATTTTATTCTTTAATTTCTCAGCATGTTTTACACGTTCTTGTACTGGAACTTCTTTCTCTTCTGATTTTGTTACTTTATTTAGTGAAGCTAACATGACCATAGCAAGTACGATACAGCCAACATAAAACGAAGGGATTACATTTCCGAATAAAAACGTAACTGCAAATAACGCCCAAAATAAGCTAGAACCAAATCGATTTGGATGTTCACGATCGAATGCGATACGAACAGCGATAAAGGCAACGATTATACCTAATACGTAATAAATTGTATCCATTGTAATGATGTTCATTTTATATTGCCTCCTTCTCTTCTTTTTCTTTTGATGTCATCGTTTTCGCTATATATTTATCAAATCTTCTAAACCTGATCCAGCTTACAATAAGTGCTGATATTGCGGTTGGAATACCCCAAAGCGCCATATCCCACACACCGACATGCATACCTACTGAATCGAAGAATCCTTTCATTAATAAAATCGCACCAGTCGCGATAAATATATCTTCTCCGAAAAACCAAGCTGTATTTTCCGCAGCTGCTGCGTTTGCTTTAATCTTCTCTCTTAATTTTTCAGGCAGTTTACCGTATTTACCTTGTGCTGCTCCTTCTGCCATCGGTGCAACGAGCGGTCTTACTGTTTGTGCATGACCACCAATATTCAATCCAAGTGCTGCTGATGATTCTCTTATCGTAAAATACGACATTAAGACTCTTCCAGTTGTTGCGCCTTTTGATTTCGTTATAAGTGCTTCTGCTCTTTCTTTTAAACCGTAACGCTCTAAAATTCCGATTACCGGTAAAGTTAGTATAATCGGCATAGACATATATCTATTTTCTATGAAAAATTTACCGAACATACTGATCACATCATAAAAACTTAATCCTGAAACCATACCAGTAACAATACCTGCAACCATAACGACTAACAGTGTATTTAATCTAAATAAAAAGCCAACTGCAACAAGTAGTATCCCGATTAATTTAATCATTCCAGCACTTCCCCCTATTTTTTATTTTGGTGCACAAATAGAAACACCATTAAGTTCGAATGTTCCGTATATTTTCTTCGCAAATTGCACTGCTTTCTCTCCATCACCATGTAAACAAATTGTTTTCGCCTGAACTACTACTTTCTCTCCGTTCACCGCTTTTACATAGCCTTCTTTCACCATTTCAAGCACTTGCTTTATCGCTTCTTCTTCATTTTTTATGAGTGCATTTTCTTCCGTACGACTTGTTAACGTCCCATCTTGCTGATACGTACGATCAGCAAAAGCTTCTTGTACGAGAGTTATATTGTATTTTTCCGCGGCCTGTATAAACGCCTCGCTATTCGCTAATCCGTAAAGTAATAGATTGGGGTTCATATGATAAATTGCCTTTGCAATCGCATCTGCAATTTCCGAATCAGTCGCCGCCATATTATATAGAGCACCGTGCGGTTTTACATGCTGCATTTTCCCGCCAGCTGCTTTCACAAAAGCGTCTAATGCACCAATTTGATATAAAACATAATCGTATACTTCATTTGCTGAAACGTTCATGTTCCTTCTCCCAAATCCAATTAAATCAGGAAAACCAGGATGTGCCCCTATTGCTACATTATGCTGCAGTGCTTTCTCAACCGTTTTTCTCATTACAGTTGGATCACCCGCATGAAAACCACAAGCAATATTTATAGAGGAAACGAACGGAAGAATTTCATCATCATTCCCCATTTTATAAGCTCCAAAACTTTCTCCTAAATCACAGTTTAAATCGATTGTAGTCACAATGTTTCCTCCTAATTTCAGCTTCGTAAAGCGATGAATTTCTTTAATAGATTCATATTTATTTCTTTTTCTATGTACAATTGTTCCGCTTCTTCAAGCTTAATTTTCTCAAAAGAAACATAGTCCCCCGGTTTTAGCTGGGCAAGAAGAGGTAAATCTACTGAAATGATATTTCCCATTCTCGGATAGCCACCTGTCGTTTGCCTATCTGCCATTAATATAATAGGCTGTCCACCGTTTGGAACTTGAATGGTCCCAAATGTAACCGGACTCGATAAAATCTCTTTTTCTTCCATCCTATTTAAAACTTCTCCCTCAACTCTATAGCCCATACGGTCAGCGTAATTAGATACTTTATACTCTTTCGTAAAAAATGCCTGTATACTTTCTTCTGTAAATTGATCATATTCAAAATCAGTGATGACACGAAGCTTAGGATGTTTCTTATACTTTGGTCGTACGCTGCTGCTAATTGCCCATTTCGTTTTCATTCGCTCATCCTTTTGTAAGTCTTGAATGAAACGATTCGCCATTTCTGAGTGCGTACCAAGTTGAAAATAATCCCCTTTTTTCAGCATTCTTCCTTCAATACCACCAATCGCAGCACGTATGTAAGTACTTTTGCTTCCCATTGTACGATCAATATGTATACCACCTGCAAAAGTCACATACGTTCTGCAACCGCTTTTCACTTTTCCAAAGCAAAGCATGCTACCTTCTTCCGCTAAAATAGGACACCATAATGGAATACGCTCCCCATTTAGTAGCGGTTCCATATCCGCACCACCAATCGCAAGTAACGTCGTTTTCTTTATTAACATTTTCGGTCCCATAATCGTCATTTCGAATCCCGCTTCATTCTCTTCATTACCAACTAACATATTGATCATCCGAAGTGCACTTTGATCCATAGCCCCGCCAACAGGTACGCCGTATTGTTGATAATGAGATCGCCCTAAATCTTGGACTGTTGTAAACATTCCTGCATGCAAAACCTCTACATCCATTCCTTAGCCCCCTCAAGTGATACGTACTCTTCTTTCGTTATTGGAATAAATCGTAAATACATACCGCTTTGAATATAAGTTGGTGTTTCTTCTTCCGGATTAAATAAGGAGATTGGTGTTCGGCCAATAATATTCCATCCACCTGGTGTTTCAAGCGGATAAATACCTGTTTGATTACCGCCAATACCTACTGAACCAGGAGAGATTTGCAGCCGTGGTGTTTCTTTTCTAGGTGTTTCTAGTTCTTTTGATAGTCCTCCTAGATACGGGAACCCTGGTGTAAAACCTAGCATATACACAAAATATGTTGTTTCACTATGTATTCGAATCACATCTTCTACTTGCAAACCGTGATAATGTGCAACCTCTTCTAAATCAGGTCCATATTCTTCCCCGTAACAAACTGGTATAGAAATCTGTTTCACATCTCGGTTCAATTCTTCTTTATACGAATCACACAGCTCTTTTATATATTGGCAAACGTAATTATATAACCCTTCACTTCTCTCATTTCGCTTCCATACTTCGTATACATTGTAGTAGACCGCTAAGGAAGTAAACGACGGAACGCATTCAATCATTCCTGTAAACGGATGTTGCTGTAGTGCTTGAAATAGTCGTTGCACTTTTTCGTATACATCCATCCCCATTTCTTCACCAAATGTAACAATAATTGCTTGATCCCCTAATGCAGAAAATTTCATCCTACTCCCTCTTTCTATGCCAAAAAGCCGAGTTCTTTCGAAATGCGATGTGCTGTTTCTTTCACCTTCGCGATAAAATATGAAATATTACTTTCGCTATACTCAATTGCTAATCCCGAAATACTAATACCTGCTACAACCGTTCCATCGCTTGCAAAAATAGGCGCTGCTATAGCCGCAGTATGATTTTCTAACTCAGAGTAGCTAATGGTATGTCCTTCCTTTTTCGCCATTTGTAACACTTCTAGCAATTGCTTCTTATCCACGATTGTTCCATCTGCAAACTGCTTTAAATCCGTTTCCTCTATGTATTTTCGTTTCTCTTCCTCAGAGAAATACGATAGTAAAATTCTTGGACAAGCACCGGCATAAAGTGGAGCTCGTCTTCCAACCGCCGTATACACACGTACCGGCTGAACTCCTTCCATCTTTTCCACATAAATCGCGTCATTACCATCTTGAATAATTAAATTAACTGCCTGCCCTAAACTATCCCTAAGCTCTTTCATATATGGAATCGCAATATTTCTTACTGATAACCTTTGTGAAACAAGTTGACCAAATCGTAAAAAAACGACTCCTAGACGATATCTTCCCTTCTCGTTTTTTTGTAAAAACTCCATTTCTTCTAACGAGCCGATTAAACGATAAACAGATGTTTTCGGCATACTCGTAAGCTGAACCATCTCTGTTAAACTTAGTTCTTCATGCTCATAAAACAATTCCAAAATATCCATTGTCTTAACTGCCGTTTTATTTATACTCATTCTATCTCCCTCTTGTTCCGAATTTCGGAACTTGAATTCCGTTTTTCGAAACAAACATATAATTTAAAATTATAAAATATTCTTTCAATTCTATCAATATTTTTTTCAATTACTTAATCTTTATGTTTTGTCAGTAATTTAAAATAAGCGTAAATAATTATATACATTTGTAAATTTTCACATTAAACTATTACATTTCAATATTTTTCAATTATCATATACATAATACGAAATATAAGGAGTGTTTCTTTTGAAAAAGTTGCTAGTGATTCCTGCTATTATGCTATCTTTTTGTATAGGTTATAATGTGACATTTGCTACAAACGAAGATACTAAGCTAGACTCTCAAATTGAACAACGTGCCATAACTAACGAAGACGTTGCATTTTTCGGATCAACCACTTATAATTTCAACTATTTTAATGGAGATAACTTAAGCGTTCTTGTACAAAATACTGGTGATTCTCCTTTTAGTTATACTTTATATAACGCTAAAGGTGCTTGGATGATTGACGGAACTTTAAAACCAGGGGAACAAGCGATAAGTGAATTTAGTATAAATTGGAGTGATTGGCTTCCTGACGGTGAATATAAAATTATTTTTAGAAATAGAGACGGTTCACTTTCCAAAGTACATGTTGCTACAAAACTATTTGAATAAAAGTTACAATAAAAAAGTACGGAAGTTTAGATTTGAAATAAAATTTGATCACCTTTCATTAATAACACTGATATAAAAGAAAATATAAAGAGCATGTATTGTTCAATACATGCTCTTCTCATAGTTATTCAAAGTATTCTTTTTTTAACATGATTGATTGTTCCTTCGTAGAACTAACAAGTCTATTAGTTACATATTACTTATTTTTCAAAATCGTTCTTTTAGCTTTTTTAATCATTCTACTAGTTGATTTTATGTCAGTATCCTTTTCCCATTCTTCACACAGGTTCATTACCCAATCCGGTTTCGTTTTACTTGCATCATTTAACCAGTTTCCAACCGAATCTTGTACATATTTTGATGGATCTGATTTAAGTAAATTAAGAATGGGAAGTGCTTTTTCTGGTTCTTGTTTTAATATTTCAATATGTTTACTCCATACACCTCGAGGACGAATAGATTCTACAGAGAACCTGCGAATATTCTCATCTTCACTTTTTGCCCATTCTACTAACAATTCCACACTTTCTTCTATATTTTGTGAAAGATCTTCTCTAATTGACATCCAAGCAATTTCTCGAACACCAAAATGATGATCCGCCGCAAAAGGTCGAATATACGTTAATGTATCTTTTAATGTGTTATTTGATTTTTTATTCATAAACGCTGCCCAACATCGTACACTATCTGAAATATGCTTAGATAATTTTAACAGTACGTCTTCCTTGTTTCCTTCATTCTCTTTGATTATAATTTCATCTAGTAAAGTGCCTGTTATTCGTATGACTTTCATTCCTGTTTCAACGTTCTGTTTTTCCAATTCACCTACTATATATTCCAAACTATTCTTGAGTCCTATTGAAGGTAAGACATTTTTAAGTAGTTCAATATGATTTATAGCTAGCCATTCTGTTAGATTAACACTTTCTATTTTCCCTTGCTGTAGTAACTGTAAGACCTCTTTAGGAATTTCGTTTACTTTCCTGGCTCCTTTCCTGTTTAAGATAACTTTTGATTCTTTCGTTGTCATCTTAATTCCCTCCTTTCAATATTATCTTCAAATAAACAGAGGCCATTTTGAAAAATAATAATCAAAATGACCTCTGTCTTTCTTAACTGAACATTCAGTTTCACAAAAAATGTGATTTAAATCCGCCGGAAGAATATTTCTCCCATACTTGCTTTATAACGCTCTTACTTGTTTCAACGGCCAGAAAACAGCTTGTCCTTTTCCGACAATTTCATCTTCTGAAATAAATCCAAACATACGACCGTCTTTAGAAACTTCACGATTATCCCCTAAAACAAACACTTGGCCTTCTGGCACTTTCGTTTTTCCTGTGATTTGTTCTAACGTAAAGTCTGGAGTTAATACACGGCCTGCTGCTTTTTCTTTAAACTCTTTTAAATATGGTTCTTCCATTGCTTTTCCGTTTACATATAAAACATCATTTTTATACTCAACTGTATCACCTGGTAAACCAATTACTCGTTTTACTAAATCGTATCCTTCTTTTCCGTGGAAGACGATAATATCAAAGCGATCTAATCCACTTATACTATAACCAATCTTATTCACAAGAACTCGTTCGTTATTTTCTAAAGTGGGCATCATTGATTCGCCTTGTACTAATGACGGTGTAAATAAAACACCACGAATAATTGCGATTAATACAAGGGTAAATCCTATCGTTTTAGCCCATGAGAATAATTCTTTCTTCGTATTTTCCTTCATCGTTTCTCCTCTTTCTTACGTGTTTATTTTATCCCGTATTAACGGGCAGTAAGACCCCACCTCAAAATTCAGCGAAAACAAAGAAGCTAGGTGGGGATCAACTGCCCGTAAAAGCCCGATTGGTTCAACTAATAATCAATGGGGGATGCCCCCACTGATTAAAGTTTCACTTTATCATTCGAACTAATTCTTGTACTATATTAAGATCAATTTCAGCAAAACATGATTTCCCTTCTCTTACCGCTGTACCGACATGAGCTTGCGTGATTCCAGTTTCATCTAGCAATTGCTTTATATTTTCTTTCGTCACGCCAGCTCCAGCAACAAGTTGAATTTGACCATCGCTTACCTTTTGCATCTCTGTAAGCACCGGAATATTATCAACTATATCTCCTTGTCCACCTGAAGTTAAAACGTGAGTCACTTTATGAAATTTCTTTAAAGTTTTCATCGCTTCCACTGGATTTTCTATATCATCTATCGCACGGTGATACGTTACATTTATTCCATCTACAACAGACAATAAATCTGCTAGTTTCTCTTCATCCACTTCATTTTGTTCGTTTAGTACACCTAATACAACACCAGCTGCTCCTAATTCCTGCGCAACTATAATATCTTCTTTCATCATTTCAATTTCTTCTTCCGTATATGTAAAAGACTTCGCATGCGGACGAATCATAACGTGAATTGGAATATGTACTGCTTCTACCGCTTTTTTTATAAATGCATAACTCGGCGTTAAACCGCCTTCTGTATAAGATGAAATTAATTCAATTCGCTTCCCGCCAGCTCGTTCAATTCGTTTCACATCTTCTAAACATGTTGCAATAACCTCTAGCATGAGATAACCTCTTTTCGTGCTTTTTTCTTATTATACAGTAGGTGAAATAAGAAGCATAGCATTCTCCAATAAAACGATAAAAAGAAGAATGAAAAGAAAGATTTTTTCAATTATATTTAGTTATTTTTCTTAGTTACTTCATTATAATAGTGGCTAAATGCGTCTACTAATGCATCAACGGAAGCATATAATTCTTCTGGTGTATTATCTACGCCTCCCATTTCAATAAGTAATGCATTTGGAGAAAGATCTTGATTGTATACTCCATTCCCGCTTTTACGATCTTTAATAAAAATCCCCCGGCTTAAACCGTAATACTTCTCATCTAAATATGAATTTATTGCCGTTACTATTTTTTTATTTTTTTCATAGTTAGGATTCTCTCGTCCTAAAATAAAATAAAGCCGAGCATAATTCTTTCCATTAATATTTTTTGTTGTGATATTTTTTCGTGCATCATCTCTATGAAGATCCATTGGAAACATAATATTTTTATCTTGTGCTAATTTATCTTGTAATACTTGACGGGATCCTTTGTAAGATTGGGCCCAATTCAAATTTTTATTTCGCAGAAAATCCCTCATATTTGTCGTATCATGTGAGACACCTATTCCTTTTTCTTCTAACTTTTGTTTTAAATAATTTCCAACAAACGTAATATTCACTTCATTATTTGTACTGGAAGCATCATCGGGTATAGTAGCACCTGGAATAAGAGGAATAAACGATTCCCAACTATGTGTATGATAAATAAAAACTTTATTTTCACCGTTATTTTGTGTATTTGAATTGTTTTCTTTCTCACTCTTTGGGTGTTCAATAGCAGAACCTTTATCTTTAATATTCTCTAAAGGAATGCTGGATTCTTCAGGAATGTTCGTATAATCTGTTCCTTCCCCAGCAATTAATATTTCCGAATAAAATTGATTCATATTTGGAAGTTCTCGAGTTAATAAACTTCGGAGATCATTGACATTAATATTTGTAGAAAGTGAAAGTAAAAAAGATTCCAAAGACGCTCTTCCTTTTTCTTTATGAAATTCTTCTGCAAAATATCGATTCTCACTTCCTATCATATACATAAGGCCTTTAGTAGAATTACTTCCTAATAATTGATTAACATAATACGATTTGAATACGTTTGAATTACTAGAAATGAAGAATGAAGTGAGGATACATATAATCGTGAATAAAATACATATCACTACATACTTTATATTAAATACTTTCAGTTTCACTTTATTCATTTTATATCTCCCTTCATTTACTATATTCTTACGCTTAATTTTTAAGTAATATGATTAATAATTTAATAGAATCGCCTCAACTACTATTTTTTCAGTTAACCTCTTTCCGTAAAGCAAACGAGATTCATTTGCCGCGCGTAAATATCACCAAAGATTTTAAAAGAAATTAAATAACCTGAGTCTATAATTGTATAGACCCAGGTTATTTAATTTCTTTATTTTCCATGTCAATGCCTAATTGGTCTTTCAATAACTTTATACCTTTTTTGGTAAGATGGACAGCCCGATTCTTATCCGTTTTTGTAATCCATTCCTGTTCAAAAAATAGTGTTGCTATTGCAGATCCTAACCAACCAGAAATATGGTAGCGTCTTTCACTCCAATCAAGACAAGGTTTTGCAAATACCCTCCTCTTTATTTCTGCCACTTCAATATTTATTCCAAAATTCAAAAACCATTGCTTACCTTGTTCCGTTACAATGTATTCTCCTTCCTCTAAAATTATAAATTTCCTATCTAGTAATTTTTCAGTTATCTCTACACCGAGTTTGCCTGCAAGATGATCATAGCAAGTTCGAGCATAACGAACTTGTTTTAGTTGATCCGATTGTTTTAAAGAACGAACTTGGACTGTTGGTGCGATTGTTCCTAACTTTTCAATAACTTCTGCTACCTCTTGATTAGCAAGTCGATAGTAACGATGTCTACCATGTTGTTCAACTGTAAGTAAATTCCCCTCTACTAATTTAGAAAGATGAGAACTAATTGTTGGATGTGACACTCTTGCCATATAAGCCAATTGGCTAGCAGGTAGTGCCTGATTATTCATTAGACAATCTAAGATGATTGCTCTTGTAGGTTCAGCAATTAGTTTAGCTATATATGAGATATTCGGATATACATTCATATTTCGATGATACCCTAACTATTAAATTGATACAATTATTTTAAGTTTAATAGTAAAGGAGAATGTATTATGAATGCAATTGATCTTAGTATATTAAATTTGAAAGAAACGAGAAGGCGCTCAGAAAAATTATGGAATTCTCTTCCCGATAATTTTCTTAATTGGAAGCCTGATCATGAGGCTATGTCCTTTGGTGAAATGATTCGTCACGTATGGAGCTCAACTTTTTACTATCATATGATTTTAAAAAACAACGGCTCAATAAACGACATACATATCCCGTATGATGACGAGCCAATTACTTGTGTTAAAAAAGAGATTGAATCAGCGCAATCATGTTTTGCCGATTTCATAGAATATGTTCAATCAATAAGCATAGCAGAGCTAGATTCAAGACTTATTGATCGAAGCGATGTTGGCTATCAACGGTATTTAGGCGACATGCTATTACGAATTGCCTATCATGATGCGGTCCATGCGGGTCAATTTTTACAATATTTGCGAATGGTAGATTTGGAAAGACCTTTAATTTGGGATTAAAAGCTGCCAAACTAACATTGTAATAAATATTTTTTAGTCAGGAACACTTCCAAAATTATGATAACCATTTATATTAAAAACCTACATCTCAACTTGGTAAGTTCTCACACATAAAAAGCACGTGTTCGATTATTAATCAAACACGTGCTTTCAAAACAACTATATTGCACATAAATAATAAAATTCAAGCTAAAAACCTACGACCGAAACGCCGCATCCGCTAATATAGACAGTGTTGCATCATCCATCGGCGGATTGTGCAATCCTGCTCTGACGTTTAAATAGTAGCGATGAAGTGGATTTTTTTCTGATAAACTTTTTGCTCCTACGATGCGCATTGCTTTATCTACAATAGATATTGCCGCATTCGTTACGGCATATTTTACTGCTGCTAGTTCAGCTTGTAATGATAGTTTATCCTCTGCCTCATCGTACTTTTTCGCAATTTGATATAAAAAGACGCGAGCTTGCATAAGCTCAAGTTCTAATTCTCCAACTAATCTTCTAACATTCGGCAATAAACTAATAGAATGATTTAAACTATTTGGTTTGTATGATCCCGCAAATTGAACTGCATAATTTCTTGCTGCTTGTGCAATTCCTAAATAACATGCTGGTATATGTAGCAACCAGCCAATACCGATACGATAAACTTAACTAAATCTATACAATTCAATCAAATTTACACAAGTTAGTGCTTCATCGTGTTCTCGCAACCCCGAAGGGACGAGGGGTATAACACTCCACACGAGGCAGTATCGTTACCTCCTATTATCAAGCATTTATTTTACCCATCTTGATAAATTTGTCGACGCATTTACATCCCTATCGTGATGGCTATTGCATGAAGCACAACGCCACTCACGTATTTTTAAACTCCACTGTCCTTCTGGTTGAACTGAATGGTCGTATTTCACTCCGCAACATGAACAAATCTTGCTTGAGGCGAACCATTTATCAGCTTTTACATACGCAATGCCATACTTCTCGCACTTGTATGATAAACATTGAAAGAAGAAGTTTAATTTTTGGAATGAAAATGCTTTCGATAGCTTTTTGTTTTTTAACAGGTTTGAGATAGATAAGTCTTCCACAACAATCCTCATTGGTTTGGTTTTCACCAATTTAGCTGTTGCTTGATGGATATGGTTATTTCGGATATTCGTAATTTTCCTAGATAACCGCAGGTGCTCAGCTTTCGCTTTTTCATATCCGGCAGATTGAATTTTTGCACCTTTTTTAAATCTCCTAGACATATCTCTTTGTGCTGACTTTTTCCTTTTCAAAAGTTTTTTAACCTTGGCATCTTTGTTTATATTTCGTTCTTTCATACCATTAGAAGCTACAAAAAGCTCTTTTAAACCAACATCCACACCAATCGACTCATTCGTTAGTTCTTGTAATTCAAAGTCTTCTTGGAATCCTACACTAATCCACCAGTGACGACCATCAAAGGTAACTCTTGGATTGGATGGTTTTTTGTTTCTTGGTAGTTGTTGGCTTGTTTTCACTTCTCCAATGGACTGAATATGAACTACTTTCTTTCCTATAGTCAGTCTTTCATAATTGGCATAAAATCCTTGGATTAAATCTTTTTTGGATTTATAAGAAGTGTGAGAACCATTTTTGTACTTTTTGAACGCATATTTTCTCGCCGTATCAAAATCTTTTGAAGCCTGTTTAGGAACTTGTGCATTGATGTCTTTTAACCACTCATATTTCTTTCGCTTCTTGATCTTTGTAAATCGTTTCTGTAAAGCTAACTGTGAAACAGATTTTCCAAATAGCTTATAGTATCTATCACTCATTCTTTTACAATAGTTATAAGCGAATCTTGCAGCTCCAGCATGGTTTCTAAGCACTTGTTCTTGTTCAGGCGTTGGAATCAGTCTGACTTTCTTCGCCAATATCATCAGAATGTAACTCCTTTAATGAAAGATTTGTTCTTCTGAATCGTAGCGTGTTCCACCAGCATTCTCCTTAGACTACTCGGATGCAAACCTGTTAATTCTGATACTTGACTAACTCGTGAAAATTTCATTATTATTCTCACCTCATTGAATCCAACATAGCACGTACGTTCGATATTTTCAATGAAGTTTGATAGATTTAATAAAATTTATCTTGTTCAACTAAGGGCGCAATTCCTTAGCCAGTTCTCTTATGAACTTCTCATGTTTTCACATGAGCGCAGACTATATGTTTATCTCCTTAGAGATAGAGGATTTTTCCACCACCATAGGCTTGTGGTGTACTCTCGTCAGTTATACGAGATAGTCGTTGAACGTTCATCTTATCCATTTTAACTTAGATGATTCGATGCGGAAGACCCATTGTTCTAATGTTTAGGATTTAACCTTGCACCATCTGATTGATTTTTTCTGCTTTCGCAACATTCACGCTCGCCATTTCTAGCCACGTTGTAGTTCAACCAGCTTTAGGGATTGCCCGCAGTTAACCCTCACTACTAGCCAATCACTTGACTAGCAGGGCTTACTGATATATTTAATTAACTTTCGTTATAATTGGTTAAATAAATCGTAACAGTTAGTTACCCTTTTGTTTCACTTTCCCTCCTTTTATGTCCGTAAAAAAGCAGTCCTCAATCTCTACATTTTGCAAAACGAGATCATGGCTCGCAGTTCCTCGCATTGCGATACTATCCCATGTCTCTTCAATCGTTACGCCTTGTGTATTCTTTGGAATAACAAACTCACCAACTTCATCTCGGCCTTCCATACTCGCTGAAATAATAAAATAATCAAGTATTGGCGCCATCGTTGTAAAAGTTTTCCTTCCATTTATTACCCACTTCTCGCCTTGTTGAACCGCTATTGTTTCTGGTTTTCCACCACGCGTCGGACTCCCTGTTTTCGGCTCTGTTGCTGCCCTGTTAAAGAGCGCCCCGTTACGTACTTCTTCGCAAAACCATTTGAACATCTCATCATTCCAAGAGCGATTTTCCGCTAGCTCTTTCACAATGCCAAGATGCCAGCCAATCGATAATGCAGTAGCTCCGCAGCCTTCCGCGATTTTCTCTTGAAATAAAACGAAGTCATATAAAGAAATCGCACTACCACCAAATTCCTTCGGTAACGTTAATTTCGTATATCCGATATCTTTCAAATCATTTATATTTTCATACGGAAATGATCCTAATTCACTTAATTGATGCTCTCTTTCCATGAACTTCGGAATCAATGTATTTATTTGTTCAATAATGAAAGATTGTTCTTCTGTTTCAACAAATGAGAGTGCCATACTATAATCTCCTTTATGTTCGATTCATAAACCGTTCATTTTGTCATTATGATTATATGAAGCTACCTCTCTATTGTTTCACTATTCCGATAAAAATACAATGTTTTTGACTAATAAGAAAAGTTCCTATTGAAAGATAGGTTCTTTTCTTATTAGTCTCCCTTCAATGCCTTTAACGGCAAAGAGGTTACATATCCAATATACGAGAATAATTCTTTAAAGAAGAATGGTATTTCTGTATCTAACGTTTTATATGCTGATGTCGGCGTTGGTGAAGCATACGCTTCAATATTAATATGTTTTGCGATTCTCATTGCGCGTTTCATATGAAGTGGATCACTTACAATCGTGTATGTGCGTATTCCGTTCTCTATTCCAACTTCCTTCGCATTCTTTAAATTTTCTTCAGTGAAAAGTGATTTTGTTTCAATTAAAATATCTTCCTCTTTTACACCTTGTTTCATTGCATATACTCTTGCAGTACGCGCTTCCTCAAGCTCTGCCTCAAACTTTGTACCACCTGTAAAAATAATCTTTTTAATATTTCCGTTCTTATATAAAGAAATCGCATGATTAATTCTTTCTTTAAATACAGGAGATGGCTTTCCATTCCATGAAGCTGCTCCTAGTACGATACCAGCATCTGTTCTCACGCTATCATCTGTTTTAAAACGATAGCTCCAAATATCGTAAGCTGCGTAACTTACATATAAAATAGCAGAACAAATCATTAGTAAAAATACTTGAAAGATTCGTCTTTTCTTACTCTTCTTATTTTCTTTCATTTGTAATTGCCTCCGTACATCATCCATACTTCTATAAAAAAACATTTATATCAAATCGTTTTGTTTGAATTTATTTAAAAGAAGGAACTTTACTTGTTATTTATATATAAAAGGGTTTTCATTTAAAATTGAGGATTATCAATTCATTTTCATTTGCGGTTTTCATTACATTTTAAAATTCATAAGTTTATTACCATACAACTACATTGTAACGAATTTTTTCTCAGAAGGGAACGATGAAACAAAAGGAATTAAAATAAAGTAGCATTTTGTAAGAAAAAAGGTATATTTTTCATACCTCACGAACAATATACCTTTCAAAACACGAATTATAACTTTTCTTTATACAACTCTAATTTTTCTAACAATTGTTCTTTTACGCCTGGCCATTCACTCGAGATGATACTATACACAACCGCATCTCTCACATAGCCATTCGGCAATTTTCTTTCATTTCTAAGCACACCCTCTTTAACTGCACCTAACCTTTCAATTGCTCGCTGTGCTTTTTCATTTCTTACATCTGTCTTAATTTGTACCCTCAGCATATGCAATTTTTCAAAAGCATACTGGAGAAGCAAATACTTACACTCAGTATTTATACTCGTACGTTGCACACTTGGATGATACCACGTTTGGCCTAACTCGACTGTTTTATCTTCTACTGAAATATTATATAGACGTGTACTTCCTACAATCGTATTCGTCTGTTGATCCACTACAACGAAAGGTATTTGAGTCCCCTTCCCATAACCCTGTATCGCTTTTTGCACATATTGCTGCATATCTTGCGCAGTATCCATTTTAGAGATTAAATACGCCCAAATATCCCGATTTCCTTCTACAATCGAAAACAAACTTTCGACATCATCACTATCTATTAACCGTAACTTTGCTCTTTCGTGAATGATTTCCATTTGTAAGCCCCCTTTTTCTTACTATATCACACAAAACAATATTCCATTATATAAATAATAAAATATTAAAACCCATTTGTATATGCCCTTACACTTAATTTAATTTTTGATACCTTCTCACATAATCATCCGCAAAACTCTCTAACAAATACCGTGTAAATCCCATTGCATCAAGCTAAATTTATATTGGTTTCATTTCATGTAAGATCTTTCTTTTTCTAAAGGTCTAGTGTACGTTCTTTAAAGTTTTGCATATAAAAAGCGCTATTATTTCTATAAAAGATTATTGTTTTTTCATTTATGGATCAATTTTTCAGTTTGATAGTTTGGATAAATATGGATGAAAACCGAAAAATACTATATGATAATGAAGTGAAACTTTAATCGATGAACGTTTTATGGTTAATTAATATGGGATAAATGGGAGGATATAAAAATGCTAGATCAAATTACCTGGGGAACACCTGGCAGCTTATTATGCTTAGGATTCTTTTTTGCAGGATTAGGAATTTTCTTAAGAAGTATTACATCATATACGAAAAATAAATAAAACATCAAAAAGGTGTACATTTTCACCTGAAAGTGTACACCTTTTTCGTTTTAGAGTATCTACTTGATAAAAATACCAAACAAAAGAATCCTTCTGTAAATGGAAGGATTCTTTTTTATAATTGTATCTTTTTAAAACTTTAAAGTAACTATTCCCGCCTTTCCTTTTAAAGCAACAAATAAGCAATCGGCGTAATTATAAGCAACGTTAATATCGTTCTCTGTACATACAGAATAATAAGTTCCGATACTTTTAACGGAATATCTGTCGATAATATACAAGGAATGGAAGCTGAGAAAAACAATATAGATGATACCGAAACAACCGCAATGACAAACTTTGTTACGAGCGGTGCACCTACAACTAAAAGTGAAGGTAAAAACATTTCCGCAATACCAACAGATGCCGCTTTAGCAGCTAAATCTGCTTCTGGTAATTGTAATAGCCATGTAAAAGGATAGAAGATATAACTGATCCAATCAAATATTGGCGTGAATTTCGCTAAGACGATACCAATTAATCCTACAGACATAATAGATGGTAAAATCCCCATCGTCATAATAAAGCCATCTTTTAAATTTACTACGATATTTTTCATAATACTCGGTGCAGTTTTCGATACTTCTAACGCATCTTCCCAAGCGCGTTCTAACATTTTCTCTTTATAAACTGGCTCTGGGAACCCTTCTTCTGTTACATATGTATCTGGTTTTCTGCTAAGTGGTGGGATTCTTACGGTGATAGCAGTTACGATGAATGTTACAACGAGAGTAGTCCAAAAATAAACATTCCATAAATGCATAATGTCTAATGTTTTTGCGATGATGATCATAAATGTTGCGGATACTGTAGAAAAACCTGTAGCGATAATGGCTGCTTCTTTTGTCGTATACTTTCCTTCTTTATACACGCGATTCGTAATAAGAAGTGCAAGCGAATAACTCCCCACAAAGGAGGCAACCGCATCGATTGCTGATCGTCCTGGTGTATTCCATAAAGGTCTCATAATTGGACGGCAAAATGTACCGATAAATTCAAGTAATCCGTATCCAACTAATAACGCTAAAAAAGCCGAGCCAATTGGAACGAGTAAACTTACTGATATTACTAATTTTTCATACAAAAATGGCCCTACATCTTGTGCAAAGAACCAAGCTGGCCCTACTTTCAAACAATATAATACACCAAAAACGACGCCAACTACCTTTAAAATAGAAAAACAAATGTCTACGATAGATGCATTCCATTTTTTCGTATAAAATGGATAAATCGCACCCATTACCATAACAAGTAGTGCGTAATAAGGTACTACGCTCGGAACTGAAGTACGAATCCATGATACGATATGATCAATCATAATGGACGAAGCACCATTTATCGTAACTGGTACGAAAAACATAAACACTCCAACTAGACTAGCGAGTATAAACCGAAGAATGATCCTCTTCTCACTCCCTGTCTTAATTACATTCCTTTTTAATTCAATTTCACTCAAAATTCGACACCTCCTATTTATCTAAATATTCTGTATAATAATGTTACATTCCTTCTTTCCATTTCTAATATTTAATCATATGAAAAAGCCTATTTTAAAATAGGCTTTTTCTACTACCTCTTATAATCATCAACAATCACTTGAATGACACGATACGATTCTTCTGCCATTTTCTTATTACTAGTCTTATTCGCATCATATGTAATGAACGCTTTCCAAAGTGCCCATCCTCTTGCTCTATTCCACGTTTCTTCATCTATGCGTAATACTTCTTTAAAAACATTTCTACTACTTTTATCAAAAAATGTCCATGCCATCGCTGCATCACAAGCCGGATCTCCCACTCCTAAAATACCAAAATCAATTATGGCACAAAGCTTCCCGTCCTTAACGAGTAAGTTTCCTGGTGCAACATCCCCATGAACCCAAACTGGCTTACGCTCCCACGTTGACTGAAGTGCTAAATCCCAAAGATGCTTTATTACTGTTTCATCAAAAACGTCCTTATTATTTTCGATAGCACCTCTCGCCTCTTCATCATATACAGTTATAAGCCCGCCTCGGTAAAAATTATGTGCTCCAGCTACCGGTCCATTACTCGCATCAATGGATTGCAATTCTACTAAAAACGATCCTAAGTCCGCCGCAAATTCATTTAAGTCACGGACATTTTGTTTCGTAACTGTTTCTCCCTCTATCCACTTATTGATAGACCATGGCCACGGATACGATTCAGATGGATTTCCTTTCGCAAGTGGTGTAGAAATCGGTAAAGAAAGTTCCTTACTTAATATAGGTAACCACTTATTTTCCTTCTCTACTTGTGGTGCATATGCTGCATCACTTGGCAATCTTACACTCATCTCATCCCCTAGATGAAACGTTCTATTATCATGCCCACTAAACTTTACAGGTTTCACTTCTAAATGTGCCCATTTAGGAAACTGTTCCCCTATCAACCTTTTAACTAAATCCGTATGAATTTGATTCATTCACTTACCCCCTTCTTTTTTGAAACTTACTAAGTCCATCTGTACTCCCGACATATTCAAAACCATTTTTCTTATAAAAATCATTCAACGTACGATTATGCCCTACACAATCTAGTTTCAAAAACTCTTTTTCATGTTGTACATTCTCTTCTACCCACTGTAAAATCCATTCTCCGATTCCATTCCCCTTATACTTCCGTTTCACTGCAAATCTATGAATGTATAAAGAATTAGAAACTTCCTCCTTACCAAAAATACGCTCATCCCATTCATTTTGTTTAGGAGATACGGTAACCGTACCGATAATTTCATCTTCTTTCATAACCACATATGTATATTTCTCTCTTATACCTTCTAATATTTCAGCCGTAGCCTCTCCCCCTAACAGATACTGCCATTGATTCACTTCTTTATGCTGTAGCCACTCTGCTACTTCTTTTAATAGAGTGATAATGCTATCACTTTCCTCTTCCGTAGCAGTTCGAATTGTGTATTCTTCAACTGTGTTTCTCTCCATATTGCCGTTCCCCTTTCATATACTTACCTCTCTCTTTATTAATTTACGTTTTATACATTATATACCAAGATTACTCACTACACCTTCAAGATATCTATTTTACAACTTGTATTCCATCAAAAAACCGTCCCACTACTAGTGAAACGGTTTTAATTCCTTCAATATTCACTTCATCTTCACAAAATAATATAAAAACCACACCGCATGATTTTGTTCATCGGCAGCTATTCTGCGCAACAACTCTTTCAGATGTGCATCCGATGTTTCATCTGAAATTTCCAAGTAAAAATCTACTGTCTTCTGTTCATCTTGTATAGCGAATTCTAATCCTTGTAAGTACGTATTCGGGCATTCTTCTGAAATTTGTGGTTTCGGCTGCTGACCAGTTAAATTTGTATAGATCTGTACAAACTGATGAAAATGCTTTATTTCATCGTTACGAATTTCAAGAATTTGATTTCGTTCCGCCGCATTTGGAGCCATGTTAGCTAATTTCGCATAGCAATTTATAGCACTAAACTCTCCATTAATTGCTTTCTCAATATCACGAATCAGCTTATCATTTTGCCTATACCAATCATAATAATTCGAATTATACATCCTATCCCCTCCGTTATTCCGCATAACATTTTATGCAATTTGAAATAACAGGAGCATGTATAAAATAAGGAACCGCAAATTCGAACGCTTCTATTCTCTTTAACCTATAAGTTAATAAGAAATAAAAACGCTTCACTCTTAGTGAAACGTTTTTATCTCTTATGCATTCACTTCCGTTTTATGTTCCTTTACTATACTACGTTTGAAAGCAGTCGCTAAAATAATAATCATACTTACTACGCCAATCCAAACGAGTACAGTAAGAGGTGTACTCCAGCTTAACCCTTTTCCGAAGAAGAATATTTCTCTAAGCCCCTCAATCATAAATCGCATTGGCAACCATGCATACACCCAATCTTGATAAAATGGCGACAACATTTCAGGTGCTAACGATAATAACGGTGCCCCGAAGAATAGTAAGAGAGCAAATACACTGATTCCCTTTAGTCCAACTAATGAAAGTACCGCCGATATCATGAAGAAGAAACTAAACGATGTAATGGATAAAAATAAGGCCGTATCAGTGAAATTTGAAATGTTTAGTCCTACCATACCATCTGCACTCCATGTAAGACCGAACCCAATGACAAGCGCGGCAATGGCGCCTGTTCCGATTTGCTTTAGTTTTAATACAAAGTTTTCGTTTCTTGTACGAAGCGGCATTTTACTTATCGCAATAAAGATAAGCGCTGCGCTCGCTAAACTTGCAATCCATAACGGCTGGAATAAAGAAATTGGTGAGTTACCGTTCGCACTATTTTTTCCGATTTCATTTACATTTGTCACTTTCTTCATAATCGGTGTTACTACATTCGAAACTTGGTCTGCTGTTAAAGTAGCACCTTTCGCTTTCAATCCATCTAATAGTTGTGTACGAACAGTATTGTTCATATTATCAACGATCGCATTTAACATTTGTCCTGCCATAGTTGATGCCGCTGTATTCATTCCTTGATTGATGAATATTTCTACCTCTGGCGAAGATGGCTGTGGTGTTCGTAATGATGCTTGTTTTGTGCTAAAGTCTTTCGGAATGACTAATGCTGCATAATACTCTTGATTATTTAAACCTTTTTGCACGGATTCCTTATTTTTTACTTCTACCCACTTCACCGCAGGTTCTTCCTCTGCTTTTGATGTCTTTTTCATATTATCAACAATCGTTTGCCCCATATTCGTTTTCGGTTGATTCGGAATTTCTACTCCTTGATCCTCATTTACAATTGCGATTGGCAAGTTTTTCGGCTTAGGTTGAACGGTTGGAAATAATGTTAATGAAAAAATAAAAACAACAAGTAGTGCAATAACTGGTGATAACAATAAAAGTTTATTTTTAAACATTTTCTTTTCTCCTCCTATCATTTGATTTATAATAACCAACAACGTGTTGTTTATTTATATTTTGAATTATATGTTTGAGTTGAACCTTATACAATAATCAAAAATCGTGAATGTGTCGGTTATAAGACACATTCTTAAAAAGTGTTGAAAAAAATTAAGGAGGTACATGCTTTGCGCGATAGTAATTTAGATTTACGTGTTGTTCGTACGAAAACTGCCATACGAAACGCATTGGTTGAGTTAATTGAAGAAAAAGGTTTTGACGCCATTACAGTGAAAGATATTACAACGAAAGCAAACATCAATCGTGGTACGTTTTATACGCATTATCAAGATAAATTTGATTTAATGACAAAATGCCAAGAAGAAATTATGCATGAGATGTCTAGCATTGCAAAAAAGAAATTTCCAGAAGTGATTGCGGATCTTGGATCAAACCCTTCCCCAACAATGCCATTTCTACTTATCACTTCTATTCTTGAATTTCTAAATGAAAATAGTGGTTTTATAAAAGCTGTACTTAGCCCGAAAGGAGATTTATCATTCCAAACAAAACTGAAAGAGTTTATGTGGAAAACATTATTTGAGGATACAAATGGTGCTCTCATTAATAAGGAAAATTTACTTGTTCCAAGCCAATACTTAGCTTCCTATATGGCATCTGCTCATATAGGTGTCATTCAGCAATGGTTAAATAACGGGCAAAAAGAAACACCGGAGGAAATTGCTCATATTTTATCAACAATCGCAGTTCATGGACCTTTTTATGCGGCTGGTTTAAAGAAATAAGCCAAGCCTGCACGGAAACATGTTTTAATAAATCTGAACAAATTGCCATATGAAAAAAGCTGTTGAAAGATATCCCCTTCAACAGCTTCTCCATTATTAACGATATAAACGAACTGCACCTGCAGAATTATCATCTGCTTGTCCAACTACTTCAAATTTCAGTCCCAGCTTCGGTACTTTACGTCCTGCATCTGGGATTAAATCATTCATATACGATTTAGAGTCATCAAACTTCGTTACACCTGGTAATCCTTTGTAATCATATGTTCCACGTGTTGGAGATACAACTTTCCATGCTGGCGCTTGGTTAAAGGAGAACGCAGCATCTGCGATTTGGTATCGTGTACTATTTTTTACAGTTGGTTTGCCGTTTAGCGTTCCAACAATTGCCTCTGGGTGAGAGTCAACAACTCCTAAGAAACCTTCGCCTGGATGCATACCAACCCAATTATCTGTAAAGCTTGAGTCTGCATACCATACTACAAGACCTGTATTATATGGTACACCGCTACTATATTTTAACGCTTGATCAGCGCCAGCGTAGTTTCTCCACTCTAAATAGTAGTTATGTTTCTTCTTATCAAAACCATTTGATACAACGAAACCATTTAATTTTAATTTCGCTTCGCCTTCTGTATCATCAGAGAAGACGACATTTCCATCTACAGTTAATGTAGCGTTATCAAGCGTAAAACCGTTCGGTGCTAAACCACCATCTGTAATGTATTCGAATACTAGTTTTATTTTTTGACCTTTAAATTGGCTTAAGTTATATGACTTATCTACCCATTTACCATCCGTTGTGTCTAGACCATTTTTCACATTCTTTTCACCAATGCGATCCACTAACGTTTTCTTATCATCTTCTGTCACTGCATGTACTTCAAGGAAGTCATATTCTGTTTCAATTTCATACAATGTTTTGTAATCAAATTTCGCCTGTGTTGCATTTGTTAAATCAAACATTGGTGTTTCTAATGTTGTATGAAGATTATCGCCTTTTGTACTATAGTAATATTTCTTACCGAATGCAGGTTGAATACCCTTCACATCTTTATCTGGTAAGTTAACCCGAATCAGGCCAGGACGATTTGATTTCGTTACACTTTGATCTAAGTACGTCGCCAAACCGATACCGCGATTTAATTTATCATAGTCAACCTCTACAATATTTGCCCAGTTCCCACCCATGTTTTTTTGAAAATACTCTTTGTTTTGCGGAGAGAAACTCGGTGGCGTTGTACCTGCAATTTTACCAGCCCAACTACCGCCGCTCATAACAGACCAAGAGTTAATTGGCTCACCTGCTCCTGAGTACTTCGTATCATACTCATCTGGAAGGCCTAAATCATGACCAAATTCATGTGCGAATACACCAACTGCTCCATCTTCCGGCTCAATTGTGTAGTCGTATGCCGCCATTTTACCGCCCCAGTTATCAACCTTTGCTTTTGTTCCTTCAATTGGATATGGTGTTCCAAGGTTCCAGCGATGTGACCAAATTGCATCATCACCTAGTCTACCACCGCCTCCATCTTGTCCAACTCCAGCGTGAATGACCATTAAATGATCAATCAAACCATCTGGTTCGTTTTTATTGCCATCACCATTATTGTCATATTGGTCGTATTGGTCAAATTCAGATAAATCAATGCCACTTTCTACAGCTGCATTTAATGCTTCTTTTACAAAATCACGTGGTCCTTTTGGTCCTTTATTATCATGACCACCATCTCCAGCATCTGCCCCATAATCCGCCGCATTACCAGGAACTGTCAACCACTTTGTTACTGTCCCATCGACTGTATAACTGCCACCAGATTGCTCTTCATAATATTGTTTAAATGTTGGAACTTTTGAACCATCAAATAGTGTAAACGGCTCATTCCCAAATAACATTTTTTGATAATGTTCTGGATTAAAATCATTTGAATACATATAACCTGGTACTTGATCAATATTGTTATGCTTAAAGTCAGCAAACTCTACTAGCAATACTAGAACTTTATCTTTACGAACATCACCATTATATTGTTTTTGCTTCGCTGGAGTAGTTGGTACTTTGCCGTTTAATCCCCCTTTAACCGGCGCTTGTCCTACTACTGGGCCACTAGCAGGTTGATCAACTTTTTCTTTCGCATCTGCTTTTGCATCTTTAACTTTTTTCAAAAAGTCAAAAGCTTCTCTTGAGACACTATCCCCTGCTGGTTCTTTTCCAGCATTTTCACCTTTTTTCTTCTCTACGTATTTTTCAACAGCTTTTAATGTGTCTTCTTTCGATGCAGATTCACTAATTACCCCACGTTTCTTGAGCGCATCTGCTAAACGATCCTCTTGAACTACATTTTCATCAATTGGACTTACAGTTCCTGTATTAGACGGCGTTGCCGCATAAACAGATTGACTACCAAATCCAAATGTGCAACTAAGCACAGCTGTCGCCGCCAGCGTAGACAGCACCTTAAAAGGCTTTTTCTTCATCCCTATTCCTCCCCAATATTAAATACGTTATAACGTTTATATAATAATGAAAATTCAGATAATTTACAAGGTGTTGTCTGAATTTGTAATATTTTTGAAAATATTCTTTGTTTTAAATTCACATACATTCTGATTCATCAATGTTTCACGTAGTAACAACTGGTTTAAAAACATAAAAAGATCATCCACTACATATAGCGGATGATCTTTCATTTTAAACACAACTACAACACTTCAATATACCCTTCTGTTCCATGTACCCGAATTCGTTGCCCATCTTTTATTAATTTTGTAGCATTCTCTACCCCAACAACTGCTGGTAATCCATATTCACGTGCAATCACTGCTCCATGTGTCATGAGTCCACCAACTTCAGTGACTAACCCTTTTATAGACACAAATAACGGTGTCCAGCCCGGATCAGTAAAAGCAGTAACTAATATATCGCCCTCTTCTAAATTCGCATCTTCCATGTTTAAAATAACGCGTGCTCTTCCCTCTATAACTCCTGAAGAAACAGGCAAACCTACAATCGCATCAGCTGGGAGGTGTTCTCGTTTATATTTACCTGTAATGATTTCTCCATCAGACGTCATTACACGCGGAGGCGTTAGTTTTTCATATAATTTGTAATCATTTTTTTGTTTATGAATAAGCTCGTAATTTAGTTTATTTGTGCGGACAACTTCGTGAAGCTCTTCAAAAGTTAGATAGTATATATCTTCTATTTCATTAACAACCTTATTTTTCACAAGTTGCTCAGCTTCTTTCAGTAACGCCTGCTTATATATGAAATAACGATTAATCATGCCGTATTTTGGATATTCACGATAACCGATAAAATTACGGATATTACGAATCATTCGCTTCGTTTCTTCTACTTTTTGTTTTCCATCCGGCAATTGCTGCAATCGATCTAATAATTCTTCTTCTTTTTTCAAAGCTTCCTGTAGTCCTTCTTCAAACTTCCGCTTACTCGCACCATATTCAAAGTCTCTTATATTATTTACAATCATCGGGATAATTGTAGTTGGCTTTTCACTCCAGCGCGTTTTCGTAATGTCAATTTCTCCGCTACATCTCATTCCGTATTTATTTAGAAAAGCATCGATTGCCTCTCGAGCTTTTTCCCCGCCTTTAAATTGAACTAATTCATCTAAAAAGCTATCATCTTCTATACATTGTAAATACGCAATGACTTCTGGATAAGGCCGAATCACATCAGCAACATCGAGTAATGCTAGCCCCATTTCAGACGTAATATTATTTTGTACCGATTGAGAAAGCGTGTCTGCTGCATTCTTTTCACCTAGCCATTGCTCCATTTTTTCATTGATCCATGTTGAAGCATTCATACCTGCCATAATGACAGCCATACTTTGCGGATGAAATAGTATTTTCTTTAATTGCTGAATATCTTCCAAAATAAAATCAAGTACATCCACCCCTGATTTCGTTTGCATGTTTTGTTTTAACTCTTCGATTGACGATTGACTAGTCTGTATTAAATTCGTAACGATTGCCGGATCATTTTCGATTTCTGGTTGCGAGCTTACAGGTGACCCACTTTTACCAACACTCTTTCCTGTTTCACCATCCGGTAACAATGTAATAAAATCATCTCGCTCGACTACAGTCGTTAATGCATCTTTAATAAGTGGTTCCGAATTCCCTATCGTATTTAATAAAAGTTCTCTACTAGTAGGCGAAGCCAATCTTTGTGCAACGTCAACAAACAACCTTCCCCCAGCATGAAACCTCTGTCCAAAAGATGTTAACTGGAATAAGGACATTCCTAATGGCTTCAAAGGATCGGTCATCATTTGCTGGTGACCAACCGATACATACACATGATTTTCCCCATCATTTGCTTCTGGTATTGGATATAAAGTCGTGATTGGGCGACTTTGGACAATATAAAATGTATCCCCAGCTAAACACCATTCGATATCTTGCGGACAGCCAAAATAAGCTTCAATCTGTCTTCCGATCCGTGCTAGTTGTAAAATTTGTTGTTCAGACAATGTTTGAAGTTTTTGCTGAGCTGGATCAATCTGTTTCGTTTCTGTTCCGCCCTCTTTTAAGGCATAGATAGCTACTTTTTTAGTTGAAATCACCTTATCGACGATTTCGCCTTCTTTTACTTTATAATTATCGGCAGAGACGAGTCCTGATACTAACGCTTCACCAAGTCCAAAACTGGCATCGATTGATAACACCTTCCGGTTAGAAGTAATCGGATCAGCAGTAAATAAAATGCCCGAGGCCTGTGGGAATACCATTTTTTGAACGACAACACTTATAGAAACTTGGTTATGTTCAAAACCATTTTGCATACGGTACATGACTGCTCGCTCTGTAAATAAAGAAGCCCAGCACTTTCTTACATACTGCAAAATCGCTTCTTTCCCGATAATATTTAAATACGTATCTTGTTGACCAGCGAACGAGGCATACGGTAAATCTTCAGCCGTAGCACTAGAACGCACGGCATACGCATGTTCATTTCCAAAACGTGAGAGATAATGAGCTACCGCTTCCACTACATCAGAAGGGATTTCTACTGCCATAATAACTTCTCTAATCTTCTTACTACTTTCACCAATTTGAGCTCGGTCTTCACGTTTCAACTTTGTTAGCTGCTGCAACAAAGTTTGAAGCTCTTCATTTTGCTCGATGGCCTTTTCATATCCTACCGTTGTAACACAAAATCCTTCTGGCACTTGTATACCATGCATGTTGGATAACTCTCCTAAATTCAATCCTTTTCCACCAACAAGTGAAAGCTGTGTTTTTTCTATTTCCTGAAAATCGAGAACGAAAGAACTCATTTGGCACCTCTCCTTACTATGCATGTGTTCTTGATTGTAGCAGTAGTACATGAGAAGAAACAGTCTATTTCGAACTTTATTTACGTGGTATAATTAAGTTAGGAAGAGATTAAAAAATGCCCCAGTTGCATAATGAAGCAACTGGGGCTTCTTATTTCCGTTTAATTTTAAATTATTATTTACTCACAACTAACTTCAATGTATTTCTGTTTTCCCGCTTTATTATAGAAACGCCATGAATTGTCACACACAATTCTTACCTCAACAAATGGTATACAACCCGAAATATGCTTTATTTTATCCTCCTGTGAGCCTTTTCACAGGAGCTTTTATTCATACATATATTATTTATAATGAATCATTTCTCCTATTTTTCAGAAGCATATTCTGTGTCATAATAACGCTTTTTAGAATTTATATATACCTTCTAATTTTTCTAAAAAAGGATGATTGTATTGGAAATGAATGGGCTTCAAGGAATGTATGATGATGTTATTAGTTTAGGGGAAAATTGTTATACTGCTATCCATCTAAAAAAATATAAGCTGCGGAAATTTTCAGGTCCTCTAGATTGGTTTGTATCACCGAATCTTTCTTCTATCAACAAATTATTGAAAAATAATTTTGTAGACTTTATGGATTTAAAAAACATGCACGCAATGCCGGATCAAAATGTTGTGTTTAATGATGGCGTGATACAACCTGTTTTTTCTCATATTATAAAAGACACAAAATATAACGTAACATCTTATCACGATTTCCCTGTTATTCCAAATGAAGATTGGTTCATCACATACCATGATTTTAAACAAAAATTAGATCGAAGAATTGATAATTTTTACGAAAAACTTCATAATTCTCAATCTATTTTATTTGTTAGATGGGGTGGAAGCTTGACTGAAGCGCTAAAATTACAAACAATTTTATCAAATATTGTTAAAAATAATTTTAAGATCCTTTTACTCTATCCAACAGGACTTGAGAATGAAATAAACGAATTAGAATGGGGGCTTGATCATGTTTTTCCCATTCAAGTTTCAAGTAATTATCTAAATAAAAGAACTTGGTATATCCTCTTAAAAGATATACACTTACACTCAAAATAATAAGTAGCTAATACTATGCAATTTAAATCATGAACAGTGGGGCTTCTCAGTTCCACGACGAAAGTAACTTTTCGTCTCCGCCCCACCATTGGGCTATCATCTTTCACATGCTTGAGGAAAAAATTTCTTTCGGTACATTCGTTAAAGATAAGATTATTAACCTTTCTCTTAGAAAATACAAATGCTAAACGTTCCAGATTTTCCCCTTCAGAATGATTGGTAGATGAACGAATCGTTCTAGGCAATAAGTTTAAAAATGAGCCTATTGCCTAGAAACATACTTTAATCAACCCCAATTACATCACCAAACTTAAATATTCTTTGATTATGAAAAGCATCAGTACAAATAATCGTCTCATTTAATGGATTTATATCAGCTACTGTTATGTAATTTTTATATAGATAGCCATTTTTATAATATGTAAGTAAAACCTCTTCCTCACCTAAATATGAAATTAACAGTTTATTTTCAATTCTTTCTTTTGCATCTTGTGTTAAGATTGGACGCGAAACCTTTGTTTGCTCCTGTATCATTTCTTTAATACAGGCGAACTGCTCTGGCATACTAGCAAACGGTTGCCACTTTACCATACCTCTTCCTTTTGGCATATTAGCATTCTTCACGATTTGTGCCCTCCTAATAATGTGTTTCTATATCTTGCTGTTGCGACGCTTGTGTAGGAAATCCCACGTAAAATACTGTTCTTACCAAATCGTGTTCGAATTTCGTCCATGACCTTCGTTAATCGCATTTCTTTTTCTCTTTGTATAATGTTATCGAAAAGTGAAATTTGCTCTTCTCCTTCATTTATTAAATTAGTTAGCGAAATACTTATTGATCGTATCGGTTCTCCTGTATGTCTCTCGTATAAAAAATAGGTACAAACATTATATATATCCATCGTTACATTTGTTGCTCTGTTTAACGTATGTGCTTTTTTTATTCCTCCTCCGTATTCCTTACTATATCCGACTGAAAAATGGATCGTTTGCGCGCATTTCTTTTCTCGTCTCAACCTGTAACAAACTTCCTCTATATGCTCTAATAAAATAACGGTGAACTCTTCTATCGCATAATCACGAAATAATATTTGGCTTTTTGCTATAGATGTTGTCGCTGGAACATATTTCTCTGCTATTCTGCTAAAATCAATCCCATTACTATGTAAATGTAATTCTTCTCCTATTACACCAAATGATTGTTTTAAATACTTCAATGGGTACTCTGCTAAATCCCCAATCGTATGTATACCTTTTCGATTTAATTTCATTTCCGTTTTATACGATATACCCCAAAATTTACTGAGCGGTCTAATACCCCATAACTTCTCGGGTATATCGTCATATGTCCACTGCACTATTCCATCCCGATTCTTTTTTGCTTCCACATCCATCGCTACTTTACTCAATAATAAATTCGGACCAATACCAATCGTACTTTCAATTCGCGTACGTTCATATATTTCTCTCTTAAATTTTAATGCAAACTCACGCGGATTACTCGCAAACAAATGAATACTTGCGGTCATATCCATGAAAAACTCATCGATACTATATTGATGAAAATCTTCCGGCGCAACATACTGTAAAGCTAAGCCTGTTATATAAGTTGAACACTTCATATACGTATGCATAATCGGATTCACAATAATAATATCCGGCCGCTTCGGTATTTCGTACAACCGTGCCATCTTCTTAATTCCTAACGCTTTTAATGGTGGTGTTGCCGCTAATACAATTGATCCACTCCGGTTTACATCTCCTACGACAGCCAATTTTGTATATCGTGGATCAAGTCCTTTTTTAATACATGACACGCTTGCATAAAAGCTACGAAGATCTACACATAAAATAATACGATTCGGTAAAAGAGAATAATCATACAAGGTTATCACTCCTCACAAAAGAACATTTGTTCTTATTATATACGAACTTACGTTCTTTTTAAAGGTATTTCTATGAAAATTTTGGTTAAAATAACCTTACAACTCTTTTTAAGAAAAACTTAAGAAAATCTCCCTTTATTCATAAGAATTTTTTTCTATACTGAAGCATGTAAATGAACAAGAGGAGAAACGATCATGAAGAAATTTGTAATTTGCATAGTAGGAATAGGTCTTCCTATATACTTACTACCCTTCATATTACGCGGGGATTTAGACAGATTTAATCCGATTGCTGAAGAAAAAAATGTATACGCCATTGCGAAAGGACATGGCGTTCCGGATTACCATCATAAAGGAAGAGCTATGTACTCGCTAAACGGTGTTGATGAATTAAGGAATGAGAGAGAATATAAAGTGGGGACGAACACCCCTAATGATTTTATAAGAAAAACTTACTTAAAAATTCATGTAAAAGGAAAGTATGTGTATTCTTACGACATTATCACTGAAGAGGATATTCCGGAGAAAATTCGAGGGCGATTGGAAATAGCAGATAAATAAAAAAGCCTACTCGTATTGAACTGCACCCCAATTGTTAGACACAGTCTAACAATTGGGGTGCAGTTTTTTTATGACAAAATTTACGAAGGATTCAAGGTTAAAGCTCGTTCAAGGATTTAATCCAAAAACAATTTCTCAAGCAGAATATGCAAAACAGATGCATATTACAAAGGCGCAATTTCAATACTGGTTGCGCTTATACGAACTCCATGGAGAAGAAGGTTTACACGAGGTCTATACAAATTACACCGTAGAGTTTAAACTAAACGTACTAAATTTTATGGCTCAATCGGGTATATCGTTAATGGATACAGCGGCTATATTCATGATTCCTTCTTTTACAACGGTTTATCAATGGAAGAAGCAATTTGAATTAGGTGGCTTAGATGCCCTTGAACCAAAGAAAAAGGGGCGTCCATCCATGAAAAATAAAAACACAAAACAGGATACGAAAAAAATTCCGGCAGAAGGTTCAGTTGAAGCGTTACAAGCTGAATTAGAACGCTTACGTATGGAAAACGCGTATTTAAAAAAGTTGAATGCCTTAGTTCAAAACAAGGAAAAATCACCAAACAAGATAAGGCACAAGTAGTCTATGAATTAAGGCATGAGTTTCAAGTGAAAGAATTAGTAAAGTTAGCGGGTATCCCTCGAAGCACATATTACTTTTATGTAAAACAAATGGATAGAATCGATCCAGATGCGGATTTAAAAGTAGAAATTAAAGCGATTTATGATGAACACGAAGGTCGTTATGGATATCGTCGTATTCGTGATGAATTAGCCAACCGTAATCAAATAGTGAATCATAAAAAGGTGCAACGAATTATGAAAGAGTTAGGTTTAAAATGCCTTGTACGTATGAAAAAATATAAATCTTATAAAGGAACGGTTGGTAAAATTGCACCCCATATTTTAGAGCGTAATTTTACGGCAGATGCGCCAAATGAAAAATGGGTAACCGATATTACGGAATTTAAATTATTCGGTGAGAAACTTTATGTATCCCCTGTATTGGACTTGTATAATGGTGAAATCATTACTTATACAATTGGCTCTAGACCAACATACTCACTTGTTTCAGAAATGTTAGAGACAGCATTAGAATGTTTACCTGAAAGTCACCAACTATTGATGCATTCAGATCAAGGTTGGCATTATCAAATGAAACAGTACCGTCACGCATTACAAGAAAGAGGTATCGTACAAAGTATGTCTCGTAAAGGCAACTGTTATGACAACGCAGTAATGGAGAATTTCTTTGGAATCATGAAGTCTGAATTTCTCTACATAAAAGAGTTTGAAAGTGTAGAGCATTTCGAAATAGGATTAGAAAAATATATAGATTATTATAATACCAAACGGATAAAGGCAAAATTAAAAGTGAGTCCGGTACAATACCGGACTCACTTTTATCAAGCTGCCTAATGAACTAACCGTGCCTAACTTTTAGGGGTCACTTCATATGAGTTGGCTTTTTATTACCTCTCCCGTCTATCACTGTGTTAACTTAAGGGTGAAGCATTCTTTTGATAAATTTATCAAATTCATTGTTTTAATAACCATTCTTCAATTACTCTCACTGTTTCATCTCGTTGTGCTTTTGAAGTAATTAAACTCGCATTATCACCCTTTTGCTCACCATACATGCCAAAATTAGCATGGTTTCCCCCTTTTATCATATGCATAGTTGTATTCTTTGACATGAACTTTTTATTGTTCTCTATTTTTTCTACAGTTGCTAAAGCATCTACTTCTCCATAAATAGATAGCATCGGAATCGATTTCGTAGAGAAATCATCTGCGGGATAAGAACCTAAGAGAATGATTCCGCCTACTTTTTCTTCATGTTGAAAGGCATACTTAGAAATCATAGCTCCTCCCATTGAATGCCCAGCAACATACCATTTTTGAACTTCAGGATACTTTTCAATTACACTGTCTACCTCATCGATTCCAAGTATCGCTAAGTTTAATGGTAACTTAGGCATTACTACAAAATATCCATCTTTTGCAAGTGCTTCCCCTAAGTAACTATAAGCCTCAGCTTCTACTTTAGCTCCTTGATAAAAAATAACCCCTATTTTAGCATCTTTCTCTCCAAAAACTATATGATCTTCATCTTTTTTATCCTCCACTAACGACAAAGCCTCTTTCGTCGGTTTGTAACTAAACTGAGACCAAACAAAAAAACTAATACTTCCTATAAGTAAAATACCAAGTAAAGAGTACAGCGTAATTTTTATCCATTTCTTCACAAAGACGACCTCCCTAAGATGTATATATTCTATATTTTAGATTATCATTAATAAACATAAAAACTCGAGCATTTTTATTATGCTCAAGTTTTTATTTACTTCTTTAATTTATACTGTAAATTGTCCAAGATAAATATGTAGCAAATGCAGCCCATAAAAAATATGGGATTAGCAACCATGCCGATACTTTAGATAAATTAGAAGAAAACACAATAAGAATCAACGTAGTAATAGCGACTAGTAAACAATCTACTGTTGCTAAAAATAAATCTTTTTGACTGAATTGAAAGTAGCTGAACGCTTGATTGCACATATAATTTAAAAGGAATATAAACCAAAATGTTTTTGGCTTACATCCATATTTGTTGTAAATAATTGCAACGGATAATGCAATGAGTCCATATAATACAGCCCAAATCATTCCGATTGTCATGCCAGAAGGCGTCCAAGACGGCTTTTCTAGCGCATCGTACCAAGTGCGATCAATAGGAAATACAATACTAGAAACATAAAACAAACCATATGTTAGTAAAAATACTATAATACTAGATTTTTTCATAAACATTCTCCTTTTTAATAGAAGGTTTTAGAAACTCTATATGATTCGTATGCTCTTTCAATGAATACAACTTTAATACATAAATAGACATTATAACCTTTACATATCAAATTCATATTGACTCGTGTATTTTATATAAATTCTTTCATACTTTTATATGCACAAAGGGCTCTCTCTCGTGCTGCCTTATGATCAACAACTGGCAAAGGGTATGTATCTCCTAGCTTTATATTGGCTTTTTGTAAAATATGCTCAGGTGCTTCCCACGGTTTATGTATATATTTATTCGGTATATCTCTTAATTCTGGTACCCATTTTCTTATATACTCCCCATCTTTATCAAACTTTTCCCCTTGTGTGATTGGGTTAAAAATACGAAAGTACGGTGATGCATCTGCCCCACTTCCAGCAACCCATTGCCACCCCATTGTATTATTTGCAATATCAGCATCTAATAGTGTATCCATAAACCATTTTGCTCCTTCTTGCCACGGAATTAACAAATGCTTTACAAGAAAAGAGGCTACAGCCATTCTTGCTCGGTTATGCATAAAACCTGTTTGCCATAATTCCCTCATCCCCGCATCAATAAACGGATAACCAGTTTCACCTTTCTGCCATACTCTTAATAACTCCTCTTCATTATTCCACGGAAAATGTTCAAAGTTCTTATTAAGAGGTTTATATACTGTAAATGGATAATGATATAGCAAATAATAAGAAAACTCTCGCCAAATTAATTGACGTATAAAGCTATTCACTTTTTGTTCAAAAAGACTACATTGTTTTTCGTTACTTTTATTTATTAAGTAATGATACATTAGCTTTACTGATATTTGACCAAATGAAAGATACGGTGCCAACATCGAATGAGCATTTTGATTTGGAAAATCCCTTCCTTCACTATAAGAGACTAATTTGCTAGAGAAAAATTTCTTACATGTTTTGTATGCCCCTTCTTCTGTAGGCTCCCATATTGATTCCATATGAGATGTCCACGGTATAGTCGGCAGCAAGTGCAGCGCTGAAACAGGTAAGTTCACTGGTAAAGTGCTTACCCCCTTTATACTCTGCACTTTACTAGTAGGTTTAGGTATTACCTGCTTTTGAAATGCATTATAAAAGGGCGTAAAAACCTTATATTCAGTGTTATCTTTCTTTTTAATAATCCAAGGCTCTAATAATAAATGTGAATTAAATTCCTTACAGATCATACCTTTATCTTCTAACATCATTTTCATTTTTTGATTAGATTGTAATCTGTCCGGATCATAACAAATATTCCAATATACAGCCGTTATATTTAATTGCTCTATGAGAGAAAGTATTTCTTCCTGCGTATTTCCTTTACGAATTATTAAAGTAGAGCCAAATGCCTCAAGTTGCTTCTTTACATCTATTATTGCATGGTGTAACCACCACTTTGATGCCTCCCCCATTGAAAAAGCTTCATCTTGTACATATACTGGAAGGACCTCACCAGACTGAGCAGCCTCAAATAGAGCTGGGTTATCATATAAACGAAAATCTTTTTGAAACATAACGATAATTTTATTTTGCATGGCTACCCCTTCTGATTCTTAAAACATAATAAATTTTATTATACAACAGCAATTCATAGATAAGAATTTATTTGTCCTTAATAAATTAGTTAACTTTTTCAACTATTTTATTAGTAGGAATTTTAATAACCGTTTCTTTTCCACCTGTTTTATCAATCATGAAGCCATGAACTTTAACATTAGAAGGTACTAGTGGATGATGACGAATCATATCTATACTCTTTTCAATATTTTCACTAACATTTTCTTTTCCACTTAGCCATTCCTCAAGGCTACCACTTGAAAATTCAGGCATGCAATTTTCAAAGAGATAGTCTAGTTCCCTGTTATTTTTTATGGAATCACGTTGAATTTGTAGATTAACTGCATCAGTTTCTTTATCCTCTATTCCGACAATAAAAATTTCTTCCACATTTTCTTGATAAATAGCAATAATGATAGATCTCATTATATCTCCATAAGGATGTACAATTACAGAATCGTAGCTGTGTATAGTCAACATGTTTTCTTGTTGAATGTTAGTTACTTGTTGGATAATAGGCTCTATTCCGTGTTCAATGTCTGTTAACAATAAAACCTTTTTATTCTTTGCATTCATATATAGCACTCCTTCTTCATGATTGTATTTATAAAACTTTTAAGCTAGTAACAATGATTCATTACATGATTGTTACCAGTTTTTCCAACGTCCCTCTGGATCAACACTTGCAAGTCTGACCCATCCATTTTGAACTTTTTCTCGAAATGTGAAATCATTATTTAGCAAGCGTTCTATATATTCAATAGGCGCTTGAATTACAATTAGTAAACGAAGTGGTGAGTGATACGTCTCACTATCTGACTGCATAACGGATTGCCAAGGTAAGCCTGATAACAAATCACTTGCATTTCCCTGCATAACACCGAGACCTGCCGTAACGGTTTGGGTTGTTTTGTTTCCACTACCATAATAATGAGGAGCTACAGTTGAAGCGTAATATTGTAGATTTATCCACTGCGCTACTGTTCCTGGTCCCGCTATAATGTTAGCTAATATATCACCACTTTCATCCTGTTTCCAATCATAATTATGAAGGAAAGCCCTACCTTCTAAGTCACAATCCTGAGTCAATTCACGCTGCCCGATAATAAAAGATGCATTACAAGCTAATCCCCATTCCGGACGTATTTCACTCCAATCTTCTGCAAATCGATGTGCCTCTTTACTCGCATTTTTTATTTTCGTTTTAAAATTTGGTAATTGCGTTAAACGCTCTCTATTTGCCTCTTGGCTCACATTTGGCATAATCGACTCAATACAATCAAATGCTTCTTGCGCAGCTTCCGAAAGTTCTGGGACGTAAATCCATTCCAATTCATCCACGGTTGTTTTATGTTCAGCTGCTGCAAAAATGGTGTCCTCAGGAATTTTAATTCCTTCAGCAGACAACGCCTCTCTTACTTCTGGAAGGTTACATAAAGTAGCGAAAACTCTTGCATTGAATCCTCCCGCTGCTCCCCCACACGCACCACACTCAAGTGCTGCAGCATAAGGATTGTTCGTACTTTGACTACTGTGTCCGCACATTACAACTAAAGGAGCAAATTTTTCTGTCAGTCCCACCATTTTTAAAGCTTGACGCACATAGTTCACTTTTTCTTCTTTCGTAAAACCGATAGGTATCTCACCTTTTGTGTCATGAACATGATTAAGCGAGAATGTTGTATCCGGTTTTTGTAACATCGTTTTGCGAAGGTTACGAATGAAACCACCAACTCCTCTTGGGACAAAGCTTCTTGTCACCATCTGTAGACCAAGTAAAGGACCACTTAACTCAGGTAGCGCCATACTTGTCAGTACGTTCTGTTTCATCGTTTTAAATGTATAACGCACCGAACTACCTACCCTCTTACGTTGCTCATAAGATTTAAGTTCACTTTCATTTGTGAGCTCTTTTATTTGATGTTTCGGTTTTAGTATAACTGGCAAAGAAGGGTGGCTGTTATTACTGCCTAGTTCACTAGTCGCAATTGGTAACCCAAAGAAACCAGCTATTCCAAATGTTTCAAACGGACCTAATTTTTCAAGGTGGCGACGAAACGGTTCTGAACGTACATCAATACAAAATGCTAATTGAGCTACTACACGCTTTTTATCATTAGTTGCACGTTGTTTAGAAGAAATCTTCTTCTTTAATTGCTCTGCATGCGTCTGTTCCCAAGCTTCCAGCCAAAGTTTCTTACGAATGTTTTCATCAAAACGATAAGCAAATGCTAATAATTCGCTTTGTTCAGCGGCAGACATTTGTAACCATTCCCGTGTTGAAATATCCCCCCAATAGATCCAAGAAGCTATAAGTGGGACAATCGAAACTTTTTTCTCAGCCTTTTGATTTTTTAAAGGTAAATAAGGTTTTACAATAGCCAGCTCCATTGAAATTCGAACTGCTAAATATTCTATAACGAGTGCCTGTTCCTTAATTGATTGTTGGGAGCGCCATCGTATCATTCCTGCCCACCCAGGCAAAGAAAGTAAGTGCCCTTCAAGGTAAGCTTGCCTGTTAGATTCAGGAATTCCTAGTTCAGATAATGCTTTTGTTAAAGCTCCCTGGGCATCCTGTGGCCAATCTTTTAAAACTTTACGCTCATTTTTACTGAGCGCTGGATCAAATGTAATAAGGTGGTGCCATGCACGATAAAAACCTTTCTCACGGTTTGGCATCGTCCAACTTGCCCCGGAGTCATCAAGATATAATTTACACCATTTAATGATGTGATAATTAAGAATATCAGATAAGTTGTCACCATTTTGATTCTCTATAAGTGAACTGATTGGTTGCATAGAAGAGTCTTCTATACTCCCTGTATTTACATAACGCATTTCCTTTGCGAATTTATTTAATTCTGGCGATGATAATAAACTAGAAGGTAATCTCTCTAACTTTAAAGCTTCTTGGCAAAAACGCTCCTCTCTCTCTCGCGGAATATGAAAAGATTGTGAATCAAGCCAACGAGACAAGCCAATTTGTAAAAATGTTTCCTCAATCTCACCTTTCGCCTTTGCCGAATGAATCATGGAGGCACTAGGATAAATATCTACATTACGAGCTTCTTTTAACCAATTTGCGACTTGTTCAAATGATTGCTTTTCAAGCCCCATCCAAGGGTGATGAGCCGCAAATGTAGAGATAGGCCAAAGTGGCGCAATAACTCGGCTAGCAGATGTAACTAGATCATTTATATTATTTTCTTGTATATCAATGTTTGTATCTTTCTTTTTTAAAGTTTCTTTCGTTACGATTGACTGTATGCTCATCACGAATTACCTCCCTTTGATACATAATGTTTCAGATAGCTTGGATGACTTTCTACTGACTTTTGTCTCGCTTCACCTACTCGAACGAACCAAAGATACATTACAGCAAATATTGTAGAAGATTGATTACGAGTAACGAGAGTACTAATAGCACTACCAAATAATAAGAGACTTATAACAAAAATAACGGCTGAAGCCGACGGTTGAGCATTCTGAAAAATGTCAGTATGCAACCATTTATAAAGAGAGTTATGAACAGTAAAGTAAATGAGAGAAAATCCACTCAAAACTATTAAGCCGGCAATTCGTCCCATTCTTCCCTCTCCAAAAACAACAAGCTGTTTCCACGAGAAGTATAATGACCACCCTAAGATTAACGCACTAACTAATTCATACCCCTCTCCAGAAGTCGTAAACCAGAAAGCAATTGCTATAAATAATCCTAAAACACGTCCGAACATAATCCATAAATTGGACATCTTTTCATTATTAGATTGCTTCACTCCCTCAAAACGTTGTACGGAAGAACCAGCTTGTAAAAACAGTGTGGCTTTAAATAAACCGTGTAAAATTAAATGAATAACAGCTGCTAAATAAGCGCCTAATGCACATTGAATCAGCATAAATCCCATTTGTGCAATAGTGGATCCTACTAGCTGACGTTTATAATCAACTTGAACTAAACTAATTCCTGTTCCTATTAAGACAGAAATACTAGAGAAAATTAGTAAAATGATTTGTGCAATATCATCATGAAAAAGTGGCGAAAATCTAGTTAATATGATACCGCCAGCATTTACTAAACCCGCATGCATAATAGCAGAAACAGGAGTTGGAGCAACAGCTGATTCAATTAACCATCTGTGAAAAGGCCATTGTGCTGCTGGAATCATCACAGCTACTATAATCAATAAGTTAATTCCTGTTTTCTCCAATGTTCCAAATTGAGCTACATTTTCATTCGTTAAAACGGATGTTAACTGCCACTGTCCAGTTATTTGAAACAACCAAATGATAGCTGCTAGTAAGACAATCCAACTTATTGTAAATAAATAGCCTGAGATTTTTGTTGCTTCACTAACTACTTTCCACCCTTTATTTAGCCCTATGAGTAGTACCAATCCTATAAGAGTTGCGCCCCAACAAATAATCATGAAGCGAAGATCATCACTTAACCATGCAACTGAAGATACACCTGTAGTAAATGTAAAAAGTGCAAAGTATTTTCGATATGAGCGATCCCCCATTAAGTAACGTACAGAAAAGCGCTGAATGATTAAACCAATTGTAAGAACAAAGAAAGCCATTAACCAAGCTAAAGTATCTAGATGCCAAGGCCCCACAACTCTATCTCCATTGTTATTAACAAGTGCAAGTAAAGAAACCAATGAAGGCAAAGCAGCAATACCAATATGGATATGAACCAAACGTAAAGGCATCCTTGCATGTAAAAACAACAATCCACTTAACCAAGAAGCACTAAGCGCGATAAAAAATAATGTTAACAGTGTTGATGAACTCAGCGAAATTAACATGTAAAATACTCCCTTCCAAACGAAAATAACCTATAAAAATGCCTTTTCATTACGATGATTTTTTTAATTTCAATTTTCATTCACTCTTTTTCGTACATCGTTTTTTCCATAAAAAAAACCGACAACTTCCATAATTCAATGATTTTATATCATCATTGAATTATGGAGATTGTCGGTTTCACTTCAACTAACTTCAATAAAGTTTTTTGAAGAGCTCCCATTTTATAGCGGATAATAATGTATGTATTACTCCTATTAAAAATAACAGTATATCTCTGATCTCCTAGATTATGCAATCAATATATCAATTTATGTTATGCGCTATCTTTCAATTAAGAAACCTTTTCATTTAGTCAATATTACATATTAAAAAAATGCTAAAGCCTTAATTATAGCAAACAGTTAAAATAAGCATCTATTAATTTTTAAAACAATTATAAGATAAACCATATTAAGCTGTTTGTCAATTTATTTATCCATTTTTTCAAGCGTTATTTCAATCAAAATTCATTATACGTAAATAATTTCAAGTTTTTAATTATTATCATGTTAATAAATATAAATAAAGTGCAAAACTTTTAGGTTTCTTAATTATCTCCCACTAACACTACGGTGGTTTTAATTTTTAAAACTTTTCCTCAAGATTATGAAACAATTTAAAAATCATTACTCGCTCACCTGTACGCGAACTTATATCCGTATGAAAACTTTTCACTTTTTCTCCAGTTAATTCTAGTATGATCTCTTTCAAATCGTCAATTCCAGATTCAACTAGCTCCGAACGATTTTTCTTTATCGTTAGCATACCGTCTTTCGTTTCGCAAACAGTATATTCAGCCGGTGTTAAAATACCTTGTAAATTTACGATAATCATATCTCGTAATATATCTGTCTTAACGGATATAGATCCACGTCCTAGGTAGTCCTTCTCCCAGTGCGTAATTGCTTTGCTTATCTCTGATTCAATAGAGCCTTTTGAGTTTTTCATCTATGTATCCTCCTTCAATAAAATGTAATTACATTTATAATTACAATAACAATATAATAATCTTGATTGATTCTATTTTCAATTACTAAGATGACATTCTTGAACATTTTTTATTTTGAACCTCTCCATAATGAGACGATTTGAATAACTATTTTTTTCATCTCAATTATTTTCCACTTTGCTTCTTCTAGTTAAACGAAAAATTGGCATCTTTTATAATAATGAAATTCATTTTTATTATTTTTGAATAACTTGTTCTGTTGGGTTGATAGGCATAAAATATCATCATATCGTTATCTAGCTAAACTTATGAAAAGTCAATTTTAAGTGCGATTTTTTTCTAATGGTTATATATAGGGAATGTAAAGATTCATACATATTTAATCCGCTTGCCGCAGAAAAAAATGTATATGTCATTGCGAAGAGATATGTACTAACTAAAAAAGTGTTGGGGCATGTGGAAATGAGGAAGGATATGGAATAAGAACGAACACGCTGATGATTTTATAAAAAACTTACTTAACAATTCATGTTTCCGTTTAGTAAAGATTTGCTTATTCAGTTAATAGACATGGGGGGATTTCAAAAAGGGAGTGCAGTACAGGTCAGCATACAAGCATTCCCTTCCAATCATAATGTAAAGTTATTTGATAGAACGATTTACATACTAGTTTCTCTTTTGACATGTTGGTTCATGATTCTACCTTTTTGTATATATATATGCCACCAACCAATTAGAACTGAGATTAATGAAATCCCACAAGCCATAATTAAAATAATTTCTCCACTTAATTTGAGTAAAAGAAATCCAGCTAAAATTACACCTAATGGCTGAGCCATTGTTACTCCTGAAGCAATAAATCCCATAGTACTTCCAAGATGTTGATTCGGTATTATTTGTTGAAGTTCGGTTTGATATATTATTGATACAGGAGCGGCGAATAAACTAAATAGACCAAATAATACAATGCTTATTATGATTGAGTTTGTCATAAGACCGCCTATTGCACCAAATATTGTTGAGAAAACATAGAGAACCATTGCTATGTTAAAATTTATTCTTTTTACTTTATATGTCATTGCCGCACCTAGTAAAGTTCCAATTCCCATTACTGTAAAACAAATTCCTAATGCAGCAGAACCGTTGAATTTCAATCCAGAAAAAAGATTTGGCAACAAAACATCCATAATCATAACAAATGCCATGTTGGTAAATATTGAAGATGCAATAGCACTAAATATCCACCGCTGGTGATTTAATATTTTTATAGTAGATTTGAACGCATTAATTACCCCTCTAGAATTTGATGGTGATTCCGTTAATTTAACAGTAAGGAACAGAAAAATATAACAAGCTAATGATATAATGGCCATAAAAATTGCGACGGCCATAGCTAAAGAGAATCCTCCTATCAAAAGGAAAACACCCGCTAAACTTGTTCCTATAATAGCAATACTTTGTGTGACAATACTAATAATACTATTAATAGATTTTAGTTTTTCTGGTTGAGCCAAGGACGGAATTAATGTCCTTTCAAGAGGCGTTAATATAGCGGAAGAGATGCCCATTAAAATTACAATTACAGCATAAATCCAATATCCCATTCCTTCTGTTGAAAGATTAAGAAGACCCGCAATTAATAAAAAACAATGTGAAATTATATTACAAATACTTGCTGAAATTCCAAGAGGAATTTTTTTCATTCTATCAACTGCTATACCACTTAACATCGTAAATAAAATTCCTGGAACATAACGAAATGCCATAAGAGACCCATATATTAGTGGTGATTGAGTTATATTAGTAAAATACCATGCCATGGCTAAAAAGACTAAACTGCTTTGAAATGATTGAACTCCCATTGCAATGATAATAGAATTTATTTGTTTGTTCATTGTTTTTGTACTAAAGAGAGTTCATTTTTAATCGCCTTACTCACCATCATCTCTTCCATGAATTGCCAACCAAACCATTGGTAGGGAGTATTTTGAATAAGCTGTTCGATCCAAGAAAAAAGAGGTAAGAGAATGCTCCCTGTTTCAGTATAATTAAGAGTAGGACCAAGATGTAATTCATATTTTTCATTATATGTCATTGCTATAGGAATTACTTTACTTTTACATAAACGACCTATATGTTCAACTCCCATTGGAACATATACTTTTTCTCCCAACAATTTTAATTCAAAGAAAGTTTTATCTTCTGATGAAGAAATTTCAGGATATATTATAGGGTAATTTCCATTGTTATAGCCACGAATAAGTTTTCTTAAAATCCATATGTCTGGAATTTTCATAAATTCCACCTGAACATTTGGTAAAATATTATTAATGCTACTATTAACACTTTCTGCATCTATGTACCCTGATGCTAGTATATGTGATTCTGGTTTAATAAAATGTCCGAGAATATGAGGTACTAACATATGTAGTCCAAAATGCGGGATTACAAATATACATGGTTCTTTAATAATTTCTGAAAGATTAGGAGGAATAGATATAAAAGATTTATTTATCCCCTGTTGTTTCAGCATTCGTAAGAACCATGCCCAATGCATTGGACGATATGCTAGGAATTCTTTGTATTTTAATATCATTTGTTCATTTTCATTAACAAATGTCGAATAAGTTTTAGGCGTATTCCAATCTTCTGGTTTTGAACATAGATGCAAAAAGTCCTCTTTATTTAATGTTAAAAGTTCTTCTATATTGTTACTTAATTCTGGAAAACTTAGATCTTTGATTTTCCCCATATTTCATCCCTCACTTTATAACATTCTGGCATAGCGTCGTATTTGTTTAATAAAACTCTTTGAGCATAGCATCTACAAGTTTGCATTGTACAATCTCCATGGAATTTACAACCTATGCAAGCAGTTAATTCATCTAACTCCCAGCCTCCACGATAAAAATCCCATTTTCGACTATTCCATGCAGAAAGAACACCACCTTCATCTTTTACATTAGCAATAATTTGTGATGTATCACCTATGGATTCTGTACAAGGATAAATATCTCCATTTGCTCCAATTGCTAATAAGTACATTCCTTGCGGCCCAACATTGGGTGGTAATTCGAAATCATTATCTTTATTTTTAGGGCCTGGATAATAATAAGTCTGAAATTCAATTTTAGTAGAAGGATATTCTTTTGTTATTTGTATTACTTGTTTATGAAAATAATCTAATTCAGACAAAGTAAATTGAAAATAATCAGGGTTTAAACTAGCCCTTCCAGATACAGATGCTGGGTGAAAACTTATTCCATTTGCCCCATTTTCTATACAAGCTTCTACAACTTTTCTAACTCCATCAGATTTTACACAATCCGGAACTAATACTGATTCAACAATTACATAAAATTTATCTTGTGCAAATCGCTTTAAAGTATCCATAACGCGTTTATATGAACCTTTTCCACGCATTTGATCATGATAAAATTCATCACCATCTAAGGAGAGGTGTATTTGTAGCCCTCTTTGTTTTTTTTCTTTTACTTTTAATAAAGTTTGATAAACTTTATCACTTACTCTATGACCATTAGTGAAAAATTCAAAAAAACATCTTAAGGTACCTGCATGTTCTAAAATTGTACATATATCTTTTCGGGTTGTTGTTTCTCCTCCTGAAAAAGCGAGCTCTATAACGCCTAAATTGTCTAATTCAGAAAACAATTGAATTACCTCATCAGTATTAAGTTCATCAGAAATATCTACAAATGGAGATGATTCTCTTAAACAATGTTTGCATGCAAGATTGCATCTCATAGTACTAGTTATATTAACCTTTGTAGGAAATGTCATTGGTGTATATTTAAAAGAAGCGGGTGGTGATATTTTTAAGTTTGAAAGTGGCTTAGTAACATTTTCTTTTTTACTGGTTTTTAAAATTGTATTTCCTAAAATCATTTCATTGATAAACTGATTGAATTCCTCCCGTTGAGGTAATTCATTTAGTTCCATAGCGCGCTTATGATAGAACTCCCAGGCGTCCTCTATAGTTCGTGATTTCGAAAGGTATACTAATAATTCAAAGGCTGCTGCTGAAAGGAATTCTGAATGTCTAGTTTTAGCATTATAAAAAAAAACGAGCTTCTGAATTTATATAGTGATGCTCATCACGTAATATAACATCCTTAGAAAGGATTATGTACATTATTCTTTCCTCCTTACAGAATATATTTTTAATTATTTTTTAAATCCACTGGGAACTAAGTAGCCCCAGTGGATTTAAAAGTTATTATGTCTAATAATGTTTAAATTTACTATTTTTGTGGTGACGGTGGTTTTTGACAGCCACAGTTGTTAAAAGCCGGTTGTGTTCCATGAATTACACTTGTGTTCTTTTTCACACTTTTCACCCCCTTCAAATTATTACCAATAAAATAACATTTTTTATAAAAAATGTAAACTAGTAAACATAAACAAAAAATTAAAAATTCTGATTAATTAAACCGAAAACATATATTCGAATTTTTAAAATAACATTTATTGGATAATATGTTAAGATTAAAAAACATATAAATTATCGCTAAATATAAGTCTGAAAATTCTGTTTTTATTTTATAGCGCCCTATAATTTAATAATTCCTTACGACAGCACGAAATACTTTTCGTCTATAGAACCAATACACTCTACACTAACCAAGTTTCTTGTAATTGTTAATAGACTTGTTTTATCCTCATTTCAAGGAGGAAATAACTAAGTAGTTTCTAGTTTTATAGTACGAAGCGTATTTTTAACATTAAAGAAACAAAAATAAAAACCCCCAGTTTCTCTAAATTAAAATTGAGAAACTGGGGGTTTTTATTTAAAACAAGTAACTAATTAATAATCCTGCTGATAATAAGAAGCCGAAAATTGTATTTGTCATCGCTGTTGATTTCATTGCGATGCGCATATACCCGGGATCCTTTGCCCCTTTTTGGAAACTTTGAATGGCAGAGATTGGTTTTCTCAAACCTAGGAACATAACTAATGCCCAAGGGCTTATATAACCCATTAATACAATTACCGCAATCCATAAATAAGCAACGAAAAAGGCTACAGCTAGTGTTACTACAGCTTTTTCTCTCCCAAGGTGGATTACTAATGTCTTTCTTCCACCTTTAATATCTTCTTCGATATCTCGGATGTTATTCGACATGTTGATTGCACCGACTAAAATTCCAATTGGAATGGAAATCAATACACTTTCAATCGTTATCGTATTCGTTTGAATAAAGAAAGCAATGAGTACAAAACATGTCCCCATTAACAAGCCAGAAACTAATTCTCCAAACGGAGTGTACGCAATTGGTAATGGACCGCCTGTATATAAATAGCCAACCGCCATCCCGATTAAACCGATGACGACTAACCACCAGCTACTATTCATACAAATATAAATTCCAATAAGTGCTGCTACTACATACAATAAAAGTGCAACTGTTAACACATTTTTTGGTTTCAATCCATGACGGACAATTCCGCCACCAATTCCAACAGACTCAGCTGTATCTAATCCACGTTTGAAATCATAGTACTCATTAAATAAGTTCGTTGCTATTTGCAATGCTAAACATGCAACCATCATCGCAATAAATAAAAGCCAATGAATTTCGGCAACATAAAGTGATGCCACTGTCCCTAAAATTACAGGAGAAAACGTCGCCGTTAATGTATGCGGGCGCGTCATCTTCCATATTAATTTAGCGGAACTAATTTCTTTTTCTGTCCCCATAACTCTGTTCAATCTCCCAACATTTTAAGTATAAATTACTAGCAGTATCTTTCTATCTATTTTCTGCCACGCATCCATTATATCAAAAAAAGAATTGGCGATAGAACTTTCATGCTCTTGCTTACACCATAAATTTGCATCAAAATATATTTTTTTCTAATACTGTATTTACTTTTTCGTTGAACAACCCCTATCTCTCTAGCTAATTGTTCTAAAGCATGCGGTGACATATATCGTTGTAATTCTTTAGAAAACAATTCTAGTTCATCTAAAATCGATAAATTCATACAAAAACGTTATTCTTTCTGTATATTTCTACAAAAAGAATAACGTTTTCTTTGAATTATGGATATAAATTTATCTTAGGTTGATAGTGATGTGGCGGTACCCCAATTATATTTCAACCTCTGTTTCAGATAAATTCAATGCTTTTCCGCCTACCTTTACCTCAATAATTTCTTTCCCTTGAGTGGTTAACGCTATAACTATTTCCGAAGGTTTTTTCATAGAGTAACCTTGCTCAACAGATATATTAATAACATGTTCAGGTTTGATTTTACCATATTTATATAGATAACATGAAAGGGCACCATTGGATGTACCAGTTGCAGATTCTTCGGGAACTCCATATAAAGGTGCCAAATTTCTACAGTGAGCATTTGAACCCTTTAGTGATTCAAGGGTAAAAATATGATAACCAATGGTATTATATTTACTGCTGATATTTGTTACTTTTTCAAAATCTGGCTTTATAGAATTTAATATATCTAAGTTTTTAATCGGTACAAGTATATCCCTAAGGCCAGTAGATACAATTTGCACTGATAGATCCCCCAACATTTCATCTATAGTAATATTTAAGGAATCTGCAATTTCCTCCTTGTCTATTATTTCATAATAGCTTGGAGCATTTTGCTCCATCATAATTGATAGGTCTTCCATTACTTCTACACTTAAAATTCCAGCCTTTGTTTCTTGAGAATATTTTCCTGGTTTAATATATCCTTGGCTTGAAAGTATATAGAACGCTGCTATCGTTGCATGGCCACAAAGATCAACCTCTTCATTAGGTGTAAAGAATCTAACCTTGAAGTCAGCAAGGTCTGACTTCATGACAAAAGCAGTCTCACTAAAACCGATGATACCTGCTATTTTTTTCATTTCCTCATCTGATAGATAATCAGCGCTAAGTACCACTCCGGCAGGGTTCCCTCCCTCAATGGATTTTGCAAATGAATTTAATGTATAAACTTTTACCTTCATAATATGATCCCTCCAAATTGTATATCGATTTTATATTTGCACGATTGTCCCAACATTCATTTCTTCTGCTTTTGATACAATATAATTTGAAACTGCAAGATCCTGCAATGCTATGCCAGTACTATCAAAAATCGTAATTTCTTCATCACTTGTACGTCCTTTCGCATTTCCAAGTATGAATTGTCCGATTTCAGTCAAATTGTTTTTGCCTAATATACCAGCCCTTATAGCACTTTGTGTTTCTCCGACTGTCGATGCTTGTGTAATATCATCTACATATACAGAAGCTACCTCAAAGATCTTTTCATCTATTTCCTGTTTTCCAGTCATGTCTGCCCCCACACAGCTGAAATGTATGCCTGGCTTAATCCACTCCTTAAAAATCAGTGGTTTTCGAGAAGGCGTTATCGTAATTACTGCATCGGTTTCTTCCAAAGCTTTCACTGGATTTTCTACAGCTACAAACTGAACTGACTCAATTCTTTGTTTCCAGCTCTTATTATAAGTATCGTTGATATCATTTATAATTTTTTCTAGTTCCGTCTTTATTGAATACTGGAATTTTGATGCATTTTCATATTTTATGGGGTCATATATATATACCTTGGTTATTGTCTGAACTTGAGATAGAGTGGCTGCTATTTGAAAAATCGCCTGAACTCCTGTCCCAACAATCATTAGTGTTTTTGAATCTTGTTTTGACAGGTGTTTCACGCCTATTGAACCTGCTGCTCCAGTACGCATTCCTATCAAATAACTTGCGTTGATCATTGCCTTAGGAAATCCATTCTTCAAATCAAATAACATAGTCATCCCTGTTATAGCTGGAAGTCCTTGATTTTTATTATCACCAAACCATGAAACGAGTTTTAATCCAAACACATCTTCTTCATTAAGCATCCCTGATTTAATATCCATTTCTGCCCTATCCTCAAAAATCACCTCAGATACCATGGAGAATAGTCTCGCTTGATTGTTGGCTTTAAGCGCATAGGCTTTTTCTACACATGCTACTGTATTCTTGATATCAAGAATGTTCTTAACATCATTATCACTTAGAATTCTTATTGGTACCATAGTTATCATTCTCCTTTAAAATTTTAATATCTGTTAATGTAATTGTATTTGAACAACAACAAAAAGTCTCCAACCATCCTTGGTTGTTATTTAACCAACCAAATGATATGGTAAAAGTACTATGATTTTGGAGGAATTTCATGTTAGATATCAACTGGAGACCTGATAGAAATAATCCTACTCGATTGAATATACAGATTGTTAACTTCATAAAGGACAAAATAGCAACTGGAGAATGGCCGGTTGGTTTCAAATTGCCAAGTCAGCGGACACTTTCTGAAATTTTCAGTGTAAACAGAAGTACCGTAGTATCTGCCCTTGAAGAGCTGGCAGCTGAAGGCCTTATTAACGGTAACGCTGGTGGAGGTACAAGAGTAATAAACAATACATGGACATTAATGTCCATTAATCATTCACATAATTGGCTTCCCTATATTTCTTCGGGATTACATCAAACAAATCAAAAGATAATGCAGCAGATCAATCAGGCTGAATTCCAACCTGATATCATCCGAATGGGGTCCTGCGAACCTTCCCCCGAATTAATACCTAACAAAATGATTCAGGGAGTACTAAAAAAACTCTCTAATTCTATGGGATCGCTGGGTTATGAAGAACCAAAAGGAAATATCCATCTAAGAAGAGAAGTATGCACATACCTTAAAACAATAGGAATAGAAGCTGATCCATCCTCAGTTTTGATTACCTCTGGTGTTTTGCAGGCACTGCAGCTTATTTCCCTTGGCCTTTTGCAAACGAACTCAGTAGTATATGTTGAAAAGCCATCCTACCTATACTCTCTTAGAACCTTTCAATCCCTCGGAATGCAGCTTTCGGGAATTAAGCTGGATGAAGAAGGTATAGAAATAAAAGAATTGATTGATCGACATAGGCGGAGAAAAGGAGCAATGCTTTTTACAATACCTACTTTTCAAAATCCTACCGGAAGCGTCATGTCACTTGAAAGAAGAAAAACGCTTGTTGATGCGTGTGATAGGGAACGTTTGCCCATTATCGAGGATGATGTATATAGGGAGCTTTGGTTTGATGAAAAACCTCCACAGCCAATAAAGGCATTTGATAACAATGGACTTGTATTATATATTGGTGGGATATCGAAGAATTTAAGTCCTGGTCTTAGGATTGGATGGATTGTTGGATCAGAAAAAGTCATTGAAAGATTGGCAGATATAAAAATGCAAACTGATTATGGAACCAGCTCACTCTCCCAGAATGTAATCACAGAACTATTTTCTAGTGGTCTTTATTATCAGCATAACGATATAATGAGGAAAAATGTTAAGCTCCGAAGAGATGTTGCTCTTGGAGCATTAAAGAAATATTTTACCAGTATCGGTACATGGAATATTCCTAAGGGCGGATATTTCATCTGGCTTAAGTTAAATGAAGGTATATCCATGTACCAGCTTTTTACTAAAGCCTTAAGTCGGAAAATACTTGTTCACCCTGGAGATTTGTATGAGTTTCACTCTGATCAATATTTAAGAATTTCTTATTCTTATGCATCCTTAAATGAAATTGACTACGGAATTAAAACTCTTTCAGAATTGGTAGCAGAACAAATTTTTTAAGTTTTATATAGAGATTTAAATATTGCAGATAATTATAAAAATGACTATTGAATAACCACTGTATGAGATTCGAAAGCATCATCAACTCCTCTAGTTCCTGAAGTTTTGAATCATTAATCTAGTTAATTTTCTAAAAAAACAATTGTCTTACAACTCAAATAACCTATGCCCAGAACCCGAACTTTAACACAAATATCCATAGTTCTGCGTATTTGTTCGGCCCCCATGCCCATCAAGCTAATATTTTATAGTACCCCGGAACAGAATTTTGTGCTAACTTGTAACAAAAATCTCATTTTTTCGTTTTGGGGTAATTCTGAATTCTTAAGTTGATGGGCATGGGGGGTACCCCTAATACCCCATAAGAAAAAGAAGAGGTTGAATCCTTTAACGTACAGGGCGTTCCATATATCATTGTAAAAGATCATGAAAATAACATTCAAAAATTAATTCTTGGATTCAGCACTCAATCATTAGAAGAGGCTATTTTATAATAATCATCCCATAAAAAAGAAACGAACAAAAATGTTCGTTTCTTTTTTATGGTGTTTAATGCTCAAGAAAACTTATAACCGCATAAATATATAGAACGACTAGAGCAAAGGCACATATTCCCATAATTATAATCGCTAGTGCGCTTTTCTCTTGTCTAAACCCTATAATTCCAAGAATAAATGCACTCAACATTGTTACCTTAAGCATTGTAGAAAGGTTGGGAATTGAATATCCACTCAACCAGGTAGAGAAACTTACAATTACAGAAAAGGAGAACAAAGTTAGAACAATAGATAATATATTAATGTGCTTCCCATACTTCAATTGCATTTCGCTAGCCTCTTTTCTTTTCATTAGTGAATAATAGGTAGGTGACTATATTTTTATTTTATTCTAAATTTTCTTTAAAATCCATAACCAAAAGAAGAGGTTGTCCCAAAAGTCGCTAAATAGTTACTTTTAGGCAACCTCTTTTCTTTATTTTTTACTTTCCTCTAGTTTAGAGATACTAGTTTCTTTTTCAGGTAACGTATCAAGAAAATCCGTTGCTCAAATTCGAACAACGGACCTCCTTTATATGAACCAATTTAAAACATCCTCAGCAATCTCTTCTGGTCTATCCCAATGCATTAAGTGCCCTGTATCTCTATACAGCTTAGTCGTAATATCAATACGCTTCTTCAATTCCGCAATCTGCAATTCTCTTATTTTTAAATAATTATCCGGAAGATCACAATACAATAATAAAATATCATTTTTAATTTTATTAGATTTCAACGTTTTATACACCGTATATTGAAACTTAATTACACTTCTAGCGGTATCGCCAGTAGCATGCCATTTCACTTTATTATCTTCTTCTCTCATTAAATCATAAACCGCATGTTCTATTAATGGTGACCACCTGCTGTAAACCATTTTTTCTGATTGGATGAATGCTTCTTTACTGTCAAAAATATATTCATCAAAATCTTTCTCGTAATGGGTGATTTCTTCTTCTAATGACCGCTTATCATTTAAGTTAATGATTAGACTACATCTTCACGCCTATGAAATTAATATAGTTTAATAGTTGTAATATACGTTTATCATATGTGTGATGTTTCAAAGTTCTATCCAGTCCATTTCTTGCTATTTGTTTTCTTTCTTGTACATGTTCCAAATAATACTCTGCTTTTTGTATAAACTCTGGTGCACTATAAAAAGTTTCTATTTCAACACCTGGTATGTAATGTTTTGCTACATCTGGTCGTATATCAGTTAATTGAAAAGAGCCTACAGCATTAATTTCAAACGTTCTATTATTTACTGAATATGCTTGGATATTTGCTGCATTACAATTCAATTCCTGATCATTTGGTGAACGGTGTAAATTTATATTAATTTTAGTAGCTACGTAATATTGCAATGCATCCTCATACTTCGCAAGTGGCAAGAGTTGTATTTTATCCTTTAATCTTTCATAATTATTTAACTTCTCCCAACCGAACCCCACAATTTTTATATTTTTTTCTGCTAAATACTCTGAAATAGAATCAACAAAGGTAAGTCTATTTTCAAATGCTGTACCTATAAAACTAAGATCATATTTATATGTATCTTCTTCCTGAGAAGGTTTAAACACATCTTGATTTGCTGCTAACGGAAGATGAAATACATTCTTACATCCTAATCCTCTATAAAACTTGATACAATTTAAATCTTGCGTAAATATGTAATCATAGTACGGCACAAGATGTTGTGTTACATCCGTATAATACGGATCATCTGTCAGCCAAAGTCCAGTAGTAAAACCTGCACTCTTTAGTACTGGCATGACACTAATAATTCCCTCGTTTAAACCACCAAGTACCAAAATAAAATCCGGTTTCATTTTTAATGCGGTTTCTATCGCTCGTTCTGGGTTCACCATAATTGTATTACTGTTTACCTTTTGTAAACTATTCAAAATTGCTTCTTCGATCATTGGATAATAAAAAGGAATGCCTGATTGAATAAATAAAATTTTCTTAGGCGTATTGTCTTTCATGTCATCTCCCCTATTTCTACATAATCAAAGTACACAAAAATTAGCAGTCTTTATTCATTTTATGACATCTTCCTTTACATGTATAAGCAACGTTTATGTCCATTATGTTGAACTCCTCTCATTTTAGAAGCTGTCACGAAGGGAATAAAATTAGGTTATATTCAGCCAAATTATTAAACATAGAAAATGAATACATAAAAGAAAGAGCCGGCTCGTATGAGTTAGCTCTTTCTCTTTTACAATATCTAATACACTCTACAGCAAAAAAAACTATGATTACAGTCAAATCACTTCCAAACGACACCTCGCCGCTCATATTCCATTCTATATTCAACAGCAGCTGCAATTTTTGGACTTGCAAATCTTTCCGTGATCCAAAGTCCTAAATCAAGTCCTGAAGTAACTCCTCTTGCAGTAATAACATTCCCTTGATCCACAATTCTGTATGGAAGAGGCTCTGCCCCATATGTACGAATTTCACTCTGCGCCAAATGATGCATTGTTGCCTTTTTATCATTCAATATACCAGATGCAGCTAATAACATACCTCCAGTACAAACTCCAGCAACAATCGTTCCTTCGTTGTGCATCTCTCTAATTATTTTAGTTAAAGTGCCAAGCTCAGCTTGCTTTCGTGCCCCGTGCTCAGCTTTATGATTCCAGCCACCACCAGGCACAATTAACAAATCTGGACGATTATCCATCCTTAAAAAATCATGTAGTTTAACCGTAACTCCAAATGAAGTAGTAACTTCTTGTTTTGGTTCACTTGAAACGAATTCAACTGTAAATGGAGCCCCTTCTTCTATCGCTCTGTTTAATACTTCAAAAGGTGCAAAGGAGACGAGCTCTCCGAAGCCGTCAAATAATACAATTTGTATTTTCATTTTTAGAACACCTCCTATTTTTTCTTATTTGAATCCCAAATTAGGAGAATATATGTTATGTACAAATTAACAATGAAGATAGCCTTTCTCCCCTCACTCTATAAACTTCCAAATGTTCTTCTAATTCCCTTTCATCACTTATTACACTTAGCGTTTTCTTCACAAAATTCCAATTCAAGCTACCGGATAGCCACAGTAACGAAGAAAGTCTTTTGTAATCATTTGATGTTACAATATTATGAGCCTTATACCCTTCTAAAAATGCACTAGCGACACTTGAACATACTTCATGCGAATGTATTCCTTCTGTTCGAGAATACCATTTTATTAAAAAGGACAATCCTTCAATACGGTCTACATAACTAATAGATTCAAAATCTACAATTCCTTTTACCTGTTCACTTGAGTCCCATAAAACATTCAAAGGATTCAAATCTGTTTGTACGATAAATTCTAATTCACTCGTATATGCGCACTCTATATGATATTTAGCGAGATCTATATACTCTCGTAATCCTCCACATGTGCTTGCCTTACTTTCTAGCATATGAATAAACTGGGCATACCCATCCAAGTGAGATTTCTTTTGAAAAATCGAGCTTTGAAATGCGTAAGAAATATCATGAATCTTTCTTGCTGCCTTTCCGAAGGCTTTTGCGATATTTTCTGTACAATGTGTAATATGTTCTCCCTCAATCCAATTAGACAATACAAATCTGTATTGTTCATCATCCCACGCGACAAGTGTAAATGGCTCTCCTGCCCTATTCTTGTTTATCTGCATAAAAGGAATTTCATGTTCGCGTACATAATACGTAAACCGTACTTGCTCCATCAGTTGTTCGTTTGATAACGACCCAAAAGCTGGATTGATTGTTCGCTTGCTATTCATAAACCGTGCGGAATACCGCTTTCCATTCACCATAATTTTATAGTGTAGATCGGTATTCCAACTATCCTTATGTAATTCTTCCTCCACTGCTAGTGAATGAATTTCTTCAAAATAACTCATTACTGCATTTCTTATTATGTGTTTCATCCGATTCTCCCTTTATGTAAAAAATTCATTTTTGTACTTCCGAATAAAAACTTTTTAAAGTGAGGATTTTTTAAGTTACACCTAATTTATTCAAATAAAAATCATACTCTACTGTGTAATAATAATAAGGTTATGTAATTTTGTCGCCAAAATTACAATAGCCTTCTATCTATGTAGATGAAAGAAGGCTGCTAAAATTTTTTTAAAATCTAATTATTTCATAGTGAATGTATTTTTGATTAAATAATACATTTGTTTAATACAAGTACTAAATAAGAAAAATTAACCGTCATAATGAAATTAATAGATTGAGGATTTTCATTTAAACTTTATAAAACTCAAATGTATTTTTTTCTAAACATATTGTTTCATCAGAAGTTTTGATAATGATATCAAAACGCTGACTATACGAATGCATAAATACTTCATATTGAATCCGGCGTTCTTCATGAGACTGCCTTAAATAATTTATATCAGCTCCCCTTTCAGCTATATCCCGGCTTGATCTTCTCATTAGTTCCGTTTCGCCATCTGTGTAAAAATAAATTTTCAAATCAAATAAATCAGGATTAATAAATGCAGCGCTCATTCCCTCCACAATCGTTACTTTATTTTTCGAAGAAATCAAATTACTTTTCATGTAATGCGTATCTATCGTATAAAAATCTAGCCCCGATCTAACCATCTGAATATCTCTTTCTAAAGCTGCCAAATTGTGCGCCGCTGGATGACAAGCTGTCATTTTATAACAATGATTTTCATTTTGATACGTATAGTGAATCACTGCATGCTTACGAATATCCGAACTGACAATGTAAGGATCTGTATTAATATAATTTACTTCATTTTGATTTAATAAGTTTACGAGTCTATTAGCAAACGTTGTTTTTCCAGCTGCACCATGTCCTGAAATACCAATAACAATTTGTTCATCACTCATCCTTAACCAATTTATGATTTCTTGTAACAACTTATCCATCCTTCTCCCCCTTGCGCTAATATACTACCCTTTATTTAAATATCTAAAAATCCTCTTATTTAATTATACATAAAACGAGAAAGATATTGTGATTATTCATCATACCTTCTCTAATTCTAAACAACTATATTATCTTTTAAATGACTTTATTTTTTGTGAACACCTACACGATTAAATACATTTCTAACTTTATCACTCTAACAGAATATCCTCTATTTTTCTGATAATTTTTGTAAACCAATGCAGTCATGACTATGTACAATAAAAAAAGAGCCAATCATCTATGGAATAGAAGATTGACTCTTTTCTTTATTTACTCACCAGTTTCAGAAAATCGCTTTATACGTTCACCAATTTCATCGCGAACACGTTGAAATTCAGACCACTCTTTTCCTGCTGGATCGTCGAATCCCCAATGAACACGATTTACGTGTGGAGGTGTCGAAGGACAAACAGAATCCGCATGACTACAAAGGGTAACGACTAAATCAGCGTTATTTAAAATGTATGCATCAATCATATCTGATGTTTGATTCGTTATGTCGATATTTACTTCTTTCATCGCTTTAATAGCATTTGGATTTACTCCGTGCGCTTCGATTCCTGCAGAATATACATTCCACTTATCTCCCAAATATTGTTTGCCCCATGCTTCTGCCATTTGACTTCGGCATGAATTTCCTGTGCATAAGAAATAGATTGTCTTTTTGTTTTCCATGTTGTTTTCCGCCTTTGTTTTTAAATTATACTGGTTGATTATTAAAATATTTACGCTTAAACCAAAAAGCGACGTTTACAAGGGCAATCATTACAGGTACTTCAACTAATGGCCCGATAACAGCTGCAAATGCTGCGCCCGAATGAATACCGAACACACCAACTGCTACAGCAATTGCTAACTCAAAGTTATTACTACCTGCTGTAAATGCTAACGTTGTTGTCACTGGATAGTTTGCACCAATTTTTTTTCCCATAAAGAAAGAAACAAAAAACATCACAATAAAATAGATGAATAACGGAATTGCTATTCTTACTACATCTAATGGTACGCTAACAATCATTTCCCCTTTTAAAGAGAACATAACGATGATTGTAAATAGTAATGCAAGTAATGTAAGTGGACTAATCTTCGGTATAAACACCTTTTCATACCACTTTCTTCCTTTTAACTTAACGAGTACAAAACGTGTCAACATACCTGCTATAAAAGGAATTCCCAAATAGATAAATACTGATTTCGCTACTTCTCCCATTGTAATATCGACAGTAGCCCCTTCAATCCCTAACCATTCTGGAATGACTGTTACAAACACGTATGCATAAACGGAGAAGAATAACATTTGGAATACTGAGTTAAAAGCCACTAAACCTGCTGCATACTCTTTATCCCCATCTGCTAGATCGTTCCAAACAATCACCATTGCAATGCAGCGTGCTAAACCAATCATAATGAGCCCGACCATGTATTCTGGCTTATCAGGAAGAAAAATAATTGCTAAAACAAACATAAGTACAGGTCCAATAATCCAGTTTTGTACTAAAGATAAAACCAACACTTTTACGTCTTTAAATACTCGGCCCATTTCCTCGTAACGAACTTTCGCTAATGGTGGATACATCATGACAATTAAACCGACAGCGAGCGGGATAGACGTTGTTCCAACTTGTAATGTATTTAGTCCGTCTACTACACTAGGAAACACAAACCCCAAACCAATCCCAACAGCCATCGCTAGAAAAATCCATAGTGTTAAATATCGATCTAGAAAAGATAAACGTTTCATTTTATTTTCCATCTCCTATTAACAACAAGAATTTTTTTCTACTACGTTAGAAGTCGTGCAACAAGATGGATCTTCAATTTTATGAACATCACTCTGTGCTTTTGTATAAAAGAATTCCCACTCGTTCCCATCAGGATCTGTTACCCAAAACTTATCTTGGACCGCATAGCAACAAGTCGTATCCATCTCATCACGCGCAAAGAAACCTTCTTTTTCTAATCTTTCTTTATGTAATGTTATTTCTTCAGCTGTATCCAATTGGAAACCGAAATGATTTACTTGATTTCCATTCACTTCATCTTGCACGTTCAGCGTGAAATTAAGTCCTGGCGTCTCTAATAAAAATTTTGCATAATCCGTTTTCACCTTAACTGGTGATACACCAAATACCTTTTCATAAAATTCAATAGACTTCTCTAAATTCGTAACGTTTATACCAACGTGAGCATATCTCATAGCTTATTCCTCCTCTTTATATGTTATTAATCAATTTTTTTTGATTAATAGTTTAAAATTTTAACAACAGCTACCTTTACCTGTTTTTCTAAAAATACAGCACAATTCTTCTGATAATAAATTATTCACTTCCGCATCATTTAAATCATAATAACTCCACGTACCTTTTGTTTCTTTTACAATTAAACCTGCATCTAATAAAATCTTTAAATGATAGGACAACTTAGATTGCGTCATTTCAAAAATCTCTGTTAAATCACATACACAAGTCTGGCCTCGCTGGCAAAGTTCATACATGATTTCTAAACGCTTTTGATCCGCTAATGCTTTGAATTTTTTCTCATAGAGCTGAAAATCTTGTGCCACTGTAGTTCACTCTCCCTTCATCAACTTTTTTTGATATTTATAGTATATACGCTGTTTAGTTCTTTATGCAACTTATTAATCAATTTTTTTTGATTAAAATAACTCAACTTCCTCTCATCATATCCATGCCACCATTAAAAAAGGTCATAGCCTTTCCAAAAATGAAAAACTACGGTTCTTTTTACAACTTAATAGTTACAATATTTCCGAGGAATGGATTCTCTATAACTGTTTTAAATTTTAATTTGACCATTATAGAGTAGTGCCCCATCACCATCAAGCTAAGAAAAATAAATACCCCCAAATGAAAAAAATCGATATAACTCTTCGGCAAATAAAGATAACTCTTGTTTTTGGTGCATATTCATAAAAAGCACGTCACCCTTTCTCATTAACATAAGAGAATAGTAATGTGCTTTAAATTTCAAAAATAGTCTAAATCCTTAAGTTAATGGTTGTGGGGCGGGACCCCAATAAGAACGGTATCTAAGGTTGTATGAGAGGTGTTAGTTCCATTCCAAAAGCCTCAGCCGACGCTTAACTCAAGTACCGATTTCGGATGACCCCCATGTGATGAAGTTCGTGTCCTGCGATGCCGTACGCGAGGGCGCGCGCCGTAATGCTTAGGTTGTTGGCTGTGCCCTTACGGGTCCACGCCTCCGCCGGTAGCCCGCGCAGCAATGTGATCGTTGATTGCCGGACGGACCGGTAGTCTTCGGCCAATTGCGCGGTTGTCCAGCTTCCGAAAGGAGGCATGAACAATTCCTGATCGAAACCAGTCAGAGGCGTCTGATCCCCTCTTGCGAACCGGAGCAGGCGGTAGGTCATGACACGTTCCGCGTCTGCAATGTGGCCCACGACTTCTTTCAGCGTCCATTTTCCTTCCGCATACCGATATGCGGCCTGGCTTTCGGTCAACGATGCCAGGAGCTCGGTCATTTGCTTTTCCTGGGCGAGCAGAATATCGATGATGTTACCGTCCGGTACCAAACGGATATATTCGCCGGAGTTCCCGGCGTATTCTTCTTCTGACGGTCTTTGATTCATGCGTAGTCACCTCTTTATGTACATATAGAAAATTATAGCACTCGTCTATGTCGAATAAATTCGCGAAATGATGGAACTTTCCTTCTAATAATTGAGGATAAGCAACTATTTAATTTGTCGGTCGCCACACTATCCTGATTCGTTAACACAATAAGCAATGTTAATCAATCATGCATAAAAATTATCTGTTATACAATATTTCGAAGTTATTAATATATAAAGGTAACACCTTCTTTTTTAATTTAAAGATGGATTTTCAATTATATTTTGAAATGAATTGGAGTAAAACACACTAGTCTAACTACTTTTTTATAAACATCGTAACATTATTTCCCCCCCATATTTCCATCAATTTGAGAAATGTATTCTTCTCAAAAATGAAAATCGACCTAAGATCCTATGGACAACTATGAAAGGATGAAATTTTCGTTTTGGGGATATTTCAGAAGTATAGCTTGATAGATATGGGGTGGGACCCCATACAGTACGATTTTATTTCAAAGACACAACGATCTTACTACACACTGTTTATTTATCCCACACTCTCATCTGCTAGTATTACTATTTTTTATTACTAATGTTGCCGTTTCACTCGGATGGCTAAGAGGAAAATGATGGCCATATGGAACAAAATCAACCTTACCAAGATGCGATGGAGCAGAAAAGCCTCTGTCATAATCCCCCCAAATAATGTGAAGATTATACTTTGTTACTTCATTGAAATCACCTTGATCGTTTTTCAATAGTAAACTGTTAAGCTGAACCGTAGTATTTAAAATTCTAGGAGAAGTAAAACTGTTACTTATTTTTTCGATATAATGTTCAGGGATGCTCTCCATACTTTCAAACAAACCATTACTTAATAAATAACGCCCTATCAAATTAGTAGTTGCCAATTTTAATGTCCATTTGTTCATAAATTGAGGAACATTTAGCGATTTAGCATTTTTTTTAGCAACAGGTGGCTGAAGTAAAGTGATTGCATACTTCTTATCTATGTACTCTTGTACCAATGCTTCCAGAAGAATAAACGCACCGAATGAATGGCCAATTAGATGTGCACCATTAGTAGCTTTCTCCAATAACTTTTTCACTACATTCAAATAGGTATCTAGAATATTTTTCTCTCGTTTAAAAGGAGAACGTCCCAAACCTGGAAGATCCAAGATCCATACAGGTTGACCAGTTTTTTCATGAAGCTCTTGTGCTAAAGGAAATAAATCCTCTCCATCACTCAATAAACCATGTAATAAAATAAATGGTTTACCCTCTCCGTGTAATTGGTAAAGGGTAGTGTTATCGCATAATGTTCGTTTAAATAAATGATTATGCTGGCCATTTTGATACATCATTCGATAATCCAGATCAGCTACTACGGCAGGGAAAAATTTCATTACACTCGTCTTCTTAAACCAATCTCCTCCCATAATTTTTTCCGCTGAAACATTTGAAAATTTTCGTTTTGTAATAAAATTCAGTCCATCAGAAGGAATTTTTGTTATTTTACTTACTCCACTATTCATAATTGCTTTCATAAGTGGCATTGGGACAGAGATTTTTGGTGCCCTCATATTCATACTTTCCGACATAATACTTAATAATTCAGCAATGTTCTGATCGTGCTGTTTGTCTTCAACAAGTGTATATGTTTGAATAGTCGGTTGCTCCAATCTGAAAACCTGCACAATAAACTTCGCAAGCTCATCGTTTGAAATAAGTGGTAACCTATATCCCTTACCTCCAGGAATCACTGGCATGAGCCCTCTTCGCATACTCATCACAAGCAAACCTAATCCTGCTATCTGCTCTGTACTTCCTGTTTTACTACTACCGACTACAGTTGGTGGATTAATTACAGAAAGCGGATAACCTACTGCCGATGCCTGGTGACGGATATAAAGATCTGCTAAAAATTTTGTTCTCTCATATGGATTTTTCATTTTCAAATAATTGTTTCCTTCTTTAAACACATCAATTGCAATCTTGCTATTTTTATCATCAAAGGGACTCATATAACCTACAACATGAATAAATTGTTGCAAGCCCTTCAATTGATAAATACTTTTAGCTAATTCACTAATATGTTTTGCGCCATTTAAAAATACGGAAGCTGCCTCTTTACTTGTCGCTTGAATATCCATGGGGCCTCCTGCGTGAATAATCACATCCGTTTTCAATACCCTCTCCTTATCTTCAGCACTTAGACCTAAATCTATTTTCGTCAAATCACCTTCAATAAAGTGCATAACTTCCTTTTTTAAGATGCCTCTTTCTTGAAAAAGGCGTATTGCTTTACTTTTCGACCTCACTAAAAGAAGAATTTTAACATCCTCTTTGGCTAATTCTTTCACTAATTGCTTTCCAATAAAGCCTGTTCCACCAATTAAAAATACTGTTCTCATATAAGATCTCCTTTTTAGTACTAATCAGTACTAATTTAATGTAAAAAAAATGCTTCTTTTATCGAAGCAATTTTAAAAAATGATCTGCTGTTTTCGTGATTACAGTTGCATCTTTCAATGTTTCTGAAATAAATAACGCTCCTTCAAGATTTGTAATAAAAAGTGATGCAACCTCATCAATATTAATCGTATTTCTGAATTCTCCATTCTCTACCCCTTGTTTAAGTAATAGAGAAACTTTCTTTTGTAATCCTATAAAAAAAAGACCTATTTTTTCTTTTATTTGCGTGGCCTGTGTAGGACTTTGAATATAAAGAGTAATAAATGGACAGCTCCCCTTATACTCTCTCGACTGAACTCCTTGTGATAATTGCTTTAAAAACAGTTGGATACGATCTTCAACTAAAAATTGGTTCTGAGAAAGTACGTCATCAATTGCAGATTGATACATTTCAATCCAATAATCAACGACCCCTTCTAATAATACTTCCTTATTAGAAAAGTGATAATACACATTAGACTTTGAAACTTTGCTTACACGTACTAATTCATCCATACTTGTATAAGCAAACCCTTTTTCTAAAAATAATGTTGCAGCTACTTCAATCACACGTTTTTGATTCATTAATTTTACCTTTGTCATAACTAGAACTATATAGTACTAATTTAAATGTTGCAAGTATTTATATTAATTTAGAAAAAAGTTTGATTAAAAAAGTTCCACTAACATTGATTTTACTGCAAAAAAATCTTATGTTGAATAAAGTTGAACTGAACCCCGAAATTGTTCATTCACTATCGTCTAATAGGGGTCACCATACATACCCATCAACTTAAGAAAAAGAAATGCCCCAAAACGAAAAAATGAGCGGCTTCTCAAAATAGCTATCTGTAGAGAAAGAAAATTTTAATTTAGGGGGATATGAAAATATTAGCTTGATGGTGATGGGGTGCTCCCCCATCGCTATCAAGCTAATATTCTGAAGTACGCCCAAAATGGGAATTTTATATTTCTATGGTTAATTAGATCTTAGTTATTTTAGGATTCCTAAATTTCCTCAGTCCAATTTAGAAGTTCTTTTCAAAAAATAGGGTTCTTAAGATAAGTATCTTAAGAACCCTATTTTTTGATTTAGCATGGAAAGTATAATCTTTTCTAATTCAGCTTTATTTAAAACATCCTCAATAATTACAACTTGATAGGCATTGTCCTTTCCTTTTGCAGGAACAATTATTTTCATCCCCTTTATATTCCTTCCAGTTCATAATTCTCTATCTTGTCATTGTCATTAATCATAAATAAAATGGATCTTCTCCTGGTTCTATAGTGATGGTTTTTTCCTTGTTCTAAAATAGCGAATTGATAAATGAATTTTCTTAAAATTAAAGAAATTGAGCGCGAAAGCAATGAAAATAAACTATTCTTTTCATAGAAATATATAGAAAGTTCGACAATCCTAATTATAAAAATTCACTCCTTTATAATTGACGAAAAATTCAAATTCATTATATAATTTTGGTATTACCAATGTCTTCAACATGTATTACCATAAAATAAAGGAGACGATGACTTGAAAGAAAAGGAACGCACCTCAGATAAAATTGTGAATGAATTAATTAAATCCATATTGGCCGGTGTTTATTCTATAGGAAGCACTTTACCGCCAGAAAGAGAGCTTGCGAAAGAATTTGGTGTTGGTCGCCCAACTATTCGTGAGGCGCTTCAACGTTTAGGAAGAAGTGGATGGATAACAGGGAGAAAAGGAATGCCATCGATTATTAATGATTATTGGAGCAATGGTAATCTAACGACACTTATTAATATTGTTGAGAATCATCATACCATTACAGATGAATTTATTATGTATTTATTAGAATTTAGAAGTTCGTTGACTCCGACTTATATTCGTAATGCTGTTACGTTTAATCAACCTAAAGTGGTTGCTCTCCTTGCTAATCTTGAGCAACTTGAAGATAGTGCAGAAAGCTATGCAGCATTTGATTGGGATTTGCAAAAAAGGTGTGCTGGGCTTGCTGCCAATCCAATCTTTCTACTCATTTTAAATAGCTTTGATTCCATTTATGTAGATATGGCAAAAAGGTATTTTTCTGTAAAAGATCATCGTGAGTTATCCTTCCACTATTATCACGATTTATTAAAAGCTGCATTAAAGGGAGATGCGATTGAAGCAGAAAGATTGTGTAAGACAACATTGGAGAAAAGCTTGGCTCTTTGGAAAGATAGAAAAAAATAAAGAAAGCTGGAGGCGTGAAAAATGAAACTAAAATATTTTAAAGAATATTTTTCCTATCCTGATATTTTGATTATGAGCTGTCTTTTCCTCACTAGCTTTGGATTTATGATTTTACATTTAACCTCTATCGGAATTTGGGGTGCTTTTATTTTGGGAATGATTATGTATTCCTTAGCTGAGTACGCTACTCACAGGTTTATTTTTCATCTAAAGCCACCAAAGAATGCATTTTTATTAAAAACGCTTAAGCGCCTACATTATGACCATCATACAAATCCGAATGAATTACATTTATTATTTTTACCCTTATGGTATAGTGTGCCAAACATTGCAATTTCAGGAGCGATTTTTTATTTTCTTTCATCCAGCTTTGTCATGACAAACGCATTTATTGCAGGTATTATGCTCTTTTTATTATTTTATGAGTGGAAGCATTATATCGCGCATCGCCCCCTTCAACCAATATCACCATGGGGGCGATGGATGAAAAAAGTTCATTTATGGCATCACTTCAAAAATGAAAATTACTGGTATGGTGTTACGAATCCAGCCTATGATTTTCTCATGGGAACCTTTAAAGACCAAAAAGATGTTGCCCAAAGTAAAACTGCTAAAGACCTAGAGAAACGTGGTGACCAGAAAATAGAATTATAAAAATAATCCATTGTCATCATCCTGGAAATGTTGAATGAATTTTGCAGATTCGACATTTCCCAGGGAGTGGCAGGCATTTTTTCCTATTGAGTAGTACGCATGGTAATAGATTGCGTAAGGATCTTTTGAAAGTTTGTTCTGATCATTTACGAATTTATGTTCTTTTTAGAGGTATTTGTTGGAATGTCTATTGATCAATGAAAGATGAATGTGAAAATAAAAAAGAACTCTTTCATCTGTTGAGGAGTTCTTTTCATATAAATTACGATTGGGGTACCGTCACATCACCATCAAGCTAAGAAATGCAAATACCCCCAAAACGAAAAATAAGCTGCCTTCTGTCAAAAATACACGAAATTTTTAGCTTGAGGTGTTATAAAATTTTTAAGTTGATAGGTAGGGGCAATACCCCATCGCCATCACCTTAAGAATTCAGAATTACCCCAAGACGAAAAAATGAGCGTTTTTGTTACAAGTTAACACAAAATTTCGTTCTGGGGGTACTATAAAATTTAAGGTTCATAGCGATGTGACGGTACTCCTATTAAAGACATTTCTCCTTCTAAAGTAGACAGTACTTGCAATCTTAGTACGAATCACAGTTGAATTCATGTTACTTAATCGTACCCATTCCGGAAATTTTAATGTTAACCTTGACGTTGACATCGCCTTTTGCTAATTCGTTATTCCATTTATTTTGGACTTTTTTCCATTCTGGATATGTGTAAGTTCTTGCATATCTCCCAAGCCCAATAGGATCAATATTGGCAGTTTGTATTTTCTTTATTAATTGTTTGAAATCAGCTTCCAGCTTAGTTTCGATCGCCTTTTGTAATTTTGCTGCATCCTTTCTTGTATTGAACGAAAAAAGCCGTTCTGTAATGCCGACCCTCATCTTTATATCTGTATTAAATATAAACTTATTATCATATCTTACCTTTGTCTTTACTTTAATATTATATGCAGTAAAACTTATCCAATCTTTATCCTGGCTATTCGACTTTAGTTTAATTGCAATTGTAAATGGAAAATCGCCTGTAGTTCTTTGTTGCAGAATGCGTAATAATTTATTTTCATCGTATTTTAGTGTTAGTTTATACCGTCCTTTTTCATCTAGCAAAGCTGTACCTGTCACAAATATTTTTTTCGTTTTTTTCATCTCAGTCATATTTGCTGTTAACCCTTTGTCTGCTATTTGTTCATGTAGTTCTTGAAGATTTGTTTTTACTGTTATATTTCTTAAAGAGGCGGTATCAACTAGTTTTGTTAAATATAGAGGAAGACGCGGCTTATCATTTGGATTATAATAGATGACGTCTGAAACAGGTCCATCTACAGCAACAACCCTTGTGGTAACTGTATTTTTGGGATCTCGGTAAAATGGATCGAGATATTTCATCCAATTTTTTTGTTTCAGTAACCGTTTTCCAACTAAAATAACCTGTGTTTTGCTTCCCGAGGTAAGTGCCATAACAGTAGCATCAAATTGGTCTCTAGATTTTCGAACCGTAGCAGATTTTACAACAGTAGTTTCTTCTTTTACTTTTGCTTCTTTATTAAAAACAGGGCTTGATATATACACTAATAAATTATCATTACGATCTAAATCAATACCAAGAACAAGAGTAAGAGAAACGTCTTCAACATTTGTTTGATCAAAGCATCCAGTCATCATGAATACCGATAACAAAATACAACACAGTACTTTTCTTTTCAATGTATCCTCCCCTGGCGAAACTTCTCATATAGACAGCAGTACAGCCATAAAATGATAGGTAATATATAGGTTAATCCTAATCCAGCATTCGATAATACCTGTTGCCAAATTTCGGCTTCATTCCAACTAGGATGAGTCCAAAATATGAATCCGATAATGAGCAATAAGAGAATTACTACATGAGAGCTATGGTCTTGTTTTCCAAGTAATTGGCTTGAACAAAATACAGCGCAATATATGGTGGGAATCCATGCTGTGGAAACAACGGGTAAGTAAAGAGCCAATAAAATCATGTCAAAACGTTCTAAAAAACGAAACTCAATTACTTTAAGTAAATTTAGTACTGGTTGGTTAAATTGCGTAATGCTATCAGGGCTAAAATAGGCAAAGCAAACAAAAGTAGCAAATAAATAAAATAACATCGTTAAAGTATTTGCAATAACCATTCCATGGACTGCATACTGTTTTTTTTGTAAAAAGGGATATAAAAAGAACGCAATATCAAATCCTAAATAAGCAAAAATAGTGGTCGGTACAGCTGTAAATATAGGTTTCCACCCATCTTTTAAGAGCGGAAAGAATGGCATCCAACTTCCGTTCTCTTTAAGAGGTATCAAGAAAAATAACGGAATCCAAAGCATCGTATAAAAAGTAAGTTCGGAGTACCGCCCTATAATACGAGGGCCGTTACGTGCGACAAGAAAGGTAGGAATCGAAAACAAAAAGATAACGAGATAGTCAGGCGTTTTTGGAAGAAGCCATCCCTTAAGATAAAGCATAGCGTTCACAAGAACTACACAAGAATAAAAAGAGAAGTACATCATGTAAATAACAACGAATGCTCTCCCTACTATTTTTCCAAACAATCGTATAAGAATGTCATAAATCGTGTCCTCGGGATATCTTGCAGCAGTTTTGACTATAAATACACCTGATATTGTGGAGAATATCCAACCAATCAATATAGCTATCCATCCATCTGTTCCGGCTTTTTCTGCAAGCACACGGGGAAGCGATAAAACGCCAGTGGCCACCTGCATTCCATTGATTAAAACAATATACTGCATAAGAGAGATTTCATTATAAGCATACTTTTTCATAATTTCACCTTTTATTACGATTCTTTCCTTGTCGAATAGATTGAATGGTTCCATTCCCCTTAGGACGCCTTCTTATTGTCCATAAAGGAAAGCGTACAAAAGCATCTTTCATATCTGCAAAACGAAAGGGTGCTAATGGTGTTCCGTAAGAAGTACCTAGCGATTTAAGACTACTTAGATGCCCAATTAAAGTCATCCACCCGATAACAAGTCCTACAATTCCAAATAAGGCAGCTGCTAGCATCATTGGAAAACGTAAAAGTCTTACTGCCGCTCCCATATCATAGTTAGGAATAACAAAAGAAGAGATGGCGGTAACAGCGACAACAATAATCATAATATTGCTTACAATTCCCGCCTGAACAGCCGCCTGACCAATGACAATACCACCTACAATTCCAACTGTCTGACCAATCGGAGTAGGTATCCGTAAAGCCCCTTCTCTCATCGTTTCCAATGTTATTTCCATAAGTAATGCTTCCATAACTGGAGAAAAGGGTACACGCGTTCTTGATTCAGCAATAGATAAATATAGCTCTACAGGAATAACTTCAAAATTAAAGGAAATAAACGCAACATAACTCGCCGGCAGAAATAAAGCAACCATAAAGGCGATAAAACGAAGCAACCGAATAGACGAAGCAACTAACCACCTTGTACCGTAATCATCAACTCCTTGAAAAAAGGAAATAAAATTTGTTGGAGTAATTAATACATTAGGTGAATGATCCATTACAGTTACAAATCTGCCCTGTAAAATGTGAGATACAGCCAAATCAGGTCTTTCAGTTAATATAAATTGCGGAAACGGCGAGTAAGGGTGATCTTCAATGAATTCTATAAGTTCGCCATTACTAGTCACAGCGTCGATTGTAATATTTTGAATTCGTGTTTCTAATTCCTTCAGCACATCTTCAGAAGCTACATCTTTCAAATATAAAATAGAAATTTTGGTTTTGCTTCGTACACCAATTACTATTTCTTTTATCGCTAATTCACGATGAGGAATATATCTTCGAATCATTGCGATATTTTGACTTCCAGTTTCTATGAATGCTTGATGTGTACCCTTTAGAGCTATTTCGTTATGTGCATCTTCAACACTTCTTTGTGGCCATCCTTTTGTATCCAATTGATGTGCTGTTGTTCGACTGTGGATTAATAAAACACTATCTCCCCCATAAATAGCATTTTCAATCTGACTCAATGTATTAATAATTTTAATTTGTCCTAATGGAATTGGAAGTTCTGTATTGGTATCAAAATCACTATTCATCAAAGGACTTAGGACATGATTCTGAATCAATTCTTTATCTGTTAATCCAGACAAATATACTAAAGCTGCTTCTAATCCATCTACTGTTATTTGAAACCGCCGAATTACTAAATCAGGCGCTTGACGAAATATATTCTGAATATCAGCTATGTTTTTGGTTAAATCAGCGTCTAAGAGGGCATCTTCAATATTTTTTTCCTGAAAATGAGTATTGTCTAGTATTGGAAATGACTTAGGATTATCTCTATATTTTAAACGCCTCAAAAATTTAGCCATGATTCTCTCACTTTCTATGTACTTTTTATAGTATGTTTAGTATGCATATATTAAGAAAAAATATCCTACTAACTAGAGAGGTAACATTAGAATTATTACTATAAATTTCCGGGTGCATATTTCATAAAAATCAAGTTCAAAAATAGTCCTTTAAGTTGATGGATGTGTGGTACTACCAAGCTAGTAATGTGTTGCTCCCCCATATAAAGAAATTTTAAACATCTTAATCTACCTTTCCTTTATGTAAATATGGGAATAACGAAATTACCCCAAGGATAGCTAAACAAGCTCCAATCCATAGCGGAGATACAAAACCATATCCTTTACTGATCCCAAGACCACCAAGTGACGAACCAATAACAATACCTAGCGTAATAAAAGAACTATGAACGGTATTTATCATTATTCCATTACTAGCTGTTTTCATCACCCTCGCAACCATAGCTGGATTCAATGCTACACCAGTTAAACCAATAAAAATCGTAGAAATAACTGCAATGTATTTATTCTCTGCACTTAAAGCAAATAAAGACAACGCTATGATTAATATAATTAATCCACCCATAAGTATTTTCATTGTAAATTTATCAGCGAACTTGCCAATTATTATATTCCCAATTACCGTCGCACTACCATAGAGAGCAAGTAAATATGGAATACTTGCACTTGAAAAGCCTGTGACATTTGTAAAGATCGGAGTGAAATAACTAAATGCTGCAAACGTACCACCAATAATGAACATACTTGTTACGTACGCTGCCCAAAGATGAATATCCTTAAATCGCAGAAGTTCGTCTTTCCAATTTAATTGCTCTTTATTTGAAGATGATGGTAACAACCGTTGAATCATAAGCCCTGATACTAGCACAAGAACAGAAACAGCCCCAAAACTAATACGCCAGCCAAAAGATTGGGAAATAACGGTTGTTATAGGTAAACCTAATACAGTTGCGAACATTAAACCTGCAAGTACAATTGATGCAGCTTTTCCCCTTGAATCAGAGTGAACCAATGTCGCAGAAAAGGAAATCGCAACTCCAAAAGCTGAAGCTGAAGCAATACCAGTTATAATACGTGAAATCATCATAATATCATAGTTCCAAGCAATAGCTCCGAGCGATTGACCAATTAAAAATACGAACATTAAAAACAATAATGCTTGTTTGCTGCGCATTCGTAAGAGGATTGCAGTTAAAATGGGGCCTCCTATTACCATTGCTCCTGCATAAGCTGAAATTAAATACCCAATAGATGATACAGAAACCTGGAATGCAAGAGCAAGTTCATTCATCATACCTGCAACCATAAATTCTGATGTAGTCATACAAAAGATTGCTAAAGCTAATAAATAAATAATCGATGGCATAAAAACACTCCTTATTCATTATTGTAATGATTGGTACAAAAATAGTGCGAAAAAAGAGCGCACTAAGCGCCACAAATAGACTCTATTGTTCCTTTGATAACTTGTTCAGACAACACCCGATTTTGCATCGATACATTAAGAACACGGAATCCGTAATAACTGCTTAAAAGCAGACTAGCTAATTCCTCAGCTGATTGCTTCTTTGAAATTTCACCTGTTTGCAATCCTTCCTCCATCACTGTTACAATAGCTTGTTTAAGAAGTTCAACATGCTTCGAGAAAATTTCTTGTACCATTAAATCGTTTTTAGCACGTTCTATACTGGCATTAATCAATAAACATCCTTTTTGATCAACATTCTGAAAGTCTTCTTTCAATGCCCATTCAAAAAAATTACTTAATCGTTCTTTAACTGGAATTGGAGTATGTAACAATTTCCTTTGTTCCTTAATCCCAATTTCATGGTAGCGTTCTAATACTTGTTTATACAGTTCATGTTTACTACCGAAAGTATTGTACAAACTTCCTTTTCCAAGTCCTGTATCACTGCATAAATCTTGTGTAGAACACCCTTCATATCCTCTTAACCAAAATGTTTTCATTGCAACATCTACAATTGAGGAATAATCAAACTCTCGAGGTCTGCCGCGTTTATTCACCCGTATCCTCCTCTCATTTTAAAGATAACATGAATAGAATACCCTTTTTGTACCACGCGGTCAATAATTTTGTTTTATTGTTACTGTAAAATAAAATTTGACTATGTTAGATTACGAATAATTAAAAATAGCCCCCTTATTCAAGTTGTCTAGCGAAAAAATCACGTTTTAATAGGCTTCTTTAGCATGCCTACCTTTCTATAAATTACTAGCTATGAAACAAGGATCGTTTCATAACTAGTAATTTACTTGATTAGCTTGATGGGTATGGCGTAGTGCCCCTATAAACAAAATCCTCCAGAAACATCTAAAATCTGCCCCGTTACCCAGCGGCTATCAGAAGAAGCAAGAAATGCTACTGCATCTGCAATATCTTCAACTTGCCCTATTCGTCCGAACACAGATGAATTCGTAGCAAAATTTCGTATTTCCGGATTATCTAGCAATTTCGCATTTATATCTGTCTTCGTATATCCAGGCATAATTGTATTCACTGTTATGCCTCTTTCTCCAAGATGTTTAGCTAGAGGAAGTGTCATCGTATTTAGTGCACCTTTACTTAAACCATATGCAATGGACCCTGTAAAACCAAGTCTTACTTCAGCTGATGAAATGTTAATAACTCGCCCCTCCGCTCGTAATAACGGTAATGTTTGCTGAATTAAGAAGAACGGTGCTTTCATATTTACAGACATAATTTCATCAAAAACTTCTTCTGTCGTATTTTCAATTGTTCCTTGTGTACCTATCCCTGCATTGTTTACTAAAATATCAATCTCTGATGTACCAACTCTTATTTGTAATTCATTCTTCAATTGTTCTACTATCTTTTTGACACCATCAATTGAATTGAAATCCGCTTCAATTAAGAATGCCTTTCCTCCATTAGATTCAATCTCACTAATTGTTTCATCTGCAGCTGCTTTATTTCGGCCGTAGTGAATCGCAACTAATGCACCGTCGTTTGCTAATCTCATCGCAATCGCACGGCCAATGCCGCGACTCGCTCCTGTTACTAACGCTACTTTCCCATCAAGATTCTTCATTTTTTCCATCCTTCCTAAATTTCCGTTTAATAAAGTGAAACTTTAATCAGCCCTCACCAATCGGGCGTTTACGAGCAGTTAATGTGAGATAAATTCTATACTTATATTTTCATGCAAAAACCAATCATTTTAAATATAGATTTATAGGTAATTTAGTTCGTTTACTTATGATATTATAGTTATAATTTGTAATTTACTTTAGAAAATATAACAAGGAGGCTACACAATGCAAAACGCAGTAAAACTGGATGAAATCGATCATAAAATTATGAACTTGTTATATGAAAATGCGAGAATTTCCGTTTCAGAAATAGGACGGATCATATCCATGACGCAGCCTGCTGTAAAAGAGCGTATTAATAAACTTGAGGATCAAGGTGTTATAGCGGCTTACCGAACGAAATTTGAGCCTTCTAAAATTAATAAGAACATTCAAGCATTCATCATGTTTAAAACGAGCCAATGCTCTGATTTTATCCAATATTGTAATGCCGCTCCTGAAGTAATAGATTTATATCGAATTAGCGGGGAGTTTAATTATATGATGAAGGTCATGAGCGATTCGATGGATTCTCTCGCTACATTTTTAGACTCTTTAATGCGATTCGGATTATCATCTCCTTTAATTGTTTTAAAAAGTGAGTTTGAGGAGAAATTGTCGTTCTGATAAAGGAATAAGAGAATTGACATCTCAATGTGAAAATGAACACTTTATTTAAATTGACAGGCACCAGCTTTCCCAAAAAAGAAAAAGGAGTGGATCATCCACTCCTTTTAATCACCTACCCCTGATTCCTCTGCGCTTCTCTAAACTCCTCCTTCACCTTCTCTAACAACCCTTCTTCTGTAATTAATCGATACGCTGTATTCGCTAATGCTTTTGCGGATGTAATTAATGCTTTGTCTCCTAGTTCTGAACGTGCTGCTTCTCTAAATTCATTCGTATGTGCAATTAAGTCGTCTGGGCCGATTTTGATGTACGGGTGAATGGTCGGTACGACTTGACTTACGTTCCCTGCGTCTGTTGAACCAATGCCAAATCTTTCTTTACGGTTTACATCTTCACCTTGTAATTCTAGTTCTTCAGCTACAACGTCATTAAATGTTTTTGTTACGAGTAGTTCATCGATTTCATTTTGGAATTGATGAATTTTTACTTTTGTGCCTGTTGCTAATGCTGCTCCCTGTGCGATATTTCTTACTTTTTCTGTTACTTCTGCACATCTTTTTCTCGTTGCTGCACGGATGAAGAACCTTGCTGCTGCGTAGTCTGGAATAATATTCGGCGCTTTTCCGCCCTCAGTAATCACGCCATGAATTTTCACATCTGACGGAAGTTGTTGGCGAAGTGCGTTAATACTGTTGTACAGCTGGATGATCGCATCTAATGCGTTAATTCCTTCTTCTGGTGAAGCTGCGGCATGAGCTGTTTTTCCGTAAAAATGAAAATCAAGTGGATCGACTGCTAGTGAAGGACTCGTTGTCGCTGTCTTTCCGCTCGGATGAATCATAAGCGCCGCATCAATGTTTTTGAATAGACCTGCCTTTACATAACTCGCTTTTGCACTACCATTTGGTCCTCCTTCTTCAGCTGGAGTACCAAACACGACAACTTCCCCGCCAATTTCTTCAAGCGTCTCTGATAATGCGATTGCTGCCGCAACACTAATTGTTCCGATTAAATTGTGACCACACGCATGACCAAGTCCTGGTAAAGCATCATACTCAGCTAAAAATGCGATGACTGGTCCTTGTTTCCCTGAACTTTTTCGCGCGATAAAACCTGTTTCATGTCCAGCAATATTGTGCTGCAACTGGAATCCTGCACTCCCTAGCAATAAACTCAACGTTCTTGATGCATAAAACTCTTGATTACCAATCTCCGGATTCGCATGAATATCGTGACTTGTTTCTATGTACTTTTCCTTATTTCTTTCTATACTCTCTTCAATTGTTTTTCTTTGTGACGTTACTCCTGTCGCTCCCATTTTTCTTCCTCCTTTTATTTTCACGTAAAAAAGCCTCTTTCTAAAAGATAGAAAGAGGCTTCTGTATATACAATCAAAATGAGCTTCTTTCTTATCTTTCAAGTTACCTTGCTGGAATTGGCACAGTATTCATAACGAATCCGCTGCCGAGGTATCATAGGGCCAGTCCCTCCACCTCTCGTGATAAGAATTTTCATAAAATTATATTAAATTACATTTATTCTAAGTTCATTCCAATTAAAAGTCAAGGAATTCCTATCCGAATTTACCGAATATCTAAAAATCCTTTTAATACACCAATTGTTTCTGGTGCTTGTAATCTTGCACATACGTACGGAAATTCCGTACTACCTTCAAATATCATTTGAGATGTGAGCGGTGCGCCTGCCCAGAAGATTTCATCATCAATTACGATAAACGGGAATGCTTTATTTTGTCTTTGTAACTTTACATTTTTCAACGGAACTGGTCCATCACTATAAACTGTTATTTGTGCATTTGTACGCATTAACGCTTGCCATACTCGTTTATCTACTTGTTTCGTACTTGGCAGTGAAATAATAATTTTTCGTTTTGCGGCTAAAATATCTTTCAATAGTCCTTTCGGCTCTTCAAGATTCATTTCCATAAACCAACGTAAACGTTTCGAAATTTTCCGTTCCCACAATTGTCTTGATGTCGTACGATCATACACATCTCCGTGTCGTTCTATATGAGCTGTTAATTGTGATAACGCTTGTTTTCTCGATAAGTTTTTACGCATATAATGGCAATCTGATAATTGAATGAACTTCCCTCTCGCCCTTGTCACTGCAACGTTGACGAGGCGATGGTTTTTATGGTCAAAGAATAACACGCCAGGTCGTTCTTGCGGATAACTATCAACCGTATCAAAAATCATCATATCTCTTTCAGACCCTTGAAACTTATGAACCGTCGCCGCTAAAACTGGTATGTTTTGATATTTCGTTCTCTGCAACATTTCTCTCATACACGTTGATAAAAAGCGGGATTGTGCCCTGTAAGGTGTAACAACACCAATCGATTGAACACCATCTAACAGCCCGATTAACATCATTTGCATCGCTACTAAACCAGACATAATATTAAAACGAGAACCAGAAGCAGCGTCTTTTAAAGAAAATGCTCCCATTGAGCTCGTATCAAATAAAACACTTGCCTCATTTGCGAACGGTTGCAATTGCGCAAGTTCTTTACGTTCTGAAACAGACGGATGATCGTATACTCTATTTTTATAAATAAATGAGTTTGTAAACTTCGATATATCCGCATGCATACGTCTTTGTTCCTGCAGCATAAAGAGGTTTGGATGTGCCTCTGATTTATTTACAGTATCAACAATCCCGGCATGATAAAACATATCTTCGCCGAGCCATTTTCGAACGAGTTCATGGTTTGCCATCGCAATCGGAGGTAACTGTAAAAAGTCACCACAAACGACGATGCGTTTTCCAAGTGAAGCTGCTAATGCAATTTGCGGAACATAGGCCATACTTACTTCATCTACGACAACTAAATCAAATGTACGCTCATAAATAAGTGAATCAATGGCACATTTCGATAAAGTTGCGCCGATTACTTTCGCATTTTCAATGTATTCTTTTTCTACTTCTTTAATTTTCGCTTTTTGCTTTCGAAGATCACTTTCAATCTCTTGTATACGCTTCTTATCAGCAGAAGTCGCTTTATATGATAAAATCTTTTCACGAAGATCTTGGCGTGTTTCCTCTAAATAAAGTCTTTCCTCACCCCATGATCCGTTCGTCGTTTCAACTAACTTCGACGTAAGTAATGTTTCATGATTTCGTATATGTTCATGTTGACTATAACCGTAACGAACAATTTCGCCAGGTGTCCATTTCTTTTTCTTCTCAATTTGCTTCGTTACTTCACTCATTAATACGTCCACTGCCGCATTACTATGAGCTAATACAAGTACCGATTTTCCTTTTTGATAATGCGCCGAAATAATACGTGATAAATTGTAAGACTTCCCTGTTCCAGGCGGTCCCCACACGTACGTTGTCGGATTGTAAAACGAACGATACGCCAATTCATTTTTCGGATTTTTCATCTTCTCAATATGTTTCGGACTGCTCGTCCCATCAACAAGACGCTTTATACGATTACGTTTTAGCTTATCTTTATGAGCTTCTTTTAATCGCTCTTGTAGTTGCTCTAACAATTGCCACGGTTCACTGTATAAAACAGCTTCTCGCATTTCACCTTGTATATAATCATTTAATTTCAGTTCTATTTCTAATCCATGTACAGATAATACTTCTCCTGTCGCTTCCTCACCATCAAACTCAATCCGAATTGGTGAACCTTCAGGTAAGCTTACTTCCGATATGAGCTGAAATACGTATACTGTACTTTCATAATCTGTATATAAAAAACGACCGTTCATGATAGAAATTTTACTACCACCTATCGTTTTCCAATGTTTAATTTCATACGCTAATGCATAATGCCACTCTTTCATCGTTGCCGATAATGAAGGAGTTTGAGTAGGTGTATTCATCGTATAATCTCCTTCCTTCTCCCCAAACATACTTTCTCACTATACCATATAACACGCTAAAATTTGTAAGGTTTTTATCTTGCTTATTTTCTTAATTTTCAATAATATATTGTATATAATTTTCAGAAAGAAGGAATCTACATGCCAGTTAGAAGAATCGAACACGTTGGACTTATGGTCGCAAACTTAGAAACATCTATCGCTTTTTATGAAGAAGTAGTCGGCTTACAGCTCATTAAACGTATGGGACACCCGAACCCAGACTTAAAACTCGCTTTTTTAGGTGTAGAAGAATCAAAAGAGACGATACTCGAATTAATTGAAGGCTACAACTCTTCCCTTCCGGCAGAAGGAAAAGTACATCACATTTGCTTTAAAGTAGATTCATTAGAAGATGAAATTGAAAGAATTCAGAAACACGGCGTAACCTTTCTACTAGGAGAAGAAATTGAAACATTACCAGATGGAACACGTTACATATTCTTCGCTGGTCCTGATGGAGAATGGATTGAGTTTTTTGAGACGGAGAGATAAAGTGAAACTTTAGTCAGCCTACAATTAGCGGGATCATAACTTTATGATCCACATAAGGAGTAGAAACTGATGAATACAGTTTTTATTATCGTTTTTTGGGTACTTATATTATTTCCACTTCTTTATATAACCCTGATAAAGAAGTGGAATATAAAAGCAGCTGCCTTATTTGTTGGAAGAATTCTATTAAGCATTGTCCATTTTATAAATGGAATGGTGTTAGGAATGCAACGAAATTGGACAGAGCCTCCCTATGAAACAGAATAGGATTTCTTTATAAAGTCTTTATTAAACGGAAAAACTGATGCACTTATACACTTGTTACTTCTAATTATTATTGTCACATTCGACTCAATAATCTTATTTTATTATAGAAATAAAAAATTTAGGGTGTTTCCCTATTTCTTTCATCTTGGCTCATATTAATGCGTGGGAAACAACATAATTGATTATATGCCAAAACGACGACAAAAACGGACCTGTTATCAGATCTTTAATTGTTATTTTTCATATAATCTTTCTCCACCTCGATCAAGCTAACAAAAGTACATTTCATCTTACTTTCTCATTATATAGACTATACCAATTTCTCTTCTCACTTAATGGTTTCGTTTATGTTAAAAAAATAGAGCCTCAGGCACGAAATCCTGAGACTCTATTTTTATTTTAAAAAGGACAGCATAATTTTTTCTAACTCTTCTTTACTTAAACTATCTGTAAGAATTAGGACTTGATAAGCGCTATTCTTTCCTTTTGCAGGAACAATCATTTTCATTACTTTCATGTTATATTTTGTATTGTTTTCGGGACTTTCAGTTAAACTTATTTTTGTACCTTCTAATTCATAATTTGTTATCTTTTCATTATTTTCCACTCCCTCATTCAACGAATTTTTCCCTTGATCACGAACGGCTGATTGATGCACAACATACACAGAATCTTCATTTTGATATTGAGAAACAATATCCGGATATATCTTTTCCGTAGTCATCGGGGTTTGAACATCTTCTCCAGTTAGTTTATACCCTTTTACTACATAAGTTGGTGTCTTAATTGGAAAATCAAGATATTTCTGTGCTTCCTTTTTAGATAATCTAAAATGCGAATAAATTTTCTGTCTAAATGGTCCAATTTCTTCAACATTTTTCTCATATTTTTTTTGTTCTTCTGCGTTTAACTTTTCAGGGTTTCCTACTAACTTTACTTTTTTACCCAAAGTATATGCGTCTGTTTCTAATTCAATAAATCGCTCAAATTCCTCTTTCGTAAACAGATTTCGTGCCACTCCAAGTTCTGTAAGTAAAGTATTATACTCCCCTTCTGAAACAATAAATTCTGCTTCTGCCTGTTCTTTTGTGCCAATCATTTTTTCTACAATTTGTTGTATAGAAATATCGGTTTGTGTTTTTAATTCTTTCCTATTATTTTTCACTTCTATTTGTTGTTTCTCAGGATTAGTTGGCATATCAGCACGGGCATTTAATAAGGATACAGATGATACAGCAATAACTGCCACAGCTCCTAGCGCAGACCAACGATACGATTTTTTTTGGAATTTTTTAATCATTAGAATTCTCCTTTTTAACATCCTTTTGTTTTTACTGAAATTTGCCAAACTTGGTACTTGATAATAACTTGAATAATGTTCCAAAAGACTAATAATAGTATGTCCATACGCAATTTGTTCCTCTGCATCTATACATGTAAGAGCTAATGCGTCACATGCTAGTTCTTGATCTTCCCGCATACATGAGTAGGCATACCAAAGAATTGGATTAAACCAATTTAAAATGAGTAAGCCATGCATAAGCCAGTTCACACCAACATCTCTTCGCTTGATGTGAGCTAATTCATGATGGAAAATATATCGTAACTGTTGCTCATCTAATATTTTCATATGTACAGTTGATAATAACAACTTTGGCCAAATAAATCCGAATACTGTTGGACTGGAAACCTTTCCAGATACAAGTAAAGGGACATCTCGTTGGACAGACATAGATTGCTTACACTTTTCAAAAATCTGGACAATCTTCTCATCTGTAATAACAGGTTGCTTTTTTATGTAAAGTAGTAAACGCCTGTTCATTATAAAAGTAGCAAAGCTTAGAAGAATAACGCCTGTAAGCCAAATGTATATACAGATTGTATAGAATGGAACCGTCTCATCATCCTGCTTTTCATTATTGTGTGTTTGTGTCTTGTTTGCCTGATCATTTTGTGTTGAACTTGAGGTATAAGTATCTTCTTTTGTGGGAACCTTTGTATCGTCTATACCTTTCAATTCTTGCATGTGTTCTTTTGAAAGAAAAATAGTTACAGGGTTTCGGCTAGAAATGAATGCATCATCATTCTTGTAAGTAAGAACAGAATAGATACTATAGGAACTATCTGGGGACCAAGGTAATACAAGTCTTATTATTAATATGATCCATAGCATGTATTGCCAACGTGGAGTTAACTTATTTCCAAACAAGACCCTGATACATAAGATTAGGCCCACTAATATACTAGCCATAATAGAGGTCTCTATCAACCAATCGAAAAAATGAGGTAGATAGACATTAATAAACATTTCTATCATTATGATCTATCCTTCCTCTGATTTTCCTCAGTCTTCTCATCCAGTATACGTTTAAGTTCGTTAATGTCTTCTGAAGAAAGCTTTTCTTCTTTCAGGAAATTTACTAGCAAGGGCTTAAATGCTGCACCATAGAAACGTTTAAGCAAAGATTTTGTTTCTACTTGTAAATAACTATCTTGCGAAACCAAAGGATAATAAGCGTACATACGCCCTTTATCTTGATGGTAAGCAACTGCTTCTTTGTGAACTAATCGATTAATTAGTGTTCGAATCGTTTTGGGTTTCCAATCCATTTTCTTCTCCAACTCTTCAATCACTTCATTTGCCGTTTGTGGAGATTTTGACCACAGTACTTTCATTACTTCTAACTCAGCTTCTGAAATTTTAGGTAATTCTTTCATTAGTTTAAATTACACCTCCCTCGGATTACATTTGTAATCCGTAACTGAATATTACACTTGTAATCTCGCATTGTCAATCTTATTTTATATTTGTGAAATCCTTTCCTATGCCCATCAACATAAGGACGAAAAAAATTAACATAAGTATAAAACTTTATGTCCTCCTAATGAGACAAAAAAGTAGATGCTTCATAAATATTTTTTGTTACTAATTATAAAATTGAATTTTAATTTCACACTTAATTAGTATATTCCATTTTTTAAAAAGTACCCATTTTCTTGTTCCTATATCGAGACAAGAAAATGGGTACTAAATGCAATGTATCTGTAGATAATTCAGCATTTTACACTATAAAATAAGTTCCTACTTTCATGTCTTTTTACTCCCCTTTTTTGTTGTACAAGGACATGAAACTCCAAACTATTTAGACTAGAAATTCTAAAATAAGATTTTTAAATATAAAAGACCCAAAACATTAACAATTAGTTTTAGGTCTTTTTAAGTATTTCTGATCCAATTCTTAAATTATTAAGTCGAAAATATTGAACGATCTATAGTTAAAAATTATATACTTATTACTTCTCTTTCGGAAGTACAATTCTTTTATATAATTGAACTGTAATCAAGTAGTAAATCGAGTAAATCACTACAAAAATAACAAGTGGTAACCAAATGCGAGAGTACGGGTCGATTAAAAGAGGGCTAAACATGTTCATACCAACTAATATATGAGTAATCCCCACAATTGCTGGGAATAAGAATATGAAGAATAACTCTTTATAAATTGATTTTGTTAATAATTCTCGGCGGACACCAATTTTATGAAGCATTTGATAACGTGTTACATCTTTTGATGCTCCCGACAGAACTTTAAACATTAAGCAACTTGCCATCATTGCTAAAAATGCAATTCCAACGAAGAAACCCATAAACATTAGTCCGCTGGCAAAATCATGACTCATAATATATGTTTGATACTTACTACCCAATTCTTCCGCTTTCACATTTTTATATTTTGCTATCTGTAATTCATCAAGTTTTTTCCATTCTTTTATGTATGATCCAAAATCATCTGTTTTCCCCATAAACACAATACTTTCTTTACCCTTCAATCCATTGTATATGTTATAATCTACAATTTTCATTTCATAATCAGGATATAAATAATTGGGCTGGATCGTTCTGAAAGCCTGAATCCATTGTTTTGTGTCTGTCTCTCCTTCAGCCCGTTTTATTGAAAATGCACCAATAGGTATTTCCTCTGAAACTTTCTCTATTTTCATACCTTGCAAGAAAGGGCGATTTTTCTCTACATCTTCTTTAAGATAATAAACATACCTATCATCAACTTTGTAATGATATTCAAGTTTTTCTTGAAATAAGATACTATCCAAAATTGTCTTTTCTTCCGCTGTTGGATTATGAATGACTGAATCGTAAATTTGTATTTGATCTGTAATTTTTAGGATGTTGTTTTTAAATGCCATACCACAAGCAATTCCACCAGCACCAAGAGCCACTAAAATTGCTACTGTTGCAAGCACATTTGTTAGACTATTAATGCGGAAATTTAATTGTGCAAAAGTAAAAGCATTAAGGCCTTTTTCACTACGTTTTTTATTACTCTTTAGCTTGTTAATCATAACTGGAAGAAGTGATCCAAATATAAGGTAAGTACCAACGGTTGCTGAGATTAATCCAACGGCCATTAATCCCAAAACAATTAGCGAATTTGCATATGATATATAAATAAGTGATGCATAACCAATACCCAATAAAAGAATACCAAGGAATGCAACTACAACTGTCATTTTTCCTTTTATGGCAACACGTTCTGTTTGTTCATCAGCATGTACAAGTTGCAGTACTGAAATACGAGATAATTTAATACTATTCATAATTGCAGATAATACAAAGAGTGCAAAGAAGAAGATGCAAGTAATAGCTATAGATGGCAGATAAAATGCTTTATAACCTTCGCCAGCAAACTCGAGTTGTTTCATTAATAGCTGACCGATACCTTCTGCAAGTCCTACACCAATTGTAATTCCAATCAAAAGAGAGGTGGCACCTAATATGATTGTTTCGATAAACATAATTAATGTAACTTTATGCTTTTTTGCTCCTAACATCATATACATACCAAATTCTTTTTGACGAAGAGCTGATAAGAAAGAGTTTGCATATAAAATATAGAAAAATGTGATAATCGCTAACAAAACGGAACCAATTTTAAAGACAGCCACAATATCCCTAATAGAAGAGTTAGATTCAAGGAACGTTTTATTGGATGCTAGCGTTTGAAACATATAAAAAGTTGAAATAGAGACAATAAGACCAACAAGTAAAACAATGTAATCTTGCAACTTACTTTTTAGGCCTGACATAGAAAGCTTAAATAACATGATTGAACTTCCTTCCTTACGCTTTTTGTGTGCCCAAGTTTGCAAGCACGTCTAAAATTTCTTTATAGAATTCTTCACGGGTACCACCGCGATGAATTTCTTTATATAACTCACCATCTTGAATGAATAAAATACGCTGACAGTAACTTGCGCTGTAAGGATCATGCGTAACCATCATTATGGATACACCTTGCTCTTTATTTAGGCTTGTCATGGCATCAAGTAAACTCGTTGCATTTTTAGAATCTAGAGCTCCAGTCGGCTCGTCTCCCAAAATAATTGCTGGTTCATGAACTAACGCACGTGCAGCTGCGGAACGTTGCTTTTGTCCACCAGATACTTCAGAAGGATATTTTTGAAGTATAGCTGTAATGCCTAACATATCAGCTACTTTTTCTACTTTCTTTCCAATATTACGAGATGAAACACCTTGAAGTGAAAGTGGGAGTGCGATATTTTCATAGATAGATAAATTTTCTAATAAGTTAAAGTCTTGGAAAATGAACCCTAATTTTTGCGAACGGAAATCAGAAAGCTCACCTTGCTTCATTTTCGTAATATCCGTACCTGCAATTTCAACCATACCGCCCGTTGCTGTATCTAACGTTGAAATTACATTTAATAATGTTGTTTTACCAGAACCAGAAGGCCCCATAATACCAACAAACTCTCCCTCTTGAATAGAGAATGATACACCTTTTAACGCGTGTGATTGATTCTCACCTTTTTTACCGTACAATTTTTGAATGTTTTTTACATCTACAACTGGTTTTATCATATATATCCTCCTGCATTTTTTTATTTCATTACAATAAGCTACAATGAAATCTTTCCTTTTATCTTCTTTGCTCGCCTCATCACTTTGAATACACCCATGATAAACTATGAAAATTAGGAAACACCCCGTAAAATCCTTAAGATTTCTTAAGTTTTAAAAAAAGCTTATGGAACCTGTAGTTCCATAAGCTTTCTATCTAATTGGATGTTCAACAATAAAAGACATCCAACCATCTTTATATTCTGCATGTATATTACCATGATGAAGTTCAACAATTCTTTTTGAGATAGCAAGTCCCAGTCCATTTCCCTGGTCATCTTTTCTTGCCTTGTCCCCCCTGAAAAACCTTTCAAACAATTTATTTGGATCACTAACAGGCGGTTTCTCGACTTTATTTGACACTTTCAAAATTGCTTTGTTATCCATTAATGCAAGACATACGGATAATTCGGATGGTTTCATGCTGTACTTTATCGCATTCATAAAGAGATTTTCATATACACGTACCATTTTTTCCACATCTATGAAGATAGGTATTGTTTCTTCCGCGATAGATCTTTGAACGATTAAACTTTCCTTTTCAAATATAGGTATGTATTCTCCAACTATTTGTTCTAACAAACCTGATAAATCAACTTCATTAAGGTTTAACTTAGCATCTATACCTGATAAACGAGTATACTCAAACAGCTCATCAATTAAATATTTCAGTCTCTGTGACTTTGAATACGTGGTTTCAAGGTATTCCTGTAATTGTGTGTTACTGTTGTATTGCCCTCTTTTTAATAAATCTATATAGCCAATAATAGATGTTAAAGGTGTGCGTAAATCATGAGATACATTGGTGATAAGTTCATTTTTTGTACGTTCTAATCGTCTTTCTTGTTCAAATGTATTTTCCAATTCCTTAGACATATAGTTGATATTTTGAGCAAGTTGGGTCAATTCGTCCTTCCCCTTAACCCCAATTGTCAGACCTAGTTTTCCATTGGCAATATCATTCACATTATCAGAAATGAGCTTCAAATATACTATTTTCTTTCGAACCAATATTAAAAAAAGGATTATAAAGGTAAAGATTGCGAACGCGAATAAGAACAACAATGCCAAATTGAATTCAAACATACCAAATTCTTCGTGTTTTATAAATAATGGATCTATGACGTATGCCAAAATGAGGATTGTTAAACCAAATGAAATAAAAAAACTAACTGCAACAGCACCAAGAAGTTTTATAATGATCTTATTTCTAAAGCTAACACTTTTCATATTTTATATCCAATTCCCCAAACAGTTTTAATATAAATAGGATGTTTAGAATCCTCTTCAATTTTGTCTCTTATTTTTGTAATATGCACCATGACGGTATTATCTGATTTATAAAAAACTTCTTTCCAAACTGCTTCATATATTTTTGCTACACTCAGGACAATCCCTTTGTTACGGGCAAGTAATTCGAGAATAGCAAACTCTTTTGGAGTTAACCTTGTTTCTTTTCCTCTTACCCATACTTGACGTGTATCTGTATTTACGGTTAAGTCACCAATTTCTAGAATGCTTTTATTATGTTCTATGGACGTATTATATTTTTTAAACCTTCTTAATTGGGATTTTACCCTAGCGATTAATTCTAGTGGGTTAAACGGTTTTGATAAATAATCGTCTGCACCAGAGGCTAGGCCCTGAATTTTGTCTATATCCTCAGATTTTGCAGATAGCATAATGATAGGCATATTGCGATCTTCCCTAATTTTCATACATGCTTCAATGCCATCCATATTCGGCATCATAATATCTAAAATAATCAAATCAAATTCCTTTTCTTCTAACAGTTGTAAAGCTTGTATAGCATCTTCTGCCTTTTGAGTTTTTAGACCTTCATTTTCCAAATATACAGAGATTAGATTTCTAATCTCTTTATCATCATCAACAATAAGAATTTTTGACTCCATATTATTCCTCCACATTAAATGCAATAAGTATACAATAAAGCATATATTTGTTGTTACTTAATTAATAAACTTAATAGAGATGGTTTCTATCTTTTTTCTTTACTTAAGACGATTCTTTGTAAAATACATAAAAAGACCGTCACAGTATTGTGACGGAAAAACAGGAAAATTTCAATAACTAATTACTATTATTATTTATTTGTAGTTTTTAAGGCATCTAACGCTATTTTGGTTGCTTCTGCAATAAGCTTATCATCGTATTTAGCATCCTCTTTATCATGATTAGAAAGTATCGCAAGAACAATTGGCTTTTTATTTGGTGGCCAAATAATTGCGATATCATTTCTAGTTCCATAAGATCCCGAGCCAGTCTTATCAGCTACTTCCCATCCTCCTGGAACTCCGGCACGAATTAAGTTGTCTCCCGTAGTATTCCTTTTCATCCAATCTATTAATAAATTCCGTTTCTCAGTTGAAAGTACATCTCCTAGCGTGAAAGCCTGAAGACTAGTAGCTAATGCCTTTGGGGTACTAGTATCATGTACGTCTCCTGGATGCACTTCGTTTAATTCTGGTTCAAAACGTTCAGGGTTTGTAACGGTATCTCCTATTTCTCTCAGTGATTTTTTGAATTCACTAGGTCCACCTAATTGTTTAAGAATAAGATTCTGTGCAGTATTATCACTATATCGAAGGGAAGCATCTGCAAGCTCTTTCAGAGTCATACCCCTATCAACATACTTTTCTGTAATTGGATTGTAATTAACAAGATCTTCACGAGTATACAAAACTCTTTGATTTAGATCTTCTATTGATTTCTTTTGTAAAAGTACTCCCACAGCTAAAGCTTTGTGGGTAGATGCGTATGCAAACCGTTTATCTGATTGATACGTAACAGTTTGATTCGTATCAGTGTCCAATGCATAAATACCGAGTTTAGCATCAAATTCTTTTTCAAGTTTAGCAAAAGAATCATTACCAGTAGTTTCTTGTTTGATTTGATTTGTTTGTTTCGTTTGTTTAGGTGATTCAGATTGAGTATTACTATCGGAACAGCCTATAAGCGTTGCACATGAAAGAAATACTACAGGTACCATCTTTTTGTAATGTAAAATGTTAAAAAACTTGTTTAAGACTATCATACATTTTCAACCTCTTTCAAGAATATATGGTTTTTCTAGGTGTTATACATATCGATACAATTAAAGAGTGTATCGGATATCACTCTTCTTGCATCTCACTTTTCATAAAATGAGCGAACTATCATGAGCCCCTGTTTTATACGTATACTTAATAGACAACCTAAGCAACAAGTTTGTTCCATTTTTATCAGTAGTCGTATCTAGAAACCTAAAAAAGTCCATTTAGAAGATTTAAATGGACTTTTTCACTCATATCATACTATCTATAGTTAAACAAATAAGATTAAATACATTTAAATTTCCTTGTTTTATCTAATAAACTGTTTAGGCATTTCTTTAACGTGCTTATCATCATCACGCCAATCATAGGTTTCTTTCTGTGAAATATCTAAAGTTTGATCTCCAATTCTAACAATATTCTTATTTATCCATTCAATATATGGATCGGTATCTGGATAGTTCCAATATATATTTTTCTCTGAATCTGTATCAAGATTAACTAATTCACCCCTAACAGCATCCGCACTTAATGATCCTGCATTATGAAAATAAGTCTTGATGAGATATTTTCCATCTGGAGATTTCACTGTTCGAATTAATTCACCTTTTGGAACACCTTGCAAACTAAAAAATTTCCAATATCCAAATCCAATTATAATTACTAACATAGTAAGTATAGTTAGTAATACATTTCTTTTTGTTTTTTTAATTTCACCTTTTGTATTTATAATACTCATTCAACTCCATTCCATAGAACGAATACCATATTATACCATTAAATAAATGGTATAATATATCAAAAATAAAAATCCTCCCGTAATAGTATTATAAAAAGAGCATGTGATGGTCTCTCTATTTATAAAGTGAAACTTTAATCCCCCTCACCAGTCGGGCTGCCCGTTAATACGGGATAAACATGAAAATTCCCATTTAGGAAAAATCAAAAAAATCAGACAGTATACTTGCATTGCTCTTCGCAAGAGAATATACTAATAAAGCAGGCTATGACGTTCCTTCCTTCTAACTTCTTTGGCGAAATAGGGATGTTCCTTTCCTGCTAAACACATAGGCTATGACAATTCTTCCTTCTTTGTAGAAATTTCAAATTGTTTTAGAGTTGTCAATTCCCTATGAAAAATAATTAGACTATAAAACCTCTTTCTTCTTTGGTACTGAATAAACTTTAGTTTATCAAACCATTGATGTAGAGGTTTTCTTTTCTTAATTAACAAATTACCACTTAACAACTAAATGTTATACCCCTAATTTTTCACTAAAAAATAGCTATGTACCCTCTGTGCATTTCTCTACAATTAGTGTGTTTATGCATGTAAAAATAAAAATCTACCACTGAAAGGAGGACAGTCAGACTATTCCCCTCTTTTATAAGGAGTGAATAGCTGGCGTTCTCATGAAAAATTCTATTTATATAAGAAGAAGTTTGAAAGTAATTATAAAAAGAGAAGAAAATAAACTACCGAACATTTATTTAGCCACTGTTTTAAAAAACTTGGAAAGTTTAGGATTTACTTTTTCCGAGCCTTTAATAGAAGAGTTGCAAACACTTTCGGTTGATGCATTCACATCGTTTTACAAAGAGTTGGTAAAACATTTAAAAGAAATGGTTGGAGCACATTTTCAGTTTACTCCTATGTATCCAAACTTTCCGCAACAAATGATGGATTTAAGTGACGCTGATTTATACATCAATGCCATTATTCATTATGTGACGTTGCACCTACCTGTATCAAAAATAGAAGAACGACTTCCTCTTTTAGATAGCGTTGATTTGAAAGTTATTGACTTAGGAAGTGAAGAAGATTTCAATCAAATGATTTCTCAATTGATTAGTGCAAACAGCTCTATTTCCTCAACTGATAAGACAGATGTAGAATGGGCTATTACACACACTGAAGATGTTTCCTGTTTTCTACCTAATGTAATTCCTCATAAGGAAAATATGTCTTTTATAATTGGGGTTTTATTAATAAACAGAAAAATATCAGCCGATGCTGCTGCAAAGTATTTTAAAACAGCAACTGATGTTCTTCGCCTTGCAGTTGCTTTATCTGAAGGCGATGTGAGTTTAGCATCCTCCGTTCGATTCAAGAAGTTTAACCGAGCAGAAAGACGCTTCCTTTTAGGATTGTTAGAACAATGCGGAAACATTACCGAAGATATGCTTCGATACAAAAAACGTTGGATTCGTTTAGGTGAAATTCTTCATCCAGCAGAATATCATACTCGTTTCTCCAAAACCCACCGAGCATTTGAGATTCTTCGCAACAACATTAAAGTTGAAACATTTAATGGAAAAATAGAAGCAGCTTTGTTGAATCGTGATATCATGACAGCGAAAAATCTTTTAAAAACTCGCCCGGGGGAATTTGCCAGACGCTTGGATCATTTAATCCGTTTATGTAGTGATAAGTCAACAGATGTTTTCAATATTCTCGAAGATTTTCTAAGTATAATAGGAAACGTTTCTACTCCTGTATTACTTCAACTCACGGCTCATTTTAAGCATCGAAATGATAAAAATGAATTTCGTACCTTTTTTCCAAAAGGAAATGTAGCAAAAGCTATAGGTATTGAAAATACACTTCCATTTATCTCAGAGGATATTTGTTTAATGATTGTAAAAATGTGTGAAGATACTTTAAAAAATCGCTTCGCAGAACTTCCAAGTCTCGGAAAAGTATTTTTGGATGAACAGTTAAAAAATCACTTAGTTCCCTTCTCTCAACGTTCAGCCAGCAAAGCGCTTCGCACATTATCTCGAGGAAGTAAAGTAGATTTGCCAGAAGGAGATACGATTCGTTTTTTCCTATGGTGGAAAGAAGGCTATGTGAATGGACAACATACAGGACGCGTTGACATTGATTTGTCTGCTGCAATGTACGACGAAGATTGGCAATACAAAGAACATGTATCCTTCACAAACTTACGTTCAAAAAATTTCAAAGCCTACCATAGCGGAGATATTACTTCTGCACCAAAGGGGGCATCTGAATTCATTGATTTCGATATTCCGTCTGTGCTGAAATACGGTGGACGCTATGTAGTCATGACTTTGCTTTCTTACACAGACCAACCATATAAAGATTTACCAGAATGCTTTACTGGTTGGATGGTTCGTCAATATCCTGGTTCAGGTGAAATATTTGAACCTTCTACTGTTCAAGATAAAGTGGATATTACTGCCGACACCCAAATATCTATTCCAGTTATCTTAGACTTAAAGGAACGAAAATTGATTTGGACAGATTTGTCTCTTACAAGAGATCTAACTTATGATAATACCATCGAGGCTAATCAAAAAGGTATGATACTAGTTGGAAAGGCTTTTACTAATTTAGTTAAACCGAATTTATATGATTTGTTCCGATTACATATTGAAGCTAGAGGTGAACTCGTTCAAGACATCGAAGAAGCAGAAAGCATTTTTTCTTTGGATAAAGGGATTACTCCTTTTGATATCGAAAAAATAATATCTGATTTTATCGCTGACCCACAAGACTAACTACATTACAAACATTGATAATGTGTGGAAAATATCCATGTATAATGTCTATGTGAAACAGGACCTGATAGATGAATATCAGGTCCTGTTTTTTTATTTAGTAGATACTAAATAGTCCGGTTAATCACTATTCATCTAAATACACTATACTAATAAAGTGAAATTTATTCGAAAGAAGTTCATTAGTTAATATGTATCTAATTAAGAAACATTCATATACCAGCCCAAACATCTTTTCCATATCGCCCTTCATCTTGCACACGATCCAACCAATTCCTTGCTTCTTGTTCACTGACTTCATGAATTTCTTGATATGCTTGACAAAGGGTATCTTCTACATCCGGAGCCATTTTACTTCCATCACCACATATATAAAGATGAGCCCCATTATCTAATAACGAAATGATATTGATTCTATCTTGTTTTATTAAATGCTGCACATATGTTTTAGGATGTCCTTCTAAGCGAGAAAAAGCTGTGTGTAAAGAGATTAATCCATCTCTTTCATCATTTTCTAGTTCTGTACGATAGAGATAATCCTTTTCAGGATGACGACAACCAAAATATAGATGTGCTTGTCCTAAGTTCATACCTTTTTGCTTTTGAACACGACGCGCTTGCAAGAATCCACGGAATGGTGCAATTCCAGTCCCTGGCCCAACCATGATAATTGGTGTTTCTGGGTTTTCAGGTAATTGAAAGTTTGATTGTGGCGTTCGAATGAAACAGATAATCTCATCTTTATTATGACGCTGAGCTAAATAATTAGAAGCCACTCCTTCATATGTCCCTTCCCCACTCCATGCAGGTGCATGAACAACACCAACCGTAATGCTCAAACGACCCTGTGCAACGAGTGGAGAGCTCGAAATAGAATAGTAACGCGGTTTAAGCGCAGGAAGAAGTTCTAAAAAGCGTTCAAATCGGATTTCACAAGCCTCATACTTTTCAAGAAGATCCAACATTGAAATACGTTTCTTTAATATTTGTTCATGATAAACTCCTTCTTCCAATAATGATTCCAATTCCTTTTTATGAGGAGGGCATGCTGTGAATGTCACCATTTCCCGTATTTGTGCTCGAGTGGCTGCTTCTTGAACTTCAACACTATAACTAAGAAGCTCAATTAAACTAACAGGACTGTCTAAAGGTATGTGATTTACACTGCGTCCACTTGCGCTCAGTATGACTTGATCCTTCCCATTTAATCCAAAGCGTTTTAAAATTCGGTTGACATTTTTCTGGCTATTAATTGGCAGCACCCCAAGATGGTCTCCTTCTTGATACGTAGCGCCTTCTGGCAAGGATATCTCGATATGTCGCGTGCTTCTATCACTACTGGATGATTGGAGTTCACGATTTTCCAATACAGATGCATAAACTGCTTCATATGTTCGCGCAAGAGGAGATCCTCCAAGACGACTGACAAATTGTAAACTTAATGTACTGCGTTCTTTCTCCATGTTTTTGTTGAGTTCCAATCCAAATGCCTTCATCGCATCAGACCACATGCTTTGTTTCCATTGCTCGAGTTGTTCCTCGAAATCACCACTTGCATCCGCTTCTCCACGTGTAGAAAATCTTGTTGCTCCTTTTTGAGCCATTTGCTCATCAATGTATCTTGGAATTCTCTGATAGGTACTAGCCCAATTATGATCTCCACAACCAAAAACTGCGTATTGAACACCTTTTAGCTCATCCGGTTTTAATTCCTCCAACCATTGCACAAACTGCCCTGCATTACTTGGTGGTTTTCCATTATAAGAAGAAGTTACAATAAGAACCGCCCCTTCTTTTGGCAGACTTCCAATTCGATCGTTAAGAGCTACCACTTCCGTTTGAACACCTTCTAAACTAGCTGTATCTGCTAGTTCTCTTGCAATACCTTCTGCTACCCCTGTATCCGAGCCATACAGAACAAGAAGCGAAAGATTATCGGCTCCAATAATAGAAGGAGTCTTCTGAACTTGCTGTTCGATTTCATGGTTTTTCAGCTTTTCCTCTATAGGTGCAAGAACAGTAGGATGGCTGATAGTTTGATTTCGGGGTAGAATCCTAATCTTAAAATCACCGGGCTTTAGCGTTAATGTTTGTTTTACGTCCAGCTGATAGTCTTGATAATCGATTAATTCAAAATGTTGAAGAAGCATTCCCATTACGAGTGTGGCTTCATGAAGTGCAAACTGCATACCGATACATGCTCGTTGACCATTTCCAAATGGCTTATAAGCATGATGAGGAACCTTATCCAACTCTTCAAATCGTTCAGGTTGGAATTCTTCCACATTATCTCCCCACGCGTCTTTATCCCTATGTAGCTGTGGAATAAGAACAGAAATACGATCTTCTCCTTTTTTAATTGGATATTTCCCACCAATCACTGTATCTTCTTTTGCATAGAGACTGAATGCTGGAGCAGTAGGCCATAGACGTAGCGATTCATTTAAAATCATCCGGATATACTTAAGTTTCATAACTTGTTGGTATGTTGGAGTAGGATCTGTCAAAACACGATCTACTTCTTCATAGGCTTTTTTCAATTTATCTGGATTCTTTAATAAAAAATAGATTGCAAAAGATAACAATCCACTTGTTGTCTCATGCCCAGCTATTAAAAAAGTGATAATTTGAAAACGAATATTTTCATCATCTAATTTTTCACCAGTTTCCGGATCCTGCACATTTAACATACGGGAAAGTAAATCATTTTCTTCCTGATTTCCACTACTTTTACGTTCAGCAATAATATTATCTACTAAAGAAAACATGGATTGAATATCATGCTGAAATTGACGTTTCGTTCTCCACATGAGTTTGTCTTCTATATCCAGTCGCTGTAATTGGTGCATCGCCTCATCTAGAGCACGGGTCATGCTAGTGATAAAAGGATGAGAGGTCTCACGATAAAAGCTATTGAATCGGTAATTAAAACCACACAGACCAATTGTATCTAATGTAAGGCGAGTCATATCCTCCGGAACATCCACGTTTTCATTTGGATTAAGCCGTGCCCATTTTTGAACGAGTTGTACGGCAATATCGACCATCATGGCATGGTAATCTTTCATTGCCCGTTGGCTGAATGTAGGCATCAAAATATTATGAGCTTTTTTCCAGTTAGGCTCGTGAGTCTCGCTTGTAAATAATCCGTCTCCAGCAAAGGCACGAACCTTTGCTAAAGCACCCTCTATACTTTTATCGAACCGTGTTTCGTCACAGACTTCTGCTACCAGTTCATGTCCAGAAACGACAATGATGGTATCACTTAAAGTTTGAATTCGAAAAATGGGACCATACTCTTCCGCCAACTTGATAAACGATAAGGTCGGTTTATCTTTATCGATTAATGGGAGATTCCCCAGCGGTCCATATGTTTTCGGCTGAGGAATGGCAGATACTTTTTTATCCATTAAAAACACCCTTTCAAAAAAGCATGAAATAAAATATCCCATTCAATACAAAGAAGATAACATTGAATCGCCTGGGATAAAGATATGTAATTGATTACCTTATTTTATCTTTTCCCTAACTATTCACGATTATGATATTGCTTATAAGGTTGGTAATCTAAGTTGTTTGTTGACATTAGATTTATAACTTGCAGAAAAAAAATACTAAATGAAAATGAAGCGTATTATTATTATGTTTATCAGAAATTGAGAGCTAAAGATTGTAGTATTTGGAAAATCAGTAATTTCTAATGTCTATTCAAACAAATACGATAAGCAAGTATACTGCGTTACTAGTGAAAAAGGATCTGATATGAATATCAGATCCTTTTCACTATGTGTAATTATTTCACTGGTTCTTTTCCAGGTTTAAATACCAGCGCCTTAGCAGCAGAAATTTGCATTTTTTCATGGTCTAACTAATCAGCAAAAAAACTTGTAGGAATCATTATCTCGCGTTTTATTTTGCTCTACCGATTTAACCTCTCGACAGCTTCCGGGCTTGTATCTACACGTTTAACGAAAAAAACTAATAGTAGTGCAACAACATTCATGCCAAGCGCTACATAGAATGAATATTGAATTCCGGATAATAATGCCTTCTGAGTTAATATTGCCTTCGTAGCTTCTGTGAAGGTTGTTGGATCTACTTCAGACATTAGACTTTCAGCTTTTGTTTTTGTTACTGAATTCATAATCGTAACAAGAATAGCAGTACCAATCGAACCGGACACTTGTTGAGCTGTATTATTAACAGCCGTACCGTGCGGATTTAAGCGAGTTGGCAATTGATTAAGGCCATTTGTCATAAGTGGCATCATCACCATCGCCATCCCAAACATCCGCAGTGTGTAAATAAGAATAATATGTGTGTGACTAGAGTCGATTTGCAGGTTTGCCAGCATATAAGTTGAAACAGCTGTAATGGAAAGTCCTACTATGCCAAGAATTCGCGGGCCATATTTATCAAATAGTTTACCTGTAATTGGTGACATAACCCCCATTATTACCGCACCTGGAAGCATCATCAGCCCAGAGCTCAGCGGCGAAATACCGCGGACATTTTGTACATAAGCTGGTGTTAAAATCATACCCGAAAACATAGCCACCGCATTGACAATTGCAATTACAGACGCAAGTGCAAACATTGGGTACTTGTAAACACGTAAATCCAATAAAGGCTCATTCATTTTTAATTGACGGATAATGAAAGCAATTAGGGAAATAGCGCCTATGATTAAGGCTGTTAAGACCACTTTATTCGTCCAACCATCGGAGCTTGCAGAACTGAATCCATATAACAAACCGCCAAAACCGACAGAAGATAATAGTAATGAGAGATAATCAAGTTTTGCATTTTTGTTTTGTCTCATGACATTCTCCGATTTCCAAATCCCTAACAGTAAGCTAATGATTGCTAGCGGTAAAATCATTTCAAACAGCAAACGCCAGTCATAGTACTCTACAATATAACCTGATAGTGTCGGTCCAATTGCTGGTGCTGTAATCATAACTAATCCAAAAATCCCCATTGCTGTTCCCCTTTTTTCTCTTGGAAAGCTTACTAGCATAATATTCATTAACAAAGGCCCCATGACTGAAGAACCTGCTGCTTGAACCATCCGGCCAGTAAGTAATAAACCGAAGTTCGGTGCTACAGCTGCTAAGGCCGTACCAAAAATAAAAATCACCATAGATGTAATAAATAAGCTCCTATTGGAAAAGCGAGTTATTAAAAATGCTGATGCCGGAATTAATATACCACTTACAAGCATATACCCTGTAGAAAGCCACTGGATCGTTGAATAATCTTTAATGTCTAAATCCTTCATGATTGATGGCAAGGCTACATTTAAAAGGGAGTTATTTAGAAATGAAACAAATGCCCCAATAAAAAGGATTACAAGCATTAAATATGGTGGTTTTCTTTTATGTAATGTTTCATTCATATATTTATTTGCCCCTTCATTATAAATTCCATTGATTCGTTTAAATCGTTTGCATATCTGCACAAAAATATATTATCCTTGCAGTATTTTGCCAAACTCTTCGACTGGATATTCTCTTTTTAGCAATTCTATTTGCTCAACATAACATTTTAAAATTTTTTTATTGATTAAACCTTTATAAACATTTAAATACAGGCTTGTAAATCTAGTTATGTAACTATCCATAAAAAGGAATATTACATAGGTTAAGTCAAACATTACATTTTTAAAGTGAGGGGATTAAGCTTATGTACCAATATTGGTATTTGAATTCAAAGGGAAACGGTGAACCATATAATAACCAAATTTCAATGTCGTCATTATATTCACAGCCCCAAATAACTAAAGCGGAGGGAATGGATAGTCTGAAGGTTCCTGAGAATTGGAGTTGTCGAGTCTATCCATTTGGTTGGGATTCACCAGCCAATTATACGGGTTTCAATCCCCAATTCCCTCCCTTCTCTTGGGGGCAGCCAAGCCATTATGCAGGGATGATGCCCCAAGGTCATCCTGCTAATTGGACTCCATTACCAGGCCATGCTGCTTTTAATTTTCAAAAACCTCCCTTCCCCTGGGCCCAACCATTCAATCATGCGGGGATGTTCGCACACGGTAATCTTGCCGCTTTACTATCGCCGCCAGCTAAGGCTTTTAAATTCAGTACCAATAACTGGGGTATTTTCGGAAACTCTCCAGGATGGGGCGAACAGATAAGTCCCATGGGATGGGGGAATAACGGAGGTTACAGTCAGACAGGAATGCTTGGAAACTTACTTACAGTAGGAAAAGGCACCATGAATGGAATCGGAATGCTTAGTAGTCTAATGGGTATGGGGAAGTTCTTCTTTTAGTGAATTAGAACGGGAGGATAAGTCCATAGCCCAGACTAAAAAAACAGTTCCTTTTCCATTGATTTAATCTTCTCAAATATGCCCCCTGAGTGTATTTATTGTATGGTTCCAGTACTCCCTCCAAGCTCGTTTCGTTTCCTCTCCTTTCAAATTATAAAAAACATCTATTACCTTGTATGTGGTAACTTGATAGAGGTGTGGTGGCACCAACAAAACGCAAATTTCGTACACTAAGCAAAACGTTACAAAAAAACGGTTCCTTTACGAAAGAACCGTTTTTTGTAGTTTTTATTTATTTGAAAAGTAGTCAAATCTTTTTTCACTAGTTAACACTTTGAACACGGCCAATTTGTCCATCTTGTAATCGAACTTTAATACCGTATGTATGTGTTTCACTATGTGTTAAAATGTCTTTCACAACACCACTTACAGTTTTACTATAGTCATTATCTAATTGAATAACTACATGTGAACCAACTGAAATTTGTGATCTTGTTGGTTTCCCACCTGTTGCTTGTGTTGTTTTTTCTTGTTTTTGTGTTCTCTGTTGTTGCTGAGTCTTCTGCTCTTCTTGTTTACGCTTCTCTTCTTCTGCTCTTTGCTGCTCTACTTGCTTGCGTTTTTCTTCCTCTGCTCTTTGTTGCTCTTCTTGTTTACGCTTCTCTTCTTCTACTCTTTGTTGCTCTTCTTGCTTACGCTTCTCTTCTTCTGCTCTTTGTTGCTCTTCTTGCTTACGCTTCTCTTCTTCTGCTCTTTGTTGCTCTTCTTGCTTACGTTTTTCTTCCTCCGCTACTTTTTTATCTTCATCTATTTTTTGCTCATCTGATGCTACTTTTAATTTTTCTTCCTCACCTTTACAAGCACTTAAAGACATTACACACAAACTCAAAAGTACAAAAAATAACAATTTCTTTAACATTAAAAAATCCTCCTATATATACATTACAAATCAATAACTTTCATAGCATAACAAAAATGCATGTATTTCTTTGTCAAAATTTGTCGTATATATTTAATTTTGACTAACACTCACGCTACAATAAAGGCGGAGATTATTATTATATCGATTCGTGCATAGGAATTACGTCCGTTTGCTAGTCAAGTGAACTTAATTAATGCAATACAAAGAAAAACCTTCACCTTATGTATAAAAGGATCTTTCGATTGAAGATCCTTTTATATTGCTCATTTAACTAAATAGATTGGTTAATTACATAACGCTTTTCTAACTTTCCTTGCAAAGCTTAGCGGATCATCAACGTCTTCGATATTAACGTAAATTAAATTTGGATCATCACATAACCACTCATTGTGTATAGACGAAACGATTATTCCTTGTTTAATAATTGTAGCAACAAATCCATTGACCTCTTTTTGTAAGAGCGCTACTCGTCCTAAACATAATGCCCGTCCAGTTTTATTATCTCTTGATTCGAATGAGAAGGAAGTTGTTACTCTAAAACGTTTTCCTAAAATTGTTGCCTTTATTTCATCCCGATTTATTGTTGCCACGCATTTTCCACCGGCGAATCCTTCTTGGCCACCGATAATTCTTGCAAACTGTTGACAAATTAATTCATCATTACACGCCATACCTTGAATCATCTCCCCTTTTACTGTTAGGGTATGAATGAATACATAGGTCTGAAACGGTAATGAATCTATTCTATTACAAAAAAGATGACGGCAATCCGCCAAAATCTATTAACTCAATGATTCCGGATTATTTGAATTAACTCGGCTTTATATGTTAAGACATTTTTAGGGAACATAAAAAAGACACCCTAAGGTGCCATCCTCCAACTTGAGAATCATATCTATGTATGGAGAAATTTAGAAAAGAGGAGCTTCTAACTATAATTTATAGAGCTCTTATGCCATGAATAACTTACATATTTCCTTATTTACCGGAAGAAGAATCCCCATTATATTACTTTCTGATCAGTCTCGTTACAGCCATCCCAATAAATCCAGCCCCCATCCCTATTAGCCATCCAGCATGAGTATCGCCTAATATAGATCCCACTCCTCCGCCAAGAAACATGCAGCCAACAAATACTAATCCTCCAATTCCCCAATTCGGCCGTTCCATAATTCAATCACATCCCTTCAATAAAGCATATGCGATTAACTAGCCCAACTTTCTTGCATAGGATATGTTAATCATTTTGCTTATGCACTTCAGGGCATTCAAAAGATGCGATGATTGGCCAATTTGAATGAATTGCAGAAGGAGAATTTCATTTTTTCATATTATAATAACTTAAGAGTTGTGGAAGAAATTCTTCTTTAACTAACGGGTTAATAGAAGTATGGAGATTTCCCACAATTTATGACTCACCCCCTTGCTATCAAGCTAAGAAAAGCAAATCCCAAAAAACGAAAATTATATGCCTCATTGACTACTGTTAATGAGACGTTATGTTAATCTCACATGAAGACCCTATTCATCCGAATTCGCACAAATTTGTCCTTGCTGATGGTACAATTAAAGTCATGGAGGGATATTATGGGAATTTATTATGTAATAACATTACTTCTTATAAACGGCGCTGCAATATTATTGTTTTTCTTGTCTGTTTCACCAAAAATTAAGGCTAAAAATCTATCATCAATAATGGTCTGTTTAGGGATAAATCTAATCATAAGTCCAGCGGCTCTTCTTATAGGTGGGATAACTGATTATGCAGGTGTGGCGGCTAATTATGGAGCTTATTTTGCGGGTGAGTCGGCAACGGCCCCTTCTCTAGTTAGTCGTGCACTTTATTTTTTAGGAGGATTTCTCTTCATTCAGGGAATACCGCTTCTCATACTACTTGCAGCTTTTTGGAAGTTTGCAAGAGCAAAGAAAACAAAACTAGTATAGAAGAATGAGTGGGTGCCTTTTTAGAGTAGGAATCCGCTTTTTTCTGGCTACCAATAATAGGACGTTATGTCATACAATGGAGTTACTATTAGAAAACTATGAGGATGATTACGTTGATAAAATTTGTAATTAGTTATGCTGTAAGTCTGTTTGCTTTTATTTTCGGATGGTTCTTGATTTCATATATTTCTCATCCTAGCTTTATTCACCCGAACGTTGTATTAGAATTCATTAAAACGATCGTCACTTATGGTAGTATACCGGCTCTTGTAGCTTGTCTAATTGGGGAAGTATTATACAGGAAAATCAAACGATGTAGAGAATTTCAATTTGGAATTCCTGGATTTATAGGACTAGCAGTTATCTATACACTTATACCCTTCCTTTTTCTTTTTCCTTTTAATTTTTCCCATTTCTTTGATTTCGTTGCACCTGTTATTATGGGGGCCTTATCTTTTTATTTAGTACGTAGAAAAATATAATTAACTTCCATTAACGAGAATGATGTAAATAAGCTGTCCATATGGGCTAGTTTATTATATTTTTTTCTTAGCGTAGTTTTTTTCCGAAATGCTGATGTGGTACCCTTATATAGGGCTTTTTCTCAATAAACCATACAACTTAACATGGTAAAATAATAGTTGGATGGGAGCCCAATACATATGATGGTTCAAGTTGAAGAAAGACACCTTAGAGTGTCTTTTCTTTATAAGGGGCCCGCCCCATCGCCATCAAGCTAAGAAAAGCAAATACCCCCAAAAAAGAAAAATTGAGCCAAACTCTAATAAATAACTGTGAAAAGGTAAAATTTTTGTTATGGGAGGTTTCTCAAAATATTAGCTTGATGGGCATGTTGTGGTACCTATTTAAGGGGAAATATGGATGAATTCCTCTCATTCTTTATTTTTATGACATTAGGAGGGGCTAGTCCCTATTTTGTAAAAGAGAAATAGAAAAAGAGTGCTTTTGTAAATAACACTCCCCCATTATTCTGCCATTCTCTTTTATCAATAGGCCCAACAGGAACAGCAATAAAACTAGTATTTGGATCAGTAACTACTGTACTTAGATAGTTCAGACTGCTATATCTAACACAAATGTTAACTTTCAGGAGGGGGACCCCCTTTTATATATTGAAAGCTATTTGGAGTGAATCTGTGTTCCTTATATATTATGAAATGGGTTTACAATTGTGACATAAGGGCTTGTTTTTAATATTTTTTTAATTTTTATAGGTTTTTTCCTTATACTAGTACGTTTGCGGATTCATAAGTTATAAGGTGTAAGTGGGTGAAAGATAAGGTTGGTGTATAAATGAGTGAATTTAGAAAGAGATTTGAGATTCCGTGTGAGTGTTTTTTCCCCCCTGTACCTCTACCTCAAATAGGGCCGACTGGACCAACAGGACCTACTGGGCCGACTGGACCAACGGGACCTACTGGATCAACTGGGCCGACTGGGCCGACTGGGCCGACTGGACCTACGGCAGTAGCGTGTTGTCCATGTACTAATATTCTTGATAACCCTGGATTTGACGAACCACCATTAGTAGGCGATCTAGTTCCAGGTTGGAATCAAATTGGGGATGTTACAGAAGTAGGTTTTCCAAACGCCCATAGTGGTCGTATTCTTTCAAATGGGACACTTAGTATCTTAGCTGCGTCAATTGAACCAGGTGGAAGTATTAATCAATCGGTTGATGTTGGCGAAGGTTGTTGTTTTACGTTTTCTTTTGCTGCGGATATAAGGGATGGTGCACTTCTTATAGCTTCTGTATCTTTCCCAGAACTTGGACATGGATGTCCTCCTCTCCCTGCAACTCTTGGACCATCGAATATTCCGAATATTGTCCCAGCTTCGAATCAACTGCAATCTAGCTTCCAACATTATACTCTTGTTGTGTGTATACCTGCTGGTGTGACTACAGCATGTGTTGCTTTCCAAAATATTGCTACAGGTGGGGAAGGAGCAACAGCTTTTGTTGATAATGTTGTATTCCAACCTACTGGTGGACCTTGTACTTCATGTTCACAAAATTTCTAATGTATTGATGCACTTGCAGTTTTTTAATGCGGTTTTTAGTATAAAAAAAGAGAAAGATTATAAAAATCTTTCTCTTTTTTTATTTATAAATTATTATCTATTGTAATAAATCTCAAAAAAGGAAACAGGTTTTTTACTTCCAAAAATATCTTAACGTATAATATCCGCTTTTTGACGTCAGGACCCATGCCCATTTTTAATGGATAAATAGTGTTTTAAGAGTTTTTTAGTTTATTTGAACGAAAGTTCACTTTGTTTCCGTTCTTAAGTTGATGAGCATGGGGTACCGCCAGTATTTCGGAAAAAACCACGCTAAGAGTATACAAGATTTTATACAGTTTTTCGGTTAATCCAATAACAGACAAGAACCCTAAAACCGCACCAGGATAGGAATGTATAAAAAATGCATAGATCCATAGAACAAAAAAGACGATTCCCTTGTGAAAGTAGGGATTCTTCTTTTTCTTCGCTACCCTTAACAAGAATTGTGTAAATACGCTGTCCATATGGGTAGCTTATTTTATTTTTGCTTAGCCTGGATTTTTTCAAATATACGATATTTTATTTGTCGATATTTTTTTAATCCTCATTATTGATTTCTATCGTACCTGTTCTAGCACTAACTTTTAAACTATTTAACAGATTATCAGGTGTCTTGATTTCCACTTCATATTCAAATTTAGATTGTGTTAAGTTTTCATCTTCTAATTCGAATTCTTTTTTCACATTAATAATTTCCCCATTTGTATGAGCTAAAGAAATTTCACGAACTTGTTTCTCTGTGTAGTTTTCATTCTTTTTGGCATAATTGTAGCCCATACCATAATATCCACCAACAATAGCAATACCACTTACTAAAATTGCAATTACACTTATCATTATTTTCTTTTTATGTTTTAACATTTTCATCCACTCCTTCATGATTAATCATCTATTCCAAATCTTGCTTCAAGAGCATTTTCTGCTTGCTCTAATTGATCTTCCAGTATATCGTGTTCTCTTTCTTGCTTTTGATATTGTTCAATAGTTATCGTTCCAGCACGATAATCCGCTTCTAGCTGATTATCAGATCGTTCTATCTTGTCATCTAATTGATCAATTTCTTTTTTGGCTGCTAAGTACGTATTTAAGTTTTCTTCTTTTGCTCCAACTGGTTTCGTGTTATTTGCCTTTTCTACAATAGATGAGACTTCGTTTTTGAAATCTTGTATTGGCTTCGTATCATTCACAGCAGGCCCTGTTTTGTTTGGTTCTTGTTGTAGTTGAGCAACTTCTTTTTGTAATGTATCATTTTCCACTTTCAGTTGTTGTACTTCTGTATTGTTATCAGCTTGAGTAGAACAAGCTGTTAAGAATAAACAAGACATTGCTCCAATCAGCATCCACTTTCTCATTCTGTTTTTCCTCCCTTTACATGTGCACCTTATCCTTGCCTTTATATTACTGAACAAACATTAAAGGAAGATTAATGTACAAAAAATAAAATGATATAATTAAATCGTTTCTAATCTTTCTTTAATGTTTTGGAATTATAGTGATACATATTAATAAGAAGAAAAGGAGAATGTTAATGCGAGTTCTTATTGTCGAAGATGAACAAGACTTACAAAATATATTAGTAAAACGATTAAATGCAGAACATTATAGTGTCGATGCATGTGGGAATGGAGAAGATGCCTTGGATTATATAAACCTGGCTACCTACGATTTGATTGTGCTTGACATTATGATTCCCGGAATAGATGGTTTACAAGTATTACAAAGATTACGCGCGGACAATAATACAACCCCTGTCTTGCTTCTTACAGCTAAAGATACAATTGATGATCGTGTAACAGGACTTGACTTAGGTGCGGACGATTATTTAGTAAAGCCATTTGCTTTTGACGAACTGTTAGCAAGAATTCGAGTGTTAATGCGAAGAAATACAGGAAACACATCTAATGTGTTTGAAATCGCTGACCTAGTGGTAGATTGCAATATGCATAAAGTAACAAGAGGAGACCAGGTTATCACTCTTTCCAGTAAAGAATTTGCTATTTTAGAATATATGATTCGTAATAAAGAAGTTGTGTTGACACGAGATAAAATTGAGCAACATGTGTGGAATTACGACTATGAAGGTGGCTCGAATATTATTGATGTTTACGTCCGCTATCTTCGTAAAAAAATTGATAGCCAGTTTGAAACGAAGTTAATTCATACAGTACGAGGAACTGGTTACGTATTGCGAGTAGAATCATGAAAAGACTATCAATAAAAATGAGAGTAACCCTGTGGTATACGGGGCTAATTGTAATTATTATGGCACTCGTGTTAGCTTTTATTTTAACTTCTTCAGATAAAGTTTTGCTTTTTAATATGAAAGATCAATTGAAGAGCACAGTAAAAGAAAGCATTGAAGATATCGAATATAAGCATGGTCAATTAAAGATGGACGATGATTTTGAAACCTTTGAAGATGGAGTAAATATCATCATTTATAGTAAACAAGGTGAGCCGTTGGCAGGACATAGTCCAACAAGCTTTAATAAAAAGATATCGCTTAAATCCGATGAAATACAAACTATTAAAGACGGTAATAAAGAATGGATTGTATATGATTTTCTCCATAATGCAGGCGGCGATGAGCAAGTGTGGGTTCGTGGAATAATGACTATGAACCAATTATCATCAACGATGAATACGCTTATTGTGATAACACTCATCTCATTCCCATTACTGATTCTCATTGCCGCAGTAGGAGGATATTTTATTACGCAAAGAGCGTTTCGACCTGTGCAACAAATGAGTGACTCAGCTAGTAAAATTGGTGATGGTAAAGACCTTTCGAAGAGAATTCATTTACAAGGTTCACCGAAAGATGAAATGTATCATTTAGCACAAACCTTTGACAAAATGTTTGAGCGATTGGAAACATCATTTGAAAGTGAAAAACAATTTACATCTGACGCCTCTCATGAATTAAGAACACCAACATCTGTTATTATTTCGCAATGCGAATACGCTTTATCGCAGAGGAATAATCCGAAAGAAATGGAAGAATCGTTAGAAGTAATTTTAAAGCAATCACGCAAAATGTCCGCGCTAATCTCACAACTCTTATTATTAGCAAGAGCTGATCAAGGAAACCATAATACTTTCCAATTTGAATGTATCAATATGAGTGAATTAACGGAAATCGTTGTAGAAGAGCTTTCACTAATGGTTCAAGAAGCTTCAATTGATATAACAACTACTATAGAGGAAGACCTGTTTATGAAAGCAGATCAAACATTAATGATGCGTTTATTAATGAACTTACTAACGAATGCGATTGCTTATAGCAAAGCGAACGGAACTGTTCATATGCAACTGTTCCGTGATGAAACCAACATAATAGGTAAAGTCTCCGATAATGGCATCGGCATCAGCGAGCAACATATTGATAAAATATGGGACCGTTTCTATCGAGTTGACGCAGCACGAACATCTTCAAGCACTGGAAACACAGGTTTAGGATTGTCGATGGTAAAATGGATTGTCGAACTACACGGAGGAGAAATTACGGTTGAAAGTGAATTAGGAGAAGGCAGTACTTTTACATTTAAACTACCAATTGAAAAACGAGCATAATTTATGCGCATCTGTCGCTTCAGAATAAAGATTGATTCAAAAGCTCTCTTCAATCCTTATGTAAAAATAACGGAAACATTTTAAACAGCATCGATTTTATCATTTTGGACAACCTGGTCTGTTAAGCTGATATACATGTGGGAAAAACGATCGAAATAAAACCCCAGAAATCCAAAGGTCTCTGGGGCTTCATTATATATTTAGCTCTTTTTGCTTTTTGTTTTGTTTATGTCTATGCAGCAATTTTCGACTTATGAGAGATATCAGTAATAAGATCAGTATTAGTACGCAAAGTTGCATAAATGACAAATCAAAATATTTAGCACCAGTAACGATTAAAAGTGTAGAAATCGTGCCTTTTACAACGAAAAAAATAATAACCCATAATCCGCCTTTTTTCCAGTTCATTTTATATTACCCTTTCCTACGTTTAAATTCTTAAAAGATTTAATGATAGTTCCTAAATATGACAATTTAATAGAAATCTATTATATTAACAAAAAATTCATGTCTAATTAAATGCGACGATTCTATATTAAGTGAAAATGATATTCATTGTCAATTTTATTGACTATTTGAATACTTATTCTTTATTTTAATCTCTTTTTACTTTGTTTCTTATAAGCAATTAACTCTTGTATACAAACAAAAAACACCTCCATTGAATTCCCACACTTAGTATGCGAATTCAAGGGGTGTTTTTTTTCATGGACCATCAGGTAAGATTTTCTGCTTTGTTTATTCGTATAAGTTCTTAATACATAGCGATTTTTTAGTACACGATAACTGGATCATAAGTATTCAAACTATCATACACAGTTTTTGCAACATTAGGAAGAAGGTTCACACACCCACCTGATCCCCCTGTTAAATAAGCATTATTTCCCCAGTCTTTTCGCCAGCCTGCATCATGGAATCCTTGACCACTATTTGTGAATGGAACCCAGTAATCTACTTTAACTGCATAATCAGCTTTACCTACTGCGCTTCCTTTCAGCGTGTATGGTGTTCGTTTATATAGAACGTACCACACACCTGGTGATGTATCTTCACTCGTGCTATGTTTACCCGTTACTACATTTGTTGTGACGACTAATTTCCCATCTTTATAAATCCAAATTTGTTGATCTGCAATTGAAACTTCTGCATATGTGTCTCCGATGCCATTATTCGATGTTGTTTTATAGCCGATTCCTTCCTTCTCCCAACCATTCCCGTGAATATTAGAAGCAGAAAGCGATTTTTCGCCTTTCTCAAAGGCTTGTTGAACCTGTTTTGTTTCTTTTTCCACATCTAGTGCCCAGCCGTATCCTTGTCCTTTTACTGATATAACCGAACCAGAATGTGTTTTAAAAGCGAAGTCTTTATGTAATGTAGATTTAGCCTTATTAATTTCAGCAATCTTATTCTTAATTTCGCTCGCATCGATTGTCACTTTCATGTCCTTTGACATAGAGGCATTTTGAATTAAATCTTTTGCTTTTAATGAATACACTTCATCCTGCACTTTATAATCAACAGACTGCCTAAGAAGATTTTGTAATGCTTTCTCTTCTTTTTTGATAATCGGATCGTCTTCTTTAATAGGCTGTATGTATGCAGACTTTAGATGAATTTCGCTTTTATGCTTCTGCTTGTCGTAATCTTTTAGTAGATTCGTAACGTCATACTGTTTTCCATCAACACTCTTCGAAATTACAACTTTTCCTTGTTCGAGCTTCGCCATAGCATCTTGAGGCGCTTTTAATTTTTCATTCATAGAAACAAGCTTTTCTTCTACAAGTTTTTTCATCGTTTCACTACGATACTGATCCGCTTCTTTCGGTAGCAATGAATAATCTTTTTCCTTTGCGGAAGGGAAAAATGTCCACTGGCTTTTTAATAGTTTCTTAACTTGTGGCAAATCTTTTTCCGTCAGTTCCGTTTTTGTATCTTGTTCATCTAAAATTTGTTGTTGATCAATATAGACTTTATTTGCTAGTCCAGATGTTTTTAATTTCTGTATTGCCTGATCAGCGCTCAAACCACCGACCTTTGTATCATTAATCGTAACATTCGAATTGAAGTGAGTTGCCTGATAATAACTCATTCCTCCAATAAGAAGTGCAATTACACCGCCACCCGCAGCGATTAGCTTCCAATTTGTAAAACGTTTTCTTGATCTTACCCGTTTTTTCTCAACTTCTTCAACTGATTCATGTACTGTATTGTTATTCATCAATTTTTCCCCCGTATATATTAACGTCAATCGATTTTAAACCAAAACCATTGAATAGTGTACCTTATTTTTCCTAAAATTTCATTGTTTTTAACCAAATTTTATCTCATTTAATCGATTAAAGTTAGATTTTTTAATAGTAAGATATATAAAGATGGTAGATAAAGTGAAAAAAGGACCACACCAATCGAGCTATTACAGGCACCTCGCATTCACCGAATTTTAAAGGGCGATACTACTTAACTTGGTAAAATAATTTTCAGATGGTTCAAATCAGAGGAAGGCACCATAGGATGTCTTTATTTATGAAAAATATCCACAAAAAAGGGTCTACATGTAGACTCTTTTTTGTGAATATTTTAATCTCGCATTTTTTATAAAGTTATAATCCCCCCTACTTCACTACATTTAACTGCTTCCCGCTGTTCGCCAAGGTTCACAACATCTACTATCAGCCTAACTAATTTCACCTTATGACCTGTTATCATCAACAATTTCAAGTTTCTTTAAAACTATTATATATGTTTGTACCACGCTTTGTTGATACGTTTAATCTTTACAGATGTTGAAGTTTTAGACTCATTCTTTGGTGTAATCATATTATTAGAACATCCTGCAATAGTGAGACAGCATGTAGCCAATAAAACTAATAATATTAACTTATTCAAATAGCCACTCCTATATAAGCGAAATATTATATTGAGAAAATTAAACATAACACCGAACCTTTGTAAAAACAATATATTTCCTGTTTTTATTATTAATTAACAGATTACTGGACACCTTAAAGTTCTTTTTTGCACTTCTAAGGGTAAAACCTCACGCTCATCAAGTCAAGGTTCAATTTCTATTTAATCCTATTCTCAATATTTATTCCAAAATAAAAAGATAGCCATTTTTGTTGAAATTTATTCATACATTCCTTGCTAATAAGAGTAAATTACAAACTCGTTATCTCCCAAAATGAAAAGTACGATTTGAATTCCTATAACTATATATACGTTTATTCAACTAACTTCTCCCCCGAAACAATCCGAAACAAAGTGGCTGCATGTTTTCCTTCTAATTGAGCGTACTGATTATCCCCCGCCTTAATTTCCACTTTATCCTTATTAGGGCTTATCCAAATTTGATACAACACAGCTTTCGCCTCTATTTTCGGATTTTTAAATTGAAAAATAAAGCGATAATCACCTGGACGAGACATTTCCACTTTTTTATTTTCAAAATTAGTATCATTTAATATTTTCTTTACTTGCAACACTTCATCATTATCTGTCACTACTTTAAGATCCTCATATTCATTATCACCAATATGTTTTTCTACTTCAATTCTTTGCTCTTCATTTCCTAGTATATTTGAACAGCCGGTTATTATGAATATACAGATGGCAATAAAAACGAAAGACAAATTTCTGATCCTCACATTCATCTACCTCTTTTCAATAAAAATATACGCATTGTAAAATAAAGGTGATTATCTTTTGGTTAGAAATATAAACAATAGTAAGGAAGGAGTGCCATTCCATGCAATTAAAAACATACACTTGGAAAAGTTATACGTTTCTCATTGTAAGTATATTCGTTACTATTAATCTCTTTCTCTTCACACCTATTTTAGACAGAGTTGGAGTCGAATATGTCGTGCCTTTCGCCTACTTCATATTAGTTTCCGCTGTTATAGCAATCCTTTTAGCAATCATCTCTTTTTGTAGCCGAGCTGAGAAAAAAATTTTAGCAATTATCGGTTTATGTTTTACTCTATTTAACACAGCAATTATTTTATTTTTCCTTTGGTTTGGTTACCATTTCACTTAAGTGAAATATAAATAAACTCCATAAGCGACAAATACAATGAATAGAATAGAAACGCTAAGTACCGTATATATGATCCATTTTACATTTGAACTCATATACCCTCTCCTCTCACCCCTAATAATTCCAGTATATAACAAAAAAGCATTGGATACCCAATGCTTTTCATACTTACGCAAATAAAGACGTATTCGCATATAACGCTGGTGAACCACCTGAATGTACGAATAAAATGTTGTCTTCTTTATTAAATGTATCTTTTTTAATTAAGTCGATTAGTCCCGCTACCGCTTTACCTGTATACACCGGATCCAGTAAAATACCTTCTGTTTTCGCAAGTAATTGTACTGCTTCCACCATTTCTGGCGTTGGTAACGCGTAACCTGGTCCTACATATTCATCAAAGCATGTAACCGCTTCGCGTGGGATAAAGTTTGGAATACCAACGTGAGCTGACGTTTCCTCTACAAGTTTTGCTACTTTCTCTTCCTGCTCTGCTTTTCCTCTACTTACGTTGATTCCAATTACAGGAATGTTACTTTGTGTTCCAGCAAAACCAGTAATTAAACCAGCATGCATACCAGCGCTACCGCTTACGCAAACGACTGAACTGAAATCAATTCCTTGATCGAATGATTGCGCCATAATTTCTTGCGCACAAGCAACGTATCCCATTGCGCCAGTAGGATTTGATCCACCAACTGGTATTACATATGGTGTACTACCTTTCTCACTTACTTCTTTCGCTACTTTATGCATCTCTTCCATAAGATCTGCTCCGTTTGGTACAACAATTACATTTTCAGCACCTAGTAAATGATATAAGAAATAGTTTCCGTTAAAATCCGGCTTCTCTTCTGGCTCAAGCCCTTCTTCTAATACAAGAATACATTTCATTTTTTCTTTTACCGCAGCTGCAAGTGTTAGACGGCAATGATTTGACTGAATACCACCAGCTGTAATTAACGTATCTGCACCTTTTGCTTGTGCATCCGCAACTAGAAATTCTAACTTTCTCGTCTTATTACCACCAGCTGTTAAACCAAGTAAATCATCTCGTTTAAAATAAATAGTTGGTCCACCAAGTGCTTCAGAAAAATTGTTTAATTTTTCAATTGGTGTATATGACTCTGTATATTTTTTTCTCGGGAATTTAGCTAAATTCATAAATAACGCTCCTTTTGTACTTCTTTCACAATGTATGTAACGATACTATTATTACATGTAAAAATGATGAAGTCATCTTTCTGAGATAAAAATGTATTGAAATTCGGTTTTGGTGAATGGATTTACATGAAAGATTTTCACTACAGTACGGTACATGAAATTTATATCAACTTACCGACAAAACAAAAAGACCCACTCATAAAAAAAGTAGGCCCTCTTCCAATCACTTATTTGCCGAAAATCGAAGTAGCTGCGTTAATCCTGGCTCTAAATTCATTTCGCCTTTATGACGTACGTATACAACCTTGTCCTCCTCAAATTCCGGAGGATTCCCCGGATTATACGTCAGCCACTCGTCCGTTCCTTCTATAGAGTACTCCATGTATTCTGTTGCACCCACGATTACGTTTTTACTATCATCAGCGGTTACATTTGGTGCCATTTGTGCCATTTTCGAATCACTAATTAATAATTTTTTTATCTCCTTATCACGTTTGTAATCATAAGCTGTCACCATTACATCGCTACCATATGCTTTCACTTGCAACCCTTGTTTAAATGAATAGCCATCAGGAGCAGTCTTCTCTCCGCCATTTGGTCCAGCTGACATCCAGCCCGTTTCAATTCCGCCCGTATTTACAACAGTAAATCCTTTTTTATCTCCGCCTGCAATTTTCTTTTTACCAGCCCAGTCTGGTAAATTTAAATCCCAATGCGTGTGACTCGTGAAGAAAACAACTTGCGGATAGTCTTTTAATATATCGTACAACTTATCAACATTTAAATAATCTTGTAAGTACGGTGATTGTCTTGATCCAGATACTGTATCAGGTAAAACGTGATGAGAGAAAATGAAGATTGGCTTATTTTTATCTTTTTGACTGTACTCTTCTAAATTTTGTTTTAACCAACCTAGTTGCTCATCACTCATAAATACTTCATCCCACATTTTTGAATCGTGGTATTTCATATATTTTTCAGTTCCTAAAAATAAAAGCGGATAACCGTCTAATTCTTTTTTATGATATACCTTTTCTTGCCCGCTAAATTGTAAGTAGCGGTTGAATAGCGTTTCTTCCGTTACACCATTTGGCCATGTACTTTGAGAGAGTTTCCCATCAGCTGTCCATTTACCAGCATAAAACTCATGATTCCCAACAGTTGACCATACATTCTCTGGATACTTATTTTTGTTTAACACACGCTTCACATCATCGTATTGTGACTGTTGTCCCGTTGACGTTATATCCCCATTCATAATAAGTGCTCTAGAAAGCGGCATCACTTTATTCATATCTTTTAATACGTGATCAAAATCCCCTAAGTCCCCTTGAATATCACTAATAACGTTAAAAGTTGTAGCTGATTTTCGGATTTGCTCTTTCCCTTCCGCATGTGCTGAAAATGTCGGTAATAACGCCGCCATAACAGCTAATGAAGCAACTGCCTTTTTCATACAAATTCTCCCCCTAATAATAAAATGTACAAACTGACATGTTCTGCTTTCTCTTAGGTGCTTGTCCAATTCACATTATAGGGAGAGATTGTAAAGGTTGATTAGGTAAAAAATTAAGAGTTTTTTAAGGGGTTTTGTCTTTTTTTGCAAACCACAATTAGCGATTTACGCCAATCTAGCTTTCTAGCCTTTAACATTACATAAATGTAAATTTTGATGTTAAATCTTTTAGTTTCATACGTTGTTTTTTGTTACTTCTAATTTTCGGGAAAAATCCACTAATTAATAATGTTATAATCCATACCATTATTAGAATAAAATTTATTGTATTACCGGAATTCAAGCTGAAAACTCTCCACAAATAGGCAGCACAAAAAACGAGGATAGCAGTAATAATAAGTAAAAATGTCCTAACTACTAATCCAATGTAGGATCTCTTCTCTTGCTTAAAAATGAAAGTTCTTCTACCTTTGTACAATCTAATTACAAATAGCAGCAAATATACACTAAGTATGGCTCCAATAACAATTGATGTAATGGAATTACTTTTTCTCTGCTCAGCTAGAGAAATGTAACTTTCAGGTAAATTTCCCGTTTCATATTCAATCCATGCGTGGTAAATATCCTGTCGTAAGTCTATACCACCTTCACCATTTGTAAGGATTACCAATCCATCCTTTGTATTAGGAATGAAACCATAAAAAGAATGCCAGCCTCGATTGTCACCAGAATGATAAAGTAATCTCCATTGATTAGATAGTTTTTTTTCAAATATACCTAAACCATTCTCCCCTAATACTGGCTTTTGCATTTCTTCAACACATTCACTTTTGATGACACCACTCCCTTTATTATTTGCATCCATGCTTGCAAGTATCAATGTCATCATATCCGTAACATTTGTCTTGAGACCTGCAGCAGCCTGTTCGGTAAATTGATAACTAGGGAGCTCCTCTCCAAAATATCCATAAGCTTTTGAAAGGTTATGGTTTTCAGAACGTTGCAAGAATGAACTAGATTTCATTCCTAAAGGTTTCATAATTTGTTCTTCCATATAACGATCAAACGGTATTTCGGTAACCTCTTCAATTACAAGTTGTAAAATTGTATATCCGCCACCAGAGTAAATTATTTCTGAACCTGGTTTATTGGTAACCTCCACTGGTTCATTAAGCCATCCTTTTCCAGATAGAGACTCCTCGATAGAATTAAGATGTTTCCCTGGTGCAATCCCAAGGTATCCTTTATGTGCAGACAGTCCTGCTGTATGACTTAATAATCTTCTTATCGTGACTTCATTATTATTAAACTCTGAATTAGGTAATTTCCATTTGGTCAGATATTTTCCAACGGGATCATCTAGTGATAAACGACCTTCATCTACAAGATGTAGGATTCCCCACGCTGTAAGGCTTTTAGATATGGAACCAGCTTGAAACAATGTATCATCACTCACCGCCTTTTTTGTCTTTTTATCTACATAACCGTAGTTTAGTGTATAAGCAATACGCCCCTCATGTACAACCCCTATTGCAACCCCTGGTACCTCATAATTCCCCTGCCATTTTGGTACCTGTTCATCCAGCTTTCTTTTGAAATCCTCTATACTCCTATCAATCAACGTGCCCGATTCTGCCCTTACCACATTTGTAAACCATGCTTCATTCGTAATGAATATACAAATCATTAAACATAAAATACTTTTGCATATTATCGATGCTTTTTGTCTATTCTTCATTTGCTCTACCCCTTTTTTCAGAATATTCTACCCGTCAATCAGAGTATCCCATTCTAATATCCCGTTCTATCGATTTTTATTACTTAACCTTACAAAATTGTAATAAAAATCAAAGTACTACATACTTAAAGGGTTTACTGTTTTTTATCCGAGGACAATGAAATTCATCAACAAGATAGACATGAGGTTATATTTATGGTTTCAGTTAATGCCCCTAAAATACTAGTTCGGTTAATCAATTGGATATATTACACACTACAAATATTCATTTTATAAAAAGAAGAACCCCACACATTTTGATTAAAATGTGCGAGGTTCTTTTGGCCACCTTAAATTTTTATGAAAAAGATTGATTATTTTATGTAGCTTGCTAAAAAAATATTTTGTTCAATCAACTAACAGAACAAGATTAAACATTTAACTCATATTATTAATTTTTCCTATCTTTGTTGATAAATATAAAACACTTATAGCTCCTACATATTACGAATCTTAACTTTTTTGCTTAAAAGCGATTTTTTTTTGCCATCGGTTCTATATATGTGTTTAATATCCACGTTAATACTTTCCATACCTTTTGTTGCCTAGGTGGTAGATGAGCATTATATACATAACTGTATTCAATCTGCTGTGTTGCACCACGATTTCGTTTGAACTCTCCAGCCCCAGCACTACAATGACAAATTAAATCTTTTTCGATTGAATCCATTGTAATAAGGAGGGAAAGTATACGGTATAAACCTTGTTGCTGGTCAGAGTTTGTATTATAGCCAAGGATCGGCGTTGTCATAACTCCATCCCTAATAAAATAAGCAATGACACCATCAATTGTATTCCCTTTTTTTATAGCCTTTATCTCAAATAAGCGATGCTGCAGAGCATTCCATAAATAAGCGGGTGTAAACATTGGATTATGGGCGGAATATTTTTCAATATATAGTTGGTTGTATAACTGGGAAATTTGTAAAATATCCTCTTTCGTTAATTCTTCATTCGTAATGATTTCATACTTGCTTTTCTCTAATAAACTTTTATCATTTAATAAGTCTTTTCGTTTTTTTCGATTCATTTTTTTATAGTGTTTCGGATCAAATAAGTATATAGAACGAGACATAATTTTCTTGTAACCTACCGTAGATAGTGCTTCTGTCGTTACAGGATATAATTCGTTATTTAAAGAGCGAAATAGAATTGTATGCTCCGGAAATTTCTCAACTAATACATTCGTTATTTGTTCGATTTGTTGTTCGTTGATCGAGTGATAAAGGTTTGTTGAAAGCATCCAATTATTTACGACAATTACTTTATTAATATTTGTTCGTCGTAACCAACTTCCCATAAGATGAATTGGATAGGTTAATAGCTTCTCTAGCCATGGTTTTTTCAACTCCCATAGCTCTTCTAACGCATAAGATACGTAATGTGTATAAGGAGAACATACATATGAATTTTCGAACTCTGCGTTATTAAGAGTAACTGGCAAGATGAGATCATCAATTTCTAATAGAAAGAGCTGCGTGTTAACATTTTCAATAAATGCTGTAACGCCCTTTTGAAAAAGAGGCAGGAAACTATCTCGCACATATGCTCCATCTTTTTTTGATTCCCAATCAATGCTATGCAAGGAATGAACATCGTGTAACTTAATCATTTATGTTCACCAAGCCTTACAAGACTTTCTATTCTTTTTAATTTTTTATCATATACTTGAATATCGTAATGCGAAAAGAAAAAATGTGGTATCGCACACTTTTTAGTAGACCACAGTGTCTGTAATTCTTGCATTACCTTTGATTGACATAATTCGAGATCTTCAGGTAGTGCTTTAAGTTTAATTTCAATTTTGTCTACACTGTGTTGTATCACTTTAAATTCTTGAATGTCACTAGATGCAAACAAAATTGCTCTTCTAATGAAATCTGGAAAAATAAATATTTCGCTCTTATCCAATTCACTTATTCCAATAAATATATCGTCACATCGACCATCAATTCGTTCTAATGCTAAGAAAGGTGAGCCACAGCTGCACGGCGTTTTTTTCTCAATTAATATGTCATTGAGACGATAGCGTATAATAGGCTGTGTTTTCCTCATGAAATCAGTAATAATGGGAACAAATATCCCTTTCTCTTGATCTAAGTATTCTTTTTCAATATGAACGAGGTCTTCATTCATGTGTAATGTCCCCTGCTTACAGGTGGTAGCAAGAAAACCTTCTGTACATTGGTAAACTTGGTGTACTGTTTGCTTGAAAGTTGCATGAATAAAGTCTCTATCAATATCTTCAAGAACTTCTGCTACAGAGATAATTTTCTTAGGACAAATCGTAATCAGTCCTTCTTGCTGCCAATAAGCGATTTTCCGTAACATAGACGGCGGTGCAATTAAAATAGATGGCTGTATTTCATTTAATCGCGTGATATGCTGCTGAAACGAATCTAGTAAATCCAAAAAATGAAATGAGATTCGCTTATTTTTTGTCGCTTCGTATAAATTGCTATTTGCACGTAAGAAAAAAGCAATCGTGTGTTTATGTAGAATGCTAGAAGGAAGCACCTTTCCTATAATCGAGCCAGCCCACAACGTTTGTTCTTCCTCGGAAACGAGAAAAACCCCACGATTTCCACTAGTGCCTGATGATAAACCGACAGTTATATTACGAATGGTTGGTGAGAAATTCCGGGTCTTTTCTGCTTCAAATGCTACATGAAACGCTTCTTCCTTTGAAATATGGACTGTATTTAATGTATCAAAATGTTCCATCATTACTTCTTTATCAATAATAGGGAGTGCAGCCAAATTCCCCTTTTGAATTTCATTTAAAAACGGTGTATATAACTGGCGATAAAAAGGAGACGCCTCTATCGTGAACAAAAGTTGTTTTTCTATTTGTTGTTTATGAAACTGTTCCAATTGTTTGCGATTTGAAAAACGCAAGCCATATTTAGTTTTCAAATATTGCTTGAGAATCCGTAGTTTATTCATAGTACACCCCTGCTTTAATTTTATCCCATGTATGTTCACAATGAGTTGGTACAATTTCAATCTCAGGTGATGTTTGTGATAAATGGTGTAACTTCTCAATATTCTTTCGGTAAGATTTTGGATCGCTCGTTAAAAGGTTGGCAATCTTACTAGGAAATACAAGGTTTTGATACGTTTTACTTAGCCACACTGCGTCTGCACAAAGAAAGACAATTTTTTCACTCTGTAAATGGACGAATATACCGAATTGTCCTGTTGCATGTCCTGTTAAGTCAACAGCAAATAATGAGCCATCCTCAAATACATCATACCCCTCTTCAAACTTTCCATATGTAGAAGGTAAGTTAAAGGATGGCGTTTGATCAATGAATGACATCCTTTTCTCTAAATCTATCGGCAGTGTATCTTTTAGACACCCTTTTAATAGAGCACCAAATTTACTTCTCTTTTTAATATCCTCATAAGCTTTTGCGAAGGTTACTATTTTCGCTTTTGGAAAGTCAGGTAAACCAGCTGTATGATCGCCATGAAAATGAGAAAGAATAATATATTTAATTTCTTCTGGCTGAATACCATCAAGAAGAAGTTGCTGTTTAATAGATTGCTCTTCCGTAAAATGAACAGGCGTAAGTTTTGCATATACAGAGTAAGGAAATTTTTTTGTCGCCTCTTTAAAATGCCCCGCGTATCCAGTATCAAATAAAATATAACCTAATACTGGATGCTGGAGTAATCCTACTGTAGCCGGAAAACGGATTTGTTTCCAACTGCCCTTGGAATATGCAATTTTTTCTGGATGTGTGCAATATCCTGTATCATATAGCTTTAAAGATTTGATTTTCATTGTATTTTCCACCAGTCTACAAATTTTGTAATTCCTTCTTCTATACTGATTTTTGGAGCATATCCTAGTTCTTCTTTAGCTTTATCAATATTTAATGTCTGGCTTTTTGAAAGGACACTAACAGTATACTTTGTAAGAATAGGTTCTTTTCCGAATAAAATAGTTTTTGAGATTCCTTCTAGTATAGCAGCTAGTGAAAAAGCAGTTTTGTAGGAAATTTTTTTATATCTTACTTCCTTATCCAGACGCTTCATTACATTTTCTATGACCTCATATAAATTTACACGTTCGTCATTTGTTATATTGTACTTTTGTCCTAATGTATATTTTGGGGAATGCATACAAAGAAGTAAAGCATCTACAACATTCTCAACATACGTAATATCAACAAGAACATTTTCTGTACCAATTCTCGGTAAGGCACCCTTTTCACATACTTTAATAAGACGCGGAAGAATCGCGTTATCTCCTGGTCCGAATAAAGCGCGCGGGCGTATTGTGATAACTGGTAATCCATGTGTGAAAGCTTGATCAATAGCTTGTTCAGCCATGTGCTTCGTTGTTGCATAATGATTTACAAATGTATCAGGAAGTTTCGCGTTTTCTATTACATTTTGTCGCTCATCATAATAGAAATAAATACTTGGTGTTGATACGTGGATAAGGCGTTTTACACCGTACTTTTGACTTCCCTCGATAATATGTTTCGTTCCTAACACATTCGCATTATAAAAATCTTCATATTTGCCCCAAGGAGAAGAAAGTGCGCCGCTATGAAAGATATAATCTTTATCTTTACAAACTTGTAGCACACGATCCCTGTCTTCAAGAGGACAATGAACAAACTCGATTCCATTTTGTTCTAATACCTTACCGATTGTTTTATTTCTCCCCGTTGCCGTTACTTCATAGCCCATATTCTTCAGTCGAAAGGCGAGTTTTTGTCCTAGAAATCCCGTTCCTCCAGTTACTAGCATTTGCATACATCTTCACCATCCCACGATATGTCATATGTTGTTTGCTCTAAAATAGTCCGTTCATGTTTATAACTTTCACGCCATAATTTATACATGCTAAAGAACTGATAAAAAAATGGTTTCCAATCATTGTGACGATAAACGATATCTGGATAAGAACTTAGAACTTTTAACCATCGCTTACGTTTTTGTTTACTTTTTAAATAAGGAAATCCATATAAAAGCATCGCTAACCGAATTGCACACTCCGAATTTTGTCTTGGAATGAATGTATTGTTTACTGTTTCATTAAAAAAAGCGGGCAATATTTCCTCATCGAATAAATGTAATCCACTAGTAGTACGTGGATTACATTCAATTGGAATCGCGTCTCCATCCTCTGTAACGATAAAATCAAAGGCAATTTGTCCTGAGAAGTTTAGCTCTTTTACAATATGTCTAACAAACTGGTCAATTTTAGGATGATTCATATGCTTAAACGCAATGGTAGCACCTAAGCCTGCCGTGAATTCCGTTTTATAAGTAGAGTGAGCTAACACTTCCCCAGATTGTGCAATGCTGTAGGAACAATGCTGCGTCCCTTGTATAAACTCTTGCATAATATAATTCGACTTATCTATCATGCTTTCTTTTAGAGCATCCTCTTTTGTAATAAATTCCACCTTATCAGAGAAACGGGAGAAAATCGGCTTTCGTACAAAAGGAGTATGAGCTGGTGTTTTGTGCATCATTGAACGTATCGCTTCTTCATTATTTATTCTATATGTTGCAGGTACTTGCCACCCTAAATTCGCTACGAACTGAATAAATTCCCACTTATTATGCAGTAATGAAAGTTTTTGAAAATCATCTACTAATACATGACAAAACGCGCTTAACTCTTCTCTATATTTAGATATATAAAATATTTCTTCACAAGTAGGAATAAGCAAATCCACATTGTGACGTTGAATAATGGATAGTAGCGCACGGATACTTTCATTTGTTTTCCACTTTGGAGAAGGAATTTCATAAAAGTAATCCGTACTGGATGAGACTTTACTTAATGGATAAGGAATACTATCTGCAATAATAACGGTATGTCCGGCGCTATGAAACAGTCTGCATACATGCAGAGTTGCTGGTGCACGTGCCCCTGTAATTAATACTGTTTTCTTAGTATTCAAGAAGGATGCCCCCGATAGAAAGTCCCGCAGAAGTACCTAGTAATAATATTTTATTTCCGCGTTGTACTTTCTTTTGCTTAATCGCTTCGAAAAGAGCGACTGGAATAGATGCGGAAATCATATTACCGTAGTCTTCAAAAATGGTCATAAAGCGCTCTTCATCAACCCCTAATTTTTTACGAATGAGTCTCATAGCTGGTCCACTTGCTTGGTGAGGAACAATTAAATCAATATCAGCCAGGGAATAACCAGTATCCATAAGTAGCTTGTCGATAAACTTCAACAAATACTTAGAAGATAGTTTAAAAATAGCTCTTCCATTCATATCGAACAAGAAGTCTTCTTTTCGTTCCTCACTATACTCCCGAGGATGAATCATCGTTCCACCGCCACGAATTTCTGATAAATGCGCACCAGAGCTATATGTTTCCATATGGGAAGCAATAATAGAAGATGTATGATCGCTTTTTGTTATGACTACAGCTGCCGCACCGTCACCGAATAAAATGCTGCTTTCATTTTGTCCCCAATTCAATCCAACGGAAGAAATTTCAGAAGAAATGATAACAACATTTTTATATCTTCCGCATTCCATTGCGTAAGAAATCGTATCAAGTGCTGTTATGAAACTTAGACATGTTGAATTGATATCAAAACATGGAATACCAGAATGCTGTAGCCCGAGCTGTTCTTGAATAAGTGATGCTGTAGAAGGAATTGCCTGTTGAATCGTTCCGCTTCCGCAAATAATACAATCAATATCATCCCAAGTTAACTTAGCATCTTCTACAGCTTTTTTTGCAGCTTCAGCCCCCATATAAGAAGACGTTTCCCCATCAACAAAATATCTTGTTTTTACCCCAGCTTTTTTTAATGTCCAGCCTTCTGGCACATGTAGCATACGATCTATTTCAAAAGAATCTACCTTTCGTTTTGGAAGATATGTACCGATTCCTTTTATACTAATATATCTTTTCATTTTCTATCGCCTCTTAATCTTTTTATAAATTTAAAAACCCTTTACATCTAAACATCGTTGAGGATACATACAGAAAGTCCTTTTATAAAATTCTGCTATCCCCTTATGTACTTCTAATCCTATTTCTCTTCAAAAAAGAGCAAATTCTCTACTTGAGAACTTGCTCTTTTCACATGAGAATTCTTCAAATACATACTCTAGAAAAAACTTTTATAGCAATTTAATTATATTATAACAATTATCCGAAAATATTTAATAGTATTTTTTGTAAATAAAAGTGAAAATGTGGTATGAATTTACGTGAGATGGTAGTTTATTGGGCAGCGAATATACACATATAGAGTGTACATACATGTAATTTCAACATCTTCTATTTCCCATTTTGATTTCACAAAAGTTACTGTAATTTAAAACCTAAAGTATGTATCTCCATATCTTTTATACCTATTTACTATTCTATTGAGATTGAAATATGATAAATCAAACTGAGGTAGTAAATTCAAATAAAAAATCTACTACTTTTGCAGAAGAAATCTTCATTAACTTCAGATGTAATCATATTTGAATAGTAAAAGAACGCTATTTTTTTAATAAGAATCGAGTTTTTTTTACGCTTGATTGCAATTAATATTTTTCAGTTAATAGATGTGTAGCCATATACCTATCAGTAATCTTTGTATTAACAATTATGCGTAACTTCTAGGTCATTATTAGCATAAATTGTTCCGTAAGTAGCACAAAATAACATTCCACCACAAACCTCACTACTCACTTGAAAGTTTATGTTATCTTCAAATGTATCTATACTATTAGGTCTAATTGTATCTACAAGTTTTTTGAAATCAAGAACCGGTAAATATTTCGTTATGATTTCATAGCTTAATAAATTATCTTCATTATTATATGCATTATATTTCTGAATTTCTCTATAAATCGGACTTGGACTATACGGATCATATTGCAATTGTCCATTTTCATCTTCGAATTTTTTTATTTCTTCTTTTACTATATAATCTGGATAATCTTCACTACTTTCATCTTCATCACCAAATTCCCAAAATGGATATTCTATATCACATAAATGCGTTATAATCCACATTAGAAATTGCTCATTTATAAATCCAACATTGGTTTCTAACTCTTTGAATCTATTACCATAATATTTTTTAGCTTTTTCTACCTTTTCTTCTTGAGTCATATTATCCTTCGCCCCTGTTATATCACATCCATCTAAATCTATAAAAATGCTATTGAATTTACCTAAAATGCCCAAATCAACAGTTTTACTCCAGTAGCCTTCACCATCTTTATCAATTATTATCATAATATCCTCCATTCTGCTTTGTTCGTTGCATAAGAAAAAGTGACTCTTTCTTAATAAGAATCACTTCCATTATTTTATAACTTTTCCCTCATTAATCCTCAATTTCAATTCCAGCTTGTTTAAATGGTTCTAATACTTTTGGGTAACACATTGAAATATATTCCACTGTTTTTAGATTGTTTAAATTTCGAAATCCTTCAACAGATATTACATCAAACAAACTGTCTTCACCATCCCAATCTGGCTTTAAGATATGATAAATTTCATTTCCTCCATCAAAGCAAAGGGATTCAATCTTTTCCAAATCACTTGTTTCCAAAATTAACTCTTCTAAAAAATCTCTAATTTGAACAATTGGCCCAGCTCCTGAATACCATTCGAAATTATTCGTATACTTTTCTATTAAGTCTTTTAATTCTTTTAAAAATAATGGCTCTTTATCTAATAAAGCATCAATTACTACTAATTTAAAATTAAAATCCTGAAATATCTCACTCTTCCCCATTTTAAATCCCTCCAATGTTATAATATCCTTACCCAAATTATTATAAGTAAAACATATCCAATTGCAGCTACTTTATTTCTTTCAATATCATATTAAAAAGGGATATGCTTAATTGCATGACCACAATCGAGAAAATATGCATTAAAAATATTTTCTTACTAATTATATTCTTTATATACTTACCTTCGCTTCTCTAGCATCCTGTTTCTTAATTAAGTCTAAGTAAAAATGCGAGACAGTTGTGTTGTAATAAGGAGAAATAAATATGAATGACAGATTAAATGTAAACATACCTATAAATGCTGTTAATAAAAACCAACCAATAAAAGATAACCAAAGAACAAATAACTTGAACTTTTGCCCTTTCATTATTCTTTTACTCTCCCTTAGTGCTTCACTTGCTGTATAATCCGGATTCTCTATTAAAATATAATATGCCATTGAATAAGAAAAATATTTAATAATACCTGGAACAATTAATAACAGGCTCCATAAAAATAGAAAAATAGCCTGCAACACTCCTAATTTCATTGATTTAAACAAATTGTTCTTCCTAAACCCCACAAATACATCGTCCACCTTAGCATCTTCATTTTTACCTAAGCGTAAGGTGAAAACAGAATATCCATAATTAAAGATACCTTGTATGACACTGTAAATTAAGAAACAAATCAGTCCTATAAAAACATAACTTAGAATAAGTAAAACTATTGCTGTTGGATCTACTTGTGGTTGCCCACCAATTGAATAAATCAAGAAAACATCCAAACCAATTACCCCAATAAACAGGCCAAATATTAAATATATAAAACTAGCGATCGCTGATGCACTTAAAGTTGGTACAAAATAGTATAACGCCGATACCCCTATACTTACTCCCCATTTCCCATCTAACGAATTAAGTGCTGCTTTCTTTAAATTTCTGATCAAACTTGCACCCCCTTTTTTTTCATAATTTGGTTAATGAAAATTTTACAAATAAAAGAACTTGTAGCAAGCCCCACTACAAGTTCTTTTAGCTAAACATTTTAGCTTACCAAAACAAAATATACTTTCTACACAATCGGGGTTAATTTCTAAAATATGGTTTATTAAAGTCATTATATAACATAATTACGAATATTCGTTGAACATTCTGTTTTTTTGATAAATCCTCTAAAAAAATTCTTCTTTATGTTCATCTAGATGTAGTAACTCATGTAGCAATATATCTATCATTATCTTTCTCAATAAATCCCATCCTCTTTTTTTCCACAAAAAAAGACACAGAGATTTCTCCCCGTGCCTACTAATTCCTACTTCTTCACCGCATGCACATAATGCACCGTCTCAAAAGCTTTTAAATAATCGTTTCGTCCTTCAAAATATAATGTATGAATATCCTCTGGTGATAAGTGCTCATAAATGAGTAAGCCCGCCTTCTCTAATAGTGCTTCCATTTCGGTAAAAGAAAAACATGATTTCATCGGTTCTCCGCCTACTGCAGCCATTTTTACCATATTTTCAACTCGATTGGACAATCCTTTTTCCGTAAATAAGTTTTCATCCGGATAATCGAATAAGATAGAGCTTCCCTCTGGAACCATCTCGAATAAGTATTCTATTAAACTAGAAAGCTCCTCTTTCGTTAAATAGTACGTAACACCTAATAGGCTAAAGAAAGTCTTTTTATTTTCAAATCCTTCATTTACTAATGTTTGCTTCGAGAAATCTTTAGTAAAATCCATCGAAACAAAATGAAGATTGCTTGGCATTTCATACTCTGCTTCTTTCACTCTTTGTATTTTAAACGCTTGCGTAGAAGGATGATCTACTTCAAATATTTCTATTTTATTCTCTAATTCTCGGTGCCTAAAGCTGAACGTGTCTAAGCCTGCACCGAGTATGACGTATTGTTTCGCTCCCAGTGTAATTTCATGTAGTAATACTCTTTCACAATATGCCGCACGCGCTAAAGGTGTTGGTGATAATTGAACTTGCGTAATCCACTTTAATATTTCTTTCGGATTGTCTTGAAACTGCTGTGCAATGTCTGTATTGAAAAACTGTATTCCTTGAACCATATTCGTTTCAATATCGTTACGTTCTTTTTGTGGAATGAAATCTTTAGCTACATAATCATCAAAGATTTTAGGGCGATCAAATTCACTATGATACGCCCTTCCGAAAGCTGATACTAGAGACGTTACACTTGATTCACCTTTTTTCATGCACATACACTCCTTCATTTTCACAACAAAAATAGGGTTCCCCTGGCCAGGAGAACCCTATTATACACTTTATTTTTACGTTGGTAAATTATAGCATAAATAAGTTTTTTTGTCAAGTTTTCAGCCTGCTATCACTCCGAAACTTTGTATATTCTCTAGCAGGAAAATTGTCGATTCACATTGAATATTCCTGCTTATAACCATACATATGGAGGCCAATATGAAACGATTCGTCATTATTACAGTAGGAAAAACACACAGCGGAAAAACTACATTTGCAAGAGCATTAGAAAAAGAGTTACCCCACTCTTTCGTTATGGATCAAGATAACCAAGCTGAATTTATTAACACGCATTACGAAAAATTACAGCCGGCTGAAGGTGCTAATAATTTTAAGCACGGCCTTTCGAAATTCATTGTTGATTATGCAAAAGAACATACGAGTTTACACCTTATCATTTGCAACTCCAATCGCAGTAAAAACGGAAGGTTATATTTACTAAACGAATTATTTCCACAAAATGAATATGTACGCATACTCGTTCATTTTGATATTCCAGATGATGTACTTTACGAAAGAGTAGCTCAAAGCACGCGAAGTACCAATATTTTTAGAGGTGGTTATTCCAATTTCAAAGAAGTACTCGATCGACAACAAGCTGAATCACTACATGAAGATGTGGTAGATCCTATAGAAAACGAGGCTGATTATTTGTTTGTTATTCGCAATAATCAAGATGTAAACTTTACTATTGAAGAAGTTGTTCATCTAGCTAAAGATTTGTCCCCTATCCAAAAATAAAAGACTATAAGAATTACATAATCATAGATTATTATGCAAATCCTTCCTCTAAGCGCCTAACATGGTATATAATGATAAGATAATCTACTTCTATATGCTCATTTTTACACAAAACAGCTCATGCATATGAAAGAAAAGAGGTACAAAATATGAAAACAAAACAAACAATCGCAGCTTCTACACTAGCTTTAGCAATGATTGCTGGCGCAAACTCTGCTCATGCAGAAGTAACTGACGCTACTCCCCAGCAAAGTACGGGAGATCGATTAGCTGAAATTAAGCAACATAAACAAGAGTTAGATGCGAAATTGCAGCAACACAAAGAAAACGTGGATCAAACATTGAATGAACTTAACAAGGTTAAGGAAAATGTTGATACAAAGGTGAATGAACTACATGAACGTAAACAAGTTGCTGATGAAAAAATCAATGAGATTAAACAACATAAACAAGAGTTAGATGCAAAACTTCAGCAAGACAAGCAAATCGCCGAAGATAAAATCGCGGAAATAAAAGAGCATAAAAAACAAGTAGAAGATAAAGTTGCTGAAGTAAAAGAGCATAAGCAAAATATCGATAATAAAGTGAATGAAATTAAGCAACATAAAGAGAACATCGATCAAAAGGTTAATGAACTTAAGGAAGTGAAAAAGCAGGTAGATGAAAAATTAGCTGAGTTAAAGAAAGCGAAACAAACTGCTGAGGACAAACTTGCTGAGCTAAAAGAAAACAAACCGAATACTGGTAACACGTTAGAGGAACTTAAGAAAATTAAAGGCAATTTAGATAGCCTTTCCGCTAACTTAGAACTGGCTAAACAAGATGTAAAAAACAAACTAGCTGAATTACAAAAAGCTAGAGAAGAATTAATCAATAAAATTAACGAAATGAAACAATCGAAACAAACTGTTTCAGACGATTTAACAAAGAAAAAACAAGACTTAGATATTAAAATCAACGACTTTAAACATACTGAGAAAAAAATTGATGACAAATTAGCTGAGGTACATACAACGAAGCAAAATGTAGATAACAAAATTAATGAAGTATCTCAATCGAAACAAACAGAGACAAAGACTGGTACGACAAACGCAAACAATAATGCTAGAGAACTTCCTAACGCTGGTAATGAGCAATCCAATAATATGGCTTTAGGTATGTTATCTGTATTAGGCGGGATTTTATTAGTAACACGAAATAAAATTAAAACGTTATTCTCAAAATAAAGCCATTATACTTATTAAAAACAATTATACAAGGGCCAACCGCATGTACGGTTGGCCCTTTTCTTTATATTAATTGTCCATCTCGAAGCGTCAATATACGATCACATACATCAAGCATTCTTTCATCATGCGTAATCATAATGGCTGCTTTTTGACTTTCTTTCACTTCGCGTTTCATCATTTCAACGACTTCACGTGCACGTTTTGAATCTAAGCTTGCCGTTGGTTCATCCGCTAATATTAAATCTGGATTGTTCATGAAAGCACGAGCGATTGCTACCCTTTGTTTTTCCCCACCAGATAGTTGGTTTGGATAATGATTTTTTCTTTCTCCTAATCCAAATGCTGCTAATAAGTGATCCGCACGCTTTTCAGACTCTTGTTTGTTATCTTTTTTAAGCTTTGCAATGTAAAGCAATTGTTCTTTTACATTTAAGTATGGAACAAGATTTGCGAATTGGAAAATGAAACCGATTTTTTTCAAACGAATGTCTGTCATTTCCTTTTCTGATAACTTCGTAATATTTTGCTCACGAATGTAAATATCCCCTTTTGATGGTGATAATAAAGCACCCGCGATTGATAATAATGTACTTTTCCCTGATCCCGAAGGACCGACGATTCCGATAAACTCTCCAGCTTTCACATCAAGCGACATCGGATGAAGGGCTGTTACTTCCGTATTCCCTTCTCCGTACACTTTACTTACTTTGTCTAATTTTAATAATGAAGTCATTACATCCCGCCTCCAATTGCTTCTAATGCATCAACTTTTAATACTTGATATAACGAAATAAGTGTTCCTAAAATACTAATTACGATAAAGATTGCTGCATATTGTGCAATCATCGGTGTTGTTAATAAGAACGGCATACCTGCTGGTAAAATTTGTTCTAATCCTTGTACAAGAACAATGCTGATTACCATCGCCACAACTGATAAGAATAACGCCTGTACGACTAAGCTATTTGCTAAATAAGAGTTCTTTGTACCAATTGCTTTTAATACACCTAATTGCTGTGTTTTTTGCAGTGTAATGACGTAGAAGAATACACCGATTAGTAACGCAGCGATAACAAGTAAGAACGCAATGATCATCGTTAATGTTCCTTGCTCTTCTTTAAATCCTGGAATACTTTGTAATACTTCTTTTTTGTCGATAACATGTGCATTTTTAATGTCTTTATCTGTATTCAGCGCAATTGCACTATAATCTTTTTGGTTTGGTTGTGAAATAGCACCCCATACGTCTTCATTTACATAAACGACTGGTGTATGGCTAAACATTTGATCTTTCGTAAATCCAACGATTTTAAATTCTTTCTTTGAAACAGGATCGATAATTGTATCTCCAATATCGATTCCTTTTTCTTTAATTGATTCATCAGCAACCATTTCGTTGTTTGCTGTACCTAATTTCTCACCTTTTACAATTTTCGGTTCTAAAAATGAATCGCGTTCACTTGAGAAAATAGCAACATCAACTTTTTTCGAACTGTCTTTCTTTTCATACGTTGAAACTTTCACACGGAACGGAACGGCCTCTTTCTCGCCTACTTGATTTACTACGTTATTTACATCATCTTGCTTAATTTGTGAACGAAGTAATTTATTTTCCGTATCATCTGCTAAGACGAACTTATTTGCCTCCATATTTTGAATCGATGAAGCATTATCATATGATAATCCATTTGCTAATCCTGAAATAACAAGAACTAAAAATGATAATAACACCATAATCAGTCCGATTAATCCGTATCTTAATTTTGATTGTTTTAATTCACGCAGAGCTAAAAACATTTCGCTCGCTCCTTCCTCTTTCTTTCTATGCACTCATCATAAAAAAGAAATATGAACGGAATATGAACAGAAGATTACAGAGGATAAGGTTAAATTTTCAGAAAGTATTGAAAATAATTTGAATCCTTGATACAATTCAGTCAAATAATATTGACCGAGTAATTTTATTTGAGGAGTTGATCATTTTGAAGCCCATGTTAACACTAACTACTTATAGCCAACTAAAAGCAATAAGCGATCCACTACGTGTCGAAATGATGATGCGTCTATGCGAACGACCTTATACAGGACAACTACTATCTGAAAAATTCGGCATTTCAAGGGCTAAAATTCATTATCATTTAAAAGAATTAGAGAAGAATGGTTTTATAGAAATTGTTTATACAGAAGAAAAGAATGGCATCGTTCAAAAGTTTTATCAATCTGTCGCTAGAGGTTTTACCCCTGCTGCTGAACTATTACCTCATTTAGAAATATTAAGTGAATCAGGTCGCCAAATCTTTTTACAAATGACAGAAAGAACGAAAAGCCATATTCTCGCTGCACCAGAAGAAGCTTTTACATTACGAAAAGAAAGCGAAGATCCAGCTGAGTGGAATTACGTTTCGTCTTGCTGGGAGTTTGATGCAACGCCAGAACAATTTCAAGTATGGGTGAAAAAGTTTCATGAATTAATGGCTGAATTAAATGAGATTGCAAAAGACGCAGATAAAGATCCAAATAGTAAATCTTATTACATTTCTACTACTGCACTACAAATCGATGAGCGAGCAATGCAGCGCTTTGTGAAAAAAGAAGAGGAATAAACTTGTCGGTGTTTGTCGATAAGTCGATATCCCCTGTCGAAACGTCGATATAGTTTCATTTTAAAAAAATCGTAATACGATTTTTTTTACAACAACGGTCAATTTTATTTTACCGAATAAATTTATTATAAAGGAGTAGATTAAATGGACATATTAAAAAACCGGAATTTCCTCTTATTATTTTTAGGGAGAATTTTTACAAACATAGGAGATAGTTTGTACTATGTAGCGGCGATGTGGCTCGTATATAAACTGAGTGGTAATCCTTTCTATTCTGGATTGGCTGGTTCCCTTACATTATTACCTTCTGCACTTCAATTTCTTACTGGGCCATTCGTTGATAGATGGTCAATCAAAAACACACTCGTCATCACACAAGTCCTGCAATGCGTCCTTATATTAATCATTCCTATTACACACTACTTCGATCTATTAACAGTTCAACTACTACTCATCATTATGCCCATCGTAGCCTTTATCGAACAATTCGCCTATCCCGCACAATCAAAAGCTTTACCACTTCTACTGCATAAAACACAATTATTAAAAGGTAATTCACTCTTTTCATTTGCGTATCAAGGCATTGATTTAATTTGTACGACTCTTTCTGGCATATTAGTAGCACTACTTGGCGCAATCACTTTATATGTGATCGACTCCTTAACATTCGCGATTACTGCCCTTCTGTTCTTTTCATTAAAAATGCCAAAGCAAACCGAAGCGGGCACATCACTTTCAACTAAGCAATATTTCTCCGATTTAAAAGAAGGTTTTTCAATCGTCTTTCGTTCCTTAATGGGTGTCTTCTTAATCGGTTCAGTTGTTGCTAATTTTTCTATCGGTATGACGATGGCCATACTCCCTTCTTTCGCTGACTCTTTAGGAGGCGTGAAATCATATGGCTTCTTCTTAGCTGCTATATCAGCAGGTAGTCTCATCGGTGCTTTATTCAGTTCATGGGTTGGCAAACGTAATGTTGGCCGTGTCTCCATTATTAGCTTTGCGACTGGCGCTATCTTTTGGTTTCTCTCTACCATTGTACCGTTCCAATGGCTGTCTATTCTCTTATTCGGCTTAGCTTGGATACCAATTGGTGCGACCAACATATTATTTGCGACAATTAGTCAAATTGTAATTCCAAATCAATATATTGGACGTATCAACTCAGTCATGCGAAGTATGGGCACAATTGCTATGCCGTTCGGTTCTTTAATTGGCGGATACACGGCAAATGTATTTAGTAGCCAACTCATTTTCGCGCTCGCTAGCATCGGGATTTTATTTATTTCTCTCGTATGGCTACTTCATCCAAAATTACGGGCATTACCGAAAGCTGATGAAATTACAGCGGATACTTTTGGGGTTCGGTTTAAAGAAGAGTGCGGGAAAGGTGCGGCTTTATAACAGAAACAAACATAACCCCGTTCTAAATTTGGAACGGGGTTAAACATATAGTTATTTAATTTTGAATGAAAAATACTTCACTAAAAATATAACAATAGCACCAACTAAAACGTTCAATTATCGATTTGATGGCCAAGACCCCTGCATTTTCCTTAATTGAATAATTTGGCCTGTATGATAAGCATCATGAAGCATGATATTTAGTAATTTCCCCTCAAGTGAATTTTGTTCAACCTCTTTTTCAGAAATTGCACTCAATACATGTCTTAAATTATGCTGAGCATTTTCAGAACGTTCAACAACTTTCTTCCATTCCTCATCATCATTGGATTGCTTAGTAAGATAAAAGGTGTCATTACCGTCAAGATTATGTTTCCATTCACGACCTTCTAAGTTTGCAGCAAGCCTCTCTTTGTAATAAATGAGATGATTAACGTTCTCCCAAATGGTATTCGTTTCCTCACCAGATGGTTTCCACATAGCCTGTTCGGCTGTAAGTCCTTCTATAGCATGTTTAAACGGTGCATACCAACTCTCTTTATCGAATGTTGAATCTAGTACGTTTAATAACAAGTCAATTCGTTTCAAAGTAATTTCCTCCCTAAATAGTTAAAGTCTCAATAAAATCCTTATAACTCTGTAGAGATTCTACATGTTTAAATAAACTTCCTCCTGAGCTCACTCCACAAACTCGTCCGATTATGTAATGAAAATGACTCACATTTTTTCACTTTACACGTATACTAGAAACCAAAAAGAAGAGGCCCTTCCGAAGCAGCCTCTTCCATCTATTTTGGAAGCTCAACCTGAACGGTCGTCCCTTCCCCTTTCGTACTATACACTGAAACATTTCCATTATGCAGTTCCACAATCTTCTGCACAATCGATAATCCTAAACCACTACCTTCTACGTTTCTTGCTCTTGCTGTATCTACTTTGTAAAAACGTTCAAAAATACGATCCATTTCTTCTTGCTCCATACCGATTCCGTTATCTGATATAGAGATCATCACACTTGATTCTAATTCTTCTACAACAAATTCAATCGTTCCAGCATCATTTGAAAACTTAATGCTATTCGTAAAAATATTGCTCCATACTTGATGAAGTAAGTTTTCATCACCTTGTATTGTAATGTCCGGCACATCAAATTCAACAGCAATATCTTTTTCACGCCATTTCCATTCGAGCATAAAAATGACGTCTTTAATTTGCTTCTGCAAATTGAATTCTTTTATTTGTAATACTTTCTCTTCTTTATCTAAAGAAGCGAGCGTAAGTAACTGTTTACATAAACTAGACATTCGCTTACTTTCGCCCTCAATAATTCGTAAGTAATGATTTCTTTCTTCTTCACTCATCTTTTCTGATTGCAATGTTTTCGAAAAACCTTGTATAGAAGAAAGTGGCGATTGAAATTCATGCGAGACGTTCGAAACAAATTCTTGTCTCATTTCATCTAATTCTTTTATACTCTTCGTCATCTTCTGGAAGCTTGTAGATAACGTACCAATTTCATCTTTTCGTTTTACATCTAATTCAATTTCATATTTACCACTCGCAATTTTTTGCGTAGCCTTCGTAAATTTACGAATGGGACGAACGATGTAACCTGCTGCAATCGCTATAAAGATAATACTTAATAGTACGATAAATCCAAGTAATACCGCTAAGAAAATTCGCATCTCGCCAAATTGGTTCTGAATGTCGGGACGAATAAATAAAGCGTACTGTTTATCACCGTGTTGCACTGGTACACCGACACTATTTATTAATTCATTATCGAAAAATCCTGTAATAAATAAGCGCGTTGGATATGTGGAAACACCATTAAACGTTTCCCCTTGTAATACTTTATGAACTGTATCGTCGCTAATAGACGTCTTACGAAACGCATTTCCGATACGCTTTCCATTCTTTTGATCATCGACAATATAAATTTCATATCCTAATTTCGCAATAGAATGTAAATACGCCTCTTTATTTTCTTCACTTTGCTTTTCATATAACGATTTAACTTCCTCAGCGTACTTTAAAATCTTTTCACTGTTATACGGTTTTAACTTCACTTGATAGTACACATTTGTTAATAAAAAACCGATAATACTACTAAGAAGCATAATCCCAACCGTCATAAATACAAATCTAGAGTATAGTGATTTCATTTTATTTCAACTCCAACTTATAACCGAGTCCGCGCACCGTTGTAATGTGAAAATCGTCTGTTCGTTTTGAGAAACGATCTCGTAGTCTCTTCACATGAACATCAACTGTTCGTTCATCTCCTTCAAAATCCATTCCCCATACTAATTCAATTAATTCTTCTCTTGAAAATGTTCTTCCAGGATAACTAGCAAGTTGTGATAATAACTCAAATTCCTTTAACGGAAGTAAAATCGTTTGACCGTTACACTTCACTTCAACACCTTTACGATCAATTGTCGTTCCGTGAAGTGTAATAATGTCAGCACTCAGCATTTGATAACGACGCAATAATGCTTTCATACGGAAAATGACTTCAGCTGGTTCAAATGGCTTTACAATATAATCGTCCGTACCAGAAATGAATCCTTTTTCTTTATCGACTAACTGATCCTTTGCTGTTAATAAAATAACAGGGATATCATGATACTTACGAATTTCTTCACATAACGTATAGCCATCAACGAACGGCATCATAATGTCTACTATCGCAAGATGAATGTTTTCCTTCTCTAATACTTCTTGCGCTACCTTCCCATCTTCCGCTTCAAAAACTTTAAACCCCTCTTTTTGTAAATGGTAATGTAGTAACTCTCTAATATGCTTATCATCATCAGCTAATAAAATATGTATCATCTTCATTAAACCCTCTCTCGTTCATCCTTCTACATCACTACATTAAGAAACAATTGAATTTTTTGCAAGAAAAAGAAAAAGAATCTATTTTGAAAAAAGATTATTCAAAATAGATTCTCACGTTTTAGTATTAAGATTATTTTAATGAAAAGTAATTTCTACGCTTTAGAAATATCAACGAATCCTTCTCCAAATACGTCACGAACATCGTGTATAGCGATGAACGCAGCTGGATCTGTAGTTTGAACAATCCGTTTTAGCTTGACTACTTCTTGCTTATTAATAACAACATAAAGAATTTCCTTCGGAGTTTTCGTGTAATAACCATGACCTGAGTACACAGTAACCCCTCTGCCCATTAAGGTAGTTACCTTCCCGGCAATTTCATTCGGGTTATCAGAAATAATCGTAATGGCTTTCTTCGGATTTAAACCTTCAATTACAAACTCCATCACTTTCGTTGCTACATATAGCATAATAATTGTTATCATCAGTTTTTCTGCACCAATGATGAAATAAGATGAAAACGCAACAATTAAATCGAAGAACAGTAAACCATAGCTAATGCTCCATCCTAAATATTTATGCGTCATCCTTGCTAAGATAGTAGTACCTGCTGTTGTTCCGCCAACGCGAATAATAAGACCAATCCCGCATCCGATAAATATTCCACCGAAAATGGCATTTACGAGCATTTCATCAGAAGCAATCGTCCATCCTTCTGTTAAATGAAGAAATAGCGAGTTCGTAACTACAGCGATGATCGTATAAATTGTTGTGATCTTATTCAAAAATTTATAACCAGCTATTAACAATATCGCATTTAAAATTAAGTTAACTAAGCCTGGTGACCACTCAAATAAATAGTACGTAATAATCGTGATACCTGTTACCCCGCCCTCACCAAACTCGTTCGGAATAACAAACAAATTGACACCTAACGCAAAAAGAAATGCACCGATAATAATAAAAATAATGTCTGTCGTTCTTTTTTTCATACAGTACCTCACTTCTTATGTAAATATTTATTCTGTCATAAACTCTCACTATTATATCGTGGAATATTCAAATCGAACAGTGGTTTATTTTTATTTTAATATAGGATGATAAAACAACTTTATCCTATATCCACATGTAATTTAAAAAGTAAAACAACTGTATTTATTATGTACTACAAGTAAAGTTTTGATTTCACATGCAGTTGATGCTAAAAAAATGAATATGAACACTCACTCGCACAAACTTCGAATACAAAGCAAATAGGCGAAGCTATAGAATAGACTTCGCATCAAACATTTGATCCCAGAGATTTATATTCATACATTCCAGAAATAAATTTACTTATCTTTCTCCATATATTCTTTAATCTTTCGTTCTTCCCACTCTTTTCCGAATATCCCAACTGGAAAAGTTGTCAAACCATGTATAACGATACCGATCCCCCAACCTCCAAGTGGATATAAAAACCATAATTTACTTGAATCAGAACTTATATTTATGAAAAAAAGCATTAAGTTAACTAGTATATACACCGTTAAATGAATATAAAACGCTTTTAAATTCTCCACCCTTTTTTTAGCTCGTAAATAATTCTCATCTCGCTCCATATATAAACACCTCTTTCATTATTGTATTTTTTAAATTCGCTCCGATTTAAACATCATATTCAAATCGGAAATCCCTTATTCTCAATAAAATACAAAACAAAAAAGTACCCATCAAATAATCATACACATGATCATTTGATGGATACTGCATGATACATTTGTTATTTACAGAAGTCTAATTAAGACCAAATCCAAACATCATCATTATTTTCAACACTGCTCTTTACCTCATAAACCTTTTCGATATGATCCGTTGTGTTCCAGTTAATAGAACTGCCGCCCCAGCCCACATACTTCATATCAACTTTCACTTTCTCACCCGTTTTAAACACTTGCCCCTTTGTTAAGAAAACATCAATAATAACTTTCTTCCCGTTTAGCGATGGATATTCAACTACGACATATGTAGTAGCACCGTCTCCCTCATCTTCCATCGTTCCTATTTTTGATACTTCACCAATTACATAATCAGGAGAACCGTCTTCTTTCATATGCATGCCCAACTTGTTTGTTGTATTTTCAACTGCAGTTGCAACCATATATTCTGTAAAATTACGCATCCTAGATCCAGTAGCTTTTACTTCATCCCCTACTTTCACATTTGAAAATGAATCCATATATACACTAACAGGTTCTTCGTATTGCTTAGATTTTACAACAATTACACCGTTATCTACTTCTACCACTCGTCCTTCTAATGTTGAGAAATTCGATTCAATAGAAGCAGCACTCGCTTTTGTTAGTTCTAACCCTGGTAAATTCGTTCCTGATAATGCTGCGATCCCTAAAGCACCTGCTAAAATTATTTTTTTCATACCCATTATGAAACATCTCCATTCATGATGATTTTATTTTTGATTGGTATCGACCAACCTGTAACTATTACAGTTACAGGTTATGGAAAATAGCAACCATCTTTCTTATGCAATGTTGCATACTGTAACTTTTAAATATGCAGCAAGAGGACTAAATTCTCGAATTATAATAGTTAATTTAATTCAAAGCTAAAATAACCTTATGGGCACGGTATAAAGAAATTAAGAGCCGCTTTCGGTCCTAAAGTTAGCGAATAGCTTTATAAAAACTCAATCAAAATCTATTCAACGAATTGAAAAATGAACCATGTCGAATTTTATTTTCATAAAATTCAAATTTCAAGGAGGTTTTACAAAATATTACACAGAATTATTCGTATATCGTAATATAATTGGTAATTTTTTACGATTTATTTCATTTTATCTACCACGTTTAGACAAAATGGAAAACCATAGCAAAAGGAGAGATATAGATTGAAAAGAAAAATTAGTACAGCTGTTGTAGGTTTATCGGTATTCAGCTTTGGTCTTTTTGGTGTAAATATTGGGGATGGCGGTGTTGTAAAAGCGGAGCATGGCGATGTTCCTGCTCCTAAACTAGAGAGCCATGCTGATTTCCCTGCCCCAAAATTAGAGGGACATGGGGATTTCCCTGCTCCTAAACTAGAGAGCCATGCTGATCTTCCTGCCCCGAAATTAGAGGGACATGGGGATCTTCCTACTCCTAAATTAGATTCACATGGAGATTCATGGGCTCCTGCTTATGATCATGGAAGACCTCCTATTTCATCATATAATAAAGGGGATACTTGGGCTCCTGCTTTCAATATTGGCGATACTCCTGCTCCGAAACTTGAGGGGCACGAACATTTCCCTGCTCCAAAACTAGAAGCTCACGGTGAAACTATTTAACACACACCCCCTAGCTATATAACTAGGGGGTTATCTTTTCATCCTATTCAGACCTCATGCATACTTTCTCAACTTTTATTTTAGTACTGTGCATGTGACATCATTTTATTAAGATTCTATAGTTAATTATGATCCCTTTCCCCCAAAAAACATGGAAAACACTATAAAAACACAAGGATTGACAGGTTTTACAAGCTTCGAAAATTCAGAATATTGTTTATCAAGAAAAAATTCCATATAATTACTTTTTAATATGTTACCATTATAGTTACAATTATATAGAAAAATATACAAGGGGGCTAATATGAACATTTCATTAAAGGGACATACGTATACAACAAAACATTTAGAAGCTTGGTACCATGCAATCTTAACGCAAAACGTTAAGGAAGCACAAATTCAGTTTCAAGAAGCTAAAAAAGAACATGAAGAAATGCTTTTGAAAGAAACAGAAACATTTCCACTTTATCACTTATATTACGCATTACTCCAGTTCCGCCATACAGCTCTGACAGATGGACTATCAATCACGAAAGATAGTTTTCAAATCATAGAAGACCAGGAAAAACCAGAAGATAAACACTTATCTTATCTATATCATTATTATAAGGCGATTCACTTAACAGCTATCAATAAATATCAGGAAGCAGACGAATATTTCTTAAAAGCACAAACACTTTTATCCGGACACAGTCAAATTGAACATGCTGATTTCTATTACCGATTTGCAACTTATCATTACCATCAACAACAACCAAGTTTTGCAATTGTAAATGCTTCTAAAGCATTAGAATTTTTTGAAACGCAACACGGATGTGAAAGAAATATTTCTTCCTGTTTAAGTGTACTTGGTGCTTCTTATGTAGACGTAGGACATTTTGAACAAGCTGAAGAAAGTTATAACAAAGCGTTAGATATTCTCCAAAAATTAAATGAGGAATCATTACAACTTTTTGTGCGTGGTAATTTAGGACTATTATACGCAAGTCAAAATCTATCTGAAGAAGCAATCCGTCACTTGACGCAAGTCGTCGAAAAAATCCCATCTCACTACAAAGCTATATTCTTACTTGCACAAGAACATGAAAAATTAGGACTTATAGACAAAGCAAACCACTACATTAAAATAGGGAAACAACTTATTTCTGAACTTGGTAATGAAGAGTATAAACATCATTTTGCTATATTAGAAGTTTTCACGAACCAAAATGAATTAGATCAAATTGAACCGATTGTTTTAAAAGGAATTGAATACTTCAATAGAGAATCCTTATATAGTTACGTTTCTGAATATCTTGAAAAACTAGCTCTTGCGTTTTATAACAAACAACAACATGAGAAAGCAAGTTTATACTTCTTTAATAGTACAATAGCAAAAAAATCAAATGAAAGAAGGTTAAAGAAATGAAAAAAACAATTGGTAAAATCGCTTTAGGTATTGCATTTACGGGTATTGCTGCATTTGGATTAAATGCAGGTTTCACAAATCAAGCTGGACACGCTCACTTCCCTTCTCCACCAGCTCCTTCTTTTTCTGAGGGCCATACTGGCGGCGCTCCTGCATTAAACATCGGTGACACTGGTGGGGCTCCTGCTAATTCTGAACATGGTACAGGTTGGTAAGTTAACAAAATTAAAATCTATTTAGATTACCATTTTCATATACTTACAAGGAAACCATTCGATGTAACGAATATTATGTATATACATGATTTCTATTGTGATACACTCTACCCGAGAGAAATTTCCAATACATATGTGGTTTTCAAGTCTAAAAAATACACCTAGTAATTAGGTGTATTTTTATTTTACCTCTCTATCTAATAATTAAAGAATACTCCCCTAAAAATCCCAACAAAAAAACCGAAGAAACTACCTATGCCTCAGACACTTAAAGTACTACGAACGTTGCGATTTTTAGTGACACTCCGTATCCAATCTCACTTTCATCCCAAGTGTGCCTAAAGGCGATAGCTTTCTTATTCAGGAAAAGCTGTAACCTCTCCATTCATGATGATTATATTTTTTGATTGGTTACGACCAACCTGCAACCAATATAGTTACAATTAGTGAAAAATAGCAACCATCTTTCTCATGCAATGATGCATACTGTACTTTTTAATATAAATCGATTATTCCTATATTCAACACTACTGCTAAATTCTTGCATATCAGCAGGTAAACGGATTGATGATGAAGAAACTAATGTCATGCATCATGTTTTTTCAATGATACAGTTTGTATAATTGTAGTCCATTACATTATGTAGGAGCGGTGTTAACATGTTAATAAAACCAAAGAGGTTACAAGCAGGAGATATCGTAGCAACAGTAAGTCCTTCATGGGGAGGCGCAGGTGATTCTGAAATAAGCTGGCGATATGAACAAGGAGTAAAAAGATTAGAAGAAGTTTTCGGTCTTACAGTTGTCCCAATGCCGAATAGTTTAAAAGGTAGCGAATTCATTTATAACAATCCACAAGCTCGTGCGGAAGATTTAATGACAGCATTTAAAGATACGCGCGTGAAAGCAATTATTGCGAATATTGGCGGTGAAGATAGCATTCGCTTACTTCCTTATATAGATTTTAATGTAATACGTGAAAACCCGAAAATTTTTATGGGATACTCTGACGTTACCGTTTCACATTTATTTTGTCATAAAGCAGGTCTTTCCTCTTTTTATGGTCCGGCAATTTTGACCGACTTTGCCGAAAATGTAGAAATGGATCCATATACAATTGAAATGGTAAATCGAACTCTCTTTTCAAATGAAACGATTGGCGAGATTCAATCAGCTCATGAATGGACGAGTGAGCGTTTAGAATGGATAGAGATAAATAAGGATACAAGACGTACAATGCAGCAAAACAGTGGATATGAGCTACTTCAAGGCTCTACTACTGTACAAGGGCGCTTAATTGGTGGTTGTATAGAAGTATTGGAATTTGCAAAAGGAACGGAACTTTGGCCTGAGAAAAAACATTGGGAGAATAGTATTCTCTTCTTTGAAACTTCTGAAGATCATCCAGAACCAAGTTATATAAAGTATTGGTTACGAAATTACGCAGCGCAAGGCATTCTACAAAAAGCAAAGGGTATCATCTTTGGTAAACCAAAAGACGAAATGTATTATGAAGAATATAAACATGAAATACTGCAAGTTATGAAAGAACATAACTTAGAAGATCTGCCGATTCTTTATAATTTAAATTTTGGCCATACCGAGCCGAAGTTTATTTTACCTTACGGTGCGATGGCAGAAATTGATTGTGAAAATGGGTCTTTCTCTATTTTAGAGAGTGGCGTGGAATAAAGGGAAACTTTAAATAAGTATAGCCATTTTCCTGATCCTACAGAAAAAATAGCGTGTTTTTTCATGTTAGAGAGTATTTTATTTTGGTTAGCTTGATAGCGACATGAAAGGACCCCAATAAATAAAATTACTCCTATGAGATATGACTGTGAATTGATACTTTTTAAAAGTATATAATTGGAGGGAGATTACGTGTATGGAAGTAACATTTACAGTAAGTAAATGGGATGAAAAACTAATCGATGATACTAGAAAAGATTTCCCTATCAATATTGCCCATGTTGAATATGATATTGATGGTGAATTAAAAGGAAAAGCTTTTGTTGAATACTTGTTATATTATTTAGACTCAAATATAAATGATGGTCACTTGGCTACTGCTAAAATTTCTGGATTTTTACACTTTGAAGGAATTTATAAGGGGCAACAAGGGACATTTACAGCTATAGAGCAAGGAATATTTGATAAAGGAAATCTAGATTCCCCAGGAACAATTATTAAAGCTACTGGTAACTTAGAAAATCTGAGAGGATCCTATCATTATCAGTTTACAGGTCAAACTAGTAAACTAATTTTAGAGTTTGAATTTTAACAAAATACCTTACATTTTAGCGGAAAGGACATTTCTTGTAATACTAGGAATGTCCTTTTTGTTGACGAGCTTATTCAACTATTTCCTAATAGTTAAGAAAAGAACAGAGTATATTACATAAAATTTTCGTTCTGAGAGGAATTAAAACTCTAAGTCTGAGAGGCATGAAGCCCCCACCTATTCATTACTTTTCCTACTAACTAAAGAATAATCCCAGAAAAACTCCCCTTCATTACTTCTTTTTCAATTTGATTTATACAAGTAAACATCGCAATAATTTTTGTTCGATTTTTTTCATCGGGCTCAAATTGTTCAATGGTTACGTCACAACGAATTGTATCACCGCTAAAAACAGGACGTATAAATTCAAAATCCATCTTGCGAGCTAGTACGTTATAATCACCGCCAATTTTTGTAGGCAGCGTTGATGTTAACAGCCCTTGTACAACAAATCTCCCCTGCTCATCTGGAGTAACATGATGAACACCTTCATCTTTAGATACTTCTGTAAATAAAACAACATCCTCTTTCGTAAAAGTTCGTTCAAAGGTGATTTTTTCGCCTACTTGCAATTTCATCCCTATCCCTCCTCAAAAACACTTTTAAAATAAGAAAAACCGAAACTAAAAATCATTTCGGTTTTTCAATCTAAAGAAGTCTATATTTACTTTAAAGAATGTACAAACAACCCGCTGCGAAGTTTCGGTTCAAACCACGTTGATTTTGGTGGCATAACTTCTCCGGCGTCTGCGATTGCTAATAAAGCTTCCATTGATGTCGGATATAACGAGAACGCTGCTTTATATGCACCGCTATTCACAAGGCGTTCTAATTCTTCTAATCCGCGGATTCCTCCGACAAAATCGATGCGTGAATCAGATCGCGGATCGTGTATTTCAAGTACTTGGCTTAATAAATGATCCTGCAGAATAGATACATCTAAACCTTTCACGAGATCATTTGCATCAAACGTTTCTTCTTTCACAGTAAGCTTATACCATTTCTCGTTTACATACATTCCAAATGATTTTGGCTCATTTGGTTTATACGGAGAACCAGATGCTTCTTCTACATAAAAGTATTGCGTGATTTGCTTTAAAAACTGATCTTCTGATAAGCCGTTTAAGTCTTTTACAACTCGGTTATAGTCCCAAATGGATAATTCATCGTGAGGGAATAAAACCGATAAGAAGAAATTAAACTCCTCTTCTCCTGTGTAATTTGGATATTGTTCTCTTCGCATTAGCCCTACTTTTGCCGCTGAGGCAGAGCGGTGATGTCCGTCTGCAATATACAAGTTAGGAATATCTTCAAATAAGTTTACTAAACTTGCAATTACTTCTTCATCAGCTATTTTCCAAGCAACATGCCTAACGCCGTCTTCTGCTGTAAATGTATAGATTGGCGCATGTTCTTCTTTCCAGCTGGCAATGAAACGTTTCACTTCTTCTTTTGTACGATACGTTAAAAAGATTGGACCTGTATTTGCGTCACACACATCTACGTGACGAATGCGATCTAGTTCTTTTTCATGACGCGTTCTTTCATGTTTTTTAATTGTATCATCTTCATACTCATCAATAGATGTACAAACGACAAGACCTGACTGCGTTCTTCCTTGCATCGTCAATTCATAAATGTATAGCGCTGGCTCTTCATCTTGAATGAACACTTCTTCTCGTATAAATTGATTTAAATTTTCACCCGCTTTTTCATATACACGATCATCATACGGTGAAAGTGCCGGGTCTAAATCAATTTCTGCTTTATCAACGTGTAAGAAAGAAAATGGATTCCCTTTTACAACCTCTTTTGCTTCTTCACTATTTAATACGTCATACGGTAAAGCTGCAACTTGTGCTGCTTTTTCTTCTACTGGACGAATGGCCCGAAACGGTCGGATTTTTGCCAAGTTTCCCTCTCTCCTTTACACAATCATTCGAACGGCTACAACACCTGTAATTTTGCTTATATTTTCCACAATGTTCTCTTTTATTATATCATCAATTCCGTTATCAATATCAATCATCGTGTACGCCCAAGAATGTTTACTACGATTAATCATATCCGCAATATTAATATGATGTTCTGCTAAACATCCTGTAATTTGTCCTACCATGTTCGGAACGTTTTGATGCATAATCGTAATTCGTTTTTTTCCGATATACGGCAGTTCGACGTTTGGATAGTTGACTGAATTACGAATATTTCCTGTCTCTAAATATTCACGTAATTGACGCGCTGCCATGACTGCACAATTTTCTTCCGATTCAGACGTAGATGCACCAAGGTGTGGCGTCGCTGTTACATTTTTCATCTTTATCACATTTTCATTCGGGAAGTCCGTTACGTAATGTGTAATAATATCTTCTTCTAACGCTTTTTGAAGAACCTTTTCATCTACAAGTTCTCCTCTAGAGAAATTGAATAGACGCATTCCCTTTTTCATCGTCTCGATAGCGTGTTCACCAATAATCCCCTTCGTTTGATTCGTAAGCGGAATATGCAGTGTAATATAATCACACGTTGCGAAAATTTCATCTAAACTAAATGCTCTTTGCACATGTGTAGAAAGACGCCAAGCTGTTTCAACTGAAATGTAAGGATCGTATCCGACAACGTCCATTCCTAAAGCTAACGCATCGTTCGCAACTAAAGCACCAATTGCGCCAAGACCGATAACCCCTAGACGTTTCCCCGCAATTTCAGATCCAACAAATTGTTTTTTCCCTGTTTCAACAAGCTGAGGTACTTCTTCACCTTCTAAATTTTTCGTCCAGCTTACTCCATTAATAATGTTACGTGAAGACATAATAAGGCTGGCAATAATAAGTTCCTTTACTGCATTGGCATTAGCCCCTGGTGTGTTAAATACTACAATCCCTTTTTCTGTACAGCGATCTACAGGAATATTATTTACACCAGCACCAGCTCTGGCAATCGCCTTTAAATCTTTTGAAAACTCTTCTTGATGTAAAGAATAGCTGCGAAGTAAAATACCGTCTGGGTGGTCCATTCTCTCCCCTACTTCATAGCGCTCTCCGCTAAGCACTTGCAAACCTTTTTCTGCAATTTGATTTAACGTTTGAACACGAAACATATCCCCATCTCCCTATCTATTCTCAAGCTCAAATTCTTTCATATAATTTACTAATTGCTGTACGCCGTGTGCTGGCATCGCATTGTAAATACTAGCGCGCATACCACCGACTGAGCGATGTCCTTTTAGCGTAACAAGACCGCGTTCTTTCGCTTTTTGTAAAAACTCATTGTTCAGCTCTTCTGACGGTGTTGTAAACGGAATATTCATAAGTGATCGATACGTAGGATCAACTGGTGAAGTAAACAATTTTGATTCATCTAAGAAATTGTAAAGAAGTGAAGATTTCATTCTATTCTGTTCTTCAATCGCAGATACCCCGCCCTGCTCTTTTAGCCACTCTAGTACAAGTTTCGTTACGTAAATACTAAAGGATGGCGGTGTATTATATAAGGAGTTATTTTTGCTGTAAGTTTCATAGTTTAACATTGTAGGACAAGAGCGATCTGCTCCTCCAATTAAATCTCTTTTTATAATCGCAATCGTTAAGCCCGCTGGCCCTAAATTCTTTTGCGCTCCCGCATATATAAGACCAAACTTCGAAACATCATATTGTTCTGATAAAATATTTGAGGACATATCCGCAACGAGCGGTACTTTATCTACATGTGGAATGTCCACATATTTCGTCCCCTCAATTGTATTGTTCGTTGTAATATGTACATAATCTAGGTTTTCATCGCTTCGTAAACCATTCAGTTTAGGAATTGTCGTAAACTTCGCATTTTCAGAAGAAGCAATCACTTGTACTTCCCCTACTTTTTCAGCTTCTTGCATCGCCTTTTTAGACCATGAGCCAGTCAATACGTATCCTGCTTTTTTATACGTATTCATTACATTTAACGGTATCATAGAGAATTGTAATGACGCACCGCCTTGTAAAAACAATACCTCATACTCATTAGGAATGTTCATTAATTCACGAATTAGGCTACTCGCTTCATCAATAATACTTTGAAAATAAGAAGATCGATGACTCATTTCCATAATAGACATGCCTGTCCCGTTATAATTTACAAGCTCCTTTTGCACTTTCTCTAAAACTGGCAAAGGGAGTATAGATGGTCCAGCTGAAAAATTATATACTCTCTCCATCACCCTAATAACCTCCCTCTTTCTCATTCTTATTATTTTTTAAACTTTCTGAATTATAACCCAAAATATAATATACGGTCAATTTGTTTTCTATTATTACGGCGCAAGAAGCAATGGAATCGCTTGCATGTGCAAATACTTTTTTCACAAACATACAAAAAAGTGTTAAGTACATAATCGTACTTAACACTCTAGTAATAAAAGAATAATAGCTAATTGTTCGTAAAGAACCGATCAAAAATTTGATAAATAGCAGAAAGACCAAAGAGCCAATAAATAGTGTCCACAAGCGCCGGCATAGAACCAAACCATTTCTCAACTACATTGTAATCTAACGCCACAAATAACCAATTCAAACCGCCAAGAATCACCAAAATTACTGTAAGGTAAGACAAAAATTTCATTATGATTGCCCCCTAGGTGATAAGATGGTGAAAGGCCTTTCACTAGAAATATATGTGGTGAAATTCAAAACTTACCTATTTAATAAAAATTATTTTTGGTACCAGCCATTAATAACCATTTCGGCTTCTTTACTATGTATTTGATACGCATGTGTACTATCATTAGAGCCAATAAACCAAATTGAAAAACCTTTAAAATACGGTTTCGGTTCTAATACATCACGGTAAGCGCGCCAACCGTTTAATTGTACGTCTTTTGAAAACACATTTGAAACATCTGGATTCCACGGATTTTGTAGTCCAAGTTCACGCGCTGGAACGTTAAACCCACCAAAATAAACTGGCTTTCCTGTTGCTTTATGTAATTGTTCCAATTGCTGAACAACGTTTTGCCCACGATTATATACTGTCGTCGCATATAAACTTTTCTTCACTTCTTCGTATGTTGGATTTCTATTTCCTGAAACTTCAAACCAACTATCGATACTAACAATGTCTACCTTCTTTAAATACGGACGGTTTATTTTCTCTACAAACTTCGCTTCATGAGATGGATCCCAATTTGCTGTTAACCACCAATTCATTTGATACAAAATATTTCCTTTATACTGCTGGCGGACGAAATCAATCGTATCGCTCCAATATCCTTCTGCATATTCCATATTAACGAAATTAGAAGCAATCTTGAGCCCGTACACATTGTATTTACTTGTAATGGAATGAAAGATGTCTTGTAGAATTACCGTTTTCCAATTCCAGAAGAAATCATTAATATTACTTGGATTCCATTCCGTTTCCCCAACATTTCCTTGCTGAATATATGGGAACGGTTCCACAATAACTTGAATATTACGCTTTAATAATTCTCGAATTAAAATAATCGCCTGTTGCTTTTGCTCTTGATTAATTACCATGTTCGTAGAAGTCACGTTCGGAATATCTACCTGAATCGGTACATTTACTGTATTTAAATTTAAGCGCTCTACATCAGCTAACACTTTCGCCACATTTCCAACTTCCCATACCGTTACGTTTCCTGATTTTATTTTTCCAGATTGAACAGTATTTACATCTGCCTGTACATTTCCTTGAAAACAAAAAGAAAGCAACATAATAAACACTCCTAAAAAACTTATTAAACTCTTATTTTTCTTCACAACTTTCCCCCTATAATTTTTGGCATTCTTGCTTATTCTATACAATGTTTCACATATATTCCATAAAAAAAAGGGGGGAATTTTCATCCATAAAAATGCTATTCATCCTTTATTCAACCCTTATTCATACTAACCTCCTAAAAATAGTAAGGTAAATAAAAAAGGAGCGTATTTCCGCTCCTTTTTTTCCCTTATATGATTGAATTTATTGACTTCCTTCAGGTAACTTAATTGGATCAAATTTATCATATGAATCAATTTTTATGCTCACAACTGTATCCAATTTTTCTTTATCCTCACTAGATTTCTTATCTGTATTACGTTCACTCAGTTTTATAGCTGTGCGCATCTCTTCAAATTTATAATCTTTCGTTATTATATATTCAACAGTTAACGCATCCATATTAAATCCTTCCGTTAATTTTTTCATATCTCCATTAATTTTCTGTAATGTATCTACTGCTTCTTTCCCCTTTAAGTCAAGTGTAAGTTTATATGTATCTCCATCCTTCTTTGCTTTCATTTTTTTAGCTAAAGCTTCCGGTAAATCTAACTCATTAAGTAAATTTTTACTTACCATTACGTCATCAACATTAAATTGATCATTTGGTATCGTAACTAACTCTCCTGTATTAGGATCTTTCACTTGAACAGCGACCTTTCCATCTACTTCGTACGTTATAATATCTGTTCCACTTATTTTCATTTCTGCTCTAGAATTCTTTCGTTTCGGCTCCATTTGAATGTTCATTTTAATCTCTTCTGATTGGCTGTTCCCCTTCATTGACATAAGAGACGTTAATGTGAGAAATTCCTCTTGTTTTAATTTATCACCTGCTTTTTTAAAAATATCTTTCGCTACTAATTCTTTTTCTTTTTGTACAGATACTGGTTTTGTAACATTCGTTTTCTCACTACTACAACCACTTGTCAAACCTACTATTAACGCCAAACTAGATGCTATAATCATTTTCTTCACAATGATCCTCCCCATTCCCTCTTAAAAATAATTACACTTCATATATAGTAAATGAAATGAATTAATACAAAAACAGATACCATACTTATTTAACTTCTAAACTAAACCAGTTATTCAATCCATATATTAACGTAACTAATGCTCCTATAACACCAAAAACAACAATATTTATACCAATTGACGAACCAAATAAAACAGCCATCATTGACACCACCAGTAATAGCATGGCAATACTATTTATCTTAATTTCTACTACATCGCCATCCTTTACTTTCTTTTCTTTACTTCCAAAAAAGAATTGTTTCACTTTTATATTTGCTTCATCTAACTCGCAAGGAAGCGTATATTCTTCGTTATTTTCAAGTTTCATTACTACTTCATTATCTACCTTTACAGCGACTCTTGCTGCTCCTCCCATCATTCCGGTTGCCCTTATTACTTTAATACTCATGCTAAATCCCCCCTGTTTCAACACCTTGTGACTCTATTTTCCCAAGTAACTCTTCATATTTTTGCATCTCTTCTTGCGCATTATTCCAGCTCTCACCATAAATATGAGTTAACTTTCTTGACGTTATTTCAATAATAAAAGAGCTATCTCCATTTTGAAGTAATACATACGTTCTTGTATCTTCTTTATATATTTTCATAGGAGTTGCTTTTTTTAACTTCTCCCCGGCTGGCTGTCCTACTTTTTCTAACATAACCGGTACATAACTTTTCTCTATAGCTCCCTCGATTGTACTTCCATTCCAATCACCTTTTCTTAATACGTATAATACAGTTACTACTTCTAACTTATCGAATGATTCTTTTGTATCTTTGAGAGCTTTATCTTGTTGCTCCACAATAATATCCTTCGTTTCTTGGCTAATTTTCGGTGTCGTATGCGTCGCATTTGTATTATTTAAGTTATACAATTTCCCAACTTTAAATATAAAGGAGATCGATAAAACGATAATTAAACAAATATACCATTTATTATATTTAGGTGATTCAATATCTGAATATGATTGAATCTTTTTATGTTCAGCTGATGATAAAGCGGGCTCTTTCACTGCCGCAGCAACCTCTTGCTGCCCCTCATACACAGTTCCTTTACTCCAAAACCCTTCTAATTGTGCTTCCAGTTCCTCTTTTGATAGTTTCGCAGTCGGAATAGTAGTAGCCTCTTCTTTTTTAACTGTACTCTCCATATTGGAAATTTCACGATTTCGAATGATTTTATTTCTTTTCACATTGTATTCAGCATCAAAGGGGGTTCCTAATCCTACTTCTTTATGAATCCGTCCTTTTATAATAGATGAAATGCTATACATCATAAAAATAACTATATACACGGAACCGGCATACCAACCTGTTAAATATACAGGGAGGATTATCCAACCTAAAAGGCTTAAAATAACTAAAATATAATGCAATTTAAGATTCCTCTTACTTGCAAACGAAAATATTTTACAAAACTTAGAAAAAACATTCCAAAATGTATACGTAAAACTTGCCATAAAAGCACAATACTTGTTTTTCGTTCCGATTGTATCTCTATAAATTTTGTAGGCACCTTCATGATTCGGCTCTAATCGTATTGCAGTTTCAGCTAGCATTCTTGCTTTTTTAAAATTCCCTTTTTCTCTTGCTACATTTGCAAAAGAGACTAGATTTGTTACATTTTCCGGATTCAGCTCTAAAGCACGTTTTTCCGCCTTTATACCCTCTTCTATTCGTTTCGGATAATAACTCAAAAGAATAAAAGCATATCTTCCTACATACATATCATTTTCAGGTTCTAATTCTATCGCTTTGTTATAGTAAGTAATACCTTTATTTAGCGATTCGATATGTATTTTTGCCTCGCCCACATAAAAGTAATATACGCCTTCTTCCGGATAATTTTTTATCCCTATTTCTGCTATCTCTTTTAATCTCTCAAAATTTTCTTGCGCATAAAAAATATCTAGTGCTGTTAACAAAACATTTTCATCTAAGTGATCTATTTTTAGTGCTTCTTCTAAATATTTACTCGCTTCATCAATTTGACGAAAACCAAAGTAGTACACATGACTTAAACAAATATAACCAGTAGCATCTTCTGGATCTTCTTTAATCATCCATTCCGCTTCTTCTTTTGCGAGCTCAACATCACCAAGCTTCAATAAGTGCGAAATTCTCCTAAGTTGCTCTTCCATCTATTCCTTTCCCCCAATCTAATATCATTTACTTCAATTGGTGTTCTTCCATATACTCTAATACTTTGTCAAAATCTTTATTTACATCACTAAACGTTGCATAATTTTTTGCGGTTGAGAACCAGTCTAAAGTTGTCGGTTGTCGCTTTTTCATTGCTGTTAATAAATCTTCATTAGATAATGGTTGTAACTGTCCTGTTTCAAATGAACGCTGAATAGCTTCATTAATAGCATCTTCCACTAAATACGTTAAATCGGCCCCTGAAAAATGCTCTGCATACTTCGAAACAAAATCTAACTGCAATTCCATTCTCGGTTTATCCTTTGTTTTCAGCTCTAGTATTGTCAGTCTTTCCTCGTTATTTGGTGGTGCCACAAAAACAAGTGAATTAAAACGGCCTGGTCGTCGTAACGCTGGATCAATATACCATGGTGTATTTGTTGCCCCAATTATATAAACACCTTCATTAAAAGAATTGCTTCCGTCCATCTCCACTAGCAATTGATTAACTAGCGTTCTTTGATGATGAGCGCCCATCTTCTGTCTATTCCCGCCATATGCGTCTAATTCATCTATAAATAAAATACAAGGCTTTGTTTTTCTTGCCTCTTCGAACACTTCATGTAAATTTTTCTCTGCTTCTCCTGACCACATCGAGAGTATTGCTTGCAGCTCTAAATGAATAAAATTAGCATTTATCTCGCCTGCAACTGCTCGCGCTAAAAATGTCTTACCACATCCAGGTGGCCCATAAAATAATAAACTGCCTCCTACTTTCTTACCAAAAGCCTGAAAATACTCCGGATTCTTAATCGGCATAATAAAGTCCATATTGATTTTCTTTTTAATATCTTCCATTCCGCCAACATCATCAAAAGTTATTTTACTCTCTTCCACTTCAACCATTTGATTTTTTTCTCTATCAAAAGAAATCACTTTAATTTTCTCACGATATTTCTCCATGTCGTTCATTCTTGTATTTATCCCCCTATAAAACCCTTTAATTTAGAATACATGTATCCCTATTGCTATAAAACCTTAAACAAAATATTCCAAAAAAAATTATAACAAAGTTCTACAGATTTTTTTGTCAAATTTTGTCACATGACAAAAAAGAGACCCTTACCTATAGTAAGAGCCTCTTCTAACATTATTTCGGCTGTAAAGTTAACACTTTCCCTTCTATCCCATTCGTATTCAATGTAGTCATATGATACGTTCCATTTACCCAATCATCTATTTGATCATGATACCAATCACTTCTAAAATGTCCTGATTGTCCTGGCCCTACGATATGATAACCGTTTGACATATCTTTCGTATCAATCACGAATCGCCAAGATGCACCGTGGTTTACAATACCGTTATCTCCGTAACTCGCTGCTTGAACGGTAACTTGACTTCCGCCAATTGGAACTGGTTTTTCACGATTAAATGCAAGTAGTGCTAACATACTAGATGATTTTGAAATTGGATGTGTAAAAGCAAGCTGATGGTAGTCGCCCCACTTCCACTCCGCAACATCGGGTCCATATTCCTTCTGTAATTTCTTCATTACATTCTCGTACGATGTATGCACAACTTTCGTGAAACCTCCGTACTTCGTAAACCAAGCGCTATTTTCTCCCGCTACTTCTTTTCGAATCAATTCGTCAACAACTTGTGACTTCCCTTCAAATAACTCCATCACATCTTTCGGTATTTCTTTTGAAAATAACGTATTTGAGATCTCTTTCATTAACAAATGGAATAGTAATGGTGCCGCTTCATCTTTACTATCGTAAAAATTCCACTTTGTTAATTGTTTTACGCCTTCTTTCTCTACTTCATTTAAAGATGCTTTATTTAACTCTTTTAAAAATATAGGAGCAAACTCTTTCCCATATAAATTTTTTTGATCCATCTGTAAATCTTCTAAATCTTTCACCGTATACTTTTCCTTCTCTTGTAAAAACTCTTGAATACGCATTTGCCTATATGGCTGCGCCCACGTATTACTAATATGGTACGGATAATTATCATCAACAATTTTATTATTCGCAGTTGAAATAAACCCTTGTTTTGGATTTATTACTTTTGGAAGCTGATCAAACGGGATATACCCTTCCCATTCATATCCATCTGTCCATCCCGGCACTGGTAAACTACCATCTCCTTTTTTACGCACTGGTATATTTCCATTCGCTTTATAAGCAATTGTGCCGTCGTTTGATGCAAACACAAAGTTTTGAGTTGGTGTATGAAAATCTTGAAGTGCAGTTTCAAACTCATTCCAATCTTTCGCCTTATTCATATTTAATACAGCCTTTAATTCAGCGGACGGTTCCAAAGCAGTCCATTTCAAAGCGAATACTGTTTTCGTTTTCTCTTTCCCTTTATCCGCAAACTCTGAAATAACTGGCCCATGCCTCGTAACCGTAACGTTATACGGAATTGTTTTCCCGCCTTTTACTTTAATAGATTCATCAACAACGGTAGCTTTTTCCCACTTATCGTTATACAGAAATTCATTTTCATTATTAGGATTTCGCTTCTCAATATATAAATCTTGCACATCAGGACCTGTATTCGTAACGCCCCATGCTATTTTGTCATTGTGTCCCAATATAACGCCTGGTACTCCAGCGAAAATAACGCCACTCACATGTAAATCTTTCATTTCAAGTTTTGATTGATACCAAATAGAAGGCGTCGCAAGAGATAAATGAGGATCATCTGCTAAAATTGGCTTACCAGACGCACTCTTCTCACCGCTTATAACCCAGTTATTACTTCCATTAAACTCTGGTGGAATGATCGTTTTTGCAAAACTTTGTGCTACATTCACATTTGTATTTTCCAGTTCAGCTAGCAATCTAGGCGCATCTTTCGGATATGTAGGAAATAGCTCATTTGCTTGCTCTTTCGGTAGATTTTTCAGCGCCCAATATCGAAACGCCTGTCCGTGCCAATGTCCTCCTAAATCAAACGCCATATACTTTCCAATCGTCAAAGAATCCACGATTGACCATTCAGCAGGCTCATAGCCTAATACAGTAAACTCAACTGGCAATTTCTTTTCCTCTTTTGCCTCGCGTATAAAAGCGTTCACCCCATCAGCAAATGACTGCAGGGCATACTTCGCGTCTCCTTCATATTGACTAACAGACGCTTCTGCCGCGCGCCGTAAACCGAGCGTTCGAAACAACTTATCTCGATCAACTGCTGCTTCCCCTACAACTTCACTCAACATCCCAGAAGCTTGCCTCCTACTTAAATCCATTTGAAACAAACGATCTTGCGCTTGTACATACCCTTGCGAAAAATATAAATCATGTGCATTTTCCGCTTTAATATGCGGTACCCCTTTACTATCCCGCTTTACCTGAACAGCATGTTGTAAATCCTCTAGCTTAATCGTTCCATCTATCTTTGGCACAGATCTAAGCGTATATATGTTCAAAAAAATCGCTATACAAATAACTAACAAAAGAACGATGCTACTAGACCAAATAAAAATTTTCTTCCCTCTATTTCGTTTCTTCTTTATGACGACTTCCATATAACCCCTCCTTTCTCAAACAATTCGCTTCTATTTAAGGAAGAACCTTTTAGAAAAGTTGAAAAACCCATACTTTCTCATACTATGGATCATACAAACTACATACATCTCCCTTTTGTACACCTTCCTTTCCCTCAAGGAAATCTACTCGCCCTTTCTTACACCAATTCCTCAAAATCCCCTTCACATAAGCCAGCGTTCTCTTATTCTGTTCAAACGCAATTTTAAGTGCCTCTAGTACTGTCTCTCCTGAAACTATTTGTATCCATTCCTTCAATTCCTTCACGATATATGGAGATAGATTACTTATATGTCGTTCGTAAAACTTATAAACTTCACTATGCGACGTATCCTCTTCTATCTCTTCTTCCTTCTCCTCAGCAACTTCTTGTAAACTACTATTATCCTCTTCTTTCGGCATACCAAAATGCTGCAATAACAATGGAATCTTCCATTCTTCTTCAAGACATGTACGTAAAAACATATGTATGAATTCTTTACTTTTTACAGTCTTTAGCTCACGTAACACACACTTCTCTACATTCGTATTTAAAATAGGGTTATAATGTAGCCAATTTATTATGTATAACTCTTTCGTTTCTGCATCGTATAAAATCTTTCCATATTCAACAAACCTATTTAACAGCTTTTCAACAGTTTCCATACTGTAACCTGTTTCCAGTTCTGCTAAACGTTTCGGTAATATGTAAATTCCACATTGCTTCGTTTTCGTACCAGTTAACAAATATATGTAAAAATAACGCTCCTCTGGCGTTAAATCTAATATGAATTCATCTTGCCAAAAGTTCACCTGCACATTACGGTACACGGCCATATGTTTACCTCCCCCTTGCAATCATAAAGTGAAACTTTAATCAGTGGGGTTTTGTTCCTCCCCCACTGATTATTAGTTGAACCAATCGGGCTTTTACGGGCAGTTGATCCCCCACCTAAGTTCTTTGCTTTTGCTGAATTTTGAGGTGGGGATCTTACTACCCGTTAATGCGGGATAAAAAGGAAGATTTTAATCCTTCAATATATAAATAAGACTGAGGGCTTAGTTTTTGCATTTGAATTCAAAATTTTTTTAACTACTACAACGACGGTTTTATTTTCTCGCGCCTTTTGTTCTTGTAGTTGTTTTTGTTTTGTATTGTTTTTTCTTAGTGATTTATTACTTGGTAGGTGCTTATAAGGGGCTTGGAAGGGGCTTAATAGTGGCTTAATAGTGGCTAATATAAAAAGGAGCTGTTCCATTTGAATAGCTCCTTTAAAATCCTTATTACTTTTTCTTGTACCAGTACCAACTACTACATACAATTCATTTATTTCTGCATAGAGTCTAACATCTTCACTAAAAAGGCAGCTGCTTCACCACGAGTTGTTGTACCTTTAGGGTTAAACTCATTATTTCCAACACCTGTTACTACCTGTAAACTGTATAATCGTTGAACAGGCTGTTTGTATGTGATCAAATGTTGATCTGTAAATGGTAATGCGACTAATTCACCTGTAACGCCTTTATACTGTAATGCCTTGTCAATCATAACCGATGCTTCTTCACGAGTGATTGGGGCATTCGGGTCAAAAATACCCCCACCACGACCGCTAATAATTCCTGCACTTGCACTACGTTTCATACCATTATGAAGTGACGGATGCGCTTTGTTAATATCTACAAATGACTTATTTCCTTCTGGTAGCTTTAGAGCATTTGAGATTAATGTCGCAAACTCAGCTCTTGTTATATTTCGATAAGGCGCAAATACACCATTACCTTCCCCATGCATAATTCCTAGGCTGTTCAGCTTACGAATATGCCCTTCAAACCATTTACCTGTAATATCATCTTTTGGTTTTTGTACTTCTTTATTTGGCACATTGTAGTTTATCTTAATCCAGCTTGGGTTATAGAAAATCCACTCATCGTTACCTACTTTATACCAACCGTTTTTAACCGCTAACACTTTGTAACGGTCTCCTTTTGAAGCTTTACGAACGGTACGATGTTCCAGTCCTGCACCACTACGTACGTTTATACCGTCACCATTCACTACAAGTTCCATGTTAGGTTCAGCTGGATTATATTCATTTGAATCAAATAGCTCGTTTCTTTCTTGTAAAGGCGAATCAATTTGTGCGTTAACATTTGCATACCATTGAACACCTTGTACAAAGCCAGTCCAATTTCCACGAGAAATTAAAATATCAGGACAGTTTTTACCGCTCCATTGTTGGTGCCTGTAGATATGGTCTGCACTAATTCCTTCTTTGTTCATTAAATAACCTGCAAGTCGCTTTGCATTCTCTAATGCTTTATTGTAATCTCCATCTTGGTTAACTGAAATTTCGATACCGATAGACTCTCTATTTCCTGAGCCATCCCCATCTCCTGCATGCCAACCGTTTTCGTTTGTTGGTAAGTGCTGATAGATTTGTTTATCGTCTACAGTAAAATGCCATGAAGCTGTTCGGAACGTACCTTCCGTTGCTTGTTTATACAAATATTTCGCATGATTTTCAGCATTCGCACCGCGAGCTGTGTTTGCAGTCTCGTGAATTGTAATATATCGTGCTTTCATCGGATTAGCAGGGCGAATATCAGGGTTTCCTGCTGGAACAATCCACTCTACAAACGGTACACCTGCAAGTGTTCCATATTTCTTTGTAGCCATCGATGCACTATACTGAATAGCTCTTGGCTTTTCAACCGGCTTCATCTCGCGAGTAGAACCATCATTTCGACCGTCTACATGTTCAAATGCCTTTTCAATATTTGAAATCGCTTCTTCATCCGCTACTTGACCTTTTTTCGCTTCTTTCATTTTATTTAGTTCTTCTGTTTCAGAATGTTTATGCTTATATTCTTCCAAAAGTATTTCCTCGTTTTCTGATACTTCCGCTTCGTTAATTTGCATGTGATCTGGAGTTTCTAGATTGAAATCAGAATAACTTAATCCGTTCGTTCCACGTTCCCCTTGTGCGATACGAAGTTGATCAGTTTTACTCTCTTCTGCTGATATCGCTATAGGTGCGCTCCCTAACATTACTAAACTTGTTGATAGTGCAATTACTCTTTTTTTTATGATTGTATTCATTGCTGTAATCGATATCTACACTGTTCGTGCAGTATCTCAACCTCCCTTTATATTCTCATTAGTGAAAAACTATGAATCTACTATGTACTTTTAACAAAACTTTCATCACCTATGTATATTCAACCTTTTATACATACTTTCATTTTATCCCCAGCAGGTGAATGATAGTTTCTATAAAATTCCTTAACAGACATTATTTTATAACCAATTGCAATTGTCGTCAAAAGCACTTATCCCCCTTACACGCCACTGCTTCTCAAAAAATAGATTAGGATACCTTTTACTCATTTTCTTCAACTAGAAGGACCTTTACGTTTTTTCATAACTACTATGTATCTATTAATTAGATCCTGATTTAATGTAATTTCTCTATTTGAAAATACTTACATTTTTCAATTTTCCACTATAATATAGTTATCATCTTTTTACATTGAAAGGAGTTTTTATATGGAAGAAATTGCTCATATTTTACTCACTAATATTGATACATGAAATGAAGAAAACCAAAAAATTGTAAAGAAACTAGCTAGTAAGTTAAAATCTTTTGCTCATGCACCACTACATAAAAATCACTGCTGTTGAAATATTAAAACAAACAGTACGAGTTTATGAGATAATACGTTAAAGGGGATGAACGAATTGTTAGATACGATTGTTTATGATAAAGCCAAGTACCATTATCAAGGTGATTTTCCTGAGGACTTACCAATCGATCAAGCTTTTGTACATACTGGCATGTTTTTAGGATGGATAATTGAACGTAATTTATGTAGTCAAGAATTTGAAGAAGAGTCTCAAGACGAAATCAACCAGTTTAAACTTAGACAAATGACTAGCACAGAAATTTATATGAACTGGGATGGCGTTTTAGCAGACGACATGTTAAATGATGAGGGCAATCAATTCACAATGTACTACTTTAACCATGACGAGGACTGGAAATATATAAATGATTACAGTAATGTTTTTATAGATGAAGGCGAAACCCTCTACCATGTGCAAGATACTTGGGACAACTATTTTAAATTAAAAGAAGTTATTGATAATAGCTATAATTTTTGGAAAGACAACTTACAAAATAAATAAGTATAAAAAGTCGATTTCTTATGTTAATAAGGAATCGACTTTCTTAATAGTAAACTTAAATATTTTTTCATTCTAGCCTCTATTACAAATTCCCTTTAACGTTTTCGACAATCTCATTTATTGTATTTCGATCAAACTTATCACTAATTTCGTATGTATCACGATCTCTTACTAATTGCACCCCTACGATATCGTTGCGATCCTTACCATATTGCACTTCTATAATAGACCCACGCTCTATTTGCTTCCAAACGAGACCTGCTTCATCTTTATTATCTAAAATAATACAGTCCGCAATATTTTCATCAATTCCTATTAATTTGTTTTCATTTATAAACCCAACCTCGTATTGTTGACGCTCTTTCGCTTTGCTACTTACTACTATACCTTTGCTACCATTTGAATAGTCCATATAGTCCTTTTTCCCAGATTGTACCGCTTTCGTCTCTTGTGCTTTAGTTTTTTCAGCAGTTCCACAACCTGTAATAAGAACGATTGGTATAACTACAGTTAATACTAGTCTCGTAAATTTCTTTATCATTTGTAACCAATCCCATATATTTAATGTGAAACTCCATTTATTACTTTATTAAAGAATTGCATGATACTAAGTAGACAAAACCAAAGATAACATATTATTTACATACTCACACTTTAATTAAGGACCAGGTCATTTAAACCTAGTCCTACATAACTTTATCTTTGCTTCACATACTTAATTGTGTTGAATGAAGCCTCATTAAATAATCGTAAGTTTTCCCCATCATAGTCTTGAACTTTATATGCTATTTTCTTTTTTTGAATTGTATCTTCTACACCGTCTACTAAACGTTTATTGAGATGTAAATAGATTGTAAAAGCTTCCTTATCATATTCCCAAGTTCCTTCAATATAATTCTTTTTATTTGGATACTCACCTTTACCATACGTTTCAAATGTCTTATCACCTTTTAGAATAAGTGACATAATGAAACCGTCTGTTCCTTTGAATCCCCAATTACCGATTAATTCCGTACCATCTTTCACATTCTTCATAACGTTATCCGTATTAATTCCAGCATTCTTATCTAACTCTTTCAAATCTTTCATAGATACTGTACCGTCACCGATTTTAATATCCCTTTCAAGATCTTTGAATGCCTTAAGCCAGTAAATATCTCCTTCTTTCACTAACTTTTCGGATTTCTCGATTAACTCTTTATCAGTCTTATCGCCTTTTTCTCTTTTTTCTTTTCGGGTGAATACTTCATTTATTAAAGAAAAAGACTCTCTAAAATAACCAATTGCTTTTTCAAAATCCTTTTGTTGATTTACATACTCTGCAGGGGGATCTATCGACTCGAATTTATCTAACATTTTATTTAATTCTTTCACACTATCTACTACATCTGATTTCTTTTTCTTACCGTCAAAAACCTCTCTTGTAATATTGTTATGCTCCGCAAACAACTTATCAAACTCTACCCCTAATGTATACACTTTATTAGGATAGTCTTCCTTTGAAACCTTTTCTTTCTTACTATTAGACTTCGATTCTTTTACTTTAGACTCTTCCGTTTTCTCCTGTTTAGAAGTGTTCGTTTTCTCAGACACTCCACAACCAAATAACAACATGACCGGAACTGCTACCCCTAGTAGTTTCTTTGCATTCATGACTGATTTCCCCTTTTACTTGAATAAATTACTCTTACTATAGCCATCCTCTTTTTTATCTTGTAATTAAAGTTACAATCGCAATAACTCCTAGAATCGGTCCCCAATATTCCATTTTTATAAAAAATAGTGAGTGTTTTTTGTTAAACATAACTTTTTCACCAGTTTCAGCATCTATATAAACTTTCCCATCTGGTTTATTAATATATTTACCCAAATACCAAGACATAACCCCTGATATAATAAACATTACCGCCATTGGCCAACTATGGTCTTGAAAATATGTAGCGTCTCCCGTTATAGATCCAAAGATAACCTTACCTAAAAGAGCATTAATAATTACAATAATTGCGACTAAAAAACCCCAACCAGACCAAATAATCATCTATTTCTCCTCCTAGAACATACAACTTTGTACTTTATTTTAATTTGAACTGCAAACGAAAACGTTCAAAAAACCGAATATTCAGACGTAAACAATTATATTTAGCCTACATTCGATTCTAACTTTAATGTTCTAAATGCAAATGAACCAGACATAATTTGTAATATTGTTGGAATAAGTAAAAAGAATAATGACATAAATAACATAACTATAGGAATCACAATCATACAAACTCCATAAACTTTATTATTAACCTTGTTTACTAAACACGATAAAATAAGCAACCCTATTTGAACCGTTAAAATAATAGAGTAATAAGCTAAAAGTTCGTAATCAAAACCTTCCATAATATTGAACGCTACAACTATTAATAGTATGGAAATAATCATTCCCAAAATGCCACCAATTAAACCTAGTACGAATTCAGGCGTTCTTTTCAATACAATCCTCCTTTTATGAGCTACTAACAACTTGTATATTTTTCCCATTCACCATCATACCAAATATTCATTGGAAAAACTATACAAATGTATTTTTTATTCTACTGTAATTTGCTCGTAACTATAGATAACTTATAACAGTTACAAAATCAAATCCTTCAAAATCACTAACCGAATTGTCATACTGAAAATTATAAATTAAAACAATAGAATTATAGGATTTCTTTACTTTAACTACTTCCTTAATTCGAGATAGTATTTTATCATCATATGAACATCCCGTTAATAACATAGAAATGTCATCACTTGCTTCTTCTAACACTTCCTTTTCAATAAAATCCTCATCTACATCAATCATCTCTATATTAAAATCAACAAAAAACCTTGCTGGTATAGCGTCTCCTTCTTCATCATACGTAACATCCATATATGTATCCAACTGATCTTGCGTTTTCATATTACCTAACCATATTGAAACCATTCCATGTACTTCCATTCATAGCGTCCTCCATTATGAATATATATTCTCATTCAACTTACGCTTTACATACTCTGCAATTTCCATCTCTCCTCTTTCAACAGCAAACGTATAAGCATCCATTTCTTTCATATTATTACCAGAATATTTTATCGTTATATCTATCCCATTCATAACTAGCAATTTAACAATTTCAAAATGCCCACTATATATGGCAGCAAACAGAGGATTTCGATCCGGCTCACTAGTATCCATTTCAACTTGATGTTTAATAAAGTACTCTGCAATATGTAAATGCCCTTTTGTAGCTGCTCTTTCAAGTGCATTTGTAGAAAAAGTCCCACACTTTGCATGAATATCTATCCCTGAATGGATTAAATACTCTATTATTTCTAAATTTCCATAGGTCGTCGCTACATGTAACCACGTACCAAATGGTGTGACATACGATAACATTTCTGGATTTTTGCCAAGCAAATCTCTTAACGTGTCCAATTGACCACTTTTTACAGACTCTCTAATCCTTTTCGCAAATTGAATCTTATCCATTATAGTTCTCCTTTATTTCTTATCTTGCAGAACCAATTTTATAACTTACCGACTACTTTAAGACTCGTGATTTTTATAAATATCATTTCTTCTTTCCATTCAGTTAAATGGGATTATTCAGAAATTCATTATCATACTTATTAATTAGCGCTTTATCATTTTCATTAATTGGTACTTCACCTAAGTATTTATGTTTCCAAATAATCATTTGATCACTAAAACTATATTCTGTATCGAACCAATTTGTATAATCGAAATGCATGTTAAATTCCCCACTATGTTCCAGAGACATTGTAAAAGAGTGCCAAAGTTCTTGCTGATTATCTTTAAAAACATTTCTTAATTCCTTACTCAATGTGTATAAAGAATCTTCTTTCCTTTCAAATTCCTCTTCATTAACTTCGTATTTAAAAGGAATTTCCACACTATAATTATAATTTTCTTTATTTCTGAAGTTGTTATAGAAAAAGTAAGTTCCCCCTCCAGCTTCTGATATTTGTGCATAAAAATAAAATTTCTCCCATTCCTCTGGAATCATGGCATGAACTGTTTCCGCTATCTCTCTATATAATCGATTCAGTTTTTTTTCCAATTGAATTCCCCCTATTTGATTTTCATCGTCCACTTTTTCTATATTATACCATCCTTTTAATTAGCTCTTTATTTACAATAAAGCGTAATGTAGTTCATCCAAAAATCAAATCAAGTTTCGATAGCTTTAGAAAGTAGACATACCTCTTGAATACAATTAGTATTAACATGAGAAATATGAAAGACTTAAAAAGGCTTTTATATGAAGGAAGGAAGTGCACAACTATGGATTTTAAAACAGTTATGCAAGAACTTGAATCTTTAGGTAAGGAACGAACGAAAAAAATATACATATCTAACGGTGCGCACGATCCAGTTTTTGGCGTAGCTACAGGTGCTATGAAACCAATCGCTAAAAAAATAAAATTAAATCAAGAGCTAGCTGAAGAGCTTTATGCCACAGGCAACTACGATGCTATGTACTTTGCAGGTATTATCGCAGATCCAAAAGCTATGAGTGAATCTGATTTTAATCGTTGGATGGATGGGGCGTATTTTTATATGCTATCTGATTATGTAGTAGCAGTAACTTTATCGGAGTCAAATATTGCACAAGATGTTGCTGATCAATGGATTGCAAGTGGGGACGAGCTTAGAATGTCTGCGGGCTGGAGTTGCTACTGCTGGCTTTTAGGAAATCGTAAAGACAATGAATTTTCCGAAAGTAAAATTTCCGATATGCTTGAAATGGTGAAAAATACGATCCATGATTCGCCAGAACGAACAAAATCTGCTATGAATAATTTCCTAAACACCGTGGCAATTTCATATGTACCACTACACGAAAAAGCAGTCGAGACTGCAAAAGAAGTTGGTATAGTTGAAGTCAAACGTGCTAATAAAAAAAGCAGTTTGTTACATGCTTCCGAAAGTATTCAGAAAGAACTTGATAGAGGCAGACTTGGTTTCAAACGTAAGTATGTAAGATGTTAAACAGATTCGTACCTGGGTGTCAATTCGAGAAAGATTGACACCTTTTTCATTCAGGTTATATATATATCCCCTAACTTATATTAAAAAATAATATCCTGATAACCTACTTTCATTACCTTTTCATTTAATAAACGAACTCCTACACCATTTTCTATATCCCACGTACAATTAAATGTAATTCCAACCTCTCGTCCTTCCGTAATATCTGCATACGGAACAACAATACCATCTAAACTGATCATCTCTAGTATTTGATCAGTTGTTTCAACTAATGGATAATTTTCTTGCACTCTAATATCATATCCTAATTCACATCGCCTTTGTTTGTAATAGTCTAATATAGACTGTAATAAACTTATTTGTACCTCTTCCCAATTTTTTATTAATGATTGATACGCTACATACTGCTCTTCATCAAACATCCCATCTTCTTCACCATCTATCATCAAATCAATCTCAGTTACATTGCCTATAAAAGTTATAGGCATACACTTAGCCCAAGCATAATTATATTCAATCTCTCCAAAAACTGAATCGTTCACTCTCATTTATCCATCATTCCTCTCACACTTATTACTAAGGTATCCCTACCTATTGTTAACTTCCATCAACACTTAACACTTGAAATACTCTTTCAAAAACACATAAAACGTTGGCCAACTCTCCTTTAATTCTCCATTTAAAAGTAATTCATCTCCACCTTCAAAATTTACTGAGTAAACTTTATCAGTTACACTATCAAGTACCAATGCAGCATTCGCTGTCATTTCCGTTAAAACTAAATACTTATTAGGAAATCCTAGTTCCTGTCGAGCAATAATTGTGTAGTATTCAATATTATTCTCTTCATCTATAATATCAAGTAATTCATAAGGAACGTGCTCGTCCCAAAATGGTCCTGCAAATCGATGATAAAACTCTCTAAATGTATTAGACACTTCTACACCTAACCTATTTATTACTTCATTCACCTGATCTTTATCTTCCCGTTTATATATATCTTCTTCCGAAACTTCTTCTAAACAATTTGGCAAAGCTTGCATTCGTATCCCTCCTTTATAAGGTTTATCCATGTATTTATGAAATAAATTAGCAGCTCCGTACAAACTACCTGTATGGCATAGAACCAATAAATGTAACCTCTAAACCATCAAACATATCTTCGCTTTTCGCTTCATTATATTTAAAATCATAAAGAACAATAGCAAAGTTAATATCGCTCGCTAAACTATCTCCATTTATTAGCTTTTTTATTTTAGGAATAATTCGTTCACTATAAGAAAAATCACTTAAAATATGTTCAACGTCCCTTTTATTATTCTCATAAAAACAAATTTCAATATTATCTTCATCATAATAACCGAATTCAAAGCTCGTCCCAAACTTTGAATGAATTGAATCACCATCTATCGTGTAATCTATATCGACATACTCTTCAAGATTTTGGAGTGATTTAGAAATTCCAAACCAAACTGAAACCATTCCACTATATTCCATTTCCCCACCCCATCTAGCCGTTCTATAATTCATATAAACATTATTTTTGTAATCTCAAACTAGAAATCAGCTCATTTAAACTATTCGAAACCTCTATAAAGTGAAACTTTAATCAGCCCTCACCAATCGGACTTTTACGGGCAGCCCGACCCCCACCTAACTTCTTTTCTTCCGCTGAATTTTGAGGTGGGGATCTTACTGCCCGTTAATGCGGGATAAACAACCCACGTTTGAATTCCTCCAATTGAGCCTTCCACTTACATTATTTATAACAACTAGTGAACCATTTCCTTCTACTCCTATAGGAATCGTATATAGTCCCTTAATAACTCGTGATTAAGTCTTCGCCCTCATATCTAGGGTCTTTCTCAACTTTACCATCTTTTGTTTTGATGACTTTTAGTCTACCTAGCCACTCTGCTCCGTTATATGTCTCTTCACTTACCCATACATTATGCTTTTTACCATCTACCTCAACTACTAATGTGGGGTGTGTAAACATGAATTCCTTCTCTACATGCCTACCTACAATTTCTGCATGTAATGATGTACCTTCTTCAACTAATTTACTATTTTGATACCCTTCGATAATAGGTAATCCAATAAATACAAAGAATATCAGTCCAAATACGATTACTTTCTTCTTTGTACTCCATTTATTCTTTTCTTTCAATTCCTTCTGTCTCGCTTCTCTTTCTTCGCGTTCATCCAAACTCTCATTTAAAGCATCTTCCCATGCCTTAATTTCCGCTTCGATTTCTGCTTCAGCTCTTGCTAGTTTTTCTAGTTGTTCATCGGTTGCTACCATCTCATATGAGTTATCTCCAACCACACGAATTTCAGCACCATTTTCTTTTACTTTCCGCAAGTCTTTTTCTGTACAATCAAACTCTCGAATGATTTCCCCTTGTGTGTTTACAAGTCTAACGTAAATGTTTTTTTTCTCCTTCTTCTTAAACATCTGAACTCCCCCTTATTTGTTTCCTATCATAGATAACCCTACTGCAATTAAGAGAAAGAAAACGATAATAAGGAAAGTCTTCCCTTTGCTTACTTGTGTTGTAGAACCTTCCAAGACAGCCCATATAAGAATTGGGAAAAGAAGAATACCTAGGAGAATATCAACCAACTTGTTGCTACTCTTCTTTAGTGTTTTTGCTTCTTCTACTATCGGTTTTAACTGAACAGCTTCTTTTCTTATTTGTTTCGGTTTCTTTTTCTTGCGTCTATGATTCACCCGATATACTCCTTTTAGAATAACTTTTTACTACCTATAAAAATACCGGAATATCCCCCTTTTCACTTCCAATTATTCATATAAGCTCTCAATTTCAATACACCAAAAAGAACCCTTTTCCATACACTTATCATCAATTTTTTTCAATTCTTCCTTCAACCAACTTATTGTACACTCTGGTATATTATTATCGATAAAGGCATCCTCACCATTTATTTCTACTGCCTTATCAATCATTTTTGAATATACTAATAAACATGCTGCAAATTGTTGTATAGAAGAATTCATAAACACTTCTTTATACGCATCACTATTATTTAGAAATACTATTTTTTCTTGTTTTTCAATTATACAAATTGGATCTCCAGAACTAATTGTTCCTAAATACCAATATTTTCGAAACTCTTCTGGCATATGAAATACATTTGTAACAGACCTTACGAAAGACTGAGATGAAGTAAACTCTAAATATGGTGACGGTGTTTCTGGTAAGCCTCCTATAGACAAAAATCGTTTCACTTCATCTGAAAAGTTTTTGTTTATTAATTCTTTTTCAGTAAATGTAATGAGTGGCCCATCTTTATTAACATCCCATTTCTCTCGAAAATCCTCTGGTAGTATCATTTTTTCACCTTCTTGATGTGTTTATATCTTTTAATATTTAATTGGGCTACTAGATGTATTTTTATTTTTTTCCACACTAAAAATACCATCTAGTATTATCTACACTTATTCACTAAAACTCCCTAGTTCCTCTGTCCAAAAACATCCTTCCGTTAAAGCAGCTGCATCAATTTTTCGAAGTGCACTAGAAATCCACTCCACCAAACCTTTAGGTATATTTTTTTCAATATAAGCCTTTCTTCCATTGGCAGCCTTTACTTCTTTTATAAATTCCACATAGACAAGTAAAGATTCTGCAAACTTCTCTATCGTACTATTTATAAGAACGACTTTATTTTCATTGTCATAATCTATATATACGAGTTGAGATTTAGATTCATCAATACAGATTGGATTTCCACTACCAGTAAATCCAAAGTATATAAACTTATCATACATCGTACCTAATTCATTATGTATCTCGCTCAACTTTATCCCACCACCGTTATCTGCAGATTCAAATGTAAGAAATGGAGGAGCAGACTCCGGAAAACCTGCTTTAATTAAAAAGTATTTCGTTTCTTTCGAGAAGGAAAACGAGTGAATGATTTTTTCATTATAATGAATTAAACCGTATATTTCTTCATTCCAATTCACTAAAAAATCTTGTGGTGAGATCATTTTATCCTCCTGCATATCATATTATTATCTCTGCTCCATTTTTAAATTACTTATCAACTCAACTAGGGAATTAGAAAGAAACTCTTTTTCTTCTGTTTCAAAGTTTTCTATTAATACTTCTCCTGTTTCATTGTCAAAAATGATAGCCCTATCTTCCGGAGAGACAAATCCTATCTGTATATACCTAAATTCTCTCCCTTCACTCTCCTCATACCGTTTCATTATTTGAATAAATTCTACTATAGATTTATTCGGTTCCACAGGTTCAAGGACAACTAATTTTGTACCGTAAAAGCCTTGTATGTCTAAGAACCAATAAGAATTAAAGTATTCTTTTATCGCATCGTGAATATTTACACTCAGTTCTTTCTCAATTTCTATAAAATTATCTATCTTATTTTTCTCAAGAGGTTTCCAATATACATATCCTTCTTCATCTGGATTACTTAAATATAATAAAGGATCCACTTCTGCATCCCACGGTACTTTAGGATACGTTCCATATTTTTTCTCCCATACATTCATAAGTGCTTTAAAATACCGATCTAACGCTTTTTTTATTTCCATGTTTTCCCCTTCCCACTAACACCTAATAAGATTTCATTTCCTACTGAATTATTAATAAATGAAAAATAATTGGATTTCATATCCCACCTTCATACTAATAATAAAGTTATATAGCGATTCTTATTACTTTTTCACTACAAACCTCTTCAATTGATCCTGCCTTATTTACACGTATTCTCTCGATTAAAGTCAAATGCTGCTTCAACACCATTTTTTAGTAATTTTTGTAATAACGTATCTAATCCTGCTTCGAAATAACATTGGATTTCTTCTTTATATAACGGTAATAAGGTATGAAAATAAACCGGCCAGTCACCCTCTATTCTTTTACCATCTTCACGAAATTCCATTTTGAATGCCCCTGAACACTGTGGAATTGGTGGCACAATCATAACACCAGAAAATTCCGTCTCTTTACTATATGGATGAATTGACGCATTGTAATCTCCCTTACCTTCATCTAATTGATTCGGAAATATAAGCCATTGCCCTAATCCATATTCCCTTGCCATTTCTCCAAATTCTTGTAAAAGACGCAAAGGCCAACTGTATTTCGAACTCGCCAAAGCGGTTACTGAAACATCCCAATCCTTTGGCAGATGCATGACAAGTTCTGCATAACCACTATCTACACTTGATGGAGCTGGCATACGGAAATAGCTATTCCGATATGTTACTACTGTATGGTAATCAACTATTTTATTTGGTCCAACATCATATAATTCTACATCGGTAATCCTTTTTGTATTTGCTTCTATATGATTCGTAATCAGTCCATAATGCAGCTGAATATGTGACTTAAAATCTTCTATTGACGTTGGGCGTATCATTGGATTATTTTCTATTTTTTGTTCATCATTTTTCTCATCAGATTCCCATACTAATTCAAACTCAAATCCTTTTAGTTCACTTTTTGCAACTCTCTCTTTAAATTCGTTTGATACGAAAGTTTGTACAGATACAATCGGAAAATCCCCATATTTATGCTTTGTATTCAATGCACAAAAAATATGCTCCCCCCTAATTTTCTCTGTAATAAAAGCGAATTTATCAAATCCACCGAAATCATCAGGGTCCGCATTCTCATAATCAATACAATCTAATACATTTAATACATGTATTGCATAACATTCATATCGTTCATGAACAAGTGGAAGAATTTCAACTTTCCTTTTAATTAAATCAAGTACTACTTCTATCGCTTTTTTTGTAAAAACAAGTGGTATTTCACTTAATAAATCTGATGGTTCCCCCTCATTTAAAAGTTTCATTTGCAGTGGATCCCATTTATCAATTACTGATTGACCTTGACAAGCATTATCAACGATTTCTTGTCCTTCCTCATTCTCACACTCTAATTGATCAAAATTAGAATTGCTAATAATTTTCCATATTTTCATTATACTCCGCCTTTTACTCTATATAAAATACACATTTTCCCTGTCAACAACCATTTCTCATCTATTTTATCCTTTAATGCTTTTTATCGCCCACTGCTTATATGTATTTTTTATCTCACTATCTTCTTTACTATTTCTTTTTTACAATTTAACTTCTTCTAATCATGTAACTTATTCAAAAACTCCGTAAAATTATTAGCAATATAGAATACATTTTCTCTCGCTACTTCCTCTGCTTCCTCAGCCGTAATCCCTTCACTTTCCATCAATGTTTCCTTTTCCCATGCTCCCTCATGTTCCCAAAAGACGACAATTGGATCTTCTTCATGATTTTTATAATCAAAGCAAATTAAATTTCCTGCTGGGTCAAATGCGAAAGGAAATAATTCTTTAGGTAATGTATCGATAAAGTCACTATATACATCAACTATATATTCATCACTATTTTCATTAAAAGATAATAAAGTACCGAAAATTCTTTCGTGATTATTCACATTAAATAATTCTGGTTCTACATTGGCACCATTATTTACAGCTACACATTTTATATAATCAATTGGAAATTTAAAACCTATTTTATTACTAATCTCTCTCACAAGATCTTCATTTACAGCTTCATCAGCAAATTGCCATTCTACTTTTCTCACCAAGTTCCATCACCCCATGGTTATTTACTCTTAAGTAATTTTACAAACTGTCCTATATGTTACCAATAATATATTGTAATTTTTATATCAACGGATTATCTTCTCGTTTAGAGCATCGGTTGATGAATGCTAATTCCTCTTTTGTCGGTGCAACTTTTTTGCTAATTACATCCCCATGTTTATCCCATTCTGTATAATGTAAGCAAATGCCAAACTTAAATTCCCCTTCATATTTGAGTACTTCGCATTCATACCATTTTTTCCGTATCCCTCTTGTCTGTCCTTTTATCATGTAATCCGTAGTTTTCACTTTTCCGCTCTGATAAAACTTAACATAATTCCCTTCTTTAAAACCATCCCTATAGTAACAATAATACGCTAGGGTGCCATTGTCATATAACTCATATGCTAAACCAGTAAAAGGTTTCCCATTCTTTTCTTCTGGCTTATCTAGCACTTCATCACTGGATGAGGTAAACCATAGTTCCTCATCAAAATTTATTCCATGCTCTAATACGTATTTTTTACTTAGTACATCCATCTTATTCTCCAATTTTATTCACCTCTAAACAACAATCAAAGCTTTCCGTTATAGTAAAAATCACTCCTTAACAGAGTGCCATAGAATGGTTTTATATTCATCACATATATCGTTTTCTTATACGACTACATGTCCATAAAAATACTTTTTACCAATCTTCCATTCTTTCTCTGTTAGAACATCGATATATGAAATCAACTCTCTATTTTTTTCATCTGTTATTATCGTATCGTATTGAATTGGACATTTGATTCCACTCCAAATTGATAAAACGGAAGGTATAGTAACAACATTATAAGTAGTTCTATCTCTTAAAGAACTCATAACTTCCGAAACTAACTCCTTTGCCAAATCTCCAGGAAAAGATAGTCTATTACGATAATAATATTCTTGCGTATCGTTATTTTCGATAAAACCAAAATAAGCTTCATTAAATTCTTCTAACGGTACTTCATAATACTCGTCCTCCATTCCAAGCATCCATGAAAGTTCATTTCTTATAGCTTTTTCAACAAAGGTATCTTCCCACTCTTCTAGTAACGCTAAAAGATATGGTACTACATGATATGAAAGAGTTTCACCAGCACTTACTACAAAATTATGAACTCCATCCTCTGAAGCACTTGAAAGGAATTTCAAATTATTCGTTTCTAATAAATCATCGTGAGTAGCTACTGAACAAAATAGTCTAGTGCATAAATGTAAAACAAGCCCATTTCGAGTACTATTCATAAGTTCAATTAGTAATCCCTTAACGGAGAAATCACCTAACTTTAATAATTCGTTAATTAAAATAAAGCATTCTGTCTCTGTTACACTATCCCTTAAGTTAGACTTAAGAGTTTTAATTGTATGATTAGAAACTTCTCCATACCAAATATCTTTTTTTAAATGTTCTAAATCCATCATTCTCCCGCCTTTTATTGCTGCTTACATTTATACGAACCATTTCATATGAATAATATTATTAATCATGTAACTTATTTAAAAACTCCGTAAAATTATTAGCAATATAGAATACATTTTCTCTCGCTACTTCCTCTGCTTCCTTAGCCGTAATCCCTTCGCTTTCCATCAATGTTTTCTTTTCCCATGCCCCCTCATGTTCCCAAAAGACGACAATTGGATCTTCCTCATGATTTTTATAATCAAAGCAAATTAAATTTCCTGCTGGGTCAAATGCAAATGGCACCAATGCAATCGGTAATGTGTCATTGTAGTCATTGAATACCTCAATAATATTTTCATCATCATCCATATCATAAGTTAGTAATGTACCAAAAACTTTTCTCTTCCCCTCAACTTCAAATACTTCTGGGCTAACATGTGCTCCGTTATTCTTCATTACACATTCTATATAATCTAAAGGAAAATGAATGCCCAACTCTTTTTCAACATTCTTTACATTTTCTCGCAATAAAGGCTTATCTGGTGATCTCCATTCTACTTTATTCATCTCCTACCACCCCACTGAATCTCCTCAAGTCTTTTTTTCATTTATATTTGTTCGCGCCATAAACATACTTCTATATTTCGATACCTCTTCACATTTCCTATATATCTTTCTATGACTATCTCTCAGTCGAATTATAATTCGTTATTTTATTAATATTCAATATTTTTAATGTAGTGTTCCTTACGTGTTTAAACCGCTACTGAATTTTTCCGCATATAATATATCGAATTCAGTTGGTTCTATTTTTTGTTTTACAACATTCCCTTGTTCATCATACTTTTTAAAAGTCATTTCACGTCCCGCAATATATTCAGACTCATGCTTCTTCATTCCGTTTTGAAAAAATTCAACATAGTAGCCTTCAACCGCGCTTCTATTCATATTGCTGATTCTTTTTAGATTTCCATCTATGTAAAACTCCACATACTCTCCTTGTTTAACACCATTTTCTACATAGAAATAACATTCTATATTTCCATTCTCATAAACATCATAAGCTAAGCCAGTAAATAATTTTTCTTTATCATCATCTGCACACTCTACTATTCCTAGCCCATAAGGTCCCCCATATTCTAAACACTCTTCAAACTCAAGGCCATTCTGTATTATATACTCCTTCGTTAACACATCATTTAACATCTTCAATCCTCCTTTACAATATTAGCTAATGGTTATGTTATGTAAAAGTAAGTTTTTATCGTAATATACTTCTATTTTTATTATGTAATTTCTATATACAATGAGAGGTATTTTCTAATATTTGTTTATAACGTATGCTATCCATCATAGGCCTTTAAATGTTCAAAATTCATTTATTTCTCACCATATTTCATATTTGCTTTTTCATACTTCCTTTAAACTTGGCTCCTTCTATCTTTGCTCCCTTCCAAACTGTACCGTCAAGTTTAGCACCAGTGAAATTCGCATCCGTAAAATCCCCATTTAAAAGGATCGCTCCTGTTAAATTTACATTTCCCAAATATGCTTTTTCAAAATTTCCTACTCTAGCCTTTCCCCTTAATTCACTCTCACCTTCAACGAACTCATATATTTCTATACAATTTGTATTATCTATTCATTCATATAACTTATCACCAGACACACTTTTCTGTTCAATCCAAACCTCTCATTTACACAGTGCATCTCTTTCAGTAAATTAAAGCAATAGAAACTATCTTTAGTTTTTCCTCTTCTCTTATTTTTTCCCACAACTGTTTGCTAAGTGAACATGTTCATTAAAAATGTTGTTGTTAATTTGTTTTTCATATTTTTTTAATTCTTCATTGATTTTACTGCCAGTTTTACTTTCAAAACTTTTCTCTAATTCTGCTGCTATATCTCTTAGACTTGTTTGTAAATCATGAAATGCCCCTATGTTTTTTTGAAGAGCATATGTATCTTCTTTTATAATGTCTATTGATTTAAACCCTACTTCTGTTTTTAACATCATACGCTGCATTTCTCTTTCAATCTGTTTTTTAGCAGCTTGTAACTCCTCAACAACCTGATCTGCTAAATCTCCTGTAACACTTTCGATTTGCTTTTCTATCTTTTTAATTTCCCCCATAAAATCCATCATATAATTATCTCCTTATCTAAACTGAAAATTCCCTGCTAATTGATTGTCTTTATCCCTAAGTGAATTTGCTGCATCACTAATTTCGTCCCCAAATCTACTTAAACTTTTTTGTTCTTTTCTTAAAAGATGAATTAATTCTTCTGCCATGTGTACATCGTGAAAATAGTCATTTCCACCTTCTTTCGTTTTAGCAATTCGTGAGATGGCTTCATCTATTTCGTATGCTTCTAATAGATGATATTTCCCACCTGGCCCTGTTTCATATTTTAATTGACTTTTCAACTTTTGAACCGCTTCAGCTTCTCTTCTTTGAAACTCTTCTATATTTTTTGCTATATCTGATAATCGATTGCTGAGTGTTTGAATTTTTTTTGCTTGTTTTATAATATCTTCAGGTTCTAATTTTAATATGGGGCTTCCATTTGAATGAAAGGATCCCATAAATGTATCTCTGCCGTGTCCGTCCATAGTTAAACGTGTAAAAAGTCCTTGTTTTGTATCGTTCTGTCTCACTGTGTATTGCTTACCAATTAGAGGTGCACCGAATTGAGTGTGGTTACCAATCGGGTCATTTTCATGTGTATAATCAGTTGCTTTATTTTCCATTTTTCCTTCATTTACTCGTTTTTTTGCTTCAGGACTTAGTACACCATAGGGATTCGGTGCAGCCCATGTAGTTGCATAACAATCTAATTCTGCAGCGATAAGGTCCGCTTCTGCACCACCTTTACTATGTCCAGTAGTATGAAGAGAAGAAGGGTTATATTTTGCTACGATGTCATTTTTTGCCCATTTTAATCCAGTATCAAATGATGTTGCAGAATCAGGTTTTATAGTTTGACTGTTACTTGGAGTAATTACTTTAGAATGTGTTTTAATTCCAAACGTAATCTGATCGATATCTGTTTCGAAATCTGCTAATTGCGTAGGCTCTGTTCCACGAAATGCTAGGATTATATCATCATAATGTGTTGCATTTTCATCATATTTGTCTGCTGGTACTACTGCGATAGCTTCTAATCCATTTTTTACTTTTTGACAATCTGCATCAATTGATTCTATAACTACCCACTTTTTACCATCTGCCATTTTTATTTCTTTACCTTTTTCTAAAACTTGGTCATCATAAACTTGATCTGCTAGTTCGAAATAATTTTCATCTGTCGCAATTGGATTCTTTTTAAATTCACCCATATGTTTCAACTCGTTTCATGGTATATTTTAACTATATTTAAATACAAGGGGATTTTCTATGAAGAAAAAAACGGTAATTATTTTATCCATTATTTGTATTATAGCAGGAGGGTATTTTACAATGGAATACTTAAAACAAAAAGAAGAAGAGGAAAAGTTTTGGAAAGTACAAGAAGCAAGGGTAGAAAAGTATATTCGTTATAATATTCAGGATGTAAAATCGATTACGTTTACAGAAAAGAGTGTAAGTCCTATGGGAGTCCCTAGATTAAAAGGCTATATAAATAATAATAAAGAATTAGATTTCATAGCTCGTATAAGTACAACTGAAAACTTTGAAGGCCAATTTACGCGTTCTGGGAAATTAGGAAAACTGATAAAAGACCCTGAAAAATCGGTATCCGAAATTGAAAAGGAGGAGAAAGAAAAACATCAAGAGTAGTCTTTGCACTACTCTTATTTTCTGTATCCTATTTTAAGAAGAGTGCAATGGTAAGTTTTTTATAAGGGGATTTTTTATGAAGAAAGTAATGATTTTATCCATTATTTGTATTATAGCAGGAGGGTATTTTACAATGGAATACTTAAAACAAAAAGAAAAAGAGGAAAAGTTTTGGAAAACACAAGAAACAAGGGTAGAAAAATATATTCATTACAATATTAAAGATGTGAAATCTATTACGTTTACAAAACATGAGGTGAATCCGATGGGAATCCCTACTATAAAAGGATATATAAATGGTGATCAAGAATTATGGTTCGGTGCTAGTATCAGTACAACGAAAGACTTTGAAGATGATTTTGGACGTTCTGGAGAACTGGGGAAACTTATAAAAGCCCCTGAAAAATCGGTATCTGAAATTGAAAAAGAAGAGAAAGAAAAAAGAAAAGAGTAGTCTTTGTACTACTCTTTTCTTCTCCGTCTCATTTTATGAAGAATGCATTGGTAAGTTTTTTATAAGGGGATTTTCCATGAAGAAAATAGTCATTTTGATTGTATCTGCTATAGTGCTCATAGCAGGAGTTTTTTTTACAATGGAATACTTAAAACATAAAGAACAAGAAGAAAAATTTTGGAAAACACAAGAAACAAGGGTAGAAAAATATATTCATTATAATATTAAAGATGTGAAATCTACTACGTTTACAAAACATGAGGTGAACCCGATGGGAATCCCTACTATAAAAGGATATATAAATGGTGATCAAGAATTATGGTTTGTAGCAAGTATTAGTACCACAGAGAATTTTGAAGATCATTTTGGACGTTCTGGAGAATTAGGAAAACTTATAAAAGATCCTGAAAAATCCGTATCCGAAATTGAAAAGGAAGAGAAAGAAAAGAAGTAAGAATAGTCTCTGCACTACTCTTGTCTTCCCTATCCCATTTTAAGAAGAATGTAATGGTAAGTTTTTTATAAGGGGATTTTCTAATGAAGAAAGTATTTATTTTGATTGTATCTGCTTTGTTACTCATAGCAGGTGGGTATTTTACAATGGAATACTTAAAACATAAAGAACAAGAAGAAAAGTTTTGGAAAGTACAAGAAGCACGTGTAGAAAAGTATATTTGTTATAATATTCAGGACGTAAAATCTATTACGTTTACAGAAAAGAGTGTAAGTCCTATGGGTGTTCCTAGATTAAAAGGATATATAAATAATAATAAAGAATTAGATTTCATAGCTCGTGTAAGTACAACTGAAAACTTTGAAGACCAATTCACTTGTTCTGGAGAACTATATGATAAATATGTGAAAAAACCGGAAAAATCGGTATCTGAAATTGAAAAAGAAGAGAAGGAAAAGAAAAAAGAGTAGCAAAATATATTCATTATAATGTTAAAGATGTAAAATCGATTACATTTACAGAACACGAAACTAGTCCTATGGGCGTTCCTAGACTAAAAGGGTATATAAATAATGACCAACAATTAGATTTTGTAGCTCGTATTAGTACTACTGAAAATTTCGAAGATCAATTTGATCGTTCTGGTGAGCTAGGAAAACTTATAAAACAACCGGAAAAATCCGTTTCCAAAATTGAAAAGGAAGAGAAAGAAAAGAAATAAGAATAGTCTCTGCACTACTCTTGTCTTCCCTATCTCATTTTAAGAAGAATGTAATGGTAAGTTTTTTATAAGGGGAATTTCTAATGAAGAAAGTAGTTATTTTGATTGTATCTGCTTTGTTACTCATAGCAGGAGTTTTTTTTACAATGGAATACTTAAAACATAAAGAACAAGAAGAAAAGTTTTGGAAAATACAAGAAGCAAGAGTAACGAAGTATATTCATTATAATATTAAAGATGTAAAATCGATTACATTTACAAAACAGGATGTAAGTCCAATGGGTGTTCCTAAATTGAAAGGGTATATCAATAAAGATGAAAATTTATGGTTTATAGCTCATATTAGTACTACAGAGGATTTTGAAGATGATTTTGGATGTTCTGGGGAACTATACGATAACTATGTAAAAAAACCAAAAAAATCCGTTTCCGAAATTGAAAAGGAAGAAAAGAAAAAAATCCAAGAGTAGTCTTTACGATTACTCTTTTGTTTTCCTATAAAAAATAAACCAAAAGTTGGTTATTTGTAATATAGTAATAGCCATTTAACTATCTATAAGATAATTTTTTTATATTTGATAACCATATGCCTATCAATCTCTTTATTTTAGTCTTATTCCTTTTCCAACCTTTATTATCTCTCATCCATCTTACGTTTTATGTATGCAGCGATTTCTATTCTCTTGTTTAGCTATGTCTCTTACATTTGCAGAAACATGAATTATTCAACCAAAGATTTATAATCACTCTTTACATTTTTTAATTCTTCTATTACATTATTTATTCTTATCGATAAATCTTTTATTTCCTCTACTGTCAATTCACCTTCTGCCTCTTGAAGATTAAACATACTTAGCCTCTTTGTTATACCTTTAACACGCCCAACAAAAACCATATGATGATTGACTGCTATTTCTCCTATGGCAGTATCAACGATAACATCTTCAATCTTTCCTACATTATCAAATTCATCCGCTAGTTTTGCTATAGCATATCGATACCCTCTCTCTTCATCTAATAACTCTTCGTACGCCCCCCGAATTGCATGAAATAATTCATTATACTCCCAATCTTTCATACATCCTCCCTCAAAAAAATCCCCACGCTTATGTGAAAATAATCTTTCAACACAAATATGAGGACTTCCTTATTTCATTACCATACTTTATACATTTTATTCGTTAGAATCTTCGTCTTTCAATTTATATACTCTATCTCTTTTCTCATCACTTTTGACAAAAATAAGCTTTTCTTCTTTAACAAACCCTTCTAATAGTAAGCATACTTGCCCATATGCTTTAGGCTTATTCGTTGTGAATCTTTCATCTGATATTTTACCAGCTCGTATTAATTGTTCGCATAACTCAAGTGCACTTATTTCTTCAGAATTAATTAATTCTAAAATGTCCTTTTGTAAGGGCGATAAAGGTACGGGAATCTCAGCTACCTCCACCTTTTCTCGTTTGTTTTCTTCTTCAAACAAATCTTCGAATGAAATTTGATTCATACTTCTTTTCCTTTCTAACGATTGATTTGTATAACATGAACTGAATCCTATAGCGTATGTATTATTATGTATTACTTACCTTTTTCATAAATCTCAAACTCATGTACATCGTTTCATATAGTATATTTTGATTATACCAAATATACGTTCTGTTTTCTATTGTAGAATTCGTTATAATAGGAATGAAAGTAATTATGAACATTTTTCTCGTTGTTAGTCGTATAACCCCTGTAAAAAAATAGAAATACAATCTATAAATTTGTATAATAAAATAGCACGAGTGAAATTTTATTATAGAAAGGTTCTGGTAATATGTTAGGTATTCATGTTGAAAAAACAAAAGATGAACTAATTATTTCATGGCAATTCTCTAAAATTCATATTCCATTATGTGAAATCACTGAGGTAACGGAAGATAATACATATGCTGGTGTTGAAGAAAAAAGCGTAATCCGAATTGGAACAGCATATGGTACAACTGATCGTATTTTAATTAAGACAGTAAAGCAAAATTATTTACTATTCACTACTAATAGAGTATCCATTTTAAATAAAATAAAAGCTTAATTGTTTTTCTTCCTATATTTAAATGTTAAACGCCTACATTCTATTATAGGAAACGCTACAAAAGATTCGTTGATTACTCCTGCTCCTAATTCGGAAGCATATGGTGAAACTATATAACACAAACACCCTAGCTTTTCGCTAGGGTGTTCTTAGTTTTATCTATAATACAGTAGTTCTACAATTCTTATTTATTTTTATGAACTCCTTGTAATTGACTAAGAACCTCATTGGCAGTGCCCTCGAATCTTTTAGGATCGTCAGAAATAATTTCATTAAGCAAATTGATTACTGTTAGTTTTATATCATTATTCATTCCTACAAGAATTTTAGCATACTCACTTCTATATAAATCATTATTTAAAATTCTTATGTTTAGTAGCATTGCCCACTCTTTTGCACTCTCAACCATTTTTGGTAAAGCTTTAGGCATCTCTGTTAGATATTTTCCCATTTCAAAATCTTCAATAAAATGAACTAGACCAAACATAACTTCTTCCTCTTGTGTTTCATCCTCAAATACTATACACAACTCTTTAATAAGCTTCTCATCATCACAATCTGCTAAGTTTTCTAATACACTGTCAAACTCTTCACATTCCGATTGATTTTTTAAAAATCTACAACTATATAATCTCTTAACCTCAGATTGATAGTCCATATAAATTTCTCCTTTTAAATGAATTAGATAATTAAATTAATATGATCATTAGTTTTCAACTTTTCTATTACATCAATATATGGCTTCCATCTCAAGTGTACATTTTTAAATATTCAGCAATTTCTACTTCTCCTCTTTCAATAGCAAATTCGTAAGCTCCCATCTCTTTCATAGTATCCCCTGTATACTTTACAGTACTATCAATACCATTCTGAACAAGATACTTTACAATATTAAGATGCCCACCATAAATCGCTGAGAATAGAGGATTTCTATTTGGGTCACTAACATCTAATATTGCACCATTATCAAATAAGTACTCTACAATACCAATTTCACCTTCACTAGCTGCATGTGCAATAGGCGCTGACTTTGGTACACCTTCATTAAGGTTAATATCCATACCAGATTCAACAAGAAATTTTATCATATCCAGTTCACCAGCTCTAGCTGCAGCATGTAGCCACGTTCCATAAGGCGTTACAAAATCAAGCAACCTTTTATCAGTAATAATGATCTCTTTCGCTTGTTCTATAGCCCCTTTTTTAATGAAATCATAGATTTTTATCGCTTTTCCCTTACTTTCCATAGAATCCCCCTGCACTATTTTCATCTAGATTAAACAGTTAGACATTGACTACGATACATTTAGCTAAGTGCTGCTGAGAGAGCAGATTTAAGCATAGTATCAAAATCGCAAAAAGTTTCCATATGCTCGCCTGAAGGCTTGTCTAGTTCAACAAATTTCTTTTTGGAAACATTATAACAATACCAAGCTATATCTGAATCTCCGAAAAAAATCAGTTCATCTTCGTCTTTAATTGATTCCCATATTTCATTAGCATCAAAAAAACTATCTACCTGATTTATTGGCTTAAAATCTAAAAAACTTTGGTCAATCCCATATATTATTAATCCATTAAATTCAATTCCATTAACTGTTTGTAAAAATTCATAGTACTGCTGTGGCAGGACATCTTCACCAAATTTTTCTACTACAGATTTACGAAATTTTGATAACTCCTTTTCGTTGATAGGTAAATTGAGTTTTCGATTTCGTTTCTTTCCTATTTTGGATATATGATTAATCTTCTCTCTCCACATAACTTCACCTTCTAATAAATATTCAATCCTTTTTTAGGCTAGAATTACACAAAGTTATCCTCAATAGTACGCCCCATTACAAGGATTGGTTTCAAATTGCCCATTGCTTTTGGCGTGCTATTCAAATATTTTTGGAAGCCACTCTAGCTAGTATTAACCATATGATTTATCTAGATTGATATTTTAATGAAATATATTAAAGCTATTTTCATGATCCTACACGCAAACTTTAGAGTTATTTTATAATTAAAGTATTAAATAACCTCTTTACAAATCAAATCAACTTTTTCAAAATATTGTTGTGGTTGTTTCTCACTTATTTCTTTCAAAATTTTAATAACGCCTTCTTTATTTGTAGTTTTAGCCTTCTTCAATACATTAATAAATGGAATAATAAAATCATCTGAAGCTAGAAGACTTCTATAGAACCTTTTAGCACAATATTTAGCTTGTGGCAAAACAATACTTATCCCTTCAATAACTTTACTTAAACCATCTTCAACTCCATTTTTTTCGATTATATAAAAAATCGATTCAATTAAATCACCAACAATCGAAGGTTCATCTATTTCATCATGAAATGCACTGCATAGATCAATAATTACTTTATTATCTGCCTTTTGCAATATTTCATTTAAGATTTCTTCAAATAGCTCAATGCTATCATCTTCATGCTCCAGAAAACGTATTCTTTTTAAAATAGATATCTTTTTTTCTAATGACATTTATTTCCCTCCATACTTTGAGTAGAGTTTATTGAAGAGTTTCAAAAAATTCATAGTTTAATAAAAGAATTAACTTCTAGAATACAAATCTATCTTTAGTTATTAATTCAAATAGATTGGTAATTGATTTAACCATTCTTCAAAATTATCGGCTTCCTTAGTTACACCATGTTCTTCATGAAAATAAAAGTAAACTCCCGTTTGCTGGCTCTCTTTTGAATGAAGACAAAAGTAATCTCCATTACCTATACTATAAAAAGGGATTAGTTCGTTTTTCCAAAAACCTTCTTTCATTTCATAATCATAAATAAATTCAATAGTATCATTTCCGTTCGTCTTACCACTAGAAACATTTAAAATATCCCCTGGAAATACATATTCAGACATTAGTTCAATAAAGCATTTAAATTCTTTAGGAAATTGACATCCAAATTTTTTCTCCAGTTCCCTCCAATCATTATCTGAAGGGGAATCTAAATCCTCTAATTCTTTATCTAACATACTGTCTAATAAGTTTGCAATTTCATCTTTTCCCACAAACTATCCCCCCTTATACTAGAAAAAAGGCTGAATTCTATTTTATTTACAAGTATTCTCTCGATTAAAGTCAAATGCTACTGAATATGTGTTTTAAAATCTTCTATTGACGTTGGGCGTATCATTGGATTATTTTCTATTTCTTATTCATCATTTTTCTCATCAGATTCCCATACTAATTTAAAACGAAATCCTTTCAATCCACTATTTGTAACTCTTTCTTTAAAAGCATCTGATACAAATATTTCTACAGATGTAATAGGGAGATCTCCTAATGAATGTTGCGTGTTACCATTACGAAATATATGCTGATTTTCTACTTTTTCTGGGATAAAGATAAACTCATCATAACCACCGTATTTAGTAGAAACTGATTTTTTATGATCCACACACTCAAAAATATTCGTTACATTTACAGCATAACAACTATATGTCTCATGCAATAGTGGCAAACACTCTACTTGATCCTCTATTAAATCATTTAAAATATGTATAGCTTTTTTTGTAAAAATAGGTGGGGTAGGAAATGACTCTCCTTCAAAACTTAACAAATCAGCTTTTTCCATATGTTTATATGTTTTCATTTGAATAGGTTTCCATGTACTAAGCATAGGTATACCATTAAATCCATCTTCAAATACTTCTTGTCCATTTTTATTACACGTAGTTAATTCATCATTGCCTAATAAATTTGTTAGTTGCCATATCTTCATAATAGCTCTCCTTATTCTTAAACATTGCAAAACTTCTCCCTTATTTGACCACTTCTTGTTTTTCCTCTATCACTATCTATTAGTTAATTCTTTGGCGATTGTTTCAGCTTTATGTAATTCTTCTAATAATGTATGTGGATAATCATTGTGACTGTCCATATATGCACGTACGCCACCCACAATGGTTATTCCCTTAATATCCTCGTTATTCTCTAATATTTCTAACGCTTTCTTATATCTTTTATATATTAATTGTAAAATACCACTATTAATATCTTTCACATAGTCTTTCTCCAACTTATGTATCACGACTTTTACTTGTTGAATTAACTGCCTTTTCTTGTTCACTATGTCCTCCTATTTAATTATCATAAATTTTATTTCTATTTTTCACCACTCCAACAATTGCCTTTCCTCAACTATTACTTGTATCTAGTTCTATACATCTATTCCTTAGTAACATTTCGTTTACCAACCAGTATGTTACTAGGAAAAGACCCTCTTTTGAAAAAACGAATCAAAAGAGAGCCTTTCTTTATAACTATATTTCCTATCCATACCTTCTGTCTAAAAGACTAATTAATTATTATGCATTTCTACGTTTCATAAATAATATTGCTCCAAGAGTTAATAACAAAAGACCGGCTCCGACTGAGAACCACGTAAAGTACATATTTCCACCTGTAGCTGGTAATGTTCCAGCTTTTGATGTTTTTCCTGTTTTAGGTTGCTCTAATTGCGGCTTTTCCTGCTGTGTTTTTCCTAATTTTTCCATTTTGAACTTCACTGTATGGTCCGCATCTTCAATGTCAACGTTGATTGCTACTAAGATATCATCTTGATATAGTTTTTCAAATACTACTACTTCTTTACCTTGTAGTTTAGAAGCATTAAATGTGAAATCAAGTGTGATAGAACCATTCTTCTCTTTTGCAGTAAATTTAGATTCTACTGCTACTTCTTTACCGTCAACTAGTAAAGGTTTCTTTGTTGCTTTATCCATTAGTTTACCTTTTGCTACATATTCTTTTCCTACGATTAAGTCTTTGTATTCCACTTTATCTTGGATCGTGACAGATTCGTTTGCATGTATCTCTTTTCCACCATCTGCTTTGTTTGTTGCTGTTGTTTTGATTGTTGGTTCTACGAATCGAACTGTTTGCCCTACATCGTTAATGTCAGATTGAACTGCCACTAAAACACCGTCTTGATATACCTCTTCAAACACTACTACTTCTCTTCCTTGCTGCTCTGCACCAACGAAAGGAAAGTCTAGTGTTACAAAACCATTCTTTTCTTTTGCTGTAAACTTAGTCTCAGCTGTTACTTCCTTTCCATCTATTAATAATGGTTTGTTCATAACCTTGTTCATTAATTTACCTTTTACAACATATTCTTTTCCTACGATCAAGTCCTTATATTCCACTTTATTTTGGATCGTGACGGAATCTTTTGCATGCATCTCTTTTCCACCGTCTGCTTTGTTTGTCGCTGTTGTCTTGATTGTTGGTTCTACAAATCGAACCGTTTGCCCCACATCGTTAATGTCAGATTGAATCGCCACTAATACACCGTCTTGATATACCTCTTCAAACACTACCACTTCTCTTCCTTGCTGCTCTGCACCAACGAAAGGAAAGTCTAATGTTACAAAACCGTTCTTTTCTTTTGCTGTAAACTTAGTCTCAGCTGTTAATTCCTTTCCATCTATTAATAATGGTTTGTTCGTAACTTTGTTCATTAGTTTACCTTTTACAACATATTCTTTCCCTACGATTAAATCTTTGTATTCCACTTTATCTTGAATCGTGATGGAATCTTTTGCATGCATCTCTTTTCCACCATCCGCTTTGTTTGTTGCTGTTGTCTTTATTGTTGGTTCTACGAATCGAACCGTTTGCCCTACATCATTAATGTCAGCATGAGTTGCCACTAAAACACCATTTTCATATAGTTCTTCAAACACTACCACTTCTCTTCCTTGTTGTTCTGCACCAACGAAAGGAAAGTCTAATGTTACAAAACCATTCGTTTCTTTTGCTGTAAACTTAGTCTCAGCTGTTACTTCTTTTCCTTCAATTAATAATGGCTTGTTAATAACTTTATTCATTAGTTTACCTTTTACAGTATACTCTTTACCAACAACTAAGTTAGTGTACTCTACTTTGTCTTGGATCGTGATAGACTCCTTTGCATGCATCTCTTTTCCGCCATCAGCTTTGTTTGTAGCTGTTGTTTTCAATGATGGAATCTTTTCAATTTCTGCGCTAGCCTTTGGTAACATTAAGTTAAAGAAAAGAGATATGACAGAGAGTAAAGCTAGAATCCTAATTACATATTTCCTCCCCATATTTACACCCTCCTGTTTGATTTAGATTACAAAAAATTCAATATTTACAATATTCTCACCAAACTACAATTCCATTATAAAACAAATAATTACATACTTTAACATTTTGTTTAATTTTCCAAATTTTGATTATTGGGATTTGCCAATGACTTGTTATGAAATGAAGCGTATTTCCTGAAACAAACTAGGAATTACGTGCTCGATTTAATTTATACATGAAAGATGATTCGGTGAGAATCATTGAGGAAAATAGGTTGTTGGCAAGAGTAAACGATGAGTTGTGTGTAACCATAGATAATAAGTATAAAAACGTATGAGATGAGATATTCGATACAGTAAAAAATGAGACACCTACCCTATGATAGGACAGCTATCATAGGATATCTATTTTCAAACACCTTATATCTATAACCCTAGTAAAGATCATTTTTGTGTATGAATATATTCTCTAATTAGTTTCACATCACTTTCTCTCTTTTCATCAGGAGAAACTCTTAACTTTTTATACTTCCATATAAGTAATCTCTCATAATGATTATAATTATTTTCTTCCTCTAATAAAGTATAATCAAATTCAACATCAAACTTACCAGTAGAGTATAACTCAAATGTTACATTAGTCCATGGTTCCTGCTTATTTTTTGGATAGTAGAAAAATACCGTCGAATCACTATATTCATCAACTTCTGAATATACCATTACTTTTTCCCACGGTTCTGGAATAATACTGTTTAACTGCATAACTACTTTTTGATAAATACTTTCCACGTTCTCTACATTCATTTACTTTACTCCCTTACAGTAATATCCTTTTGTCAAAATAATAAATCTGAAAGCCTCTTTATCTTGCCTCCAGTTTCTTCGTTCATTATTCTATTGGACCTATAAATTGAGTAATGAAATAAACATGCTCGATAAGTTTAACCTTTTGTAAGTTTTCTACTTTTTCTGATCCACCTAATGGAAGTAACGGTGTGTACCCAAAACATTCATCAATTTCAAGGCTTCCGTACCTGTGTATTGCCTGTTTGTAAGGCATCCAATCCAATACTTTCTCTAAAAAATAGTCATCTTTCGTATTTTTAAAGAAAAACTTAAATTTTCCACCTGCTACATCTACCGTACCTTTTCGATACTTAAGTAATAATAAATAGTTATTTTCCCACACAAGAATATCTCCCATACCTGTTGTAAAAACCGGGATAGCCTCTTCATAACGGATATAACTTTCCTTTAATATATCTAAGTATTCTTCTGGATTTATCAACCTTAAATATCCGTTTAACATACTTCCAAATCCATATTGTTTCCATAAAGCTATTATTTGTTCAGGAACTTTACCTGTATACTTTTCAACAATCTCTTGTGACGACTTTTCGAAACATATAAAATCACTTATCTTTTCCATAATATCTCCTTATCACAATTTCCCTAAGATTGAATTTACTTGTTCTAAATATAAATCTGGGTCGTCCTCTCTTATCTCAAGAAGAATCCCTTTAATTATTTGCTTTGTTGAACTATTTATATTTTCTAAAACATTCATATACGATACGACTAAACCTTTTGAATGTAAAAGTGTCCGATGAATTCTTTCCGCCCAGAATTCTGCATGAGGTAACATTTTAGGAATACTAATAGCTAATTTGTATAGCCCTTCCTCTACCCCGGAATGTTCAGCAATATAAAAAATCGTTTCAATAAGGTAGTCACCCGCTGATGGCTCAGCAATATCATCCTCAAAAATTATACAAAGATCAGAAATTATATCATTTGTCCCTTCATTCGCTAATTCATTGAGAATACTCTCAAAAACTTCAATATCATCCCCTTCATTCTCTAGAAAACGCATTTTATATAAAATGGAGATTTTCTCATTAAAATCCATTTACTTCTCCTCCTTTTTACAACATCATTATTATAATTTTCCACATATTTCCACATCATTGTGTTCATAATACGTTCAATTAATCTATTATAATAAATTATTACTTTCTAATAACTGATACCAATCATCCTCTTTACTACCAACAGTTTCGCTAATCCCTCTAAATTGAACAAACTTATTACCTAATTCACAATATTTTTTTCCTACATAAAAATGTTGTAAGAAATTATTAAAATCACCATATGATTCAATAATAAAATTTTGATTACTTAAATCTCCATACAAACAAGAAACTTCTCCATTCATCTTATTAATAAACAATGGATACCTTTCAATTTTCCCTATACAAATCCACTTATCAGCACCACCTGGCATGTCCTCCGTATAAAATTGAATACTTTCGCGTTTTAGATGACCATATATAGTAATTACTCCACCGTTCAACCTTTCATATTTTTTTATAATAAAATTATAATCTTTCAATGGGCCTTCTTCTAATTTTTCATCAAAAATTTTTTCTACCTCTATAATTTCACCAATAAGCAAACAAAATGGATTATTACCTAAAATATCCTTAATTAATTCTATTTTTTCTAATACTGATTTCTCCATTTTCTCCTCCCACTCATTATCTATTTAACTAAAATATAACTATTACTGTACCCCTTTTAAAGGTTATTATTTTTCACTTCATCAAACCACTCATCAGCAATATGGCTAGCTGTTTTAACTTCATCATTCGTATATACTAAATCATACTTATATTGAGCTTTAAACTTGCCACTTTGAACATCATATATCAATTTCATCTCAGTTGGCATGTCACGCTCATACCCTCTGCATAATTCTTCAATTTTCTCAATATCTTCACATATAATGCGCAATGCCATAGACTGTCTTTTGATAGACACATCATATCTGCCGCCTTCATCTTCCAATGCATCATTTACTTTATGACGTTCTACATACTTATTGTTAATGCAATAAAAGAAACTTCCCGAAATAATTCCTTCCTCACGCGAAGCATAAACGTACACTTTATCCGCTCTATCTTCAACATATTCCATGCATATAGATATCATATCAGCTTGCAATTCACTAAACTTTTCCTCAAATTCTTTCATACTACTTTTTCACTCCTTAGATTAAAATTCAAATGGCAACGTCTTGATACCCCACTTCAGCTACTTTTTCATTTAGTAGACGTATTCCTAGTCCATTCTCTGTATCCCACGTACAATCGAAAGTTATCCCAATATCTCGCTCTTCATGAATATCTCCATTTGGGACTACAATTCCAACTAAAGTGATTCTCCTAAGTAATTGGTCAATAGTTTCGATATACGGATAATTTTCATTAAATCCAATATCATACCCTAATTGTTGACGCTCTTGCTTGTAATAGTCTAAAATTGCTTGTAAAAAAACTTGCTGCAATTGTTCCCAATTTTGCAATAATGAATTATAAGCAGTATATTGTCCTTCATCAAACTTACCGTCTTCTTCACCTTTTACTATCAATGCTATTTCAACTTCTTTTCCACAAAATTCAACGTTAATGTCCTTAACCCATCCATATGTATACTCAATCTCACCAAAAACTGCATCATTTATAATCATTTTTAACTCTCCCTATTTACTCCCTTGGATCCATATCGATTTCTCTATTCGTATGAAAGTTACCCTCTGATATTAACTGTTTTTTCCAGTAGTTTCTATACTCAGTATAGTACTATCAATTGCTAATTTTTCAATGAGTTTTTTCGCCTTCCCGTATGGAAATCTCTCTACTAATATATAAGGCAGATTTTTTGAACCCTTTAGCAAATCAATTGCGGAAATCTCAAGCCCTAATACGTTCTTTATTCTTATTACATCTTTCAAACCTTCACTAGGAGTTTTCACTAACACTATATTACAAATATCAGACGACTTATGTATCGTTTTCTGTTCTATTTCACTTACACAACCACTATTTACCCATTTTTTAAAATCAGTGGTAATTACAGTAGCATGGCTTGGATTCATGTCCCCAGAATCAATTACTACCACCTCTTTTTCCTCTGCATGTTGAGCCATTAAAAATACATTACCCCCACCGTCATCACCAATTGAGACATACCCCCTCGCATACTCATCTACTTCCCAAACCTCGTTCCTTTCTGCAATATGCTCCGTACCATAAATAAGTAACCCACCACCTATTGAAAAGCCATTTGTACATCTGAATAATTCCTTATATACATTAGGTAATATAACATTCATGCGATTTTCTACTGCTTGAATTTCAATATCACTCGCTGCTGACTTTTCTATCAAATCTGGAATATTAAATAAATTAATCATTTAATAATCCCTCCTAAACTATCAAGATATTTAAACGTATCGCCTGTCCTCTCTCTATAATCGTTTCGCAATAGAGTTCATGAAATTCATAAAGTATGTCGGTATGTAAGCCTTCATTTTTAATTTGGTAAGTAGACAATCATTTTCCCTTTCATGTACTCACCTTTCCATCCACAAGGCCATCCTCCCATTTTATACACCTTAAATACCTTTTCATAAAAATTATCCACTTTTCCATTTACTAAACGATTTAGTGCACACATCTCAAGATCTCTTTCTACTTCTTCAAGAATATTTATATGATCAATAGAAATAAACGCCTGATAATAATTATAGTTATCAGAAAAAACTTCATATAACATCTCTTTTTTTGATTCCATATTAGGGTTATAAGTTCCTTCTAATAATTTTGCACTTTCATCCGATTTCATATCATCCCAAACGATTTGGGTAACATCCAAATCTTGAGACCAAGCCAATTCCTGTGCTTTATCAAAATCATGAATCATTTCAATGTCATGTAATAATTCATGTAACTTTATATCATTCCTATCAAATAAGCTTCTTTTTTGTATATACTCGATAACTTCCTCAACTAACTTAGTATTTTCACCATACTTCATCCCTGTATCCACCTTCCGCGTCCTTCGTCCTTCAGTCCCATTCTCCATACTGTATTCACTTATGGATATTCATTTGAATTTCATTGATTTTTTGTAAGTATCTTTGCTCATGCAGAGCTGCCTCGAAACCCAATGCCCTAAAGTCTAATCAAAAACAACTCTTAATCCTAGGTTTTACAATAAATAAAAAGAATCCATTTTGAAAAAAAGATTGATCAAAATGGATTCTTCTTCAGCAGATTTTTTGTTTCGGCTTTATAAAAATTCGAGCATTTTCTGCCTGTATTACTCCATTCATCGTGCTTGATTATTCTCTTAAAAGTGAAGAGTTTCTATTAAACTTTTTTAATATACTCATACACTTCTTTAGGTTTTATATTAAGCATGTGAGCAATCTCCGTTATTTTCTTTCCTTCTTCCTTCATCTTTTTTACTTTTATCTCCATTGTTTGCTCATATTCTTCTGCAATATCAAATAATGGACTTAATAAAGAGTGCCATATTTCAAAATCAGTAAATTTATTTCTTTCCAAAAACTCATTTAGCAATATTTCCAATTCTTTAGTTTGTATCATTCTTTTACCTTCTAACACTTGTTTCTCAGTAAGAAAATCACCTATATCTTTCATAAAATTAATAAATGAGTCCATCGAATCTGCAAGAAAATCGCCACCACTCCAACTGTCCATTCCGTGCATGATGGAAGATATAGGGTATCTTTCCTCACTTAAATCAATAATAATTGGATCTCCACACATAGTTTCATATGCAATAACAATCCAATTTGCGTCCCAAGTATCTTCCTCATCGGTTACAAGGGAGTTTCCATCGGTGTCAATACTGTATCCTACTTGAAATTCATCTAATTGCTCAAAAGAACATACATCAAAATTTACATACTCTCTAATTTTTTTATGTTCTAAGTTAATAAGTTCTAAATTTCTCTTTATCTCTACTTTTTGATGATAAGAATTAAATTGTATCATTGTCATTTTTACTACATCCCTATTTATACTTTATATGTATTCTTTTGTATCTGGTTGTTTACTAACAAACTAAGCCAAGAATATTAATAATAGATATTGTTATTTTTTCTTTACCTCATATGAAGATTCTGTATATACAATCAAAATAAAGTAATTTATATCCGAATATGTATTTGCAGGACTACTATGCCGAGGGTATAAATAAATTGTTTATAAGATCTGTGAAACCTCCTTTAATATTTCATCTTCCTAACTTAGAAACTCCCGATATCATTTTAAAATCCTTCAATTTAGTCGATTGGAGATTATTTCATTAACTCTTTAAAAAAATCAAATACTCTCCATCCTCTATACTAAAACATCTACCTCTAGATTTCTTATTAGCTATCTCTAAATACCCTCTAGCTTTAGAGAAATCTCCTACTTCATAAGCCACCTTGCCAGCCCAAAATTCTCGTTCGCCTGTATCTCCTCTTTCAGGATCTGCGACAAATATTTTATCAACCCATTTTTTCATCCGTTCAACATCACTTAATAAAATCGAGATATCTAAAATACCCCATATTATTAAAAAACTTTCATCATAAGTTATTTTATCATTTGGAAGCTCTCCCCATGCTTGCTCCAATAAAAAAACAGACTCTTCTAAATTCCCTTTATCAAACTCTTCATTACTCTTATCCATTAATTTTTGTATAAAGATACCTTTTTCACCTGTTACATAAGCCATTCCTATCTACCTCCAAAATTACCTATGTAAAAAAGCACCTTTTGTCTTTTGAAAAGAAAGGCTTTTCTTTACTTCAAAAAATACTTTAATACATTTAATCCGGTGTAATATATATACGTGGTCATTACATTAAATTTCTAATCTTCATAAATTACCGACCCTATATACTTAAAGTTCCTACTATCCAGTTTTGCTTCTTCAACAAGTTCTTCATACTCAAAATCATATAACCTAATGACAGTATTGTATTGTTCTTCTAAATTTTCACCATAAAAGTCTATAAGTTCACTTATAATTAATTCAGAATACGAAGCATTCTGTAGTAATTCAGACAAAGACGATGTAACATGTTCATTATATGTACATTCTAATAAGTCTTGGTTATACTCAATGAAATCTATTTGAAAATCAGTCATAAAACACGAAGGAATTCTGTTCCCCTCATTATCATATTTTATTTCTACATACTTTCTTAACACCATTTTGCTAGTACAATTTCCAAACCAAAGAGAAACAACTCCTGGACTTTCCATATTAATCCTCCTTTCCAATTTTTCTATGTTCTAATAGTAATAAATTAGGCACACTGTTTTAGATATAGTGTAATCAGCTTCTTAAATTCTTTTTAAATATTTCAATTATTCACCAGTTAAATTATTAATAAATCTTATTTTTCCATTTTCAGAAACTAATTGTAAATCACTACCTATTGGTAGCTCGTATATTCCCAGAATGGCCAGTTCAATATTTGCTACGGCATTAAAATCACACAACGCTAAATTTTCAGAATTATTAATATAATCATCATCAATTTTCGAAAATAATTTCCAACCATCATCTGCTGCTTCTATTAAATTTTCTCTCAATATCCGTTTCAATTTTCCTGTTTTATTAATTATATTTTTTGAAACAATACAGGCACCAGTTTTTTAATAATTTAATAGGTTTTTTTGATTCATTTTTCCCCATTCCTCTAATTAATTATGAAATAACCCTTTCATTTTAACTTTCTATTAATCATGTAATTTACTTAAGGACTCTGTGAACGTATTAGCAACAAAAAATACATTTTCCCTTGCAACTTTCTCTGCTTCTTCTGTTGTAATCCCTTCACTTTTTATTAACACTTTTTTCTCCCATGCGCCTTCATGCTCCCAATAGATGACAATTGGATTTTCTTCATGATTTTTATAATCAAAACAGATCAAATTTCCTGAAGGATCAATTGCAAAAGGAATAACCTGATTAGGAATTGTTCCTTTATAATTTTCATAAATCTTTAATATATTCTCTATGCGTTTTTCATCATAAGAAAGTAACGAGCCAAATACCCGCTCTACTTCGTTTACATCAAAAGCTTCGGGTTCTGCACTTGCACCATTATTTTCAAGTACACATTCAATATAATCTTGTGGAAAATGAACGCCCATTTTTCGGGCTACCTCTAGCACATAATGCCGACTAACAAGTTTATCTGGGTTATCCCATTCTATATGACTCATCTAATACCATCTCCCCATAATTTATTTTCATCTAAGTGGTTGATACCAATTGCACTTTATCTGGAATTTGGTATTATCGCTATTCTACAAATGAATGCTCAAACTTTCATGAGTTATTAATTCAATTTAAATATATCTATTAATTTTGATTTTTTAAAGGTTATTATTTTTCACTTCCTCAAACCACTCATCAGCAAAATCATCCGCCGTTTTTATATCATCATTTGTATGGATTAAATCATACTCATATTCAGCTTTAAACTTACCACTCTTAGCATCGTATATTAATTTCATCTCAGTTGGCATATCTTTTTCGTATACTTTGCATAACATTTCAATTCCTTCGATATCTTCACTTATAATTTGTAGAACCTGAAACATTTGTTCTGGAGATACATCATATCTTTTTTCTCCATTTTCCAATGCATCATTAACCTTGTGACACTCTACATACTTATTGTTAATGAAATAAAAGAAACTACTAGAAATCATATCTTCTTCACATGAAGCGTACACATATACTTTATCAGCTCTATCTTCAACATATTCCATACATATGGATATCATATCAGCTTGCAATTCACTAAATTTATCTTCAAACTCTTTCATACTACATTACACTCCTTTTATAAAATTTTAAATTTTGCATTACCTGGCTTACCTTTTTTATAGTGTAAGTAACTATAAATTTGTCTGGATTCTTATCATTTCCAAAGTATATAATATCCATCTTAACTGTTACTTCTTTTGGTGGTTTTTCTTTTAAAGCTGCAGCTCATTTATTTTCAACTTATTTATATTTCTTCAAATTCACATCAGTTAATTGCGAAACTAAACTTTCAATTTCAGGTGAACCTTCAAATCTATCACCTGCCAAATGTCCTGCATAATCTTGCCCTTTTACGCAGCTAAACATTTAACTTTTTAATAATTTAAGATACTTAGTATTCTTCGGATTCCCAAAACATCTACCTTCTGATTTTTTATTGGCAATACTAAAAAATTCTTTTGCGGTTTCTAAATCACCTAATTCAAAAGAAACTTTTCCTGCAATAAATTCCTTATCACCGGAATCTATACGTGCAAATCCAGTTAAAAATATTTTATCTGCCCACTCTTTTGCTTTTTTTAAATCATTTAGCATAAAACAAGTGGAGATAATATCCTTAACTAAATGGTAACTCTCTTCACAATAAATACCTTTAGGGTCAGGTATTATATCCCATGCCTCTTCTAATAACACAATAGAATGATTATAGTTACCATTATTAAATTGTTCATTGCTTTTTTCCAAAAGACTTTCGAATCCTTCTTTTATAGGTGATTGTAAAATGGCCATATTTATCCTCCTCAAATCATATCCTTAATCAATTCAAAATACTTATCATCCTCATTAAAAAAGAGTTTATAGCCTTCTAAAATGTAAGCTCTTAACAGATACTCCTTAGCTTTATCAAGCTCCCCACACTCGAATAAACTCTCTCCAAGCCTCAGTAAAATAAATGGATTTGAAATACCATCCGGACAGTTTCGTGCATTATATAAATTACTTTTTGCTTTCTCATACTCACAATTTAAAAAATAAGTATCTCCTAATGCTGTATAAATCCATGTACTTGTTTCCCAATCGGTCTTCGGTAACGGAACCAAATCCAGAGCAGCTATATAGCTCTCAATTGCTTTATCATCTTTTCCTTTTTCAACAAAAGCATCTCCTTTGTTACATAATCTCACAATTCGGTCATACACTTGATCGTTGAGTTCCAATATAAATCCTCCCAATAATTATTTATTTGTTGGCAAGTAGTTTTCATTTAACTTTGTACCTGCGAATCGATTTAAACTATCATGATCTAATACATAATTATTGGAGTCTAACATCCATTCTCTAACCGCTGGGGACTTCGCTCCATAATGTCTACCTGTATGTACTATTCCACCATAAAACTACATCAGTTAAATGAGTCATATCTGCTTGATCTAGAGGATACCATTTATTATCACTTGCCATAAATTCTATTTCACCATCACGTTTTGTACGGATTTTCGATGAAATTGAATTTCTTATTATTTCCATTTACTTCTCTCCCCGTATTGGAGCCTTTCCCAGGCGTATTCCCCACCAGGTCGATGCCATTTTCCATTTGCATCTTGATTGATAATAGCCTTTAGGTACATTACTCGTACCCTATGTTGTAATCTTAAAATAAAAAGCACTTGTTGTCTTTAGCTGACAATCAAGTACTCAAAGTTCATCTCTTTTAAATAGCATTAATTTTGTAAGTTTTAGAGTACTATGGCACCTTTTATATGTATTGACAACTACTACGTAAAAACTTATGGGTTTATTGGTTTCATGCCCATTCCATGTGTTTATATTCACCACTATGTAAAATTTCATTTTGCCTAAGCTCGTACTTTGTTTTCTATTCTATCATCGTACATTGTACTCCATGATGGTACTACCTTCATGGGCTCTGAATTTCAGCATATCATCTTTCATGTTGTCCAAAGTAAATATCCATAAAAAGCACATCATTAATTCATAATTTAAAAATATTCTTGTTCAATTTCGCAAATAACTACTCGAAATAAAGGTTATAATCTATCTCAACCTTACTAAGACCATCTAGTACTTTCTCTACCCTATTAGTCAAGTCTACTATTTCTTCATGTGTCAGTTCGTTTGTAACATCTAAATCTTTAAACATACTTAATCTCTTTGTTATCCCTTCAACATATCCAATAAAGACCTCATTTTTGGATAACAATATTTCACCTACAGCAGTATCAACAATAAAGTCTTCTACCTTTCCAACATTTATATATTCATTAACAGTTCTCGCTATTGCATAATCATGTCCCCTATTTAATTTTAAATAATCATTATAGTCTTCGTTAATCACCTCAAATATTTCATTATATTCCCAGTCTTCCATGATATCACTCCTCTTTTATAGTTTAAGTCTTTCATCGTTATTGCGAATAACTTCCAATTCAATATTCTTATATTTATTAGCAAATTCAGCTATTACTTTGCTACAACTATCACACGTATCCATTTATCTAAATGATATAATTTTACCAGTAATATTTACAGCATACCCCAGTTTTAAAGCAATTTCATTCAAAAACTTATACTCAATCTTACAATTTTTTATATCTGTTAAAAAACCAGCATCCATGGTCAATGGATACTGGCATAATATTCTTACGTATCAAACATATTATAACAAGTAAATGTAATACCTCTAGTCTTGTTCTTTTAATCCAATGTTTTCTCTTTTAATATCAAGTACATCTGAAACACCACATTCATCAAATTTTCCTATTAAATATTCATGTCCTTTTTGTAAAGCTTTGATTCTTTCTTCTGTATAAATAGGTATTAAAGTATAAAAATTAATCATTCTATTTTCTGAATCTACAAAACTTCTTACCTCTTTAGATCTACCGATTAAAATACATGATAATTCTGTATTAGAAGCAAATGGCATTGGAGGTTCTCCATTTGGAAGAATGACCCCTTCCTCTAACCAACCATCATATTTATGAGGTATGTGAGCAGCCATTCTCACCCACTTCAAAGGCCAATAATTATCTTTGTTCGTCAATTCTGTTTTGTTTATTGGCCAATTTGCAGGCAACTTTAATACTAATTCAGCATACTTAAATCCCTTACTGTCTTCCGAATCATCCATTGCAAAATCACTCATCCCAGTAGTCACAAGAGTTATAAAATCATGTTTTTTTGATGGCAATATAATTTGAATATCAATTGATACCTTACTACCGGGTATGATTTCACTGATAGTATCCTCAATGGGGCCGAATTGTTCTGTTATATAATCTAAAATCTCAGTTTTTTCATTTTCCCCAGTATCTTTATATGCCCCTCTTTTAGTAGCATCCAATAAATTCGCTATTTCTATTTGCCCTTGTTCATGTGCAAATGCTAACGCATTCATATTTTTCATATATTCTCCCGTGTACTTAACGTGAATGTCAATTCCATTTTCAATCAGAAGTTTTACAATATCTATATATCCACCCTGAATAGCACCAAACAAAGGATTCCTTTCCGGTTCACTCGTATCCATTTCAGCTCCACAAGTCAATAGATACCTAACAATTTCAAACTGTCCTTTTGAAGCCGCTTGGTTAAGTGCCCCACCACCATATACATCACCGCGCTTATTTATATCAGCACCTAATTCTATAAGTCGCTTGACTATTTCAAGCTTTCCATGTGTGGCTGCAACATGAAGAAAAGTTCCAAACGGTCTCATCGACATATTCAAGAGCTCAGTATCTGAACCAATTAACTCAACTACACCTTTAACATTATTTTGCTTAATGGCTGTACGAATTCCTTTAGCTAGTTGAATATTTTGCATATTAATCCCCTTATCTCAACTTCTTTTTTTCTCCGTAAAAATGCCGATAATTTTCTTATAGCGTTATTCAAATTAACTCGTAATGGTACTACATTTTAAAGTTCATTGTATCCACACCCAAAACACTATTCTTTATGCTGCTCTTTTAGCATTTCCATTCCGTACAAAAATCTCTTAATAGAATCCTCGTTCTTCAATAATTTACTTAAGTATAGTAACACATCAAACTCTTCAGGATCTGCATCATAATAGATCATTCCCGGATCAATAAAAGGCTCGTAAACTATATGGCAGATATTTCGGCCTGCTATTGTTACACTAAAACATCTTTCATATTTGGAAATATACCTATTTACACAAATGAAATTGCCTATCGATGTTTCAAATGAAAGTCCATTATAGAAAAAATATAATTTGTTATTTTTAATATATATACCAACTACCTGCCCATCTTCACTAAATCCTCCAACACCTTGTCTAACCAACTCTACCTTGTTCTTTTCGACTATTGAATATCCGCTACTTTCTAACATGATATATGTTCCTACCTTGGAGTAATTATTCATTATTATCATAAATTGCCTCTCCTAATGCTTTCATTCTAATAGTATATGTATTACATCATCTTTTTACATTGATTATTAAACTAATATGAATTTGTATTAATCTACTATAAGTTTTAATATGCTCAATCCAGTACTAGTACAATCCACTGTACTCAAACTTTCTTCCCTTCATGAATGTCCAAATATTTCTTTTTGAAATTAGATTTAGGTATGAGGTTAAATTGTATATTCCCATATTGTCATTCATACGAATTTACCTCTGGAAGATACTCATAATTATAGCCAACTTTAAATTTACCATCTATCATCAATAGGTATACTATATTGATAAATTCCAACAAATTCTAATTCGTTACTTTTATATTTAACCTTTCTTTGCTTAGCATTGTATTCCATATTGTAAATTAAAATGGCTGCGTTAAATTTCTTTTCACAGTTTGTATACTTAAATCGTTGAATAAATTGATCAACGTAAGAAAAACCTTTCAATAAATCCTTTATATTATTTTTTGATTGACTAACCCATTCCTTTTCAACTAAATCACGATCATAATAAATCAAATTAAAGTCCTTTTCGAAATTAGAAGATATACTATCTCCATCTTCTGTATATTCATTATTTGTATAATTCAAAAATTCATCCTTACTCTCAAAATTTCCAACCCATATGGATACTTTCTCTTTCATAATTTTACTACCTTTCTATTCACACATTCTTTTATACATAAACCTACAAACTATTTATTAAACTTTCTTCTCATCATTATTAGTAATAGGATCGTCATTTAATACATACTTTTTGCCTATAGTTAAAAATTCAGTTCTATCATTTGAATCCTCCTAGTTATTTTGTATTAATATTACTAGCTCCTATGTTGGTAACTTCACATGAAGCGTAAATATATACTTTATCCGCTCTATCTTCAACATATTCCATACATATGGATACCATATCAGCTTGCAATTCACTAAATCTATCTTCAAACTCTTTCATACTACATTTCCCTCCTTTTATAAAATTTTTAATTTTGCATTACCTGGCTTACCATCTATATTGTAAGTAACTATAAATTTGTATAGACTCATATCATTCCCAAAGTATATTACATCAACCTTAACTGTTACTTCTTTTGGTGATTTTTCTTTTAAAGCTGCAGCTCATATATTACGAATGAATAATTAAACAATATTATTGTCTCTATAAAAATAGGCTTCAAAATTTAAAATACAACATCCTGATAACCTACCTCTGTTACTTCACCTTTCATAAGACAAAGACCTAATCCATTTTCCATATCCCACGTACAGTCAAATGTAAGTCCAATATCAAGAAAATCGATAAGATCATTATCCGGAATAAAAATTCCAACTAAGGTTATTTTTTCAAGAACTTGAGTAGCTGTTTCTATTAAAGGATAACTTTCGTTAGGCTCAACATCGTAACCAAGTTCATCTCTTTTTTGTTTATAATAATCTAATATAGACTCTAAAATACTTTGTTGTAATTGTAGCCATCTTTCTATTAAAAAGTTATATGCCGTATATTGTTCTTTCTCAAAATGACCATCATCTTCTCCCCTAACTATTAACGTCACCTTAACTTCGTTCCCAAAAAAATCAATGTTTTTATATCCAATCCAATCATAATTATTAAACTCAAGTTCGCCAAAATCGGCATCATTTATTTTCATTACATATCTCCTTTATTGTTTACTCTTTCTCCCGAAGTTCGTTCCACCCTATTTACGTGTACTTCCATTAAGTAATGTTTCTTGATCTTTTATGAAGAATGGGGTATTGTCCATGTCTTTTGCTAATATATTTTCAATTATATAATATTAGCAAATTTTGTTAACTTGAATTCATATAAAATAATTTTATAGCATTGCATGCACTAATAAAAAAAGCACTTGTTGCCTTCGTAGACAATCAAGCACTTTAAGTTCATATGTTTTTTAAATAGCATAAATTTTGTAGGTCTTAGCCTGATCTTTTATTACATCTTTCTATAAAAAACTGCAGTCCAATTGTATCTAACACTTAGGCTACACTTCATATCAGACATTTTTTCATATAAATGTTCTTAGTATATTATTTTTGTAACTTTAAATTAGAAATCAACTCATCTAGACTATCCGAAATCGCTTTAAACGAACCTCGTTCAAAATTCTCCAATTCAACCTTACCACTTACATTATGTAACACAACTATCAAACCGTTCCCCTCTACACCTATCGGAGTCTTATCAACCTTATTATGATTGTTTTTATACCCTTCTAAATTACTTTCGAAGGAATCCAATTCAATATTTGGTAATACAGGTTCTAGCCTAATATAATGATTACCAATAAATCCATCTAAATCAGCAAACCAATAAGAATTAAAATAATCATCAATTGAAGTGTGCAGTTTAATTTCAAACCTTTCCTCAATCATCGTTAAATCATTCTTATTATTTTTTTCAATAGGTTTCCATGAAATTTCTTTTTCATCATCCATTTCACCCTTATATATAAATGAAGCCACTTCTTCGCTGTATGGCGTTTTAAATAAAAAATCTAACCCTTTATCAAAATATTCTTTTCTTAAATTAAAATATTTGCTCATAGCATCCTTCATTACCAAAATAATCACCCTTACTTTTCTAATCGTTCAGCATATTTTTGGTCATTTCCCCAAACTCCTGCGCTTTTCTCAGGATGATGAATCCACTCTAACCCTGGGTATGGCTTTGAGGGTACAGGCATAACCTGACCTCCACCAGGTAGAATCGGATTATAGTTCCATATGTGAGTCACTTTACCACTACTTGGATCAGTATAATAAATTTCACTATTCTTCCCCAAAGTCTTGGTTGAGGAGGAATCCCATTTAAATCGGGTTTATCACTTGATATTATCACAACAGGACTACCGTTTTTCGAAAGGATAGTGCAAGTGGGGAAACGATTGTTCGTTTCTAGTACCAACAAAAAACATACTTGGGGCATTACCATAAGGTGGCATGAATGCTAGAGCGTCAAACTTCCTAGCGATAGACGAAAAGACCTATCGTTCTAACTCAAGCCCCCACTGAAATGTTTCATCTCAGTGGGGGCTTGAGTTGATAATCTACAGCTACTTGCAAACTATCAGTCTTCTTTTCTTCTGCAACGTCTTTGCTAGAACAAGCTATTCCTGACAATGACATGATTGGAACAACTAAAGATAACAATTTACGTTTCATTTACATATTCCCTTTATTATTTTGATTTATCTGCAATACCCTTTGTTGCTTCATCAAATATCTTTGCACCTATACGTGTCTTACCCATTGACTCATGAAGTTTAGCTTGATCTTCTTGCTCTATTGCATCAAATAGAAGTTGGAAAGCATCTTCATAATATTGCATGGATTGTTTTATCTCGTTTTGTTCTCCCTCAAATCCTGAAGGTGCTTTTAATTCCTTTAGTTTCTTAGCATTTGCTTTTGCTCCACCTACACTTAGTTGGATTTCACTTTTCTTCTGTACATAAGCCTTGATGTCTGAACCTGCTATTCCTTCAATTAAGTGCATTGTATCTGCAATTGCATTCGAACTGTCTATAATGTCTTGCTTATACTTCGTAACTTCTTCTAAATTAGATACATCGTTTGACTTAGGGGCATCATCTGTTCTTTTTATCGTGTCAGAGTCTGTATCCCCCAATGCACTCTGCTTATCCTTTACAGATTTATTTGCATTCACAGCGCCTACTCTAGATGTTTCGTCTTGGACAGGTTGGAATCCTGATATCCAATACTTATTACCTCGTTCGATTAACTCTGTGATTTCCTGTTTCTTATCAGGGTCTATATCCTTCTCATTTGCTTTAAAATACTTAGCTTGTTTTGAGTAAGCTTTACTATAACAATCAACTGCTTTTAGTAAATCTTTATGTGATTTTGCATACTCTTTTGGTGGTTCAATCTTATCAAACTTAGCAATGATTGTTTGTAACTCAGATTCTTGTTTTAGGACTTCTTTCTTTAAAGTTTTCTCATCCTTTTCTTTATTCATTGCTACTTCTACTATATTCGTGATTTTTCCCATTAACTCAGATGATAAGCTAGTCATACGTACTGGATAAATGTCTTTCGATAAATTCTCTTTTGTTTCTGCTTTAGACTCTACTTTATCCTTCGCTTTTGAGTCTACTTTATCTGTCCCACAACCTACTAATAACATAACTGGAATTGCTAACATTACGAGTTTCTTTGCTTTCATTATGTATACTCCTATTTAAAAGTTTTTTAATTGACTACCATATGGAACTGTAACATAAAATAAATAAACAAATATAAGCTCATTTTTGCTCTTAAAGGAAATTTCAGGGATTTTAATAATATGATAACATGTATTATGGTTGTAGAGAATCCCCCTTTGTATACCTTTATTCCAAATTTATCCTTATTCATCCCGAAACAAAAATACATGTGATTTTTAGAATGGGTTGTTATAAAAATATTAAGTTGATGGGTTTGGACTGAGACTTTCAAATATTGTGCGTTCTCATCAAATACCAAACATAAAAGGATTTTACATTTAATTCACAGGAAATCTCTCTTTTACAAGATCTTCGATATTATTTGCTTCTTTAATTTCTTTTGATGATAACCAAGTTGTGTATAATGTTCCAGTCTTATTGGTTAAATCTATGACAAAATTTTTATTATCTAGTTCTTCTTTAAGCATGATGGTTACTTTGAGCAAATCCTCAATGAAAGGGGGATTATTTTCAAATATACCGTCGCTATTAAGTGCTAAAATTACTATATATTTTCGAAGTCCCTCATGATCCGAATTTATATAAGTAATATCTTTAATTGCAAATCGATCGTTTTGCATTTCATGTAATCTTTCTTCTACTTTGGTATGCGTTCTAATCCAATTTCCCCAATATTTATGGTATCTGACATCGTAGATTTCATTGTTTGTTTGTTTCCTTCATTTCTTCTACTATTTTTCCTTTTTCATCATATTTTTTAAAACTCACTAATCTCCCTAAAGCTCTATGTTCCATTAATCTTATAACACCATTTTCATAAAATTCTTTTTGTATACCTTCTAAAGTATTATTCTCTATATGTTTAATTTCTTTAATTTGTCCATTTGGATAAAAATTAACCATTTCTCCATTTTTAATTCCATCCTTAACCATATAGTAATTTGCTAAATTACCATTCTCATAACAGTCATAAATGATTCCAGTAAAAATATGCTCATTATTGTCTTGATCATATTCTACTATAAAAGAATCGTATTCATCTCCTCCATATCCAAAATCCTCTCCAAACTTTTTGCCATTATTCATAACGTATTCTCCATTTAATATTTTATCTTCCAAATTTAGAAACCTCCGATATCATTTCAAATTCCTTCAATAAATATGAACAATGTGGACAACACTTGAACGTAATTTCACCAGGCTTATTCTTATTAATTCCTGTTCTTATAACATTTACAGTTAAATCTTTTACTCGAACATTAGGATTCCTCTTTAGTGCTTCTTTTACGCTTTCACTGAAGTTCGTTCACCGTATCTACGTACACTTCCATTAAGTAATACCTCTTGATTTTTTATGAAGAATGGGGTATTATCCAAGCCTTTTGCTACGGGAAATAAGTATTATTTAAAATAAAGGTGACTACCATTAAATAATCTCTTGGTCTACAATCATTTATTCAATCGGCCCCATAAACTGCGTAATTAAATAAATATGTTCAATCAATTTAACTTTTTGCAGATTCTCTACTTTTTCTGTCCCTCCTAATCCAAGAAGAGGAATATAACCAAAACACTCATTATAAGCTGGTATTCCGTAATTTTGGATGGCTACTAAATAAGGATTCCATTCTATGTCTTCTTCTAAATATTCTTCTTCCTCAAGAAATCTTAAAAATAGCTCAAATTTAGAAGCAATGACTTTTGATTTTCCTTTACGATAATTTAATTGAATAATATATGATTTATCACCATATTTCTCAAGCAAAAGGATATCCCCCATACTTGTTGTAAATAATGGTATTGTATTTTGATGTCTAATATATGTTTCTTTCACAATTTCAAAATAATCTTCAGGATTAATTAACCTAAGAAATCCATTCAAGGTCGTTCCAAATCCATACTCTTTCCAAATACCAGTTAATGATTCAGGAAGTGTATTAGAATATTTTTCAATTATACTTTCAGGGACTTTTTGTTCCAGTTTAAATTCACTCATTATTTTTAAGGTATGCAAAATTTTTCCTCCTTCAATTTGTTAATTTGACATTCAAATAGATATTTTTCAATTGCTCTTCATTCACGTTCGAAGATATTTTTCAAATTTGTTCATCTAGTACATTTATTCAATCCTCCATTGAGAACATAAATACTGAATCTCCTCAGCGACTTGACCTGGATTATATAAGACCGCTTGAGTTTTCATTCATTCACTTCTTTAAGTGTTAATCCTTATTCAATTTATCTCTTAATGCTCTTTCTCCTGCTGCTTTTTGTGCTGCATTTCCTTCTATTGCTCTACATTCATCAATAAATCGCTTCCGATTTTGCTGATACTCATATACGGTTAATGCATTCATACCTTTTTCTTGATCCTTTAACTGTCTTGCAAATTCTTCTGAATCGAATTTAGTTACGTAATTAAAGTCTACTTCAATTTCATCAATTCGCGGAACGTTATCTAGGTCCTTTCCTTCACACGTATCCTTAGTAGGTACTTAAACACAAATTTAAAAAATCCACAGTATAAAATTTTATCACTGTGGATTCTAACATTTATTTTTCTTGGCAATGCACCATATCATAAGGGTAATATGAACTATCTTTCAAGGTTGAGTCATCTAATTTTAAAATTTTAGCGATTGCTCCACTTTCAAAACTCCAGTAACCACTATAAATGTCATGTTTATTTTCATGTGCATCATACCATGCTTCTTCTGAATGTCCCTTATACCAATATTCCTTTATATATTTCTCTAAATTTTTTATAGCATTCTCTTGTGAAATTTTATTACTCTCAATTACTTCTTTTAATTTTAAATATGGATCTTTTACATAAAACTCACTTTGCTCATAAAAATCTGATGGCTCACCATTTCTAAAAGCAATAAAATAATTAATCAAATAATCATTTAATCCTTCTTTCCTGACCATCGCTATTAGTCTATTAAATTCTTTATCTTCAACATTTAGCATTACTGCTATAGATATCATCCATAACATACGTATATATCCACTTTCTTTATTCCACGCTTTTTCCATTATATTTATTACTTCAGGTAAAAAATCACGAATAGTTTGAATAGAACAACCCGCAGAGTACATTGCCCTTAATTTATTAAAATGATATCCTTGTAACGCTATATATCCATTCCTTACACCTTTATCACCTTTGCCTCTTTCCCCAATAACCTTTTCAACCAATATTAAAAACTTTTCTATTCTCTTTTCCTCATAATCGATAAATTCGTTAAAATATATATCATTTTTGATTTTATCCCTTAGCATAATTTCTCTTCCACCTTTTATATGTGGTAACAACTATTACGTTAAAACTTACGAGTTTGTACGAGTTCGTTTAATATACATTCCATAATTTATATTCAGCCCCCAGTAAAATGTCATCTCGCCAAAGCTCGTACCTCTTTTTCTATTCTATCATTACACATAATACTCCATGATGGTACAACACCATCATGGAGTATATAGTTCAAATATCCTATTATTTTTTTATCCACTTCACATAAACTTTATTTTTCATTCATCATTATATTTTTTAATCGTGTAATTTACTTAAAAAATCAGTAAATGTATCTGCAATGTAAAATACATTTTCTCTTGCCAGTTCTTCTACTTGTGCTTCTGTTAACCCTTCTTGACGCATTAACATTTCTTTTTCGCCAGCATTCTCATGTTCCCAAAATACCACAACAGGGTTACTTTTGGCATTTTTATAGTCAAAACATATTAAATTTCCTGCTGGATCAATTGCAATAGGGAAAATCTTTTGCGGAAGCGTAGGTTTGTATATTTCATACTTTTTAACAATGTACTCACTACTTTCCTCATCAAAACTAAATAAACTGCCAAAGCAACGCTCTACATTGCCTACATTAAATTCTTCTGGTAATACACTCGCACCTCCATTTATTTTTACACACTCAATATAATCTTGAGGTAACTGGAAGCCTAATTGTAATCCAATTTCTTTAATCTTAGTTTCTGATACTTCTGCATCAGCATATTCCCACTCTAAATCTTTTCTCATCTCATACCCTCTCCCCATCATTTATTTCCACCAATATGGTTAACTGCCCCATGAATATCTTCTAATACTAATTACATCTTTCCAGGAACCTGATGATGGTGCCAAGTAACCTCCTTTATTCTAGCTCTTCCCTTTTCAATCTGATCAAGCTATTGTGGAGTAAAAAGTTCTCTTGGCACTTCACCTTTTTCAATTTTTAAACTGTATATCATCTAGCTTAATATATAAACTTTTATCTAGTTTCATTGTAATCTTAACATCATTCCCTTTAAAATATTGGGAATCTTAAAATATCAAGCCGACAAACTATAATATCAATGGTATTGCCGATGAAATTAATATTATTGAGGATTTGCGAGCGAATGTCGGTTTTTGTTGAAAAAATAAGAATGAAAAAGGCGAGCTTTTTTATTTAGATTGATTGATTCGAGTGCATGTTGGAAGTGGCAATGAATGCTTTAGAGCATTTACAGAACTTCTTTACAAGCAACGAATCGAACGAGACATGAGAAAAGCTATCCTTGAAGTTCGTAAAAACAAATTGAATAATCTACGAATTGCTGGTAAAAACAAAGAAACCATTAACTTAAACGAAGATGATAAATAAATCTTGTCATGAAATGACACTATAAAAAAAGTCAACAGACCATTACGTTCTCCTAACGTCGCTGTTGACTTTTCTTATTGGAAATGTATTTTTGTTAGTGATCAAGGAACTCACAAAATAGCATCAATTTCCTTTTACAATTTGAACAATATCTTTCTCATCTTCACTTATCAAATCATAAAATCCTACATGAACACCTTCTTTATACAACCAACATAGGTCTGTTCCATAGGGAGCATCAAAAATTCCTAACATAACTGGGGCTATTTCTAATACAGAGTTTGCTCCTAAAACTTGAAAATTACTAGAATCATTTACATATTCATCATTATCTTCTGAAGAGTAAATAGTCCACCCATTTAATTGAGGAACTTCTGATTTTTCTCTAAATGTATAACGTATTGGTTTTCCGGCTACAACATTCTTAGAAACAATAAAACCTCCATAGTCAGAATGATTAACTTTCATATTCACACTCCTCAATAAGAGTTAATAAATCATTTCTCAAAGAATACTCTTTGGTATAACCCACACCTTTTGCTCTTCTAATTTCAATTATACAATATTAACAATTTATTTTCTTTTATTAATATATACCGCGCATTATTCATTAAGTTTAAATACATCTATGAAAAAAGCACTTGTTGTCCAAAATAACAATCAAGTTCTTTAATTTCATATGTTTTATAAGTAACATTAATCCGTCACTATTCTTTTTTTTCAATAGCCCAACTAAAGCTAGTTAATTTGGATATTTTACATATTTACTCGCTAATAATGCATTCCTTAATTTAACAAAAAATATTTTAAGATTTATTTTGCTCTTCATATTCTTTCATCTCTTCGAATTTTCTTCGCTCATTTTCATTACTAGGTTTCTTCCCTAAATATTTATATTCAAAATAATTCACTCGGTCACTCGGTCCAAAAGTAGATTGATACCATTTAGTATACCCATAATGAATTTTTACTTTACCCTCAGATGTCACAATCATGTCAAAAGAATACCAAAGTGCCTGATTATTTTTTATAAATATTTCCTGTAACTCTATACTTAAATGAAATAATTCATCATATTTCTTATCATATTCTTTTTCACTTACATTAAATACATCTGGTATATCATGGGAATATATATATTCATCTAATCTATCTGGGGTATTGAAAAAGAATAATACCCCACCCTCTTGGTTATGAATCTCTGCATTAAAATAAAAGATATCCCATTCTACGGGAATTGTATCATTTATTTTTTGAGCTATATTTTGATAGATTTTATTTAATTCTAATTCGAACACTTTTACATCAACCTCCTGTTTTATTAAGTATTTCACGTATTACCTTACGTTGACCTTCAATTTGGTATTTTATTTTAAATAAGTTTGGTCTTAGCGATGAACCTAAGTATACTGGTTCAATCTTTACTGATACTTTTTTAGGAGGCTTTCCACCTAATGCATTAGCCCATTCTACACCCGAACGATTAATTTGTTTATTTTGAGCGACTAAATTATCAATATGACCGGATCCATGGAATTGCGTTCCTATCAAGTGCCCACCATCATCATAATCATCATCAGGCAATCTATCTTCTCTTCCTGCAGCCACTTGCATTCCTGTGTTTCGTTTTCCTTTTTGAAGTATTAATCCTTCCGCCTCGACATCTACTATTCTACCAAGTTCATCTGTTGTATATTTATAACCGTCCTCAATAATATAGCGACGTTTGGCGCAAGTTCTTTCCTTCCATTTTCCCTTTAATAATGTGCTTCCTAAGATCTTTCTCTTTTATTTCAGCTATCTTAGGAGTTTCACCCGTACCCTTTAGTTAAAACAAAAAGCGATAACTGGAGTACCAATTATCACTTACTAAGTCAAACTATTTTATATACTATAAAGTAACAATTATTTTATTTTCTATGATAGTTCTAAAATTGGTGTAATTTCTCATCATGTTATTACCATATGTACTAACTGCTTCATTACCACACACCATATTTTCATAGTTGTCTTTAAATTCTTTTTTTATCGAATCTTCCAAACTATTATAGTATCTTTTGATAGCTTCCTCTGCTAATTCGCGCGACCCGTGTGTTAATATAAAATTTATATCTACCATATAACCCTTTTGAGGATAAAAACCCCTTTCAACAACCTCTTTTACAAAGTTGTTCAAATCATTCTTGCACCTTTCTACAATTGGCATAAATACACTATTTAACCAATTAGTGAATTCGTTAACTGTCCGCTCCCACTCTTCCTCATTTGCAATGTTCCAATATAACTGACCGCTTGGTACATTGCACTGACGTGTATTAATATGAAATATTTTATCTTTAGATTTTAAAGGAAGAATTGCGCATTCACCATAAAATACTACATTTTTATCAGATATATTATTCCAACTTGTATAAAAGAGTACCTTATAAATGAAATTTTTATCTTTTTTACTCATCCAATGACCAGACTTAGAATACTTCCGACCATTATCTAAATACTTTTCAGATATTAGATTACATACGCATTCAAATGCTTTATTAGCTTTCACATTACACCTCCAATAACCCCTTGCAATTTTCAATTAATTTACATTTACATCATATAATATAGTTCCAACTAATTCTCCATATGAAAAATCAACTTCATCAAAACATGTTTCAAAACAACTAGTTATATTTACCTTTGCATATTTCATATTGGCCTTAGAGAAATTAGCTTCACCAAATCTACAATCTGCAATATGCATTTCCTCTAAATTACAGCTCCTGAAATCAGCCAACTCAAAATCACAATCAAAAAAAGATGCTCTCATTAATGAAGACGCCCTTAACAGAACTCGTTTTGCCATGATACACTCTGCCCTCATCTCTGAAAAATCTGAAAAAGTAAGATCTAAATCACTCATATCTAGTCCATCTATAACCTCATCATTGTATTGAGATCGATTTAATATTTAATATTTCCATGACTTTTATTCTATTGTTGCTATTCTCCTTCATTATTACTACCTCCTTTCACTTAGCTTTTCAGATGGTCCTTCCAAGCAACATTAGGTGAGAAGAATACCCCTCTTCCATTATCACCAAAACTTGGTATTGCCATTACTTGAGCTGGTTCCAAATATTTCATTACATGTAACCAACTATCAAGCAATGTATCAATATCAACTTCCAATGAATTTTGTAAAAGATCTATGCACACCCCACCCCAATTCAGTTCTGATACCACGGCTGGACTGTTTAGTACTAACTCCTTATCAAACATATCCAAAACATGACTACTAAAATATGTTCTAGTTCCTATCCCCAAAGGACCGCTAGGAAGAAACCTAACTGGTATAGGTTGAGAACACATATTCATCCACTTATGTAAGCGTTCACGTTCCGTATTCCACGGATAGGATACTGGCCAAAACATATGAGCCACTCTAAAAGATGGTTTCACGATTTCTGCGATTTGGTCGGATAACTCAAAAAAATCCGGCCAGAATTTTTTTGGTATAGATTTATGAAACTCAAACTCTAAAAATGAGCCATGGCTTAAATTAACTTCAAAACTCCCTCTATAATTAACAGATTTATCACGATACAAGTGAACTTCAGATACCCTACGCTCCGAATTCACTTTTCTAATAATTTCCTGACGGTTATATTCTACCCGTATTGTTTCACAGTTGCCCCAATGAGTAGGAGCAAATTTCTCATTTGACTCAAACACATCCAGAAGAAGCCCCAGTATCTCTTCCTCGTTAAAAGATACTGTGGGGTACATTGAAATTGAAAAATAATTAGGTTTCATTTATATCCTCCTTAATACTAAAAATAAAGCCATGTAACTATTTTATATTTCCCCATTTATCTTCACCAGGTAAATCTGAATCAGTTTCCCACTTATGAGTGACTTTATCGGTATTTAGATCATCCAAATAGTAAATGTCATCTCACCAAAACTCGTACTCCTTTTTCTTTACTATCATTTGGTCCAACCATCATGAAGTACGTACTTTCTAACAACCTATTCTTTTTCTTTCCACACAACATATACTTTATTTTCATTAACCTTCTTATGAGTTATTGTATATTTAATTTTAGCAATACGGACATTGACATATGTGCAAATGAATTAGTAAGTATAAGTTATTAAAACTAATCCTATATATCCATTCGCATAGGATCAAAACACATGCTGCTTTTTCTATTATTGGACAGGGCCCATAAACTCAGTAATAATTAGAATATGTTCCTTCAATTTCACCTTTTTTAAATTCTCTACTTTTTCTTCTCCACCAAGCCCTAGTAAAGGTGTATAACCAAAACATTCTTCATACTCTGGTTCATTATATTGTTTTATTGCCTCTGGATAAGGTAACCAACCTAATGCCCTTTGTTTAAATGCTTCTTCCTCTAAAAATCTAATAAACAAAGAGAATTTTGAGGCTAAAACTTTTGTTTTACCTTTCCGATAGTTAATCATCACTATATACGACTCTTGATTTTCATCTTTCTCAAAAATTATAATATCACCTAGGGATGTAGTAAAAATAGGAATTGTTCCTTTACTCCCTAAGTATGTGTCGCTTACTAAAGAACTAAAATCATCCGGATTTATTACTTTTAAATAGCCATCCATAAAAGTCCCATAGCCATAAATTCTCCATGCTTCAATCAATTCTTTAGGAAGGTATTCTTTATACTTATTTATTGTATACTCTTCTACTTTACTATTTTTTTTAAAATCACTATAAATACTCAATTGACATTCCTCCTTTACTATGTAAATTTAACATTTAAATACGTACTTTTCCGTTGTTCTAAGGTTAAACTGTTTTCAATTCCTTGATTTGTTCATCAACAATATCAATTCTATACCGCCATTGACTACCTAGTGAAGAATTTATCCTTTTATCTCCCAGCCCACCAATATGCAACGGATTCCCCCCTGCTATTTGATCCGGATTATGAAGTGCTACCTGTGTTTTCAACCAACTAGCTGCTTGTTGTGCTGCATCTCCTTCTATTGCTCTACCTTCATCAATAAATCGCTTCCGATTTTGCTGGTACTCATATACAGTTAATGCATTCATACCTTTTTCTTGATCCTTTAACTGTCTTGCAAATTCTTCTGAATCGAATTTAGTTTTATAATTACAGTTTACTTCAATTTCATCAATTCGCGGAACGTTATCTAGGTTCCTCACTTCACCCGTACGCTTCGCTTTTTACTATAAGCTTTTAATTTCAGTATAAAATTATAAAAACCTTGAGAGGCATACAGCCCATCAAGGTTCACTTTAGCAATTACTTTTCTCCACTTCCTCAAACCATAAATCAAAAATATCATCCGGTAATAGTTCTTCATCATTTGAATAAACTAAATCATATCTATATTTTCCTTCATAATTGTGACATTTCCAAATGCATGCAATCCTTTAGATACAGGTGCTACATCTACGCCCCCAACACATCGCGTAACCAACGTTCATTTGTGTCAAGTTTCCGTTGTGTCAACAATCTTTTCCCATTACTGCACCGGAAACTTCCATTACACCAACACTCGCTGTAAAGGCAAATAATGCTGCACCAGCTAGTGGAAAGAACACTGTAGACCCAGCTAACAATAGCGTCGTGCCCAGTATCCCCTCATCACGCCAAACTTCCTTATGTTCATGTTGATCTTTGATTGAGTCATAGTTAAATGCACGGCTGTCTAATCTTCTCTTTTGATAGGTCTCATAAGACATGTTACTTTCCCGATTCTCTTTCTTATACGCCTCAAATTGAAATTATAATCTAATAACCTTTGGCTTGCACTCCTCAATAGCATAAATATAAAAAATGACTTTGGATTAACATCCCAAAGTCATTTTTAGTTCATATTCTCAAATTTTTTTTTATTAAACTGGCCATTTTATAGAGTACAATTCATAATAAACTTAAGTATTTTTTTTAACTAATGCCCATATACCATATTTATTATAAAATATATTATCTTCTGGAAAATGCCTACACTCAGCATACCTTAAAATAAAACTCGGACTGTTCTCATCTATACTAAACGTAGAACCATTTTCTAATTTAGGCTGCTCAATAAGATTGTATAAGCAAAAAATCCGCATCAAATCTTGAGCATATTGTGTTATTATTTGATTTTTAAAAGCAATAACATCTGGTAATCCAAAACAATGCATTCCACATGTGTAGTAAAAATCTGTTTCTTCTACTACTGTTACAAATGCCTGAAATAAATCCACTGTATCATTTGTATTATATATATTAGCCCACTCTTCAATTGTATTTGCAGTACCTGATGATTCAACTTTAACCCCAAGTCCACCAGCCTTTAAAAGTACATTCCCAACTTCAAGTATCTTTACTATTTTATCAATAGATCCGCCTTCTCCAACTAAATATACAGTTAAAAAATGGTTTTTAATACAATCAAGTTGCTCTTCTGTAAATTTACCATTCCCTGCAATCTCGAAAGCTTCCGCCAAATGTTCATCATACCCATAAATCTCGGCTTCAAAAAATCCTATTGGTTCACCAAGCTTACCAATACTATTTCCTGCAAAAATATATCCTTCACTTTGTCTTGCCACTAATTCAACAATTTCACTTCTGTTTTTCCATAACCCTGGTATACATAAAATTATTTTTGAGCTTTCCATAATAACCCTTCCTCACCATTAGTTATTTTCTATCAACTTCTTTTAGCTCGCTAAGAATTTCATTAGCAACGCCCTCGAATCTTTTAGGATCGTCAGAAATAATTTCATTAAGCAAATTGATTACTGTTAGTTTTATATCATGATTCATTCCTACAAGAATTTTAGCATACTCACTTCTATATAAATCATTATTTAAAATTCTTATGTTTAGTAGCATTGCCCACTCTTTTGCACTCTCAACCATTTTTGGTAAAGCTTTAGGCATCTCTGTTAGATATTTTCCCATTTCAAAATCTTCAATAAAATGAACTAGACCAAACATAACTTCTTCCTCTTGTGTTTCATCCTCAAATACTATACACAACTCTTTAATAAGCTTCTCATCATCACAATCTGCTAAGCTTTCTAATACACTGTCAAACTCTTCACATTCCGATTGATTTTTTTAAAATCTACAACTATATAATCTCTTGATCTCAGATTTGCTGTCCATATAAACTTCTCCTTTTAAAAAAATTAATAAAATTGTAACTGCTCAGCCATATATTTCATTTACAAGTTTGGTAAAAGGTACTCATTTTTCATCATATAGATTTCTGCCATGAAGATAAAAATGGACATACACTTCGCTTTCTTTCTATGTTTTAAAACTTTACGCGTGGCAGAAATAGGCCCTAACCGCTTCTATGTATGGCCAGTCCCTCTCGACCATTTAAAAAAATGCTTTTCAGTCGATTTTTTATAGAGTGGCTGAGTAGTTACATAAAATTAAATATTATTGAAATACATAAGACAAATAAAATTGAAAACTAAAATGTTCCTACTATTATAGACTAGTAAAGTAAATCATCATTCTTTCTTTAATTCTTTTTTATAATAATCCTCTCTTGCTTGTCTAGCATACTCTCTCAAATTTGGGAGGATCTCTTTATATACATTTTATTCTATGTATATTTTTCTCAAATTCAACAAATCAAAAGCAAGAGCATCACGCGACTCTAAAGAATAGTAGTACGCTTTCTCCTCATTAGTCATATTTCGACCGTATGTCTCAGCCCTTCTATGTCTTCCACCTGTTTTCGGTTGTTCTACATTCATTGCCATACCGTCATTTTTAGCTTTTTTAGAATCCCATTCCAGTTTTCTTACTAAGAATTCTTTTGAAGGCATGTGATGAGGTGTAATGTCATCACCAGGTGATCCTGCTTTAATTAGATCTTTATACGTTCCTATGTCCCCTTCATTTGGTAAAAGTTCTTTTGAATCTACATCTTTTACAGTATTACCTGTTCCCTTAGTTAAAACAAAAAGCGATAACTGGGTTACCAATTACCGCTTATTAAGTCACACCATTTGGTGCATTATAAAGTAACAATTATTTTATCATCTATGATAGTTTTCAAGTTGGTGTAATGTCTCATCATGTTATTACCATATGCACTAACAGCTTCATTACCATACACCCTACTTTCATAGTTATCTTTAAATTCTTTTTTATTGACTCTTCCAAACTATCGTAGCTGCTTAGTTTTTTTAATATTATCTACTTGAAATGGATAAGATTACTTTTTATGTTTTTAAATTAATGGCAAGCTATCCCTTTTTATATAATTACCGGTTTCGACACTACCGCTTAATGAGTAATTTTCTAATAGGTATTTTTTTATATTATTTAAACTTTCAACCTTAAAATAACCAGATTCTATCGCGTTTTCACTTAATATTCTTAATGTTTCATCATCAATTATTTCAACCACTTGAGGAACGAATTTTCTTTTTTCCTTTTTATACGCTTGATAAATTGTATAAGACACAGCATCTAATACTGAATACCATGCATACTGTTTTTGTGCATCTTTTTCTTCGTTCGCAAATTCAGCTACATCTATATAATCTTCGCTGTCTATATAGTTACACAAATCATCAGCATCAATTTTTTCACCTTCAAGCCACTTCCAGCAGGAATTTAGCGCTTCTCTACCAGTTTTATATCCATCTTCATCCATATTTATCATATTAAACATATTTTCTGCTATTATCAATCCTAATGCAACTTTGGCCTCTATATTGAGCTTATTAATAAAATCCATGACCATCATTCCCCACTTATTTTCTTATTTTAACCACACTTTCTATCAATCCATTTATTACCTCAAAAGATAATGTATCTCTTGGGTATTGTAAGCTTGGATCTATTTCAGTTGATACTTTAATTTTTAAATTTGGATACATTTCCGTCAATTTCTTAAATATTCCTCTTTTATCATCTGGAACAGAGTCAAACAAACCCTTTGTACATTTATTACAAATTCCATTTGGATTAGATTGATGCATGTATAGTGTCCCCTTCACACCTTCTGGTTTAAGACCTGCTTTTTTTACAGCATCTTCAAATTCAGCTATTACACCTTCTTCTGCATAATCCATGAACTGGGCATGACCTCTTCTTTCCCTACTATAAGGCGCTTTAATTTCACGATTTGGATACATTTCATCCAAACTTGGTAGGCCAGCTTCTTTTCTGACCTTTGGTGATCCACCTTCAAATCTAATACCTTCCATTCCTTTTACATCTGTTTCTCCTACTGCGATAGTATGTGTTCCTGGCACATTCCACTTCTTACGTAAGTTTTCTAAATCTTTATTTCCCAGCTCTATTTTATGTAAGCTTTCACCCGTATCCTTAACCCCACCACTCTCCAAATTCGAGATCCTACTCTGAATACTCGCCTTTGAGGCATCATGGGCTTCTTGGAATTTCCCGCTATAAGTTCGTTCCAGATTTAGCAACACTTCCATCTGGCAGTATTTCTACACCTTTAACGAATGGGGATACGGAGTCTACACCTTTTGCTAATGTATTTTCAATTATATAATACTAGTAATTTCTGTTAGCTTTAATTCATAAAAATAATTTCTATAAATTTATAATACCTTTCAATTAAAAAAGCACTTGTTGCCTCAAATAGACAATCAAGTGCTTTAAGTTCAAGTGTTTTCTAAGTTTATAAGTCGTTAGTCACTTTAGGCTTATACGTACAATCATTTGATAATTACAGTATGGTACCCTGTATGTCTTGACAAATTTCATTAATCCAATTTAAACGCAACAATTTTTCCTTCTGGATAATCCCCATCCCAACCGCAAGGAAAAGCACCGAGTTGATATATCTCAAACAATTCTTCAACAAAGGAACTACTCTTTCCGTTTATCGCTCTATTGATGGCACAATTAGTAAGGTCAGCTACAACATCGTTATAAAATATACTATATTTAAATGAGCTTTTTCTCACATTATCATCAATAATTTCTAATAATTCTTCCAATCCTTTAGGCTTTTCATTTTCTGGCATTGCGTAATAAATACCCCAAACTTCACTCATTTCCAATTCTCTGATATCTTTCCAATTATACTCATCCTCGCCAAAAATCTCATCATAAGCTAAATGCTCTGCTTTTTTTATATCATTAATAATAACAATCTCATTGGAAATATTATTAGTAAGTTCGCTCTGGAATTTTTTCGAGAACTGAATTACCTCTTCAACTAAATTATTAAATTCACCATAGTTCATTACTTATTATACCACCTTTCCCAAAGGTCAACTGTTGCCCCTCCTCCTCTTTTCCATACAGGGGGCGCAACCTCTTTGTCCATTCTTTCTATTTTGTATTGTTCCAATCCAATTTCTTTAATCCTTTTAAGTTCTTTTTCAAGATAATTACCCTTCATGTATAGTGGTAATCCCTTTTCTTGAAGTAGTCTTAACTTTTGTTGCAATTCAAAAACTTGTTTTTCTATTATAGATATATCTTGCCTAATATCTATTTCATCCAATTTTCCCCTCACAAAATTACTATAAACTGCGTGATATCCTTTATGTCTAGAAGTTACACTAACATCAGCATCTGGAACTCGAAGAAAAAATCCATTTGAGGCATCGTCCATGTCCATGCCTATTTTTTGTAATACAGGATGACGTCTAAATTCCTTAGGAGTAATATGTTGCGCTTCATAAGGAGTTCGTTTTGTAGTTTTAGGCAAACCCATTTCTTCAAACATATTTTCCCCCAGTTTTGTAGAACTTCCTCCTGTCACCTTTCCGGGAGTACCGGGAATAAGCCTATTAACTTCACCCGTACCCTTAACCCCACCACTCTCCAAATTCGAGATCCTACTCTGAATACTCGCCTTTGAGGCATCATGGGCTTCTTGGAATTTCCCGCTATAGTTCGTTCCAGATCTAACGACACTTCCATCTGGCAGTATTTCTACACCTTTTGCTAATGTACTTTCAATTATATAATACTAGTAATTTTTGTTAGCCTGAATTCATAAAAAATAATTTCTAAAAATCTATAGCATGTCTATCTATTAAAAAGGCACTCGTTGCCTTTCGTAGACAATCAAGTGCTTTAAATTCATCTGTTTTAAGTAGCATTAAATTTGTAAATTTTGTAGTAACAGTATTATGACACCTTTTTATATGGTAACAAGTAATACATTAATACTTACGAGTTCATTATTATTGTGTCCTTTCCATGTCTTTTCAATAAAATATCATCTCGCCTAATTCTCACGCTTTTCTTTCTAATACAGTTGTAAAAATAAAAAATTCAATAGCCACTACGTTCTCCTAACGTTGCCATTGAATTCCTTTACTAAGCATGTACCTTTGTCAGCGTCCAAGTAACCAATAAAATAGGCACATTTCTCAATTTATTTTTCTATTATCAACCCTCCCAAATCCAAAACATTTTTATTATTTCGAATTCAGGAGGTGAAAAGTTTAAATGCATTTGTAGTAACACATGGTGTTATTAAAATTGTACGTGGCCAAAAATAGCACATTCTAGATGGTTATGCAATCTTGATATTAACTTATAAGAAAATCTTGATCGGATTCAAGGGTGAAGGCATACAATCCTTAGGTCTATCTATAATATTTGATACACCTTTCTTGAAAAGGAATTCTATCATCAAGCAACACCTCTTCTTGCAGGATTTTTGTTATATTCTCTATTTTCCCAATGAATAATGCGTAAAAGTCGCCCGAATTTGGATATAAAAACAGACCATATCCCTTTGGTGACAGTATTTTGTTGGCCATCTTGATCTTATCGGGTAAAAATTCATAATTAAATGCTTCTAATCTCTCAAGTTCTTCTTGTGTTGCTAATTCAATTTGGTGGGCAAATTCGTAATCAAGAATAAAATTGACAATTTCTTGGTATTGCTCACCTTTATAGTCAACGTATAAAAACTGTTTCGTTGTCAATCCATATTTTAATAGGTCTTCATGTAAGTCATAACCTCCTTGTTCCTTCAAAAATGTTTCCAAATCCTTGCTATCAGGAAATATAATCTGCGCTATCCCTTGATCAGGCATCTTAGCTTCCTCCCTTTTATTGAAATAATTCTCCATGCTTGTTAGGAATATATTCTGGGTAGTTTTTACGATAAAATTGATCGATCATCTGAAGCACGGGATCCCACTCAGGGTATGGCTCACGTTCTCTAAATACCATTTTTGCTTCTGGAGTATTCATCAGAAAATTATCGAATTGAGTAGGTACTGGCAACCCTAGTTGTTTCCTTACATGGATCAAGAATAAGATTTCAAAAGGATAAAATCCGTATCCGAAATCGCCAAATTCACCTAGCTGTCCGATTTCAGAAGCTAATGCAGAATGATACTGTGACATTATCGAAATTAGATGTTCTATTTCTTCTAAATCACCAGTCGACCAACGTTCCAGCACTTCATCATAAATATTCAGGTCTTCAGGGATTGAGCCGCATCGCAGTTCAGCTTCCTTAAACTTATTTTTCACAGCTAGATGCAATTTTTTATTCGTTCCCATGATGGTTTTATTTCTATACTGCAAGTACAGCTCTAGCAAAAACCAAATATGTCTATCCTCTTCATTGGCATCTATTAAATGTTCACCGAAGTGATGAGTCATAAAATCATATAATATATTTTCTTCTTTCTCCCATCCATACATTGCAAAATGAACTAATGTGAGGACGACTTCTCTAAACGTATATCCCAAGATCATTCCTGGATACCTGCTTGTATAGAGATCCTGTCCCATGCACTGGTAAAATAAAACCTTCTGCATGTTCTTTAATCCTTCTGCATTGTTTCCACCGCTGATCAATACATCGTTTTTCCATAATGACAAGTGATATGAGGAAATTTTGCTTAGATTTATTAATAGTATGTGATCTTTCTCTGTTTCATTTTGCTCAACGATTTTCTCAATCTTTCTTCTACTGACATTATATTTATCTTTCACATCTTCAAATTTGATTCCATCCACAAAATTTTTGCTATATTTTTTAAAAGCCATTTCTAACTTTTTTTCGTTTATCATTGTATCCTCCCTATGAATTAATCTATTTCCTTCCATTCCTTTACCTGTAACTCATCAACGCCGAATCCAATATCAGTGATCTTGATATCTGTTTCAACTCTAATAAAATCGAATTTTAGACCAGGATTCTCCTCCATCAGTTCCTCTAAGTTACCTTTAAAACTGTCATACCTAGGATCTTTGCTGTTAACCATGCCTTGGAAATACTTATCTCCGCCCTTTTTCTGTTTATTCGAGTAACTAAAACTAGCGGAATCTGATGCCTTTGATTCAATAATAGTTAACTTTGGCGGCGGCCCTTTCGATAGGAATGCTGCATCTATACCATTTCTCCCCACTTGGAACAGATCGGAAACATCTTTACCTAAATCACTGTCTCTAGCTACGATTTTTGTCACTTCTTCCCCAAAATCACCTTTATCATGAGAAAAATATTTAGAATTATCGATTTTTCTTTCATACTCCTTTGCAACCTTCAAGTCATAATGATCACTAATAACATCTTTCGTATCCAACTTGTTGGCCAATTTATTTTTTTCTCGCGTTAATCTTTTGACTTCTTTGTCATTTCCCTCTATTTTCAATCTATTTATTTCTTTATCTAACTCTTTAATTTCTTTTGAGATATTGTCTGAAATGTTACTGCCATAACCAACTTTACCCGTACCCTTAACCCCACCACTCTCCAAATTCGAGATCCTACTCTGAATACTCGCCTTTGAGGCATCATGGGCTTCTTGGAATTTCCCGCTATAGTTCGTTCCAGATCTAACGACACTTCCATCTGGCAGTATTTCTACACCTTTAACGAATGGGGATACGGAGTCCACACCTTTTGCTACTAGACCTTTAATGAAGTAGTCCGCATCATTAATCTTATCTACGGTTTTCCAGCCTTGTATTTTTAAATTTTTTAATAGATTATTTTCCTTAAGCGATTGTACCACATTTCCACCCAAATTTGGATTAAAACCAGGCATTCCTTCTTTGAATTTTAATAATTTCGCTAAATCTGCTAATTCACTCGTGCCTTTGAATGCTTTTACTCCTTTTCCTAATAGCCCTACAACTGGGATTGCATCTAATCCGCCAAAAATGAAGTTTCCTGTCCGTTCTTCTTGGCTCAATTTCCTGTGTGTTCCCCAGTCTTCTCCGTCAATACCACTTTTTATTTGTACAGCGCCATATACAACTGCGGCAGCAGTCCCAAGTGGTGGGCAAAGGATTGTTGTGATGATGATCCCTACGCCTATTCCTATGTCTCGCACCATTTCTAGTTTTTTCTGTTCATCTTCTATCGATTTGTATTCAAATCCTCGTGTGGATGGGACTACTTTCTTATATTCTTCATAATTTAGTTTTGCATCTGGGTTTTGTTTTTTTAGTTCTTTGTACTCCGCTCTCAGTACGTTATCAAATGCAGGTGAATCTCTAAAAATATCTTCTATTGTTATTTTATCTTTTTTTGTTTTTATTGTTTGTGGTACACTTCCGTACCCTGCGTGCGCATCTGGTAATACTGTCGTTGTTGTAGAGCCAATTCGGTTATTTGTTTCGAAGCTAAGAATAGATGTATCTCTCATTTTTTGAGCGAATTTATCCATTTCTACTAAAAAAGGTTTATCTATATGTTCAGAGACCAATCGCCCTGCTTCTCCGCAATACCTTTGTAATGTCGAATAGCTATCAAGTAATTCCCCGATTTTTTGCGATTGATCTTTTGGGTTAAAATGTATACTGCCATCTGAGTCTAAATCTCGTATTCTTCCATCAATTTTTTTCAATAATTCATTTGCGCGCTGTAATTTTATGAGTGCATCTTTTGTAATTCGATTCATACCATCCCCCATGTTTTGCCATGGTTCAGGTCTATATTTCACATCCATTTCGTTTTCATCCCCCAGCCGTATGGTGATTTCTACAACTTACTTAATCTTTCACGTAATTGTTCGTCCTTTTCAAGCATTTCTACACATGCGACCCTTACAAGTCTCGCCGACCTAGAATAGTGTTCAGCAAATTCAAGTGTTTTGTGTAATATATCAGGATATTTTTCAATTACTCTCATCGCTTCACCTTTTTGATAAAAATCACTGCTTAATAAACTCTCAATATTCGTTCCAATGACGTCTACATGGATTTTATATATATCTTCTAATTTCATTACTATATCAAGTAGTTCTTGAAAATTAACTAATACTTCTTCTCCACCACCAGAACCACCGTCTCCCATTGATACTTGCATTATTCAATACCTCCTAACGAAAATTGTCTCGGGTCAATTAATTTTTTATACGGCATTTTTAACACGTCATACAATTTCTTATTCACCGCATAGAGGCTCACCCAGTCATATCGATTACGTTCTACATCTATTTGAACGTAATCTTCTCCTTCAGTGAAATATAAGAAACATTCCCATTTTCCTCCTCTATTACTACGAGGCCTCTTATACGTTTCTATCGCTATAACATCTTTATTTGATAAATCTTTTTCCTCAAATGTTTGTTGTTCTTCTTCTGTCATTCTCTTTGAGAAAAATGTATCTTCTATTTCCCTCGGTTCTCTCAATAAGAAAGGGATGCGTGTTAATAAGGAAAAATATACGTCTGGCTTTGGTATGTAGTCGATTTCGTATTTTTTATTTGGTTCTATTTCTGTTAATACAGCCACTCGGTCTTTATCCTCTTTTAAAAAGCCAATTAATACATTATTCATTCTCGTGTATTCATGACAATTTTCATATTCCTTTAATAGCTCAATTATTTGAAAAGCTGCAGGGGTAATTCCATTTTCACTTGTAAGTAAGCCTTTTTCTTTTAAACTCGTAGTTGCTTTCGTGACACATTCTTCATCAAGTAAAATAATTGCGTCACGGTTTGGCAATCCAAATATATCGGTAACCCCAGCTGCACCTGCGAGAACATATAATTCAGCAGGTGCAAAGTTCATTTCTTTCCCCATTCTTTTATCCCTCATTTCTCCATCACAATTGTTTTATCGCCCTTACTTCCGATATATCGCCGTACGTTTGAATACTTTTCTCTAACTCTTTCAAAGCTTTCGTATGTCCTTCAAATGCCTCTACCATTTCTGAATTATATTGAATAATTAAATCTAGATAACTTAAAAAGGCATCTCTCGTTTTTCCATTCCAGTTCGCACATGTAACGTATGCTTTTAAGTTTTTCGCTTGATTTAAAGAATCCTTCATACCATTTTCAATATTTTGCGCGTAAGAAATGGCACTTGCTGTGTTACTTCCTATAATTTCAACCTCTTTGCCACTCATGTGGATTCCCTCCATTCTTTCTATACTTAATGGATAAGTTTTTCAATTTCCTTTTTCTTTTCTTCAAAAGCCTTGGTCGCTGCAGCGTATGCTGACGCTTTCTCCGCTTCTGCTTTCGCTTTATATTCCAAATACTTTGCATAAGCTGTACTTTTTGCAGATCCAACATCGCTTAATGCACTTTTAAAATAGGATACTAATGTATTTAATTCTTCATCCTTTTCATGACGTTTTTGTTCAAATTCAACTGCCGGAATTTTATTAGCTTCTAAGCCATTACTTTTACTCTCATAATCTCTCTTCGCTGATTCAGCCTCTTGAATGAATTGCTTCAACTCTCTTTCTTGATCTTTTAAATAATCATGTAAATCATCATATCGATCTCGTTTCCTCGCACTTTCTGTAAAACCAGACGCATTCAAAAAGGCATTGTACAATTCATCTAACATCTTTCTCCCCCTTTAGCACAATAACTATGTAGTTAAATTCGTATATTTAAACATGAATATTCATTACATTAAGAATTTATAAATAATTATTTTTGCATATTGCTATTTTATCAAAGGGATTTTAACATTTCCATATTTTATAAAAAGCTTTCGCATTTTTCTTCAATTAAACAGCAATGAATATTTGTCATCTAAAAATTATAGTTTCATATAGATTATTGAAATTTTATCCACATTAAGGAAATCAATGACAAATGATCATCATTAACATGTTATAATTGCGATGTATACATTTAATTGTATTAAATGTATATGTGTAATACGTATATTTAATAAAGTTAAATTAAACTGGGGAGGCTTTCGCAAATGGGCAAGAAAACAAGCAAAGCTAAAAAAATTGTGGGATTCTTAATCACCACAGCACTAACAACTACAATGATGGTAGGCACAGCAAACGCACAAACAACTACGAATAACTATAAAGTAGCTGGCAATGCGAACACTGTATTTACAGATGTACCAAAGGATCACTGGTCAAAAGATGCTATTGATTACTTAGCGTCAGCAGGACTTTTTAACGGATATGGAAACGGAAAATTTGGTTTTGGGGATCATATTACTAGAGGCCAGGTAACTTCTTTAATCGCTCGTCATTTAGGTTTAACAGCAAACAATGAACAGAGCAATATGTTTAACGATATTAAAAATCATATGTTTGAAAAGGATATTAAAGCGATTGTACAGGCCGGAATTATGACAGGTGATGGAACAGGTGCTTTTCGTCCAGATGATGCATTAACTCGGTATGAAATGGCAGTAGTATTACAAAAAGCATTTCAATTACAATCAAAAGGACAAAATAACTTTAAAGATGTACCTCAAGATCATTGGGCTTATAAATTTGTAAATACGCTACGTAGTAACCGAATATCCTACGGTGATGAGGCAGGTAATTACAATGGCAACACGCTTGTAAAACGTGAGGAGTATGCACAATTCTTCTATAATGCAATAGCAAAAAACAGAGATTATAATTTCAACATCAATACAAAAGAAGAAATGAAACAAATGTTAACAACAGCTTTAGAGAATGGGACGTTTGGTCCATTTAAATTAAATTCATTGGGTAAAGATCTATCTGACGTAAAAAAAGAATATGGAGTGCCTGATGTTTTGAAAAAAGCACCATGTACAGAATGTGATGCACCTAATACAGCGGTATACGGAGATTATAATATTGACATGTACCCTTCGGACGCTAGATATATATGGGTGAAAATGGATATCTCTATAAACGAATTAAAAGAGTGGTTTGGTGAACCAGATGGAATCGGAGAGGATATGACTAGTGAAGGCTTCATATATAATCGAGGAAGCTATTCTCTTTATTTCAGCTTCTCTGATGGTTATATTCAACGCGCTGAAATATCTAAAAGTGAACACCATTAATACGTTACAAGCAATACAAAATATATAAAGCATAAAAAAATCCTTCAAGAACATGTCTTTTCTTGAGGGATTTTATTTTTCCCTATCTATTTAACAAAATCCAAAGCTATAAAACTCCTACTGATTAAAATTTATTTTTCTTGGTACTCCGCTTCCCATTCACTTAAATACGTTGCACACTCTAATTCATCTGGATCATCATATAACATAGAAATAAACTCTAATTTATTCCCATCACAGTCTAGAAAATATACGCTTGCAGCTGGCATCCACCTTTGAACAATCGGCTCTTCATTCCCTTTCCCCTGACTCCCTACTACCTCTATTCCACGTTTCTCTAACCATAATTTAGAAATCTTTAAAAACGCTAAATCTACACGAAAAGCGAAGTGTTTCGTCTCAAATTCTTCATTCGTATGTACTTCCCATAATCCGAGCATTTGCTCTTTATTTTCTCCTACCCAAAAGAATGCAACTCGTCTTTTCGATAGTCTTTTTGCTAATGTTAAGCCTAACTTATTTTGATAGAAATCTATTGCCTTTTCTAAATTTCTTACATATAAATGGGTTTCGTATATGCTTTGTATCATATTATATTTTCCCTCCTCTACATTCTGATTTTTAAAATATATTTTGTTTTTATCATACAAATATTTATATTTTTAAGCATCCTACTTTTGTATCATTGTTCTTTCCTTCAAATGTATAGGTATCCAGCTTTAACGAATACCCCAACGCTGGAGTTCAATACAATGAAACTAGTGAGGTTTTATTCCCCCACACTAACCATGCTTTTATGGAAAATTGACTCTCACCTTCTTTCCTCCCATTAGAAGCTTTACTGCCCACAAATAGCAGGGTAAAAATTCTATTTACATTCATAAATTTTTATAATGTAATAAGATTAACATCTTACTAATAAGAGGAGGAACCATTCTGGATAAAACCAAAGTTATGGCTTATTTTAGTGCAACGGGTGATGTATTTCCTGTTGAAGCAATTACCAATGCCCTACGTATCGAGCCTACAAGAACTTATAAAAAAGATGATGTTGTTGCAAGACGTGATAATCCGAATCTTGTATCCACCAAAACCCTATATAGAAAAGAGACGGATTGGACTTTAAGCACTGGCTATCAAGAATCATACGATATAAATAATCAGTTACATGTTATTCTACAATCTCTTGAAGGAAAAACAGAGCAATTAAAACATCTCAAGAAGAAGTATGGTTTACAGTTTCTTTTTATGGTAGTAATTCAAGTGGAGAATAACGAATCACCTGCAATGTATTTACAAAAAGAGATTATTGATTTTGCTAGTTTTATTCAAGCAGAAATTCATTTTGATCTATATATTCACTAAAAACAAAAACGCTATTGATATTGAAATCAACAGCGTTTTTTTATGTGACTATATGTTTTATCTTGCTTGTACCCAAAAGCAAATTCTTTTTATATAGCGTATTACTTCAATTTCCCCTCAAAGACAATTTTTCTACCGCACGGTTCAACTTCTGTTTTGCCATCTTTCTTCACTTCATGAAAGATTGGCTCTTCCATACGACGAGACGGTGCGTATCCTTCTTGTTCCATACGTGCTAAGCAGTCTGTAATTGTTTCATTTTCAAGTACTTCAAATTTCTTTTTATTAGGTTGTTTTGTCATGCCCTAACCTACTTTCTATTTTTCTTGATGCGAATTGATTCTTCATGTAGATCATATATACCATTGCGAGAGTTCCTATTATAATCATAACCGCAATGAAAAAGCTTGTATACTGTATTTTTTCTATAAATAAGCCTCCTAATACAGGCCCCATAATACTTCCTAAACTAAAGGCGATTCCAGATAATATATTACCCGCTGGTAGTAAGTGTCTCGGTAATAAATCAGTCATAAATCCAAGCCCTAAAGAGAAGCACGATCCAATGACCATACCAGCTAACAACATGCAAGCAAAGACGATCCAGTAATATTGATCAAATACGGCTGCAAGCAAGAAAATACCCGTACTTATGCTAAACGTCCATGTTAATATACGGTCTCTTCCGTATTTATCACTTAATATACCGAGCGGAATTTGTGTAATGATGCCCCCAACTGCAAACGCTGGTAATAAGAAGGATACTTCTGAAACAGACCATCCTTTTCGAAGCGCGTATACTGGTAAGTTACTGTTTAACATTGCTTCCAGTACGCCATATGCAAGTGGTCCCAGCAGTGCAATCCATCCTAATCCAACAACTTGTTTATAACGAGAAAATGATGATTCACTTTTCACTTCTCTTTCATCTTGTGCTGGGAATGCATTTTTCGTTGGTAATAGTAAAAGCCATCCTATTAAACAAAGTATCGTAGATATCATAAACGGCGTCGCAAGGCCGTATTGAACAGTGCTCGCTAAATACGGACCAACAGCAAAACCGATTCCGAAGAATACACCGTATATCGATACTTGTCTACCTATTTTACTTGGGTCCGATGTTGTCGTGATCCACGTTTGTGTTCCGACATGAAGCATATGATCTCCGACTCCAACTAGAAATCTAAGGATAAACCATACCAAAAACGAAAATGTTTGTGTAAAAAAGAATAATGAAATAATAACGAGAAACCCACCAATGACGATAATTGGCTTCATTCCAAACTTTTGCATCGGTTTTTCAAGAAACGGTGAAATAACTAATATCCCAATATATAATGCCGTCGCATGAATACCGTTAATACTTGAACTAACCCCTTCTTGTTCAAAAATCATTGCAATGGCAGGTAAGAGCATCCCTTGTGACAAACCCGAGATTGCTACAATTCCAACCATAATCCAAAAAGTAAAACGCATCGACATTCCTTTCCCTCTCCCCCTCCTTCTCACGCTTTCCACTTTTCATTATAAACTGTTTCTTCAAATGCGTGTACGAATATTCATAATAAAAAAGAAGCCAAAAGAATGAACCTTTCAGCTTCTTAACCTTCCCAAACTTGTGCTTTCACATTGTTATGGAATTGCTTGAAATACGGATGTTTATAAAAAGCAGTTTCATACGCGTATTGCTGTGCACTAGCGATTGGTGGCTGCGGATATTGCAGTTGTAAAGGAACTACAGCTGGTGAAACTTGCATATACAGCGGAGCTATCATTATTTTTGTATATAAGTGATGATTATATGGCGAATGCGCAATTAAGAACGGATGATGCATTGATAATCTCCCCTTTTACCTACAATGTTATAGTATATGCAATACGTTTCATTTCGGGGATTATTTCTGTTCTAACCAATCCTCTACATGCTTTATAAACACATCTAAACAATCAATAAACGGCGAATGACCGCAATCTTCTAACACTTTTAACTCTGCATTTGGCAAATATTTTGCTAATTCCTCACCGACTACTTGCGGTACGACATAATCTCTGTCACCTTGTATGACGAGTGTCGGAGCTTTAATACGATGAATTTGTTTATTTCCCTCTACAACCCCGTTATGTTCATCCGAAATATTAAATGTAATGAGCGCATAATTCACATCTACGAAATTACGCTGCGTTAACATATCGTCTAAATACTTTTCATAACGATCCGGTTCAGGTTGATTATGTGTATATATTAATAAATTCCATACTGTACGGTAATATAATTTATTCATGTTTTTTATCGCATCTAGTACTGGAGCAATTTGTACGGGGTCTTGCGCGATTTCTTCTTTCGTCTTTACTAAGCTTGATACGATTGGTTGCCCGTTTATATCCTTTTTAAAAATCGGATATCCTTTCATGCCCACTGATTCTACTAAAATTAACTTTTCAACAAACGTTGGATGATTCGCTGTAAATTGCATCGCAACACCACCGCCCATTGACCAGCCCATTAATGAAAATTTCTCTAATTTTAATTGATCAATAACTAGTTTTAGATCTTCTGCAAAGTCTTGTATTGAATCTATCGACTTATTATATGTTGATTGTCCAAACCCTCTTAAATCAAGAGCGTAAATATGGTATTGATCTTGTAGCTTTTCAATAACTAAATCCCAGTGTTGTGACGATGTCATGTTCCCGTGAATGAGTACAAGAATTTCTGTATTTTGCCTTCCAACTTCCTGATACGCAATCGTTTCTCCGTTCGATAGTGAAACAAACTCCATTGTTGCAGGCTTAATCATCACAAGTTCCCCCATTCTTTTTAATAGAAAGAAAATTCTTTACTTACTTAAAGAATAACATACAGAATGTATGTTCTCAATATAAAACCTATACAAAATTTTTACATGAATCAACATGTCTATTACTAGACAATTATAATAAAAAAGTATATAGTTAGCTAGGTAACTAATTTGAAAGGATCAAAATACATGGACGAAAAACAACATTTTTTTCACATTGTCAGCCAAACTTCTCGAAAATTCACAAAGAAATTTAATGAACGCGTATCTCCAACTGGGTTATTTAGTGCGCAATGGGCTGTTATTTTCCGCATTAATCAAACCGGTTCTTGTACGCAAACAGAATTATGCCAGTATTTAAATGTTGAATCACCAACGATGACTCGCACGTTAACACGTATGGAAACGATGGGCTGGATTATTCGTACAGAAGGAAAAGATCGCCGTGAAAAGCTTATTTCATTGTCTGATACAGCATTAAAGATGATACCTGTATGGCAAGAAGAAGTTGATACTTTCGAAGAAAAAACGCTAGATGGTATTAACGAAGATGAGTTACATCAAGCATTTCAAGTGTTACAACAAATCATTAAAAATTTAGATTAAATTGGAGGGATGACGATGCAAAGTGAAAAACTTTGGACGAAGGATTTCCTCGGAACTTGTTTTAGTAGTCTATTTCTCTTCTTAACATTTTACATGCTTATGACTACTCTGCCCGTCTACGTTATAGACAACCTAAAAGGAAAACCTGAGGAAATTGGTTTAGTTGCAACTGTTTTTCTTATTTCATCTGTTTTATGTAGACCATTTACAGGTAAATGGCTCGATGATTTAGGAAGAAAGAAAATATTATTTATTTCACTTTCATTATTTTTAGCTGCTACTGTTATGTATTTCGGTGCGCAAAGTTTATTTTTATTACTTGCCCTTCGCTTCTTACATGGTATTGGGTTCGGTATGGCAACGACAGCAACTGGTACGATTGTCACAGATGTTGCGCCAGCTCATAGACGCGGCGAAGCACTTGCCTATTTCGGCGTATTCATGAGTCTGCCGATGGTAATCGGTCCTTTTTTAGGTTTAACAATTATCTCTCATTTTTCATTTACTGTACTATTTATCGTTTGTTCCGTATTTTCATTGCTTGCATTTTTATTAGGACTACTTGTAAATATTCCGCATGAAGCACCAGTGAAGAAACAAAAACGAGAAAAAATGAAATGGAAGGACTTAATTGAACCATCCTCTATTCCGATCGCTCTGACAGGATTTGTTTTAGCCTTTTCTTATAGTGGCATTTTATCCTTTATTCCTATTTATGCGAAAGAGATCGGTTTAGGAGAAGTTGCTAGTTACTTCTTTATTGTATACGCACTTGTTGTTGTAATTTCTCGTCCATTTACAGGAAAGATTTTTGATCGCTTTGGTGAAAATGTACTTGTTTACCCTGCTATCATTATTTTCACCATTGGGATGTTTATTTTAAGCCAAGCACAAACTTCATTTTGGTTCCTTGGCGCAGGTATGCTAATCGGTTTAGGCTACGGGACATTAATTCCTAGCTTCCAAACGATTGCAATTTCTGCCGCTCCAAATCATCGACGTGGTTCTGCAACAGCTACGTACTTCTCATTCTTTGATAGTGGTATTGGATTTGGTTCTTTCATTTTAGGTATCGTCGCAGCGAAATCAAGTTACCATAATATGTATTTCATCGCAGCTATTATCGTTGCGTTCACTTTACTTCTCTATTATGGATTACATGGACGAAAACAAAAATTCAAGAAACAACATACAGACGGAAAAGTTTCCGCTTAACAGGAATAAGGAAAGTAAACTTCCCCGTTTACTTTCCTTATTTTGTATTTCTTTTAATAGAAGCGTATACTTATAATAGAAATAAAAAGGAGGGACCTCTATGAAATTTAAAAAATCTCCCCTACTCTTACTCATAATCACATTCATTTTTGTAATTACAGGGCTCGGTTTTACATACTTCAAACATAATAAAACAACCCCATCAAAACATAACGTGACGAAGAAAAATTGGTTAGATGATCCATACTTACGTTGGTCGTATACACATATGAAAGAATTCACTTTAATTAACGAGGTAAATCATAACCCGGATCAAGTTTCCCACTTCTCTACCGCGTTGCAAAACTTAGATGATTTTGCCGTGGAGCGTATGTTTGGAAATACAACTCCTCTAAAAAAACTTTTGGACGATAACAAAACGGATGCTTTTGTTGTTGTACATAATGGACAACTTGTTTATGAACGATATTTCAATGGATATAACGAGAGTGAACCTCATGGCATGGCGTCATTAGCAAAGGTCTTTACCGGAGCAATGATACAATCTCTCGCTGAAGAAAACCGTATTGACTTAGAAAAAACAGCTAACACATATATAAAAGAATTAAAAAATACACCGTTCGGTAATGCCACACTTCAGCAATTAATGGATATGCAAGTTTCTGTAGAATACCCTACTCATGGATATGAACATCCAGCGTTAGAAAATCAAGATGCACAACTATATTTAGCTAGCAATATTTTATCACGCGGTAAAAACTACGACGGTCCGATGAAAATTTATGATATGTTACGAGAAGCAGAAGAAACTGCACCGCCTGGTTCCGATTTTTCTTACGATAACGGATCAGCGGAAACACTCGCTTGGGTGATTCGAACGATCACTGGTAAATCATTAGCTGAAAATGTTAGCGAACAAATATGGTCTCAAATTGGTATGGAAGAAAACGCGTATTATGTTACAGATGAAACGAAGATAGAGCAAGCAAGCGCTGGCTTAAATGCAACTGCTAGAGATATGGCTAGATTCGGGCAATTACTATTAAACAACGGGGAATATAACGGAAAACAAATTCTCCCTTCTTCTATTACTGAAGATATAAAAAATGTCCAAGAAGGTGAACTTGCAGTTGGCCCTGGAGCTTCCATTTCTTATCATAATCAATGGTGGATTCCGCACAATGAACAAGGTGCTTTCGAAGTGTTAGGTAGTTATGGACAGACACTTTACATCGATCCGAAAGCAAATATGGTCATTGTTCACTTCTCTTCTAACGCTACGCCAAGTAATGAAATACATTCAGTTTACTCAAATATGTATATCGATATTGCACATCATTTAGAGAAGCTTCCACAGTAGTGGAAGCTTTTTTTATTTACACAAATTCCATTCCAATTAGCACTTGGTTAGTAGGAGTTGCCGAAAGAATTACTATTTGAGCCACGCCTAAACCCTAATTATCGTGATAATATTTTATACATTTGAAAACACTAGTGGTTCACTTATCTAACCTAAAGATAAGTATGTGATCCTTTTACAATTTGAATTTCTTTTTAAGCTTCTTATATGTTCTATACGAACGTCTAACAATGTTTAACATAAAATACGGTATTTTAACAGGAAAAGGAAATTTATAAATGAAAGGCAAGTAAAAGGCAAAATATGCCTTTTCCAGGTCTCTCCACTTACTATCTTCTTTTGTTTTTAGGAAATCAGATACATCGACTACATATCCCCTTCCGTTTTCCATCATCACATTTTTCCCGTGAACATCACAAGGAGTTAGTCCTTGCTTCCTTGCATACTCTATAGCTCCATTGATATCAAGGATTACCTGCTTAGGAATTTTAATCCCCTTATGAATAGCATCGTATAAGGTAATTTCTTTTAAACGTTTTAATACTATGAAATTTTCTCCTTTATATATAAGCTTCGAATAAGAAGGATGATTTCCGATTCTTCGGTATACTTCTGACTCTTTTTCAATTCCTTCTCCTTCTCGCGCGTAGACTTTCACTACCCAATCTTTGTATTCTTTGTGCATAAATACTGCGGCGTAATTACCTGTACCTAAACACTTCCAAAGTCTAGGAATATCTTTAACTACTACAGGCTCAAATTCATCCTCACTTCTTATGCTTACCTCTTTTAATAATTCATCTTTTATCAATCTCACAAAAATATTTATACTCATCATTTCCACTCCGGTTTTGCTACAAGGGGTCCCACCCCATGCCCATCAAGTTAAAAAGTACATTCTTCCCTAATACGAAAAAAACGAGCAGACTTCACTAAGTAACTAACTTTAGAGAAATACATTTTCATTTAGGAGCGTACTTCAAAATCTTAAAATGGATATTCTAGGCAAATATATACTATTGATACAATAAGTTATGTTAACTTCACATAATTATATAATACAAAAACTTAGCAAATACCGTTACGAAAAGTGTACAAATTACATTTATTAATAATATACAACTTATACAGGTTGTTCAATGAAGAAAAGGAGGTCAGTCATTTTAAAACACGCCTAAACATATTCGTCTATTCCCATCTCTTCCCCTTATATATAGAGCATCATTTTCAATTTCAGTTCAAAATGAAATAACATTTCAATATAAACTATCAATCTACCTAGACATTATGACAATACCCTTAAATTTCTGAATTTTATATATATTAAAGGGTATTACTCAAATAACCTCGAATAATTGTAATAAACATACATAAGGAGGTTGATCTATTTTGTTTCGTTCTTTTACTAATGGTTGCGTCGCCTTAGTGCAACGTTTCTTGCCAGAACCGTTTATTTTATCATGTTTATTAACTGTTTTTGTTATCTTCTTCGGCATGTTTGCAACGCACCAAACACCTGTGGAAATGATTAATCACTGGGGTAATGGCATTTGGGGACTACTCGCCTTTTCTATGCAAATGGCACTTGTACTCGTAACAGGATCTGCTTTAGCAAATGCTCCTCTTATTAAAAAAGGATTAACGAAAGCTGCAAGACTACCGAAAACGAATGGACAAGGTATTATTGCCATTTCAATCGTAAGTTTACTAGGAGCATACATAAACTGGGGATTTGGTATTGTTGTATCTGTTTTATATGCAAAAGAAGTGGCCAGGCAGCTTGAAGGATTAGATTATAGACTAGCAATTGCTTCTTCTTACTCTGGATTTCTCATTTGGCATGCGGGGCTTTCTGCTTCTATTCCTCTTACGTTAGCAACTGGCGGCGAAACGTTAATTAAAACGACAGCGGGAAGTATAAAAGAAGCGATTCCAATAACAGAAACATTATTTTCACCATACACACTCGTTCCAGTTATTATTTTTCTCGTTACGATGCCTCTCATTAATAAAGCGATGCATCCAGATGAAAAACATACGATAACGGTAGATCCTAGCGTATTTCATGAAGAAGCTGCCGCTCAAGAAGTAGGGAACAATACGTTCGCTGAAAAAATGGAAAATAGCATCATTATTACACTTTGTGTTGGATTGTTAGGTCTCATTTATATTTTCAATTACTTTTATACGAAAGGCTTTAACCTTACTCTCGATATCGTGATTTTTATGTTATTAATTGCTGGACTTATTTTCCACCGTACTCCGATTCAATATATTCGCGCTTTTTCGGACTCTACGAAAAGTGCTTCTGGTATTTTACTTCAATTTCCGTTTTACGCAGGAATTATGGGAATGATGATTGGAGCAAATAGTGAAGGACTTTCACTTGGAGGAGCTATTTCGAATTTCTTTATTAGCATTTCAAACGAAACGACTTTCCCGCTCTTTACTTTTTTAAGTGCTGGCATCGTTAATATTTTCGTTCCGTCTGGCGGCGGTCAATGGGCTGTGCAAGCACCCATTATGATTCCAGCTGGTGCTGAACTTGGTGTCCCTGCTGCAAAAACAGCAATGGCAATTGCGTGGGGTGATGCTTGGACAAATTTAATTCAACCTTTCTGGGCATTACCGGCATTAGCGATAGCTGGTTTAGGTGCTCGTGATATTATGGGATTTTGCGTTGTGAACTTACTATATGCAGGATTTATCATTAGTCTATGTTTCTTATTTATCTAAATGAAAAGCTAGTTTTATACTAGCTTTTTTACATAATAAATTATTTATTTCCCACGCAATTTATAATCCTTTCCCACTCTATCTCCGTAAGATGTAACGCCTCAAATGCAAAAAAGTCTTCACATATTTTTTCAATTAAATCTGGATTGTTCTTAAGGAAATTCCACTGTAATGCTTTAGGAAGAAAATATGTTTCATATTCTTTACTTCCTCTTACCACCTCATCAACTTCTCTTTCACAAATCCCTCTTATTAGATAATCATTTCTTAATTGAATCGTCATTTGTTGAAATGTTTCGCTACATTTTTTCAATTGAAGTAAACATGTAATATACGTTCGCAAAAGTTCGTTATCATACCCACAACAGTTTAGAATACGATCGATTTCATTCATAATGTACGAGCCTTTTCTTCTATTTGTACTAACCATTTTTCCCGCTTCTCTAGTTTACTCGTTTTCACTGATTGGAACACTGACCGTTTTATATCGCGAATACCGCAAAAACGTAAAACGCCTCTCTTCATCATAATCCAATCTGCTGATCGGTATAATAATGCGACGTACCATAAAGGCGAGTCCAACGTATTAATAACCCACGCTTTCTTTCCGTTCAATAATCCTTTCGGCAGGGCACCTTCATATTTATAAGCAAATCCAGCTACGAAAATGCGATCAATAAATCCTTTTAAAATAGCAGGCATCCCCCACCACCATATCGGATAGATGAAGAGAAGCGTATCTGCCTCTTCCACTAATTTTCTATATCGCGCTGTCTCTTCCTCATTTACTAAATCACGTCTTTTCTTCTCTTCATTAAATACAAGGACTGGATCAAATTGTTCCTTATATAAATCAAGTACCGTAACCGAATGATTTGTTTCTTGTAATCCTTTTTGCACATGCTTTAAAATCGCCGCGTTAAAACTGGAAGGACTAGGATGAGCGTATACAATTAGTACATTCACTACAAAACAACTCCCTCTATAAGTTAAAGTTTCCCCTTCTTTAACATCTTCTCTACAATTTGTACGTTTTTCGAACTTTGTAATAAACGATTTAATACTGTAAGTAACTCTTCCTTTTCTAAATCTTTCAGTTTCTCTTTTACCGTACTTTCACCAGCACCTTGAATATCATAAACAACTGCCGCCATATGCTTGCAAAGATTCTCATAAGGACACTCGCAGCTACTTTCTGTAAAATCTTCAAGATCAATAATCACTTCATAGTTTCCTGCATTTCCAGTAACGAAAGCAAAAACTTTCTTATCGTGTATTTCAACATCTTCTACATGTCCATCTTCATAATATTCGTATCCTCTATCTACAATGTATTTCGGAATCCATTTCGTTATATCATGTAATAAGTAAGCGTACATAACAACACCTCTTCCTTTAATTCCCTTTTGACTTCCAAAACCCTGCATGTTATTCTAATAACTGTCAAATAGTAAGTCTATATGACAAAACGACTGACACCTATTCGGCGGAGGTGTCTCTTTTCATTTGCAGCCGATATGAAGTGCCTCTTTCAGGCACATTCAATCTTTGACACTACACACTCAACACCATTCCCTTGTATCAGGCTGCTTCAGCAGTCTTTTACTCTACATACTTCAAAAAAAGAGAGCTTAGCTCCCTTTTCTCGCCTTATAAAATACCCCTTTTTCAGTATAGAGATATTCATCAGCTAATGTAATTTTCCCATCCAGTTTCAGTTCATCTAATAGTCTTGATAAATAAAATTGATGTAACATCTTTTTCGTGAATTTTCCTTCATGATGCGAAACGATATGTTCTTGAATATCTAACAATGATATTGGCTTATCTTGCTCTATCATATATTCATAAACTGTACTACGCAGTTTTACGTATTTTTCGAGTGTCACAGTACTTCGCAACCCCTTTCTTCTTAATATAAATTTTCGTAATCGGTTTTTTTGACAACAAAAAAACCTCTCCGATAAGAAGAAGTTACGTATATATCTTCGTCTTATCTCCCAGAACAAATATGTTCTGCTGGAATTAGCACCTGCATCGCGGTTGCTGGGTTTCATCGGGCCAGTCCCTCCACCTCTCTGGATAAGAAAATATTCACTTAAATCTTACTATACGTAATTTCATTTCAATTGTCAAACAAATACAACAAATTATATTTTCTTTCTTCCTGTTCATACTATACATATATGAATATGCAAGGAGGAGTATGAAATGCACGAAAATGCTCGCGGATATGTACAAGATTCTTTTCAATCATTACAAGAAGCAAAACATTGTTTAGAAGCAGCGCTACAGACCGTTGAAAAAGATTTTAATCGCGCACGTATTGAACAATCCCTTTATGCGATCGAACAAGCTATTCAACGTTGTGATTACACGGTTCACATTTTAGAACAAGATTGAAAAAACTTCCCATCATAAGATGGGAAGCTTTTTCAAATGGCATACTTCATAATTATTACCGTTATGATTAAAAAATATACAGAATTAGCAATTTCTAAAATACCTACTTTTATAATAGAAATTTTTTTACCGTACAACATAATTGCTCGCATGACACTTGGTATAAAAATAAGAGAACACCACGGATTCATAGCAAATACAATGATTGTTAATACAATATGATAACCCCAAGATATAAAACGATACTTCGGGTTATTTTTCTCACGTATCATCGTTTTCACATAAAACGTACTTCCTAAAAAATATAAAAATGATATAAGTGCAATAAATAGTGCTGTTTTATCTATAAGTTTCATTGAAAAATAATAACTAACTAAACCGCCAATACAGAAAACAATAATCGCACTAATGTCATTTAGTAACGCTCTTTCATTCTTTTGACGAGCGTAATACATATTTACAATAAATAATGGAATCATTACTGCTACGAATAAAAGGATGCGCCATTCATATAATAGAGAAATCATTCCAAATACGAACGCGATGATAAAATATACAATTGCAGCATGTAACAACTCTTTTTTTCGTCTTTGCTTTATGTACATAAGAAATGGATACGTAGCTAAATAGATAAAGAACCAAGCTAAAAACAATGGAATATGATACATAGTAGGTTTCCCAAGAATAACACTTAATAGAAATGGTATAACGAGCATAGCCCATGCACCGTGTTGCTTCGGAATAACTAACTTCATTAACTATACACCTCCCTTTTGAAAATAACTCTCACCTACTATTATACAAATAATTTTATATAATAACGGATATATATTGAATCGATTTTTTGACAATAAAAAATGCTCCTTACAATATGTAAGAAGCATGAAAGAGGCAAACGAATATGTAAGTCGCGACCCTACCTTATATGAGTATGCTTTTCTATGCCATGTTATGCTTTTCTAATATGCCATATTTCTTTCTAAATCTTGTAAGAATCGTAATCCAAGACGTACTAAATAATAGTAAGAAAACAACATTCGAAATCGCATGGCTCAAATCGAAATAAAAACTTGCGATATAATACGAAATGACAGCTTCCCACGTTGCCTCACGTATGAAACCGAGAAGCCCCCAGAAGTTCATAATCCAGCCAAATAAAAATCCAACAAACAATCCGTATAGAAGTCTTCCCCATAGCTTTCGCATTAAAAATGTATTACGTAATAATCCAGCTATAAAACCAATCATACCCCACGAAAACATTTGCCACGGCGTCCACGGACCTTGTCCTAAAAAAATGTTAGATACGATAGCCGCTGTTGCACCAATCATAAAACCAGTTTCACTCCCAAACACAATTGCAGAAACGATAATGACAAATGAAGTCGGTTGTACACTTGGCAATATCGAAAATGGTACGCGGCTAACTGCTGCAATTGCCGCTAACACAGCAACGAGTACAATTTCACGTGAAACAAAAGCCTTTCTTTCAAAGCGGATATAAAACGGTAACATAATAACAACTAATAAAAACAAACTACTTAACATGTAATAACCGTCCATGATAAGTGTAGTAAAGAGTAATGTGCCTATTATTACTGCAAAAATACATATTATGAATGCAACATATCGTTTGGACACGCTTCGTACACATCCTCCCACGTTAATGCATATGGTAACTCTTTTCGAATAAATCGATTAATAGAGGTTGTATAAAAGAAGTTGCCACTAAAAAATTCTTTCGGTGTATCATTCATAATGACTGCTCCGTCAAATAACATCATACATTGATCAACGTATTTCGCTGCAAACTCAATATCATGCGTTGCCATTACAATTGTTGTACCTTCTTTTTGTAGCTTTCTAAATACCTCTCCTACTCTTTCTTTTTTCCACGGATCTAATCCCTTTGTCGGTTCATCAAGTAATAATAAAGTCGGCTTTGATAATAACGTTGTACATAACGCAAGTAGTTGTTGCTCTCCCCCGCTACAATCATGCGGATGGCGTTCTTTAAGCGAGCACAACCAAAACTTCTTCAACATATCTTCTGCTATTTCTTTTCCTTGTTCTCCGTATAACTCGCGTGCACGTTCATACACTTCTTCCCACACTGTATCAAATGTAAAATGATAATACGGATGCTGTGATACATACCCGATACTTTTAAATCGTTCTTTCGAATCAATTTTATGTATCACTTTCCCATTCCACTTTACTTTCCCTCTTCTCGCTTTTTGCAATCCCGCTAAAATCGTCAAAAGCGTGGACTTCCCGGTACCGTTTTTTCCAACGAGAGCTACCCATTTTCCTTTTTCAATCGATACGGTTAAGTCTCGTAAAATAAGTGGACTATTTTTTTCATATTGAAACGAAATATGCTCTGCACTTAAAATAACTTCGTGTTTTTCACTTTTTGCTACTGGCTCATTCACATATGATATCTCTGAAAAGTTATTCAGTTTCATTTGCGCTTCTCGCACTGTAAACGGAATATCTTCTACATTCCATTCTAAAAACAATCTTGGAATTTGCGGAATAAATGGACGGAACTTTTCAACTTCCCACATGTTCGCTATAACCGTTTTAGGGCTGCCATCATACACGATTTGACCATTATTCATACAAATAACGCGTGTTGCAAGTGGTATCACTTCATCTAAACGATGTTCACTTAAAACAATCGTAATGCCAAGTTCTTCGTTAATACGTTTTAACAATCCTAAAAACTCTTTCGCTGCAATTGGATCTAACTGCGCCGTCGGTTCATCTAATAATAATAGTTTTGGCTGCATAACTAATACCGCAGCTAAATTGACGAGCTGCTTTTGCCCGCCAGATAACGTATGAACAGATTGGTGCAATAAATCTTGAAATCCTAAGAAGCTAATAAGCTCTGCTATTCGTTTTTGAATAATCTGTGATGGTAACCCGATATTTTCTAAAGAAAATGCTAATTCTTGAATGACCGTATCCATTACGAGCTGATTTTCTGGATTTTGAAATACCATACCAATTTCTTGTGCAGATAATAAATCAGGTACTTCCTCTAATAAAACGTCCTCATAAAAAATTTCTCCTGAACGTGTACCGATTGGAAGTAATTCCTTTTTAAAATGTTTCAATAAAGTCGTCTTTCCAGAGCCTGACCCTCCAGCAAGTGCAATAAACTCTCCTTTTTGAATAGAAAGAGAAATATGCTGTAACGCATATTCGTTCTCATCAGCATATACAAATGATAAATTGTTTATTTCTGCATGCGCCACCATATCCATTCCTTTCCTTCCATTATAATTGGTAGACTAATAAACATCATAAATACTCCGAACATCACTCCATCGTATTGCTGAAATAGAATAGATTCGACTTTCGGATAAATGATTAGCTTTCCCCCGCCATACGTATTACATATAATAGCAATGATAAGTAGAATACTTAAATAACTGAGCGTACACCAATCTCGTCTTTCCATTCTATACCGAATATATGTCGTACGCTTCGTTACACCAAATCCACGGGCTTGCATAGAATCTGCTGTTTGCAGCGCATCTTCTAATGAACAAATTAATAATACTTGTAGCAATTGCATACCGTTTTTCACCCGTTCCACAATGGAACCTGCATCTACTTGTATACCTTTTGTCTTTTGGACGAGTGTTATTTTCTGTAATCGCCTCATAAACAATGGAACAAACCTCACCGTAATCATCGTTAACAATGCTACTTTCGGTGAAATTCTAGAAAACAAATATAAAAATTTATGACTTGAAATAATATCATTATACGAAGCAAACGTAAACATAATCGCAACTAATAATAACCCCATTACTAGTCCGAACATAATCGCCTCAAGCTTAATACGGCTATCACCTAACCAAAATAATGTAGTTCGGCCTCTATGCGTTAATAACGAATTAAATAAAATGACCATAAAAAAGAAAACGATTGTGCTCGGTAACATCTTTCTTATCTTTTCGCTATTCCCTTGCATCACATTGATTATAACGATTAATAGAATTGCCCCAATTAAAAAAAGAGGATGAAGACACATCATACATAGTATCATCACCCCGATATAATAGAAAAAATTCACAAAAGGATGTAAAGAAGAAAAACTTATTTTCATAGTCCTTTACCGAATGCCTTTCTTATTTTAATACATACACCCACTCGATTGTATCTCCTGGTTTAACTGTTACTACACCTGCACTATGGTTTGGAAACGCACCGTTCACACGATATTTCCATCCACTAGTAGCTGTAATATCTTTTTCATATAAATCATTAATCCCTTTTACATAAACATCGCCTTTAGATCCACTCGCATCCACATCTAAACCTGTACGTTGCAATACTTTATACACTGTATCGCCTTCTTGTACATCCATCTTTTTCGCACCTAATAAGTATCCTTCATTACCTTTTACTGAGATCGTAACTTGTTTTGCTTGTGGTTTAGGTGGTTCTGGTGGTGGTACCGGTGTTGGCGGAGTTGGTACACTATTGTTCTCTTCTGGATTTTTCTTTTGCTCCTGCTTCGGTGTTTCTTTCGGCTGATTCACAACCTTCGCTTCTTCTTTTACTTCTGGTGTTTTCGGTTGTTGTTGTTTCTCTTCTTGTGCTTTTTGTTGTTCTGGTTGCTTAGCGGCAGGCTGTTCCTGAGGTTTTTCTTCTTTCTTTACTTCCGGTTGTGCCTGTGTTTTTTCTTCTTTCGGCTTCTCTTCTACTTTTTGTTCTTGTTTCTCTTTCTGGTCGTCTTGCTTATTTTGCTCTTGTTCAGCTTGTTTCTCCTCCGGTTTTTCTTCCGGTTTCGCTTCATCTTTTTTCTCTTCTTGTTTTGCTACCTCTTCTTGCTTTGGTTCTACTTTCTTCTCAGGCTTTACAGCTGCTTCTTCACATCCGGCAAGTAACCCAAGTGAAAGCATTAAAGAAATGATCCATTTTATCTTACTCATGTTGTCTCTCACCTTTCATATTAAAAATTAGGAGCAAATGATTGCTCCTAATTTTTGTTAAGCTGCTTTACGTCTCCATAATACATATGCAGAAGCTATACATAATACACCCATACCTACTTCTGTAGCTGCACTATGAGAAGATGCTCCTGTTTTTGGTAACGTGCTACCATTTCCGGATTTTTTATTTTTAACCGGTTCGTTATCGACAACAACTTTTAGAGTGTCATCTCTCGTTTCTTGTTGTACTTGCTTTTGTTCTTCTGGTTGTTCAGTAACTTCTTTTTCTACTACAACATTTTCTGAATCCACATTTGGTTTCGTATCGATTTCAGGAACAGATACATTTGACCAGTCATAAATCGATTTTTCAAGATCTTTAAACTGAAGTAGTGCTAATAACGCTTGCTCTGTAGCCATTCCGCTACCGTTTTGATCACTTGGTAACCATTTGAATTCACCATTTGGAAGTTGATATGACAGTAGATTTTGCACTGCCTTATGTAGACGGTTTTGATCTACATCTTTCACAAGTGATAGTCCAATAATTGCTTGCGCAACACTATTAGAGTTTTCTTGTCCATCAGCAGAAAAACCACCATTTTCTAGTTGCTCTTTATATAAATAGGCAACAGCTTTTTCTACAGCTGTCTTCACATCTGGTCGATCTTGATATGGAGCTAATGCTGATAAAACCATACCTGTTACATCAACGCTACTAGCACTGTCTTTACTGCTTGCGCTATCGTAAGTCCAGCCGCCATCTGTATGCTGTGAGTTTAAAAGCGCATCTACTAAAGCAACTCGATTCCATTTTGAATTCACTGGCACTTCATATTTCTTCGTATCAAATGCAAGTAAAGCAAATGTATAACCTGTAACAGAATTTACTTTATCTGATTCATACAATTTTTGAACTAAATTATGTTCGCCAACCTTTGTAGGGTCTGCTTGCATTGCATTCATCATAATAATCGTTCTAGCTAAATCTGTCGCTGAAAAACGGTTAATGCGCTTTTCTACTTTTTCAGTTACTGACTTAACATAATTTAATTTCGCCTCAATTGGAACATTCTTTCCAGAAAGAGAAAGGCCTAAAGCTACCCAATCACTTTCAATTCCATCTTGTAACATCTTTTCAGATGTCTTAGAGATCGCGTCATTTACTTTCGCTGCTGGAACTTGAATGTTCTCTTGCTTTGGTTGTTCTATCTTTTCATCATTTGTTTTTGGTTCTTCTGGTTTTTCTTGTTTTGGATCATCCGTTTTTGGATCATCTGTTTTTGGGTCTTCTGGTTTTGGGTCATCTGTCTTTGGTTCTTCTACAGTTTTACAAGTACCAAATTTATCTAATGTTTGCTGTAATGTTTCCTGGCTCATATTGCTCCAGTCTGCAACAAAACGAAAGACAACAACATCTCCAGACTTTAATTTATAACTATCTGCTCCAACTTCTGCAGATTTATCATTTACATCATACAACCAGCCGCTTGTGTCCCCAGCCATTAAGCCGTCAATGCCTTTAACATACGTTCCAAACGACATCGTCTCTGCTGTTACTTTGTCCCCCATGACTTTTTGCAGCAAACTTAAAGCTGTTTCCCCATCTGTAATTTGCTCTTCTTTCGGACATAACATAATGCCCTTTTGTGATTCACCAATAATTGCAAGTTTTGCTGTATTTCCTTCAGCAAACGTAATATGTACTGTATTCGCAAAAGAAACAAATACAAGTGTAACTGCCATTAACGACGTAAGCAGCCATTTTTTTAACATTGCCATCCCAAAATTTCCTCCCTTACTACTATTCACACAAAAAAAGGCCCTTCAAGGGCGTGCAATTGACACTCTTTTTTTGTAAGTGTCGAACAAACTGTGCAACACCTCCTACCCGCATCATGCGCGGCTATATTTGTATAGGAAAAATAATTTTGTTTATGAACGTATCATTGCGATAACATTCACTTTTCTAGGCACTTCTTACTTCCATTTCAGTTATCGTAAAACGATAAACCTATACATTCTGTAAATTATAAATTTCTGTATTATTTTACTATTGACAAAGAATTTTGTCCATGCTTTATCGGATTTATTTTCTAAGAATAGTAACTTACTAGCCTTTAACGATGCAAACTCTTTTCACTAATAATGACGCCATCTTCATCCGCATACACATATTCATTCGGCTTCCATTCTACTTGTCCAAATTGCAATGAAATATTTCGTTCTCCTTTCCCTTCTTTTACACTTCTATTTGGTAATGTCCCTAACGCTAAAATACCTATATTCATATTCTTTAGTTCACTAGAATCACGAACATAACCATATACAATAATTCCTGCTAGCTTTCTTTCCTCCGCAATAGCTGCCAAATTATCACCAAGTAACGCACAATTCGTAGATGCTCCGCCATCAACAACTAATACCGTTCCTTCTGGTAGTGTTTGCAATCCTTCCTTCACTAGTACATTATCATCCTTCACTTTTACCGTTGCAATTTTCCCGTGGAATTGTTCTTTCTTCCCAAAAGACCGAAAAGACTGGCGACATATTTGCAATTCATTTTCAAACTCATCACATAGATCCGTAGTTTTCCACATCTTTTTCCCTCTTTTCCTTATTCTTTCTATATAACATATTCTTGGATTATTTTCGTTTCCCTGTCTAATGTTGCAAGAATTTGTATGTGCAGAAAAAGGACAGAAAAACTATTGCCTTAGGAAGCAACCTTTATTATAATCGATTTCACAGATAAGTTTCAGAATATTAAAAATTAACCAAGTGAAAAAGGAGGAGTTTTATGCAATTACAGACTGAGGCAAAAAAACAGCCGCGTAAACGAAAATTTAAAATGCCTGACGCGTACGTACTACTATTTTTTATTGCCTTACTTTGTGCAATAGCTACATATTTCGTTCCTGCTGGAGAGTTTAAAAGAGTTACAAACGGGACTGTTACAACGACAATACCAGGAAGTTATCATTCTGTTCCACAATCGCCGGTAGGATTTGTTTCTTTTTTTACCGCTATTGAAAAAGGAATGACACTTGCTGCTCCTATCATCTTTTTAATTTTATTTACGGGCGGGGCTATTGCCATTCTTGAAAAAACAGGTGCTCTTGACGGTTTAATCTATCATGTGATTAACAAATTTCGTAATCAGCAATTACTTTTCATTTGCATTGTCGCCGCACTCTTTTCTATTCTCGGAACGACTGGTATTATCGTTAACTCAGTTATTGGCTTTATCCCCATCGGCATCATCGTTGCACGTACATTAAAATGGGACGCTATCGTCGGCGTAGCAATTATTTATTTAGGCACTTATGCCGGTTTTAATGCTACTATTCTATCTCCCTCACCTTTAGGCATTTCACAAAAAATTGCAGAACTTCCGATGTTTTCGGGGATTGGTTTACGCACGGCAATTTATATCTCTTTTTTAATTGCTACCATTTTATATATTAATTGGTACGTAAAACGTTTAAAGAAATCGAATAAAGGAAGCATTCTCGGTGACAACTGGTTTCCAAGTAATGCTCTTTCAAGTGAGAGAGAAATAGAGAAAACAGAAGTTCCTTGGACAATACGCCACAAATTAATTTTACTCGTTTCAGCTTTATCGTTAATTGCATTTTTAATAGGCGCTTTTCGTCTACATTGGACAGACGCAGAAATGACCGCTACTTTTATTTTCATAGCAATTACAGCGGGAATAATAGGCGGCATGAAAGCAAACGATATCGCTTCTACTTTTCTAGCAGGCTGCCAAAATCTCATATACGGTGCTTTGATCGTCGGAATGGCTCGTTGTATTTCAGTCATTTTAGAACAAGGCAAATTGCTTGATACAATTGTGAATCAGCTAGCACAGTCTCTCGAAGGACAAAGCCCTGTATTTGGCGTTATCGGTATGTATGTAAGTAGTGCCGCATTACATTTCCTCATTTCATCCGGGACAGGAGAATCTGTTATTTTCATTCCGATATTAGCTCCATTAGCTGATTTCATGCACATTACACGCCAAGTTACAGTACAAGCTGTTATGCTCGGCGAAGGTGTGGTAAACTGCCTCAATCCAACTTCCGGTGTTTTAATGGGCGTACTCGCAGCGAGCGGCATTTCTTACGGAAAATGGATTCGGTTTATGGCTCCTCTTGCATTCATCTGGTTTATCATCGGACTTATTTTTCTTATTGTTGGCGTGAATATTGAGTGGGGACCTTATTAAAAGACTCATATTATACTTAACTTGATAAAATATCTATCCTATTCCCCTCTCCAATCCTATAAAAATCACTTATTCTAGTATAGATATAAATAGGGATTGATCATAGTGATCAATCCCTTCTCTCAAAGTAAAATACCTTTAAGTATTTTAGTTCCAAATTTTATTTACCCATTCCGGATGATCAATAAAAGGATTACGATTATGTTGATATTTCGTAAAAATCACTTCATTACGCTTTCGCTCTAAATCATCTACCGGGTCTTGTTCATTCCATTTTAGTAAAACAGATAGTTTGCCCATGTATGGATCTTTATTGTTATTCACCTTTTCATTTAATTCTAAGTCTATTTCCCCATTGTCTCCTTCATAACGAACAGCCATGTAAAATAGCATTCTAGCGATATCTCCTTTTACACTATCACGAGGCTCCCAAGAATCACTATCATATTTACATTCTGTCGCTTCCGAATGATTTACGCCACCATTATCAAAATCCAGATTTCCACGTGAACTATTTACAGATACATCCGTCGCTCTTAAATGATGCAAATCTGTTCCAGGTCCTGCAGTCGTGCCAAAATCACCGTGTGATTTTGCCCAAACATGCTCTCGATTCCAATTATCCACTCCTGAACCATTCGTAAGTTTCCCTTGCGAACGCCCAGTATATAAGAGTATCACATTGTTTTTATTATTTGGATCTTCATCAGTATCTCTTAGCGCTTCCCAAACCGCACTGTATGATAACTTTGTATGATCATCAATAATATTATGCAGTTCCTTCTTTAATTCTAAACCCGTTTTTCCTATTGCATTATTATAATATGTATCGTCATAGCTTTTTACAGTAATCTCTTGTGGTGATGCAGAAGCTACTTCACCGTGTATGATATCTGTGAATGATAGAGATGCAGTACCTAAAATAAAAAATGAAGATAGTGTAACCATAGCAAGCTTTGTATTCCGAAACTTCATATACCCATTTCCCCTTTAAAATATAATTTGAAGCTATTAACTAAAAAGAACTTTCTATCCCTCAAAACTTTTAGAAAGCCATACCCACCCTTTTCTTTTTATTTAATACAAAAACTCTATTGAGTCTGTATCATTTCCCCACTTTGGTTTATCTACTTTTCAAGCAATTTCACTTTTCACAAGGAATATCCTTCTCTAGTAAAGATTATTAAAATATTCCTTACAATTAAAAAGTAGTTTAATGTTAACTTATATATTTCAATTTTTTTATGCAATTATGCATATTTGATAAATCGTTCAAAAAACATTTTGAATAAAAATTAAGATGATAGTTCGACTTTTCCTTTTTCTATAATTGTCTTTATTTTTTGGTGTAAAACCCTTCTTCCTCTGAAGAATAAGTACAAAAATAGATTGGATACCATGTAGGCACCAATCTATTTTAATTAGAGAAACTGTGTCAATTCTGAGTTCACAACACGTTGTGCAGTAATGATAACACTTTCAGCTGTTAGTCCATAAACACTATATAGTCCACCAGGTTGATTAGGAACAATTTGAACTTCATATTCAAATGCTTGTCCAAAAGCAGGATGAACTAAACTTAGAGTTGCAAAAGTAGAAGCATTAGAATTCACATTGAAGTTTACCTGTTCAATTAATGCTAATGAACCGTCAAGTCTAAAAACTCTAGCTACTCCAGTAAGTGGGCCCGCAGTACGGTTAAGGATCTTCACCCTAACTCTATTTGCATTAGCAGGTTGATTTCCTACGTTTTCAATTGGTCCTGTAGTAAGAGCCATATAACATCACCCCCATTATATTATTATGATATTCAATGATACACATTGATGTTATAGTTTAATTACCCAATTTATTTTAAATAAAAAAGCTTGTTTCTTATATTTTTTATAAGAAACAAGCTTTTCTTTTTCAACTACCATTCCTAAGATAAGTTCATTAATCTCGGAAACTTTTAAAGTTACTTGACGTTTATGTTGGGACAGAACTACTACTATTTATTTGGTATCGAATCTATATACTTTTTAACTACTTCATATACATATTCTTGATTTGCCGCCGCTGTATTTGGGTTGTATTTTCCGCCGTTTGTTTTATTGTTGGATAATACTCGAATTCCTAAAAATGGTACATCATAAGCTTTTGCAATTTGCGCCGCTGCAGCGCCTTCCATTTCTTCTACAGATGTACCGTATTTTGTATGGAACCACTTAATTCTATCCACTTCATTATTCCAAAGATCTGCTGAACCTATAGTCCCTTCAACCACTTTACCTTTTGTATATTTATCTTTTACCGCATTAGCTGCTGCAAGTAAATCCTTATCTCCTTCGTAGTATCGGATTTTCTCAGCATTTGGATCTTCTCCTGCACTTCCTTCCGAAGCCATTAAGTCCATTGAAATCCATTTTGTCGGTTCAATCCCTTGATTCTCATCCATATTTGTTGTTTTTAATGAACCTATATTCGCGACTTTTTTTCCTAAAACAATATCAAATACATGTAAATTAGGATCATGTCCACCTGATGTTCCTTGGTTAATAATCGCTATAGGCTTATATTTTTCAATAGCCACTGCTGTAGCGGCTGCTGTATTTTCCATTCCTTTACCTGTTTTCGCAACAATTACAGGATAATTGTCGACAGTGCCTTTATAAAATGTAAAAGTTCCAGACTTTTCTTCCTTCACATTTTTTAACCTTTTGGCAAACTTCTCAGCCTCTATCGGCATTGGCCCTTGAATTAAGATAGGTTGTTGATTATTTTTTGCCTCTACTACTTGTTTTGGACTTGCATTACACCCCGCAAGTATTGAGAATGACAATACCGTAGTAGTTACTAGCGCCGCACACTTTTTCAGCATATTGTTCTTCATAAATAATCTCCTCTTTCTCTTGTTGTTTTCTATACTCGATGCTTTTGGTCCAAACAAAAAAGTTCTAGAAATTGTAGAAAAATCTCTACTTTCTAGAACTACGGTAGTCAAAGTTAATTAAGCAAAAGATAAAACAATTGCCAAATTATAGATCGGTAGCGCTCATTGAACAGCACGGCCGAATACTTTAACCCGTAGTCCAGTTCTTTCATTGGGAACTAGGTAGAAACGCTCGGACCATATTACCGAGTATATACGAGTGATGATGTGTAAAATTATTATATTGGTAATATATCAAACTTTTAGTGTACACGCAATCTAAATGTGAACATTTTTATCAAAAACGTCTAAAACGTTCGTTTTTAAAACTAAAACCAATAGGTTTTTCATTATATAGGGGATAAAAACACAAAAAAACTTACAACACAAATACTAAACTAGATTCACCTACAACAACCGATCGTATATCAACAATTGATTTTCCTCACTTCCACCTTATATTGAGTTGGAAGTCTTATTCCTCTCGTATTGCGAGATAAAATGCGCCTCTATCCAATTCACAATTATTTCTTCTAGCATCGGGTGAAGTGGCTTTCCCGCTCCCTCTTTATAGTTCTTTTGAAGCTCTAATACTTTAAAATCTCTTTCAAAACTTTTTAAACTATGATCCATATTTTTTATTACATGTACTGCTGAATCACCCTTCACATAATGACCAATTCGCTTCATTTCCCATAAGCTATGACGGTAATTACAAAACCTGAACACTACAAGATTATTATCTACTTTCATTGTTATACCAAACGTTACCTCTTATAAGACGGATTATATGAGGGGCGAAATAAATAGGAACACCAAATGTTTGGCTAAACCAAACCGAAATTCATCTCCCACCTACCGCTAGACTATCGCCTTTCACACGCCCCAGGAAGGAGACTCCTTTCGGATAATACGTTAACACTATGCAACTCTCTACCTAGTATTTCACCGTTATCTTATAATAATGACAAAAAGGATTGATTATAGTAATCAATCCTTTTCATTTTCATCGCTCAAAACTAAATCTCTGCAGCTAATAAATTGTACTCATTGTCAAAAGAAGCATGGATTCTATGTCCACCAAATAAATCTCCATCATTATATTCGCAATATATATCATTTTCTCTCATTACAATGTCCATCAGAGTAATAGACCGCTCAAATGTTTCTTTCGTCATATCATATTCTCCTGCATCTACAGCATCCCAATCTAAATGTTCATCATTCTCATCATATTCAGGCCAAAAATCATTTTTATACTCTATTAATTCTTCCGCTATAGCGACCTTAGCTTTTTTATCAAATTCCTCTAAACATACATAAAGCTTTTCTGCTCTTTTCATCATTTCATGTACATGTACACGTTCATTTCTAATATCCAATTCCCAATGTACTTCTCCTTCGTTTTGTTCATATGTATGAAAAGTTTCATTAAAGATAAACATTCCAATCAATTCACTTTTTATTGATTTTTCCATGATTTCATTTCCTTTCTATATGTGAAAGAGATACTGTTATATTTTAAGTAGTTATAGCGTTGACTTTCATATTATATAAAACCTGCATTATGGAGAAAGTAAAACTTTAATTGAATTGCAGTGAAGTATCCTATACTTCACCCCTCTGCCGATAAAACAGCAACCCCCTCCCGTTTTGGGAGAGGGTCAATCCTTATTTTGTTTTTCTAACAATTGAATAATCCTATCTAACTTTTGCTCAACTGGACTTTGCTTTTTGCGATTACTAGTATGCAAAATTATACGTATAATTCCTCCCAACAATACACCGATAATCAATGCGGTGATGGCGTAATAAATACTAGTTCCTAAAAACATTATCCAAACCCCTTTTTCCTTATTATACTATCCGGAAGATGTGATTTGTTGCGTAATTTCGATTGTATCAGTTATTCATGATACGTTAACATAATGTCTCATTGATGCTAATACATTTCCACACCTCTTATTATTAACACACAGGTCTTCTACAGGTCATCGCTCTCCCTTCCACTCTCCTCAAATCTGCCTAATTTTGATGCGTAAATCTTACTGCCCGGCAAATAGCGAGAGACATTTATTAATAAAAAATCAAAAACACTTGAAGTTGACGTTGGGTCATTTTATATACTGTTAAGTAGCTACTATTTAGCAATTTCATAAAAGAAATTAGAAAAATAGGAGGTTTTCAGATGAAACAGGGCGATATTATTATTTATGGATGTGTCATTATAGGTGCAGGTATTGGACTATCACTGGATCATGCATTTCCTGGTGCACTGATTGGATTAGGAGCAGGCTACTTACTTAAAATTTTTTTTAGTAAAGAAGAATAGATGTGGAATGAAGAAAATAATCGTTAACGATAGAATCTCAACGTACAGAAAGGTAGGTTTATCAGTTGATACACATTAATAAAGTGGGAGAACTAACAGGCGTTACAGTAAGGACACTGCGTTATTACGATAAAATCGGATTATTAAAACCAGCATCCAAAACAGAGGGTGGCCATCGTTTATATACAAATGAAGAAATAAAAAAACTTCAGCAGGTTCAATTTTTAAAAAAGGTTGGATTTCCGTTACAAGAGATTAAACATATGCTCGACTTCAATAAGTGGGATTGGTCGGATAGTTTAAAGAGTCAATTATCTTATGTAATAAATGAGCAGGAAAATTTAAAGAAAATAGAATTATCCTTACGGGAAATGATAAATGGAATTGCGATAGAAGGAGAAGAAAGCTGGATCGCGATTCAGAAGATCATGCAATTATCCAGCAAAGATAAAGAGATACAACAGTATTATCGCGAATCTGTATTTAAAGAAAAAGAGATACAACTATTGTCAAAGGTTCCTAAAATGGCAAGTGACTGTTCTAATTCACTTGAATGGATTGCTCTCATAGGTCAGTTAAAGCGTTATATGAAGGACGGACCAAAAGCAACGAAAGTCCAAAATATCATAAGAAGAATGGAGGAAAAACGCTTAGAAGAATTTGAAGGTGAGGATGAATTTATAGATAAACTTTGGGAGATACGGATGTCTCCAAAACAATCAGAGAAGCTGAATTTATATCCAATTGATCAAGATGTGCTTCAGTTTATGAACGAAGCATATGCCATTTTCATGATTGAAAAGAATAATCCTAAGCCGAAATAAGGGGGCACGAGCGATGGGTACAGAACAACTTCTCCTAATAGGCGGATTGGCCATATTGGACACGCTAAGCCCTACTACAATAGGAGTAACAATATATCTACTTTTAACAGATAAAGAGAATCTTACGAAACGTTTATTCGTTTATTTATTCACGGTAGCAGGATGTTATTTTGCTGTTGGAGTTTCACTCATGTTAGGATTAGATTTTTTGTTTAAGTTTATTTCTGGCGTATTTCAAAACCGAATCGTAAGCTGGTCGTTCTTTATTATTGGAGTCATATTATTCATCGCAAGCTTTTATATTCCACCTAAGAAAACTTTAGAGATCCCTTCACCAAAATCAAAAAGTATTTTTTCAATGATTGCGCTAGGATTCACTACTACATTAATTGAAGCGGGGACTGCATTTCCTTATTTTGCAGCAATTGGCATACTTACTACTTCTAATCTATCATGGATAGAATGGTCTTCTATTTTAGCAGGATACAACTTTATTATGGTACTGCCCTCTCTCGTGCTGTTTCTCTTCTATCTCCTATTTGGTCGATGGATGCAAAAACTCCTCGAGAGACTTCGAATGAAAATCGCTAATAGTACAGGATCAGCTCTGTCATGGATTATGTGTATAGTTGGCCTCCTCCTAATATTAAATAGCCTGGATTATTTATAGGGTGTTTTACCAAAGTATTAGAAAAGATCTTATTAGCTCAAAAGTAATGTTAAACGAATTAGAGTATTTACAATAAGGAAGGGATTATTATGCTTGAAATTACTAATGTAGAAGAACTTACACTTACACCTACAAGCTCAGGCCACACCAATCCTTCTTTTACAGGCAGTTACTCTCCCTTCCCTCTTCCTCATATTCATCTAATTTTGATGCAGGATAAAATTCGTATTCATCCAATTCTTAATTATTTCTTCCAGCTGCGGATGAAGTGGCTTATCTGCTCCTTCCACATAAATCTTTTTAAATTCCAACGCTTTAAAATCACCTTCGAAATATTTCAAGGTATGATCCATATTTTTTATTACATGTACTTCAGAATCACCTTTCACATAATCACCAATTCTCTTCGCTTTTTCAGGATTTGCCTGAAAGTCTTTATCACCAGCAATTGCTAGTACTGGACATGTTACTTGTTGTAAATCTTTATAAATATCATGCTGAAAATGCTCTCTAAACCACTTTGCATTCATTGGCTTAAAACCAATTTTCACAATATCTTTTTTGGAGTTTATCATTTTCTCTGTTGCCTTTTGTGCCTGCTTTTCTCCTCGTTTCTCAATATTGAGAAGACGCATTAACTTTCCTTTTATTCCTTTTTGCTCTTTTAACTCCTTATAAATAATCTCCCTTTGTCTTTTCGTAGCTTCTTCTAATGATTCCGCAGCTCCCGTAAGTAATAAGAGCCCCTTAACTGGTGTTCTTGCGTTTACTACCGTCGCTAACATACATCCTTCACTATGACCAGCTAAAATGATATTTTCCGGATCAACAAATGGTTGTTCTTTTAAATACATAATCGTAGCCTCTATATCACTAACTAAATCCCACATTCCAGTCTTCAGAAATTCTCCCTCACTCTTTCCTACTCCGCGCTTATCAAAACGGAGCGTCACTACTCCAAGCCTCGCCATTATATGTGCTAAATCTTTATATATATTCGCCGCAAGCTTTAGCGGTAATATCGTTCCATCACGATCAATCTCTCCAGATCCAGCAATAATGACAACCGCAGCATACTTCCCGTCAGCTTTCGGTTTAGTAATCGTACCGAGCAAGGTAAATTCACTATTTATCGCTACTTCACATTCGTCAAAAGCCATAATTTTTTCCTCCCTCTATTCTTTTATATCTAATTTAAATTTCAAACTCACTATTATATTTTTATACTCTCTTATATCTTTCATCGGAGTGAAAACTGGATTCTCTGCAATACTTTGTAACATGCTCTTTTTTATAATTTCTTCATTTCTAACCGTTTTAGCGCCGAGCGGAAATTCTGCAAACCATTCATCAATCGCATCAAAATAGGAATCGCCGTGTAAATGCAGACTATTTACTGTGAAACTAGCTGCACAAACTGTTGCGTATTTCTGCAACATTTCTAATGCTCTTTCAAAATTCCCTTGCATGCAATATACTTGTGCAGCAGCATAGTATACTTTTAAAGTCATATTAGGATGTAGTTTTTCTATTTCATACACGTCTATTAACATAAAAGCTCTATTTAAAATTACCTCTACCTTTTCAGCGCTTGAGGCATTTAATATTACATAATTCGGTATTGTCGCAACGAGTTGTATTAAATGTTGGTACATACTAATTTGCATCATTTCATTCGCCTTTTCAGCATTTCCAAGCATTTGATACGCCTGTGCGATTAGATCTTCCTCTGGAAAGTTAGGACGTATCGTTTCGCCAAGTAATTGAAGCACCTCATTTGGTCTATTGAGTATAAGATAGCAAGTTGCTTGAAACGATACCGCCTCTTTCACAAGAGATACATCATCACTTTCTTCTTGCACCCTGCTAAAGAGATACATTGCTTCTTCTAAAATTTCAATTCTTTTATCCGTATCCTCAGTTAACATATGGTGGTTAATAAAAAGTAGTCCCATTTGAAGTAATAATGGAAAACAAGAATAATATTTTTTAATTATTTCTCTGCATTCTATCATTACTTCATCAAACGGTTCTTCACTAAAAGCTTCCGCTAGTCGATGATATAAATTTTTAATATCTTCCTGCTCCATTTGTGGTGTATAACTAATTAGTTCATCAATACTTATGTTAAAGTACGATGCTAACAGTGGTAAAAATGTAATATCCGGATAACTCTGCCCTGTCTCCCATTTGGAAACAGATGCCTTCGTAATACCGATATACGCCGCTAACTCTTCCTGTGTAATTCCCTTTTCTTTTCTCTTATCCGCAATGATTTTATGAATCTGAATCTCTCTCACTGTATCACCTCATACTTTTATTATATGTACTATATTCTATACAAAATATGGATTTAAAGTCGACTTTCGTTAACAAAATCAACTGTTGGGAAACATCTGTCTAAAATTAAAGGCAGGAACATATTTGATATGTTCCTGCCTTTTTATTGTAGGGTACCGATATATAGCCATCTAGCTAAGATTTAGAAGTGCTGCAAAATCAAAAATTTTATCTCACCACCGTTTTTTATGAGAATCCAGTGATCAGCTTATTTACATAATTATCGTTATTGGAAGTAAAGTAAACCCCATAGTAGGGGGCCCACCACATCGCTATCAAGCTAACAAAAGACAACTACCCCCAGAACGAAATTTTGTGCTAATTTGTAATAAAAAGCTCATTTTTTTCGTTAGGGGTGGATTTCAATTTCTATAGTTTTCACAGTAACATCTCCTAAACAAAATGGTAAAAATTTATTGCGTTCACTATCGCTTTGTTCTTCTTTACAATACATTTAATCTATTAAGATTTAAAAATTATACAACAAAAGAGTGACTCGGTTTAGAATCACTCTTTTCACCTACCTCTTAACTTCATACCATTTATAATTGATTTCTTCACCAAAATCACTTGTGACAATCCCTTTGACCGATGAATGTTGCAAGTAAGAACGGCCCATTCAATATCTTCTATTCAAATATGATAGAATGAAAATATATCCAAAACGGAGGGAAAACAAATGAACTCAAACACAAAACAGTTTATTTATGATATCCAGCAAAGAAAGAACAATTATATAGAAAATGTATTAATAGCAATACAACACCCTAAAAAAGAGCAATCTGAACAGGTCATTCAAAATATAGTAGAGAAGATGGATATGATGATTAGTCTAGTTACTACGTACATGGGGATTGAATCAGGATCTACGGAAGAATTAAAAGAACTTCAGCAAGAAATTATCCATGCTCAAGCATATATTCAAAAAAGAAAATTTGAAGAAACACAGAGATAAAATCCTGTGTTTTTATTTGGACGTCTATGAAACCAATTTGTTATAAATCAAATTAGATGTAATTTAATCATTGTTTTGGCATAATCCATACAATTTGTTGAATTCGTACAATATACGGTACCGTATCTTCAATAAGCAAATGATCTGGTTTCACATCCTTTAACTTTCCTCTTACATTACCTCTTACAGTTTCAATAACCACATATTTACCAATTACTGATTGTAATGTCTGATATACGTAGGGATTAGGTGTACTTACCATATGTTGTTCACTCAAGTCATTTCCTTCCGAATAACTCATTCTATAAGACTCCTTTCTAATTTGCATTCTTTCTCCTAATATATGATATAAATCTTATAAATATGCTAGAAGGATAATTCATTATAGGAACGGAAATAACATTTTAATTAAGGTACGGTTTCTATTTCTAAATTGCTAAAAATTATTTATATAAAGTTACTTTTACTAGTTAATAGATGATGATATGCGGATATTTTGAATGTACATCTAGGTTGTTCCTTTTAGGATATGTATGATTTTAAATACGCCCTTTATTAGAATAGTGCTCATACTTTTTTTGAGATTCTTTCGTAATACGTGCATTAAGTAAAATTGCTAACAATAAATACACTCCATATTTTCCTCCTGTAGCTCCTATGATAATCACACTACTACAAACAAGTATAATTAATAGGATAAACGAAACTGAATAAATACGATCATAATTCTTTGATATCTTCTCGTATTTTATGCGCTCTTTCCTTGCATCCATCTAAATTCCTCCTTTAAATTATCCGTTTCACTCTCAAATAAATCTTGCTCTTAAAAAGGAAACAATATATCGTTTTAAATAATTAGTTTATTTTTTTATCAACTAATTTATATAACGTAAAAAGAAATCCTACCAATATTAAGCTTTCCACCATGATAATCCCGACCCTCTCCTTCCAACACATCAGATAAAAGTTACGTATATCCCATATTAGCTGTAGCAAACAAAAAGGATCTGCCCTTCTCGTAAAGGCTGATCCTTTTCTTCGTTCATTCAGCTATTTTTAGCTATTCTTGATTAATTAGAATCACAGCTGGTCCATCTACACGAATTCCACCAACTTCGATTTTTTCATAAGGCTCAACTGTAATAGAAATAATCCCTTCTCGCTTCCTTAATTCATTACTTAATTCTTTTGTTAACATTTTTTTCATGTGTGCACCCCTTCTTACTGCTTCATTTACTATTGTTATGTAAATAAGATTAAAAATGGTTTCCTGGTCTGGAAACCATTTTTTGTAGTTGACCATATGGTGTTACCAGTTCGTTTATCAATTTTACGTAAAGAAGATAAACAATTGCTATTCACTGTCTCAGTAGATGTAAGGAACTCTTAAAGAGATAGCGGTGAGATTAATTGTTTTTTCTTCTAGAAATAATGACTTAGATAATATATTACCTAAAACAATGAAAGCCCTACCTCTCTCTCATCCTTACGGATCCTTGTCCGTGCCAGTGTGAATCAGGATTGCAAAAATCAAGTGACTATTTAATCGAGTTATTTGATGAAACTTTGAACGTTCGTAAAAGAAATTTAAAAATAAAAATGGATAAGATTGAAGTAATAACAAAAGAGGTTCCTACTCTAAAAGTGAGTTGAAGAAGTTGAATGTCTTTGAAATGATTTACTTTTAATAATCATCATATTCCCGAAAAATTCAGGATATTTTCGGGGGATGTAATACATTATATATAATGAATCTTAACAGAAACTTTTTATTTGATTTTCAGTGATCCCTTTAATTAATCCTAGTTCACTAATCAAAAATTCATGTGCGTTATCCAACATTTTTTTTTCGCTTGTATTCAGTGCCTTTTCTTTCTTCATACGCATTAAATCACGTACAACTTCAGCACCATCTTGTATTTCACCCGTTTTTATTTTGTCCGTGTTCACTTTATACCTTTGTTTCCACGGCAATAATTTATCTGATTTTCCATGCTGAAAAATGTGTATAATGTGTTTTAATGCAAGTATATCAGTAACTGGGCGTATACTCGAACTTAGTATTTTACCCATAGGAATCATGACTTGCATATTACTGATTGACATTTTTATAACATAATACTGTTGTTTTTTTCCTGAGAATTCTTTTTCTTCTATGGCTTCAATTATACCTGCTCCGTGCATTGGATAAACAATGTTATCGCCAATTTGAAACATATAATTCACCTCCATATATGGTAACCTTCTTAACCTTAACACATACGTTATTTTTTATCAAATATTTTATAATATCATAAAATTATTTTTATCGTCAACAACTTTTTAACAAAAAATTAAATTAAGTAAAAAACATCCCAAAAACAATAGGGAGTGTGTCAGATTTCCCATAAAGGGAAGAGAATTACCCCGCTTATATTGTGAAATCTCTACTCATTAACGTAGATCAGTTTTCCCTTGAAAACGACCAAATCGATCACGTATTTTTTTCAATCTTTTGTGGTATTCCAAAATCTCAATTCTTGCTTTTTCAGCTAAAGGTGCAATTGGTCGTAAGTCTTTTAACCCCCAATAATCAACCACTACATCAAGTACTTGATCAAAATATTGTAGTGGTCCATAATTCGCTTCTTTTGCAATCACAGCCATTCTATTTTCAAAATCAGGCATGACGGCACCTGGCATTTTAAAATTCTTAATCACATTGGCAATATGATAGCAATAATTAGGTTCCAATTCTAAATGTGTTCGAATCACGTCTCGATAAAACGCATAATGAAGAGTTTCATCTTTTGCAAGACGGCGTAATAATGTAGCAAGATCTGGATCATGCTTACTTGCAACCTTAGCAACATTATTGTAAAACACCATCGTTGCAAGTTCTTGTAGTGTCGTATATGTCATGGCTTCGATTGGTGTATGAAAATCAGGCTCAAATCCACCCTCAACGACTGATTTTCTTAATTCATGTATCCGTTTAGGGTTCACACTTCGAGTGAGTAGTAAATATGTCTCCAATAAATTTGAATGTTGATCCTCTTCTGAGGTCCAAGTATGAATAAAGTCTGTAATAACAGAAAGGGAACCTTTAAAAGTCGCAGATAAATACGTTGTAAACCATGGTAAATTCACTTCTGTTAATAAAGCTGTTTCAATGGCCGTAATTACACCAGAAGGAAGAGTAACTTGACTTTCATCCCAAGGAACTCTTTTAAAGTCCATTCCCTTATCCCATGGTAAAAACTCATGATAACCCCAGTCTATCTTCTGCGCTCTTATTTTATGCTGTTCATACAGTTCTTTTAAACGTGGTTCTAATCGGAAATCTAAATCATTTGTTAGCATCTATAAGTGCCCCCTTTTCTTATCATATAAATATTCATTCTATTTTTACTCTTAAAATTTTCTACAAATAAATATTACGTTCCTTTTTTAAAGTCAAACATAATAAATTTGTAACAAAATTCTTTAAGAGCGCTATATTTTTATAGGATTTTTTTATATCAAAAGGGGGACCGTTACATATATTTTCTTTTTTATAAAATAGATACTGAGGCATACAATATGTTAGTTAGCCTTAAAAAACTAACCTCAGTAAATACAGAATAACATTCATGGATGAAGATTCTCGTCATGTTGTAAATCTTGGTGAGTGTAAAAAGGTGCACGCCTATAAAGAATCGTTTTATAATAAAGTTTGATAGTGTTTTATACACACTATCAGCTTATTTAGATGTAAAATCCAATATATTAGATTAAGCGCTTGAAAAACAAATATAGTTGATTAGATAGCCTTAAAAGACAATTCCCAACAAGATCAATGTACATTGGCTATGGATGAATTAGACCAAATTTTGTGAAACGGTATACAACACAAAGGGAAGAGGCGATAAACATGCAGTCAACGGAAGCGCATATGAAGGAAAAACAACGCAGAGAAAAAATAGAAATTATATTTAGTCACATGGTAAAAGGAGAGAGTTATTTTCACGGCTCTTCCTATCAATGGAAAAACATTGTATATCAAAATTATAATAGAATACAACAAAAAGAGTTGGAAGTTGAACAACTCATTTCGAAAATGGAAAAAGCAGGAGTTCGTTTTACGCAGCATCGTTCACTCATACACTATCCCGTCATTGATTTTGTAAAATATATAGCTAAGATTTATAATGACCCCCTCGAAATACAATAATCATATTTAAAGGAAACCTTTATAAAAGGTTTATTTTCGAGACTTTTTTAACTAAAACCTTAAAAACTCATTACACCATTCTTTTTATTCTCAATACTCTTCGGTTTTGTTATAATATCAACCATAACGTATTATATTCGTTTGTATATCTTCATATTTTGGGGATTTTATTACACAAAAAGACAACTCTTAATTAGAGTTGTCTTTTATTTTTTTCGATATACACAATACTATTCTGATACAAAAACTTCAAGATTCTTACAACCAGAGAAAAAGTAGGATTTCTCATAGGAGAGATGCTACTTTATTTCCTCATATTCCTTCATTATTTTGTAAAACGTGTTTTTCTTTAGCTCTAACATTTGCATAAACATAGTAGCTGTTATTTCTCCGCTTTTCCATTTAACAAGCCTAATTGTCATTTATTTTTCTTTATAACCTGATTCTATGATATACTTATAATGAGTCGGGGAATCACTCTCCCCTCTATGTACTTATATTTTATCTATTCATTTTGGCGTTTAGTCTCTTAAAGCTAAGCGTCCTTTTTCTTTTTTTCCTATAATTCAGCATCTGGCACTAACTTATTTGCTAATCTTTTCAAAACAAACAATACAGTATCTATTTAACGGATTAACTCAACATAAGATTAAATTCAGACTATTGATTATATATATATCATTTTTTATTGAATATCAAGGTACATTAAGTTTTATATTTCCTATATTAAAAAAGCCCCTTGAAAGGAGCCTCTTATTTTACAAGGTATTGTTCTATTTCTTTTATTAATAATTCTGCACCTTCTGGACTTAATGCTATCTTACCATTTGCTAATGCTATGTTATGATTTGACACTTCTCCTGTTAATGCACAAACACCACCAGGCTGATACTTCTGTAAAACAATGTCTTCCCCTTCTACAAAAATCTCTAATGGTGATTTTTCTTTAATACCAAGCGTATTTCTAAGTTCCTTTGGAATTACTACACGCCCTAATTCATCTACTTTTCTAGTTACTCCGGTTGCTTTCATCTAGCATCTTTCCCCATTTCATTATCAATTTGTACCCAAGCTATTCTTGACTATTGTAACAAGATTTCGCCATACATGAGAAACATAACGATCCAAAAACTAATGATTATAACAAAAAATTCTTTAAAACTTTGCTGAAAGGAAATACGTCCTTCTCCCGTTCTACATGCTGTAGATTTAAAAGAAAGTTTAATTAGAACCTAGTAAAAAAATTTGATTTCATCAAAATAATTGGAATTAGTTATTCTATACTACAAAATTTTATAAAAGGATTCATTATTCCAATGATTCAAATGTCTCTTAAGCACTCTTCAACGTTTGAGAATTATTCATAATCACAGCCCGTGATTCAATTAGGGGCACAGCCTAGATACGTACAAAAATAATTCATATACTCACTTTTATTTCCAAACCATGCCCCATTAGGCTTATAGAGGGATTGTTTTTTCTATTGGTTGAGTGATCTTCTGTAAATCAATCACATAATCCCCAAAGCGTTTTATATGTCTTGTTATATAAGGATTTAGCGTTTCCAAAATCTTGGCGTGAAAAGCGATAACCTTCATTTTTTAGTTGCCATAAAATCATAGTGATATCTACAACATTTTGAAAAAACATTATAGGCTTCTACTTTATTTGTACTAGCTATAATTTGTTCACGTAATTTCATATCAGAAATTACAAAGTAAAAACAGAACATGAAATGCTCAAAAAATTATCACAGGGTGGATTCGCAAAATATTTGAAAATCCACCCTGCGATACCGTGCTCATTCATATGTACCTCTACTTCAGCTGAAACCACTCCAAAAGAAATCTGTGGAATACCAATCGATAATTTGCTTACTTCCAAGTTTTTTGTCGTTTTAAACATTTCACACTGAATCGCCGAAATCTATTTGATGTTCTGTACATAGGGTACCGCCATATAGCCATCAACCTAAGATTTTGATGCCCCCCCACAACGATAAAAATAAACTTGGTTGCCATAACAAAACGCGAATTTCGTACGCTAAGGAATTTCTAAGTTGAAAAACTTGGTTTTACCGTACGTTAACAAAGTACCATAAACGACATTTAATGTTTGTTATGGTACTTTGTTTTTGATAATGAGTTTTGGAACTGGTTTTTGACCGTATTTCTTTCAGTTTTATTAGAACTAAATAGTGTTCCTTAAACGTTCGTTTTCGGTACTTTTAGAGAAACTTAATTGGATAAATATATTATAAAAAAAGATTATGAAGAAATATAATTCAACTAACAAGGCGGGTTAACACCCTACTCAGAAAACTGATATAATAATTTAGATTATTATAAAATTTCAGTAAAGGAATGATTCTAGTTGAAGAAATCCCGAAACAGTACATAAACCAGTAGCACCATATGTCCATCAAATAGAAGTAACGGGTCCTAATAAATGGCTCACATTATCAGGTCAATTAGGCATGGAAATAGATGGAATGGTTCCAGAGGATCCATTGGAACAGTTACAATTAGCTCTAGTTAATATTAGAAGAAATCTTGTGGCTGCTAATATGAACGTAGAAGATTTAACTAAGATGGTATTTTATTTAGTAGGTGATTTTAATGCAGATAAGAGAAGAAAAATTATTGGAGATTTTCTAGGTGAACATCTCCCTTGTACTACTATGATTTATGTGGTGGCATTAGCAGCTCCTGTATTTAAAGTAGAGGTAGACGCTTGGGCATGTAAGGAAATTATTTAATTTCTCTTGATAAACAATAATTAATTATATGATGAATCTTATTGTATTATCGGGAGTTTTAGTCAAATATATCAATCTAAAAAAGTCGAGTCCCTAGCGTACAGGAAATCGGCTTTTTCTTTATGAAATTTTGCTTAGCGTACGAAATTCGCGAAATGTTGGTGCTACCCCTAGTAGCACCAACACTGTTCTTGTTATAATTAATTTTTTTCAGAACGTCTATAATCCTCTTTTAAAAAATATATGTAAATATAATAAAAAACGAATGATTAATAGAAATATTCTACGCCACTCGTTTTTTATTGGACTTCTTTTTACTGTACTTTTATTTTCTTTATGAGTTATTAGAAAAATAATTGTCTATATAAGTCTTTATTTTTTCAAAATCCTTTTCCATAAATAAGATTGCTGGTACTTCAATTATTGGAAGATTATTTTCATTATCAAAAGGTGGACACGGTTTGGGAACTACCAAATAGTCAACTGAGTTTTTATCCCTAATATAATTAATTGAAACATCATAATACTTAGAAAAACATTCCTTCAAATCATCCTGATTCCTTAAAAATGGTAGAGAAAATATTGAACCATAATTTATACCAGCGTCGACAATTAATACAAAGCATATTTTTTTCATGATACACCCTCCTCGTATAATAAGTTTTAAGTTAATAACTGTTCCTTGAAAATTAAATAGTTTTTATCTTCAAGAGCTAGATCCAAAAAATGATGTATGGGTAAAATTTAGTCTTGGATACTGGGAGATTTCCCTACCTTATTCAAAGAAAGGCATTACATGCTATTCCGAATGCAATAAAACAAATAAAATACTAAGACAACAACAGTAATAATACTCGATGCTGTTTTGAAAGTTTTGTTTTCATACGTTTTATTTAACAAGAAGAAGAACAAAACGACCCAGACCCCGTTGGAAAAGAATGATGTTAGTGCATTGAAAACAACTCGAAACGCAAACATAGAGTCGTCCATTAGTTTTTCACCTCTCTTTTTCCTTATTATACCATTTATAAAAAGTGATGTATCGTGTTTTTCTTGTATATTCTATACATGTGAGGTTAACATAACGTCTCATTATCAGTAGCAAGGAAAAAGGAGAACCCTGCTCTCACAAGGGCATCTTCTTTCTTAGTTCTATGAATCTATACATTTTTTATACATTCCTATCCTAACGCGGTTTTAGTGTTCTTGTTTGTTACTGGATTAGCTAAAAAACTGTATAAAATCTTGCATACTCTTAGCGTAGGATTTCCCCAAAATACTGGTCCCCCATACGTGCTTTCTTATGGGTATTTCTTGAACCCCCATTAAACACTCTCCCGTCACTTGTCTATCTTTAAGAGTAACTCTGCTTGTTTATTTAAAGTCATCGCACCGAGGCTTTGTCCCCCCTCCCAAAGCCAAACAAACGATTCAGGTTACATGCTTATCTCAAACTGAACATTCAATCTTTATTCAGTTTGTAAATAAAAAGGACAATCAGCCCCATAATGGACTAACTATCCTATAAATTATTATCTAAATTCAATAAAACTAGAACTTCTTTTCCTATGTATCATTATTTCGTTATTTCGTTATTTCACCAAACTGCGCTCTCGTCACTTTCGCCAAGTCATCCACTTTCAGCTCAATTTGTATACCAATTCTCCCGCCGCTCACTATGATCATTTCAAGATTTTGAGCACTCTCGTCAATACATGTAGAAAATAACTTCTTCATTCCGACTGGTGAACAACCACCTCGAATATATCCTGATACTTTCGTAATATCTTTTACAGGAATCATTTCAATCTTCTTTTCACTGACCGCTTTTGCGGCAGCTTTTAAATTCAGTTCCTCATCTACCGGGATGATAAACACATGATAATTTTTACTATTTCCTTGAGCGATTAACGTTTTATATACTTCTCTCACTTCTCGCCCAATTTTCTCGGCTACTGATACGCCATCGATTTTCCCATCGTTTGAATCATATGACATCATCGAATATTCAATTTTTTCTTTATCTAGTATTCGCATCGCATTTGTTTTATCTTTTTTCATAATGATCTCCTTAAAAGGTTATTTCATATTATTAAGTTTTCTTTTATTATACACCCTTTTCCATTTCTCCTACATAACTTCACTTATATTTCAAAACTAAAAATATTGATAATTCAAAAATCATCTGATATAATTTGGAAAAACTTATGTTAAGGAGAGATTTGTAATGCGAAATTTTAATGCTTCTTTCCAACTTCATCATCATACGTAACGCCGTGTATCCGGAGAAAAATTTTTCTTCGTGGGTACAGGGCTTTTCCTGTTGACCCACGAAGCGTTCATAAAGCTATGTGGGTATTTTTATACCTGCATAGCTTTTTTTAATTTAAAAAAGGAGTGATTACAATGGAAATGAAAAATGTAAAAGGAACGAAAGACTATTTACCAGAGGAACAAGTGTTGCGAAATAAAATGAAAAGAGCGTGTGAAGATACGTTTGAACGTTATGGTTGTAAACCGTTAGAAACACCAACGTTAAATATGTATGAACTTATGTCATACAAGTACGGCGGCGGTGATGAAATTTTAAAAGAAATATATACACTTCAGGATCAAGGAAAACGCGACCTTGCGTTACGTTACGATTTAACTATACCATTCGCAAAAGTTGTGGCAATGAATCCGAACATCCGCCTTCCTTTTAAACGGTATGAAATTGGGAAAGTATTTCGAGATGGGCCAATTAAACAAGGGAGATTTCGTGAGTTTATACAATGCGATGTTGATATAGTCGGTGTTGAGTCTGTCATGGCAGAAGCTGAACTTATGAGCATGGCGTTTGAACTGTTCCGAACGTTAAACTTAGAAGTAACGATCCAATATAATAACCGAAAATTATTAAACGGCATTCTCGAGTCCATTAACATCCCTACTGAACGAACGAGTGACGTCATTTTATCATTAGACAAAATCGAAAAGATTGGGATTGATGGTGTACGAAAAGATGTATTAGAGCGCGGAATTTCTGAAGAAATGGCTGATACGATATGTAATACTGTTTTATCTTGTCTAAAGCTTACAATTGCTGACTTTAAAGAAGCTTTCAATACTCCACTCGTTATCGATGGCGTAAACGAATTACAACAATTACAGCAATATTTAATCGCCCTTGGAATAAATGAAAATGCTATATTCAATCCGTTTTTAGCGCGTGGACTTACAATGTATACAGGTACTGTGTATGAAATCTTTTTAAAAGATGGCTCAATTACATCCAGCATCGGTAGCGGCGGTCGATACGATAACATTATCGGAGCATTCCGTGGTGATAATATGAACTATCCAACAGTCGGTATTTCATTCGGTTTAGACGTTATTTATACAGCACTATCACAGAAAGAAACGATATCATCTACAGCGGATGTATTTATCATCCCACTCGGGACAGAATTACAATGCTTGCAAATTGCCCAGCAATTACGCAATACAACTTCCTTAAAAGTCGAACTCGAACTTGCAGGACGCAAACTAAAACGTGCCCTTAATTACGCAAATAAAGAGAATATCCCTTATGTGCTTATTATTGGGGAAGAAGAACTTAGTACAGAAACCGTTATGCTGCGGAATATGAAGGAAGGTAGTGAGATGAAAGTCTCCCTTTCTTCTTTAAGTAGTTATTTATAATACAAACCACCCTCGTTTGGGTGGTTTTTCTATTTTATAGATAACCAATAATTAGTTAACATAAAAAAATTACATTCTACTATAATCTACAAATATATAATATCCAATCACCTGTTATATTTGGTAATATATAGATAAAAATCATTTTAGGAGGAATAACTTTGAAAGCTTTCATAAAAGCACTAAAGTGGACTACAGGTATCTCCCACCTTATACTAATTCCTTGTTATTATTTAACTCCAGGATTAGTTGACTTGTATGGGATACCACCGTTTACAGTGATTACTTTACATATCATTACAATACTATTAGCTAAAAAAGAAGACATGAATACGTACGCTCATTTTATAGGTATTATCGTTACTCTAGTTGCCTTTTTCCCTTATATAGACATCGTTCTACATATGATAGCAGCTATTTTCCTTTTATTAGACGCCATATCCACAAATAAAAAACAAGTTTGTGATTCATAGCGAAATAAAAATTAGAAGTACATGTTTTTCAACAAATCACTCTTTTGGTCACAGCGATAATATATAACGCAATTCTTCCCTATAATTTCATAGAAAGAATTGCGTTTTTTCATTGATAAGAACATAGATTTATCAATATCACCTTTTAGAGATTTGAAGTATATAGTCTAAGCAGCCTTCTCTGCTTTAAATACCCACCCGTGAAGAGGTGGTTGATAATACGGTATCATCCACCCTAAAATTTTGCCGATACAATAGGCGGCAATGAGTGTACCAATTCCGATTGAGCCTAAAGATTGAATAAAAACTATACAGATTGTACCAGCTACACAAATGTTTATTAAATCGCTCAAAATTTTTGCTTTACCAAATTTCAAATTAAATTTTTCACTAATTGCATACGTTAACGCATCATACGGCATTAATGGTAATTTCGCTGTTGTATAGCCCATTAAACCGACCGCTATAACAAATAAACTAACAATTAAATATACACTTCGAGCAAAGATCGTTTCAGGCGTAGGGAAAAGTTGTACAAGGAAGAGCGTTGCATCCATGAAGAACCCAAATAAAAACGAAATAATGAATTGACTTATAAATTCATTGAACTCCATTCTTTTACTTAATATGACTTGAATAATAATGTATAAAACATTTGCAAGCGCCATTGTCACACCAACTGACAAACCAATCGTTAGCGTACTTGCATAGGCTAATGATGACACAGGCGATACACCAAATCCTGCTTGAATCGACATGCTAATACCAATTGACATAAAAAATAACCCGAGCACATACATGAGGATGCGCCTCAAGGTTCTGTTCCAATGATTCATACTATCTCCCACTTCCTAGTTAACATTATTTATATAAAGACTATAGCTATACAATTAAATATAACGTCAATTTCAACATATGAAAAATATATATATGATAAACTAATCATATGAAAAAACATATAATGGAGAGATACAATGGATTTCAGGCAATTATATTACTTTAAAGAAATTGTGAAACAAGGAAGTATTTCTAAAGCAGCAGAAGTGCTTCATATCGCGCAACCACCACTTAGTCAATTATTAAAAAAGCTCGAAACTGATCTTGGCACAACTTTAATTCATCGATATCGTCAAAAATGGGAGCTTACAGAAACCGGTGAAATACTATACGAATATGCCACACAAATGCTAATGCAAGTGCAAGATATAAAGCAGCAAATTCTAGAAATTGAACAAGGTATAGGCGGGACAGTAAGCATCGGTGTATCTTCTACATGTTCAAATATGCTCGTTGACTATGTTAGTACGTTTAGAACACAATACCCTAATGTTAAAATAAATATAGTAACAGGAAATTCAGAAGAATTATTAAAAAAACTAGAACAAAGAGAAATTGATATTGCCCTACTTTTACGATTAGGCACTAGTGAACACTATGAGCTGAAATTATTAAAAAAACAACCAATCGCTGTAATTATCCCTGCAAGTTGGGCACCATCATTTCCATCACAACACGTGACAATTGAAAAGATTACACAGTTCCCATTCATTATGCTCGGAGCAATGGAAGGACTCTCCTTCAATGAAAACTTACTCAAAGCGTTTGATACATACAAAGTCCAGCCAAATATTATTATCGAGTGTAAAGATATAAGTATGGTTGTAGCACTTGTTAGTAAAGGACTCGGCTTATCCATTATTCCAAAAATGGATTATACATCACCATTTTTAGCACATACAACTCTTTTGGAATTGGAACAATTTGATTTCCATCTCGAGCCTGTAATAGTAAAATTAAAAAATCAACGAATCTCCACAGCAGCAACTCTATTTTGGGAAATCGTTGATTAGAAGATGTAAACAAATGATTAATAACCCACACCATCAGGTAGTTACTGTGAGATATAACAAGACAAGCTATGGAGAGAATGAATTTCATAATATAGCACTCACAAATAAAACTCCTTCTAGCTAAATACTTATTCTATTGAAGAATCAGTTGTTTTTCTAATGTATGAAATTGATTTTTCATGGAAAGATATGTTAGTATGTATGCAGTTTGAGCACTCTATTCTTTAGAGTCGAACAGGAGGAGAATGAATATGTCTGATATTGAAGTTGGCGAAGTGTTTACTCTCAGTGATGAGAATAATGAGGATCAGGAAGTAGAAGTACTCGGAGCGATGGATGTTGAAGGCGCAGAATATATTGCAGTTGCCTTCGTAGAAGACATTCAAACAGAATCTGAGGAAGACATTGATATTTTCTTTTTAAAAGTAGAAGAAGATAATGAGTTTTCATACATTGAAAATGATGAAGAGTTTGATAAAGTATCTGCTGCTTTTGATAAAATTTTGGACGAGCAAGAGCAAGAGCAAGAGCAAGAGCAAGAATAATATGAATGAAACACACGAGGGCGGATGCATATCCGCCCTCGTGTGTTTCATTACTCATCCAGAGATTCATGCAGTAATTGCAGTACATCTTTCATCACAAAAGGACCGTCTTTTTTCACATGTTCAGCGAATTCAGAAACGAGACGTAATGTTCTTACACTTTCAATCGGATGTTCTCCTGATGCACTTTCAGCAGAAAGCATAACGGCATTCGTTCCGTCCAGTACAGCTTGAAACACATCCGTTACCTCCGCTCTTGTTGGAATAGCATGATCTACCATAGATTGAAGCATTTGTGTTGCTGTAATGACATATGTATTCGTTCGATTACATTCCTGAATTATCATTTTCTGCAAGAGCGGAATAAATTGATACGGCAACTCTACTCCTAAATCGCCCCTTGCAATCATAATTCCGTCTGCTTCTTTACATATATCTTGAAAATTCTCGATCGCTTCCATCGTTTCTATTTTGGCAATTAAATTAGGTGACGTTTCTGTATACTGTTTTATAAAATCTCGTATTTCTTTTATATGGCTAGGTTTTCTTACAAAAGAACATGCGATAAAATCAACATCCTCTTCTAAAAGAAACTGAATATCTTTTTTATCTTTCTCTGTAAGAGCCGGTAAACTAACGATTGCCCCTGGTAAGTTCACCCCTTTATGTGATGAGATATTACCACCTGTTTTAACCTTTGTTTCTATTTTTTCCTTACTTACCTTTTCAACAATTAATTCAACTTCTCCATCATTAATCAAAATTCTACTGTCTACTTTCACATCATTCGCGATTCCTTCATAATCAACACTTGCTTCCGTATTGCTCCCTGTAACTGGTTGTGTATGTAAAATAAAAGACTCTTCCGCCTGAAGTGTAATTTGTTCTCCGTTCATTTCACCTAATCTTATTTTAGGACCTTGTACATCACCCAAAAATTTAATAGAGTCATCTAAAGATTTCACTAAACGAATGATGTCTTTATGACTTTCATGCGTGCCATGTGATAAATTTAGCCGAACAATTTTCATACCGTTCTTTATTAACTGTGCTAATGTTTCTTTATTATTGCTTGCTGGTCCAATTGTACAAATTCGATCGATTGTCATTTTTGTGACCCTCCTTTTTCGTTAGGATTCCCATAAACTTTACTTACACTCTCAACATAAAAAAGCCTACTCACACAAGTAGGCTTTTGAAACTACGAAAGTTTCGTTAATAACTGATTTAAATCTTTTTTCGTTTTCGTCGTTAACGACTTCATTTTAGTAACATCAATCTTTTCTTTCTCCGCTCCTACAATTAACGGATACATACTTTGTCCGATTGTTTTATATTCAGCTGGGTGAGATGCTTCTAACTCTTTCTCAATTACATCCCACTTTTCATTAATTTGTTTACCAAGTTTATTTACTGTTTCTAATTTCGGATTTGCAGCTAATTGCTTGTCTAAGCTATCAATTAATGCAGCAACTTCTTTAACATTTGTTTTCACAGCTACACTTTTCTTCGGATCTTTCGTTGTTTTTCCGTTTGAGTTTGTACTTGTACTTTGATCTGTTGTTTTTCCGCTAGTCGTTTCGTCATTCGTTTTTCCTGTCGTTTCCTTTTCTTTTGTTTTCACATTTTCGTTTTGCGTTGTTGTTTTACCGTTACTTTCTGTTCCTGATGATTCTTTCGTATTTTTTGCATCTTTATCTGTTTTTTCATTTGAAGAAGTCTTTGTTTCTTTGTCAGTATCTTTCGTTGTTTTTGACGTCTCATCTGCACTTGTCGTTTTTGATTCTCCTTCATTTTGCGCTGTTACTTGCTCTTTCTTTTCTGTCTCTTTATCTGCTGAAGGACTACAAGCTGCCATAGTAAGCATTGTACCAATTGTTATCGATGCGATAGCGACCTTTTTCATTTTCATATAAATCCCCCTATGTTTACTTTATTTATCCTCCCCTTTACGATTCGATTTTCTCTTAAAAAATCCCTTTTCACATGAATCACCATCTTTCCGACAGTAATCTTCATAATAATACGTACAAAAACTGATAAACTGGTTTGAATATTCGAGTTTCTTCTACTTCATTTTTCTTCTCTGTTGTAAAAGAAAAAGAGTATATTGTCACATGAAGAATTACAATCTTCATATGACGATATACTCTCCTATCAAATTTTTATCTTTCTTGACATTTTATTTATATAAAAAAATAAAATTTTCTTTCATTTTTTTGTTTCTCAACATTTGTTAACATAATATATTTATGAGTAACCACCATTCGAATGAATGACTTGCCCAGTAATCCATTTTGCCTCTTCACTTACTAAAAAAGAAATTAAGCGTGCTGCATCCACCGGTTCTCCAACTCTACCCTGCGGGAACTTCCATACTAAATGGTGCTGTAACTCCTCTGTAATCCATCCTGTATTCGTCGGTCCTGGATCTACAGCATTCACTGTAATCCCCTTCTCCATCGCAACTGGTGCTACTGATTTTGAAAATGCTTCAATTGCTCCTTTCGTTGCTGCGTATGCTAGTTCATCAGGCATTGGCCCTAATGACTGTCCTGAAGTAAGGTTAATAATACTTCCACTCGTTTTCAGTGCATAATGTTTTATAAATAATGAACTTAATAACATAGTAGCGCGAATATTTACTGTATAATGTTTATCTATCTGTTCTACATTTAATTCCTCAATTCTCGTATGAGTAGCATACGCTGCATTATTAATTAAAATAGATGGATCACCTAACCGTTCTGAGACCATATAAAACAAACGATTTGGCGAATACGACTGCGATAAATTGATTTCTGCCATTTCACATCGAACACCGTAACTTTCAATCTCCTCTTTCAACAAAAAGGGCTCTTTATCATGCATTCCCCACGGCATCGCTTTATCATACTGAGACCAGTACGTGAAAAAAATGTCTATCCCTTTTTGAGCAAGCACCTTGCATACAGCTGCACCAATTCCATTCAGACGAGTTGCCCCTGTTACAATTGCTATTTTCTTCACCTTTTCTCCTCCATCTATGGATAAATCCCCTGTACGAATACAGAGGATCTATCTTTTTATTCAATATTTGACAATATACGTTCTGCACCTAATTTTAAAATTTTAATGAAGATATAATTTACAATCGTAAACATTACAAATAAAACGATAAACATAACCCACAGTCCTACTTGAAGGAAGAAGTATAATAGACTTACTCCCGCTACAATAACTAAAGCTATTAAAATATTAGCTAAAAAATTCCACAATGTTGTATAGCGGCTTTTAAATAATTTCTGTTCTGTATCCCAATGTATATCGGCAGTTTGTGCATCCCAGCGTGTACCGATTAAATTGATTAGCAATAAACCGTTCGCACTTAGTAAGAACCAAAGTACCATAAATACTGGAGATATCCCCGCTACAACTGCCATCGTAATACCGAATACTGCTAAAATGATCACATTAATTAACCAAGCCGTTATCGCTTTCGCAAAAAAGATATCTGAAGCCTTTACTGGTAAATAACGATTCACAAACCATGAACTTCCATCTCGTGAAAATGAAGTTGTTGCAATGACGTTACTTCCCATTAAAAATAGAGAAGCACAAAGGCCAACGCCAATTGCAAGTCCTGCTGATTTTGGGTTATCAATATACCCTGTGATCCACTTTAAATTTCCATCTTGCACGAATAAAACAAAGAATAACATAATCGGCATAACGAAAGTTTGTACAATACAATTTAAGAAAAATTGTGGTGTACGGAATAACGTTTTAAATTCCTTTTTCACATACGCTTTCAAATGTGAACTTTGTACCGTTGATTTCTGTAAACCTTCTGCTGAAATGACCTCTTTTTTTGCTGTACTCGTTGAAAGTCCAATAACCCCTTTTAAATATGTACGCTCTGCAATGTAATAAAACAACACAAAGAATACAAATGAAATAAGTGCAAAGATTATTACGTATAAAGGTCCCTTCCAATTTGCATTTTCTACTAACGCCACTGCTCCAAAATATGTAGTTGGAAAATAATTTGTCATTTGTACTAAAAGAGAAGATTCGTTGCTCGCAAGATAATTCGTAAGTGCATCTTCAGAAAACGAACTTTTATTTTTCCACTGTAAAAATACATTAATTCCTACAATAAATAGTATACTTACGATTCCAATAAATATATTGCCTCGGTCTTTATTTTTCGCTATATTTGTATACCTCATAATAACTGTCATCAGTAATGAAGCTAATACTAACGGCACAATCGGGAAGAGTAAGTAAATAAAAATCATGTATATGTAATATGTAATAAATGCACTACTTTTTAACCCGTACGTAATAAAGATTGGTAATAAAATAAATGAACTCATTACGTATTGTGTAATTAATACCGTTAGAAACTTTGCCGAAATAATCTGCGCTGGTTTCAATGGTAACGGCAATAACATTTCAATGTCATTACTATAGTAAAATACAGTTAAAATGTTCGTTATACTCATTAAAAATACCCATATACTCGCAATCGCAAGTCCCATTGCGATAATCATTCCTGGATCTTGCCCCAAATGTTTCATACCTTCATACATTCCGTGCGTCATCGAACCAAATATTAAAAAGCCGACAAATAAAATGGCTGCAAATGAAAAGACATACGCCCATCGCTTCTTCTTATCTGTTATGAAATCTGCATAATTTAATTTCAATAATACTTTCGTTAACGTCCAAATTTTACTCATTGCCCGTCATCTCCAAGAACATTTTTTCAAGTGATTCATTGGATTTAAAATGATCTCTCATTTCACCTAAATTCCCTTTAAACTGAAGATTTCCCTTATTAATAATCGCGACGCGGTCACATATTTTTTCTGCCACCTCTAATACGTGTGTAGAGAAAAATACAATCTTTCCTTTATCCGCATGTTCTCTCATCATTTCTTTTAAAATATATGCGGATTTCGGATCAAGCCCCGTTAACGGTTCATCTAAAATCCATACATCTGGCTCATGCACGAGCACACCAATAATAACGATTTTTTGTCTCATACCGTGCGAGTAACTTTGAATTTGATCCGATAGGGCATTATACAGATCAAATTTCTTCGCTAAAGACTCGATTCGTTCTTGGCGTACTTCTTTCGGCACTTCATACATATCTGCCATAAAGTTTAAATATTCAATTCCCTTTAATCGCAAAAACATATCTGGGCTATCTGGAACATAACCAAACGTCCTTTTCGCTTCCATCGGATTTTTCATAATATCTTTACCGTTAATCGTAATCGTCCCTTTGTCCACTCCATGAATACCAGTAATCATCTTAATTGTCGTTGATTTACCAGCACCATTCGGCCCTAAAAATCCAAAAATTTCTCCGCTAGGCACAGATAAACTTAAATCTTTTACTGCATAGCTAGACCCATTATAACTTTTTGACACATTCGTAATTTCAATCATTCCATCCAATCCTTTCCTTAATTACCAAATAACTATATTGATATTATAGCATACTTCTATTTTTAGATTTTTATATTTTTTCAGTTTTTTCAACCTTTAAAATAAATATACACACCTAATCCAACGATTAAAACGACAGCTAGTATAATATAAATCATCGTCAGCCGTTTAATATTCCCTTTTGTCGCCTTACTATAATTCGCATCACCATTCCGTCCAATTAACACCGTCGCCACTACAGTAATCACTACAAGTAATACAACGATCATGATCCAAGTTAGCATCTCTTCCTCCCCCTCCTTACAACCATTTTACAATATTATCCTCTTTATTTCGCAGTATATTTCCTCTTTTTACTATTATTATGAAAAGAATTGGAAAACTATTATTACTATACATTTCCACATGTGATATATTTATAACATAACGTGAATTATTTCTAACATTGTAAGGAGGACCTACCATGAAAACAACTTGGATAAAATATTTAGGATTTCTTGGTTTCTTCGGTTTCCTCGGCTTTTTTTACGAAAAAGGATTGTTTACTATGTTTTGTTTTTTCTCCTTTTTCACAACGTATAGAACAGTTCAACACGATGAACTGTTTGAACAAATCCTCAATAAATCGTGTCGCAATGCCTTTATCATTACATTACTAACTACCGCTATCATTATGTTTATTGAAATGTTATTTCCAAACCCTACACTACAAGAGATTGATATCGCTCTTATTTTCAGCACACTCATTCTTACATTCGGTTTCTCTATGTTCTTTTACGATAAACCTGTTGACGAAATGGAAGATGCACCATGGCGTTCGTAACGAAAATAAAAGAATATCGTGCCAAATTGAACATGACACAAGAAGATTTAGCGAAAAGTGTTGGTGTACGCCGTGAAACAATTAGCCATCTTGAAAAAGGAAAATATAACCCTTCCTTACAGCTTGCTCACGACATTGCGAAGGCACTTCATAGTACGATTGATGAGATTTTTATTTTTGAGGATTAATAAAGTGAAACTTTAATCAGTGGGGGTTTTCTTCCCCCCCACTGATTATTAGTTGAACCAATCGGACTTTTATGGGCAGTTGATCCCTCACCTAACTTCTTTGCTTTCGCTGCATTTTGAGGTGGGGGTCTTACTGCCCATTAAAGTGGGATAAAAAATACCGGCATTCTTTTCACAAAGAATACCGGTATTATTCATTTATACAACTATCACCCATACAAAACAGCATGAAATACGCCTAATAGTACGTATTGATCCTCTATATAATCCTCATCGTATACATTCATCTCGATGTAATACATATCTCCCTCAAGACGAATATTCCAATCTGCGATTACATAGCCTTTTCGTAATAATTTTCCGAGCCCGAGTGAAGTTTTGTGAACAACATATTCTTCTCTCTTATACGTAAAGGTAAATAAGAAATTTGCATCTAATAACTTTCCGTCACATACAAGTATTTCATGCTCTGCATTATTATTATCGATGTACGTTACTAAAATCTTTCTTTGGCGCTGCCTACTTACATCCTTTGCAATGACACGAATATTATCCTTACTATCCTTTATTTCATAAATGATATTACTACCGACTTTCGGAATATAGTCCAGCACTTTCATCAACGTATTTTTATAATAGCCCCGTACTGCGCCTACTCCTTCGCTTTCATTATAAACCTCTATCGACGTCGTATCCGCTTTACTATCACACGGTCGTTTGTAAGAAAGCTGCATCATTCGCTCTCCTCTTAAGTACTGATCAAACGTCACAGGATATTGTATCGCGCGCAGTTCCTTATTTAGCTCATATAAATAAAGTTGAACACTCTCCACTAATGTTGCAGTAGAGATACATTCCTGCAGTTCAAATTGTTGCCAACTGGAAGAAATTCTCCACTGATCGTCCTCTTCATAGGAGAAACCAAGAATTATCTCATCACGGTCAGGTGTTTCATAATTCAACTGTTCGTTCTGCCCGTGTTGAACTTGTTCCATCCACTGTCCTAAATAAATACCCAGCTCTGCAACCTTCATGCACGACTTCTGAAAAAGTACCCTGTCACTCGCACGAATTGTTACATCCCCTTCAATAAAGCCATTTGCATAAGCAGCATACCGTGGCTCATCCTTCTGCGGAATACTCTTGTCTAACTCAAATAAAAACGTTAACATTCTTTACTCACCTCTAGTTATTACACCGATCGTACCTATAAATTGAACGCAACTCAAATTATATCAACGATTTTTCCAATATATCTATCGTAACTTAAATTATATCGACGATTATGTTGATATATCGACTTATCGAAAAATATCAACATAATTAAAATGAAGCTACCTTTTCTTTCGCCACTTCCACAATTTCTAAAATTTGTAGCAGGTTCTCCACTTCATAAGTCGGCTTAACATCTGTCGTATTTTCTTTCAAACTCGGATTATACCAACACATATCAATGCCGTAGTCTTCTCCGCCTTTCATATCAGAAGTAAGCGAATCTCCAACCATTAGTACACTTGATTTATCCGTAATCTCCAATTTTTCAAATGCATAATCAAAAATCTCTCCCGCTGGTTTTTGATGACCAACCTCTTCTGAAATAATAATATGATCAAAGAAGTTACTTAAAGGTGAATTTCCGATTCTAGATTGTTGCACCTTTGTATATCCATTCGTAATGATACCTAGCTTGCAATCTTGTAGATTCTCACATAATTGCACTGCACCTTCTATAAGGTGTACTTCTTTCCCTAAGTTTTCAAGATATACGTCACTAAATTGCTGCGCATCTACTTCTATATTATGAAGTGCAAATAATTGTCTAAATCGATCTACCGCTAATTCACTTAGCGTAATCATTTTATTTTCTAAATCTCTCCATAGTCCATTACTAATCTTTTTATAACTTGCAAGATAATCATCATACCCTGTAGGCATACCAAACTGTACAAACGCGTTATGTAATGCGTTTCTTTCCGTTTCAGGAAAATCTAATAATGTATCATCTACGTCGAATAATATAACTTTATATTTCATCATGCTCTCCTCAACTAGTACGTTATTTACAACTTGTATTTTCTCATTAATTATCTCTTAAGTCGAACTTTTTCCCTTTACGAATAGTAGCTGTACAGAGATCTTAAAGTTGTTTAAGGTACATGAGTCATGTTATTCAATAATAACTAATTGTGAAAACACTATTAATTTGAGATAATTTGGATAATGAATCCAATTTTTTAAAAGGGAACACAGGAAATATATTACTATAGTTACCATAGAAGGGGGCGGAAAAATATAGTAAATTCATGGGAAAGACCTAAAATAAAAATTCCGAAAACAAAAAGTGAATGGGTTGGAGATATTATTGGATATTCATTGTTCTTTGGATCAATCATTTTTTTGATTATCATTTGGGGAAGATTACCTGAGGAAGTACCCGCACATTATAACGCATATGGGACTGTAGATCGTTGGGGATCAAAGTGGGAACTTTTACTTCTACCAGGAATAGGGGCATTCATACTCCTTCTCATGCAGACTTTAGAAAAGTTTCCAGAAGTTCATAACTATCCAAAAAGATTTAATGAATCGAATGCTAAACAGTTTTATTTAAATAGCAGAAAAATGCTTAATCAATTAAAAAATGTCTGTTTACTTATTTTTGCTTTCATCCAATTTGAAACAATTTCAATAGCTCTAGATTGGAGCGGCGGTTTTGGAAAATTATTTTTACCGATATTATTAATTGGGACAGCTATTCCAATTGTGATAGGAATAATAAAGCAACGAAAAATTTCATAATAGAAACAGGAGGCTAATCCAATTAGCCTCCCTTCTTCTTATTTCTCTTCTAGAAATAACTCTTTCATTTCCTCTAACGACTCTTTCGTAAAGCCGAGTGCCTTTTCAGCATACGCTTCAACTGAACCGTATTGCTTTTTCACTTCATCAATCGCAGCTTGTAAATATTCAGCGCGCGCTTCAAACATTGCACCTAATATTGCTCTACTTTCATCGTTTTGTAATTTTGCACCTAAAAAGGCCATCATTTTTTCATTTAACTTTTCACGGAAACCGTTACTTAGTAAGTAGTCTTCCATTACTGTTTTTTCTGGTACACCTAGTAAAAGTAATAATAATGCTGATCCAAATCCAGTACGGTCTTTTCCAGCTGTACAATGGTTTACTAACGGTAAGTTTTCCGGATTTTGCGCTAGTTTTAAGAAGCTCACGAATGCTTCATTACCACTTACGAAATCTTGATTCATTTTCACAAGATACTCACCTGGTTTTCCTAACATAGAAAGGTCACCAACTTGGAAAAATTCATTTATATTTAAATCTTTCGCCAAGTCCTGCATAACGGGTAAGCACACTTGACGAGCGCCTGTAATCTCAGGGTTTGGCTTATGCTTCACTTCAAAGTCTGTACGGTAATCGCAAATTAACTTTAAACCAGACTTTTGTAAATACGCAATATCCCACTCTGTTAGTCCTGCTAATTCTTCAGAACGGTACAACTTGCCCCATTTTACTTTACGGCCTTCAAGCGTTTCATATCCGCCCATATCACGGAAATTAAACGCGCCTTGTAATGGCAATCTACGCTCAGCTACTGTCACTGCTTGTCCATTACTTCCTACTATTCTAAAATATGGACGCTCATTGTCGCTCGGGTTTTCAATTGAATATGATGATTCTCCATTTACCGTTGCAAGTAATTCTCCATTTTCTTCAATATGATCTGGCGAAGTACTCCAGTAAATGCGAACTTCCTCTATATTATTTTCCCACTTTATTTGTAACGTATTATCTTCATTTCTTTCTACAGTTGCTTGTAACCAATGTCTTTGCTGCTCCATTCTTTCACCAACGCTTTCTCTTATAGTCAAATCTTATTCTATCATATCTTTCGAGAGGACTCCCACCTCTAAACGTAAGTGAAGGTGGTGAGGTGAATCGAAAGAAATATTTTATTTTCAAGAAAAACAGAAACATACGTTCTTTTTTTGCTATAATATCCTTAACAAGGAGGTGAATAAAATGGCAAAAGAAAATCCATCAAACTATAAAACTCTTCAAATCTGGATTAAAAAAGGGCATCGTATGTATTCTTATTTTCAAGAATATTGTCATAACGCTAAGAACATGTACAACACCACAAACTTTTATATACGCCAGGTGTACACTGGATTAACACAAGAAAAAGAGTTGCAGCCTTTGCAAAAAGAAGTTCTGGCTAATATTCATAAAAATATTGGTAAGATGAATGACACACAACTTCTTGCCTATCAGAAGAAATTGGAAAAAGAGAAATTAAAACCTAAAGAAGAACAGAAAGAGATTACATGTAATTTGTTTTCAGAACCTAATTTTGAAAAACCTTATGTAGATTACAACTTTCTAGATGCACTATTTAAGGCTATGATTCAAAATGATTATCGAGCTTTGCCTACGCAATGTAGCCAGTCAATCATGAAAGGTGTGTTCCAAAATTGGAAATCTTTTTTTGCTAGTTTAAAAGACTATAAAAAGAATCCAAACAAATATGCTGGAATGCCTAGGATTCCAAAGTATATTCGTTCTTCTGAAAAAGAGATTCTGTATACAAACCAAGATTGCATCATTAAAAACAGTAGATTTTTAAAGTTTCCAAAGACGAAATTGCAATTAAATATTGGGAAACTAGGTTTCACTGAAGGTAAACTGAAACAAGTTCGTGTGATTCCAAAATACAATGAATATGTAGTGGAATTGGTAATTGATGTTCCTTCTGAACAACAAATGATTGAAGAGAATGCACGTTATATGAGTATTGATTTAGGTATTGATAACCTTGCAACCATCGTAACAAACACAGGTATGAAACCTGTCCTTGTTAAGGGCAAACATGTCAAAAGCATAAATCAATATTACAACAAAATGAAGAGTCATTTTACAAGCGTTCTTAGAAATGGAAAACAAACTAATGAAAGACCTTTTACTTCTAAAAGGATAGAAAAACTTCATCAAAAACGTTATTTGAAAATAAAAGACGTCTTCCATAAAGTTAGTCACCATATCGTAAAACTAGCTCAAGAAGAAGAAGTTTGTAAAATCGTTATTGGTCAAAACAAAAATTGGAAACAAGAAACGAATATGGGAAAAAGAAATAACCAATCGTTTTGTCATATCCCACATAGTTTATTGATTCAAATGATTACATACAAAGCAAATGCTGTAGGCATTCAAGTTGTTGTAACTGAAGAATCATATACATCGAAAGCAAGTTTTCTGGATAACGACTTCATTCCAACGTATGGAGAAAATGACCAAAATACAACTTTTTCAGGAAAACGAATAAAGCGCGGCATATATCGTTCAGCAAATAAAACTTTAATTAATGCAGATGTAAATGCTGCGGCTAACATTTTACGAAAAGTAATCCCAAATGCATGGACAAATGGGATAGAGGGGTTAGGCGTGAAACAGCTCGCTAATGTGTTAACTCCCCTGACGTTAATCGTCCGTTAGGTCGAAACGTTAGAAACCCCCACTTCAAGCTTCGCTAAGTGGGGGAGTGTTCATTGTATTATAGGAATATCTACTTTGTCGTTCTCATTTTTCTTTTTATCTTACAAACAGGCAAAAAGTTCTTTTACTTGTTCAAAATTTACACATGGATTCCCTCGAAATACGTATGCGATTTGTTCATTACCGAGATTTTCATATACAACTGTTCCGCGATCAGGGTGCGAATAAAACTCTAACCCGTTTATAATTTGTTTTGGGCCATAGTTCATTATCCATGAAGAAACAGGATAATACGCTTTGTTTTTATGTCCACAAACCCAAAGTGCATATAGTTTATTATCTTCGTCCCAGTATACATACTGCGTTTCATCATTTCCAAAACCGACCGATTCAAGTTTCCAACTTAGCTTTTTATGAATTGATAACTTTACATAGCGTATGTTATCTGGATCATTCCACTCACGACATCTTCCTATCTCGCCCATTTCACCTCTCTTCGCTTGAAAGCTTAATAAGTGAAATGGTGTATGTAATATCGTTTTCGCAAACTCTGTATGTACCGGTTGTAATCCGAATAGAAACCTTTCCATTTCGCCTTGGTTTACATATCCATGATCAACAGAAATTTCAACTTGTGTTTTCCATGTAGATGTGACGTAACTTTCTTTTCCTTTATAATTTACACCTTTCCAATACACAAGCTTTTTATATTGAAAACAATCCCCTTTTGCTTGAGAAATACAGGTATCTGGAAATACTGGCTCCATTATATCGAGAAAAAACTCTTTTACCCGAAACATTCCAGTTGGAGTAACAACTTGAAACCAAAAAGTTTCCCACTTTTCACCTTCATAACGTTCTGAAACCTTTTCAACTTTCCAACCTTCTAACAATACATGTGGATACAGTAAAACGAATGAATGCATGGATTGTTTTAACATATATAGTCCCCTCCCGCTATATGAGTTCGAGAGTATACATCATTCATCCTTCTAAAACTTCCTCACATACCGCTCAGTACAACTTAGCAGCTGACATCCGTTCTTTTCAAAAACATCCTTCATCCACTCATTTTGTACATTTGCCTCACCGATATAATAAGAGGCACCTATTTCCTTTAAGACAAACATTGCCCCTGTAAAGAATGCTGCTTCATACCCTTTATTTCGCATATTTGGAGCGACTGCGAAATACATGAGTTTTCCTTCTTCTAACGTACCTCTCTCAATATGCGGGATTACAATTCCGATCGGCTCTTCATTAATACTCGCGGTTAAACAATGTTCTTTCCACTGCTCCCCGATTTCTTGTAGCATCATATTTACAAATTGATCGTAAGTGACTTGTTCTTCCGTCATTTCACTCCAAAGAGAATAAAAAGTATCTTCTCCTACTTCTTCAATCAGCTTAAAATCAATTTCACTTTCTACATCTTCTACTTCATATATATCCTTACATACAATCCTGTTTTCAGTAACATATTCAAATGAATGCGTTTCGAAACATTTCTTATACACATCATAATTTGGACTTTTTGAAGAGATCTCAAATTGTAAGTTTTCTATTCCCTCTTTTTCAGCCTCAGTAACGCAATATTGCATTATTTCTTCTAATTGCGCTTCTGTAAAAGGCTCTGCATTATTTTCTTTTATCATGATAGAAGAAGCATTTCTTCTTATTTTAAAGTTTTTTTCAAACTGTTCTATAGTCGTCATATTCTTCCCTCATCTATGTCATAATCGAATTTCTACTTGTTCTCCTTGCATGAGCAGGATTGTCCTTGAATATATAGAATACTAGAAAAGATCGCATCTTTAAAGTGCGGAGGAGGTTCTCCATTGGATATTACAGCGCTGCAACAACAGTTAGAGCTTATACAACAAAATGACTATACGCAACTGCAACATATAGATATAGATGAGTTAACGCTCAATATGCTTCAGTTTATCGGAACGACTGATAGTTACGTTCGTTACCAACTTATCTATAAATGTTTTGCTCATTTTATTCATCATGAATTCCTTATGGATGATCAATTGAAATTGCTTTTACATACTTGTTTACGTGATGAGTATTTATATTGTGACATTTACTCCCCACATACAGATGGGGTTTTCACACGTTCTTACACTGTTTCGCTACTTGCGTTAATACTCCAATTCGCTAATTCGCACTACTTTTTTACAGAGGAGGATATCGAAGAAATAAAAAACAAACTCATTACATACACAAACTTAGAAACAGATTTTCGAGGCTATATCGAAAATAAAGGATGGGCTCATTGCCTTGCCCACGTATCTGATGCCTTTACTGAAATTGTTCACAATTCTTATACGACCTTTGAATGGTATGAAGAATTAATTCATTGCTTATTAAATAAAATCTTCATTCCATCTGACCTTTTTCATAATAACGAAGATGAACGAATTGTTACGCCATTACTAGCAATGCTGTATCATGACTTTCCGCAAGACGAGTTAATTTCTATTATTCATAAAAAAATAAAAAGGCTTCCCCAAATTAGAAAACGCCTTTCACTTAATGAGTATTGTATTTTATGTGCCAACATTAAAACCTTTTTACGCACTTTATTTTTCAGAACGAAAGATGATCATAACTTAGCCTTTACAGCACGTAAAACAGAAAGAATGTTAAAAGAACTTCCTAATTACTATTAAAAACAAGGAGTCAAAACATGGGTTATATTGAAGACATGAGAAATTTAGTAGGAAATCATCCACTTATTTTAATAGGTTCGCACGCCATTATAGTAAATGAAAAAGGTGAAGTATTACTGCAGCTCCGCACAGACTTTAACCGCTGGGGCATTATTGGCGGCGCATTAGAATATAACGAAACATTAGAAGACGCTTTAAAGCGAGAAGTATATGAAGAAACTGGACTTATTATTAAAAATCCAGAACTATTCCGTACATACTCTGGACCAGATTACTTTCAAATCTATCCAAACGGCGATCAAGTACACGGTGTACTCGTTGTTTATATTTGCCGCGAATTCCACGGTGAGCTTGTATGCGATCATACGGAATCGAAAGAACTACGCTTCTTTCCACTTGATGAGTTACCTAGTAACCTTCCTCCTGTTATTGAAAGAATTATTCAGGAGTTTCAGCAATCCAATTTATACGTGAAATAGAATGGCTCTTCCTTTCATTTTATATAGCAATATAAAGACCTCATTTCTCGTCATGATAACGCGAAATGAGGTTTTTATCGTTTGCCGTAAATAAAACGTTAGATCGTTATCTCAATCTGATTTCCTTCAGGATCACTTACTACACTTTCATAGTAACCATCCCCTGTAGTACGCGGGCCGTTTAACACAGGGTATCCCGCTTCTCTTAATGTATTAGTTAATTCGTTCACTTTTTCTTTACTACCTACAGAAAAAGCAATATGCGCATATCCTATTGTTTGCGTTTGTACTTTCTCGTCTATCCCTACCTGTCTCATAAGTTCTAGACGCGCACCACCTTCAAAAGTTATGAAATAAGATTCAAACTGCTTTTTCTGATTGTGATATAAGCTATTTTCTTCACCATTAAAGTACTGTTTATAGAAATCACGCATTCCTTCTAAATCATTCACCCAAATTGCTACATGTTCAATTTTCATAATCGCCATCTTTTCTTTTATGTTATTCAACTGACAATTGGATGCTTCATTGCCAGCACATTTAATTTTCTTTATTTGTTTTCGTAATCATAAGATCCAGTCCAAGGCTTTTTAACCCATACAAATAATCTTCTTTCCAATTACTCACTGTTATTTTCGGAATATGTTCCGCCGGAATGTACTGCGGACAACTTTTTACAATTTGATCTATTACAAATTGGTTCACTTCATCATCACAGAAGATGAATCCATGAGGGTTAATAATAGCGATACATGTAGCTATTAAACGGGTAATAGCATCTATATTATATTTCTCTGGATTATTGGAATTTTTAACTTCGTCTTCACTTCTCAAAGCTTGCAAGAAATTTTTATTATCGTACTGCGGGACGAAAGATATCTCTCCTGAGAAAAATGTACTTCCGCGTACGACATCTCCATTTACCATAATCCCCGCACCTGGGCCATTTTGACCTGAATATAAATATACAAGAGAGGAATTGTCGTTATTTCCAGTTCCTTTATAATAACCGAGCACTGCGGCATTCATATCGTTTTCTATTACTACAGGTATAGAAAACAGATCCTCCAAATGACTTTTCAAATTAAAATTTTGGAACTTTTCATAACCAGGTATATAAAAAATTCGGCCATTATCAACCGAACCGGGCACACCAATTGATATAGAGCTTATTTTCGGGAATGTAGCTATAAGACTTTCAATATGTTTAGATAATAGATTCACGCCAGTGTCAACTAATACACTTGAAGTACTTCCTTGCTCTTTTACTTCCCCTAAACAGTTAAAAATTGTATAGTTTGTCTCATTTTTTTCTAAAAATATCGCTAAACCTAACATATATTCCGGATTATAAGCATATCGTTTCGCTCTTCTTCCACCACTTGAATCATCTAGACCGACTAAAGTGACTTCACCGTCTTGTTTCATATTTTCTATAAATTTACTTATCGTTGGAAAACTAATTTCTAATGTATTACTAAGTTCAACTTTCGTTGCACTACCTCGCTCTAGAAGAGCTGTACGAATGCCGCGAAGAATCGTCTCTTTAATCGATTTTTGAGTAACAAATTGTTCACTCAAATCGCTCACCACCTTAATCAACATACTTATTAAACACTTTTAATAAGTTGCGTTGACAATATATCATACATCATTTTCTAAAGCAATAGAGATGATATATTTCTACTAGCGGCACTCCGTATTTAACTCGATGTATTCTCTCTCGTAACAGACGATACAATTCCAGACAAGATAACAAATAATAAAACAGCTAGCAAGGCATTACCTATTCCGAACGCTTCTCCAAGTATGCCTAAAAATGGTGGACCGACTAAAAACGCTATATAATCGATGATAGAAACTGCAGCAAACCCAACACTTGGCAAAGTAAATAAGAGGAATAGAGCGTTTCGAGAGGCAAGTAATGTCTTTATACGATTGTTCATACTATCTTTAACGCCTTCCACATTGTCTATACGATAAGACACCTGTTTATTCATGTACCCGTAAAAAACGATTTCTATAAGTCTATCGTTTTAATAACTTTGGCTGGGTTACCACCAACAACTACATTATTAGGTACATCTTTTGTCACAACTGCCCCTGAAGCAATTACAGCGTTGTCTCCAATTGAAATACCAGGGTTAATTATAGCTCCCCCGCCAACCCAAACATTGTTACCAATCTTTACAGGCTTTCCATATTCTTTACCAGAATTCCGTTCCACCGGATGTAAAGGATGAGTGGCCGTATAAATATGGACACCAGGTGCAAACATACAATTATCACCGATTCGAACTTCACAAACGTCTAAAATAACACAATTAAAATTTGCGAAAAAGCTCTTTCCAACATGGATATTGTAGCCGTAATCACAACGAAAATCAGGGTTAATGTGGGTTTTCCCATCAGCTGAAGAACCTAAAAGCTGATTTAATAACGTAAAACGTTGTTCATCTCCTGTCTCCATCGCCTCGTTATAAAGGCGTGTTAAACGTTTTGCCTCCACCCTATCAGCCACTAATTCTTCATCATCCGCAATATACATTTCTCCTGCCAACATCTTTTCCTTCTCCGTTTTCATACAATCATCTCCTTTTTATTATATGGGGTCCACTTATTAAACGACTTTAATAAGTGGTTTTAATTATACTTATTAAACGCGTTTAATAAGTAACCCTATATTAGCATACTTTTTCATATATGCAACTAATAAGTTTGAAAAAGAAATGCGAACTCCTTACTTCACCTAATGATATTACTTGGTGGCATTTAACTAATATCACGCACTATACTTTGTTTTTCATTAAAACCGTTGAGACTCAAATTCTCTCCTTTAGGGGCTATACTATACATTTATTAATGAGCACACCAATATGCAAATCAATTGTTAATAAAAAAGAGCTAAAACAGATAATACTGTTTTAGCTCTTTTTTTCACGTATTCAACTTAACAAATCGATAACCGTGCGTAACCAACACTTTTAATATCGCATATCCTGGGATCGCTAAAATAATCCCCATAATTCCAAATAAATTTCCGGCAGTTAAAATAATAAAAATGATAGTAATTGGGTGAATATCTAGCTTTTTCCCCATGACCTGCGGAGAAATAAATTTACCTTCTGCTAATTGCACAACCATCATAACAATAATTACCTTTAAAACCATCCCTGGCGAGTCAATAAACGCGATAATTAATGCTGGTGTAATTGCAATGATTGGTCCTACGTATGGAACGATATTTACAATCATCGCTAAAATAGCGAGTAATACTGCATATTTAATACCAATAATAAGGTAACCGATTAATAGCATAATACCGATAAACAAGCTAACGATAATTTGACCTCTAATATACGAGCTAATCGCATAATGCATATCATCTAGTATTCTCATCGCTGCTGGGTGTCTTTGTTCTGAAATAAACTTTAAGAAGTGATTCGGTAATTGCTCACCATCTTTTAAAAGATAGAACAATATAAACGGAACCATTACAAACGTTAAAACGACCTCTGTAACAGTACTTAAAAATCCAGTTACATTTCCTGTTACTGATGATAACGACTTCGTAAAATCAACTGTGTAGTCTTTTACCATACTCGCTACATCAATATTTAAATTCTCCTGAATTTTGCTTAGTAAATTACTTTCCCCAAATCTACGTGCTGCTCGTTCAATTTCATGACCGAAATACGGTAAGTTATCTATCAACGCATCGATTTGATCTTTAATAATTGGGATTACTGTTACAACTAAAAATACAAATAATCCTAGTACTATTATATATATAGAAGCTATTGATACGATTCTTGAAACACCTTTCTTTTCTAAAAGCGAAACGAATGGATGCAATATATAAAATAGCACGCCCGCTAATAATACTGGGAAGAAAATTGTTTTTAAAAAGACGATAAACGGTGTAAAAACAAATGATATTTTTGTTAGTAATAAAATATTAATGAACAATAGTGCAAACCCAAGTAACACCGCTAAATAATTGTGTTCTCTAAAAAACCTTTTCAGCTTATCTCTTTTTCTTATATTTATTTTTTCCAACGAAACCACCTCTTCGAATGATGAAAAGCCCTTAGTCAGGGCTTTTCATCATAATCTATATATCTATTTCTTTGCAGCTTTCACTACAAATGATACAATAAGAATTAAAACGATTGCTCCTAATAATGCTGGCACAACATGAATCCCACCAAAAGATGGCCCAAAAGATCCAAATAATCTACTGCCTAACGAAGCACCTAATAAACCTGCGATAATATTGCCGAACATACCACCTGGGAAATTTTTACCTGTTATAGAACTAGCAATTGCACCTATAATAGCACCAACTATTAATGTGATAATCCATCCCATTTTTAGTCCTCCATTTCTATTATGGTGTATTTCTTTTTGATACTAAATTATTATGTAACTATTATAATTATTATATCCAATAAAGAAAAATGTTGTCAAATCTATGAAAATAAAGTCTACAAGGAGGTTTTACCCTATGATTCAAAAATTAATAACAATTTCTCACAACACGGCTACTTCTATTTTAAATATTCAAATACCCGCTTATGAAATCGAGGCAAAATATATAAATAGTACAGCTATCCCTCGCCTTTATGATACTGTAGCCGATATTCAATCATGTGATGAAATTTTCTACGGCTATTTTTATGAAGATACACTTGCTGGGTTTATTTCTTTTAAAATGGATGAAGAGGAAGTTGATATTCATCGTTTAGTCGTATCCCCTGATCATTTTCATAAAGGAATTGCTACAAAACTACTACTTTATGTATTTGACATGTTCTCCCCTTCCAAAACATATATTGTACAAACAGGGAAAGAAAATACACCTGCTCTGTCTTTATATAAAAAACATGGCTTTATTGAAGTAAAGGATATCATATTACCCGATGGAGTGGTTTTAACCTCACTTAAAAAATCAGAAAACAACAAATAGTTTGACTCATCAATTTATTTATGTTATCTTTTACTTTATAAAACCTTTTGCTGAGTCCGAAATTTGGAGCGGGGGAACCATTTTTGTAGCTTTGCTACTTGGGGCGAATCTTTTTTAAGTAGGGAAACTCTCACTTCCCGAGTCCGACAGCTAACCTCGTAAGCGTAATGGGAGAGGAAGGTGCTTTTTGCCTATGTTACACATTTTGCCTCCTTAATTATAAATGTGGGATCGATACCAAATAGTCACCTATATTTATAGAAAAGGAGAAATGTAAAATGTTACGTTTATCTGATCACGCTATAAAAATGATGGAGCAAAGACTTCGACTCGAACAACACCGCACATATCAAGCAAATAAAGTTGTAGATAACTTACATCACAAATACTTCTTTCAGCATATTTTTCAACCGAAAAGATAAAGAAATGGTTCATTTAACATCAAAAACACAAGGTGTGTCTAAAAAGACATTCCTTGTGTTTTTGATGTTTCTTATAAAATTCTTACTACATTTAAACTTGCTATAAGCAAATATATACATTCTTATAATCATACAAGATTTCAAAAGAAAAAATTAAATAACCTGAGTCCATATATAAATTTAGAACTCAGATTGCTTCGTTATGTTTTTTAATTATGGTTTACTTGATAGGAGTCACTGCAGTGTTAACTCTCCCCTCTACTTAGCAATAAACCGATTTACTTTAATTACGTTTTTCATTTCGATACGTGGTGTTACACCCTGAACCCAATCTAGGTCAAATCCCAGCCAATCTTCTTCTGAGCTTTTTAACCAATTAAAATCAAAAATATTGGACCATGAAGATATCATTTCTTCTTCAGAAAATCCGTCTTCTTCTAATTGATTATATTCTTCTTCTGTCTGAGTTAATAGCCACTTGTTTAAAACACAATGCCAAGAGTCAAAACATGACCAAAGAATATCCTCATCTGGTATGTCTAATGTAATGATAACACCTTTTTGACCTTTAGGTAGCATCCCTGGTCGGTTCTGATCTGGTCTTTTATGCCAAAGCCATACAGGATAAGTTGAACCATCATAATTAGGAAGCCTTTCTTTCATTTGCTCCATCATCCAAGCATACGAAGATTTAAATTCTGGCCAAACATATTTTTCATTACCGCTATAAAAACCGTCTTCTCGCATTTTTCTATATATATGAAGAGGTTTAACTGTGTGTACTATCAAACAAACACTTCCCATCTAACTATTAAGCTCTTATTATAATACACACAAAAAAACAACCCATCAAACAAGACGGGTTGACTATATAGATTTTACAATGGGCCCCTTTTATAGTATATTACTTTCTCGCCTTAATAATAAAAGTAGTTGGCACCATTCTAGCTTTATATAAAGAATAATATTTCGTAGAAGGTTCCGCTAATTCTTCAGCAAATGAGCTAGCTGGTTCAGGCTCTTCAATCCTCTCAATTGTAAAACCAACTCTATTTAACTCATTTATGTATGTACTCATTTTTCTTTTATATAACGTTGCTTGTACATTTTCCCCTTTAAATGTTTCAAACGTAATAGGAGTTTCCTCATGATAAGACGAGCTTAAAGCAATCTCCTCTGTTCCATACATTAAGTTTGAATATACGGGATGCTCCCAGCTAAAAATAAAACTTCCTCCTGGCTTTACATATGAATAAATTAGTTCCAACGTTTTTCTTAAGTTCGAAGTCCAACCTAATGCATAAATGGAATATACAATATCAAAATATTCTTTCGGAATATCTCCTTCTTCTTCCATCGCTCCGCATACTAACTTTGGATTCCAACACTTTAACGTTTCATTCGCTGTTTTAATTTGTTCACTTGAAAGATCAAGACCCCATACTTCCTCTGCCCCGTGCTCTGCCATATATTGTAACGAATGCCCACTTCCACACCCAATATCAAGAACCTTTTTATTTCTGATTGAATCGAACAAATGAATCTCATCTTCAGACGCTGTATACGGACCATATTTCGGTAAACAATCCACTTGAAAGAAATATGGTGCAACTGTATCCCAACACTTTTTATTTAAAGCTAACATCTGTGTACTTTTCATATCCTTCATTCCCCCATCCTATTTTCTTCCCCTAATATTAATTACACATCATAACCCGATCTCCCTTTTCTCTTCGCCCGGTAATTTTTCACTTTCGCAATCGTTCCGCACGCTCTTCCTCCTTCTTCTCCAGCATACATACCACACCATCTTTTGCTTCCATTTCGCGAATGATCATAAAATACCCACCGACAATCTGGACATGCTTTTAACCTTCCCCACAAATTTTCTTGAATTGACATTAACACAATGCTTAAAACTTTTGTATATACATTCTCTTCGTGCACAGGCCTATATGTAATACCTTTCATATCTTCCTTTACCTGTACATGAAATGGGTATTTCTCTAACCATTTTTGCAACGATCCTTCGCCTTCAATTGCCACCCGAATATCTTCTCGAAAACCTTTTAATTCCTCTATCGTATGAAAAGGGAGCTCTTCATGAAAATATTCTTTCATAAAGAGCTTTATATCTTCTTCTGTTTGCAGCAAATCAATTGGCTCTCTCGTATCGTTTGGTACTTTCCATGTATTTAAAAATTCCCGAATATATTCTAGTTCATTTGATGCGTTCTGATTCAATTCCATTCACCTTCTTCTTAAAATTTACTTTTTTCTGACTTTATGTATAATTATAATATAAAACAGTTAACCATCAAAATATTTTACTGGTTACAATATTAGGAGGAGTTTTATGAAAAGTTTCTCAATACCGATACGTTTCATGCTTATTTCTTCATTTTTTATGTCTTTTGGATATTTTGCAGTATACGCATTTTTAGCTATTTATCTATTAACCTTTCTCCATTTTTCAGCTGTTCAAGTAGGAACAGTGTTGACGGTTATGACAATCACATCAAGAGTTATCCCATTATTTTCAGGATTAATTGCTGACAAAATCGGCTATATCATTATGATGATAGCCGGATTATTTTTAAGAGGAATCGGATTTATCGCTTTAGGAATATGTTCTGATTTCTATACAATTTCTATTTCTTCTGCACTTATTGGCTTCGGAACTGCATTTTACGAACCTGCTGCTCGTGCCATATTCGGCTCACAACCAGCTCATATGAGAAAAAATTTATTTACACATTTAAACCTTAGTTTTAATTGCGGTGCAATAATCGGACCAATTGCAGGAGGGTTCTTACTTTTACTCGATCCAATCTATGCTTTCTCTCTAACAGGATCTCTTATGCTGTTATTCGCTTTTATCTTTTACTTACTTAAAAATCACTTCCAAGTCACTACTGAAAACACGTCTATTACATTAGGAATACAGGCCATCTTACAAAACAAGTCTTTCCTTCTGTTTTCATTTATCATGATTTCCTTCTATATTATGTTTACTCAGCTTACTGTCGCACTTCCACTTCATATGAAAAACATTAGTAATAGCAACCAACTCGCTACATTAGTTATTACGATAAATGCAATAACAGGCGTCATATTTATGGTATTATTCCGAAAACTTTTTCACAAATACAACACACTTTCGATTATTAAATATGGTGTTTTATTAATGAGTATTTCCTTTTTACTCATTCCTTTATTTCAACACCCATATTGGCTATTTATTTGTGTAATTTTATTTACAATCGGTGAAACACTCGTATTACCTAACGCTGATATCGCTATTTCAAATTACAGTAATGAATCATATACAGCTACTTACTTCGGATTTTATCAACTATCACTCGCATTTGGTTTTATCATCGGCAATTATACCGGTACATCTTTTACATCCAACTTAAACGGAATGTATACACCATGGCTTATTTTTGGCGGAATAGGGCTTATTGGTTTTATTTCACTACATATTTTAAATATTAAAAAAGGAGACTCTAAAGAGGATGGATATATACCTATGTAATACAAGCGACCTATAATGAAAAAGATTCGACCGTCATATGTGACAGTCGAATTTTTTTATTCTTCATATTCAAGATGATTATGTCTTTTACAACCAAATAAATAGCAAGCCCCTATATAATCCGTTTCAAATTCTAACTCTGGAACATATCCAGATTTGATACGTTCTATCATTTTTTTATAACAATTATTCTCTTCTGTATATTCCTCAATTAACTCTTTCTTATCGTTTTCCGTCCAGTTTTCTTCTACTTCTTCATTCTGGACATCTTCTATTTCTGCTGTCTTCGCTTCGATAGATTCCCGTATAACTTCATTTATACGGGAGAAATTATTAGCTTTATATAGAGCATACACAAACCTACTAATCCAGTTAGGACTTTTCCAAACTTCTTTGTATCCCTTTTCGAACCATTCAATTGCTTCGTTATAGCAATTCAACTCAACATATAAATCTGCTATATTAACTTCTCCTAAAAAATCATCAGATTTCCTGTTAAAAGCATCTAACTTCTCTTTCGCTTCTGTCGTTCGCTCTAAATCAATTAAACATTTTACATAGCAATACATGATATAGTCCGAATCCCCTGCAACTCGCAAGAAAAATTTCGAAGCTTCTTCCAGCTCTCCAAGGTTATAATGCGCTACAGCTACATTGTGATATGCTTCATCGGATGGTTGAATCGAAATAGACTTTTGTAATACTTCTTTCGCTTCTGTCCACTTTTCTTGTTTTATGTAAATGTCCCCTAAAATGTTATAAGGGAAGTATGAGGAAGGATTCAACTTAACAACTTCTTTTATTAATTCCAGAGCTTTATCGTCATTTTCTTCCTCGTAAAAGTACATCCAAGCAAGATTATTGAGCGATTGTACGTCTCTAGATTCATGTACTGCTTGTTGAAACAGTTCCATTGCTTCCTCATATTCATTTTGTTCAAACAGTTCAATTGCCTTCTCGTTAATGTTCAAGTAACTACCTCCGAAGTGAATGAATTCCTCTATTCCCTATCATTATTGTAAAATGTAAAAATTGTAATTTCTACAAAAATTTCTTTCTCTTGTCTACATTTCGATTGAAATAGAAGCTAAAACACACGAATGTACAACAATAAATAAATTTCTTAATTTCCCTTAGATTTGATATACAGCCTGTTTCAATTTACATATTATGGTACAATTAAATGGAGTGCTAACTAAACATTTGCGTACCTCACTAGCAGTCTAGCAATGCCAAAAATCACTTGAAATCGAGGGATGTTATGAAAAAGAAATTAGCTTTTCTTCTATTCACCGGAATCACATTATCCGGATGTTCAACTATAGCAGAAAATTCTTTAGAAACCGGGAAAGGCAGTATGGAATTATTAACACCAACGATTACAACAAAAGATAATGAATTAGAAATTAAGACTGAAGGTATTGATGAAAATAAAGTAACTTTTATTTATGTTGCCAATAAAAAAGTATTGGCACAAAAAATAAAGAATGGTGAATCCTACAAAGTTAACATTAAAGATATCGAGCACGCTCATAGGACAGATTACAAACCAAAAGTCCAACTTTTGCAAACGAAAGATGATACTCAAGATGGAGACATGGTAACCTTTAAACAAGTTAGATATACAGTTAAAAAAAATTAATTTTATAGGTATTTCATTATAAATGTAACGAACGAAAATTCACTTTTAACAGAGGGTAAATGTAAGGGGTGCTAGCATGAAAAGAAGATGGATTTATTGGTGGATTGGTAACATATTTTGGATTATAACGTTCGGGATATTGACAGCTATCATTTGGCTAAGAGAGGTTGATGGGACCGGTGTTACTCAAACACTTGAGCTGAAATTAATTGCCTTTATCGTTTTATTAATTGCATTTATATTACCACTAATTATTCAATTTGTATGGTTAATTGTTAATCTGAGAAAGAGTAGAAAAAAATAATCCATAAAAAAGAGAGGAATCTATTTTAATGTAGATTCCTCTCTTTTTTATATAGGGATTATGACATGCTTTTACAGCTGCACTACTCCCTTTTCCTTACGATGCATGTTCATCTTTCTTCTTCATTAACGCTCTTTTCTTCATCGCCTTCGTTAAATATCCACCTTTAAATGAACGGATTTCATAAGAAGACATAAAGGCTTTCGGTGCAATTTCATTAATAATTTCTAACAGTTCTTTTTCTCTAGAACGCTTTGCAACGATATCTAAGCGATAACGTATAGAATTAATACCTTCGCCTTCAAACACTGTAACGCCAAATCCAGAGTGACGCAATTCATCTACTAATTCATTACAACGGTCTAGTAAACTAACTTGATACGTAATATAACCAATTGCTAATTTATTCTCTATATAACCGCCTAATAATAGTCCCGCACTAAAGCCAATGACATAGGCAACGATGTTCATCCAATTTGATAAATCTTGAAACACAATACCTAAACTGACAATGTAAATAGCTCCTTCTAACAATCCAACACCAGCAGCGGATCTTGTTTGGTTCTTTACAAGCAAAATCGTACGGATTGTCAAAATTGGAACGTAAATAATTTGAAGCACAAAAATAAGTAACGCTTGTAACATTGGTATCCACCTCTTTCAAAAAGTCATTTGTCATAATAACATACATAACCTTTAGAAATCGATGGGTTTTTAAATTTTTTTACATTATTTTTCATACTATTGAAAAACGCAAAAAAGAAGCGTATTATATTTGTCGTAAATTTAATTCCTTTCATTAACTCGCTTAAACTCAAAAAAGGAACCCCATTAGGTCCCTTTCATCATAGCTCTATGTTTTTTGAAGCATGTTCCCTTTGCTTCTCTTCTTCTTTCACTAACTGCATATTTGCATAAGCTAAATTCGCAATCATTAAAAAGTGACCACCTAAAATGCCTGTACCAAATGCCCACATTTCCATTTCATGCTCAATTTCATACATGATGATAGCTCCTAAAATGGCAGCTGCAAATCGGTTTAAAACCCCTAATCCTGGAGCCTTTTCCTTCATTACGATACTTTTCCCTAGTTTCTCCACTCTACGAGCTAATAACCAAAGACAATATGCACTTACAGCTAATCCGATACCAAATCCTGTTACTTGTTTTCCAAACGGAGTAATCGTCCACATAAGTAGTAAACCACTAAAGATCACATACAATTGTAATCGATATACACGTAAGGCTGCTTGAATCAAAATATCCGCTCCTAATTTTGCATTTTTGTATTTCAGAAGAAAAGCAGCAACTTACACAGTTGCTGCTTTCTCTTCTTCTTGTTCTTGCTCCATCTTACGAATTTCAACACGTTTAATTTGGTAAGCATCTTTTTCTAGCACTTTAAATGCATAGCCTTCCGCTTCAACGTATTGTCCTTCTTCAATTTCATGATTTTGCATCATAATCCAGCCACCGATTGTATCCACATCGTCTTCTTCAATGTGTAATCCAAACAAATCTTTTACTTCTGAGATAAGCACTTTTCCATCAACGATTTTATGGTGCTCATTCACATGCTGAATTGGTGGTGCTTCATCTTCATCATATTCGTCACGGATTTCGCCGACGATTTCCTCCAAGATGTCTTCAAGCGTTACAATCCCTGCTGTTCCTCCGTACTCATCATATAAAACAGCCATCGGAATTCGCTTCTTCTGCATTTGAAGTAATAAATCGTGAATTGGAGTCGTTTCCATCACTTCAATAATCGGACGCATATACGTGCGAATCGATGATAAATCTTCTTTATCGTTGTTCATATATCGAATAAAGAAATCTTTTACATTGACCATACCGATAATATCATCTTTATCTTCTCCAAAAATCGGATAACGTGTGTATCGTTCATTTTGGATTACTTTCATGTGTTCTTCTACTGAATCTTCCAGGTAGAAACCAATGATTTCTGTTCGCGGTACCATAATCTCTTTTGCAATACGATTATCAAATTCAAAAATGTTATTTACATACTTGTATTCAGCCTGATTAATTTCGCCACTTTCATAGCTATCTGAAAGGATAAGGCGTAATTCTTCCTCTGTATGAGCTACTTCATGTTCTGAAGCTGGTTTCAAACCGAATAAGCCAGTTACAACACGAGCTGAACCGTTTAATACCCAAATAAATGGATACATGACTTTATAGAACATCATTAACGGGCCTGCCAATAACAACGTTACTTGTTCAGCCTTTTGAATTGCCATCGTTTTCGGAGCTAATTCCCCTACTACAACGTGTAAATACGTCATTAGCATAAAAGCAAGACCAAATGTTAATACTGATGAGATAGAAGGATTTATGTTCCATTTCTCAAATAACGGGTGTAATAACTTTTCAATTGTCGGTTCACCTAACCAACCTAATCCCATAGCTGTAACTGTAATACCTAATTGACAAGCAGATAAATATTCATCTAAATTTGTTGTTACCTTTTTCGCTGCTAAAGCACCGCGTTTCCCTTCCCCAACAAGCTGATCAATACGACTTGAACGTACCTTTACAATCGCAAACTCTGCTGCTACGAAAAATCCAGTAAATGCGATTAAAATCGCAACCATGACTAAATTAAATATTTCCAATGAATCCCCTTAGTTTAAAAAACTAAGGTGTCCACCTCCTGTATACTATAATGTTTTCTTATTTGTTTATTAGAAAACATAGCCCGATACAAAAATTAAAGAGGTCGGATTTCACTTTTTCTATAATAATAGAGCAAGTGTCTGTATTAAAGCTGTCGTTTGACCAGATAAAGATTTCGATATTTTTTCACGTTGTGAATCAGTCAATCCATCTAAAAGCGGCTTTAACTCCGTTAACTCTGCTTCTAATCGATGAATATGGTCTGTCACTTCATTCACTTGTTTCGAAACGTGTTCATTGATACCGAGCAGCTTCTTCTTCTCCTCGATTTTCTCTTTAATCTCACAAAGCGGCATATGCATTTCTTTGCACTTCTCAATAAATTGTAATGTCTCAAATGCTGTTTCATCGTAATAACGATAATTAGATTGAGATCGCTCCGCTTTTAAGATTCCTAGATTCGTATAATAATCAATCGTTCGTTTCGACACGTGAGCCATGAGAGCCAACTGTCCGATTCGATACACCTTCCCAACGATCTTCCCCCCTTGTTTATATTACTACCATCATACAATACATAAACTGTACAGTCAAACGTGACGGTTTATTATTCATAATTTATACAAAATTTATCGTCTTATCTTTTATGATCAAATCTATTAATTTAACTATATAATAAAATACTCAAATTCAAAAAACCAAAACGAACAAAATATAACTATGAAATTGCCCGTTCCTTTCTAATTTAAGTACATATCATAATAACATCGATATCAAATTCTTTTTAATTAGGAGGAAAAAATGAAAGCTGTTATTCTTGCAGGTGGATACGGAACAAGGATTGGGGAAGAAACGCATTTAAAACCAAAACCTATGATTGAAATTGGAACAAAACCTATTCTATGGCACATTATGAGTTTGTATAGCCATTATGGGATTACTGAGTTTATTATTTGCTTAGGCTATAAAGGATATGCAATTAAAGAATTCTTTCTAAATTACAACTTACACATGTCCGATTTCACAATACATTTAAGCGATAATACAATTACTAGCCATTCTCATCGTGTAGAACCGTGGAAAGTTACACTAATCGATACTGGTGTAAATACCGAAACCGGTGGACGAGTAAAAAAGATTCAAAATTATGTTGGAGACGAACCTTTCTGCCTCACTTACGGCGATGGATTAAGCAATGTAAATATAAACGAACTCATTGCATTTCATAAAAAACACGGCAAAATGGCAACTGTTACAGCCGTACAACCTCCTGGTAGATTTGGTTCTCTCGTATTAGATAAACAGTCTGTAACATCCTTTCAAGAGAAGCCATTAGGTGATGGTGGATGGGTTAACGGTGGCTTTTTCATTTTAAATCCTGATGTTTTCAATTACATTAGTGGAGATAAGTCTGTTTTTGAAACAGACACTTTAGTTCAGTTAGTAAACAAAAATGAACTAGCAGCATATCAACATACTGGCTTTTGGCATCCAATGGATACATTGCGCGATAAAAATAAATTAGTCGAGCTATGGGAAAGTAATAACGCTCCGTGGAAGGTTTGGTAATATGGCTTCATCATCTTTTTGGAATAAGAAAAAAGTATTTATTACGGGACATACTGGCTTTAAGGGCTCATGGCTCACCCTTTTCTTAACTTCTTTAGGTGCAGAGGTATTCGGCTATTCTTCTCATCCCCCATCCATTCCTAACCTTTTTGAACAAGGTAACGTAGCAAAAGAGTGTATGACAATTAATGGCGACATTACAGATTACGATTCTTTATTCCAGGCCCTGAAACAACATAACCCTGACATACTATTTCATTTAGCAGCCCAGCCAATCGTCACCACTTCATATAAAAATCCTATCGAAACATTTAAAACGAATGTTTTAGGCACTGTTCACGTATTAGAAGCGGCTAAACATATAGAAAGTATACGTGGCATCATTAATGTTACAAGTGATAAATGTTATGAAAATGACGGGAGCGGTAACCGGGCATTCGTGGAAAGCGACCGGCTAGGAGGTTTCGATCCTTATAGTGCTAGTAAGGCTTGTGCTGAACTAGTTGCAACATCCTATCAAAAATCATTCTTCCGCACTAACACACTTAAACTTGCCTCAGTAAGAGCAGGTAACGTCATCGGCGGTGGTGATTGGGCAAAAGACCGATTATTCCCGGATATCATTCGTGCATATTTACAAGATAATACATTAAATATTAGAAACAAAAGCGCTATTCGTCCGTGGCAACACGTATTAGACCCTTTACATGGATATATTCTTTTAGCTGAGAAGCTATGGAAAGACGCCAAATTTGCAGCAGCGTGGAATTTCGGCCCGATAAATGAAGCGAACAGAACCGTTCATGATGTCATCCAATCTATAATAAAATTATGGAATCAACCACTAACAATCATTTCTCCTCATACAAATACCCCTTATGAATCACCTATTTTAACACTCGATAGTACTAAAGCAGTAAATAAACTCGGTTGGACTCCTAAGTTATCAACAGATCATTCTATCGCTTGGACTGTTGATTGGTATAAAAAATATGCATCCGGTGAAAATATGGAATCTGTCACGCGACAACAAATCGATGCATTCAAAAATTTATAAGGGGGCTTAAAAATGGAACAGAAAAAATGCCGTTTTTGCCACTCATTACTTACAAATACTTTTTTAGATTTAGGTGTTTCTCCTCTCGCTAACTCATTTGTAGCTCCAGAACATTCATATAAAATGGAACCATTTTATCCATTGCACACGTTTGTTTGTAACTCTTGTTTACTTGTACAATTAGATGAATTTGAATCTCCGCACAATATTTTCCATGACTATTTATACTTCAGTTCTTACTCATCAAGCTGGCTACTGCACGCTAAGCAATATGTAGAAATGGCGATTAAACGCTTCCACTTAACGAAACATTCAAGGGTGATTGAAATTGCGAGTAACGACGGGTACTTATTACAATACTTTCAAAAAGAAAATATCGAAACGTTAGGAATTGAACCAGCAAAAAATGTAGCAGAAAGCGCTATCCAAAAAGGAATTCCTACTCAAGTAGATTTTTTCAGCAACGACTTAGCAAAAAAATTACCGCAAGCAGATTTAATCGTCGCAAATAACGTATTAGCACATGTCCCGAACTTGCATGATTTTGTCGCCGGTTTAAAAACGTTATTAAAACAAGATGGCACAATAACAATTGAATTCCCGCACTTATTAAACCTCATATCCTTTAATCAGTTTGATACGATTTACCATGAGCACTTCTCCTATTTTTCACTTATAAGTCTTCAAAAAATTTTAGCTCATCATCATTTACAAATTGTCGATGTTGAAGAACTTTCAACGCATGGTGGTTCATTGCGGATTTTTATAAACCATCATAGTGACTCATTTACTATCCATTCCAATGTTACAAAATTAATCCAAAAAGAAGTAGTTCACGGGCTAGATACATTAGATTGCTATCTCCTTTTTTCTAAACGCATAGAACAATTGAAAATAAATATTTTAAAGTTTTTTATCGAAGCAAAAACTTTAAACAAACAAATTATTGGTTACGGTGCTCCTGCTAAAGGAAACACCCTTTTAAATTATTGCGGGATAGGAAAAGAGTTTCTAGCTTATACAGTAGATAAAAACCCTCACAAACAAAACCTCCTTCTACCAGGAACCCGCATTCCAATACAATCTCCAGAAGAAATTAAACGTACAAAACCTGATTACATTCTCATACTTCCTTGGAATTTGAAAGATGAAATTATGAAAGAATGCTCTTTCATTCGTGAATGGGGCGGCAAATTTTTAGTAACAATACCAGAAGTTGAGGTAATTGAGCCATGAAAAAAATCCTTGTAACAGGCGGTAGTGGATGGATTGGTAAATATGTTGTACATTCTCTTATTCAAAAGGGCTATGAAGTGCACGCCACTTACAATACAAATAAGCCTTCTCACCTTTCTTGCCATTGGCATAAAGTAAACTTACTTTACGATGAAGAAATAAAAAAACTCATTTACGACATGAAACCTAGTCATCTCATTCATTTAGCTTGGGAAGCAGTACCACCAGCGTGTTATGTATCTATTAATAATTACTATTGGCTTACATCCAGTATCTCATTGATCCAACACTTCACAACATGTGGTGGAAAGCGAGTCGTCGTTGCAGGTACTGGCGCAGAATATGAATGGTTTAACGGCGTATTATTTGAAGATTCACCGCTTCTTTCCTATAAAACCCCGTATTCATTATGTAAAAACGCACTGCACTCCTGGCTACAAACGTACGCCGAGCAAACCGGTCTCAGCATGTGTTGGGGCCGCATTTTTCATATGTATGGCCCTCACGAACAAGGGAATCGGCTCGTTTCTAACATTATCACTTCCTTATTAAAAAATGAGGAAGCACTATGTACACATGGAAAACAATCAAGAGATTTCCTCCATGTGGGCGACGTCGCTAATGCTCTCGTAACAGTATTAGAACATGGCGTTACAGGCACAGTCAATATCGCTTCTGGTCAATCTGTACAAATTAAAGAATTAGCTTCTATCATTGCTAAAAAGATAGGAAAAGAACATTTAATTAAACTAAGTGCAATCCCTTTCTCTAAAGATGAACCTTTATTCGTCGGCGTTAATGTAGAACGTTTAAAAACTGAAGTAAACTGGAAACCAACATACGATCTAAATACTGGAATCGAAGAAACAATTTTATGGTGGGAATCATTTATACAAAAACATAACGATATGCATTACTAAAACGTAAATCCTTCGTTCCTCTCGCTAAATCCTTATACCATTCTTCTAGTTTTTCCGGTGTAATAATATGATGCGTCCCCATTCCCCCATGCTTACTAGCTTCAGAAAGAGTCGGACCAATTTGTAACTTTCTCTTTCTCATCGCATCGTTCCACGGACTAAATCCAAACCATAATATACAAGCAAGAGGCGGATAAATCATAGATTCATGCGCGGATAAATGTCTTCCAACCGTATAACTACCGTGTTCATGATTATGAATAAATCTACCTCTTCTCCACAACGGCCAATCTTCTGGTAAATAACCATGAAATCGTTGTTTCATTAAAGGGAGTCCAAAGTTAAGATCCGGATAATTGTAGTTAGGATCATCAACCATAATTAGCCCTTCCAACCAATACATCCTTCCTCCCAATTCATTCAGTGATTTCCAAAACTGGTTTTTATCTTGCACACAAAGAAACTCGGTCGTATTTAAAATCATTTTCCATCCTTGTACTTCTTGTTCTACCCTCATCACTTCATGATCTGTCGCTAACGCATCAAACTCTGGATTTGCAGAGTCTCGTACTTCCCAGTGTGGTGCGAATTTTTTACAAATTTCAACCGAACGATCTGTTGAACCTTTATTAATTAAAATGCCATGATCAAACAGTTTCGTATGATGCATAAGCCACCACGGTAATAAATACTCTTCATTGTAAAAATGAGAAATAACAGTTGTAGTTATAACAATCTCCTCCACTTTCTCTATTAATCTACTTTTTCATCCTACTCTTACTATACTTATCAAGTATGTAATTGGTTTCTTTTATTTTAAAAATATGTTTTTCTACCATATACTATGCTTTCTTAGACAACCACCATTTCCATTTTCTAAAGAAACATCCCAATAAACTGAAAATTAAGTTATAATATCATTATAAAATTACGAAGGAGGAATGCACGCATGTACTACAACACTTCATTCGAAAACGATCAACCTGTAGGCCGTCTATAACCTAAGACGGGCATTCATATAGCACATACACTTTGCCTCGTCTTAGGGAACTCATAATACCCTAAAAATAGACGGAGGTACTTCAAATGAAACAAACCATTTTAGGAGCTATATGCTTATCACTCGCAGCTAGTATATGGGGCGGTATGTACGTTGTTAGCAAATATGTACTCGACTTTATCCCACCACTTACACTCGTTTGGCTACGCTTTATCATTGCTTTTGTTGTTTTGTATGTGATTTTAAAAATAGCTGAGAAAAAGCAAAAGAAAAAAGTAACCATTCGTAAAAAAGATTGGCTATTATTCGCTTGGATTGGATTTATAGGATATTTCATTTCGATCACTTGTCAATTTATCGGAACAAAATTATCCGACGCTCATACTGGCTCTTTAGTAACATCAGCTACACCTGCATTTATGGTTATATTTGCAGCGATCATTTTAAAAGAAAAACTAACCGCTCGTAGACTGTTATCTACTATCATAGCGACAATCGGTGTCATTATCGTAATCGGATGGGATATTGAAATTGGCTCCTATTTTATCGGTACAATCATATTAGTTGGGGCCGCTATTACGTGGGCTTTACTATCTATTTATGTAAAAATTGCTTCAGCTCGATTTTCATCTTTAGTTATTACAACGTACGCCATATTCTTTTCACTCTTTTTTATTACACCTTTTATGATATGGGAATTCCAATCCAGCCCTATTGAACATATGAACATGTATGTAGTATTAGGCGTACTTTATTTAGGAATCGTCTCAACGGCAGGTGCCTTTTTCCTTTGGAATAAAGGATTAGAATTAATGGACGCTAGCATCGGTTCCTTATTTTTCTTCTTCCAACCTATCGTTGGGTCATTGCTTGGTTGGCTCTTATTAAATGAGACATTGAATAGTAACTTTTTTATTGGTGGTATTCTTATTATATGTAGTGTTTTCATTACTACTTTTGAAAAGGAATGAAAAACAGGCAGAGATTAAGAATCTCTGCCTGTTTTTATCCACTCTTTACGCACTCCAATGCGATGGACGGGACAATAATTTCGGTAATTTCGTATTTTTGTCCCCTCTCGCCGCATTAACTTGAACTTGCGTCAGAAAAATACTATTTGTAAAATCGGCCCCACGAATATCTGCATCCCGCAAATCTGCTCCGATGAGATCTGCTCCACGTAAGTCTGCGCCATTTAAATTAGCCGCAATTAAATACGCTCCTCTTAAATTCGCCCCTTGTAAATTTTTCTTTTTCAGATTTGCTCCCATAAGGTCTGCTCCGCGGTGAATGATTCGCTTCTTACGCGCAGCATTCATTTCCTTCCAAACTAGCTCACTCGTTTCTAAAAGTAAAACATTTACTTCTGCACGGTGTAACGGGATATTTACTTTCATTAACTCATCCGCAGTTAAATTCGAAAGGCGCTCAGTCTCTTCAATTGCTTTATTTAGTTCTTTATGAATTGGCTGCGTTGCCTTTAATAGAATAGCCTCATTCAAATACCAAAGCATTTCATGAAGCTGATGCATAACTGGAAAAGCATCATACATTTCTCTTGCATGCTTAGCATCTTTCCGCCAATCAATCCCGTTAAATGTAACTTGAGAAATCTTCTGTCCAGCGCCGAAACACTCAAATACTGTACAACCTTTATAACCTTTTCCTCTAAGATCTTTATGTATGCTACATTTATAATCTGACTGTAAATTAGAACATGGTTTACCACCATCTTTATTCACTGCAAAATCTACTGATGCTGCGAACGGTAACGCCACGCAACATAGACCGAAGCATTTTTCACAGTTTGCTTTTAAATGATCGTTATAATTAGTCAAAATGTATACCCCCTGTTGTCTTTTGACTATTTCATAATATTCTAACTGCATGAAATAATCAATTTAAAAATAAACGAGTATCTTTCATTTCAATTCATAACTTTATCATTCGATTTCCTTTCAATTGAAAAGGACTATTTCTATTTAATAAATTATAATTAAATTATAAATTTTCAAACTAAAAGGAGACTTACTATGGCACTGGAAATGAAAACAAACTGTCAAATTTGCGATCAATCACTGGGGCAAGATTCTGAAGCTTACATTTGCGTGTATGAATGTACATTTTGCGCACCGTGTACAGAAGAAAGACAAAACGTTTGCCCAAACTGCGGCGGCGAGTTAGTACGTAGACCGAAAAAGAAACAATAAAAAGCAAAGCGATATCGCTTTGCTTTTTTTAGACTTATGAAATTATATCAACGATTTTTCAAATACATCGAACACAACTTAAATATTTAAAAATTTAACACAAACAGGCTCTGGTACAACGACATCAGATTGTAAAAGTGTTAACTTACCTGTAGATTCACTTCTTGAAAATAGTACAAGATTATGTGACTTTTCATTTGTAGCAACAAGGAACTTTTCAGTAGGATCTAATACAAAGTCTCTTGGCCAATTTCCTTCTGTAGATGTATGTTCAACAAATGTAAGCTGGCCTGAATTTTGTTCCACACTGAAAACAGCAATAGTATTATGACCACGATTACCTACATACACAAAGCGGCCATCAGAAGAAATGTGAATAGCACTTCCTTGACTATTTCCATCAAATTCTTGCGGAACAGTAGAAATATACTGCAACTCTGTAAAGGACCCTTCTTCCGGATGATACGTTAACACAATAACTTCCGAACTAAGTTCAGTCATCACATAAGCGTACTTTCCGTTCGGGTGAAAAGCAATATGCCTCGGACCACTTCCTGGATTTACAGATAAACTATTCACTTCTGTTAATGTACTATCTTTTATTTCATACGTTATTAATTTATCTATCCCTAAATCAACACCCACCACATATTTTTCATCAGGAGTATATCCCGCGTAATGTGCATGTGGTTTTTCCTGTCTTTCTTTATTTGGACCTGAACCTTCATGTCCCATAATAGATGTGGCAGCATTTACAGTTCCATTTTCCTCATTTACTACAAAAGACTCAATCGTTCCTTTATGGTAATTCGCTGTAACTACCGTATGATTTCCACTATCCACACTAATATGACAAGGAGAAGCCCCTTCTATTACTTGTCTGTTTTGTTCCTTTAGCTCTCCAGTATAACTGTCAATCGAATAAGCAGCTACACCACCAGATTCGCCTTCTTTTACAACAGAATAGAGATTTTGATTATTTCGGCTAATCGTTACATATGTAGGGTTATCCAGCTTGGCCGCAAGTGCTACATTACTAATTTTTTTTGCTTCCGTATCTAAAGTAAACTTATATATTCCTTCACTGTTTTCTTTCGTGTAAGTTCCAACATATCCAATAAACTCTTTGTTATCATTCATTTTCATAACCCTCTCTCCCTATATTTTTCGTTCATCTTACTTCTTAAAATATTTTATGTTGAAAGAGTATCCTAAAAAATTTGAGTACCTCTTTATACGTTACCATATTTTCTTGTTAAATAGCCTTTAAACCCACTTTTTTTGGTACGCAGCTATACTTTCATATTCTTCTTCCAATTGACGGGACAGACGAATATAGATAGGTGTTAAATCTTTATATTTTTCCACACTTTCCATGTTTGGTTCATGGTGGAAATTCGCACCTACCATTTCAGATACTACGCATAATGTATCTATTTCACCTAGACTATATAAACCGAGGATTGCCGCTCCTAAGCAAGAACTTTCGAAACTTTCCGGAACGTATACGTCTTGATGAAAAATATCTGCCATCATCTGTCTCCAAAGTTCTGACCTTGCAAAACCACCTGTCGCTTGAATTTTTTTCGGTTCGCCAATTAATTCTTTTAGAGCGAGAAGAACGGTATATAAATTATAAATTACCCCTTCTAAAACAGCACGGATAAGATGTTCTTTTTTATGATGCAACCCAAGTCCGAAGAAAGATCCTCGTGCATTTGCATTCCATAAAGGAGCTCTTTCCCCTGCTAAATACGGATGAAATAATAAACCGTCAGATCCCGGATTCACTTTTGCTGCTATTTCAGTAAGCAATTCATAAGGATCTTTTCCTAAGTGCTTCCCATACTCAACTTCTAACGTACATAATTGGTCGCGAACCCACCTGAAAATCATTCCACCGTTATTAACCGGTCCACCAATTACCCAAAGATCCTCAGTTAACGCATAACAAAAAGTCCTACCCTTCGGATCCGTTACTGGATAATTCGTTACAGCTCGCACTGCACCGCTCGTACCAATTGTAATAGCAACTACTCCAGGTTCTATTGCATTTACACCTAAATTGGATAGTACCCCGTCACTTGCTCCTACTACAAAAGGAGTCGTAACAAGTACATTCATCTCTCTTGCAAATTCTTCATTTATCCCTTTTAAACTGTGCGTCGTTGGAACAAGTGTAGAAAGCTTTTCATCTTTAATTCCTGCAACACGCAAGGCTTCTTCATCCCATTTCAAAGATTTCAAATTGAACATTCCTGTCGCTGATGCTATAGAATAATCAATTACATATCCCTTAAATAACTTATAAAAAACATACTCTTTAATAGAAATGAATTTATAGCTTTTTGCAAACAATTCAGCATGCTCATTTTTAAGCCAAACTAATTTCGAAAGTGGTGACATAGGATGGATTGGTGTACCAGTACGAAGATAAATTTCATGACCATTCATATCATTCTTTATTTTCTCTGCCCAGCTTGCACTTCTATTATCTGCCCAAGTAATACATCTCGTTAACGGCTTGCCTACTTCGTCTACAGCAATGACACTATGCATTGCCGAACTAAAAGAGACACAAAAAATATCAATCGGCTTTATTTTACTTGATTGCACAACTTCTTTAATCGTATGTATCACCGCTTGGAAAATCTCTTCTGGATCTTGTTCCGCTATTTCTGGCGTGGGAGAATATAAAGGATATTCAATCCCATGGCTTGCAATCACCGATCCATCAATCGAAAACAAAACTGATTTTGTACTAGTTGTCCCAATATCTACACCAATCATATATTTCGAGTTCACTATGTAACCCCTTTCAAATTATTCCTATAACAAAAGAGCACCTTGATGTATACAAAAAAGACGCTCCCTTATGAGAGCTACGTTTTAACAAACTTCACTCTTATAAGGAGGTCCTTTTCATAACTATAATACTATTTTAAAAAGTGAAAGCCTCACTTCATTATAACTTAGGCGCCTTCGCCCAATCCGCAGCAAACTTCTCAATACCTTGGTCTGTTAATGGGTGCATAGCAAGTTGTTCAATTACTTTATAAGGAATTGTTGCAATGTGAGCACCTGCCATCGCTACACGAGTTACATGATCTGGATGTCTAACAGAAGCCGCAATAATTTGTGTATCTAATTGATGAACATCGAATAATTCAGCAATTTTAGCAACTAATAATACGCCATCTTCAGAAATATCATCTAAGCGACCTAAAAATGGAGAAACGTACGTTGCACCTGCCCGAGCAGCTAAAAGAGCTTGGTTCACAGTGAAAATAAGTGTAACGTTCGTTTTCACACCTTTTTCAGTTAGATAGCGACAAGCTTCTAATCCTGCTAGTGTCATCGGAAGTTTTATTGTAACTTTTTCATCGCCGCCGTTAATCTTAATCAGTTCCTCTGCTTGAGCAATCATTTCTTCAGCTGTAACGGCATCTGGAGTTACTTCTGCTGAAACAGATTCAACTTTAGGTACTTCCTTACAGATTTCTCCAATACGGTCTTCAAACTTAATGCCCTCTTTTGCCACTAATGAAGGATTCGTTGTAACACCAGCTAAAACTCCAAGTTTATATGCTTTTTTTATGTCCTCAAGATTTGCAGTATCAATAAAAAATTTCATGATCCATTCCCTCCAGTTTTTAAATGTTAACGAATTATAATTTTAAGATGTTTATTTCTTTTCTACTGCATGTCCGCCAAATTCATTGCGCAGTGCTGCTACAACTTTTCCTGTAAACGTATCATTGTCTAATGAGCGGTAGCGCATTAATAAAGACATCGCGATAACAGGAGTTGCTGTTTGAAGATCTAATGCTGTTTCTACTGTCCATTTCCCTTCACCAGAAGAATGCATAACGCCCTTAATTTCATCCAGTTTTGCATCTTTAGAAAATGCATTTTCAGTCAATTCCATTAACCACGAGCGAATAACTGAACCGTTGTTCCATACTCTTGATACTTTTTCATAATCGTAGTCAAATTCACTCTTCTCTAAAACCTCAAATCCTTCACCAATAGCAGCCATCATTCCATATTCAATTCCGTTGTGAATCATTTTTAAAAAGTGACCACTACCAGCTTTTCCAGCATATAAGTATCCATTTTCTACAGCTGTATCTCGGAAGATAGGTTCAACGATGTCCCAAGCTTCTTGATCTCCTCCGATCATGTAACAAGCACCATTACGAGCCCCTTCCATTCCGCCAGAAGTTCCTGCATCCATAAAGTGAATACCATCTTCCTTTAGTTGCTCATATCGGCGAATAGACTCTTTATAATGTGAATTACCAGCTTCAATCAAAATATCTCCTTTTGATAACAGCGGTGTAACCTCACTAATAACAGAATCAACAACAGCGTGCGGAACCATAACCCAAAGAATTCTTGGTGATTGTAACGATTGAACAAGTTCGCTTAAACTAGATACACCTGTAGCCCCGTATTCTTTCATTTCTTCCACCGCACTCGTATTTAAATCGAATGCGGCTACTTCATGTTTATGATCAATTAAATTTTTCCCTAAATTCAATCCCATTTTACCTAAACCAATTAATCCAACTTGCATAATATAATTCCTCCTTAAATTACCCTTTATTAAAAATACATATGATTAAAATCATGAATTCCTTTTGTCATATATGTACATTCTTAAAAACCTTCATTTAAAAATGCACTTATTTTTTCCAGTCCTCATCTAACCACCATTTAAATTCACTTTCTTGTAATAGAGCATGAGCAGCACCTGGACCATACGAACCCGACTCATATTCGTGAAGAGGCAACAAGTTTTCCTCGAATGCTTCAAGGAGTGGCTGCACCCATTCCCATGACAATTCAACTTCTCTCCAGTGTGCAAAGAATGTAGCATCTCCACATACAGCATCATATATGAGTCTTTCATAAGCTTCAGGTATTCCCACTCCTGTTTGCTCACAAGTAAAATGAATACGGATCGGTTCAAGCTCTCCATTGTTCAATGGATTTTTACTATTTAATTGGAGTGAAACATTTTCATTTGGGCTAATTTCAATGATTAACAAATTAGGCTCTGCATTTGGATTACTATCTTGATATTGCTGCTTTAATGTATTTTTAAATTCAATTACAATACGAGTAGACTTCTCTTTCATTCTTTTTCCTGTTCGTATATAAAAGGGAACGCCAGTCCAAAACGGGTTATCGATCCATAGGCGGGCCGCGACAAATGTGTCTGTTTGAGAAGAAGGGTTTACTCCTGGCTCCTCTCTATACGCTACAACTTGTTGTCCTTTTATCTCTCCTGAAGCGTATTGCCCGCGAACGATATGGTTCTGAACGTCTTCTTTTTTCACTTTACGAAGAGTCTCCATCACTTTTCGCTTTTCCTCACGAATTTCACATGCATTAATCTTTTCCGGCAGATTCATAGCAGTCATCATTAATATTTGCAACATATGATTTTGAACCATATCGCGAATGGCTCCTGCATGATCATAATATCCTGCCCTTTCTTCTACCCCAACCGTTTCACTAGCTGTTATTTGTACATTCGCAATATGTTCTTTATTCCAAATCGATTGAAGAACAGGATTTGCAAATTCAAGTGCTTCAATATTTTGAACCATCGGTTTACCTAAATAATGATCAATACGGTATATTTCGTCTTCTTCAAACGTTCGGCTCAGCTTGTCATTCAGCTCTCGAGCAGATGTAAGATCATGACCAAATGGTTTTTCAATCATCAGGCGCTTCCATCCATCCGTTTTATCAAGTCCACTTTCTTTAATATTTAAAGCAATTGTCTCAAAGAAGTCAGGAGTAACTGAAAGGTAGAACATTCTATTCCCTTGTATATTTTGTTCTTCTTCCCTTTCACGAACTACTTGTAATAATCTTTTATAATCTTCTGACTTATTCACATCTAACGAACAATAACGAAAATACTCTAAAAAATCTTCTATTTTCGGAGTACCTTCTTCTCTGCGACGAGAAAAAGTTTCTATGGACTCTTTTATTCTTTTTTGAAAATCTAAATGAGATACTTCACGTCTTCCAAGCCCAATAACGGATATTGGCTTTGGAAGCTTTTGATCTCTATATAAGTTATATAGCGCGGGGTAAATTTTTCTTTTAGCTAAATCCCCTGTTGCTCCAAATAAAACAAAGGTCATTGATTCCAATTTTAGTCCCCCTCGTGATGTATAGTCATTGTCACTATAGTAATAATGCATTGTACAGAAGCTACTATGATTGTTGATCCACTCTTACTTCTTAACTTCTAATTTTTTATAGTTGTCGCTTTCTAATTGTCCCCAATATTAATAGTGGCAATTCAAAGCATTTTTACCACATGCTACTTACCCACATTCACTTATATAAAATAACTTAATTATTAAAAGTAATTAAGTTATTTTATGTCTATCATATTAACTACATAGATTATCATCGTCAAGGAAAATGTCTCGAATTAAAGATTTTTCATTCCATAATATCTTTTCGTACTTGTCTATTTAGTAAGAAAAGATTAGAAATATGTCCATTACATGAAAAGAATAATAAAAAGGCAAAACCGAACATCTTTTTGTTCGGTTTTGCCTTTTTATTATTGCTTCAAATGATTTTTCACCGCTCTTATAACCAATTCGTGATCTTCTTCTGGTGGTAATCCTGAAACTGTTATCATTCCAATAACCCCTACGTTTTTTATTCTGATAGGAAAGCATCCACCAAATGCAGCATATTCCGAAGTATCTAAAAGATATTTTTCATTATATGAGATTCCAGTTATTTCACTTTGTATCTGCATATAATACGAGCTACGATCATGCAGGGAAACGACTCGTTTTTTACGCTCAATCCATTTCGTATTTTCCTCATTTGTCCCTGTCATCTTGAAATGAAATAATTGCACACCATTTTTCGTTATATCAACAGCAATCAATTTCCCCTCTCGCTTTGCTGTTTCAACGATAAATAAACCTAATTGCAAGGCATCTTCATTTGTAAAAGAGGAAAATTGAAGTGTTTCCTCTTCTATTAAAATTTGCTTACCTATTTCATTTAGATTCGAAGTACTCATATCTTTATCCCCCTTAATCACCTTATGCCACATTGATATTTTTGAAATCAATATATCTAATACCATAAAACGTATTCTCTTCTTCCTGGTGCTAATATGAATTATATTTAGCGCATTAAAAATGTATGTCCTTTCTTACTAAACATTTTGTATAGAAGTTTTCTTCCGGATACTGCTTACAAGCATAAAAAAACCAGTTGATTAAGCAACTGGTTCGCTAACAATTTCATATGAGATATTCATTCAACCAAAAGAATGCTTGTTCATAATCATCAAAAAACTTTACGGATTCTTTTGTATTGGCTTGTTGTAAATAATTCAGTATCTCCCCTTCTTCAAGGAGAAAAGCAATTGCCTTACTGTGACTCAAAATCGTTTCATTGAAAAACTTATCTTTCCATGCTTTTTGAACAGAAAAATGATCTGGCGTGTATCCTTTTCTATCTATCAACAATTTGTATTTCCGCCCCTCAGAAATGAATTGCTGACAAACCAGCTCGAAACCATTAAACCATTCATAAACATCATCCGTTTTAATCTTGCCGATAAGACGGGTAACAATTATATCTCCTAAAACTGTTGTGCTTACATTCGGCTTACTCAACTTGGAATCATCTCCCTTAGTTACAATTATGCGTAAAACCCTCATAAAATCAATAAGATAAAAGTGTTACGCAATAAAGCAACCTTATGTGCGAAAAGAACTTATGTGAAAGATGACCTTTTGTCGCTAATTTAAAAAGGGACAAACTCTCCAAACGGAGAAGCCTGTCCCAAAATCGTTCTATTTTATTTTGCATTAAAACTAACAATCGTGAATTAGAATAATGATTTAATACTTGCTAACACAGTAAGTACACCTACAATAATAACAAATACGTTACTCATTTTCCCTTTGTATTTAGCTAGTACTGGTACTTTTTGAATCGCATACATCGGTAATAGACATAAGATAGCAGCAACTAATGGACCGCTAAGTGAATCAATAATTCCAAGAATACTTGGATTTGCATAAGCAACATACCAGCATGTTAATACGACAAAAGTAAGGATTATTGTCTTAATTGTTTTTTCTTCTATATCTTTTCCACGTGTTTTACCGAACTTCATAATCACGTCACGCATTACCTCATATGCTCCGATATAGTGGCCAAGGAAAGACTTTGTAATAGCCACAAAAGCAATGATAGGAGCTGCAATCGTGATTACAGGCGAATTAAGCTCATTAGCAAGATATGAAAGGATTGATAAGTTCTGCTCTTTTGCCATTTTAATATCATCTGGAGTCAAACTCAATGTACTGCTCCAGACGAAGAACATAACAACCGCAAATGTCATGATATAACAAACCTTTTGTATTTGCGCACATTTCGCATCAGTAGCTTCTATCCCATACGTAGCTCTCTGTTTCACAACAAATGATGAAATCATAGGTGAATGATTAAATGAGAATACGATGATTGGTAGAATCATTAATATCGTTCCAAAATATCCTGTTCCTGTTGAAGCAGTAGAAATAGCTGAAAAACTAAGCATTGACGTATTCCACTGTGGAATTAAAGATATTGCGATAAAAAGTAGAGAAGCTATGAAAGGATACACTAGCATACTCATTACCTTTACAGTAATATCTTGACCAAAATTCAGTATAGCGATAAGACCAAGAACTAATACAAGTGATAAAATAGCCCTTGGAGGTTCTGGCATGTGCAATTGATGCACGATAAAACTACTTGCAGTATTTGTAAGCGCAACCGAATACATTAATACGATTGTATAAATTGAACCGAAATATACGATGTTAAAAATGATACTTGCTTTATTTCCGAAATACTCTCTAATTGTACCTGTGATCCCCTCATCAGCAGAATTAGAAGCGTGTATCATTTTAGCAAGTGCCCTATGTGAGTAATACATAACTGGATACGCAAGCAATGTAATTAGTAGTAATGATAATAAACCACCTGAACCTGCATTAATCGGTAAAAAGAGCACCCCTGCTCCAATTGCAGTTCCAAATAGACTGAGTGCCCATGTAGTATCCTGCTTATGCCACTTTTTCGGATCTGCATATTGCTCATTTTTTAGTGCGATATTTTCAGCTTGAACTTCTATTTTCTTTGCAGTATTCCCGTTCATATAATAACTCCCCCTTGTATCTATTCCTGCGTCTCTCTTTATAGCTAACGAATATTTCCCTTTTTTAGAAAATGAATTCCTTACAAGTTGCCCCACATTGTATGTCCTTCATCATGATGAATCCAAATTGAAACATTCGCTAGTTAGCGTCCTAATATAATTGTTAGCGTTCACATAAAAGTTTACTCGTAATATCCGCCCTTTATATAAAGACCTCTTAAGAGAACAATATTGAATAGACTTCATAAATACGTTGCAACATTTCTAATAACAGTGTATTACTTTAATGGTTTCTCTTACTTACTTGTAACAGTAATTTTAGCTAAACCGGCCTCTCTTCATTTATGAGGCATTTCTTTCTCAATTCTATACATCACTTTCATAACTTCGGCAGCATTTATGGTATTGATTACACAAGCCACTGAAGCACTTTACATACATTTCGCCTCTAATCACACACCTTTCTTACTAGTAATCGCATTTTTTATATTTTCTCCAGAGATAATAAAATTTCTCTCGACGCCCTCATTATAACGTGTATATTTATAAAATTAATATTTTTATATTTTCAGAAATATTAATTGGAAATAATTTTACATGGATAACATTTTACAGTTAGCACACAACCCTTGTTCCTATCACTTATAACGGAATTAATTAGCATAAAATACAGTAAAATATGGTTTATCCGAGCTGCTCATTTTAAAAACACTTATATCCTTCTTTATCGAAAAATTTTATTTTAATTTCAAAAAGATATTCTAATAAATAATTAATGTGGTTAAAAAGAAATATCTCTTCGAATGCACAAACCAATTTTCAGGATATATATTATCGACATTGCATTCATATACATTTTTAGGAAAATACGTTTATTTGATAGCAATGAGAGGACCGCTAACATTTTGCAAAAACCTACGCTAAACAAAAAAATAAAATAAGCTGCCGATATAGACAGCTTATTTACATCATTATCAGGAGTGTGCAAACAACTCACTTCCATGTCATCTTAATTCGAGTTTTTTTAACTCTTCTTCAGGAATATCCCTATGTTTGTAATGAATCGTTTTTACATCATTTCCTTTTATACGAAAAATAATTGTGTCCTCTCCATAAGGTGGATTGTGCGCACCCTCAAAAGTTTGAATTTGAACAGTTACATAGAAAATAGAGTTTACTTCGTCTTTTTTTATTTCAAGTATTTTTTCAGAACCTCGATCCCATAGTTTTGGTTCCTTATAATAGTTTTCAACTTCTTTACTTATTGGCTCTAATAAGAGATTCATGACTACTTCTTTTAAAAACTGTTTTGGTACAGGTATTCTGTTGATTTTCTTTCTTTTCACATCTATAATTCCCCAAAAGTCATCGCTCTTTTCAACGGTATAAAGAACATTCGTACCGTCCTTTTTCCAAAGATGAAAATAACCTTTATTTCCCTTAATATATAATCGTGGTTCATCAATCCACTCACCTTCTGTTTGAACTATCCCTAGAAACAATTGAGTAAGTGGCGTTATCTTATAACCTAATTGATTAAAATCACCAAACGAATAAAGTTCATAACCGGTTAAATCTATGTCAAAGCTTTCATTTCTATTATTTTCTTTTTTTACAATTGCTTGAGCGGAAATACAGGGTAATAAAAAACTCAGAAAACATATGATGCTAATTATTTTCATTTTCATACCATCAATCACCTCTTTTATTAAAATGCAACAAAAGAGATGATATTATTGCACAATCCGCCCTATTAAAAGTAACTAATGTACGCTTTAAAATCCCCCATTAACTAGCTCTTTTATCGAGTTCAGTTTTGCAGAAAGCTCAATAAACCATTCTTCATCTCCTGTTAATAACGCAAGGTCTATAAGATAAAGGATTTGCTCCTTATTGATTACCTTTGATTCAGGGAGTTTGTTAACGTGTTTACTAAAGAGTAAAATCGCTTCGTTTTTTGTGTACTTATTGTCACGTTTCACAATACTAACTGTAACTATATCTTCTACGTCATCAAGTGATGCAATGTAACCAAGTATAAATTCACCTTCATTTGATATTCCACGAACCCAATCTCCCACTTTTAAAACATGATTATTATTTGACATCATACTTTTTCACCTTCTTATAAATATTTTTTGTGATGATAAAAAAGATATAAAAACTAACTTAAACTGTAATGTTTTTCATTACATTTAATTTTTAAGAACTCACGGTTATATAATAATTAAGCCGCTTAACGTTCTTGATTAATAAGATCAACAACTTCTTTCATTGTATAATTCTTTAAATATTCACCTAGATGTTCTTCCGCACCTAAGAAAATAGCAAAAAGAACTTTCCGCATGTTCGAACCTACAATACACTGATTATTTGATTCTGGACACTTCGGCTGCAATGCACCTTCTGAAGTTATTTGATAAATATGCCAAAGGTTCACTTCACCTAAATCTCGAGCAAAAATAAAACCTCCACCAGTTCCCTCTTTTGATTGTATAAACTTATGTTTTTTTAACAAACTTAGCACTTTGCGAATGCGCACTGGATGAACACCTGCACTTTCTGAAATAGCACTACTTGTTGACATCCGGTCTGGCTGTAAAGCTAAATAAGTTAAACTGTGAATAGCCAAGGTAAAGTCACTGTTCATTGTTTTCCTCCTACGATAAAAAATATGATTTCTCGCTTAGTAACATACTGTAGCCATAAATATTACAGATAGGTTAGTCAAACGTTAAAATATATAAGAAGCATGCTTAGCATGAAAAAATAAATTCCTTTATATTCTATCAGAACTCCCCTATATCTCCTAACTTCATTTAACTTTTTAAGTTGCAAATAGATTTAAACAGTCCACTGTTTCTTAACTTGTTCTTCTGCCAATTGTTTAATTTTTGTCCAAATCGTATCTTTACTCACAATAACATTTGTGTGATAGTTTCTATCTTTATAATTAACTGTAACACATACTTCAATCACTTCTGTTTCCTCCTTTCAAAATATTACTTATTAATTAGCCATTTTTTGCAATTCAATATTCAAAAATGTTCGAACGCTACGCGGTAAAAATTTGCGAATTTCTTCCTCATTAAAACCAACTTGTAATCTTTTTTCGTCCAGCATAATTGGACGACGTAACATTTGAGGATACTCAATTATTAATTTATAAAACTCATTAAGCGAAAGCGCCTCAATATTTATATTTAATTCCTGAAAAGTTTTAGATCTAGTTGAAATAATTTCAGTTGCACCCTCTTCAGTTAAACGAAGAATGGATTTAAGTTCATCGACTGTAAGAGAATTGGATACGATATTTTTTTCGGTATAATCAATTTGATGTTCTTCAAGCCATGCTTTTGCTTTTCGGCATGAACTACAGCTTGCTGTCGTATATAAAACCACCATATTCTACACACTCCTTTACTTTTTAAAATTATTATATAGATTATTGAAATGTATTAAAAAAAATTACAGTTTAAAATGAAATACACGTTATATTATTTATTCGAGAATATTTAATTTATCTGTTTTTTTACAAACGATAGCAACTCACTTCTAAAAACTATACTGTAATTTTAAACTTTACAGTTCTAATAATCAACTGTTAAGTCTTGGATGCATTCCATTAGCGGAACAAATTATTTTCTTTTGTTCGAACATCCCATAGTGTTACGGCTAACCACTTCCCCATGCACTTTAAAGTACATTTTATCCCGCTATTTGTGCAGTAACACTCCCGCCTCAAAATTCGGCAAGAGCGAAAAAGTTAGGTCGAAGTCGGGCTCCCCTTAATAACCCGATTGGTAAGGTCTAATTATATTTCACTTTATTCATTTCTTTCTTACATGTGCTACTATGAAATATATTTAGCATAATAAAAGCTACTGCATTGAATACAGCAGCATTGTAGGAGGAAATACGCAAACAAAAAAGCAAAGCGCGCACACTTTGCTTCTTACAAAATCTCTTTTAACTTTTTACCAATTAACTCCGCTAAATATTCATAACCTTGTCGGCCAAAATGTAAACCGTCTTTTTCATCATCTTCTACTAATCTTTTATACTGAGGCTCTTGAATCATTTCAGCATACAAATTTAGAAAATAGCTTCCTGTTTCTTTCGCCACTTCCTCTACTACGTCTGCATACTGACCAAGCACTTCATTTGTTCTACTATGCTGTCTTTCCTCATCAACTGGGGCAGGACTAATAAGCAGTACTTTATCTGACGAAATCTGTTTCACAATCTTCTCTAGGTTTTCTTTATATACTTGTAATGTCACTTGTGAAAATGAAACTGCATCATTCGTACCAAGAAAAACCGTAACAAAATCTGGTTTATATGATAATACATCTTCTTCAATTCTATGTAACGCATCGAACGTATTATCACCTGGAACACCTGCATTCACTACTTTCCAATTCGGGAACATCTCTTGCAAACGTGGCGTTAACCTCGGCGTTCCATTGAAAAATGTTTCATCAGCTGTAATACTATCACCGAAGCATACTAACGTTTTCATAGAGCTAACTCTCCTTTTACGTATGAAATAACTTTCCTTCTACTGCCTTAATATATCTTTCTGCAGAACGTTCCACTGCCTCATTTGCATTCTCTTTTACTACTCGATGAAAAGCGTTGTATAACCGATTAAACTGTAACGGCTTCACTCGATTCACCATTTCTTCCACTTTTCTCGCTGGTAATGGAATTAAGTTTGGATAGCTATACATAAAGCTTACCCATCGCTCATCCGCTACAACTTGAATAATATCACCTGTTAACAAAATACCTTTCCCATCATTTCCTTCTTCCCAATGTAAGACAGAACCGCCACTAAAATGTCCTCCGAGACGATGAATAGTAATTCCGTCAGCTAATTGTAAAGACTCACCAGACCAATAAATAATACGACTACTCGGACGCATCACCCACTCTTTATCATCTTCGTGTATATAAATTGGTACATCAAATGTCTCTGCCCATTCTACTTGCGTTGAATAATAATGTGGATGAGACAATGCAATTGCATCTAATCCGCCAAGCTCTTTTATTTTCGCAATCGTCATTTCATCTAAATAAGTAATGCAGTCCCATAGTAAACGATATGATTCTGTTTTCACTACAAATGCCGTTTGACCGATCGCAAACCCTGGTTTTGTCGTAATACTATAAAGCCCATTTTCTTCTTCAATTATTTCATTTTTATATGTATCACTCGTTTGCAAGTTTTCTAAAGTCGTCCAAGACTGCCCTTTCGGATTAACATATTGCCTTTCTTCATCACAAATATGACAACTCACCGGTTCCTCTACACTCGCTGCATACTGCACACCACATGTTGTACAAACGTAATTTTTCATAATAAATTCCCCTATCCCTAATTTTTTATTAAGCTGATTTTTGTTGATAATGATCTGCTTTTTTATTTTCAATTAATAAACTTATAAAAGTAAGTAAATAAACAGCTGTAACCGATAATGGAATTACAGTAAATCCTTTTTCTGCAAAAAGAATCCCACAAACTGACGTTACGAATACAGTCCCTACTGACAATACACCATAACTTTTGCTTTCATAAATCCATACGTACGGGATAAAATGAACACCTATTAACATCGCTACTACAAAAGGTAACCATTCTGGAAATTGAAAATAGGCAAGTAATACAAGCGGAATATTTAATACATTTATCCCACCAATTAATCCTGCCAAAATCCCTAACGGATTTCCTTTCGCAAACATATCAATTTTCAATATAGCAGCTATCATTAAACCGAAAGGAAATACACATCCCATACCAATTAAATATACCCACACAACTTGTTTTTCCGGAAGAACAAAGCCCGTTATACTCATAACTATCCAAAATAAAACGCCTGCTAATATAATTGGTAAGCCTCTCTTCGTTTTTATTGCTAAATCCTTTTTCGCTTCTGCAACATTCATCTCACCATCTCCCCAAAAATATTTGTGCTATAAAGTAGTCTCAACCTCACCCATCCAATAACGCCAAGCTTCCAAGTAATCTTCTAAATCTTTCGGATGGTGTCTTAAACATGTATCTATACGCAAATATAATCCTATGACTATTTCTTCATATAAATCATGGTCTTTTCTATGAAATACACACTGTTTCATCGCATAATTAATTGTTTCTTTTGTTACATCTTCCGGAGTTGAACAGAACGCGTAAATTAAATCGTATATAGGATTTCCTAACACTGGTAAGGGATCAATTACTCCATGTAACCTATTCTCTTGAAATATAAAATTATGGAATCCGAAATCGCCATGCAATAAAAAAGGCTGATTTATTCCAGTCCCCCTATTTGGACTATTTGCTAACTTAAGAACTGTTCTATACTCTTCCTCACCTATGTAACGTCTTACATTTTCATAAGCTTCCATCACATTTGTCGTTAAAAATTCATTCCAAGATTGAACCGGACTTTCTTTCCATCCCCAGCCATATGCCTCTGGAATCATTTTATACTTATTGATAACTTCTTTTACAAGTGTACGAAGCGTACTTCGTTTATATCCTTGTTCGCACGAAATACTACCTTCAAGAAAAGAATACACAATATACGTATGGAAAGGTTCCTTATACAAAAGCTTTGAAAACAAAGTATTCCCCTCATAAAAAGAAAGAAAATTAGCTTCTTCACGTATTACTTCCGCTTCATTCAGCTTTACAACATATTTTCCGTCCAATAAATATACCGTACTTGTCGTTCCTCCGTTCAACACTTTTATGCTATTTGGATAATGTGAAATCACGTTCTCCTTAACTAGTTGTGCAGCAATTATTGAAATGTCCATTCCCTCACCCTTCAATCCCGAAGATTTCCTCAATTCAAAAGACAACTTTACTATTATTTGACAAACGAATAGGAAACCCCTTCCGAAATCTTAATATAACAAAAATTCATTTACTTTTATATTTCAAAAATAAGGAAATACTAACAACAACGTTACATACATATAGGAGGACACCATGAAACCTGAATTTTTAAAAGCTGTACATGATGCAATCGGAAATGTCGAACACATTCATATAGAAGAAAGCGGTGCCGACAGCTTGCTTATCCATCATGATGATGCAAAGCAGTTACAACAAGTTGCTGAAACGTTAGAAAATAACAATTTTCGCTCTGCTTTAAGAACAACTGGAGATGCTTCGTATATTGAAGTATTGAACAGATAATAAAAGTCCGGATGTATGCCGGGCTTTCTTTTTTTATATTAAAACTTCAAACTCTTTCACATATACCGCTGTTCCAGCAATATCAATTTGTAAATTATCATTTTCTACATGTTTCGTTACATAAACTGTTACACGACCATCCTTATTTATTTCCTGTCCTTGCTCAACGATTAACTCCAATTCATGATCAAAGTTTTTATCCAAATACGTCGCATAATAAGCTCCCATTACACCCGAAGCTGTTCCTGTCACTGGATCCTCAATCGTTCCAGCATAAGCTGATGAGAAATGACGGCCATGCATTTGTACCTTTTCATCATAAGTTTCTAGACAAACTGGATGAATAGAAGCATTAGGTATTTCTTTTAATACTGATGGGAATGCATCAGTATTAGGTTTCATTCTTTCACATGCATCTAGATTTTTAATCGGTACAATTACAGTCCAATTCCCCGTACTTCCATATACAATCGGTAAACTTACATCTAAATCGTTTACGTTTAAACCAATACTATGAGCTAATTCTTCTTTTGAACCTGTAAAATCTTTAAACTTAGGTACTGCCTGCCTCATTTTAATAAAGGTTTCTCCCTTTTCATTTACACCAATCTGTATTGGTAAAACCCCAGCCTTCGTTTCAATCGTAAGGTTTGTTTTCTCTTCTAATAAACCTCTTTCACGCAATGCATATATCGTCCCAACTGTCCCATGGCCACATAAATCCATTTCAAAACCAGGTGTAAAGTAGCGCATTCTTATATCTGCTACTTCTGAATAAAGAACGAAAGAGGTTCCGTTAAATCCAACTTTTTCAGCAATACGCTGCATTTCCTCTTCCGTTAATCCATCTGCATCTAATACAATGCCTGCCGGATTGCCCATATTTTGTTTATTTGTAAATGCATCGTAATGAAATACGTTTATGTTTTTCATTTACCTAGCTCCTAACCCACAGTAAATATTTTATAATAAAGCTCTATCTCCGTTTTCAACGAACAATTATTTCTCCAAAATATCCTCTGCATCTTTTCATTTGAAGTATGTGTGCTTCCGATGTAATAAGTAGCCCCCATTTCCTTTAACATATGTAAAGATTGAAGATGCAGTTGGGAAGCCATTCCTTTCCCGCGATAATAAGGCATTACTCCAAAGTAAAATAATCGTCCTTCACTTTCTGTTCCACGCTCTATATGCGGTATGGACATACCAATTGGCTCATTTTTATCATAAAAAACAATACATGACTTTTCCCAGCCCTTACCTAACTCTGTTTGCACTGAATAAAAATGCTCATCGATAGTTAAAATTGAAGTTTGATTCCTTGAACCCGACATACATTGTTCCCAAATATATTTAAATTCTTTTTCCGATAACGTTCCTTCGGCTATTGATCGATATGTATATTGTCTTTCAAGCTCCTCTATATTGTTCAATTCTCTACATACTTCTATCTTTGCGGCATACAAAGAAAAACCTGCATCAAGTAACACTCTCACACTTGAGTTATAACTACTAAACCTTTTGTTTAATACAATACTCGCTCTTTTTAACTCCCAGTTAAAACAAACTTCTTCAAATCTACTTACCTTTTCTTTATATGTTTGTACGTTATACAAAACGTCTTCTTCTATTTCTTCAATTGTTACTGCATTTGGTAAGCCATTTAATACTTTTTTAGAAGAGCCAAATAGATTCTGAATGATTGCAAGATCGTATATCACCACTTTAATTCACCCACACCAGGCTCAATAAACTTCCCTGAAACATCCTCATTTGAATCTATTACCCAATCATATATATTTTTTGCTCCTTCAGCCGGGGTCATATTCGCATCAAAAGCACCAATATCAGTCTTTAATTTCCCAGGGTGAATTGCCGTTACACGAATTCCTTTATTCTTAAACTCTTGTTGTAAGCAGAGTGTTAACATATTTTGTGCAGCTTTAGCAATTCGATAGGAATATGAGAACTGACCTTGCGGAAACTCTTTGTTCGCCATTTTATGCAATGAACCTAATCGAGAGGACACATTTATTATTCTCGGATGATCCGATTTAGTTAAAGCCACATATGTACCTTTTACAGCTCGAATTACACCTAAGCAATGAATATTAAATAAGTCCGTTAACTCTTCTGAATTTGTATGTAAAATCTCAGTCTCCTTCCCAGTAATTCCTGCGTTATTTATTACTAGATCCATATACTCTGTATATTTCTCAAGCTGGTTTTTAATTTGCTCCGTACTCTCATCAATCGATAAGTCTGCTAATACAGGAAAACATCTACAACTAAACATTTGCTTCAATTGCGTTACCGCAACCTCAGTTCTAACTAGCGGATAAACGATATGCCCATTTTCATGAAATACTTTTACTAACTGTAACCCTAATCCGCGATTTCCACCTGTAATAAACACTCTCATATATTCATCTCCTTATTTTTAAAATAAATAAGAAAATCCATCCACTTATCATTCTCTAAAGAAAACGCCTCTCTCTTGCATTCAAAAGAAAATCCTGCTCGTTCCGCAAGACGAACGGATGGCTCATTATCAACATGTATATGTAATTCAATTCTATGAAAATGAAGACTATTATAAAATAACGATAACGCAGCTTTCACACTTTCCATGCCGTATCCATTTTTCCAGTATTGATTATGTATAGAATATCCCATCATCGCCCATTGGTAGTCCATACGTAAAATTTTTATAAGCTCTAGCTTTCCAATACTAGCCCCGTCTTCTTTACGAAAAACACCTAATACATACATCTCATCTCGATGTGCTGCTTCATCAAAGCCTCTTATCCATTCCGTGAACCATTCTTTTGTTGAAGACGACATATCATGATAACCATCATCGTATTTATACTGAGATGGAAGTCTCTTATGAAATCCATCTAACCAACTTTCATAATCATCATTTTTGAACGGACGGATCATTAGTCTCTCTGTCTCTATTTGTAATAGCGGCAGCTTCATTTATATCTCTTCCTCTTTTTGTTAATTGAATATTCTTTATTATCTTACACAAAATACAAAATCTAGTAAATTATTATGTTTTTGATAACCAAGATTCTATTAAAATATAAAAGGAAACCCTGTTCTGAAGGGTTTCCTTTTGTCATTATACAGCCAATCTTATCTGTGATTTAAAACGTTGTATTCTGTCTTTAATATTCCATAAACATCCACATCTTCATATGTATTTAATAAAAGTCTATTCTGTCTCAATGTACCTTCTTTACGTAAACCTGACTTCTCTAACACCTTAATCGATGATCTGTTTCTTGAAATGGCAGATGCCCAAATTTTGTTTAGACCTAATTCGATAAAGCCAAAATGAATCATTCTGTTTACAGCCTCAGTTGCAAGGCCTTTCCCCCAATAATTCTTACCAATCCAATAACCAAGCTCACCTCTATTATTACCCTTGTTAATTCTTAGTGTAATTGTACCTACAATTTTTCTTGATTCTTTAGAAACAATCCCTAAAGGATATTCGATTCCTTGCCTTATAAGTTCTGGCTGCATATCAACCCAATCTTGCGCGAACTCCAATTTATATGGATGTGGAAGCCCAAGAATATTGGCTAATTCCTTGTCATTAGCCAATTCTTTAATTCTACATACATCATCATTGGTAAAAGGTTCTATACATAAATGCTCAGTTTCTAATTTTATAGCCATATTTTCTCCCCCTTGCACTGAAATCAATTAAATTCCTTTATTTTCAATATTACACCAAAAAACACACAAAAAGTTCCAAATACCCTCAATATTCACTAACAGAATTATAAAGAAAAAACCCAGTTATGCTTTGTACATAACTGGATTCATCATCATCTAATCGCTTTTATTTTACAAATACATCTTCTCTTAATTCCCTCTTCAACACTTTCCCTAAAGCATTTTTCGGTAATTCTTCCATAAATACAACTTTGGGTATTTTATAACTTGCTAGTTTTTCTTTACAATGCTGTATAATTTCTTCTTCCATTAAAGACGTTTGCATATCTTTTACAATGTACGCAGTCGGAACCTCACCCCAAAAGTCATCCGGAACCCCAACTACTGCAACTTCTAGAACACCATGTATTTCATGAATAACATCTTCTACTTGATCTGGATATACGTTGTCACCACCGCGTATGATAACGTCTTTATATCTTCCCATAATATGCAGGAATCCGTCGTCATCTATCATGCCAGCATCGCCCATGTTAAACCAATTATCTTTTACTACCTTCTTTGTCGCCTTTTCATTATTCCAATACCCTTTAAACATGTATGGACTTCTTACATGAATTTCGCCAACTTCATTTGTTGTTAGTTCATCACCTGTTTCTGGATGAACTATTTTCAGCTCTACATGTTTCAAAGTTTTCCCTACAGAAGACATCTTTTCTTTTCCCATCATTGGATGCCATGAAGTTACAACCCAACCTTCTGTACTCCCATAACCTTGTACCATGTATATTCCTTTTTCCATATATTTTTGAATGAGTGTTTCTGGTACTTTTGTACCACCGCTTTGCGCTACTTTAAAAGTCGAAATGTTACGTTCTTTTTTATTTAACTCATCAAGCATGTAGCTATAAACAGCCGGGAATGCAAGCATCGTAGTAATTTTCTCTTCTTCAATCGTATCCCAAATCAGACTAGGATTCGAATCTGCTAAGAAGATCATCGTAACGCCATGATAAATACAATTTAAAATAGAAAGCACGCCACTCATATGAAATAATGGATGCACGGATAAAAAGCGTTCACCCGCTGGTATTTCTCTTTGTCCTGCAATCTCAGCAAAATAGTGATGTAAGTTTTTATGCCCAATCACACACGCTTTTGCCTGTCCAGTCGTTCCTGAAGTAAATAAATAAATCGCATCATCCTCTTCATGAACTTCTACATTCGGCTCTGTATTTGGCTGTTCTTGTAATTTAAGTTCAAATAAACCAAAACCTTCTTCTGTCGTTTTAATTACATAAGGAATTTCCTTAACAGCATCAATTTTTAATACAACTTCATTAAATTCTTCATCAATAACTAATACTTTTAATTTTGCTTCCTTTACAATCGTTTCTAATTCATAAGCAGTAAGCTGATGATTTAGCGGAATACATACAGCTCCAATTTTTAAACTTGCCATCATAACGCTTGGAAATGGATGATTATTTTTGCATAGTATTCCAATACGATCTCCTCTTTGTACACCTTTATGTAACAAATAGTGTGCAAGCTGATTTACTCGTTCATTATATTGCTGAAACGAATACCTTTTCTCTCCCCCTACAAGCGCTTCCAAATTTGGTGATTGCATTGCTCTTTTTTGTAATAATTTTTGCATCGTTCTCAAGTAAAACTCCCCTTTATATATGTTAGGTTTTTTATTTTACCAGATTAACTATTAATTTACTAAAGATTACACTTAGTGAATATAAATCCAATAAAAATAGCCATCTACTTAACAAGTAAATGGCTATTTCCTCTTATACATTAGAATACTCCTTATTCATCACATAGCGCACATACTCCGGTGCACTTTTATCAATCTCTTCATCACTTAATTTATATTCGGCACCATATAAATAAAATGAAGGTATAAATTTCATGTCTGTATATAAGCACGTAGCTTGAAATGGTTTCGTTAATTCACCCATTGTGATTCCACTATTTTCATAGTCTTTTTCTAATCCCCCTATAGAAATAGCTACACCAAACTCTTTCCCTTTCACTTTATCCCCTTTTGATCCGTAAGCAAATCCATATGTTAATACATCGTCAAACCATTTTTTCAATAAAGGTGGTGAGCTATACCAATAGAGCGGAAATTGAAATATATATCGGTCGTGCTCTACTAACAGCTTTTGTTCCTCTTCCACATTAAACTCCCAATTTGGTGCCACTTTATATAATTCATGCACCGTAATTTCATCCGAATATTTCTCAAGTTCTTCAATCCATCTTTTGTTAATTTTTGATTTTTCAATATCAGGATGTGCTACAATTACAAGTGTTTTCATCATCTTCCATCCCCCTTAGAAATTATTCAATCCTTTACGTATTAGTATGAACGAGTTACATATAATTGAAAAGTACGTACTTTAAAGTGCTATAGGAACCTTAAAGTACCTGTGGAGGTGTTATATGAATCAAAATGAAGACTGCCCAATTGCAACGACACTCGATGTAATCGGCGGAAAATGGAAAGTTCATATTTTATGTGTTTTGATGGATGGAAAAATGCGAACAAATGAAATCCGACGAGAAATCCCAAACATTACACAAAAAGTTCTTACACAACAACTTCGGCAACTTGAAGCTGACGGGATTATCCATCGTACTGTATATCAAGAAGTACCACCAAAGGTTGAATACACAATAAGTGACTACGGGAAATCTTTAATGCAAATTATGGATGAACTATGTGAATGGGGAAAAGATCATCAAATGAAAAGGTTACATGACTAGAAAAGTACTATACACTTTGTTTAATCCTCTACGTTTATATTTTGTATTTTTATAAAGCTTATTTTTATCGTCTTTAGGCTAACTTGTTTTCTTAGATTGATGGACGTGACCCCACATCCATCAATCTAAAAAGATATAATTAGAAAAATGAAATTTCTATAAAGTTCCGCATATAAACACTGCTTCCCCTCATTAAACGCTCGCCCTATTTTTTCGAATTTCAATTGTACGTAAGCTATAAAGGAGCGCCCCTAAACCGAGAATTTTTTCATTATTAGACGCATTAGAACCTAATGTAATAGTAGGTACATTTAAACCCACGAACCTTTCACTCCATTCTATAGGCATAGATCCTTGCTTACCGATTGCTAATGTACGCCCATCTATTGTACGAAGCGTACTTTGAATAAAATCAAACTCAACTTCTACATCGGACAATTTTGTGGCTTTATCAGTCAGCAAAGTACCACGTATCATAGTAAATCCTTGTATCATTTTTTCTTTAAACATACCTATCTGATTATAATTTGAATCATAGATTACCCAATCATACCCGTCCACTTCAGTATGAAAATAGGCTAGAATTTCCCCGCTACTCGTTTCTAGTCCATAAACATCTTTATTATGTAAAAAAGGTATTACTGAAAAAAGAATGTTAGATGAAACCATCTTTGTTCCTGCAACATATCCGCCATCAGGATGATATAAACCATATTGCTTGTTCCGCTTAGGTAATTCTAATACGACAAAAGTCTCCACATCCCAAAACGTCATATTACTTTTCACCGTATTCTTTTGTATCAAATCCCCTTTTCTTACCTGCCAAAATCCAATTCCAAAAAAGATAGAAGAAGCGATAACAAAAAAGATAATCTGCCCCCAATTAACATATCCCCAATCGTCATATACAGCGCATAACGCAAGAATAAAAATACCCGTTCCAATTAACAGTTTAAACTTCCCTTTTCGCTTATAGTAATCAAATAATTCCATTTCTTTATTTCCACCCCTTATTTGTCTTTCCTATCTCTTAATATATCAAAAAATTAATGATATCCTCTATCCTAAGATTGTTATTCTCCACTACGAAGTGGAAACAACAATCTTGAAGTGGCAAAAGTTTTACTAGACAACAATATTGATATGGAATTATTTATTACTATACAATCTAAACAGTCACTCTTTAAGCTAAGCTTAACAATATCTCTTTTGTACGTTTATCCGTTACTTCATAATAAATTTCTAACCCTTTCCGAGTACCTGTAACGACTTTAGTAGCTTTTAGTTTAGATAAATGTTGACTAATTGTACTTTGAGGCATTTGTAACATTTCATACATTTTCGTTACGTTAATAGGGCCTTTTGCAAGCATTATTTTTACTAATGATAAACGGACAGGATGTGCCAATACCTTCAATACTTCAGTGATTTCTTCATACATTTCTTTCATATTTTTTCTCTCCTTTTATATAAACATCAATGATATCCATATATATAATTCGAAAGGATATACGATTTTGTGTCCGTCATTTTAAAAAAATATTAAAAAATCTCTTCAGATGGAAAGAATCCCCCTCTGTTCAATATTCTATAGATTTTTCTTTCACTCGATATTATGTGGTAGGAACTTTCCTTACTGAGACCCTCTTCCATTGTTCTCTTACTGATGTCCATTATTTCCTTGCGAACCTCTTCCGTTATTCTCTTGCTGATTCTCACTATTCCCTTGCGATTCTCTGCCGTTGTTTCCTTGCCCATTTCCATTATTCCCTTGCGATTCTCTGCCGTTGTTTCCTTGCCCATTTCCATTATTCCCTTGCGATTCTCTGCCGTTGTTTCCTTGCCCATTTCCATTATTCCCTTGCGATCCTCTTCCGTTGTTCCCTTGCTGATGTCCATTATTCCCTTGCGATCCTCTACCATTGTTTTCTTGCTGATGCCCATTATTCCCTTGAGACCCTCTGCCATTGTTTTCTTGCTGATGCTCATTATTCCCTTGAGACCCTCTACCATTATTCTCTTGCTGATACCCATTATTTCCTTGGGAACCTCTTCCGTTGTTCTCTTGATTATGTCCATTATTTCCTTGAGACCCTCTTCCGTTGTTCTCTTGATTATGTCCATTATTTCCTTGAGACCCTCTACCATTATTCTCTTGCTGATTTCGATTATTTCCTTGCTGCGATCCTCTTCCGTTGTTCTCTTGCTGATTTCGATTATTTTCTTTTATTTGCTTCGGTTGTTGTTCCTTAGATTGCTTTTGTTCTATATACTCTCCCTTCTCGTTGCTTTCTTCTTTTACAGAAGATGACTTTTGTTGTTCTTGATGAGACGGCGGTGCAGGTGGCGTAAGCGATTTTCCCTTCTCATTCTCTTGTTTTATATAAACGCCTGTTCCAACTCCTGCTTTCTTGGCATCCTCCCGCATTTGCATCGTACTGCTTTGATATTCGACTGTAATATGTTTTATCTCATACTCTTTCTTTAATTCCTGCATAGCCTTTTCCAACTGCGGTTCTAACGACTTGTCCTTTGCAACAGCTGTTAGCATAACTTGCTTATCATTCGTTAAATATTTATCCTCTTGACTTTGCTTTATAATCGTACGTATTACGTCTTGCAATTGTTTATTTTCCCATTGCTTCAATTCTTTTAAAATACGCCTTCCATCATCATTACAAGCCCGCAAATCTATAACACGAAGATCCTTCGTTACGCTCGCCTCTAAACTTGGATTTATATCAACTGAAACGTAAGCAAAAGCTTTTTCTTCCGGTTGGTTGTAGAAAAACAGGAGCACACATAGAAAACAAGTAACAAATATTGATGCAGGCTTTAAAAAAGGCGGCATTGTAAAACGCGGTGACCTTTGTTCTTCTTCATCAAACGAGATTTCCTCCCCAATCATGTAAGAGTGCGCTTTTCTTTTAAACATAATAAACTCTCCATTTGGAGTTAATACAACTACGTTATGCTTTTTTATATCCATCACAATTCCTTTATTCATCATGCTTTTCCCCTCTTATGTAATCAAGAATATATGTATAGTTGTTTGCAAAGATAATACACATTGCAATAATGTATTTTCTATGTCGCTCCAACGTTTTACGACTTACCCTAACACGTGGTTCAATATGTTTTAGGGGTAATTTTTTCTTTCGGAACAGCTCTTCCATCATTTCAGCTTCTTTTATAATCATCTTTACAATTTCTATTAAGTGCTCACGCGTGTCACGATGCTTAGGAGATTCTTTCGCAAGCTCTGAAAATGTGATTTTAAACTCAGCTAACACACTTTGAAAATGAAGAATTTCTTCCTTACGGTTACTATTTTCCATCTCTTTCATATACTCCGTAAGCGATACTTGCATTTCTAACATTTCCTCTTGCTCATCTTCTTTTAAAAAGACAAAGTTATGCTTAGACTCCTTACGTATATAGTCAATTACATCTCTTTTTATAAGAAGATCAGCAAACGCTAGAAAAGATTTCCCTTTTTTATATGAATACTGTTCAATTGCTTCGTTAAACGCAAACAGTCCAATACTATATTCATCATCCTGTTCTGTAATATATCGGCGACAGACAGACGATATTGATTTTCTAATAAAAGGCTGATACTGTACGATAAATGCTTCCTTATCTCCTCCGTTGTTTTGTATGTTATATACGATATCTTCTATTTTCGGTTTTCTTAGGATCTTCATTACTAAACTCAACACTAGTAATCTCCCAGCCTCCTTCAAATAGCAAAAAGGCCACTAAACAAGTGACCATTTAACCACATTTTGTTAGTACTTTTCATTTGGGTTGTCTTCTTGCTGTTAGTTATATTTTTCGAGTCTAACTTTTTCAACGTTTTCTTAATGATTTTCCTTTTCTCTCGGCACTAAAGTTAAGTTTTTATTTTTATCTACTTTCTTATTTTCTTTCACTTGTTTTGCTTGCTCTTTTTCTATTTTATCTGCAATCCTTGAATAACTCTTCTCTATATGATTGGTAATTTCATCCTTGTCTTTCGGATGCCCCGCTTAATCTAGTAATTTTATTAATACTTCGATATTCTTTCATAGTCATTTTTCTTCTATTTATTTTTTCACTATATATATTCGGAGGAATACATAGTTTTATGGGGGTCAAAAAATATTTTTTTATAAAATATATATTTATTTCAAAAATAAAAAACGTTATTCTTTCTAAACAAGCTAAACTATTAGAAAGAATAACGTTTTTTATTAAGTTGATAGGTATAGTCGGCAGCTCTATAACAAATACATGCTTTTACAATTCGTATTAGTTAAATTAATATTTTATCCGTTGTTGTATTTCTTTAAAACGAGCATGTATAAATTTCTGGATGTCCGTGTGATCCTTATATAAAGTAACCGTATACATGATGGAAGATGCAAGAATCGTAGACCATATTAACCAATCTCCAGCATGAGAAAGAACTTTAATTATTTCACTTGTAAATTGTTCCTGCCCGTCATGAAATGTCGATACGAGGGAATTAAGGTTGAATAATAATAAAATTACAATTCTCCCTAAAAGCATAATAATCCATCCAATAATATACGAATAGCCACCAACACTACATAATTGATTATTATGATGAAAAACTTTTACTCTCTTAGCTTGCCAAAAACCAACTATCGCTCCTAATATAAGCAAGCTTATTAATTCAATTGTTATTATAAATTCCAATTTATTTGGAAGACCCATATAAGTTCTAATGATAGCCATGATTGGTATACCAAGAAGATCAAAACTATCTACTTTCTTTGGGATAAGCTGCCTAATGATCAATACGATAACGACTACAAGAATAATAATAAAAACTTTATTCATGCGATCAATCCCTCTTTTTTCCTTTTAAATAATACTCAATAAGCTGATTTACTTTTTCTTCTGAATATGATTCTGGTGTTTGAAGAACATGAATTACTAGCCCATCGATAAATCCGTACAGTATCTCCAATTCAAACTCTCTATTATACCCTGGTTTGACGTAGCCTAGCTCCATCATTAAATCTAGGATCATTCCCATAAGATACCTCGTATGGTGATCCATTTTCTTCCGAAGTTCAATAAGCTCCGGGGAACTAAAGGATATACCGAGAAATGTAATCCAAACCTTTCCTTCCAACATTTCTTCTTTATTAATAGGAATAATAAACTTCATTAATCTTCTAAGTGCTTCTTCTTTCGTTCCTTTAAATTCATTTGTACGCGTATTTGCCCGTTCTTTCATTCGATTCAACACTAAATTCATCGCATAATGAATTAATTCATTTTTAGACGAAAAATGATGCTGAACAAGCCCGACCGAAATGTTTGCTTCATCAGCGATTTGCTGTATGGAAGCTTTATCAATACCTTTTTCTAATATTACACGCCAAGTAGCAGTGGCGATTTGATTCTTCCTTTGTATGTGATCAACTATTTTAGGCATTCATATCCTCCTCCCTTTTTATAATATGATCGTATTATAAAAAAAGTACCTAAAACAATATGATCATATTGTTTTAGGTTTTATAGTGCTATCAAGCAATGCAAAATAAAATTCCCCTAAAATAAAAAAAGACGGCATTTCTGCCGTTACATTAAAAAAAATCTTCAAATTTTTTAGATACTCTTACTGTCTACGTTCAAAAGCAAGACGTACAGCAAGCCCCGTCAAGACACTTTGCCATAAGCCAACGCTGTACTCGTAGCCACGTCGGGCGTGTGCCAAACCATTTTGCAATTTTACTTGCTGTAAATACGATTAAAAGGTTAACTATAAAACTAACAGTGATTTGCGTAAGGCCTAAAACTGCACCTTGTAGAAGTAACGATCCTTTCTCAGGATTTTCAAATTGAGGTAAAAGTGACACATACAAAATAGCAATCTTTGGATTTAGAAGATTAGTCATAAGTCCCATCAAAAATAATTTCCGTGGTGGCTCATTAGGAATTGTACGAGGTTCCATAATAGATGTAGCACCCGGTTTTATCGAATTCCAGGCAAGCCAGAGTAAATAAGCAGCACCTGTCCACTTGACTGCTTCGTAGATAGCGGGTACTGCAAGGAATAGAACTGTAAGTCCGAACATTGTTGCGATTATATAAATGACAAATCCGAGCATAATGCCCAAGAGAGAAATAAATCCTGCCATACGTCCCTGCGTAATGGAACGGGAAATGAGATAAATCATATTAGGCCCAGGTGAACAAACCATGCTAAGCGAAACAATTGCAAAAGCTATCAAAGTACTCCAGCTGACCATAAACCTTCCACCTTTATCTTACATAAAATTTCCTATTGTACATTTTATCATGATTGAGGAGAGAAAAGATTAATATAAGCCGATGCAGCTAAGTAATATGATCGGATCGAATGTAGTGTAATCACATATTTCTCTTTCTCTTAAGTAAGGACTAAAAATAACCTATCCATAGAGCTACTAAAGCCACTACTAATAAAGCAAAGCAAAATGTGATATTTCGAACCCACTTTTGTATATCACCAAAATACCGGTCTATAAATAAAGCATAAATATAAACGATAAGAAATAGAACAATGTAAGTAAAAGCACCCAATCTATCGTTAAATTTCTCATTTGTAAATGTGCTTACATGAAGGAATAGAAAAACAAATGCTACTATGAATAGCTCAAATATCCTTTTTTTATTCAACCCGTCACCACCTTACAGTATTTCCCTTTTATTCCATTTTATCAGAACATACTGTGTAGCAGTATATGAATATGATATTCACTTCAAAAAGGCTAACAATCCAAGATTGTTAACCTCTACTTTCCATATTCGTACCCTTTATCACATTACTTCCTAACAACTGGAATCCACATTTCACCAAATACTAAGCCGTTTCTTTGCCCCATCTCAACTGTTGTATTTGGCCCGCCAACATAAGCAAAATCCGTTGCTTCTCGTAAAGCCTGACCGAAGGCGATGCCAGTAAGCTTATTACTTAGCTCTTCAGCCGTTTTGTCTTCCCCTTTCACTACTAAGTATTCTCCCTTCGGAAACTGGATCACTCTTGATTCCTCTTCTATTTGTGCTTCTGTCATGACACCAGCATAATACATCATCTTATTATTCACCGCTTCGCTCACAGAGAAAATATAATCATTTGTAGCTAAAGCCTTTAAAGTATCCAGCCTTCCATCTTCTTTAACAGCCGACCAAAAGTCTTCTTTTTCTTTATTTATTCCAGCAAAGTCTGTATATTCGCTCTTAATTTCAGTCCCAATACCTAACACAATAAAGCTATCTTTTTCTTCTATAGTATAATTTTTCATATGCAAAACCTGCCTCTTTTTTTATTAATCAAACGATTTATCTTTTCATCTGATACGTTTATAATACCTTTAAACCATGTCAAAAAATGATACTGTTTAGGAGACTCAAATGAAAAAAGTTGAACGGATTAATACAATCATGCGTTATATCAACAATCGCTCCCACTTTACAATTTCTGAAATCATACGAGAATTTAATATCTCACGATCGACAGCTATTAGAGACATTAGAGATATTGAGGCTATGGGTATGCCACTTGTCGCTGAAGTCGGGAGAACTGGTGGATATTTTGTCATGCATAATTCTATCCTGCCCGTTGTTCGCTTTACTGATAATGAAGTGAAAGCTCTTTTTATTGCCTTTATGGCTACAAGAAATCAACAACTTCCCTATCTAAAGAGTCGGCAATCTTTAGCGGAAAAGCTACTAGGACTCATTTCAGAAACCCAGCAAGATGACCTTGTTCTTTTAAATCAACTCTTGCTTTTTGAAGGGACTAACCCTCATAATCCCGATCTACTTGAGCTTTCTGACCTCCCCCATCCGATGTTAGAAAAACTCATTCAAATCCTTCTTTTGGATAGACATTTATTGATTACTGTCAAAGAAGAAGAAATCAAGTCTTATCCAATTTACCTATTACACCTTTATCAAGAAAAAAGCCATTGGATTATTGAAGGGTTTGACTTAAAAGAAGAAAAGAAGCTGATGTTTCCTGTCGATGATCTCATCAATATTGAACCGTACATGACGAAAAAGAAATTACATAAGAAAAAGATTTTAGAAAAACTCAGTAAGAAGGACGAAGCAATTAACCTTGTACTTGAACTTGGTCCAAAAGCGATTGCCCAGTACAAAAAATACCACCCTTTCAAAGTTACAATATCTTATACAAATCCTTACCAATCTACAGCCATTTTAAAAACATTTATCGATATTAACAATCCCGACGAACTGTCAGAGATAATAAACTGGCTGCTTTTCCTAGGGAAGGATATTACAATTAGAGAAATACCCGATGAAGTATTAAAAGATTTACAAGAGCGATTATGTTTATATTCCCCATAAGCAGTAATCGGTTAAACCTCACAATATTGAGTTTGATTCGTTACCAGTTGTCCCATATTTTCTACCATGAGTGCGCAACAAATAATAAAAGCACGGAAAATATTCCCGTGCTTTTTCTAAAACATATATAATTTCGGATGACTTAATTCACTTACCCTAACTGACGTTTAAATGCTTTACTTGCGAAAAAGTAAGAGATAATCATGATCCCTACGCACCAAGCGAGTGCAATCCAAATATCGTTGCCAACAGTTCCTTCATATAATAGAGCACGAATTGCATTCACGATTGAAGTTACAGGCTGATTCTCAGCAAACGCACGAACAATTTTTGGCATCGTTTCGGTAGGTACAAAGGCCGAACTAATAAATGGAAGAAAAACGAGTGGGTACGAGTAAGCAGTCGCCCCTTCCATAGACTTTGCTTTCAGCCCTGGAATAATAGCCAACCATGTTAGCGATAACGTAAACATTCCTAGTATCCCAGCTACTGCAAGCCAATCTAGAATATTAGCACTGGAACGAAAGCCCATTAAGAGCGCAACAAGAATAACCACCACGATAGTAAGTACATTAGCAACAAGAGATGTTAATACGTGAGCCCACAATATCGATGAGCGCTTAATAGGCATCGTAATGAAACGTGCCATCAGTCCACTCTTTACATCCGTAAATAGTCGCACGGAAGTGTAAGCTACACCGGATGCGATAGCCATGAGCAAAATTCCCGGCAATAAATAATTAACGTAGTTTTCCGTTCCTGTTTTTATTGCGCCGCCAAACACATAAACAAACAATAGCATCATCATAATCGGTGTTATCGCTACCGTAATAATTGTATCCGGACTGCGCATAATGTTACGCATTAAGCGCCCTAGTAATACCCCTGTTTTGCTTTTCATTTACATCTCCTCCTTTTTACCGATAATCGCAAGGAAAATCTCTTCCAATGTCGGCTGCTTCTCTATATACTCTACTTTTGCTGGTGGGAACATCTCTTTTAGTTCAGCAAGAGTACCTGTCGTAATAATTTTCCCGCCATGCAAAATAGCGATACGGTCTGCCAATTGTTCTGCTTCCTCCAAGTACTGAGTCGTAAGCAAGATCGTTGTACCGCTACCGGCAAGTTCCTTGACTGTATCCCACACTTCGATTCGCGCTTCCGGATCAAGTCCAGTCGTTGGTTCGTCAAGAAAAATAACTGCTGGCGCCCCAATCAAACTCATCGCGATATCAAGCCGGCGCTTCATCCCGCCTGAATACTGATCTGCCCTTTGGTTTGCCGCATCAGTCAGGCTAAATCGTGCAAGTAGATTGTCAGCAACTTGAGCGGGATTGGAAACACCACGTAACCTAGCGATCATTATCAAGTTTTCCCTTCCAGTCAGCATGCCGTCTAAAGCTGCGAACTGTCCTGTCAAACTGATGCTTTGACGGACATAATCTGGTTGACGCTGGACATCAAATCCGCAAATACTTACTTCACCATCATCTTGTTTCATTAGCGTCGAAAGGATGTTGACCATTGTCGTCTTTCCCGCTCCATTTGAGCCTAGCAGCGCGAAAATGGAGCCACGCTGCACCTCAAAATCCACCCCTTTTAAAACTTCCTTGTCTTTAAAAGATTTTTTTAACCCTTTTACAGAAATTGCTGTCTTGCTCATACTTTTTCCCCCTTATAAAAATTGATTACCTACACCCTCTATTTAGTACCACTGATAATCTGTATTACTTAGTACTGGTTTAAAAATATAACTGAATAGCGATGGCGGCAGTTCACATTTGTAACCAGCTAATCAGTCGGTATTACTTATTGCATTTATTTTTTTCTCAATTTCTTCATAATACTTTCATTCAAATCCTCACGATACTTAGAGACATACGTTTTAGCGTTTGCCACTAGTTCGTCAGCAAAGGATGCCACATCTTCCCCAGTAATGTCTAGCACTTGTCTGCCTTCAGCTGCACCAGCTTCAAACAAATCGATTAATTCATATTGTATGTGCAGCATATCCATTCCATTACCCGCTGAGAAATTCCACATGTAGTTTTGAATTTTTTTAAACACAAACTGATAGTCCTCTGGCAGTGCTCCAACACGTGCCATCATCATTTTATACTCTTTTTTATCACCAATTAATTTTTTGAACATTTCCAACATCTTATTTTCCTCCTTTTTTATAAAGCAGAACAAGAAACTCTCCAAATATGAGCCGGAACATTTTATATTATGAGGCTAGTTTGACTTCAAGACGTTAATTTTTGAAGATACAAAATCCCATTTTTTCCAAAACAATTCAAGCTCCTGACGGCCATCCTCATTTAATGAATAAAACTTACGAGGCGGTCCCATATCTGATGGTTTCTTTTCAATATTCACAAGCTTTTTCTTTTCTAATCTTACGAGGATGGTATAAACCGTTCCTTCTACTACTTCGGTAAACCCAAGATCATTCAGGTGACGGGTAATCTCATAGCCATACGTTTCACGGCGGCTAATGATTTCCAGCACACACCCTTCCAGTGAACCTTTCAGCATTTCAGTTAAATTTTCCATATTATGATCCTCCTTTACCCCCTATTCTGTCTGACTTATATTCAGTATTACAGAGTACTAAGGCGAATTTTTACTGAATAGCTTTTGAGTAAAACTATACTATTCAGTATTACTTATTACAACTACATTGTATGACTAAGTAGTGGTAGATATCAACTCATTTTCAAATTTTTTCTAAAATCCGCTATTACCTATTGTTTACTGAAAATATTTTGAGAAACAACACTACTCAGTATCACCTACTACAACTACATTGTATGACTGAGTAGTCGTAAATGTCAACTCATTTTCAAAATTTTTCTAAAATCCCCTATTACCTATTATTTACTGAAAATATTCTGAGAAACAACACTACTCAGTATCACCTACTACAACTACATTGTATGACTGAGTAGTCGTAAATGTCAACTCGATTTTTATATTTTTCTAAAATCAACTATTACCTATTAGATACAGCCAATTTTCTTTTGGAAGAAATTTCGCCACATACCTATCCCGCTAAGAAAAAAATACCCCAAAACAAATATTCTACATTTTTGTTTTGGGGCGCTATAGGCTAGCTCTTCTTATTAATAAAGACAGAATTATTCTTTTGTTACGATAACATCATATCCATATCTTCCGCTGCAGTTGTAATGAGTTTTAAACCGAATGTTTCTTGTAATACATCAAGCACGCCAGGTGAAATAAATTCAGGCGCCTTTGGACCGATACGAATATCTTGAATTCCAAGACTAAATAGCCCAAGTAAAATAGCAACCGCTTTTTGTTCAAACCATGATAAGACAATACTTACTGGCAATTCATTCACTTCACATTGGAAAGCATCTGCTAAAGCGGCCGCTATTTTCACTGTAGAAATGGAATTATTGCATTGTCCTAAATCAATGTAACGCGGAATCTCCGTACCAGGTACAACACCATAACTCACATCATTAAAACGGAATTTCCCGCAAGAAGTTGTTAAAATAACCGTTTCTGGCGGAAGCGACGTTGCTAATTCACGATAATATTCTCCGCCTTTTCCCGGAGCATCACAACCTGCGATGACAAAGAAACGCTTAATCTTTCCTTCTTTTACTGCATTAATAATTTCCGGAGCTAATGATAATACTGTATTATGATGAAACCCTGTTACTAACTGCTCATCCGACTCCATATGTACTTCTGGAAGTTCAAGCGCTTTTTGAATCAATGGTGCAAAATCATCATTTTCAATTTTTTGTACACCCTCTAAACCGGCAATATCATATGAAAAGAATCGATCAGAGTATGACCCTTTAATTGGCATAACACAGTTCGTTGTCGCTAATATAGCACCTGTAAATTTTTCGAAAAGACGTCGTTGATCATACCATGCCTTACCGATGTTTCCTTTTAAATGTTTATATTTTTTCAGCTGCGGATAACCGTGTGCTGGTAACATTTCAGAATGCGTATAAATATTAATTTCTTTTCCTTCTGTTTGCTTTAATAACTCTTCTAACGCAAATAAATTATGACCAGTAACTACAATTGCTTTACCTTCTACATGGTTTTGTGTAATTTGAACGGGCTCTGGAACACCAAAGTGATTCGTATGCGCCTCATCTAACAACTCCATTACTCGTAAAGCCGATTTCCCTACTTTCATAGCCATATCAATATGTTCTTGTTCATTAAAGTTGGAATTTGTTAATGTCATATACAGTGCTTCTTGCGTCGTAGCATCTACAAATGCATCCGTATACCCTAGCTGAGCAGCATGCGTACGATAAGCTGCAATTCCTTTTAGCCCAAACACAATCGTATCTTGTAAACTTGCTATTGTTTCATTTTTACCGCAAACACCTATTACTTTACATCCGCCTGTTGGCGTTTGTTCACATTGATAACAAAACATGATCATCCCACCCTCTCCCAATCATTCCTTACAAATCAAGCATAATACCCATTAGGAAAAAAGGATGTGATATCAATCACAATAATATATAAAAATTTGTGACAGTTCATATTGTTGACATAATATTTTTATTGACTCTAAAAACATTACTGAAAAATGCACATCTTTGTTGGTACTTTCAAATAGCTAGTTAATAGATTTAGAGAACTATTAACTAGCTATTTTTGATTAAAGATTCTATGAGAAAGTTCTTTATTTACAATACATTTACATTATCTTAACATTGTTTACATTATTTATATGATATATTTATATAGAAAATACTTAAGAAATTTCATTTACATTGTTATCTTTATAATCTCTGATCTGATTGATAAGAGATTATGTTATATTTTCATACCAGGGGTGAATGAGGATGACTGAAACTTTAAAGACACTTATAATGCTTGATGTTACTTACGTTGTTATAGCAATTATGACGGTACTGGTATTTGTATACTTGGAATTAAAATCTCAGTAACGTATGCAGGCGTAATAGACAGGTTCAGCATTTAAATATAGTTAGAAGAAAGCGAGGAGAAAATTGTTTCTCCTCGCTTTTATATTCCAAAAGTTTCTTATTTCAACAAATCCACTGTATGTAAAAGTAATCCTCTGTCTCCTACTTCTCCATGACCAGGTACTACCGAATTTATATTTCTATATCGCTGCAGCACATTCTCAATCGATGTAGACCATTCATTTACATAGGCATCAGCGACGTTTCCTAAATCTTTAGCTTCCGCAGATTTCACTATACAGCCTCCAGCTAAAATTTTATATTGTGGTAACCATACGACAATATTATCTTCTGTATGTCCTTTCCCTGGATAGAACGTTTCTACTTTCATATTTCCAAACTTCAAATTCGTAATAGTTTGTAAATCTCCAAGTGGTTCTTCATATCCATTTTTCTTTGCTAGTTCCGCAGTCAATGCTGTACTATGCGCTTTAATGCCTCTTTCTTTCAACGTTTTTATTCCGCCAATTCGATCAGCGTGCGCATGTGTAATAATAACATCCGTTACGCGCTTCTTAAATTTCTTTTCTACCATCTCTATTAATTCCTTCGTTAACTTATCATCCCAAGAAGAATCGACAAGTACTAACCCTTTAGAAGTAGTAAGAACTAGACCGTTCGAAGGAACTGCTTCCCCGTTAAAATAACCTAACTCCGTATGAACCCATACATTTTTGTTTAACTGAGAAATTGAAATGGTTCCTGTCTCATTTTTTATTACGTTTTGCTCTAGCTTTTGTTCCGCTTTCACAGAAGAAATTGCACTAACAAATTGAGTTGTTCCTAGTAAACTAACACATACCCCTAATTTTAATAATGTATTTTTCATTTTCTCCACCCTTTCTTTCAAACGAAATAGTTATTACCTATAATAGACAATTCATTTCAAATGTTTGTTCCATCTTTTCTTCCATATTTTTCATACCATTAATAAAAAGCGCACAAAATTTTGTACGCTTTAATTTTGTTAAACGTTAATATTCATACTATAATTTATTTACAGTCCTTTAACGGAGGTGTTTTCAATGGCTCTCTTCGCTTCTCCATCATTATTCATACTAGCAATCATTTCATTTGCACTAGCCTATTTCATCGGAGTTAAACAATACACTTGGCTCTTATCAGGATTCAATGAACGCCGTGTACCAAATAAAGTAAAGTTATCAAAAATAGTTGGTCTTTATAATTTAATTGCTGGTGTTATTGCTACAATTGGTAGCGTCTTCCTTACTCCTAATGTAAAAATCGTATTTCCTATCATTATAATTGGCCACGTTATAATCGCTGCTTATGTAAATACACGCATGGTACAGTGAAAAAAGATCACCCAATCGGATGATCTTTTTTATAATTTATCGACATATTGCTTCGCCTCTAGTAAGGAAAAACCAAAAGCTTCTCTTACTCTCTTAACTGCTGTAACTGTTTTACCTTCTTCCGTAAGCTGACGCAACTCTTTATTAATTTCAGGTTCTCTATCTACAATTCCCATTTCTTTCGAAATTAGCTGTAATCTATCTTCCATCCTCTTTAAACGGGCATCATTTTTCTTTTCGATTCTATTTAATTTTTCAGCAATATAAATAAATCCAAAGACTGCTATCGGTATGATCACCCAAAATTCCATGACTATTCCTCCTCATTAGCTTTCATTGGTTTTATTTCACTAACTTATGTAAATTTTACCACAGGACACATTTAATGTATAATAGTAATATACAACACTGTTGATAAAACCTTTTATTTTAGGGGGGCACTTCATGAAAAGATTTTTAAATACGCTACTACAATTTGTAGTTCTTTCAATGGCACTACATTTATTATTTGATATCGTTGGCTGGCTTGTTTTCAATGCGCCAATTCAAAACAAAGAAATCATTATCTCTTTACTAACAACCTCATGGCTTATGTACATGTACCGAGATAAATTTTTTAAAGCATTCACTTCGAATTAACTAAAAGAACTTCATCGATAAAAGATGAAGTTTTTTCTTTTTCTCTCATTCTCTCTATTAACTACTGTATAATAGAACTAATATTCTGTCTTTCATAAGAAAGGAGTCACTATGAACTTAAAAAGTAACACTATATACGAGAAAATGAACCAATATTCCGTTGCAGGTTTAAGCCTTGCCGTTATACGTGATGGTAAACTAGATGAAGCAACTGCCTGCGGAACACTTGAATCTGGAACTAATAGAACTGTTACTACAGATTCCATATTCAATTCTTGTTCTATTAGCAAATTCATCACCGCAATTCTTGTACTAACATTATCAGATCAAGAAATCGTACATTTAGATGAAGACGTAAATGATAGACTCACATCTTGGAACATCCCTACCAATCTATTTACTTCACAAAAAAAGGTCACATTGCGAAACTTGTTATGTCACCAATCTGGAATCATTGATCCTCCTAATAGCTTTGAACATTATCTACTTGCACAAGGGCAACCAAACATGTCTGAACTCCTTGCCGGTAAAACATCATATTGTCCAGTACCGATAGAAATAGCTTATAAACCAGAAAGCGAATTTCACTACTCTGATGCAAACTTTTGTATTATTGAACTACTACTTGAAGATATAACTGGAAAACCATTCACCCTTTTACTTGAAGAATATATCTTTCAGCCACTCCAACTAAAGAATAGTACGGTATTCTCTCCTGAAGATATAAATAAAATGGAGCTCTTTGCTTGCGGGCATAATAAAGATGGCACCATTACAAATGAGAAGTATCCATTTTATCCATTCGCAGCTGCTTCAGGCATTTGGACAACACCCACTGACTTATCAACTTTAGTAATTGAAATCATTCATTCCTTACAAGGAAAGGGCAAACTAAAACTTTCTCAAATAACAGTACAAGATATGATTTCTCCTCAAGGTTGCTCAAAATGGACTGGACTAGGTGTTTTTCTAGATGATTCTAACGAAGACTTACAAATGTATTCACTTGGCTGGGGCGTGGGGTTTCAGTGTATGATGGTATGCTATCCATACCGAGGTAATGGTGCTGTTATTATGACGAATGCTGACTTAGGTGTTCATCAAATGGAAGGGATTATTGGTGACATTTTAAAAACATTATCCTTATAATGAAAATAAAGAAGCTGTTCCTCCCAGCTTCTTTCTCTATATAACATTTTTCGCAACAATTTTTATATGTTCCGGCGCAATAATCTCCGTTATACTTTCTTGGAAATCTTCCCGCAACAATTCTTCAATATGTTCTAGCTGCACTTCAACATGTGTGCATTCTAAATTATGTATATTTAATAGTGCATAATGATCTTTTTTCTTAATTACTAAATATTGATTTTCCTCTGTTACAAGTACCGATCCTAATCGGGCTCCTAGTAGGCGTTGATCATCAAACTTCACAATCATTTCCCCCTTCCTTAATCCAAAATGCAATCACTATGTAATAAAATTACATTTTAGGTAATCTATTCTTTATCAACTATATCATAATTTATTAAAATATAAATATCATATTTCCTTTTACTAAAAATCCCTATTCTTTTATATATTTCGATACAAAAAACTTTCTCAACATAAAATTAGAATTTTCAGTTTTTATTCTCATGAAAATCTATTATAATAAAGTTAATAAATGTTTGACCTCTCCTAATTCATGTACATATGGATGATCAGTAGTTGCTGCTACTGATCTATTTTTTTGCTCCATATCTCTAAGAGTAGTTCATTATTTTATTCGCCAAGCCATTCACTCACCAGTTCAATCTAATAGAGGTTTAGTAATGCTAATACTAAACCTTTTCCTCATAAAATATAATTCTATTTGAAAATGGATCAATCACAGTTAATTCCATTGTATCCCACGGTGTGCTCTCTATATCAGGTTTTGAATAAGCATAATCTTTATTTGATAAAATAGCATAATAACTTTTTAAATCCTCTATTTTCACACGAATCGCACCGCCTGGCGAAGCATCCCCATGATGTTCTGATAAATGTATTACAGAATCCTGTAACGAAATTTGCATATATAATGGCATATGCTCCTCATACCGATGTTCCCAATCCAGTTTAAATCCTAAAAAATCTATGTAAAATAGCTTTGCTTTTTCAATATCAAAAATTCTAAATATAGGTGTAATCATTTATAATCCTCTCCTATTTATAAACATCTGTCGCCAATTCCCTCAAAACATCCACGTTCACTACTTCAAAGCAACCATTGTTTTTCTTTATAATCTCTTTATCACAAAAAATATTTAATGTACGTAATAGATGTCGATAACTCGTTCCTAATAATTCAGCTGTCTCTGTTAAGTTACCACTAAATACAATTCTATTTCCATGCTGCACCGCTCGTTCCCCTGCTGCTAACATGTAACTCGCAAGTCTATTTTCAAGTGGGTATAGTAAATTAATTGTACTATTTTTTGAAAGTCGGTTTAATTTATGTGCTAACGATCCGCAAATACATCGTAAAAATTTCGCATCATGAAATAGCTGATTTCGCACTTTTCCTAAAGGTAAACCAACACAATATGAATCTGCCATTACTTGTACGTTTGAAGCAGTCTTTTGAGAATGAATTAACTCCACATCTCCTAGTAACTGCAAACTATCATAAAAGCATAGTAATACAGATTTCCCGTTACTTAATGTATTAAACGCTTTCGCTTTTCCTTCAACGAAGAAAAATAAATAATCTATCTCTTCATTTTCTCTACAAATAAACTCATTCTTTTTAAAAAATATGAGTTCCATATACGGTTTCATATCATTACTAAAAAATGAATCAATATTATTTTGTTTCATATAATTTACTAATTTAATTGAATTACATACTTTCTTCATAGTTCCCCCGCCTTTACAACTACTCCCCATTGTAATCAAAATTTTCTTCTTCCACTATGACATATGTCATAGTAATACACAATTTCAGCGTGATACAGTCATTACAAATATAAAAATTAAAGGGGATATTACATTGTATAACTTTCTTTCTGTCTTTATTGGTGTGCTCATCGCCGTTATGCTGCCATTGAATGGGATTTTATCTGAATTAATTGGCAAGTATACAGCAAGCGTTGTCATTCATCTTGTCGGTTTAATTGCAGTTATTTTCGTTTTAATCATAAACAAAAATAAAATTCATTTCGATAAAAGTATTCCACTTTTTTTATATAGCGCTGGAGCGATTGGGGTATTCACTGTTCTTTTTAATAATATAAGTTTCTCCGTCCTTGGTGCCTCTATTACAATCGCATTAAGTTTATTCGGTCAATCTATTGCTTCCATCGTTATTGATCATTTTGGCTTATTAGGAATGAAAGTTTCAAAGTTTGAAAAGAAAAAACTAATTGGATTATGTTTCATCTCTTCTGGAATTATAATCATGACAATTTATTAATGGGGGCAAAAAAATGTTATATATTACTATCGCTATTTTAGCTGGTGTTTCTATCGTTGTTGCTAGAATTATTAACGCAAATTTAGCAGCAAAGATTGGAAATTGGGAAGGCACGTTTTTTAATTATATTACTGGATTATTTTTCTCTATGTTATTTTTACTTTTCAGTTCAGATTCATTGTATATTCCAATGCATACATTACAATCTATTCCTATCGCTGTTTACTTAGGCGGATTAGTAGGCGTTATCGTCATCTCGTTATCGAACTATATTACGCCTAAAATATCAGCATTTTATTTAACGTTACTCATCTTTATTGGACAATTATTTGCGGGGACTATCATTGATTTCATCTTGTCACACGAACTCTCTATGGGAAAGGTTGTCGGTGGCATTTTCGTACTAATCGGACTCACTTACAATTTACTCGTAGATCGCCCTGTTAAAACTGTGCAGAATAACCAAGTTCAACTATAATACTTTACGCTTCCCTATCATATATTAATAGAAAAGCTCTTCATATGAAGTGATAGAGAGGAGAATATTCTATTAAAAAAATCATTTTACTGCTAGGTAGTGCATTGATTATTTTTGGAATCGCATGGTTTTTCAGCTCTGGGAAATCTATTCAAGATTTCTATACAGCAAGTAAACCAAAGAAGAAAGCTACTATCATTTCAACTCAAAGAGGCCAAAATGAGCCCCCTGTCTTTTTAGGAAAACAGGAAATAAAAGATATACATGTCGAGTCAATTAAAACAAAAAAGGATATCTTTCTCACAAAAACAGATGAATTAAAAACGTTTATTAACAGTATGGATACCGCAAAAAAAGGCAAATTAACATTAGATGAAGAAGGATCAGATTTAATAGATTGTGATATGTGGATTACTTTCGAGGATGGAACTTATAAAAAATATTTCATATGGGTAGTTGATCATCACAGTAGTGAAGTGATGATTGCTCAGCAAGATACTCCCGATGATGTAAACCTTACGTACTATCAATTAAATGAAGATAGTTCAAAAAAAGTTTATAACTTATTCAAAAAAATTATTTAAACGAAAAAGTCATGAGCTCATTCGCCCATGACTTTTTGCACTATATATATTCCGGGAACACTTTACATCCCTTTTCCTGCTCTATATCATGCCCAAAGAAAACAATCGGCTTCTCTTTTATCACAATTTCTTTTAAACGTTTAATTGAAGATAAAGCTAATTCTGGATCAAATCCAGCAAACGGCACTTCCTCTTCAAAATTCTCTTTCGTATAAGATGCATCAATCGTTAATAATACAGGACCGGATTTTTCTGTCTCAATTAATAGCGATTGATGCCCTGGAGTATGGCCTGGTGTATGCAATAATTGAACTCCTGATACGACTTCATAATCGCCTTCAATGATTTTGTAGTTTAAATTCGGCAATATACATTCTTTCAAATATTCTTTGCTATGCTGCGCCGCCTCATATTCAGCACGCTGTACAATGATTGGTGTATTTATAAAAGCGCCATTTCCTCCTGCATGATCAAAATGCAAGTGAGAACTAATAATATAAAGAAGGTCTTCCGGCTCATAACCAACCCGTTTTAAAATATTCACGATTCTATCTTCTTCAGTCATTTTCGGTAAAACCTGCCCTTCGACAAATGTACCGTTAAAAAGACCTTCATTATTAACTGCACTTTCTGGCATACCTGTATCTACTAAAATAGGCCCCTCTTCTGTCTCCAAAAGATAACACCATACAGGTAAGTTCAATAAATTTCCTGGTGTGAGCGTACTATTAACTGAAGAATGATCTAACATACACCGACCAGCTGTAAGGAAATAAAGCTTCTTTACTGTCATTATGTATCCACCTTTACATTTAATTTGAAATAAGGTAACACATTTAAACATTCTGCTTTTTAGAAATAAACTCCTTCCACACTTTCATACCAGCATAAAAAAAAGAGTGTACTTTTTTACATAATGGTATTTCACCATCTATAATAAAAGAGTAAATGACTCTTACTTTAATGGAGGGAATAGAAATGAAAGCAATTGGTTTACATGAATACTTACCTATTGAAGAAGAAAACAGTTTAATTGATATTGAAGTGGAAAGACCTGTTGCGACAGGAAGAGATATACTTGTTAAAATTAACGCTATTTCCGTTAATCCAGTTGATACAAAAGTTCGCTCTCCGAAAGATAAAAAAGAAGATGTAGCGAAAATACTTGGCTGGGATGCTAGTGGTGTTGTCGTGCAAACAGGCGAAGGTTGTACGTTATTTAAAGAAGGCGACGAAGTATTTTACGCTGGAAGTATTACGAGACAAGGTACATATAGTGAATACCACCTAGTTGATGAAAGAATCGTTGGTAAAAAACCAAAAACGTTAAGTGATGCTGAATCTGCAGCACTTCCGTTAACAGCTATTACAGCTTGGGAAGGTTTATTCGAACGCTTGGGCATTGATTATAATAAGAAAGATAAGAATACATTTAAAAATATTTTAATTATCGGCGGAGCTGGCGGTGTTGGCTCGATTGCAATTCAATTAGCAAAATGGGCTGGACTGAATGTTATCACAACTGCATCCCGCAATGAAACGATACACTGGGTTGAAAAATTCGGTGCCGATTATATCATTAACCATCACCAACCTTTACAAGAGCAAATATTAGAGTTCGGGCTAAAAGATGTAGATTATATTTTTTGCTTAAACAATACAGATCAACATTGGCAAGCAATATGCGACCTCATTAAACCACAAGGAAAAATTTGCTCTATCGTAGAAAATGAACACCCTCTTGAGATGGGTATTTTAAAAAGTAAAAGTGCTACATTCGTTTGGGAATTTATGTTTACAAAAGCGATGTATGAAACTGGTGATATGATTACGCAGCACGAACTATTAAATAAAGTAAGCGAACTATTAGATGAAGGCATTTTAAAGACTACTCTAAATGAAACATTAACACCAATTAACGCTGAAAACGTAAAGAAAGCACACGCACTACTTGAAAGTGGGCGTACAATTGGGAAAATCGTTTTAGAGAAATTTTAATAACAAAAAGTCCGATTTCTTATTTGGAAATCGGACTTTTTTCACCTTTATTTACTTGAAATCTCTTGATCCTTTTGAACGTCTAACGGAGCTCGTTTCCCTATTCCGAAAGCATAGAAACTAATTGTTACAATAGCTAAGAACACAATACCTACAACTAGTGAAATACGAGTATCATCATTAAACCACATTCCAATTAATACCATAATTAAAAAGGCAATTGTTAAATAGTTTGTAACAGGAGCAAATGGCATTTTGAACGGATGATCTTTCATCTCTGCCCCTTTTGCTTTTCTAAAATTAATTTGACTAATTAAAATGACGAACCATGGTACCATACCAGGAAGTACGCTCGCACTATATACATATACGAATAAGTTTTTCGGTGCGATATAACTTAATACAACACCGACCGCTAAACCGATAATTACACCAACTGTACCGAATAAAGGCACACCATTTCCAGAAAGTTTCGTGAAATACTTCGGTGCTTGTCCATTTACACCTAACGTATAAAGCATACGGCCCGCACTATAAATACCACTATTACAACCCGACATTGCTGCTGTAATAACAACGAAGTTAATCAGTCCAGCTGCTGCCGTAATACCAACCTTCGCAAAAGTTGCTACGAACGGACTACCAATTGTACTTAATTGATCCCACGGATACACAGTTACAATAACGAAAATAGCACCAATATAGAAAATTAAAATACGCCAAATTGTACTTTGAATTGCTCTTGTAAGTGTCTTCTTCGGATTTTTCGCTTCACCAGCAGTAATACCGATTAATTCCACACCTTGGTATGCACCAACTACAAGTGATAAAGCAAAGAAGAATCCTGAAAAACCACCTGTAAAGAAACCGCCATTTGACCAAAGGTTAGATATACCAATCGCTTCTCCGCCGTTACCAATTCCAAAGAAAATAAGTCCAAATCCCGCAATAATCATTAATAGAATTGTAACGATTTTAATCATCGCAAACCAAAATTCAAATTCACCAAATGACTTAACAGAAATTAAATTAGCTGCGCCAAGAATAACCATTGCGATTACACCTGGTATCCAAGCTGGTAAGTCCGGGAACCAATATTGCATATATGCTCCAACCGCAATAATTTCTGACATCCCAACGATAACCCACTGGAACCAGTTACTCCACGCTGTCATATAACCAGCTAACGGATGAATATACTTATGACCGAACGTCGCAAATGAACCTGTACTCGGCTCCATATACAACATTTCACCCATCGCACGCATGATGAAGAAGATAAAAATACCTGCAATTGCATAAGCAAGCATGACTGACGGACCTGTCCATTTAATCGTGCTGGCCGACCCCATAAACAAACCAACACCAATCGTTCCACCTAAAGCAATCATTTGAATATGACGTGCTTCTAAGCCCCTTTTCAATTCCTTGTTTGCCACTTCATTTCCCCCTCTTAGATGATTCATAGCCGCATTTTAAAACAAGATGCTTTCCCCTAATTCCTTTCGGCCCTGAAAATGATGAAGCAAACGTCATTTTACACTAGCTTTAAAGCTATCCTAAAATCGTTTTTTGCCTCTTACAAAATTCTCAAAACCTTTCATCTTCCAATATTCTATAAATCTTAAAATTACTTACCTTATATTAATTCATTTATCTGAAAAGTTCAATTATTTTTTCAATAAATTATTATACATAAGTCTGATTAATTTTTAACTAAATTAACAATAAAATACATCTATTCAATATGATTCCGGTATGAATATTATTACAGTATAAATAACCGAGGAGAGTATTTCTTCCTCGGTTTCACATCTCATGTACTTCAACCTTTATAGTTGATAACTTAATTTCCCACACGTCCGATTCATATACCAACCAGAAATTTAATATATTAATAAACTACTAACTTCTTTAGTCCAGCCCAATTTTGAGGCAGTAATCTTCCTGCCTCAAAACAGCGGGATAAAATATAAAAGAGTCTCATTTTTAACGAGACCCTTTTACCATTTCATATTTAAATCGTATTTGAAGTTTGTTTCCCTAAAATAAATACCTTAGTAAACACCATCATGATAACTACAATAACCAGAAAATAAAGTGGCATCACGAGTAACGAGCCCGTATGAAGTTGACTCATTCCCAAAATTGTCATCGTTACAATTACATAGTACCCTAAGCTAAACAAAGCTCCGGCTGTGCCAATGACATCTTGAAAATCTACTAACGCTAAGCTAAGACAATTCGGTAACGCTATCCCAATTCCTAATAGCAATATAAACATCGCCAATAAAAATCCAGTCATATATATTATGTTTGGATTTGATCCAACTGAAGTAATAATAGATAAAGCGGCTGCTCCCCCTGTCATTACAAGACAACCAATATATATAATTTTCTCTGGTTTATATGTGGCAAGTAACCGCTTTGAAACTTTCGCCCCAATAATAGAAGCGGAAGCAACAACAATTCCTAAAAATCCATACATACTAGGCGATAACTGAAAGTATTCAATAAAGATAAACGGCGCTTCTGCATAGTAGCTAAATAAAACACCATTCGCTCCTCCAATTAATAGACCATATGTTACTACTTTCGGATTTGTAATCAATCGTTTTAAAACAGAAAACACATTTATTTTATTCGTTACTGAGTCCGTTTTTGTTTCCGGAAGAGAAACAAACGTATACAGAAAAATTCCGATACTCATAACTACTAAACTTAAAAATACGATTTTAAATCCAAACATTTGATCAAGAAAGCCACCAATTAATGGTCCTATCGCTGGTGTAAAAGCAATGACTGCCGAGATTTGAGCAAACATCACATGCCTCTTATGCCCTTCTACACTTTCACGAAGAATCGTTTGCGTCACAACTGAGCCAGCACTTGCTCCAAACGCTTGAATAAAACGACTTAGCAATAAAACTTCAATGGAATTTGCAATAAAGCATAAGAAACTTCCTACACCATATATTACAATTCCAAATAACATTGCCGGGCGACGACCGATTATATCGGATAACCATCCAATAAAAAATACACCTAAAGCAAATCCAGCAAAATACACACTAAGTGTTAACTGTACCTCATTATTACTTACATGTAACGCCTTTGAAATATCAGGTAAAGACGGTGTGTAAATCGTTTCACTAATTTGCGGAAATGCTACAAGAATGATCATTAACAAAAGTGATGGTACTGAGACTTTTTTCATTTTTCATACCCTCCTATAACTTTGAAAATCTCAGAAATAAAAAGACTTTCCTTAGCTACGGAACAGGAGGGGCCATTATAGAAATTCGATCATAAAACAACAAAGAAAACACCTCAATTACGTATGTTAATACTTATAGGAGGGTAATATTAACATTGATTTTAAAATATACTTTTTCAATTATATTACATATTGCGTTTCTTTTTCTAGTGTTGAGTCTTGGAGATTTTGTTAGAAGGGTAACTTGATGCCAACACCTTTTTATGGAATAATTAGGAATAGTTCGAATTGATAGATCTAATTATTAAATGATAGACTAGCATATTTTTAATATCGCAAAGCTTACAAACAGGAGGACTTTTATAGTGATTGAAATTTTAAGGACAGTAATAAATTTCCTGATTGCGCTATTCTCAGGAGAATTACCAATTGTATATTATGTGTGGATTCTTATCCTATTCCTAATTCAAATAAGCCAATCTACTCTGAATTATAAACTCTTTAACAAGAAAGATAATTTCAGCACTTATACATCGGAAGGATTACTTGCTTTTATTATTTTATTATTTGGAGGTATGTTAGTATCTAAGTTACTTGCTTACATAATAGACGATCCTACTATTAGTATGACAAATGTAACACATTATTTTATTTCTCTTATTATATTAACTATATTTGTCGTCATAAGCTGTCTTAAAGATTTTATAGAAACATCTATCAAAAATAAAAATGTGTCTCTTTTTAGCTTTTTAGTAGTTTCCTTAATAACAAGTATACTTTCATTCAAGTTTTTATCACCTTTAATCGAAGGTTCTTTTTCTCTTTCTAAATCCTTTATAACCACTTTAATCATTCTTGTAACTATATCAATTCCTCTATTAATTGCCTTAGAGGAAAAGTATGCAGATGAAAAGTAATTCTTGCATTTATAGTTTGAAATTGAGTGTCTATTCTTTTTTAACGGTATTACTAAAAAAATAACAGTCATTAAATCAAAAATTACGTAGAAATGAGGAAATACACTTGAGCGTTGAACAACAATTATATGATGCAGTGAAAAATTTAATTGACCAAAGATATCCGCATAATTGGGGCGGAGCTGCAGCAATTCGTGTAGAAGATGGATCCATTTATACAAGTGTGGCCCCTGATGTAATAAACGCTTCAACAGAACTTTGTATGGAAACAGGTGCTATTTTAGAAGCACATAAATTTCATAAGAAAGTTACACATTCGATTTGTCTTGCAAGGGAAAATGAGCATTCAGAATTAAAAGTATTATCACCTTGTGGTGTATGCCAAGAACGTTTATTTTATTGGGGACCAGAAGTACTATGCGCCATTACAAATTCGAAACAAGATATTATTTTCAAACCATTAAAAGAATTGCAGCCATACCATTGGAGCGAAGCATATCATGATGAATTTGCAAAAGAATGGAGTACGAGATAAAAGTGAAGGCTGCTTGCAAATAGCAGGAGAATAAAGAAAAAAGCACCGTCACAAATGACGGTGCTTTTTTCTATGTAAGAGCTACTAGAAGATATCCTTCTAGCCTACTCCCATTTATAAGTCCAGAATTGTTCAAGTTGCAACCATTTTAATGTTGCAGCATCTTTGTTTTTGATTTTTGCATGCGTTTCTTCTAGCATCGCTTCTGTTTGCGAACGGTGCGCACCTAGTGCAGCTAATTTATGTTCAAATACTTCACTAATATTATTTACAACATCCGGCTCACCTAGTACAGCTTCGCGATTTTTCGTAATCGCAACCGCATGAATAACTGGACGTTCTTCTTTTGACATACGTGATACAGCGCGAACTACAGCGCGGCCAAATGCATCATGATCTGGATGTACGCCGTGCTCTGGATAAAATGTAATAATTCGAGATGGATTTACTTCTTGAATGATTGCTTCAATTTTATCTGCAACGAAATCAACATCTTCAAATTCTAACGTTTTATCATGGAAACCAAGCATTCTTAAATCTTGAATTCCCATCGCTTCACATGCATCTTTTAATTCTTTTTCACGAATATTTGGAATCGTTTCACGATTAGCGAATACATTTTTCCCCATGTTACGTCCCATTTGTCCTAAAGTACCACACGCATACGTTACAGGTACTCCTTGATCTGTTAATAAGCGAATTGTTCCTCCTGCAGCAAATGCTTCATCATCTGGATGCGGAAATACAACAAGTACATGTCTCTCCATAAGTTTCCCTCCTTCTTACTTAAATGGCGTTAAGCTTAACTCAAGCGCTACCGCTAAGCGACCTTGATTATCGTGCCCTGCTAGTAATAAACGCTCTTTATCGTCTACTTCCCAGTGCGTAATACCTTCTGCATATACCCAGCCATGATCCATCTTTAGACCAACTCGGTATGGGTTTGTTCCAGTAATCTTCCCGCGTTCAAAGCGAATAATTGCATTTCGAATGAATGCTCCAACTGTCATCATCTTTTCATTAAAGTGTGACGCATACGCTCCGTTCGTCGTTTCTAAATGAATATATACATCTTTATTTACAAAACGTTCAATTTCATTTTGAATAAGAGAACTATCTTTTACTATTTCCATCGGAATTCACCTCTTTAAACCATTTTACGCAAAAATAATGTAAATTGCTATCTCTATATTAGAGGACAACTCTCACTTTTCCTAATAATTTGCACTGTGTTTCTTTATTTTTTTATATCATATGTAAAAAACACATTTTTTCCTTCACTTTGTTAAATAGTTTTCTTTCTTTTTTGAATTTGCTACAATATAAATTATGCAGAAGGATGCATGTTTACAATTGAATACATACTTTAAAGAAGGTGACATGATTGGAACAATCAGCACATGAAGTAGCAAATTGGCAATATTATTTTGCAATTGCCGTATTTTTAGTCACGTACGGATTTATTATTTCTGAGAAATTGAATCGTGCTGTAATTGCACTATTCGGTGCTGCTATTATGATTATTTTTGGAATTGTAGATTTACATACCGCTTTCACATCACATATTCAATGGGAAACGATCACCCTTTTAATTGGGATGATGATTCTCGTACATATTACGAGTCAATCAGGCGTCTTTGAATTTGTGGCCATTAAAGCGGCAAAAGCAGCTGGCGGAAAACCAATCCGCATTTTATTATTGCTATCCCTATTAACTGCTGTCGGTTCAGCATTTTTGGACAACGTAACAACCGTATTATTAATCGTACCTGTTACACTATCTATTACACGTATTTTAAAAGTAAACCCTGTTCCTTATTTAATTTCAGAAGTACTATTTTCAAATATAGGCGGAACAGCAACATTAATCGGTGATCCACCTAACATTATGATTGGATCAGCAAATAAGCATTTAGATTTTAATGCCTTTTTACTAAACTTAGCTCCAATCGTAATCATTATCTCTATCGTGACACTTGGCATTATTTACTTCCTGTATCGTAACAAACTAAAAACAACACCTGAGCAAATCAAAAAATTAATGGCATTAAATGAAAAAGATTATATTAAAGATCAAAGCCTCCTTTTAAAATCCATTTCGATTTTAGGACTAACTATTTTAGGCTTTGTACTTCATTCGATTATTCATGTAGACGCTGCGGTTATCGCGATGACAGGCGCTACACTTCTTATGTTAATCGGCGTGAAAGAACATGATATTGAAGATGTATTTGCCCACGTTGAATGGGTAACCATTTTCTTCTTCGCCGGACTATTCGTTCTCGTTGGTGGGTTAATAGATATCGGACTTATCTCTTCACTTGCAAAAGAAGTAATCGACGTAACAAACGGTGACATCGGATTCGCAGCTATACTTATTTTATGGGTATCTGGCATCGCATCTGCGACAATCGACAACATCCCATTTGTCGCAACGATGATCCCTCTTATTCAAGACTTAGCTACAGGACTCGGACTATCTGTCGATTCTCCGCAAATCGAAGTACTATGGTGGGCGTTATCTCTTGGAGCTTGCTTAGGAGGAAACGGAACATTAATCGGAGCATCAGCAAACGTAGTCGTTGCTGGTATTGCAAAACGTGAAGGACATGCTTTCTCCTATATGGACTTCTTAAAAATTGGTTTACCGTTAACAATCATTGCGCTATTATTATCACATGCTTACATATATTTACGTTATTTAATGTAGAAATTGTATTGCATGAAATTATATCGTCAAATAAAAAAGGTTTGCAGCACTATGCTGCAAACCTTTTTTCCATCACCAAAATATACCGATAATTGCTAATCCACCTAATATCATACCACCAATTTGTCCAACGATTGCTGGCGATAATTGAACACCTTTCCTCACTTCAACAACCGGTCTTTCGTGCCTTAGTTGCTGCACTTCACTTTGAAGTTGATGTACACTTCCGTGTAATTCTTTAATTAGTTCCTTTAATTCAGCGACCTCTTCATTTACTGGTTTACTTTTTTCTAAATTCATTTTGCATAACTCCTTATAAATTCAATCAGTACACTGTAAATTTTCGCCAATTATCATTGCATCTCCTGCATACTATATATAATATCGAATGTATTCTCTAATCCTGCAGCTCTATCCATTCATTCCGCAATATCCCCATAATGATACGATCAAAACACTTCCCATCTCTTTCTTTGCACTGCTTCTCTCATACAGCCTTCCATTTGAAAACCCATCTTTTTATACAACTCAATAGCAGCTTTGTTATAAGAAATAACATCCAGACCGACGCGGTGCAAATTCAATTCATAAAAAGCATACTTTAAAATAAGATGGATTGCTTCTCTTCCATATCCCTTACCTCTATCATTTGCATCTCCTATACCAATTGCTAATAACCCTGTTCTGTTATTCCACTCTATGCCATGAATTGCAACAAAACCAATTAAACGATCATCTTGAACTGTCCTCAACATGAAAGATACACTATTCGATCTCCGTCCCTTTAATAGTCCATCACTTGCTATTTCTTGTAACGATTGCAGAAACGCTACATCTGTATCGACATTTCTTAAATACTCACTATTTTCTTGCCACATTGCCATTACTTCAGCATCAGCTTCTCTAATAGCTGATAATTTAATCGTTTTATTTTGAAAAAGATTCATCATCATTTCAAACTCCCCCTTTTTAATAACGGGGATACTTATTTTAGCCTATTTATCCCCTTGTTCCATAAACTGCTTTATAAACGGGATACTTACAATAAGCGCTGACATTGGCACATCTCCTTTGAATTCAATTAAATTCATTGTATAATTTTTTATTTATTCTAACAATAACAAAAAGGCCCCAAAATTTAGAGGGCCTTTCTTAATAGCAAAACTATATTATTTCGTAAACATTTTCTCCGCTTCGTCCATTGCCATTTTGTTACCTAAAGCAGAATAGTCAAGCCATGGTTGGTCATTGATAATGTATACGTGCTTGCCTTTAACTGCTTTTAAGTCTTTCCAGATTGGTGTTTCTTGAAGTTGTTTAAATGCCGCTTTTGCCTTATCGTCTCTATTTACAACAACGAAAATAGCATCTGCATCAAAGTCAGGTAATACTTCTTGTGAAATGACTTCGAAAGGACGGTTTCCATCAATTTTCTCTACACCATTTGCAGGTTGTAATCCTAAGTCTTGGAATAAAATTGGTCCCATCGGTCTTTTCGTACTAAATACTCGTAATTCTTTTGCAGTAACGCGAATTGCCATTACTTTTTCGTTATTACCTAACTCTTTATCTATTAAACTTTTTACTCGTTTTGATTGCTCTTCGTAATCTTGAATATATGTATCCGCTTCTTTCTCACGGTTTACAAGTTTACCAACTTGTTTTAACTGATCTCTCCACGTACCTTCATCTAAGTTGAAAGAATGTGTTTTTGCAATTTTTTCGTATTTCGCTAAATCTTTGCCCGCGTATTTTTCATCAACATAAATGTCAGTTGGCTTTAATTGAAGTAACGCTTCCATGTTTGGATCTGTTACAACACCAAGTTTCTTCGTATCTTTCAACTGCTCTTTTGCGTGTGGTAAGAAATCTTTTAAATCTCCACCAATAACAGAACCTACTGGTGTAATTCCTAATGCAAGTAAATTATTCGTTAAGTGAATAGACATAGAAGCGATTTTTGGATCATTACTTTTTTCCGTTTTTTTCGTTGCCTCTTCATTGGATTTCGTTTGACCACATGCTGCTAATACTAAAATACACATCATGCTAAATAAAATAGTAAGTTTCTTTTTCATATGTTCTCCTCTTTGAAGTATTTATTTTGTTTTTGTAAGTAAATAAAGAAAATACGGTGCTCCTAAAGCCGCCACTACTACACCAGCTGGAATAGAGTTTGGCTCAAATATAGAGCGACCTATCGTATCTGCGAGTACTAAAATAATCATTCCAATAATGCCAGCTAGCGGAAGGAAATGCTGATAGGTAGTACCTACTAACTTTCTTGCAATATGCGGAGCAACTAAACCGATAAAACCAATCCCTCCTGCCATCGATACACTTGCACAAGATAATCCAACCGCTGTAGCTAAAAGTAATAACCGTTCCTTTTGAACTGAAACACCAAGTCCTGCTGCCACACTATCACCTAGTGACAATGCATTTAACGTTTTAGATTTTAGCCATGCATATGGAGTTAGTATGAAAATCCAAGGTAATAATGCAAGGACATGAATCCAATCCCTTCCCCACACATTACCAACTAACCATCTAGAAGCGAATGTATACGTCTCATCATTTAACTTGAGAGAGAAAAATAACGAAATCGCACTAAATCCAGCTGAAACAGCAATACCAACGAGAATAAGTCTAATAGGAAGTAAACCTTTTGACCGGTCACTCGCAAGTATAATAATTAAAAATGCAGCTAGTACTCCCCCGCCAAATGTAAATAACGGTATTAAAATTGATGCATTCTCATTAATAGAATGAAAGAAAGTAACGAATATAATTAGCCCGAAAGATGCACCTGCATGTAATCCTAAAATACCAGGGTCTGCAAGTGCATTACGTGATAACCCTTGCAAAATCGCACCGGAAATCCCAAGGCCAATACCGGCTAACATTGTAATTATAATTCTTGGCATACGATAATCATATAGCACGGTTGCACTCTCAAAATCACCATAACCGAAAAGTGTTTGAATTACTTTAAGTGGCGCTATGCTCAGTGTCCCTGTATTTAAACTAATTAAAATGACAGCGATACTCATACAACCAAAAATTGTAGTTACAGTAATGGCTCTCTTTTTATCTGTGTTCAAAAGATCCTTCACTTATAGCCCCCTCCCAACTTTACGTGCTATATAGAGGAAGAACGGAACTCCAACAAGAGCTACCATAATTCCTATCGCAAGTTCTTTAGGAGGGTTTACTGTTCTTGCCCCTAAGTCAGCTAAAACTAATAACATAGCTCCTAAAAATGCTGACATAGGAATAATGAGTCGATAATTCACACCAACTAATTTTCTAGCAATATGCGGGATAACTAGTCCTACAAACCCAATAGAGCCAACAGCTGAAACAGATACACCAGCAAGAATGACTACTATAATCATCCCTAGTATTCTCGTTCGGTTCGTTTTTACTCCTAAATTCGTAGCAACATCATCCCCCATTGATATGAGTGAAATAGATCGCCCTAACACTGTCGCAAAAACAATCGTTATGAGAATAATAGGAACTAAAAATTTCAAGTGTTCCCACTTAACTCCTGCAACACCACCAGCGTACCAAAACGCTAAATCTTGGCTTAAATCATAATAAATTGCAACACCTGAACTTAACGAATGCAAAAGCGCTGCCATAACTGCTCCAGCAATCGTTAACCTCATCGGTGTTAATCCGCCTGATGTTGCCGATCCGATAATAAAGATGAGTACTGTACTTAAGACTGCTCCAATAAAGGAAACAATCATCAAATAGGAATACGGCATATGCGGGAAAAAGGCAAAACTAAGTGCTACTACAAACATCGCACCTGCATTTATGCCAAGCACACCTGCATCCGCTAAAGGATTTCGTGTTACTCCTTGCATAACAGCGCCAGCCACCGCAAAAGCAGCTCCCACAACTGCTGCGCCTATTACCCTTGGGAGCCTTAATTCATAAATAATTTGGTGCTGCGTTAATTTCGGATTATAATCAAAAACCGCTGCCCATACTGTTTGCAAATGAATATCCTTTGCACCAAATGCAACGGCCAAAAATATAGACCCAATTAAACATAAAATTGTTAAGCTCATGAAACATATGAACTTAATATGTATCCAGCGATTATTGCTAGCATATACAGCGGGCTTATGTAACATGTTTCATTTCATCCTTTATATTCAGTTGTTTTTTATAATTATTTTTTATTTGTAATTATTATTGATAATAATTATCATTTTCATTTGGATATTATATCTCCACTCTTTTTAAATAGCAAACTATTTTTTTACTTTGCTACAATATTAAAATAATTATTACAATTCCCTTCCAAAACTTACAAATACACGCAAAATAGACTACTAGCTTATTTTTAAAATTGTAGTATACTTAGTCATTATTTTGAGTTTTCAAATAAAAATATCGAAGGTGACACAATGTTATATATAAAACAACTACTACACTTCACTTACGAGCAAACATTATCTTGCTTATTCCCAGTCGTTATTTTCTTAACACTAGCCCTTTCAAAAATCATTTCTATCCCAGGGTTATACCGCTACGATTTCATACTCATCATATGTCTTCTTATGCAGTGGTTTATGTATAAAACTGGACTTGAGACGAAAGACGAATTAAAAGTAATTACCGTCTTCCACCTCATCGGCCTTTTACTAGAAATATATAAAGTACATTTCGGTTCATGGAGTTATCCTGAAGAGGCGTATTCAAAGATTTTTGGAGTTCCACTTTACAGCGGCTTTATGTACGCAAGTGTCGCGAGTTACATATGCCAAGCGTGGAGAAGATTGCATTTACATATGTATCATTGGCCGAAAGCTATTTTTGCAATACCTCTAGGAGCAATGATTTACTTCAATTTTTTCACACACCACTTTACATACGACTTTAGATGGATATTAACTTTACTTCTATTCATCGTTTTCTTTCGGACATTTGTGGAGTTTTCATTACGAGGCGTTACATATAAAATGCCACTCGTTCTCTCTTTTTTCCTTATCGGGTTCTTTATTTGGATTGCAGAGAACATCGCAACATTTTTCGGAGCATGGCAATATCCAAATCAACGGGAAGCATGGAATCTCGTTCACTTAAGCAAAATTAGTTCATGGTTTTTACTCGTTGTTATTAGCATTATGATTGTTACGCAACTCAAACATTTGAAAGAATCAAAAAGATAATGCTGATTATGTAAAAACAGTTAGCCCATCAATCATTAGAGAGTGATGGGCTTTTTTAATAATATTTTTCAAACCGTCCTTATCAAAGGAGTTATAAATTCACCATAATTTACAACAGCATAAGCAGTTGCACATTATGAACTACTACTAGCAGAAGATGTTGCTGCAGATGAAGCGGCAATCGTTGCCATCATAGCTGCTTGTTGTGCTTGTATAAGGACTTCTATCATAGTTTGTAAACCTGTGTTGGTAGCTTTACTCTCCTCACCTTTCTGACTTACGAACAGCTGAATAGCAATAAGAATATTTGTATCTGTATGCCAACGGAACAATTTCTCTCCCTGCAATTTTTCAATAAATGCTTTAATAGAATGAATCTCTTTTTCTCCATCCTCAAGTAACGCTAGTAGCCCGATAGCTGGATAATGCATCTGTTTCACTTTTACCTTTTCTTGTTTTAACAAATTCCATATGTTTGTACATGTTGCAACTAACATTTCTTCACGGACATCCTTCTTTAGTGAAAGAATGTGACTTAAAAATTGAAGATCATTCCCCTTACGCAAACCCGCTTTCGCTAGTTTCTGATACAGACGTTCTACACGGTCCATAAGTGTTTCTACATTCTCTGATTGTCCTGCTAATAAAACCGCGAGCGGATAATCGTTAGTACCTGTAAGAAAAAGATGATCCTCTTTCATGCGTTTATATACTTGCATCGAACGCTGAACGTGCGTGCCATGCTGTTCATTTTCTTCTGTTAAAAGCACAGCTGCTGCGAGATAAGTAAATATACTTCGGCTAAAACCACCAGCGACTAATTGTTCATATAAATCTAAAAACCTCCGAAAAGCTTCCTTGTAATCTGTAAAGTGAATATCTAATGTTGCGGCCACCACAAAGCGATGATAAGACTTTAAGTATGAAAACATCCCTACCTGATTCTTAATATAACTACTAATTTCTAAAAAACGTCCGAGATCAAGCAATTTATCACTACCTGCATACATAGCAGCAATCATCATTCCTGTTCGAGAATCACTCGTTTTCCATTTTAGTTCTCCCTTTAACTGTGTATATGTATGTGTGTATTGCTCCAACTTTTGTTCTAATGTAATCATAGTATTCACCCCTATTTCTAGTTCTTCTCTATTATTATACGTATATTCCATATTTAGGAACACCCTATTTCATACGGATTTTGCAACCTTATTTCTGTATGATCTTCAATATTTTTCTATTATGTAAAAAAAAAATAATAACTATTCCTACTTCATCAGTATCACGATGGTAAGCGTTCATAATCCTTCAAGAAGTTCAACAACAAAAAAAGATAGATAATAAATTATCTACCCTTTTTGTTTATATATTATTTCACATTACACCTGTATTGTGAAAAATAAGGTTGTAACTACTTACACCTCAATTTTGACAAAACATTTGTAATTTCGTTTTTTATATGCAATTAAACTTTACCAAAAACTAAAGAGCCTTAATAATACGTTCCATCGCCTTCATTTGCCCAATATGATCTGCTTCATGATAAAGCATCATACCGTATAGCTCCCCTACTGTTTCCAATCCTAGGAATAGCTCTGGAAGTTTATTTTCAAATGCTTCTGCTGGAATTTCGTTAATACGTTTTGCTTGTTCTTTTAATTGGGCCGTTAATACTTCTAATGACGGTCCTTCTGTTTTCCATTTAGACGGTCTTGATCCATATCCAAACATACCTGGATATTCCGTTGGTAATTGTTTAAACTCTCTTCCAAACATGAATGTTTCCGCTGCTGTTAACACATGACCAATGTGCCAACGAATTGTATTATTAAATCCCTCTGGCTGCGTATCCGCAGTTTTATCATCTAACGTTTCCATAAATTTAAGTAATGCACCGCGCGTTATTTCAAATTGTTTTAAACCAACTAGTCTATTCATTTTATCGTTCTCCTTCTTGATGTACAATTTATTATGAACTAAAAATGTTCAATGTATTAAAGTTTCACCTTGTTTAATCTATCAGAAACAATGAAGAAATACATCTAATATGCTTAGTAAAAATAATAAAAAGGTTCACCTCTCGTATATATAGAATTACTTACTACACAAATAGTTTAGTAAATAAAAGAGGAGTGTTAATTTCATGTTACATGTGTTAAAACAACAATATAATCTTATTAGCTCTACAAGAGAAACTCTATTTACATTTTTGGGAGAAATCCCACTAGAAAAATTACATAGCACTGTTCCAAATTTCGGAAGCGGTAGCATTATAAAGACGCATATTCATGTAGCCGATTGCTACCGATACTGGCTTGGATCATTCGCATTCAAGCAAAAACGGGCAGATTTTCCATTTGCTAGTGATTATGAAATTGAGCATGCAGATATCGAGAAAGTCCGTGATAGATTTAAGTTAGTAGATGAGGTTGTAATACGTTTTTTAGATGAATACAATGACCGGTGGCTCGAAAATATAGCAAATGAAGTGAAATGGCAAAAAGAGCCTTGGAGCACAACTCCGCTATGGCTTTTAACTCATACAGAGACTCATGAGTTTCACCATAAAGGACAAATTGTATCAATGACTCGTCATCTTGGATACACTCCTCCTGATACAGATCTTAGTTAATTCGACTATTAAAAAACTTGTGGATGCATTTTGTTATGTATAAAACTTTTATTATTTGTTTTAGGTATACCATATCATTATAAAATTCATGTAACATCAAAGTAAGACACATACTTTTCAAACAATACACAAAATAAAACTCTTCTTCCATGTAGAGCAAAAATATTTATATACTCTATCACCAAACTTAAGGAGAAAATTATAATGAGATTAGAGAGTGAAAGAATTTATTTAAGACCTCTTTGCGAACTAGATGCCCCAATTATATTAGAAAGTACGATGGATACAGAGATACGTTATATGACTGGAACCAAACCTACTTTTTCATTGGAACAAATAAAGACACATATAGCTCATATAAATAATGATTCGAGTCGCTACGATTTTGCTATTTGTTTACAAAGCAATGACGAAATGATTGGAGAGTTGTCGATTTTAGATATCGATGAGGGTAACAAAAGAGCAGGCTTCCGAATATCGATGCTTTCTATGTCATTAACAGGAAAAGGCTATGGAACTCAAGCTATTAAAATAGTTTTAAGTTTTGTTTTTGAACAACTATCATTAAATCGTTTACAGTTAGAAGTGTTTAGCCATAATTTACGCGGAATTAGAGCTTATGAAAAAGTTGGGTTTGTAAAAGAAGGAACCTTACGTCAATCTTTATTTTGTAACGATACATACTCGGATGAAATTATTATGGCAATACTTAAAAGTGATTATAAAGATATATCATTGTAAATAACTGTTCTTAAACTATTAAACAACTTTAAAGAACCTTACCACAATAAAGTGAAACTTTAATCAGTGGGGGCTTTGTTCATCCCCCACTGATTATTAGTTGAACCAATCGGGCTTTTACGGGCAGTTGATCCCCCATCTAACTTCTTTGCTTTCGCTGAATTTTGAGGTGGGGGTCTTACTGCCCGTTAATGCGGGATAAAATGCAGTAAGGCTCTTTCATTTTTATATCAAATAACAGCTCTTAACACATGTATTATATTAATACCAAATTGTCTCCGCATAATTATATGCATCACTATTCGGAATAGCATGTTTCCCTTGCGCTTGTGCCTTTCTTGGATCTAAATCATATACCATTGGTGTATAGCATGATGTTTGCCCTTTATTTACAACACCATTTCCCCCAGCACTTCCGCAAGTATATGCCTTTCCATCTGTTTTTCTAACAATCCTTGCATCAGCTTCATTATTATAAACTGCTGGGCGGGTTACAGTAACTTTTGCCCATGCTGTCTTACACGTCGTGCTAAATTTTAATTCTACATAAGAATTTGAATCAATCCACTTCTTTTCTTTCGTTACTGCTGATTGATCACAACTATTATAGTAAGGACTTTTCCCATCATACGAATGGTCTTCTGCATATGCTTTATCGCTACTGGTCGTACTAAACATACTTGTTAAAACGAACACAGATAGAAAAAGAAATGCGCCCACATTTTTAAAAAGTTTCATAGAATTCCACTCCTTTATTAATAACGTCCAGTTTTCCCGTAACCATTATTAATCGTCACCGCTTCAGCATCAGCTGTATAACCAAAATCAGCAGTTAAATCAAATACCATTCCTGTATACGTACTCGTTTGACCTGTTTTAATTGCTCCATTACCACTATTAGAGTCTACTGATTTTTGAAATACACCGTTTTTATATTTATTAATAACAGCGTAAGCATATATCCCTCCAGAAACAGAAGGGGCTGGTTGATCTAAAACAAGCTTAGACCATGCTGCGTGACATTTATTACTGTAACGTAAATATACTGTCCCTACTTTTTTACTACCTTCGTACACCGCTGTAGACTTTGCATTAAATCCATCTGCATCACACGTTGTACTGCCTCCGTATACTTTCGTTGTTGCTGGATTTTTCCCGTCATAATAACTACTAAGATCGGTAGCTGCAAATGTACTTCCTTGAAAACTAAATAATACCCCTACACTAGCTATACTTAACACACATACTTTCATGAACTTTTTAAACATTGTAAATCTCCTCCCTCAATATAAGTACGTATAATAAAGACAATCTATCCCCTATGTACGCCCCTCCTTTCATTCCACCTAGAGGCATCTTACAGAAACGAATAAACGTTGTAAATTCCCTTATGGTTATTGGAATATACGAAGAAATTTACTTATCCTTGTAAGAAAAAAAGTTGAGAAATACACATTTTATAGCATTCTTTATTTAAAACATAAAAGAACCGATACTTGTTACATGCAAGCATCGGTTCTCTCTATACAAAAGTGCCATTTTTTCTTTTATATAAAATAAATATTTCTCCACTTAATCCGTTGTAAAAAACTCCCTTGTTACATCAATAAATTGTTGTAACGGCGCTGTCATCCATTTATCTTTATGCCAAGCAATTTGTGTAAAAATTGGATAGATAGTATTTTCTAGTTGCAACTCTTTTATCGTTCCCTCTCGTATATCTTTTTCTACTACTATTGCTGGTAAAACTGCTATACCTAAATCCGCAATGACACATTGTTTAATTGCCTCGACACTTACAAACTCAATCTTATTCGCTGGATACACATCTTCTGTACGAAACAGCTCTTCAAATAAAGTCCGGTATGAGCACCCTAGTTCTGTTAACAAAAGAGTTTCCTTCTCTAAATCTTTTATAGAAACGGAAGGTCGCTCGAGTAAACGATGCCCTGGAGCAGCTACTACTTTTAATTCTTCTTTCATAAGTGGCTCCACATGCAAAGCATCTTCCGTTTTACATTCATCCAAAATAAATGCAAGATCAACTTTCCCCTCCATCAATTGTTCCTTCGCATCTTTATTGGAATGCGCTGGTTTAAAGATAAGTTTGATTTGTGGAAATTGTGCTTTAAACCTCTTTAATATAGATGGGAGCCTATATGTACATTGACTTTCTTGCGCACCGATTATTAACGTACCTGCTATTTCTTCATCATCTTTCACAGCCATTTTCGCTTCATTACTGAGTGCAATCATCTTATCAGCATATAATTGAAACTTCCTTCCTGCTTCAGTTAAAAAAAGACGTTTCCCTAATCTTTCAAATAACGGCGTACCGAGCTCAGCTTCTAACGTTTTAATTTGTGCTGTCACGCTCGACTGAGCAAAGTTTAATTTCTTCGCAGTTTGGGTAAAGTTCAAAGTCTCTGCCGCTACTTTAAATGTAATTAATTGTTTTATCTCCATTTATCATCCCTCTTTTCAATCGGTATTTCCGATTGATTTCATCGAAATAATCCTCTTTGTCTATTGATATTTATATTGTATGATAAAGAGCATCGACAAACAATATAATGGAGGTATTCCATATGAAAGCACTTTGTTTCGAACAGTTTGGAAGTCCAGATGTACTACAATATAAAGAAATACACGATCCAATCATAAATCCAAATGAAATTCTTATCCGTACGAAAGCAATCGGTTTAAATTTTGCTGATATTTATAGACGCCGCGGTGATTATCATCTCGCTGGCAACCCACCTTATATATTAGGTTATGAAGGGGCTGGGATTGTTGAAAAAGTAGGAGCTGACGTTACTACTATCAATGCTGGAGACCATATTGCATTTGCTGACGTTCCATTTGCAAATGCAGAATTAGTTGCCGTTCCATCTGAAAAAGCAATCCCGCTTCCAGATTCTATCTCTTTTGAAACAGTTGCTTCTGTCTTATTACAAGGTCTAACAGCACATTATTTAACGAAAGATAGCTATCAAATAAAACAAGGTGATATAGCTTTAGTTCATGCCGCAGCTGGTGGCGTTGGGCAACTTCTTATTCAAATGATTAAACTACTGGGTGGAAAGGTAATCGGCCTAACGTCATCAAAAGAAAAAGCACAGATAGCTACATTAGCTGGTGCCAATCAAGTATTTTTATATACTGACGCATGGCATACCAAGGTACTTGAAATAACTCACGGTGCTGGAGTAAATGTTGTATATGAATCAGTAGGCTCTACACTTGAGGAAAGTTTTAACGCTACTAAAATTGGTGGTACTGTCGTATTTTTCGGAATGGCTGGCGGTAATCCTGCGCCCGTTGATCCGCGTATGCTTATGGATACTTCAAAAACTTTAACTGGCGGAGACCTGTGGAACGTGCTTACTACTTTTGAAGAACGTAAGCAGCGCTCTACTCAATTATTTGATTGGATCGCTAGTGGAAAATTAAACATCGCGAGTCCTACTACATTCTTTTTACAAGACGGTGCCCGTGCCCATGAATTATTAGAGAGCAGAAAAAGTACAGGGAAGATTTTATTAATCCCATAATCGTTCCAATTAAAAAAGGAAGCTAGAATGTATTTCTTTGCTTCCTTTTTTAATGCTATTAATGTTCAATTTCGTTTCTTTTCAATTATATTTTTTCTGTCTATACTTCTCTTTCTAGGCCCCCCATTTTTAAGTTTATAAAATAAATGAATCTAAATATTAAAGGAAAGAACAAACCTCCCGATATCAACGATCCAATAAATACAGTATCAATAAAAGAAAAAATCCCAAAGAATATCATTCCAAAAAAATAAAATACAACTGCACTCCAATAAATAAAACGTGGAAACTTAGTTTGGAACGAATCACCTTTTTCACACGGTTTTCCAAATAACAAATGAACAAATTTAATCAACATAATCACTTCTCCATATAATTGTTAATATTCTTTTCTTCTTAGAACTGAGCATAAATCACATACTATGTATCATTTTCTTTACATTTTCCGACACTTAAGTTGTTAACTATTTCGAATACAGTAGCCTTTTACTCATACATTTCGCAAAGACAACAATATATTTTTATTTCAATACAAATCGTCTATCCCCATTATCATGTTGCAATTCAAACAATACTGGATTACTAACAAATCTTTTTAGCAAAACATGCGCCTCATGATCATTTATGTCATTAGGAATATTAATTCCACTAAATGATGTTGAGGAAATTAGTGTATGAAAATCATATTTAAATTCATAATCACCAATATACGCTAGTGCCAATTTCCCTTTCCATTCAATTTGATATGTCTGCCCTTCAAATCTAGTAAACTTAATATTATGAAAGGCTGACGCATCATGTCCAAGTAAATAAATGTCAAATGCAGTTAACTCTAAATCTAAGTCCTTCTGCTCATCCTCGGATAAAAAATCAATTGCAAATCTCTTTCCATTTAGCATATCCAAATCAAAAGGCACCTCATCACTTCCTACACGAAACCCTTTAAAATCCCATTCTTCTGATGACAAAGTACAGCTATGGAAATTGTTCCATACAATCTTCGCGTGCCAATCATCTTCTTCCTCATTCTCTTCATCTTCTTCATCTTCTTCATCCAAATCTTCCTCATCATAATCCGCAGTCTCTAAATGCAAATCAAAATACAAACCAGCTACACCATTTAACTCTTCTTCCTCTGCATATTTAAAATGTGCACTCCACTTAAAATTAACAATTCGATGACCATTAGGCCACGGGTTGTCCACAAAATATATTCTATCCATATTCACACGTTCCTTACTATGTTTTATTTCTCGTAAACTTACTTAAATTTCAAGATAAAATGTAAGACTAGACTAATACCCCTTCAATAGGCTGCAAAACAATTTGTTATTCCTACTCTCTAACTATACCATCACAATAATTTTCACGGCACACTTTTAACGGAATATTCCAATTTCAATTAACAAATGATATACTGAAAAATAAGAAAAGGAAGCTAGATTTCTCTACCTTCCTTTTCTTATTTCTATATGAAAGTTTTTATATTTCCACACTTTCTTTCCCTTTTGCAACATAACTCATATCTCCAACCGACTCGACGATGTATTCCCCATCTTTATATAAAATTTTCGTCACACTTGCATTTTCTACTCCAAGTTTTGTTTTACTATGATCTACCATTTCTATTAATGCAGTTATTAGAAGTCCATGAACTACAACTAAAACGTTGCCTCCGCCATTTTTAGCAGCTTCCTCACTAATTCTATCAATCTCTGTTTTTATACGAGTAGAAAACAATTCCCAATCTTCCGCTTGTTTCGTAGGATCTGCTGCTCTAATAAGATCAATAACTTCTTGAATAGAAAACTTCATGAGTTCTTCTGGTGATGTAACGCCCGCAGCTTTTCCAATCGTTTCCCACATATTTTCAAGCTTTTCACCTTCAAAAATACCGAAATTTAATTCTCGTAAAGCTTTTCTTTGCTCAAGTTTCAATTTTGATTGCTCACTATATTTTAATACTAAATTAGCAGTTTCAATCGCTCGACCACTATCACTACTATACACAGTAGTAAAATGAATATCTTTTAATCCTGTTCCTAAATTTGTGGCAACTTCCACACCTTTTTCTACTAACGGAGAGTCTGCCCAACCTTGCGCGCGATGGTTCGTATTTAATATTGTTTTACCGTGTCTTGTAACATATAACGTAACTACATTCTCATTGCTATCGGTTTCTCGCTTATTCATCATATTCTCTCCCTTTACATTTCTATATCAATTTTACCATCTTAATTATTCATTGAGCAAAATATACGTAAGTAAATATTCTTAATAAAAAAACGCTACCTTTCTGTATATCCCAACAAAAAGATAGCGTTTTTTATGATTACATTTTTTAACAGATACTTCTACTCAGCAAAAGCACTCGAATATTGTACAATCCCTTCTACACTTTCCAGTGCATTCTCCCTTAATTCCATCGCCATAAACACTTCATCTGGCACTTCAAATGGTGCCTGTATATTCCATTCACTTGCTTTCTTAAAACCAAATTTCGGGTAGTATTCTGGATGTCCTAACACTACAACTGACCCGTATCCAAGTTCTTTCGCCTTTTCTAAAGCAGCTTTGATAAGTTTTCCGCCAATCCCTTTTTTCTGATGCCCCCTAGCAACTGATACTGGCGCAAGCGCTAATGAATCTACAGAAGCTCCATCCTTTTCTATCGTGATTTTCGATAACATAATGTGACCGACTATTTCCTCATCTATCGCAACGATAGATAACTCAGGAACAAACGCGTCACATTCTCTAATACGCATTACAAGTTCATGTTCCTTTTTATCACTAAATTCTTCATTTAAAAATGCTTGTTGTACAACTTCTTCTGTTTTTCTATAATCATTTTGTTGTTCTTGTCTAATCGTTACCATTTTAACTTATCCTCTGTTCTTTCTTATTTCTTTTTCAATTTTACGAAGCGCTTTTTTCGATCCGCGCTCAATATCATGCTGCATTTTTCTTTCTTTATAATCGACAAATAGTGTATTTAAATCGTATCCCTCTGGGTATAATTCTTTTGCTGCTACCTCTAAAGTAATACGTTTTACATTTACTTCAACGAATTCACCATTATAATATACAACGACGTTATAAAAATTATCTATTTCCTTATAGATGATACCAAAATCATCATAATCTAATAAGTTTACACGATCGCCGATTTTATACTCGTAATGATTTTCGCTTTTTTCTTGCACGAATTTCGGTTTTCTAATTTTGCTTTCATTCAGTTTTTCAAAACGATATTCTTTATTCCCCATATACTCTTTCGCTCTTTTTAGTACATGTTCTCTTACATTCATTTTATTTGCAATCCAAAGTGCATTACTTTCACCTGATTTACCGATTACTAATTTATAAAGTGGTTCTAGCGTCTCACTATTAAATTGCATCGCTGCATTCATAAAATCATCGTGCATTTCTGAGAAGCGTTTAATTTCACCGTAATGCGTACTCGCAACTGTAATACATCCCGCAAGATAAAACTCCTCTAAAATAGAAATTGCAAGCGCTGCCCCTTCATTCGGTTCAGTCCCACTTCCTATTTCATCAAATAGTAGCAACGTATTATTATTTGACATCCTCATAATCTCAGATAAATTTTTCATATGAGATGAAAATGTACTGAGTGCGTTTTCGATACTTTGATTATCACCAATATCTACAAATACATTTTCGAAAATAGCAATTTCTGTTTCTTTATCTGCAGCAATATGCAGACCTGACATTGTCGCTAATGTTAGTAGTCCGATTGTTTTTAGCACAATCGTTTTTCCGCCTGCATTTGGTCCTGTAATAATTAAACTACGATAGTTTTGACCGATTTTAAAGTTTAACGGTACAACTTGCCCACTTAAAAGCGGATGCTTACAATTTACTAAATGAACGTAGCCATGATCATTTAATTTCGGCTCTATTCCATCGATTGATTTACTAAACTTCGCTTTCGCAAATACCATATCATATTGGCTAATCAATTCCATATTAATTTTTATATGATAAATATTTTCTACTACCATTCCTGATAAAGTCGCTAAAATCTGATACTCTTCCATCGCTTCTTCTGCTTTCAAACTTGCGAGTTCTGCATTTAACTTTGTAACCGTATGCGGTTCTATAAATACAGTAGAACCTTTAGCGGACGCTTCAACTATACTTCCCGCAACTTGATTTTTATAAGAAGATTTAATTGGAATCGTATACCTATCATCCTTCTTACTAATAAAGAATTCCTGAATATACTTCTTATTTGTACTACTATTTAAAAACTTCGTTAAACGTTCTTTTATTTTCCCATCTACGGAATCAATACTATTTCGAATTCGTTTTAACTCTTTACTCGCCGCTGCATCAATGCTATTTCCTTTAATCGAAAAGTTAATTTCCTCTTCAATACTTTTAAATTCAGTCATTGAATTTGCATAAGAAGCTAATACTGGCGCAAAAAATTCTTTATCTAACATAAATTTTTTAATCTTTCTACATCCACGTAAAAAGTCTGAAACACTTACTAATTCTTCTGGATCTAAAATCATCCCTTTTTCTAATTTTTGAATTGTACTCGCGATATTGGATATTCCAAAAAAAGGCACATGTCCTTCTGCATCTACTATCGCTCGTGCTTCTGTCGTTTCATTCAATCGATTCCTCACTACTTTTATACTCGTACTCGGCTCTAATTTGTTTAATAATTCCTTACCTAATCCACTTACACAATAAGATTTCACTATATCCTTTAATTCGTTATATTGTAACTTTTCAAAAGTCATCGTATTCATTTTGTTTCTCCTCACTATGATTGATTTTTATCATAAATGAAGATACCTACTCATTAGATTCCAATGAGTTCTACATTATTAAATTACCATTTTTATACATTAAAAATATATACAAAAAAGCTGCGGGGATACCGCAGCTTTTACATTTACAAGGCATGTGTAATAACATATGAGGAAATAAACCATAAAAAACGGATGGCAATCCTCCTATTACACGCTTTATAAAGTATTGTAGGTATCTTCATAGGTATCGAAATAAATCCATGACAAAATTAGGGGTATGATATACATAAAAATCCCCTGGTCTTATCCGATTTATTTCATTAAATTTTTCCTATTTAGTACCTACCGCACTCACAAAAAAGCACCTCTCATTAATTTATATTATAGTCATTGAAATCTAATTTACTGAAATCATCATACTATATGTTTTGTGAGAAGTAAAGGTGTCATACCTTTATAACTATGCAGCATGTAAAAAAGAAGGGGGAAACCTACCGCTGAACATATATGGAAACTGACCCTCCACTTACTTGGAACTGTCCCCAACCATCCTTATTAATTGTTACAGTATTTGTTTGATTACCCGTAATATCGTACCATACTTCCCCTGCATTATTCTTTCCAACATCCATCCACTTTGACCCTCCTGGTCCATCAGAGATTAATGTTGCTAAACCAGAATTAGCATGTACACTATCACCTTCTCTTGTCCAGCCAATCACATCTGGATGGTCAAAATAATCATGCTGCGTACCATATGCAAAGTTTTTTCGTGCCGTCAAAATCGGATCAATTTTTTCCTTTAACGCTGGAATTTCATAGTTACTATTTCCTTTTGTACCATAATAATCACCATAGAAAACAGAAGGATATCCCTCTGCACGCGTTAAAATAAATGCATATGCCAACGGTTTGAACCAAGAGCTCACTACAGATTCCAATGACTGACCAGGCTGTGAATCATGATTTTCAACTAGAGTAACCGCAAGTGTAGGATGATTCGCAACTACCGTTCCTTTTAAAATATTTCTCATATCATAATTTCCATTTCCTGTTGAAGCATAATGAAAATTATAATGAAGTGGTGCATCGAACACAGATTGATTATAATTGACCTTCGCTAAATAATTATTTAAAGTCTGGATATCATTTTGCCAATATTCAGCTACTGTAAACATCTCTTTCCCCGTTTGCTGTCTAACATGATTTACCCAATCGCGCAAATATTCATGATCAATATGTTTAACAGCATCTAAACGAAAACCATCTAAATTTAATTCCTTCGCATACCACGTTCCCCATTTTTTCATTTCATTCGCAACATCTGGATGATCAAAATCAAGATCCGCATACATCAAATAATCATAATTCCCATTCTCGCTAGACACTTCCCAGTCCCACGATTTACCTATGCCCCTAAATTTATAAATTCGGTTTAATTTCCTTCCTTCATCCCAATCCGTTCCGTCAAAATGATACCATTTCCATTTGAAATTAGAATAAGAATCTCCACGCCCTAGAAAGTTAAATCCCGTCCACGCACTAATTTCATAATCACCTGATACTTCAACATTTCGATTGCTCGGGTCTACCTCAACTGCTGTGACAGTTTCCGTATAATCAGCCCCACCTTTATGATTCATAACTACATCACCGTATACATCGATGTTTTTCTTATGTAAAGCGTCAATTGCAGATTTCAATTGTGCTTTCGTCCCATATTTCGTCCGCACTGTTCCCTTTTGATTGAATTCCCCCAAATCATATAAATCATATGCTCCATATCCTACGTCATTTTGCGTAGTTCCTTTATATGCAGGTGGTATCCAAACAGATGTAATTCCTTTTTGAGCTAAATTTTCAACATCAGTACGCAAACGATTCCAATGATTCCCATCATTCGGAGCGTACCACTCAAAATATTGCATTAACGTCCCATTGTTAACTGTATCTGCATACGCCTTACTCTCCCCATATATACCAGGTAAAAACAAAAAAACTGACAATCCGACTATTGTTATTCTTTTCAACATCTGTACACCATCCCCTCCCAAGAAAACGTTTGCATAGTTTATCAGAATCATTATAATATTCGTTCCACTGTTAGTAAAGTAGCAATCTCTCACTCTCCCACATTATTTTTAGTCTCACTTCAAATATTCAACGTAGTTTTAATTTCACATCCTATTCAAGATTGTTTACAATTTACCTATAAAAGCATAACGGAGGGATTTCTATGACCGACTTTCAAAAACAATTTTTTGCAAGATTACATATAGAAGAAAAACACAAAGTTTCATTTGAAGATTTATCTAACATTATGTACGCAATGGCACAAACTGTTCCTTTTGAAAACTTAAATATTCTCGAAAAGAATTTTAAAGAAATATCAAAAGAAAATTTGAAAGAGAAAATTTTAGTAAACAGCCGTGGTGGTCTTTGTTATGAACTCAATCCTACTATGTATTACTTCCTTAAAGACGCTGGATTTGATGTTCATCTCGTTTCAGGAACAGTGTACAATGCTGCAAATTCTATATGGGCTGTTGATTCTGGCCATATCGCAACCGTTTTAACACATCATAATGAATTTTATTTAATTGAGGTTGGATTCGGATCATACTTACCTCTTGCACCTGTCCCTTTCTCAGGTGAAGTCATTCACTCCGTTACAGGAGATTATCGTATTCGTAAAGAAATGACCGAAAAGGGAAACTATATTTTAGAGATGCGTAAAAACAATGAGTTTTTGGATCAATCTTCTGCTGATGATTGGACGTTAGGCTATGCATTTTATATAGAAGAAGTGGCTGAAGAAAAAGCAAATGCAGCACAAAAAATTATTGTTGAGCATGAGGGCTCACCATTTAACAAAGTACCTCTTATCGTAAAACTAACTGAAAATGGACATGCATCTTTAACAAAGGATAGTCTGACAATAGCAACAAACGGTAAAAAAACGAAAGAAAACGTTACAGATGTGCAATATAAGAATCTTTTACATTCAAAATTCGGAATTACATTATGATTTTTTAAGCCTTGCCATTTTGAACTGCACCCCAATTGTTAGACACAGTCTAACAATTGGAGGTGCAGTTTTTTTATGACAAAATTTACGAAGGATTCAAGGTTAAAGCTCGTTCAAGGATTTAATCCAAAAACAATTTCTCAAGCAGAATATGCAAAACAGATGCATATTACAAAGGCGCAATTTCAATACTGGTTGCGCTTATACGAACTCCATGGAGAAGAAGGTTTACACGAGGTCTATACAAATTACACCGTAGAGTTTAAACTAAACGTACTAAATTTTATGGCTCAATCGGGTATATCGTTAATGGATACAGCGGCTATATTCATGATTCCTTCTTTTACAACGGTTTATCAATGGAAGAAGCAATTTGAATTAGGTGGCTTAGATGCCCTTGAACCAAAGAAAAAGGGGCGTCCATCCATGAAAAATAAAAACACAAAACAGGATACGAAAAAAATTCCGGCAGAAGGTTCAGTTGAAGCGTTACAAGCTGAATTAGAACGCTTACGTATGGAAAACGCGTATTTAAAAAAGTTGAATGCCTTAGTTCAAAACAAGGAAAAATCACCAAACAAGATAAGGCACAAGTAGTCTATGAATTAAGGCATGAGTTTCAAGTGAAAGAATTAGTAAAGTTAGCGGGTATCCCTCGAAGCACATATTACTTTTATGTAAAACAAATGGATAGAATCGATCCAGATGCGGATTTAAAAGTAGAAATTAAAGCGATTTATGATGAACACGAAGGTCGTTATGGATATCGTCGTATTCGTGATGAATTAGCCAACCGTAATCAAATAGTGAATCATAAAAAGGTGCAACGAATTATGAAAGAGTTAGGTTTAAAATGCCTTGTACGTATGAAAAAATATAAATCTTATAAAGGAACGGTTGGTAAAATTGCACCCCATATTTTAGAGCGTAATTTTACGGCAGATGCGCCAAATGAAAAATGGGTAACCGATATTACGGAATTTAAATTATTCGGTGAGAAACTTTATGTATCCCCTGTATTGGACTTGTATAATGGTGAAATCATTACTTATACAATTGGCTCTAGACCAACATACTCACTTGTTTCAGAAATGTTAGAGACAGCATTAGAATGTTTACCTGAAAGTCACCAACTATTGATGCATTCAGATCAAGGTTGGCATTATCAAATGAAACAGTACCGTCACGCATTACAAGAAAGAGATATCGTACAAAGTATGTCTCGTAAAGGCAACTGTTACGACAACGCAGTAATGGAGAATTTCTTTGGAATCATGAAGTCTGAATTTCTCTACATAAAAGAGTTTGAAAGTGTAGAGCATTTCGAAATAGAATTAGAAAAATATATAGATTATTATAATACCAAACGGATAAAGGCAAAATTAAAAATGAGTCCGGTACAATACCGGACTCACTTTTATCAAGCTGCCTAATGAACTAACCGTGCCTAACTTTTAGGGGTCACTTCATTTTAGCAAGGCTTTTCAATTTTCAGCAGGGATTTTTTGCAATTTGTTGTATTTCATAGTTATATAGGAATATAACTACATATTTAGAAAGGAAATGATTATGACTGAACTTAAAGATCGACTACAAGTAGATGATAAAGAGAAGTGGGATTTAACGGATATTTACCATACAATTGAAGATTGGGAAAGTGATTTTCATAAAATTGAAGTATTAACGAAAGAATTACACGAGTTTAATGGAAATATTTACGATGGTAATAGCTTATTAGCTTATTTAACAAAGAGTGAAGAAATTTCTAGCATAATATCTTTAATGTTCGCTTATGCACGATTACAATCTGATCTTGATACACGCGATACTGACGCTCAATCCCTTGTCGATAAAGTGTCACAATTACACGTGAAAGTAAGTGCGGCTAAATCTTTCTTTTCCCCATTCTTACTTAGCGTAGATGAAAACACATTGCACGCGTACATAGAAGAAGCAGAAGGTTTACAATACTATAAAGAAGACTTATTTGAATTATACCGTTATAAAAAACACGTATTGAATAAGGACCAGGAAGAGATTTTATCACAAATGGGCGAAGCACTCTCCTCCCCGCAGCATACTTTTGGTATGTTAAATAATGCTGATATCCTATTTGGTGAAATTACGACTGATGATGGAGAAAAAGTTACTTTAACGCGCGGAATGTATGCAAAGTTAATTGAAGATGAGAACCGCGAAAAACGTAAAGAAGCCTATAAAGCTTATTACAAGCCATACGTTCAATTAAAGAATTCTATCTCTTCTACTTTATCTGCTGCGATTAAAAATAATGCTACTGTTTCAAAGCTAAGAAACTATCCATCAGCTTTAGAAAAATCGTTATTTGGCGACATGGTCCCGAAAGAAGTTTATGAAAATTTAATTGATACGACCAAGAAAAACATTCAATCACTACATACCTATAATGAACTTCGAAAAGAAAAATTAAATGTAGATGAACTACGCCAATACGACATGAGCGTTGATTTAGTAGCGGGTGTAAAACAAGACATTCCATATGACAAAGCGTTTGACATAATGATTGAATCACTAGCTCCTTTAGGTGAAGAGTATATCGAAACATTAAAAAGCTTTAAAGATAAACGTTATATCGACGTGAGAGAAACGCCAGGAAAACGTTCCGGCGCTTATAACTTTGGTGTATACGGTGTTCATCCTTTCATTCTTTTAAATCATCACAATGATTTAAATAGTCTTTTCACTCTTACTCACGAATGTGGTCACGGTATGCATACGCATTATTCACACGGATACCAACCAAGAATTTCTGCACACTATACTATCTTTGTCGCAGAAGTCGCTTCTACAGTAAATGAAGTGCTATTAATTCATCATTTATTAAAAGAAGCAAAAGATGCTGATGTACGCAACCATTTAGTAAACCATTTCATCGAGAAATTTAAAGGCACTTTCTTTACACAAATCATGTTCGCTGAGTTTGAAAAAATCACACATGAAATGGCACAGCAAGGCAAACCATTAAATGCCCAAGTCTTTAGCGAAGTTTATGAAAACTTGTTCAGAGAGTATAATGGTGACTCCCTCGTATTTGACGAAGAAGTAAAATACGGCTGGGCTAGAATACCTCATTTCTACCGTCCGTTTTACGTGTACAAATACGCAACTGGATTCGCTTCTGCAATCCAAATTGCCGACAAATTATTAAGCGGTGATCCAAATGCTCAAAAACATTATATTGAGTTCCTTAAAGGTGGAAGTTCTGACTATCCATTAAACTTACTGAAAAAAGCTGGTGTTGATTTAACTACACCAGAACCGATTGAAAGTGCACTAAATCGTTTTAGCTCACTTGTTGAAGAGTTTTCAGCATTATAAAAAGCATGCAGAGTATATACTCTGCATGCTTTTTTCATTTGCATCACTTTATGCTAAATGTTGCTGCGTCACACAGTGAATCATGCCACCATATGCAAACAGTTCATTTACATAAATGCCGACAATTCTTCTTCCCGGAAACTGCCCTTCAATGATTTGAAGCCCTAACTTGTCATGCTCATCGCCATATATAGGAACTAATACAACTTCATTTCCAATATAAAAATTTAAATATGAGCCCTTACAGTCTGCTTCTTTTACCACTTTTCTTGTCACCGGTACTGGTATGAGCTGAAATGGCTTTCCATCTATATTTCTTGCCTGTAGCAATTCTTGATAATGCTTTTCGTACGCCTCCAAAAGATATGACTCGCCTTCCCCGAAAGGATCATATTCATAAAGAATCGTATTTTCATTTACAAAACGTGCTGCCCCATCAATATGATAATCTGTATCTTCATCATAATTATCCTCACCGCGAATACCGGTTATCCATATAAAATTCGTTACTCCTAAATATTTGGTCAACTCTATTTCAATCTCTTTCTGACTTCGTGTAGGATTTCGATTCTCATTTATAATAGAAGTTTTCGCTGCCATTAAGGTCCCGTTTCCGTTCACCTCAATTCCCCCGCCCTCTATACAGACACTAGATTCAACTTTTGGAATACTATACCTTTCACTTATTTTCGTTGGTATAATAGCATCGTTTTCATACGGATATTTATCCCCCCAACCATTAAATACCCAGTGTGTTAGGCGGAGATTTCCCTCTTTATCTTTCACAAAGATCGGCCCATTATCTCTTATCCAAACATCATCCGTTTTTTCAATTAAAAAATCAATTTTATCCATATCCACTTTCGCTTCTATTAACTTCGATTGGACATGTACTTTTTCTTTCTCATCATATACAACAATATGCACAGTTTCTCCGTAATGAAGTTCCTTTGCCATCGCTACCCAAATATCATCTAGCTTAGCTCTGTAACCTTCACCTCTATGCGTTTTATTATGAGGCCATTGGAGCCATGTCCCCTCATGTTTCTCCCACTCAGCAGGCATATAAAATAAACTTTTTGTCATACCTGTTCACCCCTTCTTCGAATGTAAGTTCAGTCTAAACTTTGACATCGTGTTAAGGTCAACAGAAATATTTTCATTTTCTTGAAGCACCTTCATAAAACAACTCTTTATTTCTCCTTGTGATACACTAGTTCTCCTTGTAAAACCGTCACCAAAACTTTCGCATTCGGAATCTTATCAGCACTCATTTTAGTAATATCTTCATCTAGTAATACCATATCAGCCGATTTCCCTACTTCAATCGAACCAGTGATATTATCAAGGCCTAATGCTTTTGCTGGCTTAATTGTATAAGCATCAATAGCTGCATATACATCAGATAAACCCTTTTCATCAATACTTAATGCATTTGAAATCGTCACAAGTGGATTCAGTTCGTTTACATCCCAATCGCTACTAAGCGATACATTTGCACCTGTTTTCCAAATTCGCCCTAACGGCATAATTCGTTTCATCTGTTGATCTGAAAAATACGTACTTGCCCAGCTTTGTTTAGGATCTTCTGCAAAATCATGACCTACTTGGAAATCAGCGCTAACACCTAATTTAGCAAAGCGTTTTATATCACTATCTTCTACCATTTCTACGTGCGTAAGCGTATAAGGCTGATTCGCTCCTTCTTTTTTCGCTGCTTCAATCGCATTTAAACTCTCTCTTACTCCACCATCCCCAATTGTGTGAATGAGTGCACCGTAACCAATTTTATTAAGCTCCGTCAACCACCATTTCATTTTTTCTTCCGGAATATAGTTCAAACCATACGGTGTTCCCTTAAACCACTCAAATTTATATTTTTCTAGTATTTTAGCTGTACTGTTAATGCTAATTCCATCACTATACATTTTCACTTGATTAATAAGCATTCGAGATGATATATCATTTCGCTTAATTTTTTTGAAATACTCCATTTGTTCTGCTTCATTTAAATTCGGATATACCCATGGACGAAGTACTACTCGCGTTGTTAGTTTTTTTTCGTCATTTACTTTATTCCAAACGTCTAACCAGCCTCGCTTCCAATAAAGACGGCCATCGCCAACTGTAGTAATACCATTCTTCGCAACCTCATTTAATCCATCCAGCAAACCTTCATAATTTTTTTCAAAGAGTTTCGGCTGGGAATTCCATGCTTTTTCCATCACGATATCTCCTGCTGTATCATAAAGAATCCCAAACGGTTCTCCTGTCTCTGGATCCCGAATGATTCTTCCGCCTTGTGGATCTTTCGTATCTTTATTTATTCCCGCTAACTCGAGTGCCTTTGAGTTAACCCATACAGAATGAGAGGTTCTTTCCATAATTAATACTGGATTATTAGGAAATAACTCATTTAGAACTTGTAATGGAGTTTGTTGTTCTGATTTTTCGTCCATATCTTTTAACAGCTCTTCTAAACTAAATCCAGTTCCGCTTATCCATTCCCCTGTCTTTACATCTTTTTTACACGCTTTTAAATACGAGCGTTGTTCTTGCAGCGAAGCATCTGGTGAGACACTACAATTCCCTGCTGCTGGTGATTTCGCTTCAAATATATGATTATGATTGTCCACAAAACCAGGGAGGACAAAACGCCCTTGTAAATCCACCACTTTCGTATCTTCATTTATAAATCCCTCTACATCCTTGTTTGAACCAACAAATGTAATTTTCCCTTCTTTAACGGCTACAGCCTCTACGATGTCTTGCTTTCCATTTGAAGTATAGATTGTACCATTTTTAAATACTACATTTTTAGGTAACTGATTAGGTAGAACAGCGCTACCATTCTCCCCTTCTCCTACTCCAGGAGTACATGCCGAAATCCATACCATACTTAGAATCAGACAAATAAGTAAAATTTTTCTTTTCATATTCTTTCCCCTTTTTATTATGATAAATTACTTTCGTATATAGAATAAGGATTGACATAATGTTAATGTCAATCCTTATTCTCATTCTATTTTCGTAACTAAAAAACAAATTTGTGTCACATACTCTTCTACTAAACAATCACATTCAGGCCCTTTTATATAAACTTCATATGGATGACCATCTATTATATAACCGTTCCTTTCTATCCACTCTTCTAATGCCATATAAGCATAACCTATATAGTCGTAGCTACCATAATGCATAGTAGTAACAATTTGATGCTGATTTAGCTTGTTTATTTCACATTCTTGTAATACACCTTTATTATCCTCATCCATAATCGGAATTCTTAATTCAATATCACTATGATTTGGAATATACTCTTCATCATAAAAGACTGTAGAGGGCGAACCGACTATTTGAAAGTTATTCTTTTGTATATTTTCATATAAGTCATAAAAATAATCATCCATATCCTCTATATCTATTTGTAATCTTTGAGCAATTACCGTTATTTCATTTCTCATTCCAATTAATATATCGTAACTTCTATGACGAGCGATATTTAAACCATTGTTCATACTTACCATTTCATTCATTTCAGAAATAACTTGTAAATTTTGTTTCACCTCATGAGACAACTCTATAATTTGCGCTTGCATATGTTTAATAAATGAATCTTGATCTGATGACTGAAGAATTATTTTAATTTTCGGTAGAGGGAACTTATACTCTCTTAGCCTTTTAATTTTTAACGCTATTTCTAACTGCCCTTGTTCATAATATCTATACCCATTTTCCGGGTTCACATATGCCGGTTTTAATATCTCCTCTTTGTCATAATGTCTTAGCATCCGTGTACTCATTTTACAAATCCGCGAAAATTCAGTAATTGTATACATATACTTACCCCTTGAATACATTTTCTTATAAGCTTATTTTAAAACCAATCAAAAATCTTCCTAACTGAAAAATCCTCATTCTGATTTTTCAATCTCTTCATATTTGAAGGTAACAAATGAAGTGGACAGTACCACGTTAAACAATTCATTGCGCCTCCCATTGTCGATATTTCTCCCACATGAATTTGAATAGCTTCCTTCTCCGTATACTGTTGAATATATCGTAATACTTCTTTATCTTTAGCTAGTCCAAACTTAGGAACGTAAAGCGTATCACATGTTTCTAACATATTTATATATAAACCTTTTGCCGATGCTATTTCTTGATCATATTGCCCCTTTTCTGTATATGATGACGGAACAACTATAAATTCAGCTTCTGGCATTTGCTCTTGAATAATCTCTTGAACACTATATCTAAATTCACGATCCCCAAGAAAATCACTAATAAACATTGTATGTTCATCAATAAATTTAACCATTCCGTCTACGTGTGCAAGTACATCTCCTTCTTCAGCAGGAATAATAATAACTCGGCTCACATCTAAATCCCATTCCAGTTGCTCTATAATTTCTTCTTCCGTCCAATCATAATTATCATCAAATATGCGTTCTGTTAATATAACAGTATCTTTTTTATTCCAAATCAAATTTCCACCATCTAATATCAATGGAGATTTTACATATTCAAAGTCATTCTTTTTCAACCATTTATTAAATTGTTGATCTAAATATCGCCCTTGATCTTTCGGTAAATAATTTGGGCGATATTTAAATTTAACTAGATGACTTGTTACAACTGGTGCAACATCTCTTAGCCAAATATCATCATACTCAAAAGAGCTTGTATGAAAGCCTTGCTCCTCAACAGATAAAGATAGAAGTTGATCAGTAAATGCTTTATTTTCATTTAAATATTCATTAAAATAAATTAGATCTTCATAAAATGGGCGATAATATTCATTCGATTTATCTGGTATTGCAGTAAAAATAATTCCATTATATTTTTGTTCCATATTATTTACCTCGCTTTTTAATAATGATTGAATAACTGTTTTCAATCATCCAACTCTTCCCCAATTCATTTCTCTTTTCAGTACAATTTTTGAAACGTGCACATTTCATGAATGGATTATAGCACGGAGAAATATTATATATTTATATAAAAAATATAAAGCCGTCGTTAAGCCGTAAACTGACTCTTGACAAGATTTTAAAACACTGTATTTCATGACCACATTAAAAATGCAATCGTCATACACAATAAAGGATTAGATGATTTTTTTATCATGTTTCAAATCCACGAACTCTAATAGAGCGTTTTGATTATATAAATTCACTAAATTCGTCTCTACCCCTATGCAAATTGTTTCAAGCGGAAGATCGTTTGGATCTTGACCAAATGGATCCTCAATTTCAACTCCTATCGCTTCAATACCAATAAACGCAAAACTGATAAACATAGTTGCAAGTACTGTAACCCAGCCAAGACTATCAACAAGACCAATCGGTAAAGTCCCGCAAAATATGAGCAATAAAATTTTTATATGCGCAAAATAGGCAAAAGGAATAGGTGTCGTTTTGATACGATCACATCCCCCCACAGCCGTAAGCAGATTATTCAAATCAGTTTCCATATTAATTATTGCATTTGGATGAATTTGACCCGTTTTCAAACCTTTTGATAGTATAGTTTTTAACATAAAAACTATACTAATCGGTAAATGAATAGACTCAGCCAAAATTTCTCTTTCCTTCTCAGAACAAATATCAAGCAATGATTTTATTTCAGATAAATCTTTTTCGTCTCTCAAATGTCCTTTCGCTAACTTGGGAAAAGCAATTAATAAATGTAAAAATTTTAGTTTTTCCTTATCCGTATGTTCCTCTTTAGACTCCCAATAACATAAAAAACTAATTGCTAAATTTCTACTACAAGCACCAATTGTGCCAAATAACTTTCTACCTTCCCAATATCTATCATAAGCAGTGTTAGTACGAAAAACTAACAGTAGACCTAAAGCCCCTCCAACAATTACCCAAGGCGTTTGATTCATTTTTATTTCTACATAATAATAATGAATCACAGTTACTATCGTTGAAACGCATATATATAATAAAATTTGCGGGAAAATATCTCTTATAACTGTCCCCTTTAATGTAAATATTTGATGTAAACTATTTTGATTATTGTAATGTACCATATTTACAAAATCCTCTTCCTTTTTTACTTTTTATCCTTTTAAATTATGAAAGTATACAATTGAATAATAGAATCATAAACCCTATCATTAGACAACTGGTTAAAATTATTTCTTTCAATACGGTTACTCCTTTTTACGAAAAGATAAAACATCTTTTTTTGATTTAAACAACAAATGTTCACTCTTCTAAATCACGACGCATTATTTTAGAATTTGCAATGAATAAAGCACTAATTAATACAAGAATCGCGCAGGCATATAACAACGAATCCATTGGGCTATCATGGTCTATAATAATGAGACGAACAATAGCCGTAATACCTATATATATAAAATAACGTAATGGAAAGTGAAAATTCATTTGAAAATACTTTATAATCATTACGATGAATTCAAAATATAAAAAGAATACGACAATACTATCAATTAAATGATAACTTGATTCCTCACCACTCAATTTCAATTCTTGTATAAATTGAAAGACTTCTTTCATAAGAAACACACTTAAAACAATTCCCAAACAGATCAAAGCTACATTTATAATGTACTGTAGAACGATAGGGAAAAACGAAAATACTATTTTTAAATTCTTTAACACAAACCTTTTTCTCCTTTTTATATAAAGTGAAACTTTAATTAGTGGGAGGTATCCATCCCACACTGATTATTTGTTGAACCAATCGAGCATTAACAAAAAGTGACTTTAAAATCCTTTTATCATTACATTAAAATATTTTGTATTTCACTCTTGTTATAAATCATACAGCTGAACAAAATAAGTGAAGGGAATATTTCACCTATTTTGTTCAAAAGATTATAAATTCCAATCCATCATTTCAAACTAATAGGCTGCTGCTGTGTAACACAATGAATCATGCCACCATTTTTATAAAGCTCTCTCACATCAATGCCAACTACTTTACGATCCGGGTATAACTTCTGAATCGTATCGTTTGCGATTTTATCATTCGGATCATTATAATTAGGAACCAATACTACTGTATTCCCAATATAATAATTGATATACGATCCTTTATAATCGAGAGTTTTTCCATTTTCTAAAGCAACTTTATCTTTACTAAGCGGTAAGTATTCATACTTATATTTCTTTCCTAAAGCATTTTTTGCATCTAACAATGTATCCATATCTTTGTTTGACAAACCCCATTCGGCTAGGTCATCTTCTTTCATCGTTACAATCGTAGATTTACCATGGAATTTAGCAAATCCATCAATATGAAAGTCAGTAATATCTAAATTAGGCACTCCGTCTAACCAAATAAAGTTTGTTACCCCAAGATCACTAATATATGTTTCAATGTCCTTTTCTGATAAATCAGGATTTCTATTTTTATTCGTCACAGCACTCCGGGTTAATAAAGCAGTCCCATTACTGTCTAATTCAATTGCACCACCTTCAAGGACAAACTTTCCCCAATCAATTCTTTCAATCCCTGATTGTTTACTAACATTCTCACGTATACGAGCATCATTTTTATAAGGAGTTTTCTTCCCCCAACCATTAAATGCTGGATCTAATATTTTGAGATTTTTATTATTGTCATAAACAAAAATTGGTCCACTATCCCTTGCCCATACATCATCAGTAGGCGAGATAAAGAAATCAATTTTATCCATATTCAGTCCTTTATCTATCAAAAGCTTATTAATGCGCTCTTTCTCCTCCTCATCGTATGCAACAATGTGGACTTTTTCACCTTCAGTTAATGCACTTGCCATCTTAATCCAAATCGGTTCCACTTCCTGCTTATACTCTTCACCATATGTGTATTCATGTGGCCATTGTAACCATGTACCTTCATGTTTATCTTTTTCATCTGGCATCGTATATTTTCCAACTTTTTTCTGTACCTCTACCTTTTCACTCTCTTTCCCTTTTGCATTTTCATTACCACCTTCAAAAGAACATCCACTAATAATCGTTGTAGATAATGTAGCTATTAAACAAAACTTTACTGCTTTTTTCACTTTTTCATCCTCCTGTTCTTACCTCCAATAATGTAAAGCTTCACATAGTGTGAAGCTCAAGCTTTTTCAGCTATGTAAAAATTACCAATTATTCTTTTACATATAATCACATAGATTTCATTCAAATAGATAACATTAATATCATTTAACTACCTATATAGATTTATTCAAATATCACCTACTTAGTCAGCAAATAGAACATGGCTAAATAAAAAAATCGGTATTGATAATTACATATCAATACCGATTTTTAAAATTATTATTTTCCTTCTATTAAATCATTCGCCATTTTCCTAAACTCCTGATTAAACGTATCATTCATACCATTTTGTACGTTAGAGAATAATATTACAAACGTTCGTTTATCCCAGTTAAAATTATTAAATGTATTCCAACCAGCTAATACACCATGATTATGATAATAATCTGGATTAGTATAAAAACTAAATCCATATTTTCTTACAGGTGATGCAGTAAACATATCTGATACACTTTGTTTAGAAATCAACTTTCCATCCATAATAGCCTCATCTAATCTTTTCATATCTTCAACAGTCGTATACATTTCACCACACCCATACAGCCAATTCATTTTTAACCGAGGTGCAGCTATTAACTCATTATCTTTTTTCGTATAACCTTCTGCTAAGAAAATATCTTCAGGGAGAGTTGCACCCATTCCAGATTCATGCATTTCAACAGGCGTAAAAATATTTTCTTTCACATATTCAGCGAGCGGTTTATTCGATATCTTTTCTATAATATACGCAAGCACCATATAATTATAATCTGTATATTTCCACCCCGTCCCTGCAGGAAATTGCAATTTTTGTGCACCAATCCACGTTACTAACTTTAATCGTGACGCCACATCAACCCTACCTTGTCCCTGATCTGGCAACCCAGACGTATGTGTTAACAAATTTCGTAACGTAATGTTTTTATCTGCCGGAAATGAAGGAATATACTTATTTACATTGTCTTCAATGTTTAATTTCCCTTTTTCTTTTAGTTGCATAATAGATATCGCAACTACTGTTTTCGTAATAGAACCAATACGATATTTCGTTCTTGGCGTCGTTACTACTTGATCTTTCACATTCGCATATCCATAACCTTTTCGTAAAATCACATGATCTTTACTAGCTACAAGAACACTCCCATTAAATCCTTTATCTTTTAAATATTGATCTAGTTTTCCGGCTACAACTTCATAGCGCTTTTTCTCATTCGCATCAACTTCTTGCATATCGCTCTTTTGCTTACTATTTAGATTAGAAAATGCCTTTATATCATATTTCTTACCTTTATTTGCATGGATTAGTGTAACGACACTCCCACAAAAAATAGCAAAAATAAAGAAAACGACTAACCATTTCTTTAGCATAATAGGAACCCTCTTTTATCTAGTTTCACTTAACATGCATCCATTCTATTCTATATCTTTTAATTTTCAAATATTTCATAACATTATCTATCTGTTATTCACCTAAGTCAACTAAATTCCTTTTTCTCATATTCAGTTTTTGGCTACTCTCTATTGTATTTCTTTCTTGCAAAATTTCCACCTTACAATCGTATGCACCCTACTATAATTTCAACATCTTATGTAACATTTGTTACATATCATAAAGAACGGAGTGGTAAACATGAAAAACATTGATAAACGCAATCGTTTAGATGATATGATGTTTCATTATCGGGTAACAAAAAATAATATGGTTTTAATCGAATATTACAGAAAACAAATAACGATATTAAAAGGTACTGATGCTGAAAAATTTTTAAACAAAATACATCATGCAAATAACGATAAAGAAAAACAACTAATAATGGCTAAAATTACAGGCAATTTCAAAAGAGGAAATGAACGTTATTGAAAATGAATCTCATTTACTTTTTGATTATACAACATATTAAAAAGTAAATGTCGCTCATTCGGCATTTCTTTAGATTTTCTTCATATAGAATTTACATTGCTAACTTTCTTTTATTTTTTGCTTTTACTATATAAACTCATTGCCGAGATACTTAGTAATACCACTATACATAACCACGCATACGTATACCCTTTTTTATCTACAATATAACCAAATAAAACAGGTGCAACAATAATAGCAATTTGATTTAATGTAAGTGCCAAACTAACTGTTATTCCAACAGATTCTTCATTTGCCAATTCAGCAACTTCGACGATAAAAAGACTAAACCATCCAATTGAAAAGAAGCCTAACAGTGCACTTACACCATACAATACTCCACTCGTTACTGTATGTATACTCATGACTAACAATAGAATCAAACCGATAGAAGCACAGACCGCTATCAATAAAGGCATGCGCCGATTCCCCTTATAAAACGCATCACTAATAGCTGCTAATACAATACGGCCAATCATTCCAGAAAAAAACATAACTGAAAATACTGTTCCGGCTATAATAGATGTAATTGATTGTTCCCTTACTAAAAATTTCATGAAGTGTCCAACTAACACCATTTGTAATGAAATCATGCCAATACCAGTTATATAAATTGGATACAACTCTTTTTTACATATAACTACTTTTAGCTCAGTCCAAAAAGAAATTTTAATATGTTCTTTCCTTGCTTCCGCCTGAACATATGGTTCTTTATAAAATACGAAAAATAATAGTCCTCCAATTATACAAATGCATGCAATACTATTTATCGCGTAAGCCACATTATATTGTATTGTAAGAAACGGGATTAGCGCTCCCGCTAACGCACCACCAATCGGTATACCGGCTTGCCTTATTTCCATCGCTAATCCACGATTTTCTTTTGGGAACCACTTTAAAATCACTTTACTTCCTCCTGGCTGAGAAACACTATAAAACATTCCTATTAATAAAAGCACAAACAACAACCCATTAAATCCACTTATCCCATTAGTTAGTAAAAGCGAACTCCCTAGCAAAAATGAACTTATAGAAATTAACAATTTTTCATTATATTGATCAAGTAGCCGCCCAACAAAAAGTATACAAAATAATGGTCCGACATTTACAACACTTACTAACAATCCACTCTCCATATTCGTAAGCGCATATTCTTCTTTCCAAAATAAAGCGAAAACTCCTACACCATACGTTATAAGTGTCGCTGTTGTTTGAGCAATCGTCGCAATAATTAACATCATCCACTTATAAGTACTATTCACACCCTTTTCCATTAACATTACAATCCCTCCATCCCCTTACATTGTATGAAAGTTCTGATATCATATAAAATAAAGATTCATCATATAATCCATCAAAAAAAATGATACCTTTTCGGAGGGATGATACGTGGACATAAAAGATTTAACTGTATTTTACGAAGTTGCGAAGGAAAATAATATTTCTCACGCAGCTAAAAATTTGAACTATGTACAATCAGGCGTAACAATGCGTATGAAACAACTAGAAAATGAATTAGGTGTGCCTTTATTTTACCGAAACGGAAAAGGTGTAACTTTAACCTCTAACGGTGAAATTTTATTAACATACGCCAAACAAATTATCCACTTAATGGATCAATCAATAAAAGCAGTTCAAAGTAATGGAACCGAGCCAAAAGGCACTTTAAAAATTGGATGTACAGAATCTACAACTGCGGTAAGACTCCCCTCTATATTAACGGCTTACTATGAGAAATACCCAAAAGTCGAATTGATTTTAGAAACAAATACGACCAAACAACTAATTAGGCTTGTATTAGAACGAAAACTAGACGGAGCGTTTATAGCTGGCTCTACTCAGCATACTGAACTTCATACAAGTGTATTTCGTGAAGAAGAATTAGTTCTCATTAGTAAAAAACCTTTATCCTCTCTTAAAGACATAGAAGACATGAATTTACTCGCTTTTAGTCACGGTTGCTATTATAGAAAGTTATTAGAAGACTGGCTTCAAGAAGAAGGGATCTCGCCTAAACGAGTATTAGAATTTGGAACAATCGAAGCGATACTTGCATGTGTAAAATCTGGCATGGGCGTAGCAATTATGCTGAAATCTATTTTAAATGGTCATGCACATAACGTATCATTCAATCCTTTACCAAATAGATTCAAAAAAGTTCCTACTACTTTTATTACTAGAAAAGATATATTTCACTCAGCTGCATTACAAAAATTTATGGAGATGATTTAACAATGCGTGAAAAGAAAATACGTGGTATGAAGCGTAAAACTAACACGATGATAAAGCGAATTGAAGAACATTCAAAAACGTTCCCTTCTGCTTTCTATAACGATGAATATTGGTATATGACTTTACCAGTTTCGCAAGATTTTATCGATTCTCGTAAAACACCTAGGAAAGTAAAACGATTGTGTATACAAACTTTATTAAATCAAGCAAACCATTTAATAAAAATGAAACCGAGCGATACACATACATATCGAGTTGTTGTTTTGATTTCTATAGAAAATTTATGGAGCTCTCAAATCATCATATTTAAAAATGATGACTACTTTCATAATTTTTTTAATAGAAATAGTGAATTTCAAAAATGGATTCTTCTTTCAAATAAACCTGATTTTTGGAAAACATGGGGAATTTCAATTTATCCCACTTTCCAAAGGTTGCACTTTCAAGAAATCATTTATGATGAGGGTGCAATCTATGAAAAACAGATTTTGTTTGTTGGAGAGTTATCTTAAAAGGGGAACTTTCAAAATAAAAGCTTCCCTTTTTTCATTTAACAAAATCGCTATATAATGAATTTAGAATTTCACTATATAGGAGGTTTTCAAATGGTAATCCCGAAATATCCTGATGTCCCTACCCTTACGAAAAAAAAATCGATCAAATTACAGAAATCACTTTTTTAAAAGAAATAGCACCACAAAAATGTGATGCAATTTTCGTTTTCGGCGGTTCTCATCCTGGCAATTGGCAAACTCCTCTAGAAGCTTATCGACAAGGTTTAGGAAATCAAATTATCGTTACAGGTGGTACTAGTTTACATGGTATGAAACATCCAAGTTGGAATTATGGGAATTTGTCAGAAGCAGAAGTAATTGAACATGGTGTACCAAAAGATGCTATCATTTTCGAGACAAACTCCCTCCATTCTATCGCTAATGTAATGGAAGCGAAAAAGATTTTTGATTTCACAAAGATTAACCGGTTGCTATTTGTATGCAAAAGCTTAGGCGCTGGTCGGCAATATAGAGTATTAAAAAAACATTTACCTAAAACTATTACTTGTATCCCATATACATTTGATACCAGTTTCGATGGTGAGTTTATAATTAATAGATATAATTGGATGGAAAATGAGAAAAGCCGCTCTATGATTTTTGGAGAATACTTGAGAAATGTTTGCTACGGCAGAAAAGGTGGTATTGAGCCACCTGAAAAAGAGGTTCATGGTCTAGAAGAATATGTATCCTATTACTATAATCTAGCATAATAGAAAAAAGGTATACCTAAAACGCCGGTATACCTTTTATGCTATTTCACTTATTTTTCTTTTAATACACTATGTAACCGATCTGAATAATTTGTAAACATTCCTGTAGCACCCCATTTAATTAACAATCTCATATCTGGTTTCTCATTAATTGTATACGGATGAATTAACAGTCTATTTTTCCGAGCCATTTTTATATATGACTCATCAATAATTAGTTCTCCGTTGTCATTACGTAAGTTTGGCCCAATACCGACTGCATACTTTTTAATTTCTTGAAAATCTTCATTCGTTACACTTTTCGGCTCATGTGTAATGCCAGACCATTCAACAATCTCATTGTTTTCATTCGGATAATACCAAAGTAGTTGAACTAATGGAATATTTTCATTCATACGAAATAAAATTCTATTGTGATTCTTTATAGTAATTGTCATTTGACGTGATATTTACGTAAATCTAGATTTTACTTAATTATATTTCGTATGCCCTTTCTTGCAAGTTTAGGTTTCTTTTGAGAATGTGGTATATTTACCTGCCCTGAAGTAGGCGTGGATTGTCTCCTTTCCTTCCTTGACAGTTTAGGCTTCTTTTGAGAATGTAATTCCTTTAAATGTCCCGAAGTAATACCTTGTTTTCTAAAATCAAAGTAAAAATACAAATGTGTACTTAGGGCTAAGAACACAACGGAAAAAAATGAGGCGAGAAGGATTAATAAAATGGACATAGCTTTTTGGCTCAACATTCCAATACTAACTTGACCGATCATATAACCTAAACTTGAAAAAAATACAATTCTAGGAATTTTCACATCTTGATTAGTTGTCCCCCTTAAGCGGGCTGTAAAATATTTAATCCAAAATAATTCAGATTTATAAACAATTAAACTATATGCAATAAGCGATAAAATAAAAAATAAAGGGGACTCTATTTCTACGAATTCGTAAGCTAACTTTTGCACAGCTATAAAACTACAAAATGAAATACTTAATGAAACAAATCCAGAATATAATAAATGTTGCAATTGAGGCTGCCGAGGCTTATAAATAGAAACCCAAATTCCCCATAGATTACATATCACATAAAATGGTAAAGCTACGTAAGAGTATATATTGTACGGTGGAAATATAAATAAAATGATAAGTAGAAGAAAATTCATGAAAACCCACATAAACGCCCCTACAACATTCCTTATATCAAATGGTATTAATATTCGCATGCAATCAACTATGTTGTTGCCATTATATTTGTCCATTATGCATCCCATCCATTTCCTTCCTCTTCAAATCAATATATACCCATATATACACTCCAGATATACTAAGCACAACAGCCAATAAAGAAAAGACTAAAATTAAGACCGTCGCTAAAGCATTTTGTGATAATGAACCTATACATATCTGTCCAATAATATATCCCAATCCTGAAAAATAAACAATTGGAGAAATTTTTATATTGTCATTTTCTTCATTGTTTAATCGCTTTAAAAAACTTTTCATTCCAATAGAAATCAATTTATAAATTGTAAAAATGTAAAGCACAAAAGTAACAATAAAAAATAGAGGCGTTTCAATTTTAATAAAAGTATATGCAATCTTTTGAATCACTATAAAGCTTCCAAAAGAAAAAGTTATTCCCATAAATCCATTATATAAAATGTGTACCAACCTTAGCTCATTTGGTTTACAAAAAAATACCCATACCCCCCATATATTAGCAGTCAAAAGAAAAGGTAAAATTATATATAAGTATATAGTAAAGGTTGGAGGAAATAAAAATGGGGTTAAAATCATAAAATTAATAACTACCCACACCATAACGACACTCGATTTTACACTGTCAGGCATCAATTTCCGAATAATTTGTTCTGTGCTTTTTCCGTGGTATTTTTCCATATTAATCTCCCAAAACTAAAAAATTTTATCTAAAGCTGCTCCGATTCCAGATTTAACTCTATCTTTTATCGAATCCTGTTTACCATCATGATTTCAATCACCTTTGTTAAATTTGATTCCATCAGTTAACATACCTAAAAATACAGAAGCACCAAACCAAATGCCAACCACAACTATAGTGCCAATTGGTCCCCCTATTGCAGCACCAGTCCGTTCACTAACAGCAGTAGAGCCAATCCCAATTGATGCATAGCCTAAAGCATTTGTTTTTAATTTCAATGAATCTTAAAGAATTTCTTTTGGTGATAAAATATGTCTTTTTACATCGTCTATTTGCTTTACTTCGGCTAAAGGAAATGTAGTATGTAATCTCTAGGAAATATAATACAATAAACAAATGATTCAATCTAGTAATTACCAACACTTATAACTAAAAACTAAAAAAATTCTAATAACAACAAAAGGAAAGGGAATTAATTCACATATATTTTTATCATAATAATGTCTCTTCACTACACAATTTTTATTTTGCAAACTAAAAAAATAAAAGTATCGTCCTATATAAGACAATACTTCCGTAGTTACTTAAACATCACATAATAAATTACCCATAACCTCTCCAAGCACTACATCTGGATTTACTACCTCTTTTACCGAACGCCATCCTATGAAGCCATCTGGTCTAATTAATACAACTCCGTCATTCTCTATACCATATAATTTGCTAAAAATATCTTCTTGAGCAATAAAGTCTCCACTTAAACCAACGCGATACACTTTTATATTTACTCCTAATTTAGCTGAAACAGTATGTGCTGGTTCAGCCCAAGAAGCATTTTCTACTCCAGTAAGTAATACAAAATCATTACCGAATAAGTCTAGTATAGAAACCTTCTGCCCTTCATACATTCCAAGAAAATGTGGTGCTCGCGTTCCAGGTCTTCCGTTCAACTGTACTATATCCATTCTATGCGGGGTAACTAAGTCATCTATAATCGCCTCTGAACTATATTGATACCCAACAGTTACAGCTAAACCGTCCATGATATTCAAATTACCTTCCTCCCTATTAGCAGCACGAAACAGTAAACTACTCGCATAATCTGTCGTTAATTTTGCAACAGGGTATCTCTCTTCATGATATGTTTCTAACAATTTTGGTTGTGCTTTCCCTTTTATAACAGCCGCTAATTTCCAAGCTAGATTGTGCGCATCTTGTATCCCTGTATTTGAACCAAACCCACCAGTTGGCGGCATAATATGTGCAGAATCGCCAACTAAAAAAATGCGATTATCTTGAAATTTTGTAGCAGTACTTTCAGTCGCCTCCCACGGTAAAACACTTACTATTTCTGACTTAACATTTGTACTTCCTATTGCGGTTTGAATAATTTGTTTACAACGTTCTATCGTGAAATCCTCTGGCCCCTCTCCTTTTAATGGATCGTAGGATACATGATAAATCCATCTTCTTGCGTTATCGACTGGAATAAGTGCACCAAGAACTTCCGGATGAAGTACCATAGAAAAACCAAATGCATCTCCTTGTATAAACTCACTTAAATCCGCTTCAAAATAAATATTCATATAATAGCCACCGATTGTACCTCTTCCCTCCGTACTTATCCCTAGCTGCTCACGTATTTTACTTTTTGCACCATCAGCTGCAATTACATAGTCACAATGAATAATACTTTCTTCTTCCGTTTCGCGATTCCGAATCGTTGCTATTACTTCGTGCTCATTTTGTTCATAAGAAACTAATTGATGATAAAAGGATAATTCTCCGCCTAATGTTTTCGCTTCTTGCAACATCATCTCTTCTAAAATTATTTGATAACAAGCAGTTTGTTTTGATGGACTAATCTCTTCTACCTTTTGAAGTAACTTTTCATCGTTTCCATACTGAGTCGCCCTCATTTTTGCCAACGCTTCCTTACTCGCCTCAGCTATTGTATGAACCGCTATTCTTCCTCGGCAATTTTCTAACGCTTTACCCGCCGATCTAATTCTTTGTTCTAAACCCAATTCTCGAAATAACTCCATCGTACGAAAAGTGATTCCACCTGCTTTTGGATGAATTGCAGTAGACAGATGCCTTTCAATAAGTAAATAATCAATATTATGTTTTGCAAGAAATAACGCAGATGCTAACCCCGATAATCCCCCTCCAACAATTAAAACTGGTACATCATTCGATTTCATATATTTATCCCCCACATCATTGTTCTGAGCTCAGTGATATAAATATAATCAAAAAAGCAACAAAGATATAGACTTATATTTCATATTAAATTATCATATAGATAGATTACGCCCCAAATTACTTTTACTTTTTCATACAAATATAATCCGCTTGAATTATGCGTGTATGAAAAAGTAAAACGAAAGAACTCGCTTTAGTAGACACCAAAATAATGAAAACATTATAAGCGGTCGTAACCCTAAAAATTATACAGGGTTACGACCGCTTAATTTTTTGCCCAATGGCTTAACCATCCTCATCTGGAAACAACGTATTATTAAATCATTTTCTTTTTTAAAACTTTATCCATTCTGGTATGTAATCTTTTTCTATCCCCCTATCATTTTCAACATAAAAAATTCATTCGTCTCGATTTTCTTTCCCAATATTGCAGCTCATTCAACAATCATGTAGCATTACCGTATCGAAGTAATGGTTCATCATCTTAAACCTTTCGACTCATTACCAGGAGGTATAGTGATTGAAATGAATAAACAAGAACAATTAAATGTTATAAAAAAAGATTTTGTTGATTCTCAAAAAGTATTATTGGCAATTGGCGATGAAACACGTCAAGCTATTTTGTTAGTTCTCATGGAAACGGAATGTCAAACCGGATTACGTGTAGGAGAAATTACGAAACAAACACACCTTTCTCGACCAGCAGTATCACATCACCTTAGAATTTTACGAGAAGCCGGTATTATTTTAATGCGAAAAGAAGGTACAAAAAACTTTTATTATATTGATATACGTACAAAATTAAGTTTATTAAAAAATCTTGTATTAGATATTGAAAAGCTATTGCACAACTTTTATTGAAATTTGGAGGGATAAGAAATGAAAGCAATGATAATTGACAAGTATGGAAAAGTCCCAATGCGTATGGCAGAGGTACCTACTCCTGAAATAAATGAGCATGAAGTGCTCGCAGAAATTCATGCAGCTAGTATTAACCCGATTGACTTTAAAATACGCGATGGAAAAGTGAAGATGTTACTTAAATATGAAATGCCCCTAATCCTTGGTAATGACTTTTCCGGTGTCATCGTGCAGGTTGGATCAAAAGTAACTCACTTTAAAGTCGGCGATGAAATATATGCACGTCCAAGAAAAAATAAGATCGGTACTTTCGCGGAATATATAGCCATTCATGAGGATGATATAGCTTTAAAACCAGAGAATTTAAGTTTTGAGGAAGCGGCGTCTATTCCTCTCGTTGGCTTAACGTCATATCAAGCATTACATGACATCATGCAACTAAAAAAAGGGCAAAAGATTTTAATTCACGCTGGATCTGGTGGTGTTGGTACTTTCGCAATTCAGTTAGCAAAAATAATGGGTGCTACCGTTACAACGACTGCAAGTGAAGCTGGTGCGAATTTAGTAAAATCTCTTGGCGCAGATGAAATTATTAATTACAAAACAGAAAAATTTGAAGATATACTAACAAATTATGATGCAGTTTTTGATACAATCGGCGGTACAACACTTGAAAAATCATTCAACATTATAAAAAGCGGTGGCAACATTGTTTCCGTTTCAGGTATGCCGAATGCTCGATTCGGTAAAGAATTTGGTTCTGGATTTTTTAAAACACTCTTATTTTCATTAGCAAGCAAAAAACTTACTGCACTTGAAAAAAAGCATAATGCGCAATATTCATTTTTATTTATGAAACCAAGCGGAGATCAATTACGTACTATCGCAAATTATATTGAAGATGGAAAAATCAAACCGGTAATCGATCGAGTTTTCCCTTTTGAAGATGCTCAAAAAGCAATGGAATATTCAGAGGCTGGAAGAGCAAAAGGAAAAATAATCGTAAAAATTAAGTAATAATAAAAACTCCATTTTTTTAAAATGGAGTTTTATATTTGCTGTTAAATAGACATAGGGCAATGAAGTCCTTACAATAGATTGCAAGGGGAAATATCATATTATACTTTTAGCTAACTTTACAAAGAATACATACGTACAAATACATAATAAAAAATAAACAAGGAGGAGATAAAATGACTAAAAATAATGAAGCTGGTTGGAATTTAGATAATAGTTATAAGACTTTACCACAATCATTTTATACAGAAATCCCCCCTACTCCAGTAAATTCACCGGAGCTAGTTAAACTAAATCATTCACTAGCAATATCTCTTGGCTTTAATCCTGAAGAATTGAAAAAGGAAGCTGAAATTGCTATTTTCGCTGGTAATGCACTCCCAGAAGGAGCTCATCCATTAGCTCAAGCATATGCGGGTCATCAATTCGGACATTTTAATATGTTAGGCGACGGTCGTGCTCTTTTAATTGGCGAACAAATTACACCTTCAGGAAAACGTTTTGACATTCAACTGAAAGGTTCTGGCCCTACTCCGTATTCACGCCGCGGTGATGGTCGTGCTGCACTTGGTCCAATGCTACGTGAATATATTATTAGTGAAGCAATGTATGCACTTGATATTCCGACTACCCGCAGTTTAGCAGTTGTCACAACAGGCGAGCCAACATATCGTGAAACAAAGTTACCTGGAGCAATTTTAACTAGAGTAGCAAGCAGCCATATACGCGTCGGCACATTTCAATATGCTGCAGCTCGTGGTTCTACCGAGGATCTTCAATCACTAGCTGACTATACAATAAAAAGGCATTATCCAGAAATTGAAGCTCATGAAAACCGATATACTGCATTACTACAAGAAGTTATAAAGAAACAAGCAAGTCTCATCGCTAAATGGCAACTTGTTGGATTTATCCATGGTGTAATGAATACTGACAATATAACGATTAGTGGAGAAACAATTGATTACGGCCCTTGTGCATTTATGGACAATTACGACCAAGGAACTGTATTTAGCTCAATCGATACACAAGGTCGCTACGCATATGGAAATCAGCCATATATGGCCGCATGGGATCTCGCGCGACTAGCTGAATCTTTAATACCGATTCTACACGAAGATGAAGAAGAAGCATTAAAAATTGCTCAAGACGAAATTTCAAAATTTAGCGTACAATATGAAAACCAGTGGTTCATTGGAATGAAAAAGAAATTAGGACTATTTAGCAGTGAGGAACAAGATCAATCACTTATTGAGCAACTTTTAAAAATGATGGAGAAACATAAAGCAGATTACACAAATACATTCCGTTCATTAACTCTTCATACGATCGAAAATACAGCTCTATTTGATAGTCCAGAATTTAAAGAATGGTACAAACTATGGCAATCTCGATTAGAAAAACAAGAAGAATCGAAAGAAAACGCCTACGAAATGATGAAAAATAATAATCCATCCATCATCCCAAGGAACCATCGCGTAGAAGAAGCACTAGAAGCAGCTGTCACAAATAGCGACTATAGCGTAATGGAGAAACTTCTTGAAGCTCTATCAAATCCTTATGCGTATGCTACAGATCAAGAAGAATACTGTGTTCCACCTGCGCCGACGAATCGTCCTTATCGTACTTTTTGTGGGACTTGATTGTGTAATATCTTTTAATGTGCTTTCAATTATTGAAGGCACATTTTTATTTTATTCACCATTGACGAATGAAGGAATTATACTCCAACTTATAATTTGTACCCCTAACAAAATATCTTTTCTATTTTAGAATAACTATTTCCTCTTTTCTTTACGAAATGAAACAAAACATAATACCAATTATTCCGATTACCCTAATAATAAACTTACTTAACAAATGTTGAGAAATAATATTTCCACTTTTAAGTAGTATCATTTCTGTTATTATATTTTATAAGAATATTCAAAAAATGAAGAGCTTTTATGTTTACATCCACTAAAAGTGAACAAATCACACAACTGTTAAATGAATGGTACATAGAAATACGATCTAGACATATAAATAATGCAACTCGCCTTAAAGAGCAAATAGATATTAAAATCAATGAATTAAAAACTACTTCTCAAGAGATTGGACAAGATCAAAATCTTTTGCTTTATTATTCTTTATTAGACTTTCGTTATAACTATTTAATTGATAACTTAGGTGTATCTAAAGCTAGTTTTAATCAAGTTGAATCATTTGAAATCCCAACAAATAATTTCTTATCATATTACTACCATTTCTTTAAAGCAATTCATTCTGACGCAGTCGGAAACTATGTACTAGCAAAAGAGCATTATTATAAAGCCGAAGCTTCGCTTCAATATGTTCCCGATGAACTTGAAAAGGCGGAATTCTATTATAAACTAGGGTATTCTTACTACGATAATCAACAAGCACTTCAAGCTATCAAAGAAGTAACAAAAGCTAAAGATATGTTTTCTAATCAATCTGGATATGAACTGAATACGGCTTTTTGTGATAACATTTTAGGCCTAGCCTGCACATATTTAAAAGAATGGGAACTAGCCGAAGAGCACTTTACAGCTGCAATGGATCAATTCCAAAAAATCAGCGAAAAAAGATTTATTTTAATGGTTCGACACAACTTAGGATGGATGTATGCAACACAAAATCTCTCCGCTTTAGCTATTCGTTATCTTTCGGAAGTTGTTGAACAGTCTCCAACTCACTATAAAGCTATCTATGTTAAAGCAAAAGAACATTACAAAATAAATCAGCCTGATATCGCTCATGATCTAATTGAAAAAGGAATAAATATTTGTAATAAATTAGAACAAAAAGAATATCAACATCGTAATTTCATTTTAAGAGAAATGAACAATAATTCACCAGCTGAAGAGTTAGAAAAAGTAATTCTAGCAGGAATTTCTTATTTTAATAACGAAGAGCTATATGATAATGTTCAAGAGTATTATGAAACTCTAGCAACTAAATTTCATGAAGAAAATCAACACTCTAAAGCAAGTGAATATTTTTATTTAGCATTACAAGCAAGACAAAAATCTTTTGAGAAAGGAGCATTAAAATGAAAAAAATACTATTGAGTCTGATGGGAATTATCACTCTATTAACTTTAACAACTAATGTAGTAAGTGACAATTCATCTAAAAATTCTGACATACAAAGAGTTATGTTATCAGAAGGCGACGGTGGTGGTTGATTTTTATAAGATTTTATGAAATACTTTTGCAATTCCCACTAAAAAAGAAGCTTATATAAACACAGCTTTCTTTTTAGTGGGAATTCATTTAATAACATTCAACTCTAAATGCTTTGACTAATATACTCACTCCCTCATTATTAAACCCATATTTTTTTGATAAAATTAAAAGATTCTTTCATCGCCCCTCTTACTTATTACAAAAAACTTCTCATCAACTCCGCAATCCCCCTACTCCCCTCACTACCAACTTTCTCAAGTTCCTCCACAACTACATTCCGTCTCTCTACAGAATGATTTTGACTTAACTTCGCTTTTCCTTCTATTTTATTTATCTTTATTTTGAATCCAACTATTCCCTTACTTAATCCTGCCATATAATTCGAATCTACCTCATTTAGCGAGTAGGTACTCTGCGGCTCTTCATATGTATGTACTAAATCTTGAAGAGATTTTAATAATTCCTGTTGATCCTCAACTATTTCCAACTCTCCATATACATGCGCCGCAACGTAATTCCATGTTGGTACTGCATTGTTTGTTTCATACCATGACGGAGAGATATAACTATGCGGCCCTTGAAATATAACTAGTGCTTGCTGATTCCCAATATCTTTCCACTGTTCATTCGGACGTGCGAAATGGCCATGTAAAGTTAGAGTCTCCCTATTTAATAACAACGGTAAATGCGTTGCATATGGTTCCCCATTATGTTGAGAAAATAATGTGGCAAAACTATTTTGTTCAATTATTTCGTACTTCATCTCTTCATCTTGTATTGCAAAATATTTTGGTATGTACATAAGCTCCCTCTTTTCCGATCTTTTCTTTTTTATTTCCTATTATATTTAGTAGTCGTATCAATCAACAGGGACAGTTTGTCATTATTTTATAATGGCAGCTTTCAATTTAAAAAGAATAGGCCGCATGTACTCAATGCGACCTTAGTTTATTTCCTCCAGTATACTTGTAATAAATGCCGTCTTACCTTCACTATAACTGGATCGATTTTTCGATTCTCTTGCTAACTCTTCCTTTAAACGTCCATATTCAAAAGCAACATCTTCATGTTCACGAAGGTAATCCCGAAACGCTATATGTTTTCTTAGCTCTTCGCTATCTTGGTCACATACATACAAATGATGTTGCATCCAAACTGTACTTTCCCCGCCCCAAGGAACGAAAGCATCCTTTCTGCCAAACGCCTCTCTTCCTTTAAAGCTCCATTCCACTTGATGATAGTATCCTATGGCTTCAAGCTTTTTTACTACTCCAGGAAAAATTTTGTACTCTTCTATTACTATATCAATATCTAATATTGGCTTCGATGCAAGTCCTTTAATAGATGTACTTCCAACATGTTCAATGGATAAAATGCTGTCTTCCATTACATCGTTAATGAGAGTTTGTAGCTTATTAAATTCACCTTCCCATTTGGTGTTATATTCTTCAATAGTAATTCTCTGTTTCAATATATCCCTCTTCCCAATACAATTTACAACCTTTGAATATGAGTATCTTTAAAATCCGTCTCATATTTCAATCCATATCCAAACATTCGATCCATCCCAATATGTGCTGTCCATATTAAGCCAATCATTGTAACAGTATCTACCTTAAAATAGACACCCATTATAGCTATTACTATCGATATAATATATGTGTGAAAAATATTATAAATTTTAGCACCTACATAATTATTTATACCATACCCTAACATTGATAAATCCGGTGCTAAAAGGAACACAAAAAATATAATCCAACTAAATTCATATATTGAATACGCATAAATTGTGGCTAACAAAACAACAAGTCCTTCAAAATGTACAATACGTTTTTGCATTCTTTATCATTCCTATTTTTCTATATTTACCGATACATTTTCATCACTGAAAGTATTCTTTGCATTTTTTGACCAGATGGTTGCTAAAATCGGTCCTGCAATGTTATGCCATACTGCTGCTAATACACTTGGAAGTGCAGCGGCTGGTCCAAAATGTGCTGTTGCTAGCGCAACACCTAAGCCTGAATTTTGCATTCCTACTTCTATTGAAATAGCTCTTCTTGTCCCTTCGTCTAGTCTCAGTACGAACGCTGTTATATATCCGAATAAAAAACCAAATGCATTATGAAGCATAACGGCGATAAAGATAAGAAGACCTGAAGAAGTAATGCTACTTACATTCGCTGAAACCACCGCTGAAACTATAATGATAATTGCTACAACTGATATTAAAGGAATAACAGTCATTCCTTTCGTAACAGTTGTAGGGAAAAACTTCTTCACTACTAATCCTAAAATAATAGGTAGGATAATAACTTGTACGATAGAAAGAAACATAGAAATAGCATTCACTGGCATCCATTGTCCCGCAAGTAATAATAAAATAAGAGGTGTAGCAATTGGTGCTAGTAACGTTGATAATGACGTCATTGCAATAGACAACGCTAAGTTCCCTTTTGCTAAATAAACCATAACATTTGATGCAGTGCCACCCGGTACTGAACCGAGTAACACTAATCCAGCTGCTAACTCAGCTGGCAGATTCATAACGTAGGCTAGTACGTATGCGACAAGTGGCATAATGATAAACTGAGCACATACACCGATAATAACTGGCAATGGTTTTGTAGCAATGATTTTAAAATCAACAGCTTTTAGTGTTAATCCCATCCCAAACATTACAACCCCGAGTAAAATTGTTATGTAACTAGTTAACCCGAGAAATGGTCCAGGAATGAAATATGCAATAGCTGCAATACAAATAACCCAAAATGCAAAATACTTTCCAGCTATATTACTTATCGCTTCTAGTACTTTCACCCCATCATCCCCTATCCTTCAACTGAAAAACTTTATTCGGATTCAAAATGTTTTGCGGATCGAGAGCTTTTTTTATTTTTTCCATTACGAGTAATGCCGCCCCATGTTCTTCTTCTTGATACTTCCGTTTTCCGATTCCAACGCCATGTTCTCCCGTACACGTTCCCCCTCGTTTAAGAGCATATAAAACGATACTTTCATTTATTTCGTCTGCCTTTTCCACTTCTTCTTTATCGTTTGGATCAACCATTAAGAGCACGTGGAAATTCCCATCTCCTACATGGCCAAGAATACCGCCAACAAGGCCAACCTTATCTAATGTCTCTTTCGCATGTTGAATTGCCCCAGCCAATTCTGAAATTGGTACACATACGTCTGTACTCATAAGTTTTTTGCCAGGATAACTATGAACGTAAGAGTATGCTAGATTATGCCGTGCATCCCACAATTTATTTCTCGCCGCAGTTTCCGTTTCAAAAGCAATTTCTTTGCATTTATGATCAAAAACAATTTCCTTCGTAAATTCAATATCTTGCTTTAGCCCTGCTTCATTACCGTGAAACTCTAAAAATAATGTAGGTTCCTCTCTGTAACTTGTTTCACTATAATGATTGACTTGTTTCATAGATAGTTCATCAACGAGTTCAATTCTCGCAATCGGAATACCGGCTTGTAGTATGTTAATAACAGCTTCTACTGCATCATTTATAGCCGGGAACGACGCTCTCGCGGCCATAACATGTTCTGGTATACCGTATACTTTTACAGTTAATTCCGTAAAACATCCAAGCGTCCCTTCTGAACCTACGAAAATACCATTTAAATGATAACCCGATGATGACTTCGCCGCTAAATTCCCGGTATGTATTACTTCTCCATCAGCAAGAACAACTTCTAAATCACGAACTTGATCACGCATTACCCCATACTTCACCGCTGTCGTTCCGCTTGCATTTGTAGCAGCCATTCCACCTAACGTTGCATCTGCACCTGGATCTACACTAAAAAACAATCCATACTTTTTCAATTCTTTATTAAGCTGAGAGCGAGTCACTCCCGGCTGTACTCTCACAAGAAAATCTTTCTCTCTTATTTCGAGTATTTTATTCATAAGAGAAAAATCCATTGTAATTCCTTTTTCATATGGAATAACGTGTCCTTCTAAACTAGAGCCTACCCCAAAAGGAACGACAGGTTTTTTATGCTCACCCGCCACTTTCATTATTCTACTAACCTCTTCAGTCGTTTTCGGAAAAACAACTACATCAGGTAAACTACTAGTATGATAAGATTCATCTTTACTATGTAACTCTCTTACTGTCGTATTTACAACTACTCGATCTTCGGGAAGTACTCCCTTTAATTCATTTATTAAACGCTCTACCGTTATGCCCATTGTACACTCTCCTTCTTTCTATACATTCGAATTACAAAATATGTTAACTATTTTATACATAATAATCCGAAAAATTAAATAATTCAAGTTTTATACATATAAAATTCGTTTCCTACTGTCGAATAAACAAAAAGAACTCGCAATAAATATTGCAAGTTCTTTTCTATAAAACTATATTTTAAACGACTTCTTTATTAACAACATAAACCAAATTAAAGTAACTGCCATCAACGAATGAGAAAAACCAACAATATAAGTTAACCCTTTAAAGTCCGCTCCATTTAACTGAAGAAGCCCTCTTGCTGCCAATGAACCTAACATTAAAATTAATGCGATATTATGTACAACAAACCACTTATTAAAACTTTTCGCTTCATGAAACGCGAATACTTTTGCTAATCCTAAAGCAATTAAGAAGAAGAAAAAGCCAAGTACAAGTGTATGTGTATGCAAAAGATTTAACAAAGTAGATCCTACAATCCCCTTATACTTTCCATACTCCCTAGCGAAAATTCCTGATAATAAACCGATAATCAAATACGTAAACGATGCATTATATAATTTCTTCATTATGTACCTCCTTGAGTAGAATGTGTAGTGTGTCATATTTAGTAATAATGATAGTTATATAGTAAAAACTCCTAGTCACCTAGGAGTCATTGTATAAGCATCTCACTCTTTACAATCAAATCTAATTATAAAATATCCTTTTATACAAAACAAACGAACTTTATGTGAACAAACAAAGCCTCATTAAAATATGTTGCACTTTTGCATTACACAATCCATACTAATTGTTATAACTTTTAAAGGTGGTGCAATAGATTGATAGTTCTTGAAACTGAACGCCTCGTTCTTCGCTGGTTCGAAATTAAAGATGCTCCATTTATTCTTGAACTAGTAAATGATCCTGCATGGATTCAATTTATCGGTGATAAAGGCATTAGAAATTTAGAAGATGCCCAAAAATACATCTTAAACGGACCCGTAGATATGTATAATAAAGTGGGCTTTGGTCTTTATTTAGTTGAACAAAAAGAGGATCTCACACCACTTGGTATGTGCGGCCTTATTAAAAGAGATTCATTAGAAGATGTTGATATTGGTTTTGCCTTTTTAGAGAAATTTCGTTCAAAGGGGTATGGCTACGAGTCAGCTTCTGCGGTAATCGAATACGGTGTACAACAGCTCGGACTGAAACGAATAGTAGCAATTACTACTATCGATAACATCAATTCAGGAAAGCTTTTAGAAAAAGTAGGATTACGATTTGAGAAGATTATTTCAGAATCTGGAGAAGATCTAAAGTTATTTGGATATAACGTATATTAAATTGACAGAGTTCTCTTTTAACCTAATCAAAAAATATTTCTTCAATATACATTCCTAAAAGTTATTATGATTAAAATACTCATCTGTTTTTTAACCATATAACCACGCAAATATTTAAATCACAATCCTGATTTTCAGTACTGTATTTATTCTTAAAAACTCTCTATCTTGTTCTTAAATTTGTCAAAACTCTTATGTAGTCACATGAAAAGTTTATGCTACTATATTACTAAGAAACTATGCGTTCCCTTAACCCTGTATCCGGCCCTGTATTTTTTACAGGGCCTTTGTTTATTTAATTTACTTATCACGTGCTTATACACATTAAAAGTCATTTCAAATGTAATAAACAATAAATCATAAAACAATTTAAGAATGAAGTGTCCAAAAAAGCCTAATTCCTCTACAATACATTGAGAAATTAAGCTTTTTAATAGGAAAATTAAAATTCATAAACAATGAATAATTTACATGTTAGGCTTATCTGTTAAAGCAGAAATAATCCTGCTCACCAAGTCTTCTGGCATCCATTCATAATTTGTATCATTCGTTTCATTTGGTCCTAAAGAATCAATGAACTTTTTAAACTTTGGAAATAAAACAATAGAAGTGATCCAATGTATCGTATGATTTATAGAGAAAAAATGAAATACTCCTTGTTTTTCCCCCTCCTGCAATATTTCTTTTAACTGTTCAAAACTACCTATAAAATACGGTTTAATCTTTTCTAATCTTGCACTTTCCTTAATAATCTCCTCATATGCTAATGTGCCAATTTCAGGATTTTCTTTTATATGTGTAGTAAAGACTGTTAAATATTCTCTTAGAGCATTAATAGGATTAAATTGATTCTTCTCAAGAAAATTAGGTAACTCATTAGCAAGGCCATATTTCTTAAACACCTCATAATATAGGTTTTCTTTCCCATTAAAATAGTAAGAAGCCATAGCAACATTCACTTTCGCTTCTTTTGCAATTTCTTGTATGCTCGTACCTTCATAACCACGCTCTCCAAATTTTTTCTTAGCAGCTTTCAAAATATTTTCCATCGTCTGCTCTCGAGATTTCCCCATTTCACACACCTCAAATAATATATATTTCACTTCAAAAATCCAATAAGGACTTTGAATAGAGTATCTTTTTAATGAAATTTAATTATATATTTAAAGTATTAACTTAACAACCGATGAAGTCTTGATTACTTTAAACTATTCACCACACAACGTAAGCCTCAAAAAGAAACATCTCCCGAAACTCTCCTATCCTAGGTCATCATACAAAGAATTCATTTAAAAATGAAATAAAAATAAACACCATACTTAAAACGACATCCCGCTGTGTAGCATGAACAACTTTCAAATACTTCACGCTCCTTTCTAATTGAGTATAAGAATGAACAAAAAATAATAAGGACCAAAGTTTATCTGTTTTTACAGATAAACTTTGGTCCTTTCATTACATTATGCAGATTTAAAATAAATCTTTATACTCATATTTTGATGAAATAATTATCCATCAATTGTACTTCATTTACTCATTAGATTTGTTTAATCTCAATATAAGGTCCTTTGATGTTTAATTTGTTAATGTCATTTGAGATATTGCCTACAGTTGTTTTTTCATTAAACGTGTAGACCTTTTCACCATTTACAAAGATACCCCAATTTTTATCTTCGTAACTGATACCATAACCAGCATTGCTAGATGTCGCTTTGAGTTGGCTTCCATTCATTGAAAAAGATAATTTCCCTTTTCCTTTGTTAAGTTGATTATTCACATTGTTGATACTACTCATTTGTTCTTCAAGGGCTTTTTGGTTATCAAGAGTAACTTGATGGTTTTTCCAGTCTAATTTATAGTTGTTTGTAAAGAACTCATTATATGTATCTTTATTATTTGTTCCCCACCATTTTGAACTTACCCATTCAATATTGTACTGATCTGAAATTCTACGATTTGTTATTTTTAAATTTGATGTAGATTCTGTTTTATCAGCAGTAATAACCGCTACTACATTAGGAGAAAAACCATACCCTGTTAAAGCTGGTACTGTATCTTTTGAAACAAAATTATTCATTCCTTCATTATAACTACGTGATTTCATAAATAGTTGATTACCGTAGAAAGTATTAAATGAATCACGATTATAAATTCCCCACTCCGGGTAATTAAATGATTGGAATCCTACTTTCCAATTTAATTTTTTATCTGTGTGAGTCTCTAATACCGTTTTATAGTCTACTTGATCGTAAGATACACTTTCTTTCCAAGCAAAGCTACCCGTAATACTCGCATCGGCATTGGGTCCTTTATCATTTACTCCAACTTTAACACTTCCACCAAGTGTATACCCAACCTCGGAAGTAACCTTTGCTGAAGTCATTGTATTAACTGGGGCAGCTTTATGAAATTGAGCGCTATCACCACTTGTTATTTCTGCTTCCGTATGATACGCCGATGGCCATTTTAAACCTGCGTTATAGTATCCGCCATTAATTGTATATTTAGCATCTATATTACTACCATCAGTGGTAACAATTGCAATCTTTTTGTCTGCGTAAGGATCCTCAATAAAAGAAACCTTTATTGAATTTTTGATATTCTGCTTCATGTCATAAGTAGTTTTAAAACTATTATAGACTTTTCCACCATTTTGAAGATTTTCTACAGTTCCTTTAGAATCTGCAAATGCAGATGTTGCTTGTAAACCAAGTGATCCAGACATAATAACGGACGCTACCGCAACACTTTTAGCTATTCCATTTGCTTTTTTCATACAGACAACCACTCCTTTTTAAACATTTATAAGATATAAACGTATTATTTTTAGCTCTCAATACTAGAGATAGGTTCATAACGTTACAATGTAGAAATTTATTAATCTTTATGACAATAACTATCAACACTTGTTTTGCTAATTTCCATCTCTTTTTTACTGATAACTATTATCAATATTATTAAAACACATAATAACGATTTAAACAAGAATTTTAAATACATATTTAAAATTCTTGTTTAAAAATGTGCAAAAAAATTATAGAATTCTTTATTTCGAGAATTACTATATTTTCATTTACTTATTGCAACCTATATTCAGATACATTATTCCCTTTCCATTCATAATAATCTAAAATTCCCTCATAAATGGCTTCTGCTGCAATCTGCCTTCCGTTTTCTGTAGATAACTTACTGTAATCGATACCATTATCTATAAAAGCAAGTTCCGTTAACACAGCTGGCATGTCATTTTCTCTTATAACATGAAGATCTCCATGTTTAACACCTCTATCACGTGTTTGAAGTGCGTCTACTAATCGTGTTTGAATTTTTTCAGCTAAAACACGACTTTCTTCCACATGAGAATTTGTTTTTTCAGATTTAGAAGATTTATAGTAGTATGTTTCTGTCCCTTTTGCATTACCGTTAAAAGCATTTGCATGAATACTTATAAAGATATCACCCTGATTTTGCTTAGCAAACTTAACACGTTCCTGTAAAGAGCTTTTTTGATCATGTCCAGGTCTAGTATCAAATTCACGAGTTAGTAAAACTGTAAATGGAGTATGTTTTTCAAGCAATTGTTGTAGACGTAAAGAAGTGTCTAGTACAATTTTACTTTCAGGTAATCCCTTTGTGTTTTTTCCAGGGTCTTCGCCGCCATGTCCGGGATCAATAATTATTGCTTTATTTTCTAAAGGATTACTTTGACTATATTGAAGCATATCTGTTTTTGCGGTTAGTTGTGCAGCTTCAGCACGTGTTATGAATCTATTTGGTTGCCAACCATTATCTGTACCAACTGAAATTTTTAAATCAATTAAGGTATTTGCGAACTTTTCACCCCAATGTCCCTTTAAATCTTCAAATTTACTTTGTCCATTGTTAGTGCTTTTATTTTGTAGTTTATATGCATTCACTAGCATAGTAGCCATAGCAGCACGAGTAACTTTTCCAGAAGGATTAAATATTCCATTTCCTTCACCTTTAATTATTCCTGCCTTTTCAGCTGCGGCAATATAAGGAGTTCCCCAGTGGTTTTGTGAATCTTTAAAGGATGGTTTTGCATTAAAATCAATGTGTATACCAAGAGCCTTTGTCATAATGGTTGCTGCAGAAGCTCTATCTAATGTGTCATTTGAACCAAAAGTTCCATCTGGATAACCACTCAATACTTGCTTATCAACTAAATAAGTAACTGATTTGTCAGCCCATGCAGGAACATCTGGGAATTTGTGAGTATCTGCAAAAATACTAGAAGAATAAGATAGTAGACTTCCAGCAAGAATTCCTGTAGCAATTAATTTGTTCTTCAAAATTTAGCACCTCTAAAAATTTATTACAAGTTAGTAAATATATCATTTATAGTTAATCTTTAAATAATACCCCTTAGAATAAAGAATAGATTACGTTGGCACTAACACTATATTACAAATGAATAAATTTAAATCGAACTATTATTCCGAAAAGAATCTTCAGACATACACTTATAGATTGAAACTATTAAATATATTCACCAACATTGTGTAACTAGTATAGTTACTTATATATATGAGTGTCAATTGAAATAACCTTACATTTTTGTAAGGTAACCAACTTAATAATATATTAAGTAATTATTAAACAATGTAAATAATTATCTTTTATAGTAGACATTCTCTCGTTGACACAAACTAGTAGATTAGCGATGGAAATATCAAAATGTATTGATAAGTGGTTGGAAGTAATTGTTTTTTGTTTAATAGCAAAAAACGAGCATCCTCTCACAATTAGATAAGATGCTCGTTTTTATTTTTATCGGTAATTCTCAATTCAATTTAGTTTCTTTCCAATAAGTAAAGATTCAATCAACATAAAAACAAAGCGTTTTAAATTTAATTCATAGATTTTACTGAAACTTGGAATTGCCCCTTAGAACCATCATCATTTGAAACGTAAATTTTATATGTTCCGATCGGTAATGGAGACAAAGCATTCCGTACATTTGTAACATTAATTTGTTGTTCTCCAGGTTTTATATAACCACCAACAATTAGCTCTGTATTTGGGCCTTTCACACTATATCCCATTGTATTTTGACCATTATTTTTCATAAAGAAGCTTAAATCAGTACTCCCATCATATACAAAAGAAGTTACAGCCTCGCCACTATAATCCATTGTTTGAGTTAATAATAAGTCTGCAGAAACATGTTCAACTACATGAATTGTATCATTCGTTTTGTGTACTTCTTCAGCATAAGTATTATTCCCTAACACTCCAAGTGTTAATGCTGAAATTACTCCACAACTAAGCACTAATTTATTTAACTTCATTTTAAGTTCCCCCTTGATGTTTGTAATCTATTACCATCATACATTCTTTTTCAAATACGTTTTTATGTAATAATTCATATCTTTAAACCTATATATTTTAACTTTATACCTTAATGGTTATTGAAGAACTCACATTGATAAAGCTACAGTGTTATGATTCATAAAAAAGAACATGTAAATTTCAAAGTCTTTTTTAACAAGAATTCATACAATTAAGTACCAAAGCACTCAAATAAATATCGTTTCCATTTTAGATAAAATATACTAATGAAAAATTTTGAAATTTCCACTTTATAATTTGATATATTCCATGTTAATATAACAAAGGCTACAAAATAAGATTCACAAGATATATTATTTTCACAGAATATTCACACTTAAAAACCCATTATTTTATTAGTAACTCAATCCCAATTTTACCTATATAAAAGTCAATTTCTAGTTTCATATGCATAAATATCTAAGTAGATTTTTTATCTATTATTTTTTCTAACTTCCTTATCAATTCTAATACGAGTAATATAATAGTACTTTTTCAAGTGCCCTTCCTTTTTTAGATAGAAAGTCTACTGATACTAAACATCTAAGTTTAACTCGTACATAATCCAATATACAAACTATCGGAGATGCAAAACTATGGGAATATCTACTCTTTTATTAAATACCTTTATAATAATAATTTGTATCCTTAGCTACCACGTATTTTGGCTAGAATTTAAAGAAAAAATAACATGTAATAATATATTGATTGCTATCTTTTCCTCCATTGCTATTATTTTTTGCATGACTTTTCCTTTTCATTTACATGCTGGATTTATTTATGATTTACGTTTTATTCCTATCATATTCGTTTTTCTATATGGAAATACAAAAAACATTGTTTTTATAGGAATTTTATATCTTTCTTATCGATTTTACTTAGGCGGAAATGGCGTTCTTCCATCATTTATTATCTTTACTATTATTTCTGTTATAACAATGCTCTTTCGTTACTTATTACCTATGTATGTTAAAGAAAAAAAGATATTATTAAGCTTGCTTCTTATTTTAGTATGTACAACTTCACTTTCTATCTGCGGTATTGTAACTCAAATACATACAGGTAATAAAATAGACTCTACTCTCATAGAATTTTTATTAAATTATATAATCATTAATATATTCACAGTATTATTATCAGTGTATTTAATAGAGGGAATGATTGAGAAATATAAAATGAAAGAAAAGCTGCAACGGGCTGAAAAATTTTATATAGCTAGCGAACTAGCGGCGTCCATTGCACACGAAATCCACAATCCACTAACCACAGTACATGGATTCACTCAATTGTTAAATGAAAAACATGCCTCTAAGCTACCTCAGGATCAGTACTTAGAAATCATGTTAATTGAAATGCAGCAAATACAATCTACGATTAATAACTATTTATCTTTAACAAAACCACAGAACACCCTAAAAGAGAAAATAGACATTAATCATATTTTAAATCAAGTGAAAGACACTAATTCACCACTTGCTCTATCATACAAAGTTGAAATAAAACAAAATAGTACAGATTCCTTTTATATAAATGGAGACCCCGAAAAATTCAGACTCTGTCTAAACAACATCATACAAAATGGAATTGAGGCCATGATAAATGGTGGAGTATTACAAATAAATATACAGAAAATCAAAGATAATATTATAATCGATATTATTGATTCAGGGATTGGAATGTCCTCTCAACAAATAAAGCGGATTGCTTTGCCATTCTATTCAACAACAGAAAAAGGGACTGGACTTGGTACTATGATTGCTTATAGTATTATTAAAGAATTAAATGGTGATATAGAGATAGAGAGTAAATTAGGTCAAGGTACACGATTTTCCATTAGTATCCCCTGCTAATATGACGGAATTATTTACATGATAAAATTTTTACTACTTAACTTATTAAATAAATTTCAAAAATGCTGCTACTTGACTTATTAATCCTCTTGATTTCGTGAATAAATTAAAAGTAATACGGACCAAAGTTTATCTGTTTTTATGGATACACTCTGGTCCTTTAATTAAATCAAACACACATAAATTTTATTACTTTGCTCACATCTCTATGAAATAATAATTCATAGATTGTATCTCATTTACTGATTATATCTACTTAACTTCAAGATAAGGTCTCTTGATACTTAATTTCTTAATATCATTAGATACATTACCTACAGTTATTTTTTCATTTGAAATATTAACTTTTTACTATTCATAAAGATACCAATTTTTAACTTCATAACTGATATTGTAACCTGCATTACGTGATATAGGCTTAAATTGATTTCCATTCATTGAAAGACAATTTCTCTTTTTCTATTTTACTTCTACCGTATAATTCCCTGTTCCCCCGCCATACTGATACACATGTAAATAATATTTTCCTGGATACGTGTAATAACTTCCTACTAACTTATTCCCCTCTTGCTGGGCATACGTAACATAATTATTTAAATCTGCTTCCGAATAAAGAACCCAGTTTACTCCGATATTATTTTCCTTCGTCACATTAATTTGTAGATTTTTCGCAGTTTCCACATTTATTTCAAAGAAATCACTCGTATCACCATTTCCTAAACTAGCACGTAAAACTTGATTTAATTGCAGTTTATTTGCTGTTTGGAATGAATTGTTTGGTTCTTTTTCTACACTGTTATCTTCTTTCTTTTGAACCGTTACAGTCGTTGTAACAGTATTAGTTAATCCTTTATCATCTGTTACTGTTAATTTTGCCGTATATGTTCCTTCTTTTGTATACACGTGAGTCGGATTTTGTTCATTGCTTATAGTACCATCACCGAACTCCCATTTATAAGCAAAAATTTTCCCATCTTCATCTTTTGATCCATCGCTTTTAAATGAAATTGCTTCATTTATATTTCCACTATATGGACCATTTATAACTGCGACCGGTGCTTTATTGACAGCACCTTCTTCTGTATTAATCCCATGGAACACAACATCATACTCAAATTGTCCTGATGTATTCACACGGTAATTTACAAAGTAAGCTGTTACAGTTTTATAACCTGTCCATTCTTTTGCACTTAAACGTTTTAACGTATCATTCACATTTTGTGTAATTGTTTTCCAGTCTTCATATTCCCCTTTTGCAGCAGTACCTGTATACGTTCCTTGTAGTGTAAATGTATTAAAGAACTGTGATTTATTTTTCTTAACTGATACATTACTTAATTTTGCTTCTGCTGTAATTTCTGCCGCAATATCTGAAACTGGTTTTGATGCGTGAGTTGCTAAATAATCATCTGATACTAATGGAACATTATATTTCTCACGGTTATCGACTAACATTTGCATATAATCTTGATACTCTTTATTTAAATTCGCATCTTTACTTAAAGCAGAGCGGTATGCATCATATGCTGTTACATCATTTTTTCTAATAAGATCATGAATTTTGTCAAACATATCATATCTCTTATTGTACATATATGATTGTAATGCAAAGGAATAATTATAGAAATCCCACGTTCCATACTTTGCATTTAACGTTCGCTCTGCCGTATAACGTTCCGCTGGATTTGAAGATAATCCGCCTATAATACTCTTTCTCGGTACAACATTATCTGTTCTCGTTGCACCTGCAAAAAACTCAGCATTCCCTTCTTCAAACCAAGATAATCTCTCATTCTCATAAATCTTACCTTGCCCCCAAAGTCCTGGCACTTCATATCTACCTTGTAAGTAATGTGTAAACTCGTGTCGGAACAATTCTTCTAAACTATAAATACTTTCTTCTGGCGTACGTTCATAAGTAAAGAACGTACCTGTTCCTTCTATATAAAGACCGCCGTTATTCGTTTCATACCCGTACAATTGACGGTTAAATTGATATTCAGCTGGACTATTATAAATAACCATCGTTAATACATCATCAGGATTTCCCTTTTCTAAAGGTTGATCACTTTCAACCGTACGATGGAATTGTGCCTTCACTTCTTTTGCCGCCCAATATAGACGTTTTACTTTTTCTTCTGTCACTTTGTCTCCAGCTTTTAACACAATTGCCCCATCATCAAACGTATACGTTTTCGGCAAATATTTTTTCTTACCCTCTTCTCTTATTTGATCTAAATTGACAACGTTCCCATTTGCATCTTTCCCGCCATAATTCGTTGTAATTTGCTCAGCTGCTACGAAATATTGCTCACCTAAATACGAATAGGTTTTCATCGCATCTGTTAAAACTTGTAACCCTTTCGTCCCTGTACTATGGAATGTACCGAGTCTACCTGTATAATAAATACCATTATTAATAAGCCATCCGTTTTTCTCTGTAACCGTTCCTATTAACGCGAATCTACTTAATTCGTTAATATAACGATCTATTTTTTGATACCATAGTGTATCTTTCGGTGCTTTTCCCGTGTCATATAAATACGATTGAATATCATAATCTACCCCTTGCATAATATCGTACACCGCATTACCTGCTGAACGATTATCTATAAATATAGAAAGATTATCATTATATTGTTTGAAAATGTTCGCAGTCGATGAAATCGTTTCCCCATCACTAGAAGCGTTTCCTATTAATTTTCCATATGATGATACAACTTTATTTTGTTCTAATGTACCAAGTTTGAAATTTGGGTTGTTAGCAATCGTTTTCAATGCAGGTAAACACTTGTCATGATAGCTTCGTTCATTTAATCTGCTTAATTCTGTATGGTAAAACCCTAAATAAAACCCAGAGCGCAATACCTCTACTAATGTTTCAATCCCTTTTGAATCATCCTTTGTATAAGCTTGTCCTTGCTGCTTCAATCGATCAATAATCGCCTGCATCCTACTTTCATTTTGATAGAATGCAAGGCTGTCTTTATTAAACTGAAATAATCCCGTAATTTGCTCCCAATCGATTGTTACAAGTAAATCTACTAACTGCTGATTGCTTAATTGATTTAATTCAGCAATTGTATAAGTTTTCGCTACCGCTAATTGCTTACTTTCCTTTTTTACTTCAGGTGGTCTTTGCGATAAATCAGCAAATTGTATCCTTTTCTCAAAAGATTTATTTTCTAGCACTTTCGATGAATGAGCTAACTCTTGCACTGGAAGTTGTACACCAACCGGTTCCATTTTGAGCACATTTCGATAAGAAACTTGCCCTCCCTTAGTATCTTCCGCCGATATGTTTCCTTGCAAGCTACCTAACATTAAACTAGCAAAACTTACCCCTACTAACATTTTTTTTGAATAGCCTTTCATACTCTCCCCTACCTTACATTTTTTAGTGTCCCGCTCCATTATTTTACTATTCTGATTATTTATTCTGTATTGAGAAAAAATAAGGTAACGTTCACACATGTATCCATGCCGCGTAAAAATTAACACTTGACTTTACGTGCGTTTTATATCAAAAAAAGATAGATAATAGCGAAATTCCTGCTACATCTATCCTCGTTTTCAACACTATGATTTTAACTGTATGAATGTAACTTCCGGTAATGTTTGCATATGCTGAATAAACTCATTCTTTTCTTTTGACGATATATTTTTCAGTTGCATCCCTACCTTATAAATAGTTTCTGTACCTTGCTGTAAAGCTTCCACTTCATATGAAAGTATTGGAATACCTTTCACTTGTAGCGTTTCTAATATTTGTTGTACCGCTTCATGCTTATTTATACACATTTGTACCGTTATATTTTGCGGAAATAAAAATTGCACCTTAAAAATACGACTTACAATCTCTAAACCAATTAAAACGAGAATCGTCGCTCCAATTCCTACCACATACATACCAGCACCAATTGCTAATCCAATTCCTGCTGTAGCCCATAAACCAGCCGCTGTCGTTAAACCTTTTACCGCCTGTTTTTGAATAATAATTGTACCTGCACCTAAAAAACCTACTCCACTAACAACTTGTGCTGCAATACGGCTCGGATCAAGAGCCATATGTTCTTCATTCATAATATCTGAAAAGGCATATTTTGAAACGACCATTATTAAAGCACTCCCTACCGCTACGAGGAAATGAGTCTTTAATCCAGCTTCTTTTGATCGAATTTCCCTTTCAATACCGATTATTGCTCCTAACAAACCGGCAACACCGATTCGTATAATCAAATCAAAATTTACACTCACGAGCCCTTCCCCCTTTCATTCATTATAGATAGATAAAACAAAAATTATCACACACATCCTTTTATCAATATGAAGGAATTCCATCAAAATAATCTTAATATTCCGACTGTTTTATGTTAATATTTTTAATATTAACATAAAATGAATAGCTTCTAATTTTAAACTTCCACTAATTTTCTTAAAAAACAAAGGTCGATTACATGAAATGAGGTTGAGAAAGTTTAGAAAACGCTTTCATTTAGTGTCGTAATTTTTTATACATACTACATAAATAAAGGAGCTTACCAACAATGAACGTCTCTTTACTTACACCTACTACCGATTTACAAGACGAATACTTAGATTTTTATAACGAATGGAAAAATAGTGGTGAAACGATGATTCCCTGGGTTATTTCAAAAGACCCTTCTAACTTCCCCACTATGATTCAAGAATTACTCGATGCACATAACGGAGTAAACCTTCCTAAATCTTGGGTACCAGACTCTACGTATTGGCTCGTTACAGATGAAAATAAAATTGTAGGTGCTGTTAATATACGCCATAGTTTAACCGAACATTTATTTAACGCTGGCGGTCATATCGGTTATGGCATTCGCCCTTCCGAAAGAAGAAAAGGTTATGCTACGAAGTTATTAGAGTTATCACTGGAAAAAGCGAAGGAATTAAACATTACGAAAGCACTTGTCGTTTGCGATGAAGTGAATACAGCTTCAGAAAAAACAATTTTACATAACGGCGGGCTTCGTGATGATGATTTCACTGAGGGAGATGGAAATGTAGTAAGACGGTTTTGGATTGAGCTATGAAGAAGCCATCCAATGAAAACAATCTTGTTCTAGAGAAATATAGTAGAAGTAATGAGCTACAAGTAAAACAACTTATTGATTTATACAATGAAGATTCTTATCTATTTAACTTATTAAGAGGTAATAAAACAAAATGTGCATATATTGCCTACTATAAAAAAGATGTAGTAGGCATCTTTTTCGCCTGGAGCAATAACTTCCATCCATACTGCACATACTTTCGAATATATACGAATCCTTTCTATTCAGGGCTACACATTGAACAATTTTTATTAAACGAAATTCAAAAACGAGAAAACTTCAAACTACCATTGCAAACCTCTGTATGGGAAACATCAGCTCATTTAAAAGCCTATTATGAAGAAGATAATTTTATGGAAATTCGAAGAACATTTTTGCCGATATTAGACGTACAAAAAATCATACCTATCGATACAATGCTTCCTTCAAATTATCATGTACAAACGTTATCAAATATCGTATCCAATAATAGCTTCTTTGAAAAACTAGCTCACTTAGTAAAAACGAATTACGAGTATACTCACTTAGCAAATCCGGTTGCCTCATTCTCTCTCGAAACTTGGCAAGAGATGCTTTTGGCTGATGATGTACTACTAGATGGGAGCTTTCTCATTATAGATGAAGAACATCAAATTATGGCATACTCTTTCCTCCATACATCAGAAAAGGATAATACGGTAGAACTAGGATGGTGTGGGACTCACACTATAGAAGATTTACCCTTACTGAAACTGCTCGTTTTCAAACAAGCTATGTATGCAAATAAACACGGCTACTCTTTCATTCAAGGTGAATTTGATTCAACAAGTATATACGCAATGGAAATATTAAAATCCTTTCTTTTTAATCCTTGTGCTACTTGGATTACGTATCAAAAAGAAGCCGGAAAGTGATTATACACTTCCCGGCTTCTTTTATGCTGTTTCTATTTCAAACTTTACAGTAATACCACTAGGATCTACTACTGTAAATCCATTTGTACTTTCGTTTACTTTATGTTGTTTTTCCATTAACCTTTCTTTCACTTCATCTAACGCTTCTTTATGCGGTAATACAATTGTATATACTTTAAGTCCAGTTGCATGTGCTGGTGGGTGCGGATTATGTATACCATTCCACGTATTTGCACCTATATGATGATGATATCCTCCTGCAGAAATAAATAAGCAATCATCTTCACGCTGTTGCACTTCAAATCCTACTGTTTCTACATAAAACTCATGAGACTTCTCTACATCCGCTATGCGTAAATGTACGTGTCCAACGACCGTTTCAGCTGGTAAGCCATCAAACTCATAATCAACGAGTGTTGCTAGCTCTTTTAAATCAAGTGGCGTACTTCCTCCTGGTCCTTCTCCCCATTGATCACGCGGACGGTCTGCATAAATTTCTATACCATTTCCCTCTAAATCTTGTAAATAAAACGCTTCGCTATACGTATGATCACTTGCACTATTAAACCTTGAAATTGGTAAAATTTCATTTGAATATGTATAACGCCCTTCTTGTTCAGCTGGGCTATCAATTACATTCTTATTACGAACCACCCCAAATAATGCCGAAGCAAAGGCCTCACGAGTCGGAACTAAAAAGGCTACATGATATATACCAGTCGTACGCGGCTCTTGCAGCACCCCGTCCTCTAACTTTTCAAGAACAAGTAACGTGTTCTTTCCACCTTTTCCTGATAAATATGCTTTATTCCCCTCTTGTTTAATTACGTCTAAGCCTACTACATTCTCATAAAAAGCAATTTGGCGCTCTAAATCTACCACTTTAAATTCAACATGACCAATACGAGTTTTCGGATGAATTTGTACCATGAATAACTCCATCTCCTTATCCTTATATATTTCCAATACATATAACCGTTACTATGAAGGATACAACTAAAATCACCCTATGTAAATAAGAAAAGTCAGAATTTATAATCTTTTTTATTTGCATAATAAAAAAGCCCCCTCTTCTAACTTTCAGAAAAGGTGACTTTACGAAACAGTCTACTATTATTCTTATCTCATTTTATGTACTTCAGCAACTAACTTTCCGCCCTGAATGCCCATATAAAGTTTCACAGGTGCATCATTCGTGTTTTCAAACACTAAGTCTAAGTATGGATATGCAATTGTAGCATCTCTTCCTTGTGGAACATAACCTACCGTTTTAGAATGTGTCGTTCTCTCTACCATTTTCAAACCAGCTTGATCTGCTGCATTGTATAATGTTGATGATGTTTGACAAACACCACCGCCATATCCATCTACTAATTTACCATCTACAATTTCTTTTCCTAGTTGATATCCTTTATCTGGAGTTGTATCACCAATTAATGCATTGAAAGAGAAACGGTCTCCTTTTGCTAATACAACTCCATTTATGCTCGCTGCTGACAAACGAATATTCTCAATACGTCCACCTGTTGAGCCACCTAAATTCGTTTCATATCTACCAATTACCGTACCACTTCCTTGCGCATCACTTAATGTTGCGGTAGGCTTTTTCTCAGCAATAGGTAACTGATATGAAGAATCCCACATACCAACGTTTAATAATTTATCTACTAATTCTTTTTCCATTAATTCATAAGAAGGTTTTCCTTCTTGCCAACTTCCATCAGGTGCTACACGTGAAGGAACCATCTTTTTGTCAACACTTTTCCCAACCTCGCTAGCAACCTTCGTTACCGATTTTTTAAATTTTGCTTCGTCTTCAAAATAACCTAAACTCGATAAATCTAGTTTTTTCACTTCAGTACCTGTACGACCATCCACTAAACTAATAGAATCTTGTACTTCTGCTTTAGCTTCTACCGTGTGGCCACCAATATCACTTACTAATGCAACATCACTTACTTTTGTACCACAACCACTCACTACAGCTACACATAACACCCCAACTAATATACCCTTTACTTTACGGAACAATATACTCTCCCCTTTTCCCCAGTATTACTTTTATGTATTATTTCATTTTTATGTATGTTTTGTTACAATCATTTTACAATATATTTATAAAATGTTACAAGTTATTTTTTACTCTATATAAATTACTCTTTTCTTTTGTAAATGTCTATACATATTTACATAAAAGTTTGAGTTTGATAAAATTGTAACCTTTGTGTAACCCCATTCTTTTATCCAGTATATACCATAAAACAAAAGAAATACAAATGTAAAAACTCCATATTCTTATTTATAAAGAAACATCCCTTGAACATAAATAGGTATTTGCCGTGCCGCCGCTCCGCTTTTGCACATACATTATGGTGAATTAACCTAATTTAAAGAAATGGAGGATGTTTTTATGTACCCCTACAATCCATACGATCCATATAACCAAAATGCTTATCAGCCTCAATATGATTTACAAGCACAATATCAACAATATATGGATCCAGTAGAACAAGTTAATCCATATGATCAAAATCGACAATTCCAACTTCCAATCTCTTTTCCTGGTACTGGAAACCGTCAATTAGAAAGACGAGTAAATGAGCTTGAGCAAAGAGTACGTCAATTAGAAAACACGGTTGAGCGTCATACACGTAGATTAAACCGCTTAAACCAACGTTTACGCACAATAGAAAACAGACTAAACATTCCATTTTCAGCATTAGAAGACGGATTTTAATTTCGAAAATAAAAAATATATGAAGGAAGGGGGCTTCCCCTTCCTTATATAAATTGACGAAAGTTTTTTCCATCTCTATACTGATAAGAGTTAATGAAATGAAACAAGGTGATAAATATGGATTTTGAAATAAATTATCTTTCCTTTTATGTTGTACAAGTAGAAGGAAAAGGTGAAGCTGTTGATAAGCGCTACAAACATTTTCAAACATTAGACGCTGAAGAGTATGAAGATAGCTCCTTAAAAGAATTTTTGAATGGAGAATTATTAAAAATTTCAAAGCGAAAAGTAGAACGTCATGCGAAAACAGAACAAGCTCCGACAAAAATCGGTCGCTTCATTGTAGAAGAAGGGCACGAACTTGATTCAAACCCTCATTACAACCTATTTAATCGCATTCGCTTTGCGGAAACAAAAGAAAACTTCAAAGATATGAGCGAACCTCTCGTTTATACATATCTTGACACAAGTGCTGTACGCGGTGGTGTATTTTTAATTGCACAAGCAAAACTACGCAAATACTTTGATGATCCATTCGTCTTCGTTATGAAATGTGACTTCGAGCCGAAAGTCGCTTCTATTTCCGATGAATCCACACTGATTCGTAACGTTGAAATGGCTATCACAACAAAAAACATGAAATCTATCCAATATCCGTACATGCCTGAAGAAGGTATGGTCGAAGTCGGCGAGCTAAAAATCCATCAAGCATCACACGCCCGCTACTTTGAAGACTTCTTAAAATTCGTCGAGTACGAACGCTCTATGCCTGAAATTATGAAAACACAAGTAATGGACATGGTATACGACCAAATTGAAGATGTATTTGAAGAAGGTACGGAAGAACGCGAACAATTCGACCAAGCAATGGAAGTATGGGCTGCCAGTCCGAAACGCGAAATTATGGAACAATTTTCAACTGAAGAAGTAATGGAAGCTACCGCTCAAATCGTCGAGCACGCTCCTGAAGTGGAATTAAAGCTAAAAGCAGACCATATCTCTGTAAAGGCCCTGCTTGCTGATTTCGGGGATCAAATACATATCGCAAAGGTAAATGACCGATACGTATTAATGATTGAAGCTGATACACTTACGTTTGAGAAAGGCTTCTCTCCAATTGAATTTCTGAAGCCAGATGAATTGCAAGATGTGATTGAGCGGATTGAGAATAAGCAGCAGTATTCTTATGATCCGAACGGAGTTGAATAAATCCTTCCATGTAATTATTTTTACTGAGCGCTGTTAATAAGCGCTCTTTTATTTGGAATATAGTTGACAGTTATATAAAAAAATATGTTTATTTTTAATCCAAGATGACATTTGTCACAGGATCCAGTAGATTCGTTTCTTGTTGTACAATTGTATTTCCATTAGAGTAGTCACTATGTATATTGGTAAAATGAAAATTTCACTTCACTACCTCAAATTTATTATACTCGTAAAAAGATAATAGAAAACGATATTCTGGATGCTCTCTCACCCAATCGTAAGCTTCTTCTAAAATATCCATTTTGTTTTGTAAGTCATTCAGTTCACTACATTCGTCCCTTTTCTGTTTGCACAGAGGGCAGAATCCATTCACTATTTCGGCACTCGTCGCCCTAATAGTTTTACTCTCTAAGTCAACTACTAGACGAAGAAGAAGAGAATGCTCTTCTTTTGTAGTCACTGTCATTTCAGCGATCCCATCCTCATTCCAAAAGACTCCGTTTAATTCCATCTGTACGGTGACATCTTTGATATCTAAGTCTATCACTATCACACCTCCCTTGTATAAAACTCTTACCTTACTCTTAGATTTTAATCTTTCATACACCACGATTTAAAGATATATTAAGCGTTTTCCAATTCTTTTTTTACTATAAAAGGAAATGTAATTAGTGCTAATAGTGTAGTAAATATTATCAAAAAAACTAAGACGGTTAAAATGTTAAAGATTGCTTCCATTTAACTCTACCCTCTTTCATTACTATGGGCTCTTATTAATATATTTTAAAATTCTTACCACATCTTAATTTTCAAAGCAATTATAATGGCCCAATCCCAACAAATTAATTCCTATTTAATATGATGACGTAAAATTTATGTAGATAGAAGTAGAGGAGAATGTCATTTAACCTCTACATTCTCCTCCATCTCAGCCAAATACCTAATCTGCCTTTCCGCCTTTCTCACCGCCGTACGAAAATGCTTTTTCAATAGTTCTATTGTAGATTCACTTATATAGTATCTTTCCGTTATATTTTCCCAAGTGTCACTACTTTCAAATGTACTCCAAACGAAAGGACGCTCTGTATTTTTTCTCATTTCTTTAAATACCCATTTTCGCATCTTTTTTTTCGCTTTTTCTGTTAGTTTTCCGTTCTCTACAAGTTCAAGCTCACCGTGTCTTTTGTACCGTTTATGAATATCTCTCTCGCTATATACTTTAAGAAGTATCTTGGCTGTATTTTCAGCATCTGCTAAAGCTCGGTGTTGCTTCCCTTCCCATGTTAAGCCGAGCTGTTCTACTGCAAATTGTAAACTTGGTGTATTCTCAAACAGTTCTTCATACGCTTGGAAAACAAATTTCTGTAAATCAAATTTTCTCTCTTTTTCCATACATGGGCATTCTACACCGTGTAACGTACAATCATGCGATAGAAAACGATAATCTTCTCTTCCCCACGAAACAAATAGAGAGTCTTCTCCGATAAACTGAATAAATTTCTCTATAATTTGCGGGAATTTCTCCACACCAATTAAATCTTTCTTTGTAATTCCCGTTAATTTTGTCGTATGACGAGTAAGACGTGCACCTGGTTTTACTAACTCCGAAAATTCTCCGATTACTTTCATTGTACTTGCTTCTATTTTTACAGCCCCGATATCAACTATCTCTGACGGATCGTCTGATTTATACGGCCTGAAATTTCTCTCTATATCAAACACAATAAAATGTGTAACGTTTTCCAATTTATTTACCTCTTTCTACATTCCTTTTCACACACATACTTTATTTTCAGTATTTATTTATTCATGCACTTTATGCATGTAATACTTCGTCTAAAAACGAAAATTCAATCTCATTATGATATGTACATAGAAGGTTATTCAATAAAAATGCAAAAAAAAAGAAGGGCAAGCCCTTCTTTTTTCCGTAATTACTTCTTGTTAACGTTTGTAGCTTGAGGTCCACGGTTACCTTGTTCTACTTCGAAAGTAACTTCTTGACCTTCTTCTAAAGTTTTGAAGCCGTCGCCTTGGATAGCTGAGAAATGAACGAATACGTCTTCTCCGCCTTCAACTTCGATGAAACCGAAACCTTTTTCTGAGTTAAACCATTTTACTTTACCGTTTTGCATGTAAAAAATCCTCCTACAATGTACCTATATGTACATATTCATTTTCAACCACTTTACAATAATACTTCAGACATAAAAAAACTGCAACCCCTAAGGAGATTTAACATTGCTATCCTCCTCGGAAGTTACAGCTCATTTAAATCTCTATATTATTAAAAGTAAAATGGTTTAAATATAATATATCATATCAATATAATAAAAGCAAAGTTTTTTTTGCTAAACAACTTTTTTCTTCCACTGCATCGCTTTTAATTCACCTGATCCAGCTACAACATAGCCTTCTTTTTGGTTAACGATACGCCAGCCATGCCCTTTAACTGAGTCACATACTGTAACAATTCCTTCTTCTAGAAGTACACGACAAACAGTACTAATCCCCGCCTTATTTTGCGTTGACGTTGTATATAGCACATGTTGATCTACACTTAAGTCTAAATAACTACTTGCTTTCTGCTCGCTTTCACATGTGTGCCAATATGTTTTTTCACTCTCAATACTTTCATCTATTTTACAAAAAGAAATATTCCCACTAATCCCCTTGCACGATCCACTGGCTGCTACTAAATAAGAATTGTGTAAAGTCAACGCTGAAATCATCTGATTCATCACGATTTTAATCCTCTTTAATTTACGTGTCTCCAAATTAAAGAGCCAAACACCACCATATTTAGCATGTATTTTCGTACCGATAAATAAGTAATGTTTATATAAAAATAACGATCGAATAGATGGTGCCCCGCCACCATACTCAAGAAATGGATGAATGGTTTCCCATGTCGAACCAAAATCATTAGAATGATACAACGTTTTATCTCCATGAGCAATGACAGTTCCTTGTACATTACTACATACATTCCAACTCGTTGCTTTTGTTGGAAAACGCTGAACCGTCCAGTTCTCTCCACCATTCATACTACGAATAAAAATCCCTTCGTCACCTACACCATACACTACATTATCTTCGCTATGTAAATCCCTGATTCGTTTTTGAAAACCATTTAAAATTTGTTTCCATTCTCCATCTTGTTCAATAAATAATCCATTATATGTAGTAGCTAACATAAGCTTTCCATCTCTTAACTTTGTAATAGCGGTCGCACTTAACATTGTCTCCACGTTGACACTCCCATTCTTAGAACTTCTCAGCAAATGCAATTGCAAAATTACTGCATTTTTCAACATCCTCTTCATCTTCTGGAGCTAGTTCGATTTTCAATCCTTCTTGTACAAGCTCTGCACCGCGTTCTACAAGCCTTTCTTCAAATATCGTTACCGCTTCACAAAATAATTCATACGCCGTATCACCTGATCCGAATACTGCTACTTTTTTTCCTGATAAATCTATATTTTCTAGGTCCTCATGGAAATCTTCCGCTTCGAATGGTAGTTCACCATCGCCCCACGTATAAGATCCTAAAATGATTCCATCATAGGCTAATAATTCTTCAGCATCCATGCCTTCCATTTCTTGCAATACTACTTCATGATCAAAGGCATCTAAACTAACTTTAATTAAATCAGCAATACTCTCTGTATTTCCTGACATACTTGCATAAGCTATTAAAATTTTCGCCACTTCGGCATCCCCCTCTTACAATAAATGATTCTCATTCTCATTATATTAATAATGAGAATCAATTTCAATTGTATTTTTCATTTTTATTTATTCCATACAAAAAAGCACAGATGACTAATATGTAATACTGAATCTAAGCTAATTAAATAAATATCATTATTACTGCACGACGACGCATGTTGTTTAACAGTGTAGTTTTAAGGCGTATCAACACTTTCCTTGATACGCCTATTTTTTATGGTTTTCCCTTCATTTTATCACTACATTTTATAGACTTATCGAAACTTTTATCGCTACATTTGAATTTTTTTCATCACTTTTATTATCACTTTGAATTAATTAGAAAATACAGATAATAATTATTGACCTTCCTTTATTAGGTAAAATAAAATGAAACATATAATCTGTTTAACAAGATAATGAGTTCACTCATTTTTAAGGAGGATTCATATGGAGAAGTATTTTACGGTTAAAGAGGTAACATCACTTTTGGGCTACAAGAATGAGGAAACTATAAAAAGAAAGATAAAAGATGGAATGTTTCCAGGTGCAATCCAAAACAGCCGTAAAGAAGGTTGGAGAATACCAGCAAGCGATGTTGCAGCCCTAAAGGGCTCTCCAAAAAAAGTTAACCCGAGTAAAAGTACACCAACGCCTATGTCTATCAATTACAACAAGTCTGAGTTAATCAAATGGGCATTTCAAATAGCCAATCTAGAATCCCCTTCGGAAGAATTACATAAAGATCTTACCTCCTTACCATTGGAACGTGCACTTGAGATTTGTCTTATTATGCGTCAGCAAAGCAGACCCATTGATGATTACTTCAAGTTTTTCAAAGCAGCTCAATCAAAGAAATGGAAACCAGATCCAATTACAATTGAAAAGAATAAGAGTTTAGTGGATTTAACACAACGAGACTATGAGGAAAGGATTTTAGACGGACAACGGACAGGAAAAATCTCATTGTTCAATTGGCTGGAACAAGATTAAAGGTGGTTGAACTAAGATGAAAAGCAGTTACTATTACCATGTTAAATGCCCTGAAGGAGTAAAAAGCAAGAAGTTCAAATTGATTGTGCTGGATAAACATAATAGACCTTTTTTGCCTCTTACAGTCTTTTACAAAGAGGCGCTAGGTAGAATATCGGATAGCAGCGCAGAATCCTATCTAAAAACACTCTATACTTTTTTTACCTGGTTACATACTGACAGTAATTATCAAGGAAGAACTGTAAATTGGGATGATGAACCTCATATTGTACGGATAGCCATAGAGGATTTTTTGATGCATAAAGCCCATTGTAAGGTTACAACAAACGATAGCAAAACGTATTACAATGTAAAGTTAACAAATAAAAGTCCTAATACTGTCAGTAGGATGTTAAGTGCTTTAAAATCTTTCTACAAAATCATGATACACATGAAAATGTACCTTTACCCTAATCCACTTATTGATGCACACGCTATTTTAGACGAGTATGAAACGCAAATAGAGGGTGTTAGAGAAGGAAAACCTAGAATGCCTAAAGAGGCAGGTACAGAAGAACCTTTACCTAAAGGAGCTCGAAGATTAACCGACTCCTTTTTTAAGGTCATAAATGGCGAGTGGAAACCTCAGATTATTGATGATCCTTACCTCCCCTTTATGATTTATAAGGCTGGGAAGGACAGTAAATGGAAGCTTAGAGATGAGATTATTACAACAATACTATTTCAAACTGGGGCAAGAGCAACAGAAGTTATCAAACTTACATTTGGAGATTATCGTGCTAGGTACGATAAAGGTGAGTTTGCTACCTTTAATAAGGGAAGCCATGGAAAAAGAACAAAGTTTTTGAAAGTAGATAATGACACGTTAAAACTACTTGATCGTTATATCCATGGTGCTAGAAAGAAAGTTGATAAAAGTGGTTTAAACATGAATGACGTAGCTGATGACATCCCAATATTTCTTAATCAGTATGGAAATCCCTACACTTATGATGCCTTTTTAAAAAATTGGGTAAACATCATGGAAAAAGCAGAAATAAAAATCAACATTCATAAAACACGTCATTGGTTCGTGACCCGTAGCATTCGGATGATTCGCGGAAAATACAAGGACAAAGTAGAACAGGACAATGCAATAGAACGATTACGAATTTATATGAATTGGAGCGACAAAGCAGACACAATAAAAGTCTATGAACATCATGTTGATGAGAAAGATTATGTGATAGAGCAGCATGATAGATTGCTAGAAAAAATGAAAAAGGATCAGGAGGAGTATTTAAATAAGCTAAAACCTCGTAAGAGGGGTAAACAACCTTCGGTTGAACCCCGAAATAAGATCGCTCAAATGTCTGAAAAACAACATGATTTGATGGGTTTTATTAATGAATTGAATAGTTAATCTATAAATAAGCCTAAGGGTGTGGGAATGTGATTGATGAATTAGAAAGCAAACTATGGTATCAAGATTTAAAAGGAAAAGTTAATGACAATATCCTGTCCTATCAGGATAAACGAGGCTACTTTTGGGACAAGGTTAACCCTATGCAATTGCGTTACTTCAAAAACAACTGTTGTGGTTATCCTTTTACAAATCACTTAGCACTAGGGTTGATGGTAATATCCAATCAAAACTTAAACCCTAGGTCTATTCACGCAAATTTTGGAAAGACACATATCGGTCTCAAGCAACTCTTTCAAGAATCCAAATTAGCAAGTTTTAATGATTTTGATGTAGATATACATCTGTCCGATTATCTACGAGGGGAGATTCTTCCCTCCCATTCAGATAATAAGAGAATTGATTTCTTTACTAAGTATAAAAGCGTTGCAAAAAGTGTGCAGAAGTGGCATTCGACCAAGTTGACAAGGGCGCAACAAGAAGTGTTCGATCCTTTTTTACTCCCTAAAACAAACCTGGATAGTAAAGATTTTAAAATTAACACAACAGTAAGGGAGGCTGTGAAAAGTAGAAGGAAGTCTGAAACAGACGCAATTTCCAAAGAATTTATAAAAATTCGTGCCGAAGGTGGGTTTCGTTTAAACAAAGTTAGACGTTTACGACAGAAATATCTTGAGGTTGTAGAATTTGTAAAAGATAACGGATATCCTCTTCCTTTTGAATTTTCTTATATTGAAAACGAGGAACGCAGAGATAGATCAAAGGAGCTTTTTTCCTTTCGATTATGGGATAAACCGTCTTTCGTACTTCAACATAGTAAAAATTATTCTTCCATAACCATTAATAATGCAAAGGCGCGAAGAGATACTTTTTCGGATGAAAACAACGAATACTTCGTCGAGTTTTTAAAAGCAGAAATATTAGATGATGAAACCAGTAAACCCGTAGAAGAAACTGAAGGCTTTTGGTTTTTACCTATTTTGGAACATCAATTAATCGGAAATTGGTACCGATCTTTAAGTAAAGAACAAATAAATGAAAGGTTGAAAATATTTGAGATGTATGGATATAGGGAACACGATTCAAAAGAGCTTAATAAACCTTTTCAGTCCAGCCATAAAGGTATTCTAGCACAAGGGACTTTTATAACTAACGTTCAGGAATATGCCGAGGGCATTTTAATGAACGTTGAGACTTTGTATGTTACAGCTCTTTTTGGCGCGACAGCACTAGATCTATTTACGTCTTCAGGTGCAAGGCTAGGTGAAGTGGCGCAAGTTCATCTTGGTATTGATTGTTTAGACCAGGGAAGTATCACTGATTCAGAAACAAATGAAGTAAAAACATCGTACATGTTTAGAGTTATTCCGAAAGGAAGAGATGAGCCAGCAGTTTTTTATACGACCAAAGATACTTTTGATTTAATAGCAGAAGTTGCTTTTTACCTAAGAGATCAACATTATAAAGGCTCAATTCCAATAGTGGATTTTCGTTATTTGAAGAACCATGGTGCATCGCTACCAGACCACTCTTACTTATTTCAGTTTCATGGTAAACATTTTGGAAACCTTGCTTTTTCATGTGTTTTAAACTTCATCTGTTTTGGATTGATTTATGAAACACAAGACAAGAAGTTGGTAAAGTTGAAACCGCACTTATTACGTCATGGTTTTGCGACCCACGCCGTACAAGCAGAAGACCTTCCGATTGACGTCGTAGCAATGATTCTTAATCAAAAGGATTTAGACGTTACAAAATATTACTCTCAACCTACCCAAAGCCAAGTAGCCGATATTGTATCCGATTTTCATACGTCCATGGCTACTACAACTGATATGATGAAAGCCGTTTTAAGACAACCAGAAGAGATACAAGCTCTTTTTGAGCGTCAAAGAGAGATCAGCGGACCATTTAGTAAAACCGTTGGGGGTACATGTGTTACTAACAAGATTTGTCCAACAAAACTTGCATGTGTAGGGTGCGCTACTAAAATACCTGAACCAGAACAAAAACATGAATTACTTGATTATTTAGAATGGGCAGAAAAAACGAAAGATTATTATCAGGAAAAAGGTTACAAACTGGAAGTTTTGAAAATGAAAAAAACGGTACATGATGCGAAAGTTGAATTGAAAGAAATAGCATTAATCGAGGAGTATAGGAGGGATAAGAAGAATGAGCCAAGACTCATCATTAAAAAAACATAAAAGTGGTTTAGAAAGCGATTACGAGAAACGAAGGGTTAACTCTTTTGAACTAGGTAAAAAGGCAATAGATACCCTCCTTACGGAGAGAAAAGAAGTTACCTTACACAATGTATCTAAAAAGACAAAAGAACTTGATGAACAAGGTAAAGGGATTCATTTTAACACTATTAGAAATCATGAAGAACTCTATGCATATTATAAAGAAAAGAGTAAGAGCTATAAGAAAAAACAAAAAGAGTTAGAAAGGCATCTCCCCTATCGGGAAAATGAAAAATATACTTTTCATAAGTTCGAGCAATTAAAGCCGGACAGAAATTTAAAGAATGTGTACAAACAGTATATGCGTTTAACAAAGGCTGAATTAGCAACACGCTTGATAGAAGCTGAGCAATATATATCAGAAGGAAATCTAGAGTATTTGAAAAAGTTATTTGAGACATACGAGGGATAAAAATTGAATTAAAACAATAATTTGTCGTTGTACTCACATAATAAAATAGTAAACAAAGGTTGTATTTAGTTTATTATTTAAAAAAATAATGAACTACGAATACAATTAATGTATTGCATAAAGAAACATGAATTAGAGCTAAAATAGCGTATGCTTCATTTAGCGGCAACTTTATGAGGAAAGTCACAAAAATACTTAGCAAGCAACCATTAAAGAATTAGATTAACAAGCCTATACAACATCGTTGAAAGATTACAAGAATATCAACAAAAAGCGTATTTCATTGCTACCTCAATTATAGTTGACCCTTTGTATTCGCCACAATGTAGGAAAATGTTATTCTCTATAACTATCGTATAATGTAAGTAATTATGAAATAGTGATATATTTGATTTAAATATAAAATGAAGTATAGATAACAACCTTTATGAAGTAGAAGGATAAAAAATAGTCCTTCTCTATCAGGAATATAGGAGTATTTGAAATGGGAAAAAGTAAAACGCATGAGGAATATGTTGAGGAACTACTAGAAAAACGTGGGGACGAATTCGAGGTTATCGAAAACTATGAAACAAACGCTAAAAAGATAATGCATCGTTGTAGAAAATGTTCGCATGAATGGACTGTAAGACCTATAAACCTTTTAAGAGGTAGTGGTTGTCCAAGATGTAGAAATAAAAACTTAAGTAAAGAACGAAAAAAGACAAAAAAACAATATGCAGCAGAGATTTTAAAAGTTCATGGTGATAATATCACAGTTATCGGTACATACAATGGTGCCAGAAATACCACAGATCACCAATGTAACGTATGTAAAAATATTTGGAGCGCAGCACCAACAAACATCTTAAAAGGAAGAGGTTGTCCAAAATGTGTAGGTAAGAACAAAACGCAAGATGATTATATACAATGCGTTTATAATGTTCATGGTGATAATATCCGAGTTATCGGAATGTATAAAGGGGCGCGTGAAAAAACAAAACATAAATGTAAGTGTGGCCACGAATGGAATCCAATGCCGACAGATATTTTAGGGGGAAAAGGTTGCATAGTGTGTGGTGGGAAAATGAAGCGTACACATGAAAGATATGTTAGGGAAGTTTTTGAAATACACGGTGATAAGATTAAGGTTATAGGAACATACGTAAATGCTAGGACAAAAATAACGCATCGTTGCAAGGCGTATGGTCACGAATGGGATGCCGCACCTTTAAATGTTGTAAATAAAGGCTCAGCTTGTCCAAAATGTAATGAGTCGACAGGTGAAAAACTTGTAACCGAAATTTTAGAATCACATAATGTTTTATTTGATACACAAGTTTCGTTCGGAGACATAGGATTCAAGAAACATACGAGATTAAGACCGGACTTTGTTTTATACAGCAAGGGCAAACCGACACTTGTTATTGAATATAATGGGATACAACATTATAGACCGATTGAGATATTCGATGGTGAAAAAGGCTTTAAAATAACGGTGAAACGTGATAATATCAAACGTCAAATGTTAAACAAAGCAGGTATACATATTTTGGAAATACCATACTACAAAACGGATATAGAAGTTAGGGAAATGATAGAGGACGCTATTAAACGTTTTGGAATAGAGAAAGAGCATGATTTCACGGGTCATATTTAATTACAAGAGCAAATTTCATTCAAGCCACGAATTTAACATATATAATAAGTTGCTTCAGAAAAGTTTATGGATTATTTTAAATGAGATTGTTTGTAATATTAGACCTTATAAATCATAATTTTATTCAAAGTTATGGATATGCAACTTTATGAGTTAAATCACAAAAACAGTGGATTATCAAAAGTTACCTAGTATCAAATGTAAGTTTATAAAAAGGATTGATTAAAAGTGTGCTGCAAAGGTTGTTTTTATATGTAGAAACCCCCGCATTTTGAACAAAGGTTGATCAAAATGCGGGGGGTCTTTTATATGATGTGGGTTTTTATAAAAAAGATTGATTAAAATATTTCTAAAGCCTTGTAAAATAAGTATTTTAGCATGACTTTATTTTAAACATTGCATCTTTTTTATAAACGTCAAATTTACAATAGTTCGTATGATGTCGGTGGCTTCAGAGATATATTGTAACTCAGATTGATTGTTTGATTAAAATTTATTATATTAGTAAACAAAAATTTAAAGTGAGATGTATCTGCGATAATCAATCTTTAATTACATCTAAAATTTCTTTGAAATCATTTTTTTTAATATCTTTAAATGTCCTGCCTATTTTATTTTGCAATAAGCTCATAAAGCTATTTGTTGAAGGAATTATAGACATCAATTTTCTTTTTTCGAGTGCAAATTCGGCAATCATTTCTGAAGGAAGGTCTGCACTTCTAATGCTTTTCTCCATTTCCTCTCCTCTATCGTTCCAGTACTTGATGTATGATAAACGCTTATTAAAATTATAAATACCTGCTTCAAAATTATCATATATATTTTGTTCCTTGTAATATTTAGCGTCATCTTGGTTAACAATAATGAATAATAACTTATCATTAAAATTAGAGTCCTTCATCAATTCTGTAATTTCATACATACAGTTTAAAGATTCTAAATACTTACTAGTTACAATTGAAACAACAAAGTCATGACTTCTAATTGTCTTCATGAATTCATCCAAATCGTCTCTGTATTGAGTTGCGTTTATGTCCCTACTCACGCTAATATCAACATGTTTATTTAAACTTTCCTCAACAATATTTGCAAGGTCTGCATCAGCATGACAATAAGAAAGAAATACTGTTTTTGTTTTCATTTCTACCAACTCTCCATCCTGGTTAATTTTATAAGGAATATCATTAACTTTGACTAAATCCATTGATTTGTCAATAGAGATATAACAAAGTTTCTTGCCTTCATAATGAAAAGGTTCAAATACATAGTTTACATTAATATTTAAAAGTTTTAGTGCATTTTCTATTTGAAAGGGGACTAAATAATTTTTAACTCTTAGTGTTTGCCCATCATCATGTATACCAATAATAATATCCCCCCCATTTCCATTTGAAAAAGCAGAAATATATTTAGCCGCTTTTTCAGGAGTTAAAACTGGGTGTATATATTTTTTATTATTTCTGTCGACATTTCTTATAGCTTGTATAATTTCATCTTTTGTTCTCAATATTGTTCCACCTCTGACTTTTATAATTTTCTAAGAGGAATCTTTATGATGCCAGTTGTTTTGAGCAGATCACCCAATGTTATAATCTTTTGTTCAATACCGTTATCCGTCCACAACTCATACTCCGTACTATCAAGAACTTCTAATTCTTCTTCACCATAAAAAATAATTTGGTCACCATCAGTTGGACGAATGACAATTGTGAGTTCCTTTTGATCTTTTATAATAGGGAATATCGTCTCTGTATATTTTTTAGCTTGCCATTCTTCCAAGGTTTCTGGAAGGTTATATTGTGGAGATTTTTTTAAATAATTATAGACATTTAAAATACTTCTTTCTAATAAGAATTTGAAATGCTTTCGCATTTCTGGTGTTGATGTTACAACATGCTTTAATAATTCCCTTATTTGTTCTGTATTTAATTGAGGGTCTGCTAGAATGTTTTTGATTTGTTGTTGGTTGTTTAAAAGTTCATCCAACCCTTCTATATCTAGCCCATGTCGCTCAACTTTTTCGGCAATTGTCATTCTTCGTAAAGTTTCTTCAGGTGAAGATAACAGCATTCTTTTAGATAAAAGCTTAGATAAGAATTCTTCGGATAATTCAGGTTCCCGTAAAAAGAAGTCGGTTAGTTGATTAAAAGTAGCTTGTACTTCATTTGTTCGCTTTGCTTGATCAACAGTCTCTTCTGAAAGAATGGCAATCACTTTACTTTCGATTGCCTTAGCGCAGGACGCTGTATCTTTTAGTTTCAAAGGTTTTTCTTGATAATAAGAATTAAATGTAGAAATATTACGGTTCAACAGCTTCTTTTTATAAGAAGAATCTAACTCAAATAAAACTCCTTTTAATACGTCGTTGATATTTGAATCATAAAAGAGATTATTAATAGGATGAAAATTTTTATCTTGCGCGGGTACAAACGCTGATTTAATGACCTGTTCCATACCTTCATCATCAACCCATAACGAATAAAATCTATCTAACCACTCACATGCCTTTTTTTCTTCATTTAAAAAATTATTAAATTTTATAATATTTTTCCCTTCGAACTTCGAATTGAAATTTTTCAAATAGTAGCTGCCACCAAAAACCTTTCTCCAGCCCAAGAAGGTTTCTAATGTAGGTATATTATTGTGTCCTGCATCAGTGAATAAATTCCAAAACGGAATGTCATTTTCTTCTTTTTTTGCTTGAGGTATACAAATATGACATTTTCCTGAATCGTTCAAATAGGACTTTCTTTGGTGATAATTAGAAGAATTGTACATCGGTATAAGGGGCTTCTTCCCTATGTAACCCTTTATTTCATCATAGCAATACTTTTGCAAACCAGAATATTGCTGATTTTTTAGTAAACATATATTGAATTCATTTCTAGTATTAACATTTTCAGTGCAATAATCTATTAATTTTTTATATAAAGAAACTGCTTCTTCGATTATTTTTTTATTATCCTCATTACCATCTCTTATTGCATCACGATCTATTTCAACGTCAAAAAGATCAGAATTTACAATGATAGGAAAGGCGTATTCTTCACTTCCGATTAATGGGAAGTTGCAAAATAACTTTGGCATGTTCTCAGGAATAGTTAGAAAAGAAAATAAACCATTCTCGAAATCACATTTCACAGGACAAGCGATTGATACGTTATTTTGTGTTAAAAAGAATAAATGCTTCTGATCACCTTTATCCACACTTCCAGTTTTTAATGCGAAAATATTGATGTTCGGCGTAGTGGATAAAAGAATGCTTTGTTCTCTTTCATATGTCTCACCATTATATTTTATGGAATGAATGTTTTCGTTAAATGCTAAAAGATAAGGTAATGTTGTGTGTAAATCTTCTGCACCTTGATGTACCGCTGCCATTGATTCAGAGGTTCCATTCAGATTGTAAATGAATTTTGTTTTATTTATTTTCTCCACAGCTGCGTTAGTACTACTATTTAAAAGTTCTAACTCACTTAACATTTTTTCTGTTTTCTTTCTAATATCAAGATAGTCTTTATCAGTACGGTCAATGGTAAATGTCATATCAGCCCAGGTTCCATTTTCACGAATAAAAGTTCCTTCAATTTCCACAATCTCCGATAATAAAAAAGTAGACATAAATCCCGTACCGAATTTTCCTGTCAATTTTTCTTCAGATTGTTGTTTTGTAGAAACCTGAGTTATTAACGATTGTAGATTTTTATATGAAAAAGGCATTCCATCATGACTGAAGGAAATTCTATTATCCGTAATTTCTAAAGATATGTTAATCTTACTGTCTCTAGGCGTACAATCAGAAGCGTTTTGAATTAATTCCCATATCCATCTACGCCGGATTTCATTTTTCTTTTCCTCTGAAGATTCTTTTATACTTTTTAATTCATTCAATACTTTACTTGTGCTTGCATTTAGTGCAATTTCGAAATATTTATCATTTATCAAAACCTGACCTACTTTCTATGTAAATTTATTTGAACTGCTATGTAATAAATACAATCCCTGTGGAGACTAACTTTAATAGTATCAAGTAAGCTCGATTCAGATAAGTTATGTGCCATCTGCCATAACTTATCTTGAAATCCTTAGTTGGCTATTGATACCTGGAATTAGATTTTTTATCTATGTCTATTATATCAATTAAATTGCATATGAAATTAAAAATTAACAGTATATTCTATTCTACACAAATCTTACAACCTATGATATTCATATCTTTTTATTAATCAATAAGCTTAGCTAAATGTTCACATTTTTTTACTGTGCTTAGCTTTTTGTACAACTACATTTTTATTTCTCCACACCACTTATTTATTTTCTTTTTATAGTATTTCATTACTGTATATTCAGGAATCCAATTTCCAGCCACTTATTAAACTAAATTAACAATTGGATAAAGAGCTTATTTAATTATGAATTTACTTCCAAATATAATTTTTCTATTTTACCATCCATAAAATGAATTTTCATACTCCCGGTTCCTCTTATATTTGGATTTTCTGGAAGGAATTCTACCATCGCTTCTTTATAAGTTAGATATTCAGTGTATTCAACAAATATATAATCTTCCTTTTCAATTAGATTATTGATAACCCATCTATTAGTATGAATCATTAGCCAGTATCTCGCCATGAAGTCTTCAAATCTTCCCCTATCCATATTATCAGGTTCTTTTATACTATTATTTGTAAAATAAAAGGTAAAATGTGTAGTTATAATTTCTTCTAATATATTGAAATTGCGTTGAGTAAGGAATTCATTAAACCCAGTTGTAATAATTCCTTGTTTTTCTATGATGTTCATAAATACCTCCATAAAATAAAAAAATGAATAGAAATGGAGTGTGCGATTAAATAGGATTTATACAACCCTATGAGGAGAGAGCAATAGACTCCTAAGAGTTTTCTCTTTCTCAATTATTTGCAGGAGTTCTTCTATTCTTTTTTTCTTAGTTGTTCTCATTAAATTTTATTAGGATTTTCTATTTCACTAAAAATGTCAGTATACCATCCTATATCAAAAATAGTGAACTACAATTATAATTATCATATTACATAAAGAAACATAAATTAGAGTTAAAAAAGCTTCAAAATGATAAGTGATTTATACAGTTAATAATGTATACCGGAGGACCAATTAAATGAGTGAAATTAATAAAATCGCAGGTGAAAATATAAGAGTATTCATTGAAGCTAGGGACTTAATGAATTCATTTGTAATTGAGAGAACTGAAATTAGTAAAAATGCTTTTTATGATATGTTGAACGGCAAGGGTAACATAGAATAGCATATAAAGAAGCTAGGTGATTTTTTTGAAATAAATGATCCTATGTAATTTTTTAAAACTAATTATAACTATAAAAAAACAAAGAATATATTGAAACGTAAGGAACAATCTCTAGAGCTAGTTGGTCATAAAGACAGTCCTGAACTGAACGAGGGGATTGAAGTATTCCTTGAGCTCGTAGAGTTAATTGATGTGTTGAAGACCGCACAGGAATAAAGACAGAGAGGTAATTAATATGTAATATTGAATCTAAAAATAATTAAAGGGATATCACCACATATTACTATTTCCAAGCATACAGTATCGGTTTCTGTATTGATGAACACGAAGAAATAGAATAATTAAATGTCTTTAGAAAAATAAAAACGAGTGCGCACGTAATCGCCCTCGTTTTTATTTTTTGTAGTTTTCATTTCTCTCTTGCTAATCTCTTTTTTAGCTGATTAATAGAAATCGCTTCAGCTTTGGCCGTTGTTTTACCAAAGTTACTTTTTGTTTTTAAAGCTCTCTCACTTACTATTCCCATTCTATCAATGTGTTCTTTAATCGAATTTTGCGTTACATTACAATATTTACTTGCCCTTCTAATCGCTTCTGACTTTGTTTGCATGTAGATGGTCATTCCATTTACAGCAAACAAAATAGCCCAAAACACCTGCTTCTCCACAAATACACCGCTTTTCCTTAAATACTGAGTTAATTGTACAAAATTAGCATCTTTTACTTGCTCATCTGTACTTTTAGTAACCTCAGTTTCTATTTTCACTTCAATTTCAGTAGATTTTAAAGTCTGTTTTTTAGTAGAAACAGCATTATTATTTTTTTTACGATTTTCTTCAAAATGATAAATCAATCCATAACTATCTGCACTAACAGTAATTCTGGAGGGAGCTTTATAACTATCTTCTGCGCCCCACTTCGCATACGCGGATGGAATACGTTCATCAATATACATTGCCATATCTTTAATGATTTTATCCCTAGTATATGTTCCAACAAGATATCGCTCTGGCATTTTTCGAAGTGCAACAGCTGCTAGATCATGTCGATTCATCATATTTAAATCATAAATACTTCTCGATTCTTTCGACATTATTCCATTTTTAACAATCTCATGTGCAATAATCTGCCCCAGCTTTATAGTGAAGCTTCTTTTTTCGGATAAATATTCAAACAAAAGGCTTCCCTCCCATCAATTTCTTTATCGTAAGTACTGATATATTTTTCTAAGTCTTTGTTATGTCCCAGCATCTAACAGATTTCGCACTTTTTGCTTATCTTTTCAATACATAGACATGTATATTGAATGTGAAATAGTATGCAATTCACACCCATCTTCCGCAGTGCACCTCTTTTCTATTCTTCAGTAGAACAGAAAAGAGGTCTATCACCAAGAAAAAATCTTACAATTGCACTCCTTTTCTACTAAAAACTAATAGATATCTCTGTGAATTTAAAATAAAGTTTAACCGTCGTGTTATTTTATATTCTTAAGTTTATGGGCATGTGGCACTAACAAAAATTGTGTATGTTAATACTTCATACAAGTTTTTTATAAAACTTTTTTTAACACCTACATAATAAATTACTTGAGTGTATATTAAAATATATACTATCTGTTATAAAATGATATAATTTTATATATTGATATATAAGAAGTTTTAAAAAACAGTTATAAATCATGTATTAACCTATATAGGAGGGGATTGAGTTGAAGAAAATATTTATTAGCCATTCAACTAAAGACGGAGATTTAGCAATAAAATTTATGGACATGCTACAAAGTCAATTTAATTTAACAAGAGATGATTTCTTTCTCACCTCGGACGAACAATTAACGATAGGAGGAAACTGGATTGAAGAAATTCGAGAAGCAATGCACAATGCCAGTATTGTACTTCCTATAATTACACCAAACTTTTTAGAAAGTAAATTTTGTATATGTGAGTTAGGAGCAGCTTGGGTTAATCAACACGCGCTAGTACCCGTAATTATTCCACCTTTAGATTATAACGCATTGGCAGATACTCCTTATCGTTCATGGGTACAATCAATTACATTAGAGAGTGAAGATGATTTAGGAAGAATTGCACAAGCAATGTCTGATAGAGATTTAGGGAAAATTAGTATACCTCGTTTTGTTAAACGAGCAAGAACGTTTTATAATGAAACGGTTATTCCTTTTATTTCTACAATGGAACAAAAAGAGGTTATAACACCCGAGCTAGTAAAAACGTTAAGAGAGCAGCTAAATTCGTATAAGGAAGCATATAACGAAGTTGAAGATGAAATAACACAAATTAAAGAAGAAAATAAAGTACTTAGACGTATGAAAAATGCTGAACAAGTTAGGGAACTAGATTTTGCAAAAATGAGTGAATGGGACACATTCATGAATGCAGTTGATAATATGAAAGAAAAATTAAAAAGGTTGCCAAGTCTTGTACCAAGTATCTTGTACAATAATTTTAAAAAATCAATAGGGAATGGAAGGGGCTTCGTTGGAGCGATGGCGGACAATGCTTCATTAGAGAAGCTAGAAAATGAGGGTTACATCGTACTTGATGATGAAGGATGGGAACCTAATTTTGAACATTCACTTATAAATAAAGCTAGTGAAGCATTATATGAATTAGAACAAGTTATGAAAGCTAATAAAGATGTAATTGAAGAAAGGTTTGAACATGAATACGGTGATATCCTTATGGGGCTTAAATATTCACCATTTTGGGAAAAAGTTCTTGGAGAATCAATAACACATTCGGAGCGTTAATGTAGTCAATTGTCGCTTTTAAATAAAGACGCGATGTTTTGCCTCTTTGGATTTCTTAATCTAAAGAGGCATTTTTACAGTGAAAAGAAAAACTGAATAAGGCCCCACCAAAATTTCGCGAAAAACATACTCTAATACATTTTTAGGACACAAAACCCAAAATTTTATGATAACTTGTAAAAAAGGTTCATTTTTTCATTATTGGGTAATTCTGAATTCTTTAGTTAATGGGCATGTGGTAGAATCCCATGCCCATCAAGCTAAAATTTTATAGTGCCCTCAGAACGAAATTTTGTACTAACTTGTAACAAAATGCTCATTTTTTCGTTTTGAGGTATTTGCATTTCTTAGCTTGATGGTGATGGGGGGTACCCCTACTAGAAAGATTGTCTCCGCATGAACCTGAAGAACTTGAAAAATTAAAAAAAGAAGCAATGAAAGAACCACCGGATTTCTTTGAATATATTCAGTCTACCGAAAAAGATAATAAATGATACATAATGCCTCCAATAGAATATTTATCAAATTGATAACATATGTATCTCTTTTGTTTTTACAGAAATTGTAATATTATAAGTATATGTATATAGAAGAGGAGGCATAGGTTCTATGAAAAATGTTAAGTTTTATGGGTCGATTCTAGCATTCATCTTGCTACTGGCAGCTTGTAGTAGTAATTCCTTTGAAGATTATACATCAAAAGCTGATAAGAACATTAAGGATAAAAAATATAGCGAAGCTATAAAGAATTATCAAGAGGCTTTGAAGTTGAAGGATGATAAGAAGATTAAAAGTAAGTTAGAACAAACCGAAAATTTAAAGAAAGCGCAAGATGCTTTTGATAAGCATGAAATCGGGAAAGCTATGAATAATGTTCAAAAGGCAAAAAGTGATGAAAATAAAGAATTAACAAAGCAAGCCAATGCATTGCAAGGTCAGATTCAACAAGAATTTTTAGCTACATTTAATAAGTTGAACATGAATGATATTACTGGCGATGTAAAAGAAGCCCGTAAATCTTTAGATGATCTTATGGCTTGGATACAACAATCTGACCTATTAAAATCTCAAAAGGATTTTGTTGATACGTTACCTGAAAAAGAAGCAAGTATCTCTAAACTAGAGGAAAGTAAAAAATAAAGAAAAGAGGTTGCCTAAAAGTAACTATTCAGCGACTTTTGGGACAACCCCTTCTTTTATGGTGGATTTTCAAGAAAGTTTAGAATAAAATAAAAATATAGTCACCTACCTATTATTCACTAATGAAAAGAAAAGGGGGTAGTGAAATGCAACTGAAGTATGGGAAGCACATTAATATATTATCAATTGTTCTAACTTTGTTCTCTTTTTCCGTAATTGTAAGTTTCTCTACCTGGTTGAGTGGATATTCAATTCCCAACCTTTCTACAATGCTTAAGGTAACAATGTTGAGTGCATTTATTCTTGGAATTATAGGGTTTAGACAAGAGAAAAGCGCACTAGCGATTATAATTATGGGAATATGTGCCTTTGCTCTAGTCGTTCTATATACTTATGCAGTTATAAGTTTTCTTGAGCATTAAATACCATGAAAAAGAAACGAACAAAAATGTTCGTTTCTTTTTCATGTTGTTGGATGATTATTATAAAATAGCCTCTTCTAATGATTGAGTACTGAATCCAAGAATTAATTTTTGAGTGTTATTTTCATGATCTTTTACAATGATATATGGAACACCCTGTACGTTAAAGGATTCAAACTCTTCTTTTCCTTCTGAAGTATTAGGGTACCGCCCGATTGCCATCAGCCTAAGAAAACAGGTCACCCCCAAAACGATAAATAAGCTTTTTCGTTACAAGAAAGCCTAAAAATTTTGTTCTGGGGGTGTAATAAAACTTTAGCTTGATGGGCATGGGGTACCGCCACATTGTCATCAACCTAAGAAAACAGGTCACCCCCCGAAATGATAAATAAGCTTTTTCGTTACAAGAAAGCCTAAAAATTTCGTTCTGGAGATGTAATAAAACTTTAGCTTGATCCCCATATACTACACGACGATGCAGGTTGTTTAATAATGTAGTTTTAAGGCGTATCAACACTTTGCCGGATACGCTTATTTTTTATGATTTTTATTACTAATTGTCGTAATAAAAAACAAAAAACATGTCGTGATAATAGGAGTGGATCCCCCACTCCTATTTTATTATCATATAATTGTTTAACAACATGTATTCATTGCTAGATTTAGCTTTAAACTTCATATTTATTTTCTTTCAGTAAAATATACAATCATCTGTGCTTTTTTATTACTTTTTAAAAATACCAAACGGTTTTCCAACTGGTAAAACAACTTTTCCGAAGTGTGTATTTAACACTGCTGCTGCTGAACCATAGAAAGATAATAATGAAATAAGAAGTTCAGAATATGCTGCTAAATTATGCATTGCGTGCGGCATAACACCTAAAGTACTTAATGAAAGACCAATAAATAAGAAATCAATAAGGACGAAAATCATAAATAATACTTTATGTGTTTCCATTGCACCAATTGTCATAAAGATTGTGAAAATCAAATATCCGATAAAGGCTATACCAAGCTGTTTTGAATCTGCAGCTTGTGCTAATTTTTCGCCAAATACTCCAAGTTGAATTAACCAAGTCATTCCAACACCTAGCCAAAATAGGCCGTACGCACCGAATGCTGTTGTACCGAACGTATTGTTATGCTTTGCATCGTGAATGCAAGCAAAGATTTGTGCAAACCCTCCTAAAAAGATTGCCCACGGTAATACAAGTGAAACGCCATCTGTTAAGCCTAACTTTTGAGATGATGCTACAAGTGTTACCATCGCTAATCCAAATAGACCAATTCCAGATGGATCTGCTGTTGTCATTTTCACATGATGTGTAGTAGTTTGATTGCTCATATAAACCTCCTGATTATAAACATACTCGAATACAATACTTAAATCAGAAGACTATGTCAATGGTTTTTTTTGTATGTTGTCAGACCTTATATTTTATAATGATTGAATATACTTCCTACCACTTCATACGGTTTTATATTCACTTTTTCCAACTCGTGTATCGGCAACCACAACGGAATATAACTCCCTCTATCTTTCAGTTCGAATTCTTCAGCTTTACCACTTCCGAAAACTCCATCTATAATATGGGCATTAAAATAATACTCCGTACATTTAAACTCCACCTTTGCAATTAGATGCTCTACTTTTATATGTACCCCTAATTCTTCATAAATTTCTCGCTTCGTTGCTTCTTCAGGTGTTTCTCCTTCTTCAATTCCTCCGCCTGGAAAAACATAATATGTTTCACCTTCTCGAATACGTTTTATTAGAGCAATTTTCCCTTCCTGCACAATGATAGCCCCGCCGCGATTTCTTATCATTTTATTACCTCAATACCAATGGCAACTGTTCCCCACTTTTTTTCTTGTTCTTTCGTATATATTTTGTATGTACTTTCTAGCATCTCCTCTAAACTATCATTTTCACAATCCAAAAATTTTTTATCAATTTGCTCGTACATTTCTTTAAAGCTTTTGTATCGCTTTACTTCCGTTACTTTTACAGCCATCGTTTCTGCTGTCGTAAGGTTCGTAAATACAATTTCATCGCCTTGTTTTATAAGTTGACGCTTCGTATCGTATAAGCGTACTTCATATACCTTTTTTTCTGATTGAATTGACTGAAAAGGTTTATTATATAACCCCATTTCGTATCTCATTCATTCCACTCCCCTTTATTCATTTTCCCTACTAACATACTTACATCTTACTAAGTCATACAACACAGTTCGCCTTATTTCAAGTTGCATATAATGTTCCATATCCATTACTTGCTTTAGAGAGGATGCTAAATTCGTTATGTTATATTTAAATCAAAAACCTGAATATAATAAATATGATATTGGTGATTATACTTATAGTAAAGTAGGGCCAACCATTTTTTCTTGGAACGATGAAACAAATTTAAAAATAGGTAAGTTTTGTTCATTAGGAGAAGAAGTCGTTTTCATACTTGGCGGTGAACATCGTGCAGACTGGATAACGACTTACCCATTTAATGCACTTTTTGATGAAGGAGCACATATTACTGGTCACCCTTCTTCAAAAGGTGATATCGTAGTCGGCAATGATGTATGGATTGGTTATCAATCCTGCATTCTATCTGGTGTTACAATTGGTAACGGAGCCATTATCGGGGCAAAGAGTGTTGTTACAAAAGACATACCTCCGTATGCAATTGTAGCTGGTAATCCTGCAAAATTTATTCGATATCGTTTCCCGCAAGAAACGATTGACAAACTAGAGAATCTCGCATGGTGGGATTGGGATATTTCTGTTATAAAAGGAGCTATTCCATTTCTACTCTCCAACAAAATCAACGAGTTTTTTACCTCTCCCGAAAATGAATCTACATGACCGATACACACAAAAAGAGCATCCTATTCTTTCAGGATGCTCTTTTTGTTTTTATTTTTTATGTCCGTGTAACTGATTACACGGAGAACATTGAAATGGAATTTTATCTAAGCAATTAAAGTTCGTTTCGCAAATTTGTTCTATCGTTGGAACAAATGGGATGACTACTATGTTACTTTCTATTATTTGTGTAACAGGTGGCAATACTGTACCTACTTGATGTTCAAAGCGAATACTCGCTTGGTTAATATAATTTCCTGAACCACTTGGTGCGCTCTGAACTGCTACTTGAAACGAAACTGTCCGCGCTTCACCCGGATTTAAATTTCCTATAAGAAACCCTGATACTGGACTTACATTTGGTAATGGAACACTATCGACTATTACGCTTCCAGGGATAAATCGAACACTACTATCTAACGTGTCTTGAAAACGAATATTTTGCATGACAGTATCACCCGTATTTGTAATGACTGTCGTAAACGTAATGACATCTCCAATTGTTGCTGTTTGAAGATCTGCCGTTTTTACGACTGTCGTTGAGACATTTTGAGGAATAAATGGGATAACAACTGTATTACTATCGCCTTCAACTACTACAGGCCGCTCATCCGGATTTACAGTTGCGAGCCCATTTGCTATAGCAGTATTTGTAACTAAATTATTTATTTGCCCTCCTGTTATTACAACTTGGAAGTTAATAATCGCTGCATCATTTGGCTGAAAATCACCTAACGGAATACCTGTATTCGGATTGGCAAACGGAAGAGGTACATCATTTACGGTTACCGTTCCGTTTATAAAGAACGTATTCGGATCAATGATATCTGTTAAAACAATATTCGTCACAGGAACTGTACTATCATTTATAACGGCAATTCCGTAAGTGATAACATCCCCTACCATTGCTACTTCAAAGTTTGCTCCTTTTGCAACAAATAAGATTGCAGTATTTACCGTCACTATAACTGTATTGCTCGTATCCATCACTGTAACTGGCGGCTCTCCTGGTACTAAAATATACTCTGCTAACGCGCCAGCAACGTTCACTGCTGTACCACCATCCGGAAAACTTATAATTGTAGCTTCATATGTTACAATCGCCGTCTCACCGACTGGAATGTCTAAAATCGTAAATCCAACCTGTGGATTTACTCCCGGACGAGCTACTCCATTTACAGTTACACTATTTGGTACAAAAACAGCTTCCGGAGATAGCACATCGATAAATTGAACATTCATCGCGTCAGCAGTACCAGTATTTAATATACGAACAGTATACGTTACCGTTTCCCCTACTCCAACAATTGAATGATCTACTTCTTTCAGCATATCTAAACTGCCTCTATTTACTGGTGTGACTGTCGTATTACTTGAATTCGTAATTGTAAACGGAGGTTCCCCCGGAATCAATTCAAAATCACCCGTTATTCTCGCTGTATTCATAATGCTACTTGAAGGCGGAATTGCAATTACATTTACTTCAAATGTAATTAATACGCTATCCCCTACTGCAAGATCAGGTAATGAAAAGCCTACAAATGGATCTAAACCTACTTGCGGAATTCCATTTATTTGTACACTTCCAGGAACGAATTCTAAACTAGGTGATGGAATATCGATAAACTGAACATTCGTCGCTGTTACCGTTCCCGTATTTGTAACTTGCACACTATACGTTAACGTATCTCCTACACGTGTCGCTTCTTTATTTACAGATTTTATAACGCTGAATCTTCCTCTATTTATCCTTGTTATCGTCGTATTACTCGGCTCTATTATTACAACCGGTGGCTCTCCTGGCACTAAAGTAAAGCTTCCTGTTATATTTGCAACGTTCGTAATTGTTCCTGATGACGGTATGTTTGTAACTGTCGCTTGAAACGTCACTATAACTGTTTCACCAACTGGTATATCTCCTACTCCAAAGCCAGTAATCGGATTTAAGTTTGGTTGCGGAGTTCCATTTATCGTTACACTATTCGGTACAAATGATGCTCCAGCTGAAATCGTATCAATAAACTGAACATCATTAGCTATTACTGTTCCTGTATTCGTTATTTGCACTGTATACGTTAATACATCTCCAACAAGGGTAGCAGCCCGGTTTACTTGTTTAATAACAGTAAATCGTCCTCTATTTACAGTTGTAAGTGTTGTATTGCTCGGTTGGTTTACTATCACTGGTGGTTCTCCTGGCACTAATATAAAACTTCCCGTAACATTTGCCGTATTAGCAATTGTTCCGTTTGATGGAACACTAACAACGGTTACTTGGAATGTGACTTCTACACTTCCCCCTGGATTTATATCTGGAAGCGGGAATCCATTATTCGGATTGAATCCAGGTTGTAACACACCGTCTATCGTTACACTGTTCGGCACGAATGCTATAGAGGAAGGTAGTACATCACTATATTGAACATTCGTTGCTGTCACTGTCCCTGTATTTTGAACTACTGTTGTATATGTGATTGTATCGCCTACTGCAACAATTGGCTGACTTACTGATTTTAATACATTCAAACCAGGTTCATTTATTTCTGTTAATGTCGTGTTACTTGTCGTCGTCTCCGTAATCGGTGGTTCTGTTTCACTTACAGCAAATGTAGCTGTAACGTCTACAAAGTTAACAATCGTTCCACCTTCTGGTATGCTTGTAACCACTTCCTGATATGTGACAAGTACAAAATCATCTACAGGTATATCTGGAACTGTAAAACCAATGAAAGGATCTAATCCTGGTGCTGGTACCCCGTTTATGCTTACACTTCCTGGCACAAATGCTACACCCGCGGAAGTCGTATCGATAAATTGAACATTCGTCGCTGGCACTGTTCCGAAATTAAAAATCAATACATCATACGTTAATATTTCTCCTACAGTCGCTACTTCTTTATCTACTAGTTTCAATGGAAAAATAAACGCTATATTAATTGTCGTAACGACTAAATTTGTTAATATCGTTTCCGTAATCGGTGGTTCCTGCGGATTTGGTTGTGAAGTAAATGTAACGTCTGCATCATTTAATATGACTTCATTATCTGGAATTTCTGTAATCGTCACTTGGAACGTTACCTCAATACTTCCACCATTAATTAATAATGGCGTAACTGTAAATCCTATTTCTGGATTTAACCCAAGTTGCTGCACCCCACCTATCGTTACACTATCTTCTACAAATGTCGTTCCTTCTGGTATGACATCTTGGAAGAACACATCTGTAACTGGTATAATTCCTACGTTTGAAATGAGCACGGTATACGTTAATACATCCCCTACCGCTCCAGTTGCAACGTCAACTGTTTTTGTTGCTGTTACTTCACCGGGAGGAGGTAACGGTATTGTAACTACCGTTGTATTGCTTGAGTTCGTTGTTGTTACAGGTGGTTGTAAAGGATTTAATAAGAAAGTGGCTGTAGCAGATGCTGTATTTAATACTGCTCCACGTGTAGACGGTGCAACTACCGTAACTTGAAATGTTACTGTCAATGATGTTCCAGCTGCAATATTAGGAAGCGGGAAAACAACATTTGGATCAAACCCAGGTTGTGGTGCTCCATTTATCGTTACACTATTTGCAACAAATGTTGTTTCTGGAGAAATTGGATCAATAAAAGAGACATTCGTTGCTGTTACTGTGCCGTTATTTCGAATGACAACAGAATACGTGTAAGTTTCTCCTAGTGCTGCTTGTTGTACAGATGCAGATTTTTGTATATTTAACTGTGCTGTGTTTACTTGCGTCACTACAAAATTACTATTTGTAACAGTCGTTATTGGAGGGTTTGCTGGATTTATAAGAAAACTTGCAGTAACGTTCGATTGGTTTCTAACATTTCCACCGCTCGGAACACTCGTCACTGTAACTTGAAACGTAATCGTAGCCGTTTGCCCGACCGGAATATTTGGTACCGGGAAACCTGCCATAGGATCCGCGCCTTGCTGTACAACTCCATTTATCGTCACACTATTTGCTACAAACGCAGTACCAGACGGAATTGGATCTTGGAAAATAATATTCGTTGCAGGAACAGTTCCTGTATTTTGAATAAGAATCGTATACGTTAACGTATCTCCTACTCCTGCTTGTGGTGTATTTACACTCTTCATTACATTAAGTGATCCTACATTCACTCGCGTCACAACAATATTACTAATCGTTACAATTGTAATTGGGGGCTGGAGAGGACTTACTTGGAAATCCCCAGTTACATTCGCATTATTCGGAAGAACTCTATTTGGTGGTACACTCGTGATTGTCACTTGAAAGGTAACTGTTACCATCCCTCCTACTGGAATATTAGCAAGTGGAAATCCAGTTGTTGGGTTTAAACCCGGTTGAGAAACCCCGTTTATTGTTACACTATTCGCTACAAACGTTGTTCCAGATGGAATCGGATCAAGGAATGATACATTTGTTGCTGCTACTGTCCCACTATTTTGTATACGAACTGTATACGTTAACGTATCTCCTACTCCTGCTTCAGTAGCGCTTACACTTTTCATTACATTTAACCCTGAAGAATTCACGACTGTCATAACAGTATTACTTGGTACTGTTACAGTAATCGGTGGCTCTGTTGGATTTACAAGGAAATCTCCAGTGACATTCGCATTATTTACAACATTATTTCCTTGGGGAATTTCATCAATTAACACTTCAAACGTAACAATTACATTCGCGCCAGTAGGCAAATTATTTAATGGGAATCCAAGTTCTGGATCTGCCCCTTCTTGTAAAACACCATTAACAAATACACTGTTTTCAATAAATAATGTCCCTTGTGGAATTGAATCTTTGAAAAACACATTTGTAGCTGGTACACTACCTGCATTTATTATTTCAATTGTATATACTAAAACATCCCCTACAGTTGCAACATCCGTATTCACCGATTTCACAACTTCAAAGTTCCCTGATTGTACTGTTGTATTCACAATATTACTCGGAACATTGATTGTTACTGGAGGTTCACTCGGATTCACTTGAAAACTTGCTGTTACATTTGCCTGATTTAAAATATCTTCATTTTCTGGATCCTGTACAATTAATACATCAAATGTGACTACAACTGTTTGAGCCGCAGGAATATTCGGAAGAGAAAATCCTGTGTTTGGATTCGATCCACTTTGCGGTAATCCATTAATTGTTACAGAATTTGCAACGAAAGAAACAGCGGAAGAAATAGCGTCTTGGAAAAATACATTTGTTAACGGAACGTTTCCTGTATTTTGGACCGCAATCGTATATGTTAAAGTATCCCCTACTGCCGCTTGCATTGTATTCACTTCTTTTATTACATTTAAACCGCCTGTATTAATTTGTGTCACCACTGTATTCGTTTGTCTATTAATCGTTACTGGTGGCTGATTCGGAATAACGACGAAATTAGCAGATACATTTCCACGATTCGCAATCGTACCTCCTGATGGCGTAGATGTCACTCGTACTTGAAAAGTCACTGTCCTACTTCCGCCGGGAGATATATTCGCTACTGTAAACCCAGTCGATGGATTTGCCCCAGGTTGTGAAACCCCATCCACAGTCACACTATTTGCGATAAAAGTCGTTCCGATTGGGATCGGATCTTGAAAAATAACATTTGTCGCAAGTACATTTCCGATATTCTCAATTGTAATGGTGTACGTAAGAATATCGGAAACCGTCGCAAAAGCTTTATCCACTGTTTTTCTCGTTCTTATATCAGCTATATTAATAGTAGTAAATACAGTATTACTTGTCGCTTGACCTGAAATTGGTGTTTGACCAGGCACTGGAGTAAAGTTAAACGTTACACTCGCGCGGTTCGGAATTGGATTGACAAGCGGATTAGATGTTACTCGAACTTGAAAACGCACTACAGTCGTTTGCGAAGCATTAACACTTCCAAGATTAATACTACTTGCTGGATTCGCTCCTGGACGTGCTACTCCATTCACCGTAACACTATTCGGAACAAATGTTGTTCCAGCAGGGATACTATCAACAAAAACAATATTATTTGCAGTAACATTTCCATTATTAGTCACATTAACTGTGTACGTTAATACATCATTAATGGTTGCGGTCTGTAAATCTACAGATTTTTGCAAACTTAAATTCGCTCGATTTACCGTCGTCTGTACTGTATTTGAAGTAGATGTGCTTGTAACAAGTGGACTTCCTACAAAAGGACGGAATTGGTAAGATACCATTGCACGATTTGGAATAGGATTCGGACTTGGGAATGTTGTGACCCTCACTTGAAATGTAACAATTCTTTGAGCATTGTTAGGGATTGTACCTAAATTAATTCCACTAACTGGATTCGCACTCGGCTGTGTTACTCCACCTACTGTTACACTACCAGCTATAAATGTTGTTCCATTTGGAATACTGTCTTGTAATACCACATTTTCTGCACTTCCTGTTCCTGTATTCGGAACGGTGATCGTATATGTGAGAATATCTCCTACCCCTGCAACTGTTTTATCGACTGATTTAACAGGGTTTATAATTGGACCTGTTGCATCAATTTGAACACCAAAACCAGCTGCTGCGTATCCATCTCCATTTGTAACGAAACGAACAGTCGCGGACGTTTGATTGTTTACTAATGATGAAGAGGCATCTACATTCGTAACGTCCCACCCTTGTCTTCGAACTGTTAAAGCGATTCCTAACGGCTGATTCAAATTTCCAAACGTGCCGCTCGTATCTAAATTCCCACTGTCATTACAAATTTGTGATTGAAAAAAATTATTTGCAGGATTTCTCGGTCCGAATAAAGCAACTGTAGCAGTTGCATTCGGTCCAAAGCGAAGTTGATCTCCAACGATGTTAGAATCACCTTCTTGGGCAGTTACGAGTACTCTTCCTGTAACAGTTCCCGTAGACGGCGTTGCAAAACCTGAAATAATAGCATCAACTGGTGGTGATGAGGCCTCAATAATTTCTTGTCCTGCATAAACTGATAAATTCCTTAGTGGTAAACTCGCATTTTGATAAACCACTTCAAGAGTCCAGCCAGCCGAACGACTAATTGTTGAATCAGCTGAAGTTCTTGCAGCTGGCACGGCACCTGTTGTATATGTGCCAGCCCCAGCTGCACTAACAAGGTTCGTTACATTAGCAGAACGACTATAATAAAACTGCTTCCCTACTGAACCTTGCTGCGCAGTAGCGGGATCTGGTGTAACAGAAAATGTTCCCACTGGTGTTATAAAGGTGATATCATCATTTAAAAACGCAGTAACATCCTCCGTATCAGTCCGGTATGTGCCAGCCCACACAAGTTCTGCGTATAAGACACTACTTCCTGCTGGCAGGTTCAAAATTGCACTTGAAGAATTTAGTGGCCAATCATTCGTCGTTCCTGCTGGGAATCCAGGTACTTGTAGTGATGTATTCACCGTTGTGAATACATCAATCGTACCAAAGTTATTGCCTGGCGCAGGTGATGTCGGACTTAGTCCTAATGTGTTCCCAGTGAACGTGACGGCACCAGTTACTGTTGTAGTAAAGCGATTCATAAAAGGCACATAATCATCTCATTTCATTTATAGTAAAAAGTGCTCTATACTATAAAATGTAGACAAACTATGCAATGTACTTTGTCCAACAAAATTCCGCACATACGAGAGGAGCTTACTACACTATGCGCTATGTTATCGTAACAGGAACTTCACAAGGTTTAGGTGAGGCAATCGCCGCGCAATTGTTAGAAGAAAATACGAGTATCATCTCTATTTCTAGAAAAGAAAATAAAGAGCTTACGAAACTCGCAGAACAATATAACAGCAATTGTGTTTTCCACTCCTTAGATCTTCAAGATGTACATAATTTAGAAACGAAATTTAACAAAATCCTTTCATCTATTCAAGAAGATACTGTATCATCTATTCATTTAATTAATAATGCAGGTACACTTGCACCTATGAAACCAATTGAAAAAGCAGAAAGCGAACAATTCATTACGAACGTTCAAATTAACTTACTTGCACCGATGATTCTTACCTCTACTTTCATGAAACATACGAAAGGCTGGAAAGTAGATAAACGTGTTATAAACATCTCATCTGGCGCAGGAAAAAATCCTTATTTTGGATGGGGCGCTTATTGTACGACGAAAGCTGGCGTAAATATGTTTACACAGTGCGTAGCAACCGAAGAAGTAGAAAAAGAATATCCCGTAAAAATCGTCGCTTTTGCACCTGGTGTTGTTGATACAAGTATGCAAGCACAAATTCGCGACACAAATAAAGAAGACTTCATCAATTTAGACCGCTTCATCGCACTAAAAGAAGAAGGAAAACTACTATCACCTGAATACGTTGCGAAAGCTATTCGTAGCTTACTAGAAACTGAGAATTTCCCGCAAGGTGAAGTCATTCGGATTGATGAGTAACAAAAAGGCGTGCTAAAATAGCACGCCTTTTTGTTCTACTTCTCTAAAAATATGAGTACAGACTCCGCAATTTGTTCATAACCAATCTCTTGATAAATTTTATTTGATGTTGGATTTGCCAGGTCCGTATATAATGTCGTTGTTTTGTAACCTTCGTCTAACATACGTTGGCTAAGTGCAGCGACACAGCTAGATGCATACCCTTTGTTCCGCGCTTCTTTCGGTGTATATACGAAATTAACTGTTATATTGTTTGTAGTTGGTCTCGTTTTTGCAGCTACAGAAACAAGCTCTCCGTCTACTTCTAGAGCAAATAGACGACGATTAGTAATTAATGTATGGGCGGTTTGTTTCGCTTCTTCTTTCGTAGTAGGAAGATTCACATCTTCGCAGAATTGATATATCCACTGTTCTATTAACGTTAGCTCATCACTACTTACTTCTCGAAAGATTCCATCTCCGTTCCACTTTTTCTTTACTTGTTTTAATTCATATATACCTTGCTCCATTGCAACATTCGTTTTCTTATTTTCTAACACCGCAATTTCTTGCGCTAATTTCTGTACAATTTTCTTATTACCGATTAATCCAGGAACATCTGGATATACTTTCGTTAATTTTTTTGCAAGTTCCACTATGGCCTCTTTCGTAATTTCAGACGTAGCAACAATTATTTGTTTCTTTTCTTCTGTTTGAAGAAATACAACTGCTATTTCTTCCTCTTGTTTTGCTACCCCCATAAATATCGGTTCTTGGACCATTTGTAATACACCTAATACGAGATTATTTTCCTGCTCATTCTTCTCTAAAAATGGTATAACCTCTTCTTTAAAAGTAAGAATCTCTTCATATACATGTAATTGAATCATCGACAATCTCTTCTCTCTATTTATAGTTTCATTAAGTATTGGCGATTAATTCATTAAATTCCTCTTTTACGATTCAATAATATTCAAAGTTAACGTATTTAAATCATTTTCAGCTTGTAAAATTCTCTTTTTTTCCTTTTCAAATACCTCTTCTTCTTTTCGAAATGACTCTTTTCGATTTTTAATCATACGCTCCATTTCTTTTTTACTCGGTCCACCATATACCTTTCTTTTTTGAATAAAAGCTTCTGGTGATACAATTTCTTCCCACTCTTTTTCTGACAAATGTATTTTAAATTTTTCTTGTAAGTATATATTTACATCTTTGAAATGTAATTCATGCAACTCCCTTTGCTGCTCCAATGACATATTCGCAATAACACTTGCTGCATGATGAGCTTGCCGAAATGGAATGTCATAGTTTTTTGTTAATACATCTGCGAAATCAGTTATCGTAATTGCATGTTTATAGGAACGTTTTTTCAACGTTTCTTCTTCTACTTTCATCGTTCGAATGACTGCATTCATAATACAAAAAACACGAATAGTCTTTTCAATTCCTTTATATAAATACGGCTGCAAATCATCTTCCGTATCAACAATATCACCAAATGGTGTATTATGAATCATTTGAAATACTGTAAATGCTTCCCCTAAAGCACTACTCGTAATCGCACGGGCGTGTTCAATTGAAACTGGATTTCGCTTTTGGGGCATAATACTACTAATTTGTACATATGGCTTTGCAACAGTAATACCATCATATTCTTTCGTCGCTAATAATAAGAAGTCATGAATCCATCTACTCGTATTCGTCATAATTACCATAAGTAACGAGCTAACTTCTAATAAATAATCCGCTCCAGCAACAGCATCATATGAGTTCTCGATTACATTTGTAAATCCAAGTAAATAGGCAACTCGCTCTCGTTTAATTGGGAAACTTGTTGTAGATAGAGCGGCGGCTCCCATTGGAGACTGATTTAAAAGTTTGTACGTTCGTTTCATTCGTTCTAAATCTCTTTGCATCGTATCATAAATCGCTAACGTATAATGACCAAATGTTGTTGGCTGCGCTGGTTGTGTATGCGTATAAGCTGGCATAATCGTTTCCTTATGATCAGCAGCGAGTTGCAATACACTTTCTTGCAATAACAAATGATGTTCCATTAATCGTAGTACATATTGTCTTAAACTCATGCGATACATCGTTACACCCATATCATTTCTACTTCTACCAATATGCATATTACTGACAAAATCACATTTCGCCTCTTGAGAAATTAAATGTTCCACTAAAAAAAAGAGATCTTCATGCTGCTCTGTATATAGCAATTGATCTTTTGGAATTCCCTCTATCTTTTTTAGTGCGTGTAATATAACTTTAGCTTCTTCCTGTTTCATTAACTTTTCTTCGGTTAGCATCGCAATATGCGCTTTATGCACTTGAAACATATCTTTCAATAAGTACTTTCGTTGAAAATCAAATACATGTTGTAATACGCAATTCACATATGTTTTCCCAGGGAAATCAGCGCCTTCACTCTTTATAAATTCTTCTTTACTTTGTTTCATCACCTTTTCCCCTCTCCCCTAAGTACTACTACCCATCATACCCAGTGATGGCGAAAAAGTGCTTGTACATAAAAATAAACTCGGTGCTCTCTGCACCGAGTTTATTTAATAAAGGTCGCATCATACTTATCACTTTGCAACACTTGAAAATGTAAGTTTGCTAAATGTTTCCGTATTTCTGCACTGTCGTCCTCATTTAAATCATTTGCTAAGAACACTATTTCTGTACAGTTCCCGCGTTTATCCATCGCATAAACTGCTTTTGTAACTGTCCATGGCGTATAGCCATTTTTTTGCCCTGCATGTCTAAATGTTTTACGGTATTTCTTAGCACTCATATCTGTTTCAACGATATTAGCCCACACTTTTTCTTCGGCTTCTGTCAGGCCACCTTTATGATTTGCCTTTTGAAGCAGTACCATATAATCGTTTGCAGAAGCTGCTGGTAAACGATCTGACCAAATTTTATCGTAACGTTCCTCTAAATAAAGAGGAATTTCCTTCTGTAATAATGGTCCCTTCTTTTTTAAGCGTTCATGAATAATCATCGCATATTCACGATATTGCTCTTGGGACATTTCTTTTAACTTTTTCTCTATTTTATATTTCGGAACATGTAGTTCTTTATGCAAATATCCAGGGATGTATAAAGATGAAACAATCGGAAATAGCGGCTGATGTGCTGGAAGCGATAAACTTTGTAAATTCCGATTAATATTATCTAATCCTAACACTTCCATCAAATATTCAGCATTTGCATTCGAACTAAACTTAACCATTCCTTTTGCTACTTCTTCTAAAGAAACTGCTCCTTCTGTTATCTTGTCTGTCTTTTGCAAATACCTTTGCCATCTATCTTGTGCACCACCATCTGTATTCGGCACATAATAGCGATTTACATCATTAATGGAAACGAAACTAGACGGATCAATTTTCCCTTCGGTAACTTGTTTCGTATATTCAAGCGCCACAATTAACTTCATCGTACTAGCAACTGGCAATACAACATTTGGATTAACAGAATAAACAACTTTATCATTTCTCTTTACTAGAAGCGCACTATTTTTTTCATCTTTATGTTCTTCAATAAAGGATGCGATATACTGCGCATCATCATTATTTGAACTCCACACTTTTTTCACTAAAAAATTACCCGATATTAGCAAAACGAAAATACCCACAATTACTGCGCATACTATAGTTTTTTTCAAGTAAAATTCCTCTCCTATTGTGTAACTCTTCTCTATCTATCTCTTACAAACAAAATAATGGAGATGATTATTTTAGTAACCATCTCCATTATTTTAACTTGTATTCTCCCATTATGTCTACGTCATAATTTTCACGAAGTCTTCGAGAAATTTTTTATAATGTAATGACCATCCAATTCGCACCCAATTTTTTAAAGCTTTCGAGTCAGGTTGAGGACGGAAATCAGCAATACTCTCTCCCTTTGCAATTCCAACTGTATCTACATCAACACGACGGTACACATAATCCAAAATAGACGGATTCGCCGCAACCATCATTGTAACAACGTCATGTACTGGACTACCTGTTATTTTCGGGTTTAACTTTTTATAAGCTTTATAATAATACGTAAATATCGGTTCAATTAACTTATTAAAACTCGTTTTAGAGTGTTTCGTAATATATTTTACCATCTCCGGCGTAATAATAGCTTCAGATGTAACGTTCAGTGGCACTAATGTCACATTCTTGGCATTTTGCATCACTAATTGTGACGCAATCGGATCACCATGAAAATTCGCCTCTGCGACTGGTGTCACATTGCCGGGCATTAAAAAAGCACCACCCATTATATAATATTCTTTCACATACTTCATCATCGGCTTTTCTAAAATAAATGCTGTCGCTAGTGTCGTTGACCTTCCCGCATCAACAATGATTAATTCTCCTTTATACTTTTCAAGAATATCAAAAAATGCACAAAAAGGTTTTATATTTGGTGAAAAAGCTTTTGGAGGTTTAATTGGTCCTAAACCGTCTGTTCCATGAATTTCTGGATAATACGTTATAACATCTCCGGATAAAGGAATTTTCGCACCATTAATAACAGGTATATCTTCCCTTCCTGCCATTTGCAATAAATATGCCGCATTACTCGTTGCCTTTTCTTGCGTTACATTTCCATATCCCGTTACTACGCCGACAATATCAATATCAGGATGCAACAATCCATACATAATTGCTAAAGAGTCATCAATTCCCGGGTCTCCTAAAAATAATATTTTTTTCATCGACCTCAACTCCATCCCCCTCAATTGTTATTAATTTATGAATAGCAATAGGTATACAGAATAAAAAAGAACAAATTTATACGAAAAAACGCAGTCCTATAAGGACTACGTTCTTCATCTAACCTATACTGTTTTTCTTCACAACACTCATACTTCCAATGATATAAGCGATAAACGCAAAACAAATCGGGAAGACAACTGTATGTATACCGAACGGATTTGGATAGAGAAGATGAATGCACATATATGAGCCTACCCCAACTAAAATAGAGGCAAGCGCTCCTCTTGCATTTCCTTTACTCCAATATAACCCTAATACGATTGGCCAAATGAATGCTGCTTCTAATCCACCGAAAGAAAATAAATTTAACCATATTAAAAAATCTGGTGGTTTAATTGCTGCTGCATAAACGAGCAGTCCTACGATAGCAGTAATCCATAAACTTCCTTTTCTAATCGTACTGTCTGCCGCATCTTTATTTATGTAATTTACGTATATATCTTTAATGATTGACGAACTTACAAGTAACAATAGCGAGTTTACTGTAGACATAATCGCTGCCATTGGTGCAGCCAAGAAAACTCCCGCTAACCAAGGTGGCAACACTTCCATCGCGAGTAGCGGCATTACTTTATCTGGTACCGTTATACCCGGAAGTACGACTCTTGCAAATACACCCGTTAAATGCATACCGATCATAATTGTACCTACAACAATCGTTCCAATTATAAGCGCTTGATGCATAGCTTTTGAATTTTTATAAGACATGGCACGCACACTAATTTGCGGTAAACCGACAACGCCAATTCCAATTAAAATCCAAAACGATGTAACATATGATTTCGTTAAACTACCATCTGCTCCGAATGGTGTAATTAAATTCGGATTGATTTGAATAAGTTCCTGCATAATCTTTTCAATTCCACCACCAGCAATGACGGTAGCAATTAAAATGATTGTCGTTCCAACTAACATGATAATACCTAGTAATGTATCTGATAGCGCAACTGCACGAAATCCACCAATTAATACGTACACAAGTACAGAAAAAGTAAATAAAAATAGTGCTGTTGTATAAGATAAACCCGTTAGTGATTCAATTAATCGGCCACCGCCGACCCATTGAGCTACTGTTGCTGAAAATAAGAAGATAATAATACATAACGCTGAAAGTATAACAACTGCTTTATTATTGTATCTTCCCTTTAAATAATCGATAAGAGTAATGGCTTCCATCTTCCTAGCGATAATTGCAAACTTTTTACCGATAACCGTTAAAACGATATACCCTGTTACAACTTGAATTGCAGATAGTAGTACCCATCCAAGTCCCATATTGTACGCAATACCTGGACCACCAATAAAGCTACTAGCACTACCGTACGTAGCAATCATTGTCATCGCTAATAATAAACCGCCAAGTTCACGCCCACCAAGAAAATATTCTTGTAAAAATTTATTATTAGCAGTCGCTTGTACGCGTCTTGAAGCATATACACCAATTAAAAACACAACGATAAATGAAATTATCATTGGAATGATTACATACCAATTCATCTATTATTCCTCACTTTTTTCTTCCTCATCGAGTGAAATATCTTGAAATACAAAACGAACAACTAAACTAAGTAAAATAACCATAACGACAAATCCAACGATACAGCTATAAAAAAACCATGCTGGAAAACCGAATATATATGTATATTCACTTGGATTTTTACTACCAAGCCCATAAGCAAATCCGTACCATATTATAAAATTAATAATAGCAAGTCCAAGACCAATTAACGCTTCCCTATGGGCGATTCGAAAGCGTGGATCATCATGATAATTCTTCATTTTCTCCCTCCTCTCACGATGTATTATTGTACCATTGTTCTTCTAGTTTTTCCTACTAGAAAGCAAAAACAAGCAGGATTTTTTATAATCATATAGAAGATTCTCTTACATTACATATTTTTTACAATTGTAACACAAATGAAATTTGAATTTTCAGTAATTGTTAATTATGATTTTAATTAGAGGCTTTCCATCTAGTTCCTACATCCTTGATTTCGGAATAAACGCCGTCTCGTACTGCGTTTACATTATATTTTCAAGGGGGTTATACTATGAGTCAACTAGCTGTAAATCTTCATGAAAAGGTAGAAAAGTTTCTTCAAGGTACGAAAAAGTTATATGTGAATGGATCCTTCATTGAAAGCGCTTCCGGTAAAACATTTAAAACACCTAACCCAGCAACTGGCGAAACACTTGCCATCGTTTCTGAAGCTGGTCGCGAAGATATTCATAAAGCTGTAGTCGCAGCTCGCATGGCTTTTGACGAAGGTCCTTGGTCTCGTATGAGCACTGCTGAGCGTAGCCGTCTTATGTACAAGTTAGCTGATTTAATGGAAGAACATAAAGAAGAGCTTGCACAGCTTGAGACGTTAGATAACGGAAAGCCAATCCGTGAAACAATGGCAGCAGACATACCACTTGCAATTGAGCATATGCGCTATTATGCTGGCTGGGCGACGAAAATCGTTGGTCAAACAATTCCTGTTTCCGGTGACTACTTTAACTATACACGCCATGAAGCGGTTGGTGTTGTTGGTCAAATTATCCCTTGGAACTTCCCTCTTCTTATGGCAATGTGGAAAATGGGAGCGGCACTTGCTACAGGATGTACAATCGTTTTAAAACCTGCAGAACAAACTCCACTATCCGCTCTATACTTAGCTGAATTAATTGAAGAAGCTGGATTCCCGAAAGGTGTTATTAATATCGTACCTGGGTTCGGTGAATCAGCTGGACAAGCTCTCGTTAATCATCCACTCGTTGATAAAATTGCATTTACTGGTTCTACTCCAGTCGGTAAACAAATTATGAGACAAGCATCCGAATCATTAAAACGCGTTACACTTGAGTTAGGCGGTAAATCACCAAATATCATCTTGCCAGATGCTGATTTATCTCGCGCGATTCCTGGTGCACTTTCTGGTGTTATGTTTAACCAAGGACAAGTATGCTCTGCTGGATCACGCTTATTTGTTCCGAAGAAAATGTATGATAATGTCATGGCTGATCTCGTCCTCTATTCTAAAAAACTAAATCAAGGTGCTGGCCTAAATCCAGATACTACAATTGGTCCTCTCGTTTCTGAAGAACAACAAAAACGTGTAATGGGCTACATTGAAAAAGGGATTGAAGAAGGCGCTGAAGTACTTTGCGGAGGAAGTAATCCATTCGATCACGGTTACTTTGTTTCTCCTACCGTATTCGCTGATGTAAATGATGAAATGACGATCGCAAAAGAAGAAATTTTCGGTCCAGTTATTTCTGCAATACCGTTTAACGATATTGATGAAGTAATTGAACGTGCGAATAAATCACAATTCGGATTGGCAGCTGGTGTATGGACAGAAAATGTTAAGACAGCACACTATGTTGCAAGTAAAGTACGTGCAGGTACAGTATGGGTAAACTGTTACAACGTCTTTGATGCAGCATCTCCATTTGGAGGATTTAAACAATCCGGTCTTGGTCGTGAAATGGGATCTTACGCATTAAATAACTATACAGAAGTGAAGAGCGTTTGGCTCAACTTAAACTAATGAAAAAGAACCTGGCCTATCCGGTCAGGTTCTTTTTCATTATGTATTCATTTAAACTTGCAGTCCCCCGCTCACATTTAATACTTCTCCTGTAATATAGGACGCGTATTCTGATGCTAAAAAGGCCGCTGCGTTCGCAATATCTTCCGGGGTTCCAATTCTACCAACTGGAATCGCGCCAACCATCTTTTCTTTCACTTTATCTGGTATCGTTTTTGTCATATCTGTATCCATAAACCCGGGACAAATCGCATTACAAGTAATACCGAAACTCCCAACTTCTTTCGCTGCTGTTTTCGTTAAACCTACAACTCCTGCCTTTGTAGCCGCATAATTTGCTTGACCTATGTTTCCTTCTCTACTGATTGAAGATATATTAATAATGCGTCCATACCCTTGTTGTCTCATGTAAAGAAGTGCTGGTTGCATACAATAAAAAACACCAGTTAAGTTTACTTGTAATACTTGTTCCCAAGCAGACTTCTCCATTTTATGTAACATTGCATCTCTTGTAATCCCAGCGTTATTTACCAATATATGTAACGTTCCGAATTTTTGAACCGCATATTCAATTAACGACTTGGCTTCATTTTGATTACTCACATCACATCGATATAAGCTCACTTCATATCCTTCATCCGATAACTCACGTGTCGTTTTTTGTAGCTTCTCTTCATTTACATCGCTAATTAATACTTTAGCCCCTAGTTTTGCATAAACTCTTGCAATCTCTTTTCCAATTCCCTGTGCAGCTCCTGTTACAACAGCTGTTTTCCCATTTAAAAATTCCATCCCTATCCCCCATTTCTATTACTTATACTGTATATTTCGGCTTTTTCCTTTCCAATTCCTCTTTGTATAAAAAAGTCTATTTGTGTCAAACTAACTTTGCAACGTCGCATAAAGTGCAAGGAGATTGTGTCGAATGAACAAAAAAAATTTCAAACAAAACAAAGCTACTGATGGCATTGATGTTGAGTTCTCTCGTGAGCTCGCTGACCACAATGACTTAGAAGCAAACGCACGTGCAAATGCCGCTGATGCACGTCAAAAACGCCAGTCAAACGAAAAATAAGGAAAGCATAACCTTATTCTTTTCAACAGGGACCTACTACCCAACAAAATAAACCGAGAGACATCTCTCGGTTTATTTTCTATATTTTTTTATATAATGTGCAAAAGTAAGTAGTGGATATATATATGCATAGCTATGATAACGAATATAAAACCCACCTGGTAAACCTGTTCCGGTAGGATATTTTTCATTACCATTAGAATTCGCAAGCAAATATGAAATACCTTTTCGAATAGCTGGTGTTTCTGTATCATTATAAGAAATGAGAGCATCTAACGCCCATGCTGTTTGGGATGGTGTACTGAATGGCAAAGTAATAAACCTTTTCTCCACACTACTGTGGCAAGATTCCCCCCACCCACCATCTTCATGCTGTATATGTTCAAGCCATAAAGCTGCTCGTTTCAATGAAGGATTGCTAGATGGAATTCCTAGTGACCGTAAACCAGTCATAACAGCCCACGTACCATATATATAACAAATACCCCATTTCCCAAACCACGATCCATTTTCCTCTTGTACATTCATTAACCAATTTACCGCACTTTGTTTTTGTTTTTCAGACAATTCATTTTGCGCATATGTCCCAAAAAACTCTAACACCCTCCCTGTAATATCTGGTGTAGAAGGATCTGTAATCATATCGCTTGCATTTTCGATTGGTAAATTTGCTAATATATTGCTCGTCACACCTTTTTCAAACGCTCCCCAGCCACCATTATTATTTTGTAATCCTTTAACCCAATTGATTCCTTTCTGCCAAGCACTATCTACATTTTCGTTTCTTCTACTTCGTGCCAATGCCCTTAGCACAGCTGTTGTATCATCAACATCCGGAATAGTCGTATTCACATCCGAAAAGCCCCAACCTCCTGGAGTAAGCGCCGGAGCATGTACGCTCCAATCCGCTTTTTTTGTATGCTGTTTTTTTAATAAATATGCTGCTGCATGTTGAATCATCTTATTATCTTTCGGCACGTGGGCCTCCTGTAACGCATAGCTGAGTAAAGCCGTATCCCATACAGTTGAAGGAGAGTTTTGCAAATGACTCCCTCTTTCCACCTTCCATATATAAGATGTTAACCCGGTTATAGCATTTTGAATTATTGATGATTGAAGAGAATGTCCTAACGCGAGTAAAGCATAAATCATATAAAACGAGGCAGTTGCGTAACTATATAACGTTCCATTTTCATCAATACGCTTTTTCATAAAACGTTCTACTTCCTCATATCCTTTATGATGTAACGAAAGTGGATATGATAGGATTTGTTTCATATCACCTAATAACGTTTGAAACAACGGAGACCGATCCTCCCGAAACCATTCTCCGCCTCCGCCCGCAATATGATTTAAATTTGGCAATAACTTTTTCCCTACTCGAAATCTTTTATTTAAACACAGCATCATCGGAATTAAATGGATACGTGCTGAGCTACTCAATTCAAATATACTGAAGGGAGAATCATTCTGTAGAAACATGATTGGCGTTGGTAAATGAAAGAGTGAAGGATATTCATACTCTCCGTGAATTGCTAATAAAAACTTCGTCATAAAATGAGCACGCGCTACCCCCCCGCGCTCATTTATAAACATTTCCGCTCGCTTCATATTCGCATCTTCTTTTGTATATGTTTCCGAAGCAAGTAGGGCAGCATAAGATTGAATTGTAGCAGATAAATTACCACCCACTTCATCTTCATACAATTTCCACGTTCCTTCATTTGTTTGAAGTGATGCTAATCTTTTTACAAACGGTTCTATCTCTTTATCTCTACCTAATAATTTTAATAAAAAAATCATATGACAATCTGTTAATGGAGCCCCTTCAAAACAAAACCGCCACGTACCATCTTGCCGTTGCATCGTTTGAAGCGCAGTTTTTCTTCTCGCTATTTCTTCATGCACTTTTTCATATAATAACAAGTTACTCACCCACCCTTTCGAAATCCGTATAACGATATTCAAAAAGGTAGCTGAATATGTATGAAAACAAAGAAAAGCAGAACATATAAAATGTTCTGCTCATAAACAATATCCTACTCCGACAATTATCCCTACTAAAGCACCGACTACTACTTCATACGGTGTATGCCCGACAAGTTCATTTAATTTCTTATATTCTGTTTGTCTACCGTGAAAAAATTCATTCAATATTTTCGCCTGTTTACTTACTGCAAGTCTTACCCCTGAAGCATCATACATAACAATTATTGCAAAGATAGCAGCAATAGCAAATAAGGTACTTTCCACACCTTCCACTACGCCAACACCTGTCGCAAGTGCTGTAACAGTTGAAGCATGAGAACTTGGCATCCCACCTGAAGCGAAAAACTTTGCAAAATCAAATTCACCCGTTTTGACTAATTTAAAGACTACTTTCGTTAATTGTGCTAAAAACCATGAAATTACAGCGGCCATAAGCGGATCATTATGTAAAATTGTTTCCACGTTCTCAGCTCCCTACTAGCTATAATGGAAATTCTATATAGTATCAGTATAAAGAAAAATGCGTAGAAAATACTACGCATTATGATACTTTTGCTGATTTATTTTTTATAAATTTCGGTTGTTTCTGCACTAAAAACTTTGTTTTCGCTACTGAGAATACAAATAATGCAACCCATATACAGAAAAATGCCATCATATGAGTAGATGTGAAATGTTCACCAAATACGAATACACCTAAAATTAAACTAATCGTCGGTGCAATATATTGTAAAAACCCTACCATATAAAGCGGAATAAGTTGTGCTCCTTTTGCAAAATAAAAAAGTGGTAATGCTGTAACAATGCCTGCTCCTATTAATAGTAACGTTGATAACATGGAAATAGATCCAAATGAACCGAATCCATGCGCTCCAGTCATAACGAGATAAATCATTGCAAACGGCGTCACTAACATCGTTTCCATCGTAAGACCAATTGTCGCATCATAATTTAACAATTTTTTCGTTAATCCATATAATCCAAATGAAAAGGCAAGTGATAAAGAGACCCACGGAATAGATCCGAAACGCACTGTTAAAATGATAACCCCTACTCCAGCTAAACCAACTGCAACATATTGCCAAAAGTTTAACTTTTCCTTTAAAACAACTGTACCAAGTAAAATACTAATAAGCGGATTAATATAATATCCAAGACTTGCTTCAATGACATGATTATGATTAACGGCCCATATATAGACAAACCAGTTTCCGCTAATCAAGACTGAAGCTATTGTTAATGACATTAATAATTTAGGTCGTTTAAAAAGATTCACGAACTCTCCAATAAACTGACGAAACCTCTTCGTAACACCTAATACAAGTAACATAAAAACGAACGCCCAAACGATGCGGTGTGCTAATATTTCATCTGCCGGAACTTCCTCAACCCATTTCCAATAGATTGGTAGAATTCCCCACATCGTATAAGCACCAGCCGCATATATAATCCCTTTTTTTTGCTGTGCTGATTGACTCCCCATCTTCCTTTTTCTCCTCTTCTCATTTTTCTCCATTATAAGGTCCCACGTGCTCACTTTACCAATAATCAATCTGCGATTCTTTCGACATTTCTCATACAGCAAAAAGTAAACATACTGTTATAACGACAAGTAACGGTATACCGAAAACAAATTTCTTTTTATGTGTTTTATGGTGAAACATATACATACCGATCCAAGCACCAACTGCTCCCCCAGCTGCCGCTGATAAAAACAACGTACTTTCTGGCGTTCTCCACTGTTTCTTCTTCGCTTTTCGTTTATCAAGCCCCATAAGGCTAAAAGCTATAACATTAATAATAATAAAATAAATCCATTTCATCGCTTTCTCTCCCTATGAAAAATTCGCTTAATGGTAACATGAAAAAACGATGGAAACAACTGAAGAACACTTTTTATTAATTAGTTACCTTCATATTTACATAACCAACTAAAATCGCAGTTAAAGCAATTAATATAGAAAGATATTATGAGCAGGATCTTATATTTCATTCCCTTCACCCACTACCATATTATCGAAAAAACTTCTCTCAATTACTTTCTCATCAAATTGAAGAACTACAATTAGCCCTACATATAAAGAAACAAAATTTAGAAACCATTCCCCATTATCCTCTTTCTGAGCTAAGCATTTAAATATCTCTTGAAATTGCATACGCTCATCCGCAGCAACAACCGGGCGCACACCAAAATATTTCAATACGAGATTCAGCTCCATCTGCACGGATAATGATAAAATATATTTTAATAACTCTGTATAATCAGCAACATTTTTTTGACTATATAACTTCACAAGCTTTTGATGTAAAATAGAAATCGATAATTCTTCTTCAGTCACTTTTGTTGCTTCTATCGTTTCAATCATCTTTTTCATATCCATTACATTCACCCCTCCTGTAAAAAAACAAAGCCAAAGAGTATTTATCTTATAAAGAGCAATAATTGCGCATTTCTCGTCTCTCTTTCTTCTTCATTAACTAAGTCATACTTTTTTAGAAGATGAAAGATATCATTTAATATTTCCTGTGAATGATTACGTTGCAAAAATCTCTTTAACTCTTTAAAAATCACTTCCGGTAAAAAACTCTTCTGACTTTCAAGTTTATTCATTACATCTTCCATAGAATGATCGATATTACAAGCCATAAAAATCCCTCCTCTATCCTTTATAAATAATATCTTCTGCTAACGATGTAAACACTTCTCCAACAAGAGAATCTTCATCATATACAGATGAACCGTTATTTTCTTCACGTTTTGCAAAAGGTACTTGTGCGATTACTTCTGTTTGCAATTGTTCTGCTAACATTTCGCCGCCCCCTTTTCCGAACAGATAATTTTTCGATCCATCTTGTTCTTCGTAATAAGCCATATTTTCCACAATACCTAAAATCTCGTGTTTCGTATGTTTTGCCATTACGCCTACTCTAGATGCTACGAATGAAGCTACATTGTGTGGTGTTGTAACGATAATTTCTTTCGCCTGCGGGATCATTGCTGCAACATCAATGGCAACATCTCCTGTACCAGGTGGTAAATCAAGAAGTAAATAATCTAATTCTCCCCAGTGCGTATTCGCAAGGAAATTTTGAATCCATTTATTTAACATTGGCCCACGCCACATAACCGGATTATTTCCTTCCGTAAAAAATCCCATCGACATGATTTTAACACCGTGACTCACGACTGGAATTGCTGTTTGATCAATCATCGTTGGTTTTTGAGTCGTTTCCATCATAGCTGGGATGCTAAAACCATATATATCTGCATCTAATATCCCCACTTTTTTGCCCATACGAGCTAAAGCAGTAGCAAGATTAATTGTCACCGTTGATTTTCCAACTCCACCTTTTCCGCTCGTTACAGTAATAAAGCGTACCCCTGAGTCAGGGCGAAGCATACTCGGCATACCAGTTTCTGTTCTACTATTTTTCTTTAACTTCTCTGTTAGCGCAGCTCGTTCTTCTTGTGTCATAGAACCAAATATCAAATCTACTTTAGATGCACCAATTGCCTGAAGAGACTCTTCCACATCTTGTTGAATTTTTGCTTTTAACGGACAACCTTGAATCGTTAGCACTACTTCAAGTTTAACCTCTGTTCCATTCATTTGTATATTTCTAACCATATTTAATTCTACAATACTTTTGTGTAACTCTGGATCCTCCACATGTTTTAACGCATTCATTATTTGTTCTTGAGTAATCATAAAACTCATCCCTTCTCGTATTCTAATTTATATACAACATCTTCTTGGCTCTTCATCCGGTGAAAAAACTTATTACCCTCCACTAACAGGCGGAATGAATGCAACTACATCTCCAGCTTTTATCATCTCTTCATTCGTTACAAACTCTTCATTAACAGCCACCATCACTCTATCAAGCGATTGTAAACAATGGTTTGCTTTGAGCCATTCTTTTAATTGCTGAACTGTCATTCCTTGTTTTTCGGAAATTACTAATTGATCTAATCCGACTTCCTCACGCAAATTTGCGAACAGTAAAATTGTAATCATCTTCTCATTCTTCCTTCTTCGGTTTTCCTTCTGGATAAGGTGTATTTTCAAGTTGATCTCCAATCCACATCGTTCCATCTTCCCAAAATTCTTTTTTCCATATTGGGACGATTCGCTTTATACGTTCAATCGCGTATTCATTCGCTTCATAAGCTACTTTACGATGCGGTGATGAAACTGCAATGACTACCGCAATATCCATGATTTCTAGCCATCCTACTCGGTGCGTAATTGCTACTTTTGCGTCCGGCCACTTTTCATTCATTTCTTCCCCAATTCTCATAAGTTGTTTTACTGCCATCGGTTTATATGCTTCATACTCTAAATGTAGCGTTCGTTTTCCTTTTGTTAACTCTCTCACTGTGCCAATAAAAGTTGTAATTGCACCTGCTTCTCTTCTTGCGACTTTATTCGTTACTTCTTCAACTACAATAGGTATATCAACAATCTCAAATAGCGCTTGTCCCATTGGAACCACCTCTCACTTTACAAAATGTCCAAGGCCATTCACTACCTTCGTTATCTTCCAATAAAAACACATCCACAAACATATCTTTTTTATACCCTCTTGTCCCGCCTGGCAATACGATAAAAGCATTCGATTCTGCTAATGAAGAAACAGAGCTAGATTTATCAAACCCTGACGGATAAGCAATTAACTGGCCTTCGTTATATGTCAGTTTCGCTCGTACAAACCTTGTAAATGGATTTGGCTTTAGAAAGTCTTCTCCTAATAACGCTTTTTCTCTTTTTACATGTGCTTTTTCACTAAACATATACGTCCGAATACAAGGCCTTACAAATAATTCAAACCCTACGTAACAAGCTGATGGATTTCCTGATAAACCAAATAATAACTTGCCATTTAATTGCGCTACAGTCGTAACACTTCCTGGTCGCATTGCAACTTTATTGAAAAGAACCGATGCACCTAACTTTTCGTAAATAGCTGGTAAATAATCATAATCTCCAACTGATACACCGCCTGTTGTAATGAGCATATCCACTTGGCTTAACGCTTCTTTTACAGCTGTGAAACATGTATGAAAATCATCGCTAAACTTCCCAAAATATTTTACTCTTCCGCCCGCTCTTCGAATTTGAGACAATATCATATACGTATTACTATTTCGGATTTTCCCTGGCTGTAATGAATCATTTACATCCAGTAATTCACTACCAGTCGCTAATAGTCCAATTACAGGCTTTCTCGCCACTGGCACCTCGTTATACCCGAACGTAGCAAGAAGCGCTGATATACCTGGATTAATGTATGATCCTTTCTTTGCAAGAACCGTTCCTTTACGAGCATCTTCACCTTGAAAAGAAATATTGTCGCCTGCTTTGAATGATCGCTTCAATTCCATATAATTGTTGCCAGCCTCCTCATATTGACGAGTCAGTTCTAACATAACAACCGCATCACACCCATTCGGAATTTGCGCTCCCGTCATAATTCGAACAGCTTGAAACGGACCTACTTTCTCATCGAATAGCGATCCTGCGCCAATTCCCCCCACTACTTCAAATACAATTGGCGTTTCATAACTTGCTAAATTCGTATCTTCTGCTCTAATAGCAAAACCGTCATACGGTGAACGATTGAATGAAGGTACATCATGGTCAGCTACTAAATCCTCCGCTAATATACGTCCGTAAGCTAATTCAATAGGTAGTAGCTCCTTTAAGCCGTTATGAGCAAATCCCATTACTTTACGAACAGCTTCTTCAACCGTAATTGGCACTCTTCTTTCCATTATTGACAACCCTTTCTATTAACCGAATACGCGATAATATAATTGTTTCGCTTTCGAAATATCATTTGTACCATGAATGAAAACACGACCATCTCGAAAAATAACGACGCGGTAATCATCTAGTTGGCAAGATAGTAAATACGGATTCCGATCTACTTCCCCCAGTTTTTTTAATACGTTTTCTATATCGTCAAAATCATACTTCCTATTTTCTACCGGTCTAATTTGAACAGTATTTCTTCCGCATAAAACCGCTACCTTCGTTTGGTTTTCGTGTGATAAATAAGGATAAGTTCGATTCAAACCGCACGAAGGACAATCGTCTGTTTTGATTTTCCCTAGTTTTATACAATGGTTTTGATTACTCCATATATCAAACATGAAAAATGTTTTTCTAACTGCTGAAAAATCTTCTACTAAAATTTTGAGTGCTTCCGCCACTTGATATGCTGCGACGATTTGAACAGTCGGGCTAATAATTCCAGCGGTATCACATGTCACACCTGCAACAGGAACGTTCTTCAGCACACAATGTAAACACGGTGTCTCTTGCGGAATAACCGTATAACTCATACCGTACGATCCAATGCAAGAACCATATACCCACGGAATATTATGTTTTTGTGATAAGTCATTTATTACAAATCGAATATCGAAATTATCTGTTGCATCAATTATTACATCTACATTTTTTAATAGATCTTCCATATTCCCTGCAATTGCATCCATTACGACAGCATGTATTTGTACTTCCGAATTAATTTGCTCTAGCCGATTTTTAGCAGCAATTGCTTTTGGCATTTTCTCTCTCGCATCTTGTTCAGAATACAATTGTTGCCTTTGTAAATTACTCCATTCAACGTAGTCACGATCAATAATCGTCAACTTTCCAATTCCTGCACGTACGAAACTTTCAGCACTTGCACTTCCTAATGCGCCTGCTCCTACAATTAACACATGTTTATTTCGAATTTTTTCTTGTCCTTTATTCCCAATTGGTTTGAACAACTGTTGTCGTGAATACCGCTCAGCCATTACGCACCCTTCCTCTCAAGAACTCTTTTTCATATTAGCATGTTGTTTTTGATAACAAGCAAAGTAAGCAAATCCAACAAATCCAGCTCCCCCTATTACATTTCCGATAAAGACAGGAACAAAATTTCTAGCAAGATCCATCCACGTCAGATGACCTGCAAAAATAACTGCCGAGATGACAAACATATTTGCTACCACTTGCTGAAATCCAATCACTACAAATGCCATAATTGGAATCCAAATTCCGATTATTTTTCCGACAAAATCACTCGTCCCATAAGCGAGCCAAAGCGCTAGACAAACGAGCCAATTACAACCAATTGCTAAAATTAAAGTTCGCCCAAATGATTCATGTAATTTCCCTTCCGCTATCGCTACCGTTTTATTTAAATAATCTCCCTCTGTTAATCCGCCAAGATGACCGAAACAATACGCTACGAAAATAGCTCCTACAAAATTCATGAAAGTAATCCAAATCCAGTTATTTAGCACACTGACCAATGTAATTTTCTTTGCATATAGCGCCATAGACAGTGACATCATATTTCCGGTAATTAATTCTCCTCCTGCTAATACGACAAGCATGAGTCCAACAGGAAAAACTGCTCCTCCTAAAACATTCACTAAACTCCCCCAGCGCTCAGGTAAATTACCTAAAACGCGAATGTTAAGTAAAAAACCTAGCGAAATAAACGCTCCTCCTAAAAAACCGAGAATAAGCATCGCTGGCAACGTCTGACTTACTTTTTGAACACCGGCCTCAATTACAAGCTCAGCAATTTGTTCCGGTTTATGAAATGCCATTACTAATTCCTCCATTTTCTCCAAATAAAAAAGCAGCTTCAAAAAACCTTCTCAAAATAAGGGTTTTTGAATGCTGCTTAATTTCTCTGCACATCTTTTACAGAGATATCAATCATCACTTTTACTATAAAATAGAAAATCTACAAACATTGCACATTTTCCATTTTGTATATATTTCATCATAGCGTCACTCTTATATATCAGCCACCAATATGTGACATTTCAATTTTAGGTGCTCTTTTTTTACTTGTATGACTTAAGCGTTCATCTGAATAACGATCGTCTCGGTTGTTCCATATATCGCGTACGATATATGTTATTTCCTCGTCAGTGTATCCAGATCGAAGCAGTTCTCTCAAGTCATTTCCTTTAGAAGCGAACAAACACGTATATAATTTTCCTTCCGCAGAAATACGGGCTCTCGTACATGACGAACAAAAGGAATCTGTTACCGATGAAATAATACCTATTTCTTCATCACTTCCAATATAACGATAGCGAGTCGCAACCTCACCTGCATAATTCGCTTCTATCCGTTCTAATGGCATAACTTGATGAATCGTATCTACTATTTCTTGTTTAGAGACGACCTCTTTTAACTCCCAGCCGTTATAATTTCCAACGTCCATATACTCAATAAATCGAAGAATATGCTTATTTTCTTTAAAATATTGCGCCATCTGCAAGATGTCCTGTTCATTTTTCCCCTTTTGAACGACCATGTTTATTTTAATTTTCATACCAACTTCAGCTGCAGCCTGTATTCCTTCCAGAACCCTTTGCACTTTGCTTCTATTACCATTCAAATAGAAAAACCGCTCTTCTTCTAAGGAATCTAAGCTAACTGTCACACGTGATAAACCCGCCTTATATAAATCAGGAGCAAACTTTTTAAGTAACGATCCATTGGTTGTTAAGCCGATATCCTCCACACCATCTATTTTATTAAGGCGCTCGATAAGCTGCGGAAGACCTCTTCGAAGTAACGGTTCTCCGCCTGTAATTCGTAACTTTCTTACACCTAAAGAAACGAAAATACGTGTTATCCTTTCAATCTCATCAAAAGATAAAATTTTATCATTAGACAAAAACGAATAATCAGGACCAAATATTTCTTCTGGCATACAATAACGACAGCGAAAATTACAGCGATCAGTAACAGAAATACGTAAATCCTTTAAAGGACGTTGTAGTTTGTCTAATGTGACAGATTTCATATTTATTGCCTCGCTTTTACTTATTTTATATTTAAAACACGCTCTGGATGCGTATATACATTTAAGGATTCATTCCGAATAAATCCTATCGTAGTAATACCTAATTCTTCTGCTAGCTGCAAAGCCAACTCAGTTGGAGCTGATTTTGATAGTATAATTTCACAACCAATTTTTGCAACCTTCAATAATATTTCCGAAGAAATACGACCACTAAAAACAATGATTTTATCTTTTATAGAAATATTGTTTTTTAAACAATAACCGTAAATTTTATCTAGCGCATTATGCCTACCGATATCCATTCGGCTTAACAAAATACCATTCACGTCACACAAAGATGCATTATGAACGCCGCCTGTATGACGAAACGTCTCCGCAGATTGCTGCATGTCTTCCATTAATCGAAAACAATCTCCTACACCAACTTGTACATGGATACCATTCATTTTCTTTGCACTTAATGCATCGTTTGCAAAAACAAACCCTTGTCTACTCATACCACAGCATGAAGTAATGTAACGTTTATTTTGCATTTGTTCGTAATACGGATTTACTTTTGTCGTCGTGACATGTACAAATCCTTCTTTCTCTTGTACCCATATGTCATCAATATCTTCATACTTCCGGATGATTCCTTCAGATGCTAAGAAGCCTATTACCATGTCTTCTATATATTCTGGAGTACTAACCATTGTAACAAACTCCTGTCCGTTCATTTTAATCGTGACTGGAAACTCTGTTACAATGCTGTCCTCTATATGCTTAAACGCCCCTTGTTCATAACGAAAGATTTCTCTTTCTACCTGTATCGGTTTCACGATCAGTATCCTTCTCTCACGTTATATTTTTATCAAAAACAAATACCGAAACCGCAATATCTTCTTCTACTTTCATATCTGAAAACAAATTCACTAGTTTCGCTCCAACAAGTTCCTCCAAATGTTCACGGGAATTTGCAGCATACACTTCTTGAATCATTTTCGTTCTAGCCATATGAACCATTTCCGCACCGTCCATCGTACTTGAAATGAATTTTTCAGTAGGTGTTAAGTTTCCATAAAGTGTTGCAATTGCCATATTTTCAGCAAATACAGTATGAATTCTTTCTGGCCCTTTTCCGAAAAGTTCCTTTCGAAGTTTTCGTATCATATCGTTAAATTCATGTACTTTTTTTGACATACAATTATACCTCCCAAAAGCCTCATTTTACTTCATTATATATTTTACCAAAATGCTCCTTCCGCCCAAACTATTTCGTATAAACATTTGGGCGAAAAGGTTCACTTCATGAAGTTTATTCGTCTTTTAACCCTTTACCCATACCTTTTAAGAAATGAAGCCCAAATCCGATGGCACGGTTAATGTCTGGATCTTTCAATACTTTCATAAGATCGAATACCCCTACTTTTTTATTACTCTCTAGGTGTTCATTACCTTCTTCTAGCCCTACTAATAAGCTACCTATAAGCTTTTTCGTAAGTTCCGGATCAAGTTCTGTTAAAGCACCTGCAGCACCCATCATATTATTAATTAAATTTGTAACAGGCTCGCGAGTCACTTGACCGAGAACTATTTTTGCGATTGGTTCTTTCGCCTTTAGCATAGAATTTGCAGCTTCTAGCATTCCGATGTCATTCAATTCCCCTACTATATTAAACATTTGATTTAAAGCCTCTTCATTATTAGCTAGAAGCTCTTTTAAATCATCTAATTTTTGCTGTTTTATCTCTTCCTCAGTTAACTCTTGTTTTTGAATCATTTTTATAGGTGCAGCCATATTTTTCTCCTCCTACTTATCCGTTAAATGCACATACCCTGGACGTGCCCACTTACGATGTACCTCAATACCGGCTTGAGGGTGACGTTTTTTATTACGCGGGTTCGCTTTCGGCATCGGATTTTCGCCATCAACTTCTAGCACTTCCATACGTACTTTTGTCTGTTTATAAGCAGGTGTATTCGTACGTACGTCCACAGCAGGACCTGTTAAGAAATTAATTGCCGTTTCATTATCTGTAGAATTCATTGGTAAATATAACTCATTCGCTTTTACACGATCTGTAACGAGTGCACGTAATTTTAATGCTCCAAAAGGAGAGATAAGACGAACTAATGAACCTGTTTTCACTCCACGTTCTTTTGCAAGTGCTGGAGAAATTTCAACAAATACACCAGGCACTTTCGTTTGAATACCTGTTGATTTATTTGTCATATTCCCTTCATGAAAATGCTCAAGCATACGCCCGTTATTAATGTGAAGATCAAACTCCGCTGGGAATTCAGCTGGACGTACCCAGTCAGCAATCGCAAAACGAGCTTTTTTATCCGGGAAGTTAAATCCATCTTGGAAAAGTAGTGGTGTATTCGCTCCATCAAAACTTCCCCAATGGAAACTATTCCATCCTTCAAGTACTTCATAGTTTGCTTGTGAAAATAGCGGTGATAAACTTGCCATTTCAGCAAAAATTTCACTTGGATGACTATAACTCCAGTTTGCACCTAATTTATTCGCAACTTCTTGCACGATCCACCAGTCTGGCTTCGCATCTCCAAGCGTAGGAAGCACTTGATATAGTCTTTGAACACGGCGCTCTGTATTTGTGAAAGTACCTTCTTTTTCAAGAGACGGTGCTGCTGGCAATACAACATCTGCATATTGAGCCGTTTTAGATAAGAAAACATCTTGCACAACGAAGAACTCAAGGCTCGATAACACTTCATGTACATGGTTCGCATTAGAGTCTACAAGAGCCATATCTTCTCCGACAAGATACATAGCCTTCATTTTCCCTGCGTCAATTGCATGAAGCATTTCAATATTATTAAGACCTGGTTCACTATTAATTTTCACTCCGTAAGCCATTTCAAATTTCGCACGTTCCATATCGTTCGTAACGTGTTGATATCCAGGAAGCCATCCTGGTAAAGTACCCATATCACAAGCACCTTGTACGTTATTATGACCTCGAAGCGGATATGCACCAGCACCTGGACGACGATAATTACCTGTTGCAAGAAGTAAGTTTGAAATTGCAGCGGAAGTATCAGATCCACCTGTATTTTGCGTTACTCCCATACCCCAAAGGATACATGTACCGTCTGCAGCACGAATCATTTCAGCCATTTGAATAAGTGTTTCTTTTGAAATACCAGTCATTTCTTCTGCATATTCAAGTGTATATTCTGCAAGACTACCTTTGAAATCTTCAAAGAAGTTTACATTCTCATCAATAAATTGTTGATCGTGCCAACCTTGATCAATCATATATTTCGTAACAGCCATTAGCCATACTTGATCTGTTCCTTGTTTCGGGCTAATAAAGACGTCTGAACGCTCTGCCATTTCTGTTTTACGAAGATCAGCCACAATTAATTTTTGTCCGTGTAATTTATGCGCACGCTTAATACGTGTAGCTAAAACAGGATGACCTTCTGTCGGATTACAACCTACAATAATAACAAGGCCAGATTGTGCGATATCTTTAATCGTTCCAGCATCTCCGCCCATACCAATTGTACGGAATAATCCGTCTGTCGCTGGTGATTGACAATAACGTGAACAGTTATCAATATTATTCGTTTCAAATACTTGTCGAGCTAATTTTTGAATAACGTAATTGTCTTCATTCGTAATTTTAGATGAAGAAATAAAACCGATAGCATCTTTACCATACTCTTCTTTAATAGATCCTAATTTACTTGCAACTACATTCAACGCTTCTTCCCATGTAGATTCAACAAACGTTCCATTTTTACGAATTAAAGGTTTCGTAATTCGCTCTTTAGAATTTACGAAATCCCAACCGAATTTCCCTTTTACACAAGTAGAAATTGCGTTAACTGGCGCATCAGAAGAAGGCTGTACTTTAAGAATCTTACGCCCTTTCGTCCACACTTCAAATGAACAACCTACACCACAAAATGTACATACTGTTTTCGTTTTTTTCGTACGAGTATCACGCATGGCCGCTTCCACTTCTGATACCGCAAAAATACCGCTATATCCAGGCTCAACTTCTTTAATTAAATCTACCATCGGTTCAAGAATATCTGGTTTTAATCCCGTCATAAATCCAGCTTCACCGAGCATCGTTTTCTCCATTAAAGCATTACAAGGGCAAATGGTTACACATTGACCACAGCTCACGCATGAAGAATCATTAATATTTACTCCTTCATCCCAAATAACTCGTGGGCGTTCCGCTTCCCAGTCGATAGATAATGTTTCATTTACTTGTAAGTTTTGACACACCTCTACACATTGACCACATGCGATACATTGATTAGGGTCGTAGCGATAAAATGGATGCGTCATATCAACTTCACTTACATCTACTTTCGGTTCGTAAGGATATTTTTGATGTTCAATCTCCATTAATTCCGCTGTATTATGCAATTTACAGTTCCCATTGTTGTTGTCACATACTGTACAGTATAATAAATGATTTTCTAGTAGCCGATCCATCGCCTCTGTTTGTGCTTCTTTCGCACGACCAGAAGCCAGTTCAATGTTCATACCTTCCGTCGCTACTGCCGAACAAGAGCGCATTAACTTTCCGTCAACTTCTACAATACAAGTGTCACATGTTTGAATAGGATCCACCTCTGGCACGTAACAAATTTGCGGATGCTCAATCCCGTTCTCATTAATAACACCCAATATCGTTGAACCAGGCTCCGTTGTATACTTTTTTCCGTCAATTGTAATATGAACCATGTTGTTATTCATGGTCTTTCCCCCTTTTTGAGAATAAAAAAAACTCCACCACGAAAATATACGCACCACATTTTGGGCACGCTATCATCATGGTGGAGTAGTTTATTAGCACATCTTGCTAAAATACCAATCCATTTATTCATAAATAAAACGATAGATTCATAACAGGTCATATCACGATTCCATCTTTAACACTATAATTATAGCGTTTAATTTTAAAATATACAATATAAAATTTAAAATACGCATATGTCCTCATAGAACTATCCATAATAACCCATATAAAGCAAAACTATAATCAGTGGAGATTTCATTCATCCCCCACCGATTATCAGCTTGCAAATAGCGAGCTAAAACACAACAAGGAGAAAGTGAATAAATGGGGTCTTTTAATAAATGGATACGTGGTGAAAAATCTTTTTCTGTACAAGAGCAAGCTGATTATACATTAAAAAAACCTATTTCTTCTTCTCTTCCACTTAACCTAAAGCACTTGTCCAAACTGTTTAGCGGGATTCCAGAATTAATAACACGCACTTTCCCATTAAAAAACGGCCAAGAAGCTGCACTTATATATATGGAAGGACTTGTAGACAAAACTGTTATTAACGTAAACATTCTTCGTCCTCTCTTATTTAAAGAATGGAATGAAGAAGATTTTTGGGAATCCTCTGTTTCTATCGGAAATATTAAAAAAGTTCAACAGTGGGCAGACATTGAACAATCTCTTTTACACGGCAAAAGTATTTTATTTATAAACGGGCAACTATCTGCTTTAGAACTTGATACGCAAGCAGCACCAAAAAGGAGCATTGAAGAACCTATAACAGAGAGCTCCATAAAAAGTTCACATGAAGGATTTAATGAAGTGGCAAGCGACAGTATCGCGCTTATTCGTCGATATATTCCAAATCGCGAATTGAAAGTGAAGGAATTTACCGTTGGTGAACGAGCAACCTCTAAAGTTTTTTTACTTTATCTTGCAGATATTGCAAACGAAGACATTGTACAAGAAATGGCATGCCGCATCGAATCAATCAAAGTGGATGCGATTATTACAACCGGTGAATTAGAAGGGTTTGTTGAAGATAATTCCTATACTCTCTTTCCGCAATTATCAATAACTGAACGCCCTGACACAACAGCACATCATATTCTGGATGGGAGAATCGCTGTTGTTGTAGATCGTTCACCAGGCGTATTAATAGGGCCTATGACCTTTTCATCCTTTTTTCAAACGATTGATGATTACAGTTTTAGACCATTGATTCCATCTTTTATACGCCTTCTTCGTTTTACTGGGTTATTTATTGCCATATTTGCTCCCGCTCTTTATATTGCTATGATTTCCTTTCATTATGAAGTGATTCCACTTAAATTATTGTTAACGATTGGCGAATCTCGGGCTAAAATTCCTTTTCCTCCTATATTAGAAGCACTTTTGATGGAATTAGTACTTGAAATGCTCCGCGAAGCTGCAGTTCGGCTTCCTGGTCCCGTTGGACAAACGATTGGCGTCGTAGGAGGGATTGTCATTGGACAAGCTGCAGTTCAAGCAGGAATAGTAAGTAATGTTATGGTTATCGTCGTATCTATTACTGCAGTCGCTTCTTTCATCATCCCTAACATGGAAATGTCTGCAGGAATTCGACTTCTTCGATTCCCAATGATGATAATCGCTTCTTTATTTGGTGTCATTGGCATTATGGTTGGGATGGCAATCATTATTATTCATATACTTTCTATGGAATCTCTCGGTGTTCCTTATGGTAGTCCTTTTTCTCCGTTATTTGCTTCGGATTTAAAAGATATTCTTGTACGTTTACCATGGAAAATAATGAAGAAACGCCCACTATCCCTTGACTTAAAACAAGAGAATCGACAAAGCGATATAAAAGAAACGGAGGAAGATAAGTGACAAAGCGTGCAAAGAGGGAGATTAGTTTATTTCAATACATTTTAACGATTAGTGGTGTTCAAGTAGGATTCGGTGTTCTTACACTGCCACGTGAAGTTGCACAAGGGGCGAATACAGATGGATGGATGTCTATCATTATAGGATGCGCTATTACTACATTAGTCAGTCTATGTATTGTAAAAATTATGGAAAAGCATCCTGGATATACTTTACTTGATGTGCTGACTCGTTATCTTGGGAAGTGGCTAGGAAGAGTAGTAATGATTTTTTGGATTTTATATGCTGTTCTTGCAGCTGTTTCCTTAATTTTTTCCCTCTTATACGTTATTCACATTTGGATTTTACCTAGATCCCCCATGTTTTTAATCATGATGTTACTATCTATTCCAATGCTTATGCTCGCATGTAAAGGTGTTCTTATTATTAGCCGCTATGCTGTTTTTACTGTCTTCTTTACACTCTGGATGCCTTTGCTATTATTTATCCCACTTAAAGATGGTCATTGGATTTATCTTCTTCCTCTCCTTAAAGAGGGATGGCTACCCGTTTTCAACACAGTAAAATCAACTATTATTGCGTTTCTCGGATTTGAGTTTGCATTCGTCCTTTTTCCTTATCTCAGTAATAAATCATCTGCCAAAAAAGGAATTATTCTTGCGAATTTGATTACGCTATTTGTTTATCTTCAAGTCACGTTCGTCTCTTTTGTTTATTTTAGTCCGGATGGTATAACAAAGTTTTTATGGCCCACGCTTTCTCTTGTTACACCATTTCACTTTTCATTCCTTGAACGGTTTGAAATTATCTTTTTGTCATTTTATCTCTTTATTATTTTTGACTCTTGCATTCCTTATATTTTTACTGCTTCAGATGGAATCAATCAATTACTTAACAAAAAAGGGAGCTCATTACCTATTTGGTTTTTATTATTCGGGTGTATTTTCGTTCTATTCTTTTATATCCCTTCCTCTTATCAAATAAGTGCGTTACGGGATTTTTGGGGAACTTCAAGTTATTTTATCGTTTTTCTATTCCCAGTCGTATTTCTCTTATATATGACACTTTATCAGCATTGGAAAAGGAGAAAAACTTAAATGAGACCCTTTATTCATTTCACTATACTTTGCTTTCTCATAACCTTTTTAACAGGCTGTGGAGATCGGCTCGATTTAGAAAAACAATCGATTTCATTAATTTACGGTTTTGACGCAAAAGCAAAAGGAAAATTAATTGTGTACCACGTAAACCCTATTTTTAATGAAGATGTAGAGAAAAAGTACGAAACTCATGAAGCGAAAGTACGTACACCTCGAGAAGCAAAAGCAACGTTTAATAGTTCAAGTGGCGGTTTAGTATCTACAGAAAAGTTACAGCTCATTTTATTTAGCACGAAATTTTTAAAACAAGAAGGAGCTATGCCTTACCTTGATGTTTGGTATCGTGATCCTAAAAATACTGGAAATATGCGCATGGTTGCGGTAGATGGTCCAATATCTTCCGTTATATATAATAATTTTAAAGATAAGCCTGCTCTTCCTGAATATTTAACAGATTTAATTAATACGAACAAACTATACAATCGAACTGTGTTTACGACATTCCATGAATTTCATAGGCAAACGTTTAATAAAGGTATAACACCTGCTATTTCAGAAATAAAAAAAGGTATAAAAGATGTTATCGTTACCGGTTCCGCGCTATTAACTTCTCGCGGAATTTATAAAATGTCATTAAATCGTTATGAAAGCGCCCTCCTTCTTTTATTACAAAAGAAGGCCAATACACCAGTTTCTCTTACAATGAAGATCCCTTCTACTCAAGTTGAAAGTAATAGTGATTTAAAAGATACAGATGGTGGCGATTTCGCAACAATAAATGTTCTTAGTATGAATCGTGATATTCATACAGACTATAGCGATAATCACTTCAAATTTAATATTAAAATGGATTTAAAAATTGCCGTATCTGAACTTACATTCAACATGGATATAGACAAAGATAGAAAGAAATTAACTTCACTTATTACAAAACAACTAAACGAAGATTTAAACGATTTAATCCACAAAATTCAAAAACAGCAACTTGATCCATTCGGATTTGGTGATTATGCGAGAGCGTTTCAATATAAAGAATGGAAACAAGTTGAAGATGATTGGCCGAGTGCCTTTTCAAAAGCTAATGTGAAAGTAGCACCTACTATTAAAATTTTAGAAAATGGGATTATTAAATAGCAAAAACACGCTACTTGTTCTTATATGAATAAGTAGCGTGTTTTCATTTCCATTACAAATATTATTTCAACAGACTATACTCTATTTCCATTTCTAACATTACTATGTTTTTTAGCATATACAAAATATATGAAAACACCTATTATAATCCATGCCACAAAACTAATTAAAGTAAGCTTAGAAAGGTTCAAAGCTAAATATATACAACTTACTATTGAAACGATAGGTAAAAAAGGTACTAGGGGCGCACGGAATGGCCTCTTCATATTAGGATGTGTCTTTCTTAATACAATGACAGCTATAGATACAAACACAAATGCTGTTATCGTTCCCATATTCACTAAATTAGCTAATAAATTCAAATCCACTAATCCCGCTAATAAAGCTGCTAGTATACCTGTAACCCACGTATTAAAAAATGGAGTTTGTAAACGTTTATGCACACTTGAAAGTCTTTTTGGTAACAATCCATCTCGACTCATCGAGTAAGATACACGAACAAATGCAAACATAGCTACTAACAGAACTGTTGTTAGCCCTGCTATTGCTCCCACCGATAACAATCCAGCAATTCTATCTTCTCCTACCGTGCGCAACGCATATGCAACCGGATCCGCAACATTTAATTCCGTAAACGGAACCATTCCAGTTAACACGAATGAAACACCTACATATAGAACGGTACAAATGAATAAGGAAACAAGTAACCCAATTGGCACGTTACGTTGTGGGCGCTTCACTTCCTCTGCGGCTGTTGCAACTGCATCAAATCCTAAAAAAGCAAAAAATACAGTAGCAGCGCCTCCTACCACACCGTGAAGACCAAACGGTAGAAATGGTTGCCAATTCTCTGGCTTTACATATTGTGTTCCTACAACAATAAATCCTACAATAACAGCCAACTTAATAATAACCATTATATTATTTATTCGTGCACTTTCTTTTGCACCACGACTTAATAAAAATGTAACAACTAAAATAATAAGAACTGCTGGTAAATCAATAATTCCACCCTTCCCCATACCAGGTGCCGAAGCAAAAATTGTAGGAATGTGAATATTAAATCCTAGTAGCAATGACTGAAAATACGCTGACCATCCTGCCGCTACCGCAGAAGTCGCTAATAAGTACTCCAACATAACGCACCAACCGACGATAAATGCAAAAATCTCACCTAGTGTCATATATGTATATGAATATACACTTCCCGAAACTGGAACTGTAGATGCAAATTCAGCATAACAGAAAGCTACGCACGCACATACAATCGACGCTAATATAAACGATAATACAATCGCTGGGCCAGCATGTTTCGCCGCTACAATACCTGTTAATACGAAAATTCCTGTACCAATAATTGCTCCAATCCCTAAAAGAGTTAGGTCAATGGCACCTAAAGTTTGATTCAATACTTTTTTCTTTTCTTCATCCATTGTTTTCTTTATTAAAAGACTCATTCATTGAAACCTCTTTTTCAAATTTATCTCTTACTTATTACAATCTTTATTACTGTTCTGTTTAGAAAATAAAAATATACATGATCCACTCCCCATGAACTAAATAATTTAACAAAAGACAGAAGAATCAATCTCTTTTAACTGTAGTGAATTTTAAAACAATCCATTCAGCAACACACCACTAAGAACGCTGAATGAATTTATCATATAATTAATTATATTGTCAACAATAAAATTAATTAAACAAGAACGGTTAATTATGTATCAAATGGTATTTTTAAACGTAATTATTTTCTCAAAAACATTGTTATTTCCTATCTTTATATTTATACTTACTTTTTCATATCGATTTTTATACATTTTTTCATTAGATAGAATTTAAGCAACGTCATCATACCCTTAACTAAATTGTTATTTTTAAATAACAATTTAGTTAAGGGTATGCAATCATTTTAAAGCTAATAAAAAAGCGCAGATTTTCATCTGCACTTTTTTTATTCTTCCACTTCAGCTTCTGCACTACTATTTTTAAGTTGTTCCTTCTGAGCCTCTTCTTGTAACTCAGCTGAAATCATCCCATAATAAATTTCCGGATATAATCCAAATATTTGATATACACTTCCTAAAAACGGCATCGGAATCCCTCTTTTCTAAAGTTGTATTGCCATTTTTAAGGATTCCCTTTTCATTCATTATACATTCGTTTTTGGCGTTTCTTCTTCATCATGAACACTTAATAAATTTTGCCACTTTTTATAAGGAGCACTATTTGGATCTACATAGCCTTTCGCGTACGAACGATCCCACAATTGTTTAATAAACATTTCTTTCTCTTTCTTTGCAACCATATCGGCACCTGTACCGTAATAGTTTTGGAAATATAACTCAATTTCATCAAGGAATAATCTTAATAATTCATCAGAAGTTTCTTCTAACGTTGGGTCATATTTCGCTTCACGGTCATACATTAAAATCATATCTAAAATATTATGGACATGCTCTTTACGAAGCCATCTAATATCTTGAGCACCTAATACAAATGGATGTGTATATAAATGTCCACCCTGTATCATCGCCTTTTCTTGTTCTTCTTCAAATCTAGATAAGATGTTTTCATAAATGAACGGATTATGAAGCAACGCTCTGTGCAATTTGTAACTTTCGCTTGAAATATTTTTCCCCATCGACTGAATTAAGAAACTACGTCCAACGCCGTTATATTGATACACGAACTGGCCATCAACAGCAACTAAACTAATCCAGCGATATATATACGCGTATAGAAGAGCGCGATTACATTTATCGTAATCTAATTTCGTTTGCGTTGCATTTAAGTCTGGCATGAAGGCTGGTAAGTGCCAATACTTATCTAAATGCGGCGTTAAACTAGATTTTTTACTATTCAACTTGTTCACACGACGATAGTATGACTGAAAATAATCACCTTTATCATTCATAAATCCATTTGCAATATGTCCCGACGAAAGCTTAGGAAAGTCTTGCAGCGATAAACCATAATGTGCTCGGTAACAGATTACTTCAAAGGGCGAAAAGGCTTCATGTACTGTATCCTTTTCCTTAAACATTTCTTGAATTAATTCCTCTTGCAGTTCTTTCTTTAAAGATGGATGTATACCCCAGTATTGTAATTCCCTATGATGGGAAACTTTCGGCACAAATGGGCTAGCTAAATGGAAGAGGTCTTCAATTTTTTCACGGACGTATTCATCACGATCACGCTTCTTATAATCCGCTTCTTTTCGTAACGCCTCAACGATATTCAGCTCTAATTTATCACGATAGCGTATTTGTAATTCATCGTAGCAATAACTTAATATGTGCTCACGATAAAAGTCTTCTACTTTTTTCGATTGAATCTCTTCTGTTTTCGCATCTCGGCAATATTCCCCGTATAGACTCATATAAATTTCCGCAGATATATCTTTTGGTAATACACCTAAATTTAAATGTTGCTGCATATCTTGCCATATCTTTTCTTGCAGCTTCTCTTCAGCTAATACGTATACATTCGTTGGGTTTGTTTTCCCTTCAAATTCCTTGCTTCGTTTTTGAATTTCAAACAGTAAGTTTTCACGTGTTTCATGTAAATTATCAAAAAATCTTTCCCAGTATTGAATCATTTTGTTAACTGCTTGATATAGCGATTGATACACGAGTTCTAATAGCATTTCTTTACGATACTCGTTTAATTTGTGTACGTACTGCGTTACAATATCTTCAAATTCTTTTTTAAATAAACGTTGCTGATTATTAATCATTTTTCCAAACCAGCCTTGTTGCTGCGCGATTTCTACTCGGCGCACAGCTGTTACCGTTCCATCAATATTACTTACATTAAATTTCTTATCGTAGTTTTGAATTAAATTACGCTTTTGTTCATTATTTTCATGTAGTCGATTCATTTTTTCTACTAACTGCTTTCGAATTTCATACAACATAAAACGAGCTGATACTGGATGAACAGGATCTGTTTTCTTTAAAAACCATGTATTTAATTGATAGGACTGCCCCTCAGAACCATTTGGTGAAAAACGGTCCGATTCAATCATGTCATACAATAGTGTCGTTACATGTTCATGTACACGGCTTGGAATCGCATACGCATATAAACGAACCGCATGATCCACCCTTGCTACTTCACCTTTCATTTGCTCCATCATTTTCAGCTTCGCAGCCGAAATTTTACACTCATGCTGCAGACGATTTAATTCCTCGTCTTTTTGCACCGTACGCTGGACATAACTTTCTACAGCTTCTAAAAACAGTTTAGATTTTGCAACACCGACCTTGCCACCCTCTGCTCCTTCACGCGTTTCATTGTACATTTGTCGATAGAAAATATGAGCTTGTTCTGGACGAGTAGCAAGATGTTCTAAGTCTTCTAAATAACTTTTCCCGCGCTCTGGCTTTTCACGCTGCATCCCACGTTTTACATCTTGGTCATATCTTTGCTTCTTCTCTTGAAACAATTGATCTAAATGAAGCCACGATTCATCTAAACCTTGCACGGCCCATTTTAAAGCGCAATATTTTAACACGTGCTCATATGGATAAATAATCTTTGCCGTTCCTGCCCCGCAATATCGCCCTTTCCCGCTTGATTCTGCTAATTGCTGAATTTGATTATCTTCCTGCGCAAAATGATTTGCAGACATCGGACTAAATAACTGTAAATAAATCGTATTTGCCATTTGCTCCATATAATCTGATAAATTATGCAGATGGTGTCCATGTAAATTTTCGTAATCGTATAAGAAACAATAATTGTACGGTAAATGGTGTTGTTTAATCGTATGATTTGTTCTTCCGTCTTCATCTACTTGATCAGGTCGATATTCTAATTCAATCGTCACTCCGCCACGTTTTGATAATTCTCCAGTAGAACCGAGTGTAATGGCATGTAATTCTTTTAACGATGCATAACCATTTGCTTGCACCGTTTCAAACTCTTTCGCACTAACCGTTCTCGTCTTCACTAACACATCCGGCATTAGAAACGCACCACGTATTAAAATGTTATGATGCTGCAGTTTTTTTCGAAGCATTTCACGTAAATATAATGCAATTTGCAGAAACATCCCTGAACCTGTTCCGCCCGCTAGTGATGTTACGATAATGACACGCACACCATATTCCGTTTGATCACTTGTAACCGGAAAAATCTTCTCAATTTCTTGCCAAAAGGACGTCAATTTATCTTCTTTCATCGCAGCACGTAACGCTAAACGGGAAATGACACGTAACTGCCCTGCCCCTTCTGTCAGTGGCTTATCAAGTATAGTCGGGTCCATCGGAAACCACTCTGGAATCGTTGGATCTCCCGCAATATACTCTCTGGGCGTTTTACTAGAACTCGTTTGTGTCTTAAACTTTCGAATATGATCAAATTTACTTAATGTATTCACATCTGTATCAAATACGTGCATCGCTACCTTTTTTCGGCGCTCCTCAGGTAACCTTTCATATATTTGATGTGTCACAGTACTACCGATTCCACCTAAACCAATTAATATCGTTGGAACTTGTAACGTCATGTGAACCACCTTCCTATTCTTGCTTGTTTGAAAAGAGGAGGGAAAACTATAGCCCCCCCTTTCTTTGCCCTATCTACTATTCACACTCGTACCTGTAAATCTCTTTACCATACCCTCTATCAATTACTAAAAGTTCATTTGGATACAGTGTCTTATGTTCCATTCCAACCTCATCCTGTGTTATAAACATCCCATCAATAATCATTCCTACTACTTGTGACTCTTTCGCTACCAATATCGATTTCGATCCTTTCTTTGCTATAAATGTAACGGATTGTACAGTCTTCCTTTCCGCTCTAAACGGGATACCAAAATAATGTTTCCACCATTTATTTTTAAGTAATTCTGGCTCAGATTGATATAACCAATCTTTCGCTACCTCTTGATCCCATTCGTAATACAATAGTGCTTTCCGGTGAAATCTTGGACGAACAATCCACCCTAAAACGATTATTCCTACTACTAACAGTAATAAAGTGATAGGAATAACAAACTTAAAGATAAGCGCATATTTTTCATAAAACGGTGCATTTTGAATATGAAGTGAAATACTTTTCTTTACTTCTTGTAATTTTGAATCCTGTATAGTGATGGTAGCTTCTACGGTGCCGGTATCTGTAAAATTGAATGTGTCGGAGTAATGAGGTCGAGGATAAATATAAATTTGATTACCATGTTGTTTTATTTCATAGTTGATTGATTGTTTAGATGTGACACCAGTAGATTTTGTTAGTTTTTTTACAGCCTCTTCTGTCATCGGCTTACCATCTAACTGTGGTTGTATAATAAAGGGTTTACTATTCTCTAAATTTGTTACTTTTTCTTCATAATCTTTCGTAATAGTTTGCAGTGATAATTTTGGTTTTTCCGTTACTTCGACTTTAAATTCTTTCGTCTGTCTGTAAAATCCTTTTATGTTCATATGAACTTTCCCGCGTACTAATCCTTTAGTAAGCTTAGCTTCGTAATAAAACACATGTCTTTTATCGTCCCACTTCATCGCATATTGCTTTCCGTCTATTTCTACTTCTGCCTGGAAGTAAGAAGACTGAACTGGCAACTCAGTAGGCTTTGCTTCAATAACAGCTGTCACACCTTCATACATTTCCTCAACGTTTTTTCTATCCTGATCTTCTTTGTCATAAGTAGAAACCATATAATTAAGCGCCGGTTCAACAAGTACTTGTAACCCTTCTTTCTCAATATCCTGGTCCACTTCTATCGTATAAGTTCCTGGTTTAATAACTTCCTCATTTTCCGTACTTATATGAACTATATTTCCGAATAATTTCGCTTCTCCTGGTGCATGTATGGAAAAAGAAGATTGTAATTGTAATGGTTTAGAAATTTGTGTGACCTGATAATTAGACAAAGAAGGCGATTGTCGTACAAGCGTCATACGCTTTAATGGAAATGGTGTTGTAATCTCTACTTTTTTCCCTACTACTTTCGTTTTTACAATCGATTCAACAGAGGAAAACGGATCGCGATTTGCAACTAATGCTGCCACTTGATTGACGCTTTTTACAATACCATCCTCTCCACTAGATGGCATCGTAACTCCATTTATCTCTTTCTTCCATATTTCTTTAAACGTATTGAGTTGCGCCTTCTCTTGTTGCCCTAAATCCTCTTCCATCGTAATTAAAATTGGATGTAACGATATCTTTTTTACATCCATTTCTTTCTTAAACTGTGCTAACTTCTGTGTAATTTGTTCTTTTCCACCAACCTTATCTTTCTCTAAATCATTAAATGCCCCGTCAGTTAAGACAATAAGCCAAAATTCACGTTTTCCATCTATATCGGCTTCCTTTTTTATAGATTGCATCGCCGTTTCTACTGCGCTAAACGGAGTATTTAAATACGTTTTCCATGCTCCAATTCCCTCAATTTCCGTTTGTCTCTTATCCTTCGTTAACGAAATGTTTAATGGATCATTTGGCTTGCTCATTGGAACGTAAGAAAATTTATCTTTTTCATCTAATAGCGCAACTAAACTTTGCAAAGCGTAATTGGCATATTTCCAGCGATCGTTATTTCTCATGCTGCCCGAATCATCATATACAAGTGAAACGACCCTTTCCTTTGCCTCCTCTCCTTTTGCAAAAGTCCAAAAAGGATGTAACCAAATAAATAGAAACAACATGAATGTGGCACAAATTCGAATTTTCATGATGAGGCTTCGCCACCTTTGTAGACAAATTCCTATGTTTAAATTTATGAGAGGAAACAAGATATATGACTTGTATTTTAGGACAACTAACACACTATAACTTTATTATGTAAACAGTTATATACGCTGAATATTATTCCTTCTAGCGTTTTCTATCCGATAATACAAGTAAAAAAGCCTGTTTAAGCTCTACACTTAATACAGACTTTTCCTACTTTTTATTTTAAAAACACTTAACAAAAAGTTTGATTTTTGACTTAACACATCACTTCTATTGTAAATCCACCAGGTGCTTCAACGTAAAATGTATACGCATGTGCACGTTTAGGAGGTTCGACCAAAAATCCATCCTCCTTCAATCTTTGATTCATCTTATTTACTTGTTCTTCGCTTTCTTGAGGAAACCCTACATGAAATGTTTGCGGATAATGTACGTCTTTCCCTTTCATTAACGTTAATATAAACCCACCATTATCACGCATAACCGCAAAGCCATTTCCCCTTGTTCCGCTACAAGTTAAGCCAAAATACTTTTCTAAAAACTCTCTCGCAGCTACTACATCTGCAACTGTTAAATTAAGATGTTTAATTCCCAACCGATCACCTTCTTTCTTAATTTTCTAACATTTTATCATAAAAATAAAAAACACGCCTTTCACAGCGTGTTTCATTGCTTCACATACACTTCAACAATCGGATTATCTTTATGATCCGCATGCAAGCGTATATTCTCCTCACTCGCGCTATAAATACTAGCTAATAACATAATCGTTAACAAATTAGGAGTCTTTGCATCACTCCCGTATTTCCTTTCAAGCGCTTCCTTATATTCATAATCCAAATCCCCCTGCACATATGTATACACTTCAAAACCATCTTCTAAATTACAAACTACTGTATCAATAATATCTGCCCCTACTTGCTTCTTCATTTCCTCTCGCAACGCTTCAATAAATTCTTCCCACGGTACTTCGTATGTCTGAAACTGATCTGTAGATTTCATTGCCTTTTCCTCCTTGCTATATCCTCTTCCTATATTTCCCCTTTCCTATAACAATTATGATAGATAGGGCATTCGTACAAGCCGCACTTGTCCCCTTTACATATCGTATTACTGTAATGGGGAAGGAGGAAAGAACATGCATAGACAAAAATGTTATGATACATGCCAACGTTATTTCGGTAAAGTCGTTCGCATTGAAGATCGTGATGGCCGCATTCATTTAGGGAAAATAATTGATGTGACAAATAGCTCTGTATGGATTGAACCAGTGCAACAGCGCTCATCTTTTGACACTGGATTCGGATACTACGACGCATATGCAAACGGTGGTTGTGATCTTTGCGGCGGCCTTAGCAGATGTGATAGTTGCGGATTTGGTTGCGGTGGTGGTTGCGGCGGTGGTTTTAGTAGCTGTGGATGTGGCGGTCGTGGTTGTGGTGGTTGCGGCGGCTGGGGCGACGGCGGTTGGGGTGTTGAACTCGGATTTGGTTTCATTTTCGGAATTACTTTAGCTGCATTATTTTTCATTTAACATAGTAAAGAGTTGACTACCTTTAGCCAACTCTTTTGCTTTATTTTTCACATATAAATATGCGGTGTCCTAAAACATGTTGATACATAAGCCTTACACTTTCATGCTGTACCCACGCATCATATAATTCATTTGGAATATATGATGATACATTCCATTCCGGCTCTTCTATATAGCCAGAGATCGTTTCCGCAATTGTACCACCACCAGCAATTGTAACCCGCTTAAAGTTTGCTTTCTGAAATAATTGTACCCACTCAATCTCAGTTAATAATTCTTTCATCCCATATAACCTGGAAATCGTTTCTTCTTCACTCTTCTCAATGTGTCTATCAATAATCATTTCAATCACAACAAGCTTTCCGTCCTTCTGTAATACACGATAACACTCCGAGATAACCCTTTCTTTCTCTGTAAAAGCGAGTATCGATTCTCCGAGTACGAACTCAAATGAGTCATACAAACAAGGTAATTGCTCTGCATTTCCTTCAATTAATTGAATGTCTAATCCTTCAAATGACCATCTATCTTTCGCCTTTTGAATCATAATTTCATTCTTTTCAACTGCTGTTACTTTATAACCACATTCTTTTGTCATATACGCCGCTGTTTTCCCTGTGCCGCAACCTATCTCAAGGACATTCGCCCCCTGTCTAAAAGGCAATTGTGCTAACAATTGTTTTGTTAACGTAAAACCACCAGGATGGGCACTTCCTATTCCGTAATAAGCTAGGAAATCGATGTAAGTATTTCGTTTCATAGAATTCTCCTTTAAATTTTCTATAATACATATATTCACCCATCAATAAATAGTGCACATAAAAAAGCATTTCCAAGTGCAATACCGCAACTTGAAAATGCTTTTATCTTTTTTATTTCTCTTCTACATACGCCCATTTAAAGCTATATTCCGGACTAATATTATGTTTCACAATTCCCTTTATATTTGGTTTCATTACATATGATCGAGCATTTTGATATAAAGGGACAAGCGCTACATCATCTTCAAGTAATATTTTTTCAGCCTTTCCTAACTCTGTCCAACGTTTTTTTGCATCAGCCATCCATTCTGTCTTACTTTTAGTAATAATGTCATCATATTTTGAATTTGAGTAGCTCATCTGGTTCTGAGAGTTTGTCGTTTCAAACATATCAAGATACGTCATTGGATCCGCATAATCTGGATTCCAGCCACCATATGAAAAATCATAATCTTGGTCTGATTCTAATTTCAACTTTTGCTTAAATGGTTGCAGTTTAATATTTACTGTCACGCCTTTTAGGTTTTTTTCAACTTGATCTTTTACATACTCCCCAACTTTTTTCGCATTACCAGTATCATAATTTAACAGTTCAATTGTCACTTGATCTTTTCCAAGTTCTTTTTTCGCTTCTTCCCAAGCTGCCGCTGCCTTTTTGGAATCTTGTTTTAAACCATTCTTGAACGTTTCTGCGAAATCTTTACCGTCTGGTCCACTCGCCAAACCTTTTGCTACTAAATAGTCCACTGGTTTTGAACCATCATTTAAAATAACATTCGTTAAAGCTTTCTTATCAATTGATAATGCAATTGCTTCACGTAATTTTTTACTCTTTAACGGTGTATCTTGCCCACCACGCTTTTGATTTAGACGTAAGTAGAACGTACTTGTTTCCGAATATGCCCCAAACTCTTCTTTATTATTTCTATACTTATCAACAAATTCTCCTGATAAAAGGGCGAAATCAATCGCTCCTGTATCGTATAAATTTACTCTAGTAGCTGGTTCTTTTACTACGCTATAGTTAATTTCTTCTAGTTTGACAGTCTTTTTATCCCAATACTGCTCATTTTTCTTTAATTTCCAGCCTTGCTCATGTTTCCAATCAGTAAGAACGAACGGTCCGTTATATACTGTTGTATCAGACTCTAAACCAAATTTATTCCCTTTTTCTTTTACAAACTTTTCATTTAATGGATAGTATGACGCAAATGCCATTAAGTTTAAGAAATACGGTACCGGTCTTTCTAGTTCCACTTCAAGCGTATAATCATCTACCGCTTTTACACCTAATGTAGCAACTTCTGCTTTCCCTTGATTAATCGCTTCTGCATTTTTCAGATAGTAAGCAATAAATGCATACTCAGCAGCTGTTTTTGGATCTACTAGACGTTGCCATGCAAATACGAAATCTTTCGCTGTTACAGCATCACCGTTTGACCATTTTGCATCTTTCCGTAATTTGAATGTATATTTTTTACCATCCTCACTTTTTGTGCTAGATTCTGCTACAGCTGGGATTGGCTTATTATCTTTATCAAGGCGATATAAACCTTCCATTGTATTCCCTAAAATTTGTGAGCCAAGTGTATCTGTATTTTTGGAAGTATCCATCGTCGGAATTTCATTCGTTTCTGTACGATTTAACACTTGCTTTGCCGCATATTTAATATCAGATTTCTTCTCTTCTCCACCATTATTAGATGTCGTTGTCGTTTTCTTCTCCCCACCAGAAGATCCAGAACACGCTGTTAACGCCATACTCATCGCTAAAACTGGCGCTACAACCGCCGTAAACTTTTTCATCTTTTTCTTCATTCTTGTACCCTCCCCAATTATATGTACGAAACTAACTTTGAGAGATTTCTAATTTAAATTATCAGAAAATTATTACTAATTATCATCCTACTATTTTTTCACAATTTGTAAAGTTTTTAAGGAACATTCATAATAATTAATTTTTTTAAATTAATTACAATCTATTACTACTATACGAATTCTCCCCCATCTACTATATGTAAGTACCACTTCTCTTATTCTTCTCTATCTATTTAAATTTAATTGAATAGTAAAAGAGCGTTTAAAAAAATAAATAATATATTTTTCAAACGCTCTTTTTTCTTATTTCTCTTCCGTTACATACGCCCACTTAAAGCTATATTCCGGACTGATGTTATGTTTCACAATTCCTTTTACATTCGGTTTCATTACATACGCTCTTCCTGTTTGATATAAAGGAACTAGTCCAGCATCTTCTTCAAGGAATAATTTTTCTGCTTTCCCTAACGTTTCCCAACGCTTCTTCGCATCACCCATTAATTCATTACCTGCTTTTTGTACCATTTCGTCGTATTTTGCATTTGAATAACTCATTTGGTTATATGGGCTCTTCGATTCAAACATATCAATAAATGTCATTGGATCCGCATAGTCTGGACTCCAACCTGCATAAGAAATTTCATAATCTTGTGCAGTCTCTAATTTTAATTTTTGTTTGAACGGCTGAATTTTTGTATTAATTGTTACACCTTTTAAATTCTTCTCAATTTGATCTTTAACATAATCAGCAATCTTTTTCGCAGTTCCATCATCATAGCTTAGTAATTCAATTGTAACTTGATCTTTTCCAAGTTCTTTTTTCGCTGCTTCCCAAGCTGCTGCACCTTTTTTCGGATCATATTTCAGACCATTTTTAAATGTATCTTGGTAATCTTTACCGTCTGGTCCTGTCGCAAGTCCTTTTGGTACTAATTGATCTGTTGCTTTTGAACCATTATTTAAAATAACGTTTGCCAGTCCTTTTTTATCAACCGATAATGCAATTGCTTCACGAAGCTTTTTGCTCTTTAACGGCGTATCTTGTCCGTTACGCTTTTGATTTAAACGTAAGAAGAATGTACTTGATTCTGCATACTCGCCATATTCTTCTTTGTTCGATTTATATTTATCTACAAACTCTCCTGATAGTAGTGTGAAATCAATTGACCCTGTATCATATAAGTTTACTTTCGTCGCAACTTCTTTCACTACACTATAGTTAATTTCTTCTAATTTTACAGTCTTCTTATCCCAATACTTATCATTTTTCTTTAGCTGCCATCCTTGTTCATGTTTCCATGAAGACATCACGAACGGCCCGTTATACACCGTTGTATCTGCTTCTAAACCGTACTTATCGCCTTTTTCTTTTACGAATTTTTCATTTAACGGATAGTATGACGGGAATGCTAGTAAATTCAAGAAATATGGTACTGGCTTTTCCAATTCTACCTCTAGTGTATAATCATCTACTGCTTTTGCCCCCAAATCTGTTAGAGGTTTTTCACCTTTATTAATTGCTTCTGCGTTTTTAATATAGTAAGCAATAAATGCGTATTCTGACGCTGTATTTTTATCGAGTAAGCGCTGCCATGCAAATACGAAATCTTTCGCTGTTACAGGATCACCATTTGACCATTTTGCATCTTTACGTAATTTAAATGTATATTTTTTGCCATCCTCGCTTTTCGTACTAGATTCTGCAGCAGCTGGGATTGGCTTATTATCTTTATCAAGACGATATAATCCTTCCATCGTGTTCCCTAAAATTTGTGACCCTAACGTATCAGTAGATTTAGACGTATCCATCGTCGGAATTTCTTGATTCTCTGTACGATTTAATACTTGTTTTGCTGCGTATTTAATTTCGGATTTGTTCTCTTCCCCACCACCATTAGACGTCGTAGTTGTTTTCTTCTCCCCACCAGATCCAGAACACGCTGTCAACGCCATACTCATCGCTAAAACTGGCGCTACAACCGCCGTGAACTTTTTCATCTTTTTCTTCATTTTTGTACCCTCCCCAATTATATGTACGAAACTAATTTTGAGAGATTTTCTAATAACTAGTTATCAGAAAATTCTTATTAATTAATATTCTACTAACTTTTCTGTTTTTGTAAAGTTATTTTTAAAATATTCTAAAAATTATTTTTTTGTGATAGTAAAAGGTATTTTTCACAATTGTTACTATACAAATTATTTATATCTATGGGTTCATTTACATTTAACCCCATAATAAAAGAGCATTCCAAAAGTAAATAGTCTACTTTTGGAATGCTCTATCATTTTATCTTTCTATTGTGGACAACGAGATTCTCACTACAAAATAAGCTAAGAAACTTATATACATCCACTTAAATATAGCCTCACTGCTTAAAAATTATTTTCCATCTTTTTCAGTCATATATGCCCACTTGAAGCTATACTCTGGGCTAATGTTATGGTGAACGATGCCTTTTGCATTTGGTTTTTGAACGTATGCATCACCACGTTGGTATAAAGGTACAAGTGCTACATCTTGCTCAAGAAGTAATTTCTCAGCTTTTCCTAGCTCTTCCCAACGTTTCTTCGCGTCACCCATTAATTCTCCACCAGCTTTTTTGATCATATCATCATATTTTGAATCAGCGAAGCTCATTTGGTTATGAGAATGATTAGACTGGAACATATCTAAGAATGTCATTGGATCAGCGTAGTCAGGTCCCCAACCAGCATATGATAAATCATACTCTTGCTCTGTTTCTAATTTCAGTTTTTGTTTGAATGGCTGAAGTTTAATGTTAACTGTTACACCTTTTAAGTTTTTCTCGATTTGGTCTTTTACATATTCCCCAACTTTTTTCGCATTACCAGTGTCATAGTTTAATAGCTCAATTGTAACTTGGTCTTTTCCAAGTTCTTTTTTCGCTTCATCCCATGCAGCTGCTGCTTTTTTCGCATCTGGTTTGATACCGTTTTTAAATGTTTCTTGGAAGTCTTTACCGTCTGGTCCAGTTGCTAATCCTTTTGGTACTAAGAAGTCCGCAGGCTTAGATCCATCATTTAAAATAACGTTTGCTAAATTCTTTTTATCGATTGATAATGCGATTGCTTCACGTAATTTTTGGCTCTTTAACGGTGTATCTTGTCCACCACGTTTTTGGTTCATACGTAAGAAGTAAGTACTTACTTGTGAGTATGTGCCAAACTCTTCTTTGTTGCTTCTATACTTATCAACGAATTCACCTGTTAATAGCGCGAAATCAATTGCATTTGTATCATATAAGTTTACTCTTGTAGCTACTTCTTTTACTACACTATAGTTAATTTCATCTAATTTTACAGTCTTTTTATCCCAATATTGATCGTTTTTCTTTAGTTTCCAGCCTTGCTCGTGCTTCCAATCAGTAAGAACGAACGGTCCGTTATATACTGTTGTATCAGACTCTAAACCGTATTTATCCCCTTTTTCTTTTACGAACTTCTCATTTAATGGATAGTACGATGGGAATGCTACTAAGTTTAAGAAGTATGGTACTGCTTGTTCTAATTCAACTTCAAAAGTAAGGTCGTCTACTGCCTTTACTCCTAGTTCTGTTACAGGTTTTTCCCCTTTATTAACGGCTTCTGCATTTTTAATTGGGAATGCAATGAATGCATACTCAGCAGCTGTTTTTGGGTCTAATAGACGTTGCCATGCATATACGAAATCTTTCGCTGTTACAGGATCACCATTTGACCATTTTGCATCTTTACGTAATTTGAATGTATATTTTTTACCATCCTCACTCTTCGTGCTTGACTCTGCCGCAGCTGGGATTGGTTTGTTATCTTTATCTAATCGATATAAACCTTCCATTGTGTTCCCTAAAATTTGAGAACCTAATGTATCGGTATTTTTAGAAGTATCCATTGTCGGAATCTCATTTGTTTCAGTACGATTTAGTACTTGTTTCGCTGCTAATTTTTCTTCTGATTTGCTATCTCCGCCAGAGCTAGAGTTTGTGCTTGTCTTCTTATCTCCACCTGATGTAGAACATGCTGTTAATGCCATACTCATTGCTAAAACTGGTGCTACAACTGCTGTTAATTTTTTGATTTTTTTCTTTTTCACTTTCTGTACCCTCCCTAATTCTTAACGCTCTCATTTAAGAATTTTCTGATAATTCTGTTTTTCTTTATATATTTATCAGAAGATTCTTATTAACTATTATTCTACTAATTTTTTGAGTTTTGTAAAGTGTTATTATTGAAAATTTTTAAAAAATTATTTTTTTACAGTAATATTCATAAAAATTCCATAATCTTTTGAAACACTATATCTCATTGAATTCTATGCATTGATTTAATAACCTTTATATCCTTCCACTATAAAACACTTGTAAATTATTGTTAATAAATAATGTATATCGTAACAAAGCTCTTTTCTACAAAAATAAAAAAGCAGACATTATGCCTGCTTTAATTCTCCTCAATCTGCTTTTCACTTAATCCTAGATGTGTTCTAAGAGTATTACTCAAACTCTGTAGATCTTTTTTATTAGGGTTATAATAATATACACGATTCCCATTTGGACCGTTAGGTAAGTATAAATCATCACCAGCTAATTGTATTTTTTCAACTGAACCGTTTAAACCGTATTTATAAAAAGATAAAATATCATCCATTACTAAGTTTGTTTTAAAATCGCCGTCAACTGCCTCAACTATTTTTTCTAGCTTCGTAATTGATCCTACACTTTTTAATTTACTTAACATCGCTTCAATAACAAGCTGTTGACGCTGACCTCTCATTGCATCACTATCAATATGACGCGTTCTTGCCAGTGCAAGTGCTTCTTCCCCTGTTAATGTTTGTAGTCCTTTTTTCAAATGGATTGCGTCAGGTTCATCTTTACTATTTTGCTCTGTAAATTCAACTGGGACATTTACTTCAATCCCATCTAATCCATCCACAATTTTAGTAAATGCATTAAAATTAAACTTCACAAAATAATCAACAGGCACTTGTAACAATTTTTCTACCGCTTCCACTGAAGCTTGCGGTCCTCCATCTTTACCATTTTTAACGAAACCACTTCCATATGCATGCGTTATTTTATCTTTTTTCTTTTCTACTGGTACATATGTGTATGTATCACGTGGTATGCTCGTTAATTTCACAGTCTTATCATCTTTATTAAAAGTAGCTAACAGTAGTGCATCTGTATGAAATGCACCATTATACTCCTTTTGTCGTTCTGGATTTTCATCAATTCCCATAATTAAAAGTGAAACATTATTGGTGATCGGTTTTACAGTTTCCTCACGTAATTTTGATTTTTCACCACGTGCTAAATTAACATTTGATTTTTGTACGAGATTAGAAGTTTTCATATATACGTAAGTACCATATCCAACTCCGCCAAATAGTAATATTGCTAACAATACACTTATTATTGTTGTCTTTTTATATTTTCGCTTATTTTTCTTTTCTCTTGAAGAAGAGTGATTCTCCATATCGTTTCCTCCGTTTTCTATTCATCTAATATATTTTTCAATTTCTCATAATTAGCGCTTTCCTTTTGAAATGCATTCTCTTTCAATCCTTTGTTTATTTGTATCCATTCGGTCGTGATTGAATATTGAATCATACCTTCGTGGAAACTAAGGAACTTGAGCATAATCCCTGTATTTTTCTCTACAACCATTTCAAATTTCCCTCTTAAATCTTCAGATGTACTTACAGGCATTTCTATATTTATTGTCCCTTCTATTTTGTAGCAATCCAGTCCAAGATACTTCGTTTCTTTATAATTCCAATCTTTATATCGAATTAATAGATCCGCAAATTCTGATTGAATACTATACTTCGCGAATCCCACATATTCATCATCATATCTTTTTTTCTCACCCGATTTTCTCAATAACCTTTCCGTAGGATTTAATTTTAATAGTTCATTGTTTCTTTCTTTCGAGCTCCATTTTGTCTCTTTATATGTATACTTCTCATCATCAAATTCTTTTTTCTTGCCCTCGTTATATATAAGTGTTCGTTTTTTCGATAGCTTATCTTCTTTCGAAGAGATACCTCTTTGTTCCTCCGTATCAATCGTATATTTGTATGTTGTAGCAATTCTTGACGAACTAGAATATTCCTCAAATTGTCCTGAAATATTTTTAAAATGATCAATGGAATCTAGCATCTTTTCATGAATCTTTTCTTTCTCTGGATAATTTACGTTCGATTTCATTTCCTCTTCATTTTCATAATCCGAAAACGCCTTTTTCTTTACATATTCAAATACTCCGCCGTTTTGAGCAAAAATTTGATCAGAAAACTCCGACATAGACACAATAGAAAGCGCTAGAACAGCAGCACTTATAACCACCATATAAACTCTGTAACCTTTCTTTTTTACCGGAAGATTATGTAGTGTACCATTAATCTTTTCATTTAACTCTGGCGGCACTATAACATTCTCTTCTTTTATTCTCTTTTTTAATTTCTCATCAAATAATTTTTCATCATCCATCCTTTGCACCCCCTATTCCATCTTTAATCGTTTCTGTAGTTGTTCCCTCGCGCGCGACAATCTCGATTTCACTGTTCCTTTTGGTATTTCTAAAAGCTTCGCAATGCTATCTTGATTCATATCTTCATAGTAATACAGCACCGTAACAGCTCTTAATTCTTCATGTAACGATTGAATCGCATTACACAAATCTATATCTTCATACTGATCACACGCGCTCATATTGTAATCATTCTCTTCTGTCACAATTATATTTTTATACGCTCTAATAATATTGTTACACTCATTCATTAAAATTCGAATTAACCAAGTTTGAAAAAACTCTTCTTTCTTTAATTTTTTTATATTTTCATAGGCTTTTAAAATTGTCGTCTGTATCGCATCCTCTATATTTGTCTCATCACGTAACATAGCCTTTGCTATTCGGTACATCTTCACTTTTTCTGTATGTATAAGCGCCATAAACGCTTCATGATCACCTTTTTTCGCTAAAGAAACATCGGTTTCTTCTTTTATAATCATTTTATATAAAGGGATTACTTTCACAATTGCTCCTCCTGTTTCATCCTCACTTCAAATTTAACTTTACATGTATTAGACGGATGAGCCTAGAAAAAGGTTCATTTTTTTGAATATTTTCATAAAAAAAGGTAAACATTCTTCATGTTCACCTTTACTCAGACGTAATCCTTAAGAAATATCCATCTGGATCTACAACTTTAAATCCTCTCATCTCCCATGAATATGTTTGAATCTCTTCTTGTATCTTGCATCCCTTCTCTTTACAACGTTCATATACATCTTCAAGTCGGTCGACAACGATAATTAGTTCAAAGCCATTTCCCTTCATTTCTTTTCGATTGTAAAAATAGTGATTTTCATTCAATGTATAATCATTAGCTAGTAATAGAGAAAACTGATCGTGATTGAATCGTGCTGCATGCATACTTCTTTTATACAACTTTAAACCAATTATTTGTTCATAAAACAATATTGATTTTTCAATATCATTTACATATAACTGAACCCAGAACAAATGATTCATTCGTTTCCTCCTCATCAAAAAAGTCCACTCATATAGTGGACTTTCTACTCTATAACGGTAAATCCCTCTTCCTAAACACCACAATCGCTACGATGAAAATACAAAGAGTTCCAGCAGTTAAACCTATACTTACCGGCCATATATTATACGTTCCTTCAGCAATTTCTTTTGGACGAAACAGTGTAAATAACGATAGACTTTTCATCCACTCTAACTTATCACTTAATTTACCTACCATATCTAATGCGAAAAATAAGATAGTTAAACTTGCTGAGTAGCTCAGTGCCTTTCTTTCGTCATTACATATACAAGAAAAGAAAAACGAATACGCACTAACAACTAAAAATATGAGCCCCCCGACTATATTTATCTTCAAAAATAGTTCTTTATTTAAGTTATTATCTTGTAAAAACCATTCTGCACCTACTATACCCGCTACATACGTAACAGATACAATAATCAGTAGTCCCAATATGAGAACAGCAGCTTGCGTGATTGCAATTTGTACTCTAGATACAGGTGTCGCTAATAAATATGCCATCGCTCCTTTATCTACATGCCGTGCCATTAAATGTGTCGCAACTGTAACGCAAAAAATTGTTAATATGATAATAAACAATAGACTATAGTACTCACCAGCTAAAAAATCCATCACATTTTGAATTGGACTTTCCATACCAACAATTTTTTTCACACTATCAGGCATAGCACTTATTAATTCATTTAACCCTTTCGCTGATACCATTGAAGGGAATATCCAAATTAATAACCATAAATAAAGAGCTGCACCAGTTGCGTAACTCAAAATACTTTTTTGTGTCTCTTTCAAACTAGCTAAAAACAATTGCTTATTCATGCTTTACCCCTTCTTTCTTATCGTAATAATGCATAAATAAATGTTCTAAATCCATTGCTCTCGTTTGAAGTGCCGTTACATTATAGTTTGAAAGTGTTTGTAAAACCGTTTGATAGTTTCCTTGTACAATAATCGATGCTTCTCTACCTTTCACCGCTTCAAATTGCAAATCACACTTTGTAAGAGACTCAATTTCTTCTTGCGACGATACTGTTACATCTATCACTTGTCGTCTCATGCTTTGTAAATCATGAATATTTTCAACTGTTACAAGGCGCCCATCTTTAATAATCGCTACTCGGTCACATGTACGCTCAATCTCCGTGAATATATGTGAAGACATAAGAATCGTTTTTCCTCTTTGCTTTTCCTCTAATATTAAATCTATAAACACTTGCTGCATAAGTGGATCGAGTCCCGATGTCGGTTCATCTAAAATTAACACTTCCGGATCATGCATAAAAGCAGCAACAATTCCTACTTTTTGCTTCATTCCTTTAGACATTTTTCGAATCGGTGTTTTCACATCGAATTGCAGACGTTCTATTAGTTCATCACGTCTTTTCGTATCCTTTAGCCCACGCATTCCTTGCATTAACTTTAAAAACTCTAATCCGTTCATTCCTTCAATAAAAGAAATTTCTCCCGGTAAATATCCGACTTGTCTTTGAATTTTCGCTGCTTCATTCCAACAATCTAATCCGAAAATTGATGATTTTCCATCTGTCGGTTTTATAAATCCCATTAAATTACGAATTGTTGTGGATTTCCCGGCACCATTTGGTCCTAAGTAGCCAAAAACTTCTCCTTCTTTTACATCAAAGGTTATATGAAACAAACCTTTTCCATTTGAAAACTGTTTTGTGACATTTTGAACTGAAATCATAATTCCACCTCATTTTTTGAAATATTTAATATGTGATATTTCAAAATCATTGTACTCCTCATCTTTCATATTCGCAACAACTTTTTGAAATATTTATATGTCCATATTTCAAAAATATTGTTTTCACCTATATTTTCTTGTATATTTTTATTGAGGTGATTGTATTGAACGGATTTGAAAAAGTGAAAGAAAAGAAAAAACGTGCCATTAAAGATGCGGCCTTTAAATTATTTTCAGAACGTGGATTTAATGAAGTGAAAATAGAACATATTGCAAAAAAAGCTAACGTTTCTCAAGTTACCATTTATAATCATTTTGGAAGTAAAGATGCGTTATTTAGGGAGCTTATACAAGAATTTATCATATCTGAATTTCAATATTATAAAGAGCTTGCTGAAGAAAAATTACCCTTTCATGATATGATGCAAAAAATGATTGTAAGAAAAATGAATACTGGCGGGTTATTTCAGCCTGATATGTTACTACAAATGATGCAAAGAGATGAAATTCTCCGAGAGTTTATTTATAGTTATCAAAATGAAAAAATACTGCCATGGTATTTAGAAATATTAGAACAAGCACAGCGCAATAATGAAATTAATCCTCATCTTACTAAAGAAATGATGTTACTTTACATTCAAATGTTTACTAAATTAGGTGATGATTTCGGGGCACAGCTTCTTGAAGGAGATCGTGAAAAACATATACAAGATATCGTTACGATGTTCTTTTATGGACTGTCCGTCCCAGAAAAATAATTTTTCCTACAGAACAAATAAAATCAACAAAAAGCCCTTTGGATATTGAAATCTCGAGGGCTTTTTCATGTCAAAAAAACGACTAAAACAAACTTTAACTTAAAAAAGTTAAATGCTGCTTAATAGATAACACCTTATTGTAGATTAACTCTTTTAGCATAACAGGCTGAATTGAAATAATCGTTTCACCGAAATTCAGAAAATAACTTGAAATAAAATCAAATTCTTGCTTGTTAAAATAGCCTGTTATAGTATAGTTTTCATTTTCTTTTTGTATCCTCATGGAAGGATAATTCTCTTTATCGAAAATATCTTTTCCTTTTTGATTAACGATGACACGAAAATCAATTGCATCAGGCTTTCTGTGAAAAGTAGTAAGGTAACTTAGTAATTCTTCAAGATTTTTTGAATTCGTATTGCTTGTTTCCACAATAGAAAGAATTTTATCACATCTAAGTATTTGAACATTATTTGTCTCAAAATTAAAGATTTTAGCATACCACTGGCCAAATTTAGATTCTATTCGAATAAATTGGGCGACTAATACTTTCTCCTCATCTTTTTTTAAATATGTTAAATGATAAACTTGCTCAGCAAAAATCCCTTGTAAAATTTCTTTTAAGAACGGACTAAAATTACTATGATTTGTTACTTCAAAAGAAAGCGTTCGTTCCATAATTGAAATATTTTTACGCACATTATCAGGTAATACATGTTTAAATTTATTTTCAAGAGCAATACTTTCTATATTGAATGGTTTTGTCTTGTATCCATTTAATGTAAGAACCGAAAAGTATAACGCATACATTTCATCCACACTAAAATAAATTGGTGATAACACACTATTTTCTATAATTTTATAACTTCCATTTCTACCTAATTCAGAATATATTGGCACACCTATTTCTTCCAATGATTGAATATCTCGTAAAGCAGTACTTTTAGAAATATCATATCTAGCCATTAAATCTTTTAAATTAAAATATCTTTTATTATTTAAGAAAATAAGCATGTCATTTATTCGTTCCGTTTTTTTCATATTCCCCTCCTGAAAGGTGTCATGTATTGAAACCTTTTTAGTCTATATTATAATTATTAACTAATAAAGGAGTTATAAATTTATGACATTAGAAATAGCTATTTTTCTTTCAATGAATGGGCAAGCAAAGGAGGCAATTAACTTTTATACACGTAATTTAGAAGCAAAGAAGCTAATGGTTGTTACGTATGAAGAATTGGCCAAAAGAGATCGTTCTTTTAAAATTACAAGTGAAAATAAAGATTATATTGCTCACTCTGTTTTACAAATCGGGAATACAAAGCTAATGATAGCAGAAGATACAATGAAGCCTAATGAACGTTATAACGTTGGAAATAACATGTCGCTTTGCATTCAAAGCGCTAATTTAGAAGAAATACAAAGATTTTATAATAATTTAATTTCTAATAAGCATGTGAAAATAATCTCTCCGTTAGAAAAAAATATATTTAGTGAAGCATATGGGATTATTGAAGATCCTTACGGTATACAAATTCAGTTAATGTATGACAAGCGATTAAACTAAATAATTAGTCATATTCACATATGCCTAATAAAAAAAGACACGAAATTCGTGTCTTTTTTTATTTTACATTGATGACTCTACCCGTTTCACTACTTTCAATCGCTAATTGAATAAGTCGAATAACTTCCAAGCCTTCTTGTGCTGTTACAGGTGGTTTCTCACCGTTTACAATACTATCTCTTACACCTTTATAATACATGTCATAACAGCCAACTTCTGTCGAAATACGCTCTAGCTTTTCTTCCGTATCTAAAGTAGCAAAATTCTCTTCAGCGTCTACTCCATAACCGTTATCGCCTGGCTTCATTCCATTTTTTAATTGTTCTTCCTGTGAATCCATACCGTATTTCACGATAGAACCTTTATCTCCATGCAGTGTAAAGTGTGGACCTGCTTGCTTTACGTAACTGCTACTATGTAAAGTGACACGTTTAACACCGTAGTGGAGTATAACATGGAAGTAATCATCAATTTCTGCACCTGGTCGTTGTTTGATTACATCTGCACTTATCGCATCTGGTTTCCCAAATAATGATAATGCTTGGTCAATTAAATGCGATCCTAAATCATATAATATACCTGATCCTGGTAAATTCTTTTCTCTCCAGCGATCACGTACATGTGGACGAAAACGATCGAAATGTGCTTCATATGCGTATAGATTCCCTATTCTGTTTTCTTCTAACAATCTCTTTATCGTTAAGAAATCATTATCAAAACGGCGATTATGATATACGCTTAACACCACATTGTGCTGTTTTGCTAATGAAATTAGTTCTTCGCCTTCTTCAATTGAAACAACGAATGGCTTCTCCACAACTACATGCTTACCATGTAAAATGGCTTCTTTTACATATGGAAAATGAGTTGTATTCGGTGAAGTAATCACCACTAAGTCAATATCAGCACGTTTTACTAATTCTTCAATTGTGCCAACAACTTCAGCATTTGGTAATGCTTGTTTCACGAGTTCTTCTTTTGATGATAAAATAGCACGAATATCATATTCTTCTATCGTTTGTAATAATGGAATGTGAAATGTTGTACTAGAAAATCCAAATCCTACAATCCCTACACCTATTTTTTTCATGTTGCCCCTCCATTTATCCCGCTTTAACGGACAGTAAGACCCCCTACCTCAAAATTCAGCGAAAGTAAAGAATTTAGTTGAGGAATCAACTGCTCGTAAAAGTCCGATTGATTAAAGTTTCACTTTATGAGAACGATTTCATTCAGTTATTATAACAAGATTATTATTATTTACATAATAATTTGCCTAGAAAAAAGCATCTTGCCATTATCCATAGCAAGATGCTTTTTTTATTCCGGTCGTTTTTTTGTCCACGTTTCAATAACTTCACCTGTATCGTTAACATCTAGCACTAAACTACCGTTACTATACCGGTCTTTATTTCGATACGCTTTCGGATCAATTTCTTCTACGATGTGTTTCTCTGTCTTCATGTAAACTAGTTCATCTTCTCTAACAATTTCAATACCGACAATACGGTATGGATTACGTTTTAACTCTTTGAAAATAACAAGACCTCGCTTCGCCCTCGTTGATTTCTCAATTTCTGATGCTTTTAGACGTTTTACAGCACCGCGCTGCGTAACGAGAATAAGTTGATCTTTGTCACCATTTAACGGTTTACCAGAAGCGACATAATCATCTTCTTTTAAGTTAATTGCTTTCACACCAGCGGCCCTTACACCGACTGGACTTACTTCATCTTCATGGAAAATAAGTGCATATGCACCATAGGTTGCTAGAACAATATCACTCGTTCCATCTGTTGCAAATATATCTACAACATAATCATCTTTTTTCAAATTCACAGCGACGAACGCTCTTGAATAACGCTGAACTTTATATTGGTTTAATTCTGTTTTCTTAATCATACCATTTCGTGTAACAAATACGATAAATCGTTTTTCTTCTTCAAAATTCGGTACGACGGTCGCCCAAATAATCATTTCATCCCGCTCGAGTGAAACGAGATTCGCAACGTGTTGACCTAAATCTTTCCAACGAATTTCTGGCATTTCATATACTGGCAGATATATATAGTTTCCTTTATTCGTAAATAAGAGGACTGTTTCTGTCGTATTCGTATCGAATCGCTCCAGTAAGATGTCACCCTCTTTCATACCGAAGTCTTTTCCGTTCGATGCATTATGTGAACGCCAACCTGTTCGTTTCACATATCCTTCTTTCGTTACAGTAACGATGACATCTTCCTGAGGAATCATCACTTCCACATCGATTTTAATTTCCTCAATTTGTTCTTCAATAATAGCACGGCGATCATCACTATATGTTTTCTTTACTCTCTTCAAATCTGTTTTAATAACTTGAAGAAGTCTTTTTTCACTTTGTAAAATTGCCTGTAATTCTGCAATTTTTGTACTTAATTCATCCGCTTCTTTTTCTAGTGCTGTAATATCTGTATTTGTTAAACGATATAATTGCAACGAAACGATTGCTTCTGATTGTGCTTCTGTAAAGCCGAATTTAGCACTTAAGTTATCTTTCGCATTACGCTTATCTTTAGAAGATCTAATCGTTTCGATTACTTGATCTAAAATTGATAATGCTTTCATTAAACCTTCAACAATATGTTGACGATTTTCCGCTTTTCGTAATTCATACTGAGAACGCTTTGTTACAACTTCTTTTTGGTGTCCAATATATGCATCCAAAATTTTTGGTAACGTCATAAGTGTAGGACGACGATTATTTATCGCAACCATATTAAAGTTATATGGAATTTGTAAATCTGTATTCTTATATAAATAATTTAAAATACCTTCAGCATTTACTTCTTTTTTTAACTCTACAACGATACGAAGACCTGTACGATCTGTCTCATCACGTACTTCAGCAATTCCATCTAGTTTTTTATCTAGACGTAATTCATCCATTTTCTTAACAAGGTTTGCTTTATTTACTTCATACGGAATTTCTGTAATAACGATTTGTTGCTTCCCACCACGAATCGTTTCAACTTCTGCTTTCCCCCGAATAATAATTTTACCTTTCCCTGTTTCGTACGCTTTTTTAATACCATCAATCCCTTGAATAATACCACCTGTCGGGAAATCCGGTCCTTTCATAACTGTTAATAAATCATCAATCGTACTATTCGGCTTATCAATACGCATCATGGTCGCATCAATTACTTCTCCAAGATGATGTGGAGGAATTTCTGTTGCATAACCAGCTGAAATCCCTGTCGATCCGTTCACTAATAAGTTGGGAAACATTGCCGGTAATACAACTGGTTCTTCACTCGTATCATCGAAGTTTGACACAAATTCTACTGTTTCTTTATCAAGATCACGTAATAACTCAGATGCGATTGGTGATAAACGCGCTTCTGTATAACGCATTGCCGCTGCTGGATCGCCATCAACACTACCATTATTACCATGCATTTCAACTAAAACATTACGTACTTTCCAAGTTTGACTTAAACGTACCATCGCCTCATATACAGAGGAATCACCGTGCGGATGGTAGTTACCGATAACATTACCAACCGTTTTAGCTGATTTACGAAACGCTTTATCATGTACATTTCCTTCTACATACATAGAATATAAAATACGTCTTTGTACCGGTTTTAAACCGTCACGCGCATCTGGAAGTGCGCGGTCTTGAATAATATATTTACTATAACGTGCAAAGCGGTCACCTAACACGTCTTCAAGCGGGAGGTCATGAAACTTCTCTGCTTGCATGTTATTCCACCTCCGTCTCCATAATCATTTCATTTTCTAAAATATTTCCTTCTTCTTGCATGCCAAATTGTACATTTCGTTCAATCCATTTACGACGTGGTTCTACCTTATCACCCATCAATGTCGTAACTCGGCGCTCAGCTCTTGATGCATCGTCAATTTTCACACGAATTAACGTACGTGTTTCAGGGTTCATCGTTGTTTCCCATAATTGATCGGCATTCATTTCGCCAAGTCCTTTATAACGCTGCAACATATAGCCTTTACCGACTTTTTTCGTTACACCATCTAATTCTTCATCAGACCATGCATACTCAATCACTTCACTCTTACCTTTTCCTTTACTTACTTTGTATAAAGGTGGGAGTGCAATAAATACTTTGCCAGCTTCGATAAGTGGTTTCATATACCTGTAGAAGAACGTTAGTAACAATACTTGAATATGCGCACCATCTGTATCGGCATCGGTCATAATTACAACTTTATCGTAGTTAATATCTTCAACAGCGAATTCATTCCCTACACCACCGCCAATAGCGTAAATGATTGTATTAATCTCTTCATTTTTAAAGATATCAGCTAGTTTTGCTTTTTCTGTATTGATTACTTTACCACGTAACGGTAATACCGCTTGGAAACGTCGGTCTCGACCTTGTTTCGCGGAACCACCGGCAGAGTCACCCTCTACTAGATACAGTTCATTTTTCTGTGGGTTACGTGATTGTGCAGGTGTTAACTTACCACTTAATGTACCTTCTGATTTCTTTTTCTTTTTACCAGTACGTGCTTCTTCTCTCGCTTTACGAGCAGCCTCACGTGCCTGCGCTGCTTTAACTGCTTTTCTCACAAGAAGTGTAGCAACATCTGGATTTTCTTCTAAAAAGTAAGCTAAATGCTCAGATACAATTGCATCAATTGAAGAACGAGCTTCACTTGTACCTAGTTTCCCTTTCGTTTGGCCTTCAAACTGAAGTACTTCTTCTGGTACACGTACAGAAACGATAGCCGCTACCCCTTCACGAATATCTGTACCTTCTAAGTTTTTATCTTTTTCTTTTAATAACGATACTTTACGAGCATACTCATTGAACACACGCGTCATTGCTGTTTTAAATCCAGCTTCGTGTGTTCCTCCATCTTTTGTACGTACGTTATTTACAAACGAAAGAATGTTTTCTGAATAGCCATCGTTAAACTGGAATGCTAACTCTGCTTCAATTCCGTTTTGTTCACCAGTGAAGTATACAACTGGATGAATCGAATCTTTTTCTTCGTTTAAGTATGAAACGAAAGCTTCGATTCCTGTTTCATAATGAAAGACATCTTCTAAATCATTTCGCTCATCTTTTATTGAGATTTTCATCCCTTTTAATAAGAATGCAGATTCACGTAATCTTTCACATAATGTTTCGTAATTGTAATTTGTTGTGCTGAAAATCGTCGTATCTGGTTTGAAATGCATTGTCGTACCAGATTCTTTCGTCTTTCCGATTTTCTCAAGCGTCGTTACAGGAACACCGCCATTTTCAAAGCGTTGTTCATAAATATTTCCGTCACGCTTAATCGTTACGACTAACCATTCAGATAAGGCGTTTACTACTGATGCCCCAACACCGTGTAAACCACCACTCGTTTTGTAACCACCTTGACCAAACTTACCACCAGCATGAAGTACAGTTAAAATAACTTCAGGTGTAGGTTTCCCAAGTTTATGCATTCCCGTAGGCATTCCTCGCCCTTTATCTATAACGCTAATACTATTATCTTTATGTATTACGACAGAAATTTCGTCGCCAAATCCCGCTAACGCTTCGTCAACGGAGTTATCTACTATTTCATATACTAAATGATGCAATCCACGGCTATCCGTACTCCCGATATACATACCCGGGCGTTTTCGAACGGCTTCAAGCCCTTCTAGCACTTGAATTGCATCTTCATTATATTGGAACTGATGCTTTGCCAAACTCCTTGCCCCTTTCCTAATCAAATCAGAACATATGTTTCTATTATAGAATAACGCCTCGACTATAGTTTTGGCAAGTTATCTTATCTCTTTTATATACCATTTTCAATAGAAAAATCCTTGTTTTTTCACAAGGATTCCTCTAGGCTACTATTTCAGAAAAATAATCGTTTGTCAACGAGAAATGGATATGTATGCCAAGATTACACATTCCAAGCCTTTATCATGATCCAAATGATCAATATCCAAAATGGGATAACGAGTAATAATCCCCAAAAACAGCCTTTAAAAAATCTCATGATGAACACCTCGTTCATCGGCCCTACTTACCTACTAATGAGGGCTGAATCAATCTTTCTACCTTTAATTCTATACTATTTTGTCATCGCATGTTCTACTTTAATACAACGATCCATTATTACAGTATAGCCTTTTTCTTTTAAAAGTTTATATGTATCTTCATCTTGTACTCCTAATTGTGCCCAAAAAACATCTGCATCAATCTCTACAAACTCTTTCGCAACATCCATTAAAAATTCTGAACGGCGGAATACATTTACAATATCAACATGTTCCTTAATATCCTTTAGTGAAGAAATTGCTTTTTCTCCAAGCACCTCATCTACTGTTGGGTTTACTGGAATAATGCGATACCCTGCATCTTGCATTGCTTTTGAAACCATATACGATGTACGTCCTGGTTTATCCGATAATCCAACAACTGCAATCGTTTTGCTTTTCTTTAATACTTCACCAATTTCCGTACGAGTTGGGTTTTCAATTGTCATAATTTATCCCTCCTATTCCTTTAGTATAGCCGATAAAGAAAGTCTCTTTCAATATGAAAGAGACTTTCTTTTATTTCAATTATTGATTCTTTGTAGCTGAATTATCTGCTAAAGTAGCTGTTTTCGTCATTTTTTGACCGTTACGATAGAATGTAACTTCTACTTTCTCGCCTACTTTTTTCTTTTCATATAAATATTTACGGAATTGAAGTGAATTTTCTACTTTTTGATCATCTAATGATACTACAATATCATATTGCTCTAAACCAGCTTTTTCTGCAGGTGATATTGGGTAAATTTTACCTAATACAACGCCGTTTGTTACTTCTTTCGGTACTTTCAATTGATTTACTGCATAAGCTTGCACATCTTCTAATGAAACGACACCTACTCCAAGAGCTGGACGTTTCACCACTCCGTCTTTTTCAAGCGATTCAATAACTGGCTTTGCAATATTAATTGGAATAGCAAATCCAATTCCTTCAACTTCTTGTTGTGCAATTTTACTTGAATTAATCCCAATTATTTCACCATTTTGGTTAAACAACGCACCACCACTATTACCTGGGTTAATTGCTGCATCTGTTTGAATAACTTGAGCATTCCAATCTGCACGTTTATCGCCATCGATATCTACTGGAATTTCACGCTCTTTACTACTAATAATCCCTTCCGTTACACTTCCATCAAACCCTAGTGGGTTACCGATTGCAATTGCTTTTTCACCAGCACGGATTTTACTAGAATCACCTAACGTTGCAACTTTATTTACATTAGCCCCATCAATTTCAACAACAGCTAAATCTAACCAAGGATCTTTCCCTACTAGTTTTGCATCTACCTTTTTACCATCACTTAGTTTTACAGCAAGTTTATTTGCACCATCTACTACATGGTTGTTTGTTACAATATATGCTTTATTTCCTGATTTTTTATAAATAACACCTGATCCTGAACCAGCTTGTTGTTCTTGACCCGTCGGTTGCATTGCAAACGGATCTATACTTTGTTGCATATTAATAACACCTACAACAACATCTTTCGCGCCTTCAATCATACCAGGTAAATCAGTTTCATTTTTTGCTTTATTGACCACAGGAACTACAGTACCTTCAACTTTTGAATCCGAACTGAATGATGATACAGCCGCTCCATTATTTTGAGCCCATGGCATATATGGTGCCGCAAAACTAATTGTGACAGCCCCGACTACTGCTCCAACTAAACCTGTGAAAAAATATCCTTTTTTACTACCAGATTTTTTCATTTCTCTCGTTTCGCTATGCTCTTCATTTAAATTCGGTCCGTCGTAATATCCCATGTTTTATTTCCCCTCTCTGGTGAATTCGTACTTTCAGTATAGTCACAGCCTGTGTCCTTCTTGTGAACTCATCGTGAAATCCAATTAAAAAAATACTCTTATCTATCATTGTAGACAAGAAAAGTATTTTTTGTACATTCCACCTACAAAAGAGAGTATAAATTCGCTATATCCCAAAGCCAAAGTGCATAGTAATTTAAAGGTTATTCTTCAAATTTGTAACCCACTCGAATAACAGTACCGATATGCTTCGCTTTATCTCCTAGCTTATTTCGCAGTTTTTTAATATGAGTATCAACCGTTCGGTCATCACCGTAGTAATCATATCCCCATAACTGATCTAATAAATGTTGACGTGACAACACAATTCCTTTGTTCTCCATTAAATAAACAAGAAGTTCAAATTCCTTATGTGTCAATATAATTTCTTCTCCATCGACTAAAACAGTTCTAGACAAACGATTTACTTCTATTCCCGCTAAAGACATAGCATTTTCTTCCGCTACTCCTACCACACCATCCGCACGTTTCAATAACGTCTTCGCGCGAGCTACTAACACTTTCGGACTGAAAGGCTTTGTTACATATTCATCTGCACCTAATTCGAACCCTAGTAATGTATCATCCTCATCCGAACGGGCTGTTAGCATAATAATTGGTACTGCTGATTCTTTTCTAATTCGTCTACAAACAGACCATCCATCTATTTCTGGTAACATAATATCTAACATAATTAAATCAATTTCATGCTCTGCAAATAATTCTAACGCTATTTTTCCGTCTTCTGCTTCGATTACTTCAAAGCCTTCATTACGAAAATAATCACTAACGATTTCACGTAGTCTTCTTTCATCTTCAACAAGTAATACTGTTTTATTCATATCATCTATCCCGCCTTTTTACTCTTTCAATCGAATAATACGTTGATTGGAGCTTCCGCGAAATGGAAGTGTTAAATCTTTTTTCTCGATTTCAAATCTTCCATCGACTAAAACATCCCCATAATGTAACAACTCTATCATATCATTATTTTGAGAACTCTGTATCTCTTCTAACGTATAACCTGTATACATCCATAGATTTTTTTTCAAGTCTTTCACAGCTTTTGCTACTTTTTTCACTTCAGCAGCTTGGAAAAATGGATCTCCACCTGAAAATGTTACATCAGTTAATGGATTACTTGCAATCTCGTTCACAATTTCTTCTACTGTCATTTCAGTTCCATTACAAATATTCCACGATTCCGGATTATGGCAACCGAAACAACGATGCGGACAGCCCGCAAAAAACACGACTGTCCGCAACCCTTCCCCATCGACTACACTATCATGAATGATGTTCATCACTTTCATTTATGCTTCACCCGATCCATCTCTTCACTACGTTTCGCACTATTCCACTTCGACATATCCCCTACAAGATAACCTGTTATACGGCGGATTCTTTCTATATTAGCCTCGTCTCCATTTCCGCAGCTTGGGCATTCATTTCCGATAACTCCGTGATAACTGCAGCACTTACAACGGTCAACCGGATGATTAATTGAACCGTATCCAACGCCATTCTCTGCCATCGCTTGTACAATTTGCTTTAATGCTTTTTTGTTATGCATAGCTGCTCCGTCTAGCTCAATATACGTAATATGGCCTCCGTTACATAGAGCGTGAAAAGGCCCTTCTAAACGAATTTTTTTTATCGCTTGAATGTTATAGTAAACTGGAATATGGAATGAATTCGTATAATAATTATGGTTCGTTATACCGCTAATCACACCAAATTCTTCCCTATCTTTTTTCACAAACTTCCCTGATAACCCTTCTGCAGGAGTTGCAATTACTGAGAAATTCAGTTCATATTCTTCTGTCGCTTTATCCATTCTCTCTCTCATAAAGGAAATAATTTCATACCCAAGTTTCCATGCTTCTTCATCTTCTCCATGATGCTTTCCTGTTAAAGCTACTAAACACTCCGCAAGACCGATAAAACCAAGACTTAACGTCCCTTGTTTTAAAATGGATGCTACAGAATCTTCAGGCTGTAACTTTTCCCCACCACGCCATACACCTTGTGAATAGAGAAATCGAAAATCTCTCGCTCGCTTCGTACATTGATACTCAAATCTCTCTAATAATTGCTTAATTCCTAAATCTAAGTAATAATTTAATGCTTCAAAAAATGCTTCTTTTGAACCACTAATTAATGCTAATTTCACTAAGTTGATAGACGTAAATGATAAATTGCCTCTTCCAATCGCTGTTTCTTCTCCATGTATGTTAGACATAACACGGGTACGGCATCCCATGTAACATACTTCACTTTCCGGTCGTCCATCATAATGCACTGCATTAAATGGCGCATCTAAAAATGAAAAATTAGGGAATAATCGTTCAGCCGTTGTCTCTAACGCTAATTCAAATAAATCATAGTTCGGATCAGATTCTTCAAAGTTCACACCTTTTTTCATTTTAAAAATTTGAATAGGAAAAATTGGTGTTTCCCCTTTACCAAGACCAGCTTGTGTCGCTTTTAAAAGCTGTCTAACTAGTAATCGTCCCTCTTTTGATGTGTCTGTTCCATAATTAATAGAAATAAACGGTACTTGTCCCCCGCCCCTACTGTGCATACTATTTGAATTATGAACGAAAGCCTCACACGCCTGATACGCATCATTTTCCGTTTCTTTCCATGCAAATTCTTCTATTTGTTCTTTCGTAAGCGGATATGACTGTAATCGTTTCTTATGTCTCTCTACTGTTTTTCTCACATACGGAGCTAAATCAATATCAAATAGTGCAAACGATTGACCACCGTGCTGCATATTTTGATTCGCTTGAAAAATAATAGACGAAAGAGCCAACGCACTTTTAATGTCTTGCGGTTGTCTCATATGTCCATGTCCAGTATGAAAACCATTAGCAAGCATTTGCGCTAATGGAATTTGTGAACAAGTCGTCGTTCCTGTCGCATAAAAATCTAAGTCATGTGGATATAATATATTTTGATTTATCGCTTTTTTCACTTGATCTGACAATAAATTTTCAACTGCATAATATTTCGCACTCTCTGATGCGAACGTTCCCATTACTCCCATTGGAGAGCGGCCATCTACATTTGCATTTTCTTGCATTAAATCTTGTTCATTGCCGTGGACAATTGTCTCGAAAACTTTCATTAATTCTTCTCCACGTGTATTTTGTTGTAACATTTATAACCCTCCACCAATATGTTGTTGTCTTGTGATTAAAATGTTACTACATATAGTCTTGTTGTTTCTGTGAGAAATGTAACATTCCTGTGAAATTTTTTTCACGAAATAATGAATTTTTCATTTACAAAAAAGAAATGTGCTCTTTACAAATGTATGGTACAATATACGGGAAAAACTCTTTTTACCCTTTATCAACACATTTGAATAAAGGAGACTGAACTTATGGTTACTACATATCTTTTATTTATCGTTTCCTACTTACTTGGCTCGATTCCATTTGCACTAGTCGTTGGAAAAATCGGTTATGGAATCGACATTCGTGAGCATGGCAGCGGTAATTTAGGCGGAACAAATACATTCCGCACACTAGGGAAAAAAGCAGGTTTTATCGTTACAATTGCTGACATTTTAAAAGGTACATTAGCAACAAGTCTACCGATTATTTTCGGGTTAGACGTTCACCCACTCTGGTTCGGGTTAGCAGCTGTTCTTGGACATGTGTATCCGATTTTCGCGAAATTCCGTGGTGGTAAAGCAGTTGCAACTTCTGCTGGCGTGCTATTATGCTACTCACCAGTTGTTTTTGCAATATTAGCTGTTGTCTTTTTCAGCCTTTTATTTACAACAAGATACGTATCACTTTCTTCTATGGTAACAGCTGTCGTTGCCGTTATCGCATCAATTGTTAGCGGGGATAAAATCTTCATTATTGCGATGTGTTTATTAGCAGGTATGGTTATTTATAAACACCGTGCAAATATTGGACGAATTATAAATAAAACTGAACCGAAAGCAAACTTTTCAAAAAAGCAAAAATAAGATCGTAACCCACATAACGCAAAAAGAAAACGTGAAGCATATTAATAGCGTCTTTTTGCGTTATTTTTTATACTAAAGAAAAAGCAACATAATTTGGAGGAACTATACATGAATCTTTCCGTAACAAAAGAAGCAGCACAATGGTATAAAAACGAATTAAACTTACAATCGGGTGAAACACTACGCCTTTTCGTACAATACGGCGGTTGCAGTACTGTACAAAAAGGACTTTCTTTAGGTATTCGTAAAGATGATCCTGCACATCCTGCTGTTCAGACTCAAGAAGAAGGTATTAACTTCTTTATTGAAGGCGATGATGAGTGGTTCTTCGATGGACATAATTTATCTGTTACACTTAACGACGGTGATGATTTCCCTCAATTTAATTATGAAAAATAAAAAAAGCGTGGCTTCTGCCACACTTTTTTTATTTTTTCTTAATTTCCTCATATTTCGCATACCACTCAGGATATAACTTTTTAAATGATACAGGGCGGAAACCTTCTTTTTTCGCACAAATATTCGTCGTACTTGCAGTAATACAAAGTTCTCCATCACCATTATAAATTTCATATCCATACACAACGCGAAGTGGGCTCACTGTATCAACCCATGTTTTTACGATCGCTTTTTCTCCGTAACGCATCGCTTTACGATATGAAATTTGCAAGTCTAACACAGGAGAAATAATTCCCTCTCTCTCCATTTCAACATATGAAAATCCTAAATCTTGTATAAGTTTCGTGCGACCTAGTTCAAGCCACACCAAATAATTTGAATGGTAAACAACACCCATTTGATCTGTTTCCGCATAACGGATTTCAACTTCATGTTCTGCTACAAACATATGTATTCGCCGTTGCCATAAACTTATAAAAATCTATAAATTTTGTTTATTTCCCTGTTCTACGTGTCCGATTTCACAGAAGCTACTTTCGTTTGATGTAACACTCCGAGGGCGTAAATTCGGATACAACGAATCCTACATATTAGCCGTAACTTTTTTAGATGTTAACTGGCTAATTCATACCGTGACAAATTGATAGCCGCATTTAAATCCCTATCCATTTCGTGACCACAAGTGCATTTGTATACACGGTCAGAAAGTTTTAGTTCTTTGTTGATGCTTCCACAACTGGAACACATTTTTGAAGAAGGATACCATGTATCAGCTTCTACAAATTCAATACCATATTTTTCACACTTGTATTGAATTTGTCTTTTGAACTCATATAAACACTGCTTCGCAATCGCTTTAGCTAGGTGTCTATTCTTCAGCAGACCGTTCATATGCAACGTCTCCATCACAATGCGAAATGGCTTGGTTTTCACAATTTCGCTCGTGGATTGATGAAGATGATTCTTTCTGATATTTGATAACCTTCTATGTAGTTGTCGTATCTCTTTCTCGATTTTTATAATGTTGCTTGTTTTGACAAAACGGTTTCCCTCCTTATTCATTTCATATTTACGAGAAACTTGACGTTGCAACCTACGAAGGCGTTTCTCTGCCTGTCTTACCATTTTTGTTTTGTTGATATTGTTCTTCCTCTGCCCATCAGAACAATATGCTAATTCTTTGATTCCAATATCTATTCCTAACGAAACAGCCGTTAACTTCTCTTTTGTAAACTCCTGTTCAATACCGACAGACAAATACCAATACTTACCGTCAAAGCTAATGCGTGGATTAGAGTACTTAACCCCTACAGGTAACTTTTCGGATGTTTTTACCCAACCAACTTTCTCAATCAAAACTTGTTTTTCTTTTACTTTTAACTTGACATTATCATTGTAAAAAGAGAGGTTTGCTTTCCTTCTGCTTTTGAATCGTGGTTTATCAGCCAGTCCCTTGAAAAATCGCTTATATGCTTCACAAGCATCTTTAATCGCTTGTTTGGCTATATTATTTGAAACATCGTACAACCAAGCATATTCTTCAGTCTGCTTTAATACAGTTAATTCTTTCCGTAAAAAACCGTCTGATATGAACTTTCCGCCATTCTTGTAATTCTCTTCTTGCTTCGCCAGTGTCCAATTATAAGCCCATCTTGCCGTACCAACAGATTTCCAAAGTTGCAATTCTTGTTCTTTATTCGGCTTGATTCTCACTTTCTTCGCAAGCATCATTTTCCAGCAACCCCTTAACCATCTTCTTAGCTTATTTTCCCTTGAAGATGGCAATTAGTTTGTTCTATCCTACCTGCCTTTTTTGCAAAATCACCAATTGAATATACTTTCATATTTTTCATCCCATGAAACTACTTTACCCCGGCGACAATTTTTCATCTACAAATATTTTATCACTAATTATATATTTTTGTAGATATACACTAACTGTTTCTTCCCTTCTTTCAATTCTGCTACCTTGCATACATTTAATCATAATACAGTGACATCAAAAATAAAATAAAAACAGTGAATCTTTTACCGAAAGGGGCAAGCATATGATTCAAATTGTAACTGTGCGTAGCGGTGATAGCGTATATAGCTTGGCATCAAAATATGGATCCACACCTGACGAAATAGTAAAAGACAATGGACTAAATCCAGCCGAAACACTCGTTGTTGGTCAGGCACTTATCGTTAATACGAAAGGGAATAATTATTATGTACAGCCCGGCGATAGCCTGTATCGAATTTCTCAAACATATAACGTTCCTCTCGCTAGTTTAGCTAAAGTTAATAACCTTTCATTAAAATCCATTCTCCATGTCGGACAGCAATTATATATACCGAAAGGGACAAAAAGAGCAGTAGAATCCATCGCTTATTTACAACCTTCAACAATACCGATAAAAGAAAGTTTAGTTAATGCTACGCGTGCTATTAATCCATTTTTAACATACTTAGCATACTTCAGCTTCGAGGCAAAAAGAGATGGCACATTAAAAGAACCGACTGAAACAGCTAAAATTGCTAATATTGCAACGCAAGGTAATACCATCCCTATGCTAGTTATTACAAATATTGAAAATGGAAATTTCAGTGCCGATTTGACATCAGTCATTTTACGCGATGCAACGATTCAAAACAAATTTATTACTAACATTTTGCAAACAGCTGAAAAATATGGCATGCGAGACATTCATTTTGATTTCGAGAGTGTGGCACCTGAAGATCGTGAAGCGTATAATCGTTTTTTACGAACTGTAAAAACACGCTTACCTAGCGGGTATACATTGAGTACAACGCTTGTACCGAAAACAAGTTCAAATCAAAAGGGAAAATTTTTCGAAGCTCACGATTATAAAGCACAAGGACAAATTGTTGATTTCGTCGTCATTATGACATACGACTGGGGTTGGCAAGGTGGTCCACCGATGGCGATTTCTCCTATCGGTCCTGTAAAAGAAGTACTTCAATACGCAAAATCTCAAATGCCTCCACAAAAAATTATGATGGGGCAAAACTTATACGGATTCGATTGGAAACTTCCGTTCAAACAAGGTAACCCACCTGCAAAAGCAATTAGTTCTGTCGCAGCTGTTGCACTAGCCCGTAAATACAATGTTCCTATCCGCTATGATTTCACAGCCCAAGCTCCTCATTTTAATTACTTTGACGAAAACGGTGTACAACACGAAGTTTGGTTTGAAGATTCACGGTCTGTTCAAAGTAAATTCAATTTAATGAAAGAACAAGGTATAGGCGGTATTAGTTATTGGAAAATTGGTTTACCATTCCCACAAAATTGGCGTTTACTCGTTGAAAACTTTACGATTACGAAAAAGGGCTGACATAAGTCAGCCCTTTTTGTATCACTGTTAAAAATCTACTTTTCATTTTCACTTCCATTACTTCACAAAAAAGAAGAATGATAACATTCTTCTTTTTAGCCGTTATCAACAATCGGTTGCTTACCAGTTTGATCTTGCATTTGTTTTCCTTTATTGCCACCAGCTTTTTTCGATTGCGTTCCAATTTGGTTCGGTGCAAAGTCTTTTGAATTCTTTTTCGGATTACCCATTGCTATCGCCTCCTTAACACTAGTATCGTACTAGTGTTAAGAATTATTCAGCCTGCTTAAAAAGTTTCATTTCATAACGCTTTTCAATACGCTCTTCAATACGATCGATTGCATCACGATCGCTTAATAATTGTTGTTTATTTTCTTTCACAAGTTCGTCAAATGATTTACGGCGACTTCTTCTCATGCTGTTCACCCTCTCTCCTTCGCTTTCTTATTACATAGTATGAGCAAACGAAAAACTCTTTAATCAGATTTGCAAGAAAATTTTATGTTTTAGTACTCATAAAAAAACTCCGTGTACACTAAATCGTACACGGAGTTTTTTATACCATAATATTCAAATATTCTTTTATCTTTTCATCTGCATTCATTTCACTTTGTTTATAATCACGTAGCGCTTGCAGTACGAAATCATACTGTTCTAAAATATAACTTTCTAATTTCAAGACATCCTCTAAGCTATTCAACATAATTCTCGTATTACCAACTTCACTTTTTAACGCTGGTTCACATTTTAAGCTTGTACATATTTCTTTCACATCATCTTCTAATATATCTGTTAATACATATTTCTTTCGTCCTGTTACCTTTACTCTCATAACCGGATAAAAAGCTTTTATATCTAAATAACTTCCTACGTTCATACAACGTAGCCATTCTACATTACGTTTATTACGTGCAAGCATTTCTTTCACCGCTTCGTATACTACGATTTCATCAAGTGAGACCTTATTTACTTTTCTCTGTCCTTCTTCTTCAATAGCTGCACACTTTTGATAAACAGCTGCACACGTAATACAATCATCAAATGCATTATGAGAACTTAAACGAATTCCAAGCATGCTCTTTAACGTTTCAAGTTTATGATTAGGCGCGTGCTTCATATATTTCTTTGCTAAAAACACAGTATCAATCACTTTGTTTTTAGGTTCCGGTAACCCAAGCATATTCACATTACTTTTCAAAAAACGCATATCAAAAGATGCATTATGAGCGACAATTACATTTGTATGTAAAAATGCTAAAAATAAAGGTAACACTTCTTCAATTGTCGGTGCATCTGAAACACGATAATTTGTAATACCTGTTAAGCTCGTTATTCGGTCCGGAATTGAACGCTCTGGATTCACATAGGAAACAAATTGATCTACTAGTTCATGATTACGATATTTCACTGCTGCCATTTGAATGATTTTGTCATTATAAGGGTTAAATCCTGTTGTTTCAAAGTCAATTACAACATAATCTAACGGTAAGGATATATTCCCCACTCCAAATACACTCCTTTATCTCTCAACGTTTATATTTCTTTTATCATATCATGAAGCTTTCACTACGTGAAAAAGAAAAGGCAGAAATGATTATATTCCATCTCTACCTTTTCACTGTTATTTTAATTTAGCAATCCGTTTCTCCATCTCTTTTTGCGTCATCGGCCCAATAAACTTATCTTGAATGACACCTTTTGTATCTATAAAATACGAAGTTGGGATCGTAATGACTTTATACGCTGTTGTTACATCAATGTTCTTGTCCAATAAAATAGGAAAAGTAATTCCTTTTTCCTTAGCAAAATTGCTTACCTTTTCTACTCCCCCACCTTTTTCTGAAGGTGTATAATTTATTGCTAAAATTTCTACATTTTCTTTATGTTCTTTATAGAAAGCCTCCATATCAGGCATTTCTTGCTGGCAAGGTCCACACCACGTTGCCCAAAAGTTTAAAATCACTTTCTTTCCTTTTAAATCTGATAACTTTACATTCGTTCCATCTAACTTCGTTAATTCAAAGTCTGGCGCACTCTTCCCTATTTCAATACCATTACTTGCAATCATCTCTTTCATAGCGGCTTCACTTTTTTCTTGCTTCCCTTGTACCGCCTGATCGTTTTTACCAAACTGTTCATAAGCTGCATATCCCGCTAAACAAAGTAACACTACAATAATCGTAAGCTTCCACCACATTTTATATCACCCTAACGTATTTATCTTCTTATAACTTAATCACCAAAATACTATATACCTTATTTTAGCTTATACGGACAAGCTTGGAAATATTCACAGACGAAATAATTAGAATATTCTTATTTAAAGTGAAGTTTTTTCCTTTTTATCATATAATTAGAAAAACAGATGCAGTGTTTTATCTTCTTATGGACCTATTCACCTTTTTACTCTCGTAGTGATAAACCTACAACAAAAGGGGGATTGTTTATGAATTCATTCGAAAAAATCACATTATATATTCTTAGTTTTCTTTTATACCCAATCGGTATTATTACATGGATCATTTCACTCTTTAGTAAAGATCTTGAAAAAAAGAAAGTAGGGCGTAGTTGTCTCTACATCTCTCTAGTCTCATTCGTCCTTTTCGTAATCCTTGGAATTGCAACTTTCCTTATGACTGCTACTTTTAATGTTGATCTGAATCATTCAGAATCTATCGAGTATCAAATTAATGACGCTGAATAAAGATAAGAGCAATGCTCTTATCTTTATTCACATCTCTGTAAAAACGAATGACTATTTATTAATTTTTCAGGACTTCCACATGCAACCATACTTCCTTCTCTCATTATGACAACACGATCTGCTAGTATTGCTTTCTCTACATCATGCGTTGCCACAATTCTCGTTACATCTCTTCCTAACCCTTCTATCATATTCCAAACCGTTTCTTGATTGCTCGGATCTAATCCCGCAGTCGGTTCATCTAAAATAATAAGATTCGGATTTAAACCAATTGCTCGCAATAATGCAAGTCGTTTTCTTTCCCCTCCTGAAAACTCTTCACCGCTTTTATGTAATACAGTTTCAATCCTTTCAGGTAAATCTCTAATAATCGGTTTCACATTTACAAGTTCAATATTTTTTTCTAATTGATTTTCTAAATACTCTTCCCCGAAATACATATTCTCTTTTACTGTCGTCCGAAAGAAACGAGGTTCTTGCCACACTGTAGTCATACGAGCCTCATTACCATAATAAACAATGCTACCGTTAGATGGTTTATACAAACCTGTTATTAATTTTAAAAGCGTTGTTTTTCCTGCACCACTTTCTCCTACAATCATAACGAGTTCACCAGGATTAATTTGCAAATCAATTTTATTCATTCTGCATTTCTCTTCATCACTCTCCTGAAATGAAACATTTGTTATTGTCATCCCCATCGCTCTTTCTCGATTACTATTTGCAACTCGTTTATCTAAAAAAGAAAAAACTCTATTTGCCGAGGCGGTTGCAACTTGTGTCATCATTAATAAATCGCCCACGTAACGGACGGGAAAAAAGAGCATTTCAATTGTGGCTAACACGGCAACAAGTGCGCCAACTTCCATTTCCCCCTTCATAATTTTTTGCGCACCTAGAATGAGAACAACGATATATGCTCCTGTTTCAATCACTGTTCCAACTACTCCAATACAATGTTGCATCATCGTCTTCTTTACTTCTGTTTTATAAGATTGTGCTGTTACTCCCTTGAATAACCGAATGGTCCATTTTTCTTTTTGTAAACTCCGTAAATCTTGTGCTCCTTTTACAAACTGTGACACCATCTCTACAACACTTGATTGATTCTTTTGAGCAATGCTTGCAATATTCCTTACCTTTTTCCCCATCAAGATCGGAACTGTTGCACTTAAAAACAAAAACGGAGTTACCCACAATATAAACTTTATATCTATATGTTGTAGTGCTATGAACGCACCTATAAATTGTGCAATGGCGTGTATATATTCTATTAATATAGATCCATATAATCTGACCCAGTTTGGAATATCAGACACAACTAACGTCTCTAACTCTCCTTGTTTGATTTTCTCACTCTCTTCAAACGGTAAAGAGAAAAAATGACGCAATACATCTATACGCTTCTCTCGTAATATTCGCTGACTCGTTTTTGAACTTACATAATCAAATGAAAGATTGTTCACCCACATCAACAAGCGGCTAACTGCAAACAAAGTAATATAAAGATACGCTCCCTTTAACTCCCGTTGAATCAGGTTATCTACAATTAGCCCCATGAATAGTGGACGGATAAGTTTAAAATAGCCGCAAAGAGTCCACTGCATACAGCTGCTATTACTAACATTTTTTCTTTCTGTAACGGTAACAATATTTTTTTATATTCTTTCATGACGTTTCCTCCACTTCTTATAGTAAAAAGAAAGGGATGAAACCAAATGGTTTCATCCCTTTCCATAAAATAAGGAAGCTAACAGTTGTTAGCTTCCTTATCGTTCATTTCAATTATTTAGTTCGACACTTTAGATTCTTCAATTTTCTCACGAAGAACCATTTGCAGAATACCACCGTGACGGTAGTAGTCAATTTCAACTTCACTATCGAAACGAGCTACTACTTCAAATTGTTTTTCGTTGCCATCTACATCAATTGCAACTACTTTTACAAGATCGCGTGGTCTAACTGTTTTGTCAATTTGAATTTCAAATGACTCGTTACCAACAAGACCTAATGTTTCAGCACTTTCGCCGTCTTTAAATTGAAGTGGTAATACACCCATTAATACTAGGTTACTACGATGAATACGCTCGAAGCTTTCTGCGATTACTGCTTTAATACCTAATAAGTTTGTACCTTTCGCAGCCCAGTCACGAGAACTTCCCATACCGTAATCTTTACCAGCAACTACTAGAAGGCCTGTGCCATCTTCTTTATATTTCATAGCAGCATCATAGATTGACGTTACTTCACCAGTTGGCCAATATGTTGTGTATCCGCCTTCTGTTCCTGGTGCGATTTGGTTTTTAATACGGATGTTCGCGAATGTACCACGCATCATAACTTCGTGGTTACCACGACGAGAACCGTAAGAGTTAAAGTCAACTGGTTGTACGCCGTTTTCTAATAAGTAGCGTCCAGCTGGTGTATGCTTACCAATTGAACCTGCTGGTGAAATATGGTCTGTCGTTACAGAATCTCCAAATTTACCAACTATGCGTAAACCTGATAACGTTTCAACTTCACCTGGCTCTTTAGATAATCCTTCGAAGAACGGTGGATTTTGAATGTATGTTGAATCATTATCCCAAGTATATAGAGCTTCATTTGAAGTTTGGATTTCATTCCAGCGCTCATTGCTGTTAAATACTTGTGCATATTCTTTCTTGAACAGTTCAGATGTAACAACGTTTTGAACTACATCTTCAATTTCTTTAGCTGATGGCCAAATATCGTTGAAGTAAACAGCATTGCCATTTGCATCTTTACCGATTTCATCATTTTTCAGGTCAATATCAACAGTACCTGCAAGTGCATATGCCACAACAAGTGGTGGTGATGCCAAGTAGTTCGCTTTTACAAGCGGATGAATACGACCTTCAAAGTTACGGTTACCAGATAAAACAGATGTTACTAATAAATCATTTGCTGCGATTGCTTCTTCTAATTCCTCGGCTAACGGACCAGAGTTACCGATACAAGTCGTACAACCGTAACCAACTGTTTGGAAGCCTAATTGATCTAAATATGTTGTTAAACCTGATTTATCTAAGTATTCAGTAACAACTTTAGATCCTGGCGCTAATGATGTTTTTACGTACTCAGGTACTACAAGCCCTTTTTCAATTGCTTTCTTCGCAACTAGACCTGCCCCAATTAATACGTATGGGTTTGATGTATTTGTACAGCTTGTAATTGCAGCGATTGCAATTGCACCTGTTTTCATCGTTACTTCTTTATCTTCTAATGTAACCTTCACTTCTTTATCGAACTCCTGCTCATTAAATCCAAGTCCTTGTGTTCCAACTGGTGCTACAACAGCTTTGTGGAACGCATCTTTCATATCTGAAAGTGGAATTAAATCTTGTGGGCGTTTCGGTCCAGAAAGGTTAGATTCAATTGTATTTAAATCAATTTCAACAAGATCAGTGTAAATTGGATCTTTGCTGTCTGCTGTATAGAATAAACCGTTCGCTTTACAATATTCTTCAACAATGCGAATTTGCTCTTCATCTCTACCTGTTAAACGTAAGTATTCTAATGAAATATCGTCAATTGGGAAGAATCCACAAGTTGCGCCGTATTCTGGTGCCATGTTTGAAATTGTTGCACGGTCAGCTAAAGGCATGCTCTTTAGTCCATTACCGAAGAACTCAACGAATTTACCCACTACACCTTTTTGACGTAATACTTGTGTTACTTTTAATGCAACGTCAGTTGCTGTCGTACCACTTGGAAGTGTACCAGTTAATTTCACACCGATTACTTCAGGTACTGGGAAGTATGAAGGCTGTCCAAGCATTCCTGCTTCTGCTTCAATACCACCAACGCCCCATCCAAGAACGCCGATACCGTTAATCATTGTTGTATGTGAGTCTGTTCCAACTAATGAATCTGGGTATGCAACTAAGTCACCTTCAGCATTTTTCACAGCGTGAACAACCGGTGCTAAATATTCAAGGTTTACTTGGTGTACAATACCTGTAGCTGGTGGAACTGCACGATAGTTATCAAATGATTTTTGTGCCCAGCTTAAAAATTTATAACGTTCTTCATTACGTTTAAACTCTAAGTCCATGTTGAATGCAAGCGCGTCTGCCGTACCCGCTCTATCAACCTGTACAGAGTGGTCAATTACAAGGTCTACAGTAATTTCTGGATTAATTTTATCAGGATCTCCGCCCATGTCTGCCATTGCTTTACGAAGCGAAGCCAAATCTACAACAGCTGGAACACCAGTGAAATCTTGTAAAATTACACGAGATGGTTTAAATGGAACATCGATATCTTGCACATCTTTCGTTCCCCATTTCGCTAAATTTGTAACATGTTCTTCTGTAATTACACGTCCGTCTACTTGACGTAGTACTGATTCAAGTAAAACTTTCACGGAATATGGTAATTGAGATACGTTGCCAACCCCTGCGTTTTCAAGCGCTTTCAAATCATAATAATGATACGTTTTTCCATCTACTTCAAAAGTTGCACGTGATTGAAATGGATTATGTTTGACCATTATGTTTCCCCCCTGTTAAACGTGACTAAGTTGTCTGAATATAAAATGTAGACAAACTTTTCAATACCTTACGATAATATCTTATTACAACTTTCTAAATAAGTAAATAATAAGAAACTTATAGATTATCATAAGTTTTCTTTATGTTTCTAAATTTGAATAGTGTTCATGCTCCTTATGAATACTATTACCATAAAGTAAAGTGCTCTATTAGCGCTTTACTTACAGTTCATACATACTATGAACTGCTCATCATTCAACATACAAAAAATATTATAGAGGTGAAATGAAATGGGTAAAAGAAAAGCAAATCATACTATTTCAGGAATGAATGCGGCACCTGCACAAGGACAAGGAACTGGTTACAATGAAGAATTTGCAAACGACCCTTTAACTCCAGCAGAACGACAAAATAATAAGAAACGCAAAAAGAACCAGTAACGAAAAATCCCAAAAGGTCCATTTTCCTTTTGGGATTTTTTCTAATGTTTATAACGTAATAATTCTGAAACCGTTACAAATCGATATCCTTGCTTTTTCAGCTCAGGTAAAATTTTCGCTAGCGCTGCTACTGTTTGACTACGATCATTCCCTCCATCATGTAACAATACGATATCTCCACTTTTAGCATTTTTCACTACATGATTTACAATAGATTCAACCCCTGGATTTGCCCAATCACGTGGGTCTTGATGCCACGACCATAGAACAGTTTGATAACCAGCTTCTTTCGCTGTTTTAAATACAGCATCGTTAATATATCCGCCAGGAGGACGGAATAGCAAAGGTTCTTTCACCCATTTTTTAAAATATTTCTTTCCATCTAAAATATCATTTTCTAATTTTTCATCTGATGAATTACTCGCATACAAATGATTCATCGTATGATTTCCAATTTCATGTCCCTCTTTTAAAACTTGTTTCACCAAATACGGATTACGCTGAACTCGAAATCCAATCATAAAAAATGTCGCTTCTGCTTTATATTGACGTAATAAATTTAAAATTTGTGGTGTATAAGTTGGATCTGGTCCATCATCAAATGTAATGGCAATAATCTTTTCATTATTAGGTACTTCCCATGTTACATAGCCAGTTGGTTCTAGCTCTTTTCTGAGCAACATTTTCGCTTCCACTTTTTCAACTTGAAATATATGTACTGCGCATAATAAAGAAAGAACGAATAGAAAAATTTTCTGTTTTAGCATAACGTTCGTCAAAGTAATAAGGTTGTCGAATACACAACGACCTCATTTACTTTTCTAATTGATCTACATTTCGCATAATGTTTTGGAGATTATTTTCGTATTGCTCAAGTTGTGGGCGTTGTGTTTCTGAAGCTACTTCTAACGCATTTTGAATCTGTTCATACGCCTCCTGAACCTCTTGGCGTAACTCTTTTAAATCATGACCGTAGTTTGGATCATTTTTTACAATGTTGTTAAATGCATGTTCTGCTTGTGTGACTCCTTGCTGCGCTGCTTGAAAAGCTTGTTGTTTATCTTTATGATATGGCATTATATAATCCCCTTTCCATAATAGTTAGTCCCATTTATCTTTACCTTTTTTTCTAAAAACATTCTCGTATAAATTTGCAAACTTCTCTCATTCTAAAGAGAAAGAGGAGGTGTCACATACAATGGGAAAAAACAATCGTGAAACGAAAGAAAAAAAGGGACAACCTGAACCATTAAGCGGATCTCATAAAGTAAAAAACCGTAACCATTCACGCCAAAAAAATCATGCGCATCATGATATGTAAACCAAAACAATCACACTAGCTACCTTTACCACATACAATATTTATATTTTTCCATTTATTCTTCACCCCTACTTCATTCATGCATAACATAGTATGAATTGAGATTTTACGGAGGGTGTCTTACATGGGCAAGAAAAAGAAGGATTGTCTTTTTCATGTTGATGGTTTCGAGGAATGGATGGATCAATTTTGTTCTGATTCTTGTAGTAACTTTAGTTTCCCAAATCAAATTCATATTGATCTTTGTGAAACTGAACAAGAATACATTTTGGAAACAGATGTACCAAATATAACTGAACAAAACGTAGTCATTAAAAAGATGGAGACAGGCCTAAACATTTGCATACTTCACAAAAACACTTCTTTACAGCGGACTATTCCTTTACCCGCTAATATCATTTATAAGAAGATGCTAGCCTGCTCAGAAAATGGATTTTTAGCCATTCATATTTCAAAAAATGAAGTTGCTAATGAGCATGAAAAAAAAGTTCTTTTTCAAATTGAGAATTAAAATAAAGTAAAACTTTAATCAATAGGAGTTTTACTGCTCGCAAATAGCGGGATAAATACAAAAATAAGCCCCAGTCATCTGCTGGGGTTTATTTTATTTCGCATGTATTTCTAAATTACAATTTCTATCATACCTTTTTTTCAATAAACCTTTTGTAACTAAAAGTACGGGAAATGCTACAGTTGAAAATATAGCTAACGCTGAAAACACTACAAACCCATTTTGATACCCGTAGTAATCGAGAAGTACTCCCCCGAACCAAGGACCAATTACTGCTCCAATTCCTGAAAATCCCATCGCTCCAAAATATGTTCCTTTTAAATGCGAAACAGCTATATCATCTATAAACACATCCGTCATTGAAAACATGAGAACTTCTCCAATTGTAAAAATAATTGTACACATGGCAGCACCTAGTGTAGATTCTACTATTCCAAATCCAAACAATCCTCCGCTCACAAATAAAGTTCCAGTCATAATGGATACTAACGGTGTATACTTTTTACACATTTGAATAACAGGGTATTGAATTACTACTACAACAATCGCATTTAAAGCTAACATATACGAAAACAATTTCACTCCATCTTGAAATATATGTGCATTTGCAAAATATTGAGATACTGTTGTCGTTAAGTGTGAAAAGCCACAATTACTCAAAATAATACCGACTACAGCAACTAAAAATACGACATCCTTCCGCAATATACGAACTGCATTTAACATGGTGACAGGCTTTTCTATCTTTACTTTCTTTTTTTCAATTGGATACTTCTTAAATTGGAATGCTAATATAGCTGTATATAGAATATATACTCCAGCTGCGACTAAAAAAGGAATTGTAGATTTTGCGCTTCCAATCTGTAATCCGACAAGTGGACCAATCGCTACTCCAACATTTATTGCACCGTAACGTAAGTTATATACGAGTAAACGATACTCTGGTTTCGTTAAATCTGATAATAATGCTCTTGACGTAGGTTCAAAAAAGGACCTACATAATCCATTCAAAGCATTTAATAAAAAGAAACTTAAAACATGATTTGCAAACGAAAAGCCTATAAATACAAACACCCAAACAATCATGGACCATATTATAATCATATTTCGGCCGAATCGATCCGATAAATTCCCCCCAATAAAACTAGCAAAAACTCCAACAAGTGCACTCGTTCCGATAATAGCACCCGTCATTCCAGCTGATACACCTTTAACAGTTGTTAAATAAATTGCTAAAAAAGGAATGCTCATTGACGTAGCGAACCTCGCAAATAAAGTCCCTATTATAATTGTCATTCCTAACGGATGAATATTTTGCAACTTCCCCTTCATCTTCAAACCTTCTCTCCCAATTCTCACATAAAAAAAGAAAGCAAAGGATCTGCTTTCTTTTCCCTTTTTATACTTGAGCTGTTGATACCCGAGCTGTTCTCGTTATGTCCATATCTATGCCATATGTAAACTGTAATTCTTTACAAACATCTTTAATTAAAATTGCGACATTATATTTCTCATTAAATTGTAAAACGATGTTTTCTACTTCTTCATATGTATACTTATATTCCCCTGTAATGACACTTTTCAAATCAAAGCATTCATTTATACAAAGTTGCACAAGTAGCTGGTCATATTTCTCTATTACATCTTCTTTCTTCCACAGTAACTCTTTTACATATAACCGATCAAACTTCACACTTTCTCGATTACAATCCGTTAAAATCCGGGTCATTTCATTTAATTCTCGATACAATTCAGAAATATTTTTACTTAAACTAAGCAGTTTATCTACGCCGTTTTCATATAACATATTCATCCCACCCCCGCATTTTCTTTTTCTTATTATAGCAAGAAAATTCTAAAAATAGTTTCTTTCTTCTGAAATATTAGGAAACTAATTTCAAATGCTTTACAATGAAACTAGTGAACACGAAAGGGGAAAGGAAATTGGAGAAAAAATTATATTACACTGACGCTTATAAGCAAGGCTTTACTACTAAAATTTTAAAGCAAGATTATGATAAAGACGGTAACTTATACGTTGTTTTAAACGAAACAGCATTTTATCCGACAGGTGGCGGACAACCGTATGATACTGGCACATTAAATGATATCGATGTAATTAATGTAGAAGAGATAAATGGAGAAATTCGTCACTTCATTGCAGAAAAATTACATACAGAAGAAGTAGACGGTAAAATCAATTGGGAGCGCCGTTTTGATCATATGCAGCAGCATGCAGCTCAGCACATTTTATCTGCTGCTTCTTGGGATCATTTTAACATACCTACGATCGGATTCCATCTTGGAAAAGAAACGGTAACAATTGATTTAGAAACAGAAAATCTGCATGCAGAAACGGTCGAAAAAGCGATACAAATTGCAAACAAAATTGTTTTTGAAAACCATCCCATCCGCATCGAGTGGATGAACTTAGAAAAAGCGAAAACTTTACCCCTTCGTAAAGAACCGACTATAACAGAAAATATACGTGTTGTTATAATTGAAAACTTCGACTACAACGGCTGTGGCGGAACGCATCCGAAACGTACAGGTGAAGTTGGGCCTATTCAAGTATTAGGATGGGAGCGCAATAAAGGTGGCATACGATTAACGTTTATCGCTGGTTGGCGCACACTTAAATTAATGGATCAACAGCAACAAATTATAAAGGATGTCTCTAAACAATTAAACAGTAGCGAAAGTGATATTCCGGCAAAAGTAGCACACCTTCTTACTTCTCAAAAAGAAAACGAAAAAGCAATACAAACAATGAATGAAAAATTATTATATGCAGAGGCAAATGAACTACTGCAACAACCTGCAGAAATACATGCTGGCATACTTATTTCTAAAGTATTTACAAATCGTTCTATGCAAGAAATCGCAAAGCTTTCTGCTATTATTACAGAACAACAAGAGCATGCCCTTACATATTTCGTCATTGAAAATGATGACAAACTACAATACATCCTCGCTTGCGGAAAAACAGTCACGCTTGATATGAACGCACTTTTAAAAGATGCTCTTCCTGCAATTGAAGGAAAAGGCGGCGGAAATAAAAAGAGTGCGCGCGGCGGCGGAAAAGCGGTTATGACTGGGGACGAGTTTTTAAATCAACTTGTGTCTTCTTTACAGTCCGCAGTATAAAACATGTTTATGAAGGATAGCTAACTGCTATCCTTCAACTATATTTACAGGCCTATATTTTGTTTCAACCCTTGATAACTCCCTGCATTTGCAAACCCCTCACTTACCAGTTTTATAAAAGATTCAGAAAAACCATAGTGACTTAATTCTTTAATCGGTACCATTTGCACATCATGAATCGGATTATGATCAAACTCGTTAGAAGGTAGCATAATTTCACCTTCAATCCTTTCAAGCAAAAACGTAATATGTAATAAAGATGGGCTAGCATCTGGTTTATCACAAACATAGAGTAGCTTCTTAATTTTAACTTCTAACCCTGTTTCTTCTCTCATTTCTCGAATCATCGCTTCTTCTAACGTTTCACCATTCTCTACCCTTCCCCCAGGTAAAGACCAATTGCGGTTAGCCACTTTTTGCTTTACTAGCAATACCTTCTCATCTTCAATTAAAATTCCCGTAACACGAACTTGCATTACATTTTCCATATATAATCTCCTCTTCCCGTTATATTTACAAATTAACCCTTCCACAAAAAGAACATACGTTTTATAATTAAAGAAAATTATGGAAGAAAGTAGTTGGTACATCTATGCGTCCATCTCTAACAAAGTCTATATCACTTGAAGATTTCCAAAACTATTATTGGTTAAAAGCAGAACTCCAAACATTTTGTCGTGAGCATGGTTTGCCAGCTAGTGGCTCTAAGATTGAAATAACCGAGCGTATCTCACATTATTTAACTACTGGTAAAACATTAAAATACAGCTCTGGTCAAAAGGTGAGTAAAGCTTCCCTCTCTTATAAAGACCTTTCTCTTCAAACGATTATTACTAACAATCACCGCTGTAGCGAAGATGTTCGTGCCTTTTTCAAAGAAAAAATCGGAGCAAACTTCCGCTTTACAGTAGCTCTTCAAAAGTTTTTTAAAGAGAATGTCGGAAAAACATATGAAGACGCGATAACGTTTTGGTATGAAGAAAACAAACGAAAAAAAGATCCTACATACAAAACAACTATCAGCGCGCAGTTTGAATACAATCGTTTCACTCGCGACTTTTTTGAAGATCCAAATAATAAAGGAAAATCAAAAGCTGACGCTATCGCTGCTTGGAATGAAATAAAAGTAAAACCCGGTAGCAACGCTTATGTTCCTCAAAAAGTAGAAAACTAGTCCCTTTCTAGTCTTCTACTTTCTCAAATAATAGCGCAAGCCCTATTCCACCACCAATTCCTAACGTCGCAATTCCATATTTCATATGCTCTCTTTGTGCTTGATAAAACAAACGTGTCACAAGCATAGATCCAGATGCACCGTACGGATGACCGAGCGCAATTGCACCACCATTTACATTTAATTTTTCGAAAGGAATTTGTAACTCCTTTGCACAAGCAACAACCTTTGAAGCAAATGCTTCATTTATTTCAAAATAATCAATGTCCTCTACTTTCATATTCATTTCGTTTAATAATTTGTTCACCGCAAATATCGGACCCGTCCCGGGAAGATTTGGATCCACTCCAACTACAGCACTACGAACGAAACGAAGAACAGGCTTGTATCCTAATTTTCGGGCTTGCCCCTCTTCCATTACAAGAACGGCACATGCCCCATCATTTACACCGCACGAATTGCCTGCCGTTACTGTACCATTTTGTAAAAATGCAGGCTTTGTTCTTTTAATCATTCTTTCATACTTCATTTCTCGTTTTATAGCTTCGTCTAAGGATCCATTAAACGAAAATATTTCATCTTGTAAATATCCATTTTCTAATGCTTGCAGTGTCCGTTTATAACTAAGACAAGCATACTCGTCCTGCATTTCTCGCGTTAGATTATAACGCTCTGCAACATATTCAGCCGCTACTCCCATATTAGGATCTCCAATTGTTTCTGGTGAAAATCGCGCTCTATTTTGAAAAGGTGATGTACTTGTACTCTCTACTCCTCCTGCAATATAACAATTACCTGCCCCGCCTTGAATGAAATGACACGCGGTGCGAATCGCTTCCAATCCGGCACCACATTGCCGGTCAATCGTTACACCAGGAATATGATAGCCAAGTCCTGCTTCTAAAGCAGATAATCTCGCAACATTCCCTCCCGGCCCAACAACATTCCCTAATATAACATCGTCTATTTCTCTCTCAATTCCTTTACTTAAAAACGTAAGAAGCGGCGTTACTAATTGCTGAACTTCATAATCTTTAAACATCCCATTCTTCTTACCAATAGGTGTCCTTTTTGCTTCTACAATAACCGCTCTATTCATATATCTTCTCCCGGTGTTTAATCATATTTTTTGCTGCAATACGAGCGATTTTCCCGCTATCTGTATACGGTATTTCATCTACAAAATGCCATTCTTTCGGTATTTTAAACGAGGATAATCGTTGTAAGCAAAAACTTTTTAATTGTTGCCTCGTAGCACTTCCTTTTACGATGGCGACAGGTTTTTCACCCCAGTAACTATCTTTCACACCAATTACAACTATTTCATCAACAGCTGGGTGTTCATGTAATACACTTTCTATTTCTTCTGGAAAAATATTAATTCCTCCAAATAAAATCATGTTCTTCTCTCTACCCACTATGTATATAAAGCCTTCTTCATCTTCATAACCTACATCTCGCACTGTCATCCAGCCATCCGCAGTCAACTCTGGAACTAAAACCTTATCCAATATGTAGCCCATAAAAAACTGATCACTTTTCACATAAACAGTTCCTATCTCGCCTTTCTGTACTTCTTCTCCTGCTTCGTTACATATTCGAACTTGCACATTGTGACAAGGTTTTCCTACTGAATTTGGCCTTCTATCGCTCTCTTCATCAACAAGTGCTGTTACAAAACTTAGTTCCGATGCACCGTAAAATTCATATTTTTGCGCATAAGGAAATATAATCTTTATTTTTTCTTTCGCTTCAGCTTCCCATTTCGCTCCTGACGAAATAATTTTCATTCCATTTTCTATCACTCTATTTTCTTTATATAAAGATTCTAGCATTGTCGGAACTGTATACATGACCGAAACGTGTTCCATTTCTAACTTATCCAGCACTTGATCTGGAATAAACTTTTTCATTATATGCACCGTTTGCCCTACATATAATGCACTTATTGCACCGTATAAAAAAAGAGAATGAACAAGCGTCCCAGCTATTAAAATAGAATCTTCTTTTTTCATATGAAAGTCATGTATATTGCAATCAAAACTATGAACCCACGATTGTTGTGCACGTAAAAATGCTTTTGCCTTTCCAGTCGATCCTGATGTAAATCCCATATAAAACGGAGCATGTTGTACATTTTCCACAGGATAATATGCAGGAAGATATTTCTCTATCATTCTTTTCCACTCAGCAATTTCAATTACTCTTCCTTTTTCATCCGATAGATCATTTACCTTATATCGCTCTGTCACAATCATATCCGGATTACTAATTACAATTCTTTCTTTGAGCTCATCCTGTTTCCACTTTATATCTAATGGCACACAAACCCATCCAGCCATAGCAGCACCAGCAAATAATTGTAAAAACTCCATACGATTCTCTAATAAAATTGCTATCATTTTATTCTTCGATTCTTTTTCGTTCAACCAGTTTGCTACTTTACAAACTGACTCAAACCACTCTTTATATGTTAAAACTCGATCATTTTCCTTTATTGCTATTTTATTTGGCTGTAAAGAGGCATGCTTTTTATATTCTTTCGTAATTCCCATATGAGATGTCCTTTCTTTACAAAATAATAAAAAGAAACACGCAATGAACGTGTTTCTTCTCTTTCTTATCCCGCATTTGTATACTTCCCACTCTTTAGAGCAGGCGTAATAATATGTTTCAATGAACGATGTAATTTTGTTACAAGAATTGCTGCTATAATCGCTTTTATGCAATCACCTGGTAAAAACACAACACTCACCTTCATCGTTTGCCACACAGAAACATCCATAACGAAAGCTTGTACAATAATACCAAATACATAAACTACGAAAATACCACCAATTATATTAATACATAATACCTTTATTATAGAAACTTCACGTAAACGCTCAATTAAATAACCAATGACAAACGCTCCAACGATATAACCAAGTAAATATCCTGCACTTGGCCCAACAAATACACCTGGTCCCCCGCGTCCACCTGCAAGTAATGGTGCTCCAACTCCAACTATAAGTAAGAAAATAAGCTGACTTAACGCACCAAGACGTGATCCTAACAATCCACCAGCAAGCATAACACCGAGTGATTGTAATGTAATCGGAACTGGTGTAATAGCAAGAGCAATTGGGGGTATTAATCCTAACACTCCCATAATTGAACTAAATAAAGCGACGAAAACTAAGTTTTTTGTATTCATATTTGCTTCTCCTATTTGTAAACTTAAAATGTTTTTCAGATAACATATTATAGGAGTTATATTATCTTTCTATCTAGACTTTGTCAACTTGCTTTTCATATCGGTTTACAAATGTAAATTCAATTATTTCTCTTTATGCAAATGCTCAAGTTCTTTTCGCAGTGCCTGTTTTAAAAACTTCCCAACAGATGTTTTCGGTATTTCTTCCATAAATACAATATCATCTGGTAACCACCATTTCGCAAACTGAGGTTTTAAAAACTCATATATTTCTTCTTTTGTAACCGTACTATTTTTCTTTTGAACAACGCAGGCAACTGGGCGTTCTTGCCACTGCGGATGAGGAATTGCAACGACAGCCGCTTCAAATATAGCATCATGTGCCATTAAAGCATTTTCAAGATCCACTGAAGAAATCCATTCTCCCCCGCTTTTAATAACATCTTTCGTACGATCAACAATTTTCACGCAGCCTTCCTCATCAACTGTAACAACATCACCAGTATATAACCAACCGTCTCGGAATCCTTCGACAGTACGATCATCGTTATAATAGCTTTCAGCGATCCAAGGTGCTCGTAAACATAACTCTCCCATCTCAGTACCATCCCACTTCACTTCACCATTTGTACCGACTACTTTCATCTCTACACCAGGGACAAGATATCCTTGTTTTGAGCGGATTTCTAATTGCTCTTCATATGATAATTCTGTTTCATAACTTTTTAAACGTGCAAGTGTTACGAGTGGGCTTGTTTCAGTCATACCATATGCATGTACGAAAGGAACATTATATTTTTGCTCAAATGCTTTAATAACGCTTTTCGGTGCAGCAGCACCACCGCATAATATTCTCGTTATACTAGATAAATCGTAACTATTATTTTCTAATTCTTGTAATACACCGAGCCAAATTGTCGGCACACCTGCTGCTATCGTTACTTTTTCAGCTTGAATCATCTCTAATAAAATTTTTGGAGTAAACATTGGTCCTGGCAGAACTTGTTTAGTTCCAAACCAAGTAGCAGCAAAAGGAAGTCCCCAAGCATTCACATGGAACATCGGTACAATTGCCATCGCCGCATCACTTTCCGATAAAGCAGCTGTATCCGCTAAACCGAGTGCCATACAATGCAGTACAGTACTACGATGCGTATATACAACACCTTTTGGATTTCCTGTAGTCGCTGACGTATAACACATACCAGCAGGTGTATTTTCGTCAATATCTTTTACAAATTGGAAAGTTGGATCGCCTTCTTCTAATAGCTTTTCATAATGATATACAGGTTCTAGCGTAGTATTGGGAAGTTCATCTTTATCAGTCATAATAATGTAGGCTTGTACAGTTGATAATTGTGATTGAATATTTTCAACGAGTGGTACGAGATCTTCATCTATAAGTAGAATTCGATCTTCTGCGTGCTGAATAATGTATGAAATATGTTGAGGAGATAAACGAATATTAATTGTGTGTAAAACGGAAGCAATACCAGGAATAGCAAAATATGCCTCCACATGTCGATGATGATTCCACGCTAACGTTCCTATACGCTCGCCTTCTTTAATTCCTAATTTTTTTAACGCACTGGAAAGCCTTCTCGTCCTTTCACCTAACTGCTTATACGTTAACGTCGTAACTGTATCATGTGTCCGTGAAACAATTTCTTTCTTTGAAAACAGTTTTTCTGCTCTTTCCATCATAGAACTAATTGTTAGCGGTACATTCATCATCATATTGGTTATATCCCCCTTTAAAGCGTTTTCATTTTTTGTTTATTATAACAGACTTTTACAAAAAATTACGACATTTTTCTGTATTTTCTGAATTATTTCTTTGGAAATAATTCAGAAAATACTAAGAGAAAATATATTAAAATTCCTTCTTACGATATATAAATACCGAAATGAAATAAGAAAAGATATATATGATAACGCCAAATATTGTATATAGAATTGAAACGTATACAGATGAATTTAAATTTGATATTGGAAATTGTTCTATTAGATATCCAATTACACTTTGTAATCCAAAATAAGTAACAAGTCCCCCACATGCGCCTCCAATTGTAATAGCATCAGATTTTTCTGCTCCAAAAACATAGAGAAGCGGATAAGCTATTGCTCCGGCATTAAGAATGATGAACGTCCCTAAAGAAACACTCTTAAATATACCATCATCAAATGGTGTATCTGAAACTAAATCATGTACATAAAATATGCCATACGATAATAAAGTACCAATAATTACAACTAAAAAATAGAAAAGATAGTGACTTTGTACAATATTATTTCTAGTAACCGGTAAAGTAAGTACATATTTTTCATACCCCGACTTACTCTCATATTTAATAACTTCAAGTGCAGGAATCGCAGCAAATAAGATAATAAACGTAGCAATTAAACGGTACATTGAAGCATTACCAAAATAAAAAACAAATCCCGCTCCTAATATCGCTATTCCCATGAACATAAAGAAAGTTCGATACACTAGATAATAGTTTGTCAATAATAAACCTTTCATTTATTTTTCACTCCTCGTTAATAAAACACTTATTTCTTCTATTGAAATGGTTCTATGAGCAATCCCATTTGGTAGTTTATGCACATCTGATACAAGTACATTGAAATAAGAACCATTATTCCTTTTCACCACAACTATATCTTTGTTGATTAAAGTTAGTTGTTCCTCATTAACATCTACAATGGCATAATTGTCCAAAATCTTATCCTTTTCTTCATTCAATAAAATTTCTCCATCTTTTATAACGATAAGATGGCTAGCGATTTTTTCTACATCACTCATAATATGAGAAGAAAGTAATATACCACCATTACTTTTACTCACAAAACTTTTTAATTCCTCTAACACCTCCTCCCTAGATGAAGGATCAAGACCTCCTGTCGCTTCATCTAGAATTAATAATTTTGCATTATGCGACAATGCAACAGCTATAGATAGTTTCATCGACATTCCACGGGAAAATCTACCTACTTTTTCATTAGTAGGTAAAGAGAAAGAATGAACTAATCGGTAAAAATTTTCTCTATCCCAAGATTCAAACATCTTTTCAAAAACCTTATGTAGTTGTTTTATTGTAAGATGAGCCGGTAGATTCATAGCATCAAATACGACTCCAATCTTCCCCTTATTCTTGGCATCTTTATTTATATTTTCTTCACCAAATATTTTTACTGTACCGCTATCTTTAGAAATTAATTCTAGTACTGTTTTAAATGTTGTTGATTTACCTGCCCCATTGTCACCAATAAATCCAACAATTGCCCCTGATGGCACATTGAATGTAACATCTTTTAAAACAACTTTGCTTCCAAATGATTTACTTAAATTTTTAATTTCTAGAATGTTTGACATCATTTCACTCCCATCTTAACTTTTAATAAAATTGATTTTCTCCTATTAAAAATTATCCACTTTATCTCTCACTTTCTTTTTTAGTTTAAAAATAATACGATTGCTATATTCTTTATTTTCTACTAAAATTCGATACATCTCCCACACTCCTACAACACGAACAAAAAGATAGACCCCAATTGCAATAAGTACAACACAGTACGGATAATACTTCACCAATTCTCCTGAAGTGATATGCTTTTTCTCAAACAAAAACGGTATTGCTCCTGCGGCTATAAAACAAAATCCAACAATCATCACTGCAGCATACTTCTTCTTAATAATCACATATCTTTTTGTCAATTCTTTTAGAAAGTTTTGATCAAATAGTAGTTCTTCCTTTTTCAATACATTGTATCGACTCTCTTCTATCGTTACAGGTACCATCATTGCTCCAATTCCAAGGACAGCAATGATAATAACAAGAAATGTCGACATTGTTGCATTTTCTTTAAATAATAAATACGGTATTGTAGATAAAATGAGCAAACTAAATCCTAACGCAATATATTTAGAAATTTTTTGTCCATACACTATATACCCTTCTGCCATTTCCTGACTTACGTAATAACCATCCACATTTTCATTATTTTGCTCAGCAGTTTCCTTTAATAAATAATCAAGTGATACTTCAAATACATTTCCAATCAGTATTAACTTTTCAGTTTCAGGAAAACCTTGACCGTTTTCCCATTTACTAACTGCTTGCCTTGTTGTGTTTAATTTCTCAGCTAATGCTTCTTGAGAAAGGCCCTTTTCCTTTCTTAATTTAAAAAGCTTCTCACCAAATCCCATATGTGTGTCCTCCTTTGTTTTCTTACCTAAATTGTATGTAAACATTGCCCTTATCTCTATCTTCCTGCGGTTGCACTTTGTCAACTTACGGTTGCGATTGTGTTATTTAGCCGTTTTCTATACGATTTAGCTAGTTTTCTTCTATGATTATGGCGTTAATAAAACACCTCTCCTAATAACCAATTATAACAATTAAAGGTAATTGTTGTTATAAAAAAAACAAAAAACTCCCTTATTCATTTAAAGGAGTTTTCGATATAAAATATTCCAAGAAGACTAATTTTTCTTCCTCATATTGATTCACAACTTCTTCTATACATTTTTGTATGTCATACAACGATTAATAAGCATCCCACACAGTATAAGTTGTCATCTCCTTATATAAGGCACACTCACATATATGTAAAATATTACTCCTTATTAACTTTCCTAATAAAAACACTTCTCCATAATCATAACGGCTTCTGCTTAAACTTTTCATAATGTCGTACTTTTAATAAAATGATATTCCCGCAATCTGTACAAATATAAGCATCTACTGGTGAAGACGTGAACATCGTCTCCTTTTTCCGTATTTGTGCATAACCGACAAACTCCCCTTCTCCTATGTTATGAGAACCACAATTAGAGCATGTCTGCACGTCTTTCTGTTCCATGAGAGCACCACCTTTAATCTGTTTCCACTCCCTTCGACAGCTCACTTCCATTTCCCTTCCAAAAAACCTCTTATTCTCTTACATTTCAACAGGAATCTCAGAACAAACATCGTATATGTACTATGAAATATATTTATTGACGGAGGAATTTTATGAGTACAATTATGACAGTTAATACAGCATAAGAAATTGAAAACGCAGAAATACATATGCTTTCTTCTAGATTAGCGCTACTGCAAGCAATAAGCGGAAATCCAATGCAAGTACAAATGAAAAAATTCGGGAGCGCCACTGCCTTTTCATCAAAAATAATTGCTGGTCCTGCTTTTAACACAGTAAAAGGGATTACATTTACAAATACAGATGAGATAGATGAAATCATCTCTTATTATCAATCGCTACCAATTCCTTGTCGTTTTGAAATTACACCCGCTCAAGGTACAGCTGAATTATTTCAATACTTATCTCAAAAAGGATTTTACCAATCTAGCTTCCATACCGCTTTATATAGTATACCGAGAGAAGATCCATCCCTTCTTCCTTCTAACATTTCAGTACGCCAACTAAAAGAAAATGAGTTTGATATTTTTGCAGATATTTATGTACGTGGATTTCAAATGCCGTCATTTACAAAAGATGGCGTGCGCCAAAATAACGAAATTCTTTACAATAAACCAGGATGGCATTTTTTCATAGCAGAAGTTCAAAATACTCCTGCGAGCATTGGTGTCCTGTATATAAATAATGGAATTGCTTCATTAGCTGCTTCTGCTACTTTGCCAGAATTTCAGCGTAAAGGCTGTCATACTGCATTAATTCAAAAACGAATAGAAAAAGCTATAGCGACAAACTGTCATTTAATAGTTGGACAAGCTCGCTTTGGTAGTGGCAGTCAAAATAATATGGAACGTGCCCATATGAAAATTGCTTATACAAAGTCAATATGGACTGCAAAAGACATATAATTAACATTCTTTCTCCTTCCATTGCAATCTTATACATTCTATGACAATTCCTTTTCTATCCCATTAATCATTTGAATATTTAAACTAGATTTGTTACGCTATTACTAGATACATCATTCAACTTGCAATATGAAAAGAGAATTCTAATCAAACTACAAGGAGGAGAAATGTATGACTAAACATGATCATGGTTTAAAAGAAAAAGTAGAAGGTGCTATTGATAAGGTAAAGGGTGAAGTAAAAGAAGTTGTCGGGAAAGTAACTGACAATAAGAAATTACAAGCTGAAGGAAAATGGGATAAGGTGAAAGGCACTGCTAAAGATACGGTTGGTAATGTGAAAGAAAAAGTACATGAATATAAAGAGAATAAATAAAACAAAGATGTATGGTGGTGCAAGTAGGGAGTTACTAGATCCGAGAAAAAAGAATTTGTATTTTATATTTGCACATAAAATCATTTTAAAACGACAAATAGATGCCTCAAGGCATCTATTTGTCGTTAAATAACTATTTTACTTCTACTGTATAATTACCTAATCGCTCAGGCTTTTTCTTACTAACATAGTGCCTTTACTAGAGTAAAAGATTAATTTGTGAAATTTGGTTTTAGGTCACCTGTATACGGTTCATGCTCAACAAAGATTTTTATATCTTTTCCATTCGCATCTTTCCCGATTCTTGTATACGTAAATTTATCTTTATTTAACTCTGTAAGTTCAAGGACCGCACCATATTTATTATTCCCTAACGAAACGTGAGCTCTTATTTTATTACCATGTACAACATCAAAGAAACCATAGTCTCCACGACTTTCTCCTGTATTCACATTGAAAAACTCGTATTTATTTGTATTTTTATTATATTTTGCTAGACTGATTAAGTTTGAGTTATATTTTGTTACATTATTACCCTGTTCGTCTAATACCACCGTTCCGTTCCATAGTGTACTAGATAAAATTTCATCTCCATCAACGTCTGTAACTATTTTTCCCGTCGAGCTCTCTAAATTTTTATCAGGTCGCGTGAAAGACAGCTCTTTTTCATGATAAGGAACATGTTCAACAAACACTTCTACATCATTCCCTTTTGCATCTTTCCCCATTCTTTTATATGTAAATTTCTCCTTGTCTAATTGCGTTAATTCAACAACCGCTTGATAATTTTGCGTTTCAGAAATTAACACTCTTTTCTTTCCATCGTTGGTTATAAAGAAGGTACCGCTATCATTACGACTCTCTCCTGTATTTGCATTGAAAAATTCATACCTTGCAGTTTTAGCATCATATTTTGCAAGCCCGATGAAATTTTGATTTTCTTTCGTTAAATCATTATGATCTTTGTCATAGACTTTTGTCCCTTTCCAGTTTGTTTCACCAAGTATGCTAGCTAGTAATTGCCCTTTCGTTTGTTTAGTGTGTTTAGTTTCTTGTATTGCATTGTATAAAAATTGTGCGTACTGTTCACGCGTCACATCCATACTTGGAGCAAATTTCCCTCCTCCTACTCCTTTTGCAATATTATTTGTTTGAACAGCACTAATTGCGTTTCTTGCCCATGAGTTCATTGATACGTCATTAAAAGTGTGATCACTCTTTGCCTTTAAATGAAATGCATTTGTAAGAACCTGTGCCATTTCTGCACGTGTTAAGGATGCCTTTGGCCTAAAGTTCCCATGCTCGTCACCCGTAAAAACACCCATTTCTGTTAAAGACAAGATTTCCTTTATATAGCTTGTCGAATCTTCGCTTACGTCCCCATATGGGTTCTGATAATTTTTGTTTTCTGCCACATTAAAATAACGATACATTAAAGCTGCGACTTGTTCGCGTGTTACGTTATCTCCAAAACCAAATCTCCCATCCTCATAGCCAAAAATGATTTTCTCACCTGTTAATTGATGAATCGCCTCATATGCCCAGTGCCCCTTTGGAACATCTTTAAATACACCAGTATGATTCGTTTGTGGTGTAATCCCTTCTGCTTTCACTTCTCCACCTTTTTCAGTTAATAGAACTCCACCTAAAACTGCTGATATGATACATGTTTTTAAAATTGTTTTATTCATAGCTTCCCAATCCCTTCCTTCATTTAACAAAAAATCACACCACTTATCTTCCAAAAGAAGATTCTATGTGAGTAATTCATGTTTTAAATTTTGATTACAGCTAATTGTATACAAATTTTCAATTCCCCCAACTTTGATACGAAGTATTACACCTCCAAAGTTCTTTTTCATAGTATTCATAGCTGCTATATATAGGAATTATAAATAGCAACTATAAATTGCCCATAAATAAATTATTAAAAAAAGATAAAATTAAGATAATATATTTTTAATCTCAATCTAAAAAAACGTTATTCTTTCTCATCTAGCTTGCTAAGAAAGAATAACGTTTTTTAATTCTAGGTTCCTTGTGACAAAAAAGAAAAGGCTTATTTTATACGTCCAAAAACAACTTCACGGCCTTTTCCAAACAAAACATCGGAAAAAAGCCGTGGCATAATACTTATTTTATAATTGACGGAAGACGACCAAAATGGCTCTTTTTACTTCCCTTCGCTCTTCTCTAGCACATACAAATCTTCTTCAATATTTGATAATTTTTCAGTTACAAGTTTTCTAGCATCTCCAATTGCTTGATTGTATGCAAATGGTCCTACTAATTTTATCATTTCTTCTATTAAACGCTCTGCTTGGAAACGTCCAATTTCATCTAAATCTTCTTCAACAAAAAATTGCTGAATTTGTGCTACAAGCTCTTCTTTTTTATCATTTGGTATTTTTATATTCATCATCATTCGTTACTCCTCTATATTTAAGATAATACGTTTCTTAACTCTACCATAGAAAAGCGATTTCCTGGACAAGTTTTTGTAACCCCTTCTAGCTCTCTATGGCCAAGTATATTCCTTTTCTCTATAGCAAACTGCTTCATAAACATTTTACATAAAGAATATAATGCATTCATTTGTGCGGTAGTTGGATCATATTTATCAAAATTACCCGTCATACATATTCCAATTGTATCCCTATTATTATCTTTCGCATGTGCTCCAATATGTATACCTCGCCCTTCGACTACAGTTCCATCTTCTTCAATAAAATAATTGTAACCGATCCCGCTCCATCCTCTTACTTTTTGATGAAATTCATGTGTTTTATACACATCCCATCCATCTTCGGATGTATGGTGGATAATCAATTTATTTACTTTTTCTAAAGGAACTAATTCATCTTGAAATGTTAAATTTGCACATTTAATTTCCATTTGAACATCCTCCCTTAAAAGTCAATCATCACAATTGTTTTATCATCTGGTCTTATTCTCTTTTCCCCTTCCAACTCTTCAATAATTGCTACATATTCGCTTATACTAGTATTTCTTATATATGCAACAGTTTGTTCGAGTGGCCAATCTGGATGGAATAATCCGTCTGAACAAATAAAAATCCCGCTCACTTCCTCTATATGTAATTCACCATGTTGTAAATAATGTACCGCTTCTTTCATTCCATTTGCAACGGAATACCCGCCCTGTATATTTGCAAGATAACGATTGTATTTTAACTGTTCTCGCACATCTTGAAAAATATGTTCTTCTGGTACAGATAACCCCTTTTTACGATCTTCTTCTCTCTTCTTTTTTGCTCGTTTACTAATTCCTTCGACCGTATCTCGCGTTAATGCTTGCATCGTTCCATTTTGAAGTATTGCGACAATCATACAGTCCCCTAACTGTGCGTATTCAATTTTCCCACCTTCTATTTGAACTGCTGCAATACATGTACACCACAAATGTTCTTTTTTTCTCGTATCCACTTTATATTCTAACATTTTGCTTTGTAATGCTTCATTTGCTTTTGCAACTGCAACTTGTAAACTATGAGTTTCACGTAATGAAGCAAAATAACTTGCAAATAAATGCGAAGCTATGTATGCTCCATTATGTCCCTTTTCATCCCGAAACGGGACGAGCGGTGTTGCCCCATCACATACACCATAAATCTTTTTATCTTCATTACAAAAATAAGAATCCTCACATTCTTGCTTCAACGGGCTTTTCTGTTGATACGTTTTTACCCTCATATCTGTATCCCCTTTCAAATGATAAAATACTCGAATTCTTTTGATTAATCTAATTTTCCGAAATAAACTGTTTTTACCCAAAACTTTCAATATCATATATAATCTTGAAATAATATGAATTTTTTAGTGAAGGACGGGAAAGAGATGGTCAGATTTCTTGGTGTTATTATTGGTTCTATTATTATTGCGATTGCCTTTAATCTTTTCCTTATCCCCCACAAAATTTTAAGTAGTGGAATTGGCGGAATTGCTATTATTTTAGGGATTGTAACTCCTGTAAACACGGGTATTATTAACTTTGTATTAAACTTACCTATCCTTATTTTAGGATACATAGGTCTTGGAAAAAAAGTAATTTTTAACACGGTTATCTCTGTTATTGTATTATCGGTCGCATTATACTACGTTCCAGTAAAAGTCGTAGCAACAGATCCACTTTTATCATCTATCTTTGGTGGTGTCATTGCCGGAGCTGGTATCGGCCTTGTTTTTAACTGTAATGGATCAACTGGTGGATTTGATATTATCGGTATGTTGTTATCTCGCAAAAGAGACATTAAACTTGGTGGATTCCTTATTATTTTAAATGCAGTCGTTGTAATAATTGCAGGATTCTTCTTCACTTGGGATGTTGCTCTTACGAGCTTACTTTCCATTTATGTAACTGGTAAAGTCATCGATGCTATTCATACGAAACATCGAAAAGTTACACTTATGATTGTAACAAATGAAGCAGAAAAAATGAAAAAACAACTTCTTTCAACTGTTGTACGTGGGATTACATTACTTGATGGTGAAGGTGCTTATTCCAGTGAAAAAAAACGTGTACTTATGACAGTCGTTTCTCGTGAAGAATTGGCAAGTATGAAATTAACAATTTCAGAAATTGATCCTCATGCATTCGTTAACATTACCGAAACGGTTGAAGTGTTAGGGTTGTTTAGAAAAGGTTAAAAAACTAGGTGGAAATCCACCTAGTTTTTATTTTCCATAAATTCAATTCGATTTCCAAACGGATCTGACACGTAAAATCTAATTACATCTGGACGTGCATGATCGTCTATTACTTCAATACCTTGCTTTATTAACTCTTGTTTAAATTCATCAATTTTTAAAACATAAAAAGCTGGATGCGCCTTTTTAGCAGGATTGAAGTTTTGCTCAACTCCGATATGAATCTCTTGATTTCCACACCTGAACCAGCACCCACCACGCTTCTTTAATTCCTCTGGCTTCGGTATTTCCTCCATACCTATTTTATGACCATAAAACTCTCGTGCTTCTTCTTCACACCCTACAGGCGCAGCTACTTGCACATGATCAATCCCTTGAATATAATTTTTCATTTTATCTCCCCCTCCTCTATCCTAATGTTATAAGGAAAACACACTCCTGTAACTTACAAAAGATTTATAAAACAATATAAGCTCCCCTTATTACCACCTTACACTCACTTTACCAAAATAAAGAAAATAAAATTTATTCTATAACTTCCATTTTTTATAGAAATACACATTACATCTATATTATAGTTATGAATAGACAAATCTTTTTAGATGCTAATTGTACGGAGGAAATTATATGAGTCGTAAAAAATATTCATCTACTCAAAAAAAACGTCATCCGAACATTTCTGGACGTTTACGAAAACATGTACAAGATCGTTCTTTAGCAGAAATGTACGCATCTCTGTTCGAACACAATCCTGATAGTATTATTTCATTAAATTTAGAGGGATTTATTCTACATATAAATCCTTCTGCCGAAAGAATACTAGGTTACACTTCTTTAGAATTAGAGCGCAAAAACATTACCTCTATTTTAGAAGCTCATATTTCTGAGCAAGTATTACAAAATATAAAGAATACTGAAGCGGATAATCAACAAGAGTATATCTTATCTATTTATCATAAAAGTGGATTCTTATTAGACGTCGTGACAAAACTAGTTCCTATTTTTGTCCAAAATCGTCTAACTGGCGTATATGCCATTATGAAACCTCTTGAAAAATCAGAAAGAATTGAAAAAATGCTAAAAGAAAGTGAGAAGAGATTACGTACATTAATGGATTCAATGCCTGCGTTTGTTATATTTAAGGATCATGAAGGGCGTTGGCTTGAGGCAAATGACTACGCACTTTCTTGCTTCGATTTTCATCATGTACCTTACCATGGGAAAAAAGATAGTGAACTCATTCAATATAATGAAGCGTACCGAGAATCTTTTTTACATTGTGAAGAGGTCGATGAACTAGCATGGCAACAAAGACAAATTCTTCACGGAGAGGAATTTATTATACATAGAGATGATTTCGACTTAATCTTAAGTATATCGAAAGTTCCTCTGTATCATCCTGACGGCTCCCGTAAAGGTCTTATCGTAATGGGAAGAGATGTTACAGAACTTAAAGAAACAGAAAAGTTATTACGAAGATCAGAAAAACTTGCTGTAGTCGGACAACTGACAGCTGGAATTGCCCATGAAATTCGAAATCCACTCACTTCACTAAAAGGTTTTTTAACATTGCTGCTCCCTGAAATAAGTGAGGAAAATAAATGGTATGTTGATGTTATGTTAAGTGAAATTTCACAAATGGAATCTATCACAAGTCAATTTATGGCGATGTCTAAACCACAAGTATTATCAATCAAAACTTGTAACATACAAGCTTTGATTGAAGAGGTCGTTACATTTATTTTACCAACTGCTATTATGCATAGCGTTCACATCATTATGGATCATTTTGATTACGTATATGACATTCAATGTGACGGCAACCAATTAAAACAAGTTTTTATAAATATATTAAAAAATGCGATTGAAGCGATGCCAACTGGCGGAAATATTTTCATCCAAACAAAACCATTAGAAGATACCTTCCTCTTAATACGTATTATCGATGAAGGTTGCGGTATCCCAGAAGAACGTATCTCTCGTTTAGGCGAACCATTTTATAGCTTAAAAGAAAAGGGAACTGGACTAGGATTAATGATGTGTTACAAAATAATTGAAGAACATCATGGTAAATTACACATTGCAAGTGAATTAAATAAAGGTACGATCGTTGATATTCAGCTACCACTTTCTTCATCTCACCTTGCAATCCAGTCTTAAATAATAAAAGAAGCATCTGCTAACAATTAGCAGATGCTTCTTTTATTATTTGTACTTATAGAACTGTTTTTCCATACCATTCTTTTGCTTTTTCTACTTCACCCATCGTTAATTGATGCCCTCTATTTTCCCAATGCATTGTTACATTAGCGTTTGCATTTTCTAATAGTAGCTTCAATTCCTCTGACTCAGAAGATGAACAAATTGGATCATTTGTCCCAGCAGCAATAAACACGGATTTCCCAGCTAAATTAGGCAATTGTGTTCCTCTTCTAGGCACCATTGGGTGATGAAGCACAGCACCTTTTAACGCATTTTCGTAATGGAATAATAAGCTTGCCGCAATGTTTGCTCCATTTGAATAACCGATAGCAACAATGTTATTTCTATCAAATTCATATGTTTTTGCAGCTTCATCTAAAAACACATTTAATTCCTTCGTACGGAAAATAAGATCCTCTTCATCAAAAATACCTTCTGCTAATCGACGGAAAAAACGCGGCATCCCATTCTCTAATACATTTCCACGAACACTTAATACTGAAGCTTCCGGATCTATTATTTCTGCAAGTGGTAATAAATCTAATTCATTACCACCTGTTCCATGAAGTAATAACAACACTGGTTTTGACGCATCTTTTCCTTTTTGAAAAACATGTTTCATCATAATCCTTTTCCCCTTTCAATCACTTTAATCTAAATTTCTCACTTCAAATGGTAAAAGTGTTTGTTCAAGCTGTTTTCTATGTTGTTCATATTGTTCCGGTAACTTTAATTCCTCACCCATCGTCTCTAACGATTCATCATGAGCGAAACCAGGAGGATCTGTTGCAATTTCAAATAAAATTTCACCGTGTTCTCTAAAATAAATTGCGTTAAAATAATTTCGATCTTGTACAGGGGTTACGTGGTATCCAAAACGAGACACATGCTCTTTCCAGTCTAGCTGATCAGAATCGTCACTCGCTCTCCAAGCAATATGATGCACTGTACCAACGCCCATTTGGCCACGACCAATTGTCGATAACCTCAAATCGATAATATTTCCAATATCAGCAGAAGAACGGAATCGAACAAATTCACCCTCTTCTCCAATTTTCTCAAGACCCATGATATGTTCTAACAGTTCAGCTGTTTTTTGAGGCTGTGCCGATAAAAGAACCGCACCACCAAATCCTTTAATTGCTACTTCTGGCGTAACTTCTCCAAAAGTCCAATTATTTAATTCGCCCTCATCTCTTTCTACTAATTCTATATGCAAACCATGTGGATCATCAAATTCTAAATACTGCTCTCCAAATCGAGTCATTTTTGTATACGAAACATCGAATTTTTCTAATCTATTTTCCCAAAACTCCATTGCCCCTTTTGGTACAACATAAGAAGTGATTCCTACTTGACCGTCACCAATAACTCCTTGGCGAGCACCTGCCCATGGGAAAAACGTAATAATTGTTCCAGGCTTTCCTCCTTCATTGCCAAAATAAAGATGGTACGTACCCGGATCGTCAAAATTTACTGTTTGTTTCACTAGACGTAAACCTAATACACCAGCATAAAAATCTACATTCTCTTGTGGGTGTCCTACAATTGCTGTAATGTGATGAATTCCCATCGTTTTCTTTGTCATTTTCTCCGCCCCTTTTTATTTCATTTTAAAAACTTTTATACATTAAAATTCATTATTCATTTTGTCCATACTGCAAAATAAAATCTGTCATAATAATTTTATCTCGAATCCGAGATATTAATTATAAAATTCCACATCAACTTCTAGCTTATCGGAATTATCTCGATTTCGAGATATTTTACCAAAAAAATATTTACTCACTCTATAATCATAATAAACCTTGATTTAGAATGTCATTTATCTCAAACTTAATATTTATTATAAGTTACTTACTTTTCTCTGTCAACAAGTTACTTATTTCATTTAAAATGAAAAAAGAGTAAACGCTATTCACCGTTTACTCTTTTTTCAAATCATTTCGTTTCTTCTTCCAGCACCGCTTCCATCTCATTAAATTCACGATGAATTGCTTTAATTGGTTCTTTCGTTAATAAACTCACAACAATAACAGCTAATAAGCTACAGAAGAATCCAGGTACCATTTCATACATAGTTTCTTTTAAACTTGGAATTTGTACCCAAGTAATAACAACTACCGCACCGACAATCATACCAGCAAGAACGCCCCATTTGTTCGTTCTCTTCCAATATAAACTTAATAAAATAGCGGGTCCAAATGCTGAACCAAATCCTGCCCAAGCATAACCGACAAGTGTTAAAATTGTATCACTTGGATGATACGCTAAAACAACTGCGATCATAGCTACTACTAATACTGACAGTCTACCAATAAATACAAGTTCTTTATCACTTGCGTTACGACGGAAAAATGTTTTATAGAAATCTTCCGTTACTGCACTTGAAATAACAAGTAATTGCGAGGAAATACTACTCATAATCGAAGCTAATATAGCTGACAATAAAAACCCAGTAATGTACGGATGGAATAATATGTTTGAGAATGTTACAAAGACCATTTCTGGGTCTTGTAATGTCTCATTATTTTTAGCGTAATAGGCGATACCAACCAAGCCAGTGAGCATTGCACCTATAATGGAAATCGCCATCCAACCGATACCGATTCTACGAGAAGTTTTCAAATCTTTAATAGAGGTAATTGCCATAAAGCGGACAATAATATGCGGCTGACCAAAATACCCAAGCCCCCATGCTAAAAAGGAAATAATCCCTAATATTGTAGTCCCTTTAAACATATCTAAATGCGATGCATCAACTTGCTTAATCGTATTGAATGTTTCTGTTACACCACCAACATCTGTAAAAGCAACAATTGGCACTAATACGAGAGCGATAAACATAATACAACCTTGCACAAAGTCGGTCCAACTTACTGCTAAAAAGCCACCGAATAGTGTATAAGCAACAACGACACCCACAGTTACAAATAAACCAATTTTATAATCAAGGTTAAAAGAATTTTCAAACAAACGTCCACCTGAAACTAAACCAGCCGACGCATAAAATGTGAAAAATACTAAAATGACGATAGCGGAGACAAAACGAAGTATTTTCGTACGATCCTTAAACCGATTTTCTAAAAAATCCGGAATCGTAATGGAATCATTTGCCAATTCTGTATACGTTCGCAAACGCGGGGCAAGAATTAAATAGTTTGCATAAGCACCTATTAATAAACCTATCGCAATCCATACACTTGATAATCCTGTTGCATACATCGCACCAGGTAATCCCATTAGCATCCAACCACTCATGTCAGAAGCACCAGCTGATAAAGCTGTAACTGCTGGACCAAGTCCCCTTCCGCCTAACATATAATCTGATAAATCGGATGTCTTCTTATAAGACCAATAACCGATATACAACATACCTGCCATATAAATAGCAAGCGAAACCATAATCTCAATCTTCACCAAATCTCTCCCTTAGTTACATAAGCCATTCAAAATTTCGAAAAATGACTTTTTCTATTTTCTTGTTTTCGCTTATGGTTCCCTACCTTAACAAACTTTTTTTGTTCTTTCAAGGGAACAAGCCCTTTTCACTACATGTGAAAACCTTTATAAACGCCTTTATCCCAGTGGATTACCCGGCTTTCAAAAGAAATTAAAGTTACAATATTCAGGAAATAAAAAGTGCTTTTTCACACCTTATTTTCATTTGTTTATCCGACAAATGAAAATAAGCTAAAAGCCATACAAATGTATGGCTTTTAGCTTATTGGCATCGTAATTTTCTCTTTCTCTACGTATACTTTACGAAATTTTATATAGCAGCCAATACGCCAAGGTACTATATAACAAACCGCAAGGGTGTAGAAAAGAATGCCGATTGACTTTGGATCTAAACCTTGTAAATGTCTTCTAAAATAAGCACGTAAAAGGACAATAATTAAAAATGTAGCAATAAAAGCAATACTTTTTTTCGCATAAATTTGACCATCTTCTCTCAATTCATATCCAGTTAAAATAATTAGTGGAATTGATAATAACAGTCCAATCCCAGCAGCTACCCCAATTTGCCAATCAGCAAGTTGTATCGGTGCCGCATATAAAGAAAAACCTGGTAATAAAAAGAATAATGGAAATAATAGTCGTCTTCCTTTATTTTTAATTGGTCGATTCATAGAACGCATACGTCCAAATATAACGAGCCCTATGACGAGTAAAAAAATTGTAATACTGTACGAACCTTGATCCAAGTGAATCTCTCCCTAAAAATAGTCATTTTTAAAAACCTTTCCCATTATACTCTTAATATTTTCTAAATAATGTGATTATTCCTCCAAAAATTTTTACATATAAAATATATTTTTAGGTTTGATTTATTATAGGAAACAATTCCGAAAGAGGCACCACTCTCCCCTTCTCGTCTTTAAACACAATATGCTCTCTCGTTAAATGACGCGGACTCTTTACTCCCGCTGCTGCCGCTAGTGCAAATAAACTATATCTCATACTTATTATATAGTTCATGACCCGCCACTTCTTCTCATACGGATCTAACGCTTTTTGATAATGAGGATTCGTCGTCGCCACACCAGACGGACATTGCCCCGAATTACATTGAAGCGCCATTATGCAGCCACTCGCCATCATAAAACCGCGGGCTGAATTTACAGCATCTGCACCAATAGCTAAAGCAATTGCCACTTTATCTGGTGTAATTAATTTCCCCGAGGCAAACACTTTGAATTTGTCCCGAACGTCATAATGATTCGCTGTATCAATACATGTCAGTAACGCTGGAATAAGCGGCATCCCCATACTATCTGCCATCGATTTATATGTTGCTCCTGATCCACCTTCTGAACCATCAATTGTAATGAAATCTGGATAGACGTTTAACTCTTTCATCGTTTTGAATAAATCTTCCAACGGCTCCTGCTGTCCAATTACAATCTTCATCCCGACTGGTTTACCGCCGTTTTCTTGCAAACGTTGAATAAAATAAAGTGTATCTGCTGCATTCTTTAAAAATGGAAATCGATTCGGTGAATTAATTGTCTCCCCTTCTCGCACATTTCGAACAGAAGCGATCTTCTCATTTACTTTTTGTCCTTCTAAATGACCACCTCGTATTTTCGCACCTTGACCAAATTTCAATTCGAATGCTTTAATATTGCTTTCTTTTGCTTTCTCCATAAATTTCTCCATTGAAAAATTACCATCCTCATCACGGTAGCCAAATAAACCCGGACCAATTTGCGCAACGATATTCGCACCTGTATGTAAATGTTCTGGAATAACGCCACCTTCGCCAGTATTAATCCACGATCCGCCTGCCATTTTTGCTCCAAACCCGCTCGCTAAAATATAATTTTCTCCAATCGCACCGTAAGAAGTAGCTGATGCTCCAAACATGCCATACAGTTTCCATGGATATTTGCGGTTTTCACCGACTATAATTGCATCGTCTTCTTCGTATAACCAAAGATTCGTTGTATCCGCTGTCAATTTTTCTCTCCGTGAAAATAGCCCTTCTTTATGAATCACATACTTTTTCCCTTCACGTTCTTGCGTTACATTCACACTTAGTTCCTCTGTTAATACCGGAAACAGCGTATTAGCAATATAATATCCAGATGCATCAAAATTTCGTTTTGATCCAAAACCGAGTATTTCTGAACGGTATTTTGCTAGAAACATTACACTTTGAAAATCATAACGTGAAAAGGGCTTTCCATCCGTATCATGATCAAACCAATACTGCCTAAATTCCGGCCCTATCTTTTCGAGTAAATAACGCATCCTTCCTAAATATGGATGTAACTTTAATATAGAATGATGCGTCCGTTTTTTAATAAAAAATGTAATAATAAAAAAAATGATTAATAGTAACATCAATAAGAGCAATATACTAATAATAACGAGTAGCGTTTCACTCATTCCGCTTCCTCCTATGAAATTCCATAATAAAAGGAGAACACCTGATGTGTTCTCCTTTTATCTTTATTCAAATTAACATAGCAAGATGCTCTTTCGCATCATATTCAACTAAACTTTCAGCATTTTTAATTCGATGAATGAAGTCTGGATTAGCAATTAAAGGTCTTCCAAATGCCGCTACATCAATTGTTCCTTCTTGCAGTGCTTCTTCAGCCTCTTTCGGATTCAAACTCCCTACTCCTACAATCGTACCATCCCAATATTTTCTTACTAATTGATGAAAATTCTTTCCATCAGCAATAACTGCCGTAAAATTCATCGTTGAAGGGTGAATCATCGTTAATCCAACTTCTTTGAACATATTTACAAACGTTTTAATTGCAAGCTCAGGATTTCCCCACATATAAGTAGGATTATCACCTTTGAAAGCAGAGAAGCGAAGAAGTGTTTTATCAGCTCCAACAGCTTCTATTACAGCCTCTGTTACTTCTTTCATAAATGTTAACCTTTGCTTTAAGTCTCCGCCGTATTTATCAGTACGCTTATTTGCAAACTCATAAGTAAATTGATCGATTAAATATCCGTGTGCACCGTGAATTTCTACCCCATCAAATCCAGCTTCGATCGCGTTTCTCGCAGCTTGTGCGTATTGACCAATTACTTTCTTTATTTCTTCTATTGTCATTTCTTCCGGGGTATCAAACGGTTTACGAAAACGTGGCACATTTCCCTCTGCTGCGATAGCAGACGGTGCTTGCGGCATTTGCCCACCAATTATCTCGTGATGACTCATACGTCCAACATGCCATATTTGAGCAATAATCGTTCCACCTTCTTTATGTACTGCCTCTGTAACAGGCTTCCACGAATCGATTTGTTCTTGTGTATAAATCCCTGGTACTCCTGGATTTCCTTTTGCTCTTGGGCTAATGACGATTCCCTCTGTAATAATTAAGCCAACTCCATCAGCTGCACGTTTTTTATAGTACTCGACTACATCAGTACCAACGACTCCTGTTTCATGATTCGCGAAACATCTCGTCATCGGTGCCATTGCTATACGATTACGAAGAGACCAGGATCCAATTTGAATCGGACTAAACAACTTTGTTTCTTCAATATTTCCAAAGGATCCCCAAGCGTTTATATTTGTTCCTTCATAAATACTTGCCGCTTTACTATTTGAACTTGTCATTTTTCTTCCCCCTTAAAAAATTCTTACCATAATCGCATCATACTTACTTTTAGATAGTAACGTCAATTTATTCGCCTTTACCATCAAACATTCGAATATCAAAAAAACAGAATGATACAAATAAAAAAAAGGTTTCCTAGGAAGGAAACCTTTTTTAGTTTACCGTATATGGATGACAACTCATTTATCTCTTTTATATAAAGAAAATAAACAATTATTATCTCTTCACATATAAAAAACTTTAACAATAGAAGTGAGAGTGGTTCAGTATTCTTCTAAAAATAATAACTTATAAACCTAAAACAATGAAAGCCCTACCTCTCTTTCATCCTTACGGCTCCTCGTCCGTGCCAGTGTGAATCAGGATTGCAAAAATCAAGTAACTATTCTATCGAAGTGTTTAATTAAACTTCGAACATTCGTAAAGAATTTAAAAAATAAAAATGGATTTGATTGTAGTAATAACAAAAGAGGTTAATGCTCTAAAAGTGGTTTGAAAGAGTTGAATGTCTTTGAAATGATTAATTTTCTATAATTATGTTCCCAAAAAATTTGAAATATTTTTTGGGATGTAATAGATTATTTGTAATGAATCTTAACAAAAGCTTTTTATTTGACTTTCTGTGATACCGTCAATTAATCCCAGTTCACTAATCAAAAATTCGTGTGCGTTATCTAACATCTTCTTTTCGCTTGCATTAAGTGCTTTTTCTTTCTGCATACGCAATAAATCACGTACAACTTCAGCACCTTCTTGTATTTTACCCGTCTTTATTTTATCAGTGTTCAATTTATACCTTTGTTTCCACGTAAGTAATCTATCAGATTCTCCATGTTGAAAAATATTCAATATGTGTGCTATTGCCGTTATATCCGTGATTGGTCGTATATTTGAGCTCAATATTCTTCCTGCCGGAATCATTATTTCCATATTACTACCCGACATTTTTATAACATAATACTGTTGTTTTTCTCCTGCGATTTCCTTCTCTTCTATGGCTTTAATTATACCTGCTCCCTGCATTGGATAAACAATGTTATCGCCAATTTGAAACAAATAATCCACCTCCATATATGGTAACCTTCTCAATCTTAACACACATTCATTTTTTTAGCAAAATTTTTATTTTATCATAAAATTATTTTTCATGTCAATCCTTTCAAACTAAGAAAATGAATCCGTAAAATAACACCAAAAACCCACAATTTTATTGACTTCTCCACACATTCATATATTCTAACTTCAACTTCGCTTTTAACATAAAAACACATTACTACATACGAGTAGTAATGTGTTTTTTACGGCATCGGTAAATATTATCTATTCATTTCACGCCTACATACTAACCTGCTTACGAGCTGTTTCTCTCGCTAAAAGAAAACTCATAATCACTTGTGCAGCTACTCGACTCGTCATATCTCTGAAATCAAGGGTTGGATCAATTTCTACTATATCCATCCCTTGAACGAGCGGTTCTTTACCAAGAAATTCAATCGCATCAAGTAACGTCGTACTATCCATTCCGCCAGGACCAATCGCTGGACAACCTGGTGCAAATGCTTGATCTAGTACATCCATATCAAGAGAAATGTAAATAGAAGTCACGCCTTGCTTTCTTAATACTTCAATACTTTCCGTGATAATATCTTTGATTTCTCGCTCTCGTACATCTTTCATTGTATACACTGTCACGCCATGTTCTTTTGCATATTCATGGTACGCTCGTGCATTTGAAAAATTACGAATTCCGATTTGAACGAGTTGTTTTCCTGTAATGACATCATTTTCTAGTAGACTACGGAACGGTGTACCATTTGATGGGCCACCATCATCTAAATTACGTAAATCATGATGGGCATCAAATTGAATAATACCGATCTTTCCTTTACTGTTTGCAAACCCTGTTATACTCGGAAAACTAATCGAATGGTCACCACCAAGAACGATTGGTATCATGTTCGGATTTACTTTCGTTACATGACCAACTGTTTTCGCAATTCGGTTATGACTTTCTTTTATATCCGTCACATGCATCGTAATATCGCCGCAATCATATAAGACACTTTCTTTCATATCATGTTCTTCTGTAATTGCGTACGTGCTATATGCATCTAACATCGCACGAATTGTTTTTGGAGCAAAACTTGCTCCTGAATGACTAATAGATGGTTTAGAAAGGGGTGCTCCAATTAAGGCAGCACCGAATATTTCCACGCCTTCCTCCCAACCTTTAATCATCTCACTCCATTTCGTCACTTCACGATCAATAAACTTTGCATTTTTCTTTAAATAGTGGCCGTGCTCCACGATTGTTCACCTCTTGTATATGCGATATTACCATTCTTCCATACTGTATTTACATGACTTACGCCGTAATGATACGGTACGTAAGCATAATTGTAAGCATCCCATAAAACTAAATCCGCCTTGCGACCAACTCTAATTTTCCCAGCTACATCACCACGATTAATTGCGTAAGAAGAGTTAACTGTTACTGCATTCCAAACTTCTTCTGGTGTCATTTTCAGTTTAAGCATTGCGATGCTCATAATAAGCTGAATGTTCTCAGTTGGACAGCTGCCTGGGTTAAAGTCTGTAGCTAATGCAACTGCAACACCTTCATCGATCATTTTACGTCCACGAGCAAAGCTTTCTTTATTTAAATAGAAAGTTGTTCCTGGTAATAAAGTCGCTACTGTATTAGAGTTTGCAAGCATTTCAATTCCTTTATCAGAAGCGCCAACTAAATGGTCCGCTGATGCTGCACCAATTTCAGCCGCTGCTTCCGCACCACCAAGTGGGTCGATTTCATCCGCATGAATTTTCACATCAAAGCCAAGCTCTTTCGCTTTTAATAAAAACTCTTTTGATTCTTCGACAGAGAACACACCTGTTTCGCAGAAAATATCAACGAATTCCGCTAACTGCTTCTCTTTCATTTCTGGTAGTAGGTCTAACATCCATTGTAAAAATTCTTTCGATCTACCTTTATACTCTTTCGGAACTGCATGAGCACCTAAAAATGTAGAAACTAAATCGATTGGATGCTCTTTTTGTAATTGCGCAGTTGCCTCCAATTGCTTCCATTCCGTCTCATCATCTAATCCGTAACCACTCTTCGCTTCTACAGTTGTAACTCCGAAAGATAGCATACGGTCTAAGTGGACTTTCGCTTTTTGAACAAGTTCTTCTTTAGACGCCTGTTTCGTTGCATTTACAGTTGAAAGAATACCTCCGCCTTGTTCTAAAATTTCTAAGTACGGAACTCCTTGTAATTTTAGTGCGATTTCATTTTCACGAGATCCACCAAATACAAGATGAGTATGCGGGTCAACAAGACCAGGAGAAACCATTTTCCCGCCGCAATCAATAACTTCTTTCGCTTGTAATCCTTTAGCTTCTTCCGCTGTTCCAACAAAAGTAATTACGCCGTTTTCAATTCCAACCGCACCGTTTTCGATAACAGGAAGCGTACTCATCGCTTCCCTTCTTAACAAGCCATCTTCTTGATCCATTGTTAGTAATTGACCGATATTTATTAGTAAAGTGTCCAGCATGTTTTCTCCTCCTTATTTCATCATCGGAATGTTAACGCCTTTTTCTTTCGCAGTTTCCACAGCTAAGTCATATCCTGCATCGACGTGACGAACAACACCCATTCCAGGGTCAGAAGTTAATACGCGCTCAATACGTTTTGCTGCCGCTTCTGTTCCATCTGCAACAATAACCATTCCAGCGTGAAGTGAATAACCCATACCAACGCCGCCACCATGGTGAACAGATACCCAGCTCGCACCGTTTACACTATTAATTAATGCATTTAAAATTGGCCAGTCTGCTACTGCATCACTACCGTCTTTCATCGCTTCTGTTTCACGGTTTGGAGATGCTACTGATCCGCAATCTAAATGGTCACGGCCGATAACGATCGGTGCTGATAATTCACCATTTGCAACCATTTCATTAATGATGCGACCAAATTTCGCGCGCTCACCGTAACCTAACCAACAAATACGTGATGGAAGACCTTGGAATTCAACTTGCTGACGAGCCATACGAATCCAGTTACATAAATGCTCATTGTCAGCAAATTCACGTAAAATTACTTCGTCTGTTTTATAAATATCTTCTGGATCACCAGAAAGTGCTACCCAGCGGAATGGTCCTTTTCCTTCGCAGAATAATGGACGGATAAATGCTGGAACGAATCCTGGGAAATCGAATGCATTTTTCAAACCTTCATCGAAAGCAACTTGGCGAATATTATTTCCATAATCAAATGTAATTGCACCTTTTGCTTGCATAGCAAGCATTGCTTCCACATGTTTTGTCATGCTTTCTTTTGATAATTGTACGTAACGTTCTGGATCTTCTTCACGAAGTTTTGCTGCTTCTTCTAATGTGTAACCTACTGGAATATAACCGTTTAATGGATCATGAGCAGATGTTTGATCCGTAACTAAATCTGGCGTAATATTACGCTTCACTAGTTCTGGTAAAATCTCTGCCGCATTTCCTAATAAACCAATTGAAATTGGTTCTTTCTTCTCTTTATACTCGTTCGCAACCGTTAATGCTTCTTCTAACGATTCTGTATACATGTCACAGTATCTCTTTTCAATACGACGATCGATGCTGCGCTTATCAACGTCAATAGCAATGACAACACCGCCATTCATCGTTACAGCAAGAGGTTGTGCACCACCCATACCACCTAAACCAGCAGTAAGTGTTACTGTACCTTTTAATGAACCATCGAAATGTTGACGTGCCGCTTCGCCAAATGTTTCATACGTTCCTTGTAAAATACCTTGTGTTCCAATATAAATCCAGCTACCTGCTGTCATTTGTCCGTACATCATAAGACCTTTTTTCTCTAGTTCACGGAAGTGATCCCAGTTCGCCCACTTTGGTACTAAGTTTGAGTTCGCTAACAGTACGCGAGGTGCATCTTCATGTGATTTAAAAATGGCAACTGGTTTTCCTGATTGAACAAGTAATGTTTCATCGCTTTCTAACGTTTTTAATGAATCTACAATCGCATGGTAGCTTTCCCAGTTACGAGCCGCACGGCCAATTCCGCCATATACGACTAGTTCTTCTGGTTTTTCAGCAACTTCAGGATCTAAATTGTTCATTAACATACGAAGTGCAGCTTCTTGAACCCACCCTTTCGTTTGTAACTCTGTACCTCTTGGCGCGCGAATTGTTTGTTGTACTTTTTCCATTTCAATCTCTCCCTTTTCTCATTTTATAGTGCTGCGTTTACATCTAATCTTTCTTTTATCGAATAATTTGTTTTTAACCAATGCGTAATATTTTCAATATCTGTTGAGAATATACGGTCATTTGTAATAGAAGGTACTTGCTGACGACCTTGATGGTAGAAGCTCTTCGTCACTGTACTCATGTTTTCAATACCGCGATATTCTGCTGCTTGCATCGCACAAATCATCTCAATTGAAAGAACACGTCTTGCATTTTGAATAATTTGATGTGCATGGCGTGAAGCAATTGTTCCCATACTTACGTGATCTTCTTGGTTAGCTGATGACGGGATTGAATCAACACTCGCCGGATGTGCTAACGTTTTATTTTCAGAAACAAGTGACGCTGCTGCGTATTGCATAATCATCGCACCAGACTGAAGTCCTGGTTCTGGACTTAAAAATGGAGGTAGATCATTTAATTGTGGGTTTACTAAACGCTCAATACGACGCTCTGAAATATTTGCAAGTTCCGCCATTCCTACTTTTAAGAAGTCCATCGCAAACGCAATCGGTTGACCATGGAAATTCCCACCCGAAATTACTTTTTCCCCACCATCAAAAATAAGTGGATTATCTGTTGCTGCATTCATTTCAATTTCTAATTTTTCTTTCACATAATTTAAAACTTGCCAAGAAGCACCGTGTACTTGCGGGATACAGCGAAGTGAATATGCATCCTGTACACGTAATTCTCCTTGTTTCGTTGTTAACTTACTATCATGAAGGATGTCACGAATTCTGCTCGCTACTTCCACTTGCTCTTTATAACCACGTGCTTTATGAACATTTTCATCAAATGCATCAATAATGCCTTGTAATCCTTCAATTGTCATCGAAGCAATGAGTTCAGCTTGATACGCCGTTGCTTCTGCTTCTATATAAGAAAGAACTCCTTGCGCTGTCATCGCCTGCGTACCATTAATTAATGCAAGCCCTTCTTTCGCTTCAAGTTCAATCGGCTCAAGACCTTCTTCTGTAAGAGCAACCATCGCATGAACGCGTTTTCCCTTATAGAACACTTCACCTTCGCCTAATAATACAAGCGCAAGATGAGATAAAGGTGCTAAATCGCCACTCGCACCAAGTGAACCTTGTTGCGGAACAACTGGGTGAATTTTACGATTTACAAACTCAAGAAGCATATTTACAACAAGTGGTCTAACGCCCGATACTCCTTTAAGCATCGTGTTCGCTCGTAAAATTAACATACCACGTGATACTTCTTCAGGGAATGGATCACCTATCCCGCATGCATGTGACTGAATTAAATTGTGTTGAAGTGCCTTTACATCCTCTTTTTGGATAAGCACATCACTGAACTTTCCAAATCCAGTTGTAATACCGTAAACGACTTTTCCGTCCTCTACAATTTTCTCAACTACTTCGCGACACTCTGCCACCTTTTGCATACTATTTGGACAAGCTGTTACACCTTCTCCTTCAAGTAACAACCTCTTCATTTCTTCAATTGTCAATGTGTGTCCTGTTAACGTAATCATTCTTTTTCCTCCTTATAAAGGCAAAAGGGGACCTTATCTTTTTAAGACAGACTTCTGTCCTAAAGAATAAGGCCCCCTTCTAACTAATAGACTATGGGCAAATCATATGTGATTAATTCCTAAACCAATCGCCTCATGCTCAGATCCTTTTACAGGTGCACCAATCGTTCCATATAATGCAACAGCAACCCATTCGCCTTCTTTTTTTCCGTCGTATGGTGTGCCGCGCACAATCGCAAATCGAAGTCCTACTGTACGAAGAACGTCTGCTAACTGAATTTGACCTCTCGTCACTCCGTACAAAGCTTCCATAATTGCATGATAAAGTGCATGTGTTTCTCTGTAAACGTCTGTTTCAATAACTTGGTTGCTTTTAGCCGCTGTTTCCATTGCTGCTACAACTTTTTGCGAATTCATCGAACCCACTTTCCCCGTACAATACTTCCAACCTTTTGGAACAGATAATACAGGGCTTTCATTCTCATCCGCAAGTGCCAACAGCATGGCCATACGACCAATTCGATGTGTTCCTTGAAGAAGCATGTGACTCTCTCATTTCTTTTTAATTATTTGAATATTTCTTAATTTAAGAATATATGAAAACGGTTAAATCGTCAATAGTTTAAACTCACATTCAAACAATTTTTTCTTCTCTTTCATTTGTGTACACAAATTATTTACACAAATTTTTCAAGCGTGCTATAGTCTCACTAACAGATGCAAAGGGGCGAGATTTCAATGACGAAGCGAAAAGATATTCATTTTCGAATTGAAGAAAAATTACTTGAAAGGTTTGAATCTGCACTCCATTACGAAGGTTTAAAGAAAACCGACGTATTGACACATGCGATTCAGCAATTTTGCACGAAGGTGGAATGTGAAAAAATGAATGATGTAAAACGCCAATACAACGTAAGCAACCATTTACAAACACGTATCGATACGCATAAACATTACGAAGAAAAACAAGTGAATTTAGATGAAGTCGTCATGGGGCATTTACAACTTCAAGGAGACGAAAAAATATTAGAGGTTGGATGCGCTAATGGGAATTTTCTTTCCCTTTTACAAACTAACGGTCATAAAGGACAACTAACCGGTTTTGATCAATCGAAAACGATGCTTTCTGAAGCTGCAATGAAGAATAGCATAATTGAATGGAGACCGGGTGACGCTGGTAAACTTCCTTTCGAAGCTAATTGCTACGACTGGATCGTCGCAAGACATATGTTATATCACATGAAAGACGTCGAAAAAACAATCCAAGGATTCCATAAAGTAATTCGTCCCGGTGGCTCACTTTTAGCTACAACAAACTCTAACGTTACATTACCTCGTATAGTTGAAATGTGTAACCGTATGTTAGACGCATTTGATTTGCCGAAAACAACATCATCAGTCACTCCATTTTGTTTAGAAAATGGTAAAGAGATATTACAGTCTGTTTTTCCAACTGTTGAAGAAGCAGTTATTCATAATGCTCTCGTTTTTCATCATGCCACTCCGATTTTAAACTATATTTCTAGCATGTTTCCGTCGCTAAATATACCTGATAATACACTTCTTCACGCGGAAATGAAGGAATGGCTAAAAGAAGAAATAGAAAATGAATTGTCACTTCATAACGGTATATGGCGCGATCCGAAAACGTTAGCCATTTATCGATGTCAAAAAGAAAAAAGCTAGCATTAGCTAGCTTTTATACATTCTCAGGCAAAAGCTCCTCCATCATCACATTCCCCTTACCACTGTAAAAATTTATATTATGTTCGTTTGTTACTCCAAAATAAGAGGCAATCGCTATTCCAAATGGTACAAATGCATGCCCCTGTGCTGTAATAATATTTGAATGTTTCACAACTTCTTCATACACAAAATTTTCTACTGGAAAACAATCTAATTTTTTATAATCCATAGTTACTGTATACGAGATTTCTTTGAATAAGCCTGCTTTTGCTAGCGCATACGGTCCAGCACAAATAGCAGCTACTAATTTTTCTTGTTCGCGAAATTGACGAATAACTGAAAAGAGTCCTTCTGCATCCTTCATATGTATCACATCTCCGCCTGGAATAATAATCCCCTCATATTCTTCTACACACACTTCCCTTAATTCTATATGTGGTTGCACTTGCAAACCTGTTTCACTTATAATCAATTCATGCGTTAAGCCCGCTGTAATGATTTCATATTTATTTTTCAGCAATGCCGTTGCTACTGTTATTTCAAACTCCGCAAATGTTGGGTATACAAATAAAAGTATTTTTTTCATAACCCTCTCTCCTTTAACCAATCCATAAAATATACCTCTAAATCGTCTGCTGTTAATCTATTCGTGTCCACATAAGTTACCGGAAATTGTTTATACCAATCTTTTTCAGTTTCTACTAATTTAAATTGCTCCTCAAATGTATTTCTGTTTCTTGTTCTATCATTATTTTTTCTATCATATACATTCTTTTTCGTAACATCTAAGTAAAAAATCGCATTCGAACGGCATTCTCTTAATTTATATAATTCATCTTTCAATTCAGTTTCTATATCCCACTCTTCCCCTATAATCGTTGGATAAAAGAGTGTATAAAACTCAATGTCTTCTGGTCCACGATCAAAAATTACGACTGAATCTTTCACTTTTTGAAACTCCTTTATTTTTGCTTTCATAAACATTTTTTGATTTGTAATAAACCCTTCTTTTGAGTTCATATCCAAATTTAGTTCTTTTCGTTTTTCTACAATCGGATAAGGATTTTCATATATAACTGAAAGCCCGCATCGCTCTAATCTTTTAGCCAATGTTGTTTTCCCGCTTGCCATCGGTCCTTGGAGTGAAATTACGTATACCATTCCTCTCATTCCCTTGCATATTAGTATACCTATAATATACAGAATTTTGAAAACTATCAACAAAATATATACCATCTTGTTTCTTATTCTTATCTAACTTATAATAAAAAATAGAGATTATGACGGACGCATCAATAATGTAAGCTTGGAAACCCAAGCTTACATTATTTTTTGCTTTCCCTTTTCTAATAAAAAGAGTATACTAGATTAGAACGTATGTTCTTAATGATTACATACAGTAAGGAGATAAGACAATGGTATACGACACAAAAGCAATTTCTTGGAATGAGTCTTTAAAACAACTTCAACGCCGCTACACAAACAAACAAGTTGACCGAAAAGAATTTGAAGATATTGAACTGATGGAATTCTTCCGCGATAACGACTACATTTCTTTACCTACACATATAAGCGGCCTATCAACAAAGCGTTTTACTTCTTACTCTATTTTCACAACAGAAGATAAAGATCGTAAAGTTGGCACATTAATCATTGAATATGTAGAAGATGATAATAATAATTTATGTGTTGAACAACTATACTTTGTTTAAATGATAACGCTTGGTCAAAATGACCAAGCGTTCTTGCTTTCTATGAATCTCACTGTTTATAATATGAATAAAAGAAAACCATAATCATTAAGGGGGGATATACTTGCTCGAAGGATGGTTCAGTTGGTTTATTGTGCTATGGACTGTTATTTTATTAGGACTTATGTCTATTGGTGGATACTTTATGTTCAGAAAATTTTTAAAACGATTACCAAAAGAAGATGGTATGTCCATTTTAGATTGGGAAGAACACTACATAAATAAAACGAGACATTTATGGGCTGACGAACAAAAACAGTTGTTAGAAGAGCTTGTAAGTCCTGTTCCAGAACTATTTCGCGATGTTGCTAAATCAAAAATTGCTGGCAAAATCGGAGAACTGGCGTTACAAGAAAAAGCCTCTCAAATTACACAAGATTTAATTATTAAAGGGTATATTATTGCTACACCGAAGCGTGATCATAAATTTTTAGTGAAAAAACTACAAGAAAAAGAGATTGATTATTCTAACTATAGATCTTTACTCGCAAAGTAACTTCACATTATTTTCAATAAAAAGGACAGCGCCTTTGACGCTGTCCTTTTTATTTTATACATATAACGTTTTCAAGTTAGCTTCATATCTTTTTCATTATAAAAACCATCTTCTTTTTCCATTTCCTTCTGTAATTTCGTAAAGGAACGGTACATAGCAATTCTCCATGACACAATCATCGCGAAAGCTAATAAGAAGAACATACCACTAAGTTGTCCTAAATCAAGAGATTGGCTTAAGTATGTTTTAAATACAATCCTCACGACAAGTAATCCAATTAATATAAAAACAAATGCTTTTGAACGCTTCAAATAAATCTCTTGCCCTCTAATTTCAAATTTAGATGTTTTAATAAGAAAAATAGAGAAAAACAAACCGACGCCAATTGCTTCTAACATTTCTGCTGGAGTTAATCGAAATTCAGGAAAAACATACATCAATGCTCCCGTACTCATAAAAAATGGTGGAAGTATAATTTTTTTCAATGTTGCAGGTTTTTTAGCTGCTTTTAAACGAATAAACATCGCACCAACAGCCATACAAACAGCAACGATACTGGATAAAACAACTATGTTCATATTTTCTCATCCTTTTTTGTGGCTATATGCAAAATATACTTTCATTATATGCTTTTCCGTTAGTATTTCCAACATTTTCACAGAATAATACTAAAAACCGGTAAAACCACCAAATAAACTTGAGAAATATACGATAATTTTCGTCATCCAGTTAAAGTATAAGAAGACACCCATGACAATCATAACGTATCCTCCGATTTTCATAAACTTCATACTATTTCTTTTTATCCAGGACATTTTCGTAATAAAGAATGATAGTATGAAGAACGGGATAGCAAATCCAAGTATGTATGCAATCATATAAATCATTGCAGACTCTGGATTTGTTGCTGCTAATCCAATGACAGATACTAAAATAGGTCCAGTACAAGGCGTCCAGCCTGCAGCAAAGGCCAATCCAATTAGAACGGATCCAAAATAGCCACTCGGACGATTTTTAAACGTAAATTTACGGTCTTGCATTAAAAACTTTGGCTTAAACACACCTACAATAATAAGACCGAACACGATGATAAATATACCACCTAACTGTCTAATTAAATCTTTATAATCTGTAAAGATGCCTCCAATAAAACTTGTACCAAATCCAATTGCAATAAATATAATTGAAAATCCAAGTAAGAAAAACGCTGTATGTATCATACTTCTTTTGCGAAGCATTGCATTTTCTTCTTTCAACTCAGAAACCGACATACCTGTTATGTAAGATAAAAATGCCGGATAAAGCGGTAAGCAACATGGGGAAATAAATGATAAAAACCCAGCACCAAACGCTAAAAAAATACTGATATCTTGCATGATTCCACTCCTCTCCTTACATATTGTAGCAAAAACAAATAAAAATACTATGAACAATTCGTGAAATCACTTTTCCAACGTGACAATAAGAAAAACTACTCTTTCACACAGTTTCTAAAAAAACGTTTTCATTTCCTTCTATTATATAGAAACACTTCACTTGGATTACGAAACTCCTCTAATTATTATTAACATAACAAAGGTAACGTAGTTTCTCAAATGATTAGCATGTTACTAGTACGTCTATATACATATTGATTAAAAAAATTTTTTTCAAATGCTGTCTTTATACAATACAAAGCTGATTTTACAATACTTTTATTATTATTAATTTCAAGATTATGCATAAATATCATACTTTTATTATTATTCTATAAAATGTCACACTTTTCTTTTATTTGACCCTCCATTTTTAATTTTGTATACTTCCCTCTAGTTATATATGTCCGTTACGGAACAATTTCATATAGATGGGAGGAATTTTTCATGCTTCGTTATTCTCTTTTAGTTTTATTAGGAGCGTGTAGTTATGGGATTTTAGCTATTTTCGTTAAACTTGCATATGCAGAAGGATTTTCACTTGGAGAGGTAATTGGTAGCCAATATTTGTTCGGTTGGATTATTTTGCTTGCTATTACACTTCTATTTTCTAGACATCGTGTTCCATTAAAACAAGCGTTAATTTTATTCGTTGCAGGTACATCTGCAAGTTTTACTGGGATTTTTTATTATGCTTCATTAAAAACTGTACCAGCATCTATTGCAATTATACTTTTATTCCAATTCGTTTGGGTCGGAATTATTATTGAAGCAGTCGCAACAAAAACATTACCTTCAAGAGAAAAGGTGATTTCCGTTATTTTCTTACTTGCAGGTACATTTTTATCAAGTGGTTTGCTAGAAAAATCAGCAGGTGATTTCGATACGACTGGAATCATACTAGGCTTATTATCTGCTGTTACATTCGCAACATACATTTTCGTGAGTGGGAAAGTAGCTGTTGAAGTACCTTCATTACCGCGCGGTGTTCTTTTAATGGCTGGTGCTTTAATTTTAGTAATGATCGTATTCCCACCAACATTCATTTTTAGTGGTGCAATTTCTGAAGGACTTTGGAAATACGGTTTAGGTCTAGGAACATTTAGTATCGTTATTCCTTCTATAGCCTTTACAATCGGTATTCCAAAAATCGGTTCTGGCTTAGCGACTATTCTTGGTGCAGCGGAACTACCAGTTACAACAATCATGTCTGTATTCGTTTTAAAAGAAGCTGTACTATCTTCACAATGGGTCGGTGTGTCACTTATTTTAGTTGGTATCGCAATCCCGCAAATTGCCTACGCAATGCGTGGACGTTATCAAAAACAGCATTCACATAAAAAATTGGCAGCATAAACGAGAGAGGATTTTCATTTGAGAATCCTCTCTTTTATTATTGTATACTTAATATACATACTTTATTTAAGAAAGAGGGCATTATAAGTGGCAGCAAATCTAGAGCAATTAAATGAGACGCTGATTTCTATTCGTCGAAATTTACATGAGCATCCAGAATTATCATACGAAGAATTTGAAACGACAAAAGCTATAAAAAATTGGTTAGAAGAGAAAAACATTACTATAATAAATTCTAGTTTAGAAACAGGCGTTATTGCTGAAATTTCGGGGAATAATAGCGGACCGCTTATAGCAATCCGTGCTGATATTGATGCCCTTCCTATTCAAGAAGAAACAAATTTGCCGTACGCTTCAAAAATTCACGGTAAAATGCATGCTTGTGGGCATGATTTTCATACAGCTGCTATTATAGGTGCTGCCTACTTATTAAAGGAAAAAGAATCTTCACTTAAAGGAACTGTTCGTTTTATATTTCAGCCAGCCGAAGAAAGTAGTAATGGTGCTTGCAAAGTTATTGATGCTGGACATTTACAAAATGTACAAGCTATTTTCGGCATGCATAATAAACCTGATTTGCCAGTAGGTACAATTGGTATTAAAGATGGTCCACTAATGGCCGGGGTTGATCGATTTGAAATCGAAATTCACGGTGTTGGTACACATGCAGCTGTACCAGATGCTGGGGTTGATCCTATTGTCGCATCCTCTCAAATTGTTATGGCACTGCAAACAATTGTAAGCCGAAATATAAGTTCATCTCATAATGCCGTTGTAAGTGTTACAAATATTCATTCAGGAAATACATGGAACGTTATTCCTGAAAAAGCAACATTAGAAGGAACAGTTCGCACTTTCCAAGCTGAAACACGTGAAAAGATACCAGCTTTAATGGAACGTATTATTCAAGGGGTTTCTGATGCATTAGGTGTAAAAACAGAATTCCGCTTTTATCCAGGTCCTCCTGCTGTTCATAACGATACATCTCTAACAAATTTATCGACTCAAGTTGCCGAAAAAATGAATTTAAATATCATCTCTCCTACCCCGTCAATGGCCGGAGAAGATTTTTCTTTTTATCAACAAGAAATACCTGGTTCATTCGTCTTTATGGGAACGAATGGTACACATGAATGGCATCATCCAGCTTTCACAGTAGACGAGCGAGCATTATCTATAAGTGCAGAGTATTTCGCTTTACTAGCCGAAAAAGCTCTTAAACAATTAACATAAAGAAAAGCCGTTAAGGGTGTGAAGTGCACTTAACGGCTTTTCTTATTAAGTTAAATCGCGTTTTAAAAATACTGTATAGGAAATGCTTAAAAATACAAATAAATAAAGTAATAACATACATGAAGCAAACGGGAATGTTACCCCATCAATAAAACTTCCATTCTTTGCAATACTGTATAAATCTGTGTTTGCTGGTAATAAATATTTCGCCCAATCATATCTAGTTGCTGCTAGTAATGCAATGTTTCCTGATAAAGCAAGAAATAGCGAGATTCCAATCGCGCCCCCACTAGATCTTGTTAATACAGAAATCATAAATGCAAACGCTGCGTACACAATGGTCGGCAACCACGATAAAATATAATACTTACTAGCCTCCACAAAAATATTTTGTTTTATAATATTTCCATCTTGGAAAATAAGCTCGCTCCATGCAGGCTGTTGGAATTTATAAATAACAAGTCCACATAAAGTGGAGAAAATCATATTAAACAGAAACAATAACGCTGCAAATATTACAATTGCTAAAAATTTTGCTGTTAGAATTTTAAATCGACTCGCCGGACGGATCGTTAAAAATTTATATGTTCCCCAGCTATATTCATTCGCAAAAATTGTACTTGCATACACGAGGATAAATGGGAGCAATATTGGAAATACGATAAAACCTGTATCTCTCATGAAAGAAAGTGGAGAACTGCTTGCCGGTGCTGTATCTGTATCTAAATGCTTCATCTTAAGCTGATATTCCTTTACAAGCTCGTCCCCAGATCGTTCTGCTAATATAGCTTCTTTTTTCATACCTAGCTTTTTCTCTATTTCTACAGTTCGTTCTGTATAATCGGCTTTCCATCCTTTTGTTTCCGGTTCTAAATACTTGACCGTAACCCAGCCTAATCCAATTATTAATACTGCAATAACTGCAAAGGGAATAATCGTTCGCTTTCGCTTAAATATTTTATACAGTTCGTTATATACTAAATTAAACAATATCTTTTCCCCCTGTTAATTCTAGAAATTGCTCTTCTAACGTTTTTCTTTCTTCATATACACGATAAACTTGAATATTTTTCTCAAGCAATGTTCGAATAACATTTGGGATTTCTTCATCTTTTACATGAATAAGTAGATCATTACCTTTTATTAAAACATCTTGTTCTAACATTTCTGCCGCTTTATTCGCATCATCTACACGTATACGGATTGTCTCCATCTCTTCGCTTTGATTATGCTGAATATTTTGCGTCGCCACATATTCTCCGTGCTGAATAATGATAACTCTGTCACACATTAATTCAACTTCTGAAAGTAAATGACTAGATACAAGTACCGCTTTTCCTTGTTCATGTGCAATTTTCTTTATGTACATTCTCATTTCATGTATACCACTAGGGTCTAATCCATTCGTTGGTTCATCTAGTATTAATACATCTGGATCGTGAATAAGCGCCTGAGCAATTCCTAAACGTTGTCTCATACCGAGTGAATATGCTTTTACTTTACGATCAATTACTTGTCCCATCCCTAACAATTGCACTACTTCATCAATACGTTCTTCTGTCACATTACCATTCATTCGTCCGAAATATGTTAAATTTTCATATCCACTCAAAAAAGGATAAAACTCCGGCGTCTCAATTACCGCCCCAATTTTCGCGGCAGTTTTTTCAAATTGCTGTTTCACAGATTGACCATCAATCCACACTTCACCTTCTGTCATACGGATCATACCGACCATCATTCTCATTAAAGTCGTTTTTCCAGCACCGTTTGGTCCGAGTAAACCAACAACCTCGCCTTTTTTCACTTCAAAACTAATATTTTGTACAAGTGTCTTTGAACCGACTTTCTTCGTCAACCGCTCCACTTTTACAATTGATTGTTCATTTGTCATTCTATACAACCTTTCTTTCCCATTCTTTGTCAGGTCTTTTCACTGTAACATGATTATTTTTATGTGTAAAATAGAAAAAAGCATGATTTCTCATGCCTTTCCCTTGAAATGGAACGAATTTTTATCTTGTAAACTTTGAACAAATCGAAAACATTGTATCATCGATAATAGGACGATAACCATCATAACTATACTAACGACTACTACCGCATATATAGTAATTGGTGCACTATTTATTCCCTGTATGCCTACTATTTTCATAAAGATAATCGTGAATAATTTCAAAAATAACATTCCATGAACTAAACCGAAAATAAAAGCTGCTCCATAAATGAATAATTGCTCCTGACATAATAAACATAGTACTTCATTTCTATTCCTATTCTCTGCTACATAAGATTTTAATTCTTCTCTCCTCACTTGCAGAAGAGAAAATGTTATTTTATATGTAGTAAAAATACATATGAAAATGAATACGATAAACAGCGTGTAAAAACATACTTGAAATAAAAGTATAGCCCCTAATTCCCTAGTAGCTACTTCATTAAATTGGAGTGATGTCATAAAAAACAAAATCATAGTACTCGTAGCAATCCATATAAATTGCTTCATCCTTTTGGCAGCAAATGTTCTTATATTTTTTCTCGCTAACCGACATAAAGACATAAATTTCTTCCCCTACCTTATAACATACGCATTCTATACTACTAGTGTATAAAAATATGACATTTTAAACATCGCACTACAATCTGAATCTTTTCTAAGCCTTTAGTCCTAGAAAAATAAAATGGTTAAAATTACATTTAAATTGTAAAAAGGAGGGGTTATATGCGTGTGAAATTGCTGTTTATTCTTTCTTTATTACTTTTCACTAGTTGTAATCCATTAAAAAATAGTGAAGGCTCCACTGTTAAACCACATAAGTTAACAAAAGAGCAATCTGACATTTTACAAATGACTCCTATAGGTGAAGGAAATAGAATGTTTTATGATGTTACAATCAAAAATAATAAAGATGAACTTCAGGCTAAAATTGAATATTATCAAAATGGTAAAAAAGTAAAAGAAATCGCGAACATAGCTGCATCATATTTTGTAGAACAGAAAATAAAACTTTCTTTCATAGCACCAAATCTCCAATTTAACAACAATATACACGAAAAAGGTCAATGGTATATTCATATTGACGGTGGTTCCACGCTTGTTCCTGAAGATGAACTACCAAGCGTAAATAGTTCTGCAACTACTACAATTCAATCTGTAAAAAGTTTAAGATACAATCAGAAAACAATTTTGGCTGCTGTAATCCAATCAAGTAAAGAAACTGTAAGCGTCCCTACAATTGATGAAGAAACAGGTGTTGACCTCATCTTAAAAGAAAATGAACACGTTTATCTATTTAGTATCGAGCTAAAAAAAGAAAAATAAAGCGGAAATGCAATTTAAGTGCATTTCCGCTTTATTGTTTAACAAAGTGTAATTTTATACATCTGAATTAAACCGTTACTACTATTACTCATCCTCTACTTCTATTCTTTTCTTCTCTCTTGCAATTTTTAAAAACTCTAAAAGCTCTGGATTGCTATTCATTTTTTTATAGGCTACTGACATTTCTGCAACAAAATTAGAATCACATAACTCTTTATATACGACTTCTGTTTTATACAATTTATTTGCCGATACAGGTATTACCGTAATTCCGATTCCTGCTGCTACAAGTCCCATAACTGTTTGATATTCCGTTGCTTCTTGTACAATGTGTGGACTAAATCCTACGTCGCGGCAAAGCGATAAAATTGTATCGTATAACGCTGGCCATACCGGTCTCGTAATAAATACGAAAGGTTCGTCTCTTAAATCTTCAATATGTATTTCATCCTTTTCAGCAAGTGGATGTGCCTTCGGTAAACATAACGTACAAGAAAGCTTTTGAATTGGTTCTAACTCTAGTAATTGCGTTGGAATTGGCGGACGTAAAAAGCCAATATCAATACGGTTATCGTGAAGTGCATGCACCTGATCTGGCGTTGACAGTTCATGTAATGCAACAGACACTCTCGGAAATTTTTTTCTATACTCCCTTACGATTGATGGTAAAATATCATATATCGCCGCACCTACAAAACCAATTGAAAGTGAGCCCACTTCTCCCCTTTGGGCACTTTGTGCAACTTCTACTGCTTTATCAATTTGTTCGAACGCTTTTTTTACTTCTTTTAAAAACATTTCTCCAGCTTCTGTTAATTCAACTTTTCTCTTCGTTCTTGAAAATAACATAACTCCCATTTCTTTTTCTAATTGCTGAATTTGTTGACTAAGTGGTGGTTGTGTCATTTGTAAACGAGCAGCTGCTCGTCCAAAGTGTAACTCTTCTGCCACTACAACAAAATATTGCAAATGCCGTAATTCCATTTTGGACACCCTTTTCAATTTCAATTAATACGTCTAATATATTAATAACATATAATTTATATATTAGACAAACTTTTTGAATGAACGTATAGTAGAAATTGTTAATTCTTTTTTACAGTTTTTATGTAAAAAAAGAAAGAGGTGGTTACTGTATGAAATGGTGGAAATTAAGCGGACAAATTTTATTATTATTTTGTTTCGCTTGGACAGGTGAATGGATTGCAAAACAGGCACACCTCCCAGTTCCAGGAAGTATAATCGGTATTTTTTTATTGTTAATTTCATTAAAATTTAACCTAGTGAAAAAAGAGTGGATACAGGACGGAGCAGACTTTTTATTAAAAGAACTTATTTTATTTTTCATTCCTTCTGCAGTCGCTGTCATACGCTACAAAGATACACTATCACAATATGGAATCGATATCATTTTAATTATTATGATTAGTACACTTTGTGTCACTCTCGTTACAGGACTCTTAACAGAATTGCTACTAAAGCGGAAAGGATCAACACAATGATCGGCTTTCTTTGTTTGCTATTAACACTATTCACATATTGGATATCGAAGAAAATGTATCAGCGCTGGAATTGGAGCTTACTTTCTCCTCTTCTCGTCTGCCCTATTATTTTAATTGCTTTATTGCTCGGACTAGACACACCTTATGAAACATATGAAACAGGTGGTCAATGGTTAACAGAATTGTTAAAGCCTGCAACAGTTGCTTTTGCATGGCCAATCTATAAATACTTTGATTTATTGAAAAAACATGGACTAGCTATCTTACTTAATGTCATTGTCGGTTCGTTTTTATCAGTTATTACTTCAGCACTACTAGCAAATTATTTTCAAATTGATTCATCGTTAGAGCATAGTTTAGCACCTCATATTGTGACGACACCAATTGCAATGGCTATTTCAGAGATGATTGGTGGCATGTCACAATTAACAGCGGTATTTGTTGTTTTAACTGCGTTAACAGGAGCATTGCTCGGACCTTCTCTCATACGTATATGCCGTATTAAAACAGCGCTCGCAAAAGGTATTATGTTAGGTACGAGTGCTAATGGAACCGGTACATCAAAAGCATTCGAAATCGGCCCTGTAGAAGGCACGATTGCGAGTTTATCTATGCTTTTAACAGCAGGAGCTAGTTTAGTTATCGTTCCACTTTTCTTATCGTGGATACATTAAAAAAGCAAGTGTTTAAACACTCGCTTTTTTATTTATATATTTATTTAAAATCTCATAATCCTCCGGGAAAGATAGCGTTAATTCCTTCATTTCATCTATCCTTTTCCAAGCAATTTCATGTATTAACTCATCAGGATCTTGGATTTCCATACTACCACCTATTTTTTTAACGAGATAATAATGAACGTATACAGGAACTCCGTATGTAATACCTTCTTTTTCGTATATTTTATTTACAACTTCCACATTGTAACCTGTTTCTTCCCAAACTTCTCGAATACAACATTCTTCTAGTGTTTCTCCCTTTTCAAGCCCGCCACTTGGAACAGACCACCTTTTTTCTTCCCCTTCTTTTCCTTGTAACACCATTAGAACTTCATTTCTTTCATTTACACATACTGCTGCACAACCTATCCATCTTTCCATATACATCCCTCCCCTACTACTATTCGTCTTCCTTATTATTTTCCCCTTGAAAAAAGAGGAAAAAAGGAAAACGATGACGAAAACTTACATCAACTTCATAGACAATCCCTTCTTAGAAATTAAAAACGGAAGGATGAAAATATGATTTCTAAATATGTTGTGGAATGTGTCTTTTGTGAAGAAAATCGAACACCTCGCCAAGCTATCGTAACAGTTCCCGCCACTACTCAGCTACTAGCCATTGAAAAAGTGCGTGCGGAATGTAAACGTCGTTTTGGAAAAGCTTTATTATTGCAAACAGAAATTAAAGAAGAAATAGCTTTTGAAAAAAAAGAAAGCCGACCATAAATTGGTCAGCTTTCTTATCCGATCATATTTTCACATGAAGATTAGGGGCATCCTCTTTAAGGATCGGGATTTTCCCATTATGTACGTTCCACAATGGTCATCGAACAATATATTTCTATGCAATTAAATATTGAATAGAATAGGGCAAAACTTGTTCGCATTTTTAGAAAAGGGATAGGGATATAATTCAAGTAGTACTTCGAATACTCGAACTTTACACTCATTATATTAAAGCAAATCCTTTTATATGGGAAATATGAATTACTTACATAATTCATTCGTAAAACATATTAGTTTGCTATATTATTTTTATTCCATCAATAACATACATCCAGCTAAAACGGGTGTCATAATCATTGAAAACTTCAAAAGCATACGTGGTGCATAATTTGTAAACTTCGCCCCGATATACGCTCCTAACATCGTCCCAATTAATACTTGCAATAACAATATATAATCTAGATACCCTTCTGAACTATATCCTAGCCCACCTCCAATCGCAATCGGCAATATAACAAGCATTGTTGTTCCTACAGATTGCTGAATCGTTAGTCCTAATAGAACCATTAATCCAAGTTGAATAAACGGTGCAGAACCAATCCCGAATGAACCGGCCATCATTCCAGTGACTAATCCTAGACATATACATTTCATCATGTTTTCTTTTGAAAATTTTTTAACTTCTACTAAAAGTAATTCTTCCCTATTTTGAAACTTAATTAATTTAATAAACATAAAAATTGCCGATAAAAATAGCATACCCGCTGTAAACCAATGAAGAAGATGCGCTGGTATAAGAGCACCGAACTTAGAACCGATATAAGAACCAATCGCGCCAAACCCACCAACAATCCCGCCTATAATAAGCACAACATTTCCTTCCCTGTAATGACTTATAACCCCAGATAATGTCGTAAATGCCATTGCAGTTAAAGACGTTGCGAGCGCAACGTGAATAGGAATATGGAATACTAAAGTGAGCATCGCGATAATAAAACCGGCTCCCCCAGCTCCAACAAATCCTAATAAAATACCCATTACTAACATCGTTATAATAATTGCCACAGACTTTCCCTCCAGTAAAGCAATTATCCATCATATTCTTCCTTGCATACAAATAAAAAGCATCCTAGATGGATGCTTTTTATTTCAATAATATGTACTTAATCTTGATTAATCAAAATAACCGCAGGGCCAGCGACTACTACTCCAGCTACTTCTATCTTTTCAAATTCTTTTACTGTAATAGATATAACTCCTTCTCTTTCCATTAATTCTTTACTCAGGACATCAGTCGGGATTGCTTTCACCGTCTTACCTCCTTTTCATTTATACAATTTGATAAAGTGAAACTTTGAAATGAGAATCTTATTGCCCGCAAATAGCGAGATAAAAACAACCCAATGCATCTATATATATGCATCACCTCCACTTTCATTCCTTATTCCACTCAAAATCCTTCTCTCCCTTCCGTAACATATTGAAAAATAAAAAAGAAGCTATAACATATAGCTTCTCTCTAAATTTATTTAGTCTCTTAGCACCTCATATTTCATAACTCTACCATCTCTATCAAATTGTAAAACAAGCTGTTCACTATCTATTGGAATAAAGCCACGTTCATTTCCAAGATAGTACGAAGTGATAACCCCGCTTTCTCCATTTCTTGTTTCAGTAGGTGCTCCTAATAATTTTGTAATTTCTTCATTTGATTTCCCTGTTAATTTATATTTTTGTAATAGATCATCTACCATATTTACCCGTTTCTCTTCAGCATGTAACCACCGATCTTGATTAAACTTAGAAGTGTATGTATTCATACTTAATTGCGCAGTGCACACCATTAACGGAATGAGTGCTACTATTAATACTCCCGACATTTGCTTCTTTTCTTCATTACGATTTTTAGAAACATATAAGATAGATTTTTGAATCATGATTAATAAAGCAAATGGCATGATTACTACAAACATACTCTTTACACTTAATGACGTATGAGCTATATCGATAATGTAAATAAACGCAAAATACATTAGTATATACAAACAAACATAAACATACAAAATACCCCTAAATATAGAACTCACAAATCCCACCCCTTTTTAATTCCTTTTATAATTCATTCGGTTAATGATTTCTCGAAGTTTTTCTAACTCTTGATCTGTATATATTACTTTCCCTGTTAAGACCTCATTTCTGAAGAACGTTACAATTTGCTCTCTATCTTTTAATCTCGGCGTTTTTTCTTCAGAAAGATCTAGCACTTCTTTCCCACTTTCATTATAAAAATATACAATCGGTTTTACGTTTTCTTTAACAATATCAACCTGTATTTCATTCAAACAATTATATAGAATATGAGATAGTTCTTTCGCTCTATATACTGGATTCCCCTCATTTTTCACTTGTATCGTTAATGAATCTTCACCTGTAATGCATTCAAACGTCTCTTCTTTCTCTACTTCTTGTTGATATTTGCCAATTTCATCAATCATAAACGAATATATACTAGCATTTCCTTTCGTTAAGCCATGAATTAATTTCCCTGTCCATTCTTTCGTCTCAAGTAGATACATACCCGTTTTACTTAAGACAAGATGATGAATTCGAAAATCATTTCCTCCGTGCTGATTTCTAATAAAAACATTCGGCATAATATGAAATTCATTATCTAGTATTATGCCTTTCTCTACGAAGCCTCGCTTCATATAATGTAATGTTTCGTGTGTATTCACTTCAGCTCCATTTTTCGTATACTCTCGCAAATTTGCAATTAACTTTTGAAACATATGTATTTCGTTACTATGTTTATCTTGCATTTCACTACGTTCTTTACTATGTTGCATAGCTAATTGATTCTTCATCATACGCATATTTTCAAGTTCTCTAGCTGCACTTATTTGTAAATCATTGTATTTCTTCTGTTCCATATTTTTCAATGTATTTTGTTGTTCCTTATGCTCTGTAACCGTAGCTGCAATTTCGTTTTCATACGTTTCAATTGCTTGTTTCTTTTCAAATTCTACTTGCTGACTCTCTGATTCTAGCTGTTTATTTTTATAGAACAGCACGAATACTACAGCTAATAATATTAAAACGACACCTATTAGCACATAATCCATATTTTTACTCCTTTATTTTATTTTTTATAAATATACATTATATTATACTATGCTTTCAATATACACTTTGTAAAAATTACATATTTATAATAAAAGGCATCTCAGGCGAGATACCTTCTGCGTTCATTTTATTGTACACCATAATGAATATAACTTGAATCATCGTATATCCATTGATTTCCACCTAGACCAAGCCATCCATCTTGCTTACACCATACTCGATATGCCTCACCATGATGTAATTGTCTTATAACATTTCCATTTAATGATGGAGCATCCCGCAGATTCACATTATCACCAGTAATAGTCGCCACATAATGTTTATACTGAACATAACTTGAATCATCGTATATCCATTCGTTTCCACCTAAAGCAAGCCAGCTACCTTGTTCACTCAAAACTTCATATGATTCGCCACGATTTAGCTGACGGATTACACTAGATTGTAAAGATGGTCCACTCCGTAAATTTACATTATCACCATTAATGACAGCAACACCGTAAACTGCAGTAGCATTAGTAGGAGGTGAAACATTTCCACCACTTGCTCCGCTCCCTTGTAAAGCTTCTATCGAGACGGCTGCTGATACGTCACAATTTCCTACACCTGAAATTTGACCAGAATCTGTGTATTGCCATGCTGTCCACTCTGTCCATCCACCAGCATCAGCAGGCGGTGTACTAGAATATCTAGAAATCCAAAGTGGAATATCACTTAATCCACTAATCCCAAACTCATTAATATACCAAACACCTGTATATAGCATGACATTTTTTCCAGTAGCTTGTTTCACATAATCTATAAAACTTCTTGCCCAATTAGATATAGCGGTACCTGTCAAATTACTATTACTCGGATCTGTTGGTGATTCTAAATCTAGAACTGGAATTAAGTCTGTCTGATTGCTTTGTAATATACTCACAAAATATTTTGCTTCTGAAATTGCATCATTTTGTTCTGGATGCGCAAAATGATATGCACCAATCAATACATTTGCATTTTTTGCAGCCTGTACATTTTGAACAAAAGTCGGATCAATGTAATTCACACCTTCTGTCGCTTTTGCATACGCCGCTTGAATACCTGATGCCTTCACAGCATTCCAATCAATACTTCCTTCCCAATGAGACACATCGATAAACGTAACATTTGAACTAGACCTATCTTGCATATGAAAGCTCCTATCAAATTTTTTCATTTCGTATACATACAATATGTACAACTTTTATAAAGGGTCACGACGTTTATACTATAGATATAAAGCGTCAACATATTTTATATGCAAAATAAAAAGCCTTGTAATTACAAGGCTTTTTGTAAACTTCCTTTATTTTGCAGTAAATACATATTATAATACAACCCTTGCTCACTCAGTAATTCTTGATGTGTTCCTCTTTCTACTATTTCTCCATCATGCATAACAAAGATTTGATCTGCATCTTGAATTGTAGATAATCTGTGCGCAATTGCTATAGTCGTTCTCCCTTTTCTCATTTGCTGTAAGGCTGTTTGAATCGCATCTTCTGTTTCTGTATCAATATTAGCTGTTGCTTCATCCAATACTAATACTTTCGGATTCGTTGCTATCGTTCTAGCAAAAGCAATTAATTGTCGTTGACCACTAGAAAATGCAGCACCTCTTTCTACTACTTCCGTTTCATACTGCTCTGGTAATTTTTCAATAAACGTATTCGCTTGCACAAATTGTGCCGCTTCTTTTACTTCTTCATCCGTAATTTCTTCATTATACATACGAATATTTTGTTTTACATTTCCCGCAAATAAAAATGCATCTTGCAATACGAGTCCTATTTTCTTTCTAATTTCTCCTTCTTTAAATTTCTCTAAATCTACACCATCTATTACAATATTTCCGGACTTAATATTATAAAATCGCATTAACAAATTCATAATGGTACTTTTTCCGCTACCAGTGTGCCCAACGAAAGCAACTGTTTGCCCTTGTTTCACGTGAAAAGATACATTTTTTAAAACATCACGTTTCCCATCATAAGAAAAAGTAACATTTTTAAATTCAATATCTCCATTAACGACTTGAGGATTTCCATCCCCTTGTTGAACTGGCGCTAAATCTTTCTCATCCATTAAATGAAATACACGTGATGATGAAACAAGTGCCTGTTGGAAAAATGATAATTTCATCATCATCTCATTTACAGGCTGGAAGAAACGATGTATATAGTTAACAAATGCATATAGAACTCCTACTTCAACAGGACTCTTCAAAGCATCAATTCCAAATAAACCAAGTACTAACGCAATAGCCACAATATGAACTAAATCAGTTGCTGGACGTAAAAGTAACGCGTCTAACTTTAACGTCCGCCGCCCTGCACTATAATGTTTATTATTCACTTCTTCAAACTCTTTTCTCATACGCTTTTCTTGTCTGAACACTTGAACAATATTCATTCCTTGAATGGACTCATTTAACTTTGCATTTAACACGCTTAATTGATTACGTACTTCTAAATAAAAGGCTGCACTTTTCCGGCGATATAGCACCATAATCGCAAACATTATCGGAATTAATACGAGGGAAAATAGGGCTAGTTTTACATTCAATAAAAACATCGCTACTAAAATACCTATTAAAAAGACTACGTTTTTGACAAATGTGGATAATACACTGACATAAAAATCTTTAATAGCTTCCGTATCATTCGTTATGCGCGATACGAGCGTACCAATCGGCGTACGATCAAAGAAACTTAATGACAACTTTTGAACATGATCATATACTTCAACACGCATATCTTGAACAATTTTAAAAGCAATATTTTGAAAATACAACAAGTCTAAATAAGTAAATATTACTTTTAATAAGTGAGCAATAAGATACACTACAAATAGAGTAACAAGTGCTGATTGATCAAAGTTACGTGGTACTAAGTGTTCATCAAGAAATTGTTTAATTAAAAAAGGACCCATCATTTCAGTTACAGTTGCACCAACTAAAAAGATAAATGCTAAAGATAGCAACCCTTTATACGGCTTCATATAAGAAAGCAATCTACTTAAATCACTCCGCTTCTTCTCGGTCATCATACGCCTCCTTTCTCGACTAATGCTTCTAACTGCTGGCTCTCATACATTTCTTTATACCAACCGTTTTCTTCCATTAATTGCTCATGTGTACCTCGTTGCACAATTCTGCCTTCATCCACAACAAGTATAAGATTGGCATGTTGAATTGCACTTAAACGATGAGCAGTAATAATCGTTGTTTTTCCTGCTCTTTCCCTCTTTAATGCGTTTAAAATCGTTTCTTCTGTTTTTGCATCTACCGCTGATAAACAATCATCCAAAATTAAAATTTCCGCATCCGTTAATAAAGCACGGGCAATAGAGATTCTCTGTTTTTGGCCTCCAGATAACGAAACGCCTCTTTCTCCTACTACTGTTTCATACCCTTCTGAAAATTGGAGGATATCATTATGAATACAAGCAATCTCTGCAGCGCGGGTAATTTCATTATATGTAGCATCCGCCTTTCCAAAGGCAATATTCTCCCCAATACTCGCTGAAAATAAAAAATGGTCTTGCGGCACGTATGAAATGGCAGAACGGACACCATAAAGTGTTACATCGCGAATATCCCGCTCCCCAACTTTTAATTCACCATTAAAATGATCATACTCACGGATTAAGCATTTTAATAACGTCGTTTTCCCTGCACCCGTACGTCCGACAACTCCTAGTGTTTCACCCTTCTTTAAATCAAAGTGAACATCCACTAGCTGTAACACTTCATTTTTCTTATATGAAAATGAATCGACCGCAAATGTAACATCACCGCTTGCTATTGTATGCACAGCATCTTCTCTATTTACTACATCTGATTTTTGCGAGAGAATTTTTTCTACACGGTCATACGAAGCACGCCCACGCTCCATAATGTTGAACAACCATCCAAACGCTAACATTGGCCAAACGAGGGTACCTAAATACGTTGTAAATGTAACAAGATCGCCAACAGTTAATTCACCTCTCACAACTAATACTGACCCGTAACATACTGCAATTAAAAAAGAAAATCCAACGATAAGAGAGATTGTCGGATCAAACAACGAATCAATACGTGCGACTAACATATTTTTATGTACGACATCTTCTGACTTTTTTCGAAATGCTTGTAAATCTTCTTTCTCTTGTCCAAGTGATCGAATTACCTTCATCCCACTCATACTCTCTTGTACTTTATCATTGATTTCCGAAAACGATTGCTGTGCTTTATGAAACCGTTTATGTAATAACGTTCCATAATAATTTGTCGAAATCGCTACAATCGGCATTGGAATTAAGCTTAACAATGTTAACTTCCAACTAATTGTAAAGCCCATTGCTACGAGTACACATCCCCCAACCGCTAATGAGTCAACAAGCGTTAAAACGCCAGATCCAGCAGTTTGTTGAATCGCCTGAATATCATTAGTCGCATGTGCCATCAAATCGCCCGTACGACGTGATTGATAGAAAGACGGGCTCATCTTTGTAAAATGCTCATATAGATTCTTTCGTAATTGACGGGCTAGTTTTAACGAAGATCCAAAAATCATAATACGCCATAAATAACGTAGTATGTACATAGTAATCCCTACAATTACTAACAGAATAACCCACTTCAACAATTTTTCAGATGTTAATGTTCCATTATTAATTTCATCTACTACAATACCTAGTACTTTCGGGGCTACAAGTTCAAGAAGCGCGACACCAAATAACATAATAATTCCGATTATGTACGCTCGTTTTTCTTGTTTAAAAAACCACGCTAAATTAATAAATACCTTCATTCTTCTCCTCCTCCCTTAAAATGAGCGATGTTTTCAGTTTACCAAAAATACAGAATTTTTAAAAGTTTTAAACGTTTTTAAAATCCAATAGGAAAGGGCACTCTTATCGAGTGCCCTTTAGCGCTTATTTTGTTTGTTGCTTGTTCATCGCGCTCATCATTTGATTGATTTTCTTTTGGGAAGGTTTTTGTCCCATTTGCATCATCATCATTTTTAACATTTGTTCATTAATTGGTGGATTTTTTTCTAAGTAGTTCATCATGTATTTGCGGGCAATGAAAAATCCTAACGCCACGCCTGCTACTAGTGCTACTACGCCCACTAGAATACCTAACCAAATTGGCATATATTTTCCTCCTTCATGTTGTCTACCTTACAGTGTACTAAAACCTTTTCAATAAGACAAGATAGAATTCGACATTTTTTACACATATGTTCGTACTTGTTTTAAAGGATTCAGCCATCCGTACTTTGTATTTTCATAATCCATAGCTAAAAATGTTAATTCACACTTTCTTAACACCTCAAAGAAAGTCGTTTCCATAGAAACGTTTCCAGAGGTATTCATGCGAATATAGTGCGGTTTCACCATTATTTCGCCGTATTCCGCTCCTGTATAAAGTGTATGTGTATGATGTGTTCGATCATATTTACCAAGAACGCGCAAAGCCTGTTCTAATTTATGATGAATTTTCATTACTTGTAATGGCATCGTTATATACATCATTTGTTTATATAACACTTTTTTCTCCGAAAGGGACCCAGATTCTGAAAATCGAGCAAATAAATCAAAAAACAAATATTCACGACCAAAGTAAGCTTTCGCAATATCCTCTTGAATTAAATACAATTCATACGTTTTCATCTTTCGCCTCCCAATCTGGACAACCTTTTCTCTTCATTATATAGAAGAAATTTTGCAATGATTGTCTGACTGCGGAGAGATAAAAAACTTTTTCTGTCGAAAAAACTCATTTACATAGAAAAATCTCTCCATGCCGGAGAGATTTTTCTAAAATCATTAAAGCATTTCTTTTACTTTACGAACAACGTTCTCTACAGTAAATCCATACTCTTCCATAATCTTCTCACCAGGAGCAGAAGCACCGAATGTATCGATACCTAACACATCTCCTTCAAGACCTACGTAACGGTGCCATCCGAATGTAGCACCCATTTCGATTGCGAAACGTTTTGTTACTGCTTTTGGTAATACAGATTCTTTGTACTCAGCAGTTTGAGCTTCAAAGCGATCCATAGATGGCATGCTGACAACAGATGCGTCAATGCCGTCTACTGCTAGAGCTTTTTGTGCTTCAATAGCTAGACTTACTTCAGATCCAGTTGCAAGTAAGATTACATCAGCTGTTTCTTTCTTGCTTGTAGAAACTACATATGCACCTTTTGCTACTTTTTCATACGTATCCTCTTTTGCACCTTCTAATGTTGGAAGGTCTTGACGAGTTAATACTAAAGCAGTTGGTTTATTTGTAGATTCTAGAGCTAGTCTCCAAGCTGCAACAGATTCGTTACCATCAGCTGGACGAATAACAGATACATTTGGCATTGCACGTAGCGCTGCTAATTGCTCGATTGGTTCATGTGTTGGACCATCTTCACCAACAGCGATACTGTCGTGTGTGAATACATACGTTACTGGCAATTGCATTAATGCTGCAAGACGAATTGCTGGACGTAAGTAGTCAGAGAATACGAAGAACGTACCACCGTAAGTTTTTAAACCGCCATGTAGTGCAATACCGTTCATTGCTGCACCCATTGCGAACTCACGTACACCGTACCAAATATTTTTACCGCTGTAATCATCTCTTGTAAAGTCTTTTTCGTTATTCATGTATGTTTTGTTAGAACCAGCAAGGTCAGCAGACCCACCGAAGAATGATGGTACAGACTCTGCAATTGCATTAATTACAGCACCTGAAGAATTACGAGTTGCTGCTTTTGATCCTAATTCATAAGTTGGTAATTTTTGCTCCCAACCTTCTGGAAGAAGACCGTTCATTGCTGCTTGTAATTCGTTTGCTAATTCTGGGTATGCTTGTGCATATTCACCTAGCATCGTATTCCACTCTGCTTGCGCCGTTTCACCAACATCTTGTACTGTTTTACGGAAGTTGTCATATACTTCTTCTGCTACATGGAAGTCTTGCTCAGCAGTCCAAGCATATGCTTCTTTCGTTAATTTTGTTTCGTCTACACCAAGTGGAGAACCATGTGAAGCTGATTTACCTGATTTGTTTGGAGAACCGAAACCAATTGTCGTTCTTACTTCAATTAGCGTTGGGCGTTTTTCGTCAGCTTTCGCTTCTTCAATTGCTTTTGCGATAGCTTCAATATCGTTTCCATCCTCAACACGGATTACTTGCCATCCGTATGCTTTGTAACGATCTTCTACACTTTCAGAGAATGAACGATTTAAATCGCCATCTAATGAAATATCATTTGAATCGTAAAGCACAACAAGACGACCTAATTGTAAATGAGCAGCTAATGAAGATGCTTCAGCAGAAACGCCTTCCATTAAATCTCCATCACCACAAATAGCGTATGTATAATGATCTACTACATTATACGCATCACGGTTATATTTAGCAGCTAAATGTCTTTCAGCCATTGCCATACCTACAGCAGTTGCAATACCTTGTCCAAGTGGACCAGTAGTTGCGTCTACCCCTGCTGTATGACCGTACTCAGGATGTCCTGGAGTTTTGCTTCCCCATTGACGGAAGTTCTTTAAGTCATCCATTGTTACATCATAACCAGATAGGTGAAGTAGGCTGTATAATAACATTGAACCATGACCTGCAGATAATACGAAACGATCACGGTTAAACCACGTTGGGTTATTTGGATTGTGTTTCATAAATTGAGTCCATAATGTATAAGCCATTGGTGCTGCACCCATTGGCATTCCTGGGTGACCAGAGTTTGCTTTTTCAATCGCATCGATGGATAATGTGCGAATCGTGTTGATAGAAAGTTGTTCGATTGAATGTGACATGCTATTCTTCCCTTCGCTTATATTAGTAAACGTTTTATACATTTATATGATAGCTTCCCACGCAAGATTATACAACATGTATCGACAAATATGTTGATATTTTTTTGGTTTTTTATAAAACAATCAATGATTTCGGGAATGTATGGGCATTCAATATGACATACTTTTTCATTATTTTTATTTTAAAAAGAAAGGGAATTATCTGTATATTTATTCATCATTTTCAAATTCCATAATGCAAAATATATCCTTCCCCATTTTTCACTCTCCTAAGCAAACGAATAAAAGACTTTAAATCTTGGCATAATTTATCTCGATCAAATACGTATCTTTCATATTCTCCATCAGTCTTACAATCATTTTCCCATTGAAACCGCCCTGTCAGTTCGATTGTTTCTGGCGCTAAAGAAAACATGCTAACTAGCGAACAAAATAACTGTTCTGCTATCACTGCCCCTTGTTGTTCAATTTTTGTAATACCATAATAATGAATGCCAAACCCTTCTGCTCTTTTCGCTGGATAATAGACCGGAATCCAATGGGTAAAGTGAAACTTTAATCAGTGGGGGCATCCCCACTGATTATTAGTTGAACCAATCGGACGTTTACGGGCAGTTGATCTCCCACCTAACTTCTTTGCTCCAGCAGAATTTTGAGGTGGGAGTCTTACTGCCCGTTAATGTGGGGTAAAATCTAATAGATACACAATTAGCTCATCACTTAATACAACATATTCCTCTATCGTCGCCTCTTCTTTATACGAGAAACAATCTTCAATCCAATTCACACCTTCAAGATCCAATCCCTTTTTTTCAAATGAAACAAATACAAATTCATGCTGTAAAGCCAAAAGACCCCTCCTACTATCCAATAATATCCACATTGTTTATTCTCATTATATAAAAGAAGCACCTTTTATAGGTGCTTCTTTTATAAATCATACAATTTTCTTCCGAATCGAACTTGAAATTAAATCAATGATAATTACCATTAAAATGATACCCAATAAAATAATCCCTACACGAGACCAGTTGCGTGAACTCAGTGCAAAAATTAATGGTGTCCCGATACCACCTGCTCCAATAACACCTAAAATGGCAGCAGATCGTACATTAATTTCGAACCTGTATAACGTATACGATAGAAAATCCGGTAATACTTGTGGCAATACTGCATACCAAAGTATTTGAAACCGATTTGCGCCTGTTGCTATTAACGCTTCCGTCGGTCCCTTATCAATATTTTCAATTCCTTCTGCATACAGTTTCCCTAACATCCCGATAGAATGTAACCCTAAAGCTAGTACGCCCGCGAAAGAACCTGGACCGACAGCTTTTATAAATAAAAGTGCCATTACTAATTCGGGAAATGTACGGACAAAACTAAGTACAAATTTCCCAGTTCCTGAAGTTAATTTTCCACTACTCATATTTGTTGCTGCCCAAAAAGCAAATGGTATAGATAAAAAGGCGGAAATAAATGTACCTAATATTGCAATAGCCAACGTATCAATTAAACCATGTAATAAATCTTCTCCATCTGGCAAAGATACATACGACCAATCTGGGTTCAATACCCCTGTCATAATTGCCTTTGTAATTTCTCCTGCGGTATTCTTTATTCCTTCTAACGGAACTCCTGAAAAGGCCCATACATATATAACTGCAAGGGCTATAAAAATAATCCAGCGATATACACTTGGTTTCTTTCGTTTTGGCATGATCATCGTCGATTCACTCATTATAATTTCTCCCGCAACAACGTACTTATATAATCAATTAACAATACAACAACAAGAGTATAAATAATAATAGAAGCAGTTTGTTGATATTGTAAAAATCCAAGTGTACGATCATAATACAATCCAATGCCACCTGCTCCTACTAACCCTAAAACAGCTGCTGCACGTACATTCACCTCAAATGTATAAAGTACATAGGAGACAAAATGCGCTTTCACTTGTGGAATTACCCCATAAACAATCCACTGCACCTTATTAGCTCCTACAGCAGTCATCGCTTCTAACGGACCAGGGTCAATTGCTTCAATGGACTCATATAACAATTTCGCTACGAGCCCAACCGAAAAACAAGTAAGAGCCAAAATACCTGGAAGCGGTCCTATTCCAAAAATCGCCACAAAAATTGCCGCTAATAATAAATCTGGTATCGTCCGTATAAAATTTAAAATCAAACGCGCTGGACTATACAAAAACACGTTAGTAAATACATTACTTGCTGCAAATAATGCAAGTGGAATGGCTAAAATCGCCCCTAAAGTCGTCCCAATAATCGCCATACGTATCGTATCTAACATTGCTGTTGTAATAACTTTAAAATAACTCCAATCGGGTGGCACCATTTCCTTCAATAAATCCATCATATTAGGAAAACCAATTACTAGTTTTGAAAATGATGCGTCGACCTGCACACTACTGCCCCACAACAATATAATAACGAGAATAACCGTTAACATATGTTTCAATTTACTCGGTGGCTTCGGTATCGATTTCGAATATATCGTCACATCATTCATTTAACTGCCACCTCTAATAATTCACTTTTCTGCGCTACGTCTCCATAAATTTCAGCAAATTTTTCATCTGTTGCCTCTTCTACTAAACCATCAAAAACAACTTCACCTGCATGTAGTCCAATAATGCGTGTCGCATATTGCCTAGCTAAATCAATAGAATGTAAGTTTACAATCGTTGTAATTCCAAAATCTTCATTAATTTTTTTCAAATCATCTAATACTTGCTTTGTTGTCAGCGGATCCAAAGATGCAACAGGTTCGTCTGCCAATATAATTTTCGCTTCTTGCGCCAATGCTCTAGCAATCGATACACGTTGCTGTTGTCCTCCTGATAGTTCATCAGCCCGCGTATATGCTTTTTCTAAAATATTCACCCTTTTTAACGATTGAAAAGCAAGCTCCAAATCTTCTTTTGGAAATAGACCTAACGTTGTACGCAATGTCGAATGATACCCAACACGCCCAGCTAATACATTCTTCAATACCGTTGATCGTTTTACAAGATTAAAACTTTGAAAAATCATACCAATATCCCGGCGCATGCGGCGTAATTCTTTTCCTTTCGCAGCAGTAATAGACTCACCTTCAACCAAGATTTCCCCTTCTGTAATCTCATGAAGGCGATTTACCGATCTGAGAAGTGTAGACTTTCCAGCTCCGGATAGCCCTACCATTACAACAAACTCACCTTTTTGAACTTTTAAGTTTATATTATTCAATCCTTTTGTACCATTCGGATACACTTTGGAGACATTTCGAAACTCTATCACAAATCTTACCTACCTTCTATGTATTCAAAACGGCAAACTAACTGAAAACACATCCCTTCCAGTTAGCTGCCATTTCCATATGTATTATTGCGTTTTTACTTTCTTCCCATATTCACGAACGATATCAAATTTACTATCATCAGATTTAACATATCCTTCATGTGAATATACTTCTTTAATGATTTTATGACCTTCTTCATTTTTTCCTATCTCAATGAAAGCATCCTGTAATTTCTTGCTCCACTCTTCATCTAAATCAGAGCGTACCGAAATCGTATCGTTTGGAATTTTCTCCGTGAATTTCACTATTTTCGTTTGATCGAATATATTCGGATAATCTTTTTTCACAATATTACGAGCATCTTGGAATACAACAGCTGCATCTACATCACCATTTAAAAGCGCAATAAGCGACTGATCGTGACCTTTTAATGTAACAGGTTTCACATCTTTTAACGGATCAACGCCCTCTTTTAATAGTACAGCCGCAGGCCACACATATCCCGCTGATGACGTTACATCTTGATAACCAATTTTTTTACCTTTTAAATCTTTTACACTATTAATATTTGAATCTTTCTTAACTACAAACTCAGATTTATAAAAGTCTACTAAATCCTTTGTAGGAGCTCCCGTTTCATCATCTACTCCAAAACGTTGTGCTTGTAAAATTACGTTTGCAGCCTTTTTCTCATGTGCTAGCACATACGCTGTTGGGGGTAAAAATCCTACATCTACTTGCTTAGATGCCATCGCTTCTACAATTGTATTGTAATTCGTTGAAATACTAACTTTTACTGGAATATTTAACTTATCACTTAATAGCTTTTCCAATGGTTTTGCCTTCGCCTCTAACGTATCTGCATTTTGAGAAGGAACAAATTGAACATTTAAAGTCTTTGGTACATACCCTTTTTTCGTATCTTCATTTTTACTTGCACTTGATTCCTTCGTTCCACAGCCACTTAATAATCCCGCTGCTAGTACAACTGTTGTGCTCATTGCAAAAACTTTTTTCAACATGTTAATGCCTCCATTTTTCATTGTTATAAAATAATCTTTCATAAACATGAAGAAATATATCACACATTTTTACAAATAATTGATTATTTACAGAATCTTTACACATTCTATACACTCACATTAAAATTCTCTTCATATTTTTGATATGATTAACTTGAAGATAACAATAGAAAAGGTGAATGATGTTGAATCAAAATCAAATTGTAACTTTAAACATCTTATTAACAAGTGATATACATGGTACTGTTTATCCAATTCACTACCAAGACAATTCCAAAGCAGAAATTGGTTTAGCTAAAATTTCTACTCTTATAAAAAAAGAACGTTCTAAAAATAAAAACGTTCTTTTAATCGATAATGGGGACTTCATTCAAGGAACACCATTTACTTACCATTACGCTACATACGAAAAAGATAAGAAAAACCCAATGTCCTTATTAGCCAACTATATAAGTTACGATGCTGCAATTATCGGAAATCATGAATTTAATTATGGAATGGATATATTAAATCATGCTGTAGAAACTGCAAACTTCCCGTACTTATCAGCAAACATTTTAGATAAAAACATAAAAGAACCCTATTTCGGGAAACCTTACATCATCAAACATATTGAAGAGAATATAAAAATTGCGATTTTAGGAGTAACAACACATTACATCCCAAACTGGGAACAACCCCTTCATATTCAAGACTTACATTTTGAAGACGCACTGGAAACTACAAAAAAATGGGTTACTTACATCCACCAACACGAAAAACCTGATTTACTAGTCGTAGCCTATCACGGAGGATTTGAACGTGATTTACAGACCGGAGTACCAACTGAAGTGTTAACAGGCGAGAACCAAGGATATGCAATGTGTCATGAAATTGAAGGTATAGATATTTTATTAACAGGACACCAACACCGAGAAATTTCTCACACAATGGCTAACGGTGTAACAATTTTACAGACCGGATGTAATGGGCAATCAGTTGGAAAAATAACCGTAACCTTCGAAAGAATGGAACAGAAGTGGCTAAAAAAAGAAAGTTATTCAGAGTTGTTGACGGTGCAAGGAATTGAGGCAGATTCAGATGTTCTTTCCTTAGCATCTGATTATGAAGAGAATACACAAAAATGGCTTGATCAACCTATTGGAATCATTCATGGGGACATGCAAATTTCAGATGTTATGCAAACTCGTTTACAAGACCATCCTTTTATTGAATTCATAAATAAAATACAGATGGATATTGCCAATGTTTCCATTTCTTGTACAAGTTTGTTCCATAATACATCTCCAGGTTTCCCAAAATTTGTAACAATGCGTGACATCGTTTCTAATTATATTTATCCAAATACATTAAAAGTAATTAGAATAACTGGAGCAGATATAAAAGATGCTCTCGAACTCTCTGCTTCTTATTTCACATTAAAAGGAGATGGAACCATCATCGTAAACCCTAGCTACATAGAACCAAAACCGCAACACTATAATTACGATATGTGGGAAGGAATTTCGTACGTATTAAACATTTCCAAACCAATTGGCGAGAGAGTAGAATCTTTACAGTATAAAGGCGCTCCTCTAAATATGAAGGAAGAATATGACGTCGTTATGAATAATTATCGCGCAAGCGGCGGAGGGAACTTTTTTATGTTTCAAAATAAGCCCGTAATAAAAGACATACCAACAGATATGTCTGAACTTATCGCTAACTATATATGGAAACATAAAAAGATAGAAGCAACGCAAAATAATAACTGGAAAGTTATTAAATAACGAATTTAACAATAAAAAAGATGGGCAGCTATGCCCATCTTTTAATTTAATTTTGCATTATCTTGCTTTTTTAAAGCTTTTAATTTCGCCGGTGTAACATCAGTACCTTCTTCGTTAACAACTTTAATTCCTTTAAGTTCGTTTAACATATTTTGACGAAATCCTTTTAAATATTGTTCACGTAGCGATTGGCGCTCACGTTGTTCTTCTTCAGTTAAGCCTTCAGCTTTTGCTTTTTTCGCTAAGAAGTTAATGCGTTCAATGAGTTCGTGACTTTGCATCTCGAATCCCCCTTTTACTCAAAACTGATTATTATCATACAATAGTTAGTCCTCTTTATCAAGCAATTGCTTTGTATATTCTACATATCTTCGATGTACAGTTGCTTTTGAAACATTATGACCAAATCCACGAAGCGTGGCCGCAATTTCTTCGAAAGTAAGTTCACTTTTGCGTAAGCGCACAATTTCTTCAATTGGCACCTCTTTTTTCTCTCGGCCTACGCTTAAATTACGATTTTTTAAATTATTTTCGGGACGATAGCCCTTTTCTACTGCGCGTTGCATGCCACGTTTAATTTTCAAGTTATGAATCTTTCTTTGATACTCTTCAACAATGCCAATAATATCTAAAACCATCGAATCAGAATCCGACAATTGTAATTCTCCATTATGCGTATGCGTATATACTTTTATTCCCTCTTTATGTAAACAGTGCATTAATGCAATTTTCGCATTCCCCCTACCAAGGCGCGTTTCATCTTGTATGAGTAGCACATCGATTTGTTCGTCTCGAATTGTATCTAGCACTTCTAATATGCCGTCACGTTCAATTGTATAGCCACTAGCCTGCTCTTCAATCACCTTAATAACATTCATTTGATAGCGCTCAGCTAAATGCAATAATTCATCTTTTTGACGTAATAATGATGTTTCTTGTGCTTCTTTTGTTGTACTCACACGCGCATAAATAATTGCATTCATTATGAACCCCTCTTTCTCACTATTATTTCCCTCCAGTGTAACATAAATTCGCCTTTTGTTCGAACTTATGTTTGTAGAATGTTTTTTCGCATGTTATACTTATTAATAAGAAAAATGAAAGAAAACGAGGTGTTAGAAAACATGGAAAAGTTAACGAAACGCCAGCAAGACATTCTCGACTTTATTAAGCTAAAAGTACAAGAAAAAGGATATCCACCTTCCGTACGTGAAATCGGTCAAGCAGTCGGCCTCGCTTCTAGTTCTACAGTGCACGGACATTTATCACGACTAGAAGAAAAAGGATATATTCGACGCGATCCAACAAAACCACGAGCAATTGAAATTTTAGGTGACGATCGAATGGATGCAGAAACACAATCTGTTATTCAAGTTCCTATTATCGGAAAAGTTACTGCTGGATTACCGATTACAGCAGTTGAAAGTGTAGAAGATCACTTCCCACTTCCAGCTAGCATTGTTGCTGGAGCAGATCAAGTGTTCATGTTACGTATTTCTGGAGATAGTATGATTGAAGCTGGTATTTTCGACGGGGATTTAGTTGTTGTTCGCCAACAACAGTCTGCATATAACGGTGAAATTGTAGTAGCTTTAACAGAAGATAACGAAGCAACTGTTAAACGTTTCTATAAAGAAAAAGACCATTTCCGTCTACAACCGGAAAACTCTTCATTAGAGCCTATTATTTTAAAACAAGTGTCAGTTATCGGAAAAGTAATTGGTGTATATCGTGATTTACATTAAAAAATAATAAAAAGAAGATAATCACCTTATTTATATAGGTGACTATCTTCTTTTTTGTATTTTGATAGATTTTCATACATTCTATTTCTTATGAACGAATTTCAATCGTCACATCGCCAGCAGTTGTTTTACCACTAATCTTTTTACTACCATTGCCAATTGTTATATTTTTATTTTCTTCATTAAAAATCATCACGTCTCCAGCAGCGCTTTGCCCAGTTATAACTGCATCTTGTGGTTTTTCCAATAAAGTAATATCTACATCCCCAGCGGTTGAACTTGCCTCCACATCATATTTAGGATCATGATCCATAATATGCACTTCCCCACTAGCCGTCTTCGCTGTTACTTTCCCTATTACTTTTTTAAAGTTCAGCTCACCAGCTTTTGTAGATCCCTCCACACTCTTAGCTGTGACATGTTTCAAATCTACTTCTCCAGCAAGCGTTTCAACACTTACACGATCACTTTTCACATCACTTATTTCTATTTGTCCAGCAGATGAATTTACTTTTATCTCTTGGTAAGAACGTTCAGGCACTAGTATAGTCATTGTAGACGTTTGAAACTTGAAATTGTAAAAAGAAAAATCAAATGAAGCACCTTTTTCTCTTTCCCCAATAATTTTTAATGTGTCACCATCTTCGGCAATACGAATCTCTTGTTTACGTACAGCTCCTGATTGCTTTACATAAAAAGAAGAATCGGGAGATTTTTGGACAACAATATCCCCAGCATCTAACTTAACTTCTATATTTTTTAGTGTTTCGTTTTTTATTACGTCTTCTTTGTTTCCTTCTTCTGCAGTTTGTACTGCTTTTTCATATGTTTGTGAAATCCCTATTACTCCAATAATGATACAAGTGATTGCTACTAACAATATTTTTTTCATCATCTACTCCCCTTTTATCATTTTGAAGTTCCATACTACATAACGTACGCATAACCTTTTAAACCACTTCGTACTATAATAAGCGATAATACATAACAACAAACCTACTCCAACAAACGTTATACTAACGAATACATCCAACCATATAAAAGTACCCATAAATACTTTTGCAATAACGAAAAATGGTGTCACTACACTAGCAATCCCACCGACCCAAAAGGAAAATATAAAAGCGATAATTGCAACTAACGGGCCTAACACAATAATAAAATTAAACAAACTAAGTCCAATCGCTGCCATGACAGCCCTTGTTATATTCGAAGTAGATGGGTCCTTTTTCATTTCATCAAAGCGATACAAAGCAAGTAAATCTTTCGCAATTACTTTCGGAGAGCCAAGCCCCTTTATTATTTCCGATTCAGTTTTCCCCTCTTCTCTCCCAAACTGAAAATGCTCTTCATAATCAAATAAAATATCTTTCCTCTCTTCTTCCGGTAACTTTCTAAGATGACTTGATAATTCTTTAAGGAACTGTTCTTTACTCATCCCATTCCACCCCTTCAATAATTTCTTGTACGCCTTTTGCAAAATCACGCCACTCCGTTACTAACAAATTCAGTTGCGTCTCCCCTTGCTCAGTTAGTTGATAATATTTACGAGGTGGCCCCTCTGTAGATTCTTTTAAATACGTTTGAAAATATCCTTCTTTCGTTAAACGACGTAATAAAGGATACACTGACCCTTCCGATATTAAAAATTTATTTGAGATTTGCTGAACAAGTTCATAACCGTAACAATCCTTACGTTTCACAAGTGCCAAAACACACAGTTCTAACACACCTTTTTTAAACTGAACGTTCAAGGACAATCCCCCTTTCTCATTTCAGTACTGTTCAATACATGGTACCTGTTTTATCCATAATATACCACTTAGTATTGTTTATTGCAAGGTACTCATTTATATTTACTCCCTAAATGTAGAAACCGCACAAATAAAAGCCCGAATAATGTCCTATTATAACTGACCATTACTCAGGCTTTTATTCAATTCGAACTGCTTGAATACAAAACTTCATTCACTCTTTTCTCCTCTAAGAACCAACTTCCATTTGTGACCCTAATAAATTTCGAAATACACCTTTTCTCTCTTTAGCCAATTGATTAAATTCACCTTTTTGGACAATTTCACCTTTTCCTAAGACAATAACTTGATCTGCATTGCGTATAGTAGATAAACGATGTGCAATCACAACAATAGTCATTGTTCCTTTCAATCTTTCTATTGCTGATTGAATTTTCACTTCATTTTCAGTATCCAATGCACTCGTAGCTTCATCTAATACTAAAATCGACGGCTTTCTTAAAATAGCCCGGGCTAGTACAAGTCGCTGACGTTCACCACCTGAAAGCCTCACCCCACGATCTCCAATCAGTGTATCCAGCCCATTTGGAAACGTTTGTACAAATTCAGCGGCGGCCGCAAAATCTAATGCATCCCAAATTTGTTCTTCACTTGCATTTGGCTCAATCATCAATAAATTTTCCCTTATACTTGCATTAAACAAGAAGGGATCTTGTGGTACATAGCTAATAGCACGTCTTAATGGCAATAAATTATCTGTTGTAAGAGGCGTACCATCTATTAAAACTTGACCTTTTTCTGGCTGGATCAAGCCCATTAAAACATCAATTAATGTACTCTTCCCAGCACCAGAATGCCCCACAATAGCCGTCATACTATTTATTGGAATTTGCACATTAATATTTTGAAGTGCGTATAAAGATTCTTGCTTATTATAACGAAAGTAAACATCCTTACACTCAATACCTCGCTCTATACAAATCGGCGTTATATGTTTTTGCTGATGTATATCCTGCATTTCAATTGCTTCCTTACATTCCTCTTGTAATTCCCACAATGACTTAAAAGCAGGAATACTTGCAGCCAGTTGTTCTAAATTTGATTGAATTGTCATGAATCTCGGCCATAGTCTAGAAAAAATGAGAATGATTAATAGTAATTGGGTGGGTTGCGATTGAAACATACTTACTGACAATAATAAAAAAAATGCAATTAATATAGCCATTGAAACTTTATAAAACAATTGCGAGCTCGATCTTATTCTCATATACTCCATTTGCTCATTACTCATCTTTGTTGTTATAGATTGTAACCAGTCTAAACGCGATGCTTCCAAAGTATTACTCTTTATATCTTTAATTCCATTAAATTGATCTGTTATACCAGAAAGGTAGTCTTTTGCCAATTCTGAGGTCTTACCGCCTAGTATTCGGGCTTTTTTTATAAAAACACGAGAAGCTACCAAGAATAATAAGCCAAAGACCAAAACAAATATAGTTATTTGAGGAGATAATAAAAATGCAATTCCCACCTGTATAAATGTAAACAGAATAGCAGCTAACAATTGTAAAAATAAATTAACCCCATAACTTACACGAGCTAATTCTGTAGTTAATATATTTATTAGATTTGTTTTCCTTTTCTCTAAAAAAAAACTCCACTTTGCTTTTAAAATCACACTATATGTTTCTATTCTTAAGTCTCGTACAAAAGCTTGTTGCGTTCTCGCATCCCTTAGCGTTATATTTCTTTGTAGTAAATTTTGCCCTAACACTATTAGTATATATATACCTAAAATAGAAACTAGACTTGTTGTTTTAGGAAAATCCTGCAAAAATCTAGAGACAGGTGCAATAAAAGTAGTCTCCTCGCCTATATTCATTATTCCAGTCATACTTATCATAGGAATTAATAAAATAATACCTATCCCTTCAAGTAAACTTATTAAAACCATACCAAATAAATTCACATAGAGTATTTTTCCCGCTGAAGAATATAATTTCTTCATAAAATATATAATATGATTCATCGATGTTCCCCCTATAACAAAGCAAGCTTCTTTGTTTTCCTCCAAAGGCATAAAAACGGACGTAAAGGAAAATATAAAAAATGAAGAAATTTAGGTAACGGTAATGTTTTTGCATCAATTGGATAAGGATATAATTGGCTCATAATATATAAAATCTTTTGCTGATTAGACATTAGTGAAAATAAGTGTCGACTATGATAGATAAATACTTCTTCTGGGACAGGTTCGGTATGCAAATTTATCATTTGCTTGAAATAAAATAGTGCCTCTTGAGCTAACTGCTTTGAATGTTTTTTCTCTACTAATTCCATCATCCTTTCATCTAGTCGTACACCTAGCAATTGAGTTGCTAAAATTAGTGCTTGTCCTCCTAAATGAAGCACTTGATATTTTCCCATTAATTTATGAATCTTACTCCAATTAAGTTCTTGATCGACAATTTTTTTTATATCTACTAACCAACGTAATCTGGACCAACCATGTCTTGCACCATGAGATACAAGAAATAAAAATAAATCTTCCTTCCCTAACATATATACAGAATTACTCGTAAGGGTACTTTTTCTCTTTCGCTTCCAAAGCTCTTCAAACCCAGGTTCCTTACCAGGTCCGGGATTTAACCTCCAATGAATCTCAAGCTTAATCTGCTTTGTTGGATGAAAAAATGTTATATGATGATGCCTCCATTTCCAATCATTTAATATCGTTTGAATATAATCATCTTTTACATACCCCTGCTCTAAAAGTAGCATTTCTACTTTTTCTAAATTTTGCATCGGAATTAGAACGTCCAAATCACAGGATGTTCGTAAAGAAATATCCCCATATAAGTCCTGAGATAGTACAGGTCCTTTTAGAAAAATCATACGGATTTCATTTTCATTACATAGTTTATTTATTCGTTCCATTTCAGCACTTAAATACAGCATGTGAAATGTATTTTTTTTATATTTCCTATTCAAGGTTTGTACAATATGTGAAGGAATTAGTTCCTCATCCACTTGTTTAAGTTTTTGATATATCACCGGATAAACACGATGATGCACAGCTTGCTCAAGAAATACCTCCCAATCAATATCCGAAAACCATTCATTACTGTAAGTTTGTACTGTTTCGTCATCTTGTAACTTCAAAATTGCAAAAAGAAGTTTCAATTCCTTAGACATGAACTCTACATTCAGACCAAAATCTTTCTCCATTTTATTCTCCTTTAATAGTGTCCTCACTTAGCCTCTTTGCAAATGATCCAACGACAGTAAATTTCTCCATTCCTTCTGATCCAGTAACATAAAAAGAACCGCTCCGTAACCATGCATGCGCAATTAATTCCCCATGACTATCCTTAGCAGTTCCTAAATAAAGAGTACTCTCAATGTGACGTTTTTCGAGCATTTTCATCCCAGCTATAGCTTTAACAAGACACTGACTTTCCCAAAAAGTATAACGACTCATAATAGAAATAGCTTCAGACACCTTCTTTAGTGTATCCCCGTGTCGGTGAATTTTGGCAACTGATGTTTCGTTCATGTAATCCCCTAAAGAAGGTGCAACTTTGGAAAAGGTAATACTTTTTAGTACACGCGCCCACCCTAAAAAAATAAAAGCCTCTAAAAATAAAAGCTTTGTCTCCGTGTTCAGTAATAAAAATACCCTTATTCTTTTCACAATATTCATTAATCCCCTCCTAATAGTTCTCTTGAAATTACGAATCTATCTATTAGATCGATCTTTTATTTGAATTAAACCTTCTTGAAATAAGCACTCTACAAAGGAAAGAACTTGTTCTTCACAATCTTTTTGTTCAATATCATAGTTAGATACTAACATAGTAACAAGCTGCTTAATTTTTATCGGCTTTTCAATAAGCTCCCATATTTCTCCACCTATTTCACCTAAGTTATAATAATTTCCTTTTTGGACATTTAACATAACTTTTTCTCCATCCATATCGCTTACTATATTGCCTTCACTCTGTACAACGTTATGTTCTAATGATATGTTTCTCGAATGAACAACCATCAACCATACTCCCTTTCTGTATAGTATTTAAAATTACTTGCACAAGCTCATGGGCTGTAAATCTCGAAGCCGGGCGTCTTAATTGAAACATTTCCATTCCACTTGCAATATTAGATGAAGTTTCAAAATGCCATTCCATCAATCCTAATTTAGAAATCAAAGAATTCCTAAAAGTATGTTGGTATAATTTACACAAGCGTGCGAGACCTTCAATACAGGTCATCTCAATATCTTCTCCCTGCGTTTTTACTAATTCAATAACACCAGCAAGAGGTAATGGCTCGGGGAAAAATTGAGAATTCACAGGAACAGCATACTTCGTTTCTCTTTCAAACAAAGGGCTAAATTGCGCTACTTCCATTCCTAACTCATTTATGCTCTCTTGCCATAATTTTTGTTGTGCGTAAGAAGGATGAACTATTGCAGTATTTTTATTCAAAAGAGACACAGTAACTATATCATCACTTAAAAGCTGATATCCTGCATTCAAAAAAGCCGAGGCTAACGTTGATTTTCCTGCTCCTGAATCACCAATTAATGCATATGCTTTCCCATCTATGGCAATTACACTTCCATGCAATGGAAGTATTTTCCGTTGCATTAAAAGTGCCCCCATACAAGTTCCCAGAATGTATAATCGAATTTTATCTTCTTTCGCCTCTGGCATAGGTGAAAAAGTAATTTTCTCTCCCGCTTGGATAGAAAATATTGCAGTTTGAGGAACATGAAACATCACTACATCATCTTCCACTACAATGTTTTTTTGCTGTGATTCGTCATATCTACCCCATCGTTCAGATAAATCAGTTATTTCGATTTGAATATCTGCCATCTCTTTCTTTTCATTCAGCTGAGACAACTCGGGTAATGGGACTTCACTTACTATTTTTAACCCGAAGGCTTTGTATAACACATTTCCCATCGAATCGATCATCCTATTCACCCCACATTGTCAATTTTTTTGAAAGCTCTTATATAATAAAACTATATAAGAGCTTTATTTTTCCAATGACTTAACTATACTTCACTGGATCATCTGGATCAGGTTGAACTGCGTCAGGAATTTTATGTCCTGGCCCCGCCATAGTCATATTAATATTAAGTACTTCTAATACAGGTTGTTTCCATTCCTTTTTCATACATATCACCCCCTTTCATATTAAATTTTTTATAAATCGATAGAAGATTAAGCTACGCATTAAAATTCTAAAATCTAAATCAAATGCATACTCTGGTCGAGGTTCTTTACATATTTTTGAGATAGCTTTCTTAATTACCTCTACATTTAGAAATTCAGAGATTATTGGATCTACACTAAGTTCTTGAACTTCCTCAATAAATTCATTCCAAAAAGGAGTCATACGATAAACACCATCTGCACCCTGAACACCTCGAACGCGTTGATTTAATCGTACTTTATCCGGAAGGAAATTTTTTGTGGCTCTCCGAATAAGAGATCGATCTAAACCATTTTGAACATACTGTTCTTCTGGGACTGACAAACAAAATTGAATAATCCGTAAGTCATTTGTAGGATCACGATCCCATAAAGCATAACGTAACGATAATTTCGTTTCATACGTTCCATTTATGCTCCAATAATATGGTTTTTCAAATTGTTCTCTTTTCATATCATATGCATTTGATATAAAGGTACCTGTTATATCAACATCCTGTTCTTTGAGCCTATCAAAAACATTCATTTTTTTTGCAAATTCCGGATTGATTATTATAGGAAAAGCATCTTGTTCCTCTGAAGAAAGTAACTGATGCAAAAACGGAAATGCCTTTCTTCTTACCACTTCAAAAACACGTGCTTTTTTCACTCCTATATTTCTACTATATAAATATAGTTCACGATAAAACCGAATCCAATGTAGCTTTTTCAATAACATTGCCTGGTAATCAAAAATAGGTCCCCATGATACTGTCCAATTACCTCTTTGACCACTAAGGAGTACTCCTATGTCACGCTGAGATGCTTTTTCATAAACTCCCCTCAACCAAAAGGTATTCTCAAAAAATTTATACGGCATCTCCATTGTTTCCAACCAATCATCAATTTCCGATAATGGGCTTCTTTCCGGTAATTCTAAATAATAATCCTGTATATTCCCTACATATTGTACAGTCGATTGAATAAATGGTCTTTCGTCAGCTATCCTACCTTTGTGTGTCCAATCTTTAAATCCTTCTGCCGGGACATAACTAAACGTATGTAATTTTTTATTTTCAGCACGTAAATCTTTTGCAGCAAAGCTAACGACAGACCCTGAGTCTAGCCCTCCGCTCAAATGAGCACCTACTTGGTGATGTGTTCGTAAACGTACCTTCACTGCCCTTTGATACACCTCTCGAAACGCCTCTTCATACTCTTCATTTGATTTTAAATTAAGCATTTTCCCAGCAGTTGGTGTATAGTATCGCGAAATCTTGACTTTGCCATCCTTTACCAAAATAGTGTGTGATGGAGGCACCTGTTCTATATATTTATAGACTGTTAATTGTGGATCTACTGATTCAAAATTTACAGGTATAGCTAGAAATTCAGCAAGCCACTGCTCATTCAATTTTTTATCAACATATGGTAGAGTAAATAACGGTTTTATTAGGGTGCAAAAAGAAAATTTTTCCTCGTCACGATAAATATAGAGTGTCCGGCTTCCAGAAAAATCTCTAGCCCCAAAAAGAATTTGTTTTTTCTCATCCCAAATCATAAAAGCAAAATCGCCTACCAAATATTTAGGAGCCGCTTCCTCCCATTTCTGATAAGAGAGTAAAATTAACTCGCTATCTGTCATGTTTTTTCTATCCGAATAATCCACTTGCAATTTTTCAAATAACTCATCACGATTATCGATAATAGCATCTGCTGTAATTGCCAGTTGCTTTTCATAATTATAGAAGGGCAATTGTTCACCAACTGACTCTGGCGTAATCCATTGTGCGTGACATCCTAGAAAAGCATTTTCTTTGTGCCATATTTGAATATCATCAGCAGGGTACCTTTGTAAATCACTCATTAATCGTGTGCCATGTTCAATTGATACAGGTTCATTATTAAAGTGAATAATACCAGTTATAGCGCTCATTTCTTCCTCCTAATATATGAAAAGTTACTACAAATACTATTTACATATTAAATTCGTTAAACATAGCCCTTTATCATTCTTTTTAAAGAACGAAATTATTTGTTTTTATTACTTTCTCAATTACATGCTTTAATTTACTTTCAAACTTATATATTATAGATATTTTCAAATTTATAATCCTCTTTTTTTTTATATAAATTGAAACTGAACGCCAAAAAAATTCATTATAAAGAACAATTAGTGTTACGTATACAACACTTACTTTTCATTTAATTCTTCCATTCTACAGCTTTTACAATACTTTGAATTACCCTTTGTTGATCTTCTGCTAACATATTAGATCCTGAAGGCAAACAAATTCCACTTTGAAATAGGTACTGCGACACATCTTCATTTTTGCTATGCGGATAATACTGCTTCTCTTTAAAGAGCGACTGCATATGAAGTGGCTTCCACATAGGACGCGCTTCAATATTCTCTTCTGCTAAAATTCTCAACAATTTCCCAATAGAGATCCCGGATTCCTTTTCATCAATTGTCAATGTAGTAAGCCAACGATTAGAGCGAGTATTTTCTAATTCAGGCATAAAATAAAACCCTGGCATGTGAGATAGCGCTTCGTAATAACGTTTATATATAAATCTTCTAGCTCTCACCCTATCTTCTAATACTTCTAATTGTCCTCTACCAATACCAGCTAAAATATTACTCAGTCGATAATTATACCCTATCTCACTATGCTCATAATGTGGAGCTGGATCCTTTGCTTGTGTCGCTAAAAATCTCGCTCTTTCCAATGCTTCTACATCATTAGAAACTAGCATTCCACCACCTGAAGTTGTAATAATTTTATTTCCATTAAATGAATAAACACCAAATTTTCCAAATGTACCACTTGCTTTTCCTTTATATGTAGATCCAAGAGATTCTGCTGCATCCTCAACTATAGGAACATTATATTGATGACAAAGTAAGAGAATTTCATCTAGTTTAGCACTCTGACCATATAAATGAACAAGAATGATAGCCTTAGGTAAATTTCCCATTTTATTAGCTTCATATAATGCATGTGACAATGCACTCGGTGACATATTCCAGGTTTCCGGTTCTGAGTCAATAAATACCGGTTCAGCTCCCAAATAAACAATCGGATTTGCACTCGCTACAAAAGTAAAACTAGAACAAAATACTGTATCTCCTTTTTGAATACCTAATAACCGCAAAGCTAAATGAATAGCAGCAGTACCTGAACTAACTGCAGTACCTCCCCTAACTCCTACAAAAGATGCAAATTCCCGTTCAAACTCATCGACATTTGGTCCAAGAGGAGCAACCCAGTTTGTATCAAATGCATTTTGGACATATTTTTGTTCATTCCCACTCATGTGCGGAGAGGATAGGTAAATTCGCTTTTTATGCTGAACTGTGTGCATGTAAACACATCCTTTATACATATTTAAATACTATGTATCTAAAAACATATGCTTTAATACAGATATATCAGATAATCTCCTTAAATTATCAATTGTATAATGTGCTTTATAAGCTTGCTCAGCTATAAGATTATGGTAAATTCCATCTTCTCTATTAATATGAATCGTTAACCATTTCAATTTCTTGGCCGTTATAAAATCCTTACTTAAATTATCTCCTATATAGACACATTGCTCATGAGGAACCTGTAATTCCTTACTTATTTTTTCATAAGGAATTTTGCTTGGTTTCCAACATTCTTTTCCTAGCTTATCAGTGAGAACTATTGAATGAACCCTCTCTTTTAACTTTAATGCATTTATTTTTCTTTCTTGAGCAACTAAATACCCATCCGAAATAAGTCCTATTTTAACGGTATTAACTAAATTATTTAGTACCCAATCCGCTTCATCCAACAATTGAATATCTGGTTTATGGAACCTATACTGTTCTATCAAATTACTAATCAATTTTTCATCATAATATATGTCTAACTTTTCAAGTGTTTTATTAAACACAAGCTTTCTTTCACCTAAATTGAATAATTGAATTGCGATATTATAAAAACCAATTTTTCCATAGTTATCTTTAATCCAATCATCCACTGCCTTAAAGCCACTTACGACATAATCTTTCTCTTTATATAAAGTATCATCCATATCAAAAATAATTGCTTGAATCACCATATTAAACAATCTCCATAAAAACCGCTTCATCGTATCTAAGCATTGTTAAATTTCCTCTCCAATTAAAGTCTTTATCTATAAAGACTTCCCCCTGACACATTTTAATTGTCCAAAGTGGAAAATTCGCTCCTGCTTCTATTGATAGTGGTATTCCTCCTCCAAAACGAGGGTTTATTTCAATAAACGTAATTTGCCCATCCTCCTTTTTAAAACATTGTAAAGTAATACACCCAATAGGATTAGGAAGAGCTTTTATTACAGTTTCTGCTGCTTGGATGATTTCAAAATCTTTCTTGGTCACACCTTTACTTACCTCACCTGCTCGTGTCTCTATACGCAATCTAGGAACGATCGTTTTTATATTCCCATAGAAATCTACCATGACATCTATAGTGTATTCCTCTCCTGAAACGTACTCTTGTATCATAGCGTTAGGTATATACTCCTTAAAAAATTCCAATTCCTTTTCATTCATTATTTTTGTTACACCTTTACTAGAACTGCCATCATAAGGTTTAATTAATAGCGGAAATTGATATTCTTTTCTTCCAATCTCTTCATCACTATACACTCTAGGAGTTGGTATATTATTAGAGACAAAAAAGTTATATGTGTATTTTTTGTTATTAGCAATTTTATTTAATTCCATACTAGAAACTAGTACTTTTACACCAATACCTTCAAAAACCTCCGAATTATTAGCCATAAGGATTAATTCTGTATCAATTAACGGAATTATTAGATTTATCATTTCAGATCTACATATTTTTAACAATTCATTTATATATCCTTCTTCATTTACACGCGGAACAATAAAATGCTTATCGCTAAAGTAAATGGTAGGAGCAGTTTCTTTTAAGTCTGCAGTAAAGATTTTCCCTTTGATTCCTACTTGTTCAAATACCTCCTTAAATTTTTTAATTAAAGTGACCCTCCTACCAGAACTAGTAAACAAAATGTTCATTTTATTCCCCCCCATGCTCGATTTCCCCCTTAAAAGCTGGCATAGTAACATGCTTATTATTTGTTATTCCTTCCGATTTTAAAACCTTACTAAAAGTTAGATATAAAATTTTCAAATCTAAAAGAAAATTTTGATTCTCAACATACCATACATCTAATTTAAATTTCTCATCCCATGAGATACTATTTCTTCCATTAATTTGAGCCCATCCAGTGATTCCCGGTCTAACATTATGCCTTTTAGCTTGCTCTTGCGAATATAAAGGCAAATATTCCATTAATAATGGCCGAGGGCCCACCAAACTCAATTGACCTTTTAGTACATTTATTAATTGTGGTAATTCATCTAAACTATATTTTCTAAGGGATTTTCCAAATTTAGTTAATCTAACGTGATCAGATAGCAGCTCCCCATTACTATCTCTAGCATCAGTCATCGTGCGAAACTTATAAAGATAAAAAGGATGTCCATGTATACCTGGACGTTGTTGTTTAAATAGGATAGGTGAGCCTATTTTGAACTTAACTAGGACCGCTACTAAAAGAATGACATGAAAGAAACACAATAATAATAATAAAGAAATAAGTATATCAAAGAGTCTTTTCATTAATAATCATACTCCTTGCTAATATTTTTACGAATGCCGTTTTCAAAGATAAATATATAAACCAAAAGACATTTGTTACAAACTTATCTCATTTCACTATACATCTTAGAAAAAAATGTAAGCCTTGTATTTTTCAGTTCCCTTTTTTATTTATACATTTAGCTCCCCTTTAATTTATTGTAATTTTTTAATTATTAACTTATTCCATTCACTTATTATTTCATATAAAACAACTACTTCTATTAAATAGACAATTGTCCCATTTATTTCAATGAAAAAAGCTATCCAATCGCTCTTTGATTATTACGTGCAATAAAACTCCTGTTATCAATCATTCGCTCTATAGGTTTATATATAAAATTTATTACATACGATGAGGCAATACATAACGTTATCAACCAAATAAAAATTATGATTGGATATCTAGGCGCAAATATAAGCCCTGGAAAAATTGACATATAAAAAAACATATGAGTCAACCATATGTTTGTCGAATGCTCCCCCAAAAGGGCTAATATATGTTGTATAACACTACTCTTATTCATAAGAATAAAGAAACTAATAAATGCAATAGCGATAAAAGGAGCGATAATCATAGATTCATAAAAAGCATGTAAAACTATTAACATAATAATCCCTATAGTACAAAGTATATTCTTATAAGGCATGTAATAAAATTTATTATATAGTTTTGAATAAATTTTTTCTTTCGCAAAAATAGTACCCACAATAAATGGAAGTAAAGATGTACCAACCAATACCACGGCATTTACTGACATGCCTAAAATTGTATGATGCCCAACATCCAAAACATTTTTTATACGTTGAATATAGCTCACTAAATATATGATCCCAAAAACCAGTAACAAACTTAATGAATTATATCTCCTCACCAATTTAGTCAATAGTGGCGCTAAAAAGACAAGAATAATATATGTCTGTAAAAACCACCATGCACCATTATATGAAGATGACAGTACAAAGACGTTGAGAAAGAACTTTATTATACCACCTGAGAAAACCTCTGATTTACCTGCAAAAAATCCAACAACAACAAATAGAACAAGCACTATCCAATAGTTCATTAATAATTTTAGAATACGTATACGGTTTCTACTTACATTTAATCTTTGCTCTTTATAAAAAATTACATATAAACCATAACCACTTATAAAACAATATATAGGTACACATGCATCTCCAAATAATGCTAAGTAGTAAACTAGCGGTGTTCCGTTGATTGTTAAAAAGTTTTCATACATCCCGTTAACTTCTTTCCTAGCAAACAAGTGAAGTAACAACATGAGTAATATAGCTGCTCCTTTTAACATTTTTGTATCACTTTTTGAAATTTCCATACAATCAAATCTCCTCCTTTCATATCTGCTGGTTTCTTGTTATGTATTCCATATCAGTTATTTTATTTAAATCGTATATATTTAATTTTAGCTATCGTTATATGGCACTTCTTCCTAAAGTTCTAAAAACTCAGCATAAATAAAAAGCCACTATGCCTATGAAAACATGGTAGCCTTTCTCTTTTAATATTAATTAATTAAACACATCACACATTCATTTGACCAAACGTTACAAACACCGCCAATGGACCAATTTCCTTCCATACAATATCGTTATCAGTAATAGTACCACTGGAAATTGTAGAAAACGTGGGTGAGATTGTATGTGACGTACCATTATTTAAAGCTTCATATACATGGTTACCAAAACTAATTCTACTTCCTTTCACATAACTTTTAGATGCTGTCCACGTTTGATTATTTGCATATCCAGCTTTAGAACAAATCCAACCAATATATCCTCCTGCAATTGGATTTGAATTTCTCACTTCTTGTCCTAATCTGTAATACCCTGTTGTTGGGATAGTTGATATTCGATAGTATGGATCTAGCACACCGTTCACAATATTTCCTTGTAAAAATTCTTTTCCTGTAATCATCATTGTTGCATTATTTAACATGTTATTCTGCATTACAACTTGAAGTGTATTACTCGCTGTCCTATTGTCTATTCCAACTTGCGTTAAATTTATTGCAGTTATATTATTATTTTGGATTACTGCCTGCTTACCTGCAAATTCCCCATCTAAAATAACAATCGTTCTTTGAAGAGTATCATTTGTAATTTTTATAACATTTCCACTTAGCACTATATCATCAGATACATTTTGAACATTTAAGACTGTTCCATTCGGTTTTTCAATATGACAATTAATCATCTTGAACGATTTGAGGTTATTTAATGTAAGAAACGTATTGTTTTTATCCTTACTAATGAACTTACAATCTCTTAATTCTAAAAAGTTTGTATTACTTGTGATACCCAACAAATCAATTTCCTTAAAAAAACAATTTGTGTATGTTCCTGCAAATAAGGTTGGGTTTTTAACATTATTAAATAGTGTATTTTCAAATATCCATCCTGATTTAAATGTTCCTGCTGTTACATAATTTAAATACAACACATCTTGTCCTTCAAACACGCAGTTTGAAATTATTTGTGGCTCATTTTTCACCTCTAAAGTCCATTGATACAATGATGACAAAGAAGTTAGTTTATCAGCATCGTTAAAAAAACGACATGAATCAACTTTAACCACATATGGAAAAGGTGTATCAATAATCATCTTACTATTGCAAAAAACATTACTTAGTATGTTAATAGACCTATTCGCATATGCACCCTGCGTGTTTATTTGTGTGCCATAAACGTAATTATTAGAGAAAATAACATCTCCTGACAAAGCAATCTTTGTTAGTCGAATATTATTTCCTGCCACTATTACCCTATCCGCACCACCATTAATAGCTACCCCAACATAAGCATTTGATACTGTATTCATAATAGAATTATCTAATACATAAATAAATTTCCCATTTACAACAATAATATTATAATTTTTATTATCATGAAAATTATTTCTTTCAATATAGATATATTGGTTTAAATCATATCCATCTTCAATATCAATTCCACTTTGTGGATTAGTACCTGCAATATGATGAATATTATTATCTCGAATGTATACATTCTTTGCACCACATACACTGATTCCTTGTCTACGACAATCATGTAAATCACATTTCTCAATATACGTATATTGAGGGAACGAAGGCACTCGAACATTTATTAAGCAATTTGTAGGAACAGGCACATTACCTTGATGCAGAACGATTTTAGCATAACTTGCTCCTTTAGGAACCTCTACTTCATCAAAAAATTGCACATTAATTTTTGAAGATATAAATACATTACTTAGAGTATAAAAAATCACATCATAATAATCGCATTTTATATCAGAGCCCAATGCTCCAAATCCATTTCCATATAAACCGAAGTAACCATACTTTACAATAGCCACTTGGGTCATATTAATTTTCAACTTGGAACGTATCTTTGTTGTACTACTTATTAATGAACCATCTGTTGCATTAATTGCTCCCTGTTCAAATGAACTTGCTAATGATGTAGGAAAAGGTGAAATCTGCCCAAAAGTACTGTTCAGTGTAATGGCATCTCCTGTACAATCTAAAATATCTAGATTATCTAAAGATAGAAACCTTATATTGTTCCCCCCATCGGCAGGCGGAGTAAAACTCCCTACTTCAATTCCATACCCTCCCTCATGTGTTCCTCCACTTGAATAATCATGCGTATCTCTATCTCCTTGGATAACACCATTTGTAACCCTAGAATAAATCTGATTTTTACGGAAACTGATAATTGCATAACCTGTCAATTTATTTGTTTCCATTTTTAAGATTGAACCATTTAAATTCAGTGTAAGGTAGCTTTGAGGTTCAATAGGATTTTGTTTATCAATTAAATATATACCTTTTGGTAATACAACTTCTGTATATCCTTGTTGCGACGCCCAAACTAAAGCATTATTAATCCCTTGAGAAGTATTAACGGCATCAGTTCCATCATTCTTAACATTCCACCTATCTAATTCTAATGTATATATACTTGAAGAATTTAGAATCCCTAACGATTTTGGTATCCATTTTGACTGATTACTATCATAAGTCAAAATATCTTCATTAGAAGGCGGTTTGGTTACAAAATTCAAATCACTCAAACTTCCAAGATTCGCCTTTCTGATCCACATCAATTTTCACCTCTTTTTCACTTTTCTATATATTATGTTCAGTAAGGTAAATTGATTGGATATAGTAGAATTAATTGCACTTTATAAATATCAATACAGAAATTCACTATTCAGAAAGACCTTTTATAATCCCTTTCTTCTTTCCTAAAAGATTTTCTCCAACTCATTATTTTCAGTATACTTACCAAAAATCGGAGAATATTTTCTATTTTCATAACGAATCACAATTAGTTAGATTACAGGAATCTTAGCAATAATATTTTTAATACCCCTTTTGATTTTCCCCTTTCTATACATTTTTTCATCTAGTACGTATAAATAAACTATATTTTTATATTCGATAGCATCTAAATATTCCTTTGAAAAGTAGTCCCTAGAACCCTCGTTATGCAAACATTCTATTACCTTTTCATTCGAAACATACTTTTCTATTAATTCTCTAATGTGCATTTCACCAAGGTTGCTATTAAATAAATTATATAGACATGTTTTAAATGTATTTAGAAACATTATACTAATTCCATTGTATTGCTTTTGTTGAGTATCTAAATAATATTTATTAATAACTTCTTTTTGTATTTGATAGCCATTGACCATATCCTCAAATAAATACGGCATATATTTACTTGTTAGTCCACCCATCCTATAATAATATAAAGCCTGATCAATAATTGTTATCCTATTTGATTTTATAAACATTTCCAAATTATAAAAGAGATCGCCACCCAGAAAATGTATTTTATTCAAATACTCCCCACAACTTTCGAGTATCTCCCTTTTATATAGCTTTGCATATAACGAAGGTGGGAATGGGTGTCCCCAAAAGTATGCCACTACCAATTCTTTCCTTATCTCCTCCTTATCATAAATTCTATTATTATCGAAGTATTCACTTTTATTTTTTTTCTTAATCAACACACCGTTACCTAAAACTTTATACGTATTACAAACTTTAATATCTGCAGAACTTTCAACAGATTGTTTATATAATATTTCAACCATTCTTTTGTCAATCCAGTCATCTGCATCTACAAACATGACATAATCAGAACTCGAAGCTTCTATGCCTTTTTTTCGAGTTGTAATACTCCCCTCATTTTTTTATTCATTACAATGATTCTTTTATCTTGTCTTTCATATTTCCTACATATATTCAAACTACTATCTGAGGATCCATCATTCACCAAAATCAATTCCAAATCCTCAAATGTCTGATTAAGAATAGAATTTATACATTTATCAAGTTTTTTCTCTGCATTATAAATAGGTCTTACTATACTTACCTGACTCATAAACTTCACCTCCCTTTGTAGATATCATCTTCACTATTTTCTCTCCATTATCTAACATTTCAAGTGGTGAGATTCAAAAACTTATTCATAAATAGGTCTTACTTGAATTTTTATGTGCTAATCGTCTAGATATTATTTTAATGGTAAGTGTTTTGAATATATCGATTAAATATTCAAACTCTTTAGTTTTTCTGAAAACCAATAAGAAAATTGCATTTGGAATAACTAAACATAAAACGCTACGTATTACTATATTAATGACCATAGAATTATTAAAGATATTGCCCAAAATATCCGTTATTATAACAGCAACTAACACCAGTACTATAAACAAACCATATCTGGCAAAATATAATTTCACTGATTTTTTGAAAACTAAGTTATATATAATATAAGGATCGTACCAGAAGTAAGTACACAATCTACTGATGATGGTTCCAAAAAACACACCTGCAATTCCTATGTGTTTCGCGAGAATTATAGAAACTATAATATTTATAACAGCCGCTATAATAGGTCTATATTTTCCTTTTTTAAATAAACCAGTGGTTTCTCTAAAAGTCGTGGCCGCATTTTGCATTCCAGCAGTAAAAAAATTTAGTATTATGGCAAAAACTATATATTTATCAAACACATAATTTTCACCTAACCATAAAGTTATAAATGGATTCATTAAATTCCAAAGACAAACCGTACAAAATCCATATATCCAAAAATTAGCGAAATTAATCACACGAAAAATAAAATATTTTTTTTCTGCATCTTCTTTAACATTTAAATTTCCGACACTGGCAGTAATAGAATAAAAAAGATACCCTAACAAGGTATTTAATGTGTTTAAAATCAACAAATAGTTCGAATACATACCAACCCAAATAATTCCAACGAATTTAGAGATAACAATATTATCAGTTCCGTTAATTACTACACCACTAATTTTGTATAATAATAACGCATATAAATTTTCAAAAAATATCTTTCTATCCTCTTTGGATAGTTTTGCATTATTTTTCTCTTTTAAATATGGATATAATTTATTTGCCGTATTTGCAATATATATATTTTCAATTACTCTTAATGCTAATTGAACTATTAGCACCATAATATAATTACCTGTAGCTACCAATAAAAAAACTTGTAAAGAGTGAGATATAATTATGAATATACTGTGTATTTTAGATATAATATGATTACGTTGATCAGCGATAATAATTGATTGCTTATACACAAAATAATATGATGAAACTGAACTTACTAAAAATAAGAGATAGATAATGTTAATATTTTCAATTGTAGTATGAGCATTCGTTATATAAGGAAGAAATGGTAATAGTGCTAATCCTATCAATAAAACTATTAATCCTATTAATCTGTATGCTTTTTGGTATAAGTTCATTAATGCCTGTATTTTATAAATATCCTTTTCAGCTAAAGGCCTGTATAAACTATAAATTATAGCAGTATCAAAACCCAAATTAGCTAGCGAAAACATAATTAATATACTTGTAAAAAGTCCATCCACACCTAAATATTCTATGCCAAGTATATAAATAAAAACAGTTCTAACAATAACCCCCATACCAGTACTAATTATTTGTCCAGACAAACCGAATAATATATTTTTTAGGGAATTTTGTATCCTCATAATAATACCTTCTATTTTTAATTGTTTTGTTTAAGTATTGCATTTACTTTAATACGAATCTTTCTTTTTAAAATAGGAAAAAATTTTGTTACTCTATATTTTAGTAATGCTTTTCTTCGCTGCGCTTTAAAATCATAATCTAAAAACCAATCTAGTAAATCTTTATCTAATATATAAGTGTAGTTTTGCTTCATCCGAACTTGAATTAGATTCCAATACATAACAATAAACGTATTTGTAAAAAACTTCACCTCATTATTTAAAGATGTTTTGACGTACTGAAAAAGATTATTTGGGATATTGAATCCATATTCACGCGGATCTTTTCCTTCAGCAATAATTCCCATAATAGTTCTTAAACATTTTTCACATTTACAACAATTTTCTTCATTTTTAAAACATACCCTGATATTAACCGACTCCTTATTAGTTGAATAATGATCAACAACTACTTTAACCTTATCCTGCCTAGTAAGTTCGTATCCATCGTGAAAAACCTCACCCGATGCATATTTTATTTCGTTGTCCACTGTTGGATCAGATGCACAAGTAACTTGATATAAAGGGGAATTAGAACTTGCAATATATATGCATTTTATCTTAAGTTTGAAAGCTATAGGAATAGCTGCAGATATTATTGCTAATCCATGGTGTAATCCATGCCACCATGTATCTTCTAATTTATTTCTAAAGTCATGATCAACATTCCCCGCAATTATAAAAGTACCATAATTAGATTGTATAAGAATGTTTTCTAATCCATTATCTTTTGCAAAATTTATAACATTCTCTTTATCTGCATCCCACACATTACTGCTCTCTATACCATCTTCATGCCATCCATATTCAGTAACCAATAACGGCTTTTTATCCTTTATTCTTATAAAAGTAGTAAGTGCATCAAGGCCTCCACTAAATAAAGATGCTGCCTCTAGTCTAGGAATATAAGTATTTTCAACAATTTTATCTACAACAATAGAACCCATAAATTTGACATTAGGAAACATGTTTTGATATGCATTCTTTATATTATTTAGACAGACATAAAAGGATTGATCTAATTCTTTTATCACTATCGTTGAATCAGTAATCCATATAAGAGGGACTACATTTGCAACAAATGGAATAGCTAAAATGCTATTTGGAATATCAGATAAATCATAGTTGTATTCAAGAAACATATGATTACTTGTCTTAAAATACTTTTGTAAATTCCCCTTGATACTAAAAAAGTAATCAACTCTGCTATGTTTTACGATAATTTTATCAAGAATTATACTATTCATTTTTTCCTCCTTATAAATCGCCTCATTTACCATAGAATTTTGGTTGATTGGAGAATTGTTTTAACCATAGATTTACCACATCAAAATCTACCTTAACATCTGTTATTATTTCTGAATTAATCATTTTTTCAAGATTAATAAAGTCAGCTCTATCGATTAAATTTAAATTGTATGTCTCGCCCATCCCCTGGGCTCTTTCATCTATTGAAATAATTATTGTACGTTTTTTATGTCGCATTGCAAATATACCGCCATGTAAACGCGTTCCGATATAATCCACCTCTGTATTAAGTATTTTTTCGTATTCTTCTATAGTAGGTGGCACAATTTTTATTCCTTGTATATCTTTTAATTTTTTAAAATATTCAAAATCACCCGCATCTTGTATCCAAAAATAAACGTTTTTATAATTTCTATTAAGTACATCTATCAATAATTGATCCTTTACAAAATCCTTAGAATGATGAGTAAGTGTAAAAACTACTGAGTCTGATTTTTTTGTTGGGATTTCCTTGCAAAACTCAGGTGTAAGGGACCATAATGTTGCACAGCCTGTATTTAAAGCTTTAAACCCCATTTCTTCTAAAAACCTTTTCGTTCTTTCGTCCCTAACACTATGTATATATTCATGTGATAGCACTTTCTTATATAACAACTTGGTATATTTATTTATCTTATTTCCTTTCCCTGCACCAACACCAACTAGAATACTCCCTTTTAAAGGACCACAATTAAACATATTAATATTCCATTGAGGAAAGTGAGTAAGCATATCCATCACTAACAAGTTTGAACCGCCTACAAACTTATATTTAGCACTACTATAAATCTGTACTCGATGTGATTTTCTTGCTACTTGATACCAATGAAACGGTGAAACATGGGTGGGTAATGTTAAAACATATGCATTTTTAGTTATATCAGATAGCTGGTACTTTACACACTTCATTATTATGTCATCGCCCTTATTAAGAGAACCTACCGACGTATCTAACACTAAAACATTATCCATGAAAACACTTCCTCCAAATATCTTTTATACATATAATAAAAGATTTTTTAGTTTTATAAATTAATCAATTATCACTCAATTAATCTATATATCTTTTCCACTTCTCTTTCATTACCATAATTTCGTTGACTAACATTATTCACAATTTCAGTTCTGAATTCGACATCATCAACCAGCTTTTTTATTCCCTCTACAATCCCATCTACACCCATTGGACAAATATATCCATCTACACCATTCTCTAACTGGCTTTTTGCAGTTGGAAAATTAGTTATAAGTACTGGTTTATTAAGGATCTGTGCCTCACGTACTGTCACAGCCTTCCCTTCATATCTGGATGGTTGTACATATATATCACATGCCTTTATGTACGGATATGGATTAGTCTTCTTGCCTAGTAGAAAGAATCTACCTTGAAGCTCTAGTTTATCTATCATTTTTTCAAGTTCAGTCTCTTGAGGTCCATATCCAACAATGTACCACTCAATATCGTACCCTTGATCCAATAATTTCCGAAAGGCATATATAGCATCATCGATTCCCTTAGCATATGAAAGTCTACCAACAGTAACAAGTTTGATCCGTTCAAGGCCAACTGGTATTTCATGATTAACATCTTGATTAGATTGCTCACATATAAACTCGGGAGATATTATATTTTCAATAACCTCTACCTTTTTATTAATATAAGGAACGTTACTAAGAAATGTATCTCTACAACTTTCAGAGACAGCCACAATATCATCTATTTCTTTCCACATTTTATATTCCATACCTTTATTTAGCTGTATATTCGAATAATCAGTATGAATCCATCCAATTTTTCTTTTTGCTCGAACTTTATTACCTATGAAATAATGTGGCCACAAAAAACTAATCGCAACATCATACTCTTCTTCCAATTTCGGAAGAAATGGAAGAGACATTCTCCATCCATATTGAATGACAAAGTACCCTGGTTCTTCACTTTTCACATATCTGCCATGCACAGTACCCATAACTTTCCCTATCAACCTTGTTATCCCAATAGAGATATGCCCCTCTTTTACTATCTGTTTAATTGATTTTCTAAAAGTAGTGTATTTTTGTAATTCCTGTAATAAATTTGGTTCTTTCGGTAGTAAAGTGAAAAATTCTCCTTCATGTTTTAATAACATTAAATCTACATCATATCTACTGTAATCAATTGTATTTAGTAAACCAATCAAACTTCTTTCTACCCCACCAATTGCCAAATCAAAAGATGTAATCAATATTTTTTTCTTTTTCATCCTCGAATACCTCACAAAATCTATTGTGGATTTCTATTATTTCATATGACTTTTTTTGCTATCTCCGGCCAACAAATCACCATATGAATCCAGTGTATAAATTAGCAATAAACCAGATTACCTTATAACTTCCTTATCCTCTATTCCGTACAAAGTTAACCAATCAAGAATATTATTATTAATATCAAAACCTAATTTTGAAATGTTATTAATTATAACTCCCTTTTCAGGTCTTTCTTTTAGTAGCGCTTTATAAATTTCTGTAGACCATATTTCAATTTTTTCATCTAAGCCAACAAACGACATTATACCTAACCCCATATCAGTATTTTTAGGTATTGTATCCGCCACAACACAAGGTACGCCTGCACACTGTGCTTCCAATGTCACAATACCAAACCCCTCGAATAAAGAAGGAAAGATAAAAACATCTAAAACATTCATAATTACCGGAACGTCCGATCTCACTCCTAAAAATCTAATATTTTCATAAATACCTAGTTCTTTTGCTTTCAATTCAATAGAAGCTTTTAACGGACCATCCCCTGCTAAAATAGCGATAAAATTCGTATCCCTCTTTAAAATCTCCTTTAATACTTGTAGGATAAAAATATGGTTTTTCGATTCTGAAAAACGACCTATATGCCCAATTAATTTCGCAGCATCCGGTATACAAAGTTCTTTTCTTACACCGTCAATATCCCCTATATCCACATCAATAAATTGATTAATATCTAGTCCGTTTTTAATCAACTGCACCCTATTATCGTTAAGCATCCTTTCACCAAATAAAAAACGGGCCGCTTCAATACTACACGCACAATAATCTGTTCCAGCATATTTAATAATAGATTGCAGAACTTTTAAGGTAACTCTTGCTGCGACTCCAAATCCTTGCGGCCAATTATTACTATGAGAATGACAAATTCTCCTATTTATACCAGCCATCTTTGCAGCCACAGCTACAAAACCACCTTGATAATCCGTATGTGCATGTACAGCCACATATTGACCATTAGACATTATCTTTATAAGTTCTTTAATATATACCAGAGGCCCTACTTTTCCTAGACTCGGTATTCTATATACACTCCCACCTAACGCTGCTATTTCATCTTCATAATCACACTTCCCGCTTCCATGGGATACAAAATCAAATTGGAGTTTCTGTTTATCTATTTTTCTGTATATACTCATCAATAAAGTTTCGGCACCACCCCGATTCATAGCACTGACAATGTGCAAGACTCTTTTGTTTTTTTCAGTCTTAACCATTGAAATCTACCCCAATCTTACAATCAATTCCCTATATTTAATTCTTTATTATCCAAGCAAATTGCTCTTATAGATAATCCCCAAAGTAATTACATGTTCATATACAAAATAAATAAAATAAAATACTAAAACTGCATAATAAATAAGCTTTTGATCTTTATCAGTAAATAACTTTACAACCCAGGAAATTAATATTAATTGATATAATCCAAAATAAATCGAAAACCTTGCAAAAATCCAATTTTGAGTTGAAATAATCATAAAGACTAAACCTAATAATGCCATGTTTACGATATAATCACTTTTCGGAAAAATCTCTCTTAATTTATGTCTTCCAATATAAGCAAGGATAAGCGGAGTTGCTTCCACAGCAACTCGAAGAATATTAGCTCCGCCTTCTTGAAAATCCTTATAGTGACCATATTGTGTATCCCCTATCGCTGCAAAGAGCACTTCTGCAAATTGATTAAACCCGATTACAATAAGCACTGCAAAAAAGAGAAGTATAAATGTTATGGCCGACCAAGCTTTTCTTCGAATTACAAAATAAATCGGAATCAACACAAGGGCGCTTTGATGAAAAGTAGATGCAAACAAAACTATTAAAAAATATTTTTTCCAATTCCCATCTAAAATATATTTTGTGGCTGCAAAAATAATAGCTGCTGTTAAATACTGTCTCACCCCATTCATTGAAACTAAGTACATACCCGATGCTATATATACATATAAACTTAACTCAATCATTCTTGAATATTTATATAAAACCGCTACTATTAATATATTTGTTATTAACGCTGTTATTAAAATTAGAACTTGAGGATCATTCGTATACATTTTTAAAATCATTTGCAAAGTACTAAATCCGATATTCTGGCTATCCTGAACATTCCCCCAATTAAAATCAGAAACTTTAAAAGCGTGCATATAAAAATACGTGTCTCCAATATTATTTCTAAAACCAGATACTACTACAAGAGAAATAGTCGCCATTAAAATCAATAATCGATTCGGCTTTAACACTACGATTTCTGAAGTTACTGGCATAGCAAAATACCGTGCGAAAAACGCTAGTATGAACACTATAAAGAAATTCATCCAAAGTATAGTCATTATTCTTCCCTCTTATCAATCCTAAGTAAATTCCTATATATTTACTTTCATTCTTGTTTTTAATGTAATGTAACTATATAGAATAATTCCAAATGGAACTGCACAAAGGGTAAGCACTTTGCATGGTGACTCTTTTATAAATTTTTTATTCTTCGCAATAATGCTACTTGATACATAATGTACAGCTTGTCTATATTTAAATAATCTATTTGCAAATGGTAGCTTCATCAGTTCCTTACGATAAAAAGCAAAACCTTTTGGATTTTTACAATACTGACTTAGCATATTCATCGAAGAACCATCAGGCATATATTCAACATAACAAAGTGCTTCGTTCATGAGTAACATCTCATGTTTCTGATCCAACATATAGTATTTATATGCCAAACCTACATACTTTTCATTTTTAAAAACCGGATAAGGATACTTCCTAGTTAGTTCTGTGCGATATACTAATTTCTTATCTCCAGTTACACCATGTTTATTGTAAAGATTAAAAAGTGTAGAACGGTCAAGATTGACTGGTAGCTTTGAACCAATTACTGTCCCATCTTTATATAAATCAAGAGCAATAATTCCACTTACTTGGTCATTTCCATTTTCATCCCAAAATGAAATAATTTTCTCTACGGCGTCACTAGGCATTGAGTCATCTGAATCAATGCATACATTAAGTTCTGTATCAATCATCTCGTAAGCTGCATTATGAGCACCATGCATCCCTTGATTCTCTTGCCAGTAATACCGTATGCTTATGCAATCTTCAGAAATCCAAGATTGCACTAACTCCTTTGTATAATCATCAGACCCATCATCTATAATTAACCATATAAAATCTTTACATGTTTGCTGCTTCAAACTTTCATAACACCCCTCAAGACAATATGCTCTATTATATGTAGGGGTAAAAATTGTTAGCTTTTTCAATATGCTCACCTCGATACTGCTACATAAAATTTTTGTGTAAACCCTGTAATATTTTTTATATCGTATCCTTTTTCAGCTAATACATTTTGTTCCACACTTCGCGATACTTGCTTATTCGCTATACTTCGCAATTCCTCTACCCATTTTCTTACATCTAACAAAGAACACTGTTCAACTAAATTCAACCCTAAATCCACATCTTGTGTAATAGTATCTGATATAATACATGGCAAACCCGCCCCTTGTGCTTCAATGAGAGTGACTGGTAATCCTTCATAAATAGACGGAAATACAAATGTATCAAATGCTTGTAATAAGCGATTAATATCACTGCGTATTCCTAAAAATTTAACTTTTTCTGTTAAGTTCAGTTTCTCTACTTTTTTCTCCATTTCTAATCGAAGCGGCCCATCTCCAACTAATAGAAGAATAGAGTTCGGCCTATATTCTATTAATTGAGCAAAAATATCAATTAAAAAAGTATGATTTTTTGGATGTGCGAATCTTCCCACATGTCCAATAACAAAAACATCCCCATGAAGTTTCAGTTCTTTTCTTACGCGCTCTCTAACGTCTGGATTAAATGTAAATTCATCACATTCAATTCCATTTTTCAGTATTTTTGTTGTACTTTCTCTATCGGCAAACAACCATTGCGCTGCAGATACTGAACACGCTAAAAAATGTGTAGCACACGACATAATAAATGCTCCTGCATACCATTTATATAATTTGGCTATAGCCCCACCCTCACTGCTTGTACTATGACTATGCGCAATCCTAACTGGCACCTTCGCTTTTTTAGCTGAACGAAGTACAAAACCGCTCATTTTATCCATATGTGAATGAACGATTTTATATTGTGGATGAGCGTTAAAGAAAGTATCTAGCGCTTTTATATAGCCTCTATGACCAACATCTGTAACGTATGGAATTCGATGAACTTTTCCGCCTAATGTTACTACCTCTTCATCAAATACCCCCTCTTTACAAGTTAAAAAATCAAATTGTACTTTTGAGCGGTCTATATTACGATACAAATTCATAATTAAAGTTTCGGCTCCGCCCCTATTCATATTTACGACTACATGTAATACTCTTAATGGAGTACCCAATTTAAATCCTCCATTTCATCCATATAACTTGTATAAATTTCTTTTTTCTCTTTCAACACTTCATTAACTGAATATTCATTCGTAATACTAGTACGTCCATACTGTCCAAACTTTGCTTGTAATTTAGTATTTTTAGAAATAGTCTCTATTCTTTCAGACATCGCCTGTATATCATCGTGATCTATAATCCAACCATTTTTATTATTAATAATTAACTCCCTATGCCCACGGTTATCAGTAGCTACAACCGGAAGTCCACAAGCCATCGCTTCCATAATATTAACGGGTAAACCTTCTCGGTAACTCGATGCAACTGCAAGATCACATATTTGTAGTAAAGAGGCTATATCATTTCTATAACCAAGAAAGTGCACCTTATTACTCACCCCAAGTTGAGTAGCTAGTTTTTTGCATTCTTTCATTAACGGCCCTTCACCAGCAAGTAAAAGCTTCGCATACGGAATTTCATTTTTCAATTGTGCTAATACACGAATTAAAAAACTTTGGTTTTTATTCTTATTAAATTCAGCAGCATAAAACATTAAAAAATCTTGTGGATTATAGTTAAATTTTAGCTTTAATGCTTGTTTTTCCGTTTCAGTTACTGGGGTAAATCTTTCTATATCTACCCCTACACCGTGAACGAATTTAATATCTTTCGCTTGAAAGCGATGTTTAACTGCTAAATTGTAATCTTCTTGGTTAATTGTTATAAGACAATCTGTATTGATCGCTAAACTTCTTTCAATTGGATAATATAGAAGCCAATTTATGAATGATGCTCCTTTACAAAAGTGGAATCCATGCGCCGTATATATGACCTTCGTTCCTTCCCTCCGTTCCTTCCGAGCAGCTAGACGAGCAATCGCCCCTCCCATAGGCGTATGACAATGAATGATTTTATATTTATTTTGATGAATAATTGATTTTAGTTTTTTATATGCGTGAAGGTTTTGTATGCTAAGAGGTGATCTTTGAATAGGAATATTATATTTTTGAGTAACGTACGGAAGATGTATATTCCCATTCGCTGCAACATGTACTTCCCATCCTTGGTCTGCAAACCATTTCAAATACGGTAAATGAAAAGCTTTAAAATGATAATCCACAGTTGCACAAAACAGAACTTTTTTAGACACCATCCCACGCACCCGTCTTATTATAAATTTTTGCCGTTAACCTGATACTGGTATTAGTAGCTTTAAAGTTTTACGCTGATTCACTAAATTTAACAATCGCTTTCTTAGTTCAAATTCATTTAAATCTGTATATTCAGAAATTATCTTTTCTATTTCTTCTATACGAACATTCATTTCTTTCCCTACATAAATTCTCGGGTGGACTTGCTTCTCATTCATTTCATCTTCTTTTAGTAATTCTTCAAAAAGTTTCTCTCCAGGACGTATACCAGTAAATTCTATTCCTATTTCATCCACGGAGTTCCCTGATAATCGAATGAGGTTTTTAGCAAGATCAACTATTTTTACTGGTTCTCCCATATCTAGCACAAAAATTTCTCCACCTTTGGCTAACGCACCAGCTTGTACTACAAGTCTAGATGCCTCCGGAATAGTCATAAAATAACGAATCATATCTGGATGCGTAACTGTAACTGGTCCACCCTTTTGGATTTGCTTCTTAAATAAAGGGATTACACTCCCTCTACTCCCTAACACATTTCCAAATCGTACAGTAACAAACTTTGTATGACTCATTTTATCTTTATGTTGTATTACCATCTCAGCTAATTTCTTTGTCGCTCCCATAACACTCGTTGGGTTCACTGCTTTATCAGACGAAATCATAACAAACGTTCCTACTCCATGTGTTCTCGCCGCCTCTGCTACATTCATAGTCCCAATCAAATTATTTTTAACAGCCTCTTCAGGATTGTTTTCCATTAATGGTACATGTTTATGTGCAGCAGCATGATATACAACATCAGGAAGATGTTTATTCATTATTACATGCATCTTCTTTTCATCTTGAATATCTGCAATTTCTGGAATAAACATGACTTTTTTATCATTGTATTTTTCATGTAACTCCATTTCTATTGAATATATACTGTTTTCTCCATGCCCTAATAAAATCAATTTTTTCGGCTTAAATTTCGCAACTTGTCTACAAATTTCCGAACCAATGGATCCACCTGCACCAGTAACTAAAATGACTTTATCCGTTATATAATCTGAAATGATATTCACATCTAACTCTACAGGGTCTCGTCCTAATAAATCTTCTACTTGAACATCCCTGAATTCATTCACTGACACTTTACCTGTTACTAAGTCTTCTAACATTGGAAGAATTTGTGTTTTTACTTGAGTTTTTAAACATTCTTTTAAAATAGCATTTCGATTTCGCTTGTTTAAAGAAGGAATTGCTAAAATTATTATTTCAATATTCAGTTTTTTAGCGACGTACTCGATTTGATTCATACCACCAATTACTGGAATTCCCCAAATATCAAGATTATGTTTTTTGACATTATCATCAATAAACGCGACTGGCATTAATTCAGTAGCATTATTTTTCAACAATTGTCTTGCAACCATTGTCCCAGCAGATCCTGCCCCAACAATTAATGTTCTTTTTTTATCTCCCTTTTTCACATAATAAATATCTCTGTACATTCTCCAAATAAAGCGAGAACCACCAATTAATAAAATGTGAATCATCCAAGTTACAACTAACAATCGAAAATACATTTTCCCCATGACTAGTTGCTGCACAGCCGCTGTAGTAAGTATAGAAAATGTAACAACCTTGCATATAATTAGCAATTCTCCTATACTTGCATATTCCAAAGCTTTTTTATACAACTTATAAATAAAAGCAAACAAATGATGACTAACTAATAAAGTGATAGAGCTAATAACTGATGATAAGGTGATAACACTGAAGCTAGCATTTACAAAAAAATAACTAAAAAAAATAGCACTTAATACAATCAGTGAATCCATTAAAAGCAATAACGATATCCTCCGTCGATACGTCATATAACTTCCTCCTTTAATCAATTCCATACATAACTCTTTCAAATTTAAAGTTTCTAACTATATTCTCTTTATTAAAAGCATATAGTTAGAAACTTTAATAAAACAATGGGCATCTAACCCTCCCTCACATTACACTCTTGATGACTCGCATCTAAGGCTGTTTTCACAACCCACAGCATAATCGAGTGCCTCCATTGATAGTGGTAAGGAGACATCACCCAATCTTCATCCTTTATAAAGAACACCTATATATATGAATCTTATTTTTTTTTAAAACTTATTTATTTTATTCATACTTTCCCATTCAAAATTGCACCCAATATTCTACTTTTCGTAAAACTTAACGCTCTTTTCGTTTCAAGCGCATCTTCATTCACAGTACGATTATAGCGAATCACCAATAATACTCCTTCACACTTATCAGCTAATACACTCGTATCTGTCACTTCTAATACAGGAGAAGAATCAAATAATACGATGTCGTACCGTCCCATCGCCTTTTGAATTAACATATCCAATCCATCTGAACTAAGTACTTCAGATGGATTGAATGGTATCGGCCCGCTAGTTAATACATCAAGATTTTCCACCTCTGTTTTTTTCACAGCACCTTCTAAAGTTGTTTTTCCGTTCAATATATCAGTTAATCCAATTGCATTTTCTATTCCAAACATTTCATGAATCGTTGGCGTTCGTAAATTTGCATCTATTACCAATATCTTTTCACCCTTTTGTGCTATCGAGACTGCTAAATTAACTGTAATCGTTGATTTTCCTTCACCATATCTTGGAGAAGTAATAACTATAGTTCTACTTTTATGAATAGACGAAGACAATTGAAGGTTTGTTCGAAGCGAACGATACTGCTCCGAAATTTTCGATCTTGGAGCGGTATAAGCAACTATACTTTCTCCTTTAACTTTATTTGTTTTTCGTCTATTTTTGTAAGCCACTCTGTTCCCTCCCCCAATAATGCTTTATTTTTTTCAATGAATTTGTCTTTCACATTTTTTCTATTCATTTTAGATATTCCGCCCAAAACAGGGACATCTAACAATTGCTCTATTCGCCGTTCCGATTGAATTCTCTCATCAAGTGAATCCAATAAAAAAATGAAGCCAATACTGAATACCATACCTATAGAAAATGCAATTAAGATCGTCTTAGAGTGATTCACATTTATAGGCATATAATTTTTTTGAAATGAGTCTTCTGGTAATATACTCACATTATTGAAATTCAGTATATTCGCTACTTCTTTCTTATAAACAGTGGCTGTAGTATTTGCAATTTTATGAGCAAGAACAGGATCTATATCCACTACATTTATTCTCATAATCTGAGACCCTTGTACACTTTCTGTACTTATTTGTCCACTTAATGCACCTGCAGATCTATTAATATTCAATTCAGCAGCCACTTTTTCTAATATTACAGGCTCATTTACCATCGCTTTTAATGTATTCATCGTTTCAGCATTTGCTTGAACAATAACCCTTGCTGAGGAGGCATACAAAGGTGTTTTCATATACATACTATACAGGGCTCCTCCTACCGTTGTAAGAGTCGTAAATAATAATAGTATCCACACCCTTTTCCATATTACATTAAATAGATTTTTTAAATTTATTTCCTTATTCATTACTTCTCCCCCTCATTTAATACCAATGAGATTTCAGTTAAAACTCCCATAAAAACCATAAATAAAACACATGTTTTTTATTTTTAATATATAAACATTACTAATTACTGTCATTTTAGTTCTTTATATAGAACGAGTCAATATAATTTATTTTTGTTTAATCACTTCTTAATTTCAACTCAAAAATTACGACAATATCCTTCATAATTTACTGTAGATAAATGACGAAAACGCCCTGATACCGTAGTATCAGGGCTGTTTTTCTTTGTATTGAATCGTATTTCAGCAAAGTATTTTTCCCCATCGAAATAGATCGTATATATTAAATGCATTGGTTTTTCAAATGATGCTCATTTCTCATAGGTATTAGTAAATCCGTTTGTGAATTTGTTAGCACCTTTATATTCCTACTAGGAAAATGCCCGATAAATTCAAAAACCTCAACACGTTATATTTCCGGATTTGAAAAGTACATGAACAATGTTTTAGAATAAATTTTCTTGTGGCTGTTTTTCATTTTGCAACCACATGACGTTATAACAAAAGAGAAATAAAAAAACCTTGATACCAGTTGTATCAAGGGTTTAAGCCTCTTAGTATAGAGACATATATTGATCGCGTTCCCATTGGTGTACTTGCGTGCAGAATATATCCTCTGAATTCATCAAGTTTTCAAGCTTGCCAAAAACGTTGACTTATCAAGATTTTATAAAAGTGATGTTTCATAGCGATTCATCACTTTTTTTATTTTTTGTGGGTGAATTGTGGGTGGGTTCGTGGGTGAATTATAAATTATTTTGATTCACCCACAAAAACAAACGGTCATTCATTTATTTCTTCCTTGTCGGTCACGACCTTTTTCTTCTTTTCATATTCCCCTTCCTCAACTCCAAGTTCAAGAAGTATAGCATTTAATTTATTGTAAAGGTCATTCGCACCCCGAACGGAATTTTTGCCCCTATCATTGATCGAAGTTAATTGTCCATTAAATTCGAATGCAATTCCGTCTCTGTGGCGAAAGATTTTTATACCGTCCAAATAAGCCGTCTTTTCATTATGATATGTAGCTTTAAAACGTCCATTTTCAATTGTTTTTTTATCCATTATTAAAACCCCCTTTTAGTTTTCAAGTTTCCCCGCCTATTACATTTTAAAAATACGATGCATCTATTTTGCTGTATCTTATATTTATAACTACAATACCTCTACTGTCGGAATGTCAGCTGGTGCCCATTTCAATTTCTTTAAACGACCAATACTAATCCATCTCAATTCTGAATGTTCAAGGGCCTTAGGTATTCCTGACTTTATACGCGCTTTATAAGTAACTAAGTGAACAATTATATTCTCGTATTCATGTTCAACTGCTTTTAATTGTTCCTCTACAGTAATAAAACAATCCAATTCTTCTTTAATCTCACGTACTAAAGCATCTCGCGGATGTTCCCCTTTATTTATCTTACCACCTGGAAACTCCCAATAATTTGGAAGTGACATCTTTGGGGAACGTAATGCACAAAGTACGTGATTATCATTATTTAATATAACTGCACCAACGACTGATATTTTTTTCTTCATTTTTGATCGCTTCCTTATGCGAATTATTGTAATTTAATCATTATCTTCCTTACTATTTATTTCTTTCATTTATTACCGTATCTTAACACTTAATTCCTAGCAAGATATAAATTAGGAAATTTACACCTTAATTCATCAAAAATATTCCTACTCAAAACTTCTCTTAAGGACGAAAAATTCACATATCTTATTTATATAATTTTTGTTATGGTTCCATATGTTAATCAGGTACAATATTACAGATAGGACGAGCTGAAAAACAAACCACTAGGTCTGGAACGATATTTAAAGGTGATGAAGACCAAATACTATTACCATTTGGATATCCATCCGAATGGATCAAAGAAGTTAGGGAAATTCCAAATAAATAGGAGGACAATATATATGTCTAAAAATGCAAAGGTACTATTAATTATATTACCTTTATTATGTAGCCGACCCGATTAAGAGTCGGCACTTTTTTTATTTCACTTTTGCTAAAGGTGCTAAGACTAAAGCTGTAAATACAGGTAAAAAAGCAACACACACTTCAAAGATAACCATTCAATCAGTAGGAAGATATGGTAAGGTTTCTCCTGATGAACTCTTTATTTACAAGAAGAAAAGTACCTCTGATGTAAGAGCGATAGCAGAGAATACAGGTTTTAATGAGCACCGTATTCAAAGAGCAAAAGATTATGTGTTTTTTAAAGAACATGTACTAAAAGATGGTAGTAAAGGTTACTTTGATCCCGATTATCCAATGTCATTAGCGTAGAAACGATTAGAATCAGGTAAGCACCTTCCAAGTGATATAGATTTATTACACCATGAAATTTTTGAATCTCGATTTGAAGGGATTTTCAAAACAGATTACAAAACAGCACATGCAGCAACTGTAAAATCAGGTCGCCCTTGGGAAATACCTGAAATTGATAGAGAATAAAACAATAAAGGAGATAAATTATGGCAATTCATATTACAATGAATAAAGAATTTGAAGACAAGGAAATAGTTGTATATCAATTTTATCCCTCAGAATATCCAGATAAAGTTGGAAAAATGTATTTTCATAAAAAAGATCGAATGTTTCATGAAATAGATCCAGTTCCGGTAAAATCAACTGCAACAAGTGAACATTACTTTTATTGTGCATGTAGCAGAATAATGCAATGTATCAAGAGTGGTGGAGAATTTTTGGAAGAAATGACATACGGAGTATAACACAACAAACAAGGATATAAAAAAACGGCTCAAATAAAGAGCCGATTTCTTTTTCATACTACTACTAGGTTAATAGACGTATACATAGACTTCATTTACAGTAACATCTATCCCCTACCTAAAAGGGGTATAATTGAAACATAGATTATTAACCTTAGTAACAACACGCTTAATAATAGGAGAAAAAAACATGAAATATATGGCATATGTAGAAAAAAACAATAAACTAATCGAAGAGGAAGTTACAATAAATATTAACGGTGTAGTATTTACAGGATTCTCCACTGTTTGTCCGTATATAATTGAAGAAGGGAAAAGTTATCCTGTTATTCTCAATATTACGATTTTTGATGATTTTGAAATAAATGAGGGCATAGCTGGAGTTAAAAGTTTAAAAAGAATTGATGATTCTTTTAAATATCGTATTAGCGGGATATTAAATCGTGAATTTATTGATGCAGGGATCATTATTAAAGACGAAGATGAAAGTTTTCCAGAACATAGCGAATACTTTAATACGTTCGTTGAAATTGAAGTTGATAGAATTAATATTGAATTTTTAAAAGAAGACTAGTCATCCTCAATAATTTCAAACTAGAAATCAGGAGATCATTTTTCTCAGACAACTCCAAACATAAAATTCAGTATAAATAAAAGGGGCTTTATTTATGGCAATATGTTTATTAATGACTAAAGAATTTGAAGATGAAGAGATTGTTGTTTATCAATACTATCCTTCTGAATCACCCGATAAAATAGGAAAAATGTATTATAATAAAAAAGAACGAATGTTTTATGACTTAGAGCAAGCTCTAGTAGATTCAGAAACAATGAGAGAACATTATTTTAATTGTGCATGTACTAGGATTGTTCGATGTCTAAAAAGAAACGAAGACTTTCCTGACAGCATGGCATATGAAGCATAATGAAATGAACAAATATATAAGCCGATTCCTTTAATAGGAACCGGCTTTTCCTATTACTTCACATATACGTAGGTTTCATTTACAGTAATATAGTATGTTCTTCCTTTGCTAACTGATCAGGAATACAGTAAGCGAACTGTTCAAATTATCCACGCTACAATGAACAATGCTATGAAAACGGCTGTTAGCTTAAAAAAAATCGAAAACACTCCTTGTGAAGAAGTAGTTATTTCAAATAAGAACAATAAAGAAAGAGAATGGCTAAAATACATGCGAAGTGAAGACATTCCCCTTTTCTTAAAAACTTCTTATCAATACAACTATATTTATTACATCTTTTTCAAAGCACTTCTGAATACTGGTATGCGTAAAGGTGAAGCTGCTACTTTACAATGGAAAGACATAAATTTAAAAGAACATACTATTACTATTTCTAAAACATTGGATTTTACAGCTAAAACAAAAGAAGAATTATTTGGAGATACAAAAACATTTACTTCTAAACGTACTATCATGATTCCTAAAACATTAGTCGATGAATTGCTGGCACATAAAAAATGGCAAAATGCTAATAAGCTTGTTTTACAAGATGCATATGAACATGAATTAGATTTAGTTTTTTCAAGAGTAGATGGAAATTTCTTGCCGAAGTCAACATTGTTCAATGCATTCTCACGCATACTTAAGAAAGCAAATTTACCTAGACTAGAAATACACTCATTACGACACACCCACGCGGTTCTTTTATTAGAGTCTGGTGCAAGTATGAAATACATTCAAGATCGACTAGGACATAAGAGTATAGAAATCACTGCTAACGTTTACTCTCATATTAGCGACAAAATTAATAAGGATTCTATTTCAGGGTTTGAAGCTTATATGAATAACGTATTGGGGTAAGTTTGATTTTTTTGTGGGTGTTTTGTGGGTGAATTACTCTCCTTTCAAATAAAAGTGTTTTACCCACAAAATAAAAAAACCCTCAACACGTTGTGTGTCAAGGGTTTAAGCCTCTTAGTATAGAGACATATATTGATCGCGTTCCCATTGGTGTACTTGCGTGCGGAAAATATCCCACTCAATCTCTTTCGCTTCGATGAAGTGCTCAAGTAAATGCTCTCCTAGTGCACCGCATACTACTTCATTAGATTGTAATGTAACTAATGCTTGCGCTAATGTTGCTGGTAAGTCAACGATACCTGCTTCTTCGCGCTCTTCTTTTGTCATTACATAGATGTTACGGTCTACTGCAGCTGGTGGAGTTAATTTGTTTTTAATTCCATCAAGACCTGCTGCTAATAATGTAGCCATTACTAAATATGGGTTTGCAGCTGGGTCAACACTACGTACTTCTACGCGTGTACTAATACCACGAGATGCAGGGATACGTACTAATGGGCTACGGTTTTGTGCAGACCATGCTACGTAACAAGGAGCTTCATATCCAGGTACTAAACGCTTGTAAGAGTTTACAGTCGGGTTTGCTACCGCTGTAAATGCTGGTGCATGTTTTAAAATACCTGCGATGAAGTGACGAGCATCATCACTTAATTGTAATTCACCGTTTTGATCGAAGAATACATTCTCACCATTTTTGAATAGTGATAAGTTACAGTGCATACCTGAACCGTTCACACCGTATAATGGTTTTGGCATAAATGTTGCGTGTAAACCATGTTTACGAGCAATTGTTTTTACAACAAGTTTGAATGTTTGAATGTCATCACATGAGCGAATTGCATTTGCATATTTAAAATCAATTTCGTGTTGCCCTGGAGCAACCTCATGGTGAGACGCTTCAATTTCAAAGCCCATTTCTTCAAGTTCAAGAACGATATCACGACGACAGTTTTCCCCTAGATCCATCGGCGCAAGGTCGAAGTATCCACCGTTATCGTTTAATTCTAATGTTGGATTTCCTTTTTCATCTACCTTAAATAGGAAGAATTCTGGCTCTGGTCCAAGATTGAAATCTGAGAATCCTAATGCTTCCATTTCTTTTAATACACGCTTTAAGTTGTTACGTGGATCACCATCAAATGGAGTGCCATCTGCATTGTAAATATCACAGATTAATCGAGCTACTTTCCCTTTTTCAGCTGTCCAAGGGAAAATTACCCAAGTATCCAAATCCGGATATAAATACATATCCGATTCTTCAATACGTACGAAACCTTCAATAGAAGATCCATCAAACATCATTTTGTTATCAAGAGCTTTTGTTAATTGGCTCACTGGAATTTCTACGTTTTTAATTACTCCTAAAAGGTCCGTAAATTGTAAGCGGATATACTTTACATTCTCTTCTTTCGCCAAACGGAAAATATCTTCTCTTGTGTACCTAGCCATTATAAATTCCTCCTTAGTCCCTCTAAACACCTTCAGAATCAGTTATCTTTAGTGAAAAAACCTTGAAATGTCACCTTGTCGCAATGAAGTTCGATTAAATCTACCTGTATGTTGTAGTTCGTCTCGAAGTATTTTGCGAAGCTCAGTTTTTGAAATTTCTTTCGTTTCTTCTTTTACTTTCACTGCTTCTGTTTGATTTTCTTTCATTAGTAACACTTGTTTAATACCAGCCATATTCAAGCCTTGATCTAATAAATCTTTAATCTCTAACAACTTATCTACATCGTTAAATGAAAATAATCTACGATTCCCCTTTGTACGGGTTGGAGAAATAAGATTATGCTCTTCATAGTAGCGAATTTGACGTGCAGATAATTGTGTTAAATCCATAACAATACCAATAGGAAACAGCGGGGCAGAACGTCTATCTTCTTTCATTGTTTCAGTTCCTCCTTCGCCTTAACTGCTTCTCATTTTATACCATGTTATGTTTAGTGTCAATAGATGTTAGCTTTTCTTACATGATTTTTTTATAAATTTTTTCATTCTTTTTTCTAATGAAATAAATCATTACTTTCATTAGAAAAAAGCTGTCGAAATCGACAGCTTCCCGTTAAGAAATTGTTAATAATTCCTTTTCAATTAATGCATCAATTGCAGAACAAATCGCAATCTTTACATGTGAATAAGTTAACCCACCTTGCACGTAAGCAACATAAGGCGGACGAATCGGACCATCAGCTGACAATTCAATACTTGCACCTTGAATAAACGTTCCCGCAGCCATAATTACATCATCTTCATACCCTGGCATGTAGTTCGCATATGGAGTGAAGTGAGAATTAATCGGAGATGCATATTGAATCGCTTGGCAGAATGCAATCATACGATCTTTATCATCAAATTGAACAGACTGAATTAAATCGGTTCTTGGTACATTCCATGCCGGTGATGTATTCATTCCTAACTTCTCTAAAAATGCAGCTGTAAAAATCGCACCTTTTAGCGCTTGTCCCGCTACATGTGGCGCTAAGAAGAAACCTTGATACATTTCTTGCAAACTATATAAAGATGCCCCTGCTTCCGCACCGATTCCTGGAGATGTTAAACGATATGCACAAGCTTCAACATACTGCTCTTTACCAACAATGTAACCACCAGTTTTCACAATTCCACCGCCAGGGTTCTTAATAAGCGAACCTGCCATTAAATCTGCACCAACATGACACGGCTCTTGCTCTTCAATAAACTCCCCATAACAGTTATCTACAAACACAACAACATCAGGTTTAATTTCTTTAACAAACGCTATCATCTCTTTAATTTGAGAAATAGTAAACGACGGACGAGTAGCATAACCTTTTGAACGCTGAATACCAATCATCTTCGTATTACTATGAATTGCAGCCGCAACAGCTCCAAAATCAACAAGCCCCTCTTCAGTAAGCGGAACTGCATTATAACCAATATTATATTCTTTAAATGAGCCTACACCTTTTCCGCGTACGCCAACAATTTCTTCTAACGTATCATATGGCTTACCAGTGATGTACAACAACTCATCTCCTGGACGTAAAATACCGAATAACGCTGTAGAAATCGCGTGTGTTCCCGAAATAATTTGCGGGCGAACAAGACCAGCTTCCGCTCCAAATACATCCGCATACACTTTTTCTAACGTATCACGGCCAATATCATCATAACCGTAACCTGTCGTAGGAATAAAATGTGAATCGCTAATTTTATGTTTACGAAAACTTTCTAATACACGAAACTGATTACTTTCAATTACTTCATCCGCGCGTTTATGAACTTCTGTAATCTGGCTCTCTACTTCTTTTACGATTGGAGCAATTTTTTCTCCATTTTTCAAACGATCAAACATTTTTATTTTCTCCTTCTTCCACTAAAAATCTCTTTAATTGCACATTAAGCGATGAATGAGCAAAAATATACCCTGCACAATTATACACAAATTTATCTTCCATAAACTCCATCTTTGTTAATAGTGTCTCTGTCTTTAATAACGTTAACAACTTACCTTCACTCGGAGGAATTTCCACTTGATAACGATTCATTTCTTCCTTCATTTTCGTTTCTATCGCTTCTTTTATATGTAATAAATCACTTTCTTCAAAAGCACTAGTCATTAAGAAGTCATTTTTCGGAAACGGAATAAAATTTTGATGTAACTCATCTTTTTTATTATATAACGTAATAATAGGAATATGATTGATTTCAAGTTCTGACAATAATTGTTTTACTGTTTTCTCATGCCCTATATAATTAGGATCTGCAGAATCAACAACATGTAAAATAACATCCGCTTCACCAGCTTCTTCTAATGTCGAACGAAAAGCAGCAATTAATGACGTAGGTAAATCTTGTATAAAACCAACCGTATCAGTTAGTAATACTGTATAACCTGAGGGTAACGGCATCTTCCTTGTCGTTGGGTCTAGCGTTGCAAACAACAAGTTTTCTTCAAACGTATCTGCTTCCGTCAACCTATTAAACAGTGTAGATTTTCCCGCATTCGTATATCCTATTAATGAAACTTGAAATACTTTATTATCTTTTCTTCTCTCACGATATCTTTTTCGATGTTCCACAACAATCGCAAGTTGTTTCTTTATTTCATCAACGCGTGATCGAATATGACGACGATCCGTCTCAAGTTTCGTCTCACCTGGCCCTCTCGTTCCAATACCACCACCAAGACGTGATAAAGACAATCCTTGCCCCATAAGACGTGGCATTGTATATTGCAACTGAGCTAATTCTACCTGAAGCTTACCTTCCCTCGACTTCGCACGTTGCGCAAAAATATCTAATATTAGTTGCGTTCGATCAATTACCCTCGCATCTAATACTGAGGATAAATTCCGAATTTGACTCGGCGTTAATTCGTTATTAAATACGATAACATCCGGTTCTAATTCTTCCGTTAACATTGTAAGCTCTTCTAATTTACCTTTACCTATATAAGTCGCCGGATGAAACTTCAGTCGTTTTTGCGTTGTAGACACTAATAATTCTGCTCGTGCAGTCTTCGCTAGCGATGCAAGCTCTTTCATGGAATGCATAAACTTTTCATCATCATCTTGTGGCAATTGACAGCCTACTAATATGACTTTTTCTTTTTCTTCCATCAAATATGTTCACTCATCCTTTTCGAAATTTAAACCTTCTAATATAATAGCAGAGGAAGCACATTTCATCTAGTTAGCGGGGGAGAAAATTCATGGCATGGGAGATTTTTAGCATCATAGGCACAATCGCTTTCGCACTAAGTGGAGCCATTGTTGCAATGGAAGAGGATTATGATATTTTCGGGGTGTATATTTTAGGAATGGCAACCGCATTTGGGGGAGGTGCCCTTCGTAATTTATTAATCGGTTATCCGATTGTCGCGTTTTGGCAACAAGACATGTTATTCCAAATCGCACTACTATCAATGACGATTATTTTTCTTTTTCCTAATAAATTAATTAGACATTGGAAAAAGTGGGAAAATATCACTGATGCTATCGGCTTATCAGCATTCGCCGTACAAGGAGCATTATATGCTCAAAAATTAAATTTACCAATTAGCGCTACAATCGTAGCAGCTGTTTTAACTGGTATTGGCGGTGGTATCATCCGCGATCTTTTAGCCCGAAGAAAGCCTCTCGTCCTTCGAGCTGAAGTATATGCCTTTTGGACGATTTTAGCAGGTTTCTTAATCGGTGCTCAAATTATTGTTAGCGATTGGGCTCTATATACCTTATTCATTTTAATTGTTTGCTTCCGCATGGTTTCTATTCATTACAAATGGCATTTACCGCATAGACGCATCGATACAAAAGAACGTTCCATGCATAAATAGCAATCTAACCTCTTTACAGATCGTAAAGAGGTTTTTCTTTTCCAATGAGTTTTTCTTTACATAATGTTTATACTAATCCTCAAAGCGAGGTGAATACAAATGACAAACCATGTGAATAAAGGTGCTCAAAAAAGCTCAGTAGGTCAAATTGGACACGATCCTAATTCTGCACACGAAAAAAGCGCTAAAATGGAACGCTTCCATAAATCTTATCAAGAAAAAGCAAAAAAAGAGTAAAAGCACTTATACAAAAAAAACAGACGCACAGTTTACGTACTGTGCGTCTCCTCTTCAAACATCAAATCACTACTTGATAGCCCAATTAAATCATATTTATCATACGTATCCTCTTGCAGCAACCGCATAGCCTGTGTACGGATCGATTTTTCAACAATATTCCGTACATATCGTCCATTACTAAACGATGTAATTTGCGACGAGTACTTTACAGCATGTAAATGATCTCTAAATTTCCATTCAGCCTCTTTCGATAACTGGTATTCACGCTCTTCATACATCCTCTTTCCAATTTCCAACAGTTGATTTACTGAGTAATCCGCAAATTCAATTATAAACGGAAAACGTGATTGCAGTCCTGGGTTTAATGAAAGAAAATGATTCATCTCTCTTGAATATCCAGCTAAAATCAATACAAAACCGTGCTGTTTATCTTCCATATGTTTTACAAGCGTATCAATTGCTTCTTTCCCAAAATCTTTTTCTCCTCCTCGAGCCAATGAATACGCCTCATCTATAAACAAAATACCTCCCATTGCCTTTTTTATTAAATCTCTTGTTTTTTGAGCTGTATGTCCGATGTACTCTCCTACAAGATCTGCACGTTCAGCTTCAACTAAGTGCCCTTTTGATAAAATATTCATCTCAAACAACAATTTTCCTATCATTCTAGCAACAGTTGTCTTCCCTGTACCTGGATTCCCTTTAAACAACATATGGAGTACTTGCTTCTCAGATTTCAATCCTATTTCTTGTCTTTTTTTATTCACATAAATCCAAGCATATATTTCTTTTATTATCTTTTTTATATCATCCATCCCAACAAGCTTCCCCATCTCTTCTTCAATTCTTTGCAGCATCTCATGTTTCGTAGTAGTTTCATTTGAAATTACTGTTTTATTTTCTGCGACCGGTAAAGAAATTTTCTTTCGATGATTTAACACAATGTTAATTTGATTATTATTTTTCTTTCGCATCGATTGTTCCATACAATCACCTCATTTTATCCCGCTATTTGCGAGCAGTAAGACTCCCACCTCAAAATTCAGCAAATGTTAGGAAGTTAGGCGGCAGATAATTGCCTGCAAATGCCCGATTGGTGTAGGCTGATAATCATCGAGGGATTAACAAAATCCCCACTGATTAAAGTTTCACTTTATCCACCCACCAAATATTATTATTCCTGTCTCCCTTGCAAATGACTATTTTCAGAAAAGTTTGCTATAATATAAGAAATAATGAAGGTGGTGGGACTATGGAGACAACGGAATTCCATGATACAATACAAGCCTTTTCTATTTTTTTATTGAATAAAGGCCGAAAACCTTCAACCATTAAACGTTATGTTTATGACATTAAAGATTTCGGACATTGGTTAGAAAAAAACAAAAAGCTCCCTTCCAGTAATATATGGGCTACACTTTGTACAAAAGACTATGAAGATTATTTTTTCGACTTAAAAAAGAATCGACATTACTCAGAGAAAACGATGCACCGTGTATTTATTGTATTAAATAGAATGCATCACTTTCTAAACATCCCTAATCCATTAAAGAATATGGAAATTTCTATCCAACCAGACCGCACGCTTCGCAATGAAGATTTCATTTCATCTGATGAAGAAAAAAGGTTAAAACATATAGTCACTTCATTGGAAGGACTTTCAGAAAAACAACGTCCTGTGCGCCCCTTATTGATGGATCGTAATATCGCTATTTTAAACTTATTAATCGACTATGGATTATCCTTACAGGAACTTACAGCATTAACTATGCATCACGTCCACTTTGAAACTAGCACATTATCTATACCAGCAACCGCAGGAGTAGAAAGAACAATTACATTAACCAGCGAAGACAAAAAACAACTATATACTTATTACAAAAGCATCCCTGAACCCGTTCGTCCAAAATACCATAGTAATGATCCATTATTTATCGCATTCGATTTTAATCGCGGAACATACAGATGGGTATACGAAAATGATGCACCAAAAGGATTAACAGAAATCGCTATCCAAAAAATGATTCGCCTTGAAGTATCTAGAGCTAATTTACGCAAAGGAATCTCAGGACAACATTTTCGTAACACCTATATTTTAAACTTAATAAAAAAAGAAACTCCGGAGTCAGAAATTATAAAACTAGCTGGGTTCAAATCAAAAATTTCACTAAAACGATATTATCAATACGCAGAAAATAGAAAAAACGCCTTATGATAAGGCGTTTTTTCTATTTTTTCTTCAAACAAACGATTTTACTATGACCATTTAACCAATTTTTGCATCTACTATGATGAGTTTCATTCACATTCTCATTAGAAAGGAGAGATTTAATGTCTCGTTATGACGACAGTCAAAACAAATTCTCCAAACCATGCTTTCCAAGTAGCGCTGGACGAATCCCAAATACCCCATCAATCCCAATTACTAAGGCACAACTTAGAACATTTCGCGCAATCATTATCGATTTAACAAAAATAATCCCAAAACTTTTTGCAAATCCATCTCCCCAAAATATTGAAGATCTAATTGATACATTGAACCTACTAAGTAAATTTATTTGTTCACTAGACGCTACTTCCTCCCTAAAAGCGCAAGGATTAGCTATTATAAAAAACTTAATAACTATATTAAGAAACCCAACCTTCATAGCAAGTGCTGTATTTGTTGAACTCCAAATTTTAATTAATTATTTACTTTACATCACAAAGTTATTCCGAATCGATCATTGTACACTCCAAGAACTCCTTAAATTAATTGCAGAGTTACAAACTACTCTAGTTAATTCAGCTTCGTTCGGCAGAGGGCCTACCGGGCCTACTGGACCTCGAGGTAACACGGGCGCTACTGGCGCTACCGGACCTCAAGGTAACACAGGCGCTACCGGTGCCACTGGGCCTCGAGGTAACACGGGCGCTACTGGCGCTACCGGACCTCAAGGTAACACAGGCGCTACCGGTGCCACTGGGCCTCGAGGTAACACAGGCGCTACCGGTGCCACTGGGCCTCGAGGTAACACGGGCGCTACTGGCGCTACCGGACCTCAAGGTAACACAGGCGCTACCGGTGCCACTGGGCCTCGAGGTAACACAGGCGCTACCGGTGCCACTGGGCCTCGAGGTAACACGGGCGCTACTGGCGCTACCGGACCTCAAGGTAACACAGGCGCTACCGGTGCCACTGGGCCTCGAGGTAACACGGGCGCTACCGGACCTCAAGGTGTTCAAGGTAACACGGGCGCTACCGGTGCCACTGGGCCTCGAGGTAACACGGGCGCTACCGGACCTCAGGGTAACACAGGTGCTACTGGTGCCACTGGACCTCAAGGTGTTCAAGGACCAGCAGGTGCTACTGGTGCCACTGGACCTCAAGGCGTTCAAGGTAACACGGGTGCTACTGGTGCCACTGGACCTCAAGGTGTTCAAGGTAACACGGGTGCTACTGGTGCCACTGGACCTCAAGGTGTTCAAGGTAACACGGGTGCTACTGGTGCCACTGGACCTCAAGGTGTTCAAGGTAACACGGGTGCTACTGGTGCCACTGGACCTCAAGGTGTTCAAGGTAACACGGGTGCTACCGGTGCCACTGGACCTCAAGGTGTTCAAGGTAACACAGGTGCTACTGGTGCCACTGGACCTCAAGGTGTTCAAGGTAACACGGGTGCTACTGGTGCCACTGGACCTCAAGGTGTTCAAGGTAACACGGGTGCTACTGGTGCCACTGGACCTCAAGGTGTTCAAGGTAACACGGGTGCTACCGGTGCCACTGGACCTCAAGGTGTTCAAGGTAACACAGGTGCTACTGGTGCCACTGGACCTCAAGGTGTTCAAGGTAACACGGGTGCTACTGGTGCCACTGGACCTCAAGGTGTTCAAGGTAACACGGGTGCTACTGGTGCCACTGGACCTCAAGGTGTTCAAGGTAACACAGGTGCTACCGGTGCCACTGGACCTCAAGGTGTTCAAGGTAACACGGGTGCTACTGGTGCCACTGGACCTCAAGGTGTTCAAGGTAACACAGGTGCTACCGGTGCCACTGGACCTCAAGGTGTTCAAGGACCAGCAGGTGCTACTGGTGCCACTGGACCTCAAGGCGTTCAAGGTAACACGGGTGCTACTGGCGCTACCGGACCTCAAGGCGTTCAAGGTAACACGGGTGCTACTGGCGCTACCGGACCTCAAGGCGTTCAAGGTAACACGGGTGCTACTGGCGCTACCGGACCTCAAGGCGTTCAAGGTAACACGGGTGCTACTGGCGCTACCGGACCTCAAGGCGTTCAAGGTAACACGGGTGCTACTGGCGCTACCGGACCTCAAGGCGTTCAAGGTAACACGGGTGCTACTGGCGCTACCGGACCTCAAGGCGTTCAAGGTAACACGGGTGCTACTGGCGCTACCGGACCTCAAGGCGTTCAAGGTAACACGGGTGCTACTGGCGCTACCGGACCTCAAGGCGTTCAAGGTAACACGGGTGCTACTGGCGCTACCGGACCTCAAGGCGTTCAAGGTAACACGGGTGCTACTGGTGCCACTGGTATAGGAGTTACCGGACCTACCGGACCTTCTGGCGGGCCTACTGGACCTACTGGACCTCAGGGGCCTCAAGGTAACACAGGTGCTACTGGACCTCAAGGTGTTCAAGGTAACACGGGTGCTACTGGTGCCACTGGACCTCAAGGTGTTCAAGGTAACACGGGTGCTACTGGTGCCACTGGACCTCAAGGTGTTCAAGGACCAGCAGGTGCTACTGGTGCCACTGGACCTCAAGGTGTTCAAGGACCAGCAGGTGCTACTGGTGCCACTGGACCTCAAGGCGTTCAAGGTAACACAGGTGCTACTGGTGCCACTGGACCTCAAGGCGTTCAAGGTAACACAGGTGCTACCGGTGCCACTGGACCTCAAGGTGTTCAAGGTAACACGGGTGCTACTGGTGCCACTGGACCTCAAGGCGTTCAAGGTAACACGGGTGCTACTGGCGCTACCGGACCTCAAGGCGTTCAAGGTAACACGGGTGCCACTGGTGCCACTGGTATAGGAGTTACCGGACCTACTGGACCTCAGGGGCCTCAAGGTAACACAGGTGCTACTGGACCTCAAGGTGTTCAAGGACCAGCAGGTGCTACTGGTGCCACTGGACCTCAAGGTATTCAAGGTAACACGGGTGCTACTGGTGCCACTGGACCTCAAGGCGTTCAAGGTAACACGGGTGCTACCGGCGCTACTGGTATAGGAGTTACCGGACCTACTGGGCCTACTGGACCTAGCTTCCCTGTAGCAACAATTGTTGTAACAAACAACATTCAACAAACAGTACTACAATTTAATAACTTTATTTTCAGTACTGCAATTAACGTAAATAATATTATCTTTAATGGCACAGATACAGTTACAGTTATCAACGGTGGTATTTATGTCATTAGCGTATCTATTTCTACAACTGCGCCAGGATGCGCTCCTCTTGGAGTAGGCATTTCAATTAATGGAGCAGTCGCAACTGACAACTTCTCTTCAAATCTAATAGGCGACTCACTTTCATTCACTACAATCGAAACGTTAACAGATAACGCAAACATTTCTGTCCAATCTACTCTTAACGAGATTACGATCCCTGCAACAGGAAACACTAACATTCGTCTAACTGTATTTAGAATTGCTTAAATTTCACTATTTATTGTTTATGACAAATAAAAAAAGAGCGAAAAACTCGCTCTTTTTTTGTTATGTACAATAATTCATTACTACTCTAATTCAATGGAAACATTTTTTTGTGGTACAAATGTAGAAATTGCATGTTTATAAATAAGCTGCTGCTTACCTTCTGTTTCCAGTAGGACTGTAAAATTATCAAATCCTTTAATTAATCCACGAAGCTGGAAACCATTTAATAAGTACAGCGTAACAAACGTATTTTCTTTACGGAGTTGATTTAAAAACTGATCTTGAATATTGATTGATTGCTTCATGTCGAATCCTCCTCTTTTTCTCTACTTACTATTATTCGACTTTAGTTGTAACTTTCCTTCTATGTATCGTAAAATTTCTGACGTTTTTTCACCGTCTGTAACATCAAACCATGTGACATCCATCTTATTACGGAACCACGTTAATTGACGCTTTGCATAACGACGTGAATTCGTCTTTAATTGTGATACCGCTTCTTCTAAAGAGACACGATCCTCAAAATAATCATATATCTCTTTATACCCAATCGCTTGAATAGATTGACAATCTCGTATCCCTCTATTATACAATCCTTCTACTTCTTTTAATAAACCTTGGTCCATCATTATATCAACTCGTAAGTTAATGCGATCGTATAGTATTTCTCGATCCATTGTCAAGCCAATCAAGGAAACATCGTATAATAACTCGTTTTCTTGTTTTTCAAGTTGATCACTCATTTTTTCACCCGTCGTGTGGAAAATTTCTAGCGCTCTAATGACACGGCGTACATTATTTGCATGAATACGCTCCGCGCTTTCTGGGTCTACTTCTTGTAATTTTTTATGTACATATTCCACACCACGTTCTAATGCTAACTTTTCCATTTGTTCTCGGTATATCGTATCACCAGCATCATCCGTAAACTGATAATCGAATAAAACAGATTGTATGTACAGACCAGTTCCACCTACGATAATCGGCAATTTACCACGCTCTGTAATCTCTCGAATATGCTTACGAACACGTTCTTGAAATTCGGCAACAGAAAATGATTCTTCCGGATTTTTTATATCGACCATATAATGTGGAATTCCGTCCATCTCTTCTTTCGTCACCTTTGCAGTTCCAATATCCATCGTACGATAAATCTGCATGGAATCTCCACTTATAATTTCACCATTCAACGCTTTGGCAAGATCAATACTTAACTTCGTCTTTCCAACAGCAGTTGGTCCAATGATGACAGCAACTTTTTCACGTTGCACTTCTCCCATATCATTCAACTCTCTTTATGTAATGTACTCCATCTATTGATTATATCCAATCTTACCAATTTTAACGGCATGATTGCAAGTTCTTTCATTTCGGTACATGAAATTATAAATAAAAAAGAACATAGTTTGTCCAATTCGTCATATACATGATTAAAAATACCTTCGAGAGGATGAGTTAACTATGGAACAATCCACTATCAATTTTTCATCTTTGACAAAAGACCTCATTTTAGCTACTGCTACAAAGGAACAAAATTGCTCACAAGAAGAATTATATTTCGCCTTAAATTGTTTGCTACGTTCTTTTCATTCTACTCTCCAAGAAACAACATTACATCCAGAAAATAAAAATACAGATTATATTCAAAATCAATTTTGCAGTGCATATAAAATTATTACAGGTAAAACGATTTATCCTTTTCAATAATCCATAAAAGGCGGTTGCTTACATACTTTCAAGCAACCGCCTTTTATATTAATACATATACTACTTGATAACTTTCACTTTTACAGATTTACGCCCCCAGCTATTAGCACTACCATCTGAACCGACTAAAACATCAATACGATTTCCTTTAATCGCACCACCAGTATCTCCAGCAATCGCTTCTCCATATCCTTCTACCCATACTTTTGATCCAAGTGGAATTACTTTAGGATCAACAGCAATTACTTTCATATTCGGATTCGCTGTTAAATCATGCCCCATTGCAGTTAATACACGACCACCATGCGTACCATTCTCACTTGGATCTGCTGTATACGCTGTCGCTTCTACTGTTATTTCACGTCCACCAGCAGGTGCACTTGTTTCAGTAGATTTAGCAACTTGTTTCGCAGTTGACTTCTCTTTTGCCACAGGTTTACTTGTTTCTACATTCTTAACAGACTCTGTGCTCTTAACTACTTTATTATTTTTAACCGGCGTATTTACTCTTACCGGTGCTTCTTCTTGCGTTACAACTTCTTTCTTTTCAATCACAGGTGCCGTCGCTGTTAGAAATGGCACGTGAACATATCCTGTTTTTCCATTATAATCAAATTGTAACCATTCATTTTGAACTTGATTTGTCGTTTCAATTACATCATCTTTATTCAGTTTACCAAGAATTTCAGAGTCAGTATTCGCTCCAGCACGAACATTTAACACGCCCGCCGTTACATAATATGTACTTTTTGTAAATTCAGCACTTACAAACGCTTCTTTACCATTTAATTTAATTTTTGCCCATCCGTTTTCTGTATTTATAACATCTAATTTATTCCCACTTAACATTTTACCTACAAGTTTTGACTCTGCAGTTGGGTTTTCTCTAACATTTAATACGTCTGTTGTTACAATTGTTTCTGCTTTCGCAGAACCCGCAAAAATCCCAAGACCAAAAACTGCCGCCGTTGCTATACCTAATAATTTTTTCATGAATAGCCTCCATTTGCTTTGTTTTCGTATTTTCATTATAGCAACAGATTTTTAGGATTTTTAGAAATCACACAATTACAAACCATTCGTAATACACGATTAATGAGTTGTAACATAAATTTCCATATTAATGAATTCCATTTCCAATAGAATTCTCAATAGTTTTCATATATTTTCCACATACAAGCACCAGAATTTTTTTCCAAAAAAAATTACAGTATTACTTTTTTGTTACAAAAAAATCATATTTCATTACATCTTTTACCAAAAATCATCATTTTCCAATTATTAACCTCCTTTTTTGTAATAAAAGAGAGCAGCTCATAAAAGCTGCTCCCTTTACATGTGTTATTTGACTTTCTTTTTCCAAATTCCCATCATAAGAGCAGAAACAACTGTCCCTATGAATATCGAGAAAATATATAACACCGGTTTATTTACTAATGCGATAACAAACAATCCACCATGCGGTGCTGGTAATGTAATTTGGAATAACATAGATAATGCACCCGCAATACTTGAACCAACAACACAACTTACTATTACTCGAACCGGATCTGCAGCTGCAAACGGAATCGCACCTTCAGTAATAAACGATGCTCCCATAATATAATTTGTTAAACCCGATTTACGTTCTGCTTCAGTAAACTTTGATTTAAAGAAGGTAGTTGCGAATGCAATCGCTAATGGCGGTACCATACCACCAGCCATAACAGCAGAGTGTACTCCAAAGTTCTTTGCTTCTATTGCAGCGATACCAAATGTAAATGCGGCTTTATTAATTGGACCACCCATATCAATCGCCATCATGCCACCTAGAATAAGACCTAATAATATAGCATTCGTTCCACTCAAACCATTCAACCATCCTGTTAACATTTCATTTAATGCTACTACAGGTGGGTTTACTACTTTTTGCATAACAACCCCTGTAATTAACAATCCAAAGACCGGATATAACAAAACAGGTTTAATTCCTTCTAACTGTACTGGTAATCCTGAAAACAATCTTTTCAATCCTAAAACAATATACCCCGCTAAGAAACCGGCAATTAATCCACCTAAAAAGCCAGCATTTGCTTGTGCCGCCAAAAATCCTCCGACAACACCAGGCATAAAACCAGGTCGATCAGCAATAGAACTTGCAATAAATCCAGCTAAAATTGGTACAAGGAATAAAAAGGCTCCTTTTTCTCCACCACCAATAGTCATTAATATTTCAGCAATAGGACCTTCCGCCTTAATTCCACCGAACATAAATGCTAATGCGATTAAAATTCCGCCACCAACAACGAATGGAAGCATATTACTTACACCGCTCATTAAATGCTTATAAATTCCTAATCCTTTTTCTTTCTCTGTACTTTCTGCCTTCCCATCTTCTTTTATCCCTTTAAAGATTGGTGCATCTTGTTTTACAGCGCGATTAAGAAGTACTTCTGTTTTTCTAATTCCATCAGCGACTGGTACTTGAATGACATGCTTCCCAGCAAAACGGTTCATTTCTACTTGTTTATCTGCCGCAACGATAATAGTTGTTGCTCTTTCAATATCCTCTTTCGTTAAACCGTTCTTTATACCTGTTGATCCATTCGTTTCAACTTTAATCGCTATTCCTAGCTCTGCTGCTTTTGCTTTCAAGCTATCCGCAGCCATATACGTGTGAGCGATTCCAGTTGGGCAAGCGGTAACTGCTAATACGTACGGTTCATTTCCTTCTGGTTTTGCAACCTCAACCTCTTCTTCTTCTTTTTCATTCTCTTTTTCATCAAATAAGCGAAGAAGTTCCTCTCCATCCTTTGCTTCTAATAATTGTCTGCGAAAACCTTCATCCATTAATAATGTAGATAGGCGCGACAACGTTTCTAAATGAGTATTATTCGCCCCTTCGCTTGCAGCAATCATAAAGAATAAATGCGCTGGCTGTCCGTCAAGTGATTCATAGTTGATACCGCTTACACTTCTACCAAAACAAATCGCTGGTTGCTTAACAGCTTTTGTTTTCGCATGAGGTATTGCAATCCCTTCCCCTATTCCAGTCGTACTTTGTGACTCCCGCTTAAAAATAGCTTCTTTAAATTCTGCTTTACTATTTAAACGATTTGCGCTGGCTAATTTCTCCACTAATTCATCTATGACAGCTTCTTTATTTGAAGCTGTCAAATTCATAATAACTGTATCCTTTTTTAATAGTTCTGTAATTTTCATATGTTGCTTCCCCCTATCGCTTAGCTACAATTACTTGCGACAATAATTCTTCTACTTTTTCCTTTTCACATAAATCAGCTGAAAATGCTGTTGCACTCCCCGTTGCAACGCCATATTGAAATGCCTTTTCAATGTCTTTTGTCTGTTCATATTTACCTACAAATCCTGCAACGAGAGAATCTCCAGAACCAACCGAATTAATTACAACACCTTTTGGAACAGTTGCTTCATATATACCTTCTGCCGTAAATAATAAAGCTCCATCTCCGGCCATTGATACGATAACGTGCTCTACACCTTGTTCGATTAATTTTCTTCCATACGGTAAAATATCTTCTACTGTTGAAATCTCTACTCCGAATAACTCACCAAGTTCATGATGATTAGGCTTTATTAAAAATGGCTTATTTTTAATTACATGCTGAAGTGCACTTCCGCTCGCATCTACTACTACACGAATACCTTTTTCAGCTCCAAATGCTGCGATTGATTCATAAAAAGTAGTGGGGATAGATGCCGGTACACTTCCAGCTAGTACCACACAATCTCCCTGCTTCATACTTTCGATTTGTTTCATTAATTGTTCAAATTGTTCATTTGTCACATTAGGACCTTGTCCATTTAATTCTGTCTCTTCTTGCCCTTTTATTTTCACATTAATTCGGGAATCTCCATCTACTTGGACGAAATTTGTTGTTACACCTTCCGTCTGTAATACATCTTTAATAAATTGACCGGTAAATCCACCAGTAAATCCAAGCGCTATATTTTCAACACCTAAACGATGGAGAACACGAGAAACATTAATCCCTTTTCCTCCAGGAAACTTCATATCTTTCTCTGCTCGATTTACTGCGCCAAAATCGAAGGAACTAACTTGTACTACATAATCAATAGATGGGTTTAAAGTAACTGTATAGATCATTGTTTATCAGCCTCAATTACATTGGTTTGTCTTTTATATTTTTCTAAATCAATTTCTAAATGGTTTGTAATAATATTTGCCTCTTCCACATTGGCACTTTTCGCAAACGCAACTTCCGAAAACTTACTTTCATCAATTAAAAAATATCCTTCGTTCGCTAATGTTAATGCCATTTGTTTTAAAAGTGCCTCTTCTGGATCCGGTGTTGTAAAACCAAGCTGTTCATGTACACCATTCGCTCCTAAAAAACATTTATCAAAACGGTACTTCTGCATACTTTCTTGCGCCATTGCACCAATTAAAGCTTTCGTCCTACTCTTCATCATCCCGCCTAGTAAATACGCACGAATATTATTGTCAACTAAAGCTTCAATATGCATAAGTCCATTCGTAACGACAGTAACATCTTTATTTATTAAAAATGGAATCATTTCAAATGTTGTACTTCCTGCATCTAAATAAATGCAATCACCTTGTTCAACAATGCTAGCTGCATACTTAGCAATTTGTTGTTTTATTTGAATGTTTTTGGATGATTTTTCAACCATCGTCGGCTCTTGTCCTTTTCCTGTTAAAACAGCAGCACCACCATGAACTCTTTTTAATAACCTTTGCTTTTCCAATTGTGCTAAATCACGACGAATTGTTGATTCAGAGCTTTCTGTTCTTTCCACTAATTGCTGTAATTTAACAACCTTCTGCTCTTTTACAAGTTGCAATATCATTTGATGACGTTCAGGAGTTAACATTTTATTCACCTCTTCTTTGATTACAGTATAATGAAAACGATCACAAAAATCAACCACAAACATTCATAAATAATCAAAACCAGTCACAAACGGTTATAAGCAACAAAAAGAAACCCATTTGATATAACAATCAAATGGGTTTCTTTTCTCGATTCACCTATAAAGAAGCTTTATATATACTTAAAACATCATCTTTATTTAATTTTTTAAAGTTACCAAATTCACCATAAGCCATCGCTTTATCCGCCATTAAATCAATTTCATTTTCCCCAATACCGTAATCAGCTAACGTTACTGGCGCCTCAATTGAAGTCCAAAATTGACGTAACGCCTCAATTCCTTCTAACGCAATTTCTCGATCAATCTTTCCATCTGTTTTTACATCGAATACGCGAATAGCGAACTGTTTAAAACGACTTACATTTTTATCTAGAACATGCTTCATCCAGTTCGGGAATAGAATTGCAAGGCCACCCCCGTGTGGTATATCATGAACCGCAGAAACTGCGTGCTCAATATTATGAGTTGCCCAGTCTCCTTTTACTCCCATCGCTAAAATGCCGTTTAACGCCATCGTTCCGCAATATAAAATGGTTTCTCTATGCTCATAATTTTCTAAATCACTTAAAAGCTTAGGAGCAGTTTCAATTACTGTTTTTAAAACAGATTCACAATAACGATCTTGTAATTCTGTATTTGTTCCATGATGGAAATATTGCTCTAATACATGTGACATAATATCTACCATACCGTAAATTGTTTGATCCCTCGGTACAGACGCAGTATGAACTGGATCTAAAATCGAAAATTGCGGGAAAGTAACTGGGCTACCCCAGCCATATTTTTCATTCGTTTCCCAGTTTGTGATTACAGAACCAGCATTCATTTCAGATCCTGTTGCCGCAAGAGTAAGTACCGTACCAAATGGTAACGCCTCACTAGCAAATGCTTTTTTCGTTACAATATCCCATACATCTCCATCGTACTTACTACCAGCTGCAATTGCCTTCGTACAGTCGATTACACTTCCTCCGCCAACCGCTAAAATAAATTCAACACCATTATCTTTACAAATTTGAATCCCTTTCTTTGCAGTTGATACACGCGGATTTGGTTCAACACCTGTCAATTCAAATACTTCCGCATTTATATCTTTTAAAATAGAAATTACATTATCATAAATACCATTTCTTTTAATGCTGCCTCCCCCGTATACGAGAAGAACTTTTTTACCAAACTGTGGAATTTCAGTTTTCAACTGTTCTAATTGACCTTTACCGAAAATAAGTTTCGTTGGATTACGAAATACAAAATTTTGCATATTCCTTTACCATCCCTTCTATATGAAAAGCAACTATACTTTTGTATAACATATTTTTTTCATTTCACAAAAATATTTGCCTAATAAAAAACCCCAGCCTACAGGCTGAGATTTTTTATTGATAATAAGGTGAGATCATTAAGTAAACAATAACACCAGATAAACTTACATATAACCAAATCGGCATCGTCCAACGTACAATTTTACGATGACGTGTTAATTGATTTGTAAAACCAAATACAAGCGCAAATAATGCAAGTGGTACAATGATTGCTGCAAGGATAATATGTGTAATTAAAATAATGAAGTACACATATTTAATGAATCCTTCCCCACCAAAATGTGTTGCTGGCGCCAAGTAATGATACGATAAATAAGAAACACAAAATAGCAACGTCGTTGTAAATGCTGCCAGGATGAAACCACGGTGCATTTTCACATTCTTTTTAATAATAGAGTATAACGCTGCTAATAAGAATACGAACGTAAAGCTATTAAAAATTGCATTTAACATTGGTAAAATTGTTACATCAAAATGTACTTCTCCTTCATAGCCAACAGGTCCAAAGAACAAAAATAAAATAATCGCATTTACAATTACAGAAAGCGTTATCACAATAGGAGCATAGCTTTTCTGATTTGTTGATTGATCCACCAAAATGGTCACTCCCTCTTCCTTCAAATATGTATACGTAACCTCACTATTTTAACATACTATTCACAGTGTAAATGTGACAATAGTTTGACACAGTAAGACAGAGCAAAGAAAAAATCCTTCTTAACAAAACTTCTTAAGAAGGATTTTATCGCTTTATTATTTAAATAGCAATGTAATTAGTTTTTGTTAAAAAACGTATTGCTATATGCTTGATAAATTTCAGACACTTGATATCCCATTAAAGAAATTGCTGTTAATGAAAAGAAACCAATCATAAGAAATCGAAACCACATATAAATCTCCTCCTTGTATTTAGCTTATAAAGCAGTCGCTATATTACAAGTTGAGTGGTACTCTTCATCGTCACTTTCCTTTTTCTTTACAATTGCTGTTATAAATCGAATCATAAAGAAAATTACAAAAGGAAATTGTTCGTAATTTACCTTGGCATAGTTCAGCAACGGCTCGCGTTGCACATCGAACGGAGATGAGAAGGAATAGAACATACCTTGCTCTTCCATATATACAATTACAATTTTCATACAAAATACTATTCCTAGAAACGAAACAATATCTTGCCATTCTGTCGTATATAACAGGTTATACAGCTCTAATACGTACTCTTCCATCATCATCCCCCCTTCCTTTTTTACCATTCTGCTCGCCTTCGTATAAAAAGTCAAGAAAAAAGTTTATATTCACTATGACAATAGTAATTACTCTTTTCTTTACTTATATATGAATCTTTTCTAGCAATGATTGGATGTACCTTTTCTTCAAAAACAAGAAATTAGAAGCGAACGGATTCTTCATCCCTACTTTTTGGATACAACACTGTACTATTTTTATTTCTATTAAAAATAAAATAAGAAATTATTATAAGAATAGTAACAAGCATCGTTAATAGTGCTTGTGAACGTAAAGATTCAATTGCAAGCATTGCAACTAAAACTGCTATAATAACGGCAATTGTAACATACGTTACACACGGAAAAAGCCACATTTTCACTTTCAAATTTTGTTGTTCCGCTTGTCCCATTTTTTTACGTATCTTTAAATGTGAAATTGCTATAACGAGATAAACGAGTAACGCAATCCCGCCAGATGCATTCACTAAAAATAAAAATACTTTATCTGGAGATATGTAACTAAAAACAACTCCAATGTAAGCAAAGAAAGTTCCAAATAAAACCGCTCGAACTGGAACACCACTACTGTTCAATTTCAAAAATACCTTTGGAGCATCTCCTCTTTCTGCCATCGAAAAAAGCATTCTTGAGTTTGTATATAAACCCGAATTTAAACAAGAAAGTACGGCTGTTAGAACAATAAAATTCATAATTTGCGCTGCCGCAGGTATTCCTATATGTTCCAGTACCGCTACGAATGGACTTTTTAGTATGTTTGCTGAATTCCATGGGAGGAGTGTAACGACTACAGCAATAGAACCAATAAAAAATACGAGAATACGCCAAATCACACTATTTGTTGCTGTTTTGACTGCTTTTACAGGTTCAGCAGACTCTCCGGCTGCTACCGCAACAATCTCAGATCCCATAAATGAAAATATAACGACGGTAATTCCAAGTAGCACCGAACTTATACCATTTGGCATAAATCCTCCTTGCCCTACTAAATTCGAGGTGCCAGGTGCTTCCGTTCCTGGTACAAACCCTAAAATAACAGCTAGTCCAAGACAAAGGAACAAAACAATACTTATTACTTTAATAAAAGAAAACCAATATTCAAACTCTCCAAATGATTTCACCGAAAAAACATTTGTCAACGTTAATAAAATCGTTAATATTAGGCTTAATAACCAAAGTGGAATTTCTGGAATCCAGTATTGAATAATACCAGCACCTGCTGTAGCTTCTATTGCAATAACAATTACCCAGAAAAACCAATATAGCCACCCAATTGTATAACCTGCCCATGGACCAATTGCTTCTCTTGCATATGTTGCAAATGACCCACTTGTCGGGTTAATAGCTGCCATTTCCCCAAGCATTCTCATAACGAAAATAACTAGAAGTCCTGCTAATGCATATGAAACGATAGAACCTGGCCCTGCTGAATGCACAACCGCCCCACTTCCAACAAACAAACCGGCTCCTATTACGCCACCGATTGAGATCATTGTAATGTGGCGTATTTTAAGGTCTTTCTTAAGATTTTTATCCAACTCTTATACATCCCCTTCCAAACTTAATTTTGAAATTTATCCCGCATTAACAGGCAGTAAGACCCCCATCTCAAAATTCAGCGGAAGCAATGAAGTTAGGTGGGGATCTACTGCCCGTAAAATCCCGATTGGTGAGGGCTGATAATCAGCGGGGGATGAACAAAACCCCCACTGATTAAAGTTTCACTTTATGTAAGAGTATTATGCGAAAAATCTTGTCCTATACTTTAAAATATATCAAAATATTCTGAATTTAACAATCGCAATTCGACCTCCTTCAGAAATTATTACATTAGGTTTAATAATTTTCCATATACAATTGTTGAGAAAATTATAGTCACCTTACAAAAGAATGAATTTTCAGATATTATCAAATAAACAAGATTATACATCTAGACAACTTTTTGTATAGGAGTGTTGATATGTTAAACAAGTTCAAATTCATTTGTTGTACTTTAGTAATTTTCTTACTGCTACCGCTAGCTCCCTTTCAAGCACAAGCAGCAAACAATTTAGGATCAAAATTACTCGTTGGATACTGGCATAACTTTGATAACGGTACTGGCATTATTAAATTAAGAGACGTTTCACCAAAATGGGATGTAATCAATGTATCTTTCGGTGAAACTGGGAGTGATCGTTCCACTGTTGAATTTTCTCCTGTGTATGGTACGGATGCAGAGTTCAAATCAGATATTTCTTATTTAAAAAGCAAAGGAAAAAAAGTAGTTCTTTCCATAGGTGGACAAAATGGGATCGTTTTACTTCCTGACAATGCCGCTAAGCTACGTTTTATTAATTCCATACAATCTCTGATCGATAAATACGGTTTTGATGGAATAGATATTGACCTTGAGTCAGGAATTTACTTAAACGGAAATGACACTAATTTCAAAAACCCAACTACTCCTCAAATCGTAAATCTTATTTCAGCTATTCGGACAATCTCAGATCATTATGGTCCAGATTTTCTATTAAGCATGGCTCCTGAAACAGCTTATGTTCAAGGTGGTTATAGCGCATACGGAAGCATCTGGGGAGCATATTTACCGATTATTTACGGAGTGAAAGACAAACTAACATACATTCACGTTCAACACTACAACGCTGGTAGCGGGATTGGAATGGACGGTAATAATTACAATCAAGGTACTGCAGACTACGAGGTCGCTATGGCAGACATGCTCTTACATGGTTTTCCTGTAGGTGGTAATGCAAATAACATTTTCCCAGCTCTTCGTTCAGATCAGGTAATGATTGGACTTCCTGCAGCACCAGCGGCAGCTCCAAGTGGCGGATATATTTCTCCGACTGAAATGAAAAAAGCTTTAAATTATATTATTAAAGGGGTTCCGTTCGGAGGAAAGTATAAAATTTCTAACCAGAGTGGCTATCCTGCATTTCGCGGTTTAATGTCTTGGTCTATTAATTGGGATGCAAAAAACAACTTTGAATTCTCTAATAATTACAGAACATATTTTGATGGTCTTCCCTTGCAAAAATAATAAAAAACAACAATAGGTTATAGGGCCTATTGTTGTTTTTTATTTATGTAAATTACTTTTTCACTTCTACATGATGAAAAGATTCTTTTTCATCTCTTACATAACTATTCACAAGACTTAAAAGTAATTTACCACCAATTAACATCGCTCGTTCATCAAAATCAAATTGAGGATGATGATGTGGATATGTCGCTCCTATTTCTTCATTACCCGCACCTGTGAAGAAAAATGCTCCAGGAACATGTTCTAAGTAGTATGCAAAATCTTCTCCCCCCATAATAGGTGGTACTTCCATGACCCTTTCTCTGCCAAGATTATGTTCCGCAACCGTCATAAAATGACGTGTTTCATCTACATGATTTATTAATATTGGATAGCCTCGTTTATATTGAATAGTAACTTCAGCATGAAGAGACTGACAAATCCCTTCAACAACTCGTTTAAATTCCTTCTCCATATATTCTCTCACTTCAGGATCTAGCGTTCGAATGGTCCCTGTAAATGTAGCAGTATCTGCAATAATATTATCTGCTTGACCAGCATGAAATGTGCCTACTGTTAATACTGCAGATTGAAGCGGATCTACTTTTCTACTCACTAAAAGTTGTAATTGATTAATAACTTGCGTTGCAACGATAATAGCATCTACAGTATGATGCGGCATACCTCCATGACCACCTCGCCCTTGAACCTTCACTTCAAAAGAATCAGCTGCTGCCATCATTGCTCCAGCTTTCGCTCCAACCATTCCTAAAGGCATTTGAGAAGATAAATGTGTTCCAAACACAACATCTACACCTTCTAAACACCCATCCTCAATCATAGCAATTGCTCCGCCAGGCTCTTTCTCTTCTGCATGTTGATGTATAAGAACTATTTTTCCAGAAAGCTGATCTCTATGGTCACTTAATATTTTTGCAACTCCTAAAAGTGTTGCTGTATGTCCATCATGCCCACAAGCATGCATTACGCCAGGAACCTTTGATTTATATGAAACTTGCTTTTCATCTTGAATAGGTAGCGCATCAAAATCAGCACGTAACGCTATCGTCTTCCCAGGTTTTCCACCTTCAATTACGCCGATTATCCCTCTTCCTCCAACATCTGTTGTCACATTAATATGAAAGCTTTTTAAGATTTCAGCTATTTTTTTCGATGTTTCTATTTCTTGAAACGATAGCTCTGGGTATTGATGAAAATCTCTTCGCCACAAAACCATTTGGTTATATAAACTTTCCAATTCTTTATGCCATGTTTCTATCATAGAAATGCCCCTTTCTTTTTTAACACTTTAAATAAAAATTACATAATATTCTGTGTTTAATCAATAAAAAAAGAACTTTCTCTGAAAGTCCCGCTACCATTCTAGTCACTATTTTGCTTCAATACAAAAACTGAAAGTTCAGGTACACTCCAAAATCTAACAGGCATCCTAGTAGTCCCAATGCCACGATTTACATATAAATATAACGGCTTACTCTTCCCCTCTACTTCATACATACCTTCAACATAGTTCTCAGCTAGTTTGGTAGTAATTAACGGACCTACAAAAGGAATTTGGACTTGTCCTCCGTGACTATGTCCTGACAGTTGAAGATTAACTGGGTAACGATTGATTTTGGTTACAACATCCGGCTCATGTACTAATAACATGTTGAAATCATTTTGTTTCAAGTTTTTTAAAGTTGAATCTATTTGCGGCTTCCCTAATAGAAAATCATCCAAACCTGATATTGTAATATATTTGCCGTTTTCCACTTTAATTTTCTGCACTTCATTTACTAACACAGAAAAACCAGCTTCCTCCATATACTTTTTATAAAATAAACTACCTCCCCCGCCCCTATCATGATTCCCAAACACAGCATATTTCCCTAAGGGCGCATGTATTTTCTGTAAAATACCTTTCGCCTCTTCTCTTTCGGCTTTATACGATCCAAACTTATCTATTAAATCCCCTGTAAAAACTACTACATCTGGATGTAACGCATTCATCTTCTCCACCAAATTTTCTAGTTGTTTCAGTGTAAATTCTGGCCCTAAATGTACATCCGAGAATTGTAATATTTTCTTATTATTAAACTCTTTAGGAATTGTAGAAGCTTCTATTTCATTCCACGTAACTGTTACTAGTTTCCGTTCTATTTCTGTCGCATAGAAATACAAACTTATTGAAATCATTACTATGCTTATGAAACTGATTATAAATATCTTGACGATTGATTTTTTTTGTTCTTTTTTCACATGATGCGTATGCATGTTCTCACCTCTAGAAGTACTTTAAAGCCTTATTGTTACATTAATGTGACAACACGAACATTGTTAGTTATATCCAATTCTATCTCCATTCACTTTGACAAATTTATACAGAAGTCATAACATATTTTTATAATACGTAGATTCTTAGAAATATTACATCTATTCATTTCATCATCTTATTAAGGAGAGATTATTCATGTCTGTATTTACACCAGAAGAAATTACGGAACTTGCTGCTAATTCCGGAAGAAAAAAAGCTCATTTATCATTACTCCCTATGTTAATTCTCGGTTTTTTTGGTGGTGCTTTCATAGCATTAGGGTATTTACTCGATATTCATGTTATTGGAACAATGCCAAAGTCTTGGGGATCATTTACTAGTTTTCTAGGCGCCGCTGTATTCCCAATCGGTCTTATACTCGTTATTCTTGCAGGTGGTGAGTTAGTAACTGGCAATATGATGACCGTTTCAATGGCGTGGCTCCACAAAAAAATTGACTTATTTCACTTCATACGAAATTTAGTTATGGTTACGTTTAGCAACTTCATAGGTGCTATATTCATTGCTTATTTTTTCGGTCATATCGTTGGATTAACAGAGGGCGCTTTTTTAGCGAAAACAGTTTCTATTGCGCAAGCTAAACTACAAGATACACCACTGCAAGCCTTCATTTCTGCAATCGGATGTAATTGGCTCGTTTGTTTGGCTGTTTGGCTCAGTATGGGAAGTAAAGAATTTATCGGAAAGATTATCGGCATTTGGTTCCCAGTTATGACTTTTGTTGCGATTGGATTTCAACACGTTGTAGCCAATATGTTTGTTATCCCAGCTGTAATTTTTGCCGGTCGGTTAACTTGGAGTGAATACTTTCCAAACTTCATTTTTGTTTTCTTTGGAAACTTAGTAGGAGGCATGTTGTTTGTAGCATTACCTTATTTCATATCCTATAATAAGAAACTCCCTTCCAATAAAGAGCAAACTGCATTAAAGAAAAAATCTGTATCCGCTTAAATTAACTGTCTATACAGTGGCTCTCAAAAAATATTACAAATTTCATTTTTTTTACGAATATATGTGCGTACACTTGTTCTCGAATGTTTTATACGTTATAATAACAACTTAAATAGCATTATTTACATATGAGGTGAAAAACATGAACAAAACAGAATTAATTAAAAACGTAGCACAAAATGCTGAGATTTCTCAAAAAGAAGCTACTGTAGTTGTACAAACTGTAGTAGAATCAATCACTAACACTTTAGCTGCTGGTGAAAAAGTACAACTTATCGGATTCGGTACATTCGAAGTTCGCGAAAGAGCTGCTCGTACAGGCCGTAACCCACAAACTGGTGAAGAAATGCAAATCGCAGCTTCTAAAGTACCTGCTTTCAAAGCTGGTAAAGAACTAAAAGAAGCTGTAAAATAATGAAAAATAGCCTTCTCGTTTACGAGAGGGCTATTTTTTTCATTACATAATTAATAAAAATCTGACCATTATGCTGTTTCTTTTGTTCCTTTATGCAAATAAAACCTTTACTTTCAAAGAAAGGTTTTGCTGTAATACTCGCCTCTGTATAGATCTCCCTATGCCCCAAGATCACTGCTTCTTTTTCTAACTTCTGTAGTATGTATGAGGCTATCCTTTTCCCTTGATAATCTTTATGCGTAAATAAACGATCTACGTAATGTTCATCATTATAATCCCCAAATCCCACTATCACACCATTATGATCCGCTACATAACTAATATTCTTTTCTAAAGACTTTAACCAACTTTCTCTATCTAGTCGATCTGGTGCCCATGCCTGTAACTGTAATACGTTATAATCTTTTGCATTAATTGTATGAACTGTTTCATAGAATACATGTAATACTTGTTCTAAATCCTCTTTATGGAATGTTCTAATGATCGTACCTTTTAACATTTATGAACCTCCTTACTAAACTATCATTTAACTTTTCTACCATCTAGTATTCAATATTTCTGCTTTATTATATCTTTTTTCTTTCTATATGAACAAAAAACAATACTTATTTCAAAGTATTGTTTTTTGGATAAAAGCATATTCAATTACTCTATAGATTTAAAGTCTTATTATTTTAATTTCACTCTTTGCAATCGTAATGCATTTAATACGACCGATACAGAACTAAATGCCATCGCCGCTCCTGCAACCCAAGGTGCTAAGAAACCGAACGCTGCAATCGGGATTCCTAAGCCGTTATAAGCTAGTGCCCAGAATAAATTTTGCTTAATATTTCTTATCGTCATCTTACTCATAAAGATTGCATCAGCAATACTATTTAAATCACCACGGATTAACGTAATATCTGCCGCTTCCATCGCTACATCTGTTCCTGTTCCAATTGCCATACCGATATCCGCCGTTGCAAGAGCAGGAGCATCATTTATTCCATCTCCAACCATTGCTACTTTCTTACCTTGCGCTTGGAGTTTTTTCACTTCTTCTGCTTTTCCTTCTGGTAATACTTCTGCAATTACGTGATCAATACCAACTTGCTTAGCGATGGCCTGAGCAGTTTGTCTGTTATCTCCTGTAATCATAACAACGTCTAGACCCATTTTCTTAAGTCTTGCGATAGCTGCTTTTGAAGTATCTTTTACAGTATCTGCAACAGCCACTATACCAGCATATTCTTTATTGATTGCAATAAGCATTGCTGTTTTTCCTTCTCGTTCTAGCTCTTCCATTGATTTAGAAACTTCTTCAATATCAATATCGAATTTCTTCATTAGTCGACGTGTACCAATTAATAATTGTTTCCCTTCTACAACTGATTCGATACCGAATCCCGGAATCGCTTCAAACGTTTCTGAACTTGGCATATCAATTTTCTTTTCTTTAATTCCTTCTACAATCGCTTCTGCAAGTGGGTGTTCAGAGTTTTTTTCTGCCGCACCTACTAAACGTAGTATTTCCTCTTCATGGAATCCATCTGCTACGATTACATCTGTTAACACCGGCTTCCCATTTGTCACAGTGCCTGTTTTATCTAAAATAACTGTGTCTAATCGATGCGTTGCTTCTAAATGCTCCCCGCCCTTAAATAAAATACCATACTCAGCCGATCTTCCTGATCCCGCCATAATAGATGTAGGCGTTGCAAGACCTAATGCACATGGACAAGCGATAACAAGTACGGCTATCATTTTCTCAAGTGCTCCGCCAAAATCACCAGGTGTAACAAATAGCATCCACACTGCAAATGTGATAATTGCAATCACAACTACAACCGGTACGAAAATACCTGAAATTTGATCTGCTACCCTTTGAATAGGCGCTTTTGAGCCTTGAGCCTCTTCTACTACTTTAATAATTTGAGCTAATGCAGTATCTCTTCCTACCTTAGTTGCTTTCACTTTTAAAAACCCATTTTTATTTATTGTAGAACCTATTACTACATCCCCAATTGTTTTATCAACTGGAATACTTTCACCTGTCAACATCGATTCATCTATTGCTGACTTTCCTTCTACAATTTCCCCATCTACCGGGATTTTTTCGCCAGGTTTTACATAAACGATATCACCAGCTACCACTTCTTCAATTAAAATTTTTATTTCTGTTCCATCTCGTACAACAGTAGCAGTTTTCGCCTGTAATCCCATTAATTTTTTAATTGCCTCTGATGAGCGTCCTTTTGCTTTCGCCTCAAATAATTTACCTAAAATAATTAATGTAATCAGTACTGCGCTCGTTTCAAAATACAAGTCTGTCATATGTTCTGAAGAACCAATTGATTGAATACTTAAATACACACTGTAGAAATACGCTGCAGACGTTCCAAGTGCAACGAGAACATCCATATTGGCGCTTTTATTACGTAACGCTTTATAAGCTCCAACATAAAACTGCCCACCAATGATAAACTGAACTGGAGTTGCAAGAGCTAGCTGCACCCAAGGGTTCATAAGCATATCAGGTAAATAAATAAACGATGTAAATGAGAAGTGACTTACCATTGCCCACAGTAACGGGAATGATAAAATAAAAGAAATGATAAATTTCTTCTTTTGTCGCTCAATTTCTTGTAAGCGATGATCAGTTGATCCATCTTGCTTATCTGATTTCACTTCCAATTTATATCCTAATTTCGTAATTGCACTCTTCATTTCATTTACATGAATTTCATCAGGATTAAAATCTACTGTAGCCGATTCCAAAGCGAAATTTACTGTCGCTCCGTTCACGCCTTCTAACTTATTTAAACGCTTTTCTACTCTATTCGCACATGCTGCGCATGTCATCCCAGAAACAGTAAACTCAGCTTTATCACTTACAATTCCATATCCTAACGATTCAACTTTTTCCTTAAATTGTTGTGGATTTGTTTTTTGGGGATCATACATTATTTTTGTTTTTTCAAGTGCAAAATTTACATTTGCATCATGAACACCTTCTACTTTTTTCAAGCCTTTTTCAATTCTATTCGCACATGCCGCACATGTCATTCCTGATATTTGAAGATTAGCCTCTTTTTGTTCATTCATATCTCTCACCTCTATATACCCTCATAAGGTATAATTATTAGCAAAATAAATCGTACTTCCTATAAAGTACGATTTATTTCCATATCTAAAAATAATTATTGAACATCGTATCCTTGATCTTCAATTACAGCAATGATATCTTTTAACGTTACAACTGATGAGTCAATAGTAACTTCAACAGTTCCTTCTGCTAATTGAACTTTCACTTGTTCAACACCGTTTAGTTCTTTTACACTGCTTTCAATAGAATTTACACAATGTCCACAAGACATACCTTCAACTTGTAATGTTAACTGTTCCATTTAAAATCCTCCTCTTGTTTCTTCATTGTTTGTTAATCACAATTACATCTTACCATACCCCCCTAAGGTAATCAATGGTTTTATATCATGATTTTTCAATTATTTTTCAAAAGTTTATTTTGCATACACTTTTTCGCACCAATACCCCGAAATCCTGTATAAAGGTAAACAAAAAAACAAGCCAGTTACATACTAGCTTGTTTTTACGCTTTTGAAAAACGTTCAAATACTGTCATTAATTCTTCAATTGCTTCGTCACCATTACCATTTTTAATGGCACCTGAAACACAATGACTTGTATGGTTTTTTAATACACCCATTCCTACTTTTTTCATCGCTGCATTAATCGCTGAAATTTGCACTAAAATATCCACGCAATAACGATCATTTTCAATCATATTTTGAATACCGCGGACTTGCCCTTCAATTCTCTTTAATCTATTTATAATTTGTTCTTTTTCTTTTTCTGATCTATGTGTTACTGCTTCATGCTCTTTATGATCCATATTATCACCTTCTTAAAGTTTCTCTTCATCCAATAAAACAATTGCTTTTACGAGTATACCAATTATAGCATTAAATATCTACGTATGATACCCCATAAGAGTATATTTACGCTTTATGCTTATTCTTAACAACTTATTAGCTTCTCAGTCTCAATTATCATGATACCCTTTCCTTTTTTCAAAAAACAATAATAAGCGGGGATTGTCCATCCCCACTTATTATTCATCCACAAATATAAAAGCCTCAATTTTCACACGTGTAAATTGAGGCTTCTTTCTTCTTATATATAATTATTGCTGATCACACACTTTTGTATCATTCACTACTGAAGTTCCTTCAACGGTTACCGTATGAAAACAGTCATTTACACGAACTGTCACAACATTATCTTGCCGATCAATAACATGATATTCATCAAAATTTTTATTCAAAGCACTGCGAATTTGTTCTCCTTCATAAATTGGAATGCCATGTGATAAAACCCAAATAAGCCCAGCGATAGCAAGAATAGTTTTCATACGATCTACCTCCTTGAGAATATAGTGAACTTTTAATCCGTGCTTTTTCAGCTCTCCTAATCATGACCGGAATGAATCAAGCCTTTTTGGAAATAAGTTCATTTCGTCTATTTTATGTTTATGCTAATTGTGACCGAATTGTGACAACTTTTTGTCTCTTTAGACGAAAAGTTGAAACAAAACTTTCAAAAAGGACAATTCTACTTGCACAAACAAAAGGCTATGGAGAATTTCCCCATAGCCTTTTGTTTACATTTTATTAGACAATCATTTCATTATGTTTAATGTTCAGTGTTTCAATTTGAATTGTAGCATGTTCAATATGGAACTCTTTTTTTAGCATATCAATAATATGTTGAAGTACTTCTTGATCATCCTGTTTTTTATCAATCATTACATGGACACTTAATGCATCTAATCCAGATGTAATTGTCCAAATATGAAGGTCATGTAAATCACGTACACCTTCTACTCCTTTAATCGCTTGCTTCACTTTCTCTAGTTCAATTGCAACTGGTGTACCCTCCATAAGTATATGAATGGAATGTTTTGTTACTCCCCACGCGCTCTTTAAAATTAATAAAGCTACAACTACTGAAATAATTGGATCTGCAATATACCATGAGAATAATGACATAAGTGCACCCGCAACTAATGCTCCCACTGATCCTAAAGCATCTCCAAGAACATGTAAATACGCGCTACGTAAATTCACGTTATTTTTTACATCACCTTGTCTCATAAGTGCCCATGCACTAATTAAATTTGCTAGTAAACCAATTGTCTAGTTGAACTCTCGCTTTTCATTAACACTGTTATTTCTTTCGTTGCTTGTTCATAAATCATCTTTATTCCCCCCAGATTTATGGGATTGTTTCCTCTAACCATTCCATTTCATAATAAAGTGAAACTTTATTGTAAAAGAGGAGGCTAAAAAATGAGCTGGAATGATTGTACTGTACATACGTATGAACGAACAATTCCGTTGAAAATCCCTGGATATTTTACCCTTTATGACATGATGAATCATTTTCTACTTACTACATTCCCTAAAGAAAATATGAATCCAAATTTACTAGTAATAGGTGCTGGTGGTGGACAAGAAATTCTCTCAATAGGGAAACAAAATAGCAACTTATCTTTTACAGGTGTTGATCCATCTGAAAGCATGCTACAGTTAGCTAAAAAAAGAATTGAAAACGAAAGCATACAAAATCAAATTCACTTTGTACATGGAACTGTTCATTCATTATTAACCAATCCATTATTTGACGCTGCTACTTGTATGCTTGTTCTTCACTTCATCCCAACTTTGAAAGAGAAACAAGAGTTACTTAATGAAATTAGTAGTCGCTTAAAGCCCGGTGCTCCATTCTTTCTCTCTTCAATAAATAGTATACCCCATACAAGTATGTTTTCTGCACAATTAAATGCTTGGCGCAACCATATGATGCAAAATCAAATCCCATTAAAAGATTGGGACCGATTTGAAAATTCTTTTGAAACAGAAATATTTCCTATTTCCGAAACAAATCTACTAACTATTATGGAGGAATGTGGCTTTACTCAAATCACTCGCTTTTTCACTAGTTTTTTAATTGATGGATACGTTGCTTTTAAACAATAAGAAAAAAAGGTAAGCAATTGCTTACCTTTTCCCTCTTCTATACGTGACTAATAAACCTTAACCCTTTACTTAAAGAAGTCGGCACAACAGATGCATGGTTCTCCCCTTCAGCCTCATAAAACGTAAATCTAAACTGATCGTGTTTTACTTGGAGAAGGCGCTCTGACAATTCGTTTGCCCCTACAACCATATGCTCTCGTTCTAGTGACCCAACTGTAAGAAATACTCCCGTTTCAAACTTGGCACTGTTTAATTCATTTATAAGATTCTCTTCTTTTTCAAGTACAGATTGGTTATTCCACCAAATAGATGGACTACTAATAAAATAATTTTGAAAGGCATTTACGTTTGTAAATAGTATATGTAAAGCAAATAAACCACCTAGCGAATGCCCAAATAACGTTTGTTTTCCTTTATCAATCTCAAAATCATTTTCGATTTGAGGCTTCAGTTCTTCTTCTATAAAAGTAAAGAAGTTATGCGCTCCCCCTGTTTTAGGCCACGGTTTGCCATCTGGTTTTAAAGGCGCATCTTTTGAAATTATGCTAGGCGTAAAATCATAGCATCTTTCTTCACCTGAAAATGCCCCTTCAATTGGATAACCAATACCTACTATAATAGCTGGTGAAACACCTGTTTTTTCTGCTCTAACTGATTGTATTTTAACCGCTTCATGGAATGTTTGAAAAAAGGCATTGCCATCTAATACGTATATAACAGGATATCCTGACTCTGGTGCTGGCTGCCTTGGCTTTGAAATATGAATTTGATATTCCTTGCCTTCTAGTTTTGAATACATTTTCCACTGCTCTGTATTAGATGTTATAATCTGCTGTTTTTCAATAGTAGTATTCATCTTATATCCCCCCTTCTTAACTCGTTACATATATTTCTACTTTCTCTTCTTGAGATACAACGCTATCGTATCCAAAACAAACAGGAGACCCATTATACGGATCAACCATGACGCGCGCATCAATATGAAATACTTCTTTTAACACTTCATTTGTAATGATTTCTTCTGGGCTACCAGTTGTAACGATTTCCCCTTCCTTCATTGCAATAATTTCATCTGAAAACCTTGCTGCATGGTTAATATCATGCAGTACCATAACAACCGTACAATTATGTTCTTTATTTAACTTCTCCACAATTTGTAATACATCTAATTGATGAGACATATCGAGATATGTAGTTGGTTCATCTAGTAGTAACACTTCTGTCTCTTGTGCTAAAGCCATCGCTAGCCATACCTTTTGTCTTTGACCACCTGATAAATTTGCAATTTGTCTCGTTCGAAATGCAGAAGTTTTCGTTATATCTAATGCCCAGTCAATCATCTCTTTATCTTTTGAAGTTAACTTATTTACGTTATTTCGATGTGGATAGCGTCCATAAGAAATTAATTCTTCCACTTTAAGTTCTCCTGGTGCAATTGGAGTTTGCGGGAGTAAAGCTAACTGCTTCGCAATTTCTTTCGTTGGAATTGTATTTAAATCCTGTCCTTGCAAATATACTTTACCGCTCTTTTGCTTTAAAATTCTTCCCATTGTTTTTAACAGTGTCGATTTACCGCACCCGTTTGGCCCTATAATTGTCGTTACTTTTCCTTCTTGTATTTCCACATTTAAATCGCGAAACACTGTAAGCTTTTCATAACTCGTTTCTAAATTTTTTGCACTTAAAATACTCACTTTTATTCCTCCTCTTACGCTTTCGCCTTATAAAGTAAATATAAGAAATACGGTACACCGACAATAGAAATAACGATCCCAACAGGTAACTCTACAGGGGTAAAAATTGTTTTTGCAATAAAGTCTGAAGCTATTACAAGGAACATTCCGATTACTCCGCACGTAGGAATGATATGCTTATGCTGAATACCAACAAGTCTTTTCGCTATATGCGGTGCCATTAAACCAATGAAACCAATACTTCCTGAAACTGCAACACATGCACTTACAAGTCCGATACTACTTAGTAGTAAAATAGATTTCTCTCTTTCTACTGAAACACCTAAACTTGTAATACTCGTTTCTTCCAATTGAAATAAATCTAATAAATAAGCTTTCTTTTGTATAAGCGGAATTAATATGATAAGCCACGGCAACATAGCAATAATATACTTCCAGTTTGCATTATATATACTTCCTGACACCCAAACTGCGGCCATCTCGAAATCAGTTGACTTCATTTTGAGTGATAAATACATAGAAAATGCTCCAAATCCTGATCCAATTGCAATCCCTGTTAATAAAAGACGCTGCGAATCTAACTTACCGTTTTTCCAAGAAAACAGATAAATGATGATAGCTGCACCTAATCCACCGACTAAACCAAACATTGGCATCATCATAATAGAAACCCAGTCTGTGCTCTTTAATTGTCCTTGAAAGAAAAACATAAAAATGACGATTGCTGTTCCTGCTCCGGCATTTACTCCTAAAATACCTGGGTCTGCCAATCCATTTCTCGTAATCCCTTGAATTACAGCACCTGCAACGCCTAGGCCTAATCCTACTAATCCAGCAATTACGATACGAGGAAGACGAAACTCAAAAATAACTAAATCATGGTCTGGTACTGGATCTATTCTAAAGAGTGTTTTAAATACATCTGTAATCGTAATGTCAAACGTACCATTCGTTAAACTAATATAAATAGCACATAGTATTAAAAATATAATAATCCCCATCGTCATTCCAAAACGTTGACTTGAACTTTTAAGCATGTCTCTCTCCTCCTCTTGTACGGATTAAATAAAGGAAGAAAGGAATTCCAATTAAGGAGGTGACGACTCCAATTGGTGTTTCAAATGGATAGTTTACAAATCTACTTAAAATATCACATAATGCTAAAAAAACGCCGCCAATAACGCCTGCACATGGCAAAATCCACTTATAATCTACCCCAATTATAAAGCGAGTAATGTGCGGAATAATTAAACCTACAAAACCAACTTTCCCTACTAAAGCAACTGCTGTTCCTGTTAAAAAGATAACTGATAAAATTGCCATCGCTTTAACTAGTTTTGTACGCTGCCCTAGATTAATAGAAACTTCTTCTCCTAAAGAAAGAATGGTAATAGATTTTGATATTAACAACGCTAAAATTATTCCAATTATCCCAAACGGTATCGTGATTTTAATGATATTAGGATCCACTTGGTCTAACTTTGCATTAAACCAAAAACTAACATTTTGAGAAATTTGGAAATATGAAGCCATTGCAGCAGATACACTGCTTAAAAATGTTCCAATAACTGTTCCGATAATCGCCAACCTAACTGGTGATAAGCCATTTTGAAGGAGCGAACCAAAACCAAACACGATACCGGCTCCTAGTGCAGAACCAATCATTGAACATATCACCATACCAATAGATGACATTCCTGGAAGGAAAATCATACAAAGTGTAATAACAAAGGCTGCCCCATCCGTCACACCCATAATAGAAGGGGATGCAAGATAGTTTCTTGTCATCCCCTGCATAAGTGCTCCTGATATGGCTAGAAATGCTCCGACTAAAAGAGCTGCAACTACCCTTGGTAAACGTGAAGTAATAATAATATTATGATTTACATCACTTGAATCAAAATGAAATAATGCGTTCCACACTGTTTCAGCATCAATACTTTTCGCCCCATACAAAATAGAAAGTATAACTGTAAATAAGATGAGTATGGGTGCTATACATAATATAGTCACTGGTACTGCATTTGTTTTCTGCATATCATTCAACGCACCTTACTTATTGTATTATTTAGATAAACTTTTCACTGCTTCTTTTAAGAATGCTGTTTTACTCCAAGCAGTACCACCTTGTGCCATTGGATCTACAACGTTTACAAATACTTTCTTTTCTTTCGCAGCATTCATACTTTGCCAAATTGGATTCTTTTCAATTTCTTCTAGCACTTTCGGGTTTTTATTTTCAGTTGTCTCATATTGTAAGAAAATATAATCCGGGTTAAGTTCAGCAAGTTTTTCAAATGAAATTTTCTCTTGTGCTTTTACAGTTTTCAATTGTTCTGGAGCAGTTAGCCCAAGATCTTTATAAATTACCGGGTTGAAGTATACTCCTTCTGGATATAAGAATAATTCGTTTGCTCTTAGTCTGAGTACAAGTACTTTTTTGTCTTTTAACTTATCTCCTAGTTTTGCTTTTGCTTTTTCAGCATCCGTATTGTAATCTTTAATAATTTTTTCTGCTTTATCTTTTTTACCAGTTAATTCTCCCATTAGCTTTAAGTTATCTTCCCAATTTGTTGAAACGTGCGATACAGGGAATGTCGGAGCTACTTTCGTAAATTTTTCAGCTGTTTCTGCTGGGAATTTCGTACTTGATGTAATAACATCTGGTTTTAATTGCAGTAATGTTTCGAAATTTGGTTCCATTTTCTCACCAACAGATTTCGCACCTTCTAAATCTTTCTCAAGATACTTCGGTAATTTACCACCAACAGTAATGGCACCAACTGGTTTAATTCCAAGTACTGCTGCATCTTCCATTGACTCTAAACTAGCTGTCGCAATTTTATCTACTTTTGCTGGTACTGTATATTCTTTACCTAAATATGTAATTTTTCGTTTTTCGTCTTTTTTCGTTTCCGTAGCTTTTGTCTGCTGCTTCTGCTCGCCTGAAGTCTTATCCGCACTATTACATGCTGCAAGTCCTACACTTAAAACTGTAACCATCCCTAATGTAAATAACTTCTTATTCATCTTTATATATCTCCTCTCGAATTTTCAAAACTATATTCTCAATAAAATTTAACTATATGAAACTTGTCTTACATATATATTTCATTAGATTAATAATTCTATCCAGAACTCATTCTCGTTCACTTCCCCTAAGCTATAATTCTTTTACACCTCATCCATTGATAATCCTTTTCATTGATAATGATTATCGTTACTAAGTATATATTTAATATGCAATTATTTCAAGAAAGATTTGAAAAATTTTAACAAACTGAATTAAAAAAGAAGTATCCGCCTAATGTTAGGGGAATACTTCTTTTTTTAGAAATTTATATGTAATTCAACCGGGCAATGGTCTGATCCCATTACTTCACTACTAATTTTCGCCTCTGTTATTTGTTCTTTCATTCTCTCGGAAACAACAAAATAATCTAAACGCCATCCAATATTTTTTGCTCTCGCTCCCATACGATACGACCACCACGAATATGCGCCTTCCTGATCAGGATACAGATAACGATACGTATCAATAAATCCTTCTTCTAAAATACGTGTAAACTTTTCTCGTTCTTCATCAGAGAACCCAGGATTTTTACGATTACTTTTCGGATTTTTTAAATCGATTTCTTTATGAGCAACGTTTAAATCACCGCAAAAAATAACTGGTTTCTTCTCATCTAATCGTTTAATATATGCCCGGAAATCATCTTCCCATTTCATTCTGTAATCTAATCGTTCTAATCCTCGTTTTGAATTTGGTGTATATAACGTTATCATGTAAAAATCTTCGAACTCTAAAGTAATAACTCGTCCTTCTTGATCATGCTCTTCAATGCCTAAACCATAAGTAACAGAAAGCGGTTCTTTTTTCGAAAAAATAGCCGTCCCTGAATATCCTTTTTTCACAGCATAATTCCAATATGTATAATATCCCTCTAGATTTAAATCAATTTGCCCATCTTGTAATTTAATCTCTTGTAGGCAAAATATATCTGCATTGGATTCCTCGAGATATTCTAAAAATCCACCTTTTGCGATAACTGCACGCAAACCATTTACATTCCATGAAATGAACTTCATTTATAGCCCTCCTCTTGATGTTTATTTCCAAATTTCATGCTATCACAAAATAGAAAAACAATCATATTTTCACCTTTGTAATCTTGCTCTTACATTTGTGAATGCATACATACGTACATTATTCAGGTTATACTAATTTCAGGGGTGATGTTCTTTGCACAATGAAGGGTTTACGTTAACAAATGAGTATTGGCAAGCAATTATTCATAATGATTCTTCCTATGATGAAAAATTCTTTTATGCTGTGAAATCAACCGGGATTTTTTGCAGGCCATCATGCAAATCAAGAATACCGAATAAAAACAATGTACGAATTTTTCTTCATGCAGAGCAAGCATTAAGTGAAAAATTTCGTCCATGCAAACGTTGTAAGCCAAATGGGATCACTTTACCTAATGAAGAGTGGGTAGAACAAATTAAAGATTATATCGAAAAGCACTTTGACGAATTATTAACTCTCGACATACTTGCTGAAATGTGTCATGGTAGCCCATTTCATTTACAACGCACTTTCAAAAAAATGACAGGAATAAGTCCAATAGAATATATACAGCAGTTCAGGATTGTTAATGCAGCAGAACACCTTTTACAAACAAATCAATCCATTAAAGAGGTTAGTACTGCTGTCGGGATAGCAAACCCAGAGTATTTCGCAACTTTATTTAAAAAGAAAACCGGATTTTCTCCTACTGAATATCGAAAAAAGAACGAAATGAAAGAGGGATACAATAATGAATTCCCACAAAAATAAATTTATATATTGGACGCTAATTATACATGAAAATTGGCAATTTCATATTGCTGCAACTGAAAATGGACTATGTTTCATTGGTTCACAAGACGAAAGCCTTGAAGAATTAAATATATGGGCTAGAAAAAAATTGCCACAACATATATTGACCTGTAATCCAGATTATCTACAAACATATGCGAAAGAAGTTATCGAGTATTTAGAAAATAAACGAGAAACTTTTACTTGTCCTATCGATGCTTACGGAACTGATTTTCAATTATCGGTTTGGAATACGGTACGTGAAATTCCTTATGGGAAGACATATTCTTATTCAGAAATTGCCGAAAGAATTCAAAAACCTACTGCTGTACGTGCTGTTGCTACTGCTATTGCTGCCAACCCTCTTCTCATTACAATTCCTTGCCATCGTGTTATTGGAAAAAATGGTAAACTAACCGGCTTTAGAGGTGGATTAGAAATGAAGCAAAAATTGCTTACATTAGAAAAGTCGCAGGTAAAATGCATATGACAGCAAAATATACTAGTGCATTAACTTTAGCAGTTCCGACAGAATTTAGTTTCCAAGAAAATTTACACTATTTATCACGTTCTAACAATGAATGTATGTTCCACATTGAAGATAACAAAATTTATAAAGTTATCCCTGTTCACGATGTAAATCCTTTAGTTGAAATTAGTATGAATACGGATGGTAATATTCAAATACGTTTTTTAGAAGAATCCTATACATCTGAAACATCGATACACGAAGCTGTAGCTAACTATGTGAAAGAGTGGTTTGATTTAACTACTGATTTAGCTCCCTTTTATACATTAGCTAAACATGATGTACTCCTTCAAGGACCGATTGAACAATATTATGGTCTTCGTACTTTAGGTATTCCAGATTTATTTGAGGCACTTTCCTGGGGAATTATCGGTCAACAAATTAACCTCACATATGCTTATACGCTAAAAAGAAGGTTAGTCGAACATTATGGAAATTATGTAGAATGGAACGATAGAAAACATTGGATATTTCCTTCTCCTAAAACGATTGCTAATTTACACGTAGAGGATCTCAAAAAGTTAAAAATGACGACTAGAAAGTGTGAATATTTAATCGGTATTGCAAAGCTTATTACAGAAGGAAAACTATCAAAAGAATCTTTACAGCAAATACAAGATATGAAACAAGCTGAAAAACAATTAACTGCTATACATGGTATAGGACCTTGGACTGCCAACTATGTTTTAATGCGCTGTTTACGATTTCCTTCCGCTTTTCCAATTGACGATGTTGGTTTGCATAATGCAATTAAATGTATAACAGGTTCCGAAAGTAAACCGACTAAACAGGAAATAAAAGATTTTGCGGCAAATTGGATTAACTGGGAGTCTTACGCAACTTTTTATTTGTGGCGAGTACTATACTAAAAAACCAAGTAGCACATCTGCACTACTTGGTTCTTTTTTAAGCTTGTTCTTCGAATCGTCTTGCGATTTCTACAATAACTTGAACAGCTTTTTCCATCGTATCTACCGAAACATACTCAAATTTACCGTGATAGTTTTCACCACCAGTGAAAATATTCGGCGTTGGTAATCCCATATATGATAATTGTGATCCGTCTGTTCCACCACGAATCGGATGAATGTTTGGTTCGATATTTAAACTTTTCATCGCTTCATATGCAATATCAACAATTTCTCTCACTGGTTCAATTTTTTCAAGCATGTTATAGTATTGATCATTCATTTCTAAAACGACTGCATCTTGTCCATATTTCTCTTGCATTTGCTTCACAATATTTTCAACGTTATGTTTACGCGACTCAAAATTTTCACGATCAAAATCTCGAATAATATAATACGCTTTACTTTGCTCTACATCACCATTTAAAGAAAGTAGATGGTAAAATCCTTCATAACCCTCTGTATATTCCGGTGCATCTTCTACTGGTAAATATCCATTAAACTCCATAGCAAGTTTAGTTGCGTTACGCATTTTATTTTTCGCTGTTCCAGGATGTGTATTCGTTCCATTAAACGTTAACTTAGCACCTGCAGCATTAAAACTTTCATACTCTAAACCACCTAATGGACCTCCATCCATCGTATAAGCACATGATGCTCCAAACGCTTCTACATCAAAATGCGCTGGCCCACGGCCAATTTCTTCATCCGGCGTAAATGCAACTCTTATTTTCCCATGCTTAATTTGTGGATTATGTATTAAATAGTTCATTGCAACCATAATTTCAGTCAGACCAGCCTTATCATCTGCACCTAGAAGTGTCGTACCATCCGTTGTAATAATGGTATGCCCTTTATAAGATGGTAATTCTGGGAACTGTTCTGGTGTTAACACAACATTTAGCTCTTCATTTAACGTAATCGCATTTCCGTCAAAGTTTTCATGAATTTGTGGTTTTACGTTTTTCCCTGTAAAATCTGTTGCCGTATCTAAATGTGCTAAAAAGCCGATTACAGGAACATCCTTATCCGTATTAGCAGGAAGTGTTGCCATTACATAACCGTTATCATCCATCGTTACTTCTGTTAACCCAATTTCTTTTAGCTCTTCCACTAATAACTTTCCAAACTCAATTTGCCCAGGTGTTGTTGGAACTGTATGACTTTCTTCATTTGATTGTGTATCAATTTTTACATATCTCGTAAATCTTTCAATAAGCTCTTGTTTCAAACTCGTTCACTCCCTTTTATATTTCTTTCTTCATTATAATCCTTAAGACGAAATTTTTTAACTTTTTTGACTGTGAAAGTATATATTCCATTTACATTTTTAAAGATTTAAAACAAATCAATAGGAGTCATAATATTTGTACATTTAAACTTTAACATGTAACATTCATAATTATAAACTATAGGAGGTATGAAAGATGAGGCTAACCCTTTTTCGCTATTTTCTTTTTTTCTTAGGATTAATTTTCTTTGGCCTTGGAAATGCTCTTGCAGTCAAAGTAAAATTTCTCGGTTTACATCCTTGGGAAGTTTTAAATATGGCTCTCTACCAAAGATTTGGATGGACCATTGGTACTTGGAGTGTCATATGTGGATTATGTCTCGTTCTCATTTCTTTATTAGTAGATCGAAAATATATAAATGTGGGCACATTTTTAAATGCACTACTTATCGGTCCCATTATGGACTTTTTCTTACAATCAAATATTCTTCCAAACGCTAGTGATTATTTATGGATAAACTTACTCATTTTATTTTCTGGTATTGCCATTACAGGTATTGGGGGAGGAATGTATGTTGCGGCTGGGATTGGTGCTGGACCTCGCGATGGATTCATGCTTACTATTTCCGACAAAACAGGACTGTCTATTAGCCGTGCTAGAATCATAGTAGAATGTGTTGTACTAGTTATTGGATTTATGCTAGGAGGTCCTGTTTTCATCGTAACTTTTCTGTACACCTTTATTCAAAGTCCAATCTTTCAACAATCATTTAAGATGTTTCAAACACTCTTACATACTTTACATAACAAAGAGAAAGTTAGTGAACATATTTAAAATACAACTCAATACAAATCATTCACCCTATTTACGATTCTCACCGCAAATAGGGTGTTTCTTTTTTTATCTTACAATTTAAGAATATATACTATTTATTCACAATAAAAGTATATACATCATCATAAATACAACCATTTACTCTAATAACATACTTCCCGGGTTTACTAAAACTAATTGTGTATTTATTTAGCTGAATTGCTTCTTTATCTCCAGAAAGAATATCAATACCTCTACCACTCAATACATAAAATTCACTTTGATTCATCATTACATCAATTGCATTGAAATTTCCTTCTTTCACCTGCTGTGTTTCCGCAGCGCTTACACTTGGTTCTAAAAACAGTAGTCCACTTAATCCAATCGTACCTGCTAAAGCTACTCCCGCAAACTTTTTAATCTTTTTCATTACAATGTCCTCCTTATAAATTTTGTGTAAAGGTGATTTCCCCCCCTTACACCACAAAGCCTATATGTAATGAAATGAAAAGTAAACGAGGACAGTAAGACAAAATTCTACATCTTTTTCTCCAATTGAATATAAATCCAGCGTTTGGAGTTTTGTCACATTTAAAATTGTTTCCTTAAACCAACTTTCAATTATATTATTCAGAAATTGAATAATTACTTATTGATTTAAGATTCTAAAAATATTTGATAAAGATTCTTTTAAAAAAAGTAAGTTTTAAATACAACTATTAAAACTTACTCCATATATGCAGTTTCATTCTCCTATCCATAATCTTTCTACATTCATGAATTGCTCATCTTTAAATTCCAACTTATATATGTCAGGCTTCGAAGTATGTATTAAAAATTCAAACCCATATTGATTATCAAATACATGCAATTAACAGTTCTAATATACGATCTGAACTATTTATCCAATCTGGAGCATTCGATTTCCCCATTCCAGGTAAATCAATATATATTCGCTTATATCCTTCATATTTTTAAAATACTAATTCCATACATTTCATCATTAATCTATGGTCAGGGGCACAGCCATGTATGATAATGACTGGTTCCACCCTCTCCCATAATTTCATAGTATACTTCTGCATCTTTCATTCGAAATAACATAAAAAGTCCCCCCCTATTTATACATTCCTTTTGAATGACAACACTATCAAATTTATAAGAATACACGTTCTCAATTTATATCCCCCTACAATTGATTGTTAAATTAAAAATTTCAGACTACAAACAAAAAACTTCCTTCTATTTTTATTTCCGAGAAGGAAGCTAATCTATTTTTACCCTATCATAATTTAAAACCTTGTTCTTATTAGTTTCGTTACCCCTTATTCTTCTATTTTCATTAACACGATTCTCCAGCCATCTGGATCCTCTATCGTTATCCCCTTATCTTTCCAATATGGGTTTTCTGGTTCGACTTCATCATATCCCAATCCATGCAGCCTTTTAGTCACTTTTCTCATTTCACTATCGCCACGCATATAAAATACAAGTAAATTATCTTTTGTTGGAGCTGGACAAGGACTCCCCTCTATATGTCTTGTAAATTCTAAATGATACTCTTCATCTGGGAGTCCAAACATGACCCCATCGTAGCCTTCATGATCGTAAAATTCACCTATACGTTTTAACCCTAACCCTTTTTCATAGAATGCTATAACTTTTTCAAACTGATCAGTTGGACGTGCTATCCGAAACTTCACCCAATTCTTCATGCTCTTCCTCCTATACTAAAAATTTCATACATGCTTACGTATGATTGTATATACGTAACATCTTTTTGAAATCCCTCATTAGTATGAGAATAGATGCATACAAAAGTTTAGTACATACTTTATAACAAAAACATTTTATATAAAAATTGAATGTATTATCTTTATGCAATTATGCATATTCACTTGCGAACCACTAAAAAACCTTTAAAATTCAAAGGATGACTAAATATACAATTTCCATTTAAAATCTTGATGTAATACATACTATCAAACATAATATTTTTTCAATTTTAAGAAGTATTAAACTCTTTATCACTTTCCTTATACGCATGATTTTTATAAGGAAATCTGATACAATTCTTAAATAATATTATTATGTATAGATATTACGAATATAGTGCATAATTAAAGAAGGTGATTTTATTGAAATTAAATAAAAATTTACAACTATGTATATTAATTGGAACATTAATATGTTATTCAATCTATTTTATGTTTTTTTATCTGTTCCCTACCCATTTTTCAAATTCAGATGTACGCTTCGCTTCATTTATTGTTGAAGCCATTACATTTGTATCACTAATTTACTCTATATATTCTAAAAAAGTCAGTTCAAATCCGTTTTGGATATGTATCACAATAGCAATTGGTAGTTTTTTATTAGGAAAAATAGTATATACATATCAAGATAGCTTCTTCGAGATTCCAATACATCGTTTTACTATTTCTGATGTATTTTACATGTTTTTTCTACTTTTCTGTCTTATCGCTTTCTGCTATAAAATCTTAAAAGAATGCGATAAATGGGAAAAAGCATTCTTTATTTGTGATATATGCATAGTACTTACTTCCATATTCACATTGGAGTGGTATTTATTTAATCAACCAAACTTAAATATATTCTCTCTTTCACTAGGAGATGTTTTCCTTTCATTTCTATATCCAATTGCAGATTTATTATTTCTTCTACTAGGTGTTAGTCTCTTTTTCCGTCCAACAATTTTTAATTCCAAACGGAAAATTTACATCTTTATTTTTGTATTAATAAGTTCTGCAACTTTTAACTATATTTATTTTTACCTAAATAACCATTTATCAACTGAAACGATAACATTATTACGTCTTTTATATAGAATACCTATATTATTTATTGCAATAGCTGGATCTATTTCAGAAGATCATAATAGCCATAAAAATTATTTCATTGTTAACCCTATAATAGGAAAAAAGGCTTTAGTTGTATTTCCCTATCTTGCCGTTGCAATACTAATCGGGTTTACGTTAAAAGAACAAACATCATCTTCCACTCTCATTACAGGAAATTGTATTACTTTTATTTTCGTACTCATTCGTCATTCTATTGTACGTATGCAAAACAATTCCCTAACCAAACGTTTACAGGCATTTAATGCCCAATTAGAAGAAAAAGTTACTTTACGGACTTCAGATTTAGTTCATAAATCAGAGGCTCTATCTCAAAAGCAACAAAAATTCAAATCATTATATGAATATCACCCTGATCCTATTTTTACAATTGATTTACATGGAGTATTCTTAAATGTAAATAAAGCTGGAAGTATACTACTTGGAGCACCAACTGACGAGTTACTTGGTGAAACTTGTTTTTCGATTATTTTAGATGATGATAAATATAAACTAGCATCAGCATTAGAAAAAGTGAAACAACAAGAATCGGCATCCTTACAACTTAGTTCTCAATATAAAGATGGCTTTACTTATTTTTTATACGTTACCATCGTCCCTATTATGATAGACGGGCAAATTTCAGGAAGCTATATTATGGTGAAAGATATTACTGCACTAAAAAAACAGCAAGAAGAAATAAAATATTTAGCATTCCATGATACTGTAACGAAAATTGGGAACCGTGCCTTTTTCCATAAGAAATTAAAAAAAGTTATAAACAGTGCTAAAAAAACAGAAAGCGAATTTGCATTATTATATTTAGACTTAGATCGCTTTAAAGCAATCAACGATACACTTGGACATTCGGCAGGAGATTACATATTAGAAGAAGTTGCAAAGCGATTCCAATCCTGTCTTCCATCACATACTCATCTGTCAAGAATCGGTGGTGATGAGTTTACAATCTTAATTGAAAATTATACTGACGAAGATGCCTTATTCGAGTTATGTAACCAATTATTTGAAAGCATAGAAAAGCCGTTTGTCATACATGAGCATACTTTAACTTTATCACTGAGTATCGGCATCGCTATTTATCCACATTCTGGAATCGATACCGCTACACTTTTGAAAAACGCTAATGTTGCAATGTATGATGCAAAGGCAAAAGAGCTTAACTCTGTCTCTATTTATGACGATGTAATCGCTAAAAAAATTGAAAGACGATTACGATTAGAAAAAGATTTACCAAACGCAATACAAAATGAAGAATTGTTCCTTTTGTATCAACCTCAAGTTGATAGTGACTCTAATAAAATTATCGGTGCAGAAGCTCTAATTAGGTGGAATCATCCTGAATTAGGCGTTATTTCTCCATACGAGTTTATTCCGATTGCAGAAGAAACACTACAAATTATTCCAATAGGAAAATGGACATTGCAACAGGCTTGTGAGCAAATGAAACGTTGGCACGTACTCGGATATTCACATTTAAAAATAGGTGTAAATTTATCTGCTAAAGAATTTGAACAAGAGGATTTTGTAAAGTCTATTTCTTCTACTTTAGCAAATACAGGTTTACCCGCAAGTTCTCTCGATCTTGAGTTAACAGAGCGAATTGCAATGATGGATGAGCGAGAAACATTGATAAAATTGCGTACACTAAAAAATTTAGGGATTCACATTTCAATCGACGACTTTGGTACAGGCTATTCTTCGCTAGCTTACTTACCTTTATATCCAATCGATACGTTAAAAATCCCAAGAGAATTTATTACAATGTCTGAAACATGTGACGATGGAATGGAAATTATTAAAACAATCATCACATTAGCAAATACATTAGGAATGTCTGTCATTGCTGAAGGTGTAGAAACGAAAGAGCACGTAAATTTCCTTCAAAAAAATAAATGTCAGTTTATTCAAGGTTACTATTATAGTAAACCTATTCATACGCATGCATTTACTGAACTATTAGAAATCGGGATTCACCCATAGTACATAGCTAATCGTTATAAGTAATAATGAATTTGAACAACTATAGTAAAAAGGAAAGAAGATATCTTCTTTCCTTTTGTTTTTTATTTAAATTTCTATTACTTCACCACTTCATTTATTATATCTATTAATTGATGAATCCCCTCATTATTGGTTTTTTTATATCCATTCATGTTTTGAATATATCTCTCCTTATTTGTATACAACTTATTTACTGCATGTATAAATGTATTCGTACTTACTCTGTCTTGGAGTATAACTTCCGCATATCCTTGCCGAGAAAAATATTCGGCATTTAAAACTTGATCTCCCCTACTGGAACTGTTAGTTAACGGGATAAGCAACATCGGTTTCTTCAAAAATAACAATTCAGAAATAGCAGTAGAACCCGCCCTGGAAACTACAACACTCGCCATATTTAATATATGCGGCAATTCTTCCCCTATATATTCGAATTGCATATAACCTTCCATGCCAATAGATGAATCTACCTTCCCTTTACCGCACATATGAACAATATTAAAATTTAATAACAATGTTTCCAAACTTTTTCTTACCATATCATTTATCCATTGAGCACCTTGACTCCCCCCCATAATTAACAATACTGGTTTATCTTGCTTAAATTTACAATAGCTTCTTCCCCGCAATACGTTGCCTCTCTCAATTTCTTCCCTTACAATTGGTCCAATATAAACCTTCTTCTCATTACTTACATTTTCTCCTGTCTGAGGAAATGTTGTGCATAGTTTTGTAGTAAAAGGTAATGCTATTTTATTCGCTAATCCTAACGTACTATCTGGTTCACGTATTATTACGGGTACTTTATTCATCCACGCTCCTATTACTACAGGAACGGAAACAAATCCTCCTGCCGAAAAAATAACATCTGGTTTTATTCGTTTCATTAATTTATAACTTTGTATGCAACCTTTTATTATTTTAAAAGGATCTTTAAAGTTCTCCAAATCCCAATATCTCCTAAGTTTCCCTGTTGAAACAATATTGTATTTAACATTTTGAACTAATAGTTTTTCAATTCCATTTTGAGATCCAATATACTCAACCCCCCATCCTTTTTCCACAAATTTAGGAATCAATACCATATTAATCATTACGTGTCCGGCTGTACCGCCCCCAGTAAAGAGAATCTTTTTATTCATAATTCATATCCACCTTTATTATTAAAAATCTTATTTTATACTAATCTATTAAAGGTAAGTAAACTTACTATTATTTATATAAACCTTTAACTCAAATCCTATATCTTGCAAAAAATCTTTCATGAGGTCATAAAAATCATTTCCATACTCACTACATTCATACTGAGCAAAAACTCGGATTACAGGTCTAGTTCCTGTATCTATTACTGGATTTTTCCGATCACCCTTTTTTCCTTCCACATAGGCTCGACATTTATTTATCGCCTCATAGATACGCAAAACATGCCCTTCTTCATCTTTCCAGTCCAGCGTATCAACAATTAAAAGGAATAGGATATTTTGATTATTTATTGTTCCATAGCCATTCATATATTTCTTGCACCCTTTTTGTTTTTCATTGAATGCAGATGTCACTACACTTCGCATACTCAAGTACATCTTTTAATGATTGATGAAATTGAATTTCTGGGATCCAACCTAACCTTTTTATTTCCTCTATTACTACACTCTCATTTGAGTCACTCCCACTTTTCTCTGTTTCTTCTATGAAAAAATTCAGCTGAGTTAATTCTTTATATTGTTCTAGTACATCTAATAAAGATCGCTTCACTCCTGATCCGATATTATACTGTTTTCCATTTATTCCATCTCGTAATAACACATGATACGCTTTAACCGCATCACGTACATCTAGAAAATCCCTACTATCTTTCAAACTGTTTACTTCAATAATGGCTTTACTTCTACCTGATTCTATATCTATCATTTTTTTTGCGAGAATCGAACAAATGCCATTTGATACTCCTGGACCAATTAAGTTTGAGGGCTTTGCAATGATAATATTTGAATCCATTAATCCGCCCCAAGCCTCTGCAATAATGACTTGCATCGTTTTACTTAAACTATATGGATTTGAAATTTTTATTTCGTTCATACGATCTGCTTGCAAAGCAGATCCTATAACTAATGTTCTACAATGTGGTGCTTCTTGCTTAATTGCTTCTAATAAATATAACGTCCCTATGACATTAATCTCTACATATTCAAGTGCAGCTGTCCAAGACTCTATGACCGAATTCCTTCCTGCTAAATGCAATACATAATCTGGCTTTATTTGTTTCATTACCTTCATTACTTCGCTCTTATTTGTTAAATTACAAGTAATACCATTTTCAATTTTTTCTCTATGTGTACGATTTTGAAACATAGGAATTACATGAAAGCCCTGTTCTAAAAAATATTGGCAAGCATGGCGTCCTGTAAAACCATTTGCACCCGTTATTAAAAGGCTCGCATTTTTTTTCATCGTAAAAATCCTCCTTTTAATAGCATTTTTTTCACCTCATGTTTTGCAAGTAAGTCTTGTTGAGAACTAAAACTCTTCACATCCACAAGTGGATAACTAGCATAATATTCTTGAAGCCCTTCTATAGGAATAGTCGGTAGTACCACAAAATAATTTTGATCAAAACTTATACTCGTTTTACTCTCTACCTCAGATAAAAGCATTTCACTTAATTTTTCACCCGGCCTTATCCCTACCTCTTTTAACTTCACATTTTCTTTTTTCGAATCTTCAATTAACACTTCTGCTAAATCTGTTATTTTACATGCCGGCATTTTCATAACAAAGATTTCCCCGCCTCTGCCTTGATATACGGCTTTAAATAACAATCCAACAGCATCTTCAATTGTTAAGAAAAATCTAGTCATATTCGCATCGGTAATCCCTACTTGTGAAGATTTTTTAATTTGTTTTTTAAAAAGCGGTACCACACTTCCACTTGTCCCTAAAACATTTCCACCACGAACACAAATAAATTTTGTTTGCTTCGTTTGCACATTCGCATGAACCATTAACTTTTCACCAATTGCTTTTGTCATCCCATACGTATTTGATGGATCTGCTGCTTTATCCGTTGAAACATATATCACTTTCTCCACTTGCATCTGTATAGATGCTTCAATTACATTTTGCGTACCATGTATATTGGTTTTTATAGCTTCATAAGGATAATACTCACATACTGGAACGTGTTTTAAAGCTGCAAGATGGAATACATAATGTACACCTTGACATGCATAGAGTAATTGATCCTTGTCACGAATATCTCCAATAATAAATTTTAATCTATCATCATTTATGAACTGTTGCTGCATTTCAAACTGAACCGTTTCATTTCTTGAAAAAACCCTAATTTCTTTCGGTGATTTTTCTAATAGTTGTTTTATAAGTTCATGTCCCCACGAACCTGTGCCACCAGTAATTAAAATTATTTTATTTAGCATTCCTTTTCCTCCTACCAAGCATTTCAATTAAAATTTATTGAATTATTTTCAATTGATTCAAATCATAATCGTCGTTTGTTACATTTAATTGACAAAATAAAAAAACCAAAACTATTAAATATAGTTTCGGTTTTTCATTTCACCTTACAACAGTAAGATTTTTTATACTGTTTGCATGATAACTAAATTCCCTGTAAAAAACACCGCTCATTTATTTCTTATACTCGTAATAAAATAAATAGAATGATTCATAGCCAATAGTCATGTTTAAATTTATAAAAAGGGAGGTAACGGAATGTACCGAAGCAATTCAAATCATACATATAACGGACCTTCCAAAGCACTGCCTCTCTCCCTATTTGATGTAAAAAATGAATTGAAACAAAAAAGCAAACTCATTCCTTCTGGCACGATGTATAAATTAACGAAAGAAGAGCAACTCATTATCAACAACATAAAAATACAAACAGGACAGCTTAATAAAAATAATGTCACAAGAACACGTGCATACTACCAATTTTACGTTCAATATCCAGAAATACATTGGGCACTACTTGGGCATATGGTATCACGTAACGGCGGTTGGAATATGACTGATTTGAAGGGCGATTTATATACAAAAATTTTATCAGAGAAAGATCAAATCACATTTTTTTCTTTTTTAGAAAGAGGGAATTGGCTTATTTTCCAAGATGTATATCCTCAATTTCTGCTTTATGAACAAAGTGTAAAAAGAGCACAAAAGCTATTTCACCTTCTCCCTCACCTAAATGTTTCTACATTTATGGAAACGATGTGGAACAATTTTTGGAAAACAGGTAACAAACAAACATTAGCGATTGCAACTATTATTAATGAACAAAACTACTTAGAAAAAAGAGTGATTCAAAATGTACACTTTAAAAAGACTGTACTAAATAGTATTGGATTTAAACTATTTGATTTCTTTCAGTTTAATCATATCCTTTTCCCATTCTACGCAAATGATAAGAAAGAAAAAGTATTACTATTTGGTGATACAATGAAACATTTCACTTCCTTACATGAACGGATCTTAATTGGAAAAAGGTTGTATTCATTATTATTTCGGGATACACATGTTTTATCTCAAGTAATAAGCTGGGCCCAACACCATCCTCATACAGGATCAAGGAAAGATTACTGGCCTCATTTATTTTCAAGTGTGAATGAATCTTTTTCTCGTGAGTTTTATAAACGCCGAATAAAGAAATGCCAGTTGCGTAATGGCGCTTATCGTATATACAGCCCTGCACTCATCTATGCATGGCGAGATATAGAGCATGAAGAAGTTGACAGTGAAGATTGGTTTACGGACTGGCAAGTCGTAAATTATTTAGTGGATAAGGAGGAAAATATACATGGACAAATTACAGAAGACTACTGTAAAACACTCGAAAAAATTGAACTTGCCATTCTTGCAAAGAAAAATGTTCTCCTTCGAGAAGACGAATAACCTTTTCGCATTAGTCATTACAATCTTACTCTCTTCTATTATCGGAACTTGCTTAGATGCTTTTTTTGTTACGAAACAAACATATTCCTTTCCGGTTAGACCATTCTCATCCATATTTTCAGTTAACATCGGCTTTACTTTGTTTGTACTACCGATTTTAACAACGATTTTCATACAAATTTCAAAAACATTATCTGCAGTTTCTAGAATTCTTTTTATTATTTTAATAGGTATTTGTGCTAGCATTTTTGAACAGATTGCTGAAAGATTTGGTTTCTTTATTCATAGCTTGGATTGGAATCATACATATTCTTTATTTGGCTATATGATTTTCTTTTCTTTTATTTGGAAAGTATATGATTTCATGCAAAAATAAAGAGATCCTTATAGATCTCTTTCGGTGTTTTTTTATTTTCACTCAATATTTTCCACATTTAAACACTTAGTTTCACAGTAATAGCCTTTGCCGCCAACATAAACTTTTTCTATTTTATTCTTGCTATTGGTTGCTAATTTAACTAATATTTCGGAAGGCGAGTGTAAAGAATAACCTTGTTCAAATACATAGACTTCTTTTTGCAAGTTGTGCTGTTCATAAAGGTAGCAAGCTAATGCACCGTTTGAAGTTCCAGTCGCTGCTTCTTCATTGATGTCGTATAGCGGAGCAAAATTTCTGCATATAATTCGATTGTCATTAAAGGTATATAGATGCATTCCGACAACATTATAATACTTGCTGATTTCTTTAATTTTTTCAAAATTAGGTTGCAGTGCATGTAATTGTGTTTCGCTTTTTATAGGAATTAAAATATCTTTTAAGCCCGTGGAGACAATTTGAATTGGGTATTTATTGTCTATATCTTTCATGTCAAAACAGTCGATGAACTCGTTTGAAGATACAACATCATAGAATATCGGTTTATTTTGTTCCATAAATATAATGTCATCTTTTATGGTAATAGTAAGAACACCGCTGTTCGTTTCAATCGTATAGCGATTCCTGAAAAGTTTATTTACATGCATCAATATCGCGAAAGAGCTAATTGTGGCATGACCACATAAATCAACTTCTTCTTTTGGTGTAAAATACTCAAATCTATAATCAGCAATTTCAGATTCTGATATAAATGCGGTTTCCGCATAGCCCAGTTGTTTGGCTATTGCCATTTTTTGAGTAGTGGTCAATGTATTCTCAATAAATACCACTCCTGCTTTATTTCCACCTTTATGATCCTTGCTAAATGCACTTGCAACATATACGGATATTTTCATAAGACACCTTCCTTCCTCACTTATAGTAAATTTTAGCATAGAAAGCACTATGTATATATGTTGTTGGATAAATTCTCCATAAAGTAAGGGACAAACTATTTTTTAGCATCTGAACTCTCCAAAAATAGTTTGTCTACAATCTGAGAGATCCTTATAGATCTCTTCTTAAGCATACTCTTCGGTTATTACTAATGATGTAGGGTTTTGAAGACTTTTTGAACGTAAACGATAAGCAACGATTTTCTTTTTATATTGCTTTATTACATCAACATGTTCTTCTTGGCTATACAGAGAAAACTTAATCTCTTTATTCCCTTTCTTCGTGTTAATAACGATTGGTGTTCCTTCCCCGTGCGGCGGAAAATAATGTTTATCTAAAAATAGAGCCTCATTAAATTCATGAATAACTTGTAGTTTCGTTTCTCCCTCTATATTTTTTCCATCTATCGATATAGAGGTATTCTCCGCCTCAAGCTTTTGATGCAATTCAAATCTACTAATAATTGATTCTACAACAGAAGTGGGCATACTAGAAACTAATACTTTAATAGCTCCAAAAATAAATAATGTAACTATAAACCATGTTGTCATTGTTATCATCTCCATTACATTTAAAAAATAAATTTCGTTCCATACGGTATGAATATACTAATGAGTATTCCCGTTACAATCATCGTCACCGAACCGATCGTCGCTTCTTTCTCTCCTTCCTTCACAAGACGGCTCACACCGATAATATGTGACGCGCAGCCCATCCCTACTCCTTTTCCAATCGTACTCGTTATATGGAAAAACTTAAGTACTGTTGGTCCGATAATAGCACCTGTTATTCCTGCAACAACTACAAAACTAGAAGTCATAGATGGAATACCACCAATTTGATCCGCTAATGAAATAGCAATAGGCATCGTTGCTAATTGTGGTAAAGTTGTTAATATTAGTTCCTTATCTATATTTAACATCTCACCAATCACTACATTCATACTCGTTAAAGCCACTATACCTACTGCTACACCGATAAGTATCGACAAAAAGTTTTTCATAAGTATTTTTCTCTCTTTAAATAAAGGTATCGCTAACGCTACGATTGCAGGGCTCAATAAGCTTGAAAGAACGTCTCCCCCATTTTCCCTATACTCATGATGAGAAATACCAAAAATCAAAAATAAACAAATCATAATTGCTGTAACTGTTAACACCGGTAACGTAAAGGGAAACGTAAATTTTTTATATAACTTTGTCGCCAATACATACATTACTACAGTAATAATAATTAAGACCATTTGCATCGTGCACCTTGTCGATTTTATTTTTTTGATGTTACTAATAATTGACTTATATACCCTGAAACAATCAAAGTTACTACCGTGCTTGCAACTACTAAAAGGAATATACTACTGCCCTTACTGAAAAGAAAGGACCCGTATTCCATCAGCCCTGTTGTTGAAGGAATTAGAAATAACGGTAAAAATATGATTAACTTTTCCGCACCTTCCTCAAACCACTTTAATGGTAAAATACGAGTAGAAAGGAGCAGAAACAGCATTAACATCCCTATTAAACTTCCTGGCATTGATAGATGGAATACTCCTTGAATCCAAGTACCAACTAAGCTAAATACATATAGCACGACTACTTGAAGTAAAAGCGTGACGTACTTCATTTCTTTCCCTCGTTTCAATATTACGCATCTCTATTTTGAAATCTCATTTAACGTTTCCGCAAACCTCGTCATTCCCAGTTGAATTTTTTCGACATTTACTCTCCCAAAAGTAAAACGAATATATTCATTCTTAGTACCTAAAACACTTCCTGGGACAAATGCTACACCATTTCGTATCGATTCACCTAATAAATGATATTCATCAAACGTTCCTTGCACTTTGCACCATAAATGTATTCCACCCTCTGGAACAAAAAATTCAACCTGATCCCCTAATATTTCTTCAAGCTTTCTAATTAACGCATCTCTTCTGTCTTTCAATTGTCCACGAAGCATTGTAATATGTGCATGAAAATCTTCTGATTCTAAAAATTGATTTGCCACCCACTGTGTAAATACACTATGGCCAAAATCAACTTGCTGCTTCGCATCCGCTAAACGCTCTATTACACGCGTAGGGCCAATTACCCAGCCAATACGTAATCCTGATGCAACAACTTTTGATAATGAACTTATATAAAGAACATTCCCGTTTTGATCCATTGATTTTAATGTTGGATTCACTTCTCCATTAAATGAAGTTAAACTATAAGGATCATCTTCTACAATCGGTATACCGAATTCAGAAGACAGTTCTAAAATCTTTTTACGTCTCGCTAATGAAAGCACAGTACCCGTTGGATTCTGATAATCTGGATTCAAAAACACCATACGAATACGATGCTTTTTGTGCAAATCGATTAAGTCATCTGGATTCATTCCATGCTCATCAACAGGTAAATGAAATATGTTTAAACCGGCCGATTTAAACATTGGAAGCGAAAAACAATATGAAGGATCTTCAATCGCAATCGCATCGCCAGGTTTTAATAAACATTGAACGATAAGATTAAGCGCCTGTTGTGCTCCAGACGTAATAAGAATAGAGCTTGAATCTGCTTCAATTTGTTTATATTGCTGAACATGTGCTGCAATTGTTTTTCTCAACATTTCATTTCCAAGTGGATGGTCATAGCCCAGGTTTTCCATAAATGTTTTCTCGGACAAAATCGTTCGGAATCTATCACTCGGAATTAATTCTGGTGACAATTCACCACTCGCTAAATTAATTAAGTCATCTTTTTGTGTTTCCGTTCGAATTTGTTGAACGAGTGGTACATTAGGTAAGAACGATCCATCCTCAACGTACCTACCCCAGTTCGGTATTCGTTTATGTGAAACACCCCATATGTCTGTATTCACCCGTGTTCCGCTTCCTTTTTGCCGTTCCACTACTCCAAGTGATTTTAATTCTTCATATGCAGCTACTATCGTACTCCTGTTCACCTGTAATTCTTTTGCTAACATACGCTCAGAAGGTAACTTGCTGTCAGAAGGAAACTCACCTGAAGAAATACCCCTTTCAATATAATCCGCTATTTGTTTATATACAGGTGTCTTATCTGCACGATTTGGTTTCCATTTCACCCTGTTGCCTCCCCTCAAAACGAACTATACTTTACTCACTAATAACAGTATTCACTGTAACTATAGTATTAATTAAGCCCACGATTTAAAAATCTTTCTACCGTCATATTAAACCTGATCGGCTGTTCTAAATAAGGTAAGTGTCCACTATTTTTAAACTCAATGTAAGTTGTATTTTTTAAATGTTTTTCAAACTCTCTTACATATTTTTCTGGCACAAAATCATCATTTCTCCCTCTTATAATTAAAGCAGGACAAGAAATATTTGAAAGAAATGGTCTTTGATCATAATCTACTAATTCAGCAAATAATCTTTGAATATGCACCGGATTAATAGACTGTAAAGATTGATAAAATCCCCTGACAATTACTTCATTATTTGCTACTCCCATTGCCTTCAATAATGTATCCGCCCATGTTTTTCCATTATCATGCAAGCTAAGTAAATCATATACTTCAAGTCGTTTTTTTCGATCTTCAGGCTCCAAATAAGGAAATGCATTTACAACAATTAAGCTAGAAACAAAGCCTGGATATTGAATAGCAAAATCGATACCGGTTCTAGCACCTTTTGACAGACCACAAATGACTACTTTTTGTAGCTTTAAATAACAGCATAATTCATACAAAACATTTGCATATTCTTTAAACGGAAATTCCAGCCCTTCAGATTTCCCATGCCCCGGTAAATCAAGAGAAATCACTGTCCAATTCTCTTTGAAATATTGCCTTTGATATAGCCAATTGTTTGTGTTTCCTCCAAGACCGTGTAATAACAATATAACAGGGCCCGATCCTTCTATATTGTAAGAAATTTTTCGATTCTTATATTCAAAATACATATTCATCACCTTCAGCTGTAACATCACTTATTCTTATCTTTGAATGAATATATCCAGAACGGTTCTTGTTCTAACCATTCAACTGTTTCTCGCACACCATCTTCATACTCTCTTTTCAGTTCCGTTACTTTAGTCGCAAATTGTGATGCATGTGCTTGCAATGCCTCTAACTTTTTGGGAACATATTCTTTCACTTCATTTTTAAAATGTGGAGGACCTATTTCCGCTTCGTGATTATTTGAAAAAGCTACCGCATAAAATGTTGGCCTTTTATTTTCCGGAATATTAGCTAACGCCTCGGCTACCGCTTCTCCTGTTGCATCATGATCTGGATGAACAGCATATCCCGGATAAAAAGAAATAACCAATGAAGGATTCAATTCTTCTACACATTTTTGTATTACACGCCTTAACTCTCCGGGAGGTTCAAATTCAAGAGTTTTATCACGATATCCCATCATGCGTAAATCTTTAATCCCTAAAATATTTGTAGCCCGCTTTAGTTCTTTCTCTCGTATAGCATATAATGATTCACGTGTTGCAAAAGAAGGATTTCCCATCGCTCTCCCCATTTCACCTAACGTTAAGCAAACATAAGTAAGAGGAACATTTCGCTGCGCATAAGCTAAAATTGTACCTGCCACGCAATATGACTCATCATCTGGATGTGGAAAAACAATTAAAACGTGGCGTTCCTTTTTCATCAAAATCATACTCCTCCATCATACACAATATTAACCTTGTCCTTTAAAAGCTATTAAATCACTACCGCATACCACGTTACCCCAACAAGTAGTACGAAAAGAAGGATAATATAAATAGTTGATAAGTTTTTCACATTTCTCTTTGTAGACTTGCCGTAATTCTCCTCCACATTTCGTGCAACTAGCACGGTCCCAAACAGCGATACAATTACAATAATAACCACTAGTGAAATTGCAAAACTCATTGTATTTTCACCTCTCTAAGGAAAGTCTATCTTAATAAAGAACTTCCTCTTTAAAATGTTGATAACATACTACCTTTCTTCTCTTATCATAATAGATGTTTGTAAAAAACGGACCAACCACTTTCGTGTTTTTTTGCTCATCCACTTTGAAAATAAAAAGCAACTGATCACTTAGGAGCAGTTGCTTTTTTTACACGATAAATTATTTTCATTTGAAATTAATTCGATTTAAAAGTTTAGTCTTTTCATAATGAAACATCGATTGAGATAACTCGAAAATTGTCCCGTTTACAAGACAAACTATATTTTCAATAAGAAGCGCCGGATCACCTTCATTTAATTCTAAAAGCTTTGCATTTTCTTTATTTACTTTTTCACAACTAATAACTTTATCGGCAAAACCAATATTTAATTGTAAATCCTCAATGAAATAACTGTATACAGAGCTTAATGCTATTTCTTCATTCAAATATGGAATAATATCCTTTTTGAAATAACTTACTTCAATAGAGAATGGTTTAGCATCTACAATTCTTAAGCGCTTCAAAAAATATATCCTAGTTCCAGCTTCACATTGCATCCGCTTTGCTATCTCTTCGTCCGCATCTATTACTTCAAGCTCTAACACTTTCGTTTCAATATTTTGCGAAACGAGATTTTTCGTTAATCCACGTAAACTTCCTAAATTAATGTAATCTGTTACAGAAGTTTCACGTAAAAACATACCACTACCCTGCACTTGAAAAATATAACCTCTATTCACAAGCTGACTAATTACTTTACGTATCGTATTACGGCTTACTTCAAATCGATTCATCAACGCTTCTTCTGTAGGTAGTTTTTTCGTTTCATTAAAAAGCCCGTCTCGAATGTTTTGCTCTAACACATCTGCAATTTGTTTATACTTTGCACTCATACACTTTCTCCTAAAATACTCTTTTATCTGTTATAACTCTTCTCCTCTCGTTTCGATCACATGTTTATACCAATGAAACGAAAGTTTCTTCTTACGTTTTAAGTTATCATTATGATCGACAAAAATAAAGCCATATTGCTTTTTATATCCGTTTAACCAACTTAAAAGGTCAATCACTGACCATGCATAATAACCTTTTAAATTGATTCCCTCTTCAATTGCACGTTTTATTACTTTTAAATGCTCTTCAATAAATTTAATTCTCGGAACATCTACAATTTCTCCGTCAATGATTGGATCTTCATCACCAAGTCCATTTTCCGTTACATACATCTTTATGTCACCGTAACGCTCTTTCAACATATGCAATCCATCTAAGAAACCTTCGGGAGATATTTCCCATCCCCATTTTGTATATGTTTTATCATCCATTTTAACCGTTCGATAAAAACTATCAAAAGAAGGATTACCTGGAGCAAGTGTTGAGCTTTCTCGAGAATGCTCCTCGCTCTTTATATCCATATCGTATCTTTCTACTCGTATTGGTTGATAATAATTCAAGCCAATAAAATCATTCTTTTCGGCATTTTGTTTAATGATTTCTAATTCTCCAACCGTCCAATTAGGAGTCCACCCTTTTTCCTTTAATTGTTGTACAACATAAGACGGATACTCGCCTTTTAAAATTGGATCATAGTACCAATACGTTTCATATTCATTCGCATGATTTGCTGCTAGTATATTTTCTTTTTGATCATCCACACTGTAAGCAGGTAAGAAAACATGTGTAATCCCAATTTCCCCATACTGTTTCAGCTGCTTGTACACCGCAACTGTTTTCGCATGCGCATAAAATACATAATGAGTCGCTTGAAAATACTTTGGAACATCATTTTGTATCCCTGGTGGATGTGCACCTTTTAAATAGCCTAATCCACAAAACATTACTGTTTCATTAAAAGTAATCCAATGTTTTACTCTATCCCCAAATGCCTTAAAGCAAATTTCTGCATACTTTACAAAAGCCTCTGCTGTTCGTTTATTCGTCCACCCACCATCTTTCTCTAACGGTGATGGTAGATCCCAATGATATAAAGTGACAAACGGTACAATTCCGTACTTTAAACATTCATCAATTAAATTGTTATAAAATTTAATTCCTTTTTCATTTACCTCTCCATCTCCAGTCGGCAATATTCTCGCCCAAGAAATCGAAAAACGATACGATTCCAATCCCATCTCAGCCATTAAACGAACATCTTCCTTATATCGATGATAATGATCAACCGCTACATCACCATTTGTTCCATTGTATGTTTTGCCAGGAATTTTTGAAAACTCATCCCAATTCGTAACACCTTTTCCATCCTCATTCCATGCACCTTCTACTTGATAAGAAGCTGAAGCAGCTCCGAATAAAAAATCATGTGGAAACTTCATAGTATATACCTCCATTTCATTAGAATAAATCAAATTCATTATTACATATAAAATTTATAGGTACAAATTTAAATGATTATTATATAATAAGTTTCTGCTTTTCACTATAATTAAACATAGCATTCACACCATTTATAAAAAAAAGAACCTATGAAGGTCCTTTTTTTTAATTGCGCAACGCAGCAATATTAAGTATCTTAAAGTTTATATTAATGATAAATGTTAACAGACTTATTCTTCAATAATGAATTGTGAAATTAGCATTTCTAAATTTTCGACTTTCTTTTTCATTTCATTAGATTTCGTCGTTATTTCTTGAATCAATGTGGCTTGTGCTTGAATTGATTGTACCGTTCGATTCGTTTCTTGTGCGACTTGTGTTGCAGTCTCAGAAACTATTGATAAAGAGGCATTCACTTCTTCTGTCCCAGCAGACATTTCTTCTGTGGCAGCAGACACTTCTTGAATTTGAAACGTTATTCTATTAATATCTTGCATAATAGATGAAAATGCGAGTTCTGCCTTATGTGCTGCTTCTTTACCACCACTAGCCTGTTCTTGACCTTTTTTCATTACATGAACTGTATCCTGTGTATCTTGATGTATAAAACGTATTAAATTATTTATATCATTTACAGATGTTTTAGATTTCTCAGCCAGACCTCTTACTTCAGCTGCAACTACTGCAAATCCTTTTCCATTTTCTCCGGCGCGTGCTGCCTCAATTGCAGCATTTAAGGCGAGTAAATTCGTTTGTTCCGCAATATTAGTAATAATATCTAGCGCTTCTTCAATTTGTTGTGTACGTGTAACAAGTCTATCAATAACCTTAGAAGTTTCTTCGACAACTTCATTCACACTATTCATTTGACGAATAGATTGTTTTATAACTTCACTACCAGAATTTGCTTGGTCTATTGTTGCAACAGCAACTTCAGCAACCATCGCTGAAGATTCAGCTACCGTTTGAACTCCAGTTGTAATTTCTTCCATCGAAGTTGAACTTTCTTGAATACTAGTCACTTGTCCCTTTATTTCTTTATTTATTTCAGAAGTAGTTCGAACAACCTCGTTTGATATATGTACTGCCGTTTTTGTCTCTTGTAGCATATTTTCAGTTGAAATAATCACTTCTTTCGCTGTAACCTTCACCTGACCGACTAATTGTTGCAAGTTATCTAACATACTATTAAAGGATTGTACAATATGGCCTAATTCGTTCTCGGATTTATAAGAAGTTCGAATTGTTAAATCTCCAGCAGATACTCGTTCCATATCTTTTTGTAATAATACAATAGGTTTTTTTATAGCATTTTTTATTATAAAACCAATAAAAATGATTATTATGATTCCAACAAATGAAATAATTAAAAATATTATTTTTGTATTTTTCACACTATTAACATTCTCTTTTTGTAGTTGTTCAGCCGCGGTATTATTATATAAAATAAGTTCACGAATAGACTGAATTGTTTTTCCCATATTAGGTTCAATTTCTTTTAAATAATAGCTATACGCTTCTTCATTATTAGTCAGTCCCAAGTCCTGTGCTTTCTTCATTTGTATTCTTAAATCTTTGAATTGACTTTGGAATGCATTATACAAGTCCTTTTCTTTATGAGAACTAATTCTAGTTTCAAATTGTTTTAATAACTCATCATTTTCTTTCCTGGTTTTATCCATTTCTGTTATTAGTTCTTTCATTCTTTTTTCATCTTTCGATATCATAATCTCCATAAAATTCATATTAACATGGTAAAAATTTGATTCTACAATTCCTATCCATTCAATTGGTAATAGCCTTTCGTCATACATACTAGAAGATGTATTTTCACCTTTTTGAAGCCCTAAAAACCCCAGTGAAGATAACATGATACAAGCCAAACTCGATATAATGACTAACACATTTAATTTCGTTCCAATTTTACTATTTTTAATAAAAGACAACAAATCCACCTCATCTGTATATTATATTTATGTGTTTTATATTACAATAATAATCGACATTTATCGACAATTTTTTCGTATCGATCTTATCACTGCATTAAATTATTATATAAACCTATTCAAAGAACTTTGATTCTCATAATATCAAATACTAAAAAGTCTTATGGGAATTCCACAAGACTTTTAATAGCGTTACATTGTTTCTATGAAATTATGGTGAAAATTAAAGCGACTTATTAGTTCTTATAACTTCTTGATAGAGAATCGGTGACCACTTATCACTAACATAATCTTGGATAACCCAACCAACTCTTTTTGGATCCTCTTGTTTAATATATGCCGCAATTTCAGGATTTATATAAGAGGCATAGTAATATGGACTATTCCATGCTGTACCACCAGAAGACAAGCTTGTAAAATTAATATATAGATGATTTAGATCCTCACTATTGTTCATCGTTTCATTTATCGTATCTTTAATAGATTTTACTTTCTCATCATAACTCACTTTATATTTATCTTGTACTGTTACATTTACATTTTGATTTACAGTTGTAGTAAACGTCTCATTATCTGGCCAATAAAAATTATTATATCCTCCAGATTCATTACTACCACTATATCTTTTTAGTAGTACAATTTTCCCACGAGCATCTCCCAATTTTATATTTCCGTCTGTTTTTAAAAAGATAGGATCAACAAAATATTTTTTTTCAAACGTACTACTAAATGAACCTTCTGCCCCTTTCATATCCTCATACTCTTTTTTTAAAGACATAATAATCGTTTCACTTGGGTTATCTTTTAGAAATTGTTTCGCTTCGTTTATGAATTCATGCATTGTTACATAAAGGTATAATGGCCCATGATGAAGTACTACCGTATTATCGTCTGTTAAACGTCCTCTTATATCAAAAATTCTAGCTCCATGATCCATTTGGTAACGAAAATCATATTCTTGCGTCATTCCCCATACTTGCTTAATCGGATTTTGCAACTTGAACGTTCCACTATCATGTGTTCCTGGAATTGAAATTCGTGCTAACGGGATATTATCAGGTATAGGTTGCATCCATTTTGACCAATTTTCAAGCTCATTAACAGAGATAGCCGCAACTACTTGCTTATCATGTAACGCAAATACAAATGTGATAAATATCGTACTACATATGAATAATTTCAAAATAAATTTCTTACTGCTCATTATTCTTCCTCCTTTTCCGTTTTATATCAAACTTATTGAATATAATATAATCTGGTGAGTAAAAAATAAATAACATTTTATAAGTATGAAATATTGCATAGAAGTAAAGTTAAAAAGTCATTCACATATCCTGAGTTAGAAAAATTTAAAGGAACTTCAGCTGAAGTTCCTTTCGTTTAATTTATGTTCAATACATATGAACCATCTTTATTCTCATACTTATAGACGTATAAATAATATTTACCTGGCTTTGCATTATAAGTTCCTTTAACTACATTTCCTTCATTTTCACCATATGCTACATAGTTATTTAAATCTGATTCATGATGAAGTACCCATGTCATTCCGATATTTTGTTCATTTAGTAGAGAAATATTAATATTTTCCGGTGAGTCAATTTGGAAAGTAAATACATCTACATTATCCCTATTATGTAGCGTTCCTTTCACCGGTGTATGAATATTAACTTTATTTGCCTGTCTAGGCTCATTATTTGGTTCATTTTCTGTTACTTGTAACTCATTCCCACCGTTTGGTTTTCTTTGTCCATACCCTAAGTTTACTAGTATAGACTTCAAATCTGGTAAAACACCAATTTTATCTAAATATGGATCTTTAGATTTTGTTCCTGTGTTGTGGTTGCTTAATATTGCTCTTAGTTCACTTGGTCTATATGGTTGTCCTAAATTTTCTTTAGCAATGCTTTGTACTAAAGTCGCTGCTCCGGCAATAATAGGCGAAGCACTCGATGTGCCACTAAAGCTAGATGTATAAAGATTTACAGCACTTCGACTTTGCTCAGCTGTAGTTGTATCTACGTTTTCTCCCCAGCCATACACATCAATACGGCTTCCATAATTCGAAAACCACATGCGCTCGTGAGGGAAAGATGAAGAGCCCGCTCCTACCATAATTGCACCTGAATCTTTAAAATCTTTACTATTGCGATTTAAAATTTGTTTACCATTTCTATCTTTAAATTGATCTAAATCATTCCAACCATTTGCTCCAGCCTCTATAATGACAACACCTTTATCTGTACCAGCACGAATTGCATCAAAGATATCTGGTTGTACTTCAACAGGTAAATATTTATCACCATATCCATCAAAGGAAGCTTGTGCCTCTAATAATAAAACATCCCCAGCTTCTAAATGATTTACAGCACTTAATATTGCATCAGCTGTATTATACTGTCCGTTATCTCTTATTTGAGAAATCACCTTTGCTTTCGCTTTTGGCGCAATCCCAATATTCCCAACTTCATTGTCCTCAGAGGATACAATTCCTAGTACAGACGTCCCATGGCCGACATGTTGATCTATATTTATTCCAGACATTAATTCAATATTTTGATGTACTAAATCCTCATGATTTAATAACCAACCATATTCCATATCAACAAAAGTTATACCATTTCCATTTCCACCTTGAACTCCCCAGGCGAAAGACGCATTAATACCGTATGGGGCTGCTTCAAGATATCCTTGTTTTTTAAATCTAGGATTATTATTAGGATTAAGAGATACATTTGATGGTTGTACTTCTGGTGGCGTTATTTTTTCTTGTTTCTTCATATACACATCTTCTATTAAAGAAGATGCCTTTAGCTTATCTACTAGTTCTTCTTCATGCCCACTATTTTGATTTCGAAGAATATAGTAGTTTAATAAACTTGTAGATACATTATTAGGTGCTTTCACTTCAAGGTCTTGTATTTCTTCTGGACTTACAGATGTAAATAAACGAGTAAATGTTGCATCTGGATATTCTACCAAAAGATCTTCTAGTACTTTGTCACTTGCTTGATCTTGTATCTGTTTTTCAATACCATCTTCATATGGCAATTTCAAATCTGCTCTAAATTTTACAATGATTTGCTTACCTGCTTCTTGCTCTATTCCTAATTTACCCTGCTGTTCTATAGAATCAGCATTTACAATATTGACAATACCTCCTATTCCTAAACATATTGAAATGATTACAACTGAAACAGATATTCTTTTAAATATATTCATTACATCACTCCTCCAATTGACAAACTATTAAATCATTATATTAATCTATAATGATTTAATTTCTATAACATATAAAGTTATCCTTCTACTAAATAGATTATAGTAATCAGCAATATGAACTTCAATGTATTTTCATATGCAATATTTCATATTCGGACTCTAAACTAACTAAATAAGAAACTTATAATGATTATTTATTTTATACGTGCTAATATACTTATATTAAAATATTATACATATAAATTCTGAACTACATTACTTAACTGTTTCACCTTATTTTTCCTAGGAGGATTTACAATGAAATTATTAAAAATAAAACATATAATCCCTTTATCTGCAGCTGCAATTACATTCGTATGTAATCAAAGTACAGCTGAAGCTTCTACCATTCACACAGTAAAAAAGAATGATACACTTTGGGGCATTAGTAAACAATACGGCGTTTCAATACAATCCATTAAACAGGCTAATAATAAAGGAAACGATCAAACTTTCATTGGCGAACAGTTAAATATTCCAGGGTCCACGAACTCAAATGAAATTACCGTTCGTCAAAACGTCAAACCTGCAAACATTTCTGGACAAATTATTTATCAAGTACAACAGGGAGATTCATTAGAAACGATAGCAAAGCGTTACAATGTTACCGTTCAATCTATAAAACAAATCAACAATACAGTCGGAAACAAACTTTATACGGGACAACATTTGAAAATTAACTCAAGCATTTCAGAAAAAGAAAAAGACTTAATGGCACGCTTAGTTACCGCTGAAGCAGGTGGCGAATCCTATAAAGGAAAAGTGGCTGTAGCAAAAGTTATACTAAATCGTGTAAACGCAAAAGGTTTTCCAAATACAATAACAGGCGTTATTTATGAACCTATTAAACACGGATATGCATTTACTCCTGTTACAGATGGAAGAATTAATCATCCTGCGAGCCCAGAAGCAAAAATGGCAGTAGAAGAGGCTATCTCCACAAATGGAATACATTCTGATTGGCTTTATTTCTATAACCCAAAAACATCAACAGACAAATGGATTACGACACGTCAAACAGTAGCAGTAATCGGTAACCATGTCTTCGCTAAATAAGATTTGAAATCATTAACAGACCTCTTCACTTTAAAGGTCTGTTTTTTATATCTAAGATTTTATTAATCATATGACATAGTGATCCTTTAAAACCATTTCTTCTTTCAAATAAAAACATTTGTATTTACTTCACCCATCGGAGAAATTAAAAAAGCATCAAGTTCAAAAACTCTCTCTTTATTAATAAAAGCTATTTCTTAACTTCATAAAATTGTTATACACTAGAAAAATAAAAAACAAACTATTCGTTAGCAGGTGAAAGAAAATGTATGATGTTACAATTATCGGTGCTGGAGTAAGTAGCATTTTTATGGCTTATTCACTAGCTAAAAGTAACAAAAAGGTTTTAATTCTTGATAAAGGTAAAGCGCTAGAAGATCGCCATTGTCCTTTAGACCAAGGAAAAGTGTGTAATTGTACTACATGCGATAAATATTTTGGGTTTGGTGGTTTAGGAAAATCTGAAGGGAAATTTAATTATACAAACGGATTTGGCGGAGAACTTGAGCAAAAAGTCGGTAAAGAAGGCTTTATACAACTTATGGCTGAAGTAGATGAAATTCTATGTCAGTTCGGAGGAAGTTCTGTTTCAAAATATTCTACGGAAAATCCAACTCTCAATAAGAGAGCTGAAGCGTGCGGTTTACAAATGCTAACAACAGAAGTAAGGCACCTTGGCACTACACTTTCAAGTGACATTTTTCAGCAGCTCTATGAATTTTTACTTACGAAAATAAATATACAATTTCATATAGATGTACAACACATTATGAAACAGAAAGATCATTTTACAATAGAGACAAATGAAGGAACAGTTCAATCTAAGCAACTAGTATTTGCAACTGGACGTTCCGGAGCGGATTGGTTAAAAGAAATGTGCACTTCTCTAAATATTTCTCAAGAACAAATTCGTGTAGATTTAGGTATTAGAGTAGAGATGAAAGAACACCAATTACGCTCTATATTAAAAGATACATTTGAGACAAAACTTTCTTATGAGCATGAAGATTTCACAGCAACTACGTACTGTATGAATCCAAAAGGACGTATTATTAGAAAGTACGAAGAAGGTTTAGTTATGCCTGACGGTCAAAATTTTCGGGAGAAAGGAACTGGCACACCTAACTTAAATTTCACTTTATTTATCCCGCGCTATTTTTCAACTCTCAAAGAAGCAAATGTATACGCAAGTTCAATTATAAAAAACATTAACCAAGGACGAGATCGGATTGTTATACAGCGCTTAGAGGACTTACTAAAAAAACAACCTACAACAGCGAACGACATGAAACATAACAGTATACAGCCTACACTAAAAGGAGATTATGGAGATTTGAATACAGAAATTCCTCCATTATATATTAAAGGACTTAAAGAATTTTTATTACGCTTAGAACAATTGATCCAAGAACCGATCGATAAAGATACTTTATTATATGGAATTGACGGAAAGTTCTATGCTCCTACGATAAAAATCAATAACCATTTTGAAACAAGTGTGCATGGACTATTTTTAGTTGGAGATTGTTCAGGCGTCACTCATTCATTATCTCAAGCCGCTGCAAGTGGGTTGTATGTTGGAAAATATTTATATGACAATTAAATTCTTTCATTAAGATAGCAATCAAATATTTTAACTTCCATAATGCTTTATTTATGTACCTTATCCTCCCCCCGCTAACGATTATCCCGCAAAGAATCGGGATTTTACGAGATACATATCTAATATAACCGTGTATGTAAAACTATTGACATTCAATTCTAACAAATTGAATGTCAACAGTTTTAAAAGCCTCTATTCATTTCCACCTTCATTTGTTCGATATTTTGTAACATCACCATAGTGTTTAATATGTTAGGATGTCTATAAGTATTTTTTACTACAACTATGACTTTTTCTGCTCTGTTCTAAAAAAACAGATTTATGCTTTAAAATTCCCTATTGTAATAATATGAATACTTTATATTATTACCTTTAGAAACCATTAGCTAAATGGTTCATTACACTCTAATAGTTATAAAAATATAATATATAACACAAGTTAAATAAATTGTATAAAGAAGGAGTAAAAATGAAAAATAAAATCAATTTACAAATGCAAAATATAAGCTTTGTTTTAATAATTGCTTTAGCAGTATGGTTAAAAACATATCTTATTACAAGGTTCAGTTTTGATTTAAAAATTGAGTCTTCTACACAAGAGCTTATTTTGTTTATTAGCCCTCTCGCTGCATCATTAGCTTTTGTCGGATTAGCATTATTTACAACCGGTGAAAAGCGAAATTATATCGCGCTATGTCTTAACTTCTTATTAACAATCGTACTCGTTGGAAATGTAATGTTCTATGATTTTTATAGTGATTTTGTTACGTTACCAGTACTTGGACAAACATCAAACTTTGGTCAATTAGGCGGCAGTATTATAGAAATATTGAACTACAAAATTATTCTCGCATTCGTAGACATTATTTTCTTCTTTATTTTATTAAAGAAGCAGTCATTAGTCTTCCAAACAGGACGCGTAACTCATTCCGCACGCTTGTTATATTTTCTCTTAACGATTGGTGTATTTTTTGTAAATCTACATCTTGCAGAAAAAGAGCGACCGGAACTATTAACGAGATCATTCGACCGAGTCATGCTTGTTAAAAACTTAGGACTATACACGCATCAAGTTTATGATTTAACACTGCAAGTAAAAGCAGGGTCACAAAAGGCACTTGCTGATAGTAGTAAATTACAAGAAACTGAAAACTACGTAAAGGCAAACCAAAGTGAGCCAAACCCTAATATGTTTGGTGCAGCGAAAGGAAAAAACGTAATTGTCGTTACTCTTGAATCCCTGCAAACCTTTTTAATAGGCGCATCAGTTAACGGCCAAGAAGTTACGCCATTCTTGAATGAATTCATAAATGAAAGCTATTACTTTGATAACTTTTTCCATCAAACTGGACAAGGAAAAACATCCGATTCTGAATTTCTAATCGATACGTCGTTGTATCCATTAAATCGAGGAGCTGTATTTTTCACACACGGTAACAATGATTATACTGCGACTCCAGAAATTTTACGTCAGCAAGGTTATTTCACTTCTGTATTCCATGCGAATAACGCCACATTTTGGAATCGTAATATCATGTACTCTGCTCTCGGTTATGATCGTTACTATAATGAACTTGATTACAAAATTACGCCCGAAACAAATTTAAATTGGGGATTAAAAGATATCGAATACTTTGATCAATCAGTAGATATATTAAAAACTGTTGATCAACCATTTTACGCTCGTTTCCTTACTTTAACGAACCATTATCCATTTACGTATGATGAAGATACAAAATTCATTGAACCATATAACTCTGGTAATGGTGTATTTGATCGTTATATCGTAACAGCACGTTACTTAGACGAATCCATTAAAAAATTTATTGAGCGTTTAAAAGCCGAGGGAATGTATGATGATTCTATTATTGTGTTATACGGTGATCATTATGGCATTTCTGAAAAACATAATCGTGCAATGGCACAGTTTTTAGAAAAAGATCAAATAACCGAATTTGATACTTTAAATTTACAACGCACACCTTTATATATTCATGTCCCTGGACAAACAGAAGGTCAAACGATTTCAAAGCCTACGGGACAAATCGATATGAAACCTACTATTCTAAATTTATTAGGGATTGATACTACGAACGATATCCGTTTTGGCCATGATATGTTTTCAGATGAATATACCGGTTTTGTTGTTTTACGTGATGGTAGCTTTATTACAGACAAGTATGCCTACAAAAACAACACTTTCTATGACCGCATAACAGGTGAAATTGTAGATTTACAAAAAAAAGAAGCACAAGCACTCATTAACCGTGCACAAAATGAATTAAGAATGTCTGACAAAATTATTGAAGGCGATTTATTACGTTTCTCAGAAAGTAATAAAATTAAAACTGGCGAAGTACAAACTAAAATTAAAGAGACTAAAAAATAATCTTAATATGAAAAGGGAGCAACTCATTGCAGTTGCTCCCTTTTACTCTCTTATAACATGCGATGCAATTTCAAATAAAAAATCTTATATATTTTACTTTTATTCTACACTTGTTTCTAAAGTTACATCTGTATAAGTATAATCATCACCTGTATTTAAAATCACCTCACATTGACGTAATCTCAATTCAAAGAGCATGATAGAATCATGATAAACTTCAGGATTTGATTTCATTTTATGTAACATCTCTTGTTTTTCTTGTATTTCTAATTGTGTATTTTCTACAGCTTGTTTCAAGGAGTTAAATGGATTCCTAAAGAATATATGAATATCTCGCTCTTGTGTGTTTTCAAATAGCTCAAATTGCAAGAAAAATTTCTTCATAATAGAATCCGTTACCTCGGTATAATCTTCATTTTCTACATACTGTTTGTATTTGTTATATAGCATAGCTTTGTTTTTAGGAAGAACTCCAAATAATTTACCGGCACTTTTCAGTAAAAATTGTGCTGGCGTAAATCGACGTAAAATATTTACTTCATCCATTTGTATTCTAGTCGTCATTCTGTCAGTATCTCTACGCCAGTCATCTAGCACTTTAAAATCACATTCTAACTGTATTCGATTTTCTCCAAATAAAGAATTAAGTCCTTCACTAAGTTCTTCTAAGTACGATTGACTTTGAAGGAGCTCATTATTAGAAGTTGCAATCCAATTTTGCATAGAAAGAGCAAGATTAGGTAATACAGTTTGTTCTAAATATTTATGCACTCTTTCATTCATTGCTTTATTTAGTTCCATATCCATATGACCGAAATCGCTTTCTTCACTCATTAAATCTGAACAACCCTGTAATATCTTCGGAATATTTTCAGTAAGATCATTCGCAATTTCAGTTTTCATTGTACGATATGATTGTGTAATGAAATGAATTTTTTCCCTCTCAAATGCAGTAAGGTTATTAATGCTACCGTTTAGTTTCACTAGCATATCTTCATTCCAATTCATAGTATCCACTAGATTATTTTCTTTCTCAACGCGTTTATCCAAAAGATATGTAATTGTTTTTCGAATGAAAAACAATAGCTTTTCAGTACGTTCTGCATCGATATTTTTATGTTTAAAGTTAAAGTGAACAAACTCTGTTAATTCATTCAATTGTTGACTACTTGTATATAACGAAGAGTAAGGGAAAATCCTCGCATGCGGGAAATATGTGTTTATTCTCGCTGCTGTATCATGTAATACTCTTTTCACTTCTGCTTCACTATAAATGTTATCGATTTTATTTAATAAGAAATGCACTTGTAAATTTGGTGTATGTTCTTGAATGCTTAATAGAATATCACGCTCTTTATCAGTAAAAGGTGAATCCGCATTCAATACAAATAATAATTCATCCACAGAATTCAGATATTCAAATACCTCATCCCTAGTGTCGTTATTCCTATTAAAGCCAGGTGTAACTACAAATGTAAGTTTATTTTCACTTAAAAATCTGCATGGTAATTTAAATTCAACACATGCTCTATCTCTATATGTTTGATGGTGCTGAGACATCATATTATGGTAATCAGAGATATCTTCCGTTGTTGTAATTGCAGCGTCTGTTATGGCGTTAATTTCTGTATGAGCATCATTTTTTAAAACTACTACATTTGAAATTGATTTTTCTAATATATTTTCTCCTAATATAGAGTTGATAAATGTAGTTTTTCCGTTCCCTGAAGTTCCCGTTACTAAAATACGATTTGTTCTTAAATCTGCGAGTTCGTCAACTAACCATCTAAATCGGTGACCTATTTCTATATTGTGCTTTTGTGCCCACTGTGTAATAGATTCAAAAAGATGTAAACTGTACTCTAAACCATTCACATGATTAATAGAATATGACAGCAGGTTTTCCGCATGTTTTATATTTGCTGAATCTATTTGGGAAGGAAAACTCTCATCCCATGCCAATACAGCTGCTGATGGAAATACAGCATAAGACGGATTAACTACTTTTAACCAATTTGTTAAAAGATTTGGAATGATATCGTGTAATTGTCTAAGCATATATTTCCCTTGAATTAATACAAAGTATGTTTCTTCGTAAAGAGAAGAAATTTTGTCCCATATATCGGACGAATGTATTTCAATATGTAAGAAAAATTCATTTATTGTGTTAAGCCACAATAAGTAATTTTGTTCATTTCTGTAACTGTTCCAAAGTGATGAAACCATTTGTGTAAATTGTACTTGATCTATATTATTTAATGTAACTAATGCATCATAAAAATAATCTGGTGAAATATGTTTAGTAAATCCTTTATCGATATATCCTTTTAACACCTCAAACCATGGATAAGATTCTGTTCGAATTAACTCATTCACAGCAAGCTCTACTGCACTATCAAAATCTTGTTGTTCCTCATAAAAGGAACGGGCAATTTTTGTGACATTCGGATAATCGGGATTTAAAGTAACTGCTTCTTTAATAACAGCGAAAGCTGAGTCAAAATTATTTTGCTCGATATAAAGAGAAAGTAATTGCAGTCCAATTTCAGTCATCAATATTTTATTATCAGTAGTAATGGAAGTATAAACATTTTCAGCAACTGATAATTGATTCAGTTCGAAATAAGCATCCGCAATATTTTTTTGTGCCCATGGTTCTAATTCATTACGAACCTTCTCCCATTTAAAAATAGCTGCTTCAAAATCTTGATGACGATAGTAAAATTCACCTTGTGCAAAACGAATGTAAGATCCATCCGAAATCTCATTTTTTTCTTCGTTTACATAAACTTCTCCAAGTACGTCAAGAGGTTGTTTTGTTTCATTCTCCATTAGGAATGTTTCATAATACATCTTTTTTATTAATTGTTTTTCTACTCTCATCTTTTCCCCCACTATATCTTGAAAATACATTTTTAAGATATGTCAATACTTTTTGTATGTATGCTTTTTATCTTAACAAAGAATATCTTTTGGAAAATTTCATTTTCCTTTCATTTTTCAAGTTAGATTGAATTTTTATGAGAAAAATTTCAGTTTTTTTTCAATTTCCTTTCAGTTATGAAACAGCATTAAATGTTCCTAATAACCTAATAACACTATAATCTCCTGCATTATATTATCAAGAAAAACCTATATAAATCATATTATAAAAACAATTTATAACGAATATATATGCAAAATTCTCTTCCCTAACAAATAAAAGAAATCTTTATCATATATTTCTCAAATTATTTTCCTTTGAAATATTTCAGTAGTTTCGTAATTAAATTCCATTAACCTATATAAATAACTAGTCCCAAAAAAATCTATATGCATATCATGTTATAGTAAAGAATTCAGGAAATCCTAAGAAGGAGGCATTTTCATGTTTGAAGATAAATCTAAAATAAATTACCCATATGAATTTACTGAAACTACAACAGTTCCTCTAAAGAACCCCATCAATAAAACATACAAAAACGGCTCAGGCACACATAACTTCCCAATTAAGAAGCACTATAAAGAACAGGTGCTATATACGGAAAAAATTAATAATAATAAAAATAAATAATCATATTGATCCTTATAACAATTAGCCAAATAAGAATCAATATTTGGCCATGCATAGTTATGTGTTTCATAATGTAGAAATCTTTATTATACAATTTACGTACCTTTAAAAAGTGCTGATATACGGCGCTTTTTTATACATAGATACATTGAAGCCACCTTGATTTAGAAATAAACTGCAAAAAGAGCGTGTTTTCATTCACTAAACACGCTCTTTTAATATTACAAATCTATACCTAGTTATTTATTTCACACTATTCTTCACTCAACCAATACATAATCTTTCCTATATGCGCTTATCATGCCAGAAATTTACCGAAAAATGATTATTTTCATCATAAGCTTCAAATTCATAACCTTTTTCTTTTAATCCTCTTATAATCTCTGGAACTGCAGCAATAGATTGTGGATGAATATCATGCATTAAAACCACTTCCTTTGAAGATGTTGCACCTGCTAATACATTTTGAACAATTTTTGCGGCTGCTACATCAACTGGTAATTTATTGTATTTCCAGTCTAAAGAATCAATTGTCCAATCCCAGACTTTCAAATTATTTCCAACCACTTCATTTCGAAGTGATTCATTTAAGCCGGGCATTGATCCATATGGTGGACGTGTTAATTTCGGTGTGTTTCCAATAACATTTCTAATTAAAGATTGATCCTCTTTCATTTCCTTAACATATTCCTGATTGGTGTATAACTTTTTAAAATCATGTGTCATACTATGCATGCCCACATAATGGTTCTCTACATGCTCTCGTTTCACTAAATCCGGGAACCTTTTCACATTGTTACCAATTAAAAAAAATGTTGCTTTCACATTATTTCTCTTTAATACATCTAATAGATTAGCTGTATATTTTCCTGGTCCATCATCAAAAGTTAAGTATACAACTTTTCTTTCTTTACCATCAAAACGATTAGGTATCGATTTTCTCAATTCATTTTTAGGTAGACTGCTCACTGATTGGACACTGTTTATCTCTTCTGCATTTACCTGCTTAGGATTCGTAATAGATTGAAACATGTAATAACCTATTGCTACTAATATAATAGCCAGGAATACACTTATAATTCGTTTTTTCTTAAGCTTAATTTTCATTCCTTAATTCTTCTTTCTATCCTATTATTCACTTTATGTTATTTAGTTTTTACCACCCTATTAGATAATAGAGTTCTTTAACAAAACTCTTTTCTGCTAATCATTTTAATAATCTATTTCGGCAAAGATTAATTCCCTGCACTACTGTTTATACCATTTCCAATAATAATTAAAACCACTGGATATAATACTGGTCCTAAAGTAAGACAAATGTTTAAAAGTATAATAAATTTATATAACCAGTTGTATTTTTGCTCATTAAGATTTACAAATATTAGAGTTACTAATGTTACTATTGTAATTATATGTAATAACAAAATTAGTAGCCAATAAAACATCATTATAGTAAGATTCCATTTACCTAGTATTTGGTATGTTATACCTACTATAATTACTAATACTGCAGCATTAAAGGAAATAAACAAAGTTCTTTTTAATATTTTAGGAAACATTGTGTAATATACCTTTTTATTATATAAATCTATTAAAATGGCCAAAGATAGATATGCCAGTAATACTCCTATCCAACTTAAGACCCAATCTTGGTTTCCTTTTAAATTAAATAGAAGAAAAATTATCCCCCCTAATGCAAGAATTAAGGAGATGAGTATGTTATTTAATGCTGATTTCATGATGCTTTCACTTCCTTAAACATTTTTTTCTTGTACTACAGGATTTTACGAATAAAACAATCTAACTGTTTAATTACTTTTTCATTTCTGCGATAATAAGACCACTTGCCCACAATTTTATTCTCTATGAGGCCACACCTTTGCAGCAATGACAAATTACGAGAGGTCGTTGATTGAACTAAACCTATTTTATTTTGTATATCCCCTGCACAAACTCCTCCTTGAAAGTCTCCTCCTCTTTGATTAGGAAATTGAGGAGGAAAGTTTTTTTCTGGATCTTTCAGTAATTGTACTATCCTCAATCGAGTTGTATTTGATAATGCCTTAAATAAATTTGTAAGTTGTTCATCACTCATTACTTGTTAATCCTCCGTAAATTTCAATTTTCTTTTCATTTAACTCCTGTATTAATAACATAGTGAATATTCAATATTTAATTTATTTAAATTTCATTTTCAATAATTGAATTTTTGATGATGCTTCTCACTGAAATTATTAACTAGCTTTTAAAAAGATTGTTACCTTATTTATGAAGTATATGCTTTTCATATTGTACTTCCGTCTTAACTAAAGGATCACTTTTACCAATAATTACACACATGACAACAATAAACGCTAAGACAATTGTTAACCATGTAATAGATTCATCTAAGAATAAAACAGAAAAACCAATCATTAAAAATGGCTGTAAATATTGTAACTGGCCAACTTTTGCAATGCCCCCTAAAGACATACCGCCGTACCAAGCAATATAAGCTAAAAATTGACTTATGATGGCTAAGTAGAATAAACTAATCCAAGCTTCTATAGGTGCTTGGAGCATATCACTGGACATGCTTAGTTCAACGGGAATTATAAAGAATGGGGCACCAATTAAATTCGCCCATGCGATTACTTTCCAACTTCCAAGCTCCTTCGAAAGTTTTCCACCTTCTGCATAGCTTAATCCTAGGATTAGTACAGCTGCAATTAATGCTATATCACCCATTTGTAATTGGCCTAAGCCTAAGTAAAAGGCATAAAGAATAACTGTTATCGTACTAATACTACTCGAAATCCAATAGCGCTTAGAAAGCCTCTCACCTCCGCGCCACATTGCAAATCCAGCTGTTGCCAGTGGTAGTAACGCCACTTCAATGGCTCCATGTGATACGGGTAACGATTTCATAGCAAAGGTTGATAATAACGGAAAGGCTAATACAGCACCAATAGCTACAATCCATAGGCTCTTTAATTGGTTTTTAGTTGGTAATTTTTCTTGTTTTTTAATAAAAATAACCCCAATAATTATTGCCGCTATAACAGCTCTACTTAACCCAACAATTGTAGCACCAAAGTAAGGTACGGCGGTTCTTGTTGCAGGTAGTGTTAGACTAAAACAAATGACACCAATAAATCCTAGGAGCATTCCTTTTCTTACATTATTTTTCATTCTATCCTCCCTTTAAAGGTACATAAATGTAACCTTCTAGCCATAGTTAAAAATGAATAAACTAATTTAATATGATTGTAATTGAAATTGAACATTTTCTATATAATAGAATTTCACATCTGTCATGGTACAGATTGCAAAGGAAATGTATAACGTTACAATATAGAATAATTGACACGAAGAATAATGATTAATTTAAATGGTTTGATATTTTAAAAGTAGCAACATATTATTTTAATGTCTGTTCAATTCCCCCTTCACAAATACATAAATGTACTTCATAATCATTATTAAACTGTTTACGCTAATTAAGTATGATTGTAATTGTTATTGAACTTTTCTATACAGTAGAATTTCATATCTATCATGGTACAAATTGCAAGGAGAATTTATATGATTTCAAAATATAGAGGCATTTTAGTATGGTTAAAACAACAAATAGAGGATAAGCAATTTAAAGCAGGAGATAAATTACCTTCTATCCGAACACTGGCTGATCAATTTCAATGTAGTAAAAACACGGTGGTAAAAGCATTATTAGAATTAGAAAAACAACATATTGTTTATTCCAAACCTAAAAGTGGGTATTACGTAGTAAATACACACTTAATACCTGATGAAAATGAAAATATTGATTTTTTATCTGTAGGTCCAGATGAACGAACCATGCCGTATGAAGATTTCCAACTTTGTATTAATAAAGCAATTGAGCAGTATAAAACACAAATCTTTGCTTATAGTGAGCCGCAGGGGTTATTCTCATTAAGAAAAGAGTTAGTAAATTACTTACAAAATTCACAAGTATTTACAAAACCTGAGCGACTTGTTATTACTTCTGGATCACAACAAGCGTTAAATATACTATCGATAATGCCATTCTTAAACGGAAAGAAAAAAGTATTAATTGAGCAACCTACCTATTATGGTATGATAAATACTTTACTGCTAAATCAAAATGAAATACTTGGAATTGATTTAACAATGGAGGGTATTGATTTTGGTAAACTAGAGGCTTTATTCCGTGATGAAGATATTAAATTCTTTTATACTATGCCAAGATTTCATAATCCACTTGGCCATCATTATACAAATGAAGACAAGAAAAAAATTGTTGCTCTTGCAGAAAAATATGATGTTTACATTGTAGAAGATGATTATTTGGCAGAATTTGATGTAGATTCCAAGGCAGATCCATTATTTGCATACGAACCTAACGGAAGGGTCATTTATGTTAAAAGTTTTTCAAAAGTATTTGTACCAGGATTACGTATCGCAACAGTTATACTCCCTGAAGCGATGGTTGATCAATTTGTACAATATAAATTTATTGCTGATTTCAATACATCAACACTATCACAAGGCGCTTTAGAAATATATCTAAAAAGTGGAATGTTTCATTATCATATAGACAATGTAAAAAAATTGTACATTAATAAAATGAATATCTTATTAAATGCTTGTTCAACTTATTTACCCAGCTATATAAAATTTACTAAGCCAAAAGGTGGTTTGTATCTTACTATTTTCTTACCTTCACATATAAACGTTGACCAGTTGATTCATTCTTTAAAAGAAAAACATATTTATGTAGATAATGCATCTAGAATGTATTTAGAAGGAAACAAACAAAAGGTACTCCGGATAAGTATCTCCCAAGTAAATAAAGATAAAATAGAATATGGTATTCGGGAATTGGCAGCTTATATAGTAGACATGGTGGAAAAGAAAAAAGACAATATAATATGGTATTAATCTTCATGTAAAACTCAAAAAGACACCTTAAAATAAAGGTGTCTTTTAATGTTTCACATGAAATAAATTAATCCTACATAACCCTCTTAAACATCTTCTCCAACTCATAAGTAGAATGATGTACAAGAATCGGTCTTCCGTGCGGGCATGTGTATGGGTTTGTTGTTGTACGTAGTTCTTCCAGTAAAGCAAATATTTGATCGTTCGTTAAATATTGATTTGCTTTAATCGATGCTTTACAGCTCATCATGATGGCTGCTTCTTCACGTAACTTTTTAATATCAACTTTTTTTAGTTTGACGACTTGTTCCATCATTTCGTCGATAATGTCTGTTTCTTGTCCTTTTGGGAACCACGTTGGATGTGAACGGACGATAAAGGATTGATGACCGAATTGCTCTAAGAACAGTCCAACTTTTTTCAGTTCTTCTAGTTGCTCTTCGACACGTAAAAATTCAGTAAGAGATAAGTCAATACGGTATGGTACAAGTAGCTCTTGTACTTCTTGCGCTACTCTTCCTACTTTATCACGGAAGTATTCATAATTAATACGTTCCTGCGCGGCATGTTGATCAATCATATATAAGCCTTTATCATTTTGGGCGAAAATATATGTTCCATGCATTTGTCCAATTGGATAAAGCGGTGGTAAATCATTACCGTTCATTTCAATCTCTTTTATTTCTCGAACTTCTTCTTCCAATTCCTCTAATTCAAAGTCCTCTTCGTTATTATTCCAAAATTTTTCTTCTCGAATCGGTTCTTCGATTATCGGCTTAGAGGATGGCTGCCAACTTTGCTCTTCTCTTACGAGCGACTGTGGTGGTTGCCATTCTTGTTTCGGTGGTTGCCACAGTTGTGCTGGCTGTTTCACAACCAGTGGTTCTTCTTGTTTTTCATCCATGCCCGTCGGTAAAACGATGTCTGGCATAGATGACTCTTTTGGCTTCGCATGCTCAAACTGGAATTGTTCTTGCACACTTTCATCTTTTTCTTTTTTCTTCGTTGCTACACCTGCATCTGGGATGAGCTGTATTTTTTTAAATGCTGCTTGCAATGTTTCTTCGATAAGCTTTAGCAATTCTTGTTCTTTACTAAAACGAACTTCTAATTTCGCTGGATGTACGTTAACGTCAACAAGCATTGGATCCATTTCAATCGATAAGAAGCCGATTGGATATCGTCCGACTGGCAGTAATGTATGGTATCCTTGCTGAATGGCTTTCATTAATACGAAATTTCGAACATAGCGACCATTTACGATCGTTGACATATAATTTCGAGATGCTCTCGTTACTTCTGGTAATGTTACATAACCTTTAATTGTGAAATCTAAAGATTCAGCTTCAATTGGAATAAGCTTCTTCGCAACTTGAATACTGTAAATTGATGCAAGTACTTGTCTTACATCACCATTTCCTGATGTGTGAAGCAATTTCTTTTCATTATGAAACAACTTTAATGATACTTCTGGATGTGACATTGCAATACGATACACGATATCTGTAATATTCCCAAGCTCTGTATGAATGGTTTTCATATATTTAAGACGCGCTGGTGTATTAAAGAATAAGTTTTGTACTGTAATATCTGTTCCTTTTCGGCTCGCTGTTTTCTCTTGCTTTATAATGTCTCCACCTTTAATCATAAGGTGCGTACCAGGTGCATCACCTGTGCTAGTGATTAATTCTAATTCACTAACTGAGGCAATACTCGGCAATGCCTCACCACGGAAACCGAGTGTTCTAATGCGAAACAGATCGTTTTCATCTTTAATTTTGCTCGTCGCATGTCGTTCAAAAGCGACGATACAATCTTCTTCTGCAATGCCATCCCCATTATCAATGATGCGAATTTTTGATAAACCAGCTTCTTCTAAGTGGATTTCAATAGATGTACTATTCGCATCGATAGAATTTTCCACAAGTTCTTTTACGACTGAGGCAGGGCGCTCTACTACTTCCCCTGCCGCAATTAAGTTAGAGAGTTGGTCATCGAGTTTGCGAATTTTCCCCATCTACTTACTCATCCTTTCTTTAACTTTTTCTGTAAGCGATACAATTCATTCATCGCTTCTAAAGGTGTCATATCAAGTAAATCAATTTTTTTAATTTGCGCAAGTACTGCCGTTTCTTTTGCATCTAGAACTGGCCTGTCTTGTTTTTTCGAAGACTGTTCTCCACCAAAGAATGATAGTTGTGATTCTTCTTCAGTCTCTACTTTCGTCTCTTGTATTTCTACTGGCGCTTCTTTTACAACTACAGGTTCTGGAATAACTTCTTGCTCTTGCTCTTTCACTTCTACACGCTTTGGAATAACAATTTCTTCTTGTCCTTCTAGTTGCGCTAACACTTCTTTCGCACGAGCAATTAAACTATCTGGAAGCTCCGCAAGTTGTGCAACGTGAATTCCGTAACTTTTATCAGCCGCTCCATCTTGAATTTTATGAAGGAATACTACTTTTCCGTTCTCTTCAATAGCTGAAACATGTACATTCTTCAGTTGATCTAAACTTTCTTCTAGCACCGTCAATTCATGATAATGCGTAGAGAATAATGTTTTTGCACCAATTTGGTCATGAATATGCTCAATGATTGCTTGTGCAAGTGCCATACCATCATACGTAGATGTACCGCGTCCAATTTCATCGAATAAAATTAAACTTCTTTCTGATGCGTTTGCAATGGCATTTTTCGCTTCTAACATTTCGACCATAAATGTACTTTGACCGGAAATTAAATCATCCGCTGCACCAATTCTCGTAAAGATTTGATCAAATACAGGTAATACCGCTTCTGCCGCTGGTACGAAACAACCAATCTGTGACATAACAGTTACAAGTGCTAATTGTCTCATATACGTACTTTTACCAGACATGTTCGGTCCTGTAATTAAAAAGACATCCATTTTCTCTGGCATAATACAATCATTCGGTACATACAATTTCCCGTTCAATACTTTTTCAACGACAGGATGGCGACCATCTTTAATAAAGATTTCACGCTTCGTTGTTAGTACAGGTTTTACAAACTGTTCTTCTTCACTAACTGTCGCAAAACTTTGCAGTACATCTAATTCACTAATTACTTTCGCTAAATGCTGTAATTTCGGAATAAATACTTTTACTTCTTCACGCAGCGCTGTAAATAAATCATATTCTAGTTGTACAATTTTTTCTTCTGCTTCTAAGATTAATGTTTCTTTTTCTTTCAGTTCATCTGTAATGAAACGTTCAGCATTAGCAAGCGTTTGTTTACGCTCATAGCGACCTTCTGGTAATGCTCCAAGATTCGCCTTCGTCACTTCAATGTAGTAGCCAAAAATACGGTTGTACCCGATTTTTAACGATTTAACTCCTGTAATATCGCGCTCTCGTTTTTCAAGCTCAGCGATCCACGTTTTCCCGTTTTTACTAACGTAACGATATTGATCAAGCTTGTCATTATAACCGTCTTTAATAATATCTCCATCTTTAATAGAAAGCGGTGGGTTTTCTTGAATACTTCTTCCTAGTAATTCAGTTAAGCTCTCACATGGATCTGCACCTTGAATTAACCTTGCTGCATACGCATTATCTAACAGACTAATCGCTTCTAAAATAGCTGGTACTTGAAGTAAAGATCGTCTTAACTGTAATAAGTCCCGTGCATTCACATTACCAAATGCAACTTTCCCTGCTAAACGTTCTAAATCATATACTTCTTTTAACTTTTCCTTTAAATCTTCACGTAAGAAGTAATCATTTACAAACGTTTCAACCATTTCTAAACGCTCTTCAACTTTTTCTTTTTGAATAAGTGGACGTTCCATCCACTGTTTTAACATACGACCACCCATAGCTGTTTTCGTTTTATCTAATAGCCATAATAATGATCCTGTTTTTTCTTTTGTTCGAAGTGTTTCTGTCAGTTCTAAATTTCGCTTTGAATGCACATCAATTTTCATAAACTGGTTCGTATAATAAATTTCCACTGGTTGCAAGTGATCTAACGAACGTTTTTGTGTTCTTATTACATAGTTAAATAAGCGTCCAATTGCTTTAATTAACTTTGCTTGTGAAACATTTTTCACAAGATGTTCTAATCCTTCCGGAATAGTTGTTGCATCTTCATACGAAATCGTCATTTTTAATGTTTCAGTTAATTTATTTAATTCATCTTTTGAAAATGTAGAATCTACAACAATTTCTTTTGAACCAGTTGCATACACTTCTAATAAAATATCTTCTACTGAACCTGTTAACAACGTTACTGTATTTTGTCCAGTCGTTAAATCATTACAAGCTAAAGCATATGATCCATCTTCAAAATGTGTTAATGCTGCTAAGAAGTTATTTTCTTTCTCATCAATCGTACGCCCTTCCATCATCGTTCCTGGCGTAATTAGTTGTACGACTTCACGGCGCACTACACCTTTAGCTGTTTTTGGATCTTCCACTTGCTCACAAACAGCTACTTTATATCCTTTTTCAACAAGTTGTTCAATATAATTTTTAGCTGCATGATGTGGTACACCGCACATCGGTATACGATCACTACTACCACCATCTCGGCTCGTTAATGTAATTTCAAGTTCATGAGCTGCTTTAACCGCATCTTCAAAGAACATTTCATAAAAATCACCTAAGCGGAAAAATAAAAAGGCATCTTGATAGTCTGCCTTAACCTTTAAATATTGCTGTATCATAGGCGTATATTGCGTCATACTTTTCCTCCATAATTCTTACATAATAATCTATATTCATATATGTCACATTTCACGGACACTCATATCTCCTATTTCAGGAGTCTTTCTTCATTATAGCACATTTCATAAGGAATCATGTTCATTCAAGCACTACTTATGTAAAGTAAAAAGCTAGGAAGAACTTCTCCCTAGCTTTCTATTACTCTTCTTCTGCATCAACAATAAAGTTCGGATCTAACTCTTCAAACTCATCATCATCGATTTGGAAATCTTCGTCTGATTCTACACAACCTTCAGGATTTACACTTACACAAATTTTTGTTTCGCCAACTACTTCTGTTACAAATTCACGTTCTACAGTTACAACAATTTTATTACCATTTGGTGATACAAGAGCTTCTAAACAATTTGGTGGCTGAATGACACGAGCAATAATTTCTAAATCATCACCAGAAAAGTTTTTATCACGATACCCAATACTTACTTCATCAGTGTAGTTCACACGTTCTGTTACAACTTCTGTCTTTGTATTACCATCAAATGAATACCAAGTGTTCACATCATAGAAACCTTCAATTTCCACATGCTTTCCATTCTTTCTTGCTTCGTACGAGTGGTTAATTACCCAGCACCCTAAAATACTTGTTGGCTCATTATTCGATTCACATGTATGCGTTGACTTTGTATACTTACGTCCTTTTCCAACCACTGCTTTTGTAATAATCTCTCTAAATTCGGACATTCGTAACCCTCCTCAATCACTATTCACTTAATCATATGCGTGACAATAGCGGAATGTGTCATTCTTTTTTCGAGAAGAACTTACGTTAACCCACTAAAAAAAAGAGATGTCAGTATGACATCTCTTTAACAACCACAATTTCCTTTTTTACTTTCTACCGCTGCACCCGTTTCACCTTTCAATACATCGCCATTAGTTGAAATTAATATTTCATCTGTTACGTTGTTAGAAATCGTACTTGCAACTAGCTGTAGTAAGTCATTTACGTATGTTTGTGAAGATTTAAATTCTTGTACTACTGGGATACTATCTAACTTATCTTGCAGGGCATCAATTTCAGCTTCTACTTTTTTCAAAGCTTCCCATTTCCCATAATGTTGCAAGTTTACTGCTTGCTTTTGCAGCGCTTTAATTTCATCAATTGCACGCTTTACATTTTCATTTTTATGAATTTGCGCCTCTGCTTTCTTAAAGAAATCAACTTCTTCTGTTTCAGAAATCATTTTTGCTAATTCTTTCGCTTGTTCAACAATTTCATCTTTCGAATATGCTTTCATCTATAATTCCACCTCAATCGGCTCTTCAACTAATTCCCCGTTAAGAGACCAAGTTTTTGCTTCCGTTACTTTTACTTTTACAAGCTGACCAATTAAAGATTTTGAAGCGACGAAGTTTACAAGTTTATTCGTACGAGTATAACCTGCAAGTACTTCTGGATTATTTTTACTTTCCCCATCAACTAACACTTCTACAATTTGACCTTTGTAACGATTATTCTTTTCAATTGCCAACGTATTTACTAGTGTATTTAAGCGTTGAAGACGTTCTTTTTTCACTTCCATCGGTACATTATCTTTCATTTTTGCAGCTGGTGTACCTTCGCGCGGAGAATAAATAAAGGTAAAGGCAGTATCAAATCCTACTTCACGATATAACGACATCGTTTCTTCAAATTGCTCATCTGTTTCATTTGGGAAACCGACGATAATATCAGTTGTTAATACTGCATTTGGAATGGCTTCCTTAATTTTTCTTACAAGTTCTAAATAATGCTCACGTGAATATTTACGCGCCATAATTTTTAACATATCTGTGCTTCCAGATTGAACTGGTAAGTGAATATGTTCTACTAAGTTTCCACCTTTTCCAAGCACTTCAATTAAATGATCATCGAAATCACGTGGATGGCTCGTTGTAAAACGAATACGGGCAATATCCACTTTACGGAGTTCGTCCATTAAATCGCCTAGACCGTATTCAAAATCTTCAAAGTCTTTACCATATGCATTTACGTTCTGTCCAAGTAACGTAATTTCTTTATAACCATTTGCAGCTAAATGACGAATCTCTTGGATGATATCTTCTGGACGTCTGCTTCGCTCTTTTCCGCGTGTATACGGTACGATACAATATGTACAGAACTTATCGCAGCCATACATAATATTTACCCAGGCTTTAATATCACCACGGCGTACTTTCGGAAGGTTTTCAATTACGTCCCCTTCTTTTGACCAAACTTCAACTACCGTCTCCTTAGAAAACATTGCATCTTTTAGAATGTACGGTAATCTATGAATATTATGCGTTCCAAACACCATATCTACATGCTGATTTTTTTGCATAATTTTATTTACAACAGATTCCTCTTGAGACATACAACCACATACACCAATTAAAAGGTCCGGATTTCTTCGTTTTAATGACTTTAAATGACCTAGTTCACCGAACACTTTATTTTCAGCATTTTCACGAATGGCACAAGTATTTAATAATACTACATCTGCATCTTCAGTTGAAAAAGTTGGTTCATATCCAAGCGCGGTGAAAATACCCGCCATTACTTCCGTATCATGCTCATTCATTTGACAACCATATGTACGAATATAGAACTTTCTTCCTGTACCAAAATTGCGAAACTCTTCAGGTAAGCCAAAATCCCGTTCAATTTTAACTTCTTCTTTCCCTCGCTTTTTTGCATCTTTTAAGGAAGGTGGTTGGTATACATTTTCAAAGTATTTACTATAATCTTTCTCTTCTTTTTTCGTAGAGGAATTTGCTTGTTGACTTGCTAATCGTTGTTGCTCGTTCATCGGTAATCTCCTTTCACCCTTAACTATACACACTCTATAGTCCATTTTAATGCGCTTAAACTCACCTCAAAAATGGTTAGATAGCTTGAGAGATAACTTGTCCTTTGAAACTTGAGTAACCAATCTAATCATCTATAAGAATGAAGTCTTCCCCACACAAATAGACATTCCCTTTTCGTATTTCTTTTTGTCCTACCAAAAGCATATTGCTTTATCCCTATAAACATTACCATAGTATGAAGCGTTTCGCCAATTTTAACAAGAAATAGGATCTGTCTTATCTTACATTTCATTAGCAATGAACTCGCTATTTTCATACAACGATTTATATATTATTTTACCATTCTGAATTTTCTAAGTAAATATAACTACCTTTTATTTTTCCTCATTAAAAAAAGGTTGCCAAGCGGCAACCTTTTCTTCTTACATTACATAAATTCAGCAACAAGTTCATCAAACATTTTCTGATCCATATTTAAATCAGATTGCACTAAAGGCTTCTCACTATAGCCTTTTACAAGTTCTTGGTATGAAGGTTGTGCTGTATTTTGATAAATTAAACCTGTTACTAATCCGTTATTTTCCATTAATGTTTGCATAGCCATCATGCGATTAGATGGATCATATCCCTCTACTGTACTTAGTTTTGTTAAATTCTCTTTAAACCAATCATAAGTATTTACTTTATTGTAAGTAACACATGGGCTGAACACGTTAATTAATGAAAATCCTTTATGGTTAATACCAGCTTCAATAATTTGTGTTAATTCTTTTAAATCACTTGAAAAGCTTTGCGCCACAAATGTTGCACCAGCTGTTAAAGCCATTTCCATAACATTTAGTGACGGTTCAATTGAACCTTGTGGTGTACTTTTCGTTTTAAATCCAGCTTCACTACGTGGTGAAGTTTGCCCTTTTGTTAATCCATAGATTTGGTTATCCATTACGATGTACGTAATGTCGATGTTACGACGAATAGAATGGATTGTATGTCCCATACCAATCGCAAATCCATCACCGTCACCACCTGATGCGATAACTGTTAAATCACGATTTGCCATTTTCACACCTTGTGCAATCGGAAGGGCACGTCCGTGAATACTATGCACACCATATGAATTAATATACCCTGAAATACGACCTGAACAGCCGATACCAGAAATAACAGCAAGTTCATCTGGATTTAAGCCAACGTTAGCTGCCGCACGTTGAATTGCAGCTTGCACCGAGAAGTCTCCGCAACCTGGGCACCAGTTTGGTTTTACACTGTTACGAAAGTCCTTAAATGTTGCCATTTAATACAACCCCTTTTTTGCATTCGTTGTAAATCTCTTTTGGCAAGAATGGGTTTCCATCATATTTTAAAAGACTAGAAATTTTCTCACCGTTACCAAGATTCATTTTCATAATGTTAGCAAGCTGACCTGTTGCATTGTTTTCTACCACTACAACACGCTTCGCATTTTTCACAAGTGGATCGATTTCAGCTGTTGGGAACGGGTGAATTAAACGCACATGAGCATGGTTTACTTTCATACCCTCTTGTTCTAAGCGCTCCATTGCTTCTTCGATCGCACCACGAGTTGAGTTAAATCCAACAAGCAATACGTCTGCTTCTTCATGCTTAACATTTTTATAAACAGGGGTATTAAACTTCAAGTTCTCCATTTTACGGAAACGTTTGTCCATTTGATCTTTACGGTTTATTGCTGATTCAGATGGTTTACCAGTTTCATCATGTTCTACACCTGTAACATGGTGAACACCATTTTTCATACCAGGTAAAACACGTGGTGAAACGCCATCTTCAGTTACTTCATAACGCTTGAAATATGCTTTATTTTCACGTTCTGGTAATTCCGCCTCTAAATCAAGCTTACCGCGACGAATTTCCACTTTATCTAACGTAAGCGGTTCTACCGTTTGTTTCCCTAAAGAAAGCTGTAAATCTGTTAAGAAAATAACAGGAACTTGATATTCTTCAGCAAGGTTAAATGCTTCTACAATATCATAGAAAGCTTCTTCAACTGTACTTGGTGCCATTACGATTTTTGGAATCTCACCATGCGTACCGTAAATCATCGCCATTAAATCAGACTGCTCTTGTTTCGTTGGTAATCCTGTACTTGGACCACCACGTTGTGTATCAACAATTACTAATGGTGTTTCTGTAATACCCGCTAAACCAATCGCTTCCATCATTAAAGATAGACCTGGACCAGCAGATGCAGTTAATGTACGAACACCAGCATAGTTTGCACCGATTGCCATTGTACAAGCTGCGATTTCATCCTCAGTTTGGATTACTGTCCCGCCAACTTTTGGCAATTTTTTAATTAAGTATTCCATAATTTCAGATGCAGGTGTAATTGGATATGCAGACATAAAGCGAGCACCACCAGCTACCGCACCAAATGCGATTGCATCGTTTCCAATCATAAACATGCGTTTCTTACCATCAGCTTTTTCAAGCTGCATCATGTTCACTTTCTCACCTAGCAATTCTTTCATATATTGAGAGCCACGTTTAATTGCATCCATATTCTTTTGAACGACTTGCTCTCCTTTACGACCAAAGATCTCTTCAACAACATCTAAATAAGCTGTCTCGTCTAGCCCTAATACCGCACTTGATGCCCCAACAGCAACCATGTTTTTCATTAATGATGTACCTAATTCTGAAGCAATATCTGTAAACGGTATCACATATAGATTTACATCTGTATTGTCAGGTATTGTTGGATTAAATTTCGCATCCGCAACTACAATTCCACCTGGACGTAGTTCGTGGAAGTTAAAATCAATTGTTTCTTGATCAAAAGCAATTAAAATATCTAAATCATCTGAGATCGCGCGTACTTCTGTTGTACTTACACGAATTTTATTATTTGTATGGCCGCCTTTAATACGTGATGAGAAGTGGCGGTAACCGTATAGGTAATATCCTAATCGGTTTAATGCAATACAGAAGATTTCTCCTGTACTTTCAATTCCTTCACCTTGTTGGCCTCCAACTTTCCATGAAAGTTGACTAATCATCTCCTACACCCCTTTTGGCTGCATTCATTGTAGTGTATTTTTTTACAGTAATAGTTTAGCATTTTTTATACAAATAAACTACAACGGACGCAAATTATGCCTCTTCTGATTTCCCTGAATCTTTAGTATAAAACTATTTTGTTTTTCATTCTAGTATTAGGTCTTAAAAAAAGCAATAATATCAAATGAATTAATTCTGATTTTTTTGTATTTTCAAAACAAAAATCTTAAAAGCTTATATGTTCAACAAAATTATCATATAAAAATCGCTCTACAGTAGATGCAGCATAGTGTTTACAAAGCTCATTCATTACATTTTCATACTCTCTATACGCTGATACATTTACAACTGTTTCTAATATCCCATCAAAATCGGAACCAAATCCTATATTGTTCTCTCCACCTAATGAACAAATATATTCGATATGTCTTACTATATCTGCTATATGCGCTTGTTTTTCACTTGTTAGAAACTGTGGTACGAAAGTGACACCGATCATGCTATTTCGCTTTATAAGAGCTCTAAGTTGTTCATCGTTTAAATTACGTGGGTGCTGACAAAGTTTCGTACAATTTGAGTGGGAGGCAATAGGATTTTTGGCAATTTCTATAACATCCCAAAAACTTCTTTCATTCAGATGAGACACATCGGTCCATACATGCAGCGTATTAAGTTCTTGTACAACATGTTTACCAAATGTCGTTAAACCCGCCCCACGTGTCTCCAGCGCACCATCAGCTAATAAATTGGCATAATTCCATGTCAGTCCAAAAGAACGTACTCCTAGGCGATAAAACAACCGTAATTTCATTGCATCTTTTCCAATTGCTTCGCATCCTTCTAATGTTAATATCGCTCCAATCTCGTCCTGTTTTAACATGCTAATATCATTTTTTGTCTGAATAAACTTCACACCCGGTAGTGATAAAATTTCATTATAAAAAATATCTGCCATTTGTAATGCCGCTTCAAATCGTTTTTCATATAGCACCGTTTCTGGCACATATATAGCAAAACATTGTATACTTCCTTTTCTTCTCTTTAACTGTTCAAATGTAATATGTAATTGCGAATCGTTTTTAAAATTCTTTTCCCCCTGTGCACTCCATAACTGAAAGAGTACATCACAATGAGCATCAAAAATTTTCATTTCCATTCCTCCATTATAAAAACAACCTGTTTGCATACTGCAAACAGGTTGTTTAAACTTAACGAGGTTCTACAATTAATTTTATTGCTGTACGCTCTTCCCCATCAATCATAATATCTGTAAACGCTGGGATACAAATTAGGTCCAAACCACTAGGCGCTACAAATCCTCTTGCAATTGCTACTGCCTTTACCGCTTGGTTCAATGCACCTGCACCAATGGCTTGAATTTCTGCTGTTCCGCGTTCGCGAATAACACCTGCAAGTGCACCAGCTACAGAATTAGGGACCGACGTTGCTTTAACTTTTAATATTTCCATTCCGCGTTTCCTCCTCGTTTCTATAAAAAGTATTAGCAATTATTTCACTTTAACTTATATTCACGAGGAATGACGCGTATTCCTGCTAAATTTCCGTAATTTTTCTAAAAAATTAAAAAATAATAAATTATCTAAATTTTATCCAGGAATTACTCAAAAAATGGTTGATCATCATTAATTAAGATACGCTGAATTTTCTTAGCTTTCCCTGTATTAGGATCCACATCAATTAGCACTGCACTTAATTGTGTTCTACCACTTGTCACTTCAAATCGTACTGGTAAGTTTGTTAAAAACTTCTTCAATACCGCTTCTCGATCCATACCTAAAATCCCATCGTACGGTCCTGTCATACCAACATCCGTGATATATGCCGTTCCGCTTGGTAAAATACGATTATCTGCTGTAGGAACATGTGTATGCGTACCTACTACCGCTGTAGCACGACCATCTACATACCAACCTAACGCTTGTTTTTCACTTGTAGTTTCCGCATGGAAATCAATAAAGATAATATTCGTACGTTTTTTTGCAATGTTAATTAATTCATCCACTTTACGGAATGGGCAATCAATCGGAGGAAGGAATGTACGTCCTTGTAAGTTAATGACTGCAACTTCTGTTCCATTACAGTTCACAAAGATAAGTCCTTTTCCTGGAGTTCCTTCTGGGAAGTTAGCTGGTCTTGCAAGATATTTTGCGTCATCAATAAATTCAAATACTTCACGGTTATCCCACGCGTGGTTTCCAAGTGTAACCGCTTGTGCCCCGCATTCTAAAAAGTTTCGATATATTTTTTCCGTAATTCCACGTCCACCTGCTGCATTTTCTCCATTAATAATGGTTACTGTAGGTGTATATTTTTTCTTTAATGCCGGTACGTATTGTTGAATCATACCTCTACCAGGAGATCCTACTACATCCCCAACAAATAATATTCTCATATGTCTTACCCTTCCTATGTACTACATTTTTTATTACTATAGCTTCAAGTGATTTCCTTACAATATATTTATTATAAGTTTGTTGCACTTGTATACTAATTCCCTTTATTTTAACCAATTCCAACACAAAAAAATAAAGTGGTGTTTCACCACTTTATTTTGCGTATTCCACTGCACGTGTCTCACGAATAACAGTTACTTTAATATGTCCTGGGTAATCCAGTTCATTTTCAATACGTTTTCGAATATCACGAGCTAAACGATGAGCTTCTAAATCATCAATTGTATCTGGTTTTACCAGAATACGAACTTCTCGTCCTGCTTGAATTGCGAAAGATTTTTCTACGCCTTCATAAGACTCTGAAATCTCTTCTAACTTTTCAAGACGACGAATATAGTTCTCAAGTGTTTCACTACGAGCTCCAGGTCTTGCAGCTGATAATGCATCTGCTGCTGCAACTAAAACTGCAATGATAGAAGTTGGTTCTGTGTCCCCATGGTGAGATGCAATACTGTTTATAACTACAGGATGCTCTTTATATTTCGTTGCGAGTTCAACACCAATTTCAACGTGGCTACCTTCTACTTCATGGTCAATCGCTTTACCGATATCATGTAATAGACCAGCACGTCTTGCTAGCTTTTCATCCTCACCAAGCTCTGCTGCCATAAGTCCAGTTAAATACGCAACTTCCATAGAGTGTTTTAAGACGTTTTGTCCGTAACTTGTACGGTATTTTAAACGACCTAAAATCTTAATTAAATCTGGATGTAATCCGTGAACACCCACTTCAAACGTTGTTTGCTCTCCGACTTCGCGAATATACTCGTCCACTTCACGTCTTGATTTTTCGACCATCTCTTCAATACGCGCTGGGTGAATACGTCCGTCCTGTACTAGTTTATCAAGAGCGATACGAGCTGTTTCACGACGAATTGGGTCGAATCCAGAAAGGATAACCGCTTCTGGTGTATCATCGATAATAAGGTCAATACCTGTTAACGTTTCTAACGTACGAATATTTCGACCTTCACGTCCGATAATACGTCCCTTCATTTCGTCATTTGGAAGATTTACAACCGAAACGGTTGTTTCAGCAACATGATCAGCTGCACATCTTTGCATTGCAAGAGATAAGATTTCTTTTGCTTTCTTATCCGCTTCTTCTTTCGCACGAACTTCACTTTCTTTTACCATTACGGCAATTTCATGAGAAACTTCACTTTCTACTTTACCAAGAATAATTGCTTTCGCTTGTTCGCGTGTCAGATTGGAAATGCGCTCTAATTCTGTTTGTTGCTTTTGAACTAACTCTCCCACTTTGCTTTCCAACTCTTCAATCTGTTGTTGTCTCGCTACAAGAGAATCCTCTTTCTTTTCTAACTGTAGCTCGCGTTTATCGAGCGTTTCGTCTTTACGATCAAGGTTCTCTTCTTTTTGCATTAAACGATTTTCTTGTTTTTGTAATTCGCTTCTACGGTCACGAATTTCTAATTCAGCTTCTGTACGAAGTGTATGAATTTCATCCTTTGCTTCTAAAAGCGCTTCTTTCTTAAGTGCTTCAGCCTCACGATTCGCTTCGTCTATAATACGTTTCGCTTCATTAGCTGCACCATTAATCTTCGCTTCGGCAATAGACTTTCGAACAAAAAAGCCAACAACTGCACCGACTGTTGCAAGCAAAATGGAGATGAGTATCCAAACTGTAGTACTACTCATGATTTCACCTCCCCTTGCTATGAATGAAAAAAGACTGTCGGCATGTACATTGAATACCAACATACAGCAAAGACCGTCGTCCCACTTTTTTAAGGGACTTTCTTCATTTCACAATTAAAATGTCATATTATTATTTCGGCAAGATTTAAGTCTTACTCCGAATATTACTTCTCTTCTTGAGAAGAGTGTTTCGTATATAAGAAAAAATATACATTCTCATTGTATCTATCGCAATTTTCATTGTCAAGCGTTGTCTACTTTTACTTTCTTTACCTTCAGCCCTAATTCATATATGAATTTAAAAAGAAGACAGCATATTATCCTGGAAAACCTTAGTAAATTCCAGTTTATGCATACAAAACATGCATATATCCCTCTTTATACATAGCCTTTTAGGCAGATTAAATATTTTATCTCCAACGATATACAACGCTTTCATAATGATTAAAAAATAAAAGACACGGAACCGTGTCTTTTATTTTTTAATCTTGAAGATTTGAATCTTCCGTGTCTTCAGCACCAGAGTCTTCACCAATTCCGTGATGATCACGAACAAAGAAGGCAATTTCCTCTCTTAAATCCGTATTCTCTTTTAAGAATTGCTTCGAATTTTCACGACCTTGTCCTAAACGCTCTTCATTATAAGAGTACCAAGCACCACTCTTTTGAACGATATCAAGTTCAGAAGCCATATCTAAGATTTCACCTTCTCTTGAAATACCTTCTCCGTACATAATATCAACTTCAGCAACACGGAATGGTGGTGCTACTTTATTTTTAACTACTTTTACTTTCGTTTTATTACCAACGATGTCGTTACCTTGCTTTAATTGCTCCGCACGACGTACTTCAAGACGAACTGTTGAATAGAATTTCAACGCACGACCACCTGGAGTTGTTTCTGGCACTATCTATAGATTTTCCATCTCTATAGTCCGGACTATCTCTTCATCTCTTTACAGAGAGCCTTGCACTTCCAGCAGTAGCCTATCATCTGCCGTACCCTACTCAGTTAACTAAAAGTCCTTTTCGGTAGTCTCTACACCTTCCCCATATCACTATGGAGCTTGGCACGGTATTACCCTAAATAATGGTGGGCTTCACCGTTAGCAACTATATGAATAGTTACACCCTTAGGCAATAAGGTTCACAAGGTTTTTTAACATGCTATCACTAGCAAGGGAAACCCATGGTAAACTCCTTAATCTTTACGATTAAGCAACTTGTAGTTGATTTCCGAACATAACCCCAACTTTTTCGCGAATTTGGTTAATAAAGATTGCGATTGTTTTTGATTTATTGATTGCACCTGACAGCTTACGAAGTGCTTGAGACATTAAACGAGCTTGTAGACCTACGTGTGAGTCACCCATGTCTCCTTCAATCTCAGCTTTCGGTACAAGAGCTGCTACAGAGTCAATTACGATAATATCAACCGCGCCACTTCGTACAAGTGCTTCTGCGATTTCTAGTCCTTGCTCCCCTGTATCAGGTTGTGATAATAGTAATTCATCTATGTTAACGCCTAATTTTTGTGCATATACAGGATCCATTGCATGCTCCGCATCAATAAACGCTGCTTGTCCACCTTGACGCTGTACTTCAGCGATTGCGTGTAATGAAACTGTTGTTTTACCTGAACTTTCTGGTCCATAAATTTCGATAATACGGCCACGTGGGTATCCGCCTACCCCTAGTGCCACATCAAGTGCTAAAGAACCACTTGAAATTGTAGAAATTCTACGCTCCGCTTGTTCTCCTAATTTCATAATTGAACCTTTACCGAATTGCTTCTCTATTTGTTTTAACGCCATATCTAACGCCGCTTGACGATCACTCATTCAAAATTCCTCCTTAACTGAATTGCTAATCTTATTATACCTATTTTCAATTCAATTTGCCAACAAAAATCGAACATTTATTCGATTTTTTTATTTTCCAATTAATAAAACTGCATTTAAGCATTAAAAAAAGCTAGAAGAGACTCACATCTCTTCTAGCTTTTTATACAAATGATAAAATCCATATTTCGCCGAACGTTCCCTAATTTGTTGACGACTTCCACTTAAATGAAGAGGAAAGACTACAGTTGACTCATCCTTAATCGCCAATCCAACAAATACTGTTCCCGGCTCTTTATGTTCTGAAGCATCTGGTCCTGCTACCCCAGTGAAACTAATTCCGATATCCGCTTTTAATAAGCCCTTAACATTTTCAGCAAGATAACGAGCACATTCTTTACTAACTGCACCATCAGTAGACAATACTTCCTCAGGTACATGTAAAACATGTTGCTTCACATCATTATGATAACAAATGACACCGCCTTTAAATACTGAAGACACACCAGCACTTTCTGTTACTTGATTGCCGAAGAGACCACCGGTTAAACTTTCTGCACACGCTAAAGTTAATCCTTTTTTCTTCAATAACTCTATCGCCTTATCATGCAGAAACTCTTGATCATACCCGTAGAAAAATTCTCCTACTCTTTCTAAAATCAAATCTTCCATATGCTGAATGAGTTTCGCCGCTTCATCAGCATTTTGATGTTTGGCAGTTAAACGTAGTGTCACTTCTCCATCATTCGCAAGGGGCGCGATTGTCGGGTTCGTTTGTCCATCAATTAAATCTTGAACTTTCACCTCTAATTGAGATTCCCCAATCCCGAAGAAGCGAAGCACACGAGAATAAATGTTTTCTCCTGTTGTAAAATTACGTAAAAAAGGCTCTACATAACTTATATACATCGGCTTCATCTCTTTCGGTGGTCCTGGTAATAAAATATAAACTTTCCCGTTCTTATTTAACCCCATACCAGGTGCCATGCCGTGATCATTCGCAAATACAGTTGCTCCATTCAAAACGAGCGCCTGCTTTTTATTATTCTCTGTGAACTCGCGACCTGTACGCTTAAAGTAATCGCTTATCGAGGCTAATGCCTTTTCATCATACACAAGCTCTTCACCCAAACTAGAAGATATCGTTTCTTTCGTCAAATCATCTTTTGTCGGGCCTAATCCACCTGTAAAAATAAGCATGTCAGCACGTTCTTCCGCAACTTCAATCGCCTGCTGTAATCGCTTGTTATTATCTCCAACTACAGTATGGTAGTACACATTAATTCCAATTGAAGCTAACTTTTCGGATAAAAACTGGGCATTTGTATTTGCAATTTGTCCAAGTAATAATTCAGTTCCAACCGCAATAATTTCAGCATTCATCCCAATTCCCCCATAAACTTCTATTTTGAGTTTACAAAAGCAGCTCTATTTTTCCAGAAATAATCCCACCCTGAAATAACAGTAAAGATTAATGCAATCCATATAAAGATATCAGCCACCGGAATATGGATTAAATTTAAAGGTACATCGTGTAATAAATATGCTGCAATCGCGATAATTTGTGTCCATGTCTTAATTTTCCCTAGCTGATTTGCCGCAACTACTTCCCCTGTTCCAGCAAGTACAAGGCGTAAACCTGTTACTGCAAACTCTCGACTTATAATTATAATAACAATCCAAGCAGGTACGTATTGCATCTCAACTAATGTAATAAGTGCTGCCGAAACAAGTAATTTATCCGCTAACGGGTCAAGAAATTTCCCTAAATTCGTTACAAGATTATACTTTCTTGCGTAATGTCCATCAATCCAATCTGTAGCCGAAGCAACAATAAAGATAAGTGCTCCTACTAAATGTTGAATTGGCAAATCAACATCACCAATTGTGTATGAACCCCAATCAAAGGGTGCTAACATAATTACCATAAAAATTGGAATTAAGAAGATTCTAGATATTGTAATTTTGTTTGGTAAATTCACAGCTATTCCTCCATCATATCAAAAACATTTGTTCATTGAAAAAAGTCATCGAAGCGATGACTGTTATTGTGCAGGTTGCTCTATCCCTTGGTTTTTTATCACCAATCTTTGGTGAAGTTCTTTTTCTGGATCCAATGGGTAAGCGACCACTTGGCCATTCAGTTTAACTTCAACATTCGTTGCATTTCCAATATTAAGTCGCACTTCTTTTACTGTTGATACATTATGTTTTTCTATTTGGCCCTCTTGTACTGTAGTGTTTAGAATCACATTCCCAGCATCATCTTTAACATCTACATAACTCGCACCTTTACCCGATATTTCCAGTTCTAATGTTTTATTATTATGAATTTCCAAAGTAGATACTTTACCAGTTGTTCCAACTACTTTCACTTCTTGTTGTCCAGTTGGCTGTTCCTCTTTCTTTGGTTCTTCTTTCTTAGGCTCTTCTTTTTTTGGTTCCTCTTTTTTCGGCTCTTCTGCTTTCACTTCATCTTTCTTCGTATCTAGCGGAGAGTTTTCTGCTTTTTTAACTTCAATTTTCTCACTTTGAGCATTCGGAACTTTCTCATCACCTTTTCCAGTTAACGCTTGGAAAACAAACCAAATTACCACTCCAAATGCAATTACTAATAGCGCAACTAAAACTTTCGGCATATGATCTGCAATTGGCCATGATGAAGTTTTTTGCATTGTTTCTTGTGTTTTTTGTCCAGTTGATACTTGTGGAACATCGCGTTTTTCAGATTGTGGTATCGTACTCTGATATTCTACAAGCAGTTCCTCTCCATTTAACCCAACCGCCTCTGCGTATTGTTTAATGAATGCACGCGCATAAAAAGCTCCTGGCAATACATCATAATTGCCTTCCTCAATCGCTACTAAATGGCGTTTTTGAATTTTTGTACTCTCATGCAGCTGATCAATAGACAAGCCTTTCGTTCCTCTTGCTTCTTTCAGCTTTTGTCCTAATTCCGTCACTACTAACACCTCAATATTTCTTTAAAAGTCAAACATAGAGAAATTATTTTGCGTACCTTGCTCAATTTCATCTACTAAATTATATTGAATTTCTTCATCATAATCGTTACGCAACTCGATAATATAATCAAAATCATCCAATGTATATTCTGACTGACTCACAAATACGTCAGGATGTTCCACAACTTTCGTTGCAGGTAATCTCATAATTTCACGAACAAGCTGCCAATGCCTTTCGTTAGCACGCTTTGTTGACACGATTCCATCTAAGATGAAAATATTGTCGTCGCTATACTCATCTTCAATCAATTGACTACGAACAGTTTGCTTAATAAGAGTAGATGATACAAATAGCCATCTTTTATTTGCACAAACACTTGCGGCAACAATGGATTCTGTTTTTCCGACACGAGGCATTCCTCGTATCCCGATTAGTTTATGGCCTTCTTTTTTCATAATTTCAGCCATAAAATCTACAAGTAACCCTAATTCATCACGTACAAAACGAAATGTCTTTTTATCATCTGCATCTCGTTGTATGTACCTACCATGTCTAACTGCTAGCTTATCTCTTAGCTTTGGCGGACGATATTTCGTTACCGTTATGTTATCCATCGTATTTAAAATTGATTCAAGTCTAGAGATTTGCTCTTGATTATCACACATAAGGAGTAATCCACGTCGTGCATTATCTACACCATTAATTGTGACAATATTAATGCCGAGCATACCGATTAACGAAGAAACGTCACCAAGCAAGCCAGGTCGGTTTTTATGTATTTCATATTCAAAATACCATTCAATCATCCAAGATCACTCCCCTTGCTTACTTTACACCTACGTACTATATTATATGATTTCACCTTAATAGGGAAGCTAAATGTATAATCTATCCCGCGTTATTATTATACAAAAAAAATAGAGAGGAGATTCTCCTCTCTATTTTTTTACTTATGTTGTACAAACTTCACCATTAAGTTTGCAATTGTATGTTGCTCTTGTTCATCAGCAACTTTCCATAGCTCAGACAATAATTTCTCTTGATCGTTTCGCGCTTCTACTTCATTTGCTAAATAATCACCAACACGGAATGCCATATCTGATACAGCACCACCATCAAGACCTTTTCCTGATGCTTGTTCTAAACGTTCTCCTAAAAAGCTCTTCCATTGATCAAAATTATCTAAAACTGACATGTGTAAGCACCTCACTACTTAGTAATAGAATCATGCTTAATTTGTGCAGTTTTTCATTTTTTATGTAAGAATTTTTTAGCAATGCCAACCGCCATTCACTCCGATAATTTGTCCAGTTATGTAAGATGCTCCTGGTGATACGAGGAATGACACTGTTTTCGCTACCTCTTCTGGTAATCCTAATCGCCCTAGCGGAATCTCTTCAGCAATTTCATTCTTATCCTCTTCTGAAAATACATGTAACATTTCCGTTTCAATTGCACCTGGTGCCACCGCGTTAACCCTTAATCCACTTAATGAAACTTCTTTTGCTAAAGCTTTCACATATGAATTTTGTGCACCTTTTACCATCGAGTAAAGTACTTCACATGATGCGCCAATTTGTCCCCATATAGACGAAATAAGTACAATATTACCGCTTCTCCGCTGAATCATAGATGGCAGCGCCATTGATAATAGTTTATAGATGCTCTTCACTTGAAGTTCTACCATATAATTCAATTCATCGTTCGTTACATCTGTTACTAGTCCAAAGATACTCTTCCCAGCTGCATATACGATAACATCAAGAGGATGTTCAATTTGTCCCCACAATTGCTCTGCCCCATCACTAGAAGCCAAATTCGCTTGAACAGGAATCACTTCACCCCATTCTTTCTGCAACTCATTCACTTTCTCTTCACTGTTATTATAATGAACATATACTGTATATCCATCTTGAATTAATTGTTTTGAAATAGCAGAGCCAATCCCTCCGCTTCCTCCAGTTACTAATGCATACTTTTTCATATAATTCCTCTCTTATCCCATCAAAATCTTTATCCTACAAATAAATAATACCCTCATCTTACAATTTATCAATGATAAGATGAGGGTATTATTATGAAACCTTTTATTTTTTCGGTAAAACTTGACAAACACTCATTTTCTCTTCTGATAGTAATAATTTAGCTACTTCTTGTAAATCTTGAACAGTTAGACTTTCTAATACAGTCAATGCCTCAAACAGACTCGATTCATTAAACGCATATCGTGTAAATTGATTTGCAATATATTCCGGTGAATTCAGGGAGCGTAAAAAGCCACCTATTTTCTTTTTCTTTACTCGTTCTAATGCCGCCTCATCTAATTGATCATAATTTGTGTTTAATAAAATACCTTTCAAACGCTCTTCCAGCTCATCAGGTTTCTTTGTATCACCGCCAACCATTGCAAAACCGAAGTTATTCTCTTCCGTATAATCATACGAGAACGAATCATCAATAAGTCCTTCATTATATAAAGATTCGTAATGAACGGAGCTTTTCCCAAATAAATAATCTAAAAGTAACGTAAGCGCAATTTCTTGTTTTAAAAGGGCTTTCCCTTTTTCTTTTAAATTTGTGGCTTTAATACCAACTAAACATTTCGGTGTTTGTACAGGCATTGAAATAATTTTCTTCTTTTCATTTACCTCATTTGGTTCTTCCTCAAACGAACGTACAATTTCTGGCTGGTTTTTATAATCTTTTTTCGCTTGATTTTCACGTACTAAATCCATTGTTTTCTCTGGATCAATTGCCCCCACAACAAATAATAACATATTGCTCGGGTGATAAAATGTTTCATAACATTCATATAATAGGTCTTTCGTAATTTTACTAATAGACTCAATTGTCCCTGCAATGTCAATTTTAATTGGGTGCTTTACAAACAAGCTATCAATTAACCCAAAGTATAAGCGCCAATCTGGATTATCTTGATACATTTGAATTTCTTGCCCAATAATCCCCTTCTCTTTTTCAACTGTTTTTTCAGAGAAGTAAGGCTCTTGTACGAAGTTTAACAGTGTATTTAAATTTTGTTCTACATTTGATGTACACGAAAACAGGTAAGCTGTTCTTGTGAAAGATGTGAAAGCATTTGCCGATGCCCCTTGTTTACTAAACAATTGGAAAGCATCGTGATCTTCTTTTTCAAATAATTTATGCTCAAGAAAATGAGCAATTCCATCAGGCACACGAATCATTTCTTCTTTATCTAGTGGTACGAATGTATTATCCATAGAACCATATTTTGTCGTAAACGTTGCAAATGTTTTATTAAATCCTTGCTTCGGTAAAATATATACATCTAATCCATTAGGAAGTTTTTCATAATAGAGTGTCTCTTTTAATTGCTCATAAACAATTTTCTCCATTTATTCTCCCTCCGTTCCATGTAAAAAGTAAATTGTATCTAATTCAATATTTTTAGCAACTTTCACAATCTCTTCTTTCGTCACACTTTCAATACCTGTAAGCCATTCTTCAACAGGACGCGTACGGTCTGAAATAATACCATGATACAGCATTTCCACAAACCCGCGCGGCGTATCAATCGCCTCTAATATTTGATTTTGAATAACACTTTTTGTTTGATGCATCTCTTCTTCAGAAAAATCACCATTTTGCATCGCCAACATTTGTTCTTTAATAATCTCAACTGCTTTTTCATAATTTTTCGCTTCGATTCCTGACATGACAAACAATAAGCCTTTATGACTTTCAAAGCGGGATGCTGCATAGTACGCTAAACTATTTTTTTCGCGAACATTAACGAATAACTTTGAATGAGAAAATCCTCCAAACAATCCATTGAACAATTGCAGTGCAAAATAATCTTCGTCTTTATACGTAATAAACGTACGATAACCGATGTGTAATTTACTTTGTTTTAATTCTTGTTTTTCAACAACTTCTTTTTCTTCATTATTTCTCTTATGAAGAAGTACATTTCGCTCTCTCACAGGACGTGCTGAAATAGAAAAATACTTACTTACAAGATCAACTGCATTTTCTGAAATATCACCAATAATGTATAGATCCATTTCGTCTTCCGCTAACACTTTTTGATAATATTGATACAAACTTTCATTTGTAATAGATGCAACACTCTCTTTTTTTCCATTTGCACTTAATCGATACGGTTCTACTTTGCACATTTCTTCAATTAAACGCTCGTTTGCATAGCGCATTTTATCATCATACGTAGCTTCAATTCGTTGCAAGAGCGCTCTCTTTTCACTTTCTACGATAGAAGGTAAAAAACTGTTCCCCTCTGTTGCTGGATGTAAAACGATATCCGATAACATAGAAAGCGCTTTTTCAAATAACGGTGGTGCATCATGTAAATATACTTCATTTGCAATGTCTACATAAATAGAGATGATATGGTCTTCTCCCTTTTTACTTACATCTACTGCCAAAGAAGATCCGTATAATTCTTCTAAATATTGACGAAGACGAATTACAGAAGGAAGCTTTTCTGTCGCACTTTGCAATACGTATGGCAATAGGGCACGCTCTGTCACCGTCTCCTCATTTAAAGGTGCTTTCAAACGAAATACAAAAGTATTTGTTTTATATTTATCAGTTGGAATAATATGTACTCGTAAACCACCTAACTCATGTAACTGTTGTTCCATCATTTTCATTTATAGCCCTCCTTTACGTATATAGGAATATTCCTCTTCAATATACAGTTTTTAGAAATGAAAAATCAACTTTTCTTCCTCACTATACTTACATTCGACTCTTTCTAAAAACTGTAATATGTAAGGAACATAGTAAAATTCCGTATTACATATATTCTATGTAAAAAAGCCCGCACTAATGTGCGAGCTTTTTTATACTTATCGTTTTCCTTTTTCATAAGGAGTTCCTAATGCTTTCGGAGCTTCAGAACGACCTACAAAACCAACAAGCGCTAATATTGTGAATACATATGGTAATATCGTTAATAAAACACTTGGGATTTGATCTAATACAGGAATTGTTCCACCTGTTACACTAAGAGATTGCGCAAAACCAAAGAATAGAGCTGCACCTAGTGCGCCTAGTGGATTCCACTTTCCAAAAATCATAGCAGCTAAAGCTAAGAAACCTTGTCCTGTAATCGTTGCCCCTGAGAAGTTATTAGAAATTGACATTGCAAAAATCGCTCCACCAATTCCAGCAAACACTCCTGATATACAGACTCCAATATAGCGCATTTTATATACGTTAATCCCCATCGTATCCGCTGCCATTGGGTGTTCACCAACAGCACGTAGACGAAGACCAAACGGTGTTTTATAAATAACATACCAAACAACGAATGCTAAAATAATGGCAATATACGACGTTATTGGTACGTTCGAGAAAAATATTTTCCCTAAAACTGGAATATCCGAAAGACCTGGAATATCAATCTTTTCAATACGATACTGAATAAAGTCAGTCTGTCCTTTATCAAAAATCTTCTTAATTGCAAATACTGTTAAACCAAGAGATAAAAAGTTAATTGCTACACCACTTACAACTTGATCCGCTCGGAATGTAATAGAGGCTACCGCATGAAGTAATGCAAATAATCCACTACCAATTGCCGCAAATAATAACGCAATCCATGGAGTCATCGTTCCCCAAGTATCACCCATTAATAAATTTGTAACTACTCCAATAAATGCACCAAATAGCATTAGTCCTTCCAATCCGATATTTACAACACCCGATCGTTCACTAAATACACCACCTAATGCTGTGAAAATTATAGGTGCTGATGTATATAACGTACCCGTCACAAGAATGGCTAATATATCTAAAAAGCTCATTTATTTCCCCTCCTTGCTCATGCGTGTAAGCGCCCATCTTAACACATAACTACATGCAACAAAGAAGATGATACATGCAATAATTACATTAATAAGCTCTGATGGTACATCTGCCTCAAAGTTCATTTGAGGGGAAGCACTTTTCAAACCACCAAATAATAAAGCTGAAAGGATTATACCAAACGGATTATTCCCTCCAAGTAATGCTACAGCAATCCCGTCAAATCCTACTCCTGTAAACGAAGACATCGCTGTCATACTCTGGAATGTTCCTAATCCTTCCATCGCTCCACCAATCCCCGCAAATGCACCAGCAATTGTCATGGAGAATACTACATTACGAGAAACTTTCATACCTGCATATTGAGAAGCATGCTGATTAAATCCTACCGACTTTAATTCGTAACCTAAAGTTGTTCTATCTAATAAGAACCACATTAAAATAGCGATTAAAATTGCTACAATAATTCCCCAGTGTAGACGTGAACCATCAGTAATAGAAGCAAGCCAGTCTGAAGATAGTGACGCACTCTCTTTAATATCATACGTTTTGTCATTACCCGCATGTAAGAAACGCTTAATAATGTCATATGTTACATACAACGCGATATAGTTCATCATAATGGTTACAATAACTTCATTCACTTGAAACTTCCCTTTTAAATATCCCGGAATGAAGCCCCAAATTCCGCCTACCAATGCTGCGAATAAAATAGATAATGGAATATGAAGGAAAGCTGGTAGTGAGACTGCATAACCGAACCAAACCGCCGCAAGCCAACCAACTAACAATTGACCCTCTACCCCGATATTAAATAAACCTGTACGAAATGCAAACGCCACCGATAAACCAGCAAGAATAAGCGGTATCATTGTACGAAGCGTTTCACCAATCGCACTTGCGCTACCGAACATACCTGTCCAAAGTGCACTATAACCAACAATTGGGTCATAGCCACTAACTAGCATTACAATTGCTCCTACAAGTAAGCCGAAAATAACGGATAGTACTGGGACTAAAATATTTATCGTTCGCTCTGTTAAAAGTTTTTTAGCCATTGGTACCCACCTGCTCCTTCTTTGTTCCTCCAGCCATTAACAATCCAAGCTGTTGTTCATTCGTTTCTTTCGCATCAACTATTGCTACAATTTTCCCTTCATAAATAACAGCAATTCGATCGCTAACATTTAAGATTTCATCTAACTCTAGTGATAAAAGTAATACACCTTTTCCTTTATCCCTTTGCTCTATTAATCTCTTATGAATAAATTCAATTGCTCCTACATCTAAACCACGTGTTGGCTGTGCCGCGATTAATAAATCTGGATCACGGTCTACTTCACGTGCAATAATTGCTTTTTGTTGATTCCCCCCAGATAGAGCGCGTGCTAACGTTTGCTCACTAGGTGTACGTACATCAAACTGTTCAATAAGAGCCTTTGCTTTTTCTGTAATTTTGCTGAAATTTAAAATCCCTTTCTTTGAAAACGGATTTTTATAGTACGTTTGCAGAACTATATTATCTCTAACAGAAAAATCAAGAACGAGTCCGTGTTTATGACGATCTTCTGGGATATGACCAATTCCCTCTTCTGTTATTCTTCTAACAGGCCAATTTGTTATTTCTTTTCCTCTAATTGCAATAGAACCTGACTCAACTTTTCGTAAACCAGTAATTGCTTCTATTAATTCACTTTGTCCGTTTCCATCAATTCCTGCAATCCCAACAATTTCCCCCGCACGAACAGTTAAGTCAAGGCCTTTTACAGCAGGTAGTTGACGTGCATCGTGAACAACAAGGTTTGCAATTGAAAGTACCTCTTCTTTTGGCTTCGCGTCTATTTTTTCTGTTTTAAAATTCACTTGACGTCCGACCATTAATTCTGCAAGTTTATTTTCATCCGTATTTGCAACGTCAACCGTTCCAATCCCTTTTCCTTTACGAATAATCGTACAACGATCGCAAACTTCCATAATTTCTTTCAACTTATGTGTAATAAGAACAATAGATTTTCCTTCTTGCACAAGCTTTTTCATAATTTGAATTAGCTCATGAATTTCTTGTGGTGTTAACACAGCTGTCGGTTCATCAAATATTAAAATTTCTGCACCGCGGTAAAGTGTTTTCAAAATCTCAACACGCTGTTGCATACCAACTGAAATATCCTGTATTTTCGCATATGGATCTACAGCTAAGCCGTATTGTTCAGACAGTTTTTGAATTTCTTTCGCAGCTTCCTCAACAGCAATTTTCCCTTTTTTCTTCGGTTCATTTCCGAGAATAATATTCTCTGTAACTGTAAAATTATGAACAAGCATAAAGTGCTGATGAACCATTCCAATACCAAGGTCATTTGCCACATTCGGATTGGTAATGTTTACAGACTTTCCTTTAATTTTAATTTCACCTTGTTCTGGTTGGTACAAACCAAATAGTACATTCATCAATGTGGATTTCCCTGCACCATTTTCTCCAAGTAAAGCATGTATCTCACCCTGCTTTACTTGCAGCGTAATATCATCATTCGCTACAATGCCTGGGAATACTTTCGTAATATTATTCATTTCAATTACGTATTCCATTGTGTTCCTCCTTTTAACAGGGAACATTCCCCTATTACACTATTAACTTATTAAACAATTCGGAAGTTTTATACATACAAAGGTTAGTTCTATGAACTAACCTTTGCTATTTCTCTATTTATTTTTTTAGAGAAGCTTCATATTCTTTATACTCTTTATCTGTAGCCGGTACTTTAATTTCACCGTCTGTAATTTTCTTTTCAAATTCTTCTACTTTTGTTAAAATTTCAGGGTTAACTTTTTTCACGTTATCAGTTGTTTTTGAAATACCAATACCGTCATCTTTTAAGCCAAACGCTTCAATTTTTCCACCTTTTAACTTTCCATCTTTTGCTTCTTTAGCTACTTTTTCTACAGCTACATCAACACGTTTTATCATTGAAGTTAATGTTACATTTTCAGGCATACCTTCTTGATGTTGGTCACGGTCAACACCGATTACCCAAACATTTTCACCTTTTTTCTTACGGTTTTTCGCTTCAGTGAACACACCGTTACCTGTACCACCAGCAGCATGATAAATTACATCTACACCTTGACCGTACATTGCTGAAGCAAGAACTGTACCTTTTTCAGGTTTATCAAATGCTTCTGCATATTCAGATACGATTTCAATGTTTGGATTTACTGCCTTTGCACCAGCTTTAAATCCATTTTCAAATTTACTAATTAAATCACTCTTCATTCCACCAACAAATCCTACTTTATTCGATTTTGTTGACATAGCTGCTACCGCACCTACAAGGAATGATCCTTCATGATCTTTAAATGTAATGCTTGTTACGTTCGGTGCATCTACAACCGTATCAACAATTGCGAATTGCTGTTTTGGAGATTCTTTTGCTACTTCTTTAATTGCACCTTCTAATTTATAACCAATTCCGAAAGATAAATCATACTTATCTTTTGAAAATTTCTTTAAGTTTGGAATATAATCTGCTTCTTTTTCAGACTGTAGGTAACGATAATTTGTCTTTTCTTTTAATCCATTATCTTTACCAAACTTTTTTAATCCTTCCCAAGAAGATTGGTTGAATGATTTGTCATCAACGCCCCCAACATCTGTAACCATACCAACCTTAAACTCTTTATCCCCTTTTTTGTCACTACTCGCTTTATCCGAGTTACCACATGCACCTAAAACCGCACTTGCTGCTAATGTTAATGATAATAAAAGACCTGTTTTTTTCTTCATACTAGAAACCCCTCCTGAAATGATTTGTCTATTTTTTTATACGCTGCTGTCCCTAACTTCTTGCTGTCACCTCCCTAAAAAGGAACTTACCTACATACGTTTTCTTAGTACGTGGAAGCTAAACTTATCAGCTCTAAAGTAATTGATAGAATATAAGATTGGCTCATCATTTTGATCATAGTGCATTTGTTTCAATACTAGCAGTGCTGTTTCTGGCTCACATTCTAAAATCGGTGAGATTTTCGGATGATAGCCAATTGGCTCGATATGAGCAACCGCATATGTTATGCGCTTATGCGTGTTATTATGTATCACCGTTAGTAACGATTCTTCATTGTATCCCGATAAATCCGGCAATATTTCTTTTGCAAGTTTATCGATACAATATACAACAGGTTCCCCATCTGCTGTACGTACACGCTCAATCATCACTGCATTAAAACCATCTTCACTATTAAACTTCTCTTTTTCTTCTTCTGTTAAACTTGTTGTAGATGATGATAAAAAGATAGTTCCTGGTGTTTTCCCCACACTAGAAATCATATCTGTAATACTAGAAAGTTGTTCAATCCCTGACGAAAATAACGGCTTGGCATTTACAAATGTTCCTACACCATGTCTACGAATGACAACATTTTCTTCTTCTAAAATACGCAGCGCTTCCCTTAAAGTCGCTCTACTTACGCCAAGTTCTTTCGCTAAATCAAACTCTGATGGTAGCTTCTGTCTTTCTTTGTAAGCTCCATCTTTAATTTTTTCTTTGATGTGATCAATCACCCGTAAATATAGGTGACGACTATCGGATTTTACTGACATAAGACTCCCCCGCATTTCAATTATTCGACCTCTGATGTAAGACTTCTTTTCTCTTTTTTCAACTTACAACATAATAAAATCACTAAATACTAAAAATAAGCATAATTGTCGAATAAATATTAATAATTTTTTAAGATTAAATTTTCACTCTTTACTGCATAAAAAAAACTTTGCACCATAAACATTCCTCATTTCGAGAAAAAGTTCGGCACAAAGATCTCTTACATCCTTTGTTACACACTTTTCCCCTCATAGTCCAGCAATTCATGGTTGCCAGGTAGAAACTTATGGACCTTATCTCCAAGATTATATGAGGCAGTGATTCTTTTCGAAGTAATCTTACCACTTGCTCCCATACGTGTCAACAAAATTTAACATTTTTCTACATTAAATATCGAACGTTCACAAAAAACCACACCAAAGTATTCGTATTCTAAAGAATCACTTTAAATGTAAGCCCTTTCTTTATCGCTGAATATAGTATATAACAAAACCAGTATATAAAAAAGCCTAATTGTAAAAACAATTAGGCTTTTTTTATGAACTTTTTTCTTGCACATCATTAATGAGCACTTCTCGTGGTTTACTACCTTCATACGGACCTACTACACCATTCATTTCCATTGCATCAATTAAACGGGCAGCTCGCGTATAACCAACTCTAAACCTACGTTGCAACATAGAAACAGATGCTGTTTGCATTTCTACTACGAGCTGAACTGCTTCATCATATAGTTCATCTTCTACTTCCTGCTTCGTATCAGGAACGTCTTGCGGAATCATATCTTCTTGATATTGCGCTTTTTGCTGACCAATAACATATTCTACAACTCTCTCAACTTCATCATCTGATAAAAATGCACCTTGTACACGTACAGGCTTGGATGCACCAATTGGTATAAACAGCATATCTCCTCGACCTAGTAGTTTCTCTGCACCACCACCGTCAAGAATTGTACGAGAATCTGTTTGAGAAGATACCGCAAATGCAATACGTGATGGGATATTCGCTTTAATAACTCCCGTAATAACATCAACTGATGGACGCTGCGTTGCAATAATTAAATGAATACCAGCCGCACGGGCCATTTGTGCTAAGCGCATAATTGCATCCTCTACATCCGATGAAGCAACCATCATTAAATCTGCTAACTCGTCCACAATTACTACAATATAAGGTAATTCCGGTTGTTTCGCTTCCGATTGACTATTATGTTCTTTAATATGATCATTGTATCCTTCAATATTACGCGTGCCACTATGAGCAAATAACTCATAACGACGTTCCATTTCACTCACGACTTTTTTCAAAGCTTGTGATGCTTTTTTTGGATCAGTTACAACTGGTGTTAATAAGTGAGGCACACCGTTATATACATTTAACTCTACCATTTTCGGATCAATCATCATTAATTTTACTTCATGTGGTTTTGCACGCATTAAAATACTAACAATAATACCGTTAATACATACACTTTTCCCGCTACCTGTCGCACCAGCTACTAGTAAATGGGGCATTTTATTTAAACGGGCTAATACAGCTTCACCTGTAATATCTCGTCCAAGACCAATTAACAACTTCTCTTCCGGATGATTATTAGCCTTAGAATCAAGAACCTCTCTAAGCGTTACCATAGAAACTTCTGAGTTCGGAACTTCAATCCCTACAGCTGATTTCCCGGGAATAGGTGCTTCAATACGAATGTCTTTCGCAGCTAAAGCAAGTGCTAAATCATCACTTAAACCGACGATTTTGCTTACCTTTACTCCCATATCAGGATACACTTCATATTTTGTAACTGCAGGACCTCTATGTACTTTTGTTACTTTCGCTTTCACTCCAAAGCTTTGGAATGTACGTTCTAATTTACGAGCATTCTCATAAATTTCTGCATTTTCATTTGTAACTTGCTTATTCTTAGGAAATTTTAATATATCAATTGCAGGAAGCTTGTAATCTTTATTTTCTACATTTGAAAATTGCATTGGCGGGGCACTTGTTTCCGCCTCTAAAGATTCTACAATCTTTTCTCCACGCTTTTTCTTAGATTCTTCAACAGGCGGAGCCTCTTCAATAGACGGTGAAGTTATCAACTCTGCTTCCTGTTCTTCACGAATTCGTTTATCCTCTTCTTCATTTACTGGATAATTCTCAGTGAAATTCGAAATTATTGGAGGATCAATTGAGATTTCTTCCATCGGCTCAATAATTTCTTCTTGTTCTGCAGCACGTTTGCTCCTTGTGCTTCTTGTTGTTTTTTTCTTTTCTGTTTGTTCAGCCGTCCTTTTGGATCTCCAATCTTTATAATCCCCTTGCATTACTTCAAGTTGACTTCTAAGAATTCTTCCTACAGGGGCAAGCACTTCCCCAATATGCTTATTTGTTATACAAAGTATGCCGAGAATCACTAAAATAATGCCAATAATATAAGCACCTACTTCATCAAATAAGAAGTAACATGTCGCGAACATAAGCGCCCCAAACATACCACCGCCTAAATGAACACTATCTGGACCCTTTTTCATTTCAAGAAAGAAGTTATCTTTCGTACTCACAATAACAGACGTATTTTGCACTGCTCCATCTTTCGTAAGAAGGTTAAATAATGTAATATGACTAAACATTAATATCGCCAATACTATTAAATAAAAACCGATTAACCGTTTATTTAAAAGGTTCGGCCATCCACGTTTGATAACGAACGAAACCGATAAAGCTATTACACCTAACACACCAATTATGTACCACTCACCAAAGAAGAAGCGAAAAAATAACACAAACGATTTCCCTACAACGCCTAGCTGTAAAATCGTAATGATTGAAAGTGCAAAAAGAGTTAAACCGACGATTTCATAATACAAAGTTGGCTTTATCGTGCGTCTTGCTTTTGCCTTCGTCCCTCTTTGCTTTTGTTTTGCCATTTCTTCACCCCGTGTTCTACATATAAGTAGGACTTCCTAAAAAAAACTATACTTATATGTCTGTTTTCTCTATTTTTTCAGGTCTTATCTCTTCTATTTTTACACTTCTTGTAAATTGTTAAATAAACAGAAGAAAGCAGCCCTCTCATGGCTGCTCAACCGTCTTGTTTTTTATATTATACCATAGCTTCTAAACAAAATCCTTCTTTTTGCTAAAAGGTTATTTTCTGGCCAGGCTCAAATTCTAAGTAGTGAAGCGGATCCGTACTTAACACACGTACAATAGAATAACACCCATGTTCTTCTTCAGAAACCATTAATTCAACACCGTTTATATTTACAACTTTTTGGCTTTCACATTGCGAATAATCGGCTGGATATACAAGTTGCTCTGGCATAATTGTATATAAAATCATTGTAACATTGTCCCTTCTGTACTATCATGTCCGTGAGCATCTATTAATTCGTTTAATTTTCGGATCGCATTTCCAATACCACCGACATCATCTATAAGACCATACTTCACTGCATCTCCACCAATTACATTCGTCCCAATATCTCGCGTCAAATTCCCTTTCGCAAACATAAGCTCTTTAAAACGATCTTCCGTTACTTTTGAATGCTTCGTCACAAATCGTATGACTCTTTCTTGCATTTTATCTAAATACTCAAATGTTTGCGGCACACCGATCACAAGACCTGTTAGACGAATGGGATGAATTGTCATCGTCGCAGTTTCCGCAATAAATGAATAATCCGTAGAGACGGCAATTGGTACACCGATAGAATGTCCCCCACCCAGAACAAGAGATACCGTTGGCTTCGAAAGCGAAGCTACCATCTCAGAAATTGCTAGCCCTGCTTCAACGTCACCTCCAACTGTGTTTAATATTAAAAGCAAACCTTCAATTTTCGGATTTTGTTCTATCGCAACAATTTGCGGAATAATATGCTCATATTTTGTTGTTTTATTTTGCGGTGGCAACTGAACATGACCTTCCACCTGCCCAATGATTGTTAAACAATGAATACGCGATTCATTCATTTGCGGTACATTCGTTTGTCCAAGCTGTTGAATTTTTTCCACTATTGAAGCTTCTTTCCCAGTTTCTTTCGGCTCAGCCTCTTTCCCTTCATTTGTATAACGATCACGTTCTGTCATATCGCATCCCCTTTCACTCGTATATAACTATTATTTCTTAAGTTATAAATTTCATTCGATAGAGTTAAAAAAGAAAAAAGATCACCCGTAAAGGTGATCTTTTTTATACTTCCATAATAATCGGTAAAATCATAGGTTTTCTCTTTGTCTCTTCGTACAAGAACTGCCCTAATAATTCACGAATATTTTGTTTTAACATAGACCATTCAATTGAATACTCTTTAATCGATTGCTCAACAATCATACGTACAATCTCTGTAGAGCGGTCAATTAACGCTTCTGATTCACGAACATACACAAAACCACGTGAAATGATTTCTGGACCAGAGATAATTTTCTTTTCATCTTTACCAAGTGTTACAACAACTACTAATATTCCATCTTGAGATAACATTTTTCTATCTCGAAGAACGATATTACCAACGTCACCTACACCTAATCCATCAATTAACACATTACCAGCCTGTACTTTGCCAACTAAGTTTGCTTCATCGTCACCAAAAGCAATCACATCGCCTTTTTCTACGATAAAGATATTCTCTCTTGCAATACCTACATCTTCAGCTAAATATGCATGTGCTTTTTGCATACGAAACTCACCATGTACGGGTACAAAATATTTCGGTTTCATTAAATTTAACATTAATTTTAATTCTTCTTGGCTACCGTGACCTGAAACGTGAACTTTTCTTTCACCATAATAAACAACCTCAGCTCCAGCTCTAAATAACAAGTCAATAATTTTCGATACAGATATTTCATTACCCGGTATTGGAGAAGCCGCAATAATAACCGTATCACCTTTACGAATTGAAATTTGTTTATGAGCTTGCTTCGCCATTCTAGAAAGGGCTGCCATCGGTTCACCTTGGCTACCTGTCGTTAAAATAGCTACCTTTTTCTCTGGGAAATTATCTACTTCTTGTAGTGAAATAACCATACCTTCTGGAACATCTAAATAACCAAGACGTCTTGCGATATCTACTACTTTCACCATACTACGTCCTACAACCGCTACTTTTCGCCCTGTTTCAGCAGCTGCATCAAATACTTGTTGAATACGATGTACATTCGATGCAAATGAAGCAACAATAATACGTCCTTCTGCGCCGTAGAACACTTTAGAAATTTCTACACCAACTTCTTTTTCAGAACCTGTATAGCCTGGACGCTCAGCATTTGTACTATCAGATAATAAGCATAGTACGCCTTCATTTCCGATTTGTGCCATTTTCCCAAGGTCTGCTCCACTATTTCCAATTGGAGTTTGATCGAATTTAAAGTCTCCTGTATATACGATAGCACCTTTTGATGTATGGAAACAAACACCAACAGAATCTGGAATACTATGTGTCGTTCCAAAGAATGACACTGTTGTAGTATTAAACTCTACTGTTGAATTTGAGTCGATTGTTTTTAAGTCTACACGGCCTAACATACCCGCTTCGCCAAGTTTTTCTTGTATAAGTCCTACTGTTAATTTCGTTGCATACACTGGAATAGATAATTTACGAAGTACGTAAACAATACCACCAATATGATCTTCATGACCGTGAGTAATAAATAAACCTTTTACTCGCTCTTGGTTTTCCACTAAATATGTAATATCAGGAATAACGATATCAATTCCAAACATTTCATCTCCTGGGAACATTAACCCTGCATCTACAATAAAGATTTCAGAATCAATTTCAACACAGTACATGTTTTTCCCGATTTCACCTACTCCACCAAGAGCAAATACTTTAACAGACTCATTCTCTTTTCTCTTCATGTTGTTGCCTGGTTTAAAAATCTTTCAAACACTGATTTCACTAAAATTGTAGAGACACCAGGGGAAACTCTACAACCACCATATATTCACCGTCCAAGACGAATGTCCTTACCGTTATGCGATATCATGTCCTTGTTTATTTTTTAAACCAGGTTTCACCTCTCTTTCATTATATAAATCAAATATCTTATTCGATATGATATGAAAATGTAATCAAATTATAATTTTTACCAATTTTGCTAAGCATACCCGTACTAAGCTACTTAGCCATATTATACCTGATACAAGAAATAGAACACAAGTTAAATCGTGCGAAAGAATAGGTAAAAGAATGGAATATCACCAAAAGTATCGAACTTATTTACTTCGATTTTATACTCCATATTAGTTTGAAGAAATAGCCATAAATAGGCTAAATTAATTTCATAATATGGATTTTCAAGACTTATTTTTCTAGAATCGAATAAAAACACTTACAAACTGGAGTTTTTTTATGAATTACGTCATATTTGAGGGAATTTCTCTAAAAAACAGAATCGGTAGTTTACTACGTTTATACAAATGTTCATTCTATAATAACTATGATTTTTTAATTCATTTAAAGGGGTACGATTATTTTCTTATACATGTTGCAATTCATACTGAAGAAGCGGTTAAATGATCCTATAAGAACACATATAGGTAAGAAAAGAGCGCAAAGATTTTCTTACCATAAAAAAATGACCTAGTTCTACACTAGGTCATTTTTTATTAACGAGGGATAGATTGCATAACAGATTGTAACGTTACTCTTTCTTCTTCTGTTAATGGAAGAAGTGGTAAACGTACAGAGCCTACATCTAATCCAACCATTTGTAACGCTGTTTTTACTGGCGTTGGGCTTGGCGCCATAAATAATGAATCCGTTACTCTTACAAGTAATTGATGTAATTTTTGCGCCTTTTTAAATTCGCCCGCTTGGAATGCTGCAATCATTTCTTGCATTTCATTTCCAATAACATGAGATGCTACAGAAACGATACCTTTCGCTCCAACTGCCATAGCTGGTAACGTTAAACCATCATCACCGCTGTATACCGCAAAGTCGTCCGCTGTTTTTTCAATGATTTCTGTCATTGTTAACACATCGCCGCCTGCATCTTTAATCGCAACAATGTTTTCTATTTCTGATAAACGAACAACTGTATCAACGGAGATTTGTACAATAGATCGTCCTGGAACGTTATATAGCATAACCGGAAGCGGCGTGCTTTCAGCGATTGCTTTAAAGTGCTGATACATTCCTTCTTGACTCGGTTTGTTATAATACGGTGCTACTAGCATTACTGCATCAACACCAACCTCTGTTGCCTTTTTAGTTAAGTCAATAGAAGCATGCGTATTATTACTACCTGTTCCAGCGATTACGGGCACCCTTTTATCGACAACAGATACGACATGGCGATATAACGCTACTTTTTCTTCTGAAGTTAATGTAGGAGATTCTCCTGTCGTTCCTCCTACCACGATTGCTGTTGTACCGTTATCTATTAAATAATTTACCAATTTCGTTGTCTTTGCAAAATCGATATTTCCGTTTTTATCAAACGGAGTTACCATCGCGGTTGCAATTGTCCCAAAATCTATCATGGTCTCACTCCTTATTGTTCCAGTTGCTTTTCTTTTGAAAGCTCAAACGCACTATGTAATGCATTTACAGCCTCCACTAAATCCGTTTCTTTTACAAGAACCCAAATTGTCGTATGGCTATCTGCCGATTGCAGAATTTGAATACCTTTTTCTGCTAAAGCTGTAACGATTTTCGCAGTAACCCCTGGGTATCCTGCCATTCCAGCTCCTACAATAGATACTTTGGCACAATGTTCTGTCACAATTGGCTCATATCCAAGGTTTTTTAATAATTCAACTGCACGACTTGATACATTATCACTCACCGTATAAGCTACCCCAGTAGGTGAAATGTTAATTAAATCGACACTTATTCCTTCATTCGCCATTTCTTTAAACACATGCTGTTGTAAATCGTATGCCGTTTCTTTTGCAAGCACTTTAATTTGCGTCACATTTGGCACATGAGCGATACCTGTAACAGGACGTTCTTCTACATCACGGCCTTTTGTAGCACCATCCGATGCCGAAATAAGCGTACCTTCACTATCAGAATACGTAGAACGTACACGAAGTGGTACTTTGGCATGCATCGCAATTTCAACTGCACGTGGATGAACGACCTTTGCACCTTGATATGCCATGTTACAAATTTCATTGTACGTTACCGTTTGAAGATGACGTGCATCTTTTACAATGCGAGGATCCGCGGTCATAACACCTTCTACATCTGTGAAAATATCGATGTATTCAGCATGAAGCGCAACACCTAATGCTGAAGCTGAAGTATCGCTGCCTCCGCGTCCAAGTGTTGTCGTATCACCTTTTTTCGTTTGCCCTTGGAATCCTGTAACGACAATTACATCTAGATTTTCTAATTCTTCATGTATACGATCGCAATTCATTTCAATAATCTTAGCATTCGTAAAATCATCATTTGTTACAAAACCAGCTTGTGCACCATTTAACGCTGCTGCTTTTATACCGTTCTCATTTAACATGTTAGAGAAGACGATTGCTGAAATTAATTCTCCGCATGATAATAATAAATCTTGCTCACGATTAGAAATGCGAGATTCCTCTTGATTTACAAGACTTAACAAAGTATCAGTTGCATATGGTTCACCTTTACGGCCCATAGCAGATACGACAGTAACTACTTTATAACCCGCATCTAGCGATTTTTTTATATGATGAAGCGCATGCTTACGTCCATTTTCATCACGTACGGATGTGCCACCAAATTTTTGAACAATAATTTTCATATTTTGCACCTTCTCTTAGCCGTTTACACTAATTGTAATTTTACTAAGCGCTCTGCAATTTGAACAGAATTCCATGCAGCGCCTTTTAATAAGTTATCAGATACGACCCAAAGATGGAATCCTTTATCGTTATTTAAATCTTTACGGATTCTTCCAACGAATACTTCGTTTTTACCTACTGCAGTAGCTGGCATTGGATATAACTGCTCTTCTGGATTATCTTGCAGAACAATACCTTCCGCATTTGCAAGTAAGCTCTTGAATTCTTCTACTGTTACGCCTTCTTTTTCCACTTCGATGTAAACAGACTCAGAGTGACCTGATACAACAGGTAAACGTACACATGTTGCCGCTACTTCTAATTCAGGCATATGCATAATTTTTTTCGTTTCATTAATCATTTTCATTTCTTCAAACGTAAATCCATTATCTTGGAATTTATCAATCTGTGGAATCGCGTTGAAAGCAATTTGGAAATGTTTCTTATCACCTGATACAGGTAAAACATTTGCCTTCACTTCTTCACCATTTAAGATTGCTTGTGATTGTTCATGAAGTTCTTCAATCGCTGCCGCACCAGCACCTGATACAGCTTGATATGTGGAAACGATTACTCGTTTTAAACCATATTGCTGACGAACTGGCTCAAGAGCTACTACCATTTGAATTGTAGAACAGTTTGGATTTGCAATAATACCATTATGTTCTTTTAAGTCGTTTTCATTTACTTCAGGTACAACAAGTGGCACGTTTTCTGTCATACGGAATGCACTTGTATTATCAACAACAATCGCACCGCGCTTTGCTGCTTCTGGCGCTAATTGTTTTGATACAGATCCACCAGCACTAAATAGTGCGATATCTACTCCTTCAAAACTTTCAGGAGTTGCCTCTTGAACTGTAAATTCTTCGCCTTTAAATACAAGTTTCTTACCTGCAGATCGTTTAGATGAAAGTAACGTTAACTTCCCGATTGGAAATTCTCGTTTCTCTAAAGTATTTAACATTTGTTCACCAACTGCGCCGGTTGCTCCAACTACAGCGACATGAAAAGTTTTTTGCTTTTCCATCACTATGCCCCTTTCTAGATACCAATCCTTCTATAACTTAGAATCAGAAGGAGTATACAATACCCCTTCTAATCTTAATAACGTTAATTTTATCATATTCTACAGTAAGAATGATGGTTTCATCAAAAATTGTCCGTTTTTTTTCGTTTTTTAATTCATATATCTGAATTTTTCTACGACAACCGGTTGCAATTGCTTTCCTTGTAGCGCTTCTAATACTGTATCTTCCAGCAATTCCATGCGAGCTACCATTGAGTTCGGTTTTTTTTCTGGTGCATCTTGACCGAATGGGACGAAGTAGATGTTTTTTGTTGCCATTAGGCGCATGAGGTTGACGCCAACATGGTAGCAACAATGAAAATGTGTAGTTTTTTCATTACCTTCTATTATATATGTAAACAACATGAGAAATTAAATTTGTTTAATTATCTAAATTGTATACATAAATCATTAGCATCAATTTATTACTTTCCCATTAGTGTTTTACCTCTACGTTATACTACATTACCTATTGAGAACTATAACAAACACATATGTTGTAAAATACATTTTTTTTGAGGAAACTTTAACCATTTATTGTTATAATTATATCTGCAATATTTTCCCAGGAGGGTTCCTATAAAGAACAATAGGATAATGGACATACATACTAGACACTCCCCTTCTTTAATACGTTCATAGAAATATAGAAAGGGTTTATACGATGGGACAATTTCAAAGTAATTTTCAATCGGCACAACAAATCGCTACGCAGATGAGAGCAGCGTCGGATACCATCCAAAGTGCAACAAATCGTTCTATAACAAAGGCGGCGCGTACTACAATATCTGTTAATTCCAAAGCACAAGAAGCGAATCAACAAAGGTTAGATTTTACGAAACAATTTTCCACTGCCTTTCAACAAGCGATCGATAATATTCATTCGGTAGCCAAAGAGTTTGAGAGAATGGATCACGAGCTTCACAACACTTTTCGCTAATGTGACCACCTTCGTAAAAGTAAAACGGTAGGAGGAAAAAGATGAGTCAAGATATTGAAAAACAAATCAATCAATTGAATCAAAAATTACAAAGTGTATTCAAAGAACAGGATCGGAATCAATCTGCAATTCAAACTCAAGAACACGCGGAAGCAGATTTTCACGAATGGAGAAATCGAAGTAATCGTTTATTTAACCGAATTCTAGAAACTTGGCACGGCGATAGAGAATTATCTCATTTTTTTATGAATATGCGTCAAGAAGCACAACACATCGAACGAAAACTTACATTCGAATTGGAAAATCAAAAAGAAACATTGCTTAAAGAAAGACGAGACCTTAGTGATTTAGAAGACGACCTATCCTACCAGCAACAACAATTAGCAAGGGAGGTTTAATGCATGAGTTTAAATATGTATTTGGGAGAAGTACAAAGCCAAACTCAAAGCATGAATGCTGTATGTACGGCTACCATTCAAGGTATGGAACAAGCCATTCGGTCGATCGACGCTTTTGCAATTGATACTGTTCTACAAGGACAAACGTATAGCAGTGCAAAATCATTTTTTATACAAACCTTTCGTCCTTTAGCGCAAGGAATCATTTACTTATGTGAAGAATTAATCCGTCAAAATAATGCCTTTCCAAACGATTTTCAATCACAAGTAGCTTCAACAGATGTTATCGAACAAGAAATAAGAGAACAAATACAGGAAATCAATCAATCGATTGCAAGTATAGAAGCGATAGATGTAGCTATGCCAATGCCAATGCCTGGAATAGACGCAATTGTGGCTGTTTTAGTTGCGATGAGAAAAAAACTTGAAGAAAAACTAGAGCATTTATATGAATTCAATTATACATCCAGTAATAACTACAGCACGGCCCTTCAACTAGCAGCTAGTATTGCTACTGGTCTTGCCGAAGTCCAAAGTGGAAAAGGCTTTAGTCCTGCAAGTGGCACGTTTAGTACCCAAGGGTTGAATATGGAGTGGACGACTTCCATTCAGGCGATTGAAGAAGATAGGAAGCGTCAGGCCGACAATCTTTTAAATGGTAGTTCAATTGAAGAAGGAGCAATGTGTGGTCCATTAAATAGTGAGAAAAAAGATGAATCTTTACTAGATAAGTTTAAACATGGTGTCGAAGATATTTATGAAGGTGCTTGGGACTTTATACAAGGCGCTGGTAGTGCAGTAGCTGAAGACTATATTGGACTAACACCACCTGATAATGATAAATTAGAAAGCGAAGCAACTTATCAAGCTGGAAGATTTACTGGACATGTTATATCAACGGCAGGATCTATTGTAGAAATTTTTGAAGGTATTTCGGTCATAGGTGGGGCTAATTTCTTAACATTCGCCGCAGAAGTAGGAAGTGGTGGGTTAGCATCACCAATTGTTCTTCCATTAGATGCAGCTGCTACAGCGGCTGGTGTTGGTGCTGTTGTACATGGTGGATTGGTTTGGGATAAATCGATTCAAAATGCCAAGGATACTCTTCAAAAATTCGAGTCTTCTTCGTCTTCTGCTGGTGGTAAAGGGCCAAGTAAAGCTGCAAAACCAGAAAAAATTATTAATGATTTAGATAATTACACATCAAAAAAATGGAATGTTGATGGAAACAAAATAATGTTTGATAAAAAAGGCATGAAACATGTTTTAGAAAGACATCATCCAGATTATTGGGATGGTTCAGTAAAAAAAGAACAATCATTTTTAAACAAAGATTTGTCAATATCCGATATACAAAATATAGCAGGAGAAGTTATCAGTAAGAATAGAGATACGATTATTTCTAAAGGAACAAAAGGTATGTATCAAATTGAGGGAAAAGTAGATGGAATAACATATATTGTTGGATTTAAAAATGGCAGAATAGGACAATTATATCCTAAATAGAAATCCGAGGAGACGTTAATATGATTAGTGTAAAATCATATATAAAAAATGATAAAATAATAACTTCATTAGATAATATTGAAAGTAACTTTCTTGAATATTTCATAGATTTTGATAATACGAAATGTTTAGAACTAGTTGCTGATTTTGATTATATGGAAGGTGCAATAATAATAAACTATTACGGAAATAATATTTTAGGATTTAAAGAATGGGATATGATTGATCAGTTATGGTCATATTTCATAAATGCAATTGAAGAATTGTTTGAAAATCAAAACGATGTAAGTTTTTATTTTCCAGACCAACCTTTAGAGGTAAAAATGCAGGTTATTTCGCAAGAGCAAATTTTATTATCTATTGCAGGAGAAAAAACATGTTTTAATAAAGATGAATTATTATTAACTTTATTAAAAGGAGCAGAAAACTTTTTTGATATATTGAAAGAATGTCCTGATGAATATCTTGTAGAACAGAGTAATAATGAATTAAAGAGAATAGAAAAATTATTAAATAAATTGAACATTTAAATGAGAACATATTATTAAATACACTGTTTAAATTTAACACCTATAGAATGGTAAGGTAATTTACACGAAGGAATATCATTTTACTAATAAAGATGGAAAAAAAGTAATAATTCAGGATCATAGTGCAGGCCACTCTAAAGGTGGACAGGGACCGCATTTTAATGTGAGACCTGCAGATAAACCGCGAACCGGTAAATTTGAAGGCACACAAGAGCATTATCCATTTAATAAATAATATAGAGGTAATTATATGTGGTACAGTAATTTAGAGGGAAATAGATTTATATCAAATTTATATAACGAAGCTCCTTCATTGTTAGATGTACGTATTGTAGCAGTTAACATTGAAGATGAAGGTAAAAAAATTTCTATAAATTTTAATATACCTAAATTCGCAGATAAACCTCCAAAAAAATGGAAAGATTTAAACTATAATACTGTATTTGTCCAACTAGATTTTTTTGATATACAGGAATTAACATTGAAATCTTCTAATGATAAGTACAGAGGAGATATTAATATTGAATTAGACAAAGATGGGAAATTTAACATTAATATATCAGGTTCTGTATGTATGAATCTTAAAGTTGACTATGGTATCATACAATCTGTTAGTGGCTATATTGATACCGTTGAATAGTTAGCTTTAATTGGATTAACGTCTTTCAAGATTTTTAGTAGATAAGTATAGTAACTTAAATAGAATCAATAAGCAAACTGTAAAGAATATATTATACAAAAGAGCATCCTTTAAGTGGATGCTCTTTTGTAATTCTTACTTCACATGTACATAAGCTTCCTTTGCAGTTACATAGTATGTTTTGCCCTTGCTATTGTGTACTTTGTATTGTGGCGAACCATTCACACTTACCTTTACATCAATGGTAAATCCTAATCCTGCATCTAAAGTACCAGCAACATCTTTACCCTGCCAAGAAGGAAATTCATAGAAAGGAGAATATTATATGTCTTTAGATAAGTATAAAAATATGTCTGATGAAGAGTTTAAACAATTGTCTACTGAAGAATTTCAAAATTATATAAGATTAAAGCAAGAAGATTTTTCAAGACATTATAGGAAAATAAATGAAATTAATGTAGATGTGATGTTAAAACCTCAGGAAGCAATAGAAATTGCTAAACATTATCATAAGAAAAACAAATTAGATGGAGTAGTTAATGAAGATATCAACCATCTTTTCTTTGATGAGGCTTATACATTTAAAATTGAGAAAGAAAATAGAAACAACGATGATATAAGACCAGCTTGGAGAATATTAGTGGATTTACCAAAAAACCCTTTTCTTATGGAGGACTATACACTAATTGTGTCTGATAAGGATAAAAAAGTGATGGGTATGCTCGATCCAAATGGGCATCCAGTATTTAAAGGCAATGAATTTACAGATGAAGATATCGAATATATTATGGACGATGAGGATTCTAAAGGTTAATTAAGGTAATAACTTAGTGGATAGTTTTATAAATAGAATTATTGTCTTTTTTAATTAGTTATTATCCTATTTTGCTAGATTCTAAGGGCGGAGAAAGATGAATTTAAAAGAACAAGATAAATAGTTAGAGCAAACAGTGGTAGCAGAAGGAACAAATATAGAAGCGTAAAAGAAGACAGCCCCTTAACAGACAGTTTTTCTATGTCCTCACAACACTACTCTACTATTTCACAATGGAAGAAAAAATTTCTACATCTCCAGTTTTTGATATAATGATACAGTTATTAATATCATCTAGGAGGAACAAATGCATTTAAAGATTTAACTTTAATACAAAATCATTCCTATCATAAAGCTATAACTAATACACAACGTATATTAACTAGATACTTACAAGATGGAGATAGTGTAGACGTAAGCTGGCCTATCCAAAAATACAACATCTACCCTAAGGAAAAATAAAATAAACTTAGAAAGGGATTTTTATATGTGGAAAAATCTGATTGTAGATATTGAAAAAATAGAGAAAAGTTTTAATGATAAACTGAATACACCAGCAACAGATAGTGAAGTTCAGAAATTAAAAGAACATATGAAAGAGAATTTTAATATTGACTTACCGAGTGAATATGAGGAATTTCTCAAAACTGTAAATGGATTAGATTTTAACGGGCTAGTACTTTATGGAGTTGACTCTTATTTGTTAGATATAGAAAGGGACGAATCAATTTGCGGGCTTATAGAAACCAATGAGATTTGGTATGAAAATGAATTTCAAAAAGAGTACCTTTTCCTTGGAGATTCAGATATTGCATGGTTTTGTAAAAAACTATCTGATGGTACTTACTTAGAACTTGATAAACCATCTGGTACAGTGATGGAAACATATAATGATTTCAATACAATGCTTGAGGAAGCATTGAAAACAGCCTTGCTTTAATAGGGGGTATTAATGACAAGGTAATTTACACGACGGAATATCATTTTACTAATAAGGAATATCCGGGACGAGGTAATAGATACATTGGTAGAACGCCACATGGTATAGAAATTATGATGTTCATTGATTCAAGGAATCGCGTTATTTCGGCCTTTCCATTACGTTAACCATTGAAAGGATGATCTTTAATATATGAAATACACATATGAATTTTATCAAGGACCTTTTAATCTTTTGATGATTAAACTTCCTGAAAATATATCGTTGGTAGGGGAATTTTTAGAAAATGATATTCAAAATAGTGACGGTGTGTTTTGGCTATCTCGTATAAATAAAGTATTGAACTGCGAAGTTGATTCTCTAGAATTAGGTGGAAATAGTTGTGATTTAGAAATACGTAATGACTTCACAAAAATTATCCATCGATATATAGAAGATGAAAACTACTCTTGCAACATCGAAACCGATGAACTACAAGAATTAATTTTAGTATGGGTTAAAGAAAAAGAAAAAGAAAAACAAAAAAAATAAGTTCGAATATTTTTGGGCAGATATTCAAAAATATAAAACTTTCATAGTTAATAATTATGATGAAGATGAAATCTCTCTTGAAATAGAAACTATTACATTACGAAATCTAATACACATTTGAATAAATGAGCACACAAAATTGACAACCGAAAAAAATAACAAGTAAATAATGTTACATACAGCACGAAAAAGACCGCACATTCACATACGCATCACTAGCCGTAATATAGAACACTCGCCAATAACTATTATGCACTTTACATTGATACGAACCATTTACACTTATCTTCGCATCAATCGTAAATCCTAATACTCCCCCACAGAACCAGCCACATCTTTATCATGCCAAGATGGAGATTCATAGAAATGCAGATTGTCCACTCTAGAAACAAAACACTTTCCTATAATAAACTAATCACAATATTTCTTTATTACTGTATCTTTCTTCTCCACATCAAATTAAATAAACGTCAAAATTATTAGTACACATAACCTGTCTATTTTCTATACAAAAAAAGAGGAATTACTCCTCAATATTTTCTTTCGTTTGCAATTCATCAATGATGGCCCAACTAGCCTTGTAATATGCTCGAAGGATTTTATCAATATCCTTTTTGGTTTTCGGCTCTGGAGCCACAATATAAACTTTCGTTTTCCCAAATTTATAAGACGCGGCATATTTTTCTTGTTGGCTCATGGTGTCACCTCTTGAAGTGCTTTCTATATTTGTATGCTGCTGATTTGTTAGTACTGCCATATTAGTTGCTAACCATTTCAAAGCAGAACAATCATCGAAATATTAAAGTATCGGAAAACGACGAAGAATCTTAAATGCTTTCTTAAATCAAACATGTCATTACTTTCGCTACTTTAAATAGCCATTTCTACTTCTTATATATACATTTCTCGTATATGAATTAACTATATAAGGAGGTCTAATCATGAAAACCGCAATCTACCTAAGAAAATCCCGTGCCGATCTCGAAGCCGAGGCACGTGGTGAAGGTGAAACTTTAGCAAAGCACCGCACTACCCTGCTGAAAATTGCCAAGGAAATGAACTTAAATGTTTTATCTGTACGTGAGGAAATCGTTTCTGGTGAGAGCTTAGTGAAACGTCCTGAAATGCTAGCTCTGCTTGAAGAAATTGAAGATAACAAATATGATGCCGTTCTTTGCATGGATATGGACCGTTTAGGACGTGGTGGTATGAAAGAGCAAGGAATCATTTTAGAGACGTTTAAACGCTCGAATACGAAGATTATGACACCTAGGAAGACTTATGACCTTAATGATGAGTGGGACGAAGAATATAGCGAATTTGAAGCATTTATGGCACGTAAGGAATTAAAGATTATTACACGTCGTATGCAACGAGGCCGTGTTGCTAGTGTAGAGGCTGGTAATTACCTTGGTACACATGCACCATTCGGATATGATATACACCGTTTAAATAAACGAGAGCGTACTTTAACAATTAATTCAGAAGAAGCCTCTGTTGTAAGAATGATATTTGATTGGTACGCAAATGAGGATATGGGTGCGAATGCAATTAGAAGCAAGTTAAATGATCTTGGCTACAAAAGTAAGTTAGGTAATGAATGGAATCCTTATAGCATCTTGGATATATTAAAAAACAATGTGTACATCGGAAAAGTAACATGGCAAAAGCGAAAAGAAGTAAAACGGCCTGATGCTGTAAAACGTAGCTGTGCAAGACAAGATAAATCAGATTGGATTATTGCTGATGGAAAACATGAGCCTATCATACCCGAAAGCTTGTTTGAACAAGTACAAGAAAAATTAAATTCAAGGTATCACGTTCCTTACAATACGAATGGAATTAAAAATCCACTAGCTGGTATTATTAAATGTAGTAAATGTGGTTATAGTATGGTCCAACGTTATCCGAAGAACCGAAAAGAAACGATGGATTGTAAGCATCGCGGTTGCGAAAACAAATCAAGCTATACGGAATTAATTGAGAAGCGTTTACTTGAGGCATTAAAAGAATGGTACATCAATTATAAAGCTGATTTTGAAAAACATAAGCAAGATGACAAATTAAAAGAGACACAAGTTATTCAAATGAATGTAGCTGCATTACGCAAGCTTGATAAAGAATTAGTGGATGTCCAAAAACAAAAAAATAATTTACATGATTTATTAGAGCGTGGTGTTTACACAGTCGATATGTTTTTAGAACGTTCGAATGTAATTTCTGATCGCATTACTGAAATTACTTCCACGGTGGAAAACTTAAAGAAAGAAATTAAAACTGAAATTAAGAAGGAAAAAGTGAAGAAAGATACAATACCTCAAGTGGAGCATGTTCTTGATCTTTACTTTAAAACAGATGATCCCAAAAAGAAAAACAGCCTCCTAAAGTCAGTTTTAGAAAAGGCTGTTTATAAAAAGGAAAAGTGGCAAAGGCTCGATGATTTCGAACTTGTGCTTTACCCTAAGCTCCCTCAAGATGGCGACATATAAGCGTTTATGCTTTGTCGTCACCTTGTTGGTGTAATTAGATTTACCCCATTAAGCCCTAAAGCATCATTCGTCGAAACAGCCAATACGACAGGCTTGCCATTTCTTAGCGTCGCTTTCGCTGCCATTAATACTGGAGAGTCTGTCATTGCATTTGCAAATTTACTCATTGAATTTCCTGTTAGTGGTGCAATTACCATGCAATCTAGTGGAATTTTAGGTCCTAGTGGTTCTGCGCCAACGATTGAATTAATCGCTTTAAAGCCTGTTACTTCTTCAATCTTTTTAATCCACTCTGCTCCTTCGCCAAATCTCGTATTTGTTGATTGAACAGTATAAGAAACAACAGGACGTACTTCTGCTCCCTCAGCAATTAATTTTTCTAAATGAGGCATAACTTCTTCGTACGTACAATGTGATCCAGTAAAACCAAACCCTATTCTTTTCCCTTTTAAATTCATTCCCCATTCTCCTTTCTTGCGATTACATCTTCTGCCAGTAACTGAGAAAGAACGTTCGCTAAAATTTGTCCTGCTGTTTTTGGAGCAACAATACCCGGTAACCCAGGTGCTAATAGCGCTTTGACCCCTCTTTTTTCCGCATATCTAAAGTCGGTACCACCTGGTTTAGAAGCTAAATCAATTACTAACGTATGAGCTGGCATTTTTGAAATGACATTCGCTGTCACAACGAGATGCGGAATTGTATTAATGACAATATCGATATTCCCTACTTCTTTCTCAATGTCCTGCATATGAAAAGGAGAAAACATCATTTCTGTAATACGTGCAATATGTTCCGATCGTCTTGCTCCAACTTTGACATGGGCTCCTAATGATTGAAATGCTCTGGCAACACTCATCCCTGTTCTACCAAATCCTAAAACCATTACATTGGAACCATGAATTGTATAGTCGGTATGTTGAATTACCATCATTAATGTACCTTCTACAGTTGGAATAGAATTGTAGATTGCCACATCATCACGATCAAATAATTTAACAAGTTTGCGGTTTGTAGTAGATACGAGATTTTCCAAGTAAGGCGTGCCAATACCTGAATATATAGTAAAATGTTCTGGTGTATTTTCAATTTGTTCTTTCGTTATAGAAACTTTTTCGTTTGAAAAAATAGTATCTACTTCTCCCTTGGCATTTGTACCTGCAACTGGCAAAATAATTGCATCTACAGAAGTGAAATCTAAATTTTGTATACTTTCTTTTGCTGCCCCTGTGAAACCATGATCTAACTGATCAAACCCTATCAATGAAAGTTTCGCATCCAATTCAACTAGCTTGCGAATTACTTCTAGCTGTCTTGCATCTCCTCCTATGACAGCAATATGCATCTCAGTCAACATTCCCTAATTCACCTTCTTTTTCTGTCATTTATAAGAAAAGTGCCTACTTTTTCTTTTTCCTCCACATCTTATGTAATGTACGAGTTTGAGGTGATTGAAAAACAAAAAGCACATATGATTTATCAGCTTTATATATACATACAAAAAAAGATGACCAAAATGGCCATCTTTCACTTCGAATTTGAACGATCCGTAATATCACAAAGGATCATATCATGCCCAACTTTCTTAATTTGACTCCACGCTACTCTTACTTCTTGTGGTTCCTTTTTAAAACCTCCCCATTTCCCAGCAGGTATGATAAGAGCCTGTATTTGGCCATCCTTCTCATTAATCTCTAAATCCACATAACCTAAAACCCCCATTTTTTCTGCTCTTTCTAAATTCACGATTTCTTTACCACTTAATTCACTTAGACGCATATACTCTCCCCCTACCGAAATTATTAATTTAAGTTATCCATAATTACTACCTATTCTGTACATCCCAAAAAAATAACCGTATCTCTTTTAAAAGAGATACGGTTATTTTTACATACTTCATATAAAGCAATTATAGTTTTATTCCTTTTGGAAGTTTTCCATCTGGACTAATTAATGCTGCAGAGAATTCATCTGTAAACATGTTACGAATTAACTCATCAACATTTTCTTTTGTTACAGTGTTTACACTTTCAATGATTTCATCAAGTGAACGGTGCTTACGAAGAAGCAATTCATTTTTACCATTACGGCTCATACGACTATTCGTACTTTCTAAACTTAACATTAAGTTTCCTTTTAATTGCTCTTTACTATTAATAAGCTCTTTTTCAGTAATACCTGTATTTTTCAATGTTTCTAATGTTTCTTGCATTGTTTCATACAGTGTATCTAGTTGTTGGCTACCTGTTCCACCATACAGTGTTAACATTCCTGTATCTTCATAAGAAGAATGGTAAGAAAATACTGAGTAGGCTAACCCACGTTGCTCACGTACTTCTTGGAATAAACGGCTACTCATACTACCGCCTAAAACATTATTTAATACAATTAAGTTATAAATATCTTCATGTCCCATTTGTAAGCCTTTATATCCTAAACATAAATGAGCTTGTTCTGTTTCCTTTTTACGTGCTACCTTATTAAAATGGAAAATTGGGCTATGTACTTGTTCACGGTTTGTTGTTCCTTCATAACTACCGAAATATTGCTCTACCGTTTGTAAGAAGGCTTCATCAATATTTCCTGCAACTGAAACAACTACATTTTCAGGTGTATAATGATCCTTGATATATTGGCGTAGCGTATCACCTGTAAACGTATCCAGCGTTTCTTCTGTTCCTAAAATAGGATATCCAAGCGGATGCGTTTCATATGTTGCTTTCGTTAACATATCATGCACAATATCATCTGGAGCATCTTCGTACATTTTAATTTCTTCACATACGACATTCTTCTCTTTTTTCAGTTCCTCTTCATCAAATGTTGAATTAAAGAACATATCTGCTAATACATCTAAAGCATATTTAGCATGCTCATCTAGCACTTTTGCATAGTAACAAGTGTATTCTTTTGAAGTAAAAGCATTCACTTGCCCACCAATGCTATCAAATGATTCTGCAATTTCGCGTGCACTACGTGTTTCTGTTCCTTTAAAGAACATATGCTCTAAAAAGTGGGAAACCCCGTTATTTTTTTCATTTTCATTTCTTGATCCCGCATGGATCCAAATGCCAATCGCAACCGATCTTACGGTTGGTATATTCTCCATAACGATTCTTACACCATTTTTACAAGTATATTTTTTAATCAAAAACTTTCCTCCTACTGCCAGTTTCTCTAAATAAGTGCTATTATTTAATGATAACAAGTTTAAGGATGAATGTCATGCAAATGTATTTAATCCACACGTTTTTCATCCAGTAATTCTGTTATATTCCCTACTTTATATCCTTGTTCCTTTAATTTTGTAATCATTGTATCTAATGCTTCTGCTGTAGATGAAGTTGGATGCATTAATACGATAGCACCTGGATGTATTTTTCTCATCACTCTCTGCAATAGTACATCTGGATCAGGTCGCTTCCAATCAATTGTATCTACAGTCCACATAATCGTTCCCATTTGGAAATCATCTGCAATTTTCACGACTTCATCCCGAAAACTTCCACTCGGCGGAGCAAACCATCTCACCTTTTGATTCGTAGCTGCTTCGATCATTCGATTTGTTTTTTGTAACTGATCTCGTATTTCATCAGACGATAGCGTTTTCATATTAGGGTGTGTGTAAGAATGATTTCCGACTTCTTGATTTGCATCGACAATCATTTTTGCAAATCGCAAATTTTCTTTCACCCAGCGTCCTTCTAAAAAGAAAGTCGCCTTCACATCATGTTTTTTCAATACCTCTAATATACGAGGTAAATACTCGTTTCCCCATGCCACATTTATTGTTAACCCCACCATCTTTTTATTTGGATGTCCCCTATAAATTGGGGCTGATGGTAAATCTTCTAAGTGGACACTCGGTGATACTTCCTTGAATTCAAGATGTTTTTGATCAAATTTCTTTAGTTTCTTCATATTACTATATGATGCTTCAATATCAACTTGTCTTCCATTATATCCCGGTGTTGCTTTCCATATCTTATCAATCATCGCATTTTGAGGTGCAATCTCATATTGTTTTGCATGTTTTTGAATTTCTTCATATAAGTTATCCTGTGCAAAAACGGAATAAGAGCCTACACTGACATATAAAAATAATATACATATGTATGCCAATATACGAGCTTTCATATAAACCCTCCCATTAACTATATAAAAACCATTTTTCTTCTTATCTTTGTTAATTTGAGCGTTATAATGAAAACTATACCTATACTGACATAAAAATATATGTAAATCATATTTTTTACATAACAAAAAAAGCCAGATAAACTGGCTTTTACTTATTGCTGCTCTTGTTTGTTTTCTTCTTTAGCAGCTTCTTTTTCTTGCTCTTCTTTTAGCAATACTTTTCTAGATAGATTCACACGACCTTGCTTGTCAATCTCGATAACTTTAACTGTAATTACATCACCGATCTTCACAACGTCTTCTACTTTACCTACACGCTCAAGTGCAAGTTCTGAAATGTGAACTAATCCATCTTTACCGCTGAATAATTCAACGAAAGCACCGAATTTCTCAACACGTTTCACTTTTCCTTCGTAGATTTCACCTACTTGTACTTCGCGAACGATATCTTCGATAATTTTCTTAGCTTTGTCATTCATTTCTTGATTGATTGAAGAAATGAATACTGTACCATCTTGCTCGATGTCAATTTTAACGCCAGTTTCTTCAATAATTTTATTGATTTGTTTACCGCTCGGCCCAATAACGTCACGGATTTTATCTGGGTTAATTGTCATTGTAATAATTTTTGGAGCGTAAGCTGATAATTCAGTACGTGGCTCTGCAATAACAGATAACATATGATTTAGAATGTGCACACGACCAACTTTCGCTTGTTGTAATGCCTCTTCTAAAATTTCACGAGATAAACCATCGATTTTAATGTCCATTTGCAGTGCAGTTACACCTTTTGCTGTACCTGCTACTTTAAAGTCCATATCACCTAAATGATCTTCCATACCTTGAATATCAGATAAAATTGTGTAATGCTCACCAGTTTTAACTAGACCCATTGCAATACCTGCAACTGGAGCTTTAAGTGGAACACCAGCATCCATCATTGCTAAAGTACTACCACAAATACTTGCTTGTGAAGTAGAACCATTTGATTCTAAAACTTCAGATACAAGACGTACTGTATATGGGAAATCTTTTTCAGATGGAATTACAGGCTCAAGAGCACGTTCTCCTAGTGCACCGTGACCAATTTCACGACGACCTGGTCCACGCATCGGTCTTGTTTCACCAACACTAAATGATGGGAAATTGTAATGGTGCATAAAGCGTTTTGATTCCTCTACACCAAGACCATCTAAAATTTGCACATCGCCTAATGCGCCTAATGTACAAATACTTAATGCTTGTGTTTGTCCACGTGTGAATAAACCAGAACCGTGTGTACGAGATAAAATGCCAACCTCTGATGCTAATGGACGAATTTCGTCACCTTTACGGCCATCTGGGCGGATTTTTTCAACTGTAATAAGACGACGTACTTCTTCTTTTACAATTTTATATAAAATCTCACTTACTTGTCCTAATGTATCAGCGTCAGCTTCCTGCGCTTCGTAATGCTCAATTACACGCTTTTTCACTTCGTTAATTGCATCTTCACGTGCATGTTTCTCATGTACTTGAATTGCAGCATGCATATCCTTCTCAGACATTTCACGTACAGCTTGATTAAGATCAGCATCAACTTCATAAAGTTTCACTTCTGATTTCTCTTTACCTACAGCTTGTACAATCTCTTCTTGGAATGCAATTAGACGTTTAATTTCGTCATGTCCAAACATAATTGCTTCTAACATTGTTTCTTCAGGCACTTGATCTGCTCCTGCTTCAACCATGTTAATTGCATCTTTCGTACCAGCCACAACAAGGTGAATATCACTTTGTTCTTGCTGTTCTACTGTTGGATTAATAACGAATTCGCCGTTAATACGACCAACTGTCGCACCCGCGATTGGGCCTTCAAATGGAATATCTGAAATCGATAACGCTAATGAAGAACCAAGCATAGCTGCCATTTCAGAAGAACAATCTTGATCAACACTCATTACTATGCTGACAACTTGTACTTCGTTACGGAAACCATCTGCGAAAAGTGGACGAATTGGGCGGTCGATTAAACGACTTGCCAAAATTGCTTTTTCACTCGGACGACCTTCACGTTTAATGAAACCGCCAGGAATTTTTCCGACTGCATATAAACGCTCTTCATAGTTTACTGTAAGTGGGAAGAAATCTACATTTTTTGGTTCTTTTGATGCAGTTGCTGTAGATAGAACCGCTGTATCGCCATATCTTACTAATACTGCTCCGTTCGCTTGCTTCGCAAGCTGACTTGTTTCAACTGTTAGCTGACGACCAGCTAAATCTATCGAGAAGACTTGCTTTTCTTGACTCATTTAAGTACCCCTCTCAATTTAAAGTATTCAATTCTTCTATGTAAATGGATAGTATATCACAATATTCTACCTCTAGTATTACCGAAAATGAAGTAAGCTATAAAGGGTAGAAGATATATTTTTACCTAACAAAAAAGCGGGAATATTCCCGCTTCTTTGACTATCGACGTAAGCCAAGCTTTGTGATTAATTCACGGTAACGTGTGATATCGCTATTACGAAGGTAAGTTAGTAAGTTACGACGTTTACCAACCATCTTTAATAGACCACGACGTGAATGATGATCTTTCTTGTGAGTACGTAAGTGCTCGTTTAGAGTGTTAATTTGCTCCGTTAGGACAGCAATTTGAACCTCTGGAGAACCAGTATCAGTCTCATGAGTTCTAAATTGTGCAATGATTTCATTTTTACGCTCTTGTGTTAAAGCCATCCTATTTCACCTCCTATTAATTAAACCCCCAATTACCTAGCAAGCGTCGGTGAGTCGCAATGCCAAGCAATGGTTGTCATAAAGTACATAACATAGAATACTACTTTTCATTTGAAAAAGCAAGTATATTCTTTCCGTTCGCAAAATATTCTTGTGCTGTTTTCTTATCTTTTGCAATTTGTTCAACTAACTCATCGATGCCATTGAATTTCTTCTCTTCTCTTATATGCATATGCCACTCTACCGTAACACTTTGATCATATATGTCGTTGTTAAATTCAAATAAATGCACTTCAATAGATAATTGACGCTCATCATCCTTAAACGTTGGTTTATATCCAATATTACATACACCATCGTACCATTCATCGTGAACTTTTAATCTCACGGCATAAACACCTACAGGTGGTAATAGATACTCATCACTTAAACCTACATTAGCTGTTGGAAAACCAATTTGACGTCCACGTTTATCACCGTGTACAACTGTTCCTCCGACTGTATACGCTCTACCTAAAATAGATGGAATTTGTTCCATTTCGCCATTTCGAATTAACTTTCGTAATGCTGTAGAACTTACTTTCTCTTCTTGAAATTCAACTTTTTCAATCACAGTCTGTGTAAACTCCCCTCTTGCATGAAATGGTAAAGTCTCCATCTTCCCTTTTCCTAAACGTCCATATGAATAATCAAATCCTGCTACTACATGCTTTACATTTAAACCAATAATATAATCATCTACAAATTGTTGTGGCAATAAACCCGCAAATGATTCATCAAATTTAATAACATATAATATATCGATTCCTAAACTTTCGACTATTTTCTCTTTATCACGCATCGGTGTAATATACTCCACATGCGCATCCTTTTTCCCTAAAACAACAGATGGGTGAGGATAAAATGTCATAACTGCACTTTTATATCCCCGTTCATCCGCTATTTTTTTCGCAGTTCGAATTACACATTGATGTCCTAAATGAATGCCATCAAAAAATCCTAATGCCATTACAGTAGGTGGTAATTCTAATTTATTTTGTTCATGTGGATGAGTTAAATGAATAAGTTTCACGCTTGAATTCACCTTTTTCTGTAATAATCCTTCCAATAATTCATTATAGCTTTAGTTCTTGATTATTCACAAGTACTTTCATCGGCTTTAGCATGCCAGGGTGTTTTGGATGATGCTCATAAATTGCTAAGCAACGATCATTTTGATCAAATACTGTAATAAATGGTGCTGTTGTTTCTAATTCGTTCTTTAAGAACATACCATTTTTTATTTTCTCTGCTTGCTTTTCATCTACAACCATTTTCGGGAACTTACTTAATGCTTCATCAATTGAAATGAAGATAGACTCTACTGTTCCATTTTGCACGTTTTCTTCAATTTCTTCAAATGATATGCAGTCTTCTAATAAAAATTCCCCAGAAGCCGTTCTTACAAGGTGAGACATATGTGATGGAAAACCAAGTTTTTCACCAATCATTACTGCTAATGTTCTTACATATGTTCCTTTACTACACGTTACACGGAAACGAAATGAAACATTTTCCCCTTCAAACACTTCACGGTCATCAAGTAATGCAAACTCATGAATTGTTATTGTACGAACTGGACGTTCAACTTCTTGTCCTGCTCTTGCATATTCATATAGTTTTTTTCCGTTAACCTTTACAGCTGAAAACATCGGAGGCATTTGCTCAATCGTACCTGTTAATGCCGCAAGAACCCCTTCCACTTCCTTACGAGTAATCACACGATCTACATTTTTCGTTTCAACAACTTCACCAGAAGCATCTTCAGTTGTCGTTGAAAATCCAAGTGTTACTTCACCTTCATATGTTTTCGTTTCACTTGTTAAAAATTGTGCAATCTTTGTTGCGCGTCCAACACAAATGGGTAATACCCCTGTTACATCTGGATCTAATGTTCCTGTATGCCCAATTCGTTTCTCACGCAATATCTTTCTTAATTTAAATACACAATCATGTGATGTCATGCCTTTTGGCTTATGTAATAATACTACACCTTCCATATATGTTCACCTCATCATAATTCTTTCATAGTAATTACCCAAAATTTATTTTGCATTGAAAAAATGGATAGACAAATGTCTATCCATTATTCTTCACGTTTACCGTCTTTATTAATTTCATGTAAAAGTGTATCAATTCGATGACCATATCCGATAGACTCATCAAACTCAAAGGAAATTTCCGGTGTTTTACGAAGACGAATACGCTGGCCAATTTCTGAACGAATGAAGCCTTTTGCCTTCGCTAAACCTTTTAATGTACTTTCTTTCTGTTCTTCATCACCTAAAACAGAAATATACACAGTAGCAATTTGTAAATCTCCACTCACTTGTACATCTGTTACTGTAACAAAACCGACACGTGGGTCTTTAATTTTACGACTGATGATGTCGCCTAATTCTTTTTTCATTTGCTCGCCTACACGGTTTGCACGTAATTTCATAACTCTTCACCTCATTCAGTACCATTCCAATTGTGTTATCGTACGTTCAATTTCAGGAAATGAATCGATGTACTCAAGTACACGATTCATTTCTTTTTCACAAATAACACGATTTGAGGATACGGAAACAATTGCAATTTCTGTACGTTGCCATACATCTTGATGCCCTACTTCTGAAACAGCTACGTTATAACGCTGCTTCACACGTGTTAGCACTCGTTGCAAAATTGCTCGTTTCTCTTTTAAAGAATGCACATCGTAAATCATACACTCGAATGAGAGTGAAGCGATAATCATCGCTTCACTTCTTCCATAATGTACGCTTCAATGATGTCCCCTTCTTTAAGATCATTATATCTCTCAATTGTGATACCACACTCATAGTTTTGTGCAACTTCTTTTACGTCGTCTTTGAAACGTTTTAACGTATCAAGTTGTCCTTCGAAAATTACTACGCCATCACGGATAATACGCACGCCACTATCACGTGTAATTTTACCGTCAATTACGTAACAACCTGCGATTGTTCCAACTTTCGTTACTTTGAATGTTTGGCGTACTTCCGCTTGACCGATTACTTTTTCTTCGAATTCTGGATCCAGCATACCTTGCATTGCTGATTCGATTTCTTCGATTACTTTATAGATAATACGGTGTAAACGAACATCAACATTCTCTAATTCAGCTGTACGCTTCGCATTCACATCAGGGCGTACGTTAAATCCAATTACAATTGCATTAGATGCAGAAGCTAAAATAACATCAGATTCTGTAATCGCACCTACGCCTGTATGGATAATTTTTACTTTTACGCCTTCAACATCAATTTTACGAAGTGATGCTGCCATTGCTTCTACAGAACCTTGTACGTCTGCTTTCACAATTAAGTTAATTTCTTTTACATCGCCCTCTTGGATTTGTTGGAATAAATCTTCAAGGCTTAATTTAGATTTCTCACCACGTTGAGCAAGTAACGCTTCTTGTGCACGTGATTCACCGATTTGACGAGCTTTCTTCTCATCAGCGAATGCCATGAAACGATCTCCCGCTTGTGGTACTTCATTTAAACCTGTAATTTCAACAGGAGTTGATGGACCAGCAACTTTTACACGACGACCAATATCACTTACCATTGCACGAACACGTCCGAATGAAGTACCAACAACGATTGGATCTCCAACTCGAAGCGTACCGTTTTGAACAAGTAATGTCGCGATAGTTCCTTTACCTTTATCAAGCTGTGCTTCGATTACAGTACCAGTTGCATAACGATTTGGATTTGCTTTATATTCTTCTACTTCACTTACAAGAAGAATCATTTCTAGCAAGTTGTCAATTCCCTCGCCTTGAATTGCAGAAATTGGTACGAAAATTGTGTCTCCGCCCCAAGCTTCTGGAACTAATTCGTATTCTGTTAATTCTTGCATTACACGATCAGGATTTGCCGCTGGTTTATCCATTTTATTCACAGCTACAATAATTGGTACTCCAGCTGCTTTCGCATGGCTAATTGCTTCAACTGTTTGTGGCATAACACCGTCATCAGCTGCAACAACAAGGATTGTAATATCCGTTACTTGCGCACCACGAGCACGCATCGTTGTAAATGCCGCGTGACCAGGTGTATCTAAGAATGTAATCTTCTTATCATTTACTTCAACTTGGTATGCACCAATATGTTGAGTAATTCCACCTGCTTCGCCTGCAGTTACTTTTGAATTACGAATAGAGTCAAGTAAAGTTGTTTTACCATGGTCAACGTGTCCCATAATTGTAACTACAGCTGGACGCTCTTTTAAGTTTTCTTCATCATCTTGCTCATCGATGAATGTCTCAAATTCAGTTTCACTTACAACTACTTCTTCTTCTACTTCAATACCGTAATCAGTAGCAATTAACTCAATTGTATCTTTATCTAAGTCTTGGTTAATTGTTGCCATAATTCCAATCATGAAGAGCTTCTTAATAATTTCAGACGGCTCTTTGCTTAACTTTTTAGCAAGCTCACCTACTGTAAGGCTTCCAGAAAAAGTGATTTTATCTGGTGTTTCTACAGTTTGCGTTTGTTGTCTTCCAGCAAAGTTATCTTGACGTTTGTCTTCGTTCCCTTTGCCTTTTTTCTTCTTCTTATTGCTGTTCTTTTTGCTACGAACAACTTTTTCTTCTACTTCAAACTCATCTGCAACAGAAGGTTTTTCTGCTTGATATTCATTATCTAATTTGTTTACTACTTCATCGTCTAACATTGTCATATGATTCGAAACCTCGATATTCATTTCTTTTAGTTTTGTCATAAGATCTTTACTTGAGATATTATGTTGTTTTGCATATTCATGCACTCGAATTTTACTCATACCTTCACCCCCGGTAATTTGTATCGAGCATGCTACGCAGCTTTTTCGCAAAGCCTTCATCTAACACAGCTACAACGACTCGCTCATCTCTCCCAATCGCATGCCCTAATTGTTGTCGATTTTCGACCTTTCTCATTGGTACGTTGTAATACGTTGTTTTATCCGTGATACGTTTTGTTGTATTTGCTGACGCATCTTCAGATAGCAATACAAGCTTTGCTTTGCCACTTCGTACTTCTTTTAAAACAAGTTCTTCACCCGAAATAATTTTCCGAGCCCGGTTTGCTAGTCCTAAAAACGATTTCCAATCGGACACTTATTTCGACTCCTTCTCAACAAGCTCAAGAAGCTCTTCGTATAGAGAACCGTCGATTTTCGCTTTTAGATGATGTTCCAAAACATTTTTCTTTTGGGCTTGAAGAATACTTTCTTTATCTTTTGATAAATAAGCACCTCGTCCTGATTTCTTTCCAGTTAAATCAATGGACACTTCTCCCTCTTTGGAACGAACAATGCGAACGAGCTCTCGTTTTGATTTCATTTCTTGCGTTGCAACACATTTTCGTAACGGAACTTTTCGATTGCTCACACTCATCACCTCTATTCGATTTCGTCTTCAGCTGAATCGAATCCGAATGCGATTACGCTATCTTCTTCTGTTACAATACCAAGTTGTTTCGCATCAGACTCACTCTTAATATCAATTTTCCAGCCTGTTAATTTAGCTGCAAGACGTGCATTTTGTCCACGCTTACCGATAGCTAATGAAAGCTGGTGGTCTGGAACAACAACAGTTGTTGCTTTTTCTTCTTCATCTACAAGCACTTTAACAACTTGTGATGGGCTTAAAGCATTTGCAACATATTCTACTGGATCATTTGACCAGCGAACGATGTCAATCTTTTCACCTTTTAGTTCATCTACAATGCGTTGTACACGTTGTCCTTTCGGTCCTACACAAGAACCTACTGGATCAACATCAATGTTCTCTGCATGTACAGAAATTTTAGAACGATCTCCTGCTTCACGTGCTACAGAACGAATTTCAACAGTTCCATCATAAATTTCAGGAACTTCCATTTCGAATAAACGTTTTAAAAGACCAGGATGTGTACGTGATACGTAAATTTGTGGTCCCTTCGTTGTTTTTTCTACTTTCGTAATGAATACACGAATGCGATCATGTGGTTTATACTGTTCGTTTGGCATTTGCTCACTTACAGGTAATAAAGCTTCTACTTTCCCTAAGCTTACATAGATGAAACGAGCATCTTGACGTTGTACAATACCCACCATGATATCTTCTTCACGGTCACTAAACTCAGAGTAAATAACACCACGCTCTGCTTCACGCACTCGTTGTGTTACAACTTGTTTTGCAGTTTGTGCTGCAATGCGACCGAAATCTTTTGGTGTTACTTCAATTTCTAGTACGTCACCATCTTGATAGTTTGGATTAATTTGTCTTGCTTCCTCAACAGAAATTTCAAGACGTGGATCAAACACGTTATCAACAACGTCTTTACGTGCTAAAACTTGAATTGTTCCCACTTCTGGGTTAAAGCTCACACGAACGTTTTGTGCTTGGTTAAAATTGCGTTTATAAGCAGAGATTAACGCTGCTTCAATCGCATCAATAATAATATCTTTGCTAATTCCTTTTTCTGACTCTAATACGAGCAAGGCATCTAACAACTCAGTGCTCATGAAGATCCCCCTTCTAACTAAAACGTAACAGCAAGTCGCGCATTTGCAACTTTATCCATTGGAATTTGGATTTCTTTTTTACGTGTTTTAATTGTTAATAATAGTGTAATTGTAGTACCATCGTAAGAAAGTAGCTTCCCTTCAAACATCTTTTCACCATCAATCGGCTCATATGTTTTTATTGCCACTTGCTTTCCTACCGCTTGCTGGAAGTCTTTCTCTTTCTTTAATGGGCGTTCTGCTCCAGGAGATGATACATCCAAAAAGTAAAGATGAGGAATTGGATCCTCTTTATCTAAAGCTTCGCTTAAACGTTCACTTACCGCACCGCATTCTTCAATGTCGACTCCCTTTTCAGAATCGATGAATACGCGTAAGAACCAGTCTTGTCCTTCTTTCACATACTCTACATCTACAAGTTCAAGATTTAACTCTTCAACGATCGGCTGCGCAAATGCTTCTACAACTTCTGTGACTTTCTTATCCATAAACAGCCTCCTTCCTGCCGCCATGTACCATTTACAAGAAAAGACCCCGTTCATAAAAACGGTCCATCTTATTCTTTCTCGTTAGCTAACAAAAGCCCCTGCCGTTTAGCAGGGAATATCTGTCTTAGTATTACCAAATTTAAGAAGTAAAACTTGTAACAAAATATGTATATACGACAGAAATTTCTTACCTCTCTACATCAATAAAACGTAGATAGTAACACGAAAGAGTGGGTTTCCCCACTCTTCTTTTCACACAATATACATGACATGGTTATCTCGGTTAATAGTATACCATAGCAAATGTTGATTTGCAAAGACTTTTCCTGCCTATTAGAACAGTGATAACTGGTTTTGATCAGGTAGATCGCCTAAGCAACCTTGACTATCTAAATACTCAATAATTGTTTTCGAAACCTTACTGCGCTGCTGTAAATCTTCTTTTGATAAGAAATCTCCATTTTTTCGTGCTTCTACAATACTTAAAGCTGCGTTTGTACCAAGTCCAGGCACTGCATTAAATGGAGGAATTAAAGTATCCCCATCAATAATAAAATCTGTTGCATGCGAACGGTATAAATCAACCTTTTGGAATGAGTATCCACGCTCACACATTTCAAGTGTCATTTCTAGTACTGTTAATAAACTTTTCTCTTTCGGCGCTGCATCCAAACCTTTTTGCGCAATTTCGTCAATTCTTACACGTATAGCTGCTGAACCTTTCGCCATCGCCTCTACGTCAAAGTCATCTGCACGAACTGTAAAGTATGCCGCATAGAATAGAAGCGCGAAATGTACTTTAAAGTATGCAATACGTACAGCCATAAGTACGTAAGCAGCCGCATGGGCTTTAGGGAACATGTACTTAATTTTCTTACATGAATCAATATACCAACCTGGTACATTATTACTTTTCATGTCCTCTTCCCATTCTTCTGGTACACCTTTACCTTTACGAACTGACTCCATGATTTTGAAGGCTAATGATGGGTCTAAACCTTGATAGATTAAATATACCATGATGTCATCACGACAACCGATAACTTCACTCAGCGTACATGTACCGTTATAAATTAACTCGTTTGCATTACCAAGCCATACGTCCGTACCATGTGATAGTCCAGAAATTTGGACTAACTCAGAGAATGTCGTAGGTTTCGTCTCTTCTAACATCTGCCTTACGAATTTCGTACCAAACTCTGGTATACCAAGTGTACCTGTTTTACAGTTAATTTGTTCTTCCGTTACCCCTAACGATTCCGGGCCTGAGAAGATTTTCATTACTTCTGGATCGTCCGTTGGGATTGTTTTCGGATCAATACCACTTAAATCTTGTAACATACGAATAACAGTCGGATCATCGTGTCCTAGTATATCAAGTTTCAATAAATTATCATGGATCGAGTGGAAATCAAAGTGTGTCGTTCTCCACTCAGCCCCTATTGAATCCGCCGGAAACTGAATTGGTGAGAAATCAAAGATGTCCATGTAATCTGGCACAACGATAATACCACCTGGATGCTGTCCAGTCGTACGTTTTACGCCGGTACATCCTGCTACTAAGCGATCAATCTCTGCATTTCGAATCGTTAAATTATGATCATTTGCATAACCTTTTACATACCCATACGCGGTTTTTTCCGCAACTGTACCTATTGTACCCGCACGGTATACATAATCTTCACCGAACAGTATTTTCGTATAATTATGGGCACGTGGTTGGTATTCTCCGGAGAAGTATAGTGATAGGTAAGCATTTGATATTATCTCCAACTTTTCCCCCACTCCACACCGTGCATGAGGCTTTCACACTCACACGGCGTTCCATCGTTAACTTTTTCGAAATTTATAAGCTGAGTTTTGGATTTCCTACTTCCGTTCTCAGCTTATTTAATTTACTTAATGCTTTCTTATCGAATTTGCCTAGCATTTTTTTATAATCTTCATTTGCAAGAGGGTCTTTATTGTGAATTAACATATGATATTTCCTATTAATAATAATCAAGTTGTGACATTCATCACTACCACCTTGCCCTGTTGGCTTGATGTGATGACATATAGCATTATGAGGAGTCAATCGTTCTCCCGTTATGCCACAACATCCTTTTTGCGCGACATATTTACTTAAGCGATTATTTTCATACAGAACACTTTTTGTTTTATATATTCCTTTACGAAACATTTCGATTTCCCGCACAGACACACGTTTTATTTCTTTATGAATTGATGCCCTATCCTTTTTATTATAAACAGAGAAGTTAGGGTCTCTTTGACCTCGTATATCATGTCGAATTGCTTCAATAGGATAGACCAGTAATCCATTACTTTTAAACCTTGGACAATTATAATCTCCATAAAACTTATCAATGATATTATTCGTTTCCTTTGTATAAACAAAGATGTTTCTAAACATCAATGATTTTATATTTGGATGAACTTTATGTCTTATCTCATTAAAATCTTGAGAAATTCTGGTCGCAATTTTGTAGTAATTATGCAAACCGAGAATGTTCGAGTTAAAGTTCATTACTTTTTCTGGAGTAGGACTTTTTCTTAGTTTCACTAATTGATGCCTAATGACACCCAATACTTTGCCTTTTGCTTTCGGGTCCATTTTAGAATTTACAATATAACCAGTTTTAGCATTTCCCTTCTGAACTGCTCTAAATCGAATTCCTAAAAAATCGGTACCGTTTTTCCGTAAGTTTGTGATTTTACTTTTTTCTTCACTTATCTCAAGCCCCAATCTTTCCTTGAGCCATTTTTCAACCGCTATTTTAATCTTTCTAGCGTTTTCGTAGGAATTTGTGAAGATTTTAAAATCATCTGCATACCTTACTAGATACATTGGTTTTAACCTTGTCTTTTTAAGTGCATCCGTTTTATTACGTTTTAATTTATAAGGTACTCTTGTTGGTTTTGTTTCCCATTGGTTTGATACCCACCAGTCAAGTTCATTTAATACAACGTTGGCTAGCAATGGAGATAAAATACCACCTTGAGGAGTCCCTTTAACAGGAATGCCTTCACCTGTAACTTCCGCCTTCAGCATCTTTTTGATGATGTATAAAACTTTTTTATCATGTATTCCAATTGTCCATAGTTGCCTCATTAGCTTTTTATGATTAACGTTATCAAAGAAACCTTTAATATCTATGTCCACTACAAAATGTTGATGACTGTGATTGACCATGTGATAGCACCTAGCTAAAGCGTCATGAGTGCTTCGTTTTGGTCGAAAACCATAGCTTTGCGGATGAAACTTCGCTTCAACAATCGGTTCCAAAATTTGCAGGAACATTTGCTGAATTAATCGGTCTTCAATCGTTGGAATCCCTAGAGGTCGCATTTTTCCGTTTGGCTTTGGTATAAACACACGTCTTACTGCATGTGGCATGTAGTTTTCCAATCTCTTCTTCGTTAATCTAATTAGCTTGTCGGCATCTATTTTATTAAGATGTTTTATTGTGTGTCCATTTGTACCTTTCGTTTTACTACCTGTATTGCTTTTTAAATTACGAAAGGCTAATCGAATATTTTCTTCAGAAATAATCAACTCATAAATATTTTTGAAATATCGACCCTTTTTGCTTTCTTCATAAAGATGATCAAAAATTGATTGCAAGCCAAAATATTCATTGTTTCTTAACTTTTGAATCATCAAGTCAGCCAACTAATCACTTCCTTATGAAGTTTTCGTTTCTCTTTGGTCATACACCAATCTGACTTTTGTAGGTTTTGTTTTCGACGTTAACGACTTGTGCCCTTCCCTCTGAAATGTTTTTATCCTCCGACTTATTGGTTATTCAGTCATCTTCGGCATTTCATTAAGCGGTACTACGGCACTACTGCCACTTTCGTAAAATGTGTTATAGCATCTGCCTTTCCACATACCATCGTCATCGAAGTGCAATCTTCTCTTATGTCGAAAGCTTCACACGTTCCACTATTCTTATCTGTACATAATCCCCTTAGGTTCCCCCTAAATTCCGCCAAGCTTGACTGTGCCTGTAACACAGTATGGATTTTCATAACCAAACGCTTACTCATCCACACTTGGAAGTCCTCTTTGGACCCCGTTATATTTCTATAACGTGACATTCACGAAAAGTCAGTCGAGGGTTCGTCCCAGTCATTCTACTGATTCTAACCATAGGAATTTTATAGACACCAGACCTATCATTCACAGAAGATTTATATCTCCCTTTCCTCGTCTTTTACGTTAGGATGAACTTCAGCCTACTTTAACGGGCTTCAAACGATGTTGATGTTTGCAATATCGCTATCGCTTGCCGTAGCTTCAGTGAGTATGTTTCAGGACGTTACTCCATCATTCCATACTTTGGAATAGCAGTTCTACTAGCAGATGCTAGTGCTTAACCTTTTCAGTTAAGAACGTGTCACACTCAAATCAATATCGGGTACCTTATCTCCTTTAAATCCAAGGAACGTTTCGAACGGAATATCATGTCCATCTTTTACATATGGAATATTGCATACCGGACACTCTTTATCTGGTAAGTCGAAACCAGAACCTACCGAACCGTCATTAAAGAATTCTGATTGCTTACAATTCGGACATACATAATGCGGTGGTAATGGATTTACTTCTGTAATTTCCATCATCGTCGCAACGAATGATGAACCTACCGATCCACGCGAACCTACTAGATATCCGTCTACTAACGATTTTTTCACAAGCTTATGTGAAATTAAATAAATTACGGCGAATCCATGCCCAATAATACTTTTTAACTCTTTTTCTAAACGTGCTTCTACAATTTCAGGTAACTCTTCACCATAAATGCTACGCGCCATTTTATAACTCATGTCACGCGTTTCATCATCTGCACCTTCAATTTTCGGTGTATATAGATCATCTTTTACTGGATGAACGTCACCAATTAACGATGCAACCTTTTGTGTATTCGTGACAACAATTTCTTTCGCTGTGTCTTCACCTAAGAATGAAAAACACTCTAACATTTCATCCGTTGTACGGAAATGTACAGGCGGTAATGAATGTCGGTTTAACGGATTGGCTCCGCCTTGCGAACTGACTAAAATTTTGCGATACATCGCATCCTCTGGGTCTAAATAATGCACGTTTCCTGTAGCAACAACTGGTTTATCTAACGTCTCACCTAGTTTTACTAAATTAGAAATAATTGTTTTTAATTGCCCCTCATCTCGAACAAGTTCACGCTCTACTAAATGACGTAACACCTCTGGAGGCATTACTTCAATGTAATCATAGAACTGCGCAATTTCTTCTACCTCTTCAGGAGCTTTTTGCATCATTGCCTCAAACACTTCACCTTTATCGCAAGCCGTTCCTACTAAAATCCCTTCACGGTATTTTTTTAATAGTGACCTTGGTACACGTGGTACACGGTAAAAGTAATTTAGGTGAGAATAGGAAACAAGTTTATATAAATTTTTCAATCCTACATCTGATGTGGCAAGTAACGTCATATGACTTGGACGTCCACGCTTATACGCATCCCCTTGCCCCATACTATCATTTAATTGATCGTGATATTCAAATCCCTTTTCAATCACATCTTTTAACATTTTCACAAGTAAGTATCCTGTTGCTTCTGTATCATAAATCGCACGGTGATGTTGCGTTAATTCAATATCAAGCTTTTTACACATCGTATTCAATCGATGGTTTTTCATTTCCGGGAATAAGAATCTTGCAAGTTCTAACGTATCAATAACTGGGTTATTCGTTTTTTCTAGTCCAGCCTTTTTAAAACCTACGTTAATAAAGCCCATATCGAAGCTTGCGTTATGAGCAACAAGTGTATGGTCGCCCATCCATTCCTCAAACTTTTTAAACACTTCGTCCACTTCTGGCGCATCCGTTAACATATCATCTGTAATACCTGTTAATTCAATAATCGTCGCCGATAATGGTTGATGCGGATTTGCGAACGATTCGAAGCGATCAATAATTTCGCCACCTTTTACTTTTACAGCAGCCAACTCAATGACTGTATCGTATACAGCTGATAACCCTGTCGTCTCAACGTCAAAGACAACATACGTTTCCTCTGCAAGTAAACGATGCGCTTCGTTATACGCTATTGGTACACCGTCATTAACTAAATTCGCTTCTACACCGTATATAACTTTAACTCCAGCCTTTTTCCCCGCAGAATATGCTTCCGGGAACGACTGAGCCACAGCATGGTCTGTAACCGCAATAGCCTCATGTCCCCATTTACCTGCTTGGGCAACAAGTCTAGAAACAGGAGTAACAGCATCCATTTGGCTCATTGGCGTATGAAGGTGAAGCTCTACACGTTTTTCGCCTTCTGGCGCTTTATCTTTACGAGACGGTCCTGTTATTTCATTAATGTCATTTGCAATCATTACTAAATCTCGAACAAATGTATCATTTTGGACAGAACCACGAGCCTTCACCCACATTCCTTTTTTCAAGGATTGTAGCATTGGAATATCTTCTTTATCACGTGAGAACATTTTGATCATAATAGAATCTGTATAATCCGTTATTTTTAAAGTTAATAACGTACGTCCACTACGAAGCTCTTTTGTTTCCACATGGAAGACATATCCTTGAACCGTTTTTCTTCTTTCTTCATCTTGAATTTCTCGCATCGGTGTAATCTCTTCATCTGGCTTAATAAGATACCCGAGTGTGATCGGCCCTTCATGCACAACGCTGCTTTCTTCAGCTTGCTTCTTCGCCATTTCTTCCATAGCTTGTATAACACGCTCGCGGTCTTCTTGCTGCGTTTGCTCACGAAACTTTTGCATTTCTTCTGTATTTTGCTGTATATGTGTGTCTAACTGAAAACGCGGGAATCCAAAAGTTTCATATTGATCACCTACTGGTTTCGCAACGTTTTTCTTTAAAGCAGTAGATTCCAGCTCATTATTCACATTTATTAGCAACTTCACGCCATTCACCTGCGGAAGCTGCTTCTTTAAGTAAGCAAACATAGGTGAAAATGTAATTCGTTCCGTACAAAGCGGCCAATACGCTCTTACCTCTTCTTCTGTAAATTGTTTATTCTCTGTTTCTAATGCAAATGTTGTTCTTGCAATATGAGAAAATGATTGCTTAAGCTTTGTTTCTAGCAATTCATATACTTCTGTAGGCAAAATACGTGGCACTTGTAAATCAAAATGCCAACTTTTATTCGCTTTATCAATAACGAGCCTTTCAATACCACCGCCTTGTAAATATTGATTTATAAGGTCATCTGGTATTTGCAACTGCTGGAGTAAAATTTGAAATCGCTCTTGTTGTTCATTTGTTAAAGACATAAGCACTCTCCTTCCATTTGCTATTATAAAGTGAAACGTACTACAAAGAAAGATTTCTCCCTTCTTCTTTTACAAAATACGTTTACAAAGAAAGAGAAGGTACCTCATTACGAGGTACCTCTTCTTATTTTAAAATATTTGCAATATATGTTTGAAGTTCTTCTACTTTCACTTCTTCAGACTCGCCTGTAGCACGTACTTTCACTTCTACAATACCTTCGTCTGCTTTTTTACCAACTGTCACGCGAACTGGAAGGCCGAATAAATCTGCATCTGCAAATTTAACACCCGCACGTTCTGCACGATCATCTAGTAATACTTCATATCCTTGCTCTTGTAATGAGTTGTAGATGCTCTCACCCATTTCACGTTGTGCATCAGATTTCATATTTACTGGAATTACATGTACATGGAACGGTGCAACAGCTTTTGGCCAAACTAAACCGTTCTCATCATTAAACTGCTCTGCGATTGCTGCCACTGTACGAGACACACCGATACCGTAACAACCCATAATAAGTGGTTGTGTTTTTCCGTTTTCATCTAGGAATGTTGCGTTCATTGCTTCACTATAACGAGTTCCTAATTTGAATACATGACCAACTTCAATTCCGCGTGCGAAAAGAATTGTTCCGTTTCCATCTGGAGATTGGTCTCCTTCTTGAATGAAGCGTAAATCTGTATATTGACTCACTTTAAAGTCACGTTCTGGATTTACATTTACATAATGGAATCCTTCTTCGTTTGCTCCTGAACATCCGTTGACAATTGATGCTACAGCATGGTCAGCGATAATTTCGATGTCACCTGTTACACCAATCGGTCCTAATGAACCAACTTCACAATTTAATAATTCTTTCACTTCTTCATGAGAAGCAAGCTCAACAACTGAAGCGCCGTATACATTTTTCACTTTTACATCGTTTACTTCATGATCACCACGAACAAGTACAACTACTAATTTCTCATCTACTTTAAATACCATAGACTTAATACACTTGTCAGCTTCAATGTTTAAGAATGCAGATACTTCTTCAATTGCTTTTTGGTCTGGTGTTGCTACCTTTTCAAGTGCTTTTTCTGCTTCGTCACTCTTCGTATACGTAGCTACAACAGGAGCCATTTCGATGTTCGCTGCATAATCAGATGTATCAGAGTATGCAATTGTATCTTCACCAACTTCAGATAATACCATAAATTCATGCGTATCTTTTCCGCCCATCGCTCCAGAGTCAGCAATAACTGCACGGAAATTCAAGCCACAACGAGCAAAAATGTTAGAGTATGCTTTGTATAAGCGATCGTACACTTCATCTAAGCTCTCTTGTGTAGCATGGAAAGAGTATGCATCTTTCATTAGAAACTCTCTTCCACGTAATAAACCAAAACGAGGTCTTTGTTCATCACGGAATTTTGTTTGAATTTGGTATAATGTTAACGGTAATTTTTTATACGATTTCACTTCATCACGTACAAGATCCGTAATTACTTCTTCATGTGTCGCTCCTAATGCGAATTCACGAGCATTACGATCTTTCATACGCATTAATTCAGATCCGTAAGAATACCAACGGCCTGATTCTTGCCATAATTCTGCAGCTTGCATCGCTGGCATTAATAATTCTACAGCACCTGCGCGCTCCATTTCTTCTCGAACGATACGTTCTACTTTGTGTAGTACTTTTAATCCAAATGGTAGAAAACTATAAATACCAGAAGCATTTTGACGCATAAAACCTGCACGAAGTAATAACTGATGACTCTTAATCTCCGCATCAGCTGGAACTTCACGTAATGTAGGACTGAATACCATACTTTGTTTCATTTATTCGCACCTCTTCATTTTACTCTTACACGCAGTAAAACCCCTCACCTCGAGTTAGGTGAGGGATTTTATTCTACGAGCTCTATTTCATTATAAGTTTCACTTTATTTTACAAGAAAAACTTACGAATGTCATTCCAAGTTACAACTAACATAAGTAACATTAATAATGCAAAACCAATAAAGTGAACCATTCCTTCTTTTTGACGGTCAATCGGTTTCCCGCGTAACGCTTCAATTAAGAAGAAGAACAAACGTCCACCGTCTAAAGCAGGGACTGGTAGTAAATTAAATAAACCAAGGTTAATACTTAACACTGCCGCTAAACTTAATACACGCGTAAATCCATAATCTACAACTTGATCTGTTAGATTATAAATTCCTACTGGACCTGACAACTCATTAATAGAGAATTGACCAGTTACTAATTTCACAAGAGACTCAAAAATTAGTTTCGTCCATTGGTATGTTTGTTCAAAACCTGATTTAATAGAACCCATCACTGTTTTCTCTACAGGAGAGTAAACACCAATTCTACCTACTTCGTCTTTTCCTTCTTTATCGAGCGTCGGCGTTACTTTTACATTAAACTGTTCATTATCACGCTTTACTTGTAACGTAATTTCTTTATTTGGGTTTTCACGTACAATGGTAACAACATCTTTCCATGTACTGGTGTTTTTCCCATCGATCGCTTGAATTGCATCATTTTCTTTTAATCCAGCTTGCTCAGCTGCACTATTCTCCATCACTTTTCCGACCATTGGCTTGTCAACAGGAACACCTTGTACAAATCCAAGAATCACAAAAATAACAAATGCTAAAATGAAATTCATTGCAGGACCTGCAAAGATTGTTAAAGCACGTTGTCCCAATTTCTTAGAGCCAAACTGCCTATTATACGGAGCAATTTGAATTTCTTCACCAGCAGTAATAATACGAGCCTTTTCATTCACTCGGAATGTTTGAAGCTCTTCCTCGTACTCTTCATAGCCCGAAATTGTTAGATTATGCTCTAAATCAGCTTGTTCCACTTCAATAACGCGAACATTTGGATACTTTTCATATCCATCAAAAACTAATTTCGCAACTTCGTCTTTTTCATTTAATACGAGGCCAACCTTTTTCCCAGGCTTTAATTCAACTGTATCTGCATCCTCGCCAGCCATTCTTACATAGCCACCAAGAGGCAGTAATCGAATCGTATACACCGTTTCATTCTTTTCAAATGAGAATATTTTCGGACCAAAACCAATCGCAAACTCACGGCATAAAATACCTGCTCTTTTTGCGAAATATAGATGCCCTAGCTCATGGAAAAATACGAGTGCACCGAAAATTAATATAAAGGCAATCGCTGTATTCAATTCCATAACCACCTTTGCTAAATTTGTTCCATCACAAACCGTCTTGTGGCTGCATCAATTTCCAGAATTTCCTCTAAGCTCGGACGTGCAATGACATTGTGATGGTTCATTGCTTTTTCAATGAGGTCTTCCACTGTTAAGAAACCAATTCTCTTTTGTAAAAAAGCTTCAACAGCTACTTCATTCGCTGCATTCATTACAGCTGGCATACTTCCACCTGCTTTTCCAGCTTCATACGCAAAACGCAAGCAACGGAAACGTTCTTGGTTCATTTTCTCAAAATGCAATGTACCCATTTCCCATAAATTCAACTGCTTTGTGTCTGAAAGAGGTAATCGATCAGGATATGTAAGTGCGTATTGAATTGGTACTCGCATATCAGGTGAGCCAAGCTGTGCCATTACACTACGATCTTCAAATTCAACCATAGAATGGATAATACTTTCTTTATGTAAAACAACATCGATTTGCTCATAAGGGATACCAAAAAGCCAATGTGCTTCAATTACTTCTAGTCCCTTATTCATCATTGTAGCAGAATCAATTGTAATTTTCGAACCCATTGACCAGTTTGGATGTCTAAGCGCATCTTCTACGGTCACATGATGCAATTCATCTCTCGTTTTATCACGGAAACTTCCACCAGAAGCCGTAATAATTAGTCGAGAAATTCTTTTTTCATTTTCACCATTCAAACATTGAAAAATAGCTGAATGTTCACTATCTACTGGAAGTAACGAAACATTATGTTTTCGTGCCGCTTCCATTACAAGATGCCCTGCAGTTACTAACGTTTCTTTGTTTGCAATTCCAATTGTTTTTTTCGCCTCAATTGCACGAAGTGTTGGTAACAACCCTACGCTACCTACAACAGCATTTACTACAATCTCCGCATCTGGATGTAATGCTACTTCTAAGAGCCCTTCACTACCATATACAATTTTTGTATTACCAGAGACAGCTTGTAATTTTAAAACATCTTCCTCTCTTTGCACAGAGACGATTTGCGGAGAAAATTCTTGAATTACCTTTACTGCGTAGTCAATATTTTTCCCTACAGAAAAAGCAACGAGACGGAATTGGTCTGGGTGCGAGCGTAATACATCTAAAGTTTGTGTACCAATTGATCCGCTTGCACCTAATAAACTAATGTTTTTCATGACTCCAACCCCTCGTTCATTTATTAATTGTATTGTAATAAGAAGTAGAGAATTGGTAAAACGAATAACCAACTATCTGTTCGATCTAATATACCACCATGTCCAGGTAAAATTGTACCTGAATCCTTTACGCCATAATGACGTTTAAATGCAGACTGTACTAAATCACCAATTTGTCCAAAAATAGAAATGATAATTGTCAACACAATTAAAATCCCTACATTAGCCTCAACTGGGAAGAACATATTGTAAACGAGTGCCACAACAATTCCACAAACGATGCCGCCTAATGAACCTTCAATCGTTTTATTTGGACTAATTTCTGGCCACAATTTCCTCTTTCCTAATGCCTTTCCTACGAAATATGCGCCTGAATCAGTAGCCCATATAACAAATAATGCACAAAACACATATTTAATTCCTAATATTCTCGTTTCATTCAAATATAGGAATCCCATTCCAACATATGTTGTTGCCATTAGTAAAAATGAAGCATTGTCAAAAGTAAATGTATTCTTAGAAAGGACTGTATATGATAAAAGTAATAAAACAATCACAAATGTGATTTCTAATTTACCTAATCCAATCTGCGTAAACAGTTCTGATGCACTGCTTGGAATTAAAATAATCCATAATAATACTGCAGCTAAAACTGTTGGTACTGAAATAAGCGTAAGCTTATTCATACGAATTAATTCATATAAACCTATAGAAGCAAGTGCATACACTAAAACCGTAAAAGGCACGCCACCGTAAATTACGATGGGAATGAATAGCGCGGCAGCAACCACTCCAGTAATAATTCTCTGTTTCACTACCAAACCCTCTCTTTCTACACGCCTCCGAATCTGCGCCCTCTATGCTGAAAGTCTGTAATTGCATTTAGCAAATGTTCCTCGGTAAAATCTGGCCAATACACATCTGTAAACCAAAATTCCGAATATGCAATTTGCCATAACATGAAATTACTAATCCGTAGCTCTCCGCTCGTACGGATTAACAACTCTGGGTCAGGTAAAGAACTCGTCATTAAATAGGAAGAAAGCATTTCTTCACTTACATCTTCAACACGAATTTTTCCTTCCTCACTATCTTTCACCATATGTTGCACAGCAGAAACGATTTCATCTCGACTTCCATAGTTTAACGCGAAATTAAGAATTAATCCCGTATTCTCTTTCGTATCTTCCATGGCCTTTTCCATCGCTCTGCGTGTATGCGTAGGAAGACGATCTTGTTGTCCTATTACTCGAACTTGAACGTTCTCTTCAATCAATTCTGGTAAAAATGTACCTAGAAATTCTTCTGGAAGCCTCATTAAATAGTCAACTTCCTTTTTCGGTCTTTTCCAGTTCTCAGTTGAAAAAGCATAAAGAGTTAATACTTTCACATTAAGTTTGCTTGCAAATTTTGTGATTTTCTTTACAACTTGCATGCCTTCATGATGTCCCGCAATACGAGGCATCGCTCTCCTCTTTGCCCATCTTCCATTACCATCCATAATGATAGCAATATGTTCTGGGATGTATCCTTTTTTCACTTTTTCAACGAGATGATCAAACGATGCGACCTTTTTACTTTTAAAAAAAGGAAAGTTTTTAAACATCATTCATACCCTCCAGCAAGCAGACGTATGCCTAAAAGTGTAAAAAGACCCCCTTAAGAAGAGGGTCATATTTGCGAAGGTATCGCTATTACACTTCCATGATTTCTTTTTCTTTGTTTTTTGCGATTTCGTCAACTTTTGCAATATATTTATCTGTTTCTTTTTGGATATCTTCAGTATATCCTCTTAAATCATCTTCTGTAATATCGCCAGCTTTTTCAAGCTTCTTAAGATCATCGTTACCGTCACGACGTACGTTACGAACAGCAACTTTTGCTTCTTCAGCATATTTTTTCACAACTTTTACAAGATCACGACGACGCTCTTCTGTTAATGCAGGGAATGCAATACGAATTACAGTTCCATCATTAGAAGGATTTAAGCCTAAATCTGCTTTTAAGATTGCTTTTTCAATATCACCGATAGAAGTTTTATCATAAGGTTGAATTACAAGTAAACGTGCTTCTGGAACTGTAATGTTCGCTAATTGCACAACAGGTGTTGGTGCACCATAGTAATCAACTTGTACCTTATCTAATACAGACGAGCTTGCACGACCTGCACGAACTGTTGCTAATTCACGAGAGTAAGCAGCAACTGCTTTTTCCATTTTTTCATTTGAAGACTTCAATACTTGTTGTCCCATATTTATTTCCCCCTTACAACTGTTCCAATATTTTCGCCTAAAACGGCACGTTTAATATTACCTTTTTCCATAACCGAGAATACAATTAATGGAATATCATTGTCCATACATAAAGAAGAAGCTGTTGAATCCATTACACCTAAACCTTCTTTTAATACATCTAAGTAAGTAAGTGTTTCGTATTTCGTAGCTGTTGGGTCAAGAGATGGATCTGCATTATATACGCCATCTACATTGTTTTTCGCCATTAAGATAACGTCTGCTTCGATTTCCGCTGCACGAAGTGCTGCCGTTGTATCTGTAGAGAAATATGGGTTACCTGTACCTGCTGCAAAGATCACAACACGTTTTTTCTCTAGATGACGAACTGCTTTACGACGAATGTAAGGCTCTGCTACTTGACGCATCTCGATTGAAGTTTGAACACGAGTTTGAATTCCAATGTTCTCTAGGCTATCTTGAAGAGCTAATGAGTTCATAACTGTTGCTAACATACCCATGTAATCTGCTCCAGCACGATCCATTCCCATTTCACTTCCGATTTTCCCACGCCAAATGTTTCCGCCACCAACAACAACAGCAACTTCTACATCAAGTTCTGCAATTTCTTTCACTTGTTCCGCAACTGATTTAATAACAGATGGGTTAATTCCAAATCCTTGTTCGCCAGCTAACGCTTCTCCGCTTAGCTTTAATACGACACGATTATATTTCGGTTTACTCATAATGAACCTCCAATTGCTTACATCTTTATTTTAAAAAAGGGAACACAATGTGTTCCCTAATCTTTATTAGTTGCTACCTTTTACTTGGTTCATTACTTCTTCAGCAAAGTTGTCTTCGCGTTTTTCGATACCTTCACCAACAGCGTAGCGAACGAATCCTTTTAATGTTCCGCCTTTAGACTCAACGAACTGACGAACTTTCATATCAGGGTTTTTAACGAATGCTTGGTCAAGTAAGCAAATTTCTTCGAAGAATTTGCCTAGACGGCCTTCAACCATTTTTGCAACGATTTTTTCAGGCTTGCCTTCGTTTAATGCTTGTTGTGTTAATACTTGACGCTCATGCTCAACTTCTTCAGCTGTTACAGCATCGCGGTCGATGTATTTAGGGTTAACTGCAGCGATGTGCATTGCAACATCTTTAGCAGCAGCTTCATCAGTAGAACCTTCAAGAACTGTTAATACACCAATACGTCCACCCATGTGTAGGTAAGCGCCGAATGCATCTGCATCAGTTTTTGATACGATTTCGAAACGACGAAGTGTAAGTTTTTCACCAATTTTAGCGATTGCTTCGTTGATGTGCTCTTCTACTGTTTTGCCGCCTTCGATTGTTTGAGCCATAGCTTCTTCAATGTTAGCTGGTTTGTTAGCTAATAAGTGAGCAGCTAATTCTTTAATTAACGCTTGGAAACCTTCGTTTTTCGCAACGAAATCAGTTTCAGAGTTTAATTCTAAGATTAAACCTTCGTTACCGTTTGTTTCGATGAAAGTTAAACCTTCAGCAGCGATGCGGTCTGCTTTTTTAGCAGCTTTTGCAATACCTTTTTCACGTAAGAAGTCAATTGCTTTCTCCATGTCGCCATTAGTTTCAGTTAAAGCTTTTTTGCAGTCCATCATACCTGCGCCTGTTTTTTCACGAAGTTCTTTTACCATTTGTGCAGTGATTGCCATATTTTTCATCCTCCTAAAATATGTATTTATACCTTTTTAAAAAGGTGTTTATACCTTAAAAAAGGTGATAAAAGGCCGAACCCCTTATCACCTTTCCAAATTTGTTACGCAGTAACAGTTTCTTCACCTTGTTTTGCTTCAAGGATCGCGTCTGCCATTTTAGATGTAAGAAGTTTTACAGCACGAATTGCATCATCGTTTGCTGGGATAACGTGATCGATTTCGTCTGGATCACAGTTTGTATCAACGATACCGATGATTGGAATGTGTAATTTGCGCGCTTCAGCAACTGCAATACGCTCTTTACGAGGGTCTACTACGAATAATGCACTTGGAAGACCTTTCATATCTTTAATACCGCCTAAGAATTTCTCAAGACGCTCTAACTCTTTTTTAAGTTGAACAACTTCTTTCTTAGGTAGTACTTCGAAAGTACCATCTTCTTGCATTCTTTCGATGTCTTTAAGACGCTTGATACGCTTTTGGATTGTTTGGAAGTTTGTTAAAGTTCCACCTAACCAACGTTGGTTAACGAAGTACATACCAGCACGAGTTGCTTCTTCTTTAATAGCTTCTTGTGCTTGTTTTTTAGTACCTACGAATAAGATGTCTCCACCTTCAGCAGCGATGTCACGCATCGTTCTGTAAGCTTCCTCAACTTTTTTCACAGTTTTTTGTAAGTCGATGATGTAGATACCGTTACGCTCTGTGAAAATGTAACGCTTCATTTTTGGGTTCCAACGACGAGTTTGATGTCCGAAATGAACACCAGCTTCAAGCAATTGCTTCATAGAAATTACTGACATAATTTAGTTCCTCCTAAATGGTTTTTGATATCCTCCGTTTACTTCATCTCTAAGCGAAACTACAAACGTAGCACCAACACTTAAATCAGTAAACGTGTGTACTTTGTACTGACACCACTGCTTACTATATCATACTGAAATATTACAATCAAGTCGAAAATGCGAACAATGTAAAACTTTCTTTTTTTCACGCTCGAATTCTAGTATTCCCAACCTTCACTTCCTTTAAGCAAGGCGGTGAAGGTTAATTAATAGTTTTCTAATGAACGTTGTCACGACGCCTTACGTAAGCAAAATCATTCTCTTAAAAAAACAAAAAACTCTCCTCAACCGAGGAGAGTTTTTATATAAATTAGTTTGTTTTTAATTTAGCAAGTTCCTGTAGAAACTTGTCGTTTAGCACTTTAATGTATGTTCCTTTCATACCTAAAGAGCGAGATTCAATAACACCAGCACTTTCTAATTTACGTAGTGCATTTACGATTACAGAACGAGTAATTCCTACGCGATCAGCAATTTTACTTGCAACAAGTAAACCTTCTGTTCCATTTAATTCTTCGAAGATATGCTCAATTGCTTCTAACTCACTGTAAGATAATGAGCTGATCGCCATTTGAACAACAGCTTTACTACGTGCTTCCTCTTCGATTTCTTCCGCTTTTTCACGTAAGATTTCCATACCTACTACAGTTGAACTGTATTCAGCAAGGATTAAATCATCATCTAAGAACTCTTGACCAAGACGAGCTAACACTAATGTACCTAGACGCTCACCGCCACCAACGATTGGTACGATTGTAGTTAAACCTTGACCGAATAATTCTCTATTTTCTACTGGGAATGCTGTGTAAGCACTGTTTACATCTAAGTTAGAAGATGTTTCTGTAATGTTGAATAAGCTTTGTGTGTATTCTTCCGGGAATTGACGCTCTGCAAGCATTTGTTTCATACGCTCATTCTCAATTTGTTGGTGAATTGCATAACCTAGTAATTTACCACGACGGCTTACTACGAATACGTTCGCTTCGATTACTTCACACATTGTGTCAGACATTTCTCTAAAGTTTACAGGCTTTCCTGCTGCGCTCTGTAATAACGCATTTAATTTTCTTGTTTTTGCTAATAATTCCATTTCAAAAGTTCCTCCTACATGTTACTCACATATTTTTTCATCACTTGGAAACTAGGGCGAGTCACCTGATGACACAATTACAAAATAAACTGGCTCACATCTTTATTTTTAGCAATCGTTGCTAATTTCTCCTCAACGTATTGAGGTGTTATCGTTATTTTCTCTAACGTAATTTCAGATGCCTCAAACGATAAATCTTCAAGGAGCTTCTCCATAATCGTATGAAGTCTTCTTGCTCCAATATTATCTGTATCCTGATTAACTTGATAAGCAATCTCAGCAATCCTACGAATAGCTTCGTCTGAAAATTCAATTTCTATACCTTCAGTCGCTAATAAAGCCATATATTGTTTAATTAACGCATTGTCAGGCTCGATTAATATTTTAACAAAATCATCTGTCGATAATTTTGTTAATTCTACTCGAATCGGAAATCTCCCTTGCAGTTCCGGAATTAAATCTGACGGTTTAGACATATGAAACGCTCCAGCTGCAACGAATAAAATATAATCCGTTTTTACTGATCCGTATTTTGTCGCAACATTCGATCCTTCTACAATTGGTAAAATGTCACGTTGCACACCTTCACGTGATACATCTACGCTATTCGACTGCTTACCAGCAATTTTGTCAATTTCATCGATAAAAATAATCCCGAGCTGTTCAGCACGATAAACAGCCTCTTGTGTAACTTCATCCATATCAATTAAGCGCTGTGCTTCCTCATTTGTCAAGAGTTTTCTTGCTTCTTTCACAGAAAGTTTACGTTTTTTTGTTTTTTTCGGCATAAAACTTCCTAATGCATCTTGGAAATTCATTCCCATTTGTTCCATGCCAGTTCCTTGTAACATATCAAACATGGAAGACTGTTGCTCAGTCACTTCAATCGATACAATTTCATCTTCAAGAAGTCCTGCAGCAAGCTTTCTTTCTACATCTTGACGTTTCTTTTCGATTTCAACATCTTCCTGTGCATCAGATGTTTGATTCGAATTTTGAGCACCGCCAAATAGCATTTCTAATGGGTTTTTAAATCCAGATTGTTTCTCCGGACTCGGCACTAAAATTTCAACAAGACGTTGGTTCGCTTGTTCTTCTGCTTTGTCTTGAACTTTCACTACCATTTCTTCTTTTACGATACGGACCGACGCTTCCACAAGGTCACGTACCATCGATTCTACATCTCTACCTACATATCCAACTTCTGTAAATTTCGTAGCTTCAACCTTAATAAAAGGTGCTCCAACGAGTTTCGCCATTCGTCGTGCTACCTCTGTTTTACCAACACCTGTCGGTCCAATCATTAAAATATTTTTAGGTGCAATTTCATCACGTAGATTTTCAGCTAATTTACTTCGACGGTATCGATTTCTTAAAGCTACAGCAACCGCTTTCTTCGCATCTTTTTGACCGATAATGTATTGATCTAATTTTTCCACAATTTGACGCGGAGTAAAATGTAAATGCATATAAAATGCCTCCCTTACGATTCTACAATTCTTCCACAATTATATTGTGGTTTGTATAAACACAAATATCGCCAGCAATGTCTAAACTCGCTTTCGCAATTTGCTTCGCTGTTAAATGTTCACTTGCATATTGCTTTAAAGCACGACCTGCAGAAAGCGCATAATTCCCACCAGATCCAATCGCTAAAATACCATCATCCGGTTCAATCACTTCTCCTGTACCTGAAACAAGAAGCATAGTTGTTTTATCCATGACAATGAGCATCGCTTCTAGCTGACGTAACATTTTGTCGCCACGCCATTGTTTTGCCATTTCAACTGCAGCACGCTGCAAGTTCCCATTGTACTCTTCTAATTTCCCTTCAAACATTTCAAAAAGAGTAAATGCGTCAGCAACGGAACCTGCAAAGCCAGCTAAAACTTTCCCTTGGAAAAGTTTACGGACTTTACGAGCTGTATGTTTCATTACAACTGCATTTCCCATTGTCACCTGACCATCTCCAGCCATTGCACATTCTCCATTATGATGAACTGCAAATATCGTTGTAGCGTGGAAATTTCCCATAGAAAAAACTCCTTTATATGTTTTTATAGCTTTAAAAGCAATTTATGCCCGCGGGTGATGCTTCATGTAGACAGAACGCAATCTTTCTTTAGAGACATGCGTATAAATTTGTGTCGTCGACAAATTCTCATGACCGAGTAGTTCCTGTACAGTACGTAAATCCGCCCCTTCATCTAACATGTGTGTAGCAAATGTATGCCTTAACATATGGGGACTTATCCGCATTGTCAGTGAAGCCTTCTTAATGAGTTCGTTTAATACATAGCGTACCCCTCGACTTGTTAGCGGCGTGCCTTTCGCATTTAAAAATACCATATGAGAGTGTTCTTCAGTTTTGTGAGCTAACTGTTTTCTCCCGTTCTCTATATAAGTAATTAAAGCATCTTGCGCATAGCTTCCGAACGGAATATACCTTTGTTTTTTTCCTTTTCCCATTACTAAAATTGTTCCCACCGCGAAGTCAATATCGGTAAGTTGTAAATTGACACATTCACTCACACGGATCCCAGTCGCATACATCAACTCTAATAAAGCTTGATTCCTTTGACCTAGCGGCGTTTCCGTATCAGAAACTTCAAATAATTCCTCTAATTCTTCAGCATATAAAAACTTTGGGATTGACAATTCTTTTTTGGGGAGTGACGCAAGTGCAAAAGGATTATCTTTCCGATAACCTTCACGCATCAAAAAACGATATAAACTTCGTAAGCTTGATACTTTTCTTGCGACAGATTTACGGGCTAACTTTTCATCGTGCAACGTCGTTAAGTACAAACGAACATCCGCGTATGTAACATCTAAAAAAGAGGATATGCCTTCTCGCTCCATAAATTGCACAAAATGTTCTAAATCATTTTGATAACTTGCAATTGTATATTTTGAATAATTTCTTTCAATTTGTAAATATCCAACGAATAATTGTAACAATTTCTTCACATTCACATAATTCACCTCAATAAAGGCTACTAAATCGTATCACAACTTAGTAGCCTTTGCAAGAAATTTAACTAAATATTTACAAAATTTTGAATTGTTTCTAAAGCGCGTGTTGCATATGCTTCATTTCGTTCTGCTTTCCTCTTAACTTTCTTCTCTAACGGTGCAAACAAACCGAAGTTTGCATTCATTGGCTGGAAGTTTTTCGCGTTTGTCGCAGTAATATAATTCGCCATACTTCCCATTGCAGTTACAGGCGGTAATACAACCGGTTCTTCACCTTTCACAAGTCGAGCAGCGTTAATACCCGCTAGTAATCCTGACGCCGCTGATTCAACATATCCCTCTACTCCAGTCATTTGACCAGCGAAGAATAAATCATCACGTTGTTTATATTGATATGTTGGACGAAGCAAGTTAGGTGAATTAATAAAAGTATTACGATGCATTACACCATAACGTACAATCTCTGCGTTTTCCAGTCCTGGAATCAACTGTAACACTTCTTTTTGTGGTCCCCACTTTAAATGCGTTTGGAAACCTACGATATTGTATAACGTTCCTGCTGCATCATCTTGACGTAACTGAACAACAGCATATGGCGTTTTTCCTGTTTTCGGATCTTCTAATCCAACAGGTTTCATCGGTCCAAATACTAGCGTCTGTCTTCCTCTACTTGCCATAACTTCTACCGGCATACAACCTTCAAAGAAAATTTCTTTTTCAAATTCTTTTAAAGGTACTGTTTCAGCAGCAATTAAAGCCTCGTAAAAACGGTCAAATTCCTCTTCCGTCATTGGGCAGTTTAAATATGCAGCTTCACCTTTATCGTAACGAGACTTTAAATATACTTTATTCATATCAATGCTGTCTTTCTCAACAATCGGTGCTGCAGCATCATAGAAATAAAAATAATCTTCACCTGTTAATTCTTTTAATTGTGCAGCAAGATCAGGAGACGTAAGTGGACCTGTCGCGATAACAGTAGGTCCTTCTGGAATTTCAGTAATTTCTTCATTCATCACAGTTACGTTCGGATGGTTTTTCACATACTCTGTTACCTTTGCCGCAAATTCATGACGATCTACAGCTAAAGCCCCTCCTGCTGGTACAGAGCACTCATCAGCTGCACGAATAATAACAGAGTCCATTAAACGCATTTCTTCTTTAATAACACCAACAGCGTTTGTTAATGTGTTTGCGCGAAGCGAGTTACTGCATACTAACTCTGCAAATTTATCTGTGTGATGAGCCGGCGTTTGCCTTACTGGTCTCATTTCATATAATTTTACTTGGACACCTCGTTTTGCAATTTGGTAAGCTGCTTCACTTCCTGCAAGACCTGCGCCAATGACGTTTACTACTTGTGTTGTCATATATATCACCTTTCCTTTTCTTCCCGAAAAAAATGTGAGCAGTTACGCTCACATTTGTTGTTCTTCTTCATAATCACACGAAATACATTGTACTTGCACGCCTTTTTTCAACTTCTTCTCTACAAGCATACCTTCGCACTTCGGACATTTACGACCAATTGGTTTATCCCAAGATACAAAGTCACACTCTGGATACGTACCGCACCCATAGAAAAGACGTTTCTTTTTATTACTACGACGTTCAATAATTTGACCTTTATCACACTTCGGACAAGTAACACCGATTTCTTTCACAATCGGTTTTGTATTACGACAATCTGGGAAATTCGAACAAGCCATAAATTTCCCGTATTTACCCATTTTAAAGACCATTGGGTGCTCACACAATTCACAGTCTTCCCCAGCTGGTTCATCTTTAATTTCTACTTCACGCATTTCTTTTTCCGCTTTTTCTAAACGCGGTTCAAAGCCTACGTAGAAATCATCAACAATTTTTACCCAATTCGCATTTCCTTCTTCTACTTCATCAAGACTTTGCTCCATGTTAGCAGTAAATTCAATGTTAATAATTTCTGGGAAAAACTCTAAAATAAGTTCAATTACTATTTCACCAAGTTCAGTTGGAACGAAGCGTTTATTATCCAAACCTACGTATCCACGTTTTTGAATCGTTTCAAGTGTCGGTACGTAAGTCGACGGTCTTCCAATTCCAAGCTCTTCAAGTGTTCTTACTAGACGAGCCTCTGTATAGCGCGGCGGAGGTTGTGTAAAGTGTTGCTTCGGTTCTAAATCCTTGGAAAATACCGTTTCCCCTACTTCTAAAGGTGGCAACATTTTATCCTTTTCTTCAGCCCCGTCATCTTTCGACTCTACATACACTTTCATAAATCCTGGAAACTTTACAACCGATCCACTTGCACGGAACTGAACATTGTTATTAATGAGTCTAGCTGTCACAGTATCCATTATAGCAGACGCCATTTGACTTGCAACAAATCGCTCCCAAATCAGTTTATACAACCGAAGTTGATCACGACTTAAGAAACTCTTTAGTTCCTCTGGCCTTCTCATTACCGAAGTAGGACGAATTGCCTCATGCGCATCTTGCGCGTTCGACTTTTTCGTTTCTTTCTTCTTTTCTGTTCCTATGTATTCCGCACCAAACGACTCAGTAATGTAAGTACGCGCCTCTGTTTGAGCTGTTTCTGAGATACGTGTTGAGTCAGTTCTCATATACGTAATAAGACCTACAGTCCCTTGCTTTCCAAGATCTATCCCTTCATACAATTGCTGCGCGAGCATCATTGTTTTCTTTGCTCGCATGTTTAACTTACGCGCTGCCTCTTGTTGCAAGGAAGATGTTGTAAACGGTAATGCAGGATTACGTTTTCGCTCTTTTCGCGTTACATTTTCAACTGAAAACGCATTATCTTTCATCTGTTCAATTATTTCATTCACTTGCGTTTCATTCGTTAATTGAACTTTTTCACCATCTACACCGTAAAAGCTTGCTTCAAATGTGTCTTTCCCTTTCACAAATTCCGTCTTAATTGTCCAGAATTCTTCAGGCTCAAAGCTTTGAATTTCTCTTTCACGTTCAATAATTAAACGAACTGCTACAGATTGTACGCGTCCTGCACTTAATCCTTTTTTTACTTTCTTCCATAATAAAGGACTAATATTGTAACCAACAAGACGATCTAGTATACGCCTTGCTTGTTGTGCATCTACTAAATCCATATTAATCGCACGAGGATGTTTAAATGACTCTTTGATTGCATCTTTTGTAATCTCATTAAACACAACTCGGCAATCTGATTCAACGTCCACATTTAACGTATTAGCTAAATGCCAAGCAATTGCTTCCCCTTCGCGGTCTGGATCGGCCGCGAGATAGACTTTCTTTGCTTTTTTTGCCGCTGATTTTAAGTCTTTTAAGACGGGACCTTTACCACGAATGGTAATATACTTCGGGGTGAAGTTGTTCTTTACTTCTATCCCCATTTGACTTTTAGGTAAATCGCGAACGTGTCCCATAGACGCGACAACTTTGTATTTTTTCCCTAAATATTTCTCAATGGTCTTCGCCTTAGAAGGCGACTCCACGATTACGAGGTAATCTGACATGCTAGTGCCTCCTTAAGAGGTGGATTCAAGTCTTCATCAATCTTATTGATTTCTCTTGTTTTTGTCAATCAAGAATGAATATACCATACAGCGCCTATCTACCATTTGTCAATAATTGTTTAATAAAAACATAAAAATATAAGGTTAATTTATAATCTCTTCCAAGATATCTTCTGCATTTCTTACTAGTTTTGCTCCTTGTTGAATCAGATAATTCGTTCCTGATGCACTATCTATAAATATAGGTCCAGGAAGTGCAAATACCTCTCTATTTTGCTCTAAAGCAAGGTCCGCAGTAATAAGTGTTCCACTTCTTGATTTCGCTTCTACAACTAAAACACCCTTACTTATACCACTAATAATCCGGTTCCTTTTTGGAAAATACCATTTTTTCGGTGCATAGTGCGGCGGATACTCTGTTAATAACAATATATATTCATTCCACGTTCCATATAAATGTCTATTCTCTTTTGGATACATATACGATAATCCATGTCCTAGTATTGCTATAGTCGGGCAATGCTGTCTTACTGTTATTTCATGAGACATTGTATCTATCCCTCTTGCAAACCCACTGACAATAAGCCATTCCCTTTCTAATAAGGGGTGTAAAATAAATTTTAAACTCTCATGTCCATATAAAGTCGGTTCCCTCGTTCCAATAACCGCTAATTTATTCACTCTATTGAGAAAATCCTTCTCTCCTTTTCCATATAACACAAAGGGTGGATCCTGTATTTCACGTAATAATTGTGGATAATCTTCATCCCATATAGTCATATAAAAGATTCGATTTTTCTCTAAATAAGATATATATTGCAAGAGATTTGAACTTTGAAGAAAATTTACTAATTCTGAAGATTTTTTCGAGGATATTCCAGTGTAGTATTCCATTTGTTTTGCATTAAAAGTGTATATTCCCTTCAATTCTGGATCGACATATAGTAGTCTTTCCATCGCCTTCCAATGATCTGCTAAAAAATAATGAAGATGTAATAATCGTTCTCTTTTCATCCTAATTCTCCTTACCCATAATTTTTATTATGTAAACAAGAAGTGTGTAAAAAGACACCTTCAAGCAAGAAGGTGTCTTTCAACAGATTAGTAGTTTTTACAAGTCTCAAATAGACCTTTTTCTTTTAAGACAGAGATTAGCGTTTCACCCATAACCGCTGGAGTTTCCGCTACTTTAATACCACAAGCTTCCATCGTTTTAATCTTTTCAGCAGCAGTTCCTTTACCACCAGAAATGATTGCACCAGCATGGCCCATACGTTTGCCAGCAGGCGCTGTTTGGCCACCAATGAAGCCTACAACAGGTTTTGTCATATTAGCTTTCACCCATTCAGCTGCCTCTTCTTCCGCTGTACCACCGATTTCACCAATCATAATTACAGCATGTGTTTCTTCATCTTCATTAAATGCTTTTAACGCATCAATAAAGTCTGTACCGTTAACTGGGTCCCCGCCGATACCTACAGCAGTAGATTGGCCAATACCTTCTTGTGTTAACTGATGTACAGCCTCATACGTTAATGTACCAGAGCGGGATACGATACCTACATGACCTTTTTTATGAATGTATCCTGGCATAATACCGATTTTACATTCATCAGGCGTGATAACACCTGGACAGTTTGGTCCAAGTAAACGTGTATGTTTACCAGCCATATATCTCTTTACATTTACCATATCTAATACAGGAATTCCTTCAGTAATACATACTACTAAGTCAATTTCTGCATCAACTGCTTCCATAATTGCATCAGCCGCAAAAGCGGGTGGAACGTATACAACTGAAGCGTTTGCGCCTGTTGCTTTCACTGCATCTTCTACAGTATCAAATACTGGTACACCTTCAATATCAGTGCCACCTTTACCTGGCGTTACACCACCGACAATTTTCGTACCGTATTCAATCATTTGTTTTGTGTGGAATAACCCTTGAGAACCTGTAATACCTTGAACAATAACTTTTGTATCTTTATTAACTAATACGCTCATTTTTCTCCCCCGCTTTCTATTAGCCCACTAGTGAAACAATTTTTTGTGCACCGTCTGCCATAGATTCTGCTGCAACAATATTTAAGCCAGACTCATTTAAAATTTTCTTACCTAACTCTACGTTTGTACCTTCAAGACGTACAACTAAAGGTAATTCAAGACCTACTTGTTTCGTTGCTTCAATAACACCTTCTGCGATAACATCACACTTCATAATGCCACCAAAAATGTTAACGAAAATACCTTTTACATTTTTGTCAGAAAGGATAATTTTGAATGCTTCTGTAACTTTTTCAGCAGTCGCACCGCCACCAACATCTAAGAAGTTAGCTGGATCGCCATGGTAATGTTTAATGATATCCATTGTAGCCATCGCTAAACCTGCACCATTAACCATACAACCGATATTTCCATCTAAAGGAATGTAGTTTAAGTCATATTTAGAAGCTTCAATTTCTTTTGCATCTTCTTCATCAAGATCACGAAGTTCTAAAATGTCTTTATGGCGATATAAAGCATTAGAATCAAAGTTTAATTTCGCATCTAATGCCATAACTTTACCGTCACCTGTTGTAACAAGTGGGTTAATCTCCGCGATAGAGCAATCTTTTTCAATAAACGCACGGTATAAGCCCATCATAAACTTCACAGCTTGTCCTACAAGCTCTTTTGGAATATTGATGTTAAATGCGATTCGGCGCGCTTGGAAGCCTTGTAAGCCTACTGCTGGATCAATATATTCTTTAAAGATCTTTTCAGGTGTTTGCTCTGCTACTTCTTCAATTTCTGTTCCACCTTCTTCAGATGCCATTAAAACAACTTGAGAAGTTGCACGATCTAAAACAAGACCTACATAATATTCTTTTTTAATATCGCAACCTTCTTCGATAAGTAAGCGTTTTACTTCCTTACCTTCAGGACCTGTTTGATGTGTCACAAGTGTAGTTCCTAAAATGCTTTCTGCATATGTACGAACTTCATCTAAATTTTTTGCAACTTTTACTCCGCCAGCTTTGCCGCGTCCACCAGCGTGAATTTGTGCTTTTACTACACATACATCCGTTCCTAATTCTTTCGCTGCTTCTACAGCTTCTTCTACTGTAAATGCAACCTTCCCGTTCGGAACGCTAACCCCATAGCTTCTAAGGACTGCCTTACCTTGGTACTCATGGATATTCATGGTCCCATCCTCCCCTGTTTTCCTGTTTTACTCGAAAAGTTTTTTAATGTTTAAAAAACATTACATTGCCATTGTATAAGATGATTGGCACGCTGTCTACAATAAAGTGTCAGAAAACTGAAATCGCTTTATTCTTTTTGGAAAATAGTAATGTTTATATGTCAAAATAAAAAATAAGCTATGAAAACACAGCTTATTTTTGAATCATATCTTTAATTGGCGCAAACGATTTCCGATGTTCTTCTAATACTCCATGCGCTTCAATCGCTTCTAAATGTTGTTTTGTTCCATATCCCATATGTTGTTCAAATCCATATGCAGGATACTTTTCTCCAAGCTCTTTCATCATACGATCTCTCGTTACTTTCGCAACAATGGATGCAGCTGAAATAGAAATACTTTTCGCATCACCTTTAATAATGGATGTTTGTGGAATTGGTGTAGGAAGTTTCATCGCATCAATTAATAAATATTCTGGTGCACAAGATAAATTCGCAACAGCATCTAACATTGCTTGTTTCGTCGCTTGATAAATATTTATTTCATCAATAACTTGTGGTGATACAATTCCAACTCCAATTGCAATTGCTTGTGCTTTGATTTCATCATAAAAACGCTCTCGCTTCGCCTCACTCAGCTTTTTCGAGTCATTTAACCCTGGAATATAACAATCTTCCGGAAGGACAACAGCCGCCGTCACGACAGGCCCAGCTAGCGGCCCACGCCCTACTTCATCTATACCTGCAATATATGTGAGCCCTTTTTCACGTAATGCAATCTCGTACTTGGACATTTCGAAAAACTTTTCTTTTTCTTTCTGCGCTAACTCTTTTTGTTTATGCCACTTCAAAATAAGCTTTTGTACCCCTTTTCGCTCATCTTTCATTAATATTTGAAAGCGGTCATCTTCTTCACTCATAATTTCTTGCAGTAAACGTTCCGCTTCTTGAATAGTCACTTTTTGCATTCATGCCACTCCCTTTATATACAAAAAAGAAAAGACGTACAAACGCACGTCTTATACTTCTTCTACTTTTTCTGCATCTTCTGTCTGCTCTGCAAACTCTTCTGGTGTTTCAAACGTCATTTTCCCAAGTTTTCCACCACGAAGCTCACGAAGGACAAGCTCAGATGTTTTATCATAATCAATCATTCCGCCGCCCATTAAACAGCCTCTATTTTTTCCAATTGCATCAAATAACTCCACAATATCTTCTGGAATCTCATTTAAATTATATCGCTCTTTCAAACGTTCTGGATAATGTTTCTCCATAAAACGTAAAGCGTAAACAGCAACATCTTGTAAATTTAAAATTGAATCTTTAATTGCGCCCGTTGTTGCTAAACGAAGACCCACTAGTTGATCTTCAAATTTAGGCCATAAAATACCAGGTGTATCTAACAGTTCCATTTCTTTTCCAACTTTAATCCATTGTTGGGCTGTTGTCACACCAGGACGATCTCCTGTTTTAGCAATATTTTTCTTCGCCAACTTATTAATTAACGTAGATTTACCAACATTCGGTATACCTACAATTAATGCACGAATCGCCCTCGGTCTAATACCTTTCGCAACCATTTTATCAAATTTCTCTTTCACCAACACTTTACAAGCGGCTGCAATTTCCTTCATACCTTGGCCAGCTTGTGCGTTAATTGAAATTGCCATATGGCCTTTTTCTTTAAAATATGCGATCCATTGCTTTGTTAAACGATCATCTGCCATATCCGCTTTATTTAAAACAACAAGCCTCGGTTTATGTGTAATAATCTCATCGATCATTGGATTTCGAGAAGATAAAGGTAATCGAGCATCTACAAGCTCAATTACAACATCAATTAACTTTAATTTTTCTGTTACTTGGCGTCTAGCCTTTGCCATATGTCCCGGGAACCACTGAATTACCATGTTGCCACCTTCTTTTTCTTTTATTTCACAATACGAGCATCTTTTAACGGCCAATATAGTATATTTGCTTTTCCAATCACTTGGTCCATTGAAATGGTACCAATCGAACGGCTATCTTTACTAAAACGACGATTATCGCCTAAAACAAATAATTGACCTTCTGGAACAGTTTTCTTCCCTGTCATTTCTTCAAGAGTAAAATCATATGTAAGCGGTCCGTCAGCAATTTGTTTTTTCTGCTTGTCTAAATACGGCTCCTCATAAGCCTTTCCGTTAACATATAGCTTATCATTACGGTACTCTATTTCATCGCCTGGTAGGCCGATAATACGCTTAATATAATCTTTATCTTCCGTTGCTCGGAATACGATAATATCAAATCGTTTCGGATCTCCTATGTGATAACCAATTTTATTGACAATCATTCGATCGCGATCATGTAAAGTAGATGCCATCGATACTCCATCTACGAGAATTGGCGCAAAGAAAAACTGTCTAATAACACCCGCTAATACAACAGCAATCAAAATTGCTTTGATCCATTCCCAAAGTGAACTCTTTTCTTTCTTCATGCATTTCCCCTCCACGATTATGTAAGCTGCTCGTATTATATCAAAATTTTATATAGATTGGAAAAAGGGAGCTTGTGTATTTACAAGCTCCCATACATGTCTTATCGAATTTCTTTAATTCGTGCTTTTTTACCGCGAAGGTTACGTAAGTAGTATAACTTAGCACGACGTACTTTACCACGGCGAAGTACTTCGATTTTCGCGATTCTTGGCGTGTGAACTGGGAATGTACGCTCAACACCTACACCGTAAGAAATCTTACGAACTGTGAATGTTTCACTGATTCCGCCACCACGACGTTTAATTACAACACCTTCGAAAAGCTGAATTCTTTCACGAGTTCCCTCAACTACTTTTACGTGTACACGTAAAGTGTCTCCAGGACGGAATGAAGGAAGGTCAGTTTTTAATTGGCCTTTTGTAATTTCTGCGATTAATTGTTGCATATTAAATTCTCTCCTTTAAACAGATGCTCTTATAAAGTCTTAATAAATTACAGCGGAACATCGTTAATACGGCCACTGATTTCAGTAGCACAAGTGTTATAATAGCATATTGCTAGGACTGTTGCAATAGAAAATATATCAAGCCCTTACTTGTCTTCTTTAATCTGTTCTAGCCATTTCTCTTCTTGCTTAGACAATTCTCGTTCTTCCAGTAAATCCGGTCTACGCGTGTACGTACGACGTAGTGATTCTTTGTGTCGCCATTCATCAATATTTTTATGATTTCCTGACATTAGTACATCCGGTACCTTCATACCACGAAAATCAGCTGGACGTGTATAATGAGGATGCTCTAATAAACCTGTACTAAACGAATCCTCGACTTGTGAAGCATGATTTCCTAGTACTCCTGGCAGGAGACGTACGACACTATCAGTAATAACCATAGAGGCTAACTCTCCGCCCGTTAATACGTAGTCACCAATAGAAATTTCATCAGTTACGAGATGCTCACGAATTCGTTCATCGTACCCTTCATAATGACCACATACAAAAATAACATGCTCTTCTTCAGCAAGCTCTTCTGCCTTCTTCTGCGTAAAACGTTCTCCTTGTGGACACATTAAGACAACTCTCGGTTTACGGGCTGTTTCCTTCGTTAACTCTTCCACTGCATCAAAGATAGGCTGAGGGGTTAATACCATCCCAGCGCCACCACCATATGGATAATCATCTACGCTATTATGCTTACTTGTTGTATAATCACGGAAATTGACAACACGAAGCTCTACTGCTTCTTTTTCTTGTGCTTTCTTTAAAATTGAAGATCCAAACACACCCGTAAACATATCTGGAAACAATGTTAAAATGTCAATTTTCATTATAGCAGCCCTTCCATTACATGAATGGTTACTAATTTATTCTCAATGTTAACTTGAAGTACAACATCATCAATATAAGGAATTAACAGATCTTGACCTTTTGGACGTTTAATTACCCAAACATCATTTGCACCAGGAGATAAAATTTCTTTTATTGTTCCTAACGCTTCTCCTTCTTCCGTTACAACGCTACAACCAATAATTTCATGGTAATAGTATTCGCCTTCAGCTAGTTCGCCTAACTGCTCTTCTGGTACTTTTATTAAAGAACCTTTAAATTTCTCTGCTTCATCAACATTGTTGTATCCTTCAAATGTTAATAAATCAAATGTCTTATGTTGACGATGAGAAGTTACTTTCACCGGAAGGTAGTCTGTACTTTTCTCATTCGATATGTATAAAGTGTTTCCTACTTTATATCGCTCTTCTGGAAAATCAGTACGAGAAATAACACGAATTTCTCCTCTTACGCCATGAGTATTTACAATTTTCCCTACATTAAACCATTTTGTCATAAACAGTATGTCACCCCTGGTTTCTATATAAATTAAGCATCTCCATTTCACATATGGAACATGCAACTTCTCTTTAAATGTTAAAAAAGGGAGAGGAAATAACTCCTCGCCCTTTTTACGTTTATTGAATTTCCAGTGTTACTTTTTCATCATTATGATGTCCCACTGAATACAAGAGCATTCGAATTGCTTTCGCAACTTTCCCTTGCTTTCCAATGACTTTTCCAACATCCTCAGGATGTACAGTTAATCGATACTTTATCTCTCCGTTGTAAAGTTCCTGTGTAACTTTTACATCTTCAGGATGATCGACAAGAGGCTTGACAATCGTCTCGACTAACTTCTTCATAGTCATTGCCTCAATTACTTACCTTGTTTAGATAAGTGGAATTTCTCCATGATACCTTGGTTAGAGAATAAGTTACGAACTGTATCAGATGGTTTAGCACCATTTCCTAACCATTTTAATGCTGCTTCTTCGTTGATCTTAACTTCAGCTGGTTGAGCAACCGGATTGTAAGTACCGATTTCCTCAATGAAACGTCCGTCACGAGGAGAACGAGAATCTGCAACAACTACACGATAGAAAGGAGTTTTTTTAGCTCCCATACGTTTTAAACGAATTTTAACTGCCATTTATAAAGCACCTCCGAATTTATTTCACACAGATAATTATATTAGCAAAAAGACTATTGCTTTGTAAAGTATTTTTTCTTAACAGAGCCATCTTTTTTCCTTACATGAATGGAAACTTCAATCCACCTAGTCCTTTTTTCTTACCTTTTTGCATTCCAGTCATCGTTTTCATCATCTTTTTCATATCATCAAATTGCTTGATTAAACGATTGATTTCTTGTACCGTTGTACCGCTACCTTTGGCAATGCGTTTTTTGCGACTAGCATTGATTATTTCCGGTTGTTCTCGCTCTAATTTAGTCATAGAACGAATAATTGCCTCAATATGCCCAATTTGTTTTTCATCAACTTGCGCATTTTTTAGCCCTTTAATTTTATTTGCACCAGGAAGCATTCCTAACAATTCATCAAGCGGTCCAAGTTGACGCACTTGTCCAAGTTGTTCTAGGAAATCGTCAAGCGTAAACGAAAGCGTACGCATTTTTTGCTCAAGTTCTTTTGCTTTCTCTTCATCAACTGTAGCTTGTGCTTTTTCAATTAATGTTAAGACGTCTCCCATCCCTAAAATACGGGATGCCATACGCTCTGGATGAAACGCTTCAATTGCATCTAGTTTTTCACCCATACCAGCAAATTTAATCGGTGTATTTGTTACAGCCTTAATAGATAATGCAGCACCACCGCGCGTATCACCATCTAATTTCGTTAACACAACACCTGTTAAACCTAACTGTTCATGGAAACTTTGCGCAACATTTACCGCGTCTTGCCCCGTCATCGCATCGACAACAAGGAAAATTTCATCCGGTTTCGCAACTTCTTTCACTTTCGCTAATTCATCCATTAGTTCTTCATCAATATGCAGGCGACCTGCTGTATCGATTAAAACATAATCGTGATGATCTTCTTTTGCTTTTGCAATCGCTTGTTTCGCAATTTCAACAGGACTTACTTGATCTCCTAAAGAGAATACAGGCATGTCCAATTGCTTCCCTAATGTTTCAAGCTGTTTAATCGCTGCTGGACGGTAAATATCCGCTGCAACAAGCATCGGTTTACGATTATGCTTTTTACGAAGCAAATTCGCAAGCTTACCTGTCGTCGTTGTTTTACCTGCACCTTGCAGACCAACCATCATAATAACAGTCGGTGGCTTATTAGCAACAGCAATTTTGCTTTGCTCTCCGCCCATAAGTTCTGTAAGTTCTTCCTGTACAACTTTAATTACTTGTTGTCCAGGTGTCAAACTTTTCATTACATCTTGTCCGACAGCACGTTCAGACACACGCTTTACAAAATCTTTTACTACTTTAAAGTTAACGTCCGCTTCTAAAAGAGCTAGACGAACTTCTCTCATCATTTCTTTCACATCGGCTTCAGAAACTTTTCCTTTGCCGCGGATTTTTTGCATTGTCTGTTGAAGTCGGTCGGCTAATCCTTCAAATGCCATATTGCCGCCCTCCTAATCTAATTTTTCGATAGCTTCAACAACTTGTTTCATTTCTTCATTCACATGCTCTTCTTCGCTGATTAGCTGTTTTAGCTTTGCAACAAGTCGCTGTCGCTCTTGAAACTTTTGAAGTAATACTAATTTATCTTCATATTCTTCAAGCATCGCTTCAGTCCGTTTAATGTTATCATACACGGCTTGGCGACTTACATCAAATTCTTCCGCAATTTCACCAAGAGATAAATCATCTAGATAATAAAGCGACATATAACTTCTTTGTTTTTGCGTTAACAACGATTGATAAAAATCAAATAAATAGTTCATTCTCGTTGTTTTTTCGAGCATGTTGGATCATCCTTTGTTAAGTGATTTCCCTTTACATGAATTAGTTTACATGGAGTACAAAAGAGTGTCAAGTTTTTTTCTTAACATCACATATTTTTATAGAAAAAGAAGCGGAAAATACCGCTTCTTTCACTTATACTTCTTCTGTTTCTACTAAGTTCGCAAATAAACCATACACATACTGTTCTGGATCAAACTGTTGCAGATCATCCATTTGCTCCCCTAATCCAACGAATTTCACCGGTACATCCATTTCATTTCGAATCGCTAATACAATACCACCTTTAGCAGTACCATCTAACTTCGTTAAAACAATACCAGTAACATTCGTTGCTTCGCGGAATGTTTTTGCTTGACTTAGACCGTTTTGTCCTGTTGTTGCATCAATAACAAGTAATACTTCATGAGGAGCTCCTGGTACTTCGCGCTCAATTACACGCTTCACTTTCTCTAACTCTTTCATTAAGTTCACTTTATTTTGCAAACGTCCTGCTGTATCACATAGTAATACATCTACTTTACGTGCTTTCGCAGCTTGTACAGCGTCATACATAACCGCCGCTGGATCAGATCCTGATCCTTGTTTAATCACTTCTACACCAACGCGATCGCCCCATACTTCTAATTGTTCAATCGCTCCAGCACGGAATGTGTCTCCTGCCGCCAATAGGACAGACTTACCTTCTGATTTGAATTTATGTGCTAGTTTACCAATTGTCGTCGTTTTCCCTACTCCGTTAACACCGACAAATAAAACAACTGTTAATTGATCCTCTTGCATATTAATTTCGTTGCTAAACTCGCTGTCACCTTTGTAAATCCCTACTAATTTTTCTGAAATAACAGCCTGTACTTCTCTTGGATCTTGGATATTACGACGTTGGACTTCTTCTTTCAATTGATCAATTAATTCCATTACCGTCGAAACGCCGACATCTGCACCAATTAAAATTTCTTCTAATTCCTCAAAGAAATCTTCATCTACTTTACGATAACGATAAACTAAATCATTTACTTTATCTGCAAACGAATTTCTCGTTTTTTCTAACCCGTTTTTAAATTTCTCTGTTACCGTATCTGTTTGTTTAGAAATTTTTTCTTTTAATTTTTTAAAAAAGCTCATACTGTCCCATCCTTCCTATTTACTTGCAACTAGTTCTTCTCCATCATCTAAACGAACAGAAACAAGTTTAGATACCCCTGACTCTTGCATTGTTACACCGTACAATACGTCAGACTCTTCCATTGTACCTTTTCTATGTGTAATTACAATAAACTGTGTCTCATCACTAAATTTCTTTAAATACTGCGCAAAGCGGGCAACATTCGCCTCATCAAGAGCTGCCTCTACCTCATCTAGTACACAGAATGGGACTGGGCGCACTTTTAAAATACCAAATAACAGCGCAATCGCTGTTAAAGCACGCTCTCCACCTGAAAGTAAACCTAAGTTTTGCAGTTTCTTCCCTGGCGGTTGCGCTACAATATCAATACCCGTATTTAATAAGTCCTCTGGATTCGTCATGACTAAATCCGCTCTACCGCCTCCAAATAATTCAGAGAATACCGATTGAAACTCCATTCGAATTCCTTCAAACGTAGTAGAGAAGCGTTTTTTCATTTCTTCATCCATTTCGGTAATAAGTTGGTGCAATGTCGTTTTCGCTTCTTCTAGATCATCCTTTTGCTCTAGTAAGAATGTATGACGCTCTGCTACACGCTCATACTCATCAATTGCTCCTAAATTCACTGTGCCTAGCTCTTCAATGGATAGTTTAATTAGTTTCACCTTTTTACGCGCATCCTCGGCAGGCATCATCATTGTATACTTCAGTTTTGCTGCTTCAAATGAAATCGTATATGTTTCACGTAAATGTTGTAATCTATTTTCCAACTCTACATCAAGTCGGTTTATTTTTACTTCTTGATCTTTCAACATCTCAAGAATGTATTTATGTTTACCTGTTGTTTCTTTCAGATTACGCTCTAAATGTTCTACTCTCTCTTGTAACGATACTCGTTGTTCACGACGAGAGCGGATTAACTCTGAAGTTTGATTACGATCATATGCTTTCTTCTCAATCATATTTGTAATTTGTTCTTCACCACTTGAATTCGATGTCATTTCTTGTTTTAAGAATGCTAAATCCTCTTTCGTTTTGACAAGCGTTGCATCCGTTTCTTCTTTTTCCTTCGTCAATCGTTCAACTTTTTCTTTTTGATTAGATAAGCGTTGTTGCTTTTCAGCTGCCAACACTTTTAACTCAGTCATTTCTTTTTGAACTTTTTCTTTCGAAGAATGTTGCTCACTTTTTTGTTTTGTTAAAGCGACAATTTTATTATCTAATTCCGTAATCTCCGCTTGAAGATTTGCTAAAATCTTTTCTAGCTCTTCTTTACGCCCTTGTATCTTCACTTGATCTTGTAAGAATCCTTCAATCTCTAAATCGTAAATAGATAATCGATCATTAATACGATGTTCCTCTAATTCTAAGCGATTAATTTCTTCTCTTAATTTCTGTTCATCTACACGCTCTGTTTCTACACTTTGCCTTAGTTCACGTATTTGCACTTCTTTTTCTTGAATCTCTTGCTTTACTGCTTTAACAAAGTTTTCCAACTTCGTTGTTTTTTCTTCCATATCAGTTAACTTGTTCGTCCACTCTTCTAGTTCACGTTGACGTCCTAATAAAGAAGATTTCGCCTGTTTTACCGCTCCACCTGTCATAGAACCGCCAGGGTTCACTACATCACCTTCGATTGTTACAATGCGATAACGGTATTGCAGTTGTTTCGCCAACTCATTCGCCCCGCGTAAATCTTTCGCGACAATAACAGTACCTAATAAATTCGAAACTACATTTTCATATTTATTGTTATATTGTACAAGTTCTGCCGCCACACCTACAAACGATGGATGTTGATTTACAATACGTAATTGTTCAAATGATAACGATCTACTTTTAATTACAGCTTGCGGTAAAAACGTTGCTCGTCCATGTTTATTTTGTTTTAAAAACGCAATTGCATTACGAGCATGTTCTTCTTTTTGTACGACAATATGCTGCATCGCTGCACCTAGAGCAATTTCCATTGCAATTTCATATTCTTTCGGCACCGTTAGCAGTTCTGCAACAGCACCCTCAATACCTTGCAAACTATTTTCTCTAGCTTTTAATACTTCACGTACTCCTTGATAGAAACCAGAGTAATCTTCTTGCATCTCTTCTAGCATTTCTTTTCGAGAACGTGCCTGTTGTACAAATTGATACGCTTGATACAGTTTTGTTTCATTTTCGCTATACTGCGTCTTGCATTTCCCAAGTGCCACTTCGGTCTTTTGTATATTCGAAAGGATACCAGCTACTTTTTCTTTCACTTGTTCATAACTTTCCACAAGCTTCGTCTTTTTCGCTGTAATTTCCATACGAATTTCTACATATTTCGCATTTTCTTCATCAAGGCGTTCATTTTTAGAGCTTTGTTGTTTAGATTGTTCTTCAATCATAGATAACTCATTGCGATGACTAGCTTGTTGATTTAAAAGTTCAATATAGTCACCTTTTAAATTCTCAATTTGTTCCTCTAAATTGTCAGCAAAAGTTGCAAGCAATTGCTCATTATCATGCAATTTTGTCTCCAACTCTTTTACTTGATTTACAAATTGCATCAACACTTCTGTACCTGATTCAATTTCGCCATCATAACTTGTAGCTTTCTCTGTTAATTCAACAATTAACTGTTCGAGTTGTGCACAATGCGTCGTTGCATTTTGTTTTCTCTCTTTTAATAACTCACGCTGTCCTTCTAACTTTTCTAGCTCTTTACTAGAGAGAAGAAGTACTTCTTGTAAGGAATCTACAGACTCATCTACTGCTTGTAATTGTCCTCGTAATTCCTCTAGCTCTTCTTCACCTTTTTGTAAATGCGTTGACATTTTTGCTTCTTCGTTTTTATTATGCCCAAACTGATTTCGAAGCGCTTCCCATTTCTCATGTAATTCTTCAATTTCATGTACAATAAGCGCCGCTTCTACTTTTTCTAATTCTTCTTTTTTCTCGAGATAATCTTTCGCAATAGAAGCTTGTCTTTCCAAAGGTTCTACTTGACTACTTAATTCGTGAATGATATCTTGTACACGATTTAAGTTTTCTTGTGTGTCTGCTAATTTTCCTTCAGCTTTCTTTTTACGAAGTTTGTATTTCAGCACTCCCGCAGCTTCTTCAAATACACCACGACGTTCTTCTGATTTACTACTTAAAATCTCTTCAACTTTCCCTTGGCTAATAATCGAAAAAGCTTCTCTTCCCATACCAGAGTCCATAAATAAATCAATAATATCTTTCAATCTACATGATTGTTTATTAATATAAAAATCACTATCACCAGAACGAGATACACGACGCGTTACACACACCTCATTATATTCAATCGGTAAACGTTGATCTTCATTATTTAAAGTTATTGTTACTTCAGCAACATTAACTGCTCTTCTCGTATCACTGCCTGCAAAAATAATATCTTCCATCTTTGCACCACGTAATGATTTTGCAGATTGTTCACCCAGTACCCAGCGAATGGCATCAGTAATATTACTTTTCCCGCTTCCATTAGGTCCTACTACAGACGTTACACCTGGGACAAAGTCAACAGATACACGCTCAGCAAAAGACTTAAATCCCGCTATTTCTAATCTTTTTAAAAACACGAAAGGCCTTCCTCCTATTCTCCGTTGCTATAATAGCTTGTTTATACAAAAACAAGCTATTATACGGATTTCCTTTCCTTTCATTTACAAGCGAAAGGAAAGTTTCATTCTATGCACAAGGAATCCCCCTCATTCAAAGGGGGATTCCTTATAGTTGTTCTTTTAACTTTTTCAACGCTTCTGCAGCAGCTTGTTGCTCTGCTTCTTTTTTCGACTTGCCACTACCAAGACCTAAAGCCACGTTATTTAACGTAACACGTGACACAAATTCTCGATTGTGAGCTGGGCCTTTTTCTTGCAAAATTTGATACTCAATATTGCCACTACCATCACGCTGAATCAATTCTTGTAATTGACTCTTATAATCCATCACATGAGAAAAAGCACCTTCATTAATTTTAGGGTATACAATTTCTTTTAAGAATTCCCATACTGTCTCTAGCCCTTGATCAAGATAAAGGGCACCAATAAACGCTTCAAAGACATCCGCTAATAAAGCTGGTCGTTCACGTCCACCTGTCATTTCCTCACCTTTTCCTAATAAAACAAGGTTACCAAATGACAACTCGTTTGCAAAACGAACAAGAGATGGTTCACATACAATAGCTGCACGTAGTTTTGTTAACTCTCCTTCGCTCATTGTCGGATATTTTTGAAACAGATACTGTGATACAGTAAGTTCCAATACTGCATCTCCAAGAAATTCGAGACGCTCATTATCTTCATGTGGTTTTTTTCGATGCTCATTCACATACGATGAATGCGTAAATGCTTGAATCAATAATTTTTCATCTGTAAACGTAATACCTATCTTTTCTTGAAATACTTTAAATGCTTCACGATATTTTGTTTCGTATTTTTTTTCTCTATATTTTCGGTACGGCATAGGTCCCTCCAGATATAAGCCGAGAAGCCCCGCTAAAAAACGGGACTTCGCTCAAGCATTATAGATGACTCTCTATGTAAGTCACAGCATCGCCAACAGTAGCAATCTTTTCAGCATCTTCATCAGAAATTTCCATTTCGAATTCGTCTTCTAATTGCATTACAAGTTCTACTACATCTAGGGAGTCTGCTCCTAAATCTTCCTTGAAGCTTGCAGCTGGTACTACTTCAGTTTCTTCTACTCCTAAACGATCAACGATGATTTTTGTTACACGCTCTAAAACATCTGCCATTCCATTCACCTCCCCTCAAATATTATATTAAATATTGTCCAAAAAAACTAGTTGAAATCGATTCTTTTATTACATTACCATACCGCCATCAACATTTAACGTTTGACCTGTAACATATTTGCTTTGATCAGAAGCAAAAAACGTTACAGCATTTGCGATATCTTGCGCTTCACCAAACTGTGCTGCAGGAATTAATTTTAACATTTCAGCTTTTATATTTTCATCTAATACGTCAGTCATATCTGTCGCAATAAACCCAGGGGCAATTGCATTTACAGTAATGTTACGGCTTGCTAACTCTTTTGCTGATGTTTTTGTTAATCCAATTACACCCGCTTTAGCAGCAACATAGTTTGCTTGTCCTGGATTACCTGTTACTCCCACAACAGAAGCGATATTAATAATACGTCCATGACGTTGACGCATCATATATCGAGATACTGCCTTCGTACATAAGAATACACCTTTTAAGTTTGTATTAATAACTGTATCCCATTCTTCTTCTTTCATACGCATTAATAAATTATCTTTTGTTACACCTGCATTATTCACAAGAATATCAACTTGTCCAAATGCATCTACAGTTTGTTTCACCATATTTGTAACGTCTTCAGCATTTGCAACATCTGCTCTTACTGCAATTGCATCCGAGCCTAATTTCTTTATTTCATCAACTACTTCATTTGCCTTTTGCTCATTACCAGCATAATTTACTACAACACTTGCCCCTTGTTTCGCTAAATCAATCGCAATCGCACGACCAATCCCACGTGAAGCGCCAGTTACTAATGCTACTTTCCCTTTTAACATCAGTTTTCTCCTCTCAAATTTGAAATGGTATCTTTTAACGTCTCTTCATCGTATATCGCATATGCTTTCACTGATGAATCAATCGACTTCATAAGTCCAGCAAGTACTTTCCCAGGTCCAATCTCAATAAATGTATCTACCCCTTGGCTCACCATGTATTCAATGGATGGGTACCATAAGACAGGCGAATAGAGCTGTTCGATTAGCTTTTCTTGAATATCTGCACCACTTGTAATAACGTCTGCTGTTACATTTGCGATAACAGGAATATTCGTATCTTGAATTGTAATTTCATTTAGGACACTTTGGAATTTCTCCGCTGCTGGCTTCATAAGCGAAGAGTGGAACGGTCCACTTACCTTAAGCGGAATTGCTCTCTTTGCACCATTTTCTTTCGCTCTTTGAGAGGCAATCTCTACTCCTTGCTTTGTTCCAGAAATCACAATTTGCTTCACACTATTCATATTAGCAATTTGTACTGCATATCCTTCACTTGTTACTTCTTCTGTAACTTGTTTCAGCATATGTGGATCAGCACCTAAAATAGCCGCCATTGCTCCTTCTCCGCCAGGAACAGCTTCTTCCATATATTCCCCACGTTTCCTTACAGCATATACAGCGTCTTCAAAAGTTAATGCACCCGCTGCTACAAGAGCGCTATATTCACCTAAACTATGCCCTGCAACAAAGTCTGGTGTAATATCATACTCTTTTAAAGCTGTCAAAAGAGCAAAACTCGTTGTTAATAAAGCAGGCTGCGCATTTGTCGTTAACGTAAGCTTTTCCTGCGGCCCTTCAAAAATCACTTCTGAAAGTGAATCTTGCAACACCTCATCTGCTTTTGCAAACACATTTGCAACCTCTTTATTATTCTCTGCTAACTGTTTACCCATTCCAACTGCCTGTGAACCTTGGCCCGGAAAAAGAAATGCTAGTTTTCCCATTTCAAATCCTCCTCTTATTGGAGTGGCTCTTTCTCCATTACGCTTGAAATAGTAGGAATAACTTCTTTCGCTACCATTTCTCTCGTTTGACGAATCGCACTAAATATTGATTGGTCATTAGAAGAACCGTGAGCCTTAATGACAGGAGCTTTCAATCCAAATAATGCCGCTCCCCCATACTCCGAATAGTCCATTTTATCTTTTAATACCATAAGTTTTGGCTTTAATACCGCTGCTGCTAATTTGCTCGTAAACGAACTCATTAACTGCTCTTTTAACATAGAGAATAATGCAAGTGCTGTTCCTTCTAATGATTTCAGCGCTACATTCCCTGTAAAACCATCACATACAACAACATCTGCTACACCTTGCAATAAATCTCTTGATTCAACGTTCCCAACGAAATGAATTGGGGCATCCTTAAGCATTGCAAAGACTTGTTTTGAAAGCTCGTTTCCTTTACCATCCTCTGTTCCAACATTTAAAAGTCCAACGCGAGGATTTTTAATTCCTCTTACTTTCTCAGCGTATACAGATCCCATTACTGCATATTGATATAAATGAATTGGTTTTGCATCAACGTTCGCTCCAACATCTAACATAACAAAACCTTCTCCATCAACAGTTGGCATTGTAGGGGATAAAGCCGGTCGCTCAATTCCTTCCATACGACCTACAATAAACAATCCAGCCGCCATTAAAGCTCCTGTACTACCAGCTGATATACAAGCATCCGCAACGCCGTCTTTCACTTGCTGCGCTGCGAGTACCATTGAAGCTTGTTTTTTTCGACGAACCGCTCTTACTGGTTCATCTGTCGATTCGATTTTTTCATCTGTATGAAGTATAGTAATTCGTTCTTCATTCGTTAAGTATTGACGAATTTCCTCTTCTTTCCCTACTAACGTAATATGTAAATCAGAATATTCTTTAATAGCTTTCATTGCTCCTAATACGACAGCCTTCGGAGCATGATCGCCGCCCATTGCATCTATTGCGATTTTCATAAGTTGTTACCTTCCTCACTATAATTACTAGATCGATACATTTCAAAAGTGCCTGTAAAAACAAGTTCTTCTCCAACAAAGCTACGCACTTTGACAACGGTCCGTCCTTTATCATTCTCTACATCTTCAACGCGCGCTTTTGCAACAACACGCTCCCCTAATTTTACAGGACGAATGTATCGAATGGTAGACTTTGCAGTTAAAGCTAATTCTTCATCAATAACCGCAACAGCTAGTGAGTTTGCTTGTGCAAACAAATGATGCCCACGGGCAATTTGATTTCTTTTAAATACGTGTTCTACCTTCACTTCAAAGATAGAAATCGCATGTCTATCTAATTCTATATCGATAATTTCGCCGACAACCTCTTCTAACGGTAAAGATTTCACATCTTCTTCATGTTGCTTTGTAGCTACATGTTTAATTCTTTCTCTTAATTCAGGAATAGATAATTCCATACGATCAAGACGTACGGTTTGTATACTCACTTGAAATTTTTCTGCTAAATCTTCATCCGTAATAAAAGGATTCGTTTCTATTGTTTGTTGTAATAATTCTTGTCTTTCTTTTTTACTTCTTCTTTTTTTCATACCGCACCATCCGTTTTTTATGACTAGGTACTAACAGTAGTATATAATCATTAAAAGTAGAATGCAACAAAAACTTTTGTTGCCTCTCTTTAATCGAGCTTCTCTCCCTGGAACACACCTGTCCCGTCAAGATACGTACGTAGCGCAGCATACTGATCATTATGCCAAAACGCTTCTGAATCTACTAGTAACGCCGCGTCTTGTCTCGCTGTTTCTAACGCTCGATAATCATGTACCATATCAGCAACCTTGAATTCTGGTAAACCACTTTGCTTACTTCCAAAGAAATCTCCAGGACCTCTTAACTCTAAATCTTTTTCTGACAATACAAATCCATCATTCGTTTCGGTCATAATACGCATTCGCTCTTTTCCTGTTTCCGATTTCGGATCCGCGATTAATAAACAATATGATTGTTCACTACCACGTCCAACACGCCCCCTAAGCTGATGGAGCTGTGATAAACCGAAACGCTCCGCGTCATAAATAACCATTACAGTCGCATTCGGTACGTTCACACCTACTTCAACAACTGTTGTCGACACAAGAATTTGCACTTTATTTTCACTAAATTGTCCCATTATCTCTTCTTTTTCTTGAGATGATAGTCTTCCATGCATTAATCCGACTTGGCATTTCCCTTGATAATGATGAGTCAGCATACTATGTAAGTCGATAGCATTTTGTACATCAAGTTTCTCAGATTCTTCAATAAGGGGACAAATTACATATGCTTGTCTTCCTTTTTTTATCTCCTTCTCCACAAAACCGAGAACCCGGTCTAACATATCATGTTTTGCCCAGTATGTTTCAATTACCTTTCTACCAGCTGGCATCTCATCGATTATAGAGACATCCATCTCTCCAAATGCAGTAATTGCTAACGTACGTGGAATTGGGGTCGCCGTCATAAATAATACGTCTGGACTTTCACCTTTCTCCCTTAAAACTCGTCGCTGCGCTACACCAAATCGATGTTGTTCATCAGTAATAACGAGACCTAACCTATGAAAGATAACTTCATCTTGAATTAAAGCATGTGTTCCGACAAGGATATCTATTTCCCCTTGTTCTAATTTCGCCAAAATCTCTCGACGTCTTACACCTTTAACAGAACTTGTTAACAATTCAACCTGCATACCAAAGTGCGAGAACGTCTCTGCGAGCGATTGATAATGTTGTTCTGCTAAAATTTCTGTAGGAACCATTAAAGCACCTTGATAATGTGCTAATTTCGCTGCATAAAGGCCAATCGCTGCAACGACTGTTTTCCCAGAACCTACATCACCTTGCAACAGACGATTCATCCGATATGGAGATGTCATATCTTTCATAATTTCATCTACAACCCGGCGTTGCGCGCCAGTTAACGGAAACGGAAGTGCATCGATAAACTCTTGCAATTCTGCTAAAGGAATTTCTTTTTTCGTCCCTTTCGAATTTTCCCTCTCCATTTTTCGTAACGTTTGCATTTTCAGCTGAAATAAGAAAAACTCCTCATATACAAAACGGCGACGTGCTTGTTTTAAATCTTCCTGCCCTGCTGGAAAATGCAACGCCCGAAGCGCTTCATAACGCGGCAATAATTTATATCGACTTAGCAATCCATCTGGTAACACTTCGACTATAGAATCTCCATACTCCTTTAACGCTTGTGCAATAAAACGGCGCATCTGTTTTACTGTAAGTTTCCCTTTTACTGAGTATACAGGCTCTACTTCTTGTTGACGTACAACCGGTCCAAAATGAAGCTCTGATACCGCAATCGTTTGACGGTGCTGATCCCATTTACCAGTAATCGTTACCGTTTCATCCAAACTTAACTTCTGCTTATAGTACGGCCTATTAAAACATACAGCTGTAATTAAATAACGACCGACGAGGACACGAACCGTAAGACGAGACTTCTTCTTCCCATAATATTGCAGCAAAGGAGCACTATGAACTTTCCCCTCAACTGTTACACGTTCATCATGCTTTACTTCAGCAAGATCTTTCATCGCATAATCTTCATAACGGTACGGAAAATGTTCTAATAGATGAGAAACTGTATAAATTCCCATCTCGTGTAGTAATTCAGATGTTTCTCCTCCGATTCCCTTTACATCCGTAACAGGAACTTGTACAACTTCATTCAAGATTCTCACGCTCCGTCACATTATTTTCTTTGATTCATTATCCATTAACATGATGGACATCTGTAATCGCTCTCTTTCACCCTATATATTCTATCATAGGCATTCTAAGAGAAACTACTCAAATCCCTCATAAGCAACACGAAAGAAAAGAGCCTCACTATTAGCAGCAAGGCTCTTTTTTATCTTCAATATGCTAGCCTTTTGAATAAAAACTAGTAATAAACTTCATATTATTACTTCTTATCCATTAGCAAGTAAGTAATCCATTTATCTTCAAAATGAATTTTTGCTTATTCTACAGAGAAGATGAACGAATACACCGGTTGGTTTCCAGCATGTACTTCTACTTCTGCATCTTCAAAATTCTCTTCTACAAATTCAACTAACTCAGCTACTTCTTCGTCAGTTGCATCTTCACCTTGTAGAATCGTTACAATTTCAGAATCTTCATCAATAAGTGCTTCTAGTAATTGCTTCGCAGCTCCTACTTTTGCAGCATTTGTTGATACGATTTTTCCATCTGCAATACACATGAAATCATCTTTTTGAATTGCTACACCATCAATTTCCGTATCACGTACAGCATACGTAATTTGACCGGTTTTCACATGAGATAAAGCTTCTTTCATGTTTTCTTCATTCTCTTCTAACGTTCCAACTGGATTAAATGCTAACATTGCAGCCATACCTTGAGGAACTGTTTTTGAACGAATAACAATCACTTCTTGATCAACAACTGACGCTGCTTGTTCTGCTGCCATCACGATATTTCCGTTGTTCGGTAAAATAATGATTTTTTCAGCGTTCGCTTCTTCAATCGCCTTCACAATATCCTCCGTACTTGGATTCATCGTTTGGCCACCTTCGATTACTTTCGTCGCGCCAATGCTCTCAAATAAAGTTTTGATACCAGATCCCATAGCTACAGTTACGATACCATACGGTTGTTTCTCTTTAGACTGGCTAGTCGGCTCAGGCATCATAGCAGGCTCATCTAATAAAGCTGTATGCTGTTCACGCATATTTTCTACTTTAATCTTAATTAAACTACCATAGCGTTGTCCATAATTCATAGGATCTCCAGGATGTTCCGCATGAATATGAACCTTAACAACCTCATCATCTGATACAACAAGCAGTGAATCTCCGTATACACTAATATCTTCACGGAATTTTTGTTCAGAGAAATTATGTTCCTTCATTTTTTCAGGCTCTAATTTCACCATGAATTCCGTACAATATCCATACTTTATATCTTCTGTACTCAATTGGCTTTGTACACTACGGTGATGTTCTGCGCGTACCATGTCATTCATAGATGGTTGGGCAGATACATTAGAAGAAATCGTTTCTCCTTTTAAGTCAGCTAAAAATCCTTCATATACAACAACAAGACCTTTACCACCGCTATCTACAACGCCAACTTGTTTTAATACAGGTAATAAATCTGGCGTACGATTTAACGATGCATTCGCTTCTTTCACAACGTCTTCCATAAACAAAACAAAGTCGCGCTGTTTTTTCGCAACTGTCACTGCATATTTACCCGTTTCTCTTGCAACCGTTAAAATCGTTCCTTCAATCGGTTTCATAACCGCTTTGTAAGCCGCTTCTACCCCAGCATCTAAAGCTGCAGCAAAATCAACTGTTGTTAATTCTTCTTTTTGTTCAATGGATTTAGAGAAACCACGGAATAACTGAGATAAAATAACACCAGAGTTACCACGAGCTCCCATTAATAATCCTTTGGCTAAACTTACACCGACTTTACCAGCGTGCTGTGAAGGGTTTTCTTTCACTTCACGTGCGCCTGAAGTCATCGATAAGTTCATGTTTGTACCGGTATCGCCATCTGGAACTGGAAATACGTTTAATGCATCAACAAGCTGAACATTATTTGTTAAATTATTCGCTCCTTGCATGATCATTTGTGATAAACGTTTCCCATCAATTTTTTGAATTGACACAGATTTTCCTCCTTAATGCACATTACAAGTTTATTACTTTAACTCCTTGTACGTAGATGTTTACAGAATCTACTGCTAGTCCTACAGTTTGATCTAATGTATATTTCACTTTCGTCTGCACGTTATGTGCTACTTCTGAAATTTTCGTACCATAGCTCACAATAATATACATATCAATATGTACTTCATCTTCATCTTTACGAACAATAACACCTCTAGTGAAATTTTCTTTTCGTAAAATGTCTGTTAAACCATCTTTTAATTGATTTTTTGATGCCATACCTACGATACCGTAGCAATCTACTGCGGCACCTCCAGCAATTGTTGCAATTACATCTGTACTAATATCAATTTGACCATACTTCGTTTTAATTTCAATTGACATCTCGTTTCCCCCTTCATAAATGGTGAAAGTGAGCTAGACTACTTTAGTTACTATCATATAATCTTTTTAAAGAAAATTCCATCGTTCTTTCTTTTCACTCTCATATTTTATGTTTTAAATCACATTTTTTATGATGAGCAAAATAGTCCATTGTTATTATACAACATGTACCACTATAATATGTCAAGTAATTTTTCTTGATTTCAACTTTTCATCATCGACATATGGTGTCAAGTAATTTTTCTTGATTTCTTTTTTCTACGGTGTTGCATTCTCTTTTTAGTTGTGTTAAATTATAGTAGTGTTTTTAGCATCGCAAAAAAGACTAACATTGAAAAATTACGTATGGTAAGGTATCAAGGGAGGGAAATATAAATGGCTCGTGTTTGTGCTATCACTGGAAGAAAAGCTCGTTCTGGTAACTCTCGTTCTCACGCAATGAACGCTACAAAACGTAAATGGGGCGCTAACCTTCAAAAAGTTCGCGTACGCATCGACGGAAAAGTTCAACGTGTTTACGTTTCTGCTAGAGCATTAAAATCTGGCAAAATCGAACGTGTTTAATAATAAAAAAAAGAGCCGCTAGGCTCTTTTTTTACTATGACAATGGAAAAAGCACCCGGTAATAGGTGCTTTTTTTAATCTTTTTTGAAGGTATTTAACATGGCACGAACAATTCCACCAAGAAATTTAGGTAACTTAATTGTATAAAATCTCATGGTTTCCCTCCTAATCCCCATTACTCCACTTGTTCACTATATGATGTAAGGAGCAAAATTGTTTCTTTAATCAGTGCTTCTTATCACCATTAATATGCCAGAAGTAAATGAAAAAGTACCTTTTTCCTCAACGAGTTCATTACTAATACAAAGTGTTGATCCCCATTCTATTGTTTTATTAGTTAGAGGATATTTAAAACCAAGTAATGTAATCCCTTCCACTATTTCAGTAACTGGCACAAAAGATACATAAGGGAAATTTTTATTGTCTTCAATTATATGTGTACCCACTTTTTTCACGCTTATTTCATTTTTATTGTCTACAATACACATTTCTATCTCTACTTCTAACCCTCTTAAAAGCATCTGTATATTTGCTAAACCATGATCCAGCCTTCCACCGGTGGCACCAAAAATACGAATCAATGTCGGATTTTGTTCTAACGCCCAGTTAATCGCAATTTCTAAATCTGTTTGATCTTTTTCACGAGGAACAATATGTAAGTCATTTGTTTGCTGGTCCATCCATACTAATTCCTCTTCTGTGACCGAATCGTAATCCCCAAACGCAACAGCTGGAGTAATTCCTCCTTTTAATAAACGATATACTCCTCTATCAACTGCCGCCCACACTACTTTCTCATTTTCATATCGAGAAAAATCTGCACAATATTCCGCAGGTCCGCCCGCTAAAATATGAATAATCATGTTTCCTTCCCCTTCTATTGTAAAAAGGCAATCTGCCATTCGGTAGATTGCCTTTTTACATATTTTTTCTCTATCCTTTGTAAATAGTGAACACTTACTACACTAGAAGATTCACTGGGATAAAGACTCGTTCATTCATTATCCACGAATGACACGAATTGCTTCACCGCGGTCTTTTTGATTGTATACTGCTGATCCAGCTACAAGTACATTTGCTCCTGATTCAACACAAAGTCTTGCTGTTTCAGCGTTTACACCACCATCAACTTCAATTTCCACTTCTAGATTGCGCTCTTTAACCATTTCTGCAACTTGTTTAATTTTCGGTAATACAGAATGGATAAATTTCTGTCCACCAAATCCAGGGTTTACTGTCATAAGTAATACCATATCTATATCTTCTAATACATGCTCAATCGTTGAAACTGGCGTATGCGGATTTAACACAACTCCCGCTTTAATGCCATGAGATTTAATTAACTGAATTGTACGATGCAGATGAGGGCACGCCTCTACATGAACAGTAATAATATCCGCTCCCGCTTTTGCGAAAGTCGGGATATAGTTATCTGGATTTTCAATCATTAAATGTACATCTAATGGTAACGATGTAATCGGACGGATAGCCTCTACAATTAATGGTCCAATCGTAATATTTGGTACGAAATGTCCATCCATTACATCGACGTGAATGTAATCCGCTCCGCCTTTTTCTACATCTTTAATCTCTTCCCCTAATTTTGAAAAATCTGCTGATAAGATCGATGGTGCAATTTTAATCATAACTAATACCTCGGCTTTCTCTCTTAATTTCTTCTACGAATTGTTTATAATTCTTATAACGATATTCTGTAATTTTCCCTTCTTCAACCGCAGCCTTTACAGCACATTTCGGTTCAGAAAGATGTGTACACCCTCTAAATTTACAGTATTGGCTCGCTTCTTTCAACTCTGGAAAACAATATGTAAGATCTTCTACCTCTATATCTATGAAATCAAGTGAACTAAAACCAGGTGTATCTGCAACTAGTCCGCTTCCAACCGCAATTAATTCCACGTGTCTTGTCGTATGTTTCCCGCGTCCTAAATGTGAGGAAATATCATTCGTTTTCAGTTCTAAATCTGGACGTAAAACGTTAAGCATAGAAGATTTTCCAACACCAGATTGCCCTGCAACAACAGAAACACAGCCTTCTAAGAATGGTTTTAAAATATCAATACTTTCCGAGGTATTTATAGATGTAAATAATACATCATATCCCATCTCACGATAGTCATTCGCATAAGATTCAACAGCATCTCTCATTTTTTCATCCACTAAATCCATCTTACTAATGCAAATAATCGGCTTAATGTTATGATATTCAATCAGCACTAAAAATCGATCTAACAGTCCCGGATTAAAATCCGGTTCTACTGCAGAGAAAACGAGAATTGCTTGATCAACATTAGCAATAGGAGGCCTAACAAGTTCATTTTTTCGATCAAATACTTCAAGCACGTATCCTTCGCTTGGATTATCTGCTTGAAAAACAACTTGGTCTCCTACCAGTGGTGTAATTTTATTTTTTCTGAACACACCACGCCCGCGACATTGTGTAATCCCTTCTTCATGCTGCACATAATAAAACCCACTTAGAGCTTTTACAATTTTTCCTTCTGGCATATAATTCTCCTTTATTTTGTATAAAGTGAGGCTGTAATTAATATTGAATGGATTAAAATTCTTTAAATACTTATTTCAAAACCTGTCATATATACAAGTTAATATATTTAATCTACCATCAAATGTAAAATATTATTTATAACAGTATCACTTTTATAGCTTTTTGAATCATATATTTTTGCCTGTTATACAGTCCACTATATGTAGAAAGCATAACAGGCAAGAGTAATACATTCCATCCTCTCTAGAAAGAAAATGGAATTCATTATTATTGAGTTGGGTATGGTACTTCTTTGTCGATAATCGTTACACCATCTCGTACAATTTTATAGTGTCCTTTTGTACCTTCTTGAATTACAAATTCTAATGAAATAGTTGCCGACTCTGAAATTGTTCTAGTTTCAATTGGTCTATCCATTTTTTGTTGCATATCTTCTTTATAAATTTCTATTGTTTGCGGTTTTTTCTCACCTATTATAGAAGACTCATACGGAATAGAAATATTATCCACTTTCACTGTTTTCGTTACTTTCGGCTTAAGACCTTCTGAGATGATAATCGTCACTTTATCTCCTTCTTTTAACGGCGTTCCTGGTTTTGGAGATTGCGAAATTACAAGTCCTTTATCAACAGTATCGGAATACTCTCGTTTTATATCTGGAGTTAGTTTTCTCTCATTCAAATAACCATTTACGCTATTTTCAGTCCATCCCGAAAAATCACCTGGTCTAATTTGATAAGGACCTTTACTTACCCAAATTTTCAGTTCTTGTTCCGCCTCTACTACCATTTGATCAGGCGTTGGAATTTGCTCTACGATTTCACCTTTTGGCCTATCATTTTCAATATAATTTATTGTAACTTGTTTATATTTTTCTTCTAATTCATTCCTTATACTCTCAAAATCTTTTCCTGTGAGATCACTCATCTTATTTTTCTTTTTTCCACCTGATTGATAGATAGTAATTTTAGAGTTTTCTTTCACGACTCTTCCTGCCACAGGATCTGTTTTTATCACATCACCGGCTTCAACATCGTCTGTATATACAATATTAGGTTCCGTAATCTCAAAACCTTTTTCAACTAGTGTATTTACTGCTGTCGTATATTTCATACCAGCCACATCAGGGACTTTTACATCTTTTGGAATGAAGAATCCCGGAATAACAGTAAGCGCTAACGTTATTCCAATCGCTAAAAGTAAAAATGTCGTAATTAAAACTTTGAGCCATTTATTACTTCGTTTTTTCTTCTTATTTAATTCCGTTTCTTCTTTTCTTACCTGTTCATCCATTTTACTTACTTTTAAAACAATCGTTTCATCAGTTACATTTTCGAATAATTGTTCTTGTTGAATAATGGGAATCGCTTTTGTCGCTTCCATATCTTCCGGTATGTAAAATGGCTGCTCATTTATCCTCTCTGGATATAGCGCAGTTTCAATATCTCGTTTCATCGCATTGGCAGATTGATATCTATGAAACGGATCTTTCGCAGTTGCCTTTAATATAATATTTTCGACACTTTGCGGAATATTTTCATTCCATCTTTTTGGAGACGGAATTTCACTTTGTAAATGTTTTAAAGCTATAGCAACAGCAGATTCGCCAGAAAACGGTTGTCTTCCTGTTAACAACTCAAACATAACGATCCCCAGGGAATAAATATCTGATTGTTTATTTGCTATCCCGCCACGCGCTTGTTCTGGTGATAAGTAATGTACCGAACCAAGTACCGAATTTGTATGTGTAATTGTTGTTGCACTTGTAGCTGTCGCAATTCCAAAATCTGTTACTTTTATTACTCCATCAGCTCGAATTAAAATATTGTGCGGTTTAATATCACGGTGCACAATTTCAAAATGATGGGCGTGTGCCATGGCGGATGTTAATTGCTCCATAATATCAAGAGCTTCTCCTATAGGTAACATTCCTCGCTCAATTATGTATTGCTTCAATGTTTGTCCTGGTACGTACTCCATTACAAGATAATATATACCATCTTCTTCTCCGACATCATACATATTCACAATATTTGGATGCGACAACGTTGTAACAGACTGCGCTTCTCGATGGAAACGTTTAATAAACTCTTCGTTATTTGAGTAGTCGAGTCTTAATATTTTTACCGCTACATCCCGGCCCAGTATATCATCATGAGCTAAATACACATTGGCCATTCCACCGCCACCAATCATTTTCAGCAGCTTATAACGGTCATTTAAGCGTTTTCCAATCAGCACGTTGCACTTCACCTACTTTCGTTTGTCGAACCCGCATAATCAATAAGAACAAGGGTGATATTATCTTCTCCGCCACGATCATTCGCCAATTGAATGAGACATTGTCCCTTAGTTTCAAGCTGTTCATTTAACTGTAAAATTTGTTGCATATCCACAATAGAAACTTTGTTAGATAATCCATCAGAGCAAAGAAGTAACTGATCATCTTCCTCAAGCACCAATGTTTTAACATCTAATCCGACTTTTTCTTCTGTTCCTAATGCTCTTAACAAAACATTCTTTTTCGGGTGATATTCTGCGTCTTCTTTTGAAATTTCACCATGTCTCACAAGTTCATTTACAAGTGAGTGATCTTCCGTTACAAGCGAGATTTCTCCCTCTGATACCATATAACAACGACTATCTCCTATATGACCTATTGTCACAAAGTTTGGCGTACAAATCGCTATTATAAGTGTTGTTCCCATACCATTACATTCTACATGTTGCTTAGAGTACTCATATATACGCTCATTAATAATCCCAACACTCGTATGTAACCACTCTTCTACTTTTTTTGGTTCATTCATATTATGCGTTTGCTTCCAATAATCATGGAATAATTGAATGGTCATCGAGCTAGCTACATCACCAGCTCGATGACCTCCCATTCCATCTGCTACTACCGCTAAAATATTTCCATCTAAATTGTGAAAAACTCCTGCACTATCTTCATTATGTTGACGAACTTTTCCTTTATCCGATAGAAACACGGCTTTCATCTCGTCACCTCGTCTCTTCTTTACGCTCCTTCGCACGCAACTGACCGCAGGCTGCATCAATATCATGACCTTGTTCACGGCGAATCGTTACATTCACTCCACGATCTTTTAACGTTTTTTCAAATAAGAAAATTTGTTCACGTGGCGTACGTACATAATCACGTTCAGGTACGTAGTTTACCGGAATTAAGTTTACATGACATTTTACACCTTTTAAAAGCGCAGCAAGTTCTTCAGCTTGCTCAACTTGGTCATTTTCCCCTCCAAATAAGCCATATTCAAACGTAATACGACGCCCTGTTCTATTTACATAGTATTTAACAGCTTCCATTAAGTCTGGTAGCTTATAAGCACGGTTAATCGGCATTAATTTTGAACGTAACTCTGTATTTGCAGAATGCAATGAAATCGCAAAATTAATTTGCATATCTTCTTCAGCGAACTTGTAAATTTTTGGAACAATTCCACTTGTTGAAACTGTCATATGTCTTGCACCAATATGAATTCCTTTTTCATGGTTTACAATGCGTAAGAATGACATTAAGTTGTCGTAATTATCAAACGGCTCTCCAATTCCCATAACAACAAGCGAACTTACACGTTCTTCTGTTTCATCAAGTGCACGTTGCACTTCTACTACTTGCGCTACAATCTCTCCAGCCTCTAAGTTTCGTTTTAACCCACCAAGTGTAGATGCACAGAACGTACAACCAATACGGCATCCAACCTGTGTTGTTACACAAATAGAATTTCCATATTCATGTCGCATTAACACTGTTTCAATAGAATAACCATCATATAATTGGAATAAGAATTTAATAGTTCCATCAGAAGATGTTTGTTTTACCAATGTATTTAAAGTAGTAATATCAAAGGAATTCGACAATTTATCGCGTAATCCTTTAGAAAGATTCGACATATCCTCATAATTTTTTACACGTTTTTTATATAGCCAATCAAAGATTTGTCCTGCACGGAATTTTGGTTCTCCTTGTTCCTTTAACCAATCTTGCATTTCATGAAGTTGTAAAGAATAAATTGATGGTTTTTTCGTTTCTAGATTTTTCTTTTGTTTTCTCACAGTCGTTTCCACGATGCTACACCTTCTTCCTTAAACAAGCAATATAAAAGCCATCTGTTGCAAAATAATGCGGTAAAATTCGTACTTGACCTTCATCAATATACGGATTTAACTTTTCTGGCATGCGATCTTTTATCGTAGTATCCCATTCAAATTCAGGATGCTCTTTTAAAAATTGCTTTATTACTTGTTCATTTTCTATTTTTTCAATTGTGCACGTACTATAAACAAGGCGACCACCTTGTTTTAACAATGGTGCTATTTTTTCTAGTATTGCAAGTTGAATCGTCGATAATCTTTCACTATCGCCTTTATCTTTACCTAACTTAATATCAGGTTTACGTCTAATTACACCAAATCCAGAACATGGTGCATCTACTAATATTTTATCGAACGTTTCATTCGCAAATTGTTCTTGTGCTTTTCTAGCATCTAGTGCTTTTGTTTCGACATTCTCTAGACCAAGTCGCTCTGCTTGTTGTTTAATTAAACGTACTTTGTGTGCATGTAAATCAAGAGACATGACTTGACCAGTTCCTTTTAATCGCTCTGCAATGTGCGTTGTTTTTCCGCCCGGAGCAGCACAACTATCAAGAACTACATCTCCCTCATTCGGTTCTAAAACGCGTGCTACAAGCATAGAACTTTCATCTTGAATAGAAAGAAACCCTTTTTTGAACGCATCTGTATGCGCTACATTCCCTCTTTCAATTTGAATTGCATCCTCTGATAAATCGCCGCGCTTCGCTTCTATACCTTCACTAGCCAACAACTCAATTGCTTCTTCTACTGTTATTTTATCAACATTTACACGCGCTGTTGGTACTGGGGGTAACATGTTCACTTCACACATTTTCTCTGCTGTCTCTAAACCATATTCAGAAGCCCAGTCTTGAACAAGCCAAACTGGATGACTTGTTGCAATTGCCAAACGTTCTACTGGATCCTTGATTTCATCTACAGAAGGTACCCCTTCTCTCTGAATCGAACGTAATACACCGTTCACCATACCAGCAATCCCTTTATGCCCGCGACGCTTTGCAATTTCAACTGCTTCATGAATAGCCGCTCTTTCGGGCACTCGGTCTAAATAAATCATTTGATATAAAGATAAGCGAAGTAATACTCTTACCCACGCCTCAACCTTCTTTTTTAAAAAAGGCTGTAAATAATAATCTAATGTGTCACGACGTTGAATCGTTCCATATACAATTTCAGTTAACAAACCAATATCTTTTCTATCAATTGCATTTTTTTCAATTAGATTATTTAAAAGTAAGTTACTGTATGCACCACTTTTTTCTACTTGGATTAAGCCATCAAGAGCTAACTCACGAACGTTTGGTCTCATGCATTTTCTCCTAACTTCGTTCCAATTTCAGGTTTTGTGCCACGTAAAAATTGCGAACAACTCATACGTTTTTTACCAGAAGGTTGCAATTCAGTGATTTTAACACCTGTCTCATTCCCTGTTGCAACAACAAATCCATCTTCTTCAAGAGCTACTATTGTACCCGCTTCAGCTGATTTCGTTACAGGTACTTTTTCTCCCCACCATACTTTAACAACTTGTCCTGCTAAAGTTGTATAAGCAACTGGCCATGGATTCAATCCGCGAATGTGATTGTATACTTCTTCACCTGTTTTTGTCCAATCAATTTTCTCTTGCTCACGTTTTATATTATATGCGAACGTTACTTCATCTTCATTTTGTTTAATTGGTTCTAGCTTACCTTGAATTAATAAAGGTACTGTTTTAGATAGAAGATGTGCTCCTGCTTCACTTAACTTATCGAATAACAAGCCCGTCGTTTCACGCTCGTCAATTTCCACTTCTACTTGCGTTAAGATATCACCAGCATCTAATTTTTCTACCATATACATAATTGTAATGCCTGTTTTCGCTTTTCCTTCCATGATCGCATAATGAATCGGTGCACCACCGCGAAGCTCTGGAAGTAATGATGCATGGACATTAATACATCCGTACTTTGGTGCTTCTAAAATTTCGTTTGGTACAATCTGACCAAACGCAGCTGTTACAATTAAATCCGCCTTTAGTGCTAATACTTTTTCATATTCGTCTTTTTCACGAATTTTCAGTGGCTGTAGCACCGGAATACCATGTTTCTCCGCTTCAACTTTAACTGGAGTAGGCGTTAAAACCTTTTTTCTACCTACCGGACGATCAGGTTGTGTTACAACACCCACTACGTCATATCCATCCTCGATAAGACGACGAAGCACCGGCACTGAAAAGTCCGGTGTTCCCATAAATACTACTTTTATCATTTAAAAACCGCTCCTTTTAATACCTATTCTAATTCGTTTTCCTCATAATATCTTGTCACTTTCGATGTAAATAACACACCGTGTAAATGATCGATTTCATGTTGAATTGCACGTGCTAAAAATCCTTCTGCTTCTAGTAAAAATACTTTACCTCGGCGATTTTGCGCACGTACTTTAATATAATCCGCACGTTCTACTTCACCATAAAGTCCCGGGAAGCTTAGACAACCTTCGGGACCTACTTGTTCACCACGTTTTTCTAGTATCGATGGATTGATTAACTCGATTTTCCCCGTATCATCACCGATATCAACTACCGCAACTTGCAAGCTTACACCTACTTGAGGCGCAGCTAAACCGACTCCGTCCGCAATTAACATTGTTTCATGCATATCTTTCAACAATTTCACTAACTTTTTATCAAAGTTAATTACTCTTTCACATGGTGTTTCTAACACTTCATTTGGATGCTTTACTATTTCTAAAACTGCCATATTTCCCTCCGCTACATTAACATTGTTGGATTAAAATCAATTGAGATTTGTAGCTCTTTTTGCATTTCTGCTTGATAATGTTCATTTACCATTTTGAGCACGTTCTTTAAGTTTGGTTCCCGTTTGTATTTTATCATGCATTGATAACGATATCTATCTTTTATCCTTGGAATTGCTGAAGCAACCGGTCCTAACACCATCGTTTGCTCTGTGCAGTGCGACCGTAAATACATGGCAATTTTTTCCGTCACTTGCACGGCCTTTAATAATTCCGGATGAGATACTGTTACAAGTACAACATAGTAATAAGGTGGATATTGTCTTGTTCGTCTCATTTGCATTTCTTGGTCAAAAAACACATCATATTGTTGGTTCTTTGCTAACTCTATACTGTAATGTTCTGGCGTATAGGTTTGAATTATAACTTCCCCTGGTAATTCATGTCTGCCTGCTCGTCCACTTACTTGCGTCAATAACTGATAGGTCTTTTCACTCGCTCGAAAATCAGGTAAGTGAAGCATCGTATCTGCAGTTAAAACCCCGACAAGCGTTACTTTAGGAAAATCTAATCCTTTCGCAATCATTTGTGTTCCAAGTAATATATCTGCTTTTTCTTCCCCGAACGCCTTTAATAATTTTTCATGCATTCCTTTGCGACTTGTCGTATCTACATCCATTCGAATGACTCGTGCCCCTGGAAATAATTTTGTAATTTCTTCTTCTACCTTTTGTGTACCTGTACCAAAGAAACGAATATATGTACTTTGACACGCAGGACATGCATTCGGCATATTCTCTTCGTAACTGCAATAATGACATTTTAAACGATGGTTCATTTTATGATATGTCAGCGAGATATCACAATGCGGACATTGTACAACATACCCGCAATCACGGCACATAACAAATGTAGAATGACCTCTTCTATTTAAAAAGAGCACCATTTGTTCTTTCTTTTCTAATCGATCTGCTATTTTTTCATGCAGCGCTTTCGAAAACATGGAACGATTCCCGTCACGAAGTTCCTCACGCATATCAACAATCTCTACTGTCGGTAAGGCTTGTTCGTTCATACGCTTTTCCATCGTTAGTAATTCATACACACCTTTTTTCGCTCTTGCAAACGATTCAAGTGTCGGTGTTGCACTACCAAGAACGATAGGACATTTATGATATTGTCCTCTCCACACAGCTACATCCCTTGCATGATACCTCGGATTATCTTCTTGCTTATAGCTCGATTCATGCTCCTCATCAATAATAATAATCCCTAAATTTTCAAAAGGAGCAAATACAGCTGAACGTGCACCAACTACAACTTTCACTTCTTTTCTTAAAATCTTACGCCATTCATCATATTTTTCTCCAACAGACAGCGCACTATGAAGAACCGCAACTTGCGAGCCAAATCTACCTTTAAAACGATCTACCATCTGAGGCGTTAGTGCAATTTCAGGAACAAGCACAATAGCTTCTTTTCCTTTCTCGAGCACCGCTGCTATAGATTGTAAATATACTTCTGTTTTTCCGCTTCCTGTAACACCATATAGTAAAAATGGATTGTAAGTTTCATTTGTAATTGATGATAAAATCGGTGCAATAACTTGCTTTTGTTCCTCCGTAAGTGGGAATGGTTTCGTTTGTTCAAAATCATCATCGTCATATGGATTCCGATATACTTCCACATACTTTTCTGAGATTAGCCCCTTTTTAACAAGTGCTTTAATCGGAGCATCTGTTATTTGCAACTCTTCTGTTATCACTTTCAACGGCACACTTTTATAATTTTCCACAAAATAATAGAGTACATCTTGTTGTTTTTTACTTTTCAGTTCAAATGCTGCTAATTCTAATTTATCTTCTGACAATTCCGGTTGAACGACTCTTTGTTTCTTCTTTTGTACTTTATCTTTTACCTGATAAACAACTTCAATCGTGCCATTTTTAATTTCTTGTTGAATCGTGCGGTATAGGTGTGGCTGCGTCTCAATTGCTTCCCAATCTATCGCTTCTTTGTCTTGAAATAAAAACAGTAGTTCAGGTGCTACATCTTCTTGTTTACGAATTTGTAGACGCTTTTTATACGTTGCTTTTATCGCCGTTGGAAGCATGACTTGAAAAGCTGAAATCATATAACATAACGTTTCACTTGTAAGCCAATATCCAAGCTTTAATAATTCCTCGTTTAAAACCGGTGTTACATCTAATATTTCATGGATTGTCTTTAACTTCTTACTTTCTACTTCAACCGAATCTTTGATCCCAATAATAAAACCTTGCAATTTCCTTGGGCCAAACGGAACTACTACACGCATGCCCGTCTGGACAATATCTTCCCATTTTTTAGGGATAATATAATCAAATGGTCGATCTGTCTGACGTGCAGGTACATCAACAATTACACTTGCAAATATCATAGACGATCATCTTCTAACATCATTTCAATTTGCTTTAATATTTCACGAGCAACCTCTTTCTTCGTTAAAAGTGGCAACTCTATAACTTCTCCATCTTTCCTATACATTGTTACAATGTTCGTATCTGTACCAAATCCAGCTCCTTGCGCCTTTACATCGTTCGCAACAATCATATTCGCATTTTTCTCACGTAATTTTTTCGTTGCGTATTCCTCTATGTTTGTCGTTTCAGCCGCAAAACCGATAAGTAACTGTTTGTCCTTCATCTCACCTAACGTTTTTAAAATATCTACTGTTCTCTCGAGTTCGATTACAGCATCACCATTTTTCTTTTTCATTTTATTATCATGAACATATTTCGGACGGTAATCTGCAACTGCCGCTGTTTTAATGACAACATCTACGTTTTGATAATGTTGCAGAACTATTTCTAACATATCTTGTGCAGATTCCACTTGTACCGTATTTACATGTAATGGTGGGTTTAATACTGTCGGTCCCGAAACAAGTATGACATCAGCACCTAAGTTCGCTGCCACTTCCGCAATTGCATATCCCATTTTCCCAGAAGAAAAATTGGTCATAAAACGCACTGGATCAATCTTTTCACGAGTTGGGCCAGCAGTTATTAATATTTTTTTTCCTTGTAATGGTTTTTGCTCTGAAAAAGCCTCTTCTAACCGTGCAATAATTGCTTCAGGTTCTTCTAGTCTTCCCTTCGCTACATAACCACACGCTAAAAAACCTTCTCCAGGCTCAATAAATGTATATCCTAACGTTTTTAACGTCATCATATTTTTTTGAACAATTTTGTTTTCATACATATGCACATTCATAGCAGGTGCAATCCACACTGGGGCTGTAGTCGCTAACAAAGTAGTTGTAATCATATCGTCTGCAATACCGCTAGCTAACTTCCCAATACAATTGGCAGTAGCAGGTGCAACAAGTACTACATCTGCCCAATCTGCTAAATCGATATGTGCAATAACAGCTGAGTCTTTCTCATCGAATGTATCTGTATATACATCATGGCGAGAAAGTGCTTGAAATGTAAGAGGCGTAACAAACTTCATTGCCGACTCACTCATCATTACTTTTACAATTGCACCAGTTTGTGTCAATTTACTAGTTAACGCAGCCGCTTTAAAGACCGCAATGCCTCCTGTTACACATAGAAGTATCTTTTTTCCTTTTAGCATATGGCTCGTCCTCTTTCTTTTTCAAACTTATAATACTGAAACAGAATTCCCAGCTCGTCAGTACCAATATCTCTTCCCTATCGTAAAAAAATAACAACCTACTTGTAAATAGGTTGTTACCGTTACATAGAAAATTATAAAGTCTATGTTTTAATTTGTCGAAAAGAATGTCTTAATCGATGATCTTGTCTTCGCTTGGTACATATTTTAATACTTCTGCATCGATTTCTTCTAATGATTTACCCACACATTTATGAGAAACAGGTTGCTCGATAACACAGTTATCAGCAAGTTGCATTTCACGCGCACGTTTTGCAGCTACTGTTACAAGTGTGTATTTAGAATCGATTTTTGTTAATAATGAATCAATTGATGGATTTAACATAATTATAGACCCTCCGTCATTTCTTTATAGTATTTTGCTACTCTTTCGCGGCGGCAATGTTCACCAACCACAATTGCTTTAATTCTTTCACAAGCTAATTCAACTTGATCGTTTTCTACAACATAGTCGTAAGCGTCCATCATTTCGATTTCTTCTTTCGCTACCGTTAAACGATTTTCAATAACATCTTCAGTTTCTGTACCACGGCCGACAATACGGTTCTTTAGTTCAGATAAACTTGGAGGTGCTAAGAAAATAAATACACCTTCTGGGAAAGCTTTCTTAACTTGAATTGCTCCTTGCACTTCAATTTCTAAGAATACATCTTTTCCTTCTTGTAATGTTTTTTCAACATAGTCAATCGGTGTTCCGTAATAATTACCTACGAACTCAGCCCACTCAAGTAATTTTTCATTACGAATCATTTCCTCAAATTCTTCTCTCTCTTTAAAGAAATAATCCACACCATCCACTTCACCTTCACGCGGCTTACGTGTCGTTACTGAAATGGAGTACTGAAAACGTGTATCCTCATGACTAAACAGCTCTTTTCGAACCGTTCCTTTACCAACCCCAGAAGGTCCTGAAAGAACGATGAGCAATCCTCTTCTACTTCTCATAAATATGTAAAACCTACCCTTCCTCACTTAAATCTTCTTTATTATTCAAACGATGTGCAATCGTCTCTGGCTGAATTGGACTTAATACAACATGCCCATCATCCATAACAATAACCGCCCTTGTTTTTCTCCCATACGTAGCATCAAGCAAAGCATTATGTTCGCGTGCTTCCTGTACTGTTCGTTTAATAGGAGCTGACTCCGGACTTACAATAGCAATAATTCGATGAGCAGATACAATATTTCCGTATCCAATATTTAAAAACCGCATGGCCATAGTTTGCGCCTCCTAGTAAGTCTATCCGATTTCTCCACCACGTATAACTTTATATATTTTTTGAAAGCTACTCAATATTTTGTACTTGTTCACGAATTTTTTCAAGGTTATTTTTCATTTCTACAACATATTTTGAAATTGTTAAGTCATTTGCCTTAGAACCAATCGTATTAATTTCTCTATGCATCTCTTGCACGATGAAATCCATTTTCCTTCCAACAGGCTCTTCAATCTGCAGTGTTTCACAAAATTGCTCTAAATGACTTTGCAAACGAACTAACTCTTCGTGAATATCACAACGCTCTGCAAAGATTGCGACTTCTGTTAACAATCTTTGTTCATCTAGATCTTGATTATGTAATTCTTTTAAGCGATTTTCTAATCGTTCACGATATTTTTGTGTAACAATCGGTGCATGCGGAATAACTGCATTTACACAATTGTGAATCTCTTGTAAACGATACGCTATATCTTTATGTAATCGTTCTCCTTCGCCATCTCTCATCGTTTTTAACATATGAGCAGCTTGGCGAACAGCCTCATATAAACTGTTCTCAAATTGTTCATTTACATTTTCTGCTTCTTCAATCGCTGTTACTTCTGGCATTGCCATTAATTGCGCGAGTGTAATAGAATCTTGTAATTGAAATTTTCCTTTTATATCTTCCATAATCGATTGGTACTGCTCAAGAAGCGACCAATTCACACTTAATTTTCTTTCAACAAGCCCTTCACCCGTTATACTAATAGACACTTCTATGCGTCCACGTCGAACTTGCTGTGCGATTATTTTACGAATTTTGTCTTCAAATACCATCATTTGCTTCGGAAGTCGAATACTCATCTCTAGAAAACGGTGGTTCACCGATTTCATTTCTACTGTAATTTGAAAAGTATCATTTTCTACTTTCGACCTTCCAAATCCTGTCATACTACAAATCATTTTTATCACATCCAAGCCATGAAATAACTCAATGAAAAAGGTAATAGAGACAAGGCTCTACTACCTTCTGTAAATTATATCATATTTTCATATCATTGACTATTTCAAGTTTAATCCCTTCTTATATAATACTGGCTTTTCCTTCTTCCCCTTTTTCCCTGTTAATAAAGAACCTACTAGTAAGAAGGTCGGAATTGATGACAAACCTCCAATTAACAACCAATCTCTCGCTTGTATTGGCATTGTACTAAAGATCGGTTGTAGCGGTGGGTAATATATAACCACTAACATTAACAGTAAAGAAATGATAACCGCTCCCACTAAATACACGTTCCCAAACGGATTACGATGGAAGATAGAATGTTCACTTCGGCAATCAAATACATGAATAAGTTGTGCAAGTACCAACGTCGCAAACGCCACAGTTTGTGCATATTTCAGTTCATTTGGATGTTGATTATATGCAATAATAAACGCCACTAACGTCACTGCTCCGATTAGAAAGCCACGGCTTATAATTTTCCAGGCAAGCCCTCTAGCAAATACCCCTTCTTTCGGATGACGCGGCGTTCTCTTCATCACGTCTCCTTCCGCCTTATCCAATCCTAATGCCATCGCCGGTAAACCGTCAGTAACTAAGTTCACCCATAAAATTTGGATGGGAACCATCGGCAGCGGTAATGCAAGTAACATTGCAAATAACATGACTAAAATTTCTCCTACGTTCGATGCTAATAAGTAACGAATAAACTTACGTATATTCTCGTATATATTTCTACCTTCTTTAATTGCTGATTTAATCGTAGCAAAATTATCATCTAGCAAAACAAGAGAAGAAGCTTCTTTCGCAACATCTGTCCCTGTAATTCCCATCGCTATCCCAATATCCGCTGTTTTTATAGCGGGAGCATCGTTTACCCCATCACCTGTCATCGCCACTATATGCCCTTTATTTTGCAACGCCTTAACAATTTTTAATTTATGTTCAGGTGATACGCGAGCAAATACATACGTATCTTCTACAACACTTTCTAGTTCCTCTACATCCATACTTGCGAGTTCTACTCCTTCAACAACACGTCCACCAGGTGGTAAAACGCCTAATTGTTCCGCAATTGCCATTGCTGTCACTTTATGATCTCCCGTAATCATCACTGTTCGAATACCAGCTTCTCTGCACTCTTTTACAGCCTGTTCCACCTCTGGTCTTGGCGGATCAATCATTCCCTGTATCCCGACCAACATAAAATCTTTTTCAACGTCTCGTTCATGTTCAATAGAATCTGTTACTTTTAATGGCTTAAATGCAACTGCAATTGTTCGAAGCGCTTGACTACCTAAGCTATGAATAGCCGCCTGTACTTCTTTTCTATACAACTCACTTAACGGTTGTTGCTTATCCCCCCATAAAATCGTTTGACTCATTTGTAGGAGGACATCTGGTGCTCCCTTCGTAACAAGAAACTTTTTCCCCTCTCTATCTCGCACAATAACACTCATCATTTTTCGAGTTGAATCAAATGGAAATTCACGAATAATTTCAAATTTCCCTTTCAGTGCCTCACGCGTTATTCCCGCTTTCATTGCTGCAGCTACAAGTGCTCCCTCAGTTGGATCTCCATCTAATACATACGCCTTTTTCTTTTGAATAATATTTGCGTTATTACATAGTGAGCCAAATGTGAGTAGTTGATAAAGTGCTTTTGTTTTAGCTGGATCAAATTCTTTTTCACCTTTCAAAAAAGAGCCATTAGGTTCATATCCTTGACCCGTCACTTTCCATAACTCTCCACCTGACCACATATGCGTTACCATCATTTTGTTTTGCGTCATTGTTCCTGTTTTATCAGAGCATATAACGGAAGCACATCCTAACGTTTCTACAGCTGGTAACTTCCTTACAATTGCTCTCTTTTTAATCATACGCTGTACACCAAGCGATAAAGCTACTGTAACAATTGCTGGTAATCCTTCAGGAATAGCAGCAACAGCTAGAGACACGCCTGCTAAAAACATATGATATACTTCATTCCCTTGATACACACCCGCTAATACGACAAGCGCTGTCAAAATAAGAGCCACAATAATTAATATTTTTCCGAGTTGCTCTAATCTTCTTTGCAGTGGTGTTTCCATTTGCTCTGCATTTTGTAACATATTTGCAATTTGACCCATCGCTGTATTCATACCAGTTGCTACAACGACTCCTGTGCCAGCTCCTCGTGTAATCATCGTACCCATAAAAGCCATATTTTTTTGATCACCAATTGAAACATCTTGCCCCTGCAAAGCTTCTACCTTCTTCTGCACCGGTACTGACTCTCCTGTCAATGCTGATTCTTCGATATATAAACTCGATGCCTCAACAAGACGTACATCCGCCCCAATACGATCGCCACTAGAAAATTTAATAACATCACCTAAAACGAGTGCTTTAGACGGTGCCTTTACCCACTTTCCATTCCGCAGTACAGTAACTTGCGGGGCGGCTAGCTCTTTTAAAGCTTCCAATGACTTTTCAGCCTTTCTTTCTTGAAAAAAGCCAAGAATACCATTGATAATAACAATTGCAACAATCGCAATAGAATCAATGTATTCACCTAAAAAAGCCGAAACTATTGTTGCACCAAACAAAACAAGTACCATAAAATCTTTAAATTGCGCCAAAAATACCATCAGTGCAGAAGGCCTTTTTGCTTCATCTAATTCATTTGTACCAAATTTTTTTATCCGCCCTTCTGCTTCCTTCTCTGTAAGTCCAACCTTCACATTCGTATTCGTTCTTTCTTCCACTTCATGTGCGCGCATTCCATACCAGTTCATCCCGCTATCGACCTCCTGATTCCAGACATACTCTATTGAAAGCTTATTCAGCCTCGTCCAAAAAAATGCTATAATTAACTTTTAGTTAGAAAGGAGTGTTCATTTATGGCATTCGATGGATTATTTACAAGAGCAATTACACATGAAATTGCAAATTCTCTTTACACAGGAAGAATTTCTAAGATATACCAACCTTCAAAATACGAGATTTTATTACATATTCGAGCAAACGGAAAAAATCAAAAACTGATTCTTTCCGCTCATCCGACATATGCACGTTTACACTTAACAAATCAAAATTACGATTCACCTGCACTTCCGCCAATGTTTTGTATGCTTCTCCGCAAGCATCTAGAAGGTGGTTTCATTGAAAAAATTGAACAAATTGATTTAGAGCGCATTATTCAAATTACCGTTCGCAGCAGAAATGAAATTGGTGACGAATCGCTAAAAACATTAGTAATTGAAATCATGGGACGACATAGTAACATCATTTTAGTAGACACAAAAACAAACAATATTCTAGATAGCTTAAAACACGTTTCTTTAGCAGTAAACCGACATCGAACTGTATATGCTGGGGCGGAATATGTTGCACCACCAGCACAACATAAAATTAACCCACTTCAGATTGAAACAAATGATGAATTTATTAGACCGCTAGACTTTCTATCTGGAAATATGGATAAACAGCTTGTCGGCACCTTTACGGGAATATCACCGTTATTCGCAAAAGAAGTAGTGAAAAAAGCAGGTATGGTAAATGAAAAAGCATTAGCTGACGCATTTTTCTCCATACAAAAACCATTACTAACTCATACATATTCACCAACAATGACTACTTCAAATGGGAAAGAATTCTTTTATCTTTTCCCTCTTGCACACTTGCAAGGAGAAGACAAGACATTCTCATCTGTTAGTGAATTGCTAGACCGTTTCTTTTTCGGAAAAGCAGAGCGCGACCGTGTAAAACAACAAGCTTATGATTTAGAGCGCTTTATGCAAAACGAAAAAAATAAAAATGAGAAGAAACTCATTAAACTAGAAAAAACATTACAAGATGCCGGAAAAGCAGATAAATATCAACTATTTGGAGAACTACTTACAGCCAATATGTACGCTTTGAAAAAAGGTGATAAAGATATTGAAGTCGTTAACTATTACGACGAAAATGGCGGAACTGTAAAAATTACATTAGATCCTTTAAAAACACCATCTGACAATGCGCAACGCTATTTCCAAAAGTACCAAAAAGCGAAAAATTCAGTTGTTGTTGTAGAAGAACAAATCGAAAAAACAAATGAAGAAATTCTTTATTTTGATAGCTTACTTCAACAAATGGAAGCTGCTTCTTCAAAAGATATTGAAGAAATTCGTGAGGAATTAGCTGAAGAAGGTTATATGCGCAATCGTAAAACGAAAAACGCAAAGAAAAAGCCTACTAAACCAGTATTGGACAAATATTTTGCAAGTGATGGTACAGAGATTTTCGTTGGTAAAAACAATAAACAAAATGATTATTTAACAACGAAGTTTGCCCGTCGTGATGAAATTTGGTTACATACGAAAGATATCCCTGGGTCTCATGTTGTCATTCGTTCTCTTGAACCTACCGAAGAAACTGTGTTAGAAGCCGCTAAAATCGCTGCCTATTTCAGTAAAGCAAAAGATTCTAGTTCTGTTCCTGTAGATTTCACCAAAATACGCCATGTCAAAAAACCGAGTGGTGCAAAACTTGGTTTTGTTACGTACGACAATCAGCAAACCGTATATGTAACACCAGATGCTGATACTGTAATGAAATTAAAAGCGTAAATAAAAATGCGTTGCTTATAAGCAACGCATTTTTATATTCGTTCACACTAGTTCATATACCCATTCACTAATTCATAACATCTTTCTTTTGTCATTTTATATATTTTTTAAAAAATTGACAGTTTCATTCCACATCTGTATAAATTTTTTTACAGTATGTAAATACAATACATCTCAAATTAATATTTTTTATCTCTTATTCATTTAAAGCAATCTGGATTTCATAAGTGGCCCGCTTCCTACAAATAACTGGCTATTTTTATTTTCAATACAATAATACTTTGGCACGCTATTTGCTTTATTTAATACTGTGAATAGGGGGAATTAACATGACTTTAAAAATTAATAAAATCCAAAATCAACTACAAAACTATGAAATTGATGGATTACTCATTACAAAAAAAGAAAATCGCCAATATGCAACAGGCTTTACAGGTAGCGCTGGCGTCGTCTTGATTTCTGCGGATACAGCTGTTTTTATAACTGATTTTCGCTATGTAGATCAAGCGAAATCACAAATAGATGCTGCTGAAATTATTATGCATAAAGGAAATTTAGAAAAAGAAATTGCAAATCAAGTATCGAAATTAAACATTCAAAAACTTGGAATTGAAGAAAATAACATGACATTGCAACAATATAAAAACTTACAAAAATACGTACATGTGGAAATGGTTCAGGTCTGCGAAATCATTGAAAATATTCGCATTATTAAAGACATGCCTGAAATAGAAACAATGAAAATCGCAGCTAATATTGCTGATGAAGCATTTCACCACATCCTTACGTTTCTAAAACCAGGAATAAGTGAAAATGATGTACGAGATGAGTTAGAATTTTTCATGCGGAAAAAAGGAGCTACATCCTCTTCATTCCAAATTATTGTAGCTTCTGGCGTCCGTTCTTCACTTCCTCATGGAGTTGCATCAAATAAAATAATCGAACGAGGTGACATCGTTACATTAGATTTCGGCGCACTTTACGACGGATATTGTTCCGATATTACACGTACTGTAGCAATTGGGGAACCATCAGAAGAATTCAAAAAGATATACAATGTTGTACGAGAAGCGTTAAAACGTGGGACGGAAGCAATTAAACCTGGGGAAACTGCGAAAAGTATCGATGATATAACGAGAGATTACATTACTGAACATGGATACGGCCAATATTTTGGACACTCTACTGGTCATGGTCTTGGGTTAGAAATTCATGAACCTCTCCGCTTATCCCAAGAAAGTAAAGCTACTTTAGAAGAAGGTATGGTTGTTACAGTGGAACCAGGCATTTATATACCAGACTGGGGCGGTTGCAGAATTGAAGATGATATTGTCATCACAAAAGACGGATATGAAGTTATTACAAAATCAAATCGGGAACTAATTATTATTCCTTGTTAAAATCATGGGCTTTTTAAAAGGAGTTTTTCGCTGCACATAGAATTCTTTCTCTGGAGTCATCGTTTAAAGAGGGGGAATTTAAATTGAACTTTGTAATTGATAAAATAGATGGTTTACAAGTTGAATTTTCAAAACTTGTTTCTATGATGAATTACGCTCGTTATACAACAATGCAAGCGGTAGAAGGCTTAACAATTGAAGAACTTGATTATTTATATGATGAGGAGGCAAATTCAATTGGCATGTTATTGTACCATATGGCCGCTATTGAATTTTACTACCAGATTCATACTTTTGAAGACCGTGAACCAACGGAGGCTGAGTTAGAACGGTGGTTACCTGCTATTGAGTTAGGCGATCTTGGACGCGAGAAAATAAAAGGCAACTCTATAGAATTTTACATACGTACATTGCAAGAAGTACGTTCCAAAACGATCGAGACTTTTCAATCTTTACCTGATGAATGGTTATTTAAAACGACAGACTTTTGGTATGATAAACCAGCAAATAACTACTTTAAATGGTTTCACGTATTTGAAGATGAAATCAATCATCGCGGACAAATTCGTTTAATTAAGAAAATGCAAAAAGCCCATTCAGTAAAGTAAGAAAGTGCCACCTTATTCGGTGGCACTTTCTTCTATTCATTAGCAAATATTATTTCATTTACTTTTTTAGCAATCACTACTATCGCTATTAGAATGCAAATTAAATATAGCAATTTCGCGATAAATAACCACCCTTGAAACATTACAATTTCACCTATTATCTCATATCCTTTCAATAACAAAAACGGAATTGTACTAATTATAATGACAAACTCAATACTGAAAACAATTTTCTTTTTTCGACTATATGCTTTCCATTCATCCCAGCGATACATGGGAGCAAAAATCAATACTCCTATACATAATATAACTGGTACCCATTCACTTTTAAGAAATTGCCCTGAAATAACTGATAATAGTAAACAAACGAGCACACCATAATAACCTATTCTCTCTCTCATTCGTACTCCCTCCACTCTACCTCTCCTTTAATATGTAACTTGCTATACTTATAACAATTCTTAGAAAAATAACAACTACAATTACAATATAAAGACCTTTTGCAGAAGACATCCACTCTTGAAAAATAGACATTTTCTCCATTTGTTTCTGCCCTTCTATTAAAATAACCCCTACGAAAAATGAGCAAACAACAGTGATACCTATTATAATTCTGATACTTTTCTTACTATATTGTTTCATGTCATCCCAGCGGTATAACAGTATAAAAACAAACCCGAAAACAGGTATGATACTTATCCATTCCGTATTTGTAAATAGATTTAAAATGATTACTAGAATACAAGTTATGATGAATCCCCAAAATCCAATTTTTTGCACATAACCCCTCCTTAAATTCCATTTTTAGGATTAATTGTATTGTAACATCCATTTTAAAAACTTACCATTACAGTACATGAAATTTCACTTTTTCTTTTTCCTATACTCACATACTTTCACTGCTTTCATACAATAAACTACACGAATGCCTAAAGGATGTGAATGTTATGGGAGTTGAATTAACGCTGTTACACGCTCTCTATATTCTTTGTTTACTCACTATTATTACCTTTTTTATTCTCCGGAAAGATACGACGATTATTTGTATCGTTTTTATCTTTTTATTAGCATTAACCGCTACAAGTTCTATCCCTCTTGCCATTAGCGGTATTTTTCAAAGTTTCATTTATGCTATTACTGAGCTATTACCAACTATATTAATCATCTCCATTATCGTATCAATGAGCAATCTACTCGTTCATACCGGCATAAATGATACGATGATTTCACCATTTACAAAGATGATTCGTACACCTACACTCGCCTACTGGATTATCGGTCTTTTGATGATGACTATTTCTTTCTTCTTTTGGCCTTCTCCAGCTGTTGCTTTAATGGGAGCTATTTTATTACCAGTCGCTGTACGCGTCGGTCTTCCGCCAATTGGAGTTGCCATTGCTATGAACTTATTTGGTCATGGGATTGCTTTATCCGGCGACTTCGTTATACAGGGCGCACCAAAATTAACCGCAGACGCTGCTGGTCTCCCTGTTTCCAGCGTTGTTTCTGCCAGTGTTCCGCTCGTTATCGTTATGGGCATTGTTACAACTTCCGTCGCATTTTTCTTCTTACGAAAAGAATTTCATACAGGACTATCATTGCAAGACACCTCTTCATCAACTGAACCATCTAAAACTACCATTTTATTATCTCCTCGCATAAAGAAATGGCTCGCTATATGTATCCCTATCGTATATATCATTGACATCCTTTGTATGATCCAGTTTAAACTACAAGGAAGCGACGCAACTGCACTTATCGGCGGGACGACTGTTATTATGATTATCATCATTTCCCTCATCGCCTACAAAGGAAATGGGCTAAATAAAACGACCGATTATTTTATAGAAGGGCTCCAATTTGGATTTAAAATCTTCGGTCCAGTTATCCCAATTGCTGCACTCTTTTATTTAGGGGATAGCGGCTTTGTGAAAATTATCGGGGACTATTTACCGAAAGGTTCGCACGGAATCATTAACGACTTAGGCATCGCCTTATCTCAAACTGTTCCTTTAAATCAATACGTATCGGCAGGAACATTAACTATCGTTGGTGTCATAACAGGCTTAGATGGGTCTGGCTTTTCCGGTATATCACTTGCTGGTTCTATTGCCAATCTTTTCGGAACAGCACTTGGGCATGGAACAGCTACATTAACAGCTCTCGGGCAAATTGCTGCAATCTGGACCGGAGGCGGGACTTTAATTCCTTGGGCGCTTATTCCTGCGGCTGCCATTTGTAAAGTGGATCCATTTGAACTTGCACGCCGAAATTTTTTACCGGTTGTGATTGGCTTAATTGTCACCACAATCGTTGCGATGTTTATCCTATAACATAAGCAAGTGTTCTCTTGCTTATGTTTTTTTATTGTAAAATTCATCATGAATTACTGGCTTTGAAAAGGAGTTATGTATATGTTAGCGAAATTATATTAAGAGAGTATTTATTCCAAAACGTTTACGAGAAACAGATTACTTCCATTAGAAAAGGGGACATAACTATGAATGAATTGATTTTCGTCTTATTAATTTGTCCATTACTTATTTTTATCGTTTCTGTTATTGGAACACGTAGAACGAAAACGTATTACGTCATGCCGATTGTAACGTTTGCTAGTTTTTTAATAATAGGTGTTATCGCCTTTACTCCAAAATTTTTCTTTTGGGTTGGCATGTACAGCATCTTCTCGTTTATTGTTTCTTATATGACACTATTGTTTGTGAGAGGGTATGAAGTTGCGGAAAACGCTAAATAGTTATTAACGAGGAGTTTGTCATATGATTTTCTTTGATGTCGATGGAACTTTATTTGATTATGAGGCCGCGGAAAGAAATGGTATTATAGATTTCTTTCAAGTATATAGTACTATTTTTTCAGGTAATGAATTAGAGGCCACAAAAGTCTGGCATGAATTATCCGAAGAATATTTCAACAAATTTTTATCCAAGGAATTATCTTTTCAAGAACAACAAAGGATGCGAATGTATCATTTATTTAAAACATATGGATTAAACTTATCACCCGAGGAATCTCAGCACAGATTCAATCAATATATAGAACTTTATAAGAACAACTGGGCCGCGTTTGAAGATGTACACTATACATTACAGACCTTAAAGCAAGAAGGGCACTCATTAGGTATCATTAGTAATGGTGACTATGAACAACAAGTCGAAAAATTAACTGCCCTAAACATTTTAAAACATTTCAAATATATATTTACTTCTAGTGAACTTGGTATATCGAAACCAGATCCTGAAATTTTTCACAGAACCGTATTACAATCGAATCTTGAAATGAAAGATTGCTATTATATTGGCGATCGATTAGAGACTGATGCGATTAGTAGTACAGCAGCTGGGATGCAAGGGATATGGTTAAATCGGGATAACTCACAACTCAAGTACGATATTCCTACTATCTGTTCTTTACATGAAGTTTTAACAATAATATAAAAAACGACCGCGTTCCCCCGCAGTCGTCTTTTTTCATATTACGCTGTAACCCAAGCCTCGTTAGCTGGATTTTTACGCCACTCTTGTAATTTTTTCGTTTCAGCTTGTCCGATCATACCTTTTTCTGCTGCAACTTCAGTTAATGCACTGTAATCACTTAAAGAATATGATGCTACGTTTGCTGCTTCTAATTTTTCTTTTCCTGACTCAAGCTCGTATGTGAAGATTGATACGATTCCTAACACTTCACAACCAGCTTCGCGAAGTGCTTCTACACATGTAATTGCACTACCGCCAGTTGAAATTAAGTCTTCTACTACTACTACTTTTTGACCTTTTTCAGCTTTTCCTTCGATTTGGTTCCCTTTACCGTGACCTTTTGCTTTACTACGTACGTAGCACATTGGTAAATCCATACGATCGCTTACCCATGCAGCGTGCGCAATACCAGCAGTTGCTGTTCCTGCAATAACTTCTACAGTTGGGAAGTGCTCTTTAATTAACTCTTCTAATCCAGCTGCAATCGCTTGACGTACTTTTGGATAAGATAAAGTTAAACGGTTATCACAATAAATTGGTGATTTCATACCTGAAGACCAAGTAAATGGATCATTCGGTTGTAAAAATACTGCTCCAATTTCTAATAAATGCGATGCGATTTCTTTTTTCATACTGTTACACCTTCCCACTGTTGTTTTACTGTTTTATACGCTTCAAGCGGATTTTCTGCTTTTGTAATACTACGTCCAACTACGATGTAGCTTGAGCCAAGTTCCCTCGCACGTTTCGGTGTTGCTACGCGCACCTGGTCATTTACATCATCACTTGCAAGACGAATCCCCGGTGTTACTGTTACAAATTCATTTCCGCATACTTCACGTAATTTTGGAACTTCAAGTGTTGAACAAACAACGCCAGCAAGTCCACTTTCTTTCGTTAATTTTGCATAATGAGCAACCGCTTCTTCTAACGTTTTCTCAATGCCGATCTCTTTTTTCATCATAGCTTCCGAAGTGCTTGTTAGTTGTGTAACTGCAATACAAATCGGTCTCTCTTTTCCTTCTTGCTTACCTTCCTCTAATCCCTCAATCGCAGCTTTCATCATACTACTTCCCCCAGCAGCATGAACATTTACCATATCAACATCTAGACTAGCTAGGCTACGCATAGCGCTTTTTACTGTATTCGGAATATCATGAAGTTTTAAATCTAGGAAGATCTTATGTCCCTTTTCTTTTAAGTACGTAATAATCGCAGGGCCTTCTTTGTAGAATAACTCCATACCTACTTTGACAAATAACTCTTCCCCTTCAAAGTGGTGTAAGAATTTCTCTACTTCTCGTTTCCCTGGAAAATCTAGTGCAACGATTAACGACTGTGACATGTTTGCTTCCAGCTCCTTCCTTGACATTCCGAAATGTGATCAAATCCTAGTTCATCTAATAGTGCTGGTAACTCTTCAATAATTGTCGGACATACGAACGGATCTATGAAGTTCGCTGTACCTACTGCAACTGCGCTTGCGCCAGCGTAGAAGAATTCAATTACATCTTCAGCTGTTTCAATACCACCCATTCCGATAATTGGAATGTTAACCGCTTGACTTACTTCATGTACCATACGAATTGCTACTGGCTTAATCGCAGGTCCTGATAGTCCGCCTGTACGGTTTGCTAAAATTGGTTTAGCTGTTTTTAAATCTAGACGCATACCAAGCAATGTATTAATCATCGTTAAACCATCTGCACCTGCATTTTCAATCGCTTTTGCAATTTCTACAATGTTTGCCACGTTCGGTGACAACTTCACGTATACAGGTACTTCAGAAACCTCTTTTACTCGCTTCGTTAAATCAGCAGCAATTTCAGGATTTGTACCAAAGGCGATACCACCTGTTTTTACGTTCGGACAAGAAATGTTTAATTCTAGCGCATGGACATTAGGCGCTTTAGAAATTTCCTTTGCAACCGCTACGTAATCCTCAGCTTGTGAGCCCGCAACGTTCGCAATGATTGGAAGGTCAAATTGTTCGAGAAAAGGTAATTCAGAATTCATTACTTTTTCTAATCCTGGGTTTTGAAGTCCGATTGCATTTAACATGCCGCCTGGTGTTTCAGCAACACGAGGCGTCGGATTTCCATAGCGTGGTTGTTCTGTCGTCGCTTTAATCATGATTGATCCTAGTACACTTAAATCGTAAAACTGTGCATATTCACGACCAAATCCAAAGCATCCAGATGCCGGTATAATTGGATTTTTTAATGATAATCCTGGTAATTCAACTTGCAATCTGTTCATAGTACAACCTCCCCGATTGGAAATACTGGTCCGTCGCTACACACCTTCTTGTAAGAATGTCCACTTGGATCTTCTTGTAAGTGGCATACACATGCGAAACAAGCTCCAATACCACAGCCCATACGTTCTTCTAATGAAATATAGGCTTTTTTCTCTTTGTAACGTCCTTCTAATGCACGAAGCATCGCTAACGGACCACATGAATAAAGAATATCAAAGTCTATTCCGTAATGATCAATTACATCTGTGACAAATCCTTTTGTACCGTGTGTACCGTCTACTGTCGCAACGTACGTATCACCAAGTTCTGCAAATTTTTCTTCATAGAAAACAACATCTTTCGTTTGAAAACCTAAGATGTGAATCACACGTACACCTTTTGCAACGAGGCGCTGTGATAGTTCATAAAGTGGTGGTACACCAATTCCCCCGCCTACAAGTAAAGCTGTTTGACCAGCTTTTGCTTCTTCTACAGGAAAACCGTGTCCTAGTGGTCCTAGTACGTCTACCATTTCACCTTGTTTTCTAGTTGATAATGTTTTTGTCCCTTGTCCTTCCGCACGATATAGCATTGTAAATTCGTTCTTCTCTTGATCTACATTACAAATACTAATTGGGCGGCGCAGAAGGGGCGCAATGCCCTCTGCTACCTTAATGTGTACAAACTGCCCTGGTTCGTTCATTTGCTGTACTAAAGTTCCTTGAAGCACTAATTCGTAAATGTTTTTTGCGATTTCTTTTTGATTAACGACGATCATATTTTGCTTTTGCATCATGCATGTACCACCTCGTGACGCTTTGTTTGCGTAATTTCTTTCATTGAATGAGCTGAGAATGTCATAGATTCTAATACTCGTAAGATTGCTCTCGTTGTATCAAGTGATGTTAAGCAAGCCACGCCATTTTCTACTGATTCACGGCGAATGCGGAAACCATCACGCGCTGGTTGTTTGCCTTTTGTTAATGTATTGATTACAAACTGTGCTTTTCCTTGACGGATAATATCTAGTAAGTTGTAGTCTTCAGAATCAATTTTGTTTACAACTTGTACTGGGATATTTTGCTCTTCTAACGATTGTGCTGTTCCAGCTGTTGCTAATAAGTTATAGCCGATTTCGTGGAAACGTTTTGCAATTTCCATCGCCTCTTCTTTATCTTTATCAGCTACAGTAATGATTACTGATCCGTGCGTTGGGATATTAATTCCAGAAGCAACTAATCCTTTGTATAATGCTTTTTCAAGCGTTAAGTCTTTACCCATTACTTCCCCTGTTGATTTCATTTCAGGTCCTAATGTTGTATCAACTGAGCGTAGTTTCGCAAATGAGAATACCGGAGCTTTTACATATACTTCTTTCTCTTCTGGGTGATAGCCCGTTCCGTATCCTTGCTCTACTAGGTCTTGCCCTAAAATAACTTTCGTTGCAACGTTCGCCATCGGTACACCTGTAATTTTACTTAAGAATGGTACTGTACGGCTCGCACGTGGATTTACTTCAATTACATACACTTGATCTTCGAATACTACAAACTGGATATTTAGTAATCCAACAATGTTTAATCCTTTTCCAAGTGCAATTGTATGTTCAATAATTTGTTCTTTTAATTTTTCAGATAAGCTTTGTGGTGGATATACTCCAATTGAGTCACCAGAGTGAACTCCAGCGCGTTCAATATGTTCCATAATACCTGGAATGAACACATTCTCACCGTCTGAAATTGCATCTACTTCAATTTCTTTACCAACCATGTAACGGTCGATTAATACTGGGTGATCAGCGTGAACTTTAACCGCATTTTTCATGTAGTGCAGCAGTTCTTCTTGACGATATACGATTTCCATCGCACGTCCACCTAGTACGTAAGATGGTCTTACTAATACTGGGTAACCAATTTTGTCAGCGATTGCTACTGCTTGCTCTACAGTCGTTGCTGTTTTACCAACTGGTTGCGGGATACCAAGCTGTGTTAGAGCCGCTTCAAACTTATCACGATCTTCTGCACGATCTAAGTCTTCAAGTGATGTTCCTAAAATCTTCACACCGTGTGCTTCTAATTTCGCCGCTAAGTTAATTGCCGTTTGTCCACCGAACTGAACGATAACACCTTCTGGTTTTTCTAAATCGATGATGTGCATTACATCTTCAATCGTTAATGGTTCAAAGTATAATTTGTCAGAAATACTGAAGTCTGTTGAAACTGTTTCTGGGTTGTTATTAACAATAATTGCCTCATATCCAGCTTCTTTAATTGCCCATACTGAGTGAACTGTTGCATAGTCAAACTCAACACCTTGACCGATACGGATTGGACCAGATCCTAGAACTACTACACTCTTACGATCTGTTCTAACCGATTCATTCTCGTCACCATATGTGCTGTAGTAGTATGGTGTTGCAGATTCAAACTCTGCCGCACAAGTATCTACCATTTTATAAACAGGAGTTATATTGCTTTCTTTACGCATATCGTAAATTTCACGCTCTGTTTTGTTCCAAGCTGCTGCAATGTAGTGATCGCTGAAGCCCATTTCTTTCGCAGTTTGTAGTACTTCCATATTTCCTACATTCGCTTTTACTTCACGTTCCATATTTACGATGTTTTCAACTTTTTGTAAGAAGAAGAAGTCCATTTCACACCAATCGTTGATTTCTTCTTTCGTTACACCTTGACGAATTGCTTCTGCTACAATAAACAGTCGCTCATCATCAGCTTTTATAATGCGTTTTTTCATTGTTTCTTTATCAAGTTCTTTTAAATGTTCTAATTCTAAGTGATAAACGCCAAGTTCTAAAGAACGAACCGCTTTTAATAATGATTGCTCTAAGTTACGTCCGATTGACATAACTTCACCAGTTGCCTTCATTTGCGTACCAAGTGTTCTGTTTGCTGATTCAAACTTATCAAATGGCCAGCGTGGTATTTTTGAAACAACATAGTCTAATGCTGGCTCGAAGCAAGCGTATGTTTTTTGTGTTACTGGGTTTATAATTTCATCTAATGTTAAACCGACTGCAATTTTTGCCGCTAGCTTTGCAATTGGATACCCAGTTGCTTTAGATGCTAGTGCAGATGAACGACTTACACGTGGGTTTACTTCGATTACATAGTATTGGAAGCTATGTGGATCAAGTGCAAGCTGAACGTTACATCCGCCTTCAATTCCTAATGCACGAATAATTCGTAATGAAGTGTTTCGTAACATTTGATACTCACGGTCACTTAATGTTTGGCTCGGCGCTACAACGATAGAATCACCTGTATGAACCCCAACTGGATCGATATTTTCCATATTACATACTACAATCGCGTTATCATTCGAGTCACGCATTACTTCATATTCAATTTCCTTACAACCAGCAATGCTCTTTTCTAATAAACATTGTGTCACTGGACTATGTTTTAAACCACCTGATACAATTTCAATTAATTCTTCTTCATTACTACAGATTCCACCACCTGTTCCACCCATTGTAAATGCTGGGCGAACAATAACTGGATAACCAATTTCTTTTACAAATTCATGTGCTTCTTCTAGCGTATGAATAATGGTACTAGATGGAATTGGTTCATTTAATTCCTGCATTAATGTACGGAATAAATCACGATCTTCCGCTTGCTCGATTGCTGATAATTTTGTTCCTAAAATTTCAACTCCACATTCTTCAAGTATGCCTGATTTCGCAAGTTCAACAGCCATATTTAAACCTGTTTGACCACCTAATGTTGGCAGGATTGCGTCTGGGCGTTCTTTACGAATGATACGGCTTACGAATTCTAGTGTTAATGGTTCTATATATACTTTATCTGCTGTTGCAGTATCTGTCATAATTGTTGCTGGGTTAGAGTTAACAAGGATTACTTTGTAACCTTCTTCTCTAAGAGATTGACAAGCTTGTGTACCAGAGTAATCAAACTCTGCTGCTTGCCCAATTACAATTGGTCCTGATCCGATTACTAAAATTGTGTTAATGTCTAGGCGTTTTGGCATAACTCTTCCCCTTCTTTCTTGAAGTTTTCAATCATTTCTAAGAAATCTTCGAATAAATCATTTGCATCTTCTGGTCCTGCTGAAGCTTCTGGATGATATTGTACTGTAAATGCTGGGAACTTCGTATGACGAAGACCTTCTACTGTTCCATCATTTAAAGCAACATGTGTAATTTCAAGTTCTGTATTTTTAACTGATTCTTCTTCTACTGCATAACCATGGTTTTGAGATGTAATTGCTACTTTTCCAGTTGCAAGATGTTTTACTGGATGGTTTAAACCACGGTGACCGAATTTTAACTTACTTGTATTCGCACCAGATGCTAGAGCGAATAGTTGATGTCCTAAGCAAATTCCGAATAAAGGAACTTTACCGATAATGTCTTTTAACATTTCAATTGCTTCTGGTACATCTTTTGGATCTCCAGGTCCGTTACTTAACATAATTCCATCTGGGCTAAGGCGTAAAATTTCTTCTGCTGTTGTATTGTAAGGTACTACAATTACATCACAGTCACGTTTATTTAATTCTCGTAAAATACCATGTTTCATTCCGAAGTCTACAAGTACAACTCGGTGTCCACGGCCTGGGCTTGGGTATGGATCTTTCGTTGATACGCGTTTCACGTGATCTGTAAATACTGTCGCTTTTAATTGGCTCACGATGTATTCTACATCTGCATCCATGTTACATAGACGTCCACGTAATGTACCGTATTGACGAATTTTTCTCGTTAATTTTCTTGTATCAATTCCTGCTAAGCCTGGGATGTTTCTTTCTTTTAAGTAATCATTTAACGAAATTTCATTACGGAAGTTTGATGGGTGATCACAAATTTCGTTTACGATTAAACCATTTACAGATGGGTGAATCGATTCAAAATCGTCACGGTTGATACCGTAGTTTCCAATTAATGGGTACGTGAATGTTACGATTTGACCGCAATATGATGGATCAGATAATGTTTCTTGATATCCAGTCATTCCTGTTGTGAATACAACCTCACCTGACTTTTCAATTTCTCCTCCGAAACCTTTTCCAATTAATACTGTTCCATCTTCTAAGATAAGTTGTCTTTTCATACTAATGCACTCTCCTTTTGCCATGCGATCTTACCACCAACGATTGTCATTACCGGCCATCCTTGGCATTTCCAACCTGCGAATGGTGTATTTTTTCCTTTTGATACGAATGTTGTTGGGTCAATCTCTTCTTCTTGTTCTAAATCAATGATTGTAATATCAGCTGTTCTACCTTCTTTCAGGCGACCTGCTTCTAAGCCGAATGTATCAGCTGGCTTTTCTGTTAAGAATTGAATTAACTGCTCTAGTGTAATAATCCCTTTTTTCACAAGGTTTGTGTATAGAAGCGGGAATGCTGTTTCAAAACCAGTAATTCCGAATGGTGCTCTTTCAATTCCTTGTGCTTTCTCTTCCGCTGTATGCGGTGCATGGTCAGTTGCAATCATATCGATTGTTCCATCTAGTAATCCTTCAATTAATGCTGCATGATCGTCTTTTCCACGAAGCGGTGGGTTCATTTTAAAGTTAGGATCAGCCGATGGGATATCATCTTCACATAACACTAGGTGATGAGGTGTTACCTCTGCTGTTACTTTAATTCCAGCTCGTTTCGCATCACGAATTACGCGTACAGAGCCTTTCGTACTTACGTGACATACGTGATAGTGACAATCTGCCGCTTCAGCAAGCAGTATATCCCTTGCAATATGTACAGATTCACATACTGATGGGATACCGTTTAATCCGTGTTTCTCAGAAAACTTCCCTTCATGTACACAACCTTTATTAATAAGAGTATTCTCTTCACAGTGCGCAACTACTGCCATATTTAATTTCGCTGCACGCTTCATAGCAGCTAACATCATGCTAGCATCTTGTACGCCTACACCGTCATCAGTGAAAGCAAATGCTCCAAGTTCTTTTAATGTTTCGAAATCTGTCATTTCAGAACCCGCTTGGCGTACTGTAATTGCTCCGTATGGTAGTACGTTAACATGCGCTTTTTCTTTAATACGATTTTGCAAGTCTTCCATATGTTCTCTGCAATCTGGTACTGGGCGTGTATTTGGCATTGCACAAATTGTAGTGAATCCACCTTTTGCCGCTGCTAGTGTACCTGTTTCAATTGTTTCTTTATGTTCACCACCTGGTTCACGAAGATGTACGTGTACATCTACTAATCCAGGTGCGATTAACTTTCCGTTCACATCGATTACTTCAGCATTATCTGCCGTAATATTTTCTGCTACCTTAGCGATTTTACCGTCTTGTACGAGAAGATCTGTTGCTACGATTTTTCCTTCTTCATTCATATAACGACCATTTTTAAACAAGTAATTCATGTTTCATTCCTCCTAATACATTTGGTAAGGCGCGTTTTAGTACAGCCATTCTTACGTAAACTCCATTTTCCATTTGTTTAAATATGCGTGAACGCTCACACTCAACAAGTTCACTTGCAATTTCAACATCACGGTTTACAGGAGCTGGATGCATAATAATGCTTCCTTCTTTCATACGCTTTTCTCTTTCCACTGTTAATCCGTGTTTCTCATGATACTCTTTCATAATGTCTGTTTCATAATGATCATGACGCTCATGTTGTACACGAAGTAACATCATTACATCCACTTCTGAAACAAGTTCATCTAATGGTTTGTATGTTCCAAATGTGCTGTCTTCATCTTTCCACTCTTCTGGACTTGCAAAGTAAATTGTTGCACCCAGTTTCGTTAATGCTTCTGCATTAGAACGTGCTACTCGGCTATGACGAACATCTCCTACTATTGCAATCTTCAATCCTTCAAATCTTCCAAACTCTTGTTTAATTGTAAGAAGGTCGAGTAGGCACTGCGTTGGGTGGTTTCCACATCCATCTCCAGCGTTTAAGATTGGGATATTCACCTGATCTTTTAGTTCATCGAAGTAGCGATCTTGCTCATGGCGGATGACCACTGCTTTTGTTCCGATTGATTCTAGTGTTCTTATCGTATCGTATAAAGTTTCTCCTTTTTGTACGCTAGATGCATCAGCTGAAAAGTTTAAAACATCAAGTCCTAATCTCTTCTCAGCAACTTCAAAGCTAAATCTCGTTCTCGTACTATTCTCAAAGAACAAGTTCGCAACAAAAGTTTGCTCTGTCGTTTTGCTCTCTTTTCCATTCGCGAAATCTTCTGCGTCTTTTAGGATTTCTGAAATTTCTACTTCCGATAATTCACTCATCGTTAACAAATGGCTCATCGTCATCCCTCATCTTTCTGATTTTTATGTTACCACTTTTGTATTTTTATAACAACATTTGTATAAAAATACCCTAGTCATATGAGACTAGGGTGCATGAAAGAAGCCACCCTTTCCGGTCTCACAGGACTGAATTAAAAGGTTATTATTATGAAGCAATCTGCTTAGATTGTTTTATTTGTTTCGTTTCCGGTAGTAGTAGATTTAATAGTACACCTACAATTGCTGCTAGTGCCATTCCTTCTACTTGGAACGATTCTCCTACATGGAGTACTGCTCCACCAATACCGATTACTAGTATTACTGATGCAATCATTAAGTTTCGTTTGTCACTTAAGTCCGTTTTATCATCTACCATCATGCGTAATCCGCTTGATGCGATTACACCGAAGAGTAAGATTGATACACCACCCATAACCGGTGTTGGGATCGAATGAATCAGTGCAGAAATCTTACCGATAAATCCGAATACGATTGCAAACACTGCTGAGCCGATGAATAAGTATACACTGTATGCTCTCGTAATTGCTAGCACACCGATGTTTTCACCATACGTTGTATTCGGTGGTCCACCTATAAGTGATGCAATCAATGTTGCTATTCCATCACCGAAGATTGAGCGATGTAAACCTGGTTTTTCAATTAAATCTCTTTTAATAACATTTCCAAGTACAATTTGATGTCCGATATGTTCTGAAATTGTTACTAATGCTACTGGTACCATCAAGAGTACAATCTTCCATGAAAACTCCGGAGTATATGTTACAAATGGTACTGTGAAATCTGGTACAACAAACCATTTTGCCTCAGCTACCGGCTTTAAGTCTACTAGCCCTTGGAAGTAAGCGAAGATATATCCGCCGATAATGCCAAGTAGCACTGGTATGATACTGAAAAATCCTCTTCCGAATATAGAGCATATAATTGTAATTGCTAATGTTACTAATGCTACCGAAAAGTGTGTAAAGCTATATTTGCCATCCGCACCGTTCATCGCCATGTTCACCGCTGTATGTGCTAAAGCTAGACCGATTACCATTACTACTGGACCAACTACGATTGGCGGAAGTAATTTCATAATCCACTCTGATCCTGATTTCTTAATTCCGAGTGAGATTAAGATGTACACAAGTCCTGCAAGTAAACCACCAAGCATTGCTGCTCCCGGTCCACCTGCGGTTTTCGCTGTTATAATCGGTGCGATAAAGGCGAATGATGATCCTAGATAAGCAGGTACTTGACCTTTCGTTATAAGAAGAAACGCTAACGTTCCTAATCCACTTGATATTAATGCTACTGACGGATTCAATCCTGTTAAAAACGGAACAAGCACTGTTGATCCAAACATCGCGAACAAATGTTGTATACTTAAAAATAACCATTTTCCCGGTTTCGGTACTTCATTAACGTCTAACACTGGCTTTTGTTCCATTGTTACATCCTCCTTCAGTTTAAATCTTTGCAATAAAAAAACTCTTTGTGCCTGTGCACAAAGAGTCCTACACTTTCGTATGCCAAATTTGACATATGAAAGCCAAGACCCTTTGGCAGCCTCACAGGACTACATTTAAAAGGGCTTTACTTATCGTATATGCTTACTCGATCTTGTTGATCTGTCTCTTGCAAATCAACTTCGATACGCTCTTCACTTGATGTTGGAATGTTCTTTCCTACATAATCAGCGCGAATTGGTAGTTCACGATGACCTCTATCAACAAGAACCGCTAATTGGATTTGTGATGGTCTACCTAAATCCATAAGAGCATCCATTGCTGCTCGAACTGTTCTTCCTGTGTATAATACATCATCCACAAGGATAACTTTTTTCTTCGTAATATCTACAGGGATATCAGAACCTTTTACAAGTGGTTCTTCATTTTTCGATTGTAGTGTTAGATCATCACGATATAACGTAATATCTAGCTCTCCAACTTCCATTTCTTTTCCTTCAATTTGACCAATTCGTTCTGCCAAACGTTGTGCAATAAAAATTCCACGCGTTTTAATTCCGACAAGAACACAATTATCGACACCTTTATTTCGTTCCACGATTTCATGACTAATTCGTGTTAAAGCGCGGCGAATCATTTGGTCATCTAAAACAACAGCTTTCTCTTGCATGCTCTACACCTCCAAGCTTTTTTTCTTGCGTGAGAGTAATGGTATAAAAAAAAGTCCTCTCAGCGTGTGCGAGAGGACTTTTGAAAAAGGGTACAGCATACCCTATGTATTTCAAACCGTTACCTTCTCAACCTCACGGGGCTGTGTTAAAGGATCATTATTTAACTGTTGTCAGTATCTCAGTTTTTTTATGATTTGTCAATACTATTTCCGTAAAATATTTAATGCATCTTCAAACACTTCTGGAATCGGTGCCTCAAACTGAATATATTCACCAGTACGAGGATGGTCAAACCCTAAAATACCTGCGTGAAGTGCTTGTCCATTCATGTCTAATGTTTTCTTCGGACCATACTTCGGATCTCCTGCAAGTGGATAGCCAATATATTTCATATGAACACGAATTTGGTGCGTACGTCCCGTTTCTAAGCGACATTCTACAAGTGTAAAATCTTTAAAGCGTTCTAACACTTGGAAGTGCGTAACAGCATTCTTACCATTTTCATCAACTGTCATGCTTTGACGTTCTTTCTTATCGCGACCAATTGGAGCATCAATTGTTCCCTTATCGTGCGGAATCACACCGTGTACAATCGCTTTGTAACGTCTTGTTACTGTTTTTGCTACAAGTTGATTTACAAGTGATTCATGCGCCATATCATTTTTAGCAACCATTAATAGTCCCGATGTATCTTTATCAATACGATGCACGATGCCAGGACGCATTACACCGTTAATGCCTGATAAATCCGTACAATGATGCATAAGGCCGTTTACAAGCGTACCGCTTGTATGCCCTGGAGCTGGATGTACAACCATACCACGTGGCTTATTAACAACGAGTACATCTTCATCTTCATAATAAATTTCTAAGCTCATATCTTCTGCTTGGATATCTAACTCTTCTGGATCAGGAATCGTTACTGTAATTTCATCGTTTTCTTTAACTTTATAATTCACTTTTACCGACTTTCCATTAACTGTAACGACACCATCTTTAATCCATTGCTGTACTTGTGAACGTGACCATTCACTGTTTATTTCTGCAACGAATTTATCAATTCGCTCGCTTTTTTGTTCTTCTGCAACTGTTACTTGTACTACTTCACTCATTCAATTACTCCTTCGTTTTCTTGCCTTCTAATAATGTTTGAATAATAATTAATACAACACCAATACATAATGCTGAATCAGCTATATTAAATACTGGATAGTTGTACGAGAAAATATACACGTGAATGAAATCCACTACTTCTTGTCTAAATACACGATCAATGAAATTACCAATTGCTCCGCCTAATATTAGACCTAATGAAATCCCTAGAAGTTTGTCTGTTTTCGCATATTTTTGCATATAAATTACGATAAATACTACAAAAACGACTGTAATAATGTAGAAGAACCACATTTTATTTTCTAAAATCCCCCAGGCAGCTCCTCTATTTCGATGTGATGTTATGTATAATACATTATCGATAATCGGAATGCTCGTACCCAATTCCATGTTCTTTACAATTAGCCATTTCGATATTTGATCGATGGCAATGACAAATAACGCTATTACATAATATATCATTTTCATTTCCCCCACAAAGACAGTGTACCTCAAAATTTTAGCATAGCTGCAACCTTTTCACAATGAACCTTTATAGAAGAATAAAATAAATTAAAAAAAGGTAATATAATATCGTTGTGCACATTCATACATTTACTTTTTCATAAAAAAATTCATGAATGGTACGGGCAGTCGGCATCGTTTTCATTTGTTTTACCGAAATTACTCTCCCTGTTTCTTCACAAATACCATACATATCTATTTCCATTTTAAATAATGCACGTTCTACATCTTTTAAGTCCTCTTTTATATCATGTAATAGGAGTTTTTTCTTTATCTCTTCCTTCATTTCATATCCAAGCTCTTCGCTAAACTCTGTATCATATTTGTGCATGACCTCTTTAGCTAGCCTCTCTTGTAACTCTTTTCGCATCAATTGCAATTCTTCTTTTATTTCCATATACATTTCATTCACGTGTACATTCCTCCCAGCTGCAATGTACGATTAGTGTGTCCGAAATTTCTATGCTTACCTCACACACATTTTTCCTTCATAGGAAAGAGAGTGAAAGTCATTTTAATATATCATCAATAAAAAAACTGACTGCACTTACGCACAGTCAGTTTTTTTATTATTTTACATAGTTTTCTTTAACAACTGTTGCACAACGCTCACATAATGTTTCATGTTCAGCATCTTTACCAATTGTTTCTGAAACTACCCAACAACGTTCACATGTTTCACCAGTTGCTTGAGTAACAACGACCGCTGTATGCTCATACTTCGGCGCATCTGCTGGCGCTTCTTCCATCATGCCACCAAGTTTATACTCAGAAACGATGAATAATTGCTTCAAGTCTTCGCTAATAGACTCTAACATAGCTTTCATTTCTGCAGTTGGATATAGCGTAATACTTGCATTTAATGACTTACCGATTACTTTTTCATTACGAGCTACTTCTAACGCTTTTAATACGTCATCACGCAATGTCATAAATGCATCCCATTTTGTTTTTAATGCTTCCGCACCATCTAATTCTACAGCTTCTGGCATATTAGTTAATTGTACACTTTCTTCTGTTACACCTGGAATATATGGCCATACTTCATCAGCTGTATGCGGTAAGATTGGAGTTACAAGTTTCGTCAATGCAACAAGAACATCATATAATACAGTTTGAATTGCACGACGATCTTCATGGTTTGCACCTTCAATGTATAAAATGTCTTTTGCAAAGTCTAAGTAGAATGAACTTAAATCAATTGTACAGAAGTTATGAATTGCATGATACACAGCAGCGAAGTCGTATGTTTCATATGCTTCTTTTACTTTTGTAATTAAGTCATTTAATTTCACTAACATGTAACGATCTACTTCACGAAGTTCAGCTACAGCTACTGTATTTTCACTTGGTTTAAAGTCATCTAAGTTTCCTAATAAGAAACGGAATGTGTTACGGATTTTACGATATACTTCTGCTACTTGTTTTAAAATATCATCTGAAATACGTACATCAGATTGATAGTCAACAGAAGATACCCATAAGCGTAAAATATCTCCACCTAATTGATCCATAATTTTCTTCGGTACGACGATGTTTCCAATCGACTTACTCATTTTACGTCCTTCACCATCTAATACGAAACCATGGCTTAGTACGCCTTTATATGGAGCTTTACCTGTTACAGCAACCGCTGTTGATAATGAAGAGTTAAACCAACCACGATACTGGTCAGATCCTTCTAAATATAAATCAGCTGGACGTTGTAAATCTTCGCGCTCTTCTAATACCGCTTGGTGAGAAGAACCTGAATCGAACCATACATCCATGATGTCTGTTTCTTTACGGAATTCACCATTTGGGCTACCTGGATGTGTAAATCCTTCTGGTAATAGATCTTTCGCTTCACGCTCGAACCATACGTTAGAACCGTGCTCACGGAATAAATCTGCTACATGATTAATTGTTTCATCCGTAATAATTGGATCACCATTCTCTGCATAGAATACAGGAATTGGCACACCCCATGCACGCTGACGAGAAATACACCAGTCACCACGGTCACGAACCATATTATGAAGACGAGTTTCTCCCCATGCTGGTACCCATTTTGTTTCCGCAACAGCTTCTAATAACTCTTTACGGAATGCTTCAATAGATGCAAACCACTGTGCTGTCGCACGGAAAATAATTGGTTTTTTTGTTCTCCAATCATGTGGGTATGAATGCGTAATGAATGTTAGTTTCAGTAACGCGCCTACTTCTTCTAATTTTTCTGTAATTGGCTTGTTAGCTTTATCATAGAATAAGCCTTCAAATCCAGGCGCTTCCTCTGTTAATACACCTTTATCATCAACTGGGCAAAGTACTTCTAATCCATACTTTTTACCAACAACGAAGTCATCTTCCCCGTGTCCTGGTGCTGTATGAACACAACCTGTACCTGCATCTGTTGTTACGTGATCTCCTAGCATAACTAATGAATCACGATCGTAGAATGGATGTTTTGCAACTGTATACTCAAGTTCGCTACCTTTTACCGTTTTCACAACTTCAGCATTTTCCCACTCTAACGTTTTTGCAACTGTCTCAAATAGTTCAGAAGCAATAATATATTTTTCACCATTTACTTTTATAATAGAGTATTCAAGTTCTGGGTGAACAGAAATACCTAAGTTTGCAGGTAACGTCCAAGGTGTTGTTGTCCAGATAATGTATTTCTCATCACCTTCTAATACGTTCTTTCCGTCTTTTACAGGGAATGCTACGTAAATAGATGCTGATTTTTTATCTTGATATTCAATTTCAGCTTCTGCTAAAGCTGATTCACTTGTTGGAGACCAGTAAACTGGTTTTTGCCCTTTATAGATATAACCTTTTTTCGCCATATCACCAAATACTTTAATTTGTTGTGCTTCATAAGCTGGCTCTAAAGTAATATATGGGTTATCCCAATCAGCACGTACACCTAAACGCTTAAATTGTTCACGTTGACGTTCTACTTGTTCATATGCATACTCTGCACATAGCTTACGGAACTCAGCAACTGTCATTTCTTTACGCTTTACACCTTTATTTGTTAAAGCTTGCTCAATTGGTAAACCATGTGTATCCCAACCTGGTACATATGGTGCACAGTAACCAGTCATTGATTTATAACGAACAATAAAGTCTTTTAACACTTTATTTAATGCATGCCCCATATGAATGTCACCATTCGCATATGGAGGTCCATCATGCAGTACAAATAAAGGACGACCTTTCGTATGTTCTTGTACCTTTTCATAAATATTCATTTCAGCCCAGTTTTCTTGCATCGCAGGCTCACGTTTTGGTAAATTCCCACGCATTGGGAACTCTGTTTTTGGCATTAGTAATGTATTTTTGTACTCCATGCTCAATTCCTCCTTACATGTATAAAAGAAACACTTAAAAAACGGAATAAAAAAGAGACCTTCTCATCCCAAAAAGGGACGAGAAAGTCTCCCGCGGTACCACCCTAGTAGATCCTATACGTATGTATACAATCCTCTTTATATTCTTAACGCGAATATACGCCTACGCTTACTCTATTTGTTCAGCGAGGAACTCCAGGGTGATATTCCCATTATCTCCTTATCCTGAGCTTACACCATCCTCAGTTCGCTATATAAGGTATGAAAAGGTACTTATCCCTATCTTCGTTTTTCTTAATAAATATGTTGTTTAAAATTATATGTAATAATGAGAAAAACGTCAAGCTTACACTGTTTCTTCTTTTTTCAACAGTTCATCCACTTCGTCTTCTAACTCAATTAGTTTATCCCAATCATCGTTGTTTAACATTTCAAGCTGTGTTTCTAATAACATACGGAAACGAGTGCGGAATACTTTTGCTTGTTTCTTTAGCTCTTCAATATCAAAAGCAACTTTTCTTGATTTCACTAACGCTTCGTTAATAATACGGTCTGCATTCTTTTCCGCTTCACGTACGATTAATTTTGCTTCTTTTTGCGCATTACGTTTTACTTCTTCCGCTGCTTCTTGTGCAACGACAATAGATTTGTTTAACGTATCTTCAATATTAGAGAAATGATCTAACTTTCCTTCTAATTGCGCAACTTTTTCTTCTAAAGCTTTTTTCTCACGAATGACTAATTCATAATCTTTGATAATTTGATCAAGAAACTCATTTACTTGATCTTCATCATAGCCACGGAATCCGCGACCAAATTCTTTGTTATGAATATCTAATGGTGTTAACGGCACAACGCCACCTCCAAGTAGTTATCTAAATTTCCTCTTTCAATTATATCTTTTCTTCGACAAAATAGGAGGATTTCCTTCTAAAAAACCAATCATTTTAGTATACCATACAAAATTCTCCATTTGTCGCGCTTTGTTCTACCTTCTACAGAAAACAATTTACTTCGTCCATATCCTCTCACTGAAAAAACATCTCCTGGATAACATTCATAAGAGGTTTGCTCGACTGTTTTCCAATTCACTTTTACTAAACCATTTTTTATGAAAGGTTGTACTTTTTGTCTGGATATATGTAACATTTCAGCTAACATCACATCTAAACGAAGTGAAGAAACCGTTCCGGTTTTCTCTCCCCACGTCTCTTGTATCTGTAGAATTTTTTCTCCTTGCACTGGTGATAAGGAGATTTTCACTTTCCCTATCGATTGTAAGTTCATCTCAATATAAGATACAACTTCTTTCGCGACTACAATTTGGGCACGATCTTCTTGAAGCAAAATATCACCACATTTTTCTCTCGTTAAACCGAGAGACATAAATGTACCTAATATTTGCCTATGTTCTAGCGTATAAAACTTGGAAGGATAGTCAATTTCCAATACTTCTACTTGAAATTCCTCTTCATTTACTACTAGATAGTCCGGATAAATGAGTGCTCTTTTGCGCTCTGCATGAGGCGTTGCACCATCAAATTGTACAGCAACATCTCCTTGTCCAATTACCATAGTGACAATTTGTTGCTGTCTTGGATCAAGAAAATCTGTTAACTTCACTTGATGGTACTCAGCCGCCTGTTTCCACTCTAATACTTTATCCACAAAGACCACTTCATCAGGTCTAAAATGCTCGTAGATGCTCATGCATATAACCTCTTACTATAAGAAATAGCCGAATATACTTATTAAACCATTCGTAGCAAGCTTTAACGCAAAAATCGCAACGAGTGGAGAGATATCAATCATACCAAGCGGCGGAATAAATCTGCGAAATGGTTCTAAATACGGTTCACAAATACGCGCAAGAATTTCTCCAAAAGTTGATTCCTTTGCACCTGGGAACCATGATAGGAGAATGTAAACAATAAGTGCCCACGAGTAAATCTCGATAGCATAAACTAAAAGCCTTAAAACTGTTTCCATGGCGTATTACCACCTCTTTATATTTGTGTCTTCTTCTTCACCGAATAACTCTGAAATTGCGCCAACAATATCTACATTTTCAGGTGTACACATAAATGTTTTCGGTCCTATTTTTTGAATATCCCCGCCTATAGCGTATACAGTACCACTTAAAAAGTCAACGATACGTACAGCTTGATCAGTAGACATTCGTTGTAAATTAATCACAACAGCTCGTCTACCTTTTAAATGGTCCGAAATCCCTTGCGCTTCCGAATATGTGCGCGGTTCTAATAAAACAACTTTTGAAGATTGCTTTGCCGTTTCAATGCTCACAACATTTTGTTTCGGTTGCGCTTTTGGAAACGTAACATCTTGTTGTTCTGGCGGATCTTGCTGCTTCTTCATGTCTGTTTGCTCCTTTTCATAACCATATTGAGCTGCTTCTTTTTCTTCCGGTGTATCAAAAAAGAAGTATTTTACTTTTGACCAACTCATAATAAGATTCTCCTTCCTTTTACGCTTTTCCTACTAAAATCGTCCCCAAACGAATATATGTAGCACCTTCTTCAATTGCAATCGTGTAATCATTAGACATTCCCATTGATAATTCTTTACATGGCGCATGTAATAATTCTAGCTCCTGCACCTCTGTTTGTAGCATACGCAACTCCTTAAAACAGCGTCTGATTTCTTCCTCTTCTTCTGTAAACGGAGCCATTGTCATTAGTCCCACCACTTCAATCTTATCCAATTCTTGCAAACTTTGAATAAAAGAAATGGTTTCTTCTATTGCCAATCCTTGCTTGGATTCTTCAGATGATGTTTTCACTTGAATAAAACATTTCACTTTCTTATCCGCACGTTTTTGAATTTCTTTTGCAAGTGAAAGACGATCTAACGAATGTAAATAATCAATTTCATTAATGATTTCTTTTACTTTTCTCGTTTGTAATGATCCAATAAAATGCCAATTCACTTTTGAACCGAAATGTTCGTACTTCTGTAAGAAACCTTCATTTCTATTTTCACCTAAATCGATAATTCCAGCTTCAATTACTTCGTTTGTTTTTTCAATTCCTACCGTTTTTGTAACCGCAACGAGTTTAATATCTTTCAACGAACGTCCAGCTCGTACGCAAGATTGTTTAATTGCTTCGTTTACAGTTGTTAAATTTTTTTGTACTGTCACTTGCTTTCTTCCTCCTTAAAACCTATGAAACTCAACATTCTCCCTGTCTTACCTTGATCACGACGATGAGAGAAAAATAGTTGTTCTTCACAGCTTGTACAAAGAGATGACATTACAATATTCTCTTCTTTTATGCCTGCTTGTACACATAATATACGATTAATTTCTTTTAAATTAATTGCGTACTGCCCATCAGAAATTTTTTTATAAGGGACAGAGCCATTTACTACTTGCTCTGCTGCTGTTAACACTCGATCATCAACAACGTAACAACAAGATCCAATTGCTGGTCCAATTGCAACATGAATTTCATCACTTGAAATCCCTTCTGCATTCCATTTTTGAATCATTTCCTTTGCAATCTCTTTTACAGTCCCTTTCCATCCAGCATGCGCAAGTCCTATCATACCATGTGATGGTGCATAAAAATAGAGTGGAACACAATCCGCGTAACATGATGTTAGAAGAACATCATTATTACTCGTATAAATGCCATCTGTTTTTGAAATGCCGTCTTCATATGAATAGACGCCACTTCCTTTTTCCTGTTGTCCTACTTTTTCAACATGATGATCATGAACTTGTTCAGAGCAAATCCAGTTTTCTAATGGTTTTTGTAACTTATTTGCTAAAATGCGTCTATTTTCATGAACGTTCTCCACGATATCATTCACATGTAATCCTAAATTCATCGCATGAAAGGAGCCCGTACTTACCCCACCATCTTTTGTCGTAAATCCAGCAGTAATGTTTCCAAGTTCTTTCCACGCTTGTAAATACAGTATACCGTCCACATATTTAAATGGTTCTCTCATAACAAAGCGGCTCCTTTTAATTAAAATAACATAAAAAAGCATGGTACTTCCTGTCTATTTTACCATACTTTTATTTTTTCATAATGACAACAGAAAAAAAAGAGGAATTTGTAATATTCTTTATGAAATTGTCGGTGTTTGTATTGATTCTGTTACAGAATTAACAGGATTTACTCTAACAAGTATGACATCTTCCCCAATTTTCATAATTTCCTCCCAAGGAATTACAATTTCTACATCTTTCCCAAAAATCCCTAACATACGTGACTGTTTGGAAATAACAATAGATTGAATCTGCCCTGTGTTCATATCAATTTCAATATCTCCAATATTCCCAAGCCTTTTTCCATCTGAAACATTTATTATCTCTTTCATTTGCAACTCCGAAATTCTTATCACTTTCATCCTCTCCCTTATATATGACGGATTGAAAAAACGCTATTTCTCAAATTAACAGGAAGCACCCTCTACTAACCACATATTATTTTCATTATATGAACACAGCTGCCCTACTATGAGCGCAAACAAACTATATGACATATAAAAAGGTCTCACCATAAATGGTGAAACCTTATCCTTGTATCGTCTTATTCATTTGTTTAATAGCTGATTTCTCTAAACGTGACACTTGCGCTTGAGAAATCCCAATTTCTTCTGCAACTTCCATTTGTGTCTTTCCTTGAAAGAAACGTTTTCGAATAATCATTTTCTCACGATCATTTAAACGCTTCATCCCTTCTTTCAGTGCTAATTCTTCAACCCACTGCTCGTCCTTTTGTTTTTCATCACTTAACTGATCCATAACAAAGATAGGATCTCCTCCATCGTTATAAATCGGTTCAAATAATGAAACTGGATCTTGAATCGCATCCAAAGCAAAAACAATTTCTTCATGAGTCACTTCAAGCACTTTTGCAATATCCATTGCTGTTGGTTCTTTTGAATTTTCTGCAATTAATTTTTCTCTTACTTGTAATGCTTTATACGCAATATCTCGTAATGAGCGAGATACGCGAATCGGATTGTTATCACGCAAATATCTGCGTATTTCCCCAATAATCATCGGCACAGCATACGTTGAAAATTTTACATTTTGGCCTAAATCAAAGTTATCAATGGATTTCATAAGTCCGATGCAACCAACTTGAAATAAATCGTCAACATATTCTCCTCTGTTATTAAATCTTTGGATGACGCTCAGTACAAGACGTAAGTTTCCATTCACTAATTTCTCTCTTGCGCTTATCTCTCCACTTTGCATTTCACGAAATAATTTACGCATTTCATCATTTTTTAGTACGGGAAGTTTAGCTGTATCAACACCGCAAATTTCTACTTTGTTTCTCGTCAAAGTGTTCCCTCCTATCGGGAGTTGCTGTACAGTGTAAAGTATTTCCTTTGAAGGGGATTTTATGCATGCGGTTTTCTCTTCATTTTTCATTTTCGTTGTCTCTCTTCATACAACGAAAGAGAATAAGACCAGCCTAGATAACGGCTGGTCTTATTCTTTACACCATTTTATTAAATTCTTTTCGTAATCTTTTTATGATTCTTTTTTCTAAACGCGAAATGTATGACTGTGAAATCCCAAGCATATCCGCCACATCTTTTTGCGTCTTTTCCTCTCCTCCAGCAAGCCCAAACCGAAGTTCCATAATTTGTTTTTCACGATCATTTAATTGATGCAATGCTTTCATTAGAAGATGACGATCTACAGTAGCTTCTAAATCTTTTGTAATAATATCATCGTCTGTACCTAATACATCTGATAACAAAAGTTCATTCCCATCCCAATCGATGTTAAGTGGTTCATCAAAAGAAACTTCTGAACGATTTTTATTATTCCGGCGCAAATGCATTAAAATTTCATTTTCTATACAACGTGAGGCATATGTTGCTAATTTTATTTTCTTTTCTGGATTAAATGTATTCACTGCTTTAATAAGGCCGATTGTTCCTATACTAATCAAATCTTCAATATTTATCCCGGTATTTTCAAACTTTCTTGCTATATATACAACTAGCCGTAAATTGCGTTCAATCAGCAACGATCTTGCCGCCTGATCTCCTTTTGGCAATTTATTCAAAAGAACTTCCTCTTCTTCTTTCGTTAACGGCGGTGGCAACGCTTCACTTCCACCAATGTAATAAATTTCGTCGGTCTTAATTCCTAATTTCAGCAATACTTTATACCAAAGGTATACTAAATAAAATTTTAATTTCATCATATTATCCCGCCTCCCATTATTAAGCAATTACCATTTTTTGCGAAATTAACATTTTCGGATGCACAATACATTGATACTCTCCATTGGTTGACAACTGTTGTGTATTTAATCCAATCAATACCTTGCTGACTACAATAGAACTACCTTCATGATAAATTTGCACACCGTCTGGCTTAATTGCCCATAAAAATTGATTCTCTACTCCTACTGCTCGAAAAGGAATTAAGCGTAATTTTGTCGCCCACCCAGAATCATTTTCTGGTATTTGAGGAATCTCTGTTTTGGAATAAATTTGTTCTGTTAACCAAGCTGGCAAGCAATGTTCTAATGATGAGATATGCATAATCATAACGGGTGTTTTTGTTAACGGGTCGTAAAGTTGGTTCCCACTATCAATTAAACCTGCGAGTTCTAGTTCCTCTTCAGCTAATTGAATTTTCAATTTCACAATTTGATCATAGTGTATTTTTGTAACCTCTACACTTTCAATACGCTTTTTAGAAAAATAATAGATTACTGGAAAACCAAAAACAACAAACAACCAGCTAATTGGGTCACCGTAAGAAATTGATTGAGATTGAACCAATCCATTTACCATTTCATTCGTTTGCAAAAAGAAATGAGTGCCAATTAACCCTCCACCAACCATAAAGGTTACAAAGTAAAAAGTAAAAACAGTTTGTGCATAATTTCTAAACGTTGTAAATCCAAATGCCGTATACACAATAAGTAACGAGTACAGTAGTTTCATAACCGGATGTGTCATCATAGAAGCAAAAGGAGTAAAGGCAAAAATAACAATGGTTGAACCTATAAATGCCCCTAATACAAGCCTCCATCTTTTGATCTTCTTTTTTAACACGGTGGCTGTTAATAAAAGTAAAAGAAAATCAATGCAGGCGTTTAACAACCAAACAACGTCGGCGTAAACAACCAAACAATTCACCTCTTTTTTTAAGTTGAGACTAGTATAATGCATATCCAATAGGAAAGTGTGTCAATTTGCGGAGGTGTTTTTTTGTTATTTTGTGCTTTCTAGACATAATCTGTCGGTAAAAAATAAAAGTATATGTTTCATAGAATACTATACTTTTTTACTTACATATAAAGTGAAACTTTAATCAGCGTGGGGGGTGTTCATCTCCATCGATTATCAGCCCTCACCAATTGGGCTTTTGCGGGATAAATTAAAATATATAAAATAAAAAAAGACCTGCTTAGCAGATCTTTTCCCTGTATAAAACAAAAAAGGAGCATGAAAGCTCCTTTTCTTTTATCGTCTACGACGATTACGTAAAAATGCTGGAATATCGATATCATCTGAATCTGAATGACGCTCATGTACAACCGGCTCTTCACGCTTCATTTCACGTTTTACTTCACGTTGTTTTGAAGGTTGAGCTACTGGCTGTTGCTGTTGTTGCGTGTGATTCGCATTCGGACGGATAATTGGTTTTGGTGGTTGAGTTGCAATGCTATCATCAAAACCAGTTGCAATTACAGTTACAACGATATCATCTTTTAATCCTTCATTAATAACAGAACCGAAGATCATATTTACTTCTGGATCTGAAGCTGAAGCTACAATGTCTGCCGCTTCTTGTACTTCATATAAGCTTAAGTTAGCTCCACCCGTAATGTTCATGATAACACCTTGAGCTCCATCGATAGATGTTTCTAATAATGGACTAGAAATCGCTTTTTTCGCAGCTTCAGCAGCACGATTTTCTCCATTACCAGAACCAATACCCATTAAAGCAGAACCTCTATTAGACATAATTGTTTTTACGTCTGCGAAGTCTAAGTTAATTAAACCTGGTGTTGCAATTAAATCAGAAATACCTTGAACACCTTGGCGTAATACGTTATCTGCTTCACGGAATGCTTCTAACATCGGCGTATTTTTATCAACAATCTCTAATAAGCGATCGTTTGGAATTACAATAAGTGTATCTACATTTTCTTTAAATGCCGCAATACCAGATGCTGCTTGTGTTGCACGCTTACGTCCTTCAAATGTAAATGGACGTGTTACAACACCAACTGTTAATGCACCTAATTCTTTTGCAACTTGAGCAACAACTGGAGCTGCACCAGTTCCAGTTCCGCCGCCCATACCAGCAGTTACGAAGACCATATCTGCACCACGAAGTGCTTCTTGGATCTGTTCTTTACTTTCTTCTGCAGCTTTTTTCCCTACTTCAGGGTTTGCACCTGCACCAAGTCCACGTGTTAATTTTCCACCAATTTGCATTTTTGTTTCAGCTTTTGATAGATTTAATGCTTGTGCATCAGTATTCACAGCGATAAAGTCTACACCTTGTACACCGTGTTCAATCATACGGTTTACAGCATTGTTTCCGCCACCGCCGACACCGATAACTTTTATATTCGCTAATTGATCTTGAGTAGTATCAAACTCTAACATGTCGAAATCCCCCTAGAACCTCATTTTTCGTGTCCAATTTTAATCCCATAAATAACGGAATACACGTTTTACTTTTGACATCATACGGTCATCATTTTGATTATTATTGTTTTGATTACGAGTTTTTTGTTTCGCAGGTTGCTGTTGTACCGGCGTTGTTGCTGGTGCTGGTACTGGTTCAAAATGCTCTTGCTTTTCCTGCACATTTTTCCCACGTAATTTAGCTTTTTGATAAGAATGTTTAATTAATCCCACTCCACTTGTATATTGGGGCTCACGCACACCAATATAATCAGGAGTTGCTATACGAACATTTTCATGTAAAATATCATATGCAAGATCAAGAACACCTGGCATAGAAGCAATTCCACCAGTTAGCACATAACCAGAAGCTACTTGCTTTACTCCTAACTTACGCACTTCATCTTGAACAAACATTAAAATTTCCTCTACACGAGCCTCTATTATATCCGATAATTCCAACTGAGAATATTGTTCTGTTTGATCGCTTCCCATAATAGGAACCGTAAACATCTCTTCTTCAGATGCTGTATCATAAAAAGCATGTCCATATTTCAACTTAATTTGATCTGCATTTTCTGTTGAAGTTTTCAACCCAATCGCAATATCCTTCGTTATATGGTCTCCACCTAATGGTAATACGCTCGTCGCTTGTAACTCTCCATCTTTAAAAATAGATAAAGTTGTAGATCCTCCCCCCATATCAACAAGGGCTACTCCTCTATTTTTTTCATCTGAAGATATAGCAACTGTTGCAGCCGCTAAAGGTTGAAGACAAATATCAACAATTTCAAGACCTGCTTTTTCTACACAACGAAGTAGGTTATGTAGTAAAGTTCTCGAGCCTGTAATAAGTGTACCTTCCATTTCTAACCTTACACCGATCATCCCGCGTGGATCGTTAATCTCGTCAAGACCGTCTACAATGAACTGTCGAGGTACCACATCAATAAACTCACGTTCTGGAGCAATTGACACAACTTGTGCTGCATCTAGAACGCGTAAGACATCTTCATTCCCGATTTCACGATCTTCATTTGAAACAGCGACTACTCCGTGACAAGGAAGTAGTTGTACCTGGTTTGCATTGACACCTACTACAACTTGCTCAATGTGGATTCCCACCATGCGCTCAGCTTGTTCAATTGCTTTTTTAATTGATCGAACAGTCTCGTCTATATCAACTATCGATCCCTTCTTTAAACCATTTGATTTTACATTTCCAACACCAATAATGTTTAAGCTGTCATTAACCATTTCGCCAATGATGACTTTAACATTGGATGTACCGATGTCAAGACTAACATATATTTCATTGCTGTTCATTCTTTGGCACCTCCTTCTTTATTTATACCATACAACTCAATATATGGAACAACAATCGCAACTTTACTATTTATAAGAAAAATATTCAACGTCTTTATACGTTTCCCTTTTTTAACCCTATATTTTTCTTATTTTTATTTAACATTCATTTAAGAATATCGCAGTAAACTGTGAATAACTGCTTATCTTGAAATAATTCCATTTCAAGTGTAAAGATTACCGCCAAGTATAAGTCTACACTAAGATGTACTCATAGAAAAGTGAAACTTGTACCAATCCTAGTATGAATCTAAGAATTTTTACATCTTTTTCATCAAATGAACCATTCTTGTAAATTCAGATGCATTAAGCAGAACGTTCGTTTCGTTTTTTCTACAGTAACGTAGTGAAAACTATCACTCTATTCTTTTTTTTCTTCCGCTCCTAATTCTTTCGTATATGCCCCTACTTCTAAGTCAATTAATACCTTTTTACCCGGCTCAATTGTTTTTAGGATAAGTGGATAAGCTTCCATACGCTTTGCGAAATTTTGAATCGTAGTGCTCACTTCATACCCTTCATTCATATATAAAGTAAGATGGTCTTCATTCGCATTCGTCGGTGAATAACGAATTTCAGAAATAGATCTTAAAATTGTTGGTGTTAATTTTTCAAGCTCAGCAATTAACTCCTTCATCTTCTCCTCTTTAAAAGGTTCAAAAATTGGCGCTGCAACAGGAAGTTTTCCGTTCGGGAGTACATCAAGTGTTTTCCCGTTCTCTAATAGCGGTTGTAATTTCCCATCTTTGTTTATATAACCAATCGTTACATATTCTTCAATATGAACATCAATTTTATTTGGAAAACGTTTTTTTACATTTACTGCTTTAATTTCTTTTCGTTTCGTTAGGTTTTCTTCTGCTTTATGTGCTGTCACTCGGAAATAACTTGTATCATACGTCACACCTGATTCCTTCATCACTTGCTCATCTGTCATATAATGATTTCCAAACACACTTATCTTTTTAATATTGCTAAGCGGAGACCGAAAATAAATTAAAAAGAGCACTAATAAAAATAAAATTGATATGTATAAAATCAACCGATGATTAACATTTTTTTTGTTTTTTTTCTGCTGATTTTTTAACTTTGGTACACGATCCTGTAGTTTAATCACTTTACTATTTTTCATGTACGATCCCCCTACGTAACATAAAGAACGGCATGTTCCTCATGCCGTTCTTATCTTCTTATTATAACATAAATGATAATGAGCGGAACGAATAACCGTTATCTTCCAATGATTTCTACTTCTGTATGCATTTCTACGCTAAATTTATCCTTGATTGTTTGTTTTATTACTGCAATTAAAGATAAGACATCTTGCGCGCTGGCTCCCCCAGTATTAATAATAAAATTCCCATGCATTTCAGAAATTTGAGCTCCACCTATTTGATAACCACGAAGCCCCGCCTTTTCTATTAAATCTCCTGCAAAGTATGGAGTTGGATTCCGAAATACACTTCCTGCACAAGGATGATTCCATGGCTGTGTTTCACGGCGGTAATCTTTATTCTTTTGCATGACACTTACGATTCCCTCACGCTCTCCTATCTGTAATTGAAACTCAGCTTCCAAAACAATACCAGGACGTTTCGTTTGTAATACAGATGTACGATAGGAAAACTCCATTTCTCCATGCGTTAACCAGTCAATTGTTCCGTTTTCAAACAAAATCAGAGCTCTTGATAATATGTTTGATATATCCGATTTATGTGCTCCTGCATTCATATACACTGCACCACCAACACTTCCTGGAATACCACTTGCAAATTCCAGACCAGCTAACCCTTGACGACTAAGTAAAGTTGACAATTTAATAAGGGGATACCCACCACCAACTCTTACTCTATGTTTTTCGACTTCTAAATGGTCTAATCCTTCTCCTAAACGAATAACGACACCTTCTATACCTAGATCAGATACAAGAAGGTTCGAACCACGACCAATTACAGTCCACTTTGTTTTATATTTTTTTACTAACTGCAACGTTTTTTCAATACCGGCAACATGCTTTGGCACAATTAAAATATCAGCTGGTCCACCTATTTTCATAGTGGTATAACGCGCTAACGGTTCATTCACTAACACGCGACCAACATTTGCTTCTATAAGCTCATTTACTAATTGCTCCATAAACAATCTCCCCCATACTAAGTATCCTTATTACAGTAGTATGCAGGGCGTTCACCTAACGTTATTTTTTTACAAGCTTATTCATTACTTCATACAGCTTATTTGCTGCATCTGGAATACCTAATTGTGTAGCAGCTAGCTTCATATTTTGTAATGTTTGTGCATCTAATAAAATCTCATCAATATCACGAATAAGCGTTTCAGCTGTTAAATCTTTTTCAAGCAACATTTTTGCTGCTCCTTTATCGACAACAGAACGTGCATTTTTTTCCTGATGGTTATTTGTTACATACGGACTCGGAATTAACACACTTGGCTTTCCTAATGCCGTTAATTCTGCAAGTGTTGTTGCCCCCGCTCTTGAAACAACAAGATCTACCCCTGTAAGTACCTCTGGCATATTATGAATGAAAGGTTTAATAATAACATTATTCGGATTCCCTTTTTGCTTCACTGCTTCCATTACTTTGTCATAATGAACTTCACCTGTTACATACAATATTTCGTAACTTTTATTTCCAAACTGTTCAATTGCTTCTACGAAAGCATCGTTAATCGGTCTAGCCCCACGGCTTCCACCAAAAATAAGTACGGATTTTTTAGGAAGAGATAAACCTACTGAACGTTTCCCTTTCATTCCATTCTGATCCATTACTTCTGATGCTCGTGGATTTCCTGTCATGACAACTTTTGACTGCGGAAAATGTTCTGCAGCCGCTTCAAAACAAACCGCAACTTTATCAACATAGCGGCTTAAAAATTTATTCGTTACACCAGGTACACTATTTTGTTCATGTACAATAGTTGGAATACCTAATTTCGCCGCAGCATATACAACTGGTCCGCATACATATCCACCCGTTCCAATTACAATATCTGGATTAAAACGACGGATATATCGTTTACTATCTTGTACACCTTTTAGGAAACGCATCACCGTTTTCACGTTATCTAACGATATTTTACGCTTAAATCCACTTATAACAATAGATTGAAACGGTATACCTGCTTTTGGAACGATTGTGCTCTCTAATCCATTCTCCGTACCAATATATAAAAACCTTGCTTCCGGATTTAACTTTTTTATTTCTCTTATTAAAGCAAGAGCCGGATAAATATGACCTCCAGTGCCCCCACCACTTACTAATACTCGCACTACTAACTCCTCCGCTTCTCTGTTCTTATTTCAGTCGTATTTATTTCTATATACATAATGTTTCTTCGCACACATACGAAAAACCCTGTCTTATAAAACAGGGTTTAGTAGCGAGAATGGCGACTTATATTTAATAATACACCTACTGCCATTAACATTAATGTCAAACTTGATCCACCATAACTTAAAAACGGCAAAGTAATACCCGTAACAGGCATCAATCCTGTTACAACACCAACATTAATCATTACTTGAATCGCAATCATCGCCACAATACCTACTGCTAAAAACGTACCATATAAATCAGGCGCTCCTAAAGCTATACGAATCCCACGCCATAATAATAGACTAAATAATAATAACACAAATGAACCACCAATAAAACCTAATTCCTCAGATAAGATTGCAAATATAAAGTCTGTTTGTGGTTCAGGTAAATAAAGAAACTTTTGTCTACTTTGTCCAAGTCCGAGCCCGAATAATCCACCTGGTCCAATTGCGAGTAACGATTGAATAATTTGAAATCCACTTCCAAGCGGATCTGACCACGGATCTAAATATGATGTAATACGTTTCATTCGATACGGTGCTGATGCAATCAGCCCTACAAATCCTGCTACACCAAGCAAACCAAACATTGCAAAGTGAAAGACCCTTGCTCCCGAGATAAATATCATAATAATACATGTCCCAACCATTACCGTTCCTGTGCCAAGATCTGGCTGTAACATAATCATCCCAAAAGCAAGGAATACAAAACTAAGAGCTGGTAGTAAACCACGTTTAAAAGAGGTAATTAATTTTTGTCGTTCCGCTAAAAATTTTGCTAAGAAAATAATCATCGCAAACTTCATAAATTCTGACGGTTGAATGGAAAATGCCCCGATTCCAATCCAACTTCGCGCTCCTCCTCGAACAAGCCCTACCCCAGGAATAAGAACAAGAATAAGAAGAATGAAACAAACTAGCAAAATTACTTTTGAATACGTACGCCACACCCAATAATCAATTTTCATAATTAAAAACATAGCCACTACACCAATACTTGCAAATAGCAATTGCCTTTTTGCAAAAAAGAATGAGTCCCCCATTTTATAAGAGGCCCAAACCGCACTCGCACTATACACCATAACCATTCCGATTGTTAACAACGCAAGTGTAACGATGATGAGAATAAAATCAGGCGTTTTCTTCATTACCCATAAACACCACCTCTTTAGGCAGAAACTTTTGCCCTATGTAACAAAACATCAGTAGGTGTTAGCCTACTGATGTTTTGATTTACTTTATATAAGTTTATGCACAGCTTGTATAAAAATGTCTCCTCTTTCTTCAAATGTTTTAAATTGATCCCAGCTTGCACATGCTGGAGAAAGAAGAATTACATCGCCATCTGTAGAATGAGCATAAGCTTTCACTACCGCTTCATCTAAAGTATCGACACTTTCAATTGTATCTAATCCCGCTTTTTCTGCAGCTCTTACTAATTTTGGAGCTGTTTGTCCAAATGTCACAATTGCTTTTACATTTTTGAAATACGGAATTAAATCATCGAATTCATTTCCACGATCAAGCCCACCTGCTAATAACACAATCGGTTGTGTAAACGCAGATAAAGCTTTCTCAGTCGCTAACATATTCGTTGCTTTTGAGTCATTATAAACCTTACGATTGTTAATAGTTGTTACATATTCTAACCGATGTTTTACACCTGTAAAACGTTTTAACACCGCCGTAATCGCTTCATTAGAAACACCCAATAATTTTGCGATACTCATCGCTGCTAAAATATTTTCTAAATTATGCTGACCAGGTAAAACGATATCGTCTACTTCAACAACTTTTTCACCTTTAAAATAAAGAGCATTCTCTTTTATACACGCACCATCTTCAATTTCTTTCGTTGTCGAGAATAGTACCTTTTGACCTTTACTATAAGCAGATAGAGCCATCACATCTGCATCATCTGCATTTATTACACTATAATCATTTTCTGTTTGGTTTTTAAAAATATTTGCTTTTGCTAAACCATATTCTTTCTTCGTCCCGTGATAATCTAAGTGTGCCTCAAATAAATTTAAAAACGCAGCAATTTTAGGTTGGAACAATTCTACTCCCATCAGTTGGAACGATGAAAGTTCTGTAACTACAACTTCATTTTCTTTTGCATCCTGTGCTACTTCACACGCTACAGTTCCTATGTTTCCTGCAATTACAGGATGCTTTTGTCCTTCTTTTAGCATTTCAAATGCAAGCATTGTCGTCGTCGTTTTCCCGTTAGACCCCGTAATCCCAACAAATGGCGCTTCTGAAATACGATATGCTAATTCAACTTCCGTAACAATTGGAATTTGCTTTTCTTTCGCAGCAATTAATATTGGATTAGAATACGGGATTCCTGGATTCTTTACAACAAGAGAAATATTTCTCTCTAACAATTCTAAAGGATGACCACCGCATACAACGTCCATTCCTTTTGCTTGTAATTCTGCAGCAAGTACATTATCCGCTAAAGGCTTTCCGTCATTTACAATAACATTTGCCCCTAATTTTTGTAACAGCGTAGCTGCTGCATAACCACTTTTTGCAATGCCTAATACAAGAATATTTTTATTTTGAAATTCAGTTACAGTTTTCAATTACATCCACACCCCGATATAAATTCCTAACACAGCTAATAAAAATCCTACAGACCAAAACGTCACAACAACACGCCACTCTGACCAACCACATAATTCGTAATGATGGTGTAATGGACTCATTTTGAAGACACGTTTTCCTGTTGTTTTAAACGAAATGACCTGAATAATAACAGATAAAGTTTCCATTACGAATACGCCACCAATGATTACAAGTAGCAATTCTTGTTTTAATAAAATCGCTACAGCTGCAATGGCTCCACCTAAAGCTAAAGAACCTGTATCTCCCATAAACACTTTCGCTGGATTCGCATTGAATACTAAAAATCCAAGTACTGCTCCTACAACTGCCATACAGAATATCGCTACTCCAAATTGCTCTTGTGCTACTGCAATAATACTAAACGCTCCAAATGCAATAGCAGCTGTTCCTGATAATAAACCATCTAAACCGTCAGTTAAGTTAACTGCATTTGATCCACCAATAAGCATAAATAGTACAAGTACAAAATAAGCCCAACCTAATTCAAACTTAACATCTGTTCCCGGAATCATGATGTATGTGTGGAACGCTTGCCCTTTTCCAATTAAAAAGAACGCAATAGCAATAACAAGCTGACCTACTAATTTTTGTTTTGATGTTAAACCAAGATTTCTCTTCTTAACTACCTTTATGTAGTCATCTAAAAATCCAATCAATCCGTAACCAAACGTCACTAATAATAATAATGAAACCTCTGCACCTAAATGATTAAACTTAATCGCCATAATAAGTGAAGTTACCATCATAGATACATATATGACAATACCACCCATTGTCGGTGTCCCTGATTTTTTTTGATGTGACTTTGGTCCCTCATCACGAATACTCTGTCCGAACTTTAATTTCCTTAAAAATGGAATAAACAACGGCGAAAGGGCAACAGAAATTAAGAATGCTACCCCAGCCGTTACTAATAAACCTTGCTCAAGCACATGTAGTCCTCCTCTCATGTTGTTACTCTTCGTTGTTTAAACGCTCTGTAATTGCCTCTTTAGCGACTTCACGATCGTCAAAATGATGAACGTCTTTACCAATAATTTGATACGTTTCATGACCCTTACCAGCAATAATGATTATATCTTCAGCTTTCGCGTTAGCAATTGCATGGTTTATCGCTTCTTTTCTATCAATAATTACTTCATAATTATTCCCATTTGCACCCTGTACCATATCATCTAAAATAGCCCCTGGCTCTTCACTTCTTGGATTATCCGAAGTGTAAATTGCATGAGTTGCATATTTAGTTGCAACACTTGCCATGATTGGTCTCTTTGTTCGATCTCTATCTCCGCCACAACCGACGATACAATATACATCGCCTTTTGCAAACTGTTTTGCTGTTTTTAATACATTCTCTAAGCTATCTGGTGTATGTGCATAATCAACAATAACTGTATAATTTTGTCCACCATCAACCACTTCAAAGCGTCCTGGAACTCCAGCTAGTTGCTTTATTACATCAATAACCGTTTCTAAACTTACACCAGAAACAAGTCCTGCCGCTGTTGCCGCTAGTACGTTATATACATTAAATTTACCTATCAATTTCATCGTAACATTTACACTTTCATACGGTGTTACAAGCGTAAATGTAGTTCCACCACTCGTCATAACGATATCTTTAGCCATAATATCACTTTCTGTATCAATTCCATACGTTACAACAGTTGCTGCAGTACTTCTCATATATTCCGCTGTTACAGCATCATCGTTATTCAGTACCGCGTATTTTTCACGATTATGATTATAACTATTGCCAAGTTGTGCAAATAGCAACCCTTTTGCATGTTTATATTCTTCCATCGTTTTATGATAGTCTAAATGGTCTTGTGTTAAATTTGTAAACACTGCTACATCGTAATCACATCCGTGTACACGACCAAGATCTAAAGCATGTGACGAAACTTCCATTACTGTACTATCTACACCGTGCTCAACCATTTTTGAAAATGTCTGTTGAAGTGTTAGTGCATCTGGTGTTGTATTTTTCACCTCAAATGTTTCATCACCGATTTTCATATTAATCGTTCCAATTAGCCCCGTTTTATGACCATGTGCGCGCATAATCTCATCCATAATATGCGATGTTGTTGTCTTTCCATTTGTACCTGTAATTCCAATTAAATGTAACTTGTGTGTTGGTTGACCATAAAAATAATCAGCTAAAACCGCTAACGAACGAAAAGTATTTTTCACAAGTACAACTGGAACGTCAACATCAATTGGTCTTTCCGCAACAATAGCAGCCGCTCCTTGTGCCGCTGCTTGCTTAGCAAAATCATGGCTATCAACCGTATATCCTTTCATACATACAAATAAGCTTCCCTCTTTCACTTTACGTGAATCAGCTTCTATAGATGTGATTTCTGGATTTTCTTTTGGAACAACTGGAAAATCATGCAAACATGATAAAAGTGTATGCAACTTCATTTCACTAAACCCTCTCTACATTGTGTATTTATCTCTTTTTTAATAAGCAACACGTTACCTCCTAAATATGTAAAATAGGAGGTAAGTGCTACGGTGTCTAATAAATAGACTTATTTATAATTAGGGCTCTTACAGCCTCAAATTAAGTAACTCTTCTATAAAGAACTCACTTCCACCAATTGTACCATAAAACGTACTAGGTTACCTTTAATTCCCGAAGTAAATTCTAATTTTTGAGCCTTCTTTCACTTTAGCTCCTGCTTCTGGGGATTGTTTAATTACTTTCTCCCCGTCTCCACTTATATCAAGCTTCAAATCGACGAGTTGTGTCTGTAAGTCTTTCTTTTTCATACCAATTAAATTCGGAACTTCCACCGTTGGTGTATCGCCCCATTTATATTCTCTCTCAACTTGTTCTTTTCTCGGTTTCACTCCCATAACAGGAAGTGCATCCCGAAGAATATTCCCAACAATTGGAGCTGCTACTACTCCACCAAATTGCGTTACACCTTTCGGATTATCAACAGCAACATAGACAACAATCTCCGGATCATCCGCTGGAGCAAAACCGATAAAAGATACTATATAATTATTCTCTAAATATTTACCATCTTTCACCTTTTGAGCCGTACCTGTTTTTCCACCTACACGATACCCATCAATGAAAGCACCTTTACCAGATCCCTTTGCTACAACATTCTCTAATGCATACCGAACTTTTTCTGAAGTTTCCTTGGAAATAACTTTTCTTTTTTTCACAGGTGTCTTTTTACTTACAACTTGATTATTTTTCGGATCAATAAATTCCTTAGCTATATACGGTTGATACAATGTCCCACCATTTACAGCCGCTGCTACTGCTGCTACTTGTTGAATTGGTGTTACAGAAACTCCTTGACCAAATGAAGTAGTTGCTTGCTCGACTGGACCAACTTTATCTAAATTAAATAAAATCCCACTACCTTCACCTTGCAAATCAATTCCGGTTTTCTGTCCAAAGCCGAAATTACGAATGTATTTAAACAATCGGTCTTTACCAAGACGATCACCAAGTTCAATAAATCCTGGGTTACATGAGTTTTGAACTACTTCTAAAAACGTTTGGCTACCATGGCCTCCTGCTTTCCAGCATTTCAATCTCGCTCCACCCACTTCAGCTGCTCCATCATCATAAAACGTATCTTTCTCTAAGTCTACTAAATTTTCATTTAAAGCTGCCGCTAACGTAATGATCTTAAATGTTGAACCAGGCTCATACGTACTCCATACTGGTAAATTTCTATTATACACTTCTGGAGATACACTTTGAAAATCTGCTGGATCAAAACTCGGCCGACTCGACATACCTAAAATTTCACCATTTTTCGGATTCATTGCAATCGCAATCATACCATCTGGATTATATGTCGACTCTGCAATATTCATTTCTCTTTCCATAATTCTATTAATACGCGCATCAATTGTTAAGCCTAAATTCAAACCAGCTTCTGGTTTTTTGAAATCATCGCCAACATTAGGCATCCTTTGTCCTTTTGCATCTGCAAAAAAACGCACATGACCTTCATCACCATTTAGCTCTTTATCATAATATTTTTCAAGCCCCATAAGACCTTGGTTATCACTACCTGCAAACCCTAATACGTGTGATAAAAAGTTACCAAATGGATAGTACCGGATAGAGTCCTCTGCGATATAAACACCTTTCAAACTTAATCCTCGTACCTCTTTCGCTTTATCATGTGATATTTTTCTTCCGCCTTTATCTAACCTTACAATCGATTCTTTTTTTGTAATTCTCTTATAAATCTCATCTTTTTCCACACCTAATACTGCAGCTAACTTCTCTGCAGTCTCTGCTGGTTTTTCAATTTGCCTCGGTACAACAAAGACAGTTGGGGCACTTTTATTCGTAGCAAGTTCCACACCATTTCGGTCTAAAATCTTCCCACGTTCAGGTTCAAAAGTAATATTACGACTCCACGAATCCTTCGCACGATCCGTTAACATATTCCCAAGAAAAAATTGTACATATCCAAGACGAATATCGATGATAGTGAAAATAAGTATACCTGATATGAGTATAAAAATAAGTCGTTTTCTAACTGTTACATTTGATACACGCATATTGGAACAAGCCTCCCTTACGCCTAGCTTGTTCCAATATATGCTTGTACTTATTTAATTAGAACTTCTTCTCTTTTACCATTACTGTTTTTCTGCTTCTTGTTGTGGTTCAAGTGGCGGTACAAGTGTTACACCTAACTCTGTGCCAGGTTGCAACAATGTTCCTTCTGCCACACTTTGTTCAGTTACGTATCCGGTACCAGTAGGTTTTAGGTTAAGCTTTAATGTTTTCGCTAAATTCATAACATCACGCAGTGCCCAACCTTGTATATTTGGCATTGTAGGTTTATCTCCTACTAAGAAGACTCGGTCACCCTTCAATGTTTGCTCAGTCGCTTTCGGCACTTGTTGCTGTACTTTCCCTTCACCTAATACAATTGGACGAAGTTTTGCTTTATCAATTGCTTTTTTCGCTTCTTCCATCGTTTTTCCGGTTACTTCTGGAACAGCAGTTTGCTGCTCTTTCACATATTTCTTCGGATCTTTCACTTCATTCGGCTTAATCTTTAAATACTCTAAACTATTTTTGGTTACATATTTAAAAATATCAGCTAAAGGCTGTGCACCATTCTCATCATCTTTCAATTTCGGCTGTTTAACAGCTACATACACAACAAGTTGCGGATCGTCCATAGGTGCCATCCCTAAGAATGAGAATATATAATTCTCTCTTCCCGTCATATATCCACCTTTTCCATCCGGAATTTGCGCTGTTCCTGTTTTACCACCAACTGAATATCCATCGACTTTATAAGCAGTTCCTGTTCCTTTCGGAGATGTAACAACGCGTTCTAATAACTGTCTTACTTGCGCTGCTGTTTCTTTTGTAACAGGTTTTCCCACTTCCTCTGGCTTATGTTCTAATTTTACTTCCCCTGTTATTGGATCTACAATTTTATCAATTGTATATGGCTTCATCATTTTCCCATCATTTGCAATAGCAGTTGCAGCTTGCACAAGCTGAATTGGTGTTACAGTAGAACCTTGTCCAAAAGCTGTTGTTACTTGCTGTATTTGCTGATCGAATACAATGGTATTTGAACCTTCACCAGGTAAATCAATATTCGTTTTTTCATCTAATCCAAAGCTATGAATATATTTTCGGAAACGTTCTGGACCAAGTTTTTGATCCCCTAAAATTGCAAACGCTACGTTGGAAGAACGCTCTACCCCTTCATCAAACGTGATAGATCCCCATCCAGCACCACCGTTATGGTCTTTTATTTTCCGGTTTCCGACTTGATATGTACCAGACTGATAATAATCTTGTCCCTTGTACACACCTTCATTAATGGCTGCTGCTAGTGTGAAAATTTTCATTGTTGATCCAGGTTCAAATGCATTTGAAATAGCATCATTGAAAAAATATTTAATTTGACGATCATTTGGATCATAACTAGGTTTACTAGACATCGCTAATATTTTCCCTGTTTTCGGATCCGCAACAATCCCTATTAAACTTTCTGGTTCATAATGTTTACTCGCTTCTTTCATTGCATCTTCTAAATAACTTTGAATACGTTGATCTATCGTTAAATAAGCGTTATCTCCATTTTTAGGTGCCTTTACGTTCACTTTTCCACCATCTAGAGATACACCCTTACGATCCCCTGTATAAGCTACTTTCCCGTTAGAAGCACTTAAATATTTATCCAAACTTTGTTCTAAGCCAAATTGACCTACCGAGGTTCCCTTTTCATTCGGCTTCGCATGACCTATAACGTAAGATGCAAAATCACCGTTTGGATACACTCTTGCATTTTCAGTAATAAAAGATATTCCCGGTAATTTCAATGCTTCTATTTGTTCTTTCTGTTCTTTCGTCAAATCTTTACCTAGTGTTCCAAATTCGACTTGATTTTTATCTTTTTTATTTAACGTGGCTAAAATCTTCTCTTCGTCTTTTCCGAGTACTCCCGCAATTTTCTTTGCAGTATCCTCTTTATTTTCAACATGATTCGCACCTTTTAATTCCGCTACAAGTTTATAAGAGTTTGCATCTTGCGCTAATACATGACCATTTTGATCATAAATCGTCCCGCGATTTGCTTCCAGAACTCCTGTTTTACTATGTTTCTGCTGCGCAAGTTTATCCAAATCCTGATTATGCACTGTTCCTGTCGCTTGTATGTAAAAAAATCGGGCTAATAACAGCAAAAAGAGCAGGAGGAATAAAATCATAAAATACCCTGCTCCCTTATTGGTATGAAATTTAGTCATATTTCTCTTCATTTTCCCTTCACACCTATTGCCTTATTTGAGGCCCTTCACATTATTCGCATTAATTTCTAGGCCATGTTTTTTTGCAACTTCAGCGATTCGTTCATAGCGACTTAACTTCTCTACTTCAGCCTGTAACTCTTGATTTTCTTTTTGCTGCTGTACAATATTTTGTTCTATCGTCGCAGCTTCTACATTAACTTGGTAAAGGCCTGCTTTATTTCCAATAAACGCTACACAGGCATACAATAAAAAGCCAATAAATGCTACATACAACAGTTTTTCGATTCTTGTAATCTTCGCTTTAGCTTTTGGCTGAACCATCTGCTGTGGGGGTGTTTGAATCTGTATCTCCTCTTGCGCTTGTTGTTTGTACTTTACAGCTAAGTTACTCATACCTCTCTCCCCTTTTTATCGTTTTTCAGCGATTCTCAATTTCGCAGAACGCGCTCGATTATTTTCTTCTAACTCTATATCAGAAGGTAAAATCGGTTTTCTTGTAATAAGCTTTAATTTCGGCTTAAATTCATCAGGAATAATTGGTAATCCTGGTGGTAATTGTGGCGTTGTACTATTTCGCTTAAACGTCGTTTTACAAATACGGTCTTCTAAAGAATGGAATGTTATAACACTAACCCTTCCACCTGGCTTGACCATCTCAATTGCAGATTCCAACGCTTCTTCAAATACTTTCAACTCATCATTTACAGCAATACGGATTGCTTGGAACACTCGCTTCGCAGGATGCCCCCCTGTTCTACGAGCAGGAGCTGGAATACCCTCTTTAATTAGTTCTACTAATTCTCCTGTCGTTTCAATAGCTTTATTCTCACGATACGCTTCAATTTTTCTTGCTATTTGTTTTGAAAATTTCTCTTCACCATACTGGAAGAAAATTCTTACAAGCTGTTCATATGACCAGCTATTTACAACATCATATGCTGTTAATGGGGCATCTTGATCCATCCGCATATCTAACGGTGCATCATGATGATAACTAAAGCCACGCTCTGGTGTATCTAATTGTGGGGATGAGACACCTAAATCAAATAAAATACCATCTACTTCTGTTATACCTAATTCCTGTAATTTTTCAGATAAATAACGGAAATTACTCTTTACTGTTATGAACTGCTCACCGTATGAAGAGAATTTTTCTTTCGCATTTTGAATTGCTATCTCATCTTGATCAAATGCGATTAATTTTCCGCCGTCAGTTAGTTGGGATAATAAATAAGAACTATGTCCTCCTCCCCCCAGTGTACAATCTACATATGTACCACCTGGCTTTATATCTAAGCCGTCTACTGTTTCCTTCAAAAGCACTGTTACGTGTTTAAACATTGTTGCACCTACTCTTTTTCCAATTAATTATGTTGAATGCATCTCCTCCCCTAAACGCATATTTCACGATTAGAGAACGAAATACTATGAAAGAACGACTCATTTAACTTGCCTACAAAGGCAGCATACTATACAAATCGCTATTTTCTTTTATTATATACTAAATTTTATCATCTTTTGCGGGAATTTAAATAAAAAACTGTCGAAAAAGATAATAATACGTTTACATTTTGTGCTATTTTGTCATATATTTAAGTATCCTGCATAATTACGACATTCAGCGTTTTTTCAGATTGATAATTCAGAAAAATTTCACTTCACAGTAAATTCAACAGAATAAAAATAAAATCCTGCTCCTAAGAGCAAGATTCTATAGTTTTATAACATGATGTTTTCCGTCCCAAGAAAACGGGTTTTCCATTACACGATCAACGAAATCCAAACCGAACTGATTTAAATAGTAACATATATTCCACACACGCTCTTGCGGCGCTCCTAATGGACGAAGCGCAAATTGTATGCGACGGAACTTATTTAGCTGCACTTCATATTTTTTCTCAACATTTTTTTTCAACATTCTTTCCAACAGTTCCATTTGTTCATTAATTTTGAATTCATTTTTCCCTGCAAACGCACTTAATCCAGGATCTATTTTCTTTACAAACTGTTGTAATGACGTATGAATATCAATTATTTCTTTTTTCGCCTCTACAAATCGATCATCTATCGGTTCCTCTATTTGATTAGATAACCAGTTTTCACGCAAATTATCTACGTTATTAAAAAACGGATCACTAACTTGCAATTGTAAATCGTATAAATCTGTCGCTACATCCCTCTCTATATAAGTGATCGTAATACGCGGAACGACAGGCGGCATTTGGAAACCGATCGTATGGAAAACTTGTTGCAATTCACTCCAGTAAGCTAATTCCCCTGGTCCTCCAATAAACGCGAGCGTAGGAAATACATACTCTTGCATAAGAGGGCGCGTTACAACATTATTACTAAAGCGTTCCGGACTTCTTTCCATCTCTTCCATCAATTCCTCATATGAAAAGGAGTACGCCCCATCCTTTCCAACAAACTTCCCTTGATCGTCTTCAAGTAATATTCGCTCATTATCAATTTCCATGAATATATGTACTGCATTAGACTTTGTTTCAATAATCGGTTTATATCCTAATTCTTTAATTACTTCCTGTTGATTATGAAGCCCCTCTTGCACTTCTTTATATTTACCTATAAGTTGCTTGAAAAACGGCACTTCTAATCTTCTTAATTCAGGGTGATGCGAATCGACAAGAATTAAACCAGAATTAACGAACATTTTCATAATAAGATGGCCAAAGAAATCTACATACGTATTCGATTTCCCCAAAGAATCATCAATAAATTGCAGTACATCCTTTGTAAAATTCGTTTCAGGGTATGTTTTAAAAATTTCTTCAATCCACTTTCTACAGTCTTCCAAAGAAAGCTCGGACTCTGAAGCACTCGCCTTTTTCGGATTACGATCATGAAAAATAGTCTTTTTTATTTTTTTATTCTTCGTTACAAAAGTATGATTAATTTCATCCATATCATGGTCTTCACCAGCAATCCAGAAAACAGGAACAACTTTAACACCTAAACTTTCTTCCTTTTCCCTCGCAAGCTGTAAAACTGAAATGATTTTATGAATTGTATAAAGTGGTCCAGTTAATAACCCAGCTTGTTGTCCAGCTATAACAACATATGTATTTTCATCTCCAAGCGCTTTTACATTTTGAATCGTAGCTTCTCCCGCTTGTAATTTTGTATTATATTCTAATAAATGCGCTACTAAATCTTGGCGGAAAAACTCCCTCTCACGCAAATCATGTACACGCTGTTTAAAAGCATCTTCTGTTAACATATAGTCAAAACACGACTGTATCTCTTTTTTACCGTTCATATAGTCCGCTACAACACCTTGTTGCGGAACAGAGATTTCTTTTATCTCCATATAATTCTTCCTTTCGTATCCTGTTCTCTCACCAATCCACATTGTAGTCAATGTTTCACGTAAAAGCAAAGAATTACACTTATACTTTTACTTCTAATCCTTTTATTGCATCGAACAAAAATTGAAGTGTCGGAACGGATCGTTGCTGTTTCTTAGCTTCTTCTAATACATATCCAACAATCGCACCAATTTCCGTTTGTCTATTCGCTCTTACATCTGCCAGCATAGATGATGTATTATGCGACGTTCTTTCACATACGTGGCGTACCATTTTCCATACCATTTCTTTTTCTTCTTTAACAAGAAAAGCGACTTCCTGAAATACTTGCTCCATCAATCGATAAAAAAACGGGTTCGTAATCAACTCTCCGTTCTGGACTTGTAATAATGCTGTCAATGGATTGATACATACATTAACTACTAATTTTTTGTGCATGACATCCTTCCAATCATCTTCTATTTGAATCGGAAAATGAGGAAAAGGAAAGCAATTAAATATTTTTTCAAAATGTATAGACCGGCCGTGCACGATTCCAAACTTCGTCACACCTATCCCCGTATGATAGACGGTATGTCTTTCTTCTTTTTTTGCACCATGCTCTACAATCCCCACTGCAATATTTTCATTCCCTATTTTCTGCATAGCATGAAGGTGCGACATTCCGTTTTGCAAAAAGATTAATGAGGATTCCCCTCGCACAAAAGGTAGTATGTCAGTTATATGATATTGCTTAACAGCAATAAATATATAGTCTAGCTTCTGGTCTCGCATATTTTCTATTGGCAAAACAGACGGGAATACCGTTTCACGTTTTCCCTCCCTCATACAAGTTACACCCGTTACATTCAATTCCTCAGCCTGTTTAGCTGTCCTTGTAAACAACGTAACATCTTGCTTACTTTTTTGTAAATAAAATGCATACAATAGACCGATTGCTCCTGGTCCCACAACTCCGATTTTCATTTTCACACAAGGAACTCATATGAACAAGAAACATAAGTCCCTTTTCCCTCCCCTTTTTATCCCGCAAACGCCAGATTGGTGCGGAATAATAATTAATTAAAGGTGAACCAATCCCACCGATTAAAGTTTCACTTTATCTTCCTCAATTACATTAACACAGTCGACAATTTCATTACCAAATGCAGCCCCTTCTTTCAATATGTATATACTACCTATCAATGTGCTTCTACTCTTAGTTTAGCAAATCCTCAAAAAAATAATAAAAGAAATATACTATCTTCTTCATAAATATAAAAAAATGAGTTATAATATTATTATAAATATTTTTACTTTTCTGCATTCAACGAGACAAGAAAAGGATGTGATGTTATGGGATTCCCAAAAGTTGAGCGCTTGCTCATCAATTATAAAACATTAGACGAATTTAAAAAATTTAAAGGTTGCGGAGCTCAAGAACTATCCATGTTAGAAGAATTACAAGCAAACATTATTGAAAACGATAGTGAATCTCCATTTTACGGTATTTATTATGGCGGATCACTAATTGCACGTATGAGTCTATACATGAAAAGGAACGGCGGAGAACCATTCGAAATTACAGGTACTTACCTAGAACTCTATAAACTTGAAGTGTTACCAACATTCCAAAAACAAGGATTCGGAGAAATGCTTGTAAATTATGCGAAGGGGCTGCAGTTCCCAATTAAAACGATCGCACGTATCCATTCAGCTGGTTTTTGGGATAAATTAAATTTCCATCCTGTATCAGTACCTGATGGTGATTTTTATGTTTGGAACCCAGAAACAAATTTGAATACGGTTACAAACGAAGAGTCTGCATAAGAAATAAAAAAAACAGCTACATAGCAGCTGTTTTTTTATTTCTTTAACTTCTCCAATTTCCCATTCGAACGAGCGCTATTTCTTTCTGCTACCATTACACTTCTTTTTTGATCGATATAATCAAGCAATGTTCTATATTCTTCCTCATATACTGATAACCGCTCCAAAAGACTCTCTCTCTCTGTTTGTAACGATTCAATTTGCTGTTGCAACACCATTAAAGAATTTTCATCTTTATAATTTTGTAAGAAATCAATAACATCATTCAATGTAATTGACGTAGGCTCTAATACCTTTGTCTCTTTCACTTCATAATTTTCTACTTTACGTAGTTGCTTCGCTTCTTCAATACGTTCTTTGTATTGCTTTCTAACGTAAGAATTCCATCTAAAGCCACATGCTGCTGGTGTACGAGATAAATGTCTTCCCACTTCTTTAAAGGCAGATAATTGCGTTCCACCTTCTCGAATATGCCGGAGTACTACTTCTGCCAGAAGCAAATCTTCATCATCAGTCCAAGCATCTTGTCTTGTTGTCGCCATCTCTCTAGTCCTCCCTATGCATTTTTTATTAAGCATATGCAGTTACTAGAAAAGATAGAATACAACAAATAAAGAATAAGACAAAAAAAAATAAACGCAGAAGATATCTTCTACGTTTATTTTCCCGCAATTACTTGCTGATTACTTCTTTACCTTTGTAAGTACCGCATGCTTTACATACACGGTGAGCTAATTTCGCTTCACCACAGCTTGGGCACTCTACCATACCAGGTACTGATAATTTGAAATGCGTACGACGCTTTCTTTTTACTGTTTTAGAAGTTCTTCTAAAAGGTACAGCCATTCTTCCCACCTCCTTAAAAGAAATAGTTATTTTCATATGAAGGCCTGAACCAGTCTTCCGATTATTTGTCAAAAAACTTTGCAAGTCCTGCTAATCTTGGATCAACAGTCTTTTCTTTGTTTTCTTCCGAAATCACTTGCCAGTCTTGACCTTGCATCGGTGCTCCACCAGAAACATCATCACTGAAAATTTGCATTGGAATCTCCAAAAGTATATTTTCCTTGATTACGGGCAGTAAGTCAAGTACTTCTCCTTCTAAACAATGAATTTCAGCTTCAGTTTCAAATTCTTCTTGTGAAGTTTGGAACACCTCAGTTGTTTTAATGTCAAATGGTAATGTCACATCTACTAAAGAGCGAGAACATGGTAAAACCATGCTTCCAGTTATATGTAGATGGAACGTAAACTTACCGGAGCCAAAATCAACTCTTCCTGTTACATGAACAGGATTAATTTCACGAATATCTTTCTCGACCTCTTTTAGCTCACTTACATCTACCATCTCATCCAATGTCAATCCTTTATTTCTCAATTTATTCAATTGATGGATGGACCATTTCATATCATATCACCTCAAGGCAACAAACAAAATTATAGCTAGCCATTTTATATTTGTCAATGTTTTTTCTTTACACTATAATGAAGTCATCATAGTAAATATTATATAGAGTATCACGTTTTTCAAAAAGATGCTACATCGAAAGGAGAGATTACCATAAAAGCCAGTGGTATTGTTGTTGAATATAACCCTTTTCATAACGGTCATGATTATCATGTGCAACAAACAAAAAAGTTAACACACTCTGATATTACAATCGCTGTTATGAGTGGCCCTTTTTTACAGCGTGGTGAGCCGGCACTCATATCCAAATGGTATCGCACCAAAATGGCCTTATCATGCGGTGTAGACCTCGTTGTAGAGCTTCCATATGCCTTTTCAACACAAAAGGCTGAAACCTTTGCAAATGGCGCTATTTCTATTTTAAACGCCTTACACGTTTCTGAAATTTGTTTCGGTAGTGAAGATGGACAAATCGAAAATTTTTATAACACCATCTCTGTGCAAAAAAATGAAGAAGAGACTTTTAATCGTCTTGTAAAGCAATTTATGAACGCAGGTAATAGTTACGCAAAAGCTACATCTGAAGCTTTCCTACACATTTTACCTTCTGAAAAAAACATAGACATGTCACAACCAAATAATATTTTAGGTTTCCAATACATGAAAGCAATCCTCTCACAAAATAGTTCTATACAAGCACAAACGATAAAAAGATTCGCATCTCATTATCATGATGAAACATTTAACGACCAACATATTGCAAGCGCAACAAGTATTCGCAAACAACTTTTTAGCGAAAATAGTTCCTTTGCAGCAATTGAGCCTTTTATCCCAGAAGCGACTGCTTCTCTTTTAGCAAGTTACAAGCAAAACTACGGGATATTGCATAATTGGGAACAATACTTTTCATTTTTCAAATACAAACTCATGACGATGTCTCCAGAGAACTTACGACATATATATGAAATAGAAGAAGGTTTAGAGCATCGTATTTTATCAAAAATCCAAACCAGTTTCTCCTTCCATTCATTCATGGAAGCATTAAAAACGAAGCGTTATACGTGGACTAGATTACAAAGAGCTTGTACACATATTTTAACAAATACAACAAAAGAAGAAATACATAGCGCAAATATAGAGCAGCATGCACCGTATATTCGTCTACTAGGCATGTCACAAAAAGGACAAACTTACCTTTCAAAAAACAAGAAAAAAATAGAGCTTCCCATCCTTACCCATACAAAAACATTTGACCATCCTACTTTACATATAGAGCGAAAAGCCAATTCTGTATATTTCTCCATCATGCAAGAACCATTACGAACACAACTACTAAAACAAGATGCAACACATCATCCAATTCGTTATGATGAAACAACTGCAAAATTCCTATAAAAAACCTCTCTTTTTCAGAGAGGTTTATTTTTTCTCGCCCATTTTCTCCAAATACATTAATGCATCTTCCAGTGTATCAACTGGCACAACTTTCATTTTTGTTTTAATATCTTTCGCAGCCTCAAGCGCATCTTTATAATTCGATTTCTCCGCACCTTTTTCATTTGGTGCAAAGAACACTTCGGCACCAGCATCACTTGCAGCGACCACTTTTTGCTGAATACCACCAATCGGGCCAATTTCTCCCTTTTCATTAATCGTACCTGTTCCAGCTATTTCATGCCCTTTTGTTAAATCCTCTTCCACAAGTTGATTATATATTTCTAGTGTAAACATTAGGCCTGCCGATGGTCCGCCTATTTCATGAGAATCAATTTTCACTTTCGGATCTACCACTAAGTCTCTTTCCGTAACGATAGAAACACCTATACCTACACGCCCATTTCCATTCGGAATGGTCTTTACATTTAAATTTTCTTTTAACTGTTTTCCATTCCTCTTGTACTCAATATTTACTGTATCTCCTTCTTTTTTCCCTGTCATATATTCAATAAATTGCTCCGTTTTTTCGAATGATTTTCCGTCTACACCTATGATAACATCCCCAAGTTTAAGCTTTCCTTCTGACGGCATCCCTTTCGCTACACCGGCAACCAATACTCCTTTATTTTCAAAAGAAACAGTACGATTTGCACGTTTATAAGCATTATAGATTGCTGCATTTTGCGAATCTTTCATTGCATAATTTTGGCGAAATTGATATTCTTCATCACTCTCACCTCTTTGCAATATTTCTTCCGCTTTCGAAATATGTGTATACTTATTAAACTGCGCTGCTATTAAATTCACCACGTTTGCCGGCCCCATTGAAACCGTAACAAGCATAAAATCACCAGATTCTTTTGTCCCCCCCTCAACTTGAACGTAAGGCTCTAATTTGGCAGCCATTCCTGGTTTTGTTACATAATACGGTAAACGTACGTAAACAAGTAACATCGCCAATATAACCCCTATTAAAATTGCATATATAAACCGAAAACGCTTAAACATTATATTTCTCCTTCCACTGCTCAATTAATAAATAAATATTTGCAACATGTTTTTCCGCTTCTATCTCACCAACTCGAATAATGTCTTCAATGTTTGTAAAAGCACGTGAACTAAATTGTTCTACAGCTGGTCGCATCATTAAATCCGATGCAATTTGTCTATTCATCACAAGCTCATGTTGCATAATTTCAATACTCTGCATAATTACATCATAAATAGACGTAACCTCTCCATTTACTTTAATTGGGGATACATCAACAGCAATGACAATATCAGCACCTAACTCTTTCACAACCGATACTGGAATACGATCAATCACTCCGCCATCCACCAATAATCTTCCATCTATTTTCTCTGGTACAAACACTCCAGGTACAGATATGCTAGCTCTTACCGCCTCTGCAACAGGACCACTTGTAAAAACTACTTTTTCCCCCTTCAAGATGTCAGTAGCCACAACAGCCGTCGGGATATCTAACTCTTCTAAATTTTTATTATATGTAAACATTTTAATCATATCTTTGACACGTTTTCCAGCAATAAATCCCATTTTCGGAACCGTAAAATCTAAATAATATTTCCTCTTAAATACATTTGCCAGTTTATACAGTCTTTCAACGTTAGAGCTAGCTGCATAAAATGTACCTACTAACGCCCCCATACTACTTCCTGCAATCATATGAATCGGTATACCATTTTCCCTTAAAACTTTTATAACACCAATATGAGCAAACCCTTTTGCGCCCCCAGATCCAAGAGCTAAACCAATTTTCGGTTCTTTCATTTTTCTCACCCTTTAATTTTTTTCATTCCTTTTTCATACTTATGGTCTAAATTCACCACGTATCCACGTATACTGAAATGAACGTTTTTGGGACAAAGGGGGATTTACTTACATGTATGAAAAATGGAAAACGGCTTTCCTTACCATATCAACATTGTTTTTAACCTTTTCTCTTGTACTCCACCCCCAAGCTGCTTTGCAAGCTTCCATTCGTGGGTTAAATATATGGTGGGAAGTTGTATTCCCTTCACTTTTACCGTTTTTCATCATTGCGGAACTTCTAATTAGTATTGGTGTTGTAAAATTTATAGGCGTTATATTAGAACCACTCATGCGACCACTTTTTCGCGTCCCAGGGATAGGCGGATTTGTTTGGGCAATGGGAATGGCTTCAGGATTCCCTGCTGGCGCCAAATTAAGCGCTAGACTGCGTAAAAGTAATCAGCTAACACAAATCGAAGCAGAGCGCCTCGTATCTTTTACAAACTCATCTAATCCACTTTTTATTTTCGGAGCTGTTTCTATCGGTTTTTTCAATAATCCGAAATTAGGAATCGTATTAGCTGCTGCACATTATTTAAGTAACTTTGCCGTCGGGTTACTGATGCGTTTTTACGGCAATAACAACATTTCCATGAATGATAAACATACTACTAAAAAACGTCCTTTTCAAAACCCTTTTTCAATCCTACACGAGACACGCATGCAAGAAAAAAGACCAATAGGAAAATTACTTGGGGACGCTATCGTTTCTTCTATTCAAACGTTACTTATGATTGGTGGATTTATTATTTTATTCTCTGTTTTAAATAAAATGATTACTGTATTTCATATTACAGCAGCCCTTTCTTTTATTATGCAACATATTTTATCATTCTTCCAATTAACTACCGAATTTAGTATTCCGATATTATCAGGCATTTTTGAAATGACACTCGGAAGCCAAATGATTAGTCAAATAAATGAAACACCCCTCCTGCAGCAAGCTATGGTAACAAGCTTTATTTTAGCATTTAGCGGCCTTTCTATTCAGGCACAAGTTGCTAGCATATTAGCTGAAACAGACATCCGATTTAAGCCCTATTTTTTCGCACGAATTATCCAAAGTATTCTTGCACCTATCTTTACTTTTATATTTTGGAAACCATTTTATGAAAAAGTAAGCTCTTTTTCACCTATGCAAAAAGATATCCCCGTATTTTTATCGAATTCTTCTTCTACACTGCATGAGATTTGGACATCTTTTGTACACTATGGACCGATATTTACTTTATTTTGTTTATATGTATATGTTATCTTATTATTTTTTCGTAGCAACAAAGAAAAACCCCGTTCACTTTAACGGGGTTTGAAACTTTTCTTTTAAAGCACGTTCTACAACAGGAGGTACAAGATCTACTACGCTTCCTCCATATCTCGCAACTTCTTTCACAATGCTCGAGCTTAAAAATGAATATTGGTTGTTTGTCATAATAAAAAAGGTTTCAATGCTCTCATCTAATTTTCGATTCATAGAAGTAATTTGCATCTCATATTCAAAATCAGAAACCGCTCGTAACCCACGTAAAATCGCGTTTGCATTACGCATTTTCGCATACTCAACTAGTAGTCCACTATGTGAATCTACTTTTACATTCGGGATATCCTTTGTTGCTTCTCGAATTAAATCTAAGCGCTCTTCAACTGAAAAGAACGGTTTTTTTGACGAGTTGTTTAAAACTACTACGTATACCTCATCAAATACTTTTGCTCCCCTTTTAATAATATCCAGATGCCCAAGGGTAATTGGATCAAAACTTCCCGAAGAAATAGCTATACTAGTCATTCCGTCCCCTCACCTTCATACTTATAAATCGATATTGCTGTAATCCCATAATTTTCAGCTCTTACTTTTACAAGGCTCCCTATAGAATCAGGTAAAACCACATCATTACCATGCTCTGACATAATTAATCCATCTTTATGTAGCAATCCATGTTGATCCATCACACTAATTAAAGATACAATTTTTTGATCTTTATATGGAGGATCAATCAATATAAGATCGAATGATATTTCACGTTTTATAAGAGCCTTTACCGCACGTTCTGCATCATTTCGATATACTTCAGCTTGTTCCTGTATTCGACAACTTTCTAAATTTTGATGGATCACCTTTATTGCTTTATTATCTCGATCAACAAAAATTGCTTTATCAATCCCTCTACTTATAGCCTCGATTCCAAGACCACCACTACCACCAAATAAATCAAGAGCGATACCGCCATCAAAATAAGGGCCTATCATATTAAAAATTGATTCTTTTACTTTATCTGTCGTTGGACGTGTTGTATTACCTGGCACCGCTTTAAGTGGATGCCCTTTACATTTTCCTGAAACTACTCTCATCTGTTGTCACTACCTTTATTTCAATCTATCGAGCAAGTATAGAAAACCATTCTCCATTCGGTAACCGCTACCAAACTATACTATTCCATGAAGTTTCCCATTCATCTTTCAACTAACACTAAGAGAACTTTGGCTTAAAATAACCGCTCTGCATTTTTATGTATTCATCTCACCATTCGCTAACACGAACCCATTATGTATATTTGTCTCACTTTATCCCGCGTTAACGCCCGATTGGTGAAGGCTAATAATCAGCAGGGAATGCCCCACCGATTAAAGTTTCACTTTATCTTTTTTTATCCTATCATAAAATAAAAAAAAGAAAAATAAAAAGCCCAACATAAAATTTAATTTCATGATGTATATCTTCATTTAGATTGGACATAAATAATTATAACAACATCACCTTCGATGTTGTTGCCAACCGCGGAGAAGACTTACGTTTCCCCATAAGTTCTTCCTCCGGTTTCTCCTCTCCCTTTGCCTTCTTACTAGTACATGCTAGTATAAGAAGGGCCCTGCTTTGCAGGGTTTTTTTTCTTTGTCTACTTTTCATTTAAAAAGTGAGGTGGTACAGTAAAAGAAAGAGGAGGAAAAAATATGATTCAACGCTTTATAGAACTCGGAGAAGGCTACTCTGATTTATATGAATTACTTGAAATTGCCAAAGCAAATCAAGAACGTATAACACATATGTTACAATTTGAAACGATTAAAAATGAAAAAAAAGTGTGCTCACTTGTTGTAATATTAAAACCAACTACTACTGGTGATTTCCAACCATTATACATATGTCGTGAAGGCATTCCTGTACTTGAAAATAAAAAAAGTAAACGCGTCATTTTATTTGAAGAAACGGCAGAACAACTAGGAAGAAAAGTGACTACCTTTACGGTAAAACCATCCACAACTTTCCCAGAAAAAGAACTGTTTTTCAATCATTTAATTGGTATTTTACGAATGAATAATTTCATTCCTCCAATGAAATAAATTGTTATTTCAAGTGAAAAAATCCCCCGCTAAAATTAGCAGGGGATTTTTTCTATTAACTATAATCGTATTCTTTTGCCCGATCAGGACGTGAATTTTCAAATTCCGTTTTTAAATATGGGCGGTACGACTGTTCTATCTTCTTCACAAAAGGAAGTTTGTTCAACTTTTGCATCATATGCTCAATTTGTTCCATATCACAATATACTACTGCGTATTTTAAGCGTTTTGATATGTAATGTATGTTACCATATTTCCTTAAAATCTTGGCATGTTTCAATGAATGTAAATAAACAATCATACTTTGTCGTTGCCCGAACATAATCTTCTCCATCTTCTCCTTTTAAAAACATATATTTTATATTTTATGAAAACCAATCAGAAATTTATGACATTACAGGACAAACTCTGTATACGTTTTCTTCTATCTTCTAAAAAACGGGGTAAATTACCCCGTTTTACAGCCACAACCTCCGCCGGTACCACAACCGCCACCACAGCCACCAGCATCAAAAAATGGATTTCCTGTTGGAACTTTGATGGAAGAAGACACCTCAGAACCGATTGCTACACTAACTTCATCTAACAACTTTTGCAAAGCTGTTTCTACTCGTTTAAAAGCTGCAACCTTATCATGTAAGTCTACAGAACGCTTTAACTCCCTCATTTTCGTCGAAACGAAAGTATAATCAGGATGGTATTTACCGAAACGTTGCACTTCTTCATATCGTTCTTTCATCGCTGTAAATTGCTGAATTAACGTCTGAACTTCCATATCTTCATGCAATTCTTTATAACACTTACGATAGTCTTCTGCTATATCTGAACAGATAATCGCTTTTGCAAGCTGCTCTGCCTTATCTAATATCAATACGCTTTCCAGCGTCGCTACAATCATGAGAGACACCTCCGAGTATTCATCATACCACATTTAGAATAGAACTACTAATTGAAGTGTCTCACTAAACAGAAAGATATCACTCTAACTATTTTCCGTACAATCCCAGCACATACTTATACATTAATATGTTCGGCAATATTATATTTCAGAACATCCCATTTCCCACTATTTTCTTTCACATAACTAATACATGCATTCTTTAATGGTGTCTTAAACGAAATATCTTCCGGTGCAATTGCATGTAAAATTGCTTTTATCGCATGTGAATGAGCTACAATGATAATACGTTTGCCAGAATGAGTTTCTGCAACATCTTTTATAGCAGCAAAGCAACGAGTTACAATCTCTTCATCTTGCTCCATACCTTCTACTTTACCTTCTGCAATTAGCTCCCTAACAGTCGCAACCGGCTTCCCAGAAGCTTCGCCAAAATTACGTTCAACAAATCGCTCATCTAATAAAATCGATTGCAATCCTGCAGCTCCTGCAATTTCCTTAGCTGTTTCGTGCGCTCTAATTAATGGGCTACTTATAATTACATCCCATGCTTCCGCTTGCAAAGCAACTGCACTTTGACTTGCTTGCTTCTTTCCCACTTCATTAAGTGGAATATCTTCACGTCCCTGAATAATCTCTTGAAAATTCCAATCAGTTTGTCCATGTCGTACTAAACAAATTTCCGTCATGCTCATGCTGCAACTCCTTTTTAAATAATCCGCTTCTATTGTATCAAAAGTTCTGCATGACGGACATAGTTTTCCCTTCCAATTATGTTGTATTTTGCTGCTTCATATACTGAAACATATCGATCATAATGGAGGCAACTGCCAATTGGTTTTGAAATTTCTCAACTTTATCTGGTATCGTTTTTTTGAAATGCTGCATAGCCGCTAACTCAAATGCCTCTTTTTCTTCAGGGTTTCGCGTTAGTTTTCTATACCAGTACGGTTGCTCTCTAATGTAGCGAGATAAATCCTCATCAGCCTTTATAAACTCCATAATTTCTGCTCTCATCCTCTTTCCCCCCTAATCCTTCTGAAAGAAAAATGGATTATTTTCGGAAGTACTCTCTTCTTGCCGCGCGGGCTTCCCTTGAAATTGTTGAATAACTTGTTGCACACTACCAATAGCACTCGTCACATTGGCTAAATGGTGTTGCATTTGTTCTACATCTAGCTTTTTAAAGAAAGAAAGCATTTGTCCCATCACATCAGCAGTTTTTTCCTCTTCAGTTCGATTATCCTTTTCTTTTTCTTTTTTATTTTCTTTTACCGAAGAAAAAGCAGGCGCTCCATCTGGTCTAAAAGTTGCCCATATCGGATCTTCTTCACCAAGTAAGTACCATTCCTCATAAAACTGTTGCCAAGTTTTGTCACCACTTCTAACCTCATGGACCATTTTAGGGTGATGGTTTACAAACTCTTTAAACTGTTGAACCGATGGATGTAACGGTCCTTTTGTTGTTGGCATAATCCTCACCTCTTCATGTATATCTACTATATAGTAAGAAAAAAAAGGCGCATGGTTCGCCTATTTTTAGACGATTCATGCACCTTTTTATCCTGCTATTTGCATAGGGTAAGATTCCAACCTACAATTCAGTGGATACGGAGTAAATAACCGGGAGATGTACATCCCTCTACTTACACAAAACTTTATTTTCGAATAAAGTTTTGTGTATAAAATTTATCGTATACCCCAACACCTAATCCTGTAAATTGTTCATTTAATAAATTCTTTCTATGACCTTCACTATTTAACCAACCTTGCACCGCCGCAATTCCATCGCTATGTTGCGCAGCTATATTCTCACCAGCAAGTTGAAATCCTACTTTCCCACGCTGTAAACGATCTCCTAACGTACCTAAAGCAGGTGAATCGTGCGAAAAGTAATTATTATCCTTCATGTCTTTACTATGACCGATAGCCACATCTGCTGTTTGTTGATCCCATGCTAACAACGGTAACTTATGACGACTTCGAATAATATTTGTTAAATCAAAAATTTGTTGCATATTCCCATTCTCTATTTGTTTCAATTTATCTGGAGTCAATGGTTGTTCTGCTAGTAATTCACCTGAATAAACAAGCTGATATGGTCTTTGGCGTAATAACGTTTCGTCATCCATATAACGAACACCAACAAGCTCATGTGTAAAATGATCAAAATATAATTGTGCCCAGCCATCTTCTACAGGTATTAATGGTTGTTCCATTACTTCGGTATCAGATAACTCAAATTGATAACTATTCTTCCCTCTTTTTAACGAAATCTCATGAGAGAGTGGATTCTTTTTATAAACATCTTCATACTTTTCATTTATATAATAAGGCGGCACCTTAACTTGCTCACCAGCAACATACGCCGTTACAACTTTTCGTTCAGCAACCCCAAATTGAACATACTGAGCTAAATCTTGATTGTATACCCACCATTCATATCCGTAAGCAGATGGCTCTATTCGAGAAGGTTCTCCCCATTTTGCTAATAAATTTTCAGAGTCCCCACCAATCATATTTAAAACAGTATCGGAAGGGTCTTCATTTACTTGTTTTTTCTTTTTCACAATTTTATTTTCTTGTTTTGATTCAGATGGGGTTAATATATATTGTGAAACGAGTAATTTCCCGTATAAATCAACAGCTAAAATTAAAAATGTAATCATTACGATACGCAATAATTTCTTCAATCGATATACCTCCTGCATAAAACATAAAATTGAGATATACACAAATCCTTTTCTTTCCTTTTTTGTGTGTACCGTACTCTTTTCACTATATCATATTTTCGTAAAAAAAGTCTGGATTATCCCTTTTCTCTCAATACGAATTGCACTTTCTTATTATTCATACTATTATAAAAATAATGGTGTAACATTAAAAGAGGAGGTATTATATGCAATTTACAAATACGAAATTTAATGGGGCAGTCGTTGATTTAGCACTATTAACAGAGATTATGGAAAAGAACCATTTTGTACTTGCTGGACAGTGGGATTATGAACGGGTTACATACGATTATAAATTTGAAATATTAAACGATATTTATTATTTGCGTGTACAAGGTTTAGCTGTTGAAGGTGACATTGGTAGCAGACACGCTGAAATAAAGCTACTTACTCCCTTATTAGGTAAGCATTATTATCCTCACGGCGTTGAATACGGTGATGGTGAAACTTTCCCAACGAATGTACTTCAAAAAAGTGAACAACTCTTACAAAATATCGAAAAAGAGTTAAAAGAGTTCCAAATTATCGAGTAACCAAAAACGAGTGCATCATACTGATGCACTCGCTTTTTATTTCGTCTGCAAATAAGGCGGCAATTGTTGCAACTGCTCTTTATCCTTTTCACGCTCTCGACGCGCCCATCGAAAGAATACATACCCGATAATTGTACCATACACTATTTCCTGGACAATTTTCATAATGATGCCGCCTGTTTGTTGGTCTTGTACGACTGGCATCCAGTGTAAAAATTCTGGTCCAGTTATATTTAAATCTGATAAAGTTCCCGCTGGTACACATAGTTCCATCGCCTTCATCCAAGCAGCCGGATCTGTATACGTTGCAAATAACGGTGCAGTTGCAAAAATTATTAACGCACAAGCTGGCGTTAATAATATACCATTAGCAAACATATAACCAAGTTTCTTTATATCACTTAACGTTTGATATTCTGGTAATGGATTTAGCATCGGCCACCACATCATGATTGCCGTAAAGAACAATATAGCGAGACAAATAGGATGAGCAATTTGACTTTGTTTTACTGTATCAAAAACAACTGGTAAATGATAAAAAGAAAACAGGCCATTAAATACAAACAATGCAATAAGTGGCTTAGCAAATACCTTCAATATAATTTGAACGAACTTAAAAGAAGTAATATAACGATATAACCAAACTGGTATACCAAGTAACAATAACGGTGGAACTGCAATATACATGACTGCCATTTCAAACATATGTGCACTAAATATAATATGACCAATTAAATCAATAGGCCCTCCCTTTACAAAATACAAAAGAACAATCCCGGTCGTAAAATAAAAAATTTGCTTCTTACTTACCTTCGTCGCATGTTCAAATCGCATTCTATATGGCCCAATAATTAAAAAGTACCCAATAAGGATCGAAAGCATAAATAATAAAAAGATTGGACTCCATAGAGCTTGAAAACCAAATATCCACAAGTTACTCATTGTCACACCTACCTTCTTAAGGTTATCCTTTCACATAATATGAAGAGGGAGCTGTGACAACACAAGCTCCCTTATTTTTCACTTTTCAAATCCACACAATTGTCATAAAAGCTAAAATTGTAATTAACCCGATTAACAGACCAGAATAAAGAAAGAAACTAGCCGCTTCATGTCCTTTATGACTCATATGCATAAAATAATACAATTGAAAAATTACTTGTACCACTGCTAATAGTAAAATAAATGGTACTGAGAAAGTCGGACTAAAAGTTTTTGGATATGCTACTGCTACAAATGCAACTAATGTTAAAAAAATCATTAATGCAAACGTAATAACTTGATGCTTCATTTCCTCCGCACTTTTTCTCTTCCGATAAACAAGATCAACTTTAGGATTATTCGTTTGCTTTATCGCCATTGTTTATCCCACCATTCCCATTAAATATACTACAGTGAAAATAAACACCCAAACTACGTCAATAAAGTGCCAATAAATCGATGCAACATAAAACTTCGGTGCATTGTATAAATTTAGACCTCTCTTCGCATTTCTAAAGATTAATGTTAAAATCCAACATAACCCAAACAATACGTGGAGTCCATGTGTACCAACAAGAGCATAAAACGCGGAACCAAATGCACTACTTCTCATAGTATGCTTAAATTCATGCGTATAATGATAAAACTCATATATCTCAAATCCTAAAAACCCTAAACCTAGCAACACTGTTACCAGTAGCCAAAGTTGCATTTTTTTAAAGTTAAAGTTTTTCATATGATACATCGCATATACGCTCGTTAAGCTACTCGTTAATAAAAGCATCGTCATAATAAAAACGAGTGGCATTTGGAACATCTCTTGAGATGTTGGTCCACCATTTGTAGAATTCTTTAACGCTAAGTATGTGCCAAATAAGGAAGCGAACAATACTGTTTCGCCTCCAAGAAATAACCAAAAACCGACAAACTTATTTTTCCCCTCAAGGGTTGCTTTTTCAGGCTCTGCTGGAAATGTTTCATTCGTTAATTTTTCATCTACATGCATTATGCCTTGCCCCCCTTATCTTCTAAATCTTCCTTATGAATATGATATCCATGATCATCGATTACTGAACGTAGGAGCATTGTGCCAAATGTAATGATTAAACCAATAATTGCTACTAATAACCAAAACTTATCTTTTCCACCTTGCATATACATTGCACCGAATGCCGCTATAAACAATCCTAAAGAAATGATAAATGGTGAAAATGATGGATTTGGCATATGAATATCACCAACTGGTTCCGCCGCTGTCATCTCTTTATTCCCTTCACGTTTTTCAATCCAAAACGGATCTAGCCCGCGAACAAACGGTAATTGTTTAAAGTTATATTCAGGTGTAGGTGCTGGCATTGTCCATTCTAACGTTCGTGCATCCCATGGATCACGACCAGCCTTTTCTTTTGATACTGTTGTTTTAATTACATTAAATAGAAGAACAATCGTTCCAAGAGCCATAAACACCGCTCCAATAGAACTAATCATATTCCCCATTTCCAATCCTTGACCTTCAAGATATGTGTAGTAACGACGCGGCATACCAATCAACCCAAGGAAATGCTGAATGAAGAATGTTAAATGGAAACCGATAAAGAATAGCCAAAATGTTATCTTTCCTAACGTTTCATTCAATACTTTATTAAACATCAGTGGCCAATAATAATGAGCTCCTGCAAGTAAACCAAATACAACACCACCGACGATTACATAATGAAAGTGCGCTACTACGAAATAGTTATCATGAAATTGATAATCAGCTGGTGCAGATGCTAGCATAACACCTGTAACTCCCCCCATTACGAATGATGGAATGAAAGCTACTGCCCACATCATCGGTGTCGTAAAACGAATACTTCCGCCCCACATTGTAAAGAGCCAATTGAATATTTTAATACCGGTCGGAACCGCAATCGCCATTGTTGCAACTGAGAAAATAGCATTTGCAACTGGACCAAGCCCAACAGTAAACATATGATGCGCCCATACCATAAATCCTAAGAATCCAATTAATACTGTCGCAAACACCATCGACGAATAACCAAATAATCGTTTTTTCGAAAATGTTGCAAAGATTTCTGAGAATATTCCGAAAGCTGGGAGTATAAGAATGTATACTTCTGGATGACCGAAAATCCAGAATAAATGCTCCCATATAATTGTATTCCCGCCCAATGCTGGATTAAAGAAACTTGTTCCAAATAAACGATCTAACATTAAAAGTCCTAATCCTACAGTTAACGGCGGAAAAGCGAATAATATTAGCGAAGATGTTACAAATGTCGTCCATGTAAACATCGGCATACGCATATACGTCATCCCTGGCGCACGCATATTTATAATGGTGACAAGGAAGTTAATACCTCCAATTAATGTACCAATACCAGAGATTTGCAAGCCAAGTACATAAAAATCAACACCATGGCCTTTAGAAGCTAAAGCTAAAGATGCATAAGATGTCCATCCTGCATCAGGTGCTCCACCTAGAAACCAACTTAAATTTAAAAATACTCCACCAAAGAAAAATAACCAAAATCCGAGTGAATTCAAAAACGGGAACGCTACATCACGTGCACCAATTTGAAGTGGTACAGCGGCGTTCATAAATGCAAACACGAGTGGCATAGCTGCGAGGAAAATCATTGTTGTACCGTGCATCGTTAATACTTGATTATAAGCATCCCCAACAAGAAAAGCGTTGTTAGGAATCGCTAATTGAAGGCGAATAAATAGTGCTTCTATTCCGCCTATTATAAAAAACAATCCACCTGCAATTAAATAGAGAATGGCAATCTTTTTATGGTCTACTGTCGTTAAATAATCCCATATGACAGCACCCATCCCCTGTTTTTTTGCTACAGAACTCACGTTTTCAACCTCCCCTTCGCGAATAATCCCTCTTTACTTTTCAACTTTTAACGTTTGTAAGTATGCATTTAATGCATCAATTTGATCATCCGTTAAGTTGCCATATTTACCAGTCATTTTATTTCCTGGTTTCATATTTTCAGGATCTTTCAGCCATTTTTTTAAGTTTTCTTCATTATTTTCGGCAATACCGGCAACCATATCGCGATCAGCAAAGTTTGCTAAGTTCGGTGCGATACGAGCGGAAGGTGGTCTACTATCATTAGATCCAACTGCGTGACAACCAATACAGCTTTTATTAAATATTTCTTGGCCCTCTTGCGCCTTTGTTGAAGCTACTTCTTTCTTCCCATCAATCTTCTTCATATCAGCAAGCCACTTTTTGTACTCGCTTTCATCTAAAGCTTTCACTTTGAATTGCATTAAAGAATGTGATGGGCCGCAAAATTCTGTACAAAAACCATTATAAGTGCCCGATTTATCTGCCTTTAACCACATTTTGTTCACATTATCTGTATTTGTATCCATTTTCCCAGCTAAAGATGGAACCCAAAACGAGTGTTTAATATCGGCACCCTTCAAATTCAAATACACTTTCTTACCTGTGGGGATGACTAAATCTTGAGAAGTTACTATTTTTTCTGATTTATAAGAAAATTCCCACCAATAAAGATTCGCTGTTACATCAACAACGATAGTATCTTTATCAATATTCTTTTTCTCCATCGCACTTACATCAGCAAGTTTGAATGTATATGTAACCGTCGGAACAGCTAAGATTAGCAAAAGAATAATCGGAATAACTGTCCATATAATTTCTAGTTTGTGATTCCCTTCAACTTGCTCCGGAATATAATCTTCCTGACCTTTCTTTTGTCGGAAACGCACAATTACATATAAGAAAATAATAGTAACTACTAGTACTACTCCTACCATGATCGCACTTGCTAGTAAGAGCAGATCATATTGCATTTTTGCTACTTCTCCTTGCGGAATTAAAGTAGATTGAAAGGCTTTACCGCATCCCCCTAACAGTAAAGCCAGCAGTGAAACGAACGAAAGCAGTCGCCACTGTTTCTTCATACAAACAACCCCCACTTTCCTTGTGAATTAGATTGTACTTTATAGTTAAGTAAAGTAAATCTCAACGTAAAGAAATCCAATTATGTCGTTGTCTTAGAAGAATGTAACTACAATCATTGATACAAATAAGATTGTTAAATAATTTAGGGAATAAACAAACATTTGTACGGACCATTTGATGTCATCTTGCTTACGGAAGCCATAAAATCCTAAAACGATCCATCCGATGTTAAGCAATGTTGCGATTACCATAAATGTTATCCCTAGTCCACTCATATAAAATGGTAGTGGTAATAAACATACTGTCCAAATCATAATTTGGCGTTTCGTAATTTCAAATCCATGAACTACAGGAAGCATTGGAATTCCTGCATTTCGATATTCATCAACACGTTTCATCGCTAATGCGAGGAAATGTGGGATTTGCCAAATAAACATAATTAAAAATAACATCCAAGCAATTGGATGGCCTAAAGATGGATCAATTGCTGCCCATCCAATTAAAGGTGGAACTGCTCCAGATATACTACCTACAACAGTATTTAGTGTATACTTTCTCTTTGTCCATAAAGTATATAAGACAACATATGTGAAAGCACCAATAAATCCCATTAATACTGCCATCGGTGTTGTTAATAATAAGAATACAAATCCAAGAAGTAATATAACTAGTCCAAATGTAAGTGCAAATCCTGGTTTATACTTTCCAGTAACCGTTGGACGGGTTTTTGTTCTTTCCATTAACGGATCGATGTCTCGATCAATATAATTATTTAAACAACATACCCCTGCCATAATTAATCCAGAACCAACGATTGTAAAGAATAACTTATCCAGATTGTCCATCACACTTAATCCATTAAAGTGTAACGCCAACCAAAATCCTGTAAATACAGTAAGTGTATTTGAGTTTACAATCCCCATTTTAACGAGCGCTGATAAATCTTGTAGCCGAGTTGTTTCCGGTACACTTGTTACAGCTGACTCATCATGCAGCTCACTTGTTGCATGGTTCATCACTTTAACCCCCTCTTAAAACTTTCCTCTTTCTTTGTGCGCCTATTTTGAATGAAATAATTCGCTTCTATATAGCAATATTATTACAGTAGAGATACTGTTAACCCATTCTACTACTAATCTACGCCCATACTCCAATATATTAAATCATATTTCCCGAACATTTTGTGAAGAAAACATGAACTTTTTGTGTCGAATATAAAAAACCTAATTCTTACTTATCCTTATCATAACATGATGTTACCTTCTATAATAAACTTTTTTGTCACATTTAACACGTATTCTCCCCATTTCTTTTCAAAATAGCCTATTTTCCACCTAAAATTTCCCTTGTAAATCCTATTTCCAGACCCATTTTCTCTCCCCTGTCTTCCCCCGCCATTTCTTTGCTATTTTATTATTTTTTATATATCATAGGAACTAGCGCGTTTTATTCTATACATAATGGAATGAAAATATTTCGCAATAACTTCATAGCAGAAAGATGGTGAAAGAGATTGCAACGCTTTATTAAATGGTTAGCAGTCATTACGAGTCTTGATTTATTAATAGTTTTATTAGGAGGCGCTTTAGTTACAAAAACAGGTTCCGGCCAAGGTTGCGGTAAATCATGGCCACTTTGTAACGGTGAATTGGTTCCATCTAATTTATCAATGGAAACTATTATTGAACTAAGTCACCGCCTTACATCAGGATCAGCAGGAATTCTTGTCACTCTCCTTTGTATTTTGTCCTGGAAATATTATAAACATGTGCGTGAAACAAAAACGTTAGCAATTTTATCCTTCGTATTTTTAGTTGCACAAGCATTAATGGGAGCCGCAGCAGTTGTTTGGGGACAAATGCCAGCTGTACTTGCTATCCATTTTGGTATTTCCTTAATTTCATTTGCTTCTGTCATTTTATTAACGTGTCTTATTTTTGAAATTGACCAGAAATTTGATGCACGTTCACTCATTATGGACAAAAAAATGAAATTTCATATTTATGGTGTAACAATTTACTGTTATATCGTTGTCTATACAGGAGCTTTAGTACGTCACGAACGAGCTAGCTTAGTCTGTCCTGACTTTCCTTTATGTAGCAAAAATAGACCTATGCCAACTCAACTACATGAGTGGGTTCAAATGGGACATAGAGTTGCAGCAATGTTAATTTTCGCTTGGATACTATACGCGATGATTCTCGCTATTCGCCATTACAAGCAGCAGCCTGTCGTATACTGGGGATGGATCATTTCATTTATCCTTGTTACACTTCAAGCTATAGTAGGAATTTTAGTCGTATTTACAAATGCTAGTTTAGCAATGGCATTATTACATTCGCTATTCATTTCTTGCTTGTTTGCTGTACTATGCTATTTAGTTATGTTAGGTACAAGAAGTAAAGTCAATGCAAAAGAAGCTGAAACAACTTCTAAACAAACAAAATAAAGTTAAATTAAAATACCTTGCCGATTCGGCAAGGTATTTTTTGCAATAAAGAAAAAGAGCTGCATGTACACAGCTCTTTTCTATTTTAGTGATCTAATTCAATAAGTAAGTCACCCGTCTGAATTGCATCTCCATCGTTAACATATACTTTCTTCACTTTACCATTGAACGGCGCTTGAACTGTCGTTTCCATTTTCATCGCTTCTGTAATTGCCATAGAATCACCTTTTTTCACTTCATCGCCTTCTTTGACAACTACTTTAATAACCGTTCCTGGCATTGTTGCGCTAATGTGGTTTGGATTTTCACGGTTTCCTTTCACACGTTGTGCCACTGTTGCTTTCACACTTTCGTCTTTCACAACAATCTCACGTGGTTGACCGTTAAACTCCAAGTAAAGAACACGAGTTCCATCTGGCTGTGGCTCTCCGATTGATACTAGTTTAACCATCAATGTTTTACCTTGTTCGATTTCCACATTGATTTCTTCACCAAGTCTCATACCATAGAAGAATGTCGGTGTATCAAGCACAGATACACTTCCATAAAGCTCAGCAACTTTTTCGTAATCCATAAATACTTTTGGATATAATGCATATGCAACTACATCAAAAATCGTCACTTCGCGTCCAAGTTTATGGAATAGCTCTTCTTTTAACGCGTCGAAATCTACTGGTTCTAATAATTCACCTGGTCTTACTGTTAATGGCTCTTTCCCTTTTAAAATAATTTCTTGTAACTTTTTCGGGAAACCACCATACGGTTGTCCTAAATCTCCTGAGAACATTTCAACAACAGATCCTGGAAAGTCCATAGAATGCCCACGCTCTAAAACATCTTGTTCTGTTAAGTGATTTTGAACCATAAATAATGCCATATCACCGACAACTTTAGATGATGGCGTTACTTTAACAATATCGCCAAACATGTCATTCACACGACGGTACATTACTTTCACTTCATCGAAGCGATCTCCTAAGCCAACCGCTTTCGCTTGTTGTTGTAGATTACTATACTGTCCGCCTGGCATTTCGTGCATATATACCTCTGTATGAGGAGCATTCATACCACTTTCAAACGGTGCGTAGTATTTGCGTACATCTTCCCAATAATGAGATAATTTTTCTAATGAATCTATATTAACGTCTGGCTGTCTTTCATTTCCACCTAACGCATAATATAGCGTGTTCGCACTTGGTTGTGACGTTTGACCAGCCATAGAACTCACTGCTACATCTACGATATCAACACCTGCTTCAATTGCCTTCGTATACGTTAATATACCATTTCCACTCGTATCGTGCGTGTGCAGATGAATTGGAATCGACACTGTCTCTTTTAATGCAGAAACTAAATCATATGCTGCATTTGGTTTTAGTAAGCCCGCCATATCTTTAATACCTAAAATATGAGCTCCTGATGCTTCCAATTCTTTTGCTAAATTTTTATAGTAATTTAAATCATATTTACTACGTAACGGATCATGAATATCTCCTGTGTAGCACATTGTTGCTTCTGCAATTTTACCAGTATCTCGTACAGCATCAATCGCAACTCTCATACCTTCTACCCAGTTTAAGCTATCAAAAATACGGAACACATCAATTCCAGCTTGAGCAGAACATTCCACAAACTTTTGAATTAAATTATCCGGATAGTTTTTGTAGCCAACCGCGTTTGAAGAACGAAGTAACATTTGGAATAAAACATTTGGCATTTTTTCACGAAGATCTAGTAATCGTTCCCATGGATCTTCTTTTAAGAAACGATATGCAACATCAAACGTTGCACCGCCCCACATTTCCGCAGAGAATAGGTTCGGTAACATTCTCGCTGTCGGCTCTGCAATTTGATGTAAATCTTTTGTACGAATACGAGTTGCAAGTAATGACTGATGTGCATCACGGAATGTTGTATCCGTTAAAAGTACACGTTTTTGATCTTGTACCCATTTTACTAATCCGTCCGCTCCACGCTCATCCAAAATTTGTTTCGTTCCATTTTGGATCGGCTCTGAGTGTAATACATTCGGTATACGAGCATCTGGGAAAATTGGTTTCTCCTTTTTCCCTACTCCTGGGAAACCATTTACTGTTACTGTACCAATATAATTTAGCATTTTCGTTCCGCGGTCTTTACGTTTCGGGAACACGAATAGTTCAGGTGACGCATCAATAAATGACGTGTCATATTCTCCCGATAAGAAGTTTTTATGTTTTACTACATTCTCTAGGAATGGAATATTTGTTTTAATACCACGAATACGGAATTCTTTTAAGTTACGTTCCATTTTCGCAGCAGCTTGTTCAAAAGTAAGCGCCCATGTTGTAACTTTTACAAGTAAAGAATCGTAGTACGGTGTAATAACTGCACCTTGGAAGCTATTTCCTGTATCAAGACGAACACCAAAACCACCGCCTGATCGATATGCCATAATTTTTCCTGTATCCGGCATAAAATTATTTAACGGATCTTCAGTTGTTACACGAGATTGAATCGCAAATCCATGTACAACGACTTCCTCTTGCTTCGGAACACCTACCATTTTGCTATGTAATGCATGTCCATCAGCTATTAAAATTTGCGATTGAACGATGTCCACTCCTGTGATCATTTCTGTAATCGTATGTTCAACTTGAACACGCGGATTTACTTCAATGAAATAAAACTCATCACCTTTTACAAGGAATTCTACTGTTCCTGCGTTTAAATAATTTACATTTTTCGTTAACTTAACAGCAGCATCACAAATACGCTGACGCAAATCATCTGAAAGTGACACACTAGGTGCAATTTCTACGACTTTTTGGTGACGACGTTGTACAGAACAGTCACGCTCGTATAAATGAACAACATTTCCCTCTTCATCTGCTAAAATTTGAACTTCTATATGTTTAGGTTTTTCAACGAATTTTTCAACGTACACTTCATCATTACCAAAGGCTGCTTTCGCTTCTGACTTCGCTCGATTATACGATTCTCTTAATTCTTCACTAGCACGTACAATACGCATACCACGACCGCCACCACCAAGGGACGCTTTAATAATAATCGGGTAATCAAACTTTTCAGCAAATTCTTCGACTTCTTCTATTGAATTTACTGGCCCATCACTACCAGGAATAACTGGAATTTGTGCTAGCTGCGCTTGTGTTCTTGCTTTCACTTTATCTCCAAACATATCTAAATGCTTACTTTTTGGACCGATAAAGATAATCCCTTCTTCTTCACAACGTTTTGCGAATTGAATATTTTCTGACAAGAAACCATATCCAGGGTGAATTGCATCTACATGATTACTTTTTGCAATCTCAATAATGCCTTCAATATCTAGATAAGCATCAATTGGTTTTTTTCCTTCGCCAACTAAATAGGACTCATCGGCTTTATAACGATGATAAGAACCACTATCCTCTTTAGAATAGATTGCAACTGTTTTTAATCCAAGTTCCGAACAAGCTCGAAACACACGAATTGCAATCTCTCCACGGTTAGCTACCAATACTTTTTGAATACGTTGCAGCTTTGTCATGATTTTCCCCCTCTACTTTCCTACCACTCTAGAGATAAAATATATACACACCATAAAGAGCGTGAAGTTCTTCACTTTCCATATTATATTATACTTAGAAAGCTTCACTTTATTTTTATCCATCATACCTTATTTTTTAACAAATGATAAGTTTTCTGATCAATTTGTTTCACAAAAATAGTATAGCATACCTCTTCCTTTTCTAACAACTTAATTGTATATCACATTAAACTTAATGTGATATATCTTTTAACTAAAAGAGAAATTAATACATCATATTTAAAAATAAAAAACACATCATGCTCTAAAGCACAATGTGTTTTTTATTTTACAACTACAAGACGTGGTCCATCTTGCTCTCTTTCTTTCGTTATCTCATTTTGTTGTTTCTCTTGTCGTTTTACATGACTAGCAATATTTAATAATATACCCATCGCGATTAGATTAGCCAATAAGGAACTACCACCATAACTAATAAACGGTAAAGGTACTCCTGTAAGCGGTATTAATCCAGACATACCACCAACATTAACAAAAGTTTGTATTCCAATTAAACTTGCGATTCCGATCGCAATTAAACTTCCAAATGGATCTTTACATTTTTGTGCCACTCTAAACGAGCGAATGATAATAAGTAATAAACAGATTAAAATGATAGCTACACCTACAAAACCTAGTTCTTCAGATATAATTGCCATAATAAAATCCGTTTGTGGCTCTGGTAAGTAGCCATACTTTTGTATACTATTTCCTAATCCTCTACCATTTAACCCACCTGAAGCAATTCCAATAAACGAATTTATTAATTGAAATCCATCCTTTTGCGGATCACTAAATGGATCAAGAAAAACTGAAAATCGAGCTTTTTGGTAGTCACTTAATTTATAGGTTCCGATAAAATACAACGCCGGAATCCACACGACAGATGTTAATAAAAATCTTTTTATCCATAAGTTAACATTAACTCCTGAACAGAAGAACATAATTAACACTGTTCCACCTATTAATATGTCAGTCCCTAAGTCATTTTGTAATAAAATTAATACCATCGATCCACCGACAACAAATAGGGGAGGTATTATCCCTTGGAAAAAAGGGGTTTGCCTCTCTTGTTTCTTAGCAAAAAAACTTGCTAGCGTAATAATAACTGCTATTTTTACAAACTCAGCTGGTTGTATACCTAGTATCCACCCTTTTGCACCATTGATTACCTTACCGAAAAGGAAAGCTGCTGTTAGTAAGCCAATACTCCCTAACCCCATCGCTGTAAGAACTATTTTTTTCTTCCAAAATTTGTAAGGGATTATAACGACAATCACAAGCATTACCGTTCCAATAGCAAGAGCAACTAATTGTTTTTTAAAAAAGTAATCTGCTGGCCAGTTATATTTCGATGAAATCGCGACAATGGAACTAGAACTATATACCATTATAACTCCCAACACACATAAGATAACAAGAGGAAGTAATAATGAATAATCCATTGATTTCCATACTCTTTTCATTTCATTTCCTCTCTCTGTTCCAATTTAATTATTGTTGTATTCCATATGTACATTGATTCTTCCTGCTTTATTATACAAATAAAAAGCCCAAACTTTTTCAGTTTGAGCCCCCTTATTTGAACCCGTTATTGTTGTTTGTTTGTAAATGCTTCATGAAGTGCAGATAACTCACGTTCAAGCTCTCCTAACATTGCCTTCCCTTGTTCTTCTGCAATAAGACCAAGGCGAACTGCAAAATCGACCTCGCGGGATAGTCCAAACATTTGCGTGTCTAACACTTCTTCATATAATGGACATTGCGGCATTGTAAGATGGTCCATTTGCACCTTAATAAGTCTTAAAATCTTCTCCGCATCCGCTTGTAGAAGGGCTAGTGCCTTTTCCTGATGATTTGATACTGTCTCAGACGCCAAATTGATTCCCTCCGTTTCCGTCCTACTCTCTCATATCTATTAATATTAGCGATAGTTTTAATAAATTGCAATAGAAACATTTTTTGTGACAACCGTGTCTAATACTATTATACTGAAAAGTGGGAGTATAACACAAATGGGGGAACAACAATGAGCGAAATTTTATTTATTAATGGAAAAGTTCGTTTTCCAATCACTATCGATCCAACCGTTTGGATCTTTGATGATCGAAAAGTAGATTTGACAACTTACTTTGATGAAACGAGAGAAAACACGTCTGAACTAGAAGCTTACTTAAAAAACACTTCAGAACATTGGGATCGTGAAATCCGTGATGGTGCTGCCTTCCCGCCAATACAACAAAGTGTAAAGAAATATAAAAAAGAACAACTGATTACCGGGACATTTGGTATACCATTTCATCCATTTCTTGCTAACGCCGAAATTTTAGAGGACGCTACGCAAGTCGAGATCGAAACAGTAGACGATACAATAACGCTTCCATTAGAAACTGTCAAAAATGCTATTCTTGGTTTTTCAAAAGAAGGAAAACCATTAAAAGAGGATGGACCTGTTCATCTATATTACAATGATGGATCTAATAGACAAAATCCAATCCGTAACATCCGTAAATTTACAATGATTTAAAATGTATACTTGGAAGAAAAAGGAGTGAGCCAAGGCTCACTCCTTTTATAATAAATCTGCTGCTAGTTGAGCTAAATTAGATCGCTCCCCTTTAACAAACTTTACATGACCACTAATACGTTGCTCTTTAAACTTCTCTACAACATATGTTAAACCGTTATTATATTCATCCAAATACGGATGATCAATTTGCTGAGGATCTCCCATCAATACGATTTTACTTTTTTCTCCTACCCTCGTTAATATCGTTTTCACTTCATGCTTCGTTAAATTTTGCGCTTCGTCAATTATAATGAACTGATCTGGAATACTTCTCCCACGTATATAGGTAAGAGCTTCTACTTCAATCGAACCCATTCCAGCTAAAATAGCATCTAACTCTCCTGGCTTTTTCGTATTAAATAAATACTCTAGATTATCAAAAATCGGTTGCATCCACGGTCTTAACTTTTCTTCTTTTTCTCCTGGTAAATAACCGATATCTTTTCCGACTGGAACAATTGGCCTTGCAACGAGTAGTTTTTTATATAGCCCTAAATCTTCCGTTTGCATGAGCCCCGAAGCTAACGCTAGTAATGTTTTTCCTGTACCAGCTTTCCCCGTTAATGTTACAAGCGGAATATCTTCACGAAGCAACAATTCTAATCCCATAATTTGCTGCACATTTCGTGGGCGTATCCCCCATACTTGTTCATTGTGAAAAATAAGTTTCTTTACCTTCTTACCTAAGTGATCCACAATGCCAAGTGCTGAACTTGATCCCCCTAATGCATCTTTCATTACTACAAACTGATTTGGATAAAAAGGATGATTTGCAATTTCGGATAAAGGCAATTCGCCTTTTTCATAAAAATAATCCAATTGCTCTTTTGATATATACCCTTCTAAAAATCCTGAATATATATTGTCTACTTCAATTACACGATCACTTAAATAATCTTCCGCCTTCAAACCAATTGCATCAGCTTTTACCCTTACGAGCACGTCTTTACTTACTAAAATAACAGATTTCCCGTCCTCTTTTTCTTGTTCTTCTAAAGATAGATTTTTTGCTACTGCTAAAATTCGATTATCATTTGTTTTTTCTACAAAAATATCTTGTAATTGAACAAATGAACGATGATTTAACTCAATACGAAATGTACCGCCGTTTTCTAGCGGAATACTTTCATGCAGCTTTCCTATTTCACGAAATTTGTCTATTAACTTAGAGACATAACGAGCGTTTCGTCCTACTTCATCCATATAACGTTTTTTCGAATCAACCTCTTCTAATACAACTGCTGGAATCACTACTTCATTGGTTTCAAATGAAAAAATAGATAAAGGATCCTGCAAAAGTACATTCGTATCTAACACATAAATTTTATCCAACCTGTTACCCCCTGACTCCACTTTTAAATTTGTAGAACAAGGGTTTCATCCATAAAATATGGACGAACCATTGTTATAATTATATGTACCGTATAAACGAGGTAGAATCGAAATTTATAGCCATTAAACCTTTTATTTATTTTTTATTCATTTCTATTCAATATATTACTTTTAATTATAATTATTAACATAAAATCACAATAACTGATTACAAAAGTTCATAACTGACTCTCTTATTTATCACATTTATAATTCTTTCATTCCTACTAACACTTGGTTATCAAGCTTTTTTGCTGCCCGAAGATCATATGTTTTTTCATATGTTGGTTCAGTTGCAAGTTTTGCACCATAAAACATAACATCACGTACTTCTTGTACCTTTACTTCTATTACAGTTAATTTTAGAGAAATGCCTTCCATTCTATCAGTCAAAATTTCACCTGCACCACTTATGGAAAATACGGATTCATTCGCCATTATAGTCAATACTACCCCAGTACTATGCCGTATATTTTCCACAATACGTGAACGTTGATCTACTGCAAATCGAATACTAGTTTTACTTACTGCATACACCCAAGAAATAGCACTTACGTTAGGAACTTGTTTTTCGAAATCTGTTGTTGCTACCATAACAATACATTCTTTACGTAACGTTTGTACTAAATCATCTGTTAATGTAGGCTCTACTACATTCGCCATATTTCCACCTCCAAATATACTTAATATATCCTTATCATAACTTATTTTTCGAATTGCGAAAATATTATTTTTTCCCGCTATTATTCAAAAACATTACACTTCCATGATATACTTATACTGATAGAATTCGTATTGAGGTGACGAAATGAGAGTCAAATGCATGATTTGTGATAAAAAAGATATGTTAGATGATGAAAATCCTATGGCAAAAAAACTGCGTAATCGCCCTATTCATACATATATGTGCATGGAATGTTCGGAACGAATTGCAGAACGTACGATGGAACGTCATGCAAGTGGTAATTTTCGATTATATCGTGATAAAAAAGTCGAAGACGATTGGTAAAATGTAAATAAGTCCTTAATCATATAGATAAGGACTTATTTATATTTTTCAGGTTCACGATTCATTTGATCCAAAAAACAATCAATAGCTTCTAATGGAAACCTTGCAGATTTTCTTTCTCCATTCATTTCATATGTAATCAAATACATTTCTTCATTCTTTTTAACTTCCACATTCTTTAATTTATGTTCCTCATATATCATATTCTGAAATAACAAATACGTTTCTTTTGCAGCACGATCATCTGGACGTGCTTCGGCAACTGTTTTAATTGTTAACCAATTATATAATGCATCTTGTACTGAGCGCATAAAACTCCCCCCCTCACCCTGCTTTTTGTTGTCTTGCTTGACGTGAACGCAACCTATAAATCCCAAGTACAATTGCCGCTACAACAAGCCCCTCTCCAACAGGTAAAAAAACTGCAAAGAAAGTTAAAACTGTACACCCAATCGCTAACGATATATATATCACTATATTTTTTATTATTGATAGTTTTCTTGCAAAACCTAAATTATACACAAGTGCACTTAATATAACAATGATGCCATACAGCAACCACATCCCTAGTTCTGGATTTTCATCAACTTTACATAATTTCGCAAAAAACGACATTCTTTCTAACATCATTCATCCCCCTTTCTCACAAAAACAAATTTTATTTATGTACTTAATACAAGAGTAACCCGCAAAAAAAATACTGTCCACAAAAAAGAGTAAATATTCCAAAAATATATACAATAAAAAAAACAGCTACCCTTCAAAGGCAGCTGTTCTATTATTTTACGCTTCTACAGATTTCTTCTTCTTAGCAGCTCTTTCGCGCTCGCTCTTATCAAGAATCTTTTTACGTAGACGAATTGATTCTGGAGTTACTTCACAGAACTCATCATCGTTTAAGTACTCTAATGACTCTTCTAAAGTCATCAAGCGTGGTTTTTTCATTGTTGAAGTTTGATCTTTCGTCGCAGAACGAATGTTAGTTTGTTGTTTCATTTTTACAACGTTAACTGTTAAGTCATTCTCACGAGTGTGTTCTCCGACAATCATACCAGCATATACTTCTGTACCTGGTTCAACGAAGATTACACCACGGTCTTCAACTTGCATAATACCGTATTGTGATGCTTTTCCTGTTTCAAGTGAAACTAGAACACCTTGGCGACGTCCACCAACTTGTCCAGCGTGTACTGGTTGGTAGCAATCGAATGTATGGTTTAAAATACCGTAACCACGAGTTAATGTTAAGAATTCTGTTGTGTAACCAATTAAACCACGTGCTGGAACCATGAAAGTAAGGCGAACTTGACCGTTTCCGTTATTCACCATATCTAACATTTCACCTTTACGTGCACCCATAGATTCCATAATAGAACCAGTGTATTCTTCAGGTACATCAATTTGCACGCGCTCTACAGGCTCACATCTTACGCCATCAACTTCTTTAATAATTACTTCAGGCTTAGATACTTGTAGTTCATAACCTTCACGACGCATGTTTTCAATTAGGATAGATAAATGTAATTCTCCACGTCCAGATACGATCCACGCATCAGGAGAATCTGTATTATCTACACGTAAACTTACATCTGTTTCTAATTGTGAACGAAGACGCTCTTCAATTTTACGAGATGTAATAAATTTACCTTCACGACCTGCAAATGGGCTGTTATTTACAAGGAATGTCATTTGTAGTGTTGGCTCATCAATACGTAATAATGGTAAAGCCTCTTCATGCTCAACCGGACATACTGTTTCACCTACGTTAATGTCTTCCATACCTGAAACAGCTACTAAATCTCCAGCTTTTGCTTCTTCAATTTCTTGACGTTTTAATCCAATGTAACCAAATAATTTCGTTACACGGAATTGTTTTACAGTTCCATCAACTTTCATTAATGCAACTTGTTGTCCTACTTTCATTGTACCACGGAATACGCGACCAACCCCGATACGACCAACATAGTCATTGTAATCAAGAAGTGCTACTTGGAATTGAAGTGGCTCTTCGCTGTTATCAACTGGTGCTGGAATATGTTCAATAATTGTGTCAAACAATGATTTCATATTCTCTTCTTGATTTGCTGGATTTGAATCTAAGCTTGCTGTTCCGTTCATTGCTGATGCAAATACAACTGGGAACTCTAATTGATCTTCGTTTGCACCAAGTTCGATGAATAAGTCAACTACTTCATCAACTACTTCATCAGGGCGAGCGAAGTCACGGTCAATTTTGTTTACAACAACGATTGGAGTTAAGTTTTGCTCAAGAGCTTTCTTTAAAACAAATCGTGTTTGTGGCATACAACCTTCATATGCATCAACAACAAGTAGAACACCATCAACCATTTTCATAATACGTTCTACTTCTCCACCAAAGTCAGCGTGACCAGGTGTATCTAAAATGTTAATTCTTTTATCTTCATAGTGAATCGCAGTATTCTTCGCTAAAATTGTAATACCACGTTCTCTTTCTAGATCGTTTGAGTCCATTGCGCGTTCTTCAATATGTTCATTCGCACGGAACGTCCCCGCTTGACGTAATAACTGGTCAACAAGTGTTGTTTTACCATGGTCAACGTGGGCAATAATTGCTATATTTCGTAAATCTTGTCGTTTTTTCAACATGTCCAACTCCTAATGTCTTTTTAATCCTTCTCTATTATAAGAGCGAAGGGGATACAATGGCAATCAAAATAAAATCAAGAATGAAAATATAGTTGTATTCTTACTTTTGTGAAAGTAAAATGAGATTGGAGGGTGAAGAAATGGAACACATTCAATATCGCTTTTTATTAACTGCAATTATCGGTGTTATTTTCTTAATCGGTATTGGTATTATGGTTGCTGAAAATAGTCCCATCGGTATTATTATTTGCATTATCGGCACATTTGTTACAGTTGGATACGGTTTTGTAACAAAAAGAAAAATGCGTAAATCGCAATAACGTCAAAAAGTAAGAAGCGCTTATACAGCCTCTTACTTTTTTTGTTACTCCGCTATAAATCGTAACACCTCTTCGTACACTCCTGGTTTTGCAACTAATACACTGCTCTTCTCTACGATAGAAAGCGGGGCTCCAGAAAATGTTGTCACCTTGCCTCCAACTTCCTCTACAATTATCTGTCCCCCACCAAAATCCCATGGTGATAATCTCGGCGTTACATATGCATCTATTCTTCCTGTTGCAACGTATACCATCTCTAACGCTGCACAGCCATATGATCTCGTGCCTCTCGCTTTCTTAACCAGTGCCATCATACTTTCCTTATTAAGCAATGAATTGTCGGTAAGCCATATCGCATTTAAAGCTACAATACCTTGCTCTACAGTTCCTTTTTCCAATAAAGGTATTGGTACTTCATTACAAAATGCTCCAGCTCCCTTTACCGCATGGTATAATTCATCATGAACTGGATCATAAATAAGTCCAACCTTTCCGATACCGTTCTCATAAATTCCAATTGAAATTGCGAAATTTCTTTTTTGATGAACAAAGTTCATCGTGCCATCAATTGGATCAATTAACCAAACAACCCCATCAGAAGAACTTACCTCATCTCCATAACCTTCTTCTCCTAAAATATTATGGTTCGGGAATGTTTCTTTAATTTTCCCAATTAAAAACTGTTCTATTTCTCGGTCCATATTTGTTACTAAATCAGCTGCATTGGATTTCGTTTCTATAATAAGTGCTTTTTCCATTGATGCCATTAAAAACTCTCCTGCATCTCGAATCCACTGTTTGGCGTGTGCATCGATGTCTTTCCATACTTCTTGCATGTTTAAACACTCCGATCTATACTGTTCACAGAAAAAACGAACCCTTTATAAGGTTCGCACCAACTAATTTTTTATACATATACTATTATTACGCTTCTAAACGAATCATTTCAAGTCTTAACACTTCTAACTTTTGTACACACTCTTCTTTTTTCAGTTTATCATTTTCCATCATCGCATCATATAAAGTTGCTAATTCATAATCTAGCTCCAAACGTAGCACCGGTATTCTCTTTTCAGCATCTGTTCTCTTTAACGCATTAATCACCTGTCTCATATTATTTGCCTCCTCCCAATATTCGTCTGCCCTCGGACTAGAATTAATTCAATTTTCTGATTTTTTGTTTTATACTATACTATGTTGGATAAATCATCTATGCAACAAAATTATATTTTTTTATTTAAATTTTTTTGTGCTGTTTTTTTTATGAATAGTACAAGCTGTGCTAAAATAAAAGCAAAATAGGAGTTGGAGGAACAATCATGACACTACAAACATTCAAGTCAACTGATTTTGAGGTCTTTACAGTTGATGGTCTCGAAGAACGAATGAGTGCAATTAAAACGAACATTCATCCTAAGCTGGAAGCTTTAGGGGAACAGTTTGCAACGTATTTATCCAAACAAACTGATGAGAACTTTTTTTATCATGTAGCAAAACATGCACGTCGCAAAGTCAATCCACCAAACGATACTTGGGTTGCTTTTTCAACAAATAAACGCGGATATAAAATGCTGCCACATTTCCAAATTGGGTTATGGGGTACTCATGCCTTCATATACTTTGGTTTAATCTATGAGTGTCCACAAAAAGTGGAGACGGCTCACGCCTTCTTAGAACATTTAAATGATTTAAAAACAAATATTCCAAATGACTTCGTTTGGTCCATTGACCATACTAAACCAAGTGTAAAATTACATAAAACACTTGAAACAGAAGACTTACAAAAGATGATTGAACGTCTAGCTACTGTGAAAAAAGCAGAATTATTAGTTGGTATTCATATATCACCAGAGGAGTTTTCAGCAATGACCAACGAACAATTCCTTGCTAAGATTGAATCTACGATGCAATCACTCCTTCCTTTATATGCACTTTGTAATCGATAGTAGAAAACGGACAATTTATATTGTCCGTTTTTAGTTGTTATCACATTATATCACTTCAGTTTTTATTTTTCAAAATATTTTTTACATTTTCACAAGCTTTTGTTCTTCGACTTCTTTAGCCCTCTGAATCGCACGATATATAGAATACCCACTTATTTCTTGAAACTCTTTATCAATTTTCTTCTCTTCTGCTTTCGATGGAACAATCTCTTTAAAACGACGATATAATCCCATTAATTCTTCTCTTATAATTCCTTTTTCATATGCTTTCTCAATTGCTTCATAAAACTTCACAATTGCTACCATTTCCTCATTTGACCAATCATAATCTAGCGGATATTGATATTCCATTTTGCACCTCATTTATCATTTCTTCTTATTTCAATATGCTATCTTAAAGAAATTTTTTCTTCTTTACTATAGCCACTTTGCATTATACACTATTTATTCCTTATGATGGAATTGTCTTCCTCTATAAGTTAATTGGAAATAACTATTTAACATACTTACTGTAAAAATATTTTTTTCTATACATCTATAATTATTGGTGATATAATGCTTTTGTTTTATAAAAAATAAAGTGAACCTACCATCTCAAAAACGCTTTTGTGATTGGCAGAAAAACAAGTCTCATTCTAAAAAGCACTTAACTTTTTTAGAACAAGATTATATAAAACAAACTCTAATAAATATTATGAAAAAGAAGGGGTGTATAGATTGTCCCAATACGAAACACCATTGTTTACCGCTTTAGTTGAGCACAGTAAGCGAAATCCAATTCAATTCCATATTCCTGGTCATAAAAAAGGACAGGGCATGGATCCTACATTTCGCGAATTTATTGGGCATAATGCATTAGCAATTGATTTAATTAATATTGCGCCACTCGATGATTTACATCATCCAAAAGGTATGATTAAAGAAGCACAAGATTTAGCAGCAGCTGCATTTGGTGCAGATCATACTTTCTTTTCTATTCAAGGTACAAGTGGTGCAATAATGACAATGGTGATGAGCGTTTGCGGTCCTGGTGACAAAATCCTAGTGCCACGAAACGTGCATAAATCAGTAATGTCAGCTATTATTTTCTCAGGTGCAAAACCGATTTTCATGCATCCTGAAATCGATCCAAAACTGGGTATTTCACATGGAATTACAATTCAATCTGTCAAAAAGGCACTTGAAGAGCATTCAGATGCGAAAGGCTTACTTGTTATTAACCCAACATACTTTGGCTTTGCTGCAGACTTAGAACAAATTGTACAATTATCACATTCTTATGATATCCCTGTACTAGTTGATGAGGCTCATGGTGTTCATATTCATTTTCACGATGAATTGCCGATGTCAGCGATGCAAGCCGGTGCAGATATGGCAGCAACAAGTGTTCACAAATTAGGAGGATCTTTAACGCAAAGTTCTATTCTTAATGTGAAGGAAGGGCTTGTGAACGTAAAACATGTTCAATCTATTATTAGCATGCTTACGACTACATCAACTTCTTACATCTTGTTAGCATCCCTAGATGTTGCTAGAAAACGTCTTGCTACAGAAGGAACAGCACTCATAGAACAAACAATACAATTAGCAGAACAAGTTCGTGATGCTATAAATGATATTGAGCATCTTTACTGTCCTGGGAAAGAAATGTTAGGTACGGATGCTACTTTTAACTATGATCCTACAAAGATAATTGTATCTGTAAAAGATTTAGGTATTACAGGCCATCAGGCTGAAGTATGGCTTAGAGAGCAATATAACATTGAAGTAGAACTCTCAGATTTATACAACATACTATGTCTTGTCACTTTCGGAGATACAGAAAGTGAGACAAATACACTTATTGCAGCATTACAAGATTTAGCAGCAACATTTAGAAATCAAGCCGATAAAGGTGTTCAAATACAAGTAGAAATTCCAGAAATACCAGTGCTAGCACTTTCTCCTCGAGATGCTTTTTATTCGGAAACAGAAGTCATTCCATTTGAAAATGCAGCAGGTCGTATTATAGCTGATTTCGTTATGGTTTATCCGCCAGGGATTCCAATCTTTACTCCGGGGGAAATTATTACACAAGATAACTTAGAGTATATTCGTAAAAACTTAGAAGCAGGTTTACCTGTACAAGGTCCTGAAGATATGACATTACAAACTTTACGTGTGATTAAAGAGTACAAGCCTATCAGTTGATAGGCTTTTCTTTCACCCTTTTTCCCTTTTCTCATACGATATTAAGTAATGTAACGTATAGGTGGGGATACTATTATGATTGTAATAGGCCGTTCTATTGTACATCCTTATATCACAAATGAATATGAGCCATTTGCAGCTGAGAAACAACAAATTTTATCGATAATGGCAGGAAATCAAGAAATTTATTCCTTCCGAACATCTGATGAACTCAGCTTTGATCTAAATTTGCGCGTTAATATTATTACTTCTGCATTAGAACTTTTTCAAAGTGGATTTCAGTTTCGCACATTTCAACAATCCTTTTGCAACCCTCAGTATTGGAAAAGAACGTCACTTGGAGGGTTCGAGCTCCTTCCAAACATACCCCCTTCCATTGCCATACAAGATATTTTCAAAAACGGAAAACTATATGGAACTGAATGTGCCACCGCTATGATTATTATTTTTTACAAAGCTTTACTATCATTGTATGAGGAAGAAACTTTCAACCGTCTCTTTGCAAACCTTTTACTATATACGTGGGACTACGATCAAGATTTAAAGCTCATAACAAAAACGGGTGGCGATCTTGTTCCAGGTGACCTCGTTTATTTTAAAAATCCACAAGTGAATCCAGCTACAATCGAGTGGCAAGGAGAAAATACAATCTATCTAGGAAATTTCTTTTTTTACGGACATGGCGTAGGTGTGAAAACAAAAGAGGAAATTATATACTCACTAAATGAACGACGAGTCCCTTACGCTTTTATTTCAGCTTTCTTGACCGATACTATTACCCGTATTGATAGCCGTCTCATGAGCCACTACGCCTCTCCTAGCACTCCACAGACATCGATAGGATTTATTCCAATTAGAGATGATGCAATCGTTGCAACTGTTGGCAATACAACTACAATTTATTAAAAAAGCGCCTACATATGTAGGCGCTTTTTCTTATTTAAGCTTTTGTATGTTCTTTATGGTCACATTCTCAATGAGATCCACATTTCCCGTATAGTACTGTTGATTTTTCATCTTCAAAATGTCCGATTGTTCCTTCACATACTTGGCATACGATTGTTCCCATTTTTCATTTCCCCCTGAGTTTTAATAATAATCTACTTATCTATAATTAAGCTTTCGCCTTGTCTCTTTTAGCACATTCACAATTTGTACCACATTTCCCGTAAAGCACTGTCGTTTTTTCATCTTCAAAATGACCGATTGTTCCTTCACATACTTGGCATACGATTGTTCCCATTTTTCATTTCCCCCTAAGTTTATGGTCCTAAAAACTTTTAGTTGTCCATTTCCTATTAATTATTGGGCTTTTGTATGCTCTGTGTGATCACATCCGCAAGATCCACATTTCCCGTAAAGTACCGTTACTTTTTCATCCTCGAAGTGTGCAATTGTACCTTCACAATCTTGACATACGATCGTTCCCATTTTTCATTTCCCCCTAAGTTTATAATCCCAAAAACTTTTGTAACCGCTTAACTTTCTGTCTTTATTTTAATATGTTATACTTTTTACGTCAATAGGTTTTTAGTATAACACATTAAATATTTTTAATTTAAATTAGTATGCGATATTCAAACAAAAAAACAGCCATATTTATACATACGACTGTTTTACATTAACTATTCTTCATATTCCGCATGCAAAGAAGTAGATGGGACTAAAAATTTGAAAAACTGAGCTAACTCTGCCGCTTCCTCTTCTGACCCTAATTTAAAAATTTCCTGTATATGTTGAACATTCTCTACATCATCTCGTCCAAGTAAAGTAGACCTTCCTGTTTGCATGCAAACAATGAGTGGCTTTCCAAAAAACATATTTGTATAAATAACACCAAAATCATAACGAGTATCATGTGTCATAAACCCCAAAAATCGTACCTTCACACTTTCATGCTCATCATACAATTTTTCAAACATCGGTTTCCACCTTTCTACATCACCTTTCACTAGTATATTAAACAAAAAAAGGAATACTCCTTTTAATTGTCAAAAAATTCAGTAGGATGTAGAATGATAGTATTCTACTAAGTTAGGGGGAACTTATATGCAACATGCATTTATTACGCTTGTACCTAAATCCAATCAACACTCTGTTTCAATAGATGATATAAAACAACTTTTTCTTTACTATCAAACAGTTACTTCCAAAACTGGTGTTCAAATTAATTACGCTTATACAAATACCGCTTTTCCCTATGAAATTTTAGACACATCAGCAACAACATTAAAACTACAATCTACTCACGATCGATATGACTCCATATATGTTGGTGTTGGTATAGAAAAGGAACAATCTTTTATTCAGATTTCTTTACCACCTAATGCAACATTTGGTGATAAAGGAAAAGCAAATGAATTTTGCCGTTTTCTAGCGAAGAAATTAGAAGGAGAATTACAATTATTTAATGGAAGAACAATGTATTTCTATAAACGTTAATTTAAGAAATAGAAAATATAATTAAAAATAGTATGCAATTTGAACACGTAAGGAATAAAGCCTGCTTTCTGGTATGCAATACAAAATATGCGATCACATATGCTAAATAAAGAAATACAAAAAATAGCATTACCTTGTAATGCAACTTATCACCATTTGACAATGATAATACAACGGAAAAACCACTCCATAATAAAAAATGATAAAATATAACATGTAATATTCTCATGGAACCTTCTCCTTTGACATGCTCTATTTTATTAATATATGGGATTAAGTTTGAATCAATTACATAATATAGGAAAGCATATATACTACTTTTGAATTAACATATGTTCTAACGGTTCATTTAAAGTATTATATATTCATTCGACAAGTACATATAAAGACCTTGCAAGCCATTTTATTAAAATAAAAATAACCCATCTCTTTCAATAAGAGATGGGTTATTTTCATTACTTAAATTATTTTACAATGTGAATTGGCATTCCAAGAGCAACTTCAGCTGCTTCCATTGTGATTTCACCTAATGTTGGGTGAGCGTGGATTGTTTGAGCGATATCTTCTGCTGTCATTCCAGCTTCGATAGCTAAACCAATCTCAGAGATAATATCAGAAGCGCCTGCACCTGCAACTTGAGCACCTACAAGAAGACCATCTTCTTTACGTGTTACAAGTTGTAGGAAACCGTCAGTGCTGTTTAATGATAACGCACGACCGTTTGCAGCGAATGGGAACTTAGATACAGCTACTGTCATTCCTGCTTCTTCAGCTTGTTTCTTAGTGTAACCAACAGATGCTAATTCTGGATCAGTGAAGCATACTGCAGGAATTCCGATGTAATCGATTGCTGATGCATGGCCACTAATTGCTTCAACAGCTACTTTACCTTCGTAAGAAGCTTTGTGAGCTAATGGTGGTCCAGGAACGATATCACCGATTGCATAGATGTTTGATACGTTTGTACGACATTGCTCATCGATTTCGATGATGCCGCGGTCAGTCATTTTAACTCCAACTTGCTCAAGACCGATTTCTTGAGTGTTTGGACGACGACCTACAGTTACTAATACGTAATCTGCTTCTACAGTTTGGATTTCACCTTTAACTTCAAAGCTAACTTTTACGCCAGTTTCTGTTTCTTCAACGCCTTTAGCCATAGCTTTTGTATGGATATTTACGTTACCTTTCTTTTGAAGAGCACGTTTAACAACAGAGCTCATAGCTTTTTCGAAACCAGCTAAGATTTCGTCGCCAGCTTCTACTACAGTAACTTCTGTACCGAAGTTAGCATATGCAGTTCCTAATTCCATACCGATGTAACCGCCGCCGATTACAACAAGTTTTTTAGGAATTTCAGGTAAGCTTAAAGCGCCTGTAGAGTTGATAACACGTTTAGAGTATTTGAATCCTGGAATTTCGATTGGTGTAGAACCAGTTGCAAGAACAGCATTTTTAAACGTATACGTTTGTGCTGCATCTTCAGTCATTACGCGTAATGTATTAGCATCTACGAAGTAAGCTTCACCGCGAATGATTTCAACTTTGTTACCTTTAAGAAGGCCTTCAACACCGCCAGTTAATTTCTTAACTACGCCGTTTTTCCATTCTTGAACTTTTGTAAAGTCAACTTTTACGTTCTCTGCAGTGATACCCATGTCATCAGAATGCATTGCATTCTCATAACGATGACCTGCATTGATTAACGCTTTTGAAGGAATACATCCAACGTTTAAGCATACGCCACCAAGGTTAGCTTTTTCGATAATTGCTACCTTTTGACCTAATTGTGCTGCACGAATTGCCGCAACGTATCCACCAGGACCTGCACCAACAACGACTGTATCTAATTCAATTGGGAAATCTCCTACTACCATTGTTATTACGCCTCCATTACTAATAATTGTGGGTCATTCAATAGACGTTTAATTTGGTTTAATGCTTTTTGAGCAGTTGCGCCGTCAATTAAACGATGGTCAAAGCTTAGAGATAATGCTAATACTGGAGCTGCAACGATTTCACCGTTTTTCACAACTGGCTTCTCAGCGATACGGCCGATACCAAGGATTGCTACTTCTGGGTGGTTGATAACTGGAGTGAACCATTGTCCACCTGCAGAACCAATGTTTGTAATTGTGCAAGAAGCACCTTTCATTTCAGCCGGAGCTAAACGACCATCACGTGCTTTACCAGCAAGATCATTGATCTCGTTAGAAATAGTGAAGATAGACTTGCGATCTGTATCTTTAACAACTGGTACTAATAGACCTTTGTCTGTATCAGCTGCGATACCGATGTTGAAGTAATGTTTATGAACTACTTCTTGAGAAGCATCATCTAAAGAAGTGTTTAACATTGGGTATTCACGTAATGCAGATGTTAAAGCTTTAACAACGTATGGAAGGTAAGTTAATTTAATACCTTTGTCAGCTGCAACAGCTTTGAACTTCTTACGGTGAGCAACAAGCTCAGTTACATCAATTTCATCCATTAATGTTACGTGAGGAGCTGTATGCTTAGAGTTAACCATTGCTTTTGCAATCGCTTTACGGATACCACTCATTTTCTCACGAGTTTCTGGATATTCACCAGCTGGGATTGGTTGTGCTTTTGGTGCTTCTTCTTTCGCTGCTGCTGGAGTAGCTTCTACTGCTGCTGGAGCCTCAGTTGCTGCTACTGCTTGTCCACCATTTGCAAATGCATCGATGTCAGCTTTTACGATACGGCCGTTCTTACCAGAACCAGCTACTTTATGAATGTCTACGCCGTTTTCACGAGCATATTTACGAACAGATGGCATAGCGATTACGCGCTCATTTACTACTTCTGCAGTTGCTGCTGGAGTAGCTTCCGCTGCTGGAGCTTCTACTGCTGCTTCTTCAGCTTTTGGAGCTGCATCATGATCGTCACCTTTAAATTTAAGGTTTTCGTATCCAGGAGCATCAAATTTAATTAATGTATCTCCTACAATTGCAACTGTTCCTTCTTCTACAAGTACTTCAAGTACTTTACCTTTAACAGGAGAAGGGATTTCTACTACTGCTTTATCATTTTGTACTTCAAGAAGTACATCGTCTTCGTTTACTTCATCGCCTGGTTTAATAAACCATTTTACGATTTCACCTTCGTGGATACCTTCACCGATATCTGGTAGTTTAAATTCAAATGCCACGGAATTCAGCCCCCTGATTCATTTCATTATTATGGAATATGTACAAAAGAAACCAGCATGTGCTGATTTCTTTTGCACATGAAAAGCTAAAAATTAGAAGTTCATTACTTTGTTAACAGCTTCAACAATATCTTTATGGTTTGGTAACCATACGCTCTCAGCTTGAGAGAATGGGAATACTGTATCAGCAGCTGCAACACGTACAACTGGAGCTTCTAAGTTTAAGATTGCACGGTCGTTAATTTCCGCTACAACGTTAGCTGCAATACCAGCTTGTTTTTGTGCTTCTTGAACTACAACTACGCGGCCTGTTTTTTCAACAGAAGCGATGATTGTTTCGATATCTAATGGTTGAACTGTACGTAAGTCAACTACCTCTAAAGAGATACCTTCTTTTTCAAGTTCTTCAGCAGCTTTTAATGCAGCATGAACCATAGCACCGTAAGCGATAACAGATACATCTGTACCTTCACGTTTGATATCAGCTTTACCTAAATCAATTGTGTAATCGCCTTCTGGTACATCTTGACGGAATGAACGGTACAATTTCATATGCTCTAAGTAGATAACTGGATCGTTGTCACGAATCGCAGAGATTAAAAGACCTTTTGCATCGTATGGAGTAGATGGAATAACAACTTTTAGACCAGGTTGTTGAGCCACTAATCCTTCTAAGCTATCAGCATGTAGTTCAGGAGTATGAACACCGCCACCGAATGGAGAACGAATTGTTACTGGAGCAGTCCAACGTCCACCAGAACGGTAACGCATACGAGCTAATTGACCAGAAACTGAATCCATTACTTCATAAATGAAACCGAAGAATTGGATTTCTGGAACTGGACGGAAGCCTTCTAATGCAAGTCCAACTGCAAGTCCACCAATACCAGACTCTGCAAGTGGAGTATCCATTACACGATCTTCACCGAATTCAGCTTGTAAACCTTCAGTAGCACGGAATACACCGCCGTTTACACCAACGTCTTCACCAAACACAAGTACGTTAGGGTCATTTTTCATTTCAACGCGTAAAGCATCAGTGATTGCTTGAATCATTGTCATTTGAGCCATGGCTTACTTCGACTCCTTTTCTTTGTAAATTTCATATTGTTCAGCTAAGTTGTAAGGCATTTTTTCGTACATGATTTCCATTAAATCAGTAACTTTTTGTTTTGGAGCTTGGTCAGCCTTAGCAATTGCTTGTTTGATATCTTCTTTTGCTTCTTCGATTACTTTCTCTTCAACTTCTTGAGACCATAGGCCTTTGTTTTCTAAGAATGCACGGAAGCGTACGATTGGATCTTTTTGTTCCCATTCGTTCTCGATATCTTTTGTACGGTAACGAGTTGGGTCATCACCAGCCATTGTATGTGGACCGTAACGGAATGTTAAAGTCTCGATTAAAGTAGGGCCTTCGCCGTTTACTGCACGCTCACGAGCGAAAGCAGTTGCTGCGTATACAGCTAATGGGTCCATACCGTCTACTTGAATTCCGTAAATACCTGCTGCTACTGCTTTTTGCGCTACAGTTTTAGCTGCAGATTGCTTTTCTACTGGAGTAGAGATTGCATAACGGTTGTTTTGTACAACGAAGATTGCTGGAGCTTTGAATGCACCCGCAAAGTTCATACCTTCGTAGAAGTCACCTTGTGAAGCACCACCGTCACCAGTGTAAGTAATTGCAACAGATTTTTTACCACGTAGTTTCATACCTAACGCAACACCAGCAGTTTGGATGATTTGCGCACCGATGATGATTTGTGGAGCAAGTGCATTTACATTCTCAGGCATTTGGTTACCCATGAAATGTCCACGAGAGAATAAGAATGCTTGGTATAATGGTAAACCGTGCCATACTAATTGTGGCACATCACGATATCCTGGTAAGATGAAATCTTCTGCTTCAAGTGCGAAATGACTTGCTAATTGAGAAGCCTCTTGTCCAGCTGTTGGTGCGTAGAAACCTAAACGTCCTTGACGGTTTAAAGAAATAGAACGTTGATCTAGTACGCGAGTATACACCATACGGCGCATTAATTCTTTTAATTGATCATCAGATAATTCAGGCATAGCTGCTTCATTCACAACTTCGCCTTTTTCATTTAAAATTTGTAATGTTTCAAATTGAGCTGCGATAGCTTTCATTTGCTCATCAACATTAAATAGGGTCTTTTTTGTTTTAGTACCCATTCCGTTCACCTCTTCCTCTCTTGAACCATATTCTGAAACGCTTTCACTATCTATTAGCTAGACTGAAAACGCAACAATGTAAACCAACAAATTTATCTGTCGGTTGAGAATAATTTTGTGTACCTAACAATCTGTACTAATGTTTTTTCAGAAACATATTAATACAATCTTGATCACGTTTTTTAGTTTACAACTATTCTAATTACGATGTCAATTACTTTGAATACGTTTTTTTATAAATAATCTGCAGGTTTCTTCTACACAAACGTGTTTTTATTTTTCACATCTGTATTAGTAAGCATTGACCTACTGTTATATTATTCCCTTTTTAACTTGTTTTTTCTCTTAGAATAATATGTAAACGATTTAATTCTCTTTAGTTTTTCTCTCTTCTTAACAAAAATATACAAACTCTTCTTCCTTTTATAGGTAATTACCCATACATTTCTACTCTCCCCTCCATACATTATAGTAACCGCAGTATTAGCGGGAAATGATAAAGGAGGTCATCTCATGTACGGATACTCATATTGCTATCCAACTTGTTCATATCCTTCCTACGGTTATGGCGGTTCTTGTGGCGGATCTGGACGCGGCTTCGCCTTAATCGTTGTGTTGTTTATTCTTTTAATTATCGTTGGTGCTGCTTGCATTCGCTAATGTAAAATGAAACAACTATGGAAAGAAACAGACGGCTTTGCCGTCTTTTCTTTTTATTACATACATAAATATTCTATAGTAGAACGCTTTCCAAAGCGCTTACACTACTTGTCGATGACTTTTCCCCTCTCCTTTGGTAGACTAAAAAAGAAAGGAGAGATTACATATGCTTACAATGAAAGATGTAATTCGCGAAGGAGATCCTATTTTGCGAAACGTTGCAGAAGAGGTATCAATGCCGGCGAGCGAAGAAGATACAACTACCCTTAAAGAAATGATTGAATTCGTAATAAATAGCCAAGATCCTGAAATGGCTGAAAAATATAGTTTACGCCCTGGAATCGGATTAGCGGCTCCGCAAATCGGTATTTCAAAGAAAATGATAGCGGTTCATGTAACTGATACGGACGGTACGTTATATAGTCATGCATTATTCAATCCAAAAATCATTAGTCATTCTGTTGAACGTACATATTTACAAAGCGGGGAAGGCTGTCTCTCTGTAGACCGCGAAGTACCTGGTTATGTCCCCCGTTACACAAGAATTACAGTGAAAGCAACATCTATCAACGGTGAAGAAGTAAAATTACGTTTAAAAGGTTTACCAGCAATCGTATTTCAGCATGAAATTGACCATTTAAATGGTGTTATGTTCTATGACCACATTAATAAAGAAAATCCATTTGCTGCTCCTGACGATTCAAAACCTCTAGAGCGATAATAAAAAAGGCGGGAGTTAATCTTCCGCCTTTTTTATATGAAATGGGTTTCATATTCACTTATAGCAATCCCGCCCATTTTAATCCATGATATATGCCGTCTTCACTAACATCCTTTGTCACGTGATTTGCAAGTTTTTTCAAGTCTTCATGACCATTTCCCATCACAATACCTGTCCCAACCGCTTCAATCATTTCTAAATCATTTAAGCCATCTCCAAATGCATACACTTGTTCACGGTTAAATCCTAATTTCTCAATGAATTTTTCAATCCCTTTTGCCTTAGAACCACCATTTGGAATGATATCCATTGAATACGCATGCCAGCGAATGAAATGAAAGTCTGGGTACTGATTAATAAACTTTTCCTCCTCATTCACTTCACAGAAAAGAAGTGTTTGATAAATATTACGTTTCTCATAAAAATCAGGTTCATATGCCGGATGTTCAAAGTTTAAACTCCCAAAACCTTCTTTCACATAATCATGATATTCTACTGATGCTCTCATGTCTTGATGATCAAGATATACAAGTGGATATCCTTCTTGTTTTGCAAACTGAGTAAACTTATGCAAGGCAGCCGGATGTAACGGGTTATTAAATATTACCTCATCTTCAAATACAACGTACTGTCCATTAAAACTAACATAATTATGTATATTGAGTTCCTTACGAATATCTTCAAACATAAACGGCGCACGTCCAGTTGCAATTGCTACATGCACACCTTTTTCTTGTAACTGCTTTACTGCATCTCGTGTAGATTGCGGAATTTTTTTATCATGATCTAATAATGTTCCATCAATATCAAAAAAGACAATTTTATCATTCATTTGTCAAAATCCTTTCTGGTACTCTATATTCCTATTTTGATTATCGCTTTTCAAATGCTAAAAAAAAGTATAACATATTAAACATCTGTGAAGAAAGCGTTCACTTTCTGACCTTATTTATGAAACCTGCATATATATATTAGTAAAAAATGTGGATACTTGTTCGTATGAATTTTCTTCTCTATTCTTTCTCATACTATACCTATAACTAACGGCTACTAATCGTTACTATAGAATAACTTTCCCTGTATGCGAAAGGACAAGATTCAACATTCACTTTTGTCCTCTTTCTTTATCAGAGACGGAGTTTTCACTAGTAATATGCATGTTTAAAATAAGGAAAGGAAGGAGTAATCATGCTGAAGAAGCTGAAGAAAAAGCTCAAGCGTTATTTAAAAGATCTAGTCCGTAAAAAGACAATCGCTTAAATTGTGCCCATTTCGGGCTTTTTCTTCATTCTCATTCGAAAAAACATGAAAATCGTGACTGTTTGCTTTATAATAAGTAACAGATAATGCAAAACATAGACAAGGAGAGGTTTTCCAAATGATTTTTAAAGTATTTTATCAAGAAAAAACGACTGAGGTTCCAGTACGTGAAAATACAAAAGTTTTATATTTAGAGGCTACGTCTGAAAAGGATGTTCGTAAAAAATTAAATAAGTTCGCATATAATATCGAGTTCGTTCAATCTGTTACTGGTGCTCATCTTGAATATGAAAAACAAAACGCTGATTTAACATTAGCGGAAATCGTATAGTCATATGAAATTTCTAAAGAATGATCAGGCTGCCGTTTTCGCTTTAGGTGGACTTGGAGAAATCGGTAAAAATACATATGCTGTTCAATTTCAAGATGAAATTATTATTATTGATGCTGGAATTAAATTTCCAGAAGACGAACTCCTCGGAATCGATTATGTAATACCAGATTACACTTATTTTGTGCGAAACGAAGATAAAATTAAAGGATTATTCATTACACATGGTCACGAAGATCATATCGGTGGAATTCCTTACTTATTACGTCAAGTAAACATTCCGATTTATGGTGGGAAATTAGCAATTGCACTAATCAAAAACAAATTAGAAGAGCACGGATTACTTCGTAAAGCAAAACTTTATGAAATTCAAGAAGATGATGTTATTAAATTTAAAAAGACGTCTGTTTCCTTCTTCCGTACAACTCACAGTATTCCGGATTCATACGGAGTTGTTGTGAAAACACCTCAAGGACAAGTTGTTCATACTGGTGATTTCAAATTTGATTTTACACCAGTCGGTGAACCAGCGGACTTAACAAAAATGGCTGAAATCGGAAAAGACGGTGTACTTTGTCTCTTATCTGACAGTACAAACAGTGAAGTTCCAAACTTTACAATGTCTGAGCGCCGTGTTGGTGATAGTATTCAAGATATTTTCCGCAAAGTAGAAGGTCGTATTATCTTCGCAACCTTTGCATCAAATATCCATCGTCTACAACAAGTTGTTGAAGCAGCTGTTGAAAACAATCGTAAAGTTGCTGTGTTCGGTCGAAGTATGGAAGCAGCGATTGAAATCGGACAAAACCTTGGTTATATTCGCTGTCCAAAGGATACATTCATAGATACAGCTCAACTAAACCGCCTACCAGCGAATAAGGTTGTTATTTTATGTACAGGTAGTCAAGGTGAGCCAATGGCAGCACTTTCACGTATTGCTAATGGTACTCATCGTCAAATTCAAATCATTCCTGGCGACACAGTTGTTTTCTCTTCTTCACCAATCCCTGGTAATACAATTAGCGTAAGCCGTACAATTAACATGTTGTATCGTGCTGGTGCTGATGTAATCCACGGAAAACTGTCAAACATTCATACGAGTGGACATGGCGGACAAGAAGAACAAAAACTAATGCTTCGTCTAATTAAACCGAAGTATTTCATGCCAATTCATGGTGAATATCGTATGCAACGTATGCATATGAAATTAGCAAATGATTGTGGTATTCCAGAAGAAAACTGTTTCATCATGGATAATGGAGATGTTCTTGCCTTACGTTCTGATGAAGCAAGCGTAGCTGGTAAAATACCATCTGGCTCTGTCTATATTGACGGAAATGGTATTGGAGATATCGGTAATATCGTATTACGCGATCGTCGTATCCTTTCTGAAGAAGGACTTGTTATTGTAGTTGTAAGCATTGATATGAAAGAATTTAAAGTTGCAGCAGGACCTGATATTATCTCACGTGGTTTCGTTTATATGCGGGAAAGTAGTGATTTAATTAATGATGCTCAAACATTGATTACAACTCATTTAGAAAAAGTAATGGAACGCAAAACAACACAATGGTCTGAAATTAAAAATGAAATTACAGACACATTAGCACCATTCCTGTATGAGAAAACGAAACGTCGTCCAATGATTTTACCAATCATTATGGAGATATAAGAAAAAGGACAATACCGTGAAGGTATTGTCCTTTTCTCTTATCTTAAAAAGTGTTTAAAACGATCTACTTCATCGTCATGACCAATTACAATTAATATATCTCCCGCTTGAATATTTTCCGTAGCTCGAGGAGATACAATGACTTCTTTACCACGTTTAATCGCTACAATATTCAATCCAAACTTCGCACGAATATCTAATTCGATTAAAGAATGACCATCAATTTTTTTATTTGCTATAATCTCTACAATACTATGCTCATCTGAAAGCTCAAGATAGTCTAATACATTACTTGATGCAATATTATTAGCAATCCTTTTTCCCATATCACGCTCTGGGTGCACAATGTGATCTGCCCCTATTTTACTTAACACTTTTTCATGGTAATCATTTTGAGCTTTTACAGTAATATTTTTTACACCTAACTCTTTCAGAATTAATGTTGTTAAAATACTTGAATTTAAATTGTCTCCAATAGCAACGACTACATGATCAAAATTACGAATACCAAGACTTTTTAATACCATCTCATCTGTTGAATCTGCAATTACAGCATGTGAAGCTATATTTGCAAACTCATTAATTTTATCCTCATCTGAATCAATTGCCATTACTTCCATACCTAATTGAGCGAGTTCCCGGCAAATACTTCCACCAAAACGTCCAAGCCCAATGACAGCAAATTCTTTCTCTTTTTCACCCACAGGAATTCCTCCAATAACATCGAATACTATGTATTTTTATTGTAACATACTTTAGATTTGCTACAAAAATCTGTATATCATTCTTATTTTTGTTTTTGCATATAAAAATACTGTTGTAAATAAAATGCGATACTGAAAATTAACATACCAAATACAAATATATTTCCAAATGAACTAAATGTTTCAAAAACGAATAATAACGTTTCTTGTCCGAAGAAAGCAAATAATAGTTGTATAAATGCGAATAGCAATGCCAATATATAATGATGTTGATGGAATAAATAATGCGTTGCACCTAAAAAAGCGATAAACGAAATGATGAAAATCCACCAACTTTCTAAAAACAGTTGCCAATTAGTAAATTGATATCCATTTACTAATATCGCAATAATTCCTATAACCGCCATGGTTGGCACACTCCAGAATAGTGCTCGCCCTCTAAAATAGCGAGTTCCTTTAACATCACCTTTTTCATGTGCAATGTATGTTAGTACTACGGTACTTATATACAAAACCGAAAGAATTGTTAAAACGATAATGAGCCAAAAATGTAATTGATAATACTCATGTTCTATGTTTGTCACGATAGCCGCTAACATACACGGGATTAACATTCCAGTCCAGCCATCTACTTTTCTTTCATTCCAAAACACCGTGTTACCAATCCGTATTCCTAGCAACATAAAAATAATGATACCTAGTACAAATAATGTCGTTTTATTCCCTACCAAACTCGTTGAGAAAGCAATTAATCCAATAAATAAAAAGAGTACAAACCCATTCATAATTTCTAATACAGGTGATAAATATCTCTTCACCCATTTATATGTTTCGTCATATTCATGATTATCTACTAAACGGTAGGCATAAAAACTTATCCCAAAATAAACCGCCGCAATAATAACATACGCATATAAGACGAAACACAACATCGCACTGCTAATTTGCACGTAATTCCCCACCCTTTTTTCTATGTTTCACATTGATTTTACACACTTTTCACACGAAATGTAAACATATATAAGCTAGTTCACTAATCATCTTCTCAATAAGCGATAATGAATAATGAGCAGCGGCTCAAAACCACTGCTCATTATTTTATCCATTTGTATGCAGATGACTATCCAAAGCAAATATGAACGATATTTTCATCTTGGAACTAAGAAGTGCCCACTGTAAGTTTTTGCAAAGTTGGCGAGCAAGTTTACTTTCTAGTTCCTTTCCACTTCACATATTGATCTAAAAATACAATAGCTTTCTCAATAGCCTCTTCATCTGGTTTTAATTTTGCGTGGTGTAAACCATATTCTGAATTTACCCCAAGCCAAAACATAAATCCTGGAATCTCTTGAAGCATATAACCAAAATCTTCACCTGTCATTGCCTCAGTACATGTAATTACATTCATATCAGTTTGTTCACTTACAAACTGCATAAACTCTCTCGTTAATGCTTCATGGTTATATACTTGATGATACATCGCTCCGTAGTCAATAACCGCTTCACATTGGAAGGAAGCTTCTATACCTGCAACAATTGCCTCAATCCTACTTTTAACACGACTCATTGATTCCACTGATAACGTTCGGATCGTTCCTTCTAACCGAGACTTTTCTGCTATGATATTTTGAACTGTACCACCGGTTATTTTTCCGATGGTAATTACTGCACTATCAAGAGGATTCACATTACGACTAATAACGGATTGAAGTTGTGTAACAAGGTGACTTGCTGCAACAATCATATCATTTGCAGTATGCGGGTAGGCTGCATGTCCACCTTTTCCTTTTAAATCAACATATAACTCTGATGTATTTGCAAATAATAGCCCTTCTTTTGTAGCAATTGTTCCTACAGCGTATTCAGGTGCAATATGCAGACCAAGAATTATATTCGGCTTCCATTCTTTTAACTCTTCACTCTCTAACATAGGAAGAGCCCCTCCAGGCCCTTCTTCAGCTGGTTGGAATAGAAACACAAGGTCATCATCTATTCTTTCTGTTACAGCTGCTGTTAGAAGGCCTAAACCGATTGTTGTATGCAAATCATGTCCACATGCATGCATCATTCCTTCATGAATAGAAGCAAACTCATATCCAGTTTCTTCTGTAATTGGTAAACCGTCTATATCTGCGCGATAACCGATAATTTTTTCTGGATTTTTCCCATTTACTTTAACAATGACACCCGTTTTCCATACTTTCACTTCCACATGCTCATTCGAAAGCGTTCCTATGTAATCTAAAATATACTGTTGTGTTTTCCACTCTTTAAATCCAATTTCCGGTATTTTATGTAAATCTCTACGAATTTGAACGAATTTGCTTACTGCCATTTTTGCACCTCTATCTATAAAAAGCGTAAGAGCCGGTTATGCTCTTACGCTTTTTTGTTTTTATTTCTCTGGGTTTAATTGACGAAGCTCTTGTTTAATTTCAGTTTTTGCTTTTGTCTTCTCATCAATCTCTTTAATTACACGTGCTGGCGTACCCGCAACAACTGTATATGGAGGTACATCTTCTGTTACAACAGCTCCTGCTGCTACAACTGCACCCTTACCTACTGTAACTCCCTCTAACACAACTACGTTAGCACCAATTACAACATCATCTTCAACGATAACTGGTTTTGCTGAAGGCGGCTCAATAACACCTGCAAGTACGGCACCCGCACCTACGTGACAGTTCTTACCAACAGTTGCACGTCCACCAAGTACTGCGTTCATGTCGATCATAGAACCTTCACCAATTACAGCACCGATATTAATTGTTGCATTCATCATAATAACAGCGTTGTCGCCGATTTCAACGTGGTCACGAATAATCGCGCCCGGCTCAATACGAGCTTTAATACCTTTTAAATCAAGCATTGGAATTGCAGAATTACGACGGTCATTTTCAACAACGTAATCAACAATGTGCTTGCTATTTTCATCAAGAATTGTCTTAATTTCAGACCATTCTCCAAATAATACACCAGACTTTTTATTTACAAATGCTTGTACCGTTTCAGGGAATGTTACTTCTTTTAAATCCCCTTTTATGTATACCTTTACAGGAGTTTTCTTTTCACTTTTTTGAATAAACGAAATAATTTCGTTAGCGTCCATCATTTTCATTCTTGTTGCCTCCTAAATCCATTTATAATGTTACTCTACCAAACGATAGAGCGAGTAGCAAGATAATAATCCTATTTTTCCATTTGAATTTCTTCGATAATTTCTAAAAATGCTTGTACTTGCTTCAATTGTCTAGCCGACTCACTCGTCAATAACCATGTTTCTCTCGTTAATTGAACAGGTGTTTTATACATATTTTCCTGTACTTCTTTTAAAACAGTAGAAGGTAAAAGAGCATAACCTATACCATTTAAAACGAGTTGTTTACAAGTCTCAATTTGATCAACCACAATTGTTCTCTTAGGTGGATTAGAAAATAAACCATACCACCAATTTTGTATTTGTCCATAATAAGTCGAGTCACTTTTAAATTGAATAAACGGCCTATTTGTCTCTTTTAACATCGTAATATCTTTTATTTCTTTATCCACTAAATAAAGTTCATCTTCAAATAATTGTTGCTTCTGACCTTTATATTCTTGTGTTCCTCTCAATATAGCAACATGAACGTCTCCTTCATAAAATTGCTTTTGTACTTCACTACTCCAGCCAGTAAACAGCGATATTTTCACAGAAGGATATTTATGCACAAACTTCTTCAAAACAGGAGGAAGCCAATATTGACCAATAACTGATGCAACAGCTATTTTTAACGTTCCATGTGTTTCTGTTCTAAAAACAGCTAGCTCACTTTTAATATCCTCTTCCCTTTGTAGCATTTCTTTTGCATAATTTGCGACTTTTTCCCCTTCAGGTGTAATTGTCAATCCTTTTTGTGAACGAATAAAAAACTTCATTCCCCATTGTTTCTCCATAGATTGTAATCGCTGACTAAGCGCAGGTTGTGAAACAAATAAACGTTCCGCCGCTTTTCTCATATTTGATTCCTGAGCTAACACAACCATCATTTGAAAATCATCAATTTGCAACTTTCTCCCTCTTTCCTTAGCTTCCATACACCTTATCTCAATAAGCTTTTCATCCTTAATTTAACTTCAATACTCTTATATTTTTTATCTTTTTAAATATAATACATACACAACTGATATGCACGAAAAAAAAGTGACTTCTCCGCTTCTATGAAGTCACTTTTCTCACATTATCGATTATGTTGCCTTACTTTTTTATTTAACAATTTTAAAATAGCTCGACGTGTTAAAATCCCCTCAAAATACCCCTCTTCATTGACAGCGCAAATAAAAGGATGATCAATTGTCATTTCTAAAGCTTTTGCAAATGAATCTTCTAACTTAAGAACTGGAATGTCTTCCTTCATCACCTGTTCTACTTTCATTTCGTCAAGTCTTTCAAACTCAATGCGTTCTAACCCTAACATACCGTCTAAAATCATAGCAGTACTAATTAACCCATGTAATTTATACATCGGGTCCAAAACAGGTATCGCCGAATATCCAGATTTCACAAGAACGAGTAAAGCATGCTCTAAACCATTCCCCATTTGGACATGCGCTACTTTTTCTGATGAAATCATTAAATCTTTCACAAAAATTTGTTGGAACTCGTCTTTCGGAATACTAATCATGTTACATCCCCCCATCTTCCCTTTTTACTACTTTTAATCACCGACTCTATTCACATTTTATGACAGCGTTTTCATATTATTATTTTGTCCTTACTTTATTTCAATAAAAACAAAATTACACAGTTATTTTAGCATACAACACAAAAAAAAGACTACCATTCCGGTAGCGCTTAATACCCCTTATTTTTTAATCTGTAAAATAACCTTGTGATTTTTTTATATTGCGTCACATCTGTCCGTTTTAACCCATTCTCAATATCTGTAAGTTCCACAGCTAAAATTTCACTCGCATAATTTTGCTGAAATAGAATATCTAGTAACAAACTCTCTTCTTCTTCCGTTAAAACAAATTCCTTTTTCATATACCCCTCTCCTTATACTCGCATCGTTACTCTTATTATATAAAATTTCCAACTCATTTAATAGATGTAATATTCAGTTTTTAGTGAAAGATATATAAAAATTGTTTTTTATTTCGTATATCGATTTGCATAACTAAACGCTGCATAAGCATCTGGCTTAATTTTTGCAGTTAATCCCATCGCTTGAATTTTCGCTGTCATATCTAGAATAAATTCTTTTGTTAAACCATCATTTCCGATATCCAAGTGAATTTCCATTATAAATCCAGCCCCATCTTGAGCATATGGATGCAATAAATCCCATATTGTTTGTATATGGTTTGGAGTAAATAGGCATGCGATTTCTTGGCTAAACTGCGTTTCTAAATATATTTTCTCACGTAAAGTTGCTGGCTTATCTTTTACTGATTTATGGTGTAAACAGCCCCAGGCACCTTTTCCAACGCGATGAATATGAATTGCCGTAATAAACCTCGTATCCTTTTGATGTGCTTGTGAGTCTGTCCCAATGGATAAGCGATATAAATTTCGTGGATCCTTTTCAATGAAACTACAAATACGGCTAAAGACCATATCAAAATTTAAATGTCTCTCTGAAACATTATAAAATGTATGTTCACCGGCCACATAGTCACGTCCTTTCAATTAGACAGACTCTTCGTATTCTCATTGTATGGGACAAAAATAAAAATTATAACTTCCTACCCTTTATTCGTTTCAATATTTCGAATTACAAAATGGCAAACTTGGCACGTATAAATTACATTTTGATTCGATTGAGCCGTTAATACATGAATAATCTCAGCAGAATTGTGACATTTAGGACAAATCACAACTGGTAAACGTTCCATACAACACACCTCCTCGTTATTTTTATCCCGCTATTTGCTACCCATAAACACCCAATTGGTGATGGCTAATAATCAGTATAGGACGAAGAAGCCCCACTGATTACAATTTCACTTTATTACCATTGTAGGAAAAATGAAAAATCCCTATACATATATGCTAAAAAGTAATAGAACTAAAAAAGGTGTTGCCATATGGCAACACCTTTTTTATATGTATCAAGAAATGATATCGTAAATCTCAATTGCAACCATGTCGATATTATCGAATTGATACACTTGAGGTTTTTCACCTTGTTGATACACTTCTAACTCATACATTTCACTTTTATCGAAAAATTTCACGCTACATTTGCGCTCACCGTTCACTTCAAAATAGCGTTGTGCTACTTCACCGCTTTCAGCTTGTTCTTGTAGACTAACAAGTCGAGTTAAAATTCCTTGGAGTAGAGACATGAAATCTCTCCTTTCTCTGATCTTCCTACCAATAGGTTTTACAGCTATACTCATTCTATCCGTCATAACAGAAAAAATGTTCCACACTCTAGGATAAAGGTTATTGGCCAGAAACTCAACTAAAAATTTGTCGAAATGCGAAGGAAAAAACAGAAAAAACATCTTTTCCCTTCTTTATTGCGATTTTTATACTGGAAGAATATAATAAAAAACAGAAAAAAGGAGGAATTACAATGAAAAAAATTGAGGTTTACACACAACCTGATTGTCCGCCATGTGTCATTGTGAAAGAATTTTTAAAGCATAATAACGTTGTATATGAAGAATTTGACGTAAAAAAAGACACTGCTGCACGCGATCGTCTTTTATATGACTATGATTCTTATTCAACTCCAACAGTTGTAATTGATGGAGAGGTTGTTGCTGGTTTTCAAATTGAAAAATTACAACAGCTACTCAATATAGAATAGGAATAGGTAAAAACCTATTCCTATTTTTATCCTGCTATTTGCGGTCTATTAAGTAGCGCGAGACGAACATCCCCCACTGATTAAAGTTTCACTTTATAATTGTTGTAATCTTTTTATTTCAGTTAAAAGTTCTTGGCTTTCATGATATCCGGCCAATTTCCATTTCCCTTGATCTCTTTGTAATGTTACAATTTGATATTGTCCACTTTTCGCCCGCTCATATACATATAAAATTTTATGCTCTTCATCATATGACATTTTCGTTTCTGAATGAAAAGAAAACGGTGCTTCTTTTGCTGGAAGCAAATATTCACCACTTTGTTTATCACTTCTACTATTTTCATCTGTAAATACTTGAAGGAAATTCTCTGTAAAATATGGTGATAACGTTTCTATCATCTTATTCATCGGCAAATGCTTCCCACGAATTGAAAATTGGGTTTCATAGCCCTTTTGTATCGTTGTAAACACTTCTTTCCGATCGACTTTCACTTCCTCTTTTCCTAAAACAGTTGTAACACTATAACCAACTAGAAAGGCAACGCATACAAATAGAACTAACCATATTCCATATTTCCTCATTTTTTCACCTTCCTTTTAAGAAAACTTGTCTTTGTAGTATTCATTGTAACAATGATTATGCAAAGAATGGGTTGGTTTCGTTCGTAAAATCTTTACAACGATAGACAGCATTTTCAGCACCATTTTCACTATTACCAATTTATGATAAAAACAAACAAAAAATGCACGAATTTCTTCGTGCATTAAAATAAAACATCTTCTTCATATAAATATTCATACGATAAATCTATAAATAAAAAGTTTTCATCATCAATTGGGAAAGAGAATGTTCGTACCATTTCACCTGTTTCGATATCAGCATATAAATCTGAAAGTCTTGCCTTATTCTCAAAGCGCATTTTCATAATATTTTCTAGAAAATACGGGCGCCAACTCCAGTTTTTCATATAATACTCAGGCATCACAATCCATTCCCCATCTTTTTTCATAACGTTTCCTGATTGTTGGAAACCATCTTCGTTACAAATAAATATGCGAAAACTACATTGTGATACACTTTGGCTAAATTGTAATAACCAATCATTTATATCTTCATTCTTTTTTTGTTTCGCTAGAACATCACCGATTCGATCACGTAACATTTCTGTTAAATTATAAATCTTTTGTAACTTTTTCTTTTCATGTTGAATAAATTGATGACACTCATTACCAAGTCGTTCTTTCAAAACATTCGTTTCAATAAAATCAGGTAAGCATTCTTTCAAATAATTCCCTTGATAGTATCTACCACCGTTTTTCCAAGCATATTGTAGTTGATAAAAAGCATCTATTTCTTCATATAACAATGTCGCACCAATTCTTCTAGCAAGTAATGATAAAGAATATAAAATATCTTGATAAGATTGTAAAAGTGCAGTTTGCCTTAAGTTTGTTAAATCTACCTTTAAAATATCCGGTGCTAACACGCTAATACGTTCTAAATTACTTGTACCTGTTCCGACTTTATTAATCGAAATTTGAATACCATATGTACGATAATACATAAGCAAATGATTAAATTGCTCTATATCTTCTTTACATTCATGTTCTGTAATCTCTAAAATAATGTGTTTCAAATTTAAACCTTGCTCTTCATACATCAATAAAAGTTGAAGTAAACTTTCATCATCATCGTTCATTAATACGTTCGCATTCCGATGTATAAATAATAATAGTTTTTGATCACTTTCTAAATAACGGTTTAAAGCTTTTTCTACTATAATGTTATCCGCTTCCAGTTGAAACTCACTTGGAATGGAATCATCATGAAAGAAAGAAGCTAAACTTTGTATGCCCTCTTCTGTTTGAATACGCCCTACTACTTCATATCCAATTACAGTATGCTCATCAGCACTAAAAATAGCTTGATAATAAGGAAGGACTTTATCCAAGTTACTCATTACATCTAATGCATCTATCAACGTGCTTCCCTCCCTTTACTTTTCAAAAATTATAACATGATATTTACGGAAAAATAATAAAAAATCCCTTCAGTTCTCCTGAAGGGATTAGAGGGGTAAAATGCTAAGGGGAATTAGCAATTCTACTATGAAGAAAAAAGAGGTCTTAAATATAACGTATATATGACCTCTTGTAAACACTTTTCTTTCACATGTCACAATTCCGTCACATTTACCCGTAGAAAAATGAATCAAACATTCATTTTCTCATCCCTTTTAAAATGGATATTGATGTAAATGTTGTCCTCCATCCATTGTCATGCAAGTTCCATTTATGTAAGCAGCTTCATCTGAACATAAATAATAAGCTAGACCTGCGATTTCTTCTGGCGTACCCAACCTTCCAAGTGGAACACTTTGTATCGTACGCTTAGCCATTTCTTCTGAAATCCATAATTTATCAGCACCACCCGTACGTTCAATTGGTCCTGGCGCAATAGCATTAACTCGTATTCCATATTTACGGCCCCACTCAACAGCAAGCGTCTTCGTCATCGCTAATACTCCAGCCTTCGCTGCAGCCGAATGAATAACTCCTGGACCTGCATCCCATGCATATGTTGCTACCATGTTAATGATATTCCCTTTTATACCTTTTTCAATCCAATATTTTCCGACAGCCTGACTACAGTAAAATGTACCATTTAACACAATATTAATGACCGAATTCCAGCCATTCACGGATAAATCTTCTGCTGGACAAATAAAGTTTCCAGCTGCATTATTTATTAAAATATCAATTCGCCCAAACTTCTCATCAATCTGTTCAATCATTTTCTGAATATCATCCGTATTTCTTACATCCATTTGTACAGGTAATATTTGTCCTGGAAATTGTTCAATTTCCAATTTTGTTTCCTCTAGTTTTTCCATTGTACGTCCTGTAATAACAACTCGTGCCCCTTCTTTTGCAAAACGAGTCGCCATTCCTTTTCCCATTCCGCTGGATCCACCTGTTATAATAACTACCTTTTCTTTCACATACATCCCCTCCCAAAAATGAATACACATTCATTTTATCATTTTATTTAATAGAAATCTTTATATTTTTAAACTTTTCTGATATTTTAACGTAAAGAGGTTTCTTTTCATTCATTTTTTCGTAATCTATACTACTTTTTTATTATTTAAAATATATTTTAAATAAACTGAAAGGAGATTTGAGTAACCTGTAAATATAACGAACACATATGATATAAGTCAAATAGGTATACTCATATTTTTATGAAGAATATTACAAGAAGAGATTTTTTAAAAGCTGGAATGCGTACTTGTCTATATTCATTTATAACCACTAGCATCGGATACTATTACGCTAAATATATTGAGCCTCATTTACTCTCTTTGACAGAGCATACACTTAAGTCACAACTTATACCCAAAAGTTTTCATGGTATGAAAATTCTTCAATTTAGCGATTTACATCTCGGATACTATTTCTCTCTTCAACATTTAGCTCAAATCGTTTCACAAATTAATGCTGTAAAACCCGACATTGTTCTTTTTACTGGTGATCTTATTGATAATTATCAAACATATACTGACACTCCTTTCGTTGCATCCATTTTAAAAAATATACAAGCACCCTTCGGTAAATTTTCTATTTATGGTAACCATGATCACGGGGGATATGGAACGGAATACTACGAACACATCATGCGTGAATCTGGATTTGAACTATTACTAAATAGCGAAAAGAGAATTCGTCTACTGGATAATAGTGAAATTTCAATTTTCGGTCTCGATGATATACTACTAGGCAAACCAAAAATAGCGGAGACATTACAGCACGCGAGGCAAAACACTTATAATATTGTTCTTGTCCACGAGCCAGATATTGCACCTAAAATTGCTACATATCCAGTTAACTTACAACTTTCTGGTCATAGCCATGGCGGACAAGTACAAATTCCTTTTTTAGGCGCTATTATTACCCCATCACTTGCTAAAAACTATGTTGAAGGTTTCTATACAATTCAAGATTTAGCTCTCTATGTCAATCGAGGCCTTGGAAGAACACGTGTCCCATTCCGATTTATGTCAAAACCTGAAATCACGATTTTCACGCTCCAACATTCGTAATCATTTGCCTATTTTCTTGCATATCCTTTCTTGTACGCGCTCATCCACGTTTCATTTACCATATGATAAAAGTGAGTCCAATAAAGGAGGTTTGTTCATGTATCCATATTATCAACCAATCCCAGTCCGTTCAGCACCTATTGGTCCAGTAGGCGACTCACGCTTCTTTCCGTTTTTTGGCGTCCCATTTCTAGCTGGCATTGCTGGTGGACTGCTCGGCGGAGCATTAGCTTTCGGTCCTAGACCGTATTATCCACCACCTTTCCCACCGCCACCACCTTATCCTTGTTATGGTGGACCTTGTCAACAACCATACTATTATTAATGTACTGCAACAATTCTACCAATGTTATTCCCTCTCTTAACTGATCCATAATCTATTAACATGCTTACAATAAAAACTATTCTCTCTACGCATCCTTCTATTAGAGAACGTATAATAAGTAGAGAACAAAGTAAAAAAACCTCTTTTTTAAGAGGTTTTTTTACTTTGTTCTCATTATTCAGCATCCGTGTTTTGATACGCCATCTTAAACAACTTCACTTGGCTATCAATTTCTTCTGTACTACCATTAATAACATAATAATAGTCACCGTCTTTATTTTGTTCACGCGTTTTTACATTATCAGCTAAAGTAAGCTGTAAAATCGCCTTAATTCTCGCCTTCATTTCAATATCTAATATCGGGAAAGATATTTCTACTCGCTTTTCCATATTTCGCGTCATCCAATCAGCTGAAGATAAATATATCTTCTCCTCTCCATTATGATGGAAATAATAAATTCGACTATGCTCTAAATATCTCCCGACAACACTAACTACCCGAATATTTTCACTTACATTTGGAATACCAGGCCTTAAACAACATGTTCCTCGAACAATGAGCTCTACCTTTACTCCAGCTTGTGAAGCTTCATACATTTTTTTTATTAATGGTTTATCTGTTAATGAATTCATCTTAGCGATAATATATCCATTTCCATATTGCCTATGATAACGGATTTCTTCATCTATTAAATCCATAAATTGCTTTCTTATATCAAATGGTGCAACCGATAAATGATGAAAATGTGGTTTTGTTGTATAACCACTCAAATAATTAAAGAAATTTGTTGCATCGACCCCAAAGTCTTTTCGTGATGTAATATACCCGAAATCAGTATATAACTTTGCTGTTGCGTCATTATAATTTCCAGTCCCAAGATGTACGAACCTTTCAATTTTTCCGTTTTTTCTCCTTACAACTAGCGTAATTTTACTATGTGTTTTCAAATGACTTACACCGTAAATAACGTGACATCCTGCCTTTTCTAATTCTTTAGCCCAATGCACATTATTTTCTTCATCAAATCTGGCCTTTAATTCAACTAATACCGTCACTTGTTTTCCTTTTTCAGCCGCTACCTTTAGCGCCTGAATAATCGGCGAATCCCCACTTACTCGATATAATGTTTGTTTGATCGCAAGTACATTCGGATGGTCTGCCGCATCACGGACAAAATCAACTACTGGCTGAAACGATTCAAAGGGATGATGTAATAAAATATCATGCTCAATTGCTTTTTCAAATACATCTTCCGCATCCCCTAAATCTTGAGGCCGTTGCGGAATAAGAGCCGAATATACAAGATGTTCATATAAAGGAGCTAGTTTTTTATATAAAGAAAATAGACATGTTAAATCTAGCGGTCCATCCATTATATACACATCTTCATCTTTTACTTCCAACACCTCATATAATAATGCTAATACTCTTTCATCAATATGCTCTTTGCCAACTTCTAAACGTACAGCAGCTCCCCACTTACGCTTTTTTAATTCTTTTTCAATTACCTTTAATAAATCCCTCGCACCTTCTTCATGAATTGTTAAATCCGCATTTCGTGTAATACGGAAACGGGTAACAGACGATACTTTATATCCTGTAAATAATTTATGAGTAAAACCACTAATTACATCTTCTAATAAAATAAATTTATGCTTTTGCCCTTCACTCGGCAAAAATATGAATCGTTCAAGTAATGAAGGAACTTGTACAATTCCTAACTTCGTGCGGTTTTCTTCCTCCACTTGTTTCTCATCATATAAAAGAGTAGCTAAATTCAAACTTTTATTTAATAACATCGGAAATGGACGATATGCATCAATAGCTACAGGTGTTAAGACCGGGAATATTTGCTCATCAAAATACTCTTCTATAAATTCTCTCTGTTCTTTCGTCAAATCGTGGAATGTTAAACGCTCAATTCCCTCTAACTCCAGCGCTGGCAACACATAATTTTTAAACGTATCATATTGTACAGTCATTAATTCATGGGCCTTTATCGCAATTTTATTTAATTGCTTTTTTGGTGTTAAGCCAGCCTTATTTTCTGGCTGGTTAAATCCAGCACTCACTTGATCCTTCAATCCTGCCACGCGTACCATAAAGAATTCATCTAAATTTGAGCTGAAAATGCTAATAAACTTTAATCTTTCCAAGAGCGGATTCATTTCATCCTGTGCTTCTTGTAGTACACGTTCATTAAATGCTAACCAACTTAATTCTCGATTATTGTAATGAGCTGTATCATTTAAATTTACTATATTCCCCTTCAACATTTCCATCCTCTTCACACTTCCCTTGAAACTTTTTTACTATAATTTAGTTACCTTCATTTTAACAAATTACAATATTCCAAAGTGTTAATTTTTTGTAAAGACATCCGTACAACCTAATGTTTTGATTCAAAGGATAAATTAATAGACGTTTTCAATACTCTTTCCAGCTGCTTTTTTTGCTTTTCAGCTTGCACTTTTTCCGCTAATGCCGATTGCTCACATTCTATTTTAAATGTTAATCCTTCTTTACTTTCTGTAATAGATATCGATTCAACAAGCGATCTTTGTCTTATATTTAGAGCTGCTGAAAATTGTAAAACAGCCCCTAATAGGCGAATTTTTTTTTGTTCGTTTTTATCAAACCATCCTTCAAATGGGGACAAATGTTGTTTGAATAACATTTTTGATTTATAAGACGCAATAAGCGCTAATCTAACTCGCTCTTTGTGCATCATACCATCAATTGTTTTATTCGCTAATAAATAAAACGTATGTAAACGACTCGCTTCTTCGTCTATATATTTGCCTATATTAAATACTTTCGCTGCTTGATGGAATATTTCCCAATCTTTTGCTGACATAGAAATCAGCCCTGTTTCTTCAAGCTGTTGACAAATCAATCTTCCATGTTTAATAAGCTGTATTACAAATTCCATATCCATCTCATATTCATGTGATAATAAATACAAACTTTCTTCGACTACGTTCGGATAATATGAAATCCCCAAATCTTTTGTCAACTCTTCATAGAAAACACCTTCTCGTAATCCCTTTCTACTTAATACAAATGCTGGTGCCTCTATAACGTTAACAAGCGTATGAAATACTTCGACTGCTGGAACAATTGTATCTGCTCGATCTTTTGCCAATCCTTCCAATTTTTGAAGTTCTATGAACGACAATGCTTTCAATTCTTCTTTCACATTTTTAATATCTGCTTCTTTCATTTTGTATAAATGTACCCCTGCTATAGGATAACAAATTAAATTTTGATGAATTTTCACTAAGTTCCTCGCACTACCACCAATTGCAATAAGAGGCAATTTCTTATCAATTAACCATGGTAATGTTCGAAATTGATACTCTAAGTACGTTTGAATCTTTTCCAACTCTTCTTCAGTAGGTATATCCTCTTTAATAAATTGTTGCTTTAAAGAAAGTGCTCCAAAAGGAAAGCTATAATACTCTAAAATCTCTCTATTTCGAAAGTATGTAACTTCCGTACTTCCTCCCCCAATATCTACTGTAATTCCTTCAGAGAACGAAGTTGAATTCATAACTGCTAAATAGCCGTAACGTGCTTCTTCATATTCTGATAATACTCTAAGAGTAAAGTCTGTTTGTCCTTCAACAAGTTTTTTAATTGCCTCTTGATTCTCAGCCTGTCTAATTGTTGCAGTTGCAACACAAAGGACATGATGCAACTGGTGGAATCGTGTACTTTCTTGAAATTGAAATAAGGTTTGTAACAATACCTCTATTCCTTCTTCAATCAACACACCATCAACTAAGTAATTCCTTAACCGAGCAACCACTTTCGTATTTTCAATCTCCTTATAAAACCCTCCGTTTTGCTTTTCATAAATAACTAAACGCATTGTATTAGATCCAATATCTATAATGGCATATTGCTGTTTTAATATTTCTTTCAAACTTCTCACTCTTTCATTATCAAATTTCTAAAACACATTCTATTACTATTATACAAAATAGTTGTTTTTTGTAACAATATTGCTTTAATATTGAAAATATATACAATCACTTTTTGCATATAATAAAAACCTCTTTTATTTATGGTATAATAATGAAAAATTGAAAGGAGATTCAATATGAAACCTTCACAACCACAATCTCAATTACAAAACCAACATTCTATTAATCGACTAGCTCAATCTATTTTCGTTGTGAATCGTCATGCTAAAGCTGCAACTAATCCGAAGTATTTATACTGGTTAAAAAAGACGGCTTTAGAACGCTTAATTGCTGAAAAAAAAGCTATTAAAGAAGGATTACATTTTTCTAGAAATCCACGTTTTAGCCAACAACAATCCGATGTTCTTATACGTTTAGGTGATTATTTTTTCCATATTCCTCCTACAAAAGAAGATTTTCGAATCCTACCACATCTTGGTCATCTTGAATCCTCCTATCGAAATCCGAAAACAACCTTATCTTTAACAGTAGCAAAAAAAACACTTCAAGATTATATTGGTCCTGAAGCACTGAAACAAGAAAAAAAATTAAGTGAACCTGTCCCATGGTATAGTCGTACTTATACAAAAAAATAAAACAGTTTGGCCAATTGTAGGCCAAACTGTTTTATTTTTTCTCTTCTTTAATTTTAATATTTGCTTGTTTATAAAAAGCTATTTTTTCTGTATTATAAGATTTCGTAAATTCATTAAACTTGTCTTTCTCTGATTCGATATCCTTATAAGATTGATTTACTACTTTTACTTTTTCACTAATATCTTTTAATTTTGTACCTTTATCTTGTAACATTGTATATAATTCTTTTTCTTGTTTTAACGATTTATTATAGCTATCATACATCTTGTTAAATGAATCGTGTCGTTTCTCATATGTGCTTTTCACTTTATCCGCTTGATCTTTCAATTTCTTATCTTCAATTTTCTTCACATATTTATCTGCTGACTTCACTTCTTCTTGTGCCTTATTTAAAGATTCTTTTTCTTTTTTAAGCACTTTGTCTCGTTCATCTGTATTTTTCACTGCTTGGTTCAGTTTTTCCTTAACAGTTTGATTATTATCTTTTCCTTCTTGAACAATCTGGTTATATAATTCTTGTCCCTCTTTTTCTAAAGTTTCAAGTTTCTTTGCATCTTCAAACATTGTTTTTTCTTGCTTTGCAGCATTTTCAAATGCAACATATAATTCCTCTTCTGGTTTCGGTCCGAAACAACCAGCTAGTAAAGTCATTGATAATGCAGTTACAATTGCTAATTTACTATATTTCAACATCTTCTTCCTCCTACTTATATACGATCATCGTGTAAAAAGCTATGAAAATTACATATCCTTCTATAAACTCCATACTCGCACCTTTTTTACGAAAATCATTGATATTGTTTATAATGCTTGTACAAATTGTATTACTTAAAATCACATTTTACTTTTTTGAACCAAATAGTAGTTTCATATCCATCTTTTACTTGGCACTTTTTAAAACCTGTTCATACTATGTATTACATAAAATTACAACGGAATTCATCACAGCCATAATAATTTGAAGAACAACAGCAATAATAATTCACCTAATAAAAGATGATCGTTGTTCTCTCACGTCTATCATTCTATCATTCCCTTTCCGGCTTTCTATCAAATAATCTATTTGTTCATTTTACACAGTATAAATGCTATCTTGCAACAACTTACAATTATTCTTGTCATTCCCTAAAAAGGAAAAGTGTAGAGCATGCTTTCCTCTACACTTTTAAAATGAAACACATTGTGCAAAATGCATTGACACATCCATCATAATTATATGCTTATTCCATATATTTTTAAAGACTTTTATTACAAAAAAAGTTCTTTTTGTAATAAAAGTCAAAAAAATGTTACAATCAAAACTTCTTCATTTCATATTTCTTTAAATCAAAGTTTCACTTATTGCCTTACAAATTTCTACGCTGGTACAATTGATTTTGTGCCTTTCTTAACAATTCTTCAAAAGTTTTTCCTTCTATTGGATAACTAGCAGCTCCAAATAATAGAGTCATACTTAACAAGCCATTTTCTATTTCACTTTCAATATTTTTCATTAATCGGTTTGTTATTGTCGACTTTTCATGTCCGTTATCATTCGCCACAATAACATACTTATTTTCATCCCACCTCGTAACAACATCCCCTTTACGAATTGTCTTCACAATCGTACTCTCCAATTTTTGTACTAACACCTCCATTTTTTTTTCTTGCACTGTTTCTTTTAGTTCTTTCCATTCTTTCACAGAAAGAATGTACACTGTAATATTATGAGAATCCCGTTCTGATAAAGCAGCTACTTTCTCAAAGAAATCAACTACAAAATCATTACTTGCCATTCCCCCTACTTCCGTATCCATACGCTCACTCGCTCTTCTATCATACCAATGTCCAAAATAATAGCTGAGTATCATTTGCAATATATAAATAATAAAGACAGTATAAAATGATCGCGAATCCAGTTTTGTAATTACATCCTGAAGCGCAATCCATTCTGTAACTGCCACTGTATTCCCAAGTAATAATCCACTAATTTTCCCTTTATGTTTCATACTTCCCCCCCCTTCTATACCAATATATGTTTCTATAACAATTATGTTTTTCTACAAAATAAAAAATGTACATATGCAATGTACATTTCCGCTTAAGCTTGTCTCCCATTTCTATTCTATTTCATATATATACTATATATCGTTTTAGAAAGAGGTGACCTATATGCTAAAAAAAGAAAATCTATCAGATATTGTACGTTTACTAGCAGGTTTTCTGTTATCTTTAAAATTATTATTTAATTCTTTCGGAGTGAACTTTATTACAAACAATCAAATTGACGCTATTGTAAATGTTGCTTCCTTTCTTTTTATTCTATATTTTGGTTATAAAAATAATTATGTAGGAAAAAAAGGAATCGAGCAAAAAAAAGTACTCAAAAAGCATAACCTTCACTAAAAAAGGAACCTTTCATGCAGGTTCCTTTTTATCATTGCCGCACAACAACTTCATTTGTTTGGAGCGGACCATATGATACTCCTTTATATTGAAATGTATATGTAGCCTGAAATAATGCGTTTTTGAGTGCTTTATCTTTATTTGCTTTTATTTTACAAATTAATTCAACCTTCTCATTCGGCAATAAATTATCGATGCGCCACCTTACAAGCTGGAACAAAAACTCACTTATCCCTTTATCCGTTTTTAATGAATTTGGGATATATGCAAAATAATCTCGAATCATATGACTTACTACAACTCGTGAAATCATTTCCATTCCTTTATTTTCAACTTCAATTCGAATAATAAGTATGTCGTTTACATCATAGGTCAGTTCATATGAAAATTTTTCTTTATACATACTACGGATTTGCAATGTAACTGCTACATTAGGACATTCGTTTTCCTTTTTTGAGCCATCAATCCATAATACCGGTTGTAGCGGTATTGAACGCCTTCCTTGATCTGAAATTCGTTTCCATATTTTCATAATAATATTCACCCCATTTCAGATGCATCATCCATACGACTTTATTCTGCCTCTCTACCCACCAATATTAATAATGCTTGTTACAAACAATATATAGTTATTACTCTTCCTTTTATCCTATTCGACAATATAAAGAAAAAACCATTTTTCCTCTGTTAACAGACGGTATTCTTCCTGAAATATTTTTTTACAATTTCCTTCATTGACTTTATACCAATATTAAGTATCGCTCACTCTTTCGCTGTCCATACAACAGAATATTTTGACGGAAGAAAAAGTTTGCCTTTTAGTCAAATTTGACTATAATAATCTTTATGGCTTTGTCAGTGTACTTGTGTAAATTAATTTGAAAGAACTATACTTTAAATTTTTATGCGTCGCACTCAAAACTTAATATAGTTTACTTATTATTAAAGGAGGGTTATATTTGGAATCTCAATTATCAAAAAAAGACTCCAACAAGACAAAATTTGTTGTTGCTGGTTTACTACTTGGTATTTTAATGGCAGCAATGGATAATACAATTGTTGCAACCGCAATGGCAACGATTGTTGGAGACCTAGGAGGATTTGACAAATTCGTTTGGGTCACGTCTGCATATATGGTAGCAACAATGGCAGGGATGCCGATCTTCGGAAAACTTTCTGATATGTACGGACGGAAACGCTTTTATATTGGTGGTCTTATTCTTTTCTTATTCGGTTCTGCACTTTGCGGAACAGCATCTAGTATTGAGCAGCTAAGTATTTATAGAGCAATTCAAGGAATCGGTGGCGGCGCTCTTATGCCTATCGCCTTCACAATTATGTACGATATATTCCCACCAGAAAAACGTGGAAAAATGACAGGGCTATTCGGTGCGGTTTTTGGAACATCTAGTGTATTCGGCCCTTTATTAGGTGCTTATATTACAGACTATATAAGTTGGCATTGGGTCTTCTATATTAATATTCCATTAGGACTTATCTCCTTCTTCTTCATTACGAAATACTACAGTGAATCTCTAGAATTTAGAAAACAAAAAATTGATTGGGCTGGCGCTATTACACTTGTTATTAGTATCGTTTGCTTAATGTTCGCCTTAGAACTTGGTGGTAAAGAATACGCATGGAATTCCACTGTTATTATCGGTTTATTTACAACAGTTGTTATTATGCTTATTATTTTCTTCTTCGTAGAACGAAAAGCAACTGAGCCTATCATTTCTTTTCATCTATTTAAAAAACCTTTATTTGCAGCTAGCCAAGGAGTTGCCTTTTTCTATGGTGCTGCCTTTATCATCTGTACAGTGTATATACCAATCTTCGTTCAAGGTGTTCTCGGCGGTTCAGCCTCCAATGCTGGATTAATTTTAACACCTATGATGGTTGGCTCTGTAATTGGAAGTCAAACAGGTGGACAGTTAGCTTCTCGAACAAGTTATCGTAACATCATGATGGCATCTGGCGTTTTCTTCGTTCTTGGTATTTATTTACTAAGTACTTTAACAATGGACACACCACGTCTACTCGTAACGCTATTTATGGTTCTCGCTGGACTTGGAGTTGGTTTCTCATTCTCAGTTTTAAGTATGTCTTCTATCCACAAATTAGAAATGAGAGACCGTGGTTCTGCTACATCAACAAACTCATTCTTCCGTTCACTCGGTATGACTCTTGGTGTAACGATTTTCGGTACAATTCAAAATCATATTTTTACAGATAAACTAAACACTTTGTTCCCTCCGGAACTAGCTAAATTAGCTCCAAAGGGCGGAGACACAAGTTTCTTATTATCACCAGGTGCTACTGATAAAATACCAGCTGAAATATTAACTGGTATTAAAGAAGCTCTCGCTACCTCTATTGCCAGTACATTCTTCTGGGCACTTATCCCGGCTGTACTAAGCATTATTTGTATTTTACTTATGGGAAATGAACGCCTCTTTACAGGTCCAAAAACGAAACAAAAACAAAAGCAGGTAAGTTAGTATAGAAAAAAGAAACGGCATACCCTTTATGAAAAAGGGTATGCCGTTTATAATATATAAAGTAAATCTTTAATCAGTAAGGAACCATTCCCACTGATTATTATCCCGATTGGTAAGGGATAAAGTTTCTATATACAGGAGTTGAAACAGAATGAGCATGAAATTAGTCATTCTCGGCTTGCTACTCGAAGGGGATAAACATCCATATGAAGTGCAACACATCATGAAAGAAAGACAAATGGATTGTTATATTAAATATGCAAAAGGATCACTTTACTACGCCTTCGAACAATTAGAAAAGCAAGGTGCAATTCGTATTACCACGATTGTTCGAGACACGAATAGACCAGATAAAACAATCTTTCATATAACAGGAGAAGGTAAACGGTTATTTCACACGTTACTATTAAAGCAATTCGAAGCAAAAAACCAAATATATAAACCAATTTATTCAGCACTCTCTTTCGCTCAGTTTGGTAATGATCAAGAGTTAGTTCCTATTTTAGAAAAGAAGAAAAATGATACCATTCAATATTTACATAATATGCAAACTATTTATGATTGTAGCAAAGGCCAAATTCCACGTGCACAACTATATATTTTGCAAAGCGTTATTGAACATATTACAGTTGAATTGCAATGGTTAAACACCCTTCTTACAGATGCAGTTGCAGGGCGACTTTCAGAAATTGATATAGATAAAGAAGAAACTGTAAAAAGACAATAAAGTTATTTACTTTTAAACCCTAAAATAAGCATACCCCCGTTCTAATTTAGGACAGGGGTATCATATAGCTGTTTAATTTTCGATATAAGATACTTCACTGCGCTCAAAAATATAACAATACAGTCGTTTAAAAATCTAAGATTTATTCATCACTAACGTCCCATAATGGAAGGTTGTTTCTTAAAATTCTATATAAAAAGGATGTTGGTTTTCATCCAAACTGTATTCAATCCTTTGTCTGAAATTCATAAAATTCACCATTTCTAACGCCTGCTCAATAGGATAGAACCCTACTTCCAAACTTTCTGGTGTAGTCGTTAATTTACCGCCAACTGGCCTAGCTAAAAATAACGTATTACATATTGAATGATTCACATTTTGGAATACTCCACAAAACTTTAAAACCTCAATATCAATACCTGTTTCCTCTTTAGTTTCCCTTATTGCAGCATCTTTCAAAGACTCTCCTTCTTCGACTTGTCCACCTGGCATTTCCCACCCTCTTCTAGGTCCCTTAATTAATAGAATTTCTTTTTGTTCATTCATTACAATTGTCGCTGCTGAAACTATATGTTTTGGCGGTAAATAAACATTTTGTGTGCTTTGTTCCAAGTGAAATTCCCCATTTCTATAAACTTAGTATATTCATCTTTATACAGCAATCTTGTTCTTTTTTGTGATAACTTACTATTTCGAAATGAACCCCCCAATCCCCTTCCTTATTCCAGAATATGGACCGATTGTTAAACAACATAACTAGCGTCTTATCTCTGTACAAGTACACACTTCTTTATAAGTTTAATCCAATTCACCCCTCTTTATTAGTCAGAAAAATAAGAATAATAAAAAATAAAAAACTTTAGAATTTTCTTATTTCAAAACAGTAGACAAAATTCCAAAAATTGTGTTAGAATTTGTTTCAATATCATATCGCTTGTTAACTTCCTTTCAAAAGGAAAATAGGTACACGAACATTTCGTTTCGTGTTTAATAGGGAAGCTTGGTGAAACTCCAGCACGGTCCCGCCACTGTAAATGCTGAGATTTCTTTTTTAGTGCCACTGTGAAAACGGGAAGGTGAAAGAAATTATATGAAGCATAAGTCAGGAGACCTGCCTGTTTTAACAACACTGATAGATTCACGGATGATGATGAGGTGTTAAAACAAAAAGGAAGGCTTATTTTCTATGCCTTTGTACTTTTTGTTATAGGTATTTCCTAGTAAACGGAAATGCTTACTTTCAATTAGGGAGGAATTTAAAATGGCAATTCAAACGAGTAACTTAGGTTATCCACGTATCGGACTACAAAGAGAGTGGAAAAAAACATTAGAAGCTTTTTGGTCCAATAAAATCGATGAAGAACAATTTTTAACAACAATGAAAGAAATTCGCCTTCAACACGTAAAAGTACAGCAAGAAAAAGGGATTGAACTCATTCCAATTGGCGACTTTACATATTATGATCACGTTTTGGATACTGCTTATATGCTAGGATTTATCCCATCACGTTTTTCTGAGTTTACATCTTACCTTGATGTATATTTCGCAATGGCGCGCGGCTCTAAAGATCACGTAGCTTCCGAAATGACAAAATGGTTTAACACAAACTATCATTATATCGTTCCTGAATATGAAGAGGGATTACAAATCTCTTTAAAAGATAATCGTCCACTTCGCTTATACGAAGAGGCAAAACAAGAATTAGGAGTAGATGGAAAGCCTGTTATTTTAGGGCCATATACTTTCTTAAAATTAGCTAAAGGCTATACACAAGAGCAATTTACTACCATTTTAAAACAATTAGTTGCACCTTACGTACAACTGCTTTCAGAATTGCATGCAGCTGGTGCACAAGTCATTCAAGTTGATGAACCGATTTTCGCTTCTTTAACGAAAGAAGAAGTTCAACAGGCAAAAGAAATTTATGAAGCTATTCGTAAAGAAGTTCCAAATGCGAATCTTCTTTTACAAACATATTTTGATAGCGTAGAAGAAAACTATGAAGAAATTATTACATTCCCTGTATCCGGTATTGGATTAGATTTCGTTCATGGTAAAGAAGGTAATCTACATGCTATTTCACAATATGGATTCCCAGCTGATAAAACTTTAGCTGTCGGTTGTATAGATGGCCGTAACATTTGGAGAGCTGACCTTGATGAAGTTCTTACGTTATTTACAACGTTACAAAAACAAGTCCAAACGAAAGATTTCATCGTTCAGCCTTCTTGTAGCTTATTGCATACACCAATCGATAAAACAGAAGAAACTCACTTATCGACTGAACTATTCGATGCATTAGCATTTGCAAATCAAAAATTAGAAGAGTTAGTTCTCATTCACTCTGCTCTCACTAAAGGTACAGAAAGTATTAGTAATGAGCTAGAAACATATCGAAATGTACATCATACAATTCGTTCATCTGCTGTACGTAACCGTGAAGATGTCAAAGCAGCACGAACAGCACTAAAAGAAGAAGATTTTTCACGTCCTCTTCCATTTGAAAAACGATACGAATTACAACAAGTTGCCCTAGAGTTACCGTTATTACCAACAACGACTATTGGTAGCTTCCCGCAAACAACTGAAGTTCGTCAAACGCGAAAAGAATGGCGTAACGGTGTTATTTCAAATGAACAATATGAGCAATTTATTGAAAAAGAGACAGAAAAATGGATTCGTTACCAAGAAGAAATTGGTCTTGATGTCCTTGTACATGGTGAATTCGAAAGAACTGACATGGTCGAATATTTCGGTGAGCGCCTTGCTGGTTTCTCATTCACTAAAAACGGTTGGGTACAATCATACGGTTCTCGCTGCGTAAAACCACCTGTTATTTATGGTGATGTTGCCTTTATTAACGGAATGACTATTAAGGAAACGGTTTATGCACAAAGCTTAACAGAGAAAGTTGTAAAAGGAATGTTAACTGGACCTGTTACGATTTTAAATTGGTCTTTCGTTCGAAATGACATTCCAAGAAAAGAAGTTTCGTATCAAATTGCATTAGCTCTTCGTCACGAAATTGAACTACTTGAATCTTCCGGAATTCGAGTAATCCAAGTCGATGAGCCAGCACTTCGTGAAGGAATGCCACTAAAAGAAAAAGATTGGGACGCTTATATTACATGGGCAGTACAATCCTTCCTTTTAGCAACTTCTTCTGTAGCAAATGAAACACAAATTCATACGCATATGTGTTACAGTAATTTCGAAGATATTGTTGACGCGATTCGCGCATTAGATGCAGATGTGATTTCTATCGAAACATCAAGAAGCCACGGAGAATTTATTGATACATTAAAACATACAACATATGAAAAAGGCATCGGTCTAGGTGTATATGATATTCATAGTCCACGTGTACCGAGTAAAGATGAAATGTATAAAATCGTGGAACAATCTTTAGAAGTATGCGATCCTAAATATTTCTGGATTAATCCTGATTGTGGTTTAAAAACGAGAAGAACGGAAGAAGTTATCCCGGCTTTAGAACACATGGTGCAAGCAGCAAAAGATGCTCGTTCCCTACTAAAAACAAACGCATAACAAAAATGGGTTATCCTTTTTGAGGATAACCCATTTTTTATTCTTTACTTTCAAAAAAGAATTCGTATTGTATTTTATATAATTCATCATCCGTTGGTTCTTCAAGAGGAGTTGCCTGTAATACAACTGTATACTCACCATTCGGAATAGGGATTTGAAATTTATTTGAAAGAATACTTGTTACAACGATACATTCATTTTCAATTGTAAAAGGAACTGTAACCGTTCTAATCACTTCTTCTTTCTCAATATGCTTCCCGCAAGTCACTTTTACTTCACAAGTATAATCAGAGAGTGCTTCAAAAATAACAGTTCCATCCGCCTTCGCATAACCTCTTTCAAAATCTTCATCCGTCCAGTCAACGTAAGGCTGATCACCGTCATAGTTCATCAACATTAATTGCGAATACGAAATTGTTAACTCCATAGGTCACTTCTCCTTCATTATGAAATATGCAACTACTACTTTACGTCAAATTTCACACGTGTACCATCTGGGTATTTATCTAACTTATTTCCTACCCAAGACCCTGCCCCGCGATTATCGGCTGGACTTATATATTCAATATGTGCTCCTTTTCCGCCTTCTTTACACATCGCCATTGGCCATTCATCACGATCATACCCTTTTTTTGATGGGTATGGAGCTAACGATAATTTTCTTCTATCCGCAGCGCCACCACGGTCGATTGTACAAACTTCTGAATGCCCTTCTTTTATAGCATCCGTAATATGTTTCCCTGTCTCTGGATATCGCTCTTTCGGAAATTCTAGAACTTGATCATACGCATTTGTTTTTTTGATACTTGTTTCTTCTGGAACAAGTACTTCATACACCGCTACTACAATAGAAAGAATTGCAATAATTGAAATGATAATACCTTTTAATTGCTTCATGTATACCTCCATGATTCTACCAGTTTCTTTTCCTCAGTTATTATAACAAACTTCTCCTGTATATGTTTTCAGACATTATTTTAGCTCTTCTTCGCCATTCCGCCAAAAAACTCTCATTTTCCTTCATCTTTTCACTAATGCTGTAGAAAACTAATAACCTTCCGACATTCTTTTTCAAAGGAAGTCCTCATAAAAGATTGAAATGATATATACGATACTTTTTGGGGAGGAAATATTATGGAAGCTACCTATAAAACGAAAGATGTCACGAATAAAACAGGCATCCCAAAACATATAGTTCGCAAATATAGTCAACTGTTAGAGGATCATGGTTACATCATTTCCAAAACAGCTGACGCTCGCATTTATAAACTGGATGATTTAAAACTATTGAAATCTATACATGAAAGAGCTGCTACACTGCAAGAAGATATTTCAGAAACGATACCTATTATTTTAAAAGAAAAAGAGGCCCCGCCTGTACCCGCTATACAAGATAAGCAAGAAATACAAACGAAAGAAAAAGAAGATGGGCGTAACTTTGAGGAGTTCATGTTAAAACTTGAAATGCTCGCTCAATTAAATGAAGCAATTATTCATCAAAATTCTACCCTTATTACCCAAAATCGTTTAAAAGATGAAAAGCTAGATGAATTGATGCAACAAGTTTATGTAAAAGAAGGCTCTCAAGAAAAAATGCTACAAGAGTTAGTAGATCATGCAGCTCAAACAGATGCCCTGCAAAAAGAAAAGATGGACTTATTAATGAATCATATGTATAAACGAGAATCTAAGCAGGAAGAAAAAATGAATAAACTCGTTAATCAAATTTATAATAAAGACAGTAATCGTGATGCACAACTTATGCAAGTTATTCGTGAAATTCAAGAAACAAAAAGAATGGTTGCTGCCTCAAAAGAGCAAGGATTCTTGCAATCATTTAAAAGTTTATTTAGTCGAACAAAACAAGAAAAAACAAATGAATAAACAATATAAAATAAAAAGTTACCTTCCACCGGTAACTTTTATTCCTTATTTTTTACAGCTGGTAATATAATAATCGCTTCAGTTCCTTTCCCACTTTCGCTTTTATATTCCAGTGTACCATTATGTGCTTGTAAAATACTAAAAGTTACCATAAGCCCTAATCCTGTCCCTTTTTCTTTTAAAGAATAATATGGTTGTCCCAGCCTTCCTAACTGTTCGTTCGTCATTCCAACACCACTATCTTTAACTCTTATTACAATCGTTTCATCTTTTTGCATAGCGGTTACTTTTAAGTATCCTTTATTTCCTTGAATTGCTTCAATACCATTTTTAACAACATTCATAATTGCTTGCTTCAATTTCGTCTTATCACCGATCGTATAAAGACTTTCAGAAATCTCAACTTGTAAATATACACCTTGCATCGCTGCAAATGATGACATAAGAGTTGTCATTTCTATTAATTGAGCTGATAAGCAAATGTGTTCTTTTTTCTCAATTTGTGGCCTTGCTAAATTCAAATAATCTGAAATAATTTGTTCTGCCCGGTCCAATTCAGCTAATACGAGACGCATATAATCCTTATTCTTCACATCTTCTGTACTTTCTAGCAATTGAATAAAACCACGAACAACAGTGAGCGGGTTTCGAACCTCATGTGCAACACTTGCTGCTAACTCACTTACAATATTAAGCTTTTCTGATTTTTGCATCTCTGTACGTAGTATTGCATTTTCATTTAAATATTCCGTTAAGTACACCTGAAATACCATTGTCATAACCATAGTAAGCGAAGCAAATATATATCCGCTATATAGGTTCGAAATATACGGTGTAAACCCCGTTTCTAACAGAACGTTAATCATGCCAATCACTAAAGAAACAAGTACGTACAATGATGAAATCATAAATGCTAAAATTAGCTTCTTGTCCCTTGAAAATAGAGACCATTTCTTTGATAAAAATAATGGAACTATCAATAAAAATAGTACTTCTATGACTGGAAGAAGGCTCATTCCCTTGAGCGCCCATTCAGATGCAACAAAAATAACGGCCGGGATTAAACCAACAATCCCACCGTATAGAAAACCACTAACAATCGGGATTGGATGAAAGTTATACCCACAAACGTTACCAAAACAAATAGAGTATGTCATGGAGAGAACGAGTGTAATGCTGGATAAAAACATAATAAAGTAGCGGTTCGGCTTCGGAGGCATTTCTTGATAACGATTTAAACGAATCGCTTCATATAAAAATAATGGCAAAATAATGATGGCAATTTGGATCATTAAATCACGGATCAGCTCCATAGCCTCTCATCCCCTATATGTATTTTGATATGATTATATCATTTTACGGGTTTATTTGTTTTAAAATTTTGATTTTTCTTAACATATTTGTTAATTCTTTGTTAACAACACATAATAATTGTTACAGATTTTCGAAATGAATGTAAACCCTGTACCAAATTTCCGTCGGGCAGTATACAATGAATACGGATTACAAAGAAAATAAAAAATACTTCATGAGACGGACAACTATAGCAAAATACAGCATATAATCCATACTATCTATGTTTACAAATAAGTGATCATTATTTTAGTAGGAGGAAGATAAATATGGCGGGTACTACGCTTGTTTTAAAAGAAGAAAATTTGGTCGTTCTAGAAAATGTTGAAAAATCAGTATATGAAGAGTTACAGCATAAAACAGGAGAAGAAAATTGCACATGTGCTGTGAATGAATCAGTTGTTCACCTTGGCAAAGTATCCTCTGTACTTTGGAATGAAGATGAAATAGATTGGGAGTACGGATATTAAAAAGTCGCTTACAGCGGCTTTTTTTCTATTATCCCTCTCTTTTTACATAACATATACGCAAGCGAAATCATAGAAAATATGTTAAAATGAACTTAATTTTCAAACGGAAGAAAGGGAGATACAATGGAACAATTCATTAATCCTAGAGTGAAGGATATCCAAATTTCTGGAATCCGTCAATTCTCTAACATGATTCAAAGCTATGATAATCTTATCTCTTTAACAATTGGACAACCCGATTTCCCTACACCTTCTCTTGTAAAAGAAGCGGCAAAACGGGCTATTACAGAAAATTATACAAGCTATACACATAACGCCGGTTTACTAGAATTACGCAAGGCAGCTTGTAACTTTGTAAAAAATAACTACGATTTACTTTATTCACCTGAAAACGAAACCATCGTTACAATCGGTGCCAGTGAAGCAATTGATGTTGCATTTCGAACGATTTTAGAGCCAGGAACAGAAGTCATTTTACCTGCTCCTATTTATCCAGGATACGAACCGATTATTCGATTATGCGGCGCTACACCTATTTTTATCGATGTTCGTGAAACTGGGTTCCGTTTAACAGCCGAAGCACTAGAAAATGCCATTACAGAAAAAACGAGATGCGTCGTACTGCCGTATCCTTCTAATCCAACTGGTGTAACTTTATCAAAAGAAGAACTACAAGCTATTGTAGATGTTTTAAAAGATAAAAACATTTTCGTCCTTTCTGATGAAATTTATAGCGAACTTGTATATGAACAAACGCATACATCTATCGCTCATTTCCCAGAAATGCGTGAAAAGACGATCGTCATTAACGGTTTATCAAAATCTCATTCTATGACTGGCTGGCGTATCGGTCTATTATTCGCACCAAGCTATTTAGCAGGACATATATTAAAAGTTCATCAATACAACGTAACGTGCGCTACTTCAATCGCTCAATATGCTGCAATTGAAGCATTAACAGCTGCTAAAGATGCACCAAAAATGATGCGCCACCAATACAAAAAACGCCGTGATTACGTATATAATAGACTCATTCAAATGGGCTTAACAGTTGAAAAGCCAACAGGTGCATTTTACTTATTCCCATATGTTGGCCATTTAACATCTTCATCATTTGATTTTGCACTTGATCTCGTCAAAGAAGCTGGACTAGCCGTCGTTCCTGGAACAGCATTCTCTGAATATGGTGAAGGCTACCTTCGCTTATCCTATGCGTATAGTATCGAAACTTTAAAAGAAGGCTGTGACCGTTTAGAAGCCTTTCTACAACAAAAAGCTAAGAGTTAAACTCTTAGCTTTTTTTATGCATAATGATCACAGGTTTGACGCTTCAGTAATTTATGCGGAATAATAATACACTTTGCAGTCGACTCAGCATTCTCTACTTTATCAACTAAAGCTTTTGCAGCTTCATATCCTAGCTGATATATATTCACATCAACTGTCGAAAGTGGCGGACTCGCAATTTCTGATAATAACGCATTGTTAAAGCTTACAATGGAAACATCCTTCGGTACAACAAATCCTTTTTTAGAAAGTGCACTTAGCACACCAAGTCCAATTAAATCATCCGTTGCCATAATTGCTGTGGGTGGTTGCTTCAGCCCCATTAATTCCTCAACAGCTTGTTGACCACTTTCTCTTGAAAAATCAAAATGTAAAATATACTCTTTCGGTAATACAATGTCTGCTAATTTTAAAGCATCACTCATACCAGCCAAACGATCTCTCGTTACAAGTAAATCTGATCCACCGCCGATGAACGCGATTTGTTTATGACCTAATGAAATCAAATATTCTGCTACTTCTCTTGCAGCTGTATAATTGTCATTATCTACATATGTAATTTCATCTTTTCGATCATATGGTTTCCCAATTAAAACAAACGGGAAATTTTGTTCATGCAAATATTGAATAATCCGATCATTCTCTCTTGAATATAAAAGAATAATGCCACCAATTTGGCGCCCCTGTACCATCTTTACAACACCATTAAAAATTTCATCTTCCGTTTCACCTGTCGACATATAAAGCGCGTATCCTTCCACATGTGCAAATGAACTAATCCCTCTTATAACTTCTGGGAAAAACGGATTTTGAAAAGCTTTACTTGCAGAACTCGGCATAACAAGTCCAAGTGTTTTTGTTGTTTGGTTAGCTAGGTTTCTTGCGTTTAAATTGGGATGATACCCTAGTTCACTCATTACTTTCCGAACACGACGCTTTGTTTTTTCACTTATACTTGGATTATCAGCAATTACACGAGAAACGGTAGATGGTGCTACGTTTGCCTTCTTCGCCACATCTTTAATTGTAACTGTCATAAAAATCCCCCTCCTTTCACTTCTCTGCCATTATATATATTTTCATCTTGCACCCGTTGCAAGTAATAGGAGAAGTCATAAACTTTCATTGATACTATCTTGCAAAACCTATCATATTCTCCCTCTCCATGTATTGTAAGGGATATAGCTCTTTTTTCCTATACTATAATATACTATTTATTTCACTTCTTTTCATATGTGATGTCAAATCTCTTTTCATCTCCCTATAAAGTTTTTTATAGGGAGATGAAAAGAAAAATGGGACGTAATGTCCCATTTTTCATCCTTTCGTACCTCCAGCAGTTAAACCAGAGATAAAGTATTTTTGTAGTGATAGGAATAAAATTGAAATTGGAATCGCAATCAATACTGAACCCGCTGCAAACGTTGTAAATTCATTACCAAATTTCTTCGCTACCATTTCATATAAGCCAACTGCTAAAGTATAATTTTCTGGTGTGCGCAAAATAATACTCGCTAAAATGAAATCTGTAAATGGACCGATGAAAGTGAATAACGCTACAACTGCTACGATTGGCTTTGCAAGCGGCATAATGATTTGCCAAAAAATACGGAAATGTCCTGCCCCATCCATACGAGCTGACTCATCCAATTCTTTCGGAATCGTATCAAAATACCCTTTCATAAGCCATGTATTCATTGGGATTGCCCCGCCTACATAAATTAAAATTAATGCAAGGTGTGTATCAATTAATCCTGTTAACTGCGCTAATACGTATAGAGCGATTAACGCTGCAAAGTTTGGAATCATTTGCAGAATTAAAAATGTTAATAAACCATTTTTTCTTCCAACAAAACGGTATCTCGAAAATGCATAAGCAGTAAAACTAATTGCTAATACTGAGAAAATCATCGTTAAAACACTTACTTTTAATGTGTTTTTATACCATAGTAAATAATTACTATTCTCTAAATCTAATAACTTACGATAATGATCTAACGTTGCATTTTGCGGAATAATACTTGATCCAGATAAACTATCACCCGGATTAAATGATGAGCCAATAATCCATAATAATGGATAGAAAATGATGGCACACATTACGAAAATAACGAAATAACTTAATGAGAGACGTAACATCTTTTGTCTTTTAATATTCATTTACATCATATCCTCTTCTTGGAATGATTTTGTTCTCTTAAATTGCCATAACGCAACTGTAATAACGATTAACGATAAGATCATTGTAAGAGCTGCTGCTTTCCCGTACTGCGCCGAAGTCATCGTTAACTTATAAATCCATGAAATTAAAATATCTGTTCCACCTGCGTCTTGTCCAGCTACAGCAGGACCTCCGCCGTTAAATAGATAGATGATACTAAAGTTATTAAAGTTAAACGTATATTGCGTAATTAATATTGGTGCTGTTGCATATAGAACGAGTGGCAATGTAATTTTACGAAACTGTTGCCACGCTGTAGCTCCATCTACTGTAGCTGCTTCATATAATTCTCCTGGAATCGATTGCAATATACCTGTCGTCATTGCAAAGACGAACGGGAATCCAAGCCACGTTTGAATCATAATTAAAGCAATCTTCGCCCAAAATGGATCTGTCATCCAAGCAATCTTTTCAATTCCGAATAAAGCCAATACTTGATTGTTAATTGCTCCAAATGTTTCATTAAACATACCAGAGAAAACAAGAATAGATACGAATGCTGGGACCGCCCACGGTAAAATGAAGATTGTTCGAATAATTGCCTTCCCTTTAATACCAGGCTGATTTACGATAATCGCTAAGAAAATACCAAGCGCAACTTGTAATGTCGTTGCAACGAATGTCCAAATGACAGTCCAAGAGAATACACTTAAAAATGTCTCTCTCCACATCGGTAATGTAAAGATATCAATAAAGTTTTTAAATCCGACCCAATCTACTAATTTAGCTGGAGGAGAATGATATAAATCATAATTCGTAAATCCAATTAAAATTACGAAGATGATTGGGAATACAACTACAAAGATAAGTAATAGAAAACCTGGCGAAACCATTAAATATGGAAAACCTTGATCTAGTAAATTACGGTATTGCTCTTTTACAGAGTTTAATGGGGTTCCTATATCACGTTTCTTCCCGTTTTGGTATGCATCATATAAATTAAATCCATATATTCCGAGTCCAAACACGATGACGATAAGTGCCAAGATCCCTTCCACTAATAGAAAGACAGAATGATCACGTGGAACTTCTGTACCAAGCGTTACAATTCCCCATAATCCCATATTTAATAAATCAGCAAAGGCTACAATAAATGAACCTGTTAATACTAGAAAAATAAGACCTTTTACAAATTGTTTATTATACATTTGGCCCATGCCTGGAATGATTGATAACATGGTTGCCATTTTCCTATGTTTTGAACCATTTATGACGTTTGCTGGTTCCATAGATGTTTGCATGTTCCTTCCCCCTTTTTTCTGGGAGAGAATTCGTGCCTCTCATACTAGAGGCACGAATTTCACCTTATTTTTTCTTACTATGATTTGCCTCAATATTACCTTTAATTTGCTTCACAGCATTATCAAGTGCTGCTTTTGGTGCCTCTTTATCTGTAACAACTAATTGAAGTGCATCCCCAGCTGGTTTCCATACTTCTTGCATTTCTGGAATGTTCGGCATTGGAATGCCATTTTCTGATTGCGTTGCAACTGCTTTTGCAGCTTCATTTTCTTTAATAATTGGATCTTCCATTACTGATTTTACTGGAGGAATTTCTTTTGTTTTCTCAAATCGAATTTTTGCGTTTTCTTCATTCGTTACCCATTCAGTGAACTTTGTAGCTAAATCATTTTGTTTAGAGAAACTTGTTACATGCCATCCTTTAACCCCAACAAATGTTTTCATCGGTTGACCATTTGGTAATTTCGGCATTGGAGCCACACCATAATCAATTCCGTTCTTTTCCATTGCTTGGAACGCCCATGGGCCGTTCATGATAGATGCTGCTTTTCCTTCGTTAAATAGTCCATCAGCAGCAGGTCCACCAGATTCACCGATAATACCTTTCGGGAATAACTTTTCTTTGTACCATTTTTGAAGATATTCAGCACCTTGTACTGCTCCGCTATTATTTAATCCAACATCACTTGCATTTGGCTTTCCATCTTTTTCACCAAACACATAACCACCCATACCTGCCATGAATGCATTAGCAAAGTAGAAGTTATCTCCTAATGTTAAGAATCCGTACTTGCCATCCTTCGTAAATTCTTTTGAGAAGTTAAACAGCTCGTCCATCGTTTCTGGTGCTTTTGGCATTAATTTTTTATTGTAAATAAAGATTGGTGTCTCAATCGCTTTTGGTAAACCATATAATTTCCCATTATATGTCTGTGCTTCTATTGATAAATCAGTAAATTTACTCTTTACAGCATCATCAGCTTTCACTTCAGAAAGTAAACCTTCTGTTACTGCGTTTCCTATTTGGTCATGTGGCAATGTTACAACATCTGGTCCCGTCCCCGCTGGTCCATCAAGGCGTAACTTCTTCACTTGATCTGTCATTTGCATTTCAACAACTTTTACTTTTACTTTATATTTTTCCTCAAAGCTTTTCACTGCTGGTTCTAAGCCAACACCTTTTTTATCATCTTCCCAAACGAGAAGATCATAATCTTTCTTTGCTTTACTTTCTTCTTTTTTCCCTGAATCTTTCGGTCCACATGCAGATAACATACCAATTGATAATGCTGAAACCGTTAATAATGATAATGCTTTCTTCATCCCAAAAACCTCCCTAAATTGTATATGTACCTTACTAATTGAAAACGTTTGCATTGAATAGTTTAATAGAAGCGCAAACAATATCTCATTCTATGAAAACGTTTGCGCTATTTGTCTATCATTATACATTCTTTTATTCATTTTGCAAATATTAATTTTAAAATATTATTACTATACTCTTTATACATTGACTTTATATGAAATGAATACTACTCTTATAAGCAATATTAAAGCCATGTAAAAAGCAATCGTTTGCAACATATGCTTTATTATTATACTTAAGGGAACAATATGCATGGAGATATTAAAGGGGGATTTTCTATATGCTTAAAGAAGCCATTTATCATAGGCCAAAAGATAATTATGCATACGCTTACGATGAAAAAACAATTCACATTCGTATACGCACAAAGAAAGACGATGTTCACAGTACAACTCTTATTTACGGTGATCCATACGAATGGAAAGATGGGAAATGGATTTCATCAAGTACACTGATGAAAAAAACTGGTTCTACTGCATTGTTTGATTATTGGTCTATTTCCATCGAACCAAAATTTAAGCGCTTACGTTATGGATTCGAATTAAAAAATGATACAGAAACTCTTATTTATGCAGAGCGAGGATTTTTTTCCAATATTCCAAATGATGATGTTGGTAACTTTTTCTGTTTCCCATTTATTCATGCAAACGACGTATTCAAAGCACCTTCTTGGATTAAAGACACCGTTTGGTATCAAATTTTCCCAGAACGGTTCGCGAATGGGGATCGTGCACTAAATCCAGAAAACACCCTTCCTTGGGGCAGCGCTGAGCCAACTCCAACTAATTTTTTCGGGGGAGATTTTGCTGGTATTATTCAAAACCTTGATTACCTTGTGAAGCTTGGAATTTCGGGAATTTATTTCACACCTATTTTCAAAGCACATTCAAACCATAAATATGACACGATTGACTACATGGAAATCGATCCGCAATTTGGTACAAAAGAAACTTTCAAAGAACTCGTTCAGGCATGTCATACACACGGTATAAAAGTAATGCTCGATGCCGTGTTTAATCATAGCGGATACTTTTTCGATAAATTTCAAGACGTACTGGAAAATGGTGAGAAATCAGCTTATAAAGAGTGGTTCCATATCCATGAGTTCCCAATTAGAACTAAGCCCCTTCCGAATTATGATACTTTCGCGTTTACACCGTATATGCCTAAATTAAATACAGCACACCCAGATGTAAAAGAATACTTACTTGAAGTAGGGCGTTATTGGGTAAGAGAATTCAATATAGACGGTTGGCGCCTTGATGTAGCAAATGAAGTCGACCACAGCTTTTGGAGAGAATTCCGAAGTGAGATAAAGGCATTAAATCCTGAAGTATATATTTTAGGCGAAATTTGGCACGATGCACTTCCATGGCTACAAGGAGATCAATTTGATGCTGTAATGAGCTATCCTGTTACAAATGCTCTACTATCTTACTTTGCTAACGATTCCATTAAGGCAAATGAATTTATGAAACAAATTACAGAATCTCTACATTCCTATTCTATGAATGTAAATGAAGCAGCGTTTCATTTATTAGACAGCCATGATACACCAAGAATATTGACAACATGTAACGGAGATAAAAATAAGTTAAAGCTACTTTATGTATTCCATCTTTCTTTCATCGGCTCTCCTTGTATTTATTATGGAGACGAAATTGGTATGGACGGCGGTATGGACCCAGATTGCCGCAAATGTATGATTTGGGATACGAAAGAACAAGATCATCTATTATTTACACATGTACAAACATTAATTTCATTACGGAAACAATATAAAGCATTTGGAGGACATGGTACTTTCCAATTCATCGAAGCAAATGATGAACATAATTATATTTCTTATACGAAAACATATAAAGATGAAACTATCTTTTTCGTTTTAAATCCGACTAATAGTGATGTTACAGCTTCACTGCCTCTCCATGTTACTGGAAAGAAAATCATTAACATTTATACAAACGAAGAATTTTCAGCGGAAGCAAGTGCATTACAAGTTACACTTCCTCCATATGGATTTTCAATCTTAAAATGGTAATAAAAAATCCTTATGCCAAGGTGTGGCATAAGGATTTTTTTATTTTAATTTAAATACCATCGCTTCATATGGACGTAATGTAATGTTATCTATTGATCCACTCTCTACGTCGTAATTGTGTATGAATAACTCTGATTCACTATAACTAATATCCTCAGGCATTTCAAATACACTATCATCCGCCGTAAAGTTTGCAATAACAAGAAGTTTTTCTTCTCCATATGTTCTTACGTATGCAAAAATAGAAGGATTATTATCTAATATTAAATCATACGATCCATACACAACTATTTCATTATTTTTGCGTAACTCAATTAATTTTTTATAGTAATAAAAAATTGAGTTTTCATCTTGGATTGCACTCTTCACATTAATTTCTTTATAATTAGGATTTACCGAGATCCACGGCTCACCTGTTGTAAATCCAGCATGATTCTCATCATCCCACTGCATCGGTGTTCTAGCATTATCTCGGCCTTTTATATAAATAGACTGCATCACTTTCTCTATATCTTCACCGCGCTCTATAACTTTTTCCTTATACATATTTAATGTTTCAATATCTCGATATTCATCAATCGATTGGAATCGAACGTTCGTCATTCCGATTTCTTCTCCTTGATAAATATACGGTGTTCCTTTCATCATATGAAGCACCGTCGCTAACATTTTCGCAGATTCAGTGCGATACATTCCATCATTACCAAAACGAGATACAACGCGAGGCTGATCATGGTTATTCCAATACAGACTATTCCATCCTTTATTCTCTAATGCTTTTTGCCACTTTGTTAAATTCTCTTTTAAAGTAAGGAGTGAACATGGTTTTACATCCCATTTTCCGCCTTCTCCCGAATCTAAATCCATATGTTCAAATTGGAATACCATCTGCAATTCTTTTCGTTCTTCCCCAGTATACAATCTCGCTTCTTCTGTCGTTACACCAGGCATTTCACCAACTGTCATAATATCATAATGAGACAATACTTCCTCATTCATTTCATGCAAGTATTTATGAATATTTGGGCCGTTCATAAAATGCTTATGACCTGAAACATATCCCTCTTCCTCTGTTTCAACAGTTGGTAAACCTTCTTCTTTAGAAATAAAATTGATTACATCCATACGGAATCCATCAATTCCTTTTTCTAACCAAAACTTCATCATTTCATAAACATCTTGTCTTACCTTTTCATTATCCCAATTTAAATCTGGCTGTTTTTTAGAAAACAGATGTAAATAATATTCATCTGTTATTTCATCATACTGCCATGCAGATCCACTAAAAGCCGCTCCCCAGTTATTCGGCTCTTTTCCCTCTTTTCCAGGACGCCATATATAGTAATCTCTATATGTATTATCTTTTGATTTACGTGATTCAATAAACCAATTATGTTCATCAGAAGTATGATTAACAACTAAGTCCATCATAAGTTTCATATTACGTTCATGCATTTCATGTAATAGCTCGTCCCAATCTTCCATTGTTCCGAACTCGTTCATAATTTTACAATAATCACTTATATCATAACCATTATCATCATTTGGAGATTCATAGACTGGGGATAACCAAATGACATTAATCCCTAATTCTTTTAAGTAGTCTAGCCTTGAAATAATACCACGAAGATCCCCAATACCATCACCGTTACTATCCATAAAGCTACGAGGATAAATTTGATATACTATACTTTCTTTCCACCACTGTTTTTCCATTATGCTACCCCATTTCATTAATAATTCGATTTTCTCTTTTTTAAGGCGCAAACGTTTTCATTAATGAATGATAACAGATTCTATCTTAATTTAAAATAGCGCTTACAACTTTTGTTCTTATTTTTCTAAGAAAACATACGAAAATTACTAATATTCCTCTAATAAATGAAAACGTTTTATATTTTTGTTTATTTTTTGAATCTATTAGTTTATAATGAACTCAAAGAAAACGTTTGCATAATTTTTCTAGGGGGCAATACCATGGCAGAATTGAAATTAGAAAACATTTATAAAATATATGATAATAACGTAACAGCTGTAACCGATTTTAATTTACACATTCAAGATAAAGAGTTTATCGTCTTTGTCGGTCCTTCTGGATGCGGAAAATCTACAACATTACGAATGGTGGCTGGACTTGAAGATATTTCAAAAGGAGAGTTTTCAATTGATGGTAAGCTAATGAATGATGTCCCTCCAAAAGATCGCGATATCGCAATGGTCTTCCAAAACTATGCTTTATATCCACATATGAGTGTGTATGATAATATGGCATTTGGATTAAAACTTAGAAAAATACCAAAAGATGAAATCGATCGTCGTGTGAAAGATGCAGCAAAAATTTTAGGACTGGAACAATATTTAGATAGAAAACCGAAAGCGTTATCTGGTGGACAACGTCAACGTGTCGCGTTAGGTAGAGCAATCGTTCGAGACGCGAAAGTTTTCTTAATGGACGAACCTTTATCCAACTTAGACGCTAAATTACGTGTTGCAATGCGCTCAGAAATTTCTAAATTACACCACCGCCTTGGAACGACAACAATTTATGTAACACATGATCAAACAGAGGCAATGACAATGGCTTCACGTCTCGTTGTTATGAAAGACGGAAAGATTCAACAAATCGGCACTCCAAAAGAAGTATATGAAACACCTGAAAACATTTTCGTTGGTGGATTTATCGGTTCTCCAGCAATGAATTTCTTCCGTGGTAAATTAACTGAAACCGATTTCGTTATAGATAATGTAATAAAAATCAAAGTATCTGAAGGAAAAATGAAGATGCTACGTGAACAAGGCTATGTAAATAAGGAAATTGTTTTAGGTATTCGTCCTGAGGACATTCATGATGAACTATTATTCTTAGAAGCTTCACAATCTACTAATTTCACAACAAAAATCGAAGTTGCTGAGTTGTTAGGTGCTGAATCCATTTTATATATGAAACTTGGAAGTCAAGATTTTGCAGCACGTGTTGATGCAAGACATACATTTTCACCTGGAGATCAAATTAAACTAGCGTTTGATATGAATAAAGCGCATTTCTTTGATAGTCAAACTGAACAACGTATTCGTTAAAAAATATTTTTCTATATAACATACAAAAAAACCGTCCACATATATCGAGGGCGGTTTTCATTATTATACGAGGGCTTCTACTGTATGAAATGATTGTCCTTTCGTGCCAATAATACCGAAAATCGGTAAGTCACTCAGCACCACTTCTTCTTGCTGTTTCATAAAAGATGACGTTAATTGTTTTATCTCTATCCAAACGTCATTAATACAAAGTACATTGGAATCGTTCTCTTGTTGGCGAGAAAAAATAGAATCTATTTTATATAAACCAGCATTTTGAAAAAGCATATCAATGCGACTGAATGCATTCAAAGCAATACTGATTACGCGTTGCCAATCTCCTTGTTTTTCCATATCATAGGATACAAAAAGGGCTTCTCCGCCTAGATTCGTAATTTCCTCCACTGTTGCTTGTCCACTTTCTTGATCAATGTCCGTCACAATCACTTTTGCGCCTTGTTTAGCCAACAAAAGAGCTGTATTACGTCCAATACCGATGCCACCACCAGTTACGATAGCAACTTTTCCTGCAAGCTTCATTTTCATTACCCCTTCTTTAAGTCTTACCGCATTCAGTATACTGCTTTATGAGATTAGTCTGCAAGCAAGAAAAGTTGCTCTTTTATTTGTAAGCGATTACTTTTTTACTCCTTCTTTTTTCTTACTATTACGCTGATCGAAAACTAAACCGATGAAAATTAAAATCCCCCAAAAGATTACGCTACCTCCAGTCATTTCAATTTCCCCCTTATTATATAAAGATATTATTTTAATCATTATAACATTTTCTTAATTTTCAATCTATTGAAATTAAAATGATGTAGCTTACTTTTTACTTAGTTTATCACTCTCAAAATATATTGGTGAAACTTTCATCCGTGAGGAGGGCCATCCTCACACTGACTAGTAGCCCCTGCCAATCGGGCTACGCAAATAGCGGGATAAAAAAGCCCTTTTTATTTAGAAATAAAAAGGGCTCTGTGTATTATACAAGACTTATCACTTTCGTTTTTGTAATTAAATCCTGAAAACCACAATTATCTTTGCGGAATAACATCATATATACGTTACATAATATCGGAATTCCAAGTAGTAATATGTTCGGTAATAACAATACAAAAAATCTTATAATTAATGTTTGCAATGTTAACTTTTCACTCTTCAATGAAATTAATTTTATTCTCGTTATCTTTTTACCAAGTGTAACACCGTTCCAAATAAAGGGTACCAAAATAAAATATATCGCCATTAATATAAAAACTACTGCAAGATCATATCTATAATCACCAAAACTAATATTAAAGCGATTAAAAATAGCACTATAATTTCCGGTCATAACAGCTACTACTGCACCATACATAACCGAGATTAAAAACATATCAATTAGGGAAGCACCTATGCGATTCATTACAAGCGCTGGACGATGCATCTTTAACTTCATTTTATGTCGACTCCTTCATATCCTTCTTTACCCGTCTCATCGTACCACTTCTAAAAAACATTGTAAACTAGCGTTTCTCTTACTTTTCTTGTACAATGTGTTACAACAGCATTGTAAAGGAGGTTCCCATATTGAAAAAATGGATAATCCTATTTATCACCTTCCTATTAACCGGTTGTGCAGGAAATACAAATCATATAGCTTATACGATTAACGATGAATACGAACTCATACGTACTTCTGGGAATGCATTTGAACTTTTCCCCACGCAAGATGCTGTATATGCCACACAATACATCCCTGCAAAAATTACAGACATTGGTTGGGATGATAAATACATTATTGCAAAACAAACTGAGGATAAGTCGGATCCGAATAACCCTGACGCAGCAATTGCAAATAAAAAAAGTGAACATTATTGGATTATTGACGTAAAGCATAATAAACGTTTCGGTCCCTATAATGAAAAGCAATTTAATGAACAAAAAGATGCGTTTAAAATTAAGGTACCTTTTCAAAATGTAGATTCATACATAAAAGAACAGAAAAAACAGTCAGCATAATATTTTAAGTGCTGACTGTTTTTTCTTACATGTTTTTAAAAACATCTTACTCAGAAAGTGAGATAGTAAAAGTTTGTGGCTCTTTTACAACATCTTGCGTTTCTGTATCTCCTGCCACTACGTTATCTGTTGTAAACTTAATATCCTTTACCTTCTCTTTTCCATCATCAAGTATTAAACCGATAATACCATCTCTTGTTTCACCAGGCTTATAGTCTTCTCTTGATACATTTTTTGTACCAACTAGCGTGTCCTCATCATATAAAAAGTTTTGAGTCGCTACTTTAAAATGTTGCTTATCGTTAATCGCAACATCATTCATAGAGAAAAATTGCATATTTTTATTCCCGCTATTTTCCACCTTATATGTAATTTCAACGTAACGAATCGTATCACTAATCTCTGTTCCACTTAGCGATGCATATAATTCTGCATCCTCTTGACTTACTTTATCTCCTAATCTACGCTTTACTTCTTCAGGAGTTAATGCCGTATATATTTTTAATGTATTTTTTGCCTTTTCACTCATCTGTGATAAAGAGATTACTTTCACCTCTTGTACATGAATTTTCATTGGTGCTGCTTCAAATGTTTGATTCACAGATTGAATCTGTTCTAACTTAAAAGTACCCCACCCTGTTTCTTTCACTTTTTGTCCTACTTTTTTCAGCTCACGCCCGCCATATTCTTTTGTTTCAGGAATAGATTCTTTCTTCTTCGGTTCAACTTTCTTTTCTTCTTGATGGAAGCAACCACTTAACATAAGAAGAAAACTACATAAAACAAAAATACTTTTCCATGCTTTCATCATATAATTTCTCCTAACACTATCATTCATTAATATAAATTAGTCCCTAGCCTTGTAAACTATAGAAACAATGAGAAGTCCACAAAACGAACTTGTCAGTCCAGATACTATTATACCTCCTATTTGGAAAATATGAAAATAGGGATTTACGAACGCGTGAACGATACATATAAGAGCTGTCACAATGATTGCCGAAACCCAATACTTCCTTTTTTCTGCAGCTATCATAATATCTTTCCCTGTTTCATCTCTACACTTCCATAGTGCGTATAATAGTAATAATAAACCAACACATGTACTACCGTGTTGCATATATTTATACACTGGAATACTATATAATTCTCTTTGTAAAAATGGTATTACCCTAACGAAATAGCCTGTATTATGAGTAAACGCATCCCAAACGACATGCGTTAGCATACCAAATAAAGCAGAATAGCAAAATACAAAGAAATCCTTCCATGTATGAAGCCCCCACCTCTTATCTACTGCATATGTATAATAGCCAGCAAATGGTTTAGGTAAATGTGTTATAAACGGCTTTTTTAAAATGTAATGATATATGTATGCTAACAGAAATACGAGCGGTAAATTTAAATATAAAAACCCAAGCCATGTATGGCCAATAACACCATACGGTCTAAAGTGTAAAAAATATTCAAAATCAGGCGCCATACTCCCTAATATAAGAGCCGTTACTGAAATATATTTGGACTGCTTTTTCACAAAAGGAAGAACTGCTGCTGGATGTGCGAATGTAAACGGCATACGTTGACTCCTTTTCATATTTTCAATAGAATACCATCTATCATAACGAGAGAATTGATCTTCATGCAATATTTATTTTCACATTGGAATATGATAGTTTACATGTTATAATCCACATGAAATATTCAGAAAATAAGGAGGAGTTCACGTGTCATTAACACTTGCCTTTTTTCTCATTCTGCTTATCTTCTTTGTATTTACATACATCGGCTTTTTTCTGTGGAAGCACTTAAAAATTATAAAATACCTTCCTGCTCTCGTTGGCTTTATGAGTGTTCTTTTCATATTTATATGGAAGAGAATGTCTTGGGGCTGGGAAGGTCTCGGTTTTGGCGCACTTCAATATACAATTTTATTCGCAAGTTGTCTTACCCTTGTATTTGCTTCTTTTTTAGAATCAAAATCCGTTATGAATTGAGGTTTATATATTGATTGACGTACCCTTTTTAAAAAATGTCACATTAAAAAAAGAAAATATCCCTAGTTTTTCCGCATATCCTTACTGTTTACCCGCTATCCGAACATTACAATCATTAGCTTTTCATCCAAATGTAACATTCATTATTGGAGAAAACGGAACGGGTAAATCAACATTACTCGAAGCAATTGCAATTGCTTTAGGATTTAATGCAGAAGGTGGAACGAAAAACTTCCGCTTTAGCACAAACGATTCACATTCAACTTTACATGAATACCTTCGAATTTCCAAAAGTTTCAATACACCAAACGACGGTTTCTTTCTTCGCGCTGAATCATTTTATAACGTTGCTTCTTATATTGATGAAATAGATGCTATAAAATCTTATGGAGGTGTTTCACTTCATGAGCAATCCCATGGTGAATCATTTTTCTCCTTATTTATGAATCGTTTTTCAGGACAAGGTTTATACATTTTAGATGAGCCTGAGGCCGCTCTATCACCAATGAGACAACTTTCCATGCTCATTCGAATGCACGAACTAGCGGAACAAGGTTCACAATTTGTTATCGCAACTCACTCTCCTATTTTAATGGCTTATCCTGAATCCACTATTTATTCTTTAACACAAGAAGGAATTCACGAATCCACATTAGAAGAAACCGAGCATTACCAAACGACGAAACTTTTCTTTGAAAATCGCGATCGATTATTCCATCATTTATTTGAATCGTAAAAAAAGAAGCAGCAATAGCTGCTTCTTTTTTATAGTGCTTCTATAAATAATGCTACCCCAATACCGCCACCGACGCATAGAGAAGCAATTCCTTTTTCCAAGCCACGTCGTTTTAATTCATGAATTAAACTTACCGTAATACGAGCTCCCGTACAACCGATTGGGTGCCCAAGTCCTACACCACTACCGTTTACATTCACTTTTTCACGGTCTAAACCTAATTCTTTCTCTACAGCTAAATATTGAGCCGCGAAAGCTTCATTAATTTCAAGTAAATCAGCATCTTCTAATGACCAATCTACTTTTTCTAATCCTTTTCGAATCGCTGGTGCTGGTCCAATACCCATAATTTTCGGATCTACTCCAGCTACTGAATATCCAACAATTCTAGCTAACGGTTGTAAGCCTTTTTCTTTCGCTTTTTCTTCGCTCATTAATACAAGAACAGCACTTCCATCATTAAGGCCAGATGCATTCCCTGCCGTTACAGATCCATCTTTACGGAAAGCTGGTTTTAATCCTGCTAATTTTTCCGCTGTAATATCTGCACGTGGATGTTCATCCTTCGAAAATACTACTTCTTTTCTACGTTCTTTTATCGTAATAGGAACAATTTGATCGTCAAAGTATCCAGACTCGATTGCATTTAGTGCCAATGTATGACTACGAAGTGCAACTTCATCTTGTTCCTCTCTTGTAATTTCATATTGGTCAACTAAGTTTTCCGCTGTTTCCCCCATCATAATATGATGGATTGGATCTTCTAACACTTCCCACACTGTATCACGAATTTCTCCGTGCTGTAGACGTTGTCCCCAGCGGTGCTGTTTTAATGCATAAGGGCTTGAACTCATTGCTTCTACTCCACCTGCAACCACAACATCACTTACACCTAATTGAATTTGCATTGCAGCTGACATAATTGCTTGCATACCTGAAGAACATTGGCGTTGGATTGTATAACCCGTAACTGTGTCAGGAAATCCTGCCGCTAATGCAGCCGTTCTCGCCGTATTTGCTTCATCAGTTCTTTGAATGCAATGACCTAAAATCACTTCATCAACTTCGTGTGGTTCTACCCCGCCGCGTTTTACAGCTTCCTGAAGTACAGGAACAGCTAATTCTACTGGCGTTACATTTTTTAGCGCTCCTCCAAAAGTTCCAATTGGCGAACGAACTGCAGCTGTAATAACAACATTATGCATTTTGCACTTGCCCCTCTCTTATGTACCCTAGTCAGTTTTTAGGTGAAATTCCATAAGATGTATGTCTACAACTATCATACTATAAACATACTAAAAAATCAAAATATTTAATATAATAAAAATAGAAGGAATTAACCTTCTATTCTGTTAATGCGTATAGGAATTTTTGTAAAATCTTCTCTGTTGTTTTATTCAAATTCGGTAACTTATCTACCGGAAAATATTGAAGCTGTAATCCTTCATGATCAAGTTTAACTTCCCCACTCACATGATGCCCCTGATACAGATGAATGACATTAAAAATTTCATCTCCATTTGGATATTGGAAGTACACTTCTTTTCCCGAAAGAACCCCGATAAATTGCATAATTTTCGCATTGAGTCCCGTCTCTTCAAATAGTTCTCTGCGAGCAGTTTCTTCTGTCGTTTCTCCTAGCTCCATCGCGCCACCAGGTACACCCCAATCATATGTATCTGAACGATATTGAAGCAATACTTCTTGATTATCATTTAAGATAATAACTGCTGACCCTACTAGAATAAGCGGCCTTGTACCAACGACTTTGCGTAACTCTTCAATATACCCCAATATGTAAACTCTCCTTTCCTCACCCTCCCTTATCATAACAAAATTTTTCTCCTTTTGTTGATGTAATTTTAAAGAAAAAAAGAAGCTTTCGCCTCCTTTTTTCACCTTTATTTCTTAAAACTTTCATATTTTACAGCTTCAAAAGCTTCTTCTATTTCATCATTACGATAATGGACATATGTAAAACGACCTAATTCTACTAATCTTGCTATTTCTTGTAACGCTTTATGTTGCTCATATGTTTCCTCCAGCTTAATATGTACATAAAACTTCATTAATGGATGTTCATATAAAGGTTCTCCCACCTCTACATATACATCTTCCACCCCTTGCACAACTCTTACATAACTTGCAAATTGATAAAGAGCTTCTCTGTCTGAAACGATTTTTAATGTATACATATATTCTCCCCCTTTCCTTTACTATATCAAAAAGACGATCACACTACGTTATAGAACTATGAAATTTTTTTGACTTCTAATCTACATATTCGCGTAATAAACAAGGCGTTTATCCATACATAGTACCTTTTTTCCACATATATTATAGGAAGAATTTCTTCAGTTGAGGTGTTCCTTATGGATCCATACGTCAATATATGTATTTGCATTACTCCAGGCGCTGATATTTCTGATGACCGTATTGCAAAAGATTTAGCAGTTGCAGAGTCAATTTGGCACCCCATTACATTTCAAATTCAAGAAGTAATTGTTTTAAATGAAATTTTCCGTTTTTCTGACCGTGAAATTAGTTATAAAGATTCTATTCAAAGTCAGGAAAAATTAGCATCCTTTTTCCAAACATGTGTAAATGAAGCTCCTGCATGCGACCTTTATATTTGTTATATTGGCAGTGATTATTTCAAAGAAACAGCAGTAATTGCCTGTGCTTACTCTTTAGCAAAACAGCAGCAACTTACTGGTTATATCGTTTTAACAAATTCAGCTGCTCCCATAAAAAACATATATACGCTCGCTCATGAAATTGGTCATATTTTATTTACAAGACGTGTTCACGGAAAACTTACTCACGCAGATCCTCATTCCCCAACTGGTTCGGAGCACCACCCCTCTCCAACAAACCTTATGTATCCGATAGTCCCGCGCCCAGAAAATGTTCATATTCAGTCCCTAATAACAAACGAACAAAAAGCACTCTCTTTACAAAGCTCTTTATTACAAAGAAAAAAACAGTAACGACCTTGTTACTGTTTAAAACAACTTATTCCAATCCACAAACCAAATCCCGGCTGCTAGAAATAAAAATAGGTAACTAACCATAAACGTAACACCTCTAAAAATCCCTATATAATATTTCTTTGGAAATAATTTTTTGCATATCCAAAGCAGCCACTTTCCTATTAAACCGAAGAACAAAACATAACCCGATGTGTCATCTAATAAAGTATTGAAATAGTCATCATGTACCTTTTTCGAAAAGGTAGTATATAGCCCCAAAATCGTTAAACCTAAAATATAATAGACAATATACCTAGAAATATACTTTGCATATTTGTTCCCCCCTTAATAAAAGATTCAGTTCGTGCACTATTAATATAAAGCTAGCTTACAGTTTTTTTCTCCTCATTTTTCAAAGACCATCTCATTAATACATATATACTTCCGTACAGAAATAAAGGCTCTAGCATTCCCCAATATGAGTTGTTCTTCCCTAATTCTTTAAATACAAACATAATGAATAGTGGTACGATAACAGCTAGTATTCCAATCCATCCAAGTATATACGCTTCACCTATTAACAGCACTAATAAAACCATTCCCGCTAGTATATAACTTTGCATAGTAGTTAATTGTAATACAGGTGTCCCATACCATTTATTCATAAACATTAATAATACTAGTAATAAAATTGGTAGCAATGCTGCTACATAAATAATGCTAAATTCTTTTATTTTACTCTTAAATGATGACATCTTAAAAGCAAAGATAATACCCACAATAGTAATCATTAAAACAATTGGGTACCCAATCAATTGTACATTCGTTAATGTAAATTCATGATTCGGACTTTCAAATAAAATATTTGTAAGTAACCAATATCCACCTATCCCAATTATCATTCCTAAAATAGTCTTTATACTCCCGCCTTTATCCTTCTCCATCTCTTTCGCTAATTCTTCCGCATACTCTTTTGGTGAATCACCAAATATATCACTTACCGTCTTTCCTTCTTGCTCTCCTTCTATTAAATGAAGCTCTGCATCTTCTATAAAGGCATCCACATCTTCTTCTTTCATTCCCTTTGTTATTAAATACACTTTCGTATCAATTAAAAACTTTTTCCCTTCTTTAGAAATCTTCATAATAATCCCTCCCTTATTAAACAGTTTCTCTTCTATTCGTCTTCATCATAATTTCAAGGAAAATTAAAATAAATAAACTTCCATATAAACATATAATTTGAAATAACATTGGCACGAGATCTTCAGATGTAAATGTTTTAAACACTAACATAATAGAAAGTGGAATAATTAAATATAAGTTTTTAAACCATCCTTCAACATACATATTTATCGCTACTGTGATAATAAAAATACCTCCAGCTAATATATAACTTTGCATTTCGGTGAATGTGAGCATTTTTGTAGGATATATCACATCTAATATACTAACAGCTCCTATTAAAAACATTGGCGCAATCATGACTAAAGACCACATAGAAAACCATGTTTTTGTAAATCTTGTTACGAAGGTCATTTTCCGAAGTAGAAAATTAGGACCCATTACAGCTACGATCAATGTAAAACTATAGCCAATGCACTGAATAAGTGAAATTTGTAAAACTCCGTTATTCACTATTAAGATGGAAGCAATAATCCAAAACGACACGATATTCATTACCGTAAATCCAATTTGCTTCCACGTTTCCTGTCTATCCCTTTCCATTACTTTTACAAGTTCATTTGCATATTCTTTCGGTGAGCTTCCGAAAATTTCTTCTACGCTTTTCCCATCACTCTCACCTTCTATTAAATGAAGTTCTGCGTCTTCGATAAAGCTTTCGATGTCACTTTCTTTCACACTCTTTGCCGCTAAAAATAATCTCATATCTAATAAAAACTTTCGTGCTTCACTGGATAGCATTATTTTTTTCTCCCCTTCCCCTCAAGTAGACGCTCTACACTACTTTGCATCGCTTCCCAGCGATCCATAAATTCATTAAGTGCTTCCTCGCCTTTTTCTGTTAATGTATAGTATTTTCGCTTTGGTCCAGATGGAGATTCCTTCATTACACTTGTTATTAATCCTTCCTTTTGCATTCGTATTAATAACGGATAAATACTTCCTTCACTTGCCATGGTAAAGCCATACTTCGCTAGCTTTTCACTCATTTCATAACCGTATATTTCACCTTCAGAAATAATAGCAAGTAAGCATCCTTCTAAAATCCCTTTCAGCATTTGACTTGTCGACATAACTCAAATCCTCCCACTATCTTGTTTTACAAGATAGACAAGCGTAAGTATCTTGCTTTACAAAATAGTATAGCAAGGACTATTTTGTAAAGCAAGATAGCTAGCGATATTTTTCCAAATCTTTGCAGGATTTTTATTATCCACTCTCTAAATAGAGCAATATGAGAACTTTATTACGAAAGGATGTTTTTCACCATGGTTACGAATCGAGTTGTTTTTTTAACAGGTGCTGCAAGTGGTATTGGTTATGAAATGGGAAACGCTTTTGCAAAAGAAGGTGCAAAAGTTGTTATTACCGATCGTCTTGAAGAACGTGCAATAGAAGCTGCTAACCAATTACAAAAAGAAGGCTATCAAGCTATCGGTTTAAAATGTGATGTTACATCTGAAGAAGAAGTTACAGCTGCAATTTCTCAAACAATTAATCATTTCGGTTCATTAGATATATTAATTAACAACGCAGGAATGCAACACGTGTCACCAATTGAAGATTTTCCAACCGAAAAGTTCGAACTACTTATTAAAATTATGCAAATCGCCCCTTTTATCGCAATTAAGCATGCTTTCCCAATTATGAAAAAGCAAAAATATGGTCGTATTATTAATGTAGCTTCCATTAATGGCCTCGTTGGATTCGCTGGAAAAGCTGCCTACAATAGCGCGAAACATGGCGTAATTGGATTAACAAAAGTTGCCGCTTTAGAAGGCGCTACTCACGGTATTACTGTAAATGCTCTTTGTCCTGGTTACGTCGATACCCCTCTTGTGCGTAATCAACTACAAGATTTAGCTACTACACGAAATGTACCACTTGAAAATGTTTTAGAAGATGTCATTTATCCACTTGTACCACAAAAACGCTTATTACAAGTACAAGAAATCGCGGATTATGCTATGTTTTTAGCAAGTGAAAAAGCTAAAGGGATAACTGGACAAGCTGTCGTTATCGATGGTGGTTATACTGCTCAATAAAGTGAAACTTTATTGAGTGGGGGTTTTCTTTATCCCCCACCTAACTTCTTTGCTTTCACTGAAGTTTAAGGTGGGGTCTTACTGCCCATTAATGCGGGATAAAAAATAAGGTTTGCTCACGAAGAGCAAACCTTATTTTTTATCCCGAGGATCGTCATACTGTAGTAATTGCCGCGGCAACTTTTCTATTGCAACAATTACCCCATCTAATTTACTTTCAATTCGATGGAGTAGATATAATGTTACAACAATGGGAAACCCTACATTACCTATCATTTTGATCCACTCTTCCATCTTTTTCGCCTCCTTTCATTATATAAATAAGAGAAAAGAACATATTTAGGCATAAAAAAACAAGCTATTATGTATTAGCTTGTTTTTTCAAACAATGATGCAATTTCTCGCTTATAATCCCCACGTATAATTCCTTTTTCAGTAATAATACCTGTAATTAATTCATTAGGTGTTACGTCAAATGCAGGATTATAAACATCAGTTCCAATTGGCGCCACTTGTTTCCCAAAAATTTTCGTAACTTCTGTTTCATCTCTTTCTTCAATAACAATTTCTGCACCTGTTTGTTTCGTAATATCAAACGTAGATAACGGAGCTGCAACGTAGAACGGGATATCGAAATACTTTGCTAATATCGCTAAATTCATTGTTCCGATTTTATTTGCTGTATCTCCATTTGCAACAATTCGGTCCGCCCCTACAATAATCGCGTTTATTTCTTTCGTTTGAATAGCATGCGCTGCCGTATTATCTGTAATAAGTGTTACATCAATATCTGCCTGTTTTAATTCCCAGGTCGTTAAACGTCCGCCTTGTAAAACAGGTCTCGTTTCACACGCATACGCATGTAAATGTACACCTTTTTCTTTCCCAATATAAAACGGTGCTAATGCAGTACCATATCTAGCAGTTGCAATACTGCCAGCGTTACAAATTGTTAAAATATTATTCCCGTCTTTAAAGCATGTTAATGCATGTTCTCCAATACTCCGGCATACCGCTTCATCTTCTTGCTGAATGAGAAGCGCTTCTTCTTCTAATATTTTTTGTGCTTCTTTTATTGTAGTAATATCTTGAATAGATTCTCTCATACGATCGATTGCCCAAAATAAATTGACTGCTGTCGGACGTGATGTTCCTAAATAATTACAATCTCTATTAAACTTCTTTTGAAATTCTTCCATATGTACAGTGTTATATTTTTTGGATGCAAGCGCCAAGCCAAATGCAGCTACAATTCCAATTGCAGGTGCTCCTCGCACTTCTAACATGACAATACTCTTCCATACCTCTTCAATCGTCGTTAATGTTTTATATTCTGTGCTATGCGGCAACTTTGTTTGATTTAATACTGCAATAGCATCCCCTTTCCAACTGACAGACCTCGGAATAGTAACAATTGTACTCATGCTTTTATCCCTCCAGAAACCGTCTGTTGAAATAATGTTCGGAACAGTTGAATATCAGCACTCTTAGATTCATATTTTATTAGTTCTTTACCTAAGGATAGCGCTTGTTTCTTAGCTTGAATTCTCGCTTCTTTATTTGCTATTTCATCTAAATCAGCTACATGTGCTAAGCCAATTGTTCTACGGATAAGCTCACATCCGGCAAATCCGACAGCATCCGTAAAAATATTTTGCAAAATAATTGGTAGCCATTGCTTTTCTTTCGTATATGCCTCTACACCTTCTCCAATCCATAACCTCGTAAAAGTTTCTACAAAATAACTCCACGTCTTCTCTATATGGAAAAATAGCAAATTTCTCTGTTCTTCTTCTCTAGATAGAGCATTTAATAATAGATTTGCAATAAATTGACCAAGATCAAATCCAAATGGGCCATATGTTGCAAATTCCGGATCAATCACTTTCGTTTCAGAAGGTGATGAAAAAATACTACCAGTATGTAAATCACCGTGAATAAGCGCTTCTTTTCTCGTTAAAAATTTATATTTATATTGCGCGACTTTTAACTTTAAAGTTTTGTCACTCCACAATTCATCAACCGCTAGTTGTAACTCCGGCTCATAATCATTCGTATCGTAATGACCGAACGGATCTGTAAACACTAAATCTTCTGTAATCTTACAAAGGTCTGGGTTTACAAATGTACCTTCTAGTACCCTTTTCTCTTCTGACTGCAAACCGAAATCTGAGGTGTAAAATAAAACATGTGCTAGAAAACGACCGATATGCTGAGATAAAAGTGGGTACTCTTCTCCGCCTATCAATCCCCTTCTTGTAATTGTTAACCTTGATAAGTCTTCTATGACTGTTACCGCTAACTCTTCATCATGACTGTACACTACCGGAACATAATCTGGTACATACTTCGCAAAGATTTGCAGTGCCTTGCTTTCAATCGTTGCTCTTTTTATAGACAATGGCCAGCTCTCACCAACTACTTTCGCATATGGCAATGCTTGTTTTAATATAATAGACTTCTCTCCATCATCTAATTTGAACACGTAATTTAAATTTCCATCTCCAATTTCATGACAAACTACATTTGCTTTCTTTTCAAAATAACCGTGTTCTTTTGCATATTGTATAGCTGTTGTTTCAGTTAATGAATAATATCCCATCGTCTTCTCCCCCTTTTAAATTCAGAGGTTTTTCTAACACAGAAAAACCTCTTTCCACTAAGAAAGAGGTTTGAAGTTTATCTTCTCCCCTCTTATCTGCCAGAAAGTAAACTTTCTGCTGGAATTAGCACCGTGCCTTTTGGCGTAAATAAACGCCCCATTTCACAATGGTATTACGGTCGGTTGCTGGGCTTCATCGGGCCAAATCCCTCCACCTGCTCTTGATAAGAGTTGTATAATTTTTTGAATTTTTAACTTTATGTTGAAGACTATACCAAGAATAAAAATCACTTGTCAACATTTTATTTGTATAATTCTGGACGACGATCTGCAAAAACCGGAATTCCTTTGCGTACTTCTTTAATTTTCTCGAATGTAAGCTCTCCAAATAAAATTGATTCTTCTTCATTCGCTTCCACAACAACTTCGCCCCAAGGATCGACAATTAAAGAATGACCGGCAAACTCATTATTCGGATCCTTTCCTGCCCTATTACATGCAACAACATAACACTGATTTTCGACTGCTCTTGCTTGCAATAACAAACGCCAATGTGCTAAACGAACTAATGGCCATTCTGCTACAACAAATAAAACCTTTGCACCTTTAGCAGTATGAACACGCATCCACTCTGGGAAACGAATGTCATAACAAATTGTGCCGGCGCACTCAACATCATCTAGCTTAAATTCACCTGTACTATTTCCAGCGATTAAATATTTATGTTCATCCATAAGCTGAAATAAATGAACTTTACTATATTCATTGACTAGTTCTCCTTCCTTGTTTACTACATACATTGTATTTGTAACACCTTGCTCTGCTTGCTTCGCTATAGACCCACCGACAATATGTACACCATATTGCTTCGACCATTCTTTCAGCTTTTCTTTCGTTTGCAATCCATCCCTATCTGCAATTTCAGAAAGTCTTGTTAAATCATATCCTGTTGTCCATAGTTCTGGTAAGACGATAACATCTGGTCTTTCCTTCATCGCTTCGCTTATTTTACTTTTAGCGTTCTCAATATTTTTTTCTACATCTCCAAAGACAATATCCATTTGAATACATGCGACTTTCATTTTGTCAGCCCCATTCATAATTTTTTCTTTACAAAATACTGGAAAGATTATATCATTTGTCACTAGAATTGTAACAACTTTCAAAAGAGGTGGAAAGTATGAAATTATTTCAACCTTCTGAGATAGTAACATCATTGCCAACACAATTTTTCGCTTCACTTGTTGCAAAAGTTAACAAAGTCGTTGCAGCTGGTCACGATGTTATTAATCTAGGTCAAGGTAATCCAGATCAACCAACACCGCAGCATATCGTAAAAGCTTTACAAAATGCTGCTGAAAAGACCGTTCATCATAAATATCCGCCATTTCGCGGACACGAAAGCTTAAAAGAAGCCGTGGCAACATTCTATCAACGTGAATATGATGTAGTAGTAAATCCAAAAACAGAAGTTGCTATTTTGTTTGGCGGAAAGGCTGGATTAGTAGAGTTACCAGTTTGTTTTACAAACCCTGGTGATACTATTCTTGTTCCAGATCCAGGCTATCCAGATTATTTATCAGGAGTTGCTTTAGCAAAAGCACAATTTGAAACAATGCCGCTTATTGCAGAAAATAATTTTTTACCAGATTATACAAAAATTGATAACTCTATTGCCGAGCGTGCGAAATTAATGTTTTTAAACTATCCAAATAATCCTACCGGTGCTACTGCATCAAAAGATTTCTTTGATGAGACCATTCATTTTGCAAATAAACATAATATATTAGTTGTTCACGATTTTGCTTACGGTGCTATTGGGTTTGATGGTCAAAAGCCCGTTAGTTTCTTACAAGCAGACGGTGCCAAAGATACAGGAATTGAAATTTACACTTTATCGAAAACTTTCAATATGGCTGGATGGCGTATTGCTTTTGCCGTAGGGAATGAAAGTGTCATTGAAACAATTAACTTATTACAAGATCATATGTATGTTAGTATTTTTGGTGCAGTTCAAGATGCTGCCCGTGAAGCACTTTTAAGTTCACAATCTTGCGTCGTAGATCTTGTAAATAGTTACGAATCTCGCAGAAATGCTCTTATTTCAGCTTGTCACTCAATTGGTTGGAATGTAGACATTCCAACAGGATCATTCTTTGCATGGCTTCCTGTACCAGAAGGATATACATCTGAGCAATTCTCTGATATTTTACTAGAAAAAGCACACGTTGCAGTTGCTCCTGGTGTTGGATTTGGTGAGCACGGCGAAGGCTATGTCCGCGTTGGTCTCTTGCATACAGAAGATAGATTACGAGAAGCCATTAATCGAATTGATAAATTAAATTTTTTCAAAAAATAATTGACAACATGAAAAATATCTGACAAAATTCAGTTATCTTAAAAATTTAAACATTTCTAAATACTTCTTATCAAGAGCAGGTGGAGGGACGAGCCCGACGAAGCCCGGCAACCGATCTACATAATTGTAGACACGGTGCTAATTCTCGCAGCATTACGCTGACAGATAAGGAGCTGGTTGTAAAAAAACCTCTCCTTAGCTGAGAGGTTTTTTTATTTAACTAGGAGGGTATAACAATGAGCGGAATTATAGCGACGTATTTAATCCATGATGATTCACATAACTTAGAAAAAAAGGCCGAGCAAATTGCACTCGGTTTAACAATTGGCTCTTGGACTCATTTGCCACACTTATTGCAAGAGCAACTAAAACAGCATAAAGGTAACGTCATCCATGTTGAGGAATTAGCTGAACAAGAACATACCAATTCGTATTTACGTAAAAAAGTAAAACGCGGGATTATTAAAATCGAATATCCGTTATTAAACTTCAGTCCAGACTTACCAGCAATTTTAACAACTACATTCGGAAAACTATCACTTGATGGCGAAGTGAAATTAATTGACTTAACTTTTTCAGACGAGTTAAAAAAACATTTTCCTGGTCCAAAGTTCGGCATAGATGGTATTCGAAACCTTTTACAAGTGCATGATCGTCCCCTTTTAATGAGTATTTTTAAAGGAATGATTGGACGAAATATTGGGTATTTAAAAACGCAATTACGCGATCAAGCAATTGGTGGTGTAGATATAGTAAAAGATGATGAAATATTATTTGAGAATACATTAACACCTCTTACGAAACGCATTGTATCTGGAAAAGAAGTTTTACGATCCGTATATGAAACATACGGACATAAAACGTTATATACCGTAAATTTAACAGGACGAACTTTTGATTTAAAAGAAAATGCGAAACGCGCAGTGCAAGCTGGGGCTGATATTCTATTATTTAACGTATTTGCTTACGGACTAGATGTACTACAATCACTTGCAGAAGATGATGAAATCCCAGTCCCTATTATGGCACACCCTGCTGTAAGTGGTGCTTACTCAGCATCAAAGTTATATGGAATTTCATCTCCATTATTACTCGGAAAGCTATTACGTTATGCTGGCGCTGACTTTTCATTATTCCCATCTCCATACGGAAGTGTTGCGTTAGAAAAAGAGGAAGTTCTTGCTATCTCAAAACATTTAACTGAAGACGATGCATTTTTCAAGAAGAGTTTTTCTGTTCCGTCTGCTGGTATTCACCCTGGTTTCGTTCCCTTTATTCTACGAGATTTCGGTAAAGATGTTGTTATTAATGCTGGCGGAGGAATACACGGACATCCAAATGGAGCACAGGGCGGCGGTAAAGCTTTCCGTACTGCAATTGATGCTACTTTGCAAAATAAACCACTCCATGAAGTAAATGACATAAATTTGCATAGTGCACTACAAATATGGGGAAATCCTTCTCATGGGGTGAAATTATGAGTATTCAAGTATTTTGTGATTTCGATGGAACGATTACAAATAATGATAACATTATGTCCATTATGGAAAAATTCGCACCACCAGAAGCCGAAGAAGTAAAGAATAGAATTTTATCACAAGAGCTGTCTATTCAAGAAGGTGTTTCTCAATTATTTCAATTAATACCTACTAATCTGCACGATGATATGATTCAGTTTTTAATAGAAACTGCTGAAATCCGTAGTGGTTTTCATGAATTTATACAATTTGTAAATGAAAAGAATATTTCTTTTTACGTTATATCAGGTGGAATGGATTTCTTCGTCTATCCACTCTTACAAGGACTCATTCCAAAAGAGCGAATTTACTGTAATGAAACAGATTTTTCAAGTGAATACATTACCGTTAAGTGGCCTCATCCTTGTGATCATCATTGTCAAAATCATTGCGGATTATGTAAATCATCACTAATCCGTAAATTAAGTGATACGAATGACTTCCATATTGTGATTGGAGATTCAATTACTGATTTACAAGCTGCGAAACAAGCGGATAAAGTGTTCGCTCGTGATTTCCTTATTAAAAAGTGTGAAGAAAATCATATTTCTTATACACCTTTTGAAACATTTCACGATGTTCAAGCTGCATTAAAACATTTGTTGGAGGTGAAATTATGAAACAACTGTTTCGTCAATGGTATGACTTAAGCGAGATAAAAAAAGAATTAACAACACGAAATTGGTTTCCAGCAACGAGTGGTAATATTTCTATAAAGGTTAGTCATGAACCACTTACTTTTCTCATTACAGCAAGTGGTAAAGATAAAACAAAAACTACTCCAGATGATTTTCTATTAGTAGATTATCTAGGGGTTCCCGTATTAGAGACTGAATTACGTCCTTCAGCAGAAACAATCTTGCATACACATATTTATAACAATACGAATGCCGGGTGCGTACTTCATGTTCATACAACTGATAACAATGTCATCACAAATTTATATGGTGATGTAGTCACCCTTCAAAATCAAGAAATTATTAAAGCTCTCGATATTTGGGAAGAAGATGCAACAATTCACATTCCTATTATTGAAAACCATGCCCATATCCCAACGCTTGGAGAAAACTTCCGAAAGCATATACAAGGTGACTCGGGAGCAGTATTAATCCGTAACCATGGTATTACCGTATGGGGACGAGATAGCTTTGATGCAAAGAAAAGATTAGAGGCTTACGAGTTTTTATTCCAATTTCATATAAAACTATTATCAATTCAAGGAGGCGTTTCTAATGGCGCAAATTCGTATTCATGAAATAAATACTCGCATTGAAAATGAGGTGGAAGTATCTAAATTTCTACAAGAGGAAGGCGTTTTATATGAGAAATGGAACATCTCTAAGCTTCCTACTCATTTAAATGAAAATTATTCGTTAACAGATGAAAACAAGGCTGAAATATTAGCTGTGTTTTCAAAAGAAATCGCTGATGTTTCAGCGCGCCGAGGTTATAAAGCACATGATGTCATTTCACTTTCTGATAGCACACCTAACCTTGATGAATTGTTAATTAATTTCCAAAAAGAACACCATCATACTGATGATGAAGTTCGCTTTATTGTTAGTGGGCATGGCATCTTTGCTATTGAAGGAAAAGATGGGAAGTTCTTTGACGTTGAACTTGAGCCAGGCGATCTCATATCTGTTCCTGAAAATGCAAGACATTATTTTACCTTGCAAGATGATCGCCAAGTTGTAGCTATTCGTATTTTTGTTACAACTGAAGGCTGGGTTCCAATCTATTAAGGTAGTTAGTTGAATAAAAGGACTTGGACCCCCTTTTCCAACCTTTTATTCACTCTACATATATACATCCTCCTATGGAACAGGCTTATTTCAAAAATGAAATAAGCCTGATTTTTTATTTTTCTCAAACGTATGAATCCATCCGTTCAAAAACAATCTTCTCCTTCTAGTTTTCAAGTGTATTTCTTAATACTTTTTGAACATTTATTGAACTTTTTTTGAATTTTTTCTGAAAATTCTGTTTTGTATATGATATACTACAATTAACTAAAAAGGAAAAGAATATCGCAAACAGAGGGGGATAATCATGAGTTTACTTATCGCACTTATACTGGGGGTTACGTGTGGAGCACTTCCTGTTATTCTAGGAGCTATTATGGAAGAGTTAGAAGTTGGTGTTTTAGGTTTTGTCGCATCTTGTGTAAGCGCTTTATTTTTTGGTTTGTTCGGTGCTATTCCTGTTTCAATTCTGTGTGCATTTTATATAGTACGCCATGCTCGTACAAAACAATTTGGTCCTAATCACATCGCGCAAGTTATTCCATTCCCAATTGAACGGTGCCGCCGGGCTTCTAGCTTATAATTATAAAAATTAAATATACCTAAATAAATAAAAGCCCTCAAATGAGGACTTTTATTTATTTTCTTCTAGAAATTGAAACAATTCTTGTAAATGTAGGACATCTTCATTATAGCTAACAGATACGTGACATATACCGTCAATCTCTGCTTGCATATAAAGATCAACTCCATCACGATCATATTTCAATGCCAAATAAAATTCCATTTCTTCTAGCATCTTTTTTGAAGTTCGAATGACGTAATGCCCTTTCTCATCTCGTCCATATTCGAATTTCGGTTCAAAATCATATTTTTGTTTAAAAGCTTCTTTTTGTTTTTCACTAATTTGTATACAAGTTGCTCGTTGTACAGCATCAATCATCTCATCAAATTTTTGAAGATCCATCTCAATTACCCCCTTATGTACTTTTTGTATAACACTTGTGTTCCGCTATTCTCTTCCCCATCTTTCATTAACTCTTCATACAATTCCTTCGCCAAACTTAAACCTGGTACTGGTAATTGCAATTTTTCAGCCTCATCTAAAGCAATCTTCATATCTTTCATAAAATGCTTTACATAAAACCCTGGTTCAAAATCTCCCTTCAACATTCGAGGAGCTAAATTACTCAATGACCAGCTACCTGCTGCCCCCGTTGAAATACTCTCTAATACTTTATCTGGGTCTAGTCCAGCTTTTTTTGCATAAGCAACAGCTTCACATACTCCAATCATATTAGAAGCAATCGCAATTTGATTGCACATTTTTGTATGTTGTCCACTTCCAGCTGGTCCTTGCAACTGAATATTTGTTCCTAGTTTTTCAAATAACGGTAAACATTTTTCATATATTTCTTTCTCGCCACCAACCATAATTGCGAGTCTTGCTTCTTTCGCACCAACGTCTCCTCCAGATACAGGCGCATCTAACGTATATACATTCTTACTTTTACCTGTTTCATTAATACGTTTTGCCAATGTTGGTGTAGATGTCGTGAAGTCAATTGCTATCGTGCCTTCATTTGCATTCTCCAAAATTCCATCTATCCCAAAGTACACTTCTTCTACATCATGTGGATATCCAACCATAGTCATTACAACATCAACTTGCTTCACTAACTCTTTCGGTGTATCACACCAATTCGCACCATCTTGTACTAAAGAATCTGTCTTCGTTTTCGTTCTATTATATACATATACTTTATGACCGTCTTGCATTAAATGACGCACCATACTTTTTCCCATTACACCAATACCGATGAAACCTATTGATACATTTTTACGTTCCATTTTCTCATCCCCTTTGTTCTAATAAATCACTTACCGTCTTTCGGAACTCTTTATTAAATTCATCATCCATACTATTTTTCACATTTGAAAATAAAATAACAAAAGTTCCTTTTTCTTTATTAAAATTATTGAAAGTGTTCCAACCAGATAGTACACCATGATTATGAAAATAATCCGGATATATATAAAAACTAAATGCATATTCTCGTTCTGCTGAAGGTGAAAACATCGCTTGTATACTTTGTTCAGAAAGAAGTTTCCCATTTATAATCGCTTCGTCTAACTTCTTCATATCGCCAACTGTCGTATACATCTCACCGCATCCGTATAACCAATCCATTAACAATTTTTGTGCAGGTTCAAGTACATTCTCTTTCTTTACATATCCTTTAGTAAAATGCTGATCTCCCTGAGCCATATTTCCCATACCAGATTCATGCATTTCTGCTTTAGCAAATATATTTTCTTTTATGTAATCTCCTAAAGGTTTTTTTGATATACTTTCTATAATATAAGCAAGCACCATATAATTATAATCTGTATATCTCCAACCTGATCCTGGTGGAAATTCTAATTTTTGACTTCCAATCCAATTTACTAAATTTTTACGGGAAGCCGCATTCACTTTACCTTTTCCACTTTCTGGTAAACCTGATGTGTGTGTTAACAAATGATATAAGGTGATATTTTTATCTACTGGAAAAGAGGGAATATATTTATTTACATTGTCTTGAATATTTAGCTTCCCTTGTTCCTGTAGCTGTAAAATAGATGTGGCCACGACTGTTTTCGTAATAGAACCGATACGATATTTTGTTTGAGGCGTGTTCTCTATCTTATTTCGAACGTCAGCATATCCATAGCCTTTATTCAATACAACATGCTCTTTATCTGTTACTAAAACTGTTCCATTAAATTGCTTTCCTATTAAATATTGATCTAATTTTTGAGATATACTAGCATAATCAATTTGTTGTTCTTCTTTTTCGTCTATATTCTCTTGTACTTCTGATTCAATAGTAGGATTCACTTTAGTTGTTAATACAGTGCTTTCCTTTATATTGGGATTATAGAGAAAATAGTATACTCCACCACAAAATACAGCAGACAGCGAAGCCATCGTCATTATTTTTTTTATCATGTTGTTCCTCCATAATTCCTTCGTTCAAAATCCCCCCCACACTCTATTATCAAACAATAAAAAAAAATCGCAACAATTTGTTGCGAAAAATCACTTTTTTTCTTTTCTATATACACACACTTGATTTTTCCCATTTTTTTTTGCTTCATATAATGCAATATCCGCTCGTTGCATTAATTCTTCTCTTGTAATCCCTTGTTCATATAACGCGACTCCAAAACTCGCTGTTAATTTCGAAATTCCTGAGAATTGCTTTGTTTCAATGAAAAATCGTAATGATTCCGCAACCTGAAATGCTTCTTTTTCTACTGTATTCGTTACTAATATAATAAATTCTTCTCCTCCCCACCTTGCAAATACATGTTGCTGCTCCACTTTAGATTTCATAAGCTCTGCAAGCTGAATTAATGCTAAGTCACCAAAATCATGACCATATGTGTCATTTACTGTTTTAAAATTATCTATATCAAATAAAATAAGTGCTATTTTTTCATCGTTACGCATTGCATTATCCCATTCTGCCTCTAGTATTTGTTGGAACTTCAAACGATTATAAATCTCTGTTAATGAATCTATCATAGCAAGCCTTTCTTGTTCTCGATAGATTTCATCTAATTCTGTAATCTCTGTACACTTCACAATAAATCTTGATAAATCTTCTGGCAGTGGTGTCGCACGCAATAAAAAAGTTGACACTTCCCCTTCATAATTGGACATCTTAATTCTTCTATCATAGGATAATGTATCATCTAACCATGTTATATCATGAGTTGTTGAATAGTATCCAGTTTCTCTAATCAAATGTTCAGCAAATACTAAATGTTGCTCACGATAGGTAAACAAATTTTCATATCCGAAAAACTCTAAAAAATTTGTATTACAATCAACAATCTCATCGTCTTCTACTATAAATAATAGGTCATTTTGAAAATCAAACATCGTTTGAAGTAGTTCTTGTTGCAAACCTACTTGCCTCACTAAAGAAAGTTGATACAAACTCTTATTCACTTCCTCTAACACCATTTGTGGAGTCACAGGGGCTATCACAATATTACGTATTCCTAACGTAAGTACCTCTGCAAACTCGCTTGTTATCTGTTGATCCCAAATTACAATAAATGTACTTTGTGGATTATACATATTCTTTATATATTTTATTTGAGAAACATCTGTTACATACATAATTACAATATGTGGTTTAGTCCTCTGAAACAATACTTCTCCTTCTTCAAAACTATTTGCTATAAACATACATTTTGGATGGATATTTTCTATCGTTTGCTGATGTGTGCATCCATTTTCTATATAAAGGACATTTAACTGAAGATCTTGTAATACATCTTGGAAAACCGTATTCTCTAATAAAAAATGTAGTATGTTCATCACTAGTCTTCACTCACTTCATATATCTTGTTCTACTGAATTCCTCACAAACATTTTATAAAAAACTGTTCTCTAAAAACTTTAATGAGTGAGGGATACATATTAACAAGCTAATTGAGAATGTTATCTTCGCTTTTTCACTCTATAAATTCCTTTTTTAGTGTATGATTATAGGAATTGTATCGTTTGTACGAATGCCCTAGATTCCTCTTTAAAACTTGACAATTAAAATAAAGATATTATATTCTTAAATTCGACAACTTACAAAATGTAAGTAGAATATATTACATTTATTTTTTCATAATTTGATATGTAATTTGGAGGATAAATAATGACAAACGACAACTTTTTTAATGTGCTATATGAACGCACATCTACACGTGCATTCAACCCAGAGAAAGAAATTTCATCTACAGAGTTACACGAGATTTTAAAGGGCGCTGCTCAAGCACCTTCTGCTTGGAACTTACAGCACTGGAAATTCCTTGTATTCCAAGGTGAAGATGTACAAAAACGATTACATCCAATTGCTTATAACCAGCAACAAATTCTTGATGCTTCTGCTGTAGTCGCTATTTTAGGTGATTTAGAAGCTTATAAAAACGTTGAACCAGTTTATGGTCCAATTGTAGAACAAGGATTTATGAAAGAAGAAGCGAAAGAGCGCTTAGCTAAAAATATTGAGTCTGCATATGCTCGTGAGCAATTCCCAAGAGATGCAGCCTTTTCAAATGCATCATTAGCAGCAATGCAACTTATGCTTGCAGCTAAAGCAACTGGCTGGGATACTTGTGCGATTGGTGGTTTCAACCCACAAGCACTTACAGAAGAATTCAATGTTTCATCTCGCTACGTACCAATTATGCTTATTACAATTGGTGAATCAACTTTAAAAGGCCATCCTGCACCACGAATGAGCGTAGAACAAGTGAGTGAATGGGCAAAATAATAAAGTGAAACTTTAATCAGTAGGGATTCTTCATCCCCCACTGATTATTAGCTCACACCGATCGGGTTTTTACGGAATAAAAAGAAACGAAGGTAATTTCATTACCTTCGTTTCTTTTTATTCTGTCACACATCCGTAATATTACAATGTATTATTCGACATCTATATATAAAGAAACAGTAAATTCCATGCTATTTCCACACATAGAAATGGCGTTTCATGTCGAATTTTGTTAAAGTATAGAAATATAACCGTGTGTTTTTGTTACAATTATGATACAATGATAACAAATAGATAACAAGAGAGGGATTTTCATTGAGTTCATACGGAAGCTTTATTGCACTTTTATGTTACATAGTAACTGTACTGCTTCTATATTTTATTGGCGATGCTGCAAACATTTCAGTATTACAATTTCCAAAAGAAGAAGCATTCCAATTAGAATCAGAAAAACATACTGCACGATCCATCGTACCACTACTCTTAGCTCTTCCTGTATATATCATCGTTTTATATAAAAGCAAAAAGGTGTAAAGGCTACCTAGTTCATTCATTTCGGTGGTCTTTACATTTTTTTGTGATATTTCCCCTATTTTAAACATCATTCCGTACTAAACACCCAGCTAGTCTTTTAAAATGAGAAAATCCCCTAGAAAAAATTCCACTCTCTGTCCAGTCACTCACTACCGAACTTACATAGATTATAAGTGTGAAGGGGGTGATGAGGATTATGTTTGGATCATTTGGATGCTGTGATAACTTTAGAGACTGTCATCATCGTGAAAGAGAGTGTGACCATCGCGAACATCGCGAGAAAGAGAGAGAAGAAGTTAGACCACAACGAACTGCTGTATGTAACGTACTTGCTAACATTTCAGTTGGAACAGAGCTTTCTCTTTTAAGCATTAGAGGTAACGGCACATTCAATAATGTAATTTTTGAAGGTTTCGCTAACGGTGTTGCTCTTTTCTCTGCTTTAGCTCGTAATAACGATAACAAAGATAACAATAAAGACGATAAGAACAATCAAAATCGAAATACTTTTACTGGTATTTTACGTGTATGCCCAACTGATATCGTTGCTATCGCTATCTAATTCTGTTCCTTATCCTCTATAGTAAGAAAATAAGATTTACTTTTCTCATAGAAAAAACCTGAGACCGATTTCAAATCGACTCAGGTTTTTTTATTGATTATATGCTTTTAACTAGTTCAACAACTTCTTCCGCAGTTGACATCATTAATGCTTTTTCTGCTAATGTTTCCATTTCTGCTTTTGACAACTTGCTTAGCTGTGTTCTTGCAGGAAGAATAGATGTTGCACTCATACTGAACTCATCTAAACCTAATCCTAATAATAATGGGATAGCAAGTGAATCTCCCGCCATCTCACCACACATACCAGCCCATTTGCCTTCTTTATGAGCCGCATCGATAACCATTTTTACAAGACGTAAAATAGATGGGTTATATGGTTGGTATAAGTAAGCTACTTGTTCGTTCATACGGTCTGCAGCCATTGTGTATTGGATTAAGTCATTTGTTCCGATAGAGAAGAAATCAACTTCTTTTGCGAATTGATCTGCTAATACTGCTGAAGCTGGGATTTCAACCATCATACCCACTTCAATAGAATCAGAAACAGTTGTACCCGCTTCTACAAGTTTCGCTTTCTCTTCTAATAAGATTGCTTTCGCTTGACGGAACTCATCAAGAGTTGCAATCATTGGGAACATAATTTTTAAGTTACCGTATACGCTAGCACGAAGTAATGCACGAAGTTGTGTACGGAACACATCTTGCTCATCAAGACATAAGCGAATTGCACGGTATCCTAAGAATGGGTTCATTTCTTTTGGTAAATGTAAGTATGGAAGCTCTTTATCTCCACCGATGTCAAGTGTACGAACAACAACAGGTTGACCTTCTTTTACACCTTCAAGAACTGCTTTATACGCTTCGAACTGCTCTTCTTCTGTTGGAAGATTGTCACGGCCCATGTATAAGAATTCTGTACGGTATAAACCAACGCCTTCTCCGCCATTATCGATAATACCTTGTACATCATTTGGTGTTCCGATATTTGCAACAAGCTCAACGTGATGTCCATCACTTGTTACAGTAGCTTGGTCTTTTAATTTTGCCCATTCAGTTTTTTGCTCTTCAAATTTCGCTTTCTTTTCTTCAAAAGAACGAAGAGTTTCTTCTGATGGATTTACAATTACTTCTCCATCTAAACCGTCGATGATTACGATATCGCCGTTTTGGATTTTCTCCATAACAACTTTCGTACCAACAACTGCAGGAATTTCCATAGAACGAGCCATAATTGCAGAGTGAGATGTACGTCCACCGATATCAGTTGTAAAACCTTTTGCATACTTACGGTTTAACTGAGCTGTATCAGATGGTGTTAAATCTTCAGCAATGATGATTACTTCTTCAGAAATTGTACCAGGGTTTGAGAAGTTAATTCCTAGTAAATGTGCAAGAACGCGTTTTGTTACGTCACGAATGTCCGCAGCACGTTCTTTCATATATTCGTTATCCATGTTTTCAAACATAGAAATAAACATTGATGCAACTTCATCCATTGCAAATTCAGCATTTACTTTTTCACTATTTACTTTATCTTTTACTGGGTTTACTAGTTCTGGATCATTTAACACTAATAAATGTGCTTCAAAGATCGCAGCTTTATCAGCACCCAGCTCAGCAAAAGCATGGTCCTTAATTGCTTCTAATTCAGTTTTTGCTTTCTCAAGCGCAGCGTCTAAGCGTGCAATTTCAGCAGCTTCGTTTGTAATTGATTTCTTTTCGATGTTAAATTCAGGATTCTCAAGTCTGAAAGCCTTTGCAATAGCAATCCCACTTGATGCAGCGATCCCTTGAATGTTAAGAGTCATTATTCTCCTAATCCTTCGTTTTTCATAGTTTCTTCGATAGCTGCTAGTGCTTGAGCTGCATCATCACCATTTGCAGTGATTTTAATTTCTGCGTTTTGTTGAATGCCTAAAGACATAACGCCCATGATTGATTTTAAGTTAACGTTCTTTCCGTTATACTCTAAGTTAATGTCAGAACCAAATTTGCTTGCAGTGTTTACAAGTAGAGTTGCTGGACGAGCATGAATTCCTGAGTCGCTAGTTACTTTAAAGATTTTTTCCATGATAATTTATCTCCTTTAAATTACAGTATTTTTTAGTTGTATAGACGTGAGTACTACATCATCTATTGTATATAATAGGCGATGTTCGGTCAACCACATCGCCTATTATAATTATAAACATTTTGCGTCAAATTCCTACTGAATGTCAATAATAGCGTTTTCGCCCTTCTTAACATTTCCATCTTTTTTCAATTCGACTTGTTGCCCTTGTTGTAAATTCGTAAATACGATTGGTGTAATGATAGATGGTGCATTTTCTTTTACAAATGCAAGATCTACTTTTAATAATGGTTGTCCTTGTTTCACTTTGTCGCCTTGTGCTACAAGTGCTTCAAAACCTTCACCATTTAATTTTACAGTATCAATACCGAAGTGGATTAAAATTTCTTTTCCGCCTTCAGATTGAATGCCAATCGCATGCTTTGTAGGGAATACGTTAACGATCTCACCATTAACTGGAGAAACTACTGTTCCTTCTGTTGGCTCGATTGCAAATCCGTCTCCCATCATTTTTCCTGAGAATACTTGATCAGGTACTTCTGTAATCGATAAGATTTTTCCTTCAATTGGTGAAACGATTGTTTCGTTTTCATCAACCTTTTGAGGAGCTTCTTCTACTTTTACAGGCTCTTCTTTTTCAACATGAGGTGTACGACCTGACATAATATCATGAATTTGTGATTTTAATGTGTCAGATTTCGGTCCAAAAATAGCTTGAATGTTATTTCCAACTTCAAGTACACCAGCTGCTCCAAGCTCTTTTAAACGATCTTTGTTTACATTCTTTTGTTCGTTAACTTGCACACGTAAACGAGTAATACAAGCGTCTAAAGAAGCAATGTTTTCTTTACCACCAAGTGCCACTAATACTTCACGAGGAAGTTCACCAGCTTCTGCTTTTCCTGCACCGTCATTCGCATTTGCTACTTCACGACCAGGTGTTTTTAAATCCCATTTACGAATTGCAAAGCGGAATCCGAAGTAGTAAATAACTGCTAGTACAAGACCAACAATAATTACCCACCACCATGCTGTACGGCCTGGTAGTACACCGAATAACATAAAGTCAATTAAACCACCAGAGAATGTCATACCAATTTTAACACCTAAAATTTGCATTGTCATAAATGATAGACCAGCGAATACTGCGTGAATTCCGAATAGTACTGGTGCTACGAATAAGAATGAAAATTCAAGTGGCTCTGTAATACCTGTTAAGAAAGATGTTAATGCAGCAGAACCTAAAATACCAGCTGCTAATTTTTTATTTTCTGGACGTGCTTCATGGTACATTGCTAAAGCTGCTGCTGGAAGACCGAACATCATGAACGGATACTTACCAGTTGTAAATGTACCTGCTGTTAATTCTACACCGTCTTTTAACTGTGCCATAAAGATTTTTTGGTCACCACGGATTAATTCGCCAGCTGCATTTGTGTACTGACCGAATTCGAACCAGAATGGTGAATAGAAAATGTGATGTAATCCAAATGGAATTAATGAACGTTCAATTAAACCGAATATGAATGCTGCTAATGTTCTATTTGCATCAATCATTTGATGTGAGAACGTATTTAAGCCACCTTGAATGTATGGCCAAACGAAACACATGATAATACCTACTACTAAAGAGAATGTTGCAGTTGCGATCGGTACGAAACGCTTACCTGCGAAGAAACCTAAGTATGATGGTAATTCAATGTTGAAGTATTTATTGTAGCAATATGCCGCTACTATACCGACGATAATACCACCAAACACTCCCGTTTGTAGCGTTGGAATTCCTAATACATTTGCATATGCTGGATCTGAAAATCCAATTTTTACTGGATCTGCTCCAGAACTCGTTACTTTCACTAGCTTATCTACTTCTAAGAACACACTCATCGTTTTGTTCATAATTAAGTAGCCGACGAATGCCGCTAAACCAGCTACTCCGTCTCCACCAGCTAAACCAATTGCTACCCCAACTGCGAATAATAATGCAAGGTTAGCGAAAATAATATCACCAGATTGTTCCATAATTTTTGCTACCATTACGAACCAATCTGCTTTTAATGCAGGAATAACATTTGTTAACTGTGGATTTTGAAATGCGTTACCAAATCCAAGTAAAATACCTGCTGCCGGTAAAATCGCTACTGGAAGCATTAACGCTTTTCCGACTTTTTGAAGAACACCAAAGATCTTCTTAAACATGGAAACCCTTCCTCTCTTATCTATATTGATACCTTCCGACAAACGCCAAAAAGACATGAGGAAAAAAAGATAGAACGATAGCTATACAAAAGGTAGTATATCCCTTTCTCTAGCTTACATTCCTTACTTTTCTCCACTCATGCCTGATCGAATCAGTAACACGTGTCAAAAATAGGTTTACGTATAAGTTCACTATAATTAAGGCAAACGTTTTCGTTACTTACCTTAATGTGTTTGTCGAAATTTGTATAACTTTGCAATAGTTATTATACATAACTATTGTAAGCGATTCAATGATTTTTTTTAACGTTTTCATTTTAGACAAAAATATATGTCTTTTTACACATGCTCTGCTTTCACTAAGCGTTGCAGGTGCATCGTTAAATATATACTCTCTGCTTCATACACAGGAAGTTGCAATTCTTTTTGCATGACCTTAACTAGCTTCCAAGCTAAATTATAACAGACAGGATATTCCGCCTTTAATAACTCAGCAAAACTTTGTGATTCCTCTACTTTCTCTCCTTTTTTCACCCGTTCAATCGCATATTGCAAATGACGAATAAGGCGTAAATAGTGGATACTTTCTTGGTCTAATGTAATTTGTAAGTTTGTCTCAATTAAAGATACAAGCTGTGCAATGAGACGGGAGTTTTGATTAACTGAAGATAAATCTGAATTTGTAAGCGAACTGTAAATATGGAGTGCAATAAAACCAATTTCTCCTTCTGGCAATGTAATTTGCAAACGAGAATTTAAAAGGTCTACAACACCTTCAGCAATTTCATATTCTTCTGGATAGAGCATTTTCGTTTCAACTAAAAAAGGATTATCAATTGTAAGTCCTTGTTTTAATCGCTTAATTGCAAAAGAAATATGATCTGTTAGAGCGATATGAATATGTTCATTCAATGGTGATTTTGCTTTTTCTTGAATATAGAACATAATATCATTCATTAATTCAATTAATTTTTCACTCACATGTGGCACTAACAGTTTGTATTGTTCACGATCACGTTCATTTTTTAAAACGAACATTTTTTCAATTTGTTCTTGCTCCAATACATCTTTCGCTTTTTTCCCAAATCCAATTCCTTTACCAATCACTACTACTTCCTCGTGTTCAGGATGGCTAGCAATGATGACATTATTATTTAAAACTTTTTTAATTTCTAGATAATTACTCATATAACACCACCCTCGTACTTAAATAGCCTGCTTTTATGTTACAGAACATTCTTCTTTGTCGTCAATGTAAAACATCTACCATTTCATAAAAATTCATTTTTTAGACATGTTTATATATGATGCGTATAATGTAAGGGCAACTGTACATAGAAAGGAGACCGCAATATGATTAAAATGTTTGTGAGTGATATCGATGGTACAATGATGCAACACGGAGGTGTTGTCGATGAACAAGATGTTCTCGCTCTACGCAGCCTAGCTGAACAAAATGTAATTCTTTGTTTCGCTTCCGGAAGACTTGATAATGAAATTGCAGATTTAATGAAAGCAGTTAATACAAATTTCCACCGCATTAGTGTGAATGGTGTATTTGTATATACAAACGATAATAAACAACTACTATCTGCTACATTTGACTCTAGTATTTTACCTGATTTATTGGCAATGACAAATGAAGAGCCTTATTTCCGTTATGTTAGTGATGAGCATAATTATTACATTGAAGAGAAAACACCGTTTATTCATGAGCTTGAACAACAAGTAACTATGACTTCTGTTGAAGAACCGCATCTATTACAAAAAATTGATGATACAATTTTCCCAAATAAAATCTCTGTCGGTGGAACGAAGGAAAGCTTACAACTCCTTCAGAAAAAAATTGATGAAAAATTCCACGGAAAAGTTAGTACCTTTATTTCAGCAGAACAATGTTTAGATGTAATGCCACCTAATATTAGTAAAGGTTCTGCTATTTCTGTTTTATTAAAAGAGTTTCAAATACAACCAGAGGAAGTTGCTTGCATAGGGGATTCTTATAATGATATTCCTATGTTTTCTTTAACTCCTCATAGTTTTGCTATGTCTCAAGCAGATGACGCAGTAAAAGAACACGCTCACTATGTAGTAAATACGGTTAAGGATGCTGTTAATCACGTAATTGCTCATAATAAAAATACGACTCACTCCTTGTAAGGATGAGTCGTATTTTTTCTTTACATGTTAAACAATTTGACATTAACTGTACTTCACAAACTGAAATATATTATTTGTTACGTGCGATGTTTGTAATAAACTTATAACGATCCCCACGATAAATACATTTCACATACTCTAACGGTACTTCACCTTCTGAATATGACCATTGACGCATTACAAGTACTGGCGCCTTTTTAGGAATATGCAGATGTTCCGCTTCACTATCCGTTGCAATTGAAGCTTCAATTGATTGAGTAGCGCTAACAAGTTTAAAGCCCAGTTTTTTCTCTAAATGTTCATATAAAGATTGTTGCAATATTTCTTCGTTAATATCTTTTACAAGAGCTGGCGACAAATATGTCGTCTCAAAAGCAATCGGTTCATCATCAGCTAAGCGAATACGCCTCACCTCATAAACCGACTCTCCCTCCTGTATTCTTAACCGGTCTGCTATTTTCGCAGTAGCTGGAACTAGGCGGAAACTAAGTAATTGACTACTTGGGTTCATCCCACGAGAAATCATATCTTCTGTGAATCCCGTCATTCCTTGCAATTTTTGTTCCACTTTCGGAAGTTGGACAAACGTACCGATTCCACGTTTCCGATATAAATAGCCTTGTTCCACTAAATTATTAATCGCCTGTCTGATTGTCATACGACTCACTTCGAACTTATCGCAAAGTTCATTCTCAGATGGGATTTTATCTCCCGGCTTCCATTCGCCGTCCTCAATTAGCTGTTTCACCCACTCTTGAATCTGATAATAGATCGGAAATGGTGAATACTTGTCGATGTTCATCAGCAATCGCCTCACTGCATAAAGATAGAGCTTCTTGATCAGCGATTACGGTTACATTCGGATGACGTTGTAAAACTGTAGCAGGACACGCTTCACTATATTCACCTTGCAATAATTCTTTCACAGCTTCTGCCTTTTTAGAACCCATAGCAACAAGTAGAATTTGTTTCGCTTTCATAATGCTTCCGATTCCCATTGTAATCGCATGAGTTGGCACATCTTCTTCTTTTTCGAAGAAGCGAAGGTTTGCTTGGCGTGTAGATTCTGTTAATTCAACAATGTTTGTTGGAGAATTAAACAGTGTTCCTGGCTCGTTAAATCCGATGTGACCGTTTTCACCGATTCCAAGAATCTGTAGGTCAACTGGGTTAGCAGCTAGAATGCCCTCATAACGTTTGCACTCTTCTTCTAAATCACTTGCCATCCCGTTTGGTACATAAGTTTGTTTAAATGGAAGATGATCAAACAACTGTTCTTGCATGAAATAGTGATAGCTGTTTTTATCTTCATGTGGTAAATTTACGTACTCATCTAAGTTTACAGTGGTTACACGGCTTGTATCAAGTTTATTTTTTCGCATTTCTGCATAAATACCTAATGGAGAGCTTCCTGTAGCCATTCCTAATGTTGGATTTTCTTTTGTTTTTACGACTTCTTCAATTAATTTATAACCTGCTTCTGCTAATTCTTCTGGAGTTTTTACAACAAGAATATTCATTTAATTACTTCCCTTCCTTCATATGAATTCCTAAACGAACCGTATCATATACATGTAAATCTTCATTCATCACAACAAAGTCTGCATCTTTTCCTACCGCTAATGCACCTTTATTATTTAATCCAAACTCTTCTGCTTGGTTAACTGATGTCATCAGTACTGCATCTTCGATTGAACAACCTGTAAATTCAATTACATTTCGGAAAGCTTGATCCATTTTTAAAATACTACCAGCTAACGTTCCATCTTCTAATCGAGCACTACCATCTTTTACATGTACTGGCTGTCCGCCAAGCTCATATAATCCATCTTCAAGACCCTTTGCACGCATTGCGTCAGTAATAACACTTACTTTTTTCGGTCCTTTTAATTTATATGCTAATTTCACCATATCAGGGTGAATGTGAATACCATCTGTAATTACTTCAACCATTACATCTGGATTTAATAACACATGACCAACAACTCCTGGTTCACGGTGATGTAATCCACGCATTTGATTGTATAAATGCGTTGCATGTGTAATGTTTCTATTTTTTAGTTGCGCATCAATTGCATCTGTATGCCCCATTGTGCCAACAACACCAGTTTCAGCAAGATACTGCTCAAACTCTAACGCACCTTCTTCTTCAGGTGCATATGTTACTAATTTAATTAGATTTCCGCTTGCTTCCTGCCATTGTTTAAATTGTTCAATATTCGCAGGAACAATATGTTCAAGTGGTTGTGCACCTGCACGTTTTTTTGAAACATACGGTCCTTCTAAGTGAATATATTCGAAATGTGCTCCTTTTTCTTTCGCTTCCTTCGCAGCATGTAGTGCTGCTTCGATTGCTTCTGGAGCTTGTGTCATTGTTGTTGGGAAGTAAGTTGTAACTCCTTCTTTTAACATTTCTTTACCTAGAGTTACTAACCCATCGCTATTTGCATCCATCGCATCAATATCGTATCCACCATGAATATGAACATCAATCATACCTGGAATCACAATCTTCCCTGCCGCATCTAAAACTGCTTCATTTTCTTGTGATACATATTGAGCCATCAAACCAATTTCTTTAATTGTTTCTGCGTAACGAATAAATCCGTTTTCCACTACTTCTTGACCTGTATAAATTTTGGCATTGATGACAACTTGCGTTTTCATTTTCATCGATCCTTTCCCATGAAATACCTACTTGTTATTATTACCTTATTCGCCTAATTCCATCTTAATATATGCACGAGTAGTTGTCTATACATTCGAATGAAATTTCCTCTTTGTTTAATAAAAAGGAAACTTAGTACATCTCTCGCAATTATAATATATGTTATTCACTTTTCCAAAAAGGGAGAATATCCCCTATCCTATTCCTCATTTAAGTAAAGGCATTAATCCACTAGAGCCTATTGTAATATGCTCGCCGTCTGTTTCCATTTCTACTGTACGTTTATTTGTTCCATATATCATTATACCATGTCGTTTTAATCGTCTCACTACACTTTGGTGCGGATGTCCATACGGATTTCTGCTCCCATATGAAAGAATCGCGAACTGTGGTTCTACCTTCTTTATAAACGTTTCACTCGTTGAAGTATATGAGCCATGATGTCCCACCTTTAACACATCTGCATGTACATCAAATTGCTTTAATATTTCAGTTTCCGTCCGCACATCAGCATCACCCATTAGTAAAAAATCCGCTTTTCCGTATCGTACCTTTAACACAATTGAAGATTCATTATTTTCATCTTTTGATTTCCCATTGTTTAATACTTGTATGGAAACATGCGGATCTAGCGGTATGTATTGTCCTTCTTTTACTGAAACGAAAGGAATTCCTCTTTTTTTAATATGATTCCGATACGTATGATAAGTAAAAGAACTATATGTTTTTCCACTATCTAATATAAGTGATACCGGCATTTGCTCTACAATCGGAATGAGTCCTCCTATGTGATCCATATCAGGATGGGTACTGACGATAGCATCTAAATGATTAATCCCTTTTTCGATTAGTTTTTGAATGATAACCTCTCCCGCTTCGTAAGGTCCCCCATCAATTAACATCGTTTGTCCATTTGGTAATGTAATAAGTGTTGCATCACCTTGTCCAACTTTTAAAAAACTCACTTTCATTTTACCAAAATGTTGCCGCTGCATATGTAAAGGAGACGTGGTATGAATAGACATCATATATCTTTTTGCCGATGAACTATTTAAAGAAAAGCATAACAAAACAGAAACTACTAATAAAATACTTCGCATACCTTTCATAACTCGTCTCCTTTTTTCAATTAGTATGGCACGGTATATAATTGATATACAAAAAAAGCTTAGCAAAATGCTAAGCTTTTACTTCGATATCTCTTGTAAAGAACCGAAGAATAAATCTGCTTCATTCATTTGTTCGTTTTCTTCAGAAAGCGGAGGTAAATCATCTAATGTTTTCAGTCCAAACGTGTCTAAAAATTCTTTCGTTGTTCCATATAAAATAGGACGCCCAGGACCTTCTGCTCTTCCCATTTCTTTTATAAGTAAGTGTGAAACTAACGTTTGTAACGCCTTATCGGTTTTTACCCCTCTAATCTCTTCCATCTCAGTTCTTGTGATTGGTTGACGATATGCAACAATCGCTAGCGTTTCTAGAGCAGCCTGAGAGAGTGAGGCTGCTGTTGGGATATCTATTAGTTTTTGATAGTACGACGCATGTTCTTTCTTTGTAGCAAAACGATATACTTTTGCATACTGTACAATTTGCAAACCGCGGTGTGCGCCTTCACATTCTTTTTGCATTTCTTCTAAAATATCGATTACTTCGTTTCCTTCAATTTCAAGAACTTTCGCTATTTGTTCTGGATAAATCCCTTCATCACCAGAAACAAATAAAAGCCCTTCAATGATTGATTTCTGTTCTTTTCTATCCATTTTACGAGCTCCTTCCTCCTATTTTCTCCATAAAAATACACATCAAAAAACCGAATCACAATTCATGCGTTCGGTTCAATATTTTTTCTCTTGTTCCAAACGATACATTCGAACTTAACATGAGATATCATATTTCTATCCCATTTTCCATACTAGCTCTATGCAGATTTAGTAGAGCTTGATACGAAAATTTCATCAAAATTATGTTCTTGTTCAATTATGATTTGTTGATTTTTCATAAGCTCAAGAACCGCTAAAAATGTTACAACCATTATTTCTCGTTCATCATCAACAAACAAATCATAAAAACTTTGACGGCCACCTTGTATTTCTAACTGCTTTAAAATATCAGTCATGCGCTGTTCAATTGGTATTTCTTGACGAGTAATACGTGTTGTTACAGGTTTCTTTGCTTTTTTACGGCGCATTAATTTTTGAAATGCTGCTAGCATATCATATAACGTAACATCAAGAGGCAAGTTTGTCTCCTCTTCTTGTTGCAACGATGTAAAATCAATTGGCGGACGTGTATATAGCTGTGCTCTTTCTTGTTCTCTTTCTTTTAGCTCAGTAGCAACTTGCTTATATTTCTTATATTCAATTAACCTCTCCATCAATTCTTGACGAGGATCATCTATAAAGTCATCACCGTTATCAAGTACATCTTCTTCATGTTTCGGCAACAACATTTTACTTTTAATTTGTAATAACGTTGCAGCCATTACTAAATACTCACTTGCAACATCTAATTGTAGTTCTTTCATCGTATGAACATAAGATAAATATTGCTCTGTAATTTCCGCTACAGGAATATTATATATGTCAATTTCATAACGATGTATTAAATGTAACAATAAATCTAAAGGCCCTTCAAAAGCCTCTACTTTAAAATTATACTGCACAAAGCATCCCACCACATTTTTTCTATAACAACATAAGTATAGAGCATACTCATGTTCTATCCAACCTTTTTAAGAAATTTAATTAAAAATAGACCGATGCCTATGTCATCATGCCCACCACTTCATATGATAACAGTGTAGTAAGAACAATGTAGGAGGTCAAAAAACTATGGGTCACGTTGATTGTGGTTTTAGCGGTGGGTTCGCATTACTTGTTGTATTGTTTATTTTACTAATTATTGTAGGGGCAGCTTGCTTCTGCTAATATGAACAATAACGACTAGGGAAAATTCCCTAGTCGTTTATTGTTCATATTTCTGTGATACACTTGTATTTATAACCGTTAAACAGGGGTGAAGAAAATGTATCCTACCGAATACATACAATTTTTAATTCATTTTCACGGAGATTATGATTATTTTGAATGCCACGAAATACTAGAAGAATATTGGAAAACAAAACCAAGAGGAGATCGTGATAATTACTTAGTCGGTCTTATTCAAATTGCAGTTTCTTTATACCATCAAAGACGCTCTAACTGGAATGGCGCAGAGAAGATGATGAAAAGCGCCATAACGATTTTAGAAAAAAACAGTGGCCCTTTACTACGTTTAGGAATAAATCAGACACAACTTCTACTCTTACTCAAGGATAGATTGCAATCTATACAGAAAGAAGAAGGTTTTACACCGCTATTTTTACCATTATCGGATACAGCATTAGAAAAGCGCTGCTTGGAATTATGTCAGAAACAAAACCTCCCTTGGAAAGATGTGAATGCTACTTCTAATGAATTTATAATACATAAGCACACATTACGTGATCGAACAGACGTCATTGCTGAACGAAATGAACAATTACAAAAAAGAAAGCAGAGATAATAAACTACTTATCTCTGCTTTTAAGAATGTATATTTTGTTCAAGCTCTTTACACTTTTTGCAAAAACTTGCTGTTTGCTCATTTCCGCAAATTGTAAACTCAAGAAATTTACTCTTTAACTCTTGAACCATCTTCGTCCCAATACCCATATGACGGTGAGATGGGTTCACACTCAAATGCTGAATTTCCAAAACTTGATTCTCTTTTTTTACAATCCCCATTATTCCAACAAAATCTTCGTTTTGTTTCCACAAATACAATTGCCAATCATCCTTTGCTTCATAATCCTTCATAGTCAATTGTAATGTTTTCACATCTTTTTCAGTTGGCATAAATGAAAGAAGCCCCATTGCAATCTTTTCATAACTTTTTTTAAAACGAATTAACATAACCCTTATCCCTTCTTACAAAAGTTACAAACTATTAATCCCCTCAACCACTCTTTTCATATCACATTCATTTTACAATATTTTCAACAGAGTGAGAAGGGCTTAAAACAACTTGATAATCATACAAAGCGAAAAGAAGAAAGTCAAATATATGTTTCAGTACTATTTTTTCTAAGTAGATAACACAAGAAACGCTGTTATATGAAAGTTAAAAGAAACATCCACTGCTCATTATCACTTTAATATTCAGCACTTTAGAGCAAATGAATTCTAGCAAAATTAATTTAATAAAAATATTTATTGAAACATGTAATCTAATGTATTCTATGTGATTTGTTAAAATTTTGTTCTTATAAGCGACATATTTTCACTACAATAACAGTACTACTTGTATCATGTACTGTAAACGAAATACCCATTCCTATTAAAAAACAAAAAAAGAGAGCAATAGCCCTCTTTTCCCATTAACTTATTCTTCCCAAACTTTAACTTCTTTCATTACATCGCCTTGACGCATGTTTAATACTGTTTCAATACCGCTTGTTGCTTTACCGAATACAGTATGTACACCATCTAAATGCGGTTGTGGCTCATGAACAACAAAGAATTGGCTACCGCCTGTGTTACGGCCAGCATGAGCCATAGAAAGTGATCCTACAAGGTGTCTATGAGGATTTCCATCAGTTTCACATGGGATAGAGTAACCTGGGCCACCTGCACCTGTTCCTGTTGGATCTCCACCTTGGCTTACGAAGCCAGGAATAACGCGGTGGAATGTCACACCATCATAAAATCCTTGCTCTGCTAGTTTTTTAAAGTTTTCTACTGTTTTTGGTGCCTCTTCTGGGAAAAATTCTAAATCGATTTTTTCACCATTTTCCATTAATATGTATCCTAAAGTTTTCATACGTATATGTCTCCTTTCAACTATCTCAGCACTATATTACCACATTCATGACTAGAAACAAAAAGAATCCGACAATCTACATACTTCTTTTTTGAAATGTGGAAAAAGCTAGGTGACAAATAAGAAATATATACTATAATAACTGTGTTGCCCGAAAATTTTAGAAAGAGAAAGGGAGCGATTTTTCGTGAAAACGAAATTACTAGCTCTGCTATTAGCTGTAACGGTATTTATGATGCCGACAGCTTCGTTTGCAGACATCATCGAAGGAGAATCAATTGTTACACTAGGAGAAAACTTGTCTGAACAACAAAAACAAGATCTGTTAAAAGAAATGAAAGCACCAAAAGATGCTACAATCATTACTGTGTCTAATGCGGAAGAACATAAATTTCTAGAAGGGATTGTTCCAAAAGCGCAAATTGGGACGAGAGCAATTTCCTCTTCTATGATTACATACACAAAGCCAGGGTCTGGTCTCATTGTACGTTCAAAAAACATTAATTCGATAACAGATGCAATGTACACAAACGCACTTATTACAGCAGGTGTGAAAGATGCAGAAATTCAAATTACTGCACCATTTAAAGTTTCAGGAACTGCTGCTTTAACCGGTTTAATGAAAGCCTATGAAACAACATCGAACAAAGCAATTCCTGAGGAAGTAAAAAAAGTAGCCAATGAAGAAATGGTGCAAACAGCTCAGCTCGGCGATAAAATTGGTGAAGAAAAAGCAGTTCAACTTGTTGCAAAAATTAAAGAAGAAATTGCCAAAGAACAACCAAAAACGACTGAAGATTTACGTTCATTAATTAAAAAAATTGCGGATCAACTTGGTATTACATTAACGGATGAACAGTTAGATAACTTAGTTGCGCTATTTGATAAAATGAAAAATCTTAATATCGATTGGAATCAAGTTGGCAGTCAGTTAAATAAAGCAAAAGAACACGTTTCTGCCTTTTTAGGATCTGAAGAAGGGCAAGGTTTCCTAGATAAAGTGAAAGATTTCTTCTCAAGTATCATTGATTTTGTTAAATCATTATTCAAGTAAAAAAAGAAGCTCGTCGCTGACGAGCTTCTTTTTTTATACGAGTAACGGCAATTTCATAATAGCTTCTTCTACCGACCGAACAACATGATTTGCCTTCTCCTTCACGTATGGATGAGCATGATGTAGAGTAAATGAATGCGGGGTTACTTCAAACATAGAAATATCATTGAAAGAATCTCCAATACACGCAACTTCATTTGCTTCAATTTGCAAATGTTCCATTAGTTGCCTTAAAGCACTCCCTTTACTTACTCCCCTTGGCATAATGTCAACATAACGTTTACCAGACATAAAAACTTCCGCTTCGCTCTGAAATGTATCTCGTAACTCTTGATCTAATGCTGCAATTGTCTCTTCTTCCCCAAAAACAAACAATTTCGCAGGATGTACAGTCTTACCAAATTCCTCTTCTAATGCTTCTATCTCAGCAATATGCACACCCATATACGTTTCAAAAGTATGATGATGTTCATTCTTTCTTTTTGTATACCGTTGCTCATTTGCACAAACAATATCTGCTAGTCCCTTTTTATGGATATATCGATATATTTCCTGGGCAATCCCATCTTCAAAACTTGATTGATGAAATATTTTTCCATCCGGCAGTAACATCGTCGCTCCATTTAAACTAGTTGTGTAATACGGGAATGCAAACCTATTTACAACTTCATCAATTCGATGAGTAAAGCGGCCAGAGGCAAAACAAATATTTGTCCCTTTTTCAGCTAACCAACAAAGTGCACGTTCATCTTCTTTTTGCATATGATTCACATTGTAAACGAGCGTGTCATCTAAATCACTTACAAATAATTTAATCATGTCCTCTTCCCCTTCCATACACAATATCTACTCTAAGTGTACACAAAAAATGTTTGATTTTTGTTAAAAAACAATAAATTTTTACTAAAAAAAAATAAACGGGTGTATAATCCCGTTTATTTTTGTCTTTTTACATTTTGAGGTCTTACAATACTTGGGCGTACTTTTAAACTAGACATCGTCGGACGGAGTAGAATTTTTGTTAATGCTCCCCAATCAAATGGTAAAAACGGCCATAAATAAGGTGTTTGTAAACTTTTTATAGACGTTAAAAATAAAATCAATATCGTCATACCAATTACAAATCCCATCTCATGGAAGAGACCTGTCAAAATAATAACAAATAATTTTCCAACCTTATTTCCTAATCCTAATTCATAACTCGGTGTTGCATATGCACCGATCATAGAAACTGCTACATACAAAATAACTTCTGGTACAAACAAACCTACGTCGATTGCTATTTGACCAATTAATATGGCGGAAATTAATCCTGCTGCAGACGATAACGGCGTAGGAGTATGAATAGCTGCCATCCTTAAAAACTCAAGCCCGATTTCGGCCATCAACACTTGTAATAAAATGGGTAAATGCGTCATCTTATTCGGCCCAATGAAAGCAAGATTTTCTGGTAAAAGAGTTGGATCAAATACAAATACTAACCAAAATGGTAGTAAAAACAAGGAGAATAAGACACCTAAAAAGCGTACCCAGCGTAAAAATGTACCGACAGCTGGATTTTGTCTAAACTCTTCTGCATGCTGTAAATGGTGGAAATATGTTGTTGGAGTAATCATAGCACTCGGTGATGTGTCAACGAGTACTAACACATGTCCTTCTAATAAATGATTCGCCGCTACATCCGGTCTTTCTGTATATCGAATAAGCGGGAATGGATTATAGCTTTGCTTTACAACAAACTCTTCCACTGTTTTATCCGCCATCGTAATTCCATCTACATCTATGTTATTTAATTCTTGTTTTATAATCTTTACTAAATCTGGATTTGCAACATCTTGAACGTATGTAATACAAATATCCGTTTGCGATCTATCTCCTACTCGAATCATTTCATTTCGAAGACGTGGATCTCGAATTCTCCTACGAATTAACGCTGTATTTACAACGATATTTTCAACAAATCCATCCCTCGCACCGCGTACTACTTTTTCAGTATCAGGTTCTGTCGGTGTTCGTCCTGGATAGCTACGAACATCTATTGCGAACGCTTCCGTTTCACCTTCCACAAATATAACGATGAGTCCTGATAATACTTGGAGCATTACCTCGTCCATCGTTTTCACTTTACTTACTTGTTGATGGATTAAACGATTCTCTAAAAGCTTCACTGTATCTTCTTCTACATCCCTTATCTCATTTGTATCCACCGCTTCTTCTAAAATAGGGATAATATAATTTGTATCACAAAGTCCGTTTACAAATAACACACCAATTTCTTTATTTAAAATTTGAAATTTACGAATGCCAACATCGTATGTAACACCCAGTCCAGCTGTTTGCTTTAAGTAATTTTCATTATCACTTATGAAAGATGAAATAGGGATATCCACTTTTTTAGGCTTCGTCATAAAATCCACTCCTTTCCAAAATTAACTGAATTGCTTTTTTAGTAATTGGTGACCCTCTCTCCCATTCATCGTTTCCACACATCTTACCAATATCACCAACTCCCACAATGACAGGAACATTCAAATCATCTAAACAATAAATTGTATCGCCGCTAATTCTGCCAATTTCACCATCTGGAAGTCCAAATTTATCAACACCATATTCGGTTAAATTCCCGTTCCGATCTACACTTACATCTACACGTGCCCATTCCCAATGATGTGTATTAGACGCTACTGCCAAAATTCCCAGTACATCAATTTGTTTATGGGTCGCTACATATTTTAAAGCCTTTTCACCAGATCCTTCTCCAATAAATCCGCTGTCATCAAACATGACAAATACAGGGTCATATGGCGTTTGCATAATAAGCTCAACAACTTTCTTCCCTGTCAATTTGGTTGGATTACTTTGTGATGCTGAAATACACCTTCCCCCAAATTCCTTCGTTAAAAGCTCAATTGTTCGCTTTGCATATTCATCTCCATCTGTGACCAAAACAACCCTTCGTCTCATTTGATTTATCCTTTCGGTTTACATATAAGTGCTACAAAAAATGAAAATAATATCGCCGCAGAAATGCCTGCAGACGTTAAACTAAACATACCCATACCAATCCCTATATATCCGTGTTTTTCTGCCGCATGCATTGCCCCATGTAATAGTGAATGTCCAAAACTTGTAATAGGAACTGTCGCACCAGCACCAGCAAACTTTATAAGCTTATCGTACAATCCGAATCCATCTAAAACTGCTCCTATAACTACAAAGGTTGCCATTAAATGTGCTGGTGTTAACTTTGCGAAATCTAACAATACCTGTCCAATTACACAAATGGCGCCTCCTACAAGAAATGCATATATAAAATCCACAACTCACTCTCCCTTCACTCTCTCAAATACGACACCATGTGCAATGGTTGGAATTGTTTCTTTCTGCTGCATCATCATCGGGCTTAATAACGCACCAGTAGCAACGACAAAAATCCGTTGTAAATTCCCTTTTTGCATCTCTCTTAATAAATGACCATATGTGACAACAGCTGAACAAGCACAGCCACTACCACCGGCAAATACTTCTTCTTGACCGGAATCATAGATCATTAATCCGCAATCATTATATATATGCCCAAGATCATAACCTTCTTCCAGTAACAGTTGTTTTGCGATTGGTGTCCCAATAGCTGATAAATCACCCGTAACAATCAAATCATAATCTGCTGCACTTCTCTTCAAATCTTCAAAATGTTGTTGAATTGTATGAGCAGCAGCGGGTGCCATCGCTGACCCCATATCTAAAGGATTCGCAATTCCTAAGTCTTGCACTTTTCCAATCGTAGCTGCCGTAATTTTAATGGCACTTTTTTCTTTACTAATTAATATGGATCCCGCACCTGTAACAGTGGAATTTGCTGTTCCTGGTTTTTGTCCTCCATACTCTGTTGGATAACGAAACTGTCTTTCAGCCGTTGCATTATGACTACTTACCGTCGCTAAAACACGATTTGCGAATCCACCGTCTATAAAGGCTGATCCAACCGCTAAAGTCTCCATCGAGGTCGCACAAGCACTAAACATCCCTAAAAAGGGAATCCCCCACTTACGCGCAACATAATTTGCTGTCACTGTTTGATTTAATAAATCACCCGCTAAAAAGAAATCAATTTGTGATGTTTTTACATTTCCTTTTTGCATGACTTGTTGAATGGAATCTGACATTAATCTTCGTTCCGCAAGTTCCCAGTTTTCCTCTCCGCAATGTAAATCATCATATGAAATATCAAAATCCTTTCCTAGAGGGCCTTCAGCTTCTTTTGGACCGACAGCAGTACCAGTTGCATTCACATAAATATCATTTTGAAATACCCACGTTTGTTTTCCTGTCAACCTCATACTAGCCCCTCCTTTAAGACATAAAAATTTTAAAAGTATATCTTATTAATCCAATAACGTATGCACCAACAACCCCAAAAACGATAACACTTCCCGCCAGTTTAAACATATTTGTAGCAACCCCAAGCACAATTCCTTCACTCTTATGTTCTAGCGCAGCGCTCGCCATAGAATTTGCAAATCCCGTAACTGGTACCGCCGATCCTGCTCCAGCAAATTGACCGATTTTATCATATACACCACAACCTGTTAAAATCACCGATAATAATACAAGAGTTGCAACTGTCGGATTTCCCGCCTCTTGTTCACTGAAATGAAAATAATGTATATAAAATTTCATCAATACTTCTCCGACAGTACAAATGAATCCGCCTACAAGAAATGCCTTGACACAATTTAGGTAATAGTTTGGTTTTGGATGGTACTCCTTCACTTTATTTATGTAATCATCCTTTAGTTTTCGCCCTGTCATTTATATATTGCCTCCTACTTTACGAAATAAATCCAGTGAAACAATGAGCCTATTACTTTGCCAAGTACAAGAGCAACAAGTAAAATAACGATTTTCCCCTCTACCCCTACTCGTTTCGCTAAAATAGGTAAAACATTTAATACTTCTGTTAATGCGGCTGCGAGCATCCCAATGAATGTGCCACAAAATATTCCTAATATAACAAGCCAATATTGCGACGTTTGAAATGTAATATTTTTCAAACTACACCAAGCCCCTGTTAATGTACCTGCAATAACCGCCCACTCAAAATATTGAATATGCTTTCCACTTCTCGTTAATTGGGCTAAACGAGGGATTATACCCAGTACAGCTAAAAATGCGACATATCCGCTACCTACTGCAATCCCTCCCGCTAAACCAATTACAATAACGAGCCCAGCTTCAATCATCGGCAAGTTGTTTCATATTGTCCTTGTTTTCATGAACAATTACATATTGGTCAAGTGACTGCTGGTATTGGAACATCTCCACTTCTAACGGACTCGGCTCTTCATTAATTCGCTTTTGAAATACATGATTAAAAAATAAGACCATACCTAATCCAAGACCTAATGAATAAGGAATTTGAAATAGAAGTGGTTGTGCCTTAAATTCTCCCGTAATCATGTAATATAACCGTTGGTGCACTTGTTGCATACTTACATCTTCATGGAAATAAATGATTGCAAGAGCCGCTCCAATGAAAAGTAACATCCATACAAGTCCGAAGAAAATCGGATGTACTTTCTTTTTTTCATATATAATTTCAACAAGAGTTTGTCCAGAACCGAGTAAATTAATTTGTATATGGGCCGCTTTTTGTTGAATAATTTCAATAATTTTCATAACATCAATGACAACATGCGTCTTATCATGCGCTGTTATTTTGTAAACTACCTCATCCTGTAACGACTCAACTACCACAGCATCTCCAGCAAGTTGAGCAACATCACCCAGCTTCACTTCATATGTAGGGGAAACTTTTAATCGATTACGCATTTTAATATAAATTGTTCTTTCCAATTTCCATTCACCTCTTCACTCTTCCTCGTAGTTGTAGTATGGTTATTGAATTTTTTTCTAATACAATTTTTTCATAAAAAAAAACATCTGTACCGTTTCGGTACAGATGTTTTTTAGTTTATGCCTTTTTCTTAAATAAATTTGCAATACTTAATGCAAGCCCTCCCCAAATGACTACTATTCCAATAACCATCATCATAATCGCTGATCCACTCATTATGAAACACCTCGATCTTTCCATTCTTTTTCAAGCTTGGCAGAATCTGAATGTATTTGTGCATCCCATTTTTTCAGACTAATAATTAGTGCCACAATAAGGAATGCTGCCGCTATCGACCAACCATACGTTACAACAAACTCCGTTGGATAATCTCCGTAGTTCTTTTTAATATTTTGGATTGTGCCATCAATTAACATGTACCCTAACATAAGCGGAGTAATAACGAGTAGACTCACTCTCCAAAACGTTCCTAACTTAATATCAGATACGAAGTTTGCATGATTTTGATAAACTGGTAAACGGCGTAGAATGAGCCCTATCGTAACTACTTCCGCTAATGCAATTGAAATTAATCCGAAATTATTAGCGAAATAATCAACAACATCTAGGAACATAAGCCCGCCACGTGTTGCAAAAACAAGAGAAACTAGTACGAGAAGTGTCCCCATAATTCCAATTGTTTTTTGGCGGCTTAAACTGAACTTTTCAGATACGGCAGCAAAACATACTTCCGCAAGCGAAATGAGGGATGTAATTCCAGCAACCGTTAATGATAAGAAAAATAATACGCCAAATAACGGTGACATCGGTAATTCATTAATAATTTGAGGGAATACTACGAACGCAAGCCCTACACCAGCACTTGCTACTTTATCAACCGGTACTCCCATATTGTTTGCCATAAATCCAAGAGCTGCAAAGACCCCAATCCCTGCTAATAATTCAAATCCTGAGTTTGCAAAGCCAGTAATAAAGGCATTATTTGTTGTATCTGAGTTTTTCGGTAAATAACTAGAATACGTAATCATAATTCCAAATGCTAAAGATAAACTAAAGAAAATTTGACCGTAAGCAGCAAGCCATACCTTTCCATCAAAAATACGACTCCAATCCGGTTTAAAGAATGCATCTAATCCTTGCATTGCACCTTCCATCGTCACTGCACGAACTACGATAATAAGGAACATAACTACTAATAAAGGAATGAAAATACGGTTAACAACTTCGATTCCTTTTTTAACGCCTTTGAATGCCACACCGAGCACAATAATCCAAACGAGAGCTAATGGAATTAATACTTCCGGCACAAGACCCCCAAACTGTCCTGGCTTATCGGCAACATGTAGATATTCTTTAAATAAAAATGATTGCGTGTCTTTCCCCCATGCTCCAGTAATTGCAAAGTACGTATACGAAATAGACCAAGCAATAATTACTGCATAATATGTTGAAACGATAAACGTTACACACATTTGCCACCATCCAATAAATTCAGCACGTGGATTAATACGGAAGAATGTAAGTGGTGCTGAACCACGATGACGATGCCCAAGAGCAAATTCAAACGCCAATAATGAAATACCAGTCGTTAATAATGCGAATAAGTACGGTAAAAAGAATGCGCCTCCCCCATTTTCATACGCTGTATAAGGAAAACGCCATATATTTCCTAATCCAACGGCAGAGCCGACCGCTGCGAAAATAAATCCAGCCCTCGTTCCCCATTGTTGCCTCGTTTCCATATTTCCTTCCCCCTTTGTGACAAGTTCATACTTGGATTATATTTTAAATTAACTAAATTATCAATAAATTCTGTTAATTTTCACGAAAGTTTACATTCTCCTCCTATTAAAGTCATAAAAAAAATCGAATAGATAGCTATTCATCTATTCGATCTTTCATCTGTTTTAATATTTTCTTTTCAAGTCTTGAAACTTGTACTTGCGAAATGCCTATGCGTTCCGCTACTTCTGATTGCGTTTGGTCTTTATAATAGCGTAAATACACAATTAAACGTTCTCGATCATCTAATTCTCTAATTGCTTCTTTTAAAGCAATTTTATCGAACCATTTCGTTTCAGATTGATCGGCAATTTGATCTAAAATAGTAATCGGATCTCCATCGTTTTCATACACCGTTTCATGTATGGATGAAGGAGCACGACTCGCTTCTTGCGCCAGAACAACTTCTTCCGGCGTTAGTTCTAACGCCTCGGCTACTTCATTAATCGTTGGAGCCCTTCCGAATTCTTTCGAAAGCTCGTCTCTCATCTTCCGAATTTTGTTTCCGGTTTCTTTTAAAGATCTGCTTACTTTCACCGATCCATCATCACGTAAAAATCGCTGTATTTCGCCAATAATCATTGGAACTGCATATGTTGAAAATTTCACGTCGAAAGATAAATCAAATTTATCTACCGATTTTAAGAGTCCAATACATCCAATTTGAAATAAATCGTCTGGTTCGTATCCTCGATTAAGAAAACGCTGCACAACCGACCATACGAGACGCATATTACTTTGAACGATTGTATCCCTTGCTTGTTGATCTCCATCTTGACTTTTTTGAATTAACGCTTTTAGCTCGTGGTCCTTTAACTGAGGTTTCTTCTTCTCATTTCTGACCTCTATGTCCATTGGCTATTCTCCTTAATTGCATAGAGCGTTACTATTTGATAAGTATTTTGTCAAATGGATTGTTGTCCCGAAAGATTCGTTTGAAATAACTTCTACTTCATCCATAAAATTTTCCATGATAGTAAATCCCATTCCCGAACGCTCTAATTCAGGTTTAGTTGTAAAAAGGGGTTGTCTTGCTTCATCTAAATCAAAGATGCCAATCCCTTCATCTCGAATCGTGAGTTTCACCATTGCTTCTTCCAAAATTACAGAAATATAAACAACACCTTCTGCATTTCCTTCGTACCCATGAATAATTGCATTCGTAACTGCTTCTGACACAACCGTTTTAATCTCCGTAAGTTCTTCCATCGTTGGGTCTAGTTGGGCAATGAAAGCAGCTACTGTAACGCGAGCGAATGATTCATTTTGACTTAATGCTGAAAATTGAAGGTTCATTTCATTTCTCATTTATGCCACCCCCAACGTCGCGAGCGCATGCGCTTCACTTTCTTCTAAGCGAACAATTTTAAATAAGCCCGACATTTCAAATAAACGCTTAACAGGCGGTGAAATTGCACAAACAACCATTTCCCCACCTAATCCCTTTACATGCTTATATCGGCCTAATATAACACCTAAACCAGAACTATCCATAAACGATAAGTTCTCTAGGCTCAAAACAATATGATGAACACCATGTGTCTCAATCATATCTGTTACTTTCGTTCGCAACTCTTCAGCAGTATGATGATCTAATTCACCCGCTAGTCTCACACATAGGACGTCACGTTTTACTTCTAATTGCATGGAAAGACTCACACGATTTCCTCCTTATGCTCAAACTTTACTCATTTACATACATAAAGATTTTCGTGATACAACATAAGAATCCTTCCTACTGACAAAAGAAGAACTATTTCGCCATAAAGTGAAACCATTCAACAATTATTTACTTTCATAAGAATAGAAAAGCGGCAAAATGTTTGCCGCTATTTTGATGTTGAAAACATCCCAAAACTTCTTTTAAATAACTCCCACCAGCTCGCTGCAGCAACATCTTCTTTTGCTACAATAGTTTGTTTTAATAAAACATCTTTATCTTTTTTAATAACAAGTGTACCAAGTGCGTCACCTTTTTTAATCGGCGCTTTCACTTTCTTTTCAGCAATTACTTCTTGTTTAACTTTGTCCATATTGTCGCCCTTCTTCATAAGAAGAGACACATTGTCTGACGCGACTAAATCTACCTTTTGTTTTTTCCCTTTTCCTACTTGAACAGTCTTAATTTTTTCTCCACGCGTATACAATTTCTTTGTCATATATTGTCCAAATGCGTAGTCAAGAAGCTCCGTTACTTGGTTGTTCCGTTCTTTCGATGTAGGTGCTCCCATAACAACTGAAATAACACGCATGCCATTTTTTTCAGCCGATGCTGTTAAACAATATTTTGCTTCTGTCGTAAAGCCCGTTTTTACACCATCTACTCCAGGATAAAAACGTACTAGCTTATTCGTATTAACGAGCCAAAACTTCTTATCCGTATCTTCTCGTAAATAGTCTTCGTATTTACCGGTATATTTGCGAATAAGTGGGTACTTCATCAATTCTTTCGCCATTATAGCCATATCATTCGCTGTGGAATAGTGGTCTTTAGCCGGAAGACCTGTTGGGTTTTGAAAATGAGTATTTTTCAGTCCTAAATCTTTCGCTTTTTTGTTCATCATATTTACAAAACCTTCTTCTGAACCAGCGATATGCTCCGCTACTGCAACAGATGCATCATTTCCAGATGCAATGGCAATACCTTTTAGCATTTCATTTACAGTCATCTCTTCTCCAGGCTCTAAAAAGATTTGTGATCCACCCATTGAAGCTGCATGCTCACTTGCTCTAACTTTATCGGTCAGTTTTAGTTTTCCTTTTTCAACTTGTTCCATAATTAATAGCATTGTCATAATCTTCGTCATACTAGCAGGTGGTAACTTCTCATTTGGATTTTTATCAAACAAAACTTTACCTGTATCTTGTTCAATTACAATTGCTGACGACGCTTGTTCCGCTAACTTCGGCGTTGTTTCTTCTGTTTTCTCCTGCTTCGTTTTCTCAGATTGTGCGAAACTAACTGAAGTACCAGAAAGCAATAACATGAAACAAACAAGTATTCCAAAAACTCGCTTCATGACTAACCCTCCATTCTATATCAGACCTATTTTTTCCAATTTTTTATTTTTTAATACCATATTTTTCTAATATTTTCAGTTGACAAATACATTCATCACCTATATTGTATTAAGTGTATTACATCGAGTAGTACACTTAATACAAGTCAGAAAGGAGACATTGCTCTTGCATATTCAACTTGATCCAAGAAGCAACACTCCGATATGGGAACAAATTGTTCAAAATATAAAAGAACTCGTATTGAAGAACATGTTAGCTCCAAGTGACAAACTACCTTCTGTACGCGAACTCGCTTCTTTACTCGTTATAAATCCAAATACAGTGAGTAAGGCGTACCAAGAGTTAGAGCGACAAGGGATTATTGAAACATTACGAGGAAAAGGAACATTTGTATCCCAATCGATTACCCCAACATTAGACGAAAGGAAAATCGCTATGGTTGAAAAGCAATTTCATCAATTACTATTAGAAGCCTCTTATCTTGGTGTTACGAAAGATAAAATTCATGATTGGATAGATTCATATTACAAAGAGATTGGAGGAAATGCGGATGCTGAAAGTGACAAACTTGAAGAAAACGATTGATAATCAAACGATTTTAGACGATGTTTCTTTCACATTACAAAGAGGAAGTATTGTCGGATTACTCGGAAGAAACGGTGCGGGGAAAACAACTTTATTGCGAACGATGGTCGGCATTTTAGACCCCGATGTGGGAACTGTTACATATGAGGATACCGACATTCATAAAAATCCTGAGACAAAACAAAAAATCGTATATGTCCCGGATTCTACTAACATACTGAACGGCTATACGATAAAAGAAATTGTAAAGTTTTATAAAGCAGTTTATACCGCATTTGATGAAACACATTTCTATGAGCTATTAGAACGTTTTAACTTACCAAACAAACGAATTCGTAGTTACTCAAAAGGAATGAAAGCACTGCTTGCCATCATTTTAGCCGTTGCTGCAAAAGCAGAATATATCATTTTAGATGAACCGACAAACGGACTTGATCCTATCGTGAAAAGACAAATTTTACAGTTTCTCGTTGGAGAAGTTGCAGAAAAAGAGATTACCATTTTCATCTCAACTCACCATTTAGATGAAGTGGAACAAATTGCAGATACAATCATTATATTAAAAGGCCATACTATATCTTCTATTACATCACTAGACGATGCAAAATCACGATTTGCTAAAATCCAAGTAGCTTATGAACGTTCATTACCTCAAAAACTAGAAAACTTAAGCAATATTAAAATATTAAATCAAACAGGAAAAGTATATACAATCTTAATTGAGGGAAATGTGGCTACAACACTGGAGAAATTTTATAAAGAACAACCTATACTCATTGAAGAATTAACAATGTCACTTGAAGATGTCTTCGTTACGACACTGGAGGAGGATGGGTATGTTTCATAAGGCGTTGTGGATGTGGAATTGGAAGCGCGGGAAATATGCTGTGTTACTATTCTTCTTTAGTTCGCTTTACTTGTTACCTTTTGGCTACTATAGAAGTGCTCAGCAACAACTTGATGCGTATTACGAATTACAAGAAAAAGGGAAACAGTATTATTATTTTTATACCTTTTCTTCAGGAGAAGGTAATAGTTTTTGGTTAACTGTTCTTATCATTGCTTTAGCCTGCTTATTGATAGGATGGGAACGTAGCAACCAATCTAATACACTACTTATGACGATGCCTTTTAAAAGACAAGACGTTTTCTTATCTAAATGGACTTTCGGTTCCTTTTGTATTGTAAGCTCTTTACTTGTAAATTGGATTCTTATGTATGTGATTTATAGAACAACCATTCATTTTGATTATCAATCATTTAGTCCATTTCATCGATACTTTCTTTATGCGATTGTTTCTTATGTTGCAGTATATACAGCTGCACTATGCATCGGTACTTTTACTGGAAGCGTTGTTTCGCAGGTTGTTTTTTGTGTTCCGTGGTTACTAGCAGGGGTTACATTTATTACATTACTATACACTTTTACAATAAACCATTTAGACGCTGCAAATATTAAAAATGAAAACTTATATCGACAACTTTATGAAATCAATCAAAAAACAAATATAGTTGCACCAACTAATCACTTTTCTATCAATTATTACTATGATCCGGAATCCCGTAAGATCGAGAACAATCCAACTACTTTAAGAGATCCAGCATCTCATATATATTATTCAGCCAAATCAATGTTAGTCCCTATTTTCTATACGATATTTTATTTACTACTTGGGACATATTTATATACACGATCGCCAAATGAAAACGGTCAGAAGATATTTATTTTCCAAAAGCATTTACGAATATGGATATGGGGGACAACCATTTACTTTGCATTACTAGGCGGCTATAAAATAAACCATTTTCATTTCTTACCTAGCTACTATATCGGTTTGTTTCTAACTGGAATCATTACTTATGTTATATTATCACGCCTAACAAATTATAAAGTTTTTTAAAGGAGAGATCCTATGTTTCAAAAAGCTCTATGGCTAAGAACGTATCACCAAAGTAAGTATGTTGTTTGGTTATTTTGGCTCGTCAGCTTCTATACTTTGTCATATTACTACTATATGACTTCTATTCAAGAGGAACAATTTCTAAATGACAATAAAAAGTGGAACTATATATATCATTACACCTTTGATTTAACACTACTAGATCCTGTCATGCTGTTAGGTAGTGTACTTATCGTGCTAGCTTGTACGTTAATTGGATGGGAAAGACAAGATAACTCTAGCGACTTGCTATGGTCTATGCCCTTTAAACGTTCACACCTCTATATAACAAAGTGGTTGTTTGGAATCTGTAATATCGCCGCTGTTGTCGTTTTAAACTGGGGACTATTTGCTATTATGAAAAAGTTAACTTTTCATAATAAATATCAAGTATTCTCCCCCTTTCATAGTTACTTTATATACATGTTAATTGTATTAATTGCTATTTATACACTTGCCTTATGTATAGGTACAATTGCAGGGAATGTTATATCGCAAGGATTTCTCACTACAGCTATATTAATCTTCCCAGCTTTACTTCCATCACTCATCTCAGGAGTCATTGCAGTTCACTCAAACACTGAATTTCATGAGGACAATGGTCTTATACATGATGTGATGGAAAACATACGTATTTCTAGTCCAGCAGAAGATTTTGCCATTCGCTTTAATTACAGTCCTCAAAGCGCTTATACTGATGAAGATGGAGTACGTCATAACGAACCAAACTTTACAAAGATTCCACCGGTAAAAACATTGATTGGACCTATCGCACATATCATTATTTTATTACCACTCGGTATATATTTATATGCCCGTTCAGTCAATGAACGAAATGGTAACTACTTATTATATCCGAAACTACAAAAAGTAGTATTGGCTTGTGCGATTTTCTTTGGTGGTATCGTTGGAGGTTTAATGCTAAGTCGCGCGCAGTCATTGTCCAGCTTTTACATCGGATTTTTGGTGACTAGTTTCATTACGTATTTCTTCCTACCTAAAATATTAAAATGGAAAGTCTCTTGGAATTTCAAATAATATAACCTCCTCTTGACGAGGAGGTTATTTCACATTCTCTCTTCTTTTCCCATACTCTTTTTCTTGCTTCGTTCCAAACCCATCACCATTTGCCACGATTTGATCTGTTGGAGCAACTATACTTTCAGCAATTCTCCATTCTCCCCCTTGTTGAATAAACACTTGCATAAAATAATTCATTCCATTTAATTGATACGGATTTTCTTTTTTCACTTCATAACGAGCTGCAACATAATACACTTGCACATTCTCAGCCTCAAACTTAGAAATATATTGCGATAACCTCGGGATGTACTGCGATGCTTTCTGAAGTGGAAGTTGTTTTACTTTTACAAGAGAAGACTTTGTTACATTACTGATCGTATCTTCATGCCGAATGTTGTCACTATGATGAAATAAAATAGCGTTCTGCATAGAACGAATCCATAGTTTCGAATATAAAACAGGTTGCTTATTTGAAATATGTTGTAATTCTTTTTGAACGACTTGAAGAGGCGTAGCGGCATTCGCGAATTGATGAAAGCAGAAAAAACTTCCAATCACAATGAAAAGCGTACAAATACGTTTCATAATTTTTCACTCCGATTCTTTTTAATTAAAGTATTGGAGTTTCAAAATGTTTTTATTCAAAAGAAAAAGGATAGGAAAGCTTCCGCTTCCTATCCTCATTTATTATAATACGCGGCCAAATAGCTCTAACACCATTTCGATTTCTTGGTCGCTCCAACCTTTAAATCTCTCTTTATAATATTCTTTACGCACAGCTTCAAGTTTTTCAGTTACTTCTCTTCCGTGTTCTGTAATTTCTAAGTACACGATACGACGGTCTGAATTTGAACGCTTTCTTTCTACAAACCCTTTTCGTACGAGACGATCAGTAACAGCTGTAATATGACTGGAGGTTACGTTTACTTCACTCGCAATTTGCGAAGCCATCTGTGGACTGTTTAAAAATAACGCACGTAATACAGAAAATTCATTATATGGCATATGTTCTGCAAAACGTGTATTAATATCATTTTGTAATAAACGTATCATCTTTCTAAATGATCCGGATAACTCTAAAATCAGTGTTTCTCTTTTGTCGTTCACTAGCCTCGTCCCTTTTTTATCATATTTACACATATTATAATCTATAAATACCTATGTTGTATATGCTTTCTTTCCTCTACATTCTCATTTATGTAACTTTTTTCATATAAATTTCTTTTTTGTTCACACATATACATATAAAAAGGATGGTGATGGAAAATGCAGGGTGGAATGAATCCTTATTTACACAACGTACGCACAGCTAATACTGGTAAAGAAGCGACTATTACTGTACAAGGTGAAGGTGTTGTCAAAGCGAAACCCAATGTTGTTATATTAACACTTGGCATTCGAACTGATAGTAAAAATGTGAAACAAGCACAAGAAGAAAATGCAGTGCAATCAAAACAATTGCTGGATGCACTTAAACAGCTTGGTATTGCTGATAAAGACATAGAAACGATTTCTTATACAATCACTCCTCAATACGAGTATGTAAATGATAAAGCATTACTACAAGGATACCGTGTGGAACATTTGTATGAAATTACCGTTTTAAATGTACAAAAAGCAGGGGAAGTATATGATATAGCCGTTTCAAATGGAGCAAACTTAGCAAAGGGATTACGTTTTCGAATATCGCATCCAAATAAATATTATGAGCAAGCTCTCATTCAAGCTCTGCAACAAGCGGTAGAAAAAGCTCGTGCTATTGCGAGTACATACAATTTAAACATTAATCCTGTTCCACTCTCATTCGTTGAAGAATCTGCCCAGTTACCAAGGGAAGTGACATCCTATGCTACTTTACATGCACAGGCAGCCCCGCCCATTCAATCGGGAGAACTAGAGATCATTTCCACAATACGAGCGATTTTTACGTATTTATAAATAATTTTATTTATAAGTAAACGTTATCATTTTCCTTGTTGTAAAAACATGATGTTCTGATATAATAAAGGACGGTGAGCTCTTACAAAAGAGATATCACGGGTGGGAGAGGGATATGAAAAAGAAGGTTTAACATGAAAGGAATACTTGAAAGTACATTTAAATTAGGTTTACACGAAACATCACCAAAACAAGAAGTTTTAGCTGGAGTTACGTCATTTTTCACGATCGTATATATTATGATTGTAAATGCGTCAATTTTATCAGATGCTGGCATTCCTCTTGAAGCTGGAATTTTAGCAACTGTTTTCAGTTCATTTGTCGGATGTCTGCTCATGGCATTTTGGGCAAATGCACCTGCTATTCTTGTCCCTGGTATGGGTGTAAATGCATTCTTCACGTACACTGCTGTGCATACGCTCGGATTAGCTTGGCAGGAAGCATTAGCAGCTGTCTTCATCTCTGGTATTATTTTTGCAATTGCTGCGTTTACACCAATCGCTCGCGTGCTCTCAGTATCGATTCCAAAGTCATTAAAGGAAGCTATTACTGTCGGCATCGGATTATTTTTAGCGTTTATCGGATTGCAAAAAGGTGGTTTAGTCGTTTCGAATCCAAATACTGCTGTTGCAATGGGTAAATTAAGTAACCCTGTCGTTCTTGCGACACTACTTACTCTTATCGTTGCACTTGTACTATTTATTCGTAACGTACGTGGAAACTTTTTATGGACGATTGCAATAGGAACTGGTATTGCATGGCTATTTGGTCTTGTTGATACAAGTCAAATCGGAAATAGTTCATTCTCATTCGCTAATTACGGCGATGTGTTTGGAGCTATGTCATTTGGCAAACTTTCTTCCTTACCGTTTTGGATTGCAACATTCTCCTTAAGCATGGTGCTTATTTTTGAGAACATGGGACTTCTACACGGTTTATTAGAAGATGACCGTAAATTCCCACGTGCTTACCAAGCCAATGCAATTTCAGCAATGACATGTGGTCTATTTGGCACAAGCCCTACCGTATCAACAGTAGAGAGTGCCGCAGGTATTACTGCAGGCGGAAAGACAGGTCTGACGTCTATCGTTACAGGTTTGTTATTCTTTGCATCACTGTTTGCACTTCCGTTTGTCAAACTAATTCCTGATAGTGCCATTGCACCAATCTTAATTATTATTGGCGGCCTGATGATTACAAGCATTCAACAAATTCCTCTGAACGATTTTTCAGAAGGATTTCCAGCGTTCTTAATTATCATCATGATCCCGCTCACATATAGTATCGCTGATGGCATTGCGTTCGGATTTATTGCTTATCCTATCTTAAAAGTTGCTCTTGGAAAGCGTAAAGAAGTCGCACCGTCTATGTATATCATTACATGCTTATTCTTAGCCATGTTTGTATTACATGCTATTGGTTAAATAAAAAAACACCGAGGTGAATACCTCGGTGTTTTTTTATTTAAACCAGCCCTTTTTATAAAACCAGGCCATCATTCCGCCACCAATTAACGCCATTAACAATAGACAAATAAAATAACTATACTTCCCACCAAGCTCTGGCATATGTGAAAAGTTCATCCCATATACTCCTGCGATAAATGTTAGTGGCATGAAAATAGTTGAGAAGACCGTTAATGTTTTCATAATGTTATTCATATGATGTGAGTTTAATGAAAAATAGCTATCTCGAATATCTGCCGTTAACTCGCGGCTTGCCTCAATCATTTCTGTCAGTTTAAGCAAATGGTCATGTATATCTTTAAAATAAATCTCATGATCACTTATACCGTAAAAACGAGTCGAATTTAAAATACGATACAATAAATCACGCATCGGAATGATTGTACGCCTTAGCTTCGATAAATCTGCACGTATATCAAATACTTCTTCTAGTACACTTCCTGCTGTCTCACCCGTTAAATTATCATCAATTGCATTTAAATGATCCTCAATGTAATAGACAGGCGCAAAATAGTCATCTACAATTTGGTCGATAATTGTATGTGCTACGTGTAAAGGACTATTTTTAATACGCTTCTTTTCTCCAAGTGTTTTCCATACTCTCTCGATTGCATTGTTATGAGAAAAATGGAAAGAAACAATATAACGGTCACTAATAAATAAATCGATCTCGTGCGGTTCTAATCCATCCTCACCAAATGCATGAAGAACTAAAAAGTTATATCCATCATAAAAATCAACTTTTGGCCTCTGTACATATTCTATACAGTCTTCAATTGCAAGGGGATGGAACTTAAAATGATCTTGCAAAATGTATGTATACTCTTCTTTCGTTGGCTTATATAAATCTAGCCAATACCATACAATATGGTCTTTCTTTGTTTCTTCTAGCGAAACATCATATAATACTTCATCTGCTTTTGTTATTGCACAAATTCTAATCATAATTTCACCCATTATTATTATAAACAAAAAATAGTAAAAAAAGCCAAGGAGAAATACTCCCTGGCTCTTTTTTATTATTCAGTAACGATGCCGTGCACTAATGTTGGTGCATCTACATGTTCGTTAGCAATCTTCATGTTCTCATAAATTTTTGCTTTTACATCTTCCACATTTTCGCGGTTTGCGTAAATTGTAACAAGGGATTCACCTTTTTTCACGCTGTCCCCTACTTTTTTGCGAAGCATTAAGCCAACTGCTAAATCAATTTCAGATTCCTTCGTCGCACGTCCTGCTCCTAAAAGCATTGCTGCTGTTCCGATTTCATCTGCAACGATTTCTGATACATAACCGTCTTCTTTCGCTTCCACTTCAATTTTGAATTGTGCTTGTGGCAATTTAGAAGGATCATCAACAACAGATGCATCTCCGCCTTGCGCTGATAAGAACGTTTTAAATGATTCTAGCGCTTTACCGTTGTTCATTACTTCAATTAATTTTTCACGCGCATCTTCTAAAGAGGAAGCTTGTCCAGCAAGGTATACCATTTGACTTCCAAGTGTTAAACATAACTCTTCTAAATCTTTCGGTCCTTTACCTTGTAATGTATCAATTGCTTCTTGTACTTCAAGCGCGTTACCAATAGCCTCACCAAGTGGTTGACTCATATCAGAAATAACAGCCATCGTATTACGACCAACGTTATTACCAATGCGCACCATTGCTTCTGCTAAACGTTTTGCATCTTCATCTGTTTTCATAAATGCACCTGCTCCAGTTTTTACATCAAGAACAATTGCATCTGCACCAGCAGCAATTTTTTTACTCATAATCGAGCTTGCAATAAGCGGGATTGAGTTTACTGTTGCCGTTACATCACGAAGTGCATACAACTTTTTATCCGCAGGTGTTAAGTTTCCACTTTGACCGATAACAGCGATTTTGTTTTCATTTACAAGACGCATGAATTCATCATTTTCGATTTCAACATGGAATCCTGGAACTGCTTCTAATTTATCAATTGTACCACCAGTATGGCCTAAACCACGTCCAGACATTTTTGCAACCGGTACACCTAAAGCGGCTACTAATGGACCTAATACAAGTGTCGTTGTATCACCAACACCACCTGTTGAGTGCTTATCTACTTTTACCCCTTCAATAGCTGATAAATCGATTGTATCACCACTATTTACCATTGCCATCGTTAAATCAGCACGTTCTTGATCGTTCATATCTTGGAAGAAAATTGCCATTGCAAGTGAACTTACTTGATAATCAGGAATATTCCCATTCGTATATCCTTCAACAATAAAGTTAATTTCTTCTGTCGTTAATGCATGTCCGTCACGTTTTTTTGCAATTAGGTCCACCATTCTCATTGTGAGGTCACCCCTTCATTTGTTTTACGATTGCTTTTACTAATGCTAAGAAGTTAGCTTTAACACGTTCTGTCGTTTCGATTACTTCATCGTGGTGAAGTGGCTGATCTAAAATACCAGCTGCCATATTTGAAATACAAGAAATACCCAGTACTTTCATACCAGCATGACGAGCTACAATTACTTCAGGTACTGTTGACATACCAACTGCATCTCCGCCAAGTGTACGAAGCATACGAATTTCAGCAGGCGTTTCATATACAGGACCTGTCATTCCAACGTATACACCTTCTTGTACTTTAATATTTAAGTCTGCTGCAACTTGTTTCGCCATTTCGCGAAGCTCTACTGTATATGATGTAGACATATCAGGGAAACGTACACCCATTTCAGAATCATTTGGTCCGATTAATGGATTTGTACCCATGAAGTTAATGTGGTCTGAAATTAACATAAGATCGCCTGGCTCAAATGATGTATTTACACCACCAGCTGCATTTGTTACAACAACTGTTTCTACACCTAGTTCTTTCATAACACGAACTGGGAATGTTACTTTTTGCATGTCGTATCCTTCATAGAAGTGGAAACGTCCTTGCATTGCTACTACTGTTACACCTTGAAGTGTACCGAATACTAGTTGACCTGCATGACCTTCTACAGTTGATACTGGGAATTCAGGGATTTCACTGTATGGTACTGTTACTGCGTTCTCGATTTCTTCTGCTAATACACCTAGTCCAGATCCAAGGATTAGTCCTACTTGTGGTGTCTCTTGAAATTTCTCTTTTAAGTATGAAGCTGATTTTGTAATAAGTTCACGATTCATTTGTTTATCCCCCTATTTCTTTAGCTCGTTTAAGAAGCTTGTTCCGTATTCTGGCATTTTCACACCGAAGTTTTCTGCTACAGTTGCACCAATATCAGCAAATGTTTGGCGAAGTGATAATTCTTGTCCGCCATCTTTCATGCTTGGGCTATATGCTAATAACGGTACATATTCACGTGTATGATCAGTACCGTGGTGAACTGGATCATTACCATGGTCTGCTGTAATTAATAATAAATCATCTTCTTTTAGTTTTTCGAATACTTCTGGAAGACGAGCATCATACTCTTGCAGAGCTTCTCCGTATCCTTGTGGATCACGGCGGTGCCCAAATAGTGCATCAAAGTCGACTAAGTTTAAGAAGCTAAGACCTGTAAAGTCCATATTTAATGTATCTACAAGTTTATCCATTCCATCCATGTTAGACTTCGTACGAAGCGATTCAGTTACCCCTTCACCATCATAAATGTCAGAGATTTTACCGATAGCAATTACATCGTAGTCACTATCTTTTAATTCATTCATTACCGTACGGCCAAATGGTTTTAATGCATAATCATGACGGTTTGGTGTACGTGTAAAGTTTCCAGGCTCACCAACGAATGGACGAGCGATAACGCGACCTACCATGTACTTCTCATCTAACGTTAATTCACGTGCAATTTTACAAATTTTATATAACTCATCAAGCGGCACCACTTCTTCGTGTGCTGCGATTTGCAGAACGCTATCAGCAGAAGTGTAAACAATTAAAGAGCCTGTTTCCATTTGTTCTTGACCAAGTTCATCAAGAATCTCAGTTCCAGAAGCTGGTTTATTACCGATGATTTTACGGCCTGTTTTTTCTTCTAATTCATCAAGTAATTCTTTTGGGAATCCTTCTGGGAACACTTGAAATGGTGTATCAATGTAAAGCCCCATAATTTCCCAGTGACCTGTCATTGTATCTTTACCAGTAGATTTTTCTTGCATTTTTGTATAATATCCAAGTGGTTTTTCTACTTTAGAGATGCCTTTCATTTCACGAATGTTACCAAGACCTAATTTCACCATGTTAGGCATTTGTAACCCATTCATATGTTCAGCAATGTGACCAATTGTGTCCGATCCTAAATCACCAAATTGTTCAGCATCTGGTGCTTCACCGATTCCAACAGAGTCCATTACGACTAGGAATATACGTTTATATTTATTCATAACTGCGACCTCCTATAAGTTCAGTTCTACTTCTTGTAGTATGTTCAAAACGCTATAAAGTGAAACTGTTCTCCATAAGAATTATCTTTCGTTCTCATTATCAAACAGTACTTCTTTAAATGACTCTCTAACCTATTTCGTTTCTTTTGAAACGCCTCAAAAACATTTCTAGTTTTTTCTAAGTCAGATGTCAGACATCTGATACTGATATCATAACATGTTTACGCTTTCTTTTTAATACATTTTCGTAGAATTTCTCATTTTCTTCACACTTCTATTGTAATCCATTATGCAAAGAAGTGCTAATTATTTTATGATTTATTTCTTCATATAAAATGAAACTTTCATTAGCCCACAAATAGCGAGATAAAAATAAAAAGCAGCTCTAAAGAGCTACTTTTTATTTTACTTCTACTGTTTCTTCTTTATGTTCATGCAGTTCACCTTTTTTAACATGAACTTTCACTTTGTAAGAACCGTTTTCTTTGAAAGTATGTTTCGTTTCATACTCTCCTTTATTTCCTTCTTTCGCTGGAATAAATTCGTGCTTTTCAACACCATCTTTCCAAATCTCAAGTTGTACTTCAGCACCAGTTAACGCTTCTTCTTTTTGTTTTAAATGAACTTTCATTGTTGATTCTGCATTTGCTTTTATGTCACCAGCCATAAGGTGGATCATTGTATCGCTTTTATGATCGCCGTGCCCTGCACCGTGATCACTATTTTCTTTTTTCACATCTTCTACTTTCGCATTTCCTACAGCGACTTTCACTTCTGGCATAACATGCATTTCACGCGCATTTGTGTGAGCGATAATATGATATACTCCATCCGTTTCAAACGTTTTCTCTACAGCATAAACACCTTTTCCTTTATGCTTCCCATCTAACATCTCGCGCTTTTCTTCGCCAGCTTTCCAAATTTCGAACTTTACATCATCAGCATCCGTTACCTTTTCTTTTCCTTGTGTAACAAGTGCTTGTACTTCTGTTTTTTCACCAGGTTTAATTTCTTTCGGATTTGTTTGAACTGCTACTTTTACAGCTTCCAGTTTCTGTTCTTTTTTCGGTTCTTCTTTGTTTGTATTACAGCCAGCCAATGCTAGCATCGCGATAAATAAAGTCATAATAAGTTTTTTCATCATCATTTCCTCCTTTGTACTTTATTTAGTATAGAGGAAATACATTGTAATATTCTAGTCTTCTGCTGAAAACAATGTACGAAATGTTTGTGAAGTTTCTGTGAAGTACTATAGCCTTTTGAATCTATGAAAAAAGAGCATAGTGACTATGCTCTCGGATGAAACTGTTTATATACATCTTTTAATCTAGCTTTTGAAACATGCGTATAAATTTGCGTCGTTGAAATATCTGCATGTCCAAGCATTTCTTGCACAGCGCGCAAGTCTGCTCCATTTTCTAATAAATGCGTAGCAAAAGAATGGCGCAACGTATGAGGTGTAAGCTCTTTTTCAATATTTGCTTCTTTCGCCAATCGTTTTAAAATTTTCCAAAAACCTTGTCTTGATAATCGATTCCCATGATGGTTTAAAAAGAGTGCATCTACTACTTTTTTACCCATCAATTCTCTTCTTCCCTTTTCAATATACTTTTGAATCGCTTCCGTCGCTAAACTTCCTAATGGAATAATTCTTTCTTTATTCCCTTTCCCTATGCAACGAACAAATCCCATCGTTAAATGTACATCTTCTAAATTTAAGGCAATTAATTCTGAAACACGAAGTCCCGTTGCATACAGTAACTCTAGCATCGCTTTATCACGAACCCCAAAAGCACTCGTCATTTTCGGTGTCTGAAGTAACGCCTCTACTTCATCGACTGATAATACTTTCGGTAATTTCCGTTCTCCTTGTGGCGTTTCAATATGTACGGATGGATCGTGCTCTACCGCTCGTTCACGAAGTAAAAATTGATGAAACGAACGAATCGATGCGATATGACGCGCTAATGTTTTCGAAGATTTTCCGTTTTCTTTTAAGTGCTGCAGAAAATTAACAATGTGCAAGCGTGTCACTTCATGAAAACTTTTCGCTTGTTCTACATTTTGCAAATACTTTACATAACTTTTTAAATCACGTTCATAAGATATAACTGTATTTTTCGCTAGCCCTTTTTCGACAACCATATAATGAATAAAATCTTTTAATTGATCTTCCAATCTACACTACTCCCCATTTTCATAGAAAAACTTCATTCTATTTACGAAAGCATCCTTTGCCGGCTCTTCATTCCCTGATACTTTTTCTACAGTCTCTTCTTTTGGCTTTTCATAACGATGATAGCTTTCATATTCTTCATTTATCCATAGTATAGCGAAATAAAACAAAATCGTACAACTTGTAAATAATAAAAATACTTTTATTCCATCAAAAGTTAATTTTAAAGCTCGGCGCATTGTAAATTCCTCCAAAATATAAGTTATTACAACATATGCCAAGCTTTCACCAATTTATACCTTATTCAAATAAAAAACCTCTTCCTAGATAAATAGGAAAAGGTTATTTTTCATCCGTTTCATTTTCTTGACAATTTTTACAAATCCCATGGAATGTTAAACGATGATCTTTCACCTTAAAGCTCCAGTCACGTTCTACTTTCCTTTCCACTTCACCAAGTAAATCTTCTTGTATTTCTTGTACAGCACCACATTGTGTACAAATCAAATGATGGTGGAAACGCTGCGCACCTTCTTGGCGTAAGTCATAGCGTGAAACACCGTCTCCGAAGTTAATCTTATCGACAACTTTTAACTCAGATAATAGTTCTAAAGTTCGATAGACGGTTGCTAATCCGATCTCTGGCGACTTTTCTTTTACAAGGAGGTAAACATCTTCTGCGCTTAAATGATCTTCTTCATTTTCTAGCAGCACACGAACTGTTGCTTCACGTTGCGGTGTTAATTTGTAGCTCGCTGCATGTAATTGCTTCTTAATTCGTTCAATTCTTTCTTCCATTCGGTACTACTCCCTCCTCGCCACTCTTACACCATTATATCAGAAGAAGGGCTTCTGTCAAAAGAAAAACAATAAAAACAAATTGATAATCATTCTCAAAAAGTATTTATTGTTTATTAATAGCCTCAACGACTTCTTTCATTAAAACTGGTGATGCATAAGCTTCTACACTAGAAGCAAGAGCTAACACCGCTCCAATTACAAGAAAGAAGCATGTATAACGAATTAATAATGGTAATAGCGGCTCGGTTATTTTCCGGATAAATTGATGCCTAATCATGCGTAAGGAAAAGCTTGCGGCAATTGTTGTCATAACGAGAAATACTGGAATGATAATGAGATTTTGTGGCAATACAGAAACGAATGCTAGTAATAATCCATTCCATCCATGCTGACTTACTAAAAAACCTACTGTAAATCCGACAACTACTCCTTTTACAAATAATAAAATAAAAATAAGTGGCAATCCAATAATTGAAATCCCCAAAATCCAAATAAATCCAATGTATTTTAATTGCGAAAAGTAACTTTCTCGAAACATTTCGCCTGCAATAGCAAATTCTCCTTTAGAAACTTGTCCAAAAAAACGTTGTAAATAAAATGATAAATCTTGTTTTTGATTTAATTGTAAACTATTTACAAGAATCGCCCCAAATATTACTCCCATCAATAATAAAACAGCGTTAAATATATATAATGAAGAGTTTTCCTGTATGTGAGACATTACGCGGTCTTGCCAAGTTTTTCGCCACATTTTTCTTCCCTCCGTTCACACTCTTACTAAAAATGTATGAAAGAAAGAAAAAAGTATGACGAATTAACATTGAAATTCCGCTCTACTTTGCTAAACTAAAAAGTAGAGAATAGGAGGGATTTCTCTTGAAACCATTATTATTAGATTTTCCAACATTATTTCAAACTGAACGCTTACAAGTTCGTAAGCCATTTCCAGGTGATGGTGCAGAAGTGTATGAAGCAATCCAAGCTTCTCTAGAAGACTTAGTACCGTGGATGCCAATTAACGCTGAAACAGAAGAAAGTGCTGAAGAAATCGTTCGTAACGCTCACGGACAGTTTTTACTTCGTGAAACACTTGATTTTCACTTATACGATAAAGTATCTGGTACATTCATCGGAGCTATAACGCTCAAGCCTGAAAATTGGGATATTCCAAAGTTTTCACTTCACTTCTGGCTGCATAGCGCTTATACAAAACAAGGCTATATGACTGAAGCAATTAAAGGTGCCATTCAATTTGCCTTTGATAAGCTAAGTGCTAGAAGAATTGAAATTCGTATTGATGCAACAAATACAAATGCATGTAACCTAGCAGAACGTTTAGAATTTATTCTAGAAGGTACAATGGAAAATGATTTCATAGCACCAGATGGTAGCTTACGTGATGCACGCGTATACGCAAAAATCAATTAAAAAACACTCGCCTTTGGCGAGTGTTTATTTTTGTAGTTGTAAATATTGTACTGCAAACATCGTTTTCGCATCATGAATACGAAGATCTTTCATAAGAGTAGTCGCTTCTTCTAACGATACTTCCATCAATTCCACAAACTCATCTTCATCTAACTCGGCTTTATTTTCTTTTTTCGTCAAACCTGTCGCTTTATATACATATAAAATTTCATCTGCAAATCCTGGAGATGTATAGAAAGAAGTAATAAACTCCATATTTTCACATACATATCCTGTTTCCTCTTCTAATTCACGAACTGCTGTCACCTCAGGTTTTTCGCCAGGTTCTAACTTGCCGGCCGGAATTTCTATAATCGCCTTTTCAAGCGCTTTACGATACTGCTCAACAAGCACAATTTTCCCCTCATCAGTAATAGCAATAATAGCAACTGCACCAGGGTGATTTACAATTTCACGTTTACTCATTGCTCCATTTGGTAATACTACATCATCAACACGAACTTTTATAACTCTACCATCAAAAATTGGCTCAGTTTTTACTGTTCTCTCTGCAAGATTACTCATACTACTTCATCTCCCTGTTCTATTTCCTATTCTTTCCTCATACATTTTACCACATTGAAAGGAGCGTGATAGAAATGAAAGTTTATATTTTACCAAATCGCGTCACTTTAGTCGGAAAAGCATGGCAAATTCGCCATAAGCTAAAACAATATGGCAAAGAGTATACAACTGTACAAGAGTGGATTACAGCAAATAAAGTGAAACATTAATCGGATTGGCCCGTCCCCCTCTAATTATTAGCCATATCAATCGAACTTTTATGGGGAGTAAATGTGGGATTGAAAGTAAACGTTTGTCAACCTCTTTTCCCTCTCGTACAATAAAGATAAGGAGGTTGACCTATGAAAAAACGTCAATTAGGAAACTCAGATTTGTTTGTTACAGAAATGGGCCTTGGCTGCATGTCTCTCGGTACATCTGAAACAGAAGCTATGCGTATTATCGATGAAGCAATCGATTTAGGAATCAATTTTTTTGATACAGCGGATTTATATGATTATGGATTAAACGAAGAATTTGTTGGAAAAGCCTTAAAAGGGAAACGAGACCAAATTGTTCTTACAACGAAGGTTGGAAATCGATGGACAGAAGAAAAAAATGGCTGGTCTTGGGATCCTTCTAAGAATTACATAAAGGCTGAAGTGAAAGAAAGTTTACGTAGACTTCAAACTGATTATATTGATCTTTATCAACTTCACGGCGGGACGATTGAAGATCCTATAGATGAAACAATTGAAGCCTTTGAAGAATTAAAAAAAGAAGGTATCATTCGCCATTACGGTATTTCTTCTATACGTCCAAATGTCATCCGTGAGTATGCAAAACGTTCAAATATCGTTAGTGTACTAATGGAATATAGCCTTTTAAATCGTCGCCCCGAAGAATGGTTCCCGCTTCTTAATGAACATCAAATTAGCGTCATTGCTCGCGGACCACTTGCAAAAGGAATTCTAACTGACAAGAATGCAAGAAAGATAGAAAGAGTAAAAGAAAAGGATTACCTTTCTTATTCTTACGATGAATTATATGCGACACTGGCCAGTGTAAAAGAAATAATCGGAGAAAGCTCTTTAACAGGAACAGCTATTCAATATTGCTTACATAACGAAACTGTTGCAGCTGTTATACCTGGTGCAAGCTCTATTCAACAATTGCAGGAAAATGTACAGGCTAGTAAACAAACACAGTTAACAACAGCAGAATATATACAACTTCAGCAAATTGCTAAATGTGATACCTATGCTTTACATCGTTAAAAAGACGCTACCAGTATGGTAGCGTCTTTTTATAGCGTATCATATTTATCAGGATTCGTTCCTACATGTAAATTACGATTTAACGTATTAATTTGAGTCATCTCTTCTTCCGTTAGTGAAAAATCAAAGATAGTAAAATTCTCTTTAATACGGGATGGTGTAACAGATTTAGGAATCGTCACTACCCCGCTCTGAATATCCCATCTTAATATAACTTGCGCAGGTGTTTTATCATATTTGGTAGCAATGGCCTGAATAATCGGGTGCTGAAATACTTCCCCGCCTCTCATTAATGGGCTCCATGCTTCCATTTGAATTTGCTCACCTTGACAGAAATTACGCAATTCAAATTGCGCTAACATCGGATGAAGTTCCACTTGGTTGACCATCGGCTTCACTTTACAATTTGGTAATAACAGTTCTAAATGATGTTTATGAAAATTAGAAACACCAATCGCGCGCACTTTACCTTCTTCATACAGTTTTTCTAACGCTCGGTACGTATCGACATACTTCCCTCTTATTGGCCAATGTATTAAATATAAATCTACATAGTCCATTTGTAATTTCTTTAAGCTTTTTTCAAACGCCTCAAGTGTTTCCTCGTATCCTTGATCGTCGTTCCAAACTTTTGTTGTAATAAATATGTCTTCTCTCGGAATCCCTGATTCACGAACCGCTTCTCCGACACCGCTTTCATTTTCATATACAGTTGCTGTATCAATCGAACGGTATCCAACTTCTAACGCTGTTTTTACTGCTTGTTTTACTTCGTCCCCTTCTTTCGCTTTATAAACGCCTAGACCAATCATCGGCATTTTTACGCCATTATGAAGTGTAGTTGTTGGAATGTGCACAGTCGTCTCCCTTTCATTCTTACATTTTTTTATAAGCCACCACTTTATTTCAACAAGATTCAACCAAAAAGTCAAAACATATGTACAGTTTACATAATAAAGTGAAACTTTAATCAGTGGGGGTTTTCTTCATCCCCCACTGATTATTAGTTGAACCAATCGGACTTTTATGGGCAGTTGATCCCCCACCTAACTTCTTTGCTTTCGCTGCATTTTGAGGTGGGGGTCTTACTGCCCATTAAAGTCGGATAAATTTATACACCTTAAAAAATAATGCGAACTCATTCATTCACGTTATTTTCTATCCATTCTTTCGCTTTTTCATCAACACTACGCACAAACTCATTTTTTCCTTCCGTATATAACGTGCCATCATATGTATATTTTTCGGCTAATTCTTTCTTTAAGGTTGCATATGCCTCTGCTTCTTCACAATGAGCCATCATATAATCACGAAACGCTAAATGCCTTACTATCTCAGGATTTCCTTTTTCAAACACGTGTAAGTGATACGAGCGCTTTTCCTCCGTTCCATGAATAAAATAACGACGTCTTGAAATACCGTTTTCCCCTTTTACGATGTAACCAAGCTCTTTAAAACGTTCATTCCAATGATCTACTCTGTCGATACTCTCTACTTCCATAATCATATCTATAATTGGTTTTGCTGCCAGTCCTGGCACTGACGTGCTTCCAATATGATGGACTTTCACCATTTCTGGCATCGCCGATTTTAATCTTTCGGCCTCTATTTGAAATTTTTCGTTCCAATGATTTTCATGCGGAACGACTACAATTTTCCTCATTTAAACTCCCCTTTTCTTACAAGCTCGTCAAAAAAATGATCAGCGGTATTCACTGATCATTTTTTATATTATTTAAAGTCTTTCCAAGTAAGGCTACTTTCACTTAACAGTTCTTCAAATGATTTATTCTTTTCACGTTCTTTTTGTTCTTGGCGCTTTCTTTCCAGTTCAGCTGCCTCTTTTTCCTCTTCTCTCACTTGCAATTCTTTCTTCTTATTCTTTAATTGCTGCATGAGTGAATCATTTAATTGATCACCTAATGTAAGCGACTCTTTCTCTAGTTTATTCACTTGCGATTGTCTTTGCATTTGTCTTTGTTTCTTTTTCTTCATGCTACTCACCTTTTACTTTTTTCTCCATTATAGTAGATACACAATGAACTCGACAATAAAAAAGGCTCTTTACTCTATTATTCATCTTTTGTAAATATGTTAATTTTTCGAAAAAACTAAATTTTTATATGGATATAATCCTATGAATCTATTAAAATTATGTCGTATGATGTCAGATTATAAAAAAAAAGGAGAAATGAATTATGTGGAAAAAAATCATTCCTGCTGTTGCCGTTTTAAGCACCATTACTTTTTCAAGCGTATTTGCCGCTCCCCCATCTCAGACTCCAGCTGAACAAAACCGCTACATAGACGTACAAATGCTTGGTATTAATGATTTTCATGGACAACTAGATACTGTTAAAAAAATTAATAACAAAGAAGCTGGTGGCGCTGATTACTTAGCTACTTATTTAAAAGAACGTAAAAAGCAAAACCCTAATACACTTCTCGTACATGCTGGCGATATTGTCGGAGCTAGTCCACCAGTTTCAGCGTTATTACAAGACGAACCAACGATTGAATTTTTAAATGACTTAAAATTCGATGTTGGTACAATCGGAAACCATGAATTTGATGAAGGTATTGATGAAATGCGCCGACTTATTTATGGTGGTTACCATGAAAAAACAGGCAATTTCAAAGGCGCAAACTTCCCTTATGTCGCTGCAAATTTCTATAACAAATCAACTGGTCGCTTATTTTTACCACCATTTACTGTAAAAATGGTTGATGGTGTTCCTGTAGGATTCATTGGAGTTGTTACAACTGATACACCAAATGTCGTTATGCCTACCATGCTTAAAAATGTACAGATCACTGACGAAGTAGAAGCAATTAATAAATCCGCGCAGCAATTAAAGCGTCTCGGTGTTAAATCCATCGTCGTCCTTGCCCATGTCGGCGGAACAACTGATGATTCTGGCGTGACAAATGGAGACCTTACTCGAATTGCAAATGAAACAGATCCGGAAGTTGATGTTATTTTCGGTGGGCATAGTCACACATATGTAAATGGTACTGTAAATAATAAACTAATCGTCCAAGCGAACTCTTATGGAACAGCTTTCTCAGACGTAGATGTAACAATTGATCGTAAAACAAAAGATATTGTAAAGAAAAAAGCTGAAGTGATTACAACATATCATGAAGGTGTAGAGCCTGATAAACAAGTAAAACAAAAACTAGATCAATATAAAGAAAAAATCGCACCACTTGTAAATGAAGTTGTAGGAAAATCTACAGCACCTATCGACCGTAAACAAAATGATGCTGGTGAATCTACTCTTGGGAATGTAATTGCCGACGCACAGCGTCAAACGATGCAAGCTCAAATCGCACTTATGAATCCTGGTGGTATTCGTAATGACTTAGATGCTGGCGATATTACATGGGGCGAATTATACGGCATTCAACCTTTCGGAAACCAATTGATTAAGGTAGATTTAACAGGCCAAGATATTCGCGACATTTTAAATCAGCAATGGCAAAAAGGAACGACGAGAATGCTTCAAATTTCAGGTATTCAATATACGTGGGATGCAAATAAACCAAACGGTGAAAAAGTTACAAATATACGTTTAACAAACGGCGAAGAGTTATCTTCATCTAAAACGTATAGCGTAGTGGCAAATGCCTTCTTAGCTTCTGGCGGTGATGGATTCGTATCATTTAAAAATGGTAAAAATGCAGAAACTGGTCCAAACGACTTTGAAGCGCTAGTCGATTACGTAAAACAATTAAAAGAACCTATTCAGCCAATTATTGATGGTAGAATTCAAAAAATAAATTAAGTACGCTCAGAATAAACAATCTTAATTTTTCATCTTAAAAAATACACACGGACCTTTTATTTTATCCGTAATATATGTGAAACCTAAAAAGGATACTCGTTCTTACAATGAACATAGTATCCTTTTCTTTAGTTATCAAAATGTGATGTTTTATTAAAATCATATTGTTGTAAAAATTGTTGTAACGCCTCTTCTACAAGTTTAGACTTTTGAATTCCTTTTGATTCTGATATAACGTCTAATTTTGCTAATATTTCTTTATTAATAGAAAAAGTACGTTTCTTTTTTTCTGTACTTATACTCATAATTGGCGCGCTTACTTCTTCTCTTTTTCTTAATAATTCATAAATGCTTTGTAATTGCTCATAAATTAATAATTGATAATCTGTTTTCTCATGTTGAAGGGCGGTCGCTTCTTGGAGTTGTAAGTGACGTGGTTCTTCTCCATCTCCTACAAAAATACGTTTCTTCTGCTCTCCGTCATATTCATATCCAATTAATCTTAATTTCTTCGATAGTGTATATGGACTTATTTCAAGGCGTTTCGCTATAATAGCGATGGATTCACGTCTATTTAAACAATCTATAATTTCTCCAATCGTCACAATCTCCCCTCCTCCCGTATTGAAATGAAACTAGTATGGTATGTTACAATGATTTTCTAACAGTATATGCAAAACGAATAGCCTGTGCGATTCATACGATTTCAGAAAAGGAGGGTTTCAATATGCTTTTTCGTAGCTATACCCCACAGTTCTATAATGAAAATAAACAACTCATTCCTAATAGTGTCGCTACGATGGAAAGCGTTATGATTAATAATCGAAAACAAACTCTCCTTATACGCGGTCAAAACGTAGAGCAGCCTATTTTATTATGTTGTCACGGCGGACCTGGTATGGCACAAATCGGATTTATTCGTCATTTTCAAAAAGAATTGGAGAAACACTTTATCGTTATTAATTGGGATCAGCGCGGGGCAGGTAAATCCTTTTCAATGAAAGATTTCGGGGCAAATTTTACAATCGAACAATTCGTTTCCGATGCAAAAGAAGTTATTCAATATGTACTTAAAAAATTCAATAAACAAAAACTATTTCTTGCTGGTCATTCTTGGGGGAGTATTATTGGGCTTAACATAGCACATCGATATCCAAAGTATATCGAAGCTTACATTGGTATTGGACAAATTGTACATATGAAACAAAATGAAGAACTACTATATCAACATTTAATTAGCTCTGCCAAAAAACATGATCATAAAAAAGCATTAGCTTCCCTTTTAAAATTAGGTAAACCACCATTTTTAGATACGAGACGTCTCATTATTCAAAGAAAGTGGCTTGGCACATTCGGGGGTGCAATTCAAAATGGATCTTCCTTTTCTTTCATACGAAAAGGCTTCTTTTCTCCTGAATATACGCTATTAGATTGGTTCAAATTTCTCGCAGGAAACTTAAAATCTGGTGTTTTATGGGAAGAAATGCTGACAATTGATTTCTTTTCTTCTATTTCAAGTTTATCTACTCCAGTTTATTTTTGTTCTGGTCGTTATGATTATCAAACTCCTTATGCACTCGTTCAAGAATATTGTGATGTTATGGAAGCACCCATAAAAAAAATGATTTGGTTCCCAAATTCAGCACATTCTCCTGATTTAGAAGAACCAGAACTATTTGCTAATTCTTTACAATCAATTAAACAAGAGCTAGCTTTTCAGCATTCGTAACAAAAGGCTCTTTTACATTTCATAGAAAACATTTTATAATAATATGTCGCAACTATGTATAAATATAGCAAAGTGCTTCATATTTACTTGCCTTAACACAATAAAAATTTAGGGAGATTACATTTATTATGAACGCTGTACTCGTCGCAGTAGCAGTTATGCTATTGCTTAGTTTGTTACGTGTCCAGGTCATTGTCGCCATCATTGTTGGAGCTTTAACAGGCGGAATTATCGGCGGACTCGGTATTTCAGAAACTATTAATACTTTTACAACTGGTCTTGGTAACAGTGCTCCAATCGCTTTAAGTTATGCAATGCTTGGCGGTTTCGCTATTTCCCTTTCCAAAACAGGACTTCCAGATGCCATGATTCAAACTGCATTAAAATGGATTGGCAATGAACAAGACACGAAAAAACAAGTTTATTCTAAAATACTTATTTTATTCATCATTTTAACGATGGCTTGTTTCTCACAAAATGTGATTCCTGTTCATATCGCTTTCATCCCCATCTTAATTCCAGCACTTTTAAAAGTATTAAATGAGCTGAAAGTGGATCGCAGACTTGTTACATGTATTATTACATTCGGATTGATTACTCCTTATATGTGGATTCCAGCAGGGTTCGGAAAAATTTATCATGATGTATTGCAAACAAATGCTGCGCAAAGCGGTCTTACATTTGATGTCGCGCTTATTCCAAAAGCAATGACTATTCCAGCAATCGGTATGATTATCGGATTATGTGTAGCGGTATTCATTACGTACCGAAAACCTCGTACGTATGAAACAGAACAAATTCATACTACTGCAAATGAAATCGTTCCCTATACAAAACGGAGCATTACTTTCGGATTATTATCTATCATAGCCACATTAACTGTTCAATTAGCAACAGAATCAATGATTTTCGGTGCTTTAGCGGGGATTATCGTTTTATCAGTAAGTGGTAGTCTACCACTTAAAGAAGCAGATGCGATATTAACAAGCGGAATGCGTATGATGTCCTTTATCGGTTTTGTTATGATTGCTGCCGCTGGATTTGGCGCTGTTCTTCGAAAAACAGGACATGTTGAATCTCTCGTGCAAACGAGTGCACATATAATCGGAAATAACAAACCACTCGCTGCATTTCTTATGCTTATTATTGGACTTCTCGTTACGATGGGAATTGGTTCATCCTTTTCAACCATTCCTATCTTAACAACAATTTTTGTACCTCTTTGCATGCAGCTTGGATTTAGTCCAATGGCCACAATTGCAATTATCGGTACAGCCGGAGCGCTAGGTGATGCCGGATCTCCAGCGTCAGATAGTACACTTGGACCAACATCAGGTTTAAATGCTGATGGTCAACACCATCATATATGGGATACATGTGTACCGACTTTTCTGCATTATAATATACCGTTACTTATATTCGGCTTTATTGCCGCAATTACATTATAAAAGGTGCGTTTTATACGCACCTTTTACTTTTTTATTTTTCCTTTTAATTGTTGAAAAGCTATTTTCCCATTATCTTCGACATAGCTTTCAATTGCCGGTAGTGATGGAGCTATCCATTCACACTCCATACTCCCATTCGGCCCAATAATTTTCAATTTATCTGGTATATGTATATTTAGAAATCTCGCTGACCGAATTAACTCAATAGCAATCTGATCACTTGAGGCTACAATTCCATCTATATACGGATTTTTTTGCAATAATGTAATAAACTGTTTATTCGTATACCCTTGTACACATACTTCTCGATAAGAGATTCCTTCCTCCCAAACAGCGTCTAAAAATCCTGATATGTGCTCTTCCATTTCTTCACTATCTTCTCCCTCATCGAAATAAGCAAGAAAGTGACAGCCTTTCTCTTTTAATACAGAAACCGCCCTTTGTCCACTTTCATAATGATTTGCATAGGATTTTTTTTCATCAATCACAACAAACGGAAGTGAAATTTCTCCTATACTTTTAAAGACTGATCTTGTCACAATAACACCTGCAACGTTATTTTCTTTCAACATATGTATGTATCTATCTTTATTCTCTATATTACAAACAATGATTTGATATCCTTCTTTATACGCTATTTCCTCAATACAATGTAGCAAAGTGATGTTTGATAGGTCATATAAATTATCTACAAGTAATGCAATTATCGTTGAATTTTGTTTAAACAATGGCTTTGTTGCACTATTTGGCCTATAACGTAATTCCTCAATTGCTTCCTTTACTTGTTTTACTGTGTCCTCATGAACGTATCCTTTTTCATTAATAACTCGTGAAACGGTTGCGACTGAAACACCTGCCAATTTTGCAACATCACGTATAGTTGCCACATCGTCACCCCTTAATATGGTAATAGATTACAATTTTACGGTAACCTAAATTACAATTTTCGTCAAGATTAATAACTTATATTTCTGGAAATTGTTACATCAATTCGTTAAGTGATACCCCAACTGAATTTCATGTACAATTGGAATATTATCATATCCGATACGTGGAATTTCTTTCTTTATTTTTCGCGCCTCTTCCACTGCATTCACATATAAATTGGTCATCATAAAGTTCCGTTTTTGGTAAAAGCGTAAAGCGTTCATATTATCATTTGTTGTAATGAGCCATACCTCCTTGCACTGTTTCTCTTTTGCAACTTGTAATACACAGTCCACAAGTTTCGTCCCTATTCCTTTTCTTTCTTCAAAGCTATCTAACGATACAATTTCGCACATATTTCCGGTTATTTCATACGTTATGATTCCGATTATTCTGTCATCTAAGAGCGCAACAAATCCTGGCAATTCTTCTAACTGATGCCCCTTACCACGTGAAACCATCAATGAACTCCCCCAGTTCTCACACATGAACATTCGAATTGTTTCTTTCATCGCTGGCGTAATTTTTTGTATATGCACCATTTCCTATTTCTCCCCTTTTCTATCATTGTGATACAATGTAAGTGTATCACATGTAACGGTATTTGGAGGATGAGGTAAAGTATGAAACGTTTTTTTGCAGCATTGTTTACTATACTAGGTGCAATAACTGCCCTTGGGATTTTCTTTACAAATAAAGTGATGTACTTAAAGAAAAAAACAGAGGAAGAAGTACTCGAAAGAGAAACGAAAAAACATTTTCGTATAGAGGATTTTGATGCTCTTCATAAAGAAGAAATTCATATTCCTTCGCAATTTGGATATGATCTTCACGGATATTACATTCCTGCTGGTCATTCCAATAAGTTTATGATTTTTTGTCACGGCGTAACTGTAAATAAAATGAACTCTGTAAAATATGCAAGGTTATTTTTAAACAGAGGATATAATGTCGTTATTTATGATCATCGTCGTCATGGTAAAACTGGCGGAAAAACAACAAGCTATGGATACTATGAAAAACATGATTTAAAATCTGTAGTTGACTGGCTAAAAAGTCGTTTTGGAACAAATATAACACTCGGTATTCATGGTGAATCTATGGGCGCTGCAACACTTCTTCAATATGCAGGACTTGTAGAAGATGGTGCTGATTTCTATATTGCAGATTGTCCTTTTTCTGATTTCTACGGGCAATTACAACACCGTTTAAAGGTTGAATTCCATTTACCTAAATGGCCTTTATTACCTTTAGCAAATGCTTTTTTAAAAGTACGTGACGGTTATACGATTCGTGAAGTTTCACCAATCGATTGTATAAAAAACATTCAAAATCCCGTCCTCTTTATTCATAGTAAAGATGATGATTATATTTTAGCTGATATGACGAAAGCACTATATGAAGCAAAAGAAAACAATAAACAACTTTATATTGCAGAACGCGGCGCACACGCTTGCTCTTATAATGAAAATAAAGAAGAGTATGAAGCAGCCGTTGATCAATTTTTAAAATCATATGTAAAAGAAACAAAAAACAGGCTTGCATAAGCCTGTTTTTTTTATTGCGCTAAAACGTCTGTAACTTGTTCCATGTTTTCAGAAATCCATTGCACTGCTTCATCCAGTGTTGGAAATTCTGTCGTTTGAAATGTTACTTCATCTTGAAGTAACCAAACATCCTTTGCCTCTTGCCCTACACCTGCAATGGACCAATGTAACAAACTATATGGATGATTATCATTCAAAAATGATGCCCACGTGCGCTCATTTGCAATGTTTCGTAATGTATGTAATTGTTTATCCATCTCTCGTCACCTTACTCTAGTCAGTTATAAAAAACATTATAACACTCTCTTCTCTTTCAAACAAAGTGCTCTTTTTGCCCCGCTATTTGCGGGCAGTAAAACTCCCACCTCAAAATTCGGCTGAAACAAAGAAGTTAGGTGGGAGATTAACTGCCCCTAAAAGCCCGATTGGTTCAACTAATAATCAGCGGGGGATACCTCCCCCATTGATTAAAGTTTCACTTTATATTGTCAAGCACTTCTCTTGATTATATGATGGAATTAAGCGTTTGGGAAGGAGGGATAACGTTGGCAAAAGTACAAATTAAAGTAAATGATAATGGCTCTTTTCGCGTTACAGGGGACGTGGAATTAGTCGATTCACAAGGGAATGTATTCCCAGCAAAACCGGCATTTTCTTTATGCCGTTGTGGTTTATCAAAAAATATGCCTTATTGCGATGCTTCGCATAAAGGTAAATTCGAGTCTGTTGTTAGAGCACCAGAGGCAGAATAATTTAACATGTGACATGCACATTTTTTTGTGCATGTTTTTTCTTTTTAGTAACTCCGTTATATCCCTTCTCCTTACAACATTTCTAATACTTTTGTCTCCATTCCAGCCTACATATATTTTCACACAATTCTTCACATTCGAATATTTTTTTCTAGCCTTTTATTTTTTTTGTGCTATAATTTGAGCAAACAACATCCTTCGGGGTCGGGTGAAATTCCCAACCGGCGGTGATGAAGTGCAAACTTCTAAGTCCGTGACCCGTTTTCAACTTGAAAACGGTGGATCTAGTGAAACTCTAGGGCCGACAGTATAGTCTGGATGGGAGAAGGATATGTTTCTAGTTTTTTATATAGTGAATACACTTTTATTTCAGTATGCATATTTTTAAAGGTTCATTTTGATTCTTTATATATGTTTAGTTTTCTATACTCATTTTTTTATACTGAAATAAAAAGAGACAACTAGCGTTTGAAAAATTCGATATTTTGCTAGGCTTTTTCCTTATGCAGAAATATCAATTATCGTTAGGTTTCTTTCCTATGCTTTCGTATTCAAACTATATTTCTAGAAATCACGTCTCCCAAACCCCAAGGATATTAAATCCTTGGGGTTTTTTGATTTTTTTAGGAGAGGTGAAGAGAATGACAGATCAAGAATATATGAGGATTGCCTTGCAGTTAGCAGAAGGGACATCTGGGCAAACAAGCCCAAATCCTATGGTTGGTGCTGTTGTTATAAAAGATGGAAACATCGTCGGTATGGGCGCCCATTTACGTGCTGGTGAAGGACACGCAGAAGTTCACGCCCTTCATATGGCTGGTGAGAAGGCAAAAGGAGCTACCGTTTATGTAACTCTTGAACCTTGTAGCCATTTTGGAAAAACACCACCTTGCTGTGAATTGCTCATCAAAAAAGGAGTCAAACGGGTTGTAATTGCTACTCTTGATTGCAATCCTCTCGTTTCTGGTAATGGAAAAAGGAGATTAGAAGAAGCTGGTATCGAAGTAACTACCGGTGTTCTTGAAGCAGAAGCAGTTTTATTAAATCGTTACTTTTTTCACTACATGAAAACGAAACGCCCATTTGTAACAATAAAAACAGCGATGAGCTTAGATGGAAAAACAGCAACTGTAACTGGTGAAAGTAAGTGGATTACAGGGGAAGAAGCACGAGCTGATGTTCACCAATATCGCCATACACATGATGCGATTCTCGTTGGAGTGAATACGGTTATCGCTGATAATCCACATTTAACGACAAGAATTCCAAATGGGGGGAAACATCCTATTCGCGTTATTTTAGATAACCATTTACGAACGCCACCATCTTCTCATGTCATAACAGATGGTTTAGCACCGACATGGATTATTGTCGGTAAGGATGTAAATAAAGAGAAAATAGCTTCTTATGAATCTGAAAATATAGCTATTTTCCAAATGAAAACGAAGCAAATTGAAATCCAAGATCTCTTACACTTACTTGGCGAAAAACAAATCCTTTCTCTTTTCGTCGAAGGTGGTCAAACAGTTCATGCGAGTTTCTTACAAACAAAGTATTTCAATGAAATTGTGACTTATATAAGCCCAAAATTAATTGGCGGAAATGGTTTTTCAAAATTACAAGATGCACTTTCCTTGGAAATTCAAGAGATGAAACAAATTGGCGATGATATAAAAATCGTTGCGAATGCCCGAAGTGAGGTGACGGAATGTTTACAGGAATTGTAGAAGAATTAGGAACGATTGCAAACATGCAACAAAGCGGAGAATCGATGAAGTTAACGATCCATGCAAATAAAATTTTATCAGATGTTCACTTAGGTGACAGTATCGCGGTTAACGGTATTTGCTTAACTGTAACGAGTTTCACAACAACTTCATTCACAGTGGATGCAATGCCCGAAACGATGCAATCAACATCCCTTCGCATGCTTAAACCGCACTGTAAAGTAAATTTAGAGCGAGCAATGGCTGCAAACGGACGATTCGGTGGACATTTCGTTTCAGGACATATCGATGGCATCGGAACGATATTAAACAAAAAACAACATTATAATGCCCTCTATTACAAAATAGCTATTTCTGATGAATTGCTACGCTATTGTTTGCATAAAGGGTCCGTCGCTGTTGATGGAACGAGTTTAACAATATTTGATATAGACGAATCTTCCATTACAATTTCACTCATCCCGCACACAGTAAGTGAATCTGTTATCGGAGAAAAGAATGCCGGTGACATCGTAAACATTGAGTGTGACATGATTGGTAAATACATCGAACGCTTTATTTCTAAACCTGTAAAACGAACAGGTTCAATGAGCGAAAGCTTTTTACAAGAAAACGGATTTCTATAAGGGGGAAGCATGATGTTTCATCGTATTGAAGAAGCTCTAGAAGATTTAAAACAAGGAAAAGTCGTTATTGTATGTGATGATGAAAACCGTGAAAATGAAGGCGATTTTATCGCTTTAGCAGAGTATATTACGCCAGAAACAATTAACTTTATGATTACACATGGACGTGGTCTCGTTTGTGTACCGATTACGGAAGGGTACGCAGAACGTCTACAATTAGAACCAATGGTAGCTCATAATACAGATTCGCATCATACTGCATTTACAGTGAGTATTGATCATGTTTCTACAACAACAGGGATTAGTGCCCACGAACGTGCAACTACGATACAAGAATTATTAAATCCTGCATCAAAAGGTGCTGATTTCAATCGTCCTGGACATATCTTTCCATTAATTGCGAAAGAAGGCGGTGTCCTGCGCCGTGCTGGTCATACAGAAGCTGCTGTCGATTTAGCACAGCTTTGCGGAGCAGAACCAGCTGGAGTTATTTGCGAAATTATTAATGAGGACGGTACGATGGCACGCGTACCTGATTTAATACAGTGCGCAAAACAATTTGATATAAAAATGATTACAATAGAAGATTTAATTGCTTATCGCCGCCACCATGAAACATTAGTGACGCGAGAAGTGGAAATTACATTACCTACAGATTTCGGTACTTTCCATGCAATTGGCTATTCTAATTCATTGGATTCGAAAGAGCATATCGCACTCGTAAAAGGTGATATTTCAACAGGAGAGCCTGTACTTGTACGCGTTCATTCAGAATGTTTAACAGGAGATGTATTTGGCTCGTGCCGCTGTGATTGCGGACCACAACTCCATGCTGCACTGGCTCAAATTGAGCGTGAAGGCAAAGGCGTTCTTCTTTATATGAGACAAGAAGGACGAGGTATTGGGCTTCTTAATAAGCTTCGCGCTTATAAGTTACAAGAAGAAGGCTTCGATACTGTAGAAGCAAATGAAAAGCTTGGATTCCCAGCTGATTTGCGTGATTACGGTATTGGCGCTCAAATTTTAAAAGATTTAGGTTTACAACATTTACGATTATTAACGAATAACCCGCGAAAAATTGCTGGCTTACAAGGTTACGATTTAGAAGTAATCGAGCGTGTACCATTGCAAATGCCAACAAAAGAAGAGAATAAAACGTATTTACAAACGAAAGTAAACAAATTAGGACATTTACTAAACTTATAATTAAGGGAGAGATTTATTATGGTATTCGAAGGTCATTTAGTTGGTACAGGATTAAAAGTTGGGGTTGTTGTTGGACGTTTTAATGAATTTATTACAAGTAAGTTACTTGGCGGCGCTTTAGACGGATTAAAGCGTCACGGTGTAGAAGATACTGATATCGATGTTGCTTGGGTTCCTGGCGCATTTGAAATTCCTTTAATCGCTAAAAAAATGGCTAATAGCGGGAAGTATGATGCTGTTATTACGTTAGGTACTGTAATTCGCGGTGCTACAACACATTACGATTACGTTTGTAACGAAGTAGCAAAAGGTGTTGCATCTTTATCACTTCAAACAGACATACCAGTTATTTTCGGTGTATTAACGACAGAAACAATTGAACAAGCGATTGAACGCGCGGGCACGAAAGCTGGTAATAAAGGCTATGAATCCGCAGTTGCTGCGATTGAAATGGCTCACTTATCAAAACAATGGGCATAAAAAAATAAAAAGAGGCTGCGGCCTCTTTTTTATTTTTTACTTTTTTCCGTACATCTTTTATTAATTCATCCATTGTTTTTCCTTCTGTTTGTATACGAAGCGTTTGTGCTGTTCTCCATACATTCTCTCTTTTTTTCGCTTCTTCTATAATAGTAATTTCTTTTCGTACTTCCTTTAAATCTTTCCCTTCTGTTTTCAATCCAAAATGTTCAGCTTTCGTTCGAAAATGTTGTTCAATTCGTTGTTGCATCTCTTTTTGCTCAGGATTTTCGGTGGCCTTAACTGGATCAGCACTTATTGCTTTTAGTAAAATTAGACAAGTCATAATCGCTAATATATATTTGTGCATGTAAAATCCTCCAACCCAATATAAATTACATATTTACTATGTACAATTGGGGCTTGGAAAATTCGTCCACCAAAACTCTTTTTCCGCTCAAAAACCAATAGTATCAAACGTTCACAACTATTTATTACATTTTATTTACAAAAAAAGCAAACTCTTTTACAAGTTTGCTTTTTTATCTATCTTATAATGCACATTCTTCAATCTCAAACCCTAAATCCTCAATCATACCCCAGTCTGCAGTCGGTTCTTGTCCAGCTGTCGTTAAGTAATCTCCAACAAAAATAGAGTTTGCTGCAAATAAACCGATTGGCTGTACAGAACGTAAATTGATTTCACGTCCTCCTGAAATGCGAATTTCTTTCGTTGGGTTTACAAAACGCATCATCGCCAGCACTTTTAAACATTCTACTGGTGTTAACTCTTTTTGTCCTTCAAGCGGCGTACCCTTTACAGCAACAAGGAAATTACATGGAATTGAATCTGCATCTATACGTTGTAATTCAAATGCAATTTCAGCACGCTCTTCTATTGTCTCTCCCATTCCAAAAATCGCCCCAGAGCATGGTGAAATGCCCGCTTGTTTCGCTTTTTGAACTGTATCAACACGATCGTCATACGTATGAGTGGAGCAAATGCTTTCGTAATTATTTGCATGTGTATTTAAATTGTGGTTATAACGATGCACTCCCGCGTCTGCTAAACGTCTGGCTTGATCTTCGTTTAAGAAACCTAAACAACAACAAATCTTCAAATCTGTCGTTTCACGAATCTCCTTAACTGCTCCAATTACGTGATTCACCTCTTTATCTGTCGGACGACGGCCAGATGCTACAATACAATATGTACCCGCTTTACGGCGAATTGCTTCGTGTGCTCCTTCTACAATCTTTTCCTGCGTTAGCCATGCATATTTATCAATCGGTGCCTCTGAAATAATAGACTGTGAACAATATCCGCAATCTTCAGGACATAATCCAGATTTCGTATTAATAATCATATTTAATTTTACTTTCTTACCAAAGTGATGATGGCGAATGATGTAAGCTGCATTCATAATTTCTAAAACTTCTGTATCATCAGCTTCTAATATCGCTATTGCATCCTCTTTCGTAATCATTTTCTCTTCTACTACGTCGTATGCAATTTTTTTCCAATCCCTTTTTGTTTGTACTTGTTTCATTTCATCTCTTCCCCTCTTTTGTTATATGCATAAATAAAGCGTGATACGTCGCCATTATCCCTTCATTTTCCGTGAAGTCTCTTTCATATATGCGAAGCATCGCACGAAAGAGTGAGGGACTTTGGCAATATGATTCTTCATTACTATTGGTCGCTCCTACTTTTCGAATAGAGTGCAGAAACTCCCTAACTTCTGTAAATCTCTCTATGTAACATGTTTCAGAAACATGCACATCCCCTGTTTCTATCTCACATATATGGCGCAACTGATCTTTCGAATAAAAACGTTGCCCAATTGATGTTTCATTTTGTATATTTTTTTCTTCTTTCGCCCGCTGGAACGAAGCATGCAATTCTTGAAATGTTTCATGCCCAAACGTTGAAAAAAGTAATATCCCATCTATAGCCAAATGATGAAATAAATTTCTTATCACTTGTTTTAAATCATTTAGCCATTGAAATGTGGCATTCGAAATAATGACATCATATGTTTCTTCTAGTCGTAATCTTTCAATATCCTCGCAGTAAAATGTTACATTTTTCACATTTCGTCTAGTTTCCGCAACCGCAATCATACTTTGAGCAAAATCAATAGCTGTAATATGTGCTTTCGGAAATAAGTTTGATAATTGTTCTGTAACATATCCTGTCCCGCATCCAAGTTCTAAAATACGTATCGATGAATTTGCACTATATCGCCGATTCAATGTAGAAAGTAATGAATGTGCCATCTTTTTTTGTACATTTGCATATTGATCGTAGGATACCGCTGCCATGTTAAACCGTTTTTGTAGTAACGTTTTGTTGATCATGTCGTATCCCCTCTACAAATTGAATTATCTCATTTCCACAATATTCGAAATTCGTCACACACAATGCGTGTCCAGCCTCTCTTACTACCTTGAGCATGCTATTCTCATTCTGCGCCATACTACGCGCTGCAGATAATGAGCATATTACATCCTGCTCTCCATGAATTAGTAGTATAGGGACTTTCATTTCTTTCAGTTCTTCTCTCATATCTGTTTCTATTAAATACTCCAAACCTACTTGCAAAGACTGAATAGAATCACCTTTAAAGCCTTTTATCATATCTTCAAACCTTTTATTCTCTTTCAGCTCATTTTTTGTAAACATATTTTCATAAAACCGCTTGAGCGTATCTTCTTTCTTTCTCGCTACATTCTTTTTCAGCCGTTCTACATGCAAAGCATTCCATCCACTTGTATAGTCGCTCGTATTTGTAAATTTAGCAGTACCACCAATTAAAACGATACCTTTCGCCTTAATCTTTTTATGAGCTTGAACTGCTGCTAACGCCCCTAGTGACCATCCAACTAAAATTACATTTTCATCCTTTGCTACATCTATTATTCGCCCCGCAAATTCACTTTGTTCTTTCACATTACGCCAATTGATACATTGAACAGAATATCCTTTAAAATACGGCAGAACTAAAGTCCAAACACCTTCTTCCATTCCCCACCCAGGAATAAAAATAATCTTTAGCTCTTTCATACGAAAAACCCCTCTTCTTTACCAATGCGTATAATATGCTGAATAGCCCAGTTCAAATCAGCTATTGTATGTTGGGACGTAACTGCAAAACGGACCCGCGAACTATTCACTGGAACCGTTGGTGGACGAATTGCAATTGCTGCAATACCTACTTCTTGCAACCTTTTACTAAACCATAAAGCTGTTTCATTTGAACCAACTACAATCGGTACAATATGAGTTGAGCTATTCCCAATATCAAAACCAGCTTCTTGCAAATGTGTCCTAAAATATGCCCCATTCTCTATAAGTCTCTCTCTTCTCTCATTATCTTTTTTTACAATTTCAATTGCCTTTTGTACCGCTCCTAATGTTCCCGGTGGTAAAGCTGTAGTAAAAATAAAGCTTCTCATCATATTTTGTAAATATTCTATATAAATTGCATCACCTGTCAAATACGCACCATAACACCCTAAAGCCTTGCTAAACGTCCCCATATGTATATCAATTTTTTGAGCAAGATCTTTTTCTATATGAGATAATCCAGCTCCGCCGATTCCATATATTCCACTCGCATGTGCTTCATCAACTATAATGATTGCCCCGTATTTCTCTTTCAGCTGCACTAACTCCCTCAAATACGCAGTATCACCATCCATACTAAAAACAGTATCAGTTACGATTAATTTCCGCTTTTCAGGAGAAGCTGTTTTCAACAGCTTCTCTAAATGATCCAAATCATTATGACGATACCTTTTATGTTCTGCCCCGCTTAATATAATTCCATCAACGATGCTTGCGTGATTTAATTTGTCACTAAACACAATATCGTGACGACAGGCTAATGAAGAAATCACTCCAACATTTGCGGTATATCCACTATTTACAACTAAGGCTTTTTCGGTGCCTTTCCAATCGCATATACTTTTCTCAACCTCTTCATACAGTGAATAGTTTCCTACAACGAGCCTTGATGCTGTCGCCCCAGTTCCATATTTTCTTGTGCATGCAATAGCAGCTTCTTTTAACCTTTCATCTCCAGCTAACCCTAAGTAATTATTTGACGCTAAATTTAGCATCCTTTTCTCATCTCGAATAAGCCATGTCTCTTCTGCCTGTTCTGTTACATGCAAATTGCGATACTGCCCTTGCTCATGTAATTGTTGTAATTTAGTTTGAAGATATGTGCGCCACGGTTGATTCATTTCGGATGAACTCCTCTAATTTTGAAATCATAATATACTCTTTCGCAGATTCTAAGACTTCTTCTTTTGTAAACGCACCTTCAAAGAATGGTAATAAACCTAAAACCGGTACTCCACTTAGCTCTTCAATCATTTCTTTATTTTCTTGTACTCTTTCCATTTCACATTCTTTGCAGCCGGATAAAATTACACCTGCTACTGTTAAGCCATGTGCCTTTGCATAAGCAATCGTTAAAACTGTATGATTTACTGTTCCTAATGTAGGGCGTGCTACTACAATAAGAGGAAGCTGTAATTCTTTCGCGAAATCAATTACTAAAGCGTCTTCTGTATATGGAACAGCCAGTCCACCTGCACCTTCTACAAATAGACTATTACACTCTTTCAATCGTTCATTATAATGATCAATAATGTCTTTTAAATGTACTACTCTTCCAGCTCTCTTCATGGCAAGTCTTGGAGCAAGCGGTTCTTCAATAGAGTAAGGGCAAATTTCATCTTCTTTTGTCGGTACACCTGATAATACTTTTAACCTTGCTGCATCTCCCTCTGGATTTGATGCAACATGTCCACTTTGCAACGGTTTATATACCCCTACGTTATATCCCAATTCTCTAAATACACCTGCTAATGCACCTGCAACTACAGTTTTCCCCACTTCAGTATCCGTTGCTGTTATGAAAAAACCACTCATTATTCTCCCTCCGTAACATCCGAGATTGCTTTATACAAAATACGTAACATATCATCAATCTCATCCATTGTAGAAGCAAGAGGAGGCATAAATACAATCGTATTACCGAGCGGTCGTATAATCATGCCCAGCTCTCTTGAGCGTTTACACACCTGAACACCGACTCTCTCTGTCCATTCAAACGCTTCTTTCGTTTCCTTATTCTTCACAAGTTCAATTCCAACCATTAACCCGCACTGACGAATATCCCCTACATGTTTATATGCAAAGAGCTCTTCCAATTGCGTCGCCACATATTCCGTCTTACGTGCTACTTCTTCTATTAAATTTGTTTTCTCGTATAGTTCTAGATTCGCAATTGCTACCGCACACCCTAACGGATTCCCTGTATAACTATGACCGTGGAAAAACGTTTTTTGTTCTTCATATTCGCCTAAAAAGGCATTATAAATTTCATCTGTCGTTACGGTGATTGCAACTGGTAAATATCCGCCCGTTAAACCTTTTCCAGCTGTTAAAATATCCGGCGTTACATTTTCATGTTCACATGCAAACATTTTCCCGGTACGCCCAAATCCAGTCGCTACCTCATCTGTAATAAATAACACATTATATTTTGTACATAAATCCCGTAGCCCTCTTAAGTATCCTTTTGGCATTGTAATCATGCCTCCAGCACCTTGCATTAAAGGTTCTACAATAATAGCTGCAATTTCTTCATGTTTGTCTTTCAGCAGCTCTTCCATTTCTTCTAAATGTTTTCTTACAATTCCCTCCTTATTATTTCCATAAGGAGAACGATATGTATATGGATAAGGCATTTTAATTGCCTCAAATAAAAGTGAACTATACACTTGGTGAAACAAGTCTATTGCTCCTACTGAAACAGCTCCAATTGTATCACCGTGATACGCTTCTTTTAATGTAACAAATCTTTGTTTCTTCGGTTTTCCTTTATGCTGCCAATATTGAAATGCCATCTTAATTGCAATTTCAACGGCGCTAGAACCGGAGTCTGAATAGAATACTTTCTTCAATCCTTCTGGTACAACTTCAATTATTTTTTCTGCTAATAAAATAGATGGAACGTTAGCAAGTCCTAGCATAGTAGAATGAGCAATTTTATTTAATTGCTCACGAATTGCCTCATCTAATTCTGGTACTTGATGTCCATGAACATTTAACCAAATAGACGAAACACCGTCCCAATATTCATTTCCATTTACATCATATAGCTTTCTTCCCTCTCCACGTTCAATAATGACAGGATCTTCTTCTAAATAATCCTTCATTTGTGTAAATGGGTGCCATACATAAGCTTTATTTTTCGCCGATAGTTCTTCATATGTATAAGATGATTTTTCAGTCGTATTACTATTAACAGTCACAATTGTCACCCCTAATGTTAACTAGTTTATAAATATAGTTAACATTAAATCTAAATGACTGTCAATTATTTTTAAATCAAATAGTTCTTAAAAAAGAACAACTTATCGTATGATAAGTTGTTCTACTTTCCGTGTTGTATCTTTCCGATTTCTAAAATAATCTCTTCATCTTTTTTTCCTTCTGTATCAATTCCAAGTTGCTTAGCATGCTCAATTAATAAATCATGGCGCTGCTCAAACCTAGCTTTATCTACTTCTTTCGTAACCTCTTCTTTTGTTTTCCCTTCAGTAGAAACTCCTAGTTTCGTAGCTGCTTTTTCCATCGACTTCTTCTCTTCAGCTTCTTTCACTTTTTTCACTTCTGATTGCTGTATTTGCTTTTGCTTCGCCTGCTCTGATTCAGCTGCAAAAGCTGTGTAAATTCCAGCACTTCCGCCAATGACTAGTAAGGTGGTAAAAAGAATTATTTTTTTCTTCACTCTTTCCTCCCCTTTCAAATTCATTATAACGCACAATTTTAGAACATTGAAAATATTTAATCTTTATCCCCCTAAAAAAATATCGAATATTTTTATTGACATATTAGATGAAAATGTGATAAAAATTTAACTAACATCATATGAATCGGCATTGATAGGATTTAGTAGTATTTCGATTTCTGATTTCAGAGAGCTGGTGGTCGGTGTGAACCAGTACAGAGCGAATTATGAATTACCCCCTGGAGCTTCTTTTGCGAAACGTACGGAGTAGTGAAAGACGGTTATAGACCGTTATATCTAAAGAGTGGTGAAACGACACTGTTTCACAATTTAGGGTGGTACCGCGAATTTTTCGTCCCTGCATATATTGCAGGGGCGTTTTTATTTTATAAACGCATATCATACGATCCTTTATTTTGTGATACATTCATTTCACAAGCTAGGGTGGTACCGCGATTTCTTCGTCCCTGCATAATTATATGCAGGGACGTTTTTTTATCCAATCATTTCCGTATCATATTGAAGGATTAACAATTACCGGTAATTTGTCACAAAATTCTAAAATTTAGAAGGAAATATACAATATTGGCGAATTTTATATAAAAAAGAGCTATTTTAGATTACTTAGGAGGGAAAAACAATGGTTTCAAAAATTGAATCTGTTCTTTTAACATTATTTATCTTTTTCTGTATCGGCTTTAGTGTTATCCAATTAGAAGTTTCACCACACATCCCAATTTTATTTGGTATCGTTCTTTTATTAACATTTGGATTTATGAAAAAAATCTCTTGGTCTACTATGGAAAAAGGGATGATCAGTAGTATTTCAGCTGGTATTCCATCTATTTTTATTTTCTTACTTGTAGGCGTATTAATTAGTGTTTGGATCGCTGCTGGAACAATTCCAACTTTAATGGTATACGGCTTCCAGCTTGTATCTCCTAAAATTTTCGTTCCAACTGTTTTTGTTGTTTGTGCAATTGTTGGAACAAGTATCGGTAGTGCCTTTACAACTGCCGCAACTGTAGGACTTGCCTTTATGGGAATGGGTAGTGCTCTCGGATACGATCCAGCTCTGATCGCTGGTGCAATTATTTCTGGTGCATTCTTTGGAGATAAAATGTCTCCTTTATCTGATACAACAAACTTAGCTCCTGCTGTAACGGGTGTAGATTTATTTGAGCATATCCGTAACATGCTTTGGACAACAGTTCCAGCTTTCATTATTGCTTTTATCGCATTTTTCATTTTGGGAAGCGGCACTAGTGGAGACGTTGACTTCACAAACTTTATTAGCACATTAGAAAAAAACGCAACGATTTCTATCGTTACACTTATTCCAATTTTATTACTGTTCCTATTCGCATTCAAAAAAGTTCCAGCAGTTCCAACATTACTTGCTGGAATCGTAGTAGGAATCATCATTCTCTTTATTTTCAAACCTAGCACTTCTTTAGCTGATTTAATGAAAATTATGCAAGACGGCTACGTTTCTAAAACTGGTATTAAAGACATTGATAGCTTACTATCTCGCGGTGGTCTACAAAGTATGATGATGTCGATTGCGCTTATTTTCCTAGCTCTTTGTATGGGAGGATTATTACAAGGAATGGGTATTATCACGCAGCTAATGAATATCATCTCTAGCTTCGTAAAAAATAGTACACGCTTAATTATTTCTACTGCTTCAACTGCAATTGGTGTAAACTTCTTACTCGGTGAGCAGTACTTATCCATCGTTTTAACAGGACAAGCATTCGCTAATAAATACGATGAAGTCGGTTTAGAACGTCGTAATTTATCACGCGTATTAGAAGATGCAGGTACAGTGATTAACCCGCTCGTACCATGGGGTGTAAGTGGCGTATTCTTAACAAACGTCCTTAGTGTTCCAACATTTGATTACCTTCCATACGCAATCTTCTGTTTAGCTTGTCCAGTCGTAACCATTATCGTCGGCTTTACTGGATTTGGCCTTTCATGGAAGAAAGAAAAAACAGTAACAATTTCATAATATAATAAAAAGGATTACCTGAATCGGTAATCCTTTTTATATTTCTCGGCTATCTATTCGCTTTCTTTCTTCTAAATAACAGAAGTAATCCCGCTCCAACAAACGCCAAACCTGCTCCAATTGTAGAAACAACACTTGTACCTGTTTTCGGTAAATCACGTTCTTCTTTATTTTCACTCACAGTTGTTGTTTCTTTTGAGTTTTGATTATCCGTTGTAGTTTGTCCAGATCCTGCATTTTTACCTTCATCTGTTGATGGTGTCGTTGGATTTTCTCCATTATTTCCTTCACCTGTTGGTGGCGTTGTTGGATTTCCTCCATTATTTCCTTCACCTGTTGGCGGTGTTGTTGGATTCTCTCCACCAGTTTCCTTATCATCATCGTTCTTCTTCGTTATATCAATTGCATATTTAGCAAATTCATTTTCAGATGGTCCAACGTACGATATTTTCCCATCTTTCTTTATATACTTTTGTGCGTTTGGTGAAGAATCGAATGTTGTATTTAATTTATCTGCAACAATTGGTTTAAACGTCCAATTTTTATCAGCTGCTGGATCAATAACTGGTGTTTCTTGCATATACTTCACAATGATTTGACGTGTTTCATCTTGTGATTGGTATACAACTTCCCCTTTACTTACACCTGGGAACGTTTGGCTACTTCCACGATAGTTATTTGTAGCGACGATAAACTCTTGATTGTCAGCTACTGGCTTACCTTCATATGTCATATTTATAATACGATTCGTATTTGCATTTACAACTTTTCCATCTTTATCGTATTTCGCCGGTTGTGTTACATCAATTTCGTATTTTAAGCCATCTAAAATATCGAAGTTATATGTAGGATAGCCTATATTTACTAACGGCTGTTCTTCTGTTTTCTTTGGATCGATTTGATTAAACTGACCTGCAGACATTTCAAGCCATTCTTTCACTTGTGCCCCATTTACTTTTACAGCATATAACGTATTTGGATATACATATAAATCTGCAACGTTTTTAATTGCTAACGTTCCAGCTGGAATATCTGTATAATATGTAGCACCGTTTCGACCACCTGCTTTAAATGGTGCACCTGCAGATAAAACTGGAATTCCTTTATATTTGCTATATTGTCCATTTTCAGCAAATAACTTTTCTACATACCATTTTTGTGCATTTGTCACAAGTTGTACAGAAGGATCATCTTGTACTAATGAGAAATAACTATTAATTGGCGCTGTCGTTTTTCCTACAGCTGTATTCACATAATCAATTGTCGCTTGATGATCATCTTTAATTTCATTAACTAATTTTTCATCGGATTTTACTAGTGGGTTCCCTTTACTATCAGCAATCGGACGAAGTTGCGGCTTCGATTGCTCTTTTTGTACTTCCCATTTTCCGTTTACCTTTTTCAATTGCATATCAATAATACCTAGGTTACTTCCAAAGACACCAGGCATTACAACTGGAATACCATTAAATACATCTTTCACTTCAGTATGTGAATGCCCCATTAATACTGCATCTACACCAGGAACTTCTGTTAAATAATACGACGCGTTTTCCATGCCAACGTTGTATCCACTCTTATCAACACCGGAATGCGCTAGTGCAACGATAACATCTGCACCTTCTGCTTTCATTTTTGGCACCATTTTCTTCGCTGTTTCAACTATATCTTTTGCTTTAACTTTTCCTTCTAAATTTGCTTTATCCCAGTTCATAACTTGAGGTGGAACAAATCCCATTACTCCAATTTTCACCTTCTGTTTTTGTCCTGATTCATCTTCTACTTCTTTTTCAAAAACATGATATGGTTTAAAGTAATTTTGGTCATTCTCTTCATTATTATCTTTATCATCTTTATAGACGTTCGAGTTAATAACCGGGAACTCTGTTTTACTAATCACTTTGTTTAAATAGTCTAAACCGTAGTTAAATTCATGATTCCCAAGAGAGATGACGTCATACTTCATTAAATTCATTAAACGATATAATGGATGTGTATAACTAGGATCCACAGGCTTCTTCGGATCATTTATTTTATTCGCTACATAATCTCCAAGCGGTGTCCCTTGTAATGCATCCCCATCATCAAATAGGACAGAGTTCTTCGCTTCTTCACGTGCTTTGTTAACAAGTGTTGCAGTTTGCACGAGACCTACTTTATTATCTGTTTTCGTTTGATAATAATCGTAATTCATTAAGTTAACGTGAATATCTGATGTTTCTAGAATTCGTAAGTTAACCGTACTCTCCCCGTTGTTCTCATCCGCATGAGCTGTTGTTGGCAATACTTGCGGCGCTATTACACCTATAGCAAGAGTTGCTCCAGCTAGCATTTTTTTTGACTTTTTCACAAAAAATCCCCCTTATACAATTACCAAAGAATAATGAAATGAATTTCTATCAGTCTCTAACCACATACCTTTTTTCTTCTATTAGATACACGATTTTCATTTCATCCTGCGCTAACGAATAGTCCCCTTAAACGATCAATTGATGAAGACTAGCAATTAACGGGAGATAAAGCTCCCACTATGTAGAATTTTACCTTATCTGACATTATCATATATAATGTTCTTTCATATCGTCAATATTTTTTGACATACTTCTACAAATTTTCTGTAAAGTTATTGTAAACTTTTCATAAACATATAATATGCCCTTACATTGTTAATACTGCTGAATATGATACAATTACCAATTACAAGGAGGATGAATTTATGAAAAAAGTCATCTTAACAATTGTTTGTCTCCTCCTTCTAATCATTTCTTATTCTTATTTTGAAAAGAACGATGAGACAAAACAAAATGAACCCGAAGAAAAAACAGAAAAAACATCTACTCCAAGTTGGATTGATAAGCAAACAAACGATTCCTTTTACCATCTCGTATTAGGCGATTCACTCGCTAAAGGTTATGGATCAACACAAGGTGGATTTGCTGAATTAGCCTCCAGACAAATAGAAGCGCAAATTCATAAACCAATTACTGTAGAAAACCTTGGGATAAACGGTCTTACAACAGATCGTCTCGCTAAAAAAGTTCAATCAGAAGATGTAAAGCAAAAAATTAGAGCAGCAAATATCATTACAATTAATATTGGGGGAAATAATTTATTTCGCTTAAATCGTGATGTCGGTGTTATAGATGGTATTAAAATGTTAAATAAAGAAAAAGCGCATTTTGAAGCGGATGTAAAAAATATTGTAAAGACAGTTCGAGACCAAAATCCGGATGCTTTACTCATTCTTTCTGAACTCTATAACCCGTTACAACTTGATGATTCCATCGCAAGTTATGCAGATATGTTTTTAGATGGCTGGAATGAATCTGTTTATTCCATTTCAAAAGCAAATCAACCATCTATCGTTTTACCAATTCGTAAATTAATATCGAATGATAAAAAAGAATTACTCTTTGACCAAGTACACCCAAATGATAAAGGCTATACGATTATTGCCGATTCATTTACAAAAAAAGTGTTAGCCTACAAATATTAAAGTTTCCATGAAACAATTCTATTTTTATAACATGTCTTTTTTGTTACAATGAGAGTGGAAGGGGGCCTTTATATGGAATCACGCGAGTGGGAACGTATTGTTGATCATCTTCTTTCGCTAGTGCCTCTTTTTTATCGCAAATTTATGCTTCCTGGAGAATTTTCTTCTCAAAGACATATGCCGCCATCACATACACAAGTATTGCTGCTGTTGCATGAAAACGGCACATTAGCAGTTTCCGAAATCGGCAAGCGGCTAGCGATTTCACGGCCTAACATGACACCTCTATTAAACAAACTGATTCAAGAAGAACTAATAGAGCGTCATTATAGCGAAAAAGATCGACGGGTCATTTTAATTTCCCTAACAGCTGAAGGGAAATTGTTAGTAAATCAATATCAACAATTCATTTTAGACAAATTAAAAGAAAATTTCCAAACATTATCTGAGGAAGAGCGCGAAAAGCTCATTCACTCTCTTCAAACCATTCAAAATTTAATTTTGAAAACAAACGTATAAAGCTGCTTCTAAATAGAAGCAGCTTTATGATTCGTAATAATTACCATAGTACACATTTGAATATGGCCATGTCGTTAAATATGGTTTTTGTTCTTGCGAAGGCTGTTGTTGTGGTATTTGTGATAATTGCTGTAATTGTTGTTGTCGATATAATTCGTATTGTCTACTCATATCATAAACCGGATAATAATTTACATATGGGTATACTTGAGGTACGTAATAATAATACATTCATTCTCTCCCCCTTTTTCTTAAACATATTCAAAGGAGAAAATGAATGTGACACTCTTTATATTTGCACGAGTGGTTCTCTCACTCGTTTCTTTCTGTTCTTTAAACGTAACTTACGGTTCTTTTCATATAAATAATGCACAACGAAATATGAAACTACACCAAACACAACTCCTAAAATCGTCATTCCAATTAATACATACACTTCACTCTGCAATAAACCCTTTAATATCGTAAAAATATGACTCGAAAACAAATCAGATATCGTAAATGGTTCATGATGTATTTTTTGTACATGAAATGGATATATCATTTTTCCTAGTGCATAAGCAAACGGAAATAAAAATACCGGTAGAAACGATATTTTTCCAATAATATTGCCAATAACCGCAGCAGGAAAAGATCCCTTTACTATTCGAACAATCGGATAAAATATTATATATACGAGCGATGCCGTATATATGACCAACATCTCTAAACCAAAACCAATCGCAAAGCCTAATGATACTTTCTTCGCTCCTTCTGGCGATCGAAGCAACTTATAATATTGAAACTTTAATATTCTCCACATCCGCTGAAAAAACGAATATGTTTTCTTAGTTGTTTTCATCCTCATCATCTCTTTAACTATATTTTTATACCTAGTATGTCCTTACACACTCTGAAAAACAAATTTCATTTCCTCTTTTATTATAAATGATATCAAAACGGTTAACTAAATATACATATGACATTTCAATATAAAAAAGTGCACCTCAAATTGTTATTCATGTCTAACAATTTGAGGTGCACTTTAGTTGGGCGGCTTTTTTCTTATTTATCCTCCTAATGTTTGTCCCATGTCATTTATTTTTATATTAAGACGAAAAAAGCACTTACTTGCTTTATGTGCTTTTATATCGTTTCAACTTTAAACATTAGATGGTTAGATGTCCCTACTTACCTCATTAACAGATTCACTAAACATATCAGGGTCTTCATTTTTTATATCAATCAATAATTCTTTAATACTAATCATAATTGATTGATCAAATCCCGAAAGTACTTTTCCATATGCTAATCTTACTTGAAGATGATTAAAAATTCTATAATGTAAAATTTCTACCCATTCTTTAGCTGAGTTAATCATCTATTGAACATCCTGTGCTATCTTTAGAAGTTAAATCTAAGTGTCATTGAGAATACCACGAATTATATAATTTTTCTAATAATTAACCCAATTTCTTTTCTATTTGCGATTTTTCTTCTTTTGAAAAAAATGAATCAAGTTCTCTATTACACCATCTCGAACTACATAGTTTTTATTCTTATCTTCCCAGTATCTATACTCATAGAGTACTTGTTCATCAAATCGCTGTAAATAACCTTCCCAGTTATTCGGAATATATTCTTCAAAAGATATTGATTCCGGATAATTAGAATAAAAAATTAAACGATCAAAATCTATCAAGAAACATGGGTTATAATTATAATAGGCTTCTTCTCTATTAGTTCTTAGTTCCCTTAAAAATTCTAACCTAATATCTTCTGTAAATCTTTCATATTTTTCTATTCTTTCTAAAAAATCAGCTATTGTAGTCTCATTTAAAATAAGAATGCCTTTTCTTTCTTCTGGATATTCACTAGGAGCGTATCCAGCTTGATTATAATCTAAATACCATAAATCCGGTTCAGTTATATACCAATTGAACCTATTTTTATATTTTACACCTACTATAATATTTTCTGCATATAAAGGCTTAATCATTTAATTAGTTCTCCTCTCTTACTTGATAAGTTTAGCATTTTGGCCATACTCTACCAACTAATGGTGACAGGTGATTCTTACTAGTCAATCAACTATTATTTGACGCCATTCGAATAATAGAGTTCGTTTTTATTTAGTTTAAACAATTCTGTTTCTAAAGATATAAATACTAAGACTGTGTATTTTGTTGTAAAAATGCTTCTAAAATTCTCTTAACTGGCAGACTCGATTTTTTCAGTAGATTCTCTGCCTTATCCATTATTTGCTTGTTGGAAGCGATTATTTTTTTATATTCTTTATTGTTAAAAGAACGTAAAGAGTCTATTACATATTCAGCTAATTCATCATTCGTATTGAGTAAATCTAGTAATAAATTGAATCCATTCATCCCAGTATCTTCATCTATACAATATACTAATCTAATTTTATATTTATCATCTCTGTCCTTTAAATTTTGAAATAATTTATCCCAATCATTTTCAGTAAATTCACTTATCAACTTCTGTACATACATAAATTCATCATCATAGAAGTAGTTATCTGAGCTATTTTCAGCTAATACTGCATCTACTTTTTCATACATTTATGTCCCTCCTCTATTTGGTAAATCCACCTGGTAATCGTGTATTAATTTGACCTGTTGGATATCCACTAACCACACTGTCACCTATTTTTATTGCATCAATTTCTACGCCGTCAATAAATTCCCCTATGAAAAGTCGCTCCATCTCTTCCTCTAATACTTAACTGGGAAGAGTTACCTACATCAGTTATACTACCTAAAATCTTTGTATCATTCTAACTTCCTGGAAATATTGTACTATTTTATTTTAGCCAATTTCCTATCAAGAAATTGAGTCGTATAGTTGATATCTTTCGTACTATTTAATGCTATTAACCGTGATAAAAAAGCGAAAGAAAAGAGCATGTTTTGAAAAAAGGATTAATCAAAACATGCTCTTTTAGTATTTAATCGAATTATTCTTTTATAAAGAAGATTGATTTCTTTGTAATCCTTCTTCAAATAAAAACCTAGTTGTCTCGTATCTTTAACTATACTGCTTTTCCAATTTTATTAGGTTTTTCTTCTGATTTGATAAACCTATTGTAAAACTATTTGCTTTAATTACAATATTCCCTCTGTTACCTGTTGAAGTGACGGTTATCTTAGTTCTAAACAAACCTTTCTTAACTTTCACACTTTCTATATCTTTCATGCCTATACACTTTATATTCCCAGTGAACTTACCACTCATTGATATTTCTAATACCATAAGTCTTTCATCAGTAAAACATATGATTAAATGCTCAAGGTCTGCCAATGCTCCAAGACCGTATTTAAAATACTCTGATGATGATGGTGTTACATAGGAGTAGAAATAGTAAAAGTAAGTTTCACCTTCTATTTTTAATTCTTCGAATAAATCGTCTAAGTACTTGTTTGTTAACATCTTATCCCCCCTCTCTTATTTGAGCCTAACCATTACATTAAAAGTATTTCATAGGAACCCTTCTTTTCTGTCACAATTATAAACATATCATCTGCAAACTCACATTTCCATAATAAACCAATATTTTAATTTACCTTTTTTATAAAAAGTTAATCTTCTTTCAAAACGACTAAACTTTATTTCAAATCCACACTTTAAAAACAAACTAAAATCCCTAAAAATTTTATAAGAGAATTTCGTAATTTCTCTATTTTTAAAATCAACTTAAAACCCTTGAAACAAAAGGTTAAACAAAAAATTAAATAGCTGTTTCTCTATTAGATGTCCCTCTTCTATCCATATAATTAAGCACTTTTAGTTTATACTGAAGGGAGTACCTTTTTTCATTTACCTTTTCTTCTAGTAAGAATTTAGACATAAAAAAATACACCTCCAATTGTTATTCGTGTCTAACAACTGGAGATGTACATCACTTAGGAAGGCTCTTCTACATTTTTAAATAAACTTACTAATAATGCTTTTTGCGCATGCAATCGATTACCAGCTTGCTCAAATACGATAGACTGTGGTCCATCTATAATTTCTCCTGTTACTTCTTCTTCACGATGGGCAGGTAAACAGTGTAAGAAACAATATGTTTGCTTCGCATGCTTAACAAGTTCTTTATTAATTTGGTAAGGTTGAAATAAAGTGTATTTCTCTTCTTCTCCTTCTTGCCCCATGCTCATCCAAACGTCAGTATAAATAAAATCTGCTTTATTTACCGCTAATTCAGGATTATGCAAAATTTCAATTTCAGCTCCTGTTTCTTCAGCAATCGCTAACGCTTTTTTTACAATTTCCTTACTCGGTTCATATCCTACAGGCGTTGCCACAGTCATATTCATTCCGACTTTTGCACTCGCTAACAATAATGAGTGACATACATTATTCCCGTCACCTACGTAAGCCAATTTAATTCCTTTAAATGTATTCACTTCTTCGTATATCGTCATTAAATCTGCCAATGCTTGACAAGGATGATGATCATCCGTTAAACCGTTAATTACAGGTATGCTCGATTCTTTTGCAAGCTCTTCTACATCCGCATGTGAAAATGTACGTATCATGATCCCATCAATATAATGAGATAATACTTTCGCAGTATCTGAAACAGTTTCTCCTCTCCCAATCTGCATCTCTTTCCCACTTAAAAACATGCCATGTCCTCCGAGCTGTACCATTCCTGCTTCAAAAGATACGCGAGTACGAGTTGAATGTTTATCAAAGATAAGGCCTAATATTTTTCCTTGTAATAAAGGCTCCTGCTTTTTCTTTTTTAAATATATAGCGAACTCAATTAAAGAAATAATTTCTTCTTGCGTCAATTCTTCTAGTGTTAAAAGATCTTTCGTATTTAATTTCGGTACTTGTACAGTTGACATGAAACTTCCCCCTTATATGATTGATACGTTTTTTGTACAAATTACTTTTTTTATTATATATACTGCCTGTTCTAACTCTTCATTCGTCACAATAAGTGGTGGTAACAGTCTTATAACATTAGGCCCTGCTTGTAATACGAGAAGTCCCTCTTCTTCTAGTTGTTCTATAAAACTTGCAACTTCATGCTTACACTCAATTCCAATCATAAGCCCCTTACCACGAATATTTTGAATACATTCGACATGTTGTAATTCCTCTTGCAATTTCTCTAATACGTACTCGCCCTTTTCCTGTACTTCTTTTAAAAACGATGGTTTCTTACTTACTTGCAATACTTTTTTCGCTGCAGCCATCGCAATATAATTCCCGCCGAAAGTTGAACCGTGTGATCCTGCAGTAAACGATATTCCAAGTTCTTTTCGGCCAATCATCGCTCCAACAGGAATGCCATTTCCAAGAGCCTTAGCGGTAGTAACGATATGAGGATCTATTCCCATTTGTTCGTAAGCGAATAGTGTCCCTGTTCTTCCGATCCCTGTTTGTACTTCGTCTATAATAAATAAAGAACCGAACTTATTACATACTGTTTCAATCGCTTTCAAAAAAGATAGATCAGCAGGTATGACTCCTCCCTCTCCTTGAACAACTTCTACCATTACTGCCGCAACTTCTTCATTCATTACTTTCTCTAACGCCTTTATATCGTTAAAAGGGATATGTAAAAAAGACGGAAGGAGCGGACCAAATCCTTCTTTCACTTTATCTTGCCCTGTTGCACTCATCGTTCCAAATGTTCTACCGTGAAAAGACTGCTCACATGTTACGACGAGAGATTTTTCAGTATGCTTACGGGCTAACTTCAAAGCAGCTTCATTCGCCTCTGCCCCGCTATTACAGAAAAACACATAATCTAATGCTATATTTTCTGTTAATAATGACGCGACTTCTTCTTGTAAGCTGTTTGTAAACAGGTTAGATATATGCCATATATCATGAAGTTGCTCTTGTACACCTTTCATAACAGTAGGATGACAATGTCCTAAATTACATACGCCAATTCCTGATGTGAAATCTAAATATTGCTTACCGTTATTATCAATAACTTTCGTGCCCTCTCCCTTTACAAACTCAATAGTTCTTCTTCCATACGTTTGAAAAAGATGACTTGTCATACAATACTCACGCCCCTCGTTACCGTCGTTCCGATACACTCACCTGTAACCTCGGTAAAATCCTTCGTCCCATTTACGATACTAACCTTTTGCACTCCCATTTTTAATGATGCTAGTGCTGCCTGTACTTTCGGAATCATCCCGCCTGTAATAACACCTTTTTCTATAAAAGTAACAATCTCGAATTCGTCAGTTTTCTTTACTAATTTCCCTTCATGTAATACTCCATCTACATCTGTAATGAAAATGAGTTCTTTTGCAGATAATGCGGCCGCAATTCCAGCTGCAGCGGTATCCGCATTTATGTTATATATCTCATTATCATGTATCCCGACCGGAGCAATAACAGGAATATAATTCATATTTATTAATCCTTTTAGTAAGGCCGTTTCGACATAACTTACTTCTCCCACATATCCTATCTCCTCGCTGACAGGTTGAACTTGAAGTAAATTTCCGTCACACCCTGAACAACCTACCGCAAGTAAATTATGCTTTTGTAAATTCATTACGAGTTTTTTATTCGTACTTCCGCATAGCACCATTTGAACAACATCCATAACCTCTTTTGGTGTTACTCGTAATCCATCTCTTTTTTCTACGTTGATGTTACAATCTTTTAATTTGGCATCAATTTCTGGACCACCACCATGGACAATCACTATCTTATACTTCTGCTGCAATTTCTTTATACAATCAAAATACACATCATTTAATTGATCCAACATACTACCGCCACATTTCACTACAATATAATCGCTCATCTTCCCTCTCCTTATGTACGATAACAAGCGTTTATTTTCACATATTCATAGCTTAAGTCACAGCCCCATGCTGATCCCGTCTCTTCTCCTAAATGTAAATACACATCAATCATAATTTCATGTTCTTTTAATTTCATTTTCATTTCCTCTTCAGAAAACATTTGAGGTTCACTATTTTTTAACACAGTGATAGTTTGAAGAGTAATATCAATTGTATTTGGACTAATAGCTACTTCACTTTGTCCAATACTGCTAATAATTCGCCCCCAGTTTGGGTCTTCACCATGTATTGCTGTTTTCACAAGACTCGAACCGACTATTTGCTTTGCGATTTTCTTTGCCTCTTCATTCGTTCGAGCTCCTAGTACATTTACTTCTATTAACTTCGTAGCACCTTCACCATCTTGTGCAATTTTTTTGGCTAAATCTTCACATACCTTCTGTAAAGCAAATACGAAAGTTTCCCAATCTGTATGTTCCATATTGATTGGTTTCGTTTCTGATAATCCACTTGCCATAGCGATGACCATATCATTCGTAGAAGTATCTCCATCCACCGTAATTTGATTAAATGTATGATTCGTTATTTGTGATAATGCTGTTTGCAATACGTCATGCTCTATATGAGCGTCTGTTGTAATAAAGCTCAGCATTGTTGCCATATTTGGATGAATCATCCCCGAACCTTTAGCAACACCAGCAATCGCCACTTTCTTCCCATCAATAATCATCTCATAGCAAGTTTCTTTCGTTATAAGATCCGTCGTTAAAATCGCTTCAGAAAAAGAACGTGCTTCACTTACTTCCTTCGTCGGGATAAGAGTTGCAACTCCCTTTCGGATTATATCCATCGGTAAAGGAACACCAATTACACCTGTTGAAGCGACTGCAACATAAGTTTCTTTCACTCCAAAATGTTCCGCACCTAATGTACGCATCTCGTAAGCATCTTGTAAGCCTTTCATTCCTGTACAAGCATTTGCATTTCCACTATTGACGATAATAGCTTGTAATTTCCCCTCAGCCGTTATACTTTCTTTCGTTACTTGCAGCGGGGCTGCTTGTATTTGATTCGTTGTATAGACGGCGGCGCATGATGCTGGTACTTCACAAATGATTACACCTAAATCCTTTTTTTCTTTTTTCAAACCATTTGCTGTACCGATTGCCGAAAAGCCTTTTGGCGTTACAATTGAACCATTTTCTAGTTTGATAATAGACTCTACTTTAATCATCATGTCCCCCTTATAGATAAAGCGGCATATGCTGTAAACCTGTTGTTTCTTCTAGCCCCGCTACTATATTTGCATTTTGAATTGCTTGCCCAGCCGCCCCTTTCATCATATTGTCTATAACAGAAACGACTGTCACTCTTCCTGTTCTTTCATCGTAAGCTATACCCATATCACAATAATTTGAGCCCCTCACTTCTTTCGGACTTGGAAACTCTCCTTGCGTGCGAATTCGAATGAAAGGCGATTGTTCATACGTTTCTTCATATAATTTTTGAAGTTGTTCTATTTCCATTTCTCGTTTTACTTTCGCATAAAGTGTAATCATAATCCCTCGTGATATCGGTATTAAATGTGTACTAAACGTGATTGGCTTCGTTTCCCTATTCCACTCTGCAAGCATTTGCTCAATCTCAGGAACGTGTTGATGCTCATTTACTTTATAAATACGCAAATTATCGTATAACTCAGGAAAGTGAGTCATTGTTGTTGGCGTTTTGCCCGCTCCAGATACCCCTGATTTCGCATCAATAATAATCGAATCTTCTTCAATCATGCCGCTACGGACTAACGGCAATATCGCTAATAATGCAGCTGTAGCAAAACATCCTGGGTTTGCAATTAAATTTGCATTTTGAATCTCGGACCTTTTCCATTCGCTTAACCCATATACAGCTTCCCTAAGAACTTCTTCTTTTGCAGCTGCTCTTTTATACCACTGTTCATATGTCGAAGGGTCTTTCATACGAAAGTCTCCAGATAGGTCAATTACTTTTAAACCTACTGCTAATAATTTTGGAGTTAACTCTGCTGATACTCCTGCTGGGGTTGCTAAAAACACAATTTCTGCTTTCTTCTTTATTTCCTCCGCATCAATTTCTTGTAACGTATGAACAAGAATATTTTGAAAATGAGGATATACATTTGTTATACACTCGCCAACTTGCGAAAAAGAATGGAGAGATGCTATCGAAAAATATGGATGTTGCTCTAATAACCGAATTAACTCAATACCTCCATACCCAGTTGCTCCAATAATCGCGACTTTCATATGCTCCTCCTCATATCGATTCTTTAAATTAAGTATGATTATAATATTGTATATTTATAGAGTCAATTAAATATTTATAAATTTTATAAACTTAAAAAACTTAATTTTATTAGAAAAACAATATACACAATCGGATTTTCATACATAAATAGTGCATAGTAGTTTTTTTATTTCACTTCAAGTACAATAAAGTGAAACTATAATCAGTGGGGTTTTGTTCATCCCCACTGATTATTAGCCCACACCAATCGGGCGTTTACGGGCAGTTGATCTCCCACCTAACTTCTTTGCTCCAGCCGAATTTTAAGGTGGGAGTTTTACTGCCCGCAAATAGCGGGATAAAACAATACATACGTACATACAGGCGGGGAAAACATGAATGAAAAATTAATTGAGAAAATGATTATAAAAAGTTTTCAGCAATATCAATGTAATCCTATGTCAAATGAGGATCAGGAAATGCTTATTAAACATATTCAAACGATAATTCATTCAAATACTAAAATTGATGTATACGAGGCAGTTGAGGATATCGTTTACGATTATGTGACTGGAAAATAAAAAAATAGGAGATTTCCATATGGAAATCTCCTATTTTTTACTTAATGATTTGCCTGCAACACGCTCAAATAAACCTGGGAATAACGCATAAAGTTTCGGACCAATGCCCATCCACTTCGGTAAGTTTACTTCACGCTTTTTCGTTTGCATCGATTGTACGATTTGCTCTGCTACATATGTCGGCTTTAACATGTACCGTCCCATATTTTTTACATATGTACCCGATTGATCAGCTATTTCAAAAAAGTTCGTATCTATCGGACCTGGATTAATCGCTGTTACGAAAACATTTGTACTAGACAACTCCATGCGTAAACTATTCGTAAATCCTAATACTGCATGTTTCGTCGCTGCATACGCACTCGATTTCGGAGTTGCAATTTTCCCGGCAAGTGAAGCAATATTAATAATATGTCCTTCGTTCCTTTTTACCATATAGGGTAGTACCGCTTTCGTACAAGCTACTAATCCAAACACATTTACTTGGAACATATCTTTCACTTCATCCATTGACGCATCTTCAAATGTTTTAAAAATACCAAATCCCGCATTGTTTACTAATATATCAATACGTCCCACTTCTTGTAATACCTTTGAAAAAACAGATTGTACTTCCGTCTCTTCACTTACATCTAATACATAATAATAGCAAGGCGTATTATAAGTTTCTTTAATTTTGTCTACTAACGTTTTTAATTTCTCTTCTGTTCTAGCCATTAATACTGGAGTCGCCCCCTGCTCTGCAACTTGCATTGCAACTTGCTCTCCAATTCCACTAGAAGCACCTGTAATGACGATTACTTTATCTTGTAAACGTCCCGTCATTGCTGTCACCTACTTTGCATAATAAATCGATTGTTGCGAAGATTCATCAATCATCACTTGTTGATTATATGCTAAAAAGTCTAATTGTCCAACAGTTTCTGAAATAGTAAGTGGCAATTGTTCTTTGTATAATACCGGAAATAGTTTTACACATACTTCAAATGCTGTCATTGGTTTTTCCTTTAATAACTCAAGCACTTTAAACGCACGTGTTTCTTGCTTTTGTAATCTCGTTTCAATAAGTTGTTTCACATTTAGAACATCTTCTCCATGTCCTGATAAAATGCGCGAAATATTCATTTCACTTAAACGCTTTAACGTTTGATTATATTGTAATAACGGGCGTGCCCTTTCTGTTTGTCCCTCATATGGTGGTTCTAATATGGGATTTGAAGAAATATGACTAATGAGAGCATCCCCGCCAATTAATATTCCATCAGATTCTCTATATAATGAAATATGAGTGGAGGCATGACCCGGTGTTTCAATTACTGTAAACCCAGGTAAAGAATCAATGCAATCTCCCTCTCTCACAGTATGTGTTAACGATCTATTACAAGAATATTTAAGTGTTCTTGTCGTCAATAATGCTTCATCTTTCAAAAATGCTGCTGGAACACCAAATTGCAAAGCTGTCTCTCTAAAAAACTCATGATACCGCTTTAAAAATTCTGGATTTTGCGTGATCCAAGGTTCATTCCAAGGATGTCCAATAATGTTCGTTTTCTCAGAAAATATATTTAAAAGCCCACAATGATCCGCATGATGATGCGTAATGACTACTGTTTCAATATCTTCTATCGCATATCCTAATGCACCTAATTGACTTTCTAACGCATTTCTTGCCCCTTCTGTATTCGTCCCTGTATCAATTAATGTTAATGTCTCCCCCTCAACTAAAAACACATTTACAGTTTCAACTGCAAATGGCACAGGAATCTCCATTCGGTGAATCGCCGTCATGCTTAGCCCCCCTGTCTCTTTCCGGTTCAAAAATGAATACTTCTTCAGTTTACAACTTCTCCATATATTTGTCATTATTTTCAGATAAAAAGAGGTGTTTCCTATAAAAAAACGAATGTATGTACATTTATAAGAATTTCTAACCAAATTTAAAGGAGGAACATCATGTCTATTCAAAATATTTCCTTTCTCGGTGCAGGCTCTATTGCTGAAGCTATTATTGGTGGCTTGTTACATGCAAATGTTGTGAAAAGCGAACAAATTACCGTAAGTAATCGTTCTAACGAGACAAGGTTGCAGGAGCTACATAAAAAATACGGCGTCAAAGGTACGCATAATAAAAAAGAGCTACTTACTGATACAAATATTCTTTTTCTAGCAATGAAACCAAAGGATGTTGCAGAAGCGCTTACTCCTTTTAAAGAATATATACATAATAACCTGCTTATTATTTCGTTATTAGCAGGTGTTTCTACTCACTCGATTAGAAACCTACTTCAAAAAGATGTTCCGATTATTCGTGCGATGCCAAATACATCCGCCGCTATTTTAAAATCAGCTACCGCTATCTCGCCTTCAAAACATGCAACAGCGGATCATATTCAGACTGCCATCGCTTTATTTGAAACGATCGGTCTCGTCTCTGTTGTAGAGGAAGAAGATATGCATGCTGTCACTGCATTATCTGGAAGTGGGCCTGCTTATATTTATTACGTAGTGGAAGCGATGGAAGAAGCCGCAAAAACAATTGGTTTAAAAGAAGATGTTGCAAAGTCACTTATTCTTCAGACGATGATTGGTGCTGCTGAAATGCTAAAAGCAAGTGAAAAACACCCTTCTATTCTGCGAAAGGAAATTACTTCTCCTGGCGGGACGACCGAGGCAGGTATTGAAGTATTACAGGAGCATAATTTTCAACAAGCGTTAATTTCCTGTATTACACAAGCAACGAAACGATCACACGATCTTGGAAAAACATTAGAAAAAATAGCAAAAGAAAAATAAAAAAAATGGAGCTCAATCTTACTTGAGCTCCATTTTTTATAAACATATATTTTTTATTTATTATTCTTCCCAAAAATCTCTTCTTGCAGACGGCGACCAGTCGGTGTTGCTGCAAGTCCGCCTTCAGCTGTTTCACGAAGTGCTACTGGCATCGTTTGTCCGATTCTAAACATTGCCTCAATTACTTCATCACATGGAATTGTACTCGTTACACCAGCTAATGCTAAATCAGCTGAAATCATCGCATTTGCAGCTCCTGCTGCATTACGTTTTACACACGGTACTTCTACAAGTCCTGCAACAGGATCACATACTAAACCAAGCATGTTCTTTAATGAAATCGCCATCGCTGTAGCCGCTTGATCTTGTGTTCCACCAGCCATTTCAACTGCAGCTGCTGCTGCCATTCCACTTGCTGAACCTACTTCAGCTTGGCAACCTCCTGCCGCGCCGGAAATACAAGCATTATTCGCAACAACCATACCGAAAGCTCCTGCTGTAAATAAAAATTCAATCATTTCTTCGCGTGTCGGCTGTAATTTTTCTTGCAGTGCAAAAAGTACACCTGGCACTGTTCCAGCAGACCCTGCTGTTGGTGTTGCACAAATGATTCCCATCGCTGCGTTTACTTCATTTGTTGCAACTGCTTTACTCACTGCGTCCAAAATCGTATCTCCAGATAAGCCTTTTCCGCTCTTCATATACGCCTGAACTTTTACAGCATCTCCGCCAGTTAAACCAGTTGGTGATTTCACTCCGCGAATACCACGTTCTACTGCTTGCTCCATCACGACTAAGTTCTTTTCCATACCAGCAATTACTTCTTCACGTGAAATACTTCTAGTTTTCATTTCACATTGAATCATAATTTCTGCGATTTTTACATTTTGTTCTTTAGCTTGCGCCACTAGTTCCGCTGCGTTCCGAAACATGGTGTGTCCCCCCTGCAATTATTCCATAATAGTTACTTGACAAATATTTTCTTGCGCGTTTATTTCTTCAATTACTTCATCTGCTAATAATTCATCTGTTTCGATAACCATAAGCGCTCTTCTTCCTTTTTCTTTACGAGAAACACTCATTGTACTAATGTTAATTTCATGTTTCGCAAGGATTGAAGCTACTGCTGCAATAGCACCGAAGCGATCGTTATTTACAATAAGTAGTGCTGGACTCGTGCCTGTTAATTGAAGATCGAATCCATTTAATTCTACAACTTCAATTTTACCGCCACCAATTGAGCAAGCAACAACTTCAATTTCTTCTTCACCTTTATACAAACGAATTCTCGCTGTATTTGGATGAGGTGCATTTGCATCTTCTTCAATGAATTCTACTTCGATTTTGCGCTCTTTTGCTATGTCTAGCGCCTCTGGAATACGTAAGTCATCTGTTTCAAACCCTAATATTCCACCGATCAATGCTACATCCGTACCATGCCCTCGATACGTCTTTGCAAATGATCCATATAATGAAATGCTTACTCTTTCTGGTTCATGACGAAACAGCTGGCGAGCAACTTGCCCCATTCTTGCTGCGCCTGCTGTATGTGAACTTGATGGACCAATCATAACTGGGCCAATAATATCAAATACTGAGCGATACTTCATCATAACTCCCCCTAAACCTCTATGAAAAAATTTTTTACTATTCTATTAAGCTACCGAATCGGTTACTTTTCCAGTTGTACGACGTATTTGTTCTGCTATACAAATTGGATCGCTTTTGAATAACAGTGAAACAATATATCCTGAAATAATACCAGTTATCATAATAAATACGAAACTTAGCATTACCTTCATTTACTAATAATATAAGATACTCCACAATAAAGTCTTGTAGCAATCCAAAGTTTAACACAGAACCCCTTACAAGGATAGCATAAACAAGTGAAACTCCCATTGCTTTCATACCTTTTGGTGCTTTAAAGCTAAAAGGTGAAAAAAGACTTAGTACAAATAATAGTAATATCCTTCGTATTTATAATTTTCATATTCCTCTCTCACGATTTAGTCAACTTCACTTGTTACGACAAATGGCTAAAACGCATGCGGCCTACAATAAATTATATTCTGCCTTCATTATAGCTTGTTTTTAATAAAACGCTTACTTTTAATGAATTTTAAAAGTTCTGAATAACAATCCATTTTTGCTATTTGTACCACTCGTATGTCATCTGACTTATATAACAGTTTTTCTAAATAATCAGTACTATGTATTTTTATCCTATATCTTCACATCATTAAAACTTTCTGTTTCATCCAATTTAAACATAAAATGATAACAGTTTTATTTTAAATTTTTTTAGAAATAAAAAAAATGGCAACCTTTCGTCACCATTTTTTCACAACATTATTATCTTTCCACTGGAAATGATTTTAAATCCGTAGCTATTTCTGTATTAGAAAATAGCTCTCTTGCCTCTTTCCATAATTCCTTATATGTATCCCCTTGATAACGAGAACTAATATGAGTCAATATTAATCGTTTTGCATTTGCCTGAAGTGCAATACTCGCAGCTTGCTTAGATGTGGAATGAAAATAATCATACGCTTGTTGTTCATCTTCTGCCGCAAAAGTTGCTTCATGAACAAGTACGTCAGCGTCTTGTGCTAGCTCTCTACTCGCTTCACAATATCTTGTATCACCTAAAATGGTAATAATTCTTCCTTTTTGAGGTGGACCGATAAAATCTTTTCCATTTAGTATCGTGCCATTTTCTAATTCAACTACTTCTCCATCTTTTAAACGTTTAAAAAGTGGACCGGGTTTCACACCCATCTCCAGTAATTTATCGACTAAAAGAGCACCTTGTATATCTTTCTCTATAATACGATACCCAAAACATTCAATACCATGTGATAATCTTTTCGTTTCCACACGAAATTCATTATCCTCAAACACAGTACCTTCTTCTGTTATCTCAACAATTTCAAGTGGGTATTTTACATGTGTCGTACTTACTGACAATGCCACTTCAATAAATTGTTTAATTCCTTTTGGTCCATACACTGTTAAAGGTGTAGTCCCTCCTTGAAACGAACGGCTTCCTAATAAACCAGGCAACCCAAAAATATGATCACCATGTAAATGCGTAATAAATATTTTTTCAATGCGGCGTGGGCGTACAGATGTATGTAATATTTGATGTTGCGTCGCCTCGCCACAATCAAATAACCAAGTCTGCCCTCGTTCTTCTAACAATTGCAAAGCAATTGCCGAAACATTCCTTCCTTTCGAAGGAACACCTGCACCAGTTCCTAAAAATACAAATTCCACTTTCTTTCCTCCAGCTCTTTATATAATCTACCTTTCATCTTACGGAATGTTATTTCAAATGGCAAATCGAATTTACATAACCAATCATCTAGACAACTATATAACACGAACATTATACTTAAAAAACTTAGTAATCGTTCGTATTTTATGTTAAAATGATTATACTACATTTTAAGGGAGCGTTTTATTATGAAAGAAGCATTTCGTTTACAAACTGATTTTTCATCTTCATTTGATCGCTGGGTAAGTTCTTTCGTGTCTGATCACCCAGCACAATTAGAATGGACGACTTTGAAAGAATTAATCCATGAATATACAACAACACATACAAATGATTCGTTACCAACATATATTTCTTCAGCTTTAACATATTACGCACAACGCGTTTCAACAACAAATAGTTCAGAAATTGTTATTTTTGAAAATACTACAATCTCATAATCTGTAATAAAAAGCACTGTAATCAGTGCTTTTTATTTATTTCTCCACCTTATTTCAAAAAACTCCTCTTATTTCCTACTATATAGCCAGCATAAATCTATTTGAGTTTTCAAAAAAATGTATTGACACTACAAAATTACAGTGCTAACATTCAACATGTAATTGAATATGGTCTCTGTTAGGTGAGGCTCCTGTATAGAGAAACGCTGCTGCCCAAAAATGTCGAGAGACGCCAATGGGTCAACAGGAAAGGTCGGAATGAAGGCCTTTCTTAACGTAGCTGGTTTCAGTACCTATGCTATACAGTGCTAAAACTCAACGAGGGAGAGGTGCATGTATTTTGTCATACACAAAAACTGTTTTTATCTATGTTTACTAACAGTCTTTGTTGTGGACTCTTTTAACTGCGAATTCAGACCTTTACTCGTTTTGAGTAAAGGTCTTTTTACGTATATATGCACCTTACTATGAAACAAACATAGCATATTCAGAAACTACTAAATTGTACGGAGGTGAGGAACAGTTGGCAATTGATGATTCGGCCCAGATACCCATAATATGTTTTACGTTAATATTTCATCATGTAGGTAGGAAAGAAGCTGTTCCTCCTAATTTTAAATAGTTGAGTAACAGATTGTTTCCTCCTTCATGAAAAAGGAGGAACTACCAATGTTAAATTTACAAAAACAAGAAACAAAGCATTCATACGATCAAAATCATATGAAAACAAATAACGGATTACTGGTGGAAGTCGCAATACAAGATGTAAACAATGCGTTACGACTTTTAGAAACAACACAAAATGGCCTCTCTAAAATAGAAGCGTCTCATAGATTTTCTTTATATGGCCCAAATGAAATAGCTCATAATAAAACATCGCCGTGGTACATTCAATTTCTACTGGCATTTAAAAATCCATTTATTTTTGTTTTATTAGCTCTCGGCGCACTCTCTTTTTTCACAGATGATATACAAGGAACCATTGTCGTATCTGTAATGGTAATGCTAAGTGCAACGATCCGCTTTTTACAAGAGTTTCGTTCTCAAAAAGCTGCGGATCAGTTAAAAGCTATGGTTCGAACAACGGCAAGCGTCTTTAGAATAGATGGATTTGTACACGAAACAAAAAACGTAATGAATTTAAAGCAAAATGATCCAACGGAAATTCCAATTGAAGAACTTGTACCTGGCGATATTATTTCACTTTCGGCCGGTGATATCGTTCCGGCTGATGTGCGTATTTTATCAGCTAAAGATTTATTTGTGAATCAGTCTTCTTTAACTGGGGAAGCACTTCCTGTGGAAAAGTACGAAAACTGCTACCATACAGAGAATAAACATATTTTACCGAAAAACATGAAAAAAAATTACAATCCACTCGATATGGAAAACCTTTGTTTTATGGGTACAAATATTGTAAGTGGTAGCGCAAAAGCTGTTGTCATCTCCACAAGTACCGATACGTATTTCGGCTCTTTAGCAAATAAGGTAATTGGCAAGCGCGTAGAAACAAGCTTTGATAAAGGTGTAAACAAAGTAAGCTGGCTCTTAATTACATTCATGCTTATTATGGCACCTATCGTTCTTCTCATTAACGGATTCACAAAAGGTGATTGGCAAGAGGCTTTCTTCTTCGCTATCGCTATTGCTGTTGGTCTTACACCTGAAATGTTACCAATGATTGTAACTGCTAATTTAGCTAAAGGTGCTGTTAACATGTCTAAACAGAAAGTAATAGTAAAACAACTGAATTCTATTCAAAACTTAGGTGCTATGAACATTCTTTGTACCGATAAAACGGGAACTTTAACAGAAGATGAAGTTGTACTTGTTCGGCACTTAGATCCTAACGGTAATACATGTGATCGTGTATTACACTATGCCTATTTAAATAGCTTCTATCAAACAGGATTGAAAAATTTAATAGATAAAGCTGTTATGAAACATACAGAAGAAAACCAGAAGCTTGATCCATCCATTTTTCAAAAACTAGATGAAATTCCATTTGATTTTGCTCGCCGGCGTATGTCTGTCATCGTGAAAGATAGCTCAGGGGAACATACAATGGTTTGTAAAGGTGCCGTAGAAGAAATTTTATCTATTTGTAACTACACTGAAGTTGATAGCAAAGTTGTTTTTCTTACCGATGATATGCGCTCAAATGTAAAACAACTAAGTGAGACGTTGAATAGTGAAGGTATGCGTGTTATTGCTGTAGCTTATAAAAAAGATAGACCATTACATGATAAAGAGTACGTGATAAAAGATGAGAATGATATGATTCTCGCTGGATATATTGGCTTTTTAGATCCACCAAAACCATCTGCAGCTACTGCCATTCAAGCATTACAGAAACATGGTGTACAAGTGAAAATTTTAACTGGCGATAACGAAATCGTGACAAGAAAAGTTTGCAAAGAAGTTGGATTAAACATCGGTGAGCCTGTCCTTGGTTACGAAATCGATGCTTTACCTGATAAAGCATTAGCAAAATTAGCCGAAGAAACAACTGTATTTGCTAAACTAAATCCAATGCAAAAATCACGCATTATACGAGTATTACAAGGGAATGGTCACACTGTAGGCTATATGGGAGATGGTATTAACGATGCTGTAGCGTTACGTGAAGCTGACGTTGGCATATCTGTTGATACTGCAACTGATATTGCAAAAGAGTCTTCCGATATTATTCTACTTGAAAAAAGTTTAACGATATTAGAAGCAGGTATTCTAGAAGGACGCACTATATTTGGTAATATTTTAAAATATATTAAAATGACAGCAAGTTCTAACTTTGGAAATGTATTTAGTGTGTTAGTAGCAAGTGCTTTCATCCCCTTCTTGCCGATGCTTGCCATTCACCTTTTAATTCAAAACTTGCTTTATGATATTTCACAACTATCTATTCCATGGGACAAAATGGATAAAGAGTTTTTAGAAAAACCAAGAAAATGGGATACTGCCAACTTACGGAACTTCATTATTTGCATCGGTCCAATCAGTTCCATATTTGATATCATCACATATGTAGTCATGTGGAACGTCTTCGGCGCAAATACAGCTAGCGAACAATCATTATTCCAATCTGGTTGGTTTGTTGTTGGATTACTAACACAAACTTTAATTGTTCACATGATAAGAACACAGAAGATTCCATTTATTCAAAGTACTGCATCAGCACCGGTTCTTTTATTAACCGCTTGTATTATGGCAATTGGAATTTATATTCCATTCTCACCACTCGGAGCAGCCGTTGGATTACAAGCATTACCACTTAGCTATTTCCCTTGGTTAGTAGGAATACTATTAGGCTATGCTTTCTTAACACAGTTCCTAAAAAAAGTTTATATTAAAAAGTTTCATAGCTGGTTATAAAGTGAAACTTTAACCAGCCTGCAAATAGCGGGATAAAAATGAGAATGAGCGGGTACTCCCCACTCATTCTCAAAAACATAACATGGACTTATATGTATGGAGGTGACCATGATGGTATGGTATGACATTGTATTAAGATTATTTATCGCAATTATTGTAGGTGCTTGCATCGGAATGGAACGGCAATGGAGACACAGGATGGCTGGCTTGCGGACAAATGCTCTCGTATCACTTGGTGCCTGTATATTTGTTTTATTATCCGTCATGCTGGATCATGATGCTAGCCCCTCACGTATTGCCGCTCAAGTCGTTAGTGGGATTGGTTTTTTAGGCGGCGGTGTTATTATCCGCGATGGTTTTAGTATTAGAGGGCTTAATACTGCGGCTACTCTATGGTGCGCAGCTGCTGTCGGTACTCTTACAGGCGCTGGTTTCCTCGTTGCAGCTATATTAGGTGCAACTGGCGTTTTACTAGCAAATATACTACTTCGCCCAATCGCTCTCTTTATGAATCAGAAATCAAAAGAAGAATCACCTGAACAAACGAACTACTTCCTTTCTCTTACTTGTTCAGAAGAACATGAAGCCCATATTCGTTTTTTACTTATGCATATGGTAAGTTCTGAAGGCATCGGTTTAAAAGAATTGTATAGTGAAGACGTAGATTCTAAGCAAAAAGTGTGTATACAAGCTACATTACATTGCAGTACAAATGCAGCAGTCTTAATTGAAAAAATAGTGAGTAGAATGCTATTAGAAGCTGGCGTTACTGCAGCAGGGTGGAAAACTTCATTAGATTTAGAAGCAATTTAAAAATAAAAGGTGTCATGATATTTATAGCTTCATGACACCTTCTACATAAACTTATTTTCTAATTTTTGCTGAAAAGACTTTTCCTGCTTACGCAATAATTGACTACCACGTTGTAAAAGTGGTATTCCATACTTATCGTTAATCTGATCAATGACAGCAAGTAGCGGCTCTTCTTTCGCATCTTCTTCAAATGAAAACAAATCTAATTGTTTCACTGATTCTGTCTTCCACTCTATTTCAGTAGCTGTAACACCTAGTAAACGAACGGAATCACCGTCCCAATGTTGCTTCCATAAACGAGATGCTGCCTGAAAAATATCTCGTTCTTCCCAAATAGCATTTTTCAATTGCTTACTCCGCGTTACTGTCCGCCTATCATGATATTTAATCATAATTTGAATATTATAGCTGACAAGAGTTCGCTTTTGTAATCTTTTACTCACTGATTTTGATAAGCGTTCTAACATATCAAGCAATTCTTTCTCTTCATCCATATCCTTTGAAAAAGTCATCGAGTTACCAACGCTTTTATGTTGTCCCATTTGACTCGGATCAACTTCCCTATCATCCATACCTTTTGCCCGTTGTTGTAAATCAACACCATGCTTTCCAATTTTAGCGCGAATGATATGTTCGTTTCCTTTTGCTAACTGCTCAATGGTTTGTATATGAATATCATTTAATTTTTCTGCTGTTTTTTCTCCAATTCCATGCATCGCTCCAACCGGAAGTGGCCAAATCATTTCTGGAATATCTCGTTTTCGAAGCACCGTAATACCGAGAGGCTTTTTCATATCAGAAGCTGTTTTTGCTAGGAAAAGATTTGGAGCAATTCCGATGCTACATGGAAGTTGTAACTCTGTTAATAACGCCTGCTGAATCATCTTTGCTATTTCAAGAGGCGAACCGAGTGCGTAGCAATCTGTAATATCTAAATACCCCTCATCTATAGAGACTGGTTGTATTTTTTCCGTAAAACGGGAAAGAATTTGAAACATTTGAAAGGAAGCTTCACGATATAATGTAAAATTAGGACGCATTACAACTAATTGCGGGCATAACCTTTTTGCTTCCCAAAGAGGCATCGTTGTACGTATTCCATAGCCTCTTGCCTCATAACTACATGTTATGATAATTCCTTTTCTTTCTTTTTCATTCCCAGCAACTGCTAACGGCTTCCCTTGTAATGATGGGTCGTGAGCAATTTCAACAGATGCGAAAAAACAATTCATATCTACATGCAAAATAACACGACCATTTTTCGGATACATTTCTCGCATAGTACTCACTCCCTCCAAAGAACATTTGTTCCTTCATTATATCAAATTTCGGACAATATTTATAATAAATAACTTGTTCTTTTCCCTTTATGTATTTTATATAATTTACATAAAATACATAAAGGGAAAAGCAATCGAATCAAAATAAAAAGCGTGTAAATCAATTGTGATTTACACGCTTTTTCTATTATATTACTTCGCTACTTCTTCAATAATTGCTACAACTAATTCTGCTGTTTTCGCTAATTCTTCAACAGGTATCTTTTCATTTGTTGTATGAATTTCTTCATAACCAACTGCTAAGTTAACTGTTGGAATACCGTGTCCTGCAATTACGTTTGCATCACTTCCGCCACCACTTTGGTGAAGAGAAGGTGTACGACCAATTGTTTCAGCTGCACGTTTTGCAACTTCTACAACGTGATCGCCATCAGCAAATTTAAATCCTGGATACATAACGTTTACTTCAACGTCTGCTTGACCGCCCATTTCTTTTGCAGTTGTTTCAAATACTTCTTTCATTTTAGCAACTTGTACTTCCATTTTTTCATTAATTAAAGAACGCGCTTCTGCAAAGATTTGTACATGATCGCAAACGATATTCGTTTGTGTACCACCTTCAAAACGTCCAATATTTGCAGTTGTTTCAGAATCAATACGACCAAGTGGCATCTTCGCAATTGCTTTCGCTGCGATAGTAATTGCAGATACACCTTTTTCTGGTGCTACACCAGCGTGAGCTGTTTTCCCGCGAATAATCGCATTCACCTTCGCTTGTGTTGGAGCTGCAACAACGATTTCACCAACTTTTCCATTGCTATCTAATGCGTAACCGTATTTCGCTGTAATGCGCTCACGATCTAATGCTTTTGCACCAACAAGACCAGATTCTTCTCCAACTGTAATAATAAATTCAATTGTACCATGAGGGATATTTTTTTCTTTTAAAACACGGATTGCTTCAAACATTGATGCTAACCCTGCTTTATCATCCGCACCTAAAATCGTAGTACCATCTGATACGATATATCCATCTTTAATAGAAGGCTTAATTCCATTACCAGGAACTACTGTATCCATATGAGAAGTAAAGTAAATTGTATCAACACCATCTTTTGTTGCTGGTAATGTACAAATTAAGTTACCTGCACCATGCCCAGTAACAGACATTGTGTCATCTTCAAATACTTCTACACCTAAATCTTTAAATTTCTTTGTTAATACTTTGCAAATCTCTGCTTCAAATTTAGTTTCAGAATCTACTTGTACTAATTCCATGAATTCATTTACTAAACGTTCTTGATTAATCATAAGACTGCGCCTCCTGCACTACCATTATGTATGTAACACTATTAATTATAACAGAATTTCACAAAAGTTTCGAAATACAAGACAAAAAACAGACGGTTTATATGTCTAGATAACCATCTGCTTTCTATTACTCATTTAACAATACCCAGCGCATATGATCTTCCCACACTCCATTGACCATTAACATCTTTCTAGACACACCCTCATATTGAAAGCCTATCTTCGTCACTACTTGTATAGATGCTAAATTTCGTGGCATAATCGGTGCTTCTATACGGTGTAATTGAAATTCCCCAAAAGCTACTTGAATAGCTTTTCTAAGCGCTTCTGTCGTATAACCTTTGTTTAACTCTTTCTTATCTAATTTATAACCGAGTACACAAGATTGATAAATTCCACGAACAATTAAATTAAATGAAATACACCCAATTATTTTCGTATCATCACCCTTTTTAAAAATCCATAATCTGATGATTTTACCTTCTGCGAACTCTTTTCTATCCTTTTGTAACTTTTTCTTTTGATAATCTAACGTAAAAAAATCATCCGGTCTATACTCTTCCCAAGCCTTTAAAAATTCACGATTTCTGTCGTAATATTGAAGAACTTTTTCAGCATACGACTCATCAATTTCCCTTAAATGTAAACGATCTGTTTCATATATTTTCATCATCGTATCTCCATTCTTCAGCCTGCATAACAAAAAAACTTATACTCTATCATTATATATATTCTCTACATACATATAAATTTCCTGTTATACTTTACACGCACTTCTCGAATTTTGTCATTTCTCTCCCCTTGTCCACAATATCATTTCTCGTTACAATGATATTGTACTGATTTGCAAGGAGGTATAACGATGCATAAAAAAGCTCAAAAAGTTATGATTTATGTAATGCTAATTTCTATGCTTGTAACAACATTACTTGCTGGCGCAAGTATGTTTTGGTAAAAAGGACGATGTGTTCGTCCTTTTTTTACTTTTTACACATAACATAATAAAATAAACCATCTCGATATCGAGATGGTTTATTTTATATAAAGCACAATCGCTACAATACTAAAGGAAAATGACATTACAAGTGCTATTATAAAACTTGTATATTGTTTCTGCTGAAATGCTCCAATAACAAAAGTAAGATTGAGTAATGCCATACATACAATTGCTACAAGATAAGAACATATATTAAAAGTTGCCAATATGAATGTAATAACAAATAGAAATCCCATAAAATACTGCATATACGAAATTTTTGGATTCAAGTACATATGAGCAACCCCTTTATCTAATTTTATCTTTCTATACTCTCATTAACTCATGGTTATGTACACATGTCAAGACAACTTATTGCATATGAAAAAGCCAACCTTTTCGTTGGCTTTTTCATATGCAATGGCTCCTTTTTCTTTTGCCAATTGCTGAAATGATTTTTTCGACTTCACAATCCATACTTTCGTTCCGATTGGAATGCGATCAAATAAATACTCCACATCGTTTTTCTTCATTCTTATACATCCTTGTGAAATATACTTTCCAATTGAACCAGGTTGATTTGTTCCATGTATTCCATATTTACTTCCATCAGTTCCTCTTGCATTAAATCCAATCCACCTTGACCCAAGTGGATTTTTCGGTGATCCACCTGGAATATCCTTCGCAATATAATACGGATCCTTCGCTTTCATTACAACATCAAAAGTTCCTTCTGGAGTTAATTCATTTGTTTTTCCTGTCGCTACTGGAAAAACCCTTTGAATCTTTCCGTCGTCAATGTAAGCTAATTTGTTCGTTGCTTTATTTACAATAATAAAAGGATCTCCTGCACGTGGATTATCACCAAGAGGCCAAATCGGTGATAAAGAAAGACATAATATGATAGAGAGAAGATACGGCATAAATAATTCCTACCTTCTATATAAGTTCTTTTATATTATCCTTTCCCTTAAAGCGACTTTTAATGAGTAAATATTGTTCCATTTCATACACAAGTTGAACAAGTTTCGCACGTATTTCAAATTCTTCACGTGTAACTGGCAATGGCATGTCTCTAAATAATTCTCTCATTTCTTGAAGCTGTCTTAAGGAAATAACCCCAGTACTCTCCGGGCTAATAGCATTCCCAATGTTTTCAACCACATCCGCAATCATGTCAGCTTGTTCATATGTCCATGATAAAGAAGCTGCTAATGGTATCATCCGCTCTAAAATTTCGAATTGTTGCATACGCATATTAAAATAACGATAGTAATAACCATCTTCTCGCATAAATGCATTCTCAAGTTTCTTAAACGATAAATCCCTTGCTTCATTTAGCATATTTTCAGTTTCAATAAGTTCTGCCCCGCTCCAACTACTTTCTCTATTTCGTAAATAAACGACCATTTCAAACAAAATTGTTTTAAAATTACTTTCTATTTTATCCTGATACTCTTTTAGCTTATTTTCACTACTTGGCATATACATATTTACTAATAAAGCCACGCTAATCCCTATCGTTAATATCGCAATTTCATTTCCAACAATAAGCCATGTAATTTGTTTCAATGAATATAGATGCATAACAATAACTGAACTCGTGACAATACCTTCTTGAATTTTAAGCATAACTGCAGTCGGAATAAATGTAAGTAATAATACACTGATTGCAAGTGGTGTATATCCAATTGTTTCAAAAATGCAAAACGCGAATACCATTGATAATATACAAGCTAAAAAACGATGTAACGATACTTGAAGTGATTTACGCTTCGTATTTTGTACACATAATATAACTAAAATCCCCGCTGAACTATAAAATTCTAATCCTAATAACTGAGCAATAAAAACTGCTGCGCCTGTCCCTATTGCTGTTTTTACTGTACGGTATCCAATTTTGAACATAGCATTGCTCCTATATGTATAAACGTATTTACAGTTAGTATAAAAAAAGGATGACACAATGTCATCCTTTTCTACTTATTATTCACGTAACCTTTACATATTACAATATCTTTTGTAAAAATTGTTGCGCACGTTCACTTTTCGGTGCTGCAAAAAATTCTGCTGGCGCACTATCTTCTACAAGCTTTCCACCATCTAAAAAGAGAACACGATCTGCCACTTCTTTTGCAAATCCCATTTCATGTGTAACAATCGCCATCGTCATTCCTGTCGTAACTAATGATTTCATAACTTCTAACACTTCTTTCACCATCTCTGGATCTAGTGCTGATGTTGGTTCATCAAATAACATCACTTCTGGTTCCATCGCTAACGCTCTCGCTATTGCTACACGTTGCTTTTGCCCTCCCGAAAGACGGTTTGGATAGGAATCTTTCTTATCAAGTAATCCTACTTTATCCAGAAGTTCCTGAGCTTTTTTCTCAGCTTCATTCTTCGCTACTCCTTTTACATTAATAGGAGCATACGTAATATTTTCTAATACAGTCATATGAGGAAATAGATGAAAATGCTGAAATACCATTCCGACATTTTCACGAACGTGCATAATATTCGTTTTCGGATTCGTTACTTCTTCCATTCCAATCCAAATGTGACCATTTGTCGGTGCTTCTAACACATTCATACAACGTAAAAATGTTGATTTCCCTGATCCAGACGGTCCAATAATTGCAACTACTTCCCCTTTTTCAATCGTTGTTGTAATCCCTTTTAATACTTCGTTTTTTCCAAATGATTTATGAAGGTTTTCAATTTTAATCACTTTTCTTCATTCTCCCTTCAATTGCCTTCCCGACTAATGTAAGAATAATAACTAACGTATAATAAATCAGGCCAACAAAAAGTAACGGTTCAAGATATTTAAACGTTTCACCACCGACAATGTAAGCACGGCGCATTAAATCCGTCGCCCCTATTACTGTTACTACAGCCGATTCTTTCGTAAGAGTCGCAAACTCGTTCACAAGCGCTGGTAATATATTTTTTAATGCTTGAGGGAAAATGATATTTCTCATCATTTTCCCGTAAGGAATCCCTAAAGCCATCGCTGCTTCTGTTTGTCCTTTATCCACTGCTTGAATACCCGCACGGATTACTTCTGACATATATGCACCTGAATTTAAGCTAAATGCAAGTACAGCTGCTAAGAAGGCTGGTATTTCATAACCAATTATTTGCGGGACACCGAAATAAATAATCATTAATTGCAATACAAGTGGTGTACCACGGAAAATTGATGTATAAAGATCTGCCGCTATATTTAATGCTCGTATTCTAGCAATTTTACAAAGTGCTAATAACGTTCCTAAAATAAATCCTGCTAACGCTGATACTGCCACAATTTTCAAAGTAACTTCTAGACCTTTTAATATATACGGTATCGAAGGCGTAATCGCCGAAAAATCTAAGTTCATTCTTTTCATTCCCCTCACAGAAAAGTGAAAGGCAGCTTATTTTTCGCTGCCAAACCATTTCTTCACTAATTTATCCATTTCTCCATTTTCTTGCATTTTTTTAATTACTTTATTAAATTCAGCTGTTTTATCACTATTTTTTGGAAGGGCAATTGCTGCTCCTACTTCTTCTGGCGCTTCTTTAATTTCAATTCCTTGTAAATCTTTCATTTTCTCTAAATAATTTTTAGCAACTGTGTCTTCTATAATTGCAGCATCAAAACGACCAGCTTTAATTTCTTGTACGATTTCTGGTATGCGGTCACGTCCCTCAACTTTGAAATCTACTTGTTTTTTAAATTCTGCTGCTTTCTCTTCTTGAATAGATCCTGTTTGTACCCCTACTTTTTTTCCTTTTAAATCCTCTACAGATTTAATGTTAGAATCCTTTTTAGAAACGACCATGTTTTTTGCAACAAAATAAATATCTGTGAAATCAACATTATTTTTACGCTCTGCAGTTGGCGTCATACCTGCCATTACGAAATCAACTTTTCCTGAGCTAAGAGATGCTAATAAACCACCAAAATCCATATCTTTCACTTTCACTTCATAACCAAGTTCTTTTCCGATATATTTAGCAACATCAACATCAAAGCCGATAATTTCATCACTTTTTGAAGCTTCCACGTATTCATATGGTTTATAATCTGCTGAAGTCCCCATAACCAGTACTTTTTTATTTTTTCCAGTAGCTTTTTCTTCCCCATTACTACATGCGCTGAACATACTTACAATTAAAATAAGTGCAAACGATATTGATAATAACTTCTTCATCTTTCTTCCCCCTAATAATGTATATTTAAAAGTTTAATAGAATATTTATTCGATGTTTGTATTGTATCAGCACTTTCATTTTTATGCAATATATAAAATAAAAATAAATGAAATAACACTATTAACAATGTTTAACATGTATAAAATAATGCATAAAACAACATAACTATGCATGTCCCATAAATTTTAATACTAAATAAAAAAGGCGGTACATCCACTTGATTGTGGACGTACCGCCTTTTCGCTTATTTTTATCCCGCTTTAACGGGCAGTAAGACCCCCATCTCAACATTTAGCAAAAACAAAGAAGTTAGATGGGGGATCAACTGCCCGTAAAAGCCCGATTGGTTCAACTAATAATCAGTGGGGATGAACCACCCCCACTGATTAAAGTTTCACTTTATAGTTCTTCACAATTATCTTCGAAATAAGATTGTAGTTTTGCAATTACTTGCATTGGTTCATGACCTTCAATTTCATGACGCTCTACCATCGTTACAATTTTTCCATCTTTTAATAAAGCGAATGATGGAGAAGAAGGTGGATACCCTTCGAAATATTCACGAGCTTTTGCTGTTGCTTCTTTATCTTGACCTGCAAACACTGTTACAAGATGGTTAGGACGTTTATCATAATGTACGGAATGCGCAGCAGCAGGACGAGCAATACCACCTGCACAACCACATACAGAGTTTACCATTACAAGTGTTGTTCCATTTCTTTGAAACGCTTCTTCTACTGCTTCCGGCGTCGTCAATTCTGTATATCCAGCAGAAACAATCTCTTCACGCGCTTGGCGGACAACATCATTCATAAAAAAGTTAAAATTAATCAATCTTTTCCCTCCTCTAAAACTACCTATTTGTATCTTACCAGTTAATGTTTATGAAATACAAGTAAGTTTACTTGTATTTCAGCATAGAAAAGGTGTTAGAGCAGGGCTCTAACACCTTTTTTTAATGACCACGATGTTTTTGCTTTGCTTTTTGTACCTTGATTAAGCGTCTTCTTTGTTTTTCAGCTTCTCGCTTCTCTTTAGATTGCACTTTCTTTTCTTGTTTATGCAATTCATAAGATAAGCTAATTGCCTCTTGCGCCTTAGTAAAACGGTTTACATTTACTGCTTTTGCTGCTTGTCGTATAATCCGCTTTATATTTTTGGGACGCTGTTTTTCTTTCACTTCCACACCACATTTTGCAAAGTGCTGAAAATACGCTAACATTGAACCGTTCACAAATATAAGCACTTCTTCGTCTGAAGGTTCCGTTCCAAAAATATACCTTGCTCCATACAACTTCCCTTTTTCTTTACATGTAATAATCCCTACAAAAAATTGACCATCGTGATATACTGTCAAATCCATTGACAGCCCCCCCTTTAAAAAATTAGAAATACGGGACATCCCGGAGGGGAAGGTTACTGACATAAAATCATGCGTCTGGACTACCAACCAGAGCTGTGTTTTTGTATTTCTTTCACTATTATTATATCTTTTTTTCCATAATCTTCATATATTCAACAATCATTTTTTTATGAGATCCTACAATATAGTCAGGTAGTTCTGTTACTTGGAAAAATTTAAGCTGAACCGCTTCTTCTTTGTTCATAACAAAGTTCCCTTCGTATTCATCCGTATAATAAGCTGTTGTGACAGATTGAAATTCATCACCGTTTGCTAATTTTGTAAAATAGTTCGCTCCAGAAAATACATTAATTAATCGTAAGTTCTTCACTTTTATTCCTGTCTCTTCATATACTTCCCGGTAAGCTGTTTCTTCTGGTGATTCACTAAGTTCCATGAGCCCACCAGGCAGCCCCCATTTTCCGTACGGCTCTGTTCGTTGCTGTAGTAATACATATCCATTTTCATTTATAACGAGTACAACAGCACCAACTAAAATTAAAGGGCGATGACCAACTATTTTTCGTAATTCTTCTACATATCCCATCGTATCCCTCCTTTTTCGTTGTCCACACTATTGTATCATATGTATGAAAAGACAAAATGCGTATATTTTTCATTTTTTTAACAAAATATTTATTTTATGTGCTTCATCCACTGTAGCTAACATAATGGATTCGATTTCCGCACTCTTCTCTAAAAACTCTTTCGCCCACTCTTCTGTTTTTCCTAATAAAGCAAGAACATCTTGCTGAATCCTCCCATCCTTTACTAATACAAAAGAAACTGGAGATTTTTTTCCCGCTACTTTAAGATCCAGCCGCGAGACTGCTTCATATTCTGGATACCGAAATATAGAAACAACACCGCTCGCTTCCCATAGTGCTAATTTAACCGTTTGAATATCGCTCACATTTCGCATACGAAGTTCCGAAAATAAATATTCCACCGTAATTCTCGCTTTTTTCAAATTGCTAAAATCAATGGAACCATTGTGTATAAGAATAATAGGTGCTGGCTCTAAAAAGCGTCTCCATCTATCCCATTTCAACATTAGAACTGAGCTTATAATGTGAAGTACAACGAGTATGAACGTTGTAATCATCGAACCGAGTAATCCCACTTTTTCATCAGATAATGCGTTAGAAATATTCCCACCAAGCAATAACACTAATACGACATCTAAAAAACGAAGTTGTGCGATGGACCTTTGTCCCATCGCTTTCGCAACTAATATTAAAAATATGTATGCTATGATAGCCCGAATAACCCATTCACTATTAGAAAGATGCCGTGCCCCTTCAAAAATATGCATATGCATCACTTTGCACTCCTTACCATCTCAAACTGCTATTCTGTTTTAGTTTGCAACGTTTAAGAGCATATATGTAAAAAAGCTGATTCGTTTAAAAACGAATCAGCTTTTTTCACTTGACGGAAAACATATATTTTTTATACGTTTTTCGTACCGATAATATGAGACCCATCATAATCATATTTGAGAACAAGGAACTTCCCCCATATGATAAGAAAGGTAATGCAATCCCTTTTACAGGCATTAATCCAACGATCATACCGATGTTTTGGAATATTTGAACCGTTAATATCCCAATTGATCCAGCACATAATAATGTACCGAATAAATTATCAGCAGAATAACCGATAATAATTGTTCGATATAGTAGTAATAGGAACAAGAATACAACTAACGCTGCTACGATAAATCCACCTTCTTCGGCAATTGTAGCGAAAATAAAGTCAGTATGCTTCTCAGGGATATAGACGTTCCCTTCGCCAAATCCTTTCCCTTCCATACCGCCACTACCTACAGCTAAAATCGATTGCTGTGTTTGATAACCTTGATCTGTATGTTCAAATGGATCTAACCAACCTAAAATACGTGATTGTTGGTGAGGTTTTAGTAAAGTAACTAAATTATTAAAGAAGAAATCCTCATACCTTACGTAAATAAATATTAACGCAGATAATATGGTGACTGGAATAACTGTACATAACGCTATCAATTTCTTCTGAATACCTGACATAAATAAAATACATGCAATTGCAGCAGCATATAAGAACACCATCCCTGTATCCGGTTGGCTATATACAACAGCCATAGGCGGTAGGGATACTAGCACAATTTTACCTACTAATTGTAAATCCGTTTGGAATGTTCTTGCCATATACTGTGCATTATGTTTCACTGCTATACTTGCTACTACGAGAAGCAATGAAATTTTGAAAAACTCAGATGGTTGAATTTGTCCAACTAACGGAAATACAAACCATCTTTTTGCACCTAATTTTTCAGGTGTGAAAGTGGAAACCGGTAGTATTTTCAAAAGAATAAGTGAACCAAATCCAACGATATAAAGTGGCCAAGACAATTTTTGTAATTGATCTAAGTCGATGCTTGCAACAAGCAATAACAATACAACTCCAATTATGTAGTTCAAACCCTGTTTCATCGCAAAGTTTGCCTCTCCATATTGGCCAGTTTGCTGACTGCTATATATAGCAGCTATACTCGTAACACATAATGCTAACAAAATTAATATTAATTTTACATCTAAACTTTTTAGAAACTCGGTACTTCTTTTCATGACATCCTCCTGAAACATTGTTACAGCAAAATAAAAAACCAGGAGTCAACATTCTTCATGTTTTGACGACTGATTACACATTATCTATAAAACACTTATATAGAATAACTCTCTTTTTCATACAATACAATATATTATACTACAGTTTCGTCAGTAAGATTTGCCAAAAAAATTATTCTTTTCTTATTTTATATCTATATACCATATATCAGCAATGTATTTTCGTAAATTTCTAATACATACTCGTTCATTGTAAGATTGCCGGGAAAAGTGTTTTACATATAGTAGGATGTAAATGAAGAAATAAGATGATAAAAAGCTCGCATAAGCGAGCTTTTTATTAATATACAGATGTATTATTTTCTGACGTATTTTCTAGAATTTCTTTTACACGTCCTAAGAACTTACCACAAATTAAGCCATCTAGTACACGGTGATCAAGTGATAAACATAAGTTAACCATATCGCGAGCACCGAACATACCATTGTCCATAATTACTGGGCGTTTTACAATTGATTCAACTTGTAAAATAGCCGCTTGTGGGTAATTAATAATACCCATAGATTGAACAGAACCGAATGATCCTGTGTTATTAATTGTAAATGTTCCACCTTGCATTTCGTCCGCTTTTAACGATTTCGTACGTACTTTTCCTGCAAGCTCTGTAATTTCACGAGCGATACCTTTAATCGTCTTCTCGTCCGCGTGTTTAATTACTGGTACAAATAGTTCGTCCTCTGTTGCAACAGCGATAGAAAGGTTAATATCTTTCTTCTGAACGATTTTATCGCCAGCCCACATTGAGTTAATTTGAGGATACTCTTTTAACGCTTGCGCTACTGCTTTTACGAAGAAAGCAAAGAACGTTAAGTTAAAGCCTTCGCGTTTTTTGAAATCACCTTTAATTGAATTACGGTATGACACAAGGTTTGTCACATCTACTTCAATCATCATCCAAGCGTGTGGTGCTTCATGTTTACTACGTAACATGTTCGCTGCAATTGCTTTACGCACACCTGTTACTGGAATTTCGATATCGCCAGGCATTGTTGGTACAGAAACTGGTTTCGCAGGTTCTACTTTTTGTGCTACTGGCGCTGCTTTTGGTGCTTCTGGACGCGCTTCTGCTACTGCTACTACCGATTCCTCTTTTTTCGCACCTGCTTGCGGAATATTTCCAGATTCCACCAGCTTTAAAATATCTTTACGAGTGATACGGCCATTTGCTCCCGTACCTTCTACTAAATCTAAATCAACGTTATGCTCACCCGCAAGTTTTAACACAGCTGGTGAAAAACGTGGTTTTCCATCAGTTGGTTGTTTTGCTTTCGGTGCTTTTTCAGGCGTAGTTACTTCTGCCTTTGGTTCTTCTTTTGTTTTTTCCTCAACAGCTGTTGCTGCTACTTCATCTGCGCCTTCTACTTGAATAACACAAACTACTTCACCTACAGCTAACGTATCACCTTCACCAGCGATTAACTCTTTCACAATACCAGTGAAAGAAGATGGTACTTCAGCATTTACTTTATCAGTCATTACTTCTGCAAGCGGATCATACTTATTTACGTGATCGCCAACATTTACGAGCCATTTACTAATTGTACCCTCTGTAACGCTCTCCCCGAGCTGAGGCATTGTAATATTTTCTACAGCCATGTATAGTCCCCCCGATTAAAATTCCGCAAGTTCACGCATTGCTTTTTCAACTTTATCTGGATTTACCATAAAGAATTTTTCCATTGTTGGTGCATATGGCATTGCTGGCACGTCTGGACCTGCAAGTCGTGCGATTGGCGCATCTAAATCAAACAGACAGTTTTCAGCAATAATTGCTGCCACTTCACTCATAATACTTCCTTCTTTATTGTCTTCTGTTACAAGAAGAACTTTACCTGTTTTAGAAGCTGCTTCAATGATTGCTTCTTTATCTAATGGATATACAGTACGTAAATCAAGAACGTGTGCAGAGATGCCATCTTGCGCTAACTTTTCAGCTGCTTGAAGTGCAAAGTGAACACATAATCCGTACGTGATAACAGTAATATCATCACCTTCGCGTTTTACATCTGCTTTTCCAATTGGTAATACGTAATCATCCTCTGGCACTTCACCTTTAATTAAGCGATATGCACGTTTATGCTCAAAGAATAATACTGGATCTTCATCACGAATTGCTGCTTTTAATAAGCCTTTTGCATCATATGGTGTAGAAGGGATAACAATTTTTAAACCTGGTTGGTTTGCAAACATCGCTTCCACAGATTGTGAATGATACAATGCACCGTGAACACCGCCGCCAAATGGCGCACGAATTGTAACTGGACAAGTCCAATCGTTATTAGAACGATAACGAATTTTTGCTGCCTCAGAAACAATTTGGTTTACTGCTGGCATGATGAAATCTGCAAACTGCATTTCAGCGATTGGACGCATACCATACATTGCCGCACCAATTGCTACCCCAGCAATTGCAGATTCTGCAAGCGGTGCATCAAGCGCACGATCTTCACCAAATTGATCATACAAACCGTGTGTCGCTTTAAATACGCCACCTTTTTTACCAACATCTTCTCCTAAAACGAATACTTTCTCATCGCGTTCCATTTCTTCGCGCATTGCTAATGTAATAGCATCAATATAAGACATTACAGCCATGAAACGTTCCCCCCTATTCTGCGTATACGTGCTTCAATGCATCTTCAGGTGCTGCATACGGAGCATTTTCTGCATATTCTGTTGCTTCATTTACGATATGCATAATTTCGTCTAACATTTGTTTTTCAAATTCCTCAGTTAACACGCCAGCTTCTTTTAAATAAGCTGCAAATGTTATAATTGAATCTTTTTTCTTTGCTTCTTCAACTTCTTCTTTATCACGATAAACACGATCATCGTCATCACTAGAATGCGCTGTTAAACGATATGATACTGTTTCAATTAAAGTTGGGCCTTCACCACGACGGCCGCGGTCTGCCGCTTCTTTTACAGCTTTATATACTGCAAGCGGATCGTTTCCGTCTATTGTATATCCAGGCATACCGTAACCAATTGCACGATCTGATACGTTTTTACATGCTAATTGTTTTTCAACTGGAATAGAGATTGCGTATTTATTATTTTCACACATGAAAATAACAGGTAGTTTGTGTACACCAGCAAAGTTTGCCCCTTCATGGAAGTCACCTTGGTTTGAAGAACCTTCTCCAAATGTAACAAACGTTACTAAATCTTTCTTCTCCATTTTTCCAGCTAATGCAATACCAACTGCATGTGGTACTTGTGTTGTTACTGGAGATGATCCTGTCACAATACGATTTTTCTTTTGACCGAAGTGACCAGGCATTTGACGGCCACCAGAGTTTGGATCTCCAGCTTTCGCGAAAGCAGACAACATAAGCTCTTTAGCTGTCATACCAAATGCTAGTACAACACCCATATCACGGTAGTATGGTAATGCATAATCTTTCTCTCTATCAAGAGCGAACGCCGCTCCAACTTGCGCAGCCTCTTGTCCTTGACAAGAAATTACGAATGGAATTTTACCAGCACGGTTTAATAACCACATACGTTCGTCGATTTTACGTGCAAGTAACATCGTACGGAACATTTCTAATACTTGCTCATCACTTAAGCCAAGCTCTTCATGGCGCTTTTCTTTTACTTCTGCCATTTTTCATAACCTCCTAAATCCACATTTTTATGCGTGTAACGCTTTTCCATCTACAGCTAATGCTGCTTCACCAATCGCCTCAGATAATGATGGATGCGGATGAATTGTATGTGCTACTTCCCAAGGTGTTGCATCAAGTACTCTTGCAAGACCCGCTTCAGAAATCATATCTGTTACATGCGGTCCAATCATATGAACACCAAGAATGTCATTTGTTTCTTCATCAACTACAAGTTTTACAAAGCCATCAGATTCGCCATATACAAGTGCTTTTCCGATTGCACGGAATGAGAATTTACCTACCTTTAACTTATAGCCTTTTTCTTTCGCTTCTTGTTCTGTTAAACCGACAGAAGCAACTTCTGGACTGCTATATACGCATTTTGATACCATAGAATAATCAATTGGTGTAACTTCTTTACCAGCAATATGTTCTACTGCAACAATTCCTTCATGAGAAGCAACGTGAGCAAGCTGTAAGCCACCGATTACATCACCGATTGCGTAAATATGCGATTCTTTCGTTTGATAAAACTCATTTGTTTGAATGTATCCTTTTTCCACAACGATATCCGTATTCTCTAAACCAATATTTTGCGTATTAGCTTGTCTTCCTACAGATACAAGCATTTTTTCTGCTTTAAATTCTTTATTCTCACCGTTATGTTCAGCTTGAATTGTTACTCCATTATCTTTTACCAATGTTTCTGGTAATACTTTTGCACCAGTTACCACTTTAATACCTTTTTTCTTGAATAGACGTTGCATTTCTTTTGAAACGTCTTGATCTTCTAGTGGTAGTATCGTTTTCGCATACTCTAATACTGTAACTTCTACACCGAAGTCAGCAAGCATAGATGCCCACTCAATACCGATTACACCGCCACCAACGATAATAATCGAGCTAGGAAGCGTTTCCATTTTTAGGGCATGATCAGAAGACATTACGTACTCTCCGTCTAATTCTAAACCTGGTAATGAATTCGGACGAGAACCTGTTGCAACAAGTACATTTTTTGGAATTAACATTTCATTCTCTTCTCCACTTGCAAGTTCAACTGAAATTGTCCCTGGCATCGGAGAGAAAATAGATGGGCCAAGAATACGGCCAATACCTTCAAACACATCAATTTTACCTTGTTTCATTAAGTGTTGAACGCCTTTATGAAGTTGCGTTACAATCTTCTCTTTACGCTCTTGCACTTTCGCAAAGTTTAGTTCTACATTACTTGCAATAACCCCGAACTCTTCGCTTTTTTTAGCAGTTGCGAATACTTCCGCACTACGTAAAAGGGCTTTACTAGGAATACATCCTTTGTGTAAACAAGTACCACCAAGATTTTCTTTTTCAACAAGTGCAGTTTTTAAACCTAGTTGTGATGCACGAATAGCAGCAACATATCCACCAGTACCGCCGCCAACGATGACTAAATCATATTCTCTTGCCATTATCTCAACCCCTAGCTACTGTTTGTTTTTCTCTTACAACATACTCTTTCGCCGCTTCTTCTTCACGTAATACACGAAGTGCTCCTTCTGCTAACGCTTCTAACTCATCTTCCCCTGGATGTACGATAACATCTGCAATCCAGTCCACTCGTTCTTTTATTTCATCAACAAGAATTTTACTGTACGCAAGTCCACCAGTTAATACGATTGCATCGATTTTCCCGTGAAGCACAGCACTAGCTCCGCCAATTTCTTTTGCAACTTGATATGCCATTGCTTTATAAATAAGAGTTGCTTCAGGATCACCTTTTTCAACCATTTGCTCTACTTTAATTGCATCATTTGTACCGATTAGACTTACAAGTCCACCTTGTCCGACAAGCTGTTTCACCATTTCGTCTCGGTAATACTCACCAGAGAAACACATTTCAACTAGCTGTCCTACTGGTACTGTACCAGCACGCTCTGGGCTAAATGGTCCTTCTCCGTTTAAGCCATTATTTACATCGATAACTTTTCCTTTTTTATGAGCACCAACTGTAATACCGCCGCCCATATGTGTAACTAATAAATTTAAATCCTCGTATTTGTGATTTAATTGGTCAGCTACTTTACGAGCAACTGCTTTTTGATTTAATGCATGGAAGATACTTTTGCGTTCCATGCCAGCAATACCGCTTATACGAGCAATCGGCTCCATTTCATCTACAACGACAGGATCCACAATGAATGCAGGAATATTTAATCCCGAAGCAATTTCATAAGCTAAAATGCCTCCGAGATTTGAAGCGTGATGACCACTAAACCCATTTTTCAAATCTTCTAACATTGCATCGTTTACTGTATACGTACCGCCTTCGATTGGACGAAGTAATCCACCACGCCCACAAACAGCGTTTAATTTTGAAATGTTAATACCATGAGAATGTAGAACTTCTAAAATCGTTTCTTTACGAAACTCATATTGGTCGATAATTCGCTTATATTTTCCAATCTGTTCTACGTCATGACGAATCGTTTCTTCTAGAACAGGTCTTTCATTATCAAAAACACCAATTTTTGTGGATGTACTACCTGGGTTAATAACAAGAATTCGATTTACAGACAATGTTGCTACCTCCACTAATAAATTTAAAAGGAAGTGGAAACCTCATAAGAGGTAACCACACCTTTTGTAAAAGTTATATATGAATGATTAGCGACGGCTAATAATATCGTGACCGTTGCGTAAGTATGTGCTACGAGAGTTTTTCAAGCTTGCAATGCGCTCTTCAGCTAGACGATCTGCTGCTACATAAGTTGCTATGCCATCGCGTTTTGAGATTTCGATTACTTTTGCAATTGTGTCATAGATAGACTCGACACGTTTTAGTGCACGTTCTCTATTGTATCCATATAATTCGTCTGCTACGTTAATTACGCCACCTGCATTAATAACATAGTCTGGTGCGTATACAATACCCATTTCATGAATCATGTCGCCGTGACGATCTTCTTTTAATTGGTTATTTGCAGAACCTGCGATTACTTTTGCTTTAAGTTGTGGAATAGTTTCGTCATTAACTGTTGCGCCTAATGCACATGGTGCGTAAATATCACATTCAACACCGTAAATTTCATTTGGCTCAACTGCTGATGCACCGAATTCTTCTACCGCGCGTTGTACAGCTTCTTTATTAATATCTGTAACGATTAATTTTGCTCCTTCAGCATGTAAATGTTTGCATAGGTGATATGCTACGTTACCAACGCCTTGAACAGCAATTACTTTTCCTTCTAAATTATCAGTACCGAAAGCCTCTTTCGCAGCTGCTTTCATACCACGATAAACACCGTATGCAGTTACTGGAGATGGGTTACCAGAAGAACCGAATGATGGTGAAATACCTGTTACAAAGTCAGTTTCTTCGTGGATAATATCCATATCATCTACTGTTGTACCAACATCTTCAGCTGTAATGTAACGTCCGTTTAGTCCTTGAATGTAGCGTCCTAATGCACGGAACATCGCTTCGCTCTTATCTTTACGTGGATCACCGATAATTACTGTTTTCGCACCACCTAAGTTTAAGCCAGCTGCTGCGTTTTTGTATGTCATCCCTTTTGCAAGACGCAATGCATCTTCAATCGCCGCTTCTTCAGAATCATATGTCCACATTCTTGTTCCACCAAGAGCCGGTCCAAGTGTTGTATCATGAATTGCAATGATTGCTTTTAAACCAGATTCTTTATCTTGACAAAATACTACTTGCTCATAATCATATTTTTCTAAGTATTCGAAGATTTCTAATGTCATTGTCGTTTCCCCCTAGTGTTTTACCCTATTTGGTTTATTTTGAAGCAGTCGCAACTGCCAATGCTAATGAATATACTTTTGTTTCTGCTGAATCAGCACGAGATGTTAAAACAATCGGTGCTTTTGCGCCAGCAATCATTGCTCCTACTTTTGCATCTGCAAAGTATACGAGTGATTTATATAGCACATTTCCAGCTTCAATCGTTGGGACGAGTAAAATGTCTGCCTTACCTGCTACATCACTTACTATGCCTTTATGTTCTGCTGCAATTTGTGATACTGCATTATCTAAAGCAAGTGGTCCATCAACGACACAATTTTTAATTTGTCCGCGGCGATTCATTTGAGTTAACATCGCTGCATCAATTGTCGCTTGCATCGCAGGATTAACAACCTCTACCGCTGCAATTGGTGCTACCTTTGGCAAATCCATTCCTATTGCCTGGGCAACTTCTACAGTATTCTGTATAATAGCAGCTTTTTGTGTTACATCAGGTGCAATGTTCATCGCTGCATCTGTAACAAAAATCAGACGATCGTAATTTGGAACTTCAAATGCTGCAACGTGTGAAAGTACGCTACCTTTACGAAGTCCCCACTCTTTATTTAATACAGCTTTCAAAATATTTGCTGTTGGGATGTTCCCCTTCATAAGCACATCTGCTTCGCCATTTCTTACAGCTTTAACAGAAAGTTCTGCAGCCTCAGCACTTGACTGTGCTGCAATCACTTCAATATGTTCTGAAGTTTGTAAACCATGTTCTTGTAACATCCCCATTATTTTTTCTTGATTTCCATATAGACGAAATTGAGCTAGCTGTAATTTAATTGCTTTCGCTACAGCTTCAATTACTTCATGATCTTCAGCTACTGCTACAGCCACAGTTTTTTTAGGCTGTCCTGCTGCTTGATCAATTAAGTGTTCTAACTTCATATTTTGTAATCAACCCTTTCCGTCGTCCCTCGTCTATTTATAAAGCAAATACCGTGCCAACTTTTAAAAGTGGTCTTACCAATAATGAAAACGCATTCAAAATGCAGTAAAATCAATACTTTGGAAAATAACAAAACATTCTGTCTTTATTTGTCGCATTTTGTATACCATGCAATAAATTGCATGGTACGCAATTTATTGCATGCTATTTTTTGCATGGTCATACTTTTCTAGCTTGTAATATAAATTTCGAACTGAAATTCCTAATGCTCTTGCAGTTTTTGTTTTATTCCCATCAAATCTCTCTAAATATTCATGAATGATATTCCCTTCAAACTCTGTCACTAAATGTTCAAGTGGCTTTTCTTCTAATTCCGGTAATAAGTTATTTTGTTTTAACTCCGTCTGCTCTTCTTTATGTAAAGGTGGTAAATGATGTACATCAATATATATCTCGTTATAATTCATAAAGATAATAGCTCGTCCTAAAATATTCTCAAGTTCCCTTACATTTCCTGGCCATTCATATGATTGTAAATACGAAACCGCTGAATCAGTAAGCCCTTCTACATTCCGGCCATAATCTTGGTTAATTTTTTGAATTAACCTTTCTGCAATCGATGGTATGTCCCCCTTACGTTGACGAAGAGACGGGATTTGAATCGGGATTTTATTTAATCGATAATATAAATCCTCCCTAAACTCCCCTTCTAGAATTGCCTTTTCTAAATTCACATGCGTCGCTGCGATTACTCTCACATTAATAGGTATCGCTTTCGTTCCACCAACTTTTACAATCTCTTTTTCCTGCAGTACTCGAAGGAGCTTCGCTTGCGTATTTGCAGATAGCTCTCCTATTTCATCTAAAAAAATACTTCCATTGTTCGCTTCCTCAAAGAAACCACGTTTCCCGCCTCTTTTCGCTCCAGAAAATGCACCTTCCTCATAACCGAATAATTCACTTTCTAACAACGTCTCCGAAATAGCCGCACAGTTTACACGAACGAATTTATTATATTTTCGATTACTTCCATTGTGAATTGCATGCGCAAACAATTCTTTACCTGTCCCGGACTCTCCGCGTAGTAACACTGTTGCTGGTGTATTTGCTCCAAGTTTCGCCTGTTCAATAGCGGCTGTTGTTTCATCTGAATTTCCGACAATATCATCAAATGAATATTTCGCTTCTAACGTTCGGATAATTTGCCTTGCTCTATTCAATTCATTTGTTAACTTTTGAATTTCCGATACATCACGAATTACACCGACGCTTCCTTTCAATATCCCATCCACTATAACTGGCGCTACGTTTACAATTACATCACGCTTCTTTTGTCCAATCTTCATATGTATACCTCGTACCGCCCTACGCGTTCGAAGTACTTTCATATGCATACTTTCACCTTCTACAATATCGGTTGTAGCCGGCTTCCCAATAATGTCCTCTTCTGTTAAACCTGTTAATTTCGTATACGCAGGGTTAATTACTAATCCTCTTCCTTTTTCATCCACGACTGAAATTGCTTCCTCAGACGAGTTGATAATCGCCTCAAGTAACGTTTGAACCTCTTTTAAATCTGTAACTTCTTCCGCAAGATCTACAACTTCTGTTATATCTTTAAAAATCGCAAATGCCCCTTGTACCTCTCCTCCCTCTTTTAATATCGGAATACGTGTTGTAATAATTTTCTTTTCATTCTCTAATGTCAGTTCATAATTTACTTCTATTTGTTTCGTACGTATAATACGAAGCAACTTACTGGTTGGAATAACTTCTAAAATATATTTCCCTATTGCATCTTCTTTTTTATACCCGATAATACGCTCTGCACTTTTATTAAATAGGCGAACTTGTCCCTCTCGATCGATTACAATCATACCGTCATGCGTAGAATTTAAAATTAAATCACCTTGCTGCGTTTGTTCTTCTAACTTTCCAATTAAATCTTCCTTCTCATGTGCTAATCTCGTTACAATTTTCGCAATATCACCTGGTATAAGAAGAGTATCTTTATGCTTTTTCTTTAATAAATCTTTATGTAAATCAGCGTCACCTGTCATATCAAACATTACATCAATGTGCATAGAAAGAAACGGAGTTACACTCTCTCCAATTGTAACCCCATATTCTTTAGCCATTTGTAACCCTGTTGCTATCGGATTTATATCAATAATCCCTATAATTTGAAATATATTCGAACTTTGCAACAGATTCAGTAGTGTACTGCCACCTTCACCTGCACCAACAATTAAAACTTTTTGTTTCATATGTTACACTTCCTCTCGAAGTATCTCTGCAAAATTTTTCACACCCTTATCTTACTCGTTCAGCCCCCTCTTGACAAACCCCCTTTTCATATAACATCATTAAAATAAACGAAATAATCTGAAAAGGAGAGTTTATATGCAGCGTTACCTTGCTCTATTATTAGCACTCATCCCTATTTCATTAGCTGTGTTTGGCATTAAGTTAATGAGAGATACTGTATTCGGGATTCTATTTCCTCCACTCTCTATACTCTCGTTACAATTTTTAATTGGCGCCCTTTGCTTCGGGCTCGGGTTTTATATCTTTGGCGGCTTCGTCTTACACCGAGACCGCAAACGAAATAAAGTACAAGCTCGCTTTAGAAGATAGGCAGGCCCCACTATTTATAAATAAAAAAATGAGACCGTTACACGCGGTCTCATTTTTTTATTGGCAATAACATTCTTGCCGTTTCAGGGTAATCAGTAATAATCGCCGAAATATTCATATCAAAATATTTACGCATAAGTGTTTCTTCATTAATGGTATAGGGCCGAACCTCTACATCACTTTCCATCGTTAGTTTAGCAACAGCATCTTGAAGGTAACGATAATTAGGGTGCACTGCTGTAGCGCCCATTTTTTTCGCATATGCCCACGGACTATGCAAACCTTCGCGATATAAAATCGCTGTTTGAATATCAGGAGCCATCATATGACACCGTTTCATACTGTAGTGATTAAATGAAGAAAATATAACACGATCTTCTAGACTAAATTTCCGTACAAGCGTTATAACTTCTTCCTCTAAACCTCTGTATGGAAATTTATTATTTTTAAGTTCAATATTAAGTAGCAACTGTGTTTTTTCAATCCATTCTAACACCTCTTCTAAAAGAGGTATTTTACAAAAACCTACTTTATCACCAAATTTATAGCTCGCATCTAATTTACATAAATCCTCATATAAATAATTTCGAACCGCACCTTTTCCATTTGTTGTCCTGTTCACTGTTTCATCATGAATGACGACAACCTTTCCGTCTTTCGTTAATTGAACATCAAGTTCAATTCCATCTGCTCTAAAAGATTCAGCTGCTTCAAATGAAATCATTGTATTTTCTGGGTATGTTCCCGCTGCACCACGATGTGCAAATATAAGAGTCATCCTCACTCCCCCAATCTTATGCTATACTATACGAAAAAGGAGGTACTTCTATGAGACCATTACAAATTTCTCCAGACACTGCAGTCCGCCTATCAAAAGCATTAGGTGTTCCACTTGAACAACTTATGCATATGCCGCAGCACATTTTAATTCAAAAGTTAGTTGAATTAGAAAAACAAAATAAAGACGAAGAATAATACAGTCCTGTTTTGCAGGACTTTTTATTATTCTCTATTATATCACGTATGACTTCCCCGCTAAAATCCTTTAACGGATATACTATGATTCCATTTAATCTTTTTTCAAATATTTATAGTCAATTAAATGAAACCCCCTCTTTTAATAAAAGAGGGGGTTTCTTACTACTCGTTTCAGTTACTCAAATTATGCATTTTTCTTTTCTTTGTTAAAAATCATAAACAATTTATACAATCCTAAAGAAGCTGGAATATTCATAAATGCAAATGCCTCATAAGTATAATGAGGAGCTGTTTCCCATAGTAACAAGAAAGTAAATACCCCTAACGTACTAATCATCGCAATTCGTATAACTTCCGATTCATTTTCATCTTTCTTTTTATAAAGAATAATAGCTGCCAGAACAGCTACATAAACGAATAATTTGATAATATACGAATATACAGTAACGATTTTATAATTCGTTGTACTATAGTTCGATACGTAATTAGTTACAGTGTCGTTCTTCTGCTCAAACCATTGTCCAATACGGTACATAGAGAACTGGCTCGATACCCATTCTCTAGTTATTTTTTCATTTAAATGTTGTACATAACCCGTTACACCAAGTTCACTGAAACGCTGCACTATAACTTCTTTATTGTGTTCATTCAAATCCTTCGTATTCTTTATATTTTCATCATCAATATAATCTGCATCTGCCTGATTCCACACACCATACGTATCTTTGTTCAGACCCATTTTCACCCAATGAGTGAATGGAATTTTTTCAATTTCATTATCGGTACTGAGATTTAGCTTTGTCGTTATACCTTTAAAACTTATAATAAGAATTAAACAAAATAAAACACTACTTAACACCTTTACAGAATATTCCTTACGAAACTTAAAAATATTTTCAATTAAAATCGCTAACGCTACGGCTAATGCTGTCGGTCTTATAATATAAGTACAAGCTGCAAAAACCCCTAATAAAATCCATAAAATAATCTTCATTCTTTTGGTTTCCGCCGTTTTCAAGCACAAATATGTATACATCGTTGCTGAAATAAAAAATATTACTAATGTATGTGTATAGAAAACTGGCGCCTGCCAATATATAAAAATATTTAGCACAGATAACACGATCGATATGTGAGCAACTTTAAAATTTGTAATTTTTCTTACAATCAATACATTGAAAATAATACTACCTGTTATACACACTATTGGTAATATTTTTATCGCTAAATCTACGCTTCCTACCAATTTAGCAAAATATCCTCCTAATAATACAATATGTGTATTATATGGATAAAATAGAAGCTGCCCCATTTCTAAAAATTGATTATCTCCATTAAACACAGAGACAATCCCTTGTTTAAGGATGGCATAATCCCCTACAACAGGGTTAAATGCTATGGAAGTAATAATTATTTCCATCATCAAAATGATTATGATACCTAAAGCAATCATAATATTTGTGTACGTTCTTTTCATTTTATTAATAACCCATTTATAATACATAAAGAAGAGTGCAAATAAAAGCAACGTCGCCGCTATAACAGCACCGACTTTTTTTGGAGTATACTCCTCAGTGGGATAAGGAAATTCACCACTCATCAATATTGTTTTCGGGATAAAAAATTTACTTACTATCATTGAAAATATAGCTAAAAACACCGTCATAACAATGATTGGGTAAGCTCGATTCACTATTTTTTTAAAAGTCATTCATCCATTCTCCTATATCTTTAACTTTTCCCAATCAATAATACGTTATAGAGATGATGATGTCCAACCCACGTATTTCTTGTACATATCCTTATTTCCACTGCATTTTTCTATATAAATATGTATCGAAGTAAATAAAAAGAGCTCCCTAAAAGAAAGCTTCTAAATACTCTATAATTTATCTCACTATTTACAGACATTAAAAATCCCGGCTCACAATTTGGCAAGGACGTTAAGTGCAGGATGGGCCTCTACTAATTAAAGGCTCATTTTATTGCACATGTGGCGCGTCTCCTGAATTGTATAGTTCTTTCGCTTTTTCCTCCCCGAATGTAGTTAAAATATAATATTGCTCTTCTATCGCATCCATTTCTCTAGTAGCTTTACAAGTGTTACCTTCTTGAGCATCCGAGAAATAATTGTGATCTTCTACAATTTGACTAACGTCTTTTTTCGCCCATCTATCAGCAATTGCTAAAAGCTCATTTCTCTTCGCAAAGCTACTCTTATTTATGATTTTTTTAATTTTTCAGCATTATTTTGAACCATTGGGATAAATCCCGATTTTCGTTCTGCCACTACTTTTTGATGAGTCATGTGATGCATCGCTGTAATAACTTCGCTTTCAGTAGAATTTTCAGTAACATACACATCAACAAAGACTCCATCTACCTCTCTACCTACTATCGTCAGATCTTCTTTTTTATCTATTTGAGCACTCACTTCTTTATCTACTGGATTATCGGCAAGTTCTAACATTCCAAATGTAACCGCAACAGCAAGAACTCCCATAGCTGCTACTATTCCTAGCCAAGTTAATATTTTATTTTCCGTCTCCCTATGTATACCTATTTAATGGTCTTATAAAAAACTCACTTATATGTAACATTACTAAAAACAGGATTTATTTTCCATAATATCAAACAAGCCATTTTCATCTACCAAAATAATTTCAATAAAATTGATATTACTTCCCCTCTTTTTTTCAACAAAATAAAAAGACCAACGAATTCTAACATTCATTGGTCATTAAATAAAAAGTTCATTAGTTTTAAATTTAATATGGAGTATAAATTTAAAGAATGATTAAGCTTTACTAAAACTTAAATCCCTTACTACTTTTACTCTCAGCTAGCCTTATGTTCAAGTCTTAGCTTATCCGCAACCATTGCGATGAACTCAGAGTTCGTAGGTTTTGCTTTTGACATGGATACTGTATAACCAACGCTATATCAAGGCATTGTATATTTCATAACAATTATTAAAAACTCCTATTTATTGGTTAGAAGTGTGGAATTTATAGCTTATCTCAATTTAATTGTATCATCTATCCAAAATACCTTCAATACTAAACCAAGAATCAACCTTCCTAACAAATGTTATTTTTTGTATAGTTATTCCTTCATTTTCTTTTCCACATAATCTAATAGTTTACTTGTACTTAAATCTCCAATATAAAACCCTGTCCTAAGTAATTCAATGTTCTGAAAAGCACCCTTACCTTGTTCTTCACTCATCCTGTAAGCACCAGAACTCATAATCTCATAATAAAGTTCTTGCTTCTCACCATAAATATCTTTATATTCCACTTTAAAATACGTTTTAAATTCAGCTTCACCTATCACGAACTTGGTATTACTTTTTGCTGTTTGTTTTTGTTCAAGAGATTCCTTCAGTTTCGAAAATTCTCTCCTTACCTCCTCTACCTTCTGGCCCTTCCTCCCTTTAACATGTTGATGTTCATACGTAACTAGTTCCTTTTGCAAAGCCCCTGTTGCAAATCCATTGTAATAACCTTGTATCGGAAATAAAATATGCTTTTCTACCTCATCTTTACTATAATCCCTTATACTAATATCAAAAAAAGTAAGCACATCGGAATGAAACTCTTCCATTAGTCCACCTTCATTATGGATAGCTAAAATCTCTTTATTTTCAAAATCATTCTCACCGTATTCGTAATTCTGTTTAAATTTAATAAAAGGTCTTTTTTCAGCTTTTGTAACTTCCATCTGTTGTTCCATAAGTTTATTTGTATTACTTGTTATTATTACTGCACTAATAGAAACTATCAATGCCATAACAGATATCATCACTTGACCTACTTGATTTCTTGGCATAAACGTCCAAATTGTTCGGCGATTCTTTGGTTTTTTTCTGTTACTCAAATCCTTCATCCCCCATATATAATATCTAAAACCTATATTATAAGGAAGATATTATTTTTAAAAGCATTACATTTAAAAATCTATATACTTACACATGAACTTTACTATTTATATAAACTCCAAAGTAAAAGTATCTGGTAAATAATTACGCCCTACAACTTTTCCATTTATGATGTCTTCAAAGAAATGTAATTTAACCTCAATTTCACCGTTATTCACCTGTATTTCTTTAATACTTTCGGTAATAATTCGGCAAAGGAGTTCTGTATTCATTTGAATTAAAGTATTCAATATTTGTTCCTCAACGGTTAAATCCCCATTTATTCTATTGCTATCAGGGGCGTATTCCAGTACTTTATAATATTGAGTTTCTAAATGTACTTTAAAGTTGTATAACTCTATATCGTTCATATAATTTACGCACGAATACAGATAACGATTATCTATATATTTATATTTCGGCTTGTTATTAGCAATACTCTGTATAGGGATTCTTTCCGAATGTAGCCATTCACTAAATGTTCTCATCCCCCCTGCTAATTGCCATAAGACACTACTAAAAAACTTATTTTTTTCACAATGAAACAAATCATCCTTATACTTCATTTTCTCAATAATACAATAGCTAACAAGCGGTTCTTGCCATATTGGATATTCCATATGTAATGTAGGCGTAAAGAAATAATCTGATGGTAAATTAAATATTGTTGTCGCCCTCAAAATATGTTCTAAAGTAGGAAATAGCTTCCCTTCAAAATAATCATCTATCCGATGATTTTCAAATCCTAAAAGTCTTGCAAATTCTAACTTATTATATTTGACTTGATGTCTATAAAGTTCATTTAACTTATAAGCAAATTCATTTGATGTAAAAATAAACTCGCCTTTAATATATTTTTCAAGTCTTGTTGCCAGCGAATCCGAACGTTCCTTATTACGTTTCAATATCATTAAATCCAATTCTTTAAATTTATATTCGCCAGCATTGTTTATTCGATGCCCAATCTTTTCAAGGTCTTCTCTGTTAGCATTTACACTTCTCGTATTTCTCCTCACATATATTGTATTTTCTTGTACAATTGCTTTTTTTGGTCCATTTAAAGTTCTTGGTGATACATTTATTTTTTCGCCCTCATGAATATACATAATTCCAAGTGGCATTACTTTGTCTTTTTGTTCATACTCAAAATAGAATAGACTAAACCTTATTGAATAACCTAATGTCGATTCAATTTTTTCGCCTAGATTTGCTTCATCTATCTCTTCTTTTACGCCCACCAATTCAAGTGACCTATCCTTTACCCCCAAAAGTAAATACCCACCACCACTATTAGAAAAAGCTAGTACATCTTTTACAAACGAATAAAAATTTTCCTTTGATTTTACATGTAAATCCTCTTTAAAATCCCATCGGTCATCTTCTCTTCCTATTCCATACATTTCAAAAAATTGATGTTTACTAACTGACACGATTACCTTTACTCCCCTCTATGTAAAAATATTCCTAAACTTAATATAGCATGTAAACAAAAAATCATCGATTTATCCCTATTAAAAAACACCTAATTTCACCAGCCAATAACCTCTCTTAACTTCCCCTTTGCAGAATCAAGTATCCGTCTCACTCTTTCAGGATGATTTATACCATGTAAACGCCCTAAGTCTCTATATGATAAATGAGGACTATCTATATACGTTGTTATTAAACTCACTTCAACATCATTACAATACCGTTCGATTAATAGTTTAATTTCTACATCGTCCTCAATTCGAAACGGCGAATCAATTTTTTCTAAGTCTTCAACAAGGTCAATGTTTTGATGATTTACTTTCCTTTTATCTGTCCTTAAATTTGATTTTACTAAGTTGTAGCCCGTACACTCCAACGATTTTCTGACTTTTTCATATAAGTAATACTCATCGTTCCATGAATGTTCTCGACATACATGCCATAACTTCTCCCAAAATACACTTCCAAAATCATCTCGATAAATCCGCTTATTTTTCCATGCATTTTCAAATTTATTGAGAGTTGTTTGAATGAACCATCCTATTAAATAATCATTAAAAATGATATGGAAGGCATCCTCTCCTTCTTCCAATCGAAGTAAAGCATACTTATTCCATGTCTTTTCTACTGCAAGCACCTGCTTTACTTTTTTATCATCATAAATTCGCTTTATTCGTTCTAGCTTATCTTCCTGCTGTATTTGAATGTGTGTTTTCTTTTCTCTTGTGTACAATCCCATGTTGCCGTCCCTCACTGATTTTTATAATTTTAAAAGTTTACTGTGACAAAACCATAAAAAATGTTGTATTTATGAATGTCTAAGAGGAGAAAGGAACTACCTCTTCCCTTTCTATTGGTCTCTACACACATAAAACGTGACACTAAACCTTAAAAAATCATTATTTATATGGACGGACGGCACTGAAATAAAAAAAGACAAGGAACAATGTCCTCGTCTTTTTACCTTCCTCTATTCTGTTCTTCTACTTCTAACCAACATTTTATAAATTCTCTTAGCTTATTTGAAAATGCATCAATTGTTGTAAACCCTTTTTCTACCCCTTCCAAGCTATATCCCGCTAACATACCCGCTAAATCCTCATCTATCAAGAACTTCATCATATAAGCATTATTTTCACTTAGAATATATTTTTCTACACTTTTAGGATTATCATCTTTTATTATGTGTACAATTGTTTCACGTTCTGTCCCTAATCCTTCTTTAATCATACATTCATAAAAATCCTTTTGTGTTACCCCTAATCCTTCAAAATCCACCTTACAATATATTACTTTCTCCATAATTAGCCTCCACCAATTTTTAATATTTTTATAGTATATACATCTCTATATTAAGCTTAAATATTTACTCCATTCTACCCTATCCTTAAAATTTCACTTCTAATAAAGTTTACATGTATATTTTCACTTGAATTCACCCATTGAAAATATCAAAATATAAAAGGTAAAACAAAAAACTTTTGAAGAGTAACATCCTAAAGTAATAAAAGCCACGAATTAAATCGCGACTTTTTTCTTATTTCTAAGCATCTTTCATAATATCAGAAACGTCCACGCCACTACCCACACATATCCCTACCATTGTAGGAATAATAATTTTAAATTCTTCCTTTTTAATAACACTTATATATGAAGCCCTAGGATTGCTTCTTCTTGCGTTAGTTCTTCGAGACTTCAAATTAATCCCTTTCTCCAACTTATTTACAAGATGACGGCGAAGGTCTATCCAACCCTTATTGGTACTGATTGTACCGTAAACCACTCCAGAGTAATGATTAACAAGTTTACGAAGAAGTGTTGTAGGGGTTTTATATTGAACTTCCTCCTTCACTAATACTTTAATTACCATTTGTTGTTCTTGTAGCTTGTTCTCCATTTCAGTAATATGACGATTTTTAAACTCCATTAACTTTTCAGAAGCATGTGCCAATTCGTTTATATCCCCCGTCATTAGGGCTTTTCCCACAGCAATTTGTAACGCTTGTTCTTCGCTAATATCGGCGACTTTAATCTCATCTGACGTTTTCTCTTCGATGTTCAATAATTGAGTACGAACTTCTTTTGCAACAAGGCTGTCTCGTAATAGCATTCCGACACGCAAAATTGCACGTTTAGGGAAAAGTGCCACCTCGGTATATGGAAGTCTCATTTCACCGTTAATTAGTATATGCCCTCTTTTCCTTTCAACTTTAGCGTGTGAAATAAGTTCACGGGCTAAATCCTTACCTACATTTATTTTATAACCATCTTGTAATAGTTCCTCTTTATTTTCTTTTATTACATGTCGTATAACACTATCCTCTATCTCATAGAACTCCGCAACCTGCTTTGTTGTTGCCATTTCTATATTAGGTAAAAGTAATAATCCTTCCACTTTTTCTAATACGTCCACACGATTCATATAAGATTCACGAACATTAGAGTTGATAATAAATGTTTCTTCATTTTTGATTAAATTTGTCATAATAAAATTCCTCCGAAAGTGTTTGATTTTGTCCTTACACTTTCTATTGGTCTTTTATTATCCATTTCGTGACACATAAATTGTAATTATTTTAGATTTTTATTTTAAGATGTCTAGTGTTCGTTTTAAGAGTTTCGGAATGAAAATACAATCTGAAATAGGGTACCAGTGTATTAATAGCATTACTAAAATACCAAGTAAAACAGAAGATATCGGTAAAAAGCGTTTCATCATTTCATTGACGCCGACAATTAAAGCCGCAATAACTCCTAATTCAATCATGGGTATGTTTCCTCTTTTAATTAATTCTTTTATTACTTTAAATTCTTTTAAATTATTAAGTTCTTTTAGTAGCACCCCGCCCGTTACCTATTTCAAGGTATCCAAGTCACCCCACCTGTTACCTATATCTATTTAGGCAAGGGAAGGAGGGCGTTACCTATTAAATTTCAACTAGTGACGGTGGGTGTTACCTATTCATTAAACTTTTTAACCCAAGCACCATAATTCGGGAAGTTTTCTTTTGCCTTTGTCAACGTTTCATTTAAACACACTTCACTGTTAAAATCGTCAATGATAACTCGATAAGCTTGTGTTGGTGGTGTTACTTTTTTTCAATCCAAAGAAATTTCTTTCGGTTCATTTTTGTAATGCATATCGTGATTCGTAAAAAGTAGAAAAAAACGATTCCAACAGGCTTTCCTTTATTCGTTATATACAAAAAAAAACAAAAACACTCCCAAAAATATAGGAAGAAACTATGAAGATACAGATTCTCATTTCGGCATAATTTTTTGTTGTAAATTTTTTTACCAGCTATCGGCTTCCTATCTTGGGCTTATTTTATTTTGTGTATTTTCGACAGCTAGTATCCCCCACTATATACCTCCCGTCTCCCGTATACCCCATCGACTTTTCGTTTTCTTATAAATTTACAAATATATTTTGTTGAATTAATTGATTGATTGATTGAGGAAGATTCGTGAATCAAGAAAAATGAAAGAAGAAATTGAAAATTAATATTCAAAACAAAGTAATTCAAATAGATGAAATGATGAAAGGTTTGAATGAAGATAAATTCTTAATACAAATTGAAAACATTTCTAGCAATGAACATACATTCATTATCAGTTCGTAAGATTCATTGTGCTAATCATGTTAAGTAATAGAGGTAACGATACATACGTTAGATGCGTGTGATTGCATCGTATGGTGGTGCTGTGCCGTGTAACCTACCAACATACATATCCATTCATATTGGTACTACAAGGATTGTATACAACAGTGAATAGGAATGTGTGAAGTGTGTCTGTGCCGTACGTGTTCATGTTACCTAATACAATACCTGTCGTTTAACAATAACGTGCGTGTCATGGATGTGTGGCGTTATCCTCTATGTCCACTTAAAAGAAATGCCCCCTATTAAATAAGTACCGCCCTTCGAAACGGTAGCCCCTTGTTTAAAATAGCCCGTCTTCAAAATAAAGGTAGCCGCACAAACTTGCAAGAACATAGAAGGATATAAAACACCGCCCCTTTTAATTTACCGAACGTCCATTAGGGCAGGAGATTTCGGACACTCTGTCCTTTGTTGATTTCATGCGGTTTTCAGAGTCCGTTTGACATGTCCATTTTCTAATTGTACAATTAGGACAGAATAAAGGACATCCGGAGGACATTACATATGATTATTGGATACGCAAGAGTTAGTACGGTAGAACAGAATTTAGACGCACAATTAAAAGCATTGGAAGAAGCAGGGGCTACAAAAATATACCAAGATAAGAAGTCAGGAAAAGATATGCACCGTGAAGGATTACAAGAAATGCTTTCTACGTTAAAAGTGGGGGACACTTTGGTCATTACAAAGATTGATAGAATCGCTAGAACAATTAAAGGTGGCATTGAATTAATCGAAGAATTAACTTCGAAAGGAATCAAATTACACATTCTTAATATGGGCTTATTCGACGGTTCTCCTACATCTAAACTAATTATGAATGTTTTACTATCCGTTGCTGAATTCGAACGTGAGATAATGCTAGAACGTCAACGTGAGGGCATTGCAATTGCAAAGGCAAACGGCAAGTACAAGACGAAGCCGAAGAAATACCATGATAACAATCCAGGATTAAATGAAGCATTGGAGAAACTAGCAAACCGCAAAACAAATGGGAAGACGGTTAAACAGATATGCGAAGAAAATAATGTAACACGGTCATCGCTATACGCAATTGCAAAGGAAAGAGGGATTCTGTAAAAACAGGATTCTTTTTTTATGTCCAATTTGTAATGGCTTTACGACATCATAATCTATTAGAATATATTCCCAGAACCCTTTGTTCATTAATAGCTGAACAACGCATAAACCTAATAGTGACGCGGGTTATTGTGGGATTCATTCTCATTCTTTGTAACTATATTTAGTGCGTATTTGGGCGGTTTCTTGGATAACGACGCCTTAACTTCTACTGGGCAATAAAACAGGTATAAACTTACATAAGACAGAAATAATATGATGATATGTAGTAATTATTTAAAAGAGGAGAGATGAAAATGACTAATGATAAATCAAATGATTCAAAAGCAGAATTAGCACCTCCAAGAATCACAGACACGGATGAATTAATTAATATAGAAGATGCAAGAGAAGGTGTTCAAGTTACAATTCCCGCCTATGACAACATGCGAGAAGAAGATGAAGTTCAAATTTACTGGGGCGATGAATGGAATATAGAAGAAGGAGAAAAGAAGAAGGAAAATAAAGAATAAATTACTCTTGATTAATAAAAAACAAGGCAAGCACGAAGCTTGCCCTTTTCTATGTTCTCTTTATTTTTGTTTTGCATATTGTTGTGCTGCATGAGAAAGTGTCCCCATATACAATGCGTCCCCTACTTCATTAACGGTAGGGTCAAAAAGTGCTTTAAAGTGATTCCCACGCTGAACACTACTATCTAAATCAATAATATGATTCCCACGGATATCGACCTCACGAAGCCCTAAACGTTCGTTAAGCTGACGGTATTTCAATAATATAGATGCACCTTCACCAAATTCATCATGATACTGAACTACCTTTTGTAAATATGTTAGTTTAATATCTTTAAGTTCCTTTTCAAGTTCCGCTTCTCTATTACGGATACCATCTACAATAGATTGTGTTTCCTTTTGCACTTCTTCACGAAGTCCAGTTAACGCATTTTGTAATAACCCATCAAAATCACGAAGCATGGTCACCACTTGGCTGCGTGTAACTAACAAAGCATCAAGGTCGTTCTTTAATCGTGTGTTAACGCTGCCACCATTCATTACAGCGTTCTGAAAATCGGCTTCTACTTCGCCCTGCATGTAACGGATATCCTCATCCAATTTCACCAGTTGGTTTTGTAACTCCAATCGTTTACCTTCGTACTTCTCAATAATCTCATTTGCTTGTTCTAATGTTGTTTTAATTCCCATAATTCCATGTCCCCCTATAAATTTAGTGCCGCGTCTATTTGTGCGTAGATATCGGGCGTTATTTCTTTCGTAACGTTCAATTCTTGTTTCATGTTAACTTCTTCATTCTTCAATTTTCCAGTAACCTGCATAAACAATTTTGCGTGTTGGAACGACCCTTTGTTTGCTTTATCAATCACGGTCTCCATTATCTCTTCAAACGCGTGGTCAATGAGTTTCTGACGCAATTCCTTTTCAATTTGACGACCTTCTTCACAATCTCTGTATCCGAACAACGTACGTCTGTTAATGCCCAGTGATTTGGAAATATTGGTGTAACTCTCAGAATTTCTTTTTCTATAAAAGGCTTCTTCTACAAAGTCGCGTTGTTGCTGCGTTAACTTCTTACTCATTGGTTACGATACCCCCATGTTTTTGAATTACATATAAGTTAATGACTAATAGTTCATCTAAATCGAACCCCATACTTTGTAATGCCCGTATGATACGGAAATTCGATAATTTAGTAATGTTGCGACGACCCGTTTCGAACTTGTGAAGTAATGATTGTTTGACGCCGCTAATCTCCGCTAGTTCGCGGCAAGACACACCTTTTAAAGAACGAAAGAACTTAATTGATTTGCCGTGTAACATGATGTCTAACGCTTTATTGTTTTCCATGAAATAACCTCCATAATGTATGTGAAATTTGATTTGATTGTTGTTTGAAATAGAAAAAGGACGCCGAATATCGACGCCCCGTTTTAGGTAGGAATACAACCCAATAGTTGTATCTGAAAGGATTGGCATTGGAAGGGAAGCTAGAAAACTTTCCCTAACCTTATAACCTTCTATCGCCTTGCTTTACCAGTAGAATTGGACAAATTGGGATATTTATTTTCAAAAAAGAAACCCACGGCAAAGCACCGCGGGCAAAGGAGGGAAACTATTTAATTAACAGCAACAAATACGTAAGTCATACCCTAATATTTCTTTTCCTAGTTTGTTAGAACTAAGAATTATTCTTTATGTTTTAAAAACAAGCAAGGTCGAATTGTATCTTTCATCTTTAATAACGGTTTATCGTAAGATAGACAAACTTATTCATTAAAGAAAAGATTATAAGCTAAAGCATTAAGTTTTTTAATAACGGTTTATTTTCTTTTCTACCTATACCACAAACTATGTGATACTTTTACAAGTTGTATAGCAAAAGCGGAATGTTTAAATATAATACTAAATGTTGGTACGACTGACTTCATTAATAATCACAATCACAAAGGACTATGATTCATAAAGTCAAACCTACTATCATACCAAACAAAATAAAGTCCCTTCACTCAAAACCTACGGTTAGTATCAAAAAAATAAAACCATATATTTTTGCAAAAATATAGAAATAAAATTCTGTAACGAAACAGCCGTTATTAGTTGAATTTTTTTTCGAAATGTACTTTATTGCCAGGATTTTCACAATATGGTTTCATAGTATTTGTAGCACGATAGACAAGCATGTATAACAAAACGCACCATGTCCAAAAAGAAAGAATTTATACATACATCGTGTGTCTTAATTTGAAACGTAATATAATCTAAGAAAAACATGAAAAAATCCTTTCGTATTGGCGTACGGAAGGATTCATAGAAAGTAGGTGAGTTTATGCATTTACCAACAGTAATGGCGTTGGGTGTTATCTTGACACTAGTATTTAATGTGCTTTTCGGCGTTTTAAATCTTGTAGTAGCCCTCACCAAGAAATAGTTTTATATCTTTATTTAAAGCATCTCAGTGTTGGTAGCACTTGAGGTGCTTTTTACTTTATTAAGTAATGTATATTCAATGTGCATTCAATATACATTGATAATTTCTACATTCATTATACGTTCAATACTTCCTTGTTTTCAAGTAATAAACATAAAAACTTCTTAGTAGTAGTGCACCATTTTATACAGAAAACCCCATACCCTTAGTCTATTCTTCCCCCAATATACTAAGCTTACCGATATCTTATTAAATTCCTTTTTTTATAACACCGAGAAACGCATTCTGACACAATTATCTTTTGATTTACGTATCATTACATTACTAATCCTTTTCTAACGCACTATCGTTTGTTGTCCCTACGGGCTTTCCTCCCCCAACGATTAACAAACCTAGTCGCGTTCACTATCGTTTTGTTTTCTTTATTCTTTATTCTTTATAACCTGATTCTATGATATACTTACAATAGACGAGGGGATTCACTCCCCCTCTATGGACTTTATCTTTATCTATTCTCTTTTGGCGTTTAATCTCTTAGATTAGACGTCCTTTTTCGTTTTCCCCATATAGTTCTTACTCTATATATCGTTTAAGCCCTGTTTTCCTCTAGACGTGGTTAGTGGTAGTAATTTCTTTTAAATCTTATAAAAATCTATTGTTTTTTGATTTTGACGCTTTTATACTGGCGAGTTTGTTAGGAATCCGAATGTAGTTTTGGGCATAGTAACCCCTGTTGAAATTTTACGAGGTTAAAATGCCCACCCATTCGTACTGGCTTAGATTAGATGCCGAGGTCTCGAATTGAGATTGGTTGCATTGACGACAAACGGTTATAGCTTATCGGCTTCGTATTACGCCGTACGGTGCGTTTCTCACGCCCAACAAACACCGTTCCCTTTCGGGTGATTCGCTATATAACCCGCATATCGCCGCTTACGAGTAACTGATTAACTCCAGTCGTACAACCATGTCTTATTTCGCCCCCACTCTTTGCCATTAATTTCTTGGTTATCATCGTTATTAGTGCTTACGTCCCGTAGGCTTTCTTTATACAAGGCTTATTGGTTTATTCGTTCGGGAAGATACTAAATACTACTAGTTAGTATTACGCAAGGTTTCATAATATATTGTTGCGTAGTATTAACTTCTTTCCTGTCTTATACAGTAATAGATACAATATTTTTCGTTAGTTTGTCACATTAATTAATAATAATTTAGAATTATTTGTCTTGTACAATTACAACTATACTACCGTAGCCCATTTACAAAAAATAAAAAGACCGATGGAAAACCGGTCTTTTTACTTATCCATCTAAATGTTTTACGCTTCTTTTAAAATATCTTTTGCATGATACAATACATCATCAATCGGTTTTCTTTTCTACTTCTTTTCAGACGTTCCGCCCTCTGTCGGTTTTAATTCATCTAGTTCTGTCGCTAGGTCATTATATTCGTTTGCCAGTTTATCTCATGTATAAACCATAAATCCGGAGAATAATAAAGACGCTGATAATTCCTCTCTGTTACAATGTCTACTTTATTCATTTATTTAATTGTTCGAAACGTTTTGATACTAATTCTTTTTGCTTATTCAAACTTTCTACTCGTTCCAAATATTCTTCTTTTAATACTTCACCTACATTCATGCAAACATATACAAAACGTTCTAAATTCCCACTGTCTACGCTTAGTAATATCGCATGGAATAACTCCTCTTCTAACTTATCTATTAAAAATCCTCTAACTTCAACGCCTTTTCTATCTCCAAAAACACTCATGTATCCGTATGTATATACTGGGAACAATAAATACTCTTCCTCATTCATAAAAACTAAGTCAACATACTTTTCAACTTGTTCTGTTGCTTTGATTAAATCTTGTGCCATCGAAATTGCGTCGGTAGTTCTCCCACACTCGTCTCCATAATGCTTTATTGCAACTTCTCCGAGTAGCCGAAGTTCTCTTTCTATTTTAGCCATTGTTTTTAATTTTTCAATTGCGGTATTCATTCAATTAATCTCCTCAAATCTATATAAAGCCCTCTAACGCCTCTGTATAGTTATTTTATATACTTAAAATGGTAAAGGATTATATTGAACATCAATCGCCATAATATAAGCTATTTTGACCGCTTTTCCCTTTTCTACCTCAATAAACTTCTCTTTATTTTCCACTTTTTCAAAATAAGTAGTTAATTTTTCTAATAATACACTATCATCTATTTTATTCTTAGCCTCAATTGTATAAGTATATTCTTCTCTATCACTTGTTCTTACTGTAATTGGATATATATGCCCATACTCCCCTTGTGGAATTTCTAAGATTTCGTTAAATGTAATCATTTCTTCCCTACTCTCTTTTATATAAATTGGATAAAATTTCTTTATCCTCTTCCAATTCTATCATATTCTTTTATTACTTCATCCCCCTATTGATTTTTAATTTATCATTACTCACCGTTATTTAAAGTTACAATAAAACCGTAATTGAACGTATTGACATCGGCGGTCTGTCCTTCATCATGGGATGAGGGTACAGGACAACGGCTAGGGCAGAGAATGACTACCTTATATCGCAAAAATAAGAAAGTTAATGCGATATAAAGCAGACGTTCATTGTCACTTCTCATGGTCTATCGGGTTAAGGAATCCGTATAGTAACACCTCGTTTGAACACTAGATTTTCACCTACAACGAACTTTTAACATGTCATGCTTGTCCAACATGCTGAAAAATTTAGGAAAGGAATTGTACTGCTGACATATCCTTAATTACTCGTAACCTAATGTTACCTTTCTTATTCGTTGCTACCTGTACCCGTAGTACACCAAGCAACCACCAAACTGATTATGTGCGTTCTCCACATAGACTAGACACAAGCAAACGAGGAAAGCTTCTAACGTGCCTACGAACCCCATTTTCTGACGTTGGCTGGTTCTCACCTGTTCAAGTGTTTATCGTGGTGTTAGGTCATTCCCACGTTCGGAAATCCCTGTACTTACACTTGTAAAAAGGCAATAACTAACTAAGCCCCTTGCTATCCATTTTTCAAAAATGGTATAATACAAGTGCTAAATGTACGGAATATCCGATATTTAGTTTTAAAACATAACTTTTAATTTTGAGTCACCTACTGCAATAGGTGGCTTGTTTCTTTCACTTAAAATTTCATACTTGCTAATGGTGAATGACGTTGATATTTATTTTTAATCTCATCATCAGTAAAGTCTAAATATGCCCTTTGAGTTACTTCTACCGATGAATGACCTAATACCCTAGACAAGCTAAACCAATCACCACCATTAAGAATGTAATACTTTGCAAAGTTATTTCTTAATTGGTGAGGTGTGAAATGTACACCTACCTTTTTACCAATACTTCTAATACTTGCCTCAAAATTATTGACGTTCAACATTGTCCCTCTTATCGTAGGAAACAAATACTCTGCATCACTAAATCTATCCCTATACTTCAACCAACGTTTTAAATCGTTAGCCATGATATTAGAAAAATAAACATATCGTTGTTTCTTATTTTTCGGATTCGTAATTAAGATACTTTTATTTTTTATATCTAGGTCTTCGGCTTGCATACTACAACATTCTCCTGCACGTATGCCTGTATCTAAAATAAGTTTAATCATGACGTAACTTCTAAACCCATGGAATGTACTTATATCAATTGAATACAACACTTTCTTTATTTCATCTACTGATAACAATATCTTTTGTTTCCGTTGCGGCTTTATTGATTCAATATTAGATATTGGATTCTTAGCAATATCCTCTTCGGCTTCTAAAAAGTTGAAAAACACCTTAATATTACGAAGGTAATTAGCAATTGTTGTTTCGCTAATGGTCTTTCCGTAATCAGTTCTACGTGTTGGATAATTAATTTGTTCACTAGCTGTATTAGATGTAAATGTATATTTACCACGTTCCCTTACATATTTAATATACGTCCGAATATGAAGAGGTTTTACCTTATCAACATCCGTAATCTTTAATTCCCTTTCTAAATATGAAGCAAATAACTTCAACGTTTGGTCATACGACCGAATTGTTTTCCTACTTAGATGCTTTGCATCACAATGAAGCAAAAAGTTTTCAACGTTCATCTGAAAGTTATTCATACAACAAAAAAACCTCCTAGCTATTGGAATCAAAATTTCAATCCAATAAATAGAAGGTTTTTAAATTAACCGCCAATTACCTATGTACTTTATTGCCTACATACGTAATTCGTTGGTTATTAAATTTTGTTATAAAATACGCTTAACACCTTGATACTACAGCGTTTACGAAGCTTTATGTTCAAGTCTCAGCTTATCTGCAACCATTGCGATAAACTCGGAATTCGTAGGTTTTGCTTTTGACATGGATACTGTATAACCAAATAAGGACGAAATAGAATCAATATTCCCACGACTCCATGCTACTTCAATTGCGTGACGGATTGCACGCTCGACACGGCTTGCTGTTGTATTATATTTCTTTGCAATATCTGGATACAATACTTTCGTAATAGATCCAAGTAATTCGATATCGTTGTACACCATAGAGATTGCTTCTCTTAAGTACATATACCCTTTAATATGAGCAGGCACACCAATTTCATGAATGATACTCGTAATGCTCGCATCTAAGTTTTTCGGTTTTCCATCTATTGTCGTTGCTGAACGGAAAGATGGAAGTGGACGTTTAATGGTAGCGTTCGCCTTACCGCTCACTTGACGAATATGACTCGTTAAATTCTCCATATCAAATGGTTTTAATATGAAATAAGAAGCACCTAAGTCAACTGCTTTTTTCGTCACATCTTCTTGTCCAAATGCTGTCAACATAATTACGCTAGGCTGTCTTAGCCTTTCAATATGTCGCATTTTCTCTAATACAGCTAACCCATCTAAATGTGGCATAATAATGTCTAAAACAAGTACATCCGGCTGCTTATCTGTTAATAAATTTAAACACTCTTGACCATTATAAGCAGTACCGATTACTTCCATATCATCTTGAGCAGCTACATAACTCTCTAGCATTGATACTAATTCTTTATTATCATCCACAAGACATACTTTAATTTTCTCCACAGCTTTTCCTCCCTTACCGAATCGATTCTCCGACATGTGTATCCTTCTAGGCTACATGAATTGTTCGACAATTGTGTGAAAATTCCCTTTTAAAGTTTGTTACTTTCCGATAAAATCACAAAAAAATATGTTTATCGTCCATTTATTCCCTTTCGCAACACATTCCATCATAGAAATACAACGAAACGTTCAACCCTTTTCTTTTATTTTACAACAAAAAACACCTCTTGCGGAGCTTTTACAAAATTTCAACGAATTTTTCAACAGAAAAGCGAGCTAATTAAATAATTAGCTCGCTTTTCTTTCTTGATCATAAATGTTAATTCCAGCCTCATGTAACATCCATTCAATATGAACACCATATCCTGATGTCGGATCATTTACGAATACATGTGTAACAGCACCAATTACTTTCCCGTTTTGTACAATTGGACTTCCGCTCATTCCTTGTACGATACCACCCGTCTTCGCTAATAAACGTTTGTCTGTTACTTTTATTACCATACCTTTTGTAGCCGGAAACTTTTGCGGTACTGTACTAACAACTTCAATATCAAACGCTTCCACTTTATCTTGATCAATAACTGTTAATATTTTTGCCGGTCCCTCTTTTACTTGATGAGATAATGCAATAGGCATTGCTTTATCCATTACGCCATTTGTCATATTTGTATTCAATTTCCCAAAAATACCAAATGGACTATTTATTGTAATATTACCAATCACTTCACGATCTGGTGAGAACCTTGCTAATTTCTCTCCTGGATTCCCATGACTACCTCTTTCAATTGATGTAACCGTTGAACGCATAATTTGTCCATCTTCGACTTGAATCGGCTTTTTCGTATCGTTATCAGAAATGACATGACCAAGTGCCCCATATTTCATGGAATCAGGATGAACAAATGTCATTGTTCCGATTCCAGCTGCCGAATCACGAATATATAAACCGATACGATAAGACGATTCACCACTGTCTTTTTGTGGTGTTAACTTAGTGCGGATGTATTTTCCATCTCTTAACAAAACAAGATTAAGCGGTTCACCTGTTTCACCACTACTATGAATAAATGGTGCTACATCACTCATTTTTTCAATTGTTTTACCATTAATTTCAGTAATCATATCTCCAATTTGCACACCAGCTGTTTCACCAGGAGATACTTTCCCTTTTTCAGTTTGAATTAAATGATGGCCTACAACAAGTACCCCTTTTGTGTTTAACTTCACACCAATTGATTGCCCACCTGGAATAACTTTGAAATCTTTCAATACTTTCACATTTACTTTTTTTACTGGAAAACCAGCAAGTTGAAACACCATATCCGCTTCACCATTTTGATGAGAATTTACCATAAGTCCTTGTTTTTGTTCATTTGAACTCACTGTAAACACATGACGATCTGTAGATGAAGCTTTAAATACTGATAATGAAGCTATTTCTGATTGTTGTCCTTCAAAGACAACAATCTGCTTCGGGGATGAAATAAACGTCCGAAGCGGTTTAAAACATCCAATAAAAACTAAAGAAACAAGGAGACAAATACCTATTATTTTGCGAAATCTTTCTAATTTCAATTTGTTCACTCTCCTCGCTCCTACCCCACATTCAGCCTCTTGGCCTCACTTTTTAATCTCTCCTTGCAGTGCTTTATTTATAACCGGAAGAATTAAGTAATCATTATTTGAGAAAAAAAGCTATCCATTACTGGATAGCCTCTGCTGTCTGTTTAAAATGATGCGCTTGCGTAAGTAATTCTTTCGCATGTTCTGTCGTTAAATCTGTAATTTCCACACCAGAAATCATTCGAGCTATTTCTGTTACTTTATCCTCCATAGTTAAAACGGTAACTGACGTAATTGTTCGATCATTCGCTACCTGTTTTCGAATAAATAAATGTGAATCCGCCATTGAAGCTACTTGAGGTAAGTGCGTAATACAAAGTACTTGCGAGTTTACCGATACTCGATAAATTTTTTCTGCAATAGCCTGTGCAACTCGACCACTTACACCTGTATCCACCTCATCAAAAATAACAGATGCAACACCTTGATGCTTAGAAAAAATGCTTTTTAAAGCTAAAATAATACGAGATAACTCTCCGCCAGAAGCGACCTTTGAAAGTGGTTTTAGCGGCTCACCTGGATTTGTTGAAATATAAAATTCCACATGATCGTAGCCATCCGACGTAAGTCTTACCGGGGCCCCCTCCACAAGAGGCTCTTCAGCATTTCCTTCTCTCTTCATGATTCTCACTTCAAATTTTGTTTTTTCCATATATAATTCTTTTAATTCCTGATGAATAGCATTTGTAAGATGTTCTGCAAGCTCATGACGCATATTACTTAACAACGTTGCTTCTTTCAGAATGACACTTTCTAATTCCTTTAACTGCTTCTTCGTCGTTTCAATATGAACGTCTTTATTTTCAATCGTAAAAATTTCTTGTTCAATTTTATCAGCATACGCTAAAATCTCTTCTACAGTATTTCCATATTTTCTCTTTAGCATACGAATTTCATTTAAACGCGTTTCAATCTCGTCTAAACGATTCGGATCATATTCCATCATATCGAGCTTTTCTCTCAGTTGATACGCAACTTCTTCTAATAAGTAATAACTATTTGCAATTGAATCATGATTCTCTTGATACACTTCATCTAAATGTGTAATACTCTCCATTTGTCCCATTGCGCTTCGTACATTATCTAATCCTTGTCCGTCAGCGCTTAACGAGCGATATGCATCACCTAATGCTTTGTAAATTTTTTCGAAATTAGAAATTTGCAATCGTTCTTCAGTTAATTCATTTTCTTCATCCATCTTTAAATCCGCCTTACGGATTTCTTCATGCTGGAATTGAATTAAATCTAAGCGATGCGCCATTTGTTGTTCATTTTCACTTAACGATTTTAACTGTTTTTTTAACTTCTCATAGTCAGCGTATACGTTTTGGTATCTATCCAATTGTTTAACAATACGCTCTCCATCAAAATGATCGAGCATAAATAGATGACGCTCTTCATTCATTAAATCTTGTGTTTCGTGCTGCCCATGAATATCAACAAGTGTTTTTCCAATTTCTTTTAATATACTAAGGGTAACCAGTTTCCCATTTACACGACATACACTCTTTCCGTTTGCAGCGATATCACGCTTCAAAATAATCATGCCGTCTTCTATTTCTATATCCAACTCTTCTGCCTTTTCAATACATGGATGCTTATCATCTTCTACATAAAATAGCCCCTCGATCTCAGCTTTTTCTGTTCCATATCGAACAAATTCTGCTGAACCACGGCCACCTACAAGCAAACTAATCGCATCAATAATAATCGATTTTCCGGCCCCTGTTTCACCACTTAAAACCGTTAATCCTTTTTGAAAAGAAATATTTAATGCCTCAATAATAGCAAAGTTTCTAATCGATAATTCCGATAACAATGCTCCATTCACCTCGTTATAAACTAATCCCCTATTAAGGGCTTTTTTCAGTTCTTTATTCAAATAGTTATACTATATGTTTGTATGTATAAATTACTTTTCTAACCGCTCCATTGTACCAAACATTTGTTTTACGGGTCAATCCACCTATTTTCTAATTTTATTCAAAGAAAATATTATATTACAATTAAAAATCCACATTTTTAACCAATAAAAATATCCTGTTCACTTTCCACTTTACAGAGGAAAGCAAACAAGATTTTTTTGTTACAACATATTTAAGAAACGATCAGAGACAACACCTGTATCTTCAGGTGTACGGCAAATAATTAAGCAAGTGTCATCACCACAGATGGTTCCGATGATCTCATCCCACTCTAAATGATCAATAAGTGCTCCAAGTGAATGAGCGTTACCAGGCAATGTTTTTAGCACAAGCATATGTCCTGCCGTGTCTAATTTTACAAATGAATCCACTAGATTTCGTTTTAATTTTTGTAACGGGTTAAATCGTTGATCTGCTGGCAAGCTATATTTATAGCGACCATCATGTAATGGCACTTTCACTAAGTGCAATTCTTTAATATCGCGCGATACTGTTGCTTGCGTTACATTAAATCCCTCATTACGTAAAATATCAACTAATTCATCTTGTGTTTCAATTTCTTTGTTCGCAATAATTTCCCTGATTTTAATATGGCGCTGACCTTTATTCATACATTTGCACCTCACACTATCTCTTACCATAGTTTAAACATTGGTATACTTCACTTATTTATGTTAACTTATAATTCGTTACTTGTACACAATTGTTTTTACAATCATTATACAATTACAACAAAAAGAGGAACAACATATGTTATTCCCCTTTACCTTTTTGTTTTAGGACATCATGCGCCTCTGTAACTACTTGCTCAACAGAAACTGGAGAATGATTTTCGCCATTCTCACGTTCACCATGCCATTTCAGATGAATTAAAAATTCAATATTACCATCCCCGCCCGTAATTGGTGAGAATGTTAAACCTTCTACATCGTATCCTTCTTTTACAGCAAAATCGACAATCATTTCCACGACAGCTTCATGTACTTTTCGATCACGAACGATACCTTTTTTCCCAACTTGCTCTCTTCCAGCTTCAAACTGAGGTTTAATTAACGCTGCTACATCCCCATTCGGCATAAGCATTGTTTTTAAAACTGGCAATATAAGCTTTAATGATATAAATGAAACATCGATACTCGCAAATTGCGGTAAACCACGCTCTAAGTCTGCTGGTGTCACGTAACGGAAGTTTGTTCGTTCCATTACAACAACACGCTCATCTTGACGCAATTTCCATGCAAGTTGATTGTACCCTACATCTAATGCATAAGATAATTTCGCTCCATTTTGAAGCGCACAATCTGTAAAGCCACCAGTTGATGAACCAATATCTATCATAACTTTATCTTGTAAATCAAGATGAAATGTCTCTAGTGCCTTTTCGAGTTTATAACCACCACGGCTTACATACGGCATAACTTGTCCCTTCACCGTAATCTCTGTATCTTGTGGGATTTTCTCTCCTGGCTTATCAAGTCTCATCTCATTCGCATATACAAGTCCGGCCATAATGGCGCGTTTTGCTTTCTCACGTGTTTCTATAATTCCTCGCTCTACTAATAGTACATCTACTCTTTCTTTTTTTGCACTCATTTGTTACGCCCTTTTTTGTTTTGATGGAATCATTGTATGAATACGGTCTACAACAGCATCTGTCGTTAAACCGATTTCTTCTAATAATTTTGTTACACTACCGTGCTCTATGAAACGATCTGGAATACCCATTCGTTCAATTAACGCACTATGGTACCCGTTCTCAGACGCAAATTCAACTACTCCCGTTCCAAAACCACCGATCAAGCACGCTTCTTCAATCGTTAAAATCGGTATATTTTTCCCTAAGAGATCATGTAAATATGCTTCATCCATCGGTTTAATAAAGCGAGCATTGACTACTTTCACTGAAACTCCAGCCTTTTCAAGACGGTCAGCTGCTTCCATTGCCATTGGTATTGTCGTACCAAATGTTAAAATAGCCGCTTGTGTACCTTCTTTTAACGTTTCCCATGAACCGATTGGAATCGCCTTTAATTCCTCATCCATAGGAACACCAAGTCCATTACCGCGCGCATAACGTAATGCGATTGGTCCATCTTCATATTGCATCGCCGTATATACTAAATGTTGCCCTTCATTTTCATCTTTTGGCATCATAATTACCATATTCGGCAAGTGGCGTAAGAATGAGATGTCAAATACACCTTGATGCGTTTCACCATCTGCTCCTACTAATCCGGAGCGATCGATTCCGATGAAGACATTTAAATTTTGGCGGCATATATCATGAACAACTTGGTCATATGCTCTTTGTAAAAATGTTGAATAAATTGCAAGGAATGGCTTCATACCTTGTGTTGCCATACCCGCTGCCATTGTTGTAGCATGCTGTTCTGCAATACCTACATCAATCATACGATCCGGGAATTCTTTTTGGAATTTCTCAAGTTTCGATCCAACAGGCATTGCAGGTGTAATTGCAACGATACGCTCATCCGTTCTCGCTAGCTTAAGTACTGTATCACTAACAACAGCACTCCACGCTGGTGCAACTTCTTTCGGTTTAACGAAGTCACCTGATTCAATTTTATAAGGTCCTGTTCCATGCCAAGTTCCAATAACATCACTCTCAGCTGGTTTATAACCTTTTCCTTTTTTCGTAATAACATGAACAAGCACTGGGCCTTTTGTTTTCTTTGCATATTGCAACGTTTCGAATAACTTTTCATAATCGTGCCCATCAACTGGACCCAAATATGTAAAGCCTAACTCTTCGAAAAAGACACCGGATACTAGTAAATATTTAAGACTATCTTTTATTTTCTCTGCTGTTGCAGCAACTTTCCCACCGACTGCTGGGATTTTCTTCAATATATACTCTAGTTCGTCTTTTACCCAATGGTATTTTCCTGCGGTACGTAGACGTCCAAGCACATTATGAAGCGCGCCAACGTTTGGCGCAATTGACATTTCATTATCATTCAAAATAACAATCATGTCTGTTTTTTCATGTCCAATATGGTTCAATGCCTCTAAAGCCATTCCGCCTGTTAAAGCACCATCTCCAATGATTGGTATAACATATTCTTTCGTTTTCTTTAAATCACGTGCTAGAGCCATTCCCATTGCAGCAGATAATGATGTCGAGCTATGGCCAGTTTCCCATACATCGTGCTCACTCTCGCAACGTTTTGGGAAACCACATAAACCTTGATATTGCCTTAATGTACCGAATTCTTTTGCACGTCCTGTTAAAATTTTATGTACATAGGATTGATGTCCTACGTCCCATAAAAATTTATCATTCGGGCTATCAAATAATTTATGCAGAGCAATTGTGAGTTCTACTACACCTAAATTAGGTGCAATATGTCCACCTGTTTGAGAGAGCTCTTCAATTAAAAACTTACGAATATCCTCACTCAATCCCTCTAGTTCACTGATAGACATATCTTTCAAAAAACTAGGGTTTTGAATTTGCGTTAGATCCACATGGATCACTCACTTTCATTTCATAATCTGTCAACATGTCAAATATTATAAAAAACATTTACACAAAACAAGAAATTCTCTTTTTTATTTTTCGCCTTGTCCTGCTATTAACCAGTCTATTGCGCCCTAATCCTATTATAAACCATATTTCTTTAGGCGATGAAAAAAATAGCCGCTAACACGAAGTGATAACGGCAATGTAATCTACATATATTTTTGCCAATAACAAGAAAAGAAAAACCTTTTCCTACATTTATATCATAAAATGATGAATGACTCAACAAATGGAAACGCTGTTATATTAGTTATTACGTTTTGCAATCAAATCGCAAATAGATAGTAAATATTCATCTTGTAATTGCAAGGAACCAATAGCATCTTTTGCCTTTGCAATTGTTTCTTCTAAAATATCCTTTGCTCTATCTACAGTAAATAACGTCGTATATGTGCTCTTTTCGTTGGAAACATCACTACCAATCGGTTTTCCGATCTCTTCTTCGGTTCCTTCCACATCTAAAATATCATCTCGAATTTGGAACGCTAGACCGATATATTTTGCAAACGCAAGTAACTTTTCTTCTTGTTCTTCTGTGGCATCTGAAAGTATCGATCCTGCAAGTACAGCGAATTCAAGTAGTTTCCCAGTCTTATGCTTATGAATATACTCCAACTCATCAATCGTAAGCTGTTTTCCTTCAGCTTCCATATCCGCCACTTGTCCGCCAACCATTCCTTCTGGCCCTGCCGCTTTTGCAAGCTCAAGTACAAGTCTTACTTTTTTCTCAGCAGTAATTTCCTTTTGTTCATATGCCATAATAACTTGAAAAGCATACGTCAACAAACCATCGCCTGCTAAAACTGCCATCGCTTCACCAAATACTTTATGATTTGTGGGCTTCCCTCTTCTTAAATCATCATCATCCATACAAGGTAAATCATCATGAACTAACGAGTATGTATGTATCATTTCAAGAGCACAAGCTGCACCTACTCCAAGATTTTTTTCTTTACCAAACGCTTGTAATGTTGCAAATAAAAGTAACGGGCGGAGACGCTTCCCACCCGCTTCCAAAGAATATGCCATCGCTTCACGAAGTACATTTGGACATTGTAATTCATTTGCATAGCTTACAAGCTTCTCTTCTACGAAAGTTTTACTTTCTTTCAAAAAAGTATCAAAAGCAACAGTCACTATGCTTCATCTCCTAAAGCAGTAAACGGTTCAAGCTCTCCATCTTCCCCAAGAATAACTGCCATTTGTTCTTGTACGTTCTTCAACTTCTCATCACAAAGCTTAGATAATTCCATACCCTCTTTAAAATAAGAGATTGCTTCTTCTAAAGGTACGTCACCTTGTTCTAGCTTAGAAACGAGATGCTCAAGTTGCGAAATTGCCTCTTCAAAACTTAATTTATTTTCCATTATTCAATTCACGCTCCTCTATGCCTGATACGCTACAATCTAGTATTCCATCTTGTAATTGAACTGAAACAGCATCTCCAAGGCTGACATCTTTCACACTTTTTAACACTTGCTTCTCTTCATCATATACAAGCCCGTACCCTCTCATCATTACTTTAAGCGGACTTAACGCTTCAAGTTTTTGAGCAGCTCTTACAAAGGCAAATTCTTTCGTTTGAAGTAATGTTTGCATTTCACGTTGCAATTGCTTTTGCAATGTTTCAACTGCTACCTTCGTTTGCATAATTTTTTGAGATGGGTGGTGCTTCTCTAAATAGAATGAAAGCTGTTTTAACTGATTTACCTTTTTATCAATATAGCGCTCTTTCGCTAACACAAGCTGTTCTAACGCTCTATCTAATTGCTCTTCTTTTTGCTCATATACTTGTCTTGGATAACGGAACGCATAAGATTTTTGCAATACTTGTAGTTTTTCTTCTTTTTTATGTACTAACTCTCTCATTGCTCTTTGCAATCTTAGAGTTCTTTGTAATACCTTTTCTTGTAACTCTATAATGTTAGGCGCTGCCAGCTCAGCTGCTGCAGTCGGTGTTGGCGCACGTAAATCGGCAACAAAATCCGCAATTGTAAAGTCCGTTTCATGTCCTACTGCCGAAATAATAGGGATATCACTCTTAAAGATTGCCCTTGCTACCATTTCTTCATTGAAAGCCCATAATTCTTCAATAGAGCCTCCCCCGCGCCCAACGATTAGGACATCTATCTCTCCCATTGCATTCGCTGTACGAATCGCTTGTACAATTGAGGGAGCTGCTGACTCCCCCTGTACAAGTACCGGAAACACAATAACATTTCCAATTGGATAACGACGTTTAATCGTTGTTATAACATCACGAATCGCTGCCCCTGTTGGCGACGTAATCACACCTATTGTTTTAGCATAAGGAGGAATTGTTTTTTTATAAACTTGAGAAAACAAACCTTCTTCCTCTAAACGAACCTTTAATTGTTCGTAAGCTAAATGCAGGTTTCCGACTCCGTCAGGCTGCATATCTTGAATATAAATTTGATAAGAACCACTCGCCTCGTAAACGGAAATTTTCCCCTTCACAAGTACCTTCATCCCATTTTCAGGTCTGAATTTAATATTACGATTATGACCCGCAAACATAACCGTTGCGATTCTTGCATTTTCATCTTTCAATGTAAAGTACATGTGGCCACGACTATGATTTTTAAAGTTGGAAATTTCACCTTTTAACCAAACAGACTGTAAATGCGGATCATATTCTATTTTTGTTTTTATATAGCGTGTTAACGCTGTAACGGTTAAATATTGTTTCTCCATTTCTCTCTCCTCATAGCCGACTCAAATTATTTACAAACGACACCTGCACGTTTAGCAGATTCAACAGTATTATGAAGAAGCATTGTGATCGTCATTGGACCAACACCCTTTGGTACAGGTGTAATGTAACCTGCAACATCTAACACGTTGTCAAAGTCAACATCACCACAAAGTTTACCTGTTTCTAAACGGTTTACACCAACGTCGATTACAACCGCTCCTTCTTTAATATAATCAGCTGTTACCATTTTAGGTCGTCCAACAGCTACGATTAAAATATCAGCTAACTTCGTTAACTCTTTCATATTTTGCGTTTTAGAATGACAATATGTGACAGTTGCATTTTCATTTAAGAACAATTGCCCCACTGGCTTGCCGACAATATTACTTCTTCCAATTACTACAACATGTTTTCCCGAGATATCAAGATTTGTTTCTTTTACTAATTCTACAATACCGTGCGGTGTACATGGAAGGAATGTATCTTGTCCCGTCATCATACGTCCCACGCTGATTGGGTGAAATCCATCTACATCTTTTTCTGGTGAAATTCTTTCAATGATAGCTTTTTCTTCAATATGTTTTGGTAAAGGTAATTGCACTAATATGCCATTAATACGGTCATCGCCATTTAAGCGATCGATTTCAGCAAGCAAACGCTCCTCAGTAATTGTTTCAGGAAGTTCAATTAGCTCTGAATAGATTCCTACTTGTTCACAGCCCTTTTCTTTTCCTTTTACATAAGAACGAGATGCTGGATCTTCTCCAACTAGAATAACTGCTAATCCTGGTACAATCCCTTGCGCTTTCAACTTCACAACTTCTTCTGTTAATTGTGCTCGTTTTTTCTCCGCAACTTCATTTCCTTTGATGATTACTGCTACCATTTTAAGATTCCCCCTTAAAGAAATTACAGTGTATCTTTTATATTAGATAAAACGCCGTTAATAAAACGACGAGATTCCTCATCCCCAAATGTTTTAGCAATTTCAATTGCCTCGTTAATTGTTACGTTGTGTGGAATTTCTTCCATGTATTTCATTTCATACACAGCTACACGTAAAATACTGCGATCAACAATACTAATACGCTCAAGCTTCCATTTTTTTAAGTTTTGACGAATCGCTTCATCAATTACTTCTTTATTTTCTACAAAACCTACTACAAGTGATTCTAGAAACTCATTTGTTTCTTCACCTTCATCTAGCGTGTTTTCCACCGCTACTTTCGGTTCTAATTCACCTGTAATATCCATTTGATATAATGCTTGCATAGCTCTTTCTCTAGCCGTCCTACGTTTCATTGTAACTCTCCTTTATGCTTCAAGTCTTTCCTTATGCTTTGTTATATTATTATAATTTATAAGCCGTCAATTCACTTACTCTTACAGTTTTCATTGATTTTCCAACCTTATAATACAATGATAATAACACAATTTATCGTTTCACACACGGGTTACAAGGCTGAAAAATAATAAAAAGATTAACTTCAAGTTCCATATCTTATCACAATGTACGTTTTTTGGAAAAACGAAACATTTTCTTTTTGATTTCTTATTTTTTGAAATAGTATAATAATTAGAGGGTTTTTATTTGTGAAGAAATGAAACGATAAAAAAGATGCCTATGTTACTAGGCACCTTTTTCATTCTTACACTGGTTCGATTTCTGTTTTTTGTGTTTCGAATGTTACGCCAACGATGTGAACATTCACTTCTTTTGGCTCAAGCCCTGTCATTGTAAAGAGTGCTTGGCGAATGTTGTCTTGAATCTTTTGTGCAACAACCGGAATCGCTACGCCAAAATACATCACAACATAAAGGTCAACGATAATATCTTCGTTTGCTAATTCAACCTTTACACCTTTACCATGATTTTTCTTACCTAACTTCTCAACAACATCTGTAGCAAAATTCCCACGCATTGCCGCTACACCTTCTACCTCAGCAGCTGCAATACCTGCGATTACTTCAATTACTTCTGGTGCAATTTCTACTTTACCAAGAGTTGTATCTTGACCCATATCTAACATATGTTCAGCCATGAAAAAAACCTCCTTTAATGTATCACTGCGTCACAAGTTCATGCTCTTCCAAAAATTTCGTATTAAACTCACCTTTTACAAAATCAGGATGATCTAGCAATTGCAAATGGAACGGGATTGTTGTATGTACGCCTTCGATGACAAATTCACTAAGCGCTCGCTTCATTTTTGCAATTGCCTCTTCACGTGTTTTCCCGTGAACAATTAATTTAGCAACCATCGAATCATAGAAAGGTGGGATTGAATATCCCGGATATACAGCTGAATCGACGCGAATACCAAATCCGCCTGGTGGCAAGTACATTTCTACTTTACCTGGAGATGGCATAAATTTTTTGGCAGGGTTTTCCGCATTAATTCGACATTCCATTGCCCAACCATTAAATTGTACTTCTTCTTGCTGTAACGATAACTTTTCTCCAGAAGCAACACGAATTTGTTCTTTAATTAAATCCATCCCTGTTACCATTTCAGTAACTGGATGCTCAACTTGAATTCTCGTATTCATCTCCATGAAATAAAAGGTTTTCGTTTTATATTCATAAATAAACTCAACCGTACCAGCACCTGTATAATCAACTGCTACCGCTGCTTTAACTGCCGCCTCACCCATCTGCTTGCGCACATTTTCATCAAGTGCAGGTGATGGACTTTCTTCTAATAGTTTTTGCAAGCGGCGCTGAATTGTACAATCACGCTCTCCTAAATGAATGGCATTCCCATGTGTATCTGCCATTATTTGAATCTCAACATGGCGGAAATCTTCAACGTACTTTTCTAAGTATACACCAGGGTTCCCAAAAGCGGTACTAGCTTCTTGCTGTGTAATTTGAATTCCTTTTACAAGCTCTTCTTCATGACGTGCGACACGAATACCTTTTCCGCCGCCACCTGCTGTCGCTTTAATAATAACTGGATATCCAATTTGATTAGCAAGCTCGATCGCTTCTTCGGTATTTTTAATAATCCCTTGTGAACCTGGTACAATCGGAACCCCTGCTTCTTTCATTGTATCACGAGCAACGTCTTTTGTGCCCATCTTTGAAATAGCTTCTGGACTTGGACCGATAAAAATTAAGTTACATTCACGGCATAACTCTGCAAAATCTGCATTCTCTGCTAAAAATCCGTATCCCGGATGAATAGCATCGCAGCCTGTTAACTTCGCAACACTAATAATGTTCGTCAAATTTAAATAACTTTCTTTCGAAATCGTTGGTCCTACACAATACGCCTCATCAGCAATTTGTACGTGAAGTGACTCTTTATCTGCTTCTGAATAAATTGCGACTGTTTCAATATCCATTTCTTTACAAGCACGAATAATTCGTACAGCAATTTCCCCACGATTGGCTATTAATACTTTTTTTATCATCACAAAGACTCCCTTATTACGCTTTTACAAGAAATAGCGGTTGTCCATACTCCACAAGCTGTCCATTATTAACAAGAATCTCAACAATTTCGCCATCTACATCAGCATCGATTTCGTTAAATAACTTCATAGCCTCGACAATACATACAATAGAATCTTTCGATACTCTATCCCCTACACTTACATATGCAGGTGTATCAGGCGAAGAAGAAGAATAGAATGTACCTACCATCGGTGATGTAATTTTATGTAGGTTCTCATTTTGAACAGATTTTTTCTCTTCTTGATTTGGTACTTCCACTTGTGCTGCCGCTACTGTTGTTTCAACTTCAACAGGTGCTACTGGTTGCACGGCTTGTTTTGCTACAGGTGCTTGCACCGCAACAACTTCATTACCACGCTTTTTCATTTTGATTGTCGTACCATCTTTTTTGTATTCAAATTCATCAATATTAGAGCTATCAATTAATTTAATTAATTCACGAACTTCTTGAATTTTAAACATGTAAAATCCACTCCCATACTCTTGTTTGTCCCGTTTTTACAGATTCTCGTCACTAAAACTAGATTGACTGTAAAAATACGATGTACTCTATTAGAAAATGCATTTCATTTCCTAATAGAAATAGTTACTATTTCCATCTTACGATAAATTTTTTAAACATTCCAATTTATATTTCTTTATAATAAATCGAAACTCCTGTAAAAATATTATTCCAATAAAAATTTATTACCTAGTAATAATACCAAGTTTCACATGAAATTGGCAAGACCACTTCCTCAAAAACATTCCTTACTTTTTCAAAAGGCTACACAATAAACAGATAATTACCGCTCCACTCTTCACCTCATCTATAGTCAATAACATATTTTTACCAAATATTATTTTTTTGTTTACACACCGTTCATCATTCCTTCATATAAGAATAGTATGTTCAAAGTGTAGAAAATATATCGTATCGAGGTGTGGACATATGATATGGCTCATTCTCTTCTTACCTGCCGTAATGGTCTGGGCATTCGTTCTCTTCATCCACGTCAAATCCGGAAAAAGTAACCATCGCTACCATGAACCGCTAATCTTTTACTCACAACGTATCTCTCCGTTCCGAGTTGAGCATAGTAAAAACAACTACAAAGACGAAATAGAAAAAAGCTATCGAAAATGATAGCTTTTTTCTATTATTATTTTCATCAATTAACTATTTTCAAACAATCCGATTCGTAAAAACTAATAATCCGCGGGGAATTTCCCCGCGGATTATTAGTTTTTATTTTGTTGGTGGATCAAATTTCACACCTACATCTTTTGATCCGCCTTCACTTCTTACAAGTTGTATAATTTTATTCGCTTCTTTTTGTGAATGCTTTGCTGCTTTTACAGTTACTCTAATATCAGTTCCATCAGCTCTTACAAGGGCATCTTTATATCCTCCTTGAGACTTAATCACTGTCTCAAGTAATTCTTGCTTCGTTTCCATTGTAGTAATTGCATCAAAATTATCTTTCGCTTTACTCTTTTCTGTTGCTGAAGATTTTGCTGAATTCATCACTTCTTGTAATCTTGATTTTTGTTCACTTAGCTGATCTTCCATTTGCATACGTAACGCTGTGAAATTTTCATCACTTGATTGAACTGTTACGTTAGCATCTTTTTTACTTGTTTCTTTGTTAGCACTCTCTTTTTTGTCTGTTTCTTTATTTGTTTCTTTATTTGATGTTTCCTTGCTTGTATTTTCTTTTTTTGGCGTTTCTTTAGGTGCTTCGTTTGTTACTGCTTTATCAGTACCTTGTTTTTCTTGTCCAATCTTTTCACCTGTCGCCGGCGATGCTGTATTCATTTTGTCAGGAGTTGTTACGTAATACACAGATAGTACAACAACTAAACTTAACATCGTTAATAGCCAAACCGTTTGTTTTTTTAACACTTTATTTCCTCCCTATCAATTTTTCGGTGAAACTGAAACGCGATGGGCTGGTACATCTAATAGCCGTATTACAGCTTCTTTTACCATCGCTTTAACTTGTATATTATCCACTCCTTTTGCTACGACAAGAACACCTCGTACTTTCGGTTTCTCTGTTCGTAAAACAACGGGAGTTTCTTTATCCCCTTCACGTATAATGACGGTCTTTTCATCAAGAGACTCATCTTCTACTTCCCTCTTACCGCCTGTTTTATCTGTTTCACCTGTTGTTTGTGAACGTTTCACTGTATTTTTTTCTAATATTTTTTCTTCTGATGAATCCAAATTCACTTTAATCGTTACATCTTTTACTCCTGCTATTTCTTCTAAAGCTGCTTTTAATTCTTGTTCATACGCTTTTTCATACTTTTCTACATTTGACATACTATCGTTACTTTTTTGTCCGAAAGTTGGTACATCTTTTTCTTGGTTTTGCGTTTTTTGTTCTTTAAATACAGGTACTTCTTCTTTTTTACTTGAAAATAAACTACTAGAAAACATAAGCAAAATCCCAAGTATGAGTAGGACAAGTAAAAACTTAGGTGTTACCTTTTTTCCCTTCTCATTGCTTTCCTTTTCATCCCCATTCAATAAGTTTCGAAAAAATGAGAATTTCGAATTTTTATCTTTATTGTCCATTTACTCCACCTGTCCTCCCTTCCATTTGAACTTGGATTTGTTTATTCTCTAGTTGCCACCTGCTTGAAAAGAAGTCTTGCATTTCTACATTCGTTTCTTCTACTTTTTTCGGCGGTTCTTTCATGTTAATTTCAACTGGCTTTACTGTTTCGATTGCATCATTTTTACTACGTTCTTTTTCTTTCAACGTCACAACAACAGATTGAATATCTTTCGCTGACTTTACTTCCGTTGTACTTTCCGCTGCGACTATTTGTATTTCAGAGACTGTCATACCATACTTTTTCTCGAACTCTTTTCCTACTTCTTTTTTCATTTTGGTAGCCATCTCTTCTAAACTATATGCACGTGTTAGAGCTTGTATTTCTTTTTTCTTCGAATCTATTGAATTTTTTACAGATCCTTCTGCTACATACTTCTCTTCATTAAAATTTGCGATTACTTCATTTACATCTGTTTGCAATAGTTTAAAAAGAGGCGTTAAGATTAATACAACTAATAATAGACTTACAACGAATTTAACGTACTTTTGCAAATTTGAATTTGGAAGAATAAGATGAAGCATTGTCGCTAAGAGTAAAAAAACGATAATATTTCTAATCCACTCTGTAACAAATTGCATACCCTTCACCTCCTACCGCATCATAAGTGTAATGTTCCCCGCAGCAATAATAATTGTGATACTTAAAAAGAACATAAACGATACGATAGCTAAGCAAGCAAATACATAAATGATGCTCCGTCCAATGATATCTAAACATTGAATAATTGCTCCGCCGCCAACTGGCTGTAATACTGCTGCTGCGAATTTATAAATAAACGCGATACAAAAGATTTGAATCGCTGGAAAAGCGACAATTAGACATAGGATGACGAGCCCAATAATTCCGACGGTGTTTTTTAATAATCCCGACGCACTAATAACAGTATCCGCCGCCTCTGTAAACATTCTTCCTACTACAGGAATAAAGTTCCCTGTTACAAATTTAGCAGTTTTCACAGCGATTCCATCAGCAACAGCTGTCGCTGTTCCTTGTACAGATAATACCCCTAAAAAAATCGTTAAAAAAATACCGATAATCCCAACACTAACGTTTTGCAGAAGCTTGGACAATTTCGTAACTTTATATTGATCACTCATCGTACTTACAATACTTAATATCGTTGCAAGTAATAAAAGTGGTAGAACGATATAATTCATCAAAAGCCCACTCGTGTTCATTAAGAAGATGATAATCGGATGAAAAAACGCTACAGATACAACACCGCCTCCCGTTGCTATGAGTGCAAGCAAAATTGGCAATAGCGCTAATATGAAATCCACCATTGTTTGTATCGTTTCTCTGGCATATGTCATAACGACATAAAAACTATTTAAAGCGAAAATAATAAGTACCATATATACAACCGCATCGGCAATTTTACTTACACTACTCTTTGAAAATGCAGATTGCAGTGATTGCAACAATGCACTGAAAATTGTAAGCATAATGAGCGTTCCCAGTAGCTTCCCATTTGCAACAAGCTCGTGAAATAAATACTTTAATAAACCAAGCATCCACTCTTTTATAGAAACTTCTTTTTCTCCCTTTACAAACTCCATAAAGCTACCTTTTTGACTTTCTGGTAAATAACCTCCATATTTTGTAACAAGCCCGTCCCAAAATTGCTTCACATCTTCAATTCCGAGCTTATCCAATTGTTGATCAACGACGTTTGTTTCTACAGGAGAAGCTTGTACAACAACCGGTAAAGAAAAGAAAAGGAAGCAAGCAAATAGCAGCTTAGCTCCAAAGCCCCTCAACATTCACTCCCCCTTATCCCGTCGGTAAAAATCCGAGAATAGTTTCAATTACAACCGTCAAAATAGGAATCGCCATAACGAGAATTAGAATCTTTCCAGCTAATTCAATTTTCGAAGCGATTGCACCTTGCCCTGCATCTTTTGTAATTTGTGCTCCAAACTCAGCAATATAAGCAATCCCTATAATTTTTAGCAACGTTTCTACATACACGTTGCTAACTTTTGCTTCACTCGCTACTCTCTCAATCATTTGTAAAATAGCGTGAATTTGATCGATTAAAAGAAGGAACATCACGCTACCTACGAACACAATAAATAACGACGTAATGCTAGATTTATGCTGATTCAGTACAGCTGCTAAAAACGTAGCAACGAGGCCTAATCCGACAATTTGTATAATTTCGATGCGAACCGCCTCCTTTACTGGAAGAGAAAGACACTTTTAATCTTGTCGAATAAAGTATTAATTAAAAATGCGACATGAAATAAAATAACGACAAAACCGACAAGGATAACCCAATTTGCAATATCCTCTCTCTTTAATTCTTTTAGTACGGTATGAATGAAAGCTAAAACAATGCCGATTCCGGCGATTTGAAATATTAATCCAACATCAATGGACATCGCCTTTCTCCCTCCTATAGCAGTAAAATTACGATAAGTAGCCCCGCTAGTACCCCTAAGCTCTTAATCATTTTTTCGTATTGTAGTTGTAATGCTTTCGCTTCTTCTTCTTCTCTCTCTAAATGCGTAATACATAAGCGAATATGTTTTTGTTGTGATTCACGATCATGTTGTCCAAGCGTTTCACCGAATTGTTGCAAAATCTCATACTCAGTTTGTTGAAACGCTGTTAGCTTCCAATTTTCTTTCAAACTATCTATCCAAGCCTCTCTAACTGTTTGTTCTCCACTTTCTAACCTTCTAGCGAAACTTTGAAATATCCAATTTAGTGGCTTCGGCATTTGTTTCACTAATCGCTCAGCGGCTTCTGATAAAGGTGTATGCCCGTACATAATTTCTGCTTCTAGTGATTGAAGTGCCGCTTTCAATAATCTAAGTTGCCTCGGTCTCTCACTGTACCTTTTAGCGTATGAAAACCCGAAAAAGGTACTGACGGCAACGATTAACACTGCACCAAATATTTTCACCATACGCCTTGCACCTTTCTATGAGGTAATACCGATTTTCCATCTTTATCTTTCACTTGCATTACTGTTCCTGGCCCTCTTGCTTTTGACAATTCCACAAACCTATCAAATACGCCGAGCTCTAGCACTGCCTTTAGTGATGGGCGCTTCACCACATCATCATAAGAAAATCCATGTGCGCTTATAAAAAGCTGAACCCCCGCATGTACTGCCTCCATAATTGCTTCACTATCTTCTTTACGACCAATTTCATCCACAATTAATATATCTGGGCTCATAGAACGAATCATCATCATCATTCCTTCAGCTTTTGGACATGCGTCTAACACATCTACTCGTGTGCCAAAATCATATTGCGGGATGCCTTTCACACAACCTGCAATTTCTGACCGTTCATCAACAATCCCCACTTTACAAGAAGGAATTTTTGAAGCACTTACACCTTGACTCATGCAACGTGCTACATCTCTTAAAAGTGTTGTTTTCCCCGTTTGCGGTGGGCCAATTACCATCGTGTTTAACCAGCGTGATTTATACAAGTACGGCAAAAGTGGTTCAGCAATTCCTATTTTTTGACGAGCAATACGAATATTAAAGGAAGAGACATCCCGAATCATTTTCACTGCGCTTTTTTCTGTAATGACTTTTCCCGCTAAGCCGATTCTATGTCCTCCTCGAAGTGTCACATACCCACGTTTTAACTCCTCTTCCATCGTATAAATTGAGAATTGACTTAACTTATTTAGTAAATAGATTGCATCCTCTGCTGTAACGATATAGTCATAAAAAAACACTTCTCCATGCGCAATACACTCTAGCGGTCTTCCAATTCGAACACGAATTTCCTCTAGAGCATCGCACCACTTACAACTTTCCACTAGCTGCTTCATCGTTTTCGGTAAAACTTCTAATACTTCTTTCATCAGCTTCTCCCCACTATACTCGACTTACTATTTCAACAGCGCGATAAAAATGCAGCCAATTCCAAGCGCTAGAAAAAAGAGTTTCAAGAAGGAAATCTCACTTGCCACACTCGCTATGCCTATTGTCATTGTTAAAATTAATACGGTCGGTCCAACAAACGCCAACATACCATTTATAAACAATGCTTTCTTCGCATCATTCACATAAAGCATAAGCAAAGCGGCGAATATTTCCGCGCTACCTGAAAACAACCGAAGTAACCCCATCACAAGCACGGATGTTTCCATTGCCGCTAGCCACTGTTTCATTCTCCCACCTTCTCCCATAACGGTTACTAGTGCTGCACTCCAAAAAAGAATATATTTGTACAACCATATGCAGAGGTTGTCTATTTCAGAAGTAAAAACATATTTTTTCTCTAACGCCTTTGTTAAATCTGAATATTCTCATTAATTTATGGTATATTTAATTTAAAAGGGGTATAGACGATGCAGCACGTTACTTTAGTACCACTCGATTTACGCTATGCAAATGTGATTTTTGAGCTATCAAGTGATCCACACATAAAAAATGCATTAGGAATACAGGTAGAAAAAATCGTTATCGAGAGTGATTGTAAATGAAGCGAATGAAATAATTGGTCTCACCACGCTTAAACATATTAATTATGAGAAAAAGCAATCTCACATTGGCAGTTGGCTTGGTTATCCATACTGGGGAAAAGGCTATAATGAGGCTGCCAAAAAAGAAATTTTAAAAATCGCTTTTTTAGACTTACAACTTACATACGTATTTGCTGGTGCTAAAACGACTAATATCCGCTCGTTAAAAGCACAAGAGAAACTACCTTATATTTCATTGCATGTGGAAGATAAATTTCCAGACGAACATGCTGCATTAGAGAGAGAAGTAAAATCACCTTGCGTACTGCATGTCGTATCACGCGAAAATTTTTTAAATTGGCTGGAATTAGAAATTGAGGGGGGAAAATATGAAGGTATTGAAAATTAGTTTAACTATTGTAGTAGAATTAGCTCTTATTTATCTTTTTTCATTATTGGTCGGTTGGTCATTTATGGAGGCCTTTTTCCTTGGTAGTTTAGCGATATTTGCAATTACGTGGTTCATTATTATGAGTAATCATAGAAACAACATTACAGATCACGCAATAAGTAAAACATTAACTGGCGTTGAGACTGGCGAGATAAAACCATTTCAAATTGTTTTGACTCCATATATTATGGGTACCCTTTCACTTGTCTTAGTTAGTTTTGTTATAACAGCGATTTATTATTTGCCCTATTTTCTATAAAAAAAAGCACTCGTGATGATCACGAGTGCTTTTCTACTATGCACGAGAAACGTATTTACCTTCACCAGTGTTGATGATAAGCATTTCGCCTTCGTTAATGAAGATTGGTACTTGTACAACAAGACCAGTTTCTAATGTAGCTGGTTTTGTTACGTTAGAAGCTGTATCCCCTTTAATACCAGGCTCTGTTTCTGACACTTTTAATTCAACTGTGTTCGGAAGTTCAACACCAAGTACTTCGCCTTGGTAAGTCATAATAGATACTTCCATGTTTTCTTTTAGGAATTTAAGCTCGCGCTCGATTTGGTTTTCACCAAGTTCGATTTGCTCATAAGTTCCGTTATCCATAAATACGTGAGCCTCACCGCTTGCGTATAAGTATTGCATACGACGGTTTTCGATGTGTGCTTTTTCTACTTTCTCACCTGCACGGAATGTTTTCTCTTGAACAGAACCTGTGCGAATGTTACGTAGTTTAGAACGAACGAATGCAGCACCTTTACCTGGCTTTACGTGTTGGAAATCAAGTACTTGCCAAAGGGCATTGTCCACTGAAATTGTTAAACCTGTACGAAAATCGTTTACTGAAATCATGTAAAAAAATCCTCCTGTGTATTACAAAATAATAAGTTCTTTTGGTGATTTCGTAATTACTTCATTACCTTCACTTGTTACAATGATATCATCTTCAATACGTACGCCGCCAATACCTGGAATATAAATACCTGGTTCTACTGTTACAGCCATACCTGGTTCAAGTACTGTATCAGAACGGAACGCTAAACCTGGTGCTTCATGGATTTCAAGACCGATTCCATGACCAGTAGAGTGTCCGAAGTATTCACCGTATCCTTTTTCCGTTATGTAATCGCGCGTTAACGCATCCGCCTCGCGGCCACTTAAACCAGCTTTAATACCGTTCACACCACGTAGTTGTGCTTCTAAAACGATATTATAAATTTCTTTCAATTTATCAGATGGTTCACCAACTGCAATCGTACGAGTAATATCAGAGCAATATCCTTTGTAATAAGCGCCGAAGTCTAATGTAACGAAATCTCCTGTTTCTATCACTTTTTCAGATGCCACGCCGTGCGGTAATGCCGAACGAAGACCTGAAGCAACGATAATATCAAACGAAGAAGATGTTGCTCCTTGTTTTCTCATGAAAAATTCAAGTTCATTTGACACTTCAATTTCAGATACTCCCGGGCAAATGAATGATAGAATATGTTCAAAGGCAGCATCTGCAATCTGTGCAGCTTCCTTTAATATCTTAATCTCTGAATCAGTCTTTATCAAGCGTAACTTTTCTACAAGCCCAGAAGTTGGGATAAATTCAGCATCGATCGCTTCTTTATGCGCTGAATAAGAACTATATGTAAGAGTATCTTGCTCAAAGCCAAGCTTTTGAATTCCTAGTTCCTTCACTTGATTTGCAACTTCATCAATGATTAATCCTGCATGCTGTACAATCTCGTATCCAACCGCTTGTTTACTAGCCTGCTCTACGTAACGGAAATCTGTAATAAATTGAGCACGGTTTTTCGAAATCAGTACAACACCAGCTGTTCCTGTGAAGTTAGCCATATATCTACGACTATGTTCATTTGTTAACAAAATACCGTCAATACCAGTCTCATCAAATGCACTTCTTAATTTTTCAATCTTCTCCATTACTTTATGCCTCCCTCAGTTTCTCCATTAATGCAAATAACGCTAACTTATAGCCATAAAAACCAAATCCAACAATTTGTCCCGCACAAACAGCCGCCGTCACAGATTCATGACGGAATGATTCACGCTGGTGAATGTTAGAAATATGTACTTCAATAACAGGAATCGAAACGCTCGCAATTGCATCTCGAATCGCATAGCTATAATGCGTAAATGCTCCAGGATTTAAAATGATCCCTTCATATATATCTTCCGCCTCATGAATACGATCGATAATCGCACCTTCATGATTCGATTGGAAACATTCTAACTCCACTCCCATTGTTTCTGCTTCTTGCTTCATATCTGCTTCAAGTGTCGCTAGCGTGCCCTTGCCATATACATTTACCTCACGAACACCGAGGCGATTTAGGTTAGGACCGTTTACGAGGAGTACCTTTTTCATATGCTTAAAACTCCTTAATATTAAATGTCTATACAACATTTTAACATAGGAGTTACTTGTTTGAATAGTTTGTCTTCTCCTCTCCTTCTCGCTCAGCTTTATTGGTATTTACTGCGTAGGAAACAGAGTATGCTATAAACACACCATACAATATAAAAATACATATTGTCGTCACAATTGTTTCTTTTGGTAAATGGAGTGCACTTTTAATAGCGGGTGCTAGTAACCCCATTCCGAAAAATAGTAACGCCCACCAAAATAGACCGTAAATCATTCCTGGAAGAATTCCTTCAAACTTTGCCAAAAACGCTTTATACAAAAAGGCAATTAAAATCGAAAGTAGTGCCATACAAACAATTCCTGACACATTGCCCCATACCCCTTCTTTCCAGCTTCCAAAGGCAAATGGTAATAGTAAATAATTCGGTCCCGCTTCCGTAAATGAAAATATATGAAGGAAATACCATATTCCTCCCCAAAAGAGTCCACCAAATAAACCAATTTGCACAAAATTCCTTGTTCCTAATTGTTCTTGACTCACATCGACACCTCCGCTCAATAGTATGCCCGAAACTATTTTGAACCATGTTTAAATACTGCGAAATTTGTCTATAAAAAGAATAAGAAATGTCCGACTCTCGTAACATTTCCCCTTGTCATCTACTTGTATTTGTCGATAAAATAAAGGAAACTCGGTGATTGTCTTATTTCGAAATGACAGAACCCAGTATGACAATTGCCTCTTTTTCTACATAAGAGAGAAACAAATACAGGTTGGTGTTAACATGGCAGAAGAGTCAAAACAAATATATGGCGGGCAAGCAGTCATAGAAGGAGTTATGTTTGGCGGTAGAGAATATACTGTTACAGCGGTTCGTCGTAAAGATAAATCGATTGAATTTTATCGATTACCACGCGTTCGTAATAAAGCATTATCTATCCTAAAAAAAATTCCATTTTTACGAGGGATTGCCGCTATTGTGGATGCAAGTGCGAACGGTGCAAAACATTTAAACTTTGCTTCAGAACGATTTGATATCCATCCAGAAGAAGACGAACAAATTGCAAATAAAAAAGAAGAACAATCGAAATTAACGATGGTATTAGGAGTTGCAGCAGTTGGCGTTTTATCTTTCATATTCGGTAAAGTCATTTTCACAGCAGTTCCTGCACTACTAGCTGAATTAACGAGACCGATTTTCCCATCTCATACAGGGCAAATCATTGTCGAAAGTGTCATTAAGCTCATGCTATTATTGAGCTATATATACTTTATTTCTTTAACCCCACTTATTAAGCGGGTATTTCAGTACCACGGTGCGGAGCATAAAGTAATTAATGCCTATGAGAATAATCTTCCAATGACTGTAGAAAATGTTCAAAAACAAACTCGCCTCCATTATCGCTGTGGCAGTAGCTTTATTATATTTACAGTCATTATTGGAATGTTTGTTTATTTCCTTGTCCCTACAGATCCACTTTGGGCCAGAGTCGTAAACCGTATTTTATTAATTCCAGTCGTTCTCGGCATTTCTTTTGAAGTGTTACAATTTACGAATCGATTACGCGATATTCCCGTATTACGCATACTTGGATATCCCGGATTATGGCTGCAACTATTAACAACGAAAGAACCAACAGACGATCAAGTGGAAGTAGCCATTGCATCGTTTGAAGAATTATTACGTTTAGAAAACAAACAATAATTATTTAAAATTGGTGTTCAACTCCTTTCCTCATCGTTAATATACTAATTTTAATATATGTTTTTAGGAGGTGTCCCTTATGAACGGTCGTTCGTTTACTTTCGCTATATTTGTGCTTATTATCGGATTAGCAATATTCGGCCTTGTTTCATCTGTCATTACAGATCCAATGGGAGTGTTAAGAAATATTGGTATCATGTTGGCTGTCGTTGGTATCTTTTATTTACTCTACAAAATGTTTACAAACTCTAGTGGTTCTGCAAATTCGCAAAGCTCTTATAAGCGTGCTGCAAAACAATCGAACCGCAAACATGGGAAACAAAATGTAGCACCCCTAAGCAATTCTTTCTTTAAATCAAACGCTTCTAATGACAAAGGGAAAAAAGGCACTCCTTCCACTTTGAAGCGAAAAAGAAAACAATCTCATTTAACTGTCATTGAAGGTAAAAAAAACAAAAAGAAAGACCGTGCTTCCTTTTAGGAAATACGGTCTTTTTTTATATTTTGAAGCACTTCTTTCAGACTTTTATCTTTCATACTCTCAATTCGAAGGTGATGATTTTCAAATGGTAAATTTCGTGTCACATCATTAGGCACAACAACGCACGTTAACCCTGCTGCAATCGCTGCTTTCAATCCATTTAACGAATCTTCAAACACAACAGCTTCAGATGGCTCAATTTCTAAATCCTCTATTGCAATTCGATAAAGTGCTGGATCTGGTTTTACCTTCTCAACATCTTCTCTCGTTTTAATGACTTCAAAATAATCTCGAATTTGTAGCTCTTCTAAAAAATGAATAACCCATTCTCTAGATGAACTGGAAGCTAATGCGATTTTTAATCCCATTTCTTTCGCTTCCTCTAAATATTCTTTTACCCCATCACGCGCTTCTGGTATTTTCATTTTCTCTTTATGTAAAGTTTTCACTTTTTCTTGTAATGCGTGCTTGTTAAACTTCTCTTTTAATTGCCCATTTAAATATGTATACAGTACATCGTCTGTCGTTCCAATACATTTTGCAAATTCCTCTAAAGGTAACTCCCCGCCGTACTCACGAACAGCATCTCTGAAAGAGTGAAACCATATTGTTTCTGTGTCCACAATTAATCCATCAAAATCAAAAATAATTGCTTTCATAATTCTCCCATCCTTTTCGATTGTAATAAAAAAGGAAACGCCATACGTTCCCCTTAATTACTTTTCTCTTCATTTGCTTTTTGAACACCGCGAAGTGTTTCCACTCTAACTTCATCTTGTTCAAAGTATTGCACTAAATCACCGATACGGTCAATTGATTCCCAACTTAAATGATGTTCAATTCCTTCTACATCATTATAAATTTTACTTTCATCCACACCAATAATACGCATAAACTGCTCTAACAATTCATGACGATATACGAGACGTTCTCCGATTTTTTTACCTTTTGATGTTAATACAAGCCCTCTATATTTTTCATAAATTAGATATTCGTCTTTGTCTAATTTTTGTACCATTTTTGTTACAGAGGATGGATGTACACTAAGTGCTTCAGCAATATCAGATACACGGGCATAACCCTTTTCATCAATCAACAAATAAATTTGTTCAATATAATCTTCCATACTAGGGGTAGGCATCGGTTTCCTCCATCCAATTTCATTTTGCTCATTCCGTACGAAGCAATCAATAAAATGATACACCAGAAAGAATAACGTGACAAGGTAGAAACGAGCCTAAATATATAAAACAAAAAAGAATCTGTATTCCCATACAGACTCCCTTATGTAAAATATTGAATTTCTGCATCAGGAAAAAACTCATGTATATAACCTCTTATCGTTTCTTCCAATACTTCTGCGTCATCTTTTTTATATACGTATTTCCCAATACCATATCGTCCCCATTTATACTTTCGCTTCTCTTCATCCATTTCAAGCTTCGTATTCGGATAACGCTCTTGAATCACTTTTTTTGCCGGCTTTGTAAAGCGATGTTGAATTAATTCAAATGATAAATTTGGTATCGTCATATCTTTCAATGCATTGTACAATCTTTCAAATAACTCACGGTATCCTTCTTCCCATCCTTCATGCATATAAATTGGTGCTACTATAAATCCGAGCGGATAGTTAGCCCCCGCTACTTTGCGAGCAGCCCCAATTCGATCTTCAAACGGTGATGTCCCCGGCTCAAAATTTTTAATCACATAACGAGAATTAATACTAAACCGGAAACGAGTTTTCCCATTATGTTTTGCATCTAATAAATGATCAACGTGCGAATATTTCGTAACGAAACGTAAACGCCCATGCTCACTTTCTCCAATGAATTCAATCGCCCGCTTTAATGCATGTGTTAAATGATCAATTCCGACGATATCTGATGTACAAGCCGCTTCAAACCTTGTTATTTCAGGTGCTCTTTCATCCATATATTGCCTTGCCTTCTCAAATATTTCATCAAGATTCACATACACGCGAACGTAAGGCTTACTCCCAAGTGTCGTTTGCAAATAGCAATAATGACAATGTCCCATGCACCCCGTTGCGAGCGGAATTGCATATTCAGCTGACGGTTTTGACGTATCAAACTTTAATGTCTTCCTCACTCCAACAACAAGCGTTGCTTTTGCATTACGATACTTTTGCAAATCATTTTCACCTGGCAAATTTCTAATTTGATTATGGGATGTCGTTTCACGAATTTCCAATCCCATCTTCGTAAACTTCTCATACAGCTCTTTTCCAAGCGGATATTCGAGTGCCTTCGGTTCAAAGTAAACGAGTTTTGGCATAAATGGTTTCATAGGCTTCCCTCCTCTCGTTAGTATGGGAAACGATGAAAAATTAACACGCATTAAAGTTTTCCACGTTTTAACAGCCTTTCAAAAGGCTGTTTTTCTTCTGTCTAATTTTACAAATTGAAAAATTTCATAAAGAAAATAAGAAAAATGCAAAATAATTAAAGTTAATTGTTGACGTGATGCTTTTATTATCGGTATCATAAATCTTCGTGAGCAATTATTTTTCGTTATACGATTTTTTTATTATTACTGAATTTTTGAGAGGAGAAATTAGATGTCAGTTAAGAAGAAAACGCAAGTACGCACCGGCAAAATGGTACGTGAACTAATGTTAGCAGACGAAGATGTAAATGCTTCGCTAATTATGGTATATAGTGAAAACGGTGTAAACGCAGAAATTAAAATCGAGGGCTTAACGCCGAAATGTAACGAAGAATTATTTTTGAGCGGAAACGTGGATTGGAACAAGAGTGTTATTTATAAAATTGTTGATTTCACTGGAAACGCTGAAGTTGGTAAAGTTACATTAACAGCGATGAACAAAAATAATGTTTCTCTAGAAATAGAACGCGTTATGTGGAGTAAAGAAAATAAAGAAGCTGCTGAACAAGAAGAAACATCTGTAGAAGCAGCGCCGAAAAAAGAAGTAGTTGTAGAAGCGCCAAAAGCAGTTACACCTGTTCCAAAGCCTGTTACACGTGTGGAAACACCTGCTATAACACCTAAGCCTACTCCGGTACCGACGCCGAAGCCAGTAAGTGTAGAAGCAGCTGTGGAACTATCTACTCCAACACCTGTGAAAAAAGAAGTACCAACTCCAGTTACAAAGCAAGTGACAGCACCGGTTGCTCCTGCAAAACCGAAGCAACCTGCTTTGACTGAAACAAATACAAAACTACAAGAAAATTATGTTAAACTTGTGAAAAAGACAATTGAAGTTTGTCAAGATTACGAGCTTGGCATCGACATAGATGATTCTATTGAAAGCTTAAAAGGAGAACTACAAAGCCAAGGTATTAGCGTTACATTTGACAAAGAAATTATGGACGTTGTAAATCGCCTTCGTTCTTTACAAGATAAAGGAATCAAAGTAGAAAAAGTACTTAATTTACTATAAAAAAAATAAGAGATGGCAATTGCCACCTCTTATTTTTTATAATTCCATTCCTTACTTTCATACTTCTCTTTTGCTAACGTTTGCACTTCATGTAACTGTTCTTCTGTTAATTCATACGGAACAAGCTCTACATCTAATCCTTTTTCAAACCCAACCTCAAACGCTTTAATTAACTGCTGGATTGTAAACGTACGGTCTGTTAGTTCATTAATTGCTACCGCTTTAGAAGAGAACATACTCTTCATACGTTCTTTTACACGTTCATTCGGGAATAAAAACAGATCGTATAATTCATCTAAATCTATTTCTAATGGAATCGACCCGTGCTGTAAAATCACACCTTTTTGACGTGTTTGCGCACTACCTGCGATTTTTCTTCCTTCTACTACAATTTCATACCAAGACGGTGCATCAAAGCATACGCCTGAACGTGGATTTTTTAAATTTTCACGGTCTGCTTCTGTTTTTGGAACTGCATAATACGCTTCTAATCCTAATGCCTTAAAACCGTCTAGTAAACCTTGCGAAATAATACGATACGCTTCTGTAACTGTTTTTGGCATATTTGGATGATCTTCAGACACAATAACACTGTACGTTAATTCTTTATCATGTAGTACACCCCTGCCGCCTGTTTGACGACGAACGAATCCATATTTCTTTTCGTTAACTACATCCATATTAATATCTTTTTCAACACGCTGGAAATATCCCACTGTTAATGTTGGTACTTCCCATTCATAAAAACGAATGGTTGGTGGCATTTTCTTTTCACTTTGCCAATTTAATAAACATTCATCTAACGCCATATTAAATGCCGGTGAACATTGACCAGAGTTAATATAACACCATTTTTCTTTTCCCATCCTGCACCTCATATAACCAATTATTTTTCACATTCTCTAGTCTACCAAATTCGACAAAATTTGTGAAAGAATACGAAATTTCTTCTTATATGCAAATGAATCTGTTGCATAAATACATACGGGCATTATAATATTGAAAGTAGGATAAGAAAAAAGGGAGCGATAGAATCGTGTCAACAACTTGGATTATTTTATTAGCCGTAATCGTAGCGTTCATCGGCTACACTGTATGGATGTATTTCTATCAGAGAAAATTAATTAAAACACTTTCAGAAGAAGAGTTTCGCGCTGGCTACCGTAAAGCCCAGCTTATCGATATTCGCGAAGCAGACGAATATACTGCAGGGCATATTTTAGGCGCACGTAACATTCCGTTATCACAAATTCGCCTTCGTCATAAAGAACTTCGCAAAGATCAACCAGTTTACTTATACTGCCAAAGTGGATTCCGTACTGGTCGTGCAGCTCAATACTTAAAGAAACAAGGCTACAAAGATTTCTACCAATTACAAGGTGGATTCAAAACGTGGACTGGAAAAATTAAAAAGAAATAATAACATACAAAAACTAGCTGAATGATTCAGCTAGTTTTTTCATTCCATATTATTTGCAATGTATAATAAATTTTGCTTAATCACATCTTTATCATTCTCTTGTGCATTACGATACAAGAGCTGATATTCAAGTGCTTTCTCTTTCCATATAAGCGTAGCAAATTCATCCCCTCGCTTGGAATCATCCTTATTTTTAAAATAAGCGAATGCTCCATTATTCAATTTCATTTGTTCTTGAAATTGCTTCTCTTCCACAAGATCCGGAAAACTATAAGGAAAGTTCGCAACATTTAACTCAATATACTCATTTCTACCCGGCTCCCGCTGTTTATATTTAATCATTAAGACAGCGTTCTTTTTTCCAATCGTTCTGACTTCCCCCTTCACATCACTCGTAATGTCGTACGGTAAAAACGCTGGAACTTTAAATTTCACTGGAAAATATTTTGGAAGCTCCTTCAGCGGAATTGGATCCGTAACACGATCCATAGCTCCCCCTGTTGTTCCCACAAAGTTTTTTTCCTCCTGCATCGTTTGCTGAAACGAACATGAACTTAGCACTAGACTAGAAAACACGAAACAAATGATTCCTTTTTTCAATTTGTTTCCGCCCTTTCTTCATACCGCTTTCTTTACGAATGAAGCGTTTATATGCTCTTCATATTCGCTTCGTTATGAAACTCCACCTTTGAAAACTTTCCACGTTATTCTCACACATTTTGACAAAACCTCTTTTATAGACGCAAAAAAGACCCCCATCATTCTCACGCCCAAATAAAAAGGTTACGCGAATAACAGAAGTCATGTTTATAACATAGTTTGTGAAAAGCTTTTCAGGTCAAGATTTTTTCATTCTTATTATTTTCCCTTTATAATAAGGGAAAGAGGTGATACATATGGCTAATATAAAACAAATTGCAAAAACCGCTGGTGTATCCATATCAACTGTTTCCCGCGTCCTTAATAATCACCCTTACGTAAAAGATGAAAAACGTAAGCGTGTTCTAGATGCTGTTGAAGAATTGAACTATGCAAAAAATATAAATGCTATTCATTTAATAAAGGGAAAAACATATACGATCGGTGTCATGCTCCCTTTCATTAACCTTCCATACTTCAGTACCATTATTGAAGGAATCGGAAACGAGGCGTTAGCAGCTGGATATCACATTAATTTATGTCAAACGAATTACGATAGTATTGAAGAAATACGCGTTCTTGAAATGATGAAAATGAAACAATTCGACGGGATGATTATTTGTTCCCGAACGAGTTCATGGCAACAAATTGAACCTTTCGCAAAATTTGCTCCTATTATTTCATGCGAAAAAATGAACCACCCCCTCATTTCGTCTGTCTACGTAGATCATTATGAAGGCTTCCGTCTTGGTACTGCCTATTTACTCAGTAAAGGTCATGAAAAAATCGGGATTTGTTTAGCAAGAAAAACAAGTGCAAATTCCATGGAACGTGAAAAAGCGTTTGCTGATACACTCCGTAACGAGGGCAAAACATTACATCCCGAATGGATTTTTCATCAATGCTATACAATGCAGGACGGTGCACAAATACTCCATCGTATTTTAAACATGAAAAATCGTCCAACCGCTATTTTTACAGCGAACGATCAAGTTGCAGCTGGTTTATTAACAGAGGCTCGAAAACATGGCATTCGAGTACCCGAAGACCTTGCTATCCTAGGATTTGATAATCATGAAATTTCAAAGGCTTTAGAAATTTCCACAATTGAGCATCCCGGTCTCGCAATGGGCTCACATGCGTTTTCTTTATTCCATAAACAAATCCAAAGTGAGCAAATTATTGGGAACGCAAAAGAACTTTCATTCCATTTAATCGAGCGAGATACTGTCTAAAAAGAGCGTTATCTATAGCGCTCTTTTTCAGCTCTTCACCTATTGACTTTATATTTTTACTCGCATATAATTAACCTAACGAACGGTAGGTAGGGGATGAAAATGACAGCAAACCGCATTAAAGCTGTAGCACTTTCTCATTTCGCACGCTACGGCTACGAAGGAACTTCATTAGCAAATATTGCTCAAGAAGTTGGGATTAAAAAACCATCAATTTACGCACACTTTAAAGGAAAAGAAGAGCTATATTTTATATGCTTAGAATCCGCTCTTCAAAAAGATTTGCAGAGCTTCACAGGCGATATCGAAAAATTTTCAAATTCGTCTACCGAAGAATTGCTCTTACAGTTACTAAAGGGCTATGCAAAACGATTTGGTGAAAGTGAAGAATCAATGTTTTGGTTACGAACTTCTTATTTTCCGCCTGATGCATTTCGCGAACAAATTATTAATAAAGCGAATGTGCACATTGAAAACGTCGGAAAACTTTTATTCCCTGTATTTAAAAGAGCAAGCGAACAAGATGAGCTGCATAACATTGAAGTAAAAGATGCCTTAGAGGCTTTTCTATGCTTACTTGACGGTCTTATGGTTGAACTACTGTACGCAGGTTTAAATCGTTTTGAGACACGTTTAGACGCTTCTTGGAAAGTATTTTGGCGCGGACTTTCAAACTGACGGATTGCTCCTTTGCAATGCGTCGTTTTTAAGCCCTTTACCTAACGACTGGTAGGAAGGAGAAATGACATATGGCTTGGATTTATGTAATCATAGCTGGTATTATTGAAATCTTTTGGGTGATTGGACTAAAAAAAGCGGAGGCACCACTTGAATGGGCTGGTGTTGCGCTATTAATTACAATTAGTTTCGTCTTATTATTTAGAGCTTATAAAGATTTACCTGTCGGCACTGTATACGCAGTCTTCACAGGAATTGGAGCCGGCGGAATCGTTCTTACAGAGATTTTCGTCTTCGGAGAACCTTTCTCTATTGTAAAAGTATTATTAATTGGTTTAATCTTCTTTGGCGTAATTGGTTTAAAACGAGTAACAGAAGAAAAAGAAGCAAAGGAGGCCGCATAAAATGGCTTGGGTATTTTTAATTCTAGCTGGTATTTGTGAAATTATTGGTGTACTCTTTATGAAAGTAGCCACTGAAAAGAAAGGCTGGGCACCAAAAGTTATTTTAATCGCTAACTTCGGCGTAAGCTTCTTCTTCTTATCTCTTGCGATGAACACATTACCGATGGGAACTGCTTACGCGATTTGGACTGGAATTGGAACTGCCGGAAGTGCACTTCTAGGCATTCTAATTTTCCGCGAATCAGCGGATTGGCGTCGCCTTGCCTTCTTAAGCTGCATTCTATGCGGCGCTGTTGGCTTAAAACTATTAAGCTAACGCGAGGTGACTGTCATGTGGAAAGAAAAAGGAAAGCAAATGTTAGCATGGATTACACTCGGTATCGTCATTCTATTACAAATAAGTTTTCATATAATAGAATGGTTGTTTCATAAAGTAATATCCATTCTCACATTCCTTCCTAACATGACACTTGAAATGATATCAATCGTTTGGTCCATTATTGCCTCCATTGCAATCGTCATTATATGGAGTATCGCCAAGCTATGGAATAAGTTATTTAAAAAGGACAGTACTTCTGAAAAAGAGTAACTGTCCTTTTTTATATTCATTCAGACTTTCTATAGAAGTTTGATGCGATAAGACAAAGAAGACCAACTATGACAACACTTATACAGACCCCTTTATGTAAATTAGGAAACGGTGATGGTATATCTGAATAAAAATTTGATAATATGAGACCGATTGAAACGAAAAGTACCCCTATTCTATAGAACCATTTTCTTTTATTCATCATTCTCCCCCCTAACATTTTTCATACACTCCTTTCTTTTGGACATACTACCTAAAAAAGGAGTGGATAATATGCAAAATTCTATACATAAGCAGATCCTATTTTTATTTTTCCTCTTTCTCATTCTCGTTATCGTTTTCAGCTTTATATTACATACTCCAAAAGATGTTGTACCAAACAGCCTCTCTGTTTATAAACTCTTACTTTCCTATTGTCGTTATTGAAGAAGGTGCCTTTTATAGGGCACCTTTTAAAATTCTCTCTTCTCATACAATTTCACTGAAACGAAGACAGATGCTATGAATATGCATATTGAACTAACGAATAACACGCTGTTGTATAGTTGAATTTGTTCCATGCTGATTTCAAAGAACATAGTACCAATTGCTGTCGGTGCTATTAGTATGAAAAACGTAATAAAAGAAGCTTTTTTATAGCCAAACCAAAACAATATCGGTAAAACAATGCTAAAATATATAAAAACAAAGCCAGAAATCGTAATTACTGTTGTCGTTATAAATTCAAAAGTTCCATCTTCAAATCGATTGATTACTACAGGACTAGACACTATCATACTTATAATAAAAATAATAAGTGCCATTATGTATTTAGCTAACACAATTTGCTTTCTCGCTAGCGGTAAACTATTTAATATTACTTCACTATTATATTTTTTATCGTCATTAAATGTTTTTAAAATTGCTATAACTGGAATTATAGCTGACATAATTACGTAAAAGCTTTTAATATCTGTTAATGTCATATACAAAAAAAGAGGGTATATTAAGCACCATATTAAATGCTTCCATTGCATAATAAAATCTTTTATTATGAGTTGCCTCACGATTACTCCTCCCCTCATAAATCACGTTCATTATACAAGCTAACTGAAAGCAACATGGACATAATATACAAAAGAATAAGTCCTGCTATAAAACAAACATTTACAACTAGACTCGTGCTCCAAACATTTTCTACATCTAACCAGACGTTACTTACAATCAGTCCACTTAAATACCCCAACGCAAGTCCGGCGAACGGAGCAATTTGTTTTGCACTGCTATATCCTACTGAGAATTCAATCGGAAGTACAATTATGCTACAAACAAACCCACCTGTTATACCTCCGAGAATTTCTCCCCACAGCATAAATCCAGTCATATGCCCATCTTGTAGCTGTATTAAACCAACCACTAGTGAAAAACATCCACCTAGAGCAACTAAAATACTTACAAATATGTATTTTCCTATGACAATATCTTTACGGTCAAACGGTAAACTATTTACTATCAGTTCACTTTTATTTTTCCCCTCATAACTCATTGACAGTATCATGCCAAGAGCAGGTACAAACATGCTAAACGTCATCAAAAAACTATCACTACGAAAATCAACAATGAGCAGAAACAAGAAACATATAAGATAAACAAACCCTAACTTTCTTTGCATCATCATATCTTTTAAAACTAATTGCTTGATCATGTATTACACCTCCTAATATGAAAATGTCCCTTCTATAACTCTGCCTCCTGAAACATTTTCATTGAGAGGAACATTGATATGAATATACTCACTAATACTCCAATACCAAGAACACCCATTGCTTGTGTAGCCTCTTGAGAGTGAAGTACTTTTAACATAATTGTTTTATCACCAAAAATATTACACATAAAGCCAATCATACCCATTAAAGGAAAAATCATAATCACATTCAAGACAGTAATAGCTTTATATCCTCCAATGTAATTAGTAGGTATCGTTACTACACAATAAATCAAAGTTGCTACTATTCCTGAAAACACTGCATATCCAGGCATAACTATATCCCCGTCCAACAAAATATTTTTTAATATTATGACTATAAAAGTTGCACTCAAACCAACCATAATAAATACTGTGCTTGAAATATATTTAGCTATAACTATCTCTTGTCTCGTTATAGGCAAACTCACTAATACTTTTTCTGCTTTACTTTTCTCCTCATGATAAAAAGAAATATAAATAATTGTACTACATGTTATAAATAATCCTATTGCAATCCCCATTGGTTGAACGGAATCCTTAAAAATAGATAACATAGGTATTAAAAAATAGAAAGGAAATATCTTCTTCTGTAAGAAAAACTCCTTCAAAATCAACTGTTGCATCTGAATTCTCCTCTCTATAAATCACGTGTTTCATAAATTTTAATTGTAAGAAACATAGAAGCAATGTAAATACTAACTAATGTAATAATTCCAACTATAAACATACCAACATGCATAGGATTCATAATCCACTCAATGAACGAAGGTGCTGTTTTATTCAGTCCATCACTAATAAATATCCAAAGTATCCCACCCACTCCTATTGAGGCTGCTGATATTATACTTCTTACTATCTTCGATTTTGTACCATAATAACTAGGGTAAAAGGTGACAACTAAAAACACGGCGTAAATAAGCCCATTTACTACTCCATACCATGGAATTTCAATGTATAAATTAGGATGATATGCACCTATATCACCAATAACAGCGATACCTCTTATAAGAAAAGCAACCAACATCGTAGAGAACATGCCACCTACAATAAATATTGCACTGGAAATATATCTAGCAATTATGATTTTCTTTCTACTTAACGGTAAACTATTCATAATAATGTCGCTTGTATTTCGTTCATCTATTACGACTAGTATCGTAACTGAGGAAAGAGTTATAAATAAACAACTCATAGGAAACAGCATTTCATCACCGTTTTCAAATAAAAAGAATACAAAAGGTATAATAAGATACACTACCCATATCCCCCGAAAAAAGAACAAATCTTTATATATGAGCTGAAGCATAGGCACCTCTCCCTTTCGCAGTGTAAACGATAATATCATCTAATGTAGGCTTTTCTATTACAACCTCATTTCCAAACCAATCGACAATTGCTTGTTTATCCTTCGCTAAACCTTCAAAACCAAATTTATTTTTTCGTAATCCAACAAATAGCTCTTTTCCTTCTCGGTCTAATAAATCATTACTTCCCTTTACGATTACGTAGTTCTCCATTAGTTCATCTTTCTCACCAGTAAATATAATTTCTCCATCGTTGATGAACGTAATATAATCTGCAATGAGCTCTAAGTCTGTTGTAATATGAGTTGAGAATAATACAGATACTTCATCCTCCATTACAATCTCTTGCAGCATATCAAGTAATTCACTTCGAACAACCGGATCTAATCCTGCTGTCGGTTCGTCCATAATGATGAACTCCGCGTGGTGCGAAAGTGCGATAGCAATCGCAAATTTCATTTTCATCCCTTTTGATAATTCTTTAATTTTTTTATACTTCGGAACTTGCAATCTATGCATATACGATTGATACTGCTCTTCGTCCCACTTTTTATATAGCGGTGCAATAATACGTTTCATTTGTTCACACGTTAAATCTTCGTAGTAATGATTTTCATCATATACAAAACCAATATTTTGTTTTATTTCCTTCTCGGCTTTTTTATTGTCCTTGCCAAAAATTTTTATATCACCACTATCTTTTCTAATTAAATTCATAATCATTTTGATCGTCGTACTTTTCCCTGCTCCATTCGGTCCGACAAATCCCATAATATATCCGCGTGGTAACGTAAAACTTATATTTTTCACTGCAAAATCTTGATAACTCTTACAAACGTTTTTTAGCTCTAACATCTCTTATTCCCCCTCATATAAACACGCAATCATCTGCTGTAAATCTTCAAGTGAAAGCTGCAACGCTTTACTTTCATTTACAACCTCTTCTGCTTTACTTTCCAATAGACGCAGCCTTTGTTCTTTTAGTAGTTCATTATTTTTACGTGAAACATAAGTCCCCTTCCCAGCAACAGTTTCTATATATCCTTCTTTTTCAAGCTCCTCGTACGCACGCTTCGTTGTAATTACACTAATTTGTAATTCCTTCGCTAAGCTACGAATAGACGGTAATTGATCTCCACCCTTTAAACCACCATTTAAAATAAGCTGGCTTAATTGTTTTCTTATTTGCACATAAATAGGGTCTTGGGAAGAATTCGAAATAATAATATTCATGTTTTCCTCCAGTGTGTGTATATACTGTACATACTTTATATATACAGTATATACACACCATCCTATTTTTGGCAAGAAAAAAAGACCAACATTTTCCTGTTGGTCTTTCGTATATGTATCACTTTTCAAAGCGATCTAACATCTCATCTCTCATTCCGAAACTCACTACCGCAATTCCTACATACATAAACAGCAGGAACGCTGGATGAACTGTGTTGTACCAAGTGCTATCAACAATTAAATAAATCGTTAATGCCACAACAAGAACAAACGCTAAGATAAACATATAAAAGTGTCTTGTACTACCCATAATAAACTCCTCTCTTCTCACTTCACCATTCAACAGTATATTTTATCGAATAATTCGATATGACTCAAGGTTAACTTTCTGTTATGTAATCAAGTTCCACCTTTACAATGTCCTCACATGCTATTGAAATGATCGTTCCTTGCTTATCAATTGCCGTCACTTCTCTATTATCCATTACACGATGCGCTACTCTTTCTAGTACTTTTCCTTGGTCTCGATAACAAAATTCTTTTACATCTTTAATCGTTTTTCCGTTTTCTAAATGGTATATCATTCTATAACACCGATATCCCACATTTTCACCCCCACCTTGCTCGTTTTTTCACATATACATAAAAATGAGTTATGCCTATCTCATTACATCTTCTTAATTTCAATAAAATTCTAACAAAAATAAATACTTTTATCAAACCGACTTTTTCAACAAAATCACCTATAAAACCGCTTCTTTACACCATTATGAAACAAAAAATATAAAATTTTAACATTTTCTTCACTACTTCTGCATAAAGTGAAACCTTAATCAGTGGGGGTTTTTGTCCATTCCCACTGATTATTAGCCCGCAAATAGCGGAATAAATTCTCCATACAAAAAAAGAACCCGCATATAGCGAGTCCTTCCTTAGTTATTCTAATCAAACTTGTACAGGAGCTAGCTTTTCATAACGTAAAACTGGTTTACGAGCAGCCAATGTTTCATCCAAACGTTTAATTACCGTTGTATGCGGCGCTTCTTGTACAACTTCTGGATTTTCTTCTACTTCTTTAGCAATTTGAATCATCTTATCAATGAAACCGTCTAATGTTTCTTTTGATTCTGTTTCTGTCGGCTCAATCATAATACATTCTTCCACATTTAATGGGAAGTAAATTGTTGGTGGATGGTAACCGAAATCAAGCAGGCGTTTTGCGATATCTAATGTACGTACACCAAGTTTCTTTTGACGACGACCTGATAATACAAACTCATGCTTACAATGTCTATCGAATGGAAGATCATAGAATGGCGCTAATCTTCTCATCATATAGTTCGCATTTAATACAGCATACTCAGTTACTGCACGTAGCCCATCTGGACCCATAGAACGAATATATGTGTATGCACGAACGTTAATTCCGAAGTTACCATAGAATGGTTTTACACGCCCAATTGCTTCTGGACGATCGTAGTTAAAGTGATAGCCATTTTCCGTTTTCTCTAAAATTGGTTTTGGTAAGTACGGAATTAAATCAGCTTTCACACCTACTGGACCAGAACCTGGGCCACCGCCGCCGTGAGGGCCTGTAAATGTTTTATGAAGGTTTAAATGCACAACGTCAAACCCCATATCTCCTGGGCGCGCTTGGCTTAATACCGCATTTAAGTTTGCACCATCATAGTATAATTTACCGCCTGCGTTATGGACAATTTCTGCCATTTCTAAAATGTTTTCTTCGAATAGACCTAATGTATTAGGATTTGTTAACATAAGTGCTGCTGTTTCTTCGTTTACAACACGTTTTAAATCTTCTAAGTCAACAAGACCATTTTCATTTGATTTTACTGTAATTGTTTCAAAACCAGCTACAGTTGCAGATGCTGGATTCGTTCCGTGAGCAGAGTCAGGCACAATTACTTTCGTACGGTTAAAGTCACCATTTGCTTCATGGTATGCACGAATTAACATTAAGCCTGTCCATTCTCCGTGTGCACCAGCTGCTGGTTGTAAAGTAACAGTATCCATACCTGTAATTTCGATTAAATGCTCTTGTAAGTCGTACATTAATTCCATTGCACCTTGTACTGTCTTTTCATCTTGAAGTGGATGAATATTTGCAAATCCTGCGAAACGAGCTACACTCTCATTAATTTTCGGATTATATTTCATCGTACAAGATCCAAGTGGATAGAATCCAGAATCAACGCCGTGGTTACGGTTTGAAAGTGCTGTATAGTGGCGCATAATGTCAAGTTCTGATACTTCTGGTAGCTCTGCATCTTCTACTCGAATATAATCGCTCTCAAACACATCTTCTAGTTTCACTTCTTCTACATCTAATTTGGGTAAGCTATATCCTACGCGTCCTTCTTTAGTCACTTCAAAAATAAGTGCTTGGTCTTGGTTCTTCATTGGATAGCCCCCATTTCATTTACAAGTGTGTCAATTTCCTCTTTTGTTCGAAGCTCAGTTACTGCTAAAAGCATATGATTATCAAATTCTTTATAGTCACGACCTAGATCGTAACCACCGATAATATTCTTTTGTAGTAATGCGTCGTTTACTTCTTTTACTGGACGTTTGCAATCTACAACGAACTCATTGAAGAAAGGTCCAGCAAATGTTACTGTGAAGCCTTTCGCTTCGAATTGACGTTTTGCGTATTGTGCTTTAGAAATGTTTTGACGTGCCATTTCTTTCACACCTTGTTTTCCAAGCGCTGTCATTGCAACAGAAGCTGCTAATGCATTTAACGCTTGGTTTGAACAAATATTAGATGTCGCTTTATCACGACGAATATGCTGTTCACGTGCTTGTAACGTTAATACAAACCCACGTTTACCATCTGAATCTACAGTTTGTCCAACAAGACGTCCTGGAATTTTACGCATAAATGCTTTCGTTGTTGCAAAGTAACCACAGTGTGGTCCACCAAACTGCGTTGGGATACCAAATGGTTGTGCATCACCGATTACAACATCAGCACCAAATTTTCCTGGTGGTGTTAGTGCGCCTAATGATAATGGATTTGAAGAAACGATAAATAATGATTTTTGTTGATGAACGATTTTTTCAATATCAGCTAATTTTTCAACTTGTCCGAAGAAGTTTGGATATTGAACGATTACACAAGCAACTGTATCATCTACTTCACTTTGTAATACGTCTAAATCTGTTACACCATCTTTATGATTAATTTCAACAACTTCAAGATGTTGACCTTTTGCATACGTTTCAAGTACTGCTCTTGATTCCGGGTGCACTGCACTAGATACAAGAATTTTCTTTTTGCGAGTATGGCCAGCCGCTAGCATTGCCGCTTCAGCTAAAGCTGTACCTCCGTCGTACATAGAAGAGTTTGCTACATCCATTCCTGTTAATTCACAAATCATTGTTTGGAATTCAAAGATTGCTTGTAATTCCCCTTGTGAAATTTCTGGTTGGTATGGCGTGTAAGCTGTATAAAATTCTGAGCGAGAAATAACATGATCTACAATTACTGGAGCATAATGATCGTATACGCCTGCTCCTAAGAAAGAAGCATATTCTTTTAAGTTAGCATTTTTACTAGCCATTTGAGATAACTCTTTTAAAAGCTCTGGCTCTGATTTTGCTTCTTTAATTTTTAAATCCCCTTTAAAACGAACACTCTCTGGAATATCAGAGAATAACTCATCGATCGTTTGAACGCCGATCGTTTGTAACATTTCTTTTTTGTCTTCTTCTGTCATTGGAAGATAACGATGCAACATGAAATCTACCCCTCTCCCCGTTACTTTGAACGTTTATAAAATGGTGTTGGAACAACTACTGCTTTGACGCGTTTATTACGAATTTCAATTTCTACTTCTGTATCAACTGCTGCGTATTTTACATCAATTAGTGCTAAACCAATGCTTTTCTTTAACGTTGGAGATTGTGTACCACTCGTTACTTCCCCGATTTTTTCTTCTCCAATAAATACAGGGTAATGCGTACGAGGAATTCCACGTTCGATTACTTCGATGCCGACTAATTTGCGAGGCGCCCCGTTTTCTTTTTGTTCTTTTAACGTTTCTTTTCCAAAGAAGTCTGCTTCTTTATTTGGTTTTACCGCAAAGCCAATTCCAGCTTCAATCGGTGTAATATCTTTTGATAATTCTTGACCATAAAGTGGTAATGTTGCTTCGAAGCGAAGTGTATCACGAGCACCTAAACCACATGCTTTTAAGCCTTCTTCTGCTCCAACTTCAAGAAGTTTCTCCCAAAGTTTTGCAGCATCTTCACTCTTACAGTAAATTTCAAATCCATCTTCACCTGTGTAACCTGTACGAGATACAAGTGCTGGAATTCCATCTACAAGAATATCGTTTTTAAATTTAAAGAACTTAATTTCTTTCAAATCTTCTGACACAACTTTTTGTAAAATGCCTTCTGCTTTTGGTCCTTGGATTGCAAGCTGTGCAACTTCACTAGAAACATTGACTACTGTCGCATCGCCAATTACATGGCTAGCTAACCATTCGTAATCTTTCTCGATATTTGATGCATTGATTACTAATAAATAGTCTTCTTCACCACGTTTGTAGATTAATAAATCATCTACTGTACCACCATTTTCATAGCACATAGCTGTATATTGTGCGCCTCCTACCTTTAAGGTAGATACGTCATTTGTAACAACACGTTGTAAAAATGCTAAACTATCTACACCTTTTACCTCAACTTCTCCCATATGAGACACATCGAACAAACCTGCCGCTGTACGTACAGCTTCATGTTCTTCTTTAATGCTTGAAAATTGAACTGGTAACTCCCAACCACCGAAGTCGATTGTTTTCCCACCATACTTCGCGTATACATCAAATAACGGTGTACGTTGTAATGTAATCATGCTCTCTCCCCCTTATGCTCTGACAAATCAATAAAAGTTGTTTCCCTTATCTAAACATTTTCACTCTGAAAAGATAGGATATACGGAATCTCATTACATTTTTTTATGAAAGCGTAAATAAAAAATCACTTTCTTGGATAAAATACGAAAGATTCCATACATTTCACACCATTATCCTAACATTATTCGCTATATTTCATCAATATTCTAGCATAAAAAATAATTTAGAATTTTTTATTCTTAATCCTATTAAATACAACTTTCAAAATTCAGCCCTTTATCTTTGCCTATTCTTTAACTTTTAGTATGTGTAATAGCGCCTTGTTACAAGGCTTATATAATAAAGATTTTTTCATAATTACTTTAGTTTATAAAAGGTGGGAGAGTCATAATGAATGTCGATATTTCCGTAGATCGGACGTGGCAAAACAATTTTTTAAATAGAATTGACGAAGATGGCCCTTGGACAAACTGGGATTTATACCATTTAGCTTATGAAACAGAAAAATCGTTACTTGTTCCTACTTTCGATGGACTACAAGCACCGAAACATTTATCTCATTTCACACCGCTTCCTCATCAATTAGAAGTGGCTCAAAATGTCATTGAACAAATGAATGGCAAAGCGATTCTAGCAGATGAAGTAGGACTTGGGAAAACGATTGAAGCTGGACTTATTTTAAAAGAATATATGGTCCGTGGCCTTGTGAAAAAAGTACTTATACTCGTCCCGGCCTCTCTCGTATCACAATGGGCATACGAACTAAATACAAAGTTTTTCATTCCAGCTGTAGCCCAAAAGAAAAGCTATTCATGGGAACAAGCCGATGTGATTGTATCATCCATTGATACTGCAAAACGTTCACCGCATCGTGATATCGTTTTGAACTTAGAATATGACCTTATTATTATCGATGAAGCACATAAACTTAAAAATAATAAAACAAAAAACTATGAATTTGCACAACGTTTAAAAAAGAAATTTTGTTTATTATTAACTGCTACTCCTGTTCAAAATAAGATTGATGAAATTTTCAACCTCGTTTCTTTATTAAAACCAGGACATTTAGGCAATCAATCCAACTTTGAAGAATATTACGCTTCAAAAAATCGTTCTGCCGAATCTGATGAAGATTTAAAAGCTCTTATTAACAAAGTAATGGTCCGAAATCGGCGTCATAATACCGGAATTGATTGGCCAAAGAGACATGTACGTACAATTTTTGTTGAGTTTAATGAAGAAGAGCAAGCTTTATATAATGATATTGAAAATTGGAGAGGACAAGATGCCTTCACATCCGCTTTCTCATCGTTAACTTTAAAACGGGAAGCGTGCAGTAGTCGTGAGGCTGTTTACTATTCATTAAAAAAACATGTAGAAAAACGACAGAAGGAAAATGAACATTACATAAAAGACCCGCATATTGATGTGCTAATGGACAAAATTAATCATATTCCTTTTAACTCAAAAGCGAATAAAGCTCTAGAGCTTATAAAAGAAATTGACGATAAAGTCATCATCTTCACGGAATATAGAGCGTCACAAATGTACTTACAATGGTTTTTACAACAACACGGTATTTCTTCCGTACCATTCCGCGGTGGGTTTAAACGCGGGAAGAAAGATTGGATGAAGGAACTTTTCCAAAACCGTGCGCAAGTGTTAATTGCAACTGAAGCTGGTGGTGAAGGGATTAACTTACAGTTTTGTAGCCATATGATCAATTACGACTTACCATGGAACCCAATGCGCCTTGAACAAAGAATCGGACGTATTCACCGTCTTGGTCAAAAGAATGATGTTCATATTTATAACTTAGCTACAAAACACACTGTTGAAGAACATATTTTGAAACTGTTATATGAAAAAATCAATTTATTCGAGCGTGTTATCGGTGAACTCGATGAAATTTTAACGAGAATTAATATGAAAAACATCGACGCGCACATTCAAGAAATATTTGCGCAATCAAAAAGCGAAGGAGAAATCCGAATTAAGATGGAAAACTTAACATCTATTATCGACTTCGCGAAACGAAATGAAGCTGAGGTGCAAGGCTATGCAGCAACATGAAATTCATAATTACTTATACAATTTTTTCGAGGCGAATAACTGCGAAATTTTAGAGCGTTCTCCTCAATTATTAGACGTGCAGTTAACAATTGAGATGGATAAATTATTAATGAACCGCCCTTTTTATTGGCACTATCTTGAGAAAACAGGAGGCGTACCGAATCCGATGCGCCTTACCCTTATTACAAATCCAGAAAATGAAGAAAACGATGGCGAGCTTATTCACTACGGTTCACCACGTCTTCATCAAATTTTTCAAACGACAAAAGAATTAGGGTCTTACATACGTTTATATGAGGAAGTACGGCATAGCGGGGCGACACATACACCGCTCCATCCGTGGCTCGGTGTAAATATTAAAGTTTCCTATCAATGTGATCGAAAAAAAGATATCCTCCACTCCATTGGAATTCATCTTATTTCTGGCACAATGATTGCAAACTTTCATGAAACATTAGCTAAAATTAAACTCACACCGAAAATACCTGACTTTTGTTTTACGCTCTCGCCTATCATTAAACCGCAAAGCGGTTTACAACGCATAGAGGATGCTTTAAAAAGCATTATTGCAGAAGATGACCATACGTGGGCGAAAGAAGCAAGGGTGCGCTGGAATCACGATTTGGACCTTTTAAATCGTTTTTATGAAGAAAGTGATGAACTTCCTGAAAGCTATGAAATTGAAAAACAAGCACTGCAAGAACAGTATGAACCCCGCATTACAGTGCAAATTATTAACGGTGGACTTTTTTATGTTACCGCGAATCATTTTCTATCTTAAAAAGCTCCTTCTGTTTTAGAAGGAGCTTTACTTTGCGTTATCCTCTATCGCCATTACGCTCTTGTTGTTTTTGCTTTGCCATACGTTTTTGATACGCACGATCCTTTGCACTCACATGATTTGCATCAGTTGGAAGATTTTCTTTTGAACGGCCAATTCCATTGCTCATCTGTTTCACTCCTTTTATATCTTTCAAAATACACCCTTATTTTCAGCTAGAGGCACCATCCTTATGCAAAAAAAATAAGAGTAGCCATCGGCTACTCTTACTCACTCACATATTTTCGAAACATATCATGGATGCCTTTATTTACGAGGTTCGAGATCTGTTCGTCAGATTTATTCGGATAACGATCACGCAATCTGATAGATGCCTTCACCATTAAATTTTCTAATACAGAACGGCCACCTTCTCCATAAATAATTTCAGCATACTTAACAAGCCTTCCATCCTCTACTGTTGCTGGATTATGATTGAAGAAAAATTTACTCATTGTTTCCACCTCTCTATTTTGATAACGTTTACATTTATATAGATTATTTATGTTATTTATTTCACAATATTGTATGCATGTATATTTAATTAGTTTCATTATAAAGCAACATATCGACAGTAACTATGTGATTTTCCGTCCATTTTGTGAACAAACCAAAAAATGAAAGCGTTTCCTTTATTATATACTAAAAAAACTTACTACGCTAGGGGCAATTTTTTAATCTACCAATACCTCAAATATGAATATACTTTTGCTTTTCCCACTAAACCTTATATAATTTTCAGAAATTATATTATAAAATATATGTATGACTTAAGGAGGCCATGTATGAATCAAAATAAAAAAGCTATATTGGATCTTGTGTTTTATCTCGTAATCCCATTCCTCATTTGGAAATTCGCAAAACCTTATATCGACCCTTATTACGCGATGTTACTTTCCTCTGTTCCGGGGATTATTTATACACTGTATACCTTTAAAAAAGAAAAACAGTTTAACGTGACAGGGTTCTTTATTTTAATTACACTCATTTCTAATACAACGGTAGATTTATTATCTGGATCAGCCGAACGAATGTTGTGGAACGATGCGTATTATCACATCGTACTCGGCGTTATCGTCACATGTACAATTTTTATAAAAAAACCACTTATGTTATATTTCGCAGCAGATATTGCCGCATTGCAAGGCCATGACCGTGATAAAAGTCGTGAGCTGTATCGTGATAGTCGTATCTATCCAGCACTACAATATTTAACGCTATTTTTCGGGCTACAATTCATATTAAAAAGCTTCTTAAAAATTTATTTCATCTCTGTTTTCGGTGTAGATGGCTATGGTGAAATGAGGGCGATTATGACCGCTGTTGGGTGGGGCATTTCCATTTGTATCGGAATTGGATTTGTCTGGGTAAACAATAAAATACATAGCGTTACAGAGGAAAAAGAATCTGTGCAGTAAATGAAAATCCCCTAGTAGTATCATACTACTAGGGGATTTTCATTTTGCTAGACATATTACGAAATCGTTAACTTGATTTTTTTCTTTTATTTTTTACATTTCGATAAAACAAAGCAGCACTAAGCGGCATAACACCAAACCACTTATTCATAAATGGCTCTTTTTCAGCACGGCGTTGTTCTTTCTTTTGTTTACGATCTTCTTTTGGAGCATCCATATATGACACAAACTGCTGTGTCACAAAGCGAACATAATCATTAGTAGACATATTATCATCACCTCTACTTGATTAGTATGTCCACTTTTTTATGCATTAATCTTTTCTTTCAATTCATTCATAATTTGCTTTACAGACTTATTCGTCGTATCGATATGAATATGAGCCTCTTCATAATAAGCTCGGCGCGATTCAAATTTCGTCACAAATGCCTCTATATCTTTCTTCTGAAATAGTGGACGTGTCGTATCTTCACGAAGCCTTTCTGCAATTAGATGTGGATCACAATATAAATACACGACAGTTCCATTCTCCTTCATCCACTTTCGGTTTTCCTCTCGCTCAATGATTCCGCCGCCAGTTGTAATAATGACATTACAACTGGGGAGTGAACGTAACATTTCACTTTCATATTCTCGAAAAGCCATTTCGCCTTCCTCGGCAAAAATTTCACGGATCTCCTTCTCTTGCTTCTCTTCAATTTTTTGGTCTGTATCGACAACATCCATATGAAGTTCTTTACTTAATGCCTTTCCAATTGTTGTTTTCCCAGCTCCCATATAACCGGTTATGTATATAGATTTCATGTTCGTTCCTCTCAATCATCCGTTATTATTTGTTATTATAACGAAAGATTACATTAATTAATAAAAAAACGTTTTGTTCTCATTATGCAATGAAGAACAAAACGTCACATACACACTTTTACTTATAAGTACCTCTTCTCACCCACTGCGTTGCAATCCACTTCTCACCTTTCGTTACAGGTGCCCCTCCGTGTAACGTAAGCTCATTTAGTGATTGGTCTTGATAGAAATACTCAAAGTATACTGCCATTCCCTTTCTAGGGTTCACAGAAAGATTTAATTTCGGAAAGAACGTTTCTCCGCCCTCTTCTACATCATTTAAATACATTACAAGCGTACTGATACGATTATTAGCAGCTGATCTACTATGTTCTGCAAAATAATCATAGTGCGCTTTATATTGTTGATCCACTTCATAATTTAAAATGTGTAATCCTTCTCCATGCGACGCAGGAACATTCATGATAGATGAAATTCGTTTTTCAATCTTCACAGTAAGTTCATTATCATCCAAAAATGCACCACTACTTGTTCGAATATCATTTACATCACGTGATGAACCAACTTTAGAACGTGCTAACTTATTTTTAGACAATTCGATTAATTCTTCACACTCTTCATCACTTAATACATTTCCTAACACGACAATAAGAGGTTCTTCGAATTTTGAAATAATTTGTATTTCCCTATCTTCTGTCATAATTGCATTTCCTTTATGATCAAAAATAGTTTGTTCCTTATTTTCACCTATTTGATTGTTATTTGTCATTTCCCTATTCTCCCTAAAAAATATGTTTGGATAGCATGAATATATCATATTCTTTCTACCTTTCTCTTTTTTGAGAAAATTTAAACTTTTAATCGTTTTATTTATCCATTTTCTTAAAAAAATAGCCTATTTTCAAATGAGAAATCATGGTTTTTTATCCATATATTTTACATACTATCCTTCTATCCAATCGAATATTTTCTCATCCTTTTTTCTATACCGAAAGCTTACTTTATAAAAAACTTCTTGTTTTATTTTGCACTGCAACGAAACGAGAATAACATCGTTTTCAAAGACATAATTTCCACTTGCTTCGCCCTTTTCATATTGAAAGAAAAAAGTATCTTCCTTTTCTTTTTGCTGTAAGTCCTGTTTTATATTTGTAATAGATCGATTTAGTAGTTCCTCCAGTACAAACTTTTGCTCTATTTCAATATAAAATTTTTTATCTATAAGCAACATATTTGTTTCGTATACAAAGAACGAAGTTAATAATACAAGAAAAATGATTGTTCCTGGCATCGTAAATCCACCTTGTTTCCTCATACATTTATTTCCATACCACTATACCTTACAGCTACACCTTCATATATTTTCCCGCTCCTATCTTTCACATTTATAAAGAGCAAATGAGGTGTTACTTCATACGAAACCATTTCAACATTTTGTAATATAACTTCTCTTCCGCGCATATTCACTTTTCTTATAAGATGATTATTCAATTTTTCATACGTCACTTCATCTCCAGTGCGAAGGCGAAAGCGCAAAAGACTACCTTTATTCTCAGGGACTATTTTTTCTACAAATGATACTTCACGAAACTCTAACTGTACTTGTCCTAAAAACACATCCCATTCCCAATTATTTAATCCTTTTGATTGGTTGTTTTCTATTCCAATAAAATGTAAACGTGGCAAGAGTAAAAAGAACAGTGATAACAGAAAAAAACATACGATCATTTCTATTAATGTAAATCCAACTTCTAATTTATTTTTTCTCCTGCATAAAAGCATTGTTCCATCATTCTTCCTTTCACATCTTTCCACATAGCACAAACTTCATTTCCTCCCCAATATGTGTAATATACATTTCCGTTTATGACTTTTTCTTTCTGTTGCTTTGTCTCATTCTCATACATATATAAAGCTGCTTCTCTTTTTAATAATACAAATGCCTTATAACGAATTTGTATGTTTTTTCGTTCTTGCATAATCAATACTGTTTGCGGAAGTAGTAAAGATACCGCCATCATTAATATACTTAATGCTACAAGCATTTCAGCCATCACTGACCCTTTTTGACATTTCACGATACGTAAATCTCCCTCTTCCAAGCTGAAATACAACCTCATATTTATAACTTCGATACGAGAGTAAAATTGTTCCACCTCTATTAATATTTCCACTCGGATTATATGTCATTGGATTAGGAAAAGTATTCAAATCAATTTGTACATCGCTATCATATTCTCTTTTAATGATAGAAAGATTCGTACTCGAATCCCCTATATAATACATATGCCTATCTTTATGCCATCGTAATGTATAATGTTTTTGACGGTTTATCGCTAATTGTTGCATATACAAAATATCATTTGAAAACTGTCTCAAAAATTGTTCAATTTTTTGTTTTTCATATAATGAATGTACGTTAAAATACGTGACCATACTTAGTATAGAAATTGCAAATAGAACGAGTAGCATTTCTAAAAGAGTAAAACCTTGTTGTTTCACAGTTTCCCACTTGATACTGTGCCATCATTTGAAATATGAATGGATTCACCATTCGGACACTTATCAGATGTAATATATTTTTCATCACTTAGCTCTTTTAGCGAGGGAATTTTATTATGTTGCAATTGGTATACTTGTATTTGCGCTTCTATAGATTTTACATAGGCTTTACATCCTTTTCCTTCGACGGATGAACGCTGTGTAACTACATTTGGAATAATTAATAGTAATAATACAGTTATGACGACCATAACTAATAACATTTCTAAAAGGGTAAACCCCTCCTCATTCTGCATGAAAATACCTCCTAAATAGAATTCATCATTTGAAACATTGGCATAATCATCGCTAAATACATAAGAACAACTATCCCTCCAATACACGTAAATAAAATCGGTTGAATGATCACTAACATACGCTTAATTTTTTGTTCCATCTTTTCCATAATAAGATCGCTATAGTCACCTAATTCAATCGCCAAATTACCGTTTGCTTGTCCATGCGTAATAATATAAGAAAGTTCTTTCTCATAATATCCACTTTTAGCAATAATAGATTGCAACGGTTCTCCCGCAATTAATTGGCGTTCAATTCGTCCCGCTTCATATTGAAAGAACGGATGATATTTTTGCTCCATCATTATTGTTAGAGCCTCAAGTACTGATAGTCCGCCGTGTAATAAACCGCTCAATTGAGTGGCGAAATAATGCGAATGCTTTATAATAAGAAATGTTTTTATGAGGGGAATACGAAGCATAATTTTTACCTGTTGCATATGTGGGAGTTTCCGAAAGTAAAACATATATAAACTACATCCAATCATAAAGATAAAAATAGTACTAAACATCAGGTAGGGTAGTAGCTTAATTGTACTTAGTATTTGTTCTGTAAGTAACGGTGCTGTAGAACCAAACGAACTATATACCATGTCAACCTGCGGTAATAAAATGCGGTTAAAAACAAAAATCATGATTATTAAAAAGAACGCCAAAAACATAGGATACTGCATTATTTTCATCATATCTTTCCTATACTTAACCTTTTTATAAAGAAGTGCGCTCCCTTGTTGCAACGCAAAAGAAATATCACCATGTTGCTCGGCATAAAATAAGTAGCTTAACATCTCCTGATGAAACATTAATTGATGAAAAGAATCGTGTAGACTTTTTCCATCTTTTAATCCATCAATCATGCGCTGCAATTGTACTTTCTTTTCTAAAGGTAATTGAAACCGTAAAAATTCTAATGCCTGTAAAAGGGAGTATCCTTTTTCTAACAGTTCTCCTAATCGTTTCAGTAATACCACTTGATCACTTAAACTCCATATTTTCTTAAACATAAACATCCTCTTCTATAAATCCTAAAGCGTATCCTTTTCGTATCGAAGATTCTAATGTTTCATGCTTGTATGTGACACATTCCCCGTTTGCTTCTTTAATCGCTTGTTTTAACTCATATTCATATAACAACTCATAAATACTCGCTTGTCTTACCTGCCTCATTGATTTACATAAAGTTGAGCACTTTCTTTTGCAAAACGGACACTTCAATTCGACAAGTCGCTGTGCAGCTATAGCCAATAAAGATTGTTCAATCTCTTGCCTCGTTATGCCAAAATCCATAAATCGGAGTATCGCCCCTTTCGCATCCTTAGTATGAAGTGTCGTCATTACTAAATGTCCAGTCAAACTTGCTCTTATAGCTATTTTCGCTGTTTCTTCATCACGAATTTCACCGACTAAAATAATATCGGGATCATGACGTAAAATAGCCTTCAGTCCCGCCTCATATGTGATACCTGCTTTTTCATTTATTTGAATTTGTAATACATCTTCCTTTCTTTTTTCAACTGGATCTTCCAGTGTAACGATGCGACGTGTTTTCTTTTTTCTAATTACCTCTAATAATGCATACATTGTTGTTGTCTTTCCAGAACCTGTCGGTCCAGTAAATACGAGTAACCCATGTGAATACTGTAAAAAAGAGAGTAGTTTTTTCGCTGTACTTGGAAATAATGAAAGATGAGATAACGGCTGAATAGATGCTTGTAAATGAAGGCGAATAACGAGACTTTCTTGGTATACGGTTGGAAGCGTGGAAAGGCGTAAATACACTTCTTGTCCATCCATTTGTAAATACAGTGAACCATTTTGCGGCTTCCGCCTCTCCCCTATATCCATGGATGCTAAAAATTTAAAGTGTGAAACAAGTTTTTCTCCAAATTCCTTTTCAATGTATTGTTTCGTCATTAAATCTTTCCCTATACGCAGTTGAACCACTACATCCTTCTGCCGGGGTACAATATGTAAATCCGATGCTTGTACCCTACATGCTTCTTTCAAAATCATATTCGCAAAACTTTCAATTCCATTCATCATTTTTCCCTCCCCACTATGTATATAGCACGAAAAAACACATAAGAAAAATTGGAACTTTTGTATTTTCACCAGAGGGAAAAGGCAAAATATGTTTGTGAAATTATGAACAATTTCCGAATTATTGTCTGAAATTACCTATATGGAAGTTTATCTGTATTATAATGTTATTATCTTGGATAAAGTGATAAAGGTGGAGATCCTCATGGAACAAGCTTTAAAAATTACAGGTGTTTTAGCTGACCCAACTCGTTATTACATTTATAAATATATTTCTCAAAAACATAGTTACGTAACTGTACAAGAAATTGCAGATGAGTTTGACATTCATCCAAACGTAGCACGTTTGCATTTATCTAAATTAGAAGATGTTCATATGCTGAAATCGGAAACAAAGAAAACTGGAAAAGGCGGAAGACCAAGCAGATTATATGTATTATCTGAAGATGTTATCCAATTGCAATTTCCATTCCGTGATTATCAATTGTTAGCAAGAATAGCATTTAATTCTTTACTTAGCCTTGGCGCTGCTGGTGAAAAAGCGCTATACGAAACAGGAAAACAATTTGGGGCTGAATTAATGCAACAACATATGCAGCGTTTACATGTGAGTGAAGATGCTTTAACAGTAGAGCAAAAAATTCAAATTGCAAAAGAAGCCTTTTCGACAGCTGGCTTATCACCAGCATTTGAATTAAGTGCAGACGGAACAAAAATTTTCTATGATGTACACAATTGTCCATTTAAAGAAGTTGCTGTTCATCACCCAACTGAAATTTGCAATATGCACGGAGATATGATGAAAGGGATTTTTGAAATCCTATTCCCTAACACGGAATTAACACGAAATGATAGTCTACTAGATGGATGTAAATCTTGTAATTATAAACTAACAATTTAATTTTCCGTATAAAAAGAAGCCATTTATAAATGGCTTCTTTTTGTATGAACGAATATTTACAATAGTAAGAAAAATAAACTATAATGAGGAGAGGTTTACTTTTTTTAGAAAAGGAGGGAGATGGCATGGAGCGCATGTTTCGCGTTCTCGGCTTTTGGACTGGAATTTTCTCGGTTATGTTTTACGTAGGGGATATGCACTCGACCGCACTACTATTTTTAGGACAAACAGGATTCTTCGTACTTTTAAGCTATTTAAAATTAACAGAGCGTATGTATATATACGTATTCGGGGCATATTTAACTGTTTTCTTCATAGGATTTACATACTACACGACGTTTTTACTTGTCCCTGGAGCTGGGCATTAAAGATGGCATTTTGCCATCTTTTTTTAATTCCGCAATTTCCTAGTTGACTTATATGTTTTATTACCTTATATTCTATATAACAGATTGGAATTAGGGGGAATCAACATGAATACACTGCTTGTCGGAATTAACGTTGCAGTCATGATCATCTTAGTTGGCGTATTATATTATATGCAACGTAAGCATGTATCTTTTAATAAACGTGTATTTACTGCTTTAGGAGTCGGAATTATATTCGGTCTTATATTACAATTTATTTATGAGCCAACTTCTAAAGTAATTATTGAATCAAATACTTGGTTTGGCTTAATCGGTAACGGTTATGTGAAATTACTTCAAATGATCGTTATGCCACTTATTTTAGTATCTATTATTTCAGCATTTACAAAATTACAGTTAACGAAAAACCTTGGTAAAATCAGTGGTCTTATTATCGGAATTTTAATTCTTACTACAGGAATCGCTGCAGCTGTCGGTATCGCTGCAAGTGCAGGATTTGATGTATCTGCAACAGGCCTGCAACAAGGTGATGCAGAATCTGCTCGTCTGAAGTTAGTTGAAGAAAGATTTACTTCTATTGAGAAAACTACAATTCCAGATAAATTATTAGAGCTGTTACCTACAAATCCGTTTCTTGATTTAACAGGCGCTCGTCCAACATCAACAATTTCTGTTGTAATATTTGCAGCATTTATCGGTATAGCCTTTATAGGTGTAAAACGAAAATATCCAGAACAAGCAGAACTATTTAAGAAGATGCTTGATGCTGTATATGCAATCGTAATGCGTATGGTAACATTAATTTTACGTCTTACTCCATACGGCGTATTAGCTCTTATGGCAAAAACAGTTGCTGGTAGCGATATAAATGCTATTTTAAAACTCGGTAACTTCGTGTTAGCGTCTTACGTGGCACTTATCGTAATGTTCGTTATTCACTTATTATTAATTGCTCTATCTGGTTTAAATCCAATTCAATATTTGAAAAAGGTGTTCCCTGTATTAACATTCGCATTCACATCTCGCTCTAGCGCTGGTGCAATGCCATTAAATATTGAAGCACAAAAAGAAAAACTTGGTATTTCTGAAGGAATTGCAAACTTCGCAGCATCATTTGGAGTATCTATCGGACAAAACGGTTGCGCAGGTATTTATCCAGCAATGCTTGCAATGATGGTCGCTCCAACTGTAGGAATTGATCCATTACAACCACAATTTATTTTAACTTTAATCGCTGTCGTTGCAATTAGCTCATTTGGTGTTGCCGGTGTTGGTGGTGGTGCAACATTCGCAGCGTTAATCGTACTATCTACAATGAACTTACCAATCGGCATTGTCGCTCTTGTTATCTCAGTTGAACCATTAATCGATATGGGTCGTACAGCTCTTAACGTAAGTGGTTCTATGACAGCAGGTCTTATTTCTAGTAAATGGCTTGGTGAATTAGATCAAGATACGTACAATCAAGATGATACAAAAACTGGTGAAATTGCTTCATAATAAAAAAAGGGCGCTAACAAAAATGTTAGCGTCCTTTTTCATTTCTTTCCATCTTCTTTATCTTTTAAACACAAGGCATAACATATTGTCTCAAACACTATGTATAATCTTGTTCTTTATACTTCATCTTCATCCCCTTACACATAGAAAAAGAGAATACAATAACATATTCTCTTTTCTCAAATATATTTCATTATCTCACAGCCCGTCCTTCTCACAAATAACCATTTTGTTCGCACCATTTATGAAATTGTCCTACATCTACTCCAACTAGCACGATATCCTTTAGCTCTACATCAATGATTTGTTCTCCAATTACAATAGCAAACTGCGATTCTAATTTTGTCTCGCTGTTCTTTACAATTCCAATTCGGTTCCGATGCGGTCCATCTTTTATATATGCTTTTTGTCCTACAATATCAAAGTTCAAGATTTTCACCTCTTTTACTGCGCTCAAATTGGAAATACGATCTCCACCTCGGAAAATTTCCTTTCATTGCACTATTTCTCTATATATATGACGAAACAATAAAAGAGTCCTTCCTTCTTTACAATTATTTTTTCTTTGTTTCATTTTTGTGATTGAAACGTAAAGTTTATAATAAAATACACTTGGAAGCGCTTTCTATGTAATTTTTTATGTTATAATATAAAAGTAGAACTTCGTAAAGAGGGTTAAAAAATGAATACAAAAATGATTAAAAAAGTAATTGAAGCATTAAAAGTATATGGCTTTCAGGATGTATCATTCTGTGACAAAACGAAGCAATTTTTATTTCATAACGAAACCGATATTATGAGCGGCTATGCAGAAATAACATATAGTAGTCAATTTGAAAAATTCAACGTACAAATTCATCCGATTGAAACGCATCACCAAGCAGAGTTACAAGAGGTTGAAAGACATATACAAGCCTGTATAAGAAAAGTGGAATATTTAAACGCTCTTCTTAGCGGACAAACAAAACTAAATGACAAAATTATTATAATGTAAAAAAAGAACGTGATAGCCTCACGTTCTTTTTTTACATTATACGTTCATCTTTTCTTTCAGTTGTAATCCTGTCACAGATTCTAATGCATCTATTGCTTCTCCAAATGTCATATCAAAAACTGTCTTCTCTTCTATGTATGGAAATTGTCTAAAGCGTTTCTCTAACATTTTCACAGCGTCCGACGTAAAGTGTGCACTATCAATGCCAAATTCTGTTTCAAGAAGAACGATCCAATCTAACACATGAAAACCTAATCCATTTACGAATGAAATAAGTTTTTTTTCTGGCTTTGAAGATAAGAATACGTGTCGTTCCATCTCATCGAAAAGTTCTTCACCTAAAACTTCTGCTAACTCATCATCATGTTCGCGTTCAATAATCTCTTCATAACCGTAATCATCAACAAGCTCTTCTACTTCTTCACCATCCGCAAAAAGCAATTGACTAAGAATTGCATCTTTCTTAAATTCACTGTTTTGTACAACTTCTAAAAAACTCGTTTCCCAACCATTTTCTAATTTCATATTATATACTCCTTTATATACGGTTCTTATCATCACTGTACCCAAAAGATCACTTTTATAACCTTTTAGGTAGTTACTATTATTTCACATGATTCATAACATAAGATGCAAATCCAGCTGCATCTCCTTCAAAAATATTTATTTCTGGCAAGTGATAGAACGTTGTTTGAAGCGGGTTTCTTTCATGATATACATATATCTTTTTCTCTAGCGCAATCGCCATTCCAAACTCTGTATGGCTCCCGTTTCCGCCATCTAATATAAGTAAAAAGACATCCGCTTCTTGAATAGCATTCTTTTCTGCCAGACCAATTTCTCTTAATTGCTTTTGATTCACTGCCCTTTCATTTCTTGTCCAATCATATGTATGATGCCAACCTGCATGTTTCAGTTCATTTGCTATAGAACGTACAAGGTGTTTATTTTTGAATCCCGAGGCGATATAAAAATTCATTTATATACACTCCTTCTTGATGTACGGGAAACTCCGTTTTAGTGTTACTTGCTAAATATAATAAAAAACGAATCCAAAAAAAAATCCCCATCTTTAAAACTTATTTGCGTTTAAATGATGGGATGCTTCATGATCTTCTTTTATTTTTTGCTTTTTATAACTTTCATCAGCTAACATTTCTAGTTCAGCTGTTATCTCTGATTTTTCAAGCTCTCTTTCTTGCGAAAATTTCCTTGAAATATAAACAATAACACTACCAACGTACAACACAAAGCATATAATAAGTGCAGTATTTTCATAGAGACTTAGCTCCAACACAGTCACTCCTAATCCATTCGTATTTTCACGCTTCATTACTTGGAATTTCCCTACTAACCATTTGTTACCCCGCTATTTGAGGGCAGTAAGCCCCCCCACCTCAACATTCAGCGAAAACAAAGAAGTTAGGTGGGGGATTAACTGCCCGTTAAAGCCCGATTGGTTCAACTAATAATCAGTGGGGGTAAACCTCCCACTGATTAAAGTTTCACTTTATTGTAACATAAAAACACCGTTTCTTGGAATCTTTCAACCTACTAAAAGAGACATGATTGTTTCATCATGCCTCTGAAATATGGTGAATGATTGTTTTAATCGCTTCTTTTCCATTATATTTTTTTAATGCGGTTTTATACGCCTCATTATTATGAGATAACTCTTCAACATGCTTTATAAGAGAATTCACAGTCACATCTTCTTCATACAATACCGAGGCATATCCTTGTCTTTCAAATGATTCTGCATTTAGTATTTGATCTCCACGACTTGCAAATTTCGATAGCGGAATTAAAACCATCGGCTTTTGCAATGTTAAAAACTCAAAAATGGCATTGGACCCTGCACGTGAAATAACAAAATCTGTTATCGCCAATATGTCTGGTAGTTCTCCATGTACATATTCAAATTGTCTATATCCTTCTTTATTTTGTAAACTTTCATCAAGATTACCTTTTCCGCAAAGATGAACAATTTGATACTTTTTCAGAAGTTCTGGTAACGCTTCTCGAACCGCTTCATTAATTTTCTTTGCGCCCAAACTTCCTCCCATGATTGTAATAACTGGCTTTTTACGTGAAAAACCTAAAAACGCTAAACCTTTTTCACGATTTCCCCTTAGCACTTCTTCACGTACAGGAGATCCTGTATAGATTACTTTTTCTTTCGGTAAATGTTTCGCAGCTTCTTCAAATGTAACAAATATTTTCGAAGCAAAACGGAGCGCAATTTTGTTTGCTAGTCCTGGCGTCATATCGGATTCATGTAATAAAACTGGTACGCGATTTAGCCACCCTCCAATTACGACTGGTACAGATACGAAACCACCTTTTGAAAAAATTACATCTGGTTTTAGTTTTCGAATCCTTACATACGCATCCATAACACCCTTCATTACAAGAAAAGGATCTTTTATATTTTTCAAGTCAAAATAACGGCGTAGCTTTCCGCTGGCGATACTATAGTACGGAATGCCTTCCTTTTCTATAATCGTTTTCTCAATTCCTTGATGAGAACCAATATAAGAAATATCCCAATTCTGTTCTTGTAAATGTGGAATGATGGCTAAATTAGGTGTTACATGTCCGGCCGAACCGCCACCTGTAAAGACTATTTTCTTCATACGTCTCCCCCTTCTAGATTATAATACACTAAAATATCTTGCCTCGGGGTGAGAAAATACCATAGCCGTTACAGATGCTTCTGGCTCCATCATAAATCCTTCCGTTAATGAAATACCTATTTCCTCTGGATGAATTAAGCGAAATAGCTTTTCTTGATCTGCAAGTTCTGGACATGCTGGATAACCGAAGGACACGCGTATCCCTCTATATTTCGTACGGAAACGTTCTTCCATCGTCAGTTCTGGTGAATCTGGAATGCCCCAGCGATCACGAATGAGCATATGTGTTTTTTCAGCGAGTCCTTCTGCTAGTTCAAGCGCTAACGATTGAATGGCATGACTGCGTAAATAATCACCCTTCGCTTTCCACTCTTCAGCAATGTCCCGAATGCCTTCCCCAACCGTAACAGATAGGAAAGCAACATAGTCCATCTCATCTCCAATTGGTCGTAAATAATCACCTAAAGTACGATATGGTGCTTTTCCTTGTCTTGGGAATGTGAAACGCTCTATCATACGCGTATGATCTTCTGGATCATATATTACAATATTTTGTCCGTCGCTTTGCGCTGGGAAAAACTGATACACTGCTTTCGGTTTTAACCAAGATTGTCCTTCCTGCAATAATTCGTCTATTAAATCATTTAATTCGTGTGCTCTTTTATCTCCCTCTTGCAAAAGCTTCTTCACATTTCCTTTTAATCCAAGGTGATGCCCAAGTAGCATTTGTCTATTTAAAAATGGAGCGAGATGCGCAACTGGAACATCTCGTAATACAATTCGTTTTGTTGAATCAGGTATCATAACCTCAGCCTTCGGTAATGGCTCAATTACTGCTGGAATTTCTACTTTCTTCTCCTCTTTTTTTACGATATGAAGATGACGCTCTTTTTTATCTTGTTTCATCTTCTCGCGCTCTTCTTCTTTTTGTAGCTTATTAATAATATCGAGCCCCGTCATCGCATCACTCGCATAACATACGAGTCCTTTATATGATGGTGAAATACGATTATCTGTAAACTTTCTCGTTAACGCTGCCCCGCCTACAACGATTGGAATATCAATATTTGCCGCTTGTAAATCTTCAGCAGTCGTTACCATTTGTTGAGCTGACTTTACTAGTAAACCAGAAAGACCAATTATGTCAGGCTTCTTCTCTTGTACTTCTTGAACAATTCGATCCGAGCGAACATTGATTCCTAAATTAATAATCTCATATCCGTTATTCGATAAAATAATTTCAACGAGGTTTTTCCCAATATCATGTACGTCACCTTTCACAGTTGCTAATAATACTTTCCCTTTTTTCGCACTATCGCTAGATTCCATATATGTCTCTAAATAACTTACGGCAGCTTTCATACTTTCAGCACTTTGCAATACTTCAGCAACGATAAGCTCATTATTATTAAATAATCTTCCCACCTCATCCATTCCTGTCATAAGTGGGCCATTAATAATATCCAAAGGTTTTCTTCCTTCTGTAAGTGCGAGGCTTAAATCTTCTTGTAGCCCTTGTTTCGTACCTTCTACAATGTAATTTGCCAGCCTTTCATCAATAGTTAATGTTTCTTGGATAACGACATCTTTCTTTTTTGCCGCGCGATAAAAATTTGTAAATTCTTCTAACGTCTCTTGCGTCGTTTCAAAAAGCAATGCATCTGCAAGACGTTTTTCTTCTTCCGTAATTGACGCATAGCGCTCTAATTTTTCAGTATTCACAATCGCGTAATCTAATCCAGCTTTCGTTGCATGATATAAAAAGACGGAATTTAATACTTCGCGTCCAGCTGGTGGTAAACCAAATGATATGTTACTTACACCTAAAATCGTTAAACACTCTGGTAATGCTTCTTTAATAAGGCGAATTCCTTCTATCGTCGCTGCCGCCGAGCCAATATATTCTTCATCACCTGTACCTACAGGAAATACAAGTGCATCAAAAATAATATCTGACGGGCGTATACCATATTTCGTCGTCAATAATTCATAACTTCTTTTCGCAATTTCGAGTTTTCTTTCCGCACTTACTGCCATACCTTCTTCATCAATTGTTCCTACAACAATAGCGGCACCATATTTTTGGAGAAGAGGTGTCACTTTTTTAAATCGTTCTTCTCCATCTTCTAAATTAATTGAATTGATAACAGCTTTTCCTTGAATATAAGTAAGAGCTCTCTCCATCACATTTTCATCTGTTGAATCAATCATAATTGGTACTTTTAATACTTTTGTAACTTCTGCCAAGAAATTTTCCATATCTTCTATTTCATCCCGGTCCGGGTCTGCCATACAAATATCAATAATATGAGCATTTTTCTTCACTTGCGCTCTTGCGACTTCAGCAGCCTCTTCAAATTTCCCTTCTGCTACTAATCGTTTAAATTTACGTGATCCAATAACGTTTGTTCTTTCTCCAACAAATAACGGCCTCATAGAATCATCATATTGTAGTGCCTCTAATCCACTAACACCATGTCCATCTCGTTCACGGTGTTCACGCGGCTTCAGAGACGCTAACGCGGATTTCATTGCTTTTATATGTTCTGGTGTTGTGCCACAACAACCACCGATAATATTAACCCATCCTTCTTCGGCAAATCGCTTCACTTTTTCGGCGAGAGAAGATGGAGATTCATGATAATGTCCATCTTCATCAGGAAGGCCTGCATTTGGATAACAAGAAATGTAACACTCCGATAAATCAGATAGTGAACGAATATGGTCTCTCATAAACTCCGGACCAGTCGCACAGTTTAACCCAACCGATAACGGCTTCATATGTTCTATCGATAAGTAAAAAGCCTCAATTGTTTGCCCAGCCAGAGTCGTTCCCATCGGTTCAATCGTTCCCGAAATCATAATAGGAACAATTGTATTTAGTTCATCAAAAGCTGCTTGAATTCCAATATAAGCTGCCTTCACATTACGCATATCTTGACTCGTCTCAACGAGTAATACATCAACTTCTCCATTCAATAATCCTCTTGCCTGCCGTGTATAGGCTTCAATTAATTCTTCAAACGTCACACCACCAGTAACACTAATCGCTTTCGTTGTCGGCCCCATTGCTCCCGCAACATATACTTCCTTCCCGCTTTCTATAACAGCTTGCTTTGCTAAACGTGCTGCTTTCTCATTTAGTTCCTCATCTAAATGAGACAACTCATAATCATTTAATACAATATTCGTCGCCCCAAATGTATTTGTTTCAATAATATCCGCACCAGCTTCAATATAAGCTTTATGAATCTTTAAAATGACATCAGGCCTTGTTTCTACTAAATATTCATTACAGCCTTCGTACTCTTCTCCTCCGAAATCTTCCGCAGTTAAGTCCTCTTGCTGGATCATTGTCCCCATTGCACCATCTAATATTAAGATGTTATTTTGTAATTTTTCTTCTATACGTTTCATCAATTAATACCTTCTTTCACTTCTTGCTTTTCTCTCACATATTTAACAAGGTGTTCTGTAATTTCATATTTTAGAAATGGTGTAATAAGATAAATGCCGTTAAAATATTTCATCGCCGCATCAATTAGTTCTTGTGAAATGCGAATTCCTTCCTCAATTGCTGCCTCTTTCGTTTCATGTCCATCCATTCTCTCCCTTATTTCTTCAGGTAGCGTAATTCCTGGCACCTCAAAATGAAGAAAATCTGCATTCCGTTTACTTATTAATGGCATAATCCCAATAAAAAGCGGTTGTTCCAAATGTTTTGTCGCTTCATACACTTCTTCCATTAACGCGACATCGTAAATCGGCTGAGTTAAGAAATATTCTGCTCCAGCATCTATTTTCCGTTCCATTCGCTTAACCGCTGCTTTTAAATGTCTTACATGCGGGTTAAACGCACCTCCCACTGAAAATCTTGTTGCTGGACCTATTGATTTCCCTAAAATAGAGCGCCCATCATTCATTTCTTTAATCATTTTAATGAGCTCAATAGAGGACAAATCATATACAGAAGTGGCACCTGGAAAATCACCAACACGTGCTGGATCACCAGTTAAAGCTAACACTTCTTCCATACCTAACGCTGATAGGCCTAGTAAATGAGATTGTAGTCCGATGACGTTATGATCTCTACACGTTAAATGCGTCAATACTGGAATATCATGCTTCGTTAATAATGCTCCCATTGCCATATTCGAGATGCGAGGCGATGCTAATGAATTATCTGCTAGAGTAATAGCATCTGCTCCAGCTCTTTTCAATGCTCTTGCGCCTTCAAAAAACCGCTGCGTATCTAACGTTTTCGGTGGATCTAATTCCACTACTACTGTCGTTTGTTTTTTTGCTTTCTCTGCTAAAGTGACATGAGCTTTTGAACGTTTCTCATGTGTATGAACTACTTTTGGTCTTTGAATCGTATCCTTTTCTATTACAGGCGTAACATTTAGAGTAGCACGTTTCATACTTTCAATATGTTCTGGAGTCGTGCCACAACAACCACCCAATAACCGAATACCTTGCTCAATAAATTTCGGTGTCATCGCTTCGAAATAAGCCGGACTTCCTTCATATACGTAACGTCCCTCCACATAATTTGGAAGACCTGCATTTGGATATGCTGACAAGTAGCCATTTTGAGGAATCGATATCATTTTAAAAGCTTCCGTCATATGAAGTGGCCCTAGTTGGCAGTTCAATCCAACAACATTTGCACCGTAATCTAATAGCTGTTTTAATATTTCATTTACATCATTTCCATTTTGAGTCGTACCTGCCTCATGTAACGCTAATTGAGCTACAATTGGAATATTCGTTTGTTTTCGTAACACCTGAACAGCATGAAGTAATTCAAACTCATCATAGAAAGTCTCTAATAGCAGTCCATCAACCTGTTCTTCTAATAATGCACTTGCCTGTTCCAACAACATAAATTCTCGCTCCATATCAGTTGTCGTAACAGCTCCGATATGTTTCATACCGCCAATTGTTCCTAAAATTGCATTTTTGTCGGTAACAGATGCTTTCGCCAGTTTTACTGCCGCTCTATTAATTTCAGTAACTTGATTTTCTAAACCATACATACGTAATTTTGCTTCATTTGCTCCGTACGTATTTGTTTGAATCACATCTGCCCCAGCAGCTACATATTGCTTATGAATCGATATAATTAAATCTGGATCAGATATATTCAATTCTTCAAAACTACTTTGCAAACCATGTGAATGTAATAACGTCCCAACCGCACCGTCACCTATTACAATTCCTTTTGACAATAAATCTAGTAATTTCACAAATCTCCCTCATTTCTATCAATATAAAAACCCCCTCTTCACTTTGAAGAGGGGGACATAATTGTTCCTCCTCTTATTATGCAAAACATTCGTTTTGCAGGTATTAGCACCGTTTCAAACATTTCGTTTGAAGGTTGCCGGGTTTCACAGGGCCTTTCCCTCCACCGCTCTCAATAAGAGTTGTCTTTATTATTTTATTTATGTAGCTAAAAGGAAATGCGTTCCCCTTTTAACAATGTTTGCTAATTTTTTAATAAATTTAGCACGCACAAATGCAAAAGTCAATGACACTTGCGGAAAAATAAAAATTATTTAAAATAAAGTTGCAATTCAATTATCTTTTGTTGTAAAGTTAAAAACATAATAAAATTTCATACGAACATTCTTATCTAGAGAGGTAGAGGGACTGGCCCTACGACGCCTCAGCAACCATTAACATTTGTTAATAAGGTGCTAATTCCAGCAAATTGTGAAAGATTTGACAGATGAGAAGAAGACTCTATTCAAACCGAAAGCCTTCTTCTTAGAAGGCTTTTTTTATTTTACATTCACTTAATTGTTAATTTAAAAGGGAGGAATTTTCACATGTCAACTATCGAAACAAAACTAGCACAAATCGGAAACCGGAGCGAAACTACAACAGGAACTGTTAATCCACCTGTTTATTTCTCAACTGCTTATCGTCATGAAGGAATTGGCAAATCTACTGGCTTTGACTACTCACGAACTGGCAATCCAACTCGCGGCCTTTTAGAACAGGCAATCGCAGATTTAGAATACGGTGAACAAGGTTATGCCTGTAGTTCAGGGATGGCAGCTGTTCTCCTTGTCCTTTCCCTATTCCGTTCCGGAGATGAACTTATTGTATCCGAAGATTTATACGGGGGCACTTATCGATTATTTTCTGAGCACGAAAAAAAGTGGAACGTTCGATGTAGATACGTAAATACACAATCTATTAAACAAATTGAGCAGTCTATCACAATTGAAACAAAGGCTATTTTCATAGAAACTCCGACTAATCCATTAATGCAAGTTACTGATATTGCCGCTGTCGCAACTGTAGCGAAAAGACACGGACTACTTCTTATTGTAGACAACACATTCTACACACCTTATATACAGCAACCATTAACAGAAGGTGCTGACATTGTACTTCATAGCGCAACAAAATATTTAGGAGGACATAACGATGTCCTAAGCGGACTTGTCGTTGCAAAAGGTAAGGAACTTTGTGAGGAAATCGCTCATTATCATAATGCCTCTGGTGCGGTCTTAAGCCCATTTGACTCATGGCTATTAATTCGTGGTATGAAAACGTTAGCGCTTCGTATGAGACAACATGAAGAAAATGCAAAAGCAGTTGTCGCTTATTTAAATGATGAAGACGGGGTGACAGATGTATTTTATCCTGGAAGAGGCGGCATGATCTCATTTCGTCTGAAAGATGAAACATGGATCAATCCATTCTTACAATCTTTATCCTTAATTACATTCGCTGAAAGTCTTGGTGGTGTTGAAAGTTTAATGACATATCCAGCAACGCAAACACACGCTGATATTCCTGAAGAAATCAGAACAGCAAACGGTGTATGTAATCGTCTTCTGCGATTTTCCGTTGGCATTGAAAATAGTAACGATTTAATTCAAGACTTACAGCAAGCCATTAAACTTGTAAAAGAAGGTGTAAGAATATGAGTTATTCTATAGATACACTCTTACTGCACAACCAATATAAACATGACTCGCAAACAGGAGCTGTTAACGTTCCCATCTATAATACATCAACATTCCACCAGTTTGATGTAGATACGTTCGGAAAATATGACTATAGCCGATCTGGTAATCCAACTCGTGAAGCTCTTGAAGATATCATTGCTTTATTAGAAGGCGGAACAAAAGGATTTGCCTTCGCATCAGGGATTGCAGCGATTTCTACTGCATTCCTCCTTCTTTCACAAGGTGATCACGTACTCATTTCAGAAGACGTATACGGAGGCACTTATCGAATTATAACTGAAGTTCTCTCCCGTTACGGTGTTTCCCATACATTTGTTGATATGACTAATTTAGAAGAAATAAAGCAAAACATTAAGCCAAATACAAAACTCTTTTATGTGGAAACACCCTCTAATCCGCTTTTAAAAGTGACAGATATTCGTGCTGTTTCTAAACTTGCAAAATCTATTGACGCCCTTACTTTTGTTGATAATACATTTTTGACACCACTATTCCAGAAGCCACTTGACCTTGGCGCCGATGTCGTTCTTCATAGTGCCACAAAATTCATTGCTGGTCATAGTGATGTTACTGCCGGATTAGCGGTTGTAAAAGATGCCGAACTCGCTCAAAAACTTGGATTTTTACAAAATGCATTCGGCGCTATTTTAGGCCCTCAAGATTGTTCTCTCGTGCTTCGTGGTCTAAAAACATTGCATGTACGTCTTGAGCATTCAGCTGCAAACGCCAATAAAATTGCACACTATTTACAAGAGCACGCTAAAGTTCAAAATGTCTATTATCCTGGCTTACAATCACATCTTGGATTTAATATTCAACAATCTCAAGCTACATCAGCCGGAGCTGTCCTATCTTTCACTTTACAATCAGAAGACGCACTCCGCCAATTTCTATCAAAAGTAAAATTACCTGTCTTTGCGGTTAGTTTAGGTGCTGTCGAATCGATTCTTTCCTACCCAGCTAAAATGTCACATGCAGCATTGTCACAAGAAGCTCGTGATGAAAGAGGGATTTCTAATTCATTACTTCGGTTATCCGTCGGCCTTGAAAATGTTGACGATTTAATATCCGATTTTGAAAATGCCCTTTCTTATGTAGAAGAACCTGTAAATGCATAGAGAGAATAGAAGATATGAAATTAAGTTATCATATCTTCTTTTTTATGCTGTTAAGTATATTTTTCACTTTTCGTATAGTTCATAAAAAACGACAGAGCACCATCTATTTCCAAGTAATGAATTAATTGATATATTAAGAAGTAAAAAAGGGGCAAAAATAATGGATACTTGTGCAGATGTTTTAATCGTTATCGATTTACAAAATGGAGTATGTTATAGCGAAGAGCATTTATTTGATTTACAAAATTTACTTACAAAAGTAAATAAAAGAATTTCTTCATACAGAAAAACAAATAAACCAATTCTTTTCGTTCAACATTGCGATGATGATTTAGTACCCGAAAAAGAACTTTGGGCTATTCATGCTGATTTAGATGTTCAAGAACAAGATTTTTTTGTAAGAAAAACACATGCCAATTCATTTTATAAAACAAACTTAAAAGAGATTTTAGATCAATTATCTGTACATCGTATTGAGTTTTGTGGTGCCCAAACAGAGTACTGCATGGATGCTACAATTAAATTTGCCCATGGACTAGGATACGAAAACTTCATGGTACAGAAAACAACCTCTACGTTACATAATCCATTTATGTCCGCAAAAGAGACAATTGATTTTTATGAGAATATATGGAACCGTAGATTTTTAAAGTTGATGAACGATGAATGCTAGAATACATAACTAATGACTTGGCAATTCTAAGATTTATCAGCTATACTCAAACATTTCATTTTCACCATAAAGGAGCTGATTACATTCAGCTTCTTTTCTTTTAACCTGTTTTATATTCTATATATATCATTATAATTCCTTTGTCATATTATTTTAAAAATTTTGTATATTCATTTGAAAGAATAAGAAAATCATGGTAAGATTGTGTTACAAATATATCTATATCTTTCAATTTTTAAAACGCATCTAAATTTTCACCCAAAAATGTCATTTTACAAAACCGTGCTAAATCATCTACTTTATTTACATCAGGGTCTCTTTTCTTACAATTTCTTTACTTTAGGACTTTTTTTCTGCAACAACTGTTTTCTTTTCTTTGATTTTTTGGTATGTATAGTATGGTATAACAGCTCACACGGAGGTGGAAAAGAACATGTTAGAAACCTTTCAAAAAGAAATTGAACTATATGAAAGCAATGCAGAATTATTGAAAGTACTTGCTCATCCTGTTCGCTTATGTATTGTAAAAGGATTAATTGAACGTGGTCCAAGCAATGTTTCTACAATGTACACTGGCTTAAACATGCCACAATCTACAATTTCACAGCATTTAGCAAAGTTAAAAAGCGCTAAAATCGTTTCAAGTGAAAGAAAAGGATTGGAAATCTATTACAAAGTAGAAAACGAGACAATTATTCAACTCGTTCGCGTATTATTAGGTTAGGGACTCATAAACAGAGAAAAAAGGACGTATTTTATATTTTTCATCTCATATCTTTAATATAAATATATATCATGAGAGGAAATATATGATGCTACATAAGTCGTATTAAAAAACAAGACACAGAAATATGCTGTGTCTTGTTTTTTTATAGTTTCAAATACCGATCTAAGTGTAACTGTTGCATATGTTTCGTATGTATAACAACATCAAATGCACTCCCTAATCCTCCGCTCAAAATCATCGAACGAACTGCACGATTTTGTTTTTGAGTTTCAGAAAAAGGATTCCTATCCTGATGATCGGTAAGCTGATCTAATATTCCTGCTGCTAACAAAAACTCAGCTTGCTTCTTATGCCATACTGTCTGCATACCTTGCAGGCTAAACATCTCTTTTAGTTCGTCCCAATGAATATGAGTAGTAAGATCCATTTCACCTGGATGTGCTAAAGGATTACGGATTAACTTATGCTCATAATACCCTCGTAAGCTTCCTTCTTGATGTGCAGGATGCATCCATTCTTCTTTTGTGTATCCATAATCAACTGTAATACATACACCTCGTTGAAACCATTTCGCAATTTCTTTTATATATTCTTCCATCGCAATCGACACTTCAAAACGCTGACCTTCAACAAGGTGAATATTATATTTCAATAAGTATCGACCGATGCTTTTATGTAACGGTCTACATACTTCTGCAAGTTTCCCCTCTTCTGTGTATGTAACACGTACTTCATACAATATTCCATTTCTCTTCTGAATTACTTCAACAGGAAATGCATCAAATAACTCATTCGAAAAAAGAATTCCTTCGAATGATTCCCCCATTTCACTATGCGACGTATAATATGCCACATTAGAAAACGAACAAAGATTTTTCTGCTGTAATTTTCTATGAAAAGGGCTCATTTCAATCAATGAATAGTTTAAATCAATAAAGGTTTCTGGAGACAATTGCTTCCATTCTTGTAAAACATCATAGGCAAACTTTCCTGTTCCCCCACCAATCTCACAAATATTCGGAGCAACTTCACCATTTTCAACAAGACGAATAAAAAACTTAGCAAATGTTTTTGCAAAAACAGAGGATACGTTACTACTTGTAAAAAAATCCCCTTGTCTTCCAATTTTCTCACGTTCCTTCATATAATAACCATGTCCCTCTGTATACAATACGAGGTTCATATACGTACTATATGAAATTGAATAATCCTTCTCTTTCGCCATCCATTCTTTTAAAATAAGCTCCATCCCCATAATGACTCCTTACTGTAAAAATGGATTATTTTCTTTTTCAAAACCAATGCTTGTTTCTGGACCATGTCCACATAGCACTGCTGTTTCATCAGGTAATACAAATAATTTTTCTTCAATACTTCCAATTAATTCAGCAAAGCTCCCACCAGGTAAATCAGTTCTTCCGATACTCATTTGGAACAATACATCTCCAGAAAATACAGCATTCGCCTCTTTACAATAATAAGAAATACTGCCTGGAGAATGTCCTGGCGTCTCAAAAACCTCAAAATTAAATGAACCAATTGCTAATGTACCTTCTGCATCAATAATATGATCTGCTGGTTTTGCTGTAATGCTGCGATTCATCATAAAAATTTGAGAGCCATTTACAGTTGCATCGCCTAACCAATCTTCTTCTTCTTTATGTACGTACACAGGAATATGGAAAGCGTCTCTTACCGCGTCAACAGCACCAATATGATCAAAGTGAGCATGGGTTAATAAAACAGCTAGTGGCTTTAACTGCGCTTCTTGTAAATATGTAACGAGCTTCTCTCCTTCGTGACCAGGGTCAAAGATAATACACTCATTTTGATCATTCGTTAAAATATAAGCATTCGTTTGTAATGGGCCTAACGGCATTTGTGTCCATTTCATATGAAAATCTCCTCCAATTATTAAACTTACTTTCAATGATACAACATTTTTTTCTCTTAGGAAAAGAAAGGATGCTATCTCGACAATCATTTTTAAAACATGTACAATATAAAAGAGTAAATATTCCAAAAACTCATATTAAGGAATGGGTAGACAGAGGAGGATATTGTATGGGCCTTGTTATTATTTTTACGCTTGTCACTCTGTTAGCTGTATTTGCTACGCTTAGAACACTTCGTGAAAAGAACTTTTTCGCGAGCGGCTTTGCAATTGCAACTGTACTCGTTTTCGGATGGTTTACGATCATGACTGTTCTATATAACGGGTACCCACCGGCAGCTTAATTCATTTACATGTTATTCTTCATCAAGATTTCACACAAAAAGAGGAAGGGTTTCCCCTTCCTCTTTTCATAGTTCATAACTTATATCATCTTCACTTCGTATTTGTGCTTTTTTACAAGCCAAGCTCCTCCGATAACACCTGCGTCATTACCAAGTGTTGCAATAGCTAGCTTCGTGCTCTTTACAGCACGTGAGAAAGCATATTGCTCGAAATAACGTTGAATTGGTTCTAATAGTGCATCTCCAGCTTTAGAAACGCCGCCACCAATAACAATTTTCTCTGGGTTCAACGTGCTAGAAAGGTTCGCTACAGCTAATCCTAAATAAGAAGCTACTTTTTCTACTACTTCGCCTGCTAGTTCATCACCTTGTCCATGTGCTTCAAATACGTCTTTTGATGTAATACGCCCTTCTTCTGCTAACATAGAACGTAGCATACTCTCTTTATCAGTCTCTTGTATTTTTTGCATAGCAACACGTACAATACCCGTTGCAGATGCTACAGTTTCTAGGCAACCAGACTTCCCGCAATTACATGGAAAAGCATTCTCTGTAACTACTGTAATGTGTCCAATCTCACCAGCAGCACCGCTTACGCCGTGTACAATCTCACCATTGGCAATTACACCGCCACCAACACCAGTGCCAAGTGTCATACAAATTAAATCTTTTGCTCCTTCACCAGCACCTTTCCACATTTCACCAAGTGCTGCTAAGTTTGCATCATTATCAATAACAACAGGTAATCCTGTTTCTACTTCTAATAAATCTTTTAACGGATAGTTTTTCCATCCTAAGTTAACAGCTTCATATATCATTCCAGACGCCACGTGTACAGGACCAGGAGCTCCCATACCAATACCAATTAACTTACTTTTTAATTCACCTAACTCTTCTAACTTTTTATCAATCGCTTTCGCTACATCAAGCGTAATATGTTTTCCTTGCTCATTTGTATTCGTAGGGATTTCCCACTTATGTAAAATTTCACCGTACACATTAATAAATGCTAATTTAATCGTTGTACCACCAAGGTCAACACCAACTAACCATTTCTCTTCCATGTTGCTTACCTACCTTTATCTAATTCTTATTTAGCTCTTTTTGAATTTCTTGCTTCAATAAAAATAAAGCTGTTTGATAGTCTTGTGGATCGATTAGCTGTGATTGATTTAATTCACGCAATTCATCTTGCATTAATTGTAAATCTGCAATTCGATCTCCCGTATAAATAATCGTACCAAATTTCTTTAGCAATTGCTGAATATCATAAATAGATACCATTTCATCACCCTCTATGCTCACTTACTATAAAAAACTATAATAAGAAAACGTTCACATATTTTATTATAATCAAGAAGAAAAAGTCTCGTCAATTTTTATTTGTCTATACAAGCCCATTTTTAACCATTGTTCCTTTTTCTGTAATAATTTTTTCTACATTTTTATCAAACGGCTCTACTGGAATATGCTTTACCATTTGAAAACTATAAGCTAATGATAGCGTTTTCCCTTTATAATGCACGAGATAACGATCATAATAGCCACCGCCATATCCAATCCGCTCTCCTCGCTCTGTATAAGCTACGCCTGGCACGATTTGAAGATCAATTTCATCTGCATTCACTTCTTCCGTAAGCGCTGGAATTGGTTCACGTAAATTCATATACACTGTTTCTAATTGATCAAAATTACTAATGTGCCGGAAGGACATTGTTCGTGTTCCTTTATTACACTTCGGAACAACAACTTTCTTTCCCTCTTCCCAAGCTTTTTCGATAATAGGATATGTATTCACTTCATTTTCCATTGAGAGAGTGATTCCAATTGTTTTAGCTTCAGCCCACTCTTTTTGCGCATACAACGAAAATGCAATTTGCTCTGATAAAGTTGTATATCGTTCTTCTGATAAAGAATTCATGTGCTCTATTATTTGTTTACGTAAACGTAGTTTCTCTTCTCTCACACATTTTCCCCCTCACAGTGATACTTTGCTCTACGATGATAGTGTATCACTTTTAACAGAGGAATCGAATAAAAAAAGAAACAGTAGGAAAATATTCCTACTGCTTACTTTGTTTCACGGTGTAACGTAGACTTCTTGTCACGCTTGCAATACTTTTTAAGCTCGATACGCTCAGCGTTGTTACGTTTGTTTTTCTTTGAGATATAGTTACGATCTCCGCATTCTGTACATGCTAGAGTAATATTCACACGCATTCTTATTTCCCTCCAGTACTAATAACTTAAATCAGACTATACTATAATACCACTTTTAAAATAAAAATTCTACACCTTTTGATATTGTCTAATTTTTTCTATAAGATTTTTCATGTTTTCCCTTGCTATTACTGGGTTTCTAGCATGCGAATACACTAAAAATTTCGGTTGTTTTGTGTCAGAAACGATATAAGACCACTCTTTTTCCGTATATTTGAACTGTACGCCTTCAAATATACCTTCTTCTTTTCTTTCCATATCAGCTAATAATTTCCTCATTACTTTCCCTTTTTCATTCCATGAACATACCACTTCATCACAAAGTAGATAGAGCGGAGGTGATTGCTCTACTATGCTGAGAAATGTCTTTCCCTGCAATGCTATTAGCTCAAATAATTTCCCAATTCGATATAAAATATCTCGCTTCCATCTCGCTTGAAACGACTTTTTTTCATCCTGCGTATAAAATAGAAGGTAACATTCTCCTAATTTCAAAGACATCGGGTAGATATTTCCTGCCGATTCAAGTAATAAATCCGGAATATCTACTTCTTCAAAATCTGTTCCCTGGTAAATATTACTATGATTATCATATAACTCGAAATAATTTCCTTGCTCTGAAAACATAAGCGCCATATTTGCTTTGCTTGATTTCATCAATGCTTTCACATGATCCTTTTGTTCGCCCGCATAAATCCACGTAACCGTGCATCCAAGCCTTTGCAAAAAGTGCATAAGTAAATGTTGTAACATATCATTTCTCTTATTAATAAGAAGATGAAACTTCTGTTTTTGTATTTTTTCAATATCAATGCGCTCCAATACAACCTCTATATAATCATGTAAAGAAACGTGGACTAGCTTATTCCGTCCCATTTCTTTCTCACATACGTAATAAAACGACTCAGACATATATACTTGTTCTATCGCTTTTTGTTGCTTATACGTTAATTGTACCCCATCCTTACCATACAACTTTATAACAACCTCTTTTTCATTTTCCACTTGAATGAAAACCCCACCTGCACATTGTAAATCCTGAATACTGTACTGAAAAAGCGATTCGTTCATTTCTTTACATTCCATCGTATGAATCCCGATACCATGAATCGCATGAAGAAAAAGATTTTTATAAGAAGTCGTTTCTATATGTTCTTGACTCCCGATTAATATACTTTCTCCTTTGGCAAAAAGAGATCCGTACGCCATCGCAACCTTTACAATAAATTGAGGAGTAATCTCAACATTACCTCTTCCTACAATGCGGCTTTTTTGCAACCATCCTGCACTCTTTTCACTTTCTTGTACACCAGCCGATCCTACTACCGAATAGCTGTCAATTGCCTTATATGGCCATAGTTTTCCCTTTTGCTTAATTACCGTACTTTTCCCTATATGACAATGATCCGCTACAATGCTTTTTTGAAACAGTGTAACGTCATCTTCCACCATTGTATGCTCTCCTATTGTCGTTTCTAATAGCTCGCAATACTGCCCAATGTGTGCATTTGCAAAAACAATACTTTTTTGAAGATGAGAATAATTTGAAACAATACTATTTTTCCCAATAATAGAGTACGGCTCAATTACAGCTCCAGCACCAATCTTTGCTCCTTCTCCAATAAAAGAAGGGCCGTGAATCTTCGTTCCTTTTCCAATCGTCACACCTTCCCCCATCCATACCATCGGCAATACTTCCGTATAAGGAATAGGTACTTGCAATTTTTTCGTTAACAAATCAAATTGTGCTTGTCGATATTGATCAAATGTACCGATATCTAACCAATAACCTTCTGACAAATATGCAAATAATGCGTTCTTATTTGCCAATAAAGGAAACACATCTTGACTGAAATCAAAAAATTCTTGGGGCGGTATGTAAGAAAAGATTTCTGGCTCCATAATATAAATACCTGTATTCACAATATTAGAGACTACCTCATTCCAGCTCGGTTTTTCTATATATCGTGTAACCTCTTGTTCTTTGTTCATTACAACTAAACCGAATGAAAGAGGGTTTTCTACTTCCTTCACAAACATAGTTACCATTCTTTTCTTTTGTTCATGAAACGTAATTCCTTCTGATAATTGAAAGTCAGTTAACGCATCCCCGCTTATGACAACAAATGTTTCATCTAAAAACTTTTCCGCTTGTTTAATACTCCCTGCTGTTCCAAGCGGAGGAGAGTCTTCAAAATAGTACAAGTTAACTCCCCATTTACTGCCGTCACCAAAATATTGCTTAATGGACGTACTCATATACTGAACAGTAATTGCAATTTCACGAATACCATGCTGACGTAATAATTCAATATTGTATTCCAAAACTGGCTTTTCTAATAACGGCAACATCGGTTTTGGAGTATTACATGTTAATGGTCTAAGGCGTCTTCCTTTTCCTCCAGCTAAAATAACCCCCTTCATATACTTCAGCCTCCACTTATATAATGTTCAATAACTTCATATACGATATGTATATTATCTACCCTGCATTAACTAGCAGTATAAGTTTGATTATTTCAATGAATCATCACTGGTGAGAAAAACTTTGATTAAGACTTCCTATATACATGTATCTTTCTAACCCCCACAAAAGAAAGCGCTTACTATTAACTTAGAAAAATAATACTCAATAAGTCACCAACATATATGTCCTAATTTTTCCATTATATTATGATACATCTTATCATCATAAACTAATGGAAACAACGAGCTTTTTTTGTCATGTTTTGACTAAAAAAAGCAGGCGATGTTTCACCTGCTTTTTTTCTTTATTCATTTAATAAGTAATGCTTTCCTTTTACTAAATAAAAAACATTCTCAGCAATATTTGTAATATGGTCTGCTACACGCTCAATATATCTCGCTACAAAAGATAATTGTGTAATTTGTGTAATCGCTTCTGGTTGTTCTGGGACTGAAGATATAAATTCACGAATCGCTTTCCCATATATTTCATCAACAGAATCATCCATTTCGGCAATTTGTTTCGCGAAAGTTAAATTTTCCTGTTCGTATGCTTCTAATGCTAAATTTAACATCTCATTAGCAATAGCAAACATTTCCTCAATATTATGCAAACTGACAGTTACTTCTTTTTCCCCAAGACGAATTGTTGATTTCGCAACATTAACAGCATGATCTGCAATACGCTCTAAATCTGTCGCTGTTTTAATTGAAATAAAAATCCTTCTTAAGTCACCTGCTACAGGTTGCTGCTTCGTAATAAGCATAAGCGCAAGATCATTTATTTCCTCTTCTAAATTATCCATACGATAATCACCATCTATAACCTCTAACGCTTTCTCTACATCCCTTGTACGAAGACCTTCCATGGCAAGCAACAAAGCTTCCCTCGCTAGTACACCAAGCTCAATCACCTTTTGCTGTAACGTTTTTAAATCACATTGAAACTGTTCTCTTACCATTTTTTCTTCCCCCTCAATATTAAGTGCCATTGTATATATAGATCTCCTACCTAGCGTACTTGTAATAAGCCTTAAGATAGGAGACGTATTACTTCTCTAATTAGATGAGGTAAAAATAAGAAATGCCCTCTGTTAAGAAGGCATTTGCTCTGAGCCTTGCAACGATATCAACCGAATCGGCCTGTAATATAATCTTCTGTACGCTTATCTGAAGGTGTCGTAAATAATTTATTTGTATCTGTATATTCCACAACTTCTCCACTTAAGAAGAAAGCAGTTTTGTCTGAAATACGTGCTGCTTGTTGCATATTATGCGTTACGATAACAATACTAAAGTCTTTCTTTAACTCTTGAATTAATTCTTCTACTTTTAATGTTGAAATTGGGTCTAGTGCCGATGTTGGCTCATCCATTAAAATAACGTCGGGTTCAATCGCTAAACAACGTGCGATACATAGACGCTGTTGCTGTCCACCGGATAAACCGTATGCATTATCGTGCAAACGATCTTTTAACTCATCCCAAATTGCTGCTCCACGTAAACTTTTTTCAACAATTTCATCCAACGTTTTCTTGTCGCTTATACCATGAATTTTTGGGCCGTATGCTACATTTTCATAAATAGATTTCGGAAATGGATTTGGCTTTTGGAACACCATTCCTACATGTGTTCGTAATTCTTCAACTGGATATGATTTATCAAATATATTGCGCTCTCTATATTCAATTACACCTGTAGTTCGCACGATTGGTACTAACTCTACCATACGATTTAATGTTTTTAAGTACGTTGATTTACCACAACCACTTGGCCCGATAATTGCTGTAACCTCATTCTCATGAATGCTTAAGTTAATATCTTTTAAAGCATGGTCTTCTCCGTACCATAAATTTAAGTTTTTCGTATTAAATACTACTTTCTTTGGCGCAGTCTCGATTTTCTCCTCGTTTTTCACCTGTACATTTACTACTGTTGCTACCATTTGAATTCCCCTTTCATCCATTTCCAACTTATTTTCGATTTCGTAACCATAGGACAAATATATTGATAAAGAGCAACAAACCTAACAAAACGATCATCCCAGCAGCTGCTACATACTGAAATTCTTCTTGCGGTCTACTCATCCAATTAAAAATTTGAATTGGTAAAACTGTAAATCTATCAAACATACTAAATGGAACATAATTTGCAAATGCAAGTGCCCCGATAACTAATAACGGTGCCGCTTCTCCAATCGCTCTTGATATCGCTAACGTACAACCCGTTATTATTCCTGGGAAAGCATATGGCAATACAATTTGATACATCGTTTGCCACTTCGTAGCACCTAATCCGTAAGAAGCTTCTAATAATGAACTTGGTACAGATCGTATTGCTTCTTGACTCGCTACAACAACTGTCGGTAAGACGAGTAAACTCATCGTCAGTGCCGCCGCAATGATACTCTCACCTAGATGAAGAGCATATACAAAAATGGTTAAGCCGAGTAATCCAAATACAACGGAAGGTACTCCTGCTAACGTTTGATTATTAATTTCTATTACCTTTTTAAATATAGATTCCTTCGCATATTGCTCTAAATAAAGAGCAGTTCCGACCCCAAATATAAAAGAGACTGGTATAACAATACTCATAAATAATATTGTTCCTGACAAAGCTGCAGCAATCCCAGCCTCTTTCGGATTACGCGAAGCAAAGTTTGTAAAGAAATCTAATGAAAGATAACTTATACCTTTTTCAAAAATTTGAAAAAGCAAAATAAGCAGTATTACTATTGAAAACAAAATTGCCATATAAAATAACAATTTGTAAACTCGATCTTTTAAAAAACGCGATGCCATATTTTCTTGTATCTTTTTATGATTCAACATTCGCATATTATGTCACCCTCCTAAAGCGGCGCATAATAAACTGCGAAATGATGTTCATTATAAAAGTAAACAAAAATAACGTTGCACCTACAGCGTACATGCTGTAATACGTAATGGTTCCATGCGGAGCATCACCTAAACTCACTTGCACAATATAAGCTGTTAACGTTTGAATGGAGTGTGTCGGATCGAGCGATACGTTCGGCGTGGATCCCGCTGCAATTACAACGATCATCGTTTCACCAATTGCCCTGGAAGCAGCTAATATAATCGCTGCCATAATCCCTGTAAAAGCCGAAGGAAACACGACTTGTTTTACCATCTCAAACCGAGTTGCTCCAAGTGCTAACGAAGCTTCTTTCGTTCCTTTTGCTACAGCTCTCATTGCGTCTTCAGACAGAGATGCAATTGTAGGTATCATCATAAAGCCAATAACAATACCTGGACTAATCGCATTAAAAAACTGTAAATCAGGTATAATCCGTTGTAAAAGCGGTGTTACAACTGTTAATGCAAAAAAACCATATACAATTGTCGGGATACCTGCTAATAATTCTAACATTGGCTTTAACACTTTCCTTGCACCGTTTGAAGCATATTCGCTTAAAAATACGGCACACGCTAAACCGATAGGAATTGCTACGAACATAGCAATTGCTGTTACAAGGACCGTTCCACATATAAGTGGTAATATACCGAATTTAGGATCTTCAAAAAAAGGTAACCATTCTTTCTCCATCAAAAAGGAGTGTAATGGTATTTTTTGAAAAAACATCATTGTTTCATTTGCCAAAGTAAAAATAATTCCAATTGTCGTCACAATAGACACGCTAGCAATTATTTTTAGTAATAATGGAACGATTCGATTGATTCGCTGCGTTTTTTTTCTTTGTTTTGTATTTCTTTCAATCAAATGTTGTACAGAAAATGTAATTTGACTTTTGTCATTATAAGCCAAAGATGAAAACCCCTTTCCACCCTGACATTACCTTTTTATTTCTGTTAACATCCGCAGCTGTTCATTGTACTTTTCTTTTGGTAATTTTACATATCCAACCTCTTCAGCGAGATTACCAACATGTTGAATCATAAACTCAATATAATTTGCTACATTCATTTTATTTCGGATAGATGCATCATTCACATAAGCAAATAGCGACCTAGATAACGGCTTATACTTACCTGATTGAATCGTATCTTTCGTCGGAAGTACACCATTCACTTTTATTGCTCTCACCTTATCTCGATTGGCCATATAATAAGCATATCCTACAAAAGCAATGGCATTTTTATCATTCATTACCCCTTGCATAATAACTTGATCATCTTCAGACAAAGAGACTTTTTTTACAATGCGACTATTTTGTAAGATGACATTTTGAAAATAATCATACGTACCAGAGTCTACACCTGGCGCATAAAACTTTACCTGTTCGCGTGGCCATGATGAATGAATTTGTGACCATCGCTTTTCACTTTCATCTTCACTCCACAGTAGACGTAACTCGTCTACCGTCATATTGTCTACCCAAGTGTTTTGGCGATTCACAACGATCGTCAGACCATCATAAGCAACTTCAAATGGTGTAAACTGAATGGAGTTTTTCTTCATTTCATTTTCTTCCACTTGTTTCATTACTCTCGAAGCATTATTTATATCCACTTCTCCTTTACTGAAACGATTAAATCCTCCTCCTGTTCCAGAAACACTGATAGAAATTTTCACGTTCGGATGCACCTTTGTATATTCCTCCGCTACTGCTTCTATAATAGGAAAAACTGTTGAGGATCCATCAACTCTCACTTCTCCCATTTCATTTACAGCAAATGCAGTAGACGTGCCAACATAAAGGAAACATGTCGACAGTATGAAAACTTTAATCGATGCACTTATCCATTTCACGTGTTCTTCCTCCTAGAAGTAACCGGAAATAACAGGATTACAGATATAAGAATACTGCTAAACTATTAATTCGGTTTTAATTGTTTGTAAAAGTTTTGTAAAGTTCCACAAGAATCAACATTAAGTAAAATTTTAATCCGTAGCCACTGCTCATCTTCACTGATGATTGGTTCATAAAACCTTTATCCCCAGAGGAGAAGTAAACGTATTACTTGTTAGGCCTCTTAATTTTTCGATACGATATGCTTGTCCACTTTATTAAAACGTATGCATGGACCATAAAAAAAAGCACACTATCTTTTCAGATAGTGTGCTTTTTTTACAACTTTTTTATTCATCATCTTGATCTATATTTTTCTTTTTATTGTCTTTTGCATCTGTTGGAGCTTCGCCATTTTCTACTTTTTTCAAATCAAAGTACGCGTCCATAATGTCACGACTAATATAACCGTTAATACCTGATTTATCATCTACCCAAGGTACAACAACAGAAAACGCTACTTCAGGATCTTCAAGTGGCGCATAACCTACTAACGTTAAGTTATATGTTTCTTTACGCTCACCGTTTGCCTTTCTACCAATCTCTTTATCTCCGCCATACACAGTTTGAGCTGTACCTGTTTTACCAGCAGCTTTATATGGTGCACCTGTAAAGTATTTCGCAGCTGTACCACCAGAATCGTTAAATACTTGTCTAAATCCTTCCTGAACACGTTTAATTTGTGATTCAGGCATATCAATACGGTTTAGAACTTTCGGTTCCATTGAATGAACAACTTTTCCAACTTCATCTGGTTTCGCTGCCGGTTGACGAATTTCTTTTACAACTTGTGGCTGCATACGGTAACCACCATTTGCAATTGTTGAAACATATTGTGCTAATTGAAGTGGTGTATACGTATCGTACTGTCCAATTGATAAATCTAATAAGAAACCTGGCTGATTTCCTCTACCTGTTTGGCCCGCTGATTCATTCGGTAAATCAATACCTGTTTTCACACCAAGTCCAAACTGTCCGAAATAATAACGCATCGTATCAAATGCTTTTTGTGGAATATCTAACGTACCACCTTTCACATATTGAACACCTGCGAGATTCATCGCTGTTTTAAACATATATACGTTAGAAGACATTTTTAATGCTGTCAAATCATTAATGTAACCCATATTCTTCCAAGAAGCTTTTTGTGGCGTTCCCTTTAATCTGATTGGTTCGTCATATTGAACTGAACCCGGTTGAATCGCACCTGTTTGATACCCTGTAAGTACTGTCGCACCTTTTACAGTCGATCCCATTGGATAAGAACTTGTCATCGTTCCTAATGCGAAATCTTGTACTTTCGTTTCGCCATTTTCATTCACTAACTGTTTCCCTGCCATAGATAAAACTTCACCATTTTTTGGATTCATCATTACAACGAATGCACGATCTAAAAGAGGTTGTCCACCTTTATATCTCAATAAATTTTTCGTGATAATTTCTTCTACACGCTTTTGTAATTCCATATCGATTGTTAAGTTCAGGTCATTACCACTTTGCCCTTTTGATACATTAATCGTTTCTAAAATATTACCGTTTTTATCTGTAATATTTTTCACTTCTGCTTTCGTACCGTGCAGGCTATCTTCATATTGCTGTTCAAGGTAACTTTTCCCTACGCGATCATTCCGATTATAATCACGAACAAGATAGTAATCTAAACGCTCTTTCGGTAAACCTTCATCAGAAGTTGTTACACCACCAAGTACACTTCGGAACAAATCACCATCATATGCATATTTTCGCTCCCAATCGACACTTGTATCTACACCTGGCAATTCCGCTAATTTTTCACTAATAATCGCATATTCTTCATCAGTTGCATCCTTCTTAATGACTTGTGGTGTCATTGCATATCCGCCGTCCATTTTGCTTTTAATCGCTAGTATTTCTAAATCTTTTGCGGATAATTGATTTACTTCTTCTTCTGTCACGCGACTTCGTTGACGCTCCTCTAATTCTTTATCGTCAATTTTTTTATCTTTCAACTCTTGACGATCTTTATTCGTAATTTTTTCTTTCGCTTCCTCTTTATGCATAGCAAGCCAATAATCTTTTTTATCGCGATCTGTTAATTTATCTGTCGGTACTTCAATCAACTCTGCTAGCTTTTTCGCTGTTTCTAAGCGAGTTTCTGCAGTTGATCCTTTCATTTTTGTAAATGTAATCGTACGTACAGCTGCATTATCTACTACAGCTCGCCCATAACGGTCAAATATTTTCCCACGTGGTACAGGATTACTTATCGTCGAGTTCTCTTTCCTCTCCACTTCATTCTTGTATTCCTCACCGCGAACAATTTGTACATATCCAAGCCTTACAATAACCGCGGAGAACATTAAAAACACGCAGAAAAACAGCACGTTTAACCGAAAAGGAACGTGAGTCTTTTTCTTTTGTTGTTTCTGCTTCTTGCTCATACAAACCCCCTCTACAAACAGCTATGTAATGTGAAAGGGACACCTTCATACAGGTGTCCTCACTGCTGTCTTACATCTTTTTCTATTCTAGCATAAAACAACCGAGAAGTTAACCTTCTGGTTCTGTTTGATTCTGCGTAGTTCCTTGCGTTACAATACTTGTTTTACTCGTATTTCCCTCATCATATTTGACATTTTTAACTGCAAAATAAATAAGAAAATGTCCTGCACCTAAAATACATAATAAGTAAGGCAAACTTTTTTCAGGCGGAAAGAATAGTACAGCACATAAAAAACTTAAAATCGAGCAAATTCTTCCTGCATTTAACCATAATTCCCGGACAACTACATATTCTACACGCCACTCTCTCGCATTTTTCGCCCTACCAATTACATCATATGTCATGGACCCGTACGGAACGAGCAAAATAGGGTATGCAATTGCGATACACGCTGCATAAATAAGTAATTTTGTGTATGTAACATTGAATATAACTAAAAATACGACAGCATATAAAATAATGCCTCCGAGCAAAATTGCTTTTTTTCGCCACTCTTTCTTTAACATACGAGTGACTAAATAGTAACAAACAAATGATACAGCAGAATTTACTAAGCTATATTTCCCTAAGGCGAGTTCGCTATCAGTTGCTAAATACACGTACACTGAAATAACAAAAATAAACGTTCCCTCTCTCAGCCCTTGAAAAAAATGAGCTCGTGTAATTCTTCCCCAGTTTTTATCAACCTGCCGCTCTTTCAATACTTGAACAATTTCATACCGTCCTTCACATTCTCTCTTAGATACAAAAAAGCTTAAAATGACAGCAATTGCAAATAACAGTAACGAAAGAAAGAATATGACCGTATAGCCACTCCATTTTTCCATACGTGAAATTGTATATCCCGCTGCTATCGGCCCAATCATGCCAGAGAATGATGTAAGAAGTCCAAGAAAACCATTAAAGAAATCTCTTGTTTCTGGTTCTGTAATCTCAAATGTTAATAAATTAAACGCGAGCCAGTAAAAACCATACCCGACTCCTAAAAGAGCCCCCATTAATAAAATATAGTGAGAAGCGCTTTTTCCCGCTACTAAAACAACGATAAAAAAAATAGCTAACGTGCCTACGCCTATTCGTAACAAAATTGAGCGATCAATACGCTTCGCTAATTTCCCACCTATAAGAAATGTGAGAGGCTGTAATACAACGCTGGCCAAATTATACAAGCCAAGATTCACATAATTTTGTGTTTGTTTCCATAAATAAATGTTAACAAACGTATTCGATAAAGAAATTGCGAGCGTGTATAAACCTCCAATAAGGAGCAATAACACTAAATCCCGATTCACTTCAACGTCACCAATTATATGTTTCCACTTCATACACAACTCTCCTTTACTTCATGTTCTAGTCTTCCAAAGACAAGCTCAATTATGTAAAAGGAAAGCACAGAAAAAAGCTAGGAGCATTCTCCTAGCTTTTTCTATCGTTATTACAATTATTTTGCTTCTTGGTAACGTTTTTCAGCAGCGTTCCAATCTACAACATTCCAGAATGCACCGATGTAGTCTGGACGACGGTTTTGGTAATTTAAGTAGTAAGCATGTTCCCAAACATCTAAACCGATAACTGGAGTTTTACCTTCAGTTAAAGGAGAATCTTGGTTTGGTGTGCTTGTTACTTCTAACTCACCATTATTTACTACTAACCAAGCCCAACCAGAACCGAAACGAGTTGCGCCAGCTTTTGCGAATTCTTCTTTGAATGCATCGAAGCTACCGAATTTCGCTTCAATTGCAGTTGCAAGTTCACCTACTGGTTGTCCGCCGCCATTTGGAGATAAGATTGTCCAGAAGAATGTATGGTTAGCATGTCCGCCACCATTGTTACGTACTGCTGTACGGATTGCTTCTGGTACTTCGCTTAAGTTCGCAACTAATTCTTCTACGCTTTTGTCAGCTAATTCTGCATGACCTTCTAAAGCAGCGTTTAAGTTTGTGATGTACGTGTTATGGTGTTTTGTATGATGGATGTTCATTGTTTCTTTGTCAAAGTGAGGCTCTAAAGCATCATACGCATAAGGTAAATTTGGTAATTCGTGTTTTGCCATTGTTATATTCCTCCCAGTTTATGTATTGCCACTTAAGTGACATACAACTTCATTCTACCCTAATTGCCATAGGGTGCAAACAAATAAATCACATTGTCTTGCTATCATTAAAGTAGCAAAATTCCCACTTCTTTTCAATTAAAATGCTCATATATTTCATAAAAAAAGCTCCCTTCTACAAGGAAGCTTCCTGCTGACGTAATAAACATGTGAAATGGATATGGACCCTGTAGGACTCGAACCTACGACCGGACGGTTATGAGCCGTCTGCTCTAACCAGCTGAGCTAAGGGTCCACAATTATGTATGTAACAACATATCAAATAAAGGAATCCCTATCGGATATATTCTTTAAGAAATGTAAGATAAATTTACCATATGGAAAAGAAAAGTGTCAATTGTATTTTTCTCATTCAAAAGAAGAAAATTAATAAAAAGAAATTTAGTTATCTCCACTATATGTAAATATAATATATCTTGAGATTCTCTAGATTCCTACGTTACAATGATTTTATACATACATAAAGGAAGTGAATCTATGTCCATATTTACCCAATTAGCAAAAAGCGTATATTCGCCTAAAGATATGGCGCTATTCCGTTTTCAAAAAATCGGAAAAACCATTTTGTATATTATGCTACTTTGTCTAATCACTACTATTCCAAGAACATTCTTTTACGGTAGCTTTATTCAAGATAGTGTTACCATGGTAAATCAAGCAATTGAAAAAGATTTACCTGATTTTAAAATTGAAAATGGTGAACTAAAGGCCGATATTGAACAACCTATTCAAAAAGAAGAGGGAGATGCTCTTTTCGTATTTGATCCAAATACAACAGATATAGAAAAATATCAAAACAAAACTGGTTTATTTATTTTAAAAGATAAAGTAGTTTCTATAGGAAATGGTCAAACACAAACATACTCCTATAATGATTTATTAGGGACATCTCTTGAGAAGAAAGATTTGCAAGATTTTATTTCTGTATTCGATAGTATTTATCCAATTTTACTAGCCGTTATCGGAGTTTTAGTATACCTATTCCAATTATTTATTACTTTCTTAGGAATTACTTTACTTGCGTTTATAGGTTCGGCTATGAGCGGTCAACGTAAATTATCTTATAAGCAAGTATGGACGTTAACTGCTTACAGCTACACAATTCCAACAATCTTCTTTATGATTATGGATTTATTCAAAATCGTTGTACCTGGTTCAACATTCATTTATATCGCAGTTGTTTTAATTGTTCTATACTTAACAATTAAAGAAGTTCCAAAACCGAAAGAAAAATAAGAACGAAAAAAATGCCTAATTAGGCATTTTTTTTTTGGACAAGCATATATTCCTAGCAAAGGAGTGAAGAATATGAAAAGATTAGGTATATTCTTATTCGTGCTTGTTCTTGGTTATATATTTTATTACGATATAAAAATCGGCACTTTACCGATGTTAAGTTCATATAAAAAAACAAATGCGGCCCAAACGATAAAACAAGAAAGTACAGATACAAAACAAAAGAAAGAGAACAAAGCAGAAAAAGAAACAGATGTCACTTATAAAACAATTGAAGTCAAAACAGGTGAGACAGTTCTTTCTATTACCGAACAAATTAACAAGAAAAAAATCCCTTCTATTGAAAAGGTAATTGATGACTTTAAACAACTGAACAAAAGTACATCTGCTACAAAAATACAAATTGGAAAGTCTTATAAATTCCCGTTATATCAATAAGCAATCACTTAATCCTTGTCAATTACATGAAGGCGCTGATACAATAGTAAAAGTGAAACCGAGCACTTCGGTTTCTATAGCCCTGTATCACGTATACTATCATTGATATGAGGGACTAAATAAGAAACTTCTTTTATAAGGAGAGCGATCTATTCGTGAATGAAATGACTCATCGTACAAAAACACGTCCAGTTAAAGTCGGTAATTTAACAATTGGCGGTAATAATGAATTAATTATACAAAGTATGACAACAACAAAAACACATGATGTTGAAGCAACAGTTGCTGAAATTAAACGTTTAGAAGAAGCTGGCTGTCAAGTCGTGCGTGTTGCTGTTCCAGACGAACGCGCAGCAAATGCTATTGCTGATATTAAAAAACAAATCAACATTCCACTTGTTGCTGATATTCATTTTGATTATCGCCTTGCTTTAAAAGCAATTGAAGGTGGCATTGATAAAGTACGTATCAATCCAGGTAACATTGGTCGTCGCCATAAAGTAGAAGCTGTTGTAAATGCAGCAAAAGAACGCGGTATTCCAATCCGTATCGGTGTAAACGCAGGTTCATTAGAGCGTCACATTTTAGAAAAGTATGGATACCCAACTGCAGATGGTATGGTCGAGAGCGCCCTACATCACATTAAAATTTTAGAGGACTTAGATTTCCACGATATTATCGTATCTATGAAAGCCTCTGATGTTAACTTAGCAATTGAAGCATACGACAAAGCTGCTCGTGCTTTTGATTATCCATTACATTTAGGCATTACAGAATCTGGAACATTATTTGCTGGAACTGTAAAAAGTGCCGCTGGTCTTGGAGCAATCTTAAATAAAGGCATCGGAAATACACTACGTATTTCATTAAGTGCTGACCCAGTTGAAGAAGTAAAAGTTGCGCGTGAACTATTAAAGTCATTCGGCCTTGCATCTAATGCAGCAACACTTATTTCTTGTCCAACTTGCGGTCGTATTGAAATTGATTTAATTAGCATCGCTAACGAGGTAGAAGAATACATCTCTACACTAAAAGTACCAATTAAAGTTGCAGTACTTGGCTGTGCTGTAAACGGTCCTGGTGAAGCTCGTGAAGCTGATATCGGTATTGCCGGTGCACGTGGAGAAGGATTATTATTCCGTAAAGGGCAAGTTGTTCGTAAAGTGCCAGAAGAAATAATGGTAGAAGAACTAAAAAAAGAAATCGACGTAATCGCTGCTGAAATGGCTGCTGAACGAGAAAAAGAAAAAGAAACTCAAGAACAATAAAAAGAAGGTTGCCCACAATATTTGTGAGCAACCTTCTTTTCTACGTAAAAAAGCTCGTCAGTTATATAACTGACGAGCTTTTACTTTGCACATTTTGGACAACGACCGTATATTTCAAACTTATGACCTGTTACTTCATAACCGTTAAAATCTTTATTCATAAAATCCATCGGGCAAGAAGTAATCTCTTTCGTTCCCCCGCAATCTAAACAAATAAAATGATGATGATGTTCCATAATAGAACATGTAAAACGAAAATGCTTTTCACCATTTAATTCCGTTTGTTCTAAAACACCGATTTCAGCAAACACCGTTAAGTTACGATAAATCGTATCAAAGCTAAGACCTGGATAATCATCCTTCATATGCTCTAAAACGTCTTTCGCCGTTAAATAACGATTGTGAGCTGCAAATAACCTGAGCATCTCTTCTCTTTTCCCAGTATGTTTGTATCCTTTATCTTTCATTAGGCGTAAAGCTTCTGTTAGATTCATATCTATCCCTACTTTATGCAGTTTTTTTCTTTTTCCATAAAATCGCACCAATTAAAATAAGAACTGCTATCATAACAATTGTACCACCTGGCGCTAGATTAAGTTGATACGAAGCAAACATTCCACCAATTACTGCAATCTCACCAAATAAAATGGAGAAGAAAATTGTTTGTTTAAATCCATTTGCAATACGAATACTTGCTGCAACTGGTAACGTCATTAATGATGATACGAGAAGAACCCCGACTACGCGCATTGATACCGCAATGACAAGAGCAACCAATATAATAAAAATAAAGTGAATCCACTTTGCACTCAAACCGGTTGATACAGCGTATTCCTCATCAAACGATAGTAAAAATAACTCTTTGTATAATAAAGTAATCGTTACAATAACAACAATTGCTACAATGCCGATGATTATTAAATCCGTACTTGTTACAGCACTTACACTACCAAATAAATAACTAAATAAATCTGTGTTAAATCCATTTGCAAGTGAAATAAAAATAACGCCAATCCCCATTCCTGCTGAAAGAATAATCGGAATTGCTAATTCTTGATAATGTTTATATACAGTACGTAATTTTTCAATAAGTAACGCCCCACCAATAGAAAAAATCATTCCCATATATAGCGGATTTAAAAATCCTCCTGTGAAAATTGTTTTTTCTAGTAGTAAACTTGCAGCAATACCCGATAATGTCACGTGACTTAATGCATCCGCAATAAGCGACATACGGCGAATGACAACAAATACACCGATAAGCGGCGCAACAAGCCCTATTAAAATCCCTGCATATAAAGAGTTACGTAAAAAGTCATATTGTAAAAAATCTTGTATCATTATATCCTCCCGTGATGCTCATGCTCGTGTTCTAAACGATGAACATGATGTCCATATAAGACGGACATTTCCGCATCTTCTAACTCTCGGAACTTCTCTACATTTCCATGGAAATGTAAATGTTGGTTTAAGCATGCAACATGTGTTACTTTCTCGGTAACAGCTCCCATATCGTGAGTAACGAGAATTAATGTGATTCCTAACCTTTTGTTTAAATCCTCTAATATCTCATAAAAACTTTCTACATTCTTCACATCGATTCCAACAGTGGGCTCGTCCAAAATAAGTAATTCAGGATCACTAACGAGCGCACGAGCAATAAATACACGCTGTTGTTGTCCACCGGAAAGTTCTCCTATATTGCGCCCTTGAAACTCACTCATCCCTACATCAGCAATCGCTTTTTCTACCTTTTCCTTATCGTTTTTCGTGAAAAAGCGAAACAGCCCTTTTTTCGAAACGAGTCCCATTGACACAACTTCAAAAACAGTTGCCGGAAAACCAGAATTAAAGCTATTTGCCTTTTGCGACACATAACCAACTTTGTTCCATTCTTTAAACTTCTTACTATCAACACCAAACAAACGAATACTTCCCTGTTTTGGCTTTAAAACGCCTAATAAACATTTTAGCAAAGTTGATTTCCCAGAACCATTCGGTCCAACTAAACCTAAAAAAGCTCCCTTCGGAACTTGCAAATTAATATCTTCTAACACATTTCGATCTTCATATCGAAATGACAATCCTTCTATTTCTAATATATTATTCATAGCATCTCACCTATTTTAATTCAGAATGATTCCGATTTATATCTATTTGAATTATAGTACAGCTTATTATAGTTGTAAACCAATCTGCCTAAAATATATCTACTTTTTTCAAGAAACCTTACTATTATAACAAAAAGCAGAGAAAAATTCTCTGCTTTCAAAAAAAATTCCTATAAAGTGAAACCTTAATCAGATGAGGCCATCCCCTACCGATTATTTGCCCTCACCAATCGGGATTTTACGGGCAGTAGCTCTCCGCCTAACTGCTTTGCCCCATCCGAATTTTGAGGTGAGAGTTTTACTGCCCTCAAATAGCTGGATAACTTTTTTAGTGAATAGCCGATTTAAACTTACCGCCATTTGTCTCTTGTGTACTCATAATCGTAACAAACGCATTCTCATCAATTTCATACACAATTGATTTTAACTTTGTCACTTCCAGACGTGTTACAACTGCATAAATAACTTCTTTTTCTTTATCCGTGTAACCGCCTTTCGCTACAAGCTTTGTAGTTCCACGACCAAGACGATGCAAAATCGCATTTGATACTTCCTCATATTGATCTGATACAATTAAAACTGCTTTCGTTTCATCTAAACCTTGAATGACTGTATCAATTGTTTTGAATGCGATATAGTACGTCATAACAGAATACATAGCTTGTTCAACACCAAATACAAATGCTGCCCACGCAAAAATGAATAAGTTCACAAACATTACAAATTCGCCAACAGAGAAAGGTAATTTCTTCGTTAATAAAATCCCCATAATTTCTGTTCCGTCCATTGATCCACCATGACGAATAACGAGCCCTACACCAATACCTAAAATAAGACCACCAAACACTGTCGCTAAAATGGGCTCCGTTGTAAATGGCGGAACAGCATGTAACGTTGATTCAATAAACGCTAAAGCTACAATACCGAACGCCGAAGATAGCATGAACGTTTTTCCGATTTGCTTATAACCTGAATACATAAATGGGATATTGAGAATAACGACTAAAGTAGAGAAACTTAACCACCAAATATTCGGAGTAAGATAATCTAATATAAGAGAAATACCAATAATTCCACCATCAATAATTTTATTTGGCATTAAAAATAGTTCAATCGCTACCGCTGCGCATGCTGCACCAAAAATAATCATAACTAAACGATAAATAAGATGGATAACACTCTCTTTTCGATGTTGCTTTTGCTCCATAAGTCCTCCCTATACTCTTTTTCTATAGTTTTGTCCTTATATTATAACATACGCTTCTTTTTCTCATGAAAAAAGAAACTCTATACGAATATGTACAAGCTACGTACTCATATATTTCGATAGAAGAACGTGTGAAGGAGGATAACTTAATGAACCTCATTAAACAACTTGTAAATAAAAAATTAAATCATATTTCTACAAAAGAGTTATTGAAATATAGCAAAGAATATGAAGTTTCTATTACGACTGCCCAAGCCGATCAAATTGTTTTACTTATGAAAGGAAAGAATATTAACATTTACGATAATGACGAACGACTAGAGCTCTTAAAACAAATAGCAAAAGTAACCTCCCCTGCTACTGCACAACAAGTAAATACTTTATTTCAACAACTACTAAAATAAGGAGGGGAAAAACCCCTCCTTATTGCTTATTGCGCTTTAATTTTCTCAAGAAGTCCTTCATCAAAAGTACCATTTTTCAGCATTTCGATTTCTAATTTATATGGTGGCTTCTTATCTTTTTTATCTTCACCTACATATGGCGTTTCAAGAATTTTTGGTACATGCAATAACTGCGGATGATGCACAATATGATGCAACGCTTTATAACCGATATGACCGAAACCGATGTTTTCATGACGGTCCTTTCCTGCGCCGCGTACATTTTTACTATCATTAATATGAAGTACTTGCAAACGATCAATACCAACAATTTTATCAAATTCGTTTAATACACCGTCAAAGTCATTTACAATATCATATCCGGCATCGTGCGTATGACATGTATCAAAGCATACTGATAGTTTTTCATTATATTTTACACCATCAATAATCTTTGCAATTTCTTCAAAGCTACGACCGCATTCTGTTCCTTTTCCTGCCATCGTTTCTAACGCAATATTAACCGTCTGCTCTGGCGTTAATACTTCATTAAGTCCTTTAATAATTTGTTGAATACCAGCATCCGCCCCTGCACCAACGTGCGCACCTGGGTGAAGAACGATTTGTTTCGCCACACCTAATGCCGATGTTCTTTCAATTTCCATACGAAGGAAATCTACACCTAATTGGAATGTTTCTGGCTTCGTCGTATTCCCGACATTAATAATATACGGCGCATGTACGATAATTTCCTCAATACCGTTTAATTCCATATGTTTTCTTCCTGCTTCTATATTCAATTCTTCAATTGGTTTTCTTCTTGTATTTTGTGGTGCACCTGTATAAATCATAAACGTCGTTGCACCGTATGAAACAGCCTCTTCACTTGCTGCTAATAACATATTCTTACCACTCATGGAAACATGAGATCCAATCTTTAACATACAATCACCTCTTCAATATACAATAGATATAATGATAGCATAATTTGTAGAAATATGTAGTGAATTGTTTGTTCCTAAAACACTACACAAACTTCAACTAGCTACAACGAAACTTTAATCAGTTTTTCCATTATCTAGCAAATAGCAGGGTAAAAAAAAATAAGGGAAATCCCTTATCTTTTTTTATTGCTATATTTTCTCTTCACTTTGTCACGTTCAGTTGCAAGTTTACGTTTATAGTTTGGTTTTACTTTTTTCGGCTTTTTAATAACTTTTGTTGCCATAACGTCAAGTTCATCATTTGGTTTTTTACGGCTCTTACGACGGCGGCGTTCACCTAAATCCGCCCACTCATCTCCGCGTAAATCTACATGCTTGAACTCAATATGACGTTGTTTTTCTAAACTATCCAATGCTTCTTCGTTTGCTGGATCATAAATCGTCACTGCAATACCTGAATGCCCTGCACGTGCTGTTCTTCCAACGCGGTGAACGAAGAAATCTAAATCTGATGGAAGTTCGTAGTTAATAACATGACTAATTCCTTCAATATCAATACCACGAGCTGCTAAATCGGTTGCAACAATATATTGGAATTCAAGGTCACGGATTTGTTTCATCATTTTTTTACGATCACGTGGTGATAAATCTCCGTGAATTCGTCCAACCTTTAAGCCACGTTCCATTAATCCGTCAGCAACCTGATCCGCCATCTTTTTCGTATTCGTGAAAACAACTGCTAAATACGGTTTAAATTGTAGCAACATTTTGTTCACTAAATCGATTTTGTTACGATGTTTAGAAGGTACTAAATAATGCTCAATATTTCCAGCCGCCACTTGTTTTGGATTGATATGAATATGCTCTGGATTTTCCATATATTTCTTCAGAAACGGTTTTAGTTTTTGAGGAATTGTTGCAGAGAAAACTAGCATTTGCAAGTTTTTAGGCATGCGTGCTGCAATTTTGTCTACATCATGAATGAATCCCATATCAAGCATTAAGTCTGCTTCATCGACAATAATAGTATTTGCTTTATGAACAAATAGCGCTTGCTCTTCTACTAAATCTTTAATACGTCCTGGTGTTCCAACTACAATATGAGGTTGTTTTTTCAACTTTTCAATTGAGCGTTGTTTATCAGTTCCACCAATTAAACAGCGTGCTGTAATCATTTGATCTTCCGCACAAAACTTTGTTAATTTCACGATTTCTTCGTAAATTTGTTGTGCTAACTCACGAGTAGGCGCTGTAATAACAAGTTGTACTTCTTCACGACTTGCATTAATTCTGTTCAATGTAGGAAGTAAGTATGCATGTGTTTTCCCAGAACCTGTTTGGGATTGTCCAATTACACTTACACCTTTTTTCACGACTGGGAAAATTTTCTTTTGAATTCCTGTCGGCTCTGTAAAGCGTAGTTCACGAACTGCATCTATTAAAAATGGTTTAAAATCATACTGTGTAAAAGTTTGTTGTGTCATAAGTTACACCTTCTTTCTAAATTTCTACTGCGCGCACAAATCAGTCAAGTCTACATTATATCGAAATCTACAAATAAAAGCCATCTTTAGTTTAGGTTTTTACTTCAAAAACTAACCTTCTTCTCTCTTATTGCATATTGTATGTGTATATACCTAACTGAAGAAAGGAGGATTTCTCACATGTTTCCAAAATCCCCCATGAGGCAGATGTACCCGAATCCAGGCCAGCAGCAACCTTATACACCATATCCAATTCCACAACTACCACCGATGGCACAAAAAAAGAAAGGGTTCCTTGCTAAACTCTTTAAAAAACACGATCCAACCGAACCTTTCATGCAAATGGTTCCGCCTTACCGACAAATGGAAGGACCACCGCCAATGATGCACCAGCAACCGCCACCCGAATATCGACAACAATATCAACAGCAATATCAACAGCAACCGCAATACCAACAACAATACCCGCAGCAATACTCACAACAATATCAGCCATACATGCAGCAGCATCCGGAGCAAATGATCCCCCCTCAAATGTATGAATCAAATGAAAGTCGCGGCGGTTCATCAACTACAGCAGCATCAAGCAGCGGCATCGGCAGTTTTTTTGCGAATTTAATTTCAAATCCAACTAATATGATAAACAATATCGAAAAAGTATCCCAAGTCGTTCAATCTGTAAGCCCTGTCGTCGAACAGTATGGTCCCATTATGCGTAACCTACCAAGCATTGTTAAAATCCTCACCTCTGGAAAAAGTACGGAAGAAGATCAAACTGAAGATCAAGCTGAAGACATAACAGAAAAGGTTAAGGTAGCAACTCCGCCTCCTCCACAAAAAAAAAGAAAAAGAAAAAAAATAGTGATTGAGCCAGTCATAGAAAAAGAAATACGAGAGGAGCCTGTTCAAAAAATAGCAACAAAACCAAAACTATATGTGTAACAATCCTTTGTTTTCTATCCACTCCTCCTTTATAATGTAAAAGACTATGCACAAAAGTATCCCTTGTTTAGAAGGAGAGGATTACTCATATGAAAATTGTTAAAATTTCCCCTCGTGGTTATTGCTACGGTGTTGTGGACGCGATGGTTATTGCACGTAACGCCGCATTAGATACATCATTACCAAGACCTATTTATATTTTAGGTATGATTGTTCACAACAAACATGTAACAGATGCATTCGAAGAAGATGGCATCATTACATTAGACGGTCCAAGTCGATTAGAAATTTTGGATAAAATTGATTCTGGTACTGTTATTTTCACTGCACACGGTGTTTCTCCAGAAGTTAAACAACGCGCAAAAGAAAAAGGTTTAACAACAATCGATGCCACTTGCCCAGATGTTACAAAAACACATGACCTTATTGAAGCAAAGAAAGCTGAAGGTTACCATGTCATTTATATCGGCAAAAAAAATCATCCAGAACCAGAAGGCGCAGTTGGTATTGCACCTGATATCGTTCATCTTATTGAAAGAGCTGATGATTTAAAAACATTAGAAATTCCAACGGATAAAATTTTAGTTACAAATCAAACAACAATGAGCCAATGGGATGTTCAACATTTAATGGAGGACATTCAGAAGAAATTCCCAACAGCAGAATTCCATAAAGAAATCTGTTTAGCAACTCAAGTTCGCCAAGAAGCTGTCGCTAAACAAGCTGATGTTGCAGACTTAACAATTGTTGTTGGCGATCCGAAAAGTAACAATTCAAACCGTTTAGCACAAGTATCACAAGAAATCGCTGGCACGAAAGCATTCCGCGTTGCAGACGTAAGCGAAATCAAATTAGAATGGCTCCAAGGTGTAGAAAACGTAGCTGTTACAGCAGGTGCTTCTACTCCAACTCCAATTACAAAAGAGGTTATCGCTTTCTTAGAGCAATATGACCCAATGAATCCCGCTACATGGGAGAGAGTTCGAAAAGTACCGTTACAAAAAATATTACCTCGCGTAAAAGTGAAAAAAGAACAATAATAAAAACCGTTGCCTATACGTGCAACGGTTTTTATTTCTTATACAAATGTAAATGGATCTGTATGTAACTGCGAAGCATGAATGTGTACATTGAGTTTCTTAGCATCCACTTTTTCTTGTAATTGCTTTTGCACACCTTGCTTCATTACTTTTTCAACGTTATGTCCTGGGTCAACTATATTTAAACCGAGCATCATCGCATCATGAGCAACATGATAATACATATCACCTGTTACATATACATCCGCTCCTTTAAATTTAGCTTGATTGATGTATTTGTTACCATCGCCACCAAGTACAGCTACTTTACGCACTTTATCATCTAATTTCCCAACAACTCGTGCACCCTTTACATCTAATGATTGCTTTACATGTTCCGCAAACTGTCCAAGTGTCATTTCTTCTTGTAAATAGCCTATTTTTCCAAGCCCTAATGTTTCGCCTTTGTTATCAAGTGGGTACACATCATATGCTACTTCTTCATATGGATGCGCCGTTACCATTGCTTTAATCACTTTTCGCTGTAGTGAAGCTGGAATAATCGTTTCGATTCGCACTTCTTCTACGCGTTCTAACTGCCCAGTTTCCCCGATATAAGGATTTGTTCCCTCTTGAGGTACAAACGTACCTGTACCCTCGCTACTAAACGTACAGTGGCTATAATTGCCGATATGACCAGCACCTGCGTCTCCTAATGCTTTTCTTACTTCTTCTGCATGAGTTACTGGCACAAACACAACAATTTTTTTCATTTCTTCTGCGTATGTCGGTGCCAAAACTTCTGTATTTTGCAATCCTAACGCCTCAGCAAGTAAATCATTTACCCCGCCCTTAGCAACATCCACATTTGTATGCGCTGCATAGATTGCAATATCATTTTTCATACACTTTTCAATAATTTTCCCATACGCCTTATCTGTATGAATCGCTTTTAACGGGCTAAAAATTAAAGGGTGATGAGCAATAATAACATTCGCTCCTAGTTGAATTGCTTCATCCACAACTTCTTCCGTTACATCTAACGCAATTAATACGTGCTGCACGGGTTTATTAAGCGCTCCAATCTGCAGGCCAATCTTATCTCCTTCCATCGCCAAATGCTTCGGATACATACTTTCAAATAACGAAATAATTTCATGGCCATTTGGAATTTTACTCATGATAAAACCTCCTCTATCATTTTCATTTTCACTTCTACTTCCGCACGCTTCGCTTTTGTTTCTTCAGAATCAACCGCACGTTCTAACTGCTTTAAAATATTTTGGAAGTTTTTTAATTCCCCTTCCCATTTTTCAACGAAAGCTTCACTTTTTTCTTTTATTAAAAATGGTCCCATAAACAATTCAGCTTGTTTATTTTCAGAATAAGGCAACGTGATGTTTCCTCGCTCCCCTACTAAAATCTCGTAAATTTTCCCATCTTCTTTTACGATTTTTTCATGGATAAGCTCCCATCCATTCTCAATAAACCATTCACGAATGTGATGTGCTGCAATATTCGGCTGTAAAATTAAACGTGTTACACCTTCTAATTTTTCTTTACCACTTTCTAAAATGTCACGAATTAACGCTCCGCCCATTCCAGCAACCGTAATTACATCTACTTCTCCTGGCGCGATAACAGCTAATCCGTTCCCTTTACGCACATCTATTTTATCTTGTAAGCCACTTTCAGCTACAGTTGCTTGCGCAGAGCGAAATGGTCCATCTACAACCTCTCCTGCAACTGCTTTTGTAGCAATATTATTTATAATTGTATAACACGGTAAATACGCATGATCCGACCCAATATCAGCAACTGTAGATCCTACTGGTATTTCACGTACAACTTCTTCTAATCGTTTTGAAAGCTTTACTTCATTCATGTATTTCCATTACTCCTTCTCTTGTCAGTCTGTCTCCATGATAATGAATTTATAGTAGTTGTTGCAAGCCCATAACAACAATTCACTTCTCTATCATTCATCGTATTTTAGAAAATATAGAAAAACAAGCCCTTTGCATAAACAAAAGGCTTGTCATACGGAACTTTATTTTTTCTTAGACAACCAATCAGCTACTTTAGCGGCTTGATCAGCTGGAACTATATTTGGTGGCATATTGCCTTTTCCTTTCGAAAGAATTTCTTTAATTTCATCTTTTGAAAGTTTCCCACCAATTTTTTGTAAATTAGGCCCTACTGCCCCTTGTAACTGATCGCCGTGGCAGCTCGTACAGCTTTGCTTTACAATATCCTCTGGCTTTGATGCTGTTTGTGCTGGCTTCCCGCCATTTTTTGCATCAGCTAACTCTTTAGATTTATTTAGCCCCTGAAATGAAAATACAAACATAACGATAATACCTAATGCTGCAATAAGAGCGAACGGAATCAGCGGATTACGTTTCATATCTCTTCTCCCCCCTCTATACCGCTAAATAGTTAGATGATTCAGTCATTTCCATTGTACTTGAAAACGCTCTATCAGAAAAGAGTAAACTACTAATCGTTAAAAATATTCCATAAATTCAGTTTATTGTTTTTTATTTTTATATCGCTTATTATTTCGATAATTATTAACGTTTTTCATCATATTTTTCACTTTTCTACATATATTTTTGTATAGAATAAACAAAATTAATCGAAAAATCGAAAAATGAGCATTTGCAAATCAAAAGACAATTCTGTAAAATAAATTACAAGAAATTGTAATCGTTGCCGATAGATAAAGTTTAACAAAAATTAACAAAACAAAAAAGTTTACTTCACAAAGGTGAAGTAAACTTAAAGGTAGCCTATTCTAAGAAATCCTTAAGACGCTTACTACGGCTTGGATGTCTTAATTTACGAAGTGCTTTTGCTTCAATTTGACGGATACGTTCTCTCGTTACGCCGAATACTTTCCCAACTTCTTCAAGCGTACGAGTTCGTCCATCATCTAAACCAAAACGAAGACGTAGAACATTTTCTTCACGATCTGTTAGTGTATCTAACACATCTTCTAATTGTTCTTTTAGCAATTCATACGCTGCATGGTCCGCAGGCGATGTTGCTTCTTGGTCTTCAATAAAATCACCTAAATGGGAGTCATCTTCTTCACCAATCGGTGTTTCAAGAGAAACTGGCTCCTGTGCAATTTTTAAGATTTCGCGTACTTTTTCCGGAGCAAGATCCATTTCCTCACCAATCTCTTCTGGAGATGGTTCACGTCCTAAATCTTGTAGTAATTGACGTTGTACACGAATTAACTTATTAATCGTTTCAACCATATGAACTGGGATACGAATTGTTCTTGCTTGGTCTGCAATCGCACGTGTAATTGCTTGGCGAATCCACCAAGTTGCATACGTACTAAATTTGAAACCTTTACGATAATCGAACTTTTCAACCGCTTTAATTAGACCCATATTCCCTTCTTGGATTAAGTCTAAGAAAAGCATACCGCGGCCCACGTAGCGCTTTGCAATACTTACTACAAGACGTAAGTTTGCTTCTGCAAGACGACGTTTCGCTTCTTCATCGCCTTCTTCAATACGCGTTGCAAGTCGAATTTCTTCTTCTGCGGATAATAAATCTACACGACCAATTTCTTTTAAATACATACGAACAGGATCGTTGATTTTAACCCCAGGTGGTACACTTAAATCATTGAGGTCGAATTCTTCTTCCGATTTTGCTATTTGGCGATTATTAGGACCTTCGTCGTTGTCATTGTCGCCAACTAAGTCAATCCCTTGTTCACCTAAATATTCATAGTATTCATCCATTTGATCGGATTCAATTTCAAATCCATTCATGCGTTCTGCAATCTCTTCATATGTAAGAACGCCACGTTTTTTTCCGAGCTCAGTGAGTTGTTCTTTCACTTGCTCAAGGGTCATTTCAGTTTCAATTTGTTTAGAACGAGCTGGTTTGTCAGCCATCTGTTCCCCTCCTTACGCGAGATACAAACATTCATTATACTAAAAATTTATCAAAAAAGCTATTTTCTCGCTTTTTGATTTTGTAAATACGCTACATAATATTTAGCAGCCTCTACAGGATCCGTTTTTTCCATCTGTTTTACCTTAAAGATGATTTCCATCTTTTCAAGTTTTTCTTGATGACGTCTAAGCGTCTCCAAATGGCCTTGTAACACTTCTTCTGTGTATTCTGGATTAATAAATTCATCCGTCGAAATATCAGTGATAATATTTTTCAACTTTTCATCAGAGAGCCAACTTAAAAATGTTCCGACTGAAGGTTCATTTCCCTTTTCATAATATGCGTATAGTTCATATAAAATCCCTTTATGTTCTTCTGTATGAAAATCTTCTATGTGGGATTCCATACGAACAGCCACTTCTGGACTTTGCAACATATGGTAAATAATTTCTCTTTCTGCCCTTTCAAAACCTGTTAACTTCGGCTTTGTTTGAACAATTTGAGACGGCTTAGAAACCTGCTTTACTTGTTTTTGCTGTACCTTTTGTTCTTTGCGATATTGGTGCAATTGATTCAAAAGTGTTTCCATTGAATACGAAAATTCTTGCGATAATGACTTCAAATATGATTCTGCCTGCATCGCATCCTGTAACAACGATAACTCTTTTAAAACACTTTTCACATATTCTTCTTTGCCAGACTCATCTTGCAAATTTTTCCCTAAACGCAAATAATTTATTTTAAAACCAACAAAACTTATACTTGATTTTACAAGATTTTCAAAAGCAGTTGTCCCATATTGTTGCACATATTCATCAGGATCAAGCTTATCTGGCAAGGATGTAACTTTCACTTGGCAACCAACTTGCAACAATAATCGTCCGGCTTTCATCGTCGCTTCTCGTCCTGCTTTATCACCATCATAGCAAAGAACAACAGTTTCAACGTTACGTCGCAGAAGTTTTGCTTGTTCTTCAGTTAAAGCTGTTCCCATTGTCGCAACAGCCTCTTCCACACCACTTTTTACCGCAGCTAGTACGTCGGCATACCCTTCAAAAAGGACCACTTGCCCACGTTTTCTAATAAACGGCCTCGCTTGGTGGAAGTTATACAACAATTTACTTTTGTGAAAAATTGGTGTTTCAGGGCTATTTAAATATTTCGGAGTGTCATCTCCTAACGCCCTTCCACTAAACGCTATCACTTTACCTTGTAACGTATAGATTGGAAACATGACCCTTCCACGGAAGCGATCATAATGACTACCATCCTTCTCGCTTCTTATGAGAAGACCAGCTTGTTCCATACTAGACAGCGATAAACCTCTTTTTTGTAAAATTTTCGTTGCTGCATCCCAAGCAGGTGACGCATAACCAATTTCAAACTTCTCAATCATCTCTTTCGTAATACCACGTTTTAACAAATACGAAAGTGCTTCATTTCCTTCTTCTGTATTTACTAATAAATGATGATAATACTTTTTCAACAGTTCATGAGCTTGTTGCATGATGACAGTGTCATCAGATATGTCTTCTTGTTGTCCTTGCCCTGATGTATACTCTGCAACCGCAATTCCATTTCTTTCACCTAGCTTTTGAACAGCCTCGGTAAAAGCCAATCCTTCCATTTTCATTAGAAAGGAAAATACATTTCCACCTTCTCCACATCCGAAGCAATGAAAAATTTGCTTATCAGATGAAACAGAGAATGAAGGAGAATTCTCACCATGAAATGGACAAAGGCCGAAATAGTTACGCCCCTGTTTTCTAAGTTGAACGTATTCACCAATCACTTCTACAATATCCGATGACGTCCGAATCTGTTCAACAACTTCTTCGGGAATTCTGTTCCCCATAAATCCATCTCCGTGTCGTATTTTGTATTCGATATAAATTAAAAAATTCCTTTATAATTCGACAATATTTTTTCTAAACTTATTAGAAAGTGTTGTCGATCACGTTATCAAACGATTTTGCAGGCCCTTTTCTGCGTAATTTCGCAGATATGTACCTACTATATAAAATTGTATCCATTTGCTCATCTGTTACAAATGTACCTCCTGGAGACAATACATATACACTTTTTCATAAGAAGACTAGCAAGCACTATATCCTATATGATCACGAGATCTGTTTCTTTTGCATGTTGATAAATCAACTTTAGCTTATCCAGCATCTACATAGATCCAATTTCCCTTGCTACTTCCTTAAACGATGAGCATACGATGTGACAAACAAAATTTCGACATGAACTTTCGTTCCAACTTGCACAATTTTCAGCCTTCACAGGATATGCCTCTGCATCAACTAATACGATATTGATGTTTTGCATATTTCTGTATTCTACATCCCTTCTGCGAATCCTTCCATAATGTGCGTTTTCTTGTATAGATTTTGTCGATTTAACGTAATTACATGTCTTTTCGTAAATCCTATCCCTAGTTTATTCTGAAAAATTAAAGTCTAAACGTAAAATATAGGTTTTTATCACAATTTTTTATTATAATATATTTTCTTCAACTACGCTACATATCCCTTTATTTTTTCATCTTCTATTTCAGGATAACGAAACCCTACCTTTAACATAATAAAAAGACAGAAGAATATAAGTATAACCACTCCGCCATAATCTATTACGAAATCAACAGGTATTGTGTTTCTCACGAGCGAAAAAAGCACATTCACCTTTGGTAAATGTGCTAAAACATTTTTTGGTTTTGCACTGCATTCACAATAATGTTGGCTGTTTCTTCAATTGCTTTATTCGATACATCAATTACTTGACAATGTATTTTACCAACTACATTCTCAAAGTGATCAATTTCTTCTTTAATACGATTAATATTGGCATATGTTGCACCGTCACTTAGTCCCAGTGATTTCAATCGCTCTTTTCGAATATGATTCAACTTATCTGGCGTAATTTTCAAACCGAAGCATTTTTCTTTAGCCACTTGATATAATTCTTCAGGCGGATCTACTTCTGGTACGAGTGGTACATTGGCAACTTTTAAACGTTTGTTATGAGCTAAATATTGAGAAAGTGGCGTTTTTGATGTGCGCGAAATCCCAATCAACACGATATCTGCTTTTAAAATACCACGTGCGTCTCTACCATCATCATACTTTACAGCAAACTCAATCGCTTCAATCTTTTTAAAGTATTCTTCATCTAATCTACGAACAACACCCGGCTCATATCTCGGCACTTGCCCTGTAATTTCTTCAATTTGATCAATTAGAGGCCCGATAATATCATATGCCTCTACACCTTCTTTCGCAGCCTCTGTCACTAAATACTGGCGCATGTCAGGCTTTACTAACGTAAAACAGATAAGCGCTTGATTGCTCTTAGCAATCGAAATCACTTCTTTTAATGTCCCTGTATCTTCTACATACGGTACACGTCTAATATCAGGAGCAAATGGGAATTGCCCCATTGCCGCTCGAACAACCAAATCAGCCGTTTCTCCAACAGAGTCAGATACGACATATACGATTTTATTATCCATTTCATTACCTCACTTTAAACAAATTACACTTATTCGTTATTTACTAAGTTTACAAACGCACGTGTAATATTTGTTTTTGTAATTCGTCCAATCACTTCTAAACCTTGTTTCGTATCTTTTACAACTGGCATCGCATCAATCTGTCTTTCTATTAATTCCATCGCAATATCATATAAAGAATCTTCTCTACGACACATCGTAATGTTTGGCATCCTTGTCATGATAATATTAACCGGAAGAGAGGTTAAATCCTGCTTTCCTAAGCTAGCTCGTAATAAATCTTTACGAGATACAACGCCAACTAATAGAATCGCTTGATCTACAACAAATAATGTACCTACGTCCTCTAAAAACATCGTACAAATTGCATCGTATACTGAGACATTTTTATCAATTACAACTGGTCTAGATTGATAATCTTGTACTTTAATTTTCTTAACAGCTTCAGATAATAGCTGCCCCCCAGTTTTACCCGTATAAAAATAACCTACGCGTGGACGCGCTTCTAAATAACCAGCCATCGTTAAAATTGCTAAGTCTGGTCTTAGCGTTGCACGTGTTAATCCCAATTGCGCAGCAATTGACTCCCCTGTAATAGGACCGTGATCTTTTACAATCTGAATGATATGTTCTTGCCGTTTATTCAGCTCTATGATAATCACCACCTTTAATGCACAACGAAAAAAGTTATACTATCTCTTAAATATTATATACTAAATATGCTATTCGAAAAAGATAGGATGTAAAAAGGACCGTATACGGCCCAAAATTAAATTTGAAACTTATCAAGTTGTTCTAAGAAACGTCTTGATTTCAAATAAATCCCGCAATATTCATCATAATATGTATTCAATACTAAACGCATTTGTTTTTTTGTGCTATCCTTCACTGATACATTGCCAAGTCTATGTAAATCGAAGTGGTAGAAAAGACGTAATAATTTATGAACCGCTTCCCCCACTGGTATACGATACTGGTCCTGCTCAGCATGACGCGAGCACAGAAAACCGCCTTCCCGAACAGAGAAGGCGACAAAATCTGTTTCTTGATGACAAATCGCACATGTATCAAAGTACGGGCGCATCCCTAATACCGGAAGCATTTTCGTTTGATAAATTAATGACAATACTTCTGGATCAACACCCTCACACATATAATGCAACGTTTGATATAACATTTCAAATAAATATGGATTATGTTTTTTATCTTCTGTTGCTTTATCAGTTAACTCGACAATAAATGATGCATAAGCAGTTAAAAATATATCCTCGCGAATTTCTTTCATAGTTGAAATAATCTCGCCTTGTTGCAAAGTTCCAAGTCCAGATCCCATTTGAATAAGAAAATTACCATGGGTCATAAGTTGCGAAACAGATGCTAACCGACTTTTCGGTTTTTTCGCGCCTCTTGCCATTGCACTTACCTTACCCAATTCTCTTGAGAATATTGTAACAATCTTGTTCGTTTCTCCGTAATCTGTCGTACGGATAACGATGCCCTCAACTTTTTGAAACATGTTCGTCACCATCCAAGGTTTGAACAAAACGGGTCAAGAAATTGGAGAGTCTAGATGCGCTAGCTCCTCTTCATGTTGATCCATCTCATCGTTTACGTCTTTTTCCATTTCTTTCAAAAGCAAGTACGTTTCAATGCTTCCTGTTTTGGAGAAAAACTTCCAGGTAAAATCTAGCATAAGAATCCACCTTTCTCAATAAGCGTAGCCTATAAACCAATTTCCTTTGTTGTTATTAAATTGACCCATTTTGTCCATTTTCATGTGAGAAAAATTTTTCCTAATTTATCAAAACTCATAAAAACCAATAATCAGCGGATGAACAAAACATCCACTGATTACAACTTTACTCTATTTTAGTACTCGTCTTCGCGGAAACCAAGGTCACGAAGCTGAGACATTTTATTACGCCAATCTTTTTGCACTTTTACCCATACTTCTAAAAATACTTTAGAACCAAGTAATGCTTCAATATCAAAACGAGCTCGCTTACCAACTTCTTTTAACATCTTCCCTTGTTTTCCGATAATAATTCCTTTTTGCGATGGACGTTCAACAACAATCGTTGCATTAATATAAACTGCCCCGCCTTCGCGTTTTTGAATTGCATCGATAACAACAGCCACAGAATGCGGCACTTCTTCACGTGTTAAATGTAGTACTTTCTCACGAATAAGCTCTGCAATAATAAATCTCTCTGGATGATCCGTTACTTGATTATCTGGGTAGTATTGTGGTCCTTCTGGTAAATACTTTTTAATTGTTCCAATTAAAGCGTCCACATTATTACCGTCTAATGCAGAAATCGGCACAATCTCTGCGAACTCATGTAGTTTGCGATATTGATCAATTAACTCTAATAATTGCTCCGGATGAAGTTGGTCAATTTTATTAATTACTAAAAATACTGGTTGTTTCGTTTCTTTTAATTTCTCAATAATAAATTCCTCACCACGACCAAATCCTTCAACTGCATTGACCATAAACAGAACAATATCAACTTCTTTTAATGTCGTTTGAGCCATCTTCACCATGAAGTCGCCTAGTTTATGTTTAGGTTTATGTATTCCTGGTGTATCAATGAAAATTACTTGTGAATCATTTTCTGTATATACGCCTTGAATTTTATTACGAGTTGTTTGTGGCTTGTCACTCATAATGGCAATTTTTTGCCCGATAATACGATTTAAAAATGTAGATTTTCCAACATTCGGTCTGCCAATAATAGAGACAAAACCTGATTTATAACCTTTATTATTCATGTAAATCCTCCGCTAAAAATGCTCCTGGCAACAATTCTCCGACTGTCGTCTCTTGAACGTCACCATGTAAATTTGACAGGTATACTTTCGTATCCTGTTTACATAATTCTACCATAACTTGTCGACATGCTCCACAAGGAGGTACTGGACGCTTTGTATCCGCCACAATCGCGATAGCTACAAACTCTTTATCTCCTTCAGAAACCGCCTTAAATATAGCTGTTCTTTCTGCACAGTTACATAAGCCATATGATGCATTCTCAACATTACATCCACGATATACTTTTCCATCCTGTGTTAATAATGCTGCACCGACTTGAAATTTAGAATATGGTACGTACGCTTGTTTACGCGCTTCGATTGCTTCTTGAATTAATTGTTTACTATTCATATTCCCGCATCCTTCCTGTTCACAGCTGTGAATAGATACACTCTCTTATTAAAGGCCTTTACAGCACTTCCAAAGCTTAATAAAAACTTTGGAATGCAACTATACCACATACGGTAAAAAGATAATAGCACCAATTATAACAGCTATTATAGCAAACAATAAAACCGCTCCCGCTGCGACATCCTTTGCAATTTTCGCAAACGGATGTATATCGGTAGTCGCTAAATCTACTGTTTTTTCCACAGCTGTATTTACCATCTCTAAACTCATTACCATTCCTATTACAATAAGTAATACCATCCACTCTACTTTCGTAATACGGAAATAAAAGCCGCAGCATATAACAATGACTGCGGCTAAATAATGAATTTTCATATTTCGTTCATGACGAAGGCAAAAGAATACACCTGCTATAGCATACCCAAAACTATCTATAAGTTTTCCTTTTTTCATCGTCCTAATCCAAATGCTTCTAAAATTTCTTTTTGTCTTCCAAACATTTCTTTTTCATCTTCTTCTGTCATGTGGTCATAACCAAGTAAATGTAAAAATCCATGTAACGCTAAAAAGCCAAGTTCACGATCAAAAGAATGCCCATACTCTTCAGCTTGTTCTTTCGCTCTCGGAATAGAAATAATAAGGTCACCTAACATACGCGGCATCTCTACACCTACAATTTCCATTTCCCCTTCTCCCATTTCTTCCATAGCAAAGGAAATGACATCAGTAGGCTGATCCTTATCTCGGTAATCACGATTAATCTCGCGAATGCGTTCGTTATCTACAAATGTCACTGATAACTCAGCACCATCCTCTATTTTTTCCATTTGAGCCGCTTTTCCTAATATCTCACGAATTAAATTTACATATTCTTCTTTCACTTCTTCTGTTTCATCAATGAAATCAATTAATAAACTCATTCTTTCTCCTTCTCTTCCGGTGGCTCCGGATATGTAATACGCGAATGGAAAATACCATTTAACGTTTCACATAACGTTTTTCCAACGATTTGTAGTTCCTTAAATGTCAAATCACATTCACTAAATTGCCCATCTTGCAAGCGATCTTTAATAATACTTTGTACTAAATTATTAATTTGCTCTGGCGTTGGGTGATTCATAGAACGTACCGCCGCCTCAACACTATCAGCAATACCAACAATCGCCGATTCTTTAGAAGTTGCTTTTGATCCCGGGTAACGGAACATCTCTTCTGTATATTTTTCTTTATCTTCTTTAATCGCCTTATAATAAAAATATTTAAGTAGTGTTGTACCATGGTGTTGTCCAGCAATATCGATAATTTCTTGCGGAATATGGTATTCTTCGAGCATTTTTACTCCATCTGTTACATGAGCAATGATAATGTCTTTACTAGTCACAGGATCTAATTTATCATGTGGATTTTCAATTCCCATCTGGTTTTCAATAAAGAATTGTGGTTGTACTGTTTTTCCTACATCATGATAATACGCCCCTACACGTGCTAATACTCCATTTGCTCCAACCGCTTCACAAGCTGCCTCAGAAAGATTCGCTACCATTACACTGTGGTGATATGTTCCTGGCGCTTCTAACAAAATTCTACGCAAAAGCGGATGATTTGGACTTGATAGTTCCATAAGCTTCATGCTTGATACAATTCCAAGTCCACTCTCTAAATATGGTAATATCCCCATAGCTAAAACGGATGAGATAATTCCTGAAACGGAAGCCATTAATAATTGCGTACCAATTTCAAGAGGTGAAAAATTCCCATTACGTAATAATAATAACGCTGCCAAGACGACTACATTTAAGATAGAAACAAGTATACCGGCTTGCAAAATCATCGTACGACGATTTTTTTCTCTTAAGAAAATACTCACTGATAATGAACTTAATAACACATAAATACCTACACTATAATTCAGTGTACTTGTTACCCCTTCATTAAACATAATACTTCCGCACACAGAAAAAATCATACTTGTTAAAAATACAAACCGATCGCCAATCATTAGTTTTACAAGTATTGTTCCCATCGCAACTGGGACAACATACGCAATTCCTGCATACTCAAGCTTTTGAAACAAACTAATAATTTTCATTAAAACAATCGTGATAGACAAGATTGTAATATACGCTAAAATATATGGTCTATCTTCTCTTTTCCGCTGTAAAAATACTTCAAACTGCTTATGCATAAAGTATAGCAACACACCAATGAGCACCGCTAATCCAACATAAGGTTGGAAACTATTTCCTTTTTCTAATAAACCGACTAATTTCAACTGATTATACATATCACTTGAAATTGTTTCGCCTTCTCTAACAATAACTTGTCCTTGAAGAATATAAACAGGCGGAACTAAATCTTCTTCCGCTTTCTTCCTCTCTTTCGTTACAACAGGATCATAAAAATAATTTGCTGTAATCGCATATGATCCTAGCGCATTAACAGCTTCCTTCAATCCGCTATTCACATTAAGGCTTTTCATTTCATTAACAAAACGCTCTTTTGCTGCTATTTCTTCGGACATTTTAATATTTCCACCCATAATAACACTAACAGACGTTAAAGCCGCGTTCTTTGCTAATTCTAATTGATCCGGTTCTGAATTAATAAAGTATAATAAATTCTCATCAGATAATTCCTTTATTAAATTAGATGGTAACTTCTTCTTCAACTTTTCTAATTTATTGGCATCAGTCATCTTTTTTTGCTCTTCAGGCCCAGCAGCTTTCATCTCTTGAATTACTTCATTTACCTTGGCAAAAACATCATTTACAATATCTACTCTATTTTGTTTATATTCACTTCTATATGTATATTGATCCCCAACTTTTTGAGCGGCCTCTTGTTTTTTTCTGTCCGTTATAACTTTATCTTCAATTTTAATAGGAGAGTGGATTGTTTTTTTCGCAATAGAATACATATCAACATCTAATTGCTCTGGTTTCACATTATTCATAAGTGCAAAAAACAGCACCGCTCCTAATAAAACGTAAGAAATCCAACTTAGTTTTTTCGAATGTTGTAAATTACGAAACCACTTAGAAATTTCTTGAGATCTTAACATGATTTCAATACCTTCTCCTCTCTAGAAATAAAGTGAAACTATTTATAGCTTTCATTTCTTCTAGCCAACGATACTTTTAGGTAACATCTCTATACACCAGTACCTATAGTTTATTTCTCTTATCTTTTATGATAGTAAAAAATATGCCGTTCGCCAACCTTAATACAAAAAGAAATGATCCTGACAAATAGGATCATTCCATTTTATCATATGCCTCAATAATACGCTGCACCAGTGGATGCCTCACAACGTCCGTTTGTTCTAATGTAATGAATGAAAGACCTGATACACCAGATAAAATGTTAGAAGCTAGAGAAAGCCCTGATTTTACCCCTTTTGGTAAGTCTACTTGTGAAGGGTCCCCGGTAATAACCATTTTAGAACTAAAACCCAATCTTGTTAAAAACATTTTTATTTGTGCACCCGTTGTATTTTGCGCTTCATCTAAAATAACAAATGAATCATCGAGCGTACGCCCCCTCATATAAGCAAGAGGCGCGATTTCAATTACACCTCGCTCCATCATACGCTGCGTATATTCTTGTCCAAGAATATCGTGCAACGCATCATACAATGGACGTAAATACGGATCTACCTTCTCTTTCAAATCCCCTGGTAAAAAACCTAAACTTTCTCCAGCTTCTACAGCCGGTCTCGTTAAAATGATTTTCTTTACATATCCTTGCTTTAAAGCTCTCACAGCCATTACTACAGCTAAGTATGTTTTCCCAGTCCCAGCAGGTCCTATTCCAAATACAATATCATTCTTCTTCATTGCATGAATATATCTTCTTTGTCCCATTGTTTTTACACGAATGGATTTACCTTTTGCAGTTTTAAAAATTTCTTCTTCATATAACTCTTCAAATTGAGCGATTTTCCCTTGTTGTGCGAGCTGAATTGCATACGCAACATCTCTTTCTGTAATTGATACACCTTTTCGAATAACAACAAGTAATTGCTGTAAGATTTTTTCTACGAGTGTCACAGTTTCAACTGCTCCAGATGCATGAACAGTTTCACCTCTAGTTACAATCGATACATTCAGTTCCCGTTCAATTACTTTCAAATGAGCATCATTGACTCCAAAAAGAGCGATTGCTTCGTTAGTATTTTCCAATTGTTGGTTCATTTCTACTAATTGTTCTGCCATTACTCAGTCTCCTTGAATATCGGATTCGGATATTAGTTGTGGCTCTGCAATATTTTCAACCACAGTATAATGCAATGTGACTTTTAGTTGATCCGCCTCAACCTCTTTACTCAAAATCTTATCACTTACAATCATAGCATGTTCATCCAATTTTTTCTTTAGTTCTTTTTCAGCCATTTCTTTTGCTACTTTCATTGCCTGTTTTTCTGTATATTCTCGATTTGCTTCTTCCTCTTCTCGCACTATATCTTTTTCATATGCGATCGGCAGTGTAAAACCAAATAATTTCACATCATGCTTTACACTTTCCGTACGAGAGCGTTTATACTTATCATGTTGAAATCCCCATATTTTTATTTTCGCACTCCCAAATGTAAGGTAATGCTCATTATACGCATTGCCCGTATATACTTGAAATTGCGTCTTCAGCGGCACATTCACCTTAGATGTGTACCACGTTTCTCCATATACAATGCCTTTCGCCGAAACGATTTTTGGACTCTCCTCATTACCATATATCCCTGATACGAGAAGCTGCCCTTTTTCTACATGGTCATTTTTCAACACGACTGGTTTTCCTACTTCAACAAATGTTTTTGTAACAATCGCTTCTTTTTTTGCCACTAAATTTTGCGGCCTTTGTTCCTTTTCTTTTTTTGGCTCATTTTTTTCAACAATTTTAAAATGGTACGTCGTTCCTCTTATTTCTAGTCCTGCCCAAGTAATCGCATTAATATTGTCTGTCAAATGACGTTGTACATCTTCTACACTCGGCATTTGGAATTGTAATTTCCCTTTTTTAATACCCATTTTGTCCAATTCTTTCATCAATATATATTCTGTTTCAGGCTTCGCTCCTGTAATTTCAATTTTCCAAACCATATTTGATAATGCAATCATGCCAAAAAAGAAAATTAAAAAACCAATTAAGAATCCACTATTTTTAATTAAACGCTTATTCAAAAAAGGAAAACCGTAACGCCCAATAAAATATAGTTTACATTCATTTTTTCTATAAATCGGCTTGATTTTTTTCACATCTCGTAATAACATACAAAAAACTAACGTTTCATCAGCAATCTTCTTAACGTCCCAAACTAATAATTTCCTACGCACACATTCGTTAACGAACCGTTCCGCTCCTCTACCTTCAATTCGTACCTTTACATATCCAAGCCACTTTATAAACCATTTATTTTTCATCTACTACCTTCACTACCTTTCCAAAAGTAGACACACTACTTTTCACTTTAATTAGCAAAATAGCTCGTACGAAAATGAAATAAAGAGTTTTATTGTCCATAAATAGCGGGATAAACTAAATAGTAGGGTCAAATCGTTAGAATAAAGAAGAAAAACTTCACATACGGAAGTTTCCCTCATTTCTCTTTCTGTTCGTTTTCCAAAAACGTCACTTGCTCAATTATTCCTTCAAGCAAAAGTTCTTCCGGAAGGATTGTTTTAATAATAAAGGATTGCCCTTTAATTAATAATTGACCATGCTTTAACAACAATCTTACTTCTTTATCTGAAAACACTAATAAACCCCGATGATTTTCTATATAGATATGCACTTGCCCAACAAGCGTGATCCGAGGTAGATCCATTAGCACATCCACTGGCAGGTCTATTTGCTTCGTTAACCAATTCTTCATTTGTTCTAATTTTTTCATCTCAAAAGACCCCCTCTCATCCCATATGTATGAAAAAAGAGCTTGTAATATCACGTCCAAACTGAAAAAAAGCATAAAAAAAACGTCTCATACGAAATGAGACGTTTTTTTACGCTAATAGCTGGATAACCAACTTATTCACAAGTGATCCGTCTGTTTTACCTTTTACTTTCGGCATAACAGCAGTCATCACCTTACCCATATCCGCTTTAGAAGTCGCACCAACTTCAGAAATAACTTGCTTAATTACATTCGCTAGTTCTTCTTCTGTTAATTGCTCCGGCAAATATGCGCTTAAAATCTGAATTTCACTTTGCAGTTTATTAACAAGGTCTTCACGACCAGCTTTTTTAAATTCAAGGAGGGAGTCCTTATACTGTTTTACTTCACGAGCTAAAACTGTTAATTCCTCTTCTTCAGTAAGAGTATGTTGCAGTTTAATACCTTCATTTTGTAAAGCAGCCTTAACCATACGAATAACGGTTAATTTTTCTTTTTGTTTATTCTTCATCGCTTGTTTCATATCATCGTTTAAACGACCGAGAAGACTCATCACTTACACCCTCTCTTAGAATTTACGCTTTCTTGCCGCTTCAGATTTCTTCTTACGTTTTACACTTGGTTTTTCATAAAACTCGCGCTTTCTTGCTTCAGCAAGTGTACCAGTTTTAGAAACCGATCTTTTAAAACGGCGAAGTGCATCCTCCAAAGACTCGTTTTTACGAACGACTGTTTTTGACATTCTCTTTCCCTCCCTCCGAAACATCACACTTACATACTAACTTCAGCATGCAAAAAGAAACACTTCTTCAGCATGTCTTTTAAGATTATAATACATTTTATCACTTCAGGTCAACTATTTGGCAGAATAAAAGAAGAATAGATGCTCTTCCTTTTTCAAAAACTATGCAGATAGCTGTTATCCTTTCCCCCTGAAGACAACTATATTTTTGTCATTACACCTTTTTTCATGCTGGAATGTACGACACAACTACTCATTTCGTACATTTTCATTACTTAACTTCTCCACTAAAAAAGAAAGCATGCAAATCGTTTCCATTTGCATGCTTTTTTATCCAGCTATTTGCCGGGCAGCCCGATTGGTGAGGGCTGCTAATCAGTGAAGGATGCCCCGCACTGATTAAAGTTTCACTTTATGCGCTTGCCGATTCTTTTTTCACATCATCTTCAAGAACACGAACAAATTGCGCTTCGTTATATGGATAACCAGCTTTCGTGATTTTCACTTTCACTAGTTTACCAATTAATTCTTCTGATCCTTCAAATACAATTTTTAAGTAGTTATCTGTATAACCTACATATAACCCTTCACGATCGCCCTCTTTAAATTGTTCTTCCGGAATGATTTCAAGCACTTCACCTTCAAACGCTGACGCATACTCTTTCGCTAATTGATTAGATAGTTCAATTAAACGATGAACACGGTCGTTCTTCACATCTTCAGGAACTTGATCTTCCATTCGCGCTGCAGGTGTTCCTGTACGTTTGGAGTAAGGGAACACGTGTAACTCAGAGAAACGATTCTCTTTAATGAAATTGTATGTTTCCATGAATTCTTCTTCCGTTTCACCTGGGAAACCAACAATTACATCCGATGTAATCGCAAGGCCTGGTAACGCTTCTTTCAAACGATCTAAACGTTCTTGGAAAAATTCCATCGTATACTTACGACGCATACGTTTTAATACAGTATTAGATCCAGATTGCAACGGAATGTGCAAGTGGCGGACAACTACTTCAGACTTATCTAACACTTCAATTACTTCATCTGAAATTTGACTCGCTTCAATAGAAGAAATACGAAGACGTTTTAATCCACCTACTTCTGCTTCCATATCACGAAGTAATCCAGCTAAGTTATAATCTTTAATATCTTCACCGTACCCACCTGTATGAATACCTGTTAATACGATTTCTTTATAGCCAGCATCTACTAATTGTTGTGCTTGTTTAATAACTTCTTTTCCATCACGAGAACGCATTAGGCCACGCGCCCACGGAATAATACAGAATGTACAGAAGTTATTGCAGCCTTCTTGTATTTTTAAAGATGCACGTGTACGATCCGTGAAATAAGGTACATCAAGTTCTTCATATACACGTGTTTTCATAATGTTGCGGACAGCATTAATTGGTTGACGCTCTTTGCGGAATTCTTCGATGTATCCTAACATCTTTTCACGATCCTGTGTACCAACTACAATATCTACACCTGGAATCGCCATAATTTCCGCTGGAGATGTTTGTGCATAACATCCCGTTACACAAATAACCGCATCCGGATTTTGACGAACAGCACGTCTAATAACTTGACGACTTTTCTTATCTCCCGTATTCGTTACTGTACATGTATTAATAACATATACATCAGATTTCTTTTCATATTCAGTTCTTTCATAACCACCTTGTTTAAACAATTGCCAAATGGCTTCTGTTTCATAGTGGTTTACTTTACAACCTAACGTATGGAACGCAACAGTTGACATTGATCATCACCCCATCAATTCAAAATGATACGAAGCAGCACTTAACGCGTATAACGGCGCCGTTTCTGTTCTTAAAATTCTTGGTCCTAAACTACATGGTACAAATTTATGTTCACGAAGCGCTGTAATCTCTTCCTCAGCTAAACCGCCTTCTGGGCCAAATACAATCAATAGCTTTTGACCTGGTTTCATCGTTGTTAAAGCTTTCGCAAAATTAGATTTCTCGCCTTGTTTCGCTTCCTCTTCGTAAGCAACAAGACAAACATCATACTCACCACTCATTGAAAGCAATTGTTTAAACGATGCCGGAGCATGCACTTCTGGAACTTCACTTCTATGTGATTGTTCCGCAGCTTCTTTCACAATTTTTCTTAAACGCTCAACTTTTTTATCAGCTTTTTTCGCATCCCATTTTACGATAGAGCGGGATGCTTGAAATGGTAAAAATGCAGCTGCCCCAAGCTCTGTTCCTTTTTGGAAAATTAACTCTAGCTTGTCTCCTTTTGGCAGTCCACTTGCAATCGTCACGAAAACAGGAAGTTCACTTGACGCCTCTACCCATTCTACAATAGCCGTATTAATAAATTCACTGGTAATTTCATCAATTGAACATACTGCTGTTTTTCCGTTTACACAGCAATAAATGTGATCTCCAGCTGACATACGCATCACTCTTGCGATATGATGTACGTCATCACCTACAATGCGAATACTTGTCTCATTTACATATTTCTCTTCTACAAAATAACGTTGCATATAATCACCTTAGTAGAGTTTCGTTCCTTTCGTAAGTCAATACTTACGAAAGGAACGAAACGTTATCATTTTTCATATAACAAACGGCAAGTCCCTCACCTTATAGTGAGAGACTCCCCCTTTTCATTATAGACTAAAATCTATATTACGCATTTCGTGCAATAATTGCTACCCAATCTTCCATTCGTAACACTTCTTCAATTGTAAATCCAGCTTTTTCTAGCGCCTCCGAAATTACCTTTTCCTTCGCAGCAATAATGCCCGATGTAATAAATAATCCGCCTGACTTCACAACTCTCGCTGCATCCTCAGGGAATAAAAGAATAATTTCTGCTAATAAGTTAGCTACGATTAAATCAACAGGACCTTCAATACCTTCTAAAAGACTATTTTGCCCAACAGACACGATATCATCTGTTTTATTTAAACGTACGTTCATTTCTGCACTTTCAACTGCAACTGGATCTAAATCATACGCCTGAACAGAAGACGCACCTAATTTTGCCGCTGCAATACTAAGTACACCAGAACCTGTTCCTACATCAATGATAGTGTCACCTGGCTTAACTGTTTTTTCTAAAGCACGAATACACATCGTTGTTGTCGGATGAGTTCCTGTCCCAAACGCCATACCTGGATCTAATTCAATAATTTTTTCTTCCGGAGAAGCTGGTGTATACTCTTCCCACGTCGGCACAATTGTGAATGTATCAGAAATTTGTACTGGATGGTAATATTTTTTCCAAGCAGTAGCCCAATCTTCTTCATTGACTTCGTTAACGGTAATATTTCCAGTACCAATTTCAATGTCGTAAGATGGAAGCATATCAATAGATGATTTTACACCTGCAATCGTTTCATGTAAAGAATCCGTTTGCGGGAAGTATGCTTTTATTAATACACCTTCTGCCGGATACTCATCTGGGTTCAATGCATAAATTTCACCGTATTGTTGCTCGCGCTCTTTCGTCAACTCTGCTGGATCCTCAATCGCAACTCCACTAGCACCAGCTTCATGTAAAATATGAGAGACAGCTTCTACTGCTTCTTCTGTTGTATGAATACTAATTTCTGACCATTTCACAATTTACCAACTCCATTTTTTATTTCCATTATTCCCCTTTGAAAGCACGTTTAAGCTTTCCAAATAAACTATCATCCTGCTCTTCTTGTCCCGCAAATTCACGTAATAAATCTTTTTGATGTGAAGTTAATTTCGTCGGTACAACAACACGAACAACTACATATTGATCTCCTTGACCGTATCCACGTACGTTCGGCGCACCTTTTCCTTTTAAGCGGAATTCTGTTCCTGTTTGTGTTCCTGCTGGAATTTTCAGCTTCACTTTCCCATGAACAGTAGGAACTTCCACTTCAGCACCAAGTGCCATTTGCGCAAATGTTAATGGCATTTCGCAAATAATGTGATCTCCTTCACGCTCAAAGAATTCATGATTTCTTACATGAACAACAACATATAAATCTCCTGCCGGTCCGCCATTTACGCCCGCTTCACCTTTTCCAGATACACGAATTTGTTGACCATTATCGATACCTGCTGGAATTTTAACATTGATTTTTTTACGTTTACGTACTTTACCAGAACCGTGACATGTCGTACATTTTTCTTTAATCATTTGACCAGTTCCTGAACAATGACCACAAGCTTGACGGTTTACAATACGACCAAACGGTGTATTTTGTTCTACACTTACTTGACCTGATCCTGAACAATGTTTACATGTTTCTTTTGAAGTTCCTGGTTTTGCTCCGCTACCTTTACAAGTATCACATGGATCTTCTACTGGAATCTCAACATTTAACTCTTTACCAAAAATAGCTTCTTCAAACTCTAAAGTAACTTGGTATTGTAAGTCAGCACCTTGACGCGGAGCATTTGGATCACGACGTCTGCCGCCACCACCGCCAAAGAATGAACTAAAGATATCTTCGAAACCGAAGCCACCGCCGAAGTCTCCTCCGCCGCCAAAGCCACCGAAACCTTGATTTGCACCAGCATGACCAAATTGATCGTATTGCGCGCGCTTTTGATCATCACTTAATACTTCGTATGCTTCTTGTACTTCTTTAAACTTTTCAATTGCATTTTCTTCTTTACTTACGTCTGGATGGTATTTTTTAGCCAAACGACGATACGCTTTTTTTATTTCATCTTTAGAAGCACCTTTGCTAAGGCCAAGGACCTCATAATAATCTCGTTTACTCATAAATTTACAACCCCCGAATCTTTCACATAAACGTAATTTTAACACCGAAAGAAAGTGCTTTGCAACAAAGTTTCCTCACTTACAGTATGCAAAGTAAAAAACTTAAGAACCTCACACATTTCTTCTCATTCATGAAAAAAGCCAAAGCCAAGGCACGCTTGACTTTGACTTTTTGTCATCTTACTTATTTATATTACTTATCTTCTTTTACTTCTTCAAACTCAGCGTCTACTACATTGTCTTTCTTCGCGCCAGCATCTTGTGCGCCTTGTGCACCTTCTGCTTGCCCTGCAGCTGCTTGAGCTTGCTCGTATAATTTAACTGTTAATTGTTGTACGATTTCTTGTAAAGCGTCTTTTTTCGCACGGATTTCCTCAAGCTCGTTCTTCTCAATCGCAGCTTGTAATGCTTCCTTCGCTTCTGTTGCTTTTGCAACTTCAGCCGCATCCACTTTACCTTCTAAATCTTTTACAACTTTATCCGTTTGGAATACAAGTTGGTCAGCTTCGTTACGAAGTTCAACTTCTTCCTTACGTTTTTGGTCAGCGTCAGCATTTGCTTCTGCTTCTTGTACCATACGATCTACTTCTTCATCAGAAAGACCTGAAGAAGATTGGATTGTAATAGCTTGCTCTTTGCTTGTTCCTAAGTCTTTTGCACGTACGTTAACGATACCGTTCGCATCAATATCGAATGTTACTTCGATTTGTGGAATACCACGTGGTGCTGGTGGAAGGTCTGTTAATTGGAAACGACCTAACGTTTTGTTGTCAGCTGACATTGGACGCTCACCTTGTAATACGTGAATGTCTACTGCCGGTTGGTTATCAGCAGCTGTTGAGAATACTTGTGACTTACTTGTTGGAATTGTAGTGTTACGCTCGATTAATTTCGTGAACACACCACCCATAGTTTCAATACCTAAAGAAAGTGGAGTTACGTCTAATAATAGTACGCCTTCTACATCACCAGTAAGTACGCCACCTTGAACTGCAGCACCTAATGCTACAACTTCATCAGGGTTTACACCTTTATATGGTTCTTTACCAGTTTCACGTTTAATAGCTTCTTGTACAGCTGGGATACGAGTAGATCCACCAACAAGGATAACTTTATCTAATTCGCTTGGAGCAAAACCAGCGTCTTTTAATGCACGACGAGTTGGCTCTAACGTTCTTTCAACAAGACCTGCTGAAAGTTCTTCGAATTTCGCTCTTGTTAACGTTAATTCTAAGTGTAATGGACCAGCAGCTCCAGCACTAATGAATGGTAATGAAATTTGTGTTTGTGTTACGCCAGAAAGATCTTTTTTCGCTTTTTCAGCTGCATCTTTCAAACGTTGAAGTGCCATTTTATCTTGGCTTAAATCAATGTTATTTTCTTTTTTGAACTCAGCTACTAAGTGGTCAATAATAACTTGGTCAAAGTCATCTCCACCAAGACGGTTGTCACCAGCAGTTGAAATAACTTCGAATGTGCCGTCTGCTAACTCAAGGATAGATACGTCAAATGTACCGCCACCTAAGTCATATACTAAGATTTTTTGCTCTTCATCTTGTTTTTCTAAACCATAAGCAAGCGCCGCTGCTGTTGGCTCGTTAATGATACGCTCAACTTCTAAACCAGCGATACGACCAGCATCTTTTGTCGCTTGACGTTCTGCATCGTTGAAGTATGCAGGTACTGTAATAACAGCTTTCGTTACTGTTTCACCTAAGTATGCTTCTGCAGAAGCTTTTAAGTTTTGTAAAATGATTGCAGAAATTTCTTGAGGTGTATAATCTTTACCTTCAACTTCTACTTTGTAGTCTGTACCCATATGACGTTTAACAGACATGATTGTATTTGGGTTTGTAATTGCTTGACGCTTTGCAACTTCCCCAACTTGACGCTCTTCATTTTTGAAAGCTACAACAGAAGGTGTTGTACGGTTTCCTTCTGGATTTGGGATAACCTTTGGTTCTCCACCTTCCATAACAGCTACACAAGAGTTTGTTGTACCTAAGTCAATACCGATAATTTTACTCATGGCGAATCCTCCTACTTTTATGTAAATTATTGATTTACTTTTACCATTGATGGGCGAATCACACGGTCTTTTAGTTTATAACCTTTTTGGAATTCTTCAACTACCGCGTTTGATTCAAATTCACTATCTTCCACTTGCATAATAGCTTGGTGTTCATTAGGATCAAACTGTTTACCAACAGCTTCAATCACTTCAACACCTTCTTTATTCAACGCTTCTAGCAATTGACGATGCACCATTTCCATACCTTGTAACAAGGATTTCGTTTGCTCATCAGTTGCTTCCACTTGCATCGCTCTTTCAAAATTATCAAGAGCTGGCAAAATATCTGAAACTAGACTTTGTGCTCTATATTTTTCAGCAGCCTGTTTATCCATTTGGACACGGCGCTTATAATTTTCAAAATCAGCTTGTAGACGTAATGTGCGACCTTCCGTTTCCGTTAGTTTCGCTTGTAACTCATCTACTTTTTTTTGTAAAAGAGCAGCCTCACTTTTTTCTTCTACAGTTTCTTCACTGTTTTCTGTCGTGACAGCTTCTTCAGCTTGCGCTTCTTTTACTTCTTCTACCACTTGTTCGTTACGCTCTTCCACAATATTCACCTCCTTAAAAGGTATTAGGTATCATGCTGAACACAATTACCTAAGCATTATATATTACACACAGCAATGAAAATTTCATTACTTGAGCGAATGTATTACTCTCATTTACTTTTTAAGTCCATCAGTAAATTGTCTCGTAAATAACTGTAACAAACTAATTACACGAGAGTATTGCATTCTTGTCGGACCTAAAATAGCAATTGTTCCAAGCTGTTCTTCTCCAATCGAATATGTTGCAGAAATTAAACTACAATCTTCCATGGCCGTCGCAGAGTTTTCCCTACCAATTTTCACTTGAATACCTACTTGTTTATGACGCAAAATGTCATAAAACTCGGCTTCATTATCAATCATGGTAAGTAAAGATCTTACTTTGTGAATGTCATGGAACTCTGGCTGCGAAAGCATATTTGCTTTTCCTCCAAAGTATATCTTTTCCGATAAAGGAACTTGAAATGTACCATCTAACATTTTTATTGCACTATCGTAATTATGAACATACCCACGTAAAACTGTAACAATCTCTTTAAAGATTTTGTTATGCAATTCTGCCATTGGTACACCCGATAGTTTTTCATTTAAAATATTAACCATTTTTTCTAAATCTGATAAATCAACAGATTCCGGAACGGTAATCGTTTTGCTTTGTACATGCCCTGTATCCGTTACAATAATAGCGACTGCAGTTTGACGATCAAGCGGTACAATTTGTACGTTTTTAAGTTTATTTGTGCTTAACTTCGGTCCAAGAACAATGGCTGTATAATTCGTAAGCTCTGATAAAATTTGAGCCGATTGCTGTGCAATCTTTTCCGCTTCAAAAATTCTTTCAGCAAATAAATCTTTAATTTGTACAATTTCATCGGTCGGTAAGTTTTGCGGCGCTAAAAGATGGTCTACATAAAATCGGTATCCTTTCTCAGAAGGAACACGTCCAGAAGAACTATGCGTTTTTTCAATAAATCCTAGTTCTTCTAAATCAGCCATTTCATTTCGGATAGTAGCTGAACTAAATGTAATTTCATCTTTCTTAGCCAACGTCCTCGACCCAACAGGTTGCGCTGATCCAATAAAGTCATCAATAATTGTTTGTAAAATTAAGAGCTGACGTTCCGTAAGCATCTCATCATCACCTCTGTTAGCACTCTTTGTCTTTGAGTGCTAAATCTATTAATAACTTACCAAAATTGACATTCAATTGTCAACGGAAACGTCACGAAATAATGAAACTTTTTCACGTTTATGGAACATTTAATTAGTCAATCAAAAATGATTGGAATACTTCATTCCCTAATAATTTTCCTTTTCGCGTTAAACGAACATATCCGTCGCTCTCTTCAAGCAATCCTTGTTCTTGGTTGCTTTGTAACTGCTTCGCGAAAACTTGATCCATTTCCACATTAAATTTATTGCGAAACGCCATTTTTGACACACCTTTTGTTTTTCGAAGCCCTAAGAACAACTCTTCTTCCATTTTTTCTTTCTCCGTCACCGCGTGAACATCTAAATACGGAAATCCAGTTTCATCGATTTTATTGAAATATTGCTTGAGCGGTCCTACATTTTGGATACGTTCTCCATTTACATAACTATGCGCTCCAGCTCCAAATCCATAATACTCTTCATTATTCCAGTATGTGAGATTATGTCTACTTTCATTATCACCTTTTGAGAAATTGCTAATTTCATACTGGGTATAGCCATGTTTCTCCATTTCATCCATTACCATTTCATACATTTTCGCTTCATGATCTTCACCTGGAAGTCTTAATTTCCCTTTATTCATTAAGTTATAAAACACAGTTTTCGGTTCCACAATTAATGAATATGCCGAGAAATGTTGCACACCAAGCGTAAAGGCAATATCTAATGTTTCTTTTACATCTTCTATCGTCTGCCCTGGCAGAGCATAAATAATATCTACATTTATATTTTTAAAGCCCACTTCCTGTGCTTCTCTAATTGCTACAAATGCATCTTCCCTCGTATGCTTACGTCCAATTTTCTCAAGCAACTCATCTCGAAATGTTTGCACACCAAAACTAATTCGGTTCACTCCACCTTCTAGCAATACATTTAACTTCTCTTTCGGTAAATCACCCGGATTCGCTTCAAATGTTAATTCACACTTCGGGGCAAACGGACGTAAACGACGGTTTATAATATCTAATAATTTCTTTGTCTGCTCCATATTTAACGCTGTCGGAGTTCCCCCGCCAACAAAAATCGTTTTCATACTATCAAACGGTACCTTTTGGACTGTATTTATTATTTCTTTCTCTAAATAATCTAAATATTGATCGACCGGCTGGCGTTCAATAAACACTTTATTAAAATCACAATAGTGACAAATATGCTGACAAAACGGAATATGAATATATGCAGCTTGCACCAAATATAACTCCTACCTTTCTAAAAAGAAAACCTCCGCGCTCGGGAGGCTTCTTTACTTCTCTAACGTATTACGAATTTGTTCCATTCGCATTTTTCCCCAATCATACATCATTTCAACGATTGGTAAAAGCGACATGCCTAATTCCGTCATATAATACTCCACTCGCGGAGGAATTTCTGGGTATACTGTTCGTTCCACAATCCCATCTTCCATTAACTCTTTTAATTGGTTCGACAAAACTTTATGAGAAATGCTTGGGAATAGTCGCTGTAATTCACTAAAACGATGAGGCCCTTCCACACCAAGATGCCACAATATTACAACTTTCCACTTCCCACTAATAATAGAAAGCGTCAATTCCTTTTCACAATTAAAATTGCCATTTTGTATTTTCTCTTGAATATCTTTTCGAATATTTTCGGACATTAACAGACTCCTAACTCTATATGAACTAAAAAGCTCTCTCACTATTGTAAATGAGAGATGCTAAGATGTCTAAAAAGTAATGATATAGAAAAAAGAAGCCGCATAAACGACTTCTTTTTATTCCAATTATTAGTTGTCATCCATTTTCAGTACAGCCATGAATGCTTCTTGCGGTACTTCTACAGAACCAACAGACTTCATACGTTTTTTACCTTCTTTTTGCTTATCAAGAAGTTTACGCTTACGAGAAATGTCACCACCGTAACATTTAGCAAGTACGTTTTTACGCATCGCCTTAATTGTAGAACGTGCTACAACCTTGTTTCCGATAGTCGCCTGAATTGGTACTTCGAACTGTTGCCTTGGAATTAATTCTTTTAATTTCTCTACGATTACTTTACCACGGTCATACGCTGAATCACGATGCACGATAAATGATAAAGCATCTACTTGTTCATTATTTAAAAGAATATCCATTTTCACAAGTTTAGACGGTTTATAACCAATTAACTCGTAGTCAAATGATGCATATCCTTTCGTATTTGATTTCAATTGATCAAAGAAATCATATACGATTTCTGATAACGGAATTTCGTATGTTAGTGTAACACGTGTTTCATCTAAATATTGCATATCAATAAACGTTCCACGTTTACCTTGGCAAATTTCCATTACTGCTCCAACATAGTCATTCGGAACCATAATTGACGCCTTCACAAAAGGCTCTTCTACACGGTCGATAGACTGTGGATCTGGCATATTAGATGGATTATCAACAATAACATCTTCACCGTTTGTTAAATAAACTTTATAAATAACGCTTGGCGCTGTTGTAATTAAGTCAATCTTGAATTCACGTTCAATACGTTCTTGAATAATTTCCATGTGAAGTAGTCCTAAGAAACCACAACGGAAACCAAAACCTAAAGCTTGAGATGTTTCAGGCTCAAATTCAAGAGCAGAATCATTCAATTCTAATTTTTCTAACGCATCACGCAAGTCGTTATAACGGGCAGAATCGATTGGATATAAACCACAGAATACCATTGGGTTTAACTTACGATACCCTGCTAACGCCTCTGCAGCCGGACGTTTTGCATGTGTAATCGTATCACCTACACGTGTATCACCTACGTTTTTAATAGATGCCGCTAAGAAACCTACATCACCTACTGTTAACTCGTCACGTTGCGTTGTTTTCGGTGTAAACACACCTACTTCTGTTACTTCAAATTCTTTTCCAGTTGCCATCATACGTACTTTATCGCCAACTTTTACCGTTCCATTTACAACACGGATATATGCAATTACACCGCGGTACGGATCATATAAAGAATCGAAAATCATACATTGTAAAGGCTCTTCTGAATCACCTGTTGGAGCCGGTACCTTTTCAACGATTTGTTCTAAAATATCTTCAATACCAATACCAGCTTTCGCTGAAGCAAGTACAGCTTCCGATGCATCTAAACCAATTACATCTTCTACCTCTTGACGTACACGTTCTGGGTCCGCACTTGGTAAGTCGATCTTATTAATAACTGGTAATATTTCTAAATTATTATCAAGCGCTAAATATACGTTCGCTAATGTTTGCGCCTCAATCCCTTGCGCTGCATCCACAACAAGAATTGCACCTTCACAAGCCGCTAAACTACGAGATACTTCGTACGTAAAGTCGACATGTCCCGGAGTATCGATTAAGTGAAGAATATACTCTTCACCGTCTTTCGCTTTATACATTAGTTGTACTGCATTTAATTTAATTGTAATACCGCGCTCACGCTCTAAATCCATAGAGTCAAGCAATTGAGCTTTCATTTCACGTTGTGTTAACGCGTTTGTTTTCTCTAAAATACGGTCTGCTAACGTTGATTTTCCGTGGTCAATATGAGCAATGATAGAGAAATTACGGATTTTGGACTGTCTTTTTGCTCTTTCTTCTTTGTTCATCTATGTTCTCAACTCCTAATAGTCTCGCCAATATACACTAGCACTGATTATATCAATAGAGCAGCAAAGATTCAATGAAAACTCGTGCCGCTTACAATACAAATCATTCTATCTATATCTTATGCGAACAAACCATAAGAGACAAACCTTTTTCAAATTTAAAAACGGCTGTCGTACAAAATGGTAAGACAACCGTTCTTCCTGCTACCCTTAACTAAAAATCTCTTTCACTTTCCCAACAACTATATCCGTTCCAAACTTTGTTACTTCGTAAGTAGCACTTGCTATTGCCATACCAATTCCTTCTACAACATTAAAACTTTTTAAGCTTTCTAATTGTTTTTGTTTTTCAGTAACGGAAAACGAACTTCCCAAAATTTCTGATTCAGCACCCGCACCCTCTGTTCCTGTCATATGAGCTATTTGTTCATACGACATTTGCTGATAACCTTTCATACTTTTCAAACCATGATTAGCAAGTGCCACCCCCGCTATGATCATAAGTAAACATAAGGCCGCACTACATATACATAAAAGCGAAAAGCGGCTTAAATGATTATCGTCTCTTCCCATCAATGTGTATATGCTCCTGTATTATCTTGGTCAATTTGATGATGTAAGGCTGCATTTAAACCACTCGCTATTACATTTGCCATATCCTCTATGAAAGCATCCACTTCTTTCGGAGTCACCATTAAATTATGGCCAAGAGGAGATAACACTTCATAAATTAATTTTCTCTTTTCTTCATCTTCCAGTGTACCTACAGCACCTAAAAACATATTCCGGCTCTTTTCATCCGGCATATCTTCTTCTGTTAATTTTTTCTTTTCTCCAAATGTAAAACCAGCTGGCAACAAAGAACGTGAAGGTTTGTTTCCTTCTTTCATCTCCCGTCCAAAATGTTTCAAAATAAAATCAATTGTATCACTTGTAATCGAAACGGCATCAACCACAGTCGGAACACCAATCGCGATAACAGGAATACCCAATGTCTCTTTACTGAGTTCCTTACGTTTATTCCCAACACCCGATCCAGGATGAATTCCCGTATCAGAAATTTGTATCGTACTATTTACTCGTTCAATAGAACGGGCAGCTAATGCATCAATTGCAATGACAAAGTCTGGCTTTGTCTTCTCAATGATTCCATAAATGACATCACTCGTTTCAATTCCTGTAATTCCCATTACCCCCGGTCGAATTGCACTAACAGGCCTAAACCCTTCTTCTACACTTTCAGGCTGCAATTGAAACAAATGTCTCGTTACCAATACATTTTCTACAACGATTGGTCCAAGCGCATCTGGCGTTACATTCCAATTCCCAAGACCAACAATTAAACAACTCGCTTCTTTCGTAACGCCAACCTCTTCTAAGAAATAAGAAAATTCTTTTGCAAAAACACGCTCTACTTTTTGTTGCAGTTCCGTATCTTGTTGACGTATACCTTGTACTTCAAGTGTTAAATAATTTCCAGGTTTTTTACCCATCGATTCAGAGGCAACTTCATCAATCGTTACTTTCGTAATAGTAATACCTTCTTCTTCCCTCTCTTTTACAATAACTCCTTGTATCCCTTTTTGCTCTTCCTGGCGCTCTTGCAGCATTTGATGTGCCTCTACAGCAAGGTCAGTTCTAACACTATATTTACTTAAATCTAATGGTTCTTTCATCGTATCTCCTCCGTAATTCATAGTAAATATCGTTAGATTTCCCAAAGTTATATTAGGTCATTCTTTCCTTTACGTGAAATTTCATTGATATACTATTGCAATTCTCTTCACCGTTTGATAAAATATCACTTGTTCTATGTAAGAATCGAGTCATTCGATTGCACCAGGGAGGTGAAAAGTATGGCAAACATCAAATCTGCTATCAAACGCGCTAAACTTAGCGAAGAGCGTCGTTCACATAACGCTTCTATCAAGTCTGACATGCGTTCTGCTGTTAAAACTGTAGAAGCTTTAGTTACTAATAACGATCTTGAAAATGCTAAAGAAGCTTTCAAAACTGCTTCTAAAAAACTTGACAAAGCAGCTCGTAAAGGTCTTATCCACCAAAACGCTGCAGCTCGTCAAAAATCTCGCTTAGCGAAACAAGTAAACGCGTAAGGCGTTTAAAAAACGATCCATTTGGGTCGTTTTTTTATATACAAAAAAAAGTTCACGTACTTAGTACGTGAACTTTTTTGTATCACTACATATGATTTAATCGCATTAAGAAAAACTCGAGTACAAGCTTCTTATCCATCTTTCCCGTTTTCATACTATAATCAGCTTCTGCTAATTCTATAATGACTTTTTTTAATTCTTCAAAAGAGAAAAACTTCGTTTGATTCATCGCCAACTTTACACGATACGGATGCACACCAATATGAGACGCTATTTGATTTTGCCCATAACCACGTTGTTGTAACTCTTTCACTTGATGCAGCAAGCGGAATTGACTCACTAATAACGCAAGCAGTTTAATTGGTTCTTCCTGCTGCGTAAATAATCCATCCAAAATTTGCATCGCACCCGCAATATCTTTTTTTACCACTTTTTCTGTTAAAGCAAACACATTTTGTTCAACCGATTTTGGCACAAGCTCTGCAACAAGTTTCGGGGTAATCTCTCCGCCCATACCGACGTATAACGTTAACTTGTCCATTTCCTTCGCCAACATCGTTACATTACTTCCCACAAGTTCTAACAACAAACTAACAGCCGCATTATCAATATGTACATGCACTTCATCTGCACGAGCAACAATCCACTTCTGAACATCCTGCACTTGCATCGCATTCGCTTCTACTACGTCCGCTGTTTTCTTTAATAGTTTTGTAATTTTTTTTCGTTCATCAAGTTTTTCGTAAGGCGCAACAAAAACAAGAATAGAAAATGGCGAAGGCTCCCCAATATATTCTTCTAAAATTTTCATATTTTGCTCTAATTTTTCTTTTTGTGAAGTTAAAAATAGTGGTGATTTTATTAATAGCACTTTACGTTCTCCGAAAAAAGGAAGTGTACGTGCGTCCTCAACCACATCTTCTAAATACGCTTCTTCTAAATCATATGTCACAACATTAAACTCGCGATCTTCCTCTTCAAGCGCTTCTGTTGTAATAAGCTTTATCGTTTCATTTATAAAAAACTCTTCCGTTCCATACAGTAAATATAACGGAGCAAACTGCTTCTTTTTAATCTTTTTATGTATATCACTCATACTTTTTCCTACTCCCTAACTTGGCAATATATATTTATACTAATGCCCTAGCTTTTGTTTTACAAGTACAAAGGAACAGGCTGTATAACCCGTCCCTTTATTTATATTAAACGCCACGCAATAAGCCCCGGGTTTCTTATTGGTGTGCGGTAATCACCTTCCCTTTATTATTCACAATAAAAATTCGAGTATAAGTGCCAACTGTTAACATGCTTGGAAACAAAAAACTCACGTTACTTCCTGATCTAAAAGTAGTAAAAACACTCGATTTCTCTTCATATGGAAATTGTAGATTTTTTTCTGACAATATTTTATACTAAAGTGGAATGTTGGGGAGGGATTCTAAATGAATGATTTTGAACAAAACGTTCAAAGTAAACGCAATGACGCTATTGATTCAGGGGTAGGATTTATCGTCTCATTTGGTTTTTTCGCAACACTTTTCATCATTGCAACTGTTATTAAATTTATTGGTTCTTAAAGACTGCTGCTTACTGGCAGTCTTCTTTTTTATCTATTATGTGTTTCATCATATGTGATTTTGCTACGAAAGGTTCCGTGTTCCCCTTTAAAAACATAGGAAATAGCACCTTGCTTATCCGTACGCCATATTTCAATCCCCATCCTCTCAAAACGCTCTATAACTTCCTTATGAGGGTGCCCATACCTATTACGCTCACCAGCAGAAATAATCGCTATATTAGGCTGTACAGCGCTCAAAAAAGGCACTATAGATGACGTGTTACTCCCATGATGAGCAACCTTTAAAACATCCGCCCGCAACTCTGGATACATAGCTACTAAAAATTTCTCTCCTTCTTCTTCTAAATCACCTGTAAACAGCCACGTTAACCCTCCTAATTTTGCCCATAGTACAATTGAAGCATTATTTTCACTTCTTTCCTTTCCTGTTGGAGCTAGTACGAAAAATTCCGCTTCATTTACGCTCCAACTCTCTCCTTCTCCCACTTCTCTTATTTTCACTCCCTTTTCTAACGCCTGTTTCTTTACCAATTTTTCTAATACCGCATCTTGTTCCTTTCGGCCAAATACAACTTCTTTCACGGTCATATTTGATAATAACTCTTGCGCAGCACCTATATGATCCGCATCTCCATGCGTTACGATTAATTTATCTATTGTTTTAATTCCTTCCTTTTGTAAATAAGGGATTAAAACATCCTGTCCAACAGAAAATTCATGCTTTTTCCGTTGCCATTCTTCCTTATTTACACGAATTGTTCCACCAGTATCAATGAGGTAAATTTCTTTATCGTACGGGAGGCGAATTAAAATTGCGTCTCCCTGTCCAACATCAAGAAATGTAACACTACCGCTTTCCCGAAAATACGGATATACATAATGACATGTACAAACAAAAAGAAATATACCCGAAGCTATGAACATAATCCCCTTCGACATCCGCCTTTCCCAAACCATTACTATACTAACAATACTCACGCAATATAGAGCTACCAGAAGTATAGACGTTTGCCCGAAAATAAGGCGGGTAAATGGTAAACTTTCACAATAATTTAGAAAAGCATTAGAAAGATTCAAACCTACTGATAGTACATTCGCAAGTCCTTTTGCAAGAAACGGAACAATCGGTATACATACCAAAATAATAATACTACACGGCAATACAATGAGAGATAAAAACGGAACGTATAGGAAATTCAGAAAAATACTATATGGAGAAAAGTAACCGAAGTGATATAACAAAATTGGAGTACTAACGAGCTGCGAAATAAGAGAAATATAAATAGAATTTCTGATTACTCCATTACTACTCTCTAGTAAAAGTGGGGCAGATAAGAGTAAAGCAAAACTACCAACGAAAGAAAACTGAAAGCCGATATTAAAAATAAGATATGGATCAAATATAAGCATACATATAGCTGTTACACTTAAAGCGTCTAAGCTAGATAAACGAATAGAACACATGAAAGCAACTAACATCAAAACTCCTGTTATAGAAGCTCTTATAACAGACGGTGATGCTCCTGCTAAAATCATATATAGAGGAATACAGAAGATAAGACATACTGTTGCTACCTCCCTCGTCACACCACTTCTTAGCAAAATAAAATACACGATCACCATTAACAATACGATATGCGATCCTGAAATCGCCAACAAATGCACAAGACCAAATTGTTGATATTGCTCTTCAACTTCAAATATCATTTGCTGTCTATCACCAAATACTAATGCATTCATAAAAGCACCTGATTGCTCTGGAAACATTTCTGTAACTCCCGAGATTGCTTGCTGTCTCAAAAGAAGAATCCATTGCACGAGTGACAATGATGTTTTCTGGCATTCAGAAATATATGTAGTATCAAATGTGAAATGAATATTTTGCCTATACAAATAATCCCGGTAATTAAAACCATGAAAATTACGGGCTATTTGCGGTTCTTTTCTCTCACCTTCGAATATACATGATACTCCTGCATGTAATTGTCGCAGTTGTTTCTTTTCCACGGCTGATTTAATTTTGTAACTTAACTGCACTATATTTTTATTCTGATCTTCAACTTGAAATGATAGGTGATCGCCGTTAATAAGAGGGGTATTTCGTATCAATCCTCTTGTAACTTCATAGAAGTCTCCTAGAGGATTATTTTGCCCTTGAACATACGTAGTGTACATAACGCCGCTAAAACACGCTATCATACAAAAAAAGAAGGTTTTACGCGAAGTACGATACAAACAAAAGAAAACATATAGAACGAGACCACAAGCCAGCAATAAAACCGAAGAGGAGAAGGCGATTGCAATCCCTACTATAAATGAGATTGCAACATAGCCCCATTGTCCTTGCAACTCATACCCACTCCTTATAGCATCATTTTTGCTTTCGTGAATAAGTGCTGTAATTCTTCCATTGATAAGTTCTCTTTTTCTAAAGATGCAAATAGTTCTTTTAACTCCATATGACGCTTTTGATCCTCTAATGCTGCAATATTATATTCTAGCGGAACGTGTTTCACTGTTACATTCGCTTTTTCAAATAACTCTACGGCATATGGATGATTTTTATAATCCTGCGCATAATAAACCGCTGTAATGCCACTTTGAATAATTGCCTTACAACATTGTAAACAAGGGAAATGCGTAACATAAATTTCTGCTTCCTCCGTTTTCACACCAAACTTTGCACATTGTAATAAAGCATTCATTTCAGCGTGAATTGTACGAACACAATGATTATCAATGACGTAGCATCCGTCATCTATACAATGTACGCCACCTTTAATTGAACCATTATATCCACCAGCAATAATTCGTTTATCACGAACGATCGTCGCTCCTACTGCAAGCCTTGTACATGTACTACGTAAAGATAGCAAATGGCTTTGCGTCATAAAATATTGATCCCATGAAATTCGTTCCATATTTTTCACCTACTTTTTTGTCTACTTGTAGTGTAGCGAATGAAGAAAAACTTCGTCAATCTTTTATGGAATAATAATTTGATCTTTTATTTTTTCCAGAGACTTCACACCAATCCCATCAATCTCTAACAAATCTTCTATTTTCTGAAACGGTCCATGTTCCTCTCGATATTTCAAAATACTTTCTGCTTTCCGAGAACCAATGCCTGTAATTTTTTCAAGTTGTTCTTTAGAAGCTGCATTTATTTGAACTTTCCCCTCCCCCTTTGAAATAGCAGCTACTTCTTGCACTTGTTCGTTTTTATTCGGTACATAAAGGATCATTTGGTCTTGTACTATTTGCGCTAAATTTACCTTCTTCCTATCTGCCTCGGGCAAAAATCCACCTGCCTTTTCAATGGCATCCTTGACCCGGTCCCCTTCTTTCATTTCATACACCCCCTCTTTAACAACAGCCCCTTTCATATCAATTACAATTATTTTTTTCTGCTGCTTTGTATCCGATATTTTCGGTTTACTTTTTTTCTCTATCTCTTTCGCTTGAACATCCGTTGCAATGAAGGACTGCTCTGTATGCTGGTTCGTTTTCCAGAAAAGAAGAAAAAGTACAGTTCCAATAATAGCTACTAACCCTAACCATTTCTTTGGAAAATCCCACATCATTTTTCACCTCTAATCATAAATTTATAACATCATTCATATTGTTTAGGAGAAAGCTGTTACGAAGGAGGGATGAAACATTGAACATAGGAATTATAGGGACAGGGAACATGGGGAATATACTAATCGACGCATTTTTAGAAACCCGTGCTGTCAAACCTTCGTGCCTTACAATCATTAATCGAACGCCCGCCAAAGCATATCATATAAAGGAAAAATACCCTTCTGTTCATATAGCCAAAACTATCGATGAGGTAATCGAACGATCACATCTTATTTTTATTTGCGTAAAGCCAATAGATATATACCCGATCCTACAAAAATACGCTGAACATTTTTCTGATGAAAAGTGCTTAGTTTCTATCACAAGTCCAATATCTCCATCACAATTAGAGACACTTGTACCTTGCCACGTCGCACGTATCATTCCGAGCATTACAAACCGCGCCCTGTCTGGCGCATCACTATTTACATTTGGAAGTAAATGCTCCGAAGAGTGGCAACAAAAACTATTTCGCCTATTCAAAAACATTTCCACTCCCCTTGTAATAGAAGAAGATATAACGCGCGTTTCATCTGATATAGCAAGCTGTGGCCCTGCATTCTTTAGTTATTTATTACAATGTTTCATTAACGCTGCTGTAGATAAAACAAATATTACACATGAAGAAGCCACTACTTTAGTAAGTGAAATGGTCGTTGGAATGGGGAAACTACTTGAAAAAGGGATTTTCACATTGCCTACTTTACAAGAAAAAGTATGTGTTAAGGGCGGCGTTACAGGAGAAGGCATTCTTGTTTTAGAAGAACATGTTGGGGATATGTTTCATAAATTAATTGAGCGGACACACGAGAAATTTGATGAAGATTTAAAATGCGTTGATCAGCAATTCAATAAACACACATAATAAATACGTCATCGTCATTCCAAATCCTTTTTATAAATACTTACTTTTTTTCATTGCATTTTCACTTAAACTAGCATTTTCACACTTCACGTATATCATCTTCTTATTATTCTAGAACTAAAATTACAGCTTCTTTACAAAACAAAAGCAACCTTCTCGGTTGCTTTTGTTTTATCCCGCTATTTGCTGGACAGTAAGACCCCACCTCAAAACTCAGCGAAAGCAAAGCAGTTAGGTGAGGGATCAACTGCCCGTAAAAGCCCGATTGGTTCAACTAATAATCAGCGAGGGGCTTCGCCCCCGCTGATTAAAGTTTCACTCTATCCATTTTTCTTCGCCATGAAGAAAATACGCTCTGTTTGTTCTGTAACTTCAAGTCGTTCAAAGTCACCAGTCACGCGAAGCACTGTAAAACCAGCTTCTTCAAGCCATTTCGTTAACTCTTCAACCTGATATGCACGTTGCACGTGACATTCGTCAAAACGATGGTACACATCTTCTTCTGGGTCTTGAACAAAGAATGTTAAGTCATGTTCTACACTATTTGACTCTTCACCAGGGAAGCAATTCCAAATAAGAGATATTTCTTCTCCATTCACTGTGTATGTTTCATTTTGAAATACATGATGTATTTTATATAAAGAATGTACATCAAATAAAAACAAACCATCTTGACGTAAATGGTGAAACACTCTTCGAAATGTTTCTTGCACTCCATCTTCTTGCAATACATAATTTAATGAATCACAAAAAATAGTTACACAGTCAAACTCACCCGGAACATCAAGCTCTCGCATGTCTTGTTGGTAAAAAGGAATAAAATATCCTTCTCCGCCTAGTTTTTGCTGAGCGACCGTTAACATTTCTTCTGAAAGATCGACACCGATTAAATCGTAACCCTTTTGTACAAGCGGAAGTGTTACATTACCAGTACCGCATGCTACATCAAGAATCTTCGCCTCTTTCATATCCGCTTGCTGTAAACTTTCCTCTGTGAATTCCACCCATTTATCATAAGGAACATCATTCATTAGTTCGTCGTACAACAATGCAAATTGTTCGTATTTCATTGGTCTAGCTCGTCTGTAATATCTTCACGCGGCACATCGCCCCAAAGACGCTCTAAATTATAGTGATTACGCTCATCTTTATGGAATACATGGGCAACTACATCTCCAAGGTCAACTAACACCCAGCGTGCTTCGTCAAAACCTTCCATACGTTGTACGTCGATTTGGAACTCATGTGCTTTTGATTTAATTTCACGCGCAATTGCTTGCACTTGCTTATCTGAGTTACCGTGACAAATAATAAAATAATCTGCAATTGGTGAAATACCTTGCATATTTAGGACAACCATATCTTCTGCTCTCTTATCATCAGCCGCTTTTGCTGCTAATACTAATAAATCTTTATCTTTCATCTACTAATTTCCTCCTTGATAACTGCGTTGTATGTTTGGAATGTTAATGGATAAATCGTTTGATTTTTTTCCATTAAAAATTGAATTGTTCGCTTTAACGCAAATAATAAAGCTTGATTTATATCCGTATATGCGAGTTTGCGAGCTTCCTCCACCCCTGGAAACTTTCGCCCAGGCTCAATGTAATCAGCTACATAAATTACTTTATCTAACATCGTCATTTTCTCATGACCACTTGTATGATATGTAATAGCTTGCAGGATTTCAGGATCCGTAATGCCTACTTCTTTTTCTACTAAGTATGCCCCAACAGGTGCATGCCATAACTCTTTGTTATAACAAAGTAAATCTTTCGGCAAATCTTCACTTTTAATAATCTCTTCCATCTCAGAAATCGCTCTACACTTCGCATAATCATGGAATACAGCTGCAACTTCAGCCTTTTTTTCATCCACACCGTATAACTTAGCAAGTTCAATTGCTGTCTCCATTACACCAATTGTGTGTATATAACGTTTTTCATGCATTTGTTGTTTGACAATATGAAGTGCTTTCTCACGATCCATACAACCCATTCCTCTCGATATATACCTGTACTTTTTCAGGAAGTAAATATTTACATGTTTTCTTCTCTTTATATCTCTCACGCAATAAAGATGAAGAAACTGCAAACTCCGGAATTTCCACAGTGGTGATAGGATAAGGTGTACGCAATGTATAACCAGGTCTTGCAACCCCAACAAACGTTACAAGATCAAGTAACGCTTCAATGTTATACCACTTTGGTAAATACTCAACCATATCTCCACCAATAATAAAGTGAAACTGCACATCCGGATACTTCTTCGTCAATTGTAACATAGTGTCATACGTATAAGATGGGCCCTTCCTGCTTAGCTCTTCTAAACAAATAGAAAAATGTTCCTCTGCCTCAGTCGCAAGCTCTAACATTTGTAAGCGATTTTCTACACTTGTAATATTCCGCCCTTGTTTATGCGGTGGAATTTGGTTCGGCAAGAACCATACTTCTTCTAAATTCAAAGCGTGATATACTTCATTTGCAATTAGCAAATGTCCATAATGTGGCGGATCAAATGTACCGCCAATGATGCCAATTTTTCTCAAAAGAAACGCCCCTTCCTTTTACGTACAGCAACTCTCTTCATTTCTATCCGAAGAGAGTTCACTGTTAATAAAAGTTCAATTGGTTTCGTTCTCTACATCATTACGAACTAGCAATAAAAATAGCATATGCTAGCCTTTTTATCGAGGAAGCTTAATTTGCTTATTTTCTCTAGATTCTTTGTATAAAACGATTGTACTTCCAATTACTTGAACGATTTCAGCACGTGCGCCTTTTGCAAGCTCTTCTGCAACTTCACGACGATCAAATTCACAATTTTGTAGTACGCTCACTTTAAAGAGTTCACGAACTTCTAATGCTTCTCCAATCTGTTTCACCATATTTTCATTTACGCCACCTTTTCCAACTTGAAAAATCGGTGTTAAATGATGTGCCTTTGCACGTAAAAATCTTTTTTGTTTTCCTGTTAACATATATGTTAGCCTCCAAGCTTTCTTATAACTAATTGTTTCATTCTATCGATATTCGGTACACGTCCTGTCCACATTTCAAATGCAAGTGCCCCTTGATAAACAAACATATCAATACCATTTTGAATCATTGCACCTTGCTCGTTTGCCTCACATAAAATTTTCGTTTCAAATGGATTATAAATTATATCTGATACAATCGTTCCTTTTTTTAACGAAGAAATTTGTAATGGTGTATATTCGACGCGTGGATGCATACCTATTGTTGTCGTCTGAATGATAATATCATAATTTCCTTGTTCTTCTGTTGCTTTTTCTAACGATAAAGCAACAGAATTAACATGAGCCTTACATGCAGCAATAAGTTCTTTCGCCTTATCTACTGTACGATTAGCTACATCAATCTCTTTCACACCTACATCAGCAAGAGAAAAATAAATAGCTCGACTAGCACCACCTGCGCCAAGCAGTAAAATACGTTTCTCTTGAAGTGGTTCACTACTAATTGCCTGCAGCGCTCGGACAAAACCAATTCCATCTGTATTATAGCCAATCAGTTTTCCATCCTTATGAACCACTGTATTTACTGCACCAATTTGTTTTGCTAGCGGGTCAATCTCATCCAAGTAATCCATAATAGCAACTTTGTGCGGAGTTGTTACATTAAATCCTGAAATACCTAATGCTTTTAAACCTCTTACTGCTTCCCCTAGCACTTCCTCTTTAACAAGAAATGCATGATAATGGGCATCCATATTCAAGTGTTCAAATGCATCGTTATGCATAACGGGTGATAATGAATGTCCAATTGGATTTCCGATTACACCATATAATTGTTTCATAAATCCCTCTCCATATTAAATTAAAGATTTACGTAGCGAAACACTTACTCCTTTTGGTACGTGTGCAACAATTTTTGCTCCCGGTTCGTTTACAGTAACCCATCCTAATCCAGAGAATACAACATCCGTTTTTGGTTCACGAATATTAAATTCATATTTCACTAGTTCTGGCATATTTGCTAATTCTTCTGGTGTTGGTGGGCTTAGTAAATCCCCAGCATGATTTTTATACAATTCATCTGCTTTCTCAAGCTTTGTACGATGGATTGTTAAACGATTCGAGAAGTGACAAGTAAACGCACGGCGACCACCACTTACATAATCAAAACGCGCCAGTCCACTAAAGAATAACGTTTGTTCTTCATTTAATTGGAATACCATTGGCTTAATTTCTTTTGTTGGTGTAATAAGCTTTAAGCTTTCTTTTCCAACATAATGAGCCATTTGATGGTGGTTAATAATACCTGGCGTATCATATAAAGAAGATTCTTCGTCTAACGGAATATCAATTAAATCAAGCGTTGTTCCTGGGAAATGAGATGTTGTAATTACATTTTCAGTCTCATCACTAAATTCTTTAATCATACGATTAATAAATGTTGATTTTCCTACATTCGTACATCCAACAACGTAAACATCTTTTCCGCCTCGGTAATACTCAATCGCATCTGCCAGCTCAGCAATCCCTTGTCCTTTCGCTGCACTAATTAAAAAGACATCTTCTGGTTTTAATCCTAGCTGCTTTGCACTATAGCGCATCCAATGCTTTACTTTATCATGTTTTACTGACTTAGGAATTAAATCAGCTTTATTTCCAACAAGTAATACTTTATTATTTCCCACGAAACGATGTAAGCCAGGTAACCAGCTACCATTAAAATCAAAAATATCTACAATCTTAACTACTAATGCATCCGATTTTCCAATTCCATTTAGAATACGTAGGAAGTCATCATCTGTTAATGATACATCTTGAATTTCATTGTAATGCTTCAAGCGAAAACAGCGTTGACAAATTACTTGTTCTTTCTCTAAAGATGAGGTAGGAGCATATCCCACTTCATTTTTATCTTCTGTTTGAATTTCTACACCGCAACCAATACATTTAATTGTTTCAGTCAAACTTTATTCCTCCCAATTAATTAAACCTTTTTTCTTCATATTTCTCATAATTCTTCGTTCAATTTTCCGATTAAAGCGCGTTACTAATCCATCCGTTTGTGCTACCGGTACAACTAAAATCGTATGAAGGCCCACTCGGTTTCCACCTAGCACATCCGTTAGTAACTGATCCCCAATTACTACAACTTCATCTGGTTGTAAACGCATCTCTTGTATCGCACGCTTAAATGCGCGAACAAATGGTTTACGTGCACTATGAATAAATGGAATACCTAATGGATCAGCAAAGTCTTTCACACGTTGCTCATTATTATTTGAAACGACCGTCACTTGGATGCCTTGCTCTTTCATTTTCAAAAACCATTCTTCAAGTTGTGGCGTTGCATTTGGACGATCCCATTCAATTAAAGTGTTATCTAAATCAGTAATAACACCTTTAATTCCACGTTTCTTCAAATCTTCTGCTTGAACATGATATACATTTTTCACATATTCATTTGGTAAAAACAACTTCAATTTCTTTCACCTCTTTGAGGAGTTTTCATAAAAATTTTTCGACAACATATTTCGATATATAACCTGTGGATAAAATTGTACACATTTTCCACATTAATTTTTCAGTTAATTTGGAATTTACTAACAATCTATACACACTTTATCCACTTAGGTGTGTGGATAACTACCCGTTTGTGACTGTCATATTTTTTTGGTACATTAAATGCAACAACGAATCAATCCTTATATTATTAGGAGGTGACTCACCTTGAAAACAAAACATATGGAACAGTTATCTACTGAGTTACTCACTGAGTCTTATTATAAAGCAAAAGAACTAAAATTAAATCCCGACTTCATTTTACTTATAAAACAAGAAATGATTAGACGCTCATTAGAGGACAAGCTTGTCAAATCGTCTTGATTATATATTAAAGTAAAATTTTCATTAGCTAACTTGTAAAAAGAGCCATCCTGCGATGGCTCTCGAATAAACAAGTACTCCCATCTAGGGAATTTCATCATTAAGCATCTTTGTCCATAACTCTTGCTTACAATTATAAAATCTTTTCTTTACTTATGAGCCACTCGAGTAGCAATTTTTTCACCAAGACGAAGCTCTTGTCCACTCTTCAAATGCTGTACTACTTCTATCATATCTTTTTCAAACAATAACACAACTGTTGAACCGAATGTAAAGTATGCCATTTCTTCACCTTTTTGAACAGTACTTCTTTCATGTAACAGCTCAATACTATTAACAAACATAGCTCCTACTTTTACAAGCGCCATATGTTCACCATCACTATTTACTTCTGTAACAGAGCGATAATTTTTTGACAATGGTTCTTTCCCGTATTCCATACCAGCTGCATTTACCGGATATGATTTTCTACCGAGTACAAATCTTTCAGTCACAGAACCAGAAAGCGGACTATGAATACGATGATAATGACTTGGGCTTAAATAAATAACCATGTATGTACCACCAGCATATCGCTTTGCACGTTCTTCATTACCTAGCATATCCACAATCGAATAACGCTTGCCTTTAATATCAAATGTTTTCGTGTCCTCAATAGGACCGTGATCAGCAAAAACACCATCAACAGGACTAACGATACTCAATGTATCTGTATCAATACTACGCTTTCCTTCTTTTAGCTTACGTGTAAATAATTCATGCAATGTTCTATATTCCTTCAAACCCTTTTCCATCTCATCTTGATTAATTCGAAAAACTTTCGCATACGATGGAATAATGATAGAGCTCAAACGAGATTGTGCAAATTTACGTAATATATAAGAAGTAAAACGACCATTTGTAAGTTCGATCATAAGTCGATATAATGTACGTCGCAAATTGCGAAACCTCCTAATCAGTCTATAACTTTAGCTTCCCCTTCTTTTCCTTCTATATCATATGTAAAACTGGTTCTTATTCCCACATATCATATAGAACTGCCATATTATACATGCGGAAGACTAAGTATGGTATTATTCTTAAATTGTTTAGCACCCTCTAATATTACAGATAGAATCCGTCATTTTCAACAGTGAACATGGATTTCTTCTGAACACAACTCTTTTTCTTTCCTGATTTACAAAAAGAAAAGCAGCCCATTTTAAAATACGGCTGCTTGCAATGTACATTATTCTTTCGCTTTTTTCTCTTTCTCCGCTCTTACAAATTCATGGAACATTTTCATTAAAGCGCGCTTTTCAATTCTTGATACGTAGCTTCTAGAAATACCAAGCGCCTTTGCAATCTCTCGTTGCGTTTTCTCCTTATCAAGCCCCAGTCCAAAACGCTTCACGATCACTTCTTTCTCTCGTTCGTCTAAAATATCGATATACTCTTTAATCTTTTCTAACTCCATACTAAGCTGGATCATATCAATTACATCTTCAGACTCTGATTTTAATATATCAATAAGCGATATTTCATTCCCCTCTTTATCTTGCCCGATTGGATCATGAAGTGAAACGTCCTTTTTCGTTTTTTTCAGTACACGTAAATGCATCAAAATTTCATTTTCAATACAGCGTGCTGCATACGTCGCAAGTTTTGTGCCTTTTCCTGCAGAATAGCTCTCGATCGCTTTAATAAGCCCAATTGTACCAATCGAAATTAAATCTTCTGCATCTTCTCCTGTGTTTTCAAATTTTTTAACGATATGAGCTACAAGCCGTAAATTATGTTCAATTAAAAGATTTCTCGCTTGAGCATCACCTTGCTCCATTAACTCTAAGTACTTTCTCTCGTCGTCTGATGATAACGGCTGCGGAAACGCATTATTCTTCACATAAGAAACAAAGACAAACACTTCTCGAACCATATATCCAATTGCGGCGAATAGACTCAAACCTTTCACCCCCGCCAAAATAGTGGTCTTTACTATGTGTATGTGGGCGTGAGGTTGTTTGTGTCTGTACGATATAAATATGGAATCCTTAGCTTTTTGTCGAACGAAATAAGTCTTTCATACCTTGAATATTTTTTCCAATGTATTACAATATGTTAAGTTCCAAAATTTTGAAAGAGGTGTTTTCATGCAATACTTTACTTCACAAATAACAAAACTAGTAGTACTCACACTATCTTTTTTCTTACTGTCAGCTTGCGGACAACAAACTTCGCCCACAAAACCTGAAACGACTAAACAGGATACTGCAGCATCAAAAGACAGCACAAAAACAGAAGATAAACAAAAAGATGAAGACAGTGTGAAAACTGAGGAAAATGCAACAAACGAGAATAACGTAAAAACTGAAAACCAGCCAAAGACTGAGAACCACTCAACTACTGAAAACAACAAAAAAAATGAAAACAATGCAACACCTAAAAACAATACAAAAACTGAGAGCAAAGCAACTACTGAAAACAACAAAAAAAATGAAAACAATGCAACACCTAAAAACAATACAAAAACTGAGAGCAAAGCAACTACTGAAAACAACAAAAAAAATGAAGATAACAACACAGTTAAAAATAATACAAAACCTGAAGCAGAGTCTAAAAACACACAAAAAGAACAACAACCAGCTAAGCAACCAAATAAACAAACTGATACTATTACATTCACAAGTGAAGATGCTATAAAAGTTCTAGAAAAAAGAATGGGAGCTCGCTCAGATGAAATTCGTTACGGCTCCGGCGAAGACAAACTAATTGGCACAATAAATGGTATTAAACTATACGACGTTTTATATGGACGCGAATCTCCTGAGAACTCACGTGCTCTAAATTTTGCAGTGGGATCTGATGGAAACCTATATGATTGGTCAAAAGCTCAAGATGGTATTCTTCAACCACTTAACGGCAATTAATAAATAATTCTAAGAACATAGTAAAAGCCAGTCGATACATATCGATTGGCTTTTACTAGTATTTACTCCAAATTTTCTCCCTAGTATGCGCATCAATATAACGAATTTCTCGACTACAGTCGAAGAATTCTTTATAATTTTCATCCGTTGTTTGTTTATACAGCAATTGATATACCGTTTCCTCTACGTCATGATCTATAGACCATTCTAATTTAACTCGGATAGCCTCTCTGTATATTTCTAACGCTTCTTCTTTTGTTACTTTTGGTGTTGTTTCATATGCAAGTAATTCTTTTATAAATTTGCTAGACTCTCCAGAGTAGTGTATCACTGCACCATTTTCTGCATTGATGTTGATCATAAAGTGCTTATACTCTGCCGGAATACCATTCACATATACGGAAAAGTTAAATCTTTCAATCCCATCTTCTGCTTCTTCACGTTCCTCCCAAAGGCGAAGATATTGTGTGATATCCGGAATCACTCGCTCTAAAAATTGAATTGCTTTTTGTAAACATTCCTCTCTAGACAGTATTTGCTTTGCTTCTTTATCTTCTGTCAGTTTTATAAAACCAATTAATTCACTGGTTAATTTATCAACCGTAATGCCAATTAAATTATTATATTTTAACATCGGTAAATGCTTCTTAAAGAATTCATTCATTAAATATGGATTCTGTTCTTCTTTCTGTTTTTGTAATTCCTCTTTCGGAACAAATTTCATCCTTATTTCATCATCATTTTCCGTCTCATCTACTTTTATAAAACTTTCTTTATCCCAGCCAAATAATTCGAATATGTCACCTTGCCGGCTACCTTTTTTTGTTTTTTCAACAGCTACTGTCGGCGGTAATTTATAATGTTCTGATCCAAACAAATCTTCTCCCGTACTTGCATTAATAGATGCATGACTAGGTTCTGGTTCATATACAAGATGGTACCCTTTTACTTCTTTTCCATTTTCATACTCACATGAAGAGTGTGTTAAATCTACAAATACAAGTCTCATATTTTGTCTAGCTTTCAAATTTTCTAAAACGACATTCTCCTCAACAATTTCACTTGGCCATAACGGTTTTTTCTCAATAGCTTTTTGTCCATTATAACGAAAATGTACAACATTACCTGAAGGATGAACTCGCACGACACACCCTGTATTCGGCAATGGATAGCTATTCACTTCTTGCATATAATTTACTTCTTTCCAACCGCGCCAATTATCCTTAACAGTTACATATGTATAAAATTCATATCCTTCTTTTATATATTTTTTTAAGAATACATTTGCAATCCCTCTTGCTTTATTCTCCTCTATCGCTTCCTTGCCGCTCGAAATAGAATTTCCCTCCTCTATCCTAAAGTCAATTAAATTACCGGTATGTCTATTCAGTGTAATCTGTATTGTTCTCTCCTCATCCGCTTTATGTTCCCACCATAATAGATGATATGGGTCATCCACACCTTCTTGATCATCTACAGCAAGACTATAATCATCTGAAATGTCAATAATATGAGCCACTTGCTCTTTTCTTTCTTTATCTTTTTGATTCATCATACCGCTCCCTTTATTACAATTTAAGGTAATTATAACAAACAAAACCAAAGAAATATAAACAAAAAAAGACTAGAGATATCTCTAGTCTTCTACTTCGTTTCACGATGTAACGTTACTCGCTTTAATCGTGGACAATATTTTTTTAGTTCGATGCGCTCTGGATTGTTTCGTTTATTTTTTTTAGAAATATAATTACGATCACCGCACTCGGTACAAGCTAATGTAATATTTACACGCATTTGTAATTCTCCTTTCTTTTAAAGATCGCAAACTAAAACGTAATGATTACGATTTATATATTATATAACTTCATTCTATTTGTCAATTGCAAAACAAAAGGGATCTAAATAGAACCCTTTTGTTTAAGTAATCTATACCTTGTATTAAAATGTTTCGTATGTAACAAACTCACTAATCGGTTTTCGATATCCTCGTGGGCGAGTTTTAGTAGTATCACTTTTTCCTATCGTAATCATTAAAACAGGTACTACATGCTCCGGCATATTTAATTCACTTTGTACTGCTTTTTCATCAAAACCGATCATCGGACACGTATCATAGCCATAATATTTAGCTGCGTACATAAAAGTCATCGCACTTAACGAAGCATTTCTAATCGCTTCCTCTTCCATGAAGCGTTCTCCTTTTCCTTCATATAACCCTTTCGTTTGCCTAATTGTATCTTCATACTCACATTCATCAATCATCTTTAAAACCTTCATACCGAAATAAATATTTTCGACATTTTGATATGCTCTCTTATCACCACAAACAAGTATTACTGCAGATGCACTTGATACTTTATACTGCCTAAAAGCTAACTCTTTTAATCTTTCTTTGCGCTCTTGATCACGAATTACAACATAATGTGTATGTTGCAAATTATAACAAGATGGAGAAAGCTTTGTTAGCTCAAATATTTTTTTAAAATCCTCATCAGGGATTTCTATTTCTTGTACAAATTTCATTGCAGAACGTCTAGCAATTGCTAATTCTTCAAAGTTCACCTTATAGCCCCTTAATAATCATAAATTCAAATATAAATTAATTTATATAATAAAATAAATCAAATGAAAACACTTTAAGTTATGGATAATAATGATGCTTCACAAAAAAAGACAAAAAGCTGAAACAATTAGTTCATACGAAATTCACACGAATCTATTACTATAAGAATTATACATAGTGAACTTATTAACAATCACGTTTATTTATATAGAATCTTACTCGAAAGGAGTTGAAAGTATGAAAACTAAATATCGTTTTATGATCTCATCATTTGCTGCTTGCGCTTATATGCTTTGGTATTTAGTATAATAACAACCTCGCTTGTAAATTGGAAAAGGTGTGTATATAAATGGAATATAATCAATCAACAGTTAACTATTGGAAAGCTTTTGTACTACCATATACATTTGCTTTAGAAGAGTTAAAAACTAAATTTGAAATTATGAACCGGGAAGCTCAATTTTTAGAGGATTACAACCCGTTTGAACATATAAAAACAAGACTAAAACAACCTGAAAGTATTATTAAAAAGCTTGAGCGTAAAAATTTATTACCAACAGTTGAAAATGCCCAAACTCATTTACAAGATATCATCGGCATTCGTATTACATGTTGCTTCGTAGAAGATATCTATCATTTAAAAAATGTTATTCAAAAGCGTGAAGATATGGAAATCATTGAAGTAAAAGATTATATCGCTAATCCAAAGGGAAACGGATATAAAAGTTTACACATGATTATTAAATATCCTTTATCACTGAATTCTGGTACAAAAGATGTATTTGCAGAAATTCAGTTACGTACACTTGCTATGGATTTTTGGGCAAGTTTAGAACATAAACTTTACTATAAATATGAAGGGAAAATACCTGAGTATTTAAAAGATGAACTACACGATGCAGCAATGAAAGCTGAAGATCTTGATAATAAAATGGCAACCATTCGCCAAGATATTGATGATATTGAAGCATGTTCAAATCAAATTATGTTACCACTATAAAAAAGGTTCTCTCCAATGAGAACCTTTTTTATTTCGCTATTTACGGGTAGTAAGACTTCCTAATTAAAGTTTCACTTTATTTCTTCCCTATCATGCGAACCTCTTCAATTTTCCATCCATCCTCTTCTTTTCCAAGCGCATACTGTACGTTCTTCTGAAGAGTGACCTCCCCCTCTATTTCTTTTTCCTTCGTTTCAACAACAACATACCCTGCTTTACTAGCTTTCATATCTATATGTTCCAATTCAATTTTCTTATTTCCCTTTTGAAAAGCTGCTTCTTTTTGTGTTTTTAAGTCTTCAGCACTAGGCATCTTCTTTGAAAATAACTCCATATGTTCAGCAAGATTTTTTTCATTTGTCGTCCGTACAAACTTCTCCATAACATCTTGAATCGATTTCTCTTCTTCTTTCGTTATTTGTACCTTTTCCTCAGCTTTTGTAGTAGTAGATTTTTTTTCTATCTGATTCTCTTTGGATTGACATCCAACTAGCAATAATACACCTATTAGAAGGGATCCTATCCCTCTGAAAAAAGCCCCCATCTTCCCATCTCCTAAAAAGAAAAGTGAGGCATTTCGCCTCACTTTCATTTATAATTAGCGTCTTCCTTTATTCGGATCGCCACCGCCAACAATATCAAAGACACGTTTAGCGATATTTGTATTCTCTTGAACGCCAGAGAACAAGTATTTACCAGGGCCAAATGCATATACGTTTACATCTTCCCCTGTATGCCCACCTGTAGTCCATCCTGTAACCGAACGCTTATTGAAAATATCCTCAATCGCATTATCAATCTTTGTTACATCTTTTGAAGGAGCAATATCATTTACCGCTTTAATTTCTTCTGGTGTTAATTGTAAATCAATATATTTTTTCAATGTTTCTTCTACATTTGCACCTTTTGCAATCTCATTTGCCATGAAGTCTGGTGTGCGTTTTGCAGCTTTAATTGGATCTACTTTAAAGTTATACTCACCATTCGCACCTAAAGATAATCCGCCAGTAGCGTGGTCTGCCGTTGCAACGACTAACGTATTTTTATCTTTTTTCGCAAACTCAATCGCTGCTTTAAATGCTTTTTCAAAGTCTTCCATTTCACTCATTGCACCAACGATATCATTATCGTGTCCAGCCCAGTCGATTTGACTTCCTTCAACCATTAAGAAGAAACCATTTTTATTTTTGTTCAAGCGCTCAATTGCTGCATTTGTCATTTCTTCTAATGAAGGTGTTTTATCGGTACGGTCAATCATTTTATCTAAACCACCTGGCGCAAATAAACCAAGAATTTGATCATTTTTATCATTTAACAATTGATTGCGATCTGTTACATAGCTATAACCAGATTTCTTAAATTCTTCTGTAAGATTGCGATCTTTTCTAACAAAGTTATTTACACCGCCGCCAAGCATAACGTCTACTTTATGCTTCCCTTTAATTTTCTCATCAAAATAATCATTTGCAATTGCGTCCATATTTTTACGACTAATGTCATGCGCACCGAACGCAGCTGGTGTTGCATGTGTAATTTCAGAAGTAGCAACTAATCCTGTTGATTTCCCTTTTTCTTTCGCTTGTTCAAGGACAGTTTTCACTTCTGCTTTATCATTATCAACTGCAATGGCCGCATTATATGTTTTAATTCCTGCTGACATAGCTGTTGCTGCTGATGCAGAGTCTGTGATATTTTCATGTTCATCTTCCGGATATGTTTTTTGTGTTCCTACAAGATGTTTATCAAACTCTGTAGATTCCATTTCGAATGTTTTTGGATTATCTTTCATATAACGATGAGCTGTCATATATGAAGGACCCATACCATCTCCAATTAACACAATAACATTTTTAATCTTTGCATTGCTTCCGTTCTCATCCGCATTTACTTCACTAGAACGTGTAAAATTCCATGTTGCCACCGAAGTAACTGCTAACGACGCCACAACTGCAAATGGCCATGCTTTTTTCACAAACTTTTTCACTGTCTTGTCCCCCTAATTAGGTTATTCATTTCCCACTATCAAATTTAATGGAAGACTATTAAGAGAAAATTAGTTATATGTAAATTTTTTGTTAACTTATGTAAATATCAGTTATAATTTGTATAACTTTGTCTATTCATATCAACGATTTTCCCCTTTACAATCGAAATATAAACCAGTTGGATTTCGTGTAACGTAAATCTCTCATTTAACATTTTCAATCTACTTTCATGAAAATTAATAGAAATGTGGTGAACATTTATGAAAACAATAGAGCTAGATGAATCTTTCATTTTTGATTTACTCGACCTTTGTAAAGCTATTGGATGGTTACAAGATAAAGCATTTATGAAAAAACAATTCGAAATGTATCTTTCTCTCGGCACAATTATCGGTTATATGCATGAAAATAAACTGATTGCAGCTGGAGGAGTATTTCCTTTTAAAGGTAGTTTTTCTACTATTGGCATGTTATTCGTCCATCCTAATTTTCAAGGCCAGGGCATCGGACGTATGTTGCTTACTCGCTGCTTAGAACGTACCTATCCAAAACAACCAATTGCACTTATTGCAACAAAAGCTGGCGAGCCTCTTTATACATCGTGCGGATTTCAAACAGTAACGACGATTCATCGTTTTGAAAAACAAACGACTAAGACACATATTGCTCATACACAACAAGTGAAAGAACCAGACCTTATATCGCTTATTTCTCTCGATCAAATTACAACTGGTGCCGATCGTTCTTTACTTTATTCATTACTATTACCAAGAACCAGCCACTCTTTTAAAATTGAGAGACGTAACTGTATAGAAGCTTTTTCCTTATGCATACAAAAAGGTAATATATTATGTATCAATCCACTTATCGCCAAACGAGAAGAAGATGCTATTCAATTACTACAAAACATATGTGAATGTTGGAATGGCACAGTAAGGATTGATGTCCCACATTCACAATTTTCATTTCGCAAATTTCTTCAAACAGAAAAATTCCAAGAAACGCTCCTTTCACCTCTTATGATAAAAAATGGTAGCCAACTTCCTGGAAATCGTAATATGCTATTTGCTATGATAGATACAGCGTTATGTTAGAAAGGGGACACCTAATTGAAGCGATTTAGCTATTTTATGGTAGGTTGTCTTACTCTTACACTATTAGTAGGATGTAGTGCAGCAGAAAAGCCAGTAGAACAAGTAAAACAAGTTAAAAATACACTTACAGCGAAATTAGCTACCGAGGAAAAAATGGTAGAAATAGATGGTCAAACCATTTACTTTAAAAAGATTGGTAATGAAAAACCACCTTTACTTATGATCCATGGATTTGGAGGATCGTCAGATGGTTTTCAAAAGATTTACTCAGACTTAGCAAAAGATCATACGATTATTTCTGTAGATGCTTTAGGATTCGGGCGCTCATCTAAGCCAATGGATTTTCACTATTCTTTCCCAACTCATGCAAATTTGTATTATAAATTAATGAAAAAACTAGGTTACGATTCGTTTGCAATACTGGGCCACTCAATGGGCGGAGAAATTTCTCTTAATTTAACATATTTATATCCTGAAGCCGTTACCCACCTTATTTTAACTGATGCTACAGGCGGTCCTCATACATTCGTTAATAAACAAGGTTCACCAAAACCACAGTTGTCGACTGATTTAAATACCGTTTCTGCTATTGCAGATTATGATGAGAGCAAAGTTAAATTCAAGCGTAATGATGAAGAGCATTACAATAAAATGAAATTATGGCCTAGACGTCTTCAAATTAATGCAAATGAAATGAAACAACCAACCTTAATTATATGGGGAAGAAATGATAGTAGCGTTTCTTGGAAAGAAGGAGAAACGTATCATCAATTCTTAAAAAATAGTACTTTCCATGTTATTGAAAAAGGTTATCACGCACCGTTTCGCCAAGAACCACAGGAATTTGTAGGGTATGTAAAAGATTTCTTTAAAAACAATCCGATACAATTTGAAAAATAAAATAAGCGGGTATCTCATTTTGAGATACCCACTTTCATATATTAAGCAGCTTGCTTTTGGCGTTTTTGAGTTTTTGATCCTAATACTTTCGGAATAACAAAGCCATCTATTCCAAATTTACCAGCGTTCATACCAGAAACTAGAACGAACATTGATAAAATAACCATTTCAGGGTTTACACCAATTGACCCACTAAACATATAGGAAAAGTTCATTACAAGACCGAAAAAGACCGCTGTTTTTGTTAAACAGCCTACAATTAAACCAATTCCGACTAAAATCTCTCCCCATGTTACAAGTGTATTAAATAGATCAACGTTTGGAATTGCGAAATCTTGTAAAAATGATGCCCACCAAGATTGAACAGCCGGTTGAGCTCCTTTAGATTTTTCAATTGCACCTTGTAAATAACCTGTTGCATCGAAACCTTTTCCTTGTAGTTTACCGATTCCAGCCATTAACCATGTGTAACCAAGATACACTCGGATTACTGCTAACACAAAAGAAACTGCTTTGTTTTCTCTTAAAAATTGAATAACCATATCTTCCTCCTAAAGTTGTAATTAAGTCAGTTACAGATAATATAATAACATTAGTTACTTATTTTACAAACGTTAATTATGAATAATTTGTGACATGTGTATGAAACATTAAAAACTAACGTTTATATAGTAACTTTTATTACCTGTAAAAACTTGAACATATCATACCACAAGTGATAATGGTTTTCATTGAAGAAAATGTAAAAAAAATGTGAGTTAAATGTGAAACGCGTTTATTCGAATATAGAACAAACGCGTTTTCACTATTTATAAAATTGAAATGTGTGTGTCTCCTCATCAATTAACCTCGCTTCTTGAAATGCTTCTTCTAACGTTTTTTTATGGTTAATAACCCCGTAAAATAAGCGTATTGTAAACATAAGTGCTGCATTCCCATCTACATAATCTATCGACCCAATATACGATTTCGCTCCACTACGTAAAAAAGATTCTGCTAGCTTTTGCTCCCCTAACGTACACCCACTATTTACAATATGTGTATTATGCAATTTTGCATATTTATAAATTTCTGCTGCACCAAAGTACCCCCTCGGTTCATCTTGTTCATATATATCTTCACCTAACTCTTCCATGACAAACTTCCCTTCCTCACCATGAAAGCAAAAGACAATATAATTAATATCATTATATAAACCCTTTCCAGAAAGAATATCCATGAACTCTTTCGGTCTACCAATCCAATATGTTACAACTCTTGCACCAAAATATTCAAGCGATGCTCGGATTGATTGCGCCTCTAAATCAGAATTAAAACCAACTACTAGTGCAACCTTCAACATACACCCTCCATCCTATAATTAGATTTCATCAATTAAACTTTTAAGGGATACATCCATTTCATATATACCCGTCTCTTGCAAAAAATCAGATCTAGTTAAAACGACCTTCTGTAAATATTGCCTATATGCTGTAATTGTCCCGTCGTGAGATACAATACAAATTCTTTCAGCGCCTAGCTCATAGCACCAAAAAAGAAATTCATCTACTATTTGCTGAAAACTCTTCTCTGAAATAGTATTTATACCTTCCGTCCATAACTGCTTATTTGTGCTTTTCTCTATCGAAAAATGTGGAAATAAATTTGTTATTATTCCCTGATCTACTATGTGATCACATGGCAATGTTTTCGCTCCTTCTCGATAAGGAAAAATACGTGGGGATACATATGGATGGACGATTTTTTTGCAAGCTACTTTCTCACTCCATATTGCCGCCGTTTGTAAAGTTCTAAGTGTAGGGCTAGCAATTAATATATCCGTTTCCTGCAATGGCACATTGCATTGAAGTAATTTAGCCTGATCCCTTCCCTCATCCGTTAATGGCGGATGCAACACTTGTAAACTTGCCGGCAAATCTTTTGTATGTTCTCCTTCACCATGCCGAACAAAGACGAGTTTCATATCCAGCCTCCTCTCACTATGAAATCCTCTTACATATTTCTTCCCTATCTCATTCTTTATTCCTGCTATATGAAAAACTGGTTGTAAAAAACATTTGACATAATTAATTAGAAAATATTACAATCATATATGTCAAATACTTTTTACAATAGGGAGGGGAATCACAAATATGAAATGGATTATCGCCTTTATCGGAATGGGCATATGGGGATACATAAATGGATTTTTTAATAGTGATAAAACTGCTAATCCTTGGATTACAGATGATGAACGGGAAACAAAAATTAAGCAGAAGGCAATTATTGCAAGCTGGTCTGGTGTTTTCATGTTTTGTATCATTAACCTCTTAAACAAATGGTTAGATTTAGGAACGAGCGATACATCACCTTACTTACCAGATCCTGGCGCAACTATTTTAAAAGAAAATGTAGAGTTACAAGTTTTACTTATGCTATTTATTACGTATGGAATATTTTACGTATACTATCGTAGAAAATTAAGCGCCTAACTTCTAACTCATGATTATCCTCCTAAATGGTTATAGTAACTATGACGAAATGAAAGGAGAGATATAGAATGAGTAACTCAAATGACTTTTTAAATACACTACATGAAAAACAAGCAAAAGACGAACAAAATAGAAAACGTCAAGGGAACGGAAACCCAGCGAAAAAAAAGCCAAATAAAACACATAAATAACGATAAAAAAACTGCCTAAAATTATCTTTCAGGCAGTTTTTTTATTCTTCTTTCACCGAGATGACATCTTCCCAATTCCATTTCTCATAATACCACTCTGGTACATCTATATTTTCAATCCACTTCTTTTCCTGTTTTCCATCACTATGGGCAAGCCATACGTTAGCTTTCTTACGATCTGAACGTATCCATATTAATTGATTGCTCTTCTTCATAAAGATCGGATGATAGTCACCTTGCTTATGAGGTGGCTTTGTGATTTGATGTTGTTCATCGCTTGTACTATCAATCTCATATAAAGACGGTAATGGCCTTTTTTCTGGCGGAGTTTCTATCCCTGCCTCTTTTGCACGTGAAACGATAATCACTTTATCGTTCTTCCACGAAAAATCCCAATCAACATATCCTTTCGGCGTAAAGGTTTTCTGCTGAAGTGCTGGCAGTTCTTTTACTTTTAAATGTTTATTCTCTAACGCAACTCTCCCGCTTCCTTCAATATAAGCTAATATATCCTTGGATGGCGCCCATTTGAACCATTGTGTGTTTAATAACATTTGATCTACTTTTTCAAAACGACTACCATCTGCTCGAACTAAGCAAAGCGTATTACTATCAGCTGACCATGAAGCTGTCGGTACCGCTAAAAATGAAATCCACTTTCGATCTGGTGACCACTCAAACCCACTTGCAACTAGCGCTAGAAAATCATCATGTTCATTTGGCAATGCATACAAATGCTTCATTTTGTGAGGATTCATATGTGCATCTTTTTGCACTTCATATAGCTGAGCTCCTGTCCATCCTGTTGGAAGTAAGTGTGCTTCAGAGGATACAAGAAACTTCTTTCCATCAGGGTACCATGCATAATCACCTACACCAGCCGATACATTTTCAAAATCTGCATTCTTTTTTTCTACATCAAATGTATTTAATGTACCTGTAAATATAAATGCAATTATATTTTCTGTTGGTGACCATTGATAATTCGATGCTTCTGAGTGAAACGGCGTAACTTTCTTTCCATCTTTCAGCCGGTATAACTCAAGAATACTTTGTTTCTTCCCTTTTACATATGCTAGCCACTCCCCATCATATGACCACTTCGGCCCTGTTACCTTCTCTCCTTTTGTAAGTTGTTTTTCTTTCCCATCAACTTTAATCCAAAGGTCATGATGACGAATAAAAGCAATTTTCACCCCACTATTTTCTGCTTTAGTAATAGTAATTGAACTTAAAAATATGAATAATACTGTTATGACACTTGCTACAACCTTTTTCATAACACTCCTCCATTTCCCCCATAGCATTCCTCACACCCCACCTACAATATGTGAAAAATCCCCCATTCGACATAATTCCAAAAAATTTCCCAAGAAACTTTTAATTCAAAGAGGATTGGTATGAATTATGTCGAAAGTATAGTTTAACCAACATTCAATTTTATATTTCACAACAAAAATGTAAGATAACTTTTCGGAATATTGGCACTTTTTATTAGGGGGAGTTTCAATGAAAAAGACTACATCTACACTATTAAGTATGGCGCTCGCCTTTTCTAGTTTTGGAGCTTTAAGCGCACATGCTGAATCACTGCAAAAGGAGAAGCAATTTAGTCCACAGTTAAAAGCGAATATTCAACAATGGGGAGAAAACAAAATCGCGCAAAATGTTGAAACAAAAACATCAAAAGAAATTTCAGTCATTGTAGAATTGCAACACGCTCCGCTCGCTTCACAAAGTAACATTCAGCATGCTCCAGACTTAAAAAATGGCAATGCGCAATCATACCATGCACAACTAAAAAAAGCACAAGAGGATACAACAAAGAAAATTAAAGAAAAAGCACCAAAAGCAAAGATAAAAGAAACGTATAGTACGTTATTTTCTGGATTCTCTATTTCTATCCCGGGAGATCAAGTTGCTGCTTTAGCTTCTTTACCTGAAGTAAAGGCAATTTATCCGAACTTAACATATAAGTTACATGAAACATCAAAAAGCCCTGCGGATTTAGAAACACCAAACGTTGGAGGTCCTACAGTTGGTGCACCTGAAGCTTGGAAATTAAAAGATCCAACTGGCAAACCGCTTGATGGAAAAGGAATGAAAGTCGCTGTTATCGATTCAGGTGTAGACTATACCCATCCTGATTTACAAGCAAATTATATCGGTGGCTACGATACAGTCGATGAAGATAATGATCCGATGGATGGAAATGTCCACGGTACCCATGTTGCAGGGATTATTGCTGGTAACGGAAAAATAAAGGGGATTGCTCCGAACGCTTCTATACTCGCTTACCGTGTCATGAATGATGGTGGCACTGGTACGACAGATGATATTATTCAAGGTATTGAGCGTGCTATTCAAGACGGTGCAGATGTTTTAAATCTATCTCTCGGTCAAGATTTGAATGTCCCTGATCAACCTGTAACACTGACGTTAGAACGCGCAGCAAAACTTGGTGTTACTGCAGTCGTTTCAAATGGAAACGATGGACCAAAGCCTTGGTCTGTTGATGCTCCTGGTAATGCCAGTAGTGTCATTTCTGTTGGTGCATCTACTGTTTCTATTCCATTCCCAACATTCCAAGTAGCTGGTTCTAATAAATCTTACCAAGGATTACCGTTATCAAAAGCAGACTTCCAAGTAGGAAACGATGCTCAGCTTGTATATGTTGGCTACGGTAATTCAAGCGATTACGCTAAACAAGATGTGAAAGGTAAGTTCGCCCTTGTTTTACAAGGAACTTCGAGTACGTTAGTAAAAGCAGAACAAGCAAAGCAAGCTGGTGCTCTCGGCGTGCTACTAATTTCTAACGAAAAAGAAATTAATATTATGCCAGAATATTTCGAATGTGCAGATATAGCTCTTCCAGTTATGCAACTATCAAATACAAATGGCGAAGAGTTGAAAAATGTAATTACAAAACGAAAGAAAAATATAAAGATTGGACAACCAAACAAAACCGAACTTATTGGTAACTTCAGTTCAAGAGGACCATCACAAGGCAGTTGGCTTATAAAGCCTGATATAGTTGCACCTGGCGTACAAATTACTAGTACTGTACCAAGAGGTGGCTATGAATCTCACAACGGAACAAGTATGGCTGCGCCACAGGTAGCGGGAGCCGTTGCCTTACTGCGTCAAATGCATCCTGATTGGACGACAGAACAATTGAAAGCATCTCTTGCCAATACAGCAAAAACATTAAAAGATGTAAATGAAACTACATATCCTGTTATGGCACAAGGATCTGGTTTAATTAACATTCCAAAAGCAGCTCAAACTGATGCGTTAGTGCAACCGAACAACGTAAGTTTCGGTCTTATTAAACCAAATAGCGGCAAAGTAAAGCTAACACAAAATATTACGTTACAAAATCTTTCTAACAAAAAGAAAAACTTTTCAACTCGTATTGAATTACTAGATACAAAAACAAAAATCCAGACTTCTTTCCCTTCTTCGATTAGTTTGAAACCGAATAGTAATATTGAAAAACCATTTACTATTACTGTAGATAGCTCCTTACCGCAAGGCGTATATACAGGAAATCTGTATGTAAAAGAACAAGGAAAAACTGAAGAAATGCGTATTCCATTTACATTTAGCATTGATCCGAAAGAATACAAGCGTATTGATGGCCTTGAAATCGTTAATTCTACTTTCAGTCCAAATAATGACAAAATACTAGATGACAACCTAATCAATTACTATTTAGTTACACCAGTTGAAGACATAGCCTTTCATGCTAATTTAATTACGAAAGACCGCGTGACATATCAAGGCATGGTATATCAAGGTAAAAATGAAACACCTGGTTATAAATCTTTCAAATGGAATGGTACAAAAATTAATGGATCCCCTCTACCTGATGGCTTATACCAAATCGAAGCTGTTGCTTCTAACTCTGGTGGAGAAACAAAGCAAACAGGAGCAGTGTTTATTGACCGAACAGCACCTAAGTTAACGCACGAAGTTGATCAAGAAAATCTCATAATTAGAGGGAAAGTTGACGATATTCTACTAGATTGGATGACAGAATCTGGTTGGGTTGCACCTGGTATTCCAGTGAAAATGCAATATGAAATTAACGGAAATGGTATATGGGAAAGTGCATTCTTAAACACTTGGGAGAAAAACTACGAAATTTATTTCGATCGTAATCAATTACAACAAGGAAAGAATACAATTCATATTGTTGCAACCGATGCAGCTGGAAATACATCTAATTTAAATGTTGATTTAGAAGTGAACTAAAGTGAAACTTTAATCAGCCCTCACTAATCGGACGTTTACGGGCAGTAAGGCTTCCATCTAACTTCTTTGCTCCGGCCAAATTTTGAAGTAGGAGTTTTACTGCCCACAAATAGCGTGATAAAATTATTGTTGACAATCTTTTAAAAAAAGTTTTATAATACAAAACATAGTTTAGTTGAACGAATTATATATCGGCTTTGAAGGAATACTAGTAGCGACTTATATCCCTGTCTCAGAGAACTGATGGTTGGTGCGAATCAGTACATATACAAGCGTGAATTACAATTCTGGAGCTTCTTTCCCGTAGTGCACATAATGCATGAAGAGAAAGACGGATCTTTCCGTTATCTTAAAGTGAGTGGTAAACAATTTTTCTGTTTACAATTAGGGTGGTACCGCGATTTTTATCGTCCCTATCGGATTTTCCGATAGGGGCTTTTTTGCGTCCTTCCCTTTTGTACAATTTCATATATACGCGTTGAAAGAATCGCAGTAATATCTTATATCCCTGTTACAGAGAGCTAATGGTCGGTGGAAATTAGCACATATATAAATATGAATTACAATTCTGGAGCTTCTTTTTCGTAGTGCTTGTACGCATGAAGGAAAAGACGGAGTTTTTCCGTTATCATGAATTGAGATGTAAGTATGTTTTCACTTACAAATAGGGTGGTACCGCGATTCTTTCGCCCCTATCGGATTTTCCGATAGGGCTTTTTCTATTTCTCACAGAAACAAACGTTAAATAATTCCGAATCTTATGATAAAATTTTATAAGCGCTTACAAATTTGAAGGGGGGTGGTACAAGCTAAACGAAACCGATACTGAATTTTATTGAAAAAAAGGAGGATGTCTAAATGACAAAGAAAACAGAAATTCCATCGCATTTAAAACCATTCGTATCCACACAGCATTATGATCAATACACGCCGGTGAATCACGCTGTGTGGCGTTACATTATGAGACAAAATCATAGTTTCTTAAAAGACGTTGCTCATCCAGCCTATGTGAACGGATTACAATCATCTGGTATTAATATAGATGCAATTCCAAAGGTAGAAGAAATGAATGAGTGTTTGGCACCAAGCGGCTGGGGAGCTGTAACAATTGATGGACTTATTCCCGGTGTAGCATTCTTTGATTTCCAAGGACACGGTTTACTACCAATCGCAACAGATATTCGCAAAGTAGAAAATATCGAGTACACACCAGCTCCAGATATCGTACATGAGGCAGCAGGACACGCACCGATTTTGCTTGATCCTACATATGCAAAATATGTGAAACGATTTGGACAAATTGGAGCAAAAGCTTTCTCCACAAAAGAAGAACATGAGGCGTTTGAAGCTGTTCGTACATTAACGATTGTAAAAGAAAGCCCGACTTCTACACCTGAAGAAGTTGCAGCTGCTGAAAATAATGTAATTGAAAAACAAAACTTAGTTTCTGGTTTATCAGAAGCTGAACAAATTTCACGTCTTTTCTGGTGGACAGTAGAATACGGCTTAATTGGAAATATAGACAATCCAAAAATCTACGGTGCTGGGCTCCTTTCTTCTGTTGGTGAAAGTAAACATTGCTTAACAGACGCTGTAGAAAAAGTTCCTTTTTCCATTGAAGCTTGTACAAGAACAACTTATGACGTAACAAAAATGCAACCACAACTATTTGTTTGTGAATCATTTAAAGAATTAACAGAAGCACTTGAGAAATTCGCTGAAACGATGGCCTTTAAAACAGGTGGTAAAGAAGGCTTAGAAAAAGCAATTCGCTCTGAAAATCATGCAACTGCTGAGCTAAATAGTGGATTACAAATTACAGGTACATTCACCGAGACAATTAAAAACGATGCAGGTGAATTGATTTACATGCGAACAAGTTCGCCAACAGCATTAGCAATTCACAATAAACAACTAGCGAATCATTCTACTGCTGTACACAGTGACGGCTTTGGAACACCAATTGGATTACTTACTGAAAATGTTGCATTAGAAAATTGTACAGATGAAGAATTACAATCATTAGGAATTACGATTGGAAATACTGCTGAGTTTACTTTTGCAAGTGGTATTCATGTAAAAGGAACAGTAACAGATATTATAAAAAATGATAAGAAAATTGCTCTTATTTCCTTTATCGATTGCACAGTTACTTATAACGCCCGAGTATTATTTGATGCTTCATGGGGCGCATTTGATATGGCTGTTGGTTCAGAGATCACTTCTGTATTCCCAGGAGCAGCAGATGCAGCATCGTTTTCCTCAGTTGATGAAGAAATAGAAGAAACTCCAGCACCTCTCACATTAACTGAGCTAGATCGTATGTATCAAACAGTTCGTGACATTCGAAATAAAGGTATTTTACACGACGCGCATGTCGAACAATTAGTAGCGATTCAAGAGGTATTAAATAAATTGTATCCGAAAGAATGGCTACTTCGCCTTGAAATATTAGAATTACTTCTAGAACATAACAAAGGGCACGAAACATCGGCAGCATTACTACAACAACTGTCTACTTTCACAACGGACGAAGCTGTAACACGCCTTATTAACAATGGTCTTGCACTACTGCATATAAAGGATGTGAAAAATGATGCTACGATTAACTGAAGAAGAAGTTCAAGAGGAGTTATTGAAAGTAGATAAATGGATGGTAAAAGATGAAAAATGGATTGAACGAAAATATATGTTTTCCGACTACTTAAAAGGAGTCGAATTTGTCTCTGAAGCCGCCAAACTATCAGAAGAACATAATCACCATCCATTTATCCTTATCCAGTATAAAGCAGTTATTATTACTTTGTCATCTTGGAATGCGAAAGGTTTAACGAAACTAGATTTTGAGCTTGCCAAGCAATTTGATGAACTATTTTTACAAAACGAAAAAGCAATTATAAGAAAGTAAAAAAGAGAAGCCTTTTTAGGCTTCTCCTTTTATTTTGAAATGGATACAATGTCCAAATGGATCCTCAACTTGTAATATTCCATCCTTATACGTAGCAATCTTGCCAATATTTTTTAAACTTTCACATACTTGCTCTTTTTGTTTTTCGTCTGCTAGTACAATTGTGAAATATTTCAAGCCAACGGAATTTGGCATTTGCGGTGGTACTCCTTCACCTTGCCACGTATTTAAACCGATATGGTGATGATAACCACCTGCCGATACGAACAACGCTCCATTACGAGCTGGAATCGTTACTTCAAAGCCAAGACCATCCACATAGAAACGTTTTGCTTCTTCCAAATCAGCTACATGGAAATGAATATGTCCCATCACAGTACCAGCTGGAAAGCCATTCCATGCACTTCCTTGCTGCAATAATTCTTCACCAGCTAACGGGTTACTAACAAATGGTAGTTCTCCATTCTCATCACGCCAAACTTCTTTTTGGCGATCATGATAAATTTCAATCCCGTTTCCATCTGGATCAGCTAAATAAAGGGCCTCACTAAAGTAATGGTCAGCTCCGCCGTGCAGCGGATATACCATTTCTACAAGATGGCGAAGGATATTCGCTAAATCCTGTCTGCTTGGTAATAAAATTGCGTAATGATATAAACCCGTTCTCCCTCTTTGCTTTGGTAATGCTTCTTTCTTTTCTTCAATGATAAGGAGTGGTTCGTTATTTTCATTCCCAAATGTAACGACCATTTCATCTTCTTTTAGTACTTTCATACTTAGTACTTCTGTATAAAACTCTAGTGATTTCTTTATATTTGATACATATAAATGAACAACATCAAGTGTTGTATCGGGATGAAGTTGAAAACTCATCTTGTTAGCCTCCCATTTAAATTAGTTCTTCTTTGACATTTTCTCTTTTAAAAAATTATCTACAAAACCGTCTGCTTTCGCAACAAATAAGTACGCACCCATTGCTAACAATGCAAGTTCTAATTCGAAGCCAGGATTTTTTCCATCTCCTAATAAACCAGCTGACCATTTTACTTTTACGATTGCTCCCACCATAACAAGTGCAAATAATAATCCAATATATCTTACACCTAAACCTAGAATTAACAATATACCACCAACTAATTCCGCTGTTGCTACACCGTATGCAAGTCCTCCTGGTAAACCAATGCTTGTGAACCACCCTGCAATATTGTCAATCCCCGATTGGAATTTTGTTAAACCGTGCATAAAGAACGTTACCCCTAACACGATACGAATAATTAAGTTACCGATATGTTGATTCATTTCTTTCTCTCCTTTATAGTTTTCTTATACAAAACTTTTATTTACATTACAAAACATACACTAATTTTTTTTATTCGTCAATTCATTTTCACTGGGAAAAAATATATTTTTTTTGCTATGATACAAATAGTTGTTTACAAAAAGGAGCTTGATTTTATGAATATTGGTTCTGCAATACGTGAAATTCGTCAACGTAGAGGCATAACAATCGCACAAATTTGTGAGGGAACAGGTCTTTCTAAAGGATTTATGAGTCAGGTTGAAAATAATAAAACATCGCCATCTATCTCAACTTTAGAAACGATCTCCAATTTTTTAAACGTTCCCCTTCCCTATTTATTATTAGAACAAAAAGATCGGTTGAAAGTTGTCAAAAAGGTAGAGCGTAAATACAGTGTATACGGAAAAGATGAACAAAGAATTGAACATGTTGCAGAGCAAGGTGGCCTTCGCTTAAATCTCGTAGAAATTCCTGCTGGGTTTCCGAAAGAAAATACACCAAATGCCCATGAAGGGGAAGAATGTCATCTTGTATTACGCGGAAAACTAGAAGTTCAACATGGAGAAGATATTGCAATTGTAGAGGAAGGGGATTCTTTCTCCTGGAATGCATGTGTTCCTCATATCGTTCGCAATATAGGAGAAGAAACTGCATTATTACTCATCTCTAGTCATGCAGAAAATCGAAAACGTGTTTATTAAATAAAAAAGAAGCCTGTAAATCAGGCTTCTTTTTTATCCCCTTATAACGCCATAGCTTGTCCCAACTAGTACAGTCTTTTCGTGTTGATTGCGATAAACTGACTCGATTGAAACCTTTTTGTATCCTTCCATCTGTTCAATATTTGTTAAAGTTAATTCACAAGTGATCGTATCTCCTGTAAAAACCGGTCTAATAAACTCACTTACTAATTCTCTTGCTATGTAATGTAATTCTTCGCCTACTTTCGTTCCAATACTAGCAGTCAATAAACCATGAACCATTAAACGTCCATTTTCATCATATTCCATATGATGCCTACCTTTATCTCCTGTAATATTTGCAAATTCAAAAACCTCTTCCTCAGTAAATCTTCTTTCGTATTTAAATACATCCCCAACTTTTATACTCATTTTTATCCCCCTGATAATAAACAGAATTTTCTTTCATTTTATCATAAAATGAGCCTCAGTTCATTTTCTATTACAAAAAGAATTAGAAATACTTATAACTGTACTCTTTCTTTTTTTTCGCTCATTTACCGATGACCATCTTTTTTTGCAACTTGATATCCATAATAAGCGCATGTTCCATTTCTTGATAACTCTCTCACCTCAAAACCACAACTTCTATAAAAATCAAAATTGTTTGCAGATGTATGCGCAAACCAGTCACCGTGTGGCAGTTTTTGCAAGCAAAGGGCGACAAGCTTCTTACCTAATCCCTTCCCTCTATATTCACACTTCACAACTAAATTTACTATGTTCGCGACCATGATTCCATCAGAAATGACTCTAACCATGGCTATCATCTCTTCTTCATCCCAAATTGTGAATGCCCATGTTGAATTTTCAAATGCTATCGTGAATTTTTCAATTTGCCAAGAAGGGATATTATCATTGCTCCAACCGGCATCTTCGAACAAAGCTTTAATTGCATATGCTGGCACACCATTCGTTCCCTCGCGAATAATAAGTCCATTATGGTAAATATACATGTAATCCCCCCTTTATTTTTATATACCATTCTTCAAAAGATGCAATTTACCTTTTTTCATCGAACGCGCTTAATGGAATAAACGAGTACATCCATCCCATGAAATGAAGTTGTTTTCTCATAACTAAGCCCTGTTTTTCTAGCAACAAATATTGAGGCGGGATGGTCCGGATTAATAAGCGAAATTAATTTATTCATTCGTAACGCTTGGAAGCCATAGTCTCGAAACGCTGCTGCTGCTTCTTTCGCATACCCTTTTCCCCAATACTGAGGTAGTAACCAATAACCAATTTCAATTTCTTCTTTTCCACCTATCTGCTGCTTTACTAGTCCTGCATGACCAATTCGTATTCCCGTTTCCTTTTCAATCAATACAAATAAACCGAGACCGTTTTTATAGCTCGGAATCACCCACTCCTCCAAACTTTTTTTACATTGCATATATGTTTTTAACGTCCCATTTCCAATATAGCGCATTACCTTCTCATTTCCCCATAGTGAAGCGTAGAACTGTAAATCATCCATTGTATATTTGCGAATTTGTAAACGATCTGTATGAAACATATCTGCACTCCTTCCCACGAATTTGTACTTAACTACACGATTATGTTTTGTATATATACTAAATGTTACTATCTATTATAAATGAACCAAGGGCAAAATACAGAATATTCAATCCTAAAAGAATCTAAAAAAGGCAGTAGAAAAATATTGTCTACTGCATCCATATCATAACTAGCATAACGAAAACTACAATTGAGGGGGGTGTAGGATTTTCAAATATACTAGATACTTATCCCGTTCTAACGGGCGGTAAACTTTTCAATTATATGAAAGTGAAAAGTTTACCGCACATAAGAACCTTTGCGGTCATTAAGAGAGCACTGTTAAGTACTCAAATACACGCTGTGCTTTTTCCCCGCCCATTCGTGCATGTTGAAGAAGGGAAATACCATGTGGACCAGATGCACGTAATGCTTCTGGTTGTGCTACTAAAATAGCTTGTACAACTTCTAATTCTCCAAGCATAGCGGCCGCGAAAATATCCATTCGAGCACCCTTTTCTAGTAAATAGAGAGCAATATCTTTACGACCTACATGTGCCGCTGCCCCTAACGCACTTTCCCAATCTGATCCGCCCCAATTGTAAGAGGCATGAAGTAAGCTTGGGGATTCAGCCAACAGTTCTTGTACTTTCTCTAAATCTCCGTGAGCTGCCATAACAAATTCTCTTACTAACTCAGTGGTAATACATTCTTCTGTTCGCATCTTGCTCCTCCTTTTTTAGAAATTCGTTTTGGTGTGAAAAATGGCTTGTCGCTACCTTGAAAAATATCTACATCTATGCCGAATACACGTTGAAACATTTCATGACATAACACTTCTTCTGGTATACCGTCATACTGAAGCTTCCCTCGCTTTAATACGAGTAAACGATCACTATATTGAGCCGCTTGGTTAATATCATGTAAAACCATTACAATTGTCATACCAAACTCCTCGTTTAATCGTTTCACAAGTTCCATTACTTCCAATTGATGGACGATATCCAAAAAAGTTGTTGGTTCATCTAATAATAAAACATTTGTACGTTGTGCTAGCGTCATTGCAATCCAGGCACGTTGTCTTTCTCCTCCTGATAAAGATTGCAAAAGACGATATTCATACCCTTCAAGATTTGTAACAGACAATGCCCAATCAACAATTTCTTCATCTTCTTTATTTAAGCGACTGCTCCATGATTTATGAGGGCCTCTTCCGAATTCGATTAATTCTTTCACTGTTAAATCTAATTGATGATCATGCATTTGTGGTAACATCGCTAATTGCTTCGCAACATCGGCACTTTTCATCGTATGAATACTTTTTCCATCTAAAATGATATCCCCTTCGCTTTGTTTAAGTAATCTTGCCATTAAACGAAGCAAAGTAGATTTCCCCGACCCATTCGGTCCAATTAAACTAACGATCTCTCCAGCTTTAATATGTACATTCATATTTTGCATTTGAAATCTTTCAGAATGTGCGTAAAACACTTTGTTAACGGAAATCACGTTGCTTTCCTCCTCTATGAATTAAATATAAGAAGAACGGACCACCTAAGAAGGATAATAAAATACCTACAGGCAATTCAATTGGATCGAACCAACTTCGAGCTATCGCATCCGCGAAAACAAGTAATATCCCTCCGCCAAGGCATGACAATGGCAGTAAATATTTATAGTCATTTCCAACTAATAAGCGTAACATATGTGGTACGACAAGACCGACAAATCCAATAAGACCAGAAACACTAACCGCAATTCCAGCTAATAATGTGCTTACTACTATTAAATAAAACCGGCTTCTCTCCACGTTATAACCTAATAATTTCGCCATTTCATCTCCAAGCATTAATACTCGAATATGCTTAATACCAAAGAAGGCTAGTATAATAGCGAATATTGCATAATAAATAATCATGTTTAAATGTACCCAACTTACACCACCAATGCCGCCTGCTAACCACGGTAACACGGATTGTACTTTGTCACTATGTAATAACATTAACGCTGACGTCGCTGCACCAATTAATGCATTAATTGACACCCCTACTAAGACAATTCTTGAAGGAGGTGCCCCTTTTTGCCATGATAAAGCATAAATGACCATCGCCGTTATGAAAGCTCCTAAAAACGCACCGAGCGGTAAAAAAGCCATATGCTGAGGGAATAAAATCATAATTACAATTGCTACAAGGCCTGCTCCAGATGAAACCCCGATAATACCAGGATCTGCAAGAGGATTTCTCATAACCCCTTGTAGCAGTGCACCAGATGCTGCTAAACATGTTCCCACTATAAATCCAACGAGCACTCTCGGTATACGAAGATCCCATACAATTCGATGAACTGTCGAACCCTCATCTTGTATGCCAGCTAGAATTTCTCGTAAAGAAAAGGACAAACTTCCTGCAAAAAGACCGTAAAAAAGACCTAGAATCGTTAATACAACTAAAGTAACTGCTATTATCCATCTTTTTTTCGCAAAAGGATGTTCCTTTTCCCTTACTACTTCACTACTTTCCATACTTATCATTTCCTTACATCTTGTATACTTTTATACATAAAGTCCATCGCTTCTGTAACTTTTGTTCCAGGATTTGATCCAAATAAGTCAGGTGGCAAAATAACTACACGATTTTGTTTTACTGCATCTAAATTTTTCCACGCTTCATTTTTCATCATTTCGCCTTCAAATGCTTTTTTAACGCTATTTGGATCTCCATGTGTAATTAAATAAATCACATCTGGATTTGCCTCAATAATGCGTTCTACGCTTAGTTGCGCATATTGCGGATATTCCTTCATTTCTGGAAAATCGGCTGCAATATTTTTTCCACCTGTTTTTTCTAAAATATCACCTGATAAAGATGTTGGTAATGCTGCTAAATAAGTGCCTGGTGCTCCATACACTAGCAATGCTTTCACATCGCTCTTTTTCTCATATTTCTTTATTTGATCATTAATTTTTTGGTTAAGTTCTTTTGCTTTATCTTCTTTCTTCATTACCGTTCCATATATTTCAATATTCTTTTGAATATCTTGTACAGAGTTCGCAGAAGAAATTATTACTTTCGTTCCTTGTCCTTCAACCGTTGGAACATTCTTTTGAAATCCATTGTTAGCAATAAGTACATCCGGTTTCAAACTAGCAATTTGCTCAAAATTCGGCTGATGTGCATTCCCGATTACTTGTACTTTCTTTAACTCCTCTGGAAGAGTTATTTTTGTATCTGGACGACCTACTATTTTTCCACCTAAAGCATGAATAATATTCATGTCCCCCATACTTAATGTTGCAAAACTCTCTGGCACTTTATCAAATGTTACCTTTCTTCCTGACAGGTCGGTAACTTCGATTTTCTCTTTTCCTTTTTCTGTTTTTGTTGCAGATGCTTTTTCGTTTCCTTTTGCACTGCAACCGATTAATAAGAAAAAAATAGATAAAATCGCTGTGAATAGCGCAATAGATTTTTTCATTCTTCCACCTCTAACTGATAATGATAATCATTAACTACTATTCTACTTTAATTGATAAGGATTATCATTGTCAATATAAACCGCATACATTTTTTACAAAAAACAAAGAGCACTACAAAAAGATTCGTCCTTTTCGTAGTGCTCTATTTCATAATATTCATTCATTTCCCTCTAACTGATCTCGTATCACTTTCACACGCTGAAAGAAAAAGAATGATAAACTTAAAAATATAACGATGCTTCCCATCATAACAAAAAATTGTATTGTTTCTTTTGCTCCATTCGGAATCAATAAACCAACCATTAACAATGTACTTACCGCGAGAAGAATTTGTCCGAACCGAGTATAATCTTCTATTTTTTCTTGTAATTCTTTCATTATATTCTCACTCCTCCATTTCACTGTATCATATTCTCTTAAACTTAAAGACAAGTAAATACAGCCATTCTGGGAGATGTTTTCCAAAAGAAAAAGAGCCGCTTTATTGCGACTCTTTCATAACCATTACTCTCCTTTATATGCTTCCATATAAATTTCTTTCAGCTCTGAAATGAGAGGTAATTTTGGATTAGCTGTTGTACATTGATCTTCAAAAGCTCTTTCTGCTAATAATCCAACAACCTCTTCAAATTCATCTTTAGCAACTCCTTGTCCTGCAATACTCATATTTATATTTAAGCTTTTTCCAAGCTCAATAATTGCCTGGACGAGTGATTCCACACCTTCTGTTGTTGAACTTGCTGGAAGCCCGATTGTTCTCGCAATATGTGCATAGCGTTCATCAGCTACAAAGTGCTCATATTTTGGGAACAATGCGTGTTTTCTTGGCTTAATAGCATTATAGCGAACTACGTGCGGCATAAGAATTGCATTCGCACGTCCATGCGGAATATGGAATTCTGGTCCAATTTTATGTGCTAAACTGTGATTAATACCTAGGAAAGCATTTGCAAATGCCATCCCTGCGATTGCAGAAGCATTATGCATTTTTTCGCGTGCTTCTTCATCATTTCCATCTTTAAATGCTCTTGGTAAGTATTTAAATACAAGATCAATGGCTTTTAATGCTAATCCATCTGTATAGTCATTTGCCAGAACAGACACATACGCCTCGATTGCATGCGTTAATACGTCCATCCCAGTGTCTGCTGTTACATGTGGTGGTACTGTCATTACAAATTGTGGATCAACAATTGCTACATCTGGCGTTAATTCATAATCTGCAAGTGGATACTTTATATTATTTTTCTTATCTGTAATAACCGCAAATGGTGTCACTTCTGATCCTGTTCCTGATGTTGTTGGAATGGCAACAAACTGTGCCTTACTTCCTAATTCCGGATATTTACATGTACGTTTTCTTATATCTAAAAACTTCTGTTTAATTCCATAGAATGTTGTTTCTGGGTGCTCATAGAAAAGCCACATCCCTTTCGCTGCATCCATAGCTGAACCACCACCAAGTGCGATAATTACATCTGGCTTAAAACTTCTCATCATTTCCGCACCTTTAAACACTGTTTCATCTGATGGATCTGGCTCAACCTCAAAGAAAACTTCAACTTTTACATCATTTGCATGTTTACGTAAATAATGTGTAACCGTATCTACATATCCGTGCTCAACCATTCCTGGATCCGTTACAATAAATGCGCGTGAAATGTTAGGCATATTCGCTAAATATGCTGTCGCATGTTTTTCAAAATAAATTTTGGGTGGTAATTTAAACCACTGCAAATTCTTTTTTCTATTTGCCAACCTTTTTATATTTAATAAATGCGTCGCTGTTACGTTTTGAGAAACTGAGTTTTTCCCGTAGGAACCGCAACCAAGCGTAAGTGATGGAATAAATCCATTATATATGTCGCCGATTCCACCTTGTGAGGAAGGGGCATTTACAATAAGGCGGCAAGCTTTCATGCGTAATCCAAATTGCTTTTGCACTTCTTTATTTACAGAATGGATGACTGCTGAATGTCCTAAACCACCGAGGTTTAACATTTCTTCGCAATATGTAAATCCTTCTTCTAATGAATTTGCTTTTACACAGGCTAATACTGGACTCAGTTTCTCACGAGATAGTGGATAGGCTGCTCCGATACCTTGAATTTCAGCTACAAGCATCTTTGTATTTTTAGGCACAGTAATTCCAACTAATTCGGCAATATACTGTGCGGATTTCCCTACAATATCACTATTTACTGCACATGTATTTTCATTAATAACAAGTTTTTCTAATTTTCTTCTCTCTTCCTCTGTTACAAAGTAACAATTGTTTGCAATCATTTCTGTTTTCACATCATCATAAATTTTCTTATCTACAATGATTGCTTGTTCTGATGCACAAATCATACCGTTATCAAATGTTTTTGATAAAATTAAATCATTAACGGCTCGTTTTATATGCGCTGATTTCTCTATATAACATGGTACATTACCAGGACCTACACCTAGCGCTGGTTTTCCAGTAGAATAAGCTGATTTCACCATACCTGCTCCTCCAGTTGCCAAAACAAGTGCAACACCTTCATGGTTCATTAATTGTTTCGTTGCTTCGACAGAAGGTCTTTCAATCCACTGAATACAATGTTTTGGTGCCCCTGCCTTCACCGCTGCATCATATACTGTTTTCGCCGCTGCAATGGAACAGTTTTGTGCTGAAGGATGAAATGCGAAAATAATTGGATTTCTCGTTTTTATCGCAATCAATGCTTTAAACATTGTTGTCGACGTTGGGTTCGTTACTGGCGTTACCCCAGCTACTACACCGACAGGTTCCGCAATTTCTATTATTTCTTCATGAGGATCTTCGTGAATAATCCCTACTGTTTTATCTTTCTTTATGCTATGCCAAATATATTCAGTAGCAAAAATATTTTTAATGCATTTATCTTCGTATACACCACGCCCTGTTTCTTCAACAGCCAACTTTGCAAGTGGCATATGTTGATCAACACCTGCTAATGCCATTTCATGAACAATGTTGTCAATTTGCTCTTGTGTAAAGCTTTCTAATGCTTGTAAAGCCTTCCGACCGTTATTCACTAACGTATCAATCATCTCTTTTACTTCCTGCATTTCATTTACAACTTTCTCTTTGACTACCATGTAAATTCCTCCTATTCTGCTATCTTGGACTAAATAAGACCCTATAGGTCGTAATCAGTCCCGATTAGCGCAAAAAAAATAGAGTTGCTTTCCTACATGAACCTCATTGTTTGTGAAATATTTCACAAGTTTGTTCGTGAGTAACACTTCATGAACTTAATATACATGAAATCATTTCATTTGTGTATGTCTATTTTGTGAAATGTTTCACAAAATAACGTAATAAAAATGCACTGCCTATATTAGCAGTGCATTTTTATTATGCTAGCGCTTGTGCTAGATCTTCAATTAAATCTTCGCCGTCTTCAATACCGACAGAAATACGAATTAATGTATCTGTAATTCCTAATTCCTTGCGGCGATCTGCTGGGATTGATGCATGTGTCATTTGAGATGGAATAGAAATTAAACTTTCTACTGCTCCTAAACTTTCAGCAAGTGTAAAGTATTGTAATTTCTCAAGTACTTTATTTAATGTTTCTTCGCTATCTACATCAAATGAGATAATAGCGCCAAATCCATTTGCTTGTTCTGTTGCTAATTCATGGTTTTGATGTGACTCAAGACCTGGATAATATACTTTATTTACTTTTGGATGGTTATTTAAAAACTCAGCAATTGCACGTGAATTCGTTTCATGTTCTTCCATTCGAATTCCTAATGTTTTTAAACCACGAAGTAGTAAGAAGCTATCTTGTGGGCCAAGAATGCCTCCTGTTGAATTTTGCACAAAGTGAAGATCTTCTGCTAATTGCGGGCTATTTACAACTACTAGACCTGCAACTACGTCACTATGACCTCCTAAATATTTCGTTGCACTATGAAGTACAATGTCTGCTCCTAAAGAAATCGGCGACTGCCAATATGGCGTCATGAATGTGTTATCAATAATTGTTAATAAATCTTTCTCTTTAGCAAGAGTAGATATTTTTTTAATATCAGTAATTTTTAGTAATGGATTCGTTGGTGTTTCTACATAAACCGCTTTCGTATTTGGACGAATCGCTTCTGCAACTTCCTCTAAGTTTGTTGTATCTACAAATGTATGCTCAATACCGAAACGGTTTAATACTTTCGTGATAACGCGGTACGTTCCACCATAAACATCATCAGTTAAAATAACGTGGTCACCTTTTGAGAACAACATAATTGTCGCTGTAATAGCAGCCATTCCTGAGCCAAATGCAAATCCCGCATGGCCGTTTTCTAATACAGCAATCATTTCTTCTAAAGCTGCACGTGTTGGGTTACCTGTACGTGAATATTCATATCCTTGATGTTTACCAACTGCTTCTTGTTTGTACGTACTTGTTTGATAGATCGGTACGTTTACAGATCCAGTTGAAGGTTCTCCTATGCGAATACCATGAATTAACTTTGTCTTTGCTCTCATTTTTATTCCCATCCTTTGTATATGTCTTTACTTAAATAGCGCTCACTACTATCGGGAAAAATCGTTACAATATTTGTACCTGGTGCCGCTTTCTCTGCTTCAAGTAAACTTGCATGAAATGCTGCTCCTGAAGAGCTCCCAACAAGCAGTCCTTCTTTTTGCGCTAATTCCTTCACTCGTAAAAATGCATTTCGATCAGAAATTGTATGAATTTCATCAAAATACGATGTTTTCAAAAATGGCGGGATGAATTCAAGGCCAATCCCTTCCGTTTCATGTGAACCAGCTTTACCACCATTTAAAATAGATCCTTCTGGTTCCACAATAACCGTTTTTATATCTACATTTTTTTCTTTCAAATAAGATGCAGTCCCCATGAATGTACCACCAGTTCCTGCTCCTGCAACAAATATGTTAATCTCTCCGTTCAATGCATCCCAAAGTTCAGGACCTAATGTTTTGAAATAAGCACGAGGGTTTGCTTCATTTGCAAACTGACTTGGAGAGTATGAATTCGGTATTTCATTTACTAACTCTTTCGCTTTTGCAATTGCACCGGTCATTCCTTGCTCAGTCGGTGTATGCACGACCGTTGCGCCTAGTGCTTTCATTAATTCTTGTTTTTCAATACTAAATTTCTCTGGTACACAAACAATAACGCGTAAATCATGTTCTAACGCTGCAAGTGCCAGTCCAATACCAGTATTTCCAGCAGTCGGTTCAATAATTGTTCCACCCTGGGTAACAAGCCCTTTTTCTAGCGCATCTTCGATTAATTCTCTTCCTAAGCGATCCTTAACGCTTCCACCTGGGTTATAAAATTCAAGCTTCGCAAATAAACGGACCCCTTCTGGAAGTGAAAAACGAGTAATTTCTACAATTGGTGTATGACCAATTAACTCATGAACTCCACGATATACATTCATCGTGTTCTCCCCCTTATTTGCCAATAAAGAAAAGGCAACTGTATGTATTTTCTTTATATGAGACAGTTGCCTTTTTGTTACATTACTTTAACTCTTCTAGTACTTTTACAATAAAGTTTGTAGAATGAAGAGCTGCTTGATCTAAAAATTGATCAAATGAAACATTAGACTCTTTACCAGCAATATCAGAAAGTGCACGAATAATAACAAACGGAACTTCATATTGGTGGCATACTTGTGCAACAGCTGCTGCTTCCATTTCTACTGCATAAAGGTCTTCAAATTTATCACGAATTGCTGCAACGCGGTTTGGATCACTCATAAATGAATCACCTGTTGCAATCATACCTTTTACAACTTGAATATTTTCTTCTGCCTGCATACATTTCTCAGCTAATGCAACTAATGCTTCATCTGCCTTGAATCCAGGCGGCATTCCTGGTACTTGACCATACTCATAGTTAAATGCTGTAACATCTACGTCATGATGACGAACTTCTGTTGAAATAACTACATCTCCAACATTTAGAGAATGATGGAATCCACCAGCTGAACCAGTATTAATTACTTTTTCAGGCTTATATCTTTCTAATAAAATTGTCGTTGACATCGCTGCATTTACTTTACCAATACCAGACTTTAACAAGATTACTTCATGTCCTGCTAATTGTCCTTTCGTAAATTCACAACCCGCAACCGTTTCTGTTTCTGCTTGTTCTAATTTGTCACGTAAAATACGTACTTCTTCTTCCATTGCTCCAATTACAGCAATTCTCAATCTAATCCCTCTTTCTATTGCTTAGTTGCCTCCATTACCCAAACGAAATGATTTAATCTCGTAAACGTTACATGGAAACCATTGTTTTCAAAAATAGACTGCATGACCGGAATACGTGTATAGTATTCCGTTTGCAAATCGTTTGCTAACTGATGAAAACCTCTTTGTTTTGCTGTTTCAACAGTTTTATCATATGCATCTTGATCTGCAAATATCGTATCAGCAAACACTATTTTACCACCTTTGTTTAGCAATTGACTATACTTCGCAATCGCTACATTTTTTTCATCATCTGTTAAATGATGAAATGCATAGGTGCTTACTATGGTATCAATTGAATTTGGGACTTCAAACGAAAGAAAATCACCTTCTGTAATGGAAAACTCTTTTGGCAATTTCTCTTTTGCAATCATGCGCATTTCACGTGACGGCTCTATACCGTAAACTGTGCGGCCAGCAAATAATAATTTATTTGTTAAATTGCCAGTACCAACACCAAATTCTAAAACATTACCAAATGACTTGTTAACTACATCCTCTAGAATGTCCTCATAACGGGCGAAAACTTCTTTATATTGTATATCTTCGCCTTGTACAAATGAGTCGTACGTATGAGCCCACTCATCAAATAAACCATTAAATTCTGTCCCCATAAAAATTCCCCTTTTTCTTATCGGTTTTATCAGTATGATATTCCCTCTTTCGAAAAATGTCAATTGAAATGTACGTGGTATTTCCTTCTTTTCTTTGTTACACTATAGTTGATTACATAGGAGAGGGGCCGTCTTCATGTCATTTACCTTTGAAATGTTAGAAGATAAAGTAGAATTTTTTGAAGCGGGAGACTTAGCTTCTTTAGAACGAAAAATTAGTGAACAAATCGATAATAATAAAGCACTTATGCTTGAAGTTCATCACATCTCGCATCAAATGGTTATGGATCCCGAAAGCAAAAGACCATATTATAGCGCGGTTGTTCATTTTAAATTAAAGAAATTACGCTAACTAAAAAAGAGAAGCTCCTTAGGAGCCTCTCTTTTTTAGTTTAGGTTTTGAACAAGTACTGGTTTCCAGCCCTCATTTTCTACCCAATCAATATTCACATAATATTTTTTTCCTGATTGTTTATCTTGTACGTTACCGTAAGCTTTATTCTTACCGTTATTTCCAATTCTATGGATAACTAATTGCTCTACTGGAACGTCAATTGCAGCTGAAATAGCTTGATTCATCTCATTCCAATCTGCTGTACCTTTTTTAAACGTCATCGCAGGTGTCGCACCTTGCTCTGTACCTACTGGCTTCCAAGAAGATTTCGTATAAGCGTCAGTTGCCTTTGGCTGTGTTTTTTCAGCTGGTACTTTCTCGTTAGCTTTCGCTTCTTCTTCAGCTTTTTTCTGTTCTTCGTCAGCCTTTTGCTTCTCTTCTTCCTTCTTCTTAGCATCTACCTTATCTTGCTCGTTCTTCTTCGTTTCTTCTTTACCTTTAGCTTTCTCAGCCTTATTCTCTTTCGTTGTTTGCTGAGCTACTTTTTTATCACTAGAAGACGCTTGTTCTTTTCTTTCAGGAACAAACAATTGATATGATACAATAGCTACTAATATTAATACAATTGCAATTGCAATATTTAAAACACCGTTTTGACGACGTTTTTGTTGTTTCTGTTGGAATCTAGATCCTCCTGCCATTCTTCAAACCTCCATGCAGTTTTTCATACTTGCTATTGTAACATTAAATCTAGAAAGGTTGAACATTTACAATAATATTTTCACGAAATGAAAACATTTCACTATGAATTGCAAGATTACTTTTCATTCTCTAATCGATAGATTGATTCTACGATAGCTTTGAAAATAGGTGTAACTTTATTTACATTGCTATTCGTTTCTATATCCACGACAACTAAAGCATATCTTGGATTTTCATAGGGAAAATAACCTGCAAACCAACGATTCACTTTCGTCCCTTTTCCTGTTTGCGCTGTCCCAGATTTTCCGGCGACACTTAGTGGTAACGACCTGAACGCTGCTCCTGTTCCTTTCTCTGTTGTTACAACGCCCCTTAATAACTCTTGTAATGTTTTCACCGCTTCATACGAAAGCTGTTTTCCATCTAATGTATGGTCTTCAAATGTATAAAAGTCTGTTCCATTTTTATACATTATCTTTTCAACAGCTTTCACTTCCATCTTTTCTCCATCTCTAGCAATCGTCGCCATCATATTTGCAATCGCTAGAGGTGACATGCGTACATCTTTCTGTCCAATTGCTGTTTGCGCTACCGCCTTTTTACTACTCTTATTTCCTTCACTTTCCCAAATGGTAACACTCTTCTCCTCTGGCATCTGCTCAAAATGAGTTGTATGAAATACAGAACCTTTCCATCCAACCTTACCAGCGCCTCCTAAAGCTGCTACGTAAGTTTCTAACACCATCTTATCCTTTTGCATTAGCTCGTTACCTAACTCTGAAAATGTCCTGTTACAGCTTCTAGCAAAGCTCTCTTTAAAACTAAGTGTACCCATCATAACTTGTGGGTGTTCTTCACCATATAAATCTTTATTACAATTAAATGTACGATTAAACACATTTTCATTTTGATCAATCACTGCCGCTGCAACTATTGTTTTAAAAACAGAACCGGGAAAATGTGGTGTTAACATTTGATTTTCAAGTGTAGTTTTATATAAACGCTCATCTTTCACCTGTACAGATGGTTTACTGACCATCGCTAAAATTTCATTTTTCTTTACATCAAGTAACACTAATCCCCCCTTCTTTATTTCGCTTGCTTCAACCACTTCTTCTGCTTTTTGCTGTAACCCTTTATGTAAAGTAGTTTGAATCGTCACTGGATAAAATGGATTTCCAGGCGACGTATATTTCGCTTGTTTTCCAAAAATCGGTTCTCCTTGTCGGTCAACCTGATACAATACTTTTGCCTCTCCATCGGTCAAAAGAAATTCATCAAACGATTGCTGCAATCCTGAAATGCCAATTGGCGTTTGCTTTGAAATTTTTCTTACTTCTCCGTATCGTTTTTGAAATTCTCGTTCATTCTCACCCACATCGCCAATTAAATGATTCATCACGCCTGTTTGCCGTAAACGAACTTCAGCTGCTACAATACCTAATACATTTAATTGATTGACCTTCTCCATCTGCTCTCGTGCCAAGCGAAATGGCCCATTTCCTCTTCGCATGATAAATGCACTTTTCTTATCTTTCATTTGACTTTCAATCTCTTGTCTCGACACACCAATGATATGCGCAATTTTCTCTAACATGTCATTTTTTATTTGTAGAAATGGAAAAACAATTAAAACAGGATACTTTTTCTCACCTATTTCCTTACCGTTCCGATCTATAAAATGGCCTCGTCCATCATCTACCGTAATGGATTGCGTCCGTTGTGTAACACTTTTTTCGATTAAATTTATCTTGCGACTAGTAAATGATTCCGTACCTATAATTTGTATTTGAATTAAACGACAAAGTAATATAAACATGACACATATAAAACAAATTAAAACAATTGTAATTCTCCGCTTTATTTTCATAAAAAAACACCTCGTCTATTGTAGTTTAGACGAGGTACTATTTTATTTATACAAGCCCTAAATTAAAATAGGTATTATATATGCTATTATTGCTTCTTTGGCTTCTCTAGAAATTTCAGAAGAAGCGATCTAAATTCTGTTTCATTCACTCCATTATTTTTGGCAACTTCGATTACAGTAGTTGTTACGTTAGCCGCTACTTTTAAATATTCCTTACTTAAATTATTCATTTCATTTCTTTTTTCTTTTGCATTCTCGACTGTTACAGAATCAATACAAACAATCATCTTATCTACAATTTGTAAGTAATTATTTTGTGCATCTATTATTTTTTGAATATCATCTTTATTACTTACTTTCGATTGTTTTAAATATGTATATGCTTGATTCACTTCATCCTTTAAAATTTTATCATTATTCTTCGCCTGTTCTTGCAACATATTCTTCATGTCATCTATTGTTTTTTGATCCATCGAATCTCGCAATAAATAATCTGGATTCCCAATCGCATAATCGTACTTAATTGTTACATCTTGAAATATTTTCATGACAATAGCTAATTGATATGCTAAATCAAATTCATCAAATTCCTTTTTTTCTCGTGGATTTTCTACGCTTTTTGAACTCTCAGTTGCTCTAGTATCCTTTTTTTCTTCTTGCTTTACTTTTTCGCCCTTCGATGATGTAGTTTCCTCATTCGTTCCGCACGCAGCAAGCGCTAATATAGATATACTACAAACCAGTCCTGTAAAAATTCTATGTTTCATAATTATCCCCTTTTCCCCTTTAAAACCTATAGTTCCTAATTATGATATCAAAGCTTCAGGTGATTTTTTGACATTTTTTGTCGAACCATTCGAATGTTTATACAATTTTTTCGTTCTACAAATAAAATAAAAAAGATTCTCCCATCGGGAGAATCTTTTTTATTTTACAGAGATAATCTCTACTTGCATTTCTCCACCTGGAGTTTGGATTGCTACCTTCTCACCAATTTGCTTACCTAATAAGCTTTTTGCAATTGGAGAATCGTTAGAAATTCTTCCTTCAAATGGATCTGCTTCTGCGCTACCTACGATTGTGTAAGATTCTTCATCTCCACCTGGTAACTCTTTAAATGTTACTGTTTTACCTAATGTAACAACTGTAGATTCTTCACCGTTATCTGTGATGATAACTGCGTTACGAATCATGTTTTCTAATTGTGTAATACGTCCTTCTACGAACGCTTGCTCATCTTTTGCTGCATCGTACTCAGAGTTCTCAGAAAGATCTCCGAAGCTACGCGCAATCTTAATTCGCTCTACAACCTCTTTACGTTTTACCGTTTTTAAATCTTCAAGTTCGTTCTCTAGCTTTTGCTTACCCTCTTGCGTCATAGGGTATGTTTTTTCTGTTGCCATATTTTCCACTCCTTTTATATACCAATCCCCCGAAAAAAAGAGGAGTTCCATATGAAAACTCCCCCACTTATATGTATAGCGGAGGTTTCTAGCACGCCTGTACTAGCGGAGTTGTCACATACAACCCCGTATTCCCAATTCTTCTTTATATAAAGAAGATATGTATGGAAAGTTGATATAAATATGCCCTCACCTATATATAGATGAGGTTGCATGTTTCATTGTATTCGATAGGACGGGAAAAAATCCCTTCCTATCGTATATCTTTTACTATGCTATTACAAATTTACTTTTTGTTCAAGAATTGTTGCAATTTTTGTCACCATAATATCAATTGCAACATGGTTTTGTCCACCTTCAGGGATAATAATATCCGCAAATTTCTTAGAAGGCTCAATAAATTGATTGTGCATTGGACGTACAACACTTACGTATTGATCAATAACTGAATCCATCGTACGACCGCGCTCTTTAATATCACGCTGCATGCGGCGTAAAATACGAAGATCTGCATCTGTATCAACAAATAGCTTAATGTCCATTAACTCACAAAGACGTGGGTCTTCTAAAATAAGAATTCCTTCTAAAATGATTACATCTTTCGGCTCAACTGGAATAACTTCTTCTGAACGCGTATGCAATGTATAGTCATATACAGGCTTATCAATTTGCTCATATGCAAGTAACTGCTGCAAATGTTCAATTAACAGATCATTATCAAACGCAAGCGGATGATCATAATTTGTTTTTAAACGCTCTTCCATTGGTAAATGGCTTTGATCTTTGTAATAATAATCTTGCTCTAAGATTAAAATAGAATGACCTTTAAAATGGTCAAAAATCGCTTTCGTTACACTCGTTTTACCTGATCCCGAACCACCAGCAATTCCAATTACAACAGGCTTATTCGTCCCCATTCGACTATCAACTCTTTCTTATTGAAGTATGCTTTTGCGCATCATATTATTCACATACACTGGTTGATCCACTTTGAATTTCACGATTTGCAACGGATGTCTCGCTGCATCTAATTCGTTTCCATCCTCATCCCAAATTTTCTCCACCGTCTGCGTAAAGTTTTCTATTTCTGGCCCAAAGAACTCCACTTCATGTCCTGGTTTGAAATGATTACGTTGCTCAATCGTTACGATGCCCGTTTCTTCATTATAATCTAACACTAAACCAGCGAAATCATACGTTGTTTTCTTACTATGATTTCCAAACATTTGCTCTTGATGTCCTGGAACCCCTTCAAAGAATGCAGGAGCTGTATCACGATTTGCACATTTATCCAGCTCATCTAACCATTCTTGTTTAAACTCAAAGTTATCCGGATCCGCACAATATGCATCAATTACTTTACGGTATACAGTCGCTACAGTCGCTACGTAATGGATTGATTTCATACGTCCTTCAACCTTTAAACTATCAATTCCAATTTCAATCATTTTCGGAATTGATAAAATTAAATTTAAGTCTTTTGGACTCATTGCAAAGTGAGCATCTTCTTCTTGGAATAGAGGCAGCTCTTTTGCATCTTTATGTTGTGATACTGTTTGAACCAAATCATAGTCCCAGCGGCAAGATTGACAACAACCACCACGGTTAGAGTCACGTGCCGTCATATGGTTACTTAACGTACATCTGCCTGAATATGCGATACACATTGCACCATGGACGAATGCTTCAATTTCAATATCCACTTTTTCTTTAATTTCTTTCATTTCTTCATAGCTTGCTTCACGAGCTAATACAAGACGATGTAAACCTTCTTCTTTCCAATACTGTGCTGCTTTCCAGTTGGATAGTGATTGTTGTGTACTTAAATGTACTTCAACAGAAGGCGCTACACGTTTACAAGTCTCAATAATAAGCGGATCAGCAACGATAATTCCCGTTACGCCAGCTTTTTCAATCCCTTTTAAATATTCCTCTAGCCCGTCCATATTTTCATTATGTGCAAAGATATTTGTTGTTACATATATTTTTGCTCCATATTTCTTTGCAAATTTCACACCTTCTGCCATTTCTTCCAGTGTAAAGTTACCTGCATTCGAACGAAGACCAAATTCTTGTCCACCTAAATATACAGCATCTGCCCCATAATGGATAGCTACTTTTAATTTTTCTAAGTTACCCGCAGGGATTAACAGTTCAGGTTTCTTCACAATAACGCGTTTGCCATCGATTACTCGTGAAATTTCTTGTACAGTCATTTCCTACACCCTCCTCGTTTAGTAAACCGTCTCTTTAAAGAAGAATCCTGTATCTAACGGACGATTTACCGGTTGCATTTCTTCTATCTCTTTATATAAATCGGCTTTCACGTCATAATACGCATCACGATCTTCTACACATAAATCAATTGCTTTACGATATTTCTTCGTTACCTCAATAATGTATGCAGAGCTTTTTAGTACACCATCAATTTTTAAGCTATCTACTTCACCATCAATTAGTTCCTCTAATTCATCGATGAAACAAATATCGTTTGGACTCATAATATGAGTACCATTTTCATCTTCATAAATTGGATATTTATTGTTACGCTCTGGGTCATATAAGAACATATTCTCTTCATATTTTTTCTTTTCAATGTCAAGATTACGCCCTTGATACTCAAAGTAGTTTCCTACTAGCGAACGCTTTGATTGGAACATGCAAGTCATACCGTGAATTTGTACTTCAAGCTCCACTTCAGCATTTTCTTTTAATTCAACAATTTCATCTAAGCTAAGCTCACGAGCTAATACAGCGCGTTTTGCTCCTCTTTGTCCCCAGTAGTTACAAGTGAACCAGTTTGTTGCTGTTGTTTCTGTATTCCAGTGCAACTGCATATTTGGCGCTACTTCGCGAACGGCCATTAATACTGCTGGATCCCCGAAGACAATTGCATCTACACTTACTTCGTTTAAAAATGCAACATAATCTGTTAATTCTTCTACTTTATCGTTGTGGAACATAGCGTTCATTGCTACGTATACTTTTACACCATTTTCATGTGCAATCTTCACAGCTTGTTTCACATCTTCACGTGAAAATTCCCCTGCTAAACGTAAACCAAACTTTTGCTCACCGATCATTACCGCATCTGCTCCTGCTTTCGCAAGAGGTTCGATATCCGCCACTTCTTTTGGCGTTACTAACAATTCAGGTTTCTTCATACCTTGGTCACCCTCTCTTTTTACTAACAGCTACTCCATCACCAATTGGGAAAATCGTTGTATCATATCCTTCATGGTTCATAAGCCATTCATTGTACGTCTTAATACGACGGATTAAACCACGTGTACGTCTGTTTTCAATTTTCTCTTTTGTCGTCACAAGACCATGGTACATAACATTATCTGAAATAATTACGCCACCAGGATTTAATAACGGTTCATATAAGTCAAAAAAGCGACGATATTGTCCTTTTGCTGCATCAATAAAAATAACATCAAATGTTCCATGTTCTTCTACTTGTTCGCCTGTTTCTAACGCATCACCGTAAATAACGGAAATACGCTCTTTAACTGGTGAACGGTCTATATATTCAAGTGCTTTTTCATATCGCTCGCGATTGCGCTCAACTGTCACAATGCGAGAATTTGGAATAGCTTGCATCATACGAATACTAGAATAGCCAATTGCTGTACCAAGCTCTAAAATACTTTTTGGTCCAATTAAACGTAAAAATTGCAACATAAATTCCATTCCAAGTCGATCCATAATCGGCACATGATTTTCTTTCGCATAGTCTTCCATTTCAAGAATTAATTTATCTTTTGGATCAATAAATGATAATAGGTACTCGTTAACTGCATCCTCCATAATGGTCCTCCTTATTTACATGGAGAAGTGCCTCTATGACGTCTTTTCACACATAGAATGCAATAAAAATACAAGCCAGCTTCACCCTTAGCTTGTACGTCCCGTTTTGATATTAAAAACGATTCTTCTGCCAGTTTTTAACCCGATATATTTTACCACAAAAAAGAGGGATGTGCGACTTTTTTCGCTATCCCTCCCCATTTCACTGTTTTTTCGTAATATATTTTTGCTTTAATGCATTATGCTCTTCCAATGTTTTCGCATAGTACACTTCACCAGTTGGTGCAGCTAAGAAATAATAATAATCCGTTTGCGCAGGTTCTAATGCAGCCTCCACTGAATGCTTGCCAGAGTTCGCAATCGGACCAATCGGCAATCCTTTCACAACATACGTATTGTACGGTGAGTTTATCTTTAAATCTTCATATAATACACGTTGTTTATGCTTTCCAAGTGCGTATAATACCGTTGGATCAGTTTGCAGTGGCATACCTTTCGCTAAACGATTATAAAAGACGCTAGAAATCTTTTGACGATCTGTAAAGCCTGTTGCCTCTTCTTCAATAAGTGAAGACAATGTTAAAAGCTGGTGAACATCCCAGTTTTTCGCTTTCATTTTCGCCTCATTTTGAACAATGATTGCATTCGTTTTCTCAAGCATTGGGATTACGATTTCTTCTAACGTCGTATCTTTTTTATAGAAAGAGTACGTCGCAGGATATAAATAACCTTCTAATGGATATTTAATATTGCTATCAAAGATTTTATCCGTTAACAACTTCGGATACTTTTGCTGCATTTTTTGAATAAATGCTTTATCGTTTAATTGACGTACGACATCATCTTTATTCCACTTTAATTCGTTTGCAACCGTTTCTGCAATTTCAGTTACTTGTGCCCCTTCTTTTATCGTCACTTTATAAAGAGCTGGACGATGTACATTACCAGATGACATTTGTTCAATAACATCTGAGGCATTCATTGAAGGATTTAATAAATATGTACCCGCTTGTAAATTTTTAGATTTAGCCTTTGTATAAAAACTAAAAACTGTACCATTTTTCACAGCACCTTTTTCTTCTAAAATCTCACCAATTTTACTAGTAGATGATCCTTTTGGAATTTCTACTTCCATCTCTTTTTTATTCCCGCTATCAACTGGTCCTAATGCGGATGAAATATACGCATAGACTGAACCACAAACTAAAAGCAGTGCAATAATCGAAAATAAAAAAATGCGTCTACGCTTCTTTTTCACTTGATTCTCTATCAACACTCTTCCTCCTTAATTAAATTGTAGACCGTACGTATATCTTTCTATACAACACGATATAAAAACACAATAAATTTATTTATCTTTTTTAGATAGACATTTTATTTTTCTACAATCCGTCTCATTATACTACAAAGGATTACAAGGTTTCGACAAAAAATCTTTCATTTTACATATAAAAAAAGATGGACTATATGTCGTCCACCTTTTAGTACTTATTATTCAGCTTCTTGCTCATCAGCTAGAGTGTTGAACATTTCTTGTACCATTTCCCACTCTTCTTCAGATTCGATTGGAAGTAAACTTCCGCCCTCTTCTTCATTTTGCTCATAAGCCATTGCATCATAAATTGGGTCTCCATCTTCGTCTACTTCTCCGATTGGAGAGAAGACTACGTATGATTTTTTGCCAAATTTTTCAGCATCAAAAGTGAAAATAATTTCACATAAATGTTCGTTACCTTTTTCGTCTACAATTGTAATTTGATTTTCTTCCATTTTGGTCACCTCTTATTTACTATCTAAAAATCCTTGTAAGATTACGACTGCAGCCATCTTATCGATTACTTGCTTTCGCTTCTTACGGCTTACATCAGCTGAAATGAGCAAACGCTCCGCTGCCATCGTTGACAAACGCTCGTCCCACATTACAACGTCTAATTGTAACAGCTCTCGTAGGTTTTCTGCAAATTGTTGGCACGCTTCACCACGTGGGCCAATTGTACCATTCATATTTTTAGGTAAACCTACTACTATTTTGTCCACATTGTACTGCTTTACTAACTCAGAAATACGATCAAAACCAAAGTGACCTCGTTCTTCGTTAATTTTAATTGTTTCTAATCCTTGCGCTGTCCAGCCCATTTCGTCGCTCATTGCAACTCCGACTGTTTTTGTACCTACATCTAAACCTAATATCCGCATAAACTACTCCTCACGATGATGTTTCAAGTAAGACTTCACAAGCTCCTCAATTAACTCATCACGTTCAAGCTTGCGAATGATGCTTCGTGCATCTTTATGGCGAGGTATGTATGCTGGGTCTCCACTTAATAAATAACCGACGATTTGGTTAATCGGATTATAGCCTTTTTCTTGAAGTGCATCATACACAGTTAAAAGTACATCATTTACATGGACACTCTGTTTTTCATCTTGAATGCTAAACTTCATTGTTTTATCAAAACCGTCCATTTCAAGCACCTCACTTATATAGTAAGTATAGGGAGAAGAACTTCTCCTCTCCCTACCATTGTACACTACTATCTCTTTATTTTGAAACAGATTTAACGTACTCTTGTACAAATGCTAAAGCTTCCTCAACTTGCGCTGGGTTTTTACCGCCTGCTTGAGCCATATCAGGACGGCCACCACCACCGCCGCCGCAACGAGAAGCTACTTCTTTCACAAGTTTACCCGCATGGTATCCTTGGCTGATTAAATCTTTCGTTACGCCAGCTAAGATGTTTACTTTATCATCATTTACAGACGCTAATACGACAACTGCAGACTCTAATTTATTTTTAAGGTCATCCATCATCGTACGTAAGTTGTTCATATCTGCAACATTTACTTTTGCCGCTAATACGTTCACGCCATCAACTGTCATTACTGAATCAGTTAAGTTTCCAGCTTCGATATTGCTTAATTTTGCTGCAAGAGATTCGTTTTCTTTTTGAAGTTGTTTTACTTCAGCAAATAAACCATCTACTCTTGTTAAAATATCTTTCGGATTTGTTTTCATTTTTCCTGCTGCTTCTTTTAATAAACCTACTTGATCGTTCATTAATTCGTATGCAGACTTACCAGTTACCGCCTCAATACGACGAGTTCCTGCACCGATACCAGACTCAGCAACGATTTTGAAAATACCGATAGAAGCTGTGTTATCAACGTGACAACCACCGCAAAGCTCTAAGCTGTAATCGCCTACTTGTACAACGCGTACAACATCACCGTATTTTTCACCGAATAATGCCATTGCGCCCATTTCTTTCGCTTCTTCGATTGCTTTTTGAGAAATCTCAACATCAATACTTTCCCAAATTTTCTCGTTTACCATACGCTCAATTTTTTCTAATTCGTCAGCTTGTACTTGACCGAAGTGAGAGAAGTCAAAGCGTAAACGTTCAGAAGTTACAAGAGAACCTGCTTGGTTAACATGCGTTCCAAGTACGTCTTTTAATGCTTGGTGTAGTAAGTGAGTTGCTGTATGGTTTTTCACAACGCTACTACGGTTTTTCGTATCGATAATAGCTTTCACAGCCGCATCTTTCGTTAATGTACCTTCTTCAACAACAACTTTGTGCAAGTTTTGACCGTTTGGTGCTTTTTGTACGTCTTTTACAAGAACTTTCACGCCGTCAGCAAGAAGGTAACCACGGTCTGCAATTTGTCCGCCGCTCTCAGCATAGAATGGTGTTACATCAAGCATTAATTGTCCTTCTTCGCCAGCTTGTAAGCTGTCTGTGTATTCGCCGTTTTTCACAAGTGCAACAACGTTACTTTCTGTCGCAACTGTACCGTAACCAACGAACTCGCTCGCTACTTTCACTTCTCCAAGGACACCGCCTTGAACTTGCATAGAATCAACGTCTTGACGAGCAGCACGTGCGCGCTCACGTTGTTTTTCCATTTCATTTTCAAAGCCTTCATGATCAACTGTCATACCAGCTTCTTCTGCATATTCTTCTGTTAATTCAATCGGGAAACCGTATGTGTCATATAGACGGAACGCATCTACTCCAGAAATAACAGTTGTTTTTTCTTCTTTTGCTTTTGTGATAACTTCAGCTAAAATTGCTTCACCATCATGAAGTGTTTCGTGGAAACGCTCTTCTTCGTTTTTCACAACTTTTGCAATGAAATCTTTCTTTTCAAGTACTTCTGGGTAGAAGTCTTTCATTACTTCTCCAACAACCGGCACTAATTCAAACATGAATGGACGATTGATGTTTAATTTCTTCGAATAACGAACCGCGCGGCGTAATAAACGACGTAATACATAACCACGACCTTCGTTAGATGGAAGAGCACCGTCACCAACAGCGAATGTTACTGTACGGATATGGTCAGCAATTACTTTAAACGCCATATCTTTTTCTAAGTCACCATTACGATATTTCTCACCAGAAATTGATTCTGTTGCACCAATCATTGGCATGAATAGGTCTGTGTCAAAGTTTGTAGGCACATCTTGAACGATAGATGTCATACGCTCTAGACCCATCCCTGTATCGATGTTTTTCTTAGGAAGTGGTGTATATGAACCGTCTGGATTATGGTTAAATTGAGAGAATACAAGGTTCCATACTTCTAAGTAACGCTCGTTTTCTCCGCCTGGATATAATTCTGGGTCACTAAAGTCATTACCGTAAGCTTCTCCGCGGTCATAGAAAATCTCTGTATTCGGTCCACTTGGTCCTTCACCGATATCCCAGAAGTTTTCTTCTAAGCGAATGATACGCTCTTTCGGAACACCCATTTTCTCATTCCAAATTGTGAATGCTTCTTCATCTTCTGGATGGATTGTAACTGATAGTAATTCTTTATCGAATCCGATCCATTTGTCGCTCGTTAAGAACTCCCAAGCCCAAGTAATTGCTTCTTCTTTAAAGTAATCACCGATTGAGAAGTTACCTAACATTTCAAAGAATGTATGGTGACGAGCTGTTTTCCCTACGTTTTCAATATCGTTTGTACGAATTGATTTTTGAGCATTTGTAATACGTGGATTTTGCGGGATTACACGTCCATCAAAATATTTTTTTAATGTTGCTACACCACTGTTAATCCATAAAAGAGATGGATCCTCATGTGGAACTAGTGATGCACTAGGTTCTACTGCATGTCCTTTTTCTTGGAAAAAGTCTAAAAACATTTGACGAATTTGTGCGCCTGTTAGTTGTTTCATTGTATTTTCCTCCTTAAATATAAAAAACTCCCGCCCCCTATAAAAGGGACGAGAGTTAACTCGCGATACCACCCTAATTATGAATTGATTACTATACGAATCAATTCATCACCTCATGGTGCCGTAACGTGGCAAGACGGCAGTGATTAGCTGCTCTCAGGATTAGCTTTCTGTTACCCTTCATTTAAAGCTTCTTTCAGCCATATGGAAGCTTCTCTCTATAAATGGACTGTAACGTACTTGTTCCGTCATTGATTTAATGTATTATATGACTAAATATAATAGAATTCTCTTAAGTTTGTCAATGTAGATAATCATTTATATTGCATTAACCATAGTTATTCTACTATTCATTCTTAACAGCCTTTCATTATATTATGCATTTATGAATATTTCGTACTATCTTCATGAAAATATCTCCACATACTTTTCTGAATATTTATTTTTTGTTATAGTTAAATTATAAATAATAAAGGAGCGATTACAATGACAACCTTATTGAACAAAGCTAAAAACATATTAACTACGGACGAAACTATATTGTTTTACGCAGCATGTTCATTAAATATATTTATATATCGTTCCGTCGCAAGGCCAGGTCTGTTAATTTTGACGAACAAAAGACTCTTCTTTTACGGACCAGATGTAAGCAAGAATCCAATATTTGAAGAGTACTCTTTCACAAAAATTTCTGATTTAAAAGGGCAGCGGCACCTTTTCAGTAATCAAATTGTATTTATGTATGATAATGAATGGAAAAAAATAAAACATATTCAAACAAATGATGTAAGCTCTCTCGTTCAACAAATACACGAGCAACTCTCTACATAATGATAGCCCTCGACTTTTATAAGTAGAGGGCTTTTATATTACACATTTCCTTTTTTCCAAAGAGGTCTTACATGAACGATCACTGTACGAATAACCGCTAAAATCGGAACCGATATTAACAACCCCACAATCCCGGCAACCTCTCCTCCAACTAGTAATGCAAGCATAATAATAACAGGATGCATACGAAGCGACTTGCCAACGATGTAAGGTGATAAAATGTTACTTTCCAAAAATTGCAAAATAGCGATTGTAATTCCCGCCTTAATAAGTAAACTCGTTGATACCGTTGCCGCAATCATCAACGTCGGAATTGCCCCTAATATAGGGCCGAAGTATGGGATTATATCCGTTACCCCAATAATAATGCCGAGTAATAATGGATATTTCATACCGATAAACCAAAAAGAAAGAACGGATACTCCTCCTAATACTAAACAAACAAATAACTGTCCTCGAATATAACTTCCGAGTGACTTATCAATTTCTTTCGCCAGCATTTGCCCCGTACTACGCCACTTACTTGGGACTAGCTTCCAAAAGATATGATAAAACTCACCGTAATCTTTTAATATGTAAAATACAATGAACGGTATTAAGAAAATAATAAGCAACGAATCCAGTACGCCACGAGCTGTACTCATTACTTTATTTAAAAGTGATTGTATCTTCGTTTCTACACCAACAAAAATTTGTTTCACCTTTTCATGAATAAATGATGGGAAATTCGCTGTTTGTTCTGTGACGCCATCCATCCAAGAATCATACATTTTTGTAAACTGCGGGAATTGTTCATTGATTTCTTGTAACTGCTTAATAACGACTGGTGTTCCTTTATAAATCCCATAACCAATCCCGCCAAAGAAAAGGATGTAAATAAGCAAAATAGCAAGTGTGCGTGGCATCCCTTCTTTATGAATTTTTTCAATTAAAGGATGCAATAAATACGCAATAAAACACGCAATAAGAAACGGTGTAATTGCCACTTTAAATACAAAAATAATCGGTGACCATAGTGGCTTAATTTTTAAAAAGACGAGCAAACAAAGAAATACAAGTAATAATAACCCTAAACGATATATCCAAATAATTTTAAGATTCTTCACACGAAAAACCTCCTCCACCTTTATTGTGAAAATAAATAGGGTAGGTTATGTGCAAAAGTTTTAAAATCTTTTCGCGCAGACCATACTGTTTTATAAAGACGTACATATACATAACATAACAAGGACAACCACCCCTGAGAATGCAGCATGGAACAATATAATCAGGAGGGCTCATAATGGTTTTATTTATGCTCGTGTTATCAGCACTTTTTATGATTCTTGAATGGGTTTGTATCGGGTTTGGGATTTGGAAAGGTTTCTTTATTCGTTCCTCGCGAAAAGAAAGAGCGAAACAATTATTACATTACGGAATGCTCGGCGTTGGATGTTACGGTCTATCTTATCTCTTCTCTGAAATTGGACTTTTATATTTGCATACAAGTGCATAAAAAAACTCCCTTATCATGAAGGGAGTTTTTTGCGCTTATAGATAAGATTTAATCATCTTACGTGCTTTTTTCATATTGCGTTTTGAAAATACATCTTGCTTGCGAGCATATTGATATGCTGCAGCTCCAACACCTAATGCGATTAATGAATTGCGTAGATTCAAAGTAAATCCCCCTTTTCGTTATCCGATCGTTCTTTCGTTCTCATCAAATAAATCATCAAGAGAGCTTAATGAACCATCTTCCTCTACTTGATGCGTATGGATTTTCCCCTTTGAAACCGATAATTCGATATAACAATTCCAGCAATAAAATTGGTTGACACCTATTTTTCCAATGTCTTTCCCTTTGCAATTTGGACAAATGAACATATGGCTTTCATCTCCTTACATTCTCCCAGATTCTATTCGCCATTATGTCCAAACCGCATTCATTTATACATTGCTGGAGCCTTTCAACGTTATACGTTTGAAAGTTTCACTATATAATTTCACCTTGTTACATGAAATCATACGGTGAAATGTTTTCCACGTCCATTTCTTCGCCATTAACTGTTACCATCTGTACTTCTCCTTGTGATTCTTGCAAGCGACCCGCTAAAGTCGTTTGACGCATTGCATCATCAAGGCGATTTACACCAGACTGGAAAGCTGCTTCCTCCCCGCAAATAATAAGGAATTTCTTACTTCTTGTAATGCCAGTGTAAATTAAATTACGACGTAACATACGATTGTAACTTTTTACTATCGGCATAATCACAATCGGAAACTCACTACCTTGCGATTTATGAATCGAACAGCAATAGGCATGTGTAATTTGATTTAAGTCTGGCTTTGTATATGTTACTTCAATGCCATCAAATGAAACGATAATCATATCTTGTTGTTCAACGTTCTCTTTCGCATAAAACACCGAAACAATTTCTCCGATATCACCATTAAACACTTGGCTCTCTGGCTGATTAACAAGTTGCAAGACTTTATCGCCTCTTCGATATACAACATCACCGTAAGCAATTTCTTTACTCTTTTCCCTTTTCGGGTTAAACACTTCTTGCAACGCTTCGTTTAGTACATTAATACCGGCAGGGCCACGATACATCGGGGCCAATACTTGTACATCTCTTGCGCTAAACCCTTTTGTCTTAGCATTTTCACAAACCTTCTTAACAACTTCAACAATTTGAGTTCCTGTACAGCCGATAAATGAACGATCTTTTTGATTTTGCGCTAAATCTGGTGGGAGCGTTCCATTTTTTATCGCATGGGCGAGTTGAATAACAGATGAGCCTTCCGCTTGACGATAAATTTCAGTAAGCTTTACTGTCGGAACTGCACCTGCATTCAATAAATCTTTCAACACTTGTCCAGGCCCTACAGATGGTAACTGATCTTCATCACCTACAACGATAACTTGAATGTTCGTCGGCAATGACTTAAACAGCTGATTTGCAAGCCAAATATCAACCATTGAAAATTCATCAATAATGAGTAACTTCCCTTGAACCGGATCCGTTTCATTGCGCTGGAAAGACCCTTCTGGCGTCCAACCAAGTAAGCGGTGAATTGTGCAAGCTGGAAGTCCTGTCGATTCACTCATTCGCTTTGCTGCTCTTCCTGTTGGAGCCGTTAATAATATCGGAAATGGATTATCATCGCTATATTCATTCGGATTTAACGATAATCCGTGCAGTGATGCATACATTTCAACAATTCCTTTAATAACGGTTGTTTTTCCCGTTCCTGGTCCACCTGTCAATAACATCATCGGTTTATGAAGTGCCGTTTGAATCGCTTCCTGCTGAAGTGGTGCATACTGTACGTTCAGCTGCTCTTCAATTTCACCTAATGTCTTTAACACTTCTGCTTCAGGAAATGAAGGTGTTTCTTCTTGATTCATAAGCCTGCGAATAGACTTTACAACACCTTTTTCAGAGTAGAATAACGATGCTAAATACACTCGTTCTTCTTCTATGATAACTTTCCCTTCACTTTGCATCATTTCAACGCAGCCTATAATGTCTTCCTCTGTCACTCTTCCTTCTTGGTTGTTTAAAAGTGACATCGTTTCTCTTACAAGTTGATCTTTTCCCATATAAACGTGACCGAGTTGCAGCGAAACATTCTCTAGCGTATAAAAACACCCTGCACGTACACGATCATCGTGATTACCCGATATCCCTAACGCACGTCCTATATCATCCGCTCTTCCAAAGCCAATGCCATCCACTTCTTCAATCAGCTGATATGGATTATTACGAATCACTTCTAATGTCATCTCTTTATATTGCTGGTAAATCTTAATAGAAAGCTTCGTTCCAAAACCGTAACCATTTAAAAAACTCATTACTTTCTCTAGTCCTTGATGTTCAACAATTGTCTCATATATTTCTTGCGCTTTTTGCTTGTTAACAACACCATTTAACGCATCAGGATCGTCCATAATTTTAGAAATAGCATGTTCTCCGAGATGGTCAACAATTTTTTCAGCAGTACGCTTTCCAATCCCTTTAAATAAATCACTCGCTAAATATTGCACCATACCTGCTTTTGTTTGCGGCAATTCTTTCTTAAACGTTTCAACCAAATATTGTTTTCCATACTTTGGGTGATCTTTAAAATGCCCTGTCAATGTAAACACTTCATCTTCATGCATGCGGGGAAAATGACCGTTTATCATTACTTTCTTTTCGTCATACGTTTCATTCGTTTCAATGATTTTCATACTGACAACGGAATAGAGGTTTTCTTCGTTGTGGAAAATGGTATGAAGAACTTGCGCTTTTATAAATTTTTTCTCTTCCTCAAACAAATCCATTGCATGTTGATTTCCCATTTTTCCTCTCCTTTCCGGTTTCGTTTCACTTTAATGAGCAGTACATCCCCCACCTCTTTAGATGAGGGATAACTACCCATTAAACTATATGTTCATCTTATTCAGCTTCTTGCTCTAATAAACGAATACCATTACCAGCTAAAAAGTGATCTGGTTGAATTTCAGTTGCTTTCTTAAATAAAGCAAGAGCCTTCTCGTTATTTTCTTCAAATACGTACGCAACACCTAAATTATAATACGCATCTGCATGCTCTTCATCCATTTCTAATACCTTTTCAAAATAAGGTTTCGCCTCTTGAATATGTTCTAATCGCGCAAAGCAAAGTCCGCACTGGAACACAGCTTCTACATCGTTTTCATCTAATTCTGTTGCTCTTTGTAAAAATGGAAGTGCAAGACGATCATTTCCGAGCTGCACATGTGTAATACCTAACATAAATGTTACATCAGCTGATTGTAATCCCGCTTGCATCGCTTGTTCAAATACAGCTTTAGCCTCTGCAAATTGCTCTTGACCGTAATATACGTTTCCTAATCCATAATAAGCAGCCGCAGATTTATCATCTAACTCTAATGCACGTTTATAAAATAAAATTGCTCTTTCACTATCGCCTAATACATCTAATAAGTTCGCAAAATTAATATATCCAAGCGCATCTTTCGGATTTTCTTCGATTGCTTCTGTGAAATTTTTAGCAGCTTCTTCCCAGTTTCCTTCTTGCATATATTGAATACCTGTTTCAAGTTTGTTTGACATGTCCTTCACCTCTACAACAAATTATAACAAAGAATGTATTTTCCAAGCGAACGAAAATTCGCTTTATGTAAAAGAAACCTCTAACCGCTAATCGGCAGAGGCTTCTCGTTTTATCCTAAATAATCCAATTTCTTACCACTACGGTATACTTCATCAATTGTAGCACCGCCTAAGCACTCATCTCCATCATAGAAAACAACTGCTTGTCCTGGTGTAATTGCACGAATTGGCTCGTCACAAAGAATGCGAACTGTATTTTCATCAACGATTTGAACCGTTACTTTATTGTCTTCTTGACGATAACGGAATTTCGCTGTGCACTTAAATTCTTTTTCTTTCGCTTCATTACTTACCCAGCCGATATTCGTAGCAGTAACTTCATCACCATATAGAAGTTCGTTATGGAAACCTTGATCAACATATAAAATGTTTTCTTTTAAATTTTTCCCAACAGCAAACCATGGATCACCGTTACCACCAATACCAAGGCCATGACGTTGTCCAATTGTATAGTACATTAAACCGTCATGTTTTCCTTTCACTTCACCAGATAATGTTTGCATCACACCTGGTTGTGCTGGTAAATAGTTACTTAAGAAATCTTTAAAGTTACGTTCACCAATGAAGCAAATACCCGTACTATCTTTCTTCGCCGCTGTCGCTAAACCAGCTTCTTTTGCCATTTCACGAATTTGTGGTTTCTTCAGTTCACCCAGCGGGAACATTGTTTTTGATAATTGCTCTTGGCTTAATTGATTTAAGAAATACGTTTGGTCTTTATTATCATCAACGCCGCGAAGCATTTTATATTCGCCATCCATATAAGCAACACGTGCATAATGGCCTGTCGCTACATAATCAGCACCAAGCGCAATTGCATGCTCTAAAAATGCTTTAAATTTAATTTCTTTATTACACATTACATCTGGGTTTGGTGTACGACCAGCTCGGTACTCATCTAAGAAGTACGTAAATACTTTATCCCAGTATTGTTTTTCAAAGTTTACTGCATAATACGGAATGCCGATTTGGTTACACACTTCAATTACATCATTGTAATCTTCTGTTGCTGTGCAGACACCATTCTCATCTGTATCATCCCAGTTTTTCATAAAAATTCCGATTACATCATAACCTTGTTCTTTTAATAAAAGAGCTGCTACAGATGAATCGACGCCACCGGACATCCCGATGACAACGCGTGTTTCGTGAGGTAGTTTGTTCATCATGTCACCTCCCATGCTAATTTTGTGTTAATCGCTTCACGATTTTCACTGTTTCGTACGCCGCTTTCTCAATTTGCTCTTTCGTATTTCCAAGTCCGAAACTAAAGCGTACGGATGAACGTATTTGATCGGAGTCTTTTCCGAACATCGCCACTAATACATGTGATGGATCAATCGAACCAGCTGTACAAGCCGAACCACTTGACACTGCAATACCAGCTAAGTCTAAGTTCACAAGAAACGGTTCAATGTTCATTCCTGTAAAACTAATATTAAGCACATGTGGTAAGCGATATTCTAAGTTTCCGTTTACCTCGAAAGTAATGTCTTCATTTTTGAAGACAGATACCATTATATCTTTAAACTCTTCATATTGGGCATTTTTTTGCTCACGAGTTTTTTCAGCTAACAAAATTGCATGTTGCAAACCAACGATACTCGGTACATTTTCAGTACCAGCACGGCGTTTTCTTTCTTGCTCCCCGCCTATTAATAACGGTTCAAATTTTACATTTGCACCAGCGTATAGGAACCCTACACCTTTCGGTCCGTTAATTTTATGAGCTGAAATCGATAATAAATCAATGCCGAACTCTTTCACATCTATTTCTACTAATCCGTAAGCTTGTACCGCATCTGTATGGAAATAAGCTTGATGCTCTTTTAACAGCTTACCTATTTCCGCAATTGATTGCATCGTTCCAACTTCATTATTCCCAAACATAACGGATACGAGAATTGTCTCTTCTGTTAATGCCTTTTGTATGTCAGAAATTTGAACGCGTCCTGTTTCATCAACAGGTAAATATGTGACTTCAAACCCTTCACGCTCTAATAATTCACACGTATGCAAAATTGCGTGATGTTCAATTTGCGTCGTTATAATATGGTTACCTTTATGGCGATTCGCACGTGCTACACCGATAAGTGCTAAATTATCAGCTTCTGTACCACCGCTCGTAAATATAATTTCATTCGGATTCGCATGAATGCTACGTGCACACACACGTCTCGCCTCATCTACTGCATGGCGCGTTTGACGTCCATAAAAGTGAATACTAGACGGATTTCCGAATGTTTCTGTCATATATGGAATCATCTTGTCGACCACTTCTGGGTGAGTCGGAGATGTCGCAGCATGATCTAAGTAAATGCGTTCCATTAAATCTCCTTCTTTCCAAATCGTTTCACAAGGAATTAAATGTAAAACATATAGCCCCCGTGATTTTCTTCCTCATAACGTACTAAATCTTCTAACGTTGTGCTATCTAACACTTCTTGCACCGCATCACGAACACGCATCCATAATTGGCGTTGTGCCGGTTCTTCTTCTTCTATCATTTCTACAACACTAATTGGACCCTCTAGTACACGGATGACATCCCCAGCTGTAATGTTAGCTGGCTGATCTGATAATACATATCCGCCATATGCCCCGCGCGTACTCTTTACTAGACGAGCGTTACGAAGTGGTGAAATTAATTGCTCTAAGTAATGTTCCGATAAGTCATGTGCCTGCGCAATTGATTTTAAGGAAATTGGACCTTCACCAAACTTTTTTGCAAGATCGATCATAATTGTTAAGCCGTAGCGGCCTTTCGTTGAAATCTTCATCTATTTTGCACCTCTTTTCAAATTTTCACTTCTATTGGTTATATCTTATTTATAAAAGAACACAATTTAAAATCCTATGAAATTATAGCATAATATAGTATTATAAGAAATTTCAACTTGTGTATCAAAATGATAACATAAAATCACATTGAAAAACTCGGAAATTATTACAATTGAAAGAAAAATGAAAATATTCATATTCATTTTTCCCACAAAACAGCATCCTATTTCAAATTCCACTAAAAAAAATGATACGATAGAAAGAGATTATACATTAAGGGAGACGGTAAAAAATGAAACAACCACTCGCACATCGAATGCGCCCTACAAATATTCAAGAAATTATCGGACAACAGCATTTAGTTGGTGAAGGAAAGATTTTATGGCGAATGGTCCAAGCAAATCATTTTCAATCTATGATTTTATATGGCCCTCCAGGCACTGGAAAAACATCCATTGCGAGCGCAATTGCAGGAAGTACCGGAACCCCTTTTCGCCTATTAAACGCTGTTACTCATAATAAAAAAGATATGGAAGTTGTCGTACAAGAGGCAAAGATGCATCGACACCTCGTTTTAATTTTAGATGAAGTACACCGTCTAGATAAAGCAAAGCAGGATTTTCTATTACCTCATTTAGAAAGCGGGCTCCTTACCTTAATTGGTGCAACGACGAGTAATCCGTTCCATGCTATTAATTCTGCTATTCGAAGTCGTTGTCAAATCTTCGAATTACACGCATTAACAGAAGATGATCTTTTAATTGGCTTAAAACGAGCACTTGAAGATAAAGAAAAAGGTCTTGGGGAATATGATGTAACTATTACGCCTGAAGCATTACATCACTTTGCAAATGCATCAGGCGGAGATATGCGTTCCGCTTATAATGCACTTGAACTAGCTGTTTTATCTAGCTTTACAACTGATGACAAAGCTGCGGAAATTACGCTAGAAATTGCAGAAGAATGCTTGCAAAAAAAGAGCTTTGTTCACGACAAAGGTGGAGATGCTCATTATGACGTATTATCGGCATTTCAAAAATCGGTGCGCGGAAGTGATGTAAATGCAGCACTTCATTATTTAGCACGTCTTATTGAAGCTGGTGATTTACAAAGCATTGGTAGACGTCTCCTTATTATGGCATATGAAGATATCGGACTCGCTAGCCCGCAAGCCGGACCGCGTACACTAGCAGCCATAGAATCAGCGGAACGAGTTGGATTCCCAGAGGCACGCATACCACTTGCAAATGCTGTTATCGAGCTTTGTCTATCACCAAAATCAAACTCAGCTTATAAAGCACTTGATGCTGCATTACACGATTTACGTAACGGTCAAACAGGCGACATTCCAAGTCATTTAAAAGATAGTCATTACAAAGGCGCAGAATCACTCGGAAGAGGCATTGGATACTTATATCCACACGACCATCCAAATGGCTGGGTACAACAACAATACTTACCTGATAAAATAAAAAACAAACACTATTATAAACCGAAAACGACAGGGAAATTTGAGCAAGCACTTTCTACTGTATATGAAAGATTACAAAGTTCGAATAAAACGAAAAATAAAGGGTAACATAAGCGAAAACGTCACCATTATGGAGGCTTCGCTTATGAAAACACGTCAAGATGCATGGACAAAAGAAGACGATCTCCTTTTAGCAGAAACTGTTTTACGACATATTCGCAGCGGCAGCACACAAATAAAAGCATTCGATGAAGTTGGCGATGCATTGAACCGCACTTCCGCAGCTTGCGGCTTTAGGTGGAATGCTGAAGTAAGACCGAATTACGAAGATGCGGTGCAACTCGCAAAAAAACAACGTAAAGAATTAAAACGCTCTGAAGCTAAAATAGAAAAAGAACATTTCACGAAAACGAAACAACTCGTAATCGATGCCGAGTTTTCAGAAGATATTACGCCAAGTAAACAAGATCTTACAATGCAAAATGTCATCTCATTTTTGCAAAACATGGAACATAATAACCCTTCAATCGCAAAGTTGCAAACTGAAAATGATGTATTACAAGATCAGCTTACTTCCCTAGAAAAAACGAATCATGAACTTGAAGCAAAATTAGCGATACTCACAAAAAAACAACAAGCAATCGAAGAAGATTACGCAATGCTTGTTAGAATTATGGACCGTGCTCGAAAACTCGTTTCAGTTGAAGAACAAGAAGAACAGATTGCTCCCATTTTCAAGACAGATCAAAATGGAAATTTAGATATTATATATTCTGCAGAGAATTAAAAACAGGGATGTCACTTTTTTGACTAAGTGACATCCCTGTTTATTTTTTCAGCGAATAGTATGTATCGGTAAGTGAAATTATATAAACGTTTTTTCAAATATATCTATCGTAACTTACAATATATCAACGATTTTTTAATTATATCGATTTACCGACAAAAATCAACAAAATAAGTCGACCTGCTATACAAAGAATAACTGGGATTAAATGGACATTCCCCACTTACATGTTACTATAAACATATACAATCGAAAGGAAATGATCTCTATTTCATTAACAGTCTTCAAAATAACACTCGGTATTCTCGTTCTAACGTTAGGTCTTTTTACCATTCATAGTTTAAAAAAGACCTCAGGTTATAAATCGGACAAATACGATTATTCTTTACTAGGATTACTTACACTTGAAGTATTAGTATTGCAGATATCAGCAGTTCTTTAAAATATAATAGAAAAAGCATATACCCTAGACGGATATATGCTTTCACTTTATTCTTGCCCTACACGCTTCACTTCTACGTTTTTAATACGCTCACGTACAACGTGACTTGCCATAATTAAGCCGGCCACAGATGGTACGAATGCATTTGATGAAGGTGGTAATTTCGCTTTACGAATTTTTGCATTTTCGTCTGGTACGATTTCTTTACGTACTTCTTCGCGAATTACGATTGGGTTTTCGTCAGAGAAGACAACTTTTACACCTTTCTTAATACCCTCTTTACGAAGCTTCGTACGAATGACTTTCGCAATTGGATCTGTATGTGTTTTAGAGATGTCCGCAATACGGAAACGAGTTGGGTCCATTTTATTTGCTGCACCCATACATGAGATAATTTTAATTTTGCGACGTAAACATTGTTTAATTAAATGAATTTTGAACGTAATCGTATCCGATGCATCCACTACGAAATCCAAACCATGCTTGAAGAACTCTTCATATGTTTCATCTGTATAAAACATTTCTAGTCCAATTACTTCACACTCTGGATTAATGTCTGCAATACGCTCTTTCATTAATTCTACTTTTGAACGCCCTACAGTAGATACTAAAGCGTGAATTTGACGGTTTACGTTTGTAATATCTACAACGTCCTTATCAACTAATACGAGACGTCCTACGCCAGAACGCGCTAACGCTTCAGCTGAAAATGATCCTACGCCGCCAATTCCTAAAATACCGACTGTACTATTTTTTAATATTTCAAGTCCTTCTTTACCGAAGGCTAATTCATTACGTGAAAATTGATGTAACATTCAGCTCTACACTCCTATTACAAAAATGGTCTATCATGTATTCTAGCGTTTTTCCGACTATTTGTATAGAAAAAGTTATAGAATTCCTAAAAATACATATTCCAAACAAAAAAACATAATATAAACCGGGCTTTTTTTCTTCCTACATACACGTTGAAAAAGGAGGATTCAGAGAACCGAGCAGTTCGAGGCGCTGAAGCCAGGAGGAGCGCAGTGTAGCTTTACTACTCGAGCACCAGACTAGCATACGTAACGATGGGATGCGACAGTTATCTGAACCGGACTTTTTAAACTTCCTATCAAAAAAAGTCTAGACGGCTATAGTATAACCATCTAGACCCTATTCTTACTTCTCTTCTTTTACGTTCAACTTCAAGTTCAGTTCTTCAAGCTGTGCTTCTGCTACTGGACTTGGAGCTTCTGTTAATAAGCAGCTCGCGCTTGCTGTTTTTGGGAATGCAATTGTATCACGAAGGTTCGTACGCCCTGCAAGTAACATAACAAGACGGTCTAAACCTAATGCGATACCGCCGTGTGGTGGCGTACCGTATTCGAATGCTTCTAATAAGAATCCGAATTGCTCTTGCGCTTCTTCTTGTGAGAATCCAAGTGCTTTGAACATTTTTTCTTGTACGTCACGCTCGTAAATACGAAGTGATCCACCACCAAGCTCATAACCATTTAATACAAGGTCATATGCTTGTGCACGTGCTTTTTCTGGTGCTGTTTCTAATAGCTCAACGTCTTCACGGAATGGCATTGTGAATGGGTGGTGAGCTGCGAAGTAACGATCTGCATCTTCATCGTACTCAAGAAGTGGCCAATCCGTTACCCATAGGAAGTTAAATTTACTTTCGTCAATTAACTCAAGCTCTTTACCTAGACGTAAACGAAGTGCACCTAAGCTATCTGCAACAACGCTTTTCTTATCTGCTACGAATAGTAATAAGTCGCCAGCAGTAGCTTCTAATGTAGTCATTAACGCGTTTGCTTCTTCTTCACCGAAGAATTTCGCAATCGGTCCTTTTAAGCCGTCTTCTTCCACTTTAAGCCAAGCTAGACCTTTTGCACCGTATACTTTTACGAATTCAGTTAATGCATCAATATCTTTACGAGAGTATTTGCTCGCAGCACCTTTTGCATTAATTGCTTTTACTTGTCCGCCGCTTTCTACAGCACTTGTAAATACTTTGAAACCACAACCTGCTGCAAATTCAGATAGGTCTGTTAGTTCCATTTCAAAGCGTGTATCTGGCTTATCAGAACCGTAACGAGCCATTGCATCAGCATATTTCATACGAGGGAATGGTGCACTCACTTCTACACCTTTTGCATCCTTCATAACTTTCGTCATCATGCGCTCCATCATTTCTAAAATTTCATCTTGTGTTAAGAATGAAGCTTCGATATCGATTTGCGTGAATTCTGGTTGACGGTCTGCACGTAAATCTTCGTCACGGAAACAACGTGCCACTTGATAGTAACGCTCAAATCCGCCGACCATAAGAAGCTGTTTAAATAGCTGTGGAGACTGCGGTAATGCATAGAATTCACCATCATGTACACGACTTGGTACTAAATAGTCACGAGCTCCTTCTGGCGTACTCTTCGTTAAAATTGGTGTTTCTACTTCTAAGAACTCTTCTGTATCTAAGAAGTTACGAATTGTTTTTGTTACGTCGTGACGCATTTTGAATGTGTTAAACATTACTGGACGACGTAAGTCTAAATAACGATATTTTAAACGCACATCTTCTGATGCATCTGTATCATCAGCAATAATAATTGGCGTTGTTTTCGCTGCATTTAATACGTCTACTTTCGTTGCTTGTACTTCAATACGACCAGTTGCCATATTGTCATTAATTGCGCCTTCACCACGCTCAACAACTGTACCTTCTACGTGTAATACATACTCGCTACGAATTGTTTCTGCTACTTCTAGCGCTTCTTTTGATGTTTCTGGGTTAAATACAACTTGTACGATACCTGTACGGTCACGTAAGTCGATAAAGATTAATCCACCTAAATCACGGCGTTTTTGTACCCAACCTTTTAATTGAACTGTTTGCCCAACTGCTTCTACTGTTACTTTTCCACATGCATGTGTTCTTTCAGCCACTGTAAGTTCCCCCTATATTAATTTCTCTGCTACGTATGAAGCAAATACATCTAATGCTACTTCTTCTTGTTCACCTGTTGCCATATCTTTTAAGTTAATGATGCCTTTATCTAGCTCATCTTCCCCTAATACAGCTACAAATTTCGCCTTTAGACGATCTGCTGATTTAAATTGTGCTTTCATTTTGCGGTCTAAATAATCTTTTTCAACTGATAATCCAGCTTTACGAAGATCAAACGCAACTTTCGCAGCATGGTCTTTCGCTTTTTCACCAAGCGCTACAACATAACAATCAATACTATGTTCAATTGGTAATTCGATGTTTTCAGCTTTTAGCGCCATAATTAAACGTTCGATACTCATCGCAAAACCGATACCTGGCATTTCTGGCCCACCGATTTCTTGTACAAGCCCGTTATAACGGCCACCACCGCTTAATGTAGTGATAGCACCAAAACCTTCTGCCTCACTCATAATTTCAAAAACAGTGTGTTGATAGTAGTCTAAACCACGTACTAAGTTCGGATCTTTTTCAAATGGAACATCCATCATCGTTAATAGTTCTTGAACTTTGTCGTAGTATACTGCTGAATCTTCGTTTAAGTATTCTGTAATAGATGGTGCTGTTCCCATTAATTCATGGTTACGGTCCTTCTTACAATCTAAAATACGAAGAGGGTTCTTTTCTAAACGAGATTGACAGTCAGAACAGAACTCACCGATACGTGGCTCGAAGTGTGCGATTAACGCATCACGGTGCGCTTGACGGCTCGCCGCATCACCTAAGCTGTTTAATACAACTTTAATATTTTTTAAGCCCATGCCGCGGTAAAACTCTACAGCAAGTGCAATTACTTCTGCATCAATTGCAGGATCATTACTACCAATTGCTTCAATACCAAATTGTACGAATTGACGATAGCGACCTGCTTGTGGTCTTTCGTAACGGAACATTTGACCGATATAGTATAATTTCGTTGGTTGTGTTGCATCACCGAACATTTTGTTTTCAACGTAAGAACGCACAACAGGTGCAGTACCTTCTGGACGTAATGTTAAACTGCGCTCTCCACGATCTTGGAATGAGTACATTTCTTTTTGTACGATATCTGTCGTATCACCAACACCACGTAAAAATAGCTCAGTGTGTTCAAAAATTGGTGTACGAATTTCTTTATAGTTGTAACGACGGCAAATTTCGCGTGCTTGCCCTTCGATATACTGCCATAACTCAACGCTACCTGGAAGAATATCTTGCGTTCCGCGTGGGATTTGAATAGACATATTCAGTTCCTCCTCAAATTGTTTTAATCTTAATAAAAATAAAAAAACTCCCGCCTCTACTGTTTGAACAGTAGGGACGAGAGTATTATACCCGTGGTGCCACCCTAATTGAAGCACGTATGCTTCCACTTTTTTAATAACGCTTAAATGTGCGTTCATCCCTACTAAGCATATATGCTGTTCAAGTTGAAACCTCTAGAGTGTCATTCAATCAGTCATCATGTAGAAATGTTTTCAGCCTAAGACATTTCTTCTCTTTCCATGTGTGTCTCATTTACTCTTCTCTATCAACGGTTATATTCATATGTAAATATAAAATTACTATACGTTTGTTCAGTAGGATTGTCAAGTGCTCTAAGAGCGTTCAATCTGCTTCTTTAGACGCTTTACATCTTGAAGAGAAATTCCAAACTCAGAAGCAAGCTCCATTGAAGTATTGTTTTGTTCCTTTGAAATAAACTCATGAAAATTCACGTTAAACAGTTGATTTGCACCATTTGTAACAGAATGCCCTTTTTCATTCATACGCATACGTATATCCCTCACATTCAATATGGATGTTTTACTTTTTATTGTTCCATATTGATGAGAGAGTTATACATAACTAAAACAGCTATTAATTCCAAATAAAGTGAAACTTTAATCAGTGGGGGTTTTGTCCATCCCTCACTGATTATTAACCTTCACCAATCGAGCTATTACAGGGTAAATGAACAAAACATACAACAATGTATAGAAAAGAGAGGATTAAATAACCCCCTCTTTTTAAGCAACACTATTTACTTTCTACAATTAAGGTCACCGGACCATCATTGATTAAAGAAACGTCCATCATCGCTCCGAACTTCCCTGTTTCTACATGCAATCCTTGTTTACGAACTTCTTCATTAAAGAAATCGTATAAACGCTCTGCATAGTCAGGTTTAGCAGCATCCATAAAGTTTGGACGTCTTCCCTTGCGACAATCTCCGTATAATGTGAATTGCGAAATTGATAGAACTTGTCCTTCTACATCCAGTACAGAATGGTTCATCTTTCCGCTCTCATCTTCAAAAATACGTAAGTTCGCAATTTTTTCTGCGATGTAAGTTGCATCTTTTTCTGTATCTTCATGCGTAATGCCAACTAGTAATGTTAAACCGAACGGAATTTGTCCTACGATCTCACCGTCTACTGTGACAGACGCTTCTTTTGATCGTTGTAAAACAACTCTCATCTTTCTACACTCCCTATTAATGCATCATGCGTCGTACTGCATAAATTTCTGGAACACGTTTAATGCGTTCTACTACTTTTTTCAAATGCTGTAAGTTACGAATCGAGATTGACATATTAATTGTCGCCATCTTATTACGGTCACTTCTACCAGAAACTGCAGAAATGTAGGTTTTCGTCTCTGTAACAGCTTGTAATACTTCATTTAATAAACCACGGCGATCATAACCTGAAATTTCAATATCAACGTTGTACTCAATTTCTTTTTCAGGGCTACCTTCCCACTCTACTTCTAATAAACGTTCTATAGCTTCTTCTGTATGAACATTTACACAGTCACGGCGGTGAATCGATACGCCTCGGCCTTTCGTAATATACCCAACGATATCATCACCCGGTACTGGGTTACAGCATTTTGATAAACGAATTAATAAATTATCCGCACCACTTACTTTAACGCCAGAATCCCATTTTCGAATTTTCATCGGTTTACGAACTTCTTTAACTTCAACGATTTCTTCTTCTTCACGTTGCTTACGGAACTTGTCCGTTAGTCGCGTAACAATTTGTGATGCAGTGATACCGCTATATCCAACTGCTGCAAACATATCTTCTTCATTTGCAAAATTGAACTTCTCAGCAACACGTTTTAAATTGTCAGGAGCTAACACTTCTTTCATCTCATACTCTAGGCCACGCACCTCTTTTTCAACAAGCTCACGGCCTTTTTCAATATTTTCATCTCTACGTTGCTTCTTAAAGAATTGACGTATTTTGTTTTTCGCATGAGATGTTTGAGCAAGTTTCACCCAATCTTGACTTGGTCCATACGAATGTTTCGATGTTAAAATTTCAATGATGTCACCCGTTTTTAATTTATAATCAAGGGTCACCATTTTCCCATTTACTTTTGCACCAATTGTTTTATTCCCGATCTCTGAATGGACACGATACGCAAAGTCAATCGGAACAGATCCAAGTGGTAATTCCATTACATCGCCTTTCGGTGTGAAAACGAATACCATGTCAGAGAACAAATCAATTTTTAATGACTCCATAAACTCTTCTGCATTAGAAGCTTCATTTTGCCATTCTAATATTTGACGGAACCATGTAAGTTTCTTCTCTAATGTACCTGTTGTTTCTGCTGTTTTTCCTTCTTTATACGCCCAGTGTGCCGCGATCCCGAATTCTGCAATCTCATGCATTTCTTTCGTACGAATTTGCACTTCAAGCGGATCACCTTTCGGCCCAATTACAGTCGTATGAAGAGATTGATATAGATTTGCTTTCGGCATTGCAATATAATCTTTAAAACGACCCGGCATTGGCTTCCAGCACGTATGAATAATTCCAAGTACCGCATAACAATCTTTAATACTATTTACAACGACACGTACAGCTAATAAATCGTAAATTTCATTAAACTGTTTATTTTGCAGTGCCATTTTACGATAAATACTATAAATATGTTTTGGTCTTCCAGAAATCTCAGGTTGAATTGCAACTTCTTTTAATTTCTCACGAATACCAGTCATTACTTCGTCTAAATATTCTTCACGTTCTGCACGTTTACGCTTCATTAAATTTACAATACGATAGTATTGTTGTGGATTTAAATAGCGCAGTGACGTATCCTCTAGCTCCCATTTAATAGTACTAATTCCGAGTCTATGTGCTAAAGGTGCAAAGATTTCTAACGTTTCATTCGCAATGCGACGCTGCTTCTCTTGCGGCAAATGTTTCAATGTACGCATGTTATGAAGGCGATCAGCTAGTTTAATTAAAATAACTCGAATATCTTGAGCCATTGCAATAAACATTTTGCGATGGTTTTCTGCTTGTTGTTGCTCATGAGATTTATATTTAATCTTTCCGAGCTTTGTCACACCATCGACAAGCATAGCAATTTCTTTATTAAATTCCCGTTCAATATCTTCTAATGTAATCTCTGTATCTTCTACTACATCATGTAAGAAACCTGCTGATACTGTAGCTGGATCCATGTGTAAATCAACTAAAATACCTGCAACTTGAATTGGATGAATAATGTACGGTTCACCCGATTTTCTGTATTGTTCGCTATGCGCATCACGTGCATATTCATAGGCACGTGCCACTAGCTCAATATCTTCATCCGCTAAATATTGACTTGCTTTCTCGAGTACCTGTTCAGCTGTTAGTACCTGCTCATTTGCCATCGAATCACCTTTTATTGAAAATTGACTTTATCTTAATTAAATAGAATAAATTATATTCTATCATTATAACCCAATGATTGTGAATTGTGAAAAGGAAAAGATTTTACTGACATTTCACCTTATTTTTTTGTGCAATTATACAAAAGTACCCGCTCCTCTCCAAGAGATTCACGGGTACTTTTTATCACCGTAGTTTTACTATATAGTGATTAGTATTTTTCTAATACTAATACATCGTAACCATCTAACATTTTACGACCATCTAAGTAAGTAAGCTCTACTAAGAATGCAATTCCTGCTACAACTCCGCCAAGTTCTTCAACTAGCTTAATTGTCGCTTCAATTGTTCCACCTGTAGCTAATAAGTCATCTGTAATTAATACGCGTTGACCTGGCTTAATTGCATCTTTATGGATTGTTAAAACATCTTTACCATATTCTTTACCGTAGTCAACTGTAATTACTTCACGTGGTAATTTCCCTAATTTACGAACTGGTGCAAAACCTACTTCTAATGCATAAGAAACTGGGCAACCGATAATAAAGCCACGTGCTTCTGGTCCTACTACAAGGTCAATGTCTCTTTTCTTTGCATACTCAACGATTGCATCTGTTGCTGCTTTGTATGCTTTACCGTCGTTCATTAACGGTGTAATGTCTTTAAATACAATACCTTCTTTTGGATAATCCGGTACAATTGCGATATGTTGCTTGAAATCCATATTTCTGAATCCTCCTCAGATCTAAAAGGTTTGTAAATACAAATCCTTTACCCTAACTGTTCTACTTCTTTATGATTACGAATCGTTTCAAACCATGTATATAGTTGCTGATATGTGCTATAAACCAATTCTTTTTCTAATTGTAAGTGGTTCATTTTCTCACGATATGTGTTCGATTCAATTAAATCACGCTTTTGTTTTTTGTCTGCCATAAAAATGACGCCATCTTTTATTGTAACAAATTCTAACTCAAAAAACACCTGTGTCATGAAATTTACTGTATCTTTTGACCAACCTTTATGACGACACAGTTGTTCTCCGTATTGTCTTAAAGAAAATGGTGCTTTTTGGCTTAAGAATGAGTAGTACCATTTAAAGTGTTCTCTCGTTGGGACTGTACTAAATAAATGATTGTTCTCTTGATAAAATAGCGTGTAAATTCGCGAAGGGAACCCAACTTTAAATAAATCTCGTAATTCATCTGTTCCTTTTGGTAAATCAAGCAACACGATGTATTGATCGTCTAAATGAGTTACTTCTGATGCATGCATAATATGCTCTTTATAGTCTTCTAAAGAAAATTTATTCAATACCTCTTCAGAAAAATACACCATCGTTATTTTTTCTTTCGGAAGTTCTGCTACATTCGCTTCTACGTTACGCATACTACGCCAATCAAATAATTGCCATGCCTCTACGGCAATATCTTGTACCATTAATTGCGGCTTTTTAAAATTATTCCATTCATTAATGGATGCTTCTCCTATTACAGATACCTTTGCAACTGGAGAAATTTCTTTCGCATACGCACCAAAACCGAATCCGATTGTGTCCAGTGTTGCTTGTCCATCGCGAAGAGCCATTTTTAAATGAGAGCCGTCTGATCCGATTGCACGAATACTTTCTAGCTCTGCATCCTTAACTGCAATACGCGGTTTTGGATTTCCAACACCAAATGGCGCTAACTTTTGCATATCTTCAATGGCTGCAAGTGTTACATCTTCCACCTTGCAAAAGACATCAACGGCTGTAATTGGAATAAAATCTTCTTCTGTTAAAATTGTATCTGCTTGTTCATTTAAGCGGCGGCGCAATTCACCTACATCATTCATATGTAGCGTCATTCCCGCTGCCATCGGATGCCCTCCGAAGTGTGGCAATAACTCTCTACAATCTGACAAGTTTGCAAACAAATCAAACCCTGCAATACTACGTGCTGAACCTTTTGCTGTTTCCTTTACAGGATCAATGCTTAATACAATCGTCGGACGATAAAAACGTTCAACTAATTTAGAAGCGACAATTCCAATTACACCTGGATTCCAGCCTTCTTTCGCAAGCACTAACACTTTATTGTCTTCTGGCGGGAAATTATTTTCCACTTCAGCAATAGCTTCTTCTGTAATTTGCTTTACAATATCTTTTCGCAGTTTGTTCAGCTCATCAATTTCTTCAGCCAACTCTTTCGCTTCTTCTGGATCATCTGATAATAAAAGATGTACAGCCGGCGTAGCATCTTCTAAACGTCCAACTGCATTAATACGCGGCGCGATTGCGAAGCCAATACTCTCTTCTGTAATTTCACTTTGCGAAACGTTAGCAACTTTAAATAGCGCCTTTAGTCCGATATTTTTCGTCATGCGCATATGTTTTAAACCGCGCTTCACTAGCAATCTATTTTCACCATGAAGTGATACTAAATCGGCTACTGTACCAATTACTGCAATTTCTAATAAATGTTCTGGTACACGGCCTAAAAGTGCATGTGCAACTTTAAACGCAACACCTACACCAGCTAAATAGTGAAACGGATACACACCGCCATCTAATTTCGGATGAATAATCGCAAGTGCTTCTGGCAATTCTGGTGGTGGCTCATGGTGATCCGTAATAATAAGATCCACTCCAAGCTCCTTCGCCACCTTCGCTTCATGTACTGCTGCGATACCAGTATCAACAGTAATAATTAGTGAGAACCCTGCGCTATGCGCCCAACGAAATGCCGCTTCGTTTGGTCCATAACCTTCTGTAAAACGGTTTGGGATATAGAATTCTACATCTGCACCTAATTCTTGCAAAGCAAGATATAACACAGTCGTACTACTTACTCCGTCGGCATCGTAGTCACCAAATATTAATATTTGCTCTCCATTTTGAATCGCCTTATTTACACGTTCTACCGTTCTATCCATTCCTTCTAATAAAAATGGATCGTGAAATTCTTGATTTTCTGTATTTAAAAAATCTAAAATCTTATCTTCTGTATCTAGTCCTCTACCGAGGAATAACGAAACGACAAGTGGTGATAATTTTAATTTACTTGCTAATTCACTCACTCGCTCATCGTTATATTCTTTTTCTTTCCAACGCGTCTTCGGTTGTAACACGAAATCACCCCTTAACCTGTTCATTATACAAGACAGATTAAGGGGTGACAATATGATGCAAACTACGATGCAATATCTGTATACTAAAATGTTAATGATATTTAATTTGGAGAATATGGATTTATATGTACAAACACATTTTGTACGTTATCTTGTTCCATAAGCGTTTCTTTTACATGCTTGCCAATGCGGTGCCCTTCTTCTACAGTAATGTATGGATCTACAGAAACTTTAATATCGACAATAACGTAATGACCATGCTCCCTTGCATATAAAGAACCGATTTTTTTCACACCATCTATTTGAAGTACTGCTTCTCTAAGCGGAAGAACATCTTCCTCATGAAGAACATGATCAAGCGTTGCGTGAATTGCTTCTGCCCCAATACTCCACGCCATCTTTGCAACAAGCAGTGAAACAAATAATCCTGCAATTGGATCGGCATATACAAGCCAATCTAGCCCAAACTTACCACCCATAATCGCTGCACAAATACCGATTAAAGCTGCAATTGAAGAAAATACATCCGAACGGTGCTCATATGCATTTGCAATAATTGCATCACTATTTACCCTCTTCCCTAATCGAAATTTATATTGAAACATTCCTTCTTTCACGATAATCGAAAGAACAACAGCAAAAATCGTAATTCCCTTCGGTGGTTCTAGTTCCTGCGAAAAAGCTTTTAGAGACGAAATCGCTATCTCGATTCCCACAATAAATAATAATACTGCAACAATAATCGCTGAAATCGATTCCGCTTTACCATGACCATACGGGTGATCTTCATCGGGCGGCTGCTTTGCTGCTCGCAATCCAAACAGTACAGCAAGCGAACCAATTACATCTGATGCAGAATGCACGGCATCCGCTAATAGTGCTTTACTGTTCCCAATATAACCAATTACCGCCTTTACAATCGCTAATATAATATTACCAACGATCCCGACAATAGCACCGAACTCGGCCTGTTTAAAACGTTCATCTTTTTCCATAATTAAAATCCCTTCTTTTCTTAACCTATCTTTTTATTGTAACAAAAACAGCGATAACATCACCACTTTCTTCCATCTTCCTTTTGTTAAAAAGTTGCTATCTTATTGTATCCACAAACGAAAAAAGAGATGCCTCATAAAGAGACATCATCTTTTTATACTTGCGGTTCAGATTCTACTTTCTCAACCTTCTTCTTGTTTTTCCCCTTTTTCAAACGACGGTTTTCAAGCATTAACCAAATTTGAGAAGCAACGAAAACAGAAGAGTACGTACCTACAACTAATCCAACAAGTAACGCAAACGAGAAGTTACGTAGTGACTCACTACCGAAGATAAGTAACGCAATTACTGGGAATAACACTGTTAATACGGTGTTAATCGAACGACCAAGCGTTTGACGAATACTTGCATTTACGATTTCTTCTAAGTCTTTTATATCGCGAACTCGTTTTTTCTGTTTGTATAATTCACGGTTTCTATCAAATGTAACAATTGAGTCATTAATAGAATAACCGATGATTGTTAATACCGCAGCGATAAACGTTAAGTCTACCTCTAATTGGAAAATACTAAATATAACAATCATAACGAACGCATCATGTAATAATGCAAGCACTGCAGATAATGCGTACGTAAATCGGAATCGAATACTTACGTATAAAATGATAACCGCAGAAGCAATTAATACTGCGATAAATGCATTTCGTGCAATCTCTTTACCGATTGTCGGTGAAACTGTACTTACGTTGGGATCTGTACCATATTTATCGTGGAAGAATGTTTTTGTTTTCGCAATTTCATCTTTTGATAGAACACCTAATGTACGAACTGCGAACCCTTTATTGTCATCTCCAGTCGGTACAATATTTTCTTCCTTCACGTCAATTTTCAATTCTTTAAAATCTTTATGAACATCAGACACAGTAAGTGTTTGTTTTGATTGCAAGTCGATACGTGTACCACTCGCAAAGTCAATACCAAGATTCAATTTGAAAATTGGTAGTATAATTGCACCTGCAATTACAACTACAATCGAGAAAACAAGGAATTTATGACCGATATTTACGAAGTTAATACGATCAAATCTTGTCGGCGGATGTACTACGCCTTTTGTTAATGGAATAATATCCTTTTGTTTCACACCAAAGTATCCTGGTTTTTTATCGAAGTAACGGCTCTTTACAAGTAAACTTAGTAAGAAACGGGTACCGAATACGTTCGTAATAAAACCGACTAAAATACTTACGATTAAACTTGTTGCAAACCCTTTTACAGAACTATTACCATAAACGAATAATACACCAGCTGCTGCAAGAGTCGTAACGTTTGCATCTAAAATTGTTGCTAATGAACGATGGTTACCAGCACGGAATGCTGACATCATTGACTTACCAATTTTCAGCTCTTCTTTCAGTCTCTCGTACGTAATAATATTCGCATCAACGGCGATACCTACCCCGAGCACTAACGCCGCAATACCTGGCAACGTAAGAACTGCATGCATCCAGTTAAAGACAAGTAATGTAACGAAAATGTATAGACCTAACATAATAACCGCTACAAGTCCTGGTAAACGGTAGAATACAAGCATAAATAAGAAAATAAGAGCGATACCAATCGCACTAGCGAAAATCGTTTGCTCTAACGCTTGTTGACCAAATTTTGCTCCAACAGATGTTGAATACATTTCTTTTAAATCAACAGGAAGTGCACCTGCATTTAATAAAGATGAAAGTTCTTTCGCACTTTCAACTGTGAAGTTTCCACCTACGATAGATACTTCAGCTTGGTTAAATACTTGTTCTACTGTTGCTGCTGATAAAAACTTCGGATTCGGTTTTGCTGATTCTGCTTTATACGAATCTTTTCCTTCTTCAAAATCAAGCCAAATTACCATTAAATTCGTTGGTGGTGGCATTTTTGAAATCTTTTCTGTTACTTCACGGAATTTTTCAGCGCTTTTTAACGTAAGTCCAACACTTGGACGACCTTTATCATCAAATGTTTGCTTTGCTCCGCCGCCTTTTAAATCCGTTCCGTCCATAAGAAGGTTGTCATCTACATCACGGAATGTTAACTTCGCTTGTGTTGATAACATTTCACGTGCTTTTTGCTGATCTTGTACACCAGCAAGCTGTACACGAATTCGATCTTGCCCTTCAATTTGAATGTTCGGCTCACTTACACCGAGTGCATTGACACGGTTTTCAAGAGCACCTACTGTACTTACAAGTGCCTCTCGGTCAATTTTATTACCTTTTTTGGCTGGTTTTACTTCATACAGAATTTCAAAACCACCGCGAAGGTCTAGTCCTAGACTAATTCCTTTTGCTATGTCTTTTCCTGCCGCACCAATGACTCCACCGATTAATAAAACGATGAGGAAAAAGGCGGCAATTCTCGTACCACGCTTTGCCATATGTACCCTCTTTCTGCTACTAACACTTTAAATAAATCTCTTACGATTCACTTTTACACGTGTGCATACGCCTAGTTAGTAGACTTCCTTTCTATAATTTTGCTAGTTCCTCACTAGCTGTGTCGGTAAGTTTTTCACAATACCTACACTTTCAGTATTTATTTTCTCTCTTCACTACCTCCTTTATATATGATCTTAGACATAATTATTTCCTCATTATCAATACCTATCATTATACTGCAAAAGGAAGAACAAACCAATTGCAGTCGGTTATTTATTTTCATATTCATCAAATGACCAAAGTGGCGCTTGATATGCTTCAACAGTTAAATAATTCATATATTCATTAGCACTTACTCTTAATACGTCATTAACTAATTCATATAATCTAACATCGCTGTCTATCTTCTTCCACTTTTTCACTTTAAGAAACTTCCAAATATCATCATCTGTTACTCGGTCATAACCGAACATGTGGAACTCTTCTACTTTACTTTCTAAAACGACTTGTAACTGTCCGCGGTACGATTCTACCAAAGCCTCTTTTTCTAACATACATAACATCTCCTTCTTATTTCAGCACGAAAAGTCGCTTTTAATCCCGCTCTAATGGACAGCAATAACTACTTTCAAGAGCACTCTCATACTTCACTCTCTTAAATGCTTGTCATTCTTGTCTCATACGTGCATATAAATTATTGTAAATCATTCCACTGATTTTGAGAAGGTAGGAGAAGACCATGACGAGACAAAGCTTTTTAAAAGGCGCATTTATTTTAATGATAGCCGGCTTTATTACCAAAATCCTTGGATTTATTAACCGGATTGTAATGGCACGTATTTTAGGGGAAGAAGGCGTTGGCCTTTATATGATGGCCGTTCCTACATTCATTCTAGCAATTACATTAACACAAATCGGCCTTCCTGTCGCAATTGCAAAATTTGTAGCAGAAGCAGAAGCTGTGAACGATAAACAAAGAGTAAAAAAAATATTAACAGTATCATTAGCTGTTACATCCGTTATTAGTATCATTTTAACAATTGGAATTATGCTCCTCACACCTATTTTAGCAAAAACATTATTAACTGATGAACGAACGTACTATCCATTAATGGCCATTTTACCTGTCGTTCCTGTTATTGCTGTTTCTTCCGTTTTACGCGGGTATTTCCAAGGGAAACAAAATATGAAACCTAGCGCTTACGCCCAAGTTATAGAACAAGTTGTCCGCATTACAATTATCGCTATATGCATTCAGTTATTTTTACCTTACGGTGTAGAATATGCTGCAGCTGGCGCTATGTTATCAGCCGTTCTCGGTGAAGTTGCATCGTTATTATTTTTACTCACTTTATTTCAGCGCGAAAAACATTTATCTATACGCTCTGGATTTTTCACTACTGTAAAGGAAAGCAAAGGGACATTTTATTCTCTTATGGATATTGCCCTTCCAACTACAGGAAGTCGTTTAATCGGTTCCGTTTCATATTTTTTCGAACCTATCGTCGTTATGCAAAGCTTAGCCATTGCCGGAGTTGCTGCCTCCGTCGCAACCCAGCAATACGGTATATTAAATGGTTATGCATTCCCACTTCTATCACTGCCAGCCTTTATTACATACGCCCTTTCTACAGCACTCGTTCCATCCATTAGCGAGGCAATGGCAAAAAGACAACATAAATTAGTAGAACACCGCTTACAACAAGCTCTTCGTATTTCATTAATTACTGGTGGCTGGTCAGTCGTTATATTATATGTATTTGCTTCTCCTGTCTTAACTCTTATGTACGGATCGGATGGTGCAACAGCATTCATCCAGCTTCTTGCACCTTGCTTTTTATTTCATTACTTTCAAAGTCCACTTACCTCTGTTTTACAAGCTTTAAACTTAGCACGTGCTGCCATGATGAATACATTTATTGGCGCCATCGTGAAATTAATCGTTATTTTTGTACTAGCTTCAAGGCCAGATTTTCAAATGATGGGGGTTGCACTCGCTATCGCTGCAAATATAGTAACAGTAACATTCCTTCATTACGCTACTGTTTTAAAGAAAATTACATTTACCATTTACGCAAAAGACTATATTTTCGGTGGACTTGCTATCGGTATTGCAGGCGCTTTCGGTTTTTATCTTCATAAGTATATTATTTTCTCTCATTCACTCGGTATACAAACATTATGGGAAATCACTTTAACAACAATCGTTTATATTATCCTCCTCTTCACTTTCAAACTCATTCGAAAAGAAGAATTAAGCAGGCTCCCAATCATTCGAAAACTTTCATTTTTGAAGTAAACGGGCTTACTATTTCCTATAGTAAGCCTCTAGTTTTCTTTCAAATCAACAAAAAATTGTCCATTTTGAAAGCTACAGTATAAAATTTGTGTTATATCGTTATAACCTAAGTTTTTTAATTTCTCAATAAGCCATTCATCTGTATGTTCAATCATTTGTAAATGATTAGATTGAATTTCCCCATCAATAATAAGAGGAAGAGTAAACTGCAATGCATCCTGTTTACCTTTTTGTTTTTGAAAGACAGATAACTTCCCAGATGGTTCTAAAATAGCATATTCCACATCTCGGATATCTCCGACTCCCTGCTCCCTTAATTGCATCATTAAATCATCTATATTATAACGCTGCTTTCTCATCTTCTTTTCATCAATCTTTCCCGCATTTACAAGAATAGCGGGCTCACCTTCTATTAAATGCCGAAAGCGTTGATACTTTAACGAAATAACTGACAAAATGATCTGTATACACATAAGAAACGTCATCGGAACTAATTGGTGCCAAAGTGATTTATCGGTGTTTTCAATTGCCACTACAGCCATTTCGCCCAGCATAATGAATACGACTAAATCTAATACACTCAGCTCTCCAATTTCACGTTTACCCATAAAACGAAAAATAATTAGTATGATGATATACAAAAGCATCGTCCGGCCAATGATTGATACCCATTCCATTTCTACATCTCCTTTTTTACCTATAGATTCCCCTATAAAAAATAAACTAGTCTAACTTGGGCAAAAGGAAAATATGCTTGTATTAAAAAGGGGGGAATGTATAAATGGATGGAACAAAAAAATTATCAACTGCAATTGGCTTCGGCATCGTTACCCTATTAATTCTTGCATCAATTATTAGCATGGTTATGGCTCTTTTATTAAAGTTTACAGATATGAATGAAGGGACATTAGCTGTTACTATTTTTATACTGGCTCTTTTATCTATGCTTATATCTGGATTTACTGCCGGCAAAAAAGCACAAGGGAAAGGTTGGCTAGTAGGCTTCACAACAGGACTTACATTCACCATACTTGTTTTTCTAGTTAACTATTTGGGCTTCTCTCAAACTTTATCGAACTCACAGTTACTTTATCAATTAGCATTGATGGGTGCCAGTACACTCGGTGGTATTTTCGGTGTAAATATGTCAAAACAAAATAACTAAAAAAGGCCCTGCACATTTCATGCAGGGCCTTCCTCATTAGTTTTTCACAACTTCACGAATCGCATTACGATCGAAAGTTAAGTGTGAACCACCAGACTTAATAACGATTTTCGTCTCATCTACTGATTCGATTGTACCGTGTAAACCACCGATTGTTACGATAGCATCACCTTTTGCCAATTCATTTTGCATTTGAGCAACTGCTTTTTGACGCTTTTGTTGCGGGCGAATTAATAAGAAATAGAAAATCGCAAACATCGCAACGATCATAACGATATTCATCATACCTGGATTCATCTTTTGTTCCTCCTTTTAAATTATGTATTAGAAGTTTTTAGCATTCGGTTTATTAAAGCCATACTGTTCAAAGAACTCTTCGCGGAAATCGCCAAGACGGTCTTCACGAATAGCTTGTCTCACCTGCTCCATTAAGTTTAACAGAAAATGAAGGTTGTGATAAGACGTTAAACGAATTCCAAACGTTTCATCACATTTCATTAAGTGACGAATGTATGCACGAGAGTAATTTTTACATGTATAGCAATCACAATTTGGATCAAGCGGACCGAAGTCTCTTGCAAATTTCGCATTTTTTACAACTAGACGGCCTTCACTTGTCATACATGTACCATTTCGAGCGATACGAGTTGGAAGTACGCAGTCAAACATATCAATACCACGAATTGCACCATCGATTAAAGAGTCAGGAGAACCTACTCCCATTAAGTAACGTGGCTTATTATCTGGAAGAAGTGGTGTTGTAAACTCAAGTACACGGTTCATAATATCTTTCGGCTCACCTACAGATAAACCACCTACAGCGTAACCAGGGAAGTCCATTGAAACAAGGTCTTTTGCACTTTGACGACGAAGCTCTTCGAACTCTCCGCCTTGTACAATACCGAATAAACCTTGATCTTGTGGACGTTCATGCGCTTTTAAACAACGTTCTGCCCAGCGGCTTGTACGTTCTACAGATTTCTTCATATATTCAAAAGTAGCCGGGAAAGGTGGACACTCATCAAATGCCATCATAATATCTGAACCTAATGCATTTTGAATTTCCATCGCTTTTTCTGGTGATAAGAATAATTTATCTCCATTTAAGTGGTTACGGAAGTGAACGCCTTCCTCTTCAATACGACGGAAGTCACTTAAACTGAATACTTGGAAACCACCAGAATCCGTTAAGATTGCACGATCCCAGTTCATAAATTTATGCAAACCGCCTGCTTCACGAATAATTTCGTGACCTGGACGTAGCCATAAATGATACGTATTACTTAAAATAATGCCAGAATCCATTGCTTTTAATTCTTCTGGTGACATTGTCTTAACTGTTGCAAGTGTACCAACTGGCATAAATGTTGGTGTATCAAATGAACCGTGCGGCGTATGTACACGTCCTAAACGCGCACCTGTTTGTTTACAAGTTTTAATAAATTCATAACGAATTGCTGTCATAATTTACTCCTTTTATTTGTTTCCCATTTTAGCGTGAGATGCAACGAACATCGCATCACCGAAGCTAAAGAAACGATATTTTTCTTTTACTGCTTCATTATAAGCATGAAGTACATTATCTCTGTTTGCAAATGCACTTACAAGCATAATTAATGTTGATTTCGGTAAATGGAAATTTGTAATTAAACCATCAATTGCTTTAAATTCGTAACCTGGATACATAAAAATGTCTGTCCAGCCAGAAGCAGCACAAAGCTTGCCATCATGATCTGTCGCAATTGTTTCTAACGTACGAGTTGAAGTCGTACCTACCGTAATAATACGTCCACCACTCTCTTTCACACGATTTAATAATGCCGCTGTCTCTTCAGACATATGGTAATATTCTGCGTGCATATGGTGTTCTTCAATCGTATCCGCAGAAACTGGTCTAAATGTTCCAAGCCCTACGTGAAGTGTAATGAAAGCTAACTCGACGCCTTTTTGTTTTAACTTCTCCAGTAACTCTTCTGTAAAGTGAAGTCCTGCAGTCGGCGCTGCTGCTGAACCAATTTCTTTCGCATATACTGTTTGATAGCGATCGCGATCTTCTAACGTCTCTTTAATATATGGAGGAAGTGGCATTTCCCCAAGTTCATCTAAAATTTCATAGAAGATGCCGTCATATGAAAATTCAAGCTGACGTCCACCTTGATCTGCAGTTCCTGTACACGTTGCTTTTAATTTCCCTTCGCCAAAAGAGATAACAGTTCCTTCTTTTACACGTTTCGCTGGCTTCACAAGCGTTTCCCACTTATCGCCTTCTTCTTGTTTTAAAAGAAGTACTTCAATGTGCGCGCCTGTATCTTCTTTCACACCGTGCAAACGAGCAGGCATAACTTTCGTTTCATTTAAAACTAAGCAATCCCCCTCATGTAAGTAAGAAAGAATGTCTGTAAAATGTTTATGCTCAATATCTCCTGTTTCACGATCTAACACCATTAATCTTGATGTTTCACGATCTTCTAATGGGACTTGTGCAATAAGTTCTTCTGGTAAATGAAAATCAAACAGATTTATATCCATAACTATATCCACCTATTTCTTATTTAAATCGATTTATTATATACATAATAAAAGATAATACAATACTTAACACAATACATGTAATGATAGGAAAATAAAAGGTAACGTTTCCTTTTTTCACAAAAATATCGCCTGGAAGTCTTCCAATGAACTTCCAAGCTAATCCAACAACGATAAGTAAGACACCTGCTGTAATAAGCAATTTTGGCATCTCCGTCATACTTTTGGCATCTCCATTCCGAAATGCTCATATGCAAGCGGCGTTACAATTCGGCCTCTTGGCGTTCGTTGTAAAAAGCCAATTTGTAATAAATATGGCTCATATACATCTTCAATCGTATGAGATTCTTCTCCAATCGTTGCCGAAACCGTTTCTAACCCGACTGGGCCACCACGGAATTTCTCAATAATGCCAAGCAATAACTTATGATCGATATGATCTAGACCTAATTTATCTACTTGTAGTAGTTCTAACGCCATTTGTGTAATTTCCATCGTAACCGTTCCGTTACCACGAACTTGTGCGAAATCTCGTACACGTCGTAATAAACGATTCGCAATACGAGGTGTACCACGAGCACGTCTTGCAATTTCTAGTGCGGCTAACGAATCAATTTCAACTTCGAATACTTCTGCTGTACGTTCAACAATCGCAGAAAGCTGATCTACTGTGTAATACTCTAATCTTGAAAGTACACCAAAACGGTCACGAAGCGGCGCTGATAATGCTCCTGCACGTGTCGTTGCTCCAACTAGCGTAAACGGAGGCAAATCTAGACGTACCGACCGTGCTGACGGTCCTTTTCCAATTACGATATCAAGACAAAAGTCTTCCATCGCAGGATATAGTACTTCTTCAATTGATCTATGCAAACGATGAATTTCATCAATAAATAATACATCCCCTGGCTGAAGCGCTGTTAATACAGCTGCTAAATCTCCTGGCCTTTCAATTGCTGGACCTGAAGTTGTTCTAACATTAACTCCCATTTCATTGGCAATAATATTTGCAAGCGTCGTTTTACCAAGACCTGGTGGTCCATATAAAAGCACGTGATCTAACGTTTCTTCACGCATTTTCGCCGCTTCAATAAACACCTCTAAATTATGTTTCGCTTTATCTTGGCCAATATACTGACGGAGCGTCTGTGGCCGTAATGAATATTCTAAATCCGCATCTTCATATGCAGATTCCCCTGAAAGGAGACGTTCGTCCATTATACTCACCTCTTACCATTTAGTAAAAGACTAAGTGCCTTTTTAATATACTGATCCGTCGTTAATGATTCTTTTAATAACTCTGGTACAACGCGAGAAACTTCTCGTTCTGCGTATCCAAGTGCGCGCAGAGCTTCCAACGCCTCATCAAGCTCAACTGATGAACCTTTCTTCTCATCAAAACGTTCTGTGTCTGAGAATAAATCAACAAATGCATCTGGTACGACGTCAGCTAATTTTCCTTTTAAATCTAAAATCATTTGGCGCGCTGTTTTCTTTCCTACGCCCGGGAATTTCACTAAAAACTTCTCGTCTTCATGTTCAATCGCTTGAACGACCTGTCCTGTCTGACCAGAAGCTAAAATTGCAAGAGCTCCTTTTGGTCCAATGCCAGACACGCCTAATAGCTTTGTAAATAATAAACGCTCTTCACGTGTTTTAAACCCGTAAAGTGCCATAATATCTTCTCTCACATAATGATATGTATAGACACGGATTTCTTGCTTACTTCTTTGAAATACATACGGATTCGGTGTGAAAATTTGATAACCAATTCCATTATGGTCAATTACGACATATTCCGGTCCTACATACTCCACGTAACCTGTAACATATTCAAACAAAATACGATCTCTCCCTCTTAAATCATGTATTCCATTTTAACATATTTAATGATAGAAAAGCGAGACTGCCCCAACAAATGTTCTCCATTTGAAACTTCTGTTATTTTCCATTGACAGAAAGGTTAAAGCACCTTAATATACAGAAGTCGATAATGATTATCAATACTAATTAAAGGGGTTACATCAGGATGAAACGTAAACTATTTATTTTATTTACTATTATGCTAGTTGTTCTTTCTATCGTTGGCTGTTCTTCTCAAAAAGAAGAATCAAAAGCGAAAGAACAACCGAAAACAAAAGTTGTAAAACATGCTAAAGGGGAAGCTACAATTCCAGTAAATCCAAAGAGAATTGTTGACTTGTCTGGATCAACAGAAGAATTATTACTTCTTGGACACAAACCTGTTGGTACAGCAAATACATATAAAGATAAAATCCAAAATCATTTAACAGAAAAGCTAGATGGCGTAAAAGCAGTAGGATGGTACTGGGCACCTAAAGTTGATTTAGAAGCTGTTACTGCTTTAAAACCAGACTTAATTATTTTAAATAATCGTCAATTAAAAATTTATGATCAGTTAGAAAAGGTTGCACCGACAGTTGTTTTAGAAACAAACTTAGAAGACTGGCGTGGTAAGTTTAAAGAAGTAGGTAAACTATTTGACGAAGAGAAGAAAGCTGACAAATGGATTGCAGACTACGATAAAAAAGCAGACTCTTTATCTAAAAAAATTAAAGAGAAAACAAAAGATGAAAACTTTATGTTCGTCGCAGTTACACCACAAAATTTCCGTGTATACGGTAGCTTCGGATACGGTGACATCATCTTTAATGACTTAAAACTTCCAGCAACAAAAGGTACAGATTTAAAACAAACGATGGCACAAGTATCGCTAGAAGGTCTTGTTGCATTCCAACCTGATCAAATGTTCGTTGTAAACTTCGGCGGCGAAGCTGATAAAGTTTACGAAGACTACAAAAATAGTGCCGTTTGGAAAGACAATAAAGCAGTAAAAAACAATCACGTATATGAAGTATCAAATGAAATCTTCAATACGAAAGCTTTCAATCCAATCGGAAAAGATATGCTAATTGATGAAATCGCGAAACAAATTTTAGATAAAAACAAGTAAGAAAAAGCAGCTCACCATGAGCTGCTTTTTTTCTTATTTTGCACTGCGTATTGCTTCATTTTTTCAATCGTCTTCACAAAGCCTTCTTTTGATTTAATACGAATACCACGCTTCAATTTCGCACGCTCATAACTCTCAAGCTTTTTCATATCAATTTGAAAGAAGGAATGAATCGCATTATCACTTTTCGGTACACCTTTGAAAATTTGTAATATCCCTTCCTCTGAAACACCAAAATAACCGCTCGTTTTCAATAAAGGAGAAATATCATCCACTTTCTTTTGTAATACAATTTGCACATCATCACGATCAACGAGTTGCCATTCTTTATATTGCTGTAAAAACTTTTCTAAATCCGCTACTTTTTCTGTAAATATTTCTTCACTTACTTCTCCATCCACATACATACGCTCTAATAAAATTGTAACTTGAGGGTCTTTCTCTGTTACTTCTGGCACTGGCCCTTCCGCCCTCGCACTCGTTTCATAAACTAAACAAAACATCATAACGAATGCTTGTACTGCAATCAGTATCCATTTCATTTCCATTCACCTCTTCTAGGCAAAATCAAACTTTCATTAGTAGTTTTTCCGGAAATGGGGGTTTTATCCCTAATTCATAGATTGTTCCCATTAAGACTTATAGAGTCCAATTATTTCTACCTATTTCGAAACGTATTGATTATGTGAAAGCTTTTTTATATCTTTATTTGATTGTACCGTCGCTATATAAACCCCAATTAGTACAATTATCATTCCGACTATTTGTTGCCATGTAACAACTGCTCCATATACTATAACTGCAATGCCAGTAGCTACAATGGGGGTTAAATTTAAATACATACTCGCTTTACTTGCACCTAACTCTTCTACTCCTTTATTAAACACGATATACCCAATTAATGTCCCGCATATGACCATATACAACATTTCTAGCCATCCTTGTAAAGAAAACGTTAAAACCTTTCCCCACCCATCTTCATATAGAGAAAGTCCTGCTAAAAAAACGGTTCCTAATACCGTCATACTCATTGTAGTTAACAAAGGTGATACACCACGCATAACTTTTTTCCCAGTTAAGCTATATAACACCCCACAGATTAAAGCAGCTATAAATAAAAGATCTCCCTTATTAAATGACAAAGACATAAGTATATTCATTGAACCACTCGTAATAACAGCTATTACACCGCTAAGGGACAACATTAAACTTATTCCCATTTTTATACTCCAAGACTCTTTAAAAAATAATATTGCCCCCAACGTTACAAAAACGGGCATTGTAGCAATAATAAGCGAGCCATTCAGAGTGGAAGTATAGTTAAGTCCCATAAAGAAAAAAACATTGTAGCCAAAAATACCTGTTAGCGATACAAATAACAGCCCTTTCCAATTCTTTAATAACAAACTTGTATTCCACTCAGATTTCATAAAAACTATGCCTACTAAAATGAAACTAGCTAAACCAAAACGAATTGTTGCTGCAGTAATCGGTGGAATTTCAGTAATAACATGCTCTGCTGTTGCAAAAGATCCACCCCAAAACAAAGGAACAAGTAACATAATTACATACATACGGTTTATTCTGTTCATTTTTATTACCCCTTTTAAGTAAATAGGTTTAAAAGTTTAAACTCGTTTACTTGTTAGTTAAAAAAAATTAATAATTTGACTCTATTGCTTGAAGTAAATCCTTCACCTGTTTTAAAAATTCTCCTGCTATTATAGAATAAAAAATTTCTTTTCCATTTCGATCCGCTACAATTAATTCTGCTTGTTTTAAAATTTTTAAATGGTGTGAAACAGCCGGTCTAGAAATCCCCATTTTATCTGTTATTTGTGTTACATTCATCTGTTTGTTTTCTAATAACAACATAATAATTCGCTGACGATTCTCATCTCCTAAAGCCTGAAATATAGGTGTTACGACCTGAAATTTCTCTAATACAACTTCTGTATTTCTACATTCAAAATTCTCCATATCCTATTCATCCCAACCTTTTATATCTAAAAAAGTATGTAATATATTACCATTAAATAGTAACTCTTTCATATACACTTGTAAATAACTTTATTTTCCAACTTTCATTTCAATAAAAAAGGGAAGATTGGATTTCTCCATTCTCCCCATTACATTCATATAAAATGAAAGACGCCTGCAAAGCAGGCGTCTTGATGCGTTTACGGCGAGAGACCAGGCGACCACATTCGCGTGTTTAGCACTTAAGCATATCTCTCGTCTTACGTAAATTAGCTCATCGCTTTGCTAATATAACATTAATAAAGTATAAGTGCAACATGTTTATAAAAATATTTTATTTCCTCTTTTATCTAAACAAAATTATGTAAATTATAAATTGATAAATGTAATATATATGTTACAATTGATGTAACAGCGAAATCATAATAAACAGGAGATGGATATTGTGAAAAAAATAAAGGATGAACGTCTCATTCTGAAAACATTAAAAAACATACGCATTGCCTTTCTTTTTCAATCACTTGGTATAATTGGCATTTTGGGCTATATCGGATTCACTGAAGGAATGGATCAAATTACGAAATCTCCATTATGGTTATTATTTATGCTTACGAGTATTTTAATTGCTTATTTACAGTTAAGCGTTTCAATCGATGTAGAAGAGAGCGAAAAAGATATAAAGTTAACTCCTTATTACAAAATTATTTTACGTTCTTTTATTGTTGGAATTATTATAGCTATTATTTATATCATTTTCAGTCCAGAAAGACCTCTCTTTGAAGCAGTTTTAACAGGTAGTATTTTCTTCATATGCTTTTTAGCGTCTTATTCCGTTAGTTATTTTATTAAAAAACGTCGTGTACAAGACAATGATGAATAAAGAGGAAGGGCTCCCCCTTCCTCTTTTATTTTGCTATCGCATAGTACCAGTAGTACCAGTTAAACCGTAACGAATGTCTCGGAACATATTCACTATGTCACGATTAAAATCGTTTGTAACTGTACCGTTACGTAAGCGTGTACTCATTGCATCAACACGAGTAAACATGTCATTCCTTACAGAGACGTACACATTTCTGTTTCCAACTTCATTTACAACAGCTTGACGAACTTCGTTTGCAAGTGCCGTTTCATTCGATACTGGATTACGCGGTTTTACCGCAATCGCCACATCGTTTCCATATACAACTGTAGACACGCGGTCTACGTTATTCATACGTTTTACACGATTTGTTATTCTTTCTGCTGTTTTCCCATCATTGTTAATGTATGAATTGTTCATTGTAATATTACGTGTTGGATGCGGATTAGCAATTTGACCGTTGTAATTTACATCGCGGTAATAATTGTTATATCCTGTATCGTTACGACCATTTCTATATGTTACATAATCTGTATAACGATCATTACGCGTTACATTATCACGATACTGGTGTGTATCATTATAAGATGTGCGCTCATAATTGTAGTTACGTCCATCCATTGCATTATTATCTTTTGGTGTACCACATGCAGCTAATGCACTAGTAACTAACAAAGAAGCAGCAATCACTTTTACTTTCGTATTCAATACAAAAACCCCCTCTGTTAGAATGAACTTCTCTTTTGAAAAGCTCCCTCTTATGATGAGTAACAGAGAAGGTTTTTACACTGTTAATATTTCACTGGGGATTTTCTAACATTTGATGTAAATCTTCCGTTTTCAGAACGACTCTACATACAAAAAAGGCGGGAATAATCCCGCCTTTTTTAAACTTCCTCTTCGTCCTCTTCTTCTGAAACGGGCTCTCCAAATACATTTGGTGGATCTGGTTGGTAATACATCGTCCCTGGTTGTGGTGCATATGCTGATTGAGTTGGTTGATAATATAAAGGATTCGCGTATTGTGGTCCCCCAGGTTGTGGACTATATAACCTGCTCTCTCCTCCGCATCCACAATCTTCCTCTCCTTGCACGAGCGGCGGCATATTATTATCCATCGGCATCATATTTGGATTTGGCATAGACGTATATTGCGGTCCAAACGGTGCTCCTTGCTGATATGGCATTTGATATGGATTTTGTTGTTGATAATACGGATTCGGCGGCATCATAGGCTGTTGGTATGGAATTTGATATGGCATCATATTCGGCGGTTGATTGTTATCCATGATCGGCATCATATTTGGCATTTGATTGTTATCCATGATTGGCATCATATTTGGCATTTGATTGTTATCCATGATTGGCATCATATTTGGCATTTGATTGTTATCCATGATTGGCATCATATTTGGCATTTGATTGTTATCCATGATCGGCATTATATTTGGCATTTGATTGTTATCCATGATCGGCATCATATTTGGCATTTGATTGTTATCCATGATTGGCATCATATTTGGCATTTGATTGTTATCCATGATTGGCATTATATTTGGCATTTGATTGTTATCCATGATTGGCATCATATTTGGCATTTGATTGTTATCCATGATTGGCATTATATTTGGTGGTTGATTGTTATCCATGATTGGCATTATATTTGGTGGTTGATTGTTATCCAACATTGGCATTATATTTGGTGGTTGATTGTTATCCAACATTGGCATGATGTTTGGGACTTGAATATTTGGCGGTATTACTTGTGGAATAACTACATTTTCTTTCGATACATTTGGTGACACTATATTTCCTACATTTTCTTTCTTCACTTGCGGTGACACTATATTTCCTACATTTTCTTTCTTCACTTGCGGTGATACTATGTTTCCTATATTTTCTTTCTTTACTTGCGGTGATACTATGTTTCCTATATTTTCTTTCTTTACTTGCGGTGATACTATATTTCCTATATTTTCTTTCTTTACTTGCGGTGATATTATATTTCCTATATTCTCTTTCTTCACTTGCGGTGATACTATATTTCCTATATTCTCTTTCTTCACTTGCGGTGATACTATATTTCCTATATTCTCTTTCTTCACTTGCGGTGATACTATATTTCCTACGTTCTCTTTCTTCACTTGTGGTGACACTATGTTATCTTTTTTCGTTTGCGGAGAAATGACGTTATTAGGTTTCATTTTAGTAATTTGAGGAGCAATTAACTCGCTTCCTTTTTTAATTACATCTGAAATTTTATATTCTTTCTTCGCTTTTATTGGTGGTTGCGGCGGCTGTGGTAATACATTTACCGAAAACTTCGTGTTTTCTTTTTCTGCTGGTTTTTGTTTTTCTATAACAGGTGGTTTTTGAATAACAGACGGTTTTTCAACTGGCTTTTCTTTTTGCACTTCTTTTTGTGGCTTTACCTGTACTTCTTTTTGCGGTTTCACTTGCATTTCCTTCTGCAGCTTTACCTGTACTTCTTTTTGTGGTTTTACTTGCACTTCTTTTTGTGTTTGTTGCATAGCAGGTTGCTGTGTAATGGGTGCTGATTGATACGTAACTTCTTCTTCATCTTCTATTCCAAGTGGCGTTGGTGTTGCTGCAAATTCTTTTTGCTGTACTTCTTTTACATATTGTTTTGGAGGTGCTGAACCTGCCCCAGCCTGTTGTTTTACGTGGACGCTGTTTGATGGTACTTTAATTTTCATACCTGGCATGATTAAATCCGGATTACTAAGTTGTGTATTTGTTTGTTTCAGCGTGTCAAAATCCACTCCGTACTTTTTCGCAATTTTCCAAAGGGTATCCCCTTTTTGCACGATATGAATTTTCAAATTTTCCCCCTCCTGTATAACTTATCTATAAGTAACAAATCTCATGAAGTAACCCTTTCTAAATAACGTTAACTTCTTTTCACTTGTATCACTTCTTCGATTTTCAATATCATTAGAAGTGGAATAAGCATAAAGTGAAACTTTAATCAGTGCGCACCAATCGGCCTGCCCATTAATGTGGGATAAAAAAATCGCAATGATTTCTTCAAAACAATGTATGCACATTTCGTTCTCGTTATGATTATATGCATGAAAAAAAGCAACAGAAATACCGTTGCTTCACACACGCTCTAACATGCGATTTAATGCAAGAATTGCTTCTTCCGTTACTTGTGTATCAACGCTAATAACGTTAATTTCTTCTCCTCTTTCTACCGTTTCAAGCACCCATAATAAGTGCGGCAGATCAATTCGGTTCATCGTTAAACATGGACACATAAATGGATTAAGTGAAACAATTTCTTTATCTGGATGTTGCTGAATAATTCGGTTCACTAAATTCATCTCTGTACCAATTGCCCATTTACTACCAGATGGTGCTGATTCAATCATATCAATAATATATTTCGTTGACCCTGCATAATCCGAAGCAGCTACAACTTCATAACAACATTCCGGATGTACAATAATATTCATATTCGGATGATTTTTTCGTACATTCTCAATGTTTTTGACTGTAAAGTTTTGATGAACAGAACAATGACCTTTCCATAAAATCACTTGAATTTCTTCTATATCTCCATCATACTCTAATGAATCTGTATGCGGGTCCCATACTGCCATTTTATCTAACGGGATACCTAAATCGTACGCTGTATTTCTTCCTAAATGTTGGTCTGGTAAAAAGACGAGACGCTCTTTTTGTGTAAACGCCCAAGATACCATTTGTTTTGCATTTGAAGAAGTTACCGTTGCTCCTCCGTTACGACCACAAAATGCTTTAATGGCAGCTGTAGAGTTTACATACGTTAACGGAATCATCGTATCTCCAAATAATTTCGTGAGCTCTTTCCACGCTCTTTCTGTTTGTTCAATATCTGCCATATCTGCCATCGAACAACCTGCGCGCATATCTGGTAAGATGACAACTTGTTCATCCGTCGTTAACATATCTGCTGTTTCTGCCATAAAATGAACGCCACAAAATACAATATATTTCGCCTCTTTATTACTTGCTGCAACTTGTGCAAGCTGCAGCGAATCTCCTGCTGCATCTGAAAATTGTACCACTTCATCTTTTTGGTAATGGTGCCCTGGAATAAATAACGTTTCCCCCATTTTTTCTTTAATTTCACGAACACGCTTTTCCATATCTTCTGTTGACATCGTGTGATAACGCTCCGGTAACATCGTTTCAATCGGTTGCACTTTTTCTAAAATACTCATATTTCTTTCTCCCCCTCTAAGCCACTTTCCTTACGCCTCAATATTGAAACTAATATCAAGTGCTTTCACTGAATGTGTTAACGCTCCAAGTGAAATATAATCTACCCCTGTTTTTCCGTATTTCGATAAATCTTCAATCGTAATGCCTCCTGAAGCTTCTGTAACGATGGCACTTGGCACAATCTTTGAAAACTCTCGAATCTCATCTGGCGTACGGTTATCAAACATAATAATATCTGCACCAGCAGTTACAGCCTCTCTCACTTGCTCCTCTGTTTCTGTCTCCACTTCCACTTTCACCATATGCCCTACTTTTTCTTTCACCGATGTAACAGCTTTCGTAATAGAACCTGCAAAAGCAATATGATTGTCTTTAATCATGACACCATCATATAAACCGAAACGGTGGTTAAATCCGCCTCCGCACAAGACTGCATACTTATCAAACATACGGATTCCCGGCATCGTTTTTCTCGTATCACAAATGCGTGTATGGCTGCTATCTAAAGCAAGAACAGCTTCATGTGTCATTGTAGCTATCCCGCTCATACGCTGGATAACGTTTAATATAACGCGCTCTGCCGTTAATAACGAAGCAATTGGCCCTTGCACAGTTGCGATTATTTCGCCCTTTTCTACAAGATCTCCATCTTTTTTATGAAGCTCCACTTCAATTCTCTCATCAATTAATTTAAATCCTTCTTCAATGACTAAACGCCCCGCAAAGACCCCTGTATCCTTCGCAAGAAACGTTCCTTTTGAAAGTAAATTGTCTGGAAAAATAAGCTGAGATGTTACATCTCTTTCTCCTATATCTTCTAGAAAAAATCGATTTAATGCTTCTTTCACTTTTATCGTATTCATAAAGCCCCTCTTCCCCTCATCACACAAGTTGTAGTTTTCTTTTCACTCGAACGATCTCTTTTTTTACGCTATTTCTATCTGGATAATCACTTCGATAATGACCACCAATGCTTTCTTCTCTTTGCAAAGCTGATACAACTATAAGCTCACAGGCCGTTAACATATTAATAATCGTTATCTCTTCATTCGTAAGAGCATCATGTTGTAGTATCATATTTCGAACACCATACTTACTAAGCCATCTCTTTGCATAAGATAAACTTTGCTCTGTTCGTACAATCCCAACATATTTCATCATGCATTCTTGTATTTCTTCTTTCGCCGGCAAATGCTTGAGAACGATAAACTTCTTTTCCTTCTCAGCCAAGTTGTTCAATCTTTCTTTTGTCGCTTTCGTTAAAATATGTTGTCCTATTCTTTTTCCAAACACAAGACCTTCTAATAATGAATTACTTGCTAATCTATTTGCTCCATGAACACCATTACAAGCTACTTCTCCGATCGCATATAAATTTGGAATGGACGTCTCTCCATCACAGTTCGTTTTCACGCCGCCCATATGAAAATGAGCACCAGGTACGACTGGAATGCATTTGTCATTTATATCGACACCATTCTTTTTACACAATGATGATACAGTCGGAAAACGTTCTTCGAAATTTTGGATAGACTCGATATTCAAATACACTTTCTCACCTGCCAAAAGCTGTTCATGGATCGCTCTTGCCACTACATCACGCGGTGCGAGATCGTGATCAGGATGTATATCCATCATAAAACGCTGCCCTTTTCCATTTATAAGGACAGCTCCTTCTCCGCGAACTGCTTCAGAGACGAGGCCGCAGCATCGCTCGATCGCGTATAACATTGTCGGATGAAATTGTACAAACTCTAAATCTACGAGCTCCCCGCCTGCGCGGTACACCATCGCAAGTCCATCACCCGTAATTGTCTTGTCGTTAGAAGTAAAGGCGTATAAACCACCAATCCCTCCTGTTGCTAACACCGTATAATCTGCAACGTAACGCTTCAATTCTCCTTTACTATTACGAGTTAAAGCCCCGATACATTTATCATTTTCTATAATAAAATCGAGCACCATTTCCTGTTCCACTACCGTAACGTGCGGGGCTACTTCTTGAATGAAATGCTCTAATAAATTCTTTCCTGTCGCATCGCCACCTGCATGTAAAATACGACGCTTGCGATGTGCACCTTCTTTTCCAAGATGAGGACCCGTTTCATCTCCATCAAATTTCATTCCATTTTCAATGAGATTATTCATTTCTTTCGGTCCTTCCTCGACTAAATAACGGACCACTTCTTCCTTGTTATAATGACATCCTGCTACTAACGTATCTTCAAAATGATCATTTGGATTGTCATATGTAGCAACCGCTGCGGCAATTCCACCTTGCGCTAAATATGTATTATTATTACGATTTGTTTCCTTTGTGATAATAATCACATTCTTTTCGTGACAAATCTCTTTCGCAACACGAAGTGCCGCAACGCCACTTCCAATAATTAAGACATCTGCACTTGGCATAATTGTTGCCTCCTACTTTACACTTTTCAACTGTCTTGACACCTATATTTACATAGTTTTAAAATAATGACAAGAGTTTTTTTATAATTCTTATTTTCACTACCATTTAAAAAACAAAAGAAATGTAACTCTTACTAGAGAGAGGACTTTACATGATGATATATCTTGACTATGCAGCTACTACACCTATGAGCGTGGAAGCATTACAAACATATATGAAAGCAGCAACGCAATACTTCGGAAATGAACAAAGTTTACACGACATTGGAGGAACAGCCTCTTCTTTATTACACGTTTGCAGAAAAACATTTGCTGACATGATTGGTGGAAAAGAGCAGGGGGTATTCTTCACGAGCGGCGGGTCAGAATCGAACTACCTTGCGATTCAATCCCTTCTCAACACCCAAAATAAGAAGCATATTATTACGACACCTATGGAACATGCATCCATTCGAAGTTATTTTCAATCCTTACAATCAAAAGGGTATACGATTACTGAAATTCCTGTTGATAAAAATGGACTCATTCGTTTAGTAGATTTAGAAGCAGCTATTACAGAAGATACTGTTCTAGCGAGTATACAGCACGGAAACTCTGAAATCGGAACCGTTCAAAATATCGCAGAGATCGGGGCACTTTTAAAAAAATATAACGTTTTATTTCATTCAGATTGTGTGCAAACATTTGGTAAACTTCCTATCCATGTTTTTGAGATGGGGATTGATAGTCTTTCTGTTTCAGCACATAAAATATACGGACCAAAGGGTGTTGGCGCTTGCTATATCAATCCGCAAGTTCGCTGGACACAAATATTCCCGGGAACTTCTCACGAAAAAGGATTTCGTCCAGGTACGGTAAACGTTCCTGGCATCGCATCTTTTTTAACAGCTGCTGAGAATATATTAAAAAATCAACAGGAAGAAAGTTTACGTTTTAAAGAGTTACGATCCTACTTTTTAGAGCAATTACAAACACTTCCGCTAGAAATTGAAGTAGAAGGTCATTCTACTTCTTGTTTACCACATATTATTGGGGTTACAATAAAAGGAATAGAAGGTCAGTATACAATGCTAGAATGTAATCGTCGCGGTATTGCCATTTCCACGGGAAGTGCTTGCCAAGTCGGTAAACAAGAACCTTCGAAAACAATGCTTGCAATTGGAAAAACGTATGAAGAGGCAAAACAATATGTCCGCTTCTCTTTCGGACAACAAACAACGAAAGATCAAATTGATACTACTATTCATGCACTACACACAATTGGAAATCAATTTTATAGAGGTGTTAAATCATAATGAAACAAAATGAACAAAAAAAGATTTTAGGTGAAGAAAGACGACAGCTTATCCTTAAGTGGCTTCTTGCTGCAAATGAACCGTTATCCGGGAATGAGCTATCGAAAAAGACAAACGTAAGTAGACAAGTTATCGTGCAAGATATTTCCTTGCTTAAAGCACGAAACGAACCGATTATTGCAACTGCTCAAGGTTATTTATATTTAAAACCGCAAGAGAAACAACAAGCTTTCGAACGCGTAATCGTATGCCAACATAAACCAGCAGAAGTACGTCAAGAACTTACAATGCTTGTTGATCACGGCGTTACGATTAAAGATGTAAAAGTTGAGCATCCTGTATACGGTGACTTAACAGCATCTATTATGGTAAGTAATCGCTTTGATGTAGAACAGTATCTACAAAAAATCGAAAACACAAATGCTTCCTATCTTTCACAACTAACAGATGGTATTCACTTACATACAATTGAAGCGGATTCTAAAGAAAAGTTAGATGCTGCTTGCGAGGCTTTAGATAAAGCAGGATTTCTCGTTTATTAATTAATGCAAAGCACAGAGTTTTTATAATTCTCTGTGCTTTTATTTTGTAAATGATATAATATTGTAATCAATTATAAAGGAGATCAAATATGGGAATTGAACTCGTTCACTTTAGCATTGGCAAACCGAAACAAATGAAATATGGCGAAGATAAAGAAATGATATCAGGTATATGTAAAGATTCTACGGAAGAAGCTTTCCTCTCAAAAGATGGCTTCCTTGGCGATGATGTAGCGGATTTAAAACACCACGGGGGACCTGATCGCGCTGTTTGTGTATACCCACATGAGCATTACGCACTATGGGAAGAGGAATTTCAAACTACGCTTCCAGCTTCCACATTTGGTGAAAACATTACCGTAACAAATATGTTAGAACATGATGTATGCATCGGAGATACATATCAACTAGGTGAAGCAATCATTCAAGTCACACAAGCAAGAGTACCTTGTAGCACTATTTCAAAACGCCTCGGTATTCCTGGCATACTGCCGCGCATTGTAGCAACTGGATTTACTGGCTACCTATGCCGCGTTCTTCAGGAAGGTACTGTACGTAAAGATTCAAAAATTACATTACTAGAACGTCAACCGAGTAATGTTTCTGTTTTGTTCTCTAACGAAATCTATTTTCATAATAGAAAAGATAAAGACGGTATTGAAAAAGTTCTTTCTGTTCCAGAACTAGCTGATATTTGGCGTGGTCAGTTAGAAGATCGTCTTGCGAAGTTAAAATAAAGAATCCCACCATTTATAGGTGGGATTTTATTTATCTATCAGACGGTATACTAGCGACTGAACTTATATCGAATTAACTACAAATACTCCCCTTTACAACCAATAAGAAGAATAACTCCCCAGCACCGTAACAGAAAAACCAAGTGCTTCAAGTTCCATCGTTACGCCTGGCAATAATACGTCATCGTATGCTTTATCGACATCGATTAAGAAAAAGTAATTTCCAAGTCCTGTTTTCATCGGGCGAGATTCGATTTTGGATAAGTTTAATTTTCTCCATGCGAAAGCTGATAACACTTGATATAGCGCTCCTGCATAATCCGCAGGTAACGTTATCATAAGCGTCGTTTTCTCCCCGCGATTTTCTCCGTTATTTGGGAGTACCGCTTTCTTTTTCTTATGCAAAACAAGGAAACGTGTATGATTGTTTTTATGCGTATGAATACCACTTCTTACAATTGCTAATCCGTATTTTTCTGCTGCTGCTTCGTTTGCAATAGCAGCGATTTTTTCTTCAGGATGTTCTTTCACATATTGTGCAGCAGCACTTGTTGATGTCATATCTCGAACGGTTACCCCTTTTAGTTCTTCATTTAAAAACTTATGACATTGTGCAATAGCATGTGGATGAGAATGCACTGCATATACTTCTTCCCACACTTCTGCATATTGCGGATGTACAAGTAAATGCTGCTGAATCGGTACTGTAATTTCTCCTACAATGGAAAGCGGTTGTTCATGTACGAGATAATCGACTGTTATGTTTACTGAACCTTCAATCGCATTTTCTAGCGGTACAACTGCGAAATCTACATTTTCATTTGCGGCTGCATCTATACAATCTGGAATCGTTCGATACGGTACATGCTCTGCTTCCGGAAAAAAACGACTCACCGCCATATTTGTAAATGTTGCTTCTGGTCCTAAATATCCTACTCGAATCATCGTCTTTTCCCCTCTTTTTCGTTTTCTTACTGTTATACCATACTTTTTTATATTCTTCTATGTAAATTTCGAATATTAAAAAAAGACTAGCATGTGCTAGTCTAAATGTTTCTTATATTCTCTTTGAGCGAAAACGAAATACATAATGCATGCGGCGATATAAAACAGAATAAACAAACCTACTTTTCTTAATGAACCATCCATAAAAATCGTATTATGAAACGTATATAACGCAACTGCACTATGCATACTTCCTACTATAATAGGCGCAAAAAATAGCATACACAATTGCCAACGAGAAACCTTCCACACTTCTTCCTTCGTCATTCCAAGTTTAGAAAGTGCCCCGTACTGCTTTCGATCGGATGCAATATTATGAAACCATTTAAAATATACGATACTACATGAAGTAAGAAAGAATAATATACTAATGAATGAACCTACAAATAAAGTAATATCGCCAAACTCTTTCATATTCACATATAACTCCATATTACTTCGAAATGCATTATTATCATCTTGTTTCATATGTTTCCGTAAATCTCCATTTAATTTTTTCGTATTTTCGATATTGGGTAATGTGTATCCTCGATATATCATTTTTTCAGAATCCGGAACCTTATTTGCTATACTGTCAAAATCTTCATCATTCATAACGAAAAACAAACCGTTAATGTGCGCGAGGTGATAATTAAATCGCGCCCCTTCTTTCTGACCGTTAAATACGAATGGATACGTTTGATTCATTACTTTTAATTGAATCTCTTTTTGATTATATACATTCGGATAATTACTTTTATTATAATAAACAAGTGTAACTGTACCTTTTTTCGGATGATATATTTTCTTTTTTTGTTTTCTCGCTTCTTGATTGTATTCACTTTCCTTTATAAGCGGTGCAACTTCAATTTCTCCCTTATTAGACTGGAAGGATGCATACACTCCAACAAAACTCATAAATTGAAAATCATCATATCCATATTGATGCAGTAATTGTTCAACCGTATCTTCCTCAAAGACTTCGTGGGTAGAAACACCTTTTTCTATGTATGAAAATGAGTGCGCCCCCCCATCCCGCCACATATCTTGCATACCCGAAAAATATAAGAACACCGTACCTGTTGCCGTAACTACAAACGTCGTTGCCATCGACATTAGAAAGAAAAAACGACCATTTTCCTTCATTCGATGTGACAATTGATTCACTATAAATAAGTACGGATATGTATACATAATCTTTTTATTTCGTTTAATCATTTCTAACAATTGGATTGTACCGTGTGTAAAAGAAAAGTACGTACCGAAAAAGACAAGTATAGACACAGGAAAAAAGTATAACGCTATCGTTGGCATCGTCGCTTGTAACGCTAACACATATCCTACTACTAAACAAATAAAGCCGAATATACAAAGCCACATTGATGTTTTCTTCTCTTTTTTATCCGTTCGAAAGTCCTTCAACAACCGAATGATTTTTATATTCCATATACGTAAAGCACTTATAAAAGATAACAGAATAAAAACAACCATATATGTAATAAACGTTACCCCAATCGCTTTCACGTCAAATATGACAGGGAGTTCTTTCGGAAGACGCATTAGCATGCTAATCACCATAAAAAAGAGTTTCAAAAAGATCATGCCAATCCCTATACCGAAAATATTAGCAAATACCCCAATCAATATTTGCTCGGTCATAATTACTCCTATTACGTTAGATTTCGTTGCTCCCATTAACATATATAATCCTAATTCTTTCTTACGTGCCTCTATGAAAATAGAAGTAGAGTACAAAATAAATATAATGAAAAAAGAAATGATTATAACATTACATACGATAAGTCCCCAGCGTACGTTTTGATACCACAGTGTCTCTTGCATATACGGATGTACAATAACAGACATGTATGCAAAAGACGCAAATATTGCAAAACAACTGCTTAAGAAAAACACTTTATAATTACGCCAATTTCCTTTTATATTTTGCAGCGCTAGTTGCCGAATGTTCATCTATCGTCCCCCTATAACTTACTACATAGGCAAAAAGCTAGAGGTTTCTCTAGCTTTGCACGTGTTTCAAATATCCTCTCTGCGCGATCATAAAGTAAATCGCAGAAGCTACAATGTATGCTCCAATTACAATCGCACCTGATTTCCATAAATCGAGATAAAGCATTTTCCCTAACGTATGAAGAGCAAATCCACTATGAATGGCACCGATTACAATTGGGATAAAGAAGATAACGCCCATTTGTCGAATTGCAATTTTACGAATTTCTTTATCTGTCATACCGATTCTCTTTAACGATTTAAATTGAATACGATCTTGTTCTTTATCGTTAAACCATTTAAAGTATGTCATACTACAAGCGAAGAAGAAGAACAGTACAGCTACAAAGAAACCGATAAACATCGTAATTGCTCCTGATTCTCTTATATTTTTATAAGCGAGCACCGAGTTATTTAATTCCTCTTGCTTATCTGGTGCAACTTCCTTTTTCAAATCTAACACAAGGTCTTCGGTACTTTTCCAGTCTTCTATATAATAACCGTAATATTTCGTCTTTTCTTCATCTGGTACAAGCTTTGCGTATTTCTCAAAATCTTGATCATTCACAATGAGATATTCACCATCATTAAAAACAGAAAATGGAGTTGGCTCATTTAATTGAACAGATTGCTTTTGTCCGTTAATTTTAATTTCATACGGTTTCGAACGATCTATCTTCATCATATCGTTCGCCATATCCATTATGACCATCGTTGCACTACCTGGTGCATTATGAACTTCTCTAACTTGCTCTCTCTTTTGTTTACGTGCTTCAGCATTATATTCTTTTTCTGAAACAATCGCCATCGGTACTTCATGCTCACTGTTAAACATCGTGATTTTTTGAGTTCCAGGAAGTTTTACGTACGTTACCTCTCGCGCATCTTCAAATCCGTGTTTTTTTATTAATTCTTTTGTTTTCCCTTCTTTTATGACATTATGCGTATGAATGCCGTTTTCCTCATACGAAATAGCATGCGGGGTACTAGTTACTGCCTTATAACTCATATCCTCAAAAAATACGTACAGTGTACCAACTGCCGAAGATACAACCGCCGTAATGATAGAAATTACAAATAGAAAACGAGCATTATCTTTCATTTTATAAATAAGATTGCTAAGTACGAACATGTTTGGATATGTATAAAAAGATCTTTTTCTTTTTTGCAGTGCTTTTAATACGACTGTACTACCTTGTGTAAACAGTAAATAAGTTCCGCCTATCGTCAGCCCTACAATCGGTAAAAACAGTATGATAAAATTCATAAATGTCACTTGGAAGCTAAGTACATATGCAACAATAATACATCCTATACCAACTACACATAACGATGTAAATGCAAAAGGTTCTACTTTTTGTTTTCTTGCTTCTCTTAATAAATCAATAATTTGCAAGCGTCCTACTGTCCAAACGCTAAACAATGATAGGATTAAAAATAGAATAAAGTATACACCCGCTGTAATCAAAACCGCTTTACTATTCCATACGAGTGGAAGTGTTTTATCTATTTTCAATATTACGCTTAATGCTTGGAAGAATAATTTTGAACAAAGCATACCAAGCCCAATACCTACTATAATTGCAATACTACCTAACATAAGCTGTTCTAATATAATCATTCGGCCAAGTTGAGATTTTGTTCCGCCTATTAATGTTAGTAGACCAAACTCTTTTTTCCTTGCTCGTAAAAATGTTGAATTTGCATATAAAATAAAAAGTGCTGAGAAGATGACTACAATATAATTCATCGATTCTAATCCTTTTGAAATCATCTCCCTCATACTAATATTACCGCTTACGACATCTGGATGATAAATAAAGGAAGCATACATGAAAAATACGACAATCGATAAACAACTACTTATAAGAAACGCTTTATAATTACGCCAATTTCCTTTTACATTACTAAGCGCGAGCTGGCGAAAGTTCATGATATTCTCCTCCTAGCATCGCAAGTACGTCCAGAATTTCTTGGAAAAAGGCTTGCTTCGTTCTTCCTTTATGTATTTCTGAGAAAATCTCTCCATCGCGAATGAAAAGAATACGTTCGCAATAACTCGCCGCTACTGGATCATGCGTAACCATTGCAATGGTTACTTTCTTTTGTTCATGTAGGTCTTGTAACGCGCTCATTAATGATTTCGCCGACTTTGAATCTAAGTTTCCAGTTGGCTCATCCGCTAAAATTAACGTCGGTTCATGAATAATCGCTCTCGCAGCTGCTGCACGTTGTTGTTGTCCGCCTGATACTTCATACACTTTTTTATTTAAAATTTCTTCGATATTTAAAAACTTTGCAATCTCAAGCACTTTCGCATCGATTTCATTTACAGATTTCTTCGCCATTACAAGCGGTAAAATAATATTTTCTTTAATCGATAACGTATCAAGTAAGTTAAAATCTTGGAAGATGAATCCTAAATGTGTACGGCGAAACTCCGCTAATTTTGCAGCACGCATTTGATTAATTTCTTCACCATTTACAAGCACATGACCTGAAGTTTGTTTATCAATTGTTGCTAATAAATTTAAAAGCGTTGTTTTCCCGCTCCCTGAAGGACCCATAATCCCTACAAATTCGCCTTCTTCTATTTTAAAATTTATATCGTTTAAAGCAGTCGTCGCTACTGAACCTTTTGATTGGTACACCTTCGTTAATCCTTTTACTTCAAGAACACTCATTTCTAATCCCCCTACGTGTTTTCTTCTTACATTTACTATAAGAAAAATAAGAAAAAGAAACGAGTGATTTCCCTTACAAAACGTTTTGTTATCTTACAGTTTTGTCATTTTTCTCATTAATGTATGATATTCTTCATCTTTTGCAAATTGGAACGTGAATGTTGTCCCTTCTCCTTCAGCCGATTGCACATAAATACCGTGATGTAAATTATCACAAATTTCCTTCGTAATATATAAACCCATTCCAGTCGCTTCTCTCGTTTTACGGCCATTTATCCCCGTAAAGAATGGATCAAATATACGCTTTACATCTTGCTCTGGAATACCGATTCCATTGTCCTTAATATGTAATAATACCTTTTGATCTTTCTCTTCAATTTGAAATTGAATTTCCTTTTTCTCTGCTTCCGAAATTTTTGTATACTTAATTGCATTTACAACAATTTGCCCTATAGCAATACTTAGCCATTTTCTATCAGAGGCAACCATACAAGTATCTTCCTCAAACATCACTTTCGGAAATACAGACGATTGAATGAAAGACTTTCGATTTTCATTAATAATACCTCGAATAATATCTATCACATTTACTACTTCTACTTTATAGTCTTTCGCAAACTGCTCTAACCTTGCCATATGTAACGCTAAATCTAAACCATTTAGTATACGATTATTTTCCTCGCGAATACTTTCAACTGTTGCTCTTGCTTCACGATGCTCTTTACCAAACTTCTGTAATAGTAACTCAATAACAGATACTGGTGTTTTCATTTGATGAATCCATTGATTCATAAATATCATTTGCTGTTGTTCTTTCGCATGTTGTTTATGAACTTCATTCATATATTGCTGTCTTAACAGCGTAAACGATTCAACGACCATCTCTTGCTCTGCCGTATAAGAAGTGTCAATAAGTAATGAATCATGTAATGTATTTCCGCCAGTAACATACTTTTCGATCCTCTTTAAAAACACACTCCGTTTTCGGTAATCGTAAATGAGATATACAGTAAAAACAACTGTCCCTAATAAAAGTCCGTATAACCACGTATTCCAATCAATAGATCGCTTTTCTAGAAGACTTTGCAACTGCAAAACGAGCCCAAATAAACAAAGGCTAACAATGTAAGAAAGAATTAAAGAAAAGCGATCCATGAGGTAATCTTTAACCTTCATGCCCTTCTCCCCACTCTGTAAGAAGCGCATAACCATATCCACGTTTCGTTACAATTGCATTTTTAATGCCTAGCTCCTCTAGTTTCTTCCTTACGCGTTTTACATTTACGGTTAATGTATTATCATCAACAAAAGCTATCTCATCCCACAGGGCTTCTAACAGTTCTTCACGCGTTACATATTGATTTGCTTGTTTCATTAAACACTCTAATAAGTAAAATTCATTTTTTGTCAACTCCGTTTGTTGCCCATGCCACTCAACAATGTGCTGGGACGGAAATAACAACAATCCATTTACACCTAAACAATCACTCTCAGCAACAGAGGCGTACTCACCATAGCCACGGCGAAGTGCACTTTTCACCTTTGCCATGACGATATCTAAATGGAATGGCTTCGTAATGTAATCATCTCCGCCATTCTCAATCGCCATTACTTGATCCATTTCTCCTGTTCTTGCAGAAACAAAAATAATTGGTGCATTCGATACACTGCGGATTTGACGACACCAATAGAAACCATCAAAATACGGTAAATTAATATCAAGTAACACGAGATGCGGATTTACTTTTACGAACTCATCTTTTATATGTCGTAAATCACTTGCTCTAAATGATTGATAGCCATACCTTTCTAAATGCTCCTCTAGTATTCCCGCTATTTTTTCATCGTCTTCTACAATTAATATTTTATACATGTTCGTTTTCTCCCCATAAAAAATTCTTCCAAAACCACTCCTTGTTCTATTATAAATTGAAAATTTAATTAGTGGGTATTTTTTCCTATACGAATCAGACATTTACAATAAAAAAAGACTGCCATATTTCGGCAGTCTTAGTCGATAAATTCAAATTCATATTCAAGAATTTTTACAATATCTCCATCTTTTGCACCACGTGCACGAAGCGCTTCATCAATACCCATTCCGCGCATTTGACGAGCGAAACGACGTATAGATTCATCACGTGAGAAGTCTGTCATTTTGAATGTCTTCTCAATATCATAACCAGAAATAACAAATGTGCCGTCACTTTCACGTGTAATTTCAAATTTAAGACTTTCAGCATCAAATTTGTACATTACACTTGCTTCAGACTCCTCGACAACATCGTACATTGGGAATTCTGGTGTTGTTTCTAATAAGTTCGCTACTTCAAATAGTAAGTCACGAACACCTTGTTTCGTTACAGCTGAGATTGGGAAGATTTTTACTTCGTCTCCCACTTTCTCTTTAAATGCTTGTAAGTTTTCTTCTGCATCTGGCATATCCATTTTGTTTGCAACAACAACTTGTGGACGCTCTGTTAAACGCATATTGTATTCTTTTAATTCATTATTAATTGTTACATAATCTTCATATGGCTCACGGCCTTCTAAACCAGACATATCAATAACGTGCACGATTACACGTGTACGCTCAATATGACGTAAGAATTGGTGTCCAAGTCCAACGCCTGCATGTGCGCCTTCAATTAGTCCAGGAAGGTCAGCCATAACGAAACTGCGGTTATCACCAGTTTCAACAACACCAAGATTTGGAACGATTGTTGTAAAGTGATATTCTGCAATTTTCGGACGCGCTGATGATACAACAGATAATAATGTAGATTTACCTACACTTGGGAATCCAACAAGTCCAACATCTGCTAGCACTTTAAGTTCTAGAATGACATCACGCTCTTGACCTGGTTCCCCGTTCTCAGCGATTTCTGGCGCTGGGTTCGTTGCTGTTGCGAAACGTGAGTTACCACGGCCACCACGGCCACCTCTTGCGATTACAGCTGTTTGTTCATGCGTTACTAAATCGGCAAGAATTTGACCTGTTTTTTCATCTTTTACTATTGTTCCTGGTGGAACCTTTACGATTAAATCTTCAGATTTACGACCGTGCTGACCTTTACTCATTCCGTGCTGACCGCGATCAGCTTTGAAATGACGTTGGTAGCGGAAATCCATTAATGTACGTAAGCCTTCCTCAACAACAAAAACAACATCTGCACCTTTACCACCGTCGCCACCTGCTGGGCCACCTTTAGGTACATACTTCTCACGACGATACGCAACCATTCCGTTACCACCGTCGCCGCCTTTTACATATATCTTGACCTGATCTACAAACATTATTTCACCACACTTTTTTCGATTGGTTGTAATATAACTGAGACTTCTTCGTCTCGTACTGTATAAGAAATGGAATACCATTTATTGTTTTGGGTCGCAAGCCAATTCTGTAGTTCTTCTACACTCGTTAGCTTACCACGAAAATCAAAAAAGAAACGAGCATTATCCGCGTCACATTCAATTGTGATACAAACATAATTTTCAACATATACGTCTAAACTATGCTGAAGCATTGAGAAAAATTGATCCGTCCATGTACATACAGTCTCATCTAAGTGAGAGAAGTTATGTAATTTCCCTAATACTTCGTACTCCAATAAGCACGGCTGCTGTTTCCAATTATATGTTAAAATCCACTCTGAAAATAAAGGCATTGATAGCCCCATCAGATTGGATTCTTGTCTCGCTTCTTGGACAAAACGATCGATGAGACTATGAATCTCTTCCACTTTTCCAAGGGAAAGGTTTCCTTTCACCATCTGCATACGATTGAGCCAATCATGTCTTGAATGGCGCAATGCATCTATAATTGTCCATTTTTCATTCATTTAGATACTCCTTAATATAGAAAAACTCTAACCTGCACTCAGGTTAGAGTTTTCCGTGAGTTCTTATGCTTCTTGAGCAACAGGATATACGCTCACTTGTTTGCGGTCACGGCCAAGACGCTCAAAGCGTACTACGCCGTCAACTTTCGCGTATAAAGTGTCATCGCCACCACGACCAACGTTAACACCTGGATAAATTTTTGTACCGCGTTGACGGTAAAGAATTGAACCACCTGAAACCGTTTGACCATCTGCGCGTTTAGCACCAAGACGTTTTGACTGAGAGTCACGACCGTTCTTTGTACTACCTACACCTTTCTTAGATGCGAAAAACTGAAGATCTAATCTTAACATACGTTACACCTCCTGCACTTTTTCTATTAAACGGATATACTTTCCGTAATCAAGTTCGATCGTCTTTAGCGAAACAACTAATCCTTCTAAAAGTATCTGTGCTTTTTCTGCTGTATGAACGTCTAAATCATTAGGCAATTCATACGTTAAGAATCCGCCATCACTTCCGAGTTCAATAGTTGCCTGCACATTACAAAGTTCTTCCACTGCATTTATAGAACCAAACACAACCGCTGTAGTTCCAGCACAGACAAGATCTTGTCCATGTGGCGCATAATCGGCATGTCCAGTCATTTTAAATGATTGGATACTTCCTAATTTCGTGCGACTTATCGTAATTTTAATCATGTTAACCAGAATTAAGCGTTGATAGCTTCAACAACTAGCTTAGTGTAAGGTTGACGATGACCTTGTTTCTTACGATTGTTCTTTTTCGCTTTGTATTTGAAAACGATGATTTTCTTAGCGCGACCTTGTTTTTCAACTTTCGCAGTAACTGTTGCACCTTCTACAACTGGGCTACCAACTTTAACGTTTTCGCCACCAACGAAAAGAACTTTGTCAAAAGTAACAGTTTCACCAGCTTCAACATCTAATTTTTCAATGTAGATTGCTTGACCAGCTTCAACTTTAATTTGTTTTCCACCTGTTTCGATAATTGCGTACATACTTGCACCTCCTCTTATTTACTAAGACTCGCCAAAAACGAGGTAGACATAAATGTCTTTAGGGAACCTGTCTTGTGCGGTTGTAGCATATAGCCGTTTAGGTGCTATAAACTATAACATAAAGATGTTATCATGAATCATAGACGGTTGTCAATAAATGTTCTGCTAACTATTTTTTCCGTTCTACAATTTCTGTTTTACTTCCAAAACGAATAATAGCGTACTTTTCGATCATATCATCTTTGAAGTAAATTTCAAATGGAATATTTTTTTGTAATTCTTTTTGCAAAAATTGTTTTTGTAACTCTTTAGGTGCAGCGATTAATACTGCCTCATCTTCTATATCGCCATATGTGATTAGCTCTCTTTCTAACTCATACGCAATTGTTTCATATGACATCACATACCCCGTCGCTTTGCACGGTACACACTCTTCTAGTAATACGTCGCGTAAAGAATGTTTTTTACGTTTACGTGTCATCTCCAAAATCCCTAACTCTGTAAACCCGAGCACTCTTGTATATGTGCGATCATTTTGCATAGCAGCTATGAGACATTCTCTTACCTTTTCTTTATCTTCTCTTCTTTTCATATTAATAAAATCAATTAATATCATACCGCCAATATCACGCAGTCTTAATTGACGTGCAATCTCTTCAGCTGCCACTTCATTTGTACGAAGGACTGTATCTTGCAAATTTTGCTTTCCGGTAAACTTGCCCGTATTCACATCAATTACAGTCATCGTCTCCATTTGTTCCACAATTAAATAAGCACCATTCGGAAGCCAAACAATTTTTTGAAGTGCTTTCTCGATCTCACGCTCTATTCCAAAATGGTTAAACATTGAAGACTTTTCATTATAAAAAGATACTTTTTCTTTTCCGACTTTTTCTTCTAATTCTTTTACAATACTTCTTGTATCTACAACTACTTTTTCAATCGTTTCAATTGGATTCTCTTGAAATACACGATCTAAAAAGGTGGCCGGTCGATGAAGCAGTAACGGTGCTTTCCCTTGGCCCTCTTTTCTTTTTAACTCTTCATATAACTGCTGTAACCTTTGCATTTCAGCTTGTATTTCTTCAATTTCTCCTTTTTCAGAAGCAGAGCGAAAAATGTAACCACCGGTCCCTTCTACTTCAATTTGAAGTAGCTGTTGCCTTCTTTTATTGTTTTTTATTTTCCGAGAAACCGCACGCATTTCATCATATGGCATATAAACGACATATTTCCCGGTAAATTCTATGTTCGCTGTCAATTTCGGCCCTTTCGTATCAATTGCTTCTTTCACAACTTGTACGAGTACCGCTTGCCCTTCATGTATACGATATGAAGATGGTACATCATCATATGAAAGGTACGCATGTTTTTCTAAACCGATGTTTACAAATGCTGCGTTCATTCCAGCGATTGTTCTTACGATGCGTCCAACATAAATATGCCCAACAATCTCTTGTTCTTCATTTCGTTTCCATAAAAACTCAACAATTTTTTTCTTCTCTTCAATTGCAACTCGTTTTTCCGATCCAGCGTAGTTCATAAATAACGTTTTCAAAATTATTTCCTCACTTTATAATCTTCTTTGCTTTTACAATAATAAAAGGTTAGTGCTATCGTCAACACTAACCGATTAATTCTTCAACAGATGAAGTTGTTCGTTTTTCAGTAAAATACGCATAGAGCAATTCATTTTCATCCAATGTGTAATGTTCTTTATATTTTCCATGGACGATAATAGAGTGCTTATACCCCCTACGAAATTTTGTGAATATCTTATATAAATGATCTTTTGATTGCACTTCAATAGGTGCAATCTTTTCAATTCCTCTTTTGTTCCCATAATAACGTTCTAATAAAAAACGCATAAAGGCATACCGTCTTTGTTTCCATTCCTGATATAACGATACCGCTAAAAATATGAGTAGTACCCACATCATTACATTGTTGCTATTCCAAAGTAACTGCCAGCCTAGTATTACACTAAAAAAAACACATGATAATTTCATCATCTTTTCATGTGCTTGTAAATAAGGAAAACGATATGATAATACGTTAAACAATACTTTCCCACCATCAAGCGGCCAAATAGGTAGTAAATTAAATGCTAAAATGATTATATTATTCCACATAAAGAAATAATATAAATCCGCATCAAGCCAACCAACTTCAAACAATATATAACCTACCAGCATCATCCAAATATGTTGAATAGGTCCTGCAATTACAACAACAAGCTCCTCTTTCAACGACTTATTTCCATGTTCCTCGAGCTCAGCCACACCACCAAACGGTAAAAGTTGAATCTTTTTAATACGCCAATTATAGTGTGCCGCTGCAAAAGCATGCCCAAGTTCATGGATGAGAACGATACAAAATAACAGTAGTAACTCTTTAAAACGCGCCGTAAAAATACCAATGACAATTATAACCCAAAACAACGGATGCACTGAAATCTTCGTTAAAACATCCCTATATTTAATCAAATGAAATCACCTGAATCGGGTCAATAAATTTTTCATTCTTTTTTATTGCGAAATAAAACTTACCATTTTTATTATTTGCATCATTATTCACTGTTCCAATTTTTTGTTTCTTTGAAACGTAATCATATAATTTCACCGACATGTCATTTAAATTTGCATACCATGACTCAGTGCCATCTGCGTGCTGAATTTGAACTGTATTTCCAAGTTCCTCTTTCTTGCCTGCAAAAACAACTAGCCCTTCATTCACTGACTCAACAGTTGCATTTGTAGCCGTTTGAACAAATACACCTTGGCCATTTTTTTGAAACCCTTGCATCACCTTTCCGGAAGCAGGAATTGCATAATCTTTTTGCTGAATGGTTCCTTCTTTTTTCTCATTAGGCGAATAGAATACGAGTGGTTTTCCAAACTGTTTTTCGTACCATTTCGCTACAGTAGCAAACTGAAATTCTTCTTTCATCACTTTTTCTGTAACAGCTTTCGCACCGTCGAAAGAAGAGGGTGCATTCTTATATAAAATAGCGACAGAAAGAACTAATATTGCTGATAACAAAACTTTAAAGAAAAATACTTCCTTTCGAAATAAAGGATGAATTTCCTTTTCTCCTTCTTCAATAAATACTGATTCACTATCAAAATTCCCTCCAGCAAAATACTGCTCTTCCTCCATCCTTTCTTGCTCTGCCTTCCTTTTCGCAATCCGTTTTTTAATTTCTTCTACACGTCTATTCTTCATACTGTCTCCTTTCTTTCCTTAAGCTGATTTAAGTAGAAACAGTTGTATACAGTTTGTACATATGTATGAGCTAGGAAAGGAAGATATTCGTGTGAAGAAAAAAGAAAGCACTTCGCATATGTGCGAAGTGCTGTTAACGGATTCCAAAGAAGTTTTTCACCTTTGTAAATACCGATACCTTTTCTTGTTCAAATGCTTGTAATGGTACATTCTCACCCAACAAGCGTCTTGCAATATTACGATAAGCTAACGCTGCTTTTCCACTCGGTTGCAACGCTACAGGTTCACCTGTATTTGTAGCACGAATAACTTCATCATCATCTTCGACAACACCAAGAAGCTCGATTGACAATGTACGTACGATTTCATCAACATCTAACATATCCTGTTCATGAAGCATATGACTACGCACACGGTTAATAACAAGTTTCGGTGGTTCAATATCCTCTTTTTCTAAAAGCCCGATAATACGATCCGCATCGCGCATTGAGGATACTTCTGGCGTCGTAACAACGATTGCTTTATCCGCACCAGCTACCGCGTTTTTAAATCCCTGCTCAATCCCCGCAGGACAATCAATTAATATGTAATCGTAATCTTGACGTAATACTTGTATTAATTCATCCATTTGTTCAGGTGTTACCGCTGATTTATCACTCGTTTGTGCTGCAGGTAATAAATAAAGATCATCAAAACGTTTATCTTTAATAAGAGCCTGAGGTAAACGGCAACGCCCTTCAACGACATCAACAAGATCAAATACAATACGATTTTCCAGCCCCATTACTACGTCTAAGTTTCGAAGACCGATATCTGTGTCAATTAAGCACACTTTCTTTCCAGATAACGCTAGGGCTGTACCAATGTTCGCAGACGTTGTAGTTTTACCTACTCCGCCTTTTCCAGATGTAATTACTATTGCCTCTCCCACAGCTATACAATTCCCCTTTCTAACTTTGTTAAATTAGGTCTAAGATGAGTGAGAAGTTGCAGTCGATCGACAACAATGTGATTGTTCTCATTAATATACGCACATTCTGCCGCCTCCGCTCCGTCTTCTTTCTCTTCCGGAGCCCGCATTGCCACATCACTAATTCGAAGTTGCATCGGGTTCATAACAGATGCAGCGATTACAGCATCCGAATCCCCATAATACCCAGCATGCGCAATTCCTCTTAATGATCCTACGACAAAAATATTCCCCCCAGCGATAACCGTTCCGCCTGGATTAACATCTCCAATTAACAATAAATTTCCTTTTACATGTAAAACTTGTCCAGAGCGAACAATTTTGGAAATAGGGACAATTTCTGTTTCTTCTTTCCAAGCTATTGCTTCCGCTTTAGTTATAACATCACTTTCAATTGAATCCACAACAAGATTCTTTTTATTACGAATTAACGTACGAATCTCTTCTTGTTGGACTTCTGTTAAATAACGATTTCCCACTTTCACATGCACTTCAATTAAAGAGCGCCCATCACCATGATAGTAATGTGTAGAAAGCTTTTCGTCCAATTCCTTCAGTAATTCAGAGAATGAACAACAATCATCTAAATGAAGCGTTATTCCGTCTTTTGTCCCTTTTATTGTTACATTTTGTTGCTTTTTTTCTTCCACTAAAGTTCACCCCACCGATTCAATTCGACATAAAATTAGAAAATCCTTTTTTCTTTTTCTTCCATCGCTTTTGAAAGACGCACTAAATATCGTCTCAGTGGGAAACAAACTATCAATAAGAAAATTGCATTTAGCAATAAAGTAGACAGGAGACGATCTGTGAAAAAGACATACGCCGACATATGAGTACGTCCTAACAAAGTTAAAAATCCATACACATAATACTCTAATGCTACAATGCTAGCTAGTACGATAGAAGCCACAATAAATAAATTCAATTGTAGTATCTTCATCACACTATAAACTAAATAAGCTAAAATTGGATACGCAAAAATATATATACCGACAAGTTCTGTGTATACGGTATCAAATAAGAAACCAAATAAGAGTCCGTAATAAATCCCTTGGACCGGACTATAGTACACAGTAATAAAACATAACACAATTATAAAGAAATGAGGTGCTGCTATACTGTCTTTCCAAAAAACCTCTGTTGGAACAACAGTAGCAAACATATTTTCAAATAGAAAAACAAAAAGGAGCAAAAGAGGAAGAGCTGCTCTTTTTAAAATCTTCATCATCTCTTCTCCTCCTCCTATTCTAATGGCGCTGAAGGCGTTTCACGTTTAGCAACCATAAGATGCTCTACGTCATTTAAATCAGCGGCTGGTTTTACATAAGCTGTTTTTGTTAAACCGTATGGATCCGGCTGAACATCAACAATTTTTCCAATTACAAGGCCTTTTGGGAAAATATCACCAAGTCCAGATGTTACAACTAGTTGATCTTTCTCTACCTTAGCATCAGAGCCAATCTTTGTGAAAAGAAGTAAGTGCTTTTCTTTGTCGTAACCTTCAATCAATCCAAAGATTTTCTCGTCACCTTGTACGATAGCAGAAACACGATTTGTTCGGCTCATAGAGCTTAGTAATTCTACTGATGATGTAAACTGAGATACACTTTTCACTCGTCCAACTAAACCTTGTGAAGTTACTACAGCCATATCTTTTTTAATTCCTTGCTGTGCCCCTTTATCAATTCCAATTAAATCGTACCATTTATCTGGATTACGAGAAACAACAGTCGCTGGAATTTCAGTATAACCGCTATTCAACTCTTTTTTACCCGTTAACTCTTGTAGTTTCTTTTTATCATCTTCTAATTGTTTTACTTTTCCTGATAGTTCTGCATAATTATCTAATTTTGCTTTTAATTCTTTATTCTCTTCATACGTGCGCTTTACATCTTCCACATCTTCAAAGAATCCAGCTACGTATTTCGCTGGCTTTTGGAATACACGCTCTACAACACCGACAGTATCTTTAATAAACTGCTCTGGCCACGTCAAACTATTCCGTTCTTTCAATGAGATTCCAATCAATGCCACGAGAAGAATAATACTAACTAACAAAACAATTAATCTTTTGTTTAAGAAAAACTGTGGCACGTTCACACCCTCTTAATTTTACTGATTTTTATTTTGCAATATTATCGAGCAGCAGTTTTGAAAAGATCGATATTGTCTAATGCTTTACCCGTTCCAATTGCTACGCAATCTAATGGGTCTTCTGCAACAAGAACTGGCATATTTGTTTCTTCACTAATCACTTTATCTAAATTACGTAGTAATGCTCCGCCACCTGTTAATACGATACCACGGTCCATAATATCTGCTGCTAATTCAGGTGGAGTTTTCTCTAACGTATTTTTAACAGATTCTACAATTGCATCTACTGTATCTTTTAATGCATCTGCAATTTCTTCTGGCTGAATTAGTACTGTTTTTGGTAAACCACTTACTAAATCACGACCGCGAATTTCCATAGGCTCGATACCTTCTGGCTCGCCTGCAGAACCGATTTCTAATTTTAATGCTTCAGCTGTTCTTTCACCGATCATTAAGTTATAGCTTTTCTTAATGTACTGAATGATTGAATCATCCATATCATCACCAGCAACACGAACTGATTGGCTTGTTACAATACCACCTAAAGAAATGATTGCAACTTCTGTTGTACCGCCACCGATATCAACAACCATACTACCAGTTGGCTCCCAAACAGGTAAGTTTGCACCGATTGCCGCTGCAAATGGTTCTTCAATTGGATAAGCGTCACGAGCACCAGCTTGACGAGTCGCATCAATTACTGCACGTCTTTCTACAGCTGTAATACCAGACGGTACACATACCATTACGTAAGGCTTACGTGAGAAGAATCCATTTGATTTTTGAGCTTGTTGAATGTAATATTTCATCATTGTTGCTGTCGTTTCGTAATCAGCAATTACACCGTCTTTCATTGGGCGAAGTGCCACAACGTTTCCTGGTGTACGACCAATCATTTGTTTTGCATCGCTACCTACAGCAACGATTTGTTTCGTATCAGTTTGTAACGCTACTACTGAAGGTTCACGTAAAACTACACCTTTTCCTTTTACATATACAAGCGTGTTCGCAGTTCCTAAATCTATTCCAAGATCGCGAGTAAAGCCACCAAATCCAAACATATTTTTTATCTTCCTTTCTTGTTTTCACGGACTCATTTTTTCTTACTTTATATTATAAAAACAGTACGTTTTTTATATCTTTATCCTTCTTGTAGATAAATTTCTACAAAAAACTCATAAATCACATTATAAAACAAAATAAGTAAAAAGCATAGTCTTAAATATGACCTTTTTCCTTTAAACTCACGAATTTATGGTCACCTATTATAATATGGTCAAGCACTTCAATTCCGATAATTCGACCGCATTCTACTAAGCGTTTTGTTACTTCGATATCTTCTCTGCTCGGCGTCGGGTCTCCTGAGGGATGGTTATGAAGACATATGATAGAGGCTGCTGCACGGCGGAATGCTTCTTTAAAAACTTCCCTTGGATGTACAATTGATGTGTTTAAACTTCCAATAAAAATCGTTTGCCTATGTATAACTTGATTTTTTGTGTTCAAATATAAACATACAAAATGCTCCTGCTGCAGGAAGCGCATTTCTTCCATCATATATCTCGCACAATCTTCTGGGCTTCGGATGCTATATCTATTTTGATATTCTAAACGTACCATCCTTCTACCAAGTTCAAAAGCGGCTATAAGCTGGGCTGCCTTTGCAATCCCAACACCATGTATACTGACAAGCTCTTCTAACGTTGCATCTTTCAACATACGTAAACCATCAAAGTGATGTAAAATTTTATCTGATAACTTTAAAACTGTTTCTTCTTTAGAACCTGTTCTGAGTAACACTGCAAGAAGCTCCCGATTCGATAAACTCCCAGCTCCTTCTAACAATAAACGCTCCCGTGGCTGTTCTTCTTTGACAACATCACGAATACCGTTCATTTCTCCACCCCTTTTATTTGTTCTCTCAAAGAAAATCCCATGCAATTCTACGCATGGGTTACATCAATATTAAATTGTTTTAATTCCCGAACAAGACGTGAAATTGGTAACCCGACTACACTATAGTAGTCCCCTTGAATATGTTGAACAAAAATAGATCCTTTACCTTGAATTCCATAACTTCCTGCTTTATCAAGAGGCTCTTTTGATGCAACGTATACGTCAATTTCCTCTTCTGTTAATTCCCAAAACGTAACTTCTGTACGCTCATAAAAAGTGACTGTTTTGTCTTTTGCTATAATTGCAACACCCGTATACACTTCATGTGTTTTCCCTGATAATAATCGTAACATTTCTTTCGCCTCATCCTCATTAGAAGGCTTTCCAAGAACACGCGAATCATATGTAACAATTGTGTCTGCACCTAACACAATGTGATCACCATTCGTTTCTGCTACCGCAGATGCTTTTTGCAGGGCAAGAGACATAACAATATCAGAAGGTGATGAGTACGCACCAATCGTTTCTTCTACTTCACTTACAACGATTTCAAACGGTACACCTGCTAACTCAAGCAATTCCTTTCTGCGAGGTGATCCTGAAGCTAAAATAATTTTTCTCATATTTTCTCCTTCCTTTCTCACATGAAGCAGAATCATTTACAACAATCGTATCAAAGGAATAGTTTGTCCACAAATGAAAGAAATATTATTTTCTCTAAACAAAATAATACTTCCTTACTAAAATACGATTATATTCCTGCCATAGAGAAAGCGCTTTGCTCTAAATTCAAAAGAAAAGAAAGAAGTACCTATACCTCTTCCTTCGTCATTTCATTATCCTATTATTTCACCTTTTGTGAAACAATTTTTTCATATGAAAGTATACCATCAATAATAACTTGATTTAATTTCGCCAAAGATTCCTTATCACCTTTTCCATCCTTCACTGTTTGCACAGCTACTGACGTATACATATACAATTTCTTCGCTTCTTCTTGCTTCATACTTTTCCCTTCTTTTTCAATCGCTTTCCACTCTTTTTCAATCGCACCTATATCTTTTGTATTACTTTTTCCACTAGCTTGTACGCTGGAAGCATATTTTGCTAAATGAGTATATAATGGCTGTACTTTTGTTAAAAACGCCCCGACTTCTTTATCATCTTTAAGTAACGCTTTATCTGTTATATCCCAGTTTTTTTTCAATACGGAGACATTATCATTTTTATACTGCGTCATTAATTGATTTATGCCCTGTTCATCGCTAGCAACACCAACAACTAATGCATACTTATCACCGCTCGGTTTTAAAGCTGCGACGCCTCCATTGCCTTTCCACTCTTCAAGAGCGGCCTGTCCCTTTTCTTCAGAAGAATAAATTCCTCCTTGAACAAAAAATAATTTCATTGGATCTAATGACGTTCCTGTCTGTGCTTTTGTTTTTTCCTCTTTTGGTGCTGGTGTTTGTTCTGCCGTTCCACCCACCTTTGATTCTTCATTTTGCATCTGCTTCGAAGCTGTTACTTCACTTCCCCCTGTCGCCCCTTGTCCTTTAAGTAACTGTAGCATCCCCATCCCAAACGCCGTACCAATAACAATCGCAGTTGCAACGATTGCAATTAATGTATTGCTCCACTTCTTTCGTTTTTTTTCCGTAGACGCTAATTTCGCTTTTTGAAACGGAACAACGTTTTTTGGTCTTTCACTTTCTACTACCATCCATTCAAATTCATCTTTCTTCTTCTCCTCATACTTCGCTTCTGTTCCATTCACTTTCACTGAGATCGTTCGTGATTGCTTGTCCATACACTCACACCTCACCTCTTATCGTTGTCCGCATCATATCATATTCATTTCACAAAAAAACGAGATATTTGTCAGAGGAATTCGCCAAATAACCCTATATATTTATCTTATATGTATGCATTTGACTTCATTTGTAGAACAAAAAAACTAGATAGCAAAGACTATCTAGTTTTTTTCGCGAATATATTTTCGAACTTCCGAAATGAAATAAAGAGAACCTGTTATGATAAAAACATCATTTTCTCCAAGCATTTCAACCTTCGTATCAATTGCCTCTTTCCAATTTTCAAAAATTAATTTTGACTCTTTCTTTGAATACGATGCAAGCTCACCTGCTGAAATAGCACGATCAAAGGCGAATGTTGTAAAAATAATTTCATCGGCGATGGTTTCTAATTGCCCTACCATATTATGCAATTGTTTATCACCAAGGGCAGTAAATAAAACTATTACATTTTTATCTTTGTAATGTGATTCTACCGTTTTCACAAGACTTTCAATACCTTCTGGGTTATGAGCACCATCTATAATAATATCTGGATTACTTTGCAGTTTTTCAAAGCGCCCCACCCAATACGCTTCCTTTAATCCAGTTCTTATTTCTTCTTCCTCAATTAAAAATGATAAATATGTTTTCACATACATGACTGCCATAAGTGCAAGTGCTGCGTTTCCTACTTGATGACTGCCTTTCATTGAGATTTGCACATCTTTAAAAGAGGCGAAAGGACAAGTGAAATCGAACTGTTCTCCATCTTCGCTAGACTGTTTATGTAACGCTGTAAAATGCTTGCCCATCTCGTATAAGTTTGCATGATTTTCCTTTGCAACCTTTTGAATGACTTGCAATGCTTCCTCATCTTGTACACCAGTAATAACTGGAACACCAGACTTAATAATCCCTGCCTTTTCATATGCAATTTCTCCTAGTGTATTCCCTAAAATATGCATATGATCGTGGCCGATATTTGTAATAATCGTGAGAACAGGATGAATAACATTCGTAGAATCAAAGCGCCCTCCAAGCCCTGTTTCAAATAAAACAACATCGCAGAAATTGACTTTACCGAAATAACAAATTGCCATAACAGTAATAATTTCAAACTCAGTCGCTTCCCCTAAATCCGTCTCATCTAGTTTTTCAACGACTGGCTTTACCATCTTTACAAGTTCAGTAATCTCTTCATCTGCAATTGGTGTTCCATTCACACTAATACGTTCGTTAAATGTTTCAATATAAGGAGAGGTAAATGTTCCTACCTTATATTTTGCGTCCTCTAACATGTAGCGCATATATGTTAACGTTGAACCTTTTCCATTTGTACCAGCAAGATGAATACATTTTATGTGACGCTCTGGATTTCCAAGCTCTTCTAGCATCCATCTCATTCTTTCTAATCCTGGTTTAATACCAAACTTCAATCGGCTATGAATCCACCCTATCGCTTCTTCGTATGTATGTATCACGTATGCTTTCCCCTTTCAAAAGACAACCTTCATACTCCTATTATACGCAAAGAAAAGAGACTCACCAATATAGTGAGCCTCTAAAAAACATTTTACTTTTCAAGATCTACTAGACGTTGACGAACTGCTTCGCGTTTTTCTAGGTAATCTTGCTCTTTCGCACGCTCTCCTTCAATAACTGCTGCAGGAGCTTTCGCTACGAAACCTTGGTTTGAAAGTTTCTTCTGTACACGTTCTACTTCTTTGTCGAACTTCTCAAGTTCTTTCTCAAGACGCGCTCTCTCTTCATCAAGATTGATAAGATCAGCTAACGGTAAGAATAACTCTGCACCCGATACGATTGCAGTCATTGCTTTTTCTGGCGCTTGTAAATCCGTTTGAATTGTTAATTCGCTTGGGTTACAGAAACGCTCAATGTAAGAGCTGTTTTTCGTAAGTTGAGCAAGTACAGCCTCATCTTTCGCTTTAATTTGCATTTGAACTTTTTTGCTCATTGGTGTATTAACTTCTGCACGGATGTTACGAACAGAGCGAATGATATCAACTAGAAGGTGCATTTCTGCTGCAGCTTCTGTATCTTGTAAATCTTCGCGAACTGTTGGCCACGCTGCTACTGTAATAGATTCACCTTCATGCGGTAAATGTTGCCAAATCTTCTCTGTTACGAATGGCATGAATGGGTGTAATAGACGCATTGTTTGGTCTAATACGTAAGCTAAAATAGAACGAGTTGTTTTCTTAGCTGCTTCATCTTCACCGTATAGTGGAAGTTTCGCCATTTCAATGTACCAGTCACAGAAATCATCCCAGATGAAGTTGTATAATGAACGACCAGCTTCACCGAACTCATATTTATCCATGTTACGTGTTACGCTTTCGATTGTTTCGTTTAAGCGAGTTAAAATCCACTTATCCGCAACTGATTTTTCACCCGTTAAATCGATTTCTTCATACTTCATGTCATCCATGTTCATTAATACGAAACGTGATGCATTCCAAATTTTATTAATGAAGTTCCAAGTAGATTCTACTTTCTCCATGCTGAAGCGTAAATCTTGACCTGGTGCGCTTCCTGTTGATAAGAAGAAACGCATTGCATCTGCACCGTACTTCTCGATAACATCCATTGGATCAATACCGTTACCAAGAGATTTACTCATTTTACGACCTTGCTCATCACGAACTAAACCGTGAATTAATACATCTTTAAATGGACGCTCGCCTGTAAACTCTAAACCTTGGAAAATCATACGAGATACCCAGAAGAAGATGATGTCATAACCAGTTACTAAAGCATCTGTTGAATAGAACTTTTTAAAGTCTGCTGCCTCTTCATTTGGCCAACCAAGTGTTGAGAACGGCCATAACGCTGAACTGAACCACGTATCAAGTACGTCGTTATCTTGATTCCAGTTTTCAATATCTGCTGGTGCTTCTGTACCTACGTATACTTCACCAGTTTCTTTATGATACCAAGCTGGAATACGGTGTCCCCACCATAATTGACGAGAAATACACCAGTCGTGAATGTTTTCCATCCAACGTAAATATGTGTTTTCGAAACGCTCTGGTACGAACGTTACTTTCTCTTCTTCTTTTTGTTGAAGCTCTACTGCCTTTTCAGCAAGTGGAGCCATTTTTACGAACCATTGTGTTGATAAGTAAGGCTCAACTACTGCACCACTACGCTCACTATGACCTACTGAATGCATATGAGGCTCGATTTCTACTAATACGCCCGCTTCTTGTAAATCTTTTACTAACGCTTTACGGCATTCGAAACGATCCATGCCGTTATACTTACCAGCTTTTTCGTTCATCGATCCATCTTCGTTCATTACTAAAATACGTGGTAAGTCATGACGGTTACCTACTTCAAAGTCATTCGGGTCATGAGCTGGTGTAATTTTTACAACGCCTGTTCCGAAATCTTTTTCTACGTATTCATCAGCAATAATCGGAATCTCACGGCCTACGATTGGAAGTGTAACTGTTTTTCCGATTAAATGTTTGTAACGATCGTCTTCTGGATGAACTGCTACTGCTGTATCACCAAGCATCGTTTCTGGACGAGTAGTCGCAAGACGAATATGACCAGAGCCATCTGTTAATGGATAGTTCATATGGTAGAATGCACCTTGAACTTCTTTATGAATTACTTCAATATCAGAAAGAGCTGTGCGTGTTGCTGGATCCCAGTTGATAATATATTCACCGCGGTAAATTAAGCCTTTTTCGTATAATTGAACGAATACTTTATTAACCGCATCAGATAAACCTTCGTCTAATGTGAAACGTTCACGAGAATAGTCTAGTCCTAAACCAACTTTCCCCCATTGTTGACGAATGTGAGACGCGTATTCCTCTTTCCATTCCCAAGCTTTTTCAAGGAATTTCTCACGGCCAAGATCGTAACGTGAAATACCTTCTTCACGAAGTTTTCCTTCTACTTTCGCTTGCGTTGCGATACCCGCATGGTCCATTCCTGGAAGCCATAATACATCGTAACCTTGCATACGCTTCGTACGAGTTAAAATATCTTGAAGAGTTGTATCCCAAGCATGACCTAAGTGTAACTTACCAGTTACGTTCGGAGGTGGAATTACAATTGTGTATGGTTGTTTCTTCTCATCTCCTGTTGCTTCGAAATATTTGCCTTCAAGCCACCATTGATAAAGGCCTTCTTCAACGGACATATGATCATATTTAGTTGGTAAATTCTTTTCCGTGTTTGACATTATTTTCCCTCCTTAAAATAAAAAATGCCCCTCATCCAAAAAGGACGAGGGACATCGCGGTACCACCTTTATTTACAAACAAATTCAGGAATTTGCTTATACTCTTAATTTGATAACGGACAAATCCGTCTTTTCCTAATGAGAACTATTCCGTTCAGAAAAGATGCTCCAGGGCTACCTTCTAACATAACTATCTAGAGAATCTCCCAGCTAATGATTCTCCTCTCTGAAGACGTTTCTTGTTATACTCTTCCCCTTCAAGGCATTTATATGATTGTTAATTATTATATACAATAGTGTAAAAAACGAAACCCTATTCGTCAAGATAAATTTAATACTACGGCTTTTTGGACGAACGAAAAAAAAAAGATAAGTAGAGATACTACTTATCTTTTTATCCGTTCCCTTGCTGGGCAGCTTGTAATTGCGACAGGAAATATTCTATATTGCTAACGAGCCAATGCGATTGTTGTAAGCTCTTTACTCCAAGAAGTTCATTTTCCTCATTACGGCTCTCTCTTCTTTTCTTATAAGACTGAATTTGCCGAATAAATTGCGATGGATACGTCATATACGCAAACATGAGTAGTTGCTCTTCTTTCGTAAAAGGGAAATTTTTTTGGTACATTTGATACCATTCAAACCGATCACTTCGTGCAATTGGATATGTGTTTAACGACCGAGAATAAAATCCTACAATATCTTGCACAGGTGTTGCAAACTTTGATTTTTCTAAACTAATAAAATAGCCATTTCGTTCATAGTCGAATAAAAAGTGATTAAGTGATACGTTACCATGTACAAACGTAATGCGTGTTGTCTCTTTTTCTTTCATCGCATCGTTCCACTCATTTAATTGCTTCGTTGCAAACTCACGCGCCCTCATTACATGATGATAGTACGTACAATATTGCAGTTCAAATGGTGACATATACCACTTCGCTTCAGATTCTACGAGAAACTCTTCTAGCATTTCGCCATCATTCTCCCAGCGATCGGATATATTTGTATAATGTTTTTCTAGATCCTGTTCAGTATACGTTTCTTCTTTTACTGTTTTTTGATGCAACGTTCCGAGAGTTTGAAACATTTTATGGTATTGATCATTATCCTCGCCGTTCCCTTCCGCACGTTCTAACCAAGGCATTAAATAATAATTATACGTCCCGTCACTTAAAATATAATTTCCATCTGTCGCATGGTATATAGGTACATAATTTGAAAAACCTTTCTCCTTCAAATATTGAATATGATGCAGAAAGTTATTCCGCTCTAACTTTCTGCCTTCTATTTTCTTGAGAGCATATGGACCTTGATTCGTATAAATTTTCGTTACACTTCCGTGCTCTTCCATATGCTGCGTATCCAATCTATATTGCCTTACAATGGGTTCATAGCGATTTCGTAATTCCATATCCATACGAATAACCCTTTCTATTCAAAACATAGCCTTTAGAAAAATAAGTGAGTGAAAACACTCACTTATTTCGCTTTTGTTCTTGAAACGGGAATATAGATAATTTGCCCTGTAGTTAAATATATATCTTCTGTTTGATTAACACGATATAAGTTTTGTACAGACGTTTCATAACGATCTGCAACAGATTCAATTGTATCCCCTTCTTGCACGAAATACATTCTTAACTTTGTAAATTCTTCTTCCGGCTCTTTCGTAAATAATTTCGTTAAATAAAGCGCATTTTCATCTCGCTGTGAATACGTTTCTTCTTCTTGCTCTTCTTGTTTCTTCGCTTTTTCTTTCTTGAAATCTTTTCTTCCGAACAATTCAAATTGTGGCGTTGTTTCTTTCTCCTCTTCACGCTCTACAAATTCATGTTCCTCTATTTCCTCTTCCTCTACTTCCTGCTCTTTTCTTTCTTCTAGTTGGAACGGTTCAAATGCGTAATCTTCCCACTCATTTGATTCCTTATAGGCTGGTTCTTCCATGTGCGGCGTTGGTCTATTTTCATCCTCTTGTACTGGATCATCTTCTAACTCAGCATACGCCGTTTCTTCCTCTTCATCCTCGATTCTTTCTTCATCACATAAACCAGTGATAGATATATCCGCTAATAATTGTAAGCAACCATTTTCCTTTAATTCATAATCAAATTCCTCGATAGATACATATAGTTCTTCAATTACTTTCACACGGTTTCTTGGAATTGATATTTCAAGTGGAAAGGAATGAACAAGTTCATTAACCCCATCTTCCCTTGTTTCTACATAATCAATTGACTTCGCTGGTGATAGATCTCTTAATGAATAAGCTGAATCATCTTGCCGTGCAACATACTCTCCCGTTAAATCTAATTGCCCTCTCACGATAACTTCATGATCAAGCTCTTCTATCTCAACGTCTGGATCTAACGAAATTGACAAAAGTTCTTCGACTTCCTGTCCTTTTTGGAACCAAACAGATTCTTTTAATGAAAAACGTAATGAATGATCTGTTGCCACTTCTTTTCCCCCTCCCAAACTATATGTCATTACAGATTTATGTGTGGAAAGCGGACTTTATGAATAAAAAAAATCGCTCCCCTTATGGAGAACGATTTTCTTTCATCAATTAAGCTTTTAATTTTGACATTGCAATTTCAGCCGCTGCAATCGTCGCCTCAATATCTGCATCGCTATGTGCTGTCGATAAGAATAGACCTTCGAATTGAGATGGCGGTAAGAATACACCTTGTTCTACCATTTCACGATAGTAAGCCGCAAAGAATTCTAAGTTTGAAGATTTTGCTGCATCGTAATTAATAACTGGTTCATCTGTAAAGAAGATACCAATCATAGAACCTGCACGGTTAATGCGATGCGGAATACCATGTTTTTCAGCCGCTTTACGTAAGCCAGCTTCTAACATTTCAGCTTTACGCTCGAATTCTACATATGATTCTGGCGTTAACTGCACTAACGTTTCATAACCTGCTGCCATTGCAAGTGGGTTACCTGATAAAGTACCCGCTTGGTAAATTGGTCCGCTCGGTGCAACTTGGCGCATAATTTCTGCTTTACCACCGTATGCTCCTACTGGTAATCCACCACCGATTACTTTACCTAAACAAGTTAAGTCAGGTGTTACACCGTAATAACCTTGTCCACAATTGTAAGCAACTCGGAATCCTGTCATTACTTCATCAAAAATAAGCAATGCACCATTTTGCTCTGTTACTTCACGAAGGCCTTCTAAAAATCCTGGTTGTGGTGGAACAACACCCATATTTCCTGCTACTGGTTCTACAATTACACAAGCAATATCATCACCGAATTGTTCGAAAGCGTATTTCACACTTTCTAAATCGTTATACGCTACTGTAATCGTATTTTTCGCTACACCTTCTGGTACACCAGGGCTATCTGGTAAACCTAGCGTTGCCACACCAGAACCCGCTTTAATTAATAACGAATCACCATGACCATGGTAACAACCGATAAATTTCAAAATTTTATTACGTCCTGTATAACCACGAGCTAAACGTAGCGCACTCATTGTCGCTTCTGTTCCAGAGTTAACCATACGTACAATCTCAATTGATGGTACACGCTCAATAACAAGTTTCGCTAATTTATTTTCAATTTCCGTTGGGGCACCGAAGCTTGTACCTCTTTCAGCAACAGCTTTTAACGCTTCAACAACACGATCATTTGCATGGCCATGAATTAAAGGACCCCATGATAATACGTAATCGATGTATTCATTTCCATCGATATCATATACTTTAGAGCCTTTTCCACGCTCCATAAACAATGGATTCATACCGACAGACTTAAAGGCACGAACTGGGCTATTTACGCCACCAGGCATTAAATCTTGTGCTTCTTTAAACGCTGCAATCGACTTATCAAACTTTTTCATTATTTAGCGCCTCCTTCTTGTAACCATCTTGCTGCATCTTTTGCATGATACGTAATAATTAAATCTGCTCCTGCACGTTTCATGCTAATTAATTTTTCAAGTACAACTTCTTTTTCATTAATCCAACCATTTTGCGCTGCCGCTTTAATCATCGAATATTCGCCACTTACGTTATAAGCAACGACTGGTAAATTAAAGTTATTTTTCACATCACGAACGATATCTAAGTAAGAAAGAGCTGGCTTTACAATTAAGAAATCTGCCCCTTCCATTACATCTGATTCTGCTTCACGGAATGCTTCCATACGGTTCGCTGGATCCATTTGATATGTTTTACGATCCCCAAATTGTGGTGCACCGTGTGCCGCATCACGGAATGGCCCGTAAAATGCTGATGAATATTTCACAGCGTACGACATAACTGGTACATGTCCAAAACCATTTTCATCTAATGCATGGCGAATTGCTGTTACGAATCCATCCATCATATTTGACGGCGCAATAATGTCCGCTCCTGCTTTCGCTTGGCTTACAGCTGTTTTCGCAAGGACTGCAAGAGACTCGTCATTTAAAATAATACCATCTTCAATTACACCGCAATGACCATGGCTTGTGAATTGACATAAACATGTATCCGCAACTACTACTAGATCAGGGAATTCACCTTTAATTTGTTGAATTGCACGTTGCACAATTCCATGATCACAATATGCTGATGATCCAACTTCATCTTTTTCAGCAGGTAAACCAAATACAATAACAGAACGAATACCTAAATCAACAACCTCTTGCATTTCAGCTTGTAATAAATCTAAAGACATTTGATATACGCCTGGCATAGAAGGCACTTCATTACGAACATTTTCGCCTTCTAATACAAAAATAGGGTAAATAAAATCTTCCGTATGTAAAAACGTTTCACGCACAAGCGCACGCATATTACCGCTTTGTCTTAAACGACGATGACGATTAAATTGTAAAGAGTTCATAGATTTCTATCCCCATTCTTTTATTTTATAGATTCACAAACGCATTGTAGTAATGCTTCTACAGTGTACTCTTTCGGCATAATAATATGCGGAAAATAAAGGCTCGCCTCTTTTTCCGTAATAGGCCCTATACAAGCAATTGTACATTTTTTTGTCCATTCTCTCCAGTTTGTACCCTCAAGTAAACGAACAAAACTAGTAACAGTTGAAGGACTCGTAAATGTAATAATGTCTACTTTCTCTGCTTCTAACGTTTCTATAAGCTCTCGCTTTTTCTCTACATTTTCTTTCGTACCATATACGATTATCTCATCTAGAGAAACACCAATTTCGCGAAGTGCAACTGGAATTACATCTCTTGCTAAATTCCCTTTCGGAAATAAAATGCATTCGTTTCCACTTAATTTTTTTGCAAACTCTTCTGCAAATACTTCTGCAACAAATGAAGTTGGAACAAAGTCCACTTCATAGCCCCGCTTTTCTAACTCTAAACTTGTTTTCACGCCTACTGCAGCAATTTTAGTCGTTACGGGGAGCTTATTTCCCAAACGATCTAGAAAAAAAACTACCCCATTTTTACTCGTAAAAATAACCCAGTCATAAGAATGTAGCTGTCCTGCTATATGTTGAATTTGCCTATGAGACATACCTTCCATACGCAAAAGCGGAATTTCCAATGGAATTCCGCTCTTTTCTTTCACCGCTACACTCATTTGTTTCGCTTGATGCTGGGCACGTGTAATCAATACCGTTTTGCCAGCGAGAGCGTTCATATTTATTGTTGCCCCTTATTTGCAGCAAGAATGAGTTCTTTTGCGCCTTGTTTAATTAAACGGTCCGCAGCCTCTAATCCTACTTCCTTTGGATTAGTTCCTACTACTGTCTCTTTCAATAAAACAGAACCATCCATAGACCCGACAAGAGCTGTTAATTCGATTGCATCGTTTTCTGTAAGAGTTGCGTATCCAGCGATTGGAACTTGGCATCCACCTTCAAGTTTATGAAGAAATACTCGTTCTGCTGCCACTGTTCTTTCTGTTACTGCATCATTTATATGCGCTAACAACTGTAGTAAATCCTTATCATCTTCACGGCACTCAATTGCTAATGCCCCTTGTCCTACAGCAGGTACACATAACGTCTCATCTAAATGTTCTGTAATAACTTCATCATCCCAGCCCATTCTTTGTAATCCAGCTGTCGCTAAAATAATTGCATCGTAATCTTCTTCTTTTAATTTACGTAAACGTGTATCGATATTTCCGCGAATCCACTTCACTTGTAAATCTGGTCTCGCAGCTAATAATTGTGCACTACGTCTTAAACTACTCGTACCTAAAATAGCGCCTTCTGCTAACTCTTTAAACGATGCTCCGTTTTTTGAGATAAAAGCATCACGAGGGTCAACACGCTTCGGTGTACAGCCAATCATTAATCCTTCCGGAAGTACGGCCGGCATATCTTTCATACTATGTACAGCCATATCAATTTCTTTCGTAAGTAACGCATGTTCAATCTCTTTAACAAACAAACCTTTTCCGCCTACTTTTGATAGAGTAACATCTAAAATAACATCGCCTTTTGTGACGATTTCTTTCACTTCAAATTCATATGGTAATCCTAGCGCTTTTAACTGATCAATAAACCAGTTTGTTTGCGTTAATGCTAATTTACTCTTTCGTGACCCTACAATAATTTTGCGCATAATTTTCTCTCCTCATTATAAATACCAAAAGTGGAAGTTGGATAAACTGCTTAATAGAAAAATATTAATTAGCATTACGAGAAATGCTCCAATGTTCCACTGCACGATTTTCTTCCCTTGCAACACATCTGCCGCTCGTAAATATAGGCCAGCACAATATACAAATAGAACGACAAAAGACCCGATCACTTTCGTATCATACCAATGGAAATTGTCCAATTTTGTATATCCCCATATGCATCCTAATAAAATAGCTAGTAAGAAAAATGGAACAGAAAATAAATTTAATCCGTAAGACATCGATTCTAACTTCGGTAAATTCCCCAATCTTCTTAATCTCGCATTCCATTTTTTCTTTTTTAATAGGCGATATTGCAATAAATACATAATAGAAAAAATGAACGATACAGTGAACGTTGCATAAGAAATAATAGCCATACCAACATGGACATATACAAGTTCCGAAACTAATTGCTCTGCAAGTACCGGCGACATCTTTCCGAGCGGTGTAAAAATAGAAAAAGCGCTTACGCCAAATGCGACAACATTTGTAAAAAAGACTAAAAAATCGATTCTCATAAATCGATTAATGACTAATGACATCGTAATCAATAGCCAAACATAAAAATAAATCCCTGATAATAAAGTTAATATAGGATTCGTTTCTGAATCTGTAGCCCGAAGTAACATGAAGATAGACTGCAGAACCCATACAATCGAAAGTAACCAAAAAGCAAATCGGTTCGCCTTTCGGTTACTTTGGAAATAATCTATAAAATATAAACTAATGCTACAAGCATATAAAATAATTGCAATATGATAAATAATACTGTTATTTAAAAAGCTCATCCGATCATCCTTCCAAATTATAAAGATGGAACGGATGGTGTCCATGCTCTTTTATGTTCTACTTCTTCCGCACAACTCTCTACGTCTTCCATTTCTAAATCGAAAATCTTTGCAAATAACGCTAATTTTTCGTCCGCTCCCTCTTCCGCAGCTATTTCTTTCGCTACTAAAATTGGGTCTTTTAATAATTGATTAATAATACTTTTCGTATGCTTACTAATTACTTTTCTCTCACGATCACTAAGATTCGGTATTTTTCGTTCCAGACTTTCCATCGTTTCACTTTGGATAGCAAGCGCCTTATCACGAAGAGCTGATATTAACGGAACAACACCAAGTGTACTTAACCACGTTTTAAATAAAACAATTTCCTCTTCAATCATAAATTGAATTTTCTCTGCTTCTTTCAAACGTTCAGCACGATTTGCTTCCACTACTCCTTGCAAATCATCAATGTCATATAAGAAAGAGCCTTCTAACTCATCAATCGCTGGATCAATATCACGTGGCACTGCAATGTCAACCATAAATAACGGACGACCAGAGCGCATTTTCTCTACCTTTGTCATCATCTCTTTCGTAATGACATACTCAGATGCACCAGTTGAACTAATTAAAATATCTGCTTCTAATAGTGCACATTGCAATTCACTTAAAGGCTTTGCATGTCCCATATATTTCTCAGCCACTACTTCTGCTTTTGAAAGCGTCCTATTCATGACTGTTACTTTACGAGCACCGCTTCCATATAAGTTTTGCAGCGCCAGTTCACCCATTTTGCCAGCACCAAGAATAAGTACATGACAATCTGTTAGCTCGCCGAATATTTTCTTCCCAAGCTCGACAGCAGCATAACTAACCGACATCGCACTTTCACCTATTGTCGTTTCTGAGTGCGCACGTTTCGCTAGCGTAACTACTTGCTTAAACAATTCATTAAAAATGGTGCCTGTTGCTTTTACTTGTTGCGCTTCTAAAAAGCTATCTTTTATTTGACCTAAAATTTGCGTTTCTCCGACTACCATAGAATCTAAACCGCACGTTACGCGGAATAAATGATCTATTGCACCATCTTGTTCAAAAATAGTTAAATATGGTGCGACTTCTTCTATTTCAAGCTGAAACCAATCAGCTAAAAACTTCTTAATATAATACCGTCCCGTGTGTAATTGATCGACAACAGCGTAAATCTCAGTGCGATTACAAGTTGATACAATGACATTCTCTAACACGCTCTTTTGATTTTGTAATGTAGTCATTGCTCGCTCTAGCTCTGCTGCCTGAAATGTGAGTTTCTCACGAAATTCTACAGGGGCTGTTCGATAATTTACACTAACAACAAGAATATGCACGCAGCATGTCCCCCTTCACCCGTTTTATCACTTTATCTACTATCATAATACAACTTTCCTCTTATGAATCTGACAATCGTGTGAACAACCGATTATTTTTTATTTATTCTCCGTATGTAGGAAAGGAGATTCAGTAAAATTAATAAAGTTTTTCTACTTTATAATGATTATAAATTAATAACTCTATTTGTACGTTACCAAAAAAAGTCCTCATAATCAAGTGATGGAAACTATTCCATATAAATTATAGCATCATCTTTCCTATCTTCTTTCATCATGAAGGAAAATATGTATGATTGTTCCAAAATGTAGCACATACTTTCTCCATACAATGTATTTGACATTGTACTTTTTTTTCGTTATATTGATTTTACAAAATTAAATTGTGCACAACTCAATTAGAAGGGAGTTATGTATGACGGAGAATTCTTTGCATCTAGATAACCAACTTTGTTTTTCTATTTACGCTTGTTCTAGGGAAGTTACCCGCTTTTACCGTCCCTATTTAGAAGAAATGGGTATTACGTATCCCCAGTACATTACTTTACTCGTACTATGGGAGCAAGACGGACTAACAGTAAAAGAAATTGGAGAGCGTCTATTTTTAGATTCCGGTACGTTAACACCTATGTTAAAACGGATGGAATCATTAAACCTTGTAAAACGTGTTCGTTCCAAAGAAGACGAACGAAAAGTTTGTATTGAATTAACAGAACAAGGTAAAGATTTAAAAGATAAGGCTTGTTCATTACCGACAACGATGGCTACAAATTTAGGAATTACAGAGCAAGAATATCGTTCTTTATTAATTCAATTAAATAAACTAATTGAAACAATGAAAACAATTAATGATAGAAAAGGGGAATAAATATGGATAAATTATATACTGCTTCAGTAACAGCTACAGGCGGAAGAAATGGGAAAGTAGTTTCAGATGATGGCATATTAAATCTTGATGTAAAAATGCCGAAAGCACTAGGTGGTGCAGGCGGAGAGGCAACAAATCCAGAACAACTATTTGCTGCTGGTTATGCCGCTTGTTTTGATAGTGCCTTACAACTTGTCATTCGTACAAAGCGTGTGAAAGTGGAAAGTACAGAAGTAACTGCTCACGTTTCGATTGGAAAGGATACAGATGGAGGTTTCGGCCTATCTGCTGTACTTGATGTACACGTTGCTGGCGTTTCTCATGCCGAAGCACAAGAACTTGTAGAAGCTGCTCACGGTGTATGTCCTTATTCAAAAGCAACGAGAGGTAATATTGAAGTTACATTAAACGTAAGATAAAAGTGTATATAAAAAAACGCGCGACATTTGTCACGCGTTTTTTGTTTTTGTCATTCTATGAATTGCCTTCCACGCTTCTTCTTTTCCAAGTCCTGTTTCAGAAGAGAATAGAACAATTTCATCGCCAATTTCAACAGCAAGCGTTTCTTTTACAACTTTTAAATGCTTTTGCCATTTCCCTTTCGGAATTTTATCAGCTTTCGTCGCAATAATAATTGTTGGGATTTCATAATGCTTTAAGAAATCATACATCATCACGTCATCGTTTGTTGGTTGGTGACGTAAATCAACTACTAATACAGCTGCGTCTAATTGCTCACGCGTTGTAAAGTATGTTTCAATCATCTTGCCCCATGCTGCGCGCTCTGATTTAGATACTTTCGCATATCCATAACCTGGAACGTCAACAAAATGCATCATCTCATTGATTAAGAAAAAGTTTAATGTTTGCGTTTTTCCTGGTTTAGAGGAAATACGCACTAACTTTTTACGATTTAAAATTTTATTAATAAAGGAAGACTTCCCGACATTTGAACGACCTGCTAATGCAATTTCTGGTAAATCACTGTCTGGATATTGTTCTGGTTTAACAGCACTAATTACAATATCTGCTTTTGTTACTTTCATTGTTTCACTCCTACTAATGCGTGCTCCAATACTTCATCTAAATGAGATGCAAGCACAAACGTAAGGTTTTCTTTTACGCTTTCTGGAATATCATCTAAATCTTTCTCGTTTTCTGCTGGCAAAATAATTTTTGTTAAGCCTGCGCGGTGAGCACTTAATGTTTTTTCTTTTAAACCACCAATTGGTAATACACGACCACGAAGTGTAATTTCACCTGTCATCCCCACTTCTTTACTTACAGGAATACCTGTTAGTGCAGAAATAAGTGCCGTTGCCATCGTAATACCTGCTGACGGTCCATCTTTTGGAACTGCCCCTTCTGGAACATGAATATGAATATCATTTTTCTCATGGAAATTCGGATCAATCTGAAGCTCTTCTGCACGAGAACGAATATAGCTAAACGCTGCTTGTGCGGATTCTTTCATAACATCCCCAAGTTTCCCTGTTAAAATTAATTTCCCTTTACCTGGCGCTACAGACACTTCAATCGCAAGTGTATCGCCGCCTGCTGCTGTATACGCTAAACCTGTCGCCATACCAACTTGGTCTGTTTTTTCAGCTTGCCCATAACGGAAAATGTGCTTACCCAGTAAATCAACAACATTTTTCTCTGTTACAACAATGCGCTTGCGTTCTGCTGTCACGATAATTTTTGCTGCTTTACGGCAAACTTTTGCAATTTGGCGCTCTAGCGTACGAACACCAGCCTCACGTGTATAATAACGAATAATTTCAAGAAGCGCTTCATCACGTACTTGTAAATTACCTTTTCGTAAGCCATGCTCTTTTAATTGTTTCGGCAATAAATGTTCACGAGCAATGTGAACTTTTTCAAGTTCTGTATAGCCAGCAATCGAAATAATTTCCATACGGTCAAGCAACGGACCTGGAATACTTGAAAGTGTATTAGCAGTTGCTACAAACATAACTTTCGATAGATCATACGGTTCTTCAATGTAATGATCACTGAAATTATGGTTTTGTTCTGGGTCTAACACTTCGAGTAATGCTGCTGATGGATCTCCACGGAAATCGTTAGACATTTTATCAATCTCATCTAATAAGAAGACTGGATTAACTGTTTTCGCCTTTTTCATACCTTGAATAATGCGTCCTGGCATTGCTCCAACGTACGTACGACGGTGACCACGAATTTCAGATTCATCGCGTATCCCACCAAGGGATACACGGACGAAATTACGATTCAATGATGTTGCAATCGAACGTGCTAAAGAAGTTTTCCCGACCCCAGGAGGTCCTACTAAGCAAAGGATAGGTCCTTTTAATGAATTCGTTAACTTCTGTACAGCTAAATATTCAAGTACGCGCTCTTTCACTTTCTCCAGACCGTAATGATCTTTGTTTAAAATCTCTTCAGAATGAGCAAGGTCAATCATATCTTCTGTTGCTTCTGTCCACGGAAGCGCTAATAACCAATCCATATAATTGCGAATAACACCGCTCTCCGCAGAACTTGCTGGTAACTTTTCATAACGGTCTAATTCTTTCAGTGCAGCCTTCATTGTTTCTTCAGGCATTCCCGACTTTTCAATTTTCTCACGAAGTTCTTCAACTTCCCCGCCCTTACCTTCTTTATCGCCAAGTTCAGTTTGAATCGCCTTCATTTGCTCACGTAAGAAATATTCTTTTTGCGTGCGCTCCATTGAACGTTTCACTTTTTGTCCAATTTTCTTTTCTAAACTAAGTAACTCTTGTTCATCTTGAATAATTGAAATAAGTGTATGTAATCGTTCCTTCACAGATACAATCTCTAAGATTTCTTGTTTCTGCTTCGTTTTAATTGGCAAGTGAGAAGCAATTAAATCCGCTAATCTTCCTGGCTCTTCTACATCAGCTACCGTTGCAAATGTTTCATTTGAAACTTTTTTCGAAACTTTAATATATTGTTCGAAATGCTCCAGTAACGTACGCATAAGAGCTTTCTCTTCTAGATCATCTTCCACTTCTTCCGTTACCGTTTTAATAGAAACTTGCACTGCATTTTCTTCTTCGATAAACTCTACTACTTCTGCTCTATGTAAACCTTCTACAAGGACACGAAGCGTACCGTTTGGCAACTTTAACATTTGCTTCACTTTCGCCACTGTACCTACACTATATATGTCATCTTCTTTCGGATCATCGATATTCATTTCTTTTTGCATCGCTAAAAAGATGATATTTTCATCCATTGCCGCCTGCTCTAGTGCTTGTATCGATTTATCACGTCCTACATCAAGATGCAGAACCATCGTTGGATATACGAGAACGCCTCTTAATGGTAGGAGGGGTACGATTCTTTCATTCGTATTCATACTAGACATAGCACCTCCATAATAAAATAAACTCCTGTTCAACTATTTTATATTACAATACATCTAGATGCAATTGCAGAGATTCTCCGCAATTGTAAATCCCTCGTTTTTTCTCCCTTATGAAAAGAAAAAGACTCCGCTTAAGCATACAAACTTAAACGAAGTCTGGCAAATTTTATTATCGTTCATCCTCACATTGACTGTGCATCTGTTTCGTCTACAGCAGTATGTATATCAAGCTCTCGATGCATATTTCCCTGCATAAATGTTAGCTCAAATACTTCTTTTAACTTACGAACAGGAATGATTTCAATTCCTTTTATTGTATACAAAAACGGTTGCATGTTTTCAGCAGGAATGATAACTTTCTTAGCACCCGCTTTTTTGGCAGCCTTTATTTTTGCGTACACACCACCAATAGGTTTCACTTCCCCGTGTATACTTATCTCACCCGTCATCGCTACTTCATTATCCACATACGTACGATGCACTGCTGAATATACACCTGTTGCCATAGCGATTCCTGCCGAAGGCCCATCAATCGGAATACCACCTGGAAAATTAATATGTATATCGTACCCTTCTGGCAACACATCTAGAGAACGAAGTACTGTTAATACATTATCTACAGAACCTTTCGCCATACTTTTACGGCGAATTGATTTTGTTTGACTACCAATACTTTCCTCTTCTACAATTCCAGTAACATTTACCGACCCTTTATCTTTCGCCTTGATTGCTGTTACTTCAATTTCTAATAACGCGCCTGTATTCGGTCCATATACAGCAAGTCCATTTACAAGACCAATTCTTGGAATAGGATAAATACGTTTTTCATATTTCGGTGTAAGTTGACTAGAGTGAACAACCCACTCTATATCTTCATCTTTAATGAAAGAACGTTCTTCATTGATTGCCATACCAGCAGAAATTTGTACAAGATTAATCGCTTCTCGTCCATTTCTTGCATACATCCCGATCATTTCAATACCATTTTCACCTATTTGCATTTCCACTTTGTCAGCTGCATTCTTCGCAACTTTTTGAATTTCTTCTGTATCTAACTCACGGAAAAACACTTCTAAACAGCGCGACCGAATAGCAGGAGGAATCTCCTCTGGCGAACGTGTCGTCGCACCAACTAAGCGAAAATCAGCTGGTAAACCTTTTTGAAAAATGTCATGTATATACGTTGGAATCATCGTATTCTCTTCACTGTAGTACGCACTTTCCAAAAACACTTTTCGATCTTCTAGCACCTTTAACATTTTGTTCATTTGAATCGGGTGTAGTTCTCCGATCTCATCAATAAACAAAATACCACCGTGCGCATCTGTTACCGCACCTTTTTTCGGTTGCGGAATACCTGCTTGCCCCATTGCACCAGCACCTTGATAAATCGGATCATGCACCGAACCAATTAAAGGGTCTGCAATACCACGTTCATCAAACCTTGCTGTCGTCGCATCCAGTTCAATAAATGTTGCATTCGTGCGAAATGGAGATTTCGGATTTCGTTTCGCTTCTTCTAATACAAGACGTGCTGCCGCTGTCTTTCCCACACCTGGTGGACCATATATAATCACATGCTGCGGATTCGGGCCACAAAGAGCCGCTTTTAGCGACTTAATCCCGTCCTCTTGCCCTACAATATCTAAAAAGGATGTAGGACGCACCTTTTCCGCAAGCGGCTCTGTTAAAGAAATCTCGCGCATTTTACGAAGCTGTTCTAATTCTTTTTTCGATTCTCGATCAATTGAAACTTTTTGTGTTCGCTGATTTCGAAGTAAATGCCAAAAATACAATCCGACAATTACGCCAAAAACAAGTTGAACAAGTAAAAATATATTTGTCCAGCTCATCATTTATTTCCTCCCGCAATGTTTTATCTCTTAGTATTTCCGCGGAGGAACATAGCTAAACATAAAGAAAAACAGCAATTATAAAAATTGCTGTTTCTTCTTCGCATTATGCAGATGTTTTTGTATCAAGTACAGTACCATCTTGTAACACCAATTTCGGTGGTTCATTATCAGCTACTGTTTCTTTCGTAAGAATACACTTCTCGATATCTTTACGAGATGGAAGTTCGAACATTACATCCAGCATCAAACCTTCAATAATAGAACGAAGTCCACGAGCACCTGTTTTACGTTCAATTGCTTTTTTCGCAATCTCAACTAGTGCACCTTCTTCAAACTCTAACTCAACATCGTCAAGCTCCAATAATTTTTGGAATTGCTTAACAAGCGCATTTTTCGGTTTCGTTAAAATATCTACAAGAGCATCTTCATCAAGCGGCTCTAGGTTCGCAATAACTGGAAGACGACCGATAAACTCCGGAATTAAACCGAATCTTAAAAGATCCTCTGGTAAAACGTGAGATAAAACATGCTTTTCATTCACATCAGCATTTTTCTTCTCAGCACCAAATCCAATTACTTTCTCACCAAGGCGACGTTTAATAATAGGCTCGATGCCATCAAACGCTCCACCACAAATGAATAGGATGTTCGTTGTATCAATTTGAATAAACTCTTGATGCGGGTGCTTACGACCACCTTGAGGTGGAACGCTTGCTACAGTACCTTCTAGAATTTTCAGAAGTGCCTGCTGTACGCCTTCACCAGATACATCACGTGTAATTGATGGATTTTCGGACTTACGTGCCACTTTATCAATCTCATCAATATAAATGATTCCTTTTTCCGCTTTCTCTACATCATAATCAGCTGCTTGGATTAATTTTAGTAAGATGTTTTCTACATCTTCCCCTACATATCCAGCTTCTGTTAAAGATGTTGCGTCCGCGATCGCAAATGGAACATTTAAAATACGCGCTAATGTTTGTGCCAATAATGTTTTACCACTACCAGTTGGCCCAATAAGTGAAATATTACTCTTCGCTAATTCTACATCATCAATTTTACTGTTAGAATTAATGCGTTTGTAATGGTTATATACCGCTACCGCTAGTGCTTTTTTCGCGTTATCTTGTCCGATGACATACTCATCTAAGATTTCACGAATTTCTACCGGTTTCGGTACATCTTTGAATTCTACTTCTTCGTCCTTCGCAAGCTCCTCTTGTACAATTTCAGTACAAAGCTCGATACACTCGTCACAAATGTAAACACCTGGACCTGCAACTAGCTTTCGAACTTGCGTTTGTGTTTTACCACAGAAAGAACATTTTAATTGACCTTTTTCATCATTAAATTTAAACATATTTTCACACCCCTTACAAAGTGCTAATCTCTTGCCTTCGTATGTACACGATAAATGTATCGTATGTAAATACATATTATGTCACTACGTGGCGAGAAATACAAATAATATGACTAGTTATGTACAAATAAAAAAATTTTAAAACTTTTGAAATATGTATATTCGACTTGTAAAGGAAGTTTTCCTTCTTCATCGAAAAGTTTTATAAATATATTTCTATATTTATAAAACAAGGCACGATTAAAATCGTGCCTTGTTATTTTATTATGCAGCGTTTTCTACTAAGAAGTCTACAGCTTTACGCACTTTAAGATCTTCAGATAAAGCGTCTACGCTTCCAAGAGCTTGCTTGATAGCGTCTACTGGCATACCGTACATTTCAGCCATTTTTTCAACTTCTGCAGTTACTTCTTCTTCAGTAACTTCGATGTTTTCAGCTTCAATGATAGCTTCAAGAACAAGATTGATTCTTACGCGTTTTTGAGCGTCTTCTTTCATTTGCTCTTTTAACTTGTCAGCGTCAGTACCTGTGAATTGGTAGTAAAGCTCAAGGTTCATACCTTGTTGGCTTAAACGTTGCTCGAATTCACGAACCATACGATCTAACTCAGTGTCGATCATAGCTTCTGGAATTTCGATTTCAGCGTTAGCAGCAGCTAATTCTACTACTTCGTCACGTACTTTGTGCTCAGCTTCATGCTTTTTGCCTTCTTCTAAGTTTGTACGAAGTTTTGCTTTTAATTCATCAAGAGTTGCAACCGCTTCGTCTGCTTCTTTAGCGAACTCGTCGTTTAACTCAGGAAGTTCTTTTGTTTTGATTTCGTGAATTGTTACTTTGAATGTAGCTGGTTTACCAGCTAATTCAGCAGCGTGGTACTCTTCTGGGAATGATACTTCAACTTCTTTAGAATCACCAGATTTAAGACCAATTACTTGCTCTTCGAAACCAGGGATGAAAGTACCAGAACCGATTGCAAGAGAATAGTTTTCGCCTTTTCCGCCTTCAAATGCTTCGCCATCAACGAAACCTTCGAAGTCGATTACAGCTGTATCACCATTTTCAACAGTTCCTTCTTCTTTAACAACTAGTTCAGCTTGACGCTCTTGTAAAGATTTTAATTCGTTCTCTACATCTTCGTCAGTTACAGTTGTTTCAACTTTTTCTACTGCTAAACCTTTGTACTCACCTAATTTAACTTCAGGTTTCACTGTAACTTTTGCAGTGAAGATAAGGTTAGCATTTTTTTCGAACTTCTCGATGTCGATTTCAGGATGATCAACTGGGAAGATACCAGCTTCATCAATCGCTTCACCGTATGCTTTTGGTAAGATGATATCTAAAGCATCTTGGTATAAAGATTCGATACCAAAGCGTTGTTCGAATAACGGACGAGGCATTTTCCCTTTACGGAAACCTGGTACGTTGATTGTTTTTACTACTTTTTTGAACGCAGCGTCGATAGAGTTGTTTACTTCTTTAGCATCAACTTCGATTGTTAAAACGCCTACGTTACCTTCTAATTTTTCCCATTTTGCAGCCATTTATTCTTTCCCTCCAACTATAATAATGTATGCACATACCTCTATAGATTAAAATCTTCATTATCTCTTTTTTGAAATAACAAAAGTACAAATAATCCTCTAGCAAAAGCTTTCAGATATAATGTTCCAATCTACTAATTGCCTAAAAGACAATTACGGTATATTTTGTTCGAGAATAATATGAAACATATTAAGTAAGAGAATTACACTTCTCTTCTCTTACAAACAGGCAGATTTCTGCCTTTTGCAACCCTTACATTATAACATAGAATATGCTCGTTTCAAGAACCGAACGATTCTTTTTCATAATTATACGGGCAAATATCCTTCTCTTTCAACACGTAATAACCATTGATAGGCAATATGAAACTCTTCTAATTCAATATTATACGCTGTCATAAGCTCTTCTTCATCAATAGTCAATCCGAAACGCTTTCTCCCAATTCTCTCTAAAACAGCAGCCCAAATCTCCACCTTATCCATTAATAGAGCGAATGGGAAAACGCCAATTTGCAATTCTTTCCAATATGTAACCATCGCATCAAATATATCGGGATAATTTTGCTCTAATCGACTTGATAATGTATGTATAATGTTATCGGATTGCTCCTCATTATGACCTGTAAATGCTGGAATCACCTTGATCGTATTCCCAAACTTTTCAACCTCTATCTCTTCTTCTATTTGATTTTCTATCATTTTATACAAAATAGAAGTTTTCAAATAAGGGTGCTGTTTTTCGTCTATTAAAAATTTCTTTAAAATAGGTAATGCAAGATCCAAGTCTTTTAACGAAAGTTGCTGAATTGCTCTTAATTTTTGCCCAAAGCTTTCTCCAAACATTTCATTAGTAAACTCATCTAATTCAAAATTCGAATCGACTAGTGACGTATCTACTTCATTTAACATACCTTCTGCAAATAAAGCGAGCTGCGCTAATTTGTCCTTTTGCTCAGGCATTATATCTTTCGTTTGCAAAACTTTTTCAACGGTTTCAATAACGCCTTCATAATCATTTGTTTGAACTAAAATCGTCACATATGTTTCAAGAATATCACCAAATAATACAGCTCCCGTTTCAAGCAACTGTTCACATTTGTCTTTCGCTTCTTCCATATGTTTTAATTCTAACAAACAAATAACCGAAGCTAGTTCCGTTTGTTCCGTTTCTGCATTATACTGACGTAATATTTCAAAGCAACGCAATGCATCTTCGAATTTCCGCTCTTTCAGCGCTAAAAAACCTTCATCAATATATCGCTCTGATAGTTGCGGAAACAATACGACCGTATTTTCTTTTTTATCCATACGTCCGCCTCTTTTTCTAGATTTTAATTATCTTTAAAGTAAATATATCAAATGAGTAATGAGAATACAACATCCCAAAAACCTTTGTTTGAAATATGGGAATATTTAATTTTTATATTTCAATATAAACAAATCCTCAATCAAAATTAAAAATGTGCAAATAAAAACCCTCAGCAATGAAAGCAGAGGATTCATCATTAATGGAAAGCTTTTATAATAGTGGGGTATATAACAAGGGTAATAATTTGGAGAACAATAATTGCCATAACAATCATGCTAAAATAGAAGATTGGTTTACTTCGCTTCATTAAAAACATAATAATAAGCATCGTACAAGCAAACAAACTTAAGAAGAACAAACTCGTTGTCGAACTAAGTATACCACTCGGGACAAAGAACAATAACACTACACTACAAGTACCTATAATTCCAAATAACCATTCCATTCATTCACTCATTCCCTTTCCCTCTCACCGCAGTTTTCTCTAAGCGATTAAATGTTTTACAACATCAACTACATACGTTAATTTTTCATACGCTACAAATCCAAAAGCTACTGTTAAACCCGTTACGATTAACCCTTTCATCATTTCTTCCTCCTCGTTTTATCGTTGTTACCTTCATTATAGAGGATTAGCAATTTGTTACCATCGAACTTCCTTACAGTTACCTTACAGAATTGTAAGATTTCAAAAAAGGTATAAAAAAACACCTCATATCACTTGAGAGGCTTTCACGGAATTTCTCTATAATCACTTGCAAAATTAACTTTTTTCTCTTGGTTATTTTTCGGAGAATCGGCCCTTAAACTAATAGATTTACTAAATAATTTGGGATTGAAATAATAACAGGAATCTGTTTGAGGACAATATACGCAATGCACATCTATTTCTTCTTTATTCACTTCTTTTGTAGCGACTCCGCTGGCCGTAGAATAACTAGAACGGAATCTAACTTCAAGAACCCCCCTCGAATTTAATTCTCTATATTTCACTTGCACTCTCTTACATACTCCATCTTTATACACTACAAGATCGAATGGCGAATGCTCTGTTTGTGGTATTAAAATCATATATCCTTTTTCATACAAATCAACTTGAGCTTTTAAAACCGCTAAATCTCCTTTTGTTTTTGTATGGTGGTGCACTTTTACTCAACACCTTTTATATATTTTTTAAATAACATTGATTCCTTTTCTTAACTTACCTTCAAATGTTTTTAATTATAAGAAAACACTTTATTGAAATCGTGTTAATATATTTTTATACAATTAAGAATTTAATTTAAAAGGGGGATTATGTATGTTTAAAAAAATGGCTGCAGATGTATTAGGACTAAGTGATGTAGGATCTGTCATTACACCAAAAGATTACGATAAAGTTGATGCTGATGATTATGTGATGCATGAAGATGGGGAGAAAATTTATTTTCTAATTAAATCAAAATCAGATGAATATTGTTTCACAAACAAAGGATTAATCCACCTAGATGGTACGAGCGCAACAAGTAAAAAACGCACACTACGCCGCTTTAGCTATAGTAAATATCAAATTAGAAACGTAGCACTTGAAACTGCCGGAACGATTGATTTAGATGTAGAAATTAAGTTTCAAATGGGCGATGAGCATTATTCAATTGATGTTCACAAAAAACATATTGAAGAATTAAAAGATTTATATAAAGCTTTACTTAAAATTGAAGAAATCTCATACGACAACGATATTACATTGCAGTATGCACATAAAAGTCTAGATATGGCATCTAATGCTTTTAGCCGCATTTCAAACGCACAAGTAAATTTAGCAGAGCAATTTAAAGAAATGAACGAGATCGCCTTTAACTGGCTCGTTGATACAAAGAAACAATATAACGTGAAAGATTACGGTTTTGTTTTTGAAAAATTTATTAATAACTAAACAAAAACCCTTGTTATCAAAAGATAACAAGGGTTTCTTAGCGTCCCAAGAAAGATTCGAACTCCCGCTCCGCCCATTTCCGTACTATTTTATATATTTGGATCGCAGTCTTAATATATCTTCTCCTTCGCGAATGCCTGCCGATCCCTTCCTCACATTTTTTACAACAGTCCAATTTGGGTTAGTTTCATCACCGATGTTCTGTACTGTAAAGTTGCCGTCACCATATTTTCGGTGACCTTCTGCCAATTTCTCCGTTAAATCATTCTCTTTAGATTTCGCCATCTTTTCGCCATCTCCCTTTTTTATACAACCTGCTTAAACTGTCCAGCCAATCACACGTCCAGTCAATTGGAGATTCTCGTTTTTCGCTTCTATTAATTGTAACACATTGCCGGGGATAAGTTCCGATAACGGATACTCAATCGCACTAGAATGGTAAAAAGTTTTATAACATTCTAAGTGAAAAATTAGGAAAATACGGATGTGGATTTGAGTTCCATCATAAGCCTATTGATTCTTTAAATTAAATATGAGGAACAGGCCGCATAAACGGCGCTCTTTTTTAATGCACTTTAATCTGTTACATATACTCATTATCATATATCCCGTTATAATATTTTTAAACTTCTTGCACATACATTAATTTGTAGACAAACAAAAAACCTTGTTATCAAAAGATAACAAGGTTTTTTTAGCGTCCCAGGAGAGATTCGAACTCTCGATCCGTCCTTAACCTATATATAAACATCAGTATAATCCGTTTGTTGAATAGTTCATTATTTCGGTCAACTGACTATTTGTTAAAATTCTACCTTGTTGTTTAAGGAAATTATTTACCTAACTTCTCAACTTTTACATCTGATTTGCAATCCTCCGACTCCTTTAGGGCATTTTTTAACAAAGTAAGAAAGTCTTTCCCTTGAATAGAATGGTAGTTTGCTAAGTTAGTTATTTTAGAAGGAATTTTATCTCCCCAAGGTGGTCTTTTAGTTAAGTCCTCAATGTCCCATATTACCTCTGATGGAGGTATTTTACTTAATGTTTCTCTGATTTCTTCTACATTTTTTAAAGCCTCAGGGACATCTTGCCACTTTAGTTTATCAAAATATAAGTCTTTCATTAGTAGAGGATATTTAGTTCCCCATCCCTCAGGTTCAGTGTGATATGAGATTGTTGAGAAAAAGCTGTGTAAAAAGTCAGGGTGTCCTGCCTCATAGAAAAATATGTCTACAGAAAATCCAACTGCCATTTTCATCAGTCCTTTTTAATAAATTTTATTTCAGGTAATGTATTAGCTTTTTTATGTATTTCTGCTCTAATTTCCCTCAGAATGTCACTAGAAACAGTTTGTCCTCTTGTATCTATAATGATAGTTTGCTTTGTGCCTTCAGGCAAGTGAATGGCTCTATCATTTACTTGTTTAACAATTGTATTTACTAAATTAGTTCTCCTTGATTTAGTGGACAAGTCATAATTTTTCACTTCTATACTATGACCCTCTATATAAAAATCAGGTCTAGTACTACCTTTTGTGTATTTAGAAACTACCTCTCCATCCTTAAAAGCAACTTGGTCATCATAATCAGGATGTATCCCACCAATCTCATTTTCAGACTCTCTCCATGAAGGTCTAGCAAACATGAAATAGCTACTTAAATAATTTCCCCAGTGTCCTGATGATGGCAATGTACTAAGTATAGCTTCGCCAGTTAAACCACCACCTGCAAAAGCAGGTTGTAAACGTGGCGGAAAAGCTTCAGTTACTTTGTACATGTTTGCTCCTCTAGCAAGTTTAGAAGCCTTATCAAGACCTTTCCCACCAAGTAACCCTAGACCGACTGATGTTACTAAATAAGAACCCCAGCGGAACCCACTTTCGACATCGCCATGCCAAACGTCATTCATAAAAGAATCTGAGAAAGCGTTCCACATAGCAGGAAGAGTCTCATCATAATTGACAACTGCATCCCACATGTCTGACCATGTTTCACCGTCACCTAACGCTTTAAATCCTTCCCAAGCATCTCCAACACCTTTTCCTGCACCATCATAAAGACCATCCCAAGCTTTCTCTAAATCAGATTTTGGTCTGCCACACATTGCACCTTCTTCAATTGAATTATCAGCCTGACGATTCCTATCTTCTGCAATCGCTTGAATAGAAGCCGCCCACTCCATATTTAATTCTTTCGTACTAAATGTACCACTTGCAGGACTAAATCCTTTTCCACTTTGTACTTCTGCAAGACCTGTTGCAATACTAGCGGCTAGTTGAAGTGCTGTTGCGTAATTATTACTAGACGTTCGATTAAATTCATATAGATGTTCTAATTTTTCCTGAATTTTACGCCGCATCTCAATAAAAAGATTTACCATAGCGTCCATGCCCGAGATTGGCATAGCTTGATTGAGTGCTTCTGTACTTGCTATCATTCGGTCAATCTCTCGAATTTGTTCTAACAGTTCTTGTTCAACTACATCTGTGGAAGCGACTTGTGATTGAAATTGATTTGGAAAGGCATCATTCTGACGGATTAATTCTTCACATAAATAAATGATTCCTTGTGCTAAAGGACGAAAAGTTTCTGCGAAGAATGCTTTTGCACTATCGTAAGTTTGCCCTTGTAGAACAGTATCGCTTGTAAAAGCATCAATCGACTGAATGGCTTGTTCCATACCTTGAATGGTAGCGGAACATACAGCGTTCATGCTATGAGTTTGGCTTTGTACTTCTCCCAAATACATATTTAAACTCATGCATTGACCCTCCTTCTTTATACAGTATTTTATAAGAAAATTATACCATGTCTGGTTATTTCACTGTGCCAAATATTTGAAATTACTAACAGGGAGAATGAATGCAATTAGTTACATAATTGAAAATAAAACTGTTACACAAATGTTGAGAAATATTGAAATTCAATTCCCATTAAATTCTATTCTTGCTATCATTATTTATAAGAATATTCAAAAAGGGAGGGGATTTCATGGACGTTCTAATAAAGGGGAATGAACAAATTTCAAAACTACTTAACGAATGGTATCAAGAAATACGTTCACGTAATATAGATAATGCCCATTGTTTAAAAGAAGAAATTAATTCTATTATTCACACTAACGAAGCAGACCCAAAATTGTTACTCTACTATTACCTTTTAGATTTCGGTTATAAATATTTAGTGGATAATTTAAGTATTTCAAAAAATAGCTTTGATAAAATTGAATCTTTTAATATTCCCACAGATAACTTTTTATCTTACTACTACCATTTTTATAAGGCTATTCATTCTAACGCAATCGGTAATTATAGCCTTGCTAAAGAACATTATGATAAAGCAGAAATCTTACTTAAACACATTCCTGATGAACTTGAAAAAGCAGAATTTCATTATAACTTAGCAACATATCATTATCATATTTATCAAGCACTTTTAGCCATTAAGCACGGTACAAAAGCTAGGGACATATTTTCTAAACATGAAAGCTATGAATTAAAAACAGCCTATTGCGATAATTTATTAGGATTAGCTTGTACGCATTTAAGAGAATTTGAACTAGCTGAAGAATACTTTGTTACTGCAATGAACACATTCCAAAAGCAAAAAAATGAGAAAGCAATCTTACTAGTTCGTCATAATTTAGGCTTAATGTATGCGAGTCAAAATCTCTCTATTTCGGCAATTCGATACCTTTCAGAAGTTGTTGAAAAGAAACCTCATAATTATAAAGCTATTTTTGTTAAAGCCAAGGAACACGTCAAGCTAGGTGAGGAAGAAATTGCGTCTCAACTCATTGAAAAAGGTTTAACTATCTGCAATGAATTAGGAAATCAAGAATATCAATACCGCTTTACAATTCTAAGAAAAATAAATAAAAAAGTTACTGCCGAAAAATTAGAACAAGCTGTGCTAGCAGGAATGAACTACTTTAAAAACGAAAGATTATGGGAGTATGTTCAAGAATACATGGAAGCAGTAGCAGTCCAATTTCATAACGAAGGAAACTTTGAACAAGGAAGTAAATATTTCTATTTAAGTTATGAAGCTAAAAAAGAAATTTTTAAAAAGGAGGCGTTAAAGTGAAGAAAGTATTATTAGGAATGCTATTGATTACAATTGTAACGATAGGCACACATACTTCAGTTAACACTCAAACAGCTATTCATATTATACAAGGTTTAGCTGATGGTGATACAGGTTGATTTATTAAAAACATAGGACGCTTACCTATTCTTAGGACAGCGTTCTTTTTTATCTAACTTTAACTTTGAAAGGATTGAACAACGAAAATGTTTGATGGACTAACAATAGAGACAATAGGCAAGTTTGCACCTGTATTCACTACAATTATAGCCACCTTACTTATACCAGCTGTATTATATAGTGTTAATCAACTTGTAATAGCGACAACAACTAAGGAAGTTGGTAAATATGATTAACGTTTAATTCTTCTAAGTATTGCGTATCTGTTATCTTCATAAAGTGATTAACATGTAAATAGTAGTCATCTATCGTACGCTCACGTAAGCCTGTCGCTTTCATTTGACGCACAATTATCTCGAGCGCTTTGTCGATTGTTAAATTGAACGTATAACGATTTTCTACGATTTCTTTCTTCCGTGGATCACTTTTCAATCTATCGCTAAAAATATTCGTTAAGTCTTCGCTAATCGTTAAGGAATCGCGTCTTTTTGACATAAAAAAAATAAGCCCCCTAACTCGTTAGCGACCGCACATTGTACGATTCAACTGACGAATCAGAGAGCTTATATATCGCGGATCTTGACGTCACCGCAAGGTTTTGTTAGCGTCCCAGGAGAGATTCGAACTCCCGACCGTACGCTTAGAAGGCGTATGCTCTATCCGGCTGAGCTACTGGGACATGGAGCGGGTGAAGAGAATCGAACTCTCGACCAGAGCTTGGAAGGCTCTTGTTTTACCACTAAACTACACCCGCATATGTTATTTTATTTTTCTTCGTTAGCGCTGTTGCCCTATCGACAATATTTATTATATGTATAATCATACATAAAGTCAACACCTTTTTTAAAAGAGGATAATTTTTCTTATCCTCTTTTAAAAACTGCTTGTTCAACTAGTTGTCCGTCTAATGTTTCAAAACGAACTTCCATTTGATTTTCATCCATTTCTAATAAAGCAAATGTCTTTTCTACACGCTGACGCGGTAATAAAATACTGCCTGGATTAATAAATAAAACGCCGTCGATTAATTCCGCACCTAATACGTGCGAGTGTCCGAAGCATGCAACTTGCGCCCCTACCTCTTCTGCACGGTACGCTAATGTTTGTAATGTCATTTTCACGTTATGACGATGTCCGTGCACAACTACGAAACGAATGCCATCTACATCAGTTACAATTTCATCTTGAAAGTTAGCATAATCACAATTCCCTTTTACAACATGGAAACCTTGCAGCTCTTCATGAGCAGGCGTTAGCTCTGAATCACCGCAATGAATCATGACATCTACTTTTCCTTCATATTTCTCTTTTAACTGCTGCAATTCCTTCACAGAGCTATGACTATCGCTTACCATTAAAGCTTTCATCAATCTCTCTCCCCTATTCTCCTAAAAACCATTCAGGGATTTTTTCTTCTAACTTACGCAGAGCACGTCCGCGGTGACTAATGGCATTTTTCTCATCTGAACTTAGTTCCGCCATCGCTTTTTTATATTCTTCCACATAAAAAATCGGATCATATCCAAAGCCGTTTTCCCCGCGGCGCTGTTCTAAAATAAATCCTTCACACGTCCCATTTACAATAACAGGCTTTTTATCACCTTCAGGGAAAGCCACTGCTAATGCACAGTAGAAACGAGCTTTACGTTTTTCAAACGCTACTTCATTTAATTCTTGCAAAACTTTATCAATATTCGCTTGATCATCTTTCGGCTCCCCAGCAAAACGAGCTGAATACACGCCTGGTTTTCCGTTTAAAGCATCTACAATAAGGCCTGAATCATCCGCAATTACGATCGCATTCAGCTGTCTACTCAAACTGTCCGCTTTTAAGATCGCATTTTCTTCAAATGTTTCACCAGTTTCTTCGACTTCTTCAATATGAGGAAAATCGTGTAATGATTTCACTTCTAAATCAAATCGCTCAAATAACTCAGCAAATTCACGCACTTTCCCCATATTTTTTGTCGCTACAACAACTTGTTTCATATTTTCCACCTCTACTCTATATGAGATACGATGTCACCTAAAGCTTCTTTTTGCATGTCAATTAGTTGGAAAATGCCTTGTTCCGCAGCATCAAGCAATTCATTTAACTGTGCTCTGCTAAACGTCGCTTCTTCTCCAGTTCCTTGTACTTCAACAAACTGTCCTTTTCCAGTCATAATTACGTTCATATCAACGTCTGCTTTAGAATCTTCTGCGTAGTTTAAATCTAAAACAACACCTTGTTCTTCAACAATCCCTACTGACGTTGCTGCTAAATAATCTTTCACTGGAATTTTAGATACTTTTTCTGCTTGTAATAACTTTTCGAAAGCTAATACCATTGCTACATATGCCCCTGTAATAGAAGCAGTTCTCGTTCCACCGTCCGCTTGAATAACATCGCAATCGATCCAAACCGTTCTCTCACCAAGTGCTTCTAAGTCAACTACCGCACGTAATGCTCTTCCAATTAAACGCTGGATTTCCATTGTACGTCCTGTTACTTTCCCTTTACTTGATTCCCTTATTGTACGTTGCTCTGTTGCACGTGGAATCATTGCATATTCAGCCGTTACCCAGCCCTTTCCTTCTCCACGCATAAACGGTGGGACACGCTCTTCAATTGTCGCTGAGCAAATCACCTTTGTATCTCCAACTTCAATTAACACTGATCCCTCTGGATGTTTTAAATAATTCGTATGAATATGTATATGGCGTAATTCTGTTTTCTCTCTACCATCTACTCGCATAAAAATAACCTCCTCATAACTATTTGTTAGTATAGCCAAATTTAAATGTATGATATGTATACAATAAAAGAAGAGGAACCCAAAAAGCAATTCCCCTTTCTCACTTAAGTATATCAAATTATTGACGATTAAAAACTACCTGTATTCACGTTTTCTGGACGATCTACAGGTTTTATTAACTTTCCGCCCTTTTCATCTATAAGATTTGCTTTACCATTCACTTCAATAGAAACACTTTTCACGCCTTTCTTTTCTGTTAAAGATAAAACTAACGACTTCAATACGTAATTTGAAACCATATTTTTATCTGGGTTTATAAATATATTTTCATTAAAGTTTAATGTAAGATTTCCGTCTTGTAATTTCGGATTCGTAATAAGCTTAACTCCTGGATTAAAATCATTCAGAAGCGACTGATGAATCGGTCCTTTTACAAGTTCATCTATAATTGCTGCATAATCATTTTCTTTTCCTTCTACAACGCGGCGTGTTACGGGTACGTAGTATTGCTGTTTATTATTATTTTGCGCCATAAAATAAAGTGTAACTGGTTTTGTATTTGTTACATCAGCTACTTGTTCATCATCGAAGTTGATACCATTAGCACGGCTCACCCCTTCACCAAGCGGTGTACCACCAACAGGCATCTTCGCCAATTTCTCACCATTTATTTGGAACTGCACTTGTTTTATTTCTTTAAATTGCGTCAACGTCCACGCTATTGACTCAACAATTTGACGCTCTTCTTCTTTTGCATAGTTTTTCATTTCTTTTGAGAAATCAATGACTGCCGTCCCATCTTTTTTCAAATTTAAAGTCATCGATGTATTTGCTGGAATGACTGCACGGAACCCATTCGGTAATAAATTCGTTACTGGCCCATCTTTCACAAGGTACTCTAACGTTTGCTGAATGACCTCATTTGCTTTCGGAGTAGGTATAGCTAACGTTTGCGGTACAACATAACCGTTTTTATCAACAAGGTATAATTCTCTATTCACCGTTTGTCCTTGCTTATCTTTCTTAGCTACTTCTTTCTTTCCACCCTCTGTGTACGTAACTTGTTTTGGTGGATCAATTTGTTCCGTTGCTTTCTCCTGATTTATAAAGCCACACCCTGTTAGTAAAACAGCGCTCACAGTAGCACCAACAACCCATTTAAAAGTGGATTTAGGCATGCCATTCCCCCCTAAAATCTAAGTTTGTACTATTATGTATACGAGCTGTTTTACGTTTTAGAACATACCTTGCTTCTTATAAACAAAAACTCCTGATTTCTCAGGAGTTCACTTCTATAAGTCTACTATTATTTTGTTTCTAAATTGATATGCTTCACATTTTCAATCGGTTGACCGAACCATTTCGATGCAATTTCTTTAAATAGACCTATTTTTCCAGTTGTTAAGAAGAGATGATCACTTTGTTCTTCTCCCTCATTTAACATTTTACTGTGATATAAAATCGTACTTACTTCTCGCGCTGTTTCATCACCCGAACTAATTAATTGCACTTTATCTCCCATTACCTTTTTAATAACTGGGCCTAAAATCGGATAATGTGTACAACCTAAAATAAGCGTATCAATATCAGTTCTTTTCAGCGGTTGTAACGTTTTCCTCACAACTTCATACGCCATTTCACTTTCGAAATTCCCACTCTCTACAAGTTCAACGAAAGGCGGACACGCTAAACTTTCTACCATAACACGGTTATTAATAGACTTTAACGCCTCTTCATACGCACCGCTTTTCACCGTTCCAATCGTTCCAATAATCCCAACATGGTACGTATTTGTCACTTTTAAAGCTGTACGTGACCCTGGATGGATAACTCCTACGACTGGGATCGGTAATTGTTTCTGCATTTCTTCTAATACAACCGCAGTTGCTGTATTACACGCAATAACTAACATTTTGATATTTAAATCTAGTAAATGCTCCGTCATTTCCCACGTGAATTGACGCACTTCTTCTCGAGAACGTGGACCATACGGACAACGTGCTGTATCTCCTAAATATATAATACGTTCTTTCGGCAACTGACGAATTAATTCCTTCGCTACTGTTAAACCGCCAACTCCTGAATCGATAACACCGATTGCTCTATTCAACTTCATCACCCGTTTTCTCATTCATCATCTTATTTTATGTTTATCAGTATATTGTACGCACTTTAAATCCGCTTACTTAAAATGCTCCTGTATGATTTTTTTATTTGTACCTGTATAGACTAGGACCTTATTTATTTTGCTCCTTTTTTTCGTAATTTGCAAGACAGAAAAATAACCGACCCTCTATTTGAAAGTCGGTTTCTTCTATATAAAATACGTATTCATTACACCACTTTTCTCTGAATAGAAGACATTCCTATTAATAAGAAGAAATGAGCAAAAATTAAAACGACGATTAAAATAAAATTCAAACGATAACTATTTGTAGACTCCATAATTTTGCTTGCTACAGCTGGTCCGAATGCCATACCGAAAAAGTTAATTAAATTATACAATCCAAGGCCAACTCCAACTTTAGAAGGATTCAATGTTTTCGGTATAAATGTATTTAATGAAACTTGAATTGCTGAATAACTTATAAACGTAAAAACAACCGCTAATACAATATAAAGTAAACTTCCGCTTGGAATAAGTCCTAAAATTAAAAAGCCCACTATCATAACAACAGACGCTACATAAATCATATTCACATTCCCAAATGAAGGGACAATTTTCCCTGTAATAAAACTTGACGCAATACCAAAGAGAGAGGCAATAAATAGCGTAATTCCAATAACAAATGGAGATAATCCATACTCTCTTCCTAACAACAGCGGTAATAGTAACAAACTAGCACATAACGCCACATTAATGATGAAACCGACTGTTATTAAGCGCAGAAATGGTTTGTTCGTAAACAACTCGATATCAATAAATGGATGCTCTGCGTTCTTCATACGAACCGTGAATAAAAATAAGAAAACAACAGATAACACAAATAGCCAACTATTAATATTTACACCTAATAAAACTGTCGTAATGAATACAAATAACAACACCGCTCCAATGTAATCAAAATGAAACGCTTCTTCCGTATACTGCGCTTCTTCCGGCATAAATTTGATAAGCAAGAAAATCCCAACCACTGAAATAACCATAAATAAAAATAAATACGGCCACCCTAACGTATTTGTAATTGCACCACCAACTAAAGGGCCGATACCAACCGCTAATGCAATAGAAGAACTAATCATCGCTAACGCACCTGGTTTTTCAGCAGGAGCAACTAATTTTGCAACTGCAATCATACTAAGCGCAATAAATGCAGCTCCACCGCCCGCTTGCACTAATCTTGCAAAAATGACAATCGCATAAGATTGATTTACAAACCCAATAATAGAACCAACTACAAATATGATAATGGAAATAATTAATAATTTTTTTACACTGTAACGATCCGCCAGTTTCCCATATATCATCGAACCAATACCGACAACTAAGGAATAACCTACTACAACCCAACTTACTTTCGATTGACTAATGGATAAATCATGAGCAATATCCTCTAACGCTACATTAAATAACACCGCATTCATCGGTCCTAATAAAACGATAAAACATAATGTGAAAACAAACCATTTTGAATGATTACTTATATCTTTCCCCATGTGTAACACCTCTCCTGATTGTAGTAATTGTAAATGAAAAATAAATTTGTTTAGCTCCTCTATCACCACTAAACAACTTCATCAAATGTATAAATTTATCGCGCGACGAACTGAATTCGAAACGTAACATGTATGTTGTTCGACATTCATGGAACTATCATAGTTTCAGCATTACAGTTTGTCAACGAAAAATATACAAAGTAAACTAATTTAGCTTTTTTAGTTTACTTTGTATAAAAATTGTTATACACTAATTTCGAATCCGCTATAAGGAGGACTGACATGGTTATTCAAATTTGCAATTTCTAACTTAATAAAATTAAGCAAATAAAGAACTTTTATATAGAAGAAACGTTACAGGAGGATTATGATGAAGAAAAAAATGTTAGTTGTATTAACAAGCGTAGAAAAATATCCAAATTTAAATCGAGCTACTGGGCTTTGGCTTGGTGAAGCTGTCCATTTCGTTAAAAAAGTTGAAGAAGCTGGTTACGAAGTAGATTATGTCAGCCCACAAGGTGGTTATACGCCATTTGATCCGCATAGTTTAGCAATGGCGGAGAGCATCGATTGGGAATGGTATCAAAAGAAAGAATTTATGAATCGTCTCGGTTCTACAATGAAACCGAGTGAAGTGAATCCAGAAGACTACGCTGTTATTTATTACGCAGGCGGTCACGGTGTAATTTGGGACTTCCCAAAAAATAAAGAACTTCAAATGATTAGCCGCAACATTTATGAAAATGGAGGAATTGTTTCTTCTGTTTGCCACGGAGCTGCTGGTTTATTTCACATCACATTAAGTAACGGAGAACGTTTAATTAGCGGTAAAAAAGTAACAGGATTCTCAAATGAAGAAGAAATACTAGCTGAATTGGATCAATTTGTTCCATTTTTAACAGAAGATGAACTCATTAAAAATGGAGGACTTTACCAAAAAGCTGCGCAGCCTTGGGAAGCTTATGCTGTAGAAGATAATCGTGTTATCACTGGTCAAAACCCAGCTTCAGGTGGTCCAGTAGCTGAATTAGTATTACAACACGTGAAAAAATAACATATAAAAAAAGCAGGTTTCCATTAGTATAGGAAAACCTGCTTTTTTTATGAAATCATTTGCAAAATAGCAATAACATCTTTTTCAATTTCAGAATCATCAATTGCTTCTATATACTCTGGTTTAAAAAGTTGATACTTCTTTAATTGATAAAAATCCAGTATCGCTTTCTTTAACGTAATATCGTACTGAATACAAAAAGAATGTTCTATAATACGTCTTAACATCACATCATCTTGTACCATAAATAATTGTGCGTTCATTTTATTAAAGTAGCCCTGTTCCATACCCGCTTCAAAAAACATTTGTAAATTCTGATTACGATTTTGTTGTGCAGCGACTAGCTGATCAGATAAGTGCGGATATGCCTCTTTCAAATCTTGTAAAAAAACATCAGAAATATATGTCACACATTTTAAAGAGTGGATAAACGTCTTTTGGAAACGTTCTGCAAAAGACATACTTTCATCTTGATTATCCGCATCACCTTCAAGAAGGTAGTTCATAAAATCTTCTACCACCGCTTCAATAATCTCATCTTTCGAAGAAAAACGTTTATATAAAGTGGCCTTACTAATATCCATATATTTCGCAATTTCATCTATTTTCAATTGGCTAAAACTCGTTTTTCGAATAACGGGCTTTATTTTATTAATATAAGTGTTTGCACACGCAACTTTTCTCATTAAAAGAGCCTCCCCTTTTGTCCATACAAAATAGTATAGCAAATTCACGATTAATTATAAATGAAGTCATTATACTTAATATATCTTTTTAGTTTAAGAGGATTCTCCATTTACACTATAGAAAAAATGCCCACTACCTGTATTAGTAGCGAGCATTTTTCTATAATTTATTTACAGCTCTTCTTATAGCTTTCCCTATTTCCACACTAGACTGCGGATTTTGCCCTGTAATCAAACGCCCATCTACTACCACGTGTGGCGTAAAATTAGGAGCAACATAAAACAAAGCTCCTTCTTCTTTCAATTTACTTTCTAATAAAAAAGGAACTCGCTTTTCTAAATGTACAGCTTTTTCTTCAGCATTTGTATAACCTGTTATACGCTTACCCGCACTAAAAAACGATCCATCCTTATTCTTCACACCGACTAAGGAGCTTACTCCGTGACAAACAGCCGCTACAATCCGGTTATTATTGTACATATTCTCAATCAAATTTGCTACATATGGATTACCCGGAAAATCTACAATCGCCCCGTGCCCACCACCAAATAAAACCGCATCATAATCCGAAAAATGAACAATTGAAATTGACTTCGTATTTTGCAATAAAGAAGCGACACGCTTAAATTCACGAGGTATACCATTCGGAATAGACACTCTATCAATAGGTACTCTACCGCCCTTTATCGACACCATATCAACATCAAACTTAGCTTTTTCAAATAAATTATAAGGAGCTGCGAGCTCTTCAAGCCACAAACCAGTCGGGTGTCCATTCATATCATGTGCACTTGTTGAAACTAACAATACCCTTTTCAACATATCCCCTCCTTACTACCTATTTATGTATGGAGTGTTCTTATCATTCTTATAGCACATGAAACGGACAGAAAAATAGCCAACTCCTTGTATAAAAGTTGGCTTTCTTCCTTATCACTTGAGCATACCAAGAAACTCAACCTACTACATACGCATGCTATAGTTCTTATCTCCAACGCCACGCAACCGTTGCTTCCTCCATATGAATAGCAGGTATATCAATCCCTAAATGCCGCCGATCACCCTCATCAAAAATAGACCAATTGTCTTCATCTAAAAATTCAGGGTCTATGCTTTCAAAATCAAATACACTATCTTCGTCTACCATTTCACGAAAATATTTTTGGAGCGGTTTACTATTCTCGTATAAACGAATTGTTCCATACATCCATGGCATATCTCCAAAAACATCTTTAATTTCACCTATCTCCATATCCTTAAAATACAATTTCATATTTGCACCTTCTTATTCACGAATGATAATGATATCTATCTTGAATACCTTATCACGTTATAAAATTGTTATTTTCAACGCTTTTTCAAACATTTTACCGAACTCATTATATGGTACCTGATTTTTTTCCAATTCTAAATATGTACTGCCAGATAAGTTTTCACAAAACCGCGTAATAAAGAATCCTTCCTTTATTAAACATCTCTTCTCTTCTAGAGTCTGAGATACCTTCTCCATTTCAAATGCAAACAGAAAAATAGCCGACTCCTCGTATAAAAGTCGGCTTTCTTTTTATAGTTCGAGCTCTCCCATGCGAAGAAGCTCAACAACTGCTTGTGAACGTCCTTTAACTCCTAGCTTTTGCATTGCGTTTGATATGTGATTGCGTACTGTTTTTTCACTGATAAAAAGTTCACCTGCAATTTCCTTCGTTGTTTTATCTTGAACCAGTAATTCAAATACTTCTCTTTCTCTCTTTGTGAGTAACGGTTTAGATTGATACGCTTTTTCCTTCAACTGGTATAACCCTCCTTGCTTAAGCCAGAGCCGTGTATGTGTAAGTTGGGTGTTTATTTAGTCAAGATATTGTATGAACGAAATGTGCAGGTGGTGAATGAAAATGGGCTTTATTTCACATGTTATTTTAGACTTTTATACAGTGCAGATACTCTTTGTATCCACTCACTTTTCAATACGCCACATTTGTTCTAGTAATATGCTAACAACTGTACCTACGAACAAGCCATTTCCGAATATATATTGCATAACAGAAGGCAAAGATTGGAGTGCTCCAGACGGTAAAAACATAACACCGCTTCCAAATAATACAGCAACTCCTAAAATCGTTACATTCCTTTCGCTCATTGGCACTTGTTTTATATTATAAAATCCAATTCCAATTAGCTGTACGAACGAAGCCAGTAAAACCGCAGAGGCGACCGCGGATGGTAAAGATGCTAAGTAACGAATAATACTCGGAAACAGCGACATTACGACTAGTAACATACATGCCAGTAAGAACGATCGTATATACTTTTGTTTCGTTAAACGTATAAATCCTGCCGTTGCTGGTAACGGCACGACACCTACAGTTGAAAATACAGAAGAAATGATATGCGAAACCCCACCAACCCAGGTACCATTCTTCAACTGCTTCTGTTCAATAGTCCCTTTTTGAATGGTAGCTTGATTAATCGCTATAATAGCTGCCACTGTATTTGAAACTAAAATACATACCATAACGAAACTTGATACAGCCATACCTGTATTCCATTTTGGAAGTCCCCAAGCAAATATATGCGGAAGTTGCACAAAATGAGTTACTTGAGATGGAATCGTCACTTTTCCTGCAATGAGAAAAAGAATCCACCCGCTAATTAATCCTATTAAAACTGCGTAACTTTTGACAAAACCTTTTCCAAAATTAGATAGTATAATAACGAACAAAAATATACTAAACGCAATTAATGCTGTAAATCCATCAATTTGAGAAACAGTAGCAGTAATTCCTAGCATCCCTTTTAAAAATACACCGCTTAATTGTAAACATAATAAAAGTAAAAACGTCCCTGTCACAAGAGGCGTAAATAAAAATAAAATACGTCCGATAAAACCAGTGACTCCTAATCCTACTAAAACAAAACCGGAAATTATCATGCCTAATTCTAAAATTTGCAACGTACTATGTAATTGATCTTGCCCGACAGTTGCATAAGCAAGCACGGTAAATACTCCAACCCAAGATCCAGCTGGTCCATCCGCAATTGGTAGTCTATGTCCAAGCCACCCTTGTAAAAAAGAAGATATACCAACTACAAAAAATGTGCGCTGCATTAAATAAAATATTTCTTCCGTCGTAAGATGAAATAATCCGCCAACGACAATTGGTAGTGCGATTGAATTCGCTAATAAAAATATAAACCATTGCAAAGTTCCCATAATATGATTTTGGTTATGTTGATTGTCCAAATTCTTCATCCCTTCTAACTTCCTTATAAGAAATATATTGTAAGCATAAAAAAGAAGAGTTCTACACTCACAATTAGAACCCTCCTCAAAACATTCAAACGATTCTTTTACACAAGATTATTTAATTCCACCTCATTTAAACTTCCAACAACAATATTTCCTTTATGCACGACTAAACGCTTCTCTGTTTGACGCGCTACCGCTTCAGCAGTACATGTTGCATTCGTCAAAACAAAACTCGCTTCATCTCCTACATTCGGCCATGCTCGCTTCCCTTCATTGTTTAACGTTTCTTTTCCACCCGTAATAAAGCGAAGGGCTTTTCCTAAAGACCTTTCGTCACTCCATCCGAAACGCTCTGCTAATCGATTTGCCTTTTGCAGCATATCACCTGTCCCAAACGGTGACCAATGATCTGTAATACTATCATTTCCTAATGAAACTTTCACACCTTTTTTATCTAATAACGGAATCGGGATTACTTGTTTCCCAATTGGCACCGTTGAAGTAATATCAATGTTTAAAGCAGCTAGTCTTTCTGCCACTTCTTCAGCTTCTTTATCCGCAACACCACCAAGTCCAAGCGCATGACTAATTGTGACGCGACCTTGCCACCCCGCTTCTTCTGTTAGACTAGCCAATCTCTTCATTGTAAACGTTCCAAGATTATTTGCATCGTGCAGATGAATATCAACATCCGCATTAAATTCTACTGCAATATCCATAATTGTATGTAATGATTTTTCAATATCATTATCCACTGTAGCTGGATCCACTCCGCCGACTAGATGCGCCCCCATACGCATCGCATCTTTCACAAGTTGTACAGAATTACTGCGCAATAATCCATGTTGCGGAAAAGCAACGATTCTACCAGAAACCTGATTTTTATATGTTTCCAACGCGGCTAACGTCGCCTCCAAATTACCAAGTCCAATAATCGGATCAACATTACAATGCGTTCTAATATTCGTTGCACCATTTCGAAGCAATAACGCTAGCATATTTTCCGCTCTATCTTGAGCAGTTGCTAATTGCTTCGGCAGAATTTTTTCTTCTTCATGAAAACGTGTAAGAATATTCTCTGCTGGCATACAAGCTTTCCAAGGGCCACTATAATACGTCTTATCAATATGAATATGCATCTCTTCGAAAGCGGGCAAAATCAATAAACGATTGGCATCAAGAATGAGTACCCCTTCCTCTTGAACAGCCCCTGCTATCATTCTTTTAATTCGTCCATCTTCAATGAGTAAACTACATAACTCTGTTTCTGTTTGGGAAATTCTCCCCTCTTCATATGTATATCCCGATTCAAGCATTACATTAGTTAACCAATATACTGTCATCTCTCTATTCCCCCACCCTTTATTAGAAATCACCTCATCACTATAAGTTTAATATCCACTGAAAATTAAGACAATTATTACGACTATTCCCTAAAAAAAATGTAATACAACCACATAGTCTTCTCATAAATTTCCATATAGAATAGAAGTATATAGTTTGCTATAAAGTGAAACTTTGATCAGCGGGGGGTGTTCCTCCCCCCCACTGATCATTAGTTAAACCAATCGGGCTTTAACGGGCAGTTAATCCCCACCTAACTTCTTTGCTTTCGCTGAATTTTTAGGTGGAGGTCTTACTGCCCGTTAAAGCGAGATAAAAAGGAGTGGATTAGAAGATGTCAAAAAGATTGTGTAAATCCGAAACTGATAAAATGCTATTCGGTATATGTGGTGGTTTAGGAGAATATTTTGATATTAGCTCTACACTCATTCGCATACTTTGGGTCATTGCTGTTTTATGTTTTGGGACGGGTTTTTTAGTTTATTTTATTTGTTTATTACTCATGCCACGCTCTTACTAATAACATTCTTTCATATATTTAAGCACAGCGTATAAAAAAATCCCCTATAGATTTTTCTATAGGGGATTTTTTCATGAAGAATATTTCATCGTTAAATGTAATACTGCTACTTCATCTTCTTCATTTCTATAACTATGTTTCTTGTTCGCTTCAAATTGAATAGAGTCAAACTCATTTAATTCGTATACATCATTCTCAACTTGAATAGATACTTTCCCTTTCATTACCGTTACAAGCTCAATAGCACCTTCATGATGAGCTTCTGGTTCATATATACTATTCGATCTTAAACAAGCACGGTGCATTTCCATCCCCGTTTCTTTCGTATAACGGAACATCGTTTCTAAATGCCATGTTTGTCCTACATCTACTGCAAATCCTTCTCCGCAGCGCGCAACAGCTACAGGTTCTCCAACAACCATCAATCTCGATAAAGGAATCGATAACCCTTTCGTTATTTTCCAAATGACAGCTAACGTTGGGTTCGTTTCGCCTCTTTCAATCTTTCCTAATGTTAATTTACTAACTCCTGTTTTTTGGGCTAATTCTTCTAAACTTAATTTTTGTTCATTTCGAATTTGTCTTAATAGCTGACCTACTTGCTGAATGACTTCTTTCGTTTGCATATCTTCATGTTCTTTCATCTATAAAACCACCTTAAAGTATAAAATAGTTTACTTTTATCATTTTTAAGTATATTATACTATACATAATCATCAAATTCCGAAAGGAGTGCTATACTTCATGCGCGCAATTTTATTAGGCCTTTTATCATCAGCCTTTTTTTCCGCAACCTTTATTATTAATCGAGCGATGAATGTATCTGGAACGAGCTGGGCTTGGACAGCTTCCTTCCGTTTTTTATTTGCTCTCCCTATTTTATTCCTTATCGTTTTATTTCGCAAAAACTTAAGGGGGTTATGGGAAGAATTAAAGAAACATCCATTGGCGTGGATCGGATGGGGTTCCGTTGCAGGTATTGGTTTCTATTCCTTATTAAGTTTTGCAGCTGTCTTTTCTCCAGCGTGGCTCGTTGCTGGAACTTGGCAAGTTACGATCTTAGCAGGTCTACTACTATCACCATTATTTTTCGTTAAAATAGAAACAAAATCAGGTACAAAACTTGTACGCGGGAAAATCCCACTTCGTAGTTTATATGTTGCATTATTTATTTTACTTGGTGTAATTTGTATGCAAGCGACTGCAGCAGGTCATATTACAATGACTCAGTTTATTTCAGGCTTTTTACCTGTCGTGTTAGCTGCTTTCTTATATCCATTCGGTAACCGAAAAATGATGGAACTTGTTGGCGGGCGTCTTGATACGTTCCAACGTGTATTAGGAATGGCAATCGGAAGCCTCCCTATTACTATTTTACTTGGCATATATGGATTTTCTACTACTGGAATTCCAACCTCAAACCAAATGCTGCAAGGGTTTTTGTTAGCATTATGTTCCGGCGTGATTGCAACGATGACATTTTTCTTTGCTACTGACCTAGCAAAAGATAACCTCGCTCTACTTGGAGCTGTTGAAGCAACGCAAGCTGGAACGATGGTCTTTACCGTGCTTGGCGAAATTGTTTTCTTGAATGGTTCATTTCCTGGTGGGATTTCCCTACTTGGAATGATTATTATTATGTTGGGAATGGTTGCAAATAGCATTTTAAATCGATCTGTTCCAATCGTTAAACAGAAAAAAACAGCATAAAAAAAGAGTATGGTTCTTTGTTATAGAACCATACTCTTTTTTATTGTCCCCCTATTTCGCCTTATCAGAATAGTATTTCATTAGCTGATTATACTAAAACCTATGTTATAATACGTTTCATGCGCAATAATAGGAGGTAAATTATGTTAAAAAAAGCAATCGCTGAGTTTATTGGTACATTTGTACTTGTATTATTCGGAACTGGAGTAGCTGTCATTGGCGGCGGAATTGAAGGAATTGGAACATTAGGAATCGCTATGGCTTTCGGTCTATCTATTGTGGCTATGGCATATAGCATCGGAACAATTTCTGGATGTCACATTAACCCAGCGGTATCAGTAGCTATGTTCATCAACAAAAGAATGAACGCTATGGAACTTTGTTATTATGTATTAGCTCAAGTTTTAGGTGGTTTATTAGGAACTGCAACATTGGTGACAATTTTACAATCTGCTAAAACACCTTTAGATAATTTAGGACAAAATGGTTTTGGAACTCTTGGTTTATCTGGAGCATTTCTAGTTGAATTTATTTTAACTTTCGTATTCGTATTAGTTATCGTTGCTGTAACAGGTAAAAAAGGAAGCTCTTCTCTAGCGGGATTAGTAATTGGTTTCACATTAGTTTTAGTTCACTTATTAGGTATTCCGTTAACAGGAACTTCCGTTAACCCTGCTCGTAGTATCGCACCAGCTTTATTTGCTGGCGGAGAAGCACTTTCTCAACTATGGGTATTCATCGTTGCACCAATTCTTGGTGGTATCGTAGCAGCTATCGTAGGTAAATTTATTTTAAATACTGAAAAATAGAATTTTCAATATTTCTGAATGAAAAAAGGCGAGCCCTCATTATGAGGATGCTCGCTTTTTACTCTTTCATTTTAGACTTTAAGTTTGTAACTAATTGATCTACCGTTACATTTGCAAGTACGTTTTCCATCGCTTCTTGCGCTTGCATTAAAATAATTTCTAATACCGATTGAATATTAGCTCCTACTGGACATTCAATGTTGGGATTTTCATGGAAGGAAAATAGCTGTCCTTCTTCTACAACTTCCACTGCTTTATATACATCAAGTAATGTAATTTCTTCTAAATCACGAGCAAGTGTCGTACCACCTTTACCAGCTTGTACATCAACAAGTCCTGCTCTCTTCAACATTCCTGTAATGCGACGAATCACAACCGGATTTGTATTCACACTACCAGCAATCCATTCAGAGGTACAGCGAGAGTTTCGATCTATCGCAAGTAACGTTAACATATGCACACCTACTGTAAAACGACTACTAATTCCCATCTGCACACCCTCCTTTGCATTCATTCTATTAAAAGACGACTCTTATTATTATATACTATTTTTAATTTATACATAAAGAAAAAGCATGATTTCAATAGGAAATCATGCTTTTCTCTCATTATTGACGCTTTATGAATTTCGCTAAATCTTTAAATTTCACTTTGTCTGAGTAATTCATTACGCCGTTTACGTAAATACGGCTTGTAATCATATTAACAATAACGATAGTCACCAATAAAATTAATAACGTTACACATACCTCTACAACTCCCGCCTCACCAGCTACAAGTCTTGAAAAGGTAACCATAGGTGTAAAGAATGGAATATATGAACTAACTACAGCTAATGTACTATTTGGATCAAATAATGATTTAAGACTAATAAAAAATGCTGCCATACCTAGCATTGTAATTGGGAACGAAAGAGATTGCACATCCTCAATTTTTGATACAACAGCCCCAACCGCTGCATATAGCATCGCATATAGTAAGTAGCCCGTGACAAAATATACAAAGAACATACTAATCACTACAGCATCCAATTTAGAAAAGTCTAGTGTGAGCCCTATTAAAGATGCGTTATCTAAATCTACCCACCCTAATAAATACGGTACAATAAAACCGAAGGAAGCAGTAATAAGTAATAGTAAAGCACTAGAAACAATTGCTAAAATTTTAGCATGTAGCATTGTTAATGGTTTTACTTTCGGAAGCATTAACTCCATAACGCGAGATGATTTTTCAGATGCTACCGTAGTTCCAATTGCACCACCAAAGATAATAATAAACATATATAAAGCAAACGAGAAAACATAACCAATTCCAAAGGAAGAAGCATGATCTTTTACTGCCTCTTGCTTTAACGGGATTTCCATCTGTAACTGTTTTGCTACTTCGGCAGATACATTATTTTTTTCAATCATTACCGCTGTATACTGTTCTTTTAAATAACTTGCCATAAGTGTAGCCGTTGATTGGCTCGGAAAACCACTATACATATACGTCACTTCTGGAATACCATTCTTTTCTGTAATACGGAATAGACCGTCTAAATCCCCATCTTCCACTTGCTTACGTAACGCCTTAAATTTATCCTTATTTTCTACAGTTACTTTAGCAGACGGAAGTAACTTTGTTACATCACTTTCTTGCACTTTATAAGTATCACTTTCCGTTACTACAGCAATTTTATCTTTTCCTTTATCGTTATCAGCAGTGAAATGATTAAATGCAAAAAGCCCAAACACAACTAGAAATAAAATCGCACTCGTAATTAATGATTTTTTAGATAAAAATGCTTCCCTGAAATAAAATGAAAATACGTGAGAAAATTTACGCATCGTTATTTCGCCCTCTCTACAAAGATTTCGTTTAACGTCGGCTCTAACATTTTAAATTGTCGTAAGGTAACACCTTGTTCTTGCAACTGGTGTAAAATCTTTAGAGCTTCTGCATCATCTTGTACTTGCACATAAAGAAGGCCTTGTTGTTTTTCATACGATACATGAATAGCTTTTAATCCCCTCACATTCTCTTCTGTATCTTCAATCGTTAAATTGCGGAAACCGTACTCTTTTTTAATATCACTTAACTGGCCTTTTACGACTGCTTCGCCCTTTTTCAAAATACATACATGTTGGCAAAAAGCCTCTACTTGTTCCATACGATGACTAGATAAAATAATTGTCTTTCCGCTCTGTACTTGTTCTTCAATAATGCTAGCTAACATCCCAGCATTAACTGGATCCAATCCACTGAATGGTTCATCTAAAATGAGAAGTTCAGGATTATGAAGAAGAGCAGCAATTAATTGGATTTTTTGCTGATTTCCTTTTGAAAGCTCTCCTGCCGTTTTAAATTTATATTCCGGTATTGCTAATCGATCTAACCAGTGATCAATAGCAAGATCTACTTCTTTCTTCGTCATGCCTTCTAATCTACCAAAATATCGCAACTGGTCTATTACTCTACTTTTTGTATATAAACCTCTTTCTTCTGGTAAATATCCAATCGTTACCCCACTAGTCCCAAATGTTTTTCCATCCCATGTAATAGAGCCTTCATTAGGCGTTAATAATCCGAGAAGCATTTTGATTGTCGTTGTTTTCCCTGCACCATTTCTTCCAAGTAATCCTAGCACTTCACCTTTTGGTAACGAAATTTGCAAACCGTTAACTGCCTTTGATTCCCCAAATAGTTTCGTTAAGTTTTGAATTTGTAAACTCAAAGTATAAAGCCTCCCCTTTAGTATCATTCATACTCTCTTTCAAAGACTATGTTTATTCAGGATAAAATATAGCACTACACTTCATCCTCTTATATGTAACACCACTCTCAATCCATCATTTGTTCTATTTAGTTAAAATTGTAAATAATAAAGTGCTTTTTGTCAATTATAATTGTCATTACGACAATAAAACTTGTCAAAACAACTGTTATTATTTTTCTCATCTTTCTAATATAGGACATACTACTATATATACAAAAGACAATATGCAAATGTTCATAAAAAAATTTTATATTTTAATATATAATATAAGATGATTTTCTAACATCAAGGAGGATACATATGAAGATGAAGAGGGGTATCACCACTTTATTATCTGTAGCGGTTCTATCTACATCACTTGTAGCATGTTCAGGAACACCAGAGAAAACAGTGGCAAAAGAAGAAAAAGTAAAATTAACAGAACAACAATTAATGGCTGATTTATGGTATCAAACAGCTGGTGAAACGAAAGCACTTTATTACCAAGGATACAACATTGGTCAATTGAAGCTTGATGCAGCTCTTGCAAAAGGGACAGAGAAAAAGCCTGCTATCGTACTTGATTTAGACGAAACTGTTTTAGACAACAGCCCTCATCAAGCAATGAGCGTAAAAACAGGCAAAGGCTATCCTTACAAATGGGATGATTGGATTAATAAGGCTGAAGCTGAAGCCCTTCCAGGCGCAATTGATTTCTTAAAATATACGGAGTCTAAAGGTGTAGATATTTATTACATCTCAAATCGTAAAACGAACCAACTAGATGCAACAATTAAAAATCTTGAGCGTATAGGTGCTCCTCAAGCAACGAAAGAACATATATTACTACAAGATCCGAAAGAAAAGGGAAAAGAAAAACGCCGTGAACTCGTTTCTCAAACCCATGATATCGTCTTATTCTTCGGTGATAACTTATCTGATTTCACAGGTTTTGATGGGAAATCTGTAAAAGATCGCAATCAAGCAGTAGCAGATTCAAAAGCACAATTTGGTGAGAAATTTATTATTTTCCCTAATCCAATGTATGGCGATTGGGAAGGCGCGTTATATGATTATGATTTCAAAAAATCAGATGCAGAAAAAGATAAAATCCGTCGTGACAACTTAAAATCATTCGATGCAAAATAAAGAGGATGGCATTCGCCATCCTCTTTATTTTACTTTCTCTGTTAAAGGCAAGATAAACACTTCTACACGTCTATTCTTTGCCTTTCCTTCTTGTGTATCGTTTGGAGCAATCGAACGGTATTCTCCGTAACCAATCGCACTAAATTTTTCTGGTTGTAATTCTTTATTTTGCAGTAATACTTGCATAAAATTAACTGCCCGCTGCGTACTTAATTCCCAATTCGACGCAAACTGCGCATTGGCAATAGGGACATTATCTGTATGACCGGATACTGTAATTTCACGAGGTGACGCTGAAACAAGTAAGCTAGACATCTCTTTTGCAATCCCTAAAGATTCTAATTTCACATCTGCTTTCCCCGAATCAAACAGTATATTTTCTAATATTGTCACCATTAATCCCTTTTCAGTTAATTTAGTTTGAAAAGAAGAGGATAATTGTTTTTCATTAATATATTGATCAATCTTTTTTTGTAATGCTTTCAATTCATCCATCTCTTTTTTTTCTTTGGCTCTAGCTTCTTCTTGTTTTTTTGCTTGTTCTGCCTCAAGGCTACTTGCTGATAATTCTTTTTCATCATTTGGCTTTTGATCACTTAAAAATTCTTTGTTACCTGTTCCCCCAGCTAATTCACTTCGAAAAGCAACTGCCATCTGTTTAAACTTCGCAGCATCTATACTACTCATTGCGAATAAAACGATAAACAATGCAAATAACAACGTTAACATATCAGAATATGGAATTAACCACGTTTCATCGATATGCTCATCATGTTTTTTCTTTTTGCCTCTTCTATTTTTCTTACTCCGCATTTTTTTCTGCTCCTTTTTCTAGCTTTTTACGCTCAGTTGCAGAAAGTGCACCTAAAATACGGTTTTTCATAATAAACGGATATGTACCTTCTTGTAACATTAATAAACAATCAATAATTAAACGTTTTTTCTCGATTTCAGCTGCAGATTTTTGTTTTAACTTATTTGCAAATGGATGCCATAATACATAACCTGAAAAAATACCAAAAATCGTTGCAATAAATGCACCTGAAATAGCATGTCCTAACTTTTCAATATCTGTTAAATTACCAAGTGCAGCTACAAGACCGATAACAGCACCTAAAACACCTAATGTCGGTGCATACGTACCAGCTTGAGAAAAAATTGCTGCTCCTTTTGCATGCCTTTCTTCAATTGCTTCTAATTCAGCTTCTAAAATCTGTTCTAAATCTTCTGCAGATACGCCATCAATCACAAATTTCATACCACGCAAAAGAAATTCATCTTGAATTTTGTCTAATTGTTGCTCTAAAGACAAAATACCGTATTTTCTACTTTCAGATGTCCAATGAACAAACAATTCTAGCAACTGTTCATAACTCAAATCCTTTTTATTTGAACCAAAAAGAACTTTAAATAATTTTGGAACTCTTTTTAGTTGATTCATCGGAAATGCGATACATACTGCAGCAAATGTACCGATAAAAATAATTAATGCTGCGGCAGGATTCAATAAGGCTGTTACGTCAGCGCCCTTGACGACCATCCCTACTACCACTGCTACAAATCCTAAAATAAGTCCAATAATTGTTGCAAAATCCATTCCCATTCACTCCTAGTCTATACAAGAAGTTCTTTATTCTCGATAATCGCTACATCTTCTTATGTATATATATTACATAAAAAATTCATTTCATGAAAGATAAGAAATGAATTAAATGAAAAAATACTACAATTTCACACATTTTCTGACATTTTCTTTGCATTTCTATTACGTTACGACTCTTATATTTCTTTTTCAACAAACTAGACTTATAATAAAAGCAATACATATTTTATTAAGAAAGGACTGTGATTACAAGGCATCATGAAAAAAATAATAATTATTTCTGCCACTACTATTGTAATCGGTATCGCTTCTTTCGCATACTTTGGTTCTAAATCACCACTACAAAATGAGGCGAAAGCTGTCGAAGGTCAAAAACATAGTAATCACCAAAAAGAAGAGATCCCTGCTTTTCCAAAAGCTGATCATAATGCAAAAAAACTAGACAACGACTTTTCCGTTGTAACAAATCCAGAATCTAATCTTGTCTTAGTTAATAAACACCGAAAACTACCAGATGGATACACACCTGAAGATTTAACAAGACCAAATGTACCATTTACTAGTCCAAAAGATAAAGAAAAAACGCTACTGCGCAAAGATGCTGCAAATGCGCTTGAGGATATGTTTGTAGCGGCAAAAAAAGAAGGACTTGAACTTACAGCTGTATCTGGTTATCGTTCATACAAACGCCAAAAATCATTACATGATACATACGTTAGACGTCAAGGAAAAGCTGAAGCTGATTCAGTAAGTGCCATTCCTGGTACAAGTGAGCATCAAACTGGTTTAGCAATGGATATTAGTTCAAAATCTGCTAAATTCCAATTAGAGCCTATTTTTGGAGAGACAGCCGAAGGGAAATGGGTTGCAGAACATGCTCATGAATTCGGCTTTGTCATTCGTTACTTAGAAGATAAAACAGAAACAACAGAATATGCATATGAACCGTGGCATTTGCGCTACGTTGGAAATCCATACGCTACATACATATATAAACATCATTTAACATTAGAAGAAGCAATGGAAGACAAAAAATAAGAGAGCAAATTGCTCTCTTATTTTTCTTTCACTCTATTATTGTAGTAATTTTTTCTTCCACTCTTCAGGCCACGGTTCGCCTCTTCCCGTTTTTTTCGATGCTTGAACCATCATTCCACGACCAACTAAACAAACTTCTCCTTTTGCATTTTTCACCATATAATGCAAATCTAAAGAAGAATTCCCAACCGATCCCGCTTTTACATACACCTTCAACTGTTCATCAAAATATATTTGCTTCATAAAATTACATTGTAAATCTGCAACAACGATCATCGTTTCTGAAGATTCATGCGTCCACTCTTGCATAAACCCAAGTTCTTTAAACAACGCAATACGCGCTTCTTCAAAATAAGTAAAGGCAACGACATTATTTACATGCCCAAACATATCTACTTCACCAAAACGAACTTTTACAGGGTTGTAAAATGAAAAACCACTTTCCCATTGTTCAAAATCTTCAATATAAGAAATCCTCTTCATGGTTCCCTCTCCTTTTCGCCCTTAAAATAAACAGAATAAACAGAAAAATAAAGTTATAAATATTGCCTCTTCAACATGAAGAGGCATATTTATTAATAGTTATTGTCGCTACCAAAGAAATCTTTGAACGATTGAATTGTTGTATCACGGTTTAATGCCGCAATTGAAGTTGTTAATGGAATACCCTTTGGACATGATTGCACACAGTTTTGAGAGTTACCACAGTTTGCAAGTCCTCCATCTCCCATAATTGCACGTAAGCGATCTGCTTTATGCATTTCACCCGTTGGATGTGAGTTGAATAAACGAGCTTGTGATAACGGTGCTGGTCCAATAAAGTCAGATTTACTATTTACGTTTGGACATGATTCTAAGCATACGCCACATGTCATACATTTTGAAAGCTCATACGCCCATTGACGTTTCTTCTCAGGCATTCTTGGTCCTGGTCCTAAGTCATACGTGCCATCAATTGGAATCCAAGCTTTAACGCGTTTTAACGCATTAAACATACGGCTACGGTCAACTTGTAAGTCACGTACAACCGGGAATGTCTTCATCGGCTTTAAGCGAATTGGTTGTTCTAACTGGTCAATAAGAGCTGTACATGATTGACGTGGCTTTCCGTTAATCACCATCGAACAAGCACCACATACTTCTTCTAAACAGTTCATATCCCATGCAATCGGAGTCGTCTGGTTTCCTTTTGCATCAACAGGATTACGACGAATTTCCATCAGTGCCGAAATAATGTTCATATTTGGACGATATGGGATTTCAAACTCTTGGTCAAACTCTTGTGCATCTGGTCCATCTTGTCTCGTAATGATGAGGCGGATTGTTTTCTCAGACATGTTGCTTATCCCCCTTCTCTTCACCCTTAGCAGCTACATCATGTTTTGAAGAATAATCACGTTTACGTGGTTTAATTAATGAAACGTCAACGTCTTCGTAATGGAACGCTGGTGCATTTCCTTCTCCTTCAAATTTTGCCATCGTAGTTTTTAAGAAGTTTGCATCATCACGATTTGGGAATTCAGGTTTGTAATGCGCCCCGCGGCTCTCATTACGGTTATATGCGCCAATTGTAATAACACGTGCTAACTCAAACATATTTGCAAGTTGACGTGTAAATGAAGCACCTTGGTTACTCCATCTTGCTGTATCGTTAATGTTAATGCGTTTGTAACGTGCCATTAACTCTTCGATTTTCGCATCAGTTTCTAGTAACTTTTTATTTTCACGAACTACTGTAACGTTATCTGTCATCCATTCTCCAAGCTCTTTATGAAGAACATATGCATTTTCATTACCATCCATCGTTAAAATATTGTTAAATTTCTCTGTTTCGATTAATTCATTTTGCTCATATACAGTAGATGAAACAGCATCTGATGATTTAGAAAGACCTTTCATATATTCAATTGCGTTTGGTCCTGCTACCATACCACCGTAAATTGCTGATAATAGTGAGTTTGCACCAAGGCGGTTTCCACCGTGCATAGAATAATCACACTCACCTGCTGCAAATAAACCTGGAATACTCGTCATTTGCTTATAGTCAACCCATAGTCCACCCATTGAATAGTGAACAGCTGGGAAGATTTTCATTGGTAGTTTACGAGGATCGTCACCTGTAAATTTCTCATAGATTTCAATGATTCCACCAAGTTTAATATCTAGTTCTTTCGGATCTTTATGAGAAAGATCTAAGTACACCATGTTTTCACCGTTAATACCTAGTTTTTGCTCTACGCAAACATCAAAGATTTCACGCGTTGCGATATCACGAGGTACAAGGTTTCCGTAAGCCGGATATTTTTCTTCTAAGAAGTACCATGGTTTACCATCTTTATATGTCCAAACACGTCCACCTTCACCACGTGCAGATTCACTCATAAGACGTAATTTATCGTCTCCTGGAATTGCCGTTGGGTGAATTTGAATGAACTCACCATTTGCATAATAAGCGCCTTGTTGATATACAGCAGACGCTGCTGTACCTGTATTAATAATGGAGTTTGTTGATTTTCCGAAGATGATACCAGGGCCCCCTGTTGCCATAATCACGGCATCAGCTTGGAAACTTTTAATCTCCATAGTTTGTAAGTCTTGTGCAACGATTCCTCGGCACACACCTTCATCATCAACAACAGCTCGTAAGAAATCCCAACCTTCATATTTCGTTACAAGTCCTGCTACTTCGTGACGACGTACTTGCTCATCTAATGCGTAAAGTAATTGTTGTCCAGTTGTTGCACCAGCAAATGCTGTACGGTGATGTTGCGTTCCACCAAATCGACGGAAATCAAGAAGTCCTTCTTCCGTACGGTTGAACATAACACCCATACGGTCCATTAAATGAATGATACCAGGTGCTGCTTCACACATTGCTTTAACTGGTGGTTGGTTCGCTAAGAAGTCCCCACCATAAATTGTATCGTCAAAGTGGATCCATGGAGAATCCCCTTCACCTTTCGTATTTACGGCACCGTTAATTCCGCCCTGAGCACATACAGAATGTGAACGTTTTACTGGTACTAAAGAAAACAGTTCAACATTTACTCCTGCTTCTGCCGCTTTAATCGTTGCCATTAAGCCAGCCAAGCCACCGCCGACTACTATAAGTTTCCCTTTCATGCTCTCCCACTCCTTACTGATTTGCTAGCTGTGGATCGATGAACGCTAATAATGCACTCACACCTACATAAGATAGACCTAAGAAAATAGCTAATGTTACATAAGTAGAGATTCTTTGTGAACGTGGAGATACTGTAATTCCCCAGCTGATGCAGAATGTCCATAGTCCATTTGCAAAGTGGAAAATTGTTGAAACAACACCAACTAAGTAGAATGCAAACATAGCTGGATTGTTTAAAATATCTGCCATCATATCATAGTTTACCTCTTTACCTAACATTGCTTGAATACGAGTTTCCCAGACGTGCCAAGAAATGAAAATCAGCGTAACGATACCTGAAATTCTTTGGAAGACGAACATCCAGTTACGGAAATAACCGTAAGAAACCGCATTGTTCTTAGCTGTAAATGCAATATATAAGCCATATATAGCATGGTACAGTATCGGTAAAAAGATGATGAAAATTTCTAGCGCATACCGGAATGGAAGGAGCTCCATAAAGCCTGCAGCTTTGTTAAAAGCCTCTGCTCCTCTTGTTGCAAAGTTGTTTACAATTAGATGTTGCGTCAAAAAGACACCAACCGGGATGACCCCCATTAATGAGTGCCACTTACGAAACGTATACTCGCGGCCTTTCATGTCCCCATTACCCCCTTGAATGTTTGACTGCTGTTTTCAGATTAATTTATAACAATAATGTTTTTTCACTATTGGCATAAGAAAAACTGAAAAAATTATTCGAAATATTTCAGCATAATTTGATAACAAGTTCATTTTACCCCTATTTTTGTCGAAGCGTCAAGAAAACGTATACATAATTTGCATATAATTTGCCAATTCTTTTTTTCTTCTTAGATATTCAGATTTCCCTAAAGAAAAATCTGTTTTTATAAATGAAAAATGTTATATAATAATCCCTATAGAAAGAGGGGAATATTGTGAGTAAAAATACAATCGATATAACATCTTTAGAAGATGTTTCATTGAACGCCTTCGCTTATGAATTGCTACGTGAAGAATTACTACCTGATTTAATCGGCAACGATTTAGATGGTATTTTATACTGGTCTGGTAGAAACCTTGCAAGAAAATATCCACTAGAAACAATTGAAGAAGTCATTCAGTTCTTTGAAAAAGCTGGCTGGGGCACTTTAAGCATTATTGAACATAAGCGTCGTGAAATGCAGTTCCAACTTAAAGGCACACTCATTGCAGAACGTCAAAAACAAAAAAGGCATTCTTCTTATCAACTAGAAGCTGGATTCATCGCTGAACAAATTCAAAAGCAACGGAACGTCGTTGCAGAGTCATACGAAGAAAAGAAAAAACGTTCTGACTCTATTACATTTCTTGTGAAATGGGATATAAAAGATCTCATTGAAGTGTAAGGCATTACCTGCAGTCAACTAGACATATCAGTTTAGTTGACTTTTTTGTATTTTCATTCACATCAATTTATTTTAAATCTTCAGAAATTATAACAAAAAATAGAAGACATTGTAAACTACAACGTCTTCTTATCTGTTAAATACGTATAAATTATTTCCGCGACATTTTTCGGCATACCCGCTTCGACAAATTCTGCTACCGAAGCTTCTTTCATCTTCTTTAATGAACCAAAATGTTTTAACAATACCTTTTTCCGTTTATCACCGATTCCTGGAATATCATCCAGTGCTGATTGAATAACAGATTTCCCGTGTAATTGACGATGGAATGTAATCGCAAATCGATGCACTTCATCTTGAATGCGCTGCAATAAATAAAATTCTTGGCTATTCCTCTCAAGCATCACAGGTTCAGGTGGATCCCCAATAATTAAATGGGAAGTTTTATGTTTGTCATCTTTTACAAGACCTGCCATCGGAATATATAACCCAAGCTCATTTTCTAGAACATCACTTACAGCTGCCAGATGGCCTTTTCCGCCATCAATAATGATTAAATCTGGTAATGGTAAACTCTCTTTAAGGGCCCTTGTATAACGGCGTCTCACAACTTCTCTCATAGACTCATAATCATCTGGTCCTTGAACCGTTTTAATTTTATATTTCCTGTACTCTTTCTTTGCTGGTTTCCCATCGATAAAAACAATCATTGCGGAAACTGGATTTGTTCCTTGAATATTTGAGTTATCAAATGCTTCAATACGATACGGTGTTTCAATTCCGAGCTGCTTTCCTAAATGATCTACCGCCTTAATCGTTCGCTCTTCATCACGTTCAATTAAATAGAATTTCTCTTCAAGAGCAATCTTCGCATTTTTATTTGCCAATTCTACAAGATCTTTTTTCTTACCACGTTTCGGCTGTGTCGCTTCAACTTCTAAAAAGCGCTCTACTAATTCTGAGTCTATACTTCCTGGAACGACAATTTCCTTCGGCTTAAAATGACTGCTGTTTTCATAAAATTGACCGATAAACGTTAAAAATCCTTCTTCTGGTTCATCGTAAATTGGAAACATAGAAACATCACGCTCAATTAGCTTTCCTTTTCGAACGAAGAAAACTTGAACACACATCCATCCTTTATCAACTGCATATCCAAACACATCACGATCTACTAAGTCACTCATAATCATCTTTTGTTTTTCCATAATTGCATCAATATGAGCAATTTGATCACGTAACTCTTTTGCACGTTCAAATTCTAGTTTCTCTGAAGCTTCATACATCTTTGTTTCTAATTCTGAGCGAACTTCTTTATGTCCACCATTTAAAAACTTAATAATTTCATCTACAATTTCTTTGTTTTGTTCTTCCGTCACTTCTTTCACACAAGGTGCTAAACATTGACCCATATGATAATATAAACAAACTTTATCGGGCATATTTGAGCACTTACGAAGCGGGTACATACGATCTAGCAGTTTTTTCGTTTCGTGAGCTGATTGTGCATTCGGATAAGGTCCAAAATACTTTCCTTTATCCTTTTTTACGTTTCGCGTAATGAGTAATCGCGGCTGTTTTTCAGCTGTAATTTTAATAAAAGGATATGTTTTATCATCTTTTAATTGAATATTATATTTTGGATCATGTTTTTTTATTAAATTTAACTCTAAAATGAGAGCCTCTAGATTTGAGGAAGTTACAATATATTCAAAATCTACAATTTCTCCGACAAGCCGCAGTGTTTTCCCATCATGCGAACCAGTAAAGTACGAGCGCACACGATTTTTAAGCACTTTTGCCTTTCCGACATATATAACCGTTCCTTGCTTATCTTTCATTAAATAACAACCAGGTTGATCTGGTAAAATAGCCAGCTTCTCTTTTAAATGTTCGTGCACTCGTCACCCTCCATTTCTACATGCTTAGCATTTTTATTTTCACATGAAAACATACTATGCCAAAACACCCAACATACGTTCTTTTATTGTAACGGAAAGGTGTAAAAAAGGAAAATAAAAAAAGCTACCAAATGGCAGCCCCTTTATTTTAGAAGTGTTTAGAAACTAATTCTACTAACGCTTCTTTCGGTTTGTAACCTAACGCTTGATCAACTACTTTACCGTCTTTTAATACGAAAAGAGCTGGAATGCTCATTACTTCGAATTGACGAGCAGTTTCTTGATTTTCATCAACGTCTACTTTTACTACTTTTACTTTTTCGCCTAGTTCTGCATCGATTTCCTCTAATACAGGAGCGATCATTTTACAAGGTCCACACCAAGGTGCCCAGAAATCTAATAATACAACACCTTCGCTAGTTTCAGCTGCGAAGCTTTGGTCATTTGCATTTACAATTGCCATTTTATTTCCTCCTTCAAGTATATTCTACCAAGAGTATATCATTAACTTATATACGTGGCGAATAATATGTATCGTTATGTATTGTAACAAAAAAATGCCCCTTTATACTATATAAAAATACGGATGAAATACTAAAAAGATGAGAGACAGGGGATCTCTCACCTTTTTCTATATATAGGGGTACTTCACTTGGAACTCAAGGGTACTTAAATCATGAATGTACTTTTAACTTTTTAAATTCTTCTGTTAAAAGAGGTAAGACTTCGAATAAATCACCGACAATACCGTAGTCAGCTACTTTGAAGATACTTGCTTCTGGATCTTTATTAATCGCAACGATTATTTTTGAGTTAGACATACCAGCTAAATGCTGAATCGCACCAGAAATACCACATGCAATGTATAAGTCTGGCGTAACAACTTTACCAGTTTGACCAATTTGTAATGAGTAATCGCAATACTCAGCGTCACAAGCACCACGAGATGCCCCAACAGCACCGCCTAGTACGTCAGCTAACTCTTTTAATGGTTTAAAGCCTTCTTCACTCTTCACACCGCGTCCGCCAGCGATAATAACTTTCGCTTCAGAAAGATCAACACCTTCTGCTGTTTTACGGACAACATCTTGAATGATTGTACGTAAATCTTTCACATCAACTGTAATAGAAGATACGTCACCACTGCGAGACTCATCTTTTTCAAGCGTTGCAATGTTATTTGGACGTACTGTCGCAAATAAGATACCGTCTGTTACAATCTTCTTCTCGAATGCTTTACCAGAGTAAATTGGACGAGTGAAGATAACATTTCCACCTTCAACCTCTAAAGCAGTTACGTCAGAAACTAAACCAGCTTCAAGCTTCGCTGCTAATTTTGGTGATAAATCTTTACCAAGTGCTGTATGTCCAAAGACAATACCTTCTGGATTTTCTTCCGCATATACAGCTAAAAACGCTTGTGCATAACCATCAGATGTATATGATTTTAATTTATCATTTTCAACTGTCACAACGCGATCTGCACCGTAATGAATCAATTCATTTGCAAAAGAGGCAACGCTATCTCCAACTAGAAGACCTACTACTTCACCGCCTTCTGCAATTGTTTTTGCTGCTGCTACCGCTTCAAACGAAACGTTACGTAGCGATCCATCACGAACTTCACCCATTACTAATACTTTACGAGCCATAGATTTTCCCTCCTGCATATATAATTTCGTATTTTATTAGATTACTTTCGCTTCTGTATGGAGCAACGATACAAGTTCTTTTACTTGATCTTGCAGCTCGCCTTGTAACACTTTTCCTGCATCTTTCTTAGGAGGCAAATAGATTTCAATTGTTTTTGTCTTTGCTTCCACATCATCTTCTTCTAAATCTAAATCATCTAATTCTACTTCTTCTAGTGGCTTTTTCTTCGCTTTCATAATACCTGGAAGCGATGGATAACGCGGTTCATTTAAACCTTGTTGTGCCGTTACTAAAACTGGTAATGAAGTTTCAATCACTTCAGTATCACCTTCAACATCACGCTCAATCTTCACGTTTGTACCGTCAATTTCAAGTTTTGTAATTGTCGTTACGTACGGAATATTTAACGCTTCAGCTACGCGTGGACCGACTTGTCCAGATGCACCATCAATTGCAACGTTTCCGCCTAAAATTAAATCTGCATCTTTATCTTTTAAATATTCAGCAAGCACTTTTGCTGTCGTGAACTGGTCACCATTTTCCACATCATCTTCAATATTAATTAATACCGCTTTATCACAGCCCATCGCTAATGCAGTACGAAGTTCTTTCTCACTATCTTCGCCACCGACTGTTACAACTGTAACTTCTCCGCCTTGTGCGTCTCTTACTTGAATTGCTTCTTCAATTGCATATTCATCGTAAGGGTTGATGATGAATTCCGCTTCGCCATCGTAAATTGCACCGTTTTTAATTACGATTTTTTCTTCTGTATCAAATGTTCGTTTCATGAGTACGTAGATGTTCATTCCATTTACCCCCTTGTTTTTCAGAAAGATTCTATCAATTTTAATTTTCTGTTAATTTATATTAAAAAAATAATTGAACTACCTGCCACTAAATGAAGGTTTACGCTTTTCTAAAAATGCAGCTACACCTTCTCTTCCATCTTCACTCGTAAATACTTCACCAAAAATCTGTGATTCACGTTGTACACCTTCATAGTAATGAGACGATTTTGTCGTTTGCAATAACTCTAGTACAGCACGAGTTGTTGCTGGACTTTTTCCAGCAATTTGTTTTGCGACTTTAAGCGTATCATCTAAAAATGATTCTTCAGAGAACAATCCGTTAACAAGTCCCCATTTCAATGCTTCTGCACCAGTAATCGGTGTACTTGTTAACATCATTTCACAAGCTTTTGCTTTCCCAACATAACGTGGTAAGCGCTGTGTACCTGCAAAACCAGGAATTAATCCAAGTGTTAATTCAGGTAAACCAAGTTTTGCACTTTCAGTTGCAAAGCGCATGTGGCAAGACATAGCAAACTCAAGGCCGCCGCCCAGTGCCGCTCCATGAATTGCCGCAATAACTGGTTTTGAACATTTTTCAACACGCTCAAACGTAACTTGTCCAAGCTGTGCTAATTCTGTTGCTTGCTTCGCTTCAGTAACAGATGTAAATTCTTTAATATCTGCTCCTGCTGAGAAGAAACGTCCTTCACCGTGAATAACAACAACACGAATGTTATCATCCTTTTCCACTTGATCAATTAATTCAGTAACGTCATGCATAACTTGTGAAGACATCGCATTCGCTGGTGCGTGATTTAACGTCGCCACCGCGATATGATCTTCAACTCTTACAGATAGGAATTTCAACATGATCCCTCCCATTATTGACGATAACCACAAGCTGCAATAAGTAGCCCATGTACCGTTTTTGAAAGTGCGACCAGATCATACTTATGATCGCTCATTACCCAATTGGTCACAACTTCATCTACTGTTCCAAAGATCATTTGTCTTGCCACGCGAACATTTAAATCCGCTTGAAACTCACCTTGTTTTATACCAGTCTCTAAAATCTCATCCATAACTTGTAAGTAGCCTTTTAATACTTCATTTATTTTAAGGCGCAAGTCTTGATTAGACTGTCTTAGCTCTAATTGCGTAACGATAGCAAGAGGATCATTTTGCGACAACAGCACGAAGTGCGTTTCTACCAACATGAATAACTTCGATACAGCGCTTTCAATTCCTGCTGTTTTTTGACGAATTGTTTCGACAAATTCTCCCATCTTCTCTTGGAATAAGGATATTAATATATCTTCTTTATTTTTAAAATATAAATAAATCGTGCCATCAGCTACCCCAGCTTGCTTTGCGATTTTAGAAACTTGCGCTTGGTGGTACCCATTCTCCGCAATCACAATGACTGCCGCATCAATAATTTGATTGTATTTCGGTCTATTTTTCTTCACTTTACTGTCCCCTTCAAGAAGATGACTGAATGAATAGTCATTCATATTCTTATAATACTGACTATTTAGAAAAGTGTCAATCCTATTTTTTCAAAAAGAAAGGGCCTTAGCCCGTTTGCTCATCCTCATTCTTTCGCTTCTCTTCATCTATTAGAGCACGGCGTAAAATTTTTCCGACTGTCGTTTTCGGCAATTCATCTCTAAACTCATATACTTTCGGCACTTTATAAGCGGCTAAATATTTACGTGCAAACTGATTTAATTCTTCCTCAGAGCACTCTGTACCTTCTTTTAACACAACAAATGCTTTAACTGTCTCTCCTCGGTACGGATCTGGAACTCCAATCGTCACTACTTCTTGCACTTTTTCATGCTCATATAATACTTCTTCTACTTCACGAGGATACACATTAAATCCACTCGCAACAATCATATCTTTCTTACGGTCTTTTACATAGAAGAAGCCATCTTCATCCATGTAACCAACATCCCCTGTATGGAGCCACCCGTCTTGTAATACAGCTGCTGTTTCTTCTGGCTTATTCCAATACCCTTTCATAATTTGAGGACCCTTTACAACAATTTCACCAAGTTCACCCGGAGGTAAAGCCTCTCCAGTTTCAAGTGACATAATGTTTGCCTCTGTATCTGGCCACGGCACACCAATACTTCCTGGCACGCGTTTTTCCCACAAAAAATTCCCATGTGTAACTGGCGACGACTCCGTTAATCCATAACCTTCTACCAATTTTCCACCTGTAACTCTCTCAAACTCTTCCTGTACTTCTACAGGAAGCGGGGCAGATCCACTAATACAAGCCTCGATAGAAGAAATATCATATTCTTTTAAGAGGGGACTATTTAATAGAGCAATATAAATGGTTGGTGCCCCTGGAAATAGTGTGACTTTATGTTTTTTTATTGCTTCAAAAACCATTTTCATATCAAACTTCGGAATCAGCACCATTTTATATCCTTGCATAATACTTAAATTCATTACAGCTGTCATCCCATACACATGAAAGAACGGAAGGACACCAAGAATTACTTCTTCTCCTTCTTTACAATTATATAGCCAATGAGCTCCCATCAAAGTGTTCGAAACAAGGTTTTTATGCGTCAACATAACCCCTTTTGGAAATCCCGTTGTTCCCCCTGTATACTGCAAAAGAGCTAGATCATTTTCAGGATCACAAGGAACTTCAATATTAACATTACTTTCTCGTTCTACTGATTTCCATAGATGAATCGTTTCGCTTTCCGACACATTCACGACAAGATTTGCCTGCTTTTTTTGTACAAATGGATAAAGTAAATTTTTAGGGAAGGGTAAAAAGTCCGCAATCCGAGTTACGATAATATGTTCAATTTTTGTAGCAGATTGAACATTCGTTACTCTTGGAAACACTAAATCGAGACAAAGAATTACTTTTGCTCCGGAGTCATGAAGCTGGTATTCTAATTCTCTTTCTGTATATAGTGGATTTGTTTGTACTACGATACCTCCCGCAAGTAATGTACCATAATAACCAATTACGGATTGCGGACAGTTCGGCAACATAATAGCAACTCGATCACCCTTTTCCACACCGAGCTTTTGAAGATAATTCGCAAACTTCTTCACCTTATCGTGGAAGTCTGAAAATGTGATATCCTTCCCTAAAAAGTGAAGCGCTTTCTTTTCTGGATAGCGAGAAGCCACCTGTTCCACATATCCATGAAGCGGCTGAATTTCATAAGAAATCGTACTTGGAATTTCTTCTGGATAACTTTTCAACCATGGTTTTTCCACCTTCATTCCCCCTTCAAATACATAAAAGATAAAGTGAAACTTTAATCAGTGGGGGGGTTGTTTCCCCACTGATTATTAGTTGAACAAATCGGGCTTTTACGGGCAGTTGATCACCCAGTTAACTTCTTTACTTTCGCTGAATTTTGAGGTGGGATCTTACTGCCCGTTAATGCGGGATAAATGAATGTTCATTCATGATGGTTATTTTCATTATATTATAGTCACCATAACGTTACAATCATAATATTCTGACTTTTATATAACTATGCTTCACTCCATTAACTTCTTATTATATGTAGAAACTCTCCTAATCTATAAAAGAATAAGAGAGTCATTATTTAGCTTAATCTTATTATCGTTAACACAGCTCCTGGTGTAGTTGTTGATAATGTAGCAACAGCTAACAAACCAAATAGTTGCAAACTAATAGCACTTCCAGCCGCAAGAGTCGTAATAATTGTTGCACTAAAAGATGTGGTTGCCAAGGCAGGCGAATTGATAGTCCCAGCAAGCGGTGCTCCATTAATTGTAATGCGTGAACTAACTAATAACGAAGCGGTTATATTAATTGTATATGAAATATAATAATTCCCTGCATTTGCAGCCGTAAATACTGTATTTCCCCCAGAAACCGTAATTCCCGGACCGATATTCTGATTGTTTGGAAGCGGGACATTTGTTCCACCGAGAAGTACCGATATCGCTGAACCCGACGTATTATTTGCAAACGCGTATGTTGCCGTTATACTTGTGCCAGTTGCTCCGGTTTCACCTGTTGCTCCCGTTGGACCCGTTATTCCCGTCGCTCCCGTTGGACCCGTTGGACCTGTTATTCCCGTTGTTCCTGTTATTCCCGTCGCTCCCGTTGCTCCTGTTGGACCTGTTATTCCCGTCGCTCCTGTTGGACCTGTTACCCCCGTTATTCCCGTCGCTCCTGTTGGACCTGTTACCCCCGTTATTCCCGTCGCTCCTGTTGGGCCTGTTATTCCCGTTATTCCCGTCGCTCCCGTTGGACCTGTTGCTCCTGTTATTCCCGTCGCTCCTGTTGGACCTGCTGCTCCTGTTATTCCCGTTGGACCCGTTGGACCTGTTATTCCCGTCGCTCCCGTTGGACCCGTTGGACCTGTTATTCCCGTCGCTCCCGTTGGACCCGTTGGACCTGTTATTCCCGTCGCTCCCGTTGGACCCGTTGGACCTGTTATTCCCGTTGTTCCTGTTATTCCCGTCGCTCCCGTTGGACCTGTTATTCCCGTCGCTCCCGTTGGACCCGTTATTCCCGTCGCTCCTGTTGGACCTGTTGCTCCCGTCGGACCTGTTGGGCCCAGCTTAGGAACTGTCCCATCGCAACTAAAACAGCATGAATCAACATGTACACCATTTTGATTATTACACCCACAATAGCCATTTATGTTATTGCTCCATGAAGACATGTTGATCCCTTCCTTCAAATTCAATCTTTTAAGTACAAGTAAGAAATTAAAAAACATCTATCAAATAAGAACGAAAAACTTTATTCAGTGGAGCTAAATATAGATTTATCCCGTACATTCTAATAATTATTACATGCGATACTCTCTCCTTTTGCTTGTACTTTCGCCTCTCTCGTTAAATGAAATTCCTTTTCTAAATTCTTCATACACATATGGATTCCAATCTTACATAGCAATATCCGTATACCCCCTTATTTTTCGTTGGAATTTTTACCTTTTCATTTATAATCAATGGCTTTAAACTTCGCAACAGATATAAGCCACCTTCTAAACTTCCCACGATTTTCATCATAACTACTAATGTTGTACCAAACGATTAATAAAATATCGTCAACACATTCGTTTTATGACACTTTTACAAACACTTTCTAACAATTTCCGTATTTTAACAATACTTAATGAATTCTTTCTTGTGGAACAGGGATTATATTATCTCTCACGAATTTAACCTATGAACATAACTAGGGGGGATAAATATGTACCAAACTATTGAAGGCTTTCTACAATCATGGAAATACGAGGCTGAGTCTACTCAAAAGATGCTCGATGTACTAACTGATGAATCTTTGTTACAAGAAATCGCACCTGGACACTGGACGTTAGGCAGAGTTGCTTGGCATATCGTGACGGCAATTCCTGTTATGCTATCTGGTACTGGGCTTAAGTTTGAAGGAGAAACGAAAGATTATCCTGTACCAACTTCAGCTAAAACAATTGCAGATGGGTATCGTAAAGTGAATGCGGCTTTTGTTGAAGCACTTCAAAGCGAATGGACTGATAAAGACTTAACTACTATGAATGACTTCTTTGGCCGCCCTATGCCGAATTCTATATTTTTAATGACACTTATCAATCACCAAAATCATCACCGCGGACAAATGACTGTCTTAATGCGACAAGCTGGCTTAACAGCCCCTGGCGTATATGGTCCTGCAAAAGAAGAATGGGCTGCTGCTGGAATGGAAGCTCCTAAAATGTAACAGAAAAAGACAAGGTGTTTACACATCTTGTCTTTTTCTTTAATTTGTTTCATGTGAAACTATTTTTTTGCTAAATGGTTGTTTTGTGGAAAAAATACGTTGAAATAAAGTGAAACTTTAATCAATGGGAGATGCGGAAGTCAAAAATACTTCTTACGATGCTAAAATGAACCGCTATGCAATCTCCTTTGAGACAAGTAGAGACGGAGAGTTTACTATCGAATATAAAAGTCTTAATAACTTTAACATTTCTCCAGGAGTTCAAGAGTATGTAAGCACACACTCTAAATTTACAGAGTAGTAACGAAGCATACATATACAAAAAAGAGTTGGTGTAACGCCAACTCTTTTTTACGTATTCTTGTCATACTGTTATATCTTCCCTCTCTATATTTTTAATTCCGTAATATGCAATCACAACTCCAATTGCTGCCAATGCTAGTTGAAGGGGAAGAAAAGTTGCTGTAGAAAACGCTGGGTTGGTATTCATTGCAATTGATACAACGATAAGAGATGAAACAATTGTAGTTGGCACTGAACGTTTACGCATTCCAAAATATAATGGGATTAAACTCATTCCCGCAGTTGCAATAGCTAAAGGAACCAGTTTTATTCCTTCTTGCGTCAATTGATCTACTGTAAATGGATTAGGAAGAATTGAAAAATAACTATCTATCCCAAAGAACACTCCTACTACTAAAATGTTAGATACAATAACTGTTAGAAATGTTAATGTTGCTGTAATGGCCAACTTACTACTCATCATTTTCCTCCGATTAATAGGATAAGAAAACATAAGTAGTATTGTCTTATTTTTATATTCACTAATTATTAACCTTGCGATTAACACACTACCAAAAATAATGAATGTTGCTCTTACTAATGTACTAGCCGTTAACAACATCATCTGCGGATCCCTTATTTCTGGATCACCTTCTACTTGAGCAACAATGCTCGTAAAGATCATTAATGCCAGTATAGCGATATTTGCAATAACTGCCCCTTTTACATACCAGCCAAGCTTAAACTTCTTCATTTCTAGCTTCATTAAACGTAGCATAATAGTCCTCCTTTCATTTACATTTTAATCAATATAAATCGCTCCTGTTTTACTTACAATCTTCACTTCGTTTTTTGCATCACCAATGGTTCCCGCTTTTATTTTTTCTGTATTTTTATCTTTCTTAAGTCCATTTACATTCACCATTATGTCAGACGAATTACTTTTAGCCGTAAGTTTCAAAGAAGTCGGAACCCCTTTATGCCGTAAGCCAATATCTCCTGATTTTGTTTCTACAAATAATGATTTTCCTTCTTTCATATCTTTCAATAATACTTCCCCGGATGTTGAAGTAATGTTCATATTTGAGTTACTTACATTTGTTATATAGTTATCACCAGTCGTAGACTTTATATTTAATTCTTGTACTGAACTATCTTTTACAGCTAACTCTCCACTTTGCGATATGAATTCACCTTTCTCGGCTGATAGTCCTACAACCATTTCATCTCCAGACTCACTTTTTGTCACGATATTTTTCACTTCTATATCTCTTATTTTCACATCACCCGATTTATTATTTAATACAATTTTATCTATTTCTTTCTTCGGAACAGTTATAGATATACTATTTTTCTTCCTAAACGTAAAACCATTAAAAAATTTAGTCACCTTTTGTTTTTGCTTAATCACAATTTTATTTTCATCATTTTCTATTTTGACAGGATCTATTTTATCCACTTGTTGACCTTGAGCGGAAATTACTATTTTGTTAGCGTCTGTACTTTTAAATTCAATATCCCAGTTTTCATTGTCTACTTCTATTTCTTTTATATGATTTATCTCAAAAGACTTTTCTTTCTTAAAATCTTTCCCCTGAAATGTCTTAAAACCAAAAACCACACTAGCAATTGTCAGAAATAAAATTGCAATTACTATTATTTTTTTCAACATTCATACCCCAGTTCATTGTTGTTTTAATCTTACTTCACGCCACATCGATCTTGTCGATTTTACGATATGAAAGATAACTAATAAAAATCCCTAATAAACAGAGCACTATTGGGATAGCTATAAAATTAAACATACTTACTTGACCATTTCCAGAACCAAAGTTACTACTAATTAACATGCCAATTATTACTGCAGAAGTGATCGTTGTCGGTGTCGATTTCTTTCTCATCCCAAAAAATAAAGGAATTAAACTTATACCTGATATCATAAATGCACTTATAAAAGTAGCTGGAACGATAGCTATTATTTCATCTATCGTAGCTGGCGTTTCAATCAATCCCATCATTGGACTCACAAAATATACGAGTAAACTAATAATAAAAGTAGCGACAATTGTGCTCACAAAACAAAAACAAAAAACAATTGTTAATTTCGCCCTCATTAACATTTTCCTTTGCAGTGGGTACATAAACGATAGTTGCATCGTTTTGTTCCGATACTCATCAATTACTAAACGTGATAAAATGACCGAACTAAAAATAATGAATGTTATCCTAATAAAAATATTTGCTAAAGCCATGTTCTGTGTGAAGTCAGAGAAGAGCGCGTCTCCCTCAGCTTTAATTCCTAATGCCATAAGGCTTACTGCAGCGAAAATTGCTATAATACAAATTGCTACACTTTTAAAGTAACTAGATAATCGATGCTTTTTCCACTCAAGCTTCATTAATCTAAGCATACAAACCACTCCTCCATTCTTTATATAACTATCTCTACGCTGCTAACATTCTAATTCCAGCAGTAACGAAGCTTAACATTCCTATTACTATTAGAATTAACAACCATTTCCGCTCAGGTTTTCTATAATATAAAATCCCACTTATGAACATTACAATCAATCCACTTAGTAGATTCACTAACAATCCATTAAGCATGAATGCCCTCTCCATCCATTACATTTAAGAAATATTCTTCTAAGGAACTATGTTTCTTATTAATACTTTCAATTTCTACATCGTTCATAATAAGTGCTTTTGAAATAGCTTGCTGCGTCGCCTTCAATTCATACACACGAATCATATTTCCACTCATTATTTTGTAATTTTTTATACCAAGTTTATCTTCTAAAATATAAGCTGCACGTTTCACATCAGGAACAGTGATTTCAATGTACTCTGTTTGCTTTCCGTTAATACTCTTCATTGAAACTTCTTTTATTAGTTTTCCATTTTGAATTACACCAATTGTATCCGCCATTAGTTCCATCTCGCCTAAAATATGACTAGAAACTAATAATGTAATACCGTATTCTTTGCAGAGCATTTTAAATAAGTCTCGCAATTCTTTAATACCAATTGGATCTAAACCGTTAATTGGCTCATCTAAAATGAGTAATTCTGGCTTTGTCATGATCGCCCTTGCAATACCAAGTCGTTGCTTCATCCCTAATGAAAAATCTTTTACTTTTTTATCATCTATACCGTGCAGTTTTACTAAATGTAAAGCATGATCAATTGCGTTCTTATCGTAATACCCCATATATTCACAATGTAATTCTAAGTTTTCCTTCGCCGTTAATTTATCATAAAAGATTGGATATTCGATAATTGTCCCCATGCGCTTTAACAATTCATAAGATGTATCTGTCAACTTCTCACCAAAAATTTCAATATCACCGCTCGTCGGTTTTATTAAATTTGTGATCATTTTCATAATCGTTGTTTTACCTGCACCATTCGGCCCTAAGAAACCGTATATCTCTCCTTTTTTCACATGCATGTTAACGCTAGAAATAACTTCTTTCCCTTTAAACACTTTCGTCAGTTGGTTCGTTTTTAATATATATGTCATGTCACTTACCCCTTTCGCACTACTTTATATTTCTATAATAGACAACAGAAATCTCTTTTTTCTTACCCGTTTCTTACAAATTCCTTACGCTGCAAAAAAGCTTGTAGAATCTACTTCTCTACAAGCTAAAACAGCATCTTTGTTAATACAACTGTAAAAATTGTTTTTTCATACGGCTTACTAGAAAGGTGAATTTTCCCATCCATCGCTTCCACAAGCCTTTTCGTAATCGTTAACCCTAAACCGCTCCCTTGGTACAATCTATTTCTTGAATCTTCAAGTGTGTACATACGCTCAAACACTTTATCAATATGAGATTCATCAATTCCTTTTCCTGTATCCCATACGTCTATATACACATTTGTTTCGTCATCTCTTAACGTCATACCGAGTGTCTTTCCATCGTCTCCATATGTAATCGCATTTGATATTAAATTATTCAATACTCTACCTAATACTTCTACATTTCCAAGTGCATATATATTTCTTTCTGGTATATCAATATGAACGTGAAAACCTTTCGTCGTAACTAAATCATAAAAAGATAAAATCTTCTCGCGACAAACTTCATTCATATTTACTTTTGTCATTTCGATTGCCTTGTCACCAGATTCTAACTTTGCTAAATCAAAAAACTTATGAATCAGTTCCATTACTTCTAGTGTTTTTACATGCACCTTTTCAAGTAATATTTGCTGTTCTTCTTCATTTATCGTTTTATCCTTATTTAACATTTCTGTATATCCAAGAATAACTGTTAGTGGCGTCTTTAAATCATGCGAAATATTTGAAAGCATTTTTCTCATCGAAATTTCTACTTTTGCATGATCTGCATTCGTTTTCTGTTTTGCATCTAATAATTGATTAATTGCAACTAATAACTTTTGTAATTCTAGATCATCTGTCATAACGAGTAACTTCTCGCCTGTTTTTTCATTTACAATACTTTCTAACTTTTCATATGTGTATCGTAAATTTTTACTACTATTTTTTCTCATTTTATACTGTATGTAAATGACACATAACAATATAAAAATAATACCTATTAACAGATTGACCATATTACATCACTTCCAACTTATAGCCGATACCCCATAACGTTTTAATATATTCTGGATTAGATGGATTACTTTCAATTTTCTCACGCAATCTTCTCATATGAACATTAATAACATTATCGTCACCGTAATACTCTTCATTCCAAACTAACGTATATATTTGTGCTTTTGTAAATACACGATTTTGATTTTTTACGAACAGTTTTAAAATCTCAAATTCTTTTAAAGTAAGCTTGAGAGGCTTCCCTTTTTTTTCCACAGTAAAATTAATTGGATCGATTGTTAAATCACCAATCTGAATCATCTTTTCTGTTGTTTCTGTAGCCGAATATTTCGTAGACCTCCGAATACCCGCTTTTACACGTGCAGCTAATTCAATCATAGAAAACGGCTTACAAATGTAATCATCTGCTCCAAGTCCTAATCCAACAGCTTTATCAACATCTGTATCTTTTGCCGACATCATTAAAATCGGAACGGCACTTTTTTCTCGAATGATTCTCACGACCTCTAAGCCATCTAGCTTTGGCATCATAATATCGAGGATAATCAAATCAAATGAACCTTTTAAATATGTATTCACCCCTTCTTCTCCATCAGATGCGATTGTAACTTGAAAGCCTTCTTTTACTAAATATGTTTCAACCATCTCTTGAATTGAAACGTCATCTTCAACTAATAAAATATGATGTGACATATTTCTATCCCCTTTTTTACAAACATTAACACTTTAATTGTATCGTAACGAATGAATACTGGAAAGAATTATGTGAATTTTCAAACCAACTTCCCTTCCTTCCTTAACAATGATATGATAAAATTCACTACTATTGTTCATAATTAACTTTATATAAAGGAGACTTATCATGTCAGAAAACAAAAAAGTAAGCTTAGCTGATTTAATGCGCGAACAACTTGCAAAGAAAAAGCAAGGTAACGGTAATGGTCAAAATAACACAAACCAAAGCCAAGCAACGAAAAAATTACAAAATCAACAAACGAAAAAAACGAACAACCAACGTAGACGTACAGGTGTATAAATGAACGGACAAAAACGTTCTAATATCGCACCCGGTCTTGAAGTTGATATTGTACTAAAACAAGATCAACGAACTGGTAAATTAACACGTGGAATTGTAAAAGATATTTTAACGAACTCCCCTTCTCATCCGCATGGCATTAAAGTACGATTGCAGGATGGGCAAGTCGGTAGAGTACAAAATATCGTTCAATAAGAAAAGGAGCTCATGTAAACTTGAGCTCCTTTTCTTTATTAACCTTTGATTTTCTCGATGAAAACTACTTTTAAATAGTCCCCTTCTTTAAATTGATCAATTGTACGGAAATCTTCTGGTAAAGAATGTTCTTCTAATATTTTATATTTGCCATTCATTTCTTTAAATGCTGTATCGATAAAGCCTTTAAACTTTTTCATATCGAATGCGCTACAATTTGTAGAAGCAACGATAATACCGTTATTTTCTGTAATGGCAATTGTTTCTTTTAATAAATTTTTATAATCTTTCGCTGCACTGAATGTATATTTTTTTGAGCGTGCAAAGCTTGGAGGATCAAGTACAACCATATCAAATTTCATCTTTTTCTTAGCCGCATATTTGAAGTACAGAAAGACATCTTCTACAATAATATCTTGTGCTTCATAATCAACTTCATTTACACTAAACTGCTCAATCGTTTTACTTAAACTACGATTTGCAAGGTCCACACTCGTTGTTTTACTCGCTCCACCAAGTGCTGCAAATACAGAGAAAGCACCTGTATAAGAGAACATATTTAACATGGTTCTCCCCTTTGCATACTTATCACGAATTTGTTTTCGAACGTTACGCTGATCTAAAAATACACCAACCATCGCTCCGTCATTTAAATAAACCGCAAAATTCACACCATTCTCTTTTACGATAAGCGGGAACTCACCGCGCTCTCCAGCTACGAAATCATCGCCTTCAATGTATTTCCCTTTCGTATCAAAACGCTTTTTCTCATAAATCCCTTTAAAGTTTGCTACTTTTTGAAGAGCTGCTATAATCTCATCTCTAAAAGTATAAATTCCTTCACTATACCAACTCACTACGTAATAACCGTCATAATAATCGATGATTAAGCCTCCAAGACCATCACCTTCACCGTTTAGGGCGCGGAATGCTGTTGTATCACTTGATTTGTAAAATTGCTTTCGTTTATGTAAGGCAGATTTTATTTTACTTTCAAAGAAAGATTGATTAATTTGTTCACTCTCTTTTCTCGTTAAAATCCAGCCATATCCTTTATTTTGTTTTCCATAATAACCTTTTCCGACAAAGTGGTTCTTCTCATCTACTACTTTAATGATTGTTCCTTCTTCCCGAACATCATTTAAATTTTGAATCGCATCTTTTAAAATAAGCGGATATCCACTTTTAATTTCTTTTATAAATTTCGGCTTTATTTTTATAGTTACTTCAGATCGCATGTAATGTCTTCCTTTCCATTTGAATGCTTTCTAATTAGTAGGAAGCATGTAAAAAAACGAGGCTGAAAAACAGCCTCGTTTCACTATACCATATTATCGCTTTACTAGTACAACCCACTCATTGTTGCACCTAATCGCCATATATTTACTAACTTATGAAATAAATATCGTACTTTCAAAAAAAAACTTATATATTTCATCATTACCATTGACAATGATAATGATTTTCATTATCATTTAATGTATATGAGTTCTCGAAAATAAAGGCAACATTTATAGGAGGAATAAAACATGATTATTGTTACAAATACAGCTAAAATTACAAAGGGAAATGGACATAAATTAATTGAGCGTTTTAATAAAGTAGGTCAAGTCGAAACGATGCAAGGCTTTTTAGGATTAGAAGTTCTTTTAACGCAAAATACAGTTGATTATGATGAAGTAACAATTAGCACACGTTGGAATGCAAAAGAAGATTTCCAAGGTTGGACGAAGAGCTCAGCATTTAAAGATGCTCACTCACATCAAGGCGGGATGCCAGAATATATTCTTGATAATAAAATCACTTACTACAATGTTGAAGTTGTACGTATGCCAATGGCCGCAGCACAGTAAACATATTTCTTTTTTAAAGTATAGAATATGAGAAGCGTTACCGCTTCTCATATTCTATACTTTTTTATTTACTGTCTTTTTACTAGTTTCGCATGCACGACTAACCTTCCTGCTTCCGGATCAAGTGCATAGTCACACGTCGAAAGTGTTACGATTTGATCACTTGCTGTCAATTTTGTATCCGTTTTGTACAGCGATTTTTCTTGAATTTTCTCCAAAAATGATGTGTATTCCGTATCACTGCTAAAATCCGTTTCAATGTAATAAAAATCAGTTGTTGTTGTATACACCGAGAACACTTCAAGATCATATCCTTCAAATAATGTATCGTAATATAATTTACGATGCGACATGAAGAACTCTTCATCTAACATTTTCTTTAAACTTCCAAACATAGAACCATCTTTCATACGGTGACCATATAAAATAGTATTTCGATTTTGAGATTTCACATCATTACGATAGTCCATAAAGATGCTTCCTGCTCTCATATCTTCACCTTTATAATTACGAAATAAATAGTAATCATTGTCTTTCGCTTGAACGATTGGATAATTAATTTGTGTATCGTCCATCGTAACCCATCCAACTATTTCTTGGTTAATTTGCTGCAGAGCTTTGAACTGTTTACGCACTTCCCCATCTTGTGATTGCTCTTCCATCGGACTTTTTTCATAAATGTTTTGTGCTTCGGCCATTACTTTACGATTTTCATAGTAATCCATGAAAATATCACCTAATTCATATACTGAATAGAAAAAGGTACCTAAAAAAACAACTGTAAGTATTCGTTGAAAAAAAGAATTCTTCTTCCGTTCTTTTTTACTACTCAAATTATCACCTCAAAACGGATTGTTCGCATATTTAAATACCCATTGGGACCATATACAACCCTGTATCTTCATCTTGCTTTACAACGACATCTACACCGTATATCGTCTTTATCATACTTTCTGTCACAACATCATTTGGCTTACCTTTCGTAACAATTTCGCCGTCTTTCATAACAATGATATGATCACTATAGCGAATCGCCTGATTAATATCGTGTAATACCATAACGATCGTCAATCCATGTACTTCATTTAACTCTTTTACTAGCTCTAATATTTCAAGTTGATAATAAATATCTAAATAAGTTGTCGGTTCATCTAAAAAGAGCATTGGTGTTTTCTGGGCTAACGTCATAGCAATCCAAACACGTTGTCTTTCTCCGCCAGATAACGCATGAATCTCTTTATCACGTTTACTTAGCAAATTCGTACATGCTAAAGCCCTTTCGATCGCTTCTCTATCTTCATCAGTTTGCGAGGAAAAAATATTTTTATGAGGCATACGGCCAAAGCTTGTTAATTTCTCTACCGTCATATCTGCCGGTGCTTCATTTTGTTGATGGACAACGGCTAACTTTCTAGCAAACTCTTTCGGTTTATATTGGCTGATCGCCTTCCCATCCAGTATTACCTCTCCGCTACGAGGATCGTGATTTCTTGACATCACGCCAAGTAATGTCGATTTCCCGCAACCGTTTGGACCAATAATTGTTGTAATTTTACCAATTTCTATTTCACTACTAACCGACTTTAATCGATCCGTTACATTATCATACGAAAAGGTTACATTTTTAATTTCCATGAACTTTATCACTCTTTCTAAGCAAGAATATTAAGAATGGACCACCAATAACTGCCATAATCGTCGCCGCTGGAATTTCGTTAGGTGGCACAATTAACCTTCCAATCGTATCCGCCGTCAAAATTAGTAACGCTCCTGCAAGAGCAGAAAATGGAATTAATACTTTATGATCTGAACCGACTAATTGTCTTGAAATATGCGGAACGAGTAATCCCACGAAAGCAATAACACCCGCAATCGCTGTTGATACTGCCGCTAGGAGTACTGCAATAGCAGAAATAATAAGACGAACTCTCGTCACGTGCAAACCTAAGTTTTTCGCAGTCTTATCTTGTAGCGATAATAAGTTACACCAAGCTCCTACAAACAGAGCAAGAATAAGACCAATTGTTCCATACGTAACCATTATTTCTACATCGCCCCACGTCTTCATCGTTATATTAGAAGTCGTTGTTTGCTTAATACTTTTAATGAAATATCCGCAAATGGTAATGAACGATTCATTTAATCCAGTGAACATCGCATTAATAGCTATACCCACTAAAATAATGCGAAGTGGACTTAACCCTGACTTCCATGAAAATGCATAAACGAGATAACATGCAAACGCACCACCTAAAAAGGCGAATACTGGTGTCCAGAAAAAAAACTGCGGGAATAACGTAATAATAACAAGTGTCATAAAACTTGCTCCTGAAGATATACCGATCACTCCAGCATCAGCGAGTGGATTTTTCATAACAGCTTGAAAAAGCACACCTGAAACAGCAAGTGCCGCCCCAGTGAACAGTGCAATAATAATACGCGGGAAACGTAAATCTTTAATCACTTCAACATCTTCATTTCCCCCTGTAAATACCCCTTGTACAAGCTCAACAATACCTACTTCTAAACTCCCTTTCGTTGCTGACAATGATGTCATAACAATAAGTAATGCAGTAACAATGAGGAAACTCCAAGTTTTTTTATTCATTCCACTCTTCCTTTATATTAAAATGCATCACGGATACATCATTTTTTTCAATTCATCTAACGCTTCAATTGCTGCTAAGTTTCCTGTCGTTCCAAATAAACGCTCTTCTAAATCGTAAACACGATTATTTTTAACTGCCGCAAAATGTTTCCAAATGTCATTCGTTTTAAATTCTTTATCGAACATTTTTACAACTTCATCAGGCATACCGTGTGCTGCTCGTAAAATAATATCTGGATCAGCTTTCTTTAAATACTCCGTATTAGAAGCTAAATACTCTACTTGTTCACCTTGTACAATGTTTTTACCACCTAGTTGTTTTACTAAATCTCCAATATAAGAATGCTCTGTTGCTACCAAGTAACTTCCTGGCACACCTAATAAAATAAGTACTGTCGGTTCTTTCTTCCCTTTTACTTCTTTTTGAATGCTAGCAACTTTTTTATCTAACTTAGTTACTACTGCTTCGGCCTGCTTTTCACGTCCATATTTCTTACCTAAATCGTTAATTGAATTTTGCATGTTTTTCAAACTTGTTAAATCTAAAAAGTTTGCTTTCATACCCACACCATCAAAAACTGGCTTTAATTCATATTCAAGTGTTGTCACCGATAATACTTCTGACGGCTTTAATGATTTTACTTTTTCCATATCAGGGCTCATCGGATTCCCTACGTCTGGTAAACCTTTATATCGTTTTGGTAAAGTTTTAGAACTTGTTGGAACACCAACTAAATCTACTTCTAATGCATCCATAATTTCAGTTACAGCGACTGTCGTTGCAACAACTCTCTCTTTACTCTCGCTCTTTACCTGCTTCGCTGTTTCTTTCTTTGGTGATGAGCACCCAGCTATACTCACTAATAAAATGATAGCCATTAGTACACTTGCAATTTTCTTCACTCTCAATCACCACTCCTTTCCAAATAATATGAAACAAGTCTTGATGCATGCGGACATGCATCAAGACTTCAAAAATTACAATCTACCTGCTCTATATTTACGAACTAGTAAAGCAAGTGAACCTAGCAGTAACACCATGTATAAACCAAGTTGTGCTGTATCTGCTGTTTTTGAGTTTTTCTCTTTTTTTGAATCATTTTTTGTATCTTCTTTTTTCTTCTTATCATCTGCATTGCGGTTAAAATTAGGAGTACCAACTGTTTTTACATTGTCTACTTTCGGTGTAGTCACTGGATTTTTCGGATCATTTTTTGGATCTTTTTTTGGATCCTCTTTAATAGTCCCTACCGCTCCGATGTTATTTGTATCGAATTGAATTTGTACATCGTAGAAGTGGTGGTAGTTCATTGAATCGATATCTACCTTTACTTTTGCATTTAATTTTGCAAATAAGTCATTAACCTCAAATTCTACTACTCTTGTATTTGCAGCCTTATCTTCACTTACTACTTTTGCATCTGCAAATCCACCATTATTTTCTGTTTGGAATTTTGTAATCCATTCACTATTTTTTAGTGTCATTGCAATATACTTCTTACCATCTTTCACCGTTAATCTTGCTGGACTTACAACATATTGATTCATCATTGAAATTTCTTCAGTCTTATCTTTTAACACTTTAAAAGCAATATCATACTGACCATCTTTTAAATTTTTCGGATCAACTGTTGGGTTTTCATTTAGATTATTCGTTCCATCTTGGTTATTGCTTCCACCTTGATTATTGTTACCATCTTGGTTGTTGTTTCCACCTTGGTTGTCATTTCCGCCTTGGTTATCATTTCCAGGTTGATCACCTAAAGCTTTAATACTTCCTTTATCAAATGCAAATTGAATGTCATAGAAGTGATGATAATTCATCGCATCAATGTCCACTTTCACTTTTGCATTTAACTTTTTCGATAAATCATCTACTTCCACTTCTACTACTCTTGTATCTTGCTCTTTATTTGTACCTAATACTTTTGCATCGACGAACGCACTATTCTTTTCAAACTCAAACTTCGTAATCCATGAACTATTTGTTAATGTGAAGGACACATATTTCTTACCATCTTTCACTTTTAATACACCTGGACTCTTCGTATATGTGTTCATCATTGAAATTTCGTCTGTTTTATCTTTTAACACTTTAAAATTGATGCTGTATTCACCATCTGTAAGAGCATTGGGATCAATTGTTTTGTTATCGTCTTGGTTGTCATTTCCGCCTTGGTTGTTGTTTCCACCTTGGTTGTCATTTCCGCCTTGGTTGTTGTTTCCACCTTGGTTGTCATTTCCGCCTTGGTTGTTGTTTCCACCTTGGTTGTTGTTTCCACCTTGGTTGTTGTTTCCACCTTGGTTGTCATTTCCGCCTTGATTGTTGTTTCCACCTTGGTTGTCATTTCCGCCTTGATTGTTGTTTCCACCTTGGTTGTCATTTCCGCCTTGATTGTTGTTTCCACCTTGGTTGTCATTTCCGCCTTGATTGTTGTTTCCACCTTGGTTGTCATTTCCGCCTTGATTGTTGTTTCCACCTTGGTTGTCATTTCCGCCTTGGTTGTTGTTTCCACCTTGGTTGTCATTTCCGCCTTGATTGTTGTTTCCACCTTGGTTGTCATTTCCGCCTTGATTGTTGTTTCCACCTTGGTTGTCATTTCCGCCTTGGTTATCTACCGGCTGAATGCTATCTTTATCAAATGCAAATTGAATATCGTAAAAATGATGGTAATTCATTGAATCGATATCTACTTTCACTTTTGCATTTGATTTTTTTGATAAATCTGCTATTTCTACTTCCACTACGCGTGTATCAGCTTTTTTATCTTCACTTAATACACTTGCATCAAGAAATGAACCATTTTTCTCAAATTCAAACTTTGTAATCCATGAACTATTCGTTAATGTGAATGATACGTATTTTTTACCATCTTTCACCTTTAACACACCTGGACTCTTTGTATACGTGTTCATCATTGAAATTTCTTCAGTCTTATCTTTTAGCACTTTAAAACCGATGCTGTATTCACCATCTTTAATTGTTTCAGCATCTGGCTGCTTGTCTCCGCCTGGCTGTTTATCTCCCTCCGGCTGTTTGCCTCCATCTGGTTGCTTATCTCCATCTGGCTGTTTGCCTCCATCTGGTTGTTTATCTCCATCCGGTTGTTTGTCTCCATCTGGTTGCTTATCTCCATCTGGCTGTTTGCCTCCATCCGGCTGTTTGTCTCCATCTGGTTGTTTATCTTCACTTTTAATTGGTTCAAGTTTGTCTTGTTCAAATACAAGTTGTACGTCATGCGTTTGTTTATAATTTTTTGATGCCATCTCAATAAATACTTTTGTATTTAGTTTTTTTGATAAATCAGCTACTTCAAACTCTACTACTCTTGTATCTTTTTCTTTATCTTCACTCACTACTTTTGCATCAACAAATGCACCATCTTTTTCTGTTTGGAAATTTTTAATTAATGAGCTACTCTTTAGCGTTACAATTGCTTTTTTCTTACCATTTTCTACTTTCAATACTCCTGGATTTTTCATGTAACTATTCATTTTAGATTCTTCATCTGTTTTATCTTTTAATACTTTGAAAGGAATACTGTACGCACCATCTTCAATTGTGTTAGAATTTGGTTGTTGATTTGGGTCAGGCTTTTGGTCGGGCTTCTGACCTGGATCCGTAGTTTCATTTGGATCTGGCTTATTAGCTGGGTCCTCTTTTTCATCTGGTTTTTCTACATGAATTGGTGTAATACTATTTTGGTCGAATGAAATACGAATGTCATAGTAATGATGATAATTAAACGCATCAATATCAACTTTTACTTTTGCATTTAATATCTTCTCTACATCTTCCACATCAAATTCTACTACTCTTGTATCTTTTTCTTTATCCTCACTAATTACATTTGTCTCAACGAGCTGACCTGCTTTTTCTGTTTCAAATTTCGTAATCCATGAACTATGCGTTAACGTAAAGGATACTTTCTTTTTCCCATCCTTCACTTTTAAAGTTCCTGGACTTACAGAGTATTGATTCATCATGGATTCTTCATCTGATTTGTCTTTAAGAACTTTGAAACCAATTGAATATTCACCGTCAGCTAGTTGACTAGCAGCTTGAACCGCAAGGGGTTGTAATGTTGATACGAATGTAAATACCATTAAAAACATCGCAACAACCATTTTAAAATATTTATTCAATGGAATACCGCTCCTTTATTTAGTTTTGACGTACTTTACGGATTAAGAAAACACCTGAAATTAGAATTAGCGCTGCAAACAATCCAATACGTGCTTCATCGCCTGTTTTGGGGTTATCTGTTTTTTCAGCTTTTCCATTTTCATTTTTTGTTTCTTTGTTCGCTTCTTTAGCTGTTTCCTTACTCTCTACTTTTGTTTTCTCTTCTTTTACTTGTGTATCTGTTTTCGCTTGGTCATTATTTTTTGTTGTAGCAGCTACACCGTTATCGCCACCTACCGCTTTTACATTTGCATCAAACGCAAAGCGAATTGTGTAGTGATGGTCATAATTCACATCTGGTACAACAACATGAATCTTTACAGCTGCTGGTTTAGATAAGTCGTCTATTTTAAACTCTACAGTTCTTTTATCTGCTGATTCATCTTTACTAACAACTTTCGCATCAATAAAATTCCCATTCTCAGGTGCTTTAAATTCTGTAATCCAAGCACTATGATTCATCGGAATTTGTACTCTCATCTCACCATTTTTTACAACTAACTTAGCTGGTTTTTCAAAATAATCATTTGCCATTGAAGCTGAATCATTTTCCGCTTTTTGAATGACATAGTTAATATCATAAGTACCGTCAGCTAGTTGTGCTGAAGCTTTCCCATATGGCATGACAAGAAAAGCTAGCATACATACGAACGTTATAATAAAAGCGGGTAATACAGAAATCTTTCTCATTTGGCTTACTTCCTCCTTGTTTATCTTTCATCCACACTCTTTTGAAAATGATAATTATTCTCAATTTATAAGAAAAAAATAATAATCCTCTACCATTATTTAATTGTACTTTCTTTATGTACTGTAGACATTATTGATTATCATTCTCACTTGATATTAAAAATAATATCCCTCTCTATTCCGTATAAAGAGCGATTCCTATTTTAACATAAGTCCCTATCCTATTTGTTGATTATCATTCTCAATGAAACTCAAAAAAAATAAAACTATCCATTTTCCTACTCTATCACCTCTATCTACAAAAATGATATCGTTATAGAAAACCTTATACCTTTCACTCCTCACTTTCCTTCCAATATTTCCACAACTAAGTCAATCTTAGCCTACTCGTAAATTTTTTGTCAACTATATTACGTATAAAATTTTTAATATCTAAATTTCTCTATATACGGCTTTTTCTACAAAAAAAGAGGCTTTCTTTCATAGAAAGCCTCTTTCCTCTATTTTTCTACAGCAATTTCCTGCTTTTGAAACTTAGAAACTATATAACCAAATCCTATACCGATTATGCCTGGAACTAGCCAACCAATGCCTACACTATATAATGGAATCTTATCTAAAATAGGGGCTAGCGCTGCGATTTGAAGGTTTGCATTGTGTAATCCATCAAAGAAACTTATTGCAAATGCTCCTACAATACCACCTACATACATCGCTAATGGAAGACGAACGTAGTTTTCAACAAGTGATAATACAATCAGCACGATACCAATTGGGTAAATTGCAATTAAAATCGGTAATGCTAATGCATTTAACTGAGTTAATCCAAGATTCGCTACCATAAATGCTAATACACAGAAAATGAAAACGACCTTTTGATAAGAAAGCTTTGGTAATAAGGAAGAAAAATATTCCCCACAAGCTGCAACAATACCTACAGAAGTTGTTAAACATGCTGCTGTAATTGCAATTCCTAATAATAAAGTTCCATAACTACCAAACAAATGATTTACAACGTTTGTTAAAATAATTCCTCCGTTTGCTCCCATTCCAAGAGACACACTAGAAGCTCCCAGATAAGCAAGCACTAAATAAACAAGTAGTAAACCAAGCGCTGCAATAAATCCTGCAAAGATTGTTACTTTTGCAATGCTGTTCTTATTTGTAACACCTTTTGCTTTTAACGCATTAATCACAACATTTCCGAAAACAAGTGCTGCAAGTCCATCTAAAGTTAAATATCCATCAATAAAACCTTTAAAGAGCGGAGCACTATACGCTTCTGTCGGTGCACCAAATTCTCCAATTGGTGTAATAAGTGCTTTACCTACGATAATTGCAATAACAGCTAACAAAATTGGAGTTAACACTTTACCAATGCGCCCCACTAATTTCGACGGATTTAAAGCTAGATAGAAAGTTACGGCAAAGAAAATAAATGTAAAGATAACAAGTGGATATGATTGACCAGCTATCTCACTTGGTAAAAACGGTGCAATACTCATTTCATAAGCAACAGTTCCTGTACGCGGTACACTTACGAATACGCCTAAACATAAATAAATTGCAGTGATAAAAACTAGTGCGAATATAGGGTGTACACGCCCTGCTAGCTCATTAATATCTCCCTTTAAAGCTATAACAATTACCCCTAATAACGGTAGCCCAACTCCTGTTACAATAAAACCAAACAACGCGATCCATACATCTGTTCCAGCACCTTGTCCTAATGCTGGTGGAAAAATCATATTACCCGCACCGAAAAATAGTGCAAATAACATTAAACTTATTGCAAACATCTCAGAAAACTTTAAAGATGATTTCATTTCTACTAACCTCCTAATTTTTTATTTAACAAAATATTCTGAATTAAAATCCGTCATATATCCTCTTTCAAGCATACTTCCCCATAAAAGAACGCAAAAAACACCCGTCCCTAACAAAGGGACGAGTGTTGAAATCGTGGTTCCACCCTTATTCTAATAAAATGAATTTATAACGAAATAAGCTCATTTTATAGCTCGTGTAAATTGATAACGGTTTTATCCGCCAAGAATTACAATGCATCATGCATGCAGTTCACTCTTGAAGTTTAGAGGTGGTAAGCTTGTCTTTTCGTATTAGGAAGCTCACAGCCTAAGGCTTCCCTCTCTGAGAATCGTAGAAAACAACTCATGTCCTCATCATTACTTTTATAAAATATCTTGTCGAAACTTGTTGTTTTTTATTATATGGGCTATTTTTTAAAAAATCAATAGTTTTATTTTTTCTGACAAAAAAATATAGGGAGAAAATTTCCCCTCCCTATAACTGCCCTATTAATAATTCTAATTCTTCAGCTGTAATGTCTCTCCACTTTCCTACTTCAAGATCATTTAGCTCTATATTCATAATGCGTTCTCGCTTTAGTTTTGTCACAGTAAACCCGAAAGCACGGCTCATTCTACGAATTTGTCTGTTCATCCCTTGCGTTAAAACGATGCGAAATGTAGACTGATCAACTCTCGTCACTTTACATGGCTTCGTCATGCCATCTTTAATCTTTACACCGCTGGACATCTCATCAATAAACCAATCTGTAAAAGGTTTATCGACTGTGACAACATATTCTTTCTCGTGCTCATGATCACCATGTAAAATTTGATTCGCAATCGCACCATCATTTGTTAATAAAATAAGTCCTTCTGACGCTTTATCCAATCGCCCAACAGGAAAGATACGCTCTGGGTAATTGATATAGTCAATAATATTATCTTCAATATGATCGGCTGCTGTACAAGTAATGCCTACTGGTTTATGAAAGGCAATATACACCTTTTCCTTCTCTTCTTTTGCAATAACCTGTCCATCAATCGTCACGACATCACCATCGCTCACAGGTGCACCGTGCGTACATATTTCACCGTTAATAGCCACGCGTCCAGCTTTAATAAGACGATCTGTCTCACGTCTTGAGCAGGATTTTGCTTCGCTTATGTATTGGTTGATTTTCATGTCTTATTCCTTTTCACATATATTAAAAGCGTCAATCTATGGCAATATCATTATGCCACGATTGACGCTTTTTCACTTCGCAAAAACAACTAAATAAATAACCCCAATCACCAAAAATATTCCGCAACAAGCTAACAATACTTTTGCAAGTTTGTCCATAAACATATAATGGTTTCCCCTTTGTTTCGTTGTTTTCTATTTTAATTCGACAACTGTCACGCCTAGGCCTCCCTCGCCCATGTCACCGTAGCGGTAGTTTTTCACGCCGCGATGTTTCTTCAAGTAGTCTTGTACACCTTGGCGAAGCGCTCCTGTTCCTTTACCGTGAATAATTGAGACGCGAGGATAGCTTGCAAGCTGGGCATCGTCTAAATATTTTTCAACACGCATCATTGCATCTTCATAACGTTCACCACGAAGGTCAAGCTCTAAGGAAACGTGATAATCTCTTCCCTTCACACTTGCAACTGCTTTTTTCTCAGTTTGCTTCGGTGTATTAATGTATTCCATATTGGATTCTTTCACTTTCATCTTCAGAATACCAATTTGTACGCTCCACTCTGTATCACTTACCTTTTCAAGTAATTGACCTTTTTGACCGAACGTTAATACTTTTACTTCATCACCTGCGCGTAATTGTTGTTTCGGCGCTGTGTTTTTCACGTTTACTTTTTGTTTCTTCACAAGCTCTGGCGCCGCACCTTCTAGACGGCTCTTCGCTTCAATAAGCTCATGGTCTTTCACGTTTACAAGCTGTGCTTTACGCAATTGACGAAGTTCTTGAATAATGCCTTCTGCTTCTTTCTTTGCAGCTTCGACTTTTTCTTCCCCTTCTTTTTGCGCTTTTAATAATTTTTCATCGCGCTCATCATTAAATTCAATAATTTGACGCTGTAATTCGCGATGCAGTTTTTCAGATTGCTTACGAAGTGCTTCTGCTTCGTTCCAGTCACGTTCTGCGTTCTTTTGACTTTCTTCTAACTTCGCAATCATATTTTCAATTTTGTTTGTATCTGTACTAATGTGGTTACGAGCTTGATCAATCACGCGATCAGATAATCCAAGGCGTTTCGAAATTTCAAAGGCATTACTACGTCCTGGTACACCGATTAATAATTTATACGTTGGGCTTAATGTGTTCACGTCGAACTCAACGCTCGCATTAATAACTTGCTCACGATTATATCCGTATGCTTTTAATTCTGGGTAATGCGTCGTTGCAACAACGCGAGCACCACGATTACATACTTCATCTAAGATTGAAATTGCTAATGCAGCCCCTTCTTGCGGGTCTGTTCCAGCTCCTAATTCATCGAATAAAACTAAGCTTTCAAAATCAGCTTTTTCTAAAATATCAACAATGTTCACCATATGTGAGGAGAACGTACTTAAACTTTGTTCAATCGATTGCTCATCACCGATATCAGCAAAGATATTTTTGAATACACAAATCTCTGATTCATCCATTACTGGAATATGAAGACCAGATTGCGCCATTAGTACACAAATACCAACTGTTTTCAGCGTAACTGTTTTACCACCTGTGTTCGGTCCTGTAATAACAATTGTCGTGAAATCTTTACCTAACATAATATTATTTGGCACGATAATTTCCGGATCAATAAGCGGATGACGTGCTTGTCTTAAATCCATATAGCGCTCGTTATTTACGATTGGCTTCGTTGCTTTAATACGCTTGGCATAAAAAGCTTTCGCAAAGATGAAGTCAAGATTCGCAACTACTTCTACGTTCGATAAAACGATATCCGCTTCTACTGCCACTTCTTCTGTTAACATCAATAAGATGCGTTCAATCTCTTGTTTTTCTTTCACTCGTGCTTCTTGAAGCGCGTTATTTAATTCTACAATGACTTGTGGTTCAATAAATAACGTTTGTCCAGAAGCTGATTGATCGTGAACAATACCGCCATATACGCCGCGATATTCTTGTTTTACTGGGATTACGTAACGTTCGTTACGAATCGTTACAATCGCGTCAGACAGCATCTTTTGCGCGTTGGAAGAACGCGTCATGTTTTCTAACTTTTCACGAATACGGCTTTCCGCAGTACGAATTTGAGTACGAATACCACGCAGTTTATCACTTGCGCTATCGACTACTTCACCGCCATCACCGATGCAATTTGTAATCTTCTTTTCTAAATCATATAAAGATACAATTTGAGCAACATGAGTTTCTAAAATGGGAAGCTCGACACCATTATCAACCATATCTTCAATGAAACGTTTCATATTGCGACTACCATACATCGTATTGGCAATATCCAGTAGTTCATTCGGGCTTAACATACTTCCAATCTTTGCACGCTTCACATTTGAGCGAATATCCGTAATACCACCTAATGGTGCATTACCTTTCAAACGAATGACTTTCGCTGCTTCATCCGTTGTATCTTGCATTTCTACGATTTCTTCAAAATCAGTGCTCGGCACTAAATGCTTCACTTTGTCACGGCCAAGTGAAGAGGCTGTATGTTCAAGTAATTGTTCTTTTACTTTATTGTATTCTAATACACGCAACGTTCTTTCTAACATGTTGCAGGTCCCCCTTGTGTTACTTATTACGTTTAATATAGTCTAATAAACGTTCAATATCCCATGTGTTAATTACGTTATCTTTTTGAATCCAACCTTTACGTGCCGCTGCTACACCTGTTTCCATATCTTCTAACATTTCAAGCGTATGAGCATCCGTATTAATCGCTACTTTTACACCAGCATCTTGTGCTTGTTTTAATAATTTCGCGCTTAAATCTAGACGGTTTGGATTCGCATTTAATTCTAAAACTGTATTTGTCTCTTTTGCGAGTTCAATTAATAAATCTGTATCTACATCATAACCCTCACGACGTCCAAGAAGACGTCCTGTCGGATGAGCAATCATTGTGACATGCTTATTCTCTAGCGCAGCGCGAAGACGTTTCATAATCGTTTCACGGTCTTGTGAGAAGCTAGAGTGAATCGCTCCAATAACATAATCTAATTCTGCTAGTACTTCATCATCAAAATCAAGTGTTGCATCCGGTAAAATATCCATTTCAATTCCGCGTAAAATTGTAATGTCTGGATACTTTTCATTCATACGTTCAATTTCTTTCGCTTGTTCACGAAGGCGCTCTTTCGTTAAACCGTTCGCTACTTTCAAGTATTGTGAGTGATCAGTGATTGCCATAAACTTATATCCACGAGCGCGGCACGCTTGTACCATTTCTTCAATAGAAAAAGCACCGTCACTCCACGTTGTATGCATATGTAAATCACCTTGTATATCGGAAAACTGAATTAAGTTTGGATACTCTTTAATTAATTCAATTTCTTTTCCATCTTCACGCACTTCTGGCGGGATAAACGGAAGACCGAAATGAGCAAAGAACTCCTCTTCTGTTTCAAACGTCTTCACTTCACCTGTTTCTAAGTTTTCTACACCGTACTCACTAATTTTCTCGCCTTTATCTTTTGCGATTTGACGCATTTTCACGTTATGGTCTTTTGATCCTGTGAAATGGTGAAGCGTTGTAATAAATTCTTCTGGTTTTACTAAACGGAAATCGATTGAAATATCATATTCATATTGAAGACGAACAGAAACTTTCGTATCTCCACTTGCGATTACTTCAATCATATTATCGAATTGCAGTAAATGCTCACGTACTGCTGCTGGTTCTGTCGTTGCAATGATAAAGTCTAAATCTTTCACTGTTTCACGAACACGGCGCAAACTACCAGCGCGAGAGAAACGAATTACTTCAGCAATATTCGACAATTTCTCCTCTATTTCCCCGGCAATAGGCAATACCATCGCGATTGGTAAACGCTCTGGACGAGAGCCTACTTGATCAATTGCCTCTAATATTTTCTCTTCTGTCTTCTTACCGAAACCTGCTAAAGCTTGTACTTTATTTTCCTCACAAACCGCTTTTAGCGATTCCATATCAACAACACCAAGTTCTTTATATAACTTAGCTACCTTTTTACCACCAAGGCCTGGTAATTTTAATAACGGTAATAAGCTACTTGGCACTTCTTTTTCAAGCTCTTGTAATACTTCAGATGTTCCCGATTCTATATATTCTTGAATAACTGCCGCTGTTCCTTTTCCGATACCTGGAATCTTCGTGAAATCTTCAATTTCAGAAAGACTGCGATCGTCACTTTCTAATGCTGCTGCCGCCTTACGAAATGCAGATATTTTAAATGGATTTGCGCCCTTTAGTTCCATAAAAAGCCCGATTGTCTCTAGTAATTTAATAACTTGTTTTTTATTTACTTTCATCATTACCCCGCCTTTCTTTCATAGAAAAAAACTCCTCTTTCCGAAAAAAGAGAAGTTATACTCTGCTACCTGTCTGCCATAGTTCCTTCACCTTTTCAGAGAGAATCGGTGTATCGTCTATAATTATTTTGCTAATTGATGATTTTTGTAATGGTGTTTGTACTTGTTCAATCGGAAGAATGTTTCCAATGATAATTAAGACAAACAAAATAATATATACTTCTAAAAATCCGAGGATTGCCCCCGCAAACGCATTTACTTGCTTTAAAACCGGTATTTCTGCAAACATATTTAACAAATTACCAAGTAACGAAAGTGCAATTTTTGTGATAATAAACAATATGATAAACGCAAGCGCTTGATAAAATACTGTCTCAATATTATTTGCATCAATCCATTCTGGAACAGATACGTTTTTATCAAATGGATACGGAATAAATTTCGCAAGTGCTGGCGCTAAATCTTTACAGTACCAGTATGCAACAAGGTATGCGATAATAAAGCTTGTTAACTTTACAAGTTGCAGAATAAACCCTCTGCGTAAGCCGAGGAAAAATCCCATAACAAGCAGTAAAATGATAATAATATCAATCATGTTATTCCATTCCTTTTTTTGTCATACTTTCTTTCAATTTCTCATGTTCTTCTTTTAATTTTATGTAATCGTGTATGACGTTTACCGCCGTCAATACCGCTAGTCTACTCGTGTCAAGCGAAGGATTCTTGGCATTGAGTTCGCGCATTTTATCATCCACAATCGCTGCTACCATGCGGATATGACTTGTACTTTCATCGCCAACAACTGAATATTGCTGACCATAGATTTCTACATTAATTCGACTTTTCTTTCCCTTTTGTTGTGACAACTCACCGGCCTCCAATCACGTACAGAATCCTAAAGTTTATCATACCATGAACCTTCATAATATGGAAACAGAAAGAACAATCCGATATGATAAAAATAACAATATAAAAAAAGGGGCGACCATTATGTCAAATTCTATCGTAATTCAAACAAATTCTACAGTAATTGAAGACATGAAACAACAATATAAACACTCGCTTAGCCCGAAAATCCCGCAAGGCGGGATCTTCATGGCAAAGGTACCATCTTGCACAATTACAGCGTATAAATCTGGAAAAGTAATGTTCCAAGGCGGACGTGCTGAAGCAGAGGCTTCTCGTTGGCAAACTGTCTCTCAAACACCGAAAACAGCTGTAAAAAAATCTGTCGATTCACACCGTTATGCACCGCCTACTTCCATTGGTACAATGTCTATCGTAGGGTCAGATGAAGTTGGTACTGGTGATTTCTTCGGGCCGATGACAGTAGTTGCTGTATATGTGGATGCGAAGCAAATTCCACTTTTAAAAGAACTTGGTGTAAAAGACTCTAAAAACTTAAATGACGATCAAATTACTGCCATTGCGAAACAACTTCTACACGTTGTTCCTTACAGTTCTCTTGTCCTTCATAATGAAAAATATAACGAACTATTTGATAAAGGAAACAACCAAGGTAAGTTAAAAGCTTTACTACATAATAAAGCTATTACAAACTTATTAGCTAAAATTGAGCCTACAAAACCTGAAGGCATCTTAATCGACCAATTCACACAACCTAATACATACTACAAATATTTAGCAAAACAAAAACAGGTACAGCGTGAAAATGTTTACTTCGCGACGAAAGGCGAAAGCGTCCATTTAGCAGTAGCCGCTGCTTCTATTTTAGCTCGCTACTCATTCGTAAAACAGTTTGACGAACTAAGCAAAAAAGCTGGTATGCCACTTCCAAAAGGTGCTGGTAAACAAGTTGATATCGCTGCTGCTAAATTAATTCAAAAACTTGGTAAAGAACGATTACCTGAGTTTGTGAAACTGCATTTTGCTAATACGGAGAAGGCGTTTCGCTTATTAAAATAGTATCGACAAAAACAGGAGCCTACAAACTCCTGTTTTTTGTTTCACCCTACTATCGACCTTATATTTTTGTTACAATATAAATATACAGATTATTCAAATTAAGGAAGGGGATTCCCATTGCTACTTCTACAAATGATTCTAAATATCTTACTAGGTGATCCACACGAAAGACAGTTCGAAATTAGAGAAAACATTCAGCTACTAAGTGAACAACGAGAGTTCAACGATTTAATAGAACGCTATGGCCGATCTTTCTTATTAAACTTTCGGATCCGAAGATTTATCGGGAAACACGATGCCCGCTCGTTAATACATAATCCAGCAAAACTACAACACTTCTGTGAGGAACTTGAATGTATGATAAGAAAAAGGAGGTTTTTCATATGAACGCTGTAAAAGTGAAAAAGTTATTATATGTTTTCGTACACCTAGTAGGCCCGCTTTCTTACTTCATTATTTCTACCATTTGGGGAGTTTTATTCACTACTAAATCCACATTCGAAAACATATCTGATAATCTTGGCGTTATGGCCATCTATTACGTGTTCATAAGCTTACTGTGGTTTTTCTATTTAGATCGATTAGACAAAGATGTAGATAACATTACAAAAGAAATTAACGATAATAAGATGTAACACATAAAAAGGAGAGCCGCCAAGACTCTCCTTTTTTATGTTAGCTTCGTTTCTGCTTCTTATTTGATGAAGATACTTTATGAGAACCTGTTTCATGTGTCGTCGTTCCTTGTCCTTCTATTTCTGGAGAACCAAGGCTTGATCTTGAATGATCTTTTTTCACTTTTTTACTCATTTATATTCACCCCTTCGCGTTACTTTTTGCTACGAGGTACTAAACTATTCAAAATAAAAAGCGAGAGGAAATCCTCTCGCTTTTTATTTTGAATAGTTTAGAACTCAGAAGAACCTGGAGTTCTTGGGAATGGAATTACGTCACGGATGTTAGCCATGCCAGTGATATACATTAGGAAGCGCTCGAAACCTAGACCGAATCCAGCGTGTTTTGTACCGCCGTATTTTCTAAGTTCTAAGTACCACCAGTAGTCCTCTTCGTTCATACCTAATTCTTTAATTCTGTCTACTAAAACGTCCATTCTTTCTTCACGTTGACTTCCGCCGATTAATTCGCCGATGCCAGGAACTAGAAGGTCAGTAGCAGCTACTGTTTTTCCATCTTCATTCATACGCATGTAGAACGCTTTAATGTCTTTCGGATAGTCAGTTACGAATACAGGGCGTTTGAAGATCTCTTCTGATAAGTATCTTTCATGCTCTGTTTGTAAGTCAATACCCCATTCTACTGGGTATTTGAAGTCAGCACCTGATTCTTGAAGTACTTTAATTGCTTCTGTATATGTGATACGACCGAAGTCAGAGTTAATCACATTGTTCATACGCTCTAGAACTGTCTTATCAACGAAGCTGTTGAAGAATTCCATTTCTTCTGGCGCATGCTCTAGTACGTATTTCATTGCATATTTCAGCATATCTTCTGTAAGATCCATTACGTCACCTAATTCAGCGAATGCAATCTCAGGCTCAACCATCCAGAACTCAGCAGCGTGGCGAGTTGTGTTTGAGTTTTCTGCACGGAATGTAGGTCCGAATGTGTATACATCACGGAATGCTAATGCATAAGCTTCAGCGTTCAGCTGTCCACTTACTGTTAAGTTTGTTTCTTTGCCGAAGAAGTCTTTTGCTTCATCAACTTGTCCGTCTTCACCTTTTGGTACGTTGTTTAAATCTTGCGTTGTTACGCGGAACATTTCGCCAGCACCTTCTGTATCACTACCAGTGATGATTGGTGTGTGAACATGTACGAATCCACGCTCTTGGAAGAACTGGTGAATCGCAAATGCTGCGATAGAACGTACGCGGAACGTTGCAGAGAATGCATTTGTTCTTGGACGTAAGTGAGCGATTGTACGTAAGTATTCAAACGTATGACGTTTCTTTTGAAGTGGGTAATCAGAATCTGATAAACCCTCGATATCAATTTTTTCTGCTTTAATTTCAAATGGTTGCTTCGCTCCAGGCGTTGCAATTACTTTACCTTCTACTTTAACTGAAGAGCTAAGTGGAAGTTTTGCAATTTCTTTGAAGTTCTCTAATTCTGTATCGAAAACGATTTGAACGCTTTTGAAGAAGCTACCGTCGTTTAATTCGATGAAACCAAATGCTTTTGAATCACGTAAGTTACGAATCCACCCTGATACTTGTACTGTTTGACCTGCGTATTTATCTGTATCTCTATACAGACTTTTTACTAATGTGTTTTCCATAGTGAAATTCTCCTTTGCTGATATATTTAAATACAAAAAAACCTTTCATCCATAAAGGGACGAAAGGTTAAACTTCGCGGTACCACCCAATTTGTCATAAAGACCAACTTTAACTCGTATGTAATACATACTTCCCGGTTTGTAACAGGCCGGATTCCCGTCTAAGTCTACTCTTGAATACAAGATTCAATTTCGGTTAGCAACTCCAAGGTGTTCTTCACATATACCGCCTCATCAGGCTCTCACCATCCCTGACTCGCTTTGGATTATAGTATATACTACTTTTCCTTATCATCGTCTTTCGTTTTGTTAAACTAAAATTAATGTACTACATTCGAGAGAAAGATGCAAGATGCCAGAAAATATATAAGCGATTTTTATAATATATCGACTTACCGACATCTTTAGACGATTGTGCAATAAAAAAATTGCCGGAATGAATCCGGCAATTTTCTAATTACTTACGTAACTCCGCACCGAATTTCTCTTCTACCGTTGTTAACACACGGTTATGTGCTTCTGTTACTTCTTCGTCTGTTAACGTACGTTCTGCATCGAAGTAGGTCATAGAGAATGCAAGTGATTTCTTGCCTTCTTCCATTTTTTCACCTTCGTATAAGTCGAATAGCGTTACGTCTTTCAGAAGTTCTCCGCCAGTTTCAGCAATAACTTGCTTCATTTCACCAGCTTTTGTTTCTTTCGTTACGACAACAGCCATATCACGTGTCATAGATGGGAAACGTGGAATTGCTGAGTAATAAGTTTCCTCTGCGTCTGCACCGAATACTTTTACAAGAGATAATTCGAATACGAATGTATTTTTCACATCTAATTGTTTTTCTGCTTCAGGATGCAATTGACCGATGAAACCAATTACTTCGCCATCTAATACGATGTCAGCTGTACGACCTGGGTGCATACCTTCACGTTTTGCTGGTGCATATGTGATTTGGTTTGAAACGCCAAGTACGTCGAATAGTCCTTCTAGTACACCTTTCATAACGAAGAAGTCTACTACTTTCTTCTCACCTTGCCATGCATGGTGAAGAGCAAGACCTGTCATTACACCTGCAAGATGTTGTTCTTCTTTCGGAAGTTCTCCTGCTTCTGTTGGCAAGAAGATAGAACCTACTTCGTATAAAGCAACGCTATCGTTTTTACGTGCAACATTGTATGAAACTGCTTCTAACAACTGTGGCACTAAGCTTAGACGAAGTTGGCTACGCTCTTCACTCATTGGAAGTGCAAGGTTTACAGGAGCTTTTTCATTTGGCTCAACCATATATTGCTTCGCTTTATCAGCGCTTGTTAATGAATATGTGATCGCTTCATATAAACCAGCACCCTCTAGGAAGCGACGTACTTTACGACGTTTCGTTTGTGCTGCTGTTAATTTACCACGAGTCATCGTTCCAGAAGGTAATGTAACTGGAATGTGATCATAACCGTATAAGCGGCCCACTTCTTCTACTAAGTCTTCTGAAATTGTAATATCAGGACGACGTGCTGGTACATTCACATGGAATGTTCCTTCTACTTCTGTGAATGGGAATTTCAAGTTTGTGAACATTGTACCCATTTCACTTGCAGAAATATTTGTACCTAATACACGGTTTACTTTTTCAGCAGTAACAGATACTGTACGCTCTTGTACTTGTAAGTTGTCAGCTTCTACTACACCTTCAAGTGCTTCTCCTCCAGCGTATTTCGCCATTAAAGCAGCTGCGTGTTGAATTGCTTCAAATGTACGTGTCGGGTCGATTCCTTTTTCGAAACGTGCACTTGATTCACTGCGAAGACCTAAGTCTTTTGATGTACGGCGCACTGTTTGACCTGCGAAGTATGCAGATTCAATTAAAACGTTTACTGTCTCATTTGTAACTTCAGAATCCGCTCCGCCCATTACACCAGCAACAGCTAAAGCTTTTGTGCCGTTTGTAATTACAAGGTGGTGGCTTTGTAATGTACGCTCTTGATCATCTAACGTTTCAATTTTTTCGCCTTCTTTTGCAAGACGAACAACGATTTCTTTTGAACCTAATTTATCGTAATCGAATGCATGTAACGGTTGACCGTATTCCATTAAAATGTAGTTTGTAATATCAACTACGTTGCTAATTGGACGAATGCCAGCTGCCATAAGGCGAGTTTGCATCCACATTGGTGATGGACCAATTTTTACGTTTTTAACCATTTTTGCAATATATAATGGGTTTTCTTCTTTCGCTTCTACACTTACTGAAATGTAATCAGAAGTTTTTTCTGCAGTTTCTTGTAAGTCGATAGCTGGAAGTTTTACTTCACGGCCATAAATAGCAGCTACTTCATATGCAACACCTAACATATTTAAGCAATCAGCACGGTTTGGTGTTAAACCAAGCTCAAGTACTTCATCATGTAAGTTTAAAATTTCAAGTGCATCTGCACCAACTTCAGCGTCACTTGGGAAGATGAAGATACCATCTGCATATTCTTTTGAAACTAATTTCCCATCAATGCCAAGCTCTTGAAGAGCACAAACCATACCGTGAGAAGCTTCACCACGTAGTTTTGCTTTTTTAATTTTGAAGTTACCAGGAAGTACAGCGCCAACTTTTGCAACTGGTACTTTTAAACCTTTTGCAATATTCGTAGCTCCACAAATAATTTGAACTGGCTCTTCTTCACCGATATCGATTAAGCATTTGCTTAATTTATCAGCTTGTGGGTGTTTTTCACACTCTAATACGTGACCAACTACAACACCTTTTACACCTTTATTTAATACTTCAACACCTTCTACTTCAATACCACTTTTCGTGATTTTGTCTGCTAGTTCTTGTGCTGTTACATCTTTAATATCTACATACTCTTGTAACCAACGATATGATACGAACATACTTATCCTCTCCTTCCCTTACGCTCGTTTGAATTGTTGTAAGAAACGTACATCATTTGTATAGAAATGACGAATGTCATCTACGCCGTATTTCAACATTGCGATACGCTCTGCGCCCATACCGAATGCGAAACCTTGATATTCTTTTGAATCATAACCAGCCATTTCAAGTACGTTCGGGTGAACCATACCTGCGCCTAAAATTTCAATCCAGCCAGTTCCTTTACAAGTGCCGCAACCTTTGCCGTGACACATCATACAAGAAATATCCATCTCTACAGATGGCTCTGTGAATGGGAAGAAACTTGGACGAAGACGGATTTCACGATCTTCACCGAACATCTTTTTCACGAATACTTGTAGTGTACCTTTTAAGTCACTCATGCGAATGTTTTTATCAATTACAAGACCTTCAATTTGCATGAACTGATGTGAATGTGTCGCATCATCGTCATCGCGGCGATACACTTTACCAGGACAAATAATTTTAATTGGGCCTTTTTCTTTATTGTTTTCCATCGTACGTGCTTGCACAGAAGATGTATGTGTACGTAATAACGTTTCTTCTGTAATGTAGAATGTATCTTGCATATCACGCGCTGGATGATCTTTCGGTAAGTTTAATGCTTCGAAGTTGTAGTAGTCTTTTTCTACTTCTGTTCCTTCAGCTACTTCATAACCCATACCGATGAATACATCTTCAATTTGCTCAACAACAGCTGTTAACGGATGGTGACAACCTGTTTCAACAGGGCGACCTGGTAGTGTAACATCAATTGTTTCAGTAGCTAATTTCGCTTCAATTACTGCTTTTTCTAAGTTACCAATTTTGTCGTCTAGACGCGTTTGAATCGCTTCACGTACTTCATTTACTAGTGCTCCCATACGTGGACGCTCTTCTGCTGATAATTTTCCCATGCCGCGTAATACTTCTGTAATTGGGCCTTTTTTCCCTAAATACGCTACGCGTACGTCATTTAAGCCCTTTAGCTCTTTCGCTTCTTCAATAAGCTCTAACGCTTTTTGCTTTAGCTCTTTTAAACGTGCTTCCATTTGGAACCCTCCTAATTTTAAAAATAAAAAAACCCCGCTCCCAAAAAGGGACGAGGTAAATTCGCGGTACCACCCTAAATTGACAGAACATGTCTGCCCACTCATTAGTTATAACGATCAATTCTGACCGGAACGCCTTTACATATACATGGTCCTGGCGCCAACTCCAGAGGTGAATTCACTTCCGTCTACCATAAGAATGCTTTCAGTCTAAGGCATTCTCTCCCTATATGGCGATTTTGTAAGTTACTCTTCTCTATCAACGTTTTTCGTTATTTAACTTTTAATATAATATACTTCAACTTATTATAAGAAGTTTTTTATTTGTTCGCAACTGGGCTTTGTAAATAATACGTTAAAATCCCTGCTGCAACTGCAACATTTAATGATTCTGCCCCGCCGTAAATCGGAATATACAAGTTTTGATCCGTTTTCGCAAGAATTTCTTGGCTTACGCCGCTTCCTTCATTTCCTACAATTAATGCAAAACTACCGACCGGTGTTACTTCACCATACGGAACTCCATTTTCAAGAGCTGTTCCATATACAGGAACGTGTTGTTCTTTTAGCTTGTCTACCCATTCTTCTAAGTTACCTTTTACAACTGGTAAATGAAAAATAGAACCTTGTGTAGAGCGAAGCACTTTACTATTATATGCATCAACGCACCCTTCTCCAAGCACAACGGCATGAATACCAGCTGCATCAGCTGTACGAATAATTGTCCCTAAGTTGCCTGGGTCTTGAAGGCCATCTAATAAAAGAAACTTCCCATCTGCAAGAGCTACTTCACTCTCGTGTTTCTCACAAACAGCAAATACACCTTGCGTCGTTTCTGTTTCACGAAGTACTTTTACGATTGCTTCAGGCACGATATACATTTCCACATCATTAACTGTCCAATCTTTCGGAAGATCTGTCTGATCAGAAACGATAAGTTCTGTTACAACTCCTGCTTTTAAAGCTTCCTCCACTAAGTGGAATCCTTCTACAAAAAATAAACCTTTTTTATCGCGCTCTTTTTTCGTCTGCAGCTTTTTCCACTGCTTCACGCGCGGATTTTGTACTGAATCAATGTTTTTCATAATATGTATTTCCCTCTTTTCTTGTCCTATCATTATAGCCTATTTTTCATACATATTTACATAAAAAAGAACAAAAACTAACGTCAGTTTCAATTCTGAAGAAGAGGTGAGAGCTATGAGTTTTAATTTACGTGGTGCTGTATTAGCGAATGTATCCGGAAATTCACAAGACCAATTACAAGAAACGATTGTCGATGCAATTCAAAGCGGTGAAGAAAAAATGCTGCCAGGTCTTGGTGTTTTATTCGAAGTCATTTGGAAAAACGCTGATGAAAATGAAAAGCACGAAATGTTAGAAACGCTAGAGCAAGGATTAAAAAAATAAGCAATTTGAAAATCACCTTCGCATAAGCCAAGGTGATTTTTTTACGAAAATTTTTTTCTTCTCCTAAACATTTCTACTTTACTAACGCTACCCCGATGGAGTACAATGTTCAAAATACATTTAAACCGATCGATTTTTCTTCATATACACCATTAGATTAAAGGAGTGAATGTTTTATGCACCGTATTACGCTTGAACAAATTTTCAAACACCATATTACACAAAAATACGTAAATCGTTCTGGGATGGTCCACGCGATTGCTGTCGCTTACCATGCGTTTCACTTAGCTAAAAAGCATCACGCCTCAGTCGATGCTGCGACAAAAGCCGGTTTCCTTCATGATATCGGACATCATACGTGGTACACAGGCGGCGAATGGGACTATGACTTATATAAAAAGAATGATATACACGCAATTAAAGGAGCAGAAAGAGCTCATAAATTGCTTATTAGATTAGGAGAACATCCGAAACTAGCAAAAGAAATTTCTATTGCAATTCTTCTTCATACAGATTCTTTCTTAATACAACAAGAAATTGAAAGAACATCTCTTCAAAACATTATTAAATGGGCAGACGAAGCAGATGAAGAACCGGGCGGAGCGCACCATTATAGAACAATTTCTTATGAAAAAGCACTAAAAGCGATTCAGCAGTTAGATCGATTGGTAGAGCGTGAATTGCAAATAGAGCAATCGAAATCGAACAATAAGGCAGAACATAGTTATCAATAAGAAAGAGGCATCACTATAGGGTGATACCTCTTTTATTATTTTATGGAAAATACACCTTTGTATGTAATATTTAAACATTACACCCGAAAACGAAATACTTTATAATTAAATATATAAATTTAAAGAGGTGATTCTACATATGCAACCCGCTACACAACTTTCTAATGAACAGAAATACTCTATGTCATGGGGACAATTTATTAGCTCCGTTTTATTCGCTTTTTTCGGAACCGGACTTATTACTGTGTTCCTCGCAATGCCCTTAACAATTTATACAGCAGGTCTTACAGATAAAAAACAAATTGCCCTGTATGAATCTATCGTAAATACCGCAAGTATCGTATTACAACTAGCCGTGTTGTTATTCTTCATTTTTAAATTCGAACCCGCAAAAAAATTACTACTAAAATCATTTAACTTTAAAGCACTGAAAGAATGGCGTACATACGTATACTTACTTCTTTTCTTCGCTATAAACATTTTACTCAATTACATCTTATTAAATTATATGTTCCAAGACGCAACAAAGCAGCAATCTTCCGCACTAAACTTAGACGTTTTTAAGCAGTATCAAATATTATTACTTCTCGGTTTCGCTATACTTACACCAATTTTTGAAGAACTTATTTTCCGTGGCTTTATACTTCGCTTCTTCTCAGAGCGCTTTCCATTTTGGATTGCAGCGATCTTAACAAGCTTCTTCTTCGGTATCGCTCATACATACTCACTTGGAGTAATGGTCATTACTTTCTTCATGGGATTATTAATGGCCATTTTATGTAAAAAAACAAAATCCATTATTCCAGCTATGTTATTTCATATTATGAATAATATGTTGGCATTCTTGAGTTAGAAAGAGGTATCATCGCGATACCTCTTTTTATTCTTTTATCACAACCTCAAACTCTTCCGTTTGCACAGAACATCAATGTAAAATTATTAAGGTCTGTAAATATTAGCTTCAAAATATCATTTTTACTACAATGATGACTTTTTTGTATAAATATTCTATAATCTTTATATATAACTATTAAATCAACAAGGATAGGTGATTCACTATTATACAAGCCACGCAACTAACTTACCCACAAAAGCACTCTATGTCACTCTCACAATTTCTATTTTCGCTTGTTTTCGCGATTTGGGGAACAGGATTTCTAGCCAATCTCTTTATAGGCCTTCCTACCGTTATTTATACAGAAGGTCTAACTGATCCAAAACAAATTACTTTAGCAAAATCACTTACTACTTTTGGAAGGCATTTATTTGTATTGTGCATTTTATTAATTTTAATTTATGCATATAAACCGTTAAGAAATTTAATTGTCCCAACACTAAACTTTACAGCATTAAAAAAAGTAAGCACATACATCTATATCATCCTTTTTTACGGACTACATATCGTTAATGATACATTTATAATTAATAATATTTTTCCTGATGCGGTAAAAGAACAGTCATCCGCTTTAGACCTAGAAATGTTAAAACAATACAAACTGTTATTGCTAATAGGTGGCGCTATACTTGTACCTATTTTTGAAGAACTTATAGTCCGCGGTATTATTCTTCACTTCCTACAACAGCGCTTCCCCTTTTGGATTGCAGCACTTGGATCTAGCTTCCTCTTCGGAATAGGTCATATATACTCAACTGGTGTGATGTTTAGTATGTTCATCATGGGTCTATTTATGGCCATTTTATGTAAAAAAACAAAATCCATTATTCCAGCTATATTACTTCATATTATGAATAATATGTTAGCCTTTTTAGGATAAAAAGAGGTATCATCGCGATACCTCTTTTCACTCTTTTATCACAACTTCAAACTCTTCTTCCGTTAACACTTTTCGATAATTCGTTTTCTTTTCTCCCTCTTCACCAGAAGTTAGAACAGGCGTCAGAACAATTTTCTTTACACTATCTTCTAGTTTTTCAAATCGCCAATAACTATTTTTCGATAGTGTAAGGCCTGAATGTGGTATTAACTCTTTTCCATCTTGATCTTTCGCGATAAATTTCACCTCTAATTTTGTTCCATTCAACATCTTATAGTTCAACTTCGCAGATATAGGAGAAACTTTTAAATCTTCCACTTCTATTTTTTGACCATTTTCTAATTTAAAATGCTTATGGATTGGGATTGTTTTCGTTTCAGCTTTTATTTTGTCTCCAGACGCTTTGAAGGAAAAGCCCCATTCTCCTTTCCATGTCGAATTGCCTTCTTTTAAAGAAATATCCCTATATACAACTTGTACATCACATTCTCCACGAATTTCTAGAGGATTCATTTCATCATCTTTTAAATCTATATTTGAGAAAAATGTATACGTGTACTCATTTATTTTCTTGTCTCCACCACTACCACTGCCATTTAACTGTTTTCCATTTATATAAATATCAGGACTAGGATAAGAACCCTCTAAATTGATTCGACTAGACTTAAACGTACTATTAACAATAATCTGCCCTTCATCTATCATCACTTCATCTAACCGTACTTCTACACCGTTATCATAAACTGTTTGTCCTATTGTCGTTTTATACTCTTTTAAAGGTTCGCCTCTACTGTTTACGTAGTCTTCCATTTTACTTCCGATTAACGGTATATCTGCAATCATTCTTCTCATATCTACAGTCATCATTATGATAAATAATGCCGCAGCAGATGTTATAATCGCTACATTCCGTTTCGTATGAGCTCTGTTCTTTTTTATTTTTTTACGAATTCGCTTTTTCATTTTCTGTTTCTCTATATGAGTTAAGTTAATCTCTTCATATTCATTCTCATCCATTTTTATATCATTTAACATTTCATATGGATCTTTCATTTCCTTCACCTCTTCTCTTATTTATTTCATCCGGTTATGTAAAAATAATGCCCTCAACTTCTTCCGTCCTCTCGATAGACGATTGTATATAAAAGAAGTTTTCACTCCCATTTTCTCTGCAATATTTTCTACACTATCTTCTTCCACGTAATGCTTCATAAAGATTTCTTTATCGTTCTTCTTTAAATGATCTAATATATGTTCCATATCATTACTAATTTCATTTTTAGTCGTATCGGTATGCATCGCTATTTCACCTATTTGATCCAATCCTTTTTCATTTACTGTTTTCGCATATTTCCTCGCATAATCGATAGATTTATATTTTGTAATAGCCGCAATCCAATTTTTTAAAGTATTTTTCTCTTCATCATACTTTTCAATATGATTCCAAATCGCCAATAACACATCATCCATACATTCCTCTTGCACATCTTCGAACGAAGCTAAATGCTTCTGAATAATACTTTTTATAAGTCCGCCGTACTGGTCGATAATAAAATATAATGCTTTTTCGTTCCTTTTCCTTAGCTGATTCACAACGTTCTCTTCTGTAATTTTCACGAGCCCCCTCCTCTCTAACTTACTCTACATCTATTAATTCGTATCGGTACTACTCATTTCTATCAATTTATACATATTCATTAATAATATCCAAAATAAACCTTATGCAGTAAAATATAACTCATTAACTAGAGGGAGAGTATATATGCACGTTTTGAGCTTACTTTGGATTTTCTATGTACCACTTCTTACTCTATGTGGGCTTTTTGGCGGTATTTTTTTAATTATTGCAGGAATTAAACATCGCAAATTGCTCATTTGTTTAACAGGGATACTCAGCCTATCCTTTACCTTGCTACCTTATGTTTTTTGGAGCATGGGGATTAATGGTGATACAATCCTTCCTATTCCAACTTCTCTATACTGGATCCTTTTTTCTTTAACTGGATTATTAGCGGGATTCATTGGGTTAAAAGCAAAAATTAAAAGTATACGCAATATGGGATTCATTATTTTTATTGCAGGAATATTAGGGGTTATTTTTTGGGGACTCATTTCTGCAGAGGATTCATTCTATATTTAGTTGAATTCCTTTTATAAAAAGCACAAAAAAGCAGGGAAATTAATTCCCTGCTTTTTTATTTGTTTTATTGCCTGATGGTAAGAAGAACGATAACACCCAAGCAATCCCTGCTAATATCGTCGCAATTAAGAAGGCATCGTTAATACCGTTAATTGCAGATAGTTTTGAAATTTGCCCATATAATAGTTGCGTGCTCATCGCATCTCCTGCTTGCGCTGATCCAGCTAAGGCCGCTAAGCTTTGCCCCATGCCGTGTACTTTATCAACTAAAATTGGATTTGATGTTGTTAACATGTTGCCGTAATCTGCTACGTGAGCAGTCGTTTGTTGCGTCATAAGTGTAATTAATATCGCCGTTCCAATTGAACCAGCTACTTGTCTTGACGTATTTTGCGTTGCTGTACCGTGAGAAATTAATTTCATCGGCAGTGCGTTCATACCAGCTGTCATAATTGGCATCATAATGAATGACATACCAATCGAACGTATAATATAATCCGTCATAATAACGCTATACGGTGTATCCATCGATAACGTTGTGAATTCATATGTCGCAAATGTTGTAATGGCTAATCCGACAATTGCTAACGGACGAATACCATACTTATCAAATAGTTTACCTGCAATAGGTCCCATAATCCCCATAATTAATGATCCTGGAAGTAATAATAGACCTGATTCTATCGGTGTGAAACCGCGAATGTTTTGCAGATATACCGGAAGCAATAACATGCCTCCGAATAATGCCATCGTAACGATTGCGTTAATTACTAAAGTGAAAGTAAATACTGGATATTTAAATACTTGTAAATCAAGCATTTTATTGTCCGTTGTTAATTCTCTCCAAATAAATAACGCTAAACCAATTACACCGATAACAAGTGAAATAACAACTTCGGCACTAGTCCAACTATTATTTCCAGCTTCACTAAATCCATACAGTAAGCTACCTAGTCCAATACTTGAACTAATCACACCAAATACATCTAATTTTGTATTAGACACTGGCTGAGCAAGTGTAAAGAATTTTAAAGATAAGAACGTAATAATTAAACCAATTACAAACATTCCGTAGAACATTAAGTTCCAGCTATAGTTTTCAATAACCCAGCCCGTTACAGTTGGTCCGATAGCTGGTGCTAAAATCATCGCAACGCCTAGTAATCCCATCGCTGCCCCGCGCTTATGAGGCGGGAATAACGTCATGAAGATGTTCATACCAACTGGCATTAAAATACCTGCACCGACCGCTTGAATAATACGACCTGTCATCATCATTGTAAAGTTTCCTGATGTAGCACAAATGATAGATCCTACAGTAAAGAATAACATTGCTGCTACAAATAATTTACGATACGTAAATCGTGAAACTAAAAAGGCACTAATCGGTACTAAAATACCATTTACAAGCATGAATCCTGTAATTAACCATTGCGCCGTTGACGTTGATACGTTAAATTCATTCATTAACGGAGGTAATGCAACGTTAATGATCGTTTGGTTTAAAATAGAAACGAACATACCGAGAATTAATACTGTTACAACTGCTTTTACATTTACATTCTCTATCGGCATAGACGTTTGTTTTTTCGGCATTTCTTTTACTTCTTTTGTTTCTTCTTGCTTGCTTGTTTCTAACTCAACTACATTAGAAATTTCTACTTCTTGCTTTCGTTCATTTTCTTTCTCTTCTGTTTCTTCTTTACTTACTTCTATTTTACTTACGGCTGGGACTTGTTCTTCTCCCACGTTCGTTTTTTTCTTTCGTAAAAGACGATTTACAAGGAAGAAGACGATTATACAAAATAGTGCATATCCTACAATTGCAATTGAGGACATCTCATCTCCCCCTTACTTATGAATACGAACTGACACATTCATTCCAGGAACAATATTTACTGACTTACTATGATCTAAAGAAATTTTAACTGGTACAACTTGCTTTACTTTTGTATAGTTCGCTGTTGCGTTACTTGATGGTAACATTGAGAATGTATTTGCTGTTGTTAATCCAACTTGTTCTACTTTCCCTGTTAACGTTGTATCTGGGTATGCATCTACATATACATCTACTGTTTGACCTTTTTGAACATCGTCAATCACTGTTTCTTCAATGTTTGCTGTTACCCATAAATTGTTCATATCGAATGCGTAAGCAATCGGGCTACCTGCTCCAACAAAAGCATTTGTCGTCGCGTTTGATTGTACAACTGTTGCATTTTGCGGAATTGTTACATCTACTGTTTGTTCTCCATTAGCTGCCGCTACAGTAACAGCACCTAATTTATCGTTCTCATTGTAGTTTTTTCCTACTTCAGCTTTCCAGTCCGTTAATTTACCCGCTACTGGTGAAGCAATCGGAATTACCTTTCCATCAATTTTTGCATTGTCTGTTTTTAAGTAATTTTCCGTTTGGTTGTAATAGTAATAACCGCCAATACCGCCGCCAACTAGTACAATTAATGTGATAATGTTGATAATTACCATTCTTCGAAACTGATTCATTGCATTCCTCTCCTTATATCGCATATAATTTTTTTCTAAACTATTTACGTCCTTATTGTTTAGACTGTTTAATTGTTAATTATATTAACCTTTAAACAAAAAAATCACACCATTTACAGCGTAAACGAAAATATGTCTACCTGCGAGCGGTGCTGATTTCTGAAGGACTATCGTTTATAATTATAAATAATTATTTTGAATCTACAACCGACAATTTCCATATGAAATGTTGCTTAAACAACAATATAATATCAATATGTTGTTTAAGTATAGAAAATTAAACGAGGAGAAGTAAAAATGTCTATTAAAAATACAAATGATCCACGTGTAAAGCGGACGAGACAACTCATACAGGATGCTTTTGTCGCTTTAGTAGGCGAAAAAGGATTTGACGATGTAACTGTTCAACATATCGCAGAACGTGCTCCTGTAAACCGCGCTACGTTTTATAGCCATTACCATGATAAATATGATCTATTAGACAAAAGCATCGAAGAAATGTTAGAGAAATTAACAGAAGTTATTAAACCAAAAAATAGAAATAAAGAAGAGTTTCAACTTACATTTGATTCACCAAATCCAACCTTTTTAGCTTTATTCGAACATATTGCAGAAAATGTGAACTTCTATAACGTTATGCTTGGCGATAAGGCAGCCGGGAACTACTCTTATAAAATGATGAAAACAATCCAAACTCATTTAACACTAAGCTTATCTATTTCACAGCCAGATGATAAAGACCTTATGGTTCCTCGTGATATTTTAATTAGTTATGTGACAGGAGCTCATATCGGGATGATTATGTCCTGGTTAAAAAGAGGGATGATTTATACCCCGCATTTTATGGCCATGCAATTAACTCGTTTAATTATTTTAGGAGCTCATACTGCCGCTGGATTAGAGAGACCTTTTTAAAACATAAAAAAGCGAAGGAGAGGCTCCTTCGCTTTTTCTATTAATTAAATGTAATGTTATGTACAGCCTCTTTATCAAGACGTTTAATAACTTCTACAATTAACTTCACTGCATTTTCATAGTCATCACGGTGTAACATTGCCGCATGAGAATGAATGTAGCGCGTTGCAATTGTAATTGCCATAGACGGAATACCATTTACAGCAATGTGAATTGCACCTGCATCCGTTCCTCCGCCCGCTACTGAATCATATTGATACGGAATTTCTAATTCGTCAGCAACATCAACTACAAAGTCACGTAAACCAGTATGACCAATAACAGACGCATCATATAAAATAATCTGTGGTCCATCACCCATTTTACTTTGCGCTTCTTTTGCCGTTACACCAGGTGTGTCACCAGCGATACCAACATCTACTGCGAATGCGATATCTGGTTTAATATAGTTTGCAGATGTTTTCGCGCCACGAAGACCGACTTCTTCTTGTACAGTCCCTACGCCATATACAACGTTTGGATGCTTTTCATCTTTTAATTGTTTTAATACGTCAATTGCAATTGCACAACCAATTCGGTTATCCCATGCTTTTGCAAGTAACATTTTTTCATTCTTCATCACTTGGAATTCAAAGTAAGGTACAACTTGATCTCCTGGTCGTACGCCCCACTCCATCGCTTCTTCTTGGCTAGAAGCACCAATATCGATGAACATGTCCTTAATATCAACTGGCTTTTTACGTGCTTCTGGAGGTAAAATGTGCGGTGGTTTTGAACCAATTACACCTGTTACATCTCCTTTACGCGTTACAATTGTCACGCGCTGCGCAAGCATAACTTGTGACCACCAGCCACCAACTGTTTGGAAACGAAGGAAACCTTTGTCATCAATTTGCGTAATCATAAAGCCAACTTCATCTAAATGACCTGCAACCATAATTTTCGGGCCGTTTTCTTCCCCTACTTTTTTTGCAACTAAACTCCCTAAATTATCAGTAGAAAGTTCGTCTGCAAACGGCTCGATATATTTCTTCATTACTTCACGTGGTTCACGCTCGTTACCAGCAATACCACGTGCATCTGTTAATTCTTTTAGCATTGTCAATGTCGTGTCTAATTTTGTCATTGCCAACACCCTCCTTTTTCTTCAGTCACTTCATTATACAATAATTAAATTGAAATATTCAAAAATTAAATCAGTATCCTTGTGTTTGACGCTGATGATTTACTTCATTTTTATCTAAATATGCCTTCTCAATCTCTTCTTGCTCAAACTCAAGCGCTTGTCCAAGTCGAAGGTAGCTTGTAAATAATTCAATATAGTTCGTAATAGATGGTTGATCTGTAAAACGAATTACTTTTGCATATGTGTCTAAGAAAATTTCCACTTGTGTTTTATTCGTCTGTGCACATTTATAGAATAGGAAGTTTTTATCAATACCTAAATCAATTCCGATGGATAAAATAAAATGCAAACCATCTACGTATTCTTCTAAGATTACTTCACGTTCTGATGCTGGTTTGTTGCTCCAATATTTAAAACAACGTGTTTCGTTTGCAAGTTCTCCAATTTCCACAAGAAGAGCTAACATCTTTTCTTTTAACAACTTTTTCGGTTGTAAGTCATGCTCTTTCACAATACGGTCATCTAATTCTTTTTGTAATTTAAATAGTTGTAGTAAGTCCATTCTATTGTCCTCCTCCAACATCGCATTTTACGCAACAATGTTGTTTCATCTCAAAGTTCATTATTATTTTTCATTTCTTATTAATAAGTCAGCCATTTATCTCTTTACAAAATAGCTTGTCCTTAATTTACAAATACGTTTCAATCATCACGATTAGATTGTTCACTCCGATTGGTGATAGTTAATCATTATCGGGGGAGTGCCCACTAATAAAAATTTTATTTTATCTGATGAAAGTTCCATATCATCTTTCCATTATAGCAGTGTCGTTTCAGGTAGGAAAGATACTCTTCTTTCCAAAGGGGTAGAATTAAAAAAAGCCAGGAGGATTCTCCTGACTTCATATATATATTCTTCTATATTGCTATAGCTTTTAGATTGATTTTGTCATATCAGTAACGACATACCTCTCTTTGCATACAAATAAAAAAACCTTAGAAGAAAAATCTTCTAAGGTTTCAACTAATTAATTAGTTAATGTTGTTTTTTGCAACTGTTGCTAATTCAGCGAAAGCTTTTTCGTCATGAACAGCTAAGTCAGCAAGCATCTTGCGGTTAACTTCGATGCCAGCATTTTTAAGACCGTGCATTAAGCGGCTGTAAGAAAGACCATTCATACGAGCTGCTGCGTTGATACGTGTGATCCATAATTTACGGAAGTCACGTTTCTTTTGACGGCGGTCACGGAATGCATACATTAGAGATTTCATAACCTGTTGGTTAGCAACCTTGAATAATGTATTTTTTGAACCGTAGTAACCTTTTGCTAATTTAATTACTTTTTTACGACGTTGACGAGTAACTGTACCACCTTTTACTCTTGGCATAATATTACCTCCTAATTGTTCTATATATCAGCCGAACTTATTTTAAGTTGTCAAGCATTTGACGAATGCGTTTGAAGTCACCAGCGCTTACTACACCAGCTTTACGTAGTTTACGTTTAGCTTTTGTAGATTTGTTAGCGAATAAATGGCTTGTGTAAGCGTGAGAACGTTTCAGTTTACCTGATCCAGTCTTTTTGAAACGCTTTGCAGAGCCGCGATGAGTTTTTTGTTTAGGCATAGGTATTTCCTCCTCTATCTATTGCTTATCGTTTTTCGGTGCTAAAACTAAGAACATACTACGTCCTTCCATTTTAGGCTTAGATTCAATTGTACTAACTTCAGCACAAGCTTCTGAGAAGCGATCTAAAACACGTTGACCGATTTCTTTATGAGTAATGGCACGTCCTTTAAAGCGAATTGACGCTTTAACCTTGTCGCCTTTCTCTAAAAACTTGATAGCATTACGAAGTTTTGTGTTAAAGTCGTGTTCATCAATTGTTGGACTTAAACGAACTTCTTTCATGCTAATTACTTTTTGATTTTTGCGCTGTTCTTTTTCTTTCTTCTGTTGCTCAAAGCGGAATTTACCGTAGTCCATAATGCGGCATACTGGCGGTTTCGCATTTGGAGCAACTAATACTAAATCAAGATTAAGATTTGCAGCTAAGTCTAAAGCGTCATTACGAGACTTGATTCCAAGTTGATCGCCATTTGCACCAACTAAACGTACTTCACGTGCACGAATTTGCTCGTTAATCATCATATCCTTGCTAATAGTAAGCCACCTCCAAGGTTTTTTCAGAACATATTTTGTAGTCATAGAACCCGACAAAAAAAGTGCGGGCATACGACACCCACACTTGTAAAATCTTAAGTAAGAAATACATTTACCTGTAAACTGCGAATGCGTCCATCAGGTGAGAAGCGGGTGCTTCTACTTGTTCCACAAAACAATATTCTATTATCCTTGATGAGTTTATCATAGGACATGACGTCTGTCAAGAAGACGCAATGTGTTTTACTAACAACAAGAAATATTGTAACAAACAACTAACATACTTGCAATACTTTTTTACGATAAGTGTTACATGGTTATTTTTTCTAATTCGCCTTACCTACATTACATAGAAAAGCCGCGGTATCCCGCGGCAATTTCTTATCGTTTTCCTTCTACTTTAATCATATCAACAAAAGCATCTAATGCGATTGTTTCTGATTTTTGTTCACCATATTTACGTACGTTTACGCCGTTTTCAGTTACTTCATTGTCACCTACTACAAGCATGTACGGAATTTTTTGCATTTGTGCTTCACGAATTTTGTAACCAATTTTCTCTTCACGAGTATCTAATTCAACACGGATACCAGCACGGCGTAATTCATCTTGCACTTTCTTCGCATAGTCTAAATGTACTTGCGGAGAAACTGGAATTACTTGTGCTTGAACTGGAGCTAACCAAGTTGGGAATGCACCTTTGTATTCTTCAATTAAGAAGGCTACGAAACGTTCCATAGTTGATACAACACCACGGTGAATTACAACTGGACGATGTTGTTTACCGTCTTCACCAACGTAAGCTAATTCAAAGCGTTCTGGAAGTAAGAAGTCTAATTGTACAGTTGAAAGTGTTTCGTCTTTTCCAAGAGCAGTACGAACTTGAACGTCAAGTTTTGGACCGTAGAATGCCGCTTCACCTTCAGCTTCATAGTAATCAAGACCCATTTCATCCATAGCTTCTTTTAACATACCTTGTGCTTTTTCCCACATCTCGTCATCAGCATAATACTTTTTAGTGTCTGCTGGGTCACGATAAGATAGACGGAATGAGTAGTTCTCTAAACCGAAATCTTTGTACACTTCTAGAGTTAAGTTTACAACACGTTTTAACTCTTCTTTAATTTGATCTGGGCGAACAAAAATGTGTGCATCGTTTAAAGTCATTCCACGTACACGTTGTAATCCAGATAACGCACCTGACATTTCATAGCGGTGCATTGTCCCAAGTTCCGCAATACGGATTGGTAATTCACGGTAGCTGTGAATATCGTTTTTATAAACCATCATGTGGTGAGGGCAGTTCATTGGACGAAGAACTAATTCTTCATTATCCATTTCCATTGATGGGAACATACCATCACGGTAGTGATTCCAGTGACCAGAAGTTTCATAAAGCTCTCTGCTTCCTAGTACTGGAGTGTATACGTGATCATAGCCTAAGCTAGCTTCTTTATCAACGATGTAACGCTCGATAATACGGCGAATTGTTGCACCTTTTGGTAACCAAAGTGGTAAACCTTGCCCTACTTTTTGGCTATTAGTAAATAGTTTTAATTCTTTACCTAATTTACGGTGATCGCGCTCTTTCGCTTCTTCAAGCATACGTAAGTGCTCATCTAATTCTGCTTTCTTAACGAATGCAGTACCGTAAATACGTTGTAGCATTTTATTATTGCTATCGCCGCGCCAGTAAGCACCCGCAACGCTTAATAATTTAAATACTTTAATTTTCCCTGTAGACGGAAGGTGAACACCACGGCAAAGGTCGAAGAATTCGCCTTGCTCATAGATTGAAATAACTGCATCTTCTGGAAGATCGTTAATTAAATCTAATTTTAACTCATCGCCGATTTCTTCAAAGCGACGAAGTGCTTCTGCACGTGGTACTTCATGACGAACGATTTCTAAGTTCTCGTTCACAATTTTTTGCATTTCTTTTTCGATTTTCTTGAAGTCTTCAACCGTAATTGCTTCTTCCATATCGATATCGTAGTAGAAGCCATTTTCAATTACTGGACCAATGCCAAGCTCAAGCTTAACATCTTTATATAAACGTTTTAATGCTTGTGCTAATAGGTGGGCTGTTGAATGGCGTAAAATGTATAAGCCATCTTCAGAATCTAATGTAATAATAGAAACTGCACCATCTTCTTCGATTGGTGTAACAAGATCAATCATCTCATCGTTTAATTTTCCAGCCACAGCTTTTTTCTTTAAGCCTGGGCTAATAGAAGCTGCGATTTCTTCAGTTGTTACGCCTTTTGGAAACTCCTTCACAGCTCCATCAGGGAAAGTAATTTTAACTACATCTGCCATCACTGGTCACTCCTCTTTTTTTTCAAAATAAAAAACACTCATCCCGTAAAAAGGGACGAGTGTTGAATTCGTGGTTCCACCCTTGTTCCAATTAACCTTATTGTTAATTGCTCAAGTTCAACATAACGGTGTTGTCCGTTAGCAATTACTAGAAAAACCGTTCACTGCTAAAGTTTAGAGGTGGTAAGTAATAATCCCGTACTAGGAAGCTCACACCCTAAGGCTTCCCTCTCTGAAAATCGTAGAAAACTACTCATGTCCTCATCATGACATTTCAATATATTTCATTTATGTAGGTAATTATATGCTCAAAAACTTAGAAAATCAAGGGCGTTACCTTTATTTTTTAATTTTTTCACATTGCGCTCAAACTCATGTAATCCATGTAATTGTACCCGCTCTTGAAATACATTTCGCAAAGTAATAATCATATTATGGTCTTGTTCTTTCGTATATAAATAAATTTTTTTCGGCGAAATAGAAAGAAGTGGTGCAATTACTTTCGTATCAATATATACATCCTTTTGCTTTAATAAGTCTTCATCTATATATTGAACCAATTTCTCTTGTTTTAAACGTCTACCTTTATCATCATAGAAAATAAAACTTTCATCAAAAATAAGATGCACACTGGACAACCGTGATTTTCGGCTACGTACTTGTTGCCGGAGCGTCTCAATAAACATTTGATATTCTTGTTCCAACTTATACTCATCAATCGCCACTTCAGCAATCTTAGCTACCATTTCCCTATATGTACGAAGACGAAAACGAACATATGATGAAAACGAGAACGAAAGCGGATCACAAAGCCAATTATTTAAAGAAGACTTAATATATGATTCGAATGCATGACGTGTTAATTCACGAGCAACCCCTTTTCTTCTTCCCTTTAATATCTCTTGTGCCATATGCAATATTTGATGACACTCTTCCTCTTCTTCATAAAAAAACTTTTCTTTTAAGATTGTATAAATCCACTCGTTTTGCTTTACATTCACAATGAAATATACCATTACTGGCAATAAAATCTTTTCAATATAATTCGATTCACATACTGGTATATGAATTACAATCTTTTGTTCCTGTAAATATACACTCGTTTCCTTATATAACAGTTCCGCTCTTTTCAGTAGCTGTCTATATACATGCATAGCATCATTTTTTTCTTCGAAGCAAATTTCAATCACTCTTGTCCCCCCTTTTATCCCTGCTCTAAAGGACTGTATCTATACGTTACAAATCCTATAAGAGTCCGTCCCGTGGAAGTTCACTCTTAGTAGAATTACAGTTCTTATCGCTAGAAAATCCACTCGATATGGCTTGCTAATTTTATATATATTAAGGGAGGGAGAAAAAAATGATACAAGCTACAATGAATTTTCCATAAGAACTTTTCGTTTTACAATTCACCTAGTCTGAAAAGTGTTCAAAACGAAAAAAGAGCAAGCTTCTCAGCTTGCTCTTTTACTTATGACGTCGGTTTTTCCCGCCAATTGGAATTGGTTTCGCTAAATATTTAATTCGTTCCATAATACGTGCTGCTTTCATTTGTTCTGCTTCACCACGTTGTGTATACGTTAAATGATGTTCCAATTCCTTGAAATCAAAGTTAGACGTAAAGAACGTCGGTAAGTTTTCTAACATACGGAATTGCAAAATTGCGCCAAGCACATCATCACGCACAAAGCTTGACATCGCTTCTGCTCCAATATCATCTAACATTAAAACTTGTACGCGTTTCACTGCATCAATCTTTTCCCCAATCGAATTATCTTGAATCGAACTTTTAATTTCACGTAGAAATTCAGGGAAGTATACGAGCATCGAACTTATTTTCTTTTGAGCAAGCTCATTCGCAATTGCTCCTAACAAATACGTTTTCCCTACACCAAATTTACCGTACAAATACAAACCTTGCACTTTTTTACCAGGTTCATATGTACTTAAAAATTCATTAGCTGCACCAATTGCATCAATACGTGCATCTAAATCTGAAGGGTCTAAGTTTTCCATCGTCGCTTGTAAAATGTCAGTTGGCATATATACACTTTGAACGAGTTTTTCATATTTCTTTCTCTCGTCATATGCTACTTTTCTAACGCAACGATCGTATTGAATATCAATCATCTTCCCTTGAATAACGAGCTTTGGCTCATATCCTTGCAGCATGTTTTTACACGAACCTAGATCCGGACAATCCGCACAACCTACACTTTGTCCAATATATTCGTATAACTTCACAAGGCTGCGCTCAATCATAGAAGTTGTTACTTCACCTTTATGTTCGTCTATAAATTCTTTCACACGCGGATGTGCCATTACTTCCGCCTTTAATACTTCATATCTATTTTTAAAATTTTTATTTTCCATTAACTTTGCAAATGAATTTTGAATATGCTCCATTTTCTCACCTCAAAGAGCGTTCATTCTCTTCTATTAATCACGCTTATATTTTTTCAACACTTCTTCTAGTCGTTTTCGTTCATCATCTAACGTACTTGCATCTTTTTTCTTATTTACATCTTTCTTCACTGTTTCTTTCTCTTGTTCTTTCGGCTCTTCTTTCAGCCAATCTGGCACCATTTCTTTTCGCACTGTTTTCCTCGAGGTACGGCCTTTTTTCTTCGTCTCAGCCCATTCTTGATATTGACGATTTTCTTCTTTCGCTAACGCCATTGCTTCAGCTACTGTACCGACCTTTTTACGTGCCCAATGCCCAGCAATCTTCTCCACATACGTTTTCGCAAGTTTCATATCTGAGCGTAGCATAACGTAATAAATAAGTACATTCACAACACCTGGCGTTAACTTTTGATTGATCATTACATCTTCAACGATTTGCAAGTCAGCCTTCGTCGCCTCTGCACCACCAGAAATTTCTTTCAATAGTTGTTTTGGTGAGATTTCCTCTAACTGTTGCATTAACATCTCTTCTTGTGTAGAAGGCTCTTTCTCTTTCATCACACGTGCAGCATGAGGCTGTACTCTTTCACTTAATACAGGTAACGCTTGACCATTTTCGAACTGATACCAATCACGTGCTCCTTTTCTAAGCCTTTCGATATCAATTGTCTGCATCTCTGTCACCGCACCAAGAACGATATTTTGCATCGATAACACATCTACATCATACACGTAAGCGAGTGTAATGACACATTCTCGCACTTGATCTGTAATCGCCTTTTTAGGGACAAGAGCGGACAAACCATCTACAAATAAGGAGAAATCAAAGAAATCATTCCAAACTTTTGGAGCGTCTCCCTTCTTGTTACTTGGCATCACTGTCGTTTTTGGAATACGAAGGTCCTCTTGCGCATGCTCAAGCTGTCCTGGATTAAACGAACCAAACACATCATTGAAAGAACGCGTAACATTCTCATAAGAAGCAAAATCAAATTCTTCTTCTAAGAAATATTGCTTTACTTGATTATATTTTGTCCGGCTCAATCGATTGTATAAAAAGATACTTAACACAATATCATCAAAAAATTGCTTTGGAGATAAAGGTGGTTGCAGCTCGTATATAAACATTCGAATATCTTTTTCTTTCTTAATATATACTTTTAAAAGCCCAATTGCCTCTAACTTTACTCGTTCCTCATATATTTCAGGAAGCTGCATTTGCATGGTCACCATAAGGGAATGATGTGTATTCTCTTTTCCAAATACACGATCTTGCTCTAACTCTCCCCATAGCGTCATGTACAAGCTAAAAGCTCTACTACCTATTAACGGCTGATACAACATCGTTAATACTTTTCGGTCGTAATTATGCAGTAACCCTTTCGCACTTACTTTATAACGATCAATTGGCAATAGCTCCATCCATGACTGTTTTTCCATTCTTGCTTTTCCTTTCTCTCATCCAATCTATACTCTACTTCATTCGTTCTATCTTCATTATATAATTTCTTAGCGAAAAAGAGCTATTAGCTTTCGCTTCTAGCTCTCTTATCTCATTACTTACGGTATGTAAGAGAATAAAATACAGCTTCTATTCTCTTTCTTTTTGCAGTATATCTTTTAATTCTTCAATAAATACATTTAAATCTTTAAATTGGCGATATACAGAAGCAAAACGTACGTAAGCAACATCGTCGATATCACGCAGTTCTTCCATAACAATTTCACCAATCATATCACTTTTCACTTCTGATATACCTAAATTACGAAGTTCACGTTCCACACTTTGAGTTACTTCTTCTAATTGCCTTAAAGATACTGGTCTTTTTTCGCACGCTTTAATTAAGCCGCGCAAAATCTTTTCTTTATTAAACTCTTCTCGTGTGCCTTCTTTTTTTACAACGATAAGAGGTGATTCTTCTACTCTTTCAAATGTCGTAAAGCGACTTAAACAACTTTCACACTCTCTCCTTCTTCGAATAGAGCGCCCCTCGTCTACCGGACGCGAATCTAACACTCTTGTACCATTATGAGAACAGGATGGACAACGCAATATATTCACTCCTTTACACTATACTCTTTATTTTTTCTCTACTTACTTCATCTACAATATATATACAGTATTATATAACTCATTCTAACTCTCTTACCACTTTAAGTTTCAGCACATTACTTTAACATCTCGTTTTTAAAAATAAGATGGTAGATGGGGTGATAACTTATTCGTAAGAGCTCAATTTATCTCACTAACGAGTACGTTATATGTTTCCTTTTTTATAAACTAAAAAAGAGGTGCATTATACACCTCTTTACATTTTAAATCAATTATGTTCTTTTTTAAAGAGCTTTTGTTTCTCTCTGCTTAATTTCGAAGCTACCAGTGCCTCGAGGAAGCTCGATGCTCTCACGCGTTTTCGCGTTTAAACCTTCTGCAATATATTCTGCAGCAACATTTGGATCAATACGATCCCCACAAGTATAAACATCAATACTTGCGTAACCGTGCTCCGGAAAGCTATGAATTGTTAAATGTGATTCCGAGATAATTACTACTCCACTTACACCTTGTGGTGCAAATTTATGGAAAGCAACCTCACGCACTTCAGCACCAGCTCTTAGTGCTGCATCCACAAATAATTGTTCAATATACGGCATGTCATTAAGCTTGTCGAAATCGCAATCCCAAAGTTCAGCGATCACGTGACGACCCATCGTATCCATAGTATCCATTCTACAGTTCCCCCTTGTAAATTTATTCTAACTGTTCGAATTGAAAACTAATTTGCAATTTGGCTTGCTCCACTACCACGGGGGAAAGTTAGTCCAGAGAGGTCCTAACCCTTTAAGTAGTGACTACGTACCTCAGCTCTTAAGTTTACGAGTGTTAGTATACTTTGTTTATTTTCATTTTGCAACAACAGTTTTTTCGATTTTCTGTCATATTTTCCTCTTTACTTTTCCCTAAAAAAAATAAACGATTCACAAATACAGTAATCACAACGTTTCGTGGTATGTCCACTTTCAAAAATATACTTATATAATTTTTTTCCTTTTCAGAAAAAAATAAAAAAAGAGGGCAAATATTCCCTTGCCCTCTCCCTTATTCACTTAAATATGTTGCACATTTTCTTGTTTCGCTAATTCTTCAACAACTAGCGTTACAAGATCTACAACACGACGAGAGTAGCCCCACTCGTTATCATACCAAGCAAGTACTTTCACTTTACGATCACCCATTACCATTGTAGATAAACCATCAATAATAGCTGAGTGTGTATTTGTATTAAAGTCAATAGATACTAAAGGTTCTTCACTGAATTCTACAATACCTTTTAACGCACCGTTTGCAACAGTTTTGAATGCTTCATTAATAGCTTCAACTGTCACATCACGTTTTACATCTACTACTAAGTCAACAAGAGACACGTTTGGTGTTGGTACACGAAGTGCCATACCATGAAGTTTTCCGTTTAAGTGCGGAAGAACTTTTGCAAGCGCTTTCGCGGCACCTGTCGTTGTCGGAATGATTGATTGTCCGCAAGCACGTGCTCTTCTTAAATCTTTATGTGGGTTATCAATATTTTTTTGGTCATTTGTATAAGCGTGAACAGTTGTCATTAAACCGTTTTCAATGCCAAACTGCTCATCTAACACCTTAACAACAGGCGCTAAACAGTTTGTTGTACAAGATGCATTTGAAATAACAGTATGTTTTGTAATATCTAATTGGTCTTCGTTCACACCAACTACAATTGTTACATCTTCATTCTTACCAGGCGCTGTTAAAATAACTTTTTTCGCTCCAGCTTCAACATGAAGAATTGCTTTTTCTTTTGAATTAAATTTACCAGTTGCTTCAATTACAACTTCAACACCTAAATCTGTCCAAGGCAATTCCTTTGGATCGCGGTTGTTTAAAAGGCGAATCATTTTCCCATCAACTAATAAGTGATCTTCAAATGCTTCTACTGTTCCGTCAAACTTGCCGTGAACTGTATCATATTTAATTAAATGTGCTAACGTTTCAGATGGATAGCTTGCATTGATTGCTACAATTTCGAATGCGCTTTCTTTTATTGCCTGACGAAATACCATTCTCCCAATACGTCCAAATCCATTAATTGCCACACGAGTCATAATATGTTATCCCCCTTGAATGCGTTATACTATTTATCTCCAATCCCAATAATAGTATAACACAAAAAGGGGATATGTCACTAAGCATTTTCATTAATTTCACAATTTTTTAGTCAATAATGTTCCAATTCTTTAAAATCACCTGTAATTGTGTTTTCGTTCCCATAATTGTGCCATCATTATTTATCACTTCATCTGCATTTTTCACTTTTTCTTCTAATGGCATCTGAGATTGAATACGAGCTGTTGCTTCTTCTTCCGAAAAATTATTTCGTTTCATTAAACGTTCTAATTGCGTATGCGACTTAACTGCTACAACTAAAACGCGGTCAACGAGACTTGTTAATTTACTTTCAAATAAGAGAGGAATATCTAAAACAACCGCTTGCGCACCTTCTTTTATGTACATTTCCTTTTGCCTATTCATTTCTTCACGCACTGCAGGATGAACAATTTTGTTTAACTGCAATCGTTTTTCTTCATTATAGAAAACGACACTTCCTAATTTTGGACGATCCAGTTCTCCATCTTCTTGTAATACTTCCGTTCCAAACACTTCTACAATTTTGTTATATGCTGGTTTTCCTCGTTCTACAACTTCTCGCGCAATAATATCTGCATCAATAACTGGTATACTCAGTTCACGAAACATTTGAGACACTGTACTTTTTCCACTTGCAATGCCTCCCGTTAATCCAATTACTACTGTCATCATAATCCTCCTCACAATATAAAAGGCGCGAAACTAATGTTCCACGCCCATACTTACATTTTCCAAATTCCAATAATAATGAGTAATACCCCAGGCAGGAATGTAAATTTTTGTAACCATTTCATATTTGATAAAACCGTTCCAAGTTTCATTCCAATAAATAAAAACAAAGAACTCATAACCGCAACTAATATCGCCATCATAGCGGGTGCATATCCTAATAAAGATGCACCAATTCCAGCACCGAACGAATCTACAGAAAGAGCGATACCAAGAAGCAATGCTTCTCCTGCAGAAATGGTACCTGATTTATCAAAATCTGCAACAGTCGGTTTCCGTAAAATTTGAATCACTAGCCCGAGTGAAGCAATTTCTAATTTCCAAACCTTCTCCTCTTGCTTCGGTTCTTCTTTTTTTTCACTTCGAAAAAATTGGTATAATACCCAAATTCCTATTCCAATAAGAACAAGCCCACCGATACGCGTTGCGATAACAGGTGAAAATACTTTCGCGATCATATGTCCAATTCCCATTGAAACAAGCATAACAGCCGCTGAACACATTCCGATAATTATAATTGATCTTAGTGGAATTCTTACGCTTCTTAAACCATATGTTAGCCCTACACTACAGCTATCTAAGCTTAATGTAAAAGCTAATAAAATAAGAGATAAATAAAGGTACATCGGTAAGCTCCTCCCTTATACATAGCTCTGCTGTATGTATATGACAAATGCCTATCCGATGTTATCTCTTTTCTATATTCTAGGCTGACAAATTGGGCAGTAATGCGTTCCTCTTCCGCCAACAACTGTTTTTTCTAATATCGTACCGCAAGTCACACACGGTTCTCCCTTTTTCCCATATACATTTAACAGTTCTTGGAATGAACCAATTTGCCCTTGCGAATTCATATACGTTCTAATGGTACTTCCGCCTCGCTTTACTGCTTCGCCTAGCGTTGTAACGATTGCTTCGTACACTCTTTCTATTTCTTCTTCCGTTAAAGACGCAGCTTCTCGTTCCGGATGAATTTGAGAACGGAATAAAACTTCATCTACATATATATTTCCAAGCCCTACTAAAAGACGCTGATCTAATAATACAACTTTAATTTTACGATTTGTCTTTTGCAATCTCTCTTGTAAATACTGCGGTGTCAATTCAGCATCAAATGGCTCTGGACCTAAGTCAGCAAGAGGCATTTGATTCAATTCTTCACCTTTCTTAAAGAGATGCATCGTACCAAACTTTCTCACATCTTTATAATGTAGTTCAGTTCCATCTGTAAATAAGAAACGGACGTGCGTATGCTTATCAATTGGCTCGTCCTCTTGATGCAGTAAAAACTTACCTTCCATACGCAAATGTGAAACAATAACATAATTCGTTACATATAAAAGCAAAAACTTTCCTCTTCGCTTTATATTTTCAATCTTTTCGCCTCTTAGCATTTCTTTAAAGATTTCTACATCATCTGGTCGTTTTACTATTTTGGGATAGGTAACAATGACATCTTCAATTGTTTTTCCTGTCACAAGATTTTCAAGTGTCCGTCTGACGTTTTCAACCTCTGGTAATTCAGGCATTTCATCACTTCCTTATTTTGCGTCGTACCAAGTTGGACCGTAAGAATAATCAACTTTCAGCGGAACTACGAGTTCAATCGCATGCTCCATTACTTCTGGTACAAGCTTCTCTAATTTTTCAATTTCTTCTTTTGGTGCTTCAAATATCAATTCATCGTGTACTTGCAGAAGTAGACGCGCCTGTAATCCTTCTTCTTCTAGACGGTCTGCCATAATAATCATCGCTTTTTTAATAATATCTGCCGCAGTCCCTTGAATTGGTGTATTCATAGCCGTACGCTCAGCAAAGCTTCGTAAATTGAAATTACGACTCGTAATTTCCGGAATATAACGGCGGCGATTTAATAATGTAGCCACATATCCTTTTTGTTTCGCATCTTTTACGATGTCACTCATGTATTCTTGTACACCAGGGAAACTTTCTAAATACTTTTCAATAAATTCCGCTGCTGCTTTTCTTGTAATTCCTAAGTTTTGTGAAAGACCATAATCACTAATACCATACACAATTCCGAAATTAACAGCTTTCGCTTGTCGTCTCATATTCGACGTTACTTCATCTTTTTCAACGCCAAATACATCCATCGCTGTTTTCGTATGAATATCCATATCATGTTGGAACGCTTCAACTAGCCCTTTATCATTTGCAATATGAGCTAATACGCGAAGTTCAATTTGTGAATAATCTGCCGCGTACATAATCCATCCTTCTTCTGATGGAACAAATGCCTGACGAATCTTTCTTCCTTCTTCTAATCGAATCGGGATATTTTGTAAGTTCGGATCCGTTGAACTTAATCGACCCGTTTGCGTTAATACTTGATTGAAACGAGTATGGATTTTAGATGAATCTTCATGTACAACTTTTAATAAACCTTCAATATAAGTTGAATTTAGTTTCCCTAATTGACGATAATGTAAAATGTTTGGAATGATTTCATGGCGATCCATAAGCTTTTCTAGTACATCAGCTGACGTAGAATAACCTGTTTTCGTCTTTTTAATAACTGGTAAGTTTAAGTTCTCAAACAGAATAACACCAAGCTGCTTCGGTGAATTAATATTAAATTCTGTTCCTGCAAGCTTATAAATTTCCTGTTCCATTTCCTTTAATCTACCTGCAAGTTCTTCTCCCATATTACGAAGACGCTCTGTATCAACTTTTACACCTTTTACTTCCATATCAGCTAATACACGTGCAAGTGGTAATTCTAACTCTGTAAACAGTTCATATTGCTCATTCTTTTCTAACTCTTCAACGAATGTTTGCTTTACATCATATAATACATGCACTTTACGAGCTACATGCTCCGCTACTACTTCTAACTCTGGAACAGCACGCTTCGCGCCTTTTCCGTAAACTTCTTCATCCGATTTCACAGCATGCGTTTCTTTCATTTTCGCTACAGTACGGAAATCTTTATCTGTGTCAGCCGGGTCAAGTAAATAAGCAGCGATTAATAGATCAAAGTCAATCCCTTGCATATCTATCCCATTCCATTTAAGCGCAACAATCGCACGCTTCGCATCAAATGTATGCTTTCTCATTTCTCCATTTGCAAGCCATGCTTTGAAAGCATCCGATGCAAATGCAATATCCTTCTGAATAAAGTAACAGCCGTTTTCATTTTGAATACCAAAACCTTGAATATCTGCTTTATGATAGTTATCTTCTTGTACTTCAACAATAAGCGCACTATCTTGCTGAAGCATTTCTTCTGTAACTTCTTCCACAATATCAAATGTAATATCATCTAATTCCGCTGGAGCCGTTTCTTCTGGCGTAACACCTAATTTATTTAAAAGAGATGTAAATCCTAAATTCTCGAACATTGGAATCACATCACTTGCTTCATACCCTTTATACTCCATATCATCCACATGCACAGTAATTGGTGCATCTGTAATAATCGTTGCAAGATCTTTACTCATAAGAGCTTGGTCTTTATTTGCTTCCAGTTTTTCTTTTAATTTCTTCCCACTCACTTGATCTATATTTTCATACACTGCTTCAACCGTTCCAAACTGTGTTAACAATTTAATCGCAGTTTTTTCACCAACTCCTGGTACACCCGGAATATTATCTGACTGGTCTCCCATTAAACCTTTCATATCGATAATTTGCTTTGGTGATAAGCTGTATTTCTCAAATAAAGCTTCCGTCGTATATTCATCCACTTCTGTAATCCCTTTTCGAGGAATACATACAAGCGTGTTATCAGAAACCAGTTGAAGTAAATCCTTATCTCCTGAAATAACTTTTACATTTGCCCCTTGTTCACTCGCTTCTTTCGCTAACGTTCCCATAATGTCATCCGCTTCATAATTTTCTAATTCATAACGCGGTACATTGAATGCATCAAGCATCTCACGAATAAACGGGAATTGTTCTGATAATTCAGGTGGAGTCTTTTGACGTCCTCCTTTATAATCACTATACGTTTTATGACGGAACGTTGTTTTACCCGCATCAAACGCTACTAACATATGCGTCGGTTTTTCTTCCTCTAATATTCTCATTAACATCATTGTAAAACCGTAAATTGCGTTCGTATGTATACCTTTGTCGTTATTTAAAAGCGGTAGTGCAAAGAAAGCACGATACGCGATATTATTACCATCTACTAATACGACTTTTTTTTCCAAATCAGAAACCTCCCCATACAAATTTGAAATGGTTTTTTTCACAGAAAAAAACCGTTCCTTTCCTTTCTCTATATTAACATGACTAATAGAGAGAAGAAAAATAACGGCTATTTTCTATCATATATAAAAACGTTTACTAACATAAAAGGGAAGTGACGAGAACAGCATAACTATTCTCGTCCAAAATTACTCCTTGGATGAAGGGGTTTTCATGTATTATATTAACAGAGCTTTATTAATATTTAATTAAGCCATTGTTAATATATTGTAAACATCCTTCATCCTATTTTTCAGTTGCTGATTTCGGTAAAACAACTGTAAATGTTGTCCCTTCCCCAACTTCACTATCTACTGTAATCATACCGTGATGCGCCTCAACTAAATGCTTTACAATCGATAATCCAAGACCTGTACCACCAGTATTTCTACTTCTCGCTTTATCCACTCGGTAAAAGCGTTCAAAAATACGTGGAATTTCATCTTTACTAATACCAATTCCAGTATCTGACACTTTTATATAAGCATTATATTTATCTTCTGCTAATTCTACAGAAACAACGCCTCCAGCCGGCGTATATACGATTGCGTTATTCATTAAATTAATAAAGATTTGCTTCAAACGACTTGGATCTCCAATGACAGAGACACGTTTTAGCGCATTTACTTGTAAAGAGATTTCTTTTTCTCCCGCTTTGTTATCAAGCACCATATGAATGTCTTCAAGAAGTCCCTTCATATCAACGGTCCCCATACTCAATTTAAATCCTTGTTGCTCAATCTTTGATAAATCTAATAAATCTTCAATTAATCCTTGCATGCGTTCACTTTCTTTTAGAATAATGTGTAAGAAATGTTCGCAGAATTTCTTATTATCCATCGCTCCATCCAAGAGCGTTTCTGAAAAACCTTTAATAGAAGTAATCGGTGTCTTTAGTTCATGAGAAACATTCGCTAAAAAGTCTTTTCTCATTTGTTCTAATTTCTTTAGCTCAGTAATGTCATGGAATACAAGGACAATTCCTTTCCATTCATGGTTCGTCCCAATAATCGGTGCTCCATATACTTCGAAATGCTTTCGCTCAATCCCAAGCGGCAATAACATTTGTTTACGCACTTTCACTTCTGTCATAAAGATTTCTTCCACGAGCTCGATAATTTCTGTATGATGAAACGACTCATAATATAAACGATCTAAATATTCTTCATCTGTTACGTGGAAAGTCTCCTTATACGAACGGTTTACAAGGTTTATATAACCGCGGCTATCAATTAAAATCATTCCGCTTCCCATATTTTCAATTAACGTATGTAGACGATCTTGTTGCATTTCTTGTTCAAGTGTCATCTCTTGTAAATTACGAGCTAAAATATTAATCGCTTTACTTAACATTCCCGTTTCATCAGAATGACTTTCATAAGCGCGTGCTTTATAATTGCCCTTCGCTAATTCAATAGCCACTTTCGTAACCGATTCAATCGGCCTAATATATTGCCCTGTAATTTTCATACCTAAAAATACGACGACGAGACACGCGATAACAAATCCGATAATTAATAATCCCCACGTTTTTTGATGAACGGCTTTCAAAGGCTCAATTGTACTTTTCACCAAAATATACCCTTGTTTCCCTGCTACATCTTGAACGAACACCGCATGGTAAAATTCATTATTCTGATCTGTTTCTTTCGTAATGACTTTATTCCTTTGTTTCATTGTTTCAGAAGAAAGTTCTTTAATTATCTCTTGGCTAAACGCAGACTGTTCTCCGCCGCTATATTGAACTTTCTTTTTTTCATCTACAAATGCAATAGAAGCCTGTATTTTTTCTTCTAACTTTTCAAATACATATGGATTTTTTAAAACATCATCAAAACCTTGTTCTTCTGCTAATACCGCAACATACTCTGTCTCTTTTATCATTCTCTCTTTTGCATGATCAATATAGTAGTTTTCAAACACGGTTTCCAGCAATAAACCGAGTCCGACTAAAATAAACACAATAAGAGAAACAAATGTAAAAAGAAGCCTGGAACGAAATTTATTCATCCCCTTTTGGCTCCTCTAATTTATATCCTAAACCACGTATCGTTTTAATGTACGTCGGTTTTTTCGTATTTTGTTCAATTTTATCGCGCAAATGGCTAATATGAACGTCAACAATTCGTGTATCACCAGCAAAATCATAGTTCCATACAGCACTTAATAATTGATCACGTGTCAACACGCGACTTTTATTTTTCGCAAGATAAACAAGTAATTCAAATTCTTTTGGTGTTAATTCAAGCTTTCTTCCTTGGAAATAAGCCTCATAAAATTCCGGCAAAATTTTAAGTTCAGCAAGTGTGATGCTCTCTTCATCTGACGTTTCTGCAACTTGTTCTTCTTGTTGTAATTTCGTGCGGCGCAAAATTGCCTTCACACGTGCAACAACTTCCCTTGGGCTAAATGGCTTCGTCATATAATCATCTGCCCCAAGTTCAAGACCTAGCACCTTATCAAATTCATCATCTTTTGCTGTTAACATTAGAATTGGCGTCATAACGCGCTGCAATCGTAATTCTTTACACACTTCCATACCATCCATTTTCGGAAGCATTAAATCTAATATAATTAAATCTGGGCGTTCTGTTGTCGCTTTTTGAAGCGCCATTTCTCCATCCATAGCTGTTATCACTTCAAACCCAGCTTGTTGTAAATTAAATTCAATTAAAGTTAAGATAAACTCCTCATCATCAACTACTAAAATACGATTGTTCATTCTTTTCCTCCAAGTTATAGACTTGAAACCTTCTTCATCCTAGTATTTTCCCCGTTATTCTCATCATACTAGAAAACAAGGTCCCTCTCAATATAATTGTCTATTCATGGATTCAGATTGTTCTATCGTTATTACTCATTCACTCCAATTAACGTGTTGTTATCCATACTTTATACACCTCTATATTTTCATTAAATTCTACTTCCGTATGAATATTGAATTCTCGATTTTTCGCTAGAAAAAACGCAAGAGCATACGCTATTTTATAATCTAGTGTTTCATATCCATCAAATACTCTTCCATACATTTCATTCACGACCCCGTCTGCCCACACTTCAGCTTCTCTTATCGTATCAAAGAAAACGTCCTCTCTTTTCCATCTCACCTTAAAAACCACTTCTTTCATTGACTTCAATTACCGATGAATATATTATTAATTTAAATATATAAATAAATACGATTCGAGGGCTATTATGCGAGTATTACTACCTATTTTAACTTTAGTAGTAACATGTTTCCTTACTTTTAACGTACCAAGCTGGGATACGATTAAAACAGGTTGTTCAGAATTTGTCGAAGGTTTTAAAGAAGGATTTTTCAACTAAAAATAGCGCTAGCCCCTTATAATAAGGTATGCTAGCGCTATTCATATTTTCATGTTTTAAAAATTATCTAATGCTTTTTCCATAATAGAAACTGATTTAAAAGGCGGCGTTACTGTTAAAGCACCTTTTACAACCGTTTCCCCTTTTTCATCATGAGCAGATACAAGCATATCAATTGTATGTTCCTCCTCAGAAACAGCCACAACTTCAAAGTGGATTTGTAACGTTTCATAATGGTGAACATGCTTCACGAACGTAAGGTCCTTCCTCGTAATATGGCTACCTGGACCTGGTAAATATTTCGTAACTGCCGTTGTAATCATTCCAGTTAGCATAATGCTTGGTACAATCGGCTTTTCATACGGAGTTTGGGATGCGTAATCATGCTGAATATATAATGGATTGGCATCATTCGTTAACCCTAAGTACAATAACAAATCTTTATCCTCAATTTTTTCAGTGATAGATAATTTCTCTCCTACTGTAATTTCATCCATTCTACGACCAATTTGAACTTTTTTCTTTAACATGTTACAACCCCCTCCGATTTTTTCACCTTATTATCCTACTAAAAGCGATACCTTATCCGAAATTTACTATGATGAGGGCAATGTATAGTATAAATCTATAGTTTCATTATAGGATACATTAAATGATAGCGTTTTCATGTTATTTCAAAAAAACATTTGAGTAAATAGTAGAAAAAGATTCGGGGCCCCGAATCTTTTTCCAATTATATTTAATTATTAAACAAGAACCTTCATAACATTACGTACAGATTCTACAGAACGATCTAACGCTTCTTTTTCATCTGCAAGAAGTTCTAATTCAATAATTTTTTCAATTCCGTTACCACCTAGAATTACTGGTACCCCTAAGTAAAGGTCGCTATAACCGTATTCACCTTCAAGGTACGCAATAGCCGGTAATACACGGCGTTGATCTTTTAAGATTGCTTCTGTCATTTCAACTAAAGAAGCAGCTGGTGCGTAATATGCACTACCGTTTCCTAGTAAGCCTACAATCTCGCCGCCACCTTTACGGGTACGTTCTACGATTGCTTCTAAACGCTCTTTCGGAATTAACGTTTCTAACGGAATGCCACCTGCATAAGAATAACGTACAAGAGGTACCATATCGTCACCGTGTCCACCAAGAACAAATCCTGTAATGTCTTTCACAGAAAGATTTAATTCTTGCGCGATGAATGTACGGAAACGAGCTGTATCTAACACGCCCGATTGACCGATAACACGCTCTTTCGGGAATCCAGCTTCTTTAAATACAGAATATGTCATTGCATCAACTGGATTTGTTAATACAACAATAATCGCATTTGGTGAATGTTTTGCAATGTCGCGCGTAATACTTTTCATAATTTTAGAGTTTGTTGCTACTAAGTCATCACGGCTCATACCAGGCTTACGTGCAATACCTGCTGTAATAACGACAACGTCAGAATCAGCAGTATCTGCGTAATCAGATGTTCCAATAATGTTAGCATCAAAACCTTGTACTGGGCTCGCTTCTAACATATCTAACGCTTTCCCTTTTGTTGGATTTTCCAGTTGTGGAATGTCCACTAATACAACATCTGCAAGTTCTTTTTGCGCTAATAAGAATGCTGTTGTTGCTCCTGTAAATCCTGCACCGATGACTGAAACTTTCTTGCGTTTGATTGTCATAATTTACCCCCCGCTTTAATTATGCGTTTTTGATTATCGCTACATCCATGTTTTTAATAAGTTCATTAGCGAACTCAGAACATTTCACTTCTGTTGCACCTTCCATTAAGCGTGCGAAATCATAAGTTACTACTTTTGAAGCAATTGTTTTCTCAACTGAAGCAGTTACTAATTTCGCAGCTTCGTTCCATCCTAAGTGCTCTAATAATAATACACCAGAAAGAAGAACTGAAGATGGGTTTACTTTATCTAAACCTGCATATTTTGGAGCTGTACCATGTGTAGCTTCAAAGATAGCATGTCCAGTTACATAGTTAATGTTTGCACCAGGTGCAATACCAATTCCACCTACTTGTGCAGCAAGTGCATCAGAGATATAGTCTCCATTTAAGTTCATTGTTGCAACAACATCGAACTCACGTGGACGAGTTAAAATTTGTTGTAAGAAGATGTCTGCAATAGAATCTTTTACGATGATTTTTCCAGCCACTTCAGCGTCTGCCATCGCTTTATTCGCTACATCTTTGCCATCTTTCTCAACGATGCGGTCATATTCAGCCCAAGTGAATACTTTGTCGCCGAATTCTTGTTCCGCTACTTCGTAACCCCAGTTTTTGAAAGCACCTTCTGTAAATTTCATAATGTTTCCTTTATGAACTAATGTAACAGAAGAGCGTTTTTCGTTAATTGCATATTGAATTGCAGCACGAACAAGACGCTTTGTCCCTTCTTCTGAGATTGGTTTAATACCAATACCAGATGTTTCTGGGAAGCGGATTTTATTAACACCCATTGCTTCTTTTAAGAAAGCAAGAACTTTTTCTGCTTCTGGAGATCCTTGTGCGTATTCAATTCCAGCATAAATGTCTTCTGTATTCTCACGGAAAATAACCATATCAGTATCTTCCGGACGTTTTACAGGTGAAGGAACGCCTTCAAAATAACGAACTGGACGTAGACATACATATAAATCTAATTCTTGACGAAGTGCTACGTTTAGAGAACGAATACCACCGCCAACTGGAGTTGTAAGTGGACCTTTAATCGCGATTAAATATTCACGGATTAAATTTAAAGTTTCTTCTGGTAACCACTCGCCTGTTTGGTTGAATGCTTTTTCCCCTGCAAGCACTTCTTTCCAAACGATTTTCTTCTCACCATCATAAGCTTTTTCAACTGCTGCTTCTAGTACACGAGATGCAGCTGCCCAAATATCAGGACCAATTCCATCTCCTTCGATAAATGGAATAATCGGATTGTTTGGTACATTCATAACACCATTAGTTACAGTAATTTTTTCACCTGTCGTCAATGTGATAACCCCCATGTTTGAAATTTCATATGTATGAAACTGAGGGAATAACCCCTCAGTTCAAACCGTTAGTCAAATTAAAATATTCTAATCATTACATCTTCCCAAAAAAATCAGACTTTTGAAAGCGTATTTTCACTATCGAAATAGTGTTTTTCGCTTATCGTTGTGCAATTGGAACGTACACTTGATGTGTTGGTCCATTATAATCAGCACGCGGACGGATTAAACGGTTGTTTTCATATTGTTCTAGAATATGAGCTAACCAGCCTGACATACGGCTAATTGCAAAGATAGGTGTAAATAAGTCATGGTCAATTCCTAAACAATGGTATACAGAAGCTGAATAGAAATCAACATTTGGTGGAAGACCTTTTTCTTTTGTTACAATGTCTTCAATTTTGATAGACATATTATACCATTTGTCTTCTCCTAAAAGCACGCATAATCTCTTAGACATTTCGCGTAAATGTTTTGCTCGCGGATCACCCTGCTCATATACACGGTGGCCAAAGCCCATGATTTTCACTTTATTTTGAAGAGCATTATGAATATATGATTCTACATTTTCTTCTTCGCCAATTTCAGTTAACATCTTCATTACATTTTCATTTGCCCCGCCGTGAAGAGGACCTTTTAACGCACCGATTGCTGCTGTAATACCAGAATATACATCTGAAAGTGTAGCTACACAAACGCGTGCAGTAAATGTAGAAGCGTTTAACTCATGATCTGCGTGAAGGACAAGTGCCTTATCAAAAGCTTCAATTTCAACTTCATTTGGCTCGCGATCATTTAACATGTACAAGAAGTTTGCAGCTAATGATAAATCGTTTCTAGGCTCAACAACATCTAAACCTTTACGAATTCTTGCATAAGCAGCAACTAAAGTTCCCACTTGAGCCTGTAATTTAACCGCTTTCAAATAATTGGACTTTTCATCCATAATTTCAGCGCTCTCATCGTATAATGATAGCATGGAAATTGCAGTTCGTAAAACAGACATCGGATGTGCGATCTTTAAATCTACTTGTTTCAAATATGTTAAAATCTCACCTGGAACTTTATAGTATTCCGATACAGTTTCTTTAAATTTCGCTAATTCTTGTTCGTTAGGAAGCTTGCGATGCCATAATAAGTACACTACTTCTTCAAATGTAGCATTCTCCGCTAAATCATCAATATTATACCCAACATAAGTTAATGTATCATCAATAATAGAGCTCACAGATGATGTTGTTGCTACTACCCCTTCTAAACCTCGAATAACAGTCATGACATTCTCTCCTTTTCCTGAAAATTCTCCCAACCTTGCTCCTTATATCTATTTGCTCCCCTTTTGAATTATGAACGCCCGTTCACTCTTTAGGCAAGCAAAATGCACGATCATGCAAATTTGTTGCGATGTTCCCCTCTTATTGTCCATTGTCTACATGGAAAGCATGAGCGTGAATGTCTCCCCGAATCCTCACGCTCAAAAAAACAAGTTAGTGAGGAAAATAAATTCCGAAGAGTTTTATGATAAAAACAACATAAAACAATATCATTATAAAATTGTTTTATGTTGTTTTTATTTTATCTGGTGTAAAGTCTCTGCTGTTATGTAACTTTTCAAAGTTTCTAATCCTATTATAAACAATTATCTGACTTTTGTGAACAGAAAGAATTCAAAATTTTTATATTACTATAAAATTCCTTATTTAAACATCTGTATAATACTCATAATCGCATAGGCAATTCCAGCCCCAATTAATGGACCGACAGCAACTCCATTAAATAAAGCAACCGCTATAATTGTCCCGAAAACGAGCGCAGTTGTAATATGAGGATCCGTCGTCAATAATTGCACGCCGCCTTTCGCTAACAAAGCAACCGCTACCCCTGAGGCTAAAGTAATCCATGCATAATACGATTTCGCCGCTTCTCCAAGTTGTTTAAAACCTATTTCCCCCGTCGCAATCGGTACGAGCACTGCTATTGTAATAACTGTAACACCGAGGTTAATCCCTTTCGTTTGTAGATAAGGAAAGACTTTATCTCCTAGAAACGTAAACTTCAATAAAAATAACACACCAATAGCTACAGTAAGCGATTGGTTTTTCGCAATAAGTCCGATAATAAGTATTATGAATAAAAATAACGTTGACTGACTAATCATGTTTGCACTTCCTTTCTGAAAATAATGAACTCATTTCCAAACAAAAATACCTTTAAACTTATCGTTATACATGCTATATCGATGTATATTCAACAGTAACCACTTCATTTTTTTATGTATTTTAAAATGAAAAACTGAGACTTTTACCATCAAAAATTTAAGCATGTATACATTTTTTTAAAACAATTGTCTCTCCTTTCTTTTCTAATAAGAAACAGGTAAAATAAAAAGAAGAGAAAATGAAGTTTTTACCATATAGTAGAAGCATCAACACCAAGCTTTTCCAGTCACTCATGTACTGAAAAAGCAGGAAAAATCCATCATTCCACTATAACATAAAGTGAAACTTTAATCAGTGGGGCATTTTTCACTGATTATTAGTTGAACCAATCGGGCATTTACGGGCGGTTTATCTCCACCTAACTCCTTTGATCCAGCCGCACTTCAGGTAGGAGATTTACTTCCCGTTAATACGGGATAAAGTGAAACTTTAATCAGTGCAGCACACTCGTTATAAGTTGAACGAATTAGGATAATCCATATTGGAATGGGAGGTATACATCTTTGAATCGAAACTTACTATATATGATATTGCGACTCATATTCGTCATTATAGCGACGGTAGCAGGGTTCTATGCATTACTATATATGTCAGGACTTATCTACCCTTTTATTATCGCTTTCGCATTTGCTTATTTGATTAATCCTGTCGTCAATTTCCTTAACCAAAAACTACAATTCCCTCGTGCACTAGCAGTACTCGTTAGCTTAATTCTCGTATTCGGAGCTATCGTTGGACTTGTTACATATCTTGTAACGGAAGCAATATCTGCCACAACATACTTACTACAACTTGTTACAATAAAGTTTCCGGATATCGTTACATTCGCGCAACAATTTGCACTTAATCATATTATGCCTCTCTATGATGATTTAATTTCTAAATTTAATCATCTTGGGGAACCACAGCGCTATACGATTACACAAAACATTCAAAACTTAGGAACTGAAGCAACGACGCAAATGAAAGAACTTTTAACAGCCATTATAAGCGGGTTAACAAATTTCATTAGTGCACTACCAACAACTTTAACTGTCCTTGTATTCGTTTTATTAGCGACTTTCTTCATTAGTTACGACTGGCACCGCCTTGCTCAGAAAGTAAGAAATCTTTTGCCCAATCGTGTTCATGGCTATGGAAAAACTATTTTTGTCGATTTAAGAAAAGCTTTATTTGGTTTTGTTAAAGCGCAACTTACACTCGTATCTATGACAACTGTTATTGTACTAATCGGGCTGTTAATATTACGCGTACCTTACGCCATTACTATCGCGATTATTACAGGGGTTGTAGATTTACTCCCATATTTAGGAACAGGCGCCGTCTTCGTTCCTTGGGTTATATACGTATTTTTCACTGGCGACACCGCTTTCGCCATCGGTCTTCTCATCTTATACATCGTCGTGATTGTCCAAAGACAAATTATGGAGCCAAAAGTACTTTCCTCTAATATCGGTCTTGATCCATTAGCAACACTGATCGCTCTATTTGTCGGCTTTAAGCTTTTTGGCTTTTTAGGATTAATCATCGGTCCAGTCATCTTAGTACTACTTAATACATTGCACAAAGCTCGTGTATTCCATGATTTGTGGAAATATATTAAAGGCTCACCTTCAAAATAATAGTTTCTAACTCATATACAACAAAAACTTACATGTAATCAGTGGGAATTTCCCACTGATTATTCCTTGTACTTATTTTTCACACTCATTACATACAACAAGAGAATTGCCCCCAAAAAGGATAATTCTCTTATTTTTTTGCATAGAAAACGCATATTTCGAGGTATTTTTACATATTTATTCTATTATTTTTATAATTATTACTTACATTTATTACTTTTTATGTAAATGAATAAATATACAAAATAACATAAAACGAGACTTAAACTAACAATTTTCCTACTCCTATCTAAGCTATTCCATACCAATTGATTCTTTTTATATACAAAAACAGGCTTGAGCTCAGAAGAATTTTTCTACAGCACACTCATTAAGAGCTACCAACTCCTCAAATCACATATCCAATCGAAAAATACACAGCAAATACATTAAAGTAAAACTTTAATCCGTAGGGATTTGTCCACTACTGATCATTACCCTTCACCAACCAGATTTTTATAGGTAGTCCGATTTTCACCCCCCCTTCACACTCAGCAAATCCCAAGGCAGACGTCTTCTTACCTTCAAATAACCAGAGTAAAGCAAAACTTTAATTAACCGCTCTTTAACCACCCCCTCTCATCCTTTTACAAGCAAAAAAAATAGTGCTTAGATCGCTATAATCTAAGCACTATTTCTGCACAATAATAGTAGAGTTCTTTCTAAACTTCCATTCCATCCACTTCATAACAAACGGCTTCAACAAGGCCCTCGTCATAGGGATAACAAAGATAAAACCTATTATATCCGTTACATATCCAGGAAGTACCAAAAGAATACCTCCTACAAAGATAAAAATACCATCCAGTACTGCCCCTCCTGGCATTTCTCCTCTATTTAACTTAGATTGAATCTCTCCAAGCACTTTAAATCCTTGCCTTTTCGCCAAATAGACGCCAACAATACCCGTAAATATAATCATTGCGAACGTAGACCATAAACCTATTACATGACTCGATCCAATTAAGACTGTAATCTCAATCGCTGGTATTAAAATAAACAAGAATAGTAACCACTTCATAGTTCCACACTCCTCTCACACATCACTTTAAACACCCTCACGGCGCCCATATACATCATACAAAAACTAAACATCTTTTCCTATTAAAGCTCATAACAAACAGCTTTTAGAAGCAATTTCAGGCGTTTTAAGCTAGCTTTACCTCGTTTTTGTGTAAAAAAAAGAGAAGGACTCCGATCCTTCTCTCCGTATTACTTATAGCACTTCCGCATGTCCATTATAAACAATTCCGCGTGCCGCATCAACTGTTACTTCTTGGCCATTTTTTAAAGTTGCTGTTACGCCGTTTACACCAACGATAACAGGAATACCGATTGATACACCTACAACAGCCGCATGGCTTGTTAGACCGCCTTCTTCTACAACTAGAGCAGCAGCTTTTTCGATTGCAGGAATCATATCTTTATCAGTGCTTGTTGTAACAAGGATATCACCTTCGTTTACGTTCGCTACAGCTTCAGCAGCAGTTTTTGCTACAACTACTTTACCTTTTGCAGCTTTACGACCGATTCCTTGTCCTTTAGCAACTTCTTCACCAACAACATGGATTTTCATTAAGTTTGTTGTGCCAGTTTCAGCAACTGGTACACCAGCAGTGATTACTACAGTGTCTCCAAGTCCGATTAGACCTGCATCCATACCTGTTTGAATTGCAGTATCTAACATTTCGTCAGTAGACGCTGCACGTTTTCCAGCCATAAATGCTTGTACACCCCAAACAAGTGCAAGACGACGTCCTACTTGCTCGTCAGATGTTACAGCTACGATTGGAGATTTTGGACGGTATTTAGAGATCATTTTCGCAGTATGTCCGCTTTCTGTTGGAGCTACGATTGCAGCTACATCAAGAGCAAGTGCTGTATGCGCAACAGATTGGCTAATTGCATCTGTGATTGTTGGCGTGAACTCTTTAATACGTTTTTTGAACATATCTTCATATTGTAATGATTTTTCAACACGTACTGCAATGTTAGCCATCATTGTTACTGCTTCTACTGGGTATTGACCAGCAGCTGTTTCACCTGAAAGCATGATTGCATCTGTACCATCGAAGATTGCGTTCGCTACGTCACTTGCTTCCGCACGAGTTGGACGTGGGTTACGTTGCATAGAATCTAACATTTGTGTCGCAGTAATAACTGGTTTACCTAACACGTTACATTTTTTGATTAGACGTTTTTGTACTAATGGTACTTCTTCTGGTGGAATTTCTACACCCATATCACCACGAGCTACCATTAAACCGTCAGAAACTTCTAAGATTGAATCGATGTTGTCAATACCCTCTTGGTTTTCGATTTTTGGTACGATTTGGATGTATTGAGCGTTATGCCCTTCTAATAATTCACGGATTTCTAATACGTCAGATGCTTTACGTACGAATGAAGCTGCGATGAAATCAACTTTTTGCTCGATACCGAAGATGATATCTTTTACGTCTTTTTCAGTGATACCAGGAAGCTTAATGCTTACGTTTGGTACGTTAACACCTTTTTTGTTTTTTACAGTTCCGCTGTTAAGAACTTTTGTACGGATGTTTCCGTCAGCTTTTTCGATTACTTCTAGTTCGATAAGACCGTCATCGATTAGAATACGAGAACCTGGGTCTACATCGTCATAAAGACCAGCATAAGATACAGAGAACTTCTCTGCAGTACCTAATACTTGCTCAGTAGAAAGAACTACTTCTGCACCTGTAACAAGCTCAGCTTGTCCGTCTACGAAGTCGTGAGTACGAATTTCTGGACCTTTTGTATCAAGTAAGATACCAACTGTTTTACCAGTTTTCTTTGAAGCTTCACGAATGTTTTTAATACGAGCGCCGTGCTCTTCATGGCTACCATGAGAGAAGTTTAAACGAGCAACGTTCATACCCGCTTCGATTAATTGTTCTAATTTCTCAATACTTTCACTAGCAGGACCTATAGTACATACAATTTTAGTTTTACGCATATTGCACCTCCGAAAATTATGAAACCGTTCCCAAATATCCGACATTAAGCCGATTAGATGGATAATTCTTTAGATAATTGATACATATCTTTATCGATTGTATGCTTTTGAGCTAATGCTTCGATAATATCATGATCAACAAGTTTATTATCTTGAATACCTACACAACGTCCACCTTTACCAGCAATTAATAATTCAACTGCTCTTGCGCCAAGACGACTCGCTAATACGCGGTCTTGTGCACTTGGTGATCCACCACGTTGTACGTGACCTAATACAGTTACACGAGTATCAAAGTTTGTTGCTTCTTCAATGTGCTTACCGATGTCAATTGCACTTCCAACACCTTCAGCCACAATGATAATACTGTGTTTTTTACCACGTTCACTACCGCGCTTCAGACGAGCAATAACATCTTCCATGTCATACTCTTCTTCTGGAATTAAGATTGTTTCAGCACCATCAGCTAAACCAGCCCATAATGCGATATCTCCAGCATGACGTCCCATTACTTCGATAACATATGTACGTTCATGAGATGTAGCTGTGTCACGAATTTTATCAATTGCATCAATAACAGTATTTAAAGCTGTATCGAAACCAATTGTGAAGTCTGTTCCAGGAATATCATTGTCGATTGTACCTGGTACACCAACACATGGGAATCCTTGTTCAGTTAATTTTTTAGCACCTTGGTAAGAGCCATCTCCACCAATAACAACAAGTCCTTCAATACCGTGTTTCTTTAATTGCTCGATACCCTTTAGTCGTACTTCTGGATCTTTAAACTCAGGACATCTTGCTGTATATAATTTTGTACCACCACGGTGGATAATATCGCCAACAGAACCAAGTTCTAATTTTTCAATATGACCAGAAATTAAACCAGCGTATCCATGGTAAATACCATATACTTCAATATCATGGAAAATCGCTTTACGAACAACTGCACGAATGGCAGCATTCATACCAGGTGAATCTCCACCACTTGTTAATACACCAATACGTTTCATTTGTACTCACCTCATAAAGATTATTTGCCTTATAATAAAATAACACGAAAAAATATAAAAACACAATGGAGAAGATGTGTCTTTTCATAATAAAAACGTGCATTCGCGAAGAGGAACGCACGCTTTTCTTATTTTATCCCAATGGAAGCGTTTGAAAACGAAACTTGCCCAATTTTCATATATTTTTCATAACGTTTTTCGATTAATTCATCTTTCGAAATTCCGCTTAATTGTTCAAAAGTTTTCTTAAGCATTAAATCTATATTTTCTGATTGTTTTAAAACATTACGATGCGCTCCGCCTTTTGCCTCTGGAATAATTTCGTCAATTACACCTAATTCTTTCAAATCTGATGCTGTAATTTTCATCGCTTCTGCAGCTTCTTTTGCTTTACCAGCGTCTTTCCAAAGAATTGCCGCCGCACCCTCTGGTGTAATAACAGAATACGTAGAATTTTCCAGCATATGAATGTAATCTCCTACTCCAAGACCTAACGCACCACCACTACCACCTTCACCGATAACAATACAAATAACAGGTACAGTTAAACCCGCCATTTCAAATAAATTACGGGCAATTGCCTCACTTTGTCCACGTTCTTCAGCTGCTTTACCAGGATAAGCTCCCTTCGTATCGATGAAACAAATAATAGGACGATTAAACTTTTCCGCTTGTTTCATTAGACGCAGTGCTTTTCGATATCCTTCTGGATGAGGCATCCCAAAATTACGACGAATATTTTCTTTCGTATCTTTTCCGCGTTGGTGCCCAATTACAGTTACAGGCATCCCTTTATATTTCGCAATGCCGCCGACAATCGCTGCATCGTCGCCAAATAGGCGATCTCCATGACATTCAAAAAAATTAGTAAATAAGTGCTCAATATAATCGAGCGTTGTCGGTCGTTCTGCATGACGAGCAATTTGAACACGGTCCCATACTTTCATATTGCCGTATATATCTTCCTCTAATTTTTCTAGCTTGTCTTCCAAAATACGAATCTCCTCACTGAAGTCCATCTGGCTGTTTTTCGTATAGTCTTTCAGTTCACGAATCTTATTTCTTAGCTCAACAACTGGTTTTTCAAATTCTAGCTCTGCCATACAGCCATTTCCCCTCCTTGATGAACTTCTAAAATCTTACGGAGCGATTCTCTCATATCATCACGATGCACCACCGCATCTAATTGACCGTGCTCTAGTAAAAATTCTGCCGTTTGGAAATCTTCCGGTAGCTTCTCACGCACTGTTTGTTCAATTACACGTCTACCAGCAAATCCGATAAGTGCACCTGGCTCTGCAAGATTGTAATCACCAAGTGAAGCGAAACTCGCTGAAACCCCGCCCGTCGTTGGGTGAGTCATAACAGAAATAAATAACCCTCCTGCATTACTATGCTTTTTCAAAGCTACGCTTGTTTTTGCCATTTGCATTAAACTTAATATCCCTTCTTGCATACGGGCACCACCCGACGCAGTAAAGATAATAAATGGAACTTGTAAGTCGTATGCTTTTTCAACTGCACGGGCAATTTTCTCTCCTACAACGGAGCCCATGCTGCCCATTCGAAAACGAGAATCCATTACTGCAACAACAACAAGCATGTCATCAATTGTTCCTTCACCAGTTACAACCGCTTCGTTCAATTCAGTCTTCTTACGATCGCTCTCTAGTTTCTCTTCATATGCTGGAAACTCGAGTGGATTTAATGAAACCATTTCTTTGTCATACTCACGGAATGACCCTTCGTCCAATATACTATCAAGACGTTCCCATGCATTCATAGAATGATGATATCCACAATTCACACATACTTTTAAATTTTTTAGAAGCTCTTTCGTATACATGATTTTTTTACATTTCGGACATTTTGTCATAACGCCATCTGGTACATCTTTTCGTACTTGTTCTGAAGGTATTGCAGCGTACTTTTTCTTTTTCACGAATAAATCTCTTAGCACAATTTGACCCCCTTCGTTGAGAGCTAAGGTTAGCGCAAGAAGAAAATTGGGCTAACACCAAAGTTTGATGTTAGCCTTATCTTCTCAATCTGTCTAATAACCTCACTCTTTACGTTTAACTTTAACCGCTACGCGATAGAATGTTTGTCATAACGTGTCATGGTCATTTCGACAAATTTTATACATTACGAGTGAAACTGTATATTCTCTACTAATTCATCGTAAATTTTTAGTGCATCATTTTCTTGTTTTTCTTCCAAGGTAGCATAAAGCTTTCTATACATATCAATAGAATCTCCTGAAACTTTACAAGAAAGAGTTGATACGTAATCATTTACGATCATCCAAATGCGATATAGTAAATAATTATCGACTTGTTCAATAAGTGTTTTAAAGAACGTTTGATGAAGCGTCGGAATTGAGTTTTCATTTTCTTCAAGCACTTGATGTAATTTACTTAGCACTTTAGAAAACGTTTCTTTCGGTAAATTACATACAATTCGAATCATATCTTTCTCAAGCAATCGTTTTGTTTGTAATAAATCACGAATTGTTTTCTCATCTTGCAGCAAAAACGGAGCAATCAATTGTACAAGACCGTTATCATAAAAGTTTCGAATAAACGTCCCTTCACCACGTCTCGTTTCAATCAATCCTACCAGTTCTAAAGCACGCAACGCTTCTCTTACAGAAGAACGTCCTACGTTTAAACGTGAACTTAACTCACGCTCAGACGGTAAACGATCCCCTGCTACCAATCCATCCTCTTCCATAATGGAACGGATTTTTTTTACAATTTCGAGATATACTTTTGTATTTGATGATGTCAATGGAAATTCCTCGCTTATTCTTTACCAATCAGCGCTAATTGTTTTGTTTTCTCAGCAACCTCATTTGGATCTACTTGACGGCGAGCTACTCCTGTTTCCATTGCTGCTTTCGCAACGTAAGCTGCCACTTGAGGCGCCACACGCGCGTCAAACGGTGCTGGAATGATATAGTCTGCATTTAACTCATCTTCTGCTACAAGCTCAGCAATAGCCTGTACAGCTGCCATCTTCATTTCTTCGTTAATTTGTGTCGCATGTACGTCAAGTGCACCGCGGAAAATACCAGGGAACGCTAGTACATTATTTACTTGGTTCGCAAAGTCAGAACGACCTGTTCCAACAACAGCTGCGCCCGCTGCTTTTGCCAATTCTGGCATAATTTCTGGAACTGGATTCGCCATTGCAAAAATAATTGCATCGTCATTCATTGTACGAACCATCTCTTCTGTTAATGCACCTTCTGCAGATACACCAATGAATACGTCCGCACCTTGTACAACATCAGCTAAAGAACCTTCGATACGATTCTTATTTGTATATTTTGCAACTTCATCCTTCACCGGATTCATACCTGTAGGACGACCCTCATAGATCGCGCCTTTACGGTCACACATAATAATGTCGCGTACGCCATAGCGATATAAAAGTTTAATAATTGCAATACCTGCTGCACCTGCGCCATTTGCGACAACTTTAATGTCAGACATTTTCTTTCCAACTAATTTTAGCGCGTTTACAAGACCTGCTACTGTTACGATAGCTGTTCCGTGTTGATCATCATGGAAGATAGGAATATTTGTTTCTTTTTTCAAACGTTCTTCAATAATGAAGCAGTTTGGTGCTGCGATATCTTCTAAGTTAACGCCGCCAAAAGTTGGCTCCATTAATTTTACAGTTTCAACAATTTTATCTACATCGTTTGTATTTAAGGCAATTGGGAATGCATCTACACCAGCAAAGCTCTTGAATAATACAGCTTTACCTTCCATTACTGGAAGAGATGCTTCAGGTCCAATGTTACCAAGACCAAGTACAGCCGTTCCATCTGTCACAACTGCTACCATATTTCCCTTCATCGTATATTCATATACCTTACTTTTATCGTCATAAATTTCTTTACAAGGTTCTGCAACCCCTGGAGAATATGCAAGACTTAAATCTTTTGCATTTTCTACTTTTACTTTTGATACAGTTTCTAATTTTCCTTGATGCACTTTATGCATGTGAAGTGCTTCTTCACGAAGTGTTGACAAACTATCCACTCTCCTCAAATTATTCTAGCTGATATCAATTTCTCCAAGTGGTCTGACCACGAACACTACTACTATAATAATCGAAGTGTAGGGAAATTGTCCATTATATTTTCACAACCACATTTTCTTCCCCGACAATTTCACGAAGTGCCCCTAAACATTCTTCACTTGGATGAATCGATAAACTCCGAGATAATTGTACCATTTTATGTTCCTTTTCATAATAAATTAGTACTTTCGCAAAACCTGAATAGTCAAACAATATTTTAGTAACCTGATTTAACAGCTTTTTCTCATACTGAGACGGCAATTTCACGTAAACAGATGCGTCTTTCTTTTCTTCATACACATCCATTTCTTCTAATGGATATAGCCCATTTACAATCCATTGTAACTTATGATTTCTTAGCTCAATCATACCGTCAACTAAAACAATTGCCCCTTCTTGTAACTTATCTGAGAAATGTATATACGTTTCTGGGAAAAGAACTGCTTCCATTTCATCATTTTGATCACAAAATGTAATAAACGCCATCTTTTGCAACTTTTTCGTACGAATCACTCTCACGCTTGTTATATACACGATAGCCCTTTGTACTTTTTTCTTATGTCGCATTGCCTGAGCGAGAGATGGAATTTCTAATTCTTTCGCTAACTTCACATACTGTGCTGTCGGATAGCTTGATAAATAAAAACCTAGTGCTTCCTTCTCTTTATTTAACTGTTCAATAAAAGAGAGCTCTTCTCCTTGCGCGTATTTTGATTTTGGAACAGCATCTCCTAAATCACGTGCAAGATTTGCGTACTCTAACGCTCCTTTAAGGCTCTTCCATAAATTCGTTCTCGAAACACCAAAATCGTCAAAACACCCAGACCAGACGAACGCCTCTAAATTCCGTTCTGTTACAAACTTTGATGGCATGCGAAGGCAAAATTCAAATAAATCTTCAAACATTTTTTCCTCTCGTTCTTCGAGTAACGCTGTCACTGTAGCCATTCCGATGTTTCGAATGGAAAGTAAGCTGTAACGTATCGCATTGCCTTCTATTTGGAAATTGTAACCACTTCTCTGAAGAGACGGCGGCAAAACATGAAAACCTTTTCGCTTCGTTTCTCGTATATATTGCACAATCTTATCTTCATTTCCAATTGCACTTGATAATAGTGCCGTCATGAATTCCAACGTATAATTCGCTTTTAAGTAGGCAAGCTGATATCCAATCATACTGTAGGCTACAGCGTGACTTCGGTTAAAACCGTAATTCGCAAATCTTACAATCAAATCATAAATTTTCTCCGCGGATGTCTCATCATAACCATTTTGTAAACAACCTTGCACAAAATGCTTACGTTCCTGATCTAAAATATCACGATTTTTTTTACTCACTGCACGGCGTAATAAATCTGCTTCTCCGAGCGAGAATCCCGCCAACTTCGACGCAATTTGCATAATTTGTTCTTGGTATACAATTACACCGTATGTTCTTTCTAAAATCGGCTTTAAATCCGGATGTAAATATTCAATTTGTCTTTTTCCGTGCTTTGATTCAATAAAGGTCGGAATTTGTTCCATCGGTCCTGGTCTATATAACGAGTTAACAGCGACAATATCTTCAAATTCATTCGGTTTTAACCCGCGAAGTACATTTCGCATACCACCTGATTCAAGCTGGAATACACCTGTTGTATCCCCTCTCCCTAACAATTGGAACGTCTTTTCATCTTGAAGTGGTAAATTTCTTATATCGATTTGTGTCCCCGTCTTTTTCACGATAAACTTTATAATATTTTCAAGTAACGTTAAATTACGTAATCCTAAAAAGTCCATCTTGAGCAACCCAAGTTCTTCTAATGCATCAGCTGGGTATTGCGTAACATACACATCGTTATGCCCTTCTTGAATTGCAACACTTCCTGTTAACGGCTCTTGGCTCATAATAACGCCAGCTGCATGAATAGACGTATGACGTGGTAAGCCTTCTACACGTTTTGCAATTTCAAATACACGCTCATGCAGAAGATTCCCTTGTATAAACTCACGGAGTGATTGCGATTCCTCATATGCATCTTTTAACGTTATACCAATCTTTGATGGGATAAGTTTTGAGAATATGTCAATATCTCGCGGCGGAAGCCCCATTACACGGGCGATATCTCTAATTGCCGCTTTCGCTGCAAGCGTCCCGAACGTTACAATTTGCGCAACACGAATCTGACCATATTTATCTTTCACATATCGAATCATTTCATCACGTCTTATATCTGGAAAATCGATATCAATATCCGGAAGTGTCACACGTTCAGGGTTTAAAAATCTTTCAAATAATAGATCGTATTCAATTGGATCAATATCTGTAATTTCTAATACGTAAGAAACGAGCGATCCAGCTGCTGATCCACGTCCTGGTCCTGTTAAAATATGATTTTCATGTGCGTATTTCATAAAGTCCCATACGATGAGGAAATAATCACTAAATCCCATACTAGAAATAACGTTTAATTCATGATTCAAACGCTGTATATGTACTTCTTTCGGCGTACCATATCGTTTGTGCAACCCTTCTTCACAAACGCGGCGTAAATACGTATCATTCGTCTCGTTAGATGGAACTGGAAATTTCGGTAATTGATTTACATGGAAAGGAATTTCTACTTGGCAACGTTCTGCGATTTTTATTGTATTTTGAATCGCTTCCTCAGCATGCGAAAATAGTGCTTCCATTTCATCCATTGACTTTAAATAATACTGATCCGTTTTCATTCTCGGCCTATCTGGATCCGTCATTTTCGTTCCACTTTCAACAGATAATAAGCATTCATGAACAAGTGCGTCACTTTGATTGATGTAGCGTACATCGTTTGTTGCAACGACCGGAACATTTACCTTATTAATAAATTCAGGCAGCTTTTCTTGTAAAAGCAGTTCATCTTGAATCGCATGATGCTGCAAACTCATATAAAAATTGCCGAACATACTTTGATACATGCGAGCTACTTCTTCAGCTTGACTCTCTTTGTCTTCTAATAATAATTGTTCAATTTCCCCATCTTTACCTGGTGAAATGGCAATTAATCCTTTTGCATAATGGGCAAGCCACTTTTTCGGAATACCTTCTTTGGACTTTGTCATAATGCTACTAGAAATCTTTAATAAATTTTGATAGCCTATTTCATTTTCAGCAAGTAAAACAAGCGGATAAGCCCTTTCTTCTTCTTCACTAAAAATAGAAGCTGTTAAGCCGATAATAGGCTGTATACCATGTTTCTTACATGCTTTATAAAACGGAATAACGCCATACATAACATTTTCATCCGTAATAGCCAGCGATGAAAAACCAAGTTCTTTCGCCCTGACTACAAGCTCATCAATTTTACAAGCACTTTTTAATAAACTAAAAACGGTTTGACATTGTAAATGCACAAACTTCACTGTTGTACCCTCTCTTTACCAATCTGACTACTTTTATTATAGGTGATGAGGAAAGCGGAAATCAAAACATACTTCTTATACTTTGTCCATATATATGAAGAAGAAAGGGGAATGACGATGGATGTAAGAGAACATACTTTTTTCTCTCTGCTCATTATTAGTTATTTTATTGCCTTTGGGGTTATACTTGGCGGTTCATTAATTGGCGGATTTGGTGCATTTCTTATCGGAAAACCAACTCTCACTTACATTAATCAATTCGCCCAAAATTTAAAGATTTGGGCACTCGTTGCAGCAATTGGTGGAACATTTGATACTTTTTATAGCTTTGAAAGAAGTTTCTTTGGCGGAGATATGAAAGATATAGTAAAACAAATTCTCCTTATTTTTTTCGCAACTGGTGGTATGCAAACAGGTCTTACTATTATTAAATGGCTAACGCAGGAACATGTATGAGAGTACCAAGTGCCAATACAGCCAAAAGATGGTATTTAGTTTTAGCTGGCGCTGCTGTTGGAGGCGTATTGAGCTGGTTTGTTTTTTTGTACATATACGGTGTTTTTCAAGAAGAACAAGCTAGTAAAATAGCAGAGCAACGAGAAATTATAGAAAAACAAGAAGCAAAGCTCCACGTCCTTCTCGAAGATCAAGAAAAATTGAACACTGAAAATAAACGACTCTTAACCATTCAAGAGATTAAAATAAAAATTATAAATCGAGAAAAATACGATTTAGACAATCTTACACTCGAAAATATGACCACTTCTATCCATAATGACCTCCAGCATCTTTTAACGAAAAACATTCAAAGTATCGCAAAAAATAAAGACCTACTCAAAAAAGCAATCGAAAATAAAACGTATAAACATTACGATCGTCTATACCGCTTTAAAGTCGATACAATATCTTTTGATACCGTGCTTGAAATCAGCATTGCTATAGAGAAAGAAAAATAAAGAAGGAGGGCTTTAGCGCCGCTCCTTCTTTTCGTTTTAATATATAATCTCTTATTTACATAGCTCACATAAATCAGCAAAAAGACGATCCGCTTCTTCCCAAGAAGATGCTTTTGCACCAGAAGCCATCGGATGCCCTCCGCCATTATATTGCATTGCTAATTTATTTATAACTGGTCCCTTTGAGCGAAGACGAACACGAATCACATCGTCTTCCTCTAAAAATAGAACCCACGACTTTAATCCATCAATATTACCAAGTGCTCCAACAACACCGGATGCCTCAGAAGGAAGTACATCAAACTTTTCTAATACTTCTTTCGTTAATTTAATGTAAGCTGCTCCTTCTTCTACCATCGTAAAGTTTTGTAAAATATAGCCGTTTAAACGAGCAATCTTTTCTTTCGTCTTATACATTTCATTGTATAAATCTGTGAATTTCACATCCATATCAACAAGCTCACTTACATAACGAAGTGTTTTCGCTGTTGTATTCGGGAATAAGAAACGACCTGTATCCCCAACAATACCCGCTAAAATAAGGCGCGCTGCTTCTTTTGTTATCTTTAATCCTTTATCTTTTCCATAACTGTAAAACTCATAAATCATTTCACTTGTAGAACTTGATGTCGTATCTACCCACGTAATGTCTCCGTACGGATCTTCATTTGGATGATGATCAATCTTGATTAACATCTTCCCTTTTGTATAGCGTTGATCGTCAACACGTTCTTGATTCGCAGTATCACAAACGATAACAAGTGCATTTTCATATACACTATCTTCAATATCATCCATTACTCGTAAAAATGATAACGACGGTTCATTGTACCCAACCATATAAATATTTTTCTCTGGAAACGATTCTTGTAGAATTGTACCAAGACCGCACTGAGAACCTAATGCATCTGGATCTGGACGCACATGACGGTGAATAATAATTGTATCAAACTCTTTAATTGCTCCTAAAATTTGCTCATGCATATGTATAATCTCCTTTTTACTCAACTTCTCCACTTTAACGTGCAGTAAAAGCCCAACCGGTGCAGGCTAATCATTAGCGCGCAGAAACACCCCCGCACTAATTAAAGTTTCACTTTATCCTTCATTATAACGGAAAGTATTTCATACATGCGAACAATTGCTTTATAATAAAAGTTAGAAAGTTTAGATATTTCTTTTTTCTCCACTATTATTTTTCACAAAGCGATAGGAGTGTGTATTATGCCAGTATTAGTCTTCTGTATTATCGTCTCATTTATGTTGTACCTCTTCTACAAAACAAAATACTTTCGTACAAGCCGCCCAATGGAGAAAGGTTGGCTCTCTGGAAAATCTGCAATGGCACTCGGTTCATTCGTCTTATTCTTCGGGATAAACCAATTCTTTTTAGAACTTTCAACCGCTCGTATTATCGTTGGTGTTTTATTTGTTCTATTTGGTAGTGCAAGTGTATTTAATGGATTTCGCCAATATAAACATTTCTTACCATTAGCAGTTGAAGAAGCTGAATCTGTCTGAAGCAACATAAAAAAGCATCAATATTGTGATGCTTTTTTACGTCCCTTAACTTTTAAAATCATATATGCAACAAAAGCAGAAGGTATATTAAAGGGGTTGCCTTGTACGTGAAAATGTAATTGTTCTTCTTCAAAAGACATTTTTTCATATAGTTCCCGCTGAGATAATCCTGTTCGTTTCTTTTTTTCATGCAATCCTTGTAAATATAAATATTGAAGCGGTATCATCACAAGAAAGTAAAATAGTGCGATCCCACCAAAAAAGAGCACTTCTGATGACATAATACATACCACCTTCCCGAAATCCATTTTCTTACAATATAATTATAACATAGTATAAACTCTAATTGAATTAATATTCTGTTTTTTGTTTATACAATTGTCTCACCGCATAATTCCTCTTCAGCATACTGAATATATCGCCGAGTCAACTACCGCCACTGAGATGAAGCGTTCCAGTGGCGGCTTGAGTTTGAACGCTAGGTCTTTTCATCTATCACTAGACAGTTTGACGCTCTAGCATTCATGCCACCTTACGGTAACACCCCAAGTATGTTTTTGGTTGGTACTGGCAACAAACTATTGTTTTCCCACTTGCACCACCCTTTCGAAAAAGAGCAATTCTTCCTTATGGAAGAAGCCACCACTCAGATGAATCCGGCGTGTGCTACAAGCCCCGACAAGTCGAGTACACATGGATGGTTGACGCACCCACTAAGCTATGCGCGAAGCACAACAGCCTTACGTTTTTGTACTTCTAATAGAATCGGTGTTTTCACTTTGAGGTTGTCATCCAATTCTACAACTCTTGATTTTTCCAATGTATTCAGCGCACCATTAATATCAGCGTGAATACATTTCCCTGCTTTACTTTGGTACAGACCACGAGTGATTCGTTTGCCACTAAAGCGATAACGCGTCCTATCCTCCTTAGACCAAACAGGAATCCTATCTTTGTCTAGGAAACTAGCTTTTGAAGTATAGCTTTCTTCTTGTTTTAAAAATCGTATACCTTCTTTTACACATTTATTCTCAATTGCTGCAATCAGTTTATGAAACGGGATCTGAACAAATGTTTGATTATTCTTTTTTCCCATATCTGATTTTTGTTTCCAACCAGCATTATACCCTACGACAACCGTATCTATATTGCATGCTTTCACTTTTTTGAACAACAAGCCTACCGTTTGTGAAATGTAACCATTTATTTGTCTTTCCCGTTTATGCCAAAGTGCAGCCATTTTATTCGTTACAACACGTTTTGAAAGTCCATTTTCAATATTTTTCTGCTGAAGATTACGTATCATTTTGTTGAAGTATTGGTTTATGGATTTTAGTTTTTTTCCATCAATTAAGAAGGCATCACCTGTATTTGTCACGCAACTTACTAATCTATCTACACCTAAATCGCAACTCAAAGCGTTACTCGTAGTCGTGGATGGTTTCTTCATTTGAGAAACGTGCATCTCATATGTATAATGCACCTCAAAGAACCGACCTTTTTGCTTCGGTACAATCTCAATATAGGAGATTTTTTTATGTCTTAAGTTTTTCGGCATACGTATTTTAATAGAACCGAATTTTTTTCTGAATGCCACATTCATCGGAATCATCCAATACCCGTTCTCATCCACTTTAGGGACTTGATAGATTTCAATGATTCGTTTGTCTGTGGAACGAGCATAATTCGGAAACTTAGGGCGACCTGTGAACTTCTCAGGATTTTTCTTCCACTGTTCCAATGCCTTAAAAAAGCTCTTCACTTCTGTAAATAAGGCTCTACGAATCGCTTGAACAGAGTTTGATTGAATACCCCAATAGTTCATATCGGCTTGCATGGCAGTATCTACTTCCTTTACAGTAGCCATTTTATTATCGTTCAAATAACTTTGTTTAATGGTGTACAATCCAACATTTCGCAATGCTTTTGAACTATGTGACATGCGTTGAAGTAAACGAAATTCTTTAGCTGTGAGGCAAGCTCGTCCGATATTCTGTTTCTGCGTGAATCGTTGTATGGTTTCTCTTTTCTTTTGTTTACGTAATACTTTTACCGCTTTCTTTCTAGCCAATGCTTTCACCACCTTTCTTAGAGAGTTTATTAAAATTATTCATTATTTTTGACAAATCAATATTTGGAACGAAGCGGAACAAAATGTGAACATGTTCTTCATCGTAATTCCTTTTGGTTCAAGTAACCGAATCATTATGATTATCATTATCCAATTTCGTTGTCCTACTATATATTCCCTCCTTATCTAGGGACAGATTATATCGTAAGACAAAAGAAACAAAATTGTTTAGTCTACCTTCTGACGGCAATTCATCTCCATCTGAATTGTTGGACTTCACCCGTAACACAAATCAGATGGAGTCTTCTTACCAAAAGGGATAAAATTTCCAGGATTCTTTTTAATAGGTTCAATATCAAGTCTTAATGGTATTTTCCCTGCCATATAAAAGATTCTTGAGGCAGTCCCAAGTCGAATGGCTGCTTCCGAAATACATATCCTTCTATTTTTTCACTTCTCTCCCCGAACTCTTACGTAGCTTAATTATTAACTTCAAAACCAAATAAAACAAAATAAAGTTAACAAAAAAGCCTAATGGATTAAACGAAATTTCCCATCCGCCATAATAAATGAAATTTTCTGCTGGTATACCAAAGTAAATAAAATCGCTATGATTTTCTCCAGTTGTAGGGATAAAGGAACAAATAATAGCGAAAATCAAACTTATTACATACAATTTCTTTTTATTTGAATCCATTCTTCTATGTGTTAACACATGAACAGTTATTGCAAATAGTAAACCTAAAAAGAAAAATATTACTCCCATTCGACACCCCCACAATTATTGTTCAAGCACCTTCAAATGATTGCGTGCCCTACTTATAAATATGAAACAGAACGTGATTTAACTTTCTCTTTTGCAATGCAAAACATAATAGATTCAGTTGATAACTAAATTTTATTTTTTTCTAATATAGCGTTCTAAAAAAAAATGGAACAAACCAAAGCGGCCTGCTCCATCTTTTTATTTATCGATCAACTGCACCATAAGTAATGCTTTCCCGACAACATTACCTTCATGATGTACTTCTACATCAACCTTACCAAATTTACGTCCAATTTCTAATACTTTTGGATGAACTGATACAACATTATCAATTTGAACTGGTTTTACGAAATAAATTGTTAAGTTCTCAACAATTAAATCACTCTTCTTTTGCGCACGAATAACACGATTCGTTGCTTCCGTCACAATCGTTGCGAATACACCGTAAGATAACGTTCCGATTGAATTCGTCATTTGCGGCGTCACTGAAAATTGATATAGATGTTCATTTTTCGCTTCTTTCGGCGTCATAAATTGATTCGTTACAATATCATCGATCGTTTCACCAACTTGTGGTTGACGCTGAATCATTTGCAGTGCCTGAAGTACATCTTGACGGCTAATAATACCTTGCAATTTATTTCCTTCATCAACAACGGGAAGTAATTCAATACCCTCCCACACCATCATACGTGCGGCAGCCGCGACAGACATTTTTCCATTTACCGTAATTGGATGCTTTGTCATCACTTTATCAATTGGTGTTTCTTTCGCTACACCGATCATATCTTTTGAAGTTACGATACCTAGTACTTTTTTATTTTCATCTACAATTGGATATCTTCCGTGCATCGTTTCTTCATTATACGCATGCCATTGCTGTACCGTATCATTTGGCTTTAAATATAACGTTTCTTCAATTGGCGTTAAAATATCTTCAACAAGTACAATTTCTTTCTTAATAAGCTGATCGTAAATCGCACGGTTAATTAACGTCGCAACTGTAAATGTATCGTAACTACTTGAAATAATCGGTAGTTTTAATTCATCTGCTAATTTCTTCACATGATCTTCCGTATCAAATCCGCCCGTAATTAATACAGCGGCTCCAGTTTCTAACGCTAATTGATGTGCGTTCGTACGGTTACCGATAATAAGTAAGTTTCCAGCTTCTGTATAGCGCATCATCGCTTCTAATTTCATTGCCCCGATTACGAATTTATTTAACGTTTTATGTAGTCCTTCTCTGCCTCCAAGTACTTGACCATCGACAATGTTAACGACTTCTGCATATGTCAGCTTTTCAATATTCTCTTTCTTCTTTTGTTCAATTCGAATTGTTCCGACACGTTCAATCGTACTAACATATCCTTTATTTTCTGCATCTTTAATTGCACGGTAAGCTGTCCCTTCACTTACACTCAAATCTTTTGCAATTTGCCTTACAGAAATTTTATGGCCTACTGGCAGACTATTAATATGTTCTAAAATTTGGTTATGCTTGGTAGCCAAATGGTTTCACCATACTTTCTTTTCCCTAAATTCTTCATGTGTTGTATTTTCAGTATACTATATTTTCAAAACTGTTACACTCTCTCTTTATATATCTGTACCATTTTTTTTATAACAAAATACGCCTTACATTACACCACCGCTACCATTACAACAATGTAATGGTATTGTCATCTCGTTCGATAGTTTGTCGAGCCGCTTCAATATACAATGAAGACAAGAAATGAAACAAAGGAGCGAATACATGATGAAAAAATTATTAGAAGTTGTAAGTGCTGTATTTTTAGCTTTCGTAGACGGGAAAAAAGTTGCAATGGAATTGAATGAAACACCTGAACAACCACTTCCAAAAAGAAAAGAATTATCAAAACAAGTACAACCTTTACAAGCTGTCCTACACACGTAAAAAACCCTTCACTTTTCTTTTCAAATGAAGGGTTTCTTTTCTATAGTGTAATACTTTCTCCAGCTTCTAATACTTTCCCTGTACAATTTTGTAGCTTTTCTACAAATTGATATGGATCTTGTTCAATAACTGGGAACGTATTGTAATGCATCGGTACAACAGTTTTCGCCTGAACCCATTTTGCTGCTAACACAGCATCTTCTGGTCCCATTGTGAAATTATCACCAATTGGTAAAAATGCTACATCAATGTTATTTAGTTCCCCAATTAATTTCATATCAGAGAATAGAGCAGTATCTCCTGCATGATACACAGTTTTCTCTTCTGCTGTAAATAAAATACCCGCTGGCATACCTGTATATGTAATCGTCTTATTTTCTTCATCAATATAACTAGAGCCGTGGAATGCTTGTGTAAACTTCACTTTTCCGAAATCAAATTCATGCGAACCACCGATATGCATCGGGTGTGTATTTACACCTTGCCAGCTTAAAAATGTCGCTAGTTCAAATGGTGCTACAACAACTGCATTATTTTTCTTCGCAAGCTCTACTGTATCGCCAACATGATCACCATGTCCATGCGATAAAAGAATCGCATCTACTTTTACATCTTCAGCCTTTAAATCTGTTGTCGGATTTCCCGTTAAAAACGGATCAATTAAAATCACTTTTCCATTCGTTTCAATCTTTACAACTGAATGCCCATGATAAGATACTTTCATTATTACATTCCTCCCCCTATTCACATTCTCACTTTTTATTCTACATGATTTTTCAATTCCCTGTCTTTTCTAACATCTATTTACTTGTCATAACACTTTCCTCCGATGTAAAGTTATATTTGTAATTAAATATCTCGGGGGTGCCAATCGATGAATGCTAGATTAGAAAATTTAATGCAATGGCTAAAAGAAAAAAACGTAGAAGCTGCGTTCTTAACTTCTACACCAAACGTCTTCTACATGACAAACTTCCACTGTGAACCACACGAAAGACTTCTTGGTATGTTTGTATTCCAAGAAAAAGAACCTATTTTAATTTGCCCTAAAATGGAAGAAGGCCAAGCACGTAACGCTGGCTGGGCACATGAAATTATCGGATTCACTGATACAGACAGACCATGGGATATGATTGCAAAAGCAATTAAAGACCGCGGTATCAATGCAAACGCAGTTGCAATTGAAAAAGAACATTTAAACGTAGAGCGCTACGAAGAATTAACAAAATTATTCCCAAATGCAGCTTTCAAATCAGCTGAAGAGAAAGTTCGCGAACTTCGTTTAATTAAAGATGAAAAAGAACTTTCTATTTTACGCGAAGCAGCTAAAATGGCAGACTATGCTGTTGAAGTTGGTGTAAATGCAATTAAAGAAAATCGTAGCGAGCTAGAAGTATTAGCAATTATTGAACACGAATTAAAAACAAAAGGCATACATAAAATGTCATTTGATACGATGGTATTAGCAGGTGCAAACTCTGCTCTTCCACACGGTATTCCAGGTGCAAACAAAATGAAACGCGGCGATTTCGTACTATTTGATTTAGGCGTAATCATTGAAGGTTATTGCTCTGACATTACACGTACAGTAGCATTCGGTGACCTTTCTGAAGAACAAACTCGTATTTACAACACTGTACTTGCTGGACAACTACAAGCAGTTGAAGCATGTAAACCAGGTGTTACACTTGGCGCAATTGATAACGCAGCACGTTCTGTTATCGCAGATGCAGGTTACGGCGACTTCTTCCCGCACCGCCTTGGTCATGGACTTGGAATTAGCGTACACGAATATCCAGATGTAAAAGCTGGTAACGAGTCTCCACTAAAAGAAGGTATGGTCTTCACAATCGAGCCAGGTATTTACGTACCAAACGTAGGTGGCGTTCGTATTGAAGATGATATTTATATCACAAAAGACGGATCAGAAATTTTAACGAAATTCCCGAAAGAATTACAATTTGTAAAATAATAAAAAAAGGCAGCGTGAATGCTGCCTTTTTTTATTTCTCTACTATTTCAAATTTCTCTACTATCATTTTCGCTGGATAACTTTCAAGTGTTTTAGAAGACCATACTTTTATTTTATCCCCTGTTTTTAATTGATTATATGCGTCTTTATCCTTAAATCTCAACACTATATCTGATGGATGTTCTTTCTTCATTTGTTGTTCTATATCATGTTGCAACTCTACTTTTGTATTAAACGTTTTATCACCGACAAAAAATACCGTGTCATTTCTTACTATGACATACCCTTCTTCAGGTACTTTTTTTACTGCTACTGGCTCTACTTGTTTTGTAGTACACGCTGATAATATGATTAGAAATGCACCTAAAAACATAAACATAGAAAATTTTATATGCCTATTCATTTTTATCCCCTTACTCTATGCTATTTCCGCTTTAAAACCATTTTCTCCTCATACTTATCATCCCATTTAATCACAATCTCTATCGGTTCATCTTTAGATAGAGACGTGCAACTTACACAAGAAGACTTCATTTCAACCTTTGCTCCTTTATGATTTTCTGACGTTTGTGTCATTGTGCTAAAGGCTCCATTAATAGCAATCTCTAAATTCTTAAATTCTATATTCCCATCGCCGCCCTTATACTGAAATGTAAACACTCCATCTTCACTGTCATCCTGAATATGCCCTTTATATTGTCCTGTCCAACTTTTGCTCTCGCTAGAAAAAGTAACATACGAAATCGAACAACTTCCTAAAAAGAAAATACTAATAAAAAAGAATAATGCTCTCTTCACAATGTCCCTCCATTCAAAAGCACTTATGTATCCCGCATGAACGGGTAGTAAGACCCCCACCTCAAAATTCGGTGAAAGCAAAGAAGTTAGGTGGGGGATCAACTGTCCTTAAAAGTCCGATTGGTTCAACTAATAATCAGCGAGGGATGAACCCCCACTGATTAAAGTTTCACTGTATTGTCTATTTCTTCCTCTTATTATATTATTAAAATACAGAATTCTCTAAAAAAGGAGGTTTATATGTTACAACAACAGTTAGAAGAAATTCGTAATAATAATTACGTAATCAATGATGCCCTCAATATCGATTCTTTAAGTTCCATTATGCTTGAGCATATTGGGGATACTGATGGCTATTTAAGGGATAAACTTATCTACTCTACTTTTTATCATCTCATCAAAAAGGACTATATTTCACACACACACTTACAGAAACTATTATTAGAAAGCATCAGTGACAAATATTTATTGTATAAGATTCATTCAGATGACGAAGATGCGGTATTTACCCGCGCATTTACAACATTATTAATTGCGCTCATTATTGATGCCGATACAAATCATAATTTCTTATCACAGGCTGATCTTTTACATGTAAAAGATCGATTAGTGCTATATATGAACAACGAGCATGATTTCCGTGGATATGTGCAAGACCACGGCTGGGCACACAGTATCGCTCATGCTTCTGATACATTTGAAGCGCTTGTTCGTAGTCCTAAACTGGAAACTTTATATTACGAAGAAATATTACAAACTTTATTAAACAAAGTTTGTGTCCATTCTATTTACTACAAATATGAAGAAGACGAGCGTATCGTTTATCCAATTATCGCAATGCTGCAAAATGGTCTAAAGGAAGAAGTACTCATAGTAGCCCTTCATGACTTAGTAGCCCAATTACCCGTCCAAAAACAAACATTACCTATTAAATCATACGAGTTTCTATACGGAAATATTAAATCTTTCTTACGTAGTTTGTTTTTCCGACTACGCACACTGTCTATATGTGAAGAAACCGAATGCAAAATTGAAAAATTGCTACGAGAACTTCCAAAATATTATTAAAAAAAGAAGGCCACTTAGAAAGTGCCTTCTTCTATTTCACTAATATTTAATTGAAATTTCACGATCCAAACTGAGAAAAGGTGGACAAGAATCGCAAACGCCATACATGCTCCGCTTAAAAAAGTTAGTATAGGATGCGAATACACGTGCCCTAATCCATAGGATATCGCCACGAAAAACATTGTTATGTAAATATAAATTGCTCCATGTATTTGCCTCATATAAACCTCCTTTTCCCATATTATAACATAAATTTTCTGATTATTCACATTAATATCTTGTAATCAATATTTCTCAACTGTTACACCTCTAACAGCAGCCTTAATATATGGTGCTCCTTGTAAACTTTGTAAATCCTCTGTTTTTCCTGTTACAACTACACCGTATATTCGTAATTCTTTCGGTTTGATGTTTTTTATTTCTTTATAGTTTGTCCTAAAAGATTCTTGATATCCCCTTTTATTTTCACTTAAAGATATCCAAATACAGCTTTTCTAAATTTTTATCATAATAAAAAGCACATCTATTTTGATGTGCTCTTCACATATACTTTAGTAACATATGAATCATTTTTTTGAAACAAAAACTCCCACGCCTCTCTCCATAATATCGTTATGACTTAGTTGTCATAATAATTGAACGCGGGTAAAACCCCTGCTTTTCATAAAATGATACAGCTTCATTTCCGTACACTACTGTTAATTCAATTTTATCTATCTTCTTTTCTTTAAACCATTCTACTGCACTATTCAGTAACTTCAAACCAAATCCGTTTCTTCGGTATTTTTCATCGACAAATAAAACTTCAATCTTTCCGCTTGCCCTTTTACTATATGCTATACAAAATCCTAATATATCGTCTGTTTCTGATTCAACTAATAATTCAATTCTATATTCCCCGTACTGTGAATTTTTTTTATACTCTTCAATACGTTCCTCAAATGTCATTCTTGGATAATCACCAGAAAAATATTTTGATTTACCGTTATGATATTCATGTAATTTATCTAAGGATTCTCTTATTATCTCTATTTCATCGAGAGTGATATATTTATTACTAATTCTCATCCTACAGCATCTCCAATAATTTATATTCCAACCAAAAAGATGACCATGTTACGGCTATAAAATACCAATCTATTATTTCATCGCGTTCTTCACAACATCTTGAATCATAACGACTTCTGTTTTCATATCAACAGACGGTACTTCCTCATCGATACATTCACACCAAAATTCCAAATGCTTTTTATCAATTTCATGATGAGAATTTTCGACAAGAGCCCCGCCTTCTCCTTGCACAGAATACCAATATAAGTACTCTTCTCCATCTCTTATTTCCCGGAAAATTGTCTCTACATACATCTTTTCGTCGTTTAATGTCAAAAGCACTTCTTTCATATTGTCATTCAGAAGCTGCATCCATTCATCTACTCGGTGACTTTTACCAGGCTTCACTTTAAATCTCGATAATTCCACATTCATTTTTATTCCCCCGTTCTCTTACGTACAAACAATCTATATTCTATTGGATTATGAAAACTTAATTTACTAGCTAATTTTTGCGAAGGAATATTGTCTACATAACAATCCCAGCACGGTATAATATCATTTTGCATGCAATGTTCAATGAACCGTGTTGCAATAGCTTGGGCTAATCCTTTCCCTTGATATGCTTTATGCGTCACAATATCAATTTCAGCAAACCCATTCCCATTAAATATCGAAACACATTCAGCTACAATCATCCCATCTTGTTCTATATAAAATCCAAAACCACCATTCAAAAACGTTTCTTTTGATCCCCAATATTCTTTATAATACGCCTCTGTAAATTCATTGCTTCGTTCTATATCACTTTTATCAATACGCTTCACTTCATATGTATTTTTGTTACAATCTCGTTTTCTCTCTTCAAAGGTTACGCTTTGAAATTTCATTCGCGGGATGTTCCGAAGTACATTACTAAAACGCTCTTCTAACATCATTTCCCACTCGTCACTTGAAGCGAAGAGTGTAAATCTCTTCTCTGTTTTTTCAATAGACGTTTTTATATACGCAAATAAATCTTCGTTATAATTGTGATCATCAGTATCACCAAATAAATAATAAATACCATTAGCTGTAATAACTAGTCCTGCTGTTAACTTCTCGTTGGCAAAAATCTCACCATCTATCATTTGGTCACATACCGCATAAGCAAACGTCGTCGTTCTTGTAAGACTTTCTAAAATCGGAAGGATTTTTCTATACTCGGCTACAGATAATTTTTTCATAATTGCTCCACTTTGATCGTATCAACCTCTATATTTTCAAAACAAAGATTTACCGTTCTCTTTAATGCTCTCGTTCTATGAATCGTACATGCCGGAATTAAAATAGAATCATTTGGCTTTAAAACCGCCGTTTCTCCATCTTCAAAATCGATAAGTAATTCTCCCTCTAACACAATAAATAATTCATCCGAGTTAGAATGATAGTGCCAATCATATTCACCAGTAAATACAGCGATTCGTAAGCAATGACTATTTACATTTGAAACGACGAAGTTTTTATGTTGATCTTGAATGTCCTTCGTTAATTCTATTAAATTCACAGTTTCCATCTTTCATCCCATCCTTTCATTAGTCGTTCTTTTGAAAAACTAATTTAGTCTCCACCACCTCCGCAATCTCCTCCACCATCACTTGAGCTGCTACAATCGTTGCTACTGTAATCACCGAATCCACTTGATGAGCTTGAATAATAAGACGAATTTCTTTTCTTTTTTTGCCTTTTTTCTCCACCATTCTTATTAGTTGATAGTAATGTTCCAAACACTAAAACATGTACTAAAATAGCTACCATTAAAAAAATAATAAGTACAAATACATGTAAAGATAAATTTGAAACTGGTAACTTAATTAAGTTAATAAAAATAATACACATGACAATAAAATACATAACATTCGCCGCATCTATTAAACCACTTTCAAATTTAGACCTAGGTCTCTTTTTCGTAACTACTAACTCATGTTTACTCCTTATTACTCCTCTTTGTTTTTTATGCTTCCTCCGCTTACTTTTTCTTCCCAATCTAATCCCCCTCCCAAATTTTATATAATTCTAAATTATCACATTCCCTACTTATTAACAGTAATACACAACAATTTTTACAATTTATTACCTTATAAAAAAAGACCCTCCTCATAAAGGAAGGTCTCGAATTTGTCTCTATTATGATAAAGCAGGAGCTTTTTCAAGAAGCTCTTTCGCATCAGCGTATTGTAAGCCGTGAGCTTCTGCAACTGCTTCGAATGTTACATAGCCATCTAATGTGTTAATACCTTTTAGTAATGCAGTGTTGCCTAAGCAAGCATCTTTGTAGCCTTTGTTCGCAATTTGTACTGCATATGGTACTGTTACGTTTGTTAATGCAAGAGTTGATGTACGTGGAACTGCTCCTGGCATATTAGCAACTGCATAATGAACAACGCCATGTTTTTCGTAAGTTGGGTTGTCGTGAGTTGTAATACGGTCAGTTGTTTCGAAAATACCACCTTGGTCAATCGCGATATCTACAACGACAGAACCTGGTTCCATTGATTGAATCATTTCTTCTGTTACAAGTTTTGGCGCTTTTGCACCTGGAATTAATACTGCTCCAATAACAAGGTCAGATTCTTTTACAGCTTCTGCAATGTTGTATGGATTAGACATTAACGTTTTTACTTGGTTACCGAAAATGTCATCTAGTTGACGAAGACGTTCTGCGCTTAAGTCGATGATTGTTACATCTGCACCTAAACCTACTGCAATCTTCGCTGCGTTTGTACCAGCTTGACCACCGCCGATAATTGTTACTTTGCCGCGTTTTACCCCTGGAACGCCTGCAAGTAAAATGCCTTTACCACCTTTGTTTTTCTCAAGGAATTGTGCACCGATTTGTGCAGACATACGACCAGCTACTTCACTCATAGGTGCAAGTAATGGTAAAGAACGATTGTCTAATTGTACTGTTTCGTATGCAATTGATACAACTTTGTTATCAATTAATGCTTTCGTTAATTCTGGTTCTGGAGCTAAGTGTAAGTATGTGAATAAAATTAAACCTTCACGGAAATAGCCGTATTCACTTGCAACTGGCTCTTTTACCTTCATAACCATATCTTGATTCCATGCTTCTTCAGCAGTTTCAACAAGTTTCGCACCAGCTTGTACGTATTCTTCATCTGTAAAGCCTGATCCTATACCTGCTCCTTTTTGAACAAAAACTTCATGACCATTTTGTACTAAATGTACAGCTCCCGCTGGCGTCATTGCCACGCGGTTTTCATTGTTCTTAATTTCTGTTGGAATACCGATACGCATTATTAGTTCCCCCTTGAGTTATGAAATGACCCCTGAATCATTTTTTAAAGCGCTTTCTACGCTCTTATATTTTAACATAATATCTCAATATTTGACAAAAAATAATACAAGTTTTCCGATAGATTTAATCTTACATGAAAGGACAGCATTATCCGCGCCTCTCAGCACAATGGATAAACTGTCCTATTATTCGAAACTTCACTTTATTTCGCTCTATCGATGTCTATGAATAACATCTACTGCACCAGTTACTTCAATTATTGTACCGGTAATCATATCGGAATCGTCCTCACATAAAAACGAAATCGTTCTTGCGATATCTTCACCTGTTCCGGATCTACCAATTGGTGTCTTACGTTCTTTCAACTGACGTGCTTCTTGAATTGTCGCTTCTTTCATTTCACCAATAATATCACCAGGACATACCATGTTTGCAGTAATACCATATTCTGCTTCTTCGTAAGCAACTGTTTTCGTTAATGAAACAAGTCCTACTTTCGCTGCTGCAAATGCTGAACGATAAATCCATCCCGGTGCGCTATCTGCCCCTTGGAATCCGTAATTAATAATACGGCCAAATTTTTGTTTTCTCATAACTGGAACGACAAGTTTCAACAAATGAAACACCGCTGTTAAATTACCCTGAATCATTTCATTCCATTCGTCTTCTTCATAATCGACTAACTTTTTTCGTTCAAATACATATGGACCAGCATTATTAATTAAAAAGTCAATTTTGCCAAAACGGCTTATCGCTTCTTCTACTATTTTATGTAAATCTTCCTTTTTCGTGACATCCGCTTGCACGAATTGTAGACGCTCTTCCATATTTTTATATGTTTCTTTCATCTTTTCCATAGCCGTGATGTCGCTATGATACGTTACTGTTACTGAATATCCTTTAGCCAATAACTTTTCTGTTACTTGCTTTCCTAAACCTTTCGTACCGGCTGTAATGAGCGCATGTCTCACAAAACTGCCTCCTTTTAAATTGCTATACTTCATATGTAACAAGTTCTCGCACCAATTACAACTAAAATGAATTGAAACAGAGTTTTCAAAATTCTGTAACGTTTCCGACAAGCACATTACCAAAATTTGTTTTATAATAAAGTTGTAAACAGTAATAAAAATGATTGGGAGGAATTTACTATGAATAATACATATACAAATATTTTAATCGCGGTGGATGGTTCTAAAGAAGCAGAAAAAGCCTTTAAAAAAGCAATTCAAGTCGCAAAACGAAACAATGCAACATTAACAATTGCTCATATCGTTGATGTAAAAGCATACTCAGCAGTAGAAGCTTATAGCCGTGCAATTGCTGAACGTGCAAATCTATTTGCAGAAGACTTATTAGAAGACTACAAAAAAACTGCGCTTGAAGCTGGCCTTGAAAAAATTGAAACTGTATTAGAGTTCGGTAATCCTAAATCTAAAATTTCAAAAGAAATCGCTCCAAACCATAAAGTAGATTTAATTATGTGTGGTGCAACTGGTTTAAATGCTGTTGAGCGTTTCCTAATTGGTAGCGTCTCTGAACATATTATTCGCTATGCGAAATGCGATGTCCTTGTTGTTCGTGGTGATGAGGAGCAAGGTGATCTTTAATTCATAAAAATAAATAGGGTAGATAAGAGGCTTTCTCTTATCTACCCTATTTTCATTTATACTTTAGGAATTCTGTAATCCGGATTATGTTGTTGCCAGCCACCTTGTGTATCTACACTCGTATCGCCATCACCATCTACCCATATTGTTCTCCCGTCAGGTAAAACTCTTTCATGGGGTGTTACATGATGAGCATTTGGATTTTCCTCCGTCGTATATTCTACATCAGTTGCATCTGGATGTACCGCTTGTGCTATGCTATCACTTCCTACTCCCTCAGCAATTCCATCTACACCATCAACTATATCTATAACTCCAACCGAGAAAACACCTACAGCCGCAACCTTTGCTAATTCTTTTCCTGCCTCTATCGCTTTATCAGTATCTCCCTCTCGTATCGCTTGCACCGTTTCAACTCCCTTTTCTGAAACATGTACAATACCTTTTCCAATTGTCGTTGCCGTATCTTGAACCGTTCCAAGTATTTCTTCGTACCCTCGCTTCGCTTGCTGTTTATCGTCTGTAATAAGCCCACCTATAGCATCATATGTACCATCAGCAAGATTCCCAACAATTTCCCCAGTTTTCACAGTAGCTTTATTAACGCCTTTTCCAACATCTTTTATGAAATTACTATTCGTAACTTCTCCTACCGCTTCTATCGCACCACCCAATACTTCAGCTGCAGCTTTAGACACTGCTCCAGTTACTGATTTTATTAAACCCATACCGCATCCCCTTTTTTCAATAAATCATTATATAAAATTATTACAATTATAATTATAGAGCTGTAGCCTATATAACTACAACTTATTTCATATACTTCACTATAAACACAAAACAAACAATCACTACAACAACTACTGCCAACACATATGGCGGTAAGAACTTCAAAGACCACAGTGCCATCATAATCGTCGCAATCGTTAAATACGTTTGCTTTGCATCTTCTGTCATTTTTTTACGAAGCAAGAACACATACAAATAACCGATTGGCGGCGTAATGAAGCACAGAACATATATGACTTTAGATTTTAAATACCATTTTTGTTCTCCGAGTTTCTTTATATCTTCTTCTATTCTCTTATGCTCTTGTTCTCTCGCTTCTTCTACAAACGGATCTTCCTCTTCTCCTCGCTTTTCTTTCATATAAGGAAGAAAGTGCACGAAAAAATAGTATGCAAATACGAACGCTCCAAATCCAATATTTAATCTTTCTAATGGAATATGCTCACTAAAGAAAACAGCAGTAAGTACTAAAGACAAACAGTACGTCATCATCCAAAATGAACGTTTTCTCTTTTTCCGTTCGATTTCTTTTTTATCTTGTACATGTTTTCTTTTCGAAAGCCATATTGAAATACAGCAATCTACTACAAATAGAATAAAGATAAATATCCCAACGTGTACTGTTTCTACATCCTTAAATGAAAAGATATTTGGGAATGCAACGTGTAATACAATTAGCGTGTACAAAATTAACCCTATAAAATAAATACGCCTCATTTTCCATTCCTTTCTTATTTTCTAACTTTAGGTTAACATACATTTTTTAGAAATAGATGGACAAAATATATGTGTTTAAAAAAGGAGGATGCTGCATGGGTGATTCCGAACGCATTATTTTAGATGTGAATGGGAAAGAAATTGAAATGCTAGATACGATTCGTACTCATTTTAAAGATAAGCATGGCGTGGAACTAAGTAATGGTGCATTACTTAGAGATTTGATGGATATTGAGTATATTCGAATTACGGAAGATCGACATAAGTATGATTAATCGATGAAACTTTAAGCCTAGAGCAAAATGCTCTAGGCTTACTTACCTCCTCACGAAAAATGTTATAATTAGGAAAAAACAAGTATGGAGGATCCTCTACTATGAAATCTGAAAATATCTCAAAACATTTTCACACATTACATGTACAAAGGAACGAGTTCCTTCCTCATCTCCATTCATTATCACAAGAACAACTATGGTATAGGAAAGAGGACAAAAAATGGTCTACTGGTGAACACTTTTATCACTTATATTTAATTACAAGGATGCTCAAAGTAGCGATTAAATTCTCTCTCACTCTTATCCCTTATGCAAAGCTAAGAAAAAATACTCCATTTGAAACTGAAATACACGACATTTATGCCGAATATAAAGAAAAGCATGGTAAAGGAATGAAAGCACCTTGGATTTTAGTCCCTTCAAAAAAGGTCTATCATTCTATGAATGGACAAGAATTAGAAGAATTACTTTCCCGTGAAACAGATGAAATAAAAAAACTTGTTCAAAATATAGAAGAAAATATCGCCGGGCATATCGTATTTTTAGATCCAATTGCTCACTATCCTAACCTGATTCAATCTATCCAACTATTAGCGATACATGAGAAACATCATTTTATGATTATGAAAAATAATTATGAAATGATAGATCCCCCCCTAAAAATCTAAATACAAAAAAGTAAGGCGCTTTCTAAAAAAGCACCTTACCTTCTCTTTCATACATCATTTAATTCCTACAAACTCTCCAACAAATCCTTTCGCCTTCTCCAAAGCGTTTTGGATTTGCTCAAACCCAGTCCCACCAGCACTATTACGACGCTTTACAGCCGCATATGGTGAAAGAACTTCATACAAATCTTCTTCAAATAAAGAACTCATTTCTTTATACGTTTCAAGTGGTACATCTACTAAATAAATTCCTTTTTGTGTGCAATGTAGAACTAGCTTCCCAACAATTTCATGAGCTTGACGGAATGGTAGTCCTTTGCTTGCTAAGTAATCAGCAATTTCGGTTGCGTTTGAAAAATCTTGGGTTACAGCTTGCCCCATTTTTTCTTTGTTGACAGTCATCGTTTCTAACATGCCTGCCATAATATGAAGGCAGCCTTCTACTGTTTTTACTGTATCAAACATTCCTTCTTTATCTTCTTGCAAATCTTTATTATAAGCGAGTGGTAGTCCTTTCATGACTGTAAGTAAACTAAATAAATTACCGTATACTCTGCCTGTTTTACCACGAATAAGTTCCGCCATATCTGGATTTTTCTTTTGCGGCATAATGCTGCTTCCCGTTGCGTATTGATCGCTCATTTCAATAAATTGAAACTCTTGGCTACTCCATAAAATAAGTTCTTCACAAAAGCGTGATAAATGCATCATGAGCATAGATGAATTACTTAGGAACTCCAGTATGAAATCACGATCACTTACTGCATCTAAACTATTTTCATAGATTCCATTAAATCCAAGAAGCTCCGCACTATATTCTCGATCAATCGGGAATGTTGTTCCAGCTAACGCTCCTGCTCCTAATGGCGAAATGTTAATACGCTTTAATGAATCTTCATAACGATTCACATCACGCTCTAACATCCAAAAGTAAGCAAGAATATGATGTGCAAATGAAATTGGCTGGGCACGCTGCAAATGCGTATAGCCAGGCATAATGGTTTCAATGTTATTTTCTGCTTGATGAACAAGAACCGTTTGCAATTGTTTTGTAGCCTTAATAATATGTTCTACTTTTTCTTTTAAATATAAGTGCATATCTGTCGCTACTTGATCATTACGGCTTCGGCCAGTGTGAAGTTTCCCTCCTACTTCACCGATTTTTTCAATTAACATCTTTTCGATATTTAAATGAATGTCTTCCGCTTCGACCGAAAAATGCAATTTATTTTGTTTCGCTTCTTCTAATAAATATTGAAGACCTACCTTGATTTTCTCTGCTTCTTCTTTCGTAACGATGCCTTGCTTTGCTAGCATCGTTACGTGTGCAATACTCCCGTTTATATCCTGATTTACTAATTGTTGATCGAAGGAGATGGATGCTCCAAACTCCTCAACCCACGCTTCCGCTTCTTCGGTAAAACGTCCGCCCCAAAGTTTGCTCACGCTTCCACCTTCTTTTGATTCACTTGGCTGTATACTTTCGTCGGTAAACCGAATAATGAAATGAATCCAACTGCTGCATCGTGATTAAATTCGTCCTGAGCAGTATATGTTGCTAGTTTTTCATCGTATAAAGAGTACTCAGATTTACGACCTTCTACAATTGCATGACCTTTAAATAATTTCACACGCACTGTACCTGTTACATTCTTTTGCGTTTCTTGTAAGAATGCATGAAGTGCTTGTTTTAAAGGTGAGAACCATAAACCGTTATAAATCAGTTCTGTTATTTTCTGCTCAATCATCGGTTTAAAATGCGCTACTTCTTTTACGAGTGTTAAATCTTCAAGTTCCTTATGCGCCGTAATTAATGTCATTGCTGCTGGACATTCGTATACTTCACGCGATTTAATACCAACAAGACGATTTTCTACATGATCGATACGTCCAACGCCATGTTTTCCAGCAAGCGCATTTAACGTTTTAATTAATTCTGAAAGTGGATATGCAGTGCCATTTAAAGTAGTCGGTACGCCTGCTTCAAAGCCAATTTCTACAAATTCTGGTTTATTCGGTGTATCTTCTAATGCCAATGTCATCTCATATGCATCTTCTGGCGGTGCTGCCCATGGATCTTCTAAAATGCCACATTCGTTGCTGCGTCCCCATAAATTTTGATCGATTGAAAATGGGCTATCTAAATTAATTGGAATTGGTACATTATTTTCTTTTGCATATGCAATTTCTTCTTCACGTGACCATTTCCATTCACGTACAGGCGCAATCACTTCTAAGTAAGGATTTAATGCTTGAATAGAAACTTCAAAACGAACTTGATCATTCCCTTTCCCTGTACATCCATGTGCAACTGCAGTCGCCCCTTCTTGTTCTGCAATTTCTACTAATTTCTTAGCGATAAGTGGACGAGATAATGCAGAAACAAGAGGGTATTTCCCTTCGTATAACGTGTGTGCTTGCATCGCCATCAATGCATATTCATTTGCAAATTCCTCTTGAACATCAATCATATATGATTTAATTGCACCTACTGAAAGTGCCTTTTCTTTTACGAATGCTAAGTCTTTACCTTCCCCTAAGTCTAAACAAAGCGCGATAATATCATAATTCTTCTCTTGTAACCATTTAATTGCAACGGAAGTATCAAGACCTCCGGAATATGCTAATACCACTTTTTTCTTCTCCATTTTGCATCCCCCTAAAGAATAAATATTCATTTTCTTTTATAATAATACACACTTTAACACCTTTTACAAAATGTATCAAGAGTCATTTTCAAATTTTTTCAAACAATTTCGTCGAACTTCTTTCTGTTTTCATGTACAATAAACGCAGGAAAACGGGGGTGAACTTATGGAAAAGTATTTCTTATACGATGAACATCTAGGAATTGAAATTCCGCATTTACAAGAAGACTGGGAAAGTATCCCCGAAAAAATGCAGCATGCTATTTTATTAAAATGGGAGCAAGTTCGCGGGAGAATCCCTGATCGTATAAAAGAACTGGAACACTATATAAATGCAAAACAACATCATTTAAATCACGAAGAAGACTTCGAAATTTCTTGCAAACTTAATTCAGAAATTGCCGATCTCGCTTCCATCATTAATGACCTTTGGCTTTGGTATCGACTCACTCAAAATGTATCTGAGGGAAAAGCACACCAATGAAAAAAGCATGCCCCTCAATTACTTTGGGTCATGCTTTTTTGTCGTAACACGATTTACAATATATCTCTTGTGCTGTTTTCGCCAAACACACATCAAACGGGCCAACTCATATACTTCTTTCTTTCGGCAACTTTACAAAAGCAACTAACTCTTCTTCATACTGAATCTTTTTTTGACATGAAACGCATGTTAATTCTTTTCTTTTGAATATGTCTTTTAGCATATCTTCATTATCCCTTTCATCTATCTATATTAATATACTCTCATAATAGTTAAGACTTGTAAAAAAATGACACATTCCGAATTGAATCATTCATATACTATGTACAAAAGGAGGTCTAAAGCTTATGCGCGCTTTCATTATTATCGCTTTAACTTTTTTAAGTGTGATTAGCTGGGATGCGTTTTTTAAAGATAAAAGTAATGAAAAGGATACAACTGAATAAAACACATTTTTTCCTACTTATTGGACAAACCGTTACAAACTGTCCAATTCTGCAAAATAACTTAGGCTTTTCTACAAAAATATTTAAACATAACAATTTTTGTAGATTCCCTCCGTTTATTGTCGGTTTCCATCCGCATACATTTTTTGAAAGTATGATATAATAATATAAATCTTGAAGGAAGGGATTTTGATATCATGATCGCTCGAAGGAGCATGTGGCATCGTATTGACGAATCATACACGTAGCGTATTTTCCAGCTTAGATACTTTAGTCTAGCGAAAAAAATACGAGAGTGGGGAAATTATGATTGCCCGAAGGATAATTTGGCAAAAAAAAGACTCTTCTTACACATAGCGTTTTGTTTAGGACTTAATTGTTACTAGCTAAACAAAACAAAGAAGAGCAGGATTGCTAAATGAAGAATCCTACTCCACGTTTTGTTTAGTCGTTTTAAGACTTAAACTAAAACGAAGGTAGGGAGCATTGATGGACGAGAGGATTATTCGTTATTTCTTCAGCGACATATAGCGTAGTTAGTTTTTTCGTAAACTAACTGAAAGCTACATGTGAGCTCGTAGTTAGTTTACAACACAAAAAGGACTACTAACTACGGAAAGAAGGAATAACGATGAGGAACATCCAAAGTCGACAAATTATTAAAGAAGTTTTTATGGTTTTAATCGGTTCATTTATTTTAGCAGCAGCGCTATATCACATTCACTTTCAAAACCACTTAACAGAAGGTGGCTTTGTAGGTATTGCACTATTCATCCAAAATTTTTATGATATTTCACCATCTATTTCAACTGTAATTATGGATATCCCAATTATTCTACTGTGTGCTTCATTTTTAGGTAGAAAAATGGTTGGCTATTCATTCTTAGGTTCAATCTCATTCGGAGTATTTTATTCTCTTATGGAAAATTATTCTCCATTTACGGTAGATTTATCAAATAATTTATTTGTAGCTGCAGTAGTTGGCGGTGCATTAGCTGGTATTGGACTCGGTTTTATATTGCGATTTGGCGGTGCAACCGGTGGAGACGATATTTTAACAATTGTATTAAGTAAACGAACTCGCTTTACAATTGGGCAAATTTTCTTCGTCTTTGACGCGATTGTTCTTGCGCTTTCATTATATTATTTAAATTGGACAGAAATTGCTTTCACTATTCTTTCGATTGCCGTACAGGCAAAAACATTGGATTTAATTTATTATCCAAAAACAGAAAAAACAGCAGAAAAGCAACCAGTATCTGTTTCAATGCCAAAAAAACATGCAACAAATTAAAAAAGCGAAAGGCCTCGGCCTCTCGCTTTTTTTATGCTCTTTTTTCTTTCTCGACTATATGGCGCACTTGATAAAATCTATTGGCAAATTCAGTAACGTTTCTTGTTAAACGATAATTCACTGTAGATCCAATCGCCATTCCAATTACTGGAATACCTTGGAATAATTTACGACGAAGAGCATAAATCGAAAATGTTTTCAAAATTTGTTTTAATATAACCTCAGTAGAAGCTGGTTGTAACACCGCTTCATCTCCTTCATAGAAGAATGAATCTTCTTGCTCTAGCTCTTGCAATAAATTGTACCATGCGTATTGCTGAAGTCTTCCTGGTAGTAATGACGCATGAAATACCTTTAATGCAAGCATCATTTCATAAGGCTTGTTCACATCATGCCCAAATGATGTCGCAATAAGTTGGACAGCCTTCACATTTAACGCAATCATAACCGGAAAATCAGCCGTTAATAATAATAAACCTCCGGCACCGGTTGCTCCGCCTTGCACGAATGAATATAGACGATGGCGTGCTGTTTGCTGCTCTGCTATGTATGTTAATTGATCAATAGATAATGCTTTCAAATCCTCTAGTTGCTCAATCGATTCATCAAATAATCTCGACGTTCCTAAAATACGATTACGCGCATCTAACTGTGATTGTGAACTTTGAATTAATGCATGCAAATGAAAGAGCCATCCATCTGCTTTCGTAAAGAAATCTTTTCGTTTTTTCTCAGGCAATTTCGCAATTGTAGTATGTACCCATTTATCAAACATTTTTTGAAAATCAGTCGCTTCTTGCTCAAATAATTGCGATTCCCATTCTTTTATATTGTCTAAAATGGCTTGTTCTCGCTTCGATCGCATCGTAACAACCACCTCGTTCGATTTTTTTCTATTGTAACATATTTGCAAATATGCTTGTACATCGCATGCTTTTTATTTACATTAGTATTCGAAACAATCTATCCGAATACATGTTATCAATTTCTACTTAGCTACATTATAATCATCTTTATACAAAATAAATAAGGAGTGATTCTATATGTATCCACGTGCCAAAGCATTCGGTCTTGCCACACATCACGGTCGCCTTCTCGTACAAGAATATCATACAGGCGATGAAACGTATTACCGACCTCTTGGCGGCTCAATTGAACTTGGTGAGAAATCAGCAGATACCGTTATTCGTGAATGTAAAGAAGAGCTTCATACAGAAGTGGAAATTATCAATTATTTAGGTTGTTTAGAAAACATCTTTCATCTAGGTAAAGAAATTGGTCATGAAATCATTCAACTATACTCTTTGCGCTTATTAGACACATCACTATATGAAATGGAAAAAATGAATATACAAGATGAGCAAACAGTATTGTATGCGAGATGGATTCCCGTGACAGCATTCATTCAAAAAGAGAAAGCACTATATCCAGATGGAATTTTGAAATATCTCCAACAAAAGAAAGACGAGATCCTATAGGATCTCGTCTTTCTTTTCATATAGTATATTAACCAATATCTCCAAGACGTAGTACGTCACGAGCGATCATAACTTCTTCGTCAGTTGGAATTACGATAATTTTTACTGGAGAGTGTGGGAAGCTGATGAATGCTTCTTCACCAAATACGTTATTACGTTTTACGTCGAAGTATACGCCCATGTACTCAAGGCCTTCTAATACGCGCTCACGAATAATTGCACTGTTTTCACCTACACCAGCTGTGAAGATGATTGCGTCTACACCTTTCATACGAGCAGTGTAAGAACCGATGTATTTGTGGATACGGCTTACGAATACATCAAGTGCTACTTTCGCACGGTGATCGCCTTCTTCTTCTTTCGCAATGATGTCACGTAGGTCACTAGAGTAACCAGTAAGACCTAACATACCACTCTTCTTGTTTAATACGTTAACTACTTCTTCTACTGTTTGGCCTGTTTTTTCCATGATGTATGGAATTAACGCAGGGTCAAGGTTACCAGAACGTGTACCCATTGTTACACCAGCAAGTGGAGTGAAGCCCATAGAAGTATCGATAGATTTACCGCCTTCTACTGCTGCGATACTTGCACCGTTACCTAAGTGACAAGAAAGTAAGCTTAAGCTTTCAAGTGGACGACCTAATAGTTCAGCCGCACGCTCAGTTACGTATTTATGAGAAGTTCCGTGGAAACCGTATTTACGGATGCCGAATTTTTCATAGTACTCATATGGTAAGCTGTATAGGAATGCAGATTCCGGCATTGTTTGGTGGAATGCTGTATCGAATACTGCTACTGCTGGTACGTTTGGTAATACTTCTTGGAATGCTTTAATACCAACAACGTTTGCTGGGTTATGAAGTGGTGCTAAATCGCTTAATTCTTCGATATCAGCTAATACTTCATCAGTAATTAAAACAGAGTCAGCAAATTTTTCGCCGCCGTGAACAACACGGTGACCGATACCGCCAATCTCCTCTAGAGATTTAACGATTCCGTTTTCAGTTAATTTTTTAAGAAGCATATTAACTGCTACTGCGTGATCTGGAATGTTTGTAATTTCTTTTTGTTTTTCGCCATCTACAGTAATAGTGAAGATACTATCTTCTAAACCGATACGTTCTACTAAACCTTTTGTTAATACTGTTTCACTTGGCATTTCAAATAATTGGAATTTTAAGGAAGAGCTTCCTGCGTTAATCGCGATGATTTTTGACATCTAGTCTTTCGCCCCTTTTTCTCTTGGTAGTTGTGTGGATGTTTCCACAAACCGCTCGATTTTATCTAATTAAATTTACTACATATGAAAACGTTTCATCATTAGCAAATTTTATACTCACGATTTTAATTTAAACATCGTCCGACATATATTTCAAGTGAAAAAATTATAACACCAAGAAAAAATATATATTACAGATTTCAAAAAAATTCAGTTAAATCTAGTATATATTTAAAAATATGACATATCATATAAAACTGTACTACATGAATTACTAACTCTGTTACATATACCTACCCTTATTTATGTGTTGCAAACCAAGTATTTAATTGATCCATAATGTTCTCCATCGCCTTCATGTTGGAGAATTTAGGTAACTCCACTAATAACGCCTGTTTTGGCATTGTTACACTAGGACCTTTCTTTTGGAGAACAAATATACTTTTTGCATTTTTCTCGTTTTTAAACATGGAAACAGGTAGTTGCAATAGTCCTTGAATAAAACATGTTTCTTTAATAAATGCATGTAATTTAGGTGCTTGATCACTTTCAAAAATGAAGTTTGGCACTAAGAAGAATAAGTACCCGCCTTCTTTCGTATGTTTCACACTTTGTTCAATAAATAAGTGGTGAGCATATGACATTCCTTCATCTGCTTTTAACTTATATTCACTTGCACCGATCTCATTTGGATAGTAACCAATCGGTAAGTCTGAAATAACTGCATCAACTGGATCGATATAAAGTGGCGCTAGTCCATCTTGATGGAAGAATTCGATTGCATGCTTTTGTAAATTCGCATTTACTAAAGCAAGTTTAATTAGCACTTCATCCACTTCTACACCAAATCCACTCATTACTAGTTCTTCTTTGGCGCTATTAAATACGGTAGTCATTAAGTTACCCGTTCCAATTGCAGGGTCTAAAACAGTAATTTCTGCTTTACCTTGCATAAATTTATGGAATAAATAACTCATGAACATGCCAACTGCATCAGGCGTCATTTCGTGATTCGCTTGTACGCCTTCTTTCATCCCTTTTAAGATGGCTAACTGAAACGCTTTACGAATTTCTTCACCTTTATATGTTTCTTCATTAAACGTACTATATTCACGATTCAACCTTTCAATTGCTGATTCGGATAATTCTTCTTGTAAAATCGCTCCTTCAAACAAGTTATCCCCTGTTTCTACAAGCGCCTCTAAATATGTTACATCTAATCCTTTACGTAAAACTACCGCAGAAGAATCAAAAATAGAAAATAATGTTTCCACTGTCTGACTCACGTACATTCCTCCTTCTCTCTTTTACACATAACTTATATCATACCACAAAGTGTTTTTTTCCAAAAAGAAAAAGCGACCTCCTGCAAAGAGCTCCCCTTTAAGTTATATAGGATATAACGTTTTTTCTCATATATTGGTACCATTACGCAGCAATATATGAGAAAAAACGACCTCTTTATAAGAGGTCATTTTCTTCACATTACTTTGCAGATTTAGCTGCTTCTAATGCTGCTTCATAGTTTGGATGACTTGTACCTTCGCTTACGTATTCTACGTAAACTACTTTGTCGTTGCTATCTACTACGAATACTGCACGAGCAAGTAAACGAAGTTCTTTCATTACTAAGCCGTAAGCTTCACCGAATGAAAGGTCGCGGTGGTCAGAAAGTGTAACAACATTTTCTAAACCGTTTGCTGCACACCAGCGTTTTTGAGCGAATGGTAAGTCAGCGCTAATTGTTAATACTTTCGCGTTTTCAATACCTGCTGCATCTTGGTTAAAACGACGTGTTTGTGCATCACATACACCTGTGTCGATTGAAGGTACAACACTAATTAATTTTACTTCGCCTTTGTATGTTTCTAAACTTACTGGAGATAAGTCGTTTGCTAATACTTGGAAGTTTGGCGCTTGATCGCCAACTTTAACTTCTGTTCCAACTAAAGTCATTGGATTACCTTTAAAAGTTACGTTTGCCACTTGAAAATCCTCCTTTTAATAAAACAAAGTATGTATAGTGTTAATGATAGTCATAATGCTCCTAAAACACAAATAAAACCAACTCAATTTATATATTTTTTTTAATTACTCTTTCCTATTGCTCTTGCTGCTGTAAAAGTGCTTGTATATCTTCCACATCAATCATATATTTTTGTTTTTCCATACGATGCTCTACTGGTAAAGTCGCAATACGGTAATCAAGATTTTTCATTGCTTGTTCAATAATTTTACGAGCTAAACCTGCATTTCCATATGTTTTATCACGATTTTCATATAGATAAGTAAAATAGTCAACAAGCATATTTCTCGCCTCACCTGACATATGATACTGCTTTTTCGTCATATAATAACCCGCAATTCGTATCATTTCTTCTGGTGTATAGTCTTCAAATACAAGGCGATAATCAAAACGACGGCGCAGCCCTTTATTGCTATCAAGAAATTCTTCCATCTCATCTTCATATCCTGCAACTAACACAATAAATTCACCGCGTCTATCTTCCATTTGTTTTAACAATAATTCCACTGCTATATGTCCTACATCATTGCTCCCTTTATTCGTCAACGTATATGCTTCATCAATAAACAGCGTACCGCCCATTGCCTGTTGTAATACATTCGCTGTTTTCTCTTCTGTACCACCTTGAAATTTATCAACTAACTCTTTACGGTCCACTTCAATACAATCACCGCGTTCTAAAATTCCAAGCGCTTCATATACCTTCGCAATAATTCGAGCAACCTCAGTCTTCCCTGTCCCTGGATTACCAATTAATGAAATGTGCATTGAAAGTTCACTTATATCCTTACCCTCTTCCTGATAATAAGAAACAAGCTGGATTAATCTTTGGATTTCTTCTTTTACCTTCGTTAAACCAATCAAATCATTTAGACGATCCATTTGTTCTTGTAATAACTTCTCATTAATTGGAACGGCTACTTTTTTCTCCCCTTTTTGTTGGAACACTTTTTCAACATCTTCTAAATGAATGGTCGTTAGTACTTCTCTCTTCCTCCACTCACTTCTCGGTAACGCTCTAATTCGATCAGAATGTAACACTTTCCATTTATCCACCTGTTCTCGAACCATCCGTGCATTCCCAAAATGTTCATCGCGTTTTCTATACAACCCTACAAACTGTTCATACACATATTTTTGTGCTTCTGGTGTTAACTCGTACTGTTTATCTTCTAACAACCTATTTCCAATTTCCATTAATTCATCTGGCGTATAATCCTCGAATTTCATATAAGATACAAAGCGACTTTTCAACCCTGGATTTGAAGCAATAAAGCGCTCCATCTCTTTTTCGTAACCAGCAACTACACATAAAAATTCTCCACGATGATTCTCAAGGGCTGCTAATAAAACATCAATAACTTGGTTACCAAAGTCACGGCTACTATCTTCTACACTCAACGAATAGGCTTCATCAATAAATAAAACACCACCCATTGCTTCATCAATATATCCCTTTGTCTTCTCTTCAGAATGTCCAATATACGAACCAACTAAATCTTCACGCTTCACTTCTACAATATGCCCTTTTTCAAGCAATCCGAGCGCTTTATACACTTTGCCAAGTAAACGAGCAATCGTAGTTTTTCCTGTACCAGGATTTCCATAAAAAACAGTATGTTTCGGCTTTATTTCATCTCCTGAATCAAGTCCGGCAGCTTTACGATAACGACTAATTTCCACATAATTTATTAACTGTTCGATTTGCTCCTTAACACTGTCCATTCCAACAAAACGATTTAACTCCATCATAATAGCTTCTATGTCAATATCTTCTTCCTGCACTTTCACTTTCTCTACATCTTCTACCTCTTGTTTGTCCTCTCCATTGGATTTTATTCTTTGCTGGCTAACCTCTATATATGCTTTACAATTTTCTAATACAGTTGAACTGTTATCATCAATTTGATAAGCCGCTTCGTCTATATCAAAACACTTTATATCTGTGAGGTTAATCTTACTTTCAGAAGCAACTCTAATACCTATAAGAGCTTCAGAAATATTACACTTTTGAATCGTCCCTTTTACATCAGAACAGATGTCAATCGCTGGAAATTCTTTCACTTGAGATATGTCACATTGATCTATACAAAATTCACTATCTTTTCCAACTAAAAATATTTGACTTTTACCATGATTAAAGTTACTTCTCCTAACATCAAATTGACTCTCTTCACTATAAATCATTGGATATTCAAATTGAGAAATACTACCGTTATAAAAAACGATACCACTGTTGTTTTTCAGATTAAGTGCATTTCCTTTACAATTTCGAATATAAATTTTATCAATTTTAGCCTGTCCTTTATCGAGCCATAAAGCGGTACCACGGCAATCATATATTTCACACTCTATGACTTCCGATTGACTATCGCTTACAATTCCAATTCCATGTAAAGCGTTATACATGTTATTTCGTTGTAACAGCGCTTCACTTTCTCCAGAAACTTTTACACATTCTTTATTAAATTCTGTTAACTTACAATCCTCAATTAAAGCAAAGCTATTTTTATTGACCACTACAGCTCCACTTTTTCCATTATGTAAATCACATTGTGTCAATGTTATCCTACTTTCATCCGCCCAAACCATCGAATCATCATTATGGAAGTGACCAATTTCGCAGTTATCTAGTATACACTCACTATTGTTTTTTACATAAACAGCATTATTATTACCTTCATGTATTTTACAGTTTGTTGATTTTAAATAACTTTGCTCACCCAAAATAACTGGATTACTTTCATTTTGAAATTGAGATATTTCACATTCTTCCAATATCACTTTGCTATCATTCTTTAAATAAATGGCGTTACTAGCACCATTATGCATTTTACATTTCCTTACTATTAGTTGGCCTTGATTCACAAATATAATAGGGTATGTTTCATTAAAGAACTGATATAATTCACATTCTTCAAACAAACCGCCACCATTTCCCTCAAATGATACTGCATTCATTTGTCCATCATATAATTTACAATTTCTAAATGTAGGATTACTAGCATATACCGCTACAAGTTGACGTTTAAAATTAAAAATTTCACATTCCTCAACTAGCGGTTGGCTTGCTTCTTGTATAGAAAAAGCTGATGTTTGCCCATCATATATTTTACAACGTTGAATATGAGCCGTTGCTCCTACAATTTGAAAAACATTGTTTCCTGCTTTATATATTTCACAATTTTCAATGGTTGGATTGCTATTATTGTTTATATTATAAGCACTATCTGCAGTATAACTAACTTTACATTTTTTCCATACAGGTTGACTATCCTCAATCCAAATAGCTGGATATGTTTCACCTGATAAATTAAATATTTCACATTCCTCAACTAGTCCTGCACTCTGCCCTTTGAATGTTATCGCATTCGTCTTGCCATCAAACACTCTACACTGCCTTATCGTCGGCTTACTTCTATGTATAAACACCATTCCAATTTCAAAGTTAAATATCTCACAATTTTCGATTATAGGTTGGCTTTCCTCCATATAAATCCCATTGCTTTCTCCATCATGTATATTACATTTTTTTATTGCAGGAGCACTATTCGAAATATATATAACGGGACCTTGCATATGAGATAAGTCACAATTCTCTATATTCGGCTTTCCTCCATTTTTCATATAGATTGCATTACTCGGACCGCTATGAATACGACAGTTTTTTATATTCGGGCTACTTTTACCTATAAATATAGAAGGGTACTCTTCTCCCTTCATTCCATGAATCTCACAATTCTCTATCGTTCCTTGGCTTCCTTCATTAAAATTGATTCCATTTGCATATCCACCCGTTACTTGACAAGATTGCATGTACAAGCTCCCGTGGTTTTGTACCACTACCCCAGAACCCTTCCCAGGATAAATATCACACTCCTGTATTTGCAGAACCCCAAATTCACAATAGATTAAAGCATCATCTTCTGATCCGAATTGCTTAATTTGAATACCTTTTATAAAAACCTTACTGCCACTATCAATATAAATTGCTGTTTTAAACGCTTCAATGACAGTACTTTGTTTATCTCCCTCACTAATAATGTTAATATCTTTATCAATATATATATTCTCCCGATACACACCAGGCTTTACTACGATTGTAGTCCCTGACGAAGCACCTTTCACAGCATCTGAAATCGTTTTATATCTAGAGAACAATGCTTTCGATACAACAATTTCTTTCATATTTCAGCCCCACTCCTCTGCAATGTTTCATATTTTTCATTATACATAAACCTACTGTGAAACAGGGAATATTTTTCCATATAAAATAACAAAAAGAAGGGCATCTATTTCTCCCTTCTTTTTGTTATTTTATCTTTTAAATTTGAAATTCAGGATCGTCTTCTCTTCGTTTATCCATCATTTCTTTCACTTTATCAACAGCTTGTGGTGCTAATTCAATTATTTTATCGATGACGTGTGTTTGCTTATCTAAATGTAATACTTTCACACCATCTCCATTTATAACAAGAAAGGCAACAGGATTAATAGAAACTCCTCCACCGCTTCCCCCGCCAAATGGATGACGGCCTGAATGTTCTACTTTACCAAATTCACTTCCACCAGCAGCAAATCCGAAACTTACTTTCGAAACGGTAAGAATTACACTTCCATCTGCCGCTTTAATTGGGTCACCAACAATTGTATTTACATCAGTCATTTGTTTTAAATGCTGCATTGCCGTTGTCATTAAACCTTGAATTGGATGGTCCATTCTATATCCCCCCTATGCTTGAACAGATTTTTCTGTCATACCAGATTTTTGCTTCCTCATAAACATGAGTAATTTTATCGCTGTTTTTACAGTACGGAATATACGAAAAGATGCTGTTAACTCACATCTTGATGCAAATCCCTTCCCTTGAAAAACAGGAGTAATTTCAAATTCTGGTACGTCGACAATATGCATATATTGTCCTACAACTCCAGCAGCCATTCCTTTTGTCCCCCATGCATATCCAGTGACAATTCCAGTACTAGCTGCGTCGCCTGCTCCAATTTGCGTATGCCATTTCCAACCATTGATTTTCACTCGTTTGAGAAAATCTTTAACAATAGTATGAACTTCTTGCAGCTTTTTTATCAGTTCACCAATGCTATCAAGTTGCGCTATAATTTTATTATCTAGTCCGCCGTCCTCTTCAGCTTTTTCAATTTTTTGTCCTGTTTTCTTCTGCTGTTTTTCAATTCTTTCCAACACATCAAATGTATATCGAATCATCCAGATTTTCACTTGAAACAAACATTGCTTTTCCATTTCTGAATATAAAAATGTCACCTTAAGCGATATTTTCGACAATAGTATAAGCAAAATAAAAAGGAGAAGAATTATTATTCCAATTACGAGCCAATTCATACGTATCATCCTTTCACTCCGTACCCATTATCGACAAGTTTATTCATCATTAAACAGAACTCCTTAAGATTGAATATAAAAATTTTTCTAAAAATAAAAAGGTATTTTGACATTTTATATCGAAATATATTATTTGAACATATCGTCAGGGAACGGACTCTAATGATATGTAGCACGAAAAACAGAAAATTTAACTGCAGTGGAGGGATACATAATGGCAGATCGTCGCAATTTATTTTTCTTTTATGGTGATGACAAAGCAACGCTCGTTGAAAAAATGAAACCAATCTATCGTATTTTAGAAGAGAATGGATTTACCATATTAGATCATCCAAAAAATGCAAACGCTATCGTCAGTGTTGGAGATGATGCAACTTTCTTACAAGCCGTTCGTAAAACTGGTTTTAGAGAAGATTGTTTATACGCAGGGATTTCTACGAAAGATGAAATTTCGTTCTACTGCGATTTCCACCTTGATCACATTGATACAGCCCTTCAAGAAATTACAAAAAATGAAATTGAAGTGCGAAAATATCCAACAATTCAGGTAGATGTAGATCACGGTACATCTTTCCATTGTTTAAATGAGTTCTCATTACGTTCTAGCATTATTAAAACATTCGTTGTAGATGTTCACGTTGATGATTTATATTTCGAAACATTTAGAGGTGACGGTTTAGTTGTTTCTACCCCAACAGGAAGTACAGCTTACAATAAATCATTGCACGGTGCAGTTGTTGATCCGCTTATCCCTTGCTTCCAAGTAAGTGAATTAGCATCACTAAATAACAACACATACCGTACACTCGGTTCACCGTTCATTTTAAATCACGAACGTACATTAACTTTAAAACTAAGACCAGACGGTAATGATTATCCTGTTATCGGTTTGGATAATGAAGCGCTTAGCATTAAACAAGTGGAAAAAGCTGTTGTACGCTTAAGCGATAAACAAATTAAAACAGTTAAATTAAAAAACAATTCTTTCTGGGAAAAAGTACAGAGAACGTTTTTATAGTATTAAAATAACCGCCGACTTATGGGATTCCATAAGTCGGCGGTTATTTATTTCTCTCGCTATCGGCCACTACTCTTGTCATATTTTGTCGGTAAGTCGATATATTCCGAAAATCGCTGATATATTTTCACGCACCTTTTCTATACACAATCTTCCCATCAATTACGGTCATCGCCGCTTGTACTTCTCTTATTTCTTCTGGCTCTATTTCAAAAATATTGCGGTCTAATATCGTAAAGTCCGCTTCATAGCCTTTTGTAATTTGCCCTCGCTTCGCTTCTTTTCCGATTGCATAGGCACTTCCTGTTGTAAATAAAGAAACAGCCTCATATGCCGTTAGCCTTTCTTCCGGCATATAGCATACACCGTCAATAAAACTTCTGCGTGTAACAGCGCTATATATACCTAGAAACGGATTTACTTGTTCAATTGGAGCATCCGAGCCACCGTTACAGTGTAATCCTGCCTCCAGTAACGTCTTCCAAGCATACGCATAACGAAGACGATGCTCGCCTAGTTTTTCAATGACTGATGGGAAGTCCGATGACACAAATACGGGCTGAATATCAATAATGGCTTGTAAGTTTTTCATTCTCTCAATCAATTCTTCACGAGCAAGCTGGCAATGAATAATCCGATCACGTAATCCTTCTGCTGGTGGATATAATTCAAGTGCATCAATCACATACTGGAGCGATAAATCACCGATTGTATGAATCGCAACTGACATATGTAAATCTCGTGCTTTTTTCACTAACTCCGCAAGCTCTTCACGTGAGAAAATTGCAACCCCATTTGTTTCCTGCGCATCTTCATACGGTTCACTTAATAAAGCTGTTCTTCCGCCAAAAGAGCCGTCAGAAAAAATTTTCATCGCCCCCAATTCAATATAGTGCTCATTTTCATATTCTTTTCGTTCATGTGCTACTTCATGGTGTACGAGCAAGTGTGCTTTAAATGGCATTTCCTTTATAACATGAGAAAACGCATTGTGCGTTTTTCTAAAACCACCGTAATAATTTAAATCTTCCGTATGCCCGCCAACGAGTCCATATTGCCAGCAGTCTTTAATCGCTGTTTGCAAAGCGCTTTGTAAATAAGCTTCATCAATTTCAGGCTGAACATGTTTCATTAACTCTTGCCCTTGTTCATATAAAAGGCCTGTTAACATATTTGATGAATCACGGCCAATTTTCCCACCTTTCGGATCTTGCGTCGTTTCTGTTATGTTCGCTTCTTGTAGTATATATGAATTCACCCATGTAACGTGGCGACAAACACGTTTTAATAAAATCGGATGTTCTTTAGAGATTTCATCTAAATCACGTACGTGAACTTGTTTTGTATCTGTAAAATTATTTTCATTCCAGCCTTCTCCAATAATCCAAGAACCTTTTGGCGCTTCTTCTACTCGTTTCTGAACGAGAGTTAGCACTTCGCTATACGATGTACAATTTGATAGATCCAAACGAAGTAATCTCTCTCCATGCCCAATCAGATGCATATGACTATCAACGAGACCTGGAATCATTGTTTTCCCCTCTAAATCGTACAACTTCACCGCAACATATCGGTTTTCTAACTCTTCTTTAGTCCCGATATCCACAATCCTGCCATTTTCAACGTAAACAGCGTCCACTTTTTCGTTTTCTTCTCTCATCGTGTAAATGGTGCCGCCATACCAAATTTCTCCCATATATCCCATCTCCTTTGTTTTATTGTATAAAAAAAAGCACCATTTCAAAACATGGTGCTTTTCTAAAAATTACTTTTGTTCAGTAGTAGACGTTGTAACTTGCCATTCAATATTAAATTTATCTTTTACTTGTCCGTATGCTGGGCTCCAGAACGTTTCTTGAAGTGGCATGATAACCTCTCCACCTTCTTGTAACTTATCGAATACTTCTTTCGCCTTTTCCGCGTTACTAATTTGAATTGCGATTGTTACTTGAGATCCGATTGCATGCCCTTGACCTGGGAATGTATCAGAAATCATAAGTTCCGTATTACCAACTTTTAAAGTAGCGTGTAAAACGCGCTCTTTTGCTTCAGCTGGAATCGGGTATTCTGGATTTTCAGGCATGTCACCAAAAGTTTGCATGACTTCTACTTTTGCATCTAACGCCTCTTTATAAAACTGTACAGCTTCTTGCCCACTACCATCTAAAACTAAGTACGGATTAATACCTAAAATCATACGGACACCTCTTTTTTAAATTTATAAAATCGAACTTGTGTTCGTTTTTATAATATCATATGGTTTGTAGTTCATTCAACTATTTTCGAAATTATTTTGAAGGAATCTCCATCTCTTGTTTTCTAAGTTCAATACGGCGAATTTTTCCAGAAATCGTTTTTGGTAGTTCATCTACAAATTCAATTTTGCGAGGGTATTTATATGGTGCAGTAAGTTCTTTGACGTGTTGTTGGAGTATTGGAATTAATGTTTCTTCGTTCTTTTCTATATTCTCTCTTAATACGATAAATGCCTTCACGACACTTCCGCGAATTTCATCAGGGCTTGCGACAACCGCACACTCTCTTACGTAAGGATGTTTTACAAGTGCATCTTCTACTTCAAACGGTCCGATTGTATAGCCAGAACTAATAATAATATCATCTCCGCGTCCTTCAAACCAGAAATAGCCGTCTTCATCTTTCTTCGCTTTATCACCGGTAATATAATAATCACCGCGGAATTGCATCGCTGTGCGCTCATCGTCTTTATAATACTGTTTAAAGAGGGCTGGTGTTTCAATGTGAACTGCAATATCACCAACTTCTCCTATCTTTACCGGAATACCTTCCTCATCTACAATATCAACGTGGTTACCTGGCGTCGGTTTTCCCATTGATCCTGGTCTAATATCCATCCCTTTCATTACACCAACAAGTAATGTATTTTCCGTTTGCCCATAGCCGTCTCTTACTGTAATATCAAAGTGCTTTTGGAACGTTCCAATGACTTCTCTATTTAACGGCTCGCCTGCGGATACAGCGCTATGTAAAGCTTCTAAATTGTACTCACTTAAGTCTTCTACTTTTGCCATTAATCTATACTCAGTCGGCGTACAACAAAGTACATTCACCTTATTCTCATCTAATAAATTTAAATATGTTTTCGGTTCAAATTTACCGTTGTATACAAATCCTGTTGCCCCTGATCCTAGAGTTGCTAAAAATGGACTCCAAATCCACTTTTGCCAGCCTGGACTAGCTGTCGCCCATACAACATCATTCTCTTCAATTCCGAGCCAATTTGGAGCGCTCGTACGTAAATGAGCGTATGCCCATGCATGCGTATGAACAACACCTTTTGGATTTCCTGTCGTCCCTGACGTGTAAGATAAAAAGACCATATCTTCTTTATCTGTCTTCGCCATTTCTAACAGGTCACTTTCTGTTTCTAACGCTGTTTTTAAATTAATCCATCCACCTACTGACTGCTCGCTCAGAACGAATTTTTGAAGAGATTCCATCGCTTCTATATCATCAAACTGCCCAATGTACGGCTCATAACTTACGATTGCTTTTACTTCTCCGTGTCCAATGCGATATTCGATATCCTTTTTGCGCAACATTTCCGAACTCGGAATTACGACAAATCCTGCTTTAATCGCAGCGATATACGTCATGTATGCTTCAATTAAACGCGGCATCATGATAAGAAGCTTGTCCCCTTTTTGCAGACCACTCTTTATAAAAGCGTTTCCAATTCTATTCGCACCTTGCATTAACTCAGCGTATGTAACTTCTCGTCTATTCCCTTTATCATCTTGCCAAATTAAAGCAAGCTTCTCTTTATCACCTGTATATTTCTCTATTTCGGAAACTAAATTATAAGACGGTGGCGCCAACAATTCTTCTCTCTTCATAAAATATCCTCCTTCGTTTCTATGCCTCCCTTATATAATAAAGAATTTTCAGTTAATTTTGAACCCTCTTCTTTTGACAAATTTTTTATGTCTATGTCGAAATGAATGTATAACGATGCAAACAACAAAAAGAAAGAGCGGGAGAACCCGCTCTTTCTAAGCCATCGTATATGGGATTATTTTTGGAAACCGCCTAATTGTTGCTCAGCTAGTGAAACTAGACGTTTAGTGATTTCGCCACCAACAGAACCGTTAGCGCGAGATGTTGCATCAGCTCCAAGTTGAACACCAAACTCTTGAGCGATTTCGTATTTCATTTGATCTAATGCTGCTTGAGCACCAGATACTGCTAATTTATTGTTGCTTGCCATGTTGTATCACCTCCTTGTGAGTATAGAGTGTGATAAACAACATGACTTCATACATATTTTAGATATGGTAATTTATGGTTTTAGAAAAGTTCTTCGAATTTTTCTTCTTCCGCCACTACTTCTACCGTTTGTAATACCATTGTTTCTTTATTCGCTACAGCTTCGTCAATTAATGGTGCGAAATCGTATTTTGCTTCAAAACGATTCGCTTTTTCACGCTTTGGCTTCGTCGCTGGGCTTGCTGGTGTGAATACTGTACAGCAATCTTCGTACGGACGAATTGAAATATCATATGTGCCAATTTCTTCAGCGATTTTAATAATTTCTAATTTATCCATCGTAATAAGTGGACGAATAACCGGATAGTTTGTTACTTCGTTGATCGTATGCATACTATCTAATGTTTGGCTTGCTACTTGTCCAAGACTTTCACCAGTCGTGATTGCAAGTGCATTACGCTCCTCTGCGATACGCTCTGTAATACGCATCATCATACGGCGCATAACTGTCATTGAATAGCTAGATGGAATTTCTTTATTAATCGTTTTTTGCACTTCTGTAAATGGAACAAGGTGAAGCGTTACACGTTTACAGTACTTCGTTAACTCTTGTGCTAAATCGATTACTTTTTGTTTTGCACGCTCACTTGTGAAAGGTGGGCTATGGAAGTGAACTGCTTCCACAGACACGCCGCGTTTCATCGTTAAGTACGCTGCTACTGGGCTATCGATACCACCAGAAAGAAGTACCATTACTTTTCCGCCAACGCCAACTGGTAAACCACCAGCGCCCATATGCTCACCACACATAATATAGCTGTAACCACTGCGAATTTCTATACGTACATTCACATCTGGATTATGAACATCTACTGTGATATCCTCTGTATTTTCTAAAATGTGCCCACCGATTTCTGGAAGTAACTCCATCGTCTTCATTGGGAAGCGCTTATCAGAACGGTGCACTGTAATTTTAAATGTTTTCACATCATCTTTTACTTGCAAGAAAGCTGCCAATGCACCTTTTTTAATATCTTCTAATTCTGATGGTACTTTCATCGCTAAGTTAAATTTATGAATACCAAATACATCTTTCAATCTTTCAGAAATTGCTTCATGGTCTTCGCCATTTAATTGGATGTACATACGATCATGTGTTGCATCGATTTTAATATTTGGGAACTTTTTCAGTTTAAACTTTACGTTATCTTTTAATGTGCTTACAAATTTAGAACGGTTCTTACCTTTAGTCGTCATCTCTCCATAACGAACTAAAATATATTCATATGTCATCATATTTCTTTACCTCATCACTTCATATAATTTTGGCATCGTCTCTTTCACAATACCTTCAAATTGTTTTACTTCTTCCATCGTGTTTTCTGGTGCCAAACTAATGCGAATAGCACTTGCAGCAGCGGCATGCGGTACTCCCATTGCCACTAACACTCTGCTCACTTCATTTGCTTTTGAAGAACAAGCAGACTTCGTCGATACATATACACCGTGCTCTTCTAAAGCATGAACGACCACTTCTGGTTTTAAACCAACAAATGATACATTTAAAATGTGCGGTGCTGCATATGCAAGCGACGTATTAATCGTTACATCTTCCATCTCTTTAAAGAAACGGACAAGCTCTGTTTGTAAATTTTGCAAATGAGCTACCTTTTCTTTCACTTGTTCCATTGTCATGCGAAGTGCTTTCACCATCGCTACAATGCCAGGTAAGTTCTCTGTACCGGAGCGATACTTAAGCTCTTGTTGACCACCTGATAAAATTGGATCTAACCTTACGCCATCACGTACATAAAGAAGACCCGTTCCCTTTACACTGTGGAATTTATGTCCAGATATTGAGCAAAGATCAATATGAGAAGCATATAAATCAAGCGGTACTTTTCCTATCCCTTGTACATGGTCCACATGGAATCTTATTTTCGGATAGTTCGATAATAACGTTCCAATTTCAGCAACAGGCTGAATTGCTCCAGTCTCGTTGTTCACATGAATAATTGACACAAGAATCGTATCTTCACGAAGTGCTCGTTTTACATCCTCTACCGATACAACACCATGCTCATTAACCGGTAAATATGTTACATCAAAACCGAGATCTTCTAATTGTTTATATGCTTCAAACACAGACGCGTGTTCAATATTTGTTGTAATGATATGTTTACCGCGCGAACGATTCCTCATCGCTATTCCTTTAATCGCAAGGTTATTCCCTTCGGTTCCACCTGATGTGAAAATAATCTCAGAAGGTTTAACATGAAGAAGCTGCGCTGCAATCGTTCTTGATTGTGTTAATAGACGCTCTGCCTCTCCTCCAAGCGAATGAATAGAAGAAGGGTTTCCAAAATATTTCCCAGCAACCGTTACGTACGATTGAAGGGCCTCTGGATATGGCTTCGTCGTCGCACTATTATCAAAATAGATCATCGTTCTTCCCCTTTCAGCGCTGTCACATCATATAATCATATCACAAATACGTGTCATTACGCTAAGACTACTAAAAGGTTCCGTTATATTTTAATACGAATAACCTTACTGTATTCCGCTATTCATTATAGCAACATCGCCTGCAAAATTACACAAAAAAACAAACCCTTATGAAAGGGTTTGTTCATTGTCTACATATTCAGCTATTTTTTGAACAACGCCAGGTTCAAGTTGCTCTAGTACAGAAGCCGCTTGTTCTAAAGCTGCATCGTATTGATATTCACGGAATAATTTCTCCGCATAATTTAAGCTCTCTGCAAGGTTCTCATCATGACTGCGGTAACGATTACCATATTGAATTAATTTTTCAACTAAATACGCTTGTCCAATTAACTCTTCTGTCATTTCAGCTACATCATTAACAGTTGTGTATGCTTCTTCTAAACTGCTATTTACAGCGTTCATATTTAACGGCTTCACTTCTAACTGTTCATATACAGCTTGCATTGCCATTTGTCCTCTTTTTAAATCTTCCATAATGCTTTCTGGAAGACCTGGCAAATTCGACTTTTGCATAAAACGTTTCGTTTCAAAAATGATATTTCGCATTTCTTGCAACTTCTCACGCGCTTCAAATTCCTCTTTACGCATCGTTTGCAGCATTTCTTTATATTCTGCATGAAGTACTTTTAACGTTTCACATTGCTCATAAACCTCTTCTAGTTCTTCACGAATAATAGAGAAGGCAATATCTTGTTCCGCAACGCGTAATTGCAGCATTTCAAAACGTTTCGTTAAAATATGCATTTGCTTTTCAATTACTTTCTGAGACTCAATGTCCTTATCTTGTAACTGATAACTCTGTTTCACAAGCTGTGTTTCTACCTTTGTTTCAATCGTTTCAGCGCGAATTTCTTCTAAGTCTTCATAAACAGAAAGTGTTTTTTGCTCCACATAATGTCTCGCATGTACTTCTTGTTCCAGTTGATCATAGAAGCCATCTAAACGCGTTTTTAAGTTTTCTACTTTTTCAGCAGCTTCTGTTATATGAAGCTCCTGTATATCCATTAAACATGTGTGTAGTTGTGTCGTCATATCACGAACTTCTTTAGGGACTTCCAAATACTCTAATACATAACCTTGTCTTACCATATCATTATGTCCGTGTAATAAATCTTCCAGCTGAACTGGTAACGTCGCTTGACACTCTACCAATAAATCTGGAATTTGGTGAATAATGATTTCTAAGCTTGCCAAACCTTCTTCTAAACTAATAACAATTTCTCTCGCTTTTAAATAGTCGCCATTATCTGTTGCCTCTTCAAAGCTTTTAAACTTATTAGATTCAGCATCTAGCATCTCTTCAATTTTCTGCTCTGCTGCTCCATACATATGTCTATGAGCAAGAACACTCTTCTTCATACTACGATATGTATCACGTAACTCTTCAATTTCCGAGCTATTTTTTTCATGGCTTTCTAACAATTGCTGTAATTCATTTAAAATGTCTGTAATACGATTATCAGCGTCATCTAAACCACTTATGGATTCATTCATCGCATGCTTTGCTTTTCGGAAGGAGAATTGCGAGGCGAATTTTCGCGCTTGCGCTAAATCTTTGTCAGCTTTCGGAAGGGTTGTTGATACAATTTCATCCCATTCTTCACGCCATTTACCAAACAGTTCTTCTGTTTGACCCGTCATATTTAAATCTTTTACCCGTTTTAGTTCATCTGCCACAGGTTTATCTTTTATTTCTTGTTTCCACTGCTCCAGTGCCTCAATATCTTTATATGAACGATTTCTTATCACAAGCTCTATCATGAGCAGCACTAGAATAGAGCTTACTACAATGATAACGATCGTCAGGATAGAATCCATGCAAAAAAGCCTCCTAGTTATATCTCTTTTTTTGTCCGTTCCGTTTATGAAATGGAAGGCATTATGTATAAAAAGGGAATTCCCCTATATTTAACAACTAACAATGTACTAATCATACCATGTAATGGCTTGTTTTTGACCTAGTTTTTTTTAAAATTTCATGTTTCTTTCAATGCAATTGTAATCTTTCTCAATATTCTATTTGGATTATCTCTCATCATCAAATGAATGCAATAAAGTGAAACTTTAATCAGTAGGGGTGTTTCCCCCCACTGATTATCAGCCCTCACCAATCGGGCTTTTACGGGCGGTTGATTCCCCACCTAACTTCTTTGCTTTCGCTGAACTTTGAGGTGGGGTCTTACTGCCCGTTAATGCGGGACAAAGGTCCTTCTTCCATATGAGATGCGAAATAAATTTTGCGCACAAGTGGTGGCTCAATAGAAATCGCATGTACATTCCCTTGCTTTACCGCTTGCTCTACTGATATTTCTGGAAGTAACGTAATACCAAGTCCAGCTCCGACCATCGCAAGCATCGGTTCGGCATAAGAAGTTTCAAATGCTATAATTGGTTTCGCACCTATCCCTTGAAACATATTCGTAATCATTTTCCTTACATCACAGATTTCTGGATATACGATTAACTTTTCATTTTGCAAATCGTCCATTCGGATCACTGTTTTCTCTTTATAAAGATGATCATTCGAAACGACACACACAATTTTTTCTTCTCGCAATTCTTTTATACACGTAGCGCCTTCTACCACTGAATCGACGAACATCGCTTCAATCTTCCGTTCTTTAAAGAGTTCCATTAGTACTTTCGTATGCTCAATTTTCCATTCTACTTCGAATCCGTCACCTAATATATCTTTACATTTTGATATGTAATGTGCTGCTAAACTTGGCAATATGCCTATAGAAATTTTCCGCTTCTCTTGAAATTTCTTCATTTCGGTTTTCACTTCATGTATGTGCTCCAAAATCGGTAACATTCTTGTTATAAATAACTCTCCAGCACTTGTTAATTCCACTCCTTGCGCGGAACGCTTGAGTAAAGTAACCTCTAAATCCGCTTCTAACCTTTGAATTTGCTTACTAAGCGCCGGTTGAGAAATATGTAAAAGCTTACTCGCCTTTGATAAACTTCGCGTATTCTTCACTTCAATAAACGATCGTACTGCCTCCAAATCCATCGTACACACCTCTAACAAAAAGTTATAACTGTTATAAAAAATCGATATTTCCTTCTATAAACAATTACTCTCTATACTTATTTCATCAACTTACTATAACGAAATGTAAAGGGGAAAGATACTCTTGAACAAAAAACAAATGCTACTTGGATCCCTCCTATGCTTACTTGCCGTAACTGCTTGGGGATTTATGTTTCCTGTCATGGCAAATGCCCTGCAGTTTATCGATCCGTTCTACTTCACAACTATCCGGTACGGATCAGCAGCTATTATTTTTCTTATTTTGCTATTCATTACTGAAGGAAAAACTTCACTCCACTTAGAAAAAAGAACACTTTCTTTATTCTTTTACGGAACAGTCGGTTTCGCTGGATATGGTTTTCTCATTTTTTACGGCCAACAACTTGCCGGGCCTTCTGGAGCCATCCATGCCGCAATGATTCAGTCCCTTATGCCGCTCATCGCTTTATTATTGCAGTGGATAACAAAAAACAAACGCCCACAAAACTACACATTCCTTTGTATGTTCCTTGCATTGCTCGGTGTTATGCTTGTCATTTCAAAGGGAAATATTCACTTATTATGTGGAGCTGCCAGTCACCTCTCAACAAATATACTTATGCTATGCGGCGTTACTTGCTGGGTCATTTATACAAATGGTGGTGCTCGTTTTCAATCTTGGTCACCACTTCGATATACGACGTTAACTTGTTTATTCGGCTCGATTTCACTCATTGTTATTGTCACTTTCTTCACTTACACAAACATCGTTACTATACCGTCACTACGTACAATTATGAGCGTTCGTTTTGAGCTATTGTATATGTCGATTATTGCAGGTGTTATCGCTGTATTTTGTTGGAACACAGGAAATCGCTATATTTCATCTATTAACGGCATATTATTTATGAATTTAGTTCCTGTACTTGCACTGATTGGTTCCATCTTTCGAGGTTATACAGTCGACAAAATTGAAATTGCCGGAGCCTCATTAACAATTATCGCGCTATTATGCAACAATATATGGCAAAGAAAAGAAAGCACAAAAATCCCCACCTCAGTTCGTTAGGTGGGGATTCTTCACATATGAACAGCTCTTGGCAATTCATGGTATATATTCGTTATACATAATGTTTGTTCCATCCATTGTTCAATTTCTTTCGTGTACATTTCTATGAAAAATGTCTCAGACGGAAAAGAATGCAGCACTTCTGATATATATTGCGGATATAAAAACGGCATATTCATCATGCCTTTTAATTGCGTCATAAACATTGTAAAAGACACCTTTTTAAATTCTTGCTTCATTTGTCCTTGCTTTATAATTTGCTCTATATAATATCTTTCTTTAGAAAAATAAATGGTCATCACTTCGCGAATTAATGTCGTATCAAGCGAAAGCTCTCGGTAAAAAAAACGTGTCAATTCCCTATTTTCAAATTGATATCGTAAAATCCCACGCACCATTTGCACCATCATATCTTTAGCCGACAAATATTCTCTCTGTTCAAAGGACGTTTCAATCACATGAATATAACCTTCTAAAAAATCAGTAATAAGCTGCTCTAATAGGCCTTGCTTTCCAGCAAAATAATATGAAATATTCGCTACATTCACATCCGCTCGCTTTGCAATGTCTCGCACCGACGTCCCGTCATAACCTTTCGTATTAAACAACGATATTGCCGCATCAATTACTTTTTGTTTCGTCTGTTTCATGCGCTCACTTCCTCTCACTGAACAGCTATAGTTTAAATTTCTTGACTTTTAAGACAAATTCCTTTAATTTTCTATCGACAAAGTCATGTGAAATACATCGTATTTTGCTAATATTTTACACATCTCGATAAAAAGGGAGTTGTTTCCATGTTCACTAAAGAAAGTTATGCAGGTTCTCGTGAAGAGCAATATGAGACAGTAATTAAACAACTGGATGCATTATTAACTGGCGAATCAAACGTAGTCGCAAACTTATCAAATGCGTCCGCATTATTAAACCAATTTTTAGATCGTGTGAATTGGGTTGGCTTTTACGTAACAGAAGGAAATCAGCTTGTTCTTGGACCATTCCAAGGAATGCCTGCTTGCGTGCGCATTCCATTTGGACGAGGCGTTTGCGGCGTTGCAGCTGAAACGAAAACACCGCAGCTTGTAGCAGACGTTCACCAATTCCCAGGACATATCGCCTGCGATAGTGCTTCTAATTCAGAAATCGTCGTACCGATTGTGAAAGAAGGAACTGTCATTGGTGTACTTGATATCGATAGCCCTGAAAAAAATCGTTTTGACGAAGTAGATCAGCGCTATTTAGAAAAGTTTGTGGAAACACTCCTAAAACATATGTAAAAAAAAGAACTAGTTATCGATTGAGTACATCACGTACGAAACCGATAGCTAGCTCTTTTTTTATTGATTAACCGTAGATATTTTCTTTAATGCTTGCTCTAAATCAGAAACGATATCCTCCCACGATTCTAAACCGACAGATAAACGTATTAAATTATCGTAAATACCCATCTCTTGTCTTAGCTTAGCTGGAATCGCAGCGTGCGTCATCGTTGCCGGATGCTGAATTAACGTTTCTGTATCTCCTAAACTTACCGCAATTGTAATAAAGTGAAGGTCATTGATAAACGCTTGCGTCTCTTCCTTCCCGCCTTTAATTGAAAAAGAAATCACACCACCGCCCCGTTTCATTTGGCGAGATGCTAACTCCCCTTCTGGATACCAAACACCTTCTACCGCATCATGATTTTTGAGGAACGATACAATTTTTTCGGCATTATCACAATGGCGGTCCATTCTTACCGCTAACGTCTTTAATCCGCGTAACAATAACCATGCATCAAACGGCGCCATAATACCGCCGATATCTTTTCGCATCGGGCGAATTTGTTCTGCTAACGCTTTCGTTTTACAAATCGTTACACCTGCCACAACATCACCGTGACCACCAATATATTTTGTCGCACTATGAACGACCGCGTCACAGCCCATTTCAAGTGGTCTTTGTAAATAAGGTGAACAAAACGTATTATCAACAATAACAAGTAAGCCATTTCGCTTCGCAACCCGAATCACTTGTTTTAAATCAATTAATTTCATTGTCGGATTAATCGGTGTTTCAACGAAAATAAGCTTTGTATTTGGGCGGATTTCATTTTCAATATCATCCTCTGTCTCCATATCACAAAACGAATGCGTAATCATAAATTTTTCTTCTAACACTTCTAAAAAACCGTACGTGCATCCGTATAATCCATTTGAACAAATAATATGATCTCCAGCCTTTAAAAAACCAATTAAAGTTGCTGAAATAGCTGCCATACCGGATCCGAAAGCAAGTGCTTCTTCTCCTCCTTCTAACACCGCCATACGTTCTTCAAATAATTTTACAGTTGGATTTCCAAGTCTTGAGTAAATATAAGACGGATCAACTCCCGCAAAACTCGCCTCTCCTTGCTGCGCAGTCTCAAATGTAAATGTAGACGTTTGAAATAACGGTGGTGTTAAACTTCCTTTATGTTCCTCAGATGTATACCCGTGATGAATTAACGCTGTCTCCATATGTTTCTTTTTCATAAAAACATCCCCTTTATGTTTTTATCCCGCTTTAACGGGCAGTAAGACCCCAACATCAAAATTCAGCGAAAGCAAAAAAGTTAGTTTTGGGGATTAACTGCCCATAAAAGCCCGATTCGTTCAACTAATAACCAGTGGTGGGGGATGTCCCCACCACCGGTTAAAGTTTCACTTTATCCCGCATATTCATCAACAAAAATTTGATGAACGTTTTTTACTACATTTTATGTAAGCGTTTTATTTGTGTTTCTATCACTTCTTTTATATCGTTTTAAATTCCTTCTTGCTAATTTCCAAAATTTATATGCATAAAACAAAAATGTACTCGCTTGACGAAACTCTGGGTAAAAGATATAATAGCGTTTGTGTAAAATAAAAAGGCAGCCTTGTAATGTGAGTTTATCGTTTGTATTTTGTTCCTCTACGGAGGTGTATCTCGTAACTCCCTGCTGCTGGAGCGAAGGTACATGAAAACAAAATGCCCGTAAATATCGATTACGTCTGTTTTTATTTTACGTAAATAAAAACATTTTTAAAGGAGGAGTCAACTATGGCTCGTTATACAGGTCCAGCTTGGAAACTGTCTCGTCGTCTTGGAATCTCTCTAAGCGGCACAGGAAAAGAATTAGAAAAACGCCCTTACGCACCAGGTCCTCACGGTCCTAACCAACGTAAGAAACTTTCAGAATACGGTTTACAATTACAAGAGAAACAAAAACTTCGTCACATGTACGGCATGACTGAGCGTCAATTCCGTCGCACATTTGACCAAGCAGGTAAAATGCCTGGTAAGCACGGCGAAAACTTCATGATCCTTCTTGAAGCTCGTCTTGACAACTTAGTTTACCGTATGGGCTTAGCTCGCACTCGTCGTGCAGCTCGCCAATTAGTAAACCACGGTCACATCACAGTTGATGGATCTCGCGTAGACATCCCATCTTACCGTGTAAAACCTGGTCAAACAATCAGCGTTCGCGAAAAATCTAACAGCCTTGTTGTTGTTAAAGAAGCGATCGAAGTTAACAACTTCGTACCAGAATACTTAACTTTCGATGCTGATAAATTAGAAGCTACTTACACTCGTCACGCTGAGCGTTCTGAGTTAGCAGCTGAAATCAACGAAGCATTAATCGTAGAGTTCTACTCTCGTTAATCTCGGTACTCTGAAAAGAGTAGTATTAAAAGCCTTAGGAACCTTGTTTATCAAGGGGCCTGGGCTTTTTTTATTGAATATAGCCGGTATATGTATAGAAACAGAACAATGTAACAAAATAAAAAAGAACTGCAAGTCTATAGTTAATAAAAATTAACCCTCTCTCTAGAATTTCATCAATTTTTTATTCACATTAATAAAAACCTACCCCCTTCTTCTAACACTTAAAAACACTACATTCTACCCCATAACTCATTTTTCTTTGCTGTACTCTCCTTTTGTTAACATTATTTTTACAACGTATTTATTTGTACATAATCTATACCTTCCCTTTTTCTATTTACACTCAACTTAAAAACCTCTTCATCACCCGAGCATCTGAATAAGATTAAAAAAACTTAATGAACAAGTATCTCTTTAACTGTCTAATTATTAGAATATTCCATTTACAACCCCTTCCTTCAATTGGTATTATTTTCTTGTAAGGGGAGGGAAAGTTCATGTCTTTAAATATGTATCTCGGTGAAGTACAAGCTCAAACAGAAAGTATGAACGCTTTCTGTAACGCTACTATTCAAGGAATGGAACAAATCATTCATTCTATTGACACTTTTGCATTGGATACTGTTCTACAAGGACAAACATATAGCAGTGCAAAAGCATATTTCTTACAAACCTTTCGTCCGTTAGCACAAGGAATCATTTACTTATGCGAAAAATTAATTCGTCAAAATGATGCCTTTCCAAGAGACTTTCAATCACAGGTAGCTTCTACAGATGTTATCGAACAGGAGATATTAGAACAAATTCGAGAAATAGATGGGCAATTACTAGAAGGAAAACATATTTTAGAAATTCCAGTATCTAATAAAAATTTTAGAAAAATAGATAAATATATAAAACGAGCAAAAGACAAGTATGATATCGAGATTAGATTTAGGGAGGAATAATTAATGGCCTATTCATTGAAACCTGAAATACAGGAAGTACTTACAAAAATTAATTTTACTGAAAAATACAAAGTGTTATCAAAACAATTTTCTGATAGAGAAAATACATTTGAAAACTATGAAAATGAAAAAGCAATTGAAGTATTTGAGTCTCTTGGCTATAAAGCCCGTTTTATGAAAAAAGAAAACTTTTTTAGAGTAGGAGAAGTAAAAAACAAAGATATCTATACTTTCAGGTTCAATATTAGCTTGAAATATGGACTCTTTGAATTTATTTGGGAAGCATGGCACACTGGTGAAGTTAGAACTGGAACATCTTGGGCTATGTTTGTAGACGTATTATCCAATGATACTGAAAAAGTGCTCCGTCCAGGTTTCCACAGTTATGAAGAACTCAAAGAAATCATGAAAATTGCCTTTGAAATGTACGAAGATTTTAAGCGAGAATTAATTCCTATTTATTCATGATTTCACCTTAAAGATATATGAAGTAATGACCTAAAAACAAGGATAGACTTAAGGTTTTAGGAGAGTTAATTATGAACTTAACATTAAAATTGGAAATAGAAACAGCACTAAAAAAAATTGACTTTGTTAATAGATACACAGAACTTTCTTCTTTTTCGAGAGAAAATTATGATGCCGAAGAAATCATTCCTAATCCCAATATTGAAGAAATTCAACAAATACTTGAAAAGCTAGGTTATAAATCAGTTTACGATAAAAAAGAAAAGTTTTTAAAAGTTGGAGAACTAGGTGATAAAAAAGAAAATTTATTTTATTTTAATATTGGTATTAAAGTAAACGTTCTGGATTTTACTTGGGTAGTTTATCATAATGATGAACTAAGATTAGGTAGTCCATGGAGTCTATATTCAAGACTTTTAATTTCTCCAGATACTAGAATTAAGCCCGTACTATTTAGCGATTATGACAGCTTAGAAAAAATTTTAAAAATTGCTTTAGGTATGTATGAAGATTTTAAACAAGAATTAATTCCTATCTATTCATAATTTTATATTTAAGAAAGGCAATCTTATTTTGAATATAAAAACAGAAAATCCGACTCACAAGAACCGGATTTCTTTATGTATCTAAACTTGAGACGTTGTGCCTTGGAAACATGAATAGAGGGAGATGGTTTTATGCTAAGAAAATATTATTCAAAAAACAATCATTTACAACCATTTTTTGAGGAAGTTAATAAATATGTAGATGGTATTCATAACCTAAATAATGGAATCAACTTAGAAGATATAACAAGCCTTCAAAATGAACTTAACATTCAAATTCCTGATATATATAAAGATTTTCTCCAAGTGTGTAATGGTGGAGAATTATTTATACCTGGAACAATCCTGTCAGAAATTCATACAGCTGCTCAGGGTCCAAAACAGCGTGGTGGCTCTTATCTAAATGATTCGTTTAAAAAAGAACGAAGACCGACAAAGATGCCAGACACGTATTTAATCATCGCAGATTTAAACTATGGTGACTCGATATGTATAGACTTAGAATCAAGCAATGGATACGATGCAACGGTAATACAATGGGATAGGGAGATTCACAGCGTTTCTAGATCATGGAATGGTTTGGTGGAATGGTTAATGGATACCTTAGACGAAGGATCATTACTAGTAGATTATGATGGTAATGAAAAAGATTTAGACTTTTAACATGAATAGTAAAAGTGGAGCCACAAGAATTAATTCCTATTTATTCATGATTTCACCTTAAAGATATATGAAGTAATGACCTAAAAACAAGGATAGACTTAAGGTTTTAGGAGAGTTAATTATGAACTTAACATTAAAATCGGAAATAGAAACAGCGCTAAAAAAAATTGACTTTGTTAATAGATACACAGAACTTTCTTCTTTTTCGAGAGAAAATTATGATGCCGAAGAAATCATTCCTAATCCCAATATTGAAGAAATTCAACAAATACTTGAAAAGCTAGGTTATAAATCAGTTTATGATAAAAAAGAAAAGTTTTTAAAAGTTGGAGAACTAGATGATAAAAAAGAAAATATTATTCAGTAGATACTCAACATGTAAGATTTGAAGAACTCAATAAAAGAGGTAAATATTTAAGCGAAGTTGATTTTGATTTGAAAGGAGCTAAAGGACCAGATAAATCAGGAGGGCAGGACATAAATGTTAAATAAAAAAATTGAAGAAGTAAAAAGAAAATACTACGTTGAAAAAAATATAGAAGAATATTTACAAAAGTCTTCTATCAAACTAACTCTCCCTAAACAAATAATTGATTTTTGTAATAAAAATAATATTAAAATTAAAGGAGATAGCGACATAGTATTCCCTTCAAATGATTGGTATATTACTTTACCAAGTTATGTAAAAGGCGAGTTTGAAGTTGAATATACTACATATCTTATCATTTCTAAACTAGCTAATGTATATTCTATCCTTAATTCCTTTGAAATTGTAAATAAAGATGTCAATGGCATGATGCCCACTTTAACTGGAGATTCAGAGCAAGAATATACTAGATTGCAATCTCAATTAATATCAGTTATTGAAACAACTCTAAAAGCAAGCGGATATGAAAGAATTGGTTACACAGAGAATAGCCGAAAAATAGAAGGAATAAAATTTGCAGACGATGTCGCACTATTTGGCCCCGATGTAACTGTTGATGACATTCTATTTAGGGATGTACTCAATGTAACACCTGATTGATATTAAAACCAACGTTCACGCTAGTTTTTTCCTTTGTTTCGAATCAAATATCATGGAAAAGGTATATTTGCTTTTACTGGTGAAAATATCATAACTAAGATACTTCAAAATGAAGTGTATCAAGTGAATTATACATTTGCAAAGACTTCAATTTCACGTACGAAAAAAGAAACAAATTTAGGGAAAATTTTGAGACGTATTTGAAAGAACTAAAAGGTAAATATGCTATTGAGATTCGATTTAGGGAGGAATAATTGATGGCGTATGATGTAGAACCCGAAATTAAAGAGGTACTTAAGAAAATTGAATTTGTAGAAAGATACAAATCCTTATCAGAAAAATTTTCCGATAGAACAAATACATTTGAAAGCTATGAAAATGAAAAAGCGATTGAAGTATTCGAGTCTCTTGGCTATAAAGCTCGTTACAATAAAAAAGAAGACTTTTTTATTGTAGGAGAAGTAAAAAACAAGGATATCTATGCTTTTAGATTCAACATCAGCTTAAAATATGGTGTTGCTGAATTGATTTGGGAGGCATGTCATAACGGTGAAGTTAGAGCTGGAGACCCATGGGACATATTTATACGATTGTTATCAAATGACACGGAAAAAGTACCCGTGCTATATTTCCACAGTTACGAAGAACTCAAAGAAATCATGAAAATTGCATTTGAAATGTACGAAGATTTTAAACGAGAATTAATTCCTATTTATTCATAATGTAAAAAGCTACCAAAGACAACTAAAATAGTTACTTCGAGTAGCTTTTATTTATATATATTAAAGTTATTTATTTTCCTCTTTCTGAACATATACATAAGCATCTTTCTGCTCTTTATGTATATCCACCTTCGAATTCTCTGCAAGCTGACCCGCATTTAGCAAAGAAAAAATAATGAGCGCTTCTAGTGACATTTCGTTTTACCACTCCTTTCTATTTGTTATACGTTTATCATACCGCTTACATGTGATTTCCGTATGAACTCGAAAAGGAGATTACAACAAAAAGGTTACAGGCATACGAATGCACGCTATAATAACCATAAAATAGGAGGTGGATTCTTTTTGACAATAAACCAAATGGTTCAACTCGGAAGTTCATTTATGTTGTTTATTACTTCAGCACTTATGAGTTGGTATCAGGGGAGTAATCTAATAGATTATCCTGATGAATGGAAATATAGCGCTAAGTTTACGAATTACTTTAAAGGTACCGTTTCAAATTACGAAGATATTTATCAAATCGATTTCTTTATATATGCGGCAAAATTTTATCCAACAGTATTTGTTCTTATGCTCATTAGCTTACTTTATATGCTCATATTAATTCTTCATATTTTATTTACAAGAAAAGATCAGGCAATCTAAATTCATACATAAAAACCCCGAATCATAGACTTTTCAGCCTACAATTCGGGGTACTATTTGTTTTATATTCGTTTCTGATTAGTAACGAATTAAGAAATATTTCTTCTTACCACGGCGAATGATTGTGAATTTACCTTCGATGCGGTCGTTTTCTGTTACAACGTAGTCTAATGCTTGTGTACGCTCACCGTTTACGTAGATTGCGCCGTTCGTTACATCTTCACGTGCTTGACGTTTTGATGGAGAGATTTTGCTTTCTACAAGTAAGTCGATTAATACTGTATCTTCTGCAGTACGTTCTACAGATGGTACGTCTTTGAATCCTTGTTCGATTTCGCTTGCAGTCAGTTCTGCTACAGAACCGCTGAATAATGCAGCTGAAATTTTAATCGCTTGCTCTAATGCTTCTTCGCCGTGAACAAGTTTTGTCATTTCAGAACCTAATGCTTTTTGTGCTGCACGTTTTTCTGGTGCTTCAGCTACTTGCTTTTCAAGCTCAAGAATTTCTTCATGAGATAAGAATGTGAAGTATTTTAAGTATTTAACAACATCGCGGTCATCTGTGTTGATCCAGAATTGGTAGAACTCGTAAGGAGTTGTTTTTTCTGGGTCTAACCAAATTGCGCCGCCTTCTGTTTTACCAAACTTCGTACCGTCAGATTTTGTAACTAGTGGAATTGTTAAACCGAATGCTTTCGCATCTTCTTCTGATTTACGGATTAATTCAAGACCAGCTGTAATGTTACCCCATTGGTCACTACCACCGATTTGCAGGCGGCAATTATGGTGTTGGTATAAGTTTAAGAAGTCGTATGATTGTAAAATCATGTAACTGAACTCAGTGAATGAAATACCAGTCTCTAAACGAGATGCTACTGTATCTTTTGCTAACATATAGTTTAAACCGAAGTTTTTACCGATATCGCGTAAGAATGAAATTACATCTAAGTTACCAAGCCAGTCATAGTTGTTAGCCATTGTTGCTGGGTTGTCCACGTTTTCGAACTCTAAGAAGTTTGAAAGTTGGTTTTTAATGCTTTCTGTGTAGTAAGCAACTGTATCTTTCGTATTTAATGTACGCTCTGCTTTTTTACCACTTGGGTCACCGATCATACCAGTACCTCCGCCAACTAGTGCGATTGGTTGATGACCAGCTAATTGGAAACGACGTAACATTAATACTGGTAACATATGACCAATGTGTAAGCTATCCGCTGTCGGGTCGAAACCACAGTATAATTTAACGCTTTCTTTTTCTAATAATTGCTCAAGTCCCTCAGCATCTGTTTGCTGATTAATTAGACCGCGAAATTCAAGATCTTGTAAAATATCCATATCCTACATACTCTCCTTTAAGTTCATTACTGGCGTGAAGGTTGAAAACATAAAAAAATCGCCCCTTTAAATAAGGGACGATTTTGATTATCGCGTTACCACCCTAGTTGCAGGCAAAAAAAAGCCTACCACCTTATTTACATAACGGCTTAGCACCGTCTTTTCCCTTTTGAATACAATTCAATCGAAAAAAGATGCTCTAGGGGCGTAATTCGCGATCATCTATGTGCTGATTTTCACCGGCCATCAGCTCTCTAAAACAGGGAAATGATCACTACTTCTCCCTTTCCACGCTCAATTATTCATATACTTTTCTTTATACCATCATTTATATAGGCGTGTCAAATAGAGGTCGAGTTTCTCTCCTTGCCAATCCTCTACAACGTCGCAAAGAGTATCGTAATAAGAGAAAGAATTGGAACCCCAACTAATAACGATACATGAAACACAACCGATAAATCATTTCCAATCGTCGCCTCCACAGGATCTTTTGCCGGAGAACCAAGAAATCCGATTAATCGATCGAAGCGACTTACCGTTTTTGGAAAGTCTGGTATTTCTACATGGTCACTATCTAAATGCTGTTTTAACTTATATTCACTCTTAAAGGGATTTTCGCTCAATTTCATCCACCTCCAGCAATTGTTTCAATTTCTTTATCCCGTTATGAAGTCTCGATTTCACTGTTCCAATTGGAATGTTTAATATCTCTGCAATTTCTTTTTGCTGCATGTCATGATAATAAGAAAGGATTAGGACCGCTCTTTGCTCTTCTGGAACTTTCAAAATTGCTTCTCTTACTGTGAGCCGATCTTCGTGAGAAAATTCTTTTTCCTGAATTGGCACTAAAAATGGCAAAAGTGTACGCCACTTTTTTCTCCTATTTAATTTATTAATCATAAGACGATAACCGATTTGAAATAAATACGTTTTTATTTTTCCTTTTTCAAGTTCATACATATGTTTCTTACGCTCTAGCGTCAAAAACGTATCTTGCACAAGGTCGATACTTAACTGTTCATCTCGGTTAAATCGATACAAAAATGTGTATAGCGCTGGTTTGATTAAAACGTATAGTTTTTCCCCAGCCTGCTTATCTCCACTTTGATACGCAAGCATGAGCTCCTCCTCAATCCCAATCTGCGCCATGATTTTTGATCTCCTTTATTCCTTTTAACGTTAATGAAATACGGGAAATTAAATAGCAACTTGCGACAATAATCCATACTTGCGATTGATTCGTAAAAAATTGAACATACGGGTTTTGAATTGTCTGTCCGGTTGAAACTAAAATATTTAATGCTTGCACACAAATGCATGCATACACTGCAAGACAAGCCGAAATCGTATCAAATACATTCCAGCGAAAATACACTTTTGTTTTTGTAAAATCAATTTTATATCCATTTTTCCGTACTATATGTTTTCTATCAAATGGAATGATGATTGAAAACATAACAATCATCATGACCCCAGCTGTAATCATTGAAACTTTAAATCCGATTGGCATCGGTAATAACAAACCACAAGAAAATACGACTATAATTCCAATTACAGCAAAACCAAGAAGTAATTTATTAGACATAAAAAAGCCTCCCTCATCTATTCTTTCACAAATGTATACAGACGAGGAAGGCACTTCGTTCAAATATTATTTTATTTTTTTAATAATCTTTGCAGGATTCCCGCCAACTACTACGTTATCTGGCACATCTTTCGTTACAACAGCGCCAGATGCGATCACCGCATCGTCTCCAATTGTGACACCAGGATTAATAATCGCTCTCCCGCCAATCCATACGTTATCGCCAATTGTAACTGGTTTTCCGTATTCTGATCCGCTTATGCGCTCTACTGGATCAAGCGGGTGTGTTGCTGTATAAATGTGAACACCTGGAGCTAACATACAGTTCACTCCAATTGTTACTGGGCATACGTCTAAAATTGTACAATCAAAGTTCGCGTAAAAATTTTCGCCAACGTGAATGTTATAGCCGTAATCACATCTAAAAGAAGATTCAAGATGAATGTTATCCCCAGTCGTTCCGAATAATTCTTTTACGATTTCGCTACGCTCTTTTAATTGTACTTCTGGCGTATCATTTAATTTTCTCGTTAATATACGAGCTTGCTCCCTCTCTTGTACTAAAACTGGATCAGCCGGTATGTACATTTCTCCTAGTATCATCTTTTCCTTTTCTGTTTTCATCATACTATCCCCTTTTAACTCATATATATAAGTTGATGATATCATAAAAAAGAAAGGTCTGAACGTTGTTTCGTTCAGACCCTTCTCTCTTAATCTTCCATCGTTGATAAGTCACCTGTTGGTAAGTTTAACTCCCACGCTTTTAATACGCGGCGCATAATTTTACCACTTCTCGTTTTCGGTAATTTATCTCTAAATTCAATTTGTCTTGGCGCTGCATGAGCTGCTAGGCCTTTCTTTACAAATTGACGAATTTCTTCTTTTAATTCATCAGATGGTTCGTATCCTGCTCGAAGCGCGATAAATGCTTTAATGATTTCGCCGCGCACCGGATCAGGAATACCAATTACCCCAGCTTCTGCAACAGCAGCATGCTCGATTAATTTGCTTTCTACTTCAAACGGACCAACGCGCTCACCTGACGTCATAATAACATCGTCAATACGTCCTTGGAACCAGAAGTATCCATCCTCGTCCATATAGGCAGAGTCACCTGATACGTACCAATCTCCCGGCATAAAGTAAGACTCATATTTTTGCTGATTATTCCAAATCCCGCGCATCATAGCTGGCCAACCTTTACCAATTGCTAAGTTGCCCATTGTGTATGGAGGCACTTCATTTCCTTCATTATCAACAATCGCTGCTTTCACACCTGGAATTGGTTTACCCATTGAACCTGGACGGATTTCCATACAAGGATAGTTACAAATAACTTGTCCACCTGTTTCTGTCATCCACCACGTATCATGAATACGAAGTCCAAATGCGTTCATACCCCAGCGAATTACTTCTGGATTTAACGGTTCACCAACGCTTAATACGTGACGAACTTGCGATAAATCATATTTTTTAATTGCGTCTTGTCCAGCACCCATTAACATACGGAAAGCTGTTGGTGCGCTGTACCAAACTGTTACACCGTAATCTTGTAGCGCTTCATACCACGCTTCTGGACTAAAGCGTCCACCTAAAATAACATTTGATGCTCCAACTAACCACGGTGCGAAAATACCGTAAGCCGTTCCAGTTACCCAGCCTGGGTCAGCTGTACACCAATATACATCATCTTCTTTTAAATCTAGCACCCATTTCGCCGTTTGATAGTGCTGCACCATTGCATTTTGCGCATGAAGCACACCTTTCGGCTTACCAGTAGAACCAGACGTATAATGTAAAATTAAACCGTCTTCACGGCCTAACCATTCAATATGTAATTCTTTTGAAGCTTGTTCAAATAAAGGATTGAACGCTACCGTTTTACCGCCTTCTTCTACATTATCTCCAACAAGGAAGACTGTTTTTAAAGCAGGTAAATCATTTAATGGTACGCGCTCTAACAATTCAGGTGTTGTAATTAACACTTTTGCTTCGCTATCTTCTAAACGATCGCGAACTGCGCCTTCCATAAATGCTTCAAATAGCGGACCAACGATTGCTCCCAATTTCACTGCACCTAAAAGTGCAAAATATAACTCTGGGGAACGCGGCATAAAAATAAAAACGCGATCGCCTTTTTCTACATCGCCATAATTTTTCAGGACGTTTCCTGCTTTATTAGAAAAATCCTTCATTTCCTTAAATGTATATTTCTCTTTTCGCGATCCATCTTGATAATAAAGGGCTACTTTATTCTTTCGATCGGATTTCGCATGCTTATCAATTACCTCATACGCCATATTTACTCGGCCTGTTTCATTCCAAGTAAAATTTTTATTAACCTCTTCCCAGTTAAAATTCGCGTATGCCTCATCATAATTCGGCAAATTATTTTCTCCTTTAATGACAGGAAGCGTTTCTACTTTCATACTTTACATCCCCCTCCTATGTATTCTATTATCTATTATAATGATATTATTTAAAATTTTCAGTATATTTGTTGATTTTTAGACAAATTTTTAATGACAAAATTCGATTCACATCGCATATATTATAAAGTACGATATTAATAGATTCACAAACCCTCAAGGTGGTGAGCAATACATTGATCCATAAAAAAATATACAATGCCAGAAACTTAAAAACAGCGAAAGGCACTTTAATTATTGAAGGTCCTGTCTCTACACATAACTTAGAAATGTATGAATTTCATCCAGACTTAATTGCGTTTCGTCCTGCCGAGCAGCAATATAAAGCAATTGTCGAAATTTCTAAATTACCAGAAGCTCGTCTCATTATTGCTAGACATGACCGAACGATCGTTGGATATGTTACATACTTGTATCCTGATCCACTCGAACGATGGTCAGAAGGAAAAATGGAAAACTTAATTGAGCTCGGGGCGATTGAAGTAGTCCCAGCCTTCCGCGGGTGCGCTGTCGGCAAGAACTTATTAGAAGTTTCAATGATGGACGACCATATGGAAGATTACATTATATTGACGACTGAATATTATTGGCACTGGGATTTAAAACAAACAGGCTTAAATGTTTGGGAGTACCGAAAAGTAATGGAAAAAATGATGAATGCTGGTGGCTTACAATGGATGGCTACAGATGATCCTGAGATTTGTTCGCACCCTGCTAACTGTTTAATGGTCCGCATCGGTAAACGCGTTGATACGGATTCTATTCAAGCATTTGATCGTCTACGTTTTCACAATCGTTTTATGTACTAAATAAAGGGGGCAACTGGAATGATTGTAGAAGAAATTATGAATCAAGATGTGGTGACACTACACCCAAACGATACAATCGAAACAGCAATCCGAACGATACGCACGAAAGGCATTCGGCACATTCCAATTGTCGATCAAAATAATCATGTGGTAGGCATTATTTCTGATCGGGATGTAAGAGATGCAAGTCCATCAATTCTTGATGAACAAGTTCCACTCGCTATGCTGAAACAACCGCTCGACCTTATTATGAAACAACCTGTTATGACTTGCCATCCTCTTGATTTCGTTGAGGAAATTGCTACCTTATTTTTTGAAAATAAAATAGGGTGCCTTCCTGTGACAAAGGCTGGAAAGTTAGTTGGAATCATTTCTGAATCCACTGTACTGCACACGTTAGTGAAATTAACAGGAGCACATCAACCAAGTTCACAAATTGAAATTCAAGTAAAAAATGAACCTGGTATTCTTGGAAAAGTCGTTGCTATTTTTAGTGATTTGCAAATAAATATCGTGAGCGTTCTCGTCTATCCAGCAAAAGATGAGAATGATAAAGTACTCGTTTTCCGCATTCAAACGATGAATCCTCTAAAAGTGATTGATGCACTTGAAGCAGAGGGCTACCGCGTATTATGGCCGAACATTATGGGGATGCAAGCATGAGTAGCGCGTTTATTTATTCGGATGATTTTCGGGGCTATTCGTTTAGCCCTGATCATCCTTTTAACCAACTTCGCGTCACACTTACGTATGACTTATTACAAAAGGGTGGTTTCATCTCTCCTTCCCAAATCATCTCACCAAGGATGGCTACAGATGAAGAAATCGCCTACGTTCATACAGAGGAGTACATAAATGCGGTAAAACGTGCTGGAGAAGGTAAGTTAGAAAAATCAATTGCGATGACATATGGACTCGGTACAGAAGATACACCGATGTTTCCAAATATGCACGAGGCAAGTGCATTACTTGTTGGCGGAACATTAACAGCTGTCGATGCTGTTCTTTCTGGGAAAGTAAAACACGCGCTTAATTTAGGCGGCGGCTTACATCACGGCTTCCGTGGTAAAGCATCTGGATTTTGTATTTATAACGATAGTTCCATCGCAATGAAATATATTCAGAAGAAATACGGTTTACGCGTCCTATATATTGATACAGATGCTCATCATGGTGATGGTGTACAATGGTCTTTTTACGACGACCCTAACGTATGCACCATTTCATTACATGAAACTGGGCGTTATTTATTCCCTGGAACTGGCGCTGTAAATGAACGTGGACAAGGTAATGGCTATAGTTATTCTTTTAACGTTCCACTTGATGCATTTACAGAAGACGAATCGTTCTTAGATTCCTATCGAACTGTCGTAAAAGAAGTTGCCGCATACTTTAAACCGGATATTATTTTAACGCAAAATGGCGCTGACGCACATTATTACGATCCACTTACACACCTTTGCGCAACGATGAATATTTACCGTGAAATACCGAAGCTCGCTCGCGAAATCGCTAACGAATATTGCGAAGGTCGCTGGATCGCTGTCGGCGGCGGTGGCTATGACCACTGGCGCGTCGTCCCAAGAGCTTGGGCACTTATTTGGCTCGAAATGAACAACATCCAAAACATCTCAGGTTATCTCCCTCCAGAATGGATTGACGCTTGGAAAGGACAAGCTGAAACAGAACTTCCCCTCACATGGGAAGATCCAGACAACATGTATAAACCTATCCCCCGTAAACCAGAAATTGAAGAAAAGAATGCATTAACTGTAGCGAAATCCCTTGAAATTATTCGGAATAATATGACAAAATCTTTGTACTAAACGAAAAGGAGGCTCGTTTTTGAATAGCCTCCTTTTATTTATAGCTTGCTATTATTGTCGGTTTCTGTAAGTCGATATATTTTCATTTCATAACAGTCTGATTCAACTTTTATGAGAAAAGGTAGTGATATTATGTGGAAACAACACATGATCAACACAAAACGTGGCACATTCGAACTCTTCACAAAAGGAAATGGCGAACCTCTTTGCATTACACATCACTATTCACAATTTAATGAAACTGGTGATTACTTTGCGGATGTTTTCACTTCTACATATCGTGTATTCCTCATTAATTTGCGAGACGCTGGTAATTCTGTAAAAGCCAACGTAGAAAACGAATTAAGTATGATTGAAACGATTCACGACTTAGAAGCAATTAAAGAAGCTTTGCAACTTCCAACATGGCATTTCGCTGGCCATTCAACTGGCGGTATGCTTGGACTTTTATACGCGATTACATATTCAAATTCCTTACAATCATTAGTCGTCGTTGGAGCCGCAGCAAGTAACTATACCGAAACACCATTTTGCATTTATAACCTAGAACATCCACAGTTTCATTATATGCAACAGCTCATCGAAAACTTGAAAAGCCCTCACCTTACAAGTGAAGAACGGAAAGAACTATCTACTGAGAGAACAAAATTATCATTGTATAAACCTGAAAACTACAACTCTTATTTTTGTAAACCAATCCAAAAAGCAATGTCCGCTAGCCGGATGAACGCTTTCGCTCATGAATACCCTTCATTCGATTTAAGGACATCACTACCCTTTATTCAAACAAAGACCCTTATTATATGCGGAAGATATGATGTGCAGTGCCCGATTCAGTATTCTATCGAGATGCATGATGGCATACGTAATTCTATCTTCGTTCCATTTGAGAACAGCAACCATTATCCCTTTTTGGAAGAAGCTGCTCAATTTAGTTCTACTACTCAGGAATTTTATAAATCGTTACGTCAGTACCGTTATTATTAAGAAAATCTAAGCACGGACAAAAAGCTCACAGCCTCTATAAGACTATGAGCTTTTTTCAAAAGAAATATTTCATACTAAAAACAAATAAAAGAACACAAGAAATAACCACTAAACCTACATCAAACAGTACTGACTTTTTATCCCCTTCTTTCAAACCTATCGTAATATTAAACATGCTTCTAACTATCCAACCTAGCACCAAAAATACCCCACCGAAATGATTATTCGTATAATCTTCATCATAAAACATTTCTATTGCACCAATAATTAATAAAATAATTATGATATTAGTTCCAATCCGTAAAGCCTTGTTTGATTTATTATCTTTTCATGTATCCCCCAAAATGTAGCACGCCCTCTCATGCTCTCCTATGTTTTATCTCTCTTTATATTTTAACATAAATTACCTATTTTTCCCTTTTTGTTTGAATAACATAAAAAACCTGCCCATTACTCGGCAGGTACATTACACGTTAAAGCGATAACCAGCTCCCCATACTGTTTCAATATATTGCGGATGAGCAGGATCTCTTTCAATTTTTTCACGTAATTTTCTAATGTGAACGACAACAGTGGCTAAGTCGCCAGCTGAGTCTAGTCCCCAAATACGTTCAAATAACTGTTCTTTATTTAAGACTTGGTTTGGATGTGTTACAAAGAATGTTAATAAATCAAATTCCTTCGTTGTAAATGCGATTTCTTCATTGTTTATAAAAACTTTCCTCGCCCGTTGATCAATAGAGATTCCGTGAATATATAACGTATCACGTTGCTTACTTACATTTCCTGATAATCTTTCATAACGAGAAATATGTGCCTTTACTCTTGCAACTAATTCACTCGGGCTAAACGGTTTCGTTATATAATCATCCGCCCCTAAACCGAGTCCGCGAATTTTATCTATATCTTCCTTCTTTGCTGAAACAAGTAAAATCGGAATGTCTTTTATAGCACGTATTTGTTTACAAATTTCGAAACCATTCATCTTCGGAAGCATAATGTCTAAAATAATTAAATCATATTCTTCCTGCAAAGCCATTTGTAAACCTGTTTCTCCAGAGTGTTCTACATCAACTTGAAAATCACTAATTTCTAAATAATCTCGCTGTAATTCTGCAATGCTTACTTCGTCTTCTATTAGTAAAATTCTTTTCAAATTACTCACCACATTTCTCTACTTTTTCCAATGAGAAGAAAATGCTTGTGCCTTTCCCAAGCTCGCTTTCCACCCAAATATTTCCGCCATGTTCTTCAATAATTTGCTTCGCTATCGCTAAGCCAAGTCCACTTCCACCTGTACTAGAATTTCGCGATTGCTCTGCACGATAAAAACGTTCAAAAATATAAGGAAGTGTATCAGATTCGATACCTGATCCGTTGTCCATTACTTTCACAATCACTTTATTGTTATCACTCGATACTGTTACAGTGATTTTCTTTTCTTCTTTATCCATGTATTTCACACTATTATGAATTAAGTTTGAGATCACTCTATTTATCTTTTCGCAATCAGCCGTTACATATAGTGGTGATGCATGTAATTGTAAGTTAACTTCTATACCTTCTTTACTTAAATCCATCTGCATCTCTTCTATTAATTCTTGCATAAACATATTTAATTCAACCGTTTCAAACCGAAATGGAACTCGATTCAAATCGAGCTTCGAAAATAAAAATAGTTCGTCAATGAGTGTATCCATATGCCTTGCTTTCGTATGGATAGTCGTTAAGTACTTATCCATTTTTTCTGTTGTATTTGCTACCCCGTCTTTTATGCCTTCTACATATCCGATAATAGATGTAATCGGTGTTTTTAAATCATGAGAGATGTTTGAAATGAGCTCTTTTCGATTTTCTTCATACTGCGTTTGTACCTCTATCGACTCTTTTAATTTCTTCCTCATTTCCTCAAATCCTTGATTCAATTGCCCTATCTCATCATGCGATGTAACTGGTATTTGAAAGTCTAAATTTCCTTCTTTAATTTTCTCAGTCGCATCTTTCAATACAAAGATTGGTTTTATCACACTTCTTGAGACAAGATAACTTAATAATCCAATAAGCAACACGGCTAACAGTAAAAGTGATACGAACAAAATCGGAAATAATTTTTGTGTAAGATCTACAAATGAACTTTGCTTTTTTAATACAAATATACTCCCCTCTTCTTCCTGAGGAAAATAAAAATCAAACTTTACATATCGATAAAATGTATCGCCTAGTTCCGTTGTACCACGACTATTAATATTTGCTGATTCAAATTTCGGAAGGGCTTCTTTTAAAGATACACTTTCAAATATTTTTGTAGCATAAGAAATGGTTTCTCCCTTTCTTACAACTATTTTCACACCTTCTTTTTCAAGTGTTGAAACGAACGATTCATCTAATAGTTGAGATTGATTTTTCTTTGCCGCTAATTTCAATTCAATATACGTATTCTCTTCTTCTGGCGTAAGCGGCTTTTGAATATAGGAACTTTTATAGAAATTTTTCACTGATTCCAAGTCTCCTGTTATGGAAAAAACAATTAAAAATCCCGCGACTAATATGAGCGTAATGGAAACGAGAATAACAGCAATATAAGAGAATAAAAATCTTGTTTTAATAGACATATGTTACATCCTCACTTTACCAAACCTTATTACTCATAAGCATAAAAATATATGTTCAAATACTCAAGCGATTTTATAGTAATTTTAGCGTCAGTTTATAAAAATTTAATGTTCTTATTTTACAGTTGAAATGAGGAGGTTGAAATTCCATGTTCAAAAAAACAGTAAGCATGATCTGTTGCGTAATTTTTTTGCAAGGTTGCTCGCAAGAACAAGGAGTTAAAAAGGAGATGACAAACATGGAGACAGCGCTACTAGCAGCTACTGAAAAACAAGAAACGAATACCGTTATATCGTTACTCAAAAAAGGGGCTGACATAAATATAACAGACAATAAAGGACGTACCCCTCTTATGATTGCTACATACAAAAATGATGTAAAAACTGCAAAAGCGCTTATCGAAGCTGGTGCTGACGTAAATATCCAAGATGATATAAAAAACAATCCTTTTCTATACGCCGGCGCTGAGGGTTACTTGGATATTTTAAAACTAACGATTGATGCCGGTGCAGATTCATCGCTGACAAACCGTTACGGCGGTACAGCTCTTATCCCAGCATCAGAACATGGCTATATTGATGTTATAAAAGAACTACTCACGCGAACAAATATCGATGTAAACCATGTAAATACCCTCGGATGGACAGCTTTAATGGAAGCTATCGTACTAAGTAACGGAAATGAAACACAACAACAAGTCATTCAACTTCTTATTGAACACGGTGCAGATGTAAATATTCCAGACAACGATGGTGTTACCCCGCTAGAGCATGCTCGTGCTCATAACTTTGACGAGATAGAGAAGATTTTGTTAGAAGGACATAAGTAAAAAGCTAATTTTTGCCTTCCTCCCCCACCCTATGCTACATTTAAGCCGTTACATCAATATGAATAGGTGGGAATAAACATGAACAAACCTAAAATTGGGATGATTGGACTTGGAAGTATCGCGCAAAAAGCCTATCTTCCAACACTTACAAAAGAAACAGATTGGAATTTTGTAGGGGCGTTTACACCTAACGCGGAGAAAAGGAAACAAGTTTGCCAGCAATACCGCATTCAAGACTTCCATTCTATTGAAACGTTAGCTTCGGAATGCGATGCAATCTTCGTTCATAGTTCAACTGCTACACATTATGAAATCGTTTCTGAACTTCTGAAAAAAGGAATCGACGTTTATGTTGATAAGCCGCTAGCAGCTACAGTAGACCAAGCTGAGAAACTAGTCGAGTTGAGCGAAAAGTATAACCGAAAGTTAATGGTCGGATTTAATCGCCGCTTCGTTCCTATGTATGTTGCTGCAAAAGAACAAGCTCATGATATTTCATGGATTCGAATTGAAAAACACCGTACAAATAAAGTCGGTCCATATACATACGACTTTACGATGTTAGATGATTACTTACATATTGTAGATACTGCTCGCTGGTTAGCTAACGATGAGCTTAACGTCGTTCACAATATGATGCAAATGAATGAAAAAAATGAACTTCTTTACGGCCATCATACATATACAACAACAAACGGCCTATTACTTTCAACAGCAATGCACCGCCATGCCGGTACAAATTTAGAACAAATTGAACTTGTTACGACAGGGAAAATCATTCGTGTAAAAAATATGAATACATTTGAAATTGAACAGGAAAACTCAGTTTCACAAAGCGGTTCCCCATCATGGGATACGACGTTAAAACAACGTGGTTTTGAAGATGCTGTTCATCATTTTATTGAATGTGTACACGGAGATACAAAGCCTGTTGTAGATGGATTAGAAGGATTAAAAACGCAGCAACTGTTACAATCTCTACTGGACGATCTAAACAAAAATTAAAACGGATACATTTTTCAGAATTTACTTTCATTCCCATTTTCCCTTTATTTCTCTCGTAAATTTCTATAGAATATGTTGATAGGAATTATAAATTTCATAATGAATCGTGGAAAGGATGGGATTAACACATGTGGAACGAGTTTAAAAAGTTCGCTTTCAAGGGGAATGTAATCGATTTAGCTGTCGGGGTTGTAATCGGTGCTGCATTCGGTAAAATCGTTAGTTCTTTAGTAAAAGATATTATTACACCATTACTTGGTATGGTATTAGGTGGCGTTGACTTTACAGATTTAAAAATCACATTCGGTAAATCATCTATTATGTATGGTAACTTTATCCAAACTATTTTTGATTTCTTAATTATTGCAGCGGCTATCTTTATGTTCGTTAAAGTATTCAACAAACTAACATCTAAAAGAGAAGAAGAAAAAGAAGAGAAACTTCCAGAACCAACAAAAGAAGAAGAACTTCTTGGCGAAATTCGCGACTTATTAAAACAACAAAACTCTTCTAAAGATAGAGCATAATTGAACGGATAAAAAGGCATGTCCCCTAGGGACATGCCTTTTTTATATGCTATAACGTTTCCGAATTCATATGAATAAATAAAATAATACCTGCAACCATAAGTACCATAATACTACCTGCAAATAGTGTAATACCCATAAACATTAAACTTGTGCTCATATCCACTGATACACTTTCAATAAAAATAGAAATTACATACGTGATAAGGGCAATTCCTGCAAGAATACTTCCTGGAACAAATCGCTTTAAGCCATTTTGTTTTAACGTCATATATGCAAAAATAGCAGTCATACAAAGCGTAATTATCCAAAGAACGATCATCTTTTCTCCCCCCTCACAAACCTTTTCTTTCTATTATACATGACATTGCCCTATAATAGTTGAATTTGCACTTATGTGACATATAACAAGGAGTCCTCCCTACTGTAGCGAAAGCATTACAACATACACTTACACAATAAGGAGGCTTTCATTTGAAATACACTACCATATGCAATTTGGAACTAACCGAACGATTTAATTACGTTACGATTGACCTAGAAAAACAATTTTTTTATATCGAAGTTATAAATTTACAAAGCAATACAGCTGTACTAAAAATATCAATTAACTTGGAAAAAGACGAAACGATAGTAGCAGGAAATATAATTCAATACGATACTTCTCACATAGATGCATTATTACAAGGATTGAAATGTGTTGCTCAAACATGTATTGATCACAATTTAAGAAACCAAAGGGAACTGTTCGCATTTTCAGAAGAAAAATAACCCGATAGAACTGGTTATTTTTTCTATAAATTGATATGATTACTATATGCAAATATTCTTTATACGGGAGTGTTCATAATGATTTGGATTTCACTAATCGTATTAGCCTATTTCATCATTCTCGTCCCAATACAGTATAACTATATGAAGATGCTCAAGGAAAAACAGAAGAGAATGAATGCCTCACAAAACGAACTATATGACAACATGTCTTATGAAGAATCCCAAATACACTATCATTATCAAAGTAACGTATTTACAATACCTGCTTCGCTTGTCGCAAGTATTATTTATAGAGTGAAACATGCAGCATAATATGTACGCTGTAAAATTATTGTTTGAATCTGTTCATTCTGGTGAGCCTGATCCTACGAAAATTGATGAGCATTATGAAGAGAATCCCGATACACTTTTTGAAGAAAGTATTATTCTTGTTAAGGCAAACAGTATAGAGGAAGCTCATGAATTAGGTGAAAAGATAGCTATACACTCTGAAGAATCGTACGATAATATGTACGGTGAGCAAGTAACGTGGACGTTTCGAAAAATATTGCATGTGTTTGAATTAGACGATACACCATTTGAAACGGGAAAAGAATTGTACGCAAGATTTTTACACGTTAAGAAAAATAAAACGGTAGATACCGTAGTAAAAGCATACTATCCTGAATACGAATAAAAGCTCACAGCAAATGCTGTGAGCTTTTTTATACTTACTTCGTTGAATCTCTAAATTGGATACGGTGAGGTAAGATTACAGTGTGATCTTCCACTTTTTCTTTGTTCATATACTTTGTTAATAGACGCATTGCTACTGCACCGATATCATACATCGGTTGTACAACTGTTGAAAGTTGTGGACGAACCATTAATGCAAGACGTGTATTATCGAAACCAAGTACTTCTACATCAGTTGGTACGTTTAATCCAGCGTCTTGTGCTGCATGGATTACACCTAGTGCCATTTCATCAGAAGATACGAAAATCGCTGTTGGCTTTTCATCAAGGCCCCAAAGCTTTTCGAATGCCTCGATACCTGAATCATATGTGTAATCTCCATCGATTACAAGATTTTCATCATATGAAATACTTACTTCTTCTAAAGCTTTTTGATAACCTTGTAACTTCTTTGCGCTTCCCGCTTTATCAATGAAAGGACCAGAGACGAAACCGATACGCGTATGTCCTTGCTCAATAAAGTGCTTCATCGCATCGTAAGCTGCTTGTGTATAATCAATGTTTACTGATGGCGTTTCATTTTGCTCATCAAATGACGCTGCTAATACAATTGGTACCGGAGACTTTTTAAATTCTTCAATGTGAATGTCTGTAATATCTTCACCCATGAAAACAATTCCGTCCACTTGTTTTCCAAGCATCGTATTTAATAAATGGAACTCTTTCTCTTTGTTTTGGTCAGAGTTACTTAAAATGATGTTATATTTGTACATTGTTGCGATATCTTCAATTCCACGAGCAAGTTCTGCATAAAACGTATTTGAGATATCAGGAATAATAACACCTACTGTAGTTGTCTTCTTACTTGCTAGTCCACGTGCTACCGCATTTGGGCGGTATCCTAAACGATCGATTGCTTCTAATACTTTCTTTCTTGTTGTAGGCTTTACATTTGGGTTACCGTTCACAACACGAGATACGGTAGCCATTGAAACGTTCGCTTCGCGCGCTACATCATATATTGTTACGTTCATCTCATCGCACACTCCTTCTATTTTTGTTATCTATTTTTATGTATCGGTTACTTGAATGAAAAAAAGACATCAACTCTATTTGCAGATGCCACCAATCGTCCCGAGTTCTTCCTTTTACTAATGATACGATAAAAACGCAGGCTCATACAATATTTTCCCGCAAAAGTTTCGAAAAAATTCGCTTCTTTTCTCGTATTTTCGTATTTTTTATGAAAAAAAGGGCATTTTTTGTAAAAAAATAGATATTCCATGAGTAGAAACTGTATATTAAGCCGTACGTTAGTAAATGAAATTTATATCAGCGATTTTGTAAATATATCGACTTACCAACAAAAATCGACAATGAAAGTCGCTATACAATAAGAGGCAGCAGTTCCAAATACTTTTAATTCGTTCATCAATTCATTGAACTGCGCAATATTTATTCGTTGTGCCTGGATCTGGGCTGGCAATAGAAGGTCACATCGTCCTGTAGAATACGTTATATCGACAACAACGGGTAAATGTGTTTCTTTCTTTAAAATCGGCACAGCGGAAACATGGAGCGTATTACGCATCGATCTTTCATTACTTCAGAAACTAATTGTACATCACTACCTATTTATTGGTAGTTTACATATATTAGTATTTAAATTTCAATCCCTCTAATTCCAAAAATTTTTCAAACCTATTTACTATATCTTCTTTCGTAGTTGGAACTTCTTGAGGCATATAATTAACAAAACTCACCATATCTTCTGGGTAGTGATGCTTTCCATAAAACTCTGCAATTTCATTTAATAATTCATTATCTTCTTTACATCTTTCTTTTATTTCAGATAAACAAACAAATCTTAGTTTTCTTTTCTCCTCTATTAATATTGTGCTTTCTTCATCTAATTGAGGAAAATAATTAGTTTTTATTTCTAACATCACCTTACTTAAATCTTCATTAGAGACTTCCCATGTAAGTTCACTAACAAACCCGCTTTCATCACCAATTCCCATCAATTCTACCGCATAATCAGAAATAACGTCTTTACTAAAATAATTTCCTTGGATGCCTACAAAAATAGTTTTCCAATCATACTTAATATGTTTATTTTTTAAATCTTTTAAGTTCATATGATTTCCCTCTTACTTTTTGGAATTTGATTTGTCTTACCCGTCATAACACCATTTTCAATAAAAAAAAGACAGTGTAAACACTGTCTTTTTTTTACAAGAAGGAAACAAACGGTTTATCGCTGTTTTTCTCTTTTATAATAATTGCCTCGATTTTACTCTCGGACTTTATCTGTAATTGTACTTTCGCATCCTTAGGTAATTTTTCTAACATACTTTGAGCAGCCATTTGAGTAAGAGCCATTAATTCTGTTTTACCATTGTATTTAATAACAATATTCATATTCAATGCATCCATTTGATTTTTCTTATAAGACACTTTAGCATTTACTGGAATAAAATCTCCAGGAGAAAACTCTTTCATTGTCTTAGCAAATTCAGTTATTTTTGTATTATCTTCTCCATGTGCTTGTTTAAATTCATCAGAAGGATATGAATACGCTTGTTCATCGATCGTACTCCAATTTCCAAGGTTCGTGTCATTCTTTTGAACGGTAGTACTGGCAATATACGTACCATTTTTTAAAGAACTTGTACTTTCTTGCTTAAAGATAGCAAACGTAATTGGAGATTTGTTGTACTTGTCATTTTTATTAATAGCTTCAATAAGTTGTTTGGCAACTTCAGTACCCTTAGACATAGCTTCTTCATTCGATACACTTGAAGACATAGCTAAACCAATCATAACACCAGATAAACTTAGTTCGTTTGAATTCTGCTTCCCGAAATAGTCTTGTTCTATAATATTTGTCAGAACTGGTGCTTCTACTTTTGCGACTAGTTCATCAACTAACTTCTCAGGAATATACTGATTTAATTGTAGTACATGATTTTCTGTATCAAATTGCTGCGTTGCAATATTCATTAAGCCATTTTCATACTCTGCTAAATCTAATTTAGAATTTGTTTTTATATTAGCTGTATTTATAACCTTTTGTTCTTTTAAAGGAATTACAGTTCTATAATAATCTTTAGAAACAGCAGTTCTCGGAATCATGCTTTTTTCTTTCGTATCCTTCTGTATAACTTCATCCTTCTTACTAATCGTATCATTGCTACAAGCTCCCAGTAATAAACTTACGACCGCGAAGGATAATGCCATTTTCTTCATTACTTAAAACCTACTTTCAACAATCTAATTATTTAATTTGAACTATTAACAGTGTACCATTAAATATATTTCAACAAAAACAAAAAAAAGAAGCAAGCACCTTTAGCTTGCTTCTTTTTACTTAATATTCTCTTCTAAAGCAGCTTTTTTAATGTTCCAATGAGACGTATTCCATACTACCATCCCATCTTTTATGTATAACACTTGCGGAGATTCATGTTTCATGTTGTACTGCTCTGCAACACGATTCGAAACATCTCTCGCATCTTGTACGTATAAGTAATACGCTGGTACCGCTCTTTCTTCACTACAATAGGCTTGAAATTCTGTATAGGCACCATGACTAATCGGGCATGTCGTACTATGTTTAAAAAGAACATAAGGCTCATTTTTTTCTACTAATACTTCAAGCTCTTCAATTGTTTCAACTTTTGTCATATTCATCACGATTCACCTCTCATACGAAGTCTAGAGCGCTTCTCTTTCTTTTCAGCTTTTTTCTCAAGTCTTTCTAATTTACGCTCTTCTTTTTCAACCTTTTTCTCTTGTCTTGTCGCACGATAATGATTGTATACTTCAATTGCTGCGCTACTCCACTGTACAACTTGCGCTACTTTATCTGCATTATTTTCAATTTCGTCCGTAACAGACTCTGATACATTACGAAGTTTCGTATTTAAAGAATGGATTGTCGTTCCAATTCCATCTACACCCGATACCACTTTATTTAATGATTGTGATTTCTGTTGAATGTCATCAGCTAACGCATTTGTTTTATGTAATAATTGCTCCGTCTCTACGCTAATCCCTTGCATTTGCTTTTCTAAACCTTCTAACGTGCTTGCAACGTTTTCTAACGTCTTCTGAACCGATAACAACGTTCTGCATACATACACTACTAATACAGCGAAAGCAACCGCGATAATAGCTGCACTTACATATAAAAGAACTTGCATTTCATCACTTCCTTTATCTTTTTCATACTTTCTCCTATTATACAATCATTTTCCGTTTCGTTCTAATCCCTATCTTTTCATTAGAATTTTCATACTTATTCGTTAACTTTAACATAAATGATTCAACAAATTCCACTAAGTAGGTTACAATAGGAGAGGATACATAATTAGTAGGGAGGCTTTACATATGAAAGATCCACGCATTGAAAAGTTAGCATACAATTTAATTAACTATTCTATTCGCTTACAAAAAGGCGAGAAAGTATTAATTGAAAACTTTGGCTTACAAAAAGAACTTGTAACTGCACTTGTAAAAGAAGCTTATGCAGCTGGTGGTTTCCCATTCGTTTCTTTAAAAGATCATCAAGTAGATCGCTCTTTATTAATGGGTGCTACTGAAGAACACTTCGAACAAATCGCTGCATATGAAGCAAGCGTAATGAAAGATATGGACGCTTATATCGGTCTTCGCTCTGGCGATAACATTAACGAACAAGCTGACGTACCAAGTGAAAGAATGCAAATTCACGGTCAAACAGTTGGTAAGAAAGTTCATAGAGACATCCGCGTTCCGAAAACGCGCTGGGTTGTTCTTCGCTACCCAAATGCTTCTATGGCGCAGCTTGCTAAAATGAGCACAGAAGCTTTCGAAGACTTCTACTTCGAAGTTTGTAACTTAGACTACGGTAAAATGGATAAGGCGATGGATAGCCTTGTTACATTAATGAATAAAACAGATAAAGTTCGCCTAACTGGTCCTGGGACTGACTTAACATTCTCTATTAAAGACATTCCAGCTATTAAATGCTCAGGTCATTTAAACATTCCAGACGGTGAAGTATACTCTGCACCAGTTCGTGATTCTGTTAACGGTACAGTTTCTTACAATACACCATCTCCTTACAACGGTTATACATTTGAAAATGTACAACTTAAGTTCGAGAATGGCCAAATCGTTGAAGCAACTGCAAACGATACAGAGCGCATTAACAAAATCTTCGATACAGATGAAGGCGCACGCTACGTTGGTGAGTTCGCAATCGGCGTAAACCCATACATCTTACATCCAATGGGAGACATCCTATTCGATGAAAAAATCGATGGCAGCTTCCACTTCACTCCTGGACAAGCTTACGATGATGCATGGAACGGCAACAACTCGAACATCCACTGGGATTTAGTATGCATCCAACGTCCTGAATACGGCGGCGGCGAAATTTACTTCGACGACGTACTAATCCGTAAAGACGGACGCTTCGTTGTACCTGAATTAGAAGCTTTAAACCCAGAGAACTTAAAATAATAATAAAAACGCTCGGATACACTCCGAGCGTTTTTCATTTCTTCCCTACCATTTCTATTTTCACATGTGGATTCTCTTTCTCGATAAGCGCCAAGAATTCATTCATATCTTGCGGCATCGCAATCATATGTACTTTATATGCATTCGTCGTAATTTCAAGGGATTTCCCAACTTGACGAATGATTCTTATCTCTTTCAATACAATATCGTCATTTAAAATGCCGTACTTTAATACACCATTTTCTACTTTATGCTTTTTAATAAATACTTCCCAAACGAGCGGGACATTTACAATGAAACATAATCCCATTCCAATTAACGCTGACATCCACTGATCTTTATTTGCGACAATCATGACAAGTGGATATACAAACATAAAAGCTAACGTGAGACAAACGAAAATTACTACCGATTTACTTCTTTGAATCGGAATGTTCATACACGCACCCCCTATCCTAAATTATACCACTTTTTCCATTTTAGTTCATAAAAAAAGGTCATTTCTGAATGACCTTCTTAAACAATATATCTATAGAATTTCTTATCCACCTGTAACACCGGAAAACTTTTTGGCAACTCGTTTATACTCACACTTTGGAAATTATTCTTTTCATAAAAGCGATGCGCTGCTAAAAACTTCACTGTCGTTCCTAAATAAATATCTTTCAGCTTTTTATTCTCAGCCCATGAAATTGCTGTTTGAAGCAACTTATGTGATGCGCCCCACTCTTTTCCGCGAAATTCTTTTTTTACGAACATTTTTCTTAACGCTACTTGCTGATTCTCAATATCTAATAAAGCTACTGTTCCGACTACTTTATCGTCATAAGTTGCTACCCAAAAGTTTCCATGATTCCTTTGATAGAACGTTTCTATTTCAAGTAAGTCGGGCTGCTCTTCTTTCGTAATGGGGACATTGTACTCTTTTTGCTGAATATGAACGATAAGATTTACTACTTCCTCTTGAAATTTACTTTCATACGGAACAATATGAATCTTCTCGTTCATCGAATCTCCTTCCATTCTGAAGCTAGTAAACTATATACAGCGATATCATGGAAATGATCATATAACCATTCTTCATCTCTTAAAACACCGTCTAACTTAAACCCTAAACGTTCTGGGATCGCACGGCTTTTTACATTTTCAACACCACATCTAATTTCCATTTTATTTAATTTTAAATTCTCAAATGCATAGTGAAGTACCGCCTTCACGCTACGTGTCATAATACCTTTTCCACCAGCATCTTCTGCAAGGTAATACCCGAGACTTGCCGCTTTCTTCCCCCAACTCACTGGATGAATGCCTACCATCCCAACGAGCTTCCCTTTATAACGTATACCACTTTCAAAACCGTCTCCCTCTGCAAACTTCTTTAACCACATCGGACAAATCTCATCATAAGCATCAGCAGATTTCGTCCCATCTACCCAAGGGAGCCATCTTCTTAAATGATTACGGTTTTGGTCTATTAATTGATATAGTTCCTCTTTATGATGCTTTTCCAATAACTGTAATTCAATTTCGTCGTCTACTCGAAGTGTGAACATGTTTTTTAGCCCCTTTTAGTTTTCTTATTATTCTAACACTTATAGATACAAAATGTTAAATATTCACACTTTTTCAGTTTTTATATAAGAACAATCACTATATATGATTGATACATAGATACAAATCATATATATTTAAAGTATGGAAAAAAATGATAATTTTATAATTCAATTACGTAAAGGTGTTTTTGATCTCGCTATATTGTCTTTAATAAGTAAACAACCTATGTACGGATACGAAATTACAAGTGCATTACAAGATATCCCTGTGTTTCATATCCCAAACGGTTCGATTTACCCTATATTAAATCGAATTACGAAAAACAATTGGGCTATTTCCTATTGGGAAGAGTCTGGTGATGGCCCAAAAAGAAAATACTATCGCATTACAGACGAAGGGAGAGAAATTTTACATAATCGCTTAGATGATTATGATGCAGTGTATCAAGCTCTAATGTTACTAGCTAAAGGAGAGGATAAAAAATGAACAGGATCAATTCTTTGCAAATGAACTCATCACTTCTTTCTTACAGGATTTCCACAAAGGTTTAATGAACTTACCTACATCAGCACGAGAACAACATGTACTAGAAATCAAATCTGATTTATACGAAAATGCATTACGTAAAGAAAATGATGAGATACCATCAGCACTCATCCCTCAACACGTTATTGAAGAAGCACAGCAATCTACAAATACTTTTATTAAATATTATTCCGGCCTATCTATCGGTCCACTTGGCGCTTTATCAGTGCCTATTGTACTCGGTTTTATAAATTTTTCTGCTAATTTACCATTTTTACTATCCTTTATTGCAAGCAATATTTGGTTTATCTTTAGAGAAAACCATTGGAATATAGATTTATTAAAATACTTTAAAACAATTATTTTCATCAGTTCAAGACTGCTAATTGCTCTCCCATTCAGCTTTTTCGCAATTCGAATTATGATAACAAAACAATTCGATATGTTTTCATTCTATTATTTAATTGGATATGTACTTTTCAGTTCACTATATATCGTCTTATTAAAACAACTATACAAAAAGAATGAACAATACCAACATATCAATGCTTTTTAAAATATATCGAGCACAACAAAAAAGACGCATAGCCACCGCTATGCGTCTTTTTTATTACTTCTCTGCAACTTGAACTTCTTTTACGTAAGCTGCTTCGAATTTTTGGATGTCTCCTGCGCCCATGAAAATTAGAACGCCGTTTTTATGTTTCTTTAATACATCCGTTGTTGTATCTGTAATTAGTTCTGCACCGTCAATACGCTTTTGCAGATCTTCGATTGTTAATTCACCTTTGTTTTCGCGTGCTGATCCGAAAATATCACATAAGTATACTTGGTCAGCTTTGCTTAGACTTTCAGCGAACTCATCTAAGAATTTTTCTGTACGTGAGAATGTATGTGGCTGGAATACAGCGACAACTTCACGCTCTGGATGTTTTTGACGAGCTGCTTCAATCGTTGCATTAATTTCTGTCGGATGGTGTGCGTAGTCATCGATAATAACTTGCTCTCCCATTGGCTTTTCATTAAAGCGACGTTTTACGCCTTCAAAAGTTGTTAGCTGATGCTTAACTGCTTCTACATCAACGTTTTCATAATGGCAAAGCGCGATTACCGCTAATGCATTTAATACGCTGTGATTGCCGTATCCTGTAATTTTGAACGTGTCATAGTACGTATTACGAACGAATACATCGAAAATAGTACCATCTGTTCTCTTTTGAATGTTACGTGCTTGGAAATCATTATCTTCTCCAAATCCATAGAAAATAACAGGTACTTTCGCTTGAATTTTTTGAAGTTCTTCATCATCTCCACATGCAATAATGCCTTTTTTCACTTGCAATGCCATCTCTTGGAATGCATTGAATACATCATTGATATCTGAGAAATAATCTGGATGATCAAAATCAATATTTGTCATAATCGCATAGTCTGGATTGTAAGACAAGAAATGACGACGATACTCACAAGCTTCAAATACAAAATACTTACTATTTTCTACCCCATGCCCTGTTCCATCTCCAATAAGGTAAGATGTAGGGTGTGCACCTTGCATTACATGGGCTAACAAACCAGTTGTTGATGTTTTTCCATGTGCACCAGTTACAGCAACACTTGTGTATTGGTTCATAAGATCACCTAAGAAGTGATGGTAACGATGTACTGGGATGTTTAATTCTTTTGCTGCTACGATTTCTTCATGCGTATCAGGAAATGCATTTCCTGCAATAATCACTTGTCCTTCTTTTACATTATTTTTATCAAAAGGAAGGATCGAGATATTACGCTTTTCCAACGCTGTTTGTGTAAAGAAACGCTTTTCATAATCAGACCCTTGAACAGTATGCTTCATGTCATGAAGAATTTGTGCTAATGAACTCATTCCTGTTCCTTTAATTCCTACAAAATGGTAAACTGTCATCTTAAAGAACCTCCAACATTTCGAACTAATACAACGGCCTATCTATAAGACAGTATATGAATCTTTTCTTATTTTGGTAATCATCATACATTTTTGATGTAGTGAAGTTATTCTTTCCCTTCACTTATCAGGATAAACTCGTACGTACTTCTTTTTTATGTCCATAACAAGTCCATTATAGCAAAAAAGAAGCCGCTATACTATGATAACAGAAAAACTGATAGGGTCAATCACCTATCAGTTTTTCTCTCTTTTACATATCTTCTCTTTTTTCTAATTGAACACGCTCTAGACGTGGGTTTGGACGATATTTACGACCAGCTTTCGCTTCTGGTTTTCCATTTAATTCTACGTTATCACCAGTAAAGCCAATATTCATTTTTAATAAGCTACTTCCTACTCCGTATATATCAACAGGTACGTTTTGAGCTTCAAATTCACGAATACGCTTCTCATCAAATCCACCAGTTACAACGATGTCTACATGCTGGAATCCTTCTTCATCAAGTGCTTTACGAAGTGCGAATACAAGCGATGGGTTTACACCACGTGGATCGAATGTTCCAAGTACCTCTGGGTGGCGAATGAAGTATTGATCAATCATCGTGCGCGACGTATCTACACGTACGCCTTTTAATGTTGATCCAAATTCACGCGCTACGCGAAGTGCATCTGTAATGACATCATTATTGTAATCAATCAATACAACTAATTCATCTTCTGGGAATTTCTTATGATATGCTTTTGCCGCTTCCACAACATCACCATTAAACATTTGAATTAATGCGTGAGGCATTGTCCCCATACCACTTCTGCCCCACCATTCATTCATCGCGTGCGTCGCTTGTGCGCTCATACCTCCGATGTATGCTGCATAACCGTCACCAGCTTGCTGTGTATAATGATCGTCACGATCTCCCATGAAAATAACTGGTTTTTCTTTATCTACACTACGTGCAGCTTGGACAACGTTATATACATTTGTCGCAACTGATGTACGACGAGCTAAAATCCCATCAATGACACCTTCTAAAAATCCGAAATTTTCATAAGGACCATGAATTGTTAACACTGTTTCAAACGGACTAATATTATCGCCATCTTTTAAAGAGTTAATTTCAAGTTCCTCAGGATTTTTGGCGAATGTTTGTAGCAATGCAATCACTTCATCTGTTCCGCAAAGAACTGCATTTTCCTTTTGGAAAAATTGCATCGTCACAACACTTTTCGGGCGAAATTCTTCAATGATTTCTCTAGTCTTTAAAAAGTAAACGGCAGAGAACCAACCTTCTCCAACACGTTCGTCAAATTTAAATGTTCTATTTGTTAGTCTATTTATTTCACCTTTTAATTTTAATTCAATTTCTTTCATGTCGCTTTACTCCCTACTTTACTATCCAACATTTTCTCTTAGTATACAGCAAAACCGTTTCCTATACATTTGTTTCCTGCATAGCAGCGAATTCATCCTCAGAAATAAGGACATCTCTCGGTTTCGTTCCTCTTCCTTCAGAAATAATTCCTTGCGATTCCATCTCTTCAATGAGACGTGCCGCGCGATTATAGCCGATGCGGAATTTTCGCTGTACAGAAGATGTGGACGCTCCCCCTTGTTCTACAACAAATTGACATGCATCAAAGAACAATTCGTCTTCCGACTCAGCTTGTTCTGTTTTCGCTAATAAATCCTCTTGTTTAAATAAGTAGTTCGGCTTCATTTGCTTTCTCACATGATCAACTGTTTTCTCAATCTCATCATCCGATACATATACACCTTGTACACGAACTGGTTTAGACGTACCGTTTCCTAGAAATAGCATATCACCACGGCCAAGTAATTTCTCCGCGCCCCCAATATCAATAATCGTACGCGAATCAACTTGAGATGATACAGTAAACGCAATACGCGTTGGAATGTTTGACTTAATTAAACCTGTAATAACATCTACAGATGGACGCTGCGTCGCTACTAATAAATGAATACCACACGCACGTGCTTTTTGCGCAATACGACAAATTGCTTCTTCAACATCACCAGGTGCTACCATCATTAAATCGGCTAACTCGTCAATGACAATAACGATATAAGGTAATGTCTCTCCCGGAATTTCTCGCCCACTTACAATCGTATTGTAACGAGTTAAATCACGAGCACCAGCGTGCGCAAACAATTCATAACGGCGTTCCATCTCTTCGACTGCCCACTTTAAAGCCGCTGTTGCTGCTTTTACATCTGTAATAACAGGCGCTACAAGATGTGGAACAGAATTGTATGGTGCAAGCTCAACCATCTTCGGATCGATTAACATTAACTTCACTTCATGCGGTTTCGCTTTATATAAAATGCTCGTTAAAATTGCGTTAATGCACACACTTTTCCCAGAACCTGTTGCACCCGCAATAAGTCCGTGTGGCATTTTCCGAATATCAGTTACAATTGGATCGCCTGAAATATCAAGACCGAGCGCAACTGTAAGCGGTGATTCGCTCTTTGTAAACACAGGACTTCTTAAAATTTCACGAAGAAACACTGGCTTACTTTCTTTATTTGGAACTTCAATTCCAATCGCACTCTTCCCTGGAATTGGCGCTTCAATACGAATATCTTTCGCAGCTAAGCTTAACTTAATATCATCACTTAAATTTGTAATTTTATTTACTTTCACACCTGGGTCTGGCTGTACTTCAAAACGAGTTACTGCTGGACCTTGTGATACGTTAATAACATGTGCACCAACATGGAAATTATTAAACGTTGTATCTAATAATTCTTTCTGTTCATCCAACCATTCCGTATTATCTAACGCTGCTTGCTGTGGAATTGACAATAATGTTAATGGCGGAATTGTATATGTCGGTGGTGTTTGCAATACATTTCGCATATCGTTCTCTCTTTGATTGACAACATATGCTTTCTCTTGTACTTCCGTACTTGAAATTGGCTTTTGTACTTGCTCTACCACTACCTGTTGCACTGGTTTTTCTTCCACTTGTGGTTCTACCACTACTTGCTGCATTGGACGTTCTTCCACTCGGGATTCTACCACTACCTGCTGCACTGGTTTTTCTTCCACTTGTGGTTCTACCACTACCTGCTGCATTGGTTTTTCTTCCACTCGGGATTCTACCACTACCTGCTGCATTGGTTTTTCTTCCACTTGTGGTTCTACCACTACTTGCTGCACTGGACGTTCTTCCACTCGGGATTCTATTACCTCTTGTTGCATCTGTTGTTCTTCTACTTGGTGTACAGGCTTATTCTCTACTCGTTCACTCATAGAAGATTGCATTGCATTCATTCTAGCCGCATGTCTTTCCCTTAATCGCGTTCTGTCTTGTTTCAACATAACAACATTAAATGGTACATGACGCTTTTTCTCACGTTTTGGCTCTTCTTTTTGTACAACTGGTTGTTCTTCCGCAATCGGTGCTTCTTCTACAACTCGGTGTTCTTCCACAACCGGTGCTTCTTCTACAACCCGTTGTTCTTCCGCAATCAGAACTTCTTCTACAACTCGGTGTTCTTCCACAACCGGTGCTTCTTCTACAACTTGTTGTTCTTCCACAATCGGTGCTTCTTCTACAACTTGTTGTTCTTCCACAATCGGTGCTTCTTCTACAACTCGGTGTTCTTCCGCAATCGGTGCTTCTTCTACAACTTGTTGTTCTTCTTCAATCGGTGCTTCTTCTACAACTTGTTGTTCTTCCACAATCGGTGCTTCTTCTACAACTTGTTGTTCTTCCACAATCGGTGCTTCTTCTACAACTTGTTGTTCTTCCACAATCGGTGCTTCTTCTACAACTTGTTGTTCTTCCACAATCGGTGCTTCTTCTACAACTTGTTGTTCTTCCACAATCGGTGCTTCTTCTACAACTTGTTGTTCTTCCACAATCGGTGCTTCTTCTACAACTTGTTGTTCTTCTGCAATTAAAACATTCGCAAAGCTTTGAACATCTTTCTTCGTTTGTTCATCAGCCTCAGCACCATGTATGAATTCGTTCTTTTGTTCAATTGCTTCATTTAACAACATTTCTTGCTGCGTTTCCTCAAGTGCTACAGGTTCCACTTCTTCTAGCTCTTCTGCTTCCGCAATTACTTCCACTTCTTCTGGCTCTTCTGTTTCTGCAATTACCTCCACTTCTTCTAGCTCTTCTGTTTCTGCAATTACTTCCACTTCTTCTAGCTCTTCTGTTTCTGCAATTACTTCCACTTCTTCTGGCTCTTCTGTTTCTGCAATTACTTCCACTTCTTCTGGCTCTTCTGTTTCTGCAATTACTTCCACTTCTTCTAGCTCTTCTGCTTCTGCAATTACTTCCACTTCTTCTGGCTCTTCTGTTTCTGCAATTACTTCCACTTCTGGTATTTCCACAATGATTGTTTCTTCAAGCTTTACTTCTGCTTTAACAATCACTGATTCTTCTGGAGCTTGCTTTTCTACTTCAATAGTAGGTTGTTCTATTTCTGTATTACGTTTAATTTCTTCTGATAATATTGTATCCTCGTGCTCTACTTTAGAATCTACTAATTCTGCTTGTAGAATGTTTCGGGCCACTACATCACTTTCTTGCTTAGTATCTTCCATACGCTCAGCGATTGTTTGATGAAGTAATTCAGCCGCTGGAACTTCCTGCGGTGCACTCATTTCTTGAACCACTTCTTTTTCTTCTACTATAGGCTCTTGGCGTTCAATTTCATAACCGTTTTTCTCTAGCCATTGATCGACAACTGACTTTTCTTCCTTTTTACTTGGTTGATCTCGCTGATCAACTCCTTCATGACTGGAAGAAGTCTTTGCTTGTCCTTCAGAGAAATCAGATAATGTATATCCTTTTTTCTCTAACCAGGCATCAACAACTGATTTACCCTCTACAGATATTTCAAGGTCTTCTCTTTCCTTTTCTTCCTCCTGTTGTACAACTTTTTTCTCTACTGAAGGACGATTATATCCGTAAATTGGCGAAATCATTTCTGTTGGACGAAATGGTCTACGGTTACTTTCTTGCGAAGGTACAGGTGCTTTTTTTACGACAGGCTCTTGCTCCGGTTCATATTGCATTTCCGGCTCTTCATATGTAGAAACTACCTTCTCTACATACTGTCGTCTACTTCTTTCCACTTTGATTCCTCTTTGAATAGGCTGAGTTTCATATGTTACACCTTGAACAGGTTGTTCTTCAAAATGCCCTGTTTCTATAACATCCTCTTCATCGAACCCATTATCCGGTACTAATGGAAAACGGCATTTACCTGCATTCCTACTTGCCATTTGTGCTTCTCTTGCTTCAGTATAGTGGTTTACACGAGGAATTTTCGGCTGACTTTCAATTTGCTTTGGTACTTCTTTATTCATCGCTGTTTGTTCTTCCTCTTTGTTAAACAGCTTTTTCATCCAATCTAACATGCTTACCACTCTTTCTACTAAATAGTAACATCCTTTATTGTATCAGCATTCCGCAAAAAGTGCAGGTAAAATTAAGCATGTCATATTTATCCATAATTCTAATTTACGAGTGTTTTCATATAGAAAAACGCAGCCTTCCATGTAAGACTGCGTTTAAGCTTTACTCTTCTGATATTCATCTACACTATCCGTTACACTTTGTAATAAAGAATTTACATACTGCGGGTCAGATAATTTTTTATCTTCTTCAGGATTTGACATAAACCCAAGTTCTAATAGTACGCCAGGAACTTTTGACCAATTAAACCCAGAAAGATCATCCCTGAATTTAATTCCATTTACTTTCACTTGCTGATTCTCTCTCATTTTATTTACTATCGTTTGAGAGATTTGAAGACTTTCCGCATAAATCTCTTTGGTATACGGGCTTCCTTCTGCCGGCGTTAATACAGCGAATCCACTTTGATTCAGATTTTCAGAACCATCTGCATGAAGACGTAAAAACAAATCTGCCTTATGGTCATTCGCAAATGTCGCGCGTTCTTTATTACTCATATCAACATCTTGTGACGTTCTCGTCATTAATACTTGTATACCTTTTGCTTCTAACTTTTCTTTTAATACGAAAGCCATTTCTAATACAAGAACAGCCTCTCTTTTTTTCGTCACAATACCAGTTGTACCATCTGTCACTTTATATTTTTGCGTCGTTGCTCCTGGACCAACCGGCTCTAAATTTAAATTCGCTTTTTGTTGATGCCCCGGATCGATAACAACAAGAAACTTTCCTTGTTTTTCATTACTCTCTACTTTTTGTTCATTCTGTTGTACTGGTTGCTCATTTGGCTGCACTGGCGTAGCTTCCTCTTTCTTTTCCTCGGCCGGCACTTCCTCCTGCTTATGCTCCACTTGCTCATTTGTTTGAACTGCTTGTGGTTCTTCTTTCTTTTCTTGTTCTTCCTGCTGCTTTTCTACCGGTGCGTCTTCCTTTTTATCTTCGCTTGTTTCTTTTATAGAAGATGTTGTTTCTTTTTTCGGTTGTTCTTGTGAGCAACCTCCCATATATATTCCAATGAATGCAATCATGCTCATTATTTTTATATACTTCATGTTTTTCTCCCATCACTTTGCACCGGTCTCAAAGTTTTTCTTATAATTGTTTTATAATCTCAGCCATATTTCCAATATGAACGGGTTGCCACGTTTCTGTACCACGCTCCGCAGTATAAACTAGATAAGCATCATCAGCCACATTTACGAAAACCGGATCCCCCATATCTGTTTCATATCCGATAACAATCCATTCTTCTTGCCATTTACCGTTTTCTCCACTTATTAATGAATTTTTATGTTTATCATATCGGTAACCAATTTGCCCTTTTTCTAATTCATTTTCGCTAAACAAATATATTTCATAAGAACCTAACTCAATATCTTGCTGTTTTGAAGTTTCAATTCGTTTCAGAAGTTCTGCGATTTTTAGTTGTTGTTTCATACGTCTATCCCCTTCTATTTTTCTAAATTTTAACTAGTTTGTTTATAAAATACAATATAGATTTTGAGAAAAAAAGTGACATCCTATAATATGAACGATTTTTTGAATATATCTGTCACAACTCGCGATATATCAACGATTTTTCAAATATATCTATCACAACTCGCGATATATCAACGATTTTTCAAATATATCTATCACAACTCGCAATATATCAACGATTTGACACAGAATATCGACTTACCAGCAAAAAATGATAAAACAAAAAGAGAGGCTGTCCAAAAGACAACCTCTCTTTTCTTATATCAATTAAAATTTAAACTCTTGTCCAACTTCAAAGCTATCTTCTAATACAAGAATACCTTTTTCTTGTGGAGCATCTGGAAGCTCTAATTCACGTGCTGAGCAAATCATTCCAGAAGAAGGAACACCGCGAAGTTCAGCTGGTTTAATTAGCATACCGCTTGGCATTACAGCGCCGATTTTTGCAACGACAACTTTTTGTCCTGCATCAACGTTCGGTGCGCCACATACGATTTGTAATGTTTCTGTACCAATTTCTACTTTACAAATGTTTAACTTATCAGCATTTGGATGCTTCTCTTTCTCAGCTACATAGCCTACAACAAATTTTGGAGAAAGATCTGCTTCTACTGTTTCTTCAAAGCCGTTCTTCGCTAAAATTTCGTTGATTTTCTCAACAAGTTCTTTCGTTAATGTAAGGTTACCTGTTTCTGTTACTTCTAAATAAGAAGATGCATTAAAGATGTTGAATCCTGCTGTTACATTGCTTTCACGATCGTATACGCGTGCAACATCTCCTTTGCGATCAAAAGTACGGTTCTCTAAAGTAATATCTTGTAAGGCAACAATTAGAGTGTCACCAATTCCTTCAAGGTTGTAAAAAACGTTCACTTCGTTCATCCTTTCTCTTTTCCATCTGTCTTCTTCCGATTCTTCGCTAAAATAAAGATTGGTTCAAAGTCCCCATCTTCATATACGAATGAAAGTGATGTAATCGGAACATGCCCTTCGGCAAAAAATTTCATTGTCATTTGTGCAATAATATCATAACCGATTTCGTTGACGATATCAGCAATAATTAATACATCTTGGTGAGGAACAGCCACAACCATATCACCAGAAATCTTTTCACGCATCGATTGTAGTAACGATTCGTTTAAAATACGCGTCGCATCATACCCATCATTTGTGTTTAAAAAGTAGAATGTATTCCCTGCTACTGTGTCTTGTTTAAATTCATAACCTAATGAGCGAGCGTTGAATAATGCCATTTCACGCACTTGTTGCTCTGTAAGTTCTAATTTTTGTAATAGACGCTCATCAATGAGTCGATACGTTTTATTCGAATCTAACGCATAGTAAATACGTGTTTCCGCCGTATGATCCGTCATAATAAACGGATTTCCTTCTTCTGCTTGTTTCGGAAAAGAAGTAGAGCGAATAACAGGTAAAATTTTCGCTGCGTTATTTTCTTCTTTATGCATCGCAATTAGTGCTTCTTGTACGTAATAAGCAACTTCTTCAATCGCCTTTTCTTTGTTCACTTCCCATTTTGCTACAACTCCTGGAAGCGATACGTTAATACCTTTTTTCGAGTCTTTTTGTTCTATACGTAGAACTTCTTTCTCGCTATCATACTGAAAGTCCCATTCCGGGCGAGATAATTTCTTCATTAACTCATCTTTCATCTTTTTACTTGTCATCTTCATCTCTTTTTCCTCCCTTCCAAAAAAATAACCTCCCCCGCGAAGGTAGAGGTTGTTTTACAATTCAATTGGCAAATTGCCTTATTTTAAACCTTCAATAAACTCTTCGATTTGTTCTTGTGTTTTACGATCTTTGTTTACATAGCGACCTGTTTCTTCACCTTTATTGTACGCTACAAAGCTCGGAATGCCAAATACGTCTAATTTTACACATAGATCAATAAACTCATCACGATCTACATAGTAAAATGAGAAATCACTATATTTCTCTTCTACTTCTGGCATAAATGGATCTACAAAGCGGCAGTCTGGGCACCATTCTGCTGAGAACATAAAGACTACATTCTCTTCATTTTTCAATTGTTGGAATTGCTCCATGCTTTCTAATGATTTCATCTATATTTCCTCCTCTAACGAGTGCATTTTTTCATGTTATAATCTTTCTTTTATACTACCATACATCGCGCACGGTGCAAGGTTTATGCTTGCTTTTCATCATACTTATATTGCCCAACAAGTAACTTAACAACGTGTACAAATAATTCTGTGCGATCAACATAATCATCTGTAAAAATACCGATAGCACCTTCGTGGCTTCGAATATCTTTTCGCTGTACAAATTCTTCCATCACTTCGCTTAACTCTTTTCCTTCTTCCAGTGGCTTTAAAAAGTCATCTGGTAATTTAATACGAGCGCCTCCTGCAACAAATACTCTACCGTCACTTGTCGCCAAAGCACCCCAGTTACACATAAATAAGCCGTGTGCTGTTTTCATTACGCCGCCTTCTAGACCAATACCAATTTGAGCTTCTCCTTCTTGCAGCGCTCGCTTCGCTCTATTAACCGCTCCTTGCATCGTCTCTTCATCTGTAAACGGCTGGTTTGCTACTCCTGAAGGAACAGAAAGCGACGTAATTTCAGCATCTCTCCAAACCTTCTCCACAGCTCCAACTTTCGTTTTATTCTTCGATCCAACTACTACTTTCATTCCGCTCACCTCTGTAAAAATTTATCACTTTGTTCTAATATCCACTTCCGGTACAAATTAAGCACGAACCACTACCGCATATCACCGGGGCATCTATTCAACCTAAAGAAAGAGGTTTTTCTCACAACATTACCGGCTTCGAACTCAAAAACAGCCTTCCTCTCTCTTCCTATCCGCGGTCTTAATACATCATTCGAGCACCCATTAAGCACTAACCGCCACCACACACCGATGGGTCATCTCTTCAATCCAAAAAAAGAAAGGCTCTTCAGCCCTTCTTCCTTACGCGTTATTCTTAATTGTCTCTAACGTCGTTTTATCCGTTGCTCTTACAAGCTTCGTAATTAGTTCTTTCGCTGCCGCATAATCATCAACATGTAAAATAGAAGCATGTGTATGAATGTAGCGTGCGCAAACACCAATTACTGCTGATGGGATACCTGAGTTACTTGTATGTACACGGCCCGCATCTGTACCACCTTGTGAAATAAAGTATTGGTACGGAATGTTGTGTGTTTCAGCTGTATCTAAAATGAATTCGCGCATTCCTCTATGTGTTACCATCGTACGGTCGTAAATACGAAGAAGAGCACCTTTTCCTAATTGACCGAACTGCGTTTTATCACCAGATGCATCGTTTGCTGGACTTGCATCAAGCGCATAGAAAATGTCTGGTTGAATCATATTTGCAGCAGTTTGTGCACCGCGAAGACCAACTTCTTCTTGTACAGTCGCACCAGAGTATAATGTGTTTGGTAATGTTTCGTCTTTTAATTCTTTTAATAATTCGATTGCAAGGCCACATCCGTAACGGTTGTCCCAAGCTTTCGCCATAATTTTCTTTTCATTTGCCATCGGCGTAAACGGACAGATTGGCACGATTTGTTGTCCTGGTTTTACACCAATTTCAATCGCATCTTCGTAGCTATCTGCACCTATATCAATTAACATATTTTTTATATCCATCGGTTTTGCACGTTGCGCGTCACTTAATAAATGAGGCGGGATAGAACCAACAACCCCAATAACAGGGCCATTCTTCGTCATCACTTGTACACGCTGTGCTAATAATACTTGGCTCCACCAGCCGCCTAACGTTTGAAAACGAAGCATCCCGTTTTTCGTAATTTGCGTAACCATGAAACCTACTTCATCCATATGACCTGCTACAAGAACACGTGGGCCAGTTTCGTCCCCTTTTTTCAGACCAAATACGCTACCTAAACCGTCTTGCACAATTTCATCCGCATATTTGCTTAATTCTTGCTTCATAAAACGGCGTACATCATGTTCGAAACCTGATGCACCTTGTAATTCTGTTAACGTACGAAATAATTGTAATGTCTCTTTATTCACGAAGTCCCCTTCTTTCAAACCTTAGTAGAATACCTCTTTTATTGTAACGAAATTTTCGAAATGTTTCTAGTTTCTTCTTTTTTAGCTGTATTTGCTTTATAATTATTATTGGTACACTATTTTTATTTTACAGAATTGAGGTGAATATATGAGCTGGAAAGGTTTAGTAGCAGGTCTTGGCGTTGGGTTCGCAGCTGGTTATCTTGTTGCAAACAAAGTACAAGAACAATCCCATATTTCTTCAGAAAAAGCATTGAAAATGGTGAAACAAGCATTAAGTCATAAAGGTGAAATTACTGGCTCTTGGGTACATATGGTTCCAGAGACATTTGAAAAATATGATGTCGCATACGAAGTTTATCGTGGCGGTCTTACAACGATGTTAGATGATATACAAGAACGATTTGAATTTTTAGTTGATGCTAAAACAGGTACTGTTTTAGAGGTTATAGCAGCATAAAAAGGAGGGTTCCCATTAGGTGAACCTCTTATTTTTTTGAAATTACGGGTAGTGATTGAAATTATATCAGCGATTTTTCTGTTATCGGCTTACCGACAAAAGCCGATAACAGAAAAAAAGGCTGCCCCAACAGACTTCTGGAACAACCTCCTCCTTTTAAGCTTCTATACTCGTTTTCCGCTCTATCTTTTCTACAATATGCCCTTCCTCATTCCACTTTACTGCACGGTAATACGCGTCATGATAAAACGTAAACCATGCCTCTTTTTCAGCGCCGTACTTCATCCACTTTTGCTTATTTTCAATCGATGTCATCGGATAATCATCATAGGCCATTACCCATAGTACATTTTGATGTGCATGCGTCGGCAAAAGATCTGCTAAATGAAGCATCGTTTCACCTTTACTTTCCAAAGCAACAACTGCATGTCCATCACTATGACCGCCCGTATGCGCCATTTTTATTTCATCTGTAATTTCTATTTCTTGCTGAAACGTAACAACTTGATCTATAATTGGCTCCCAATTTTCCTTCCAATATGTATTGCGCGACCTGATATTTGGGTTCCTCATTTCATCCCATTCTGTTTCACTAACGTAAACTTTCGCATTCGGAAACGCTGGCACAAGTTGATCACCTTTCCATTTTGTTAAACCAGATGCATGATCAAAATGCAGGTGTGTCATTAAAACATAATGAATATCTTCAGACTTTAATCCTAGTTTTTCTAATGATTCATAAACCGATGACTCTTCTGTTACACCTTGATTTCGCTTCATCTTCTCATTCAATTTACCGTTTCCTATTCCGGAATCAATCAGCATATTACCATCTTTCGTTTGCAAAAGTAACGGATCTGTTCGTAAATAAATATGGTTTGTATCATTATGTTTATATTTACGTGACCAAAGTACTTTCGGCACGACACCAAACATTGCTCCTCCGTCTAAATGTGTATTCCCGCCTTTTAACCATGTCACTTTTATATCTCCAATTTGTAACTGTTCCATCACACATCCCCCTTTTTATTTAATTTTAACATAAAATTCTGATTATTTTAGTTACAAAAAACCTATGCATTACTGCATAGGCTCTGTACGATATTTCGCTTCAACTCGGTAAATACGATGACCTTTACTAGAGAATTTTTCTTCGTATTCAGTCATGATGTTACCTTCATAATCACTATTATGAAGATCTAAGCTTAAGTAAGTTAGTAACATACCATACTCAGCCATACTCATTAGAGAGTATTCAAATAAACCTTGGTTATCTGTTTTGAAATGAATTTCTCCACCTTCTACTAACACTTCTTCATAATTGCGTAAGAACGTTTTATACGTTAAACGACGCTTCGTATGACGTTTCTTTGGCCATGGATCTGAGAAGTTTAAATAAACGCGATCAATCTCACCTTGTGCAAAGAAAACTTTTAAATCTTCAGCATCTTTATTAATTAACTTTAAGTTCGGTAATTCTTCTTCAATTAATTTATCAAGTGCATCTACAACAACACTCGTGAATTTTTCAATTCCAATATAATTAATATGCGGATTTGCTTTTGCCATATCATACATAAAACGACCACGACCTGTACCTACTTCAATATGAATTGGGTGGTCATTTCCAAATACTTCTTTCCAGTTACCAGCGCGCTCCTCTGGGTTTCCGATTACGATATGTGCATACTCATTAATTCGATCCATTGCATATGGTTTATGTCTTAAACGCATAGATGTTTCCCTCTCTTTACATAGCTATTTTAAAGGAATAATTCCTTCTTTCTGTTTTAATCAATCTCCCAAACAAAAAACCAAGTACGTACGAGCACTCGGTCCGTTTCTTTCAAGTATAAGATGTACCATTTTGATAAAAACTACATACAGCATTAAACATTCCATGACGAAACAGCTTTTTCTCTTACATTTGAAGAGAAAAACAATCGAAAGGATGATCCGTTCATGCCAATTAATCAACAACATCAATTAGAAGTGCTGAAAGATATTTTAGTCAATCACCAAAGTGATTGCTGCGGGACAGTTTCTGAATGCGAGCAATTAGAGCGTCTCATTCAATCGTTACTCGCAAACGATAATATAAGTAGTGACGCTAAAACAATGCTAAACGATGTATATTCTTATAGTCAATCGGGTAAATCTTCCTCTAATTTGGACAACCACATTTCCAATAATCAAGAACAACTTACTCAGTGGATTGCTGGAATGGACAATTTTTCTTAAGTATTACTCTGAAGCAAGTAGTTGCTGTAAATATTGATGCCAATATTCAGCTTCTGCTTGCTGCTTTTTTGTTGTGTGCCATTGAATAGACAAAATCGTTTGTGCTATTACATACCATCTCATACGCCTAAGCAGCGATTCATCCATTTCAATATCATAATATTCGAGCCACTCGCTCCATTCTTGGCGCGGAATGTACCAATATAATAACATACCGAGGTCTAGAGCTGGGTCAGCAATTACAGCTCCATCCCAATCAATTAAAAACAACTCATCTTCATCCGACAATAACCAGTTGTTATGGTTTACATCACAATGGCATACAACGAATTCATTGTATTCAATATCTTTTAATGAATCCATTAAATATTGAAGGCCTTGCTGAATTGTTTCATCATCCCTTATATCTCCTCTTAAAACAAGTTGCAGTTGTTGTAATAACTCTTGTGCGTGAAGCGGCTGCTTCCCAAGTCTTTGAATCATCTGTACAAGCGCTTTAGAGGAGTGTATTTTCTTCAAAAGTTTCGCAACACGTTCTAGTTTCATATCCTCTGGCTCTAGCTTCTGTCCCGGAAGCCATTTTTGAGCAGAAATTACATCACCGTTCGTTACCCTTCTTGTCCAAAGTAATTTTGGAACAATTCCTTCTGCTGACAATACCGCTAAAAAGGGCGATGTATTCCGCTTTAAAAATAACTTCTGTTGTCCGTTTTGCGCAATATATGCATCGCCCGTTACTCCACCAGCCGGTACAAGACTCCACTCTTTTCCTAATAATTGTTCCAACCATTCCATATTCATTACCCGTTAACAAATCCTTATCTTTTATAGTTATGAAAAGAAAAACCGCAACATTTCTACACATGTTGTGGATTCATATATATTTTACTGTAAATGAAAAGAAAACTTGGCATAAGCCAAAAACTCTCTATTTTATTTTACAAAACCAGTCATAGAATGACAACTTATCAAAATCGTCACCTTTGTCAATTCTACATTTATTACATTCTCATCGTCAAGTAGCGATTTGTCACATTATCGTCAATATATACGTGCTAATTGGAGCGAGCCTCAGTTCCTTTCCTCTAAATGAAGAAATTGGCTCTATTTTCGCTTGCTTTTCGTTTACTAACACATGCCACGTTTCTTCTTTCGGAAGTTGCACCGTTTTAGCTTCTAAATCGCTATTAAATAAAACGACAATCTCTTTCCATGGTCCAAACGATTCTGCATGTTGTAGGTGATATGCAAGTACTTCTGAAGATGTTTGCAAAAAAGTCATGTGCTTTTTTATAAGTTCTGCGTTTTGTAATCGGAATGCTCCGTGCTCTTTGCGAATCGCTATTAAGCCTTTTATATAGTTAACGGTCTCTATCTCTTTCTCTTTTTGATCCCAATCTAATTGATTAATTTTATCATTTGCATTATAACTATTTTCATTTCCTTGCTTCGTACGATAAAACTCTTGCCCAGCATGTAAGAAAGGAATCCCTTGCGACAGAATCACCATTGCGCTCGCTAGAAGGTGACGTTTTTTCAAAATCTCTTCTGGCTCTTCATTACTACGCATTAGTTTATCCCACATCGTCATATTGTCATGACATTCTACATAGTTAATGCTTTGCACAGGCTCTAGAAACAAACCTGTTTCTTTCATACTCAAAAGGCTTCCTGATGCTATATACTGCAAATGATTACAGTCTACATGCCCACCAAGTGCAAACCCACGTTTATTTATATGAAAGGTACTCCCTTTTATCCCATCACGAAATTGATCATTAAATTGCGCGATATGCGGCATTTTTTTTGCATTATTTAACGTTGCTTTTTCCTCTAGAGGAAGTGGGGTTTGTAGATCCCATCCTTCTCCTAATAACAATGCATCTCGCTTTATGTTTCGCACTTCTTTTTCTATTATATTCAATGTATCAACATCTAAAATTCCCATTAAATCGAATCGGAATCCATCAACATTGTATTCAGTAAGCCAATATAAAATAGACTCTACAATGAATTTCCTCATCATTTTCCGTTCAGATGCTATATCATTGCCGACTCCCGTCCCATTAGAAGGCATACCATCTTCACCATGACGAAAATAATATCCTGGGACAAGCTTTTCAAATGATGATAGCTCTCTTTCATAAACATGATTATATACAACATCTATAATCACCCTTATGCCGTGCTCATGAAATGTTTCAATCAGTTGCTTACACTCTACTATCCTGTTATATGGGTCAGAGGGGTTTGTAGCATAAAATCCTGTTGGCGCATTGTAATATAATGGATTGTAACCCCAATTATATGCAGAGGAAGGATTCGCCTCATCTACACCACCGAAACAATATAAAGGTAATAATTCAACATGTGTAACACCTAAATCTTTTATATGAGACAAGCCTGTTAACGTCCCATTTTGCCCTGTTGTCCCTTCTTCCATTAGCCCTTTATATGTTCCTTTTTTACTCGCTCCACTGTTTGGATGAATAGTGGCATCACGAATATGCAGTTCATACAATATGACATCTGTCATTGCCTGCAATGGTGGTAATTGCTCTTGCTTTGTTACATTCGTCTTTTCCAAATCGATAACAACGCCGTACTTCCCATTTACAGTCACTGACTTTGCGTAAGGATCCACTGCTTCATTCCATATTAAATTAATACAAACAAGAAATGTATATCGAGCTCCATCGTGATCCCCTTGTAATGTATGGGCCCAAACGCCATTCTCTCCTCTATACATTTCATGATCGGTATATTCTTTATCACTTTTATAAATCCTTACTTTCGCAAGCCTCGCAGTTGGAGCCCATACTTTAAATGTCGTTTCCTCTTTTTGATACACAGCACCTAAATCTGTACCTTCGTAATAATACTTTTCATCGAAAATCGCTGTTCTTATGACAGCACCTATTTGTAAATCTGTTTCTTCATTCCGTTCATCTCGTACTGTATAATACTTCCCCACATCTAGCGGCTCTTTTATAAAGCACTCATACTTCGTTGCATCCGGAAGCGCAATCGTATGAGAAATCGGTAAATCTTTCACGTTACTTCCTTCTTGCAAACGAAATGTCCGACTTGTTCCATACGCATGTGGGAGCAAAATTGTAATTTTATTCATTTCATCTAAATAGGCATCAAATGGACGTTTTACTTTCAACATAAAAAAATCACCATCATTCTCAAAGTTAAAATAAAGTGAACCTTTAATTAGTGGTTATTTTGTTCATCCCACTGATTATTGCCCCCAACAATCGGGCAGTTATCTCCCCACCTAATTTCCTCGCATTCGCCGAATTTTGAGGTAGAGTCTGACTGTCCGCAAATAGCGGGATGAAACGAGCTACAAATGATAAGGCTTTTCTGATCAGTAAGACTCTATACAGTAACTCCATTATTCTCTATAGTATATTCACCTGTATAAAAAACGTTTTCATACATTCTATTTTTGTAATTTTATTTCAGCAATCGCTTTATACTTCGGTGTCTCCTTCACGTGAGATTCGTATAAAGTAATCGTATCCGCTTGAAATGATATTTCAGGTACTTCCTTTATATGTTCTAAATCAAACTTTTCTTCTCCTACCCATTTACGAGCAACAGTAATATGCGGATGATACGGGCGTGTTTCTAAAGAAAATCCATTTCCTTCACACATATTGTGTACTTGCTTTTGCAATTGAAACAAATCTTGATTCTCGCTTACCTTCGACCAAAAAATACGCGGCCTGTCTTCCATACCGAACGTTGCAAATCCTTGTAATGTGAACGATAGTTCTTTCGTTTCTATAAGTGTTTGTAATCCATTCTTTATTCCTTCTAATTGTTCCTCTGTCGCACTCCCTAAAAATGAAAGGGTAATATGATAGTCTTCTTTATGTACCCATGAACGAAATGGCAATTCCTCTTTCATTTCCTCTTTATAGTTAGACAGCACTTCTTTTATATGATTTGGTAACGTAATCGCGACAAAATAATGCGGATCCATCTACATTTTCTCCTTCTTTCTATTGTTGCTTTTCTTTCTTATCTCATTCAGGTAAAAAGAAGCCGCCCTCCAAAATAGAGAGCGGTCATTATTTATATATCCATTACTTCGCTAATTCATGAATTGCTTGCGCGTAAATTGCTGTTGCTTTTAATAAGTCTTCAATTTCAATGTACTCGTCTTTTTGATGCGCAAGTTCTTCTTTTCCAGGGAACAACGGACCAAACGCAACGCCAGCTTTCAATGAACGAGCGTAAGTACCGCCGCCAATTGCTAATAGCTCTGCTTTTTCTCCTGTTTGTTCTTCATATACGCGTTGCAACGTACGAATTAATACGTGATCTTTATCAACGTGATGCGGGCGAGAGTTTGAATAATCTGCCACTTCAAATCCATGAGTACCAACGTATTCTTTTAACTTTGCAATCGTTTCTTCAAAGTTAGTCGTAACTGGATAACGTACATTTAATCCTAAATTGCCACCATTTTCTTTCGTATAAGAAAGGCGACCAACATTTACTGTTAATGGTCCGCTAATATCGTCTTTATAAGAAATACCAGCTTTCTCTCCTAAAATATCTCCTGTAAATGTTTCTGTTACAAACGATGCAAACGAAGCCCCTTTTCCATCAAGAGCAACTTTCGTTAAAACGTTTGCCAGTAATAAACCGGCATTCTCGCCCTTCTCCGGAGTAGATCCGTGAGCTGAAATCCCTTTGATTTGCAACGTCACCGTATTACCTTCTACAATTGCTTCACCTATTTTTTTAGCAGTTTGTAAATACTCTTCATATGCTACTGTAAGAGCATTTACATCTTCTCCTGTAATAATCGCTTCTGCAAAATCAGGAACCATATTTAAACGGCGACCTGATTCAAATGAAACAAGTTCATATGTCCCCTTCTTCTCTTCACTACCATTTTGCACAACTTGTATATCAGAAATTCCTTTTTCTGCATTAATAATCGGAAAGTCCGCGTCTGGCGCAAAACCGATTGTTGGCATTTCTTCGTTTTTAAAGTAGTGGTCTACACATTTCCAATTGCTTTCCTCATCTGTTCCTAAAATCATACGAACGCGCTTTGAAAGAGGTAAACCTAATTCTTTCACAATTTTCATCGCATAATAAGCTGCCATCGTTGGGCCTTTATCATCAATTGCACCACGTGCAAAAATCTTTCCGTCGCGAATATCCGCGCTATATGCCGGAGTCGTCCAGCCATCTCCTTCTGGTACAACATCAACGTGACAAAGAATACCTACTAATTCTTCTCCTTGTCCCATTTCAAGATGACCTGCATACCCCTCTAAATTTTTAGAAGCAAAACCTTCAGCTTCTCCTTTATGTAACATGAAAGATAAAGCTTTTTCTACACCTTCACCGAATGGTGCGCCCTCTTTCGCCGATTCTTCTTCCCATACACTTTTAATTTGTAAAAATTGTTGTGTATCACGAATTAAATCATCTTTTCGTTTTGCAACTTCTTCTGTCCAATTAATCGCTGACATCACGCATCCATCCTTCACTATATTGTTTCCTTCATCATAACAAACCGAAATCTCTTATGCCATACACGAAACTCAAATACCGAACAATTGTAATATTTCAGATATTTCTCATTAGTTTTTCTTTTATTTTCCCAAAAAAATTTGCAGGAATTTGGCGTTTTACGTAGAATTTTATGTGTTAGTTGACTGACCATATATATAATGTCAACTACCAATATTTTTCTATATGAATCTTTGTTAAACTTTTGTAAAATTTAAGTAGATTAAAGCATGAATTTTATCATGTAGAGTACAATGGTAGTAACGACCTTCTTTCCTGAATGGGGTCAAAAAAACTAGTAGAGGAGTGGTTTTCTCTTGAAACCTACAACTACTCGTATGCTAACACGCATTAAATCAATTTATATGTACATCAATGAAAACGGAACGGTAACGACGAAAGACCTTGTAGATGAGTTCGGGATCACACCGCGAACGATACAACGTGATCTAAATGTGTTGCAGTTTAATGAACTCGTGTATAGCCCTTGCCGCGGTAAGTGGACAACAACAGGAAAGAAAGTGAGAATGACCTCATAACGAAAAATAATTGTATGTAAATAAATACATACCCCTTTCTAACTCATTAGAAAGGGGTCTTTTCTGCGCCTAAAAACAGCACTATTTCTCAGTATCTACTTGATATGTTCTTAACATTTCTACTTCTTCATCTGATAGCTCTCGGTATTGTCCAAGTTCTAGCTCTTCATCTAATACTAACGGTCCCATCTCTGTTCTCTTTAGGTAGACTACTTTTTTCCCTACCGCTTCAAACATACGCTTCACTTGATGGAACTTTCCTTCTGTAATGACAAGCTCGATTTCAGAAATATCATCGCTTTTTAATATTGTGAGTGCCCCTGGCTTTGTTTCATAGCCATCATCTAAAATAACACCTTTAGCAAACTCTTCTACATCCTCTTCTGTTACTACTCCTGCAACGTGTGCATAATATTTTTTCGGCACATGCTTTTTCGGAGATAACAATTGATGTGATAACTTCCCGTCGTTTGTTATTAATAAGAAACCTTCTGTATCAATATCAAGTCTTCCAACTGGGAACGGATCAAAGATTGCATCTTCTAATTCTAATAAATCTATTACCGTTTCATGGTTATCATCTTCTGTCGCTGAAATAACGCCTTGTGGTTTATGCATCATTAAGTAAACAAACTCTTTATATTCCACAACTTCACCGTGAATCATAACTTCTTGTTCTTCTACATTTACATGAACCTTTGCATCTTTCACTGGCGTTCCATCAATTTTCACAACGCCGTCTTTCAATAATTTCTTTACTTCTTTTCTACTTCCATATCCCATATTCGCTAATAATTTATCTAATCTCACGTTTTTCACCTTCTTTATTTATCATAGAAAAGGGGACGTAATTACGCCCCTTTTGATTTCAACTTTATTTTGAATCTACTGCCAAGTTTACGTTGAATTTTCTCTAATGCTTCTCCGCCAAATACTCTTTCAAGTACTCCTGTGCGAATCGCTAACAATCCGTAAACAAGACCACCAATACCTGCACAAACCACAACTGTAATAAGAGCACCAATTCGGCCATCAGGCGAAATCATGAAGGATAGAATCCATTGTGATAACTTTACAGCAACGACCATTACAAGTGTTAATACTGCAATTTGGAAAGTTCTCTTATATACAACACCAAATGAATAGTGTGCATGTTTTTTAATTTGTCTATTCGTATACCATACGGAAGCTAAGAAGCCGACTGCTGTTGCTAAAATCGCTCCAACTGTACCGAAATAACGAATAAAGATTACGTTACATACAAATTTCAAAATAACACCCATGATAAGCGCGATAATCGCATGCTTCTGTTGGTTAATCCCTTGCAAAATTGCTGCTGTTACTGTAAATAAAGCGAATAACAACGCAACCGGTGCATACCACATTAATACTTGTCCACCTAATGGATCTGAGTCGTAAAACGCAGTATAAATTGGATATGCAAGTGTTGAAATACCGACAACTGCTGGCAATGTTAAGAACATATTTGCCTGGAATGTTTGTGTAATTTGTAACTTTAAATAACGATATTGTTTTTCAGTAAATGATTTTGTAATCGCTGGTACAAGCGTTAAACTAAACGCTGTCGCAAGCGATACAGGAATCATAATTAATTTATGCGTCCACATTGTGAAAATACCAAGCGCACGTTCTGCGATATCACCTTGGCCAATCGCCTGCATAATTGAGTTAAATGTCAATGTATCAATTTGTTGATATAAAGGAATCGTTAACCCAATTACAACGTAAGGAATCGCATATGCAAATAATTCTTTAAATAGTTGAACGGTACTCACTGTCGATTCTGGTGCGGTTTGTTCAATTAAATATTGATCCAAATGTTTTTTCCGTTTTAACCAGTACCAAATGAGTACACCGAGCGCTCCAACTGCCGAAACAAACGCAGCAAATGTCGCTACCCCAACTGCTGTTGCAACTGTACCGCCAAGTACTTTAATAACGATAAAACTACCCGCTAATAAAAAGACGATACGAATAATTTGCTCAATAATTTGCGAAACAGTAGTGGGCCCCATTGATTGGTGACCTTGGAAATAACCACGAATTAAACTCGCTGCTGGTACAACAATAAGAGCAAAACTTACAAGACGAATAATCGTCGTAACTTCTTCTACATTACTGTGTATACTTTGTTTACCAAGCATTGCTTCTGCAAACAGTGGCGCCGTCATGTATAGAACTAGGAACGAAAGAACTCCTGTTACTATCATCATAACCATTCCCGAGCGGAACATTCTCCGGCTCGTTTTATAATCGCCAAGCGCATTATATTTGGAAACAAATTTTGAAACAGCAAGCGGCACCCCTGCCGTTGCGATACTTAAAAAGATCGTATATGGAATGTATCCATATGTATAGAGCGTTCCGCCTTCTGTACCTACTAATGCATGAAACGGAAAGACGTAAATCATGCCTAAGAACTTTACTAAAAATGTCCCTAACGTAACAATAAGCGTTCCGCGCAGAAATTTCGAATCGGACATACAAAAATCCTCCTACATCTACATAAAGTGAAACTTTAATCAGTGTGGTGTTCTTCCCCACTGATTATTAGTTGAACCAATCGGGCGTTTACGGGCAGTTTATCTTCCACCTTACTTCCTGGCTCTAGCCGAATTTTGAGGTGGGAGTTTTACTGCCCACAAATAGCGGGATAAAGTGAAGCTATAATTAGCGGGAGACTCCCCTCCTACTAATCATTCGAGCATTTACGGACCTTTTTAACTCCCTCTTTACTTCTCATAAATCTTAAGATGGTAGTCTTATTGCCCACAAATAGCAGGATAGTGCTGAACTCTAACTTTTGTATTGTACCACAATTCTCCCTGTAAGCAGTACTTCACTCTATTTTTCTTTTAAGGGAAAACATGCTATTCTTTTAGGCAGGAAATGTAGAAAATGAGGTCGATATATTATGCATTATGATGTTATTGTCATCGGCGGCGGGCCTTCTGGGCTAATGGCTGCAATCGGTGCTGCAGAAGAAGGCGCAAATGTCTTACTTCTTGATAAAGGAAACAAATTAGGGCGTAAACTTGCGATTTCTGGTGGCGGTCGCTGTAACGTAACGAACCGTCTACCACTTGATGAGATCGTTAAACATATACCAGGAAATGGCCGCTTTTTATACAGCGCTTTTTCTATTTTCAATAATGAAGATATTATTACATTCTTCGAAAATCTCGGTGTAAAACTGAAAGAAGAAGACCATGGCCGTATGTTCCCTGTATCAAATAAAGCACAATCGGTAGTAGACGCACTTTTAACACGATTAAAAGACTTAGGTGTAAAAATTCGTACGAATACACCTGTTGAAACGATTGAATATGAGAACGGGCAAACGCAGGCAGTAGTACTGCAAACTGGCGAAGTACTCGAAACAAATCACGTCGTTATCGCTGTTGGCGGAAAATCTGTTCCTCAAACCGGCTCTACTGGAGACGGATATGCTTGGGCTGAAAAAGCTGGGCATACCATTACAGAACTATTCCCAACAGAAGTACCAATCCTTTCAAACGAACCATTTATTCGTGACCGCTCCTTACAAGGTCTTGCTTTACGAGATGTAAACTTAAGCGTATTAAACCCGAAAGGAAAAGTTATCATTTCTCATAAAATGGACATGCTCTTCACTCATTTCGGCCTATCTGGTCCTGCTGCTCTTCGTTGTAGCCAATTCGTTGTGAAAGCACTGAAAAAGTTTAAAACGAATACAGTTCAAATGAGTATTGATGCATTGCCAGAAGAAAATAGTGAACAACTATTCCAGCGCATGCTGAAACAAATGAAGGAAGATCCGAAAAAAGGAATTAAAAACGTGCTAAAAGGTTATGTTCCTGAACGTTACTTCCTATTCTTATTAGAAAAAAATGAAATTGACGGTAGTGAACAAGCTGGACAAGTTTCTCACGAGAAGATTCGTGCACTTGTGAAAGACTTTAAAGAATTTACTGTAAATGTAAATGGTACGCAGTCAATTGAAAAAGCATTTGTTACTGGCGGCGGTGTATCCGTTAAAGAAATTAATCCGAAAGAAATGTCTTCTAAATTCACGAACGGCGTATATTTCTGCGGAGAAGTTCTTGATATTCACGGTTATACTGGCGGCTATAACATTACATCTGCTCTTGTTACTGGTAGAATTGCCGGAACAACAGCTGGAGAAAATGCAAAAATGCAGTATTAAAAAAGAAACAGGGCTTCCTGTTTCTTTTTTTATAGGTACATGAAATTATATAAGTGCTTTTGCAAGATATATCGGCGATCCAGCAAGAGATATCGACTTACCAACAAAGAACGACAAATATCCCCTCCTCTCACCCTCCCATTTCTTTTTTGTTGCTTTATATACCTTAGTACCTTTATATTTTATATTGTTGAACAATTGAAAAAGGGTAAGGGGAAAACAAATGAGAAAAAAAGTCATGATGTCTTTAATGCTAATGACGTTTCTTTCTGCGGTAGAAGGAACGATTGTTAGTACAGCGATCCCTCGTATAACGAGTGATTTGTCAGGCGTCGAACTTGTTAGTTGGGTATATGCAATTTATATGCTTGCAACAGCTGTTTCGACTCCAATATACGGAAAATTGGCTGATTTATTTGGCCGTAAAAAAGTTTTGCTCATTGGAGCAGCAATCTTCTTAATCGGTTCTGCACTTTGCGGAGTCGTTACATCAATGGAACAATTAATCTTCTTCCGTGCTCTTCAAGGTATAGGCGCTGGTGCTGTTATGCCGATCACAATGACGATTATTGGAGACCTATATAGCGAAGCGAAAGACCGCGCGAAAGCACAGGGCTGGATGAGTGCCGTTTGGGGTGTATCTGGTGTTATCGGGCCGTTAGTAGGTGGATTTTTAGTTGATTCTCTATCTTGGCGTTATATTTTCTTCTTAAACGTTCCATTCGGAATTATCGCTTGCTTAATGATTGCCATTTACTACAAAGAATCTATTAAGCCTGCTAAGCATCATATCGACTATCTTGGTGCAACAGTCTTCTCATTAAGTACGATCGCTCTACTATACGCACTATTAACAGGTAGCAGTAAGCAAAACTGGGGAGACATTACAATTATCGGTCTATTAATCTTTGCCGTCGTTTCATTCATTCTTTTCTTATTCATCGAGAAAAAATCTCCGGAACCATTAATTCCGCTAGCACTTTTCTCTAATCGTACATTATCTACGATAAACATACTAACTCTTATTGCTGGTGCAATGATTATTAGTATTACAATGTACCTTCCAATTTGGAGCCAAGGTGTATTAGGAAAAAATGCAACTGAAGCTGGACTTATTTTAATGCCAATTCCTGTTATGTGGACATTTGGCGCTATTTTCTCTGGTAACTTAGTTGGCAAATTAAAAACGAAACAGATCATTTTACTTGGAGCTAGCATTTTATCAGTTGCTACCTTCTTATTATTTACATTATCAACACATTCACCATCGTTCCTTATTTATGTAGCAGTCGGATTATTCGGATTAGGAATGGGGCTTGTAACACCGATTTACATGGTAACAATTCAAGCAGCCGTACCAGCACATACACGCGGAACAGCCGTAGGTTTAAACACATTTATTAATACATTTAGTCAAACATTAGGTGCTGCAATCTTTGGAACAATCTTCAATACGATGATTCATGCACGCGGCATTAAAAACCTTGACCTTGTATCTAGCGGACACGGCGGAACTACAGCAAATGTAGCAACCGAATCGCAAGAGGCATTAGCATCAAGTGTACACGTCATTTATATGAGTACTTTCGTATTAGCAGTATTTACATTAATTATCGCTTGGATTTTATTAAAGCCAGCTACACAAACAAGTGAGCAATAGTAAAGAGGATGACCATTTCGGTCATCCTCTTTTTACTCCTCATTCTCCACAATATGTTTCAGCATGGACAATTTATTATCCCAAAAACGTTCATAGTAGGAGAGCCACTGTTGTAATTCTTCTAACGGTTCCGGCTGCAAACGATATATTTTCTCTCTTCCGCTTTTTCTTCCGCTTACTAAATTCGCTTCCGAAAGAATATGAAGATGCTTTACAACCGCAGTACGACTCATCGGAAAATGATCCGTTATTTTTGAAATCGGTAACTCTTTGTCACTTAATAACCGTATTACTTCTCGGCGGGTTGGATCAGCAATTGCTTGAAATACATCATATTTCGCTGCTGATGAGGACACTTAGCCTTCGACAACCTTTTTCAGTTTTTCATTTACAATTGCTACCCATCCACCGCTCATTCTATCGCGAATAATAGAGCTCTTCGCATTCGCTTTCGGAAGAATTTCATCAGGATGTTTCCAGCCGCCGTGAATTAACGTAAATTCTGTTTTATTATCTCCTAGGTCTTTCAGATTAAATGAAACAATCCAGCCATCTGTATCCCATGAAAAAGATAGATGGTTTGGTTCATCAATTTCTAACACTTTACATGGTGATGGACCAAATGGTGATTGTACATGAAATTCATGTCCTACCTCTAATACAAAATCATTTGGCATAAACCATGACGAAATTCCTTCTGCAGTTGATACTACATTCCATACTTTTTGAATAGACGCGTTAAAAACGATCGTTTGTTTAATATCATCTAATGTATGTTGTTGTTCCATTTCCATTCTCCTTTATTCGGCGCTCAAATATAACACCTTTTGGTTACATCCAGATGATATAACACCTTTTAGTTTCATGTCAACGCTAATTCTTTTTTACTGTTGAGAAATCCTCAACATTTTTTCAACAGGACAAACACCCTCTCAGCATTCCTTCATAATATACTCACAAAGGCAACAAAAAATAAAAACTTCTCTTAACATGAAACCCCATCATTCATCTTGAAAGAAGAGCCTTGCTTATATCATGCGTATTTCGTCTCTCCTCCTTCCCTCAAGGGACACTACGCGGGATATGAAAAATCAGAAGGAATATGCCCACCATTTGAGTAGGTAGTTATTTCTCTTCTCCTCAACATTTCCTTAGGAGCGAAATGACTACCGACTCACTTTTTTCAAACAAAAATAAAAAGGGGATGAAAGCTATGTTCTATTGCATTAACTGTTCTGACATTCACCATGAAAAACATCCGAATGATAAAGTATTCAAAAACGGTTTTTATATCGATCCATTTTTAGGTGATCGCTATCACCTTGGTATGTGTACAGATGCCCAAAACCATGAAACAGGGGAGCCTCTTTTAACGACAAAGAAATTAGGTACACCCCAATCTATTATGAACGTATTACCGACACATGTTGTCCCAACATAAAGCATAAAAAAGAGCTGGCTCACCCAGCTCTTTTTTATGCTTTATAAACGATCATTGCTGAAAAACAATAAATTTGGTTTTCGTCATCGTTAATGGAAACACCAACTTGGTACTTAATATCTACAAAGTTACTATCATCAATCTTTTTCAAAAAAACATTTACAGCGTCTTCTAAGTCTTTTTCATGACTTTCATCAAACACTTTTACACGAATCATGTTAACACCATCCTAGATCGCAGCCCTCCGCCGCTTGATTATTGCCACGGTGCGTATCTATGATGCGATAAAATTTTCCGTCTTCATATATATATCCGTCTTCTAACACATATTGTTTACCTTCAGTATAGACATAAAACTTACCTATCATAAATTTACTCGTATATAATTCCAAACAATCTGGTCTAAATTTAGCTACCACTTTATTTGTAATATCAATTTTTATTGTGCGCCCCACCTTCTCTCCCTCCTTTGCAAAGAACGGATTTAGGTATATTGTATTAGCGATTTTACATTTTATGCTTAAAAATAAGTGGATATGCCTTCTTTCTTCGCCTGTACTATTTTTCTAAAAAACCATCAATAAGTAAAAGTAAAAAAATATAAAAAAAGAGTTTTTACTTATTGACTCAAATATTAATATTATGGTATTATATAAAATTTGACATTTTTACAAACTTGTGATATCATTAAAAGTGGTTACCACATATGGAGGTGGATGATTTGTTTCAAATTGGTGATAAAATCGTTTATCCAATGAACGGCGCAGGGGTCATCGAAGCCATTGAAGAGAAAGAAATATTAGGAACAACACGTCAATATTGTGTGATACGTATCATTAGTAAAGATATGCAAGTAATGCTTCCTATGGATCAACTAAAAAAATCAGGTATTCGTTATATCGTAGATAAATGTACGTTAGATGATATACTTATTGACTTTCAAAACGGGGAATCAGATACATCACTTTCCTGGAAACAAAGATATACAATGAATATGGAAAAAATGAAAAACGGCAATCTGCAAGATAGTGCAGAAGTTGTTCGGGATTTACTTCGCCGTAATAAAGAAAGAGCATTAAATGCGAGCGAAAAACAAATGCTAGATAATGCACGAAAAATGATGATTAGCGAAGTTGCACTCGTACAAAATGTTTCTGAACATCAAGCGACAGAATTTCTTCAAGATACAATTAATCATTAATTTTAAAATAGCTGGCCGCTATTTTTTTTTGCAAAAAGGACAAAGAGATCAAACTCTTTGTCCTTTTTATTACCCACGCCCAGCTTGAAATGATGGATATAACGTCATTCCGCCATCTGCAAATAGCGTAATTCCAGTTACATAGCTCGCCTCTGACGAAGCAAGCCAAGTTGCTACTGCTGCAATTTCTTCTGGTTTTCCAATGTAACCCATCGGTATCATACTTTCTACGTCAGCACGTTTTTTAGGGTCAGCAAACTTTTCTGCATTGATCGGCGTATTTATTGCACCTGGCCCAATATTATTTACTCGAATACCTTTCGGTGCGTATTCTAACGCTAACGTTTCTGTCATCAGTTTAATGCCACCCTTACTTGCTGCATAGTGCACAAATAATGGCCACGGAATCTTTTCATGAACGCTAGACATATTAATGACAGATCCTTTAATATCGTTTTCCACAAAATATTTAATCGCTTCACGGCTTCCTAAAAAAGCACCTGTTAAATTTGTATGAATTACTTTATTCCAATCCTCTAGCGGCATTTCATGAGATGGTACCGCGTTTTCTATTCCCGCATTATTAATCATAACGTCGAGCGTACCAAACTCTCTTACAGCAGATTGAATGAGATTCGCAACATCCGATTCACTCGTGACATCTCCTTTTACAGCAATCGCTTCTCCGCCTACCTTTTTAATTTCTTCTAGTACATCATGCGCTTCAGACTCTCGGGAGCGATAGTTAATAACCACTTTCGCTTTCTCCTTAGCAAACCTTACTCCCATCGCTCTTCCAAGACCAGTTGCTGATCCTGTAATAACGACGACTTTTCCTTCTAAATCACTATACATTTCAATACCCCCTTTAGCTTTTCGCAACACCTAACATAATTCCAGCTGCGATAATAAAAACGATACCGGCAACAATCCCCGTCAATTGGCGTTTCGTTTTCTTTTCACCTAATATAACAATCCCGCCAAGCGTCGAAATAATAATCCCCATTTGCGATAATGAAAAACTTGTTGCGACTCCGACACGCGGCTGCGAAATGAATAAAAACATATTTCCAGCTGCCCAAATTAATCCTGGAATAATATTTCGTATCGCATATTTATTAAATGGATGATGTTTAAACGTAAGTAAAATGCCCCCTAATACCATACCAACTGCTTGTGGTAATAAAGCCGACCAACCATCTACGTTAAAAAGCCTAATCACTACTACGTAAACTAAATAACCGACTGTTGAAATTAATAAAATGATAATGCCTCTTTTAAAATTCCCTGCTTGCTCTGCATTCTTTTCTTCTTCACTTTGAAGCGATGTTAAAATAACACCGATAATAATACAAACGAGCGCCAACACGCCAAGAACGACTGATATTGTCGTAGACCACTCATGAAATACGATGACTCCAAATAAAGTCGTCGCAACTAATTGAAGTCCTGTCGAAATCGGCATCGTCCTCGAAACACCCATTAAATCAATACTTTTTAATTGATTCGCCTGACCAAGCGCCCAAAATAAACCTGACACAATTCCAACTCCAATAACAGTAGGAGTTAGTACTGGCTTCACAAAAATATAAACAACAATCGAGAAAATAAGTGCGCCAAGCGTCGTACCGAGCGTTTGACTATACGGTCCTCCGCCCAGTTTCACGTTAAATAACACAATACTTCCCCAAAATATAGCCGGTAAAATCGCTAAAAGTATATCCATCGCTCATTACCTTTCTCTACAAAATGTCATTAATTACCGCTCTACACCATGAGAGTGTGCTTTCATTTTTTCCTTCGCTCGTGCGCAAACCTTTTCTACGATTGCACTAGAGACATTTTTTTCTCGTTCCACCTTCTTTATTTTTATATGATCTAAATGATCTTCCAAAGTAAGTGTAACTTTATCATTCGGCGGATTATGCGCCCCTTGAAATGTAAGAAATTGTAGCGTCACTTCAAATCTAGGAACGAACTCATCTTTTTTGCCGAGACGCTTTATATTTATAACTGAATCACATTCATATTGATCTTCTGTCACTTGTCTAACAACTGAATAGTACCTATTCGATAATGCACTCTCTAAAAGTTGTTCTCTTGATTCTTTCGCGAAAGAATCACTTGGAGAAGAGAAAAAGGCCGCACATAGCATTGTGATAACTACACATATTTTTTTCATAGTTCCCTCCTTGTTCTATAGACTAGTGTTCTCAAAACTGCCATAAAAAAACGACTTTCCCTATGTAGGAAAGTCGTTTTAAGGAATCCAATATTAACCACCACTCACTGGCGGGATTAGTGCAACAACATCACCAGATTGAATCGTGTCATCTTCATTAGCGTATTCTTCATTAATCGCAACCATAATTGGTTCTGTCACTGCTACATTATATTCTTTCGCGACAACATTTTTTAACTCTGCAACCGTAATATTTTCTTTCTCTATTTGTAATTCACTTGTTCCTGCTTCCTCTTGCAAGTGCGCAAATAACAATACTCGAATCATACTTATAGCTCCTTCCCAGGCTCTCCAGCCGGATATGGCGTTTTTTCTAATTGATCACCAATCCAAGAGTCTCCATCTTCCCAAAACTCTTTTTTCCAAATCGGAACAATTTGTTTTATGCGTTCCATAATATATTCATTCGCCTCATAAGCCGCTTTACGATGCGGCGTTGAAACAGCAACAACAACCGCTATATCAGAAATCTGCAGTGTACCGATGCGATGTGTAATTGCAACGTGTGTACCTGGCCATTTTTCTTTCACTTCTAAGCCGATTTTCTGTAGCATCTTTTCTGCCATCGTTTTATAAGCGACATATTCTAAATATAATGTACGACGCCCTTTCGTAAACTCTCTAACCGTTCCAATAAATGTTGTAACAGCACCGCATTCACGGCGAATTACTTTCTTCGCTACCTCTTCAATCGAGATTTCTGTATCAATTACTTCATAATACGTATTTGTCATTTTGTACTCCTTACCGTTTGTAAAAACCAGTCTATATACAACTCTTCTTCTGTTATATGAAATACTTTATATTCTTCTCGTAAGTTTGCCGGAGCATCATGCCACGTAATAACCGCTACTATATTTTCTACTTTATGTAAAAGTTCAACGTCTTCTTCAGAACGAAGTAACACGACTTTCGGATAGCTCTCTTTTTTATAGCCCTCAATTAAAATTGTATCCACTTCAAAAAACTCATATAAGCGAATAATTTCTTGCAAAGGCCATTCCTCTCTTAATGACGAAAGTGAAAGTAACCCAGCGCCTTCTACGCTACTGACAACAGCACCAGCTTGGCGGTGCCTTTCACTATCTTTTTGCGCTACTTCTGGAAAACCTCCGTGTCCGTGATGTTTAATGGTAGCAACTTTCATTTTTCGTTCAGCTAATGCATACACAATTTTCTCAACAAGTGTTGTTTTCCCACTATTTTGATACCCTACTATTTGTAAGATTGAAGGGGCTTTGCCCATGGCCAATCACATCCCTCGGCGTGCTCTAACAATAATACTGACACTTTCATCCCTGCCTCAAATCCTCTCGTTCCTCCAGGCAATACAATAAAAGCATTTGCATCCGCGAGTGAAGATACCGCACTCGATTTATCTAAACCGACCGGCATTGCTTGTAATGCCCCTTCCGCAATTGTCACCTTTGCTCTTACAAAACGAGTGAACGGATTTGGCTTTGGAAAATCTTTTTGTAAAATAGCATCAGCTCTATATACGTGAGGCTCCTTCGCATACAAATATGTCTTTATAACCGGATGCACAAATAACTCAAAGCCTACGTAGCAAGCTGATGGATTTCCTGATAAACCGAAAAGTAACTTTCCATCAACTTCAGCTACTGTCGTTACACTTCCTGGTCTCATCGCTATTTTATTAAAGAGTACATTCGCCTGTAATCTCTCATAAATAGCTGGCAAATAGTCATAATCTCCTACCGACACACCGCCTGTTGTAATTAAAATATCAACTTCATTCATCGCCGATTGAACGGCTGTAAAACATGCATCTAACTCGTCGGCAAGTTGGCCATAATAACGAACTTTTCCTCCGGCTTTCATAATTTGAGCCGCAATCATATAAGAGTTGCTATTTCTAATTTTCCCCGGCTCTAACGACTCATGTACTTCTAACAATTCACTTCCTGTCGTCACAATACCAACAACAGGCTGTTTCACAACTTTCACAGCACTATATCCAAACGTCGCTAATAAGGCCGCAACACCTGGATTAATTGCAACACCTTTCTTAACGAGAACTTGATTTTGTTTTATATCTTCTCCTTTAAATGACACATTGTCACCACTATTAAAAGGACGCTTTAACTTCATATATGCTTTTCCGTTCTTCTCAAAACCTTCCGTCAGCTCTAGCATTACGACTGCATTACAATCATCTGGAATAGCTGCTCCCGTCATAATACGAACTGCTTTAAAAGGGCCTACTTCATCTAAAAAAACAGATCCCGCCCCGATTTCTCCTATTACTTCAAACTCAATCGAATTCTCTTGATTTGCTTCTTTCGTATCTTCTGCTCGAATTGCGAAACCATCGTAAGGAGAACGATCAAAATGAGGAACGTCATGATCAGAGACAACATCCTCCCCAAGAATTCTCCCATAACTTTCCGTAATAGAAATCTCTTCTATTTCACCATTCTTCGCATATTCCATTACCCTCTCTACTGCCTCGGCAACTTGAATCGGAATTCGTTTTTCTACCATCGTTTCTCACCTCATATTTGCAATTTTTTTTATCTCGATTAAACTTTATATATTAAATAGAAATTACTTCAAGGAGGAATTCCATGTCTTCATTCACACACTTTAATGACCAAGGACGCGCGAAGATGGTTGATATAAGCGACAAAAAGGCAACCGTTCGAACAGCAATTGCGTGCTCTAGCATTGTCGTTACAAAAGAAATTTACGATAAAATCTCTCACAATGACATCGGGAAAGGTGACGTATTAGCAGTTGCGCAAATCGCAGGTATTATGGCTGCGAAACGCACTTCTGATATTATCCCAATGTGCCATCCTTTATTATTAAAAGGTGTTGACGTTTCTTTCGATTGGAAACAATCCGAAGAACAATATCGATTACTTATTGAAGTAAAAGTTAAAACAGAAGGTAGCACCGGTGTTGAAATGGAAGCTTTAACTGCTGCTTCCGCTACCGCTCTTACCGTGTACGATATGTGTAAAGCTGTTGATAAAGGTATGATTATTGGCGAAACGTACTTACTTGAAAAAACAGGTGGAAAAAGTGGAGATTATACGAGAAAGTCTTAACCTTCTCTCTGTTGAACCTAAAGGGTTTCTCTTTAGGTTCACCCTATATATCTTGCATATAAACGTTTTGCTACATTTATATCATTCGTCCCATGAATAAACGCCCTGCCATCTGTAAATAAAACAAAACGAAATTCCTCTACGAGAAATGATAATAAATACGGAGTAGCTTTTACATCCACACTTCTTTGTAAGCGCTTGTTAATTTCCTCTAAATTAAATTCATTCCGCACACCTGGACGAATTTGTACTGTATTTCGGCCACATAACACTTCTGTTTTCGTTTGTGCTTCAAATGTTAGACTCGGATATGTACGTAATCTTCCGCAAGATAAACACGTGTCTTTTTTCTGCCTATTTACTTTAAATGCCATCTGTTGATTATTCCAAAGATCAAACGATAACATCGTTTCGCGAAGCGCTCCATAGTCTTCTACTAATATTTTCAGCGCTTCCGTTATTTGATGCGCAACTACTAATTGCACTGCCGGCTGTATAATACCGGCAGTATCACATGTTGCCCCGCTCGCCGGATGCTCCATTAAACAGCGGAAACACGGTGTTTTTCCTGGTAAAATTGTATACGTTACTCCGTAGCTTCCGACACAACCACCATATATCCACGGAATATTATACTTTTGTGAAATATCATTAATAAGAAGACGCGTTTCAAAATTATCTGTCGCATCTAATATTAAATCTACATCATTCACTAGCTCTTCCATTTCTTGCACTGTTACATCAGTTACAACCGGATTTATTTCCACCTCAGAATTAATCGCTTGTAAATGTTCTGCCGCTGCTACCGCCTTCGGTTTATACTGCTTTGCATCTTCTTCTGTATATAATTGTTGCCTTTGTAAATTGCTCCATTCTACATAATCACGATCCGCAATTGTTATTTTTCCAACACCTGCTCTAACAATCGCCTCTGCATTCGCTGCACCGAGAGCACCAGCGCCGATAATAAGCACATGCTTCTCTCTAATTTTTCTCTGTCCCTCTTCTCCAACACCAGAAAATAATATTTGTCTTGAATATCGCTCCTGCATACGATAGCCCCCTTCCTTATCCTCCTATATAAGACATTTCAATTTTCGGACGATTCTTTGCACTTTCTTCTGTCCGTTCATCTGAATACCTATCTTTTCTATTCATCCATACATCTTGTATAACACTTACTAACTCATCATCCGAAAGATTTCCTCTAAGAAGTTCCCTTACATCCAATCCTTCTGTGGCAAATAAGCAAGTATAAAACTTTCCATCTGCCGAAATTCTCGCTCTCGTACAAGAGGAACAAAATGACTCAGAAACAGAAGTAATAAAACCGACTTCGACATTTGTTCCAACGTAACGATATCGCTTCGCAACTTCACCGAAATAATGCGCTTCAGCTGGCTCAAGCGGATACACGCTATGAATCATTTCGATTAATTCTCGCTTTGTAACGACTTGATCAAAGTTCCATCCATTTGTACTACCAACATCCATAAACTCAATAAACCTAAGCGCGATTCCTTGCTCTTTAAAATACGCAGCCATCGGAAGTACTTGATGGTCGTTCATCCCTTTTTTCACAACCATATTTACCTTTACATCAAGCCCGGCCTCTTTTGCAGCCATAATTCCCTTTATAACAGGTTTCGTATTGATATTCCGGCCATTAATGTCCTTAAATACATCGTCATCTATTGCATCCAAACTAACATTTACTCTATGTAATCCAGCTTCCTTTAATGCTTTTGCTTGCTTTGTTAAATGAATCGCATTTGTCGTTAATCCTATATCTACTAACCCATCAATTTTCACGAGACGTGCAATAAGTTTTGTTAAATCTTTACGAAGTAGTGGCTCGCCACCAGTAAGTCTAATTTTTCGTACACCGATACTAACAAATAATTTTGCCAAACGCTCAATTTCATCAAACGTCAGTAAAAACTCATCTTTTAAAAAAGCATAATCTGGCCCAAACACTTCCGCTGGCATACAATATGTACATCTAAAATTGCAACGATCAATGACAGATATGCGCAAATCTTGAAGTGGGCGTCCAAAAAAATCTTTAACCATCTCCTGCATCGCCACCCTCCTTTTCTGCCAAATTTCTCTCTTTTCATTCTATTATAATATATTTTCGAACTGCGATGTTTTTGCTCATGTGAATAAAGTAAAACTTTCCTAAGCAATGAGACTACATACAAATAATGAGATAAAAAACCTTGAAGCGTAAAAGCTCCAAGGTTTTCTTCTTATTAACTTAATCTAATAATCGTTAGAGTAGCTCCTGGCGTTGTCGTAGATAATGTAGCTATTGCAACTAATCCAAATAACTGCAGACTAATAGCAGCTCCCGCAGGCAAATTAGCAATGATCGGTGCGCTAAATGAACCAGTAGCCACTGTCGGAGCATTTATCGTTCCCGCAAGCGGACTACCATTTACAGTTATACGAGAACTTACAAGTAATCCTGCCGTTAAATTAATTGTATAAGCTATATAATAGTTTCCTGCATTCGCAACTGTAAATACAGTATTTCCACCACTAACGGTTATTCCTGGGCCAATATTTTGATTGTTTGGTAATGGTACGTTCGTACCACCTAATAAAACGGAAATAGCGGTTCCTGATGTATTATTCGCAAATGCATACGTTGCAGTTGTACTAACTCCAGTCACACCCGTTGCGCCAGTGGCCCCGGTTGCGCCAGCTCCTGTTGGGCCTGTTGGACCTTGGATTCCTTGCGAACCGGTTGGACCCGTACTTCCGGTTGGACCTTGAGAACCTGTTGCTCCAGTGACTCCCGTTGGACCTTGGGAACCCTGGATTCCCTGCGGACCTTGAATTCCTTGTGGACCTGTCTCTCCTGTTGGACCCGTACTTCCGGTTGGACCTTGAATTCCTTGCGGGCCTTGTGCTCCGGTTGCTCCCGTGTCACCGGTTGGACCTTGTGGACCTTGTAAACCTTGCACACCTTGTGGACCGGTTGGACCTATGTCGCCTTGAACACCTTGAATTCCTGTTGGGCCTTGTGGACCGGTCGGGCCCTGCACTCCCTGTATTCCTTGAATTCCCTGTGGACCTTGTGCTCCAGTGGCTCCGGTTGCTCCTTGTATCCCTTGGGGACCTTGTTCCCCTTGAATTCCTTGTGGACCTGTTGGACCTTGAATTCCTTGTGGACCTTGGATTCCCTGTGGACCTTGATCTCCTGTCGCTCCAGTTACTCCTTGTATCCCTTGGGGACCTTGAACTCCTTGCGGGCCTGTTGGACCTTGGATTCCTTGCACCCCTTGAATTCCTTGTGGACCTTGTAACCCAGTCACTCCTGTTGCTCCCGTTTGCCCCGTCGCTCCTGTCACTCCAGTTGAGCCTGTCGCCCCGGTATCTCCAGTTGCTCCTGTCACACCGGTTGCTCCTGTCGGTCCAGGTGGTCCACCGGATGGACCTGTCACTCCAGTCGGACCTGATGGCCCCGTTGGACCACTCGGTCCTGCTGGTCCTCCAGAAGGACCAGTTACCCCTGTTGGACCGGTTACTCCAGTTGGGCCTGTAGTTCCTTCCCCTGTCGCTCCAGTTACACCCGTATCTCCTGTTACTCCGGTTGGACCTTGAATTCCCTGTATTCCTTGTGGACCTTGCACTCCTTGAGCACCCGTTGCTCCTTGAATTCCTTGTACTCCCTGAACTCCTTGTGGACCCATCGGACCTGTTGGGCCAATCGCTCCTTGTGCACCTTGAACACCTTGCGGGCCCTCTGGACCTGTCGCTCCTATGTTCCCTTGAACGCCTTGAATTCCAGTTGCTCCTTGTGCTCCTGTTGCTCCCGTTACACCTTGAATCCCTTGTATTCCCTGTATTCCTTGTGGACCTTCTGGACCCGTTGCTCCTACTTGCCCTTGAATTCCCTGTATTCCTTGTGGGCCCTCTGGACCTGTTGCTCCAGCTGGTCCTGGCACTCCTTGTATCCCTTGCGGACCCTGAAGTCCTTCTGGCCCTTCTGGACCTGTTGGTCCTATCTCACCCATCGGACCTTGTATCCCTTGAACTCCTTGTGGTCCCGTTGCTCCTGATGGACCCGGTACTCCTTGTATACCTTGTGGACCTTGATCTCCGGTTGCTCCTGTTACACCTTGAGGCCCTATAGCTCCCTGTATACCTTGTGGACCTTGATCTCCGGTTGCTCCCGTTATCCCTTGAATTCCCTGAACTCCCTGTATTCCTTGTTCACCAGTTACGCCCGTCGGACCAGGAATACCTTGTATTCCTTGCGGACCTTCTGGACCTGTTGGCCCAATTGGACCTTGTATCCCTTGTATTCCTTGCAAGCCCTGTGCTCCTGTGCTCCCAGCCGGACCAGTAGTTCCCGTTGCTCCTGTTACCCCTGTACTTCCTGTTGCCCCTGTATTTCCTGTTGCTCCAGTCGCCCCTGTACTTCCACTCGGTCCGCCCCCTGGACCTGTTGCTCCAGTCGGGCCAGTTGGACCTGGAGGTCCTCCTGATGGTCCAGTTATCCCTGTTGGGCCTGTTATTCCAGTCGGGCCTGTAATCCCTTGACCAGTTACTCCTGTTGCTCCCGTATTTCCACTCGGTCCTTGTGCGCCTTGTATCCCTTGCGCTCCTTGTATTCCTTGTATTCCTTGTGGACCAGTTGCTCCCGGTACTCCTTGCATACCTTGAATTCCTTGCGTTCCTTCTGGTCCAGTAGCTCCAATCGGCCCCTGTAATCCTTGTATTCCCTGTATTCCTTGTGCTCCAGTCGCTCCAGTTGGACCAATCGGACCTTGTAACCCTTGCACTCCTTGAGATCCTGTCGCTCCTGTTTCTCCTTGTGGTCCCCTTACTCCTTGTGGCCCTTGCTGTCCTTCTGGTCCTGTTGCCCCCATTTGTCCAACTGGTCCTTGAATTCCTTGCACACCTTGAGGTCCTGTTGGGCCCATCTCCCCCATCGGACCTTGAATTCCTCTTGGTCCTTGTGGGCCAGTCGGACCTTGTGGACCGGTTGGACCAGTAATCCCAATACCAGTAAATCCCGTTGGAACGGGAGGAAAAGTAGGTCCAATAAGATTTGGCGAGATTCTGAAATTAGAGTTTAATGAATTTTGTTTATCGCGCTCTTTCATACTTTCACCACCTACACACCATCTTTTTTACATGAAACAAACCTCTTCTTAATATGTATTTACAAAAATAATCTCCAAGACTATTTTTATTTTAAATAATAAAAACTCCCTTAATTCCTTAAGGGAGTCCAGCAATTGAATCCATATTATCTGTATTAGGAACAGCTTGTGCTATACTCGATGTATTTACACTTTGCCCCATATTTGTTCCTGTTACAGTACCAGCAGGAGTACCTCTTGTATATGTTGTCGTCACCGAATCTCCCGGCTGCAAACAAAGCTTGGTCTCCGTCCCTATTACTGTAACAACGTCGATCCAAGTACACCCCATTGAACCACTGTACGATTTCGTAGCAGTAAAAGACGTATCACTTAAATTATCACCGGTAAATATATTCCCAGTGTTATTCACAATAACAAATTCTTTTATATGAGCAGGCATAATTACACTCTACCTTTCCTCTATGAACCTAATGTACGTGTACTCGTTGCTAATGGCGGAAGAAACACTGATGTTCGAATCACCGCTTCTGGCTGTCTTTTCCCATTTAAAAAAATAGCCGCACTCGACCCTCCAGCACCTGCATATATTTTTGCTACAGCTAAAGGTGAGATATCATAACAGTCACCAACATTAACAGCTCCTGTATTATTAATAATTTTTACTTTCCGCAAGTTAATCCCCATTTACCTATCCCCCTTTTGTACACTGTATGCAAAAGAAAAAAACTTGAAACAGACTCGTTTCAAGTTTTTTTAACTACTTATTTCGTTTCACCTTCATATTGAAGCATACCGCCAACCATGTTCATTGTTTTAAATCCTTGCTCATTTAAATAATGACATACATTTTCACTGCGCATTCCCGAACGACAAATAAAGATATATTCATTCTCTTTATCAAAGAAATCCACTTTATTTGGGATATCACCCATTTTAATATGTACAGCTTCTGGAATTTTCCCTGCTGCTACTTCTTCATCTTCCCTTACGTCTACTAAAAATAATGTTTCTCCATTTTCTAAACGCTCTTGTACTTCTTCTGTAGTAATTGTTTTAACTTCTGTCATATGTCGTTCCTCCTTATATACAATAAAACCTTTAGTCTCTTCCTTCAACAAGCATGTCTAATCAATTTTAGCATGCGAAAGAAAGAACGCAAAGAATGGAAAATTTATTTCTCAATTTTCCCGCAAAATTTATTCTTTACAAACATAACTCGTGCATTGTATCCTCAATATACTTGTTTTATGAAAGGAGCCAATGAAAATGACACTTTTTCTTTTCATTACGGGCATCATTTTCTTAATCGCTGCAATTATTGCTCTTAGTATGAAAAATAATAAAAAAATAAAATCGCCACAAGAAATATCATTCTTATTTCTATTACTTAGTATAGCGTTCTTCGGTATAGCAATTGCCACATATATTTTCCGTCTACAAATCATGTAAAAAAAGGTGCCTACTACATACATTGCACCTTTTCACACCGTTTATTTTCTACACAAAACTAGATACTTTCCGATTTAAAAATTCATAAACTTTCCTTTCAAATAAATGAATATCAAATGCTCCCGCCATATGCCCATTTATACTTTCTATCTCATACACTTCCGCATATTTCCCTTGTTTTTGCAAAATGTCTACCATTTTATAATTATAGCGAGACGGCTGAAGTAAATCTTGTTGACATGGAATCATAAGGACATTTGCTTCTATGTTAGAAAGAGCCTCTTCTAAAGACGAAAATCCATGCGCAATATCATGTAATAAAACTGCTTTCGCCGTGTACATCCACGAATTTGCATCTACTAACTCTATACTTCTATATGTCACCTTATTTATTTCTTTCTCAAATGATGTTAATGCAGAAAATTTTTCATAAGGTTCTATCTCTATACTATTACGAGGAAATGTTATTTCATAAAAGTGCTCGTCAAATGCGTTCATAAACATCATTCTATTTGCTAAATGAAGCCCCTTCATTGGCTGCTCTTCTCCATATTTTCCGCCCTTCCAACTTGGATCCAATTGAATAGCCTCAATCGCATTTTGCGCTACATTTACCGACGTAATAATTGGATTTTGCGGGTTCGTAATAACACCAATCATCCTCTCTACCATATGAGGATAATGAACAGCCCATTGCTGCGCAATCATCCCACCAGCCGACGGTCCCATTACAGCATGTAACCTTACGATTCCCATATCTTTTATTAACTCATATTGCATACGAGCTACATCAAGAAATGTAAAAACCGGAAAATCCATCGCATATTCATCTCCAGTTTTCGGATCAATTGATTTCGGTCCCGTTGTAATTACATAAGGGTTCTTCACCTGCACATTACAAAGATTATCAGTGCATATAACATAGTATTTATTTGTATCAACTGCTTTTCCCGGTCCAATTAAACCATCCCACCACCCAGACTCCTCATCATGCGCTGTGTATTTTCCTGCCGCGTGACTAGTTGCACTAAAATAATGACAAACCAAAATCGCATTTGACCTTTCTCTATTTAAAGTGCCATACGTCTCATATCCCATTTGAACAGGAATTACCCTACCATTTTCAAATGTAAACTCCTTTAAAACAAACTTCTCTTTTTTTACAAATTGCACAGACTCGCCCTCTTCCCGTCATAGTATGTACTGCTTACTAAAGGATTTTTTCTATGCAAACCAATCTCCTCCTTCTTTTCATAAATAAATGAATAATATACAAAATTAGCCACAAAATAGCACTATATTACACAATTAAAGAGGTCATACAGATGATTTGGAATTGGCTACGTAAGAAAAAAAAATCAAATGCAACAGAGAAAAGCGAAACAGATAATTCGGAGCAACAGCCTGATAGTCAAGAGAATGATAACCAAAAACCGGCTAGAGGTATGAAACATAATAAAGGTAACAATGGTGAGCAAAAAAAGGAGGAACACAAGGAGTCTTCTCAGGATCAGCAACAAAATTCTAAACAAGGTGACTCAGACCAGGATCAGCAACAACATCCTAAGCAAAATAATTCAGATCAACATCAACAACAAAATGCTAAACAAAACGACTCAGATCAGAATCAACAGCAAAATGCTAAACAAAACGACTCAGATCAGAATCAACAGCAAAATGCTAAACAAAACGACTCGGATCAACATCAACAACAATACTCTAAACAAAACGACTCAGATCAGAATCAACAGCAAAATGCTAAACAAAACGACTCGGATCAACATCAACAACAATACTCTAAACAAAACGACTCAGATGAGAATCAACAGCAACACTCTAAACAAGACGACTCGGATCAACATCAACAGCAACACTCTAAACAAAACGACTCAGATCAGAATCAACAGCAAAATGCTAAACAAAACGACTCGGATCAGAATCAACAGCAACACTCTAAACAAAACGACTCAGATCAGGATCAACAGCAAAATGCTAAACAAAACGACTCAGATCAGGATCAACAGCAACACTCTAAACAAAACGACTCAGATCAGGATCAACAGCAACACTCTAAACAAAACGACTCCGATCAGGATCAACAGCAACACTCTAAACAAAACGACTCCGATCAGGATCAACAGCAACACTCTAAACAAAATGACTCCGATCAGGATCAACAGCAACAACAAAATGCTCAACAAGACGATTCGGATCAGAATCAGCAACAAAGTGCTCAACAAGACGAATCTTCTCAAAATAAGCAGCAAAATGCTGAGCAAAATAACTCATCCCAGGATAAACAGCAACATTCTAAGCAAAACAACTCTACTCAAGATCAACAGCAAAGCTCTGGAAGTAATAGTATTTATGATTTTTCAAAACCAGAAAAAGACCGCATTCATTCTCTACAAGATTTAATAGCGAAGCTTAAAAATTCTAGTGATTTTGTTAATTATCACACATCTGACGATGAAACGATGCCTTATTGGATTTCTTACTATCGTCCTTCGCTTGATGGAGAGAAATTACAAAAGTATCTAATGCCTACTCTTTTAGAACGACCTAAAGCTTCACTAGAAGAATTGAAAGAACATATTCCAATGAGCGGTATTACAATTACGAACGATTTACAAAAAATTGAGGACATGGTTTTAAAGGGGCATGCGATTGTTCAAGTAAATCAGCAAGATCAAAAGTGTATGCTTGCAAACATTGCAATTGATACTTACCGGGCACCAAGCCCTCCATTAAATGAATCAACAGTTATCGGTCCACAAGAAGGCTTTGTAGAAGCTATTGATACGAATATTAATTTAGTACGAAAACGTCTTCCTGTTTTAGATTTACAAACAAAAGAAATGATTGTCGGTGAGTTTTCCAAAACAAAAGTTGTCATGATGTATTTAGACAACCTCGCTGAAAAAGATAATGTAGATTTTCTCGAGGAATCATTACGTGCTCTTGAGTATGATCAAATTAATGATAGTGCTTATATACAAGAATTAATGGGTGAAAAGTCGATTTTCCCTCTCTATATCAATACAGAACGTACTGATAGAGTTACAAAAGCACTAATTGATGGAAAAATCGCTATTTTTGTGGATGGTTCTCCAAGTGTTCTACTAACACCTGTATCCTATTTTGATTTTTTCATTTCACCAGAAGACTATAACGTCTCTTGGCTATACGCTACATTTTCACGCATTTTACGTCTTATCGCTGTTCTATTTTCAATCTGTGCTACACCGTTATACGTTGCAGTTTTAAATTATCATTATGAGCTCATTCCAAGTGATTTACTTGAAACTTTGATTTTATCAAGGGCACAAGTACCATTCCCACCTTTAATTGAGGCACTCTTTTTAGAACTTGCAATCGACTTACTGAGAGAAGCTGGCGCGAGGTTGCCGATGAAAGTTGGTCAAACGCTCGGTATTGTAGGCGGTATCGTAATCGGGCAGGCATCTGTACAAGCTGGTTTAACGAGTAACATTTTATTAATTATCGTTGCATTATCAGCACTCGCTTCCTTTATTACACCTATTTATAAAATGGGTAATGCCGTTCGATTACTACGTTTTCCATTTCTAGCATTCGCAGAAATAGGAGGACTCTTCGGCATCTCTCTTGGATTTATCTTTTTATTTACCCATCTATTTAGACTTACTTCCTTACGTAAACCATACGCTTTGTTTTATCCAACGAGACAACAATCTGTTAAAGATTCTTGGATTCGTTTTCCCTTAACAATGATTGATACAAGGGATGTACAAGCAAGGCCACAACATGTAAAAAAAGCAGCGAAAGGAATTTCAACAAAACATCGATCGGATTTTGATGAATAAGGAATGAGGTGCATTGATGAGTAAAGTTCAAGAGAAATATCAAATATCTCCTATCTTTGTTTTCTTCTTAATTCACAGTGCACAGTTTGGTGCCGGGGTTCTCGGTTTCGCTCGGATTATTGCAAAATCTGCTGGATACGACGGCTGGATAGGAGTTCTCCTCACAGGAATCATCATTCATATTCTCATCTGGATGATGTATTATTCATTGAAAAATGTAGAGGGAAACTTAATTGATTTACACAAACAACTTTTTGGAAAATGGATCGGAAATGGTATTAATATCATTTTTATGGCTTATTTTTTTATTGTAAGCATTTCTGTTGTTAGAACATATGTCGAAATTATTCAAGTATGGATGTTTCCTAGTGCATCCACCTGGATGCTCACATTCTTTATGTGTTTAATAAGTTATTACATTATTTCATCAGGATTCCGCGTCATTGCAGGAATTTGTGTTATTTCCGTTGGTGGAACACTAGGTTATCTCTTTCTAAGTCTTTTCATTTTGAAATTCTCACATTGGGATAACTTACTTCCAATATTTTCACATTCTTTTACAGATATTTTGAAAGCAGCTCAACTATCTATTTATAGCATGACAGGATTTGAAATTTTCCTTATGATTTATCCATTTGTTAAAGAACCAGAGAAATCCCATAAATTTGCGCAATATGGGGCATTATTTTCCAATATTCTATATTTGTTTAGTACCATTCTCGCTTTTACATTCTTTAGCGAAAAACAATTACTCAAAACTATTTGGTCTCAGCTGTCCATGACACAAGTTATTAAGCTTCCTTTTATAGAGCGACTTGAGTATATTGCTATTTCCGGTTATGCTCTCGTTATTATTACCAGCTTTATCCTACCTTTATGGGCTGCAACTAGAGGAACGCATGAAATCTTTCGTGTGAAGCAACGAGGTATTTTAATCGCATTTATGCTTATCACTTTAGTTGTTTCACAACTTTTAACGAACAGGCATGATATTAATGATTTTATTAGCAATATATCTAAAGTTAGTTTTTGGCTTATATATGTATACATCCCAATTCTATTTATTATTGTGTGGGTGAAAAGAAAATGGAAAAAACCAAAAGAAAATTAATACTTCTTGTTTGCATCAGTATCTTCAGTCTAGCTGGTTGCTTACAAAAAAATATTATTGATGATGTTCAACTCATTCAAGGAACTGTCTTCGATACAGCAAAAGATAATAAAGTAAAGGTTACATTCGTTTGCCCCATACAAAAAAAGGGAAATAAAGTTCAAGTTTATGAAGGCACAGGAAACGCAGTAAAACAAGTAAAGGCAGATACATCTTTAGAATCTTCGCAACCGTTCGCAAGCGGTCAAATGCGTGTTGCCTTATTCACAACAAAAATTGCTAAAAAAGGATTATCCAACTCCTTTGACACATTAATTCGTGATGTGAATATTGGTAACTCGCTGTATGTTGGACTATTAGAAGGCAATGGTACTGAACTATTTAAAGGAAAATATAGTACATCTTACAATGTTGCGATTTATATAAAAAAAATGTTAGAACATAATATGGACACTGGCCCTTTGCCAACTGACAATTTGTATTTAGGCGCCTTCAGGTACTACCGTGAAGGACAAGATTCCTATATGCCTATCCTAAAAAAACATGGAGATAAAATAAAGATTATTGGTATCGGTCTCTTGAAAAAGGATAAGTTAGTCGGAACAATTAAGTACCACGATATGTTTGTTTTCAAAGGACTGCTAGAAAAGCACCGCTTGGACTCACATGAATTTAAAACCAATCCTGGCTATGCAATGATTAATAACATTCGTTCCGTTCCTACCTACGAGGTAAACATAAAAAATGGGAAACCTTCTTTCTATATTCATGTAAAGGTGGAAGCTCGTATTCAGGAGCTCTCTAGAAAATTTAATTTAGAAAACAAAAAAAATACAACAAAAATAGCTAAGTCGGTCGAAAAACAATTAGATGCGAAAGCTACAAAACTAATTAAACAGTTTAAATCTCTAAATGTTGATCCCCTTGGACTTGGAGCAAAATATAGACAACATTATCGCCCATTTAAATTAGAAGAGTGGCGAAAAATGTACAAAGATGTGCCAATTAAAGTAAAGTACACCGTTGACATTACAAATTCTGGTGTAATTGAATGAGAAATGATTGAACTCCTCTCTCCAGCATGATACAACGGAGAGAGGAGTTTTTTATTACCAAAGAGAGAGAAGATATTTACGGGGGAGCTTATGTCTAAAAAATTAGTAAAGCCTATTTTAAATGGTATTTTATTTCTCGGCGTCTTTTTATTTGCTCATACATACTTAAAAAATGTTTCCTTCACACGTTATTTACTTGTCGTTATACCAATGTTGCTCGTTGGTATGTTTGGCATCGACCTTATTTTATCCGTTTTTATAAAAGAAGAAAAATAACGAGCAGGGCCGTCCCAAAAGTATTCCGGGATGGCTTTCTTTTATTAACAGGTTATGTCATATTTTATCCTTAAATCGATATAGTCTTTTACTATCGCTATCTTAACTAAAAGATGAAACTTTTAGACAGTCCCTTTTCATTTCATAATCACCTTATGTTACAATGGGATTCGGCACTAAGCGAGAAAGGATGAAACAACATGACAAACGAAAAAGGTTTAGATAAAGGATACGAACTTGTTGCAAAAATGCACGAAGTATTCGGACATCCCGTGACAAATACTCCAACAAAATTAACAGAAGAACGTGCAAAAATCCGTGCAAGTTTTATGCAAGAAGAGCTAGAAGAGTTTCTAGAAGCAACGACTGTTGAAGATCAATACGATGCACTGATTGACCTTATTTACTTTGCATTCGGCACGTTTGCCGAAATGGGCGTACGTCCAGATAAAGGATTCGAAATTGTAAATAATGCAAACATGGCAAAATTATTCCCTGATGGAAAACCTCGATTCCGCGAAGGCGACGGCAAAATCCTAAAACCAGAAGGCTGGCAAGCACCAGAACCACAACTTCGTGCTGAAATCGAACGTCAACGCCAAGAAGCTGAAAAAAACTGCTAGGATTTCCTAGCAGTTTTTTATTATGTCTTTTTTCCTTTGACTCGTTAATGACCCACGTGTCCAGCGTGCCCTGCTGCTCCACCAATACTAGCTGCTCCTGCTGCTGCCCCTGCTCCTCCTGCTCCAACTCCACCTGTCCAAGGAGAAGATTGTTGTTGATATTGTTGATACTGTTGATATTGTTGGTGCTGTTGACCTTGGTGACCGTGTTGGCCTTGATGACCTTGATGACCTTGGTGACCTTGATGACCGTGGTGCCCTTGGTGCCCTTGGTGCCCTTGGTGCCCTTGGTGGTGACCATGGTGGTGACCATGGTGGCCGTGCTGGCCTTGGTGGTGGTGGTGACCATGATGGCCTTGATGCGTTTGATAAAGAACAGCCTGCGGATGTATATGATGGTGTCCATGGTGATGTACTTGTTGCCCCTGATGTCCTTGATGGTGGTGATGACCATGGTGTCCATGCTGGCCTTGGTGATGATGATGACCATGATGGCCTTGGTGACCTTGGTGACCTTGGTGATGATGATGTACATGATGGCCTTGATGGCCTTGGTGGTGATGATGTACATGGTGGCCATGTTGTCCTTGGTGATGGTGATGTACATGGTGACCGTGAACACCTTGCGGATAACCACCTACTCCGCCTGCTACAACACCTACTCCCGGTACCGGAAATCCTGTCTGCACTCCTCCAACGAAAGAAGGAAATGTAGTTGGTACTCCTACTGGAATTCCTGTCTGTACGCCAGCTACTGATGTCGGAAATCCTCCTGTTACTGTAGGCATTCCAGCCCCTGATGTCGAAAATCCTCCCATTAATGTAGGCATTCCAGTTTGCATGCCAGCTACCGATGTTGGAGATCCTCCTGCTGCTCCACCCATCCAGCTCGGAATTTCACCGTATCCTTGTTGGTGACCTGCTCCGCCCATCCAGCTCGGAATTCCGCCATATCCTTGTTGACCTGCTCCTCCCATTAACATCATTTGTTCATAACTATCCGATCCACCTCCGAAAAAGCCGTGTGGTGCATTATTGTCCATCCCTTTCATTCCTTTCACCTCTTCTACTCAATTTAGCCTACCTTTTTTATCATATTTCCTATAGAAAAATAGGTGTTTGTCTGTATTGGAATTCCGCTCCTTTTTCTTCATTCATGATAAAATTAATTTACTGAATATTTTTTCTAGGAGGTATTTCTATTGAAGAACGTAACAAAAGCTTCTATCAATGATTTAGATTCAATCGTACATATAGATATTGACGTAATTGGAAACGATAGTAGACGAAATTACATTAAGCACACTATTGATGAGGGCCGCTGCATCATTGTAAAAGAAGATAATTCTATTTCCGGTTTTCTAACATACGATACAAATTTCTTTGGTTGTATTTTCCTCTCATTAATCATTGTTTCGCCAACTAAAAGAAGGCGAGGCTATGCAAGCTCGTTAATCTCATATATGTTAAGTCATTCTCCTACTCAAAAAATCTTTTCTTCAACGAACGAATCGAATGAAAGTATGCAGAAAGTATTTAACGCAAATGGTTTTATACGCAGTGGAATGATCGAAAACTTAGATGAAGGTGATCCTGAGATTATTTTCTACATAAAAAAGCTCAGAGCATAAATGCTCTGAGCTTTTCTTTCATTCATTAGTTTGCAACAACGTTAACAAGTTTTCCAGGAACAACAATTACTTTACGAACTGTTTTCCCTTCGATTTGGTCTTGAATTGCTTCAAGTGCAAGTTTTTCCATTTCATCTTTAGATGCGTCTTTACTCATTGTTAGTTTTGCGCGAACTTTACCCATAACTTGAACAACGATTTCAACTTCATCTTCTACAAGTTTAGACTCATCAAATGTTGGCCAGCTTGCATATGTGATTGTTTCATTGTAACCAAGTTTGCTCCATAGTTCTTCCCCGATGTGAGGTGCAACTGGTGCAATCATTTTTACGAAACCTTCTACATATTCTTTCGGAAGTGTTTCAGCTTTGTATGCATCGTTGATGAATACCATCATTTGAGAAATCGCTGTGTTGAAGCGAAGCTCTGCATAGTCTTCTGTTACTTTCTTCACTGTTTGGTGGTAAGCTTTTTCAAGCTCTTTATTTGGTGCATCAGTAATTTTCTCACTTAATTCACCGTTCTCTTGAACGAATAGGCGCCATACGCGGTCTAGGAAACGACGAGCTCCGTCAAGACCATTTTCAGACCAAGCGATTGAAGCATCTAATGGTCCCATGAACATTTCGTATAGACGAAGTGTATCTGCACCATGGCTTGCTACGATATCATCAGGGTTTACAACGTTACCTTTTGATTTACTCATTTTCTCGTTGTTTTCACCTAGAATCATACCTTGGTTGAATAATTGTTGGAACGGCTCTTTCGTTGGAACTACACCGATATCGTATAATACTTTATGCCAGAAACGAGCATATAGTAAGTGAAGTACAGCGTGCTCCGCTCCGCCAATATAAATATCAACTGGAAGCCATTGTTTTACTTTTTCAGGGTCTACAAGTGCTTCGCTATTGTTTGGATCGATGTAACGTAGGTAATACCAGCAGCTACCAGCCCATTGTGGCATCGTGTTCGTTTCACGACGACCTTTTTTACCAGTTTCAGGATCAACAACATTTACCCACTCGTCAATGTTAGCAAGTGGTGATTCACCTGTACCTGAAGGACGAATATTTTCTGTTTTCGGAAGAACTAATGGTAATTCTTCTTCTTTCACAGCTGTCATTGTGCCATCTTCCCAGTGAATTACTGGAATTGGCTCACCCCAGTAACGTTGACGGCTGAATAACCAGTCACGTAGACGGTATGTTACTTTTTGATTTCCTGCGCTCGTTACTTCAAGCCATTCAATCATTTTTGCGATTGCTTCTTCTTTATTTAAGCCATCAAGGAATGCTGAGTTTACGTGTGCACCATCACCTGTGTATGCTTCTTTCGTAATGTCTCCGCCTTTTACAACTTCCTTCATTGGAAGATTGAATGTTGATGCGAATTCATAGTCACGCTCATCATGCGCTGGAACTGCCATTACAGCACCTGTTCCGTAAGTTGCAAGAACGTAATCAGCGATCCAGATTGGCAATTTCTCACCATTTACTGGGTTAACTGCGTAAGCACCAGTGAATACGCCAGTTTTTTCTTTCGCAAGTTCTGTACGTTCTAAATCACTCTTCATTTTTACAGAATTAATGTAAGCTTCTACCGCTTCTTTTTGCTCAGCTGTTGTAATGTCTGCAACAAGCGCATGCTCTGGAGCAAGTACACAGTAGCTTGCACCAAATAGTGTATCAGGGCGCGTTGTGAAAACTGTGAATTTCTCGTCTGTACCATCGATGTTGAAGTGTACTTCTGCACCTTCAGAACGACCGATCCAGTTACGTTGCATATCTTTTAAGCTTTCTGGCCAATCAAGCTCATCTAGATCTTCTAATAGACGATCTCCATAAGCTGTAATTTTTAACATCCACTGTCTCATCGGACGACGCTCAACTGGATGTCCACCGCGCTCACTCTTACCATCAATGATTTCTTCGTTTGCAAGTACTGTACCAAGTGCTGGGCACCAGTTTACAGGTACTTCATCAACGTAAGCTAAGCCTTTTTCAAATAGTTGTAGGAAGATCCATTGTGTCCACTTGTAGTAGTTTGGATCTGTTGTATTTACTTCACGGTCCCAATCATAAGAGAAACCTAATGCTTTAATTTGGTTACGGAACGTATTAATATTATGCTCTGTAAATTCTGCTGGGCTGTTTCCAGTATCAAGTGCATATTGCTCTGCTGGAAGACCGAATGCATCCCATCCCATTGGATGAAGAACGTTATATCCTTGCATACGCTTCATACGAGATAAAATATCTGTCGCTGTATAACCTTCTGGATGTCCTACGTGTAGGCCTGCACCTGATGGATATGGGAACATATCTAGTGCATAAAATTTTGGTTTTTCTGTCTCATCTGGCGTACGGAATGTTTTATTCTCTTCCCAGTACCCTTGCCACTTCTTCTCAACTTCTTGATGATTAAAGCTCATGAGATACCCTCCTTGAAATTCTATTTATTTTCACCGCCCAAAATACAAAAAACCTCTCATCCCTAGAAAGGGACGAGAGGTTATAGATTCCCGCGGTACCACCCTAAATTAATGTACAAAAAATATACATTCGCTTAGATCCGTAACGTGGATTAACGGCAATTGCTACTATTAGTTTCACAACTGCAACTCAAAGGCGAGTTCATAACGAAACGTGGATTGACTTGCACCGACCGTCAACTCTCTAAACCAGCTTCTATTACTACTACTCCTTCTCACTGTTATTACAAATATGAGTGAAAATATGAACTACCATCCGCCTAGTCTCTCTAAAGAGCTTACTTAAAGCGGGGCTTCTCGGTTAATCGTTACTTTTAATAACTAACGAATTCGTCTTAGGACAGCCGAGCTATCTCCCTTGTTCCAAAGGTTATTTTATTTAAATATATTCTAAAACATGTGAACATGTTCCGTCAAACTAAACTGCAATTTTTTCTTCAACTGTTTCTTCTACTTTTACTCGTTTATCATACATGCTCGTTGCAATAAGCGCTACTACAAGCATTACCATGATTGCTATAAACAATACTTCCATATTGTATAAATCAACAATCGCTCCGCCAACGACTGGCCCGAACATTTTCCCTACAGTCGCCGCACTATTTACAACGCCTTGATAAAACCCTAACTTATCTTTTGGCGCAAGTATATTTGCAATCGTCGGAACCGCCGGCCAAACAAATAACTCACCAATTGTTAAAGTTACCATCGCAACGAGGAACATCGTAAATTGCTGCGCTTGACTTAACACAACGAATGACGCCGCAAAAATGAAGATCCCAATCATAATTTGTTGTTTTAACGAACGCTTCATCCAGCGAATTAACATACTAACTAGCGGCTGCGCACAAACAATCATCGCTCCGTTTATCGTCCATAATAAACTATAGTGACGAAGACTAATATTTAATTCTTGCATATGTGTTGCAATCGCTCCTTGCCACTGTACGTATGTAACCCAGCATAAAGCATATGCTACACATACGATAAGAAGTGCTTTGAATCCAGGTGTAAGCGACCAACCTTTTTTCGTTTCGACTTCTTTTTGCACTCCTGGCTCTTTCTTGTCTTCCATACCACGGAATCCAATAAAAGCAATTAAGAAGAAAACAAAATATAAAATAAAGTTTGCTAAGAAAATATAATCAAAACGATACGATGCAACTAATCCACCACATGCTGTTCCGATCGCAATACCAACGTTTTGTCCAACATACATCGCATTAAATGCTCGTCTTCCGCCCTCTGGCCAAACCGTACCAACCATCGCATACATCGATGGGAAGACCATTCCAGAACCAAAACCGATTAATGCTAGCCACACAACATATAACGGCCAGCCGTGGAAGAACACAAGGCCTAAAATCGATACAAGTGTAATCACAATTCCTACTAAAATTGATTTATATCCGCCCCATTTATCAAATAAAACACCGCCGAGCAAGTTTCCGATTACACCAGTAAGCGAGTTGATCATTAATACCATTCCGGCCACAGATAAAGATTTCCCTAGGTGATCATGCAAATAAATTGTATTAAAAGGCCATAAAAAAGAAGCACCCGTGACATTAATAATCATCCCAGCTACTAATAGCCATACTTTCCTTGGCATAGTCTCCCCTCCTATTCTATTTTTTTCGTTCATCTATAACAGTAAAATTGTAGTCGTTTTTAAATAGGAAGGCAACTGATTAATAGTTGATGAAATTCAGATAATGAGATGTCGATAAGTGAAATTATACTGATCGCTTCTTGGATTTTATCAGCGATTTTCTAATTATATCGACTTACCAACAAAAAGCGACAACAGAAACAATATAAAAAAAGAAGCGGCTGCATGAAGTTCATGCAGCCGCTTCTTTTTTTTATTATCCAACTTCTTTTTCTCGCTTTGCACGTTCTTTAGCGTTCCATTTAAATATTTTATCTAGTAGAGAGTATATTCTCCCAGATTCCTTCGTTAATAACGGACCTAACGATGCTAATATTAAAACGTATAGTGCAGAGAACGGTTTAATCGCTGCCAGTAAGCCACCCGCAATGCCGATATTCGCTACAATAATGGAGAACTCTCCGCGTGATACAAGTGTTAAACCTATATTCGTAGAAGCCTTATGGGATAACCCGGCTTTACGTCCCGCAATCATTCCAGCAGTAAAATTACCGATTAGAGTAATGAAAACTGCTCCTAATGCCAACCACACTGCTCCTCCAAGCGAAAACGGATCTATGCTTAAACCGAAGCTGAAAAAAAATATAGCTCCAAAGAAATCACGGAATGGGACGACTAGCTTCTCAATCCGATCACTATGCTCTGTTTCAGAAAAGACGAGTCCCAACAATAACGCTCCAATCGCCTCTGCGACATGAATTGTTTCTGAGAATCCTGCTACAAAGAATAAAATAGCGAATATTACGATAATGAAAATTTCGTTAGACGAAATATCTAATACTTTATTTAAAAACGGCGTAGCTTTTCTAGCGATTACAAAGAATAGGAGCATATACCCTACTGCGATGAGCACCGATGTAAGAGCACCTAAAAATGATGTTGCACCACCGAGCACTAACCCTGAAACGACTGATAAATATACAGCTAAAAAAATATCATCAAACATAATGATTCCTAATATTAATTCAGTCTCTTTATTACCAGATCTTCTTAAATCAACAATTACTTTCGCAACAATTGCACTTGATGAAATTGTAATGATTCCAGCAATAATTAATGTTTCTAATAAGGGGAAGCCCATAACATATCCATAAAGCAAACCTAATATGAAATTAAGTGATATGTGGACAGTCCCCCCGAAAGCAATTGATTTTCCTGATTTAATTAATTTTTTTATTGAGAATTCTAAGCCTAAATAGAATAGGAGGAATATGACGCCAACACGACCGAGGAAGGAAATAACTTCTCCGCTTTCAATAAACCTTAAATCGATAAGTCCTAAATCTGGGGCATGAGGCCCCACCAACATACCGAGTATAATGAGAAACGGAATAATCGAGAACTTTAACTTTGCAGCGAGGATAGCTGCAAAAGCTACTAATACTAACGCAGTTCCAACTTCAAAGATTAAAGTATCCATCGATTATGAATCACCTCCTGCTGAAAGCAATTCATTAATAATTCTTTTCACTTCATGTCTTTCACCCGATAACACGAGCATATCACCAGCTTCAATAATAGAGTCTGGACCTGGATTAAAGAATTTCTTCATATTCTTTTTCAAAATAGCAATAATCGTTACGTTATACGTTTTTCTGACATGTAAGCTACCAATTGTTTTTTGTACGACTGGTGCGTTATTTTCCACCTTAAACCATTCAATTGATAATCCTTCAAAAGCCATCTCAATTGTGTCTAACGCTTGTGGTCTGTATACCATTCCGCCTAATATAGCTGCAATTTGTCTCGCCTCAGAATCACGAAGAGAAATGCTTGAAATACTTTCATCATGATCCGCATCAAAATGATACATTTCTCTTCGTCCATCATCATGAATAACGATAACCATTTTTTCATTACCTTTTGTAATTACTTCAAACTTACATCCAATGCCCGGTAATTCACTCTCTCTAATATTCATATTTCCGCCTCCTAAAGTTTTTAGTTACGGCTTTTACAAATCTACATCAATCTCTGTTTTAAATTCTTCATCTTTTGAGATTCCCAAATACTTTAATGTCTCTGAAGGTGTCGCGTGATGAAAATGTTTTTGCAATAGCGCAATCGCTATCCCTCTTTTGTATGCATGAAATCCAAATGTTTTTCTCATTGAGTTCGTTCCGATTTTACCAACAACCCCAACTGCTTCAGCAGCATTATGAATTACACGATACGCTTGTTGACGCGTAATTGAATTTGTCGTTTTATTAGATTGAAATACGTAGTTTTCTCTTTGAGCATTAATAGATTGTACGTACTCTAAAAGTGCTTCTTTTACTTTTGTATTTAAATAAATATCTTGTTTGAATTTTTCATCTTTCACAGGAAGAGAATAAAACTCTTTAACAGTTCCATCTTCATTTAATACCTCTTCAAATTTCATACTAAGTAGCTCAGTAATCTTTAATCCTGTGTTAATTCCAATAACAAATAAAAGATAATCTCGCTGCGAGTGCTCTTTTAAATACTTTTTCATAGCCTCAATTTGGCTTATATCTTTTAATGCCTCTACAACTTCCATACATGTATTCTCCTCATCTTATGAACGGTAATTTTCTCATCATGTTGTCCATTTTACCTTATCATGCTATGGGATTTCCATGTATTATCCATTATTTTTCAATATACTTTTAGTCCGAAAATTTTTCATTTGGAAATTGATAATTGTGCAAATACAGTGGGGTAGGCAAAATAGGGGATACAAGTTCAGCCTCTTTCTACAGATCGGATTCCTCCTTTCATTATCCAGCTGCTTCTACTTTTATATTATGTTACTTATTTATATTATATTATATATTTCAGTAACATTGAAGTGTTTTTTCTGAAAATAATAAAAACCGAGCAGTTTCGCTCGGTTTTTTATTAATCTTCTTTCGGAAGAACAATTCCTTTATACAATTGAACGGTAATGAAGTAATAAATTGCATAAATCATTACGAAGATAACAATCGGTACCCAAATACGGAAGTACGGATCAAGTAAAATAAATCCGAAAATATTCATACCAACTAATACGTGAGCAATACCTACAATTGCTGGGAATAAGAATACTAAGAATAACTCTTTATAAATTGATTTTGTTAATAATTCACGGCGCACCCCAATTTTACGAAGCATTTGATAACGCGTAATATCTTTTGATGCACCAGAAAGAATTTTGAACATTAAACAACTTGCCATCATTGCTAAGAAAGCAATTCCAAGGAAGAATCCCATAAACACTGTTCCGCTCGCAACGCCGTAGAACATGTCGTAAGATTGATATTTACTGTTCATTCTTTCAGCTGTTACATTTTTATATTTATCTAGTTGCAACTCGTCAAGTTTTTTCCATTCTTTTGTATATGTTAAGAAATCATCTGTTTTTCCGATAAATGCTATACCTTCTTTACCATTTATCTCATCGTACATTTTTTGATCTACAATTTTAATTGCATGATCTTCGTATAGATAATACGGATGAATTGTGCTAAAAGCATCTACCCATTCTTCTGAAAGTTCTTTAGCGTTCGCATCTTTTTCATTCATTTCTCTAGAAACTGCGCCTAATGGTAGTTCCTGTGAAGCCTTCTTCGTATTCACTAAATCCTTCATCGACTTTATATTTGTCATATCTTTTACTAAAGGACGATTTTTCTCCAAATCCTCTTTTACATAATAAACGTATTTATCATCAACTTTGTAACGATATTCGCTTTTCTCTTTAAATGTAATACCGTCTAAAATTTTCTTTTCTTCAGCTGTTGGATTATGAACTACTGAATCATAGATTACTAAACCATCAACCATTTTTATAACGTTATTTTTAAACGCCATACCACCAGAAATCGCACCTGCTCCAAGAGCAACTAACATCGCTACTGTCGCAAGCACCTTTGTTAAGCTATTAATACGGAAGTTTAATTGTGCAAATGTAAAAGCGTTAAGTCCTTTTTCACTACGCTTTTTATTACTTTTTAACTTTTTAATAATAACTGGAAGAAGTGATCCAAATAGCATGTAAGTACCAGCTGTTGTTGTAATTAATGCGATAAGAATTCCCATTTCTCTTAGTTTTTCCATGTAAATCATTGATGCATAGCCCATTCCTAATAAAATAACCGCAAGGAATGCGACTAAACCTGTCATTTTTCCTTTTACCGCAACACGTTCTGTTTGTGCATCTGCATGTACAAGTTGGAGTACAGAAATACGTGATAACTTAATACTATTCATAATTGCTGATAATACAAATAATGCAAAGAAGAAGATACAAGTAACAGTCATAGATGGCAGATAAAATGCTTTATAACCTTCACCTGCAAATTCTAATTGTTTCATTAATAACTGACCGATACCTTCTGCAAGTCCTACACCAACTATAATACCGATTGCAAGAGACGCAGCGCCTAATACGATTGTTTCAATAAACATAAGTAATGTAACTTTATGCTTTTTTGCTCCTAACATCATATACATACCAAACTCTTTTTGACGAAGAGATAGTAAGAAAGAGTTTGCATACAAAATATAGAAGAACGTTATAATAGCAAGTAAAAATGAACCTGCTTGGAATACAAATCCAATTTGACCAATAGTAGAATTTTCCTTAAGGAAGGCTTCGTTTAACGCTAACGTTTGAAACATATAAAAAATTGAAATCGACATGACAAGACCGACAAGTAAGACAATATAATCTTTTAGCTTACTTTTCAGCCCCGACATAGAAAGTTTAAATAACATACTGGAACCTCCTTTCTTACGCTTTTTGTGTACCTAAATCTGCAAGTACATCTAAAATTTCTTTGTAGAACTCTTCACGCGTACCACCGCGATGAATTTCTTTATACAGCTCACCATCTTGAATGAATAAAATACGCTGGCAGTAACTTGCACTGTAAGGATCATGCGTAACCATCATAATCGATACGCCTTGATCTTTATTTAAGTTTGTCATCGCATCAAGTAAACTCGTCGCATTTTTAGAATCAAGAGCTCCTGTTGGCTCGTCCCCTAAAATAATTGCCGGCTCATGTACTAGTGCGCGAGCTGCTGCTGAACGTTGTTTCTGTCCACCAGATACTTCAGATGGATACTTTTGAAGAATTTCTGTAATCCCTAACATATCCGCTACTTTTTCTACTTTCGGTCCAATATTACGTGATGGAACACCTTGAAGAGAAAGTGGAAGTGCAATGTTTTCATAAATAGATAAGTTTTCTAATAGGTTAAAGTCTTGGAAGATGAATCCTAATTTTTGCGAGCGGAAATCAGAAAGCTCACCTTGCTTCATTTTCGTAATATCTGTTCCTGCAATTTCAACAACGCCGCCTGTTGCTTTATCTAACGTTGAAATTACATTTAATAATGTCGTTTTACCAGAACCAGATGGTCCCATAATTCCGACAAACTCACCCTCTTGAATCGAGAATGACACACCTTTTAACGCATGCGATTGGTTCTCACCTTTTTTACCGTACACTTTTTGAACGTTTTTTACGTCTACAACTGGTTTCGTCATATATATCCTCCTACGCTTGTTTTTCCATTACCTATTTTGCGCCTTTTGGAAGGGAACTGCTATTTGTTAACATTACATTTACCTTACACTTTTGTAATATAAAAAAGATGCGTGTGTAAGGTTCGTTGGTAAATGAAATTGTATTAGCGATTCGACAAGTAATATCGACTTACCGAAAAAGATGACAATAAAAAATAGGCTGTTCCACAAAAGAAACAGCCCACTTCTCTCTTTATTTCTTTAAAGGTGTTACCGTCCAATACGTAATAACACGCCAAATCCATTCTAGTGGACCCATTTTAAAGATTTTCATCCAAATCACACTAAACACAATTTGAATTGCGTAAATTGCGATACATACATATAACGTCTGCATGTACGTTAAGTTTTCTGCAAAGTTAAATACACTTCCTGCGATTAAAATCATTGCAGTTTGTCCAATATAATTCGTTAAAGCCATACGACCATAATATTTCAGTGGCGCTAACAATGCTTGAACTGGTTTTAATTGAAGTAATAAAATTAATGCTCCCACATAGAAAGCTGAAATAATTGGCCCAACTGTAATACCAATTTTTAAAAATTGGCTTGCAGCATCGATTGTTCCATCTTCATTCTCCATTATCCCATTTACAAATGGTTCAGCAGGAACGTGCCCATATTGATACCATACAGCTACGACACTTAAAACAAACATAATACCTGTAAAAATAGCGACTTGCTTTATATTTTGCGTGAGATTTTCAAACACACGATATTGTCCTGCAGCAAGCCCTAATAAAATTAAACCTAGCGGTAGAAATTCTTTCGCAGCAAGTACGCTAAAGGAAATTGTTAAAACAAGTCCAACTACTAAATTCACTTCTTTTTTCGCTTTATAAAACGGTAAAACAAGTAATCCGCAAATTGCGTATAACGCTAGTGCTTCTCCAGGCTGAAACATTTGATGAATCAAACCGAAAATAAATAGTGCAACTAAGCGGCGGAAAAATAAAACATACCCATTTTTGCCCTTTGCAATTGCTCTAGAGATAAAGATATAGAATCCCACTCCAAATAAGAATGAGAAGATTGAGAAGAAACGACCTTCTACAAATAAGTATAAAAATCTTTGATAGCTAGCATCCACTGTATTAGGATCTGGAATTTTAATATTAAGTAGTGCGAGAATATTTACTAAAATAATCCCCAGTAGTGCGAAGCCACGAATGTAATCTAACTCATCAATTCGTTTGTTTGTAATCTTGTTCCCCATAAAGCAACTCCTTGTATAAAGTGAAACTATAATCAGTGGGGGTTTCATCCCCCACTGATTATTAGTTGAACCAATCGGGCATTTACGGGCAGTGGATCTCCCCCCTAACTTCTTTGCTCCAGCCGAATTTTGAGGTGGGAGTTTTACTGCCCGTTAATGCGGGATAAAATTTAATCCTTCCTTACTCTACTGGAGAAAGCGGCTCACAACTATCGACAAACCTTACAGAAATCTTACATTATTGTAATATAATAAAATAAAACCAGGTCATATTGCGACCTGGTCTACTCTGATTGCTTCGATCTTTGAGGTTGTCCCTTTTTACTGTTACGCTGTTTCACTTGAACAACTGGATCAAGCTCATTCGAAAACTCAGCGTTATGTCCATTTTGTGTTTTTTGCTCTGGGTTATTTTGATCTGAACGTTTCGCCATTACATTCACTCCTTATTAGCGCGGTGTAATAATCATTTGATGTTGCAATTGGCGAATTGCCATACGTGCTCTATTTAACTGCTCACGTTGCTCATCATTCGCATGTTGTTGCATCGTTTGTAAATCGTTATATGCTTGTTCTAATTGTAACTGCGCATCTGAATACTCCATCGTATTGTAATGCTCTTGTCTCATACCTTGGTCTAATTGTTCTTTCGCATATTCCACCGCTTGTTCCGCTTGTGTAATATACGATTCAAGTGATTGACGCTCTGCCATAATTGTCCCTCCTTGCTTCAATTCCCCTTTAGTGTGTCCCTTCCATATGAACCTTATGAGTATGTTATAATGTATTTTGTTTCATTTTGACTCGGCTTAGGAGGGAAAGTAATGAAGGTTCAAAACCCTTTTCCATATACAAACGACAATAAACGTTATCATACATGGAATTACCATTTAAGAAATGAATTTGGTGAAAAGATCTTTAAAGTTTCATTAGATGCTGGCTTCGATTGCCCGAACCGTGACGGTACAGTTGCTTATGGCGGTTGTACATTTTGCAGTGCTGCTGGATCTGGTGACTTCGCTGGTGATCGCCGCGATGATGTTATAACGCAATATCATGAAATGAAAGAAAAAATGCGCTCAAAGTGGAAAGACGGTAAATGTATCGCTTATTTTCAGGCGTATACAAATACACATGCACCGCTTGAAGTGTTAAAAGAAAAATTCGAACCGCTTCTAGCAGAAAAAGATGTTGTCGGTCTTTCTATTGCGACTCGTCCAGATTGTTTACCGGACGATGTCGTTGAATATTTAGCGGACTTAAATAAACGCACGTACCTTTGGGTTGAACTCGGACTACAAACTGTTCATGAACGTACTGCAAACCTTATTAATCGCGCTCACGATTATCCTTCTTACGTTGAAGGCGTAAATAAATTACGCAAACATGGCATTAAAGTTTGCTCCCATATTATTAACGGTCTTCCACTTGAAGATTACGACATGATGATGGAAACAGCTCGTGAAGTCGCGAAGCTTGATGTACAAGGAATTAAAATTCATTTACTTCATTTATTAAAAGGAACGCCAATGGTGAAGCAATATGAAAAAGGACAACTAGAGTTCCTTTCTCTTGAAGATTACGTAAGTCTCGTTGTTGACCAGCTTGAGATTATTCCAGAAGATGTAATTGTGCACCGTATTACAGGTGACGGTCCACCTGATTTAATGATTGGTCCAATGTGGAGCTTAAATAAATGGGAAGTATTAAATTCCATCGATGCAGAATTTGTACGCCGCGGAAGCTGGCAAGGAAAATATGCAAATGAGGAGAAACAAAAATGAAATTAGAACGCGTATTACCGTTTGCTCGCACACTGCTGCAAACGGCTGTTAAAGAAGACGATTACGCTGTAGATGCAACACTTGGAAATGGACATGACACTTGCTTCCTAGCTGAAATCGTTGGAGATAACGGAAAAGTATTTGGATTTGATATTCAAAAAGAAGCAATTGAAAGTTCTACGATCCGCCTAAAAGAAAAAGAGCTTTTCGAACGTACTGTTTTAGTTCATGATAGTCACGATACACTTCTATCCGTATTACCAGAGAATGCAAAAGGAAAAGTAACAGGCGCAATCTTCAACTTAGGTTACCTTCCAGGCGGAGACAAGCATATCGTTACAAAACCGAACTCAACAATCTCAGCGATCGAACAACTATTAGAAGTAATGGCACCTGAAGGTATCATCGTCCTTGTCATTTATCACGGGCATCCAGAAGGACAAGTAGAACGCGACGCTGTACTTAAATTTGCCGAAGAACTAGATCAAAAACAAGCTCACGTACTGCGATACGGCTTCATTAACCAGCAAAATAACCCGCCATTTATTGTGGCGATTGAGAAGCGATAAAGTGAAACTTTAATCAGCGGGTTTTTCTGCCCGGTAAATAGCGGGATAATTATATCAACGGTTTTTCAATTATATCTATCGTAATGCCGGATATATCAACGATTTTTTCAATATATCTATCATAACTTACAATATATCAACGATTTTTCAGATATATCGATAATTCGACAAAACATACCAAAAAAAGACGTGCACTCATTGCACGTCTTTTTCTCATTCTCCTATATAATGGATATATACACTATTTGAAGAAAGAAGGATAGAACTTTGCTAGTAGAACTAAAGGGAATTCAAAAGAAGTACGGCAAATCACTCATACTAGACAACATTGATTTATCCATTCCAGAAGGAGAAGCACTCGCCATTGTTGGCGGGAACGGGACTGGAAAAAGTACTCTACTCAAAATAATTGCAGGTTTTATTTCACCTACGGCAGGGACACTTCAAAGAAAAAAACATATACAAATCGGTTATGTACCTGAGCATTTTCCTGAAAGGATTCGTTTTACATTAGAAGATTATTTATATCATCTCGGCCACATTCACGGCTTATCAACAAAATACTTACATAATAAAATTCCGATGCTCCTTGAATCTTTTCACTTACATCACGCAAGACATTCCGTTGTACGAAACTTTTCAAAAGGTATGAAACAAAAAACAGGTATTATGCAAGCATTACTTACAGACGTACATTTATTAATTTTAGACGAACCGCTTTCTGGGCTCGATCCTAACTCTCAGCAAGAATTAGAACATATTTTACTCTCATTAAAACAACAAGGTATATCTGTACTCTTCACATGTCACGAAAAACAACTATTAGAAAACTTCGCCGATAGAATTGTGACGTTAGCAAATCATACAATCACAGCAGATACCTTTGTACAAAAAGGGGCAGAACAAGTCTATATTGAAGCAATCGTTCACGACACATTTTCAGTGATAGAACTACGGAAACAATTAGGTTTTATACATGTTGTACACAATTCAAATCAAAGCCTTATTCAATTACAAATCGAAAAAGAATATACAAACGAAATGCTTCAGTTTTTATTACATAAAAAAGCATCTATCACACTGCTACAACCTAACTTTTAAATCGAAAGAAGGTTTATTATGTTCGCGCTTATTCGTTACCATTTTCTCGACTACACAAAATCGTATAAGTACGTCCCTCCTATTGCGATGTACTGCATGAGCTTACTTTTTGTATATACATATAAACCAACTCCTATTGTACCGACATATTTAGAAACAGCACTCGCACTTTATTTATTATCTGCCTGGATTACGGTCACGATTTTCCATACGGAAGACCCTGTACAAGAGCAAATCACTATTTCACACACAAATAACATTTCAGCATTATACGTTGGTAAATATATTACAGCTCTTCTCATTTGTACTGTGTTATCTTTTATATCCGTAATCTACCCAATTATTTTGCAAATGTTCAATGAAAAAATGACAGTTTCTTTATTTCTAGTCGGATTTCTCGCTCACATGTCTTTCTCTATACTAGGAATTTCAATCGCAACATTATTTACTAGAAATATGATTCAAAAAGCAGGCACTGCTTGGCTTAGCCTTATATTTATATTACTTATAACGATCGCCTCCATTCAGTTTAAAAAAGAGTTGCTATGGTTTTTACCACCTGTCGAAAGCTTTCTAATGCTTGGACAATACAAATATAATATACTTACTCACACTTTATGGCTCACAGCTTGGGCTATCGTATATTCATTTTTATTACTTACTTTATTTCTTTTTCTCGTCCGCAAAAAACGTTTTTAATTACCTATTAAAGGAGACGAAGCAATGATCGGAATACTAGCAGGAATGGGGCCAAAATCAACTGGACCATTCGTCGATACAGTTGTAGCAAGATGCCAAACAATATACGGAGCAAAGCATGATATGGACTTTCCTCATATGATGATTTATTCGTGCCCAACACCGTTTTACATGGATTGCCCTATTGATCACGAGGCGATGAAAAAAGCGATTATTGAAGGGGCACAAAAACTCGAAAGTACTGGCGTAGACTTTATCGCTATGCCTTGTAATACGGCGCATCTTTATTTTGAAGAATTACAGCGTTCTCTTTCTATTCCGATTTTAAATATAGTCGATGAAACGTTACAAGCAATTCCTGAAAATACAAAAAGAGTCGCTCTTCTCGCAACAGAAGCAACTGTTCAAGCCGGGATTTACCAAGATGGAATTGAAATACGTAATATAGAGTATATTCATCATGAAAAATGGCAGGAAATGATTAATCACATTATTACTTATATTAAAAACGGAGAAGTTGAAGTAGCTCGCCAATTATGGAGTGCGCTCGTTGTACAGTTGAAAGATGAAGTAGATACCGCAATTATTGCATGTACCGATTTGAATGTGGTGGCGAGTGAGGATTTTGTTGATTCCTCTCAATGTCTTGCTGAAGCGGTTGTTAGAATGTATGTAGAAAATATAAGGAGGTCCCAATGAATATACCTTTTGAAATGGGATACACATTTGACGAAAACCTTAGAGAAGAACCTTTATCCCTTGCTGAAATGAAGCAAGGGATTGTGTTTTTGAAAGAGCATTTACAGGAAGGATCGTTATATGGAAAAAACTGCGGATTAATCGGTGTTTATGAACGAATCGCTGGCAACCTTCCTGAGAGTAAGTATTACTTACAGGAAGCAATTGCATATTATACAAATTTAAATAATAAAGAAGGACTCTTTGTTAACAAACTACGTCTCGCACACACATACCATTGGGAACAAAATTTCCATACGGCAAATACACTATTTACCGAACTTCAACATATGTTGCCGAACGTTCCTACTTATAAAGACTTCTTCTACCAACATTACGGAAAAAGTAAATTAGATGAGGGTGACTTCCACACCGCCCTTACTTACTTTCAAAAGGCACTTCAAATTAGGCTACAAAAAGGAAATGAAGAGCTAATTCATTCAACTAAGCTTTGCATTGCGTATTGTATGTCTCGCCGATAAAATCTGCCCTAAAAACTTTTAACTTTCTTCACAATTCTTTCAAAGTAATCACACTTAATCTCGCTATATTAAATAAGTAGTTATTCATATAGGGAAGGTTAGGGGAACTGAAAGTATGAAAGTAAATCGTTCGCTTCATTACATTTTTTGGCGTTGGCATTTTTACGCTGGTCTTTTTATTACGCCGCTTCTTATTACTTTGTCACTGAGCGGAATTGGGTATTTATTTCGAGAAGAAGTTGAAGATTTCATCTATAAAGATTTATATTTTGGGAAGAGCGCCCAAACAGAATCTATTTCGATGTCTGATTCGCTTTCTTTAACAGAGAAAAAGTATCCACACTATAGTGTGGCGAAAATTAGTGAGTTTAATGGGGATTATAATACGAGACTTACGATTGCAAATGAATATACTGGGCAACAAAAATATGTGTATTTAGATAGCAATAATCAAATTGTTGGGGATCAAAACGCAAGTGAAACGTTTGCGAATATAATGAGGGAATTACATAGTTCTCTTTTAGTTGGTGGTACTGTCGTTAACTATATTGTAGAACTTGCGGCGTGCTGGACAATCTTTTTAATTGTAACCGGATTGTATATGAGTATACGCCAGTTCAAAAACACATCAGCATCCAATAAACGAGAAAAGGCAAAACGACGTCATTCTATTATCGGTATTATATTTACAATTCCTCTCGTTTTGTTAGTCGCATCTGGATTGCCGTGGTCAGGGTTTATGGGTAACCAAATTTATAAAATCGCATCGTCGAATGAATCGCTCGGGTATCCGAAATTGTATATGGCACCGCCTGAATCAAAGGTAAAAGAATTGCCGTGGGCAACAAGAAAGGAAGCTCCTCCTGAATCAAATTCAAATGAGCCAAAAGCAATTTCAGTTGATACATTACAAAAAGGAATTGAAATACAGAAGCCATATGTGATCTCACTACCGGCTGATCCGAAAGGTGTATTCACTGTTTCGAAATCGAGCGGTTCTGGTATTACGGGTATGCATGTCGCACCAAATGAAGAAATAACAGCTTACTTTGATCAATATAGCGGTGAACTCATTTCAAAAACGGACTATCGTGATTATGGATTATTTGCACAATGGTTCACTTACGGTATCCCGCTTCATGAAGGTCATTTATTCGGATGGCCAAATAAAATATTATGCTTACTAACGACATTATCTTTATTACTTCTCATTTATTACGGAATAAAAATGTGGTTAGCAAGAAAGCCGCAAGGAAAATTATCAGCACCTCCAAAACAAAGAGATAAGAAAAGTATATTTGTTTTCTTTATCATGATGGTTATACTAGGCGCTGTCATGCCTTTATTCGGACTATCTGTGTTAGTTATTTTTGCGATTGAACTTCTTATATATGTATTTTCAAAAATACGGTCATAATGAAAAAGCATTTGTACTCCCGTGTACAAATGCTTTTTTATTTACTATTTTCTTTTTTTCTACCACTTATTAAAAAGACAATATCTACTATAATAATCAATGCAATGATAACTTGAGCTACATAATCCATCGTTGTCGGACCGCCAGCTTTATTCATCATCATATACATTCCAGTTATAAATGAAATGGAAAGTAGCACGAGTAATGTTACTTCAATATTGTCATATAGCTTTTGAAACAATCGCTTCATTTCCACCACCACCTTTACCATATTATAACAAAAAACCACTCTACATGAGTGGTTTTCTTCATCACTGCGCCATTTTCTTTCGGTACATCTTCCCGTTCCAATAGAAGAATCGTGAAGTGAGGCCTCCGTATTTTACAATGCGCCGTGCCATTTTGTGCATATTCTTTTGCGCTGATACTTTTTGGTCTGATAAGTAAATACCAAGTAACCCTCGGCTTATGAGACGATGAAACTTCGCATGAGGCAAATCACCAATGCTCTTCTCTGCTTCTTCTACAAAATGTTTCATACGATCTAATATAGCTTGCTCATTTTCATAATAACTACAGAAATTCAAATCTCCGCCTATACGGTCTTCTTCTTGATCGATAAAATAATCAAGTAAAATGTGAAGTCCTTGTACGTAAGGGAAATATCCTTGTCTAATTTTCGCAATATCTTCATCATGTAATTCATCATGAAAGGCATATGCTACAAGACAGAAGATTCCAAGCGTAGAACCAGCACATGCTGAAAATTCGAACCAACTCATCTCTGGTAAGTTTTCTTTATGTGCTTCAAACCATGTTTGTAAGCGTGGTTCTCTTTCTTCTAACTTCACGTGTTTATGAATTTGCAAATCACAATAATAACAAGCAAGTTCATGAAGAACAGGAGCAATTTTGTCATAGTGCTTCGTTTTCTTTAAAACATCTTGGCATGTTTCAACAAGTTCATCTAAATAGCCACCATCATCTTGATCATCACGATAACGATAATAATTACCGCCACCTTCTACTTCAGGTGATAAAGCCATTAACATGGACTCATGCAGCGCGGCAAAATCATTTGGATCAAGTGATGTACTGCGATCACATAAGTTATCTAAATAATCGCTAATCGTTTGATACGCTACGATAAAACGAATACATTCCTCTCGGTGTTCATTTGCTAATAGCGCTAAAATGCCACCGCCCTCGCAATGAAACGTTTTATTCTCAATACTTGCGATTGCCTGACTATGAAGCTCGTCATTCGGAATATGGTAGGCACGCTCTTTCCACATCGCTAGCTCATGGTGTACAACCGGAAACACATCACGGTATACTTTCGCCATGAGCGTTATGGGATTACTCGGTACGTTCACTTCTTCCTTCATCTCCTCTATTCAATGTACAAATAATTTACTTATTTGTTTCTATTATGTTATTGATGTGTATTTCAGTAAATGACTGAATATAATTCAAAATTTCATCACGCTCATACTCATTTAATAACTCATGATAACAATTCGGCCATTCTTTAAAAGCCTTATCACTTATTTTAACATTATCAAACCAAGTACGGACACGTGTTTTATCTACAAGTTTATCCTCACAAGCTTGCATTAGCAAGAGTGGAACGTCTGGAAAATCGCCTATTTTTTTATGCGCAATTTCGATAGACTTAATCAATTCACTATACCAACGTACTGATACTTTGCGCAAGAACAATGAATCATTCTCCATCGCATCCCGAACTTCATGATTACGAGTTGACATTTCTACTGTAAGATTCGTTGCAAATTGCAATTTTGGAGCAATAACATTTAATATTTTTGAGACAGCTTGAAGCGGTGCAGAAGGTCCAGTCACTACCCCTAAGCAGGGTGAACTTAAAATAATGCCGTCTACATCTTCTCTCTTCGTTTCTTGCATCATACGAATGACAATAAGACCACCCATACTATGACCAAATAGAAAGATAGGTAACCTATACTTTCTTGCCTCTTTCACCCATAATTTAACTTCCTCTATGTATTCATCAAATGAATCAATATGTCCTCTATTTCTTGAAGTCGTTCCATGTGACGGAAGGTCCCCCATCACGACGTGGTAGCCGATATGATTCCACATTTCCGCAACGGCTTCATAACGTCCGTGATATTCCATTGCGCCGTGCACGATAACAACGACAGCTTTCGCTTCCTCTGCTTCATAATTCCACATACGGCTCTCCTCCATTTCACTCTTTCTCATAATTTGATACACTAAAACTAGTCTCTAGGAAAGGAAGGCTTTACATGATATATCCTTACAAAGAAAAAAATCCGAAAATTGCGAGTAGTGCTTTTATCGCTGACTACGTAACCATTACAGGTGATGTGACAATTGGCGAAGAAGCAAGTATTTGGTTTAATACAGTCATACGCGGCGATGTATCACCAACAATCATCGGAGACCGAGTAAATGTACAGGACCAATGTACACTTCACCAAAGCCCACAGTACCCTCTTATTTTAGAAGATGATGTGACAGTTGGGCATCAAGTTATTTTACATAGCTGCCATATAAAAAAGGATGCTTTAATTGGAATGGGCTCTATTATATTGGATGGTGCTGAAATTGGCGAAGGAGCCTTTATCGGTGCTGGAAGCCTCGTTTCACAAGGAAAAAAAATCCCGCCAAACACATTAGCGTTCGGTCGCCCAGCGAAAGTCATTCGTGAATTAACAGAAGAAGACCGTAAAGACATGGAGCGTATTCGCACACAATACGTTGAAAAAGGTCAATATTATAAATCACTACAAAAGTGATTTTACCGCTGCCATAATACTGGCAGCTTTTTTATAAAAAAACTAACTTTTCTTTACAAAACATTATTACTCCCTCAATAAAATCTTATTAAAATAAAAGCTAATATCTCCATATATATGTAAACGAGGGAGGAGAATTTTCATGAAGGTCAGTGGACTGTATAAAATAGAATGCTACATTTTCAAAGGAATTAACCGATACTTTGATCAAAAAACGTTAAATATCTTTTTCAGCAATATTACTCATATCGGTGGCGCGACTTTCTCCATTGCACTCACACTGTTCTTTTTAATTTTCGCAAAGGGAACTTTGCACCAAGCTGCAATCGCAACTGCTATTTCGTTAGCAATTAGCCATATTCCTGTGCAAATATTAAAAAGATGGTATCCGCGAAAACGTCCTTATTTAACAATTCAGGATGCAAAATATCCAGTCCATCCATTAAAAGACCACTCTTTCCCGTCTGGTCATACAACAGCCGTTTTCTCTGTCTTTATTCCATTTATTTGCTATAATCCAAACTTATTTGTTTTTCTATTACCGTTAGCATTATGCGTTGGTATTTCTCGCATTTATTTAGGGCTTCACTATCCGTCTGATGTATTCGTCGGTATGTGCCTCGGCACTTGCTCTGGCATCATCTCTTTTTATCAATTCATCCCACTTTTCACATAAAGGAGTGATATGATGAGAGTCGCCATTTTTACCGATACTTTTACGCCACAAGTCAACGGGGTTGCGAAAACATTAGAACGATTAACACGTTACTTTCAGAAAGAAAAGATTGCCTATTCTGTTTTCGCCCCTCAGCATACAGCTGAAGATAATTTCGTAGCGAATGTGAATAAGATGAGAAGTATCCCGTTAACAATATTATATCCAGAATGTCGTTTTTCTTTTCCTACTCCGCGCATTAAACGTGAACTTCTTTCCTTTCAACCTGACATTATTCACATTGCCACACCTTTCAACATGGGACTTTGTGGATTGTATTATGCAAAAAAGTTAAACATCCCAGTTGTCGGTTCTTATCATACTGATTTCGATGCTTATTTACGCTACTACAAAATTGAATTTCTCTCTAATATGCTTTGGAACTATTTAAAGTGGTTTCATAGTCATATGCAAAAAAATTTCGTTCCATCCCCTGAAACATTACATCAATTAAAAAATAAAGGCTTTCAGGCCCTCTCTATTTGGGGACGGGGTGTAGATTGCACACTCTTTCATCCAGCTTACAATACAGACCTATTCCGAAAAAAATATAATATTACAGCGAAGTATGTCCTTTCCTATGTTGGACGAATTGCTCCTGAAAAAGATATTGATACGTTGCAAAATCTTATCGTTAAATTAGCACATACTCGAAACGATATTCATTGGCTTATAGCAGGAGACGGTCCCCTAGCAACAAGTCTTCGTGAAGCTGTTCCGAAAACAAATGTCACGTTTACTGGATATTTACAAGGCGAGGATTTAGCTGAAGCATATGCTTGTTCTAACATCATGGTATTTCCATCAGCTACTGAAACATTCGGAAATGTTGTACTTGAATCACTTGCATGCGGCACACCTGTCATTGGTGCAAATAGTGGCGGGGTTAAAAACATCATTACAGATGGAAAAACGGGAGTTCTTTGTCCGCCTAAAAATGATGATTCATTTCTATCCTCCATTTATTCTTTATTGCAAAATGAAGAAAAACTTGAGCAGATGGGAATAGCAGCTTCATCTTTTGCGAAATCAAAGAGCTGGGATGAGATTTTTCTTGGTTTGTTTAAACAATATGAAGAAGTCCTTCAGCACACCGCATCAGAGTTACTCGCTTAAATAGAAAAACTCCCTTCAAAAAAACGAAGGGAGTTTATTACACAGTTGTAAATTTTAGTTTAATAAATGATACACATAGTGAAACTTTATTCCTATATTCATTATAGCAAAAAGATACATAACTAAACAGACTTGTAATAAAAACCCATAAAAATTAATATATGGTTATACAGTATTTTAACTGTATAGTGATTTTAAGAATTCCCCTTAAAATCAACTTACTCACATACCTTTATACAGGAATTGTTCCCCAATTTCTGTATATCAAAAAAACCTTTCATTCATTTGAAAGGTCTTTTTGAGCCTGCACATATTCTTCTTTCGTATTTACATTTATAAACCAATCCGCATTCGCTTGTACATCTTCACCAGCAACATATTTCACATTGCATTGTGATAAAAGTTGGCCCATACTTCTTTTTTCTTCTTGAAGCAAAGCATAAATCTTTTCTTTCACACGGTTATGATATGCTGCAAGTAACGGTTGTTTTCTTCCATTAATAATAGGTACAACCGCATCATATTCATTGCTCGTTTGCTCTAATAAAATGGTAAACCATTCATGCGAAACATTTGGCGCATCGCAAGGCATAATAGCATACCAGTCTGCTTCTATGTATTCCATACCTGATACAATCCCAGCAAGTGGTCCGTTTCCTTTATAGTGCGGAATATCTTCTATAACAGGAACTTGTACGAATTGCTCTACTCGCTCTTTTATATCGGGGTGACTAATGATTACAACTTCTTGCAAAGTACTTGTCATCACTTTCACAATATGCTCAACGAAAGTAGTCCCCTTCCAAATTGCTAACGCTTTCGGCTCACCGAATCTACTCGACATACCGCCCGCTAATACAATTCCAGCATATTTACTCATTGGCGATGCAGCTCAAATGTAATATGACCTAATTCCGGCAAAATTAATTTATTCATCGCAAGGCGAACTGCTCCGCTAGACCCTGGCATTGAAAAGACGACTTTGCGTCCAATTGTACCGCCGATTGCTCTACTTAACATAGCGCTGCTTCCGATATCTTCTAAATAACTAATCATACGGAACAACTCACCAAACCCGACAATTTCTTTATCTAATAGCGCTGATACCGCTTCAATCGTTACATCACGTTTCGTAATACCAGTCCCGCCATTTGTTAATACAACATCTACGTCTTCCTTATGATAACCAGCTAACACTGCTTGCTGAATACTCTCTTTATCATCTTTTACAATTTCATAAGAAGTCACTTTATGTCCTGCTTCTTTTAACAATTCATGTAATAATTGTCCGCTCTTATCTGTCTCTTCCGTACGTGTATCGGAAATTGTTACGATCTTACAACGCACTTCTTTTGGTGCTTGTTTTTTATGTTCGGTTACGCTCATTTTTCATCTTTCCTTTCTTAAAGGCTTTTCTTCATTTTATCATATATATCTTTGCACAATTATGTATGAAGCCAACGATGCATCATGATACAATATAAGTATACTAACCCACAAAAAGGAAAATGAAAAACCATTTCCTAGACTTCACATCTTTAACTACTCTCTATATTTTCTACATAATAGAATTCAATTTTATAACTTGCACTACAAAATAAGCCGGAGGTCTAATACTATGGAACTTTATAAAAAACTAACAACAACATTCATCCTCTTATTCGTCGCTTCCATTACTGTTGGCTTTTCCTTAAAAGGCGCAATCCCATACGCTACATTAGTAAGCATTATATTCGCGACACTATTTTTACTAAGCAGTGCCTTTTGCGCTGGTAAAGCACGTCAACTGAAAGGGTGATCATCTATGTTCCGTAAGAAACAAATACTTTGTAAATCATGTGAAAAAGAAATACAAACGTATGAAAAAGCATGGATTCATATGCCCTTTCCGGCCAGTGGTATGACGAATATGAAAAAGTATATTGAGCTAGACGGCGAAGTGTATTGTGGCTCATGCATTCAAATTGTAAGTAAAGCGCAATAAAAAAAGCTTTGCGCTCACCGCGCAAAGCTTTTTTTCATATATTATAGACCAGCTTGCTCTTTTAAAGTTGCAGCTTTGTCTGTACGTTCCCATGATAGATCTACATCAGTACGTCCGAAGTGGCCGTACGCTGCTGTTTGTTTGTAAATTGGGCGACGTAAGTCTAGCATTTTAATAATACCAGCTGGGCGAAGATCGAAGTTGTTACGAACTAGTTCTACTAATACGTCTTCAGATACTTTACCAGTGCCAAATGTATCAACTGAAATTGATACTGGTTGTGCTACACCGATTGCGTATGCAAGTTGTACTTCTGCTTTATCAGCAAGACCAGCTGCTATGATATTTTTCGCAACATAACGAGCTGCATATGCTGCAGAGCGGTCAACTTTTGTTGCATCTTTACCAGAGAATGCACCGCCACCGTGGCGAGCGTATCCACCGTAAGTATCAACGATGATTTTACGTCCTGTTAAACCAGCATCACCTTGTGGTCCACCAATTACGAAGCGGCCAGTTGGGTTAATGAAGAATTTCGTTTCTCCATCCATTAATTCCGCTGGAACTACAGCCTTAATTACATGCTCTTTTAAATCGCGATCGATTTCTTCCCATGTAACATCTGGATGATGCTGTGTAGAAATTACAATTGTATCTACACGTACAGGTTTACCATTTTCATCATACTCAACTGTAACTTGCGTTTTTCCATCCGGACGTAAGTATGATAATGTGTCATCTTTACGTACTTCAGTTAAACGACGAGCTAATTTGTGAGCAAGCGAGATTGGAAGTGGCATTAATTCTTGTGTCTCATTACATGCGAAACCAAACATTAAACCTTGGTCTCCTGCACCAATTGCCTCAATCTCAGCGTCAGTCATTTGACCTTCGCGTGCTTCTAGCGCTTGGTCAACACCCATAGCGATGTCAGCAGATTGCTCATCGATAGATGTTAAAACTGCACAAGTTTCTGCATCGAATCCGTATTTTGCGCGTGTGTAACCAATGCCTTGAATTGTTTCACGAACGATTTTTGGAATATCTACGTAAGTAGAAGTCGTAATTTCCCCCGCTACCAATACTAAACCAGTTGTTACAGTTGTTTCACAAGCTACACGTGCATTTGCGTCTTTTGATAAGATCGCATCTAAAATTGAATCAGAAATTTGGTCACAAATTTTATCTGGATGTCCTTCAGTTACAGACTCAGATGTGAACAGATGACGTTTTTTTGTCATGTGGTAAACCTCCCTACAGTAATTGTATATATTGTACGGAACTCATCCTTAATTTGCCACAAACTGCGACATACATTTATTCTCCCACAAGCATACAGAAAAACCTTTCCTACTTTACATAGAGGAAAGGTTTAATTTGCTACTTGCATACTGCTTTTTGCCCTTTGCTCTTATCGTTCGAGACCATTAGCCTCGCACAGGTTTTAGCACCTATTCACCTGTATTTACCACTACAAATGAGGTTGCTGGGCTTCATCGGGCCTGTCCCTCCGCCAGCTCGGGATAAGAGAGTATCCGTCCCAACCTATACTAAAGAAATGATATTCATTTGTCAATTAATATTCACATTTTCCTGAAAGTTTTTCTCAATGCGCCTAAAGTGAATTATTAATAAGGAAATAATGTATTCACACAAACAAATAGAAATAAATAGTATACATTATTTATATAATTGTGTTATACTCTTGTTGGGGATTACGAGAAATATTTCATTAAATGAAAAGGATGGTATATAAATATGAGTACTGTGAATGTCCAAATTGGTTTACACGAATTATTGAACGGAAGCAATGCACAGATTCAACTAAGTGTTCCGCAATTAGTGGAAAAAGTATTAATGCGAAATGAAGGGAAATTAACTTCTACTGGTGCGGTTTCTGCTTCAACAGGAAAATATACAGGACGTTCTCCTAAAGATAAATTTATTGTGAAAGAAGCATCGGTTGCTGACAAAATTGCTTGGGGAGCTGTGAATCAACCGATTTCTGAAGAACATTTTAATAAATTATATACTAAAGTTTTAGAATACTTAAAAGAAAAAGAAGAGTTATTCGTCTTCAATGGATTTGCAGGCGCTGACCGCAATTACCGCCTACCAATTCAAGTTATTAACGAATATGCATGGCACAATTTATTTGTACATCAATTATTCATTCGTCCAACTGAAGAAGAATTAACAACTCATGAATCAGAGTTCACAATTGTTTCTGCGCCGAATTTCAAAGCTGATCCAGCTGTTGACGGTACAAACTCTGAAGCATTCATTATGGTTTCATTCGAAAAACGTATCGTACTAATTGGTGGTACAGAATACGCTGGAGAAATGAAAAAATCAATCTTCTCTATTATGAACTTCTTACTACCTGAACAAGATATTCTTTCTATGCATTGCTCTGCAAACGTAGGTGAAGAAGGTGACGTAGCACTATTCTTCGGTTTATCTGGAACAGGTAAAACAACATTATCTGCTGATCCAAACCGTAAATTAATTGGTGATGATGAGCATGGTTGGTCTGATAACGGCGTATTCAATATTGAAGGCGGTTGCTACGCAAAATGTGTAAACCTTTCTCACGAGAAAGAACCACAAATTTTCGATGCAATCAAATTTGGATCTGTTTTAGAAAACGTTATCATTAATAACCAAACGCGTATTGCAGACTATAACGATACTACTTTAACAGAAAATACTCGTGCTGCATACCCTATGCATGCGATCGACAATATCGTACTGCCAAGTGTTGCTGGACACCCAAATACAATCATTTTCTTAACTGCTGATGCATCTGGCGTATTGCCTCCAATCAGTAAGTTATCAAAAGAACAAGCTATGTACCATTTCTTAAGTGGCTACACTAGTAAACTAGCAGGAACAGAGCGTGGTGTTACATCTCCGCAAGCAACATTCTCAACTTGCTTCGGTTCACCATTCTTACCACTTGATGCATCTCGCTATGCTGAAATGCTTGGTGAAAAAATCGAGAAACACGATGCGAAAGTATTCTTAGTAAACACTGGCTGGACTGGTGGCGAATACGGCGTTGGTAAACGTATGAACTTAGGTTACACTCGTGCAATGATTCAAGCTGCATTAAGCGGTGAACTTGCGAAAACTGAAACAGCTACACATAACATCTTCGGTCTTGAAGTTCCACTTCACGTACCAGGTGTACCAGACGAAGTGTTAATGCCTGAACAAACTTGGGCTGATAAAGCTGCTTACAAAGCGAAAGCAATCGAGCTTGCAAATGAATTCAAAGCTAACTTCAAAAAGTTCGACAGCGTTTCTGAAGATATTATTAACTTAGGCGGTCCAATCGCTTAAGTGCAAACTTTCTTTTGGAATCATCCTTTTACTCATATGAATAAGTGTCGTGTAACCGTAAAGTTCCGCGTACTCACCGACAAAACCCAATGCGGCTTAACGGTTACACACACTTACATAAAAAAGAAGCTTACGTTTTTGCGTAAGCTTCTTTCTATGTCTTATATAAAGTGAAACGTTAATCTCTTCATCTGTGGCTTAGTTTGTTAATTTACAGAAATTTCACTTTATATTTATTTACTTTTAGTTTTTCATGATACAATTTACATATATAGGAAGGGGTGAAGCCTATGAGAAATTTTTCTCGTACAGGAAAAATTTTATTCAGTTATGGAGCGATCCAAATGTTTTGGGGACTTGTGATGCTTAACGCTAATTTATTCGAGCATACAAGTGAAACAATAAAATATATTATTCTAATTACTGGAATAGCTTTTTGTATTATATCCAACTTTTTCAAAAAACCTAAGAGTCATACTAATACGTGATTTCATATTAACTTATTAGAAGCGTAAACCTGTATTTTATGCAAAGTTACGCTTCCTGTTGTACTATTCATCGCTGGATCTCTTATTCCAGGGTAAATCCATTTTCACACGTACAACTTACGTATTCGAACATATGAATTATATCTCTACTCGCTACATCCTTCTGGTTTTACTTCGCGTGGGGCTCAAACAGGCCCTAACCGCTTCTATCCCCCGCCGGATCCTCTATCCCATCTAAAAAGAGGCTTTTTATCTTTTATCTTTTTATCTTTTTAGCTCTTCGTTAATTCTTCCTCATCTTTCATACTATAGTATCCTAAATTCACAACAATTAAGAAATAACCACCCATAATCCCTACTGCAAATGCCCACATCACCATGTGGTGCTCAATTTCGTACATAATAATAGCACCTAAAATAGCAGCTGCAAAGCGATTAAACATACCGAGCGTTGGTGCTTTCGTTTTCTTTACGATACTATCTCCAAGCTTTTCAATCCGTCTTCCTAAAAGCCAAACGCAATACATACTTACGATAAGTCCAATTCCAGCACCTAGGAAATGAGCTGAAAACGGTGTTAACATCCAGCCTAGTAAAAGAAAACCTAGTAAATAATACGATTGAATTTTAAACGATCTTAATGACATACTAATCATGCTGTTCTCCTCTTCAGTAATTTTTATCCCGCATTAACGGGCAGTAAGACCCTCACCTCAAAATTCAGCGGAAGCAAAGAAGTTAGGTGGGGGATCAACCACCCGTAAAAGCCCGATTGGTTCAACTAATAATCAGTGGGGGATGAACAAAACCCCCACTGATTATTAGTTGAACTTTATCTATCCAACAAAAAATTTCTTTCAAGTTTATACTGCTTACATCCATTTCAATCAAATTAAAAACAACATAAACGATATGTTTACGTTGTTTAAATGTTTTTAGGAAATAATATTATACAAGATTTCAAACATCATATTCTTATAATTTGTGACGTTTTTCCAAACATTTTTCGTCCATTTTTGAAAAAATTGATATCAATCTATGAACATACGGATATGATGTAATAAGCACACAAATAAAGGGGGCGTCTAATGATTTATTTTTTAATGGCTCTCATTCACCTTATTATCCCTGCACTTATTGGACTTTCATTGTATTGGTACACGAAAAATCATAGTATTTTCTACGCTGTCCTCGGTGTCCTTCTTCCGGGTATTATTCTTATCACACTCTTCCGCATTCCAGTTTTAAACTTAATTCCACTTATTACTGCTATCTTATTTCTCGTCTTCTTACCAAAAATAAAAAAATAGGAAAGCAGATCATAGGTGATCTGTTTTCCTATTTTGATATAGATTCCTCCACAGTAGAATGCATTTTTACTTTCTCCGATTTCACAAACCATAAACCGAAGAAAATAATAATTCCACCGATTATTTGTTGAAAGGATACATATTCATTTGCCCATACAGCTGCAAATAAAACAGCTACAAGTGGCGTTATATACATATATACCATCGTATGTGACGCCCCAATTTTTTGAACACCAACATACCACATCACTAGACCGAATACCGTTACGAAGAAAATCGAATATAGTAAAGCAAATAGTGTCATTCCATGTGTAATGTGAAATGGCATAATAAATACGTATGGTCCACTTAACAATAAGAGCGGAATCGCACCAACTAATGCTGACCATGCGGTAACACGTAGTGCTGAATATTTTTTAATTAATGGACTTGCTAAAACAGGATAAAGCCCCCAGCATATTGATGTAATTAGTCCAATTCCATTTCCATAAAAAGAACTAGCAAGTGAATGTCCTGCTACTAAAACTAATATTACACCACCAAAGGCAATGATAGAACCGATGAGCTTTCGAGAAGAAAACTTTTCTTGTTTCAAGAAAATCGCAAATAAAGTTGTAAAAATAGGTGAAATAGAAATGAGTAAAGAGGCATTTGTAGCGGATGTATATTTGACAGTTTCCATAAACAACGTTTGATACAGTACAATACCTACAACGCTAACGATGATTAATCTAGGTATATCCTTTCGTTCCATATAAACCGACTTTTCAATAAAAAATGTAAGGAGTAACATAAGCGGTGCCGCCGATATCATCCGAAGTGCAGTAAACTCAATTGCTGTAAATTCTAAAAGTCCATATTTCGCAATCGTAAAATTAATCCCCCAAATAATAACGACTGCTAAAATTAATAACTCAATCCCCCATCTTCTCATGCGTATCCCCTCCGCAAATAAAATTATACAGAAAATTCAATCACATGTACATTTCATTATGTGAAAAAATCTTTGTATTGTATGCAACGTTTTAATGAACTTATATCGGCGATTTTTTAAATATATCGATTTATCAACAAAAAACGATAATAATAGCGACTTATACAATAAAAAAGGTGATTCCAAAATACATTTTGGAATCACCTTTTCTTTACTACACTCGAACGTGTAACTTCATATTTGGATTATAAAATTGGCTTGGGCTCTTCAACTGAAAAGTTCCTCCACCTTCATGCCAATCAACTGTTAACTTATCATCCATAAATACAAGCTTTGTGCGATCTGCGATAAAACTAAACTGGCTTGATTCAATATCTACATCACGCTCATCTTTTTCTGCTACAGCTACTAAATCGATGATTCCGCTCATTACACAACCGCAACCTTCATTATCGTAAAATAACTTTATATATTTCGCTTCACTTGGAATCGTATCCATAATCTTTTTATATGCTGCTTCTGTTACAGTAACGTACATATGTTATTCATCCTCTCTTCTCACATCATTCATATATTGTACCACTATTTTTCTAAATCATTGTATACAAAAAATTAAGACTAACACATGTGATAAAGGAGACTGTATCACAATGTGTCTCTAAATATTTAGTGAAAGAAAAATTGATATATGATTGGTTTAATGCGAATTTTGATGTGAATATTACTTTGCTTCCGCAAGAAAAATGGTTCCTCTAAAACTATTCAATTCTCCTCCCTACTTTTGAAATCTATATACACAATACAATCGACCACACAAAAATATAGAATTCATAATATATATATAGTAGTTCTATTTTTAAAACTAGGTTTTCAAAACAGAGAAAGGAGAAAATATATGTACCCACGTAATTGTTTTAGTTGCGATGGCAGACGCAACGGCGGGTCTATTGGTAGCACCGGCGCCACTGGACCGACCGGACCTACTGGTAGCGCTGGATCTACCGGAGCTGGTTTACAAAGTACTACCGCCTTTAGTCTAGCAGCAGCCCCTAACTATAAAACCGGACAAGTGGTCACTTATACGAGCAGCGGCTATGTTGTAAAAAAAGATGCACCTCAAGGGTTTCCCAATATATCTCCAGATTATATCGTATTAGTAGAAAGTGGACCTACTGGTAGCACCGGGTCAACCGGGAGCACTGGGCCTTCTGGCAATACCGGGCCTTCTGGCATCACTGGACCTTCTGGTAGTACTGGGCCTTCTGGCAATACCGGACCTTCTGGCATCACTGGATCTACTGGCAATACCGGACCTTCTGGGAACACTGGATCTACTGGCATCACTGGACCTTCTGGCAATACCGGACCTTCTGGTAGTACTGGACCTTCTGGCATCACTGGACCTTCTGGCAGTACCGGACCTTCTGGTAGTACCGGGCCTTCTGGCATCACTGGACCTTCTGGCAATACCGGACCTACGGGGATCACTGGGCCTTCTGGCAATACCGGACCTTCTGGTAGCACTGGGCCTTCTGGCAGTACCGGACCTTCTGGTAATGCTGGAACTACTGGGAGCACTGGACCTACTGGCAATACCGGACCTTCTGGTAATGCTGGAACTACTGGGAGCACTGGACCTTCTGGCAGTACCGGACCTTCTGGTAGTACTGGGCCTTCTGGCAGTACCGGACCTTCTGGTAGTACTGGGCCTTCTGGCACCGCGGGTAGTGCCTCATCAAAAAGTATTGTTTTTCAAGGAACAAATGCTGGTTTTCAACGTATAGCGGGTTCTCCTGGAATTGACTCCAATGTTATTCCATATGTTACTGCTGGATCCGGTAGTATAGTCGGATTTTCTGCGTCTATAAATGTAAATAACTTACCTGCTGCTGTTTATACGATTGATATTAGCAGGAATGTCCCAACAAACCTCAATGCCCCTACCTCTAGTTACATCCTATCCACTATTACCTTAACTACTACTGACAAAATTACTGGAACTATGATATTTTCAATTAAAGCGACAGATACTGGATTGGGACAAATTCAAGTGTTTAATCCTACTCCAGCAGTAGGTCCCGCTACTGTAACTTGGACTAGCATTACAACTGGAAACCCCGTTTCGAGAGGAGATGCTATATCCCTTTATATTACTCCTGGAATTACTGCTAGTGCTGTATATTCTGTTTTTCTAATCACTAATATTTAGTTCCCTCTTAAAAATAATTTATTTAACAAAAAAAGCCCCAATAATTGGGGCCAACAAATAGAAATGCAAATGAATTAAAACAAATAACAGACAAGTCTAGTATATACTATCATTGTTAATATATCCATATTTTGGTTTTTAAATTATATATACTGTACAAATAGGGTAAACACTATCGAATTTTTATTCACAAAAAAGGAGATCATTCTCAAATAAGTGATCTCCCTTTTAAAAATATTTTTTCATTACATCGGCAATACAACCTTTACAGTCGTTCCAACCCCAACTTCACTTTCAAAACTCATTTTACCGTTGTGGTCTTTAATAATTTTTTCTGTAACTACTAAACCTAAACCTGTTCCCGTTTCTTTCGTTGTGTAAAAAGCTTCATTTAGCTTCGGAATTTTGTCTTTTGGAATGCCGCAACCCTCATCCTTAACTTGAACAATGATTGCATCTTCTACAGTCACTTTAATCGTAATCGTTCCGCCAACTGACATTGCTTCGATCGCATTTTTAATTAAATTAAAAAATACTTGTTTTAATCGTTTTTCATCGCATGTAATTGATGGTATGTCTTTACTATATATACCTTGTATGTGCACGCCTTGCTTTAAAGCAGGCTTCCCCATAACTCGAATAACATAAGCGATAATTTCTTCTATATTATGAGTTTCTGATTCTGGTGATTTAGATTTCTCAAACCCACTAAGTTCTGTAGCAATTGTATGAATTCGTTCTACTTCTTGTTTCATAATATCACTATATATTTTATCCTCTGGATATTTATTTGCTTGCTTATTCACAAATTTCTTCAAATTCGCTAGAGGTCTTCTAATTTTGTAGCCAATAACTGTTGCCATTTTCCCAACAGTTGCTAATTTTTCTGTTTGTTGTATTTCTTTATCCATCATCTCAAGCGTACGAACGTAAGACTGAAACCTCAAAAACATAATCCAACATATGATAGTAAATACGCTATATAATGCCATTGGGATTAAGACGAGTGACGATTGAATAATGATTCCTATAAGAGCGTACTTTCCAACAAGTATCCCCGGAACTAACCAAAAATACCTTTTGTTCACAAAGATTGGTGCAAATAAAATGAAAAATCCTTCTACTATATTTCCACCATCAAATTCAGCATCACTACCATAGTAAATCATAAAATTATGAATAAAATCTAATAGATTATATCCAATTAGAATAATATACTTTACTGCAAATGGATTTTTCCATTTCATAAAGTATACTCCAGTACAAAATAAGATCACCATCAGAAAATAAAGCCATAAACCTAAACCATCTTCAAATTCTCCTACGCCGTCTTGCTCTCCTCCTAGGAAAGGTACAATAAATTCGTAGGCAAGATCGTATACAAAAAATATAATAAAAAATAAACTTAAAAATATTTTCAGCGCCTTTATTTCTTCATTTTTAAATATATCGTCTTTATTCATATGGTAACTCCTAGCTTTTCTCCCACTTGAATTTCATTATTTTCACGCTGCTTTGGGAGAATGATATCTATTCTAGTTCCACTATCTCTTTCACTTGAAATATGTAATTCACCTAGGTGCTGCTCGGTAACAAGTCGATTCGCTACCGTAAGTCCCAGGCCAATTTTATCCTGTTTCGTTGTATAAAAGGCCTCTGTAACACGGGCCAAATTTTCCTTCTTAATGCCGTATCCATTATCGATTACACTTAGCATTACATAATCTTGTCCTTTATTTTCTAGTCGTAAATCTAATGTGCCACCTTGCTCCATCGCCTCCAGAGCATTTTTTATGACATATAGCAAGACTCCTCTTATTTTCCGCTCATCACATTCAACTTCTATCGCCTTTTCTTCCACATTAGAAATAAGCTGAACGTTAGATTCATTCATTTTTTCGCGAAGAATTGTTACTGCTTGTAATGCAATTTCTCCTATATTATGTTTCTTATAGATAGAAGGTTTACATGTAGCAACTTCCATCAACTCACTTATCATACTATTCATATTTTCTATTTCAAAAATCATCCGTTTGTAAATAGGGTCCTCTCCATGCTTCTCTCGTTGTAATTGCGTAAACCCTTTTAATGAAGCAAGTGGATTTTTAATTTCATGTCCCACTGTCGCTGCCATTTTTCCGATTACTGCTAATTTTTGTGATTCACTAGCAATCTTAATACTTTCCTTTACAGCTGAAAGGTATTGTATAAATCGATTTAAAATCATGTATACTGCTATTAATACGAGTGTATACATAATGAGGAACATAAACGCTTTTACTTCCCCTAATACAAATAAATAAATTAAATATTTCCCTATAATAGTGACAAGTAAGCACACAAAAAATCTTTTATTTATAAATATAGGTACAAAGAAAATGAATATAATTTCTATTATATTCGTCGCATCAAATGCCACCTTATTATAAAGAATATACGAAAGTATATTCACTATTTCTATCCCTATGTATATAAATATACATGTATATTTAACAAGGTTTGCTTTCTCTTTTTTTACTAAGTATATATTCACGCATAGTATTGCTACTCCACATAAAACTTGCCATATTCCTTTATGCCAGTTTTCTATTAATGCTTTATTTTCTAATACAATTGCATAAGAAACTTGGTATACACCAACAGTGACATACAACACCCATAAAAAAATTTTCGCATTCCTTTCTTCTTCTTTATATGATAGAAAACTCTCTTTCACTTCAACACCCCTTCAAAATAATATCTCGAAGAATACCATTTATTATAATAAATGATTTTCATAGACAAACAAAGATAAATCGAACAATTGAGGAAAATCATCCCAACATTGCAATCTCCTCAGACTATATGTAAGCATAAAAACTATAAACAATAATACGTATATTATGGGAGGTGCTTTATATGGACGGCAAAAAAAATAAAAAGACAGAACAAATGGAATCCTTCACGCGTGAGAATGAAGGAAAGGAAATGACAACAAATACAGGTGTCAAAATTTCAAATGATGAAAACTCTTTAACCGTCGGCGATCGTGGTCCTACCCTTCTAGAAGATTTTCTTATGCGGGAAAAACTTGCTCATTTTGACCGTGAACGAATTCCTGAAAGAGTCGTTCATGCAAGAGGATACGGCGCACATGGTATTTTCGAGCTATATGAATCTTTAGAAGAGCTAACAATGGCCCACTTTTTACAAGACCCTTCAAAAAAAACACCCCTTTTTGTTCGCTTCTCTGAAGTAGCTGGATCAAAAGGTGCGAATGAAACAAATCGAGATGTACGAGGGTTCGCTGTTAAATTTTATACAGAAGAAGGAAATTTTGATTTAGTAGGAAACAATATTCCCATTTTCTTCATTCAAGATGGTATTAAATTCCCTGATCTTATTCACGCCCTTAAACCTGAGCCGCATAATGAGATTCCACAGGGACAAACAGCACATGATACATTTTGGGACTTCATCGCCAATAACCAAGAATCCGCTGCGATGATGATGTGGATTATGTCTGATCGTGCCATTCCAAGAAGTTTTCGAATGATGCAAGGGTTTGGCGTTCATACATTCCGCTTAGTAAATAAAAACGGAAAGTCGCGATTCGTAAAATTTCACTGGAAGCCAAAGCTCGGCATTCACTCATTAATTTGGGATGAAGCTCAAAAACTAGGGGGTGCCGATCCAGATTACCATCGCCGTGATTTATGGGAAAATATTAATGCTGGAAACTATCCTGAGTACGAACTCGGCATTCAAATTTTAGAAGAAGAGGATGAATTTAAATACGATTTCGATATATTAGATGCGACGAAAATTTGGCCTGAAGAAGATTTCCCCGTTAAAATCATCGGGAAAATGACATTAAATCGCAACGTCGATAATGTATTCGCGGAAACGGAACAAGTCGCACTTCATCCTGGAAGTATCGTCCGTGGTATTGATTTCACCAATGATCCGCTCTTACAAGGGAGGCTCTTTTCTTATACCGACACTCAATTGGCACGCGTCGGTACAAATTATCAAGAATTACCGATTAACCGTCCAATATGCCCATTTCACAACAATCAAAGAGATGGTGCATCTAAATATATAATCGATAAAGGAAAAATTGCTTACCATAATAATTCCTTAGCAAATAACACTCCTTACACTGTCCCCGGTACAAAGGGTGGGTTTGTTACATATCCTTCTACGGTGTCAGGGCATAAAACGAGAGAAACAGCCGCCAGTTTCAAAGACCATTTCTCTCAAGCACGTCTATTTTGGAATAGTATGAGTAACGTCGAAAAGGTTCATATTATGCAAGCCTTCTCCTTTGAATTAGGAAAAGTAAAAAGTACATCCGTCCGCCAACAAGTCGTAAATATGATTGGCCATATTAGTACTGAATTAGCTACGTTAGTCGCTGAAGCGGTCGGAGCAAAAGTCCCAAATATTCAAGAATCCAGCGTTACAAAATCATCGCCAGCACTCAGTATGGCAAATACGACATTTAGTCCTAATACATTACGAGTAGGTGTCATTGTTGCAAATGGATATGACGGACGAAGCGCGCAATATATAATGAATCAATTCAAACAAGTTGGGCTACAGCCAGTGATTGTTTCCGAGCGATTAGGTATTGTGCAAGGAACGCAAAATATACGTTGGGACGTGAATGATACTTTCTTAACAGGATCATCACTTCTTTATGACGGTCTACTTCTTATTGGAGGAAATCTTGATGAACAGTTTCTTAATAAAGCGAGTTCATTTGTCGTAGAATCATATAATCACTTTAAGCCAATTGGTGCCTTTCAAAACGGCTCTACTGTTATTCAGTCTTTAAATATCGAAGGAAAGCCTGGTGTCTTAATAGAACAAAACCCTACGCTCCTGGCGAATGAATTTATTAAAGCTATGACGAAACAACGCTTTTGGGATAGAGCTTATGAATAGGATAGGGGGATAATTTATGTTTGTTACCGTCGAAAAAGATGTGCATATTTTTGTGCAAGACGTGAATCCCGGTCCCGGTAGTAAAACTGTGTTCTTCGTCCACGGCTGGCCTTTAAATCATCAAATGTACCAATATCAACTCAATGTGTTACCACAACATGGTTTCCGCTGCATCGCTATGGATATACGAGGAAACGGGCAATCTGATAAACCGTGGACTGGTTACACATACGATCGTTTAGCAGACGATATCGCCATTGTTCTAGAAGCACTTCAAGTAGAAAATGCTACATTAGTCGGTTTTTCAGTAGGTGGCGCTCTTTCTATTCGGTACATGTCTCGCTACAATGGTCATCGCATTTCTAAACTTGTATTAGTCGATGCTGTTTCCCCCTCTTTCGTTAAAAATCAAGAATCTCCCTATGGTGTCCCAAAAGAACAAGCAGATACCCTCATTAATCAAATGTATGCCAATCTGCCTAAATTTTTAAATGATGTATCTTTATCATTTTTTAATAGAAACTTAGGATCTGCTACGTTAGAATGGTTTTCTTATCTCGGTATGCAGTCTGCTTCCTACGCTCTCATCAAAATATTACAAGCAGCTGCAAATGAAGACGTAACGAAAGATTTAAGTAAAATTAACGTCCCAACAAAAATATTCCACGGTATTCACGATCAACTTATCCCTTACAAAAGCGCTGAACTCACACAAAAGCGGATTAAAAACTCTCAGTTACATCCTCTTACAAATAGTGGTCACGGTTCTCCAATCGATCAAGCGGATGAATTAAATGAAGAACTTATAAAATTTTTACGTTCATAAAAGATAGACTGCAAGTTTTTACAAAAAATAAAATTCACACATTTCTCACAAATCAATTAATAAAACGATTACCTGTACATTTATACTAAATGTACAGGTAATACTCCCTAAACCCAGCTTGTCTGGTTACCCCGTTAAATACTATAAAAAAAGAACTTGTATCGTTATACAAGTTCTTTTTGTTTTTCTATTTAAAAAGTATATCTTTACTATACTGCTTTCCAGCAAGTAAATCATATTGGAGCATTTTATATTGCTCTAACATTTCTTTTTGTTCTTTTGTTAAATCTGTTATCTCTTCCCCATCTTTATTAACCTTTAACTCATCTCTCAGAACCGGTATTTCTTTATGCATTTCCGATAGAAATTGATAAAATGGTGATTGATTTAATCCTGCATAATCAAAAACAAGACTAGAAAAATAAATTGGACTTACTAAACCTAAATTGTCATTTGGCAAATCGAAATTCGCATACATTAACAATGGTGTTTCTGACATAATTAATCTTTCTCTTACCGTCTCTTCATTTTCTATATATCCTGCTTCTTTATAAATAGATTTATTAGTACCTAACATAGGTAAATGATCTCCAAAGAAGACTAATAAAGTAGGTCTGTCTAACTCATCAAGCTGCTCGATTAAATATTGTAGCGCTTCATCCGACAGTCTTACCCCTTCTGTATATGCTTCTAATTCCGCTTTCGATTCCTCTTCTGTTAATCCACTAATTTCTATTTTATTTTCACCAAACATATTTGGTGTATATGGAAAATGATTTTGCATCGTCACCGCATGAATAAATGTAGGTTGTTTTCTCTTTTTTAATTCATCTATTATTTCTTTACTCATAGATAAATCACCAATATTATCTCCAACTACTTCTGTATTTTTCATCGTGTCTTCTGCATTAAAATTATCGAATCCTAATGTTTTATATACATCTTCTCGTTTATAAAACGATCGATTAAAGGCATGAATTGCACTTGCATAATACCCTTGCTTTTTCAATTCACTTGCAATAGATGGAACTTCTTTCTGACTTGGAATAGCTTGTTGATACGGTATAGAACCTGGCATTAAGAGACTCATCGAGTAACTCGTTAATGCTTCAAATTCTGTATTCGCTGTATTCCCTCCAAATGTAGGAGCTATCGTTTGTCCACCTGGGAAATTCTCTGTATAACGATGTAAATTCGGCACTGGATCTTCGCTAAATGAAAGATTCGTTAATTTTGTCGGATCCCACAATGCTTCACTCATAATATATATAATGTTCGGCTTCTCTGCCTTTTTTTGCGCTTTTACTTTACCGCCATATTGCTTTTCTATATCCTTTGCAATTTGCTGCATCTTTTCTTTTGAATATTCCTCTGGCTCTTTTATGACTGTCGTATCTAAATTACTTAAAAATCCTATAACAAAACCATTCCCCTTATAATTTGCCGCTTGATTCCATGCACGGATGTCTACCCCAGCTTTTGTAAATATATTATTCATAAAGGTAGTAGGGTAGTTACTATATGCATACAACATAAACGCAGAACCACATATTAAAATTATCCTCATAATAATATGTGATTTTATAACTGGAATGTATTTTCTTATATACATAACTATAAATATAAGTAAAACAATACTAACTATCATCAGAAACATATTCCAAAAACTGAAATAATCCATAACCATCGGTATAACGGAATTCATATGGCCAATCTGTGTAAAATCAGACGGGTAGAATGGCTCTCCTCTAAAAATGAGCTTAAAATGGTTCACCAGCACAAAAATAATCAAAACTAAGCTAGTTATCGTTGTACTTAAGAAAACTTTTCCAATCAAATTATATGCAAAAACGTATACCATATAAATAAATAATAGGCTTAATATATACTGTCCATATTGTAAATACACCCATGTATTTACTACTATAAGATTCATATCCTCCTGCACTATGATATACATCCAATTCATTGTATGAGCAATTAAAAATAATACGACATAAACTCGAATAGCTGGCCTAAGCTTATGACTGATACCCTTATTTAAATGAATGATGTATAGTAGTACACTCCACAAAACAATAATGAGTATACTTAGCTGGATTTTCCCATTAAAAAATTCTTTAGTTTTCTCGAATTCGAAAGACCTTAACATAACAAAAAACAGCGTTTCTAAACAAATCGCCCACATTCCACTAAGAATGATAGAAATTAGTAGGTTCTTCCTCGGCTCCTGAGGAGAAAAACTAAGATAAAATTCATCTCTTCTTCGTTGTTGTGTTAAAACATTAAAAAGCAATTTATTCCCTCTTTCCTTTACCCCTTCGTCTCGCATCAAAAAACATATTGTCTTATACAAAATAACATATTTGTATGCAGCTAGTCTCCCTATACGCTTGTAATATACACATGTATCCTTAATTTCCTCTTAAAAATACAGTGAAACTTTAATCGGCCCGAACCTTTCAGGATTGAACGGGATAAAACTTCTTCTCTATATTCTAGAAACATAAATGAACTATGCTTCATAAAATGATTACCATAAGAAAAGAACCTATCAACACTGACAGGTTCTCCTTCATTTTAATAGAAATGGGCATATGTATTATATAAGAGAATACATCCATACTTTCCATATAATACATACAAGTACGATAACTACAAAATCAAAAAGATCTAATCTCGGGCCTTTTTTCATATGCATGTCTAACCATATATGAACCCATTTTATGTTTGTATATTTTTGAATGTTTTTCTTTGCAAATTGGTAAATGAGCACTTCCATAATAAAAAATCCAACTACGAAAATAAACAATAGAATGAGAAAATCAACCACTACATTCCTCCCTATTTTTGCAGCGATTTTTCTACTATCTGATTTCTCAAAACCCACTCTTCAAATTGTGCACTTCCAAATTCCCAGCTAAGATCACGAGCATGTACAGAAAAAACGTAATGACCAGCATATTCGTCCATAAATCTACCTGTCTCGATCTCATCTTTCTGAAGACCATACGCTCCAAAATTAAAATACACATCCCACACGTCTTCATTCTTCCGCTTATAAGCGATCGATTCCATATCACATTCTGTTCCGAAATAATCAAGATGTAAATGTACGCTATCATCATATTCGCACTTCATTTTATCACCCCTTATATTTGTACTTCTTTATCACCCAAAAAATTCCTGCTATCTACACTCACATATGGGCACTTACCTACATATCATGCTTGTAGAGTGACTTCTAGGAGGTGTTATATAGTGAAAAAATTAATAACTGTTTTTTGCATCATGTTACTAGCTGTTTTCACATTTGCTGCTTGCAGTAGTAAAAAAGAAGGTACGAAAGAACAAACTCAAAACATTCGCGTCGGCGAAGTTACCCATTCTCTCTTCTACGCCCCGTTATATGTCGGGATTGAAAAAGGATTTTTTAAAGATGAAGGATTAAATATTGACCTCCAAACAACAGCTGGCGGAGATAAAACGATGACCGCCCTGTTATCTGGCGGAATTGATATTGCTCTCGTCGGTTCTGAAACGTCTATTTACGTTCATCAACAAGGCGCAAAAGACCCTGTCATTAACTTCGCACAGCTTACACAAACAGATGGAACATTTTTAGTTTCACGTAAAAAATTAGACTCTTTTAATTGGAATGATGTAAAAGGTGTTACGTTTTTAGGACAGCGTAAAGGCGGCATGCCGCAAATGGTTGGAGAATACGTTTTAAAGAAAAATGGCATTGATCCTCACAAAGATACAAACTTAATTCAAAACATCGAGTTTGCTAATATTGCAAATGCCTACGCATCTGGTACGGGAGAATTTGTACAGCTCTTTGAACCGACTGCAAGTATATTCGAAAAAGAAGGTAAAGGTTATATCGTCGCTTCATTCGGAAATGAATCTGGTACTGTTCCTTATACATCGTTCATGGCAAAGGAAAGTTTCTTAAAAAAGGATAAAGCTGCTGCTGAAAAGTTCACACGTGCTCTCTATAAAGCGCAGCAATGGGTTGATACCCATAGTCCAGAAGAGATCGCTGATGCCGTTTCTCCGTTATTTAAAGACACTTCAAAGGACATTACAGTAAAAGTAATTGAACGGTATAAAAAGCAACACTCTTATGCGACAAATCCGCTATTAGATGCTGAAGAATGGAAACAACTCCAAACGATTATGAAAGAAGCTGGCGAATTACAAAAAGAAGTTCCACATGAAGCGCTCGTCAATACAAAAATTGCCGAAAGCGTTATTAAGAAATAGAGGCGAAGTGTATGAGTTTTTTACAAATACGTAACGTTTCTCACTGCTTTTTCGCAAAAGAGAATGCCAAATTGATTCTCGAAGATATGAGCTTACAAGTGGAAGAAGGCGAATTTATTTCTATACTCGGTCCAAGTGGTTGCGGCAAAACGACACTCCTCTCCATTATTGCCGGGTTACTTGATCCTATTGAAGGTATCGTCTTTTTAGATGGTGAGCCTATTACAACGAAAACTGCATCTATGGGATATATGTTACAGCAAGATTACTTGTTTCCTTGGAAAACAATCGAAGAAAACATCATGCTTGGGCTTCATACCCGAAAGATTTACGATGAACAGACGAAAGAACACACTTTAAAGCTTTTAAAACAAGTCGGTCTGCATGATGTAGAAGAACAATACCCTCGTGAACTATCCGGCGGTATGCGTCAACGTGCCGCTCTCGTTCGAACATTAGCGACCGATCCGAAAATTTTATTGCTAGATGAACCATTTTCCGCTCTCGATTATCAAACGAAGTTGAAACTAGAAGATCTCGTCTTCACATTATTACGTAACTATAAAAAAACATCACTACTCGTGACACATGATATTGAAGAAGCCATTGCAATGAGTGATCGTATTTATTTACTACAAGCGAACCCTGGAAAAATAGCAAAAATATTTATCGTCCCAGAAAGCATCCGTTCCTTATCACCGTTAGAATCACGCCACCACCATGACTTCCCATCCCTCTTCCAAGAAATATGGAAGGAGCTGGAACGCCTTGGATAATATAAAGCAACTACATGAACAGTTTCGGAAGAAAGAACGCAGGCGCGCATGGTTAGCCAGGTCTTTACAGCTTTTACTGCTCATTCTTTTCTTTGCACTATGGGAAATAGCTAGCAAAAAAGAGTGGATTGACCCTTTACTCTTTAGCTCTCCTTCAAGCATTTGGGATCTCTTCCTTAGTAAATGGCTTGACGGTTCGCTTTGGGTCCACATATGGACGACATTACTTGAAACGGGAGTAGGTTTCATTCTTGGAACAGTACTCGGCGCTATTATCGCTACTTTCCTTTGGTGGATCCCCCTTCTCGCCCGCGTACTTGATCCATATCTTGTCGTTCTAAACGCTATGCCAAAAGTGGCACTTGGTCCTATCATCATTGTAATCTTCGGTCCAAATATTTCTTCGTCGATTGCAATGGGAGTAATCATTTCCATCATCATTACCATTCTCGTTATTTACAGTGCATTTCAAGAAGTTGATTCTAACTATATAAAAGTGATGGACACATTTGGCGCAAATAAATGGCAATGTTATAAGCAAGTAGTTCTCCCTGCATCCTTCCCAGCCATTATTTCAACGTTAAAAGTGAACGTTGGTTTATCATGGGTCGGTGTTATCTTCGGCGAACTTCTCGTCTCTAAACAAGGTCTTGGCTACTTAATTAGCTATGGATTCCAAGTTTTCAACTTCACGCTCGTCTTACTGAGTGTACTACTAACCTGTGTCCTCGCCACACTTATGTATGTGTTTGTTGAGGCATTTGAAAAACTTCTAATTGGAAAACGAAAAAAAAGCTGACTTAGGACGATAAACTATAGTCAGCTTCTTTCTTTTACTTTTTATCACACATCTTTGTTTCATTTTTAACGTTTCCATCCGCAACTGTAACTGTATGGAAACAATCTTTCACACGTACTGTAACGACATTATCTTTTCGATCTATTACATGATAGTCATTAAACTTTTTATCCAATGCACTACGAATTTGCTCCCCTTCAAAAATCGGAAAACCGTGAGACATTACCCAAATGAGACCAGCAACAGCAAGAATCGTTTTCATACGTTTCATTACCTCCTCGAGAGTAAACTTATAGCCCCTACAACACGCGCATTATAATTGTGTCTAAATTGTGACATTTTTATACTAATTCTATTTTATAGCGCTAGTTCCTTCTTCTTTTTAATAAAAAGACAGAATTTTCAATTTTATCAACAAAAAAACGCAAAGAACTAAAATTCTTTACGTTTTCTTAGTTAAATTATATAACTCGCATTAGTGTCCACTTTGCTGTTCTATCGTTTTCGAAACATCATATAATCCCGCCAACACTTCTGCTCTCATTTTTACAAGCTCAGGGAACTGATAGAAGAACGCAATTTTTTTATACTTTAACTCCGATCCTTCTTTCACCTTTTTTGAATCTTGCAAAATAAATGCTGTAAACGTATCAGCAATATCTTCTGCTACATTTGTCGTTCCATACTGTGATACAAACTCATCATGCTTTTCTTTAAAAAATTCTATTTGAGTTTCTTCACTTTCTTCTACTTTCTTTTCTGTCCACTCCTGCTCAATAGGCTTCCAGAACGAGTTATAAAATTGATTAATATAAGATTTTTCCTTCGCACATCCCTCTTGTAAGAAAAGATTTCCACATTTATTTCGGTACGTTGAAATATCTTTATCTTCTTCAAAAGCCTTTACATAGTTTTCATCTACTGGTATTTGCTTATGCCCGAGCGTCAACACGTGAGCCGTCTCATGAATTAATGTTTTCATCACTTCATCGATATTTACCGCAGAATCAAGCGTATCTAAGCTAAGAGTCCAGTCTTTTGGATTCTCCATACTAGGCATAACGTGGGCAACAACACCGTCATAACCATCCGTTATTAAATCAAATTCTGTTATATTCCCCCGATATTTAGCTGGAATGAGTGTACGATACATATCCCATAAATCTTCATGATAACCTCTATCTTGACGTTGTTGCAGCACCTCTTCTTTCGCTTCTTTATCTTCAGCGAATACTTTATTTAAACGTTTCCGTTCTATTTTTTCAAAATAAGGATCTACAATTTCATCACCATCAATATAATAAGAAGCTAAAAAGAAATAATTTTCATCCTCTTCTTTTTTCTTCTCTGCTTTTTTCATATCCGCACTTTCATGCTCTTCTATATCATAATCTTCTACTGCTTCAAGCTCAGATAATCCATCTATTTTTTCATATACTTTTTGAAGTTTCTTATCTCCTATTTCCACGCATTCTTCTTCTGTTTTACAAACTTCTTTTTCCTTCACACTCTTCATAGAACTATCGCATCCTGCTAGTAAACCCATTGCGACGATAACCCCTACTAACTTGCCATACAGTCTCTTCATACAATCCTCCATTATTCCATTCTACAAAAATATCATAATCATTTTTTAACGAATATGCGATAATTAATTATACGAACTGTAAGGAGGTTTCTCATGATTCGAGCAGTCTTATTCGACTTAGATGGAACACTATTAGATCGGCGCCAATCTCTAGAACAATTTATTCATGATCAATATAATCGCTTTGCCTCTCACTTAATGAACATAGAAAAATCAGAGTATTGTTCTCGATTTCTTGAGCTCGATAATAATGGCTATACGTGGAAAGATAAAGTATATGCTACTCTCCTTTGCGAATACAACATTACCACTTTAGCACCAGAGCAACTACTGCACGACTACATTACAAACTTTCAACATCATTGTATTCCTTTCCAAAACATGCATGAATTACTTCAACGTTTAACACAACAAAATATTAAAATTGGCATTATTACAAACGGCTTTACTGACTTTCAAATGAACAATCTTCGTGCACTAAACATACATACGTATACAAATACAATTCTCGTTTCAGAAGCGGAAGGGATTAAAAAACCACATCCTGAGATTTTCGAACGAGCTTTACAAAAGCTACATGTGAAGGCAGAAGAATGCATGTACGTTGGAGATCATCCAGAAAATGATGTATTTGGTTCTGAACAAGTAGGGATTCTTGGTGTTTGGAAAAGAGATTCATTTTGGGGTGACTTTAAGCATTCGCATGTGGTGGACGATTTGTTGGAGGTGCTTTCGTTTTTAGAGGTGGAGATACAAACAAGACAATAGTAAAAGGAGGCTTCTTTTCCCGAACGCCTCCTCTTCCTTTATTATTCATATACTGTAAACTGTGGTTTACTCGGATGATCCTTAACTAGCGCACCATCTGGAAACTTTGAAACTTTTTGATATAGAGCAATGTCACCGATACAGCCTGCTGTTAGTAAAATCCCTAAAAATGAGATTGATTGCATATTCGTAGCTAACCCAATTACAATTGGCAAAATTCCAGTTGGTAAAAACGGCAGCATTAACACTTTCTTCATTTGCTTTACTGTAATTTCTTTTTTAGAATGAGCGTATGCTACACCTAATTTCCAATTGACGCCCCATTTTAGTTCACTCCACGGAACACCTCCGATATAGCGAAACCCTATTAAATGTATCGCTTCATGAATACAAACAAGAACAATCATTGCGATAATAAAAAGAAACAGGGTTGGTAACGTAATTTCAACTTGAACCCCGCCTGAAAGAAGTGAATGTAAAAAACTAATTCCAATCGCCAGAGCGAATGCTATACAACATGAATAGACATTTAACTTAACCATCGAAACAGTAACAGTCGTTTCTTTTCTTTTATCCATCTTTCCCCTCCTAAAATGTAAATATATCTTTACAAAAATTGTATAATATACCCAAAATAATGTAAAGATATATTTACATTTATTCTTGAACACAAAAAAAGAAACCGGCCACTTTACTTCGTAAAACAGCCGATTTCTTCTATATGTTTCATCGTGCGTGCCAATACATCGTCACGCATTATAAAGCTAAATTTTCTATCCGTTTTAATGTTGTCAGGAATGTCTGTTAATAAAACAGAGCCTTTCGTTTCTTCGTAATGCGTATGTTCTTCTACCGCACTAATTGTTGCAAAATAAATGTTTTTAATGATTATTTTGTCTTTTCCAGATACTTTATATTGTCCTAAGTAAGTTAAATCAGAAACTATGCCGCCAGTTTCTTCATGAACTTCTCGAACTGCCGCTTCTTCCGGTGTTTCCCCTAGTTCTACTTTACCACCTGGAAATTCAAGACCGCGACGTAAATGATGTGTTAATAACCATTGATCCCCGTACCGGCATACAACCCAAACATGCTTTGGCTCAGGAGAAAATGGATAACGTTCAAACGATAATTGTACAGTGTTGTGGTAATAATCTTTAAATTTGTACATGCCATTACTCCCCTATTGATGGTTACAAGTTTTTCCTACCACAAATTGTAGCATATTCTCGCTTTTCTGCATAATATTATCCAATTACAATCCATTGATTATTCCCATTTGCGCGACTAATTCTTTCGTCTCATGATTTCCTAAATCGTAAATCATTTTATATGCTTTTTGTAGTTGTTCATCATATCGGTCATTATTTGAATCGTGATGATACTCAACAAATGGAACGTGGGAGCGTACAAATGAACCTAAGTCTTCTACATATGCTTGATCGAAGTACTCTCTTAATTCCGTAATTTCCTCATCATTTGCGGAAATCTCAAAATTATACGTATCCGCCGTCTTCACTTGTGAAATTTGACCGTTTCCTATTGATATATAATATGTTTTTTTCTGCTCCATGTAACACCCTTCTTTCATCCTTTTAATTTCTATTGTTTTCATCAATTACAAAATTATGTAAAATAAAGAAAAGGAGGGATTCCATGTTCAAAATATTAATTATCGGTATTATAATCGTCCTAGTCATCCTCGTACTCTCCGTCATGACGATTAATAAAGGCTACGCTTATAAACATTCTGTTGATAAGCCAGAAGATAACCCTTATACAAAAAACAGCAAGAAGAATTCATAATACGCTGCATATACTACTTATTTTAGCCCACATCATATCCAGTATTCATTTACTGGCAGGTCAGCATAACTTTCTACCACTTTCACAATTTCTATTAGGAGCTTTACTATTCCTCATTGCCCTTGAACAAATAAAGAAAAAAGATTCAAGAATCGGATTTATTTAGATTTTCCTCATCATTAGCTATATAAAATAACAGGAGGGGATATATATGCTAAAAGGATTACAGATTACTTTTGCACTCATTGCATTATGTATAGTAATCTATGGATATTTTACTGGTAATAGAGAAATGATGCCTTATATGTTCATTTTCTTAGGATTAATGGCTTTCACTATAGGACTAGGAGAAATAAAACAAGACAGAAAATCTAGTGGTATATTTGCTTTCATAGCTGGCGCTGGTGCTTTATTTCTTAGCTTCTCAGAACTATTCCGATAAATAGTCTATTTAAAAGGGGGATTTCCATGCTAACTGGATTACGGATTGTTTTAGGACTTATTACTCTTCTCGGACTCTCTCTTTGCACTTATGCCCTTATTACCGATAATTTTTCACTTCTCCCATACGTACACTTTATTCTCAGTTGTTCCTTTATTCTTCTAGGAATTAACGAATTGCAATCCGGACGAAAATCAATGAGTATTCCGTTTTTTTTCGTTTCTAGTCTTATATTCTTCTTTTTAATATCAAACTACTTTCGCTACGTATAGAATGGCCAATTTAGCATTTACAAGCACTTAATAAAATAGAGGCTAATTTTGAAAAAAGGGGAGATTTGTATGCTAAAAACATTACGAATTATATCGGCCCTTATTGTCATCATTCTCGCTCTCTATGGAACATTTAGAAATCCGATTGTTACAATGCCCTATATGCTTATCGCCTTATCAATTATGGCATTTCTCATAAGCGCAGAAGAAAAACAGAAACAAAAGAAAGTACATAGTACACTCTCCTTCTTTTCCGGCATATTCACTTTAATCGTTGCTATTGTTATTATTTTCTCTCGGTAACTTTTCTTTCTACTAAGGAGGGCTAAAATGCATATTAGACACATACAACTCATCATCGTTTTTATTACTTTACTTCTATGTTTATACAGCTTATTTACAATGAACCTTCAAATCTTTTCACCTATCATTTTGTTTCTTTTTAGCTTATATGGCATTTTAGTAGGAATTAAGACCATTCAAAAACAGCAAAAGCAAATTGGAGCTATTAGCACCTGTTTAAGTCTTTTTACGATTGTTTTTGTTAGTCCATTTATTCTGTTCTTCTAAAGGAGGCTTATATGTTAAAAAACATTCGAATTATACTAGCAACGATTGCCCTCATTCTTGCTATACTTAGCTTCTTTGCAAACTTCTCTATACTTTTGTCATTCGTATTCATCCTTTTGAGTATTATGTTTATCTTTTTTGGAATTGATGAAATGAAGAAACAGGAAAAAGCAAAAGCATTTGTTTATTTTCTCGGTTCTGCCTTTGTCTTATATGTTGGGGTGTCTAGTATACTTTCATAAAAAAGAAGAGCATGGTCGCTCTTAACACAATAAAAAAACTGCCCTTTCACAGGCAGTTTTTCTTTATCCCGATTGGTTCAACTAATAATCAGTGGGTGATAGGGGCCCCTCCCCCATCACCCACTGATTAAAGTTTCACTTTATCCAAACACTTTCTCAAGTTCATCTTTATCTTGGCTTAACCAGAAGTTCATTAAGCGTTGTGCTCCTTCTAAGTCATGAAGCTTCGCTTGGCCACATTGTGTTTCATTTGCAGCTGGAATTTCTGTAATTTGAACCGCATCTTTTAATGTTAGTTCTAATAAATCAATGATTTCTCGAACTGTCGGTGTTCCGCTTACTACAAGATAGTATCCTGTTTGGCAGCCCATCGGTGAAATATCGATAATATCAAAATGCGGATAACGATCAATATATTTACGTAAATTAAATGCTAATAAATGTTCTAACGTATGAATAACATCTGGTTTCATTGCTTGTTTATTCGGTTGGCAAAAACGAATATCGAATTTATTTACAATACCGTCACTACCTACATTGTGAACTCCGCAATGTCTTACATAAGGTGCCTTTACAATCGTATGATCTAATTCAAAGCTTTCTACTGATGGCATACAACATCTCTCCCGCTTTTAATTTAATTCCGTTATATCCAATATGATATAACGGAAATTAACATTAGTAAAGTATTATGTACAGTCGTGCTATAATACTTTAAGAATATGCTGAAAAGGAGACCATTATGAAACAGATTTTTATTGGCATTATACGCTTTTATCAAAAATTCATTTCTCCAATGACACCACCAACGTGCCGCTTTTACCCAACTTGTTCTCATTACGGATTAGAGGCGTTTCAAAAGCATGGCGCACTCAAAGGCTTTTTGCTTACTTGTAAGCGTATATTAAAATGTCACCCTTTCCACCCGGGAGGATTTGATCCTGTCCCAGATAAAAAGGATGACAAAGTAAATTCTTAATTGTCGTAACCATTCACAACTAAATCTAATTTTCCTGTGTCAGGATCGATAACAAGACCGTGAACAGGTACTTCTTCTGGAAGTAATGGATGGTTGCGAAGTATTGATACGCTATGTTCTACACTTTCTTCTACACTAGAGAACCCTTGTAGGAATCTTTCTAAATCGATTCCAGAATAACGAAGTGTATCTAATTTCTCTTCTGTTATACCGCGCTCTTTCATCTTCTCAATTGTACTGCTTGCTTGAATTTTTGCCATACCACAATCATGGTGACCAACTACACATACTTCATCAGCACCAAGCTCATATACAGCAACTAAAATACTACGCATAATACTTCCGAATGGATGTGAAATAACAGCGCCTGCTACTTTAATAATTTTCACATCACCGTTACGCATATTCATTGCTTTCGGTAGTAGTTCCACAAGACGAGTATCCATACAAGAGATAATTACCATTTTTTTATTTGGGAATTTTCCTGTTTCATACTCTTCGTATTTTTTTTCTTCAACGAATTTTTCATTGTATTGTAAAATCTCTTCTAATGACTTCATAGTAAAAAACCCTCTTTTCTCTCATTTACATTACTTATATAGTGTACCAAAATTTAAAAAACTCAAAAAGAATATTGTTTTATAGTAAAAATAAGATATTTTCAGATAACCGCCATAATTTTTTCAAAATATACACACAGCTTTGTAACAAGTCTCACATTCTTTAACCACATTTTCACTATAAACTGATTGTAGATAATGTAAAAAAGGAGTGAATATTTATTATGTCCGACGTTCTGTTACTGAGTCGTTTTCAATTTGCAATTACTATTTTTTATCACTTTTTATTTGTACCTTTGACAATCGGACTTGTTATTTTGGTAGCATGTATGGAAACTCAATACGCCCGCACATTGAATCCAACATACCGCAAAATGGCAAATTTCTGGGGTAAATTATTTACAATTAACTTCGTAATGGGGATTATAACCGGGATTACGATGGAATTCCAATTTGGAACAAACTGGTCTGAGTACTCCAAATATATGGGAGATATTTTCGGATCACCTCTCGCAATCGAAGCACTTGTTGCCTTCTTCTTAGAATCTACTTTCATGGGAATATGGTTATTCGGTAAAGACAAAATTTCACCAAAGTTCCGTGCCTTCTGTATGTGGATGGTTGCACTTGGAACAAATATTTCCGCACTTTGGATTATTACAGCAAACGGCTTTATGCAAAACCCTGTTGGCTACGTAGTACGTAATGGCCGCGCTGAATTAAATGATTTCTGGGCACTTGTTACAAATCCATATGCTTGGAACATGTTCTTCCATACTGTAATTGGTTGTTATATTGTTGGTGCTTTCTTCGTTATGGCAATTAGTGCCTATCACTTATTACGTAAAAATGAAGTGGAATTCTTCAAAAAATCATTTAAGTTTGGGTTACTGTTAGGTTTATTCGCCGCAACAGTTACACCATTTATGGGACATCAATCTGGTGTATCCGCCGCTAAATATCAACCAGCTAAAGGTGCTGCGATGGAAGCTGTTTGGGAAACTGGAAAAGGACAAGGCTTCTCGATTATTCAAATTCCTGATGTGAAAAACGAAAAGAACTTTGAATTCCTTACGATTCCGAAACTAGGAAGCTTCTTCTACACAAACTCATTTGATGGTGAAATTGTTGGTTTAAAAGATATTCCAAAAGAAGATCGTCCAAACGTTAACCTCGTGTACTATAGCTTCCGCTTAATGGTTGCACTTGGTATGTTCTTTATGGCATTAACTTGGTTCGGTTTCTATTTAAACCGAAAAGGAAAACTAGAAAACTCAAAACGTTATTTAAAAATTACAATGTGGTCTGTCTTACTACCATATATCGCAATTAACGCTGGATGGATTGTCGCCGAAGTAGGTCGTCAACCATGGACAGTTTATAAACTAATGCGTACAGCAGAATCTGTATCGCCTATATCTGTCCCACAAATTTGGTTCTCATTAATTAGTTTAATCTTATTCTACACTTTACTTTTAATCGCAGACGTATACTTAATGCTGAAGTTCGCGAAAAAAGGACCAGCAGCATTAGAAGAACCTGCTACTGAGGGAGGTGCAGCTCATGTCTCATGATATGCTTGCAATCATCTGGTTTGGTTTATGGGGCGTGATTTGGACAGTTTACTTCATTCTTGATGGGTATGCACTTGGTAACGGAATGATTTTCCCGTTCGTTGCGAAAGACCGACAAGAACGAAATCAATTACAAGAAGCAATTGGCCCGTTCTGGGGTGGTAATGAAGTATGGTTAATTACAGCTGGTGGCGCAACATTTGCTGCCTTCCCAGTCACATATGCAAATATGTTTAGTTACCTATATACACCACTATTTTTAGTATTACTTGCACTATTTGCTCGTGCCGCTGGACTGGAATTCATGCATAAAGATGATTCACCAATTTGGCAAAAAACTTGTAAATGGGCATTTACAATTGGTAGTTTCCTAATCGCTTTCTTATTCGGAGTTACGTTCGCTAACCTTTATTATGGACTACAAATCGGAAAAAATGGCTATGAAGGAAATTTACTTAGCTTACTAAATCATTACGGTATTTTAGGAGGTCTGTTCTTCACTGCTATATTTGTCGTATCTGGTGCCCTTTGGGTTATGATTAAAACAACTGGTGAAGTATCTGATCGTGCTTATAAAATCGCAAGACCATTTTCAATGGCAGCTGCTATCATTTTAGCTATTTTCTATGTAGCAACTGCAAATCGTACAAATTTATTCCAAAACTTCACAGAATATCCGGTACTATTCATTCTTCCGGTACTTGCCATGTTAATGAGTGTACTCGCACTTATTATGGTGTACAAACATAAAATCGGTCTCGCATTCACATTCGTTTGCTTAACAATCGCAATGTTTATGACAACTGGCTTTGCAGGTATGTTCCCAAGAATGTTACCATCTCGTATTAATGATGCTTATAGTACAACGTTATACAACGCAGCTGGCAGTCAATTAAACTTAAAAATTATGTTCTTCGTTGCAATGGTTATGGTACCAATTGTTATTGGATATCAACTTTGGAGCTACAGTATCTTTAAAAATAAAATTCATAAAGACTCTGCTAAAGGGTATCACTAAGGTGAAAAAAGACACTTCGTTAGAAGTGTCTTTTTTATACGTATGATTTTCGATAAGATGTTATATTTCCAATCTAACAACTATAATACAGAAGAATCATTAACAGCTCACAGCTAGATTGTATCACAGGACAAACATGTTACTTTATGCAATTTTGCATATAAAAATTATAACGTAGATTGGATTACTTGATCATACACATCGTTGTCCCCTACATCCGCTGTACTAATACCACTAAATGTTTGTACTTTCATTCCTGTATTCGATGATCCCGATCCATTATAAGCTTTCGTTTTTTCAATTGGTTGCACATTATATTTATCACCTAAATTAATTATTCCGTTACAATTTTCAATAATAACACCTTCCACAACTGACGGCATTTTTTCACCTACTTTCATTTCGTTACTTTTATTTTATGAGAATCGCCTAAAAAAATAGCATGTTTCCATAAGAAAAAGCACTCAGGACGAGTGCTTTTTCTTATTTACCGCTCTTCTCTCTCTCACAAGCAATTCCATCGCCATCACGATCTAAATGCTTACCGTAGTATGGACTATCTCTTGTAATATCATAAAATCCAGCATCATTTGCTTCTTTACAATTAGCAAAGCGCTTTGGCTCTTGATTTGCTCCTGGTCTTTCCTCATATGGTAATGTCGCATTATATAAGAACTGTACATATTGTTCACGAGTCACATTCATCTTAGGTGAAAACATATTATCACCTGTTCCCGCGGCAATTTTATTAGATTGCACAGCGCTAATCGCTTTATTCGACCATGATTTTCTATCTACATCTACAAATGTATGCTCTGATTTTGCCACTAATTTATATGCATTTGTTAACACTTGAGCCATTTCTTCACGAGTCAAAGAAGCTTTTGGTCTAAAGTTCCCTTTTTCATCTCCTGCAAAAATCCCTATTTCTGTTAATGCTAAAATTTCCTTTTTAAAATTTGTTGAATGATCATTAATATCATTATACGGATTATTGTAATTCTCTTTCGATTCCGGCTTTAGCTGGAGATACATAAGTCTAGCAACTTGCTCACGAGTCACATCATCACCAAACCCAAAAATTCCATTTCCGTACCCACTAACAATATTTTTGCTTGTTAAATCTAAAATTGCTTTATAAGACCAATGCCCTGTTGGAACATCTTTGAAGATAATACTTGCTTGTGCCGTTCCAATAGATGTAAAGGCAGTTGTTACGACAATCGCGCCTGTTAAAAATAGTTTCTTTAAATTCATTCTAAGATCCCCTTTTACTTTTCTTAATAACCATTTAACATAATAACAAATTATAAAAATACAATTTGTCATATTATGTCGAACACAAAAAAGAATCCAGTAGGATTCTTTTTTGCTAAGCATGAATGGCAATTTTGGAGACAGTTGACTTCTTCAAAAATTTATTAGGGGTAATATTTTGAAAAAGAAAGCCTTTCATATGTAGGTTAACACCACTGGAATATATAGTAAATTGATAATGTTTATACGGAAGATTGCTAATGTTTAGTATAGATAGTTTCCACTATATTAACAGTGAAAACTATCTATACTAAACAACAAAAAGGTGCCTTCAAAGAAGACACCTTTCATAAACAGACACTATAAAACAGAATTATTTATTGTTATACGATTGTTAGATACAAAAAGTAGAGGAAAATGTTTGTATTAAATTCTGCTTTATAAAGTCTGCCTATAACTTATATTTTAATCTTCTTCATTTAAAAATAAATATAATATGCATAATTACATACCTAAAAGAAAAGACACTCCATAGAGTGCCTCTTCAACCATTTTACTTTTAATATATCGCCTTTCATACATTTTAACATATGTATCCATATATTTTATTGAGAAAATTCAAAATCATTTTTCCTTTCATTTTTAATTATAAAATCATGTAATATAAAAGGTATGTCAAATTCTTATACAAATTGAGGTGTACTATATTTATGTATTTTGGAATCATTCCTCTTATATTGTTTATTATTTTTCTTATCTCATATTTAAAAGATCCACGAAAAATAATAAATGGCTTTTTATTTAATGCCTTTTTCTGTTCATTTCTATTATTTTGCGCTATAGCCTCTTATGAGTCTGGTAGTAATTCTTTACATTTTATTGTTATTATTCCCATGTTAGCGCTAATTGTAATGATACCTTTTGCTATAGTCGCTTTAATGTTTGGACTATTTCTTAATGCAAAAATTTTAATGCAACGTGAAGGAAGACGCTTCACAAACTCTTTAACTTTAATTGCTGCTTTAGGGATTTTATTCTTTATAATGCTCCCTATTATAAATCCAGCAAGTTTATTCTCAGAGCATTTTCAATTTATTTTTGCTGCTATATCTCTTATAACTATGTATTTCTTTGTGCATTTATCTAACTTCTTAAGCGCGTATTTTTTATATCAATTCAATAGACCAAGACGTAATCAAGATTTCATCATCGTTCTTGGTAGTGGCTTAATTAATGATAAAGTACCACCTTTACTTGCAAGTCGCATTAATAAAGCAATCGACTTTTATTGGAAACAAGCCTCTGTAAATACACCACCAACAATCATTTTCTCTGGTGGGCAAGGTCCAGATGAAGGTCTTCCTGAAGCAGAAGCAATGCAAAAATATGCTGTTGAAAAAGGAATTCCAATTGAACATACAGTACAGGAAAATCGCTCTGTCAACACATATCAAAACATGTCGTTCTCTAAAGAAATTATGGATTCTTTAAAACCAGAAGGTAAGTATAGAAGTATCTTTACAACGAACAACTTCCATCTTTTCCGCGCTGGTATATATGCAAGACAGGCTGGCCTTAATAGCCAAGGAATCGGATCAAAAACAGCCTTTTATTACTGGCCTAACGCAATGATTCGTGAATATGTCGCAATTGTTGTAATGGGACGTAAGCGCCATATGAAAGTGTGCGGGACTATTTTAGGTTTCGCTTTATTCCTAACAGTCCTTAGTTTTATTGTTTCTTAACATTCTCCCATCCTTTCATAAGGATGGGATTTCTTATACTTATTTCAAAAATATTTTAAAGATAATATGGTGATAATATTCCCTGCATACATCCATTAAAGGAGAATTTTTTCAAATTAAATGTTAAAATGGAATTTAGGTGTGAATTACGTAACAAATAAGAAACTAGTTTGAAACGAGGAAATTACATGGAGAAAATTATCAAAAACAAGCCCAATAAGCTAAAAATCGCTTCAAAAGCTTTGATGATTATTATTGGGGCATTTATCACAGCGTACGGATTAGAATCGGTATTAATTCCAAATAACGTATCAGACGGTGGTGTGACAGGTTTAAGTATCGTTAGTTCAAGATTATTTGGATTGCCATTAGGAGCTCTAATCGCAGTTATTAACATTCCTTTCGTTTGGTTAGGATACAAACAAATTGGTAAAAGTTTTGCAATTTATTCTATTATCGGGATTGCTTCATTAGCAATAGGTACCGTTGTCATGCACGGAATACCAATTATTATTGAAGGTGATACATTACTCGTTACAGTTGTTGGTGGTATTATTATCGGTTTCGGTATGGGACTAGCATTACGTAACGGCGGCGCATTAGATGGAATCGATATGCTAGCTGTATTACTTTCTCGTAAGTTACCTTTTGGAACAAGTGACCTTATTTTATTCTTAAACATGTTCGTGTTTATTTTCGTATCAACAGTATTCGGCCTTCAAGGAGCTATCCTTTCGGCAATTGCTTACTTTATCGCTTCGAAAGTGATTCATATTGTTGAAGTTGGTTTAAGTGGTTCGAAAACATTTAAAATCATCACGAAAGAGCCTGAATTAATGGTAGAAACAATTCGCGATCGTTTAGGCCGAAGCGCAACGTATAACGAAGTATACGGTGGTTATTCAAGAGAGAAATTTAAAGAAATTTCTTGCGTAATTAACCGTTTAGAAGAAAGTAAAATGAAAGACTTAATTAATGAAATCGATCCAAATGCCTTCATTACAGTTTATGATGTAGCAGAAGTAAAAGGCGGTAACTTTAAGAAACGTGATATTCATTAATCATTATAAAAAAAGAGGGTGCGCCAACAATTTGGTGCACCCTCTTTTTATTATGAAATTGCGGTCGATATATTTCAATAATCGCCGATATCATTTCACTTCCCCCATCTTCCTCCGTTCTTAATCCATGCTACATATTTTTGAAAGGCGGGCACTTTCTGTTGAAAGCGAAGCGGAACATATAGAAAGAGAGTACATGTACATAGTATCCATAGAATACCTACTACAAAGTGAAATTTCATCGTTGTGCTAATAAACAAACTGAGGAATAAGACGAGGAACATAATCAAACTAAACCTTTTATATATAGTCATACTATTCTCCTCCTTATAACTTAATTGTACCAGCTAAAAGGAACTAATTTACATATTAAAAAGACCGAAAAGCAAATTCCACTTTTCGGTCTCTATAACTATCTTCTCTTCGTAATCTTTCCTGAACCACCAACCCTCGTTTTCGGGGGAGACGTATTCCTTGGCGGCGTTTTAATAGATGATTTCGGCTTCACATCTGATCCGCTCGAGCCACCTGGTGTTTTTGTAATTTTCCCTTTGCTTCCAGTAGAAGGCGGAGGCGTATTACTTCCTTTTTCCGTAATACTTCCTGTATCTCCTACAGAAGATTTCGAATCTACATTATCGCCTCGCTTAATGATAGATCCTTTCCCTTCCTTCGTAATTGGAGGAGGGGTTTTCTTTTCTTCTTTCGTAGGTGGTCTTTCTGGAATAACTGGTTTATGATTTTGTCTGTCATTATACCCTCGGTAATCACCGGATGATGATTTTTTTGAACCGAATATATCATTTAATATACTTCCCATAATATATCCTTGCAAGAAGGATGGTTGGTAATTTTGACGGACAAATTCTTCATTACTTACTTCAATTAACGTATCAGATGGTTTCTCTTTATCCTTTTGTAAATTATACATTTTATCAGAATAAACGAGGAACATTTGATTTTCGTCTTCTTTAGATGCTTGCTTCGGTTTCCTTTCGGCTATAAGTTCCTTTGCGACTTCAGGAACTGACCGATTGGCGGCCCTATACACGTAAGATTCTTGTTTACCTTCCTTTGCGACAGATTCAAGTGGATAACGGTCTTGAATCGACTTTGTCTGCCCGCCTTGACAACCTGATAGGGCATATCCAGCAACAACAAGTAATATAACGATAGCAAGTATAGGGATTACGAACGATTTAATCATGGTAAACAATCGGTTTGACATGATTACGCCCCCTTACGTTGCTCTTATAATTTGTACATCAGCAGGAATAATTGCTTCTCCCTCATACATCATTGTGCGACCATTTTGCCATTCAATACGCAATAATTTTCGGTTATCTGATTGGAATTCCCATACGTACTGTTCTTCTGAAGCAGAGAATGGTGTTTTCCCCATCACAACAACACGTCCGTTATATTGCTCTTCCATATGGTACTCTGTATCATCCATTTCAATTGTCGTCGGAACTTCATCAATAGAATCTAAACGACCATCAATTGGTGTATATAATTTGTAATACGTATTTTCACGGTCTTCAATTTTTAAATAACGAATATCTTTCCCGTCTTGCAGCGTTAAAACAATTTCTTTACGAGAATGCATACTCGTTTTCCCAGTTAATTCATACATGACTAATGAAACTTCAATCATATCGCCAGGAGCTAACGTTAACAAACTTTTCTCTGGTTTCGGCGGCTCTGGGCTCTTCATTATATTTTTAATTCGTTTAAATAAACTCACGATCTACCCCTCCTTCTCTCTTTATAAACAAGCACCTAAAATAAGTGCACCAACGATATGTAATGATCCAGCCAACATCGCATGGGCGACACTGCCTTCTTTCGTACCTTCTTCTAAATCTAAGCCAGACATTTTCTTTAACACAAATTCGATAAACATTTCTACCACTAATAAAATAACGAAAGAAACTGCTGATGCAAGTAGCGCTTGCCATAAGTCATTTGCTTTCGTTATAGATTGAGATAAAATGTACCCTTGCGCGAATAATTTCATAACGAAACGCGTTGTTACAGCTGTATTTCCATTCTTTATTTCTTTTAAATCATTGTATTTAGTAAAAATTGAATCAATCCACATAATTGCAAATAAAAGTACTGCACTTGCTCCAGTCCATACAAGCATGGCTAACACATTTGTCCATGTCATTGCAAAACCTCCTCTTAAATGATAATAGAAAACCGACATGAATTTATTTAGACATGTCGGTTCATTTGTCTCTATTCTATATTATTTCTCATACTGCTTCATAATACGAGCTAATTCATCGTCAACAGCAGAATTTTTGTTTAAGCTTGCGAATTCGTCATCTAATGATTTTTCTTTTTTGTACACTTCACCGCTTGCTTCTGCTTCAGCCTCTAATTGAAGAGCTTTCTCTTCCATACGGCTTAAACCAGCTTTTGCTGAATTTGAATCAAATCCAGACATCGCCTGATTAATATTCTTTTGTGCTTTCGCCGCATTTACACGTGCTACAAGTGTTTCACGTTTATTTTTCAGCTCTGTTAATTGCTTACGCATTTCTTCTAGCTTCAGGCGAAGGTTATCAGCAGCAGCTTTGTTTTGCTCATAGCTTGCTTTATACTCATTCATCTTTTGTTCTGCGTTTTGTTTTTCTTCAAGAGCACGACGCGCAAGGTCAAGATTGCTTGCTTGAACAGCCATATGAGCTTGCTCTTCACGTTTTTTCACAAGTGCTTCTTGCTCTTCAAATAATATTTTGAATTTCTTCTCAAGCGCGATTTGAGCTGCTACACTTTTCTCAGCTTCTTGTACATCCGCTTGCATATCGCGTAAATATTGATCCGTCATCTTAACTGGATCTTCCGCTTTTTCAATTAGTGAATATACATTTGACATTGTTAAATCTCTTAATCGTTTAAATACAGACATTCTAATTCCTCCTATGACTTACCTCGTATTTCAAATTCACTACTTGGAAAACTGAAAAATCTCCCTTTACAGTAAAGAATATTCATTTTTACAACCTATGTGTTTATTATAACAAAACTAATATGTCCTTACATGTTATTTCCAAAATACAGCCAATATAATATGACATTCCAGATAAAACATTGTATTCCTAATATATTCTCATTAATCCTCTTCAGAATTGACTTATTTTTATACACTTTCACTAAATTACATTATTGTAATGTTACTGTAGGCTAACTCGATAGTTACGTTTCAATATTTTTTATACACTAATACCAGAAGCAACAAACAAGCTTCTCATACTGTAAAGTCTAATATAAAAGTTGTATTTACTATAAAGTGAAACAAAAAAAGCTTTGCGAATTTGAACTGCACCCCAATTGTTAGACACAGTCTAACAATTGGAGGTGCAGTTTTTTTATGACAAAATTTACGAAGGATTCAAGGTTAAAGCTCGTTCAAGGATTTAATCCAAAAACAATTTCTCAAGCAGAATATGCAAAACAGATGCATATTACAAAGGCGCAATTTCAATACTGGTTGCGCTTATACGAACTCCATGGAGAAGAAGGTTTACACGAGGTCTATACAAATTACACCGTAGAGTTTAAACTAAACGTACTAAATTTTATGGCTCAATCGGGTATATCGTTAATGGATACAGCGGCTATATTCATGATTCCTTCTTTTACAACGGTTTATCAATGGAAGAAGCAATTTGAATTAGGTGGCTTAGATGCCCTTGAACCAAAGAAAAAGGGGCGTCCATCCATGAAAAATAAAAACACAAAACAGGATACGAAAAAAATTCCGGCAGAAGGTTCAGTTGAAGCGTTACAAGCTGAATTAGAGCGCTTACGTATGGAAAACGCGTATTTAAAAAAGTTGAATGCCTTAGTTCAAAACAAGGAAAAATCACCAAACAAGATAAGGCACAAGTAGTCTATGAATTAAGGCATGAGTTTCAAGTGAAAGAATTAGTAAAGTTAGCGGGTATCCCTCGAAGCACATATTACTTTTATGTAAAACAAATGGATAGAATCGATCCAGATGCGGATTTAAAAGTAGAAATTAAAGCGATTTATGATGAACACGAAGGTCGTTATGGATATCGTCGTATTCGTGATGAATTAGCCAACCGTAATCAAATAGTGAATCATAAAAAGGTGCAACGAATTATGAAAGAGTTAGGTTTAAAATGCCTTGTACGTATGAAAAAATATAAATCTTATAAAGGAACGGTTGGTAAAATTGCACCCCATATTTTAGAGCGTAATTTTACGGCAGATGCGCCAAATGAAAAATGGGTAATCGATATTACGGAATTTAAATTATTCGGTGAGAAACTTTATGTATCCCCTGTATTGGACTTGTATAATGGTGAAATCATTACTTATACAATTGGCTCTAGACCAACATACTCACTTGTTTCAGAAATGTTAGAGACAGCATTAGAATGTTTACCTGAAAGTCACCAACTATTGATGCATTCAGATCAAGGTTGGCATTATCAAATGAAACAGTACCGTCACGCATTACAAGAAAGAGGTATCGTACAAAGTATGTCTCGTAAAGGCAACTGTTACGACAACGCAGTAATGGAGAATTTCTTTGGAATCATGAAGTCTGAATTTCTCTACATAAAAGAGTTTGAAAGTGTAGAGCATTTCGAAATAGAATTAGAAAAATATATAGATTATTATAATACCAAACGGATAAAGGCAAAATTAAAAATGAGTCCGGTACAATACCGGACTCACTTTTATCAAGCTGCCTAATGAACTAACCGTGCCTAACTTTTAGGGGTCACTTCAATTTCGCAAAGCTTTTTTGTTATTTATGAGCAATTTGCTCCATATCCGGACTACAAGTTTGTGACTGACATGACTTATTTAAAGAACATGCTGCGCATTTTCCTTTTTTACTTCTCTTTACAAAATGAACTAACGTATATGCTGCATAACCAAAAATGATAGCTCCAATTATAATATTGACCATCATCACAATACATCTCCTTCTAGAATCCGAGTAAGGATCCAACTTGGTATATAATGAACGTTAATACATAAGCAACAACGAGTGGATAAACGACTGAGAAAATCGTCCATTTCACCGATCCCGTTTCACGTCTAATAACAGCTACTGTCGCTAAGCACGGAACATATAATAAAACAAAGAACATAAATGCATACGCTGATAACGCTGTATAATGTGCTCCCATTACATTTCCTAGCACATCTTCTTTAACCGCATAAATAATCGCCATTGTTGAAACGACAACTTCTTTTGCCAAAAATCCTGTTAAAAGGGATGCCCCAGCTTGCCAAGTTCCAAAGCCAAGCGGTGCAAATAGTGGTGCGATAAATCCACCAATCATCGCCAAGAAACTGTCTCCCATATCAACACCAAATCCTGATGGACCTGCATAATTTAATAACCAAATGACAACCGAGCCACCGAAGATGAATGTACCAGCTTTACGAACAAATCCTTTTCCCTTCTCCCATGTGCTCAGCCATAACGTTTTCGCTTGTGGCACGCGGTAAGGAGGTAGTTCAATGACGAAAATAGACTTCTCCGCTTTTAAAATTGTAAGAGACATAATTTTTGTAACTAATAACGCTAGAACAATACCTGCAACATATAAGGAGAACACAACAGTTGCCTGACTATGAGGGAAGAATACTCCCGCAAATAACGCATATACAGGTAAACGTGCCGAACAAGACATAAATGGTGTTACAAGCACTGTAAGTAATCTTTCTTTTTCTTGTTCAATCGTTCTCGCTGCCATAATACCTGGGACATTACATCCAAAACCGATAATCATCGGAATGAATGCTTTTCCGTTTAAACCGAAGAATTCCATAATTCTATCCATAACAACTGCAATTCGCGCCATATATCCTGAGTCTTCTAATAATGAAATGAAAAAGAATAGTGCAAAGATTTGTGGAACGAATACTAATACCGCACCAACACCAGCAATAATACCTTCTGTAACGAGTGCTTGAATAAAGTCAGAAGCACCAATACTTGTGAGTCCAGCCGTTACCCAATCCGTAAGCTGCCCGCCAAAAAATCCATCTAACATATCAGATAAAGGTGTACCAATCCACGTAAACGTAACCTGAAAAATAAAAAACATAACTGCTAAAAAGATTGGAAGTCCTAAAATTTTATGTGTAATTAACCTATCTATTTTTTCCGAAAAAGGAATTTTTCCTTCTTTCTCATGCTTCATAACATTTGTTTTTAACTTTTCAATATACGCTTCACGAGTTTTGTAAATGTGCTCCTCTAACGTACAATCGAGTTTTCCTTCTAAGCGAGATCGAATGGCTACAAGTTCCTTATAAATTGGTAATGCTTTCATTTCTTTTTCTACTACTTCGTTATTACTTAAAAATTGAAGGGCTAACCATCTCGGATGCTTATAATTCACTGTCTCTAAAAGAGCGATTACCTCTCCAATTCCTTCATCCATTGGTACACCATATGAAATAATGAATGGTTTTTTCTCATTTTTGTCATTTTCTTTAAGAGTAGTAAGCAGTTCTTCACAGCCTTTTCCGCTTCTTGCAACGACAGGAACGACTGTTACACCTAATAGTTCTGATAACCGTTTTACATCAATTACAATGCCTCGTTGCTTTGCCACATCGACCATATTTAATCCAATTGAAACCGGTTTTCCAAATTCAAGTAATTGCAACGTTAAATGCATATTTCGTTCAAACTGCGAGGAATCCACAATATTTAACATATGATGAAATTCGTCTGTTAGTAGAAAATTCGTAACGACACCTTCGTCACGTGAAACTGGATTCAAATCATACACTCCTGGTAAATCAATTAATGTTCCTTGCTTATCTTTTAATTTACCAACCTTTTTTTCTACTGTTACACCACTCCAGTTTCCTACATATTCATAAGAACCAGTAAGTGCATTAAATAATGATGTCTTCCCTGTATTCGGATTCCCTAGCAAAGCTACCTTATTCACGCTAATTCCACCTTTATCATTTTCGCGTCACAATGACGAATACTAATTAACTGTCCACGACACTCCAATGTACAAGGACCTTTAAACATCGCTTTCTGTTTCAAGCGAAGTTCGCTTCCTTCCGCAAGACCGAAAGCAGCTAGTCTACGCTTTAATAACTGATCTAAAGACTGAATACTTTTTACTAACACTTTCTCGCCAATTTTAATATCTACTAAGCTCATAACCTTCCCCCTCAGAAGAGAATGATAATTATTTTCAAAAAAATTATAGCATACTCTATTTCATTTGGACTATATCTTTTCGCTTCATATTTATTAACATTTCAATACAATTATATTTCAATTATTGTCATACTTGATTCATTTGCCATTCTCATCCATTTCGCTTACAATAAACAATAGCAAATAAAGAATCTCGTTATCACAGGGGGAGCCATGCCGCTGAGAGGGAACACTTCGTTCCGACCCTTCGAACCTGTTAGTTAATGCTAACGCAGGGATTGTGCAAACGTCCGAAATACATACCTCTTTTTTATTTACGTATTTCGTATCCTCCTATGATACCTATTCTTTTTTGTACAACTTGGATTTAGGGGGAGACAACATGCGTAACACCAATTTACAAGCGATGATCGAATCTGCCATTCTTGCAGCCTTCGCCTTGGTCATCGACATTTTACCATTATCAATCAAACTTCCAACAGGCGGTTCCATCTCATTCGCTATGATTCCTATTTTTATTATCGCATACCGCTGGGGCTTCAAAATGGCTTTCTTAGGAGGCTTAATTTGGGGATTATTACAAATTGTCGTAGGCGATGCCATTATCGTCACACCAATTCAAGTACTCATTGAATACTTCGTTGCTTTCGCATTCATTGGATTTGCTGGTTTATTCTATCGTCCAATTCAAAAAGCACTTTTAACATCCAATGAAAATTGCGAAGACCAATCCAATTTAGGTAGCCGTAAAGACAAACCTTCTTCAAAACAAAACGAAGGAAAGAAAGTTATTGGTTACATTATTGTTGCTACATTTATTGGTAGCTTTGCTCGCTACTTCTGTCACTTCATTGCCGGTATTATTTTTTGGGGACAATATGCACCGAAAGGTCAATCAGCTGTGCTATATTCATTAATCGTAAATGGTAGTACAATGATTGGTTCCTATATTCTATGTACCGTTTTACTTATCTTTTTATTTATCACTTCACCACGTTTATTCAAGAGTATCAATGCTTATCGACTAAACTCAAACAAAAAGGGCGCTTAATGAGCGCTCTTTTTTTCATATCGTAATATCAATTAAAAATACAATAAATGCACAAAAGAAAATAAATACCATTATACTTAGCCAATTGCTATGCACGGTTCATCGACTCCTTACATAACCTCATTTTCTAATCAGATTATATCGCTTAAAAATAAAGATTAGGTAAAGATAATATGAAAATAAATTAAAAAAGCGTAGCATGCATCATCTACGCTTTTTTCAATAAGTAGAAATAAAATAATACACCATCTTCTGTATTCTTTACTCCATATTCAACACCGTGTAGTTCTAAAATATTCTTTGAAATGGCAAGCCCAAGACCTGTTCCACCTTGCGAACGCTGGCGAGCTGCATCCACGCGATAAAAACGATCCCAAATTTTATCTAATTGTTCTTCTTCAATGTGAGTACCTTTATTTTCAATACATACTTTTATACGATCTTTTTCATCTATTGTAGAAATAATAATATCTTCTTTATTTGGTGTATAACGTATGGCATTCGTAATGAAGTTCACGATGACTTGTTCAATCCGGCCTTGATTTGCTATCACTTCAAATGGACCTATATTTTTATGAACACGAAGTTCTTTTTTCTCTATTTCTACAGAAAGGTGTTCACATATATCTTCAATTACTGTATCGATATAAAATGAATCCATTTTCATTTTATATGTACCTGACTCAAATTTAGCTAACTCAAGCATATCCAAAATTAACGTATCCATTTTATCTACTTCTCGTTCCATTGCCTGAAAATAGTAATCTTTTTTATGCTCAGCTACTCCATCTTTTAAAATAGAAATACAGCTTTTCATAATGCTCAGCGGTGTTTTTAATTCGTGCGAAACACCAGAAATAAATTCTTTCCGCGTATTTTCTAGCATTCTTTCCTTTTCAATATCTTGCTCTAGCTGTCCAATATGCGAATGGAGCTTATTGGATAATACATTAATATTTTTCGACAAATCACCAATTTCATCTTTTGAAGTGATCGGTATTTGTTCTGTGAAATCTAAATGCGCTATTTTCTTCGTTGTATCATTTATTTTTAATAACGGTTTTGCGATTTGTTTAGAGTAATAGAACGAAGCGAGAAAAATAAGAACAACTACAAATGCAATGATGTAGATGTAATAATCTTGTACCATTTGTACAGCCTCATCTACAGGCTGTAAGGAAGCCATCGCATATATATATGTTATGGATCCGTCTTTTTCTTTTATCGGTTTCATTAATAATTTATATTTTATATCATTTTTTTCATAGTCCATTGTCTTTGTTGAATACTCTATTGGATTACCCTCTTTTAGTACTACATCCGTTTGAAATTCTTTTATGCTATCCAAAAATAAAGTGTTTTTATAAATTGGATTTACGGGGCCTTTTACATCTGGAAACTGTACTTTCGTAACACGCCCTCCTATGATAGCATCTGGTTCTTGGGCAGCTGGTTCTTGGGCAACTTGCTCCTGAACGACCGGCTTCTTTTCCTTACCAACTTGTTCACCCGCTGCTTTCTTTTTCTCCTGATCTAATTTACTCATTTTCTCCTTAAATGCTTTTTCTAACGGTTTATTCCATCCGCTTAAAGTCTGCTTAGATAACGAGAAAGTGAATGGAATAAAACTATCTTCTTTTTTCATTCCAGAAAAATAAATTTCTTGGCCTAAAAACTGTTCTGATGATTTATTATCAATCTCCTCAATATTGACGAGATTGTATAAGGGAATTTTGAATATTTGATGTCCAAAACTCTTCTGTTGCCTACGATCTATCGTTACCTCAAAATAAAAATCATCTGCATGTTTTAAATTCCCGTTCTGATCTAATGTCGTAATCCACGTATTATTTTCTCTTAAAAAGTCTTGCTCCAGCTTCTGAATTCCTTCTGCATTTCCGGCATTATTTAAATAATTCTGTTCAAAGGAATTTAAATTCACTTTAATATCTTCCACTTTTCGATTGGCATAATATTGTTTAAAAAATATCGTTTGTCCAATAAATATCGTCGCTAAAATTAACATACATAGTGCCGTTGTGAGAGTAAATAATTTTAGTACAATCCCTTTTCTCATACATTCCCCTCAAATTTATATCCGGTGCGTACTACAGTTGTAATGTATTTTGCTTTCGCTCCTAATTTATTTCTTAGATTACGAATATGACTATTAACTGTTCGATCATCACCGGCAAATTCGTATCCCCAAATTCTTGAAATGAGTTGCTCTCGTGTTAAAACAATCCCTTGATTTTTCATAAAATACGCTAATATTTCAAATTCTGTATGTGTTAAATTAATGTCTGTTTTATCTACCGTAACAGTACGTGACGGAAAATGGACGTGAATACCATGGATTGATAATGTATCATCTTCATTCTCTAAAAGTTGCTTTGTTACTTTTCTACTTTCTAACAACCTTTTCGCTCTTGCTAATAAAATTGGTGGGCTATACGGCTTCGTCACATAGTCATCCGCCCCAAGTTCAAATCCAAGTAACGTATCGTCTTCATCTACACGCGCCGTCAACATAATAATAGGAACCTCAGATGTCTTACGGATTCTTCGGCAAACGGACCACCCATCTAGTTCCGGCAACATAATATCTAAAATAACTAAATCCACCTCTTCTTGCTCAAATACAACTAAAGCTTCTTTCCCATCTCTTGCTTCAAACACTATATATTGCTCACTCAAAAAATAATCTTTTAATATTTCACGCAAAATATCTTCATCTTCCACAATTAAAATGTTTTTTGCCATAACTTATGTATCCCCTTTCCACTTTCAAAAACTACAATCTTATTTTGCATAGCTCGCAGTTAACTTCGCTTCGATAATATATCTATCTGGTGCATCCCCTATATAATCAAATGGATAGCAAGTTGTCAGTGTTAATATCGGTTCTTCTTTTTTTATAATAACAGTACGATCATCCGCATGGGTAATCCATGTCTTTTGAATTTCATATGTGTAAATTTTATTATCATACTCTAAAACAAGGGTATCTTTTTCTTTTAGCTCCCCTAAATCGGTAAATACAGTATCCCGGTGCCCACTTAGTACAGTATGTCCACCTCCAGATGGCGTTGTCGTTACATCACTAACGAACATTCCAACCCCTTTCTTCAAAGTTGCATCATCCGCTCCCCAATATATAGAAAACTTCTTCTTTATTTTCGGTATATTTAATATCGCTACCTTTTCTCCTTCTTTATGTTCTGTTTGAGAAGAAGGCACTTGAGAAGTTACAGATGTTTCGTGAGAAAGTTTATTATCTTGTATATTGTTAAGGCTCTTTATTTCTTCTTTCGTTAATTGTTGAGCAGAGCTTTTTCCTTTATACCATTCCACTGCGTAATATGATCCCATAAATAGCCCGATGGCCATCAATATGATTCCGATATAATTAAGTAACTTCAATTTTCATCCCTCCATGCAAAAAATGGTAGGAATAACCTACCATTTTTAATATGTGAAATTTTCCCGCTCTTTATAGGACAATATTTTATTTACACCTTAACTTTATTACGACGATTCAAACCAAATAATGTACCTATTGCGACAAGACACGCGCTTAACCCCATCATTACTACATTATTTGATGCAGTGTTTGGTAATTTTTCACCTTGTACAACCGGCTTTGCTACTTCTTTTTTTGCTGCAGCATTTTTTTGCTGTTCCTTAATTGCTGCTTCTTTTTTTGCCATATCATTTTTTAACTGTTCTTGTGCTATTCCCTTTTTCTCTTCTTCACTTTTTTGTCCAGCTTTTATCGCTTCCTCTTTTTTAGCCATATCATTTTTCAACTGCTCTTGCGCCATTCTCTTTTTCTCTTCTTCACTTTTTTGCTGTTCTTTAATCGCTGCTTCTTTTTTCGCTTTATCTTGTTGCAGTTGCGTTGCTTCTTCCTTTGTTACTGTTCCAGTATCCGCACTCGCTACTGAAGAATATCCTACTGTTAAAAGTGCCATCGCACAGATTGGTAATAGTTTCTTTTTCATTTTATTTCTCTCCTTTTATACGTTTTACATCACTTCGCATCGGATGTATCACTAGAATAAACAATCGATATAAATATAAGATGCAGATAAAATATATTTCATTTAAAGATTTCATTGTAGAAAAATAAAAAAACATCGCAATATATACGATGTTTTTTCGGGTGTGTGTCTCAATATTTACATGTTACTTTCGCGTGATTTAGAAGTAGAACGGGCCGGAGCGATAACTAATTGTCTCGGCTCAGTTTTCTTGAAGTGATTTTTGACGTTACACTTACGACGTTGAACGACCCAAGCTTTAATAGGGTTTGTCAAAATAATCTTTTGCTCTTCATTAGGGGTCTCTTCTTCAAACCTACAACTCTCGCTCCATTTATTCCATTTCATTGTAAATTTAGAAGAAGAATGATCATCTTCTCGATCAAACAAGTGCAAAAAATCCATTTCACCAGCTAGCATTACGGTGTTGCTAGTTGCTAGAAAAGAAAAGGTCGTCCAACGTTTCTCCATGCCCTCCTACTCCTTTTTCACATATAGAGTGCCTAAAACTTAATTTACCTAAAATATGCTTGCCTTTTACCTTACACTTATAGTTTATCCAAAACACTACTATGCAACTATCGATTTGTCTTACAACTACCTTACATTTTTGTAAGAAACAAAAAACCTTCACTCTCTATACGTGAAGGTTTCTCATTTCTCATCTATATGATCTTTCATATGATTGACTCCAGCTTCTTGCAGCTGTGACATCATACCGTGGGAAATTGCGCCTAATACTAAAGTCATTCCAATTAGTGAAATCCGAATCGCTGGTACATCAATTATGTAAGCCAAACTACCAAGAACAATTGTTAAAAGTAATGCTTTTATAAATGTTGCACTTGTATACTCTTTCTTTCTCATCATAATCACCCTTTATGGAAGCGTTTTCTTAATGTAATCAGTATATCATATCATCTGACTATTTTGTGGGGATTTTTGTAAAAACCTGATGTCTTCTTTGACTTTTTCCTTTCTATCCTTTACAGTCGAAATGTTCGCAAGTTTTACACTGTAGGAGGACTCCAATGAATATTGAAATAAAAGACACTTTAATTTCTGAAGAACAATTGCAAGAAAAAGTAAAAGAACTAGCACTTCAAATCGAACGTGACTTTGAAGGAGAAGAAATCATAGTCATCGCTGTATTAAAAGGATCTTTCGTATTCGCTGCTGATTTAATTCGTCACATTAAAAACGATGTAACAATCGACTTTATTTCTGCATCTAGCTATGGAAATCAAACAGAAACAACTGGAAAAGTAAAACTATTAAAAGATATCGACGTAAACATTACTGGAAAAAACGTAATTGTAGTAGAAGATATTATCGATTCTGGTTTAACACTTCACTTCTTAAAAGATCACTTCTTTATGCATAAACCGAAAGCGTTGAAATTCTGTACGTTACTTGATAAACCTGAACGTCGTAAAGTAGACTTAAAAGCTGAATATGTTGGCTTCCAAATTCCAGACGAATTTATCGTTGGCTACGGTATCGACTGTGCAGAAAAATATCGTAACTTACCATTTATCGCTTCAGTTGTAACGGAATAATATAATAGAATGAACTTTCATCAATTACTGATGGAAGTTTATTTTCTATCACGATTCGTAAAAGACAAAGGGAGAGAATAAAATGACAAAAACAAAATTTGAAAAAGTACTCCTCATCGTAAATCCAAAAGCAGGGCAAGGCGATTTACATACGAACTTAACGAAAATCGTACCACCTCTTGCGGCAGCTTTTCCTGACTTACATATCCTTCATACGAAAAAGCAAGGTGATGCAACAAAATATTGCCAAGAGTTTGCTAGTAAAGTAGATTTAATTATCGTCTTTGGTGGTGACGGCACTGTATTTGAATGCACAAACGGCTTAGCACCTCTTGAAACTAGACCTACACTTGCAATTATTCCCGGCGGAACTTGCAACGACTTCTCTCGCACACTCGGTGTTCCGCAAAATATTGCAGAAGCAGCAAAGCTTATCACAAAGGAACATGTAAAACCAGTTGACGTCGCAAAAGCAAACGAACAACATTTCTTAAACTTTTGGGGTATTGGACTCGTATCTGAAGTATCAAACAATATCGATGCAGAAGAGAAAGCAAAGCTTGGTAAAATTGGTTACTACCTAAGCACCATTCGAACTGTCAAAAATGCTGAAACATTCCCAGTAAAAATTACGTACGACGGACAAGTATATGAAGACGAAGCTGTCCTTGTTATGGTTGGAAATGGTGAATATCTTGGTGGTATTCCTTCCTTTATCCCAAACGTAAAATGCGACGACGGAACACTTGATATTTTCGTTGTAAAATCAACAGGGATTCAAGCATTTAAAGATTACATCGGAAAGAAATTATTTGAAGACTCAAATGAAAATGATATCTTCCACGTAAAAGCGAAATCCATTCATATTGAAACAGAGGAAGAAAAAGAAGTAGATACAGATGGAGAAAGCTCGCTTCATACACCTTGTCATATTGAATTATTACAAGGGCACTTTACGATGATTTATAATCCTGCGGTTGTGTAATACAAAAAGACGAGCTAAAGTTTTAACATTTTAGCTCGTCTTTTTTATTAGAAAGGTATTTTAACCTAGTTTTCATTTTTAATATGAGTTTTCATAATCAAACTCCACCCAATTTTTCCAATGTGTATTAGCGTTCTTATTCACAATAACACTTGGATCTTTCTTCTCTATTGCAGCGGCTACTGATTGGAAGAATTCATTTTCACTTACTTTTTCGTCCTCAACATGTTGCCATTCTTCCGTTTCATACGCTACTTCCCAATCACCTTCTAAACCGCACTCTTCTAAAATTTCTTCTTTATCCCACCATACTAATTTTCGAGCTTCATCATTAGTAGCAAGCACACGCATGAAATATGTTGGATAAGACTCTGTCGTTTGTACTTCTATTCCATGATTCACATAATCTTCTTCTGTAAATTCATATTCAAAATGATGATCACGAATTTTCACACTACCTTTATGAATATCCAATACAAATTCACCTTCATCATCAAATAATTCATAATCTCCATCATTTAATTGCAAAATGCCATCATCACCAATTAAATGATCCACTCCATCACCATATATTTGAATATTATTACATACACCTAATGATCCTACACCAACAACCTGAAACACCATTAACCAATCCTTATTATCTTTAAAGAAAAGAGAGAATTTCACTTGCGAAATAGCCATATCTTCATTATCAAGGGTAGGAAATTCATACTTACTTTGCTTTTTATCTAATAGTTTCAAAATACCTTTTTGCATATGTATCATCTTCACCTCTATATAAACTTTTCAATTTCACTAGAGTATAACATAGCCATTCTTGCCTGTGACATTCTAATAATGCTACTTAAAAATAGCAGAATGCTCTATTTGCATGCTCTAGTTATTTTTAGGTAAAATGAAGGAAAGAAGCACCTTGATATAAGGGAGAGGACAAACTTTGTTCAACCAACAGTTAGTTAATTTACGCATTGATTTTGCATTTAAACAATTGTTTGGTACAAATGATAGTGAAGATATTCTAATCACTTTTTTAAACGCGATGTTACAAAAATCTTTAGAGTCACCCATCGCTTCTCTACAATTAGAAGATCCACATTTACACCGGGAATATGAAGATGATAAGTTATCAATTCTAGACATTTCAGCTACGTTAAACACGGGAACAAAAATAAATGTAGAAATACAACTTAATAATAATCACGATATGATGAAACGCAGTTTATATTATTGGGGAAAATTATACACATCTCAATTACAAAAAGGCATGCCATATAGTGCACTTCGTAAAACCATCACCATTAATTTATTAAACTTCATAATGTTTTTAGATCACAAAGAATTTCATACAACGGGCACGTTATGGAATACACAACAACAAAAACTCTTGAGTGATGGCATAGAGATTCACATTGTAGAAATGCCAAAATTAATAGAACAATGGCATGAAGAAAAAGTAAATCCGTGGAAAGATCCATTTGTTCGTTGGCTTTTATTGCTTTCAGCAAATGAGGATGAGCACTTAACTAAAACATTGGAGGATATTGCTATGAACCAAGATCCTATTTTACAAAAAACGATAAATAAATGGGAACGTATGAGTCAAGATTCTTCTTTCCGACAAGCTTATGACGCAAGGGAGAAGGTTCTAATGGATGAGGCCGCAAAATTCGCTCACGCAGAGCAAGAAGGAATAAAAAGAGGAATTGAAAAAGGGCTTGAACAAGGGCTTGAAAAAGGCATTGAACAAGGCATTGAACAAGGCATTGAACAAGGCATTGAACAAGGTCGAAAAGAAGGTGTTCAACAGGGAAGAATGCAAATGATTAAAAGCATGTATGATCTTGGTATGCCACTTGAAACGATTGCTAAGGCAAGTAAATTAAGTGTGCATGAGGTTGAACATATTTTAGGACATAAATAGTAATAAAAAAGGGCTTGAATTGTTTCAAGCTCTTTTTTATCAACTTTCCTCAATTCGTTCAATCTTCCAAACTAAATTATCTGGATCGTTTTTCTCTAAAAAAGTTAACATCCACATAGTTTTCTCTTTGTCGTTCATCAACATTACTTTATGGTTTAATTTCCAAGCCACGTCACTAACATGATTAGACATTTTATACATATCTTCTTCTCTAATAAGCTTTTCCTTTTTGATTAGTCGTCTCGTTCTATACTCCCTTATTTCTAAGTACATATCAGCATACATCACTTCATGCTGCCAAATTATACTACATACATATTTTTTATTTGGACTACTCTTCTTTATATAAATAAATTCATTTTTATAATCCAAATCCAGTACCTTATTGTATGCTTTTTCTAACATCTCTATATCCCAATCACATTTCAGTATGAACGATTTTAAGGGCTAATTCTTTTTTCTCTCTATCTGATAAATATGGGAAATCCTTTACACTCCCATATTCTACAAACACATTCATATATTCAGGAAAAATTCGATATTTCTCCTCCCACTTATTTAATAATGAAATATCATCCACACAGTGAATCCAGATACCTTTTTCATAGTCTGTTCTTAACTTTGGTATATGTCGCTCGTATAAAGAAGTAATACAGTTCGTTTTTTTGAAATAGCACTGAAATTTCCCAACGGTTTCTTCAAAAGAACAATCCAGCACCATACAAAGTGATTCGGCGGACTTACTTGAACTAAAATATTAAATTACATTTCGAACAAAAAGGAGCAGCATTCCCTCTTCTAATTTTCGCATCACATTTTGGACAATATACGTATCGCTCTTCTATCTTATCTCGTTCTATCATATGTAAAGATACTATTCTCATACTACACATGATTCCAATTAAAATAAGGCTAACAATGAGTAGCATAACTTACTCCCCCCTCCCCCTATATTTTACCATAAAATAACAAATCTAATTCTCTCATTAAGAATCGGATTCATACTTACAATCCTAACTTTGCTTCGTCCATCAGGAGTCATACCCATCATTACTTGCATTTTATCATGTAAAAACTTTCCCTTTGTAAGCATATTCCAGTACGAACCTTTTGTTAATTTACCTACTTCATTAATAGTTGCTTCTTGTTCCTTACCATCCCTATTGTTTCGATAAATTTACACTATAACAAAAGAGGAGTGGCATTATAAATAAACAAGAATTTATTGAACTCGTTAATTCCAAATTAACACTTATCCGTGTTGAAAATGATTTATCACAAGAAAAAATGTCAGAAGTTATTGGTTTATCGAAAAAAACATTAGTAGAAATTGAAAAAGGTAGAAAAATGAGGAGAAGGTTGACGTCACACACCGTGTCAAATTGAATGATTACCAAAGCTTTCAACGATAATTTATAATCCTTAGCTTATATAATCCTTATTCCTCTATACTTTAACAATTACTAACCTTCGCATTTTTCCAAAAAACAAAGTATAATGAACTAATACAAAGAAGGTTGTTAACAAAATCGTTAACAACCTTTTTTGTTTTTCTGAAAAACTTTTCAATTTAAGGGAGCGATCACATGTATTGGAGAAAAAATGATAAACCTGTAGAAGAACCAGAAGCAATTGCTGTATGGGAGTGCCAAGAAGAAAACTGCCGTGGATGGATGCGTAAAAACTTTTCATTAGAAGCAGAACCGAAATGTCCGTTATGCAAAAGCGATATGGAAAGCGGCGAACGCTTATTACAAAAGATATAATAAATTCTCTTCTTCACCTTTTATAAACTGAAACATAGAGGATTCTCTTTCTCCTTATTTACAATGTGAATCGAAAGAAAATAAACTATACAAAAAGCTTTGCGTATCCTCGCAAAGCTTTTTCAATATCTCAAACTCATTCCAACTATCATTCTTTACTAAAAAACAAATTACATTTTGAATAAAAAGGAGCAGAATTCCCCTTTCTAATCCTCCCATTCCACTTAGGACAATACATATACAAACCTTTTTCTCTCTACTATCCCAAAAACTACTACTTTCATCCCGGTCATAATTCCTATCGAAATGATGTTAAGAAATCAATAACATAGTGTATCCTCTCTTACAACAAAAGTAATATATCAGGAAATCTTCCGTCATATTTTATACCCCTATATTCATTAAATCAATTCGCTACAATCATTTCTATATGTTTTCAAAACACTCTAATATAAACTTTTACTAGATTTATATCTAGGCTTATATACTACACTTCTTTCGGAAGGACAATTTTTTTATACAATTGAACTGTAATGAAATAATAAAACACGTAAATGACTAAGAAAATAATAATCGGCAGCCAAATACGGAAATATGGATTATCTATTAAGAACGAGAACATGTTCATTCCGACTAATACGTGCATTATACCTACGATCGCTGGGAACAAGAAAACGAAAAGTAACTCTTTATAAATTGATTTCGTTAATAGTTCATAACGCACACCAATTTTACGAAGCATTTGATAACGCGTAATATCTTTTGAAGCACCAGAAAGAATTTTAAACATTAAACAACTTGCCAACATCGCTAAGAAAGCTATGCCTAAGAAAAACCCCATAAATACTGTGCCACTGTAAGTACTGTAATATCCTTCATACAGCATATATTTACTCAAAAGATGTACTTCTTTCATATCTTTATATTTATCTAATTCTAATTCATCGATTTTTTTCCATTCTTCTTTATACGTTATAAAATGGTCCGTTTTCCCCAGTATTATAATTTCTTCTTTACCTTGTATCCCGTCATACATCTTTTGATCTACAATTTGTATCTTTTGACTAGGATTCATATATGTCTTTTGAAGAGACCGTAAAACATTTCCCCACTCTTCTGGAATTACATTGGTATTATTCTCATTTTTTTCTTGGCTATGACTTAAAACGGATCCCGCAACTAGTTCCCTCGAAACAGGAATGAATCGGCTACTATTCTCGTCCTTTCCAGTACGTGTTAGCGGACGATTTCTTTCCAAATCTTCTTTCAATTGATAAATAAACTGCTCATCTACTTTGTATCGATATTCATTCTTTTCTTTAAATGTAATACTATCTAATATTTTCTTTTCTTCTGCTGTGGGATTTTTAATTTCGACATCATAGTATTCTGCACTCTCCACCATATTTGTGACATTATTTTTTAACGCCATACCACTGGAGATTGCACCCGCACCGAGAGCCACTAACATAGCAACTGTCGCTAATACTTTCGTTAAACTATTAATAGAAAAACTTAACTGTGCAAACGTAAACGCATTGATTCCTTTTTCACTACGATTTTTATTCGCTTTTAATTTGTTAATAATAATGGGAAGGAATGATGCAAATAGCATATAAGTTCCTAATGTTACTGTAATTGTTGCAATGATAAATCCTGATTCCTTTAGCTCCTTCATACAAATCATCGAAACATAGCCAACTGCTAATAAAATAATCGATAAAAGTGCTACTATACTTGTTAGTTTTCCTTTAGTAGGCGTACGCTCTGTTTGACTATCGGAGTGAACAAGTTGTAATAGAGAATTACGCACTAGTTTCATACCATTCATAATTGCTGATAACATAAATAAGGAAATGAAAAAGATGAAAGTAACAAGGATTGATGGTACATAAAATGCATGATAACCACCTCCAGTAAATTCCATCTCCTTCATCAGTAAATGTCCAACACCTTGTGCCAAGATTATACCGACTATCACACCTACTATAAGAGATACTATTCCTAATACAATTGTTTCAATAAACATGAGCAATGTAATTTTATGCTTTTTTGCCCCTAATACCATATACATACCAAATTCTTTTTGCCGAAGTGATAATAAAAATGAATTGGCGTACAAAATGTAAAATAATGTAATATAACCTAATAAAAATGAGCCCGTTTGAAAGACGGAAAAAATCCCGTCCATTGAATTCCCTTCAATAAACGTTTTATTTAACGCTAACGTTTGAAACATATAAAAAATTGAAATAGACATAATAAGCCCAACTAATAAGACCATATAGTCTTTTCGTTTACTTTTTAGTCCCGACATGGAAAGTTTGAATAACATGTTGAACCTTCTTTCTTATGCTTTTTGTGTACCTAAATCCGCAAGCACATCTAAAATTTCTTTATAGAACTCATCACGCGTACCTCTGCGATGAATTTCTTTATACAGTTCTCCGTCTTGGATGAATAAAATACGTCGGCAGTAACTCGCACTAAATGGATCATGTGTAACCATCATAATCGAAACATCCTGTTCTTCATTTAAGTTGGTCATCGACTCTAATAAACTTTTCGCATTTTTAGAATCAAGCGCTCCTGTTGGCTCATCTCCTAAAATAATGGCTGGCTCATGGACAAGTGCACGGGCCGCTGCCGAGCGTTGTTTTTGTCCACCAGATACTTCGGACGGATATTTTTGAAGAATCTCTGAAATCCCTAACATTTCTGCTACCTTTTTCACCTTTGATTCAATTCTTTTCGAATGAACACCTTGCAGAGAAAGCGGTAATGCAATGTTTTCATAGATTAATAAATTTTCAAGTAAGTTAAAATCTTGAAAGATAAACCCTAGTTTCTCTGAGCGAAAATCTGATAATTCTCCCTGCTTCATTTTCGTAATATCTATTCCAGCAATTTCAACAATTCCACCTGTTGCCTTATCTAATGTAGAAATTACATTCAATAACGTTGTTTTTCCTGAACCAGATGGTCCCATAATTCCAACGAATTCACCCTCTTGAATTGAGAACGATACATCCTTTAGTGCATGTGATTGACTCTCATCTTTTTTACCGTATACCTTTTGTACATTCTTTACCTCTACAACCGATGCTTTCATATATATCCTCCTACACTTCTTTTTCCTATTTTTATTTTCCTTACATATTTTCCGAGCATTTCTTAACCCATTTTTAAGTATAGATAGCATTTCTTAATAAATAGCAGCGAATATTCTTAACATTTCTTTAAGAATATGAAAAAGCCCCAAAGCTAATAGATTGGGACTTTTGATTTCTATATTCTATTTTTGAGTAAGAAATAAAGACTTTTTTTCCTCTTAATCTTACTCTACCTAAAAAAAGAAATGATATTCATCTATACTTTACTAATCTTTAGGTTCTACCAAAATGACATCTTCTAAATCATATAAATTCGCCTTTGGTTTTGCATAAATAATATGTGCAAGACCATATTGATCTGGTTCTTGCTCTATCACCTCTGCTACCTCAAGACCGGGTGGTATTTTCTGACTTAATTTAGAGGTAATAATGCTATCACCTATTTTTATTTCTTTCGCTTCATCTGATGGAATATTATCAATTCGAAGAGCTTGTTTTTCCTTATCATACCCTGTAACAAATCCTAAAATGGATGAGTTACTTTGGAAAGTGATTGCTAAACGATTTGTTCGTTCATCTTTCGTAATTAATTTCACAACAGATGTATATTGATCTACACTCTCTATCTTTCCAATAAGACCACTCACCGTCATAACAGCCATATCAACCTTTACACCATGTTGTACCCCTCTATCAAGAGCGATTTTCCCATACCAATCTTTTGCTACACGCCTTACTACTGTAGCTTGAATTAAATTATATTTCCCTTGTTCCTTTAATTCTCTCGTCTTGTTGATAAGCTTAGTAAGGTTTTCTTTCTCCTCACTTAATATTTGCACTTTACTCTTTAACGATTCTTGGTTCTCGATTTTTTCTTTCAATAATTGATTCTCTTTATATACTTTATAAATGTCTTCTATATTGTGAATAATATTTTGTACATGCCTATTATTCGTACATACATACATCATCAATAAAACAAAAAGAATAATTGAAAGAAATAATAATATTTTCCTCTTAGAAACCTGCATAATCACCCTGTTACTCCTTACCATTTTTTATCTACACAATATAGAATACTAGTAGTTGTATACAGAAGAAATGCAGTTTCGATAAAGTTCAGATAATCTTTATCTTCTTTATAAAAATTTTAGAAATTATCATATACTGCCATTACATTTGTAAGCTTGATCGTTACTTTATCTATTAAATACAACTTATCATTTCTATAACTAGACATGCTTTATTGTTATTTTTTCTTTTGCTTTAGCGGGCATTTCGTCACCTTGTATTTCTTCCCATTTTATACCACAAGTCCCTTTAGACTTAATCTTTACATATGCTCCTATTCGTAAATGTTTTGAAGAAGTCATCATAATTTTTTGTTCTTTACCAGATTCATCATATCCTTTAAATTTATAGTTCCATCTACCAAAATCATTACTTTTGGCTTCATATTCCCCATCACTGTCGACAACAGCATAATAAATATCTTCTTTAATAAACGGATTGAGTTGATCTACAATCGGTCCACCTTTCACTACAAGTAATGTAGCTCCAACTATAATCAATACGATAAACGCACTTAATTTTTTCATATAACCTTCGATTCTCCACTTCTCTGTTTTATTAGTCAACGTCCACCTGAATGATGAAATAAGCCTCTCTCTAAATCAATAGCAATACTATCACTCATTCTTCCCTAATTAGAAGGTAACCGATATTTCTAATGCCCTTCTAATTAAATTGGCAATAAGATAATAAATTGAATAACCCCATTTCCATATTCCGCTCGAATTTCTCCTTTGTGCAATTCAACAATGCTTTTTGCAATTGCAAGCCCCAAGCCTGAACCTTCTACAGCTCTACTTCTAGATTGATCTTTTTTATAAAAACGCTCAAACACATTCTCCAATTCTGTTTTTGTAAATTCTTCACTATGATTCGCTATAGAAATTTTGATATGCTGTTCTTCTCTTTGAAGCGAAACTTGAATTTCTGCTTTATCTATACTGTATTTGATTGCATTTATTAAGAGGTTTTCAAACACACGCACCATTTTTTCCGAGTCCACAACGGCATACATACGATCTTCCTCAAATTCTTTCACAAACGAAAGATTATGTTCCTCTGCTTGTGGTACTAGCTCTTCTATTAACTGATCAAGTAATTCATTCATACACACTTCTTGCGAATCTAACACCATATTTTCATCCGTTAGTTTTGTATAATCAAACAAATCCTCTATTAACATCTTCAACTGCTCTGATTTTGAAAAAGCAATTTTTATATACTCATCATGCTGTTCTTTATTTTCATATTTCGCATCGCCTAGTAAGCGTAAATACCCCATAATAGAAGTAAGTGGTGTTCTTAAATCATGTGATACATTTGTAATCAATTCACTTTTTTGTTTCTCTATTTGTTTTTCTTTTTCTATATTAGCCAAAAGCTTTTCTGCCATTTGATTAATATTTGAAGTTAATACCCCTATTTCATCTTGACCTGCCTGTTTGATTTTATATTGTAAGTTCCCTTTCGAAAACTCTCTTACTCCTTCTGCCATTGCTTCAATCTGATTCATCTTTCTTTTCGTTATATAAAAGAAAGAAAGTAGAAAAGTAATAAAACCTAGTAAAGATGGGAATGGACTACTACCGTTCACTACATACTTTACATTTCCTTGTGGTATACCACTTGCAATGACATACATATTTTTCATATTAACAGTAACCGGATAAAAAGTTGTAAACTCCTTACGCCTTTGTTCAGCTCTATCTTGATTTAAATTTTGTGCCTCTACATATCGTACTTGATCCATTTTAAAATCCATTACATTACGCATCGTCTCATGAAGATTAATCTGTTCTTCTGATGCTCCCTTTGTTTTATAAACCACTTTCCCATTCTCATCTATTATTAAAACCTTCAATTGATTTTGATGATTTAATTGATCCAGCAGTTCTTGTATATTAATTTCCTGACCTTCTTCTGTCATACTTTCAACAAGCCTTTGTGTCTGTCCATCAATGGCTTCCATACCTGATGCATAATCAATGATAGAAATTTTATTCGCATCCTCGAAAAAGGAAGATGAAACCCCTCCTACTAATACACCAAGTAATGTACAGAAAGTAAATGTAGTAATTAGCTGTACCCGTATGCTCTTTTGCAAATAACTCACTGTTTTACCTATCATTTTTTTTAAAACTTGATTCATCCATATTATCGGTTTAAATATCTTTTTCAATCTTGTAGCCAACTCCCCATACTGTTTTAATGTAACGAGGCTTCCTTGGAATTTCCTCTATCTTTTCACGTATTTTCCGAATATGTACCATCACAGTATTATCGGATTGGAAAGCTTGCTCTTTCCATACCCTTTCATAAATTTGCTCTGCATTTAATACCATTCCTTGATTTCGTACAAGCAATTCTAATACCTCAAACTCTCTCGGTGTCAATTTCACCTCTTCATTTGCAATAATGACCTGCCGCGTTGCTATATTTATCTTTATATCTCCAACTTCAAACACATTTTCATCTTTTACACTTGCCCCGCTCATTTTCATATATCTCCGAAGTTGTGATTTAATACGAGCAATGAGTTCAAGTGGATTAAATGGTTTTGCTACGTAATCGTCTGCTCCAGTTGTTAACCCTAAAACCTTGTCCATATCTTGCGTTTTTGCCGAAAGCATAATAATGGGCATTTCCGCTATTTCTCTCACTTTCATACACATATGAATACCATCTATTTTCGGCATCATAATATCAAGTACAATTAGATGCACTTCTCTTTTCCTTACTATTTCTAAACCCTCTTCACCATCTCCAGCTTGTAATACTTCATACCCTTCATTCTTCAAATAGATGGTGATAAGTTTTCTAATTTCCTTCTCATCGTCCACGATAAGTATCGTTCCTTTATTCACAAAATCTCCTCCAGCATCATTTACCAAACTATGAATGTTACTTTATTTCACTCACCACTGTATTCTTCTTATGCATATACACATAAGAAATAATAGAAACTATGATAACGATGCCACCAAAATATATACCATACTCGGTCACAAGGGTTGCTATCATTTCTATATGCTTTCCAAATATAGAGCCTAGTACAAAGTAAACTAACGTCCAAACAAATCCTATTACATATGAATAAATCGCATACGTTTTAAATGACATGTTATTCATTCCAACTAAATACGGTACGATATGTCTTACAACCGGTATGAAGTAACTTATGACTAACGCATAATGACCATACTTCTCTACTATTTGTTGAGATTTTAAAAGATATTTCGCCTTTTTCTTTTTCATTAGCTTATCAAGTACTTTCGTACCAAATATTTTCCCTAATATATACCCTAAAGAAAGCCCTGAGACAACGCCTAAATATGTTAACAAAAATGCAGGAATAACACTTAATATACCGAGTGAAGATACAAAACCACCACTCATGACAATCATTTCGTCTGGAATTGGCATACCAATAATACCTAACCATAAACAGAAAAATAACGCCCAATAACCGTATTGTTCAATATAAGATAATAATTCATGTAATTCCATTATGCATATGCTCTCCTCAATTCTTTTTTACAGCTAAAGACGTACGCTGGTGGGAAATTGAGCCACACTTTCTCTAGCGTAATTTCGGGAAAGAAATGCTGTATAAATCCTTTTTTCACAAGCGAATATTGAAATGTTATGAATTCCCCATTCTCATGTATTGCTTCCATCGTATTGTTTAAAATGCGTTTTGAAACTTCTTCTGGCAAAGAAGTAAAAGGCAATCCTGATAAGACGTAATCAATGCATTCTATATTGAACGCTTCCATATACTTCTTTATATTTTCAGCTGAACCGTGTACAACAATAACATTCTGTTCATTTTTAAACTTTCTCTTTAACTCTTTGAAAAACACTTCATTAATTTCAATAAGAAGAAATATTGTCTCCTTCTTCTTTCTCTTCATAATTTCTTTCGTGAAAGCCCCTGTACCAGGCCCTAGCTCTACAATGCATTTCGCTCTATTAAAATCAATTACATCTACCATTTTCTTTGCTAATATTTTTGAACTTGGCGCAATTGCACCAGTATGTTTCGGATGTTTAATAAATTCGTGTAAGAATGTTATGAGCTGCATGTAACCCTCTCCCCATTCGTTCAATAGTTTTAACTTGTTTCTAAGTATAACTATCGTTTCTTAATAAAAATTGAGGAGATTTCTTAAGATTTTATGAAGAAATCAAAAAACAGCTACCGCTTATAGCGATAGCTGCTCCTTTATTATTTCGCACTCACAATCTTATAATAAGAACGAACTGTTATGAAGTAATATCCGATATAAATGACACCGTATACTCCAATACTAATTAGAAGCGGAATCATAATTTCAAATGGTAGTATGTTCCCTAAACCTTTTAATGCAAACAAGCTGTGCAGGATTCCGATTACTAACGGAATCGCAAAGATAAAGCTTACTTGTTTTGCGATAGCTTTTTTCATTTCTTGTTTTGTGACCCCTACTTTGTGAAGTACAATATAGCGCTCACGATCAGCATTTGCTTCTGTTAATTGCTTAAAGTAAATGATAGAACCCGTTGCTAGTAAGAATACAAGTCCTAAGAACATTCCGATAAACATCATTAGTCCCGTTCCTTCAAGCCCCATATGGAAACCAGTGTAGAAATCTCTAAATGGTGGTACCATTTCTGATTCACCAGCTGGCATCACTTTTGTTAATTTTTCTGTTAACACTTTACTATCTTTTTCATCTTTTACATCAATATTTTTTACAACGCGTGTTCCAAATGCTTGCTTCGCTTGCTCATACATTTCATCTGAAACGACAACAACTAATTCACCTAAATTTGTAATCGCAACGTCATTTGCACCTTGGATTTTTAATTGCTTCGTTTCATTTCCAATTTGGAATACTGCTTTGTTTCCTTTATATTGTGGACTAAACTCATGCCCTTCAATATATGAACTATCATATATAAATGCTTCACCAGCAGCTACATTCACTGTTTCTGCGTCGATTTTTTTAGCAAGTTTATTAAATTCAGACTGAGACATAAACTGATATTTCTCTGAAATCGTGTAATTCATATTAAGAATGAAATCAACTTTGTCTCCTTCAAACTTCCCTTTTACAGGAACTGTCTCAATTTCAAATTGATCTTTAACAGGGTGATTCTGCTTCTCTTCCGCAAGAATCGTATTTACTTTCTTATCTAGTTCTGCATCTTTTTTCTCATAAGAATAGCTGTATGGTGTAAATGCTTTTGATTGCGTAAATGTGTTGTAATACATCGTAACTGACGTACCAACCGCCGTTAATGTCACTGCACTTAAAATAGAAATTGTCGCAAGTGACTTTGCATTTCCTTTAATACGATATAATAACTGTGACGTCGTTACCATATTCATACCGTTATAAAACGATGATTTATTATTTCTTGCACGTTTTAATACGAATACTGTAAAGAACATAAATAGTAAGTACGTACCTAATACTGTCGCAAGTAAAATATAAAGTGCAACTGCCATAAAGTCTGCATATTTAACTGCCTTCATAAACATTAACGCTAAGAAATAACCTGAACCGATTAAGAAAACTGAAATTAATGCCATAATGACAGATCCTTTTGGCATTGCTTCTCCTTCACGTTCTGCGCGGAAAAGTTCAATTAACTTGAAGCGATAAATTAAACGATATCCTTGAAGTGATGTATACAATATAATCACAAAGAAAATAAGTGCTGTATCGATAATGGCAGCCATCGGTACTTCAAAACGAACATTTAAGTTTAATCCCATCATACTTACTAGTAACTCAAGGAATAATTTTGAAAGGACACTACCAATCGCAATCCCGATTACTAATGACATTAATCCCATTAACATATTTTCATAAAACAGCATTTTACCAATCTGTCTTTTACGAATACCTAATAAGGAATATAATCCAACTTCTTTTTTACGTTTCCTTGTAAAGAAACCGTTTGAATATATAATGAACACTGCTACGAAAATAATAAGCATCACACTGGAAACTTGGAACGCTCCACTAATCTTTTTAGAAGCTTCCGCTGCTTTTTCCATTTGCGAATTGTACTGCAATGCTTTAAATGTAAAATAAATAACGATACTAAAAATCATAGATGCAAAATATACAAAGTAGTCTTTAAAGTTCCGCTGTATGTTGCGGAGGGCAATGCTAGATAAGGTCATCAGCCATACCTCCAGAAATAGAAGACATTACGTCAACGACTTGTTGGAAGAACTGTTTACGCGTTGATTCACCGCGGTGCAATTCTTTATATAACTCACCATCTTTAATGAAAATAACTCGTTTACAATAACTTGCCGCAAACGCATCGTGCGTTACCATTAAAATTGTAGAGTTATCATATTCATTTAACGACTTCATACTTTCAAGTAAATCTGTTGCTGATTTAGAATCAAGCGCTCCAGTTGGCTCGTCCCCGAAAATCATACTTGGATTCGTAACGATTGCACGTGATGCCGCGCAGCGCTGTTTCTGTCCGCCAGATACTTGATACGGGAACTGACTTAAAATATGATCAATGCCGAACTTTTTCGCAATTTCAAGAACACGACGATCAATTTCATTTGCCTTTACTTTCGATAACGCAAGAGGTAACGCAATGTTCTCTTTTACCGTTAACGTATCTAATAAGTTATAATCTTGGAAAATGAAACCTAAATGATCGCGGCGGAATAACGCTAACTTATCATCATTCATTTTCACGATATCTTTTCCATCAATTAAAATTTCACCGTTCGTCGCATTATCAATTGTAGAAAGAACGTTTAGTAAAGTCGTCTTACCAGAACCAGAAGGCCCCATAATTCCAACGAACTCACCTTCTTTTACTTGTAAGTTAATACCTTTTAACGCTGCAAATTTATTACCACCCGTGTCATACACTTTTTCAATATTTTTTGCTTCTAACACTGTTTTCATCTCGACATCCCTCATTTCTTCTATTCTCTATTTTCAACTATATACACTCTCTACTCTTGCCACTATCGATGTTTCTTACACAAACATGACAGTTATGTAAGGCACATAAGTAAAGACATCAAAAAGTTAACGTAATGAATCAAAGTACTTTGTTACTATAACATTGGGATATCATGCCATCCATTCATTCTCCTTACAGGAACATTACAATTTTGTAAGGTAAAAAATGCACCTACAAAGTTGTGCACGAAATGTCGGATGGAGCTATTTCGTTCCTGCTATTCTATGTACAGAGGAGGTCATAATATGGATTCACTTAAAAACATGAATGCTGCAATGCGCTATATTGAAAACAACCTAACAAATGAAATGAATTTTAAAGAAGTTGCGAGGCTAGCTTACTGCTCGGAATATCATTTCAAAAGAATGTTTTCTTTCCTAGCTGGCATATCACTATCAGAATATATTCGTTGTAGACGTCTTACTCTCGCTGCTTTTGAACTAAAAAATAGCGATACAAAAGTCATTGATGTCGCTATAAAATATGGCTACAACTCACCAGATTCATTCTCTCGTGCCTTTCAAAATTTGCACGGTATAACACCTTCAGAGGCCCGAAATAGTAGTCATTCTTTAAAAGCCTATTCACCAATGACCTTCCAGTTATCGATTCAAGGAGGAACTGAAATGAACTATCGAATTGAAGAAAAAGACTCATTTCGAATTATAGGTATTACAAAACGAGTACCGATTGTATTTAACGGTGTAAATGAAGAAATCGCTTCTATGTGGAAAAGTCTAACTCCACAGTCCATTCAAACATTAAAGATGCTTTCAAATGTGGAACCAAATGGAATCATTAGCGCCTCTACTAACTTTTCTGAAGGAAGAATGGAAGAAAAAGGCGAACTTGATCACTACATTGGAGTAGCCACAACGAAAGATTGCCCAGAGCAATTCGCACAACTTGAAGTCGCAGCTTCAACGTGGGCTATATTTGAAGCTGTCGGTCCATTTCCTGATGCATTACAAAATGTATGGGGGCGTATTTATTCTGAATGGTTTCCTTCTTCGAACTATGAACTAGCAGAAGGACCAGAGATATTGTGGAATGAACAGAAAGACGTAACCTCTCCAAACTTCAAAAGTGAAATTTGGATACCAGTTTTAAAGAAATAAAAAATAAAGCTGCTCTTCCTTAAAAGGAAAAGCAGCTTTTATTTACATTTTTAGTTCTTTTTTATAAGCAACATATGAATAGCCCATCGTTAATCCTACCGCCCCAATAATAATTCCTATCATTAAGAAGGCTTTCCATGCTGCCGGTGCAAAAATACTTAAAATCATAATAACGCCTAATACAACAAACACCTTTCCACTAAAACGGTGCGTCTTTCTCCACACTTCTTCGTTACTTAACGTCCACGGTGTTTTTATACCTACAAAGTAATTTGGTTTACATTGTGGTAAATAGTTTCCGATGACTATAAATAAAAGACCAACAAGAATATATGGTGTACTATTCATTGGAATGTCATAACCTAATCCTATTCCAATCACAAGCATGTTTACTAAAAATAATACCACTAATACGCTATAATTCATTATCATATAACTTCTAGAAAACTTATCGTAATTCTTTTTCTTAGGATCCATTTTAGGGGTAACTGTCAATAAAACATAAGTGAAAATCATAATTCCAAGTAGCAACAGCATTGCATTAAATTTGGAAGCAAAACCATTCACACCTTCAGTCCCCCAATGAACTGCCATTGTGTCAGGCAAATTCGGCCAGGCAAATGCCCAAGCTAAACAAGTTATAATAATTAATAAGATTGCAAAAAGATGTTTTTTCATTTCCCCTCTTCCCCCTTATTCGTAAATGTAAACACCCAAGTCAACAAATCTTGAAATACAGTTGTATTCAAAGAGTACACAACAAATTGGCCTTTCTTTTCATCTTGAATAAGTTCAGCATTTTTAAGTGCATTTAAGTGGTGTGAAATACTTGGCTTCGTCATATTGAACTGTTCTGCAATTTCCCCGGCGGTTAGATCGCCTTCTTTTAATAAATCTAAAATTTTTCGCCTTGTTGGATCTGCTAATGCTTTGAATGCTTGATTCAATGTCTTTCTTCCTCTCACTAATTAGACATTTAGATATTTATCTAAATATTAAACTGATTACCGTTATTTGTCAATTATATCCAGCGCCCTTTTTTACTTTTCACACTTTTGACTTATACTGTTTACTAGCTTATATTTCAACATAATGAAAAGACATGAAACACATGGTACACTATAGCTACAAGTGTTTTTTTGAGGAGGAGTATACATATGTACAAAATCTTAATCGTTGAAGATGATCCAAATATTTCATCATTACTGCAATCTCACATTCAAAAGTACGGTTACGACGCTGTTGTTACTGAAAACTTTGATGATATTATGGAATCGTTTAACGCAGTGAAACCACACCTTGTTTTACTTGATGTAAACTTACCAAAATTCGATGGATTCTACTGGTGCCGTCAAATTCGCCATGAATCTACTTGTCCAATTATTTTCATTTCCGCTCGTGCTGGTGAGATGGAGCAAATTATGGCGATTGAAAGCGGTGCGGATGATTATATTACAAAACCGTTCCACTACGACGTTGTAATGGCGAAAATTAAAGGTCAATTACGCCGTATTTACGGTGATTATGCGCCAAATATTTCTGAACGTATCGTTGAAGTAGAAGGTTTAAAACTATTCCCTGAACGTCCAGAAATTCATTTTGGATCTGAGCAAGTTCTTTTAACGAAGAAAGAAGCTATTTTAGCAGAAATGTTATTATCTAAATTCCCTCGTACAGCGAGCCGTGAAGATTTATTAGCTGCCCTTTGGGATGACGAGAGCTTCGTTGAAGAAAACACATTAAACGTAAACATTACGCGTCTTCGTAAAAAGTTCAATGAGCTTGGTATTGAAAATGCTATTGAAACAGTACGTGGACTTGGGTATCGTTTTAACGCAACTTGGAGTGAATAAGCATGAAGCTATTTTTACGTGATCATTTTGCATTTTTTCTACTGTACGTATTAAACTTCGGTATCATCTTCGTTCTTTATGATGCAGTAGATGGATTTCAAAATAATAAATTTTACTTCGTCGTTTTAAGTTTGTATTTATTCATTTGTTTCCTCGCTTATCGTTATGTTCGCAATCGTAGAATGTACCATAGATTAAGTGAGCAACCAGAAAAAATGGAAGATGCTTTTATTGAAAGAGCAACCGCTCCGATGCCTCATGGTGTAAATGAACTCGTGCGTACGCAGTATCGTCTATTCCAAAAAGAACTACAATCGTATGAAGTAAAACAACAAGAACATCAATTATTCATTAACCACTGGGTGCATCAAATGAAGACACCTGTGTCCGTTATGCAGCTTATGGTGCTAGAAATGGAAGACGAACATTTAATTCCAAAGTTTAAACAGGAATTAGATCGTCTGAATCAAGGGCTTGATATGGCTTTATATATGGCAAGATTAAATAACTTCCATGAAGATTTCCATGTCGAAACAATTTCATTAAAAGATACGGTAACAAAAAATATTAACGGCCTAAAAGAACTATTCATTCGTAACGGAGTCTTCCCTGTTTTAGAAGTTCATTCTGATTTAAAAGTTGCTTCTGATGCGAAATGGCTAAAATTTATCATCTATCAGTTAATGACGAATGCTGTTCGTTACTCTGGTGAGCGCGGAAAGAAAGTGTTCTTATCTGCTTACCGAAACGGAAAAGATATTATTTTAGAAGTTCGTGATGAAGGTGTTGGTATTCCGCAAGAAGATATTCGAAGAGTATTTGAACCGTTTTACACTGGGAAAAACGGTCGTACATTTGGAGAATCTACTGGTATGGGACTTTATATTGTAAGTAAAATTTGTGATTATTTAGGTCACTCTGTCAAACTAGATTCTGAAGTTGGTAAAGGAACGACGATTAAGATCATCTTCCACAACGCTGCAAGTAATCAAGCAGAACATACGGAGAAGGTGACCGAAGCATGATCGTGACATATGCTAGCAAAATGTATGAGAACTTACTCTCATACATTTTTTGCAATAAAACTACATATTTGCCTTCTAGCGGGAGGTACGTATTATGACATTTTGGCAGTTTGCCTTTAAAAATGTAACACGTAATTCCAGAGCTTATTTTGCTTATTTCGTAAGTAGTTCCTTTTCCATTGCTGTTTTCTTTTCGTTTGCTGTTTACTTATTTCATCCGAAATTACAAAACTTTGGCATGGTCTCTGAAATTTCAGGATTAATGATATTTTCAGAAGTTATCATTGTTTTGTTCTCGTTCTTCTTTCTACTTTATTCAATCGGATCTTTTTTAAAAGTTCGTAAAATGCAATTTGGTGTTTTAACCGTTTTAGGTATATCAAAAAAGCAATTACATCGACTCATTTTCACTGAAAATATGTTAATTGGTATCTTATCTATCTTTTTCGGCATGCAGTTTGGATTTGTCTTTTCGCAATTTTTCTTATTAGTAACAGCGAAAATTACACATCTACCAGGACTATATTTATATTTGCCGACGAATGCTTTCATTTTAACAACAATTGTATTTCTTAGTCTCTTTATCGCTGTATCTTCATTTACACCAATGCTAATTCGGACGAAAAAAACGGTACATCTTTTAAAAGCTAATAGTGGAAAACAAAAAGAAAGAAAACCATCCATATTCGTCTCTCTATTTGGTGCTATCTGTTTATTAGGGGGTTATATTTTAGCGGCAAACCCTAAATATTTCTTCTCAATAAATCCACAAGTAGGCGTTATATATATGGTTTCAAGTATTTTTGTGATCCCAACGCTTGTTACAATTGGGACATATTTCTTCTTTTCGCAAATTAGTTTCTTACTTATTTATATTTTAAAGAAAAGAAGAAAGTTTTATATGAAACAGATTAATATGCTTTGGATTTCGGATTTAGCAAGCCGCATCCGAACGAATATTAATATGCTGTTTATTGTAGCGATGCTATCTACAATTGCTTTCACAATGATTACGTTCCTATATGGAGTCGGAAAGTTTACAAAGCTAGAGGTTACGCGAAGTTCACCTTTTCCATTCTCTTATTTTTCTTATGACGCAAATCCTTTTGTGGACGATCATTTAAATTGGCTTGAACAACAATTAAAAAAAGAGAATTTCTCTTATAAAAAAATAAAGGCTGATTTATATGAAACACCACTGAAAGAAGATGAGGGTATAACTGCTTATAATGACATATATGCAATGAAACAAAGTGACTATAACAAACTTGCAGCTTCCTTACGAATGAAACAACTATTCATGAACGATAATGAAGCATATGTCTTAACAGGTAGCGCTTATGTAACTTTATTCAGCGAGTTTGAGCCAAGTTACAATAGAAAGTCTATTACACTTTCTAGCACAAATACGCAATTACAAGTAAAGGGCTATGAACAAGCAGGGGCCATTCCATCTAACTTTTCATATCAAACTTTAATTTTACCTGACACTGTTGTAAACAACTTACCAAATACAACAAAGCATGTAGCAGCGTACAATTATAAAGTAGAAAACTGGGAAAAGACGTATAAAATTGCTGATGATTTTATAAAAAAAATACAAAGAGATCGACAGGAATTCCAATACGAAGGGGCCATTATACACTCCTATGAATCAGCAGGCTCATTATATAGAATCACATCAGGAAGTGCCGCATACTTCCTAATCGGGACATTTCTAGGAGTCATTTTCTTTATTGGAGCTGGCAGCGTTCTTTACTTCAGAATGTATTCTGATTTAACGAGCGAGCAGGAAAAATATGTAGCCATTTCAAAAATTGGTGTAACAGATGCAGAGATGAAACGATCTGCATCCATCCAACTTAGCATTTTATTTTTCGTTCCATATGTTATGGCATCCATTCATACAATGTTTGCAACAAAAATGCTTCAAGATGTAATTGATTTATCACTATTCAAAGAAATTTCAGCTGTTCTTATTATTTTTGGCGTAGTTGAAATCGTCTTTTTCTTATTCATTCGTTCCTTTTACATGCAAAAGTTATCAGAGTATACGAATGGTTAAATTTTATGAATGTATTTAGTAGGGGAAAAGGGTATCTCTTATATCCTTTTCCTCTTCACTCTACAGGAGGTCTAGGTGAATGACATTTTGGCAGTTTGCATTTAAAAACGTCACACGGAACGCCAGAGCTTATTTCGCCTATTTTGTAAGCAGTGCGTTCTCCATCGCAATTTTTTTCTCATTTGCAGTTTATTTATTTCATCCTAAATTGCACACGACAGACGTGAATTATGCTCTAAGCATATTAATGACAATTTCAGAAGTTGTCATTGTGTTCTTTTCATTTTTCTTTTTACTATATTCGATTGGTACTTTCTTAAAAGTACGAAAAAGACAATTTGGGATTTTAACAGTACTTGGCATATCTCAAAAGCAATTAAAGAGGCTCGTATTTCTAGAAAACATGCTAATTGGTGTCCTATCCATATTTTTTGGTATTCAACTTGGACTTGTCTTTTCACAGTTCTTTTTATTAGTTACGGCCAAAATTACGCATGTACCTGGTTTATACTTATATTGGCCTACAAGTGCTATCGTTTTAACGATTATCATCTTTCTTGGGCTCTTCATTCTCGTATCATCTTTTACACCGATGCTCATTCGTACGAGAAAAGCTGTACGACTTCTAAAAGAAGGAACAAAACAAAAGGAAAGAAAAGCATCCGTGCTCATCTCTCTATTTGGTGCGACGTGTTTAATATCTGGATATGCGTTAGCCGCAAATCCGCTGTATTTTATGTCGCTAGGTGACATCATTGGGCTTTTATATGCCATCTCTAGTATATTTGTCATTCCGTCGCTTATTGCAGCTGGAACATACTTTTTCTTTTCACAAATTAGTTTTTTACTTATTCGTATTTTAAAAACTCGAAGAAAGTTTTACATGAAACGAATTAATATGCTCTGGATCTCTGATCTAGCATCGCGCATTCGTACGAATATTAATATGCTCTTTATAGTAGCGATGCTATCGACGCTCGCTTTTACAATGATTACATTCTTATATGGATTCGGGAAGTTTACAAAGTTTGATGAAATTAGGAAAAACCCTTTCCCGTTTACGTATTTATCTCATACTGAAAATACGTTAGCTGATGAACATTTAAACTGGTTAGAGCAAAAATTTAATGAAGAGCACTTTACTTATACAAAATTTAAAACGGATATATATGAAGTATCTTCAGCTGAAGATAACACGCAGCTCTATTATGCCATTAAACAAAGTGACTATAATGTACTTGCTAAGGCTTTAAATTGGGAAACGCTCACGGTGAATAAGAATGAATCTTATATTCTTATGAAAGACTTAGATGATCAGGTTATTGGAACACTTCATAATCAAGAAAAGAAAAATACTCTTACACTTACTCAAAACAATTTACAACTACAAGTGAAAGAATATAAAGGTTATAACCCATTCCCAAATCGCTTAATATACCAATTGCTCATACTATCTGATGAAAATGTAGAAGCATTATCCACCGTTTCAAAACAAATGAGTGTATATAGCTTTAAAGTTTACGATTGGGAAAAAGCACATAACATCGGTTCGGCATTTATAACAAAAATTGATAATGACAATGCCGCAATTCAAGCAGAGCACCCACCTTTTCATGCAAGTGAAGCAAGCGATTCTCTATACAAAACGAAACTAAATGTCGCTTCCTTCTTCTTAATTGGTACTTTCTTAGGTGTTATTTTCTTTATCGGTGCTGGTAGTGTTCTTTACTTCCGGATGTATACAGATTTAACAAATGAGCAAGAAAAATATGTAACGATTACGAAAATTGGTTTAACTGCAGCTGAGATGAAACGTTCAGCGACAATTCAGCTTGCGATTCTTTTTTTTGTCCCTTACATTATGGCATCGATCCATACGATGTTTGCGACAAAGATGCTACAAGACATATTACATCTCTCGTTCTTCGCTGAAATTACAGTCGTACTTATGATTTTTGGAACAGTTGAAATTTTATTTTTCCTTTTAATTCGTTCCTTCTATATGCAAAAATTATCACAACACATTAAGTTTTAAAAAGCAGAAAGGTGATTACTATGGAAGAAGTTTTACACATAAAAAACGTTTCAAAAGTGTATGAAGGAAAAGTCCCTCATACTGCTTTAAAAAATATAAATTTACACGTGGATAAAGGTGAATTTGTTGCTATCATGGGGCCATCTGGTAGCGGTAAATCTACATTTTTAAACGTTATCTCTACAATTGATTCCCCTACTTCTGGTGATGTCGTGATTAACGGAAAAAAACCGCACACATTTCGTAGGGAAAAGTTAGCTATTTTCCGCCGCCAAGAGTTAGGGTTTGTTTTCCAAAACTTTAACCTACTAGATACACTAACAATCGGTGAAAATATCGTACTACCTTTAACATTAGATAATGTTCCATTAAAAGAAATGGATGAAAAGCTTGATAACATTTCAAAAAAGCTTGGAATTGATCATATTTTAGACAAGCGTATCTTTGAAGTGTCAGGAGGACAAGCACAGCGTACCGCAGTAGCACGTGCTGTTATTCATCATCCTTCCCTTCTACTTGCCGATGAACCGACAGGAAACTTAGATTCAAAAGCAGCAATTGATGTAATGGAGCTATTTACGAAATTAAACAAAGAAGAAGATGCAACGATTTTAATGGTTACGCACGATCCGTTTGCAGCAAGTTATTGTAACCGCGTCATTTTCATTAAAGATGGCGAGCTTTACAACGAACTACACCGCGGATTATATCGCGAGAAGTTTTATCAAGAAATATTAGATGTTTTAGCATTATTAGGAGGAAGACGTGGATGACATTTTGGCAATTCGCATTTAAAAATGTCTCGCGCAATTCGAAAGCATATTTCGCTTATTTTGTAAGTAGTGCGTTTTCTATCATGGTTTTCTTTTCATTTACTGTATACGCGTATCATCCGCGCTTACAAATTATGAATAAATTGCAGGAACAAGATCCGCTCATGAACTTAGCTGGCATGGCACAGTTTGTTATCGTTTTGTTCTCGTTCTTCTTTCTCTTATATTCTATCGGGACATTTTTAAATGTCCGGAAACAACAATTTGGCGTTTTAACTGTTCTCGGTATTTCACACAAACAATTAAAACGCCTTTTGTTTACTGAGAATATGATTATTGGAATACTAGCTATCTTTGCTGGTATTCAAGGCGGTCTTGTTTTTTCTAACTTTTTCTTACTCGTTACTTCTAAATTAACAAATGCAAAAGGTCTCTATTTATATTGGCCAACAGAAGCAATCATCGTTACAACAGTAACGTTTATCATTTTATTTTTCATCGTTTCTACGTTTACACCGATGTTCATTCGTACTCGTAAAACAACACAGCTCATTAAGGGGACAAAAAAAGGAGACAAAGAAAAGAAACCATCTATACTTATTTCGATATTTGCTTTAATTTGCTTAACATTATGTTATTATATCGCCGGTTATCCACAAGGCTACGTAACAGAAAAAAATGTACAGAATGGCTCTGTAGTCTTTATTATATTATCTATTTTGCCTCTCGTAGTAGTCGGGACATATCTATTCTTTTCGCAAACATTTCTTCTCTTTATCTTCATTTTAAAAAGACGAAGAAAGTTTTATATGAAGCAAATAAATATGTTATGGATTTCAGATTTAACTAGCCGTACTCGTAGTAATATTAATGTTCTCTTTATCGTCTCTATGTTATCAGCACTTGCATTTACAATTATCATCGGATTATTTGCCGCTAATAACAATACAAAAGCTTCGATATTAGAACGATATCCTTTCCCCTTCACATACGTAACCAAAGGTGAAGATGCATTAGAGCAAAAACACATTGCTACAATTGAAAAGGAGCTTACAAATGCTAATTTTCAATACAATAAATACAAATCTACAGTATTAAAAGATACAGCTTTAAAAGAAGACGTTGTTCTTATGAAAATGAGTGACTATAACATACTCGCCAAACAATTAAAGAGACCAGCAATAACTCTTGATTCTACACAAGTTTATATTATTTCTCGTTACTCGCCAGAACTCTTAAATCTTGTATCAAATCCATTTGCAAAACAAAATACAATTACACTCGGATCAAATAAAAAGGAGTTCTCTATTAAAGGATTTATTAATAAAGGGATAGAGCCGTCTTTCTTATTACCCCATTTAATTGTTATTCAAGATACTGTAATTGATAATTTGATTCCTCATATTGAAACAATAACGCTATATAATTTTTTTGTGGAGAACTGGGAAAATTCAATTACTCCGACAAAAAATATTTCGCATACTATAAGTGAAGATGTGCGTGATTTTTATGAAAAACATAAAGAAGAAGATGCTCAAGTCCCATTTTCCCTTTCTACAGCCGCGGATGATCTACACTACAGTAAAGGCAATTCAATTGCTACTTTCTTTATTTGGGCGTTTCTTGGCTTTATTTTCTTTATCGGGGCAGCTAGTGTTTTATACTTCCGTATGTATAATGACTTAACGACCGAAAAACAAAAGTACATTACAATTACAAAACTCGGCTTAACAGAATCGGAAATGTTTCGTTCAGCAACGATTCAATTAGGAATTTTATTTTTCATTCCTTATATCGTTGCTGGTATTCATACAATATTTGCGATTAAGTTTCTACAAAGCATGTTTGCTTTTCCTTTATTAAAAGAATTAATCATTATACTTACGTTGTTCGGGATTATCGAGATTATTTTCTTCTTCTTAATCCGTTCTCTGTACATTAATAAATTATCACAGCATATCAAGATATGAATAAAATGGCCTTGTGCATATTGCACAAGGCCATTTTCAATAGTTTTTAATTAGCAGCAATATCCACCATAGCCGCCTGCGTAACCGCCGTAACCACCGTATCCACAAGAACCGCCTCCGCCGAAGCAGCTAGCACCGATGATAATTAATAAAATAAACAATACGATTAGAAGCGCAAAACCGCCTCCGCACCCATGTCTGCGGTTACAATCATCATGTCTGTGTTCACACTTTTCGCTCATTACCCTATTCCTCCTTTAGTATCATTCATAACAAGTTCCTCTTGTTCTAAATGAGGGGATTCCATTTATATTATGTTTTCAGGGCAAATCGGAAGCTTGGCTTACATAAAAACGGGCTTGTTTTAGAAATTGGGCTTCATCAAAAAAAGATACCAATTAAGGTATCTTCTAAATAAACATATTCAATAAAAGTGCAAAACCAAATGCAATAAATGATAATAACGTCTCCAGCACGGTCCACGTTTTAAACGTTTCCTTCACCGTCAAACCTAAATACTCTTTTACGAGCCAGAACCCTGCATCATTTACGTGAGAAAACATTAATGATCCTGCGCCGGTTGCAATAACAAGCAACTCCAAATTCACACCAGACATGTGCTGAATAACTGGTGAAACAATTCCTGCTGCTGTCGTTAACGCTACTGTCGCTGAACCTGTTGCAATTCGAATTAATCCAGCTACCATGAAAGCTAATACAATTGGTGATAACGATATATGTTCTGCCATTTGCGCAATCGCCGTTCCAACGCCGCTTTCAATTAAGATTTGTTTAAATCCACCTCCTGCACCGATAATTAAAATAATGGAACCGACCGGTAATAAACTGTCATCCGTTAATTTTTTAATCATCTTTTTATTAATTCCTTGTCTTATTCCAAGTAAATAAAATGCTGCGAAACATGAAATAAGTAAAGCAATTACTGGACTCCCTATAAATACAAAAAATTCAGTTATCTTTTTCGGTAATGAAATATACGGTGCAACTACTGATAAAATCATCAATACAACTGGTAATAAAATAATAAAGAATGAAACTTTACGACTCGGTAAGTCTGTTGATACAGTCGTAACTCGAACAAGCTCTGGTTCATTTTCAGGTATAACCCTCTTATGTACCCACTTTGCAAATACTGGTCCTGCAATAATAGCTGTTGGTAACGCGATAATTAATGAATATAAAAGTACTTTTCCTAAGTTCGCGTTATAAATACCGATTGCTGTCATCGCCCCTGGATGTGGTGGCACGAGCCCGTGAACAATAGATAATCCCGCAATAACAGGTAATGCGATTAATAATATATTTTGCTTCGTCGTTTTTCGAATGGAAATAACGAGTGGTAATAAAATGACAATACCCACTTCAAAAAACACAGGAATCCCTATAACAAATCCTGCAAATAACATAGCCCAAGGTAGTTTCTTCACACCGAAAAATCGAATAAAGAAATCTGCCACTTGCATGCCGGCCCCTGAATCGGACATCATTTTACCTAAAATTGTTCCGAGAGCTAAAATACCAACTAAATGCCCTAGTACACTACCAACACCAGTTTCATAGGCAGTCACTATCTTCGTTAAATTCAGTCCAGACATGATGGCTAAAAATAAACTCGCAACTGTTAAACTAATAAATGCATGCCATTTCCACCATGATACCCCTAAAATAACAATGGCGATTGCAAGTAACGTGACGATTAATAAGTATATATCCATCTCTCATTCCGATACGATAAACTTAACTAAATCTATACAATTCAATCAAATTTACACAAGTTAGTGCTTCAGCGTGTTCTCGCAACCCCGAAGGGACGAGGGGTATAACACTCCACACGAGGCAGTATCGTTACCTCCTATTATCAAGCATTTATTTTACCCATCTTGATAAATTTATCGACGCATTTACATCCCTATCGTGATGGCTATTGCATGGAACACAACGCCACTCACGTATTTTTAAACTCCACTGTCCTTCTGGTTGAACTGAATGGTCGTATTTTACTCCGCAACATGAACAAATCTTGCTTGAGGCGAACCATTTATCAGCTTTTACATACGCAATGCCATACTTCTCGCACTTGTATGACAAACATTGAAAGAAGAAGTGTAATTTTTGAAAGGAAAATGCTTTCGATAGTTTTTTGTTTTTTAACAGGTTTGAGATAGATAAGTCTTCCACAACAATCCTCATTGGTTTGGTTTTCACCAATTTAGCTGTTGCTTGATGGATATGGTTATTTCGGATATTCGTAATTTTCCTAGATAACCGCAGGTGCTCAGTTTTCGCTTTTTCATATCCGGCAGATTGAATTTTTACACCTTTTTTAAATCTCCTAGACATATCTCTTTGCGCTGACTTTTTCCTTTTCAAAAGTTTTTTAATCTTGGCATCTTTGTTTATATTTCGTTCTTTCGTACCATTAGAAGCTACAAACAGCTCTTTTAAACCAACATCCACACCAATCGACTCATTCGTTAGTTCCTTTGATTCAAAGTCTTCTTGGAATCCTACACTCATCCACCAGTGACGACCATCAAAGGTAACTCTTGGATTTGATGGCTTTTTGTTTCTTGGTAGTTGTTGGCTTGTTTTCACTTCTCCAATGGACTGAATATGAACTACTTTCTTGCCTATAATCAGTCTTTCATAATTGGCATAAAATCCTTGGATTAAATCTTTTTTGGATTTATAAGAAGTGTGATAACCATTTTTGTACTTTTTGAACGAATGTTTCCTCGCCGTATCAAAATCTTTTGAAGCCTGTTTAGGAACTTGTGCATTAATGTCTTTTAACCACTCATATCTCTTTCGCTTCTTGATCTTTGTAAATCGTTTCTGTAAAGCTAACTGTGAAACAGATTTCCCAAATAGCTTATAGTATCTATCACTCATTCTTTTACAATAGTTATAAGCGAATCTTGCAGCGCCAGCATGGTTTCTAAGCACTTGTTCTTGTTCAGGCGTTGGAATTAGTCTAACTTTCTTCGCCAATATCATCAGAATGTAACTCCTTTAATGAAAGATTTGTTCTTCTGAATCGTAGCGTGTTCCACCAGCATTCTCCTGAGACTATTCGGATGCAAACCTGTTAATTCTGACACTTGACTAACTCGTGAAAATTTCATTATTATTCTCACCTCATTGAACCCGACATAGCACGTACGTTCGATATTTTCAATGAAGTTTGATAGATTTAATAAAATTTATCTCGTTCAACTAAGGACGCAATTCCTTAGCCAGTTCTCTTATGAACTTCTCATGTTTTCACATGAGCGCAGACTATATGTTTATCTACTTAGAGATAGAGGATTTTTCCACCACCATAGGCTTGTGGTGTACTCTCGTCAGTTATACGAGATAGTCGTTGAACGTTCATCTTATCACTTTTGACTTAGATGATTCGAGGCGGAAGACCCATTGTTCTAGTGTTTAGGATTTAACCTTGCACGATCTGATTGATTTTTTCTGCTTTCGCGACATTCACGCTCACCATTTCTAGCCACGTTGTAGTTCAATCAGCTTTAGGGATTGCCCGCAGTTAACCCTCACTACTAGCCAATCACTTGACTAGCAGGGCTTACTGATATATTTAATTAACTTTCGTTATAATTGGTTAAATAAATTGTAACAGTTAGTTACCCCTTACTTTATAAAAAAAGAGGGAAAATCCCCTCTTTTTATACGTCATAATTCACTACATAATGCTGCATTTCTGTATTGTAGTAGCCTTCGCTATATTCAATTACTTCGCCAACTTCATCGTAAGAATAGCGCATACGTTTTAATAGCGCTGTCCCCTCTTTTTCGCCTAACGCTTCTGCAACGAAACTAGGCGCAAGTCCAACAGCGAACTCATCTCTGAAGTTTTCTAAATGTATACCTCGGTCTTCAACTAAATCGTAAAGCGATTGTAGATCAAAGTCCGATAAATCTGTACTTGCCATTTTAGCTGAGAAATAGTGCGTATAATGAATGTACGGTGCATCATTTAACGTATATAAACGTTCAATACGAAAACTCTCTTTACCGAATAATCGAAATGGCACTGTTCCTTCTTCATTCTGAACGATTTCTGCTTTTAGCAATTTCTTCTGTACTTTATATCCTTCTTCCACTAACACTTCTGTAAATTTCTTACCCTTTGACAGTTTTGTCGCAGAAGTATTACGGATGACTTTCGTTCCTTTACCGCTTTTCTTTTCCAAATACCCTTCTTGAGCGAGTTCTTTAATCGCATTTCGTACTGTAATTTTGCTCACTTTGAACTCTTCTTCTAACTGCGGTTCGGAAGGAATATTCGTATGAATCGCATATACACCATGCAATATTCGATCACGAATAATGTTTTTTATTTGTAAATATAATGGTCCTTTTTTCCTCGTTACGTTCACCGTTACACCCACTACCTTTCTACATCACCTACTGATGCCGTCATTGCCCGAAGTATATCCTTCTCTGATGAAATTGGCGTATCACCGACGATTGTATGTGCAAGCATTCCAGCTGCTGACGCAAATGAAACAGCTTTCTCTGGTGCAAACTCTTTTATCTCGCCATGAATAATCCCGCTCGTATAAGCATCTCCAGCACCTATTCTATCATATACAGAAAACGTAAGTGTTTTTGCAAAAGTGAACGCACCATCTTTACATATAAACCCGCGAAGCGAGTGTGTATTATCACTATTAATAGAGCGATGTGTACCGGCAATTGTAGCAATATGATATGTTTCAGCTACTTTTGGAATAAGATCAACAAGTTGAGCCTCTCGTTCCGTCTCTTCTGTTTTCATTCCTAGAACAAACATCGCATCTTTTTCGTTCATCATAACGATATCAGCAAGAGCAAGCATTTCTTCATAATGCGATTTCGCCTGTTCATATCCGTCTTCTCCCCAAAGTGACGGACGATAATTGCAATCAAAAACAACAGTGCCTCCGTTTTCTTTAACTGCTTTCGCTAAAGATTTCATATGTTGGCGCACAGTATCATTCATCGCAAGTGTAATCCCGCAAAAATGAACGATATCAATTTCCTTTGCGATTTCTTCAAATTGATACATCTCTTCAGGTGCCGTATTGAAGCTACTTTCTAATCGATTCGAATATGTAACGCGGCTTGCACGTGCGCCAAATCCATTTTCCAAAAAGTACATACCGACATATTTGCCACCTCTTGAAATAAACGAAGGACGAATACCTAATTTCTGAATGTGTGATACCGCAGCATCTCCAACCGAATTTTCCGGTAAAGTTGAAATAAGAAATCCTTCATGCCCGAGATGAGAAAGCGCGGCTACAACGTTCACACCTGTACCAGAAAATGAGTAATGTAATGTGTTAGCTTGCGACAACAACTCATATCCTGGTACTTGCAGGCGCATCATTACTTCGCCAAATGCTGCAATTTTCTTACGCATATTGATCAACTAGCTTCTTCACTACTGCTAATAATTCACGAACATCTTCTGTTTTCGTATTACCAGTTTCTTTATCAATAATAGAAGAGTACACGTGCGGGATAACTTGCTCTACGTTCGCTTCAAGCGCGATACGTACAATTGTTTCAAAGTTTTCTTTATCAATTCCGCCCGTTGGCTCTAATGCAAATCCTTCTTCCGCACACGCTTTCGCAACTGCGCGATATTCTTCTTCATGAGCTAACCCTTTCATTGGGAAGTACTTCAATGAATTTCCGCCCATATCACGTACAAGTGCGATTGCTGTTTTAATTGGAACAATTGCTTTTTCTTCTCCGGCCGCACTAATGGGACCAGTAGAAATATTTACGTACCCTACTTTTCCTGTTGGCGATACTAAACTATTAATCCAGCTATTTTTTCCATCAAGATTTGCACGCGTTGCTCCAACTGAAGGGAACACTTGGTTAATATGACTACCAGGATAATGCTTCGCAATTTCAGCTACAACTGCCGCTTGACGATTATCTCCTGCTCCTAGCCCAATTGATACAGCGTCATCAATTTCTTTTCCGTATGCTTTCATCGCTGTAACTGCTTCTTCTACTGTTGGGTAATCTTTTGATAAAACACCGACTACTACGTAACCTTCTGCTGCTTCGAAAATATCTTTCGCGTTTTGGATATTGTTCGCTAATACATTTAATGCTACGCGGCCTTTATAAAAACGTTTTTGAATGTTTGTCATTTTAGTTTCCCCCTACAATTTCTCTCATTTTTTCTTCAATCACATGTATGTCATCACCTTGAAGTGGACGTGGATCAATATCAAAGAATCCTTGTCTTACTCCGTAATCACGTGTATAAATTGCGATTTCCCCTTCGCGTAATGCTGTTACAACGTCTTTTGCTGATTTATTTAACTCTTTCTCATTAATATGAATACGAGCTCTAAAGATCGCTCTTCCCGCTTCATCTTGAACGATCGTTACATGTACGCCGTTTAATTCTTTTAGCGGCATAAGTACTTGTAACAACTCTTTTTCTTGCTGGCTCTTATCTTCTTTTACTCCGTACTCATCAAGAGCTTGAAGTAAACCAAATGTTGTTTCTTTCCCAACCTTCATACTTCTTCCGATGCAATGTAACTGCACTTTCAGCCACTCAATATATTTTCGTTTACCGCCAACAATACCAGAAGTTGGTCCTTCAATTGCCTTTGAACCGCTATAAATGGCAAGGTCTGCATACTTCACATATTTTTGAATATCTTCTTCAGCTGCCGCATCGACGATAAGCGGGATGTTATTTCGCTGCGCAACTTCCCAAGCTTCTTCAACAGAAATCATATTTTTTTGCACGGCATGATGAGACTTCACATAAAGAATCGCTGCTGTATTTTCACCAATTGCGTCTTCAATATGCTCTGCTTTCCCTTCATTTGCGTAGCCAACTTCTACAAGTTTACCGCCACCTAAATAAATCATCGTTTCAACAGGAGCACCATACTGAACGTTATGACCTTTTAACATAATCACTTCGTTTTTCGCGATGACCTCTTGATGAAGTCTTTCACTTTTACGGCGATTTCCTTCTGTAACGATACCAGCGATAGAAAGCGCAATTCCGCTTGATGCTGAGTTCACAACGACCGCTGCTTCTGAATCTAGAATTCTCGCAATATGGTCTCCTGCTTTATCTACTAAATCTGCAATTTCCACATAATTTTGTCCACCATGTTTCATCGCATCCATAACTGTATCTGTCGGAGCGGATACACCTAAAATACTCATTCTACCGCTCGCGTTAATCACTCTTTTTAATCCGTACTTAGCATTCAATGAATGACCCATTGATTACAACCCCTTTCGTATCAATTCTTCTTTCAGCAATGCGCTGATCCCCTTCTGAATCAATTAACGTAACCTTCTCATCTTTCACCGTAAATAAAGTTAAGTTTGCAATATCTCCTTCTTGAATGCGGCCAAGCTCTGGTTTTTTTAGCCACTCTGCCGCATTTTTCGTAACCGCATCAATCACTTCTTCTAGCGGATAACCTAAGTAAAGGAATTTCGAAAGAACGTGAGCCATACTATACACTGGACCGTGTATACGATTCTTCCGGTAAATATCTGTACTAATTGTATGAAAGGCAATATCGTGACGCTTTGCCGCTTCTGCTACTTTAAAAGAAAAACTAGCATTGCCGTGACCAACATCTAAATGAACACCGCGATTCACTGCATCTAGTAACACAGGTAGCGGTTTGCCTTCTTCATCAAATAAATTATTTTCTTTCCCGTTTAAATAATGTGTAATGACATCATCTTTTTCTAAAAGAGGTACAACTTCCTCAATGCGAGGAGGCGCTGAACCGATATGTACCATAATCGGTAATGATGTTTCACGGGATAAAGAGCGTGCAACATGAAGTGGTTCAATTCCACTATCACAAACGACACTCTTACTCATTCTCGCTTTTAACCCAACGATTACATCTTTATACTTTTCTACTGCTTCTATTACTTTCTCTTTATCTATCCATTCCATATTGGATAATTCATCAATTCGTTTCAAACCGATGCGAGAAATATTTAAAAAGGCAAATAAATTCGTTTTCGCCTGTTCTCTACTTTTTACTAAATCTGCAATGCGATCAGCTCCGCAGCTACCTGCATCAACAATTGTCGTTACCCCTTGCTTAACGCCAATTTCATCCACCTCATCGCCATACGGATCAAACTCTGGAAAAGCATGAACGTGTAAATCAATCCAGCCACTCGATACGTACGTACCTGAGTAATCAAGAACCTTTCCAGCCTCACCAGCACCAGCTTTCGTCACCTGTGCGATTTTATTATTTTCAATTACAATGTCAATCTCTTCCCCGTTCACACGTTTCACATTACGTAGTACGAATCGTTCTGTCATTGTACTTCCACCCTTTTCTATAAGAAGCCATAAGAATACGCTTACATTAAAGTTTCATTTTATATGTCTTTCACACGTTTAGCGTAACACAAAAAAAGGGAGAAGTAAATATAACGTTATAATGTTTAAAAGTGAAATAAAAGATACTCCTCAAAATGCTGATAATATAGGAAATTATATCAACGATTTTTCGAATATATCTATCATAACTTACAATATATCAACGATTTTGCAATTATATCTATCATAACTCAAAATATATCAACGATTCGACAAGGAATATCGATTTACCGACAAAAAACGCCAATCCCTTTCTTATATACGAAAAGGCTGCTCCAAAACAGAACAACCCCTTTTCCTATTCCTGAACCGTCACAATAACCCCATCCATATTATTCCCCGAAATTTCATACTGCTTATTCACCGGAACATTCACTTTCCTATTCCCAGAAACTTTATAATAAGAAACCGTATATTTCTTACCTTCCACATCGGTTGTAATTTCTTTTTTCTCTTTTAAGAAATCTAAATATTCTTCTAGTGTGAAATTCTTTTTTTGCATAATCGCACTATGGGGTAAGCCGACATAACGGATATGCCATGGCTCATATTGAATGCCTGTAATATTGCTTTTATTTTTCGGATAACGTAATACAAAGCCGTGCTTCCATACGTTTTCTTCAATCCATTTTCCTTCAGGCGCTTTCTCCATTTTCTTTTGCGTAGAACCAACGTCGAGTGATAACCCTAAATTATGCTCACTGTATCCTGCTGGGAGTGCATAATCAGATCCCATGTCTTTATATAATTTACTTTGCTCTTGAAAATCTCGATACCCGCTATTCATTAAGAAATGTTGTACGCCATCTTTTCCAGCCGCATCGACAACGTTCAAAAACTTTTTTACAATATCCTTTGATAAACGCAGATTTCTATCAAATATTACGTAACCTCTTACTAATTCACTGTTGTGATTTACATTTATAATGTCAGACCTAATACTATCTTTTTTTACTGGGTAATCTTTATTAACTAATAATAGATCCCCTTTATAAATTTGTTCTTTTGTAATCTCTATCTTTTCCATATTTGCAGTCTTTCCTGCACTATTTTCCCCGCCAATTTTCACATCAATTTCCTTTTGAAATAACGGTGATATATAAACGCCCACACAGATTGTGCATGCTATAAAAAGAGAAATAAATACCCACTTTTTCATTTCTAGTTCCTCCTTAACGTAACTTACGTATAGAATAGAAAAAACTATTAAAATAAAAAGTGGGATAAAGTTTAAATTTTTATTAAATTGTTACATTCTCGTCTTTTGGCAATCGTACTTCAAATATTGTTCTAACTACATTACTTTCAGCCGAAATCTTCCCATCATGCTGTTCAACAATATTTTTCGCAATAAATAGCCCAAGGCCTGTACCACCTTGCTGCTCTGATCTTGCCTTATCACCTGTATAAAACATATCAAATAGATACGGTAAATCTTCTTCTGGAATGCTATCTCCGTAATTCATAACTTGTACGACAACTTCTTCATTATCGATATACCCATTCATATCAACAAATTGCCCATCATATCCGTATCGAACGGCATTTGTTAACAAGTTTTCAAATACTCTGGCTAACAATTTTCCATCACCGTTAATCGGTAAATGCGGATCAACATTCAACCTTGCTTCTAAATGATGTTTCTCTAATAACGGATATAATTCCTCATCTAACTGTATAAGCAGCTCACTTATATCAATTGGCTTTTTATTTAGTTGTAACATGCCATAGTTCATACGTGTAATTTCAAATAATTCATCAATTAAGCTTTCAAGCCTTTGCGATTTCGTAAAAGCAATCGTGGAAAAGTGTTTAATTTGTTCCTTCGTCAAATTCTCATCTTTAAGAATTAGGTCTAAATAACCTAAAACAGATGTTAACGGCGTTCTTAAATCGTGAGCTAAGTTAACAATAAGCTGGTCCTTACTACTTTCCGCAAAGTCTCCTCGTTCCACTGCTTCCTTTAATTTCTCACTTGCTACATTCATTTCGCTTGCGATATATCCAAACTCATCATTTGATGAAACGCGCACTTTATTTGTAAAATCTCCGTTCGCCAAATGATGAATTCCGTTTGAAATCTCATCAAAATATTTTAAATACGGCCTAGTAAGGAAGAAGAAAAACATAATGGACAGAGGGATGAAAATAATTAAAAAGAAATTAACATCCCCAATTTGTCTTACCATGGAACGAAATTGAGCTAACGGATCCTCATAACGAACGACTAATTTATAATAAATCCGTAATCCTTCATAAATGAAATACGTTATGCCAGCAGCTAATATCATACTTAACGCAAATAGCATAACCATCTTCGAGCGAAAACTTCTCATCTTTTTAGCCATTGAAAGTATACCCTACTCCCCACACTGTTTTTATTAACTTATCCTTTCTTTTATCTTCCCCAAGCTTTTTCCGCAACGTACGAATATGTACCATAACTGTATTTCCGCCTTCAAAATAATCATCCGCCCACACTTGCTGAAAAATATTTTCCACATTGTACACTTTCTTCGGATGGCTCGCTAATAAATATAAAATATCAAACTCTTTTGGCGTTAATTCAATTTTCTCATCGTACACATCTACCGTTCGGCGCTCAGGATCAATCACAACTCCGCCTATGGCTAAAGCAGATTTGCTCTCCGCTACTTTCGGTTGATTTAACGTAAGAAACCTACGTAATTGTGCATTTACACGTGCAACTAATTCAATCGGTGTAAAAGGTTTCGTCATATAATCATCTGCACCCAATACTAAACCTGTCACCTTATCAAAATCAGACGTTTTCGCACTTAAGAAAATGATTGGCATATGGTGCTTCGCACGAATTTGACGCGTCACTTCATAGCCATCCATTTTGGGCATCATAATATCTAAAACAACTAGGTCGATTGGCTGCGTTTCAATAATATGAATTGCCTCTTCCCCGTCCGCTGCTTTCACGACGTGGTAACCTTCTTTTTCTAAATGTATCTCAATTAAATCAGCAATTTCTGCCTCATCATCCGCTATTAAAATTGAAATGCGCTTCATTTTACTCCCCCTTTTTTTCATTCCATTTTTATACGCTCGATTGTAAACTAGTCTTGCCAATTTGTACAATACAAAAAGGCTACTCGTTAGAGCAACCTTAGTAAATAGAATTATATCAGCTATTTTCCAAATATATCGACTTACCGAAAAAATCCTCCCGTTATTTGCGGGCAGCCCAATGAAACTTCCATTTATCGCGCAAAAACAATACGCTGCTTCGTAATTTCTGCTAGTCTCCCGCGATCTACCTCATACTCAGCATCAACACTTTGCGGTACAATCACTTTCCCGCCCTCAAGCGTCACTTCTGGTGAAATAATATCCTTCTCCCAATGTCGACTAGAAGCAGATATATCGCCTGGAATCGTAAAATTCGGCAATGAAGCAAGCGCAACATTTTGTGCTCGTGAAATCCCCATCTCCACCATACCCCCGCACCAAACAGGGATATTATGTTCCATGCAGTAATTATGAATTTGAATAGATTCTGTTAATCCGCCCACTCGCCCCGGCTTAATATTGACGATTTGGCAACTGCCAAGTGTAATCGCAACGCGTGCATCTTCTAAACTATGGATGCTTTCGTCTAAGCAAATTGGCGTTTCCATTTTCTTTTGCAACTGTGCATGATCAAGAAAATCATAATCCGCTAGCGGTTGCTCGATCATCATTAATTGAAATTCATCTAATCGTTTCAACTTCTCTACATCAGCTAATGTATACGCTGAATTTGCATCAGCCATTAACGGGATGCTTGGAAACTCTTTACGAATTTCTTTCAATAATCCGTAATCATGCTCTGGCTTTATTTTCACTTTAAAACGCTCGTATCCTTCTTCCGCGTACTGCTCGATTTGTTTTAGCATAACCGGAATTGTATTAATCCCTATCACAACGCCGACTTCAATTTCAGACCTAGTTCCGCCGAGCAATGTCGCAAATGAGCTCTTTTCACGCTTCGCATATAAATCCCAAACAGCCCCTTCAATTCCGGCCTTTGCCATTCGGTTTCTTTTTATATGCTGAAACAAACTCGGCATTTCATTCGGATGAGAAATTTCAGCCTTTAATAAATCAGGTAATAAAAAATCCTGAAGTACATGCAGTGCCGTCTTCACTGTTTCTTCCGTATACCACGGTTCAGAAAATGCAACGACTTCGCCAAATCCAATGTATCCGTCTATATCTTCTAATTCAATGACGATACTCTCACGCTTTTCATACGTTCCGTAGCTTGCAGCAAACGGGATTACAAGTGGCATTTCCGTTATATGAAGTGTCGCTTTTTTTATCTCCACCTACATCTCCTCCACTAATTGTCTTAACTCTCGTCTTAACAATTTCTTCGAAGCATTTCGTGGTAATTCCTCTAAGAAACACGCTTTCTTCGGCACTTTATATTTCGCTAATTTCTCTTCGCAAAAACGAAGAATTTCTTCTTCTGTTACCGCCCCGCTTTTTACAACAAAAGCAGCTGGTACTTGGCCCCAACTTTCGTCCTTCATACCGACAACACCCGCTTCCACTACCGCTGGATGAGAGAGCAATACTTCTTCAATTTGAGCTGGATATATATTTTCCCCACCAGAAATAATTAAATCACTGCGGCGATCTAATACGTATAAAAATCCTTCCTCATCTAAATAACCGAGGTCACCAGTATGAAGCCAACCATTTCTGATCGCCTCACGCATCGCATCTTCACGGTTAAAGTAGCCACCTGTTACGTTCGGTCCTTTTACTACGATTTCGCCTTCCGTATGCGGCGGAACTACGACGCCATCTTTTTCAATACGAAGTTGGCACTGAAATAATGGTTTTCCAGCTGATCCTACTTTCGTTAACATGTAATCTGCAGATAACGTACAAACTTGGGATGATGTTTCTGTCATACCGTACGTTTGATACACAGGAATTCCTTTATCTACACACGTTTCTAATAACGGTTTCGGCGCTGGCCCTCCGCCAAGTAACATGCATCGTAAAGAAGAGGGATATGTTCCTTCTCCAAGTCTCTCTAATAAATCAGTTAACATTTTTGATACGACAGAAATAATCGTAACGCCTCTCGTTTGAAGTGCTTTATGAATAAAGTCCGCATCATATTTTGGAACGAGTAAAATGCGCATTCCGTACATAATGTTTTTCATTAAAAGAGAAAGACCGCCAACGTGGAACATCGGCATACAAGCTAACCAGCAATCATCATCACGAAGTCCTAAATTAAGCGAAGAACCAACCGCGCTTGCCCAGTGATTCCCGTATGTTAAAATAACGCCTTTCGGCTTCCCTGTCGTCCCTGACGTATAAATAATTGTCATCGCTTCTTCTAAAGAGAATTCTTCTTGTATAGATGCTTCCGCCTTCGGTCCATTCATCACTTCAGCGAATGAATAGATAGGAACAGCATTAGCATCAAAATCTTGATCCGTCACTAAACAAATAACTTCAGCATCATCCATTTGCCAAAGTAGCTCTTCTCTTGAAAGACGCGTATTTAAAAGTACAGCTACTGCCCCTACGTAAGATAGGGCATGAATAACTGTAATCATCTCCATACCATTTTTCATCAGAACAGCCACCTTTTGCCCACGCTTCACTCCAACATGTGAAAGGTGCTCACAAACAGATACTACTTTTCCATGCAGCTCCATAAAAGTAACTTTCTCTTCCTCTATTTCAATTGCAGTGCGATCTGGTGTTAAAAATGCACGTTGCATTAACCAATTTGGCATCGTCTCCATCATCCATTCTCCTTTCATGAAAGAAAGAGACTTGATATGACATCAAGTCTCTTAGTTGTTTTGTTTCCAGTTGATCTCATCTAGCTACGCCTCCTAGCCCCTTCCGTCTAAGAACCTTCCGCACGAGAAAGTAAAAAACACTTTCTGTGCGAAAGAACCTTAGCCAACGGGGCTAAGCAGTCGGCTTCGCTTTTGGTTTGATCACGGGAAACGAGGGAATTGACCGAAGTCCGGACTGCGTTTTTCTTTGAACGCGTCGCGACCTTCTTTTGCTTCGTCAGTTGTGTAGTACAATAACGTTGCATCTCCAGCTAGTTGTTGAATACCAGCTAGACCGTCTGTGTCTGCGTTGAATGCAGCTTTTAGGAAACGAAGTGCCATTGGGCTGTTTGCTAAGATTTCTTGTGCCCATTGTACTGTTTCTGCTTCAAGCTCTTCTAATGGTACTACTGTGTTTACTAAGCCCATATCAAGCGCTTCTTGTGCATTATATTGACGACATAGGTACCAAATTTCGCGAGCTTTCTTATGACCTACCATACGAGCTAGGTAACCAGCTCCGTATCCACCGTCAAAGCTTCCTACTTTAGGACCTGTTTGTCCGAATACAGCGTTGTCTGCAGCGATTGTTAAGTCACATACGATATGAAGTACGTGTCCTCCACCAATTGCATAACCTGCTACCATTGCGATAACTGGTTTAGGAATCGCGCGAATTAGACGTTGTAAGTCTAACACGTTAAGACGTGGGATTTGGTCCTCACCTACATATCCACCATGACCGCGAACTTTTTGGTCGCCGCCAGAACAGAATGCACGTCCACCTTCACCTGTTAAAATGATAACGCCAACATTTGCATCATCACGAGCGTGTGCAAATGCATTGATTAACTCCATTACCGTTTTTGGACGGAATGCGTTATGTACTTCAGGGCGGTTAATCGAAATCTTTGCGATACCATTGTATGTTGAATAAATAATATCTTCGTAATTGCCTTCTGTTACCCATTCAATAGCCATTACTATTACCTCCTTATATATTTCTGATCTCCTCTATAAGTGTAACTTCCTTCTTAGATGAAAAAAGCATCACTGCATAGTTTTTAGAAATCCCTTTACTATTGTATCAAACTTTTCCGGTTGTTCCACATGAATTGCATGGCCAGCACCATCAATTTTGACAAATTTCGCGTCAGAGACGCATTTTTCAATGTTTTTTAATATACGAAAGAACTTTTCATCATGCTCTCCATTCATTAGAAGAACAGGCATTTTTAAGTTTTGCAGCTCGTTCCACCATGAAGGCTGAGCCCCTGTTCCCATGCCGCGCAAGCTATTTGCAAGCCCTTTTGGATTGTTAGCAAGTCGCTCTTTTCGCACCGCTTCTTGTAGGTTTGGTGCTAAATTTTTTTGCGTTTCAAACAGCGGAATATTTTCCCACATAGATACAAAACTTTTGATGCCTTCTCGCTCAATTTTATGAGCAAGTCGCTCATCTTTTTCACGACGTTCTTCCCGCTCATCTTCACTTTTGAGCCCAGCTGTACAATTTTCTAATAAAAGAGAATGCACATATTCTGGATATAGGCATGCCATCGTAATCGCCAATCTACCGCCCATTGAATAGCCGAGTATGTGCGCTTTTTCAATATGAAGGTAATCTAGCAGTTCTTTCATTTGCAATGACACATTTCGAATATCATAATGCGTCACATCTTCAGGACTTTCCGTTTTTCCGTGCCCAACAATGTCTACTAAAATGACTTGAAACTGCTCGCTCCAAGAAAGAACGAAGGAACGCCACGTTTCCATACTCCCCGTAAAACCATGAAGAAGTAGAAGTGGTTCCCCGCTTCCGACTACTTCATATTCATACGATACACCTTGCAGCGTTACGTTCATTTTGATTCACCTTGCAAAGATATAGTAATTACGTCCTGCGTTTTTGCCCATAATTTACGGTGCAATGTTAAGTTTTCATCACGGTTCGTACAAATTTCTACAACATGTAAACCTTCCGCCCTTGTTCCTTTTTGTACCTCTTCTCGGAATTGCTCCCAACCATTTACACGGCTAAATGAACCACCGTACATTTTAACAACATGCTCATAATCAAGACCAATCGGTGTTCCAAATAACGATTCGAAATGTTCCTTTTTCTCATACTGTGGTAAGAATGAGAAAATACCGCCACCGTCATTATTTACAACGACAATTGTTATATTTAATTCATGTAATTTTGCGGCTAATAATCCGTTTAAATCGTGATAAAATGATAAATCACCGATTACTAATACGAGCGGTTCACAAATAATGCTCGCTCCTAAAGCTGTCGAAATGATTCCGTCAATCCCATTTACACCACGGTTTGCCATCACTTGAATATTTTTATCCGATGTGAAGAAGAATGAATCTGTATCACGAATTGGCATACTATTACTTGCAAATAACGTTGCCCCTTCTGGTAATACGCGGACAATATCCGTAATAACTTTCCCTTCAAATGCCGTTTCATATGTTTCCATCTCACGAAGCGTTTCCTTCGTTTTTTCGTTTATATGTTTCCACATTCCGAACCAATCATTCTTTTTCATAACTGGCATTTTTTCTATTAGTGCACTGCAAAATGCAATATCACTTGCTTGGACAACTTCTGTCGCAACAAGAGCTGGGTCTCTCCATTGCCCAGATTCATCAACAACGATATGAACGGCTTTCGTTTGTTTTTTGATGAACTGCGTTAATGCTTTCGAAACAGGCATACCGCCAAAGCGAATCATAACTTCTGGCTTCCACGTTTCCTTTAACAGCTCATTTCGTAAAAATGTATCGTAACAGTCGATTACCATCGTTTTATCGTGGTGTCCACTACGAATATTAGAAAGTGGGTCCGCTAATATTGGATATCCCGTTTTGTCAGCTAATTCTGCCGCAAACGCTGCGATTTCCGAATGGCTATCATCTCCACAAATAATAAGCCCCTTTTCCATATGTGAAAGGCGCCCTACAAGAGAATCTACATATTCACTCGGCATCATCACGTTCCCTTGCTGAACTACTCCTGTATATTCCCCGCGTCCTTTATCCCATAAACTTTCTAATGAGAAGTCCGGGATAAGCGGTTCGCGAACTGGAAAATTAAGATGCACAGGTCCTTGTGGTGCTAAACAAGCACCTGCTATCATGCGCTGCGTCGTCATGCGAGCGTAATGATACATCGCTTCACTCGCTTCTGGGAGTGCCATCTCTGTAAATTGCTTCACAAACGTACCGTATAAATTGAATTGATTCATCGCTTGTGGTGCACCGACATCTCTTAATTCATGCGGTCTATCTGCCGTTAAGACGATAAGCGGTACTCGTGAATGAAAAGCTTCACATACAGCTGGATAATAATTCGCTGCTGCCGTTCCTGACGTACATAATAATGCAACAGGACGTTTTTTCGCTTTTGCGATACCGAGTGCAAAAAATCCTGCTGATCTTTCATCTACATGTAAATATGTGTTCATTCCTTCATGTTGTTCCATTAGTAGAGCTATCGGCGTTGACCGTGAGCCTGGACTAATGACAACATCACATACATTTAGACGCGTCAGTTCATCCACGAACGCGCCTAAATAATATGATAATGCTTCTATATGATTGTTCATTTCATTAATTCCTCCAAAGCACCAAGCATCGGTCTAAACTTCAAACTTGTTTCTTCATATTCAAGTTGCGGTACTGAATCAATTACAATCCCGCAACCGGCAAATAAGGATGCTTTCTCGCCATTTAATAATCCGCAGCGAAGTGCAACCGCGAATTCACCATTTCCTTCATCATCTATCCAGCCAATCGGTGCACCATATAATCCTCTGTCTAACAATTCAACATCACGAATCAGTTTCATCGCTTCCAAACGAGGTGTCCCGCCAAGAGCTGGTGTTGGATGTAATTCTTCTACCATTGTTAAAAGACTCGCATCGCCTTTTGCCTCTACAGGCGTATATAAATGAATTAAGTTTTTCGTTGTTAATAAGCCCGGACTTTCCGGAATATTAACGGATTCGCAGTGCTCATTTAATACCGACCTGATCATGTTCACAACATAACCGTGTTCAGCTAAATTCTTTTCATCATGAAGAAGCGCATTACTATTTTGTTTACTTTCTTCTATAGATTGACCATGACCAGTTGAACCAGCAAGACACATCGAAGTAAACTTCTCATCTTCTTTGCGAATTAATCTCTCTGGCGTCGCTCCTAAGAAGCATGCTCCTTTATAATCAAAAGAAAATACGTAACAATCCGGTTGTCCAATGCGAAGCGCTTCTAAAACAAGAGCAGAATCAATAGGATGATTCATCTCTACTTTTAGCTCCCTCGCTAATACAACCTTCTGTACGTTCCCCTGCTTCATCTCATCTTGCACTTTCTCAATGGCCTTCATCCAGCCTTTCGGATCCACTTCTACTTTAGAAGTAACTGTTAATTTCGATCCTTCTAGTGCACATTTACTCTCCTCAAAAATTTTCTCTTCTAAAGAAACAATTTCGTTATAAAGAGTTTCTGCACAATCTGTTGCTGAAACGAATGTATTCATTGTTAACCATGCTTTTTCATTTTTTACAGTTAATAAAAATGCCGGTAGTGAAAATGTCGTATCATCAAATTCTTTCCATAAGTCCGTTTTCTCTTTTTCTTGGTCAAATGAAAAGCCACCAAATAAAAGAGGACCTGTTCCAAATTCGTATCTTTCTCTTTGTACAAATGCCTTCTCTTTTACTTTATCCCACTCGTCACGAGCAGTTTGAAAGCGTTTGTGAGAAGAAGTTGCTATAGTGAAAACAGAGCCAATTCCAGCAAATATTACATGCTGAGCTGGGTCTGCAAAATAACATCTATTTTCGAATGAGATCCTTTTTCCTGCTGCATAAAACAGAAGCGGATCCATCCAGTCTATTTGTTTAACAAAGCTCACTAATATTTTTTCATCAGTTGCACGCTTAATGGCCGCACTCAAAACTTCTTGCAAGCCTATTTGTTTCGTTTGAATCACAATTGTCTCCCCCCTATGGGCGAAAAATAGTCATAATTACGCTTGATTTTAAGATACACCTCAAACGAAAGGCCTGTCAACGTTTAGCATTTCTGAGAAATTCACCTTCTCTTCCTAGAAAATAAACGTTGACACTAAATGATGCTTTTTCTACACTTAGTTGTGTACAATATGTGACCAAAGGAGGAATCAACATGGAAATGAACGTCGAAACGAATTCCTCTCCTACGGCGCCAAAGCCAAGTAAACAAACAGGCTGGCGCATTTGGTGGAGTTTACTACGTCCCCATACATTAACAGCAGCTTTCGTTCCTGTTTTCATCGGAACAGCCTATGCGATGCAGGTCGGAGGTATAAATCAAATACATCTCCCTCTTTTCCTTATAATGCTTCTTGCTTGTCTTCTCATTCAAGCAGCAACAAACATGTTTAATGAATACTTTGATTATAAAAGAGGACTCGATCACGAAGGTTCAGTTGGTATCGGCGGCGCTATCGTTCGCGATGGCATTCAGCCAAAAACAGTGCTTAACTTAGCATTTGGATTTTTCGGCATCGCAATACTATTAGGTGTTTATATTTGTATGAATTCTAGCTGGTGGCTTGCTGCAATCGGTCTTGTTTGTATGGCCGTTGCTTACCTTTATACAGGCGGCCCACTTCCAATTGCATATACACCATTCGGAGAGTTAACAGCCGGATTATTTATGGGTGTCATTATTATCGGAATTTCATTCTTTATTCAAACTGGAACTGTAACATCAGAAGTCATTTTACTATCTATTCCAAGCTCCATTTTAATTGGTGCCATTTTACTAGCCAATAATATTCGTGACTTAGATGGCGATAAAGAAAACGGTCGTAAAACGTTAGCAATTCTCGTTGGACGTGAAAGAGCAGTTGGTGTACTTGCTTCTATGTTTATCGTTTCCTACATTTGGACAATCGCTTTAATTATCGTTAACATCGCATCACCATGGATGCTTATCGTATTTTTGAGCGCACCGAAAGCATTTAAAGCGACGAAAGGCTTTATCGGCAAAAGTATTCCAATGGAAATGGTACCTGCGATGATTGCAACAGCAAAAACAAATACAATCTTCGGTCTCCTCATGGGAATCGGATTATTACTTGGATATTTCCTATAGAAAGGAGCTGCTTATGCAGCTCTTTTTTCATATACCAATTTCAACTCATAATTCCTACTCTCGACGCTCATACTATGTAAAGAAACTGAATTGTAGGAAGGTGGACGACTATGTTAACTCCACAACAAATAAATCAATTTAAATCCGTTTTAGAAAAACAAAAACAAGAACTAGAGCAAACGTTACAAACACATGAAAATGAAGATCGTGCATCTGAACGTGATTCCGTTGGAGAATTATCTAGCTACGATAACCATCCAGCTGATATGGCAACAGAGCTATATGAACGTGAAAAAGACTTCGGACTTATTGAACTTTGGCATAAACAGCTAGAGGATACGAAACACGCCCTACAAAAAATAGAAGCGGGTACGTACGGCATTTGCGAAGTGTCTGGTGAAGAAATTCCATTTGAAAGATTGGAAGCAATGCCGACTGCTACAACATGCATACAGCACACGACAAGTAAATTAAATATGAATACACGCCCAGTCGAAGAAGAAGTGTTGTCTCCTTCTTTCCACAAACACGATGAAGACCATTCTGTTGAGTACGATGCAGAAGATGCTTGGCAAGATGTCGCAAATTACGGAACATCTGAAACACCGTCTGATTTAGAAAGACAAGATTCCAAAAACTATAATGGCATGTACGTAAATAGCGAGGAAAATGTAGGCTACGTAGAGGACTTCGAAAACTTTATCGGTACAGATATGTATGGAAAAAATCCGCAAGTTTTCGCTACGGAAGAGCATGAAGAATATGAACAAATGCTTGATGACTTTGAAGAGCGTACCTTTAAGGGCGAATTATCTTCAAATGAATCTAGTTCCAAAGAATAAAAAAAAGCATTCCGAAAATCGGAATGCTTTTTATCGCTAGCTAATTAGTTTTTTGTAACGTTAGCTGCTTGTGGTCCGCGGTTTCCTTCAACGATTTCGAAAGAAACTTCTTGACCTTCTTCTAAAGTTTTGAAGCCGTCGCCTTGGATAGCTGAGAAATGTACGAATACGTCTTCTCCGCCTTCAACTTCGATGAAGCCAAAACCTTTTTCGCCGTTAAACCATTTAACTTTACCTGTTTGCATGTCATGTACCTCCTAAATAAAAATGAAACTATGAATCCACATGAAAAGGTGGATATAAAGGACATGAATGTATAACAAGCTTACAGCCTTTAATACAACGTGCTTTATTTCCGTACCACATTATGTAGCTCAATAGTGCTTTCACTATATCATGCTATATTGAAAACGTCAAATGAGAACACTTTCACCTCATCATATTTTTATAATTTTAATATAATGTTGAATTTCCATATTCATATTTTATCTCGCTATTTGCGGACAGTAAAAGCCCAATTGGTGAGGGCAGATAATCAGTGCGGGATGGCCCCCACTGATTAAAGTTCTACTTAATTTGAAAATTAACAAAACTAAAGTATTCTAATCCTATTAAATTCTGTACAATATAAGTATCTATTACATACGAGGTGATAAGAATGAAGGCACATGAAATCGAATATAAGTTATACGGCGACGATATGCAGTTCGTTGAAATTGAATTAGATCCAGAAGAAAGCGTGATTGCAGAAGCGGGCGCAATGATGATGATGGAAGATTACATCGAAATGGAAACAATCTTCGGTGATGGTTCTGGACCATCTGGAGGTTTATTCGGAAAATTAATGGGCGCTGGTAAACGTCTCGTTACAGGTGAAAGCATGTTTATGACTGTATTTACGAATACAGGTCACGGCAAGCGCCACGTATCATTTGCTGCTCCTTATCCTGGTAAAATTGTTCCTGTAGATTTAACAGAATATCAAGGGAAAGTAGTTTGCCAAAAAGATGCGTTTCTTTGTGCAGCAAAAGGTGTTTCTATCGGAATCGAGTTTACAAAAAAAATCGGAACTGGTTTCTTTGGTGGTGAAGGTTTCATCATGCAGAAACTCGAAGGTGATGGACTTGCTTTCATGCATGCAGGCGGAACTGTATATAAGCGTGAATTAAAACCTGGCGAAAAGCTTCGCATCGATACAGGTTGTCTCGTTGCAATGACAAAAGACGTTAACTACGATGTCGAGTTCGTTGGAAAAGTAAAAACAGCTCTATTTGGCGGAGAAGGTTTATTCTTCGCAACGTTAGAAGGACCTGGAACAGTTTGGATCCAATCCTTAACACTTAGCCGCTTAGCAGCACGCCTGACAAGCCCAGCAGCTCAGGGTACTGGTGAAGGCAGCGTTTTAGGTGGCCTTGGCCGTTTATTAGATGGAAAAGAGTAAACAGTGCCCTTATGGGGCGCTGTTTTATTTTGTTATTATTCGTCGATAAGTCGATATCATTTCATCCACTGCTTTAGTTAAGCGATACAAACTATTTCCCCCATCCAAACGAATGAATCAAGTCCCTCACTGCATATATTAAACTATACCTTTTCTTAAGGAGGGCTTCCTTAATGCGTACTCCTCTATCCTTTGATAAAGATACTGCCATATTGTTAGCTTCTTGTTGTGAGTTAACGTATGAACAATATAAACAAAATGGGATTTTCGAAATACCAGATAGTTTTCAATATGTACAAGGCTTTCAAGGAAAAACCATTCAAACGACAGATTGGTTTGGATTCATACTAGAATCTGAGGATACTATTATCGTAGCTTTTCGCGGGACACAAACAGATACCGAATGGATTATCGATTCACTCGTCAATCAAAAACCATATCCATATGCTTTAAATAGCGGAAATGTCCATAACGGCTTTCTTTCTATTTATGAATCTTGCCGAGATTCTATTATGGATATGCTCGTATCATTACCAGCCCATAAAAAACTTCTTGCAACAGGTCATAGCTTAGGCGGCGCGCTCGCTACACTACATATACTAGATGCGCGTATCAACACCGCCTTCGCACAGTACGGTCTTTATACATTTGCCTCTCCGAAAGTGGGGGATATTGCATTTCGTAATTATTATAAACTGCAAGTAGCTAGTAGCTTTCGCTTCGTTAATTTATTTGATGTCGTTCCTCTTCTCCCTCCGCGCAATGTCCATTTTAATGAACAAGACTGGGAATATGCACACGTTCATCACAATATGACTTTTACAAAAAACACAAAATCCATTACAAATAATCATGCCATGACAACATACAAAACATGTCTGACTTCTCATTTTTAACCAGTAAACAATTGGAAATTAAATTTTCGCATACTATAATGATATATGAATTTACTTTTGGATGAGGGGACCTTACATGCTAAAATTTATCTTTGCACTTTTTCTCATTGTAATTTTTTCGTTTACAGGTTTCTTTACATTTTCATACTTTGCGACAGGAGAATATGGTGGCACAGGTATCATATACACCGCCATCCCATTTCTTTCTTAAGCAAAAAAAGAAAACCGAGCTTAATGAAATTAAGCTCGGTTTTTTAAGCGATTATATTCCTCTTTTAAAAGTGAATACACTTTAGCATCCCTATATGTATTATTCATTTTTACACTTTGTCTCAATGTACCTTCCTATACACCCCACTTCAACTTAATAAAGAAAAGCCCCTTCAAAAGGGACTTTTACTTAATACTGTGTAACCGCATTACCAATACCCCAAATCTCATTACTATACTGCAAAATCGTCCGATCGCTCGCAAAATGACCAGATTGTGCAATATTTAAAATCGACATTTCTAGCCACTTCGTTCGGTTTTCATAAGCTCTACCAACAGCTTCTTGCCTTTCCGCATATGGACCAAAATCTCGCAGAACGAAATATTCATCATTTTGAATAACGAGAGAATCATAAATTGCTTCAAATTCAGCTCCCGACTGTGCAAAGAAACCATTCGTCAGTTGATCTACTACTTTCTTAATATGCATATTGTGGTGATAATAATCACTTGCACGATATCCACCATTTTGATAGTAATGAAGAACCTCTTCCGCTGTTAAGCCAAAAATGAAACAGTTATCATCACCGACCCGGTCTTTTATTTCAACGTTAGCACCGTCTAACGTTCCGATTGTAATCGCACCATTCATCATAAATTTCATGTTACCCGTTCCCGATGCTTCTTTACTCGCAGTTGAAATTTGCTCACTAACATCCGCTGCTGGGAATATATCTTCCGCTAAAGAAACTCGGTAGTTTTCTAGAAAGATAACTTTCATATATTGACTCACATACGGATCATTATTCACTTTCCTTGCAAGCTCATTTATTAATTTAATAATTTTTTTCGCATAGTAATAGCCAGGTGATGCTTTCGCTCCAAAGATAAAAGTACGCGGATAAAATGTAAAACTAGCATCCTCTTTCAGACGATTATACAAATATAAAATATGAAGAACATTCAATAATTGTCGTTTGTAAGCATGCAGTCTTTTTACTTGCACATCAAAAATAGAATTTGGATCAATTGTAATCCCCATTTTATTATGAATACGCTCTGCTAAAATCTCTTTACGCTCTTGTTTTACCTCTGCAAATTTCTCATGGAAACTCGCATCATATTGGACTGTTTGCAGCGCTTGAAGCTTAATCGGTTCTTTCTTCCACTCTGTTCCAATTGCCTCTGAAATCAGGTTCGTCAGCTGCGGATTTGCCTTCATTAACCAGCGTCTATGAGCGATTCCATTCGTTTTATTATTAAACTTATCTGGATAAAATTCATAGAACAATCGCATTTCACGCTGCTTTAAGATTTCCGTATGAATTTTTGCTACACCGTTTACGCTATGGCTACCGACAATTGCTAAATGAGCCATTTTCACAAGATCATGCGCAATAATCGCCATCTCTTCAATGCGATGCCATTCATACGGATAACGTTCCCAAAGCTCATGACAGAAACGTTCATTAATCTCTTCAATAATCATATAAATTCTCGGTAATAACGGTTTAAAAATGTGAATTGGCCACTTTTCAAGCGCTTCTGATAACGTCGTATGATTCGTGTAAGAAATCGTTTGCGTCGTTATGTGCCAAGCTTCTTCCCATGCTAGTTTTTCTTCATCTAATAAAATACGCATCAGTTCTGGAATCGCCAAAACTGGATGTGTATCATTAATATGAATCGCAATTTTCTCATGTAATTGACGAAGGTCACCATATCTTTCTCTATGCATACGAACGATATTTTGCAGACTTGCTGATACGAGGAAATACTGTTGTTTCAAACGAAGTATTTTCCCCTCATCATGCGTATCATCTGGATACAAAAACTCCGATACCGCCTCTGTTTCACGCTTATATTTCAAAATATCTTTGCAATTTTGCGGGAAAGGAACTGGTTCAGCATTCCAAAGTCTAAGTGTATTTACAGTACTCGTCTCATACCCTACTACTGGAACGTCATATGGTACTGCCATAATTACTTCTGCGTTCGTATGCCTAAACTCTAAACGTCCATCAATGTATAGCGGTTCAACATTGCCGAAATAACTTACTTCTACAGCTTGATCATGCCTTCTTACTTCCCATACGTTTTCATGAAGGAGCCACTGTTCTGGAAATTCAACTTGATAACCATCCACAATTTTTTGATCAAATAAGCCGTGTTTGTAACGAATTCCACAGCCATGACCTGGTAAGTTTAAAGAGGCAAGTGAATCAAGGAAACAAGCTGCTAATCGTCCAAGTCCACCATTTCCAAGACCTGCATCTGCTTCCACTTCTTCTAATTCTTGCAACGAAATACCAAGCTCAGAAAGTCCTTGCTCACAGACATCCCTGATGCCTAAATTTAATATGTTACTTCCAAGCAAACGCCCAAGTAAAAACTCAATGGATAAGTAATACATTTGCTTTTGCTCTCCAGACCGATAACTTTCGTTCGTTGCAATCCATTGACTATTCATATACTCACGTACCATGTACCCAAGCGTATTGTATTGATCACGAGTTGTAGAGTCTTTAAAACTTTTACCATACATCGTCTCTAACTTTTCTAGAAAAGCTGATTTAAAACTTTCAACATGAGTAAACATTTCTTCACCACCTACATGTTATTCCATGAGACTTTTATACAATTTCTTATAGGCAAGAGCTGATTTCTCCCAGCTGTAATCTTCAGTCATCGCTTGTTTTACAAGCTGCTCCCATACCGGTTTATCATGATAAAATTCAATTGCACGACGAACCGTGTGCAACATGTCATGTGCATTAAAGTTCGTGAAACTGAAACCATTTCCTTCTCCAGTTTCTTCGTCATAAGATTGTACAGTATCATTTAATCCACCTGTCTCTCTTACAATCGGAATTGTACCGTACGCTAATGCGATAAGTTGTCCAAGTCCACATGGTTCAAATAGTGATGGCATTAAGAATAAATCACTTCCCGCATACACTTGATGAGCTAATTCTTCATTAAATCCGATATACACTTTTACCTTCTCAGGATACTCATATGCCATCCACTCAAAGAATTGTTCATATTCAGAGTCACCTGATCCTAAAATAATACATTGTACATTTTCCTCCATTATTTCGCGGAATACAGTACGTACTAAATCAAGACCTTTTTGCTTCGTTAATCTCGTTACCATTGAAATAATCGGTGTATCTTCTTTTTCTGGCAAACCAAAATAACGCTGCAATGCGCGTTTATTTTCATTTTTTTCATATAATGAATCTGCATCGTACTGAGCAGTAATATATGAATCCGTTTCTGGATTATATACGCTCGTATCAATTCCATTTACAATGCCGCTAAGCTTACCGTTATATTTTCGTAACAACCCATCTAACTTCTCACCGAAAAACTCATATTGAATTTCTTCTTTGTATGTCGGGCTAACCGCTGTAATTTGATCAGAAGCGATAATGCCACCCTTCATAAAGTTCACATTTCCATAAAACTCTAACTGCTCACTATGAAAATATTCATCACCAAGTTCTAACAAGTCGTACATCACTTCAGGAGGAAATACACCTTGGAACTGCAAGTTATGAATCGTATACACCGTTTTAATATGCTCATATAATGGGTTATCTTGATACTTTTCACGCAGTAAGAAGTTAACCATAGCGGTATGCCAATCGTGGCTATGAAGAACATCCACTTCGAAATCAAGATGCGGAATACACTCTAAAACTGCTTTCGAAAAATAAGAAAAACGCTCTCCATCATCATAATGACCATATAGAGAATCCCTCTTAAAATAATATTCATTATCTATTAAGTAATACGTAATCCCATCCTGCTCACCTTTTAAAATTCCACAATATTGATTTCTCCACCCAAGCGGGACGTTAATTACTTTATGTAGCGTACATCCATCTCTTAATTTTTTTGGAATAAGACTATAATTTGGGAGTATAATGCGAACTTCCACACCTAATTTTTTCAGCTCTTTTGGGAGCGCACCTGCTACATCAGCTAATCCTCCCGATTTAACAAATGGTACACATTCTGATACTGCAAATAAAATATTCACTTGTTGTCCCACTGCACGAAAAGCTTATACTACTTCCCTTGCAGCTTCCTCCCTTCGAGTTTTCATTTAAATTATAACTTTAATCAGTGGAGGAAAAACCCCCACTGATTTCTTAAGAATAACTATTAATTGTGCTGTTTTGAACGCTTCCTTTTTCGACAACGTATGGTTCATCGGCGTTTCCTTTTAGTACGACACCATCACCAATTTTCACGTCTTTATCAATAATAACACCGTCTATTATACAGTTATCTCCAATTTGGCTCTTTTGCATAATAATGCTATTACGAACAATTGAACCTTTTCCAATTTTAACAGAACGGGAGACAACACTATTTTCTACTTCGCCTTCGATAATACTACCGTTTGCAATCATTGTATTTTTCACGGCTGCACCCTTTAAGTAACGCGTTGGTGGTTCATCTTTTACTTTCGTAAAGATCGGTGCTTCTTTCTTAAATACTTGCTTCCAAATAGCAGGCTGCAAAATTTCTAAACTATGCTTATAGTAACTTTCAATCGAATCAATAATAGCTACATATCCTGTATGCTCATACGTAGCAATATGCAGTGATTTTCCGCGCTTTTCTCTCACTACATCAAATAAACTGTATTGCTCCACATCTTTATATGCTTCAAATAAATCTAATAATAATTGCTTCTTTAACACGTATGTTTGAAGCGAAACCCCTTCATGACAAACTTCCGTAATGTCAGCTGCCGTATGTATATGTCGCTCTAACACCCCTTGAAAATTTAATGCTGTTACGAGATGGCTATTCGTAATAACAACGTATTCTTCTCTGGCTCTTAGAAAATAATCAATATGTCTTCTAAAATGTGCAAAGGATCCAAATTCATCTTGGTCACATTGGCAGTTTGGCGGGAATAAAAACAGTCCGTCTCTTTTTCTATCTAAATCCCACTGTTTGCCTGAACCAACGTGGTCCATTAGTGAACGGTTTTTATGGCTTGTAAAAACTGCCACACTATGAATATTAGAATTCACCATATTTGAAAGCATGAAATCAATGAGTCGATAACGGCCCCCAAACGGTAACGCCGCTAGTGAACGATGCCCTGTTACTTTCTTTAAGGAAGGAAAACTTCCCGTTGCATTAATAATTCCTAACATTTTTTCTCCCATTCATTTCATCCCCCTTTTCTATTTCCCTTCAGCAATTAGTACTACATCGTCAACATTCTTTTCTGGACGAATAATTGTTCCATCTTCAATAACCATTTCCGATCCAACGATCGCTCTTTCAATCACAACATTTTTACCAATCTTCGCTCCTGGCATAACGACAGAATCAATAACCATACTACCCTCTTCCACCGTCACCCCTTGGAATAATACAGAATGCTTCACGTCCCCTTCAATGACGCATCCTTCGTTAATAAGTGATTCTTCTACTTTTGCCTGTTCGGCAATATATTGAGGCGGTTCGTTTGGATTCACAGAATAAATACGCCAATTACGATCGTTTAAATTCAGCGACGTTTCATCGCGAAGTAAATCCATATTCGCTTCCCATAAGCTTTTCACCGTTCCAACATCTTTCCAATATCCTTCAAACGGATACGCCATAAGCTTTTTCCCTTCATCTAATAAAAGCGGAAGTACATCTTTTCCGAAATCATTACTAGATTCAGGATTTCTTGCATCCATCTCTAAATACTCTTTCAAAATTGCCCAGTTAAAAATATAGATTCCCATTGAGGCAAGATTACTTCTTGGAAATTGCGGTTTCTCTTCAAATTCAACAATCTCCATCTCTTCATTTGTATTCATAATGCCAAAGCGACTCGCTTCATCCCAAGGCACTTCAATAACAGAAATCGAAACATCCGCTTCTTTCTCAATATGGTAATCTAGCATTTTACTGTAATCCATTTTATAAATATGGTCGCCAGATAAAATAAGAACATACTCTGGTTCGTACTGACTTAAATAGTTTAAGTTTTGATAAATGGCACTTGCCGTACCTGTGTACCACTTCACCCCTGAAGATTCCGCATAAGGAGGTAACACTGTGACTCCACCGCTTACTCGGTCTAAATCCCAAGCATTGCCGATTCCGATATAATTATGAAGTTCAAGTGGTTGATACTGCGTCAAAATCCCCACCGTTTCAATACCAGAATTCGCACAGTTGCTTAGCGTAAAATCAATAATGCGATATTTACCACCAAATGGAACAGCTGGCTTGGCTAAATTTTTTGTTAATGCACTTAATCGACTACCTTTTCCCCCTGCTAGTAACATTGCTACGCACTTTTGTTTTTGAACCATCTTGTTTTTTGCTCCCCTTTCTCGTCTTCACTGGTCGTAATATGGATACGCCAAATGGTGGAATTGTAATTTCTACATGTGCTGCTTGATTATGATACGGTTCTAGAATCGCCTTAAGACGTTTCTTATTTACTTGCCCCGAACCGCCATATTGCTCAGCATCACTATTTAAAATCTCGTTATAATTCTCGAAATCTGGTACACCTACTTTATAGTTTTCATATGTAGCTTTCGTAAAATTACATACGACAACTAACGCATCTTCTTGTTTATCCCCTTGGCGGATAAACGAGAAAATACTTTGCTCATGATTATTAGCATCTATCCACTGAAATCCTTCAGGTGAATGATCAAGCTGCCAAAGTGGTTTGGAGCGCTTATACAATGCTATGAGCTCTTTAAAGTAATCATGCATATAACGATGCATTTCAAAATCATGTAAATTCCAATCTAAATCTTCAAGGTCTTTCCACTCATCAAACTGCCCAAATTCTCCTCCCATGAAAAGTAATTTCTTTCCTGGGTGAGTAAAAAAATATCCATATAATAAACGAAGTTGAGCAAACTTATCCCAGTAATCTCCTGGCATTTTATTTAATAACGACTTTTTCCCATGAACGACTTCATCATGAGAAAGCGGTAATATAAAGTTTTCAGAGTAAGCATACATTAAAGAAAACGTCATTTTCTCATGAATATGCTTCCTATACTCAGGCGCACACTCCATATATTTCAGCACATCATTCATCCAGCCCATATTCCATTTGTAATTGAACCCAAGCCCACCTTCATACGTTGGGGCTGTTACAAGTGGCCAAGCTGTTGAATCTTCTGCTGTCATAAGGAAATCTTCATCTTCTGCAAACACCGCTTCATTTAACTCTCGTAAAAATGAAACAGCGTGCTCATTACTTTGCTCCTGCCCTTCTTTATTCCAATACAACATATTCGCAACTGCATCCACCCTGAAACCGTCAATATGGAAATGTCTCATCCAAAATAACGCATTTGAAATTAAGAAATTACGTACTTCCCTCTTTCCTAAATCAAAATTGACAGTTCCCCATACTAGATTTTCTTGGACATCTTTATCTTTATATTCATAAGTCGGTGTCCCATCAAACAAATATAAACCGTGAGCATCTTTACAAAAATGCCCCGGCACCCAATCTAAAATGACACCGATTCCATATTTATGACATTCATCGACAAAATGCATCAAATCATGTGGCGTGCCGAATCTACTCGTTGCTGCATAATATCCCGTCCCTTGATATCCCCAAGAACGATCATATGGATGCTCAACAAGCGGCATAATTTCAATATGTGTAAATTGATGTTCCACCACATAAGGAATGAGTTCTTCTGCCATTTCCCTGTAAGAATACAGTGTTCCGTCTTCTTTCTTTTTCCAAGAACCGAAATGTAATTCATAAACCGTCATCGCTTCTTTATAAACCGATTTTTTCTTTTTCTTACGGCTCCAGTTTTTATCATTCCATTCGTATCCCTTTATATCAAAAACTACAGATGCCGTATTCGGTCTTACTTCTGCATACACAGCATACGGATCTGCCTTTAAAATGACGTCACCAGTCATTGTTTCAATCGCATATTTATATATTTCTCTTTCTTCAATATGCGGTATAAACAAGGACCAAATTCCCTCTTCTGTCACTTGTAGCATCTTATGTTGTTCATAATCCCATTCATTAAAATCTCCAACAACACTCATTGCTTTCGCATGAGGAGCCCATACTGTAAATCGTACTCCTCGCATCTCATCTTCCGTCACAACATGTGCGCCAAAGATGTTATAACTGTCATAGTACTTTTCTGTATGAAACTCATCTCGTTTCACTTCTTCACAATTTATTACACTCAATATGTTCACCTCACTAAGATGACAGAATTTTTTATACTTTAACAATTCTGCAAAAAACTGAAATATCCTTGTTGATTTATAAAAAATATACGTTTTTTTCTTAAAAATATTGATTTTTTTTCACATTTCCATATAAAATATCGAATTTTGACGAATATTCATTGAAAACGCTTCACTTTCTTTCTATCTTTCTGCCTTTTATTTATTTCTCAATATCTATTCTATTAGATTCCTCCTATTTTCCACTCTATTTATCACGTAAAATCACAACAAAATAATCTGTCATAAAAAAATGTTTCTCAACATTTTTTGTCACAATTTTATTGAAATGGAAAATTCATAAGCATATACTTGTTCTCAATAAAGAACACCAAACCTTCGCAAATATAATTCATACTGAAACACTCTGTTTACTCTATCCATACTCCCGGCGAACGTTTGAAAAAATTAAAATTAGGGGGCTTTCTTATGTCAGTAAAACAAAAAGTTGGAATGGGAGTTGTCACAGCTTCACTTGGCTTATCCCTTACATTCGGCGGTGTATTCGCCTATTTCAGTGATTCTGAAACATCGAATAATTCATTTCAAGCGGGAACACTAGACCTTTCTATTAATCCAAGTGTAATCGTTGATGTGAAAGATTTAAAACCAGGTGATTTTATTGAAAGAAATTTCAAGCTTGAAAACAAAGGAACATTGGATATTGCAAAGGTAGCACTTGAAACATCCTATGAAGTTACAGATGCAAAGCAAAATAATGATGGTGAAGATTTAGGCGATCACATCATCGTCAAATTTTTAGTGAATGATGGAAAGCCATCTAATCCAAACGATGATCATGAAATTTTGTGGGAAACAAAACTATCAGAATTGAAAACTATGAAACCTGAGGATGTAGCTACATCTCTAGAACGTCATAACTTAATAGATGGTATTAAATCTGGTGAAACAGATTCCTTACACGTCCTCTTCTCCTTTGAAGACAACGACCAAGATCAAAATAAATTCCAGGGGGATTCCTTACAGCTAAATTGGACATTCCATGCAGAGCAAACACCAGGCGTGGAGAAATAATTTTAAAAATATAAATTATCGGAGGCCTATACATGAAAAAGAAAAATCGTTTTGTTACCGGAATTGTAACGGCTGGCGTTCTATTTTCAACTGCCCTTCCGTTCAATGTACTTGCTGAAAACCCTATTAATCAAATTGACTCTTCAAACGCCCAGTCTTTACTATCAAAACTTTCTAAAGAACAGCGTCAGGCATTACAAACGTTAGATGCCAATCCTGGTTTTACGATTTCACCAGATATTAATACGAGCAGTTCCGAACCAGTAAATATCATTGTAGAATTTCAAACTGCGCCAGTAAAGATTAATGAATTAAAACAAAAAGAAAAAGGATTGCAAGCTGCACCTGGAAATATAAAAGCACGCATTGATCAAGAGCATGAAGAATTCCAAAAAGGTCTTAAAAACCTCCGTCAATTCAGTCCATCAGTAAAGTCTGGAAATTTCCAGTCTGTACAAATTAAACGCTCTTATAAACATGCTATAAATGGGGTTGCCCTGACATTACCTGCAAATACAGTTGAAGAATTGTTACGAATCGGTGTTGTAAAACGTATTTGGAAAGATTACGAAGTAAAATTAAATTTACCAAAACAAGCAGAGCAGAAAGCACCTCAAAAACTAACAGATAGCATTCCGCAAATTGGGGTAGATAAGTTACATAGCGAGGGCATTACCGGAAAAGGAATTAAAGTTGGTGTATTAGATACAGGTATTGATTACAATCACCCTGACTTAAAAGATGTGTATAAAGGATACCGTGCAAAAAATGGCGAGGACTCTAGCAAAATAGACCCAAACTCCGTAAAAGGTTGGGACTTTATTAATAACGATGCAGATCCGATGGAGACTACGTATGCAGAATGGCAACAATCTGGCGCTCCTGAATTCGATGATCGTGGCTCTTCCTTCTACACCGCACATGGTACTCACGTAGCAGGTATCGTTTCTGCTCAAAAGAAAAACACATCAGATTCCGCAGTAAAAGGTGTTGCACCTGACATTGAACTGTATAACTATCGTGTACTTGGTCCATACGGAAGCGGAGATAGTTCTGGTATTATTGCTGCAATCGATAAATCTATTTCTGACGGTATGAACGTTATTAATTTATCGTTAGGTGACGATAGTAACAATCCGCTTGATCCAACGTCTATCGCTGTCAATAACGCGATGCTTTCCGGTGTTGTTACAGTCGTTGCTGCTGGGAACTCTGGTCCAAATCCAGCGACACTCGGATCACCAGGTGCTTCTCCCTTTGCGATTACGGTCGGGGCAAGTGATAGTTCTATTTCCTTACCAAAACTATCAGGTCATGCTGGACAAGTACAATTCCCTAACTTAATTTTATTTGGCAAAAACTTCACTGATAAAATAGAAGATTTCAAAGGACAATCTCTCCCTATTGAATCTGTAGGAATCGGTACGCCTGACGAATTTAGTAAAAAAGATGTAAAAGGGAAAATCGCTCTCGTTGCACGTGGTACACTCTCATTTGATGAAAAAATCGCGAATGCGAAACAAGCTGGTGCAAAAGCCGTTATTATTTATAACAATGTGGACGGAGAAATTCCTTTCTACGTTGGCGAAAGCACAAAATACATTCCAGCATTCCGCCTAACGAAAGAAGACGGTGAAAAACTAAAAGCTCAAATCGAACAAGGTAACACCTCCTTTACTTTTGGCGAAATTAGTTATATTCAAACAGAAGGCGATCATCTTGCAGACTTTAGCTCACGAGGCCCTGTTACATCAAATGATGATATTAAACCTGATATTACAGCACCTGGTGTTGCTGTACTTTCAACAGTGCCTGAATATATTAACGATCCACAAGAAGGCGAAAACTATGACGTTTCCTATGAGCGTATGCAAGGAACATCTATGGCATCCCCTCATATCGCTGGCGTTGCTGCTCTTATTTTACAAGAACACCCAGAATACTCTCCATTCGATGTAAAGGCGTCTCTTATGAACACGGCTGATGATTTAAAAGAAAAATATTCTGTATATGAAGTTGGAGCTGGGCGAGTAGATGCATACAACGCTGTTCATACAGAAACAAGCTTTAAAGTATTAGATACGACAAAAACTGTTGTAAATGATGAAGTAATTGAAGTACCCGAAGAAACTGGATCTATTGCATTCGGTAAGTTTTATCAAAAAGACGGTGAAGCTCTTGAACAAAAACGAAATATAAAAGTGGAAAACCATAATAAACAAGAGAAGAAAGAATTTAAAACAGAAATTTCTTATATACCGGCTTCTTCTACTATTAACGATGCTGTCGCAAACAGTGTAAAAGTCTCTGTTCCAGAAACAATTACTCTTGATGCTGGCAAATCAGATGAAATCGAAGCAAAAATTAATGTCCCAGCCGGTGCAAAGCAAGGCCGATATGAAGGATATATTCATATTACAAATACGAAAAATAAAGAAGAAACGTATCAAATTCCGTTCTCTATTCGTGTATCAGAACCTGGTATTGAAAACGCGATACTATCAAGAAAAGCCATTTCAGCTGATACATCGAAATTTAATCCATACGGTGAATCCTATGTTCACGGGGCATTCCAATTAAATAGCGAACTTGAAACGTTAGATCTTATCGTGAAAGATTCCAAAACAAATAAAGCGCTCGGCTTCATCGGAACATTAAACACGAGTGGACTAAAAACGGATGTGTATTATTACTTAGATTCATTCTTTAACGGAAAAGTATATCCTTTTACAAATGATCCTGCAAAACCAATCGGTGATGAGAAAATCAACTTACCAGAAGGAGACTACACAATTGAGTTTGTCGGCTACGATAAAGCCGGGAAAGCACGTGTGAAAGGTGATTATGTCGTAATTGATAATACACCACCGGAAGTGAAATTAACGGGATTAAAACCTGGTATTTATGAATTAAATGAAGAGAATTATACAGTGGAAGATGGCAAAAAGGCACTATGGATTAAAGGTAATGTATATGATTCAAACGTTGACTACTTAAAAGGAAAAGGCTTAAACATTACGCAAGAAGCGAATGGCGTTATGTACTATGATTATTCCCCATACTTGCATAAGTTTTTACCTATTAATGCAAATGGTGACTTTAAAGTTGGCATTACTCCTGAATCCTTTAAGGTGGAAGGCCCAATGAACACAGGCGTATATATTTTCGATTATGCAACTGCAGGACCTGACTATCCAAACGGTGTAAATAACTATTGGTTTATCCCGCAAGGAGCTCAATATGCGAAAACTAGCTATGATAAAAGAGAAGTATACAAAAATGATGAACTTACTGTAACCCTAAATGCGAAACACGTAAAACAATTCGTTGCTGGGGAATTTAACGTAAAATTTCTAGAGAAGAACTTCAAATTTGCAAATGCGAAATTGAATCCTGCTTTTGAAAAACTCCTTTCTGAAAAAGGGGTAACAGCAAAAGTAAATGAACCGAAACTAGAAGCAGGTTCTGTTACAGTAGGCGGAGCTATCGATGACAAAAACTTCGCTGGATTAGATGGTGATTTCCCATTCATTGATGTAACGTTCAAAGTCGAAAACGATGAGTTTTATGAAGCAAATGCTCAATTAGATTTATCAGTGTTCGCTTACTGGAAACAAGGTGAACCAGAACCAAACAGAATGCGTGTACTTCAAGATCAAACATTCTCAGTTATGTCCTTAAACTCACTAGTAGAAGGAAATATTAAACCTGGTGCATTCTTAAATGAACGTGGATATTTAGATGAAAAATTCGATTATACAAAGCTTGGCGTAAAAGTATATGCAACAGATTCCTACCGTCATAAGTTTGAAGGATCACTAGATAAATATGGATACTTCAAGCTGAATGGACTTCCAGTTAATAAACGCGACTATAACTTATATGTAGAAGTTCCAGGACATTTAACAAGCCGTCTAACAACGAAATTAGGTACTGAAAAAGATGGTAAGCTGCTTGGTCAATATTATTATGCACGCCTTGATGAAAACCTTGCCGGTGATGTAAACGGTGATAAAGTAATTGATATAAAAGATGCTGAAATTATCGCTAGCAACTATGGTAAAAAAGGAGTATCTGTAAAAGACGGAGACCTTAACAAAGATGGTATTGTCGACGAAAAAGATATTCGCTTCGTTGAAAAGAACTTCTTGAAAAAGGGTCCGGATGCATCTAAATCACAAACACCTGCGGAAAAATCAAAAAGCGGTACACTGGCAGATATCTTAAAGAAATTGGGATTAACGCCTAAAAAATAATAATAAAGAGCACTCTACGTAAAGTAGAGTGCTCTTTTCTATAAACGATCCTTATCCAGCAAAAGGGGTATATTGGGGATATACAAGGAAACCGGAAAAGGAATTTATATTAAATTATATGAATTCAGAGGTAGGAAGCAGTGTCCCGCCTCTGAATGATTTATCAATTATTATAGTACTGGTGCCATTGTTTCTTTTAATACTTTTACAGAATGAGCGAATTTCGCTTTTTCATCTTCATTTAGCTCAAGTTCTACGATTTCACGTACACCTTCGCGGTTAATAACAGCTGGAACACCTACGAAAGCATCTTTCTCACCGTATTGTCCTTCAAGGTATGCAGATACAGTTAATACGCTGTTCTCGTTGCTTAAGATTGCTTTAGTTACACGAAGTAGTGACATACCGATTCCGTAGTAAGTTGCACCTTTACGCTCGATGATATGGTAAGCTGCATCACGTACGTTTTCGAAGATTTTGTCTAAGTCTTCTTGTTTGTACTGTTCGTTGTTAGCTAAGATTGTTTCTAGTTTTTGTACACCGATAGTAGCGTGGCTCCATACTGGAAGTTCAGTGTCACCGTGTTCACCAACGATGTAAGCATGTACGTTACGTGGATCTACATCTAAGTAGTCACCTAACATGTAACGGAAACGAGCAGAGTCTAAAGTTGTACCAGAACCGATTACACGCTCTTTTGGTAGACCAGATTCTTTCCAAGTTACGTAAGTTAAAATGTCAACTGGGTTAGTTGCAATTAAGAAGATTCCATCGAATCCGCTATCCATAATACCGCGAACGATTTGTTTAAAGATTTTTGTGTTCTTCTCAACTAAGTCTAAACGAGTTTCACCTGGCTTTTGTGGTAATCCAGCAGTGATAACTACTAAATCTGCATCTTTACAATCTGCATAGCTACCGCTCCAAACTTTTGTTGGTGATGGAGAGAATGGTACTGCATGGCTTAAGTCCATCGCTTCCCCTTCTGCTTTTGCTTCATTAACATCTACTAATACGAATTCTTCAGCTACACCTTGGTTGATCATTGAGTAAGCGTAACTACAACCTACAGCTCCTGTTCCTACTAATACTACACGATTGATACCTTTTTTCATGTTAATTTCCCCTCTCTATTGTTCACATCTATTTTTTATGATTGTTTAAGTAATTAATTAAAATACTAATTTAATGTTGTTTAACTTCTTTACACTCATATTGTAGCACGTATTATTGTGAATTACTTCACAAATTATGACCTATTTGTGAACTTTTTCACATAGAGTGTAAAGTTGATGGAATAGGTGTGGAATCCATTTTAATGGAGGCGTTTTCTTTAGATTGTGAAAGGATTTTTCTTATGTTTTCTTTGGTGATTGAAATTATATCAGCGATTTTCTGAATATATCAAGCGCAACTCACATTTTCTTCTTTCATCTCTAATATGGTTGCTATTTCCTTATATAAAAGTTCATAATTATACTTTAATAAAAGGATATATTTATATATTGGATTCATCTTTCCAAGCATGCTTTGTATTTCTACTTGAAGCTCTTTTCTCAAAAGTGGTTCATCTAATCCTTTTGATCCAATTAATTGAACAGATTCAATCGGGATTTCTTCACTACGCTTTTGCCTTCTTGCTAAATCACGGTGTCTATTAATCGCAACTTGAAATAACCATGTTTTTATATAAGTAATTTTCATATTTGGTACAGACAATAATGCTTTATGTATCGTGTCTTGAACAATGTCTTCTACATCTGCTGGTGTTAGCCCCTCGCCATCAAGTTAAAATTTAATACGATCCCCAGAACCATAAAAATGGACCTCGTTGTTATAAAAGACACAATATTTTTGTTTTGGAAGCATTATAAAATTTTTAACTTTCACAGCATAATTACTTTGTAATTATACCTTTTATTATCTCAAAACCAAAAACTCTTATTAAAACTTGTTTACATACATACAAATCATATAAGTGAATAAAAAATAATTATTTTTATAACCATTAGGGGGGCAAATAAATGAATATATTTAGCCGGGCCATTTTTCAACCCTGAACAAATTGCACTATTAGAAAAATTAGAGATAATTTTATCTAAGAAAGGATTAAATGTATTTTCTCCACGAAAATATATGAGTAAATTTCCCTTTGGATCTTATGAATGGCAATTTCAAAACTTTGTTACTGATGTAAATGCAATTCAACATAGTGATATTACCTTTGCAATATATAATGATCAAGATTCCGGAACAATGTGGGAAGTTGGGTATACTTGGTCACTTAAAAAACCTATTATTATTTTTAATACTAAAGAAAAAGTTGTTAATCTTATGATTACACAATCTTTACATGCATATTTGGATAGCTTTGATAAAGTAATTCAGTATGATTTTAATAAATTACCTCGTATATTTTATGATGGAGCTGTAACGTAATCAAAAAAAGAAAAAAGCTCATGTGAAATTAAACTTATATAATCTTAACGTGGTTTATTTCCAAAATGATGGCGATACCCCATCACCATCAAGCTAATTTTGAGGGCATTATAAAATTCTTAGGTTAATGGGCATATGGTGTTAGCCCTATTTTAAGAAAATACCTATAAATGCTTTTAGAGGTTTTTATAATAATCTTTTCATACTCCATCGCTCTCTCCTTTCTATTAGTTAGACGATTAGAATAGAAAAAAGTATACAAGAAATCTATAAAAAAAAGCAGACGATTCAAAGTCCGCTTTTACACAACAAAAAAGAGATAGCAGATTATGCTATCTCTTTTAGTATGACCCGTACGGGATTCGAACCCGTGTTACCGCCGTGAAAGGGCGGTGTCTTAACCACTTGACCAACGGGCCAGTTCTGGCAGAGAAGAAGGGATTCGAACCCTCGCACCGCGTTCGCGATCTACTCCCTTAGCAGGGGAGCCCCTTGAGCCACTTGGGTACTTCTCTATAAATATGGCTCCGCAGGTAGGACTCGAACCTACGACCGATCGGTTAACAGCCGATAGCTCTACCACTGAGCTACTGCGGAACAATTATGGTGGGCCTAAATGGACTCGAACCATCGACCTCACGCTTATCAGGCGTGCGCTCTAACCAGCTGAGCTATAGGCCCATAATTGAAAAGCGGGTGAAGAGAATCGAACTCTCGACCAGAGCTTGGAAGGCTCTTGTTTTACCACTAAACTACACCCGCATTAAATTATAAATGGTGAGCCATGAAGGATTCGAACCTTCGACCCTCTGATTAAAAGTCAGATGCTCTACCAACTGAGCTAATGGCTCATTTTGAAAGTGGTGCCGACTAGAGGACTTGAACCCCCAACCTACTGATTACAAGTCAGTTGCTCTACCAATTGAGCTAAGTCGGCTTGCGACTTCAAAATGGTGGCTCGGGACGGAATCGAACCGCCGACACGAGGATTTTCAGTCCTCTGCTCTACCGACTGAGCTACCGAGCCTTTATGTAAAAAATGGCGGTCCCGACCGGGGTCGAACCGGCGATCTCCTGCGTGACAGGCAGGCATGTTAACCACTACACCACGGGACCATTTGGTTGCGGGGACAGGATTTGAACCTGCGACCTTCGGGTTATGAGCCCGACGAGCTACCGTGCTGCTCCACCCCGCGATGATAAAATATTTAATTTAGAAAAAATGGAGGAGGTAGAGGGATTCGAACCCCCGCGCGACTCTCGCCGCCTGTCGGTTTTCAAGACCGATCCCTTCAGCCGAACTTGGGTATACCTCCGAGATATAAACCTTTAGTGGTGGACCTTGTAGGACTCGAACCTACGACCGGACGGTTATGAGCCGTCTGCTCTAACCAGCTGAGCTAAAGGTCCTTTATGGTAGCGGCGGAGGGGATCGAACCCCCGACCTCACGGGTATGAACCGTACGCTCTAGCCAGCTGAGCTACACCGCCATAAATGATATTAAAAAAAGTGGAGCCTAGCGGGATCGAACCGCTGACCTCCTGCGTGCAAGGCAGGCGCTCTCCCAGCTGAGCTAAGGCCCCGTGTTTTTTGGAAAATCGGGAAGACAGGATTTGAACCTGCGACCCCCTGGTCCCAAACCAGGTGCTCTACCAAGCTGAGCCACTTCCCGTTAATAAAAGCGCGCCCGAGAGGAGTCGAACCCCTAACCTCTTGATCCGTAGTCAAACGCTCTATCCAATTGAGCTACGGGCGCATATGGTGCCGAGGGCGGGGGTCGAACCCGCACGGTGGTCACCCACCGCAGGATTTTAAGTCCTGTGCGTCTGCCTGTTCCGCCACCCCGGCATGTCATATTGAAAATTGGAGCGGAAGACGGGATTCGAACCCGCGACCCCAACCTTGGCAAGGTTGTATTCTACCACTGAACTACTTCCGCAAGACATGTTTGAGTTATTTTATTAAAAGTGCGGGTGAAGGGAGTCGAACCCCCACGCCAAAGGCGCTAGATCCTAAGTCTAGTGCGTCTGCCAATTCCGCCACACCCGCATATTAATTATTTCAAGAAAAAATGGGGCGACTGATGGGAATCGAACCCACGAATGCCGGAGCCACAATCCGGTGCGTTAACCACTTCGCCACAACCGCCATGATTTTCTGGTGCCGACTAGAGGACTTGAACCCCCAACCTACTGATTACAAGTCAGTTGCTCTACCAATTGAGCTAAGTCGGCTAAATGGTGGAGGATGACGGGATCGAACCGCCGACCCCCTGCTTGTAAGGCAGGTGCTCTCCCAGCTGAGCTAATCCTCCATTTGCCTGGCAACGTCCTACTCTCACAGGGACAAGGTCCCAACTACCATCGGCGCTAGAGAGCTTAACTTCCGTGTTCGGTATGGGAACGGGTGTGACCTCTCTGCCATCATTACCAGACTTTATTCATTTAAGACAAGAATTATTGTAACTTATTTAACCTTTAAAGTCAACAAGTTTTTTATATTCTTTCAAAACTAGATAACATTGCTTCATATTATATGGTTAAGTCCTCGATCTATTAGTATTCGTCAGCTCCACATGTCACCATGCTTCCACCTCGAACCTATCAACCTGATCATCTTTCAGGGATCTTACTAGCTTACGCTATGGGAAATCTCATCTTGAGGGGGGCTTCATGCTTAGATGCTTTCAGCACTTATCCCTTCCGCACATAGCTACCCAGCTATGCCCTTGGCAGAACAACTGGTACACCAGCGGTGCGTCCATCCCGGTCCTCTCGTACTAAGGACAGCTCCTCTCAAATTTCCTACGCCCACGACGGATAGGGACCGAACTGTCTCACGACGTTCTGAACCCAGCTCGCGTACCGCTTTAATGGGCGAACAGCCCAACCCTTGGGACCGACTACAGCCCCAGGATGCGATGAGCCGACATCGAGGTGCCAAACCTCCCCGTCGATGTGGACTCTTGGGGGAGATAAGCCTGTTATCCCCGGGGTAGCTTTTATCCGTTGAGCGATGGCCCTTCCATGCGGAACCACCGGATCACTAAGCCCGACTTTCGTCCCTGCTCGACTTGTAGGTCTCGCAGTCAAGCTCCCTTATGCCTTTGCACTCTACGAATGATTTCCAACCATTCTGAGGGAACCTTTGGGCGCCTCCGTTACACTTTAGGAGGCGACCGCCCCAGTCAAACTGCCCACCTGACACTGTCTCCCGGGTCGATAAGACCCGTAGGTTAGAATTTCAATACAGTCAGGGCGGTATCCCACCAGCGCCTCCACCGAAGCTAGCGCTCCGGTTTCAATGGCTCCCGCCTATCCTGTACAAACTGTACCAAAATTCAATATCAGGCTACAGTAAAGCTCCACGGGGTCTTTCCGTCCTGTCGCGGGTAACCTGCATCTTCACAGGTACTATAATTTCACCGAGTCTCTGGTTGAGACAGTGCCCAAATCGTTACACCTTTCGTGCGGGTCGGAACTTACCCGACAAGGAATTTCGCTACCTTAGGACCGTTATAGTTACGGCCGCCGTTTACTGGGGCTTCAGTTCAGAGCTTCGCTTACGCTAACCCCTCTCCTTAACCTTCCAGCACCGGGCAGGTGTCAGCCCCTATACTTCGCCTTACGGCTTCGCAGAGACCTGTGTTTTTGCTAAACAGTCGCTTGGGCCTATTCACTGCGGCTTTCCGTTAAGAAAGCACCCCTTCTCCCGAAGT